>NZ_FNRX01000002.1 GCF_900105195.1 Rhodococcus pyridinivorans | reverse complement strand
GGTGAGGGTACGTCGACGGCGCGAGCGGATCATGCCGGGCTCGAGAGTTTCGACGGCGAGGTCGCCACGGTGCTGGTCTTCCTCGACCAGGACGTGAAGAACGTCGTGGTACCGGAAGGGCGTACCGACGCCACCCGCTTTCTCATCACCCTGAAGCGGATCGACGGCCGCTGGTTGCTCGACGGAGCCGACGCGCGCTGATCCTCGAAGATCGGCGTTGCACATCTCGAGAATAAGACTATCTTTTCGGAAAGTCTTATTGTCGCGAGAGGTTCTTCGAATGACGTTGCGGTTCATCTTCCACTACCCGGAGATCAACGGGCCCGAGGGTGACGTGCTCGATCCCGGGCCCGTCCGGGATGTGGCCGTCGCCGCCGAGAAAGCGGGATTCGACGCGTTCGCGTTCAGCGAGCGTCCTGCGCCCGGTGCCCGATGGCTCTCGGCCGGAGGGCACCAGACCCTCGACCCGTTCGTCGCACTCGGATATGTCGCCGGGGCGACCGAGCGGCTGCGTCTGCTGACCTACCTGGCGGTCGCGCCCTACCGGAATCCGATGCTCCTCGCCAAGGCTGCGGCCAGCCTGGACAAGCTCTCGGGTGGGCGCTTCACGCTCGGTCTCGGAGTGGGTTACCAGAAGAGTGAGTTCCACGCGCTCGGCGTCGATTTCGACGAACGCAACGCCCTCTTCGACGAAGCGCTCGACGTGCTTCCGCTCCATTGGCGCGGTGAGCCCTTCGATTACCGGGGCCGCCACTTCAGTGCCCGCGACATCATCGCCCGGCCTCGGCCGGTGCAGGATCCGATACCCATCTGGATCGGCGGGAATTCGAAGCTCACGCGGCGGCGGGTCGCACAGCGTGCGCAGGGATGGATGCCGATGTCGGGAGGCGGGCAACTCAGTGCCACCGCTCGTACCCGCACGCTCGGCCCCCTCGAAGAACTGGGGGAGCAGATCGCCGACGTCCGATCCGGCGCACTCGCTGCGGGCCGCACGGACCGGATCGACGTCGTGTATTCCTACGGCACCGAACTCATGTCGTCGACCGCAGGACCCGACCGGCACCGCGAGGTGTTCGCCGAGCTGGAGAAGGCCGGGGTCGACTGGGTGTCCGTCTCGTGCCGTATCGAGGGCCTGTCGGCCACAGTCGATTTCCTCGAGTCGTTCGGCTCGACCTATCTGTCGTGAAGGAGCCCGCAATGGGGTGGTTCGAGGAACGCGCAGGGCTCGCCGGGGCGGTTGCGGTGATCACGGGTGGCGCGGGTGGGCTCGGGGAGTCGATCGTCCGGGACCTCGCGGCCAACGGCGTGCGCCCGGCCGTTCTGGATATCGACGCGGATGCCGCCGAAGCGCTCCGCTCCGATCTCGTCGCCGCGGGAACCGAGTGTCTCGTGCACTGCGGCGACGTCCGCGATCCTGCCGTCCTGGCCGGCCTGTTCGATGCGGTGGACGAACGGTGGGGACGCGTCGACATCCTGGTGAACATCGTCGGCGGCACCTTCCGGTCGCCCTTCGTCGACACCTCGCCGAAGGGCTGGGATGCCCTCGTGCGTACCAACCTGTCCCACGTGCTGCAGGCGTGCTCGCTCGCAGTTCCCCGGATGCGGGAGGGCGGACGCGGCGGGAGCATCGTGAACATCACGACGATCGAGGCGCACCGGGCCGCACCCGGCTATGCGGTCTACTCCGCGGCGAAGGCGGCCGTCGAGCAGTTCGCCCGGACTCTCTCCGTGGAGGTGGCACCGTACGGGATCCGGGTGAACAACGTCGCTCCCGATTTCGTGCCCACTCCCGGACTGGAGAAACTCGCAGTCGGGGAGCATGCTCTGGCCGACGCCACCAGTGCCGGGATCGCGATTCCGATGGGACGTGTGGGGCACGTCCACGATGTCTCGAACTGCGTGGTGTTCCTCGCATCCGGGTTGTCGTCGTTCGTCACCGGGACGACCCTCCACCCCGACGGCGGCGTCCTCGCGTCGTCGGGGTGGTTCAACTGGCCGGGCACCGGCTGGGCGAACTACGCCCCGGCGAGCGTCCTCGAAGGGATGTCGTCGGTACCTGCCGGCTGAGGGCGCGGAACGGTGAAGGTCGCAGCCACACATGCGATCGCGACGACGAAGCACGCCAGGGTGTACCACAGGTTGCCGATGGGGTCGCCGTTCTCGGTGACCCCATCGACCGCGGCGAAGTAGTCGGGCAGCGCACCGATCCACAGCACGGCCATCACGACGAGATAGACGAGGGCGTACCAGCGGACGAGGTCGTTGGAATAGGGACGCTCGGAGCCGTTGTTGCGCAAGCGCACCCATTGGCGTGAGAGCACATAGAGCGCGACGAGCGACAGGATCGCGAGTTCGGCGGCGTAGATCGTCGCGCGCACCGTGGTGCTGCCCATGCCGATGACGGTCGCCGGCGCAGGGAGGATCACCACACCCACGGACGCGAGTAGTCCGACGGTGATCGTGCGCCAGGTCAGTTCGAGCCCGCCGAAGGTGCGACCGGCGTCGATGTGCCGGCCGACGAAGAACTGCGCGCAGAATGCGAGCGACATCGGCCACAGGGCAGCGAAGACCACGACGCTCGGGAGCGGAACGGAGTCGAAGAAGGGCTGGTTGATCGGGTTGTCGAGCGACCACTCCCACCACCGCAGCTGCGGTCCGAGGTGATCGAAGATCTCGTAGAAGGCGTGGTGGACGAAGCCCACGCAGACGGCGCCGACGACGGTGCCGTACTGCCGGAACACCCCGAGCATCCGAACGATGTCGAACGCGATCGTCGCCATCATCGGGTAGATCGCGATGATGTACAGCGGCAGGCGTCCCCACATGAACTCGACGGTGAACACGTTGTGCGCGAACATCGTGTCGAGGTAGTCCTCCACGCCGAAGGCGTCGGGGAAGTACAGCAGCGGTTCGATGATGAACAGGAACGCGAGGGTGCCGAGCCAGACGACGAGGTTCGTGGCGTCACCGGTGCGCCGCAACCGGACGATCGCGTACACGAGCATCAGCACCGCCCCGAGCACGATGGTCAGCTCGAGGACGGGCAGCGTCCAGTTCTCCAGCGCGAACGGACTGCGCAGTTCGAAGATCCCCCCGGCTTCGTCGCACGAGAATCCGAGGCGGGTCGAGAGGTCCTCGAAGGTGGGCGAGCACAGGTCCGACATCAGTTGTTCCTCCCGCCCACGGTTTCCGCCGTGTACCAGTGCGAGACGTCGTAGCCTTCGTCGAATCGACGGAACCACACGTCGGCGAGGGCCGGCAGCTTCTCGTGGTCGGGATTGTGCTTGGGCATCTGGCTGCGGATGATGCCCACCAGCGCGACGAGCTGTTCGCCGAGCGGCAGGACGTCGAAGGCGCGCGGCATCGGGCCGTGATCCTGGTACTGGAGGAACGGCAACCGGCGCCGCAGGTTCTGCTTACGGCGGTGCGACGCGAACATCGACATCGTGTCGATCTTCCGTTCCTCCAGCGGCACATGCTTGTTGAAGCCCTCGCACGCGATGGCGATGACGTCGAGCACGTGCTTGAACACCGAGGGGGCCTGCCGCATGCGGTACAGATCGCTGCCGACCACCGCGTCGAAGATGATGAGCGCCGAACTGCGGTGTTCGACCTCCTCGACGAAATGCCAGATGAACAACGAGGCGACCCGGTCGTCGCCGGGGCGGAAGAGCGCCGCGTCGTTGTCGAGCATGAGCTTGAAGACGGGAGTGAAGGTCGCCTCGAGATCGGCGGTGTACGCGAGGCGGTATTCGGGGGAAGTCTCGGCGGTGAGCTTGTCGAAGGCGCCGATGACGTCGTCGAGCGTCTCCTGCAACTCCGGATAGCTCTTGATCAGTCCCTTCACGTGCTGCCGGTGGGCGGTGGAGTGCTGCCCCTCCTGGTACATGAAGGCGTTGGCCTCTTCGAGGACCTCGGGATCGGTGATGCGCGGGGTGATCTCGCGGATCATGTTGACGATCATCTTCTCGAAGCCGATCGCGAGGAACGAGACGGCGTTGGCCATGCTCGAGAAGGCCGGGTTCTCCTCGTTCCACAGGAACGGCACGTCGTAATCCGCGAATGCGAAACGCATCTTGCGGACCTGCAGGTTCGTCATGGGGCGGTACCTCGTCTCTTCGACGCCGGGCTGGCTGTGGACCTGTTTCGGGACACGGTCGGGAGGACCTCTAACGAGCCGGGAGGCCCCGATCGGAGTGAACATACACGAAATGCGTCATGTGTATGATAGGTGTCCCACTCGCTCGCGGGAGCCCGTTTCGCACCACATCCACCGAGGTCGGCTGTGTTACCGTCGGGCCTTCTCCAGGCGACGGCTCGAGGAAGCGCGAAGTGGCACGTAGACGTGGGTGGGGTGGGAGTCCTCCCGCCGACGACGAAGAGGCGTCGCAGCGGATCGTTGCCGCCGCCGTCGACCTGATCGACCGGACCGGCGCGGAGATCAACATCGCCGATGTGGCCCAGTCCCTCGGGGTGATCCGCCAGACGGTCTACCGCTACTTCCCCAGCGCGGACGCCCTCATGCGTGCGGCCGCCATCGCCTCGGTCGAAGGATTCCTGGAACGACTCACCCGGCAGGTCGCGGGACTCGACGATCCGGTCGAGGCCATGACCGAAGGTGTGGTCTACACGCTCGCGGAGGTGCGTCGCACCCCGCATCTCGGCATCCTGCTGTCGAGCACCTATTCGAACCCGCATCCCGAAGCGATCGCCTCGGAGGAGGCGTGGATGTTCGGCATGGCGATGATCAAGCGGTTCGACGTCGACTGGGAGGAACACGGCTACGACGACGACTCCCTCGCGGAGCTGGTCGAGTACGTGCTGCGCACGATGCAGTCGTTCTTCGTCTCGCCGGGAACCCCGCCACGCTCCGACGACGATCTGCGCCGCTACCTGCGACGATGGATGGGTACGGCGATGCTCGCCCAGCGGGAGTGGGATTCCGGCAATCCCGCGAAGCGCGACTGCTCTCCCGTAGAGTCCGGCTCGTGACGAACGAGCAGCAGATCAGGCGTGCCGATCGTACGCGCGACGGCGATCCCCAGAACGTTCCCCGCCCGCTGGAGGGTGAAGCCGACCGCACGGTGGTGGAGACGACCTGGGGCGAGGTGCAGCCGATGCAGGTGGTGGCGGGCGTGGCGACCGTCGGTGAACTCGAGGTGATCGAACTGCTCGACCGGGGCGCTGCGCTGGTGGACACGCGGGTGCCCGATTCCCGGAGCGGGGTGAGCCTCCCCGGTGCCGTGAACATCCCGCACGAGGATATCGTCGCGAGAAAGGACGAGCTCGATACCGCCCGGACGACGATCGTCTTCTGCAACGGTCCCCAGTGCCCTCAGTCGCCCGACGCGATCCGGAAGCTGATCGACGCGGGATATCCCGCGTCCGCGCTCGCCTACTACCGCGGAGGCCTGCACGATTGGGCGACTCTGGGATACCCCCTCGCTTCGGTCTGACCGGCAGCACGAAAAGGCTTGCATTCTCACTGTGACGTAGCTAACATCGAAGGTGCGAATCGAGCTTATGAGACGTCCGCGGACGACAGAGAGAAGCTCGTGAAGCAGAGATCCGGCCCGGAGAACGCGTAAAGCGAATCACCGGGCCGAACCCCTGTTCAGGGGAGGTTTCGCGGCCGATCGCCGCGACTGCAGCAGGGGTTGCACAGGGCGTCTGGGAGGCGGTCGCGCCCCACTTGCACGCCGCGGGGTTCGCACCTTCGCCCCGGATCAGCGCGGCTACTCGCCCGGCGCCCCACCACCCCGCCGCCGTGACTACGGCCTCGACCTGCTCGTCGGCGACGTCGCGGCGCTCATCGAGTCGGTACCCGGTGGTCGCGCGCACGTTGTCGGCCACGACTGGGGAGCTGCCGTCGCGGGGGTGCTCGCGGCGCATCGTCCCGATCTCGTCCGCACCGTGACGGCGGTGTCCGTTCCGCATCCGACGGCGTTCATGCGCTCGTTCTTCACCAGCGGGCGATCGGATCCGCCGGGGTCGACGCGACGGCCCACTACGTCAGTGGGCCGTACCGACGGGAAACGCTCGTCGGTACGAGCCACTGGATTCCCGACGAGGAGCCGGAGAAGCTCGCGCGGCTGGTCCTCGAACACATCGCCGCGCACGGTTGATCACTCAGGCGCGCAACCGTTCCTGCCGCAGCAGATCGACCTCGGGCAGATCCAGCGGCGGCAGCGAGTCGACTCCCAGAGCGCGCATCAGGAGATGATCGGCGAGCTCGGGATTGCGGGCGAGCACGGGACCGTGCAGATAGGTGCCGATCACCGAACCCTGCACGGCACCTTCGAGTCCGTCGCCCACGCCGTTGCCGACACCGCGGTCGACGCGGCCGAGTCCGGTGGCATCGGACCCGAGAGTCGTTCCACCGCGGTGGTTCTCGAATCCCGTCAGCGGCTGGGTGAGGCCGGAGAGGGTGGGGCGGATGACAATCTCGCCGATCGCGCGGGTCTGCTGCGGCGAGGTGGTCGCGTCGAGGATGCCGACACCGTCGACGCGTTCGCCCGAGGACGTCTCGTACCAGTGGCCGAGCACCTGGATCGCGGCACAGATGGCCAGCACGGGCGCTCCGCGCTCGGCGGCGCGCTGCAGACCCGGATAACGCTGCAGGTGCCGCGTGGCCAGTCGCTGCGCGGCGTCCTCGGCACCACCGAGGGTGTAGAGATCGAGGGACTCGGGGACGGGATCGTTCAGTCCGATCTCGACGATCTCGGCGTCGTGACCGCGCATCCGCAGGCGCTGGCGCAGCACCAGGGCGTTGCCTCCGTCGCCGTAGGTGCCCATCACGTCGGGCAGGACGAGTCCGATGCGGACGGTCGACTCAGACATGGGCAGCTCTCCTGGCGATGGCGGTGTTGAGATCGCGGAACGCGGTGTAGTTGGCGAGCACCTCCACGCGGCCGGGAGGGCACGAGGCGATGGCCTTCAGCGGATCCGGCACCAGCGTGTGCTCGACACCCGCGTAGGTCAGGCGGACGGCGAGATCGGTGCCGCGTTCTCCGGCTGCCACCACCTGCACGCCTTCGAAGTGTTCGAAGCGGACGTCCCACAGCCACGACAGGTCCTCACCGTCGGGCACCTGACCGTTGACGGCGATCACCAGGCCGTCGACGGTCGGGTCGATCATCGACAGGGCCTCCTGCCAGCCGGCGGGGTTCTTCGCGAGCAGCATGTGCACCGAATGCGGTCCGACCTGCACCGTCTTGTAGCGACCGGCGACCTCTTCGACGACCGAGGCGGCAGCGACGGCCTTCGCCGGATCGGCACCGAGGGCGACGGCGGCCGCGACCGCCTGGGCGGCGTTGCCCCGGTTGGCGCGACCGGGGAGGGTCAGCTTCAGCGGGAGGACGAGGCCGTCCGGTCCGTACAGGTTCTCGTCGTCGACCCACCAGTCCGGTGTCGGCCGGGCGAAGTCGGAGCCGGTGCTGTACCAGTGGTCGCCTTCGCGGGCGATCGGCTCGCCCGTGCGCGGGCAGCTCACCGAGTCGTTGGCCCAGCCGGCGCCGGCGGCGACCCACACGACGTTCGGGTTGTCGTAGGCGGCGGACGTGACGAGCACGTCGTCGCAGTTCGCGACGATCACGGCGTCGGGATGCCGCTTCAGGCCCTCACGCAGCTTCCGCTCGATCATGTTGATCTCGCCGACCCGGTCGAGCTGGTCGCGGGTGAGGTTGAGCAGCACGATCGCGCGGGGCTCGAGGGCGTCGGCGACGTGCGGGGTGTGGAGTTCGTCGACCTCGATCGCGGCGAGCGGCGCCCGGAGATCGGTGGCGAGCGCGGCGACGATCCCGGCGTCCATGTTCGCGCCGTCCGCCTGGGTGACGACCGAATCGATCGTCTCGAGCGCGGCGGCCGTCATACGGGTCGTTGTGGACTTGCCGTTCGTCCCGGTGACGAGCACGGTCTGCCGGCCGTGGCCGATCTGCTTCATCAGTGCCGGGTCGATCTTCAGGGCGACGAGCCCTCCGATCATCGAGCCCTTACCGCGTCCGGCCTTCTGGGACGCCCACGCGGCGGCTCGGGCTGCGCGCAATGCGAGCCGTCCACGTGCGGTGATTCCTGTGCTGGTTCCCACGTCGGCGAGTGTTCCACAGGCGCGGGAGCGTTGTGTCGCCGGAGGAGCGTCCTGCTCGTCACACTGCGGTGTCCGCCCTGGGCGGCGAGGGCTCCGACGATGACGATCACACCGCCGATCAGGGAGGACGGTGCCGGTCGCTCGCCGAGCGTGATCCACGCGACGGTGAACCCGACGACCGGCACCATGAGGGAGAGCGGCGCGACGGCCCCGGCGGGATAGCGCGACAGCAGCGAGGCGTAGATGCCGGTGCCGGCGATCGTGCCCGCCAGGACGACGTAGATGAGTCCGGCCAGCGCCAGGCCCCCGTCCAGGGTGGTGACGACGGTATCGAGGGTCGACCACGCCTGCGGGCCCTCGACGAACCAGGAGATTCCGAAGAAGGGGAGCACGGGCACGACGCACATCCACAGCATCAGGCGCATGGGGTCGGCAGCGCCCGCCTTGCGGGTCGCGATGTTGCCGACCGCCCACGACAGACCGGCGAGCACGGCGAGGGTCATGGGGATCAGGCTCGCGTCCGCGGCGCCCTGCCCTACGGCGACGATCACCATGCCGGACACGGCGACGACGAGACCGGCGAGGCGGACGCCGTCGAACCGTTCGCGCAAGAACAATACGGCGAGCAGGACCGTGAAGGGTGCGGACGACTGCAGTACGAGCGACGCGAGGCCCGTGGGTAGACCGGCCTCCATCGCCCAGAACAGGAAGGCGAACTGGGCGAAGCCGAACCCGGCGCCGTAGAGCAGGAGCCAGCGCAGGGGAACGGCGGGTCGCGGGATGAACAGCAGGACCGGGACGGCGATGATCGCGAAGCGCAGTCCGGCGAAGAAGAACGGCGGGAAGTGGTCGAGGCCCAGTCTGATCGCGAGGAAGTTGCATCCCCAGAGCACCACGACGGTGAACGCGAGCAGACGGTCCCGGAACGGCATGCCGTCAATTCTTTGCGCAGGAAACAATCAGTACAAGCGAATGTTTCTGAAGAAAGTATGTAGTTTTACTACATGGAAGTCGTGCGATTGCGGATACTGCGCGAACTCGCCGACCGCGGAACCGTGGCTGCGACAGCCGCAGCGTTGTCGATGACACCGTCAGCCGTCTCGCAGCAGCTCAAGGTGCTCGCCCGGGAGGCGGGAGTGCCTCTACTCGAACCCGACGGCCGACGCCTGCGGTTCACCGACGCGGGTCGTGCGCTCGTGGTGCGCGCCGACGAGGTGCTCGACGCCCTCGACCGGGCCGCCGACGAGATGACCGCCTATGCGCGGTCGCCCCGCGGACGGGTGCGCGTGGCGTCGTTCCCCTCCGGGGCAGCACTCCTGCTGCCGGCCGTGCTCGAGGCGGCCGGGGCGATCGGCGTCGAGTTGGACGTGAGTGACGAGGACGTCCCGGCCTCGGCCGCGCCCGCACTGCTCGCCGACTACGACGTGGTGCTCACCCACCGCGACGAGCGTTCGGCTCCGCTGTCCGGGCCGCGTGTCCACGTCGAGACGCTCATGCGCGAACCGATCGATGTCGTCCTCCCTCCCGGGCACCGGCTCGCGGCGCAGGACCGCGTGCAGGTCGACGAACTGGCGGGGGAGCGCTGGATCAGCGTGCGGGGTGGATTCCCCGTCGACGACGTGTTGCTCTCCGTCGCGGCGGTGACGGGCATCCGTGCTCGGGTTGTGCACCGCATCAACGACTTCCGTGTCATCGAGGAACTCGTCGCGGCGGGGCACGGGGTGGCCCTGCTGCCGCGGTACTCGGTTCTGCATCCCGCCTTGGTGCGCCTGCCGCTGGCCGGTGTACGTGCGGCGCGGATCTACGAGCTCGTCACCCGCCCGGGAGCGGCGCGACGGCCAGCCGTGGGTGCCGTGCTCGACAGCTTCCGGACCGCAGCGGCACGGAAGCTGTCGATGTGAACGAACGGGTGGTCGCGCGGGATCAGGCGAGTGCCTTGGCCTTCAGTGCGTCGAACTCGGCCTGGTCGATGACACCCTCGTCGAGCAGCTTCTTCGCGTCGGCGATGTGTTCGGCGGGCGACTTGCCGGCGACCGAGCGGATGTAGTCGTCCTGCACGGCCTTGTACTGCGCGGCCTCCTTCGCGGAGCGCTCTGCCATTCCGGTGCCGTGGACGATCAGATAGATCAGGCCCGTGAGCCACGGGAAGACGAACAGGAAGACGATCCAGATCGCCTTGACCCAGCCGGACTGTTCGCGGTTGCGGAACAGATCCCCGATGATCATCCACAGCATGATGAGGTACGCGATGAATGCGAAGCAGACGATGATGTACCAGATGATGTCCATGAACTCCATACGCACACTCCGGGTTCGAGCAGAACGACTCTGCGGGACGAAAATTGCGGAATTCGACGGATATCACCCGTGAACGGGTTCGTTCTCGTCGAACATTCGGAACTGTATCTTTCCGGAGAGTGCGGTAATTGCCCGAAACGGTATTTGCGAGATGAATTGTCGGGGTGAAAATCCCCGAAAACGACGAATGCGGTGGACCCTCATGGGTCCACCGCATTCGGTTCGGAGACGGATCAGCGGTGCGAGCGGTTCACCGCGGAGACCATCGCGCGCAGCGACGCCGTGGTGATCGACGGGGCGATGCCCACGCCCCACACCAGGACGGTCGTGCCGTCGGGACGCGTGACGTCGGCCTCGACGTAGGCCGCGGCGTTGGCGTCGTCGCCGGCGGACATGGCGTGCTCGGCGTAACCGCGAACGGCCACCTGGTAACCCAGCGACTCGAGGGCGTCCACGAAGGCCGCCAGCGGGCCGTTGCCGCTGCCGGAGATCTCCTTCTCCACGCCGTCGACCTTCAGCACGGCGGCGATGCTGTCCTCACCGTCGTCGGTCTCGGCCGCGGTGACCTTCTGCCGGATGCGCTCGAGCGGCGAGACCGGGGCCAGGTACTCCTCGTGGAAGATGTCCCACATCTCCTTGGGGCTGACCTCGCCACCATCACCGTCGGTGACCTTCTGCACGGCCTGCGAGAACTCGATCTGCAGGCGACGCGGCAGGTTCAGGCCGTGGTCGTGCTTCATGATGTACGCGATGCCGCCCTTGCCGGACTGCGAGTTCACGCGGATCACGGCCTCGTAGGTGCGGCCGACGTCCTTCGGGTCGATCGGCAGGTAGGGCACGGCCCAGGTGTGGTCGTCGACGTCGACACCGGCGGCTTCGGCGTCGACCTTCATCGCGTCGATGCCCTTGTTGATCGCGTCCTGGTGGCTGCCGGAGAAGGCGGTGTAGACCAGGTCGCCACCGTAGGGGTGGCGCTCGTGGACGGGCAGCTGGTTGCAGTACTCGACCGTGCGGCGGATCTCGTCGATGTTCGAGAAGTCGATCTGCGGGTCGACGCCACGGCTGAACATATTCATGCCCAGGGTCACCAGGCAGACGTTGCCGGTGCGCTCACCGTTGCCGAAGAGGCAGCCCTCGATGCGGTCGGCACCGGCCTGGTAGCCCAGCTCGGCCGCGGCGACACCCGTGCCGCGGTCGTTGTGCGGGTGCAGCGACAGGATGATCGAGTCGCGCTTCGCCAGGTTGCGGTGCATCCACTCGATCGAGTCGGCGTAGACGTTGGGGGTGGCCATCTCGACGGTGGCAGGCAGGTTGATGATCACCGGGTTCTCGGGGGTCGCGCCCAAGGTCTCGACGACCGCGTCGCAGACATCCTTGGCGTACGACAGCTCGGTTCCGGTGTACGACTCGGGGGAGTACTCCCAGCGCCAGTTGGTGTCGGGGTGGTTCTTCGCCTCTTCGAGCACCAGCTCCGCGGCGTCGGTCGCGATCTTCTCGACGGTCTCCTTGTCGGCGCGGAACACCACGCGACGCTGCAGGATCGACGTCGAGTTGTAGAAGTGCACGATCACGTTCTGCGCCCCGGCGCACGCCTCGAAGGTGCGCTTGATCAGTTCGGGGCGGGACTGCGTCAGCACCTGGATGGTGACATCGTCGGGAATCGCGCCGTCCTCGATGATCTCGCGGACGAAATCGAAATCGGTCTGGCTCGCGGACGGGAAACCGACCTCGATCTCCTTGTAGCCCATGCGTACGAGCAAATCGAACATGCGCCGCTTACGGGCGGGGCTCATCGGGTCGATCAGCGCCTGGTTGCCGTCGCGCAGGTCCACGGCGCACCACGCCGGGGCGCGATCGATGATCTTGTCGGGCCAGGTGCGGTCGGGCAGCGAGATCGACTCGACTTCCTCGGCGAACGGCCGGTACCGGTAGGTCGGCATCGACGAGTTCTTCTGCTTGTTCCACGACGGCTGGTCGGCCGGGGCCGGCTTGCTCGGCGGCGTGATGGTGCGCGAGCCGGAGGTGAAAGCGTCGGCGGGTGACATGACGTAACTCCAAAGAGAAAAGGGGACCTGTGGGCCCAGATCGAATATCGACCGGCGCGTCGAAACCCCGCGACGGGAAGCCGGTCTGGTCAGATCCCGCCGCGGCGGCCGAGGAGAAGCACGCGCTGCATGCCCAGCAGTGTATCGCGCCATACCCCACCTCGACCAAGTGGCACCTCCCACACGCATGCGTCCCGTGTGACCGGGCGGCGGTGATGTCGTGACCCGATCGATACGAACGTGCGTGACAGCGGTACCTGCACTGCTCGCACTCGGACTCATAGCGGTCTCCGCCCCCCGCGGCGCACGCCCAACCCTGCGACTCGGGAACTCCCCGGCTCGGGTTCGGGCTCCGGATCCTTCGGCACGGGATCACCGGCACGGGATCATCAGGACCGCGGCTCGGGGCACTCCCGCGAACGGTGCAGCAGCTGCCACACCGGACGTGCCACCCGCCGTCGGGGAGATGTCGGTGCAGTTCCTGGGCGGTGAGTTCGTCATGCTCTACGGCAACGAGGCGAACGGCACGATCGAGATGAGGACGTCCGCGAGACCCGAGGGGCCGTGGAGCGAGGCCCGCGTGCTGGTCCCCCACCGCGAGATCGGCGGTCTCTACGCTCCGTTCATCCACCCGTGGTCCACGGATACGGATCTCTACTTCACCGCCTCGCGGTGGGGCGACTACAACGTCATCCTGTTGCGCACGACACTTTCCTGAGACGCCCCGGGTCGATGGAAGCCGCGGTCGGTAAGCTGGGCCACTGGACTTGTTCCCGAGACCCGGAGGTTGGCCAGCGTGGCACTCGTCGTCCAGAAGTACGGAGGATCCTCGGTCGCGACGGCCGAGCGGATCCGGCGCGTCGCTGAAAGGATCGTCGAGACCAAGAAGGCGGGCAACGACGTCGTGGTCGTCGTCTCGGCTATGGGAGACACGACCGACGAACTCCTCGATCTCGCACAGCAGGTGTGCCCGGCCCCGCCGGCCCGCGAAATGGACATGCTCCTCACCTCCGGTGAGCGCATCTCCAACTCCCTCGTCGCGATGGCGATCCACTCGCTCGGCGCCGAGGCCCGGTCGTTCACCGGTTCCCAGGCGGGCGTGATCACCACGGGCAGCCACGGCAAGGCGAAGATCATCGACGTCACCCCCGGCCGTGTGCGCACCGCCCTCGACGAGGGCAGCATCGTGCTGGTCGCCGGCTTCCAGGGTGTGAGCCAGGACAGCAAGGACATCACGACTCTCGGTCGTGGCGGTTCGGACACGACCGCCGTCGCACTCGCCGCCGCGTTGAACGCGGACGTCTGCGAGATCTACACCGACGTCGACGGCGTGTTCTCCGCGGACCCGCGCATCGTCAAGGACGCGCAGCGCCTCGAGAAGGTCTCCTTCGAGGAGATGCTCGAGCTCGCCGCGTGCGGCGCGAAGGTTCTCATGCTGCGGTGCGTGGAGTACGCCCGCCGCTACAACGTGCCCGTGCACGTTCGTTCGTCGTACACCACCAAGCCCGGCACCATGGTGTCCGGATCGATGGAGGACATCCCTGTGGAAGAGGCCCTGATCACCGGCGTTGCGCACGATCGCAGCGAAGCGAAGATCACCGTCGTCGGTATCCCCGACACCCCCGGTTACGCCGCCAAGGTGTTCCGCGCCGTCGCCGACGCCGAGATCAACATCGACATGGTGCTGCAGAACATCTCGAAGGTCGAGACCGGCAAGACCGACATCACCTTCACCTGCCCGAAGAGTGACGGCCCGCGCGCGGTCGAGCTCCTCACCAAGCAGCAGGGCGACATCGGCTTCACCCAGGTCCTCTTCGACGACCACATCGGCAAGGTCTCCCTCGTCGGTGCCGGCATGAAGAGCCACCCCGGCGTCACGGCCAAGTTCTGCGAGGCTCTCGCCGACGCCGGCATCAACATCGACCTGATCTCGACGTCGGAGATCCGCATCTCCGTGCTCGTGGATGACAACGAACTCGACGACGCCGTGCGCGCTCTGCACGCGGCATTCGAGCTCGGCGGCGACGAAGAGGCCGTCGTGCACGCAGGAACGGGGCGGTAATCGTGACCACCAATCAGGCGAGCGAAGCGACGGGCAAGACCATTGCGGTCGTAGGCGCCACGGGGCAGGTCGGTATCGTCATGCGCACCCTGCTCGAGGAGCGCAACTTCCCGGCCGACACGGTTCGGTTCTTCGCGTCGGCCCGCTCGGCCGGCAAGAAGCTACCGTTCCGCGGTGAGGAGATCGTGGTCGAGGACGTCGCGGCGACCTCCGACGAGGATCTGAAGGGCATCGACATCGCGCTGTTCTCGGCCGGTG
Organism: Rhodococcus pyridinivorans; assembly: GCF_900105195.1. Lineage (NCBI taxonomy): Bacteria > Bacillati > Actinomycetota > Actinomycetes > Mycobacteriales > Nocardiaceae > Rhodococcus > Rhodococcus pyridinivorans. The sequence goes on along the minus strand of NZ_FNRX01000002.1, from coordinate 5,004,523 downwards.
GCACCCTCTCCAAGGAACAGGCTCCGCGCTTCGCGGCCGCCGGTGCGATCGTCGTCGACAACTCGTCGGCATGGCGCAAGGACCCCGAGGTTCCGCTCGTCGTCAGCGAGGTCAACCCGGAGCAGGTGAAGAACCCACCGAAGGGCATCATCGCCAACCCGAACTGCACCACGATGGCCGCGATGCCGGTGCTCAAGGCACTGCACGACGAGGCCGGACTCCAGCGCCTGATCGTGTCGAGCTACCAGGCGGTCTCCGGTAGCGGACTGGCGGGCGTCGAGGAACTCGTCGGCCAGGTGCGTGCCGTCGCCGACGAGGCCGACAAGCTCGTCCACGCGGGCGACGCCGTCGACTTCCCGGCCCCGAACAAGTACGTCGCGCCCATCGCGTTCAACGTCGTGCCGCTCGCCGGCTCGATCGTCGACGACGGAACGGGTGAGACCGACGAGGACCAGAAGCTGCGCAATGAGTCGCGCAAGATCCTCGGCCTGCCGGACCTGCTCGTGTCGGGCACGTGCGTGCGCGTTCCCGTCGTGACCGGCCACTCGCTGTCGATCAACGCCGAGTTCGAGCGGCCGCTGTCGGTCGAGCGTGCGCAGGAGTTGCTCGCGAACGCTCCGGGCGTCCGCCTCGTCGACGTGCCGACCCCGCTCGCCGCAGCGGGCGACGACGTCTCGCTCGTGGGCCGCATCCGTCAGGATCCGGGTGCTCCTGAGGGCCGCGGTCTCGCGCTCTTCGTCTCGGGCGACAATCTGCGCAAGGGTGCTGCTCTCAACACCATCCAGATCGCTGAGCTGCTCGTCTAGGCGACCTTCCGATCTGCTCGACGGAGCGGGTGGACCTCTTCGGGTCCACCCGCTCCGTCGCGTTTCGGGCCTGATCCGGTATACCCGAGAAATATTTACAAGCAGTCTGGACTGTTTGTTGTTTTCCCGTTACGCTGCGAAGCGTGATCCAGGACACTGCGCCGAACGGTGGTCGCACCCAGGCGCAACGCACAGCCGCGACGCGAGCCAAGCTGCTCGACGCCGCGGTCGACTCGCTCGTCGAGCATGGCTATTCGGGAACCAGCACGCAGGGCATCGCCAAACGTGCCGGAGTCTCGCGAGGCGCCCAGCTCCACCACTTCCCGACGAAGGAGAGCCTTGTCGTCGCGGCGGTCGGGCACCTCGTCGACAGGCGGCTGCAGGAGATCCTCGAGACACGACCCGATCCGGAGCACGGCTTCGAAACGCTCATGGATGCCTTCTCCGGCCCGCTCTTCGCCGCAGCGCTCGAACTGTGGGTCGCGGCGCGGACCGATCCGTCCCTGCACGAGGCGATGATCCCGCTCGAACGCAAGGTGTCGGACGCGCTCCGCACGGGTTGCCTGGAGATCATGGGCGACCGGGTCTCGCCCGACCACATCGACCTCAGCATCGAGATCGCCCGGGGCTTCGCCGTCTCGGCCCTGATGCGTACCCCCGAATCCGATCGAGAATTCCGGGAGCGCCTGCTCCCGGTCTGGAAGGCGCTGGTGATGAAATGAGTCTCGCACTGCTTCCCGATCACGTGCACACGCTCGTCGTCGGCGCGGGCTTCGGTGGCATCGGTATGACCGCAACGCTGTTGCGCGAGAACCCCGACGCCGACGTCCTCGTCCTCGAGCGCGGTGACGACGTCGGCGGAACCTGGCGCGTGAACACCTATCCCGGTGCCGCATGCGATGTTCCGAGCGCGCTGTACTCGTTCTCCTTCGCGCCCGAACCCGACTGGTCGCGAGCGTACGGCACCCAGGAGGAGATCTACGCGTACCTCCGCCGTGTTGCACGTGAGCAGGGCGTGACCGACCGGACGATGTTCGGGTGCGAACTGCGCGCGGCGCAGTGGGACGCCGAGCGTGCCGTGTGGCGGATCTCCACCTCCCGTGGCGACCTGACGGCCGACGTGCTCGTCGCCGCGACCGGCGCCCTCTCCACACCCACCTATCCGAAGGTTTCCGGACTGGAGTTGTTCCGCGGCAAGAAGTTCCATTCGGCCGAGTGGGATCACGACCACGACCTCACGGGTGAGCGTGTCGCCGTCATCGGTACCGGCGCGTCGGCCATCCAGTTCGTGCCGGCGATCGTCGACCGCGTCGAACATCTCACGCTGTTCCAGCGCACGGCCTCCTGGGTGATGCCCAAGCACGACCACGTCATCGCGCGGTCGGTCCGCACGCTCTACCGGCGCTTCTCCCTGGTCCAGAAGCTCATGCGCGGATTCGTATACGGGCAGAGGGAGATCTACGTCGTCGGCATGACGAAGCCCTTCGCCCGCAAGTACCTCCTGCCGCTGTTCGAGGTCCGGGCACGCCAGGTGCTGCGCAAGAACGTGCGCGATCCTGAGCTGCGCAAGCGCCTGACCCCCGATTTCGCGATCACCTGCAAGCGGATCCTGTTGTCCAACGACTGGTTCCCGGCCATCACCCGCCCGAAGGTGGACGTGGTGTCCTCCGGTCTGGCAGCGGTCACCGAGAACGGTGTCGTCGACGACAAGGGCACCGAGTACCCGGTCGACACCATCATCTTCGGTACCGGTTTCACGCCGACGGAACCGCCGGTCGCGCACCATATCCGCGGTGGCGACGGCCGCACCCTCGCCGAGACCTGGGACGGCAGCCCCTCGGCCTATCTCGGCATCACCGTGCCCGGCTTCCCCAATCTGTTCCTCATGTACGGCCCCAACACCAATCTCGGCCACAGCTCGATCGTGTACATGCTCGAATCCCAGGCCAACTACATCTCCGACGCGCTGCGCACGATGGAGCGTCACGGCATCTCGGCCGTGGAGGTGCGCGACGACGCGGTGCGCCGCTACACCGCCGATCTCGACCCGGCGCTGAACAACACGGTCTGGAACCAGGGTGGCTGCAGCAGCTGGTACATCGACGAGAAGGGCCGCAATTCCGTGATGTGGCCGACCTTCACGTGGCAGTACCGGGCGCGGACCAAGCAGTTCGACCCGGAGAGCTACACGGAACACCGAGCGACGGCAGGAGCGGGCGCATGAAGCAGAGCGACGGCAGGAGCGGGCGCATGACCCATTACGACGTCCTCGTCATCGGATCCGGATTCGGCGGCAGCGTCGCAGCACTGCGCGCCACCGAGAAGGGATACAAGATAGGAGTTCTCGAGGCCGGACGGCGTTTCGAGGACGACGAGCTGCCCGAGACGAGCTGGCGGCTGCGCAAGTACCTGTGGGCGCCGCAGGTGGGATGCTACGGGGTACAGCGCATGCACCTGCTGCCCAACGTGCTCGTCATGGCGGGAGCCGGTGTGGGCGGCGGGTCGCTGAACTACGCCAACACCCTGTACAAGCCGCCGACGCCCTTCTTCCGCGACCCGCAGTGGGGTCACATCACCGATTGGGAAGCGGAACTGACGCCGTACTACGACCAGGCGGCACGGATGCTCGGCGTCCGCCCCAATCCCAGCATCACGCCCGCGGACGAGGTGATGCGCCAGGTCGCCGACGAGATGGGTGTCGGCCACACCTACACGACCACCCCGGTCGGTGTGTTCTTCGACGAGCCCGGCAGGACGGTGCCCGACCCGTTCTTCGGTGGAGCCGGCCCCGACCGCACCGGCTGCACGGAGTGCGGCAGCTGCATGACGGGTTGCCGTGTGGGAGCGAAGAACACGCTCGTCAAGAACTACCTCTACCTCGCGGAGAAGGCCGGCGCGCACATCCACGCCCTCACGACGGTGACCCGTGTGGTGCCCCGTACCGGTGGTGGGTATGAGGTCCACACCCGCAGCACGAACGGCATCAGGAAGCGCCGCAAGGTCTTCACCGCCGACCAGGTGGTGATCGCGGCCGGTACCTACGGTACGGCGCGCCTGCTGCTCGCGAGCCGCGAGACCGGCGACCTGCCGAACCTGTCTCCGGCCCTCGGCACCGTGGTGCGCACCAACTCCGAGGCGGTGCTCGCCGCGACCGCGCAGGATCGCGTCGTCGACTACACGAAGGGCGTGGCCATCACGTCGTCCTTCCACCCGGACGACCACACCCACATCGAACCGGTGCGGTACGGCAAGGGCAGCAACCTGATCGGTCTGCTCCAGGCGCTGCTCGTCGACGGTGGCACGCGGATGCCGCGACTGCTGAAGTTCTTCGGTGTCGCCGCGAAGAATCCCGCCGCCTTCCTCCGCTCGCTGTCGGTCCGGAACTGGTCCGAGCGCACGGTCATCGCTCTCGTGATGCAGACCGACGACAACTCTCTCGAGCTCGCGACCCGGCGCACGCCGATCGGCCGGGGCCTGACCAGCAAGCAGGGGCCGGGCACTCCGCCGCCCGAGTGGATTCCGGTGGGCCACGAAGCGGTCCGCCGCGTCGCCGACAAGATCGACGGCGACGCCGGTGGTTCGATCGCCGACCTGTTCGACATCCCGATGACCGCGCACTTCCTCGGCGGGTGCGCGATCGGCGATTCGCCGCGTACCGGCACCGTCGACCCGTACCTGCGTGTCTACGGGCACAAGGGTCTGCACGTCGTCGACGGCTCCGCGGTGAGCGCCAACCTCGGCGTGAACCCGTCCCTCACGATCACCGCGCAGGCCGAACGTGCGCTGGCGCTGTGGCCGAACAAGGGGGCGAAGGACAACCGGCCTCCGCTCGGGTCGGCCTACGAACCCGTGCAGCCCGTGCAGCCCGTGCGTCCGGTCGTGCCCGTCGAGGCCCCGGCGGCGCTGCGACTGCCCATCACCCCCGTTCGGAAGGAGAGCGCCCGTGCTCTGGACAGTGCCTGAGAGCGAGGACGAACGCACCGACTATCCGGTCTCGCCGCCACCGCCATGGCCGGCCTCCGTGCGGGCCGCCCTGTGGTGGCATCGCAGCACCCCGGACGCCTCCCAGTACGGGCCGACCGGCGCGACCCTGCCCATCACCCTCGCGATGATGGTCGACTACCTCGACTCGCCGGTCGGGCCGTACCGCGAGGTGCTGGCCAGCCCGGTGCTGCGCCGCGACCTGATCCCGGCGATGGCGGTGCCGTTCATCGCCGTCGACTCCGAGCCGTCGGTGCACGGTGGTCGCGAACACTGGAAGCTGCCGAAGGTGCTCGCGAAGTTCGACGGCGACGTCCTCGGCGATTTCTCCGCGACCGGCGCCCGATGGAGCGTGGCCACCTCGGCCGCGCCGAAGGGCCCGGAACTGCCGATCGCAGGTGGACTGACCTTCGCCCAGCCGATCCCCGGCGGCGCCGTCGAACGCGCCATCGCCCGGCTGCGGGGGAAGTTCCGTTACGCGCGGGTGACCGTCGCGGCGGAGGGACCGACGCTGAGCCGCTGGCTTTGCCCCGGCACCCACCACGGCCTCGTCATCACCTCCGGACGGATGTCCACGGGCGCGTCGCGAGTCGTGTCGCGTATGTAGGTCAGCCGGTCTCTCCGCCGTCGAGGAGATCGCCGATGCCGACGCACACGCGATGTTCGACGTGCAGATCTTCGGGGTGCTGAACGTGATGGGGCGGCGTTTCCGGTGTTCAGGAGCAACCGTCGCGGGCACATCGTCAACGTCTCGTCGATCCTGGTGCTCACGACCTTCCCGGGCTGGGGGCTCTACAGTGCGGGCAAGTTCGCGCTCGAGGCCCTGAGGGAAGCGCTCGCCGCGGAGGTCGCCGATCTCGGTATCGGGGTGAATCTGATCGAACCGGGATACGTGCGGACCGATTTCCTGACGAAAGACTAGCTCGCACTTCCCGATTCGACACTCGGTGAGGATCCGGCCGTGCGGAGAGACGACCGAGGCGCGCCGGGCGCCGGCGGACGCCGACCACACCGACCTCTGATCCGATCGGAGACCCGAAGTAGGCGTGACGGGCACCGCACCGATCCTTTTCTTGACTTATTCCAGAAAAGGGGCATACTTGGTGTCATGCAACAAGGACACGAGCATCACTTCGACCCCAAGGAGCAACTGCGCTCCGTGGGTCTGCGGGTGACCGCTCCCCGCGTTGCCGTACTGAGAACCGTTGCCGAGCATCCGCATTCCGATGCGGACGGAATTGCCGCCCACGTGCGCGACGAACTCGGCTCGGTGTCGACGCAGGCCGTGTACGACGTACTCAAGGCATGCGTGGGGAACGGGTTGCTCCGCCGGATCGAACCGGCCGGATCACCCGCACGGTACGAGACCCGCATCGGCGACAACCACCACCACCTCGTGTGCCGCGCATGCGGCACGGTCGTCGACATCGATTGCGTGGTCGGGGCCGCGCCCTGCCTGACGCCGTCCGACGACCACGGCTTCGTCATCGACGAAGCAGAGGTCACCTTCTGGGGCCTGTGCCCCGATTGCCGCGCCGACTAGCGCCCACTCGCTTCACCGGTGGTCCGGCCCCTCCGCGGGCCGAACCACCGGCTTCGTGTCCCGAGACCCGGAACATCCGTATACGGAGGTCACCATGACGAATGCCCGTTACACCACGAACAACGTCGGTATCCCCGTCGCCAGCGACAACGAGTCGCTCACCGCGGGCACCCAGGGGCCGATCCTGCTCCACGACCACTACCTGGTCGAGAAGCTCGCGCACTTCAACCGCGAGCGGGTGCCCGAGCGCGTCGTGCACGCCAAGGGCGCCGGCGCGTTCGGTGAGCTCGTCGTCACCGAGGACGTCTCCGCCTACACGAAGGCCAAGCTGTTCCAGCCGGGCGTGAAAACCGAGATGCTGGCACGCTTCTCGACGGTCGCCGGTGAACAGGGCAGCCCCGACACCTGGCGCGACCCGCGCGGTTTCGCTTTGAAGTTCTACACCGAGGACGGGAACTACGACCTGGTCGGCAACAACACGCCGATCTTCTTCATCAAGGACCCGATCAAGTTCCCCGACTTCATCCACTCGCAGAAGCGCCTGCCCGGCTCCGGCCTGCGCGACCACACGATGCAGTGGGACTTCTGGACCCTGCGCCCCGAGACCGCACACCAGGTCACCTGGCTGATGGGCGACCGTGGCCTGCCGCGCACGTGGCGCCACATGGACGGCTTCGGTTCGCATACCTACCAATGGATCAACGCCGACGGTGAGCGCTTCTGGGTGAAATACCACTTCAAGACCGACCAGGGCATCGAGTTCCTCACCCAGGACGAGGCCGACCGCCTCGCCGGCTCGGATCCCGACTACCACCGCGCCGACCTCTACAAGGCGATCGAGCGTGGCGAGTTCCCGAGCTGGACGCTCCACGTGCAGATCATGCCGGTCGCGGAGGCGGAGAACTACCGGTTCAACCCGTTCGACCTGACCAAGGTGTGGTCGCAAAAGGACTACCCGTTGATCAAGGTCGGCACGATGACCCTGAACCGCAACCCGCGCAACTTCTTCGCAGAGATCGAGCAGGCCGCGTTCGCCCCGTCGAACGTCGTGCCGGGCATCGGTTTCTCGCCCGACAAGATGCTGCTCGGCCGCGTGTTCTCCTACGCCGACGCCCACCGCTACCGCATCGGCGTCAACCACGCACAGTTGCCGGTGAACTCCGCGAAGGCCGCCCGTGTCGACTCCTACAGCAAGGAGGGCAACATGGCCTTCACCTTCAACGATCCGCAGACCCCGGTCTACGCACCGAACAGCTTCGGTGGTCCGCATGCCGATCCCGAGCGGGCCGGCGACGAAGGTCTGTGGAACTTCGGAACCGAGGCCGTGCGCGCGGGCTACGTGCAGCACCCAGAGGACGACGACTTCGGTCAGGCGGGCACCCTCGTCCGCGACGTGATGGACGACGCGGAGCGCGAACGCCTCGTGAACAACATCGTCGGACACGTCCGCGGCGGTACCTCGGAGGCGCTCTACGAGCAGATCTTCGAGTACTGGCGCAACGTCGACGAGGAGCTCGGCAAGCGGGTCGAGGCGGGCGTGCGCGCCGGAGCCTGACCCGTCACCGGGGGAGATGCGGCGGGATCAGAGCAGTCCCCACCAGTAGATCAGGGCTGCCAGCGCCAGCACGATCAGCGTGGTGTCCATGTCGCTCTCCCTCCATCCGACGACGACAACTCCATCTTCCTCGCAAACGAGGAATCCGGCACAGACGCCAGGGCCGTCCACCTCTCCGGTGGGCGGCCCTGCCGGCGTCTGCCGAGCATATCGGCTGTTCGAACACGCGTGTGACAGGTGTGTCGGCTGTGGTTGTTAGGTTGGAGATCCGGGGCCGGCGTCGTCACGCCGGGTCGGGTTCGCGCTCGTTCGTCGAAAGGTGTTGTCCGACATGGTGATGGGTCCTACCCATGCAGTATCCGGGGCGCTGGTGGGGCTCGTCGTCGCAGATCTGCTTCCTACCGACTGGGGTGCACCCGCGTCCACCGCGGAGGCCTTCGCCTTCGCGGCGGTGTGTTCGGGGGCGGCCCTGCTTCCGGATCTCGACACGGCACAGTCGACGGTCGCGAGGTCGTTCGGGCCCGTGAGCCAGACCTTCGCCAGGGGCATCGACGCGGTCTCGCTCGGCTACTACTCGCTCACCAAGGGCAGCCGCGACCGGAAGCGGCGCGGCGGGCACCGCACCATGACGCACACCGCGCTGTTCGCGGCACTGCTCGGAGCCGGAGTCTCGGCACTCGTCGCGAGCTTCGGCAGGGAAGCGATCATCGGGGTCCTGTTCGTCACTCTCGGTCTCGCACTGCGCGGGTTGTTCGGGTCGTGGGCGAAGAAGCGCGGGTGGGTGGTCGTCACCCTGAGCGCGGCAGTGCTGTCGATCCTGTCGTGGACGTGGTTCCCGCAGGAGGTTGCGTCGACGGGCCTGGGGGTCGCGGTGGCCCTCGGATGCGCGACGCACTGTCTCGGCGACGCCATCACCAAGGAGGGAATCCCCTTCCTCGCTCCGTTCGTGCCCTGGCGCGGGTCGCGCTGGTGGGAGATCAAGCTGCCGTCGGCGTTGTCCATCCGTGCGGGTGGCCCGTTCGAGCTCGGCATCCTCGGTCCGGCCCTCACCGTGGCGGCGGTCGCGATGGCGGTCTGGTCGGTCGACGGCGCTCCCGAACACATCCTCGGCACGTTGGAGGCGTCGGGTCTGTCGTTCTGGAGCGAGGGTGCCGCACACCGGTAGCGGTACTGGAGAATAGAGAGAACTTGTTCTATTTTCGCGGAGTCCGCGCCCGCAGAACAGAACGGAACCCGCCCTCGTGAGCGCTCGAGCCTCTGGTCCCACCCTCAGCCGTCGCGGTCTTCTCGGAGCAGCGGCCGGAGCAGCCGTCCTTGCAGTCACGGGATGGACGCTCGCGGGTGCGGTACCGCTCGGCGACCCGGCAGCCACGATCCCGGCGCCGCCGGACTTCCCGGCCGACATCCCGCTCTCGCAGCAACAGTTCGTCAACTGGGCGAAGACCATCCGGTTCGACGCGGTGTGGACCGCGACCGCGCGCACCGCCGACGACGTCGTCCGCCTCGCGAACTGGGCGCACGCCCACGGCTTCCGCATCCGTCCCCGCGGATCGATGCACAGCTGGAGTCCGCTCACCCTCGAGGCCGGGCAGGACATCGAGAACGTCGTGCTGGTCGACACCATGTCGCAGCTGAACCAGGTCGTCGTCGACGCGGACGCCGCACCTCCGCGCGTGACGGCCGGAGGGGGCGCGAGCATCGAATCCATCCTCACCACGCTCGAAGCGAACGGACTGGGCTGGGCCAACTCGCCCGCCATCGGCGACATCTCCATCGCGGGGGCACTGTCGATCGGTGCCCACGGAGCCACCTACCCGGCGGCGGGGGAGACGGTGATCCCCGGCCAGTCGTTCGGCTCCCTGTCCAATCTCGTCCTGGCTCTGACCGCCGTGGTGTGGAACCCGTCGGCCGCTGCCTACGAACTCCGCGAGTTCCGCCGCGCCGAACCGGAGATCAGACCCCTGCTCGCCCACCTCGGACGCACCTTCGTCACTTCGGTGACGCTGCAGGCCGGAGCGAACTACCGGGTGCGCTGCCAGAGCTTCACCGACATCCCGTGGCGCGAACTGTTCGCCCCGCCCGGCTCGCCGGGGCGCACTTTCGAGCGCTACGTCGAGGAGCACGGGCGGGTCGAGGCGATCTGGTTCCCCTTCACCGAGACACCCTGGCTCAAGATCTGGTCGGTCTCCCCGGAGAAGCCCGCCGCCTCCCGCGAGGTGCAGGATCCGTACAACTACTACTTCTCGGACAGTCTGCCCGAGGAACTCACCGACCTGCTGGGACAGGTCGTGCGTGGCGCCCAGGGCGTCACACCGACCTTCGGTGCGTCGCAGTTCGGTGCGGTGGCAGCGGGACTCGCAGCGACCGGCACGAAAGATCTGTGGGGCTGGTCCAAGGACCTGCTGTTCTACCTGCGCGCCGCGACCCTGCGCGTGGTCGCCGGTGGCGGTGTCGTCGTGACGAGACGCGACAACATCGCCCGCGTCATCAACGAGTTCACGACGTGGCTGCACGAGCGGATGACGCACTACGCCTCGCTCGGGCAGTACCCCGTGAACATGCCGTTCGAGGTACGTCTGTGCAAGGTCGACGACGCCGACGAGGTGCTCGTCGACGCCGCCGGTGTGCCCGACCTGTCGCCGGTGCGTCCCCGCCCCGACCGGCCCGACTGGGACACCGCGATCTGGATGAACGTCGTCTCCATCCCCGGAACGGCCGGGATGCCGGCCTTCTTCCGCGAGATGGAGCAGTGGATGGCCGCCCACTACTCGGGCGATTACGCGACCTTCCGGTCCGAGTGGTCGAAGGGTTGGGCGTTCGACGACGAGGGCGGCTACCGCGACCCCGGTTTCCTCGGTGAGACGGTGCCGGCCATGTACCGCACCGGCCTACCGTCCGGGCAGGGTTGGGACGCCGCGCTCGCGGCTTTCGAGCAGTACGACCCGCACCGGGTGTTCAGCAACCGGTTCCTCGACCGGTTGCTGCCCTGACGTTCCGCTTCAGCACCCCGTGTGCGAGAAGGCCCGCATGTAGCCGGCGGTCTGATAGGCGTACGCCCATGCCCAGTACGACAGGGCGATGTCGGCCGGGCTGGCGGCCATGATGAGTTCGCCGTCGAAGCATCGGTCGAGGATGAAGCGCGCGCGGGAGACGTGCGGCACGAACGTCACGACGATGACGCTGTTCCAGCCGCGCTGCTCCGCGAGACGACGCAGTTCCATGGCCTCACCGCGCGTGGTCGGCGGGTCCGGTTCGAAGCACGTGACGGGGAATTCGTAGCGCGGGTGGTCGCACAGGTCCGTCAGCCAGACGTCCTTCGCGCCGTTGGGATTCGACACCACGACCTCGGGTGCGAAGCCTTCGAGTGCGAGTTCGAGCGCGTAGGGATAGCGCTCGTAGATCGCACCGCCGAGGACGAAGATCGCGTCCGTCCGGCGATACGGGCTGAGGTTCTCGATCTCGATCTGCGGGGCCACGTAGACGGGAAGGCCCGCGGCGATGAACGCGCACGCGACGAGCACGAGGACGGCGAGCCACCGTCGTCGCCGGGGGCGTGGTCTGGTGAGTGTGGAACCTCCGGAATTCTCCGGTGCGTCCTGCCGGGAGGCCCTGTGTCGTCGCGTCATCCGCCGAGTCCGTTCCCGCCCGACCAGAGCCGAGGCGTCTCGCGAGTGCGGTGCCGCCTTTCAGTTTAGGGTATTCAAGTCTGTTTTAATCCCTAAAAACAGACTTGAAGAATCTTTTTTGACGGGAGGGGACGTCCTTTTCCGGAGAGGTGAACAAGGTGCCCCGGAATGCGGTCAGGGCACCTTCTCCGTGAGGAGAAAGTGCCCTGACGAGTTCTTCCACGAGTCGGGGTGGCGGGATTCGAACCCACGACCTCTTCGTCCCGAACGAAGCGCGCTACCAAGCTGCGCCACACCCCGTATTGAACCTCGGTCAGCTTACAACACGAGTCCGCAGAAGATTAAATCGGCTGGTCAGCGACGTAACCCGGCGCGCTCTGCCGAATCACCGCTGGCCTGCTGCGCGGTGTCGCGCGAGGCCGGAACGAGGGTCAGCAGGGTGGCCTCCGGACGGCAGAAGAACCGGGCGGGAGCGAACGGCGACGTGCCGATACCCGCGGAGACGTGCAATCGCATGTGGGCACCCCAGCGCGACGCGCCCTTCACCCGCGACCGGTCGATCCCGCAGTTGGTCACCAGCGCGCCGTAGAACGGCAGGCACAGCTGGCCGCCGTGGGTGTGGCCCGCCAGAACGAGGTCGTAGCCGTCCTCGGCGAAGCGATCGAGCACCCGCGGCTCGGGGGAGTGAGTCATGCCCAGTCGCAGATCGGCCGAGGGATCGGCCGCACCTGCGATCGTCTCGTACCGGTCGCGGTCGAGATGCGGGTCGTCGACACCGCCGACGGCGATGCGCACGCCGCCGATCTCGATGTCGCGGCGCACGTGCGTCATGTCCTGCCAGCCACGTTCGGTGAACGCCGCACGCAGGTCGCCCCACGGGAGCGGAGGCCCGTAGACGCGGTCGTGGTCCTTGTCGAAGTAGGCCAGCGGATTCTTCAGCACGGGAGCGAAGTAGTCGTTGCTCCCGAAGACGAACAGACCCGGGCGGGCGAGGAGTCCGCCGAGGGCCTGGACGACGGCCGGAACGGCCTTCGGGTGCGACAGGTTGTCGCCCGTGTTCACGACGAGATCGGGCTCGAGGCCGTCGAGTTCGCGCAACCAGTTCTGTTTCAGCTTCTGATTGGGAGTCATGTGCAGGTCGCTGATGTGCAGGACCCGCAGTGTCGACGCGCCGGGCGCGAGCACCGGCACCGTGACCTCGCGAAGGGTGAACGCGTTCCGTTCGATCAGCGTGGCGTAACCGAGGCCGAGAGCGGCGGCGCCGGCAGCACCGAGGGTTACGCGGCGAATTGCAGACAGGTCAGGCACTTCTCCAGCGTACCGCCGTGCGTGGTCCTCGCACGTGGTTCGCCTGCCCCGCGTAGCGTTTCCGGCATGAGCGACACCACATCCTCCCTCGAATCCAGGCTGCGGACCGACCTGACCGCAGCGATGAAGGACAAGGACAAGCTGCGGACCGAGACCCTCAGGATGCTGCTCGCGGCGATCCGGAACGAGGCGGTGTCCGGCAAGGAGGCGCGTGAGCTGTCCGACGACGAGGTGCTCCAGGTCCTCGCGAAGGAATCGAAGAAGCGCGGCGAGGCCGCCGAGGTCTACACCGAGAACGGACGCGGAGAGCTCGCGGCCAAGGAGCACGCCGAGGCACGGATCATCGACGAGTACCTGCCCACCCCGCTCACCGATGCCGAACTAGTCGACGTCGTCGACACCGCCCTCGCGCGCGTTGCGGAGGAACTCGGCACGCGGCCGGGTCCGAAGAACATGGGCCAGGTGATGAAGGCCGCCACCGAGATCGCGGCAGGCAAGGCCGACGGCAAGCGCCTGTCCGCAGCCGTGCGTTCACGCCTGTAAACCGACCGTGGAAGCCCTGCGGCTCAGTTGTCGGGGCGGCTCGGTGTCGTCGTGGGAGTGGACTCCTCCTCCGCCGGCGGACTCGACTCGCTCTGCTCGAGCTCACGTCCCGGGATGGGCGCGGGCGTCGACCGGCGGGTCGTGTCGGGCACCTCGCGGTCGCGCGGGCGGGCCGGGGTGGCGCTCGTGGTGGGAGCGACGCGGACCGATCCGTCGCTGATGAACAGCGTGACCGTCGATCCCGGGACGGCCGAGCCGCTCGGGGACGTACCCGTCACCGTTCCGGCGCGTTCCTCACCGGCGATCGTCGCCTCCGAGACCGAGAATCCGGCGTCCTGCAGTCGCTGCACCGCGCGGTCCTTCGACAGGCCCGTCACATCCGGAACCTGGGCGTTGCCCGCGCCGCGGACGTACCGGGGATCGGGGGCGGGCAGTTCGATGGAGCCGAACTTGTTCGCCACCGGCAGCATCGCTGAGAACCATGTCCGCGCCGGTTCGGTACCGCCGAAGAGGTTGCCGTCGTAGCAGGGGCGGACCGGACCCGAGCAGATCTGGCCGGGAGTGGGGGAGTCGCCGTAGGTGTAGACCACGCCGGCGAACCGGTTGGTGAAGCCGAGGAAGGCCGACGACATGTGCGACTCCGTCGTACCGGTCTTCGCCGCGACCGGCAGGTTCCAGCCCACCGACCCCGCGGCGCCCGAAGCGGTACCGCCGGCGGAGGTGTCCTTGCTCATCGCCGTCGCGAGGGTGTCGGCGAGACCGGGCTCGACCGCCTGCTCGCACGCCTGCTGCGTGATCGGCACGGGCTTGCCCTCGCGGTCGAACACTTCCTCGATCGGGCTGGGCGGGCACCACTTGCCGTGCGAGGCGAGGGTTGCCGCGACGTTCGACAGCTCCAGCGCGTTGATCCACGTCGGGCCGAGCGTGTACGAGCCGAGGTGCTGGTTCTTCTGCATCTCGGCCATCGACTGGTCGCCGAAGCCGGAGGTGCGGGGCTGCAGGTACGACCGCAGACCCAGGCGCACCGACATGTCGACCACCGCGTCGACGCCGGTCGCCTCGATGAGCTTGACGAACGCCGTGTTCGGTGACTGTGCCAGCGCGTCGGTCACCGACAGTCGCGACGGATACGGCGCGGCGTTCTCGACGCAGTAGTAGTTGGCCGGGCAGCCGCGGGCACCGCCGTCGCCCAGACCGCGGGCGTTGTAGCGGGACGGGACGTCGAGCACGGCAGAGGTGCCGAGACCCTGTTCCATGGCGGCGGCGACGGTGAAGATCTTGAAGATCGACCCGGCGCCGTGACCGGCCAGCGAGTAGGGCTGCGGCTGGACCGTCTCCTTGGCCTCGGCGTCGAGACCGAACTTGCGGCTCGACCCCATGGCGAGGACCTTGTGCGAATCCTGGCCCGGCTCGATCACGTTCATCACCGAGGCCACGTCGTCGACGGTGGGGCTGGTGAACCGGTCGAGCGACTCTTTGACGGAGTTCTGGACCTCGGGGTCGAGGGTCGTGCGGATGAGATATCCGCCCCGGTCGATCTGCTCGCGCGACAGGCCCGAGTTCTCGAGATACTGCAGCGCGTACTCGCAGAAGTAACCGCGGTCGTCGGCAGCGATGCAGCCGCGGGGGAGCGTGTTGGGCTCGGGCAGCACGCCGAGCGGCAGTTCCTTCGCGGCGCGGATCTCGTCGGCGCGCTCCGGGATGTTGTCGATCATCGTGTCGAGCACGATGTTGCGACGGGCGAGCACGCCGTCGGGATTGGTGTACGGGTTCAGCGCCGAGCTGGACTGCACCATGCCCGCGAGCATCGCGGCCTGCGGGATGTTCAGGTCCTTGGCGTCGATGCCGAAGTAGGTCTGGGCGGCGTCCTGGATGCCGAACGAACCGTTGCCGAAGGGGACGAGGTTCAGATAGCGGGTGAGGATCTCGTCCTTGGTGAGCTGATCGTCGAGGGTCAGCGCCATGCGGATCTCACGGATCTTGCGGGCCGGCGTCGTCTCGATCGCCGCGCGGCGTTCGGCGTCGGTCTTCGCGATCACGTGGAGCAGGTAGTTCTTGACGTACTGCTGGTCGATCGTGGAGGCGCCCTGCTCGACCTGACCGCTCGTGGTGTTGGTGAGGAACGCGCGGATGGTGCCCTGCCAGTCGACGCCCTGGTGCTCGGGGAACCGCTTGTCCTCGATCGAGACGATCGCCAGTTTCATCTCGTTGGAGATCTGGTCGCTGGGCACCTCGAAGCGACGCTGGTCGTAGAGCCACGCGATCGGCTCGCCCGCCTTGTCGACCATGGTCGTCACGGCTGGGACGACACCTTCGACGAGCTCTGCGGAACTGTTGTCGACGGTGTCCGCGGCTCGGTTCGAGACATACCCGAAACCACCCGCGGCCGGGAAGAGCATCCCTGCTACGAGAACGCCGCCGAGGGCAGTGCAACCAGCGAGCTTCGCCACCGTTCTTCGGATCGACACGCCTACACACTACGTGGCGAGGGACCGGCCGGCCGTTTCCAGGGAGCGGGCGTGGCACGACGGGCAAGGTGAAAACGCCTCCGACGTGGGACTTTGTACGTGCGTACCAGAAAAGGTTTCGTTCGCCTTGCGCGTGGGCATCAGTTTACCTAGATTGAGACATCAGTGTGACGCAGATAACACCTTGACGGGCAGGTTTTGCGCCGTTGCGGCACACGGACGGCGCAGACCTCGAACACCGCGAACCGGCGTTCGGAAAGTAAAGGGGCAACTGAATGCACATGACCACCCCGACGACCCGACTCGACGTCGACCAGGCCGAAGCGCGTAT
This sequence comes from Rhodococcus pyridinivorans, assembly GCF_900105195.1. NCBI lineage: Bacteria > Bacillati > Actinomycetota > Actinomycetes > Mycobacteriales > Nocardiaceae > Rhodococcus > Rhodococcus pyridinivorans. Next base: position 4,988,362 of record NZ_FNRX01000002.1, on the reverse strand, counting down.
CGCTTGGGTCTCCAAGGCTCGCTGCCGCGAAGTCGATCCAGATGAACTGTTCGTGCGTGGCGCAGCGCAGCGCAAGGCTGCGGTGATCTGCCGGCACTGCCCGGTGATGCTCGAGTGCGGGGCGGACGCCCTCGACAACCGTGTCGAGTTCGGCGTGTGGGGAGGCATGACGGAGCGGCAGCGTCGTGCTCTCCTCAAGCAGCATCCCGAGGTCGAGTCCTGGGCCGATTTCTTCCAGGCACAGCGACAGCACCAGAGCGCGGTCTAGTCACCACCTCACCGGTACACGAACCGCCGAGATCATGACCCGCGAGACATCACGCCTCGCGGGTCAATTGCTCGCCCACCGCCCGCAGCGCCTCGAGATCCGAGACCTCGAAGGGCAGCGAGGGTACCCCGACCACGGGGACGGCAGGGTTCGCCGCGGTGAAGTTGCGTAGCAACCGCAGCTCCCGCTTGGCGATCACGGCCCGGTGCGCGTGGATGCGGAGAACGGCCTCAGCGGCCTTCGCGTCCACGCCCTCCTCCTCGGCGAGCTGGTCCGCCGCGGCGAGGGCGTGATCGGACGGCAACGCCGACAGTGTCGGATGGGTGCGGTTGAGCACCAGGCCCGACAGCGGCATGCGATCGCCCGACAGTCGTTCGACGAAGAACGACGCCTCGCGCAGGGCATCGGGTTCGGGTGCCGCGACCACCATGAAGTGGGTTCCCGGCTGCTGCAGCAACCGGTAGGTGCGGTTGGCGCGCTCGCGAAAGCCCCCGAACATCGAGTCCAGCGACTGCACGAAGGCCGACGCATCCGACAGCATCTGGCTCCCGACGATCGTCGAGACCGCCTTGAGCGCGAGCCCCATCGCGCCGGTCACCAGGCGGCCGAAGCCACGCCCGGGTGCCGTGAAGATCCGGATCATCCGCCCGTCGAGGAAGGCCCCGAGCCGCTGGGGAGCGTCGAGGAAGTCGAGCGCGTTCCGGGACGGCGGGGTGTCGACAATGATGAGATCCCACTCGTCGCTCTGTGCGAGCTGACCGAGCTTCTCCATCGCCATGTACTCCTGCGTGCCGGAGAAAGACGACGCCACGGTCTGATAGAAGGGGTTGTCGAGGATCTGCTGGGCCTTCTCCGGCGTCGAGTGCTCGAGCACCATGTCGTCGAAGGTGCGACGCATGTTGAGCATCATCGCGTGCAGCTCGCCCTTCGCCTCCGGCCCGAGCTCCACCTTCTGCGGTGAATTGTCGAGCGAGGCGACCCCGAGGGCCTGTGCCAGTCGCCGCGCCGGGTCGATCGTGAGCACCACGACGCTACGGCCCCGCTCGGCCGCGCGCAACGCGAGCGCCGCGGCGGTGGTCGTCTTGCCGACACCTCCCGACCCGCAGCACACGATCACCCGGGACGAGCGGTCGTCCAGGATGCGGGCGACGTCGAGGACCTTCCGGATCGGTGCGTTCATCGGACACCCTGCTCGGCGAGGACGTCGGCGAGTTCGTAGAGGCCACCGAGATCGACACCGTCGGCGAGGGCCGGTAGGGACATGCGTGCCACCTTCACTTCGTCGAGTTGAGCGGCGCTCACCTGTTGCGCCTGGAGTACCGCGGCGTGCTCGATGGTCTCGGTCAGCAGGCCGGCGAAATCGTCGTCGGAGAGCTTGATGGACACCTTCTCCAGCGTCGTCCGGATCGCGGGCCCGGCGATGCGGCCGGCGGCGACGTCGTCGACGAGTTCCTCGGGCAGGTGCTCGGGAGCGGTGCGGTTGACGATGACCGTCCCCATCCGGAGATCGGCGGCCTCGAGTTCCTCCACCGCGTCGGCCGTCTCCTGCACGGGCAGAGCCTCGAGCAGGGTCACCAGATGGACGACGGTCTGGTCGGAGTGCAGCAGCCGGACCACACCCTCGCTCTGCGACCGGATCGGACCGGACTTCGCGAGATCTGCCATGGCCTTGGTGACGTCGAGGAAGCTGCCGATGCGGCCGGTGGGCGGGGAGTCGACGACGACCGCGTCGTAGACGGGTGCGCCCGACGCGTCGGTCCGTACCACGGTCTCCTTGATCTTGCCGGTGAGGATGACGTCGCGCAGACCCGGCGCGAGCGTGGTCACGAACTCGATCGCTCCCATCCGTCGCATCGCGCGACCTGCGAATCCGAGGTTGTAGAACATGTCGAGGTACTCGAGGAAGGCCGCCTCGATGTCGATCGCGAGAGCCGACACCTCACCGCCACCCGGCGCGGTCGCGATTTTCGTCTCGACCGGCGGGAGCGGCGGCACGTCGAACAGCTGCGCGATGCCCTGACGTCCCTCGGTCTCGACGAGCAGAACCTTGCGACCTCCGGCGGCGAGCGCCAGTGCGAGCGCCGCGGCCACGGTGGACTTCCCGGTGCCACCCTTGCCGGACACGAAGTGCAGTCGCGCCTGGGCGGCGCCTGCCGGCCATTCGCCGGAATGTGATGTCGGAGATGCCACGATCACGAGCCTATAAGTCGTGGACGGTGAACGGTGCCGGATAAGGTCAGGATATGAGTGAAACCACCACATGGGAATACGCAACCGTGCCGCTGCTCACGCACGCGACCAAGCAGATCCTCGACCAGTGGGGTGCCGACGGCTGGGAGCTCGTCACCGTCCTGCCCGGCCCCACCGGTGAGCAGCACGTCGCCTACCTCAAGCGTCCGAAGGGCTGATCGGTGTCGCACAACACCTGGAGCGAACGCCTGACCGAACTCGGCATCACCCTGCCGCCGGTCGCCGCCCCGGTGGCGGCCTACGTACCCGCCGTCCGCAATGGCGACGTCGTCTACACCTCCGGTCAGCTGCCGCTGGCCGACGGGAAGCTGACGCACACCGGCAAGGTGGGTGCCGAGGTATCAGCGGAGGAGGCGAAGACCGCGGCCCGCACCGCCGCGCTCAACGCGCTCGCCGCAGTCGACGGTCTCGTCGGACTCGACAACATCGCGAGCGTCGTGAAGGTCGTCGGTTTCGTGGCGTCCGCCGAGGGCTTCACCGGACAGCCCGGCGTCATCAACGGCGCGTCGGAACTGCTCGGGGAGATCTTCGGTGAGGTCGGCGCGCACGCCCGCTCGGCCGTCGGCGTCGCCGAACTGCCCCTCGGCGCTCCCGTCGAGGTCGAGCTGATGGTGGAAGTACGCTGACGCCACCCTCCCCGATCGGAGGCGGCTCCCGACGGATCCGACACGAGAGGCACATGTGATGGCGCTGGTCCACCCCGCCTACGCGCAGCTGCGCCAGGTCACCGAGAACGCCGCGGTGATCCTGGCCGAGAACCCCTCGATCATGTCCCTCGAGGGAACGAACACCTGGATCCTCCGGGCCCCCGGCAGCGACGAGTGCGTCGTGGTCGATCCGGGTCCCCTCGACGAAGGCCATCTCGAGCGGATCGCGCAGGTGCCGGTGGCGGCGACCCTCATCAGTCACCGCCACTTCGACCACACCGAGGGTGCCGAGCGTTTCTCGCAACTCGCGGAATGCCCGGTGCACGCAGTGCTGCCGGAACACCGCCACGGCGGTGGGCAGCAACTGTCCGGCGGTGACGTCGTCGAGGCGGCGGGTCTGCGCATCCGGGTCGTCGCGACCCCGGGGCACACCGCCGATTCGCTGTCGTTCGTGATCGAGCAGGACCGCAGTGTTCTCACTGCCGACACCATCCTCGGCCGCGGCACGACCGTGCTCGACGACTCCGACGGCGACCTCGGCGACTACCTGCGGTCGTTGAGGTCGCTCATCGGTCTCGGCGGTGGCTACACGGTGCTGCCCGGGCACGGCCCCGAGCTGCCCGACCTCGAGACGATCGCGCGGGAGTACCTCGCGCACCGGGAGGGTCGGCTCGAGCAGGTGCGCGGTGCGCTGCGCACCCTCGGCGCCGAAGCCACCGCACGGCAGGTCGTCGAGCACGTCTACGCCGACGTCGACCCCTCGTTGTGGGGTGCGGCGGAGAAGTCCGTCAACGTGCAGTTGGAGTACCTGCGCAGCCACGGTTGAGTCGAAGCAGCCGGACGGCTGGGTCGAAGCAGCTACGGCTGGGATACGCACATACGAAAGGCCGGGACGCGGCGAGCGTCCCGGCCTTTCGTATGTCCGTGGGTCAGCGAGCGCGACGCGCCAGACGCTCCGAGTCGGAGATCAGCACGCTCTTGCCCTCGAGACGCAGCCAGCCGCGGTGCGCGAAGTCGGCGAGGGCCTTGTTCACGGTCTCGCGGGACGCGCCGACGAGCTGCGCGATCTCTTCCTGCGTCAGGTCGTGCGTGACACGCAGGGCGCCGGCCTCCTGGGTGCCGAAACGCTGGGCGAGCTGGAGCAGTGCCTTGGCGACACGACCGGGGACGTCGGTGAAGATCAGGTCGGCGAGGCTGTTGTTGGTGCGACGCAGACGACGGGCCAGCACGCGGAGGAGCTGCTCGGCGATCTCGGGGCGCTGGTCGATCCACGCCTTGAGCGCATCGCGGTCCATGCTCACGGCTCGCACCTCGGTGACGGTGGTGGCGGTGGAGGTGCGCGGACCCGGGTCGAAGATCGACAGCTCGCCGAACATGTCGGACGGGCCCATGATCGTCAGGAGGTTCTCGCGACCGTCGGGCGAACGACGTCCGAGCTTCACCTTGCCGGAAACGATGATGTACAGCCGGTCGCCGGGCTCACCCTCGTTGAAGATGACATGGCCGCGCGGGAAATCTACAGGCTGAAGCTCTTTGATCAGCGCCGCAACCGCCGAGGGCTCGACTCCTTGGAAGATGCCTGCTCTGGCCAGGACCTCGTCCACGTGCGCTCCTTTTGGGAATGATTCGTCATCTACTGCCGGGTCTGCACGTCGACGGACTTCCTGGGCAGGTCACCTGTCAGGCGTACGAGCGCCCAGTCTATCGTGCGCGCTGCACGAGTGAGTGACCGATACCACGGAAACGATCGACGAACCCGATCATCGGTACCTCGAGGCTACCGGCAAGTAGTCGTTCAGCTGGCGCGGCGCGCGCGCAGATGACCGTCCGAATCGTCCGCTCCGTCGGTGCTCGGTCCGCGGCGGCGGCGACGCTGGAAGCGGGCCAAAGCCCCGGGGAAACCTTCACGAGCGAGTGCCGCGACATCGGCCTGGTCCGCTTTGTCGAGGAACTCTTCCACTTCCTGCTCACGGACGGACAACCGGCTCAAGCGCGCTTCGACACGTTCCATGGACAGTGCGAACAACATGAGCAGCACCGGGAAGAGGACCACAGCAAGAGCTTGCATACCCGGAAGTAAACACCCGCAAGGTCTCGGAAGAGACACGGGGCCGGATCCTGGGGAGAGTGTTTACGTAGAGTGGATCAGGTGCATGCCTCCCAGTCCGAGAGCCCCGAGACGGCCCCGCGCCGAGTGAACGGAAAGGCTCGCGGACCGGAGTCGCGACTGGCCCTCGTCCGTCGCGCGCGACGGATGAACCGGCGCCTCGCCGAGGCTTTTCCGCACGTCTACTGCGAACTGGACTTCACGAATCCGCTCGAGCTCGCCGTCGCCACGATCCTGTCGGCGCAGTGCACGGATGTGCGGGTCAACCAGGTGACCCCCGCTCTGTTCGCCCGGTATCCCGACGCCCGCGCGTACGCGGAGGCGGACCGCGCCGAGCTCGAGGAGTACATCCGCTCGACCGGCTTCTACCGCAACAAGGCCAACTCGCTCATCGGTCTCGGCCAGGCCCTGCTCGAGCGGCACGACGGCGAGGTTCCGGCCCGGCTGAAGGATCTCGTCGCGCTGCCCGGCATCGGCCGCAAGACCGCCAACGTCATCCTCGGTAACGCCTTCGATGTGCCGGGTATCACGGTCGACACCCACTTCCAGCGGCTCGTGCGTCGCTGGGAATGGACCGACGAGACCGACCCGGTCAAGATCGAGCACGCGGTGGGTGTGCTCATCGAGCGCAAGGAATGGACGCTGCTGTCCCATCGCGTGATCTTCCACGGTCGGCGCGTGTGCCACGCACGCAAGCCGGCATGCGGGGTGTGTGTCCTCGCGAAGGACTGCCCCTCCTACGGGACCGGGCCCACCGATCCGCAGACCGCGGCCACGCTGGTGAAGGGACCGGAGACCGAGCACCTGCTCGAGCTGGCCGGGCGGTGACGGAGTGCGTCCTTCCACAGCAGGCCGCTGGAGCCTGGCAGCTCTCGTCGTCGTCATCGCATTGATCGTCGCCATCTGGCCGCGCGACCGCAGCGACCCTCCGCCGGCCACCGGCCCGGGACCGGCCGCACCCTCGACCGCACCCATGGACCGCCGGCCCCAGGACGGCGCGCAGGCCCTCGCTCCGCTGCGGGAGACCGCCGCACTCGATCCGTGCCCGCAGCCGGGCGGGTCCACGCCCGCTCCCGCCGGTCCGCTCGCCGGTCTGGTCTTCGAGTGCGTGAGCGACGGATCCTCCGTCGACCTCGCGGCCGCCCTCGCCGGAAAGCCCGCCGTGGTGAACCTGTGGGCCTGGTGGTGCGCTCCCTGCGCCGAGGAACTGCCGGTCCTCCAGGACTACGCCGCCCGGGTGGGCGAGGAGGTCACCGTCGTCACCGTCCACACCGACCCGAACGAGTCGAACGCCCTCGGCCGGCTCGCCGACTACGACGTGCACCTGCCGGGTGTGCAGGACGGCTCGGGTCGCGTACAGGCCGCGGTCGGCGCGCCCGCCGTCCTTCCCGTGACGGTGCTGCTCCGCGCCGACGGGTCGGTCGCCGCCGTGCTCCCCATCCCGTTCCGGTCGGCCGACGAGGTCGCCTCGGTCGTCGAGGAGCATCTGGGGGTGGCCGCATGATCCCCGAATGGCTCCGGCGTGTCGCCTCGGTGTCGCCGACCGACCCGCACGGTCTCAACCCGATCCTGAACCGTCGCGCCCCGCGCGACGCGCGGGTGCGGCAGGCCTCGGTGCTGGTGTTGTTCGGCGGGTCGCCGGAGGCCGATCCGATGGCCCGCGGCGGACTTCCCGCCGACGCCGACGTCCTGCTCACCCAGCGCGCCGCGACGCTGCGGCAGCACAGCGGGCAGGTGGCCTTTCCCGGAGGCGCCGCCGATCCCGAGGACTACGGCGCCATCCACACCGCACTTCGTGAAGCGGAGGAGGAGACCGGCCTGGATCCGTCCGGGATCCGGCCGCTCGCCGTGCTCCCCGAACTGTTCATCCCGCCTTCCGGCTTCGACGTGACTCCCGTGGTCGCCTACTGGGAGACCCCGAGCCCGGTCGGAGTGGTCGATCCGAAGGAGGCGACCCGCGTGGTCCGGGTGTCGCTGCACGAGTTGCTCGACCCCGACAACCGTTTCCAGGTCCGGCACCGTCTGGGCTATCAGGGCCCGGCTTTCCAGGTGGACGGGATGCTGGTCTGGGGTTTCACCGCGGGTGTGCTCGCGGGTCTGTTCGCGGTATCGGGGTGGGAGATCGAGTGGGATCACCACGACGTCCGTGACCTCGACGTCGTACTCGCCGAACTGGAGACGGGGGTGGTCGAATCATGACCGGATCGGGCTGGATCGATCTGATCATCGTGGTGATCGTCCTGATCGCCGCGTCCTCCGGGCTCCGGCAGGGCGCCGTCGCCTCGGCGCTGGCCTTCCTGGGTGTGCTGCTCGGTGCGGTCGCGGGCATCCTCATCGCCCCGCACGTGCTCGTGCACATCGACGATGCGCGCATGCGCATCCTCGCCGGCATCGGTCTGATCGTGGTGCTGGTGGTGATCGGCGAGGTGGCCGGCATGGTGCTCGGACGTGCCGCGCGCAGCGGCATCCACAGTCCGGGTGCGCGGGCGGTCGACAGCGTCGTCGGTGCCGGTCTGCAATCGGTCGCGGTGCTCGTCGCCGCGTGGCTGCTCGCCATCCCGCTGACCGCCACGACCCAGCCCGCCGTCTCCGCAGCCGTGCGGGGATCCCAGGTGCTCGGGACCGTCGACGACGTCGCCCCCGACTGGATGCGTGCGATCCCCAACGAGTTCTCGGCGTTGCTCGACACCTCGGGTCTGCCCGAGGTGATCGGGCCGTTCGGGCGTACCCCGATCGCCGAGGTGGAGGCACCCGACGGCGGTCTCCTCGAAGGATCGGTCCCGGCCCGGCTGCAGACGAGCGTGCTGCGCATCAACGGTGTCGCACCCAGCTGCCAGAAGGCACTGGAAGGATCCGGTTTCGTCGTGGCCCCCGAACGGGTGATGACGAACGCGCACGTCGTGGCCGGAACCGCAGCGGTGACCGTCGATACGGACGGCGGCCCGCTCGAAGCGACCGTCGTGCTGTTCGATCCGGAGGTGGACGTCGCGATCCTCGCGGTGCCGGGACTGACCGCGCAGCCGCTGGATTTCGCCCCGGAGCCGGCGGAGTCGGGTGACGACGCGATCGTGCTCGGCTACCCGGGCGGCGGTCCGTACACGGCGAGCGCGGCGCGGATCCGCGAGACGCTCGACCTGCAGGGCCCGGACATCTACCGCGGCGGCACCGTCGAACGCGAGGTGTACACGGTGCGCGGCACGATCCGGCAGGGCAACTCGGGGGGTCCGCTGGTCGATCCGTCCGGCGATGTCCTCGGCATGGTCTTCGGCGCGGCGGTCGACAACACCGACACCGGTTTCGTTCTCACCGGTGCAGAGGTGAGCCGGCAGCTGGAGATGGCCGGGGTGAATCAGCCGGTTGCGACCGGCGCCTGCATCGTCTGACGTCTGCCCGTCCGGCGGACGGGCAGATCAGTCGAGTCCGCGGACGAAGTCGGCGAGCAGTGCCGTCACCGCTTCGGGCTTCTCCTGATGGGCGTAGTGGCCGGCCCCGTCGACGAATTTCAGGATCCGTCCGGGGGCGTGCCGCACGCAGCGTCGGAGGGTCGCGGCGAGCACGTAGGGATCCAGCGCGCCGTGCAGCTGCAGGATCGGCAGGGTGAGCTCGACGTCCATGGCCTTCATGAAGCGGCGACCGTCGGGACGCCACTGGCTGCGGAACGCCCAGCGCTGGTATTCGAGGGTCAGGTGCGCCGTGCCCGGGATGCGGATCGCGGTGCGCAGCCGGTCGACGACATCGGCGAACTCGTCGGTGCGTCGCCAGTCCGGGCCGCACCGCACACGCATCAGCCGTTCGATCTCCAGGCCATTGTCGCGAACCAGCTTCCGTTCGGGACGCCACGGCAGCTGGTAGGCGAGGAAGGTCGGCACCAGAGCCTTGCGTTGCGCGCGGTCGCGCAGGGTCGCGTCGCGCAGCGAGATGGGGTGCGGGGAGTCGACGACCGCGATGGCCCGCACGACATGCGGATGGATCACCGCGGTCGCCCAGCACACGAGGCCCCCGTCGGCATGGCCCACGAGGACCGCCTCGGTGTGCCCGAGCGCGCGGATCAGTCCCGCGATGTCGTTCGAGAGCGTCCAGCCGTCGTATCCGCGGGGCGGCTTGTCCGTGTCGCCGTAACCACGCAGGTCCACCGCGACCGCCCGGTAGCCGAGATCGGCGAAGGCGGTGAGCTGGTGACGCCACGACCACCACAGGTCGGCGAAGCCGTGCACGAACACCACGAGAGGTGTGTCCGGGTCGTGCGGACCGGCTTCGACGGCATGGAAGCGGATGCCGTTGGCGTGGATGTCTCGATGCGTCCACGGTCCGGGATACCGGACCGTGGACGGGTCGGGGACGGGCACTGGCTCTTCCGGTTCGTCAGCGGGTGACGCGGCGCGGCGCGGCGTGGCGCGGGCCGTCCGCATCGTGTCCGTCCTGGCTGCTCGGGAGGATCGACGCGGTCTGCTTGAGCGAGTCGATGGTCTTGTTCGGTGCGCGCAGCTTCCGGACCCGCATATAGCCGATCAGGGCCAGCAGGCCCGTCACCACCAGCATGATCAGGAAGACGATGAGGAAGGCGAGCCAGCGCGCCACCCAGACATCGAGGAGTTCGGCGAGAAAGAAGAAGAAGAAGAACGAACTGAAGGTCAGCACGGCGAGCGCGAGGATGAAGAACAGGCTGCCCTGCACGCCCTTCTTGACCTCGCCGGTCACCTCGGCCTTGGCGAGCTGGACTTCGGCGCGGAACAGTGTGGACAGCTGTGTCGCTGCGTCGCGTACCAGTTCGCCCACACTGGCATCGCGGGGTGTCGGAGCGTCCACCTTCGTCAACGGGATGCCCGAAATGCTCGACGGGACTCCGTTCTCCGGACGATTCGCGTTCGTCACGCTCACTACTCGACCCCTTCGGTTGGTTCGTTCCGTTGGCGGTGGGCGCGCCCACGCCGTAACAGTAGCGCCGACCCGAGGACAGAGGCGATCAATGATGTCACCAGCACGGCGGCCTTGGCGATCTCGGCGGGCTCGCCACCGTGGATGTCGCCGAGCGAAAGTTCGGCGATGAGCAGGCTCACCGTGAACCCGATGCCGCCGATCACGGCGAGCGCGAGCACGTCTCCCCACATCAGCCCGGTCGGGCGGGTGGCGAGACCGAGCCGGATCGAGATCCAGGTGGCGCCGAAGATCCCGACGGTCTTGCCGAGGAGCAGTCCGAGGACGACGGACTGGCCGACAGGATCGGTGAACACCTGGCCGAGCATCTCCGCACCGATGGGTACACCGGATGCGAACAGGGCGAACAGCGGGACGCACAGACCGGCGGACCACGGTTGGATGTGGTGGACCAGCCGCTCGGCGGGTGCGTAGTCCTCCCCGGGATCGGTGCGGACACGGGTGAGCAGGCCGAGGAGGACCCCGGCGACGGTCGCGTGGATGCCTGCGTTGTGCATGGCGTACCAGGTGAACAGTGCGAGCGGCACATACAACCACGGCGTGGTGATGCGCTTCTGCTGCGCGAACCAGTATGCCGCCGCTGCGGCCACTGTGGCGAGCAGCCACGCGACGGCGAGTCCCGAGGTGAACAGGATCGCGATGAGCGCGATGCCGATGAGGTCGTCGACGACCGCCAGGCTCAACAGGAACACCCGGGCGCTGGTGGGGATGCGCGAACCGGTGAGGGCGAGCACGCCGAGAGCGAAGGCGATGTCGGTCGCGACGGGGATCGCCCAACCCCGGTCCATTCCCGGCGCACCCCAGCCCACGACGGCTGCGATGACGGCAGGAAGGATCACGCCGCCGCATGCGGCGATCACGGGCAGGATCGCCTTCCTGCGATCGGCGAGTTCGCCTGTGACGAGTTCGCGCTTGAGTTCGAGGCCCGCGACGAAGAAGAAGACGGCGAGCAGGCCGTCCTTGGCCCAGTCGCCGACCGAGAGGTGCAGGTGCAGGAACTCCGGGCCGATCTCGAAGTCCCGCAGAGCGAGATAGGAGTCGCCGAAGGGGGAGTTGACCCAGATCAGCGCTATCGCTGCGGCGATGAGCAGCAGTGAACCGCCGACCGTCTCGGTGCGGAGGAAGCGACCCAGAGGTGCGGTCCAGGTGGGTGAGGAGGTGTCGGACACGGGCGTCTTTCGCTGGGCGGATACGGGCACGGGCGAACCGTCGCCGACCAGACTTCCCGGTACACCGGGGAAGAGTCTAACGCCGGACGGAGGGCGTCCGTAGGGGTGTCCGATTTGCGGTGGGCGGAAACTCGGGTGTTCACTTTCCTAGTAAGTGGGATCTGGTCTCAGAATGTGAGTGGAGTAGTGGGGATGGTTCAGTGAGCACATCGGTCGGAGTCGAGGACGGGGGTTCCTCGCTCGTCGCAGGCGTTCCGCGCCGGCGCATCGTCGTCGCCAGCATGGTCGGCACGTCCATCGAGTTCTACGACTTCTACATCTATGCGACAGCCGCCGTCTCGGTCTTCCCGCACCTGTTCTTCCCGCAGGGCAACAGCACGACCGCGCTGCTCGCCTCCCTCGCGACCTTCGGTATCGCTTTCGTCGCCCGCCCGGTCGGATCCGTCGTCTTCGGGCACTTCGGCGACCGCATCGGCCGCAAGGTCACGCTCGTCGGCTCGCTCCTGACGATGGGCATCGCGACCTTCCTCATCGGCCTGCTGCCGACCTATCACCAGGCCGGGCTCATCGCACCGGCGTTGCTGGCGCTCATGCGCTTCTGCCAGGGCCTGGGTCTCGGTGGGGAGTGGTCGGGTGCGGCGCTGCTCGCCACCGAGACGGCCGAACCCGGCAAGCGCGCCTGGGCGGCGATGTGGCCGCAGCTCGGCGCACCCATCGGCTTCATCGGCGCCAACGGCCTGTTCCTGATCATCACGCTGGCGCTCGGCCACGACAACGGCGACCCCGACCTGTCGAGCGCCTTCCTCGAATGGGGCTGGCGCATTCCGTTCCTGCTCAGCGCGATCATGGTGATCATCGGGCTGTACGTGCGGCTCAAGCTCGAAGAGACGCCGGTCTTCGCCAAGGCCGTCGCCGAGGGCAAGAAGGTCAAGACGCCTCTCGCCGAGGTGTTCAAGAACAGCTGGCGTGAGCTGATCATCGGCACCTTCGTCATGCTCGCGACGTACACGCTCTTCTACATCATGACCACCTGGGTTTTGAGCTTCGGAACGGGCAAGACCCCCGAGGAAGGTGGCCACGGTGCCGGTTTCCAGTACGCGGACTTCCTCGTGCTGCAGCTGGTCGCGGTGCTGTTCTTCGCCGCGGCGGTTCCCGTCGCCGGGTGGCTCGCCGACCGCTACGGTCGCCGCTCGACCCTGCTGGTCGTCACGGGCGCGATCATGGTGTTCGGCCTGTGCTTCCAGTTCCTGCTGTCGAGCGACGGCATGAGCTCCGGACGCATGCTGTTCTTCCTCATCGTCGGCATGCTGCTCATGGGTCTGACCTTCGGGCCGCAGAGTGCGATCCTGCCCGAGCTGTTCCCGACCAACGTCCGCTACACGGGTTCCGGAATCTCGTACAACGTGTCGAGCATCCTCGGTGCCGCGGTGGCCCCCTTCATCGCGACGTGGCTGGCCACGAGCTACGGCGTCGGCTGGGTGGGCATCTACCTGCTGATCGCCGCGGCGACGACCTTCGTCGCGCTGCTCGTCGTCAAGGAGACCCGCGACCGGTCGCTCGACGAGGTGTAGTCGTACCGACCGCGAAAGGCCCCCTCCGGATCCGATCCGGAAGGGGCCTTTCGCGGTCGGCTACTTGCCGCGGATCGCGTCGAAGACGGCCGGATCGACGAGCGTCGAGGTGTCGCCGAGCTCGCGGCCCTCGGCGACGTCGCGCAGCAGGCGGCGCATGATCTTGCCCGACCGGGTCTTCGGCAGTTCCGGCACAACGGTGATCTGACGGGGCTTGGCGATCGGGGAGATCTCCACCGCCACGTGATCGCGCAGTTCCTTGATGAGCGTGTCGCCGGTGTTCTCGACGTGCTCGCGCAGGATCACGAACGCGACGATGCCCTGGCCGGTGGTCTCGTCCGCCGCGCCGACGACCGCGGCCTCGGCGATGGACGGGTGCGACACGAGCGCGGATTCGACCTCCGAGGTGGAGATGCGGTGACCGGAGACGTTCATGACATCGTCGACGCGGCCGAGCACCCACAGCGCTCCGTCGTCGTCGTAACGCGCACCGTCGCCGGCGAAGTACCAGCCCTGCTCGGCGTAGCGCGACCAGTAGGTCTCGCGGTAACGCTGCTCGTCGCCCCAGATGCCGCGCAGCATCGCCGGCCACGGCTGATCGAGCACCAGGTAGCCGTTACCGCCCGCGCCGAGCGGGGTGGCCTCGTCGTCGACGATCTTCGCGGAGATACCGGGCAGCGGCGCCATCGCCGAGCCTGGCTTGGTGGCGGTGATGCCGGGCAGCGGCGAGATCATGATCGCGCCGGTCTCGGTCTGCCACCAGGTGTCGACGATCGGGGCCGAATCCGCGCCGATGACCTCGCGGTACCAGCGCCACGCCTCCGGGTTGATCGGCTCGCCGACGCTGCCGAGCAGACGGATCGACGACAGGTCGTGGGCGTCGGGGATCTCGCGACCCCACTTCATGAACGTGCGGATCAGCGTCGGGGCGGTGTAGTAGATCGACACCCCGTACTTCTCGATGATCTCGAAGTGCCGGTGCTCGTTCGGCGAGTTGGGGGTGCCCTCGTAGACGACCTGGGTGACACCGTTGCTCAGCGGGCCGTAGACGATGTAGCTGTGGCCGGTGACCCAGCCGATGTCGGCGGTGCACCAGTAGACGTCGCGGCCCGGCTTGTGGTCGAAGACGTAGTGGTGGGTGTACGACGCCTGCGTCAGGTAGCCACCCGAGCTGTGGATGATGCCCTTGGGCTTACCCGTGGTGCCCGAGGTGTACAGGATGAACAGCGGGTGCTCGGAGTCGAACGGCTGCGCTTCGTGCTCGGGGGAGGCCTTCTCGACGGTCTCGTGCCACCACAGGTCTCGCCCTTCGGTCCACTCCACGTCGATGCCGGTGCGCGCGACGACCAGCACGTGCTCGATCGACTTTGCGTCGGCGACGGCCTCGTCGGCGGCGTTCTTGAGCGGCGCGGCCTGGCCGCGCCGCCACTGCCCGTCCACGGTGACGAGCAGCTTGGCCTGCGCATCGTCGATGCGCGACCGCAGCGCCGACGACGAGAAGCCGCCGAACACCACCGAGTGGGTCAGGCCGAGGCGCGCGCACGCGAGCATGGTGACGATGGCCTCGGGGATCATCGGCATGTAGATCGCGACGCGATCGCCGGCGACCAGGCCGAGCTCGGTGAAGGTGTTCGCGGCGCGGGAGACCTCGGCGAGGAGGTCGTTGTAGGTCAGCGACCGGCTGTCGCCGGGCTCGCCCTCGAAGTGGATGGCGACCCGATCGCCGTTACCGGCCTCGACGTGCCGGTCGACGCAGTTGTAGGCGACGTTGAGCTTGCCGCCGACGAACCACTTCGCGAACGGAGCGTTCGACCAGTCGAGCACTTCCGTCCAGGGCTCCGCCCAGTCGAGTCGTTTCGCCTGTTCGTCCCAGAATCCGAGCCGATCGGCGTCGGCCGCGGCCTGCAGTTCCGGACCGGCGTTGGCCGTGGCGGTGAACTCCGGGCTCGGCGGGTACGCCTTCGATTCGTGCTCCTGGGCTGCGCTCGTCATGGTGCAGGGCCTCTTTCCGGGATGGTTCCATTCGGGCTCTTGTGAGCGTAATCATCTGTGACCGGCGCCGCACCGTTGCATCGATATGCAACCCCGTCACTTTCGCTCATCGGTCGAATTCGAGCGACGAACGGCATTCGGGCACGACCGGTGAACCTCTCGTCCGTCCACCGCGTGTGCGCCGGTACCGTCGTCGGCGTGACCGACCCTCTTCAGCCTCTCGTCGACCTTCCGGGCGTACGCGACGCCGCCGACCGTGCCCGCGACGCGCTCGCGGAGGTGCATCGTCATCGAACCAATCGGCGTGGTTGGGCGAACACCGCCGCGGAGGCATCGGTGCGGGCCGCCCGCGCCTCGGCGTCGATCGACGGCGGGTCGATGGAACTTCCGCAGCCGGGGGAGAGTGGCGATCCGATCCTGGCCGGAGCGCTGCGGGTCGCGCAGTCGCTCGACGGCGACGCGCTCGACAACATGGTCGCGACGTGGCGACGTGCCCCGCTTCAGGCACTGGCCCGCCTGCACCTTCTCGCTGCCGCGGATCTCGTGGAGGACGCCGAGGAGCTGGGTCGTCCGCGGACGGAGCCGGGGGTCGCCGAGCGTCTCGACGGGCTCGCGCAACTCGTCACCGGGGGGACGAACGCCCCGGCGCCCGTTCTCGCTGCGGTCGTGCACGGTGAACTGTCCGTCCTGAAGCCCTTCGGGGTCGCCGACGGCATCGTGGCGCGGGCCGCGTCCCGGCTCGTGTGCGTCGCGTCCGGACTCGATACGCGCAATCTGGGCGTACCGGAGGTCCATTGGATGCGCCGGTTGCAGGCCTACCGCGACGGGGTCGCCGGATTCGGGGCGGGAACCGTGGAGGGCGTCGGCGGCTGGGTGCTCTTCTGCTGTGGGTCGCTCGAGGCCGGGGCTCGTGAGGCCGGCTCGATCGCCGAGGCGTTCGCCGGCTGAGTGCCGGGCGGGGCTTCGCCGGCCGAATCGCGGCCTGTACGCGAAACCCCCTGCACGCGAAAGCGGGTGGCATATCGATCGAGATCGATTCCGCCACCCGCTAGCACGGGCGGTTCGAGTTACCATGCGTGCTGAAATGGGTTGTGATTCAACGGCCTCGGCGATGATCCGGGTATCGTCGATTCGTCCTCGCAACGGGTGCGGGGTACTCGTCTTCGAAAATCCGGAACTCGCAGGCCCACAACACTCGTGCCCTTATAGTGGCATCGGCTTCGCGTGGGTACTCGGTGTCCGTGCTGGGAAGAACAGTCGGGAGATCGAATCTTCTCTTCCGATTCGGTCTTGGCCTTCCGTCCTTCCGTAACTCCTTTCTACCCCGTCCGCGAGATGTCGGCAAGCCCCCGACGGCAATGTTTGTTCTCGATTTCGCGGCGAGTGACCCTGAGTGTCAACGCATCCGGCGCTTGGCCAGTCGGCGGGTGGCACCCAGTATCAGTGCGGTCGCTCCGAGGGTCGCGGCGAGCGTCGCCAGGGCGCGCGGCGACGGACGGGCACGACGTCCGAGCGGTACGGGCCGGGCGAAAGTGAGAACAGGCCAACCGTTTTCGTTTGCTTCCCGGCGCAGCGGGCGGTCGGGGTTGACCGCGCGCGGATTGCCGACCTCCAGCAACATCGGCAGGTCGGTGGCCGAATCGGAGTACGCGTAGCTGCGGGAGAGATCGTAACCGTACTGCTCGGCGAGCTCGCGGATCGCGACCGCCTTCGCCTCCCCGAAGCAGTAGAACTCGAGCTCGCCGGCGTAGCGGCCGTCGACGATCCGCATCCGGCTCCCCGTGCTGTGGGAGGCACCGAGTGTCCGGGCGATCGGAGTCACCACTTCCTGGCCGGATGCGGACACGATGATCACGTCGTGACCGCGGGCCCGGTGATCGGCGATCAGATCCTTCGCCTCCGCGTAGACGAGCGGTGTCACGACGTCCTGCAGGGTCTTCTCGACGATCGATCCGACCTGCTCGACATCCCATCCTTTGCACATGTGCGCGATGTGTTCTCGCATCCGGTCTACCCGGGCCTGATCGGCCGCCGACAACAGGTAGAGGAGCTGGGCGTAGGTGCTCTGCAGCACGGCCCGGCGGCTGAGGAGACCCTCCTCGAAGAACGGCCGGGTGAACGCCAGCACGCTCGACTTGGCGATGACGGTCTTGTCGAGATCGAAGAACGCTGCGATGCGAGCCGAGTCCGGTGAGCCCCCCGTCGACGGGGCCGGTCGGGACGGATTCACGGACGTATCGGTCACGACCACCACAATAGGGGCGCGCCGCGCCGGTGTTTGAAGTTGCAAGCAGTCGCGCCTAGCGGTGTACTATCGCGAATGCCCGGGTCGATACTCGGGTTGTGTTCAGCCCGACCCCCCGGGGCTGAACGCAGACGGCCCTCGCCTCCTCCCCCCTGGCGAGGGCTGTCGCTTTGTCCGAGGCCTTTTCCGCACGTCTCCGTACTGTCTTCTACACCCGCCGACCTGCGCACAGGTGCGACGAGGGTGCGCACGGCCGGGTTGTCCACAGGCCCCTGATCCATCCACAGGCGGGGCTTCCGAGGCCGTTTCCGCGACACTCACGACCCCGTAGCGGGCAGCCTGTCGGGCATGAACGACATCCTCGGACTGGTCGACGATCCCGCGCTGGTCGCCGACCTCCATCGTGTGGTCGCGGCGGCCGACCGCACACTGCACGAGATGTCCGTGCCGGTGCCCCGCAGGGCGTGGACCGACGCGGCGATCGTCGTCCTCGATGCGTCCGCCGCAGCGGCATGCGCGGCCGGATATCCCCGCCGCCCCGGCGTGATCCTCGTGTGCAGCGGGACGGCCGGCCTGGCGGACTGGCAGGCCGCCGCGACCGTCGGCGCCGAACACGTCCTCGCCCTCCCGTCCGAGGAGGTGGAACTGCTCTCGATCGTCGCGGCCGCTGACGAGCCCTCGACGGGTGCCGGCACCGTCCTCGCGGTCGTCGGAGGATGCGGGGGAGCGGGCGCGTCGACCTTCGCCGCCGCACTCGCCTGGGCCGCGGGGAACGACGAACGACGCGACACCCTGCTCGTCGACGCCGATCCGTTCGGCGCGGGACTCGACGTCCTGACCGGTCTCGAGGAGTGTCCGGGAGTGCGGTGGTCCGGTCTCACCGTCGACGGTGGACGGGTCTCGGCGCGTGCCCTGCGCGACGCCGTACCCGTATGGGCATCCGGGGTGGGCGTCCTGTCCACCGACCGCGAGAACACCGATCGGCTCACCGCCGTCGCCGCAGAGTCGGTCGTCGACGGGGTGCGCGGAGCGGGAGCAACCGTCGTCTGCGATGTGGGGCGCAGCTTCGACCCGGTCGCCGACGCGGTGATCGCACTGGCCGACCTCACCGTGGTCGTCGTGCCGGCCCGGATCGGTGCGGTGCTCTCCGCTGCCCGGGTCGCCCGCACGCTCGCGGCGCGGGGTGAACCGGCCGGAGTCGTCGTCCGCGGGCCCGCACCCGGTGGCTTGCGAGCCGTCGATGTGTCCGACGCGGTGGGCCTGGACGTGCTCACCTCGATGCGTCCCGAGCCGGGCTTGAGCGAGATGCTCGAACGCGGGGGCCTGCGGCTGCGGTCACGCTCGCCGTTGCTCGGTGCGGCGCACGACGTGCTGGCGGCCGTCGGGGCCGACCGCGCCGGCCCGGGACGTGCGGCATGACCGGGACCCTCGGGGACGACCTCCTTTCGCGGGTCCGCGACCGGCTGGCCGACGAGACCGGGGAGCTCACTCCGACCCGCGTCGCCGCAGCCCTGCGCGCGGAATCCGGTGGAGTACTCGGAGACTCCGATCTGCTTGCGGCACTGCGGCATCTGCAGACCGAACTGACCGGTGCGGGCCCGCTCGAGGATCTGCTGGCAGACCCGGCCGTGACCGACGTGCTCGTCACCGCGCCCGATCGCGTCTGGGTGGATCGTGGCAACGGGCTGCACCTGACCGAGGTCACCTTCCCCGACGAGGCCGCGGTCAGACGACTCGCGCAGCGATTGGCGCTGTTCGCCGGGCGTCGGCTCGACGACGCCCAGATGTGGGTCGACGGCAGGTTGCCCGGGCACGGTGAGTTCGGTGTCCGGCTGCACGCGGTGCTCTCCCCGGTCGCGCAGGCCGGGACGTGCCTGTCACTGCGGGTCCTGCGGCCCACGACCCAGGGACTCGAAGCACTGCGGGATCGCGGTGCGGTCTCCGAGGTCGCCTATCGGTTGCTGCTGCGCATCGTCCGCGCGCGCCTGGCCTTCCTCGTCGTCGGTGGCACGGGTGCGGGCAAGACGACGATGCTCGCGGCGCTGCTCGGCGCGGTGGATCCGACCGAACGCATCGTCTGTGTCGAGGACGCCGCCGAACTGGTCCCGGCCCACCCGCACGTGGTGCGCCTCGTGGCACGGGCACCCAACGTGGAGGGCGTCGGCGAGGTCACCGTCCGCGATCTCGTGCGGCAGGCGCTGCGGATGCGACCGGACCGCATCGTCATCGGCGAGGTGAGAGGCGCCGAGGTCGTCGATCTTCTGACCGCGCTGAACACGGGTCACGACGGCGGCGCAGGGACCGTGCACGCCAATTCGCCCGACGAGGTGCCCGCGCGACTCGAGGCTCTCGCCGCACTCGGCGGCCTCGATCGAGCGGCGCTGCACAGCCAGCTCGTCGCCGCGGTGCAGGTGATCCTGCACGTCCACCGCGGCAGCGACGGAGCGCGACGTCTCGTGGGGATCGGCGTGGTCGAGCGAGACCCCGTCGCAGGCGTGATCGTCACACCGGCATGGACCCACGACAGGGGCGACGAGCACGGCATGGACGCCCTCGAGCGGATCCTGCGTCGACGGGATGCGCCGTGAACGCGACGATCCTGTGCCTCGCGGCGGCGCTGTTCGTCCTGCCGTCGTCCTCGGCCCGCCGTCGACTGCGACGCGGGGTGCCCGACGCGGCGCCGCGCCCGATACCGCGCGCCCTAGTCGTCGGGGTGATGGTCGTCGTGCTCGCGACGGTTGTGGTGTGGGCGGGAATCACACCGGCTGTGGCCGGCGCGACCGTCGCGACGACCGCGGTGTGGCGTCGCCGAGCCCGGCGCCGCGCTGCTGAGCTCGATCGGCAACGACGGATGTTGCTGTCGGGACTCGACACCGTGATCGCCGATCTGCGGGTGGGGACGCATCCCGCCGACGCGTGCGAGACGGCGGCCCGGGAGACGGCCGGGTCCGTCGCCGGTGCCTTCCGGGTCGCTGCGGCCCGGGCGCGACTCGGCGGGTCGGCGGCACACGGACTACGTTCGGCCACAGCATCCTCGAATGGTGTCGCCGACAGTCTGGGTCGTGTCGCCGATGCGTGGGCCGTCTCCGACCGCCACGGTCTCGCCCTCGCCGAACTGCTCGGGGCCGCGCGTATCGATCTGGCCGCGCGTATGCGGATCCGTGCCCGTACGGAGGCCGGACTTGCCGGTGCTCGGGCCACGGCGACGGTTCTGGCGGGACTGCCGGTGCTCGGGGTGGGTCTCGGGCAACTCATGGGCGCTGCTCCGCTCGGCATCCTCCTCGCCGGTGGGCTCGGCGGCATCATGCTCGTGGTCGGCACTGCGCTGGTCTGTGCGGGTCTGCTGTGGACGGACCGGATCGCGGCACGGGTGAGGGCATGAGCGCGACGTGGGCGGTGTTGCTGGGAGCGGCCTCTCTCGTCGTCGCACCGACCCCTCGTGGAACCACCCGCTTGTTCTCCACGAGAACCCTTGCTGCCGAGTCGGATACAACTAAACCCGAGACCGACCCGCACGCGTTTCCCGCTGCCTTCGATCTCTTCGCGGCGTGCCTGCGCGCAGGGATGCCCGCCGGTTCTGCGGCGCGGGTCGTCGCGGAATCCGCTCCACCCGACCTCGCGGCGGCGTTGCGGAGAGGTGCCGACCGATTGGCGCTCGGAGCCGATCCGGCCGATGCGTGGGGAGGTTCGGGAGCGGTCGACGCGCTGGACGATTTCGCCCGCGCGGCACGACGATCCGCGAAATCCGGTGCGCCCCTGTCGGACACCGTCGCCGAACTCGCGGTCCGGCATCGCGCCGAGACGGAGGACCGGGTCGCCGCCGAGATCGATCGGGCCGGAGTACTCGTGAGCGGGCCGCTCGGTCTGTGCTTTCTGCCTGCCTTCGTGTGCCTGGGCATCGTGCCGGTCGTCGTCGGCCTGGCGCGGGACGTCCTGGGTGCGGGGCTGATGTGAACGTCGGCGCGGACGGTCCGCGCCGCTCGGATGGGAGGGGCGGAAGATGGGGAAACGAACAGTGACCGAAGCGTTCGCACACGGTCTGCGTGGTCGCCTCGGCGGGCTCGTCGTGCAGGACGACGGCATGTCGACGGCGGAATATGCGATCGGGACCATTGCGGCGGCGGCTTTCGGGGCGGTGCTGTACACCGTGGTGACCGGCGATTCGATCGTGTCCGCGCTGACGGGCATCGTCGAGCGTGCCCTGAACACGGCGGTGTGATACCGACGCATGCGAAAGATGCTCGGACGACGCTGGTTACGCGCTTTCGTTCGTGAGGACGAAGGCGGGGTCACCGTCGAAGCGGCTCTCGCCGTCGCAAGCCTGGTCACGGTGCTCGTGCTGTGCCTCGGCGCGGTGCTGGGCATCGCGTACCAGGTGCGGTGCCATGACGCCGCCCGTGAAGCCGCCCGCCTCGCCGCGCGGGGAGATCAAGCGAGGGCGGTCGATGTGGCTACGCGAGTCGCGCCTCCGGACGCACGCGTGGCGGTACGCGAGGAAGGAGATCTGATCGTGGCGGTCGTGACCGCGGAGAGTCCGCTGCTCCCGTTGCTGACCCTCACGGCCGAGGCGGTGGCGGTGCGCGAGCCGGAAGGAACGCGATGAGGTCGGGCCCGTCCCTCCTCGGCGACGACGGGAGCGCGAGTGTGATCGGCTGCGCCGTGATGGCCGGACTCATCGCGATCACGGCCACGTTGCTGCACGTCGGGTCGGTCGTCGTCGCACGTCATCGTGCGCAGGCGGCGGCCGACCTGGCGGCGGTGGCGGTCGCCTCGGCACTGGACCGCGGGGTCGTGGAGGCTTGCGAGGCGAGCGAGGCGATCACCACACGGATGCGAGTACGATTGCGGCGCTGCGAGATCGAAGAGTGGGATGCGCTCGTCGAGGTCACCGCTGAGGTGTCGGCTCTCTTCGGCGGCAAGGAGGCGACGGCCGTCGCGCGAGCCGGTCCTGCCCGATGAGGCCCGTCGGCGGTCGCTCGCGGCCGTATCCAGCGCATTGGCGCTCGTTGCTTGCCTGTGCTCGCATCCAGCGGTTGCCGCCCGACCCGTACACGAAGCGGCTGCTGGCAGCCGTTCCCGTCCCAGATCCGGCCGAGTAGGCGCCGCCGGTGGCCTGAATCGCCGTCACCCCTCGATCGCAGCGAGGACGGCATCGAGGACGGCGACCGCCCCGGCCTTGTCGAGCGGATCGTTGCCGTTCCCGCACTTGGGGGAGTACACGCACGACGGGCATCCGGCGGCACATTCGCAGGCCGCGACCGCATCGCGGGTCGCGGCGAGCCACTTGGTGATCCGGTGGTATCCGCGTTCGGCGAATCCGGCGCCGCCGGGCTGTCCGTCGTAGACGAAGACGGTGGGCAGCCCGGTGTCGGGATGCAGATCGGTGGAGACGCCGCCGATGTCGCCCCGATCGCACGTCGCGAGCAGGGGGAGCAGGCCGATCGCGGCGTGCTCGGCGGCGTGGAGTGCCCCGGGCACGCGATCGGGGGTCACCCCGATCCGGTCGAGCAGGTCGGGGTCGATCGTGTACATCACCGCGTGGGTGTCGAGCGTGTGCTCGGGCATGTCGAGGGGAATCTGGTCGAGCACCTCTCCGGACGGCAGGCGGCGCAGATAGCCGACCACCCGGTGCGTCACCTCGACCCCCACGGACGCGACGGTGACGGGTCCGAACTCGCGGTGTTCGTCGACGGAGATGCAACAGATGTCGGTGATCTCGCGTGCGCTCGTCGACCATTCCGGGTCCTCGGCGTGCACGAGGGCGATGCCGTCCTCGAGATACAACTCGTCGACGACGACGGTCTCACCCTGGTGCAGGTGCACAGCTCCGGGATGGACGGTCGCGGGGGCGCGGGCGGCGTCGACGGTGCCGAGCATGCGACCGGTGTCACCCTCGACGATCGAGACCTGGCGGCCGATCCCGCCGCGGATCTCGACATCGCCGTGCGGTTGCGTTCCCGGGGTGACGAACCAGCCGTGCGGGCGGCGGCGGATCAGTCCCTGCTCCGCGAGGTCCGTGAGGACGTCGAGCGCGCCGAACTCCTCGACCTCGGCATCGCTGATCGGCAGTTCCGATGCGGCGCAGAGAAGTTGGGGCCCGAGCACGTACGGATTGTTCGGATCGGTGACCGTCGCCTCGACCGGCCGGTCGAGCAGTGCCTGCGGATGGTGCACGAGATAGGTGTCGAGCGGATCGTCCCGCGCGACCAGCACGACGAGCGAACCCTGCCCGCGGCGACCGGCGCGACCGCCCTGCTGACGGAAGGACGCGACCGTGCCCGGGAATCCGGCGACGATCACCGCGTCCAGACCGGCGATGTCCACGCCGAGTTCGAGGGCGTTGGTGCTGGCGACGCCGAGCAGACGGCCGTCGGAGAGCGCGGCCTCGAGGTCGCGCCGGTCCTCGGCGAGGTAGCCCGCCCGGTAGGCCGCCACCCGGTCGACGAGATCCGGTGCCGCCTCGGCGAGAAGCCGACGTGCACCCATGGCCGTGAGCTCGGCGCCGTGACGCGACCGGACGAACGCCAGGGTGCGGGCACCCTCGACGACGAGGTCGGCGAGAAGGCGCGCGGCCTCGGTCCCGGCGGCCCGCCGCACCGGGGCGCCGTGTTCGCCCGTGAGTTCGCGCAGCAGGGGCGGCTCCCACATCGCGACCGTGCGGGGTCCGTGCGGCGAGCCGTCCTCGGTGATCTCGCGGCAGGGTGCTCCGATGAGCCGGGACGCCGCTGCCCCCGGTTCCGCGGTCGTCGCGGAGGCGAGGACGAAGACGGGATCGGCGCCGTACCGGCGGGCCACGCGCCGGAGCCGACGCAGGATCAGGGCGACGTGCGAGCCGAACACACCCCGGTAGGAGTGGCATTCGTCGACGACGACGTACCGCAGGCGGCGCCACAGCCGGGCCCATCGTGCGTGGGCGGGCAACAGCGACAGGTGCAGCATGTCGGGATTGGTGAAGATCCAGCGCGAGTGCCGGCGCGTCCACTGCCGGATCTCGGTGGAGGTGTCGCCGTCGTAGGCACACGCGCACACGGTCGACAGGCCGTCGATGTCGGAGGTCAGTTCGGTGACCGCGCGCAGCTGGTCGGCGCCGAGAGCCTTGGTGGGCGACAGGTAGAGAGCGGTGGCCTGCGGGTCGTCGGCGAGCGCGCTCAGGACGGGCAGCTGGTAGGCGACCGACTTGCCCGACGCGGTGCCGGTGGACACCACCACGTTCTCCCCGCCGGCCGCGATGTCGGCGGCGCTCGCCTGGTGGTGCCAGGGACGCTCGACGCCCTGGTCGCGGAAGGCCCGGACGACGTCCTCGTGCGCCCACTGCGGCCAGTCGCTGTGGTGGGCGGGCCGGGCCGGGATCTCTGCGACGTGGGTCAGCGGTGACTCGCCCGTCGGGGTGCCGGCGAGCAGCCGGTCGAGCAGCTCGCGACCGTAGGTGGGGGCGGTGGCGTCGCCGTTGTGGAGGAAGGGCGAGCCGGTCACGCAGTACTCCGCTGGGTCGGACGAGGTGTCTGTCGAAAACGTCTGTCGGATAGGAATGTGTCGGATACGGCGAGGCTGTGTCGGATGCGGGAGACCCGGGTCCGGGACGAGTGGGGCCACAGTGGCCTCCCGTAACATGGGAGCAACAGCTACCCGTGGGTAATGCTACCGAGACATGAACAAGATCAGGGAATTGGCACGTTTGTGCCCATTCCTACTGTTGCGCGTGCCCAGAACGTGGTTGACTGACACCCGGTCGCAGCTTCTGTGTTCGTAGACTTGGAAAAGTGCACGCTCGCAGGATCGATGGTTGCGAGCGCGGTGCTTTAGCTCTTCCAACGGGGGACTCGAGAAGTACAGCGGTCGGAACCGGGACCTGGCGGATCGCGTACCCGGCGGTTCGTCGAATCCGGTGTTAGAAAGAGAAGGAAAAGCATGGCACAGGGCACTGTGAAGTGGTTCAACGCGGAGAAGGGCTTCGGCTTCATCGCTCCTGAGGACGGCTCCGCCGACGTGTTCGTTCACTACTCCGAGATCCAGGGTTCCGGCTTCCGCACCCTCGAGGAGAACCAGCGAGTCGAGTTCGAGGTCGGTCAGGGCACCAAGGGCCCGCAGGCCACCGGCGTGCGCGCACTCTGATCCACCCGCTCGAGCGAGCAACCGGGCAAGGTCAACCACCTCGCCCGATCGTCCCCCGTCGCCTCAGGTGATGGGGGACGATGCATTTCCGGGACGTGTGCGCGAACCGGTCGTGGGACCTCACCGCCTCGTCGCGCTCACGGAGCCGGGAGAGGAGGACCCGTGAGTCAACTGTCCTTCTTCGGGGCCGACACGATGCCGCCGGCCCTGGCCGACCTGAGCGGCCTGCTCGCGGCACACGGACGTGCGCGTCTCACCGACGACGGCGCGGTGCTGACCGTGGAGGTCGACGCCGAATGGCGCGCCCGTGCGATCGGGCAGCTCGTGACCGACACGGGAGTCGAGGCGGACATCGCCGTCGACGGCGAGCTGTTCACCGTCAGCACATCCGTCGACCCCGCTCTCGTCCCGCTCGCGACCCAGTGGAGCAGCGACGACGGCAAGACGGTCCCGACCGGCTGGGTCCCGTCCTCGCGGGCCCAGCGGGCGTGGTTCCTCGCGTCCGGTCGCATGGAGGTCGAGGGAGCACAGTATGTTCTCGGTCTGGATGCGACGGCTCCCGACACTCATGCAGTTCTGGCGCAGGCGCTCATGCGCGCCGGCATCGCACCGACCCTGATCGGTACGCACGGCACCGGTGGACCGGGGTTGAGGATCTCCGGCCGGAGGCGTCTGACGAGGCTCGTCGAGAACATCGGTGCACCTCCGGACGCCGACGCGGCACGACGGATCTGGCCGCACGTGGAACCGGGTGATCATCACTTGTGAAGAGCCGTTCCCCGAGGATGTGCGACCCTGTGTGTGGCCGCGTCTGGGGAACGGGTCGGTATACATGTCTTCGAACAAGGCGACATGTCGGCAATGAGGGAAGGTGCGGGCGGCACGGTGGCAGCACGGGAGAAGAGCACTGCGGGCGGTTCGTCGGGCACGCGTCGGCTCGTGATCGTCGAGTCCCCGACCAAGGCGAGGAAGATCGCCCCCTACCTCGGCCGCGACTACGTCGTCGAGGCATCGGTCGGTCACATCCGCGACCTGCCGCGCGGTGCCGCGGACGTCCCCGCCAAGTACAAGGGCGAGTCGTGGGCGCGCCTCGGTGTCGACGTCGATCACGACTTCGAACCCCTCTACGTCGTCAGCGCCGACAAGAAGACCAAGGTCTCGGAGCTGAAGAGCCTGCTCAAGGACGCCGACGAGCTCTACCTCGCCACCGACCCCGACCGCGAGGGCGAGGCCATCGCCTGGCACCTGCTCGAGACCCTGAAGCCCAAGGTGCCGGTCCGGCGCATGGTCTTCCACGAGATCACCGAGCCCGCTATCCGCGCGGCCGCCGAGAACACCCGCGACCTCGACAACGACCTGGTCGACGCGCAGGAGACCCGCCGCATCCTCGACCGTCTCTACGGCTACGAGGTCAGTCCCGTGCTGTGGAAAAAGGTCATGCCCCGTCTGTCGGCGGGTCGTGTGCAGTCGGTGGCGACCCGCGTGATCGTGCAGCGCGAACGCGAGCGCATGGCGTTCAAGTCCGCCGAGTACTGGGACATCGCGGCCACGATGGACGCCGGCGCCGACGCGAGCCCCCGGTCGTTCGGTGCCCGCCTGGTCAACGTCGACGGTTCCCGTGTTGCCTCGGGTCGCGACTTCGGGCCCGACGGGAACCTGAAGTCGAACGGTGTCGTCGTCCTCGACGAGGACCGCGCCCGCCGCCTCGCGGAGGCACTCGCCGGTGTCGCGTTGACGGTGTCGTCGGCCGAGAGCAAGCCGTACACCCGCAAGCCCTACGCGCCGTTCATGACGTCGACGCTGCAGCAGGAGGCGGGCCGCAAGCTGCGGTTCTCGTCCGAGCGCACCATGCGCACCGCGCAGCGTCTGTACGAGAACGGCTACATCACCTACATGCGTACCGACTCGACGACGCTGTCCGAGTCGGCGATCGCGGCGGCCCGCGCACAGGCCACCCAGCTGTACGGTGCCGAGTTCGTCCATCCGACGCCGCGCCAGTACACCCGCAAGGTCAAGAACGCGCAGGAAGCACACGAGGCGATCCGTCCCGCCGGCGACGTCTTCGCGACCCCCGGCGAGCTGCACGCGCGCCTCGACGGCGACGAGTTCAAGCTCTACGAGCTCATCTGGCAGCGCACCGTCGCCTCCCAGATGGCCGACGCGCGGGGCACCACGCTGACGCTGCGCATCACCGGCACCGCGGGCACCGGCGAGGAGTGCACCTTCTCGTCGTCGGGCCGCACCATCACGTTCCCGGGCTTCCTCAAGGCATACGTCGAGAGTGTCGACGAGGAAGCCGGTGGTCAGTCGGACGACGCGGAGTCGCGCCTGCCGAACCTGTCCGAGGGTGCCTCGGTCACCGCGACGAAGCTCGATCCGGACGGTCACTCCACCAACCCGCCGGCCCGGTACACCGAGGCGAGCTTGATCAAGACGCTCGAAGAGCTCGGGATCGGCCGGCCCTCGACCTACGCGTCGATCATCAAGACCATCCTCGACCGCGGCTACGTCTACAAGCGTGGCAGCGCGCTCGTCCCGTCGTGGGTGGCGTTCGCCGTCATCGGCCTGCTCGAGGCGCACTTCGCCCAGCTCGTCGACTACGACTTCACGGCCGGGATGGAGGACGATCTCGACGAGATCGCCTCCGGTCACCGGCAGCGCACCGACTGGCTGACGCGGTTCTACTTCGGCAGCGACGACGGTCACGAGGAGTCGGTCGCGCGCAAGGGCGGCCTGAAGAAGCTGGTGGGGGAGAACCTCGAGGACATCGACGCCCGCGAGATCAACTCCATCCGCCTGTTCGACGACTCCGAGGGTCGCGAGATCCACGTGCGTGTGGGCCGCTTCGGTCCGTACCTCGAACGGATGGTCACCGACCCGAACAACCCCGACGCCGAGCCGACCTCGCAGCGCGCGAACCTGCCCGACGACCTGCCGCCGGACGAGCTCACCCTCGAATACGCCGAGAAACTCTTCTCGACGCCGCAGGAGGGACGTGTCCTCGGTGTCGATCCGTCGACCGGCTACGAGATCGTCGCGCGGGAGGGTCGCTTCGGTCCCTACGTGACCGAGCTGATCCCCGATCCGGAACCCGAGCCCGAACCGGAGCCGGAGCCGGACGTCACGCCCATCCCCGTCGATGAACTCGGCTCGGAGGGAGAGGGCGGCACGAAGACCGCCACCAAGAAGGCCGTCGCCAAGAAGGCGGCGAAGAAGGGTCCCGCGAAGAAGACCGGTCCGAAGCCGCGCACGGGTTCGCTGTTCAAGACGTTGGACCTGTCCACGGTCACCCTGGAAGACGCCCTGAAACTGCTGTCGCTGCCGCGCGTGGTGGGTGTCGATCCGGAGTCCGGCGACGAGATCACCGCCCAGAACGGCCGCTACGGTCCGTACCTGAAGAAGGGCAGCGACTCGCGGTCGCTCGCCAACGAGGAGCAGATCTTCACGATCACGCTCGACGAGGCGCTGAAGATCTACGCGGAGCCGAAGCGCCGCGGCCGGCAGGCCGCCGCCACGCCGCCGCTGCGCGAGCTGGGCACCGACCCGGTCAGCGGCAAGCAGATGGTGATCAAGGACGGCCGGTTCGGTCCGTACGTCACCGACGGTGAGACGAACGCGAGCCTGCGCAAGGGCGACGAGGTCGAGTCCATCACCGACGAGCGGGCGTCCGAACTGCTCGCCGACCGTCGGGCACGCGGTCCCGTCAAGAAGACCGCGAAGAAGACAGCGGCGAAGAAGACGGCCGCCAAGAAGACGGCCGCCAAGAAGACCACTGCCAAGAAGGCAGCGGCGAAGAAGACGACGAAGAAGGCCGCCGCGAAGAAGACGACGGACTGACGGTTCCCGTCGGCGTACGCGGATAACCTCACGGGGTGGACCGCGAACTGCCGTCGGGGATCCCCGGCGTCACACTGTGGCGATCCGAGCCGGGCCGGTGCCTGCGTGGGGGGAACCCACGTGTTGCCGGACGGATGCATGGACCTCATCCGGCACGCCGACGGCTTCCCCGTCGCCGGTCCGGACGCGACGTCACAGTTCTCCGGCCGATCGCCGCTGACGGCGGTCCGGTTCGAACCCGGCCTGGGACCGCCGTTCTTCGGCGTCGACGCGAGCGAGCTGACCGATCGACGGGTTCCGCTCGACGATCTGTGGCCGTCACGTCGTGTGCGGCTCCTCGCGGTTCGAGCCGAGGACGATCCCGTCGCTGCACTGGTCGACGCCGTGCGGGGCGCGGTCGACGAACACGATCCGATGGCCGACCTCGCGCGGGCGCTGGCCGCCGGCACGGCCGTCACGGAAGTCGCCGCGACCCTCGGCTGGAGCGACAGGACACTGCGTCGTCGCTCGGCGGTACCTCGGGTGCTTCGATGGGCAGGTCGAGGCCGAGCATGCGATAGCACGCGAAGGACCGATCGAGATCGGCGACGGCGAGCCCCACGGCGGAGAAATGAATGGTCATGGCCGACGATGGGACCGAGGACGTGCAGCCGTCCTGAACGTTTCGGACACGTGATCCGGACCCGTCGGACCCGGTCGTTAGGCTGAGCGCATGCCCGGGGTCTTCGATCGTCTCGTCGGTCAACGCGATGTCGAGACCGAACTCGTCGCGGCCGCGGTAGCTGCCCGTCGGGGCGACACCGGGTCGGCGATGACGCACTCGTGGCTGTTCACCGGTCCTCCCGGGTCCGGTCGCTCGGTCGCGGCGCTGTGTTTCGCCGCCGCCCTGCAGTGCACCGACGAGGAAACTTCCGGCTGCGGGCGATGCCACGCCTGCACCACCACGATGGCCGGCACCCACGGCGACGTACGGCGGGTCGTGCCCGAGGGACTGACGATCAGCGTCAAGTCGATGCGCGACATCGTGCAGGTCGCGTCGCGGCGTCCCAGCACGGGCCGATGGCAGGTCGTGGTGATCGAGGACGCCGACCGTCTCACCGAAGGCGCCGCGAACGCGCTGCTGAAGGTGGTCGAGGAACCTCCGCAGCGAACGGTCTTCCTCCTGTGTGCGCCGTCGGTCGATCCAGAGGACATCTCGGTGACGCTGCGCTCGCGCTGCCGTCACATCGGGTTGGTCACTCCCAGCGCCGACGCCATCGCGCGCGTCCTCGAGGCCACCGACCGCATCGATCCGAAGACGGCGCAGTGGGCCGCATCCGTCAGCGCAGGCCACGTCGGCCGGGCCCGACGGTTGGCCACCGACGAGGGCGCCCGCGACAACCGGGCACGTGCCCTCGCTGTCGCCGGCGCGGTCCTTCGCCCCGCCACCACCTACTCCGCAGCCGACGACCTCGGCCGCAGCGCCGAGACCGAGGCGAAGGAGATCAGTGCGGAGCGCGACGAGCACGAGACCGAAGAGCTGAAGACCGCGCTCGGTGCCGGCGGTACCGGCAAGGGTGCCGCGGGTGCGCTTCGCGGTTCGGCCGGGGTCCTCAAGGAACTCGAACGCACTCAGAAGTCGCGGAAGACGCGAACCGAGCGCGACATCATGGACCGAGCCCTGATCGATCTCGCCGGTCTCTACCGGGACGCACTGGTGCACGCCTTCGGATCGCGGGTCACGCTCAACCATCCGGACATGTCGGATCGTGCGGTCGACCTCGCGTCGAGGACCCGGCCGGAGTCGCTGCTCGAGTGCATCGAGGCCATCCTCGACTGCCGGGAGGCGCTCGCCCAGAACGTCAAACCCCGCTTCGCTCTCGCGGCGCTCGCAGCCCGGTTGAGCTCGGCGTTCCGGTAGCCGAAGTGCCGGTTTGCGTCGGGGTGGGGGTAGTCCGCTAGACTTCGGACGCCGAAAGGCTCGCTGCCTTAGCTCAGTCGGTAGAGCATTTCACTCGTAATGAAAAGGTCGTCGGTTCGATTCCGACAGGCAGCTCCACGAAGGCCCCTCACCACGGTGAGGGGCCTTCGACGTTTCTGCGCGCTGTGCGATTCGCACGGATGATGGAGACATGTTGATGGAACTGTTCTCCTTGGTCCTGATCATCGGTGCTCTCGCCGTGGTG
The DNA here is from genome assembly GCF_900105195.1 of Rhodococcus pyridinivorans. NCBI lineage: Bacteria > Bacillati > Actinomycetota > Actinomycetes > Mycobacteriales > Nocardiaceae > Rhodococcus > Rhodococcus pyridinivorans. The sequence goes on along the minus strand of NZ_FNRX01000002.1, from coordinate 4,957,064 downwards.
CTGCCCATGGCCGTCCGGGTCTTCCGGGACAAGGACCGTTGACGCGAAGCGACCGCGACTATCGGCGCGCACGAGAGCGGTCTCGGACACGGCGCCGAAATCCTCGACAACCCCGTCACCGCGCAGCATGCTTCTCTCATGGCTGAGTCGTTGAAGGACCGGGTTCGGGAGAAGATCCTGCGGCAGCGCGCCGAGGACGGAGGCCGGCCGATCGGCGACGCCGAAGGGGACGACCCTCGCCTCATGGATCTCCGCAGCGACCTCGCGATGCTGGAGCAGGCCGGCGAGGACGATCCGATCGTCCAGCACCTCGCGGCGAAGTACTGGGTCCCCTGAACACCCTCACAACGACGCTTCGTAAGTCGATAAACCAGCTTTGACCTGGCGATTTGGTGTTCTCGGAGATGTTCGCGTAACTTATTCCAGGTCAGAGCGACACGGACACCGACCCGGGCCGAGAGGAACGGGACAACGAGGTTGGACGAAGGCGCCTGCAGATTTCACTGGTTCGAAACCTTCTGGTAAGGTTTGGAGCCGTGCCCGAGAGCCGGAAGGCCCTTGGATGAACAGTCACCCCGGAGTGAACGAACCGGAAGGTTCGGGAGCGATGGTGTGTGCGTGTTCTTTGAGAACTCAACAGTGTGCCGATGAATGTCAGTGCCAAATATTTTTGGTACTCCGCTCCATCGTTTCGATGGGGTGGGTATTTGCTGATCGTCTCATTCTTCCGTCTGGGATGATCAGTGTTTGAGCTAGTTTGAGTTTTTTTGCTAGTGATTTGACTCTTTTGTCTTTGACTGATTGCCCCTTTTTTGGGGTGATTGTGAGTCTTCAACGGAGAGTTTGATCCTGGCTCAGGACGAACGCTGGCGGCGTGCTTAACACATGCAAGTCGAACGATGAAGCCCAGCTTGCTGGGTGGATTAGTGGCGAACGGGTGAGTAACACGTGGGTGATCTGCCCTGCACTCTGGGATAAGCCTGGGAAACTGGGTCTAATACCGGATATGACCTCGGGATGCATGTTCTGGGGTGGAAAGTTTTTCGGTGCAGGATGAGCCCGCGGCCTATCAGCTTGTTGGTGGGGTAATGGCCTACCAAGGCGACGACGGGTAGCCGGCCTGAGAGGGCGACCGGCCACACTGGGACTGAGACACGGCCCAGACTCCTACGGGAGGCAGCAGTGGGGAATATTGCACAATGGGCGCAAGCCTGATGCAGCGACGCCGCGTGAGGGATGACGGCCTTCGGGTTGTAAACCTCTTTCACCCATGACGAAGCGCAAGTGACGGTAGTGGGAGAAGAAGCACCGGCCAACTACGTGCCAGCAGCCGCGGTAATACGTAGGGTGCGAGCGTTGTCCGGAATTACTGGGCGTAAAGAGCTCGTAGGCGGTTTGTCGCGTCGTCTGTGAAATCCCGCAGCTCAACTGCGGGCTTGCAGGCGATACGGGCAGACTCGAGTACTGCAGGGGAGACTGGAATTCCTGGTGTAGCGGTGAAATGCGCAGATATCAGGAGGAACACCGGTGGCGAAGGCGGGTCTCTGGGCAGTAACTGACGCTGAGGAGCGAAAGCGTGGGTAGCGAACAGGATTAGATACCCTGGTAGTCCACGCCGTAAACGGTGGGCGCTAGGTGTGGGTTTCCTTCCACGGGATCCGTGCCGTAGCCAACGCATTAAGCGCCCCGCCTGGGGAGTACGGCCGCAAGGCTAAAACTCAAAGGAATTGACGGGGGCCCGCACAAGCGGCGGAGCATGTGGATTAATTCGATGCAACGCGAAGAACCTTACCTGGGTTTGACATGTACCGGACGACTGCAGAGATGTGGTTTCCCTTGTGGCCGGTAGACAGGTGGTGCATGGCTGTCGTCAGCTCGTGTCGTGAGATGTTGGGTTAAGTCCCGCAACGAGCGCAACCCTTGTCCTGTGTTGCCAGCACGTGATGGTGGGGACTCGCAGGAGACTGCCGGGGTCAACTCGGAGGAAGGTGGGGACGACGTCAAGTCATCATGCCCCTTATGTCCAGGGCTTCACACATGCTACAATGGTCGGTACAGAGGGCTGCGATACCGTGAGGTGGAGCGAATCCCTTAAAGCCGGTCTCAGTTCGGATCGGGGTCTGCAACTCGACCCCGTGAAGTCGGAGTCGCTAGTAATCGCAGATCAGCAACGCTGCGGTGAATACGTTCCCGGGCCTTGTACACACCGCCCGTCACGTCATGAAAGTCGGTAACACCCGAAGCCGGTGGCCTAACCCCTTGTGGGAGGGAGCCGTCGAAGGTGGGATCGGCGATTGGGACGAAGTCGTAACAAGGTAGCCGTACCGGAAGGTGCGGCTGGATCACCTCCTTTCTAAGGAGCAACTCCTCATGCACCCCGAGTAGTCGGGGACGGTAAACGCATGCAGGCAGAGCCATTACGGATTCACAGGTAATCCGGTGGTGCTCATGGGTGGAACGCTGACAACCATCACCGCGTATGCATCATCCGATAGTGGTGGTGTGCGGTGGTTATATCGGTGCACTGTTGGGTCCTGAGAGAACACGCAATGTGTTTGATCAGCGACGATGATCCGCGAAACAAGGAAATCAGTTTTCTTGCGGTAGGGGTTGTTGTGTGTTGTTTGAGAACTGCACAGTGGACGCGAGCATCTTTGTTGTAAGTGTTTATGAGCGTACGGTGGATGCCTTGGCACCAGGAGCCGATGAAGGACGTGGGAGGCTGCGATATGCCTCGGGGAGCTGTCAACCGAGCTGTGATCCGAGGATTTCCGAATGGGGAAACCCAGCACGAGTGATGTCGTGTTACCCGCATCTGAATATATAGGGTGTGTGGAGGGAACGTGGGGAAGTGAAACATCTCAGTACCCACAGGAAGAGAAAACAACATGTGATTCCGTGAGTAGTGGCGAGCGAAAGCGGATGAGGCTAAACCGAGTACATGTGATACCTGGCAGGGGTTGTGTATTCGGGGTTGTGGGGCTTTTCTTCCCGTCACTGTCATGACGGGCGAGAGTAAAAAACCGGTTGGTTAGTCGAAGTGGTCTGGAACGGCCTGTCGTAGAGGGTGAGAATCCCGTAGACGAAAACTTGCCGGCTCTCGTGAGAAGTACCCGAGTAGCACCGGGCCCGTGAAATCCGGTGTGAATCTGTCGGGACCACCCGATAAGCCTGAATACTCCCTGGTGACCGATAGCGGACTAGTACCGTGAGGGAAAGGTGAAAAGTACCCCGGGAGGGGAGTGAAATAGTACCTGAAACCGTGCGCTTACAATCCGTCAGAGCCGATGCACGATTCAGTTCGTGGTGGGTGATGGCGTGCCTTTTGAAGAATGAGCCTGCGAGTTAGTGGCATGTCGCGAGGTTAACCCGTGTGGGGTAGTCGTAGCGAAAGCGAGTCCGAATAGGGCGCATGTAGTGGCATGTTCTAGACCCGAAGCGGAGTGATCTACCCATGGCCAGGGTGAAGCGATGGTAAGACGTCGTGGAGGCCCGAACCCACTTAGGTTGAAAACTGAGGGGATGAGTTGTGGGTAGGGGTGAAAGGCCAATCAAACTCCGTGATAGCTGGTTCTCCCCGAAATGCATTTAGGTGCAGCGTCGCGTGTTTCTCACCGGAGGTAGAGCTACTGGATGGTCTAGGGGGCCCACAAGCTTACCGAAATCAGCCAAACTCCGAATGCCGGTGAGTGAGAGCGCGGCAGTGAGACTGCGGGGGATAAGCTTCGTAGTCGAGAGGGAAACAGCCCAGATCGCCGGCTAAGGCCCCTAAGCGTGTACTAAGTGGAAAAGGATGTGGGATCGCTGAGACAACCAGGAGGTTGGCTTAGAAGCAGCCACCCTTGAAAGAGTGCGTAATAGCTCACTGGTCAAGTGGTTCTGCGCCGACAATGTAGCGGGGCTCAAGTACACCGCCGAAGCCGCGGCACTCACACAACACCCATTCGTTCCTGCGGGAACGTGTGCAGTGGTGTGGGTGGGTAGGGGAGCGTCGTGCAGCCGTGGAAGCGCCGGAGTGATCCAGGTGTGGAGGCTGCGCGAGTGAGAATGCAGGCATGAGTAGCGAAAGACGAGTGAGAAACTCGTCCGCCGGATGACCAAGGGTTCCTGGGCCAGGTTAATCCGCCCAGGGTGAGTCGGGACCTAAGGCGAGGCCGACAGGCGTAGTCGATGGACAACGGGTTGATATTCCCGTACCCGTGTATTCGCGCCCAATGGCGAATCAGTTGTGCTAACCGTCCAAAAGTTTCCGCTGTTCCTTCGGGAATTGTGGGGATGGCTGCACGGGACCCTGATTGTAGTAGTCAAGCGATGGGGTGACGCAGGAAGGTAGCTGGGCCAGGTGATGGAGTACCTGGTGTAAGCCGGTAGGGCGAATGGTAGGCAAATCCGCCATTCATGCAGCCTGAGAGGTGATGCGTACCCGTTGAGGGGAATTCAGTGATCCTATGCTGCCGAGAAAAGCCTCTAGTGAGTTGGTACACGGCCCGTACCCCAAACCGACACAGGTGGTCAGGTAGAGAATACCGAGGCGATCGAGAGAACTGTGGTTAAGGAACTCGGCAAAATGCCCCCGTAACTTCGGGAGAAGGGGGACCACGCTCGGTGACGGCCCTTGCGGTCCGAGCTGGGGGTGGTCGCAGAGACCAGAGAGAAGCGACTGTTTACTAAAAACACAGGTCCGTGCGAAGTCGTAAGACGATGTATACGGACTGACGCCTGCCCGGTGCTGGAAGGTTAAGAGGACCGGTTAGCGGAGCAATCCGCGAAGCTGAGAATTTAAGCCCCAGTAAACGGCGGTGGTAACTATAACCATCCTAAGGTAGCGAAATTCCTTGTCGGGTAAGTTCCGACCTGCACGAATGGCGTAACGACTTCTCTGCTGTCTCGACCACAGACTCGGCGAAATTGCATTACGAGTAAAGATGCTCGTTACGCGCGGCAGGACGAAAAGACCCCGGGACCTTCACTATAGCTTGGTATTGGTGTTCGGTTCGGTTTGTGTAGGATAGGTGGGAGACTGTGAAGCTCATACGCCAGTATGGGTGGAGTCGTTGTTGAAATACCACTCTGATCGTATTGGACCTCTAACCTCGGACCATGATCTGGTTCAGGGACAGTGCCTGGTGGGTAGTTTAACTGGGGCGGTTGCCTCCCAAAATGTAACGGAGGCGCCCAAAGGTTCCCTCAGCCTGGTTGGCAATCAGGTGTCGAGTGCAAGTGCACAAGGGAGCTTGACTGTGAGACTGACAGGTCGAGCAGGGACGAAAGTCGGGACTAGTGATCCGGCACCGGCATGTGGAAGCGGTGTCGCTCAACGGATAAAAGGTACCCCGGGGATAACAGGCTGATCTTCCCCAAGAGTCCATATCGACGGGATGGTTTGGCACCTCGATGTCGGCTCGTCGCATCCTGGGGCTGGAGTAGGTCCCAAGGGTTGGGCTGTTCGCCCATTAAAGCGGCACGCGAGCTGGGTTTAGAACGTCGTGAGACAGTTCGGTCTCTATCCGCCGCGCGCGTTAGAAACTTGAGGAAGGCTGTCCCTAGTACGAGAGGACCGGGACGGACGAACCTCTGGTGTGCCAGTTGTCCCGCCAGGGGCATGGCTGGTTGGCTACGTTCGGAAGGGATAACCGCTGAAAGCATCTAAGCGGGAAGCCTGTTCCAAGATGAGGTTTCTCACCCCCTCGAGGGGGTAAGGCCCCCGGCAGACCACCGGGTTGATAGGCCGGAACTGGAAGCCCAGCAATGGGTGGAGGTGACCGGTACTAATAGGCCGAGGACTTACCACGAAGATGTTACGCGTCCACTGTGCGGTATCTGAAACAACACACACAGATCCGAAAATCCTGCATCAGCAGGTGATTCGAGGAATCTGCGTGGTTATTGTTTCATAGAGTTACGGCGGTCATAGCGACAGGGAAACGCCCGGTCCCATTCCGAACCCGGAAGCTAAGCCTGTCTGCGCCGATGGTACTGCACTCGACAGGGTGTGGGAGAGTAGGACACCGCCGAACACCCGTTACCGAAGACCCCCAACATTGTTGGGGGTCTTCGGCTTTGAGGAGGGGAGCCGCTTTCGCGGGTCCCCTTTTTTCGTACGCGGACATTCGGTCGGGCTATGCTCGGATACGTGGGGCGGAACGGGCCGGCGACAAGCGTGACCGGTGATTTCGAACTCACCATGGACGAACTGCGGGCGGTCGTCCGATACGTGACGGAGAGTGCACAGGACGTGCTTCCCGTCTTCGAGGAATCCGTGCCCGAGGACCGTCGTCCACGTTCAGCACTCGATGCGGCGCGAGAATTCGTCGACGGTGCGCGACGAACGAGACTCCAGCGCGTCGCCGCCCTGGATGCCCACCGAGCTGCGAAGGATGCACCGACGGAAGCGGCTTCCCTCGCCGCGCGGTGTGCCGGCGATGCCGCCGCGGCTGCCTATCTGCACCCGATCGCGAAGGCCACTCAGGTCGGGCACATCCTGCGTACCGCTGCGAGTGTCGCTCGCATCGCCGAACTCCGTGCGGGCGGAGACCCGACGGCAGCTGAGGACTCGCTCGACGACGCCCGGCGCCGTGCGACCCCCGTGGTGGTCGACGTCCTGTCCAGATATCCGATCGCCCCTACCTCGAGAAGTCGTGTCGGACAGTTGATGAGCGCACTGGATGCATCTCTGCGCCCTCGGAACTAGGCGGTCGGTGCCGGGGGAAGCTCTCGCGTGCTCAACCACGCCTCCCACAGCGGCCGGAGCGAGACGTCCGAGAAACGTGCGGCGAGATCCTTGAACTGCGCCGTCGTCACGTTGCCGTGCCGGTGTTCCGCGGTCCACGTCCGTAGGAGGGTGAAGAACGGCTCGTCGCCGAGCTGCACTCGCAGGGCGTGCAAAGTCAGTGCTCCGCGCTTGTAGATGCGGTCGTCGAACATGTCCTTCGGGCCCGGATCCTCGAGCAGGATGTCCTGCGGCTTGCGGGCCAGACCCCGGTGGGCGTCGAGCGCATGTGCATGCGCCGACCTGCCGCCCGAGTTCTCCGACCACAACCACTCCGCGTAGCACGCGAATCCTTCGTGGAGCCAGATGTCGCACCAACGGTTCAGCGTGAGGCTGTTGCCGAACCACTGGTGCGCCAACTCGTGTGCGACGAGCCGTTCCTCGCGGCCGGTGCCGTCGCAGAAGTTCGCGCCGAAGATCGACAATCCCTGTGCTTCGAGGGGGATCTCGAGGTCGTCGTCGGTCACCAGAGCGGTGTAGTGCGCGAACGGATACGGGCCGAACAGGCGCGTGAACAACTCGAGCATCTCGGTCTGGCGAGCGAAGTCCCGATCGAACGCCGCGCGCAACCGAGGCGGATGGATGCCGTACTGGGGCACGGGTTCGTTTGAGAGGGTGCGTATCTCGTAGTGCCCGGTCTGGACCGTGGCGAGATAGGTCGCCATGGGTTCGGGTTGCTCGTAGACGCGGGTGGTGCGACTCGCCTTCGTGGTCTTGTGCACGAGGGTGCCGTTCGCGATCGCGACGAACGGAGCGTCGGTGGTGACCGCGATGCGGTAGGTGGCTTTCGAACCGGGATGGTCGTCGCAGGGGAACCAGGTGGGTGCGCCGTTGGGCTGACTCGCGACGAGCGAACCCTCGTCGAGTTCTTCCCAGCCGACCTCACCCCACATGGTCCGCAGTGGGGTGGGGGTTCCCGAGTACTGCACACCGAAGACGAGGACCGCCCCGGCAGGGAGTTTCTCGGCGGGGGTGACGGTGAGCTTGCCGCCACGATGCGCGAACTTGGCGGGACGTCGCCCGTTGACGGTCACCTTCGTGACTCGCATCGACTGCGCGAGATCGAGCGAATACTTGGCGCGCACGTCCGTAGTCGTGGCGATGATCTTCGCCCGGCCGTCGAGCCGATTGGACACGACCTTGTAGGTGAGTTCGAGTTCGTAGCGGGAGGCCCGGTAGCCGCGGTTCCCGCTCTCGGGCAGATAAGGGTCGAGCGGCCGGTCCGCGGCGACCGGCGCGACGGGCTTGGCGGCTTTGATGGGCTTCACCGCGGCGACCAGTCGTTCGGCGTGGTCCACGGCGTGATCGGATTGCCCTGCCAGCGAGTGGACGGCGGGACGACGTCGCCGCGCATCACCAGCGAGGCCGGGCCGACGGTGGCACCGTCGCCGATGCCCGAGGCGGGCAACGCGACGCATTGGGGGCCGAGCGTGGCGCCGGCGCCGAGGGTCACGGTGTCCATGGACATGATCCGATCATGGAACAGGTGGGTCTGTACAACGCAACCGCGTTCGACGGTCGCACCGTCGCCCAGGGACACCAGGTCGGCCTCGGGCAGCCAGTAGCTCTCGCACCACACACCGCGCCCGATCCTCGACCCCAGCGCGCGCAGCCACAGGTTCATCACGGCGGTGCCCGCCGCGGCCCGGGCGAACCACGGTGCCGCCACGGTCTCCACGAAGGTGTCGGAGACCTCGTTGCGCCACACGAACGAACTCCACAGCGGGTGCTCGACGCGTCCGATCCGGCCGACGACGAGCCATTTCGCGATCACGGTCACGAGGCACGCCACGGCTCCGGCCACCATGAGCACGAGACCGCCCAGCAACACAGCGGCGAGATAGCCCCAGTGCACGGCGAGGGTGTTGAGTGCGAAGAGCACACCGAGCCCGATGCCGTAGGTGACGACCATGGGCACGAGCCGGAAGGTCTCCACCGCGCCGCGCGCGATCTTCAGTTTCAGCGGCGGTGCGAAGGTGCGGCTCGCGTCGCTGTCACCGCTTGCGCGCCGCAGGCGCACCGGGGGACTGCCCAGCCACGACGAGCCGGATTTCGCCTTCTCCGGAGCCGCGGAGAGCACCGCGACGAGCCCGTGCTTCGGGACGCGCCGACCCGGCGCCGCCATACCCGAGTTGCCGAGGAAGGCACGCTTGCCGACCTTCGCATGCGAGATGTACAGCCACCCGCCGCCGAGTTCGTAGGAGGCGACCATCGTGTCGTCGGCGAGGAACGCTCCATCGGCGACCTTGGTGAACTTGGGAACCATCAGCACGGTCGACGCCTCGACGTCCTTACCGATGTCGGCGCCGAGCAATCGGAGCCAGATCGGGGTGAGCATCGACGCGTAGAGCGGGAACAGGAAGGTGCGCGAGGAGTCCATGAGGCGCTCGGTGAACCACACCTGCCAGCCCACGCGGCTGCGCACGGGATGCCAGCCCTCGGTCATCCCGACGGCAAGCAGTCGCACGGCCGTCAGGGTGAGCAGGGCGAAGACGAACATCGTCAGCAGCGCCGCGACGGGCAGCATCGCCAGGGAGTGCACCACGGCGTCGGAGACGGTGGGGGTGTCGTGCACCCACCACACGAGCAGCGCGACCCCGGCGGCGATCGAGACGACGGGCAGGCCGCCGAGCAGGATCGACGACAGCGCGTAGACCGGCACCCACCTGCCGCCCCGCGGCGGTGTCGCGGCGGGCCACGGCCGGTCGGCCTTGCCGGCCTTGCGGGCGGGGGAGCCCGACCAGTTCTGCCCGGCCTTCACGCGACCGAACACCGCGGATCCGGCCTCCACTTCGGCGTCCTTACCGATCCGCGCGCCGGGGGCCAGGAACGAGCGGGCGCCCACCGTGGCGCCGGCACCGATCCGGATGCTTCCGATGTGGACGAGGTCGCCGTCCACCCAGTAGCCGCCGAGGTCCACCTCCGGCTCGACGGCACACCCGTCGCCGAGTTCGAGGAGACCGGTGACCGGTGGAAGACTGTGCAGGTCGACGTCGCGGCCGACCTTCGCTCCCAGCGCCCGCGCGTACTGCCGCATCCAGGGAGCGCTCGAGATGTTCACGGCACCCACGGCCTCGGACAGTCGCAGAGCCGTCCACAGCCGGAGATGGACGCTCCCACCGCGTGGGTAGCTTCCGGGCTCTATGCCGCGCAGGAGCAGACGCGAACCCGCGACGGAGATCGCCATGCGCCCGACGGGCGTGAGGAACAGCAGGACACCGAGCGCGACCCACCACCACGACAGGGTGACGGTCCACGGCACGTCGACGACGAGCGCGACGATGTTGTTCAGGATCGCCAGCCAGGTCACCCACTGCAGTCCGGTGAGGGTGGTGAGGACGGCGGTCACCGCGATCTGCCCGAGCTGGGCGAGTCGCGGCACCGGCATCACCTCTCGCGGTGTCGCCGCTTCCGTCGGTGCGAGTTCGTCGAGATAGACGGCGAGCGATCCGAGCCTCGGGTGGTCGTACAGTTCTGCGACGGTCATCTCCGGATACCGGCTCCGCAGCGCCGTGACGAGTTGCGCCGCCGCGAGGGAACCACCGCCGAGTTCGAAGAAGTCGTCGTCGACGCCCTCGATCCGGGCGCCGAGGATGTCGGTCCACAGTTCGGCGACCCATTCGGCGGTGGGAGCGAGACCGAGTGCTTCCACCGAGTCGGCATCGGCGCCGGGCAGCGGCCACGGCAGAGCGTTGCGGTCGACCTTGCCGGACGTGCGGGTGGGCAGTTCGTCGACGAGCGCGAGTCGGGGGACGAGCGCGGCCGGGAGTTGTTCGGACAGCAGGTCGTGGGCCGACGCGATGTCGAAGTCCGGATCGGTGGAGGCGAGGTATCCCACGAGGATCGAATGTCCCGCGGCCGTCTTGCGGACCGCGCACGCACCGCCCGCCACGCCGGGCAGGTTCTGCAGTGCGTTGTCGACCTCGCCGAGTTCGATGCGGCGGCCACCGATCTTGACCTGGTCGTCGGCGCGTCCCTGGAACAGCAGACCGGCGCGGTCGAGCGTCACGAGATCACCGCTGCGGTAGGCGCGGTCCCAGCCGAGCGTGGGCATCGGAGCGTACTTCTCGGCGTCCTTCGCCGGATCGAGGTAGCGCGCGAGGCCGACACCACCGATGACGAGTTCACCGGTCGCGCCCTCCTCGACGGGGTTGCCGTCGGCGTCCACGACGGCGAGATCCCATCCGTCGAGGGGCAGGCCGATGCGGACCGGTCCGGTGCCGTCCATCAGCGACGCGCAGGCCACGACCGTCGCCTCGGTGGGGCCGTAGGTGTTCCACACCTCGCGTCCCGGAACCGCGAGACGTTCGACGAGATCGGGTGGGCAGGCCTCGCCACCGAAGATGAGCAAACGCACCGCCTCGAGGGCTTCGGCCGGCCACATCGCCGCGAGGGTGGGCACCGTGGAGACGACGTTGATGTTGCGCGAGACGAGCCACGGCCCGAGGTCCATGCCGGAGCGGACGAGCGCGCGGGGCGCCGGAGCCAGGCAGGCGCCGTGCCGCCAGGCGAGCCACATCTCCTCGCACGAGGCGTCGAACGCCACGGACAGCCCGGCCAGGACCCGGTCGCCGGGACCGAGCGGCTCCCCTTGGCAGAACATTCGCGCTTCCGCGTCGACGAAGGCCGCCGCATTGCGGTGGGTGACGGCGACACCCTTCGGTGTTCCGGTTGAACCGGAGGTGAAGATGATCCACGCGTCGTCATCGAGGTTCGGGCCCCGCACCACCGGGGTGCCCGACGGCGCGGCCGTGCCCGGTCCGATGCCCTCGTCCGTGACGATGGCGGTGACCTGCGCTTCCGAGAACACGAGTTCGGCCCGCTCGTCGGGATCGTCGGCGTCGACGGGGACGTACGCGGCGCCCGCGGCGAGAATGGAGAGAATCGTCACATACAGGTCGCTGCGCCCGGAGGTCATGCGGACCCCGACCCTGTCGCCGGCCCCGACGCCCGCGTCGTTCAGCGCATACGCACCGGCGATCACCGCCTCGACCAGTTCGGCGTATTCGAGGACCGTCGCGCCGTCGTTGATCGCGGGGGCGTCGGGATGTGCTTCGGCAGTGCTCCGCAGCAGGTCGACGAGGGTGCGGGCGGGTGGAGCGTGCGACGCGCGGAGGAACTCGTCGGGGATGGGGGACCGGCCGACGGGGGTCGAGGTTATGGCTGGCAATTCCGCGGGTCCTTCTGCTCGATGGTGCTTCCGGTTATCTCACGTCCGGGTGGACGGCAGGTGAACGTTCGGCGCGCAGAACGCGTGTCGGCGTCGTGCGGTGCCGGGCGACGCGGAGCTGTGCGGGGTTGACACGGCCCGGTCGTCCTGCCATTCTCTTCGCCAGGTCATGAGTACCAGCGTCAAGCCCCGGCTAGCTGGTCGGCAACCCTCCAACCGCGGTGGGGTGCTCCGGGTGACGACCGGGCCGTGAATCCACTACCGGACACGGCAAGCGCGGACTCCGCCGGCGACGAGAATTCTCCGTCGTAGGCGTCACCGGCGGGTCCCCGAGTACACAAGGGACTTGTCATGACTGCTGTAGCCACCACCACCTGCATCGCTCCCTTTGCCACCGTTTCCGGCTGTGACGTGCAGGTTCCGCTCGTCCAGGGGGGTACCTGCACCTATGCGAACTTCGACTACGCGGCGAGCGCACCGGCGCTGTCCGCCGTCACCGACCGCATCACCGAGCTGCTGCCCTTCTATGCGAGCGTGCACCGCGGCGCCGGATACGCTTCGCGGATCAGCACCACCGCCTACGAGGACGCCCGCTCCTCCGTGTCGCGCTTCGTCGGCGCGGCCGACGACCAGGTCGTTGTCTTCACGCGCAACACCACCGATTCGCTGAACCTGCTCGCGAGTGCGGTGCCCGGCGATGTCGTGGTGCTCGACATCGAGCACCATGCGAATCTGCTGCCCTGGAAGAACTCTCGCATCGTCGAGGCTGCGGACACCGTCTCCGAGACGGTATGGCGTCTCGCGGTCGAACTGCAGCGCGCACCCGCGGCCCTGCTCGCCGTCACCGGTGCTTCCAACGTCACCGGTGAGGTCCTGCCGATCGCCGAACTCGCCGAGCTCGCACACGCTTCCGGTGCCCGGATCCTCGTCGACGGTGCGCAGCTCGTGCCCCATCGCCGTGTCGATCTCGTCGAGCTCGGTGTGGACTACCTCGCCTTCTCCGGCCACAAGCTGTACGCGCCGTTCGGTGCGGGAGTGCTCGTCGGCCGCCGAGACTGGCTCGACGCCGCCGAGCCGTACCTCGCCGGTGGCGGCGCGGTGCGCGAGGTGCGCCTCGATCACACCGAATGGTCCTGCGCCCCTGCGCGTCACGAGGCCGGCACCCCCAACGTGCTCGGCGTCGCCGCCCTTGCCGCCGCGTGCGATGCGCTCGCCGGTTTCGACGCCGACGCGGTGATCCGTCACGAGGAGGCCCTGTGCGCCCTGCTCGTCGACGGTCTGCAGGCCATCGACGGCGTGGAAGTGCTTCGGCTGTGGAACGATTCGGCCGACAGTGTCGGGATCGTCACCTTCACGGTCGACGGCTACGAGCCCGGCCACGTCGCCTCCTATCTGTCCGCCGAGTACGGCATCGGCGTCCGTGACGGACGCTTCTGCGCCCACCCGCTGCTCGCGCGGGTCGGTCGTGCCGGCGGAGCCGTCCGGGCGTCGCTCGGACTCGGCAGCTCGTCCGACGATGTCGAGCGACTCCTCGGAGCGCTCCGGTTGCTGGTCGAGAACGGGCCGACGTGGGTGCACGCGAAGACCGCCGGCGTGTGGAACCCCTCGCCGGAGACGCGTCCCGGCCTCGGAGCGACCGACGGCGACGCATCTCCGTGCGTCTAACGGTCGACAATTCCCCATAGGATCAGTAGGGTAATTCGCATGGGACGGACGAGGACGATCGCTGCGGCACGCTGGTGCCGTCGCCATGTCGACCTCTGCCGTACGGCATCGGGAATCTGTCCGGACTGAAGGTCTTCTCCCTCACAGTCTTCCGGCTCACAGGCCGATCCCTCCGTGCCGCTCCGCGGCCCGTACCGAGAGGCATCCCATGTCCGTCTCATCCACCGTCACCCCTGTATCCGCAGACCCGGCCGTCGTCGAGTCCGCCGCGATCCGGCCGTTGCGCGTCGCCGTCGAACTCACCGGTCACTCCGGGCCCGACTACTGGGCCGACCTGACCCTGGGACGTGTCGGCGACCCGCCGCTCGACCTCAGCGCCGATGTATCCAACGTCGTGCGGGTGCGTGCCGCCGACCTGCGTGAAGCCGGGAAACTGCGCGACCGCATCCGCGCAGAGGCCGCCGAGGAGGGCCGCGATCCCGATTCGGTCACGGTGCTCGTCGACGTCGAGATCGTCCTCGCCTCCGATGCCCGCACCGCCCGCACCCGGCGCACCCGCCCGGAATCGACTCGCGGGGAGGCCGGCACGCTGTCCTATGTCGGAACGCCGCACGGTCTCGCCGGGCTGATCGCGGACATCCATGCCGTGCAGGTCGCCGACGGCGTCACGCTGATCCCGCTCGCCGCGCCGTTCACCGTCGAGCATCTCGTCGACGGAACGCTGCCGTGGCTGGAGTCGCGCGGCCTCGTCGAGGTCTCGCCGACCGTCGTCGAGGTCCTGCGCCGGTTCGGTGAGGGCGCTCGGACATCCGTGCGCGCTTCCTGACACGAATCGGTATTGCGAAGGAGGGGCAGGAGTTTCGACTCCTGCCCCTCCTTCGCATGCGTTCACGCCGTACGGCGGTCGAGTGATTCGACGACGTGTACGCGCGGATCGGGATCGAACCGGTAGCCCGACCCGCGGACAGTGGTGATGATGTTGCCGAAACGTCCCAGCTTGGAACGGATCCGGGAGACATGGACGTCGACACTGCGGTTGCCGCGGTCGGTGTCGAAGTCGTCGTTCTCCGAGTATCCGGCGCCGAGCGGCCTCAATGCCGCGCGGGACACCACGACGCGGGGCCGACGCACCAGGTGCGCGAGGATCTCGAATTCGCTGTGACTCAACTCGACCCGCTGATTGTCGAGCACCAGCCCCCGGGCCGGCAGATCGATGACCAGAGGGGTCGGGCCGGGGCTGAGAAGAGTGTGGGTGCGCGCACCCGGGAGCAGATCGAGCGCGGTCTCCCGCAGAGCATCGGCGAGGGCGGCGAGATCGCCCGCCGACCCGGCGTTCGTGTCCGAGATCTGCACGATGAGAACGAGTTCGGGGGAATCGACCGAGCTGCCGGCCGGGTTCTCGATGGAGGACGTGGTCATGGAAGGGCTCCGCTGGTCGGAAGGTGAACGGCGCCGGGCAGGCAACTACCCGCAGCAGTGCGGCGCCGGAAAAGAGGAAGGGATGGTGCGGATCTCAGAACGCACAGAGGCACGAGCGGGTACGACACAGGTCGACATGCCTGCGGCTCCACGCTCGGACTGTCACGACGGAAAGTGTACCCGGATGGAGATGCCGGTGTACCGGTAGGTGGACGGTCTCAGTCCACGTCGACGTCGATCGCCGCAGTGATGCGCATGAGCTCCGAATAGACGGTCCGGAACAGTGTGTTCGGGCATCCACCCGACGCCCACAGATCCGGGTGGAGCTGCAGCGCACGGTCGATGTAGGTGGGCAGGTTCGTGGGATGACCGAGCGGTGCGACGCCACCGAGCGGCTGGCCGGTGACCTCCGTGACCAGGTCGGAGGAGGCCGGCACGAGTTCGCCGCCGAGCCGCTCGCCGGTCCGCTCGACCGACACGCGATGCGCCCCGGACACCAACAGCAGGATCGGGTCGTCATCGAGCAGGAAGACGAGCGACTTCACGATCGCGCCCACCTCGACACCGACCGCGGCGGCGGCCTGCTCAGCGGTGTGCACGGTCTCCGGCTGCTGGACGATCAGACCGTGATGGCCGCGGGCGATGAGCGTGTCCGAGACGCGGTGGGCATTCGGATGCAGCGACCTGGTCATGGATCAAGAGTAGGAAAATCGCCGCCGGATGGGCGCGGTTCCGAGGACGCGTCGTCGTGGGGTGGCTCGATACAGTCCGTACGTAAACAAGTTACCCTTCGGTATTAACGCCTCTCCTGCCAGAAGGCAGGAGATTCCCGGCTCGGACCGCAACCGAACCACCCAGGAGGTGATCCGCCTGTCTGACGTCGTCGACACCGGTGTGGCCACGCTCCGCTACAGCCAGAATCACTCTGGCAGCGTTCCGGTCCCGGCATGCGCTGTAGTCGCAGGCCGAGCATCGGAAGGTTCGTTCGCCGAGTTCGAGGCGTTGCTTGGCTCTCGCGAAACATCTCGAACACGTCATCGACGTGTATGCGGGCCGTACCAGCACCACCTTCCGGCCGGCCCGCGTGCCCTGCTCGACGAGTTCGCGCTTCGCAGCGCCGATCGCGGCGTCCGCCGCTTTCCTCGCCATCGTGGATCGGGCGAGGAACTGGGGGCGGAAATCCTCCGCGGCGATCAGTGCGTGGTGTGCGACCACCCCGCGCGCCCACATCCGTGCCTCGTGCTGGTTCCGCCGAGCGGCCTTCTTCTGCACCTGCGACGCACGTTTGCGGGCTCGCCGGTATCCGTTGGACGGTCGGCTTCCCTTGGGTCTGCGTCGGCGAGCCATGGTTCGGTGCGCCTTCGCCAGCTCCGCCGCGCAACGCTTGCGATGACCCCGGTGCGGCAGGTCGAACCGCTCGTCGGTGGTGGTCGCCGTGTGGGTCACTCCCCAATCGACACCGATCGCCGAACCAGGCGGCGCCGGAGCCGGAGGTTCGGTGCTGCGGGTGACGACGAACGACGCGTACCAATCTCCGGCCGAGTCGCGGGTGATGCGCACACTCGACGGTCCGGATGGCAGTTTCCGCGACCACACCACCGGAATTGTGACGCCCTTCGGCAAGCGCAATCGGCCTTCCTGGATCCGGAAGCTGCGACGGGTGTACTCGAGAGTCGGCGACGTTGCCTTCCGGGACTTGAACTTCGGGCGGTTACGTCCTTTCACCGCGAACGACGAGTCGAGCGCACGAGCGTAGGTCCGCAACGTCTGTTGTTGAGCGACCTGGGAGCCGGCCCGCAACCACGCCGATCGTCTGCGCGTCTCGGTCAGCTGTTTGCTCAGCTTCCCGGAAGTGGGTCGTGCGCCCGTCTTCTGGAGGTGCACGGCTTCGTTCCACAGGAACCTGCAGCGATGCCATTCGTCGAGCAGCGCGCGTTCGGCGCTGCTGCCCGCACGCAACCGGAAGTTGTAACGCACAACCTCGACCCCCATGCCCGGGCACGCTATCGACGCCCACCGACAGATTCCGTCGTCACCATCACAAGCCCGACCCTGGAAGGAGGACGGCGGTTCTCACCCTTGTGAGGGCCGAGAGCCGCCGAACACACAATGTCCGATCTCTCGCCTTGGAAAGCGTTCACCGTCGAACGCAAGGATCACGTCGCACAGGTCACGCTCATCGGCCCCGGCAAGGGCAACGCCATGGGCCCCGACTTCTGGGCGGAATTGCCCGTCCTGTTCGGTGAGCTCGACGCCGACCCCGAGGTCCG
Source organism: Rhodococcus pyridinivorans (assembly GCF_900105195.1). NCBI lineage: Bacteria > Bacillati > Actinomycetota > Actinomycetes > Mycobacteriales > Nocardiaceae > Rhodococcus > Rhodococcus pyridinivorans. The sequence continues at coordinate 4,939,771 of NZ_FNRX01000002.1, read as the reverse complement.
CGCCGTCGTCCTCGCCGGTTCCGGCCGGAACTTCTCCTACGGCCTCGACCTCGTCGCCATGGGCGGCAGCCTCGGCGCCGTCGTCTCCGGCAAGGCGCTCGCGAAGCCGCGCACGGACTTCCACACGTTGATCAAGAACATGCAGGCGGCCATCACGGCCGTCGCCGACTGCCGCAAGCCGGTCGTCGCCGCGGTCCAGGGCTGGTGCATCGGCGGAGCGGTCGACCTCATCTCCGCCGCCGACATCCGCTACGCGAGCGCCGACGCGAAGTTCAGCGTCCGCGAGGTCAAGGTCGGAATGGTCGCCGACGTCGGCACCCTCGCCCGGCTCCCGCTCATCATCGGCGACGGTCACGTCCGCGAGCTCGCGCTCACGGGCAAGGACATCGACGCCGCCCGCGCCGAGAAGATCGGTCTCGTCAACGACGTCCACGACGACGCCGATGCAGTGCTGGCCGCCGCTCACGCGACCGCCGCGGAGATCGCCGCCAACCCGCCGCTCGTCGTCCAGGGCATCAAGAACGTCCTCGACCACACGCGCTCGCCGCAGGTCGACGACAGCCTCCGCTACGTCGCGGCGTGGAACGCGGCGTTCCTGCCGTCGGAGGACCTCACCGAGGCGATCACCGCCGTCTTCGAGAAGCGCCCGCCGCAGTTCAAGGGCGAATAGACCCCGCAGACGACGGATCCCCCGGACGATCGCATCGTCCGGGGGATCCGCGTTGTACAGGCTCGGTGTCAGTGCCCGCCGTTGTTCTTCAGGCGCTCGACCGACGCGGTCACCTCGGCCTCGGCCTCGGCGCGACCGACCCAGTCGGCGGCCTCGACGTGCTTGCCCGGCTCGAGATCCTTGTAGTGCACGAAGAAGTGCTTGATGGCGTCGAGCTCGAACTGCGAGACGTCGCTGATGTCCTGGACGTGATCCCACCGCGGGTCGCCGGCCGGGACGGCCAGGATCTTGTCGTCGCCACCGGCCTCGTCGACCATCTTGAACATGCCGACGGGGCGGGCCTCGACGATCACGCCGGGGAAGACCGACTCGGGCAGCAGGACCATGCAGTCGAGCGGATCGCCGTCCTCACCGAGGGTGTTCTCGATGTAGCCGTAGTCGGCCGGGTAGCCGAACGAGGTGTACAGGTAACGATCGAGCTTGACGCGTCCGGTCTCGTGATCGACCTCGTACTTGTTCCGCTGTCCCTTGGGGATCTCGATGGTGACCTCGAACTCCACGCCTTGCCTCACTTCGTCGGTGTTTTTCCGGCGGATACGACATCCGTATCTGCGGTGATGGTCCGCAGAGAGGATAACGGTCGCGGCGCTAGGCTGGAGGTGCAGGTACCGGGGCCCCGAGTGCGTCACAGCAGTGTGCGGCCGGCAGCGGGAAGTGCGGGTAGCTGGTCGACCAGTGTGTGCAGGATGCAGCGGAGGCGTGTTGACGGGGCAGGGCGGCAACAAGAAGCAGGGTTCACTGGCAACCAGGCGACGACGGAACATGAAGATCCTCTTCGGGATCTGGGGAGCGGGTTTCCTCGCTCTCGTCGTGGGCGGAGCCTTCGCGATCTACGACGTGCGGGCGTCCGCCGGCGCGGTCGTGCTCCCCGCACCGGCACCGGTGATCGCGACCCCCGCGGTCGCCGCGGTCTCGCCCGACGCTCCGACGCCCGACCCGACCTCGCTGGCGGCGGCACTCGACCAGGCGGTGAACAATCCCGGCCTCGGTGACTTCGCCGGGTCGATCACCGACCCCACGACCGGCACGGTGCTGTGGTCGAAGGACGCCGATCGCGCGCTGATCCCGGCCTCCACCACGAAGATCCTCACCGCCGCGGCCGCCATGCTCGTGCTGCCCTCCGATCATCGGATCACCACGCGTGTCGTCGAGGGTTCGAAGCCGGGGGAGATCGTCCTCATCGCGGGTGGCGACCCCACCCTCTCGGCGATGCCGCCCGGCGAGGAGAGCTTCTACCCCGGTGGTCCCCGCATCGCCGACCTCGCCGAACAGATCCGGCGCAGCGGCACGACGGTCGAGACGGTCCTCGTCGACACGAGTCTGTACAGCGGGGATCCGCTCGCGCCGGGCTGGTTTCCCCAGGACGTCGGCGACGGTTACGTCGCACCCATCGAACCGGTGATGCTCGACGGCGCCCGGTCGAACCCACTCGAGGACGAATCGCCTCGCAGCGCTACGCCCGCCCTGGACGCCGGTCGTGCACTGGCGACGGCGCTCGGTGCCGACCCCGCGCGGGTAGCGCTCGGATCCGCCTCACCCGGTGCGGCGCCCATGGCGTCGGTCCAGTCGGCGCCACTCACTGTGCGTCTCGGTCAGATGCTGCGCCGATCCGACAACGTCCTCGCGGAGACCATCGGACGGGAGGTCGCCGTCGCGACGGGCAACGAGCACTCGTTCGAGGGCACGACGAAGGCGGTGACCGGTACCCTGCAGCAAGCGGGTCTGGACGTCACCGGTGTGACGTTGCGCGACGTCAGCGGGCTCTCGGTCGAGAACCGGATCCCTGCTCGTACGCTCGATCGCGTGATCTCCGAGGCGGCCGGACCGAACAGGACGGAGCTGCGGCCCATGCTCGACTATCTTCCCGTCGCCGGAGCGACCGGCACGCTCGCCGACCGCTACGGCACCACGACCCGTGCCGGAGCCGGATGGGTGCGGGCGAAGACCGGCACTCTGACCGAGGTCAACGGACTCACGGGATACACCGTCGACTCCGACGGCCGCGTGCTGTCGTTCGCTCTGCTGTCCAACGGCCGGTCCCCGAGCGAGGCTCGGCCCGCCCTCGACGCCGTGGCGTCGGTACTGCGTGAGTGCGGTTGCCGATGACCGGCAAGGAGCGGGCACTCGGCGACGCGATCGACTGGTCGTTCGCGGCCGGGGTCGGCGTGCGCCTCACCCGCTCCGAACCCGCGATGTCGCGGTACACCCGCGATGCGGTGCAGGACGAGTTGTTCTCGGCCGCCGCGCGCGCCGAGGGACCGGTGCGCGAGCACACGCGTCTCGACGACGGAACCGAGCCGCCGCCCGCGCAGGTCGTCGACCGGCCGGGCTGGGTACGTGCGGCCGCGGCGTCGATGGCCGACCTCACCGCGACCTCGGGCGAGGATCCGGCCGGCTCCTCCCTCCGCTGGGTGGGCAAACCGGCGGGCGCGCAGGCCGGCGCGATGCTCGCCTACCTGTCGTCCGCGGTGCTCGGACAGTACGACCCGTTCTCTCGTTCGCTGCTGCTCGTCGCGCCCAACGTCGTCGCGGTCGAACGCGCCCTGAAGGTGCCGCCCGCCGACTTCCGGCTGTGGGTGTGCCTGCACGAGGTGACCCACCGCGTGCAGTTCGCACAGGCACCGTGGATGGCCGAGCTGATGCGCGAGGCCGCCGCCGACCTCGCCACCGCGGTCGACGAACCGATGGGCGACGTCGCGACCCGCGTGGTGTCGGCGGTGAAGGACCTGCGCACTCCCGGCGACAAGGCGATGTCGGAGCGGGGCATGCTCGGTGTCGTGCGGGCGCTGCAGGCACAGTCTCAGCGCGAGTCGTTCGATCGGATCCTCGCGCTCGGAACGCTGCTCGAAGGCCACGCCGATCATGTAATGGACGGTGTCGGCCCGGCCGTGGTCCCGTCGGTCGCGCGGATCCGGCGGGCGTTCGACAACCGGCGGCACCGCAACAGCAGCCCGGTGCATCGCCTCATCCGGCTCGTCCTCGGCATGGACGCCAAGATGGCCCAGTACGTGCACGGCAAGAAGTTCGTCGACGCCGTCGTCGCGAAGGTCGGCACGGACGACTTCAACGCCGTGTGGTCCGGTCCGGACGCCCTGCCCACCCTGACGGAGATCGACCATCCCGATGCGTGGATCGCGCGGGTGCTGAGCTGATCGTGGCTTCACCGTCCAACGATCGGCCGCTGCTGCCCGAAGCCCCGGCGATCCACGAGGTGCGCCTCGCCGTGCGGGCCTGGCTGGGCGCGCACCCGGCCGACGCGGTGACCGTCGCGTTGTCGGGCGGGGCCGATTCCGCCGCCCTGACCGCCGCCGCCGTCGCGGAGACCGAGGCGGTGCACGCTGTCGTCGTCGATCATCGCCTCCAGTCCGGTTCCGAGGTCGTCGCCGCGCGGGCCGCGGAGTTCGCCCGGGCCCGCGGCTGCGCGACCGTCGTGGTGGTCGGTGTGGACGTCACCGGTGGGGGAGGCCTCGAGGCCGCCGCGCGCGCGGCCCGCTACCGGGCGCTCGACGAGAACCGCGACGACCGGACCGTGTTGCTCGGGCACACCCTCGACGACCAGGCCGAGACGGTGCTGCTCGGTCTCGGCCGCGGATCGGGGCTGCGTTCGATCCGCGGGATGGCACCCTTCGACCCGCCGTGGGGCCGGCCGCTGCTCGGCGTGCGCCGCGACACGACCCGCCGGGCGTGCGACGAACTCGGCTACCGCCCGTACGAGGATCCGCACAACACCGACGACCGGTTCACGCGCGTGCGTCTGCGCCGTGAGGTACTGCCGCTGCTCGAGGACGTGCTCGGTGGGGGCGTCGCCGAAGCCCTCGCGCGCACGGCCGGGCAACTGCAGGACGACGGCCACGCCCTCGATGTCTGGGCCGGCGACCTGCTCGCGACAGCGCGGCGCGAGGACGACCTGCTCGACACCGACACTCTCGCGGCGGCTCCCGCCGCAGTACGACGCAGAGCCCTCCGATCGTGGCTGATCGATCACACCGTCACGCCGAACGAGACGATGCTGCGGACGGTCGACGATCTAGTAGCGGCGTGGCGCGGACAGGGCCCGGTCGCTGTCGGACGGGGCCCGCGGACGGGGACGAGGTTGGTGGTGTCGCGTCGGCGTGGCACGCTTGCCGTGGAGTACGTCGACCGGGCGAAGGTCCGGGCGACCGGCAGCAGAAGGTAGGGAAGGACCCCGGTGTACGAGAACGACATAGCGTCGGTGCTGATCTCCGAAGAACAGATCAAGGAGCGGACCGCAGAGCTGGCGCAGTCGGTCGCCGAGCGTTACCCGGTGGGTGCGCCGGAAGGCGATCTGCTGCTCATCGGGGTGCTCAAGGGCGCCATCTTCTTCATGACCGACTTCGCGCGCGCTCTGCCGATCCCGACGCAGATGGAGTTCATGGCCGTCAGTTCGTACGGGTCGTCGACCTCCTCCTCGGGTGTCGTGCGCATCCTCAAGGACCTCGACAAGGACATCGCCGGTCGCAACGTCCTCATCGTCGAGGACATCATCGACTCGGGTCTGACGCTGTCGTGGCTGCTCAAGAACCTCTCGACGCGCAACCCCGCGTCGCTCGAGGTCGTCACGCTGCTCCGCAAGCCGGAGGCCGTGAAGATCGACGTCGAGGTCAAGGACGTCGGATTCGACATCCCGGACGAGTTCGTCGTCGGCTACGGACTCGACTACGACGAGCGCTACCGCGACCTGCCCTACATCGGCACGCTGGATCCCAAGGTCTACAGCAGCTGACCTCCGGTCGAGCCGCGTCGTGAGGTCCCCGGCCCGGGGAACTCCGGTTCCGTCCCGATCGTTGTCGATTACGACGTATTCCCGGTGTCGGCTCCGGCCGGTGCCGGGGCGACCGCTCGTTGCTACGCGGTAACCTTGCGTTGCCTGGTCAGTGACCGTCGCGGCGTGCGGCCACCCCGGGCGCGAAGCGCCGCGACTGCGAGACCCCGACGAACTCGATCGAAAGGACCGGCCGCTCGGGCCGAACCTGTATGAACCGCAAGACAGTGTTCCGTAATCTGGCGATCGTCGCCGGCATTCTGCTGGTGATCTACGCCTTCAGTTACTTCGGCGACGACACGCGCGGTTTCACCCAGGTGGACACGTCCGTCGCGGTGTCCCAACTCGAATCGCAGAACGTCAGCGAAGCCCGCATCGACGACCGCGAACAGCAGGTGCGTCTGTGGCTCGAGAACGGCAACGACGCGACCGAGGGCAGCACCGAGATCATCGCGAAGTACCCCGCGTCGGCCTCCGAACAGATCTTCGACCTGGTCGCCGCGTCGGGCGCGCAGAAGTACGACACGAGCGTCACCCAGGAGAGCTGGCTGACCTCGATCCTCATCTTCGTCCTGCCGATGATCATCCTGCTCGGCGTGTTCTTCTTCGTGATGAGCCGCATGCAGGGCGGTGGTCGCGGCGGCATGATGGGCTTCGGCAAGTCGAAGGCCAAGCAGCTGTCGAAGGACATGCCCAAGACGACCTTCGCCGATGTCGCCGGCGCCAACGAGGCCGTCGAGGAGCTCTACGAGATCAAGGACTTCCTGCAGAACCCGGCGCGCTACCAGGCGCTCGGCGCGAAGATCCCCAAGGGCGTACTGCTCTACGGTCCTCCCGGCACCGGTAAGACCCTCCTCGCGCGTGCCGTCGCCGGCGAGGCGGGCGTCCCGTTCTTCACGATCTCCGGTTCGGACTTCGTCGAGATGTTCGTCGGTGTCGGCGCCTCCCGCGTGCGCGATCTGTTCGAGCAGGCCAAGCAGAGCGCTCCCTGCATCATCTTCGTCGATGAGATCGACGCGGTCGGCCGCCAGCGCGGCGCCGGCCTCGGCGGTGGTCACGACGAGCGTGAGCAGACCCTCAACCAGCTGCTCGTCGAGATGGACGGCTTCGGCGACCGCTCCGGCATCATCGTGATGGCCGCGACGAACCGCCCCGACATCCTCGACCCGGCACTGCTGCGTCCCGGCCGTTTCGACCGTCAGATCCCGGTGACGAACCCCGACCTCGCCGGTCGCCGGGCGATCCTCGCCGTGCACTCGAAGGGCAAGCCGATCGATCCCAAAGCGGATCTCGGTGCGCTCGCCAAGCGCACGGTGGGCATGTCCGGTGCCGACCTCGCGAACGTCGTCAACGAGGCCGCGCTGCTTACCGCCCGTGAGAACGGCACGGTGATCACCGAGGCGATCCTCGAGGAATCGGTCGACCGTGTCATCGGCGGTCCCCGCCGCAAGAGCCGCATCATCAGCGAGCACGAGAAGAAGATCACGGCCTACCACGAGGGTGGTCACACCCTCGCCGCGTGGGCGATGCCCGACATCGAGCCGGTTTACAAGGTCACCATCCTCGCCCGCGGCCGCACCGGCGGTCACGCGATGACGGTGCCCGAGGACGACAAGGGCCTGATGACGCGTTCGGAGATGATCGCGCGCCTCGTCATGGCGATGGGCGGTCGTGCCGCGGAGGAACTCGTCTTCCGCGAGCCCACCACCGGCGCCTCGTCCGACATCGACCAGGCCACGAAGATCGCGCGCGCGATGGTCACCGAGTACGGCATGAGCGCGAAGCTCGGCGCCGTCCGCTACGGCCAGGAGCAGGGCGACCCCTTCCTCGGCCGGTCGATGGGTGTGCAGTCCGACTACTCGCACGAAGTGGCACGCGAGATCGACGAGGAGGTCCGCAACCTCATCGAGGCCGCGCACACCGAGGCGTGGGCGATCCTCAACGAGTACCGCGACGCCCTCGACGTGTTGGCGGGCGAGCTGCTCGAGCACGAGACGCTGACCCGCAAGGATCTCGACCGGATCCTGGCCGACGTGAAGAAGCGTCCGCGGATCACGACCTTCAACGATTTCGGTGATCGGGTCCCGTCCGACAAGCCGCCGATCAAGACGCCCGCCGAGCTCGCGGCCGAGCGTGGCGAGCCGTGGCCGCCGGAACCGCCGTCGCTGACGAAGCCGGCGCATCAGCACCCGCAGTATCCGGGCCAGGGCGAGGCGCCCGCTCCCGCCGGCTACCAGCCCGGCGCGCAGCCGCAGTACCAGCCGGCGAACGGCTACCCCCAGCCCCAACAGCAGCCGCAACCCCAACAGCAGTCGCAGCCGGTCCCGGCCTCCGAGCCGCTTCCGGGCTTCCAGCCGACGGCTCCGTATCCGGGTGGTCCGCGGCACGCGACGCGTCCGGACTACGGTGCTCCCGCCGGATGGTCGGCTCCCGGCTGGCCGCCGCGCGAGCAGACCCCGCAGGAACAGCAGGGTCACGGGCCGCAGGGCCCCGGACAGCCTCAGGGATACGGATATCCGCAGGGCCATCAGGGGCAGAACCCCCAGAGCTACGGACAGCCCAGCTACGGACAACAGGCCCAGGAAACGCAGAGTTTCGGGCGTCCGCAGGAGCCGCACGACGCCGACCGTCCGTCGGACTCCGGCGAAGACGGTGCGGCAGATGCGCACCGTGGTGAGAACCACGTGGGAGACTCGCAACCGCGCGATGGTTACGGCGCTCCCGAACCCCCTCCCACACAGCGGTGGGAAGGCCCGGCCGGCCGGCACTGATCCGTGTCGGTGAGTCGGTACGGGGCGCGCATCGGGGCCGTCGGTTCCGATGGAGACGAGTGAGCGAAGAGTGGAGGGCGAGCGGGTGTCGGTGAACCACCTGAAGTCGGATACGGGTTCCGACCCGGAGGATGTGACGACCCACGAATTGAGCGTGGACGCGGGTCGTACGTTCGACCAGGCCCGAGCCGAAGCGGCCGTGCGTGAACTGCTGATCGCGGTGGGTGAGGATCCGGACCGCGAGGGCCTGCGCGATACTCCCGCCCGGGTGGCCCGTGCCTACCGCGAGGTGTTCGGGGGACTGTTCACCGACCCGGACGAGGTCCTCGACACGACCTTCGACGAAGGTCATCAGGAACTCGTCCTCGTGCGAGACATCCCGATGTACTCGACGTGCGAACATCACCTCGTGTCGTTCCACGGCGTCGCCCACGTCGGATACATCCCGGGCCCCACGGGCCGCGTCACGGGTCTGTCGAAGCTGGCGCGTGTCGTCGACCTCTACGCCAAGCGTCCGCAGGTCCAGGAACGCCTCACCCGCCAGATCGCCGACGCCATGATGCGCAAGCTGCAGCCGCGCGGCGTGATCGTCGTGGTCGAGGCGGAGCACCTGTGCATGGCGATGCGCGGCATCCGCAAGCCCGGTGCCAGCACCACCACCTCCGCCGTGCGCGGGCTGTTCCAGACCAGTTCGGCGTCGCGTGCCGAGGCCCTGGACCTGATCCTGCGCCGGTGACCGTCTTCCCCGCCGAACAGTGGCCTGTCGTGATGGGCGTACTGAACGTCACCAGTGATTCCTTCTCCGACGGCGGTCGATATCTGGACTGCGAGACCGCGATAGCCCGCGGCTTCGAGCTGCGCGAGCTCGGCGTCGACATCGTCGACGTGGGAGGCGAGTCCACCCGGCCCGGGGCCGTGCGCGTCGACCCGGAGGTCGAGGCGTCCCGCGTGGCGCCGGTCATCGCCGCTCTGGCGGAGGCAGGCATCCCCACGAGCGTCGACACGATGCGCGCCTCGGTCGCCGAGGCGGCCGTGGAGGCCGGGGTGACCATGATCAACGACGTGTCGGGTGGGCGCGCCGACGCCGACATGGCCGCGGTGGTCGCCGAGGCAGGGGTGCCGTGGATCCTCATGCACTGGCGTCCCCTCGGCGAGTTCGTCCACGCGGGCGGTTCGACGCACTACGAGGACGTCGTCCGCGAGGTCCGCGACGAGCTGCTCACGCAGGTCGACATCGCGGTGGCCGCAGGCGTGGACTCCGACAAGATCGTGCTCGATCCCGGTTTGGGTTTCGTGAAGGAACCCGACCACAACTGGCAGTTGCTGCAGCGCCTGCCCGAACTCACCGAACTGGGTTTCCCGGTGCTCATCGGGGCGTCCCGGAAGCGATTCCTCGGATCGCTGCTCGCGGCGCCCGACGGCACGGTCCGCCCGCCCTCGGGTCGTGAGGTCGCCACGGCCGTCGTCTCGGCGCTCGCCGCCACACACGGCGCATGGGGCGTACGCGTCCACGACGTGCAGGCATCCCGCGACGCGCTCGCGGTGGTGCGTGCCTGGCAGCGCGGCAGCGCGGAAGGAGTGCACGCGTGAGCGACCGCATCGAACTACGGGGACTGACGGTCCGCGGCAACCACGGCGTCTTCGAGCACGAGAAGCGGGACGGTCAGGACTTCGTCGTCGACATCGTCGTGTGGCTCGATCTCGCGCCGGCCGCGGCATCCGACGAGCTGGCCGACACGCTGCACTACGGCGAACTCGCCGAGCGAGCCGCGGCGATCATCGCCGGTCCGGGCCGCGATCTCATCGAGACGGTCGCGGGGGAGATCGCCGACGAGGTGCTCACCGACCCGCGTGTCGCCCGGGTGGAGGTCACGCTCCACAAGCCGTCGGCGCCGATCCCGCTGACCTTCGGCGACGTCACCGTGGTGATCGACCGCTCCCGCAGCGATGTGACGGGGAGCGCCTGATGAGTCGTGCCGTGCTGTCCATCGGATCGAACATCGGCGACCGGCTCGCGCACCTGCGGTCGGTCGTCGACGCATTGGGCGAGCGGGCCATCGCCGTCTCGGCGGTGTACTCGACGGCACCGTGGGGCGGCGTCGAACAGGAGGATTTCCTGAACGCGGTCGTCGTCGCGGAGGATGCCGCCTTCGGTCCGCGCGACTGGCTGCGGTTCGGCCAGGAACTCGAGGAGGCCGCCGAACGCGTCCGGATCCAGCGCTGGGGTCCGCGCAGCCTCGACGTCGACGTCGTGACCTGCGTCAGCGGCGAGGGTGAGGTGCGCAGCGACGATCGGGAACTGATCCTGCCGCACCCGCGCGCATACCAGCGGGCGTTCGTGCTCGTCCCGTGGCTCGACGTCGAACCCGAGGCCGTGCTCACCGCCGAGGGCCGGCGGCTGGGCATCGGCGACTGGCTAGACGAACTCGACGCCGCCGAACGGGAAGGTGTGCACCGCACCGACCTGACGCTGGCCGGGCCGAAGACCCAGGGACACGCCGAGTGCTGAAACAGACCCGGATCCGAGATCTGCTGGCGCTGGCCGTGCTGGCAGCGATCGTCGCGTGGTTGCTCGTCCGCACAATGTACGGTTCGCTGCCGCCCATCCCCGTCTACGCGGGAGCCTCGCTGTATCCCGTCGCGGTCATCGAGGTGATCCTGGCGTTCATGATCCGGTCGCGGGTCGGCAAGCACGAGATCGGTGAGGGCCCCGGCAGGTTGCATCCCATCACCGCCGCCCGCGCGGTCGCGCTCGCCAAGGCGTCCGCACTGGTGGGTGCCGCGAGCGCCGGAGTGTGGGCCGGTTTCCTGCTGTATCTCGTACCGCAACGCGGCGTCGTGCAGGCCGCCACCGACGACACGTCGGGGGTGCTCGTCGGAGCCCTCGCCGGCATAGCGCTGGCGGCGGCCGCGTTGTGGCTCGAATACTGTTGCCGGACACCGGAAGACCCCGACGAACCGAACGAACCGGCGCTCTGACATCGGATTTCGGGGTGGGGAAGGGCGTGTCGTCCGGCTCCGATCCGAGGACCCACCCAAGTACCCTGATGGTCATGGCAACCTCGGCGCGACCAGACAGGAATCGCCGTCCGTGGCGCAGTACCGGCTCGATGATCGTGGCCGGTCTGCTCGCTCTGGCGATGATCGCCTCGCTGCTGTTGATCTTCAGTGAGAGCGTGCAATTGCTGCGTGTCGCGGTGGTCGTCGCCCTGTGGGCTGCCACTGTCGGAGCCATCGCGATGAACAAGTACCGCCGGGAATCGGCGCTCGATCGGGCGAAGGCCGACGACCTGAAGACGGTCTACGAACTGCAGTTGCAACGGGAGATCGCGGCGCGGCGCGAGTACGAGCTGACCGTCGAGGAGAAGGTCCGTGCCGATCTGAAGCTCGACGCCGGGGAGATGGCGGCCCTGCGCACCGAGCTGGCCACCCTGCGCCGCACGCTCGAGATGTTGTTCGACGGCCGGCTCCCCGACGATGTCGTCGCCCTCGAGGGCCAGGCGGAGAAGCTGCGTGGACTGAGCGAGGCGGCGCGGGTGTCCGCTCCGCGTCCGTCGGGACCGGCCTTCGCCTCTCCCGACGACGAGCCGGTCACCGCGGAGACCGAGTCGGTCGAGGCGGCCATGCGGGCGGCGGAGGCGTCGGAGAAGACGTCCGCGAAGGGTGATGTCGAAGAACCGCGTGCCGAGAAACAGGCGAAGGTTGATTCTGCGACGGGGAAGTCCGCTACCGGGAAGGTCACGGTCGAGAAGGCGACGGCTGGAAAAGCGGCCGCAGGACCGGACGTCGAGGACGCCGAGATCGAGGACGCGGAAGTCGAGGATCAGAAGGTCGGAGACACGAAGACGGGGGACCCGAAGACCGGGGACGCGAAGGTCGCGAGCGCCGAGAAGGCGGCGGACGGGAAGCCGGAGCCGCAGAAGCCCGGTAAGCACGAGCCCGGATCCGATCCCGACCCGCAAACGGACGCAGACGGGGCCGGAGCGAAGACGAAGGGCGATGACCCCGCGGAGGGGAAGGACACCGCCGCGAAGGCCGATGGAGCTGCGGAAACGACCCAGGAGGACGACGAGGACGACCACGAATCGTCCGGACGTCGCTCCCGGCGCCGTCGCGCCGACGGTGAGGGCCGGACGGTCGCGGAGATCCTCGCGTCGTTGTCGGCCGAGCGCTGATCGCGGGGCGATCGCGCGGCAGGTCGCACCCGCCCCACCTCGGACGATGAGGCGTAGATCACTCGGCCCGATCGTGGCGAGCCCCGGAAAACGCGCGCTATTGTCGAGCGGAACGTCCGGTACCCGCTGAGCGGGACTGGAACGAACGAGAGGACTCCCGTGAATTCCTTCGGGATCACCAACGCACCCGCGCCTGCGCGCCTGTCGGTAGGAATCGTGTCCGCCGGACGGGTCGGCACTGCACTCGGCGCAGCTTTCGAACGCGTTGGTCATGTCGTCGTGGCCTGCTCGGCCGTCTCCGACGTCTCGCGGCACCGTGCCGCCACGCGCCTGCCGGATTCGCAGATCCTGCCGGTCGACGAGGTTGCCGGCCGCTGCAATCTCCTTCTTCTCGCCGTTCCCGACACCGAACTGTCGTCCCTGGTCAAGGGCCTCGCAGCCACCGGTTCGGTCGCCGCCGGCACGATCGTCGTCCACGTCTCCGGTGCTCACGGCACCGCGATCCTCGAGCCGCTGACCGAGCAGGGCGCCGTGCCGCTCGCGATCCATCCCGCGATGACCTTCACCGGCCACGACGAGGACATCGACCGGCTCTCCTCGGCGTGCTTCGGCATCACGGCCGCCGACGAGATCGGCTACGCCATCGCGCAGTCCCTCGTCCTCGAGATCGGCGGCGAGCCGGTCCGCGTCCCCGAGTCCATGCGCATGACCTACCACGCTGCGCTCGCGCACGGCAGCAACCACCTGGTCACGCTGGTCGCCGACGCCGTCGAGGCCCTGCGCAGCGCCCTGCAGGGGGAGGAACTACTCGGCCAGCAACTCGTCGACGACGCCCCCGGTGGAGTCGCCGAACGGGTGTTGCAGCCGTTGCTCTCCGCAGCGCTCGACAACGTGCTGCGGCGCGGGCCCTCGGCCCTCACCGGGCCGGTCGCGCGCGGCGATGCCGACGCCGTGGCCGCGCACCTGCGTGCGCTCGAGGCCGTCGACCCGCTGATCGCCGCCGGGTACCGCGCGCTGTCGCTGCGATCGGCGCAACGGACCGGGTCGAAGCCGGAACTGATGGCAATTCTCGAAGGAGCTGAATACGGTGAGTGAAGCAGGACAGCGCGGATACGTGCGAGGTGAACTGACCGTTCACCACGATCCCGCAGGCCTGACCAAGGTCACCCGGGCTCTGCGCGGCGTCGGCCGCACCGTCGCACTCGTACCGACGATGGGTGCGCTGCACACCGGTCACCTCGAACTCGTGCGCCAGGCCAAGCTCACCGGGGCCGTCGTGGTCGTGTCGATCTTCGTCAACCCGCTGCAGTTCGGGAAGAACGAAGATCTCGACGCCTACCCGCGTACTCTCGACGCCGACTTCGAACTGCTCCGCGAAGCGGGCGTCGAACTCGCCTTCGTGCCGACGGTCTCGGCGATGTACCCGCAGGGCCCGCGCACCACGATCCACCCGGGTCCACTCGGGTCGGAGCTCGAAGGTGCTGCGCGTCCCGGTCATTTCGCGGGCATGCTGACGGTCGTCGCGAAGCTGTTCAACATCGTCGGTCCCAACACGGCGTTCTTCGGTGAGAAGGACTACCAGCAGCTCACCCTGATCCGTCAGATGGTCGCCGACCTGAATCTCGACATCCGCATCCTCGGCGTTCCCACCGTGCGCGAACAGGACGGGCTCGCGCTGTCCTCCCGCAACCGCTATCTCGACCCCGAGCAGCGCGAGATCGCGACCACGCTGTCTGCGGCGCTCGTCGCCGGCGCACACGCCGCAGCGGGCGGAGCCGAGGCGATCTTGTCCACGGCACGCGACGTGCTCGCGCAGAGTCCGCAGATCGAGGTGGACTATCTCGAGGTGCGCGGCGCCGATCTGGGGCCGGCACCCGAACGCGGCGACGGCCGACTGCTCGTCGCCGCACGACTCGGCTCCACACGCCTCATCGACAACGTCGGGGTCGCCGTCGGCACCGGCTTCCTCGAACGAGCCACCGGTCCGGTGGATCCCGACGCCGAAGACAACCTGACGAACCGCTGACCCACCGATCGAATTCGGAAACGAGAAAGAAACCGAGGACGAGCATGTTCCGCACCATGATGAAGTCGAAGATCCACCGCGCCACCGTCACCCACGCGGATCTGCATTATGTCGGTTCGGTGACCGTCGACCAGGATCTGATGGACGCCGCGGATCTGCTCGAGGGCGAGCAGGTCTGCATCGTCGACATCGACAACGGCGCCCGGCTCGAGACGTACGTCATCGCCGGTGAGCGTGGATCGGGCGTCATCGGGATCAACGGTGCCGCAGCACGTCTCGTCAGCCCCGGCGATCTCGTCATCCTAATCGCCTACGGCGTGATGAACGAGCAGGAGTGCAAGGACTACGACCCGCGCGTGGTGTTCGTCGACGCCGACAACCGCCAGGTCGAGCTCGGCAACGATCCCGCCCACGCTCCCGAGGGCTCGGGCCTGATCACGCCGCGGATGCTGTCGACTCTCGACTCCCCGTCCCTGGTCTAGAGGTGCTCCTCACCGTCGACGTCCGCAACACCAATATCGTCCTGGGGGTGTTCGCGGGCAGCGGCTCGCACGCGCGGCTGCTGCGCGACTGGCGCGTCCGTACCGACCCCAGGATGACCGCCGACGAGATCGCCCTGCTGTTCCGCGGTCTGCTCGGCGAATCCGCCGAGCAGGTCACCGGGGTGGCGGCGTTGTCGACCGTGCCGTCGGTGCTACGTGAGCTGCGCGTCATGCTCGACCGCTACTGGTCGTCGGTGCCGCACGTGGTGGTGGAGCCGGGGGTGCGCACGGGAGTGCCGCTGCTCGTGGACAACCCGAAGGAGGTCGGCGCCGACCGCATCGTCAACAGTCTGGCGGCCTACCACTTCTACGGATCCCCGTGCATCGTCGTGGATTTCGGGACCTCCACGTGCGTCGACGTCGTGTCGGGCAAGGGGGAGTTCCTCGGCGGGTCCATCGCTCCGGGTGTGGAGATCTCGATGGATGCGCTGGCGTCGCGGTCGGCGGCGCTGAGGAAGGTCGAATTGCTCCGTCCCCGAGGTGTTCTGGGAAAGAACACCGTCGAGTGCATGCAGTCGGGAGCCGTCTTCGGGTTCGCCGGGATGGTCGACGGCATCGTGCGGCGGATCTGCGCCGAGGTGCCCGGTTTCGACGGTGACGACGTGGCCGTCATCGGCACCGGCGACAGTGCGCCGCTGATCATGCCGGAGTCGCGCACTCTCGAGCACCACGAGCCGGATCTGACCCTCGAGGGACTGCGTCTGGTGTACGAGCGGAACCAGGTGAGACGAGCGGCACGCGGAACTGCGGGTTCCGCTGAGCGTCATTCTGTGTAAAGATGTTCCTCGTGATCCGTTGCATGAGCACCCAGGAGTGTTGTCGAGGCTGACCGCCGCCTCGACCGATAACACATTCCTGGGAGTTTTCTCATGCGCGCTGCGCTTCTTTCCACCACTTCTGTTTCCACCGCTGCTCCGGTTGCCACTATTGCTCCGGTCGCCTTCCACCGGCTCGCCGTCGAGCGCACGTACCCCACCGAACTGTCCGCAGCGGTCGCCCGCGGCGCCGTCGTCGTCGACATCCGCTCGAACGCCGAACGTGCCGCTCAGGGAACACTTCCCGGTGCACTGGCCATCTCCGCCGATCTCGTCGCCGAGCGACTCGATCCGAGCGGCCCGGGCCGTCTCGCCCTCGCCGTCGACCGCGACGTCGAATGGATCCTCGTCTCGTCCGACGGCGCGAGCTCGCACGGTGTGGTCACCGAACTGCACGCGCAGGGTCTGCGCCGGGTCACCCACCTCGTCGGAGGCTACGACGCCATCCGCGCGGCCCGCCTGATCGGCGCAGTCGCCGAGGCCCAGCACGTCGCGCAGGACGTGGCGCGGGTCACCGCTCACTGAAAGCGCGCATCTGCAGGAATAGTGACCTCGGGTGTCCGATAGTCTGGTTACCCGTGAGTGATGCCACCGTTCAGCAGCCCGACGACACCCCCGAGCAGATGCGGGTTCGCCGCGAGAAGCGCGAACGGCTCCTGGCACAGGGTTCGGAGGCCTATCCCGTCGAGATCCCGCGCACCCATACGCTCGCGGAGATCCGCGCCGAGTATCCCGACCTCGAGCCCGACACCGCCACCGGCACCGTCGTGGGCGTTGCCGGCCGCGTGATGTTCTCGCGCAACACCGGCAAGCTGTGCTTCGCGACGTTGCAGGAGGGCGACGGCACCCAGCTGCAGGTCATGCTCAGCCTCGCCGGCGTCGGCGAGGAGGTGCTCGCCGCCTGGAAGTCCGAGGTCGACCTCGGCGACATCGTGTTCGTGCACGGCGAGGTCATCAGCTCCCGTCGCGGTGAGCTCAGCGTCATGGCCGACTCGTGGACCATGGCGTCGAAGGCGCTGCGTCCGCTGCCGGTCGCGCACAAGGAGATGAACGAAGAGGCGCGGGTGCGTCAGCGCTACGTCGACCTCATCGTGCGTCCCGAAGCACGTCGCAATGCACGCATGCGTGTCGCGGTGGTGCGCGAGCTGCGCAACGCGCTCGAGCGTCGCGGCTTCCTCGAGGTCGAGACGCCCATGCTGCAGACCCTGCACGGCGGTGCGGCGGCCCGCCCGTTCGTGACGCACTCGAACGCACTCGACATCGATCTGTACCTGCGTATCGCGCCGGAACTGTTCCTCAAGCGCTGCGTCGTCGGCGGTATCGAGAAGGTCTTCGAGATCAACCGCAATTTCCGTAACGAGGGTGCCGACTCGACGCACTCGCCGGAATTCTCGATGCTCGAAACGTACGAGGCGTACGGAACCTACGATGATTCGGCGCGGATGATCCGCGAGATCATCCAGGAGGTCGCGTTCGGGGTCTTCGGCACCCATGTGGTGACGCTCGCCGACGGTACGGAATACGACTTCGGGGGTGAATGGAAAACTCTCGAAATGTATCCCTCGCTGTCCGAGGCGATCGGCACGGACGTGACCCCCGACACCACACTGGAGGAATTGACGGCTCTCGCGGATCGTGTCGGTCTGGAGATTCCCGAGGGCAAGGGCTGGGGTCACGGCAAGCTCGTCGAGGAGCTCTGGGAGCACATGTGCGGCGACCAGCTGCACGAGCCGACCTTCGTGCGTGATTTCCCCGTGGAGACGTCGCCGTTGACACGCGATCACCGCACGGTGCGCGGGGTCACCGAGAAATGGGATCTGTACGTCCGAGGTTTCGAACTCGCCACGGGTTACTCGGAACTCGTCGATCCGGTGATCCAGCGCGAGCGTTTCGTCGACCAGGCGCGTCTGGCCTCGGAAGGGGACGACGAGGCAATGGCTCTCGACGAGGACTTCCTCGCCGCGATGGAACAGGGAATGCCGCCGACCACCGGTACCGGAATGGGAATCGACCGTCTGTTGATGGCACTTACCGGTCTGGGAATCCGCGAAACAATCCTGTTCCCGATTGTTCGACCGAACACCCGTTAATCGGATTTCGCCGCTCCATATTGCGATGCGTTAATCGGCGGGTAGTGTGGTGCCCGTCCCGCGGGGGGAAGCGCATTTGAGAGGATTTACACCACATGGCGAAAAAAGTCACTGTCACCCTGATCGACGATGTGGATCAGGAGTCGGCGGCGGACGAATCGGTGGAGTTCGGTCTCGACGGAGTGACGTACGAGATCGACCTTTCCGAGGACAATGCGGCACGGCTGCGCGAGCAGTTGGAATTCTGGATCGAACACGCTCGTAAGGTCGGCGGCCGCAAGCGGAGCAAGACCGCTGCCGGAACTGCGCCGGCTGCGCGCAAGAGCGGATCCGGAAGTGCCGGTCGCGAACAGACGGCCGCTATCCGTGAATGGGCACGGAACAACGATCTGCCGGTGTCGGCCCGTGGCCGAATCTCTGCGGAGATCGTCGAGGCGTACAACAAAGCGCACTGACGAATCCTCGTCCGTGGGGCGTCGTCCATCAGTGGACGGCGCCCCACAGTCGTCGGTGGACGGGTTGGGTTGTGGCACAGTGGCGCCTGTCACACACGTCGATCGTGCGGACGACCCGGCACGATGCGGTCGGGGAGTAGCATCCGCTCATGGCCGAGACCGTGCTCGAACCAGGTTCCACCTGCTGGCGAATTGCGCGAGCGGAGAGGTTGACCTGCATAGTCGACGCCGCCGACTATTTCCGTCACGCCAAGGCGGCGATGCTCCGGGCGGAAAAACGCATCATGCTGATCGGGTGGGATTTCGACACCCGGATCAAGTTCGAACCCGAGGGTGCAACTCTCGAGGGACCGAACAAACTCGGTGAATTCCTCGAATGGCTTCCCGAACGTCGACCCGGTCTCGATATTTATCTGCTCAAGTGGAACATCGGTGCGTTCAGTGCCCTCGCACGCGGAATGACGCCGGTGTTCGTGCTCGATTGGCTCACCGACCCGAGCCTGCACTTCGAAATCGACGGGGCGCATCCCGTGGGCGCTGCGCACCATCAGAAAATTCTCGTCGTCGACGACAGCATCGCTTTCTGTGGCGGTATCGATATGACCGTCGACCGCTGGGACACCCCGGATCATCCGGACCGGAGCAAATACCGGCGGGAGCCGAGCGGTAAACGCTACGGACCGTGGCACGACGTGACGACCGCCGTCGACGGCGACGCCGCGCGGGCCCTCGGTGACCAGGCCCGCGCCCGGTGGAAGGCGGCCACGGGGGAGGAGCTCGATCCCGTGCCGGAGCCGGAGCCGATCTGGCCCGACGATCTCGAGCCGACCCTCCGCGGTGTGGACGTGGGCATCGCGCGCACGCTGCCCGCCTACGACGGGAAGGACGGCGTCCACGAGATCGAGGCGCTGTACCTGTCGGTGATCGAGAAGGCGCGGCACACTCTCTACCTCGAGAGCCAGTACCTCGCTTCGCGCAGGATCGCGGAGGCTCTCGCCGAGCGACTGCAGGAACCGGACGGCCCCGAGATCGTGGTGGTGATCCCACGCAACGCCGACGGCTGGCTCGAACGCAAGGCCATGGACGGTGCCCGGCGGGCCCTGCTGCACATGCTGTGGGAGGCCGACGTGCACGGCCGTTTCGCCGCCTACTATCCCGTCACCGCCGGCGGGGAGCCGATCTACGTGCACGCGAAGGTCGTCGTCATGGACGAGACGTTGCTGCGGATCGGGTCGTCGAACCTGAACAACCGTTCGATGGGCTTCGACACCGAATGCGACCTGGCCATCGAGTCCGCCGAACCCGGGGACGCGGTCGGCCGCGCCGCCGTCGAGCTGCGCAACATCCTGGTGGCGGAACATCTCGACGTCGACCCCGAGGTGATCGCGGAGGCCACGAAGGACGGTGGTTCGCTCATCTCCGCCATCGAACGGTTGCGCGGTCCGGGACGTTCGCTGCGGCCGTTCGAACCGGGTACGGTGTCGGACGAGGACAGTGTCCTCGCAGAAAGTGCTCTGGCCGATCCCGAACGCGCCTCGCGGAGCTTCGGACGCAGGATCGAGCGATTCTTCGCCCGTTGATCCCCCACAGCCTCTGTTCGCTTGTGGCGTACAGCTTGCGGAAACGTATCCGCCACGTGCAGCGTTGACTTCTGAAACCGGGTTTTCTCGCCGCCTTCCGAAGGGTAGAGGGAAAGCGAGTCGATACCACGGCCACTAGAGTGTGGAGTGGGAGCTTGGAACCTCTGAAAGGTTCCGACGAACGACTCGAGTGCCGGAGCTTAAGAGCGGCAGCAGGGTGCGGGACGATCGGCGTACCGGACCGGCGGCCGGAGAGTGTGAGGGAGTGCGATGTTCGAAAGGTTCACCGATCGCGCGCGGCGCGTCGTTGTCCTGGCTCAAGAAGAGGCCAGGATGCTCAACCACAACTACATCGGCACGGAGCACATCCTCCTCGGCCTCATCCACGAGGGTGAGGGTGTGGCGGCGAAGTCGCTCGAGTCGTTGGGTATCTCCCTCGAAGGTGTGCGCAGCCAGGTCGAAGAGATCATCGGCCAGGGTCAGCAGGCGCCCTCGGGGCACATTCCCTTCACTCCTCGTGCCAAGAAGGTCCTCGAGCTGAGCCTTCGCGAAGCGCTCCAGCTCGGACACAACTACATCGGTACCGAACACATCCTGCTCGGTCTCATCCGCGAGGGTGAGGGCGTGGCGGCGCAGGTGCTCGTCAAGCTCGGCGCCGACCTCAACCGGGTGCGTCAGCAGGTCATCCAGCTGCTGTCCGGTTACCAGGGCAAGGAGCCCGCAGAATCCGGCACGAGCCGTGGCGAGACCGGCACTCCGTCCACGTCGCTCGTCCTGGACCAGTTCGGCCGCAACCTCACGCAGGCAGCTCTCGAAGGCAAGCTCGACCCGGTCATCGGCCGGGCGAAGGAGATCGAGCGCGTCATGCAGGTGCTGTCGCGTCGTACGAAGAACAACCCGGTGCTCATCGGCGAGCCGGGTGTCGGCAAGACCGCCGTCGTCGAGGGCCTCGCGCAGGCCATCGTCAACGGTGAAGTCCCCGAGACCCTCAAGGACAAGCAGCTCTACACGCTCGACCTGGGCTCGCTCGTCGCCGGCAGCCGTTACCGCGGCGATTTCGAGGAACGCCTGAAGAAGGTCCTCAAGGAGATCAACAGCCGCGGCGACATCATCCTGTTCATCGACGAGCTGCACACGCTCGTCGGTGCCGGTGCTGCCGAGGGCGCGATCGACGCTGCGTCGATCCTCAAGCCCAAGCTCGCCCGCGGTGAGCTGCAGACCATCGGTGCGACGACCCTCGACGAGTACCGCAAGTACATCGAGAAGGACGCCGCTCTCGAGCGCCGCTTCCAGCCGGTGCAGGTCGGGGAGCCGACGGTGGAGCACACCATCGAGATCCTGAAGGGTCTGCGCGACCGCTACGAGGCGCACCACCGCGTCTCGATCACCGACAAGGCGCTCGTCGCGTCGGCCACTCTCGCCGACCGCTACATCAACGACCGCTTCCTGCCGGACAAGGCGATCGACCTCATCGACGAGGCCGGTGCCCGCATGCGCATCCGTCGCATGACCGCGCCGCCGGACCTGCGCGAGTTCGACGACAAGATCGCCGACGCCCGTCGCGAGAAGGAATCGGCGATCGACGCGCAGGACTTCGAGAAGGCCGCGAGCCTGCGCGACAAGGAGAAGCAGCTCGTCGCGCAGCGTGCCGAGCGCGAGAAGCAGTGGCGTGCGGGCGATCTCGACGTCATCGCCGAGGTCGACGAGGAGCAGATCGCCGAGGTCCTCGCCAACTGGACCGGTATCCCGGTGTTCAAGCTCACCGAGGAGGAGACCACGCGTCTGCTCCGCATGGAGGACGAGCTGCACAAGCGGATCATCGGCCAGGAGGACGCCGTCAAGGCCGTCGCCAAGGCGATCCGTCGTACGCGTGCCGGCCTGAAGGACCCGAAGCGTCCGTCCGGTTCGTTCATCTTCGCCGGCCCGTCCGGTGTGGGTAAGACGGAGCTGTCCAAGGCGCTCGCGAACTTCCTGTTCGGCGAGGACGACGCGCTCATCCAGATCGACATGGGCGAGTTCCACGACCGCTTCACCGCGTCGCGCCTGTTCGGTGCTCCTCCCGGCTACGTCGGCTACGAAGAGGGCGGCCAGCTCACCGAGAAGGTGCGCCGCAAGCCGTTCTCCGTGGTTCTGTTCGACGAGATCGAGAAGGCCCACCAGGAGATCTACAACACCCTCCTGCAGGTCCTCGAGGACGGTCGCCTCACCGATGGCCAGGGACGCACGGTCGACTTCAAGAACACCGTGCTGATCTTCACGTCGAACCTGGGCACCGCCGACATCTCGAAGGCTGTGGGGCTCGGCTTCTCGGCCGGAACGGGCGAGGCGTCGAACTACGAGCGGATGAAGAACAAGGTCCACGACGAGCTGAAGAAGCACTTCCGGCCCGAGTTCCTCAACCGTATCGACGACATCATCGTCTTCCACCAGCTCACGCAGGATCAGATCATCCAGATGGTCGACCTGATGGTCGGACGTGTGGAGACGCAGCTGAAGAACAAGGACATGGGTATCGAGCTCACCGAGAAGGCGAAGTCGCTGCTCGCCAAGCGCGGCTTCGACCCGGTGCTCGGCGCACGTCCGCTGCGTCGCACGATCCAGCGCGAGATCGAGGATCAGCTCTCCGAGAAGATCCTGTTCGGCGAGATCGGCGCAGGCCAGATCGTCCTCGTCGACGTCGAGGGCTGGGACGGCGAGGGCGCCGGCGAGAACGCGAAGTTCACGTTCACGCCGAGCGAGAAGCCGGCCGAGGTCCCGGACACCCCGGCGGTCGCGCTGGCCAAGTCCAGCGAGGGCGAGTCCGAAGCCGGATAAGCGTCCGCTGCCTGTGGGAGCGGGCACGTGTTGCTGCCTGTGAGAGCAGGCACCTGCTGTACCGAGAGGGGCGGCACCCGAGAGGGTGTCGCCCCTCTCGTCGTCCGACGCACTTGACCTTCAGTCGGCTCGAGGTTGCACGGTGGTGGTGACCGGACGACGACCAGGAGGTACCGCGATGCGGCAAGTACTGCCCGATCTGTGGGAGACGCAGGAGGACAATCCGTTCCCGGGGCTGAGGACGCACGCCTATCTGTGGACCGGGACGAACAACGTGCTCTTCTACTCGGTCGCGGGTGAGGCCGATTTCGACGAACTGGGCCGCCTCGGGGGGATCACCGACCAGTACCTGTCCCACCAGGACGAGGCCGGTCCGATGCTCGGCAAGATCGCCGAGCGCTTCGGGCCGAGACTCCACGCCGCAGCGGCGGAGGCCGACGTGGTCGGCCGGCACGCCCGCATCGACGTCCCGCTGACGGAATGTCATGTGGACGACAACGGGGTGGAGATCGTTCCGACACCCGGGCACACGGTGGGCAGCACCTGCTATCTGGTGCCCGGCGCGGACGGGACCCGCTACCTGTTCACCGGCGACACGCTGTATCGCGGTGCTTCGGGGACGTGGCGGGCCGGCTACATCGAGGGGATGAGCGACGCCCGTGTGCTCGCCGACAGTCTGCGCCTGCTGGCGAAGACGGAACCCGATGTGGTGGTCTCGAGTGCGTTCGCGGGGGAGGCGGGCGTGCATCGGATCGACGCCCGGGAGTGGCCCGCCCACGTCGACCAGGCTCTGAGCGGGTTGTCTGCCGCGGTGCAGGGCTGAGCAGAGATCTTCTTTCCGGCCGATCTGCCCTGCCGCGGGTCGCGGCCGACCTTGCCGCCTGCTTATCTGCCGATGGTCGGCATGTGCGCGGTGAGTGTCGACAGGGTGCTGGCGACGATCTCGGTGAGTTCGTCGGGACGGATGTCGAGCGTGCCGTCGAGCCAGCCGCGGACGAGCTCGACGGCGCCGGCCATGACGACCACCGCACGCAGTTCGGCCTGCCGGGAGTCGAGGCGGGTGCCCACCGCGTCGCTCTGCTTGGCGAGTTCGTCGGCGGCGGACCGGATGAACGCGCTCTTCCGCTCGGCGAGCGGGGGCGCGTCGGAGATGAGGAAGCGACCCTGCTGGGGGTTGCGTTCGACGGCGCCGACGATCGCTCCCACCGCGGCGCGTGCCTTGGCGTGCAGCTCGTCGGGGGCCGCCGCGATGGCGTCGACGGCGCGTTCGAGCAGGGTCGCGCCGAGCTCGTCGTAGGCGGTGGTGACGAGGTCGGTCATGTCGGTGAAGCTCTCGTAGAAGAAGCGCGGGCCGACTCCCGCGGTGGCCGCGACCTTCCGTACCGTCGTCGCCGACCAGCCCTCGTCGGCGACGACGTCGATCACCGCGTTCTGGAGACGCTTGCGGCGTTCGGCGCGCCGGTCGGCCGGGGCGACGCCGCGATACGCGCGGGTGGCTTCGGGCTCGGACACATCGTCGAGTGTGGCACAACACGACCAGACTTCCAGAATCGACCAATTCCGGAATCAAGTGTGTACTAATTGTGGAATCCTCGTCATGGTCGGTCCCCGAATCCGGACGAGGAGGAAACGTGACGATCGATGCATCGTCGATTGCCCACCTGCACGACCGAACCGATCGACTCGCACCGAAGCCGATCCTGCGAGAAGGCGGCCCGCGTCTGGCGATGTCGTTGCTCGTCGGCGACTCGGTGCGGCCCACCAGGGCCCAGTCCCGGGCGTTCGCCAAGTTCGCGCACACCTGCGATCCCGTGGCCGACGATCTGGTCGCCGCGATACGCCGCGACCGGCTCCGCATCCGCACGCAGTTCGAACAGGCACTCGAACACGGCATCGAGACCGTGGAGGATTCCGCGCCCGAGATGGCAGCGTTCATCGCCACCCTCGACGGCGTGCCGTTCCGGGTCGATTACGACAAGCTCGATCTTGCCGCGCGGGCGATCGTGCGGATGCCGATGAGCACCTTCATGGCGTTCACCACCGCCATCGCTTTCCCGGCCAGCTACCCTCTGCGTCTGATCTGGCTGGCGGTCTGGTCGGCGGTCGACCCCGACGACTCGTCCGCCGCTCTCACCGAGGCCGCGCTGAAGGCCGTTCCCTGCATCTACGGGGTCGACGGCCCGGGTGCGCAGAACCGCATCAGGAGCAGGGCGCGCTATCACTTCCACGCCGACCTGGCCCGCCTGTCGCTGGGCTCCGGATACGCCGACGTTGTGGGTGTTCCGCGACTGAACCCGATGGCGGCGCCGTACCCGGTGTGGTTCGCGCGCAACCTCCTACGCGACCGTCTGAATGTCCTGGTGCCCGGAGGCGCCGGACGCGCCGCCCGGCGGGGTCACGCCGAGCGTATGCGGGAGATCGCCGAGGTGAAGCGGCGGCTCGAGGCGCGGCCTTACGAACGGGACGGAGCCGTGCAGTCGATCCGTGAGCGCGACCGCGAACTCAGGGCGCGATCGGCCTGATCCGGACATCAGGAACGCTCTGGCGCGAACGGCCCTCGCCACCACGACGACTCTGCAAGTGTGGTTCGTGAAGCACTGTCTTCGTGAAGCACTGTCGCATGCAGTGCTGTCGCACCCAGAGAAGGAGAGGTCATGCCCACTCGTACCGCACGGACCGCATGGAACGGGGATCTGCAGAAGGGCTCCGGTCAGGTGGAGCTCACCAGCTCGGGCCGTGGCACGTTCGACGTGTCGTTCCCGAAACGCTCGGCGGAGAACGCGGACGGCACCACCAGCCCCGAGGAGCTCATCGCCGCCGCACACTCGTCGTGCTTCGCGATGCAGTTGTCCGCGCTGATCGCGGAGGCGGGCGGCACGCCGCAGAGCCTCGAGGTCACCGCCGACGTCTCGCTGGGGCCCGATCCGGCGGGCGGATTTCGACTCACCGGAATCCGGTTGAAGGTGCGGGGCGAGGTCGACGGCCTCGACGCCGACGGCTTCGTCAAGGCCGCGGAGGACGCGAAGGCCGGATGCCCTGTGAGCAAGGCACTCACCGGCGTCGAGATCTCCCTGGACGCCGCGCTCGAGAGCTGACGGGTTCGTGGACCGATCGGCCGGGAACAGAGCACGTCAGGGCCGGGTTGTAATCGAATATGAGCATGCCTGACGTACTTCTCCCCACCGCTCACATCGAGATCTGGTCCGACATCGCCTGCCCCTGGTGCTACATCGGCAAGCGGCGCTTCGCGGAGGCCCTCGAGTCCTTCGGCGACCGCGACCGGATCGAGGTCACCTGGAGGTCGTACCAGCTCTCGCCCGACACGCCGGTCGGGCGACGGGTCCCCGAGGTGGAGGCGCTCGTCGCGATGAAGGGGATGCCGGCCGAGCAGGTCAGGCAGATGTTCGCGCAGGTCTCGGACACCGCTGCCGACGTTGGACTCGAGATCGACTTCGACAACGTCGTCGCCGCCAACACCTTCGATGCGCACCGACTCGTGCATCTGGCGGGCGACAAGCGCGACGAGGTGCTCGAAGCGTTGTTCCGTGCGCATTTCGTCGACGGCGAGGTGATCGACGACGTGGATGTCCTCGTGAAGGTCGCCGCCGAGGTCGGGCTCGATCCGGAGTCGACGCGCGCGGCGCTCGACGGCGACGATCCCGCCGGTGAAGCGGCGGCCGACGCCGTGACCGCCGATCTCTTCGACGCGCGACGGATCGGCGTGCAGGGGGTGCCGTTCTTCGTGGCCAACCGCGCCGTCGCGGTGTCGGGTGCGCAGCCTGTGGACGTCTTCCGTCAGTTCCTGCGCAGGGCCGTCGACGATGTGACGGTCAAGCTGTGAGTGCCGCGAGATAACGTCGCGCGATCTGCTGCTGGAGCAGGTGCCCGACGGGACCGGCCAGCTTCGTGTACCAGCGGGCGGGGCGGGAGAACGCGAGCACCGTTCCCCGCACCCGTCCGTCCACGGTGCGCTCGACGACGAAGGTCTCCTCGCCGCTGGCGGGATGACCGGGGAGTGTGCCGTAGGTGAACCCGCGTATGTCCGGGGTGTCGACGATCTCGATCACGCGGCACCGCGCCGACGCGCGCACCGGTCCGAGACCGAAGCCGAGATCCACTTCGACGCCGGGTACTGCGAGGGGCGTGCCGGGCGGGATCCGTATGCCCGCGCCGCGGTGCATGTCCCACGAGAACAACTGGGCAGCGGCGACCTCGAACACGGTGTCGCCGCGGCCCAGTTCGCTCTCGACCCTCAGATGTCGATAACCGGAGGGGAGCGGTGCCTCGTCCCGGAAGGCACGCAGGCTCGCTCCCACCTCCGCATAGGTGAACTCACGCCCGGACCCGCCGGACGCGGACATCTCAGGACTTCTTGACGTCGAGGACGACCTCGAACTCGAGCAGCGATGCGCCGGTCGCGACGGGCTTCTTCGCCTCACCCGCGTGGGCAGCACGTGCGTCGCCGTCGCGCCACGCGGCGAAGTCCTCCTCGGACTCCCACTGAGTCACCACGAAGTACCGGTTCTCGCCCGCGGTGGGGCGGAGCAGCTGGAAGCCCAGGAAGCCGGGGGAGTTGTCGACGGTGTGCGCCCGATTGGCGAATCGCTTCTCCAGCTCGGGGCCGGCGCCTTCGGGAACTTCGATTGCGTTGATCTTCACGACTGCCATGCGCGAGAGCCTACTCCGCTAACTTGGTCGA
Source organism: Rhodococcus pyridinivorans (assembly GCF_900105195.1). Taxonomy (NCBI): domain Bacteria; kingdom Bacillati; phylum Actinomycetota; class Actinomycetes; order Mycobacteriales; family Nocardiaceae; genus Rhodococcus; species Rhodococcus pyridinivorans. The sequence continues at coordinate 4,912,291 of NZ_FNRX01000002.1, read as the reverse complement.
TTGTGTTGCACGACGAGGGCGGAACCGGACGACCCATCCTGCTGTTGCACGGTCTCATGGGCAGCGCCCGCACGTGGCGTCGTCACGTGCCGTGGCTGCGCGAACACGGACACGTGTACACCTTCGACGCCGCCGGTCACGGTCGTCCCGCTCCCGACGAACTCACCACCGAGGCGTTCGTCGCCGATCTCGAAACCCATCTCACCGGGATCACCGAACCGCTCGTCGTGATCGGGCATTCGATGGGTGCCCTGCACGCGTGGTGCTTCGCTGCGACCCATCCCGAGCGGGTCACCGCGCTGGTGCTCGAGGACATGGCGCCCGACTTCCGGGGACGCACGGCCGCGAACTGGGCGGCGATGATCGCGCAGTGGCCGCAACCGTTCCCCACCGGGGATGCGGTGTTCGACTTCTTCGGGCCCGTCGCGGGTCGCTACTTCCTCGACTCGTTCGTCCGCCGCGATGACGGCTGGTATCTGCACGGCGAGGTCGAGACCTTCCGCGACATCTCGGAAGAGTGGGGGTCGCGGCACTTCTGGGACGAGTGGAACTCGATCCGCGTGCCCGCGCTGCTGCTCGAAGGCGAGTTCACCATCACCCCCGAGGGGCAGATGCGGCGGATGGTGACGCGACCCGGCACCGACCACGTCCTCGTCGACGGCGCCGGGCATCTCGTGCACGACGACCGGCCCGACGAGTTCCGCACCGCAGTGGAACACTTCCTCACCGCGCACGCACTGTCGGCGAGCCGACTCGAGTAGCACTGTCGGCGAGCCGACTCGAGTAGCACTGTCGGTAAGCCGGATCTAGGAGGTCGATCCCTCGCCGGCGAGCGCGAAACGGCCGTCGTCGGTCTGCTCGACGAGACCGTCCACGAGCAGTGAATGCAGGGCGCGGTCGCGCTGGCCCGGATCCGTGGTCCACACGCTGTCGAGGACGGGACGCTCCACCGGGACGCTGCTCTCGCGCAGCACCGCCATCAACCGGCCGCGCACCTGCCGGTCGGTACCGGCGAACTTCTGCACCTTCCGGGGTGGTCCGTCGTGGGCGGGCCGCCCGGCCTGTACCCATGCGCACTCGGGCAGCGGGCAGCGTCCGCAGTCGGGCGTGCGAGCGGTGCACACGGTCGCACCGAGTTCCATCAGCGCCGCGGAGAAGGTCGCCGCACGTGCACGCTGACGCGGAAGGATAGCCTCGACGTCGGCGAGATCCCTTGTGGTCGAAGGGTTTCCCGGCTCCGCCCGACCGTGGACGGCGCGGGCGACGACACGACGCACGTTCGTGTCCGCCACCGGCACACGCTGTCCGTATGCGAAGCACGCCACGGCGCGGGCGGTGTAGGCGCCGACGCCGGGCAGGGTCAGCAGGACGTCGACGTCCTCGGGAACCCGGTCGTCGTGCTCGGCGGCGAGTACGCCGGCGCACTCGTGCAGGCGCAGCGCGCGGCGCGGATAGCCGAGCTTGCCCCACGCCCGCAGCACCTCGGCCTGGTTCGAGGCGGCCATCGCGGACGGCACGGGCCAGCGCCGCACCCACTCCTCCCAGATCGGAGCGACCCGGGCGACCGGCGTCTGCTGCAGCATGACCTCGGACATGAGGATCTGCCAGCCCGTCACCCCGTCGCGGCGCCACGGCAGGTCGCGCGCCTGCGCGGCATACCAGCGCAGCAACGACGGTGCGTCCACGGACATCTCGGGTCTCCTCCGGTCACGGGGTCGGGTGTGGGGATCCGCTGAGGAGATGTCGAACGAAATCGGACATGTGCGCAGGTGAATAATGTAGGCATGCCGAACTCCAATCCCATCTCCGCCTGGAAAGCCCTGACCGAGGGTAATCATCGTTTCGTCAGCGACACGCCGCTGCACCCGAGCCAGGGAATCGATCGTCGCGCCGAACTCGTCAACGGCCAGCACCCCACCGCCGTGCTGTTCGGCTGCGGAGACTCCCGCGTCGCCGCAGAGATCATCTTCGACCAGGGGCTCGGCGACATGTTCGTGGTCCGCACCGCGGGTCACGTCATCGACAGTTCCGTCCTCGGTTCCATCGAGTACGCAGTCGACATCCTCAACGTTCCGCTCATCGTCATCCTCGGTCACGACAGCTGTGGTGCCGTGGCGGCGACCATCGATGCCCTCGACAAGGGCACGGTGCCGGGCGGCCACATCCGCAGCCTCGTCGAGCGTGTCGCTCCCTCGATCCTCATGGGCAGGGCCGAGGGTCTGTCCACCGTCGACGAACTCGAGGGGCGCCACGTCGTCGAGACGGGCAAGCTGCTCACGGATCGTTCGCGGATCATCGCCGACCGCATCGCCGACGGCCGCTGCGCCATCGTGGGCGTCACCTACAAGCTCGAGGACGGCAAGGTGAGTCTGCGGGGCCACTTCGGAGACATCGGCGAGGTCTCCGACAACTGAAGGCGGGTGCACCTGCGGTCACAACGATGTGACTGCAGGTCACAGCGACACGCCGACGGCGGTGTAGCCGTGCGCAGCCTGTGGCACATACCGTGGGGGGCGTGCTTGAACCGACCGGTCCTCTGCCCCCCGAGATCTACTGGCGACGACGCATTCTCGCGATCGGAGTCTCGGTGGTCGTGCTGGCTCTGGTCATCTGGCTCGTAGTGGCGCTGACCGGCGGCGACGACCCCGATCAGAATCCCGAACCCGCAGCAGCGGAGGTGACGACCTCCGCCACCACGACGGCGGCCGATGCGTCCGCCGACGCGGCGTCCGCGAGCACCACCCGGAGCGGTGGATCCTCGGGTTCGTCCGGGACGCGTAGTGCAGGGGATTCGGCCTCGGAGGACGCGGACGACGAGGACAACACGTCCACGTCCGCCACCACCTCCGCTGCTCCGGTTCCGCCGGGGCAGTGCTCCGATCAGTCGCTCGCCGTGCGGGTGACGGCGGACGAGCCGAACTACAGGGTCGGTTCCGAACCCGATTTCACGATCGTCATCACCAACATCGGCACGTCGCAGTGCGAACGCGACCTCGGTGCGGGCCTTCAGCAGGTGCTCGTCTACAGCCTCGACGGCAACGAGCGACTCTGGGCGAACACCGACTGCTTCCCCGAATCGACCGCCGACATCCGGTCGCTCGCTCCGGGCGACCAGGCCGCCTATTCCGTCAAGTGGTCGGCGACGACCTCCGAGCCCGGCTGCCAGGCGCCGCGCGAACCGGTCGGTCCCGGCGCGTACACCGTGGTCGGGCAGCTCGGCGGCCTGCGCAGCGCGCCCGAGCCGTTCAATATCACGCCCTGACCTGCTGCTCGTCCGGTAGTTGTTCAGTCGTAGTGGTTGATCGCGGCTTCGGCGAGCCGCGACAGTCCCTCGCGGATGTACCGGGCCCACAGGGCGCCGACCCCGTCGACCGCCTGCAGATCGGCAGCGGTGGCCGCGAGCAGGCCCTGCAGTGTGCCGAACGCACCTACGAGCCGGTTGATCTGCCGGGCCTGCAGGCGCGGCACCCGATGGAGCACGCGATAACCGCGGGGACTCATCGAGGTGTCGAGGGCCTCGATGGTGCCCGAATAGCCGAAGGCGCGGGCGAGGCTCGTCAGGTCGAGCAGGTCGACGTCGGTCAGGTGTGCGAGACGCTCGAGCGCCTGCTCGACCTCCTGCTGGGTGGGGACGTGCTCGCCCGCAAGATAGTCCCGCACGATGAGCTGCCGGGCGAGCTGGTTGTCGCCGACGAGTTCTTCGAGCTGGAGGGCCAGCTGGCGACCGTCGGTCCCGAGTTCGAGCACGTCCTGCTCGATCTCCACGGACAGGCGGTGCATCATCTCGAGCCGCTGCGCCACGGTGAGCGCGTCGCGCAGCGTGACGATGTCCTCGATCTCGACCACGGACAACTGCCGGGTCACCTCGTCGAGGCGGGCCTTGTAGCGCTCGAGTGTCGCGACGGCCTGGTTGGCCCGGGACAGGATGGTCGCGGAGTCGTTGATGACGTGGCGGCGACCGTCGACGTACACGCTGACGATGCTCATCGACTGGCTGACCGAAACCACCGGATATCCGGTCTGGATTGCGGTGCGTTCCGCGGCGCGGTGCCGGGTGCCGGACTCCACGGTGGGGATGCTCGGATCGGGCACGAGTTGCACGTTGGCACGCACGATGCGCGAACCGTCGGTGGACACGACCACGGCGCCGTCCATCTTCGACAGCTCCCGAAGTCGGGTGGGGGCGAACTCGACGTCGAGTTCGAAACCGCCGTCGCACAGCTCGGCGACCTTGTCGTCGAAACCGAGGACGATCAGGCCGCCCGTGCGGCCGCGGAGGATGCGTTCGAGACCGTCGCGTAGCGCGGTGCCGGGCGCCAGACGAGCGATGGTGTCGCTCAGCGTCGATGCCGGCGCCGACTCGGTCATCTGGACTTCCTTCCCCTGTGCGGTCTGCGGTCGTCGTCACAATGCGCGGACTCGTGGATCGGCGCCCCGACCGCGCAACTACATTACTTGCTTATGCGCAGCACCTGGACTTTGCCCGACGACCTCGGCGTTCCCGATCTGCCGGAAGATCATCCCGGCCCGGGTGCGCCGGTACCGCAGCATTGGAACAAGTGCTTCGGGTGTGGTGACGACCAGCCCTCCGGCCTCGCGATGGAGTTCACGATCGGCGAAGGCCTCGAGGTGCTCGGCCGTCTCGACGTCGCCACGCGCTACCAGGGCGGACCGGGATTCATCCACGGCGGCATCCTCATGACGGCCTTCGACGAGGTCCAGGGAATGGCGTGCAACGCCGCCCTGCGGACCGCCGTCGTCACCGGGCACTTCGAGACGGACTTCGCCCGTCCCATCCCCCTGGGCTCGGTGCTCGAGTTCCGCGCCCGCGTCGACGGCTTGGTGCGGCGCAAGGTCTACACCAGTGCGGAGGCGCGCATCGTCGCCGGTCCGCCGGCCGATCCGGACGTCGTGGTGGCGTCGTCGGTCGGGTTGTTCGTCGTCGTCGGGCACGAGCACTTCGCGAAGGGCCGCGACTACGCCGACGGCATCCCGCAGAGTGAACACGACATCTCCGCCGTCTGACATCTCCGCCCTCCGGGTTTTCGCGTTCAGGTCTCCGGTCCGTCGGGGAGCAGCGGAACACCCGGCCGGTGGTCGCGTCCGAGCAACGCCGCGGAAGTGACCGCGCCCGCGCCGTAGCGGGAGTGCAGATCGTCCAGGACGGCATCGAGGGCATGCCGGTCGACGGCGCGGTGCTGCGTTCGCGTGTCTCCAGTACTGTCCCCGGCGGCCTCGACCGGCTCGTCGAACGGCAGCTCGAGTTGCTCGACGCCTTCACCGACGAGATTCGTCACCGCGATCCCGATGAGCGTGAGACCGCGCTCGGCGATGAGCGGTCGGGTCTGCTCGAGCAGGTCGTGCGCCGCCGCCGACAGCAGATCGGTGCGTGCGGTGGCCCCGGGCAGCGTGTGAGAGCGTGTCGCGCGGGTGTAGTCGGCGAAGCGCATCCGCAGGACCACCGTGCGGCCGAGGCGTCCGGCCCGGCGCATCCGCCGGCCCACGCGGTCGACGAGCAGTTGCAGCGTCTCGCCGACCGACTCGAGGCTGTGGGGTCCGCGGCCGAGCGCGTGCTGCGCGCCCATCGAACTGCGCCGCCGATGCCGGACCGGACGCGGATCGTGACCGATCGCGAGCGCGTGCAGGTGGCGTCCCGCCGTGCGTCCGAGCAGCGAGACGAGATCGGACTCGGAGTGGGCGGCGACATCGGCCACGGTCCGCAGACCGTGCGCGTGCAACTTCGCCGCCGTCACCTTGCCGACGCCCCACAACCGCTCCACCGGCAACGGATGGAGGAACTCGAGTTCGGCGTGCGGAGGGACGAGGAGCAGTCCGTCGGGCTTGGCCACCCCGCTCGCGACCTTGGCGAGGAACTTGGTGCGCGCGACACCGACGGTGATCGGCAGCCCCACCTCCTCGGCGACCGTGCGGCGCAGGCGTGCGGCGATGTCGACGGGTCTGCCGGCGATGCGCCCGAGACCGGAGACGTCGAGGAACGCCTCGTCGATGGAGATCCCCTCCACGATCGGTGTGGTGCGATCGAAGATCGCGAAGACGTCGCGCGAGGCCTGCGCATAGGCCTCCATGCGGGGAGGCACCGAGATCAGTCCCGGGCACAGGGCGCGGGCGGCTCGGCCCGACATCGCGGTGACGATGCCGTGAGCCTTGGCCTCATAGCTCGCCGCGAGTACGACGCCCCCGCCCACGACGATCGGTTTGGCGCGCAGCCACGGATCGTCGCGCTGCTCCACCGACGCGTAGAACGCGTCGAGATCGGCATGCAGCACCGTCGCATCGGACACGAACACATGTTCGCACCGGCCGCCGACACCTCGGCAGATCGGCGCTGCCGACATGTCCGCAGGTCAGCGTGTGAGGGTCGACAGTGCCTGCGCCACGTTGGACACCTCGAACTTCTTCATGCCCTTCGGGACACCCTCGACATCGCGCGGAACCACCCCGCGGTCGAAGCCGAGCCGGTTCGCCTCCGCGAGTCGGCGACCCGCACCGACGACACGACGGACCTCCCCGGCGAGACCGACCTCGCCGAGCAGCACGGTGCCGGCCGGGACGGGCTGGTCGCGTACGGCTGAGGCGACGGCGAGTGCGAGCGCGAGGTCGGCGGACGGATCGGTGATCCGCATACCGCCGACGGTGGAGGCGTAGACGTCGCAGTTACCGAGCCGGCCGAGCCCGCAGCGACGCTCGAGTACCGCGAGCACCATCGCCACCCGCGCCGAGTCGAGACCGCTCACGGCGCGTCGCGGTGAAGGATTGTGCGTGGGCACCACGAGCGCCTGGACCTCACCGAGGAGCGGGCGTTTGCCGTCCATCGTGACCGTGACGGCAGTGCCGGGCACGGCCTCGTCGCGGTGCTGCAGGAACAATCCCGACGGGTCGCTGACGCCGACGATCCCGTCCTCGGCAAGTTCGAAGCAGCCCACCTCGTCGGCGGCTCCGAACCGGTTCTTCACCCCGCGCACCATGCGCAGCGTGGAGTGCTTGTCGCCTTCGAAGTGCAGCACCACGTCGACGAGGTGCTCGAGGGAACGCGGACCGGCGACCGCGCCGTCCTTGGTGACGTGGCCGATGAGCAGCACCGGGATGCCGCTGGACTTCGCGAGGGAGGTCAGGGCGCTGGTGACTGCGCGGACCTGCGTGACACCGCCGGTCACGCCGTCGACGTCGGCGGCGAGCATCGTCTGGACGGAGTCGACGACCAGCAGCGTGGGCTTGACCTGCTCCACGTGCCCGAAGATCGTCGCGAGGTCGTTCTCGGCGGCAAGATAGACCCGGTCGTGCACGGCGCCGGTGCGGTCGGCGCGCAGGCGCACCTGACCGGCCGACTCCTCGCCGGTGACGTAGAGCGCGCGATCGGCTTCGCCGCGCAACGTCCAGCGGTGCACCACCTCGAGGAGCAGCGTGGACTTGCCGACACCGGGTTCGCCGGCGAGCAGGACGACCGAACCGGGTACGACACCGCCGCCGAGGACGCGGTCGAGCTCGGGGATGCCCGTGGGCTTCGCGTGGGTGGCCTTGCCGTCGATCTGCGACAGCGGGGTGGCCGGGGTGCTCGGCAGCACGGCGGCGGCACCGGCGCGGGCGAGCGAGGTACCCGACCGCGAGGCGACCGCGACCGGTTGGACGGGTGCTTCGTCCATCGACCCCCACGTTCCGCATTCGGGACAGCGCCCGACCCACTTCGCGACGGTGTGCGAGCAGTCGGAACAGCGGTAGAGGGTCTTGGTCTTTGCCACGGCCGGAGGATAGTCGGTCGCACCGACACCGGAGCGGATGCGAGGAGGGCCCGGCCGAGCTGTGCTCGACCGGGCCCTCCAGCAGGAAGTCCTAGTGTGCTTCGCCCACGATCGGCGAGAGCTCCGACTCGTCGCGGGGGAGCTCCGGGCCGGCGTCGATCGGCACGGACAGGGTCACGTCGCCGGCCTCGGCGAAGGTGAAGGTCACGGGGATGGTCAGGCCCGGGCGGACACCCTCGGAGAGGTTCACGAGCTCGACGTTGTTGACGACGCCTGCCGGGGCCGGGGAGGGGGTCTCCTCGGTGCTGTTCGGACGCGGCGACTCGTCGACCTCCTCGACGAGGGCGGCGTTCTCCTCGGAGACGCCGGCGACCACGGAGGACTGCGGAGGGACCTCGATGGGAGTGCCCGTGACCGAAGCCGCGAAATCGGTGGAGATACCGGTGAGGTTGTCGCCCACGTACGGGTCGAGGTTGACGATCGTGAAGCCGAGCTGGGCGGTGCCGCCGGGCTCGATGCTGTACTCCTCGGAGTTCGGGTAGATCACGTGCACGTTGCGCAGCGCGAGGCTGCCGGCGTCCACGTTGGAACCGTTGATGGCCGCGACCTGGGTCGAGGTCTGGGTGATCTGACCGGCGCTGCACGCGGACATCGTGAGCGCCGCTCCCGCGGCAAGGGCGAGAGCGGTCACGACTCGGCGAGTCGGCGCTTTGAGAGCAGTCACGGGTTCCTCCACTCGAGTAAGGCTCGCAATCCACTAGGCAGAGTAGTAGTTCCCGTGTGCGCTGTGTACGTCGGGGCCGGATCTCGTGTGGATTCGCGCGCGGAAGACGAGATCGACAGGCGCCCACGGGCGGGTGTGTCGGAGGTCACCCGATACACGGAAGCAACTGCCTGTCAAGCCCTACGCTCAGTGCTCGGTGCCCCTGACCTGCATCGTTGACGGGAGGGTGATGTGGTCACGTGTTAAACTGGGAGAATCGAAAGGGGCACGGGACACATGATTTTCAAGGTCGGAGACACCGTCGTATACCCCCACCACGGTGCGGCGCTGATCGAAGCAATCGAAACACGCACCATCAAGGGTGAGCAGAAGGAATATCTGGTTCTGAAAGTCGCGCAGGGCGACCTGACGGTCCGGGTACCTGCAGAGAACGCGGAGTACGTCGGAGTGCGCGACGTCGTCGGGCAGGAAGGCCTCGACAAGGTTTTCCAGGTGCTGCGCGCACCCCACACGGAAGAACCCACCAACTGGTCACGGCGGTACAAGGCCAACCTCGAGAAGCTGGCCTCCGGCGATGTCAACAAGGTCGCAGAAGTTGTGCGCGACCTGTGGCGCCGGGAGCAGGACCGCGGCCTGTCCGCAGGTGAGAAGCGGATGCTCGCCAAGGCACGTCAGATCCTCGTCGGTGAGCTCGCGCTCGCCGAGGGCACCGACGACGTCAAGGCGGAGACCATGCTCGACGAGGTTCTCGCCGCCGCTTCCTGACGCGCGAGACATCGGCAAACTGCACATGAGCGATCGCAACGGGCCGGTCGTCGGAATCCTTCCGGCGGCCGGCCGCGGTGTTCGCCTGGGAGAACCACTGCCCAAGGCGTTCGTGGAACTGGACGGCCGCACGATGCTCGACCGCTCGGTCGAGGCGATGCTCGCTTCAGCGGTCATCGATCGAGTGGTGATCGTCGCGCCGCCCGAACTGGCTGCGACGCCCGCGGACCGGCTCGTCGGCGAGTCGTTCGCCGACCGGGTCACCGTCGTCGCGGGTGGCGCCGAACGCGCCGACTCGGTGCGCGCCGGTCTTGCGGCGGCATCGGGCGCGCGGTTCGTGCTCGTCCACGACGCCGCGCGTGCGCTCACCCCGGCCGAGCTGTTCGTCCGGGTCGTCGACGCGTTGCGGGCCGGCAGCGACGCGGTGATCCCCGTCCTGCCCGTCGTCGACACCATCAAGAGTGTCGACAAGGACGGAGTCGTCACCGGGACTCCCGACCGGTCGACCCTCCGCGCGGTGCAGACGCCGCAGGGATTCGACGTCGAATTGCTCGAGCGGGCCAACCGCGACGCCGCCGACGCGACCGACGACGCGGGACTCGTCGAGCGGTTGGGGGAGCGGATCACCACCGTCGTGGGAGACCCTCTCGCTTTCAAGATCACCACCCCACTGGACCTGGTGCTGGCACGGACCGTGCTCGCGTCCGGCGTCCGCACCGAGAAGGAGATGTGAGCATCGTGCGTGTCGGCATCGGAACGGACGTGCATCCCGTGGAGGCCGGACGGCCGTGCTGGATGGCCGGTCTGCTGTTCGAGGGCGCCGACGGGTGCGCGGGTCACTCCGACGGGGACGTCGCTGCGCACGCGCTGTGCGATGCGGTGCTCTCGGCCGCCGGTCTCGGCGACCTCGGATCGGTCTTCGGCACGGGCCGACCGGAGATGGCCGGCGCCTCCGGTGTCGCGATGCTCGGCGAGGTACGTCGCCTGCTCGACGACGCCGGCTGGGTGGTGGGCAATGCCGCCGTCCAGGTGATCGGGAACCGCCCGAAGATCGGGCCGCGGCGCGAGGAGGCACAGGCGGTGCTGTCCGAGGCGCTCGGCGGTCCGGTCTCCGTGTCGGCGACCACCACGGACGGACTCGGGCTCACCGGCCGGGGAGAAGGTGTGGCGGCGGTTGCGACCGCACTGGTCCTGGCCCAGCAGGACGAGCGGTAGGATAGACGGTCGTGACCTTGCGCTTATACGACACCGAATCGCGGGCCGTGCGGGATTTCGAACCGCTGGTCCCCGGCCAGGCCTCGGTGTACCTGTGTGGGGCCACCGTCCAAGGCGAACCCCATATCGGGCACGTACGCAGCGGCGTTGCGTTCGACGTGCTCCGCCGGTGGCTCGCTACCAAGAGTCTCGATGTCTTGTTTGTGAGAAATGTCACAGACATCGAGGATAAGATCCTCCGCAAGGCGGCAGAGGCAGGTCGGCCGTGGTGGGAGTGGGCCGCGACCTACGAGCGGGCCTTCAACCGCGCCTACGATGCGCTCGGTGTGCTTCCTCCCTCGGTGGAACCTCGCGCGACCGGCCACATCACGCAGATGGTCGAACTCATCCAGCGCCTCATCGACGCCGGGCACGCCTACGCGGCCGACGGCGACGTCTACTTCGACGTGCTGAGCTACCCCGAATACGGTGCCCTCTCCGGACACCGCATCGAGGACGTCCACCAGGGTGAGAGCGCCGGACTCGGCAAGCGCGACCCCCGCGACTTCACGCTGTGGAAGGCCGAGAAGCCCGGTGAGCCGTCCTGGCCCACCCCGTGGGGACGTGGTCGCCCCGGCTGGCATCTCGAGTGCTCCGCGATGGCCGGCTTCTATCTCGGCGGCACCTTCGACATCCACTGCGGAGGCATGGACCTCGTCTTCCCGCACCACGAGAACGAGATGGCGCAGTCCCGCGCCGCCGGCGACGGCTTCGCCCGCTACTGGTTGCACAACGGCTGGGTGACGATGGGCGGCGAGAAGATGTCGAAGTCGCTCGGTAACGTGCTGTCGATCCCCAACGTGCTCGCCCGCGTCCGGCCGCAGGAACTGCGCTACTACCTGGGCAGCGCCCACTACCGTTCGATGCTCGAATACTCCGACGACGCGCTCGCCGAAGCGGCCGCAGCGTACCGGGGACTCGAGTCGTTCGTGCTCAAGACCCGCGACCGCGCGGGCGAGGTGCCCGTGGGCGAGTGGACCGAGGCCTTCGCCGAGGCACTCGACGACGATCTCGGTGTGCCCAAGGCGCTCGCGGAAATACACCGCAAGCGCAGCAAGGGCAACAAGGCGCTCGACAACGGCGATCTCGACACGGCCGTGCAGATCGCCTCGCAGGTCCGGAGCATGCTCGGCATCCTCGGTGTCGACCCGCTCGACGAGCACTGGTGCTCCACCGACGATTCAGGGTCGGCCGCACTCGCGGCACTCGACGTGCTGGTCGGCGCGGATCTCGAACGCCGCGCGACCGCCCGGGCCGAGAAGAACTGGGCGGTGGCCGACGAGGTGCGGGACCGCCTCACAGCCGCGGGGGTCGAAGTGACCGATACGCCCAACGGACCCGAGTGGTCTCTGAAAGCAGGACAGTGATGGCAGGCAATTCCCAGCGTCGCGGCGCTATTCGTAAGGGCGGCACGAAGAAGGGTCAGGTCGTCGGGTCCGGCGGGCAGCGGCGACGCGGGCTCGAAGCGCGTGGCGCTACCCCCAAGGCCGAGGACCGGCCCTACCACCCCGCCGCACGGCGTGCCCGGGCCGCGGCCAAGGCCGCCGACCCGCGCGGTGGCGGTCGTCGTCCCGCGGCCGGTCGCAAGGCCGAGGACGGGCCCGAGATGGTGCTCGGCCGCAATCCGGTCGTCGAGTGCCTACGTGCCGGTGTGCCCGCGACCGCTCTGTACGTCGCCCTCGGCGCCGAGGCCGACGAGCGGCTCAAGGAAGCCGTGCAGCGCTCGGCCGAGATGGGCATCTCGATCCTCGAGGTCTCGCGTTCCGAACTCGACCGTCTGTCGTCGAACGGGATGCACCAGGGCATCGGCCTGCAGGTGCCGCCGTACCGCTACGCGCACCCCGACGACCTGCTGGCCCGCGCCGCGGAGAACCACGAGCGTCCGCTGCTCGTGGCCCTCGACAACATCTCCGATCCGCGCAATCTCGGCGCGGTGATCCGTTCGGTCGCGGCCTTCGGCGGCCACGGTGTGGTCATCCCGCAGCGCCGTTCGGCGTCGGTGACGGCCGTGGCATGGCGCACGAGCGCCGGTGCCGCAGCGCGACTGCCCGTCGCGCGTGCCACCAACCTCACGCGCACGCTCAAGGACTGGCAGTCCCGCGGTGTCCGCGTCGTCGGTCTCGATGCCGGTGGCGACACCAACCTCGACGATTTCGACGGCACCGATCCCGTCGTCGTGGTCGTGGGGTCGGAGGGCAAGGGACTCTCGCGCCTGGTGCGGGAGACCTGCGACGCCGTTCTCTCCATCCCGATGGCCGGAGACGTCGAGTCGCTCAACGCCTCCGTCGCGGCGGGCGTGGTGCTCGCGGACATCGCGCGGCAGCGTCGGGTCTGATCGAGTCTGCCCGAGCTGCGGTCGCGAGGGCCTAGTCTGTCCTCGTGGTCGCATCCCTGCCGTTCCGTACGAAGGTGTTCGCCTTCCTCGAACGCTTCGCCGACAAGTCCATTGCCGACGCGTCCGTCGACGAGATCCCGGCACGTCGTGCTGCGCGCACGAAGCTCCTGTCGTCCCCGGTCGGACGGCTGATCTCGGGCCGGACGCATCCCGGCGTGCGGATCGAGGACCGATGGGTCGATCTCGAGCACGAGGTGATCGACGATCTCGCCCCCGAGGACTCCCCGGTCCGGACCCGTCTGCGGATCTATCGGCCCTCGGCGCGAACGAGCGGTCCGCTGCCGGTCGTGCTGCTGTTCCACGGCGGCGGGTGGGTGCTCGGCAATCCGGAGCAGAACGAGTGGTGGGCGAGCCACACCGCCGTGCGGACCCCGAGCGTCGTGGTGTCGGTGGACTACCGGCTCGCCCCCGAACATCCCTATCCCGCAGCGGTGCTGGACTGCTGGGCGGCGTTCCGGTGGGTCGTCGCACACGCTGCGGAACTCGACGGTGATCCGTCCCGCGTCGTGGTCGCCGGTGACAGTGCCGGAGGCAACCTCGCCGCGGTCGTCGCCGACGTGGCCGGCCGCTCGGGTGGTCCGCTGCCGGCCGGTCAGGTGCTGATCTATCCGGCGACGGAGATGGAGGAGGAGTTCCCGTCGGAGCGGCAGTTCGCGAACGCTCCCGTGCTCACCTCCCGCGGTATGCGGGCGTTCGTGCGCCTGTATCTGGCCGGAGCCGATCCGTATGCGCCGACCGCGGCTCCCCTGCGCGGCACGCTCGCCGGTGCCGCCGTACCGGCCCTCGTCCAGATCGCCGGGCACGACCCGTTGCGCGACAACGCCGTTCGATACGCCGAAGCATTGCGGGCCAAGGGCGGCGACGTCGCGGAGACCGATTATCCCGACACCGTGCACGGCTATCTCAGCCTGCCCGGCATCTCTCCGCCCGCGACACACGCACTCGACGAGGCGATCACCTTCGTACGTCGGGTGACGGCTACCGACCCGACCGACGAGGACGACACCTCCGTGCCGTCACGCGCCTGACGGTCACCCAGCAGCGATCACCGTACCGGCACGAACCGCACCCGCTGTCCGGGACGCAGTTGCGCCGCGACCGGCAGATCGGCGGCGACCGCCACCGCGGCCACCGGATAGCCGCCCGTGACGGGATGGTCGACGAGGAACAGCACCGGATGCCCGTCCGGCGGTATCTGCAGCGAGCCGGGAACCATGCCCTCGCTGGGCATCTCCTCGTGCCGTGCCCGGTGCAGTCGGCCGGGACCGTGGAACCTGATACCCACCCGGTCGAGTTCCGGTGTCACCGTCCACGTCTCGTGGAACAGCGCCCGCAGTGATCCGGGCGTGAACCAGTCGTCGCGCGGGCCGGACCGTACCCGGATCTCTACGGGGTCGTCCATCGGCGGTGGTGGTGGGAACTGCTCCTCGTCGGGCAGGTGACCCGACATCGCCCCGACGAGCAGACTGTCGCCGGCGCGAACGGGTGCCGGTCCGGTGTGCGACAGGATGTCGGTGGATCTACTGCCGAGCACCTCCCGCACGTCGATGCCGCCGCGTACCGCGAGGTAAATCCGCAGGCCTTCGTTCGGGACGCCGATCCGCAGCACGTCGTCGTTGCGGAGGGTGATGCGCGCCCAGTCGCCGACCGGCCGGTCGCACACGGTCACGTCGGCGCGGGCACCGGTCACGGCCACGATCGTCTCGCCGACGCTGCGGACGGCGAGACCACCGCCGGTCACCTCGAGTGTCGCCGCGTCCGGCTGGTTCCCCACGAGCCGGTTCGCGGCGTCGTGTGCGCGCCGGTCGGCGGCACCGGACCGGGTGAGGCCCGAGGAACCGTAACCGGGACGTCCGCGATCCTGGACCGTCGTGAGCATTCCGCCGGAGAGCACCTCGAACCACGCCACGATGTTCATTCTCACTCACCGGCTTCGATCGCACGTCCGCACTCCGGCCGAACGATCGCGTTAGGTTGAAGATCATGAGGAAGGAGGTGACGATCATGGATGAAGCAGACGTCCGGGCGGCGACGACGCGACTGATCGAGAAGGCCGTCGAGGCCGACGACCTTCAGGCCGCGCACGACGCTGTCGCGGAACTGAGCGTCGAACAGGTCGTCGACGTGCTCGAACGGCTCGGTCGGACGGATCGAGCAGTGCTCTACCGGTTGCTGCCCAAGGACCGGGCGATCGACGTCTTCGAACAGCTCGACCCGAGCATGCAGAGCGAACTGCTCCGCGGGTTGCGCGACGATCAGGTGGCCGCAATCTTCGCCGACCTCGAACCCGACGACCGGGTGGAACTGCTCGACGAACTGCCCGCGACGGTCGCGTCGACCCTCATGCGCGGCCTGCCGCCCGCCGACCGCGAGGTGACCGCCACGATCCTCGGCTATCCGCAGCGGTCGATCGGCCGGCGGATGAGCCCGGCCTTCGTGTCGCTGCGGCAGGACATGACCGTCGAGCAGGCGATGGACGCCGTGCGTCGTCGGCTCGACGACGCGGAGACGGTGTACACGCTGCCGGTGGTGGACGACGGTCGTGTGCTCGTCGGGGTGGTCGGTCTGCGCGAGCTGATGACTGCGGCGCCGGGAACGGTGCTCGCCGACATCATGAACGAGCCCTACTGGGCGCGCGTGACCGACGACGCCGAGGAGTCCGCGCGCCGCTGCGCCGAACTCAAACTGCTGGCGTTGATCGTCGTCGACAGCGAGACCAGGTTGGTGGGCATCCTGACCGTCGACGACGCCCTGCGGATCCTCGAAGCCGCCGACAGCGAGGACCAGGCGCGCATCGGCGGTACCGAGCCGCTGCGCCGGCCCTATCTCGCGACACCCGTCGGGCAGTTGGTGCGCTCGCGGGTGGTGTGGTTACTCTTCCTGGCACTCGGCGCGACCCTCACGGTCCAGGTCCTCGAGGTATTCGAGTCGACCCTCGATCAGGTGGTCACCCTGGCGCTGTTCGTGCCGCTGATCATCGGCACCGGGGGCAACACCGGAAACCAGGCCGCCACCACGGTCACCCGCGCATTGGCGCTCGACGACGTGACGCCACGCGACATCGGCGGGGTGATCGCCCGCGAGCTCCGGGTGGGTCTGTCCCTCGGTGTCCTGCTGGGCTCGGTCGCGTTCGTCCTGACGTCCCTGGTCTACGACTCGTCGGTGGGCGCGGTGATCGGGCTGACGCTGGTGAGCATCTGCACCCTCGCAGCCACCGTCGGTGGTGCGATGCCGTTGGTGGCCAAATCGATCCGCGCCGACCCCGCGGTCTTCTCCAATCCGTTCATCACGACCTTCGTCGACGCGACCGGCCTGGTGATCTATTTCCT
The DNA here is from genome assembly GCF_900105195.1 of Rhodococcus pyridinivorans. NCBI lineage: Bacteria > Bacillati > Actinomycetota > Actinomycetes > Mycobacteriales > Nocardiaceae > Rhodococcus > Rhodococcus pyridinivorans. Next base: position 4,896,067 of record NZ_FNRX01000002.1, on the reverse strand, counting down.
CGTCGCGAAGGCCGTGCTCGGTATCTGAGCGCAGCGGCGCAGTGGATCCGGGGACGGTTCAGATCGCGACGAAGCGCACCGCACATCCCGGTCGCAGCAGCGCCGCAGGAGTCCGGTCCGGTTGCCACAGCGGGGCATCGGAGGTTCCGATGAGTTGCCATCCTCCGGGCGACTTCCGCGGGTAGACGCCCGAGAACTCACCCGCCAGTCCCACGGCGCCGGACGGGACGGAGGTGCGCGGTGAACTGCGACGCGGCACGTGCAATCGAGAATCCCCGCCGGTGAGATACGCGAAGCCGGGCGCGAACCCGCCGAAGGCGACCGTCCAGAGGCCGCCGGTGTGGGCGGCGATCACGCCGTCCGCGCCGAGGCCGGTCAACTCGCCGACCTCTTCGAGATCGACGCCGTTGTACCGGACTTCGAGCGTCACCTCCTCGATGTCGACGTCGTCCCCGGACACCGGTGGGGTGGTGGTGACCCACTTGTGCACGACCTGCGCGCCGGTCTCCGACGGATCGAAGCACACCAGCAGTGTCCGCGCCGCCGGCACGAGATCGACGACGCCACGCGGCCGCTCGCGGTCGAGTGCCCGGAAGTGGGCGAGAACCTCGTCGAGGGAATCGAATTCGGCGAGCAGGGCGCTGTCTCCGGCACGAAGGATTTTCATCGGTGGACCTCGCGATGTCGGGCGTTCACACGAACGCCCGGATGTCGATCTTCTCGGCGTCGAGCCGGCGGCGCACGGCGACGGCCATCGCCGTGGCGTCGGGGGAGTCGCCGTGGATGCACACCGACTGCGCGTTCACGCGTATGTCGCTGCCGTCGATGGCGGTGACCACCCCCTCGGTGACCATGCGCAGGACCCGCTCGGCGACCTCCTCCGGATCGTGCAGTACCGCACCGGGTTCGCGTCGGGAGACGAGCGTGCCCTCGGGGGTGTAGGCGCGGTCGGCGAACGCCTCGGCGACCACCTTCAGTCCGGCCCGTTCGGCCTCCTCGAGGAAGACGGAGCCGGGCAGTCCGAGGACGGGCAGCGAGGCGTCGTAGGCGCGTACCGCATCCACGACCGCACGGGCCTGTTCGCGGTGATGGACGATCGCGTTGTACAGCGCGCCGTGGGGTTTGACGTAGCTCGCCGACGAACCGGCCGCCCGGGCGAGACCGTCGAGCGCGCCGATCTGGTAGATGATCTCGGCGGTGAGATCCGCCGACGGCACCTCGATGAAGCGGCGGCCGAAACCGCCGATGTCGTTGTAGCCGACCTGGGCACCGATCCTTACCGCGCGCTTCGCGGCGCCGTGGCACGTGTGCAGCAGTGTCGCCGGGTCGCCGGCGTGGAATCCGCACGCCACGTTGGCGCTGGTGACGATGTCGAGCATGGTCTCGTCGTCGCCGAGACGCCACCGGCCGTAGCTCTCGCCGAGGTCGCTGTTGAGGTCGATGCGGGTCACGACCCGAGTCTATGCCCGCTCAGAAGACCGTTCCGACGTCGCGGACGACGATGTCGTCGAGGGCGCGTTCGACGACGGCGGCGATCGTCATCGACGGGTTGCACGCGGCGGTGTTGCCCGGCATGAGGGCTCCGTCGAGCACGTACAGCCCGCGCTGGCCGAACACCCGGCCCTCGAGATCGCACACCGTGCTCATGCTCGCGCCGCCGAGCGGGTGCCAGGTCGACGGGACGATCGAGTTGGTGTCGGTCAGGATGCTGCGTTCGCCGGCGATGCGGCGCACGGTGGGGTCGATGTGACCCGTCTGCAGCACCGCGTCCCCTTCGTGCGGCCAGCGCAGGACGGCGTCGTCGCGAGCGGCGTCGTAGACGAAGTGCCCGCGACCCTCACTGACGCCATAGCCCACCAGTACGGTGCTGCGCATGTCGATCCCGTAGAAGCCGGGAATGGAGGCCTGGATGACGGTGGACGCGGAGTTCGGGTCGTCCCAGTTCTTGCTGCCGTAGACGACGGGGCCGCCCTGCACCGCGCCGAACTCCTCTTCGAGGTTCGTCCAGAGGTAGATGCGGTCGGCGTTCGAACCCCAGCCATGTCCGACGCCGTCGGGCAGGTCGGAGATGAGATCCTTCGCGACGGTGACCAGACCGGTCGCCTCGGCCTCCGCGATGTAGGTGACGTCGACGGAGTGCTTGCCGCCGTTGTTGACACCAATCGCACCCGAACCGTCGGTGTAGGCCGGGGCCATCTCGTCGCGGAGTTCGGCGAGCGCGTAGTCCCAGTCGATCGGCATCGGGATCTTGTCGATCGGGAAGCCGGCCTTCCGCGCACGGTCGGCGAAGATGCGCGAGGTCGCGTAGTTGGGGCTGTCGACGAGTTCGTCGGGCGCCACGGCCAGGTGCAGCATCTGCGCGACGCGCGGGTAGTGGACGCGGTCCATGCGCGCCCAGTCGAGTTCGTTCGGGAAGTGGGCGTTGAACACCGCTTCGTCGGGTTGCAGCGTCATGCCCTGGTAGACGAGCGACCCGCCGCCGACACCGGCGGCGCACAGGGCCGTCATGTTCTCGCCGACGCACGCCTCGACCAGACCGGTGTAGGGCTCGAAGGCGAGGTGACGACCGAACACCTCGGGGTTCGACCGGTGCCACAGGAACCGCTTGTCGGGGTTGTCGATGCGAAGGAACGACGCGTGACGTGCTGCACTCTCCACCCCCGATGTCTGTGACGTCCCGTTACTGGAGCAACCTCGGGAAACTGGGCGGATGTCGAGGAGCGCGTCAAGATCACGTCCCGACGGGCCGTGAATCAGGCAGTTGCGGCGACCCGCCCGGAACCACGTCGGTTGCGGGCGGTGCCGATCACGCGGCAGATCATGTAGATGACGAACGCGATCGTCGTGATGAACGCCGAGACCGGCACGCCCGGCGCCAGCGCGAGCAGGATGCCGCCGACCGCCGAGATCTCCGCGAAGACCACAGACAGCACCGTGGCGGCGAGCGGCCCGCTGACCACCCGGGCCGCCGCGGCGGCCGGGGTGATGAGCAGTGCCATCACCAGCAGCGCGCCGACGATCTGCACACCGAGTGCGGCGGTGACACCGACGAGCACCGCGAACACGATCGACAATGCGCGCACCGGGACGCCGCGTGCAGCCGCGACCTCCGGGTCGGTGCTGGCGAACAGTAGCGGACGGTAGATCACCAGCAGCGTGAGGATCACGACGGCAGCGCACGCGGCGAGCAGGGCGATGCCGGTACCGCCGGGCGCCACGATCTGACCGGTGAGCAGCGAGAAGGCGGCGCCGGTGCGTCCGTCGTAGGCCCACAGCAGCAGGACGGCGAGACCGAGTCCGAAGGCCATCACCACGCCGATGACGGAGTCGCGTTCGCGGGCACGTGTCCCCAGGACCCCGAAGAGGATCGCGGCGATCACGGCACCCGCGACCGCACCGATCCCGACGGAGACCCCGATGATGAGCGCCGCCGCGGCACCGGTGAGCGACAGTTCGGAGGTGCCGTGGACGGAGAACGCCATCTGACGGCTGATGATCAGCGGGCCGATCACGCCGGCGAGCAGACCGAGGATCGCACCGGCGACGAGCGCCTGCTGCACGAAGTCGTACTGCAGGAGTTCGACGGTGGTCTCCACGTCGAACATCCGCCCGAGGGCGTCGGTGAACTTGCTGCTCATTCGTGATCCTCGTGATCGTGGTGGACGCCTTCCCCGGGGCGCAGTCCGCCGGCGCTGCCGAGCGCGTCGATGGCGTCGCCGGTGCCGACGACCACCAGGCGGCCGCGCATCTCGAGCACCTCGACGTCGGTGCGGTAGAGCTCGGAAAGCACCTGCGAGGTCATCACCTCGGCGGGGGTGCCGATGCGGAACTGGCCGTCGACGAGGTACAGCACGCGATCCACCAGCGGCAGGATCGGATTGATCTCGTGGGTGACGAACAGGACGGAGGTGTCGTGGTCGCGGCGGCGGCGGTCGATGAGCGCCGACACCAGGTGCTGGTTGGCGAGATCGAGACTGAGCAGCGGCTCGTCGCACAGGAGTACGCGCGGATCTCCCACGAGCGCCTGCGCGATACGCAGCCGCTGCTGCTCACCACCGGAGAGCGTGCCGATCGGGGCTCCGGCATAGGTCTCTGCGCCGACCTGAGCGATCGCGTCGTCGACCGCGACGCGGCGCCGCCGGCGCGTGCGCAGGCCGGTGCCCCAGCGATGTCCGTCCATGCCGAGGCCCACGAGATCGCGTCCCCGCAGCGGGACGCCCTCGTCGAGAGACTTCTGCTGCGGCACGTATCCGACGTGCGAGTTCCCGGTCCGGACGGCCTGCCCGGCGATGGTCGCGGTTCCGGAGGTGAGCGGGAGCTGGCCGAGCAGCACCTTGAGCAGCGATGTCTTGCCGGCACCGTTCGGTCCGAGCACCGCCAGGAACTCGCCGGGTTCGACGACGAGGTCGAGTCCGTCCCAGAGGACCCGATCGCCGAATGCCAGCCGGGCATCGCGGAGTTCGACTGTGGGCGTGCGGTCGGATGGAGGAGGTGTCACCGGAGTCCGTGTTCTCGATCGGATGGTCAGGAGGCGGTCTCGAGCGCGGCGGCGAGGGTCTCGGCGGTCCGGGCCTGCCACTGAATGTAGTCGACATCTTCGGGCAGGGTTTCGAAAACCTCGACCACGGGGACGCCCGACGACTCTGCTGCCGTGCGCATCTCGCGGCTGATCCGGTCCTCGGTCTGCGGGTTGTAGATCAGGACGCGAACCTGCTTGTCGACCAACAACTGCCGTGTCGCCGCGATCGCCGCCGGGGACGGATCGGTGCCGTTCTCGATGGCGTTGGTGAAGTCCGGGGGAGTGATGTCGTCGAGCGTCGCGGCCGAGACGAGGTAGTGGCCGATCGTCTCGGTCTGGGCGACGGGTGCGTCGCCGTGTGTGTCGGCGAGCTTGTCGACAACATCCGCGACGTAGTGCAGGTTCTCGTGGAAGCCCGCGGCGTTGGCCTCGTAGACGGCGGCGCCGTCGGGGTCGAGTTCGGCGAGCTGCTCGGCGACGGCGTGCGCGACGGCGTCGGCGGTCGCGAGGTCGTACCAGACGTGCTCGTTGATGCCGCCGTGGTCGTGACCCTCGTGCGAGTGCCCGTCGCCGGCGTCGGACACCTCACCGCTCTCGTGCGAGTGGTCCTCGGAAACGGTTGTCTCCGAGTCGCTCTCGATGGCGTCGTCGGTGCCGTCCTCGTCGCCGTGATCGTGTCCGGCGTGCAGATCCGAGTACGCGCCGGATTCGAACAGGGCGAAGGCCTCCACGACTGCAGGCTTGTCCCCGGTGGCGCCGAGGATGTCGTCGACGAATTGGTCGTAGCCACCGCCGTTGTAGACGACGAGCGAGGCGTCGGAGATCGCCGCGGCGTCGAGGGGGCTGGCCTCGTAGGAGTGCGGGTCGGCGTTCGGTTCGGTGATGAGCGAGCGGACCTCGATGCGGTCTCCGGCCACCGCCTGCGCGATCGACCCCCACACGTTCGTGGAGGCGACGACGCTGATCTCGTCGTCGTCGGCGCCGGAGGTATCGGTGCCGCACGCGGCGAGGGCGGTCGCGCAGGCTACGGCGGCGGCTGCGAGGGCCGTGCGGGAGGACAGTCGCACAGTTCTTCTCCTGAGGATCGGCGGTCTTCGACGAACGGGGTCCGGAACGACCGAGCGACCGACCCAAACGTTATTGGTAACCGTTACCGTTCCACTTTAGCGGACGACACCGAGCCCTCCTACCATCCCTGGGTGGTCGTGACCATGGACACAGGACTACGGTCCTCTCATGTCCAGGTCTCGTCAGCCGCGCCGACAGGCGACCCTGGCGTCGATTGCCGCCGAGTTGAAGATCTCCCGCACCACGGTCTCGAACGCGTACAACCGCCCCGACCAGTTGTCCGCCGAGCTACGCGAACGTGTCCTCGAAGTCGCCAAACGACGCGGATATGCCGGCCCGGATCCGATGGCGCGGTCGCTGCGCACCCGCAAGGCAGGAGCCGTGGGGGTCCTGCTCACCGAAGCGTTGAGCTATTCCTTCCGGGATCCCGCCGCCATGAGTTTCCTGTCGGGACTGTCCGAGGCCTGCGAAGCGGCCGGACAGGGACTACTGCTCATCCCCGCCGGACCGGGCCGGACCGACGACGAGGCCGCACAGGTCGTGCACCGCTCGTCCGTCGACGGCTTCGTCGTCTACTCGGTCCCCGCCGAGGACCCCTATCTCGCTGCCGTGCTCGAACGGCACCTCCCGATCGTCGCGTGCGACCAGCCGCGCGGGTTCGAGAACACCCCGGTGGTGGGCATCGACGACCGGCGGGCGATGCGCGATCTCGCCGCCCACCTCATCGAACTCGGCCACCGCCAGATCGGCATGTTGTCGATGCGCCTCGGCCGCGAACGGCACGACGGGGTCGTCGACCTGTCGACCCTCGAATCCGGCGCCTTCCACGTGCAGCGCGAACGCATCCGCGGCGTCCAGGACGCCATGAGCGCCGCAGGGCTGGCCCCCGAATCGCTCACCGTCGTCGAGCGCTACACCCACACCGCGGAGGACGGCCTGTCCGCCGCGGCGCAGATCATGCGCATGAACCCGCGGATCACCGCGCTCGTGTGCACCACCGACGTGCTCGCGCTCGGCGCTCTCGCCTGGGCCAATCAGATGGGTCTCGACGTGCCCGGCCACCTGTCGATCACCGGCTTCGACGGCATCGACGAAGCGATCCGCGAAGGCCTCACGACCGTGAGGCAACCGCAGAAGGACAAGGGGCGGCGCGCAGGCGAACTGCTCCTCGCCGCCCCCTCGCACTCCGGTGTGCCCGCGCTCGAGACCCTGGGGACCCAGCTGTGGTTCGGTGCCACCTCGGGTCGGGTCGAGAGCGAGTGGTACGCCGAGTGACCGAGCGGCCCCGCTCGTAGCTCAGTGCTGCCGGTCGCCCGTGGCCTTCGCGCCCGACAGCAGCTGGGCGCAGCGCAGCAGACCGATGTGACTGTACGCCTGCGGGTGGTTGCCCAGCGCACGCTCCGCGACGGGGTCGTACTCCTCGCTGAGCAGCCCGGTCGGTCCGGCCGCCGCGACCAGCTGCGCGAACAGCGCCTCGGCGTCGTTGCGCTGCCCGACCAGCAGGTAGGCCGCGACCAGCCACGCCGCGCACAGGTGGAAGCCGCCTTCGGCGCCCGGCAGGCCGTCGTCGCTGTGATAGCGGTAGACGGTCGCGCCGCTGCGCAACTCCCGTTCGGTGGCCTGCACGGTCGCCCGGAACCGCTCGTCCTGCGGGTCGACGAGTCCGGTGAGGCCGATGAACAGGGTGGCCGCGTCGAGATCGGTGCCGTCGTAGGCCGAGGTGAACGACTGGACCTCGTCGTTCCAGCCCTTCTCGGTGACCTCCTCGGCGATCTCGTCGCGCAGCGCCGCCCAGCCCTCGCCGGCGGTCCGGCCGAACTTCTCGGCGAGCGTCAGTGCCCGGTCGACGGTCAGCCACCCCATGACCTTCGAGTACACATGGTGGCGGGGTGCGTGGCGGATCTCCCAGATGCCGTGGTCCGGTTCGAACCAGCGCCGTTCGACCGCGGTGACCATCGAGCAGACGAGCTCCCAGTCCCGGTCGGTGAGGGCACGGTCGTGGGACACGCCGCGCGACTCGCGGCTGTGCGCGAGGTCGGCGATCAGGTCGACGATCGGGCCGAAGACGTCGAGTTGCACCTGCTGGTTCGCCGCGTTGCCGACCCGCACGGGCCGCGAACCGGCGTATCCGGGAAGTGAGTCGATCACGGCCTCGGGCGGCAGCGGTCCGCCGGCGAGCGTGTACAGCGGGTGCAGACGTTCGGGGCCCGGCACGTTCTCGAGGACGCGGTGGACCCAGTCGAGATAGTTCTCGGCCTCCTCGAGGGATCCGACCCGCACGAGCGCCTGCGCCGTGAGCGCGGCGTCGCGCAGCCAGCAGTAGCGGTAGTCCCAGTTGCGGACACCGCCGATCTCCTCGGGGAGCGAGGTGGTCGCCGCGGCGAGGATCGAGCCCGTCGGACCGTGGACCAGCCCCCGCAGGGTGAGCGCCGAACGCTTCATGAGATCGGGCTTGAGCGGCGGCAGCTCGAGCTGGGACGCCCACGTGTGCCAGTAGGCCTCGGACTGTGCCCGACGCTCGACCTCCGGCACCGGGTGCTCATCGAGATCGTCGGTGCCGCAGCGGAGTTCGAGGATGATGTCGTTCTCGGTGGGGTCGACCACGGCGTGGGCCGTCTGGTGCACGCCGTCCGTGGTGATGTCCCACCGCACGCCGGGGGAGCGCAGGACGTAGGGCTCGTTGAAGCCCATGACGCGGATGCCGTCGTCCTCGACCTCGAGGGTGACCTGTCCCTGTCCGAACTCCGGTCGCGGGGCGAAGGTCACCACCGCGCTCGCGCGCCCGGTGATCACGCGCGTGAGGTCGGTACGGCCGGCCTCGACGTCGTGCGGGAGGTAGTCGATCACCGCGAGCGACGCCCACCGGGTCACCACCGTCATCGTCGAGTCGACGTAGCGCTGGCTGAGCGGCAGTGCCTGGCGGGTCGGGCCGATGGTGAAGTGACCGGCTGCGTCACCGCCGAGGAGGTGGGCGAACACCGCCGCGGAATCGGGTTCGGGGTGGCACAGCCAGGTGATCGTGCCGTCGGGGGTGACGAGTGCCTTCGAGCGGGGGCTCGCGAGCATGGTCAGGCGTTCGATCGGCGCGACGTGGGCGCCGGACAACCAGGTGCGACGTTCCTCGAGCAGGAACGCGAGTGCGGCGATGACCTCTTCGCTGGTGCGGACGCGGTACTCGGCGGCGGTGTCGCCGTCGCCGATCTTCACCCCGACGTCCGGGCCCTGCAGCGAACGGAAGGCCTTCTCGTCGGTCACGTCGTCGCCGAAGAAGACCGCCGCGCTGGCGGCTTCCTGGTGGCGGATGACGTCGAGCGCCTTGCCCTTGTCGGTGGGCACCACGGACAACTCGATGACTGCCTTGCCCTCGGTGACCTGCACACCGGGCTGGAGCGCGAGGCCGCTGCGCACGAGATCGAGGGCCTGCTCGGCATCGGCGGGAGAGGCGTTGCGCACGTGCAGCGCGGCGCTCGCGGGCTTGGCCTCCACCTGCACGCCGTCGAACCGGGATGCCACCGAGTGCAGTCCCTCGACGATCGTGGCGAGGAGGTCCCTCGCGTCGGGATCGATCTCGTGGACGAATCCGATGTCGAACTCGGAGCCGTGGCTGCCGACGAGTTTGACCTCGACCGGCAGGCGCGACAGGGCGGCGAGATCCTTGAGAGCGCGTCCCGAGATGACGGCAGCGGCCGTCGACGGCAGAGCGGCGAGGCCCCGCAGCGCCCGCACCGCATCGTCGTGCGGGTAGGCCTTCTCGGGATCGCTCACGATGGGGGAGATGGTGCCGTCGTAGTCGGTCGCCACGAGCAGGCGGGGCGTCCGCGCGACAGCCACCAGAGCACGTCGAAGGTCAATCGGAAGATCGTGGGCACTCACCTGCTCCACGTTAGGTCAGAGTGGGGCACGAATCCGACCCGGTGGGTATCGCGACCACGTGTTTCCGGTTACAGGAAGCGGCGGATCGGACGTCGGGCTTCCGGCGCGAGCGCCGCGGGGCTTCGGACGCGAGCGCCGCGGGGCTTCGGACGCGAGCGCCGTCAGGCTTCCGACGCGACCGTCTTCGGCACGCGCGAGCCGTCGCCGAGCAGCAGCTCCACCGTCAGTTCGAGCCGGCGGGCGACATCGGTGGCCGACGAACGGCGCGTGAGCCAGGCGACGAGATTCGACAGCCACACGTCGCTGATGACGCGTGCGATGGCGAGTTCTTCCTCGGTGGGCTCGCCGTCGTTCATGGCCCGTGCGAACAGTCGGTCCATGAGGGTGCCCACCTGGTCGACCTCGGCGGCGGCGGAAGCGTCGGCGAACATGAACGCCCGTGTCATGGCCTCGGTGAGCAGGGGATCGCGCTGCATGGCCTTGGTGATCAGGCCCAGGATGAGGTGCATGCGCTCGAGGGGGCTGTGGCCGGGTGGGATCCGGCCCTTGCCTTCGATGCGGGCGAATTCACGGCCGAGGGCGGAGACCAGCAGGTGGACCTTGGACGGGAAGTATCGGTAGAGGGTGCCGACCGCGACGTCCGCGCGTTCTGCCACCGCCCGCATCTGCACGGCCTCGTAACCACCCTTCGACGCGAGCGCCAGGGTGGCGTCGAGAATCCGCTTGCGCCGTTCCTTCTGGGCATTGGAACTGAGATCGTCCTCGGTGAGGGCGGTCAGAGTTCCGTGTCCGTTGGCACGGGAGCGGGACGGGGTGGCCATAGATTCGTTTCCTCACGCCTTGACTCTGAATCGGTGCCATATTAGAACACGTTCTAGCAATGATGTCATTCGGAAGGGCGGAAACCGCTGTGAGTATCGCCACGACCGAGGAGCAGCGGGCCGTTCAGGCATCTGTCCAGGCCTGGTCACGTGCCGTAGACGCCATGTCGACGATACGTCGCGCAAGCGACGCGACGTGGCGCGACGGCTGGTCCTCCCTCGCAGAACTCGGAGTCTTCGGCGTCGCCGTCCCGGAGGAGGCGGGCGGCCTCGGCGCGACCACCGTGGACCTGGCCGTCATGCTCGAGCAGGCCGCCTACGAACTCGCACCGGGCCCGATCCTGACCACCGTCGTGGCCGCCCTCGTGTTCGGCCGTGCCGGTGAGACCGTCGCCAAGACGACGGAACGGCTCGCCGAGGGTGAGGTCCCCACCGCGCTCGCTCTCGACTCGGCCGTGACCGCGGAGCCGGCGGGTGACGGAGTCCTGCTGCGCGGTGAGGCCGGACCGGCCGTGGGTGCCGAAGCCGGGGTCGCCGTGCTCGTCCGTGTCGCGGGTGAAGGTGATCCGGCCGTCGAGAGCTGGGCGCTCGTCGAGGCCGATGATCCGGGTCTGCACATCGAACCGCTCGAGACCATCGACGCCTCCCGCGCGGTGGCCCGCGTCCGCCTCGACGACGCGACGGTCCCGGTCGATCGGGTCGCGACCGTCCCGGCCGGCTTCGTGCGCGACCTGACCGCCGGCCTCGCCGCCGCGGAGCTGGCCGGTCTCGCCGGCTGGGCGCTGACCACCGCCGTCGAGTACGCGAAGATCCGCGAACAGTTCGGAAAACCGATCGGTTCGTTCCAGGCCGTCAAACACATCTGCGCCGAAATGCTCTGCCGCACCGAGAAGATCCGGGCCGTGGCCTGGGATGCGGCGGTCACCGTCGACGCGCAGCCCGACGAACTGCCGATCGCGGCGGCGGCCGCCGCAGCGATCGCACTCGATGCCGCGGTGCAGACTGCCAAGGACGCGATCCAGGTGCTCGGCGGCATCGGGTTCACATGGGAACACGACGCACACTTCTATCTCCGCCGTGCGGTCGCCACCCGCCAGGTGCTCGGCGGTTCCACCGCGTGGCGCTCGCGGCTGACGACCCTGGTCCGCGACGGCGCGCGCCGTCATCTCGGTATCGACCTGTCCGATCACGAGGAGAAACGCGCGCGGATCCGTGCGGAGGTCGAGAAGATCGCCGCCGCACCCGAATCCGAGCGCCGTGTCGCCCTCGCCGAGTCGGGCCTGCTCGCGCCGCACTGGCCGCCGCCCTACGGTCGCGGAGCCGGCGCCGCCGAACAGCTCGTCGTTCAGGAGGAGCTCGCCGCCGCCGGCATCGAACGTCCCGACCTCGTGATCGGCTGGTGGGCGATTCCGACCGTCCTCGCACACGGAACACTCGGGCAGATCGAGCGTTTCGTGATGCCCACCCTGCGCGGCGACGTGGTCTGGTGTCAGCTGTTCTCCGAACCCGGCGCCGGCTCGGACCTCGCGTCGCTGCGCACGAGTGCCGAGAAGGCCGACGGCGGATGGGTGCTGCGCGGACAGAAGGTGTGGACCTCGCTCGCACAGCAGGCGGACTGGGCGATCTGTCTCGCCCGCACCGACCGCGACGTCCCCAAGCACAAGGGCATCACCTACTTCCTCGTCGACATGAAGTCGGCGGGCATCACGATCTCGCCGCTGCGCGAGATCACCGGCGACGCGTTGTTCAACGAGGTCTTCCTCGATTCGGTCTTCGTGCCGGACGACTGCGTGGTGGGCAATCTCGGCGACGGCTGGAAGCTGGCCCGCACGACCCTCGCCAACGAACGCGTCGCAATGGGGGGCAAATCGTCGCTGGGGCCGCGCATCGAGGAACTGCTCGAACTGTCGACCCCCGGCGATCCCGTCGCCGAGGACCGCATCGCGACGCAGATCGGGGAGGCGACGGTCGGTTCGCTCCTCGATCTGCGGGCGACCCTCGCGCAGCTCGAAGGGCAGGATCCGGGCGCCGCGTCCAGCGTCCGCAAGCTCATCGGTGTGCGGCAGCGGCAGGACACCGCCGAGCTCGCCATGGATCTCGCGGGCGAGGCCGGCTGGGTGGAAGGTCCGCTCACCCGGGAGTTCCTCAACACCCGGTGCCTGACGATCGCCGGCGGAACCGAGCAGATCCTGCTCACCATGGCGGCCGAGCGACTCCTGGGCCTGCCGCGCGATTGAGCGGTCCTTCCGCAGGGCGCCGGGGAGTGCTACAACTGGAACACGTTCTATTCGAAGGTGGGTGACCGTGGACTTCGCACGTGACGAGACACAGGAGGAAATCGCCGGTGTGGCGGCCGGTCTCCTGAAACGCGGCCTCACCGACGACGCGTTGTGGGCCGCGCTGGCCGACGCCGACCTGCTCTCGCTCGCTCTGCCGGAGCGTCTCGGCGGGTCGGGCCTCGGGCTCGGCGAGGTCGCCACCGTGCTCACCGAGATCGGACGCGGAGCCGCGCAGACCCCGGCCCTGGCCACCCTCGGCCTGGGCGTGCTGCCGATCCTCGCGCTCGCCTCCGAACAGCAACAGGACGACCTGCTCGCCGGCGTCGCCGAAGGAGCCGTGCTCACGGCCGCGCTCGGCGAACCGGGGCGCGCCTTCCCGGAGCAACCGGCCGCCACGGCGGTCGCCACCGACGGGGGCCACGCGGTCACCGGTTCGTTCGTCGCCGTGCCCTACGCCGATCGGGCACGCGTGGTGCTGCTGCCCACCGACGCAGGCGTGGTCGCGGTGGCTCCCGACGCCGTGGGCATGACCCTGCGTTCGAGCCCCACCTCGACCGGCTCTCCCGAGTTCTCGGTGCGCGCCGACGGCCCCGTGGGTGTCCTGCTCGCCGAATCCGGCACCGACGCTGTGGCGATGCTCCACCGGATCGCGCTCGCCGCCGTGGCGGCCTTCGCCGACGGACTGCTCTCCGGGGCAACCGAACTCACGGCGAAGCACGTCAGCGAGCGGCACCAGTTCGGCAAGCCGCTCGCGACCTTCCAGGCCGTCGCACAGCAGATCGCCGACGTCTACGTCACCGCCCGCACCCTGCACGTCGCGGCGCTGTCGTCGGTCTGGCGCCTGGCCGAAGGTCTCGACGCCGCGGACGATCTCGACATCACCGCCTACTGGATCGCCGCCGAACTGCCGCCGGCCATGCGGGTGCTGCACCACCTGCACGGCGGCGTGGGTGTGGACGAGACCTATCCGCTGCACAAGTACTCGTCGACCGCCAAGGACCTCGCCCGGTTGCTCGGCGGCGCCTCGTACCGACTCGACCTCGTGGGGGCCCGGTGTTCATCGATCTGACCGACGACCAGCGCGCACTGCAAGCCGAACTGCGGCGCTACTTCAGCAGCCTCGTCTCACCCGAGGAGGCTGCGATCATGCGCACGGAGCGGCACGGCCCCACCTATCGCGAGGTCGTGCGTCGCATGGGCAAGGACGGTTGGCTCGGCGTAGGCTGGCCCGTCGAGTTCGGCGGCCGCGGCTTCGGCGACGTGGAACAGCAGATCTTCGCCAACGAGGCCGTCCGCGCCGACGTGCCGTTGCCGAGCGTCACCCTGCAGACCGTCGGCCCGACCCTGCAGGTCTACGGGACCGACGAACAGAAGCGAAAGTTCCTGCCCGCCATCCTCGCCGGCGAGGTGCACTTCGCCATCGGCTACTCCGAACCCGAGGCCGGTACCGACCTCGCCGCCCTGCGCACCACCGCCGTCCGCGACGGCGACCACTACATCGTCAACGGACAGAAGATCTTCACCACCGGCGGGCACGACGCCGACTACATCTGGCTCGCCGTCCGCACCGGCCCCGCCGACTCGCGTCACCGCGGCATCTCCGTGCTCATCGTCGACACCAAGGATCCCGGCTTCAGCTGGACGCCGATCATCACGTGCGACGGTGCCCACCACGTCAACGCCACCTACTACAGCGACGTACGCGTTCCCGTCGAGATGCTCGTCGGCGAGGAGAACAAGGGCTGGAAGCTCATCACCACCCAACTCAACCACGAACGCGTCATGCTCGGCCCGGCCGGTCGCGTCGCCGGCATCTACGACCGGCTCGTCGAATGGGTCCGCGCCCACGAACTCCGGGACCGCCCCGAGGTGCGACGCGCACTCGGCGAGATCCACGCGACCTGGCGACTCAACGAACTGCTCAACTGGCAGGTCGCGGCGAGCAGCAACGACGCCGTCGACATCGCCGATGCCTCGGCGACCAAGGTGTTCGCCACCGAGCGGATCCAGCGCGTCGGGCGCCTCGCCGAGGAGATCGTCGGTGCCTTCGGCGATCCGGCCGACGACGACACCGCCGATCTGCTCCGCTGGCTCGACATGATGGCCAAACGCAATGTCGTCATCACCTTCGGCGGTGGCGTCAACGAGGTGATGCGCGAACTGATCGCCACCGCCGGTCTGGGCATGCCGCGGGTCCCGCGGTGAGGCAGGAGAATTCGGTGACACGAGATTCGGTGACACAAGGTTCGGTGACACGAGATGCTCGGGGGAGGATCCCCGAGGAGATCCGGCAGGCGGCCGAGAAGGTCCGCGGCGACGGCCCGTCCGCGCCGCGACCCGGCCGCGATCCGGTGAACATGCCGATGATCCGCAACTGGCTCGAGGCGATCGGCGACGACAACCCGATCTACACCGACGAGACCGCGGCGATCGCAGCCGGTCACGGTGGTCTCGTGGCCCCGCCCGCGATGGCGCAGGTGTGGACGATGCGCGGCCTCGGCGCCGAACGCGAGAAGGACGACCCGCTCGGCCGGATGACGCAGATCCTCGACGACGCCGGCTACACCTCGGTGGTCGCCACCAACTGCGACCAGATCTACCACCGCTACCTGCGCCACGGCGAGCAGGTGACGATCGAATCCACCCTCGAGGACGTCGTCGGCCCGAAGCGGACCGGGCTCGGAGAGGGATGGTTCTTCACCACCCGCAACCTGTGGAAGGTCGGCGACGAGGTCGTCGCCGAGATGCTATTCCGCATCCTGAAGTTCGCACCGCCGTCGAAGGACGAGCGCGCGGAGACGTCGGAAGACCGGCCCACATCCGCGGTACCCGACGATCTCGACCCCACGCGGATGCTCCGCCCGTCCGTCTCCCGCGACACGCAATTCTTCTGGGACGGCGTGGCCACCCACGAACTGCGCATCCAGCGACGCCCCGACGGCACCCTGCAGCACCCACCCGTCCCGGCGCTCTGGCTCGACAAGTCGGAAACCACCGACTACGTCGTATCCTCCGGTCGCGGAACGGTGTTCAGCTTCGTCGTCCACCACGCGCCCAAGGTGCCGGGGCGGCAGGTGCCCTTCGTCGTCGCGCTCGTCGAACTCGACGAGGGTGTCCGGATGCTCGGTGAACTCCGCGACGTCGACCCTGGACAGGTACGCATCGGGATGCCGGTCGAGGTCACCTTCCTCGACTTCCCCGGCGACGACGAGACCGGCGGGCAGCCGTGGACGCTGTACGCCTGGAAGCCCCTCGAGGAGGACGTGTGAGCACCCCGACCGTCACGACGGGCGAGAGCCTGCCCTCCCTCGAGATCCACGCCGATCCCACCTTCATCGTGTCGACGGCCCTGGCCACACGCGACTTCCAGGACGTGCACCACGACCGCGACAAGGCACAGCAGCGCGGATCGAAGGACATCTTCGTCAACATCCTCACCGACACCGGCCTCGTGCAGCGCTACGTCACCGACTGGGCCGGCCCCCGCGCGGTGGTGAAGTCGATCTCGCTGAGACTGGGTGTGCCCTGGTACGCCTACGACACCCTGACCCTCTCGGGTACCGTCGCGTCCGTCGAGGACGGACTGGTCACCGTCGACATCACCGGCACCAACAGTCTGGGCAAACACATCACGGCCACAGCCACTGTCGTGATCGGAGGCACCGCATGAGCGGCCTGTCGGGTGCAGCGGCGATCGTCGGCATCGGCGCGACCGACTTCTCGAAGGACTCCGGCCGCAGCGAACTCCGCCTCGCGGCCGAAGCGGTGTGCGCCGCCCTCGACGACGCGGGACTGACCCCGGCCGACGTCGACGGTCTGGTCTCGTTCACGATGGACACCAACACCGAAGTGGCCGTGGCCCGTTCGGTGGGCATTCCCCACCTGAAGTTCTTCTCCCGCATCCACTACGGCGGCGGTGCGGCGTGCGCGACGGTGCAGCAGGCGGCGATGGCCGTCGCGACCGGCGTGGCCGACGTGGTGGTCGCGTACCGGGCGTTCAACGAGCGGTCCGGCGCGCGGTACGGGCAGGTCAACATTGACCTTGCCGCACAGGTGAATTCGTCGGGAACCGACAACGCGTTCTCCTACCCGCACGGGCTGAGCACACCGGCCTCGTTCGTCGCGATGGTCGCGCAACGCTACATGCACGTCTCCGGTGCGACGAGCGCCGACTTCGGCGCCGTGGCGGTCGCGGATCGGGCGCACGCCGCCACGAACCCGAAGGCGTTCTTCCACGGCAAGCCGATCACGCTCGAGGACCACCAGAACTCGCGGTGGATCGCCGAGCCGCTGCACCTGCTCGACTGCTGCCAGGAATCGGACGGCGGCGTCGCGATCGTCGTCACCAGCGCCGCGCGGGCGAAGGACCTGAAGCAGACCCCAGCGATGATCGCGGCCGCGGCGCAGGGGAGCGGACCCGATCAGTACATCATGACCAGCTACTACCGGGACGGGCTCACAGGCCTGCCGGAGATGGGCATCGTCGGCGACCAGTTGTGGGAGCAGGCGGGCATCGGGCCGCAGGACATCGCCACGGCCGTGCTCTACGACCACTTCACCCCGTACGTGCTCATGCAGCTCGAAGAACTCGGTTTCTGCGGCCGCGGTGAGGGCAAGGACTTCGTCGCCGACGGCATCCAGGTGGGCGGACGGCTACCGATCAACACGCACGGCGGTCAGCTGGGCGAGGCCTACATCCACGGCATGAACGGCATCGCGGAGGGCGTACGGCAGATCCGCGGCACGGCCGTCAACCAGGTCGACGACGTCGACCACGTCCTGGTCACGGCAGGAACAGGAGTTCCGACCTCAGGGCTGGTGCTGTCGCGGTCCTGACGCCGTTTCCCTCCCAGGGGACCGCAGGCCTGCCTACTATGAAGGCCCACACTCCGGTGGTATCCCCGTGGGAGGACCCATGTCGGCCACGGACGGACATGTCGTGCATCCGACTCGCGAACAGCGGGTCCAGAACGGTCTCGCCGCTCGGAGGGGCACTCCCGTCGAGTCGCTGGCCGATCTCGGGGAGTCGTCCCGGGATCCGATCGCGCTGCTCGAGAGTCAGGCGCAGTCGCGCGTCCCCCAGCTCGTTCCGGTCCGGTACGGCCGCATGGCGACGTCGGCGTTCGCGTTCTTCCGCGGTGCTGCACTGGTGATGGCCGACGATCTGTCGCGCGCATCCGACAGTGGTCTGCACACACAGCTGTGCGGCGACGCCCACGCGAGCAATTTCGGCCTGTTCGCGACTCCGGAACGGAGAACGGCCTTCGACGTCAACGACTTCGACGAAACCTATCCGGGGCCGTTCGAATGGGACGTCAAGCGCCTGGTCGCAAGCCTCGAGATCGCCGGTCGCGACAACGGGTTCACCGCGAAGGAACGCCGGAAGATCACCCGGGCATGTGCCGCAGAGTACCGCGAGACGATCTGTAGGCAAGCGCAACTCGGAAATCTGGCCGTGCGGTACTCCCACCTCGATCCCACGACCGAGATAGCGGGGTTGGGTGGCCTGCTGGATGCGAAGATGGAGAAACGCACGCGGAAAGCGCTCGACAAGGCCTCGCGCCGCGACAGCCTCCAGGCACTGGAGAAGCTGACCACCATCATCGACGGTCACCGCCGGATCATCAGCGATCCGCCGCTCATCGTGCCCGTCGAAGAGGTCTTCGCCGACCTCGACGCCGAGGCGATCTACGACGAGTTGTACGGCCGTGTCCGTTCGTACCGGGCGACACTACAGTGGGACCGCCGAGTCCTCCTCGAACAGTTCGAACTGGTCCAGGCCGCGCGGAAGGTCGTCGGAGTGGGCAGTGTCGGCACGCGGGCGTGGATCCTCCTGCTGCGCGGTGCGGACGACGACGATCCGTTGTTCCTGCAGGCGAAGGAGGCCCAGCGTTCGGTGCTGTCGTACTACGTCGACGGTCCGACCTTCCGGAACGAGGGCGAACGGGTCGTCAACGGTCAGCGGCTGATGCAGTCGGCGAGCGACATCTTCCTCGGCTGGCAGCAGGGCGCCGGGGCCGACGGGGTGAACCGGGATTTCTATATCCGTCAGCTCCGCGACGGCAAGGGTTCGGCGGTGATCGAGGAGATGGTGCCCAAGGGCCTGAAGCTCTACGGCCGACTCTGCGGCCGAGTCCTCGCCTTCGCCCATGCGCGGGCCGGCGACCGGATCGCACTGGCGGCCTATCTCGGCACGGACGAGGAGTTCGACGAGGCGGTCTCGTCGTTCGCGGTGGCCTACGCGGACCGCAACGAACGCGACCTGCAGGCGCTGCACGACGCCATCGAACAGGGACGGGTGAAGGCCCGGACCGGGCTCTGATCCCCGTCTGATTCGTGCCTGCTCCCCGGGCATGTCCGCTGTCCGGGAATCACCCATCCGTCCTTTCGCTCGGCGCGGTACAAGGGAGGTGATCACGCGCCGACGGAAGGACGTCATGATGGGTTTCGAGGGCAAGGTCGCATTCGTGACGGGAGCGGCGCGGGGCCAAGGACGCTCGCACGCCGTCGCATTCGCCGAGGCAGGCGCCGACGTGGTCGTCTGCGACCGGTGTTCCGACTCACCGGTGGTGGGATATCCGCTGGCGACCGAGGAGGACCTCGCGGAGACGGTGCAACTCGTCGAGGCGACCGGTCGCCGCGCCGTCTCTGCGACACTCGACACCGCCGACCGTCCGGCGATGGACGCGCTGGTGGCTCGTGCCCACGCCGAACTCGGGCGGATCGACATCGCGGTCGCCAATGCCGGGGTGTCGGTCGCGGCACCGGTGTACCGCATGCCGCAGGAGATGTGGGACGAAGCGATCGCGTCCAATCTCACCGGGGTGTTCAACACCGTCGCCGCGGTCACGCCGGGGATGATCGAACGCGGCTACGGTCGTATCGTCACGGTGTCGTCGATGCTTGGCCGAGCGGGCAACACCAACATGGCCGCGTATGCGGCGTCGAAGTGGGGCGTGATCGGCCTGACGAAGAGCGCCGCCCTGGACCTCGCGCAGAACGGCATCACCGTCAACGCCGTCGCCCCGGGCAACATCTCCACGCCGATGATCCACAACGACGCGCTCTACGGGATGCTGCGGCCCGACCTCGAACATCCGACCGCCGACGATGTCGCTCCGGTGTTCACCTCCCTGCACGCACAACCGGTGCCGTGGCTCGACCCGGCCGAGGTCACCCGTGCGGTTCTGTTCTTCGCCGACGAGGCGTCCGCACACATCTCCGGCACCGTGCTGCCGATCGACGCCGGCAACGCCGCCCGGGTGACGGGCTGAGCGATCCTCCCGGCGGAGCGATGAGAAAACCCGTCGAACCGTGTCGGTCTCTTCGTGCACACTGTGCTCACCACCACAGTCAGGGGAGAAACTGATGGCCGACGCCATAGTTGCAGAAGGACTGATCAAGACATACGGGCAGCTCAGAGCGCTCGACGGGGTAGATCTGCGAGTGCCGGAGGGGACGGTCACCGCGCTGCTCGGGCCCAATGGGGCCGGAAAGACCACCACGGTGCGGGTGTTGACGACACTGCTCGTCCCCGATGCCGGTCGCGCCGAAGTGGCGGGATACGACGTCCTCACCGAGGCGCGAAAGCTCCGCTCCAGGATCGGAGCATCGGGGCAGTACGCGGCGGTCGACGAATATCTCACAGGCTTCGAGAACCTCGAGATGGTCGGCCGGCTGTACCACCTCGGCGCCAAACGCAGTCGCCTCCGGGCACGCGAGTTGCTCGAACAGTTCGATCTCGAAGAAGCGGGCGATCGCCCGGTCAAGGGTTATTCGGGCGGTATGCGACGCCGCCTCGACCTCGCCGGTGCGCTCGTCGCCGATCCTCCGGTGCTGTTCCTCGACGAACCCACGACGGGTCTCGATCCGCGGGCCCGCCTCGGGTTGTGGGACGTCATCGACACCCTCGTGCAACGCGGCACGACGCTGCTGCTGACGACGCAGTACATGGACGAGGCCGAACGCCTCGCCGACGACATCGTCGTGATCGATCGGGGCACGGTCATCGCCCGCGGCACGGCCGACGAGCTCAAGAGCCGCGTCGGTGGCGAACGCATCGAACTCGCCGTGACCGACACCGATCAGCGCGACCGCGCGGTTCGCGAGCTCGAATCGGTGGCGTCCGGGGAGGTCAGGGTCGAGCGCAGTACCGGCCGCATCACCGTGCCGGTCAGCGGCGACTCGGGCGGCGGAACCGACGGGCTCGTGATGGCGCTCGGGAAGCTGTCGGCCGCGGGCATCCGGGTCTCCGACGTCGCACTGCGGAAACCGACCCTCGACGACGTGTTCCTCACGCTCACCGGTCGCGGCACGGACGAGAAGGTCGAGGAGGCGGTGTCGTGAACACACTCGAGATGGTCGCATCCGACGGCCTGACCATTGCCAAGCGCAACATGATCAAGATCAAGCGTGTGCCGGATCTGCTGGTCTTCACGACGCTGTCGCCGATCATGTTCGTGCTGCTCTTCGCATACGTCTTCGGCAGCGCGATCGACGTTCCCGGCGTCTCGTACCGGGAGTTCCTCATCGCAGGCATCTTCACCCAGACGGTCATCTTCGGATCCACCTGGACGGGCCTCGGGATGGTCGAAGACCTGCAGAAGGGCATCATCGACCGGTTCCGGTCGCTGCCGATGGCCCCGTCCGCGGTGCTCATCGGACGCACCAGCACCGACGTGCTGATCAATGTGCTCAGCCTCGTGGTGATGTCGTTGACCGGTCTTCTCGTGGGGTGGCGGATCAACACCTCGGTCGGTGAGGCGCTCGCCGGCTACCTGTTGCTGTTGTTGTTCGCCTACGCCCTGTCGTGGGTGATGGCCGTGATCGGCATGTGGATCCGCACACCCGAGGTCTTCAACAACGCGAGCTTCATGGTGATCTTCCCGCTGTCGTTCATCGCCAACACGTTCGTCGACCCGTCGTCGATGCCGACGGTGCTGCGCGTCATCGCCGAATGGAATCCCATCTCGGCCGTCACGCAGGCGGTCCGCGAACTGTTCGGCAACACCAATCCCATGGTGCCGCCCCCCGACGTGTGGCCCCTGCAGAATCCGGTCCTCGCGTCGCTGATGTGGACAGCGTTGATGCTGATCGTGTTCGTGCCATTCGCGATCCGCAGGTACCAGAAGGCCGTCAGTCGCTGACCGTCGGCGTTCGGCCGGCGGGTGGGTTCATCCCGGGTAGGGCGCGTACTGGCGCTGACGCAACAGCGTCGCCAGGTGTACGGCGTTGCGGGCGACGGATTCGGTGGTCGAGCGCACCGCTTCGGGGATCTCGTCGAGATCCTTGAAGTCGGTGCCTGACATCGCCTCGCCGTTCCAGTAGGTCGAGCTCTGCGCAGGGATCGAGAAACCGATGTCGTTGAGGCTCTGGAACAGGTCGGCGACGATCTTGTGCGCGCCGTCCTCGTTGCCGACGACTGCGGCGATCCCGACCTTGCCCACCATGCGTGGACGGTTCTCGTCGTCGGTGTTCGACAGTTCGGCATCGAGCCGCTCGAGGACGCGCTGGGCGACGCTCGACATGTGTCCCACCCAGGTCGGTGTGGCGACGAGCAGGATGTCGGCCGAGACGATGCGCTCGACGATCTCCGGCCATTGATCCCCATCGCCCATGTCGGCTTCGACACCGGGCTTGACGTCGAAGTCGACGACCCGGACGGTTTCGACGCTGACGTCGTGCTTCGACAGTGCGTCGAACACGTGCGCCACCATCTTGTCGGTGCTGGACTCGGCGGGGGACGGCTTGAGCGTGCAGTTCAGGGCCACGGCGTGCAGTGCTGTCATGTGCCCGGGATACCCGAGTTACACCACGACAATCACCTACAACACGACAGTCAGCGACCGCGTGCGGCCGCCCAACTGTCGATCGCCGCCGAGAACTCGAACGAGGTGGGCAGCAGCGCCACCTGGTCGGCCGGGCCGGGCTGCAGCGGGCCGAGTTCCTCGAGACTGTGGTTGGCGGTGGTGAAGTGCTCGAACTGCAGGTCGGTGTGGGCGAGGGCGTTTCGCAGCGGCTCGACCTGCGCGCAGTTGATGTTCAGGTCCTTGTCGGAACAGGTGAGCAGCACCGGGGTGTCGGCCGCCAGCTCCGCGGCGAGCTCAACCGGGTCGAGCTGGTCGGACTCGAAGAGGAACTTCGCGTTCGCGGGGTTCATGCCGAACTGCGCGAGGATCGGGTGCAGATCGGTGGGGAAGGCCCCGGTCGTCCGCAGCGACTCGACGGCACGCGGCAGGTCGGCCCGGACCGCCTCGCCGTCGGGGCCGAGCTGTCCGGAATCCACCACGGCATTCAGCTGGGCGGTCAGCAGGTCCAGGTAGCGCATCGGCAGCGGAGCGAGAAGTGCGAAGCCGCTTCCGATACCGCGATCGGCGAGTGCGAGCGCGGTCAGTGCACCCTCGCTGTGTCCGAGGACGAGGATCTCCTCGGGGGAGATTCCGGTGTGTTCAGCGAGCAGACGCACCGCGGCTCCGGCGTGGTCGACCTGCTCGGTGAAGCCGTACTCGCCGATGGTCTCGACCGTGTAGGACCCGAGGCCCGTCTCACCGGCCCCGATCTTGTCGAAGCGCAGGCTCGCGATGCCGTGGGCGGCGAGTGCGTCCGCGGTGCGCACCAGGGTGTCGGCCGCCCAGCCGGGCTGGTTGCCGTTGCGATCGGTGGTGCCGCTGCCCGGGAGCAGCAGTGCGGCGGCCACCGCGGCTCCGTCCGGGTTGCGGAGGCTGCCGTGGAAGGTGGTGCCGTCGGCCTCGAAGGTCACCGGGGCGTCGGTGCCGTTCGACACGGCGACCGAACCCGTGTCGGGAAGGGCCACCGCGGTTCCCGCGAGTGTCACACCTCCCGCGAGAACCAGCACGGGCACAGCAGCAGCACCGATCCACCTTCGCACGTTCCGCATGGTGCGAACCCTAGCAAAGGACTGCGCTGTGCCCGTGGTGAGCGAGGACGCCCGTGGGAGATCAGGGGAGCAGGGTGTCGATGAAGGTGTTGCTGAAGACCCGATGCGGATCGAGACGGTTGTAGACCGCGCGAGCCGAATCCCAGTTCTCGTCCGAGGGAACACCTTCCCGGTAGGTGTCGGGCAGGCCCTGCGTCAGGATCTGCTCGTCGGTGTACGGCAGGTCGGGACCGAACGCCCAGCCCTTCGACCATTCCGGCCGGAAGGTCGAGTCGCTTCCGTTGTACCGCTGCCGCATCCACTGCTCCATCTCCCGGTAGAAGGCGAACATGCCGGGAGTTCCCGGGACACCGAGAACGTTGAGCCAGATGGCGGTGTCCCATTCCGGGTGGTCGGGACGCGGGCGGGTCGACGCGATCGTCGGCGGTCCCGCCGACGGGACGAGGACGTCCTCCGGCCGATCCAGTCCGCAGCACCGGATTTCGACCGGACCGTTGAGAGGGAACTGTCCCAGGCTGCGGTAGTGCTCGATGCGCTCGGAGAACCAGTGCGCGAAGTCGTGGATCACGTTGGCGATGTTGGTGCGGTTCGTGAGCACCGCACCGCCACCCTCGGTCAGTCGCAGGGTGGTCGCCTTGATGTAGAACTGCAGATCCTTCGACCAGCCCCAGATGTCGGACGATCCCGTCGCTGCGAGACCGGCCACGGTCACGCCGTAATAGGTCTGACCGAAAGCCGGTGCGATCGAAGTGTTCCCGGCCGTGATGTGCCCCAGCAGGTCGGTGATCGGTTCGGGCACGTTGTCGGAGAACGGGTAGTTGTACGGCCCGGTGACCTCCCGCGAGGTGGCCGGCTTCTCCGGTGCGAGCGACCACACCTTCATCCACGGACGTTCCGTGAACGGATACCAGATCGCCTCGGCCCGCCCCGCCGAATCGACGAACGACTCGAAGGTCCGACCCGGCGAACCGGCGGGGGAGAACAGTTCCTGCCAGGTGATGTCGGTGAAGGACTGGCAGCGCATGCGATAGTTCGGTCCGGCCTGCAACGTGACGGACGTGATGAACGTCCGGCCGAGATGCGTGAGCAGCGGGGTGATCTCGGGATCGGCGCGGGTGAAGGTACGCAGTGCGTAGGCGCTGCCGTCCCACACGACGGCGGTCAGTTCGGTCACGAGATTGCTCAGCGACCCGAAGGTGTGACCGGGGAGGGTGGATTCACCGTTGGCGGGCAGGGCGGCGCCGTGCGCGTTGACGGCGAGCGCCCCGGCGATCGACAACACCCCGGGCGCAGGAAGATTCGCGAGTCCGAGACCGTGGTCCTGCAATGCAGTGGTGATGACGTCGAGCGTCGCGCCGGGACCTGCCGTGACGGTCGCGGGGGAGCCTCCGGGGTTCACCTGGACCCAGTCGAGATGGAGCATGGTGTCGGCGAGGATCACCCGGTCGACGGGTGCGCCGTTGACGATCGTCAGCGGTGTCCAGCCGTGCATGGCCCCGCGCGGACGGATGGTGTATCCGTTCTCGTGCGCCCAGTTCACCAGGCGCACCACGTCGTCGGGGGTGCGAGGCGCGCAGGTCCAGATGGCGTCCAGCATGATCTCCTTGGACCAGTTCTGGTACGCCTGCTGGTAGAGATCGATGCCGTCGGGGAACACCGGGGGAGTGGGGAGCGTCGAGGCCGCGGACCCGGAGGGGACGGCATGTACCGGGGTCCATCCACCGAGGGCGGAGACCGCCAACGCACCGGCGCCGGCCGCGAGGAAACCGCGCCGCGACAGGCGCGGCGACGAATCACGAAGTGTCATGTTCGAATGTCGCTCTTTCGGGAGGGCGTGGCGATCACGCCACGGTGAGTACCACGTCGGCCAGGGCAGGGTCGAGATCGCGTTCGATGACGGAGACGGTCACGAGTTTGCGGTCGCCGTCGTTCCACACGCGCACCCGGAGGGTCTCGCCGGGGAAGACCACACCGGCGAACCGGGCGCGGAATCCCTTCACGCGCGATGCGTCGGCGTCGAGCAGACCGTCGGTCACCGCCTTGCACACGATGCCGTAGGTGCACAGCCCGTGCAGAATCGGTGCCGGGAAGCCCGCCGCGGATGCGAACTCGGGATCGGAGTGGAGGGGATTGCGGTCGCCGCACAGGCGGTAGAGCAGCGCCTGCTGTGGAAGGGTCGGCACGTCGAACTCGGCGTCCGGTTCACGATCGGGATACTCCACCGACTCCGACGGGCCGCGCTCGCCGCCGAAACCACCCTCACCGCGGGCGAAGATCGACGACCGCGCGGTCCACAGGGGATTGCCGTCGAGATCCTCGGTCACCGATTCCTGCACGACGACCGCGGCCTTGCCCTTGTCCCACACCTCGGCGATGCGGGTGACCGTGCGGCCCTTGCCCGAAGCGGGGATGGGCGCGTGCACGGTCACCTCCTGGCTGCCGTGGACGACCTTGGCGAGATCGATCTCGATCCCGGGGAACGAGACCTTCGGCGGCTCGACCTGGTGGAAGGTCGCGGCGACGGTCGCGAAGGTGGGGAGTACCTGGGGACCCCTGTCCCGGAGGTAACGCAGTTCACCCGCGTCGGTGGGATGGGACCCGGCACCGATGCCGAGGTTGTAGAGCTGGACATCGGTGCTGCTCCACTCGAACTCCTGAGCGGGCAGTTCGGCTCCGACGGCAACCGAGGGATCGATGGGCACGGGTACTTCCTTTCTACGGCTCGAACGCGAGTCGATCGGGTCACACGGTGTCGGCGGATTCTCGCAGCTCTTCGGCACGTTCGTCACGCGTGCGGTCCAGGATGTCCAGGGCCGCGAGATAGCCGAAGGTCATCGCCGGTCCGATGGTGGCGCCGGGCCCGGCGTAGGTGTGACCCATGACCGGGGAGCTGGCGTTACCGGTCGCGTACAGGCCGTCGATCACGCTGCCGTCCTCGCGCACCACCCGGCCATGGACATCGGTGACGAGCCCGCCCTTGGTGCCGAGATCGCCGGGGACCACCTTGAACGCGTAGAACGGGGCCTTGTCGACCACGCCGAGGCTCGGATTCGGCTTGTTGCGCGGATCCCCGTAGTAGTGGTCGTAGTGGGATTCGCCGCGGCCGAAGTCCTCGTCCTTGCCGGCCCGGGCGAAGCCGTTGAACCGCTGCACCGTCTCGGTGAGGGCGTCGGCCGGTACCCCGATCTTCTCGGCGAGTTCGGCGACGGAACCGGCCTTGACGAGCACCCCGGCCTCGAGCCACCGGCGGGGGAAGGGAGTGCGGGGGGTGATGCCGGCGAAGGTGTAGCGGTCGCGGTAGCGCTGATCGAGGATCAGCCAGCTGGGGATGTTCTCGCCCGGTCCCTCGCCGCGGCCGTGCTTGCCGCCGTACATCGCATGCGTCGCTTCGACGTAGGGCGCCGACTCGTTGACGAAACGCTTGCCTGCGGCGTTGACCATGAGGCACCCGGGGAGGCTGCGTTCCGACAGTGCGAACCACGGGCCGCCGGTGAGAGTGAAGGACGGTCCCCACCAGGCATCGTCCATGAAATCGACTGCGGCGCCCAGCTTCTGTCCGGCGCGGATGCCGTCTCCGGTGTTCGCCTTCGCGCCCACGGTCCACTCGGTGCCGATCGGCTGACGCTGGTACTGCGCCCGCATCTCGGCGTTGTGCTCGAAACCGCCGCTTGCGAGGATCACGCCCTTGCGGGCACGGATGACGCACTTCTCGCCGTTCGCGACCACCTCGACGCCGCGCACGACCCCGTCCTCGACGACGAGGTCGGTGAGCGCCGTCTCCAGTAGCAGGGGCACACCGGCGTCGCGCAGACCGATCCGCAGCCCGGCCATGAGCGCCTGGCCTCGGACGAGCAGGTGCTTCTTGGTGATGTTCGCCCAGACGAACCGAGCGCCGACCCGCATGGCGCGAACCGGTCCGCGCGGATTCCGCATGAGCAGGTTCAGCCACTTGTAGTCGGCCTGGGTGATGACGAAGTTCTTGGGAGCTCGGGCGTAGTCGGGTTCGAGGAGAGCGAGATCCTCGCCGAGACGGCGGCCGTCGAAGGGCGCCGGTTCAACCGAACGGCCACTGGGACGTCCGCCCGGCGCCTCGGGGTAGTAGTCGGAATAGCCCGGTACCCATTGCAGTTCGAGGGCGCTGTTCTTCAGGACGAAGGAGAGCATCTCCGGTCCGCGATCGATGTAGGTGTCGATCTTCTCGGCAGGTACGCCGTCGCCGATGATGCTGTGGAGGTACTTCCGGGCTTCTTCGGGGGTGTCGTCCACCCCGGCGGACTTCAGTGCCTCGTTGTTGGGAATCCACACACCGCCGCCCGATCGGGCGCTCGACCCGCCGTAGCGCGACGCCTTCTCGATCAGGACCACGTCGGCGCCCTTGCGGGCTGCGGTGATGGCGGCGGTCATTCCGCCGGCACCGCTGCCGACGACAACGATGTCGTACTCCTGCTTCGTCATGTAGAACACGTTATAGAAATGGCGGTGCCGAGTCCATCCCCGAATGCGAAGAGTCCTGGACGTGAAGCGAAGACGCGGTGACGCCGACACTGGAACGCGATATCGCCGGCCGACGACGAGCGACGGCACCGTCCGATAGGGACGGTGCCGTCGCGGGGTCGATCGGGGTCGGAATCGGTCAGGTGGGTGATCCGTCCGGTACGGGAAGGGTGCCGTCGAGCACGGCCCGGTCGATGCTCTCCCGGAGCCGCGGACACCCTTCGCGCGGTGTGATGGACAAGCCTCGGAGCGAGGCGGTCTCGCGGAAGGTCGGGCACACGGTGTCCGGATCCTCCTGCCACTGCACGCTCGTGTGCGACAGGCTGTTCTTGCGCACCAGCACGCAGGTGCCGCACTCGCGGCACTGCACCTCGTGCTGACCCGAATCCAGATAGTTGATCTTGTCGATCGCGGTCTGGGCGGCGACGGCCTCGGCCCGCTCGGGCCACTGGGAGAAGTCCGGGGACTTCGCCCATCTGCTCCGCCGGGTCGAGGCACTCATCGTCACACCTCCGCTTCCTGCTTGCCCTGTTCTTCCTCGCGCTTCCTACGCTCGAGATTCTCGGCGACCTCCTTCTCCCAGGCCTCGTTGGCCTTGGCGGTGTCGACCTCGAACTCGAAGCGGCCCGTCATCTTCTCCGTCACGTCGGCGACGTCGACGTAGAACTGCTCGTACCAGCGGCGGAGCTGGTAGACCGGACCGTCCTCATCGCACAGCAGAGGATTGTCGATCTTTGTCTTGTTCTTCCAGATCTCGACGTCCTGCAGGAAGCCCTCGCCGACACCCTCGGTGAGCTTGGCGGCCAGCACGTCGGACTGCTCGGGTGACATGCCCTGCGGCTTCTTGACGATGATGCCGTACTGCAGCATGAACGAATCGTGCGTGATCGGGTAGTGGCAGTTGATCAGCACGGATTCGGTCTGGTACCCACCGTAGTTGTTCTTCAGCGGATTGATCATGTAGGAGGGGCCGTAATAGGCCGCGTACGACTCGAGCGTCGACTCCAGCCCGTACTGCGTCGCCATACCCTTGTCCGGCCGGCCGCGGGTGTTGAGGTACTGCTCCGCGATGTGCCCCTCGAAGACGTTCTTGAAGAACGTGGGGAAGGCGTAGTGGATGTAGAAGAAGTGCGCCATGTCGACGACGTTGTCGATGATCTCGCGACAGTTGGAACCTTCGATCCGGATCTGGTTCCAGGTCCAGTCCGTCCACTCGTCCGAGCCGTACTGCTCGATCTCGGGGATGGTGACCTCCGGAGGCGGGGTGTTGCCCTCGGGGTCGTTCCACACGAACAGCTGGCCGTGCTTCTCCATCGTGATCCACGAACGGGTGCGGGCCAGCGGGGGAACACGCTTGGCGTACGGGATGTCCGTGCACTTGCCGTTGCCGCCCCAGCGCCAGTCGTGGAACGGGCACGCAACCGAATCGCCCTTGATCTCGCCCTGTGACAGGTCGCCGCCCATGTGGCGGCAGTACGCGTCGAGCACCTTCGCGTCGCCGTTGCTGTCGGCCCACACCACGAGTTTCGTGCCGAAGGCCTCGACGGCGTGAGGCTTGCCGTCCTTGAACGTGCGACTGAGGCCGAGGCAGTGCCAGCCTCGCGCGAAACGCGTCCGGACCTCTCCGACGTCGATCTCGCGAATCTGTGCCATGTCCGCTCACTTCCCTCCGGAAATCTCTTCTAGAACACGTTATAGAATTCGCGTCCCGAGGGGAAGGGTTCGGGGACTTTGGTCCCGCCACAGAGATTGTCTACCTGCGGGTGCGGCGCGTCTCGACACGAATAAGAACATGTTCTAGTCTCGGTACAAGCGATCAATTCCTGAACAGACGGGAGCGTCCAGTGGGTGACCACGACAGCCACGAGGTACTGCAGCGGATCGACGCTCTGCTGCCCACGCTGCGAGAACGTGCGCAGGAGGCCGAGAATCTGCGCCGGGTGCCCGACGACTCGATCAAGGAGCTCCAGGAGGCCGGCTTCTTCAAACTTCTGCAACCGGCCCAGTGGGGTGGATACGAGGCCGATCCCGTCACCTTCTTCACCGCGGTGCGCAACATCGCGAGCGCGTGCGGCTCGACCGGATGGGTCTCCGGCATCATCGGCGTCCACAACTGGCACCTCGCACTCTTCGACCAGCAGGCCCAGGAAGAGGTCTGGGGCGACGACACCGACGTCCGCATCTCCTCGTCCTACGCGCCCATGGGTGCCGGTGAGGTCGTCGACGGCGGATACAAGGTCAACGGTGCGTGGGCCTGGTCGTCCGGATGCGACCACGCGAGCTGGGTCGTCGTCGGTGGCCCGGTCATCAAGGACGGCCGCCCCGTCGACTTCGGCAGCTTCCTGATCCCTCGTTCCGAGTACGAGATCGACGACGTGTGGCACGTGGTCGGCCTGCGCGGCACCGGATCCAACACGATCAAGGTCAAGGACGTCTTCGTCCCGCGCCACCGCTTCCTCAGCTTCAAGGCCATGAACGACCTCGCCTCGCCCGGGCTCGAGCGCAACACCGCACCCGTCTACAAGATGCCGTGGGGCACCATCCATCCCACGACCATCTCGACGCCCATCGTCGGCATGGCCTACGGCGCGTACGAGGCGCACGTCGAACACCAGGGCAAGCGTGTCCGTGCGGCGTACGCCGGCGAGAAAGCCAAGGACGATCCGTTCGCCAAGGTGCGCATCGCCGAGGCCTCCAGCGACATCGACGCGGCCTGGCGCCAGCTGTCGGGCAACGTCGCCGACGAGTACGCCCACCTCCTCGCCGGCGAGGAGGTTCCGATGGAACTGCGGCTGCGGGCGCGTCGCGACCAGGTCCGCGCGACCGGCCGTGCAATCACGTCGATCGACCGTCTCTTCGAGAACTCGGGTGCCACCGCACTCGCGGACGGCACACCCATCCAGCGTTTCTGGCGCGACGCGCACGCCGGTCGTGTGCACGCCGCCAATGACGCCGAGCGCGCCTACGTGATGTTCGGTGCCGCCGAGTTCGGTCTGCCGATCACCGACACGATGGTCTAGGGGTGGATGTGACCGCAATCGACGAGATCACCTACGAGTCGACCTCCCGTTTCGCGCAGGTCCGCGACGACCTGCGCCTGCACTACCACGAGGCCGGTGTCGGCAACGACACCACGATCGTCCTGCTCCACGGCGGTGGCCCGGGCGCGTCGTCGTGGTCGAACTTCGCCAGGAACATTCCGGTGCTGGCACAACGGTTCCACGTGCTCGCCGTCGACCAGCCCGGCTACGGCAGGTCCGACAAGCCGACCGAGCATCCGCAGTACTTCGTGCACAGCGCGTCCGCGCTGAGCGACCTGCTCGACACGATCGGGATCACCGACCGCGTCCACCTCCTCGGCAACTCGCTCGGTGGTGGTGCCGCCGTGCGGTTCGCGCTCGACTACCCCGAGCGCGCAGGGCGACTCGTCCTCATGGGGCCGGGTGGGCTGAGCGTCAACCTGTTCGCACCCGACCCCACCGAGGGGGTCAAGAATCTCGGCCGGTTCTCGTACGAGCCCACCCGCGAAAATCTCGAGGCGTTCCTGCGGATCATGGTGTTCGACCAGTCGCTGATCACCCCCGAGCTCGTCGAGGAGCGGTTCGCGTCGGCGAGCACCCCCGAGTCGCTCGCTGCGGCGAAGGCGATGGGGAAGTCGTTCTCCAGCGCCGAATTCGAGAAGGGGATGCTCTGGCGCGACGCCTACAAACTCCGTCAGCGGGTACTGCTGATCTGGGGTCGCGAGGACCGCGTCAACCCGCTCGACGGTGCACTCGTCGCACTGAAGATGATCCCGCGTGCACAGTTGCACGTGTTCGGTGGATGCGGCCACTGGGCCCAGCTCGAGAAGTTCGACGAATTCAACCGCCTGACAGCGGATTTCCTCACGGATGGAGTCGAATAGATGAGTATCCGGTCGCTGGCATATCTCCGGATCGGCGCCACCGACGTCCCGGCCTGGCGCGAGTACGGACTCAAGGTCCTCGGCATGATCGAGGGCAAGGGCACCCACGCCGACGCGCTGTACCTGCGGATGGACGACTTCCCGGCCCGGCTCGTCATCGAGCCGCACGAATCCGACACGCTGCTCGTCTCGGGCTGGGAGACCGCGAACGCCGCCGATCTCCAGTCGGTGCGCGACAGTCTGTCCGCGGCAGGCGTCCCGTTCAAGGAGGGCACCGCCGAGCAACTCGCCGATCGTCGCGTCGACGAACTGATCGTCTTCCAGGATCCGTCGGGCAACACCCTCGAGGCGTTCCACGGTGCCGCCCTCGAACACCGCCGCGTCGTCAGCCCGTACGGGCACAAGTTCGTCACCGGCGAGCAGGGTCTCGGGCACGTGGTGCTCTCGACCCGCGACGACGAGGAATCGCTGCGCTTCTACCGCGACGTGCTCGGTTTCCGCCTGCGTGATTCGATGCGGATGCCTCCGCAGATGGTCGGCCGGCCCGCCGACGGAAAACCGGCCTGGCTGAGGTTCTTCGGATGCAATCCGCGCCATCACAGCCTCGCCTTCCTGCCCATGCCCACCCCGTCGGGTATCGTGCACCTGATGATCGAGGTGGAGAACTCCGACGACGTCGGTCTCGCCCTCGACCGCGCACTGCGGAAGAAGGTCAAGATGTCGGCGACGCTCGGTCGCCACGTCAACGACAAGATGCTGTCCTTCTACATGAAGACCCCCGGCGGATTCGACGTCGAATTCGGTTGCGAGGGGCTGCAGGTCGAGGACGACGACTGGATCGCCCGTGAATCCACGGCCGTGAGCCTGTGGGGCCACGACTTCTCGGTGGGAATGCAGTAATGACCGCGCCGGAGGCCGGAGAGAACGGTGCGATCGACCCACGGGCCTTCCGCACCGTGCTCGGGCAGTTCTGCACCGGCGTCACCGTCATCACCACCACCGAGGACGACGGAACGCCTGTAGGATTCGCGTGCCAGTCGTTCGCAGCGTTGTCGCTCGACCCGCCGCTCGTATTGTTCTGCCCCACGAAGCAGTCGCGGTCGTGGGCGGCCATCGAACGAGCGGGCCGCTTCTGCGTCAACGTCCTTGCCGAGGAACAGCAGGAGACCTGCGCGCGGTTCGGTTCTCGCGAACCCGACAAGTTCGCCGGACTCGACTGGACGCCCTCCCCGTTGGGCTCACCCGTCCTTACGGGCTCGCTTGCGCACATCGATTGCACGGTCGAGACGGTGCACGACGGGGGAGACCACTGGGTGGTCTTCGGTCGCGTGTCGTCGCTGAGCGAGGTGCGCGACGAGAAGGAACGCCCGCTGCTCTTCTACCGCGGGCAGTACACCGGGATCGAACCGGAGAAGACGACGCCGGCGCCCTGGCGCGACGACCTCGAAGCGTTCCTCACCTCTGTCACGGAGGACACCTGGTTGTAGATCGCAGGACCGTACCGCGCGACACGTGGTACCGCACGACGAAGCCGGGACGACCACATCGATTGTGGTCGTCCCGGCTTCGTGTGTGGATCAGGAACGGTCGGCGCCGGTCGCGTCGTCCGGTTCCTCCTCGTAGTACTCCGTGGTCACGACGCGGCGCACCAGGCGCGGCTTGCGCGGCCGGTCGGCGTCCTCGCCGCCTGCCGTGTCCGTCTTCGCATCGGCCGTGCTCGTGTCGGCCGACGGCGGCGGCGTGAAGTGCGCCGGCCCCGTCGGTCCCGGACCGACGATCTCCTGACCGCTGCCGCTGCCGCTGTCGCTGCCGGGAGCTGCGTGGCGGGCGGTGTCCGCCGCCGAGTCCGCGGTCCCGGACGGTGTGGACGAGTCCGCGGTCCCGGACGGTGTGGACGAGTCCGCGGTCCCGGACGGTGTGGACGGCGTCGACGCGGTATGCCCCGGCATCGAGTGCTCGAGCGATTCGTCCCGCTGGCCCTCGCTCGGCCGGTAGTTGCCGGCGATCTCCTCACGCGCGACGTCGGGCGGTGTCGGTGAGGGCCCGGTTCCCGCCGATGTGGTGGTGCCGTACGTCTCGCCGGTGTGCGGCGTCCCGGTGCCTCCCGGTCCGCCGGCCGCGCCACCGACGAGGCCACCACCGGCTGCGCTCCGCTCGCCGAGGCCGCTGCGGTCGTCGGTGAACCCGGCCCGATCGTCCGTGAATCCGCCCTGATCGCCGGTGGATCCACCCCCTGCAGGGGTGTCCCCGAACCGGCGGTAGTAGCGGTACAGCTCGTCCTCCTCGAGCGGGGTCAGCTCACCGTTCTCGTCGATGTTCGGGGCGCCGGTGATCGTGTCCTTGTCGAAGGGCAGGCGCACTCCGGTGCTGTCGAGCACGGCTTCGTCGATCGGGGCGAAGTGCCGGCGCGTTCCGAACAGACCCGTGACGACGGTGATCCAGGCGGGTCGGCCCGTGTCGTTGTCCAGGTAGACCTCTCCGACGCGTCCGAGCTTGTCACCGTCCGGCCCGTACGCGGTGGCGCGAGCGAGGGTGTCGATGTCGTCGTTGCTGATCATGATGTCCTCATCCGTGGGCGATGCGGCTTCCTGCTGTGCGGATGCCCTGCGGTGCGAGTGACGAAACGCTGCCGTTACACCGCTCGCCGTTGCGTCGACCATCCCCGCGTGTTATCCATATTGTCAACAATCCGACAACCGGCACGAGGGTTCGCGCCCTCGGCTGTTCGGAGGGATCGTCATGACCCGTCTTTCACCCCGCCTGCTGCAGGCAACGCCCGTCACCGTCGACCACGCCGAGGGGTGCTACATCCACGGCACCGACGGACGTCGGTATCTCGACTTCACCGCCGGCATCGGCGTCACGAGTACCGGCCACTGTCACCCGCACGTCGTCGAGGCCGCCCGCCGGCAGATCGGCTCGCTGATCCACGGGCAGTACACGACCGTGATGCACCGGCCCCTGCTCGAACTCACCGAACGCCTGGGCACGGTGCTCCCCGAAGGACTCGACTCGCTGTTCTTCGCCAATTCGGGCAGCGAGGCAGTCGAGGCGGCGCTGCGTCTGGCCCGCCAGGCGACAGGGCGACCCGGAATCGTCGTCTTCCACGGCGGTTTCCACGGCCGTACCGTCGCCGCCGCCACGATGACCACCTCCGGAACCCGTTTCTCCGCAGGGTTCTCGCCGCTCATGGGCGGTGTACACGTCGCTCCCTTCCCCACGGCCTATCGCTACGGCTGGTCGGAGGAGGAAGCGACCGATTTCGCCTTGCAGGAACTGGACTACCTGTTCGCGACCCTCGTGGCGCCGGACGAGATCGCGGCCTTCGTCGTCGAACCGGTCCTGGGCGAGGGCGGTTACGTCCCCGGCAACACCAGGTTTTTCCAGGGACTGCGGCAGCGGGCCGACGAACACGGCATCCTGCTCGTCTTCGACGAGATCCAGACCGGATTCGGGCGGACCGGAAAGTTCTTCGGGCATCAGCACTTCGACGTGCGACCCGACATCATCACCATCGCCAAGGGCCTCGCGAGCGGTTTCCCGCTGTCGGGTATCGCCGCCTCCGAGGAACTCATGGAGCGCGCCCGTCCGGGATCGCAGGGCGGCACGTACGGAGCTAATGCGGTCTCCTGCGCGGCGGCCGTGGCCACTCTCGACGTGATCGAAAAGGAGGGGCTCGTCGACAACGCCGCCGCACGTGGACGTGAACTGCTCTCCGGTGCACGGGAGAACACGATCGACGCCATCGGCGACGTGCGCGGCCTCGGCCTCATGGTGGGCCTCGAGTTCACTACCGACGGAGCACCCGACCGGGAGCGGGCGTCCGCAGCGCAGCAGCTCGCCGCGCAGAAGGGGTTGCTGCTGTTGACCTGCGGTGCGCACATGAACGTGGTGCGCATGATCCCGCCGCTGATCGTCACCATCCGGCAGATCGAGGATGCGCTCGGGATCTGGTCCGAGGTCCTCGCCGAGGTCCGATAATCCGTCGAACGAGGGAGTCCGCGTGGCCCGATACATCACGATCACTCTCGACAATCGCGACATCACGTGCAGAGCAAGGCTTCTCGACGACGAGGCGCCGCTCACCTGCGCGGCGGTGTGGGACGCCCTGCCGCAGAGCGGTTCGGCGTTCCACGCCAAGTACGCCCGCAACGAGCTCTACACCCTCGTCCCGAGGATCACCGCGGCACCGCACCGGGAGAACCCGACGGTGGCACCGATCCCGGGGGATGTGTGCCTGTTCGATTTCGAACCGTGGGAGATCGGTAATCCCGCATACGGTTACGAACCCGGCTCGCAGGCCCATGCGCAGCAGGGAGCGACCGATCTCGCGTTGTTCTACGGCCGGAACAATCTGTTGCTCAACGGCGATGTGGGCTGGGTGCCGGGCAACGTCTTCGCGACGATCGAGGATGGCCTGCCCGAACTCGCCGTCGCGTGCAACGACCTGTGGATCCAGGGGGTCGTGGGGGAGACGCTGAGCTTCGCACGCGCATAGACGGGCACCGCACGGGAACGGCACCGCACAGTCTGTGCGGTGCCGTTCCCGTGCAGACCTCTTCTTCAGCTCAACGCGTACTCGGCGAATCGCGCGACGGCGAGCAGCAGGTCGTCCGAGTGCCGCGGCCCGACGATCTGCAGACCCACGGGCAGACCCGCCGAGGTGGTGCCCACAGGGATGCTGATGGCCGGCTGCTGCGTGAGATTGAAGGGATAGGTGAACGGGGTCCACTGCGGCCACGAGGTCAGCGACGAATCCGGAGGCACGTCGTGGCCGGCCTCGAAGGCAGGGATCGGCATCGTCGGGGTGATCAGCACGTTGTACTTCTGGTGGAAGATCCCCATCGTGATGCCGACCGCCGCCGCGACCGCACGGGCCTCGAGATAGTCCACGGCACCGAGTTGTTCGCCGTGGGACCACACGCGTCCGAGACCGGGATCCACCTTGTCGCGCGTGCCCTCGGGGAAGGTCTTCAGCATCGTCGCTGCGCCTGCCGCCCAAAGGTTCTCGAAGGCATCGAGCGGATCGGGGAAACCGGGATCGGCGGCGGTCACGCGCAGCCCGGTTTCGTCGAGGACGCGGACCGCCCGGTCGACGATCTCACCGACCTCGGGGTCAACGTCGACGTAGCCGAGGGTCTTGGAATAGGCGACGTCCATCCCCACCACCTCGCGGTTGAGGCCACCGCGGAAGGTCGTCAGCGGCGGCGCAAGGGCCGTCGGGTCCCGGGGATCGGGCAGCGCGAGGATGTCGGTGAGCAGCGCCGCGTCCTCGACCGTCCGGGTGATCGGCCCGGCGTGCGCGAGCGGCCCGAACGGGCTGGCGGGGAAGATCGGGATCCGGCCGTGAGTGGGCTTGAAACCCACCACGCCGCAGAACGATGCGGGGATGCGGATACTGCCCCCACCGTCGGTGCCGACGGAGCACGGACCGAAGCCGGCCGCGACCGCCGCCGCGCTGCCACCGGACGAGCCACCGGCGGTCTTCGTCGTATCGACGGGATTCGTGGTCACCCCGTACAGGGCGGAATCGGTCACCGCCTTCCACGCGATCTCCGGGGTGGTGGTCTTGCCCACCAGCACCATTCCGTCCTCGCGCAGCCGGGCCGCGACCGGGCTGTCGACGTTCCAGTCCTGGTTCTCGTCGATGGCCTGCGAGCCCCGCAGGGTCGGCCATCCGTCGGTGAGGAAGACGTCCTTGATCGAGATGGGGACCCCGTCGAGCAGACCCTTCGAATAGCCGGTCCGCCACCGCTCCTCGGAGCGGCGTGCTTGGTCGAGGGCCTTCTCCTCGTCGACGAGGCAGAACGAGTTGATCTCGCGATCGTGCGCCGCGATCCGATCGAGCACGGCCCGTGTCACCTCGACGGGAGACAACTCGCCCGAGGAGAACGCCGACACGAGTTCGACGGCGGTCATGTCTGTGGGCTCCATCGTGCCTCCTACTCGTCGGACGATGCCGACTCTCACGCGCCGGGCACGTAACCCAGCTTCTTGTCCACCACGTTCCGAAGAGGTTCGCCACTGCGGTGACGGTGGAAATTGTCGATGAAGACGTCCACCAGCGCATCGCGCCAACCCACGAAATCCCCCGAATTGTGCGGGGTGATCGAGACGTTCGGCATGTCCCAGAGCAGATGGTCCTCGGGAAGCGGCTCGACGTCGAGCACATCCAGTGCGGCACCGGCGATGGCGCCCGACCGCAGTGCCTCGACGAGGTCGTCGGTGCGCACGAGTTCGCCCCGCCCGACGTTGACGAAGCGGGCTTGCGACTTCATCGCGGCGAACATCCGGGCGTCGAACAGGTGCCGGGTCTGCTCGGTGAGAGGCGCGGCCACGACGACGAAATCGGCGTCGGCGAGGGCGCCGGGAAGATCCGCGGTCGTGGTGACGGTGCCGAAATCGGGGTCGTCGTCGCGAGGGCGCCGGCCCGAGCCTCGGACCGTCATCCCCACGGCCGAGAGCAGGCGTGCGATCGCGCGGCCGATCGGACCGGTGCCGACGACGAGCACGGAGCGACCGGCGATGCGTTCGGACTCGCGGTGCTTCCAGATGTGCTCGCGCTGGAGCCGCAGGGATTCGGGGATGTCCTTGGCGAAGGAAAGTATCTGGGCGAGCACGTATTCGGCGATCGCCCCGTCGAAGACTCCGCGGGAATTGGTGACGACCACGTCGCTGTCGCGCAGGTCGGGGAACATGAGGGCGTCGACCCCGGCCGCGGCGACATGGATCCACTTCAAGGAGGTCGCGGCGTGCCAGGCCGCGGGCAGGGCGTCGGTGAGGAAGTCGTACGCGAAGAGGATGTCGGCGCCGTCGAGTGCGTCGGCCAGACCGGCGGCGTCGGTGTAGCGCACCGTGGCGTGTTCGGCCACCGGGGCCATCCACGCACGATCCGGCACGGCTTCGGCATGAAGCACTGCAACGACCGGCTGGGCATCCACGTTGACACCGTAAGAGCGCCTCGTATTATTGTCAACAATCCTCAAGGCTGAGGGAACTCTTGACGAAGCCGAGGGACCGTATGGAACTGAACATTCCCGAGTTCGAAGGTCCTCTGGCTCAGCGGGGCATCGGTGTGATCGCACCCTTCGATCTCGCCCTGGAACGAGAACTGTGGCGATGGGCGCCGCTCGAGGTCAGTCTGCACCTCGCTCGAACCCCCTACGAGCCGGTGCCGGTCAGCCGTGCCATGGCCGAGATGGTCTCCGACCGGCGGCACCTGATGGTCGCGACCCGCGACGTGCTGTCGGTGGAACCGGAAGTCGTTGCGTATCTGTGTACCTCGGGCAGTTTCGTCAACGGGGTGGCCTACGAGAAGGCCCTGTGCGACGCGATCTGTGAGGCGGGCGCACCGTGCGCGGTCACGACCTCCGGAGCGCTGCTCGAAGCCCTCCGCGCACTCGACCTGACCCGCATCTCGGTGATCACCCCCTACGACCGGGAGCTCACCGACCTACTGCGCGACTTCCTGAACGAGGCCGGAACCGATGTCGTCCGGTCGTCGCATCTCGGGCTCGGCGGCGGCATCTGGAAGGTCAACTACCGCACCATCGCCGAACACATCATCGGGGCCGATACCCCCGAGTCGCAGGCGATCTTCGTCAGTTGCACCAACCTGCCGACCTACGACCTGATCGCGCCGCTCGAACGGGAACTCGGCAAGCCGGTCCTCACGGCCAACCAGCTCACAATCGGGGCGTGCCTGGGACGGATGAAGTTGCCCATGACCGGGCCGGGAAAGTGGTTGAGAGGAGTGTTCTGAATGCATCGTGACCGTCCGACCATCGGGATCGTCTACCCGGATCATGCCGCCGAGGACGACTACCCGTTCGCCGCCGAACTCCTGGGGGTGAATCTGCCCGTCGCCCACATCTACGGAACCGATCTGCACGCCGTTCCCGAACTCCTCGACCTCGGGAGCCCGGCCAAGCTCGCCGGGGGAGCGGCGCAGTTCGCGGACGAGCCCCTCGACGCTCTCGTGTGGGCGTGCACGTCGGGCAGCTTCGTGTACGGACCCGAGGGGGCACGCACCCAGGTCGAGCAGCTCTCCCGGGACGCGGGAGGCGTGCCCACGACCAGCACGAGCATCGCGTTCGTCGCCGCACTACGGGCGCTCGGAGTCGGCCGGGTGGCCGTGTCGGCGAGTTATCCGCGGGACGTCGCCGAACTGTTCGTCGCCTTCCTCGCGGACGCCGATGTCGAGGTCGTCTCGCTCGCCGACGCCGGCATCGACACCGCCGCCGAGGTCGGCACCCTGACCGACGAGGCCGTCCTCGAGTTCGTGAGGACCAACGATCATCCCGACGCACAGGCGGTCCTCGTGCCCGACACCGCGATGCACACGCTGCGGATCATGCGGGAACTCGGGAAGGAGACCGGCAAGCCGGTGCTGACCGCCAACCAGGTCACCGTGTGGCACGGCCTGGAACTGGCCGGATATACAGTGGAATGCCCGGAGCTGGGCTCACTGTTCGAGGAGGATACCGATCATGGTGCTCGGTGATCTGGAAGATCTACGTCCTGTCACCCGGCCGTCCACGGCCGAGCTCATCGCCGAACAGATCCGGTCGGCCATCGTCCGGGGTGCGCTCGGTCCCGGGGAACAGCTGGGGGAGGCCGAACTCGCGGCGCACTTCCAGGTCTCCCGGGGCCCGCTGCGAGAAGCCATGCAGCGGTTGCTGTCCGAAGGTCTGCTCTACAGCATCCGCAACCGGGGCATCTTCGTCACCGAGCTCACCTTCGACGACGTCGTCGACATCTACCGCAGCCGCTGGGTCATCGAGGGCGGTGCCCTCGACCTGGTGCTGGACGGCCGTCGCGAACAGACGTGGAAGGCCCTCGAACCGGCGATCGAGGAGATGCGCACCGCCGCCGAACGCGAGGACGCCACCGGTGTCTCGGACGGCGACCGGCGTTTCCACGAGATCCTCGTGGCCAGTGCCGACAGTCCGCGGCTCGTGCGGGCAGCCCGCACGCTGCTCGTCGAGACGCGGATGTGCCTCGGCGCGTTGCAGACCACCTATCCCGACCTGCACGTGCAGGTGGACGAGCACGTCGTGCTGCGGGAGGCGATCCGCACCGCCGACCGGGAGGAGGTGCGGCGTCTGCTCGACGAGCACCTGCACGACACGGTCACCCGGCTCCGCGAGCGTCAGAACGTCGACGGCGTGATCGCGTCCGGCTGATACGGCTCAGCCGGGAGGGGTGAACGACGACAGGGCCGTTGCGGCGATGTTGCCGCCGGCGTCCTCCGACGCCAACCGTCCTGCCGCGACTTCGGTTGCGGCACAATGGACCAGGCTGTGCAGGACCGACGCCAGCCAGGACGA
Organism: Rhodococcus pyridinivorans; assembly: GCF_900105195.1. Classification (NCBI taxonomy): domain Bacteria; kingdom Bacillati; phylum Actinomycetota; class Actinomycetes; order Mycobacteriales; family Nocardiaceae; genus Rhodococcus; species Rhodococcus pyridinivorans. The sequence continues at coordinate 4,854,883 of NZ_FNRX01000002.1, read as the reverse complement.
CGACAGGTCGGTGCGGAACGCCCCTTCGGCGCGACCGCGCTCGATGAGGGCGGTCGCGCGGGCGAGCAGGCCGTCGTGTGCGGCGCGTACGTCCTCGGCGGGAAGTGCTTGTTCGGCGGCCGCGAGCAGTGCCCCCGCGTCGGCGGTCAGCGACCACGAGCCCGCGATGAGGCGGTGAAGGGCGTCGCGGGGGTCGCCCGTGAGGTCGATCCGGTCCACGGTCTGTTCCGCCTCGGCGAGCGCGCGCTGCACCACGGCGGTGACGAGTTCTGCGCGAGTGGGGAAGTGGCCGTAGAGGGTGACACGCCCGACGCCGGCGGCCTTGGCGATCTCCCCGATGCTCGCGTCGGGGTCACGACTGAGTGCGATGCGCGCGGCGTCGAGGATCGCCTCGATGTTCCGCTCGGCGTCCGCACGTTTCCTGGTGCGAAGCGATACGGGACGGCGGGATGCCTCGTGGGTGGTCACGGATCCTCCTCTTGTCGAACATTGATGTTCAGGTTACGCTGACCATCAACTCGAACATCACTGTTCAACTTAGGCGGATCCTCATGACGAGCTCCGACATCACCATCGTCCCCGTCGATCGACCTGCGACCGGCATCGACCCGAAGGCGCTGCTACGAGGGGTGCTGCGCCGGTGGCCGAGCCTCGTCGCAGTCGCCCTCGCCGCGTTCGTCCTCGCGGACGGGGGCACCGACTTCCCGGCGATCCTCACCGGCGCGGCACTGGTCTATCTCGGTGCCGCCGTACTGGGTCGTCGCAGCGCGGCTTGGCCGCTGTTCCTCGGCGCCGTCGCGCTGATCGGCGTCGGCAAGGTCGCCGTCGTCGCGTTCGGGGTGCCGGTCGAGATCACCGTGGTGATGGTTGCGATCGGTGCCGCGGGCGCCGTCTACGGACTCGCGCGCACCCCGGCCGGCCGGGCGATGCTCGTCGGGCCGTCGACCGTGGCCATGCTGGGTTTCGGTGCCGTCGCGGTGGCCGCGGTGACGGTCACCCCCGTCCCGGCGGGCGTGATCGTCGGGCTCGGACTGCTCGGTCACGCCGCGTGGGACTACCTTCATTTCCGCCGGAACACCGTGGTCGCCCGCTCGCTCGCGGAGTTCTGCGGTGTGCTCGACACCCTGCTGGGTGTCGCGGTGATCGTCCTCGCCGTCTCGGGCGCGCTCTCCTGAGTCCAGGAGAGTCTCAGACGACGGTCGCGTTGCCGAAGATCATCCGCAGATCGGCGATCGACGACGAGGTCAGTGCGCGTCGGGGCAGACCGAGCGACCGCAGTTCGTCGGCGATCGGATGCGTCCCCAACCGTAGGGTCGCGCCGCCGAGCCGGGTGCGCACGCCGCTCGGATTCATCTCCCAGGTCGTGCAGCGGGTGACGTCGTCGATGTGCGAGTAGGCGGCGAGCGAGGCTGCAAGGCCGTTGCCCGGCACCGGAAATCCGGGCGCCACCGCCAGTTCGGCGATCAGCACACCGTCGGCGGAGACCGAACCGCGCTTGGTGCTGCTGTCGTGGTCGGTGTCGAAGTCGGCGAGGGTCTTCGGGAAACCCCAAATGCCGCGTCCCGCCGCAAGAGTGAAGTCGCCGTCGACGGGCAGATGGTGGATGAGCGCACCGGCCTGCCCGCCGACCAGGCTCCGCCAGTCGCCGACGATGCCGTCGCCGCGGTTGTGATGGTTGCGGACGAGGAAGCACACCCCGAACTCGTTGTACGGACCGAGGTCCCCGTCGACGTAGTCCACGAAGACGAGCGTGCAGATCCCGTGGCCCGGGCGGTACTGCAGGATCTCGAGCCCGGTGCGGGCGACGAGTTCCTGCGCGGGGCGCACGGGAACCGAGAACATGCCCATGAACGCCGTGGCCGTTCGGACCTGCACGGGCATGGTGACCGGCTTGCCCAGCACCACATGCGTCGTCGTCTCGCTCATCGCTGCCTTCCGGAAGTCGGACGTGCGTACCCCCGACAATGAGAACACGCTCCAGTTCCGGGGGAAGGGACTAGGAAGGAGCGCCGATGTTCATCTCGTCGGGATGCGCGCCCACCCGCGTGCCGTCGTCGAGCGTGTCGAGTTCGCTGAGGTCGAGCTCGTCGAGTTCGAAGTCGAAGACGTCGATGTTCTGGGAGATGCGCTGCTCGTGCACCGACTTCGGGATGACGATCAGCCCGTTCTGCAGATGCCAGCGGATCAGCACCTGCGCGGCCGACTTGCTGTGACGATCGGCGATGCGGGTGACGATCGGGTCGACGAGCAGGGTGTTCGGCTTCGAGTTCGGACCCCACCCCGAGTTGCTCGTGCCACCGAGCGGGCTCCACGACTCGACGGCGATGCCGTGCTCGGACGCGAACCGGCGGATCTCCTGCTGCGGCAGGTGCGGATGCAACTCCACCTGATCCACCGCAGGCAACAACCCGCCACGATCGACGAGCAACTGCAGGTGGTGCGGTTCGAAGTTGCACACCCCGACCGCCTTCGCGCGCCCGGACTCGGCGATCTTCTCGAGGGCGTCCCAGGTGCGCAGGATCCGTTCGCGGTCCTGCAGCGGCCAGTGGATCAGGTAGAGGTCGACGTACTCGGTGCCCAGCTTCTTCAGGCTCGTGTCGAATGCCTTCAGTGCCGGCTCGTAACCCTGATCGGCGTTCCACAGCTTGGTGGTGACGAAGATGTCCTCGCGCGGCACCGACGACGCGGTGAGCGCGCGGCCGACGCCTTCCTCGTTGCCGTAGGCCGCGGCCGTGTCGATGTGCCGGTAACCGGCCTCGTCGATCGCGTATCGGACCGCGTGTTCGGTCTCGTCGTTGGTGGCCTGCCAGACTCCCAGGCCCAGCTGCGGGATCGTCGTTCCGGAATTCAGCGTGATCGTGGGAGGTGTCATCTCTCCGACGTTAGCGAGCCGCCGCGGCGGGCGCGAGTGATCCCGGACGATCGGGTGCTCTCCGGCCCGCGGGCTCCGAGGACGGGTGTCGAGTTCATCCGCCGGACGCCGGGGGGACGGCAGGCGAGCAGCGCCGCCCACGTATCGACCTCCCGTCGGCCCGTCAGCCGCACGACCGGCAGATCGGGACGTTGTGCGAGCGCGGTGAGGACGCGGTCGCGGTACCCACCGTGGGTGCGCGGTGAACTCCTCGACGTCCCCGCCACGAGGACGCGGCGGGGACGCACGGGGAGTGGAACCGAGGAATCGAGGAGGCGCATCACCGATCTTTCGCAGGGATCGCCGCCGACGATATTGCTCAGGCGGATATTGCGCTCAGGTACTCGCGCGGTTGCCCGAACAACTGGGCGCTGCCGTGCGCCCGTTTGAAGAACAACTGCGCGTCGTGCTCCCAGGTGATCGCGATCCCGCCGTGCAGCTGCACGGCCTCCGACGCGACCTGTTGGAAGGCTTCCGAACAGTAGATCTTCGCGGCGTACGCGTCCTGCGGATCCTGCGACAACGCAGCCGCATACGACATCGATCGCGCCGTCTCCACGAGCGCGTACATGTCGGCCATGCGGTGCTTGAGCGCCTGGAACGACCCGATTGCGCGACCGAACTGCTTGCGGTTCTTCGCGTAGTCGACGGTCAGGTCGAGCACCGCTTGCGCGGCACCCACCTGCTCGGCCGACAGGGCGATCGCCGCGGACGCCCGCAACCGGTCGACGAGATCGTCGGACGATGACAGGCGACGACCGGTCACCGCCGAGAACGACACCTCCGCGAGGGAACGCGTGGGATCCATCGTGGGCACGCGGCGCCGCAACACCCCGTCGGTCTCCGGATCGACCTCGAACAGGCCGACCGTGTCACCGTCGGCGGCGAGCACGAGCAGGGTGGACGCGATGTCGCCGCCGAGCACGTAGTGCGCGGTTCCGGTCAGCACGTTGCCCTCGGCGCTCACGCCGGGACGCTGCCAGCCGGTGGCCGACGCCCAGCACACCGCGACGACCTCGCCGGCCGCGATGCCGGGGAGCAGACGCGCCGCCGCGTCGGCATCACCGGACAGCAGCACGGTCTGCGCCGCGAGTACCGCCGACCCCAGGAACGGTGACGGGGTGAGCGTGCGGCCGAGTTCCTCGAGCACCACGTGGGCCTCGACCCACGAGGCGCCCACACCGTCGTACTCCTCCGGAACGGCGAGGGCTGCGACCCCGACCTGCTCGACGAGCATCGTCCACAGTTCGTCGTCGTACCCGCTGCCGGTCGTGATCGCCCGCCGGACGGCAGCCGAATCGGAGTGCTTGGCGAGCAGGGTACGCACCGAGTCCCGCAGTGCGGCAAGATCTTCCGTCTCGAACGTCATGACGCCTCGCTCTCGAGTGCCGCGACCACGCGTGCCCGGTGCTCGTCGGGGGTACCCCACGCGGTGACGAGCGCGCGGACCTTCGTGATCCACAGCGACAGATCGTATTCCTGGGTGTAGCCGATCGCGCCGTGCACCTGCAGTGCCGTGCGCGCGGCGAGATAGGCGGCGTCGCCGCACGCGACCTTGGCCGCCGAGACGTCCCGGGACGCGGTGGACAGCTCGTCGCGGACGGCGATGGCCGCACCGTGCAGCAGCGGACGTGCCATCTCCAGCGCGACCGCCACCTCGGCGAGATGGTGCTTGACCGCCTGGAAGGAGCCGATCGCGCGGCCGAACTGCTTGCGCTGCTGCGCGTACTCGACGGTGGTGTCGAGCAGAGTCCGGCCCAGGCCTTGGAGCTGAGCTGCAGACGCGAGGACACCGATGTCGAAAGCCGCAGCGGTATCTGTGGATCCGAGCGACTCGCCGACGGTGAGCGAGGCGAGCGTGCGCGACCGGTCGACCGACTCGCGCGTGTCCCCGGCGGTGCCCATCGAGACGGTGCCGTCGGCGACGTGCAGCGCGAGGTCGGCGACGTGCGCGTCGACCGCGTACGGCGCGTGGGGGAGCATCGCGACGGTGGCGAGCGATCCGGCGGCAAGCGGGCCGAGACGCTCGGGTGCCACGGCGGCGAGCAGAACCGGTGCCACCGCGACGGTTTCGACCACCGGACCGGGCACAGCGTGGCGACCGAGCTGTTCGACGGCGACGACGAGATCGACCGCGTCGGCCCCGAGGCCGTCGTGCTCCTCGGCAACGAGCAGACCGTTGACGCCGGTCTCGGCCAGTCGCTCCCACACCTGCAGACCCGGTGCCGTGTCGCCGCTGTTCCACGCACGGATCACCTGCGGCATATCCGACTTGGTGAGCAGGGCGTCGATACTGGACGCGAAGTCCTCATGGGACTCGTCGAGTGCGAATCTCATCGATCACCCCTCGGAAGGCCGAGCAGCCGCTCGGCAATGACGTTCTTCTGGATTTCGTTGGTACCGGCGTAGATCGGGCCCGACAGCGAGAACAGGTAACCGTCGGTCCAGCCGTCGACGAGTTCGGCGTCCGCACCCTGCAGGTCGAGCGCCGTCTCATGCGCGGCGATGTCCCACTCGGACCAGAACACCTTGTTGATCGACGATTCGGCGCCGAGCTGTCCGCCCGCGGTCAGGCGCGTGACGGTCGCCCAGGTCGACAGCTCGTAGGCGCGCGCCCCGATCCACGCGTCGGCGACGCGGTTGCGCAGCGCGGTGTCGCCGTGGAGATCGGACTCGCCGTAGGCGCGCAGCAGCCGGTCGGTGGCCGCCAGGAATCGGCCCGGCGCACGCAGCGACAGACCGCGCTCGTTGGAGGCGGTGCTCATCGCGACCCGCCATCCTTCGTTCACCGCACCGATCACACCGGACTCACCGGGACGCTTCGGGTCGTCGGGGACGAAGACGTCCTCGAGGAAGATCTCTGCGAAGCCCGGCTCACCGTCGAGCTGCGGGATCGGTCGCACGGTGACGCCCTCGGCCCGCAGGTCGAACATGAAGTAGGTGATGCCCTTGTGCCGCTGGGCCTCCGGGTCGGAGCGAAACAGACCGAAACCCATGTCGGCATAGGACGCCCGCGAGCTCCAGGTCTTCTGGCCGTTGAGCAGCCAGCCGCCGTCGACTTTCGTGGCGGTCGAGCGCAGCGACGCGAGGTCGGAGCCGGACTCGGGTTCCGACCAGGCCTGGGCCCAGATGTCGTCGGCCCGGGCCATGCGCGGCATGATGCGGGCGAGCTGTTCGGGGTGGGCATGCTCGAACAGGGTGGGGGCGAGCAGGAAGATGCCGTTCTGGCTCACCCGGCCGGGCGCACCGGCGCGGTAGTACTCCTCCTCGAACACGACCCACTGCTCGAGGGTCGCGTCGCGGCCGCCGAGTTCCTCGGGCCAGGAGACGACCGACAGGCGTGCATCGGCGAGGGTCCGTTCCCACTGCCGGTGTTCCTCGAAGCCCTCGGCCGTGTCCATCGACTCGAGCGGCGTCGTGGGGACGTTCTCGGCGAGGAAGGCGCGTACCTCGTCGCGGAACGCGAGGGTGGCGTCGTCGAGCTGCAGATCCACTACTTCGCTCCTTCCACCGGACGAGCGCTCGCGGCCATCGACTTGGCGTTCATGCCGCCGAGCGAGTCGGCGCCGACCTCGGCGTTGTGCGCGTGCGCGAAGTGGTGCAGGCCGAAGACCGAGTCCATGCCGTTGCGCATGCCCATCTGGTCCTCGCACTGGTTGACGGCGCGCTTGGTGAGCGCGAGCCCGAAGCGGGGCATCTCCGCGATGCGGGCGGCGAGGGCGAGGGTCTCGTTCTCGAGTTCCTCACGCGGCACGACGCGGCTGACCATGCCCACCTCGTAGGCGCGCTGGGCACTGAAACGGTCACCGGTGTAGAGGATCTCCTTCGCGAAGCGCGTTCCGAGGATCCACGGGTGCGCGAAGTACTCGACACCCGGGATGCCCATGCGGACTACGGGATCGGAGAAGAAGGCATCCTCGGACGCGACGATCAGGTCGCACACCCACGCCAGCATGAGACCACCGGCGATGCAGGCGCCCTGCACCGACGCGATGGTGGGCTTGGGGATCTCGCGCCAGCGGCGGCACATCCCCAGGTAGACCTCCATCTCACGGGCGTAGCGCTGGTCGCCGCCGGGCTTGTCGACGTGGTCCCACCACATCACGGCCTTGTTGTCGTAGTGGACGTGGTGGTCGCGGCCCGGGGTGCCCAGATCGTGGCCGGCGGAGAAGTGCTTGCCGTTGCCGGCCAGCACGATCACCTTGACCTCGTCGTCCTCGACGGCCCTCTCGAAGGCGGCGTCGAGCGCGTAGGTCATGACCGAGTTCTGGGCGTTGCGGTAATCGGGTCGGTTGAGAGTGACGATCGCGACGCCGTCGCGCACCTCGTAGGTGACGACATCGGGCTCGAACGGGACGGTCATGACTTCTCCTCACGCAGAACGTTCTTCAGTACCTTGCCGGACGGGTTTCGGGGCAGCGCATCGATGAACCGAACCGATCGCGGCGCTTTGAAGTTGGCGAGTTTCTCTCGGGCGTACGTGATCACGTCGTCCTCGGTGAGCGGATGTCCGTCCAGCGGGACCACGAACGCCCGGCCGACCTCACCCATGCGCTCGTCGGGGACACCGATCACCCCGACCTCGTGGACTCCCGGCAGGTGCAGCAGTGCCGCTTCGACCTCCGCCGGATAGACGTTGAATCCGCCGCTGATGTACATGTCCTTGAGACGATCGGTGATGTCGAGATAGCCGCGTTCGTCGACGGTCCCGACATCGCCGGTGTGCAGCCACCCGTCCTCGTCGATCGTCTTGGCCGTGGCCTCGGGATCGTCGAGATAACCGAGCATGACGTTCGGGCCGCGCAGCAGGATCTCGCCCTTGTCGCCGATGCGCACCTCGAACTCCGCGGTGGCGCGTCCGGACGAGGTGGAGACGGTGACGGGATCGTCGTCGGTGCGGCACATCGTCGCGACGACCGCCTCGGTCTGCCCGTAGGCGGTGAGCACCGCGTCGAAGCTCAGTTCGTTCTGCATGCGCTCGACGAGGGAGACGGGCACGGGTGCGGCGCCGGTGACGGCGATGCGCAGGTTGCTCAGGTCGTACTCGCCGCGCCGCGGGTGGTCGAGGATGGACTGGTAGATCGTCGGGGCGCCCGGGAGGACGCTGATGCGCTCGGCCGCGACCATCGCCATGACCTTCTCTACGTCGAAGGTCGCGAGGGGGATGACGGTGGAGCCATGGAGCAGTGCGGCGACGAAGCCGGCCTTGTACCCGAAGCTGTGGAAGAACGGGTTGATGATCAGGTAGTTGTCGTCGATCGTCAGTTCGGCGCACTCGGCCCACGCCTGCGCGACACCGATGCACTGACGGTGGGCGCTGAGCACGCCCTTGCTGCGGCCGGTCGTGCCCGAGGTGAACAGGATGTCGGAGACGTCGTCGGGGGTCACGGCCGCGGCGCGCGCGTCGGCCTCGGTGCGGGCGGCGTCGGTGGCGGAGGACAGGAAGTCCGCCCACTCGACGATCCCGTCGATCGGCGCGTCGTTCCCGCCCAGCGGGACCCGCACGGTCGTCGGGATCGACAGTTCCGGAGCGGCCTTGCACAGTTCGGTGTAGCGGTCGGTACCGAGGAAGTCGCCGACCACGACGAGGGCCTCGGGGCGGACGCGCTCGACGACGTCGGCGGCCTCGTTTCCGGTGTAGCGGGTGTTGAGGGGTACGACGACCCCGCCGGCCCAATGTGTACCCAGGGCAGCGATCACCCAGTGGAACGTGTTGGGCGACCAGATGACGACGCGCGCACCGCGTTCGACGCCGCGGGAGACGAGCGCCGCGGCGACATCGCGGACGTGGTCGCGCAGTTGTGCGAAGGTCAGCCGGGTGTCGCCATCGGCGATCGCGAGCAGGTCCGGCCAGGTGTCGGCGGCACGTACGAGTGCGGCCGGAGTGGTTCTCGGTCGTGTGTTCACAGAGCTCCCTACCTAGCAATTGCTTGGTAGGTTATCGTACGGATGTGCACGAGAGCGAGAGCCAGGAAAATGCGGAGTTCGCAGCCACCGTCCGACAGTGGCTCGAAGACAACCTGACCGGCGAATTCGCCGAGCTCAGAGGCAAGGGCGGACCCGGAAGCGAACACGAGTTCTTCGAACAGCGACTCGCATGGGACCGGCATCTGGCCGCTGCCGGATGGACCTGCATCGGCTGGCCCACCGAGTACGGCGGGCGCGGCGCGAGCATGGATCAGCGCGTGATCTTCCACGAGGAGTACGCGAAGGCGAACGCGCCCGCGCGCGTCAACCACCTCGGTGAGGAACTGCTCGGCCCCACCCTCATCGCGTTCGGGACCGAGGAACAGAAGCAGCGCTTCCTGCCCGGGATCCGTAACGTCACCGAACTGTGGGCGCAGGGCTACTCGGAACCGGGAGCCGGCTCCGACCTCGCCAACGTCTCCACCACCGCCCGCCTCGAGGGCGACAAGTGGGTGATCAACGGTCAGAAGGTCTGGACGTCGCTCGCACACGTCGCACAATGGGCCTTCGTCGTCGCGCGGACGGAACCCGGTTCGACCCGCCATCACGGCCTGAGCTTCCTGCTCGTGCCCCTCGACCAGCCTGGCGTCACGGTGCGGCCCATTCAGCAGCTCACGGGCACCTCCGAGTTCAACGAGGTCTTCTTCGACGACGCCGTCACCGACGCCGACCTCGTCGTCGGTGCCCCCGGCGACGGGTGGAAGGTCGCGATGGGTCTGCTGACCTTCGAACGCGGCGTCTCCACCCTCGGGCAGCAGATCGGCTTCGCCCGCGAACTCGACGGCATCGTCTCCGTCGCCGAGAGCAACGGTGCGATCGACGATCCGCACCTCCGCGAACGCATCGCCCGCGCGCGGATCGAACTGCGGGTCATGCGTGCCCACGCCCTGAGCACCCTCGGCGACGCCGATCCGGGTCAGGCCTCGGTCGCGAAACTGCTGTGGGCGAACTGGCATCGCGACCTGGGGCAACTCGCCATGGACGTGCAGGGATCGTCATCGCTCGTCGGCCCCGATCACGACCATGCCGGAAATCCCTCCGACATCACCGATCCCGAACATCTCGAGCTCGCGGAATGGCAGCGGCTGTTCCTGTTCACCCGCGCCGACACCATCTACGGCGGATCCAACGAGATCCAGCGCAACATCATCGCCGAGCGCGTGCTCGGCCTTCCCCGGGAGGCACGTCCGTGACCGCAACACCCCGTCCCGCATCCCCGCTCGCGACCCCGCCGGTCGAGACCCCCGGCCACGGACTGCTCCGCGACAAGAAGGTCGTGGTCACCGCCGCCGCCGGTACCGGCATCGGATTCGCCACCGCGCGTCGCGCGCTGCTCGAGGGCGCCGACGTGCTCGTCTCCGACTTCCACGAGCGCCGGCTCGGCGAGTCCGCGGAGAAGCTCGCGGCCGAGTTCCCCGAACAGCAGGTCGCGACGATCGTGTGCGACGTGTCGTCCACCGAACAGGTCGACGCCCTCATCACCGGCGCCGCCGACCGGCTAGGGCGCATCGACGTGCTCGTCAACAACGCTGGACTCGGTGGGGAGACGCCCGTCGTCGAGATGACCGACGAGGAATGGGATCGCGTCCTCGACATCACCCTCACCAGCACCTTCCGCGCGACCCGCGCGGCACTGCGCTACTTCCGCTCGGTCGACCACAACGGCGTGCTCGTCAACAACGCGTCGGTACTCGGCTGGCGCGCCCAGCACTCGCAGGCGCACTACGCGGCGGCGAAGGCCGGCGTCATGGCCCTGACCCGCTGCTCCGCGATCGAGGCCGCCGAATACGGCGTGCGCATCAACGCCGTCGCCCCGTCCATCGCCCGACACCCCTTCCTCGCGAAGGTCACCAGCGAGGAACTGCTCGACAACCTCGCCGCCGGTGAGGCCTACGGCCGCGCCGCCGAGGTCTGGGAGGTCGCGGCGACCATCGCGATGCTCGCGAGCGACTACACGACCTATCTGACCGGCGAGGTCGTGTCGGTCTCCTCCCAGCGCGCATGAACCCGCTCTCGGTCGGCTTGAAAGGATGTCCGTCATGACTCCCTCACGCGACGACACCTCCAGCAAGTCCGGACGCCGCGCGGAACTGCTCGACATCGCAGCCGACCTGTTCGCGTCGCGCGGTGTGCGGGCCACGACCGTGCGCGACATCGCCGACGCGGCGGGAATCCTCTCCGGCAGCCTCTACCACCACTTCGATTCCAAGGAGTCGATGGTGGACGAGATCCTGCGGGCCTTCCTCGACGACCTGTTCGACCGGTACCGCAAGATCGTCGCGTCGGGTCTGCCGTCCCGCAAAACCCTCGCGGCACTCGTCACCACCTCCTACGAGGCGATCGACCGGTCGCACGCCGCGGTGGCGATCTACCAGGGTGAGGCCAAGCATCTCGAGGGCGACCGCTTCGCCTACATCGGCGAACTCAACACCGAGTTCCGCGACCTGTGGGTGGGCGTGATCGAACGCGGCGTCGCGGACGGTTCGTTCCGGCCCGACGTCGACGTCGAACTGGTCTTCCGGTTCCTGCGCGACACCGTGTGGGTGGCCGTGCGCTGGTACCGGCCCGGAGGCTCCCTCGGTATCGATCAGGTTGCCCAGCAATACCTTTCCATCGTTCTCGACGGACTGTCGAACCAGAATTCTTCGTAAGGAGACATCATGACCGAGGCCTACATCGTCGACGCGGTGCGCACCCCCATCGGCAAGAAGAAGGGTGGGCTCGCGGACGTGCACCCGGCCGACCTGGGCTCGCACGTGATCAAGGCGCTCGTCGAGCGCACGGGCATCGACCCCGCCGACGTCGACGACGTGGTGTTCGGTTGCGTCGACGCCATCGGCGGCCAGGCCGGCAACATCGCCCGCACCGCGTGGCTGGCCGCCGGCTACCCGCAGCACGTGCCCGGCGTGACCGTCGACCGTCAGTGCGGGTCGAGCCAGCAGGCCCTGCACTTCGGTGCCCAGGCGATCCTCAGCGACACCGCGGATCTCATCGTCGCCGGTGGCGTGCAGAACATGACGCAGATCCCGATCTCCGCGGCCATGATCGTCGGGCAGCAGTACGGCTTCGACACCCCCTTCGGTGGGTCGAAGGGCTGGACGGAGCGCTACGGCAGCGACGAGGTGTCGCAGTTCAAGGGTGCCGAGATGATCGCCGAGAAGTGGGACCTCAGCCGCGAGGAACTCGAGAAGTGGGCGCTGCAGAGCCACGAGCGCGCCAAGGCCGCCATCGCCGAGGGACGCTTCGACAACGAGATCGTCCCCTTCGGTGACGCCACCGTCGACGAAGGCCCGCGCGAGACCAGCCTCGAGAAGATGGCGTCGCTGCAAACCCTCGTCGAGGGCGGACGCCTGACCGCCGCCGTCGCCAGCCAGATCTCCGACGGCGCATCCGCGGTGCTGCTCGCCTCCGACGAGGCCGTGAAGAAGTACGGCCTGAAGCCCCGCGCGCGCATCCACCACCTCAGCGCCCGCGGCGACGACCCGATCTTCATGCTCACCGCCCCGATCCCCGCCACGCAGTACGCCCTCGAGAAGGCCGGCCTGACGATCGACGATATCGACCTCATCGAGATCAACGAGGCCTTCGCGCCCGTCGTCCTGGCGTGGATCAAGGAGATCGGCGCCGACCCGTCGAAGGTCAACGTCAACGGCGGCGCGATCGCCCTCGGCCACCCGCTCGGCGCGACCGGCACCAAGCTGATGGCGACGCTGCTCAACGAGCTCGAGCGCACCGGTGGTCGCTACGGCCTGCTCACCATCTGCGAGGGTGGCGGGACCGCCAACGCGACCATCATCGAACGCATCTGACCCACCCCCTTCACATCCGCGCGCCCGTTCGTCATCCGCTGCTGCGATCGCCGCAGCGGACGGACAGCGGGCGCGCGGAAGCGAACGTATGGTCCGGTCCGGAGGTGACGTCTACCCTCGAAGCATGTGCCGGAACATCACGGAGCTGCGGGGGCTCGAGCCGGCTGCGACCGCCGAGAAGATCGAAGCGGCCGCACGGCAGTACGTCCGTAAGGTCAGCGGGATCCACAAACTCTCCGACGCCACCCGGGAGCCGTTCGAACAGGCCGTCGCCGAAGTGACCGCGACGACGACGAGATTGCTCGCGGCCCTTCCCGAGCGGCGGCAACCACCGCCGTCGGTGCCGCCGCTACGTCGGCCCGAGGTGCAAGCCAGGATCGCCGCACGCGGCTGATCGATTCCGGTTCGTTCGTCGACGCGCGCGGGTAGCGTGACGCTGGTCGAGATTCGAGCACGTTCGAGGCCCGTCGCGACCTCCGCGGGTCTGCGGGCGAGCCTGGTGAGGAGCCGATATGGCTGTGGACCCGGCGCCGCCGACCGGCAGCGAGGTGGAATATCTCCGGACCGACCCCGATCTTCCACCGGTCGGTGTCGTCGACCGGACACCGATATCACCCACCGCGAGGATCGTCTTTCTCGTGCTCGCGATTCTGGGGGCGGTCGCCTGGTCGATCATCGCGCTGGTCCGCGGCGAGGAGATCAACGCGGTCTGGTTCGTCATTGCCGCCGTGTGCACCTATCTCGTCGCCTATCGCTTCTACGCGAAGTTCATCGAACGCAAGATCGTGCAGCCACGCGACGACCGTGCGACACCTGCCGAGGAACTCGAGAACGGCAAGGACTACATGCCGACGGACCGTCGGGTGTTGTTCGGCCACCACTTCGCCGCCATTGCCGGCGCGGGCCCGCTCGTCGGCCCGGTGCTCGCCGCCCAGATGGGTTATCTGCCCGGCACGATCTGGATCATCGTCGGCGTCGTCTTCGCCGGTGCGGTCCAGGACTTCCTCGTCCTGTGGATCTCCTCGCGCCGCCGCGGACGCAGCCTCGGCCAGATGGCCCGCGAGGAACTCGGGCCGATCGGCGGCGTCGCGGCGCTCATCGCGGTCTTCGTCATCATGATCATCCTGATCGCGGTGCTGGCATTGGTGGTCGTGAACGCGCTCGCCGACAGCCCGTGGGGCCTGTTCTCCATCGCGATGACCATTCCCATCGCACTGTTCATGGGCGTCTATCTGCGCTACCTGCGACCCGGCAGGGTCGCGGAGGTGTCGCTGATCGGCGTCGTTCTGCTGCTCGTCGCGATCATCGCGGGTGGCTGGGTCGCCGAGACCGACTGGGGAACGAACTGGTTCACCCTGTCCCCGGTGACGATTTCGTGGCTGATGATCGCCTACGGATTCGCGGCGTCGGTGCTGCCGGTGTGGTTGCTGCTCGCCCCGCGCGACTACCTCTCGACCTTCATGAAGGTCGGCACGATCGTCCTGCTCGCGATCGGGATCCTCGTCGCACGACCGAACCTGGAGATGCCCGACATCACGTCGTTCGCCATCGACGGTGACGGCCCGGCCTTCGCGGGGTCGCTGTTCCCGTTCCTGTTCATCACCATCGCATGCGGCGCACTGTCTGGATTCCACGCGCTCATCTCCTCGGGCACCACCCCGAAACTGCTCGAGAAGGAGAAACAGATCCGGCTGATCGGCTACGGCGGCATGCTCACCGAGTCGTTCGTCGCGATCATGGCGCTGGTCACCGCCTGCATCATCGACCAGCACCTGTACTTCACGCTCAACGCTCCGGCCGCCCTCACCGGCGGCACCCCGGAGACCGCCGCCGCCTACGTCAACGGTCTCGGGCTGGGGTCGCCCGACATCACCCCCGAACAGATCTCGGCGGCAGCCGAATCCGTCGGGGAGGAGTCGATCATCTCCCGTACCGGTGGTGCCCCGACGCTCGCGTTCGGCATGTCCCAGGTGCTCAGCGACCTGTTCGGCGGCGACAGCCTCAAATCGTTCTGGTACCACTTCGCGATCATGTTCGAGGCGCTGTTCATCCTCACCACCGTCGACGCGGGAACGCGTGTCGCGCGGTTCATGCTTTCGGACTCGCTCGGCAACTTCGGCGGTCCCGCTCGTCGCTTCAAGGATCCGTCCTGGCGTCCCGGCGCCTGGTTGTGCTCCGCGGTCGTCGTCGGCCTGTGGGGTGCGATCCTGCTGATGGGCGTCACCGACCCGCTGGGCGGCATCAACACGCTCTTCCCACTGTTCGGCATCGCCAACCAGTTGCTCGCCGCGATCGCCCTGACCGTCGTGCTCACCGTCGTCGTGAAGAAGGGACTGGTGAAGTGGGCGTGGATCCCCGGCGTGCCGTTGGTGTGGGATCTGATCGTGACCATGACGGCGTCGTGGCAGAAGATCTTCTCCGGCGACCGCGCGGTGGGGTACTGGGCCCAGCACCGAGCTTTCGTCGACGCGAAGAACTCCGGCGCAACCACATTCGGTTCGGCGAAGACTGCCGACGAGATCGATGCCGTCATCCGCAACACATTCATCCAGGGCACGTTGTCGATCGTGTTCGCAGTGCTCGTGCTCATCGTGGTCGCCGCAGGAGTAGTGGTGTGTACCAGATCGGTCCGGGCCGGAGGTATGCCCACCACCGAAACACCCCACGTGCCGTCGAAGATATTCGCGCCCGCGGGCTTCGTGCCGACCCCGGCCGAGAGGGAACTGCAGAAGGAGTGGGACGAACTGATCGCATCGGGCAAGGTCCGCGCCCCGGGCGCCGCACACACCCATGCCTCGCGGCATCGCGACGGGGACGGAGGTGGGTCGTGATCACAGCACTGCGTCGGGCGTGGTGGTGGATCGGTGCCGTCATGGGCGACCACGACTACGCGAGGTACGTCGAACTGCACCGCCGGCAGCATCCGGATCGACCACCGCTGAGCGAACGCGACTACTGGCGTGAGCGGCACGCTGCAGCGGATGCGAACCCGGGAAGCCGATGCTGTTGAGCGGGGAGGTCGGGCATGACGCCGTACGAATCGATCCGCGTCGAGACGCGCGATCGGGTAACGACTGTGATCATGGCCCGTCCCGAGCGCCGGAACGCGGTCGACGGTCCGATGGCCGCCGAACCGGCCGACGCGCCTCGTGCTCTCCAAACCGGTGATCGCGGCGGTGGAAGGCTACGCAGTTGCCGGTGGACTCGAACTGTCACAGTCTTCCCACAGACCTGCATGCGCAACGACCGCCGCTCGGTCTACGAACAGTTCGGCCGCTCCGAATCCGAGGCGCTCGGATTCGTATTCGCCCTCGGTATGGAGTCCGTTGGAAGCGACACGGTCGGAGGGGCAGCGCGGTTCGCGTCCGGGGAGGGCAGGCACGGTTCGTTCTCCTGGCCCGATCCTCGACACCGATCACGCGATCAGGCCCCGCTCGCGCGCCGCGACCACTGCGGCGGTGCGATTGTCCACGTCCAATTTGGTGAAAGCGTGCACCAGATGGGATTTCACGGTTGCCTCGCTGACGAAGAGCTGTTTGGCGATCGCGCGATTGGACAACCCTTCGGCGACCAGCGACAGCACTTCGATTTCGCGGGCGCTGAGGTCGGTGCGGGGCTGCTGCATGCGGCGGTAAAGGCGCTGGGCCACGTCCGGGTCCAGGACGGTCTCCCCACGGGCCGCCGCGAACACCGATTCGATCAGCACTTTCGGGTCGGTGTCCTTGAGGAGGTAGCCCGCCGCACCGGCTTCGACCGCGCGCAGAATGTCCGCGTCCGTGTCGTAGGTGGTGAGTACGACGACCCTCGGCGGATCGGCCGCAGTCAGGATCCGGGCGGTCGCCTGCGCCCCGTCGATCCCCGATCCCAGACGCAGATCCATCAGCACCACATCGGGTTTCTCGGCCGACGCCGAAGCCACGGCTTCCTCACCCGACGATGCTTCGGCGACCACCATGATGTCATCGTGCGACGCCAGCAACGCGCGCATTCCCGCCCGTACCACCGGGTGATCGTCGACGAGCAGTACACGTACCGCACTCATGCGACCCGCCCGATCGGAAGGGTTGCGGCGACCGCGGTTCCGTCTCCGGGTGCCGATTCCACGACGAGTGTGCCACCCAGTTCGGCCAGTCGTTCCCGCATCGACCGTAAGCCGAATCCACCGTCCTGACGTTGATCGAAGCCGATACCGTCGTCGACGATATCGAGCCGTACTTCGTCGGATGCGTAGCTCAATGTCACCCGTACCCGACGCGCCCGCGAATGCAACCGCACGTTGGCGAGAGCACTCTGGGCGACGCGGAGCAAGGCGACGTCGAAGTCCGTCACCAGCGGGATCGGATCGCTGTCGGTGAGTAGGTCACCGGTGATCCCGGTCTGCTGCTCGAGTTGGTCGAGCAGGCGCCGCAACGCGGATTCGAGCGGTGCGGACTCGAGCGCAACCGGCGCGAGCGCGTCGACCACCCGGCGGGCCTCGATCAGATTCTGCTGCGCGGTGTCCGCGATCTGCGCGAAGACCGCCGCAGAATTGTCGGGAGCGCGCTGCCCGGCTCGGGAGAGCAGCAGAATGGACGAAAATCCCTGCGCCAGAGTGTCGTGAATGTCACGCGCGAGGCGGGAACGTTCGGTCAGTGCGCCCGCTTCCCGTTGCAGCGCGACCAATTCGTCCTGCGCCCCGAGCAACTCTCGGTGCGCCTCGGTGAGTTCGTCCACCAACTGCTGTCGCTGCGCGGACTGCCGCACCAACTGTTGGTAGACGACGGCCATTCCGGCGGCAGCTGCCGCCCCGAACACCGGTCCGAGAATCGAGGCAACCGTGTTCGTGGTGCCGTGCCACAGCGTCGCTGCGATCGCTATCGCGGTCAGCATGATCGTCACCGTCAACGCGACCGGAGTGGAGAACAGGGGAAAGCACAGGAAGAACAGGGCGAACGCCAGCCAGACGAAGTTGACATCCGCCACCACGAGAGCCAACCAGCCCAGCCCGAGCGCCGCGAACCAGATCTGCCCCGACCGGCGCTGTACCGGCTCCCCGTTCTCGAAGCCCTCACGCTGCGCGAACCAGATCCCGAAGAGATACCACCCGGCTACCACGACAGCGAGCGCGACGATCGGAACGGGATGAGCACTGTCGGTAACCGTGCGCACGACACCCACCGCGAGGAGCAGGAAGAACAGCAGATGGGCGCCGAATTGCATGGCGCGTAGCACCGGCACGGCCCCGCCCGAGTCAGACCCATCGGAATTCCGCATCTCGCCCACTCTAATACCGCACTATGCCGTCGACCGCACCGATCGACGATCTCCAACTTTCGATGGATCAGCGAACCCAACCAATGCGCGATGCCGGGAATGTTGCCTTGCACGACACTGAGATGCATGTTCCTCGCTTTCCGTGATCTCCGGTTCGCCAAAGGTCGCTTCACGCTGATGACCTCGGCCCTGTTCCTCATTTCGCTGATGGTGGTCACGCTGTCGGGGCTGACCTCCGGACTGGGTAATCGGTCTATCGCTGCGATCGAGAACATCGGCGCCGACCACTTCGCATTCGGTGCTCCCCCCGATGGCCGCTCGGTCTCGTTCGCCGAGTCGACCGTGACGACGCGGCAGTATGCGGAACTTGCGGAGGCCGACGGTGTCGATGCTGCGTCGATCATCGGGGTGGCACCCGCTCGGATCAGCGTCGACGGTCGAGAAGTTGCCGCTTCTGCGTTCGGCGTCGACGGGCATTCTTTCGCCGCTCCGGTCGTGCTCGGTGCCGGCTCGGTAGCCGTGGACGCCGACCTCGCCAATGACAACGGATGGACGAACGGAACCCGGATTTTGATGAGCGGAAAGGTATTCACCATCACCGCTCTGGTCGACGACTCGTTCTACAGTCATCAGCCCGTGGTCTGGATGGACCACGACGCATGGATGTCACTGCCGTCGGCCGGTGGCAGTGACGGCACCGTCGTTGCATTGCGGACCTCCGCAGGGTTCGACGCCGATTCTGTCGGTGAGGCGACCGGGACGGCCGTCACCGACGGCCGCGGTGCGCTGAACGCGATCGGGTCGTACACCTCCGAGCGTGGATCGCTGCTGTTGATGCAGACCATGCTGATGATCGTCAGCGCCTTGGTCGTCGGGGCCTTCTTCACGGTATGGACCATCCAGCGCGGCCAGGACCTCGCTGTGCTCAAGGCTGTCGGTGCCTCCACCCGCTATCTGCTCCAGGACGCACTCGGGCAGAGCTCGATCGTGCTGGTACTCGGATCCGGACTTGGAGCCCTGGCCGCAGCCGGTCTCGGAACGGCAGCCTCGCAGTCGGTTCCGTTCTCGCTCACGATGTCCACCACCGTGGTTCCGTTCCTCGCCCTCGTTGTGACGGGCATGATCGGCGCGGCTGCTTCCCTGGTCCGTATCGCCAAGGTCGACCCGCTCGCTGCCCTTGCAGCCGCTCGATGAGTCATCTACCGAGAACGAAGGACTTCGACATGAGTATCTGCTTACGCAACATCGTCCTCAGCTATCCCGACGGTGACGGGCATCGACGCGTCCTCGACGACGTGGATTTCGAGGTCCGACGCGGCGAATTCGTGGCTGTGACCGGTCCGTCCGGGTCCGGCAAATCGAGCCTGCTCGCTGTCGCCGGCCTTCTCATCACCCCCGATTCGGGTCGTGTCGTTATCGACGGCAGCGACATGACGGGACTGGACCGTGACGAGCGCACGACCGTGCGACGCGAGAAGCTCGGATTCGTGTTCCAGCAGTCGAACCTGCTGCCCTCGTTGACCGCAGTCGAACAACTGCAGATGATGTCCCATCTCGCGGGCGACTCGGTCCGCGAGAGTCGTGCCCGTGCCACGGACCTGTTGTGTTCATTGGGTCTCGACGGGCACCTGGACCGGCGTCCCCACCAACTGTCGGGAGGGCAACGGCAACGGGTTGCGATCGCGCGAGGACTGATGAACGACCCCTCGGTGTTGCTCGTCGACGAGCCCACCTCGGCCCTCGACGAGAACCGCAGCCGCGAGGTCGTGGCCCTGCTCGCCGATCTGAGCCGGGATCGGGATGTGGCGATCGTGATGGTCACTCACGACCTGAGCCGGCTGACTCTCGTCGACCGCGCCTGTGCCGTGCGCAACGGGACACTGATACCCCTGCCTGGCTCCGTGCCGAGCGCAATTCACTGAAACAGCGGCGAACTGTTGTCACGCGGTATCGGGAATCTTCCTGACCGGGCCATG
This sequence comes from Rhodococcus pyridinivorans, assembly GCF_900105195.1. Lineage (NCBI taxonomy): Bacteria > Bacillati > Actinomycetota > Actinomycetes > Mycobacteriales > Nocardiaceae > Rhodococcus > Rhodococcus pyridinivorans. Next base: position 4,834,967 of record NZ_FNRX01000002.1, on the reverse strand, counting down.
GCTTGGGCTTCGGCGGAGTGGGGTCGATTTTCCGGACCGCGGGAGGCATCGTGAACGACCCAGCGCCTGTGTCCGGCGATGCGCGGCGGAGTCTGCGCACGTCGGAACCGATCGAGACCGGTGTTGTTGTCGATTTCTCGCGGAAACTCGACAACAACACCGGTCTCGATCTGCTGGGAATCGGAATCAGGCGGCGGGACGCCCCTGATCGCGCAGGGCGGAGAGGGCGTCGATGCGCTCGACTGCCTCGGCGACGATGCGGTCGATCAGTTCCTGGCAGCTCGGCAGGTCGTCGAGCATGCCGACGACCTGGCCCGAGGCGAGCACACCGGCTTCGGTGTTGCCTTCCACGAGACCGGCCTTGAGGAGCATGGGGGTGTTGGCGGCCATGATGATCTGCTGCCAGGTGCGGTCGCTCGCCTTCTTCATGGCGAGGCCGTCCTTGACGATGGTCGACCACTTCATGCCCGTCATCGACTTGAACTTCGTCGCGTTCCGCGCGGCCGCGAGCAGTCCCTTCGCGTAGGTGGACTTCTCGAGGCTGTTCACCAGGTCGGTGTTCAGGACCCGGTGCGGCATGCCGTCGACCTTGAATGACACCGTGGTGTCCTGCAGTCCCCGCGAAAGGTACTGCTGCTTCACCGAATCGGGAACAGCACTGTCGCTCGTGAGCAGGAACCGAGTGCCCATCGCGATGCCGGCCGCGCCGTAGGACAGCGCGGCGGCGAGCCCACGACCGTCGAAGAAGCCACCGGCGGCGACGACGGGGATGTCGACGGCGTCGAGGACGCTCGGCAGCAGCAGGGTTGTCGCGACGGGACCGGTGTGGCCACCGCCCTCGCCGCCCTGCACGATCACCGCGTCGGCGCCCCACGAGGCGACCTTCACGGCGTGCTTGGCAGCACCGATCGACGGCACGACGACGATGCCGTGATCCTTGAGCTTGGCGATCAGCTCCTTCTTCGGTGCGAGGGCGAACGACGCGACCTTGACCTTCTCGCGGATCAGCAGGTCGATGCGCTCACCGGCGTCCGAGGCGTCGGCGCGGATGTTGACGCCGAACGGCTTGCCGGTCAGCGACTTGGTCTTCGCGACCGCCGCTTCGAGTTCGGCGTAGGTCATCGTCGCCGAGGCGAGGATGCCGAGACCACCGGCGTTCGACGTCGCGGCGGTCAGGCGGGGACCGGAGACCCATCCCATGCCCGTCTGAACGATCGGGTGCTCGATCCCCACCAGGTCGGTCAGGGCGGTGCGCAGGACGGTCACAGCGAGACCTCGCGGTCGCGCAGACCCTTGGGGTCGATCACCTCGCGGATCAGACGCAGTTCCTCGAAGGTCGGCTCGCGGGTCACGCCCGCCTCGTCCAGGCCGGCGACCTCGAAGGAGGTGTTCTCCGCGACGGTGGACGCCTCGACACCCGGGTGCAACGAGAGCGCCCGGAAGGTGTGGTCGGGACCGCCGAAGTCGAAGACACCGAGGTTGGTGACGACCCGCGCGATGTCCAGGAAGCGGTACGCCGGGTTCTCGGGATCGACCTTGTCGTATCCGACACCCGAGACGATATCGACCGTGTCGACGAAGACGCGCGAGGAGTGCTTGCCGACCCAGTAGCTGGTCGCGTGGTTGATCGTGTTGCCGGGAGCGCCGCGCACACCGAACATCTGGCGTGTCGGCTGCTGGAGTGGACCGAAGGCCGACAGGTTCTGGTTGCCGTACCGGTCGATCTGGTTGGCGCCCATCACCACGTGGCGGCGGCCCGAGGCGACGACGTCGAACACCTTGCGGAAGGGCATCCAGCCTTCGATCGGTGCCTTCGCGCCGAGGGCCGGGACGTCGGCGAGGATGAGTGCTTCACCGTCGGTGATCAGCAGGTCGGGCTCGGTGGTGAGCTTGGCCAGGCGTGCACCGATCTGCGGCAGTGTCGCCATCGGGCTCGCCATGATCTCGCCGGCACCCGAGAAGATGTCGGCGCATGCGATCGCGCAGTACTCGGCGCGGGTCACGGTCTCGGTGGTGGTCATGCCTGCTCCTGTGCGAACTTCTGGACTGCGGCCTGGTAGTCGTCCTCGCTGCCAGAGAGGAAGCGGTCGACGAATGCCTGCCATGCCTCGGGGTCCTTGGCGGACTCGGCGTAGTGGCGCTGGAACTTCTCGTCGCGGCCGTAGCTGTCGCCCGCGAGGGTGAAGTGCGCCCCGTTCGGTGCTTCGACGATTCCGTCGACCATCATGCGGTTGAGCAGGAGCTGCTGCAGCGGAACCTCTTTCACGAGCTGCTCGGTCTCGACGATCTTCTCGACGGAGACGTAGCGACGTTCGGCGGCCATGCAGTAGAGGTCGTCGAAGTAGGGGTCCACGCCCTGGTAACCGGAGTTGCCGTGCTTGTCGCCGATGTTGAGGTGCACGAAGGACGCGTCGAGGTTCAGCGCCGGCATGGCGATGAGGGTCTCCGTGCCGTCCGGTCCGGGATACGGCGAGGTGACGGTCTTCAGTTCACCCTCCCAGAAGTCGACCACGGCCGAACCCAGGCCCGCGCGGAGGGGCAGGAACGGCAGGCGCGCGGCGGCGGCTTCCAGGCCGCACTTGATCATGCCCTCGTCCATCTCACGGGCGATGATCTCGCCGCCCGTGCGGGCCTTGGAGAACCACGGGTCGTAGAACGGTGCCGAGTCGAGCGAGACGAATCCGTAGTACGCCTTCTTCACCTTGCCCGCCGAACACAGCAGGCCCAGATCGGGACCGCCGTAGGTGACGACGGTCAGATCCTTCACGTCCGAACGGAGGATGGCCCGCACGAGGGCCATGGGCTTGCGGCGCGATCCCCAGCCGCCGAGGCCGATGGTCATTCCGCTGCGCAGCTCGCCGACCACGTCGTCGAGCGACATTCTCTTGTCACGCATGGTGTTCCGAACTCCTGGTGGTGTGAGGCGTCAGCTGTTGCTGCGCGGCTTTCCTGTTGCGACGAACTCGTCGCGGTGCTCGTCGGCGATGCCGGCGAGATTCAACTCGAAGGTGAAGCCCTGCTCGAGGCGGTAGCTCGTCTTCACGTCGACGGGGTCGATGCGGTTGATGGCTTCCTTCGCACGGCGGATGACGCGGGTGTCCTTCGCGGCGATCATCTCGGCGACCTCGCGTGCGGCGGCGTCGAGTTCGCTGCGCGGCACGACCTTGTACACCGAGCCGAAGTGCTCGAGCTGCTGCGCGGTGACGTTCTGCGCCGTGTAGTAGAGGGTGCGCATCATGTGCTGGGGGACGAGGCGCGCGAGATGCGTTGCGGCGCCCAGTGCACCGCGGTCGACCTCGGGCAGGCCGAAGACGGCGTCGTCGGAGGCGACGATGACGTCCGCGTTGCCGACGAGGCCGATGCCGCCTCCGACGCAGAAGCCGTTGACGGCGACGATGACCGGTACCTCGCAGTCGTAGACGGCGGCGAATGCCGCGGCACACCCGTGGTTGGCGGCGATCAGGGCGTCGAACCCTTCGGTGGCCTGCATTTCCTTGATGTCCACACCCGCGTTGAAGCCTCTGCCCTCGGCGCGCAGGATCACCGCGTGGGTGTCGAGACTGCGCCCGGCCGTGGTCACGGCCTCGGCCAGGTCGAACCAGGCCTGTGAGGGGAGAGCGTTCACGGGCGGGAAGTCGACGGTGACCGTGGTGATACCGGCGCTGTCGGAGGTCGAGGTGATGCCCATGGCATGTTCCTAACGTCTGTACCAAACCAAGCGATTGCTTGGTAAGTTAGCACAGGATAGCCGCCGGACCCAGAGGGTCGAAGGGCCGTAGGGTCGAAGTACGACCGATCATCGAGGAGAGAAGATGCCCGAAGCAGTAATCGTGTCCGCAGTACGGTCGCCGATCGGGCGAGCACGCAAGGGCTCGCTCGCGTCGATCCGCCCGGACGACCTGGCGACCCAGATGGTCGCTGCAGCGCTCGCGAAGGTCCCCGATCTCGATCCCACCGAGATCGACGACCTCATGCTCGGCTGCGGCCAGCCCGCCGGACAGTCCGGCTTCAACATCGCTCGCGTGGTCGCGGTGCAACTCGGCTACGACTTCCTTCCCGGCGTGACCGTCAACCGGTACTGCTCGTCGTCGCTGCAGACCACCCGCATGGCGCTGCACGCCATCAAGGCCGGCGAGGGCGATGTGTTCGTCTCCGCCGGCGTCGAATCGGTGTCGAGCTTCGTGACCGGCAACGCCGACGGTCTGCCCGACACCAAGAACCCGCTGTTCGACGACGCCCAGGCGCGTACCGCCAAGCTCGCCGAAGGCGGAGTGCCGTGGACCGACCCGCGCACCGAGGGTCTGCTCCCCGACGTCTACGTCGCGATGGGACAGACCGCCGAGAACGTCGCCTCCCACACCGGCATCTCGCGCGAGGACCAGGACCGCTGGGGCGTGCGCTCGCACAACCGCGCCGAGGAAGCCATCAAGAGCGGCTTCTTCGAGCGGGAGATCACTCCGGTGACCCTCGCCGACGGCACGGTCGTCAGCACCGACGACGGTCCGCGTCCGGGCACCAACTACGAGGCCGTCAGTCAGCTCAAGCCGGTCTTCCGCCCGGACGGCACGGTGACCGCCGGCAACGCGTGCCCGCTCAACGACGGTGCGGCCGCTCTGGTGATCATGTCCGACACGAAGGCGAAGGAACTCGGACTGACCCCGCTCGCGCGCATCGTCTCCACCGGTGTCTCGGGCTTGTCGCCGGAGATCATGGGTCTCGGACCGATCGACGCGACCCGCAAGGCTCTCGCCAACGCGAACATGGGCATCGACGACATCGACCTGTTCGAGATCAACGAGGCGTTCGCCGTGCAGGTGCTCGGTTCGGCGCGTGAGCTGAAGATCGACGAGGACAAGCTCAACGTCTCGGGCGGTGCGATCGCGCTCGGTCACCCCTTCGGGATGACCGGTGCCCGCATCACCGCGACACTCATCAACAACCTGCAGACCCACGACAAGCAGTTCGGCGTCGAGACGATGTGCGTCGGTGGGGGTCAGGGCATGGCGATGGTGCTCGAACGCCTCAGCTGAGCTCAGTCCTCCGAGTCGGTCGGGGGGTCGTCGGTCTGCCGCTTGCGCTCGTCCTGGCGCCGGCGGCGCGCGACCTCCCGGTTCGCGAGGACGGCCGCGAGCACGACCGGCCAGACGTACTTCGCCTTGTCTGCGACGGCCTTCACCCACTCGGGCACGGTGAAGTCGAACAGGGAGAATTCCGGCAGGGAGATGGTCGGCCACGGAATGTCGGGCCACGGAATGTCCGGCCAGGAAATGTTGATATCCCAGTCGGGCCAATCGATTTCGGGGATCGGGATCTGTGCGAGCAGCCAGAGCACGATCAGCGGCACGGCGACCCCGGCTACGGCGACCGCCGTGCGCTGGGCGGCGTATTTCCGGGGGTGCGCCCGGATCCATTCCTCGCGAACAGCCGCCTTGGATCCGGGCTCGGGGTCGAGGTCGACCCCGCCGATGCCGGTGAGGGCGGCTGCTGCCGCACCGAGTTCGGTGTCGCCGTCCCACCAGGTGACTCGTCGGGCCGGTCCGATGAAGGTGGGGAGCCTGACGGCGATCGCGCCGCGTTCGTGCCCGTCGAGGACGACCTTGTCGTCGGAGGTCTTCTTCGTGGCGATCTCCTCGCCGTCGATCGTCCAGGTGATCCTGCGGCCCAGCCCGGCATCGTCGATTTCCACGGCGTGCTCGGCGCTCTCCCAGGTGAGCAGCCAGCGCTCCGGAGTCTTCGGCATACAGTAATAATAGAGCGGACACTCCATCAATGGCATCCAGGGAGCCGGGGACATGGCACGTACGGTCGATCCGGTCCGGCACGAGGCGCGCCGCCTCGGGATCATCGACGCAGCTCTGACCTGCTTCGCCCGACACGGCTACGACGGCACGACCACGGCCGCGATCTGCCGCGAGGCCCGCATCGGGTCCGGAACCTTCTTCCACTACTTCCCCACGAAACTGTCGCTGATGGTGGCCGTTCTCGAACTGGGCACAGCCGAAAGCGTGGCGTGGTTCGAGGCGCAGAGCGGGCGAACCGACGCCACCCGTGTACTCGACGAATACGCCGTTCGGGCAGCAGAGGATGCGTCGGATCCCCGTACGGCCGGCTTCGTCCGAGCGGTCGGGGCTGTGATGACCCGGCCGGAGATCGCGGCTGCTCTCGACCGCGACGCCCGCGCGCTGCGCGACGGATTGCTTCCCTGGGTGCGGCTCGCGCAGCAGGCCGGAGAGATCCGGACCGACCTGCCCGCGGATCGGCTCGTCACCTGGCTACAGGCTTTGCTCGACGGCTACCTCGGCGTCGTCGCCGCCGAGACGTCCTTCGACCCCGTGCTCGAACAGGAAACGCTCCGCGACGCCCTGCAGCGCCTGCTCCGGCCGTAGATGTGCAGATCCGTCGTCACCAGTGGCCGTGGGTGTCGCGCCAGCCCTTGCGGATGATCTTCCCGGTGGCGTTGCGCGGCAACAGGTTGCACGTCAGCGTCCATTGCGTCGGCACCTTGAAGTAGGCGAGACGCTCGGATGCGAAGGTCGTCAATTCCTCGACGGTGACCGTGGAGCCTTCGACGAGCACGACCACCGCAGCCACCTCCTGGCCCCATTCCGGGTGGGGCGCGCCGGTCACCATGCATTCGCGGACCGCCGGGTGCAGGGCCAGGACGCGCTCGACCTCCGACGGGTAGACGTTCTCGCCGTTCTGGTGGATGAGGTCGGCGCGCCGGCCCACCAGACGCAGACGGCCGTTCTCGACCACGCCGAAATCACCTGTGCGCAACCAGCGGTCGGGAGTGATCGCCTCGGCGGTCGCCGCCTCGTCGTCCCAGTAGCCGAGCATGACGAAGGGGCTGCGCACACACACCTCGCCCACGCGGCCGTCGGGCAGCCAGGCGCCGCTCTGATCCCGGATCTCGAGGCTCACCGTGATGATCGGCGCGCCCACCGTGCCGGGGAACTCCTCGAGTTCGGCGGCGGAGGCCACAGCGATCGACGTGCTGCACTCGGTGATGGTGTAACTGTCGACCATGGCGTGCTTGCCGAACGGAAGCCCTTCGCGCAGAAGTTGTTTGAACTCCGGCGTCGAAGGTTCCGAGGACAGGGTGAACCGGCTCAGCGAGGTGAGGTCGTATCTGTCGAGATCTTCGTCCTCGAGCATCCGCGCCGCCATCGACGGCACGGCCATCCAGTGGGTGACCTGTTCCGCCTCGATGAGTTCGAGCACGGGACGCACGCCGTACCAGCCCTGGTTCATCACCACGGTGCTGCCGGTGGCCAGGCGCGGCACGATCGTGTTGTGCAGGCTCGTGATGTGGAACAGTGAGGACGTCAGCAGATAGCGGGAGTCCGATGGTGCGGACCGGTCGTATGTGCCGCCGGTCCAGATCGTCGCGATCGCGTCGAGGTACCGGTGGTAGTCGACCACTGCCAGCAGATTCCGCTGCGAGTGCAACGCACCCTTCGGATCCCCGCTCGTGCCCGAGGTGTACAGGAGGACGGCCGGATCGTCCTCGGCGACTCTCGGGGGCGGCGGCTGCGCGCCGTCGAATTCGGCGATGAGGCGCGGTAGATCCTCCTCGATCGACAGCACCACCGTCTGCGCACGGTCGATGCCGGCCACGGCCGCAGCGCGCGGACCGTCGACGAAGAGCACCCGGGGTCGCGAATGACGGATACCGAATTCGAGTTCCGGTTGCACCCACCACGCGTTCAGGCCCACCGAGATCGCACCGAGGGCCTGCGTCGCCCAGAAGGCGGTGACCCACTCGGGCCGGTTCGCCGACAGGATCGCGACCCGGTCGCCCACGCCAACCCCGTACCGCTCGTGGAGCGCCGCGGCGAGGGCGTACGACATGCGCGCGTTCCGGGCGAAGGTGATCCGCTGATCGGTCGTGACCAGATACTCGCGGTCGCCCCAGGCGAGGGACTGCGAGAGCAGATCCGCCACGGCGACGTCGCGTCTGCGCATGACGGGTATCTCGGTGCCCAGGACGTCCTGCACGACGATCTCGAACTCGCCACCCGGACCGGTGAGTCGCGATACCAGCTGATCGAGGAAATGGGAGGGATCGGAGGGGATGGTCATCGCCTGTATCCCACCGGTGCCCCTGCACGCTTCACGGACGTCCCCTCCTCCATCGAGTGCGTACCGCCAGAATCTCACGACGGGTCACCCCGACTTCGAATGTACCGGTGAGTGGGACGGGCGGTGACGGTCACCATCGCTCTCCCTAGCCTGTGACCTGGGCGTCTGTGGAAAAGCGAGGTCCTGTCTCCGTCGGGCCGCCGCCCGGCGCCCCTGTGAGAAAGGACCGAAGACGAATGACCGCAACGACGCCGACGCCCGCGCAGTGGCGAGGCCACGACCTGGGTGCCCGCACGATCCGCTACGACGAGCGGGACGCGATCCTGTACGCGCTCGCGGTGGGCGCCGGCGCGGCGGACCTCGATCTCGTGTTCGAGGACCGGCTGCGGGTGTTGCCGACGTTCGCCCTGACGCTGGCCCAGTGGGCACCGGATGCGCTCGGTGCGCTCGGTGCCTTCGACACGGCCACCGCGCTCCACGGTTCCCAGAGCCTCGAGGTGCTCGCACCGTTGCCACGCTCCGGGGAGATCGCGATGTCGGCGCGCGTCGGTGAGGTCTGGGACAAGGGCCGGGCAGCGGTGTTCGAGGTCGTCGTCGAGAGCGAGTTCTTCATCGCGACGTGGTCGTTGTTCGCACCGGGAGCGGGAGGTTTCGGCGGCGAGCGCGGACCGTCGGCGCCGTCCGCGCCGGAGGGGGATGCCGACGTGATCGGCACGCTCGCCACACGCGCCGACCAGGCGGCGCTTTACCGGCTGACCGGCGACCGGCACCACATCCACATCGATCCCGAGGCTGCGGCGCGCATCGGACAACCCCGCCCCATCCTGCACGGCCTGTGCACGCTGGCGGCCGCGACCCTGCCTCTGGCCGACATGCTCGGAGGGCACCCCGCCGACCTGAAGACGCTGTTCGGGCGCTTCGCGGCCCCCGTCTTCCCCGGCGATGCGGCACAGGTCCGCGCCTGGGGTGACGCAGTGGACGTCCGGTTCGACGTCGTCACGGCGACCGGCGCCGTCCTGTCCGGCGGTCGCGCCGTTTTTGCTTGATCGCCACAACCGTCTGGAGGAAAGACTTGGACACGTTCGCAGAAGTAGTGCGCGCTCGTCACGGTGACCCGAAGGTAGGGTTGCGTTTCGAGGACCAGCAGTGGACCTGGGGCGAGGTGGTTCAGGAAAGCGCCGATCGTGCCGCCGCGATCGTCGCGACCGTGCCTGCTCCCGCAGATCGGCAGCGCCACATCGGGGTGCTGCTCGAGAACGTCCCGGACTTCGTCTTCTGGATCGGCGCCGGTGCCCTGGCCGGAGCAGCCGTCGTGGGCATCAACGCCAGCCGCAGCGGCCCCGAGATCGCCCGCGACATCGCGCACGCGGACATCGACCTCGTCGTCACCGAATCCCGCCTCGCCCATCTGCTCGAGGACACCGGCCACGGACTGCCGGCCGACCGCATCCTCGACATCGACGACGATCGCTACGCGGAGTTCCTCGCGCCGTTCCGCGGTGCGGATCTGCCGGAGACGATCCCGTCCACCGACGACATCGCATTGTTGCTGTTCAGTTCCGGTTCCACCGGCGCTCCGAAGGCCGTGATCGTCGGCCAGGGCCGGCTCGCACGCCTCCTCGGTCCGCTCACCGAACGTGTTGGCATGCGCGAGGATTCGGTCGCCTATCTGTGCATGCCGCTCTTCCACGGAAACGCACTCATGCTCAACCTCGGCACGGCCATGCGGGCCGGCGCGACCGTCTGCATGATCCGGAGGTTCTCCGCGAGCCGGTTCTCCGACGACATCCACCGCTACGGCGCCACTTTCGTCAACTACGTGGGCCGGGCCCTGTCGTACATCCTCAGCCGGCCGGAAGACCCCCGCGACCGCGCGAGCACCCTCGAACTCGCGTTCGGCACCGAGGCATCCGAAGCCGACGTGGCCCGCTTTTCCGAACGCTTCGGCTGCACGGTCGTCGAAGGCTACGGGATGAGCGAAGGCGTCTTCCGCATCAACCGCACCCCCGACACCCCGACCGGATCGCTCGGGGTCGCCGTCGGAGGCGTCGATGTCCGGATCTTCGACGAGGACACCGGGCAGGAGTGCCCCCGCGCCCGTTTCGACGAGACCGGTCGCCTCCTCAACAGTGACGCCGTCGGACAGATCGTCGCGTGCGGTGCCGCCCACACCTTCGAGGGCTACTACAAGAATCCCGAGGCGATGGCCGATCGGGTCAAGGGCGACGACTTCTGGTCGGGGGACCTCGGGTACCGCGACGAGAACGGCTTCTTCTACTTCGCCGGAAGATCCTCCGACTGGCTTCGCGTCGACAGCGAGAACTTCTCCGCCACTCCCGTCGAGCGCATCATCCTGCGGGTGCCGGGCATCCTGTCCGCCCCGGTCTTCGCCGTGCCCGATCCCACGACCGGGGATCAGGTCATGTGCGCCGTCGAACTCGAGCCCGGCGCGGAGTTCGACCCGGCGGTGTTCGGGGCGACCCTCGCCGAGCAGCCCGACATGGGAGACAAGTGGTGGCCGCGATTCGTGCGCGTCACCGCGCAGATCCCGCTGACGGGCAGCAACAAGGTGAACAAAGCCCCGCTGCGGGCGGTCGCGTGGAACACCCCAGACACGGTCTACGTGCGTGTCCGACGGACCTCCGAGTACGTCCTGCTCGGCGACGCGGAACGCACACGCATCGAGCGGGAGTTCGTGGCCAACGGCCGGGCGGCCCTGTTGCCGACCCCCGAACCTGCGCCGGTCGCATGATCGCGGTCCGGCCCGGTCTCACGACATCGGAAGGTCTCGACCAGTGAGATGGCCTCATCAGGGGTGATACCGATCACCTAGCGTTTCGGTCGTATCGCGACGGAATGCTCCAGCGGACTCCGCCGCCTGACCTCCTCAACGCTTCCCTCCCGAAAGGACGGACGACCGTGAGCATCGGCACTTCCGAACAATCCGAGATCCGCGAGATCGTCGCCGGGTCGGCTCCCGCCCGCTTCGCCCGGGGCTGGCACTGCCTCGGCCTGTCGAAGGACTTCAAGGACGGCAAGCCGCACTCGCTCGAGGCATTCGGGACCAAGCTCGTGGTGTGGGCCGACAGCAACGACGAGATCAAGATCCTCGACGCGTACTGCCGGCACATGGGTGGGGATCTCAGCCAGGGCACGGTCAAGGGCGACGAGATCGCGTGTCCGTTCCACGACTGGCGCTGGGGCGGCAACGGGCGCTGCAAGAACATCCCGTACGCGCGGCGTGTTCCTCCGATCGCCAAGACCCGCGCGTGGCACACTCTCGACCAGGACGGCATGCTCTTCGTGTGGCACGACCCCCAGGGGAACCCGCCGCCCGCGGACGTGACCATCCCGCACATCGAGGGCGCCACGAGCGACGAGTGGACCGACTGGGTCTGGTACACCACCGAGGTCGATACGAACTGCCGCGAGATCATCGACAACATCGTCGACATGGCGCACTTCTTCTACGTGCACTACTCCTTCCCGGTCTACTTCAAGAACGTCTTCGAAGGCCACGTGGCCAGCCAGTTCATGCGGGGTCAGGCTCGTATGGACGCTCGTCCGCACGCGGACGGACAGCCGAAGATGCTCGGAAGCCGCTCCGACGCGAGCTACTTCGGACCGTCCTTCATGATCGACGATCTCGTTTACCAGTACGAGGGTTACGACGTCGAGTCGGTCCTCATCAACTGCCACTACCCGGTGTCCCAGGACAAGTTCGTCCTGATGTACGGCATGATCGTCAAGAAGTCCGACCGCCTCGAGGGGGAGGAGGCGCTGCAGACCGCCCAGCAGTTCGGGAACTTCATCGCGAAGGGCTTCGAGCAGGACATCGAAATCTGGCGCAACAAGACCCGCATCGACAACCCGCTCCTGTGCGAGGAGGACGGCCCCGTCTACCAGCTGCGGCGCTGGTACGAGCAGTTCTATGTCGATGTCGAGGACGTTGCGCAGGAGATGACCGACCGCTTCGAGTTCGAGATGGACACCACTCGCCCGGTGGCCGCGTGGATGAAGGAGGTCGAGGAGAACCTTGCCCGCAAGGCAGCCCTCGACGAGCAGGCAGGCGCGCAGCAGTCCACCACGACGGGCTAGGAGCCAAAGACATGCAGAACCGGATGGAACCGTTGCGCTGCGGCGAATGCGCCGCGCAGGTGCTCGTCCAGAAGAACAGCTGGGAGCACACGTCCATCCAGTGGAACACCGATGCGCGCCGTCGTTGCCCTGTCGTGCAGGACGACGACGGGCGCGACGGGCGACCCGGCGCGCCCTGGATGTCGTGTTCGCATCTCGACGCCGCGATCGCCAAGGCGGCTGCTTCCGGGGTCATCGAGGTCTTCGACGACACTCCGATCCGAGCCCCCATCGTGCAGTGACCTCTTCAGCTTCCGACTACCTCCCGAAGGACCAGTGATGGCCGAAACCCTCGATCTCGACCGCTCGTACTATGGCCCGTGGGCCGTCATCGCCGGTGGCTCCGAAGGCGTCGGCGCGGCATTCGCCGACGAATTGAGCCGCGCGGGTTTCGATCTCGTGCTCATCGCGCGTAAGCCGGGCCCACTGCAGGAGACGGCGGACAAGGCACGGAGCAACGGGGTGCAGGTGCGCACCCTCGCGCTGGATCTGCTCGACGACGATGCCGTGGAAGAGATCCGCAAGGCGACCGAGGACATCGAGGTCGGCCTGTTCATCTTCAACGCCGGCGCGAACAGCTACGGCCACGAGTTCGTCACCGGCGACCTCGATGGGTTCCGCGGCGTGATCGAACTCAACGTCCACCGGCAGATCGAGTTGTCGCACCTGTTCGGTGGACCGATGAAAGAGCGCGGGCGCGGTGGCATCATGCTGCTCGGGTCGCTCTCCGGCTACATGGGTGCCGAACACCAGAGCATCTACGCGGCCTCGAAGGCGTTCAGCCGCGTCTTCGCCGAAAGTCTGTGGCTCGAGCTCGCACCGCACGGCGTGCACGTGGTCGAACTGGTACTCGGTGTCACCCGCACCCCGGCGATGGTGCGCGCGGGCCTGAACTTCGACATCCCGGGGATGCTCGTCGCCGAGCCGGAAGACGTTGCGCGTGAAGGTCTCGAACGCCTCCAGGACGGTCCCGTGTGGGTCGCCGGCGGCAACTACGAGGCTGCGGTCAAGCGCAACGGATTCCCGCGCGACAAGCTCGTCCGAGGCGCGGCTGCCGCGATGCGAGCGCTCCTGAACCGCTGAGCTCTGCCGCTTCCTCTACGACTCGTCCCCGGCTGCGGAACGGCAGCCGGGGACGCTTCATTGTCGGGGGTCAGAAGTCGATGCGCACGTGCTTGCTTTTCGGCTTGGCCTGGCACGCGAGGACGTATCCGTTGGCGATGTCCTCCTCGTCGAGGATCGCGGACGGCGGGGTGTCGACGTCGCCTTCGACGACGGTGCACGCGCACGACCCGCACTCGCCTTCCCGGCACGAGTAGGGCACGTCCAGGCCCTTCGAGAGCATGATGTCCACGAGAGTCGCGCTGCGCGGCCAGACGAGGTCGTGTTCCTCGCCGTCGAGCTGCACCGTCACGGAGGCGGCGTCGGTGTCCGACTCGTCGATCTCGACGGCAGGTACGTCGGCGAACGGATCGCCGGACAGGGAGGTGAAGACCTCGGCGTGGATGCGGTCCTTCGGGACGCCGGCCAGCAGCAGGCCTTCGCGGACGGTATCCATGAACGGCCCGGGTCCGCACATGTACGCGCGGTGATCGGCGAAGGCAGAGACCAGGGTCGCGAGCTGCTGCGGCGTCGGCAGGCCCTGCACGCTCTCGAGCCAGTGCACGACGGTGAGGGCAGTGGCGTGCCGGGCGGCGAGTTCGCGCAGCCTCTCGGCGAAGATGACGGACTTCTCGTCGCGGTTGCCGTAGACGAGCACCACGTTGCGATTGCCGCTGTGGAGAGCCGACTCGAGGATGGACAACACCGGCGTGATACCGCTGCCTCCGGCGAACAGTGCGAGTTTCTCGGTGAGATCGACCGGAGTGAACACGCCCGCCGGGGGCAGCACCTCGAGGGTTTGCCCTGCAGTGATGTTGTCGCACAGCCAGTTCGATCCGTATCCGTCGGCGGTGCGCTTGACGGTGACCTTGAGAGGCTCGCCGGTGTGGGGGGAGCTCGCGAGCGAGTAGCACCGTGCCACGGAACCGGTCCGATCGCTCGGGATGCGCAGGGTGAGGAACTGTCCCGGTTTGTAGGCGAAGCCCGCGCGGCGCTCTTCTGGCACGTCGAAAACCAGCGAAACGGCGTCGGCGGTTTCCTGGACGACTGCACCGACGGTCAGTACGACGGAGCGTGAACCGACCGGTGTCTCAACGGCTGTCATCGCAGTGGTTCCCTTCGATACGAATACTTCTCGATCGGATCACCGTAGAACGCCGACGGACGCCGACGCCCGTCTCCTCCCGGTAATCGGGACACGGGAGGAGACGGGCGTTCGGATCAGGCGGTGCGCACGCTGCGTGGGATCAGCAAGGTGATCCCGATGGTCACCACGGAGAGCGCGATGAGCATGCCGCCGACCATGTTGATTCCCGCGAGTGGGGTCGCAGCGAACGCGAGCAGCATGGTCGCGATCGACGTTCCGACACCCTGACCCGCGGTACGCAGCACGGCGTTCGTGCCGGTCGTCTCGCTGGTGTTGTGCTCGGGCACGGACTCGACGATCAGGTTCGGAATCGCCGTGTAGGCGAAGGCGGTCGCGACCGACACCACGACGACCATCGCGGTCATGGCCACCACGGAGTGGTGCGCGGTGAGCATGACGACGACGCCGACGATGAACAGGGCGGTACCGAGCAGCATCGACGCGCGTGAACCCACCGCGGCGGAGATCCGGCCGCTCAGCGGAGTGCAGACGAATCCGAACAGGGAGCCGATGAACGAGAGCCAACCCGCGTGCGTCGCGCTCAGGCCCAGGCCGAAGTCGCCGGTGGACGGCGTCTGCATGATGATCGGAATGATCATGGTGACCACGCCCAGCGGTCCCACCGCGATCGCGACGGTGGCCAGCATCGTGAGCGAGAACTTGCGGTCGGCGAACAGGCGCACGTTGATGATGGGGGAGGGTGTGCGCAGTTCCCACCGCACGAGCAGGACCAGAGCGACGGCCCCGCCCAGGATGAGACCGAGGGTCCGCGGGTCCGACCAGCCCCATGACTGGGACTTGTTGACGCCGAGCAGGATCGCGGCGACCGCGCCGGCGAAGGTGACCGCACCGATGTAGTCGATCTTCTCGGAGGTCCCGGTGGGCCGGCGCCACGGGAGGACGAACCAGACGAGCAGCAGGGCGAAGATCGCGTACACGGCGGCGACGACGAAGATCATGTGCCAGCTGGCGTTGTCGATCAGCAGACCGGCGACGAGCAGCGACGCCGAACCGGCGGCGACCGCCGAGCCGGAGATCAGTGCGACGGCAACGGGAACGCGGGAAGCGGGAAGATGCTCGCGCGCCAGCCCGATGCACAGCGGCAGGATCGCACCGGCCACACCTTGGATCGCGCGGCCGATGATGATGCTGGTGAGGCTGTCACCGAGGGCGCTGACCATCGAGCCGAGCGCCGCGACGGCGAGCAGGACCATCAGGATCCGTTCCCGGCCGTACATGTCGCCGAGCCGGCCGCACACGGCGGCCGAGGCGGCCGAGACGAGGAGGAAGGCCGTCACCGCCCATCCGACCGTCGATGCGTTGCTGTCGAATTCGACGATCAACGTCGGGATCGCGGCGAACATCATCGATGTTTCGAACGCACTGATGATCTCGACGGCGATCAGGACCGACACGATCACCCATACCGGCTGCTGCCGGTCGAACCGGCTCCGCCCCTTCGGCGTTGCGGATTCCGGCTGGGAGAGGTCATTGGCGTAGGACGTCAAAGCGCATTCCAGACTCTCGGCGGCCCGATCGCGGGCCGTGTTTCCTGCCCCACGAATGGGAGTGGCTCGGATCACTTGGTATCGCAGGTGAGGGCTGGCACGCTGTTCTATCTCGCTGAGCGAGAACGATTTTGGTGCGTCAGATGAGCGCGGCCTCGTGTACTGCGCGGTCGAACTCGGGCAGTTCCGCGCCGTTGCGAAGGGTTGTCGCGAGCGACGGGTCGGCGAGATGGAGCCGACCGATGGCGATCAGATCGAACTCGTCGTCGCCCAGGCGTCGTTCGAGTTCGGGAACGTTGTTGCGCACAGGTGCGCTGCCCTGGAGGCGGCTCTCCCGCAACGTCGTTGCGATTCCGACGCTGCCTACGGCCATCGAATGTGCGTCGGTGACCTTCTTGGCCCAGCCTGCGAGTGTCAGGTCGCTGCCTTCGAAGGCCGGCATGTCGAAGCGGCGGATGCTCGCGTCGAAGACGTCGATGCCGGCTTCCTTCAATGGGGTGAGGACGGCTTTCAGTTCGTCCGGGGTGTGGGCGATCCGGGCTTCGTAGTTCTGTTGCTTGTGCTGCGAGAACCGGTAGAAGATCGGCAGGTCGTCGCCGATGCGCGCGCGGATGGCGGCGACCACCGCGGCGGGGAAACGGGTGCGGCGCTCGAGGTCGCCGCCCCATTCGTCGTCGCGGAGATTCGTTCCCTCCCAGAGGAACGCGTCGAGCAGATAGCCGTGCCCACCGTGCAGTGCGATGCCGTCGAATCCGACTCGGGCAGCGGCGGCCGCCGCGTCGGTATAGGCCGCGACGACCTGCTCGATGTCCTCCACGGTCATGGCCCGCGTGGGCGCTGAGGCCCGGGAGATGTAGTCCTCGCCGTAGGACGTCACGCCGAGCTCGCCCCAGACTCCCGACGGCCGCATGGGGACGAGGTCGGGGTCGACATCTGCGGCCATCGCGCCCCAGAGGGGGCCGACGTGCCAGAGCTGGGGGACGATGCGTCCACCCTCGGCGTGAACCGCGTCGACGACGCGACGCCAGCCGTCGAGGGCTTCTTCGCCGTGCATGTGTGGCACGCGGGGATTGTCGACTGCTGTCGGGTGATCGATCGCGACGCCCTCGGTGAGGATCAGGGCAGTGCCGCCCGCGGCGCGTCGCCGATAGTACTCCACGACATCCGGGCCGGGCACGCCACCCGGCGAGTGCGAGCGGGTCATCGGCGACATCACGATGCGGTTGCGGAGCTCGAGGGAACGGACCGTCAGGGGACGGAAGAGGGGGGACTCGGTATCCGGCATCGTGGTCTCGACTCTTTCGGCTCGTGCGGGCGACGGGTGCAGGCGGGTTCGGCCCACATCCGAGGTTGTACCCACCGCCCGGTCCGCGGGACAGGGACCTCCTGCTCAGTGAGACGTGCCGGCGGAAGCGCGAGGGGAGGGACGTAGATCGCGGGAGCATCGAGTCCGCTGATCGGGAATTGTGCGACAGGTCACTCGCCTTGTACTCTGGGCATCACTCACAAGAATCAATTTCAATTCTTGCTTTCGTGGGTGATCGGATTCCGGAGAAAGGGTGACGATGTCCGAGGCGCAACGTACGCAGGTCTCCCAGGCACCGAAGCGCGAACTGCCTGCATCGATGGTCGAGCGAATGACCCTCATCCTCGATGCCTTCGACGATCTCTCGTCGCGGCTCACCCTGGAAGAAGTCGCGTGCCGCACCCGGCTTCCGCGCTCGACGGTCCACCGCATCCTCGACCAGATGGTGCGACTCGACTGGATCGACCACGCGTCGTTCGGGTATTGCCTCGGCCGTCGTGCGAAGTCCATGGGAGAGGGCGACAGTGGGCACATCCGCGTCCGTGAGGCCGCGGCACCGCTCCTCCACGAACTGCACATGACCACCGGGATGGTCGCGCACCTGTCCGTGCTCGACGGGCCCGACTGCGTCTACCTCGACAAGATCGGCGGCCAGCTCGCCGCGGCACTGCCGTCGCGGGTCGGCGGACGTGTCCCCGCCTACGCCACCGCCGGCGGCAAGGCGCTGCTCGCCGGACTAGAGCCGGAGCGGGTCGATGCCCTCTACCCCGGCCCGCAACTGCCGCGTCGCACCGAGCGGACCATCACCGATCTGTCGACCCTGCACCTCGAACTCAACCGCATCCGCCGTCGCCACGGTCTGGCCTTCGAGACCGGAGAGGCCACCGCCGGTATGTCCTGTGCGGGCGCCGCGATCCGCAGCCCTGCATCGCCGGTCGCCGCGATCTCCCTGTGCGGTCCCACCCGCCCCGGCCACCTCGAACGCATCGCGCCGCTGGTCGCCGATGCGGTCCGCACGATCTCGCGCGCGCTCTATCCCGAACTCGACACCCCTCGACGCAATCGCGCCGCACGCACGTCCGGAGCGTCGTGGTCGCCGCAGGTCATGGAGCGAATGCTCGCCACGCAGTCGAACGGCTGGATCTGACGGCCGGAGCCGGCAACATCACGCACCGCCCCGCGGCGGGCGGAACATCCCGGTGATCGGGAACGTTCGAGCCGCGTGAGGTGGATCACTGGAAACCTTCTCGTCATGACGACGGAATCGACTTTCGAGAACACGGCGAGAGAACTCGCGACCGACCGCGGCACCCTCCGCTACCACGAAGCCGGTCAGGGTGAACCACTCCTGCTGCTCCACGGCTCCGGACCGGGCGTCACCGGCTGGCGGAACTACCGCGGTGTGCTCGCCGATCTCGCCGAGCACTACCGGTGCCTCGTCCTGGAGTTCCCCGGCTTCGGCGTGAGCGACCCGTGCGAAGGACACCCGATGGCGATGGCCTCGGTCGCGGTGACCGACTTCCTCGACGGACTCGGCCTCGACCGCGTGTCGATCATCGGGAACTCGATGGGCGGCATCGTCGGGACGCAGTTCGCGATCGCGCAGCCCGAGCGGGTGAAGAAGCTCGTCACCATCGGAGGCGCCGGCCGTTCGGTCTTCGCGCCGTCGCCGGGCGAGGGCATCCGGCTGCTCATGGAGTTCACGGACGACCCCACGCGCGACAAGCTCGTCCGTTGGCTGCGGTCGATGGTCTACGACCCCGCGATCGTCACCGAGAAACTCATCGAGGAGCGGTGGGCACTGGCCACCGAACCGAAGACCCTCGAGATCGCCCGACGCATGTACAGCACCGCGGCCTTCGCTGCGGGCGCGAAGGCCGCTGCCGCCTCCGACGCCACCCCGTACTGGGCGCAGCTCCACAAGATCACCGCACCGGTGCTGCTGACCTGGGGTCGCGACGACCGTGTCAGCCCCGTCGACATGGCGATGCTTCCCATGCGCGAACTGCGCCGCGGCGAGCTCCACGTCTTCCCCAACTGTGGCCACTGGACGATGATCGAGGCGCGCGAGGCGTGGCTGTCGGCGGTGCTCGCGTTCCTTCGCCGCGACGACGCTTAGGCACCGTCCGCGCGGACTCGTAACCCGCTCCCGCTCAGCCCCATCGACCGCTCCCGCTCAGTGGAAAAACGACGATACGGGAGCGGTCCACCTGAGACCGTAGGCGTCAACGGAACCGACGCTCACCACGCCGTATCGGGGGCGTCACCCTCACAGAGCTGGAGAGATCATGGGACAGGTGCTCGACTCCGTTTCGGAGTTCGCAGACGAGATCCGCGCGGACGGCGCCGAAGGCGACACGCTGATGCGGCTGACCGACCGCAGCGCGAAGAGGCTCCGCGACGCCGGCGTCATCCGTCTCCTGCAACCGAAGGAATTCGGGGGCCTCGAGGCGCACCCGCGCGAGTTCGCGGAGACCGCCATGGCCATCGGCGCCATGGACGGCGCGACCGGCTGGGTCAGCGGCATCGTCGGTGTCCACCCGTGGGAGATGGCCTTCTTCGACCCGAAGGCCCAGGAGGAGGTGTGGGGCGAGAACCCCGACACCTGGATCGCCTCCCCGTACGCACCGATGGGTGTGGCGACCCCCGTCGACGGCGGATACATCCTCAACGGCCGCTGGTCGTTCTCGTCGGGCACCGACCACTGCGACTGGGTGATGATCGGTGCGGCCGTGGGCGACAAGGACGGCAACCGCCTGAACCCGCCACAGAGCCTGCACGTGTTGCTGCCGCGGTCGGACTACCGGATCGACCACGACAGCTGGAACGTCGTCGGCCTGCGCGGCACGGGTTCGAAGGATCTCATCGTCGAGAACGCCTTCCTCCCCGAGTACCGGACCCTGCGCGCCGAGCGCGTCATGGGCGGGGTGGCGTGGCAGGACGCCGGACGCGACGAGACGCTCTACAAGTTCCCCTTCTCGTGCATCTTCCCGCTCGGCATCACCTCGTCGCTCATCGGCATCGCCGAGGGTGCGCTGAACTGCTACATCGAGTCCCAGCGCGAGCGGGTCACGGTGTCCGGCAACGCGATCAAGCAGGACCCGTACGTGCTGTCGAACCTCGGTGACGCCGCAGCGGAGATCGCCGCGTCGCGCGCCGCCCTGCTCGAAACCGTCGACCGCTTCTGGGATCTGACCGAGCGGGGCATCGAGGTCACCTTCGAGCAACGCGCGATCGGACGCCGGACCCAGGTCGCCGCGGCATGGCGGGCCGTGCGCGCCGTCGACGAGATCTTCTCGCGGGCCGGCGGCGGCGCGCTGCAGCTGAGCAATCCGCTGCAGCGCTTCTGGCGCGACGCCCACGCGGGTCTGAGCCACGCCATCCACGTCCCCGGTTCGATCTTCCACGCCGCGACGCTCACCCAGCTCGGCGAAGAGCCGCAGGGCATGATGCGGTCGATGATCTGACATCACATCCATTACGGCGAAGGAACATTCGGATATGACGGATATTCGGGGCCTGGGTTATCTCAGGATCCAGACCACAGACATCGTACGATGGCGCGAACTCGTCGTCGACGGACTCGGCATGGCGATCGGTACCGGCCCGGAACCCGACGGCCTGTACCTGCGTGTCGACGAGCGGCGGGCACGCCTGATCGTGCTGCCCGGTGAGGTCGACAAGGCACTCGCCGTGGGCTGGGAGGTGCGCGACGAGTTCGCGCTGCGTAGCGTGCGCGAAGCGGTCGAGAAGGCCGGCATCGCCGTCGAGGTCCTCTCCGAGGAGGAGTCGACCTACCGCGACGCCGAGCAGGTCATCGCATTCGACGATCCGGGCGGCACCCGCACCGAGGTGTTCTTCGGTCCGGTGCTCGACCACAGCCCCCTCGTGACGCCGTTCGCCGGTGTCTTCCACACCGGTGAGGAGGGACTCGGCCACGTCGTCCTGCCCACCGCCGCGTTCGCGGAGTCCTACGAGTTCTACACCGAGGTACTCGGGTTCCTGCCGCGCGGAGCGACGCGGCTCGGTGGCCTGTCGGCACCGCCGCCCGTGCGACGCGTGCGGTTCCTGGGCGTCAACCGCCGCCACCACAGCCTCGCGTTGTGCCCGGCTCCCCCCACCGCCGAACCCGGTCTCGTGCACCTGATGCTCGAGGTCGAGACGCTCGACGCGGTCGGTCAGGCCCTGGACCGGGTGAACAAGTTGGGCTTCTCGATCTCGTCGACCCTGGGCCGGCACACCAACGACAAGATGGTCTCCTTCTACGTGCGTGCCCCCGGCGGATGGGACCTCGAGTTCGGTACCGAAGGCATGCTCGTCGACGAAACCTTCTACACCGCAGAAGAAATCACCGCGGACAGTTACTGGGGTCACGACTGGTCGGGCTCCGAGCCGCTCGCGGCGTTCTCGCCTCCGGTGGGCTGATCGAGTTCGTCCACCCGGATGCCTTCCGACGATGCCACGGCGTACGACGCCGTGGCATCGTCGCGTCGGTGGCCCTGTCCGATCGCCTCGGTACACCCGGGAGGGCGGCTCCCGGTGAGCGGGACCGGAAGGCGGTGCGTCACAGGCTTCGGGGAGAGTGATGTGGATTACAGATCGTGCCGGATCCTCACGCATCTCGACGCGGGCCGTCCCTACGCATGCCCGACCCGACGTCCCGAAACACCCACAACACCGAACGCACGGAACCGGCCACCTACAAGCACTGCCCGAACATGCATGTGGTGCAGGCAGGAATGACGGCATCGACCCTTGCCGAGGCCGGCTATCCGGGGGAACCGGACCTGCTCGACCTCGAACCGGGATTCTTCGATGCCCAGGGATTCCGTTCGGTGCGGCGCGAGGCGATCACCGAGGACGTCGGAGACCGCTGGCGGATACTCGACAGTGCCGTGAAGTACTGCCCGGCCTTGCTGCTACACGGGTGCCTCCATCGATGCGTTGCGCGCGCTCGTCCGTGAACACGGCCGGGGGCCGGACGATATCGAACACATCGAGGTTCGGCTCAACCCCGGCGCCTACAGCCAGCGGGTGTTCCACACGCCGGCAACGAGTATCGAACCCGACCATCGTGCCGCGATCCACGGAGCCTTCAACCTCCCGGGCGGACCGGCCAGTTCACCATGTACCAGAACGACAATCAGGCGTTCCTGGTCATCGACGAACAGGCCTACGAAGAAGGAATGGCCACACCGACTTCGAGTCCGCAACTCCGTCACCAGCCGACCTGGGTGTGAGACGGTGTCGGAGCTCGAGTCCGAAATAGGTCTTCCCGCAGGAACTCTCGGATCGACGGTGGAGCTCTACAATCGGCACGCCGAATCGGGGACGGATCCGGTCCTCGGAAAGAAGGCGGAGTGGGTGCGGCCCCTCCGATCGCCGATCGCCGCGATCGATCTGCGTGGCATGACCGAAGGTTTCACCCTGGGGGACTGCAGACCTCGGTGGACTCGGAAGTTCTTCACGTGGGCGGAGATCCGATTCCCGGTCTGTATGCGGCGGGCCGTTGTACGTCCGGCCTCTCGGCGTGGGGCTACTGCAGCGGCATCTCCCTCGGTGACGGTAGCTTCTTCGGCCGGCGCGCGGGAATGCGCGCGGCGGCGAAGTGAGTGGCACCGGGATGTCCCCTCGGATGCGATGAGCGGAGCATTCCGGATCCGGGTCCAGGAGGGCTCCGCGTCTCGTGTCGTGCGAGCGTGCCACGGGGCGATGCCGGGTTCGCGACCCCTGCCGTGCGCCGGCTCTGCAATTCGCGCCGGCGGTCGGCGACCGGACCTCGGTGCCGGGTGCGCGGCCTGATCGGGTATTCGAGCACGCGAGGATCGTTGTCGCCGTAGACGAAAAGGGCGGACCTCCTCACCGTCCTCCGCACGCATTGTGTATGTTCGACGCCGCGAACAGGGGGCATCGATGAACGAACACAGGACTGGGCACGGTTGTCGGGGGCCGGCGGGGGCGGGCTGCCGCCGGGATTCCTCGTCGTCTCCGGTGCGGAAGTGTGCGGTCCAGCCCTCGACGGCGGTGCTCGTCCTGCGGCGATCGACGGTTCGGCCGACCGGTTCGTAGGGAGCCGGTCCTCGGGCGAGGACGACCGGCACGGAATTCGTCTCCGTGCCCGGGACGAAGTATTTGCCCGAACGAGGATCTGGTGTAGAACGTTTCGGAAAGATGTAATTTTTGTCCGAAAAGCACGTTCTCTTCATTGTGAAAGGGAGATCCGAGAATTGGAGCCGAGCCGAACAGGTGCGCTGCAGATCGGTCGCTGGCGTCTCAAATACAGACTCGCGGCCGTGCTGTCGATTCCCCTCGTCCTCGCTGTCGCTCTCGGTGCCGTGCGCGTCACGACTCAGCTCGACGAGGCGCAGCGGTCGGCCGCATTGTCCGAGCAGACCGTTGTCGCGCCGGCGCTGCTCGACTTCTCCATCGCTGTGATCAGCATTACCGCCGCCACGAGCCTCGGATTCACGCCCAAGAGCGTGGCCGCGGACGATGTGACGCAGTCCATGGACACTCTGAGGGAACTCGCCGCAGGAAGCGATCTCAGCTCCGATGTCGCCGTAGAACTCGATGCGCTGCTCGCGCAGGGCGACCAGCTCTACGCCGCGGTCATGAACTCCTCCCTCGGAGCCGAGGAGTTCGGTCGCCTGACCACCGACTTCCTGGTGCGGTGCAGGGATATCTTCCGAGATCTGTTCGATCAGTTCGAGAACCACGACGCTCTCGTCGACGCCACGAACCTGCTCCTGATGTGGGACGCGCAGCTCAACCTCCTCGACCAGATGGAGTCCTTCCGGCTGCTGGCCACCAACCCCGAAGCCGCCCGGATCCTGGCGACCGGCGCCATGAACACCGAAGAGTCGACGCTGCGGCTCCTTCGAGGATCGGGGCTCGATACCGGGCAGATCGACGGGATGCTCGGCGATATCGAAGCGCGCCGTAGGTTGATCGAGAACTTCACGCCGAGCAGGCAATTCGGGGAAGACCTTCGCAACGCCGTACTTTCGGCGTCCCGGTCTTATGCGGAAGGGATCGACAGCGCCAGCGCGCGTATCATCGGGACGCTCGAAGAACTGGCGGACGAGACACGTACCGCGGCCACCCGCGACGCGCTCTTCGTCACGGCAGCACTCGTACTCGCCCTGCTCCTCGCGATAGCAGTCATCCGTTCCCTGTCGGTGCCCCTGGGACGTCTGCGAGACAACACTCTCGCAGCGGCGAACACCGAGCTTCCCGCCGCCATCGCGGCGGTCAAGGACGGAGCCGACATCGACACCGTCCGTCTCGCTCCCGTCGGCACCGATACGGACGAGGAGATCGGCGAACTCTCCCGAGCGGTGGATTCGATGAACACGCAGGCGCTGCGTCTCGCCGGCGAGCAGGCCCACCTGAGGAAACAGGTGAACGTGATGCTCGAGACGCTGGCACGCCGCAACAAGACCCTCGTCGAACAGCAACTCTCGCTGATCGAATCTCTCGAATACGAGGAGAAGGATCCCGCCCGGTTGCAGAGCATGTTCGCTCTCGATCATCTGGCGACGCGCATGCGGCGTACCGGCGAATCCCTGTTGGTTCTCGCGGGCACGCGCCCGCGTACTCGCAGCGGGCCCGCACCGCTCGGCGACGTGCTCCGCGGTGCGGTGTCCCAGGTGGAGAACTACCAGCGGGTGCAGATCGGGAACACCCCGCGCGGATATCTCGTCGGTAAGGTGGTGAACGACGTGGTGCATCTGGTGGCCGAACTCGTCGACAACGCGCTGCGGGCTTCCCCGCCCACCACTCCCGTCAGGTTCGAGTTCTCCTCCGCCGTGGAGGGTGGCCTGCTTCTCGATATCGCCGATCGCGGAATCGGTATTCCCCGAGATACCATGGAGGAGATCAATATCCGTCTCGCGGCGGGTGAGAATGCCGATGTCGACGCCCCGCGTCAACTGGGATTGTTCGTGATCGGGCGTCTGGCGGCCCGCAACGGCATGAGCGTGCGTCTGAGGCCGACCTTCGACACCGAGACGAACGCCGGTGTCACGGCGTCGGTCTACTTCCCGGCCGCTCTCCTCAGCGAGGTGCACACGGTCCAGCCCACCGTGATGACGGAACGCCCCCGCCGGCTCAGGACTGAGGAACTTCCGTCCTTGGTGCCGTCGACGACGCCCGCCGGAGGTGGTATTGCCCACGGAAAGCATCGTGGTTGACGTGTGACCCCCGACGGACCCGTCGGGAAGATGCACTGCGGACCCGGGGGCGCGGCCACGGATGCCCCGTCAAGCGTTCGATGTCGTTGTTGAAGCGTTCGAGCCGGGGTTCGCGATCCGTTGGTGGATCTGCGCGTCACCGCCCGCCGGCCCGTGCTGCTCACCAACAGTGCTTCGATCGTGGTGGGTTTCGCGATGTACGCCCAGTCGCTGATTCTTCCGCAGATCCTGCAGCTGCCGGAAGAGACCGGTCACGGACTCGGCCAGTCCATGATCATGATGGGTCTGTGCATGGCACCGGGTGGTCTGATGATGATGGCGGTCTCTCCCATCGGAGGAAAGCTCTCGGCTGGCCACGGCCCGAAGACCACGCTGCTGGTGGGCTGCTTGATCATCGCTCTGGGGTACACGGCAGGGCTGCTGTTGATGGGATCGGTCCTGGGCCTGGCAGTCGTCGCCACGATCTGCAGAACGGGAGTCGGGTTCGCATACGGTGCGATGCCCGCCCTGATCATGGGGGAGGTCCCTGCCACGGAGACGGCATCCGCCAAAAGCGTGAACAGTCTCATGCGGTCGGTCGGCACGTCCTCCGCTTCCGCCGTCGTCGGTGTCGTCCTCGCACAGATGAGCGTGCCGTTCGCCGGTCATACCATTCCCACGGAGTCCGGCTTCCGGGTCGTCCTGCTGACGGGCGCAGGCGTCGCGCTTCTCGCGGCTGTCCTCACCGTCGCCGGTCCGCAGTCGCGCCGGGCCCGTCTCGCGAAGGTTGCCGCCGGCGCGACGCCCTCCGTGAGGGTGTGACGACGACTTCCTCCGCCCGTCGGTAGCGGCGGACGGAGGAAGTATCCGCGGAGTTACCGCGCGTCGAGCCCGAACGCCCCGCGGTAGAACACCATCGGACTCCGGTCGCCGACGCACTCCAGTTCGGCGACCCGGCCGATGACGACGTCGTGATCACCCGCGACGTGCACGTCCTCCACCGATGCGTGCACCCGCAGCAGG
This sequence comes from Rhodococcus pyridinivorans, assembly GCF_900105195.1. Lineage (NCBI taxonomy): Bacteria > Bacillati > Actinomycetota > Actinomycetes > Mycobacteriales > Nocardiaceae > Rhodococcus > Rhodococcus pyridinivorans. The sequence continues at coordinate 4,808,492 of NZ_FNRX01000002.1, read as the reverse complement.
ACATCCGGCAGCGACGGAGTGTCCCAGCGGGACAATTCCCAGTGGAGACCGTCGAACTTCGGACCGCGGCTCGACCCGAAACGCGCGCACAGATCACTCTGGTCGGCACCGAGCACGTTGACGGTGAACCGGCCGACGCGGCGGATCCGCGGCCACGCGCGCCCGCGGTGATCCGCGCAGAACAACACGAGGGGCGGTTCGAGCGAGACCGACGCGAACGACTGGCATGCGAAGCCGGTGGGCCCGTCCTCGTCGAGACCGGTCACGACGGTGACGCCGCTCGCGAACCGTCCCATGGCACGTCGCATCTCGTCGGGGCCCGGCAGTTCGATCCTGTGGTCGGTGTCGCGGGCCGGTATCCGGGTCTGCATGTGGCTCACTCCGATTCGATCGTGGAGGTCGACTCCGACCGTCCTTCTCCGACTCCGACGTTACGGCCCGAGAAAGTCGGGACGGACCGGCTTCTCGCTCAGTGGACGCTCGGATCCGATGCCGTCCCAGCACGACGTCCGGTGCCCGTGCTCCCACCGTTCGGGACCGTGGACGATCCGCGATGCGACAATCTGCCGGGCGGTTCGGTGCAGAATCGACGGGTCGTCATCGTGGAAAGGGGGACCGGTGCCCAGAATAGGTAAGGCGCGGGACGGAGCCGAGCCGACCTCGGTCGAACAACGGCGACGCCATGTGCGGATCCTCGAGGCTGCAGCGCAGCTGGGGTCCGAGCACGAATTGGCCCGCGTGCAGATGACCGAGGTGGCGAAGAACGCCGAGGTCGCGATCGGCACCCTGTACCGATACTTTCCGTCGAAGACGCACCTGTTCGTGGCGTTGCTGCTCCACCGGCTCGAGCTCGGCGCCGACCGGTTGCCCGAACGGAAACCGGGGACGAGCGCGCGCGAGGCGATCACCGAGACGCTCGTCGAGATGACCCGCCGGTTCGTCGACCGACCACGCCTGGCCTCCGCGATGTTGCTGTCCAACAGCACCGCCCCGGCCTCGGTGGTTCCGGACTCCACCGAGGTGAGGCGGACGTTCCACCGAATCCTGTTCGAGAGGGCAGGCCTCGACGAGCCGACAGAGGAGGATCGCAACGCCGTGCGGCTGCTGTCGATGTTGTGGTCCGGACTGCTGGTGACCTATCTCAACGGCGGAGCGACCCTCGAGGAGACCGAGGCCGATGTGCGGAGGAGCTGCGACCTGCTGCTCGCGCACCTGTCGGAGTAGGGCACCGGAAACGACGCGAGTCCCCCTCCGCGGTCTGCGGAGAAGGACTCACGTCATCGGTGCGAGAAGACTATCCGGCCGCACCGATCGGGGGTGCGGTGTCCAGGACGTCCCCGAGGGCAGCTGCCGTCGCGTCGGCGCCGCCGAAGGTGAACGCAAGCTGCCGGCCCCACAGGAAGTAGCGGTGGATGGGGTAGTCGATGTCGGCGCCGATGCCGCCGTGCAGGTGCTGGCCGGTCAAGCCCACCCGCACACCGCCGCGGGACGCCCACCACTTGGCGACCAGGGCCGCGGAGTCGGCTTCGTCCTCGCGTCCGACGTCGATCAACCACGCGGCCTTCCGCACCGTGAGTCGGATCGCTTCGGTGTCGAGGTAGGCATCGGCCGCGCGCAATGCGACAGCCTGATTCGTCGACAGCGGGCGGCCGAACTGTACGCGCTCGGAGGTGTACTTCGCCGTTGCCCGCAGCGTCTCCTCGCACACCCCGAGCTGAACGGCAGCCAGAGCGATGCGGATACGACGACGGGTCCAGGTCGCGATCTCCTCACCGTCACCGGGCAGGACGTCCTCGGCTCCGATGTGCACGTCCGTGAAGCGCACCGCGGCTTCGGCGCCACGTCCGGTCACGGCGACCGGGACGGCCTCGACGCCGGTCGCGTCCACCGGGGCGACCACCACGGCGACCGAGTCGTCGTCGCAGCGGACCGGGACGACGACGCCGGCGATGATGGGAGCCCACGGAACGGACGGAATCTCACCGCTGATGACGAGATCGTCGCCCTTGCGGATCGCTGTCACCGTGGGGCTCGCGCCGGGGGTGTCGTCGAATGCGCCGGTCAGGACGACCGACCCGTCGATGAGCTTCGGAACGTAACGCTCGACCTGGGTTTCCGTGCCGAACTGTGCGAGCGGAAGAGCCGCACCGGCCACGGTGGACCACACGGGAACGGGTGCGACGCGGCGGCCCTGCTGCTGCAGGATCGTCGTGAGCCCGAGCATGCCCATGCCGGCGCCGCCGACGGACTCGGGCAGAGCGAGTCCGAGGATCCCGGCGTCGGCGAGTGCCTGCCACAGGGTGGCGTCGAAACCGCCCTCCTTGCGCTCCACCTCGACCACACGCTCGATCTTGGCCAGCGAACCGAAGACCTGCGACGCGAGGTCCTCGACCGCGATCAGGTCGTCATCGAGTTCGAATTCCATGTCAGCTCCTCGTCTCGGCCGGCGTCTTCACCGCAGCCTGTGCCGTCGCGTCGGGGCGCCTACGGGCGCCCAGGGTCATTCCGAGGGTCTTCGCCGCCACGATCTCGCGCATCACCTCGTTGCTGCCACCACCGAAGGTGTTGTTCTGCGCGCGTCGACCGAGCGCTTCGACGCGGCCTTCGATCACGGCGCCGTGGCTACCGGGACGCAGCAGACCGCGGGCGCCGAGCACCTCCTGCAACATTCCGTACGCGGCGACGACACCCTCGGTTCCGAACACCTTCGCTGCGGCGGAGTCGCCACCGTCGAGGGTGTTGGCCGCGATGTCCGACACCAGGCGCAGGTTCACGAGGTCGGCTGCCGACAGCAGCGCGTAGACCTCGGCGAGAGTCGAACGCACCCACGGGACGTCGAACAGCACACCGGGGCCGAAGGGCTCCTGCTTCGCCCAGGCGAGGACCTCGTCGTACATCTCGTTGGCGATGCCACCGCGGGCGGCCAGCGCGACACGCTCGTGGTTGAGCTGGCTCGTGATGAGGGTCCAGCCGCCGTTGAGCTCGCCGACGACGTTGCTCAGCGGAACGCGGATGTTCTCGTAGTACGTGACCGCTGTGCTGATTCCGCCGACGGTCTGGATCTCGGTGGCGGAGAAGCCCGGCGACGAGGTCGGCACGAGCACGACCGAGATCCCCTTGTGGCGAGGCGCGTCCGGATCGGTGCGCACGGCGAGCCAGATCCAGTCGGCGAAGATGGCCGAACTCGTGAACAGCTTGTTGCCGTCGATGACGAGTTCGTCACCGTCGATGCGTGCCCGCGTCTGAAGTGCAGCGAGGTCGGTGCCGGCACCGGGCTCGGTGTACCCGATCGCGAACTTCAGTTCACCCGTGAGGATCTTGGGAAGGAAGAAGTCCTTCTGTTCCTGCGTGCCGTACTTCATCAGTGCCGGCGCAACGGTGTTGAGAGTGACCAGCGAGACCGGTGCGCCCGCACGGATCGTCTCGTCGTAGAAAACGTACAGCGCCTCGGGATCCTCCCCGCGTCCGCCGTACTCCTCGGGCCACCCCAGGCCGAGCCAGCCGTCGGCGCCCATCTGCCGGTAGATCTTGTCGAAGACCGGTCCACCCTCGGTCTGATCGACCAGGGCGCGTCGATCGTCGTCGTCGATGATGCGGGCGAAGTACTCCCGCAGTTCGGTGCGCAGCCGCCGTGACGTGTCGGACAGCTCGGGATGCATGTGGTCTCCTGAGAGGTGGTCGGGGCCCGGGTTGCGGGCCTAACGGTCGGCCGAGAGGACGATCGCGCTGTGCGGCACCGGCGATCCGCCCGTGACGAGCACGTTGTCGAGTGTCTTCGCCGGCTGGTTCACGGAGGTGCCGCGGATGAGCCGGACGCCTTCGGCGATGCCGTTGACGCCGTGGATGTAGCCTTCGCCGAGCTGACCGCCGTGGGTGTTGATCGGCAGTCGCCCGTCCACCTCGAGGTTGCCGTCGGCGATGAAGTCCTTCGCCTCACCGCGACCGCAGAAGCCGTACTCCTCGAGCTGGAGCAGGACCATGGGGGTGAAGGCGTCGTACAGGATCGCGGCGTCGATACCTTCGGGACCGAAGCCGGCCTGTGCCCACATCTGCCGGGCGACGAGTTCGACCTCGGGCATCGCGTCGATGTCCTCGCGGTAGTAGCTGCTCATCGAGATCTGCTGAGGGCCGACGCCCTGCGCCGCGGCGGTGATGATCGCCGGAGGATGCGGAAGATCTCGCGCGCGTTCGGCACTCACGATGACCAGTGCCTGGCCGCCGTCGCTCTCCTGGCAGCAGTCCAGCAGGCGCAGCGGGTCGGCGAGCATCCGGGAGTTCTGGTGGTCGTCGATGGTGATGGGGCGCTCGTAGAACCAGGCCTTGGGATTGTTCGCCGCATGCTTGCGCGAGAGCACCGAGATCTGCCCGAAGTCTGCACTGGTCGCCCCGTACTTGTGCATGTAGGTGCGCGCCAGGAAGGCCTCTTGCTGAGCAGGAGTGAGCAGACCGTAGGGGTTGATCCAGTTCCGGTATTCCTGGTCGGTGTTCGAGTTGTACGCGAACGGCGGCGGACCGGCACCGAACCGGTGGCCCGAGCGCTCGTTGAAGGCGCGGTAGACGACCACGACGTCGGCGACACCGCTCGAGACGGCCAGCGCGGCCTGCTGCACGGGCGCGCAGGCACCGCCGCCGCCGTGAGGGATCCGGCTGAAGAACTTCAGTTCCGGGATGCCCAGCGCGCGGGCGACGGCGATCTCTGGGTTGGTCTCCATGGTGAACAGTGCGAAGCCGTCGACCTCTTCGACACCGATCTGTGCGTCCTCGAGAGCGGCGAGGACCGACTCGCACGCGAGTTGCCATTCGCTACGGCCGGAGTTTTTGGAGAACTCGGTGGCTCCGATGCCGGCGATGGCGGCGGCTCCGGAGAAGCCCTTGACGGTCATCGTGTCTTCCTCTCGTAGGGCTCCACCACGACCTCGGCAGTGACGTGGACGCCTCTGCTGTTGCGGCCCTGCACCTTCAGGGTGACGGCTGCGCCGTCGACGGCGGTCACCTCACCGTTCATGTGCATGGGGTCGCCGGGGAAACAGGGCACGCCCAGACGCAGCGACGCGCGGCGCACCCGCGCCGACGGCCCGGTCCAGTCGGTGACGTACCGGTCGACGAAACCGTTCGTGGCGTTGATGCTCATGAAGACGTCCGGTGTGCCGCGTCCGAGTGCGGCGTCCGGGTCGTGGTGCACGTCCTCGAAATCCTGCGAGGCGATCGCGGTAGCCACGATGGTGGTGCGATCCATAGGCAGGGCGAGTTGGGGAAGTTCCTGTCCGACAGTGCATTCGGCGAGGTTCATGCGTCTCCTCCGGGCTTGCGCAGCTGGGGCAGGATCTCGCCGTGTGCGTGCTCGGAGAATCCCACCTCGAGTTCCATGCCGATCTCGAGGGTGTCGTGGTCGGCGCCCGCGATGTCGGCGACGATGCGGATCCCCTCGTCGAGGTCGATCAGTCCGACGGCGAGCGGGTACTCGAAGGCCGGATCCTGCGGGTGGTGAATGACAGTCCAGCTGTGAAGCGTTCCGCGCCGTGAGGATTCGACGGTCTTCCATTCGAACGAGCGGCACGCGGGGCATGCCGGACCCGGAGGATGGCGCAGAGTGCCGCACTCGCTGCACTGCTGGATCTCGAGTCGGCCCTCACGGACGGCGTCGAACCAGAACTGGTTGTCCTGGGTGATGGTGAGCCGGGGGACGGCGGTCATCGCGTCTCCTTGTCGGTGTTCGGGTTGAACCGGAGCATCCGGAAGCGTTCCTCGGCGACGACTTCGCCGTTCTGGTCCTCGTAGCGCTTGTACAGCGTGAAGAATCGGCCGTGGCCGAGACCCGTTCGCTTGACCTCGGATACGGACTCGATCGTGTAGTGGGCGGTGATGTGGTCGCCCGGGACGAGTTCGCGGTGGTAGTCCTGCTCGACGTTTGTCGCGACGACGGAGGTGAAACCCTCCCGATCGAGGTCGGCAAGCATCCGGGAGTATGCGAAGTCCTCCACGACGCCCTCGGCGCGCTTGCGCTGCACGTCACGCCAGCGGCGGTAGCCGGCCATGATCCAGGTGGAGATCATGGCGGGCGGGCACACGACGGAGTCGCGTCCGGTCTCGCGCGCGGCCTCGGCGTCGACGTAGATCGGGTTGAAGTCGTCGTGGGCCTCGACCCAGTTTCGGATCATGGCGTCGTTGACGGCGTATCGGGCCACGCGGGGTGGTTCGGCCACCTGCCCGACGTACTTCTCGTAATCCTGCTCGACGGTCTGCATGGCCCAGTCACTCCTCTTCGACGCGCGCGTTCGTCGTCACGCTAAGTGGGGCCGACAAGCGAGTTCCCGTGATTCCCACTGAGCAGGAGCAGTGGCGGGGTGAGGGGGAGCTGGTACCGAACCAAGCGATTGCTTGGTAAGTTGTCGACGTGAGACCCGCGCATCCCGCGGGATGAATGACGTGGAGGCAGCGAATGGATCTGGGACTCGACGGCGCGGTCGTGCTCGTCACCGGGGGAATACGGGGAGTCGGTGCAGGCATCACCAGGGTGTTCCTGCGTGCCGGTGCGACCGTCGTGACGTGCGCTCGCAACGAGCCCGAACAGCCTCTCGAGGTGGACGGGCGGACCGCGGAGTTCCTGACGTGCGACGTCCGCGATGCCGATCAGGTGGCCGCGCTGATCGAGACCATCGTCGACCGCCACGGGCGGCTCGACGCCGTGGTGAACAATGCCGGCGGGTCACCGTACGCGCTGGCGGCCGATGCCAGCCCGAAGTTCCACGCCAAGATCGTGGAACTGAACCTGCTGTCCCCGCTGCTGGTCGCGCAGGCCGCCAACGCGGTGATGCAGAAGCAGGACACCGGCGGCTCGATCGTCAACATCTCGAGCGTGAGCGGATCCCGCCCCTCGCCGGGCACCGCGGCATATGGTGCGGCCAAGGCAGGCGTCGACAGCCTCGCACAGTCGCTCGCCGTCGAGTGGGCCCCGAAGGTACGGGTGAACTCGGTGGTGGTCGGCCTGGTCGAAACCGAACAGTCGCACCTGTTCTACGGAGACAAGGCCGGCGTCGCAGCAGTCGGCGAGACCGTTCCGCTGGGACGGCTGGCCCAGCCCGAAGATATCGGCCACTGCGCCGCATTCCTGGCCTCTCCGCTGTCGGCCTACGTCAGCGGATCGACATTGACCGTCCACGGCGGCGGTGAACGCCCTGCCTACATGGCAGCGGCCGAAACGAAGGAGACGAAGTGAGTGGACTGCTGGACGGGCGCGTCGTCATCGTGACCGGCGCCGGACGAGGCCTCGGTCGCGCGCATGCCCTGGCATTCGCCGCGGAAGGCGCCAAGGTCGTCGTCAACGACATCGGTGTCGGCAGTGACGGAACCGCCACGGGGGAGAGCCCCGGTGAGCTGGTCGTCGAGGAGATCCGTGCGGCCGGGGGAGAGGCCGCCGTCAACGGCGACGACGTCGCCGACTGGGCCGGCGCCGAGAACCTCGTCAGGACCGCCCTCGACAACTTCGGCCGGCTCGACGTGCTCGTCAACAACGCCGGATTCCTGCGCGACCGCATGCTCGCCAACATGAGCGAAGAGGAGTGGGACGCGGTCATCCGCGTGCACCTCAAGGGGCACTTCGCGCCGATGCGTCACGCCATGACCTACTGGCGCGCCGAGGCCAAGGCCGGCAACCCCGTCGACGCCCGCATCATCAACACCAGCTCGGGTGCCGGCCTGATGGGCAGCATCGGCCAGGGCAACTACGCCGCCGCCAAGGCCGGTATCGCGACGCTCACGATCCAGGCCGCAGCCGAATTCGGCCGCTACGGGGTAACCGTCAACGCGATCGCACCCTCGGCGCGCACCCGCATGACCGTCGGGGCCGGTGGCGCGATGGCCGAGATGATGGCCGCACCCGAAGAGGGTTTCGACGCCATGGCGCCGGAGAACGTCTCGCCGCTGGTCGTGTGGCTCGGCAGTGCCGAAGCGAAGGACGTGACCGGTCGCGTGTTCGAGGCCGAGGGCGGCAAGGTGTCGCTGGCCGACGGGTGGCGCCACGGTGAGGCGATCGACAAGGGCGACCGTTGGGATCCGAAGGAACTCGGTCCCGTCGTCGAGAAGCTGATCGCAGCGTCGCAGCCGCCGACGCCGGTCTACGGAGCGTGATGTCCCCGCGCGTTTCCGGTGGTCATCACCGGAAACGCGCACGGACGGCGTCGCCGCTCTAGGCGGGCGTGCGGACGATGAGGGTGGAGCCGGGGAAGTAGGCAGCGAGTTCGGAACGTGCCTGCTTGAGCGTGGCGGTGCCGTAACCCTGCTTGCGGAACTCGGGATGCACCCAGATCCGCACCTCGACCTCGTTGCCGGTCAGCTCGCCGAACGCGAACCCGATGGCCTTCGGCTCGTCGCCCGAAAGATCTTCGGCCACAAGCCACATGCCGGACTCGTCGTCCATCAGCTCGCTGCCGCGCTGCCGCTCGGATTCGACCTGTTCGTCGCTGTCGTCACCCAGCTGGTCGGCGCAGCGCTGCTTGAACAGCGCCGTGTCGGCCGCGCTGTGGGAAATGGGCCGCAACCGGAAATGCGCGCCGGTCGCGTACGGACGCGCCGCTGTCGTCCACTGCAGCACCGCATCGAGATCGTCGAGTTCTTCACGGATCTTCTTCCGCTCCGCCTGGGTCAGACGGCGGAACGGAAGGTTCAGCACGGCCTCCGCGCAGAACTCGTCGGTGTCGAGCAGCGAGGCGAGCTTCGCGACCGCGTCGCCCCGATCCTTGCTCTCGACGATCACGTCGAGCACCTCGTGGCGTCGTTCGAGCGCCCGGAGCAGCGCGGCCGCGATTTCCCGCCGGTCGAGCACCTTGTCGTGATCGGTGGTTTCCATCGTGCGACATCCCTTCGTCGAGAACCTGGACGTACGAGACTCAGTATTCCCGCACGGGACCGTCCCGGCGAACCGTGCCGGGAGGGACGCTCACTCGCACACGACGACGGGAATCACACGGTCGGTCCACGACTGGTAGTTGTCGAAGTCCGGGTACATCGCCGTCAGACGTGGCCAGTAGGCCGCTCGTTCCTCGTCGCTCGCGACCCGCGCCCGCATGGTCCGGATGCGCGACTTGATCTGCACCGTGGTCTCCGGGTTCGCCTGGATGTTGCGGAACCACAAGGGGTGCTTGGGCAGTCCTCCCTGGGAGGCGACGAGGACCACCTTGTCGCCGTCCTCGAGGAACAGCAGCGGGACCGTTCGCGGTTGCCCGGTCTTCCGCCCGATCGTGGTCACCAGGCACACCGGGATGCCCCACGGGAAGGCGCTTCCCACGCGCCACTTCCCGCCGATGCGACCGCCGGTCGCCCGGTACGCCGCGACGTTGAACCGCGACATCCACTTGATGATCGAGATCGTGGCCTTCGAGTCGAGGCCCTTCGGCGCCGCTTCGGTGCCCATGTCAGATGCGCTCGATGATGGTGCCCGTCGCCAGCGCTCCACCGGCGCACATCGAGATCAGAGCGGTCGACGCGTCACGCCGCTCGAGCTCGTGCAGCGCGGTGGTGATGAGGCGGGAGCCGGTGGATCCGACGGGGTGGCCGAGCGCGATCGCGCCACCGTTGACGTTGACCTTGTCCATGTCGGGTCCGTGCACCTGGGCCCAGGACAGCAGCACCGACGCGAACGCCTCGTTGACCTCGAACAGGTCGAGATCGCCGACGCTCATGCCCGCCTTCTCGAGAACCTTCGCGGTGGCCTGGACCGGGCCGTCGAGGTGGAACTCGGGTTCGGCGCCGACGAGAGCCTGCGCGACGATCCGCGCCCGCGGCTTCAGTCCGAGTGCCTTCGCGCGGTCGGAATCCATGAGCAGCACGGCCGCGGCTCCGTCGGAGATCTGCGACGAGGTGCCGGCGGTGTGGATGCCACCCTCGAGCACGGGCTTCAGCTTCGCCAGCGACTCGGCCGACGTCTCGCGCAGACCCTGGTCGCGGGTGACGGTCGCCTTCTCGCCGGTGCGGTTGCCCTCCTTGTCGACGACGGGTGCGACGACCGGCAGCACCTCGCGGTCGAACCGGCCCTCGTCCCAGGCCTGCTTCGCGAGCTGCTGTGAGCGCACGCCGAGTGCGTCGACGTCCTCGCGGGTGATGCCGCGGCGCCGCGCGATGCGTTCGGCGGCCTCGAACTGGTTGGGCATGTCGATGCTCCAGGACTCCGGCCGGCGCGGGCCCGCCTGGTCGCCGACGTTGGCGCCGAGGGGCACCTGGGTCATCGCCTCGATGCCGCAGGCGATGCCCACGTCGATGGCGCCGGTGGCGATGAGGCCTGCGATGAGGTGATTGGCCTGCTGCGCCGATCCGCACTGGGCGTCGATGGTGGTCGCGCCGACCTGCCAGGGCAGCCCCGCGTTGAGCCATGCGGTGCGGGTGATGTTGTTGGACTGGGCGCCCGCCTGGGTGACGCAGCCACCGATGACCTGTTCGACGAGCTCGGCGTCGATGCCGGCGCGTTCGACGAGTCCGGCCTGGACGGCGCCCAGGATCTCGGCAGCGTGCAGGCCCGCGAGCCATCCACCCCGCTTGCCGATCGGGGTCCGTGCGGCCTCGACGATGACTGGTGTGCCCACTTCGGGCTCCTTTCTCCTACGTTCTTCGCAAAATAGAACAGGTTTCTCCGAGAGGCAACAGAACTCGATTATCCACGGGACGTGCAGATCTCTTGGTCGCGCGGCGCGCCTGTGTTTGAATGGTTCTAGAACGTGTTACAAATCACGCGAGCGGTACTCGCCAGGGCAGGAGAGATATCAGTGGCGCAGCCGAACATCCCCGAAGACATCGACTTCACCGACCCCGATCTGTACGCAGACCGTATGCCGTTCGAAGAGTTCGCGGAACTGCGTAAGACGGCACCGGTGTGGTGGAACAAGAAGTCTCCCGACGTCGGTGGTTTCCACGACGAGGGTTTCTGGGTTGTCTCCCGGCACGAGGAGGTCCGAGAGGTCTCCCGCCGGAGCGACGTGTTCTCCAACTGGGAGAACACTGCGATTCCGCGGTTCAACGACGACATTCCTCGTGAGGCCGTCGAGCTGCAACGTCACGTCCTGCTCAACAAGGACGCCCCCGAGCACACCAAGCTGCGCAAACTCGTCGCCCGAGGCTTCACGCCCCGTGCGATCAACGGCCTGCGCGACGAGCTCGACCGTCGCTCCAAGATGATCGTCCAGGAGGCCTGCCAGGCCGGTCGGGGCGACTTCGTCACGCAGATCGCCGCGGAACTGCCGCTGCAGGCGATCGCCGACCTCATCGGTGTGCCGCAGGAGGATCGCGCCAAGCTCTTCGAGTGGTCCAACCAGATGACGGGCTACGACGATCCGGACAACACCGCCGATCCGGCGGCAGCGTCCATGGAAGTCCTCGGGTACGCCTACCAGATGGCCGCGGCCCGCAAGGAGAACCCGGCCGACGACATCGTCACCACCCTCATCGAGGCCGACATCGACGGTGACGAACTCGCTCCCGAGGAGTTCGGCTTCTTCTTCATCGTGCTCGCGGTGGCCGGCAACGAGACCACCCGCAACGCGATCACCCACGGCATGGTGGCGTTCCTCGACAATCCGGAGCAGTGGGAGATCTTCAAGCGCGACCGGCCGAAGACCGCCGCCGACGAGATCATCCGCTGGGCCACCCCGGTCACGTCGTTCCAGCGCACCGCCCTCGAGGACACCGAACTCGGCGGGCAGACGATCAAGAAGGGCGATCGCGTCGTCATGCTGTACGCGTCGGCCAACAACGACGAAGAAGTGTTCGACAACCCCCGCGAGTTCGACATCCTTCGTGATCCCAACCCGCACCTGGCATTCGGTGGAACGGGCGCGCACTACTGCCTGGGCGCGAACCTCGCACGTATGGAGATCGACCTGATCTTCAACGCGATCGCCGATCACATCCCGGACATCACGAAGATCGGCGACCCGCACCGTCTGCGGTCGGGCTGGCTCAACGGCATCAAGGAATTCCAGGTCGACTACAAGACCTCGGGTGGGTGCCCGGTCCAGCACTGACCGAACCGAACACCGACCGAACCGAACATCGAGGTCCCCGGCCGCCCCTGCGCGCCCGGGGACCTCGCACATCCCGTGTCGTCTACAGGACCTCGGACCTGCGGCCGATCCACCACATCGCGGCCCCCGCCGCGAGCACACCGGCTACCGATACACCGGTCGTGAGAACCGTCCACGAGTCCGGCGTCCACCCGGACGGAGAATCGGTGAGAGGCGTGTAGGCGGTCCATCCGAATCGGGTGAGCAGAGGCAACGCCATCACGGCGGGCAGCGAGAAGGACGCGGCGGTGACTGCGCTCGTCGACGGTAGTGCCGCGCTGATCGTGTACGCGGCTGCCACCGGAAGAACGAAGAAGGTCGCCAGGAGGTGGACGTTGTCCCAGGGCGCACGAGTGAAGATCGCCGTGATCGTGACGAACGCGAGCACGCCCACTCCGGCCGTCGGCCTCGGCGCGCGACGGCCCAGCCACGCGCCGACGGCGGCGAGCACGACCATCACGGCCGGCAGGAACCATCCGCCGGGAATCCACGAGGGAGCGGTACCCGCGGCGACGGCCACCGCGAAGGCGGCGAGCAGGACCGCTCCGCTTCTCTCGCGCAGCCACAGGGCAGCACCGATCACGAGTGGGACAGCGACGATGCCCCACAGCCATCGCCCGTTCCCGCCGGGACTCGCATCCGGAGACCACACGGCACTGTGAAGAGACCGATACAGCACGACGGCGACGAGCGGTAGGCCGATACCGACCACCGTTTCCCTCACATCCCATCGTCGTTCGTCGACCGAATCGGGAGCACCGGCACGCATCACGAGAGCCGCTGTTGCCACCGCGATGACAGTCACCGAGAGAACCGTCCACACTGTGTTGGCGGGCTGCGCCGACACCTCGAGGTACACGGCGCTTCCGGACGAGGAGGCCGCGAACTCCCGGTATTCCGCGACGGGTTCCGCGGTGAGCAGCGCGGCAACGACGCCACCGGTCATCACCGCGGGGAGCCGGGTGCCCGCAGTTCGGGCGCAGCAGACGACGAGGGCACCGAGCACCAGGCCTGCACCGACCGCCGAGACGTACATGTCGAACCGCCACGCACCCGGCAGGGCGACGACCGCCACGAGTGCGGCTCCGGCCACGACGGCGCCGAGCGCGCCCACCCGGTGGCGTAACCACAGCGCGATCGACGCGGCGACGAGCGCTCCCGTGGCAGACGCGGTGATACCCGAAGTCTCCACGGCACCGAAACCGAACCCGGTATCGAGTGGATAGGTGTCGACGCTCGGCGCGGCGAGGACGGTTCCGGCGGTGAAACTGCCGACGGCTGCGAGTGCGTAGAGAATCCAGGAGGGCACCCCCTACCTTCTCCGAGCGGTCACCGGGACGCGGCGCCGACACGCCGGGCGACGATGCGATCAGGTCAGGCGGCGAAGATCCTCGGGGGTATCGACGTCTCCGGGGTCGGCGAGCCCGGTGCAGTCGAGACGCCGCACGCGTTCACGATTGCGGGCGAGGAAGGACCGCGCGCCCTCGTCACCGGTGGCGTCGGCGGCGGCGCCGAGCGCGTCGGCGATGTCGAAGACCACCGGATGACCGGGGTGATCTCCGAAGACGGGGAGCGTGACCGTGCCCGGCCGGTGCTCGTCCAGGACGTGGCGCACCAGATCGGCCGTGATGCCGGGAAAGTCGACGACGGTGAGCGCAACCCTGTGGTGGGCTCGTGCCGCGTCGACCCCGCGGCGCAGGGATGTCGACATGCCGACGGTCCAGTCGGGGTTGTAGACCGCTGTCGCTCCGGTAGGGCACGCGGCGGCCACATCGTCGCCGAACGCCCCGACTACCACCACGACCTCGTCGCAGCCACCGCCGAGCAGTGCATCGACGACGGTATGCAGCAGGGGACGGCCACCACGGTGGGGGAGCAACGCCTTCGCGCGTCCACCCAACCGAGAGCCGTCCCCTGCTGCGAGAACGATTCCGGCGGTCGGCATACCGCCGATGCTACGAGACCGGCCGCAGAGTCTTCATCGCGCGATCCACTTCCCAGAACGCACGCAGCGACACGATCCTGCCGTCGTCGTCGACCCGGTAGACGAACACGCCCTCCGCGTCGATGAGATTGCCCGCCATCGTGGTGCGGATCGTGCCGATGTTGACGCACTCGTTGCCGCACACCAGCACGTCGTCGACGAGGAACTCGAGCTTGTCGGTGTTCGCGATGGTCATGTCGTAGAACTTCGCGATCGCCTCGGCACCGTGATGCCCCTTGCCCTCCGGATCGAAGCCGGACGGACCCACCGGATCCTCGACGCACGCGTTCTCCGCGAACAGCGCGAGCCACTCGTCCTTGCGTTTCCCGCTCGCCGCCGCCTGCGACGCCTTCGCTGCGATACGCGCCGGGTGTTCCTCGCTCATGCGGCATCCCTTCCGGGAATGTACTTGTCGGCGAACTTCCGCAGCGATTCCTGCTTCGCCTCGAGCGGGGAGTCGAAACCGTGGCCGTCGAAGATCCACGGCACCACGATGATGTCGGTGACCCCGGCGTCGGCCAGTTCGGCGTAACCGGAACCACCGAACCTGTCGACGCACACCGTCTGGATCTCGAACGGCAGGTTGCTGCGGCCGTACTCGGCCCGCAATTCGCGCAGTCGGGTGATGACCCCGACCAGATCGTCGAACCCGATCATCGCCGACGTCCAACCGTCACCGACCCGGGCCGCACGACGCAGTGCCACCTCGGTGTGCCCACCGACGTAGAGCGGTACCGGTGCGGTGGGCGCGGGACTCATCTGCAGCCGGTCGAAGTCGTAGAACTCGCCGTGATGTTCGACCATGCCGCCGTCGAGGATCAGCTTCAGAACGTCGATCATCTCGTCGACGCGCTTGCCGCGCTTCGCGTAGGGCACACCGCACCACTCGAATTCCTCCGGCGCCCAGCCGATTCCGACACCCAGTCCGAACCGGTTCCCGGTGAGGTTCGCAACGGATCCGACCTGCCGCGCCAGCAGCACCGGATTGCGGGAGCCGAGCTTGAGCACCTGGGTGTAGAACCGGATCGTCGACGTGCTCGCCGCCATCGACGCCGCGGCGATGAGCGGATCCACCCAGGGGGTGTCGGGCGTCCACATCCGCGAACCGTCGGGGGTGTACGGATAGTCGACCGTCTGCTTCTCCATGTAGAACAGGGAGTCGGGCAGTGCGATCGAGGTGTATCCGCACTCCTCGGCGGTCTGCGCGATGCCGGTGAGCTGGTCGAGTGGGGTCATCGCGACCCCGACGGTGAACGAGACCATGATGCCTCCTAATTCGTGGGCCGGTCGGAGCCCACCACCCACATGGAGAAGTACTGGGATCCACCGCCGTAGGCATGTCCGAGTGCCTTGCGGGCGCCGTCGACCTGGTGATCTCCCGCCGTGCCCATCACCTGGATCGCGGCTTCGGCGAACCGGATCATGCCCGATGCCCCGATGGGGTTGGAGCAGAGCACGCCGCCGGACATGTTGACCGGAAGCCGACCGCCGATCGCCGTCTCGCCGGCCTCGGTGAGTTTCCACCCCGACCCCTCGGACGCGAAACCGAGGTTCTCGAGCCACATCGGCTCGAACCACGAGAACGGCACGTAGATCTCGGCGCAGTCGATCTCGCCGAGCGGATCGGTGATACCGGCCTGCTTCCACAGTGCTGCGGCAGCGACCCGTCCGGCCTCCGGATTCACCTGATCGCGCCCGGCGTAGGTGGTGGGTTCGGTGCGCATCGCCGTGGCATGGATCCACGCCACCCGGCGGCCGGCCTGCTCGGCGGCCTTCGCGGTGTCCTCGTCGCCGAGCACGACCGCGCACGCACCGTCGGACGACGGGCACGTCTCGTCGTACCGGATCGGATCCCACAGCATCTGCGAGGCCTGCACCTTCTCGAGCGTGATGTCGGGCTGCTTCAGATGCGCGTACGGATTCTTCGCGCCGTTGAGGCGGTCCTTGACCGCGACCATCGCCCCGATGTGCTCGGGCGCACCGGACCGGCGGATGTACGAACGGACGTGCGGCGCGAAGTAGCCGCCCGCGCCGGCACCGACCGGCATGGTGAACGGGACCGGTGTGGACAGCGCCCACATCGCGTTCGACTCGGACTGCTTCTCCCAGGCCACCGCGAGTACCCGGCGGTGCACGCCGGCCTGGACGAGGCTTGCCGCGACGTTCGCCGTCGAGCCCCCGACGGACCCGGCGGTGTGCACGCGCAGCATCGGCTTGCCCGTGGCGCCGATGGCGTCGACCATCGACAGTTCGGGCATCATGACGCCCTCGAACAGGTCGGGGGCCTTGCCGATCACCACGGCGTCGATGTCGTCCCAGCCCACCTGGGCGTCCGTCATGGCGCGGTCGATCGCCTCGCGGACGAGGCCGGACATCGACACGTCGTGCCGCTTGGCGACGTAATGGGTCTGCCCGGTTCCGAGGACAGCTGCGGGTTGCTTCGCCATCAGTTGCGTCCCTCCAGAACGGCTACCAGATTCTGTTGCAGCACAGCACCGCTCGTCGCGTGCGCGAGTGCACGTCCGGCCGTGCCGTCCATGATCGCCTGCGCTGCGTAACCGATGCGCTCGAGACCGCCGGAGAACATCGGGTTGCCCGTCAGCGGCCCACCGGACGGGTTGATCGTCGTCGACTCGCCCAGGCCGATCGCCTCGCGCAGGATGAGTTCCTGGTGCGTGAACGGTGCATGCAACTCGGCGACGTCGAAGGCGGTGTCCCCGCCGGTGACGGCCTGCGCTGCGGCCCGGGTCGAGGGTGAGACGGTCAGATCGAGTGCGCCGAAGTTCGGTGAATCGGTGCGATGCTCGATCCCGGTGATCCACGCCGGGTTCTCGCACAGCTCGCGCGCCCGGTCGCCGGTCGCGAGGACGATCGCGGCCGCGCCGTCGGTGACGGGGGCGCAGTCGTGCTTACGCAACGGGTCGGCGATGTACGGCTGGGCGAGCAGTTCGTCGATGTCGAAGTCGCCGGAGAGTTGCGCCTTGGGATTGTCCTTGGCGGCGGCGCGGCTACGGACCGCGACCTCCGCCATCTCGCGGTCGGTCCACTTACCGGATTCGAGACCCAGGCGGGCCTGCAGGCCCGCGAGCGAGACGGAGTCGACGCCCAGAGGGGCCACGAGGTACGGATCGAGCTGCAGGGACAGGGTTCGGCGCAGAGTGCCGGCCGAGGACTTGCCGAAGCCGTACACGAGGGCGGTGTCGACCTCACCCGTGATGAGCTTGACCCACGCCTCGTAGAGCGCCCAGGCCGCATCCATCTCGACGTGCGATTCGTTGATGGGCGGGACGGCGCCGATCGCATCGATCGCCGAGATGAACGAGAATGCTCGTCCGGCAAGGTAATCGGAGGAACCCGAACACCAGAAACCGATGTCGGACTTGGTGATGCCGAGCTTGCCGTACAGCTCCTGGAAACACGGGACGAGCATCTCGACGCCGTTGGTGGTGCCGAACGTCTCGCGCACGTGCGGAGCGTGCGCGAAGCCGACGACTGCGATGTCTGTCATGTGTCCGCCGCTCTCAGAGGTGGTGTTCGAAGGTGTCGTAGTCGGCGTCGGGTTCGCCGGTGGGACGGAAGTACTCGATGTTGCGCAGCGTGTGATCCCACTCCTCGCGAGGACGCCATTTCGCTTCGACACGCATGCCCATCCGCACCTCGGACGCATCGCATTCGAGGATCAGGTGCAGGAACGGGATGTCGGCACCGTCGAGCAGTACGTAGGCGGCGACATAGGGCGGCTCGATCTGCTGGCCGAGGAACGGCACGTTCACGATGCAGAAGGTGGTGACGATGCCCTTGTCGGACACTTCCACGGGTTCCTTCGTCGGTACACCGTCGGTGGGGCTCGCACCGCGCGGGGGCACGTAGACCTTCCCGCCCGGGCCGGTGCGGCCACCGATGATCCTGCCGTCCTTCAACCCTCGCAGGTACCAGGATTCCTCGGGGGAGGCGGAGTGCCGGTAGTCCAGATCGACGGGAGTGGTGATCATCGTGACCGGATCACCCTCGGCCGCTGCGACGGTGATCGTCGCCTCGCCGGGTTCGAACGCCTCGATGTCGTGGATCGCGCCGGTGCGCTCGGCCGCCCAGCGCACGCGCACACGCAGACCCGTCTCGATGTCGTCCGGGGAGCCGACGTCGACGGCGTGCAGGAGTGCGGTGTCGGTGCCGTCGAGGCGGATCAGTGCCCAGGCGAAGGGCCGGTCGAAGGGCTGTCCGGGCAGCGGTTCGGCGTTCCACGTCCAGCTCATCACGGTGCCGGTCTGTCCGACCTCGACGACATCGGTGAGTGGTTCATGGGTGACCGCGTCGTATTCGGGGGGTGGGACGAGGACCCGTCCGTCGGATCCGCGGGCGCCGAGAATGCGGCCGTCGCGCAATCCGGTGACGAAGGCTCCGACGGTCGGCCCGGTGGATCGTGTGTAGTCGAACTTCAGATTCAGCGGTGCGCTCAGCGGTGGCTCGGCAACCGCGCTCTTTCCCAGGCTCACAATTTCGAGTAGAACAGGTTCTAGTGGTGCTGGCAAGAGCGGCGCGCGAACTGCATCTCTCCACGATTCGCCCGACAGGAAAGGCGTCCAATGAAACTGGGACTGCAACTCGGCTACTGGGGTGCTCAGCCGCCCTCGAACGCACCGGAAGTCGTTGCTGCGGCCGAGGCCGAAGGATTCGACGCCGTCTTCGCCGCCGAATCGTGGGGATCGGACGCGTTCACGCCGCTGGCCTGGTGGGGCTCGTCCACGGAACGGGTGCGGCTCGGCACGTCCGTCGTGCAGATCTCCGCGCGTACTCCGACGAGTTGCGCGATGCACGCGCTCACGCTCGATCACCTCTCGGGTGGCCGGCACATCCTCGGCCTCGGCGTCTCGGGGCCACAGGTGGTGGAGGGCTGGTACGGGCAACCGTTCGCCAAGCCCCTCGCACGGACCCGCGAGTACGTCGACGTGATCCGCAAGGTGCTCGCGCGCGAAGCGCCGGTGACCGGCGACGGACCGCACTTCCCGCTGCCCTACGCAGGCACCGGATCCACCGGGCTCGGTAAACCGCTCAAGCCCATCACGCATCCGCTGCGGTCGGACATCCCGATCTGGATCGGTGCCGAAGGTCCGAAGAACGTCGCGCTCACCGCCGAGATCGCCGACGGCTGGCTCGCGATCTACTACACCCCGCGCCTGGCGCCGATGTACGACGAGTGGCTCGACGAGGGGTTCGCCCGGCCGGGCGCCCGGCGCACCCGCGAGGACTTCGAGATCGCGGCGACCTGCCAGGTGGTGATCACGGACGACCGCGCAGGGACGATCGCGGCGATGAAACCGGTGACGGCACTGTACGTCGGGGGAATGGGCGCGCCGGAGTTGAACTTCCACGCGCAGGTCTACCGGCGGATGGGATACGAGGCCGTGGTCGACGAGGTGACCGCGCTGTTCCGTGCCGGCCGTAAGGACGAGGCGGCGGCAGTGATCCCGGACGAGATGGTCACCGAGACGATGATCGTCGGCAATGCCGACGAGGTGCGCGAAGGTGTGAAGCGCTGGGAGGCGGCCGGCGTGACGATGCTGCTGGTGGGTTGTCGCGATGTCGACCAGGTGCGCACGATCGCCGAGGTGGTGCTGCGCTAGATGCCGCCGCGGGCGGAAACCCTTCCGTGAGGACGGTTTCCGCCCGCCGCGGGCGGGGCGTCAGGAGGCGTAGGCCGCCTTCAGCTTGCCCTTCACCAGCTTGCCCGTGGGGGTGCGGGGCAGTTCGTCGACGAAGTCCACCGACCGCGGCACCTTGAAGTGGGCGACCCGCTCGCGGACGTACGCGATGAGGTCGTCGGCGAGATCGGGTGATGTGGTGGCACCGGACGACACCTGCACGACGGCCTTGACCTCCTCGCCCATCTCCGGATGGGGTACGCCGATGACGGCGACGTCCTCGACGGCCGGGTGCAGGGCGAGCACGTTCTCGATCTCCTGCGGATAGATGTTCACTCCGCCGGAGATGATCGTGAACGACTTGCGGTCGGTCAGATACAGATAACCGTCCTCGTCGAGGTAACCGAGGTCGCCGACCGTGGTCCATGTGGGATGCTCGGGATGCTGCGACGCCGCGGTCTTCTCGGGATCGTTGTGGTACGAGAACGGAACCTTCTCGTACTCGAGGTAGATGGTCCCCACCTCACCGGCCGGGAGTTCCCGCCCTTCCTCGTCGCAGATGTGCGCGGGCCCGAGCACGCTCTTGCCGACCGAACCCGGGTGTTCGAGCCATTCCTGGCTGTTGATGAACGTGATCCCGTTGGCCTCGGTGGAGCTGTAGTACTCGTAGATCACCGGTCCGAGCCAGTCGATCATCGACCGCTTGACCTCCGGCGGGCACGGCGCGGCGGCGTGGACGAGCACGCGCAGACTCGACAGGTCGTGGCGGGCACGGATCTCGTCGTCGAGCTTGAGCATGCGGACGAACATCGTCGGCACCATCTGCCCGGCGGTGATCTTGTGCTCCTCGATGTGCCGGAGCGCGGTCTCGGCGTCGAACTTCTCGGCCAGGACCACCGTGCCGCCGAGCGCGTGGATCGCCCCACCCCAGCGCAGAGGCGCTGCGTGATAGATCGGGGCGGGGGAGTAGTAGACGTCGGAGTCGGTGAGGCCGAAGAGGAACTGTGCCACCGTCACCAGCGGCTCACCGGGTTCGTCGACGCGACGTTCCGGGAGATCCGGCTGGATTCCCTTGGGGAAGCCCGTGGTTCCCGACGAGTACAGCATGATGGCGCCGCACGGTTCCTCCTCGAGCCGCGGACCGGCCCCGGCAAGGGCGTCCTCGTACGACTCGAAACCGCGCACGGCGCCGCCGAACGCGAGTCGCGCGGAACCGATCGTGACCTTCTCGCCGACCTGTTCGGAAAGCTCACCCAGCGTCGTCGAGACGATCAGGGCCTTCGCGCCGCTGTCCTCGACGATGTACGCCACCTCGCCGGCGGTGAGGTGGCTGTTGACCGCCGTGATGTACAGCCCGGACCGCATTGCGGCCCAGAACACCTCGAATGCCTCCGGCCGGTTGTCGGTGAGGAGGGCGACGACGTCGCCGGGGCGGAGCCCGGCATCGTGCAGCACTCGGGCGAGCGCCGCTGACCGGTCGTCGAGTTCGCGGTAGGTCAGGCTCCGGCCACTGTCGGCCAGGACGACGGCGAGTTTGTCCGGGGCGGTTCGGGCGTGCACTCCTGGATACATGGGGGCTCCTCATTGCCTCGACATCGCCTCGACGAACACTGTGATCTTGTGGTCTGGATCACGGCCGACAATGTAGCAGAGCTAAGGAGATGGTTGTGACCGTGCTCTCACGGGTGGGAGTGCGGTCCACAGTGGCGCAGGTCAGGAACCCGAGAACTTCGGGGCGCGCTTCTCCGCGAACGCCCGCGGCCCCTCCTTGGCGTCGGCGCTCTTGAAGACGGCGGCGCCCAGTTCGGCGTCGATCCGGAACGCCTCCTCCTCGTGCAGACCTTCCGCGTCGCGGATGGTCCGGAGGATGGCCTGCACGGCGACCGGGCCGTTGTTCGCGATCGTCTCGGCGATCTCGAGGGCCTTGTCGAGTGCGGTGCCGTCGGGGACGACGTAGCCGATGAGCCCGATCTCCTTGGCCTCGGCGGCCTTGATGTGGCGGCCCGTGAGCAGGATGTCGGCGGCGATCGTGTACGGGATCTGCCGGACGAGGCGCACGGCGGATCCGCCGAGCGGGAACAATCCCCACTTCGCTTCGGAGACGCCGAATTTCGCGCTCTCGCCGGCGACACGGATGTCGGTGCCCTGCAGGATCTCGGTGCCACCGGCGATGGCGGCACCCTCGACGGCCGCGATGAGTGGCTTCGTCAGACGGCGGCCCTTCAGTAGTGCGGGGAGCCGACTGAGATCCCACCCACCGCCGTTGCTCCGCTCGCCCTGCTCGAACTTGTCTCCGGGAGGCGCTGCATTCATGGCCTTGAGATCGGCACCCGCGCAGAACGCTCCACCGGCGCCGGTGAGGATCGCGACGCGGATCTCGGGATCGTTGTCGACGCGATCCCAGGCCTCGTTCATGATCGCCATCATTTCGCCGGACAGCGCATTTCGTGCCTCGGGGCGGTTGAGAGTGACGATCAGAACGTGGCCGCGTTGCTCGACGAGGCAATGCGGTGCGCGGGACGAAATGTCCGAATCGGCTGCGCCGGGGGCTTCGGTAGCGGACACTGGCGGGACTCCTCGCAGGATTGTGAACTGGATCATATTCAGGTCTTGTCAGAAACGGTAACACGTTCTACTTTTGTCAGCGTGGCCCTAAATATCGCAGACCTCGTCGAACACGCAATCGACCTCGTTCCCGAGCGCGTCGCGCTGGCCTCGGACGGACGTGAGGTCACCTACGCACAGCTGGAGGAACGAGCCAACCGACTTGCTCATTACCTGCGCGAACAAGGTGTGAAGCCGGGCGACAAGGTCGGCATCTACTCGCGCAACACCATCGAGGCCGTAGAGGCGATGATCGCGGTCTTCAAGATCCGCGCGATCATGATCAACGTCAACTACCGCTATGTCGAGAACGAGTTGCAGTACATCTTCGACAACTCCGACATGGTCGCGCTCGTCCACGAACGTCGCTACTCCGACAAGGTCGCGAACGTCCTGCCGAACACTCCGCTGGTGAAGACCGTCGTGGTGGTCGAGGACGGCACCGACGTCGACTTCTCGGCCTATAGCGGCATCGAATACGAAGCGGCACTGGCGCAGAGCAACCCGGAACGCGACTTCGAAGACCGCAGCGCCGACGACATCTACATGCTCTACACCGGCGGCACCACCGGTCACCCCAAGGGCGTGATGTGGCGTCACGAGGACGTGTGGCGCGTCCTCGGCGGCGGTATCAACTTCATGACCGGGGAATGGGTCAAGGACGAATGGCAGCTGGCGAAGGAGGGCGCCGAGAATCCCGGTCTCGTGCGCTATCCCATCCCGCCGATGATCCACGGTGGCGCCCAGTGGGCGCTGTTCCAGTCGTTGTTCAGCGGCGGCAAGGTCGTCATGCACCCCGAGTTCTCGGGCCACGAGGTGTGGCGCATCATCGACGACCACAAGGTCAACGTCATCTTCATCACCGGCGACGCCATGGCCCGCCCCATGCTCGACGCACTGGAGGAGGGCAACCCGGCCACCGGTCAGCCCTACGACCTCTCGACCCTGTTCGCCATGGCATCGAGTGCGGCCCTGTTCTCCCCGTCCATCAAGGACCGTTTCCTCGACCTGCTGCCCGGCAAGATCATCACCGACTCCATCGGCTCGTCCGAGACCGGCTTCGGTGGCATCGGCATCGCCGAGAAGGGCAAGACCCTCGGCGGCGGCCCCACGGTGAAGATCGACGAGTCGACCACCGTCCTCGACGACGACGGCAACCCGATCGAACCGGGTTCCGGAAAGGTCGGCATGGTCGCGCGCACCGGCAACATCCCGCTCGGCTACTACAAGGACGAAGCCAAGACCAAGGCGACCTTCCGCGAGTACAACGGGATCCGCTACTCGATCCCCGGTGACTACGCGCGCGTCGAGGGTGACGGCACCGTCACAATGCTCGGCCGCGGTTCGGTCTCGATCAACAGCGGCGGCGAGAAGGTCTACCCCGAAGAGGTCGAGGGCGCACTCAAGCAGCACCCGGCGGTCTTCGACGCCCTGGTGGTCGGTGTGCCGGACGAGCGCTTCGGCGAGCGGGTCTGCGCCGTCGTCGCCCTGCGCGAGGGCGAGCAGACGACGCTCGACGAACTCATGACGACGGCACGGTCGAAGATCGCAGGGTACAAGGTGCCGCGCGCGGTGTGGTTCGTCGACGAGATCAAGCGGTCGCCGGCCGGCAAGCCCGACTACCGGTGGGCCAAGGACCAGACCGGATTGCGTCCGGCCGACGAGGTCTACAACAACGGCGACGGCAACGGCGCCGCGGCGACGGGATAGAAGGACGCATGCAAACCGGCCTCAGCAAGAAGTTCGGTATCGAGTATCCGATCTTCGGATTCACGCCTTCCGAACACGTCGCGGCGGCGATCAGCCGCGCGGGTGGACTCGGTGTCCTCGGGTGTGTGCGGTTCAACGACCCGGAGGAACTCGACGCCGTCCTGACCTGGATGGACGAGAACACCGACGGCAAACCGTACGGCGTCGACATCGTGATGCCCGCCAAGGTGCCCACCGAGGGCACCGCGGTGGACCTCGACAAACTGATCCCCGCCGAACACCGTGCCTTCGTCAACCGCACGCTCGAAGAACTCGGTGTGCCGCCGCTGTCCGACGACGTCGGCAAGGCGAGCGGTGTTCTGGGCTGGCTGCATTCGGTCGCGCGTTCGCACGTCGACGTGGCACTCGCACACCGGCCCGCCCTGATCGCCAACGCCCTGGGGTCGCCGCCGAAGGACGTCATCGACCTCGCGCACGAGAAGGGAGTGCCGGTCGCGGCACTCGCGGGTGCGGTCGAGCACGCGAAGCGGCACGTCGAGAACGGTGTCGACATCGTGATCGCGCAGGGCTACGAGGCCGGCGGGCACACGGGTGAGATCGCATCGATGGTGCTGTGGCCCGAAATCGTCGATGCGCTCGGCGATTCCGCGGCAGTGCTCGCCGCCGGTGGTGTGGGATCGGGACGGCAGGTCGCGGCGGCGCTGGCCCTCGGCGCCTCCGGTGTGTGGATGGGTTCGTACTGGCTCACCACCTCGGAGTACAAGCTCGGGGCGGCCGCGCACGGTCCGTCGTCGATCCAGCGCGCGTTGCTCGGAGCGAGCTCGTCCGACACCGTGCGGTCGCGGATCTATTCGGGAAAGCCCGCGCGTCTGCTCAAGACCAAGTGGACGGAGGCGTGGTCGAAACCCGGTGCGCCCGAACCGCTGCCGATGCCGCTACAGAACATCCTGGTGAGCGAGGCGCATCAGCGCATGTCGGCGGCCGATGACCCCGAGGCCGTCGCGATGCCGGTCGGGCAGGTGGTGGGGCGGATGAACGAGATCCGTCCCGTCGCGGAGATCATGGCCGACCTCGTGCGGGGCTACGACGAGGCCGTCGATCGGCTGAACGAGGCGCGATAGGACCACAGTGGTGGGGTGGCAGGTGCCCGGGGTGGAGTGATCCGCCCCGGGCACCGTCCCTTTCCGGGATCTGCGTCGGCCGGGGTGTCGCCGGACAGGGGGGCAGCGGCGGTCGGGGGTGGGGGTCGACGGCTGAGGTGTGCCCGATCCGGCACTACCCTGGGGTGGACGTGACGCGAGCGGTACCGGTCGTGAATCGCACCGCAGCGGACTCGAAGCGTTCACCGAGGAGGAGGCCGTTCACCTCGGTTACCGAGCAGAGGACGGAAGACGCAGTGACACAGGCCGAGTCGCAGGCAACCGGAGCGCTCACGGACATCAGGGTGCTCGAACTGGGCACCCTGATCGCCGGGCCGTATGCAGGACGCCTGCTCGGCGACATGGGCGCCGACGTCATCAAGATCGAGGACCCGAAGCGGCCCGACCCGCTCCGCACCTGGGGGCAGGGCGAACGGGACGGGCACCGCTTCTTCTGGACGGTGCACGCCCGCAACAAGCGGTGCATCACCCTCGATCTGCGGGCGCCCGACGGGCAGGAACTGTTCCGGCGTCTCGTCGCCGAGTCCGACGTGGTGGTCGAGAACTTCCGTCCCGGCACGCTCGAGAAGTGGGGGCTCGGCTACGACCTGCTCTCCGAGATCAATCCGGGCATCGTGCTGGCTCGCGTCTCCGGATACGGGCAGACCGGTCCCAAGGCCGGGCAGGCCGGCTACGCGTCCGTGGCCGAGGCTGAGAGCGGTCTGCGGCACCTGAACGGCTATCCCGGGCAGGCGCCCCCGCGACTCGCGCTCTCCCTGGGCGACTCCCTCGCCGGGATGTTCGCCGTGCAGGGCGTCCTCGCCGCGCTGCTCGGCCGCGAACGGACCGGACGCGGGCAGGTCGTCGACGTGGCGCTCACCGAGGCGTGCCTCGCGATCCAGGAATCGGTGATCCCCGACTACGACGTCGCAGGCGTCGTCCGCGGCCCCTCCGGCACCCGGCTCGAGGGCATCGCCCCGTCGAACCTGTACCGGACGTCCGACGACATGTGGATCGTCATCGCCGCCAACCAGGACACCGTCTTCCGTCGCCTGTGCGCGGCGATGGAGCGCCCCGAGCTCGCCGACGACCCGCGCTTCGCCGACCACCTCGCGCGCGGCGTGAACCAGGACGAGCTCGACGCCCTCATCGGCGAGTGGGCGGCGACGTGGACGCTCGACGACCTGCTGGCGCACCTGTCGTCGTCGGGTGTGGTGTCCGGGCCGGTGAACACCGTCGCGGAGGTCGTCGCCGATCCGCAGTTCCGGGCACGGGACATGATCGTTCCGCATCACGACGAGCGCACCGGCGCAGACGTACTCGGCCCCGGTGTGGTGCCGACGCTCACCGGGACGCCGGGTTCGGTGCGTCGTGCCGGCCCGCCCGTCGCGGGATACGACAACGCGGCGGTCTACGGCGAGATCCTCGGACTGAGCGACATCGAGCAGAAGGAACTGCGCGAGCGCGGAATCATCTGAGGTACGCAACGCGAGGCGAAGGCTCGCAACGTCGGCAGTCACTACCGGTGTTGCGAGCCTTCGTCCGTTGTTGCGTGCCTTCCGCGCAAGGTCACCCCGCAGGTGGAGGTGGCGCTGCAGCATCCGAAGGTCACGCTCATCGCCAACGCACTCGGCACCCCGCCGGCCGACATGATCGAGCACATCCACACAGTCGGTCGCAAGGTCGCGGCGCTGTGCGGTTCGCCGAACCAGGCCCGCAAGCACGCCGACGCCGGTGTCGACATCATCATCGCTCGGATTCGTCTCACCGGGAGGGACGAGGGTGCTCGAGGTTCGGTCCGGGTGCAATCCGGATCGGGCCTCGTGCCGTCTCCATGTCCACCGGCTCGCCCTTCTGCGTGATCACCACGTGGCCGCTGCGTTCGAGTTCGGCGGCCACCGAGCGTGCGGCGTCCATGAGGTCGCGCCACGAGTCGCCACCCGCGACCCGCGCGGCGTCGCTGGGACAGATGGTGGACGGATCCCGTTCCCGGAGCAGCGCGCAGATCGTGGCCGCCAGCCGTTCACGATCCGCATACTCGTCGCGTGGTTCCCACCACGGATGCCCGCGTTCACCGAGCGCGACCTTCGCGTCCTGGACGCGGTGCCGTGCGGAGTCGCCGTCGCTCTTCACGAGACGCCGAGCGCGCATCAACTCCGCCACGAGTTGCTTTTGCAACGGTTCAGGAATCGTGGGGTCGGTGGCACGCCAGCGCCGCCCGTTCACCACCACATATCTGCCGTCCGGCGTGCGCTCCGCCCCTCCGGATGACCCGTCGGTGTCCATCGGTCCCGCCCGTCACTCGACTCGACGGCGACGGAAGTCCTTCCGGACTTGTCGCCGAACAACCACCGTCGCGGCACAACTGTACGCGCGGGAGCGCGTCGGCCGAGGGGCGACGACGCTATCGCGCAGAAGTGCCGAGGGAGGCCGGTTCGAGAAGCTGCACCAGTTCGTCCGACAACAACCGGAATTCGGAATCGCCACGTTCCCGAAGCCACACCGGATCGCTGCAGGACCAGCGTTCGGCGGCCAGAGAACGGGTCAGGACCTTGAAGGTCGCGGTGCGGGGGAACTCGCTGCAGACACGGATCAGACCGGGCATCTGCTTGGGGCCGAGATCGGTCTGTGCATCGAGGAAACGCGCGAACGCGACCGGGTCGAAGTCGGAGCCCGCCGCAGGGATCACCGCGGCCATCACCCGGTCGCCGACGTTGCGATCGGGCACCCCGTACACCGCGACCTGAGCGAAGCCCTCGTACCGCATCAGGATGCGCTCGATGGGCGCCGCACCGAGATTCTCACCGTCCACCCGGAGCCAGCCCGAACTGCGCCCGGCGAAGTACACGAAACCGTTCTCGTCCTGGTAGGCGAGGTCGCCGCTGTGATAGCGCCCGTCGCGGAGGCGTTCGGCGTCGGCCTCGGGATTGTTGTAGTAGCCGTCGAACAGACCGGCACCGCGCACGTTGACGAGCTCGCCCGTCGCGGCGTCGGCGTTGGTGATCCTGCCGTTCGCGTCGAACACCGCTGCCGGGCAGCGTTGCCCCGTCTCGGGATCGAGGATCTCGATGCCCTCGGGAAGTCTGCCGAGGGATCCGGCCGGGGCGTCGGGTGCCGAGGCGATCGCGATGCCGCCCTCGGTCGAGCCGAAGCCGTCGACCACCCGCGCGCCGAAACGGCGGGTGAACTCGGCGACGGCGGTGGCAGACGCCTCGTTGCCGTACATGATGCGCAGCGGGTTGTCGTGGTCGTCGGGGTGTTCGGGTGTCGCCACGATGTACGACAGTGGTTTGCCGACGTAGTTCGCGAAGGTCACGCCGTAACGGCGGACGTCGGGAAGGAAACCCGACGCCGAGAACCGGCGACGCAGGGCGATGCTGCCGCGCGCGGCGAGTCCGATCGACCAGCCGGCGATCATCGCGTTGGAGTGGAACAGGGGCATCGACACGTACACGGTGTCGTCGGAGCCGAGACCGAACCGCGTGGCGAGCATCGTCGCGGGATCGGTGAACTTGCGGTGCGTGCACCGCACGGCCTTCGGGTCGCCGCTCGTGCCCGACGTGAAGATCAGCATGAACAGGTCGTCGGGGGAATGCGCGGCAGTCTCCACGACCGTGCCGGCGAACGGGGCGAGCATCGCCGTCCACTCGGGGGAGTCGACGTCGATCACCCGCACGTCGCCGAGATCCACACCGTCGAGCAGGGACGCATGTGCGGCCTCGGTGAACATGACCCGGCAGTCGGCGAGCGCGATGTCGCGGGCGAGCGCCGCACCGCGCCGGGTCGTGTTCAGGCCCACCACCACCGAACCGGAGAAGGCCGCGGCGCCGAGCAGCAACGAAAACTCCGGGACGTTGTCCATGAGGATCCCGATG
Source organism: Rhodococcus pyridinivorans (assembly GCF_900105195.1). Taxonomy (NCBI): domain Bacteria; kingdom Bacillati; phylum Actinomycetota; class Actinomycetes; order Mycobacteriales; family Nocardiaceae; genus Rhodococcus; species Rhodococcus pyridinivorans. The sequence goes on along the minus strand of NZ_FNRX01000002.1, from coordinate 4,779,494 downwards.
TGCTTCGGTGCCGGGCCGTCGAGCAGGTCGCGCAGCAATGCGGCGCGTCGCCGGGACTGTGCGACGTGTTCGCGCCAGGACAGTTCGGTCTCCTCGAAGCGCAGTCCTCGATCGTCGACGTCGGCGAGTCGTTCGAGCAGTTCGGTGACGGTGAAGGCGGTCATGCGATCAGGCCGGGACGGCGGCGAGTTCGCGTCCGAGCGCGCGCAACTGGTCGGTGGCGGAGCCGAGCAGGAACTCGTGGTGCTTGGCCGCGAGGAAGTAGCGGTGCACCGGATGGTCCTCGTCGAGTCCGACACCGCCGTGCACGTGCACGGTGGTGTGCGCGACACGGTGTCCCGCATCGGCAGCCCAGAAGGCCGCGGTGCGCAGGGCGTCGTCGTGACGCTCACCCGAAACCATGCGGAAGGCGGCCTGCCACAACGTCAGACGCACCGCCTTGACGTCGATATAGGCGTCGGCGAGTCGCTGGGAGACGGCCTGGAAACTGCCGATCGGGCGGTCGAACTGGACGCGTTCGCGCGCGTACTGCGCGGTGAGCTCGAGCGCCTGCTCGAGGACGCCGCACTGGTAGGCGGCGGAGCCGAGCAGGCTGCGGTCGCGCAACCACGTCGCCACGGCGAGGCCGTCGGTGCCGAGGACACGATCGGCCGGGAGCGCGACCTGCTCGAGGGTGACGATGCCGCGACTGTCGAAGTCGGTGGTCTGCTGACGGGTGATCGAGACACCCGGATCGTCGGGTCGCACGAGGAAGACCGACACCGAGTCGCCGATGGTGGCCGGGACGAGGAAACCGTCGGCGACCGGCGCCGAGTCGACGACGATCTTCACGCCGTCGAGCACGTGACCGTCGCCCGTGGCCTGCGCCCGGGTCGCCGGGGTCGTGGGATCGGGGTTCAGTTCCTCGGCGAGCGCGGCGGAGAGGATCTGCTCGCCGGTCGCCGCAGGGCGTCCCCACTCGGCCTGCTGCTCGGCGGCGCCGAACTCCGCGATCGCCGACGCGCACGCGGCGATCGAGCCGATGTACGGGACGGCGGCGACGCCGCGGCCGAGTTCGCGCAGGATGCTCGCCTGCTCGAGCGGGCCGTAACCGTCTCCGCCCAGCGACTCGGGAAGAGCGGCGCCGAGCACGCCCGACGATGCGAGCGTGTCCCACAGGGTGCGGTCGAGGCGGTCCTCGGAGGCGTCGAGTGTGCGCAGGTGCTCGTTGGTGACGATGTCCGCGACGATGCTGCGGGTCAGTTCTGCGAGATCCTGCTGGGCCTCGGTAAGGGTGAAGTCCACGGTGCGCGTCCTTTTCTAACGCTTGGCGGGCGGCTGGCCGAGAGCGGTCATCGCGATGATGTCGCGCTGGACCTCGTTGGTGCCGCCACCGAAGGTGAGGATGAGGGAACTGCGGTGCATGCGTTCGATCCGTCCGCGGAGCAGCGCGCCGGCCGAGTTCTGCCGTACAGTCGCCGCGGGTCCGAGGACCTCCATGAGCAACCGGTAGGCCTCGGTCGCGAATTCGGTTCCGAACACCTTGTTGGCGGAGGCGGCCTCCGGGCCGAGCGGGGTCGTGCCGGCGCTCGAGGCGATGTCCCAGTTCATCAGCTGCAGGTATTCGGCCTCGGCGTGGACGCGTGCCAGGTTGATCTGGACCCATTCCTGGTCGATCACCCGTCGCCCGTCGGGCAGATGCGTCTCCTGCGCCCAGCGCCGGACCTCGGTCAGTGCGGTGCGCACGGGGCCGGCGGAGGTGAGCGCGACCCGTTCGTGGTTGAGCTGGTTGGTGATGAGCGCCCAGCCGCCGTCGACCTCGCCGACGAGTGCGGACGCCGGGACGCGTACGTCCTGGTAGTAGGTGGCGCTGGTGTCCGGACCGGCCATGGTGTGCACGGGGGTGTACGAGAATCCGGGAGTGTCGGTCGGCACGATGAAGACGCTGATCCCCTTGTGCTTCTTGACATCCGGGTTGGTGCGCGCGGCGAGCCAGACGTAGTCGGCGTAGGCGATCAGGCTCGTCCACATCTTCTGCCCGTTGATGACCCACTCGTCGCCGTCGCGCACCGCGGTGGTGCGCAGGGAAGCGAGGTCGGTGCCGGCGCCCGGCTCGGAGTAGCCGATCGAGAAGTGCAGTTCCCCTGCGGAGATGCGGGGGAGGAAGAACTCCTTCTGCTCGTCCGTGCCGTAGTGCATGATCGTCGGCGCGACCGAGTCGATGGTGAGGAACGGGACGGGCGCGCCGGCGATGGCCGCCTCGTCGGTGAAGATCAGTTGGTCCATCGCGGAACGGTTCTGGCCGCCGTACTCCTCGGGCCAGCCGAGGGTGAGCCATCCGTCCTTGCCCATCTGCTGCACGACCTCGCGGTACACGTTGCCGACGCCGTACTCCCCGGTCGTGGCCGCGAGCGCCTCGCGGCGCTCGGGTGTCATGATCTGTGCGAAATAGGCCCGCAATTCCTCGCGGAGGGCTTGTTGCCCGGGGGTGTAGGAGATGTCCACGAACGCTCCGTTTCGTCGCTGCGTGTCCCCGCGAATCGTCTCTGTGGGATCATCGCGAATCATTGCACAGAATTGGAACGCGTTCTAGTCTGGACTCGATCGGTCGGCGCGAATGTGAAGCGAGGTCCCGGAATGGATGTCAAGGTCGACTTCGACCGCTGTGAAGCGAACGGCGTGTGCGTCGGGCTGGCGCCCGACGTCTTCGATCTCAACGACGACGACGAGCTGATCGTCACGCATCCCGTACCCGAGGGTAGCGAGGACGTCGTCCGCGAGGCCGTCGCCCAGTGCCCGCGTGCGGCCCTCGCCGAGGCATGAGCGTCGGACGGTGACCGGCACCGACCCTTGTCGGGAAAAATAACAAGTTCTACATTCTCGGTGCCCCCGGGTCCTGGTGGGGAGAGTACCGGCGTGCGGCCGGCAATCGGCCCGAATCTCGAGGAGTACGTGGATGAGCGCGGACGCCAACGGTGGCGCGGAGAACGACGATCGGGTGTCTCTCGAAGGGCGGGTCGCCGTCGTCACGGGAGCCGGAGCGGGACTCGGACGTGCCGAGGCGCTCGCGCTCGCGCGGGCCGGAGCATCGGTGGTGGTCAACGATCTCGTGGAGAACGACGCGGTGGAGGACACCCTCGCGCGGATCCGCGATCTCGGTGCCGAGGCGGAGTTCGTGCCCGGCAGCGTCGCCGAGCGTGAGACGGCCGATGCGATGCTCGCCGCGGCGCACGGCAAGTTCGGTGGTCTCGACATCGTCGTCAACAATGCAGGCATCACGCGGGATCGGATGCTGCCCAACATGTCCGACGACGAGTGGGATTCGGTGGTCGCCGTGCACCTGCGTGGTCACTTCCTGTTGTCCCGCAATGCCGCGGCCTACTGGCGCGACCGGTCGAAGCAGGAGGGTGGCCCCGTCTACGGGCGTCTGGTCAACACGTCCTCGGAGGCCGGTCTGCTCGGGCCGCCCGGGCAACCCAACTACGGTGCCGCCAAAGCCGGCATCACCGCGCTCACCCTCTCGGCCGCCCGGGGTCTCGAGCGGTACGGGGTCCGGGCGAACGTGATCTGCCCCCGCGCGCGCACGTCGATGACCGAGGCGGTCTTCGGCGACGCGCCGGACGACGGCATCGATCCGCTCTCGCCCGACCACGTCGCGAATCTGGTCGCCTATCTCGCCTCCCCGGCGGCCGATCGCGTCAACGGGCAGGTCTTCATCGTCTACGGACCCATGGTGGCCCTGATGGCCGCGCCGGTCGTCGAGCAGCGTTTCGACGCCGACGGGCAGTGGACCCCCGCAGCGCTCGCCGACGAGCTCGGCGGTTACTTCGCCGATCGTGATCCAGGCCGGACATTCTCGGCCTCGGCGGCTCTCGATCTGTAGTTCCGGCATCCCCTGCTGTTCCTGTTCGGGGACAGCAGGGGATGCCGTGTCTTCGTCTCCGGGCCGGGATCCTGCAACTACGGGTGACGGACACCGGGGTTCCGGTAGCGTCACGCCCACTCGGGCCGTTCCTCCGGCTCTCGCCCGGCCCCGCGTTTTGGCCTGGTACGTGTTCTAATTTTTTCCCCTCCTGCGACGACCCGATCGGGCCGTGACGGCCTCTCGTGCCGAGGTGATCGAGCTCGGGCCCGGCGTCGAGAATCTCACCGAAATCCCAGGGTAAAACCACTTATGAGCGTGTCGATGCGCGTCGGTCGACGCCCGTGTGTCCGTTCGGACGGAAATGGATCGAGATGCCCCTCGACGGATCTTTGACAGGTGAACACGTTCTAGTTACTATGACCCGGGTCACAGCACACGCCATCGATCGGCCGCGCGCCGACGACGTGAGGATCGAAGGGGGTACACGATGGTAGACCTCCTCGAGGTTCCCTTACGGGCCGTCGGCGGACTGTTCGCCATGACCGGCGAGACCGCCCGGGCGGCCTTCCGTCGCCCCTTCCAGCGGCGCGAGTTCATCGACCAGGCATGGTTCGTCGCACGCGTCTCGCTCGTGCCCACCGTGCTCGTCGCGGTGCCGTTCACGGTTCTGGTGAGCTTCACCCTCAACATCCTGCTCCGGGAGATCGGCGCGGCCGACCTCAGCGGAGCGGGTGCGGCCCTCGGCGCGGTGACGCAGGTGGGTCCCATGGTCACGGTGCTCATCGTCGCCGGTGCCGGCGCCACCGCGATCTGCGCCGATCTCGCGGCGCGCACCATCCGCGAGGAGATCGACGCGATGCGTGTGCTCGGCATCGATCCGATCCAGCGTCTCGTCGTGCCCCGGGTGCTCGCGTCCACCGTCGTTGCCCTACTGCTCAACGGTCTCGTGTGCACGATCGGCATCCTCGGCGGGTTCGCCTTCTCGGTCTTCCTCCAGGACGTCAACCCCGGCGCGTTCATCAACGGCATCACCCTGCTCACCGGCTTCGGAGAACTGATGATCTCCCAGGTCAAGGCGGGGCTGTTCGGCATGATCGCGGGGCTGGTCGCGTCCTATCTCGGTCTCAATGTCAAAGGTGGAGCGAAGAGTGTCGGCGACGCCGTCAACCAGACGGTCGTGTTCGCGTTCATGGCGCTGTTCGTGGTCAACCTCCTCGTCACGGCCGTCGGCATCAAGCTGACCGCGGGATGAGGGGAGCGGAGATTTCATGGCAGTGATGTCCTGGCGCTTCCCCCGTGCGGTTCGGCGCATGACACGTGCGTCGTCCACCGTGGACCGGGTGGGGGAGCAGGCGCTGTTCTTCGGGCGCGCCCTCGCGACGGTCCCCCGGGCGCTGATGCACTACCCCAAGGAGACGGTGCGTCTGGTCGCCGAGATCAGCATGGGCACCGGCGCACTCGCCGTCATCGGCGGCACCGTCGTGATCGTCGGCTTCCTGACGCTCTTCACCGGCGGCATCATCGCCGTGCAGGGCTTCAGCTCACTCGGCAACATCGGTGTCGAAGCGCTCACCGGCTTCTTCGCGGCCTTCATCAACGTGCGTATCGCGGCCCCGACGATCGCCGGCATCGGGCTGGCGGCCACCATCGGCGCCGGCTCCACCGCCCAGCTCGGCGCCATGCGTGTCTCCGAGGAGATCGACGCGCTCGAGACCATGGCGATCCCGTCCATCCCGTATCTGGTGTCCACGCGCGTGCTCGCCGGGATGATCGCGATCGTCCCGCTGTACTCGCTCGCCGTGATCGCCTCGTTCGTCGCGAGCCGCTTCGCGACGGTGGTGCTCTACGGCCAGTCGGCGGGCGTGTACGACCACTACTTCACGACCTTCCTGATACCCACCGACATCCTGTGGTCGTTCGTCCAGGCCATCGTGATGGCGATCGCCGTGATGCTCATCCACACCTACTACGGTTTCACCGCAGGTGGCGGCCCCGTCGGTGTGGGTGTCGCGGTCGGCAACGCGGTGCGGGCCTCGCTCGTCGCGGTCGTCACCGTCACCCTGCTCATCTCGCTCGCCGTCTACGGCGCGACCGGCAACTTCAACCTGTCGGGGTAGGGCGCGCGACATGGACACTCCTTCGTGGAAGAAGAAGTTCGCCGCCTTCGGTCTCGTGGGCGGCCTCGCCGCGATCGTCGCGGTGGCACTGACGATGTTCGCCGGTGGGTTCACCTCGACGGTCCCGCTCACCGTCACCTCGACCCGGTCGGGTCTGGTGATGGAACCCGACGCCAAGGTGACGATGCGCGGCGTCGAGGTGGGCCGCGTGGCGTCGATCGAGCACACACCGGCCGGTGCGGTCCTGCATCTCGACATGCAGCCCGGGCAGATGCAGCTCATCCCGTCGAACGCACGGGTGGCGATCGAATCCACCACCGTCTTCGGTGCCAAGTTCGTCGACATCGTCGTCCCCGACGATCCGTCCTCGGTGCCGATGCAGGAAGGCGCCGTAATCGCGGCCGACAACGTCACCGTCGAGCTCAACACGGTCTTCGAGCACCTGTCCGACGTGCTCGCCCAGATCCAGCCCGAGAAGCTCAACGCCACCCTCGGCGCGCTGTCGGAAGCGCTCAACGGACGCGGCGACGCCCTCGGTGCCGCCCTGGCCGAGGCCGATGCGTATCTCGTCGAGATGAATCCGTCGCTGCCGCAACTGCAGGCCGACCTCGTCTCGGCTGCGCAGGTGACCGACGTCTACGCCGACACGGCCTCCGACCTCATGACCACGATCGGCAACGCCATCGACGTCGGCAACACCGTCGTCGACGAACAACAGCAACTCGATCTGCTACTGATGAACCTCACCGGTCTCGCGAACACCGGACGGGACGTCCTGGGGGAGAACGAAACACAGTTGACCACCGCACTCGACAGCCTGAGCCGCACCACCGGCCTGCTCGGTGAGTACTCGCCGCAATTGACCTGCTTCATCGTCGGTCTCAACGACGCCCGGGTGGCGTTCGAACCGATGGCCGGCACCGGGGAGTACGCCGCGCTGATGCTGAGCACCAGCTTCATGGGTGGCGCGACGCCGTACAACGACGCCCAGGATCTGCCCGTGGTCGGCGCGACCGGCGGACCGAACTGCTGGGGCCTGCCGAACTTCGACCCGCGCCGCGACGGTCACGCGCCGTTCGTCGTGTCGAACACCGGCGAAACGCCCTACAAGCCCGCAACGGAAGCCTGGATCCGCTACCCGACGATCTTCCAGTACCTGTTCGGCGACCATCTCGCGGGCGGGCGGTGACCATGAGAGCGACCACCGTCAAGTTCCTGATCTTCGCCGTCACGATGACGTTGATCTTCGCCGGGCTGGCCGTCGTGTTCAGCCAGGCGCGGTTCACCGGCACCGAGAACTACCGGGCCACCTTCACGGACGTCTCCGGTCTCGGTGCCGGCGACAAGGTCCGCATCGCCGGGGTGCAGGTCGGTTCGGTTAAGACGGTCGACATCGGCCGCGACAACACCGCCGAGATCGAGTTCGACGTGGATGCGAAGCACACGCTGTTCACCGGCACCCGCGCCACCGTGCGATACGAGAACCTCGTCGGCGACCGGTATCTCGAACTGCTCGAAGGTGCCGGCAGCGTCGACGTCCTGCCCGCCGGTGGCAACATCCCGATCGAGCAGACCGAACCCGCCCTCGATCTCGACCTGCTCCTCGGCGGGTTCAAGCCGCTGTTGCAGGGCCTCGACGCGCAGCAGGTCAACGACCTCTCCGGAGCTCTGTTGCAGGTCTTCCAGGGGCAGGGCGACACGCTCGTGTCGCTGCTGGGGAACACCAACTCGTTCACCAACTCACTCGCCGACCGCGACCAGCTGATCGGCGACGTCATCGACAACCTCAACGCCGTCCTCGGCACGATCGACGATCACGACCGCGAGTTCGAGAACACGATCGAACAGCTGCACACCCTGGTGGGCGGGCTGTCCGCCGATCGTGATCCCATCGGCGCGTCGATCCCGCCGATCGCCTCCGGCACCGCGGATCTCGCCGCGCTGTTGCAGAACAACCGGCCCGACTTGCAGACGGTCATCGCCGAGACGAACCGCACCATGACCCAGCTCGACCTCGGCAAGGATGACATCAACCGCACGCTCGAACGCCTGCCCTCCGACTACAAGAAGCTCATCCGCGTGGGTGCATACGGAAACTTCTTCCAATTCTTCCTCTGTGCCAATACTTTCAAGTTCTCCGGACCGGACGGAACCACCATCCGGTACACCACGGCGAACCACGACACGGGAAGGTGTGCGAAGGTCGAATGAGTGCACCCCGTGACCCCAACTACATCCGGACGGGCATCATCGGCCTGGCCGTGTCCGCCGCGATCGTTCTCGCCGGTCTGCAGTACGACCAGCTGCACTTCCTCTCCGGGGGTCTGAGCTACTCGGCGCGCTTCCAGGACGCCGGCGGTCTGGTGCCCGGCGACGACGTCATGCTCGCCGGCGTGAACGTCGGCGACGTCACCGAGGTGCGCCTCGACGGTCAGGCCGTGCTGGTGAGTTTCCGCATCCGGGACGGTATCGGGCTCGGCGACACCACCGGAGCCGACATCAAGACCAACACCGTGCTCGGCCGGAAATCGCTGGCGCTGCGCCCCGGTGGCGACGGTGTGATGCGCCCGAACTCGATCATCGGTATCGAGCACACCAATTCGCCGTACTCACTGACCGACGCACTCGGCGATCTCACGACGACCGTCTCCGAACTCGACACCGATCGCATCAACGACTCGCTCGACGCGCTGTCGCAAACCCTCGAGAACACCCCGCCCGAGATCCAGGGCGCCCTGGAGGGCATGACCCGCCTGTCGCAGTCGATCAACGCCCGCGACGAGTCGTTGCACCAACTGCTCGAGCGTGCCGAGAGCGTGACGGGCATCCTGGCCGAGCGCAGCGACCAGGTCAACGCGCTCATCGTCGACGCGAACGCCCTGTTCGGCGAACTGAGCCTGCGCCGCGACGCCATCACCGAACTGATCGCGAACATCTCCTCCGTCTCACGTCAGCTCACCGGGCTCGTGCAGGACAACCAGGCGCAGATGGCACCGACACTCGAGAAGCTCAACCTCGTGACGGCCAACCTGCAGGCGAACAAGGAGAACATCGCCGGGGCGCTCGACGGCCTGGGCCCGTACATCAGCGCACTCGGGGAATCCGTCGCCAGCGGACCGTTCTTCAACGCCTACGTGTCCAACATCCTGCCGGCGCCGTGGTGGAAGGCCATCGTGGACAGCCAGGTCGCGCCCGATCTTCTCCCCGAGGATCTCCAGGACGTGATCCCGGACGGGCCCCCGACTATCAAGAGGGACGGCGAATGAGTACCGATACCGCCCCGACGACCGCCCGCCGTCGCCCACCCCTGCTGGTGCCGGTGATCATCGGCGCCGTCGTCGTGCTCGTGCTCGGCGCCCTCGCCGTGTTCGTCCTGCCGGACCTCGGCAAACGCACGATCCACGCCGAATTCGCGTCCACCAGCGGCCTGTACGAGGGCGACGACGTGCGGGTGCTCGGCGTCTCGGTGGGGCGCATCAGCGACATCGAACCCCGCGACGACCTCGTACAGGTGACGATGAAGGTCGACGACGGCGTCGAGATCCCGTCCGATGCGAGTGCCGTCGTCATCGCGCAGAGTCTCGTCTCGGCGCGCTTCGTCCAGCTCACCCCTGTGTACTCGGGTGGCCCGACGATCGAGGACGGCGCGACGATCCCGATGCAGCGCACGGCCTCTCCCGTGGAGTGGGACCAGATCAAGACCGAACTGATGCGATTGTCCGAAGCGCTCGGTCCCGAGGAACTCGATCCGCAGGGATCTCTCGGCCGGTTCATCGACACCGCGGCCGAGAATCTCGAGGGCAACGGGCAGACCGTGCGCGAGGCCCTTCGGGAGCTGTCGGACACGATGCGCACGCTCTCGGAGGGACGCACCGATCTGTTCTCGACGGTCCGCAACCTGCAGACCTTCGTGTCGGTCCTCTCGTCGAGCAACGAACAGATCGTGCAGTTCGGCGGTCGTCTCGCGTCGGTCTCGGACGTGCTCGCGCAGAGCTCCGACCAGCTCGGTGTCTCCTTGTCCGAGTTGAACATCGCCGTCGGCGACGTACAGCGGTTCGTGCAGGACAACCGGGCCGAGCTCACCGAATCGGTGGAGCGGCTGGCCGATGCGACCGAGGTGCTGGTCCGCAAACGTCCCGAGATCGAGCGGGTGCTGCACTCCGGCCCGACCTCCCTCGCGAACTTCTACAACATCTACAAGCCGGCGCAGGGTTCGCTCACGGGCGCACTCGCGATCAACAACCTCGCCAACCCCGTCGAGTGGATGTGCGGGTCGGTCGCGGCCGCCGCGAACGCGACCTCCGAGCGCAGCGAGGAACTGTGCCGCCAGCAACTCGGCCCGGTGCTGTCGTCCATCAACGCCAACTACCTTCCGCTGCTGGTCAATCCGCTTGCCGGTGTGCAGGCCTTCCCCGACGACATCGTCTACACCGAAACCTGGCTCGAGGAGGCGTCGGCAGGTCGTGGCACCGCGCCCGAGCCGTCGTCCTCGGAGACCGCGTCGCCGGTCGACGGGATCCTCGGTGGCCTGCCGTCGCTGCAGGTCCCGCAGGATCTGGGTTCTCTGCTGCAGCCGGGAGGAGTGCGATGACCGGCCGCTCGATGTTCCGCCGCCTGGGCGTCGCGGCCACCGCGGTCGCGGTGAGCACGACGCTCACCGCCTGCGAGTGGGACGGACTCAACTCGATTCCCATGCCCGGCAGCGCCGGCCGCGGGGAGGGTGCCTACGAGGTGCAGATCGAGATGCCCAACGTGACGACCCTGACCCAGAACTCGCCCGTGCGGGTCGACGACGTCACTGTGGGGTCGATCTCGGGGATCGAACTCGACGGCTGGCACGCGCTCGTGACGGTTTCGCTCGACGAAGGCGTGATCGTTCCGGCCAACTCGCTCGCCCGGATCGGGCAGACGAGTCTGCTCGGGTCGCAACACCTCGAACTGATCCCGCCCGTCGGCGAACCCCCGCAGGGCCGGCTCGAGGACGGCGACGTCATCCCGCTCGAACGCGCCGGTGCGTATCCGACCACCGAACAGACACTCTCGTCGCTGTCGGTGGTGCTCAACGGTGGTGGACTCGCGCAGATCAACGACATCACCACCGAACTGAACGCGGCGCTCGTCGGCCGGGAGGACTCGATCCGGAATCTGCTCCCGCGCCTGGACGAACTGGTGTCCACCCTCGACACGCAGCGCGGCGACATCATCGCGGCGCTGGAGGGCATGGACCGGCTGGCCGCGACCGTCGACGACCAGAACGCGACACTCGTCCGCGCCCTCGAGGAGTTGCCACCCGCGCTGGAGGTGCTCTCGGATCAGCGTTCGAACCTCACCGCCGCGATGAGTTCGCTCGGTGAACTGAGCACCGTGGCGAGCCGGATCGTCGAGACCTCGAACGACGATCTGAAGGCGAATCTCGAAGGGCTCGCGCCGACGTTGAAGGCCCTGGCCGATTCGGGCAGTGCCCTGACCGAGGTGCTCGGTGTGCTGCTCACCTATCCCTTCCCGCAGGCGGGCATCAACAACATCATCCGCGGCGACTACGCGAACCTCGCGATGACGATCGACCTCACCCTCGACCGCCTCGACCTGAACTTCCTGTCCGGGACGCCGCTCGCGGGACGCCTCGCCGGCCCGGAAGGCATCCTCGGCCGCGACGCGGGACTCGCCGCACAGGCGACGGACCCGTTCCGCGCACCGCTCGAACCACCCCCGCCGCCGCCTCCCGGTCCCGAAGGGAAACTGACGATCCCCGGCATCGGTGAGATCACCATTCCCGGCCTGCCCCTGGGGGTGCCCGCACCATGATGCTCACGCGGTTCGTCCGCATCCAGCTCACGATCTTCGCGATCCTCACGGTCGTCGGACTCGTCGTGATGTCGCTGATGTACGTGAAGTTGCCGGCGCTGTTCGGGATCGGACGGTACGAGATCGTCGTCGAACTGCAGTCGACCGGCGGTCTGTATCCGCACTCGAACGTCACCTATCGCGGAAACACCGTCGGCACCGTGCGGAGCGTCGCCCTGTCGCCGACAGGGGTCGAGGCGTTGCTGTCCATCGACAGCGACGCGAAGATTCCCGCCGATGTGGACGCGGCGGTGCGCAGCGTCTCGGCTGTCGGCGAACAGTACGTCGATCTCGTTCCCCGAGCCGACGGTTCGGGCGGCGAACGCCTGGCCGACGGCGACGTGATCCCGATCGACCGCACGAGCGTGCCGCAGGAGGTCGGTGCCCTGCTCGACCAGGCCGACGTGTTGCTCGCCTCGATCAGCGACACCCGGCTGCAGACCGTGGTGGACGAGGCGTTCGACGCGTTCAACGGCTCCGGACCCGAACTGCAGGAACTGATCGACTCGACGCGCCTGTTCGTGCAGGAGGCCTCGGCGAACAGTGCCGAGACACGGCAGTTGATCGACCAGATCGGTCCGCTGCTCGACACGCAGGTGGTCACGAGCGATGCGATCCGGTCGTGGACACGCGACATGGTCACCTTCACCGACCGCCTGCGCGAGAGCGACCCCGACCTGCGAGCCCTGCTCGACGTCGGACCGGGTGCCGCTGCCGAAACCGAATCCCTGTTGCAGGAACTGAAACCGACCCTGCCGTTGCTGCTTGCGAATCTGGTGAGCGTCGGAGAGGTGGGTGTGGTCTACAACGCCGGCATCGAGCAGATCCTGGTGCTGTACCCGCCGATGACGACGGCCCTGATCACCGCGGCCGGCGCCGGCCCGCCCGAGGACGGTGCCGTGGTGGACTTCCACCTGCAGGTCAACGATCCGCCGCCGTGCCTGGCAGGCTTCGTGCCGCCGGAGCAGTGGCGCAGTCCGGCCGATACCTCCGTGGTCGACACACCCGGCGACATCTTCTGTCAACTGCCACAGGACTATCCGAACGCGGTCCGCGGCGCCCGGAACGTACCGTGCATGGAGTACCCGGGCCGTCGCGCACCGACGCCCGACACGTGCCGCACCGGGTACAGCCCTACCTATTCGGACAATCCGTGGACCGGACCGCCGACACCGGTGGCCTCGGAGAACGTCGCACCCACACCCGCTTCCTACGGTGAGCGCGGCGACACGGCTCCCGCCGGGGTCGCGGCGCGACGGATCGATCCGCAGACCGGGACGTACATTGGTCCCGACGGCACCGTGTACACGCACGCCGATCTCGGTGGAGATCGGAGCTTGGAGAGTTACATGAAGGCGCAGCAGGGCTGATGGCAGACGAGATCGACAAGAAGACGAAGCCGGCATGGGCCAAGCCGGTCGCGATCATCGCGTCCGTGCTGGTCATCGCGCTCGTCGCGGCCGGTGCCTGGCTCATCGTCGACAGGCAGTCCGCGAACGAACGCGACGAGAAGCGGGAGGCGTACCTGCAGGCCGCGCGGCAGACGGTGCTCAACCTGACCACCATCAACGCCGATACCGCCGACGCCGACGTCGCACGTCTGCTCGAAGGCGCAACGGGCGATTTCAAGGCCGAGTTCGAGGGCCGCGAAGGGCCTTTCGTGGAGGTCGTGCAACAGGCCGGCGTCGACACCACCGGTGAGGTCCTCGAAGCGGGGATCCAGAACGAGGACGGCACGTGCGCGTCGTCGCTCGTCGCCTCCCGCGCGATGGTGAGCAACGCCGACCAGACCGAACCCGAAGCACGCGACTTCCGTCTGCGGGTGACGATCTGCGACGAGAACGGCAGATTGCTGGCGTCGAAGGTGGAGTTCGTGCCGTGACCGACGAGAAGGACGATCGCGTGACGCTCGACAAGACGACCGACGACACTGTGGCCGGTGGGACCGCAGAGAAGGACGGATCCACCGCCGCCGAGACCTCGGCCGCCGACACCTCCGTCCCGGACGCGATTTCGGATCCGAAGGCCTCGTACCTGCCACACATCGCGATCGGATTGTCTTTCGTGGCAGTGGTTTTCGCGGTCCTGGTGGGATGGCTCGCCTACGGCACCGTCCAGCAGTCCGCCGCCGAGACGGCACGGACGGAGGCAAGGGTCGCTGCGGAGGAACAGGCGGTCGCGATGCTCGCCTACACCCACGACCAGGTGGACGCGCAGACCGACGCCGCCGCGGAGGGTCTCACCGGCGACTTCCGCGACGAGTACACGAATCTGATGAAGAACATCATCGCGCCGGGCGCCAAGGAGAAAGCGATCAGCGTGCAGGTGAGCGTGCAGGCGTCGTCGGTGGTCTCCGCCGACGCCGACAACGCTGTGACCCTGCTGTTCCTCAACCAGATCACGACGAGTTCGGAGAACCCCGAAGCGGTGAGCAGCGGCAGTCGGGTGCGCGTCGAACTCGAAAAGCAGGACGGGCGTTGGCTCGTCAGCCGGTTGACCCCGATCTAGAAGAGAGCCGTCAGGTGGGGTCGGGTTCGCCGGCCTCACCCGGCGCGATCAGCGCGCGTCCGGCGGCGCCGGTGTTGGCGAGGGTGTCGAGGAACGAACGGGCCCAGCGATCCACATCGTGCGTGAGCACCTGACGGCGCAGCGCACGCATCCTCTTGCGGCCGTCCTCGCGCGGCACCTCGATCGCGGCCTGGATCTTGTCCTTGACGTCCTCGAGGTCGTGCGGATTGCACTGGAACGACTGCCGCAGTTCGGCTGCGGCACCGGTGAACTCGCTGAGCACCAACGCGCCGCCGAGATCGCTGCGGCACGCGATGTACTCCTTGGCGACGAGGTTCATGCCGTCGCGCAAGGGGGTTACCAGCATGACGTCGGCCGCGACGAAGAACGCGATGAGCTCGTCGCGGGGGACCGGGCGGTGGATGTAGTGCACCACCGGACGCCCCACCTCGGCGTACTCACCGTTGATGCGACTGACCGTCCGCTCGATCTCGCCGCGCATGTGGACGTAGGAATCGACGCGCTCCCGGCTCGGGGTCGCGAGCTGCACCATCACGGTGTCCTTCGGGTCCATGCGACCCTCGGCGAGAAGTTCGTGCACCGCATCGAGCCGCACGTCGATGCCCTTGGTGTAGTCGAGGCGATCGACGCCGAGCAGAATCGTCTTCGGGTTGCCGAGTTCCTTGCGCAACGCCTTGGCGCGATCGCGGATGGCCTTGCTCCGCGACTGCTGGTCGAGCCGGCCCGATTCGATGGAGATGGGGAAAGCGCCGACGCGCACCGAGCGGAAGCCGACCTGGACCACGCCGAGCTTGGACCGGATGCCGATGTTACCGCGTGAGGTCTGGGCACCTGCCAGACGTCGGGCGAGATACAGGAAGTTCTGGGCACCCCCGGGAAGATGGAAGCCGATGAGGTCGGCGCCGAGGAGACCCTCCACGATCTCGGTGCGCCACGGCAGCTGCATGAACAGCTCGATCGGCGGGAACGGGATGTGCAGGAAGAAGCCGATCGTCAGATCGGGACGGAGCATCCGCAGCATCTTCGGCACCAGCTGCAGCTGGTAGTCCTGGATCCAGACGGTCGCGCCCTCCGAGGCGGCCTTCGCGGTCTCCTCGGCGAAGCGGCGGTTGATCTCGACGTAGGAGTTCCACCATTCGCGCCGGTACTCCGGACGCACGATCACGTCGTGGTAGAGCGGCCACAGCGTGGCGTTGGAGAACCCCTCGTAGTATTCGGCGATGTCCTCGGTGCTCAACCGCACCGAGTGCAGGGTCAGCCCGTCCTCGACGATGACGCCTGACTCGGCGTCGGCCACGCCGGCCCAGCCGACCCAGGCGCCGTTGTTCGAACGCAGGATCGGCTCGAGTGCGGTGACGAGCCCGCCCGGACTGCGCTTCCAGCGGGTGGTGCCGTCGCGAAGCCGTTCGAGGTCGACCGGCAGGCGATTGGCGACGACCACGAAGTCCGACCCGGCGTGCGAGTCGTGGTTCCCCGCTGCGTCCGCTTCGCCTGCTGTCACGTTGTGGTCCTCTTTCGGGGCCGGTGCCGTCGCCGGCCCGGCAGTGTGGGTGCCGACATCGGCACCGGGATGGGTGTCGAGCTCGTCAGTGCTTGTCGCTGGGACCGATGCCGAGCATCGACAGCAGCATGCGGCACTCGTCCGCGTTCTCTGCGTAGGCAGCGACGACTCGCTGCGCCTGTCGTGCGGTTTCGTCGGCGACGGGTTCGAGATCCTCGTCGGCGATGTCGTTCGCGGTGGTCGGGTCCGCGGCCATGATGTCCTCCCGGGGTCGCTGCTCTGTGCGAGCACGCATCGTCCTTCGACTCTAGGAGAATCGGACAGCTCGCCGCCACCCGCCTTCCGAGGGCGGTCCTGGCACGGTCCTGCACGTCTACGTCGCGGTACCGTAGGACGGTCGTGCAGTAGGTACACCGTGTGTGTTTCCGGCGCACGACGTCACAGCGCCGACCCGCGGCGCACAACCGCGCTCTCGTCGAGGAAGGTATTCATGCCCATTGCCACCGTGAACGGCATCCCGCTGAACTACCAGGTCAAGGGAACGGGCGATCTCGTCGTCCTCATCATGGGAACGGGTAGTCCGGGGCGCGTGTGGGATCTGCACCAGGTGCCCGCGCTCGTCAAGGCCGGCTACCGGGTCGCCACCTTCGACAACCGCGGCATCGCACCGTCGGGCGAGAGCCTCGGCGGCATGACCATCGACGACCTGGTGAAGGACACCGCCGGCCTGATCGAACTGCTCGGCGGCCCCGCCTACGTGATCGGCACGTCGATGGGTGCGCGTGTCGCGCAGGAGCTGACGCTCGCCCGTCCCGAACTCGTCCGCAAGGCCGTTTTCCTGGCCGGTCACGCCCGCATGGACCAGTTCCAGCTGACGCTCACCGAGGGCGAGCGGCAGCTCTACGACAGCGCCGTCGAACTGCCGCCGAAGTACCAGGCCGCCGTCACGGCCGTGATGAATCTGTCGCCGGCCTCGCTGGCCGACGAGCACACCGCCCGCGACTGGCTGGACGTCTTCGAGTTCAGCGGCGGAAAGGTGTCGGCGGGCGTGCGGGCGCAGCTCGGCATGGACCGGGAGTTCGATCGGCGCGCGGCCTACCGCGGCATCACCGTGCCGTGCCTGGCCGTCGGATTCGCCGACGACCGGATGATCCCGGCCTATCTGTCGCGCGAGGTGGCGGACGCCATTCCGGGTGCGCGCTACGAGGAGATCCCGGACGCGGGGCACTACGGCTATCTCGAGCGGCCCGAGGCGGTCAACAAGATCCTGGTGGACTTCCTGGCTTCCTAGAGGAGTCCCTTCACACGGGAGATCGGCAGGCGGGCGCGGTGGGATCGGCGACGATCCACCGCGCCCGCCGTCGTCGAAATGCGACGAAGGTCCCTGTGATCCGGGAGATCGGGACGTCCCGCGGACCGTCGGGCACTGGTACGCTCACCGAACAAAGGTTAGCCTGAGCTACCTTCGAGTCTCGTACGAACCGATCACGGGCCCCTCCGGACCCCCTAGTACGGAAGTTGAGTGATGACCGACCGTTCCAGCCTTGTCGCCGATGACGCGGGGAGGTCGGAGGGCAACTCGCAAGGAGACGTCTTCGACCTCGTCGGTATCGGTTTCGGCCCCTCGAACCTGGCGCTCGCGATCGCCGTCGAGGAGCACAACACCGACAACCGCTCCTCGGCGATCCGGGCACGTTTCTTCGAACGTCGGTCGGCCTTCGCCTGGCACCCGGGCATGCTGCTCGAGGGCGCCACGATGCAGATCGCGTTCCCCAAAGATCTGGTCACCTTCCGCAACCCCGCGAGCTCGTACAGCTTCTTCTCCTACCTGCACGACCGTGGCCGTCTCGTGGACTTCGTCAACCACCAGACGTTCTTCCCCACACGTCACGAGTTCCAGGACTATCTGCAGTGGGCGGCCACGCGCGTCGACGCCGACGTCCGCTACGGAACCGAGGTCGTCTCGGTCGAGACCGTCCGCAACCACAACGGGGTCGCCGATCTGTTCGCCGTGCGGACCGCCGACGGCGCCGTCGTGTACGCGCACAGCGTCGTGGTCGGAGTCGGACTGCGTGCCCGGCTCCCGAAGTGGGCGACCGAGTCCGCCCGCTGCTTCCACAACCACCACTTCCTCTTCCACATCGAGGACATGCCGGAGCCGCAGCACCAGCGCTTCGTGGTGGTCGGTGCCGGGCAGAGCGCGGCCGAGGTCGTGCAGTACCTGCACACGCACTACCCGCAGGCCGAGGTCCACAACGTCTTCAACCGCTTCGGGTACAGCCCGGCCGACGACAGCCCGTACGCGAACCGCATCTTCGACCCGCAGGTCGTCGACGAACTGCACGCGGCCCCGCTGTCCGAGCGTGAGCGTCTGCTCGCCCTGCACCGCAGCACCAACTACTCGGTCGTCTCGCCCGAACTCATCGAGGCGCTCTACGCGACCGAATACCGCGAACGGGTGAGCGGTCGTCGCCGCTTGTTCATGCGTCGTGCCTCGGAGGTCGTGTCGGCGATCGAGAGCGAGGCGGGAGTCACCGTCGAGATCCGCGACAATCTCGAAGGCGACACCGAGACCCTCGAGTGCGATGCGGTGGTCCTCGCGACCGGCTTCGAGCCCACGCCTCTCGCGCCGCTGCTGGGTGATCTCGCGCCCGAGGCACCCGTTCTGTCCGTCGCCCGCGACTACCGTCTGCCGCTGCCCGAGAACGTCACGGCCGACGTCTACCTGCAGGGTGGAACCGAGAAGACACACGGTCTGACCGCGTCGTTGCTGTCCAACGCAGCGATCCGCGCGGGTGAGATCCTGACCTCGATCGTCGAACGCCGAGAGCTCCGTCTGCCCGGAGCCGGGGGAGGAATCGACAAGCTTGGTAGGATATCGGACCATCACACCTACGCAACAAGTGAGGCGAGATGAGCACGAATCCATTTGACGACGAAGACGGCCGCTTCTACGTCCTCATCAATGATGAGGAGCAGTACTCGCTGTGGCCGACCTTCGCCGAGGTTCCGCAGGGGTGGCGGGTGGTATTCGGCGAAGAGTCGCGCGCCGCTTGCGTCGAGTACGTCGAGCAGAATTGGACCGATATGCGTCCGAAGAGCCTTCGCGACGCAATGGAAGCCGACGAGAAGGCCCGCCAGGGCAGCTGAACGCTTCCGTCAGATCCGCCGAGAGTCACGCCCGCGCCGAAAGCGCAGCGTGGCTCTCGTCGTTTGTACGGACGATCCTGCCTCCCGGCCCGACGACGACCCGTGTGGGTCGAGAGGTATCGGGCCCGTGGCCAGGGGACCCGACGCGATCGGGCCCGTCGGTATCGGACCGGTGGCGATCGGACCCGTCGCGATGGGGCCCGTCCCGGGAGCTGTGGGTATCGGGCCGGTGTGCAGCGATCCCACCGGGATGGGGCCCGTGGCGGGGCCGGGCGCCGGACGCCACACCGGGCGGTTCTTGTCGAGCCGGATCCGGGGGATCCGCCGCAGCTGCGGGCGACGCAGCGCGCCGACGCGGAGGACACCGCGCGGGTTGCGCGTGCGGCGGGCGAGCCATTCACCGAGCGTGACACCCGCGGCGAGCGCGCACCCGATACCGAACGCCGAGAACAGTGCCGTCATGCCGGTGGCCATCTGATTGCGGAGCATCGCGTACAGGCCGCGATAGAGGGCGAGACCGGGCAGCAGCGGCGTGATGCCGGCGACCGCGACGACCAGCGGTGGCGTGAGCGCGCGGCGGGCCATCAGACCACCGGCGAAACCGATGACGGTCGCGGCCAGCGCCGACGAGATGATCGGACCGAGCGACAACCCGAGCGCGAGCTGGTAGCCGAGGCTGCCGGTGGCGCCGGCGAGCGCGGCGACCGTGAGAGCGCGACGTTCGGCGTAGCAGGCGACGGCGTAGAACAACGCCGCCGCGGCACCGGCGAGGATCTTCGTCGGCAGCTGTGTGAGGTCGGGAAGTGCCTCGTAACTGATGAGAGGGAGTTCGGCGCCGAACACCGACGCGACCCGCAGGGTCGTCGCGACACCCGCGACGATGCCGCCCGTCATCATCAGCACTTCGAAGAAACGCGCCGACGCCGTGATGGGGGCCCCGGTGATGGCGTCCTGCACCGAACCCACGAGCGACAGACCGGACAGCAGCACCGTCACGCCGGCCGCGATGATGAGTCCCGGTGACACTTCGATCCCGATCGTCTCCCGTATCCCGTACAGCGTGATCGCCGGGGCTGTCGCGACGATGCCGCCCACCAGATGCTGGAAGAAGAACGGCAACCCGGCCGCGTTGAGTTTGCGGTTGACGCGGTCGATCACGAACGTCGAACCGAAGGCGACGAGCGCAACCAGCGCGTCGCCGCCGAGGAGCACGGAGATCGAGGCGGCCATCGCCGACCACGCGATCGTCGCCACCCAACGGTTGTACGGATGCGCCTTGGTGGTGATGGCGAGCAGTTCTTCGTGCGCCTGCGCCGGGGAGATCGCGTCGCGGCGGACGCGGCGGGTCAGACGGTCGACGGCCGCGAGCCGCGTGAAGTCCATCGAGCGGTAGTGCACCACCCGCATCGTGCTCGACGGCGGCATGGTCGGTCCGCGATAGGCCGACAGCACGATCGAGTTGTAGGTGACGTCGACGTCGCACTGCGCCAGACCGTAGGTGGCAGCGACGAACCGCACCTGTTCGGCGGTGTCGATCGCGCCGGTGCCCGAGGCGAGCAGGACCTCACCGACACGCACGGCGACGTCGAGCGCCTCGGCGACCACTGCATCGTCGGTCAGATCGATCGGCTGCAGTGGCGCCGGCGCCTCGGTGACCGCGTCGATGGTCGCGCGGCGGGTACCGAGAACCCGATCGAGGAAGTCGTCGAAGCGGCTCACCGTCCGCGGCCTCCGGTACGGCTGGGGGAAACGGGGAGGGTGGGCATGCAATCCACCGTAACGAAGGCGGGTGGGTGCGCGCCGAGAGTGTGACGCGCTATATGATGGCGTCGCTCACGCGTCGTCCGCGACCGTCGAGTTCTGTGCCTCCTTAGCTCAGTGGTAGAGCACTCGCCTTGTAAGCGAGCGGTCGTCAGTTCAATCCTGACAGGGGGCTCCAGTAGGGCCCGTCGCGTACCGCGCGGGCCTGTTTCATCCGGTGCTGCTGTGAACCGCTGCGAAGACCACGAACACGGCGAACAGTGCCGCGACGCCGAGGCACGCACCGATCAGAGCTTCGCGGCGATGCGTCGCCGTGCCCCTGTCGACCCGTTCGAGACCGATCCATCCGCACACCACTGCGACCAGACCTGCGGGGATCGCGACGAAGTCGCCGATGACGGGTACGAAGGCGAAGACGAGCGCGACGATCCCTGCGGTCAGTGCCGTGTTTCCGGCGCCGTTGCGGGGCGGGACCGGGGTGAAGCGGTCTGCGGTCATCGTCCCTCGATCCGGGAGGCAGACATGCACGGGCGGGTGTTCGCCCGGACCGGATCCCTGTCCCGTCGAAGGCGAGAAGGACAATTTACATCGGAACACGGGGCTCCGGGAGGGTTGCCGGGCCGTTGCCGTCCTGCTCCGGCCGGTGGTGTTCACCGAGGCGGAGTGCTCGGCGCTCGGACAGGTCGATCACCGGCGCAATCGTGTGCGCGGCGCCTCGTGGAGGTCGTGCGCCGCGGCGACGCGCCCGAATACGAGGGCGACCACCGGGGATGCCGTGAGCCATCCGAGCAGCGGCCACCGATCCAGGTCATATCCGGAGAACGGTTCGGGCGCACGGAGCGTCAACGGATCCGCCGCAGTTCACCCGGTTGTTCACCCTCCGCACGTCACTGCAGGGGCGTGTGAATACGGAAGTGACGAAATGGATCGGATATCAGGACTTCAAGGATTCGAATGCGTCCATATCGACGAATATCAGCCGTCCGTCGTCGAGTGCCACAGCCCAGCGGCGCACGCGCGCCCAGTCGCGACCCAGCTTGTCGCCCACGGCTTCCTGTGCTGGACCGAAGTCTTCGACGATCGTGCCGGGACAGGCCTTGGTGCCCGCGACACCCGCGCGTACGACGACCTTCGAGCCCACAGCAGGCTTCGGGGGAGTATTCGACGATCCGGCCATAACTCGAATCATGCCATCAGTGGAAAGAATCGACCGGGCAAACACGGATTATCCGCATCGGACGAATGTGGCGATTCGGGTGGAATATCCCTTTCGTGTTGTTCTTTCCACCAGAAACGACTTCGCCCACGCCGGTCGGCGTGGGCGAAGAGGTTCTCGAATCGGAGAAACAATGGCCGGTCAGCGCAGTGCGAGCTTCTCGCGCGCCTGATCGACGAACTCGGAATCGACCATGAGGTCGTAGCGCGAGGCCTCGATGCTCTTTCTCGAGACGAAGTCGCGGCGTCCCCCGGTGCTCCAGTGGGTGAAGAAGCCGAGTGATCCGCCCCACACCGCGCCGAAGACGACAGCGGTGAGGATCACGGTGGCCATGCCGGTGGCAGGCAGGAGCAGTGCCAGGAGCAGACCGAAGAGCAGGCCCGTCCAGACGCCTGCGGCGGCGCCGCGAAGGGCGGCCTTGCCGTTGGTCATGCGGCCTTCGATGTGTTCGACGGTGGTGACTCCCTGGCCCACGACCCGCAGGTACTCGACGGGAAAGCCTTCGTCGGACAGGTGGTCGATGGCCCTCTCGACGGCGTCGTAGGTGCGGTAGCTCTCGAGGACGGTTTCGGATTCGGTGTAGTGCCCGGGTGTCGGTGCGTAGATATCTGTCATGCGTTCCCCTTCGTCGACGATTGGAACGATACGCTCATCGTAGCGTATCGTTTCGTAGTGTTTGATTCGGGGTCGCCTTGTCGGGGAGACTCGGGAATCCTGCGGGTGTATGCCCGCGCGAGGAGGATGTAGACATGGTGGGCGAGGTCGAGACGGAATCCGTGGCCCTGACGTCGCGGCGCCCCGTCAAGGAGCGTGCCGGGACCGACGCACGCATCGTGAAGGCCGCGCTCGAGATCCTGCGGCTTCACGGGCCCAACCGCGTCACCGTCGAGGCGGTCGCGGCGCTGTCGGGCGTCGCGAAGACGACGATCTACCGGCGCTACGCGAACCGTGAGGAGATCCTCGACGCGGCATTGCACTCGCAGGTCGCCTCACCGTGCGTGCCCGACGGGCTGTGCGTCTACGACCGCGTCAAATGGACCCTCGAGCTGATCCGTCGCGGACTGTCGAACGAAGTGGGCATGGGCAGTGTCGGCGCACTGCTCACCGACCAGGAACCCGAGTTCACCGAGTCGATCCGGGAGATCATCAATGCCCGGAGCGAGGTCGTCGCCGACGTGCTCCGCACCGCGATCGAGTCGGGCGCGATCCGCAAGGACATCGACGTCGACACCGCCGTCTCGATGCTCGTCGGCGCGTATCTCGGCGCCTACCTGCGTCACGGCGAGGTGGGGGAGTCCTGGGCGGACGAGGTCGTCCACATCGTCTGCCCCGAACTGGAACCGGACCCGCAGGGGCAGTGATCGTAGGCCCGCCCTTCGGGTCGATCAGTCGTAGGCCCGCCCCGCAGGTCGATCGGTCGTAGGCTCGACCCGTGACCGAGTCGAGTCGATGCGTGGTGGCGGTCGTGGGATCGCTGAACCTCGACTTGACGGTCGTCGTGGCACGTGCTCCCGAAGAAGGTGAGACGGTACTCGGCCGGCATCTGCGCACCTATCCGGGAGGCAAGGGCGCGAACCAGGCCATCGGTGCTGCCCGCCTGGCTCCCACCGCCATCGTCGGCGCGGTGGGCAGCGATCATGCCGCTGACGTACTGCGCGGCGTGCAACAGAGGGCAGGGGTCGACACCTCCCATCTGCGCACCACACCGGGCCCGACCGGCCGGGCCGTCATCCTCGTCTCCGACGACGGGCAGAACCGGATCGTCGTCGTACCCGAGGCCAATTCGTTGCTCGAGGCCGAGGACGTGACCGCAGCACTCGATGCCCTCGATCCCGCGGTGGTGCTCACCCAACTCGAGCTGCTCCCCGCAGTGACCTGGGCCGCCGCCCAGTGGGCGCGCGATCACGACCGCCGGTTCGTGCTCAATCCGAGCCCGGTGATCGACCTGGACGAATACGTCCTCGCCGGCGCCGATCCGCTCGTACTCAACGAGCAGGAAGCCCTGCACTACGCGGGTCTTCCCGCAGGGACCCCCTTCGACGCGATCGTGACCCGCCTGCTCGAACAGGTGCGCACCGTGGTGATCACCCGTGGTGGGGAGGACGTCGTGGTCGGAACCGAGGACGCGATCGAACATCTGCGGGTCCCGCAGGTCGAGGTCGTCGACACGACGGGGGCGGGCGATCATTTCGCCGGCACGCTCGCCGCGTTGCTCGGCACGGGGGAGGACCTGTTCGCGGCAGCGCGCCGGGCATCGGCCGACGCTGCCCGGCTGGTCGCATCCCGCCGCTCCGATCGCTGACACGGCGAGGAACTACGTCAGGGCGGCGGAAGCAGCTCGCCCTTGCCGCTGCGCAACCAGCGCCCGGGAAGCCGGCCGGCGAGGTCGCCGAGCGGACCGACGGCCCCGCGCAGCAGCTCGACCGTTTCCTGCAACATGTCGATGCTCGCGTTCATCTGCGAGATGCCGGGCGTGAGATGCGCGAGGGTCTCCGAGAGCGAGACGATCTGATCGAGCGGACCGCCCTCGGCGAGCAGTCGTTCGAGGGCGCCCCGTTCGGAGAGCAGGACGTCGAGGACGCCGCCCTGGGCGAGGGCCCGCTCGACGACCCCACCGGGCCGGATCGCCACATCGACGATGCCGCCCGGCGCGGTGAGCCGTTCCACCGCGCCGTCCTGGGCGAGCAGCCGTTCGAGCGGGCCGTCGTGCGCGGTGAGGCGATCGAGCAGACCCCCTTCCGACACGAGACGGTCGAGGGCACCGTCGTCGGCGAGGATCCGGTCGAGGGGACCACCCGGTGCGGTGAGCCGGTCGACGGGTCCGCCCGGTTCGAGCAACCGATCGAGCAGACCACCCGGCTCGGTGAGCCGATCCACGGGACCGCCCGGCGCGAGCAGCCGGTCGAGGGGACCGCCGGGACGCAACGCGTGACCGAGTCCACGGTCCTCCGACGTGAGCTTCGAGATCTGCTGCAGCAGACCCACCGAACTGCGGGTGTCGGGCAGGCCGACCGCGCCGAGCGCGGAGTAGGTGGTGGGCGACACCGCGACCCGCACGGTGCCGACGACCGTCTCGGCGACGCTCAGGGCGACCTCTGCGGCGGTCAGACCCACACGCACCGGCATCACGAGTACGGACCCGAGGTTCATGGAACCGACTGTAACGGTCAGTGCTCGAGAACGTCAGTCCGAGAACGTGAGGCCCGAGAACGTCAGTGCACGAGTTTGAGACCGACCACGCACAGCACGATGCCCGCGATCAGTGCGAGCTTCAGCAGCGAGGCGGTCTCGGTGCCGGTGACCATCGCATATCCGACCGTGAGAGCGGCGCCGATACCCACCCAGATCGCGTAGGACGTCCCGACCGGCAGGGTGCGCAGGGCATACGCGAGCCCGGCCATGCTCAGGACGAGGGCGACGACGAACACCAGTGTCGGGGTGAGCCGGCTGAAACCGGCAGATCTGCCGAGGGCTGTAGCCCACACGGCTTCGAGCACACCGGAGAGGACGAGAACGATCCAGGCCATGACGTACAACGCTCCTGCACCGTCTTGTCGCTGGCCGGGTACGGTGCGCTCGTCCGGGAGGCCGACCGGCGGCCACCTCCGTCGAGGTTAGGAATTCCGGGCGAGTATTGGCAAATTGCTCAGGACACGCGCAGTAGCTGCGATTCCTGCGCAATCACCGTGCACGAACATCCGCCGTCCAGTTCGATGCAGTCGAGAACGAGGGTGTGCCGCACGATCTCGAAGTCGACGCAGTCGGGTTCGGTGCAGTCGACCCGAGTATCGGCGTGGAGCACGAGAGTGCCGTGGCAGTGGTCGAGATCGTGGTTGCACTGTGAACACGTCATGCATCACTTGATAGCACTGCCGTCGGACAGGTTCTCCGAGCTCATACATGGGGATCACGGACGTGGTCGGGAAGGCCGCGCGGAACGCGTGGTCGTTGTTCGTCGCCGAGCCCGCACTCGGCCTGCTCGACGCCGTCTTCGGCGGGGTGCCCGCACCCATCGTCCGCACGGCCTACCGCCTCACCGCGATCGACGCGAGATCCAGCGTCCGTCCGGCAGCGCCGCACGCGACACCTCGTGGGTCGAACTGGACGCCTTCCTCCACGAACCGTGTGCGGACAGCAACGCGCCGGCCGCCACGCTTCCCGTCGAACAGGGAAGTCGTGACGACCGGCGCGTGAGTGCCGGGCCGGTGTGTACTGCCGGCTAGTGCGTTCCGGCGGTCTCGGGGGCCGACACCTCCACCCCATCCGCCTCGGGCTCCGGGGCCCGTCGGACGAACAGGGAGCCGACGACTGCGATCACCGCGATCGCCGCGCCCCACGTGAACGCGCCGTGGACACCGTCCGCGAGCGCACCGGCGGGATCGCCCGCGCTCTCGGCGCCCGCGACGGTCGTGCGGGTCAGCACCGTGATGAACAACGCCGTACCGGCCGCACCGGCGACCTGCTGCATGGTGCTGACGATGGCGCTGCCGTGGGAGTACAACTGCCGCGGCAGCGCTCCGAGTGCCGAGGTCAGCAGCGGCGAGAACATCAACGCGAGGCCGATGTTGAGCAGCACGTGCCAGGCGATGACCGTGCCGATCGTGGTGGTCGCGTCGAAGGTCGTCATGCCCCACATCGCGACGCAGGCGATGACCGCGCCCGGTGCGACGAGCGGCCGCGGACCGAACCGGTCGAACAGGCGTCCGACGATGTAGCCGAGCAGACCCATGACCAGACCACCGGGCAGCAGCATCAGGCCGGTGGTCAGCGTCGACTGACCCAGCACGTTCTGCAGGTAGATCGGCAGCAGGATGAGGGTGCCGAACAGCGACATCATGCTTACCGAGACGAGTGCAACCGCGAGCGAGAACGCCGGGGTACGGAACGCGCGCATGTCCAGCAGGGCGCCGTCGCCGAGGCGGATCTGACGCAGGACGAAGACCGTCAGCGACGCGATGCCGACGACCAGCGGCAGCCACGGCGGCATGAGCGGATCGCCCTCGGCGGCCTCACCGAGACTGCTCAGACCGAAGACGAGACCGCTGAACCCGAGGGCCGACAACACCACCGACGGGGCGTCGAGCGGAACCGCGACCGGTTCGGTGACGCTGCGGATCCAGCTCAGGCCGAGCGCCGTCGCGACGACCGCGATCGGCAGCACCAGCCAGAACATCCACCGCCAGCTCAGCTGGTCGAGCACGACGCCACCGATGGTCGGGCCGACCGCGGGAGCGACCGCGATGACGATCGAGATCACGCCCATCGTGCGACCGCGACGATCGGCGGGAACCAGGTTGAGCACCGTCGTGAACAGCAGCGGCAACATCACCGCGGTGCCCACGGCCTGGACGACACGACCCAGCACGAGGACCGGGAAGATCGGGGCGCTCGCGGCGATCAGGGTGCCGAGCAGGAAGCTGCCCATCGCGATCGCGAAGACCGTGCGCAGCGACAGCCGGGTGAGCAGGTAACCCGTGATCGGGATGACGACGGCCATGGTCAGCATGAACGCCGTGGTGAGCCATTGGGCGGTGGCTGCGCCGACGTCGAACTCGACCATCAGCTTCGGCAGCGCGACGCTCATGATCGTCTCGTTGAGGATGACGACGAATGCGGCCCCGACGAGAACGGCGATCAGAAGACCGGCGCGCGGTGCGGCAGCGGCCTGCGGCTCGGCCGTACCGGCCGAGGCTGGGGAACTCGGTGGAGTAGAAGACACGAGGAACACAACGGGATACCGGTCGGAATTGTTCCGCCGATATCCCGTCGAGCGGATCAGTCGGGGACGTGCTCGCCGTGCCCCTGTTCGCGCAGGGCGTCCTTGATCTTGCGATGCGCGCGGTCGAGCGATTCGGGCGACGGATCCTTCTCGGCCGTCGCGAAATCGAAGTCGCCGAGGGAGTAGGCGGGGAAGACGTGCAGGTGCAGGTGGGGGACCTCCAGGCCGGCGATCATCAGGCCGGCGCGCGGGGCGTCGAAGGCGGCGGTGACGGCGCGACCGAGGATGCGGGCGACGTCGTTCACCTTCGCCCACAGGTCGTCGTCCACGCTCTGCCAGTGATCGACCTCCTGCCGTGGCACGACCAGCACGTGTCCCTCGGTGAAAGGGTTGATGGTCAGGAAGGAGACGACGTCGTCGTCCTGCCAGACGAAACGGCCCGGCAGTTCACCGGCGATGATCTTGCTGAACACGGAAGTCATACCGGGAGGATAAGGGACACCGGGTTCACCGGAGCTGTTCCCCGACATCGGCCGCCGCGACGGTGAGGACCAGCAGCGGCACGACCTTCTCCGGCGCGATCCGGTAGCGGTTTCGGCTTCCCTGCTCGACCACCCGCGCAGCCGACAGAGCCCGGAGATGGTGGTAGAGCCGGCCGGTCGACGTGAGGTCGGTGGCCTCCTGGAGTTCGGTGGCGGTGGCGGGCCCGCGCAGCAGAGTCCGCACGATCGCCAGCCTCGCGGGGTTGCCCAAGGCGTCGAGGACGGCGGCGACGGGAACGGGATCGAGTGCGAGGGATGCGCCCGCGTCGTACTCGATGTTCCAGCGGACGTTGCCGTGCAGGGAGACGAAGCCCCCGTAGGTCACGGACCCCGTGCTTCCTGCCACGTCCGCCACGGGACCGGTGCCACCGGGACCGTCCCCGGCGCCCCGGCGGGTCGCGTCGCCCTCGAGGATCCGCACACGGCGTTCGAGATCCGCGAGCCGGGCCTCGTACTCGTCGTTCACGTCGCCGTCGCTCACATCGCGCAGCGTATCCGCTCGAGAAAATCGGGATCGTTCGCTGCCGCGGCGAGCATCTCCTGATGGGCGAACGATTCGAGGGCTTCCGCGTAGTCGCTGTCCGACATGCCGGACGCGAGCATCACCGTGGTCGCGATCGTGTCGTCATCGCGGCGGAAGGTGACTGCGTCGGTGAGGATGCCGGGCAGGCTACCGCCCTTGAATCCGACTCCCTCGAATCCCGGAACCGTGGACGGTTGCCATTCGAGGTGGGTACGCGCGAGGTCACCGCCGGCACCGAACGAACCGTCGGCGATCGCGCGATGCAGGGCGGTGAGCTCGGCGGCCGATCCGGTGTTGTCGAAACGCTGGACGCGGTCGACCCGGGCGAACAAATCCTCCGGCGCCGGGTGCTGCACCGCTTCGGCGCGGTAGGCGGGTTCGGAGGCGTAGCGGCGCGCGGCGTCCCAGACCGCCGACGAATCGTCGAGTGTCGGGTCGAGCAGCGCGAGTGTGTTGCCGAGCATCGTCGGCGGCGTGAAGTCGTCCCAGCCGCCCTGGGCGGCGGCCTCGCGCAGGGCGTCGTCGCCGAGGCGGTCGCGCAGGTAGTCGGGGACCGCGTTGTCGCTCTCCTGGATCATCGCCGACACCATCTCGTCGAGAGTGACGGTGTCCTCCGGGTCGTTCACACCGAGCCGTTCGAGAGCCCGGGGGTGTGCGCCGCCGTCGGTGTCCGGGAGATGCCAGCGTTCCCAGTCGGCGAGCGGTACGCGCTCGTCGGGGGAGAGTTCACCGGCTGCGACGGCGCGGGCATAGGCGGCGAGATGCACGACCTTCACAGCCGACGCGAGCGGTTGCCGCTCGTCGGGTCGTTGTTCGAAGGTCCCGCCGTTGCCGTCGTCGACCGCGATGGCGACCGTGTCGGGGTTCTCGGCGAGGTAGCCGATCCAGCCTTCGGCGGTGCTCACGTCCGCGGCGGGGGTGGGCATGCATTCACCGGCTGGGGCGGACGCGTCCGCCCCAGCCGGTGCAGGGATGTCGGACTCCGGTGGAGTGCTCTGCCCGCATCCGGCCAGAGCGATCACGACGCTCGTCGCGGCGAGGGTGGTTCCGATCCTGTTCGGCATGGCGGTATCCGTCCGTGTCGGGGTGACAGTTCGAAATTCCGAACTTTCGAAATAACGATAGATCAGTCGGGTGGGCGTGTCGAGAGCTCACGGCGACTCCGACGGTCGCGGGCGGTCGTATCGTCGGGCTCATGGAAGGTGACGGGAGCGTGCGGGAGGCGCCGCTGCGCGTGCTCGTGGACGAACTCGTCACACACGTCCTCGTCGGGCTTCCCGCGGATCGGCGCACGGTCGTCGGTCTGTGCGGGCCGCCGGGTGCCGGGAAGAGTCGCGCCACGGCGCTGCTCGTCTACGCCCTCCGATGCGCGGGGGTCTCCACCGGACAGGTGCCGATGGACGGCTACCACCTGTCCAACCGGCAGCTCGACACCTTCGGCGCGCGGGACCGGAAGGGGGCGCCCGACACCTTCGACGTGGCCGGCTTCCGCGACATGCTGAGCCGGGTGCGGCAGTGCCGCGACGAGACGATCTACGCCCCGGATTTCTCCCGGCCGCTCGACGAACCGATCGCGGCGGTGCACGCTGTGCCGGCCGATGCCCGGGTGATCGTCACCGAGGGCAACTACCTGATGTTCGAGACCGGGGGATGGGAACACATCCGCCCGCTGCTCGACCTCGTCATCTACATCGACGCACCCCGCCGCACGCTCACGCGACGTCTCGTGCGCCGGCACCGCCACCACGGACGGGACGAGGACGGCGCACGCGAATGGGTGCGGACCGTCGATCTGCCCAATGCGGAAGCCGTTCAGCGCACGCGTTCCCGCGCCGATCTCGTGTGGAGACCGGTCCCGTAGTCTGTCCTGCGTGCGCGTACTCGTTATCGGCTCCGGTGCCCGTGAACATGCTCTTGCTCTCGCCCTGTCCCGCGACCCCGGCGTGACCGCCGTGCTGGCCGCGCCGGGCAACCCCGGTATCGCGAACGTCGCCGAGCTGTTCCCCGTCGATGCGGCCTCCGCCGACAACGTCGTCGCCCTCGCCACCGCGCAGAAGGCCGACCTCGTCGTCATAGGTCCCGAGGTTCCGCTCGTCCTCGGGGTCGCCGATGCCGTCCGCGCCGCGGGCATCCCCTGCTTCGGACCGTCCGCCGCCGCCGCACGCATCGAGGGATCGAAGGCGTTCGCGAAGGACGTCATGGCCGCCGCCGGTGTGCGCACCGCCCACAGCGAGGTCGTCGACACACCCGCGACCCTCGACGAGGCGCTCGACCGGTTCGGACCGACCTGGGTGGTCAAGGACGACGGTCTCGCTGCCGGTAAGGGCGTCGTCGTCACCACCGATCGCGCCGCCGCCCGCGACCACGCCGCCGAGATCCTCGAGAACGGGCACCCCGTCCTGCTGGAGTCCTTCCTCGACGGTCCCGAAGTCTCGCTGTTCTGCCTCGTCGACGGCGAGACGGTCGTGCCGCTGCTCCCGGCGCAGGACCACAAGCGCGTCGGCGAGGACGACACCGGCCCCAACACCGGTGGCATGGGTGCCTACACGCCGCTGCCGTGGTTGCCCGAGGGTAGCGTCGAGCGGATCGTCTCCGAGGTCGTGGAGCCCGTCGCGGCCGAGATGGTGCGCCGCGGATGCGGTTTCTCCGGACTGCTCTACGCGGGTCTGGCGATGGGCGCCGAGGGCCCGGCCGTGGTCGAGTTCAACTGCCGTTTCGGCGACCCGGAGACCCAGGCCGTGCTCGCTCTGCTCGAGTCCCCGCTGGGCGAGGCCCTGAAGGCGGTCGCCGCCGGCACGCTCGCCGAGCTTCCGCCGCTGCGCTGGAAGGACGGCGCCGCGGTGACCGTGGTGCTCGCCGCCGAGTACTACCCGTCCACCCCGCGCACCGGCGATGTGATCACCGGCGCCGAGGGCGACACGGTGCTGCACGCCGGCACGAAGCGTCGCGAGGACGGCGCGCTGGTCTCCGCAGGTGGGCGCGTGCTCAACGTGATCGGTGTGGGTGCCGATCTCGCGTCCGCGCGCGAGGCCGCTTATGATCGGCTCGCCGACGTCAAGCTGCCGGGCGGTCACTTCCGCCGCGACATCGGTCTGGCGGCCGTCGAGGGCCGGATCTCGGTCTAGCCTTTCACTCTCGTCCTTCACCCTTGCACCTACCGGGTGTATGTTGCACACTCGGTGCATTTCGATGCCGCCAGGGGTGACTGCATGGTTTCTCGAAGACGAACGCCGACGCCGGACCCGACACCGCTACGGCACCACCACGTCGTCGTCCACGGGTTGCCGGACGACGTCCTCGTCGAGCGCGACGTGCCCATCCGCACGGGCGACGGCACCGTACTGAGAGCCGACGTCTACCGTCCTGCCGACTCCGGTGAGCACGACCGCTGCCCCGTGCTGGTCGCCGTCACCCCCTACGGCAAGGACGCCGGCGTCGACCGGTATCCCGTCGACTTCGACGACCTCGCCGAATCCGGCAACCACATCGGCGATCTCGAGATCAGTGACTGCACCTCCTTCGAAGCACCGGACCCCGCCTACTGGGTTCCTCGCGGCTACGTCCTCGTCGTCGCGGACATGCGCGGTCATCACGCTAGCGGCGGCCGTCCCCGCCTGCTGCTCGGCCGGGCCGCGCTCGACTGCGCGTCCGTCGTGGAATGGGCCGGTGGTCAGGAGTGGAGCAACGGCCGCGTCGGCCTCGCCGGCGCCGACTATCTCGCCACACTGCAGTGGTACACCGCCGCGCTCAACCCGCCCTGTCTCGCGGCCATCGCACCCTGGGAAGGTGTGAGCGATCCCTGCCGCGACATCCTCACCCAGGGCGGCATCCCCGAGACCCGCTACAGCGAGTTCTGGTACAGCGCGATGAACACCGGGGCCCGCTGCGGCGCCGCCTCCCTCCGGCGGTTCACCCCGTGGTTGCGGCGCCGTTTCCCCGACTTCTTCCGTCACCTCGCCCCGCCGCCCCGGCTCGAGGACGTCACCGTGCCCGCGCTCGTCGGCGTCTCGTGGTCCGATCAGGGCCCACGCGCCCGCGGGTCGGTCGAGGGTTACCGCCGCATCGCGTCGGAGCACAAGTGGCTCTACACCCACGGCCGGAAGATGTGGCAGACCTTCTACGGCAACGAGGCCCTCGACTACCAGCGACGATTCTTCGACCGCTTCCTCAAGGACGAGGACAACGGCTTCGAGGACACCCCGCGCATCCGTCTCGAGACCCGCCACGACCTGCGCACCTATTCCGAACGCCTCGAATCCGAGTGGCCGGTCCCCGACACCCGTTACGTCGCATTCCACCTCGACCACGCGAACGCCGACCTGAGCACCACCCCGTGCGAGAGCAGCCAGTTCCGCCGCACCTTCCCCGTCGCGGGCGACGAACTCGTCTTCACCCACACCTTCGACGAGGACACCGAGATCACCGGGCACGCGGCGCTGCGTTTGTGGGTGCAGGCGAAGGACGCCAACGACATGGACCTGTTCGTCGGGCTCGCCAAGCGCGACGAGCACGGCCGCGACGTGTGGTTCGAAGGCCACGGCGGCTACGAGAAGGGATTCGTCGCCCACGGGTGGATGCGGGTCTCGCGGCGGGCGCTGGACCCGGAGGCCTCCACCGCCTACCGGCCCGTCCACGACCAGACGAAGTACTGGCCGTTGCTGCCCGACCAGATCGTGCCCGTCGACATCGAGATCATGCCGCACAGCACCTTCTTCGAAGCCGGATCGAGCCTCGTGCTCGTCATCGCCGGCCACGACCTCGACGAGAACCCACGCGTCGGGCACGATCGCACCCTCAACAAGGGCTTCCACATCGTGCACGCCGGCGGACAGTTCGACTCGCATCTGCTGTTGCCGGTCGTGCCGCAACCGACGCCCGAACCCGACGCGGAGGCCACGCAGGTGAAGGTCGTCGATCGTCAGGACTATCCGATCGCGTGGGGTGCCCTCACCCGACTTCAGCGCGTCCGGCTCTGACGAACGACGCGGGGCGTACTACCGTCGTCGACGTGCGCCCCGAATCCCAACGCTCCGGTATCGAGACGTTCCATGTCATGGATGTGTGGAAGGCGGCCGCCGAGCGGCAGCGCAGCCACGGCGACGTCCTGAGTCTCGCCGCCGGACAACCGTCGACCCCCGCACCCGCTCCCGTGCTCCGGGCCGCCAACCTGGCGATCGATGCGGAACTGCTGGGTTACACGGAGACCTTCGGCATCCTGCCGCTGCGCGAGGAGATCGCGGCGTACCACCGCCACAAGTACGGCATCGACGTCGACGCGGACGACGTCGTCGTCACCACCGGCTCGTCCGGCGCCTTCACCCTGGTGTTCCTCGCGGCCTTCGACGTCGGCGACACCGTGGTCGTCGCCCGCCCCGGCTACCCGGCCTACCGCAACACCCTCGCCGCGCTCGGTTGTCGTGTCGTCGAACTCGACTGCGGTCCGCAGACCCGCTACCAGCCCACCGTCGCGATGCTCGAGGAACTCGACGCTCCGCCTGCGGGAATCGTCGTCGCCAGCCCCGCCAACCCGACCGGCACGATGATCGAACCGTCCGAGCTCGCGGCGCTCGCGCGCTGGTGCGACGAGCACGGCAGCCTGCTCATCTCCGACGAGATCTACCACGGCATCGAGTTCGGCACCGTCCGGTCCGAGACCGGTGAGGGCACCGGATCACCGGCGACCTCGACGGCGTGGGCGACCTCGCGCGACTCGGTGGTGATCGGCTCGGTGTCGAAGTACTTCTCGATGACCGGTTGGCGGCTCGGCTGGATGCTCGCGCCCGAGACGATGCGTCCGGCTCTGCAGCGACTCGCGTCGAACATGACGGTGTGCCCGCCGTCGGTCTCGCAGTTCGCGGCGGTCGAGGCGTTCGGGACCGAGGCCCGCACCGAACTCGACGGGCACGTCTCCCGCTACGCGGTGAACCGGGAACTGCTGCTCGAAGGGCTGCCGGATCTCGGCATCACGAAACTCGCACCGGCAGACGGCGCCTTCTACGTCTACGCCGACATCGGCCATCTGCTCGACGGCGAGAACTCGACGGCGTGGTGCGCGCGGCTGCTCCACGACACCGGGCTCGCGCTCGCACCGGGCGTCGACTTCGACACCGTGCGCGGCGGCGAGACCGTGCGGCTGTCGTTCGCGGGTTCGACTGCCGACGTCACCGCGGCGCTCGACCGGCTCGCGGCCTGGCTGCCCGTCTCCTGAACGCCGTGCCGGACCGCCGCGGCCGGGTCACCGCCCGTCGGCGATGATCCGCGCGATGTTCCGTTCGGCCAGCGCCGCGATGGTCAGCGACGGGTTCGCGGTGCCGGTGCTGCCCGGGATCAGCGCGCCGTCGACGACGTAGAGACCGGGATGGCCGTGCACGCGGCCGTAACCGTCGGTCGCCTCGCCGAGCACCGCACCACCGAGTGGATGCGCAGTGAAGGTCGCGTTGACGTCCTCGGCCATCGGCGATGCGCCCGGGATCGTGCCACCGGCCTGCGCCATCGCGTTGTGCACGGCCCGCAGGGCGTCGACGCTCTCGCGTTCGCCACCGGTCGGCCAGTTCAAAACCGCCCGATCGGCACCCGGGTCGTACGCGAAGTCGGCACGGGTGGGGTCGAGGGTCATGCCGAGGGAGGCGAGCATCCCGACGTCCTTCGCGGTGCCCGCGACGAACCAATTCTCGAGGCTCAGCGGCAGACCGGACTCGTCGACGATCCGCGACGCCGACGGCGCGCCCTGGTCGCCGCCGAAACCCTCGGTGAGCGCGAACGAGCGGACGAGCACCGCGTCGCCGTTGGTGCCCCAGCCCCGGCCCACGCGCTCGTCGAGGTTCGGCAGCGAACCGGTGTGCCGCGCCTTGACGAGCAGTTCGGTCGTGCCGATCGATCCGGCGCCGAGGACGAGGCGGTCGCACGTGATCGTGGTAGTGCGCAGCACCACCCCCGTCGGGTCGACGGCCTGCACGTCGAGCCGGTAGCGGCCGTCGCCGTTCTGACCGATCGCAAGCACCCGGTGACCGTGGCACACCAGGGTGCGCCCGGTCGCCTCTGCCGCCGGGATGTAGTTCTGCGTGAGATCGAACTTCGCGCCGTTCGAGTTGCCGAGATTGCTCTCGCCCGCGACGGCCGATCGGCGGACCGAGCCGGCGAGTTCGGCGCGCACGACGTCCCAATCCCAGATGCCGTCGATGCGGTGCGGGCTGTAACCGGCGGCGCGCGCGTCGTCGTCCCATCGCCGCGAGTGCGTGAACTCGGCGGCGTTGTAGATGTCGTCGGGCATCGGGTCGAGGCGCAGCATCGAGCGCACCTTCGGGTACCAGGTGGAGGTCATCTCGTCGTAGGACAGACGGCCGCCGAAGACGTGCTCGAAGAGGTGCCGTTCGGGAGCGATCATCACTCCGGTGAACACGATCGATCCGCCACCCACCGCCGCGCCGCGCCACACCGACATGTTCGGGTAGTCGACCACATCGAGGACACCGGCGAAGTCGTCGCACACCACCGGGATGCCCGTCGGTCCGGTGAAATGGGTGCGGTGGTGGTAGCCGCGACCATCGGCGAGCAGGTCGGTCGTGAAGATCTCGCGGTGCGGGTCGCGGGGCCAGCGCATGCCGCGCTCGAGCATCGTGACCCGGTTCCCGGCCTCGGCCAGGCGCAGCGCGGCGACGCTCGCACCGAAACCGGAGCC
Source organism: Rhodococcus pyridinivorans (assembly GCF_900105195.1). NCBI lineage: Bacteria > Bacillati > Actinomycetota > Actinomycetes > Mycobacteriales > Nocardiaceae > Rhodococcus > Rhodococcus pyridinivorans. The sequence goes on along the minus strand of NZ_FNRX01000002.1, from coordinate 4,743,070 downwards.
CACCACGACGACCTCGGAATGCTCCGGCGGGGAGGGCGGCGGAACGAACAGTTCGGGCACGAGTCGGCGGTACTCGTCGACCCCGACGGGCAGCGCGTCCGCACGCGGGAGGCCGATACCGGACATGCCCGGCGCCGCGGCGCCGGCACCCGCCAGGGCGGCCCCGAGAAGCGATGCCTGCAGAAAGCGTCGACGTCTCATCCGGTACGGCTCCGATCGTTCGATGATCTACTCGCGGGGCTGCGCTCGCCGAGGACTCGACACGCGCGGGCGGGCGCAATGGTACCGGTTGGTCTCCACTTCCGTTTTCCCCTGGTGAGACGGTCGGGACTGTCACCATGAGAAGGTGTCGATTGCTGCGACCCCGAAGGGCGAACGGCGCCGTCAGGCGCTGGTCGAGGCAGCGGCCGACCTCATCCTCGAAGGGGGGATCGACGCCGTCCGCCACCGGGCCGTCGCCACCCGCGCGGGCCTGCCGCTCGCATCGACCACCTATTACTTCGAATCGCTCGACGACCTCGTCGCATGCGCGGTCGACTACAACAGCGAGCGGGAACTCGACGCGATGCGGGAGCGCGTCCGCGACATCGAGCCGCTCCCGCGCAGTCTCGAGGGCACGGCCGATCTCATCGTCGAACTGCTCATCGGACCGCGGGACTGCGACGGCGGCATCGACCGCGAACGCCTGATCTCCCGGTACGAGCGGTGCGTCGCGACAGCCCGCTATCCGGAACTGCGTGACGTGCAGGTCCGCATGCGCGAGCAGATCGACCACCTGCTCACCGACCTGCTCGAACGCTGCTGCCGATCGGTGCGGCCCCGCGAGGTGCGTCGGCTCGTGGCGGTCGTGGACGGCGCGGTCCTCGGCGGACTGGGCGAGCTCGATCCCGACCCGCGCTCGCTCGCGCGCGGCATCCTGCTCGACGTCGTCGAGACCGTCGCGCCCCCGGTCGAGGATTGAGGTCGGGGAATACGGGAGCAGACCCGGACCGTAAACTCACTTGTGTGAGCCACATCCCCAACGTCCTCGCCACCCGCTACGCCAGCCCCGAACTCCGGGACCTGTGGTCGCCCGAGTACAAGATCGTGCTCGAGCGGCAGCTGTGGCTCGCGGTGCTGCGGGCGCAGGCCGAACTCGGGATCGACGTTCCCGCCGAGGCGATCGCCGACTACGAACGCGTGATCGAGCAGGTCGACCTCGAGTCCATCGCCCAGCGCGAGCGCGTCACCCGCCACGACGTCAAGGCCCGCATCGAGGAGTTCAACGCCCTCGCCGGTCACGAGCACGTCCACAAGGGCATGACCAGCCGCGACCTCACCGAGAACGTCGAGCAACTGCAGATCCTGCGGTCGCTCGAGCACGTCCACTCCCACGGTGTCGCCGTGGCCGCACGCCTCGCCGAGCGCGCCACCGAGTACGCCTCGCTCGTCATGGCCGGTCGCTCGCACAACGTCGCGGCGCAGGCCACCACCCTCGGCAAGCGTTTCGCGTCGGCCGCCGACGAACTGCTCATCGCGCTGCAGCGCGTCCGGGAACTGATGGCCCGCTACCCCCTGCGCGGGATCAAGGGCCCGATGGGCACCGCACAGGACATGCTCGACCTGCTCGGCGGTGATTCCGCCAAGCTCGCGCAGCTCGAGCAGAAGGTCGCGCAGCATCTCGGCTTCGCGAACGTCTTCACGAGCGTCGGCCAGGTCTATCCGCGTTCGCTCGACCACGACGTGCTCTCCGCGCTCGTGCAGGTCGGCGCCGGTCCCGCGTCGTTCGCCCACACCATCAGGCTCATGGCCGGCCACGAACTCGTCACCGAGGGCTTCCAGCCCGGCCAGGTGGGGTCGTCCGCGATGCCGCACAAGATGAACACCCGCTCGTGCGAGCGCGTCGACGGCCTGCAGGTCGTCCTGCGCGGCTATGCCTCCATGGCCGCCGAGCTCGCCGGCGCGCAGTGGAACGAGGGCGACGTCTTCTGCTCCGTCGTCCGCCGTGTGGCCCTTCCCGACGCCTTCTTCGCGATCGACGGCCAGATGGAGACCTTCCTGACGGTCCTCGCCGAGTTCGGTGCCTACCCGGCGGTGATCGAGAAGGAACTCGTGCGGTACCTGCCGTTCCTCGCGACGACCAAGGTCCTCATGGCCGCGGTCCGGGCCGGGGTGGGTCGCGAGACCGCACACGAGGTCATCAAGGAGCATGCGGTCTCCGTCGCACTCGCGATGCGCGAGGAGGGTCGCGAACCCGATCTGCTCGACCGTCTCGCCGCCGACGACCGGCTGCCGCTCGACCGCGCCGCGCTCGACGCGGCACTGGCCGACCGGGAGGTCTTCGCCGGAGCTGCGGTCGCGCAGGTCGAAGCGGTCGTCGCGGCGGTGCAGGACCTCGTGACGCAGTATCCGGAAGCAGCGAAGTACACGCCGGCGCCGATTCTGTAGGAAGCCGATTCGACAGGAATCACGGGAACCGACTGCCGGGGGGAGTGTCCGATGGGGGTGGCGGTATCAGCAGGAGAGAACGAAGTGTCGGTGAAACCGGGAAATACGGGTCGGTTGCGTGACGCAGCGCGAACACGCACCGCGCTGCTCGATGCAGCGCGCGAGGTGTTCCTGCGCGACGGATACGCGGCGGCGGCCACGGAGGAGATCGTCTCGGTGGCGGGGGTGACGCGCGGTGCGCTCTACCACCACTTCGCCGACAAGCGGGATCTGTTCCGCGGTGTCATCGAACGACTCCAGTCGGAAGCGGAGAGCTCCCTGGTCCCGGCCGAACCGGTCGAGGACGCCTGGGGGGGCTTCACCCAGGCCGTGCTCGCCTCGCTCGACGCGGTCTACGACCCCGCGACCCGCCGGCTGCTGCTCATCGAAGCCCCCGCGGTCCTCGGCTGGGCCGAGGTCCGCGAGACCCACCGGCACTCCTCGCTGAAGGCCATCGAGCGCATGCTCGTCACCCTCGATCCCGAGACCTACGAGGCGTCGCCCACGCGGACGTCGGTGCTCGCGCACCTGCTCGTCGCGGCCGTCGAGGAAGCGATGCTGTGTCTCGCGCACAGCGACGACCCGGTGCGCGACCGTCCTACGGTGCAGGGCGAACTGCTACGCCTGCTCGAAACCGCCCGCGGACCCGCACGTGCGGAGGAGTCCACGCCACAGTGACGGACTGCATCTTCTGCGCCATCGTGGCCGGGCAGTCGCCGGCCAGCGTCGTGCTCGACGATCCCGACGTGCTCGCGTTCATGGACATCCGCCCGTTCACTCCCGGGCATCTGCTCGTGATTCCGAAGCGGCACGCCTCCGGACTGGCACAACTCGATCCCGACGACGGAGCGAAGGTGTTCACCGCCGGGCAACGGATCGCCACGGCGATGCGCGCGTCCGACCTCCCGATCGAGGGCGTGAACATGTTCCTCGCCGACGGCGCCGCCGCCGGCCAGGAGGTCTTCCACGTGCACCTGCACCTCGTGCCGCGCAGCGCCGGGGACGGCTTCGGGATCCGAGCCGATTGGCGGACACCGAACCGGACCGTGCTCGACGGCACGGCCGCCACCATCCGCACCGCCGTGCAGACACCCCGGTCGTGATGCAGTGACAGGTGCATACGTTCAGCCGATCGCGCCGGTCGGCGGGTCGCTCGCGTGGTCGGCACTGGTGGCGGTACTCCCGCTGCTGACCATGCTCGTCCTGCTCGCCGTCTTCCGACTGCGGTCGCATTCGGCCGCGGGAATCGCGGTGGTCGTGGCCCTGATCGTGGGCACCGCCGTCTACGGCATGCCGGTCGGGTCCGCGCTCAGTGCCGGTGTCGAAGGTGCGGTCTTCGGTCTCTTCCCGATCATGTGGACGGTGGTCAACGCCGTCTGGGTGTACCGGCTCACCGTCGAATCCGGGCACTTCGACGTCCTCACCCGCGCCTTCGGGCGAATATCCCCGGATCCGCGGATCCTCACCATCGTCATCGCCTTCCTGTTCGGCGCGCTGCTCGAGGCGGTCGCCGGTTTCGGCACCCCCATCGTCGTCGCGACCGTCGTGCTCATCGGTGCCGGTCTGCCGCCGGTGCGTGCGGCCGCGGCGTCGCTGCTCGCCAACTCGGTCGTCACCCCGCTCGGCGTCATGGGCACACCGATCCTGACGATGTCGCGCGTCTCGGAGATCCCGATCGACGAGATCGGACCGGTCGTCGCGCGTCAGGTCTGCCTGCTCGCGGTGTTCGTTCCGCTCGTGCTGGTCGCGGTGGTCGGCGGATGGCGCGGAGTTCGCGAGACGTGGCCGGTCGCGCTCGTCGTCGGACTTGCCTTCGGCGCCGCCCAGTTCGTGTGCGCGAGCTATCTCACCGTGGGGCTGAGCAACATCGCCGGTGCCGTGGCCGGTCTGCTCGTGCTGCTGGTCGCGGTGAAGGTGCACCCCATGCATCGGGAGGCCCGCCGGGCCGCATCCGACCGGATCCACGACTCGCGTCGACGCGTCGTCGAGGCGTTCGCCCCCTACGCCCTGATCGTGGTCGTCTTCCTCGTCAGCCGGTTCGGTCCGGTGGCGTCGCTGTTGTCGAACGCGAGCCTGTCGTTCCCCTGGCCGGGTGTGGACGTGACTACGGCCGACGGGGACGTTCCCACCGCGGAGACCTTCACCATCGATCTGCTCACTGCCCCGGGCAGCCTCGTCTTCGTCGCCGCGCTGCTGTCGATACCGGTGCTGAAGGTCGCGGTGGCCGACGCGGTGCGATGCTTCGTCGCGGCGGTCGTGCAGTTGCGGTGGTCGTTCGCGACGGTGACGGCGGTCCTCGCCCTCGCGTACGTGATGAACCTGTCCGGGCAGACCGCCACGATCGGCGGTTTTCTCGCCGGTGCGGGCGTGGCGTTCGCGCTGTTGTCGCCGGTGCTCGGCTGGCTCGGCGTCGTGGTCACCGGCTCGAACACCGCCTCCAACGCGATGTTCGGCAGCCTGCAGGTCGCCGCGGCCCAGCAGTCGGGACTCGACCCGACCGTGCTGGTCGCCGGGAACATGGCCGGCGGCACCACCGGCACCCCGATCGCACTGCAGAACCTCGCGCTGGTGTCGTCGGTGAAGGGACTGTCCGGCAAGGACGGGCTGCTCATGCGCCGGATCTGGCCGCTGAGCATCGCCGGTCTCGCGGTGCTCGCCGTCCTCGTGTGGCTGCAGTCCACCTCGGTGCTGGGCTGGATGGTGCCTTGACGCTGCAGTTGTGCAGTGACGAACGTCGGCGTGCCGCGAACGCCTGTTTCGTGCGGGGTGCACTAGCGTTGTCGGAGTGGTTCGTGCACAACCGATACTGACCCCGCTCACCGAAGCGGCGATCTTCCTCGTCGTCACCGTCGACGAAGGCGCAGAGGACACCGTGCGGGATCTGCTCGAAGATCTCTCGGGCCTGCGCCGCTCGGTCGGTTTCCGCATCCCGGAGGGCGGCCTGTCGGTCGTCACCGGCATCGGCTCGGATATGTGGGACCGGCTGTTCGACGGCCCCCGGCCCGCCGGACTGCATCCGTTCGTCCCGCTCGACGGCGGTCGGCACCAGGCCCCCTCGACCCCCGGCGACCTGTTGTTCCACCTCCGCGCGTCGACGATGGACCTGTGCTTCGAACTCGCCGCGAAGATCAACGATAGGCTGCGCGGTGCGGCTCGGGTCGTCGACGAGACGCACGGCTTCCGCTATTTCGAACGCCGCGACCTGCTCGGCTTCGTCGACGGAACCGAGAACCCCGAGGACGACGAGGCCGTCGAGGCGGCCCTGGTCTCCGACGAGGATCCGGACTTCGCCGGCGGTAGCTACGTCGTCGTCCAGAAATACCTGCACGACCTCGCGTCGTGGAACTCGTTGACCGTCGAGGAGCAGGAGCGGGCGATCGGCCGGACCAAGCTCGACGACATCGAGCTCGACGACGAGACCAAACCCGCGAATTCGCATGTCGCACTGAACGTGATCGTCGACGAGAACGGGGTCGAGCAGCAGATCGTGCGCGCGAACATGCCGTTCGGCAGCTTCGGCGCCGACGAGTTCGGCACCTACTTCATCGGTTACTCGGCCACCCCGGAGGTGACCGAGCAGATGCTGCGCAACATGTTCCTGGGCAGCCCGCCCGGCAACACCGACCGCATCCTGGACTTCTCCACCGCGGTGACGGGATCGCTGTTCTTCTGCCCCTCGCTGGAGTTCCTCGAAGATCTTCCGCCGTCACCGGCGGAAATTCCCTCCCACGAAGATCCGAGTGCCTCGACCGCCGGCCGGCCTGCCGACGGATCACTCGGAGTTGGCGCTCTGCGAAGGAGTTCGACCCTGTGAACAATCTGTATCGCGACCTCGCCCCGATTTCCGAGGCAGCATGGACCGAGATCGAGGAGGAGGCCGCACGCACCTTCAAGCGACACGTCGCCGGGCGCACCGTCGTCGACTTCTCCGGACCGCACGGCACCGACTTCGCGGCGGTGGGTCTCGGCCGCACCCGCGAGATCGAACCCCCGGCCGCCGGAGTGCGGGCGCGTCAGCACCGCGTCGCGCCGGTCGTCGAACTGCGGGTGCCGTTCACGCTGTCGCGCGAGGAGATCGACAGCGTCGAGCGCGGTTCCCGCGACATCGACCTCGACCCCGTCAAGGAAGCGGCCCGCCAGATCGCCTTCGCCGAGGACCGCGCGATCTTCGAAGGCTACGCGGCCGCGGGTATCGAGGGCATCCGGGCGTCGTCGTCGAACCCGTCCCTGCAGCTGCCCGAGGATCCCCGCGACTTCCCGGAGATCATCAGCCAGGCGCTGTCGCAGCTGCGACTGGCGGGTGTGGGTGGCCCGTACTCGATCCTGCTCGGCGCCGACGAGTACACCAAGGTCAGCGAGACGTCCGATCACGGCTACCCGATCCGCGAACAACTGCGCCGCCTCATCGACGGCGACCTCATCTGGGCCCCGGCGATCGACGGCGCGTTCGTGCTGACCACGCGCGGCGGCGACTACGACCTGCAGGTCGGCCAGGATCTGTCGATCGGCTACCTCTCGCACGACGCAGAGACGGTGAACCTGTACTTCCAGGAGTCGTTCACCTTCCTCGTCTACACCGGCGAGGCCTCGGTTCCGCTGGTGCCGACGACGCTCGAACTCCCGCACTGAGCCGGTCCCGGGGCGTCCGCGCGTGCGGCGCCCCGGGTCACCGACCGTCCGGCCGGATCACGACGGCGCCGGCGCGGGTTTACCTACGATCGTCCTGCTGTGCTGGGCGGCCTTCGGCCTCGTCCTGGCGTTCGTGGCCTCCCGTCGAAAGCCGGTGTCGGAACCGGCGCGAACGGAATGACCTGAGACTTCTCATAGTAATTCGCTAGAATTATGTACATGACGACTCTTCCTGTTGCCGACGCGCGGGCGCAATTGTCACGACTGGTCGATGAGGCCGAGCGCACACACGAGCGATTCGAGATCACCCGCAACGGGCACCGCGCCGCGGTGCTTCTCGGTGCCGACGATTACGACGCGATGCAGGAGACGATCGCGGTGTTGTCGGATACGGATCTGCTGCGGGCGCACGTCGAGGGCCGAACGGAGGTCGAGTCGGGAGACGTCGTCGATGTACAGGAATTGACGCAGCTGATGCGTGATGCTCGGTCGTCCGAGGAATGAGCACTCCGGACCACCCGTATCGGCTGGTGATGGCGAGGTCGGCTGCACGCGCCATGGCGAGGTCGTTGCCGGAGAAGGTAGCAACTGCGGTATACGAGTTCGTCACAGGACCCCTTCTCGAGAATCCGAAGCGGGTGGGGAAGCCGTTGAATCCGCCTCTTGCGCCGGCGTACAGCGCCCGGCGAGGTGAATATCGCGTCCTGTATCTGATCGATGATGCGAACCGCACGGTCGAGGTCACCGCGATCTCGCACCGTGCCGATGCGTATCGATAGAAGACGGTCGGACAGTGCTGCCGCGAGCCGTCGGGGTTGCGGCAGCTACCGAGCTGTCAGAGTGCTCCGGCCTTCAACGCCGCCGCGTTGACGCGCACGAGCGCGGCGTGCAGGTCCTGGAGTTCGTCGAGCCCGACACCGAGGGCATCGACGACCTGTCCCGGCACCGACTCGGCCTTGGCACGCAGCGCCCGGCCGGCGTCGGTGAGCTCGAGGACGAGTTGCCGTTCGTCGGCCGCGCTGCGCGCGCGGGTGATCAGGCCCAGCGCCTCGAGTCGCTTGAGCAGGGGAGACAGCGTGGGCGAGTCGAGCTGGAGTAACTGCCCCACTTCCTTGCTCGTCAGCGGCGAGCGTTCCCACAGGGCGAGCATCACCAGGTACTGCGGGTGGGTCAGTCCCAGCCTGTCGAGGATCGGTCGATAGACCGCGAGCACGGCGCGGTTCGCCACGGCGAGAGCGAAACACACCTGCCGCTCCAGCGCGAGAGGATCATCACCGGAAGCAGGGAGGTGGGTGGCCGGGGACTCGACGCTCATGAACCGACGATACCGAACCGGTATATCCCGGCCCGGGTTCTCCCGGGTGCGACGATCCTCACGGGTCGTAGTCGGGATAGGTCGTGTGCAGCCTCAGGTAGCCGGTGACGTTCTCGCCCAACCACCCTTCGCTCTCCTCCGGTGTCACGCCGTCGCAGACCGCGTCGCCCTCGATGCAGATCCGTTCGACGGCGATCGTGCCGAAGTCGTCGCGACCGCCACCGAGCGTGATGCCCGGGACGACCTCGCCCGGGAACAGCGTTTCGACTCCCCGGGTGTCACGCGGGTCGGAGTACAGCACACCGCTGATCCGCTCCGGCGGCACCGAACCGTCGGCCGCGATCTCGGCGAGGACGTCGCCGGCGATCGACGCGCCCTGCGAGTAACCGAGGACGACGAGCTCGCTGTCGGGGCACGAACCGTGCCGGACGGTGATCGTCTCGCGCAGGCGCTGATGCCCGATCCTCTTGGACTCGTCGTACGCGAGTCGCCCCGATCCCTCGCTCGACCCGGACTCCGGCACCGGAACCACGACGGCGGGATAGCGGATGTGCTCGACCACCGTGCCGGGTGCCGCGTACCGCGCCGAGATCTTCGCGAGGGGTGAATCGGGATCGATCGAATCCGGGGTGTCGATGTTGCGGGTTCCGTCGACCGCGATGACGAACCGCTCCGGGCACGGACGGAAGGTCTCCGCGCCGGCGGTGGGCGCGGTGCCGTCAGTGGCGGCGGCGGCGACGACGGGTCCGGTCAGGCCGAGGGCGAGTCCTGCGATGATCGCCAGGACACGACGACAAGCGAAGTCGGGCATGGCAGTCTCCTGTGATCGACCCCGACACCGATGACTACCGCACGAGAATATCGTCCGATTTGACGTATTTCTCGTCGGCGAAACGCTACTCCGAGTGTAGTTGGTTGCAAAGTCACAGACCGAACGTTCGGAATTTTCGAGCGGTTCGATCAAGCAAGTCCGGTACTCCGCAGGGTGATGTTGAGGCGCCCCGCGGTGAGTCCGCAGCGGGAACTGCCGGTGTCCGGATACACGACCGGCACCCCGTGATAGGCGAACCGCGACGGACCGCCGAAGACGAACAGATCGCCGGACTCGAGACGCACGTCGGTGTACGGCCGGCCGCGCGACTCGGTGTTGCCGAACCGGAACAAGCAGGCATCCCCGAGACTGAGCGACACGATCGGCGCGCTCACCCGCTCGTCCTTGTCCTGATGCATCCCCATCCGCGCGTCGCGGTCGTAGAAATTGATCAGAGCGGTATCGGGCTCGTACCCGCCCCCGGCCGCCGGATCGTCGTAGGCATCGGCGACGGCACGCCGCCCGAGTTCGACGAGCCGGTCGGGAAGCGGCGGAACGGGAGCGTCGTCGACATCGACCGCGGTGCGGGTGTAGCGGTACGGCGACCAGTGCCATCCGAGGCACACCGTGCTCACCGACATCCGTCCGCCACCCGGAAGCAGGGTGTGCCGCATCGGCGCCGGCGGGCGCGCCCAATCACGACACAGCTCGACGAGCTCGCGCTGTTCGCCCGGGTCGAGCCAGTCGGGCACATGCACGGCGCCCGGCGCGATCTCGCGTCGCGGACGGGAGACGGAGAACAATTCGTCCATCCCGGGTGCTCGACCTCCGTGCGTGTGAGCGGTACCTACAGCCGGTGATACGTGTAGACAGGTTCAGTACCAACTGTGCCGCACGGGACGGCACTGCGACTCGACGGGGAGGTATCAGCGATGAAGGTCGAAGGCAGAGTGGCCGTCGTGACAGGCGGGGGCGGCGGAATCGGCGGCGCCATCGCTGCCGGCCTCGTCGAGCGAGGTGCACGAGTGGTGGTCGCCGACCTCGACGAACACGCGGCGCAGCGCGTCGTCGCGACGCTCGAGGAGGAGACGCCGGGGAGCGCCGTCGCGGTGGCGGCGGACGTCTCCGACGACGAACACATCCGCGGCCTCGTCGAGCGCGCCGAAGCGGAGTTCGGTCCCGTGGACCTGTACTTCGCCAACGCGGGTGTCACCGGTGTGCCCGGCCTGGAGATCGAGGACTCGGTCTGGGAGCAGTCCTTCGACGTCAACCTGCGCGCACACATCCGTGCGGCGCGACTGCTGGTACCCCGATGGGTCGAACGTGGCGAGGGCTATTTCGTGGGCACGGCGTCGGCGGCCGGCCTGCTCACACAGATCGGCTCGGCCACCTACTCGGTCACCAAGCACGCGGCCGTCGGTTTCGCCGAGTGGCTGTCGGTGACCTACGGCGACAAGGGTGTGAGGGTGAGCTGCCTGTGCCCGATGGGCGTCAACACACCTCTGCTGTACTCGGGGGACGCATCCGGGCACGCACTCGGTGAACTCGCCACCCGGGCCGTCACGACCGCCGGTGCAGTGCTCGAACCCGTCGACGTCGCGGAGACGGTGTTCGCGGCAATGGAGGAGGAGCACTTCCTGATCCTTCCGCACCCGGAGGTCCTCGAGATGTACCGGAACAAGGGCGCCGACTACGACCGGTGGCTGCGCGGCATGCGTCGCTACCGTCAGGCCCTCGAGGAGTCGACTCCCACCGATTCGTGAAATCGATTGCCCCTGCCCACGTTGGTGTCCTAGCGTCACCGGTCATGACATCCGTCGACACCGTTCGCGGCCCTCTCGACACGGGCCGTCTGGGCAGAGTCCTCATGCACGAGCACGTCTTCGTACTCGGCGAGGAGATCCGCACCAACTTTCCCGACTACCCGAGCCCGTGGGACGAGGACGAACGCGTCGACGACGCGGTCGCGAAGTTGAAGGCGTTGTCGGAGCGCGGCATCGACACGATCGTCGATCCCACGGTGGTCGGTCTCGGCCGGTACATTCCGCGCATCCAGCGCGTCGCCGAACGGGTGGACATCTCCATCGTCGTCGCGACGGGCCTGTACACCTACAACGACCTGCCGTTCCAGTTCCACAACGTCGGGCCGGGGTTGCTGGTGGACGGACCGGAGCCGCTCACCGAACTGTTCGTGAAAGACATCCGCGAGGGCATCGCCGGCACGGGGGTGCGTGCAGGAATGCTCAAGTGCGCCATCGAGATTCCGGGACTCACGCCGGGCGTCGAGCGCGTGATACGAGCGGTGGGGCAGGCGCACGTCGAGACCGGTGTGCCGATCACGGTGCACACCAATCCGCATACCGGGTCGGGGCAGGTGGCGCAGCGGGTGCTCGCGGAGGAAGGTGTCGACCTCACCAAGGTGGTGATCGGGCACAGCGGTGATTCGACCGATCTGGACTACCTGCGTCGCATTGCCGACGCCGGTTCGATTCTCGGGATGGACCGCTTCGGCCTCGATCTGCTGTTGCCGTTCGAGCAGCGCGTCGACACGGTGGTCGCGCTCGTGGAGGCCGGTTACACCGAGCGCATGGTGCTCTCGCACGATGCGTCGTGCTTCATCGACTGGTTCCCGCACGACGTGAAGCAGACCGCCGTGCCCAACTGGAACTACAACCACATCAGCGACGAGGTGCTGCCGGCCCTGCGCGAACGGGGCGTGACCGACGAGCAGATCACCACGATGCTCGTGGACAATCCGAGGCGGATCTTCGAACGCTGAAGCGGCGTAGGCCGCGTCGGGTAGCACCGAGGACGCTCAGGCGGCGTCGTGCAGTACCAGGCCGAGCGTGCGACGCAGGCCCGATCGGACGGTGCTCACGCCGTGCCGGACCGGCGCCCGCGACCATCCGCGCGCCGACCGGATCGGTCGGTCGCGGGTGGTGAAGATCAGCGCGTGGCCTTGCTCGAGCACGGTGACGGTGCCCCGCGACTGCGCGCGGGGCCGTTGTTCGACCAACAGGAACTCGCCGCCGGTGTAGTCGACGCCCGCCCGGTCGAGCCCGATCACGACCTGCAGTGGGAACACGAGGTCGCCGTAGAGATCGCGATGCAGGGCGTTCCAGTCGCCGGTGGCGTAGCGCAGCATCAGCGGGGTGGGGTCGGTCTGGCCGGCCGCGTGGCACATGTCGAGCCAGTCGTCGAAGTCGTCGGGCCAGGGTGCCGGATCGCCGAGGCGTTCGGCCCACGAGCGCGCGACGGGGAGCAGCTGCCGGTAGAACGCCGAGCGCAGGTGTGCGACGGCGTCGGGGACGGGTGAGCCGAAGTACTTGTAGGTGCCGTGCCCGTACCCGTAGCGGCTCATGTCGACCGTGGTGCGGAAGCGGGCGTCGTCGTCCCACAGGGCCGCGAGTTCGGTGCATTCGTCGTCGCTCAACAGCGGCCCGGTGAGGGCGCAGCCGTTCTCGTCGAGCTCGCTCGTCAGCTCGGGCAGGTTCAGTGCGTCGACGCGCGACTGCAGACTGTCGATGGTCTTCACAGGGCTCTCCTCGATCGGCACGGACACTCGTAGGGAAGACGTCGCTGCCGTCGGGAATGTGAGTACCCGGAACCGGAAGGGATCAGCGCGGCCGGTCGTCGACGAGTTTGTGCAGCAGATCGGACAGTCGTGCGCGTTCCTCGGCGTCGAGCCGGTCGAACATCTCGACGGCGTCGGCATCGCGGGCCGAGGCCAGCTCGGCCCGGATCCTGCGGCCCTCGTCGGTCAGCCGCACGCAGACCGCGCGTCGGTCGGCGGGATCGGGGAGTCGCTCGGTGAGACCCCGCGACTCCAGGCGATCGACGACCTCGGTGGCCGAGCGGGGGACGATGCGCAGTTCCTTGGCCACGACGCCGAGGCGGATGGGGTCGTCGGCGCGTCCGATGACGTCGAGCGCCCGGTACTCGTGGGGTGACAATCCCCACGGCTGGAGGAGGTCGTGCCAGCGTCGGCGCAGCGTACGCGTGGTGGTGAGGAGGAGATCGCGCAGTGCGACGGGTGAATCCGGCATGGTGGTCACAGTACCTCACTTGACGGTTAACACTCAATGAGGCAACCTCAACAAGTGCGAGTCACGAACCACGAATCGAGGTGGCGCACATGATGCAGCCCCCACCCACTCTCGGCGGCAAGCCGGGCAGCCGCGGCAGGATCGACAAGAAGGATCTCGAGCAGCTCCGCGAGGCCCCGGTGAGCCTGCGCCGTATCGGCGCCCTCTTCGCGCCCTATCGGTGGAAGATCACCCTCGTCGTCGCGCTCATCATCGCCTCGTCGGTGATCTCCCTCGCGACGCCCTTCCTCGTCCGCGCCGTCATCGACGATGCCATCCCGCACCAGAACGTGAGCCTGCTGTTGTGGGCCGTCGGCGGCATGCTGGCCGTCACCGTCGCGAGCTCGCTCCTGTCCGTCGTCCAGACCTGGATCTCCACGACCGTCGGCCAGAACGTCATGCACGGTCTGCGTACCCGGGTCTTCTCCCACCTGCAGCGACAGTCGCTGAATTTCTTCACCCGCACCCGCGGCGGTGAGATCCAGTCGCGGCTGACCAACGACATCGGTGGCATGCAGTCCGTGGTCACCAACACCGCGACCTCACTGGCGTCCAACGTCACCACCGTCGTCGGCACGGCGATCGCCATGGCGGTCCTCAGCTGGCGACTGGCTCTGCTCTCCCTGATCGTGCTCCCGCCGGCCATCTGGCTCACGCGCCGGGTCGCGCTCATGCGCCGCGCCGTCACCGCCCGTCAGCAACGGCGCCTCGCCGACATGCAGTCGCAGATCGACGAAGGACTGTCGGTCAGCGGCGTGCTGCTCGTCAAGACGCTGGGCACCGGCCCGGCACTGTCCGACAAGTTCGCCCGCACGTCGGAGGAACTCGCCGATCTCGAGGTGCACGCGCAGTTGTCCGGCCGCTGGCGCATGGCCACGATGAACATCGTCTTCGCGGCGATCCCCGCCGTCCTCTATCTCGTCGCCGGTCTGCCGGCCACCTCGGGCGGCATGACGATCGGCACCCTGGTGGCCTTCACCGGCTTGCAGGGCGCGCTGTTCCGGCCGCTGATGAGCCTGCTCGACGTCGGTGTCTCCGTCACCAGTTCGCTGGCCCTGTTCAGCCGCATCTTCGAATACCTCGACCTTCCGGTCGACATCGACGACCCGCGCGATCCGGTGCCCGTCGACCCTGCGACCGTCGCCGGCCGGGTGCGGTTCGAGAACGTGAGCTTCCGCTACGAAGGAGCGCACCGCAACGCCCTCGACGGCATCGATCTCGACGTCCCGGCGGGGGCGCAGGTCGCGCTCGTCGGCGAGACCGGCTCGGGCAAGACCACGCTCGGCTCGCTCGTCGCACGACTGTACGACCCGGTCGAGGGACGCGTGAGCATCGACGGTGTCGACCTGCGCGACATGAGGCTCGCCGATCTCGCCGGACTGGTCGGCGTGGTGTCGCAGGAGACCTACCTCCTCCACGCGACCGTCCGGGAGAACCTGCGCTACGCGAAGCCGGACGCGACCGACGACGAGATCGAGGCCGCGGCCCGCGCCGCACACATCCACGACCTGATCGTCTCGCTGCCGGACGGCTACGACACCGTCGTCGGCGCCCGCGGATACCGCTTCTCGGGTGGTGAGAAACAGCGACTGGCGATCGCCCGCACGCTCCTGCGCGACCCGCGTGTCCTCGTGCTCGACGAGGCGACCAGCGCCCTCGACAACGACACCGAGCACGCCGTGCAGCAGGCCCTCGACGCCGCGCGCAGCGGACGCACGACCATCACCATCGCGCACCGGCTCTCGACCGTGCGCAACGCCGACGAGATCGTGGTCCTCGACCGGGGCCACATCGTCGAACGCGGAACGCACGACGACCTCGTCGCCCGCGGTGGCCGCTACGCAATCCTCGCCGCTCGAGCCGAACGGGGTGAAGTCATCCCGTCGTCGCGGAGCGAGATCAGTCCTTCAGAGTGGCCGCGAGGGCGCGCCGCAGTTCGTTCCGGCTGATCTTGCCCACACCCGTGACCGGGAAGGCGTCGACGAACTGCACCTTGTCGGGGATCTTGTACTCGGCCAGCCCTCGCTCCCTCAGGAACTTCTTGAGCGCGAGGGCCTTCGGCGCTTCCCCCTCGGTGACGACGAAGGCGCAGGTGCGCTCGCCGAGATACTTGTCGGGCATCGACACCACCGCCGCGTCGAGCACGGCCGGGTGCGCGATCAGATGATTCTCGACCTCCTCGGCCGCGATCTTCTCGCCACCGCGATTGATCTGGTCCTTCGCGCGTCCCTCGACGACGATGTAGCCGTGCTCGGTGAGCCGGACGATGTCGCCGGTGCGGTAGAAGCCGTCCGGGGTGAATGCCATCGAATTGTGTTCCGGCGCATTGTAGTAGCCCCGGATCGTGTACGGGCCGCGGGTGAGCAGGTGGCCGGTGGTGCCCGCGGCGACGGGCTCGTCCGTGTCGTCGACGACGCGGATCTCGTCGTCGGGGCTGATCGGCCGGCCCTGGGTGGTGACGATGGTGTCCTCGTCGTCGTCGAGCCGGGTGTAGTTGACGAGACCCTCCGCCATACCGAAGACCTGCTGCAGCGTGCAGCCGAGTTCGGGGCGAACGCGTTTGGCGGCCTCGGCCGGGAACTTCGCACCACCGACCTGCAGCACCTCGAGCGACGACAGGTCGCGTTCGGTGCGGGCCCGCGCCGACAGCCACGCCTGCGCGAGGGGCGGGACGAGCGACGCCATCGTCACGCCCTCGCTCTCGATGAGGGCGAACGCGGTGTCGGGGCTCGGATCCGGAGCGAGGACGACGGTGCCGCCGGCGTGCAGCACACCGAGGATGCCCGGCGAGCTCATCGGGAAGTTGTGCGCCGCCGGCAGCGCGACCAGCATGCGGGTGTTCTCGTCCACTCCGCAGATCACCGCGGATTCGCGCACGGAGTACAGGTAATCGGCGTGGGTGCGGGGGATGAGCTTCGACGTTCCGGTCGTGCCACCCGACAGCTGCAGGAAGGCAACGTTTCCGGCGTCGTTCTCCGTGATCGGCGCCGCTTCGCGGTCGCGCAACGACCCGAGCGCAGTGAATTCCTCGGCCTCACCGGCGACCACGACCACCGGCGGATTCTCCATCTCGGAGGCGACCTGCCGGGCGAGCACGCGGTAGTCGAATCCGCCGTGTTCGGCGGCGATCACGTACGCTGCGGCGTCGCTGAACCGGCAGAAGTAGCCGATCTCCGACGCGCGGTGCGCGGGCAGGGAGAAGACGGGGAGCGCACCGAGGCGGAAGACCGCGAAGAGCACTTCGGTGTACTCGACGATGTTCGGCAACTGCAGGACTACTCGGTCGCCCTTCCGGACCCCGAGGTCGGCGAGACCGGCGGCGACGCGGGCCGAGGCGTCGTCGAGTTCGCGGTAGGTGATGCGCCGCCAGGTGCCCGTCGCGTCGTGTCCGACGACGGCGATGCGACCGGCGAACCGGGCGGCGCGGGCCGGGAGGAATTCGCCGAAGGTCTCGTTCGTCCAGTAACCGGCTGCGCGATACCGCTCGGCGAACTCCTCGGGGTAGCGGGCGGTGTCGGCGAGCGGCGTGCGCTCGAAACCGGTTGTCACGGAACGGTTCCTTTCGGGATCAGGGTCGATGCAGGTCTGTCGGTCAGGCGCGGAGGGTGGCGCCGCCGTCGATGTAGAGCGCCTGCATGGTGATGTGACGAGCACGATCGGACAGCAGGAACTCGATGGCCTCGGCGATGTCGGCGGGCTCGGCGATGCGGCCGAGGGGGATGCCGACCTTGAACTGCGACAGGTCACCTTCGATGGCGCTGCGTGCGCCGGCGTCGTCGTTGGGGTCCTCCCACAGCGAGCGCTGCATGGCGGTGTCGGTGGAACCCGGCGCGACGATGTTGGCGCGGATCCCGTATTGCGCCAGCTCGAGTCCGAGGATCCGGACGATCATCGTGGACGCGGCCTTGGACGATCCGTAGGCGCCCATGCCCATGCGCGGCACGCCCGCGGAGTTCGATCCGACGACGACGATCGAACCCGACCTCCGCTCCCGCATGGCCCGTCCGACCGAACGCAGGACCGACAGCAGGCCGGTGACGTTGACGTCGTACATGTGCTGCCAGTCCTCGGGATCGGAGTCGAGCACCGAGCCCGTGGTGAAGACACCTGCGACGTGCGCGAGATGCTCGATCGGTCCGTGCTCGGATTCGATGTTCTCGACGAGGTAGGCGACGGCGTCGTGGTCGCGGATGTCGACGGGGTAGGTGGGGACGGAGCCGCCGAGCAGCGCGACAGTCTTGCGCAGTCCTTCGGCGTTGCGGTCGGCGAGCACGAGACGGTGACCGGCACGCGCCAGGGCCTCGGCGGTCGCGCGGCCGATACCCTGCGCGGCTCCGACGACGAGCGTGACGGGGAATGGTGCGGTCTCGGTCATCGGAGTACTCCCAGTGCATCGAGGACGGTGCCGAACTTGACGGTCGTCTCGGCCAGTTCGTCGGCAGGGTCGGAGTCGGCGACGATACCGCCCCCGGCGTAGGCCGTGAGCCCGACACCGTCGGCATCGAGGACGGCGCAGCGGATCGTGACCAACCATTCGCCGTCGCCCGCGGCGTCGCACCATCCGAGGGCACCGGCGTAGAAGCCCCGGTCACCCTCGGTCGCGAGGATCAGATCGCGGGCGGCCGCGGTCGGCGTGCCGCAGATCGCGGGGGTGGGGTGCACCGCGAGTGCGAGATCGAGGGCCGTGACACCCGGATCGTGCAGGCGACCCTCGATGGGAGTGCCGAGATGCCACAGCTGGCGCGTGCTCGTCACGGTCGGCTGCTCGGGGATGTCGAGGTCGACACACAACGGTTCGAGCGCGGCGCGGATCGCATCGATCACGTGCGCGTGCTCGGCGAGGTTCTTCGCGGAGCCGGCGAGCCTGTCGGCCGTCGCCCGATCGATCCCGGGGTCGCAATGCCGCGGTGCGGATCCGGCGAGGGGGTGAGCGGTGACCCGATCTCCGCGACGGCGCACGAGCACCTCCGGGCTCGACCCAACCAGGTGACGTCCCGTCCACACGCCACCGGCTGCTGTGAGGTCGACGAGGAAGCCGTTGTGCAGCGGATCGTTTCGCGTGAGAGCGACGAGGAGGTCGTGCGGGGTGACGGGCCGGTCGGCGCGCAGGGCGAGTGCCCGGGCCAGGACCACCTTGAGAAGGTCGTTGTCGTCCGAGCGGAGCAGGCGCAGTACGGTCTCGACCCGATCGATGTGCTCGCCTTCCGACGGCAATGCGCCCGTGATCGTGATCGGGGGCAGGTCGGCGGCCGGTGCGTCGTAGTGCGCGGGGGAGTGATGGAGTGTGTTCGGAGCGGTCAGTGCGGCCGGACCGTCGGGTGCGAAGGGCAGTGCTCCGACGATCGCGGCGACCTGTCCGGTGCGCAGGGCGTCGGCGGCGGCGGACGCGCGGTCGAAGTGTTCGCTCACGCCTTCGGCGATCACCGTGCCGTGCGGGCGGGACAGGACGAACGGGTGCGCGACGGGCCGCTCGGCCCGGTCGGTAGCGGTTGCGCCGAGGACCGGCACTTGCATTCTCGTACCTTCCGGTTGAGGAGGTCTGCTGGCAGGACCGCGCCACAGGACACACGATCACTGAGCAACATATACGGTAAGCCTAACCTTTGGTACTGTGCCCTCCGGCGCCGCAGCGCGCACATCAGCGGATTCCGTTCCCAGCCAATCGTTTCGATCGAAGGAAAGAGGATCTCCAGTGCCCCTAGCCGGACCGGACGCCTCACGGCTCGCTCTGTCGCGCGCACAGTCGGGCGTATGGTTCGCCCAGCAACTGAACCCCGACAACCCGCTGTTCAACACCTCGGAATGCATCGAACTGCGAGGCGCGGTCGACGAGGAAGCGCTGGTCACAGCGGTTTCCAAGGCGGCATCCGAGGCCGAGGTGCTGGTCGCGGGGTTCGAGACCCTCGCCGACGGTACAGTCGTCCGGATTCCCGGTGCGCGCACACTCGATCTCGCCCCGACCGTCGACTTCACCTCCGCGGCGGACCCCTGGCAGGCGGCCCACGAGTGGATGGCGCGCGACCTCGAGCGGCCCGTCGACCTGTCGGTGGATCCGTGCGTCCGGGCCGCGGTCCTGCGACTCGCCGACGATCACGTCCTGCTCTACCTGCGTGCCCATCACATCGTCCTCGACGCCTTCGGGTTCTCGCTGTTCAACCGGCGCACCGCCGAGCGCTACAGCGCCGCGGTCGCCGGTACGGAAGTTGCTGCCGCACGGTTCGATTCGGTCGAATCGGTGATACGGGAAGAATCGGACTATCGCGACTCGGCCGACTTCGACGCAGACCGTGACTTCTGGAACGCGTACCTCGACGGCGTGGACGAAGCGGTCGCCCTGCGGCCCGGCCCGGGTGGCATCGCGCGGCGCTCCCGTGGCGCGCGCTTCACCCTCGACGCCGACCGGCAGCGCGGTCTGGTGGCTCTCGGCAAGGAGGTCGGCGCGAGTTGGGGTGACGCGGTCACCGCGCTCGTCGCCGCCTACCTGCGCGGAGTTACCGGCCGCGAGGACCTCACGCTCGGTTTCCCCGTCATGAACCGGCTCGGCAGCGCCGCACTGCGGGTGCCGATCACCGCGGTCAATGTCGTTCCGCTGCGCCTGAAGCCGACCGCATCGGCCACGCTCGTCGAGCTCGTCGCGCAGGTGCGCGACGGAGTGGCGCTGTGCCGCAACCACTATCGTTACCGCACCGAGGACATACAGCGCGACCTGCGACTACCGACCGGATCCCGCGGCGTCATCGGCCCGTCGGTCAACGTCAAACCGTTCGGCGACTCGCTCCGGTTCGGCGACATGCGTGCGGCCGTGCACTCGGTCGCCCGAGGACCCCTGCAGGACTTCATGGTCACCGTGCGGCCCCTCGACGGCAGTGCCGGACTCGAAGTGTTCGTCGACGTCGACGCCGACGTCTACAGCGAGGCGGATCTGACGATCCACACCGAGCGGCTGGAGATGCTGTTCGGTTCGGTGGCCGAGCGGGATCTGCACACCCCGCTCGCGCAGGTGTCCGTCCTGACCGCCGACGAGCGACGGACGATCCTCGACGACTGGAGCCGCAGCCCGGACATCCCGTTCGACCCCGGCCTGACCCTCGTCGACCTGCTGCGAGAGAGGATCGAGGCGGCCCCCGACGCACCGGCAGCGGCGGACGCCCATGTGACGCTCACCTACGCACAGTTCGGCGCGCGGGTGCACCGCCTGGCCCGCCACCTCGTCTCGAGCTTCGATCTCGGCCGGCCGCACGCGCGGGTGGCCCTCGCGCTGCCCCGCACCGTCGACGCGCTGATCGCGATCCACGCCGTCCTCGAGACCGGCGCCGCCTACGTCCCGCTCGACGTCGATCAGCCCCTCGAACGCCTCGCCCACATCCTCGGCTCCACCGACCCCGTCTGCATCCTCACCACCCGCACGACCGACGACCGGGTCGCCGAGGTGACGGGGGTGCCGAAGCGCGTCGTGCTCGAGGATCTCGACCTCGACGCCGTGTCCGACGCTCCGCTCGACGACTCGGAGCGCGGCCCGCTGACACCCGACTCGATCGCCTACGTGATCCATACGTCCGGCTCCACCGGCAGACCGAAGGGCGTCGTCGTACCCCACCGTGGGCTGGTCAACCTGTTCCACAGCCACCGCGCCCAGGTGTTCACCCGTGCCGCCCGCGAGGCCGGCCGCGAATCCGTCCGCCTCGGACTGGCCTGGTCGCTCGCATTCGACGCGTCGTGGCAGCCGTTGCTGTGGATGCTCGCCGGGCACACCGTCGACATCGTCGACGAGGCGACTCAGCGCGACCCGGCGGCACTCGCACGCCGCGCCCTCGACGAGGGATGGGATTTCGTCGAGTTCTCACCGGGCCGGCTCGAGCAGTTCGTCGACGACGGCCTGTTCCCGGACGGCACCGTGCCCACCCTCGGTTTCGGCGGCGACGCCGTCTCCGAGCGGTTGTGGAGCCGCCTGCGCGAACGCCGGGGTGCGGCCTTCAACTTCTACGGCCCCACCGAGTGCAGCGTAGACGTCCTCGTCGCGGAGGTCGCCGACGCCGAGACACCGGTCGTCGGCCGTCCCGTCGCCAACCTGCGCGTCCACGTCCTCGACGCGGGACTCGCACCCGTGCCCGCCGGAACCGAAGGTGAGCTGTACGTGGCCGGGCCGGGTGTGGTCCGGGGATATCTCGACGCGCCTGCACTCACCGCCACGAGGTTCGTCGCGAATCCGTACTCGGAGGACTCCTCGGGTCCGTACGCCCGCCTGTACCGCACCGGCGATCTCGTCCAGTGGACCGAGGACGGCCGCCTCGCCTACCGCGGCCGGGTCGACAACCAGGTCAAGGTCCGAGGATTCCGCATCGAACTCGGCGAGGTCGACACCGCTCTGCTGCGCATCCCCGGTGTCTCCCGCGCCGCGACCGTGGTGCGCACCGATCCCTCCGATACCGCGCAGCTCGTCGGTTATCTCGTCGGACAAGACGTGCCCGAACCGGTCGAGGCCCGCCGTCTCGTCGCCGAGTTCCTGCCCGGGTACATGGTTCCCGCGGCCCTCGTCGTCCTCGACGAGATGCCGTTGACCTCCAACGGCAAGCTCGACCGCACGGCGCTGCCCGAACCGGACTTCTCCTCGATGGTCTCGTCCCGCACCGCGGAGACCGAGACCGAACGGACGCTGTGCCGGATCTACGCCGACATCCTGGGTCTCGACACGGTGGGCGCGGACGACGACTTCTTCGCGCTCGGCGGCCACTCGCTCAGCGCCGCGACACTGCTCGCCCGCATCCGTGACGAGCTCGGTGTGGAGTTGCCGATCCGGACGGTCTTCGATCATCCGCAGGTCGTCGCGCTCGCCGCGCACTGTGGAGACCACCCGACCGCCGCTCCGGCCGGACCGGCGCTCGTCCCGCGCGGTGAGAACGATCCGGCGGCCCTGTCCCTTGCACCACTGTCGTATGCGCAGCAGCGGCTGTGGTTCATGTATCGCATGGAAGGGCCCAGCCCCACCTACAACGTCCCCATCACGGTGGACCTGCACGGACCGGTCGACCCGGATGCTTTGCGGCAGGCGGTCTCCGACGTGCTCGCGCGCCACGAGAGTCTGCGCACCGTTCTCGTCGAACGCGACGGCGTGGGGATGCAGCAGGTGCGCGGAGTGGAAGAAGTTGCCGGGGTCGCCGTTCCCTTCTCGGTCGAGACCGTCGACCGCGACGCGCTCACCGGGCGCCTGCATTCCGAGGCCCGGCACGCGTTCGATCTCGAACGCGAGATCCCGTTGCGGATCCGGTTGTTCACGATGGCGCCCGACGAGCACGTGATGCTCGTGCTCGCCCACCACATCGCGAGCGACGAATTGTCCACACCCCTGCTGCTGCGCGATCTCGGCACCTTCTACTCCGCGCACGTCCGCGGCGACTCCCGCGAGCCTGCACCGTTGCCCGTGCAGTACGCCGACTACGCGATCTGGCAACGCGAACTGCTCGGCGAACAGAACGACGAGAACTCGCTCGCCGCACGGCAACTCGCGTTCTGGCGCGAGGAGCTCGACGGTCTCCCTGCCGAACTCGGCCTTCCCGCCGACCGCCCGCGTCCGGCCGTGGCGTCCTATGCGGGCGGCGGTGTCGAACACCGGATCCCGGCCGATCGTGCGGCGGGGATCCGGGAGGCCGCGCGCACGACCGGCACCACGATGTTCATGATGGTGCACGCGGCGGTGGCGGTCGCACTGTCGCACAGCGGCGCGGGCGAGGACATCCCGCTCGGATCGCCCACCGCGGGACGGCCCGCACCCGAACTCGACGACCTCGTCGGCTTCTTCGTCAACATGGTGGTGCTGCGCACCGACCTCTCGGGCGACCCCACGGTGCGGGAGCTGCTCGCCCGGATCAAGGACACCGACGTCGCGGCGTACTCGCACCAGGACGTCCCGTTCGACCGCGTCGTGGAGACCCTCAACCCCGAGCGCAGCGCCGCCCGGCACCCCCTGTTCCAGGTGATGGTGCAGTATCAGAGCCCGCCCGCCATCACGGGATTCGACGAGCTGACGCCGACACCCTCGTTCGTCGCGAACGACACCGCGATGTTCGACCTCACCTTCGATGTCATCGAGGAATCCGGCGGCGGTCTGTGCGTGCGCGTCGAGTACGCCCGCGACCTGTTCGACGAGTCGTCCGCCGAGGCCTTCGCCGCGCGGGTCGAGCGGGCGTTCGCCGCGGTGTGCGCCGATCCGGACGCGAGGCTCTCGCAGCTCGATCTGCTCACCGGCTCCGAGCGCGAGGTGCTGCGTGCCGGTGATGCGACCGCGCTCCCGGACCCGTCCGGCCCGCACCGTGGCAGCGCCGACGGCTCGGCGACCCGCAGCCTGCCCGCACTGTTCGCCCGCACCGTGGAGCGCTACGGCGACGAGACCGCGCTGGTCACGTCGTCGAGTCGCCTGACCTTCCGTGACCTGGATGCGTGGTCCGACCGGATCGCCCGTCACCTCGTCGCGAACGGGATCGGCCCCGACAACGTCGTGGGACTGAGTCTTCCGCGGGAATCCGTGCTGGTCGCAGCGATCCTCGGTGTGTGGAAGTCGGGAGCGGCCTATCTGGTGCTCGACCCGGAACAGCCGGCGGAGCGGAACGAGTACATGCTCCGCGACGCCGGTGTGGGTGTCGTGCTCGATGCCGACGCGGTCGATTCGATCACCGATCACCGCCCGGATGTGCACCGCCCGGACGTGCACCTGCCGGTCGTGCACCCGGACACCACCGCCTATCTCGTCTACACCTCCGGATCCACCGGCACCCCGAAGGGTGTGGTGGTACCGCACCGCGGTGTCGTGAACCTGTGGGAGACGGTGCGCACCCGTACCGTCGGCGATCCCGCGACGCGCCGACGCACCGTGCTGCTGAGCTACACCTTCGCGTTCGACTCGTCCGTCGAGCCTCTCCTCGCGATGCTGGGCGGCCACACCGTGCACGTGCTCGCCGAGGACCTCATGGCCGATGCCGAGGGGATCGTCCGGTACGTCCGGAGGCACCGCATCGACGCACTCGACTGCGGTCCGGTGCTCGCCGGTCGCCTGCTCACCGAGGGGCTCCTCGACCCTGCCGCGCCGCACCGTCCCGAGTCCATGGTGCTCGGCGGCGAGGCCGTCCCGGGTGAGCTGTGGTCGCAGCTCGCCGCGGAAACCGATGTGCGCGTGAGCAACATGTACGGTCCGACGGAATGCACCGTCGACGCGACCGGCGTCGTACTCACCCCGGGCAGCACCCCGAACATCGGAACGCCGATCCACGGCGGCCGGGTGTACGTCCTCGACGCGCACCTGCGGCAGGTGCCCCCGGGCGTGCCCGGCGAACTGTACGTCGGCGGCCCGCACGTCACCCGCGGCTATCTCGGCCGGAGCGCGCAGACCGCGGGACGGTTCGTGGCCGACCCCTTCGGCACCGGCGGCGAGCGCCTGTACCGCACCGGCGATCTGGTGCGCTGGAGGATCTCCGGCACCGACGGCCCGGTGCTCGACTACCTCGGCCGCACCGACGACCAGGTGAAGATCCGCGGCTTCCGCATCGAACTCGGTGAGATCGAGACCGTGCTCGGCGGCCATCCCGCGGTGAGTGCCGCGGCGGTCGTGGTCCGCGAGGACGAACCGGGTCGAAAGCGGCTCGTCGCCTACGCGGCCGGAACGACGGACCCCGACACCCTCCGGATGTACGTCGCCGACCGGCTGCCCGACCACATGGTCCCCGCCGTCACGGTCGTGCTCGACGAGCTCCCGGTCACCCGCAACGGAAAGATCGACCGCAGAGCACTTCCCGAGCCGGTCTTCACGCCGGCCACCGAGAGTCGCCTGCCGGCGGACGAACTCGAACAACGCCTGTGCGAGCTGACGGCGTCGGTGCTCGGACTCGATGCCGTGGGCCCCGACGACGACTTCTTCGCTCTCGGTGGCGATTCGATCGTGTCCATCCAGCTGGTGTCCGCGGCGCGCGCCGCCGGGATCCGGTTCACCGCGCGGCACGTCTTCGAACACCGCAGCCCGGCGGGACTCGCCCGCGTCGCGGAGATCGAGGACGGGCCCGGGACGGTCGACGTCGAGGCGGCACTCGGGGACGTCCCGGCGACTCCGATCGTCCACGACATGCTCGACCGTGGTGGACCGTACGCCCGCTACGCGCAGTCGCGGCTGCTCCTCGCGCCCGCAGGGCTGACGCTCGACCGGCTGACCGACGGCGTCCAGGCCCTGCTCGACACGCACGACGCGTTGCGGGCCGTCTTCGATCCGCAGGCACGGGTGCTCGACGTCCGCCCGGTCGGTTCCGTCGACGCCGCCGATGTCGTGACCCGCGTGGACGTCTCGGACTCGGTCGACCTGCAGGAGGCGATCGTCGCCGCGACCGGGATCGCCTATGCCGAACTCGATCCCGCCGCCGGCGCGCTCGTGCGCGTGATCTTCTTCGACGCCGGTCCCGACGCGCCGGGACGGGTGTTCGTCGCGGTGCACCACCTCGTCGTCGACGGTGTGTCGTGGCGCATCCTGGTGCCCGATCTCGCCGGTGCGGTCGACGGTGTCGCCCCGGTGCGCGCAGGCACGTCGCTGCGCCGCTGGGCGCGGGGACTGCTCGACGGAGTGCCGGCGCGCAGATCCGAATTGTCGTTGTGGCGGCGCATCCTCGCCCCGGCGGGACGCGTGCGTCTGGCGTCCGGTGATCCGGATCCCACGCGGCACACCATGGCAGAAACCGCGAGGGTGCAGGTCGAGGTTCCCTCCGAGCTCACCGACGCGCTGCTCACGACCGTTCCCGAGCGGTTCCACGCCGGTGTCGAGGACGTCCTGCTCACAGCATTGGCGCTGGCGTCCGCGCGGGTGTGCGGCGAAGGGGCGGTCGCGGTCGACCTCGAAGGGCACGGCCGTGAGGAACAGGCCGTTCCGGGGGCGGATCTGTCGCGCACGGTGGGGTGGTTCACCACGCTCTATCCGGTGCGCCTGGACGTCGCGGGACTCGATGTCGCCGACGCGTATGCCGGCGGAGCGAGCGCGGGTGACGCTCTGAAACGCGTGAAGGAACAGCTGCGGGAGATCCCCGACAGTGGAATCGGATTCGGGATGCTGCGGCATCTCGACCCAGTGGGCGGCCCGGAACTCGCGAGCGTCGGCGCTGTGGACATCGGATTCAACTATCTCGGCCGGTTCACGCTGGGCGAGACCGAAGGGCAGGCGTGGGCCGGTGCTCCGGAGGGTTCGGCGCTCGGTGGGGCCACCGAAGCCGACATGCCCGTGGCGCACGCCGTCGAGATCGGTGTGCTCACCGACGATTCCGGTGCCGAGCCGGTGCTGCGCGGGATGTTCGGGTACAGCCCCGATCTCGTTCCTGCGGAGAGAGTGTCGGCGTTGGCCGACGAGTGGATCGCGGCGCTGCGTGCGCTCGCCGGGCACGCGTCGGACGAGGACGCGGGCGGGTTCACACCGTCCGACCTCACGCTCGACGACCTCGACCAGTCGGAGATCGACGATTTCGCGCTCGAATTCGGCTGAGGACGGAGCGCTTGGCGAGGCGGTCTCTTTCGGTTAGCCTAACCAACCATGACCGGGGCAACGCGCCCCGGCGGGAGACTCTGGGAGAACAACGATGCGCGTTCTGGAACGCAAGCGCGCGCGGGGCGCCGCGGCGCTCGGCGCGGCAGCCCTGCTGGCCGTCGGACTTGTGGGATGTTCGAGCGACGGCGACAGCAGCAGCACGGAGAGCGGCACCGACTCCGCCGCGACGCGCACCTTCGAAGCGCAGAACGGCAGCATCGAGATCCCGGCCGACCCCCAGCGGATCGTGTCCTGCGGCTACGCGACCCTCCCGCTCATCCAGGCCGGCGCGAACCTCGCCGCCGTATGCGAGTGGAGCCGCGAGCTCGACAACATGGACGAGGAGACCCTGGCCGCCTACGAGGCGCTGCCGAAGGTCGCTCCCGACGGCGCCGTCTCGGAGCTCAACTACGAGGCAGTCACCGCCGCAGATCCCGACCTCATCATCATGGGTGTCCCGGCCCGCGTGCAGGAGCAGGTCGACGTGGCCAAGCTCGAGGCGCTCGCCCCGGTGGTCTTCGTCGGGCTCACGGTTCCGGGCGAGTGGCGCGAACTCGGTGAGCAGTACGCCGATGCCGCGAACGTCAGCGACTCCTACGGGGAGTTCAAGGAGGAGTACGAGGCTCGCGCTGCCGAGATCGCCGACAAGTACGCCGACTCGCTCGGGGGCCTGAAGTTCGCCGGCGTCTGCGGTGTGTGCGGTACCGAGCCCGGTGAGTTCTCCCGCGAATACGCCTCGTCGTACACCACCAACCTGTTCGACGATCTCGGGTTCGACTTCTTCGGTGAGCCGACCGATCCCGAGGGAGTTCACGCCGAGTACCTGTCGGTCGAGCAGTTGCCCGAGAACCTCGGCGAGGCCGACGTGATCGTCTACGGTGTCGAGGCCGACGGTTCGTTGCCGCCCGAGCTGGAGGAACTGTTCGCCTCCCCGCTGTGGCAGGATCTTCCCGCCGTGAAGGCCGGCAACCTCGTCGCCGTCAAGCACTCCAGTGCAGCGACCTACGAAACCGCTCTGCTGGCACTCGATTCCATCGATGCCGAGTTGGCGAACCTTCCGGCCAACCAGAACCAGGAGTAGTCGCTGCTGCGGGCCCGCCCCGCACCACCGACCGAACGGCCCCCGACGTCCCGGCGCGGGGGCCGTTCGTCGTCCGTGCCCGAAATGACCGTCCATACCGAAAGCGACAGATGACCCGTTCCACTGCGCTCGAAGACATCGTTCCGCTCTCGCCGCTGCAACAGGGCCTGCTCTACCTGAGTACCGTTGCGGCGCCGACCGGCTCGACATCCGACGACACGGCTGCGGCCGATCCCGACGCCTACACGGTGCAATCGGTGGTGCGACTCTCGGGGGCCGTCGACGAGGAGCGGATGGCGGCCTCCGCGCAGGCGCTGCTCGACCGTCATCCGGCGCTGCGCACGTGCTTCCGTCCCCGTAAGGACGGCCGTACGGCGGGTCTCGTCGTGTCGGGCGTGGAGAATCCCTGGCGCAGCGAGGATCTGTCCGGTCTCGAACGCGCCGAGGCGGAACGCCGGCTCGAGCAGATCGTCGAGGACGACCTGTACGACTGGTTCGACCTGACGCAACCGCCGCTCGTTCGCTGGACCTTCGTGCGGTTCGGCGCCGACGAGGTGCGCCTGCTGCTCACCGCCCACCACATCGTCGTCGACGGCTGGTCGTCCCCGATCCTCGTGCGCGAGCTGCTCGAGATCTACGCCGCCGGGGGATCGGCGTCGGGCCTGCCGTCCGTGCGCCCCTACCGCGACTACCTCGCGTGGCTCGGGCGCCAGGACCGCGAGGCCGCCCGGTCGCTGTGGCAGGAGGCGCTCGACGGTGTGAGCGAGCCGTCGCTCGTGGCACCGCCGGGAGCGACCCGCTCGTCGGAACGCTGCGGCGAACTCGAGGTTCCGGTCCCCGACGGGCTCGGCGCGAAGCTCGCGGAGCTCACCCGCGCGAGCGGCGTCACGCTCAACACGGTGCTGCAGACCGCGTGGGCGATGCTCCTGTCCGGTCTGCTCGGCCGCGACGACATCGTCTTCGGCGCGACGGTCTCGGGCCGCCCTCCGGAACTCGTCGGCGTGGAATCGATGATCGGGCTGTTCATCAACACCGTTCCGGTGCGGGTGCGGCTCGATCCCGCCGCGACCGTCACCGAACTGTTGCGACGCGTACAGCTCGAGCAGTCGCGCACCGTCGATCACCAGTACCTGGGCCTGTCCGAGGTGCAGCGCGCCGTCGGGATCGGTGAACTGTTCGACACCCTCACCGTCTTCGAGAGTTATCCCGTCGACCGCGACGCCCTCGAGCGAGCGCAACGCGCCGGGGGAGTGACGATCACCGGCGTCGACGGACGCGACGCCACCAACTATCCGCTGGTCCTCACGGCCGGCATGTCCGATCGGCTCGTCGTCAAGCTCGACCACCGCCCGTCGCTGATCGACGCGGACGAGGCCGCCGCCCTGGGCGCCCGCCTCGTCGCGATCCTCGAGGCCCTGTGTGCCCGGCCCGATGCGCCTGTCGCCGACCTCGACATCCTGCCGTCCTCGGAACGGGAACGTGTACTGGGCACCTGGTCCACCGCACCCGCGGCACCGTCGAGCGGCACCGTCGCCGACCTGCTCGCGCACCGGTTCACCACCGGCACCGACCGACCCGCAGTGGTGTGCGGTGAGCAGGAATCGTCGTTCGGTGAACTCGGCGCGGCCTCGGCGCGACTGGCGAGGTTGCTCGTCGACCGCGGCGTGCGACCCGACGACCGGGTCGGTCTCGCGCTTTCCCGGACCGGCGCCATGGTCGACGCGATCGTTGCCGTCCTCACCGCCGGAGGCGCCTATCTGCCGCTCGACCCGTCCTATCCCGCCGACCGGTTGAAGCACATGATCACCGATGCCGCACCGCGTCTGGTGATCACCACCGAGGCCGTGCGCGCGGGTCTCGGTGAGGTGCTCGACGGGGTCGACGTGCTGGTCCTCGACGACCCGGATGTCGAGTCCACACTGTCGGCGCTGTCGTCGGCTCCGCTCACGGACGCGGACCGGCGCGCTCCGCTCCGCCCGGATCATCTGGCCTACGTCGTCTACACCTCCGGCTCCACGGGTCTGCCGAAGGGCGTGGCCGTCTCGCACGCCAATCTCGCCGACCTGCACGCCGCACAGGCCGCCGGGCCCATGCACGCCGCCGGTCGTGCGCCGCGCGACGGGCAGTGGCACGTCCTGCTCACCTACCCGTTCGCCTTCGACTCGGCGGTCGCCGCGCTCACCTGGCTCTTCGAAGGCCATGTGCTGCATGTGCTTCCCGACGACAACCGTGCCGACGTCGACCGCATCGTCGACTACGTGCGCACCCACGGCATCGACTACGTCGACACCGTGCCCGTGCTCATGAACCGCCTGCTCGACGCCGGTCTCCTCGAACCGGGTGGGCACGTTCCCGCGATCGTCACCGTGGGCGGCGAAGCGGTGAGCACCGCGCTGTGGCAGCGACTCGCCGCGAGCGACGTGGTGGCGACGAACTGCTACGGACCCACCGAATGCACCGTCGACGCGACTTCCGCGCATATCGCGGGGGACACCGTGACGATCGGCGGTCCCACTCCCGGGACGAGCGTGCGGGTCCTGGACCACTGGCTGCGTCCCGTGCCCATCGGAGTGGCCGGTGAACTGTACGTCTCCGGAAACGGTGTCACCCGTGGCTATCTCGGCCGCCACGACCTGACCTCGGCACGCTTCGTCGCCGATCCCTGCGGGTCCGCGGGTGCCCGCATGTACCGCACGGGTGATGTCGTGCGCTGGACGGACGACGGCACACTCGAATACGTCGGCCGCGACGACGACCAGGTCAAGATCCGGGGATTCCGAGTGGAACCCGGCGAGATCGAGACCGCGCTCACCGCGCATCCGGCCGTGCGGAACGCCGTGGTGGTCGCACACACCGACCACCGGGGGACCACCCGCCTCGTCGGGTACATCGTCGGCGACGGACCCGACACCGCTGAGGTGCGGGCCGCGCTCGCCGACCGGTTGCCCGACTACATGGTCCCGGCGGTGCTCGTCACTCTTCCCGTCCTTCCGATCACGGCCAACGGAAAAATCGACCGGAAGGCGTTGCCCGAACCGGACTTCTCGTCCCTGGCGGGTGCCGGCGAACCGCGCACCGAGACAGAGCGGACGCTGTGCGCCACCGTCGCCGACGTCCTCGGCCTCGACCGCGTGGGTGTCCACGACGACTTCTTCACCCTCGGGGGCGATTCGATCGTCTCCATCCAACTCGTGTCGCGTCTACGCGCGGCCGGCCTGCGCGTGACCGCCCGTCAGGTCTTCGAACTGCGCACCGCAGCCGCACTCGCCACAGCGTGCGAGGCACCCGCCGAGGAACCCCGACGAGCCCGGACGGCGGCGACCGGCCCGGTGCCCGTCACGCCGATCGTGCACGAATCCCTCGCGTCCGGATCGTTCGACTCGCTGCGCCGATTCACCCAGTCCCGGACGCTCGTCGCTCCCGTCGGCCTGCGGGAGATGGATCTGGTCACGGGTGTGCGGGCGCTGCTCGCGGCCCACCCCATGCTGCGCTCGCGGTTCACCGTCGGCGACTCGGAACCGTCGGGGCGTACTCGTCGCGGTGCGACATGGATCGTGCCCGAGGACATCCCGGAGGCCGCGACGCTCGTCCGGCGAGTGGATCACTCGACCACGGAACAAATTTCGTGGAACGACCTCATCGCCGAAGCGTCGGCGGAGGCTGTCGACGCACTCGACCCCGAAGCCGGGGTGATGCTCCGCGTGGTTTTCCTCGACCCGGGACCGCAGCAGGCCGGACGGATCGTCGTCGTCGCGCACCACCTCGTCGTCGACGGCGTGTCGTGGCGGATCCTGGTGCCCGACCTCGCCGGTGCCGTCTCCGCGGCCACCCGCGGGGAGACGCCAGCGCCGGAGGACACCGGGACGTCCTTCCGGGAGTGGGCGGAATCGCTCGTCGAAGCGGCCTCGTCCGAGCGGATCACCGGATCGTGGCCGCTCTGGGAATCCGCCCTCGCCGCCGAGAGTTCGCCCGCGGTGGGAAGCCGCGCCCTGGACCCGCAGCGCGACATCGTGTCGACCTCGGCGTCCGTCGAGATCGACGTACCGGTCGACGTCACCGAACGCATCCTCACCACGGTGCCGTCCGCCCTCGGTATCGGCACCGGCGATGTGCTGCTCGCGGCCCTCGCACTCGCCGTCACCGACGTCTGCGGCGGATCCGCCCTGCGAGTGCATCTCGAGGGTCACGGACGCGAGGAACAGATCGTGCCCGGTGCCGACCTGTCGCGTACCGTCGGGTGGTTCACCTCCCTGTACCCCGTGACGGTCGAACTCGGCGGAGACCGTGCACTCGACGGCGGTGCTCCGCTCCGGGCCGTCGCCCACGCGACCGAATCGCTGAAACGCATTCCCGACAACGGAATCTCCTTCGGTCTCCTGCGTTTCCTCGGCGACGACCGCGACCGCTTCGATGGCTACCGGACCCCGGAGGTGATGTTCAACTACCTCGGCCGGATGACCCTCGGCGATACCGCCGACTCCGCGTGGTCGGCCGCACCCGAGGCGGCCGCGCTCGGTGGTTCCGTCGATCCGGCCATGCCCCTCGACCACGTCCTCGACGTCAACGCGATCACGGAGGACGGACCGGACGGACCCGCTCTCTCGGCGGTGTTCACCTACGCCACCGGTGCTCTCGACGCCGATCGGGCCCGCCGGATCGGGCAGCGCTGGCTCGCGGCACTGCACCTTCTCACCGACACGGTCTCCGGCGGTGCCGTGGGCGTCCCCGTGCCGTCGGTGCTCACGGCGTCCGGGTTGTCCGTCGACGAGGTGCTCGCACTGCACGCCGAGAATCCGGACGGCATCGAGGACGTCGTGCCGCTGACACCCCTGCAGCGCGGCATGTACTTCCTGGCCGGACTGAACGAGCCGTCGGGATCGGGCAGTGTCGCCGAGGGTGTCGATGTCTACACGATGCAGACCGACCTCGCCCTCGACGGCCGCGTCGACGCCGGCACGATGCAGCGCTCGGTGCGTGCACTCGTCGACCGGCACGCCGTTCTGCGCACCGGCTATCGACTCGGCGCAGCGGGCGAACCGATCGGCGTCGTCCGTCGCGCCGCCGAACCGCACTGGGAGGTCGTCGATCTCGGGACCGTCGAGCCCGGCGAACTCGACACGCGGGTGGCGGAACTGCTCGCCGCCGACCGCACCCGCAGATTCGATCTCGCGGCCGCACCCCTGGTGCGCTTCACGCTGGTGGTCGCGGGACCGACGCGTGCGCGACTGCTGTTCACGATGCACCACCTCGTCTCCGACGGTTGGTCCACCCCGCTGCTCGTGCAGGAACTCCTGCAGATCTACGCCGCCGGGGGTTCCGCCGCCGGACTCGCGCCGGTCGTGCCGTTCTCCGACTACCTCGACTGGCTCGGCGAACAGGACGTCGCGGCCGGTGTCGAAGTGTGGCGCGAGTTGCTCGACGGCGTGGACGAACCCACCCTCGTCACACCGTCCGGTACGGCGCTGCGACCGCAGTTTCCCGCCGAACTGACGGTCGCCGTGCCCGACGGGCTGTCGCGGCGGCTCGTCGAAGCGAGCCGCGCACAGGGCGTCACGGTCAACGGACTCGTGCAGACCGCCTGGGGCCTTCTCGTCGGGTCGCTCACCGGCAGAACCGATGTCGTCTTCGGTGCGATCGTCTCCGGGCGCGTCCCCGACGTGCCGGGCGTGGAATCGATGATCGGCCTGTTCATCAACACCGTCCCGGTACGCGTCCGCACGCAGGCGGGGGAGTCGATCACCGATCTCGTCACTCGCACGCACGGCACCCAGAACCGCGTGATGGACCACCAGTACGTCGGTCTCGCCGACATCCGACGTGCCGTCGGGATCGGCGAACTGTTCGATACCCTCCTCGTCTTCGAGAACTACCCCGTCGACCGCGACGCCCTCGACGCGGCGCAACGGGACGGCGGCGTGCGGGTCGGGTCGGTCGGGGGTTCGGACGCCACGAACTTCCCGCTCGTGCTGGTCGCGGGACTGGAGGACGAACTGCACCTCGGCCTCGAGTACCGGACCGATCTGTTCACCGAGGACGACGCCACCGCACTGGGGGAGCGCCTCGTCCGCATCCTCGACCAGCTCGTCGCCGAGAACCCCGGCACCGTGGCGCAACTCGATGTGCTCACGACCGCCGAGCGGGCCGGTCTGCGCAGCGACCGGTCGACGACCCCCGCGGCCCCGTCGAGCGGAGCGGCGACCGTCGCCGATCTCCTGGCGCGGCAGATCGCTCGCACCCCGCACGCACCTGCGGTGGTCGCCGACGGCACGACACTGTCGTTCGCGGAACTGGGCGGGCGCTCCGCGCGACTCGCGCGGCTCCTCGTCGACGCCGGAGTCGGACCGGAGACGGTCGTGGGACTCGCGCTGCCGCGGTCCGAGCACATGGTCGTCGCGATCGCGGCGGCGATCTCGTCGGGTGGCGTGTACGTGCCGATGGACCCGTCCTATCCGCAGGATCGACTGGCGCACATGGTTTCCGACTCTCGACCACAGGTGATCGTCACGGTCGCCTCGGTTCTCGACGGTATCGTCCCCATCGCAGGCGACACGAGGATCGTGGTGCTCGACGACCCCGACCTGCAACTCGGCGAATTCTCCACCGCCCCACTGACGGATGCCGACCGCCGCGGTGCGCTGCGCCCGCACAACGGCGTGTACGTCATCTACACCTCCGGTTCGACCGGACTGCCGAAGGGTGTCGCGGTCACGCACGCGAACCTGCTCAACCTGTTCGAGAGCCACCGCGCGGATCTCTACGTCCCGACCGTAGCGGCGTCCGGACGCGATTCCGTCGGCGTCGGGCACGCGTGGTCGTTCGGTTTCGACGCCTCGTGGCAGCCGACCCTGTGGCTGCTCGACGGACACACGGTGCACGTCTTCGACGAGGACACCATGCGTGATCCCGAACGGATGGTCGCATACACGCTCGAGCACGAACTCGACTTCCTCGAGGTCACCCCGTCCTTCCTCGACCGCATGCTCGCTGCCGGACTGTACGAGAGCGGACACCGCCCCGCCTCCGTCGGATTCGGTGGCGAGGCAGTCAATCCGGCGTCGTGGCAGCGACTGCGGGAGCTGACCGACGGGCGCGCCTTCAACCTCTACGGACCGACCGAATGCACCGTGGACTCTCTCATCGGGGCCGTCACCGACGCCGACACACCGTGCCTCGGCCGGGCCGTGCACGGCGCCGGCGCGTACGTCCTCGACGCGATGCTCCGGCCCGTCCCGATGGGTGTGGTCGGCGAACTGTACGTCTCCGGTGCCGGTGTCGCCCGCGGATATCTCGGCCGACCCGACCTCACGACGGTGCGGTTCGTGCCGAATCCTTTCGCCGACGACGGCACCCGCATGTACCGCACCGGCGACCTCGTCCGGCGGGTGCGTGGTGCCGACGGCCGGCCCGTGCTCGAATTCCTCGGCCGCGGCGACGATCAGGTCAAGATCCGCGGCTTCCGGGTCGAACTCGGTGAGGTGGAGGCCGCGCTGACCGCGGTGCGCGGGGTGCGGGACGCGGTCGTGGACGCGCACACCGACAGTCGTGGAGTGACGCGTCTGGTCGGCTACGTGACCCCGGACGGTGCCGTCGATCCGGCGGTCGTCCGTGCCGCCGTTGCCGAGCGTCTGCCCGACTACATGGTGCCCGCCGTGGTGCTCGTACTCGACGCCTTCCCCGTCACTGCCAACGGCAAGGTCGACCGGAAGGCGTTGCCCGAGCCGGACTTCTCGTCGCTGGTCGGGGCGCGTGCACCGCGTACCGACACCGAGCGGGTCCTGGCGGGACTCGTCGCGGACGTGCTCGGACTCGAACGGGTGGGGATCGACGACGATTTCTTCTCCCTCGGTGGCGACTCGATCGTTTCGATCCAGCTCGTGTCGAAGGTCCGGGCGGCCGGGCTGTGGATCACCACGCGTCAGGTGATCGAACTGCGCACCGTCGAGGCACTCGCGGCCGCGATCGACAGTGGCGGCGGACAGACCCGTCCGGCAGCCGTCGGCGACGTGGCAGGCGAGGTGACCGTCACGCCGATCGTGTGGGACACCCTCGAGCAGTGGACGGGGTTGTCCCGGTTCTCGCAGGCGCGACTGCTGGTCGCGCCGGTCGGGCTCACGCTCGACACCCTGCGTACCGCGGTCGAGGCACTCGTGGCCGCCCATCCGATGCTGCGCTCGACCTTCCGTGTCGACGACGAAGGCCGGCCGTCGTGGACGGTCCCCGAGACCGTTCCCGACCTCACCGCAGCCGTGCGGCGCGTCGACGCCACGGGCCGGGACTGGGACGAGTTGTTCGACGAGGAGCGTGAGAACGCGTACGCCGCACTCGATCCCGAGAACGGGACGATGGTGCAGATCGTGTGGTTCGACTTCGGGCCGCAGCAGGCCGGACGCGTCCTGATCGTCGTGAACCACCTCGTGGTGGACGGCGTGTCGTGGCGGATCCTCGTCCCCGACCTCGCCGACGCCGTCGAACAGGCCGAACGCGGGGAGACGGTGACCCTGTCGTCGAGCGGCACACCCTTTCGGGTGTGGGCGGACGAACTCGCGAAAGCGGCACGCTCGGAGCGGATCACCGCGTCGTGGTCGGCCTGGCAGCGTGCCGTCGACGCCGACGAACCGATGCTCGGTTCGCGCCCGCTCGACCCGGCACGCGACACCGTCCTCTCGACCCGGTCGACCCGCGTGCAGCTGCCCGTCGACGTCACCGAGCGGGTCCTGGCCGCGAACGTCGTCGACGACATCCTGCTCTCGGCCCTCGCCGTCGCGGTGGCGTCGGTCCGGGGTGGCGACCAGGTCCGCATCGACCTCGAGGGACACGGCCGGGAGGAGCAGGTGGTCCCCGGTGCCGACCTGTCGCGCACGGTCGGCTGGTTCACGTCGATGTATCCGGTGACGGTGGATCTGGCGGAGGTCGA
Source organism: Rhodococcus pyridinivorans (assembly GCF_900105195.1). NCBI lineage: Bacteria > Bacillati > Actinomycetota > Actinomycetes > Mycobacteriales > Nocardiaceae > Rhodococcus > Rhodococcus pyridinivorans. Next base: position 4,706,226 of record NZ_FNRX01000002.1, on the reverse strand, counting down.
CGTGGCGTCCGCGTCCCGGGACACCGACGCCGCGGGCGCGGTGCTGCGTGCGGTGGCCCGCGCGTCGCGGGAACGACCCGACAACGGCATCGGCTTCGGCCTGCTGCGTCGACTGAACCCGGACTTCGGCGACCGCTTCGCCCGGTACGTGCCGCCGGCCGTCGTCTTCAACTACCTCGGTCGGCTCACGCTCGGCGAGGCGTCGGGCAGCCCGTGGTCGGGTGCACCGGGCGCCGCTGCGATCGGGGGTTCGGTGGATCCGGACATGCCGCTCGACCACGTCCTGCAGGTGGACGCGATCACCGAGGACACCCCGGACGGCGCGGTTCTGGAATGCGAGTTCGCCGCCGCAGCGGACGTGGTCGACGCGGACACGCTCGCCGAGATCGCGCGGATCTGGCAGGAGACGGTGCAGGTCGTCGTCGCCGCGAAAGAACTCACCGGCACCGCTTACCAGGGCACAGCGCCTGCACACATCGAAACAAGGAGAACACCATGCTCGATCGCACTACCGTCCTCGCCGACACCGCCCGGATCCTGGACATCGACGTCGACGAACTCGACCCCTCGGTGAGCCTCGTCGACCAGGGACTCGACTCCGTCCGGCTGATGGCCCTCGTGGAACAGTGGCGTAGCGCCGGCGTCGAGGTCGACTTCGTGGACCTCGCCTCCGCCCCCGACCTCGAGCAGTGGATCGCGCTGCTCACCCGCGGATGAGCGGGTGATCGTGGCCGTCTTCGAGAAGCTCCTCATCGACCTCGACCCGCTGCGGACCAGCCGCGAGTTCCGGTACCTGTTCACCGCACGCGTCGTGTCGCTGTTCGGTCTCGGTTTCCTCATCGTGGCCGTGCCCGTGCAGGTGTACCAGCTCACCGGCTCGACGGCGCAGGTCGCCGCCGTCTCCGCGGTGATCGGTGCGACCACCTTCGGGGCCACCTTCGCGGGCGGGGTGCTCGCCGACCGGTACGACCGGCGGAACGTCATCGCCCTCGCCCGCGGCACCGCGGGCGTCGCCTTCGCGCTGCTGGCGATCAACGCGTTCCTGCCCGAACCGCAGATGTGGGCGATCTACGTGCTCGCCGTCGTCGACGGCATCGCGGGCGGGATCTCGTCGACCGCGCTCATGGCGGTAACCCCCAGCCTGATCCCGCGCGACAAGCTCGCCGCGGCCGGCGCGCTCATGGCGCTGACCGCCGACCTCGGCTCCATGATCGGCCCGGCGCTCGGCGGTGTCGTCATCGCCGCCGGTGGTGTGGGTGTGGCCTACGCGCTCGCGGCGTTCACCACCGCGATCACCACCTTCTGCATCACCCGCCTGCCGTCGCTGCCGCCGACGCACGTGGCGGAGGAATCACCGCTGAAGTCGGTGGTGTCGGGTTTCCGGTACGCGGCACACAACCGCGTAGTGGGGCAGGTGCTGATCGTCGGATTCCTCGCGATGCTGCTGTCCGGCTGGGCCGTGCTGATCCCGGAGTTCGCCGACGAGGTGCTCGGCGTCGGACCGTCGGTGGTCGGCCTGCTCTACACCGCACCCGCCGTCGGAGCCGTGGTCGGCTCGCTGACCAGCGGCTGGACCGGCTCGATCCGCCGGTACGGGCTGGTGGTGTACCTGCTCATGGCGGTCTCCGCCGCCGGTCTGGTGGGTGCCGGCGCGACCGGCGTCCTCGCCGTCGTGCTGCTCGGTCTGGCCGCGCACGGTTTCGGCGACTCGCTCGCGGACGTCGTGCGGTACGCGACCGTCCAGCGCAACACCTCCGACGAGTACCGCGGACGGATCGCGGCCGTGTGGGGCGCGCAGGTGACGGCCGGTACCTCCGTCGGCGCGGTCGCGGCGGGCGTCGTGGCCTCGCTGGTGCCGATCTCGATGGCCCTGACCATCTACGGCGTGGCAGGTGTGGTGATCATCGCGATCATGTTCGTTGCGACCCCGACGCTGCGGCGGTTCGAGGACACGGGCGATCTCGAAGCTGTGGGCTGACCTGCGGGTCGACGAGCGGGGCCGGGGTGATCCCCGGCCCCGCCTTCGCGTCGATCAGCGCTTTCGCGTCATACCCGTCCGTCGCGCGCCCAGGCCTCCACGGCCGAATACCCTTCGCTGACGCCCTGGGTGTAAGCGACGAGCGCGCCGTACAAGCGGGATCCCTCGGTGGCGAGTTCGATGGTGCCCACCCAGTCGGCAGCGCGTGCCATGACGTGCGCGCAGATGTCCTGCCGGTCGCGTGTCGCGGACGACACGATCCGGAACGCCTCGTCGGCGATCCGGAAGGTCTCGGCGACACCGCGCCAGAAGTACTCCGCGTCCATGGCAGAGCGCAGCGACTCGTAATCCGTCGTGTCCTGCATCGCCGTAGCGTGTACCAGTCGCTGCAGAGCATGCTCCGCAGCTCCGACGGGGTAGTACGTCACGTCGTCGATGGTGTCCTTGCCGCCGCTTGTCGTTCTCACCGCAGAGATGGTGCCCGATCTCGAGCGAATACGAAACAGCTCGTAGGTAACGGTATAGGCACGCGGCGTGTCGCCTACCCGGCCGCTGCCGGACGGTTCGGGATCAGGCACACGCACGACACCAGCAGGACGGCGCAGACCAGAACGGCGACGAACACCGGCGCCACCGAGTCCGCCAACTGCGCCGCACCGGGAGTTCCGGTGACGGTCTCGTCCGCCGCTGCGCCCCCGAGGGCTGCATTGGCCAGCGCACCGAACACCGCCACGCCCACCGCGCTGCCGATCGCACGTGCGAAGGCGTTCGCGCCCGTGACGACGCCCCGCTCGGACCAGTCGACGCTGGACTGCGCCGCGATCAGCGCGGGACTGGCGATCAACCCCATCCCGAGTCCCACGAGCACGCAGCAGAGCGCCACTTCCCCGGGAGCCGAATCCACCCCGACCTGCGTCAACAGCGCCGCGCCGCACAACAGCGGCACCGCACCCACCAGACCGGTGTTGCGAAAACCGATCCGCAGATAGAGCCGGCCCGACTGCGCCGCCGCGATCGGCCAGCCGATCGTCATCGTCGCCAGCGTGAAGCCCGCGACGAGCGCCGTGGTCCCCAGCGCGCCCTGCACGAACGACGGAACGTACGAGGTCAGACCCAGCACGACCGCGCCCACCAGGCACGACACCGCGCTGGTGGTGACCAGCACACGTCGCGTGAACAGCCGGATCGGCAGAATCGGCTCGGCGGCGCGGGACTCGATCCACACGAACACCGCGATCAGGGCTGCACCGGCGGCGAAGATGCCGATCCCGGTCGCCGACGTCCACGCCCATGACTGCCCGCCCTCGAGCAGGCCGAGGATCAGCAGGGCGGCGCCTACCGCGAGTGTCGCCGCGCCGGCCCAGTCCACGCGCGGTCGCGGTCCCGACGGCGTGTCCTCGCGGAAGTTGCGGACGAGCACCCACGCCGCGAGGGCACACAACGGCAGGTTGATCCAGAAGATCCACCGCCACGACAGGAAGTCTGCGAAGACACCGCCCACGGCCGGGCCGATCACCGCCGACATGCCCCACACACTGGCGAGATAGCCCTGCGCCTTGGCGCGCTCGGCGACCGTGTAGATGTCCCCGGCGATCGTCTGTGCCATCGGCAGCACCGCACCGGCGCCGAGTCCCTGCACCGCGCGGAACGCGATCAGCGTCGGCATGCTCCACGCCACCGCGCACAGCACCGAACCCGCCGCGAACACCCCGATCCCGAACAACAACAGCGGAGTGCGGCCGAAGACGTCGGAGAGTTTGCCGTAGACCGGGACGAGCACCGCCTGCGTGAGCAGATAGGCGGAGAACAACCACGGGAACTGCGTGAAGCCGCCCAGGTCCGCGACGATCGTCGGGATCGCGGTCGCCAGGATGGTGCTCTCGAGCGCCACGAGGGAGGTGGCGAGCATCAGAGCGATGAGGATCGGGCCCCGCTCGGACCCGAACCCGACGTCCACTCGCGACGATGCGGCCATGCCACTCCTGTTCCCACTCGTACGTTCGTTGTTCCACCCGGCGGTGAACGAGTGGGATATCCGCCACGGGGTGCGGTACGCCCACTCGATGAGCACTAGGGTGTCAGCGTGCGTCCTTCACTCGAGTCCTACCAACACCTCGCCGGCGGCAAGGTGCGTGATCTGTACGTGATCGACGACGAGCACCTGCTCCTCGTCGCCAGTGACCGGATCTCGGCCTACGATCACGTGCTCGAGACCCCGATCCCCGACAAGGGGCGGGTCCTCACTGCGATGAGCGTGTTCTTCTTCAAGCTGCTCGACGCCACCAACAACCACCTCGCGGGAGAACCCGACGACGAGCGTATCCCCGAGGAGGTCCTCGGCCGCGCACTCGTGGTCAAGCGCCTCGAGATGGTGCCCGTCGAGTGCGTCGCCCGAGGCTTCCTCACCGGCTCCGGCCTGCTCGACTACCAAGCCACGGGCTCCGTCTGCGGTGTCACCCTGCCCCAGGGGCTCGTCGAGGCCAGCAGACTGCCCGAACCGATCTTCACCCCGGCCAGCAAGGCTGCGCTCGGCGACCACGACGAGAACATCTCCTTCGACGACGTCGTCGAGAAGGTCGGTCTGAACCTGGCGATGAAGCTGCGCCAGGACACGCTCGATATCTACGACCGCGCCGCCATGTACGCGTCCGACCGCGGCATCTTGCTCGCCGACACCAAGTTGGAGTTCGGTCTCGACAAGGCCGGCAATCTGGTGCTCGCCGACGAGGTCCTCACCCCGGATTCGTCCCGCTACTGGGACGCGAACGAGTACGAGGAGGGCAAGGTTCAGCCCAGCTTCGACAAGCAGATCGTCCGGAACTGGCTCACCGGACCCGAATCGGGCTGGGACCGCGCCTCCGACACCCCGCCCCCGCCGCTGCCGCAGCACGTCGTCGACAAGACGCGAGCTCGCTACATCGAGGCGTACGAACGTATTTCGGGACTGTCCTTCGACGATTGGATCGGCTGACCGCATATGACCTCCTCGAAGATCACTCCGCCGGTCGCGAAGAAGGTGCCGCTAGAGCGCACCCATCACGGGCACACCTTCGTCGACGACTACGAATGGCTGCGCGACAAGAACGACCCCGAGGTCGTCGCGTACCTGGAAGCGGAGAACTCGTACACCGAGGCGCAGACGGAACATCTCGCTCCGCTGCGTGAGGCGATCTTCGAGGAGATCAGGTCGCGCACCCAGGAGACCGACATGTCGGTCCCCACCCGGATGGGTGACTGGTGGTACTACGCCCGCACCGTCGAGGGCAAGCAGTACGCGATCCAGTGCCGGTGCCCGATCGCCGACGCCGACGACTGGACACCGCCCGATGTCACGCCTGGTGTGGAACTCCCCGGCGAGCAGGTGCTCCTCGACGGCAACGTCGAGTCGGAAGGGCACGAGTTCTTCTCGCTCGGGGCGTTCTCGATCAGCCACGACGGCACGCTGCTCGCGTACTCGACCGACGTCGTGGGCGACGAGCGCTACACCCTGCGCATCAAGGACCTCACCACCGGTGAGATGCGGGCGGACGAGATCCCCGGCACCGCACCGGGAGCGACGTGGGCGCTCGACCACAGCCACGTCTTCTACCAGACGGTCGACGAGTCGTGGCGGCCCGACACCGTCTGGCGGCACAAGCTCGGCACCTCCGTCGACGAGGACGTGAAGGTCTTCCACGAACCCGACGAGCGGTACTGGGTGTCGATCGGTTCGACCCGCAGCGAGAAGTACCTCATGATCTGGGTCGGCTCGAAGATCACCACCGAGGGATGGGTGCTCGAATCCGAGAACCCCACAGGCGAATTCCGTGTGATCCTGCCGCGCCGCGAAGGTGTCGAGTACGGTGCCGAGCACGCCGTGATCGCCGGTGAGGACCGCTTCCTGATCCTGCACAACGACGTCGACCCCGAGACGGGGAAGAAGGCCGAGAACTTCGTCCTCGCCGAGGCTCCCGTCGACGACCCGTCCGCGCTGCGCACCCTGATCGAGCACCGGCACGACGTGCGCCTCGAGGACGTCGACGCGTTCGAGGGACACCTCGTGCTCGGCTACCGCCGCGAAGCCCTCACCCGACTCGCGGTGTGGCCGTTGACCGACGAGGGTTACGGCAAGCTCACCGAACTCGAGTTCGACGAGGAACTCTTCGCCGTCGGACCGGGCGCGAACCCCGAATGGACCCAGCCCACACTGCGTCTGGGCTACACGTCGTTCATCACCCCGAGCCGGGTCTACGACTACACCGTGAGCACCGGTGAGCTGAAGCTGCTCAAGTCGCAGCCGGTGCTCGGCGAGTTCGACCCGACGCTCTACGAGCAGCGCCGCGAGTGGGCGACCGCCGAGGACGGCACGAAGATCCCGCTGTCGATCGTCGCGCGCAAGGGCACCCCCGAGAACGCGCCCACGCTGCTGTACGGCTACGGCTCGTACGAAGCGAGCATCGACCCGGCCTTCTCCGTCGCACGCCTGTCGCTGCTCGACCGGGGCATGGTCTTCGCGGTCGCGCACGTGCGCGGCGGCGGCGAGATGGGCCGGCACTGGTACGAGAACGGCAAGTCGCTGACGAAGAAGAACACCTTCACCGACTTCGTGGCGTGCGCGCGGCACCTGATCGACGCCGGCGTCACGAGCCCGGAGAAGCTGGTCGCCGACGGCGGCAGTGCCGGTGGCCTGCTCATGGGTGCGGTCGCGAACATCGCACCCGAGCTGTTCGCGGGCATCCTCGCGAACGTCCCGTTCGTCGACCCGCTCACGTCGATCCTCGATCCGTCCTTGCCGCTCACGGTGATCGAATGGGACGAGTGGGGCAACCCGCTCGAAAACCCAGAGGTGTACGAGTACATGCGCTCGTACAGCCCCTACGAGAACGTCGAGGCCAAGGATTACCCGGCGATCCTCGCGATCACCAGCATCAACGACACGCGCGTGCTCTACGTCGAACCCGCCAAGTGGGTCGCCAAGCTGCGCGCGACGAAGACCGGCGATGCGCCGTTGCTGCTCAAGACGGAGATGAGCGCGGGACACGGCGGTGTGTCGGGCCGGTACGAGAAGTGGCGCGAGGTCGCGTTCGAGTTCGCGTGGGTGCTCGAGACGTCGGGCGCCTGCCGCGCGGAGACCGCTGCGGGCTGAGCTCGGTATCCGCTCGCGTTCTCGCTATTCGCCGCAGCAATTGCCGACGCGAATGACGAACTGTGTAGCCGATAGCAGACCGCTCACCTGCGCAGTTCGTACCGGACCTGAGGCCGGCCGGCGCGGCCGTACTCGGTGATGCGGGTCGCGGCTCCGTCGTCGGCGAGCCGTTCGAGGTAACGCCACGCCGTCACGCGTGAGACCCCCACGGCCGATCCGACTTCCGCAGCGGTTCGCGGCCCGTCGGCGTGATGAAGGAAATCGGTGATCTTCGACAGCGTGTCGGGGGAGATGCCCTTGGGTGTGGACGGACGGGAACTGCTCGTGCGCAGAGCCGACATGGCGCGATCGATATCGTGCTGGCCCGCCGCGGTCTCGGCGTCGCGCAACGCCGAGCGGTAGGCCACGTACTGTTCGAGCTTGTCCTGCAGTGCCGCGAAGGTGAACGGCTTGAGCAGATACAGCACCACACCCCGCGCGACCGCCGTCCGCACGACCTCCAGATCGCGGTTCGACGTGACGGCGATGATGTCGGGACTCGGACGACCGGCGCTCAGGCGTGCAGCCACTTCGAGGCCGCTCGTGTCGGGGAGCCCGATGTCGAGCAGCACCAGATCCACCGGTGTGCCCACCCGCGCAGCCGACGCGACCGCCCGCACGGCGTCGCTACCCGTGTGCGCGACACCTACCACCTCGAATCCGTCCACCCTCCCGACGTATTCGCGGTGGGCCTCGGCGATGAGCGGTTCGTCCTCGACGACGAGCACCCGGATCACGACCGGCTCTCCAAGGGGATCACGGCGACGATCATCGAACCCAGCGACGGTTCGGTGCGCAGAGTTCCCCCGTGACGCGCCACGACCTGGGCGACGAGTGCGAGTCCGAGGCCGCGCTGCTCGGACTTGGTGGAGTAGCCGCGCTGCATGGCCTGGGCCAGCACCTCCGGCGACATCCCCGGCCCGCTGTCGGCGACCTCGACGATCATCGACGAATCGTCCCGACGCACAGTCACCTCCACCCATGGGTCGTCCGACGCATGGGAGGCGTCGATGGCGTTGTCGATGAGATTCCCGACGAGGGTGACGATATCGCGCGCCGGGATGGACGGAACCGGGCCCAGTTCCGTGTCGTCGGTGACGGTCAGTTCCACACCTCGCTCGGCCGCCTCGTCGATCTTGCCGAGCAGCAACGCCGACAGCGCCGGCTCGTGGATGGCACTTGTCAACCTGTCGATCAGGTGCTGGGAGACCGCCAGTTCCTGCGTCGCGAACGCGACCGCGTCCTCCGTCCGGCCGAGTTCGACCATCGTGACGATGGTGTGCAGACGGTTCGCCGACTCGTGGGCCTGCGCCCGCAGCGACTCGGCGAATCCGCGGACCGAGTCGAGTTCACCGAGGACACCGCGCAACTCGGTGTGGTCGCGGAGGGTGACGACGGTGCCGATGCGGCGCTCGTTCCAGTTCACCGCGTCGCTGTTGACGACGAGGGTGCGGTCGCGCGTCAGGTGCACCTCGTCGCGTGCCTCGCCGGTGGTTGCGAGTTCGCGCAGTGTCTCGGGCAGGGCGTCGAAGGGGACCGGCCCGGTCGGGGGAAGGCCGAGCAGGCGGCGTGCCTCGTCGTTGACGACGTCGACCTGCGGTGAGGCGCCGGGTGCTCCACCGAACACCAGCAGCCCTTCGCCGATCGAGTGCAGGACGGCGTCGTGGTGTTCGTACATGCGCCGCAGCTGGTCGGGATCGAGCCCGAGGGTCTGACGGCGCAGGCGCCGCGCGATCAGGTATCCGCCCGCCGCGGTGACCACGAGCCCGGCCGCCACCAGGCCGACGATGCCCGGAAGGCTCCGCACGAAGTTCTCGGCGATCCTCTCCCGTGTCACCCCGACCGACACGAATCCGACGAGCGTGCCGTCGTCGTAGACCGGCGCGATGGTGCGGATCGACGATCCGAGGCTGCCCGTGTACGTCTCGGTGAACGGCGTGCCCGAACGGGCCTCATCGGTGTGGCCCGTGTACGGCAACCCGATCTGCTCCGGCACCGGATGTGTCACGCGGATGCCCTCGGGGTCCACGACGACGACGAAGTCCACCCCTGTCGCCTCGCGGATCTGCTCGGCGCGGGGCTGGAGCGCTGCGGTCGGATCGGGGGAGAGCAACCCGTCCGCGACCTCCGGGAAGAGCGCGGCTGTCACTGCGATATCCGTCACGGTGCGGCGAGTGGCCTCGTCGGCGTCGCGGCGTTCGTCGACGACGATGAGCGCACCCGCCACGATCGCTATCACCGTGAACACCACCAGCTGGAGGATGAGCAGCTGGCCCGCCACGCTCATCGGCGGTCTCGCCTGGCGACGGTTCACCGTTCACCTCCCGTGAACACTATGTACACAAACTTCTCCCGCGGCGACCCGGCCACCACCATGTCCTTATGTGGACGTGATGCCGGTCACCACCCGGGCGCGGAGCGGCCCCTACCAGGGTCCCGTAGTACCCGACCGAACCACGGTCGATTCCCGAGTCCTCGCCGGTGCGTCACCGCATCCCGTTATCCGTGAACATCGCGCGACGAGCCCGCGCATGATCGAAGGGCACTCCATGAGCACCACAACCGTGCGGGGCGAGAAACGCCGCGACCGTACCCACTGGCTGTACATCGGCGTCATCATCGCCGTCGTCGCCGGTATCGCCGTCGGATGGCTGGCCCCCGAGACGGGCAAGTCGCTCGGTGTCCTCGGCACCATGTTCGTCGACCTGATCAAGATGATGATCAGCCCGGTGATCTTCTGCACCATCGTGCTCGGCATCGGGTCGGTCCGGGCAGCGGCGAGCGTCGGCCGGATCGGTGGACTCGCGCTGATCTACTTCGTGGGCATGTCGACCGTGGCCCTCGCAATCGGCCTGGGTGTGGGCAACCTGCTCGACCCGGGCTCGGGGCTCACCCTCGATCCGGCCAACGCCGGCTCGGGTGCCGAACTCGCCGAGAAGGCGCATGCCGCCGGCGGCACCGTCGACTTCATCGCGTCGATCATCCCCACCTCCCTGTTGTCCGCACTGACCGAGGGCAGCGTCCTGCAGACCTTGTTCGTGGCGCTGCTCGTCGGCTTCGCCATCCAGGGCATCGGCAAGTCGGGTGAACCGATCCTGCGGGGCATCGGCCACCTGCAGAAGCTGGTCTTCCGCATCCTGACGATGATCCTGTGGCTCGCCCCGATCGGTGCCTTCGGTGCCATCGCCAACGTCGTCGGCCAGACCGGTCTGAGCGCGGTCCTGCAGCTCGGTGTTCTGATGATCGCCTTCTACCTCACGTGCGTCGTGTTCGTCTTCGGTGTTCTCGGATCGTTGCTGCGAGCGGTCTCCGGTGTCTCGGTGTTCAAGCTCGTGAAGTACCTCGCCCGCGAGTACCTCCTCATCTTCGCGACGTCGTCGTCGGAGTCCGCGCTGCCGCGTCTGATCGCCAAGATGGAGCACCTCGGTGTCCAGCGCACCACCGTCGGCGTGGTCGTGCCCACCGGTTACTCGTTCAACCTGGACGGCACCGCGATCTACCTGACGATGGCCGCCCTGTTCGTGTCCGACGCGATGGGCAGTCCCCTGAACATGGGTGAGCAGATCTCGCTCCTGCTGTTCATGATCGTCGCCTCGAAGGGTGCGGCCGGGGTCACCGGTGCCGGTCTGGCGACGCTGGCCGGCGGTCTGCAGAGCCACCGCCCCGACCTGCTCGACGGTGTCGGCCTGATCGTCGGTGTCGACCGGTTCATGTCCGAGGCGCGTGCCGTCACCAACTTCTCCGGCAACGCCATCGCGACCCTGCTCATCGGCACGTGGACCAAGTCGGTGGACCGTGACCGCGTCGACGAGGTGCTCAGCGGACGGCTGCCGTTCGACGAAAGCATGATGGTCGACGATCACGAGCCCGCTCCCGAGCGCGAACCGGCGAAGCTGGAGAAGGTGTCCGTCTGATCCGGCATCCGCTACGACAATGGCTGTCCGCTACGGAAATTTTCCGTAGCGGACAGCTATTTCTGTAGCGACTACGCGCCGGCGGCGTTATCACGACATCCGCCGGCTCGAGGACCTCGACGAGGAGAAGGTCCGGAAGTGGGTGAGACAGGCCGCCGCGCTGCCGGGGGAGAAGATGTAGCACGCCGATGTTCGGGGGAGTGATCGGGCACACGATAGTTTGGATGCATGACCACGCCTCTCCAGGACATCCCGATCAACACCCTCTCGGGTGAACCCACGAATCTCGGCTCGTACGAGGGCCACGCGGTACTCGTCGTGAACGTCGCGTCCAAGTGCGGCCTGACCCCGCAGTACACGGCACTCGAGAAGCTCGCGCAGGAATACCGCGACCGCGGACTGTTCGTCGTGGGCGTGCCGTGCAATCAGTTCATGGGTCAGGAGCCCGGAACGCCGGAGGAGATCCAGGAGTTCTGCTCCGCCACCTACGGCGTGACCTTCCCGCTGCTCGAGAAGATCGAGGTCAACGGCGAGAACCGGCATCCGCTCTACGCCGAGCTCACCAAGCACCCGGATGCCTCCGGCGAGGCCGGCGACATCCAGTGGAACTTCGAGAAGTTCCTCATCGCTCCCGACGGCACGGTCGCCGCGCGCTTCCGTCCCCGCACGGAACCGGATGCGCCCGAGATCCTCGACGCCCTCGAAGAGATCCTGCCGGCCTGACATGTTCGGCACAGAAGCGCGGGACGCGCTGTACGACATCATCCGCATGCGTCGCGACGTCCGTGCAGAATTCAGCGGGGAACGGCTCGACGAGGACACGCTGATGCGCATCCTGCGGGCCGCCCATCACGCACCCAGTGTCGGCAACACCCAGCCCTGGGACTTCGTCGTCGTACAGGACGAACAGCGGCTGAAGGAGTTCGCCGAGCACGTCGCCGGTTGCCGGCAGGCGTTCGCCGACTCGCTCCCCGAGGACCGGAAGAGCACCTTCGACCCCATCAAGATCGAAGGCATCGTCGAATCGGGGACCGGCGTCGTCGTCACCTACGACCCCGAACGCGGCGGCAAGCACATCCTCGGCCGTCACACCATCGACGAATCCGGCCTGTTCTCGGCCGTGCTGGCGATCCAGAACCTGTGGCTCGCCGCGACCGCCGAGGGTCTCGGCGTGGGATGGGTGTCGTTCTACGAGGAGGACTTCCTCGCCGACTTCGTCGGAGTGAGCGCACCCGTGCGTCCCATCGCGTGGCTGTGTGTCGGGCCGGTCACGCGGCTCCAGGAGATACCCGACCTCGAACGGTTCGGCTGGCGCAAGGGGCGCCAGCTCGAGGAGGCCGTGCACCGCGACAGGTTCGCGGCGCCGGGTGACCGGGAAGCCTGATCCGACGGGTGGCGACCGGTTCGTGAGTGCGCGAGCCGGCCGCCACCCGCTGTTTCACAGATCGGTCGTCACCTGCCTGTTTTCAGAGTTCGGTCGCGACCTTCCAGGCACTGTGGATGGCGCCCTCGATGTAGTCGACCCGACCCGCGTCCCCGACGACGCGGACATCGATGTCCGAGCCGGCCAGTTCGTCGGCGAGCGGTGCTGCCGCCGACACACCGGACGCGACCACGACCATGCGGGCGCGTACCGATTTCGTCTCGCCACCCACGGTGAACTCCACCGTCTTCGGGGTGATGCGCTGAACCGTCGCACCACGATGCACCTCGAGGCCGACCTCGCGCGCGTGCTTGACAGCGGTCCACCGGCGCGGCATCGCCATCGGCACCCCGAGCTGCTTCCCCTCGGCGAGCAGCGTCACCCGGCTTCCCCGCTCGGCCATGAACTCCGCGAGTTCGAGCCCGACGAGCGACCCGCCGATCACGACGACGTCCTTCGCCATCGGCAGGAAACGCAGGAACCGCCGGCTCAGATCACGGATCCTCCGAGGGCTCGTGGTGATACCGGCGAGCCTGCCCACCCGGCCCATCACCCGCAGCACCGGGGACTGATCGGAGACGTCGCCCGCACCCGTCATGAGCGCACGCATGCTGTCGCCGGTGTGCACGTGCGGCAAGTCCCCGCCCGGCACGGTGGGACGTTCCCGCACGGCGCCCGTCGCGACGACCACCACGTCCGGCTTCAGGGCGCGGATCGATGCGGAGGTGGCCTCGGCGCCGAGCCGCACGTCGATGCCGAGGCGGGTGACCTCGGCCGTCAGCCATTTCAGCAGCCGCTCGTTGTCGGGGGTGGTGAGGGTCGAGAACCACAGGGTCCCGCCCAGCCGGTCGGTCTTGTCCAGGACGGTGACGCGGTGCCCGCGCTCGGTGGCGACCCGCGCAGTCTCGAGGCCGCCCGGCCCGGCACCCACCACGACGACGTGCTTCGGCGCCGCAGTGCGGACGAACGGCACGAGTGTCTCGTTGCCCAGCGCCGGATTGACCGCACAGATGGGCGTGGCATCCCAGAAGTTCTCCTGCACGCACACATAGCAGTTGATGCACGGGCGGATCTGCTCGCTGCGGCCCTGCTTCAGCTTGGCGACGAGCGCGGGATCGGCCAGCAACTGACGTCCCATCGCGACGAAGTCGGTGACGCCCTCGGCGATCATCCGCTCGCCGAACTCCGGCAGCATGCGGCCGACGGTGATGACGGGGATCGACACCGCACGCTTGATGACCGCCGCGTTGTGGGTGTAGTAGCCGACCTTGTCCGGCAACGGGCCGTCGGTGAAATTCGCGAACGCGTTCAGCGCGGTGCCAGTGACGTGGAGTGCATCGGCACCGGCCTGCTCGAACAGCACTGCGGCAGCAGCGGATTCCTCGACGGTCAGGCCGTCCGTCTCACCGTATTCCTGCCCTGCCAGCCGCACGATGACGGCGAGGCGGTCGCCGACCTCGGCCTTGACCGCGCGGATCACCTCGCAGGTCAGCCGGGCCCGGTTCTCCAGCGACCCGCCGTATCCGTCGGTGCGCTGGTTCGTGTAGCGGCTGAGGAAGGCGCCGAGCACGTAGTTGTGGGCGGCGTGGATCTCGACGGCGTCCGCTCCGGCGGCGGCGACCCGGCCCGCGGCCTCGGCGAACATCCGGATCAACCATTCGATGTCGCTCTCGGATGCCTCGTTGTAGGTGGCCTGCACGCCACCCTGGATCGATGCCATGCGCTGCAGTTCCGCGGGCGTGCAGTCGGCCATGGCGCTCATGTCGCTCGGCGGCTTCGGGATGCTCGGCACGAGCTGCGGCCGGCCCTGCAGGGTGTCGATACGGGCGACCTTGCCGTGGTGCACCATCTGCACGCACAGTTTGCTGCCGGCCTCGTGGACGGCGTCGGTGAGTGCGCGGAGGCCGGGGATGAACCGGTCCTCGGACAGGCCGGGTTCCTTCGTGCTGGTGCATCCCGCCGGATAGGCGACCGCGCAGCATCCGGTGACGATCAGCCCGGTGCCTCCGGCCGCGCGGGCGACGAAATGATCGATGTCGCCCTGCTCGATCTCCCCGTCCTCGCAGAGGTTCATGTCCATGGCGGGCATCACCACGCGGTTGTCCAGGGTGATCGGCCCGATGGTGCCGGGGGAGAGAAGGCGCGTATAGGTCTGGTTCGGGACTGCCACGCCCGGACGGTATGCCCGGCTCCGTGTGGCCGTCGACACTGTCCCGATGAACGGGATGCGGATCGCCGGCCCGAGTCTTCATCCGGACTTCCCGGTCGGGCAGGACGCCGTTCACCCGAGTGCAGCAGGCTCGGGGGCATGAGCGGACGGATGATCGTGTCGGTGTCGGGGATCCGGGACGTCACGCGCGACCTCGTGGACGCCTTCGCCCGTGAGACGGACGCGCGTGGAGTGCCGTTGTCGCTGTTCGTCGCACCCCGCCTGAAAGACCACTACCGCCTCGTGCGGGATCCGGCGACGCAGGAGTGGCTGCTCGAGCGACGCGAGGGCGGCGACGCGATCGTGCTGCACGGTTACGACCAGGCGGCGACGAAGCGACGTCGCGCCGAGTTCGCGACGCTGCCCGAGCACGAAGCACGGTTGCGCCTGCTCGCCGCCGACCGTGTGCTCGAGGAGACCGGACTGCGCACCCGGCTGTTCGCACCACCGCGATGGCGCGCGTCGCCGGGCGCAGTGACAGCACTTCCGCAGGTCGGTTTCCGGATGATGGCGGACAACGCGGGGATCCACGATCTGGTGGCGGGCACCGTGACGAAGACGCGGCTGTACGCGCTCGGTGACGGTGCGGGGTCGGACGTGTGGCGCTGCCGTGCGATGGTGATGGGCGCGTCGCGGACGGCGCGGCGCGGGGAGCTGCTGCGTCTGGCGATCGCCGCTCCCCGGCTCGCCGAGTCCGGACCCCGGCAGGCGATCCTCGACGCCGTCGACCTCGCGCTGCACCACGGTGCCGAACCGACCGTCCACGCCTGGCGGCCGCGTCCGTCGAACAGCCGCGTGGCGTGATCCCGCCTGGCCCGCCGGTGCTCCCGGTCGCCGCATCCGCTCGGTAATGTTGGCGGCCATGGATGCTGACGTGATCGTGGTGGGGGCGGGACTCGCGGGGCTCGTGGCGGTCGGTGAACTGATCGACGCCGGTCGCAAGGTTCTGCTGGTCGATCAGGAGAACTCGAACAACATTGGTGGGCAGGCCTTCTGGTCGTTCGGTGGGTTGTTCTTCGTCGACAGTCCCGAACAGCGACGACTCGGGATCAAGGATTCCTACGAACTCGCCTTGCAGGACTGGATGGGGACCGCCGGCTTCGACCGCGAGATCGAGGACCGCTGGCCGCGGCGCTGGGCCCAGGCCTACGTCGAGTTCGCCGCGGGGGAGAAGCACGCCTGGCTCGAGCAGCGCGGGCTGAAGATCTTCCCGATGGTCAACTGGGCCGAACGCGGCGGATACGACGCTGCAGGGCACGGCAACTCGGTCCCGCGATTCCACATCACCTGGGGTACCGGTCCGGGCCTCGTCGAGATCTTCGAGCGCAAGCTCCTCGAAGGCGTCGAACGCGGTCTCGTCACGCTGAAGCACCGCCACCGGGTCGACGAACTCGTCGTCACCGACGGCGCCGCCACCGGTGTGCGCGGAGCGATCCTCGAGCCCACCGACGCGGCGCGCGGCGTGGCGTCCTCCCGCACCGTCGTCGGGGACTTCGAGTTCTCCGCCGGAGCCGTGATCGTCACCTCCGGCGGGATCGGGGGCAACTACGACCTCGTGAAGAAGAACTGGCCGAAGCGGATGGGGGAGCCGCCGAAGCATATGCTCAGCGGGGTGCCCGCGCACGTCGACGGCCGGATGCTCGAGATCACCGAGAAGGCCGGCGGGAACATCGTCAACCGCGACCGCATGTGGCACTACACCGAGGGCATCACCAACTACGACCCGGTGTGGCCCGATCACGGCATCCGCATCCTGCCCGGCCCGTCGTCGCTGTGGCTCGACGCCACCGGCAAGCGGTTGCCGGTGCCGTTGTTCCCCGGCTTCGACACGCTCGGCACCCTCGAGTACATCGTGAGCACGGGTTACGACCACACCTGGTTCGTGCTCGACCAGAAGATCATCGAGAAGGAGTTCGGGCTCTCCGGCTCCGAGCAGAATCCCGACCTCACCGGGCGCAGCCTCCGCCTGCTGCTGCAGCGGGTCAGGTCGGGTGCCCCCGGACCGGTCGAGGCCTTCAAGGAGCGCGGTGTCGACTTCGTCGTCCGCGACACGCTCGCCGATCTCGTGGCGGGCATGAACGAACTCACCCCCGAGGCGCCGCTCGACTACGAGCAGGTGCGTTCGGTGGTCGAGGCCCGGGACCGCGAGATGGACAACAAGTACACCAAAGACCTGCAGGTCGCGGCGGTGCGCTCGGCGCGGGCCTACGTACCCGACCGCGTCGTCCGCATCGCGGCGCCGCACCGGATCCTCGACCCCAAGGCCGGACCGCTCATCGCGGTCAAGTTGCACCTGCTCACCCGCAAGACGCTCGGCGGGCTCGAGACCGACCTGTCCTCGCGCGTGCTGCGGTCGGACGGGTCGGTCTTCGACGGCCTCTTCGCCGCCGGTGAGGTCGCCGGCTTCGGTGGTGGCGGCGTCCACGGCTACCGGTCGCTCGAGGGCACCTTCCTCGGCGGATGCATCTTCTCGGGCCGGGCGGCGGGTCGCGCCGCCGCCCGCTGAACCTCCCGTCGGCGTCGACTGGGACAGCAGAGCGCAAAACGGTCGTAGGAGCGCGAAACATCCCGCGCCGACGACCGTTTCGCGCTCCGCAGCGTCAGACCTCGACGCCGTCTTCGTGCGGCAGCACGCGGAATTCGGTGCCCTCCGGCGCCATCTCGCTGTACCGGCCGTAGAAGATGCCGCGACCGTTGTCGTTGACGATGCCCTGGTGGATCGGCACGGCGACCCGCGGATTCACCGCGCGCAGGTAGTCGATCGCCTCCCAGATCTTGAGCCACGGCGCGGTCGACGGCAGGGCCAGCACGTCGACGCGCTCGTGCGGGATGTACAGCGAGTCGCCGGGGTGCAGCAGCCGCGACGGATTCTCGTCGTCGCCCACGAGGAAGGCCATGTTGTCGATGACGGGCATGTCGGGGTGGATCACCGCGTGCCGTCCGCCGGTGCCGCGTACGGTCAGCGAACCCACCGAGAAGGAGTCGCCGGGACGCACCGCGGTCCAGTCGCCGTCGAGCAGGTTCGCCGACTGCGGGTCGGAGAACAACTGCGCTCCGGGGTTGGCCTCGAGGAGCGCGGGCAGCCGGGTGGTATCGGCGTGGTCGGGATGCTGGTGGGTCACGAGGATCGCGTCGAGTCCGGTGATGCCCTCGAACCCGTGGGAGAAATTTCCGGGGTCGAAAAGGAGCTTCGCGCCGAGGTGTTCGACGAGGATGCAGGAATGGCCGAAATGGGTCAGTTGCATGTCGTCGAGTATGCCGTCGGGAGGAGCCCGATGACCGACTCACGGACAGGAACTCCGCTTCGGCATCTTCCTCACGCCGTCCGCTGCCGATCCGGTGGGCGTCGTCGACCTCGCCGTGGTGTCGGAGAGCGCCTGGACCGCATCGCAGCCCCGGCGAAGCGGTCGACGCACTGATCGAGGCGATCGAAGTGATCCGCGCTCTGTGGTCGGACGAGAAGGGCGCGGCCGGGATCGACGGCACGTACTACCGGCTGACCGGCGCGAAGCGGGGCCCGTTCCCCGCGCACGCTCTCGGCATCTGGCTCGGCGCCTACGGCAAGCGGATGCTCGACGTCACCGGCCGCTTCGCCGGCGGATGCCTGCCGAGTTCGTTCGCCGCCGGGCCCGAGAAGCTGGGGGAGATGAGCGCCCGCGTCGACGAGGGCGCGCACCGTGCCGGGCGTGATCCCGCCGCGATCCGCCGGCTCTACAACATCTCCGGCACCTTCGCGGAGACCGCGGACGGGTCGCGGTCCGACCTCGAACGTTTCGCCGGTGAGGTCGCGCCCCGCGTGCGCGAACTCGTTGCTGCCGAGCGGCGTTGAACGGGGGTGACGGGTCTCGCACGAGCGGGACCTCGGCCGATGCCCTTCCCGGTGGCCACGGCCGGTAAACTGCTGGATGTCCGGTGTCCGTCCCCGGGCGCCAGCACTACTACCGAGGAGCAGCACGTGGCGCGTGTCGTCGTCGAAGTCATGCCCAAAGCCGAGATTCTCGACCCCCAGGGTCAGGCCATCACCGGGGCGCTGTCGCGGCTGGGCTTCGCGGGCGTGACCGACGTCCGTCAGGGTAAGCGTTTCGAGCTCGAAGTCGACGGCAGCGTCGGCGACGAGGAGCTCGAGAAGATCGCCGAGTCGTTGCTCGCCAACACGGTGATCGAGGACTGGGCCATCCGGCGGATCGACGGTGACGCATGAGCGCACGCATCGGAGTCATCACCTTCCCGGGCACGCTCGACGACGTCGACGCCTCCCGCGCGGTGAAGCTCGCCGGTGGTGAGGCCGTGAGCCTGTGGCACGGGGACGCCGATCTCAAGGGGGTCGACGCGGTGATCGTGCCCGGCGGCTTCTCCTACGGCGACTACCTGCGCTGCGGTGCCATCGCACGGTTCGCACCGGTGATGGGCAAGGTCGTCGAGGCCGCGCAGAAGGGCATGCCCGTCCTCGGCATCTGCAACGGCTTCCAGGTGCTGTGCGAGGCGGGTCTGCTGCCCGGCGCGCTCACCCGCAACGCCGGTCTGCACTTCGTCTGCCGCGACGAGTGGCTGAAGGTCGAGTCGAACACCACCGCGTGGACCTCGCGCTACGAGGCCGGCGCCGAGATCCTCATCCCGCTCAAGTCGGGTGAGGGCCGCTACCAGGCATCGGAGAAGGTGCTCGACGAGCTCGAGGGTGAAGGTCGCGTGGTGTTCCGCTTCGCGGGCGACAACCCGAACGGTTCGCAGCGCGGCATCGCCGGCATCTCGTCGGCGAACGGCCGGGTCGTCGGTCTCATGCCGCACCCCGAGCACGCCACCGAGGCGCTCACCGGCCCCAGCGATGACGGACTCGGCATGTTCTACAGCGTGCTGGACGCGGTCGTCAACGCGTGACCGCCTGACCGGAATTTTCCGGCGAAGCCCCCATCGACCCTCCCGGGTCGTGGGGGCGTCGCTCGTTCCGGCGGGCTCGAGGAATCCTTCGAACCGAAGTTCCGGAACAGGAGAGACGGAACGAGGGACCCCGCGACCGTCCCGATCGGCTGCGGAATCCCTCGTCCCTACAACCCGGAGCTCGACCCCCCGATCAAGTCCCGGGCGCGATGTCGTCGTCATCCCCCATGCGCGACATCGCGGATCAGTCTGCCGGAGCCGAATCGTCCTGTCCTGAGTAGGACTACCCAAATCGGGCCTGTCCGTCGACGGGCGTTGCGTGTCGGTCCCCGGCGGTACCGTCGCGCCATGACAGCGACCATCGCGATGATCACCTTCGACACCACCGACCCGGCTCCGATCGCGACGTGGTGGGCCGAGCGTACGGGCGGCCGCATCGAGCAGGAGAACGACGGCTGGTTCTTCATCGTCGCCCTGCCGCAGGGCATCAGGCTCGGTTTCCAGAAGGTGTCCGATCCGACGCCCGGGAAGAACCGCGTGCACCTCGATCTCACGGCCCCCGATCTCGACGCCGAGGTCGAGCGCTTCGTGCAGGCCGGCGCGAAGGAGGTCCATCGCGAGAACATGGGAGACGACTTCCGCTGGGTGACGCTCGCCGACCCCGAGGGCAACCTGTTCTGCGTCGCCGAGGGCCACTGACACTCGGTACGAGGGGAGCGGCGCGGCTCTTTCGTTCAGCACCGAGACTGTCCGTGATGCGAAGATGCAGTCATGTCTTCCACGCGTGCCGATGCTCGGGGTCTCTGTAATTTCGTCGACCTGTCGCCGTCGCCGTTCCACGTCTGCGCCACCGTCGCCGCGGCGCTGACCGAGGCGGGCTTCGTCGAACTGCACGAGCAGCAGGCCTGGCCCTCCGAGCCGGGACGCTTCTTCCTGGTGCGCGGCGGGTCGCTGATCGCGTGGAGCACCGAGGGTGTCGCCGACGATCCGGCCGCGCCCTTCCGCATCGTCGGCGGGCACACCGACAGCCCCAACCTGCGGGTCAAGCAGCATCCCGATCTCACGTCGGCGGGCTGGCGGATGGTGGGGCTCGAACCGTACGGCGGTGCGTGGCTCAACTCGTGGCTCGACCGCGACCTCGGCATCTCCGGCCGCTTCACCGTGCGCGCGGCGGAGACGACCGAGGACGTCCTCGTCCGAGTCGACGCGCCGGTCCTGCGTGTCCCGCAGCTCGCCATCCACCTGTCCGAGGACCGCAAGGGCGTCCAGCTCGATCCGCAGCGCCACGTCAACGGCGTCTGGGGAGTCGGCACCGAACCGCGCTCGTTCATCGCGTGGGTCGCCGAGCAGCACGGAATCGACCCGGGCGCGGTGCTCGGCTGGGAACTGATGACCCACGACCTCGCACCGAGCGCGGTCGTCGGGCCGGGCCGCGACCTGGTCAGCGCACCGCGTCTCGACAACCAGGGCACCTGCTACGCCGGACTGCACGCCCTTCTCGCCGCCGCGGAACACGTCGCAGCGCACGGTGGCCCGATGCCGCTCCTCGCCCTGTTCGACCATGAGGAGGTCGGCAGCATGTCCGACCGCGGCGCCTTCTCGGAACTGCTCGACACCGTCCTCGAACGGATCGTCCTGCTCCGGGGTGGCGGCCGGGAGGAGTTCCTCCGCGCCCGCGCCGGCTCGATCGTCGCGTCCGGCGACATGGCGCACGCCACGCACCCCAACTACCCCGAGCGGCACGAACCCGCCCACCGCATCGCGGTCAACGGCGGACCGGTCCTGAAGGTGAACCAGAACCTGCGCTACGCGAGCGACGCGACCGGCGCCGGAGCCTTCGCGCTGGCCTGCGAGCAGGCGGGGGTCCCGCTGCAGCGGTACGTGCACCGCGCCGACCTGCCGTGCGGCTCGACGATCGGCCCGATCACCGCGTCGAGGACCGGCATCACGACCGTCGACGTCGGCGCCCCGCAGCTCGCCATGCACTCGGCGCGCGAGTTCATGGGCGCGGACGACGTGGCGAGCTATGCGCAGGCCATGACCGCTTTCCTGACCCCGGCATCGTGACCGCGTTCGCCCGCCCCGAAGCACCCGCCGGTGACACACTGAAGACGGTCGTGTCCGGTCGGAGAGAACGGGGGAATGCAGTGGACGTCCCGTCCTACCCCGATCATCTGCTGTCCCTCGACGAGTGGGCGGCCCTGCCCGAATCCGACGGGCACCATGTGGAGGTGTGCGAGGGCGTGCTCCTCGCCGCGCCCGCGCCGGGGGCGGCGCACGATCATGCCGCGGTGACCCTGGCGTTGCTCCTCGACGAGAAGCTGCCCGACGAATGGTGCGCGCTCGGAGGCGTCGAGGTGCTGGTCGCGGAGAAGCCGCTGACGGTGCGGTGCCCCGACGTGATCGTCGTGGGACGCTCCCTCGTCGACGCCGATCCCGATCGGGCGCCGATCTCCGAGGTGAAGCTGGTCGTGGAGGTCACCGTCGACGGCACGGCCCGCACCGACCGCGTCACGAAGTTCTCCGAATACGCGGAGGCCGGCGTCCCGCAGTACTGGATCGTCGATCTCGGCGGACCGCCGGTGATCGCGACCTTCACGCTCGTCGACGGGTGGTACCGATTCGACGGGGAGCACTCGGGCACCGTCACCCTCGATGCGCTGGGCACCGAGGTGGCCGTCACACCGTCGGGGTTCGTGCCCGCACCGGTGAACCCCGTCGCGCCTGCACAACGATAGACTGATCCGCGGCAGTTCCCGCCCGGCCTGCCGTTTTCGATCCCAGAGTGAAGGGACCCGACGCCCAGTGTCACCGCACGTGGATACCGTCTCCCACGCCGCCGAAACCCCCGACGCCGCTCAGCCCTATCGGGAGCTGGGTCTGAAGGAAGACGAGTACACCCGGATCAAGGAGATCCTGGGCCGTCGCCCCACCGACGCCGAACTCGCCATGTACTCGGTGATGTGGTCCGAGCACTGCTCGTACAAGTCGTCGAAGGTGCACCTGCGCTATTTCGGCGAGACCACCACCGACGAGATGCGTGAGTCGATGCTCGCGGGCATCGGTGAGAACGCCGGCGTCGTCGACATCGGCGACGGCTGGGCCGTGACCTTCAAGGTCGAGTCGCACAACCACCCGTCCTACATCGAGCCATACCAGGGCGCCGCGACCGGCGTGGGCGGCATCGTCCGCGACATCATGGCCATGGGCGCCCGCCCGATCGCCGTGATGGACCAGCTCCGCTTCGGCGCCGCCGATCACCCCGACACCCGTCGCGTCGTCGACGGTGTCGTGCGCGGTGTCGGCGGCTACGGCAACTCCCTGGGCCTGCCCAACGTCGGTGGCGAGACCGTCTTCGACGCCTCCTACCAGGGCAACCCGCTCGTGAACGCGCTGTGCGCGGGTGCGATGCGCGTGGAGGACCTGCACCTCGCCCACGCTTCCGGCACGGGCAACAAGGTCATCCTGTTCGGCGCCCGCACCGGCCTCGACGGCATCGGCGGCGTATCCGTCCTCGCCTCCGAGACCTTCGACGACAGCGCCGGCGGCCGCCCCAAGAAGCTCCCGAGCGTGCAGGTGGGCGACCCCTTCACCGAGAAGGTGCTCATCGAGTGCTGCCTCGACCTCTACCGCGAGAAGCTCGTCGTCGGCATCCAGGACCTCGGCGGTGCCGGTCTGTCCTGCGCGACCTCCGAGCTCGCCGCCGCCGGCGACGGTGGCATGCACATCAACCTCGAGCGTGTCCCGACGCGCGCGAAGGGCATGACCCCGGCCGAGGTGCTGTCCTCGGAGTCGCAGGAACGCATGTGCGCGGTCGTCACGCCCGACAACGTCGACGCCTTCATGGACGTCTGCAAGAAGTGGGACGTCCTGGCCACCGTCATCGGTGAGGTCACCGACGGCGACCGCCTCGTCATCGACTGGCACGGCGAGACCGTCGTCGACGTGCCGCCGCGCACGGTCGCGCACGAGGGCCCGGTCTACGAGCGCCCCGTCGAGCGCCCGGCCTCGCAGGACGAGCTGATCGCGAACACCACCGCCGGCCTGAAGCGTCCGGAGACCGCCGACGAGCTGCGCGAGACGCTGCTGAAGATGCTCGCGTCGCCGGCGCTGTGCAGCCGCAAGTGGATCACCGAGCAGTACGACCGCTACGTGCGCGGCAACACGGTGCTCGCCGAGAACGCCGACGCCGGTGTGGTCCGTATCGACGAGGAGACCGGCCGCGGCATCGCGCTCGCGACCGACGCTTCGGGCCGCTACACGCAGCTCGATCCGTACACGGGCGCCCAGCTCGCCCTCGCCGAGGCCTACCGCAACGTCGCCGTCACCGGTTCGACGCCGAAGGCCGTCTCGAACTGCCTGAACTTCGGTTCGCCCGAGGACCCCGGCGTGATGTGGCAGTTCCAGCAGGCCGTGCGCGGCCTCGCGGACGGCTGCGCGAAGCTCGGCATCCCCGTCACCGGTGGCAACGTCAGCTTCTACAACCAGACCGGCGCCACCGCGATCCTGCCGACCCCGGTCGTCGCGGTGCTCGGTGTAATCGACGATGTGCACCGTCGCATCCCCACCGGCGTCGGCCTCGAGCCGGGCGAGACGCTGATCCTGCTCGGCGAGACCCGCGACGAGTTCGACGGCTCCATCTGGGCGCAGGTCGAACACGACCACCTCGGTGGTGTCCCGCCGAAGGTCGATCTCGACCGTGAGCGGCTGCTGTCGGAGATCCTCACCGCCGGTTCGCGCGACGGCCTGATCTCCGCCGCACACGACCTGTCCGAGGGTGGTCTCGCGCAGGCCGTCGTCGAGGCCGCACTCGCGGGCGAGACCGGCTGCCGCGTGCTGCTCCCCGAGGGCGCCGATCCGTTCGTGACGTTGTTCTCCGAATCTGCCGGCCGCGTGCTCGTGGCCGTGCCGCGCACCGAGGAATCGCGCTTCACGGGCATGTGCACCGCACGCAACATGCCGTGGGTGCGCATCGGCGTCGTCGACGAGGGATCCGACTCCGTCGAGATCCAGGGCCTGTTCTCGATCCCCATGACCGAGCTGCGCGAGGTGTGGGAAGGGACCCTGCCTGCCCTGTTCGGGTAACCGTGCCGGCCACCCAGGTCGATCGACTGGCGGCGTTCGAGGCCCGGCAGGGCCGGATCATCGCCGCGGTCACCGACTTCGGTGAGCGCCACCCCCTCACCGCGCGGGTGTGGGGGTGGCTCGGCCTGGACTTCACGGGCGTCGCCTTCGCCGCGCTGTTCTTCTGCTGGTCGCTGACGCCGTCGCTGCTTCCGCGCGACTGGCTCTTCCAGGGCCTGATCGGCGGCATCAACGCCGCGATCGGGTACGGCGTCGGATGCGTCGTCGGCTGGCCCGTGGCCCGCTTCCTGCTCCCCGCGTGGCGATGGTGGCCGCCGCCGCTGCCTGTGCTGCGTGCCATCAAGGTCGCGGTTCCGGTCGCGGCCGTTCTCGCGTCGCTCGTCGCGCTCGTGCTCTCCGCCGGCGAGCAACGCCAGCTCGCCGCCCTGATGGGTGTCGAGGGCACCACGACCTCGGGATATCTGCGCACCATCGTGCTGAGCGTCGCGGTCGCTGCCGCCCTCATCGCTCTGTGGCGCGGGTTGCGCGACATCGTCCGCTGGGTGTCGATGCTGCTCATGCGCCGCACCCGGATGCCGCTCGGTCTCGCCCGCACGCTCGGCGTTCTCGTCGTCGTGCTGGCGACCTTCATGCTCATCGACGGCGTGCTCGTCCGAGGCTCCTACGCGATCGTCAATCAGGCGTTCGGCCTGGAGGACGACACCACTCGTCCCGGGGCGATCCAACCGGTCGACCCCGCAAAGTCCGGCAGTCCCGAGTCCCTCGCGGCCTGGGAGACGCTCGGATTCGAGGGTCGCAACTTCGTCTCGCGAGGACTCGACGCCGAGGAACTGACCGCCGTCAACGGCAGTCCCGCACCGGAACCGATCCGCGTGTACGTCGGTCTCGACACCGCACCCACCCCGGAAGAACGCATCGACCTCGTCCTCGCGGAACTCGAGCGGACCGGTGCCTTCGACCGCTCGACGCTCGTCCTGATCCCCACCACCGGCACCGGCTGGGTCAATCCCACCGCGGCCCGCGCGATGGAGCTCGTGCACAACGGCGACCTGGCGATGGTGGCCTGGCAGTACTCCTACCTCCCGAGCTGGATCTCCTTCCTCGCCGACCGTGAGAAGGCTGCGGCCGCAGGCAAGATGCTGATCGAGCGGGTACACGAACGCTGGTCGCAGCTGCCCGAGGACGACCGCCCCGATCTGTTCCTCTACGGCGAGAGCCTCGGCACGCAGTCGGGGGAGGGTGCCTTCGACAGCCTTGCCGAGATCCGCGCCCAGATGGACGGGGTGTTGTGGGTGGGCCCGCCCAACTCCAACCGTCTGTGGCGGCAGCTCGTCGAGCGCCGCGATCCCGGCACGACCGAGGTGCAACCGGTGTACGCGGACGGTCTCGTCGTGCGCTTCGCAGACAGCCGGGAGGCGATCCACGAGCCCGACACACCGTGGCTGTCGCCGCGCGTGCTCTACATCCAGCACGCCTCGGATCCCGTCGTCTGGTGGTCGCCGGACCTGTTGTTCTCCCGCCCCGACTGGCTGTCGGAGCCGCCCGGACGCGACCGGCTGCCGCAGATGCGGTGGTTCCCCTTCGTCACCTTCTGGCAGGTCTCCGCAGACCTCACCAACGCTGCCGGCGTCCCCGACGGACACGGCCACAACTACGGGTCGGCGGTGCTCGAGGGATGGATCGAGATCACCCAGCCCGAGGGCTGGAGCGAGAACGACACCGAGCGGGTGCGCATCGCCCTCGAGGCGTTCGCGGAGGACGACGGGCCCGAGAAATGACATCGCGAGTCGCTGCAGTGACCGGTACCGCCATGAGCTGCACCGCTGCGGGATGTGCCGCCGCGCTGGTCGCGTGGAACAACCTCGTCCTCCCGGCGATGGATCTCGGTCCGCGCGGCCGGGCCGCAGCGAACGCCGGATTCGGTGTCGCGCTCGCCGCGGCGACCCGCGCGGCCGGGGTCTCCGCAACCGAGCTCGGCTGGCGCGGGGCAGGGAAGGGCCTGCGGTGGGGGACCGCGTCGGTGGTCCTGCCCGTCGCGGCCTACACGGTGATGCTCGCCGTCCCACCCGTACGACGGCGGATGGCCGCCGGAGCGCGACGCGCCGACCACACCGAGTGGGTCTTCGTGCACATCCCCTTCGGGACGGTCCTGGCCGAGGAGCTGCTGTTCCGATCGGTTCTGTACGCCCTGACCCGCCGCGAGTCACGGAGGTGGCACCGGGTGCTGACCTCGGTAGCCTTCGGGCTCTGGCACGTCGCCCCCGCCCGGCACGCCGGGGACTCGGTGCCCGGAACCGTCGCGCTCACCGCCCTGAGCGGGGTGGTGTTCGACGAACTGCGACGACGGACCGGCAGCGTCGTCGCGCCGATGCTCCTGCACCTGGCGATCAACGCCGGCGGGGCCGTCGCCGTGGGCATCGCGACGAGGCTGCGTACTTCCGAGCGCGACGCGCGTCGCTAGGGTGTGCTGCCATGGCACCCCGGAGACCCGTCGACCCCGCCGAACTGCGCGCAGCTCTCGAACGGGTGGGTCCGTGGATGAGGGGGGAGAGCGACGAGAAACCGCCGCGCTCCGATCTCGCCGCCGCTGTGCGGCTCAGTGCCCGCAGCCTCGAGCAGATAGCCCCTGGGTCGAGTGTGGAGGTTAGGGTGCCGCCTTTCGTGGCCGTCCAGTGCATCGAAGGCCCGCGTCACACGCGGGGGACACCACCGAACGTCGTCGAGACCGATCCGCGGACGTGGCTGCGTCTGGTGGTCGGCAGCATCGATTTCGCCGGGGCCGTGGACTCGGGTGCGGTGGAGGCGTCGGGTGGGCGCGCAGCGGAGATCGGACGGCTGCTCCCGATCGCCCGACTCTGACGTTTGCCGGGGTTCACGCCGGGCGTCCGGGAAGAAGCACCCCGCGCTGCCCGTAGAATGGGGGGAGCCCCGCTTGTCCAGCCTCAGGGAGCACGTCCGTGACCAGTGCCGATCTGTCGGTCCACACACGTAATCTTCTCGCCTCCACCGAACCCGAGAACGAACCCCGCGAAGAGTGCGGAGTGTTCGGAGTGTGGGCTCCCGGCGAGGACGTGTCGAAGCTCACTTACTACGGTCTCTATGCGCTGCAGCACCGAGGGCAGGAAGCTGCGGGCATCGCCGTGGCCGACGGTTCGCAGGTGCTCGTGTTCAAGGATCTCGGTCTCGTCAGCCAGGTCTTCGACGAGCAGACGCTCGCCGCGATGACCGGCCACATCGCCATCGGCCACTGCCGTTATTCCACAACCGGGTCGACGACCTGGGAGAACGCGCAGCCGATCTTCCGCACCACCGCCGCCGGCTCGGGCGTCGCGCTCGGCCACAACGGCAACCTCGTCAACACCGCCGAACTCGCCGAACGCGGACGTCGTCTCGGCGTGCTCGATCCCACACGGCCCGGTGCGGCGAACTCCGACTCCGACACCGTCGGTGCGTTGCTCGCTCACGGCGCGAAGGACAGCACGATCGAAGAGGCCGCGATGAAGCTGCTCCCGCAGCTGCGCGGCGCGTTCTGCCTGACCTTCATGGACGAGCACACCCTCTACGCGGCCCGCGACCCCTGGGGTATCCGCCCGCTGTGCCTCGGACGCCTCGACCGCGGCTGGGTCGTCGCCAGCGAGACCGCCGCCCTCGACATCGTCGGTGCCTCCTTCGTTCGCGACATCGAGCCCGGCGAACTGCTCGCGATCGACGCGGACGGTGTGCGCTCGTCGCGCTTCGCGAACCCCGAACCCAAGGGCTGCGTCTTCGAGTACGTCTACCTCGCGCGCCCCGACTCGACCATCGCCGGTCGCTCCGTCCACGCGACCCGCGTGGAGATCGGCCGCCGGCTCGCGAAGGAACACCCGATCGACGGCGATCTGGTCATCCCGGTACCCGAGTCGGGCACCCCGGCCGCCGTCGGTTACGCGCAGGGCTCGGGGATCCCGTACGGCCAGGGCCTGATGAAGAACGCCTACGTCGGCCGCACCTTCATCCAGCCCAGCCAGACCATCCGCCAGCTCGGTATCAGGCTCAAGCTCAACCCGCTGCGCGAGGTGATCCGCGGTAAGCGCCTCGTCGTCGTCGACGACTCGATCGTGCGTGGCAACACCCAGCGCGCCCTGATCCGCATGCTGCGCGAGGCCGGTGCTCTCGAGATCCACGTGCGCATCGCCTCGCCGCCGGTCAAGTGGCCCTGCTTCTACGGCATCGACTTCGCGTCGCCGGCCGAGCTGATCGCCAACGGTGCAGGTACCCGCGACACCGTCGAGGAGGGGCACGACTACGACGAGATGGTCGAGATGGTGCGCAGGTCGATCGGTGCCGACTCGCTCGGCTACATCTCGATCGACGGCATGATCGGCGCCACCGAGCAGCCCGCATCCCGTTTGTGCGCTGCATGTTTCGACGGCCACTACCCGATCGCCCTCCCCAGCGAACATCAGGCGGGCAAGGACGTCCTCGCCGGCGTCGTCGACACCGATTCGGCCACCCCGACCGTGTTGGACAACGACAACGCGGACGTTCTCAGTCGGCCGTAGAAGCTGGTCGGGTACCGTAAGTGCCGCGGTCGGCACGGTTCGGCGTGCGTTTCGCATGCCCGGACGCAGGTGTGCCTGCCCGCATGTAGCCAGATATTTCACGACAAGACACAACTCGAGGCTGGAGCCGACAACTCATGACCGAGGACGCAACCCCCGGAGCTTCCTACGCCGCGGCGGGCGTGGACATCGAGGCCGGTGACCGAGCCGTCGAACTGTTCGCCCCGCACGCGAAGAGGGCCACCCGCCCGGAGGTCATGGGCGGCCTGGGTGGGTTCGCCGGTCTGTTCGCGCTCAAGGACGGATACAAGGAGCCGCTGCTCGCGGCGTCCACCGACGGTGTCGGCACCAAGCTCGCGGTGGCGCAGGCACTCGACAAGCACGACACGGTCGGTCTCGACCTCGTCGCCATGGTCGTCGACGACCTTGTGGTCTGCGGCGCCGAGCCGCTCTTCCTGCAGGACTACATCGCCGTCGGCCGCGTGGTGCCCGAGCGGGTCGCGGAGATCGTCGCCGGCATCGCCGAGGGCTGCGTCCAGGCCGGTTGCGCGCTGCTCGGTGGCGAGACCGCCGAGCACCCGGGCGTCATGGCGGCCGACGACTACGACCTGTCCGCGACCGGCGTGGGTGTCGTCGAGGCCCAGAAGCTGCTCGGACCCGACCGCGTGCGCCCCGGCGACGTCGTCATCGCGATGGGCGCCTCGGGTCTGCACTCGAACGGCTACTCGCTCGCCCGCAAGGTGCTGCTCGACATCGGCAAGATGAGCCTGACGGCGCACGTCGACGAGTTCGGTCGCACCCTCGGCGAGGAGCTGCTCGAGCCCACCCGTATCTACGCCAAGGACTGCCTCGCGCTCGCCGCCGAGACCGAGGTGCGTACCTTCTGCCACGTCACCGGTGGTGGTCTCGCCGCGAACCTCGCGCGCGTGATGCCCAAGGGGCTCGTCGCAGAGCTCGACCGCACCACCTGGAGCCCGGCTCCGGTCTTCGGCCTCATCGCGCAGCGCGGACGGGTCGAGCGGGTCGAGATGGAAAAGACCTTCAACATGGGCGTCGGCATGGTGGCCATCGTGGCCCCCGAGGACGTCGACCGGGCTCTGGCGGTGCTCACCGCCCGGCACATCGACTGCTGGACGCTCGGCACGGTCCGCAAGGCGCAGGACGGCGCCGACGAGCGCGCGGTGCTGCTCGGAGACCACCCGCGCTTCTGACGGGCGCGCGTCGCCCGACGCGAACACGACGAAAGGCCGGTTCCCCCAGGATGAATGGGGGAACCGGCCTCTCGGCTACTGCCGTGTTGTGAACTCGGAAGTCACAGGCTCGAAGGCTGCGGACGGTGACGAGCGCCGTCCGGCCTCGCGTCGAACGCCGACCACACCACCGACGGAGGGGGAGCCGAAAGTCGGCCTCCCCCTCCGTCGGAGAGTGATATCAGGTCAGCGACGCCAGTCGTCGTCGTAGTCGTCGTCCCAACCGGAACGTTGCTCGGCGAAGACTTCGTCCCGCTGCGAGTTGGTTGCTCCGCCAGACAGCTCTCGCTGGAGGCTCTCGAAGTCGGTGGACGGCGAGCTGTACTTGAGTTGCCGTGCAACCTTGGTCTGCTTTGCCTTAGCCCGGCCGCGGCCCATGGCCAACCCCCTCGCGCTTTGACGGGGCGGCCTGGGGAAAAGTGGCGGCCCCGGTGTGTTGAGTATTTTCCTGACGCCCACTTTAGCGTGGAAACTTCGGTTGCGCCTCCACACACCCGGCTGGGCCGGTGTCCGTTACGCCTCATAACGACCCGACCTGCATGAATGCTGTTGAAATGTGATAGAGATGCCCTTCAGAACACCCCCGGGACGGCCCGGACGGTGCCGACTCGCACGCCACCACCGAAGACCGGTGCCGACGAGAGCACCGCCAGCCGTTCGGAATCGAAGGTCGCGGCGTTCGCGGCGGCACCCGCTCCGAGGCGGTGGAGCAGGGCCGCGGTGAGCGGGAGGCGTGCCCGCTCGTGCCCGTCGTCGATCTTGAAGGCGAAAGATGTGCCGTCCGGCAGCGCGCCGGCGTGGATCCCGTCGGCGCCCGCCTTGCACAGCAGACCGCCCACCGCGCGCATGAGCTTCAGATCGTCCTTGCCGGTGCCGGAGATCAGGAACGGATGCTCGCGCACCGCGTCGGCGACGGCGCGCTCGGGCGTGCCGACCTCCGCCGTCGCGAGCCGCGAGTAGGCGCGGGCGAGATTGAACAGGGGGACGGGCACGATCGGCAGACCACAGCCGTCGATTCCGAGATCGGTGTCCTCGATGTCGCCGGTCAGTTCGAGGATCGTCTCGGTCACCAGCTGCTGCAGCGGGTGGCCGGCGTCGGTGTAGCCGTCGGTGTCCCAGCCGTTCGCCGCGCACGCCGCGAGCATCGCCGCGTGCTTGCCCGAGCAGTTCATGTAGATCGACCGCGGCGTGCGTCCGGCGGCGAGCACCTCGGCGCGGGTGAGTTCGTTGCCGGGCAGATCCGTCGGGCAGCGCAGGTCCTTCTCGGTGAAACCGGCACCGGACAGGATCCGCTCGACGGCCTCCACGTGGTCGGCCTCACCTTCGTGCGACGCCGTGGCGATCGCGAGTTCGGCGGAGTCGCGGGGGACGAAGCCGGCGCGCAGCAGCGCGACCGCCTGCATCGGCTTGTTCGACGACCGCGGATAGATCGGCGTGTGCACCTCGCCCAGCGAGACGAGGACCTCGCCGTCCGGGTCCAGAACGATCAGCGAGCCGCGGTGGATGCACTCCCGGAAGCCCGAGCGCACCACCTCGACCAGTTCGACGCTCAACGACTCTCTCCCTTCCGTGCCCGCCCCTCCTGTGGTCGTCCGGCGAGGCGGCGGGCCTTGTCGGCGACGCTGGGAGCGATGTCGGCCTGCTGCTCGAGCATCGCGGCGACCCGCTCGTGGCCCTGCCCGGTGAACAGATCGCGCACCGTGGCCGCGTGGGAGGGGACGTGCTCGACGACGATGCGGTCGCCCGCGGCCACCGGTCCCTCGGAGATCACCTTCAGGTACGCGCCGCAATCGCCGCGAGCGACGAACCGGGTGGCCCAGTCGCCCTCCTCCGAACGGATCGCGAAGGTGCGGCAAGGGGTACGGGGGCCGGTCACCTCGAGGAGCAGACCGCCGTCGCCGACGCGCCACCGCTCGCCGATGACGGCGTCGGTGGGGGAGAACCCGGCGACGTGCAGATTCTCGCCGAACCAACCGATGGGCAGTTCCCGGTCGAGTTCGGTGCCCCAGCGGCGCGACTCGTCCTGAGAGAAGGCGTAGACGGCCTTGTGGACGCCGCCGTGGTTGGCGGTGTCGCACTGGCGGTCGCCGGTCAAGCCGAGCTCGCCGACGTGCACCGGCCCGTCGACGGGACGCTTGTCGATCGCGGTGACGGGATTACGCCGCAGTCCGGTCTCGTGCAGCGTGTGCACGACGCAGACCGCTGCGACGGTCCCCGACGCCGGCCGCGTGCCGGCCGTCTCGGCGGTCACCGGCCGCGCAATCGGTCGACCGCCGCCCTTCCTGCCTGGATGCCGTCGTCGGGAGGGATGGAGTCGGGGTCGATGGACGCCGCGCACGGTCCTGCGACGAGGGCCGTGTCGGGCGTGATGGTGCGCTTGACGAGCGCAAGCGCGATCGGCCCGAGTTCGTGATGGTCGACGATCGTGCCGATGCGTCCGACCGCGCGACCTCCGGCGGTGATGTCGTCGCCCGTCTCGGGTCGTCCGTCGGCCGAGCCGTCGAGATGGAGAAGGACGAGATGTCGCGGGGGCTTGCCGAGGTTGTGGACCCGCGCGACGGTCTCCTGACCGCGGTAGCAGCCCTTGTCGAGGTGGACGGCGCCGTACTGCTCGGGTCCGCCGACCCAGCGGGCCTCGTGGGGGATGGTGCGCTCGTCGGTGTCGACACCGATCCGGGGACGGACCGCTTCGACGCGCAGGGCCTCGAACGCCCAGCTGCCGGCCGGACGCGCGCCGGCGTCCCGCAGGGCGGTGAAGATCGCGGTGAGCGACTCGCGTGGCACCAGGAGGTCGAAGGAGTGCTCGGTGGGCCACGGCATGCGGCGGACGAAGCCACCGGCGGGCAGGGCGACGGCGGCATAGGGTTCGGCCGGCAGCGCGTCGATCCCGAGCACGGCGAGCACGGCGGGGCTGCCGGCGTCCGGCCCGAGGAGGCTCAGGACCGCGAGTTCGTTGCCGTCGCGGGGTTCTGCCTTCGCCCAGAACACCATCTTCTTCAGGAAGGCCAGCAGGTCGGGTCCGCGGTCGGCTTCGGTGTCGATCCACGTCACGCCGTCGAGGTCGGTCTGCACGAAGTGGTGTTCGACGCGGCCGTTCGCGTCGAGGCTCAGGTTCTCGGCGGAGGTGCCGTTCGGGAGCGACGCGATGTGCTGGCTGGAAATGGTGTGCAGCCAGCTCAGGCGTTCGTCGCCCGGAACAGCGAGGACGAAGCGGGTGGAACGGTCGACCACGGCGGCGGACGTGGCGGCGGCACGTTGCTCGCCGAGCGGGTCGCCGTAATGCCAGGGAAGTCCGGCATCGGGCCCGCCGGAAGGCGAGGCGACTGCGCCGGGAAGTGCGAGAAGGGCGCTTTCGGACACGATCGGAGACTCGGTCACGACACCAGTCTATGGGGAACCGGCCGACAGGTCTGCCAGTGGCTAGGCTGAGCGCCATGGCTGAGCGGGTGCTGGTGACGCTGGACGGCGAGGTGAGGGATGCGGACGCACCCCTTCTGCACGCCGACGATTTCGGTGTTCTTCGTGGCGACGGGGTGTTCGAGACGTTGCTCGTGCGAGGCGGCCGGGCGCGTGCGCTCGAACTGCATCTCGCCCGGCTCGCGGCGTCCGCGGCCGCCGCACAGTTGCCCGAACCCGATCGCGACGACTGGCGGCTCGCCGTCGACGTGGCACTCGAACAGTGGGGCGCCGAGCAGGAGGGCGTGCTGCGCCTGGTCTACACGCGTGGTCGTGAGGGCGCCGACACGCCGACGGCCTTCCTGCTCCTGACGCCGGTGGCCGAGCGCGTCGGCATCGCACGGCGCGACGGCGTGTCCGTGGTGACCCTCGAACGGGGTTTTTCGACCGATCTGGCGCAGAAGGCGCCGTGGCAGCTCCTCGGTGCCAAGACGCTGTCGTACGCGACGAACATGGCGGCACTGCGTCACGCCGAGTCGGTCGGCGCCGACGACGTGATCTTCGTCAGTGCCGAGGGCTACGTGCTCGAGGGTCCGCGGTCGACGGTGCTCGTCGCGCGTGGCCGGACATTGCTCACTCCGCCGCCGGAGCAGGGGATCCTCCCCGGCACCACGCAGCAGGCACTGTTCGACCTGGCGGGGGAGCGGGACTTCACGGTCCGGTACGAGCCGCTGCGCCCGGCGGATCTCGTCGTCGCCGACGGTCTCTGGCTGATCTCCAGCGTGGCGCTCGCGGTGCGGGTGCACACCCTCAACGGGCACGCGCTGGTCTCGCGGGTCCAGGAGGGCGAGATCGAAGGCCTCGTCGACGAGGCGGTCGACGCCGCTTCGTGAGCGAATCGGTCGATGCAGCTTCCTGAGTGGCGGCGGGTGTGCCCCCGCGGGTGATCCGTATCCGATGTGACGTGAGTCCGATGTGTCGGGCGACACGAACCTGTCCCACTTCGCGCAATCGCTACTACATTCGGTAGTAGCAAGGCCGGAGCAGTACTACCGGCGTGTCTTCGCGAACGAGAACCGCAGCGTCGGCCCCGCTCCGGATCTCCGTATCGACCGGGCCTCACTCGGAGTGGCAATGGACGTCTTGGATCTGTCCCGGTGGCAGTTCGGGATCACGACGGTGTATCACTTCATCCTCGTGCCGTTGACGATCGGCCTCGCGCCGCTCGTCGCGATCATGCAGACGATGTGGGTGGTCACCGGCAAGGATCACTGGTACCGCCTCACGAAGTTCTTCGGGAAGATGTTCCTGATCAACTTCGCGCTCGGTGTCGCGACCGGCATCGTGCAGGAATTCCAATTCGGCATGAACTGGAGCGAGTACTCCCGCTTCGTCGGCGACGTCTTCGGCGCACCCCTCGCCCTCGAAGGTCTCGTCGCCTTCTTCATGGAGTCGACCTTCCTCGGCCTGTGGATCTTCGGCTGGACGCGCCTGCCGAAACTCGTGCACCTCGCGACCATCTGGCTCGTCGCGATCGGCGTGAACGCCTCCGCCTTCTTCATCATCGCGGCGAACTCGTTCATGCAGCATCCCGTCGGGGCCACCTACAACCCCGAGACCGGCCGCGCCGAGCTGACGAGCATCTGGGAACTGCTCACCAACAACACCGCGCTCGCAGCCTTCCCCCACGCGGTCGCCGGCGGATTCCTCACCGCCGCAACCTTCGTCGCCGGCATCGGTGGCTGGTGGATGGTCCGCAACATGCGACGCGCCGCCGAGATCCGCACCTCGGAACCCGAGGAGGCCCAGCGCCTCGAGAACGACGCCCGCGGACTGTTCCGCCCCGCGACCCGCCTCGGCCTGATGGTCATGATCATCTCGGGCATCGGGTTGTTCGTCACCGGTGACGTCCAGGCCAAGCTCATGTTCGAGCAGCAACCGATGAAGATGGCCTCGGCCGAGTCGCTGTGCCACACCGAGACCGACCCCAACTTCTCGATCCTCACGATCGGCACGCACAACGACTGCGACGGCGTGATCCACGTCCTCGACGTGCCCTACGTGCTGTCCTTCCTCGCGCAGGGCGAGTTCAGCGGCGTGACCCTCCAGGGCGTCGAGGACCTGCAGGCGCAGTACGAACAGCAATTCGGCCCCGGCAACTACAAGCCCAACCTGTTCGTCACCTACTGGTCGTTCCGCGCGATGATCGGCCTCGCCGCCGGTTCCGCGGCCCTGGCCCTGGCCGGGCTGTGGGTCACCCGCGGCGGCCGGGTGCCCGACCAGAGGTGGTTCTCGACGCTGTCGCTCGTCGCGATCCCCACGCCCTTCCTCGCCAACAGTGCGGGCTGGATCTTCACCGAGATGGGCCGGCAGCCCTGGGTGGTGCATCCGAATCCCACGGGCGTGGACATGATCCGGCTCACCGTCGACCAGGGTGTCTCCGATCATGCGGCAGGAACGGTGCTCACCTCGCTGATCGCCTTCACCCTCGTCTACGCAGCGCTCGGCGTGGTGTGGTTCTGGCTCATCCGCAAGTACGCGATGGAAGGCCCGCAGGAGCACGACGCGCAACCGCCGGGCTCCGACGACGACACCGACGACACGCAGCCGAAACAGCTGTCCTTCGCGTACTAGGAGTGGGCGGACATGGGACTTCAGGAAATCTGGTTCATTCTCATCGCAGTATTGTTCACCGGCTACTTCGTCCTCGAGGGGTTCGACTTCGGTGTGGGCATGCACTTCCCGGTGCTCGGCCGCGGTAGGACCGTCGAGGCGGACACCCGGCGCCGGGTGCTGCTCAACACGATCGGTCCGGTCTGGGACGGCAACGAGGTCTGGCTCATCACCGCGGGTGGTGCGCTGTTCGCGGCGTTCCCCGAGTGGTACGCGACCCTCTTCTCGGGCTTCTATCTCCCGCTGCTGCTGATCCTGCTCGCCCTGATCGTGCGGGTGTGCGCCATCGAGTGGCGCGGCAAGGTCGACGATCCGACCTGGCGTCGCCGCTGCGACTGGGGGATCATCTTCGGCTCGTGGGTGCCCGCCGTGCTGTGGGGTGTGGCGTTCGCGAACATCGTGCGCGGCGTGGCGATCGACGCCGACAAGCAGTACGTCGGCGGATTCTTCGACCTGCTGAACCCGTACGCCCTGCTCGGCGGTGCGACGACGGCGCTGGTCTTCGCGCTGCACGGCGCGGTGTTCATCGCGCTCAAGACCGAGGGACAGGTCCGGACGGATGCCGTGGCGATGTCGCGGAAGCTGGCCGTGCCCGCCGTCCTCGTGGCCGGTGCGTTCGTGGTGTGGACCCAACTCGCCTACGGCAAGGGCTGGACGATCGCGCTCGTCGCCGTGGCGGCGATCTCCCTGCTCGCGGTGGTCGCGCTGACCATCGTCGCGCGTGAGGGCTGGGCGTTCGTGTTCACCACCGTCGCGATCGCCGCGACCTCGGTGTTGCTGTTCGCGTCGCTGTTCCCGAACGTCATGCCGTCGACCCTCGACCCGTCCTGGTCGCTGACGATCGAGAACGCGTCGTCGAGCCCGTACACACTGAAGGTCATGACGTGGGCCGCAGCGTTCATGACCCCGGTCGTCCTCGCCTACCAGGGCTGGACGTACTGGGTGTTCCGTCAGCGTCTGTCGACCGACCACATCCCGCACTCGATCGGTCTGAAGATCGGCTCGAAGTGAGCATGACGCAGTCCGCAGCCCCCGCCGACGCGCCCGCGCGTCGGCGGGGGCCGGTGGACCCGCGGTTGTGGCGCTACTCGGCCGCAGCCCGCGGATATCTCGTCCTGACCGTGGTCACCTCGGTGGTCGATGTCGTGATGGTCGTCGTCACCGCACTCATGATCGGACGGGTCCTCGCGGGCGTCATCACCACCGACGCCCGGTCCGTCGGCGACTGGACGACCGAACTGGCGATCCTCGCGGTGGCGATCGTCGTGCGGGTCGCGGTGACGTGGCTGCAGTCGCGGTACGCGCACCGGTCCGCGACCCGCGTGGTCGCCGAACTCGAACACGAGGTCCTCGATTCCGCGGCGAATCTGCCCCCGCGCGAACTCGACCCGCGACGCGACGAGATCGCGGTGGTTCTCACCCGCGGACTCGACGGGCTGAAGGAATATCTCACCGGCTATCTGCCGGCGCTGCTGCTGGCCGTGATCCTCACCCCGGTGACGATCGTCGTGATCGCCCTGCACGACCTCACCTCGGCGGTCATCGTCGTGATCACGCTGCCGCTCATCCCGATCTTCATGATCCTCATCGGCCTGCTCACCAAAGGCAAGGCCGACCGCACCCTGCGCGCGATGACGACACTGTCGTCACAACTGCTCGACCTCCTCGCGGGTCTTCCCACACTGCGCGCCCTCGGTCGTGAGAAGGGGCCCGCCGATCGCGTGCGCGAACTCGGCGACGAGCATCGCGCGACTACGATGTCGGCCCTGCGCGTGGCCTTCCTGTCCGGCACGGTCCTCGAATTCCTCGCGACGCTGTCCGTCGCCCTCGTCGCCGTGAGCATCGGTATGCGCCTCGTCTACGGATCCATGCCCCTCGAAGCCGGCATCATCGCGTTGATCCTCGCGCCGGAGGCCTACCTCCCGCTGCGCACCGTCGGCAGCAAGTTCCACGCCGCCGAGGACGGGATGGCGGCGGCCGACAAGGCATTCGCCGTGCTCGACTCGGTGCCGGACGCCGCCTCCTCTCGCCGCGCCTCCTCGCGTCGCACCTCCACGGACACGATCGGCACCGACCGGGTCGCGAACTGCGAGATCGTCTTCGACGGCGTCTCCGTGCCCGGCCGCGACGGTTGCGCCCCGCACCGGCTCGACGCGATCTGCCGTCCCGGCCGGATCACCGCGTTCACCGGCGCCAACGGGGCCGGCAAGTCCACCGCCCTGCTGGCGCTGCTCGGGCTCGCCGAGCCGAGCGAGGGGACCGTCACCGTCGACGGACGTCCCGTCGCGGGCGACGAGAACTGGTGGTCGCAGATGGCGTGGCTTCCGCAGCGGCCGGTGCTGCTGCCGGGCACGCTCGCCGACAATCTGCGACTCACCGGTGTCGACCCGGAGGCCACCGAACTCGACGACGTCTGCGCCGCCACCGGCTTCGACAGCGTGCTCGCCGAACTCCCGGACGGCTGGCGGACCGTCGTGGGGGCCGGCGGCACGGGCCTGTCGCTCGGCCAACGTCAGCGACTGGCGCTCACCCGCACCCTCGCCTCCCCGCGCCCGGTCCTGCTGCTCGACGAACCCACGGCCCACCTCGACGAGGACACCGAGGCCACCGTCCTGTCCACGCTGCGCGGGCTCGCCGCGGCCGGCCGCACCGTGGTGGTCGTGGCGCATCGCCCCACCCTGCTCGCCATCGCGGACGAGGTCGTCACCGTCCACGCAGCACCGACGGAGGTGTCCCGGTGAAGGATCTGCGCCGGGCGATGGCCCTGCTCGAGCTCGAGCCGCGCCGAGTGCTGCTCGCCGTCCTCGCCGGTGTCGCGACCCTCGGCAGTGCCCTGCTGCTCGCCGGTCTCTCGGCGTGGCTGATCGTGCGGGCATGGGAGATGCCGCCCGTCCTGGACCTGACCGTCGCGGTCGTCGCGGTGCGGGCGCTGGGAATCTCCCGCGGGTTGTTCCGCTACTTCGAACGACTCGCAACGCACGAGACCGCGCTGCGCGGCACCACCTCGGCCCGCGCGAATCTCTACCGGCGACTCGCGGACGGCGACCCGGCCGCCGCCCTGGGCGTGGGACGCGGCGACCTGCTCGCGCGCACCGGTGCCGACGTCGACGCTCTCGGCGACGTCGTGGTGCGCGCACTCGTGCCCATCGCCGTCGCGGCCGTGCTCTCCCTCGCGGCGGTCGTGACCCTCACCGTCATCGCTCCCGCTGCCGGCGCGGTCCTCGCCGCGGCGCTGCTCGTTGCCGGACTGTTCGCACCGTGGCTGTCCGCCCGCGCCGCGGCCCGTGCGGACGCCGATGCGAACGCCGCACGGACCCGGTTCACCGAGGACGCGGTCACGGTGCTGGACCACGCGGCGGAACTGCGGGTCGCGGGACGGCTCGACACGATCACCCGGCGGGCCCGCGCCGCGAATGTCGCCTCCGTCCGTGCCACCGACCGTTCCGCGGTCCCCGCGGCGTTCGCCGACGCGGCCGCACCCCTCGCGGTCGGCGCGAGTGTGCTCGGTGCGCTCCTCGTCGGTATCGCCGTCTTCGGCTCCGGTCCGGCGGCCATGAGCCCGACGACACTCGGCATCCTCGTCCTGCTGCCGCTGTCGGCGTTCGAGGCCACCGCCGTCCTCCCGGCAGCCGCGCAGACCCTCAACCGCGCACGCCTGGCGGCCGGTCGCATCACGGAGATGCTCGACCGCGCCGACAGGACGGTGCCGCACGGCATCGAACCGGCCGACGGACCCGGCCGGCTACGTGCGGTGGGTCTGCGAGGCGGATGGCCCGGCGGACCGTCCACGGAACCGGTCGACCTCGACCTGAGGCCGGGCTGTCGCGTCGCGATCGTGGGCGGCAGCGGCAGCGGCAAGACCACCGTGCTCATGACGCTCGCGGGTCTGCTCGCCCCACGCGGAGGCGTAGTGACGCTCGACGGTGTCGACCTCGCGGACATCGATCCCGCGGCCCTGCGCCGCAAGATCGGCTTCTTCGCGGAGGACGCCCACCTGTTCGACACGTCGATCCTCGAGAACCTGCGTGTCGCGCGGGGCGACGTGGACGAGGACGAGGCACTGGCCGCCCTCGGCGCCGTGGGGCTGGGGGAGTGGGTGGACGGACTCCCGCAGGGAGTCCACACCGTCCTGGGGGCCGGAGCCCGCACGGTCTCCGGTGGGCAGCGCCGTCGCCTCCTGCTGGCCCGGGCTCTGCTGTCGCCCGCACGGATCCTGCTGCTCGACGAACCCACGGAACATCTCGACGACGAGAGCGCCGACCTGATGCAGCGACTCCTCCTGGACCGCGACGCACGCTTGGTCGGCCCCGAGCGCACCGTCGTGGTGGTCACCCACCGCCTGCCCGCGGATACCGCCGCCGACCTGGTCGTTCGCGTCGAGAAAAATGCGTTGCCCGCCTCGTGAACGAAGCGTAGTTTCGCTGGTACACGAGGAAGGAGGTGGTCTGGAAGTGATTGATATTCGGACGCGTGAGGTGGCTACCCGCTAGCTGCTCGAGACGACGGAATTCACCGACCGCGCGCGGCTGGCGAATCCCAGGTAGTCACCCGGCCCCCGAGCTCCCGGTCCGTCCGATCGGGACCGCCGGTCCACGGAGCGATCCGTGCGGCGGTGCGGCTCGGGGGCTGTTCGCATTCGTGCAAAATCGGCGTTTCGGGTGTACAAGTTCGTCCGTTCTGGGTACACCGGTTTGGTGCCGATACTTCAAAAAGCTCACGATTCGTTAAGATTGCGCACGTCACCGGGGGTTTTCTTCTCTTCTGCGCTCATCGCGCTGCTCTTCGTCGTCGTGACGATCGCGTTCACCGACGGCGTCGATTCCATCTTCAGTACCGCGTCCAACTGGATCATGACGAACCTCGGATGGTTCTACATCCTGGGCGTCACGACCTTCCTGCTCTTCCTCGTCGGAATCGCCTTCACCCATTACGGCCGGGTCCGGCTCGGCGGCGACGACGAACGGCCCGAGCACTCGACCCTGGCGTGGTTCGCCATGTTGTTCGCCGCCGGTATCGGCACGATCCTCATGTTCTGGGGCGTCGCCGAGCCGATCTCCCACTTCGCGAACCCGCCCATGCAAGATGTCGAGCCGCAGTCCGTGGAGGCCGCGGAAGAGGCCATGGGCTTCGCGCTCTACCACTTCGGACTGCACACCTGGACGATCTTCGCCCTGCCCGGCCTGGGCTTCGGTTACTTCATCTACAAGCGGCACCTGCCGCCGCGCGTCAGCTCGATCTTCGCGCCCCTCCTCGGAGGTCGCATCTACGGCCCGATCGGCAAGACCATCGACGTC
Organism: Rhodococcus pyridinivorans; assembly: GCF_900105195.1. Classification (NCBI taxonomy): domain Bacteria; kingdom Bacillati; phylum Actinomycetota; class Actinomycetes; order Mycobacteriales; family Nocardiaceae; genus Rhodococcus; species Rhodococcus pyridinivorans. Next base: position 4,664,424 of record NZ_FNRX01000002.1, on the reverse strand, counting down.
GTCGCGATCATCGGCACCATCTTCGGTGTCGCGACCTCGGTCGGCCTGGGCACCCTGCAGATCAACGCCGGTCTCGCGCAGCTGTTCGACATCCAGGAATCCGGGATCGTCCAGATCGCCCTCATCGCGATCGTGACGGTGATGGCCGGCATCTCGGTCGCTCTCGGTCTCGACAAGGGCATCAAGCGCCTGTCGAACATCAACATCGGCATGGCCGTGATGTTGCTGGTCTTCGTGCTCGTCACCGGACCGAGCCTGTTCCTGCTCAAGGGCATGATCGAGTCGGCCGGTATCTACGCCGAGGCCCTGCCGCGCCTGGCGTTCTGGAACGACACCTTCGCCGACTCCGGCTGGCAGAACACCTGGACGGTCTTCTACTGGGCGTGGACCATCACGTGGTCGCCCTTCGTCGGCATCTTCATCGCGCGCATCTCGCGAGGCCGCACCATCCGCGAGTTCGTCGGCGGTGTCCTCGGTCTGCCCGTGCTGTTCTCGGTGATCTGGTTCAGCATCTTCGGGATGGGCTCGTTCCACATCGAACTCGAGGGCAACGGTGGTCTCGTCGAGCGGGTCGTGGGCGACGGGGACATCCCGGGTGCGTTGTTCGAATTCCTCGGCAACTTCCCCCTCACCGGCCTGGTGTCCGGCATTGCGATCATCCTGGTGGTGATCTTCTTCGTCACCTCGGTGGACTCGACCGCGATGGTGCTCGACATGATGGCGGCCGGTCACGAGGGGAAGGCGCCCATCCATCAGCGCTTGTTCTGGGCGGTGCTCATGGGCCTGGTCGCAGCGACCATGCTCGTCGCGACCGGTAAGGACGGGCTCGACGCCCTGCAACAGGTCATCACCGTGGTGGGGCTGCCGTTCTTCGTGATGGGCTTCATCATGATGTACAGCCTGGTGCGCGGTATCCGCGAGGACCTGGGCGAGCGGCCGGAGCCGATCACCCGTCAGTGGCCCGAGGTGCGGTCGGCCGAGGAACTCGAGGCTGCTCAGGAACTACCCGCACCCGAGGTCGTCATCCACACGCGGGCCATCCCGGACGAGTGCGAGGACGGCGAGAACGCAGCCGAGGATGCCGAGGACGCCGGAATCCACCGGGTCCATGCCGGCGAACCCGATGCGCTCCGTGTACGAGGCGACGGTGAACATGCCGACAAGAAGAGTGCCACCGGCACGACGGTCGTCGAGGAGAACTGAGAAAAACGGTCCGGGTCTGTTCCCTCACAGGGGAACAGACCCGGACCGTTCGAGTCTCGGAAGAAAGAGACCTGGTCAGCCGATGTGGCGTGACAGGCGGGCGGACATCCGGGGCTTCAGTTCGCCGTCGGCGGTGACGCGCTCCTCGACGTAGGCGAGGTCGCCGCCGTCGACGATGCCGTAGAGGCGCTTGGCGCCACCGACGACCTCACCGGACTTGGTGCGGATCACGACGTCGGTCGCGAGCTCCCACGAGGACTGGGTGAGTGCGGTGCCGTAGTACAGCTCGACGACGCCGGAGCTGTGCGTCAGCAGCAGTTCGAGCGTCTCGGGATCGTCGCTGTCGGGCGCGCCCGTTCCGGACACGCGCCAGAAGCCGCTCTCGCGCCGATCCTCGCCCACGTATTCACCCGAGTCGTCGAGACGCCACGTGCGCGACTCCCACACTAGATACGCGCCGCCGTTGTGCGCGACGGTGATCTGCTGACCGAACGGATAGTCGCCGGTCTCGGGATCGTTGGCTTCACCCTCGCCGCGCCACACACCGACCAAGGGAAGGACGGCGAGCAGGGCAGGGCTCAGGTCGGGGCCGAGCCGCAGGTTCGCGGTGTCCTCGGCGCCCGGCAGCCCGGCCAGGACGGGAAGGTTCAGCTCGGCGGTGGCGCGAGCGCGCTCGGCGGCCCGGGCGATCGCCTCGTCGCCGCTACGCCGCTGGGCGTCCGATCCGTCGTTCGTCACGATCCGTCGGAGACCACGCGGTAGATGGTGTACAGCGCGAACCAGGTGATGAGGAGCGCCGCGGCGACCAGCAGGATTTCGAAGAAGATGACCACGCGGTCATTCTAGACAACCCCTTTTCCGGTACGACGAAGGGCTCCGCTCCTGGTGGAGCAGAGCCCTTCGTCGGGGTGTTCCGGCCGGATTACTTGGCGACCGTCACGTCCACGTTGTGCACGCCGGGAGCGGTGGGGCTCACGGTGGAGGTGCCGTTGCCGGAGCTCGACAGGGCGCGGATCTTCCAGTCGCCGGGGGCGGCGAAAAAACGGAAGTCGCCGGTCGCCGAGGCGACGACCTCGGCGGTGAACTCGTCGGTGCCGTCGAGCAGGCGCACGAACGCACCGCCCACGGGCTCGCCGTCGGCGTTCAGGACACGGCCGGTGATGACCGTCTCCTTCTCGGTGTCCACGCCGGCGGGCAGGGTCTGGGTCTGGACAGGGGCGCCGCACATGATCAGTTGACCTCCAGTTCGATGGGTGCACCGACGAGCGAGCCGTACTCGACCCAGCTGCCGTCGTAGTTCTTGACGTTCTTCTTGCCGAGGATCTCCTGGAGCACGAACCAGGTGTGGCTCGAGCGCTCACCGATACGGCAGTAGGCGATGGTCTCCTTGCTGTCGTCGAAGCCCTTCTCGGCGTACAGCTTCTCGAGGTCCTCGTCGGACTTGAAGGTGCCGTCCTCGTTGGCGGTGGTGCTCCACGGGATGTTGATGGCGCCGGGGACGTGGCCGCGCTGCTGCGCCTGCTCCTGCGGCAGGTGCGCCGGGGCGAGGATCTTGCCGGAGAACTCGTCGGGCGAACGCACGTCGACGATGTTCTTGGTGCCGATCGAGTCGATGACCTCGTCGCGGAAGGCGCGGATGGAGTAGTCGGGCTCGGCGGCCTTGTACTCGGTGGCCGGGCGGGTGACCTCGTCCTTCGACAGCGGACGGCCGTCGAGCTCCCACTTCTTGCGGCCGCCGTCGATGAGCTTGACGTCCTGGTGGCCGTAGAGCTTGAAGTACCAGTAGGCGTAGGCGGCGAACCAGTTGTTGTTGCCGCCGTAGAGCACGACCGTGTCGTCGTTGGCGATGCCCTTGCGTGAGAGGAGCTCGGAGAACTGCTCACGGTTCAGGAAGTCGCGACGGACGGCGTCCTGCAGGTCCTTGCGCCAGTCGAGCTTGACGGCACCTTCGACGTGGCCGCCGTCGTAGGCGGAGGTGTCCTCGTCGACCTCGACGAAGACGGTCTTCGGCGCAGTGAGGTTCTGCTCTGCCCAGTCGGCGGAGACCAGGACGTCGGAGCGAGCCATGGGTGTTCCTTTCGGTGAGGGAATCCGGGAGGTTTCCGTGACCGGAACCCGTGCGAGGGTCCGTGCCAGGGTGAGGTGTGGGATGTCGAGTTCGGTGACCGCCGGTCAGGCGGGCACGCGACGCATTCGAGCGACCAGCGGGTGGATCCGGCAGCCGAGACACACGCCGAAGGCGGCGTTGAGCAGCGCCGCGAACAGCGCGAAGCCTGCGGCCACCGAGCCCACGACGATGGCGTCGGCGAAGAACGCGACCGTTCCGACGAGGGCGAAGACGAATCCGACGAGCTGCGCGAACCGCAGCGGCTCCACCGGCTCGGTCTCGATCGGAGCACCGAGGCGGGGAGCGACGAGCCTCGCGAACAGCGCACCGTACGGGCTGCGTCGCGGGCCGAGTGCCGCTCCGAGAGCGAACACGATCGTCTGCAGGGCCAGGATCACGGCCGCTGCGACGGGAGAGAAGGTGGCGACGACCAGGGCGAGGACGAGGACGCCGGTGGTGATCCACGCCGCGAAACGCGGGCCACGGACGTCGACCTGCCGACCGGACGTGCGGGGAGTGGATACGGGCATGGGGAATCTCCTGCTGGATTCTGATTCGCTGGGCGGAGGGTATTCATACGACCGCGGGGCGACGCATCGGTTCGGCGGCATCGGTGCCGCAAGGATCGGGGCCAGCCCGTCGATGCGTTCAGCAGGGACAACAACAGCCACCGAGGCGGCACAGATCGACTGCGCGGCGTCGGGTGAGCATCAGCTCGTGGCGGTTCTGCACGCGAGGGAGTTTAACGCACGTCCCCTCGGGGGTGGACCCCCGGGATCACAACGACGACAGGGCTGTGCGCAGGTCGTCGACGGACGGAACGCCGGACGCGCGGAACCGTTCGCGCCCCTCGCCGTCGAAGACGAAGGTAGTGGGCAGCGACAGCACCCCGAGTTTCCGTGCCAGGACCGGATTTTCGTCGAGATCCAGCTCGACCTCGCGTGCCCGACCGGGATCGCGGTCGAGAACCTGCACGACGACCCGTCGCACGGCCGCGCACGGTCCGCACCACGGCGCGGAGAAATGCAGGACCACTGGTACGCCGTCACCGACACCCGCTGTGGCCAGCGCGGGATGGAGTTCGTGGGTGCCCGCCGAGGCGCCGGCGCCGGTGGTGCGGAGCTTGCCGGAACGGGTGCGCAGGGCCGTTCCCACCGCCAGTGTGGCGACTATCACGACCACGAGGACGATTACTGCGATCATGCGGGCGTCTGCACTTCCTGCAGATCGATGACGACGTCGCGGGCCTCGCCCTCGATGACGATCCGGGAGCCCCGCGCCTCGACGAAGGTGGGCCGCACGCCGAACGGCAGATTCTGCGGCTCGATCGTCGTCGTGAACAGTCCGAGCACCGCCGGCTTCAGGACGTCGGGAACCGAGAAGTCGGCGCGTCCCTCGGGGCCGAAGTAGAGATCCGACGCGACGATGTGGACGCGGTCGCCGTCGAGCACCAGATCGGCCTGGACACTCACCGTCGCATCCACCGGTCCGACCGGCACCGTCCCCGTGAGGACGACCCCGCCGGCGGTCGTCGGACCGGACCCGCCGGATCCGCCCGTCCCGTCGGACTTGCTCGCCGGGGGAGCGGAAACCTGCAGGTCGGGGATGCCGTAGAGCTGTCCGAGCTCGGTGGCGTCGAGCATGACGCGGCCGTACAGCAGGTCGACGGGCACCGACCGGATCGACCCGTCGAGCAGCTCACCGGCCTCGGCGTGCGCACCGATCAGATTGGCCTCGACCGTGATGTCCCCGAGCAGATCGGTGTGGACGTTGTCGGCCACGATCTCGACGTTCTCGTAGTGACCGTCGCGGGCCTGGAGGAGGAAGGGGAAGCCGTGGATGGTCACCGCCGGATCGGATTCGAGAACGCCACCCTCCCGCAGCGCACGCGAGACGCGGTATTCCGACCACGCCGCCGCGCCGAAGTCGGCGAGGACTGCGAGTCCGAGCAGGACTACGAGACCGAAGATCAGTTTGCGCACGCCCACCATTGTGTCGGACGCGCCGTCGGTCGGGCCGCGCCCGTCCGCTCCGAGGCCGTCCACGGAATTCTCGTGCTTACATGGCGGTAACAATCGGGGCGTTAGTCTGTTGCACGACGTTTACGACCCCTATCCGCGCTGGTCGCGCGAAGAACTGGAGGCCCGGTGGAGCTGCTCCTTCTGACCTCCGACCCGAATCCGGATGCGGTCCTGCCGTCCTTGGCGCTGCTCCCGCATTCGGTCAGGCCGGCTCCTACAGAAGTTTCGTCGCTGCTCGAGGCGGGTTCGGCGGATATCGCCATCGTCGATGCCCGCTCCGATCTCGCGGCCGCGCGAGGACTGTGCCGACTGCTCGGCAGCACCGGGTCGGCATTGCCCGTCGTCGCCGTGCTCACCGAAGGCGGACTCGTGGCCGTCAACCCCGAATGGGGACTCGACGACATCCTGCTGTCCAGCACCGGACCGGCCGAGCTCGACGCGCGCCTGCGCCTGCTCATGGGCCGCTCAGGTGTCGCGGTGGGACCGGAGAACACCGGCAAGATCACTCTCGGGGAACTCACGATCGACGAGGGCACCTACACCGCCCGCCTGCGCGGACGTCCCCTCGACCTCACCTACAAGGAGTTCGAACTCCTCAAGTACCTCGCCCAGCACGCGGGTCGGGTGTTCACCCGCGCCCAGCTGCTGCAGGAGGTCTGGGGTTACGACTTCTTCGGTGGTACCCGCACCGTCGACGTCCATGTCCGACGTCTGCGAGCGAAACTCGGCCCCGAGCACGAAGCGCTGATCGGAACGGTCCGCAACGTCGGCTACAAGGCGGTGCGTCCCTCCAACCGCGTGGGCAAGGGTGGCAATGCCACTCCCGATGTCGACGACGACGATGTGGACGACACGCTTCTCGACGACCCCCGTGCGGAGGAATCCGGCGCGGGTGACTCGGGCGCAGGGGAGTCCGGGGCACAATTCCTTCCGTGAGCACCGATACGGAATTCGTCGACCACCCGTCCACCGACCACGCCGAAGCCGTACGCGCCGTGGTGTCGCGGGCGACGCAGACCGACGGCACCGCGCCGATCTCCGAACAGGCGGTGCACTCCCTCGGACGGGAGGGCGCGGCCCGGCATCTCGTCGCGTTCGGAGAGGACGGTGAGGTCGCGGGCTACGCGAACGTCGTTCCTGCCCAGGACGGTCATCCGGCGATGGCAGAGGTGGTCGTCGACCCGCCGCAGCGCGGGCACGGACTCGGCCGCGAACTCGTCGAGCGTGCACTCACCGAGGGCGGCGACGGCACCCGCGTGTGGGCACACGGCGACCTGCCCGCCGCGCAGGCGGTGGCGCGCCGTCTCGGTCTGACCGGTGTCCGCGAACTCCTGCAGTTGCGTCGATCCCTCGAGCAGGACGATCTTCCCGCCCTCGAGGTGCCCGACTCGGTGCTGCTGCGCACCTACGGCGGCCCGCAGGACGACGCCGAACTGCTCCGCGTCAACGCGGCGGCCTTCGAGTGGCATCCCGAGCAGGGGCGTTGGACGGCCGCCGACGTGGAGGAACGCCGACGCGAGTCGTGGTTCGATCCCGAAGGCCTGTTCCTCGCGTTCGATCCCGCCGAGCCCGACAAGCTGCTCGGATTCCACTGGACCAAGGTGCACCCGGCCACGGCGTCCGACCCGCAGCTCGGCGAGGTCTACGTCGTGGGTATCGACTCGTCCGCGCAGGGCAGAGGGCTCGGTCGCCTGCTCACCCTCGCGGGTCTGCACTATCTGCGCGATCGGGGTCTGCCCGGTGTCCTGCTCTACGTCGAGGGCGACAACACCGCGGCGTTGAACACCTACGGCAAACTCGGCTTCGAGCGGTTCCACGTGGACGTCGCCTACGCCCGGGCGTGACCCTCTCCGATCGGGTGGACGAACGGCGTGAAGGGTGGACTCTGCCACCCGACACGCCGATCGCGGTCAGGATTCGAGTGATGGTCGCAACACCATCGCCAGGTGTATCCGGCTTGTTCATCCGGCGTTAACCTTCGGTAGTCCGAGTGTCCACCGTCTCCTCCTAACTTCACTAGCGGGTCGAGTGCCGCAGACCCGGCGCCGGCGTCGCCCGCGCCTCGATGCCGCCGCCGCTCGGCGCCGCGGTCGTGTGAAGTTACTTCCGGAGGAGAACAGGTGAACCTCAAGCGCAATGGCGCCCTGCTCGGTGTTGTGGCCGCTGGAGCCCTCACGCTCGCCGCGTGCGGTACCGACAACAATGCCGGGTCGGTCGACGTCGATGCGTCCGCGTCCGCTGCAGCCTGCGACGGCAAGTCCAACCTCTCGGGTGCCGGCTCGTCGGCCCAGAAGAACGCGATGGACCAGTTCGTCTCCACCTACATCGCGGTGTGCTCCGAGAAGGGCACGAACGTCAACGTCGCGTACAACCCCACCGGTTCCGGTGACGGCCGCACGCAGTTCATCGCGAACCAGATCGATTTCGCCGGCTCGGACTCGGCCATCAAGGACGAGCAGGCGGCACAGGCCGCCGAGCGTTGCGCCGGCAATCCCGCATGGAACCTGCCGCTGGTCTTCGGCCCGGTCGCACTGGCCTACAACGTCGAGGGTGTCGACGAGCTCGTGCTGAACGCCGAGACGGCCGCGAAGATCTTCAACGGCTCGATCACCACGTGGAACGATCCGGCCATCGCCGCTCTCAACGAGGGCGCTGAGCTGCCCGACGCGAACATCACCCCGATCGTGCGCTCGGACTCGTCGGGCACCACCGACAACTTCCAGCAGTACCTCGAGACCGCGTCGAACGGCGCATGGACCTCCGGTGCCGGTTCGGACTTCACCGGCGGTGTCGGTGAGGGCGCGAAGGGTTCTGCGGGTGTCGCGCAGGCCGTCTCCGGCTCGCCGAACTCCATCACCTACGTCGAGAAGTCCTTCGCCGACCAGAACGGTTTGAGCATCGCGCAGATCGACAACGGCTCCGGACCCGTCGAACTGACCGAGGAGACCGCCGGCAAGGCCATCGAGGGCGCCGAGTTCGTCCCGGCCTCCGAGGGCGACCTCACGCTCGACCTGTCGTCGATCTTCGGCAGCTCCGAAGAGGGTGCCTACCCGCTGGTGCTGGCCACCTACGAGATCGTGTGCTCGGCCGGCTACGACGCCGACACCGCCGCGGCCGTCAAGTCGTTCCTGATCTCCGCCGCCAACGAGGGCCAGGAAGGCCTGTCCGAGCAGGGCTACGTCCCGCTGCCCGACGCCTTCAAGACCCGCCTCACCGAGTCGATCGACGCCATCGCCGCCGGATGACCCGCCGATCCCTCGGTCCGGTGAGTAACCGAGGGATCATCGACCCGCCCGTTCCTGAGGAATACGCTGAGAAGGATTGCGAGCGCACATGAGTGACGCGCACAACACGTCGGTCTCTATCGCGACCGACGAACCGACCCGCTCAGGAACGGGCGGTGCAACCGGCATCACGGAGGACACGATCAGCACCCCACCCCCATCCCCGGACAGGGCACGCAAGACAGTCGTGCGGCCGGGAGACAGAATCTTCGGCTCGCTCGCCTCCGGCTCCGCCGTCCTGATCTCCGTGATCATCGGCGCGATCGCAGTCTTCCTCGTCTGGCGTGCCGTCCCGGCGCTGCAGCGCAACCAGGTCAACTTCCTCACCAGCCGTGACTGGATCACGCAGGACATCACCGACATGGCGTTCGGTGTCCTCGACCTGTTCCAGGTGACGGTGCTCGTCTCCTTCTTCGCGCTGTTCCTCGCCATGCCCGTCGCGCTGGGCATCGCGATCTTCCTCACCTCGTACTGCCCCGACCGGCTCCGGAAACCGCTGGCGTATGTCATCGACCTGCTCGCCGCGGTCCCGTCGATCGTCTACGGCCTGTGGGGCATGCTCGTCCTCGCCCCGTTCCTGCGCCCCGTCGCGGAATGGCTCAACACCACCCTCGCCTGGTTCCCGCTCTTCGCCACCGGCAGCGGGTCCATCGTGGGCGGCGGAACGATCTTCACCGCCGGCATCGTCCTCGCCGTAATGATCCTGCCGACCATCGCCGCGGTGAGCCGCGAGGTGTTCGTGCAGACCCCGACGGCCCACATCGAGGGCGCGCTCGCACTCGGCGCGACCCGCTGGGAGGTCGTGCGGACCACCGTCATCCCGTTCGGCAAGTCCGGCTACATCAGCGGTTCGATGCTCGGTCTCGGCCGCGCGCTCGGCGAGACGATGGCGCTGTACCTCATCCTGCGCACCACCTCGCAGGCGTTCTCCTGGTCGCTGTTCGACGGCGGCGCGACCATCGCGTCCAAGATTGCGCTGGGATACGCCGAATTCAACAACGACATCCAGGCGGGCGCCTACATCGCCGCCGGTCTCGTGCTCTTCGTGCTCACCTTCGTGGTCAACGCCGCCGCGCGCATGATCGTCGCAGGAAAGAAGGACTGATCCATGTCGACCACCACCACGTCGACCACCGCGCTCTCCTCGCCGGTCAAGCCCCCGGCCTTCCAGCGGGTCAGCGGGCGTCGCCGCATCAAGGACACCGCAGCCACCGTGCTCGTCACGCTGTCGGTCGTCGTCGCGCTGATTCCCCTGGCCTGGGTGCTGTTCACCGTAGTCGCCAAGGGCCTGCCGGCCCTGACCTCGCCGACCTGGTTCACGCACTCGCTGAGCGGACTGACGTCCTCGTCGATGGGCGGCGGCATCTACCACGCCCTCGTCGGCACCCTCCTGCAGGGACTCGTCTGCGCGATCATCTCCATCCCGCTCGGCGTCTTCGTTGCGATCTACCTCGTCGAGTACGCCGGCCGGTCGCGGCTCGGCCGGATCACGACGTTCATGGTCGACATCCTCAGCGGTGTCCCATCGATCGTCGCGGCACTGTTCATCTACGCACTGTGGGTGTCGACCTTCGGGATGCCCAAGTCGGGCTTCGCGGTGTCGCTCGCGCTCGTTCTGCTCATGGTGCCGGTGGTCGTGCGCAGCACCGAGGAGATGCTGCGCATCGTCCCGCAGGACCTGCGCGAAGCGTCCTACGCCCTCGGTGTCCCCAAGTGGAAGACCATCGCGCGCATCGTGCTGCCCACCTCGCTCGCCGGCATCATCACCGGCATCATGCTCGCCCTGGCCCGCGTCATGGGCGAGACGGCGCCGCTGCTGATCCTCGTCGGCTACGCGCCCTTCATCAATCTCGACCTGTTCGGCGGTGAGCAAGGCACCCTCCCGGGCGTCATGGTCGCCGAGATGAACAACCCGACCGACGCCGGTTCGCAGCGCATCTGGGGCGCCGCGCTCACCCTGATCCTGGTCATCGCGGTCCTCAACATCGCGGCCAAGTTGATCAGCCGGTACTCGCAGGTCGGCAAGAAGTAACCCACAGACCTCTTCTCACATCGATACACCAGTAGGGAGCCGGTAATGGCTAAGCGTCTGGATCTCAAGGACGTCAACATCTACTACGGCAAGTTCCACGCCGTGGCCGACGTGACGCTGTCCGTGCCGCCGCGGAACGTCACCGCCTTCATCGGCCCGTCCGGTTGCGGCAAGTCCACCGTGCTCCGGTCGATCAACCGCATGCACGAGGTGACGCCCGGCGCCCGTGTCGAGGGATCCATCCTCCTCGACGGCGAGGACATCTACGATCAGAACGTCGACCCGGTCGGTGTGCGCAAGACGATCGGCATGGTCTTCCAGCGTCCCAACCCGTTCCCCACGATGTCGATCCGCGACAACGTCGTCGCCGGCCTCAAGCTGCAGGGTGTGCGCGACCGGAAGACCCTCGACGAGATCGCCGAGAAGTCGCTGCGCGGCGCCAACCTGTGGAACGAGGTCAAGGACCGTCTCGACAAGCCGGGCGGTGGCCTCTCCGGTGGTCAGCAGCAGCGTCTGTGCATCGCCCGCGCCATCGCGGTCCAGCCCGACGTGCTGCTCATGGACGAGCCGTGCTCGGCCCTCGACCCCATCTCGACGCTGGCCATCGAGGACCTGATCGGTGAGCTGAAGAAGGACTTCACCATCGTCATCGTCACGCACAACATGCAGCAGGCCGCGCGCGTGAGCGACCAGACGGCCTTCTTCAACCTCGAGGCGACCGGCCGCCCGGGTGGTCTGGTGGAGATCGACGACACCGAGAAGATCTTCTCGAACCCGAGCAAGAAGGCCACCGAGGACTACATCTCCGGCCGCTTCGGCTGAGCCGCCACTACCTACACGAGACCCCGACCGGATCCGTCCGGTCGGGGTCTCGTCGTTCGTGTGCTTACTGCACTCGACAGTCGTGGGCTCAGGGGTTCTGCGCTCGGTGGCGCTCCGGGTAGACGGTCAGACTGTCCACCTTCTCCACGAGCTGACGGATCTCCTCCTCGGTGGGGAGCTTGCCGGTCACGAGGAAGATGACGCGGCGGCCCACCTCGACGGCGTGATCGGCGAACCGCTCGTAGAAGCGGCCGAGCAGGGCGACGTCGACGGCGGCTGCGACGCCGTGCGCCCATTCGCGGTCCATGAGCACGGTGAAAAGGTGTCGGTGCAGATCGTCCATCGCCTCGTCCTCGTGGTGGAGGCGGGCGGCCCGGGCGGGATCACGGGTCTCGAGAATCTCCCGTGTGGCGGCACCGAGGGCGACCGCGATCCGTCCCATCTCGGCGAAGTAGCCCTTCACCTCGTCGGGGAGCACGTGCTTGGGATGACGTCGGCGGGTCGCCTTCGCGATGTGCAGTGCGAGCGCACCCATGCGGTCGATGTCGGCCACGATCTGGATGCCGCTGACGACGGCACGCAGATCGCCGGCGACCGGACCCTGCAGGGCGAGCAGCTGGAACGCCTTCTCCTCGCAGATCGTGACGAGTTCGGTGATCTTCTCGTGCTCGTCGATCACCTGCTCGGCGAGAGCGAGATCGGCTTCGAGAAGAGCTCTGGTGGACCGCTCCATCGCGGTCCCGGCGAGCCCGGCCATCTCCCCGAGGAGATCGCCGAGTTCGCCCATCTGTTCGTTGTAGACGACGCGCATAGTGGCACAGCCTACGACCTCGAGCGGTCCGAACGGCGAGCATCGGATGAACCAGAGGTGAACGTCGACGGCCGAACAGTGGTGTCTACGTGCACAGATCGTCGGCGGCGTTGGTGATCGCGAGATCGGCGGGGAGCTCGACCGACGACTCCGACCGGGTCCGGATCTGCATCGGGGCGAGCGGCGTGCCCGCGGGGGTGGGAGCGACGACGGTGCCGTCGAAGCTGGTACCCAGGACGATCTCCACGATGCTGCCCAGCTGGGCCGAGGGCGGAGCCTCCTGCAGCACCGCACCGGGGAAGGCCGAGGCCACCGTCGCAGCGTCGGTCTCCTGTCCTTCGCTGAAGCGGATCACGGTCTGCTTGCTCGTCCCGGAGGCATAGTTGCCGATCGAGTAGACCGGAAAGCCGTAGGCGGCGACCTCCTCGGCGGTGCCGGCCGCCAGCCCGGACAGACCCGACGCGTTCGAGACCTGCACCGACACCGTCGACGGATCGACAGCGAGCTGCGCGGGCAGCGGTTCGGCCGGGGGAGCGGACGCGACCTCCGTCGGGTCCTCCCCCCGCTTCTCACCCGGCAGAGGGAGATCGTCGATGATCGCGGTGAAGATCGCCTTGATGTCGTCCGTGCGCGGGATCTCGTTGCCCCAGTCGTTGGTACCGGCCGTGGGGATGGTCAGGAAGGACACCGCACCCGCCTCGACGTTCTGCATCGAACGCCCGAGTTTGACGAGCGACTCGGCGTTGACGTTCTCGACGAAGGTCGCGCGGGTGAAGGCGCTGATGAAGCCGTTGAGCTTCACGGGATCGAACAGCACCTTGTTCGACAACGTCGAGCGCAGCAGCGACGACAGGAACTTCTGCTGCCGGCTGATCCGGCCGTAGTCGCTGTTGCCCTCCTGGTCGATCTTGCGGGCGCGGACGTAGTCGAGTGCCCGCTTGCCGTCGAGCGTGTGGGTGCCGGGAGTCTCGATCAGGGGACCGAGTTCGTTGTCGTACAACGGTATGGAGGTGCACACCTCGACGCCGCCGATCTCGTCGACCATCGATTCGAAGCCGGCGAAGTCGATGCCCACGAAATGGCCGATCCTCAATCCGGACATCTTCTGGATCACCTTTACCAGGCACTTCGGTCCGCCGAGGGCGTAGGTCGCGTTGAGCTTGTCGCCTTCGGCGGCCGGATAGAGCTCGGAATCGTATTCGCCGGTCGTACTGTCCCATCCGCGACAGACCGGTCGATCGACGTCCAGATCGCGGGGGAACGACACCGCGACCACGCGGCTGCGATCGGCGGGGATGTTGACGAGGATGACGGTGTCGGCACGAGCGCCCTCGGCGTCGTCGGCCGTCCCGGCGCCGATCTCACCGCTCGCACCGGCGCGGGTGTCGGTGCCGATGATCAGATAGGTCTCGTCGCCGGTCTGACCGACCGGGTCGACGATGTCCTCCGACTCGGTGTCCAGCGCGGCGATCTGGGAGAAGCCGGCCTCCGTGGACCGGACGTATCCCCACACCGCACCGTTACAGAGGAGCGCGAGGACCGAGACGAACGCCACCGCCGCTCTCGCCGCGAACCTCAGACGCTTCCGCTTGCGCTGTTTGCTCTGCGCGAGCCGGCCGAGAGTCGCGTTGCCCACCGTGCGGGGCCGAGCGGAGCCGTGCGCCTTCTCGTCCGTCGTCCGGTCTTCGTTCTCGTCCTCGGCGGGCGTCGCAGCGCCCTCGGGGGACACCGCATCGATCTTGACGGTCGGCTGTTCGTCCGCGATCGGCGGTTGCTGTCGAGGAGGCGTCTGCGGCGGTCTGACGGTCTGCGGCGACCCGGCGGGAGGCACCGGGCGCGAGTCCGCGGGAGGCACCGGGCGCGAGTCCGCGGGAGGCACTGCTCGAGGGGGCTGCGCCGAGGTCGGGGGAGTCGGTACCGGGGGCGGAACGGACGGGGGGCCCGCCATCCGATCGGGAGCCTGGATGTGCGGCGGGACGGGCTTCTCCGGCGGCCGGGGCCGGGACGGTCCCGGGGGCACCCGGGGAGCACCGGGCTGCACCGGGGGGGCGACCGTGGTCGGCGGTCCCGAAGAAGCCGGCGGCACCGGAGGGCTGGGAGGTCCCGACGGAGTCGGCGGCGCAGCCGGAGGCGGCGTCCTGCGCGGGAGTTCCGCTCGACCGGCATCGTCCTCGGTCGCGACGTGCCGGGCGGATTCCGGGTCGCGGGGACGGGCCGGGGGCAACGACGAGGTGGACGTGTGCGGCGGATCGGCCGGGGGCGGATCCGACCGGGGGGACGGATCGGATCGTCGTCCCATCTTGTCGAGCAGTTCGGCGACCGTGAGCTGCTCCGGATCGTCCGAGTCCGCGGCCCGGCGGTTGCGTGCACTCTCGTGGCGACGCGAATCGGGATCGGTGTCGTCGGAGCGGTGCACCCCACCCGAGCGGCTGCGGCGGGACGAGCGGGATTCGCGGTAGCTGCTGTCGGCGATCGGCCGTTCCCAGGGAGCGCGAGGATCCGGGGATCCTGTCTCGTGCTCCTCGTCCACCGATACCTGCTCTTTCCGCGGTCGCACCGCCTCGGATCCGTCGTCGTCCACGTGATCGCTCACCGGCGACCGTCGCGAGGACTCCGCAATGATACTGATCGTCTGTTTCATGTGACGGTGACGCAGCTGTGTCGCACGACATCCACCGGTCGATCCGTCTATCGTCCGGGACTACATGCCGGGACGGGTTACCCGCCCGAGTGCATCATGTCGGCGCCCTCGGGCACGCAGGTGTCCTCGGGATCGTCGAGCCAGCCGTCGGGCAGAGCGACGCTGCTCGGGGAGCCCTGACGTCCCCGCGGGCCTTCGGCATCGGCGGGGAAGGGTACGTCGTGGTCGAGTTTGCCCAGCAGGTCGTCGAGTTCGGCGAGCGTCGACACGCGGGCGAGGCCGTTGCGGATCTCCGAACCCGCAGGGAAACCACGCAGATACCAGGCGATGTGCTTGCGCATGTCGCGCAGACCGCGATCCTCGCCGTGGTGATCGGCGAGCAGTTCGGCGTGTCGCCGCATGATCTGCGTCACCTCACCGAGATTCGGCGGGGTGGGGATCGGGCGACCGCCGAGCGCGGCGCTCAGTTCGGCGAACAACCACGGACGTCCGAGGCAACCGCGACCGACGACGACGCCGTCGCAACCGGTCTGCGCCATCATCTTCTCGGCGTCGGAGGCGTCGAAGATGTCGCCGTTGCCGAGCACGGGCACGTCGGTGACGTGCTCCTTCAGCCGCGCGATTTCGTCCCAGTCGGCCGCTCCGGAGTACCGCTGCGCAGCGGTCCGGGCGTGGAGGGCAACGGCCGCGGCACCCTCAGCGGCCGCGATGCGACCGGCGTCGAGATGTGTGTGGTGCTCGTCGTCGATCCCGATGCGGAACTTGACCGTGACCGGGATGTCGGTGCCCTCGGTCGCGCGGACGGCGGCCGCGACGATCTGCCCGAACAACCGGCGTTTGTAAGGGAGGGCCGACCCTCCGCCCTTGCGGGTCACCTTCGGGACCGGGCATCCGAAGTTCATGTCGATGTGGTCGGCGAGGTTCTCGTCGACGATCATCTTCGCCGCCGCGTAGGTCGTGCCGGGATCGACGGTGTAGAGCTGCAGCGACCGCGGCGTCTCGGTGGGGCCGAAGGTCGTCATGTGCATGGTGACCGGGTGCCGCTCGACGAGGGCGCGGGCGGTGACCATCTCGCAGACGTACAGGCCCGACGTGCTGCCGGCCCGTTCGAGTTCGAGTTCGCGGCACAGCGTGCGGAATGCGACATTCGTCACTCCCGCCATCGGCGCCAGCACGACCGGGCTGTTCAGTTCGAGCGGGCCGATACGGAGGGAAGACATGGGTACCTCTGGAAAACGTTGTGTGACAAAGAAATAGCGTGCCCGTCAGTGATGGGCCGCGGAAACGACTGTGCCCGGCACCGAAAACGGCACCGGGCTACAGGATAACCTCCGCCGGACTCGGGCGGCTGTGTGCATCCGGACTCGGGCGGCTGTGTGCATCCGGACTCGGGCGGCTGTGTGCATCCGGACTCAGGCGTGCGCGCCCACCTTCTCGCGCTTGGCAGCCTCGCGGGCGAGGGAGCGATCGCGCATCTCCTCGAACCGTCCCGCCTGACGTTCCAGTTCGTCGAGGAAGTTGCCGAGCTTGTCGAGATCCTGCTGCGCCTCGCTGCCGAGATCTCGCTCGAAGATCCTCCACTTGCGCAGCACCGGCATCACGACGTCGTCGAGGTGCTGACGCAGGTCGTAGATGCCGTGCTTGGCCATCAACACACCGTTGCGACGGAAGTTCGGCATGCCGGCACCCGGCATCTGGAAGTTCTCGAGCACCTCGACGATCGCGGCGAGCGTCTGGGCCGGAGCGATGTCGATCGCCGCGTCGCAGATGTTCCGGTAGAAGATCATGTGCAGGTTCTCGTCGGCGGCGATGCGCTGGAGCATCTTGTCGGCGATCGAGTCGTCGCAGGCACGACCGGTGTTGCGGTGCGACACGCGGGTCGCGAGCTCCTGGAAGGTCACGTAGGCGACGGAGTGGAGCATGCCAGTCGAGTTGGGGGACGCGAAGCCGTTCGTCATGTGCTCCATGCGGGCGTTCTCGAGTGCGACGGGATCGACACCGCGCGTGACGACCAGGTAGTCGCGCATGACGATGCCGTGGCGGTTCTCCTCCGCGGTCCACCGGCCGACCCAGGTGCCCCAGGCGCCGTCGCGCGAGAAGCTCTCGGCGATCTCCCGGTGGTAGGAGGGCAGGTTGTCCTCGGTGAGGAGGTTGGTGATCATGGCAGCCTTGGCGACCTCGTCGAGCTTCGACTGCTCGGGTTCCCAGTCGACACCGCCCATCGCGGCGAAGTTCCGGCCCTCGTCCCACGGCACGTAGTCGTGGGGGTGCCAGTCCTTCGCCATCGAGAGATGCCGGTTGAGGTTCGCCTCGGCCACAGGCTCCAGCTCTCGCAGCAGCTCCAGTTGAGTCAGGACTCGCGTCATACTCTTCTACCCCTCACATCGTGTCCGTGTATTCCGCCGGCCTACGGAGGAGGGGAGCCCGGCCGTTCGTCGCCGCGGCACGCGGTGCACCGGTGGCCCCCCACATTCGCCCGGATCACGGTACAGGTCCGAGCGGCTCGAGGACAGTACCGTCCCGCTCGTGCCGTATCACACGGACGAGCGGAACGTGCGGTTCCGGAGGGTTTCAGCGCTTGCCTCCACCGAGAAGTCCCCCGAGGAGACCGCCGAGTCCACCACCCGAACTGCCGCCGAGCACGCTGCCGAGGACGTCGCCGATCCCACCGCCGGAGCCGACCGATCCACCACCGGCGTTCTTCAGCAGACCCCCGAGGAGATCGGCGAGACCTCCGCCCTGCGGAGCGCTCGCGGTGTTCGTTCCCGCACCGCCACCGATCTGCTTGGCGAGATAGGACAGCACGATGGGGGCGATGATCGGCAGGACCTTGGCGATCAGATCGTTCCCACCGGCGCCGTTCACGGAACCGAGGGTCGAGATCACCTGATCCTTCTTGTCGCCGAAGACATTGGAGACGATCCTGTCGCCGTCCTCGGTGTCGATCCCGTCGACGTCGACCTGACCCTCGGCCAGGTTCGACTCGGAGTGCTTGCCCAGCGCGGAGAGCAGCGAGGCCGCCCCGGTCGGATTCTGGGCGTTGGCGTCGAGACCACCGACGAGGGTGGGGAGTGCGGCGCGGACGGCCGTCTCCGCCGTCGCGTTGTCGACACCGAGTCGCTGCGCCACCTGGTCGACGGGAATGCGGGACATCAGATCGTCGAGACTTGCCATCGTTCCTGCCTTGACTCGTGGGTGCCCCGAAGTGGCCACCCGGTGCCGAGAGGGTATCGGGACGAAGCCCGTTGCAGCGGGAGGCGTCAGTCGAGCGAGGCGGCGCTCGTCGGCGAACGGCGCAACGCGATCAGGCAACACAGCAGTGCGACGAGCGTGCCGCTGAGCAGGAGCACTGTCCCGTTCTGATTGGTCAGGGTCGTACTGCGGTTGAGTTCGACGTACTCGCCGTGGGTCTGGAACAGACGCGTCCAGAACACCGCGGCCGTCGCGACACCGATCAGCGTCCCGGCCCAGCCGACGGCCACCGAGTCGAACAGTGCGGCAGCGAGGAGCAGGATCGCGGCCACGACCAGCGGTACCGCGAGGGACTCGTACAGCGGTAGACCCGGGACCGCGACACCGGCGAGATCGCCCTCGGGGAAACCGTCGCGCAGCGCCGACAGGGGAATCTCGGTGGGTCGTATTCCACCGACCACCGGCAACACCGACCCGATTCCCAGAGCGACGGCGGCCAGGAACAGGCCCAGGTCCACGAAACTGCGCATGTTCCTCCCCGGACGATGAACATTCGATTACCCCTGCGGCTCACCGTATACAAAGACGGGCAACCGCACCGGGTGAAATTCGCAGTGCGAAGAGACCTGCCCGAATGCACTGCTCCGAATGCGGTGGTCCGTAGGGTGAGATGCGCACGGCAGGTGCACATGGACCGATCGGCCAGGAAGGTTCGAAATGACGGACATGAATGTCGACGAGACCGGTTCGCGGAAAGGCTTGCCGCCGTGGGCGAAGAAGGCCATCGCCGTGGTCGTGGCGCTGATCGTGCTCGTCATCGCCTACTACACCCTGGCGGCGTTCGTTCCTCGCTGGTGGGCGCAGCGGATCGCAAACCTCGCCGAGGGCGGCTTCGCGCGCGGAGTGCTGTGGGGTCTGCTCTTCGGCATCCTGTGCACGGCGATCCCCATCGCGCTGCTCGCGTGGATCTGGCAGGTCCGCAACTGGCGGTACAGCCGCGGGCTGCAGATCACCTTCGGCGTGCTCGCGCTGGTGGTCGCCCTGCCGAACCTCATGACCCTGGCGGTCGTGCTGGGTACGGGGAACGGTGCGCACGCGGGGGAGCGGATCCTCGACGTGGACGCGCCCGGCTTCCGCGGCGCCACGCTGATCGGCGCGATCGTCGGAGCTCTGTTCGCGGTGATCTTCGTCGTCGCGCTCACCCGCTACCGCAAGCGCGGACGTGATCTGAAGCAGGCCCGCACGGATCTCGAGCAGCGCCGGATCGAGCAGGAGCGCCTCGAGGCGCGCCGTGAGGCGGAGAAGGAACTCGGCCGGAACACCGACGACGTCCCGCCCGGCTCTCACCGTCTCTGACGAAGGACCCGGACTCCGACGAAGGACCGTGGGACGTTCCGGAACGACGAACGCCGGCGTCGTGTACGACGCCGGCGTTGCCGGTGCCCCCAGTAGGGCTCGAACCTACGACCTGCGGATTAAAAGTCCGTAGCTCTACCAACTGAGCTATAGGGGCATGGGCGCACAGTGTAACCACACCGCAGTGATCAGACCGCATGGTCCGGTGACCACATCACAGGGTGAGCCACGCTGCGCGATCGATGATATCGGACATCCGGCGGTGCGGACGCCACCCGTGACGAATGGAAAGAGGCTCGGGTGCCCACCCCCTGCTCCGCACCCGAGCCGGACAAAGCGTACCACTCGGTGTGTTCTGTGGAAACCCGGGTGTCGGGGGTGGAGTTTCACATTTCACCCGGTGGAACACGGCCTGGAACCGGGGTTGTGAGGGGGCAGACTAGAGTTGTCTCGTGGGGGAACACAGGAACGTGGAAGGCCGAATTTCCCCATGCCTCGTCAACAGGAGCGTGCGCGTCGTACGCGGGCTGCGATCGTCCGATCGGCAGCCACCGAATTCGCGCGGCGAGGTTTCGCCGCAGCATCGATCAACGCCATCCTCGAGCAGTCGAACGCCACCAAGGGTGCGATGTACTTTCACTTCGCGTCCAAGGAGGATCTGGCCCGGGCGGTGCTCGACGAAGGACTCGAGCACTACCGTGCCATCGTCGGCAGGTGGATGGACGTCCCCGATCTCGACCCCTTCGAGCGGCTGCACGGTCTCGTCGGTGATCTCGGTGCGGCTCTGCACGACGACGTGGTCATCGCCGCGGAGTTCCGTCTGGTCACCGAACCCGAGTTCGCGGAGGAGGTCAGGCTGCGCGGCAGCGTCCTGTGGGGGCGGGCCGGCTACCAGCTGGCGCGCGAAGCGCAGGAGAAGGGCCTGTTCCGGCCCGATGTCGACCTCCAGCGTTTCGTCGAGGCCATCGCGTCGTCACTCGCCGGTCAACGCTATCTCGCCGACCTCACGTCGCCGGAGACCGACGTCCGCGCCCGTTTCGAGGCCTGCGTGGAGGTGCCGCTCGAGGCGATGGCATCGGAGCAGTGGCTCGCGCAGTGGCGGGAGAAGGGCTGGCCGAGCAGGCCCAACAACGACGAATCAGCCACTTGACCTGCTGATTTGTGATTCGCGAATGCCGTGGCATAAGCTGTCCAAGCTCCCAACGGAACGCCAAACCCGTTGAGGGTGCGGTTCGGAGAAATCCGATCGGGCCCCCTTCGTCTAGCGGCCTAGGACGCCGCCCTTTCAAGGCGGTAGCGCGGGTTCGAATCCCGTAGGGGGTACGCTTCGACCTCGTCGAAGTGTGCAGTATCTTGGTGTGAGAAGTGAATATATATGGCCCTGTGGCGCAGTTGGTTAGCGCGCCGCCCTGTCACGGCGGAGGTCGCGGGTTCGAGTCCCGTCAGGGTCGCTCCAGAGTTTCGATCGGCATTCGGTTCGGGTGCCGTCCGGCCAGGTAGCTCAGTTGGTACGAGCGTCCGCCTGAAAAGCGGAAGGTCGCCGGTTCGATCCCGGCCCTGGCCACCACGGTTGTCCGGCGAACAACCATCAATTTCATATCTTCGACCCACCGGTTGCGGTGGGTCGAGCTGTGGGAACTCCGGTTCCTCATGGCCCTGTGGCGCAGTTGGTTAGCGCGCCGCCCTGTCACGGCGGAGGTCGCGGGTTCGAGTCCCGTCAGGGTCGCTCCAGGCGAAGCCCCGGCATCACATCGATGCCGGGGCTTCGCCGTCGTCACCTGTTCGCGGTCCGGTGTCTGCGTCGTGGTCCCACTCGTATCGCCGATCCGCACCGGGTGCGGTCCGGCTCGCTATCGTGAGGACACAAAACATGTTCTAGTGTGTGCCCTACACAACTAGTGGACATCTGTCCGAGTGACCTGGCCCTCCGAGCGAACCCCGAGGTGGAATGTGCGCGTAGCTCTGTTGTCGTACCGGAGCAAGCCGCATTGTGGGGGTCAGGGGGTCTACGTCCGCCATCTCAGTCGCGAACTCGTCGCCCAGGGGCACACCGTCGAGGTGTTCTCCGGGCAGCCGTACCCCGAGCTCGACCCCGGCGTGACGCTCACGAAGGTGCCCAGTCTCGATCTCTACCGCGACGACGATCCGTTCCGCACCCCGAAGCTGGGTGAGTACCGCGACTGGATCGACGTCCTCGAGGTCGCCACCATGTGGACCGCCGGTTTCCCCGAACCACGCACCTTCGGTCTGCGCGCCGCACGACTGCTGCGCGACCGCCTCGGCGACTTCGACGTCGTGCACGACAACCAGTCGCTCGCGTCCGGCTTGCTGCGCATCGCCGAGGACCTTCCTCTCGTCGCGACGATCCACCATCCGATCACCCGCGACCGCGAACTCGATCTCGCCTCCGCGACCACCCTCAGCCGTAAGGTCACGCTCCGGCGCTGGTACGGATTCCTGCGCATGCAGGAGAAGGTGGCCCAGCAGATTCCCACGCTGCTCACGGTGTCGGAGAACTCGGCCGACGACATCCGCACCGCCTTCGGGATCGAATCCGAACGCATCCACACGATCCCGCTCGGCGTGAACACGGAGGTGTTCGCGCCGCGGAAGGACGAGCGAGTTCCCGGTCGGATCGTCTGCGTCGCGAGCGCCGACGCCCCGCTCAAGGGTGTTCCCACCCTGCTCGAGGCGGTCGCGAAGCTGCGCACCGAACGCGAGATCGAACTGGTCCTCGTCTCGAAACTCGCCCCGGGCGGCGCCACCGAGAAGCTCATCGACGAACTCGCGATCGGCGACGTCGTGCGCACCGTCTCCGGGATCGACGACACCGAACTCGCCGACCTGCTCGCCTCCGCCGAGATCGCGGCGGTGCCGTCGCTGTACGAGGGATTCTCGCTGCCGGCCATCGAGGCGATGTCGTGCGGAACACCGCTCGTCGCGAGCCGCGCCGGGGCCATCCCCGAGGTCGTCGGGGGCGCCGGTCGGCTGGTGCCTCCGGGCGACGCCGAACAGCTTGCAGCAGGGCTCGCGGGCCTGTTCGACGACCCGGCCGAGCGTCGGCGTCTCGGCACGAAGGGCCGCGAGCGTGTGCTCGAACGCTACAGCTGGGCGGCCGTGGCCGCGCAGACCGCCGCGATCTACGACAAGGCGATCGCCGCGCATCGAGAGGGGAAGAACGGATGCTGACCGTCGACTTCGACCGCCTGGGCGTCGTACCGGGGATACGCGCTCTCGACATCGGGGCCGGCGCGGGGCGCCACTCCTTCGAGCTGTACCGCCGCGGCGCGGATGTCGTCGCCTTCGACCAGAACGCCGACGACATGAAGGCCGTCGCGGACATGTTCGTCGCGATGGAACTCGAAGGCGAGGTCCCCGAGGGTGCGCTGGCCCGGGCCGAGGTCGGCGACGCGCTCGCGCTGCCGTACGACGACGCGACCTTCGATCTCGTGCTCATCTCCGAGGTGCTCGAGCACGTGCCGGAGGACGAGCGGGCCATCGCCGAACTCGTCCGGGTCCTCAAACCCGGTGGTGTCGCGGCCGTGACCGTGCCGCGCTGGCTGCCGGAAAAGATCTGCTGGGCACTGTCGGATGCCTACCACGAGGTGGAGGGCGGGCACATCCGCATCTACAAGGCCGACGAACTCGCCGCGAAACTCGCCTCAGCCGGTCTGACGGTCTCGGGCACCGACCACGCCCACGCACTGCACGCACCGTACTGGTGGCTCAAGTGCGCCGTCGGCGTCGACAACGACGACAATCCGCTGACGAAGGCGTACCACCGGCTGCTGGTCTGGGATCTTATGAAGGCCCCGTGGATCACTCGCACGGCCGAGAAGATCCTCGATCCCGTCATCGGGAAGAGTGTCGTGTTCTACCTCGAGAAGCCGGGAAACGCCGGTGCGGCGCGGTGAATCCGCGCGCGTGACGGTGCCGTCGGTGCCGGGTGTGCTGTCGCCGGAACAGAGCCTGGCGACGGGCCGGGCCATCGCGCGGATGCAGGAGCCCTCGGGCGCCGTCCCGTGGTTCCCCGGTGGGCACATCGACCCGTGGGATCACATCGAATCCGCGATGGCGTTGACCGTCATCGGTTTACGCGAAGAGTCGGACGCCGCCTTCGAGTGGTCGCGGCGGACGCAGCGCGCCGACGGGTCGTGGCCCATCCAGTTCCGGGGCGACATCGTCGAGAACCACGACACCGACAGCAATTTCACGGCCTACATCGCCGTTGGCGTATGGCACCACCATCTCGTGACGGGTGATCGCGGGTTCGTCGAGCACATGTGGCCGACGGTGCGGGCAGCGCTCGACCTCGTGGTCGACATGCAGTTGCCGGGCGGCCAGATCTCCTGGGCGCGAGGCGACGGCGGGATGTTCGACGAAGCGCTGCTCACAGGCTGTTCGAGTATCCACCAGAGTCTGTGGTGCGGTCTGCGGATCGCCGATCTGATCGGTGAGGCGCAACCCGAATGGGAGGTCGCGCTGATCCGTCTCGGCCACGCTCTGCGTCGGCATCCCGAGGCGTTCACGCCCAAGCCCGAGTACTCGATGGACTGGTACTACCCGATCCTCGGGGGAGCGGTGCGCGGCACCGATGCGCACGAACGGATCCGCGAACGCTGGTCGGATTTCGTCGTCGACGGTCTCGGGATCCGGTGCGTCGACCATCGTCCGTGGGTCACCGGAGCCGAGACGTGCGAACTGGTCCTGGCGCTCGACGCACTCGGCCACGCCGGGCGTGCCCGCGAATTGTTCGCGGCCATGCAGCATCTGCGCGACCCGGACGGTTCGTACTGGACCGGTCTGGTCTACGCCGACGGCAAGCGCTGGCCGGTGGAGGTCAGTTCCTGGACCAGCGCAGCGGTGATCCTCGCCGCCGACGCGCTCTCGCGCACGACGGGAGGAAACGCGATCTTCCGGGATGCGGCGGCACCCGCCGACCAGGTGGGCGCCGACCGCTGCACCGAGCGTTGCCCGGTGCTCGTCCGGTAGTTCAGCTGCCGGGCCGTGATCCGACCGTGCCGGCGGTGCGTTGGAGAACCCGCAGCGAGGACGTCACCGACTTCTCGACGAACTCCCCGCTCTCCAGTGCGAGACAGTAGATCTCGTACGGAGGCCGGCCGCCGTCCTTCGGGTCGGGGAAGACGTCGTGGATGATCAGGGCGCCGCCGATGCGCACCCATCTCGCCCAGCCGTCGTAGTCCGCCCGGGCCGCCTCGCTGCTGTGTCCGCCGTCGATGAACACGAACGAGGCGGGGGTGCGCCAGAACGACGCCACCACAGGAGAATTGCCGACCACCGCGACGACGTGCGATTCGAGGTCGCCGTCGGCGAGAGTGTGCCGCAGTGCGCCGACCGTGTCGAGGCGGCCGGTGTGCGGGTCGACCAGCGACGGATCGTGGTAATCCCAGCCGGGCTGATGCTCCTCCGAACCGTGGTGGTGGTCGACGGTGACGATGGTGCCGCCGGTCGCCTTGGCCGCAGCGCCGAGATACACGGTCGAGCGGCCGCAGTAGGTGCCGATCTCGACGCCGACGCCGTCACCGAGATACTGCACCGCAGCCTCGTGCAGTGCGGTTCCCTCGTCCTGGGGCATGAAACCCGGTGTCGCCTCAGCGAGTTCGATCGCCTCACGGGGCAGGGTGGTGCGGGACATCGGATGGATCTCCGTTCTTCTCGCGTGATGCGGTGTATCCCGAGCACCCTACCGACCGATCGCGGCGTCCGATGCTCTCGGACACGACGGTGAGACTGTCGAGATCGCGGATCGCGGCGCACGACCGCTCGACCATCACCGCGAACATGCGGTCGCCGCGCTCGGTCCTCGTGGCGATCCGGCCCGTTCCGATCCGCTCGACCTGCACGTGCGTACCGTGCCACTGAGCACGGCCGAGAGTCGTTCGGGAGTCAGGTCGTCCACCGACAACTACAGATCGGTCATCGTGCGCTCCGGCCGGGGTTTGCGGGTAGAGGTGCGAAACGCTCGGGGTCGCGGGTCGTCCGCCACGCGGCGGCGACCGGGGCGAGCTCGGTGGGCTTGGCGCCGTTTCGGTGGGCGCCGCGTCGATCGGTCCGGAATGAGCACGGACCTGCGCGTCGTCCCTGAAACGGTGCAGTACCTGAGGATCCCAGCTGTTCGCACGCACGAGCACGTCACCACAGCCCTGCAGGTAGGTCGCGAGCCGTCCGGTCAGCTTCCGCGAACGAAAGATCCTCGGGCGTCGACTCGTCGACGGTCGCGAGGACCGACCAGATGCGATCTGTCGACCGGGCTACGACGGGACACGCCGTGCCGCCGCCACCGGACTCGTTGTACGGGGGACTGACGGAGATCACCGCGAATCTCCCACCTCGGCGAGCCAATGCGCGGTGATCGCTGTTTCATAGGCCATGACCACGGCTGTGGTCAGTGGATGTTCGGTATCCCGCGGTCGGCACAACGATTGGGGTCTCGGTTCAAGAACCGATTCCATCCGTTCCACAGTTCGTCGATGAGCTCGAGGAGCCGTTCACGAGAAAGCGTGAACTGGGTACTGGTTGTCATGGGCGGTGATCCTAGGAATGTGAACCGTCAGGTTCTGTGGGAGGAGGTTCTGCCCTGACCGGATGTGGCAAGACGATTTGCCGGCTGATTCGATCAGTGTCAATATTGATGGGTGTCGATTCAAACTGATAGTGGTGACCTCTGCTGCGCACCACTGGTACGGGAACCTCTGACGGAGGACTGGGCCGCAGACCTGGCCCGGATGTTCAAGGCGATCGGAGACCCGGTACGCCTACGGCTGCTCAGCCTGATCGCCAGCCATGAGGGCGGCGAAAGCTGTGTCTGCGACATCAGCCCGGCCTTCGACCTGTCCCAGCCGACCATCTCGCATCACCTCAAGGTGCTGCGCGAGGCCGGCCTGCTCGACTGCGAACGCCGTGGCACCTGGGTGTACTACCGGGTGATCCCGTCAGCCCTGGCGCAGTTGTCGGCCGTGCTCTCCGCCGAGGTAGGGGTGTTGCCGGGTTCGGGCTGTGCCCCGGCCAGCGATGCCGTGGAGTCGGCCCGATGACCGCGACGAACACCGAACACCCGGCTGTCGTCGGGAAGATGTCAACCCTCGACCGGTATCTGGCCGTGTGGATCGGCGCCGCCATCGTGGTGGGTCTGTTGCTCGGCCGCCTGATCCCCGGACTGGGTGAAGCGTTGAGTTTCATCGAGATCGACGGCATCTCCCTGCCGATCGCCCTCGGTCTGCTGATCATGATGTACCCGGTGCTGGCGAAGGTGCGCTACGACCGCCTCGACACCGTCACCGGCGACCGCAAACTGCTGGTCTCGTCGCTGATCCTCAACTGGATCCTCGGACCCGCACTGATGTTCGCACTCGCCTGGCTGATGCTGCCGGATCTGCCCGAATACCGCACCGGCCTGATCATCGTCGGCCTCGCGCGCTGCATCGCCATGGTCATCATCTGGAACGACCTCGCCTGCGGCGACCGGGAAGCCGCGGCGGTGCTGGTGGCGATCAACTCGGTGTTCCAGGTGATCATGTTCGCCGTGCTCGGCTGGTTCTACCTGTCGGTGCTCCCCGGCTGGCTCGGCCTCGAACAGGCCGCCCTGGACGTATCGCCATGGCAGATCGCCAAATCGGTGCTGATCTTCCTCGGCATTCCCCTGGTCGCAGGGTTCCTCACCCGACACTTCGGCGAGAAGGCCAAGGGCCGCACCTGGTACGAGGACACCTTCCTGCCGAAGATCGGACCGTGGGCCCTGTACGGGTTGCTGTTCACCATCGTGATCCTGTTCGCCTTGCAGGGCGAGCAGATCACCTCCCGCCCGCTGGACGTGGTGAGGATCGCGCTGCCGCTGCTGGCGTACTTCGCGATCATGTGGGTCGGCGGATACCTGTTCGGCGCCGCGATCGGCCTCGGCTACGAACGCACCACCACCCTCGCGTTCACCGCGGCGGGTAACAACTTCGAGCTCGCCATCGCCGTGGCGATCGGCACCTTCGGCGTGACCTCCGGGCAGGCCCTGGCCGGGGTGGTCGGACCGCTCATCGAGGTTCCCGTCCTGGTCGCCCTGGTCTACGTCTCCCTCGCCCTACGGAAGCGCTTCACCCGTCACGAGTCGGCGCAGGTGCCGGCGCCACGAAAGGTCTGATCCGTGAGCACACCGAGTGTGTTGTTCGTCTGTGTCCACAACGCCGGCCGCTCGCAGATGGCCGCCGGGTTCCTCACCGCTCTGGCCGGGGACCGGATCGAGGTGCGTTCGGCCGGCAGCGCCCCGGCCGAGCAGGTGAACCCGGCCGCGGTCGCGGCGATGGCCGAGGTCGGCATCGACATCTCGACCGAGAACCCGAAGATCCTCACCACCGAGGCGGTGCAGGCATCGGATGTGGTGATCACGATGGGCTGCGGGGACACCTGCCCGGTCTTTCCCGGCAAGTCCTACCGCGACTGGGTGCTCGACGACCCGGCTGGGCAGGGCCTCGAGGCGGTGCGTCCGATCCGCGATGAGATCCGCGCCAAGGTCGAAGCCCTCATCGCCGAGCTGACCGCCCCGCCCACCCCGCGCTGACGCGAGGCTCTCCGATGACGACGAACGTCGATGTCGTGGTGATCGGCGGTGGGCAGGCGGGTCTGGCTGCCGGCTACTATCTGCGCCGGGCGGGGCACCGCTTCGTGATCCTCGACGACCAGGAACGGCCGGGTGGGGCGTGGCCGCACATGTGGTCCTCGCTGCATCTGTTCTCCCCGGCGGAATTCGCGTCCCTGCCCGGGTGGCCGATGCCCCGCTGGCCGGACGGATTCCCGCCGGCACGGCATGTCGTCGACTATCTCACCGCCTACGAAACCCGCTACGGCCTGCCGATCGAGCGGCCGGTGCGGGTGCAGGCGGTACGCCGCGACGGCCCTGATCTGCTGGTCGACACCGACCGCGGGCAGTGGCGGGCGCGGCGGGTGATCAGCGCCACCGGTACCTGGCAGCGACCGTTTCTGCCGAGCTATCCGGGCATAAATGTGTTCACCGGGCGGCAGTTGCACACCGTCGACTACCGTAGCGCGGCCGAGTTCACCGGCTCGGACGTCGTAGTGGTCGGGGGTGGCAACTCCGCGGCTCAACTCGTCGCCGAGATCTCCACCACCGCGAGAACCATCTGGGTCACCAACCGGCCCCCGCGGTTCCTGCCGGATGGCGTCGACGGCCGGGCCTTGTTCGAGCTCGCCTCCCGCCGTGCAGTGGCCCTGGCTGCCGGACGGACTGATCCCGGCGGCATCGCCGCCCTGGGGGACATCGTGATGGTCCCGGAGGTGCTTGCCGCCCGTGAGCGCGGCGTCTTGACCGCGCTGCCGATGTTCGATCGGCTCACCGTCGACGGCATCGCCTGGGGTGAGCGTCACCAGCGGGCTGATGTCGTGGTGTGGGCGACGGGATTTCGGCCCGCCCTCGCACACCTGCGCCCGTTGCGGCTGCGCGATCACACCGGCACGGTGCCGGTCGCCGGCACCCGCGCACTCAAGGAACCGCGCCTGCACCTGCTCGGCTACGGCGACTGGACCGGACCCGGTTCGGCCACCCTCCTCGGCGTCGGCCGCACCGCCAAGGCCGCTGTCGCCGACCTCGACCTCGACCTCGACACCCGACCTGCGTGAAAGGACCTCGACCGTGAGCACACCCTCGGTGCTGTTCGTCTGTGTGAAGAACGGCGGAAAATCCCAGATGGCCGCCAGACTGATGAAAGCCGCCGCCGGCGACACCCATACGGTGCACTCCGCCGGCACGAAACCCGGCACCAGCATCAATGCCTTGGCCGCCGAAGTACTCCTCGAAGTCGGCGTCGATATCACCGGCCAGACCCCGGTACCGGTCGACCCCCAGCTGGTTCGGAACGTCGATCTCGTGGTCACCCTCGGCCGCGAAGCCCGTCTCGATCCGGTGCCCGGGACACAGTTCGAGAACTGGGACACCGACGAGCCGTCCGAGCGCGGCATCGACGGCATCGAACGGATGCGGCTGGTCCGCGACGACATCGCCGCTCGCGTCACCGACCTCGCCCACCGGCTCCGTCGCTGAAGACACCGATGTCGGCCACCCGAATCCGGTGGCCGACATCGAGGTGGGTTGTTCAGCAGCAGGACGGTGCGGCCGGGGCCTGCTGTGTGTCCTCGGCCGGGGCCGCAGCGGTGCCGCAGCACACCCCACCCCCGGCGGTGGCCGGATCGTCGAGATGCTGCGGGCTCGAACCGAAGGTCTCCGAATCGGCGAGGACGGTGTACACCTCCCACTTCTCCCCAGCCGGGCCGGTGACCCACACCTTGTCCTGGGTAGCGAAGCAGCAGGTGGTGCCGATCTCCTCATCGGTGAACAGCCCTTCGCCGGTCAGGCGGGCAATCTCGGCATGGACCTTCTCGCTCGATTCCACCTCCACGCCCAGGTGGTTGATGGTGCCGCCCTTGCCGGGGTTCTCCAGCAGCACGAGCTTGAGCGGCGGCTCGGCGATCGCGAAGTTCGCGTAGCCCGGCTTGACCTTGGCCGGTTCGGTGCCGAACAGCTTCGAGTAGAAGGCGACCGCTTCTTGCAGGTCGTCGACGTTGAGGGCGAGTTGTGCGCGGGACATGACATCCTCCACTTGTGTGACATATGTCGAAACTCTGGACGGGTACAGGATGCGCCACCTTTTCGACATATGTCAAGTAAGTGGATAAGCTCGAACCATGCCGAAAGCTCTGCCTGTGATCGACGTCAGCGCCCCGATCTGCTGCGAACCGGTTTCGGCCGCGCCGATGAGCGACAACGCAGCTCTCGAACTCGCCCTGCGGCTGAAGGCGCTGGCGGACCCGGTCCGCATCAAGCTCATGTCGATCCTGCTCACCGCCGACGACGGCGAAGTGTGCACCTGCGATCTCGCCACCGGCGTCGACCTGACCGAATCCACCGTCAGTCACCACCTCGGGCAACTGCGCAAGGCCGGCATGGTCGTATCCGAACGCCGCGGGATGAACGTCTTCTACCGCCCTCGCGCCGAGTCTCTCGAAGCCCTGCGGATGGTGCTGGACCCGAACTGTTGTCGCTGATCCCGACGTGGTGTCGATTACCTGCCATATGGCCCGGAAGGACGTACATCGAGCAGAAAATCGGGGGTTGGGCGCGCAGCGGCCTTGGTTGGGTCGCTGGTCCGGTGAAGACTGTGTGCAGGACGACGGCGTCGGCCACGCGTCCCGCCAGGTCGAGCGTGCGCTCGCCGAGCGCGACCATGAGGATCGGGATGCGGTCGACGTCCTCGGCGGTGCGTCGCAGATACGGGAAGTCGCCGGCTGGGCCGTGCCGGTCGACGACCGCGTCACCGCGCCACAGCGTCCGGAGCAGATCGACGGTGTCCTCGAGCCGCGCCGACGTCTCGCGAGGCAGACCCATGAGAGCGAACAGCACGTCGAAGCCGCGGCCGAGCCCGAGGGCGTAGCGGCCGCGGCTCAACCGGTGCAGTGTGGTCGCCATCGTCGCTGTGACGAGGGGATGGCGGGTGTGCGGATTGGTCGCCGCGGTGCCGATCCCGAGCGTGCGGCTCGTCGCGGCGGCCGCACCGGCCAGCGCTGCTGCGTCCTTGGTGTCGAACCGTTCCGACAGGAAGGCCGAGCCGAGACCGATGCGTTCGGCGACGACGATCTCGTCGAGCAGCGCCCTCGGGTCGTCGGCGTGCCCGGCGAGGCCGTAGAATCCGAGTTCCGGACAGTCCGGCTCCGGTACGGATCCGCCGGGGATGCTCACGAGCGGGCCGCCGCCTTCCGTCGCTGCAGCACGCTGCCCACTGCGTTGTCGAGCTTCGAGCCCAGCGGCCAGCCCACGTAGTGGCACAGGAACAGGGCGATCTCGCGGAGCTGCTGCTCGTCGAGCTCCTCGTTCTTCAGCGCCGCTTCGATCTGGATTTCGGCGATGTCGGGGGCCCCCTGTGCGGTGAGTGCCCCGAGCAGCAGCAGTCGCCGATCACGAATGGTCAGCCCGGGCCGGGTCCAGATGTTCGCGAACAGGTGGTCGGCGGTGACGGCGAAGTGCTCACCGGGACCGTCCTGCATTTCCCAGCCGTAGACCTTGGACATCATCTCCAGGCCGCGGCGGCGGGTCTCGTCGGTCATGCGTGCTCCTTCCGGGAACGGGTCCGTGCGATCTCGCCCGTGCCGACTCCGAGGCCGGGGCCGAGGTCGGACAGCGCCCGGGCTCCGAGCGGCAGGGCGATTCCGAGGCGATCGCCGAGATCGAGTGCGAGCGCGAGATCCTTCTCACCCAGGGCGCGCACGCGCGAGACGATCGGGAACCAGGAGTCGTCCTCTGCGAGGGGAGATGTGGTGTCGCGCCACATGATCGAACCGGCGCCCCCGGTGATCGCGTCGGTGTGCCGGACGACCCTGCCGAGCTCGGTGAGGTCGATGCCCGCGGCCTCGGCGAGTCGCTGTGCCTCCGTCGCCGCGGTGAACGCGATGAAGTGGAGCAGGTTGCGGGCGAGCTTCATCCGGGTTCCCGCGCCGACGGGACCGGCGTGCACGACCAGCGACGCGAAGGTGCCGAACGGTTCTTCGATCTTGGCGAAGCCGTCGTCGGTCGCGCCGACCATCACTGCGAGAGTGCCGTTCTTCGCACCGCCGGCGCCGCCGCTGACCGGTGCATCGACGAAGTCGACTCCCTTCTCGGCGCACTTCGCGGCGAGTTCGACGGCGGTGGTGTCGGAGATCGTCGAGTGCACCGCGACGACCGTGCCGGGCCGGGCCGTCGCGAGAAGTCCGTCCGGACCGGTGACGACGTCGCGGACCTGGGCGTCGTCGAGGACCGTCACGCACACGAGGTCGCAGTCGGCGGCCAGCTCCGCCGGGTTCGACGCCGCGGCGGCACCCTTGTCGGTGAACGGGCTCATCGCCTCGGGCACCACGTCGAGCACGGTGAGGCCTCCGGGTCGGGTGAACAGCCGCTCGGCCATCGGTGCCCCCATGTTGCCCAGCCCGATGTAACCGACCCGGCCGATCGTGGAGCCGGTCACGAGCGGATCACCTGCCCGCCGTCGACGTTGAAGATCTGCCCTGTGACCCAGGCGGCCTCGTCGGAGAGCAGGAACAGGCACATGCCGACGAGATCGTCGGGAGTGCCCATGCGCTTGAGCGGCAACTGCTTCACCATGTCGGCGACCATGTTCGCGGGGGTGGTGGTGCGGGTCGCCTCGGTGTCGATGGGGCCGGGGGCGATCGCGTTGATGCGGATGTTCGACCCGCCGAGCTCGACGGCGAGTTGCTGTGTGAGACCGTTGATCCCGACCTTCGCGAGCCCGTAGAAACCCGAGTACAGCCAGGCCGCCGTCGACGACTGGTTGACGATCGACCCGCCGTTCTTGGTCATGTGCGGCCACACTGCGCGGGTGACGTTGAGGGCGCCGTCGAGGTTCACGCTCATGAACTTCTTGTAGTAGTCCCACGGAACCGTCAGCAGCAGATCGAGTTTCATGCCGCCGTAGATGGCGGCATTGTTGACCACGTGGTCGATGCCGCCGTAGGTCTCGACGGTCGACACGGCGAGTGCCTCGGCGGAGGCGGGGTCGGAGACATCGACCGACGTGAAGCTCGCGATGCCGCCGTCGGCGACGATCTGTTTGGCAACCTGCTCGCCGAGTTCGGCATCGATATCGGCGACCACCACGTTCGCGCCCTCGGCGGCGAGCGCACGCGCGTACGCCTCGCCGATCCCCTGGGCGGCGCCGGTGACGATCGCGGTGCGACCGGTGAAACGTGCCATCGGAAAAGTCCTTTCGGAAGTTCGGGTCAGCTCGCGGGTTCGGCGACGAGCTTGGTCTCCAGGTATTCCTCGAAACCGGCCACACCCATCTCGCGGCCGATCCCGGACTGCTTGTAGCCCCCGAACGGGGCGTCGGCGGCGTACCAGATGCCGCCGTTGACGCCGAGCGTGCCGGTCCGTACACCTGCGACGATCCGCGCGATGCGGTCCGGATCGGTGCCGTACACCGAACCCGAGAGGCCGTAGGGGGAGTCGTTGGCGATGCGGATCGCGTCGTCGTCGCCGTCGTGAGGGATGATCACGAGCACCGGGCCGAAGATCTCCTCCCGCGCTGTACGCGCGGAGTTGTCGAGGCCGGCGATGAGGGTGGGTTCGACGAAGAATCCCCGCTCGTGTTCGGCGGGACGTCCGCCGCCGGTGACGATCGTGCCGCCTTCCTCGACGGCGAGGCGGATGAAGCCCTCCACCCGCTGTCGCTGCTTCTCGGAGATGAGCGGCCCGCACACCGTGCCGGGATCGCGCGGGTCGCCGGGCCGGATGCCGCTCATGGACTTCGCGGTCAGGGCCACCGCTTCGTCGTACCGTTCGCGGGGAACGAGCAGACGCGTGGTGATCGCGCAGCCCTGGCCGGCATGCGTGCACACGGTGAAGGCCGCCATCGAGCAGGCGCCGCGCAGGTCGGCGTCGTCGAGGACGATGAACGCCGACTTGCCGCCGAGTTCGAGGAAGACCTTCTTGAGGTTCTCTGAGGCCGCGCGCATCACGGCCCGGCCGGTCGCGGTGGAACCGGTGAACGAGATCAGGTCGACGCGCGGATCCTCGCTCAGCTGTGCGCCGAGCCTGTGGTCGCTCGAGGTGACGATGTTCAGCACTCCCGGCGGGATGTCGGTCTCCTCGGCCGCGATCCGCCCGACCAGGGCCGCACACCACGGGGTGTCCGGGGCGGGCTTGAGCACCACGGTGTTCCCGGCGGCGAGAGCGGGCCCGAGCTTGGCGAAGTTGATCTGGTGCGGGAAGTTCCACGGCGTGATCGCGCCGACGACCCCGACCGCCTCCTTGAGCAGATAGCGGTGGGTGGGGATACCCATGGGGGAGGCGTTGCCGAGATCCTGCGTCCACGCGTAACTTTCGGCGAGGTCGGCGAAGTAGAGCAGATCGTCGATGGGGCCTTCGAGATGCGCGGCGCTCGTGAGGAATCGGGGAGCGCCGACCTCGGCGATGGTGATCTCCCGCAGTTCCTCGATGTGCTCGCGCAGAGCGTCGCGCAACTGACGGAGGCAGCGGGCCCGGAAGGCGTGGTCGCGTGACCAGTCGGTGTCGTCGAAGGCGCGACGCGCGGCCGCGATCGCGGCGTCCATGTCGGTGGCGGTGCCCTCGGCCGCGTGGCCGAGCAGTTCTTCGGTGCTCGGATCGGTGATCGCGAAGGTGCCTCCGCTGCCGGGTACGAGCTTGCCGTCGATCAGAAGGGTGGAGCTGTCGGTAGGGCGAAGTGTCATCAGACGTTCCCTCGGTTCTGGACAGGTGTCTGGACTATAGTTCGGCGACGCGATCGAATGCAACGGTTCGTCCGAAACGGACGAAACCGGTGTCGTGTGCGAGGAATTCGACGAATCTCGCACACAACACCGGTCTCGACGAGGGTCCGGTGGTCTCCGGTCAGAACACGCGCAGTCCGAGGTGTCGCCGCGTGCGCAGATCGAGCAGATATGCCTTCCACAGCAACGGCCACACCCACGGCGTGACGCGGTGCAGGCGCCGGACCGCCACGAGATAGCGGTCGAAACGCCGCTGGTCGTCGGCGGTCCACGGGTAGTGCATGAGGTCGCGGAACTCCGGCGGCAGCGCACCGCGCGTGATCAGTTCGAACGACCTGCCGAGCACCCGGTGGATCCCGCGGCCCAGTCGTCCGAGACGCACCTCGAGGAACGCGAGATTGCAGAGTTCGGTGAGGTACTCGCGCACCTGCTCGTTCATGGAGATGTCGGTGACGCCGGCCTTCCACAGTTCCTCGTACTCCTCGCGGGTCGTGGGCCACGACTCCGGTCGGACGTTCAGTGTCGTCGCGAGGGTTGCGCCGTCGCGAAGGATGCGGGCGTACTGCTCCTCGGTGAGCGGGCCGTACAGGAATTCGTGCTGGTCGATGAAGTACTCGAGCAGGCAGACCGCGACCCACAACTGCAGGGCGGGGGAGTTGGCGCTGTAGCGGACCTCCGCGCCGGGTGGCGACGTGACCCGCGCGTGGATCTTCCGCACCGACTCGCGGACGAAATCGCGGTCGGCGTCGTTACCGAACACCGCGACCGCCAGATAGGTGCCGGTCGTGCGGGCCCGCTTGACCGGATGGAGATCGGCGCGGCCAGTATCGACCGTGCTGTCGACGACGCCCTGGCCGACGCCGGGATGGGCGAGCTGCATGATGACGTTGGCGGCGTTGATCGTGCCACCGAGCGGTGAGACGAGATCGCCGAGAGTGTCGATCGTCCGCATGACCCCTCCATCTGAAGACGGACGTGTTCAGTTGATGCGTGCCACTCTAGCGTGTCTTCGTGGGGTCGAGGGAGGCGCCGGCCAGAACTCCGCGCACGACCGCTTCGTAGATGCGGTCGAGATCGAGCTCGTCGCCCAGGAAGCCGCTGCTCTGGAGAACCGCGAAACCGTGCAGGGCGGCGAACATGCCGACCGCGGCCTCGAGCGTCTCCTCCTCCGGAACGCCGCAGGATGCGAGCATCGTTCGCAGAGCGACGTTGGCGTCCAGTGCGGCGGCGAGCAGACCGTCGCGATCGACCGGTGCAGTGGTCAATGCTTCGTAGCGGCGGGGATGTTCGACGGCCCAGATGTGGTGGGCGTCGATCAGCGCGCGCAACCCGTCGACGCCGCTGCGGCCCATCGCGACCTCCCGCAGATGCGCTCCGAGATCGCTCATCGCGCGGATCTGCACGGTCGCCCGCACATCGTCGAGATTGCGGACGTGGTTGTACAGCGAGGCCGTGACGATTCCCAAGCGCGACGAGAGGGTGCTCATCGTGAGCTGTTCCCATCCCAGCTCGTCGACGATCCCGAGCGCGGCTGCGACGACCTTGTCGCGGGTCAGTGTCCGCCGACGCACGGGTCGGGAGTTGTCGTCTGCCATGAAAGCAGTCTAAGGGGCTTCCATTCCAAACGAAGGTGAGTAGTTTGTAAACGAATACCATTCGTACAATCCCACGAGAGCGGCTTCATGACGACTTCACCCACAGATCTCAAGAACCCCGACGTCTTCGCCCAGGGGGTCCCGCACGGCTACTTCTCCGAACTCCGGCGCACCTGTCCGGTCCACCGCCAACCCGAGGAGGGCGGCGCAGGCTTCTGGGCCGTCACCCGGCACGCCGACGTCATCGCGGTCTCCCGCGACAGCACGACTTTCTCCTCGGCCCTCGGGACCACCCAGATCGACGATTTCGACGAGGAGACGCGCCTGAAACAGGCGTCCATGCTGCTCAACCTCGATCCGCCGGAGCACACCCGCCTTCGGCAACTCGTGAGCCGTGGCTTCACCCCGCGCATGGTGAAGACGCTCGAGGAGCGTATCCGGCGGACGTGCGAACGCACCGTCGACGCCGCGATCGAGGCCGCACGCGACGGCACGGTGATCGACTTCGTCCCGGCGATCTCGGCTCCACTGCCGCTGGAGGTGATCGCAGCGCTGCTCGGCGCACCGGCCGAGGACGTCAGCAAGCTCTACGACTGGTCGAACCGCATGATCGGCTGGGACGACCCCGAATACGGCACCACCCAGGAGGACGGCGAGCTCGCCGCCGCCGAGATCTTCCTGTACGCCAACGAGATTGCCGCGCAACGACGCATCGAACCGCGCGACGACATCGTCTCGAAGCTGGGGTGTCCCGACGAGAACGGCGACACGCTCTCCGAGATGGAGTTCGACATGTTCTTCGTCCTGCTCGTCATCGCGGGCAACGAGACGACGCGCAACGCGATCTCGGGCGGGATGCAGGCCTTCGTCGATCATCCCGAACAATGGCGCCGGCTGCAGGACGATCCCGGTCTGATCGACAGCGCCGTGGAGGAGATCCTGCGCTGGGTCACGCCCGTGGTCGGCTTCCGCCGCACGCCCACCTGTCCGGCCGCGATCGGCGACCAGCAGGTCGAACGGGGCGACAAGGTGATCGTCTACTACCCGAGCGCGAACCGCGACGAGGAGGTCTTCGACGACGCGCACGTCTTCGACATCGGGCGCGAGCACAATCCGCACGTCGCCTTCGGTGGGACGGGTGTGCACTTCTGCCTCGGGGCACATCTGGCGCGACTCGAACTGCGGATCATGTTCGAGACCCTCGCCGCCCGGATCGACCGGGTCGAGCCGGCGGGTGAACCGCGGCGGTTGCGATCGAATTTCATCAACGGCATCAAGTCCATGCCCGTCCGTATCCACCCCCGAGAGCGCTGAATTCGCCGAATGAACGCGCTGCGGGCATTGCCGACCCCCTCCAACCGTAGTAATGTCCAGACACGTGTCCAGAAACGTGAATCTCGAATCGACCCGTCGCCGCCTGACCGAGAAGCAGGCCGACACGGTTGCGAGGCTCACGCAGGCCGCGGTCGAGGTGCTCCGCGAGGAGGGATTCACGGGGTTGACGGTGCGTATGGTCGCCGCCCGCGCCGGTGTCGCCCCGGCCACTGCCTACACCTACTTCTCGTCGAAGGAACACCTCGTCGCCGAGGTGTTCTGGCGTCGCTTGGCCAACGCTCCCACGGCCGACGCCGAGAGCACGAGCCGTGCCGATCGGGTGGTCGCGGTGCTGCGGGGAATCGCGCTGTTGCTGGCCGACGAACCCGAACTCGCCGCCGCCGTCACCAGTGCACTGCTCGGTCACGACCCCGATGTCGAACACCTGCGTGCGCGCATCGGACTCGACATCCGTCACCGGATCTCGGCAGCGCTCGGCGCCGACTCCGATCCCGACGAACTCGAAGCACTCGAACTGCTCTACGCCGGCGCGCTGGTCCGGGCCGGCATGGGCTACGGCACCTACGAGAAACTCGCCGACAGGCTGGAGACATCCGCCCGACTTCTATTGGAGTGAGCCATGATCCAGGCATCCCCGGGCTCCGCGTCGCACGCAGGGCCCGCTTCGCCCGATCCACCGACGCTCGGCCCCGTGATCTTCAACCCGTACGACTACGCCTTCCACGAAGATCCGTATCCCACCTACCGCCGCCTCCGTGAAGAGGCGCCGGTCTACCACAACCCCGACCTCGAGTTCTGGGCCCTGTCCCGTCACGCCGACGTCGTCGCGGCCTTCCGCGACAACACGCGACTCTCGAGTGCGAACGGTGTCTCGCTCGATCCGTCCGCCTACGGGCCCAACGCCCACAAGGTGATGTCCTTCCTCGCGATGGACGACCCGCGCCATATGCGCATGCGCCGGCTCGTCTCCAAGGGATTCACTCCGCGGCGCGTCGCCGACCTCGAGGAACGCATCCTCGAACTGACCCTGCGCTATCTCGAACCCGCTGCAGAAGCAGGGGAATTCGACTGGATCTCGGAGTTCGCAGGCAAGCTGCCCATGGACGTGATCTCCGAACTCATGGGCGTGCCCGAATCCGACCGCAGCGAGATCCGCCGTCTCGCCGACCTCGTCGTCCACCGCGAGGAGGGCGTGCTCGACGTGCCGGTCGCCGCGATGGAGGCATCGCTGCACCTCGTCGGCTACTACGCCGACATGCTCGCCGAACGCCGGAAGAAGGAGACCTCCGACCTCACGTCGGCGTTGCTGGCAGCCGAGATCGACGGCGACCGGCTCACCGACGACGAGATCATCGGGTTCATGTTCCTCATGGTGGTCGCGGGCAACGAGACCACCACGAAACTCCTCGGTAACGCCCTCTACTGGGGCGCGCACAACAAATCCGAGGTGGCGCAGGTCCTCCGCGATCCGGCTCGCGCACCGCAGTGGGTGGAGGAGACCCTCCGCTACGACACCTCGAGCCAGATCGTCGCCCGCACCGCCGTCGCCGATATCGAACTGCACGACGCCACCATCCGGTCCGGCGACAAGGTGCTGCTGCTCATCGGATCCGCCAACCGCGATTCCGACGTATTCGACACCGCCGACGACTTCCGCATCGGACGCGACAGCTCCCAGAAGATCGCCAGTTTCGGTGGGGGAGTGCATTTCTGCCTCGGTGCACATCTGGCCCGCCTCGAGGCGAACATCGCGCTCGAACAGTTCGCCCGGCGCGTCGCCGACTACGAGATCGACGAGGACCGCTGCGAACGTGTCCATTCCACCAATGTCCGAGGCTTCGCGGCCCTTCCTGTAGAGGTCACCGAACGACATGCCTAGATTCGAACCCCATCCCGAACGCCGTCCCGCGCTGGTCGCCGGAGCCTCCTCCGGAATCGGTACCGCCACCGCCTACGCGCTCGCCGAGGCCGGGCACCCCGTCGCGCTCGGGGCGCGCCGCGTGGAGGAGTGCGCGGCGATCGCGGAGAAGATCCGCGGTGAGGGCGGCGAGGCCTTCGCCCACTTCCTCGACGTGTCGTCCACCGAATCCGTCGACGAGTTCGTCACCGCAGCGGAAGAGGCTCTCGGCGCCGCGGAGATCGTCGTCTCGGGAGCGGGCGACATGGATTTCGCGCTGCCCCACGAGATGGACCCCGACCGGTTCGCCTTCCAGGTCAACGTGCACCTGATGGGCACCCAACGCCTGGCCCATCGCGTGCTCCCCGGCATGATCGAACGCAAGCGCGGCGACTTCGTCGTGATCGGATCCGACTGTGCCGTGCTTCCCCGGCCCTGGATGGGTGCCTACAACGCCGCCAAGACCGGCCTCGAAGCGCTCGTCCGCGAGATGCGGATGGAACTCGAGGGTACGGCTGTCCGCGCGTCGGTCGTGCGCCCCGGACCGACGCAGACCGGTGCCGGCATGACCGCGCCGGCGGAGGTGCTCGAACCGATGCTCGAAGACTGGGGCACATGGGGTTTCGCCCGACACCCCTACTTCCTTCGCGCATCCGACATCGCCGCGGCCGCGCTCTCGGTCGTCTCGGCCCCCCGCGGCGCCCACATCGTGCTCATCGAGGTTCAACCCGAAGCGCCCCTGCGGAAGGACAATCCATGACCACACTCGTCGAGCCCCGGCGTGTGTCCGGCGGCGAACACGAACACGGCCACCTCGAGGAACTGCGCACCGATCCCATTGCGCTCATGCGCCGGGTGCGCGAGGAGTGCGGCGACGTCGGGGTCTTCCAGCTCGCCGACAAGAAGGTCGTACTCCTCTCCGGTGCGGAGGCCAACGAGTTCTTCTTCCGTGCCGCGGACGAGGATCTCGATCAGCAGGCCGCCTATCCGTTCATGAAGCCGGTCTTCGGTGAGGGTGTCGTCTTCGACGCCAGCCCCGAACGCCGCAAGGAGATGCTGCACAATTCGGCGCTGCGCGGCGAACAGATGCGCGGTCACGCGGCGACCATCGACCGCGAAGTGCAGGACATGGTCGCCCGGTGGGGCGACGAAGGCGAGATCGACCTGCTCGAATTCTTCGCCGAGCTGACCATCTACACGTCGTCGGCCTGCCTGATCGGCAAGAAGTTCCGCGACCAGCTCGACGGACGGTTCGCCCACCTCTACCACGACCTCGAGAAGGGCACCGACGCATTGGCCTTCGTCGATCCCTACGCGCCGATCGAGAGTTTTCGGCGACGCGACGAGGCCCGCCGCGGGCTTGTGGAGCTCGTGCAGGAGATCATGGACGGACGCATCGCGAACCCGCCGCAGGGCAAGGAGGACCGCGACATGCTCGACGTCCTCGTCTCGATCAAGGACGAGGACGGCAAGGAGCGGTTCAGTGCCGACGAGATCACCGGCATCTTCATCTCGATGATGTTCGCCGGCCACCACACCACCTCCGGCACGGCGGCCTGGGCGCTCATCGAACTGCTGCGCAACCCCGAGTGCATGCAGCAGGTCACGGCAGAACTCGACGTCCTGTACTCCGACGGCGAGAGCGTGAGCTTCCATGCACTGCGGCAGATCCCGGTACTCGAGGCGGTGCTCAAGGAGACGCTGCGCCTGCACCCGCCGCTGATCCTGCTTCTTCGGGTCGCGCGCGACGACTTCGAGGTCGCCGGATACCGGATCTCGGAGGGCGATCTCGTGGGTGCGACACCGGCGATCTCCAACCGGATCCCGGAGGACTTCCCGGATCCCGACGCCTTCGATCCCGGCCGCTACATCGACCCCAACCAGGCGGACATCGTCAACCGGTGGACCTGGATCCCGTTCGGGGCGGGCCGGCACCGCTGTGTGGGAGCGGCGTTCGCGCTCATGCAGCTGAAGGCGATATTCTCGGTTCTGCTGCGCGACTTCGAGTTCGAACTGTCCCAGCCGCCCGAGACCTACCGCAGCGATCACTCGAAGATGGTGGTCCAGCTCGAACAGCCGTGTGCTGTGCGGTACCGGCGTCGCACCCGCGCGGCGTCCGGCACCGGCACGGCAACGCAGGAGTGAGGTTCGGATGAGGATCGAAGCAGATCTCGATCTGTGTCAAGGACACGCGATGTGCTCGATGGAAGCCCCGGACGCCTTCACGGTCGCCAAACGGGGTGAGGTGGAGATCCTCCTCGACCCCGTGCCGGAGGAGATGCACGCCGACGTACGAGCAGCTGTGAAGTACTGCCCCACCCAAGCCCTTCGCATCGTCGAAGACTGAGGACCAGGAGACAGGATGGCCACGTTCGATCGTGCCGAGCTCGACGAGATGATCACCCGCTGGGTCGACGCCAACAAACGCGCCGAGGCCGAAGGCGACTGGAAGCCTTTGGCCGACCTGTACACCGAGGACGCCACCTACGGCTGGAACTACGGTCCGAAGGACGAGTTCATGGCCGTGGGCCGCGAGGAGATCCGCGACCTCGCATTGGGCCAGGAGATGGACGGGCTCGAAGGCTGGCAGTATCCCTACCAGCAGTTCGTCGTCGACGAACGCTCCGGCGACGTGATCGGGTTCTGGAAGCAGATCGCCGACGCGACCCGCGAGAACGGCGAGCACTACTCCGTGCACGGCATCGGCGGGAGCTGGTTCCGGTACGGCGGCAACTTCCAGTGGTCGTGGCAGCGCGACTTCTTCGACTTCGGCAACGTCTCGCACCTGTTCCTCGAGATGATCACGGCGGATGCGCTGTCCGACGGCATGCAGAAGCGGATCGAGCGATCGACGGGGAAGAAGCGTCTTCCCGGCTGGTACCGGGTCGGCGAGTCGCCGGTTCCGTTGTGGTGACCGGCGTGGACACCGGCGGATCGTTCGCCGCGCTCTCCCGCACCGACCTCGCCGCGCTCGTCCCCGAACTGTTGCTGTGCGGTCAGCTCATCGACCGTTCGGGGATGGCGCATCTGATCTCGGCGTTCGGTCGGGAGGGCATGGCGGAGGTGGCCATCGAGGAATGGCAGGCGTCGTCGCCGTGGTACACGCGCCGCATGCAGCGTGCCCTGAAGTTCGAGGGCGACGACGTCGTCACCATCTTCAAGGGCATGCAACTCGATATCGGGGCGCCCCCGCAGTTCATGGACTTCCGCTATCGCGTCGACGACCGCGACCACGGCGAGTTCTCGCTCGACCATTGCGGGGCGCTGATGGACGTCGAGCCCCTCGGCGACGCCTACGTGACCGCGATGTGCCACGACATCGAGGACCCGACCTTCGACGCCACCGCGCTCGCCACCAATCCGCACGCCCGGGTGCGGCCGATCCATCGGCCGCCCCGCTCGCCGGCCGATCGGCACCCGCACTGCGCGTGGACGGTCACCATCGACCCCTCGTACGAACCACCGGCTGTCGCACCTCACACCGAAGCGCTCGGCCGGTCCGCGGCCGTGGCACTCGAGCTGAGCCCGATCGACCGCGACGGCGAAGGGAGACACGACTATTCGGGTCCCCTCCTCGCAGACCTCCGGTTCGACGAGTTCTCGAAGTCGGCCCTGGTACGCATCGCCGAGGAGGTGTGCCTGCAGCATCACCTGCTCGCTCTGGGCTTCCTCATGAGTGTGCGCAAGCGAACCGACGAGCAGTCCGCGATCGAGCTGACCCGCAAGCAGCTCACGGGTATCGCCGGCATCACGTCCGAGCGCATCCGTACCGCGCTGGGATTGCCGCGCTCGTTCGCCGGCCTGTCCGCGGTGCTCGACGTACACCCGATGCTGGCACCGGACCGGTATGTCGATCGGGTGATCTGTTTCGACGACGACGCGCTGGGTCTCCGGATCAACCGGCGAGGTGGCGCCTTCGACGACGGGTCCTGGCCCACTTTGATCG
Organism: Rhodococcus pyridinivorans; assembly: GCF_900105195.1. Lineage (NCBI taxonomy): Bacteria > Bacillati > Actinomycetota > Actinomycetes > Mycobacteriales > Nocardiaceae > Rhodococcus > Rhodococcus pyridinivorans. The sequence goes on along the minus strand of NZ_FNRX01000002.1, from coordinate 4,620,885 downwards.
ACCCCGAACACCTCGGTCCGCTCGACGCTCTGGTGCGCGGTGTGGACCCGCACTTCACCACCCGCCTGGTCTCCGCGACCGAAGAGGCTCTCGTCGTCGAGGTGTTCCGTGCCGAATCCCCGGCGAACGAGTGCGACGAGGTCGCCATCACGCGCTTCAGCACGGGTTCGTCCTTCGTCTTCGAAGATCGGGGAATCCCACTCCCGCTCACGGTTGTCTGACCACGCTCCAGGAGAGCCCTTCGTGAATATTGCGCTGTCCCGCCGTACCTTCCTGCGGGGAACCGTCGTCGGCGGTGCGGCCGTTGCCGCGTTGTCGTTGTCCCCGATCCCACGCGCACGCGCCGAGGTCACCGAGGAGCGCCATCGGGCGGTCGTCGTGGGCAGCGGATTCGGCGGTGCGATCACCGCGTTGCATCTCGGCCGGGCCGGTGTGCAGACCCTGGTCCTCGAACGGGGCATCCGCTGGCCCACGGGACCGAATGCCGAGACGTTCCCTCACATGCTGCAACCGGACCGGCGGATGTCGTGGTTGTCGTCCGCCCCGGTGATGACCGGTACTCCGCCGATCCCGACCGAACCGTTCACCGGGCTCATCGAACGGGTTCCGGGGAACGGCATGGACGTCATGTGCGGCGCGGGGGTCGGCGGGAGTTCGCTGGCCTATCACGGCATGACCGTGCAGCCCGACGGGCAGCGATTCTCCGATTCGGTGTCCTCGCGTATCGACTACGACCTGCTGGCCTCCGACCACTACCGGCGGGTGGCGCGGATGCTGCAGGTCGCGACCATCCCGGACGATCTGCTCGACCACGATCGGTACCGGTCCTCACGACAGTTCCTGGACCGTGCAGGCTCGGAGGGCTACGACACGTTCAGGGTGCCGATGTGCATCGACTGGGACTTCGCGCGACGGGAGCTGACCGGGGAACTGAAACCGTCCTACACGACGGGCGACGTCATCTACGGAGTCAACAACGGCGGTAAGTTCTCGGTCGACGTCACCTATCTCGCCGAAGCTGAACGCACGGGGCACGTCACGGTCGAGCCGCTGCATCGGGTCGGCGACATCGAGCGCGCTCCGGACGGCACCTGGATCGTGCACGTCGACCGGATCCACACGGATGGGAAGGTTCTCGAACGCAAGCGGATCCTCGCACAGTCGCTGTTCCTCGGTGCCGGATCGGCCGGCACGACCCGTCTCCTCGTGAAGGCGAAGGCGAAGGGGTTCGTCCCCGATCTTCCCGACGGCGTCGGAACGGGATGGGGCAACAACGGCGACCGAGTGTTCGCCGTGACGAGTCCGCTCGTCAGCCCCGGCGACCATCAGGGCGGCCCCGCCTGTGTGGGTATGCGCGACTACACCGATCCCGCCGGACCGTTGATGATCGTCACCGGCCCGGTGCCGTTCCCCGACGATGTGGGAACGACCACGATGATCGGTCTGGGGATCGTCGACGGCCGAGGAGTTTGGCACTACGACGCCGGCCGCGACGATGCGGTCCTGAACTGGGATCAGGCCTACGACCGGGAACTCACCCGCGCGATCGAGGCCCGCATCCGGCGGATCGCGGGACCGGCCTCGATCGTCATCGACGTCAACGCCGTCGACATCAACACCTTCCATCCGCTCGGGGGTGCGCCGTTCGGGGCGGTGTGCGACGACGCCGGTCGCGTGCACGGCCAGCCCGGCCTGTATGTGGTGGACGGCGCGAAGATCTCGGGATCGACCGGGGCGTGCAATCCGTCGATGACGATCGCGGCACTCGCCGAGTACGGCGCCGATCGGATCGTCTCACGCGACCTGGATCGCGTGTTCTGACCTGACGGGTGGTTCCGGTGGCTCGGCCGCCGGAACCACCCGTTCGGTCTCAGCCCTTCGCGGCCGACAGACCGGCGCGGCGACCGAAGAAGCTTCCGTCCCCCAGCGACGTGCCGCTCGCATAACCCCACGCGCACACGCCCGACGTGCAGCGACCGGCGGCGAACAGGCCGGGGATCGGATCGCCGGACACGTGCAGCACTTCCGAGTTCACCGAGGTGCGCAGACCGCCGAGCGTGAAACCTGCTGTGCAGTTACGGAGATCGAGCGCGGCGATCGGGCTGCCGATGGGCTTGACCCACTCGCTCTTCTTGCCCAGCACCGGATCGCTGCCGTTCTCCGCGTGCCTGTTGTAGACCTCGACGGTCGCCTGCAACGTCCCGGCAGGCAGTTCCATGTCGGATTCGAGTTCGGCGACGGTCTCCGCGACCCACTTCGGACGGAACCGGAAGAAGGGCGTCGAACTCGTTGCCGCACAACCCTCCTCGTACGCCTGCTCGTCGATGATCAGATAGGCCTGGTTGTCGTTCTTCAGCAGCGTGAGCTGACCGATACGGCCCGGATAGGTGTCCTCGGGGACGTACCGCTGACCGCGGCCGTTGACGAGGATGCCGCGGGCCATCAACTGCGGGTCGCCGAAGAAGGCGACCTCGGTGGCGTCCATGTGCGCGAGATCGGCGCCGAGCGCCTGCGCCATGCGGATCGCACGGCCGTCGTGCTCCTCGATCGCCGCACCCGGGCGACCGCTGAGCTGCGGCGCGTACGACTCGACCATCTCCTGGTTGTACGCGAAACTGCCGGTCGCGAGGACGACGCCGCGGCGGGCCCGGATGTGGACGTCCTTGCCGTACTGCTTGGCCGTCAGGCCAACGACGCGTCCGTCGCCGTCGACGATCAACCGCTGCACCCGCACGTCGTATTCGGCACGCACACCGAGGCTTTCGGCGACCTGGGAGAGCGGCTGCATGAGCATGTACCCGCCACCCTTCTCGCCGGTCCGCTTGTCGGTCATCTGCGGAACGTGGCCGCGCGGGGCGGGCGTCGCGATCTCGTTGAAGGGCGCGGAGTTCTCGCCGCCGGAGTACATCAGGCCGTCGTCACCGGGGATCTCCCACCCGGGTTCGCCCCAGAAGCTCTCCTTGAACACCACGCCGTTGTCCACGAGCCACTCGTAGTGTTCGACGCTCCCCTCGCAGTACTCGATGATCTTCGCTTCGTCGGCGCCCGGCCCGAGCGCGGCGAGCATGAACGCCTTCATGTTCTCGGGCGTGTCGTCGAATCCGAGGGCCTTCTGCAGCGGGGTGCCGCCGCCGAGGTAGACGATGCCGCCCGACAGTGAGGCCGCACCGCCCCAACCGCCGGTCCGCTCGAGCACGAGCACGTCGGCACCCGCGCGGGCGGCCTCGATGGACGCCGAGACACCGGCGATGCCGTAACCGGCGACGACGACGTCGGCTTCGTGGTCCCAGGTGGAGACGCTGCCGGCGGGAAGGGGGTGGAGATCGGTGCTCATCGGGGTCCGTTCGGGGTCGGTGATCAGTGGTCGAGTTTCGAGGCGAGTCGGCCGATGTACGCGACGACGTCGTCCTGGGCGCGGTCGGGCAGACCGAAGATCACCTCGGTGACCCCGGCGTCCTCCCAGATCTTCAGTTGTTCGGCGTCGTGACGGCCTGCCAGAGCGAGGATCTCGGGAGTTCCGGCACGACCGGCGTCGGCCCAGGCCTTGTGGAGACGGGCGACGTTGTCGACGACGTTGTTCTCCGTGGGGGTGGTGATCCAGCCGTCGGCGTGGCGGACGATCCAGTCGAAGTTGCGGTCGGTGGAACCGGCGCCGAGGAAGATCGGGGGCCGTGGTTGCTGCACGGGTTTCGGCCACGCCCAGCTCGGCCCGAATGCGACGAAGTCTCCCTCGTAGGAGGCTTCTTCCTCGGTCCACAGCGCCTGCATCGCTTCGAGATACTGGCGCATGGCGGTGCGCTTCTTCTTCGGCGGTACGCCGTGGTCGGCGAGTTCTTCTGCGTTCCAACCGAATCCGACACCGAAGTTCACCCGGCCGCCGGAGAGGTGATCGAGGCTCGCGATGGTCTTGGCGAGCGTGATGGGGTCGTGCTCGAGGGGCAGTGCGACGGAGGTGCCCAGTTTGATCGTCGACGTCACCGCGGCTGCGAGCCCCAGCGCCACCCACGGATCGAGGGTGCGCATGTAACGGTCGTCGGGAAGGGTCTCGTTGCCCGTTCCCGGATGCGCGGATTCGCGGCGGATCGGGATGTGGGTGTGTTCGGGCACGTAGAAACTGTCGAAACCGCGACTCTCCGCGGTCGAGGCAGCGACTTCGGGCCGGATTCCCCGGTCGCTCGTGAACAGGGTGATTCCGTGGCGCACAACAGCCCCTCTCCAGACGGTGACGGAGAAAATGTAACGCGTTCTACATCCGGAGGGAAGAGATTTCCGGACACCTGTCCGGTTGCGGCCGGTCGGCCGTACGAAAAGGCAGTCGTCCCACGCTGAACTATCCTCGGAACGGGCATGAACGGAAGGTGGCGTGATGACGGAGCAGTCGACGACGGAGACCGCGGGCGAGGAGTCGGCGTCGACGCAGACCTCGCGGCCGGCCCTCGGGTCCACCCGGTCGCCCGGTGCGGGCCTGCGACCGGCACAGCGGGCGCGGTACATGCGGATCATCGCCTCCGCCGAGGAGCTCGCCTCCGAGGGGGGATACGACGCCGTGCAGATGCGGGCGGTCGCAGACCGATCCGGTGTCGCTCTCGGCACGGTCTACCGCTACTTCCCCTCGAAGAACCACCTGCTCGTCGTGGCGCTCGTACTCGAATTCGAGACCGCCGCCGAAGCCGTGACCACCGTGGAGATCCCTGGCGACAGTGCCGCCGAGCGCCTGATGGGCGTCCTGCGCGGAGTGATGCCGCGTCTGTCCGAGAACCCGCTGCGCTACGACGCGCTCATCCGGGCGGCGATGTTCGCCGACGCGTCCTCGGCGCCCGAACTCGACCGTCTCGGTGAGGTGCTCACCCGACTGTTCGCGCAGGCGGCAGGCATCGACATCGTCACCGAAGAGGTGCTCAACGCCGTGCGGATCATCGCCGACGTGTGGATGTCGGCGCTGGTCGCCTGGGTGGCGGGCCGGCAGTCGGTCGACGATGTGCTCGCGCACATGGACACCGCCGTCACGCTCGTGTTCGACCGGCTGAACCGACTGCAGCGGGCGAGCTGACGCCCACCCGCTGCAGTTCTGGGCTCCGCTCGGGAGCTCTGGTTCGATCAGGCCGGCACGTCCACGATGCCGATCGTGGGCAGGAAGAAGCACTGCGTGTCGCCGTTGCGCACGTTGCCGAAGACGGCCGAGAGCACGGTGCCCGACCCCGTCTCGACCGGCGCGACCCGCACGCCACCCAGCGGCAGGGTGTCGGCGATGAAGGTCGTGATGGCCTGCTCGACGATGCCGCGGGCCTGGACGGGAAGGCCGGCCGGAATGGCTCCCGCCGCGGTCTCCTCCGGCGTGCCCATCGGGACGAAGCCACCCTGGAAGGTGTTGACGTTGAACCACGCGAGCTGGATGCCCGAGGTGTCGGCGTCCTCCTCGAGGCCGACGGGGACGAACGCGAAGAGCGTCTCACCGGGCGAGACGACGTTCAGGGTGCCCGGCAGCGGCGACAGGCTGCGGTTCGGCCATGGCCCGGGCAGAGCACCCGCAACGGCGGGCACGGTGCCCAGCGGCAGGTCGCCGTCGGCCGTGCAGAACGGTGCGCCGGTGGGGTAGAGGAACGGTTCGACGCCGAGGCGACGCAGGAACTCCATGCCGTCCTCGTAGGCGCCGAGCGGTGTCGCTTCGGCCGCGTCGACAGCGCTTCCGCGTGCGTTCGCGATCGCTTCGGCGGCAGCGAGAGTCGTGGGATCGACGCCGGGCAGCGCGCGGAGAGCCTCGAGCGAGCTCACGAGCGGGCTCGTGGCGGGCGCTTCCGCCGGTGCTGCCGGGTCCGTGGGTGCGGGTTCGGCGCCGGCGATGGTGGGAAGCGCCAGACCTGCGGCGACGGTCAGGGCTGCGGCGGCCGAGATGCGACGCATCCGATTGCGGTGTCTGCGGCTCATATGGGGTTCTCCTCCTGTGGGTCGTGACACCCGGACGGGCTCTACCTAACTCTAAACTAGAGGTTTAGAGTACGACCGCTCCAGGAGACCACAAGGGCGGCGCTCCGGCCAGAGCGCCGCCCCGTGGTGTTACCGAACCGACACCCATGTGAGTCGGTGGTGCGGATGATCAGTCCGGATCGTCCGGATGCTTACGCAGATGCAGGATGCTCAGCAGGAGACCGCCCCACAGCGTGACGAGGGCGAGAATCATCATGGCGACGGCCGCTGTGCTCATCGGGTACCTCCTGTGGACGAGTCGGGTCCGGGTAAGGGAGCACCGGACGAAGCAGGCGCCTGGGCGGATGCGGGCGGACGGTTCTCGTCCAGCTCGTATTCCTCGTCGATTCCCCTGCGCCAGGGGATGAACGTCAGGAGGACGGCGAGGATGATCACGCCGGCCTGCACGCTCCAGCCGAAGGCCGTGACCAGGCTGTCGGGAAGACCGCCGTAGCCGTCGCGGACACGGTCGCGGATCTCGCTGAACAGCATGTAGCCGAGGACGAGCGGGGTGATGATGCCCGTGAACACCATCCAGCCCGTGCCGACCTTGAACGACGACACCGAGTTGAGGTGGTCGCGGAGTTCGGGCAGACGACGATAGATCCACGCGACCACCACGAGCGCCACGAAGGCGACACCCACGATGCCGAACTGGTTCGCGAAGCGGTCCACCACGTCGAGAGTGTTCAGGCCGGTGGTGGTGGGGAAGAGCAGCAGCGACACGATTGCCGACACACCACCGATGGCGAGTACCGCCGGCACCCGGCCGAGGCCCGTCTTGTCCTGGAAGGCCGAGACGGTCACCTGGATGATACTGATCATCGACGTGAACCCGGCGAAGACCAGCGAACCGAAGAACAGCACACCGAAGAGCGGGCCGCCGGGCATCTCCGAGACGATCGTCGGGAAAGCGATGAAGGCGAGGCCGATACCGCCCGCGACCACCTCACCGACCTCGACACCCTGCGCCTGGGCCATGAAGCCGAGAGCGGAGAAGACGCCGATGCCGGCGAGCACCTCGAAGCTCGAGTTCGAGAACCCGACCACGAGACCCGAACCGGTGAGGTTCGTCTTGCGCTTCAGGTACGACGCGTAGGTCACCATGATGCCGAAGGCGACGGACAGCGAGAAGAAGATCTGCGCGTACGCCGCGATCCACACCCCGGTGTCGGTCAGCGCCGACCAGTTCGGGGTGAAGAACGCATCGAGACCGGCGGTCGCGCCGTCGAGGGTCAGCGACCGGACGACGAGCGCACCGAACAGCAGGACCAGCAACGGCACGAAGAACCGATTGGCGTTGCCGATACCGCGCTGGACGCCGAGAGCGAGCACCGCGAGCGTCGCGATCCAGACCAGCAGCAGCGTCCACGCGACGCCCGGCACGAAGCTCAGGCCGAAGGTCGCATCGGTGTCCTGGTTCAGGAACGAACTCATGAAGAAGCCTTCGGGGTCGTCGCCCCAGGCCTCGGTGATCGAGAAGAAGGTGTACCGCGCGGCCCAGGCCACGATCACCGCGTAGTACACGCCGATGACGAAGCACACCAGCACCTGCCACCAGCCGATGAATTCGGCGCCGCGGCGCAGTCTGCGGAAGGCCAGCGGCGGCGATCCGCGGAACTTGTGCCCGATCGCGTAGTCGACCAGGAGAAGGGGGATACCCGCGGTCAGCAGCGCGACCAGATACGGGATCAGGAATGCGCCACCACCGTTCTCGTAAGCGATGTACGGGAAGCGCCAGATGTTGCCGAGTCCGACCGCCGAGCCGATTGCGGCCATGATGAACACCGACCGGCCCGACCAGACTTCCCGTTTACGTGTGACCTCGTGCTGTGCCACGGACCTCGTCCCTCCATTCATCCGGATGGAGGACAACGCTAGCGCCCCGACCGGCGCGCGGGCGATCTTTTCGGGTCGGCGCCTTCAGTCGTCGTCCCAGAGCCGCAGGTCCGGGGGAGTTTCGTCCTCGTCCCCCTCCTCGCCGACGTTCCGGTAGCGGAATGCGAAGACGATCCAGCCGACCGCGGCGACGAGCACGAAACTGATCAACCGGTAGACGACCACCGCCGACAGGGCCTGCGCGCCGGTCATGCCGGAGGCGGTGAGCGCCGGCACGAGCACGGCGTCCATGACACCCAGACCGGCGGGGAGCAGCGGGATGGCACGGCTGGTGGCGGTTCCGGCCGCGTAGGCGACCGCGATACCGGCCAGGCTCGGCGCGCCACCGACCGCGTATGCGGCGAACGCCAGGCACGCACCGTCGCATACCCAGTTGCTCAGCGACCAGCCGAACGCGCGGGCCGCATGAGGACGATCGAGTTGCACCGCGCTCAGCTGGCCGACGATCTTCCGCCACGCTCGCGCACCCGCCTGCTCCGGCTTCTTCCGCAACCGGTTCAGGCTCCGCAGGGCGATCAGGCCGATCGATTCGAACGAACCAGGATTGCCGGCCGCGTACTGGATGAGCACGACCAGCAGCAGCAGACCGCCGAGCGAGAAGATCAGCGAGAACGGGTTGTTGCTGGCGCCGACGAGCAGAGCGCCGACGATGCCGAGCAGTGCGAGTCCGGCGGCCTGGAGGAGCCCGGCCATGACCAGCTGCCAGGTCGCCACCACCGGGGGTGCGCCCCAGCGCCGCATCTGTCGGTAGGTGAAGGTCGTCCCGACCACCGGTCCGCCCGGCAGGGTCACGCTCATGGAGTTCGCCGCGAGGGCCACCGAAAGCGATTGCCATTGCGAGACCTTCACACCCGCCGCGGACAGTAGCGCCCGCTGCACCCGTGCGAAGGTCGACATCTCCGCCATCGAGGCGAACACCGCTGCCGCGACCCAACCCCAGTGAAGATGCCCGAGGCCGCGGACGCTGTCGGACAGTTCCGGCCACACGAGCACGATCTCGACGGTGAGCACCACGACGAGCAGAGCACCGACGATCCACTTGAGATACCGGCGTCGCTTCGGGGTGAGCGGCCCGCTCTCACCGTGCGGGCTCTCGTCGGCTCCGTCGTCCGGCTCCTCGGGTGTCACGGTCTCGTTCGTCATCTAGTCGGTGGGCCAGCTCGACAGCGTGCGGCGGTAGAGGTCCTCGACTTCGGCGATGTGCTCACCGAAGTTCTCCCGCGACCAGCCGCTCACGTCGATCGGTTCGAGCACCGCCACGTCGACGGTGCCCGACCGCAGCAGGGTCGAGTGCTTCCACAGGATCTCGCCGGCGTTGCGGATCACGACCGGCACGATCGGGACACCGGCCTGCATCGCGATGTGGAAGGCGCCCTTCTTGAACCTGCCGATCGCCGGGGTCAGCGAGCGTGTGCCCTCGGGGGCGATGACGATCGACGTACCCTCGCGGAGGGTGTCGACGACGGGTGCGAGCGCCGCAACCGCCTGCTCGGTGTTCGTGCGGTCGACAAAGGTGGCGCCGACGAACCGCAGAAGCGGCCCGAACAACGGGTCGTTGGCCATCTCCTTCTTCGTTACGCCCGTGAAGTCCTGCCTCAGGACCTTGGCCAGCACCACCGGGTCGAGCTGACTCTGGTGGTTGAAGATGAACACCGCCGGCCGGGCGGCCCACGCATTCGCTTCCCCGACGATGCGTACGTTCACTCCGGCGAGGGCCAGGGAGACCTCGGTGCCGATGCTGATGATCGAGTCCAGCGCGGTCTTGCGGCTGCGGTTGATCAGACCGAGACCGAGACCCGTCCACACCGAGCCGAACATCCCGCCGTAGGCGGCGGCGGTGCGGACGAGTTCGCGTGCGCCTGGCGTACCGCGCGGCCGGAACCGCATGATCGGCCAGTCGCGTTCGATGGCGAATCGGGTGAGAGTGCGATCCGGGTTCGTGGCCGTGGGGTTGCCGGCGACGGCCAGGAACTCCACGTCCTCGCCACCGTTGGAATAGGTGTAGCTGGCCTCGGCGTCGATGCCGTGTGTCTCGACGAAATTGCGTGCCGCCTCCGCTTTGCCGCTGCGCCACAACGATTTCCCGTCGACCCGTCCGGTGAGCACACCGTTCTCGACCTCGAGTGGGGTGAACAGGATGTGCTCGACGCCCAGCGCGTCCCCGGCGGCCTGGATCTGGTAGCGGGACGCCGACGAGGCGATCACCACCGTGTGGCCCGCGTTCTGGTGCGCGCCGATGAGTTGCCACGCCTCCGGATAGAGGTGTCCGGCGATCGTCGTCATGAACAGCCGGCGGCCGATCTCGTAGAGCTCGTCCTCGGTGTGACCGCGCCACGCCTTGAAGGCGATCGCGACGAAGCGTTCGAAGTCCTCCTCGGTCTCCGTCCCGCGGATCCCGTTGATCATCGTCGCGGCCAGTTCGGATGCGGAGACCTTCCCGGCGAGCACCCGGTCGCGGAAGAAGTGGACACCGGAGAAGCCGTGCACGATGGTGCCGTCGAAATCGAAGAAGGCCGCCACCTCGGGTCCCTGCGGACCCGTACGCACCCGTTCGAGGGCCTGCTCGAGGTTCACCGTTCCACCTTTCTGTTCGACACGTCGAGCGACTCGGCCAGCGCGACCCGCTGGGCCAACTCGGACAGCTCCGCTGCGAATGCCTTCCTGCGCTCGCGGACGGTCTCGGGGTCCTCGTCGTGGTCGAGCAATCCTCGATTGCGCGCCAGGTCGAGCGCGGACGCGAACAACTCCGACGACACCGATTCCGGCCCGTACAGGCGGCGCTGCAGCAGCATCTGCCGGCCCACCGCCACACACTCCGACAGGAAGGCGGCGCGGTCGACCTCGAGCTCCGGATCCCGGACGGCGAGGCGCTCGGCGACGACGAGCTGCGCGTCGAAGAACGACCGCAGCGTGCGGTGCGACATGAAGAAGCCGGTCTCGACGAGACCGGTCAGCGCTTCGTCCTTCGTCGGCAGGGTGTCGCCCCAGGACGGGACGAGCCAGGCGAGCTCGTCGCGCATCTGGGTCTCGTAGGTGTCTCGGTCGGGGAAGAAGAACTCGAACTTCAGCAGGTCGCGCAGGTTCTTCGCCTCCTCCCACGCCACCCGGACAGGATCGTCACCGAGATTGGCGTGCGCGTAGAGGATGGCCAGCTCCATGATCGACCGGTTGACGAACCAGTGCACGCCGCTGTTGCGGTAGAACGCCGCGACGAGATGCTGACCCGGCTGGATCGAGTAGACCGGTTCCTCCCCGCCGGCGTAGGTGGTGACCACCCCCGCGTGGGTGAGCGACGAGAGCACGTCCTCGAGCCCACCTTCGACGTCGAGGATGTGGAGCCCGCCCTGCGGGACACCGCGGCGATCGAGATAACGGCGGACAGGTGCGATCACGGCCCGCACCTCCTCGAGCGTCAGCGAGCGGTCGCGCACACCGAGCAGGGCCAGGGTGACCAGGCAGTTCACCGTCACCGGAGTGTTGCAGTTGATGCCGACCGCGACTTCGAAGGCGACCTTCTGCAGCGCCTTGCGGCGCAGCACCCGTATCTCCTCGGAATCCGTCGGCGCCGCGGACGGGTCGGCTGCCGGCGCCGGTGCGGTCAGGTCCGGATCCCCACCGGCGACCAGCAGTTCGCGCATCGACACGGGATCGCCGAACCGCACGTACACGTTCCCGGCCCGCTTGCGCTGATTGCGGGCGTAGCGCACCAGCCATCCCAGGCCTTCGGTTTTCTTCGTCGCGCCGGTCTGTTCGGCGGCGACCGCCGCGACCTCGGCGAGTCCCTCGTAGGTGATCGAGACCGGCACCAGCATCGCGTCCTCGACGCGTCCGCCGCGGATCGCGTTGGCGACGTAGCTGAGCAATCCGTAGCGCGGGGCCCGGAGCTTGCCGGTGCGGGTCCGGCCGCCCTCGAAGTACCACTCGAGGTTGAACCGCTTGCTCAGCAGGAACGCGAAGTACTCCTCGAGCGCGGCCTTGTAGACGTCGTCGTCTGCGAAGCTGCGCCGGATGAACACCGTGCCGGTGCGGCGGGCGACGGGACCGATCGGCCAGAAGGTGAGGTTGGCCCCGCCCATGATGTGGTTGCCGGGAAAATCGTTCGCCGCCAGGATGTCGCCCAGCACGAAGGCATCGGCGTAGGACCGGTGCGAGGGGAGGAAGACCAGGGCGTACCGGCGGTTGGACTCGCGCAGTGCGCGCAGACCGGCCTCGTCGGCGTGCACGGTCCATGCCGACGCGTGCAACGGCCGCATCGCCTGCGTGAACAGGTCGGTGACCAATCGTGACTGCACGGCCACGAGTTCGTCGAGGGAACTGCGCGCCCGCGACTCGACCTCGGCGTGCGAGAGGCCGTGCTCGGCGGCGATCTCGTCGAGACGGCGCCGGAAGATCGGCGAGTCCATGATCTGGGCGGCGACGAGCCGCGGGACCTTGTAGCGGTCGCCGATCACCGCTCGCTCCGCGCGTTCGAGCGCGACGACGGCGCGGCGGGTCACGTACCGCGCGAGTGCCCCGTCGTCACCGTCACCGCCCTCCGCCCTGAGCGCGTCCCGCAGTTCGGACAGGCGGGCCGGTTTCGCGACGACGATCCGGTAGCGGTCGGCACCCTTGCGCACGAGCCATTTCTGCAGCAGCAGATTCGGATTGCGTGGGTTCGTGAGGGCGAGGACGTCGGCGAACCGGATACGCCGCGCACCGTCGCGCTCTGCCGGGAGCCACACGATCCGCAAGGGCAGGATCAGCGGATCGTCGGTGCGGGTCACGAGCTCCTCGGTGAGCACCCGTGAGTCGAGGTCGAGCGACTCGGGGCGGGTCGGCGTGCGGTACTCGGCGGGAAGCTCGTCCGAGCGCAGCCAATCCTCGATCATCGTTCGTTCGAGAGCCGTCGTGTACGCGAGGACCGCCACCGTGGGTCCGTCGTCCGCCCGCACGGTGTCGTCTCCTCGTACCCGGCTCGGTTGATCGTTTCTCATCTCACCCCGTCCAGAAGTCACCTCGGTGTGAAAGCTACCTGTCGCGGCCGGTTCGTTCGGGCGATCCGGAGGAGAACACACACACTGTGCGGATGCACCGGTGGGCGCTGTGCAGATGCACCGGGGGAGTGTCTGAACGACAATATGGTGGACGAGAGGACTCGGTGGGAGCCGCCGACGACAGGGAGGGCGCAGTGACCACAGGTGCCGGACCGGAGGGTGTCGGCTACGCGGGGGTGAGGGAGACGCATTCGTCGGTGGTCTTCTTCGTCGGCGAGCGCGTGCACAAACTGAAGAAGCCGCTCGACCTGGGCTTCCTCGACAACCGCACGCGTGAGGCCCGTGAACGGATCTGCCACCGGGAGGTGGAGCTCAACCGGCGTCTCGCACCGGACGTCTATCTGGGCGTCGCGGACGTCCACGGCCCGGACGGACAGTTGTGCGAGCACCTCGTCGAAATGGTGCGGCTGCCCGACGACCGGCGCCTGGCCGCCGCGGTCCGCCGAGGTGAGGACGTGTCGGTGGTGATCGACGAGGTGGCACAGCAGGTCGCCGCACTGCACGCCTCCTCGCCGCACGGTCCCGAGATCGACCGGTGTGCCTCCGCGGATTTCGTCGCCGAGCTGTGGGATCTCAGTCTCGACCATCTCGGCCGGCTGGAGGTAGGGGCGGATCGTGCCGGGGCGTTGACGCGGATCCGGGAGTCCGTGCACCGTTACCTCGCCGGCCGGGCGGTGCTGTTCGACGAACGCATCGCGGCGGGCCGGGCCGTGGACGGACACGGCGACCTGCTCGCCGACGACATCTTCTGTCTCGACGACGGTCCGCGCATCATCGACTGCCTCGAGTTCGACGACGAGTTGCGCTACGGCGACGCAGTACTCGATCTCGCCTTCCTCGCAATGGATCTCGAACGTCTCGGTGCCGAACCCGCAGCACGGCGGTTGCTCGAGCAATATGGTGAGGTCTCGGGCGATCACCCGCCTTCCTCTCTCGTGCACCACTACATCGCCTATCGAGCGTTGGTGCGCGCGAAGGTGACCGCCCTACGCTACGAGCAGGGTGATGCAGCGGCGCGGGAAACGGCGACCGGTTTCGTCGAGTTGCTCGAGGGACATCTCGACCGGGGACGCGTGCGCATGGTGCTCGTCGGTGGTGTCTCCGCGACCGGCAAGACGACACTGTCGCGCACGGTCGGTGCGTATCTCGGAGCGGATGTAGTGCGCAGCGACATCGTCCGCAAGGAGTTGGCGGGTCTGCAACCCACCGACCGCACCGGCGACGGTACGGATGCCGGTCTGTACGCACCGACGCATTCCGAGGCGACCTACCGCGAACTGCTGCGCCGTGCCGAGACCGCTCTGGCCCGGGGACGATCCGTCGTGCTGGACGCGACCTGGTTGTCGTCCGGGCAGCGCGACGCGGCCCGCAAGGTCGCGGACGGTGCTTCCGTGGATTTGATCGAGATCGAGTGCCGTGCAGACAAGGGAATCCTGTTGCAACGGATGGCATCCCGAGCCGAGCGCGGCGACGATGCCTCCGATGCGACCCCTGCCGTGCTCGAACAGCAACTCCGCCGGCGGGATCCGTGGCCGGAGGCAGCGGCGATCGATACGGGTGTCGAGACCGTCGACGCGGCGCGACTGGAGAGCATGCTCGGTCCAGCGCCCTGGTGATCGCGCCCCGAGAACAGTGAACGGGGATCGCTTCGTCGAAGCGATCCCCGTCGGACCGGAACGATCGGTTCTAGACCTTGCGGGCGATGAGCACCGAGCACGGAGCCTTGTGCAGCAGGTTCTGGCTCGTGGATCCGAGCAGGGCGGCGCGGAACTGGCCACGTCCGTGGCTTCCGACTGCGACGAGTTGGGCGTCGTCGAGGTGCGCGAGCAGGACCTTCGAGGCCGGGCCCCGGTCGATCACACGCTCGACGGTGACCTCGGGGTGGCGATCACTCCAGCCGGCCAGCGTCTCGGCGAGAACCGCGGTCTCCGAGGTCTCCACGGCATCCCAATCGACCAGCGCGGCCGTGGCGCCGACACCGAGTGCGGCGTCACCGAGCCAGGAGTGCACTGCCCGCAGCGGAACCCCGAGGGCCGACGCGAGATAGAACGCGTGAGTGACTGCGGCAGAGGACAATTCGCTACCGTCCACACCGACGACGATCGGCCGGGAATCGGGCAGCGGAGAATCGGTGTTGCCGCGCCACACGACCACCGGGCAGGGCGCATGGTTCGCGACGCGCAGAACGGTGGAGCCGAGGAGGAAGTTCTCCAGCGCACCCGCGCCGGTGGCGCCCATGACGACCAGGCGTGCGTCCTCGGCGGCCTCGAGCAGCGACTTGGCTGCGGGACCGGGACCGATGAAGCTGCTGATCTCGAGCTCGGGGTGATCTGCGCGGACTCGCTCGGCGGCGTCGGCGAGGAGCTTCTTGCCGTCCTCCTCGAGCTGCTGGATCATCTGCGACTGCACGAGCACTGCGGCCTCGCTGTAGAAGATGCCCTCCGGGGGCATCGAGTGCACGAGGTGGAGGGGTGCTCCGATGCGCGACGCGACGGCACCGGCCCACCGCGCTGCCGCTACAGCCGTTTCGGAGCCGTCGACGCCTGCGACGACTGCCTTGCGGGTGCTCGGTGTGCTCATGGATGTCTCCTTCTCGTTGCGGCGCGCGGCTTCCCGCGCGCAGGTCGGCCCGAGGCCACGTTACCGCCACGACGCGGCCGTGACCCGGTGTCGACGATCTTCATGATCCCCGATCGGGGAGGCCCCGACCAGAGCCTTCCGGCCTCGATCAGGTCCACAATCGGCGAGCGGCGCGGTATGCCTTCCGCCATCCGCTGTCCAGATGTGCGGCCTGCGCGTCGCCGATCTCGGTCTCGATCCGGAACAGGATCCCGAGCCCGAAACTGGTCTCGGCGGTGTGGCCCTGCTCGGAGAGCATGTCCAGGAGGTGTTCCCGCGCCACGACGGAGTCCTGGAATTCACCGAGCAGATCCTGGAAGTCGTCGAATCGGTCGAGGATCCGCCCGGAACGCTTCGGATGCAGCGGCGCGATCACCTCGATGGCATACCGCATCCGTTTGGCGCCCTTGCGTGCCCGGTGCATCAGCGCGTCGCGCTCCGCCGGGTTCTCGGCGTCGCCGACCCTGTCGACGCGGCGCGAGACCTTTTTCGACAGCGCTGCGACCGCGCGCAACAGTTCCTTCCGTGCCACTTTCGGCCGTGCCCCCGCCGCTTCTGTGGCGGGCGCTATGTCGGTGATCGCCGCGTCGAGGCGGGTGAGCAGCCCGACGTACCGGTCCGAGTCCAGTGTGTCGACTGCTTCGAGGCGGGCGGCCTCCGACCGTGCCGAGAAGTACTCGTCGATACGGGCTCTCGTCGCTTCCCGGTGCGATTCGACCGGGATGTCGGCCACGCGATCCGTGAGCCGTTCCCATTGGACCTCGAGATCACGTGACGGGCTGAGACGTCTTCCGAGCCAACGGAGTTCGTCGACGAGATCGGGATCCACGACGATCTCGTCGGAATAGGTCTGCAGTGCGCTGCGCAGACGCCGCGCGGCCTTGCGCATGCTGTGCACCGCGTCGCGTGCGTCGCGGCGGACGGCGATGTCGGACAACCCCAGGGTGTGCAGTTCGCTCGAGAGATAGTCGCGTACCGGGATCAGGCCCTTCGCGATCGGCGGGCGGGCGGGGAGCAGGTCGCCGAGCACGCGGTGGAGCTTCGACGGGCTCTCCGAACGGGTGATCCCGACGGCCGCGAAGCGTTCCTCGAGTGCTGTGAGGAATCGGCCGATCGTCCTGTCGCCGAGGGTGGAATTCCACTCGACCTCGATCTCCTTCCAGCGGATCTCGGATCCGTCGGCGCTGCGCACGGCGTCGACGTCGTCGACCACCACCTCCGCGACGAAGCCGCCGTCGGACGACCGGAGCCGGTGCCGATGTCGTCGGGTCACGAGCAGAGCGGCCAGGCTCAACGGGGCGCCACGGCGGATGCCGCGCAACAGGGATCCGAGGTCTGCGGGAACGTCCTCGGCCGAGTCGTCGCCGAGGGGGAAGTGCAGTTCGGTGCGGGTGTCGACACCGGAGGGCAGTTTGAGATGCCATCCCGCGTCGTCGCCGCCCTCGCGCCTGCGGAGCGTGATCTTCGAGCGCAGCAGGCACAGGTCGGCGGTGTCGTAGTACTGGGCCGACAATTCGAACCGGTCGACGTCGATCGCATCGACGGACGGCAGTCCCGTCAGGTCCGGAAGCGGCCGGTCGCCGGTGGCGGAGTACTTGCGTTCCGCCTCCTCCGCGACGGTCGCCGACGATGTGCTGGGCATCCATCTGCTCCTCTCGGTGCGCGTTGCCTCCACCTTGCCACGCGGTCCGATATGAGGGGATTCGTCCGACTGTGATCTGCCGATACCGGGCAAAGAGCACTTCGGCCCTGGTCAAGGCCCGGTTTCGGGGTGATCATGGTTCGACGCGGGTCCGGAGGTAGTGATGAAGGTTCTTGTTTCGGTGGCCAGTCGGCACGGTTCGACCGCGGAGATCGCGACTGCGCTGGCCGCGTCGATGCGCCACCACGGCGCGCAGGTCGACGTGAACGCGCCCGAGCACGTCGACGAGGTCGACGCGTACGACGTCGTGGTGCTCGGCAGCGCCGTCTACCGCAGTCGCTGGCTGCGCAGCGCGCGGGAGTTCTCCGACCGGCACGCGGCCGAACTGCGCGAACGCGACGTCTACCTGTTCTCGTCGGGTCCCGTCGCCTCGGGCGGGAGGTCGGTGAACACGTGCTACGACGCGTGCGCCGTCGCCGAACGCATCGAGGCCGTCGAACATCGCACCTTCCCGGGGAAGCTGGATCCGGCGGTGCTCGGCACCGGCGAACGGATGGTCGTCAGGATGGTCGGCGCCCCTTCCGGTGACTTCCGGGACTGGGACGCGATCGGTGCTTGGGGTGCGCGCATCGTGGCGCGCACGACCGCGCGGGAGCGCGACCTCGATGGCATCGGTTCGGCTCCCGCGCGACGTGGGGCGCGCCGCTAGGCGGATATTCCACCCGGGTGATCGGCCCGAGTCCCGAGCCGGGCGATCAGCCCGAGCTGCCCTGGTAGTGCGTGCTCAGTTCGGCTGCGCGGTCCCAGATCGACCAGTCGACCGGGCGTTCCTCCAATTGGGCCTCGACCACCTCGAACCCGGCGTGCCAGGCGGCGCCGTGTGCGAGGGCGTCCTCCTCGTCGTCGGTGGTGTGGGTGAGGGTGAGCCAGCACCCGCCGGAGCCGTCCGGAGTGAGTTCCCAGTGCAGAACGTCGGTGTCCCAGAGGTATTCCAGGATCCGTGCGGGCCGTACCGTGAGGACACTGCCCATGCTGGTGTGCCCTTCGGGCAGGCCGAAACGGCGGGTCTGTTCCTGCGTCGAGCGGAATTCGAGTGTGGCGCCGGGTGTGAGCGCGAACTCGACGTCGGCAGGGAACCAGGCGCGGAGATGTTGCGGATCGGTCAGGACCCGCCACACCTTCTCCGGCGGGTGGGGGAACGAGCGTTCGAACCGCAGGGCCACCCGCCCGTCATAGGTACGCGAGATGCTGCCGATTTCCATGGAAACCTCCAAGACGAGAACTCGCCGGTCAGCGGGGTCCTGGTGTGCTGTTACTCCATGCTGCCAGGTTTCGTCGGCTTACGAAGCGGGTCGGCCGACCTGTGATCGGATCGTGGAACGACAAGGATCTGGCCAGAAGCTGCAGCGGATTCGAATAATCCTGTGGCTCGAGCTCGTACACCTCCGGATAGAGGTTGTCGCCGAGAATGGGGATTCCGAGCGAGTTCATGTGTACCCGGAGTTGATGCGTCCGGCCGGTCTCGGGACGCAGACGGTAACGCGCACGGTCGTCGGCCGTGTCCACCAATTCGATCGAGGTCACGGCGTTGACGGGACCGTCGACCTCGCGGGCCTGCAGCACGCCGCGCTCCTTGACGATGCGGCTGCGGACCTCGCGAGGGAAGTCGAGGCGCGGCGCGGCCGGGGCGATCGCCTCGTACTCCTTCTCGACGAGACGCCCGTCGAACAGCATCTGGTACGCGCGTCGCGCCTCGCGCCGGACGGTGAACACCAGGACGCCCGCCGTGAGCCGATCGAGCCGATGAACGGGGGACAGTTCGGGCAGGTCCAGATCCTTGCGCAACCGGACCACGGCGGTCTCCGTCACCCAGGAACCACGCGGGGTGGTCGCCAGGAAGTGCGGCTTGTCCACGACGAGTAGGTTCTCGTCACGGTGGAGGACGTCGATCTCGAAGGGAACGCGCGGTTCGGCGGGCGGATCACGGTAGAGATACACGAATTCGCGTGGGACGTACGGGGTCGAAAATGTGACCGCTGTGCCGTCCTGTACGACCACTTCGCCGGATTCGATCTTCTCCGCGATGCGCGCCGCATCGTTCGGGAAGCGTGTGAGCAGGAACTCCGCTATGGTCTCCCAGCTGGGATTTTCCGGCAGTCGCAGGCGGGTGGGGTTCAGGCCGTCGCGAACGGGGAGGGGAGCTTCGGGCACGGGTCGGAGGTTAGCGGTGCGCCCGGAATGCGAGCGCCGAAGGCCCGACGATAACGCTGCCGGACTTTCCACGATAACGATTGTGTGCAAGCCTGCTTAAGGTTTCTGCACCGTCGATACCCTGGGACGGAAGTGAAGAATGTTACTGGAGTGCAAGGGGAGCATGTTGTGACGATGTCGGCGAAAACCGGAACACGTCGGCGGGGGGGACGCGCTCTCGTGCGGCTGCTGGTGGCGGCACTGGTCCTTCCGCTGGCGCTCGCGTTCAGTGGGCTCGGCGCCGGCACGGCTGCGGCCGATCCGTACGATCGCTTCCACGAGGACATGGTCGCCGCCCCGGGTGGGGTCGGGGCGATCAAGGTACGCATCTGGCGGGCGAACAACGGCAGCAACAAGGCCGTCTATCTGCTCGACGGTCTGCGCGCCACCGACGATGTGAGCGGCTGGGAACACGAGACAAACGCGGCGTGGCTCGCCGATCACGGCGTCAACGTGATCATGCCGGTGGGCGGACAGTCGAGCTTCTACGCCGACTGGTACGCGCCGAGCAATTTCAACGGCCAGCCCTACACCTACAAGTGGGAGTCCTTCCTCACCCAGAACCTCCCCGACCATCTCGCGAACGTCTACGGCATCGACCGCAACAACAACGCGGTGGTCGGCCTGTCGATGGGCGGTAACGCGGCGCTGATCCTGGCCGCCTACCACCGCGACCAGTTCAAGTTCGCCGGCTCCCTCTCGGGTTACCTCAACCTCTCGGCCCCCGGTATGCGCGAGGCCATCCGTCTCGCCATGCTCGACGCCGGCGGATACAACGCCGACGCGATGTGGGGACCGCCCTGGGACTCGGCGTGGCTGCGTCACGACCCGTTCGTCGCGGCGCCGCAGATGCGCGGACTGCCGATGTGGGTCTCCGCGGCGAGCGGTCTGCCCGGCCAGTACGACCGGCCGAACTCGCTCGTGGGCAGCTTCAACACGACCAACGCCATGGGTCTCGAAGCGCTCGCCCGCACGCAGAACCGCGCCTTCCAGGTGCGCCTGCTGACCCTGGGTATCGATACCGCACACTTCTCGTTCCCGATCGTCGGTACCCATTCGTGGGGTTACTGGCAGGACGAGCTGTGGGCGATGCTCCCGATGCTCAAGTCCTCGATTGGCGCCTGACGCCACCACCTCGCTGGTCGGCCGCACCGTCGTCGTGACGGGGGCCACCAGCGGTGTGGGCGAAGCGACGGCCCGCGCCCTCGGGGCTGCCGGCGCCACCGTCGTCCTCGCCGGTCGCAACGTCGACCGGGGCAAGCGCATCGCCGCCGAGATCGGCCCCCGGGCCGAGATGATGTCGCTCGATCTCGCCGACCTCTCGGCGATCCGTGCCTTCGCGGACGCCTTCGCCGATCGCCGGATCGATGTCCTGGTCAACAACGCCGGGGTCATGGCGGTGCCGCTGGGTCGCACCGCCGACGGGTTCGAGATGCAGATCGGAACGAACCATCTCGGACACTTCGCCCTGACCGGACTGCTGTTGCCGCGTATCACCGGCCGCATCGTCACGGTGTCGAGCGCCGCCCACCTGATAGGCCGGATCGATCTCGACGACCTCAACTGGGAGCGCCGCCCATACAACCGCGCCGCGGGGTACGCACAGTCGAAGCTCGCGAACCTGTTGTTCGCGCTCGAGCTCGAACGACGCCTCGCCGCCGCCCGCTCACCGCTGCGCGCCGTCGCGGCCCATCCGGGCTACGCGGCCACCGAGGTAGGCAGCCACACGGGGACGTGGTTCGACCGGTTGTTCGGTTTCGGCAAGACGATCCTGCAGCGCACCCCGGATCAGGGAGCCGAATCGGTCGTGCTCGCCGCTTCCGATCCGGGCATCGCGGGCGGCTACATCGGTCCGCGTCTCCTGCTCTACGGAGCGCCCGGTGTCGCCACCGTGGGGCGTCGGGCCCGCGACCGCGAGACCGCGACGCGGCTGTGGGAATTGTCGGAGAAGCTCACCGGAGTGCACTTCGAGATCGGCTGATAGCGTCGTCGCCCGCACCCCGTGACCGCCGGCCGACGGGCGCCCCGCGGTCACGGGGTGCGGCGCATCGGCACGTGGTCGATCCCCGCCTCGAGGTAGTTCGCTCCGGTGCGCACGAACCCGAATCGCGCGTACCAGTGCTCCAGGTACGCCTGCGCCGAGATGTCGACCACCCCCGGGCAGGTCCCGAGCGCCGCCTCGATCAACTCCGCGGCGAGGCCGCGCCCGCGTGCGTGCCGGGCGGTGGCGACACGGCCGATGTGGGCGACGTCCCCGTCGTCGTGGAGCACGCGCAGCGTCGCGAGGACCTCGTCACCCTCCCGCGTCCAGAACAGTTCGGTGGTCGGGTCGAGATCGCGGCCGTCGAGTTCCGGTTCGCTGGTGATGCCCTGCTCGAAGACGAATACATCGGTCCGCAGAGCGACGATCCGATACAGACTCTCGGGGTCGGTCTTCCTCAACGGGGCATGGTGGATGGACAGCACGTCCCGATCGTAGGGGGCGGGCTTCACCCGGCTGTGACGGTGGGGCGGGGCTTCACCCGGCTGTGACGGTGGGGCGGGGCTTCACCCGCCCGTCGTGAACCCGTCGAGCAGTCCCGCATAGCGCTTCGGCGGGGGCGTCGCGAACTCTCCTCGCTTGCCGGTCGCCAGGCCCATCGCGACCAGCGACGGCACGGTCAGCGTCGCGGCCGCGACACCATCGACCACCGGCACCCCGATCTCCGCGGAGATGTGGGCGCACAGGTCGGCCATCCCGGCGCAGCCGAGCACAATGGTGTCGGAACCGTCCTCGCTCAGGGCGTCGAGGCACGCCTCGGTGACGATCTTGCGTGCGTCGGGATCGCTGTCGAGGGCCAGCACCGGCAGGTCGCACCCGTGCACGCCCCGGCACGCGTCGCGCATACCGTAGCGGTGCGCGAGGTCCCACGCGCGTCCGGTCGTGCGGGCCAGCGTCGTGACGACGGAGAAGCCGCGCCCCAGGACCGCGGCGGCGCGCATGGCGGCCTCGGCGATGCCGACGACGGGCCCACCGGCGAGCTCGCGCGCCGCGTCCAGTCCGGGATCGCCGAAGCACGCGATGACATAGCCGTCGACGCTGTCGCGTTCGCCCTTCTCGATCTCGGTGAGGATGCCCGGCACGGCGAGCGCCTCGTCGTAGTGGCTCTCGATCGAGGGTGGGCCCATCGTGGCGGTCATCGACCACGTGGTGTTCGGGTTGACGACCTTGATGAACATGGAGGATCAGACTGCTTCCTGTGCGACCCGGTCGGGGAGACGGACTGCGAGGCGGGTGCGGGTCGCGAGCAGGTGGTAGACGACGAAACCGAGACCGCAGCCGATGAACCAGCTGTACTGGGCGGCGGTTCCCATGCCGGGCGCATCGTTGAACAGCACAGGGATCATCGCTACCACGGCGCCGACGACGGTCGCGATCACCGCGGCCGGGTTGTAGCCCTTGCGGTAGAGGTACGCGCCCTTCTCCGACATCGTGAACAGGTCGTCGACGATCACCTTCTGCTTGCGCACGAGGTAGTAGTCGGCGATGAGGATGCCGAACAGCGGACCGATGAACGCGCCCAGGGTTTCCAGGGTGTAGTGGATGACCTCGGGGTTGTCGTACAGATTCCACGGGGTGATGAGCACCGAGCCCACCGCGGCCCACCGCGGCGATCATGCCGCCGGCGCGCCAGCTGATCTTCTGCGGGTTGACGTTCGAGAAGTCGAAGGCCGGGGAGATGAAGTTCGCGACGATGTTGATGCCGATCGTGGCGATGGCGAAGGTCAGCGCGCCGAGCACGATCGCGAAGGTCGAATCGATGCGGGCGACCGTCTCGACGGGGTCGGTGATCAGTTCGCCGTAGACGGGCAGCGTGAGCGACGCGGTGATCACCACGAGCAGCGAGAAGACCAGGAAGTTCACCGGCAGACCGAGGAAGTTGCCCTTCTTGACGGCGGCGTAGGACTTCCCGTACCGGGAGAAGTCGCCGAAGTTGAGCATCGGGCCGGAGAAGTACGAGACCACCAAGACGATCGCGCCGAGCATGACCGGCACCGACGCCCATCCGGTGTGCGTGACCTCACCGAGGGTCAGATCGATTGCGCTCCAACCGGCCTGGGAGATCAGATAACCGCACAGCAGGAACATCACGACGTAGACGGCCGGCCCGCAGAAGTCGATGAACCGCCGGATCGACTCCATGCCGCGCCAGAACACGCAGGCCTGCAGCACCCAGAGCGTCAGGAAGCTGGCCCATCCGAGTGCGGACAGGCCGGCGAACCCGTAGTCCTCGACCACCGCATAGGGTGCGAGCGAGGGGAACAGCTTGATCAGCACCACGTCGAGTGCCGCCGAGGCGAGGAAGGTCTGGATCCCGTACCACGCCACCGCGATCAGACCGCGGATGATCGCGGGGATGTTCGCACCGAGGACGCCGAAGACGCTGCGGCAGATCACCGGATAGGGCGCACCCGTGACCTGGCTGGGCTAGTGCGTTCCGGCGGTCTCGGGCCGACACCTTGGCGACGAGATTGCAGAAGAAGTAGACGATCGTGATGCCCACGAGCAGGGCCACGAGGACCTGCCAGCTGGCCAGACCGAGAGCGAACAGGCTTCCGGCGGTGACGTACCCGCCCACGCTGAGGACGTCGGACATCCAGAACGCGAAGATGTTGTACGAACCCCACCGCTGGTTCTTCAGCGGGGCGAGGTCGTCGTTGGTCAACCGCGGGTCGTATCCGGTCGCGGGCGGCGGGGCTGCGGCGGGGACGTTGCCGGCGCTCGGTGTCAGCACTTCGGTCATGCCTGCTCCTGTGCGAGGGGGAGCCGCCCGTGTCCCGGTGCGAGCCCGGTGGGCGGAGTCGAATCGATCGACGGAACATCAACGGCGGTGGTGAATTCCGATGTACAGACCGTAATGGAGCGATATTGCCGGAGAGTTACCCGGCTCTCGCGGTGATAGCCACGCGAGTCGCCTTCCTGCACAGCGCATTCGAGAAGACGGTGCGACTCTTCGACGCGCCGGCAGTCCTCCTCGGTGGCGTTGCGCACGGCCGCCGTGAGCGACGCCGATTCGAGAGTCTCACGGACTGAATACATCTCGCGTAGCTCCGCGATCGTCAGCTGGTCGACGATGTATCCATGGTTCTGCCGGTGGGTCACGAGACCTTCGCCGATGAGGGTCTCGAGTGCTTCCCGGACCGGGATGCGACTCACCCCGAACAGCTCCGTGACCTCCCCGACGGGGATCGGTGTGCCCGGGGGTGCGGCTCCGGAGAGGAAGGCGCGGCGCAACTCTTCGAGGATCACGTCCTGCGGGCGGCCCGGTACGTCGACGCGGAGCTCGTCCAGCAACGCGGATCTACGGCGTGGTGCCACGACCGGGTCCTCCTTCGTCCCCGGAATGCGAGTGCTCGACTCCGCGAAGGTAGTCCCGTCGTGTTACGTCCTCGTCTCCGCCGTGTGACGGGGATGCCCACCTCATACCCCGCCGCGCGGAGGGAAGGTCGGCAGCGTCGGCATCGGCCGCGGTGAGGTGGGCGTACCCGTGGTGGGGCGAGGCGTCCCGGTGTTCGGCGTGTCGCTCTCCTCGGTGTCCCGGCGCGGGCGGTCCTCGTCCGGCTCGGTCCCGCGACCCGGCCCGCCGCGCCTGGTGAAGCCACCGGCGGTCGATGTCGCCGTGGTGGCGGAAGCGGCGGTGGATTCCGCAGCGGGCTCGGCGGTCGCTGCCGAGGTGGGGGTCACCACCGGTGCCTCGAGCTCGGGTTCCCCCGTCGTCGTCTCCGCGGGCTCGGTGGGCGTGGTCTCGGTTGTCGCTGCAGTCGTGCTCGTCGCCACCGGCGACCCGATGTCGAGCGTCGGCTCGGCCGCAGGACGCAGGACCTGCCGCTCGACGGGCTCGGCCTGCGGGAACACGAACAACGCACCGACGCCCAGCACCGCGAACACCGCCACCGACGCCGCGATGACGGGAACGGTGCGCTTCGCCCGACGATCGCGACGGGGGAAGCCCTCCCGGTCCAGCGGTTCGAGCCGGCGCCCGAGATCGAGCAGTTCCGCCTCCGAGGGCTGCACCGTGAGCAGCCGTCCACGCAGGTGCGCGGGCAGAGGGGTGAAGGGGAGAAGCGAGAACGTTCCGAGCACATTCGGCATGCGGGGCACCGCACGGTCGACGAAGTCCTGCGCATGGGCGAGGACACGTCCGTCGCCGGCGGAACCGAGCAATGCCTCGATCTCGTGGGACGAGAAGTGATGCCGGACCGTCAGGTCGACGACCTCGCGCGCGGTGCCGTCGAGCAGGTGGACCGCCTCACGGACGTCGAGCACGTCGGAAGCGGCCTGATAGGCGGGGTCGGCCGCGGGGAGATATTCGAGGGCGGAGCCGGTGCGCTCGAGCACGCGGATGCATTCGGCACGGACCACGGCGTAGAGCCAGGCCCGCAGGAGACTCTCGTCGCGCAGCGACCGGATCCGCGCGGTCGCCGTCCAGACCGCGTCGTACACCACGTCCGAGGCCGATGACACGGCGACGAAGCCGCACGCGTACGCGTACAGGCCGGGGGCGAAACGGTCGAAGACCGCTGCCGTGGCGTCCGGCTCCCCGTTCCGCAACGCTGCGGCGAGTTCGCGGTCCGGACGTCCGGGGTGGTGCCCCATCGATGGAACCTCCCTGTCGTGCATGCGCCCCCGCGCGCCTGCGGTCGTGAGTTCCGGGGAAGTCTACGAGCAGGTGCGCCCCACGGCGAGGATGCGATCCATCGGGACCGTCGACGCCGGAAACGGGAGTGTCGCCACGCGGCGCGCGTCCGTAGGGTGGCGGGCATGGGGTGGACCACGAACGATATTCCGGATCTGTCGGGACGCACGATGATCGTGACGGGGGCCAACAGCGGACTCGGTGCAGAGACCGCCCGGGCGCTGGCGCACGCCGGTGCCGAGGTGGTGCTCGCGTGCCGCGATGTCGCCAAGGGTGAGTCGGTCGCGGCCGATCTCGGCGACCGCGCCACCGTGCGCCGTCTGGACCTGGCGGATCTCTCGTCGATCCGTGCCTTCGCCGACGAGGTGCGTGCCGAGCACGAGCGTATCGACGTCCTGGTCAACAACGCCGGCGTCATGGCGGTACCGCTGCGGCGGACGGCCGACGGTTTCGAGATGCAGATCGGGACCAATCACTTCGGCCACTTCGCGCTCACCGGGTTGCTGCTCGACCGCATCACCGACCGGGTGGTGACGGTCAGCAGCACGATGCACCGCATCGGCAGCATCGATCTCGACGACATCGATTGGGAACGTCGCCGCTACGAGCGGTGGCTCGCCTACGGGCAGTCGAAGCTCGCGAACCTGTTGTTCGCGTACGAACTGCAGCGACGCCTGACCGCCGCCGGATCGAGCGTGAGTTCGCTTGCCGCGCATCCGGGTTATTCGTCGACGAATCTGCAGTACCGCAGCGAGTCCTGGCACGGGAAAATCGTCGAACTCGTCACCCCGATCATCGGGCAGTCCCCGCAGCAGGGTGCGCTCCCGACGCTCTACGCGGCGACCTCACCGAATGCGGAGCCGGGTGGCTACTACGGGCCGGATTCCTTCTTCGAGATGCGCGGCCGGCCGAAGCTGGTGCAGTCCACCTCGCGGTCACGCGACGAGATCCTGGCGCGGAGGTTGTGGGAACTGTCGGAGCGGGTGTGCTCCGTCGAGTACTCGATGCCCTAGATCTTTCGATACCGTAGATCCTGCAGTTCTCAGGTCAGGGTGAACGAGACCGGCGGCAGATCGTCGCGTCGGCACAGTCCGGTCTGATCCACGAGGTCGAGGGTGCGCAGATAACGCCGGACCAGATCGCCTGCCGAGAGCCCCGCATCCGATGCGGTGCGCAGGGCGGCGGCGAGTCCGTCCCCGCGTGCCCAGCGGTGGATCGCGGCGACGGCGATCGGATCCGGATCCGGCCCCACTTCCAGGCCGAGACGCTCTTCGCGTCCGGCAAGTTCGCTCCACAGCCGTGAGGTGGCGCGCAGCGCCTCGTCGATCGCCGGGGTGGTGCGTCCCGGGACTCCGACGGTGCGGCGCCGGGTCTCGCCCAGAGCGCTCGAGGCGACGGCGGCGAGTTCGGCCGGTGTCAGCCCCGACCACGCGCCCGTCCGCACGCATTCGGCGACGAGAAGGTCGTTCGCGCAGTAGATCCGGCCCAGACGACGACCGTCGTCGGTGACGTAGGCCGACCCGCCCATCGGGTCGCGGAGCAGATAACCCCGCTCCTCGAGCAGATCCAGTGTGCGATCGAAGGTCTCGACGAGGCGTCCGGTGACCGTGTCGATCTGCGACCGCATCCGTTCGGTGTCGCCGTGCACCGCGGCGCGTCGCGCAGAGAGGGCGAGGAGGCGCTCCCTATCGCCGCGTCGATGCGCAGGATGCGACCGCACCGCCCGTGCCAGCGACGTCACCAGCTCGGCCGAACCGGAGCGTCGTGCCTCGGCGAGCCGGTCGCACAGGTGCCGGTACTCGGTGAAGCCCTCGGCGTCCCCGAGTTCGGTGTCGAGATCACGCAGCGCCGTCGTGTTCGCGCGGACGGCGTCGGTGAGCGCCGCGACGGATCGTTCGGCCTGGAACTGGGCGAACGAGCGTCGCAGGAACTCGCGGGAGCCGGGGATGCCGCGACCGGCGACCAGGTTGACCGCGGTGTTGTAGCCGACGCGCAGCGAACTGTGGAGCGGGTACGAGCGTGCGCCGGCGAGGCCGGCGACGGCCGCGGGGGCGGCCTCGGGACTCCACAGCACGACGGCGTGGCCTTCGACATCGATGCCGCGCCGACCGGCGCGACCGGTGAGCTGGGTGTACTCGCCGGGGGAGAGGCGCACCGGTCCGTCGGCGGTGGGTTTGACGAGGCGTTCGAGGACGACGGTGCGCGCCGGCATGTTCACCCCCACGGCGAGGGTCTCAGTGGCGAACACGACCCGCACGAGACCGCGGGCGAACAACTCCTCGACGGTGTGACGGAAGGCCGGGATCAGACCGGCGTGGTGCGCGGCGAAACCGCGTTCGAGTCCTTCGAGCCACTCGGCGTGACCGACGGCGTCGAGATCTGCGGGCGGCAGCGCTGCGGTGTGCCGGTCGGCGACCGCGCGGATCTCGGCGACGTCGGCCGCCTCGGTGAGCCGAACCGACGATTCGAGGCATTCGGCGACGGCGCCGTCGCACCCGTTGCGGCTGAACCGGAACCAGATGGCCGGCAACAGTTGTTCGGCCTCGAGCCGGGCGACGACCTCGGGCAGGTCGGCACCGGCCGGTCCGGGTGCTCCGCGCGCACGTCGCCGTCGTCGTCCACGGCCGGTCGCGGGGCCGGGCGCGGCCTCGACGAGCTGGCGGTGGGCGATGTACCGCTCGAGGGTCTCGTCGACGGTGCCGGACGGGGACAACAGGTCGAACAGCCGCCCGCCGGCGAGCATGTGCTGGGTGAGCGGGACGGGCCGGGTCTCCTCGACGACGACCGCGAGGTCGCCACGGACGCCGCGCAGCCAGCCGCCGAACTCCTCGGCGTTGCTCACCGTGGCCGACAGGCTGGTCAGCCGCACGTCATCGGGAAGGGAGAGGATCGCTTCCTCCCACACCGCACCGCGCTCGCGGTCGGCGAGATAGTGCACCTCGTCCATGACGACGTGGGTGAGTCCGTGCAGGAGCGGGGAGCCGCCGTGCAGCATGCTGCGCAGCACTTCGGTGGTCATGACGACCACGGGCGCGCGCGGGTCCAGCGAGATGTCGCCGGTGAGCAGACCGACGCGGTCGTCGCCGAAGCGACGCGACAGGTCGAAGTACTTCTGGTTGCTCAGCGCCTTGATGGGGGTGGTGTAGAAGCAGCGTCCGCCCGCTGCGAGCGCGAGACGGGCGGCGAATTCACCGACGACGGTCTTGCCCGCCCCGGTGGGGGCGCACACCAGGACGTCGCGGTCGTCCTCGAGGGCTCGGCAGGCCTCGACCTGGAAGTCGTCGAGGGGGAAATCGAGTTCGGTCGCGAACAGCGCGAGCTGCGACCGGTCCTGCGTGCGCACGTGTCCACGCTACGGGTCGGCGCGGACATGTGCGCAGCGCAGGGTGACTCAGTCCTCCGTCACCTTCGAGGGTGACTCAGTCCTCCGTCACCTCGAGGGTGACGTCGATGTTGCCGCGGGTCGCGTTGGAGTACGGGCACACCTGATGGGCCTTCTCGGTGAGCTCGAGCGCCTGCTCGCGGGGGAGGTTCGGAAGAGTCACCTCGAGGGTGACGGCGAGACCGAATCCGCCGCCGTCGGTCGGGCCGATGCCGACGCGGGCGCCGACCGCGGAGTCGCTGACGTCCGCCTTCTCCTGTCGGGCGATCATCTGCAGTGCCGAGTGGAAGCACGCGGCGTACCCGGCGGCGAAGAGTTGTTCGGGGTTGGTGCCCTTGCCGCTGCCGCCCATCTCGGTGGGGATGGACAGGTCGAGGTCGAGCTTGCCGTCGCTGGTGCGGGCGTGGCCGTCGCGGCCTGCTCCGGTGGCGAGTGCTTCGGCGGTGTAGATGATGTTCACGATGTCCTGCCTTTCTTCGAGAGTGCGCCGGGTGCTTCCTGCAACGCGGCGGTCAGGCGGTGGAGCGTCTCGCGCAGCGCGACCAGTTCGTCGACGTCGAACCGGCTGTCCCGCGTCACGCAGCCGGGGATGTCCGTGGCCTCTGTCCGGAGTGCATCTCCCGCTTCGGTGAGGTGGACGACGACACGACGTTCGTCGGTCTGCTGCCGGCGTCGTTCGACGTATCCGGCGGCCTCGAGCCGTTTGAGCAGGGGGGAGAGTGTGCCTGTGTCGAGATCGAGCGAGTCGCACAGATCCTGCACGCCTCGCGCATCGCGTTCCCACAGCGCCAGGAGCACCAGGTACTGCGGGTAGGTGATGCCCAGCCGATCGAGATGTGGCCGATATGCGGCCGTGATGGTGCGGGAGGCGCGGTAGAGCGCGAAGCACACCTGCTGGTCGAGTTCGAGTGGAGACGGCACGGGAATGAATGTAGCGCCCCGTTTTGTTGTACACAACATTAATGGCCACAACTCGATACGTGTTCCGGATCACTTCCATGTGGGAATTGAGAGCGCTCTGGGCACGTTAGTTGAGTGAGAATGGCTCAAGTTCGACAGAAAGGCTTCGGAATGCCGGCATTCTTCGGGCCTGGTGACCCCGGCCGAATCGACATCACACGTTTCATGAGCCGCGGTACCCAGGACCTCCTCGCCCACGCAGCGCGCTACGCCACCGACCGTGGTGACGCGGAACTCGACGTGCTGCACCTCCTCCGCGCGATGGCGGAGCAGGATCCGTCCCGCACGGTCATGACGCGCGCCGGAGCCGACCCCGCCGACGTCGCTGCCGCCGTCGACCAGCGGCTGCCGCAGAGCCGCCCCGGTGAGGCCGTCTCCGCACCCGCACTGACCGGTGCCGTGAAGACCGCACTCCTCGAAGCGCACCAGCTCTCGCGTGCGCTCGGCTCCACCTACATCGACCCCGAGCACCTGTTCTTCACGCTCGCGGCCGACCAGACCCGCGCTCCCGGACGCCTGCTGGCGTCCCTGGGCGTGACCCCGCAGGCGTTGCAGACCGCACTGCAGCCCACCCCCGCAGCTCCCGCCGCGGAGGAGACCCCGACGCCGACGCTCGACAAATTCGGCGTCGACCTCACCGAGCGGGCGCGCGGCGGCGGCATCGACCCCGTCATCGGCCGTACCGACGAGATCGAGCAGACGATCGAGATCCTCGCGCGACGCACCAAGAACAACCCGGTGCTCGTCGGTGAGGCCGGCGTCGGCAAGACCGCCATCGTCGAAGGACTCGCCCAGCGCATCGTCGACGGGGACGTCCCGGACATCCTGCAGGACAAGCGGATCGTCCAGCTCGACCTGACGGCGATGGTCGCCGGAACCCGATACCGGGGCGACTTCGAGGAACGTCTCACCACAGCGCTCGACGAGATCACCGCCCAGCAGGGCAAGCTCATCGTCTTCATCGACGAGATCCACACCGTCGTCGGCGCAGGCGCCGGCAACGAGGGCGCGATGGACGCGGCGAACATCCTCAAGCCGAAGCTCGCCCGCGGTGAACTGCATGTCGTCGGTGCGACCACCCTCGACGAGTACCGCAAGCACATCGAGAAGGATCCGGCGCTCGAACGCCGTTTCCAGCCCGTCACGGTCGACGAGCCAGCACGCGACGACGCCGTCGCGATCCTGAAGGGTCTCGCCGATCGGTACGCCGAGTTCCACAAGGTCCGGTACACCGACGAAGCGCTCGAAGCGGCCGTCGACCTGTCGATGCGGTACCTGCCCGACCGGCACCTGCCGGACAAGGCGATCGACCTCGTCGACCAGGCCGGTGCACGACTGCGCCTGCGGGTGCCGCGCACCGACGTGACCGAACTGCGTTCGAGGCTGGACGAACTCGAAGCGGAGAAGGATCGCGCCGTCGAGGCCGAACAGTACGAGGATGCCTCGCGCATCCGCGACGAGATCCTTCGCGTCCAGGCTCGGATCGACGGTGGCGACAGCGAGGGCAACGGAGAGGGAACTCCGACCGTCGACCCGGAGCTGATCGCCGAGATCGTCTCGCGGGCCACCGGAGTCCCCGCATCGCGGATGACCCGCGCCGAGAAGGAGAGGCTGCGCACGCTCGAGGACGAGCTGCACAAGCGCGTCGTCGGACAGGACGAAGCCGTCCACGCCGTGGCACGTGCCGTGCGGCGCAGCCGCTCCGGCATGAGCGACCCGCGTCGTCCGGTGGGCAGCTTCCTGTTCCTCGGTCCCACCGGCGTCGGCAAGACCGAGCTCGCGAAGGCCCTCGCCGAGGTGCTCTTCGGTGACGAGCGCACCATGCTGCGCATCGATATGAGCGAGTTCGGCGAACGCCACACCGTGAGCCGTCTCGTCGGCGCCCCTCCCGGTTACGTCGGTTACGGCGAGGCCGGACAGCTCACCGAACAGGTGCGTCGCCACCCCTACTCGGTGGTGCTGCTCGACGAGATCGAGAAGGCGCACCCGGACGTGTTCAACACACTGCTGCAGGTCCTCGACGACGGTCGCCTCACCGACGGTGAGGGACGCACGGTGGACTTCACCAATACCGTCGTCATCATGACCAGCAACCTCGGTTCGGACATCATCTCGAGCCGCGGAGGCGCGCTCGGCTTCACCACCGGTGACGCCGAGGCGGCCGAGAAGCCGCTGCGTGACCGGGTCATGGGACGGCTGCGCGAATCGATGCGGCCGGAGTTCCTCAACCGCATCGACGAGATCGTGATGTTCCGCAAGCTCGACGACGACCAGCTGCACCGGATCACCGAGCTGCTGCTCGACGACAGCCGGAAGCGGCTGCAGAGCAGGGGGATCGACCTCGAGTTCACCGCCGACGCGGTGGCGTGGATCGCCCGCAACGGTCACCAGCCCGAGTTCGGTGCCCGTCCGTTGCGCCGCTCGATCTCCCGGGTGGTCGACGACCGCATCGCCGACATGCTGCTCGACGACGCGCTCGCCGAGGGCAACCGGGTCACGGCGGACGTCGTGGAAGACGAACTGCTGCTCCAGGTGAGCTGACCCGCACGACGAGGAAGGGGAGAGATGCCACGGCATCTCTCCCCTTCCCGCGTTCGGGGGGGTCAGCGGGCGGTGAGACGACGGATCGCCTCGAGCGGCAGATGAAGCCACGAGGGACGGTGCCGAGCCTCGTAGACCACCTCGTAGACCGCCTTGTCGAGCTCGTAACCACGCAGCAGGACGTCGGAGCCCCGTGGATCCGTGCCCGAGGCAGCTGCGTAGCCGTCGCAGAAGGCGGCACAGTTGCGTTCGGCCCACTCCCGGGCCCGGAACTCCCGCTGCGACTCCACCGCCGTGCCTTGTTCGGATTCACGGATCGAATGATGCGCGGCGTAGTCGAACGACCGCAGCATTCCCGCCACGTCCCGGAACGGACTGTCGGGCTTGCGGCGCTCCTCGAGCGACTTCGCGGGTTCGCCCTCGAAGTCGATGAGCAACCAGCGCTCGGGGGTACGCAGCACCTGCCCGAGATGCAGGTCGCCGTGGATGCGGTGCACCGGAACCTGACCCAGCGCCGCAACCTCATCGAACCGGGCCCGGACCGCGTCGGTGAGTTCGGCGAGCTCGGGGACCTCGGCCGCCGCACCCTCGAGCCGGCGGATCATGCCCTCGGCCAGTTCGGCGGCGGCGCGCTCGTCGGTGCCGAGCGCGGAGCCGAGATGGGCGTGCACATCCGCCACGGCCGCACCGATGCGATGGGATTCCCCGGCGAAGTCGGTGCCCACCTCGTCGGCGCGCAGGTCTCCTTCCAGGAGCAGGTCCCGGACACTGCCGAGTGCCATCGACCAGCCGTCGGCCGAGTTCGCCGCGAAGTCCTGCACCATCGCCAGCGTGGTGCGGACCCCGTCGACCTCCGCTTCGATCCATGCCCGGATCGGGGCGATCGACCGACATCCGTCCTCGCCGAGCGCGAGCGGCAGTTCGACGTCCGGATTGATGCCGAGCGTGAGCCGACGAAACATCTTGAGCAGCAACTTCTCTCCGAGGACCACGGAGGTGTTGGACTGCTCCGTGCTCAGCGCACGCCCACGCAGGCCCGGTTCGATGACCGCACCCGGCACGGTGTGGAGATCCACCGGGCCGGCGGGGGTGCCGCTCGCCAGATTGCGCGAATACCGGTCGAGGATCTCCTGATCGCGGAGGCCGTCGTAGACGTGCAGGCCGTGGTCGTGGGAGTCGTCGGGGCCGACCACGCTCCACGACTGCAGTTCCTCGGGGAGATGGGAACGGAAACCGAGGGGCACTTGATAGATCTGGTCCGCGGTCGAGTCGAACGAGACCTTCACGATCAGATGGTCGGCCCCGAAACCGGACTCCTCCACGAGCGGATGACGCAGGACGACACCGATCCCGGTGATGGTGTGGCCCTTGGCCGCGAACCATCGCTGGTGCGGCATCCATTCGCGCAGATCCTCGACGAGCCGTTCGTCCGGGTAGAGCTCGTTGTTGGTCGTCACGGCTGCACCGCCGCTTCCGCTTCGCTGCTCACCGGGTGTTCGCCCGGTCCCTCCTTGGACGGATCGGGTTGCAGCGCGAACCAGAAGAATCCGTGACCGGGCAGGGTGATCATGTAACCCTCCTCCGTGATCGTCGGGAACGGGACGGACCCGGTCAGCTCCACCGGGATCCACCCGGCGAAGCGCGACAGATCGAGGACGACCGCCTGCGGATAGCGCGACAGGTTGTTCACGCACAGGATGACGTCGCTGTAGTTGCGTTCCGGGCCGGGCGACATCTCGCGCAGATAGGACAGGATCGCGGGATTCGCGCTGCCGAGTTCGGTGAACGAGGCCTCACCGAAGGCCGGATGCTGCTTGCGGACCTGGATCATCCGCCGCGTCCAGTGCAACAGCGAGTTCGTCGAGTTCATCTGCGATTCGACGTTCACCGCCTGGTACCCGTAGGTGGGATCCATGATCACCGGCAGGTACAACCGGCCCGGATCGGCGCGGGAGAAGCCCGCGTTGCGGTCGGGGGTCCACTGCATCGGGGTCCGCACCGCGTCGCGGTCGCCGAGCCAGATGTTGTCGCCCATGCCGATCTCGTCGCCGTAGTACAGGACGGGGGAGCCCGGCAGGCTCAGCAACAGAGCGGTGAAGAGCTCGAGCTGGTTGCGGTCGTTCTCCAGCAACGGCGCCAGACGACGGCGGATGCCGATGTTCGCGCGCATCCGCGGGTCGGTGACGTACTCGGCGTACATGTAGTCGCGTTCCTCGTCCGTCACCATCTCGAGGGTCAGCTCGTCGTGGTTGCGGAGGAAGATGCCCCACTGGGCGGTCTTCGGGATCGGCGGGGTCTGGGCGAGGATCTCCGAGATCGGGAAACGGTTCTGTCGCCGCACCGCCATGAAGATGCGCGGCATCAGCGGGAAGTGGAAAGCCATGTGGCACTCGTCGCCGATCTCGGGTTCGCCGAAGTACTCGACGACGTCGGTGGGCCACTGGTTCGCCTCCGCCAGCATCACCCGGCCGGGATATTCGGCATCCATCACCGCACGGCACTTCTTGAGGAAGGCGTGCGTCTCAGGGAGGTTCTCGCAGTTGGTCCCCTCACGCTCGAACAGATAGGGGACCGCGTCGAGGCGGAACCCGTCGATGCCGAGATCGAGCCAGAACCGCAGGACGTCGAGCATCGCGTCCTGTACTTCGGGGTTGTCGTAGTTCAGGTCGGGCTGGTGCGAGAAGAACCGGTGCCAGTAGTACTGCTTGCGCACCGGATCCCACGTCCAGTTGGACGTCTCGGTGTCGACGAAGATGATGCGGGCTTCCTGGTATCGGTCGTCGACATCCGACCACACGTAGAAGTCGCCGTACGGCCCGTCGGGGTCGCTCCGGGATTCCTGGAACCACGCGTGCGTGTCGGACGTGTGGTTCATGACGAGGTCGGTGATGACGCGGATACCGCGTTTGTGCGCCTCGTCGAGGAAGGTGACGAAGTCCTCGACCGTGCCGAATTCCGGTAGCACCGCCCGGAAGTCGCGGATGTCGTAGCCGCCGTCGCGGAGCGGTGAATCGTAGAAGGGCGGCAGCCAGATGCAGTCGGCGCCGAGCCACGCGATGTAGTCGAGTTTCTCGGTCAGCCCCCGCAGGTCGCCGGTGCCGTCGTTGTTCGAGTCGTTGAAAGCGCGGGCGAGAACCTCGTAGAACACCGCGGTCTTGAACCAGTCCGGGTCGACGGGCAGGCTGCGCGCATGGGCGAAGTCCTCCGCCCGGCTCTCGACGAGATGACCGTCTTCGGTGTGTTCGTATTCGGGTACTCGGTCGGACGGATCCGGCATGGCACCTCCGTGCTCGTCGCGTCGCAGGATGGACTCGCCCCAGAATGCCCCGGCGGACGGATTTCCACACCCGGACAGGACGGAACGCTATGTGAGTGCACGTGTGCGCCGATAGATTGGCGGGCATGACTGCGAACCGGCCCGAAGGGCGGGTGGCCGAGCTGTGCACCCGCATGCGTTCGTTCATCGACGACGAGGTGATTCCTCTCGAACTCGTCCTGAGCCGTCACGACGACAAGGCCGCCGAGGCGCTCGTCGGGCTGAAGGCCAGGGCGAAGGAACTCGGGCTGTGGGCTCTGGGGCATCCCGAGGAGATGGGAGGGGGCGGGGTTCCCTTCCTCGACTTCGTCTACCTCAACGAGATCATCGGCCGCTCCGAGTACGGTCAGCTCGCGGTGGGATCGGTGTCCATGCAGGACGCCCTGATGATCCAGCGGCACGGCACCGCCGAACAACGCGAGCGCTGGATCCCAGGGCTCGTCTCCGGCGACATCCTGCCCTCTGTCGGCATGACCGAGCCGGAGGTGGCGGGATCCGACCCCGTGCTCGTGCAGACCACCGCCCGGCTCGAGAACGGCGAATGGGTGATCGACGGGCACAAGTGGTTCACCACCGGCGCCGCGCAGGCCGGCTACTGCACGGTCTTCGCCCGGACCGAACCCGAGTCGACTCCGCTGCACCGCAGCATCAGCGCGATCATCGTGCCCATCGACACCCCCGGACTCGAGATCGTGCGGGCGATCCCCACGATGGGGCACGACCCGAGCGATCACTACGAGGTGCGGTACGACGGTGCGCGCGTTCCCGAGGAGAACGTGCTCGGTGAACGCGGCAACGGCTTCGTCGTCGCGCAGGACCGGCTCGGGCCGGGACGGATCTTCCACTGCATGCGGTGGCTCGGGCAGGCCCAACGGGCCTTCGAACTCATGTGTGCGCGCGCCAACTCCCGCTTCGCCCACGGATCGCTGCTCGCCGAGAAGGGTGAGATCCAGCGCTACATCGCCGAATCCGCCGCCGACATCCAGGCCGCCCGTCTGATGACGCTGGACGCCGCGCGGGTGATGGATGCGGGGGAGGACGCCCGGGTCCGGATCGGGCTCATCAAGTTCCGCGGCGCGCAGATGCTGCACGATGTCGTCGACCGTGCGATCCAGGTGTACGGGGCGCTCGGTCTCACCGCCGACACGCCGCTCGAGGGGATGTACCGGCGGGCGCGCTACGCCCGTATCTACGACGGCCCCGACGAGGTGCACCGGATGTCCACGGCACGGCGGATGCTGCGCGACCCGGAACGCGTGCCGTGGCGGTAGACCGCCGGCCGCTCGTGACCGGTGCGACCTGCTCTTCGCACTAGGGTTCTTCGGCACGCCGGGAGGTCGATGCAAGTATGTGGCGTGGCATCGGGGGAGGTCGGCAACAGGGA
The DNA here is from genome assembly GCF_900105195.1 of Rhodococcus pyridinivorans. NCBI lineage: Bacteria > Bacillati > Actinomycetota > Actinomycetes > Mycobacteriales > Nocardiaceae > Rhodococcus > Rhodococcus pyridinivorans. The sequence goes on along the minus strand of NZ_FNRX01000002.1, from coordinate 4,583,218 downwards.
GCGGTCGAGCGGCGCGCGGTCCGAAGGGTGATCTCATGGAACGCTTCGCGGTGGGTGCCGACGATGCGTTCGTCCTGCTCCGGAAGTTGTCCGAGGAACGCAACGTGCCCCTGCGACGGATCGCGGGGCACGTGGTCGACGCGGGCGGTGAGGTATCTATGCCAGTTCGGGCGGGAAGCCTCCCGTGGCCACCGGGCTCCAGCGGGTCGGGGTGATCCGGATCAGCGACTTGCGCTGATCGCGCATGGCCTGCCGGTACTCGTCCCAGTCCGAATGTTCCCCGGCGATGTTGCGGAAGTACTCGACGAGCGGTTCGACGTCGTCGTGGGCATCGATCACCTCCGCGGTTCCGTCGACCTGCACCCACGCGTCGTTCCAGTCGTCGGACAGCACGACGACACCGACCTCGGGCCGGCTGCGGGCGTTGCGGGTCTTGGCGCGCCGGGGATAGGTCGCGATCACGATGCGTCCGCGGTCGTCGACGCCGCCGGTGACGGGGGAGGCCTGCGGTGTGCCGTCGTCGCGTTGCGTCATGAGGATCATTCGGTGCCGGGGCCGGACGAAGTCCAGCAGTTCCTGCAGGCCGACTGCGGTGTTGGTGGCGATCTTGCGGGCCATTCACGTTCTCCTGTTCCGAAGGGTCACGACTCGAGGAGCGCCGCGAGTCGCGCGAGGTCCTCTTCCACCATGCGCGTGTCGCGGTCGAACTCGTCGTCGGTCAGTTCGATCTGCCGGACGGTGAGGACGACTTCGGCACCGTCCGGATGGGGGAGTACCCGCATCGGGTTGTGCACCGTCGTACCCGACGGCAGTGTCACCTCGTGGTCGAGCACCCCGTAATCGTTGGCGCCGACGAACCGCACGGTGACCTCGCCCATCGGGGAGTCCGCGACGAGGGCGTCGCCGATCCGCCGCACCTCGCTTTGTGCCAGACCGGCCGCCCACTTCGGCAGGTTGTCGGGATCCGCGGCGAATTCGTAGACCCGGCGCGGTGGGCATCGGACGACCCGAGCGACATGGCGGCTGCGGACGACGTGCGTGCTCATGCTCGCCACATTAGAAGTTCGGGAGGTCGATCGCCGTCGGAATGTGGGAGTTCCTGAAGCGCAACGTCTTCGGAGCGACGGCGTTCAGCCGGTACCCGGATCGGCGCGGCCCCCTTCGTCACCTTCTCGGTACTCCTCGCCGTCTTCGTCTTCGTCTTCCTCGCCCTCGGAGCGCTACTGGAGCAGACCGGTCCGACGAGGGTCGGGGGTTATTTCGGGCTCGCCGCTGCCGCCGGCGCCTGGTACACCTCCGCTGCAGGGGTGCTGAGCACGACCTTCGGGCGTGTCGTCCTGCCCACGGGCCCACGCTGACGGGGCACCTCTTCGTTCCCGTGCGGGGGCGATTTGACAGGCGCATCGGCCTTCCTGGTACAGTCCGGGGCTATGCAGCGTGCATATTTCTGGTTTAGCAGGCCGGCCCGGGGTGGGTCGGTCGGCGTGACCGCGCGCTGACTTCTTCACCTACGAGCCGGATCCAGACCGGCTCGTCGGAATCTCAGGTTCTCTCGGGTCGGAATCCGAACCACCGAGAACAGGAACCATCGATGAGCCCCAGCACCGGAACCGCGACCACCGGAATCTCCACGTCGAATCTCGACGAACAGCGCACCGTCAAGGTCAGCCCTCTCGTCGCACCCTCCGAGATCCGTGCCGAGTACGCACCCGACGCCGTCGTCGCAGCGACCGTCCGTTCGGGCCGCGCCGGCACCGTCGACATCCTGAACGGCACCGACGACCGTCTCGTCGTCGTGGTCGGCCCCTGCTCCGTGCACGACCCCGCCGCTGCGATGGACTACGCGCGCCGTCTGGCCGCCAAGGCCGAGGAGCTGCGCGACGACCTGCACGTCGTGATGCGTGTGTACTTCGAGAAGCCGCGCACCACGCTCGGGTGGAAGGGCCTGCTCAACGACCCGCACCTCGACGGCACCTTCGATATCAACACCGGTCTGAGCATCGGCCGTAAGCTGCTGCTCGACGTCTCCGGTCTCGGCCTGCCCGTCGGCTGCGAGTTCCTCGACCCGATCCTTCCGCAGTACTACGCCGACCTGGTCACCTACGGAGCCATCGGCGCCCGCACCGCCGCGAGTCAGGTTCACCGCCAGCTGTGCAGCGCGCTGTCCATGCCCGTCGGCATCAAGAACTCCACCGAAGGTGACGTGCAGGTCGCGGTCGACGGCACCCGTGCCGCAGCGGCCAGCCACGTCTTCCCCGGCACCGACCTCGACGGTCAGGCCGCGCTGATCGAGACCGTAGGCAACCCGGACTGCCACGTCATCCTGCGCGGTGGCAGCGCGGGGCCGAACTACGACGCCGAGACCGTGGCCGACACGATGGCCCGCCTGCGCAAGGCCGGTCTGCCCGAGCGTGTCGTCATCGACGCAAGCCACGGCAACAGCCGCAAGGACCACAACAAGCAGGTCGACGTCGTCACCGATGTCGCCGAGCGCATCGAGGCCGGCGAGAAGGGCATAGTCGGACTGATGCTCGAGAGCTTCATCGAGGCGGGACGTCAGGACCTGACCCTCGGCGAGGCCGACAAGCTCGACTACGGCAAGTCGATCACCGACGCGTGCATCGACTGGGACACCACCGCCGCGCAGCTCGACCGCCTCGCGCAGGCCGTGCGCACCCGTCGCGGCTGAACCGTCTGCGGCGCGAAGGGTCGGCGGAGTCGTCAGCGATGACGAACCGCCGGCCCTCGTCGGTTCGGTAGCGTCGTTTCCATGACTACGAACAGGTTGTCGATCGTCGTGCCGGCCCACAACGAGGAGCGTTACATCGCGAAATGCCTTGCGGCGCTGCTCGCCCAGAAGTCGGAGATCCACGAAATCCTGGTCGTTGACAACAATTCGACCGATCGCACCGCGCAGATCATCGAAGCCATCGCCGCCGGCGAGCCCCTCGTGCGACGGATCGTCGAGCCAAGACCGGGTGTCGCATTCGCGCGCAATGCCGGATACGACGCGGCCACAGGAGATCTCATCGGACGGATCGATGCGGACACGCGGGTTCGTCCCGATTGGGCGCACACCGTCCGCAGTTTTTTCGCCCGCGACGACACCGCCGAGGTGGGAGCGATCAGCGGACTCAGCAACTCCTACGATTCCCCCTACCGCAGGCTCAAACAGTGGTACATCGACAAACGGGTCGCGCAAGGAACATTCGGCGGGGAACGGCGGATCGACAATCTGCACGGCGCGAACATGGCACTGCGACGCTCGGCGTGGGAGCGTGTCCGGGAGGTCGTCAGTACGGACCCGAGAATCCACGAGGATCTGGATCTGGCACTGTGTCTGCGTGAGATGGACATCGAGATCGCCCAGCTGACCGATCTGTACGCCGACCTGTCGCCGCGTCGGGCCTACACCCCGCCCCGTGAGTACGCGGCCTATATCCAGTCGGGAATCGACACCTTCGAACTGCACGGCCGCCTGACGCCGGAGATCCTCAGGCTCATCCGTCTACAGTCACGTCTCCACGTCCTCGTGTATGCGGCATACCGGCCCTACGACCCCGACCTGGGCAGATTCACCCTCCGGCGAGCGATCTTCGGCTCCGGCGGACGTGCGATGCCGATCGACACGAAGGGCCGCACGCCGTCCCCCTGACGACGGGTGGCCGGGACGCCGCAGGACCGTCCCGGCCACCATCGTGGGATCTTCTCGCCTCAGGTCACCTCAGCGGCGTGAAATCGCGGCTGCCGAGATAGGGAGGACGCGGCCTCGAGGCGGCGAACGGCTCGACGAGCGTGTTCTCGACGCTGTTGAACACGACGAACAGATTCGAGCGCGGGAACGGCGTGATGTTCCCGTTGGAACCGTGCATGCAGTTCGAATCGAAGACCGTCGCCGACCCCGCCGGGCCGGTGAAGGTCGCGATACCGTGCTCGGCGGCCAAACGGGTGAGGGTGTCCTCGTCGGGCGAACCTGTCGGCGGAACGTGGGTGACCAGCGACTCCCGGTAGTAGTCGTCGGGCGTCTCACCGGCACACGAAACATACGTCTTGTGCGAACCCGGCATGATCATCAGACCGCCGTTGTAGCCGTAATTCTCGGTGAGGGCGATCGAGATGCTCAGAGCACGCGGCTTGGGCATGCCGTCCTCTGCGTGCCACGTCTCGAAGTCCGAATGCCAGTAGAACGGTCCACCGCGGAAGCCGGGCTTGACGTTGAGCCGCGACTGGTGGACGTACACATCGGATCCCAGCAGTTGCCGTGCGATTCCGGCGATTTCGGGCCTGCGGACGATCGAGTCCACAAGATCGCTGAGCCGGTGCACGTCGAAGACCGAGCGGACGTCGCCGCTGCCCTTTTCGCGGACCACACGGTCGTCGTCGCCGAGTTCCCGGCCGAGTCGTGAGGTCTCCTCCAGGAGGTTCCCGACGTCGTGGGCGGCGAGAAGTCCTTCGGCGGTGTGGAACCCGCGGCGGTCGTACTCGATCACGGCCTCGGTGTCGAGCGGCCCGCCGGCAGCCGAACCCCAGACGACGGGATCCTTCCTCTCGACGGACTCGCAGGCGGTGCGACCGCGGGTCGGATAGTCGTCGCGAACGGTCGTGCGCATAGCTCGTAGATCACCCTCTCGAAAGTCGATGACGGTTCGCTTTCGACGTTCCCACTGAAAATGCAGGAATGCAAGCCGGGCCCCGACATGTCCGCGTACCGACTCCTCGCCCATAACTCCTGGTCGAATCGAGTTTCGTTCCGGAACCGGCCGGGTATCCGGCGGCGTCGCGACGGTCGGCAGCCGATGCGCGTCAGCGGTGCTCTCGGTATGCGCGAGGGGTGTTTCCGGTCCACCTCTTGAACGCACGGCGGAAGGCGCTCGGCTCGGAGAAACCGAGCCGGGACGACAGATCGTCGACCGCTTCACCGCGTCTCAGGCCCGCGATCGCGAGGTCGCGGAGGACCTCCTCGCGCAACTGCCCCAGCGACGTGCCCTCCTGGCGGAGCAGGCGTCGCAGATGGGGAGGGCTCACCGCGAGCCTGCCGGCGATGTCCTCGGCGGTCGCCGTCCGGCCGTCGATGCCCGATTCGAAGATCCGCCGCACCTGGGACGACACCGTCGACTCGTATTCACGTTCGGAGAGAATGAGATTCGGAGAATCCCGCAGGTACTCCTCGAGTGATTCCTCGGTCTGCACGAGTGGCGACTTCAGTGCAGCATTGTCGATCTCGAGCGCGGCCCGCCCCGCACCGAAGGTCACCGGCACGCCGAAGATCGCGTCGTAACTGCGGGCCAGGACGGGATCGGGTTCGGTGTACGGCAGGAACACCGACCCGAGGGGGACACGCCCACCCACCAGCCACGCGGCGAAGCGGTGCAGCAGCATGAGAAGGAAATCCACCACCACGCGGGTCTTGTCGTCCACGACCTCCGGCAGTTCCACGTCCAGGAAGGTGGTGGACGCACCCGGGGTCAGGCTCAACTGCGGCAGGGACCGGATGACATGGTTCACCTCGATCATCCGTTGCAGAGCGTGGTCGAGATCGGGTCGGTGGATGAGGGTCAGGCACATAACCCGGAAGGTGCCGCGGGGCACGGGAGCCGCTGCGATGCCGAAGAGTTCGTCGTCGGTGATCTGCCAGACCACCTGCGTGAAACGACTGACCTGGGCGGGCGTGAGCCGGGCATGGGGATGGGTGAGCACCGCGCGGCTGATGCGTGCTGCCTCGAGGGCCGGTTGCAGATCGATGCCCTCCTCGGCTCCCACCTGTACCGCTCGCGACACGAAGTCCGACGGGATGGTCGGTCGCAACATCTAGCGCGCCTCCTGCAATCCGTTCAGACGTGCCACCGCTTCGGTGAGCACCTCGTCCCGTTTGCAGAACGCGAAGCGCACCAGATGGTTCCATGACGCGGTGTCGTCCACGAAGACGCTCACCGGTACCGCGGCCACTCCGACGCGGCCCGGAAGTTCCCGGCAGAAGGCCACCGCGTCGGTCCGGCCGAGGGGTGTCAGATCGGCGCACACGAAATACGTTCCGGTGGAGCCGAACACTTTCAGGCCGGCCTCGGAGAGTGCGTGGGACAGGAACGTTCGCTTGCGCTCGAGGTCGGCGCGCATCGACGCGATCCATTCCTGTTCGTGCGTCAACGCATGTGCGACCGCCGGTTGGAAGGGCGCCCCACCGACGAACGTCATGAACTGTTTCGCGGCGCGCACCCCGTCGATCAGCTCGCGCGGGCCCATCGCCCACCCGATCTTCCATCCGGTGACGTTGAAGGTCTTGGCGGCACTCGAGACCGTGATCGTCCGTTCGGCCATGCCGGGCAACGATGCGAGCGGGATGTGCGTGCGGCCGTCGAAGACCAGATGCTCGTACACCTCGTCGGACAGCACCAGCAGTTCGCGTTCGCAGGCGAGCTCGGCCAGGGCGGTCAGCGCTTCACGGTCGTAGACGGTGCCGGTGGGATTGTGCGGGCTGTTGACGACCAGCATCCGTGTCCGGTCGGTGACGGCGGCGCGCAGGGCGTCGACGTCGAGCACGAAACCGTTCCCGGAACGGGTCAGCGGCACGGTCCGTCGCGTCGCGCCGGCGAGCGCCACCGAGGCCGCATACGAGTCGTAGTACGGCTCCGTGAGGAGCACCTCCTCTCCGGGTTCGACGAGCCCGAGGATGGCGGCGCTGATCGCCTCGGTGGCACCGACGGTGACGAGCACCTCGGATTCGGGGTCGTGGTGCAGGCCGTACCGTGCGGCACGGTCGGCGGCGATCGCCTCGCGCAGGACCGGCATGCCGGACCCGGGCGGGTACTGGTTGACCCCCTCGGTGATGGCGCGGCGGGCGATCTCGAGCATTGCGGGCGGGCCGTCGACGTCGGGAAATCCCTGCCCGAGGTTGATCGCGCCGTGCCGGACAGCGAGTTCGGTCATCTCGGCGAAGATCGTCGAGGCGAACGGTCGTAACCGGGAGACCGTACGAACTCGTCCCGAAGTCGTCGAATCAGCCATTCCTGCAGCGTAGCGCCCGCGGTGTCACATCCGTGAGGTCTGCCTCGTCTCCATGATGTAGGCCACCTCGAACCGGCGGAGTATCCGTCGGTCGCACCGGAAGGACACCGTCATGGCACGACTCGAAGCCGTCGCTCCCGACCGCACCGGTCCGATGACCCGTGCGATGTATGCGCTCGCCCGCCGCAGGTTCGGTTCGGTCCCCGAACCCTTCGCGGTGGCCGCGCACCATCCGCGGTTGATGCGTACGAGCGGAGTCCACGAGATGCTCGCCCAACGCGCCTCCACCGTCCTGCCCGCCGCGGTCCGGGAGATCGCCGTCTACCGCGTGGCGTGGACCGTCGGATGCTCGTGGTGCCTCGACTTCGGGACGATGCTGCAGCGACTGGACGGACTCGACACCGAACGACTCGCCCACATCGCCGAGTACGAGACCTCCGATCTCTACAGCGACGACGAGAAAGCCGCGATCGCCTATGCCGATGCGATGACCGGCGACGTGGCGAAGGAGGTCACCGACGAACAGGTCGCCGACCTCGAGCGTCGTTTCGGGCAGGCGGGCGTCGTCGAACTCACCTATCAGATCGCGCTCGAGAACATGCGTGCGCGCATGAACTCGGCGCTGGGCATCCACGATCAGGGATTCAGCACGGACGCCTGCCGGGTACCCTGGGCCGACGAAGCCGGGAACGCATGACGCCTAGTCGAAGATGCTGTAGGGCAGGAGCACTCCGCGTCCGAGCTTCTCGGGGTTCGCGATGTCGTAGGCCGCCCAGATCCGTCCGTCCCGCACGGTCCACGCCGTCACGCGCGGAGGGAAGCCCGGCCGACCGTCCTCGGCCGGGCGACCGCGGTTCAACAGACCCATCTCGCCGTTGACGAGGACCGGTTCGAAGGCCGTCAACGCCTCGGCTCCGTAGAGCCGCAGCAGTCCGAGGATGAACCGCGCGACCTTCTCGGCTCCGACCACGACGTTCAGCGCCGTACGGGTCGTGCCGCCGGCGTCGCCGATCATGCGGGCGTCGGGATGGAGCGCGGCGACGACGGCGTCGAGGTCGGCGCCCGCGAAGGCCGCGACGAGCCGCCCGACGGCCTCCTCGTGTTCGGCCGGTGAACTCGGCGGTGGAACGGCCGAGACCGTACGGCGGGCGCGGGAGGCCAGTTGGCGGGCGGTCGGGGTGGCGACGCCGAGGATGCGGGCGATGTCGTCGAACGGGATGTCGAACGCGTCGTGGAGCACGAACGCCACGCGCTGTGCCGGCGTCAGGCTGTCGAGGACGACGAGCGCGGCCAGGCGGTTGTCCTCGTCGCGCACGATCTCGTCGAGCGGGTCCGGGGGAGCGAGGGAGCCGAGGGGCGCCACGACGGGTTCGGGCAGCCACTGGCCCACGTAGGTCTCGCGGCGCACCGCGGCCGAGCGCAGTCTGTCGAGGCACAACCGTCCTACGACTGTCGTCAGCCAGGCACGCGGGTCGCGCACCTCGGAGACATCCGCGCCCACGAGTCGCAGCCATGCGTCCTGCACGGCGTCCTCGGCGTCGGCGATGCTGCCGGTGAGGCGGTACGCCACCGACAGCAGGTGGGTGCGGTTCTCCTCGAATGTCTTCTGGGTGCTCTCGTCGAGCATGGGGACGATGCTAGACGCGATCGGCTGCGGGGCGAAGGGGTGTCGATCGCGCGTACGGATGCTGTCGGGCGCCTATTCTCGTCCTCGAACGGAAGGGGCGCCGTGGACAAATACGACATCAAGCGTGAGCACCGCGAGCTGTACTCGTGCTCGGCCGAGGATTTCGCCGAGGTGCACGCTCCCGAGTTCGACTACCTCGCCGTGGACGGCAAGGGTGATCCGAACGGTTCCGAGGAGTACGCCGATGCCGTCGAGGCCCTCTACTCGGTGGCGTACACCCTGAAGTTCACCTCCAAGAAGGAACTCGGGCGGGATTTCGTCGTCGGACCTCTCGAAGGCCTGTGGTGGAGTGAGGACATGACCACCTTCCTCACGCGGGACAAGGACTCCTGGTCGTGGCGCATGCTCATCGCGCAGCCGCCCTGGATCACCGACGACATGATGAACGACGCGATCGAGACGGCGGGCGACAAGGCCCGGGCGAAGAAGAATCCGCTCCCGTCCCTGCCGCGTGTGCGGCCGTTCCGGCTGGCGGAGGGCAGGGCGCTGCAGATCCTGCACGTCGGGCCGTACGACGACGAAGGCCCCGTCCTGCAGTGCCTGCACACGCAGGTGATGCCCGAACGAGGGGTGACGTTCGCCGGCGACCACCACGAGATCTATCTGTCCGACCCTCGCCGCACGGCCCCCGAGAAGCTGAAAACCATTCTGCGTCAACCTGTCGCAGGCATACAGGAGCAATGATGGCCGTCACCAGCGCAGGTCTGATGTTCTACCGCGTCGACGACACCGGTCTGCTCAGCGTGTGGCTCGTCCACCCCGGCGGCCCGTTCTGGAAGGGGAAGGACGAAGCGGCCTGGTCGGTGCCGAAGGGGGAGTACGGGCCGGAGGAGGACCCCCGGGAGGTCGCCCTGCGCGAGTTCACCGAGGAGTGCGGGGTCGAACCGCCGGACGTGCCGCTGTCGTTGCTCGGTCGCTACCGGCAGTCGTCCGGCAAGATCGTCAGCATCTACGCAGGAGAGACGACGGACGAGCTGGAATTTGTCGAAAGCAACACGTGCGAGGTCGAATGGCCGCCGAAGTCCGGTAAGCGGATCACGATCCCGGAGGTCGACGATGCGCGCTGGATCGTCGCGGCGGACGCCGAGACGAAGCTGCACAAGGGGCAACGGCCGGCAATCGACGCGTTGCGTGCACGATTGGACGACGCCGGGCGGTACTACCGCGTCGACTGAACATCCGGCAGCGCAATGGGAACGAGGAACTGCCGGGCGGAAGAACTCTCGGCCGTCGCCCTGAGGACTTCAGAACGACCTGCGCGACTTCATGGAACACGCCCGGCAACTTCCGTCCTGGTCCGACCCGGCGGAACTCGAGACGGCCGGCGAAGGCCGGCACAGCTCTGTGCCGGCCTTCGTGGTTTCTGTCGCCTTCAGTTCTTCGGTACGTCAGCCTTCAGCGAATCGATTGCGGCCTGCAGGGCGGTGGTGGCGTCGTCGGCGACCTCCGCGAGTCCCGGTTGATCGGCGACCTGCACCATCATCTGCGGGTTCATCGCGTCGACCACGACCGTTTCCGGGTTGTTCGGATCGGTGCGGACCACGACGTTGCAGGGGAGCAGGAGCCCGATCTGCCTGTCGACCGTCACTGCGCGGTGTGCCAGTGGCGGATTGCATGCCCCGAGGATCACGTAGTCCTCCATGTCCTCGCCGAGCTTCGCCTTCAGGGTGGCCTTCATGTCGATCTCGGTGAGCACGCCGAATCCCTGCTCGGACAGCGCCTTACGGGTGCGTTCGACCGCGTCGGGGAACGAGGTGTGCAGGGTGGTCGAGAGTGCGAGTGTCATGGGTGTCCTGCTTTCTCTCGGAAGGGGGAGGGGTCAGGCCAGGGCGAGGAAGAGCTTCTCGAGTTCGACCTCGGTCATCGGTTCCTTGCCGTCCTCGGCATTGCCGTTCATGCATTCCTTCAGCCCGCTCGCCACGATCTTGAAACCGGCGCGGTCCAGCGCGCGCGACACGGCTGCAAGCTGAGTGACGACGTCCTTGCAGTCCCGGCCCTGTTCGATCATGGCGATCACTCCGCCGAGCTGACCCTGTGCGCGGCGCAGTCGGTTGAGTACCAATGCGATGCTGTCTTCGTCGCCGACCATGGAGGCGTCCTTTCCTAGTTCTGCAGACCAGTGTACCCCCGGGGGTATCAAATCGGCGTGTGAGTCGTGCGACCGACGGCACCCGGCGAGCGACCCGACGATCGCGGTGGCGCGTATCAGCGTCTTTGCCGTTGACGCACCACGCGGAGCATGACGACGAAGAACGCGACGAGCGTGACGATCAGAAGAATCGGGACGACGGGCACCTCCTGTGTCCACCGGCCGAGTGCTACTTGCAGATCGAACTGCTCGTCGACACCCATCGGCCCGGTGAGATTCGCGGTGCCGTCGGTGACGAGGAAGAGCGCGCCGATGCCGATGAACAGCAGCCCCGAGATCAAAGACGTGGTATGGGTTCGCAGGGGGCCGAGGGTGATGGGACGTCCTCGTAGCCAGGTGCGCTTTCGCAGCTCGAATCGTTCCCACGCGAGGGCCAGTGCGAACAGCGGCAGCGCCATACCGAGGGCGTAGACGGCCATCAGCACGGCCCCGTGCAGCGGGTGCCCCCCGGCGACCGCGATGGTCAGCACGCTCCCGAGCAGGGGTCCGGAGCAGAATCCTGCGAATCCGTACACGGCTCCGAGCGCGAACACCGACAGGGCGCCGGAGCCGGTCAGCGAGTTCGCGGCTTGCTGCGCCGACTTCGATGCGAAGCCTCCGCCGGCAACGGTCATGATGCCGAGACCGATGAGAATGATGCCGCTGACCAGGGTGATCACGGAGCGGTGCTGGGTCAGGAGCGCACCGATCAATCCCAGTCCGGCTCCCAGGGGCGCGAGTACCGAGGTCAATCCGGCGTAGAAGAGTGCGGTGCGTGCCGCCAGGCGCCCCGCACCGTCGAAGGCATACGCGAAGAACGAGGGCAGCAGCAGCGCCGAGCACGGGCTGAGCAGGGAGAGCACGCCGCCGAGCAGAGCGCCGAGCAGGCCGATCTCGGTCACTCCGCCGCCCCGGCTGCTGCCTCGATGGCCTGATCGAAGACTCCGAGCGGCTGTGCGCCCAGGATCGGGGTGCCGTTGATCACGAACGACGGCGTACTCGATACGCCGATGGTGTTCGCCTCGAGCATGTCGGCGTAGATGGACTGGTCGACGGACGGGTCCGCGGCCTCCCGGTCGAATCGATCCAGGTCGGGCACTCCGGCCGCAGCTGCGAAGCTGCGCAGAGATTCCGGCGTCAGGTCGGGATGGCCGCGATCGGGGGAAGCTGCGTAGACGGTCGCGTTGAATTCCCAGAACTTCCCCTGTGCGGCAGCGGCGCGTCCGGCACGGGCAGCGGCCATCGATTGGTCGCCGAAGATCGGAAGATCGCGCCATTCCATGCGCAGAATGCCCTCGTCGACGTACTTGTCGATCAGAGCCGGCTCGACGTCTCGGCTGAACTTGGCGCAGAACGGGCAGCGGTAGTCGGAGTACTCGATCAACACCACGGGAGCATCCACCGCACCGATCGCCAACGGGTCACCGTCGATGCGCCGGGACATATCTCCGACCGGTCCCATCTGCGGAGCCGTCACAGGGTCGGCCGCATCTTCGGCGCCGGTGCGGCCGACGACGAGAAACGCGAGCAGAACCGCGACGACGACGCCGAGCGCGCCGAGCAGCCACAGGTCCCGCCGGGTGCGGACGGTGTGTTTCGTCGGGGTCATGCGTGCCTCCACGGTCGGTCGCGCCGGAGTGGATCGACCGCCCCGAACTACTAAGCAGGATAGTAGCTCGAGCTACTAAGCTGGTTAGTAGTTGTGCCGCTCTCCGTCGACAAGGATCCCGATGTGACCACCCCTCCCGCAGCTCTCGAGACTCGCAATCCCGCAATCGCTCAGAAGAATTCGTATCGGATCAGAGCCCTGTTCCGAGCGGTGGCCGCGGGGGTGATCACTCTTCTGGTCGTCGGCGTACCGACGGACATCCTCGCGAATCCGTGGTTCGGCCGGGAGATCCCGGTGCGCTGGTGGGAATACCCGGTGCTCGGCGCGACCGTGGTGCTGACCGCGCTGTGGTTCGGTCTACAGAACTCCCACTCCGGCAGTCCGCGGACGGCGACACCCGCGGCCGGAGTGATGCTGACCGTGTTCGCCGTGGGCTGCCCGGTCTGCAACAAAGTGGTGCTCGTCACGATCGGCGCGTCCGGAGCACTCGGATGGTGGGCCCCGCTACAGCCGATCCTCGCCGTCCTTTCGCTGGCCCTGCTCGCCGGCGCCGTTCTCTACCGGTGGCGGCGACGTCCCTGCGACGACTCCTGTGAATCGCCGATCACACGGTGAGGCAGGACGCGGTCACGATTCCGACGACGGAGACTCCCGTGAGGAATGCGGGAAGAGCGGACAAGGCCACTGCGAAAGGACGAGTGGCGAAAGGACGAGCGAGTACGCCGTGCGAACGGCCGGACCGGCGAACCGGACTCAACCACCGGAGCCTCGCGTCGAGATACCCGTCGGATGCTTCTTCTCGTGCCGCCGGATCGAGCGTCGTTGCGCACCGGATCAGAGCATCGCGGACCGCATCGTGTCCGCAGGACTGCGCGGCCCGGCGATCTGCTGCCAGCTCGACGAGCACACGTATCCACGGCGCTCCCTGGCGGCACAGCGGCACGAACGGCAACGCCGTCCTCAGGGCCCCGCTGATCGCCACCAGCACATGGTGGCGACCGCGGATGTGTGCGTACTCGTGATCGAGTACCGCCCGACGCGTCGGTGGGTCCAGCGCTTTCAGTCCCTCGCCGGCCACGACAGTGCCGTTACGGCCGCCGATGCTGTATGCCGCGCAGGCGGTGTCCTGCAACCAGATGACTTCACCCCCGGCGTGTCTCCGGATCCTTCCGAGGATGCGGACCAGGTTGAGGTGGGCAACGGTTTCGCGGCGGTGCCTGCGGTACGAACGGGACACCACCACGGCGATCCGCACGAGAACCGCGCCCGCGACCACCCACAGCGCTGTCTCCAGATAGGGCAGCCACGGCAGCAATCCTTCGTCCCGCGCCGTACGCACACACGACGCTGGTACCGGCAGATGATCGATCTGCGAGCCGGGTCGCGTGGCTACCGCCAGGGGACCGCCGGCCAGTGCCGCGACGAACAGGACCTCGGTCGACACCCACGCGGTGAGCGCACCGCGCGGATCGCGGCCCGGGGAGGCCAGATGCGAAAGCCATCGCGGCGCTGTGAAACCGAGGACGAGCGCTGCCACGAACAGTGCTGCTGCAACGATCACGAGGGCAGATTCCTGCGGTTGCGGGCCGTGGTCCGCCGGGCGGCGCGGCGCAGGATCCGGGATTCGTCCTCCGTCGCAGAACTGGCGAAGTGCAGCATGACCTGTTCGGCGTCGCCGGACGTCCGGAGCACGTGCCGCAGCAGTTCTGCCGCGGTTTCCTCGCGGCTACGGGTTGCGCGGTAGCTGTAACCACGGCCGATTCGGCTGCGGGTGACCATGCCCTTGTTGTGCAGGTTGTCCAGGACCGTCATCACGGTCGTGTAGGCCGGCGACCGGTCGGGCTCGAGGCGTGCCAGCACATCGCGTACACGAAGGGGTTCGTCGCTCTGCCACAGCACGTCCATGATCGCCGATTCCAGCTCGCCGAGGCCCATCACGTCCGTGTCACCGCTTTCGTTTCACCATCGTCCGGGCCCGGCCCGGCGAAGTTCCACTCTACGGCCTGCATGCCGTCATCGAAGGCGGCATGCAGGCCGCTGGTGAAGAAGTTCGGCGCGGCGCTCAGGGGGTGGGTCCGCGCCGCACTTCCCGACCCGCGGAGACCCACGCCCTCGTCCCGCCGGCGACGGACACTGCGGACCGTCCCGCGGATTCGAGGATCTCGGCTCCACGCTTGCTCCGGTTTCCGGACGCGCAGATCACATAGACGGTCCCTCCCGGCGGTACCTCCCCTACGCGGGCGGACAGTTCGGGGAGGGGGATCGACCGAGCGCCGGGGACGTGGCCCCGGAGGTACTCGTAGTCCTCGCGGACATCGAGCACCGGAGCTCCGGACTCCCACGCCGTGATCAGAGCGACAGTGTCGACTTCCTGCATGGTGAACTCCTCGGTTCGGGTCTGTCGAGAACGGGTGAGCGCTTCCGCGTCGTGCGTTCAGACCGCCGCCGCGGCTGTGCGAGAGTGTCCTCCGAGGCGTTGCAGTGGGCAGTGCTCGCTGCGGTTGCAGACATAGGTGGCGCCGGCGGCGACCATAGTGAGTGCCGCCGTGGCAATGCCGACGCCGGGGTGGATCTCCTGCGCGAGGATGACGGAGGACATGATCAGCACGAACCAGCCGAAGCTCTTGCGCAGGGTGTCCGGATCGACCAGCGAGGTCAGGCGGCCGCCGATGAGGCTGCCCACGACGGCGGCACCGGTGACCATCGCCGCGAGACGCCAGTCGATCTGCACGGTGGACAGATAGCCTCCGAGTCCGGCGAAGGACTTCATGGCGATCACGATCAGCGACGTGCCGACCGCGATCGGCATGGGCAGGCCGCCGAGCAATGCCAGGGCCGGCACGACGAGGAAGCCGCCGCCGGCACCGACGAGACCGGTGACCAGGCCGACCACGACACCGTCGAGCAGGATCTTGCCGACGGGCATCGCAGCGTCGCCCTCACCGGGCGCGGCCTTGTTCTTGCGGCCGCGGAGCATGGCGATCGCTGTGGCGATCATCATCACGGCGAAGCCGAGCAGCAGTACGGTGCCCGGAATGAAGCGCGAGAGCAGACCACCGCCGTAGGCGCCGACCATGCCGGCCAGGCCGAACAGGATGCCGGTACGCCACTGCACGCGGCCGGCGCGAGCGTGGGAGATCGCGCCGACCGCGCTGGTGACACCCACGACCAGCAGCGAGGTGGCGATCGCCTCCTTTGCGTCCATCCCTGCGACGTAAGCGAGTAGGGGGACGGTGAGAATCGAGCCCCCGCCACCGAGCAGTCCGAGGGTGACGCCGACCAGGACCGCCAGGGCTACGGTCAGCGCGACCATGCCAGTTTCCTTTCGGCCGGGCAGGACGGACCTCCGGTCAACTGGGTGACGACGTTCTGGAGATCCCACTGTGCCCCGCGGTTGTAGGGCAGCTTGGACAGCAGCATGCCCATCGCGCAGGTGTCCGACAGTGCGGCGAAGGTCAACCCGCCGCCGATGCCGGCAGCGAGCCACTTGAGTTTCGGCACGGCGATGCTTCCGAGAACCGAGCCCAGGACGAGCGAGCCGGCGACGAGCCGGACCTGGCGTTCGAGATCCCAGCGATCTGCGCCGCGGTTGACGGGCAGGCCGGCCGATTCCCAGCCGAGCATGCCGCCCTCGAGGATGTGGAGGTTCGGCAACCCTGCTTCACGCAGGGCCTGTTCGGCCTGGCCGGCACGCTGACCGGAGCGGCACACCAGTACGACGTTCTCGTCGAGATGGGCGCAGAACTCGTCGCGATGCTCACGCAGCAGGTCGAGGGGGACGTTGTAGGCGCCGGGAATGTGCACGGACTCGAATTCGCCGGGAGTCCGGACGTCGACGATCCGTACGGGCCTGCCCGAATCGATCGACTCGTGCAGCGAATTCGGATCGACGGTGGCGGTAGGGGACTCGGTCATGAGTGGCCTTTCGAGCGTGAGGATCGGTAGGGGTTCGAGAAGGTGCCCCCGGGGGTATTGCAGGACCATCGTATACATACCCCTGGGGGTATATGCAAGAAATGTGATCGTCCGGGCAGGGCCGGGCTCCGGGAGCGAACTGATACCCCAGGGGGTACTTGACATACCCTAGGGGGTATATGCCACGATGTCCATATCACCGGAACGCCATCCGGATCCAGCAACGGAGGAATCCATGATTCTCGAGCAGTACTACATCGAGTGCCTCTCCCATGCGTCCTATCTCATCGGTGACGAGAACACGGGCAGGGCGGTCGTGGTCGATCCCCGCCGCGACATCACCGAATATCTTTCCGACGCAGAGAAGTACGGCCTGACCATCGAGGGTGTGATCAACACCCACTTCCACGCGGACTTCGTCTCCGGTCATCTCGAGCTGGTCGACGCCACGGGTGCGTGGATCGGATTCGGTGAAGCGGCGGAGACCGACTACCCGATCCGCCGTCTGCGTGACGGCGAGAAGTTGTCGCTGGGGGAGGTCGAACTCGAGATCCTGTCCACCCCGGGCCACACCTGGGAGTCGATCTCGGTGCTGGTGCGCGAGCATTCCGGCGCCGTCCCGGCCGCAGTGCTCACCGGGGACTCGCTGTTCATCGGCGACGTCGGACGTCCCGATCTGGTCAACCTCGGCGACGGCTCGAGTGCCGATCTGGCTCGCGCGATGTACCGCACCGTGCACGAGAAGCTGCTGACATTGCCCGACGAAGTCGTCGTCATGCCTGCTCACGGTGCCGGTTCGTCCTGCGGGAAGAACCTGTCGACCGAACTCACCTCGACCATCGGCGAACAGCGCGCCACCAACCCGTCCGTGCAACCGATGAGCGAGGACGACTTCGTCGCCCTGGTCACCGAAGGTCAGCCGGCCGCACCGTCGTACTTCTCGGTCGACGCCGCGATGAACAAGCGGATGCACCCGCTTCTGGCGCAGGATCACACGATTCCCGAGCTGAGCCCCGAGCGGATGAAGGCGGAACTCGCCGCCGGCACGCGTGTCCTCGATGCGCGCAGCGTCGACGACTTCGCCGCCGGGCATCTGCGCGGTTCGATCAACGTCGGATTCGACGGGCGTTTCGCCGAGACCGGCGGCATGGTCGCCGAGGTGGGCGAGAAGATCGTACTGATCACCTATCCCGGCGAGGAGCAGGACGCCGCGGTGCGTCTGGCCCGAATCGGATCGGACGGCGCTGCAGGCTATCTGAACGTCGATCGGGACGGGGTGTTCCCGGCGGAACTGGCCGATCTGGTCGAGACCGCATCCAGGACATCGGTCGACGAACTCGACCGGTTGCTCGCCGCCGACGCGGTCACCCTCGTCGACATCCGCAATCCCGGTGAGCGCGAGTTCGGAACCATTCCGGGTGCGATGCCGATCCCGCTGGCCCAGTTGCGTACCCGCTTGGACCAGGTCCCGTCCGGCAAGCCGATCGTCGTGCACTGTGCAGGGGGATGGCGTTCGAGCGTCGCGGCCTCACTGTTGCGGGCCCAGGGCTTCGAGAACGTCACGGATCTGCTCGGAGGCTACAACGCATGGGCCGAATCCCACGTCCCCGCCTGATCGTGCCGACCCCGAGAAGGAAGCAGAACTCATGACGACGAAGAACCTCACGATGGCGGACTTCGAATCCACCGTTCTCGGCAACGACATCGTGCTCGTCGACTTCTGGGCATCGTGGTGCGGCCCGTGCCGTGCCTTCGGGCCGGTCTTCGAGAAGTCGTCGCAGGCGCACCCCGAGATCGTGCATGCCAAGGTCGACACCGAAGCCGAACAGCAACTCGCTGCCACGGCGAACATCCGCTCGATTCCGACGATCATGGCCTTCCGGGAGGGTGTGCTCGTCTACTCGCAGCCCGGGGCGTTGCCGGCGCCGGCTCTCGAGGACCTGATCACCCGGATCGAGGCCCTCGACATGACCGAGATCCACAACCGGGCTGCCGAACGACGTGCAGCCTCGCGCTCCTGACCCCGTCGCCGGGTCCGTAGCGAATTCTCATCGAGGAGGACTCTCATGTGTTACCCCGTCGCCTGTCCGAACTGCGGAAAGACCGGATGGGGTGGATGCGGACAGCATGTCGACGCCGTCCTGCGTTCCGTCCCCGCCGCCGATCGCTGCACCTGCGGTCAGGACACCGTCCCGACCCGCGCCGAGCGTCGGAGCATACGGTCGCTCTTCCGTCGCTGACCTCGGCCGCAACAGGGAGACGGTGTACGAAACCCACCCACCGCTCCCGGCCGATCGGTAGGGGGCGGAAGACGGACACGATCCGAGGCGGTGAAGCGCCCGCGCGGATCGTGTCCACCACGGCGAAGGCCGGCACAGTCGATGTGCCGGCCTTCGTCGTGTGTGGACGAGGATTCACCCACTTCGGATCACTCTGCGCACAATCGTTGTGACCACCTCTGCCGGGCGGGGATGCTGTCACCGTCGCAGAACATCGAAGGGGGACGAACCGTGTCCGAGTGTCGGTTGTGTTGTCGCTGAGCGACAGTCATACCATCGTCGCACCACCGGTGCGTAGTTCCTGTACCCGGAAGGGCCGGGTACCCATCACCGCGCCCGTACCCTCGGGCCGATACAAGGACTCGAATCCTGATGCCCGCATCCCCTCTGCGCAGAAGTAGTCTGCGCGTCGTCGCTGCCGCCGCAGCGTTTCTCACCCTCGCCTCCGTCGCGACCGCGTGCTCGGGTTCCGGGGCGACCACCACCGCGGACGGAAGAACCGTCCTCCGCTACGAAGGTTCGGCCGGCCAGGTCGGATTCCCCGAACTCGCCGAAGCGCTCGGGTACTTCGAAGACGTCGAACTGGAGTGGATCGGAGACAACGGCAACGGTCCCCAGTCGCTCCAGAACACCGCCACGAACCAGGTCGACTTCGGTGGCGCGTTCAACGGTGCCGTGATCAAGGCGCAGGCCGGCAACTCACCGCTGACCTCCGTGCTCGCCTACTACGGCTCCGACGAGCAGACCTTCAACGGCTACTTCGTCCTCGAGGACAGCCCGATCCGCACCGCGCGCGATCTGATCGGCAAGAAGGTCGGCATGAACACCCTCGGTGCCCACCACGAATTCCTGGTGCGGGAGTGGCTCGCTCAGCAGGGCCTGACCCCCGAGGAGATCGCGCAGGTAGAGCTCATCGTGGTCCCGCCCGTCAACACCGAGCAGGCTCTGCGCGAAGGACAGATCGACGTCGGGACGCTCGGCAGCGTGTTCCGCGAGACCGCGGTGGAACGGGGCGGCATCCGGCCGCTGTTCACCGACGAGTCCCTCTTCGGGTCGTTCTCCTACGGGACACTCGTGTTCCGCAACGACTTCATCGAGCGGAACCGCGATGTCGTCGCCGACCTGGTGCAGGGCACGGCCCGTGCCATCCGCTGGACCCAGGTGACCCCGCGCGACGAGGTGATTGCGAAGTTCGAGGAGATCATCGACGGTCGTGGACGCAACGAGTCGACGAGCCTCGTCGCGTACTGGCGCAGCCCCGGCGTCGCCGGCCCCGGTGGGGTGATCACCGACCAGGAGATCCGGACGTGGATCGACTGGCTCACGCGCAACGGCGAGCTCGACGAAGGGCAGATCGAACTCGACGACGTCTACACGAACGAATTCAACCCCTACGCCAACGGCACCTACGAGCCCACCAGCGGCCCGAACGGCGAACCCCTCGAGGAGGCGAAGTGAGCGAGCCCAAACTCCGGATCGACCACGTCACCAAGAAGTTCCCGGTGCGCGGCACGAACGACACCTTCACCGCGCTCGACGACATCAGTCTCGACCTCGCCGACGGGGAGTTCCTCGTCCTGGTCGGACCGAGCGGTTGCGGAAAGTCCACCCTGCTCGACCTTCTCGGTGGTCTCAGCACACCGACCTCGGGGCAGATCCTGCTCGACGGGAGGCCCGTCACCGGTCCCGGACTGGACCGTGGAATCGTCTTCCAGCAGTACGCACTGCTCCCGTGGCGCACGGCCCGTAGCAACATCGAATTCGGTCTGGAGGCGAAGGGTCTGCCCAAGCGGGAGCGTCGCGATCTCGCCGGGCACTACCTCGATCTCGTAGGCCTGCACGGATTCGGCGACCGCTACCCGCACGAGTTGTCGGGAGGCATGAAGCAGCGCGTCGCCATCGCACGCAGCCTCGCCTTCGATCCCGAAGTGTTGCTCATGGACGAGCCGTTCGCGGCACTCGACGCCCAGACCCGCGAATCCTTGCAGGACGAACTGCTCCGCATCCGGCGCGAGACCGGCAAGACGATCCTGTTCATCACCCACGGCATCGACGAAGCCGTCTATCTGGGACAGCGCGTCGCGATCCTCACGTCCCGACCGGGTCGGATCAAGACCGTCGTCGACGTCGACATCGACCGGAACGTCGACGACGTCCGCTCGAGCGAAGCATTCCGGGCGCTGCGGCACGACATCTGGTCGCTGCTGCACTCGGAGGTGGCCCGCGCGCACGACCTCGAACTCGCCACAGCAACGGAAGAGGCCCAGCATGTCCAGCACTAGTGCCGTTCTGACGAAGCCCGAGCTCGACGACCGCATCACACCCGCAGTCACGCCGGCCGGATCCTCGGTGCGCAGCGTCGGGCGGCGTACCGGTGCCCTGGTGTGGCGTTTCGTCAAGCCGGCCGTCGCGATCGTCGCCTTCCTGGCGCTGTGGGAGATCGCTCCCCGGGTCGGGCTCGTCGACGAGGTGTTCCTGCCGCCGTTCACCACCGTGGTCGGAGCGTTCCTCGACCTGATCGGCAACGGTCAGCTCGCCGACCATCTGGCGGCGAGCCTGTCCCGCGCGCTCGTAGGGTTCTTCGTCGCCGTCGCGATCGCGGTGCCGCTCGGGGTGGCGATCGGTTGGTACAAGCCGGTCGCGGATCTGCTGAACCCGATCCTGGAGGTCTTCCGCAACACGGCCGCCCTCGCGCTGCTCCCGGTGTTCATCCTGATCCTGGGTCTCGGGGAGACCTCGAAGGTCGCGCTGGTGATCTATGCGTGCACTTTCCCGATCCTCCTCAACACCATCTCCGGTGTGCGCACGGTGGATCCGCTGCTGGTGAAGTCCGCGCGATCGCTGGGTCTTCCGGCGCACCGCCTGTTCCAGAAGGTCGTGCTGCCCGCGGCCGTGCCGACGATCTTCACCGGTGTCCGGATGGCGGCGGCATCGTCGATCCTGGTGCTCATCGCCGCCGAGATGGTCGGCGCGAAGGCCGGTCTCGGCTACCTGATCACCGCGTCGCAGCTGAACTTCCGGATCCCCGACATGTACGCGGGCATCATCGCGATCTCGCTCGTCGGGCTCGTCTTCAACGGCGTCCTCGTCGCGATCGAACGCCGCCTGTCGCGGTGGCGCGCCGACCAGTGATCCCCGCCGAACCGTCCGAGCCCCGAGTCGTGGCCGCATGACGGAGGGATTCGACCCGAAATCGCTGATCACCGCGGTCTTCGTGCCGTCGGCGATCTTCGGGATCGGCCAGGGTGCCGGTGCCCCCGTCGTGGCACTGCTCGCGCGCGAACTCGGCGCGTCGGTGCCCGTGGCGGGGGTGGTCGTCGCACTCGTCGCGCTCGGCGCCGTGAGCGGCGACCTGCCGGCGGGAAGCATCGTCGCGCGGTTGGGGGAGCGTCGCGCGATCCTAGCAGGTACCGCCCTGGGAACCGTCGGTGTCCTGGTCTCCCTCACGGCCTGGACACCGGCGGTTCTCGCCGCGGGCGCGGTACTCACCGGGTTCGCCAACGCGGTGTGGGGTCTGGCGCGACAGAGCTATCTCGCCGAGGCCGTGCCGATCGAGCGACGAGCACGGGCCATGGCGGCCTTCGCCACGATGTGGCGACTCGGTTTCTTCCTCGGTCCGTTCGCCGTCGGCGCCGTCGCCACCCTGTCCCTGGCCGCCGGTGCCCTGACCGTGGGCGGTCTGGCTCTGCTCGGAGCGGCCTGCATGTTCCGCTTCGTTCCGCGATACTCGCCATGGCCGCGGCGCACACTGGAACAGGTGGCGCCGGCCGAACCGGCACTGCACAACGTCACTTCGACCCTAGGACACGTATGCGTTTCGGATTGTTCGTCCCCCAAGGTTGGCGACTGGACCTCGTCGGCATCGACCCCTCCGACCAGTGGCAGGTGATGCGCGATCTCGCGCTCCGCGCCGATCGCGGACCGTGGGAATCGATCTGGGTGTACGACCACTTCCACACCGTCCCTGCGCCCACCGACGAGGCCACCCACGAGGCATGGAGCCTCGTGTCGGCTTTCGCCGCCGTCACCGAGCGTGTGCGCATCGGCCAGATGTGTACCGCCATGGCCTATCGCAACCCCGCCTATCTCGCGAAGGTCGCGGCCACCGCCGACATCATCTCCGGCGGGCGCATCGAGATGGGGATCGGTGGCGGATGGTACGAACACGAATGGCGCGCATACGGTTACGGATTCCCGTCGCCGGGTGAGCGGCTGCGCCGACTCGACGAGGGCGTGCAGATCTTCCGACAGGCGTGGACCACGGGTTCCGCGACGTTCTCAGGTAGGCATTACACCGTCGACGGAGCCATCGTCCGCCCGCTTCCGCTGCAGGAGGGCGGTATTCCGCTGTGGATCGCCGGCGGCGGCGAGAAGGTGACCTTGAAGATCGCCGCGAAGTACGCGCAGTACACCAACTTCGACGGCACACCCGAAGGGTTCGCGCGCAAGTCGGAGATCCTGCGTGAGCACTGCGCCGAGGTCGGCACCGACTTCGACGCCATCGTGCGATCGGCCAACTACAACGTGGCGATCGGCCGCACCGAAGCCGAGGTGCAGGACCGGCTCGAGGCACTGCGGGCCCGTCTCGAACCGATCGTCGGAGCGGAGAAGGCCGACGGGGCGCTCGACGCCTTCCGGGGGATGCCCGCCGTCGGCACCCCCGAGCAGATCGTCGAGAACCTCACCGCGCTGAAGAAGCAGGGGCTCGAGTACGCGATCTTCTACGTTCCCGAGGCCGCCTACGACACCTCGGGGCTGGAACTGCTCGAGAAGGAAGTGCTCCCGCACCTCGCGTGATGCCCACTGCCCCTGAGCGCTGGAGGGGCCAGCCGTTCACGGGCCGTGTGGGTCGTCGGCCGACAATCCGGCGACCCACAACGTCCCGCGGCACGCCCCCGTCACCGCAGTTCGGGCGGCAGTTCCTTGCTCGCCAGTTCGAGGCGACGCTCGTCGGTGGCGTCGACCTGGTCCACCATCTTCAGCTTGTCCTTCAGCACGCGCCACTCCACCTCGGGGATCTGCGCGACCGCGTCGGCGATGACCTTCTGATCACGGGTACCCCAGGCGATCGGCATGGGGCCGACCATCTGCCACACCCCCGAGTCGTTGCGGGTCGTGCGGTCGGAAAGGACCGCGGCACACGGCACGCGCTCACCGATCGCGATCCGGTGACCCGGCACCGCCTCCACGTTGCGGGTGACCAGGGCGAAGTGCCGGCCGGACGTCTCGGGCTTGGCGATGTCGACGAGCGCGAGCAGCGTCAGCCCGCGGGCACGCTCGGCGGCGACGACGGCCGGGACGAGAGGGCTGTCGCGGTAGAGCTGTTCGATGGTCCCCACCTTGCGCGGCGCCCACAGCGCCACCCACACCGACGTCGCGGCCGCGACCGCCAGCACGGCGGCGACGATGTACGCCCAGGCTTCGCCGAGCAGGAACAGACCCGCCGCACCCGCGACGCACACCAGGCCGACGAATATCGCCGACCACCGCAGACGACGGACATCCGCGAGGGTCTGGTTCACGGCCTTGGCATGGGGCAGGTCCACAGGGAAGTCGAAGCGGCGCACGCCGCCAGCTTATTGGAGCCCTTGGGCCGACCACTGTCGGCCTCCGGCGGCGAGCCCGACCACGACGGGCTCGAGCAGAATGCGCACAACGGCGCTTTCGCGCGCAACGGTGACTCGGTGAGGGACGTGGCCACACACTCTGCTGTAGCAGAGATCACACAACCCTCACGGCTTCGAGCCGGACCCCCACACCAGACCTCCGGTCGCGCCCGCGACCCGTGGTCGACGTGTGCCCGGACCGGCCCCGATCACGTCAGAAAGTGGGCACCGCCATGCTCGTCGTCCTCGGCTTCCTGATGGTCGCCACGTTCATGTACCTGATCATGTCGAAACGGGCCACCCCGGTCGTCGGCCTGATCCTGATCCCGGTCGCGTTCGGCCTGATCGCCGGAGCCGGCACCGACATCGGCGACATGATCGTCGACGGCGTCGAAAGTCTCGCCCCCACAGCGGCGCTGCTGTTCTTCGCGATCATCTTCTTCGGCATCATGATCGACGTCGGCCTGTTCGACCCCCTCGTGCGGCTCATCCTGCGGCTCGTGCGCGACGACCCGGCACGACTGGTGATCGGAACCGCTGTGCTGGCGATGGTCGTCTCCCTCGACGGGGACGGGTCCACGACGTTCATCATCACCACCTCCGCACTGTTGCCGCTCTACCTGAAACTGAAGGTCAGCCCGGTCGTCCTCACCGTCGTCGCGGGCCTGGCGAACGCCACGATGAACATCATCCCGTGGGGCGGGCCGACGGTCCGTGCAGCCAGCGCGCTCGGGTTGTCCCCGTCCGACGTGTTCGTCCCGATGATCCCGTCGCTCGTCGTCGGACTCGTGGTCGTGCTGGGCTTCGCTGCTCACCTGGGCTTCGTCGAACGTCGCCGTCTCGGAAAGCTCACGTGGAAGCCCGACCTGATGCCGCTCGGCGCTGGTCCGTCCGGAGTGGGTACGACGGTCGGAAAGGGCACCGATACGACCGACGGGGAGGTCGGTCGGTTGGCTGCCGGACTCGACCCCGACCGTCCGACCCTGCGTCCGCGTCTGCTGCCCTTCAACGCGATCCTCACGGTGGCGCTGCTCGTCGTCCTCGGCCTCGACATCCTGCCGATCCCCGTGCTGTTCATGATCGCCGCCGGTATCGCGCTGGCCGTGAATTTCCCTCGCGTCGTCGATCAGTCCGCCGCGATCGCACGCCATTCGTCGAGCATCGTGTCGGTCGTCGCGATGGTGTTCGCCGCCGCCGTCCTGACCGGCGTGTTCCAAGGCACCGGCATGGTCGAATCGATGGCGTTGTGGCTCACCGGCGTCGTCCCCGACGCACTCGGCCCGTTCCTCGCCGTCATCACCGGCCTGCTCAGCATCCCGATGACCTTCTTCATGACCAACGACGCCTTCTACTTCGGGGTGCTCCCGGTGCTGGCGGAGACGGCAGCGCAGTACGGCATCGAACCGGTCGAGATGGCGCGCGCATCGATCACCGGACAGCCCGTCCACATGCAGAGCCCGCTGGTCCCGGCGATTCTGCTGCTGGTGACCCTCGCCGGGGTGCCACTGGCCGACCATCACCGCAAGGTGCTGTGGCGCGCCGGAGTGGTGTCGGTCGTGATGCTCGTCGTCGGGGTGGTACTCGGGCAGATTCCGTTCGGATGAGATCGGCCCCGGGCCACACTGGACGGATGGGACGAACGGGAGCGACGCCGTGAAACTTCGCACCCAGGTACTTCTGCTCCAGTCCGCGGTGGTGGCGGTGGCACTCGGCATCGGATTCACGGTGTTCGCCACCACCACCGAGGACCGAGTCACCGACGAGCACGGTCAGCGGGCGCTCGCGATCGCACGGTCGGTGTCCGCGGACCCGACCGTGCGGGACGAGGTCGCACGCTATTCGGCCGCCGACGACGGGGTGGTTTCCCCGGACAACCCGGAACTCGCATCCGGTGCGGTGCAGGAGGCCGCCGAGGCCGTCCGCACCGCCACCGGAGCGTTGTTCGTCGTGGTCACCGACGACCAGGGACTCCGGCTCGCGCATCCCGATCCGGAGCAGCTCGGCCGGAGGGTGAGCACCGACCCCACCGAGGCACTCGCCGGACGGGAGGTCGTGACCAGCGAGTCGGGCACGCTCGGCGATTCGGTCCGGGCCAAGGTGCCGGTGAGCGATCCCGTCTCGGGCAGGGTGGTCGGGGAGGTGAGCGTCGGCATCGCCACCGACCGGGTGCGCGCCGACCTGCGCAGCGACCTCGCCGATGCCGTCCTGATCGCGCTCGCAGCACTCGTGTGCGGTGCTGTCGGATCGTTGCTGCTCGCCAACCGCTGGAAGCGGCTCACTCTGGGACTCGAACCCGAACAGCTCACCGAGCTGGTCCGCGAACAGGAGGTCGTGCTGCACGGGATCTCCGACGGGGTCGTCGGCACCGACGCGCGCGGCAACGTCACCGTCGTCAACGCCGAGGCGCGTCGTCTGCTCGATCTCGACGACGCAATCGGTCGCAGTGTCGACACCCTCGGAATGACCCCGCGGTTGCTCGACGTGCTGCGCTCCGCGGAGGGCATCCCGGTTGCGGCGACCACCGGCGACCGGGTCGTCGTCGCCGTTTCGCGGCGTGTGGTGCGCGACGGCCGGGATCTCGGCACGGTGATGTCGGTGCGGGACCGGACCGACATCGAGACGCTCACGCGCGAACTCGACGCGGTCAAGGCGATGAGTACGGCACTGCGGGCCCAACGGCACGAGTTCGCGAACCGGCTCCACCTGCTCGACGGACTGCTCCGCCGGGGGCATGCGGAGCAGGCGCTCGAGTACATCGAACAGATCCTCGGTTCGGGTCCGCTCGGTGAACAGCTCGAGGGCATCGACGCGATCACCGACCCGTACCTGCACGCCTTCCTCGTCGCGAAGGCCGCGCATGCGCGCGAGCAGGGAGTCACGCTCGTGCTCGGCGAGAACACGTGGGTGCACGCCACCGTGCGGGCACCCGTCGACGTCACGACGGTGCTCGGCAACCTGCTCGACAACTCGATCGAGGCGGCACGCACGAGCGGGCGCGCTCCGGCCGAGGTCGAGGTGGAACTGATGGAGGACGGTGCCGACCTGCACGTGAGTGTCGCGGACACCGGCGACGGCGTCGATCCCGCGCTGCCCGACGTCTTCGCCGAGGGCGCAACGACCCGCAGCGATCCGACGGTGCCCGGTGGCCGGGGAATGGGGCTGGCGCTGGCACGGCGCATCGCGCGGCTGCACGGCGGCGACGTCGTGCTGGCGGACCGTGGCGGGCAGCGCACGCCGGAGAATCCGACCGGGGGTGCGGTCTTCCTGGCGACGCTGCCCGGGATGCTCGACGAAAGGGACACGGGATGGGCGGAACGGATCTGAAGGTCCTCGTCGTCGACGACGACTTCCGGGTCGCCGAACTCCACGCCTCCGTGGTCTCGGGTGTGGCGGGATTCGAGGTCTGCGCGGTCGCCGGGAGCATCGCGGCGGCCCGGGACGCCGTTCGGGCCGGTCCCGTCGATCTCGCCCTCGTGGACGTGTACCTACCGGACGGCTCCGGGATCGACCTGATCCGGAGCCTCGAATGCGACAGTTTCGTGCTCGGTGCCGCCGGCGAGGGCACGACGGTGCGCGCGGCACTCACCGCCGGTGCGCTGGTGTATCTGGTCAAGCCGTTCGCAAGCACCGAACTGGCCCGGCGGCTGGCGGCCTACGCGCAGTACCGCAGGGTCGTCGCGGGGGAGGAGCTCACCCAGACCGAGATCGACACGGCGCTGGCCGCACTGCGGCCGGTGTTGCCGGCCGCCCGCCCGGCACCCTCGCGTTCGATGACCGAAGAGCTCGTGATGCAGGCGCTCCGGGAATCACCGGAACCGATGTCGGCGGGGGAGGTGGCCGTGACGATCGGGGTGTCGCGCGCGACCGCACAGCGCTATCTCGCGGCGCTCGTCGCGAAGAAACGCCTGCGGATGCAGTTGCGCTACGGCACCACCGGCCGCCCCGAACAGGAATACCGGCCGCAGTGACACGAAGTCCCTGTGACGCGTCGCGCAGGGACGCTCCGCGTCAGCCGATCTGCGGTCCGAGCAGGTCGTCGGCGTCGGTGATCCGGTACGCGTAACCCTGCTCGGCGAGGAACCGCTGGCGATGCGCGGCGTATTCGGCGTCGAGGGTGTCGCGCGAGACCACGGAGTAGAAGTGGGCCTGCCCGCCGTCGTGCTTCGGACGCAGCAGCCGCCCGAGACGCTGGGCCTCCTCCTGACGCGAACCGAAGGTGCCCGACACCTGGATCGCGACCGAGGCCTCCGGCAGGTCGATGGAGAAGTTCGCGACCTTCGACACGACGAGCACCTTCAGCTCGCCCGACCGGAACCGGTCGAACAGCGCCTCGCGTTCCTTCGTCTTCGTCGAACCCTTGATGACCGGGGCGTCGAGCGCTTCACCGAGCTCGTCGAGCTGATCGATGTAGGCACCGATGATCAGTGTCGGGGCGTCCTGGTGCTGCTCGAGGATCGACTTCACGACCGAGATCTTGGTGCGCGCGGTCGAGCACAGCTTGTACCGTTCCTCGGGCTCGGCGACCGCGTACGCCATGCGCTCGGCGTCGGTGAGGGTCACGCGGACCTCCACGCAGTCGGCGGGGGCGATCCAGCCCTGGGCTTCGATGTCCTTCCACGGCGCGTCGAACCGCTTCGGGCCGATGAGCGAGAAGACGTCGCCTTCGCGTCCGTCCTCGCGCACGAGGGTCGCGGTGAGACCGAGGCGGCGGCGGGACTGCAGGTCTGCGGTCATACGGAAGACCGGCGCCGGCAGCAGGTGCACCTCGTCGTAGATCATCAGCCCCCAGTCGCGGGAGTCGAACAACTCGAGATTGCGGTATTCACCCTTCGACTTGCGGGTGATCACCTGGTAGGTGGCGATGGTGACCGGGCGGATCTCCTTCTTCTCGCCCGAGTACTCGCCGATCTCGTCCTCGGTGAGGGAGGTGCGGGCGATCAGCTCGCGCTTCCACTGGCGCCCGGCGACCGTGTTCGTCACGAGGATGAGCGTCGTCGCGCCGGCCTTCGCCATCGCGGCCGCGCCGACCATCGTCTTACCGGCACCGCACGGCAGCACCACGACACCCGAGCCGCCCGACCAGAACGAGTCGGCGGCCAGTTCCTGGTAGTCGCGCAGGTGCCAGGGGTTCGTCTCGAAGTCCAGCGAGATCGAATGGGCCTCGCCGTCGACGTACCCCGCGAGGTCCTCGGCCGGCCAGCCGATCTTCAGCAGCATCTGCTTGACGCGTCCGCGCTCGCTCGGATGCACGATCACGGTGTCGTCGTCGATGCGCGCACCGAGCATCGGGGCGATCTTCTTGTTTCTCAGGACCTCGGCGAGCACCGCCCGGTCGAGGCTGACCAGGGTCAGGCCGTGGGCGGGGTTCTTGACCAGCTGGAGGCGCCCGTAGCGGCTCATGGTGTCGACGATGTCGACGAGCAGCGCCTGCGGGACGGCGAACCGGGAATGCGAGACCAGCGCGTCGACGACCTGCTCGGCGTCGTGACCGGCGGCACGGGCGTTCCACAATGCCAGCGGCGTCACCCGGTAGGTGTGGATGTGCTCGGGGGCGCGTTCGAGCTCGGCGAACGGTGCGATCGCCTGCCGCGCCTCGTTCGCCCGGTCGTGCTCGACCTCGAGGAGCACGGTCTTGTCGGACTGGACGATGAGCGGTCCGTCGGCCACGAGTGCCTCCTGTGGATGGAAAGTAGAACTTTCCCATTCTCCAGGTTCGGGCCGTACCGCGCCACCACGACGGTGTACGGCCGTGCGTTCCCCCGTGGCGGGAACGCACGGCCGACCGGTTTCACGGCGTACTCACCGTGCGAGCGACTGCCGCACCTCCATCACGCACACCAGCGCCTCGGAGATACCGGACCGGTAGCCGGCGTCTTTCTCAGAGGTAGGAGGTCTCGAATCCAGTTCCGATTCGAGTCGTTCCTGGATCTTGTCCAGGGCATGCAGCGTCCGCTTCATTCCAGTACCGATTTTCTCTTTTCTCAGGCCGGCTGTTTCATCGCGCCGGCACGCTCGTCGAGAACGAACACCCGTGCACGCGCCAAGGCGGCGCGATATCCGTGCCGCTGTGCGTCGGTGCCCGTTTCCCGACCGGACAATCCACTTATCTTGTCGTACAGCGCTTCGAGCGCTGCGATTTCGAGATCCATGGCCTGCAACCGGATTCAGCTCCGCTTCCGCTTACGAATGAACTCGCCGGCTTCGGCGGCCTTCTGCCGCTTCTCCTGACGACGTTCCTTCAGGGACTTCGCTGGCTTCTTCGAATTCTTGCCCTTGTCGGCCATTGTCACTCCATCTTCGATGAACAACCACTCGACAAGACCACACCATACGTCATTTCCCGGAAAAAGCCAGTCGCTCGAATTATTCTGTGCGCCATCCGAACACGGCGCTGAAATGTTCCGTACTCCGGTGTCCGGAGTTGATTTCACCGTGCGCTGATCCCTGTCGGGAAGTTCCGCGCGGCCGATACCGTCACCGGCGATGCTGTGCAGACAGAGGACGTCCACAGCCCGGGCGGACGGGGGAGAGCGATGGGCCGGACCGTAATCGCAGGCCGCAGTGCCTCGCGTCGCGAACACCGTGCGTGTCGTGTCGTCCACCGATCGCGGTTCCGTGGCTGTCCGCACTGTCGCTGTTCTCCGTACCGTGACCGCTGATTTCGGGACTGCGGTTTCCGGGGCTGCTGTCCTCGCGGTCGGGCCCGCGCTCGGGTTCCCGCTCGTCTTCCGGTGGCGCACGTCGGCGTATTCGCGCGATGTCGCGCCCCTCACCTTCGCAAGGAGTTCTCATGATCGTGTCCTCACTCGTGCGCTCTCGAAGATCGCGCGCTCCGATCGTCGTCGCGGCCGCACTGAGCGTCGTGCTCACCGGGTGCGCCGGCGGTTCGACCGGGGGATTGTCCGCCGACGCCGAAACTCCCGAGGAGATTCCACCGGGGACGTCGTTGAGCATTGCCGTCAAGCCCACCCGTATCCAGCTCGAAGCGACCGGTCGTATCGACGAGTTGCCGTTCACGGTGTCGGACTGGCCCGACGTCTCGGCCGGTCCCGACGTCATCCAGGCGTTCCGCGGCGACGCCGTCGACCTCGCGGTCAATGCGGCGATTCCTCCCATCCAGGCACGTGCCACCGGGCTCGACGCCAGGATCGTCGCCGTACGCGAGAAGGATTCGCCGCAGTACTCGCTCGCGACGGCACCCGGTACAGACATCGATTCGTTGGACGACCTGCGCGGCAGGAAGATCGCGTTGTCGCCGGGGCAGGCCCAGGGTGTCGTCGTGTTCCGGATGCTGAAGTCGGCCGGAATCGGTCTCGACGAGGTGGAATTCGTCGAACTACCGAGCACGCAGTTCCTCACGGCGCTCCAGGCGAAGCAGGTCGACGTCGCACCGCTGGCGGAACCTACCCTCACGAAGTACCTGAACCAGTACGAAACCGAGGGCGCGCGAGGGGTGTTCACGCCCGAGGTCGACGCGTTGAGTGTTCTGTGGGCTCCGGTGTCCGTGCTCGAGGATCCTGCGAAGGTCGCGGCGATCAAGGAATTCATCCCGTTGTGGGCACAGGGTGACGTCTGGGCGTGGGAGAACCGGGACGAGTGGATTCGGAAGTACTACGTCGAGAGCGAGGGGGTGTCGTACGAGGACGGCAGGCGGATCGTCGAAACCGTCGGCCAGAAACCGGCATATCCCACCGACTGGGACTCCGCGATCGAATGGACGCAGGAGACCTCGGAACTGCTCGATGAGGCCGGATGGTTCGACGAGTTCGACGTCGAGCAGATCTTCGATCGCAGATTCGAAACGATTGCCGCGGAGTCGGTTCCGCAGGAGTACCGGAAGGGGTCGGATTCGTGACCAGCACACTGACACGGCCGGTGGAGGTCGGCGCCCGCCCACTGGACCCCGCCGATCAGCCACCGACGGAGGGGATCAGGCCGCTCCGGCGGCTCGGTCTCCGCAAGGCCGTCCCGTTCTCGCGCATGACCGGCGTGGTTCTGCTGCTCGTCGTGTGGGCGATCGGGTCGGGTGCCGGATGGATCGACGACCGCAAGCTCTCCGCTCCCTGGACGGTGGTGACCAGCGCGGTCGAACTCGTCGCGGAAGGAACTCTGCAACAACACATCCTGGCATCGTTGAGCCGTGCCGTGCTGGGCTTCGTGATCGGATGTGTCATCGGCACCGCGCTCGCGCTCGCATCCGGCCTGACGCGCACCGGTGAAGCACTGATCGACGGCCCTGTGCAGTTCAAGCGTGCGATCCCGACGCTGGGTCTCATCCCGCTGCTGATCCTGTGGCTCGGCATCGGCGAGACCTTCAAGATCACGGTGATCGCACTCGGGACGGTCGTGACCATCTACATCCAGACGCACAACGCTCTCACGGCCCTCGAACAGCGCTACGTCGAACTCGCCGAGGTCCTCGCTCTCACTCGCGCACAGTTCGTGTGGAAGGTGGTGCTGCGAGGAGCGCTGCCCGGATTCTTCCTCGGTCTGCGCCTGGCGGTGACCGGTGCGTGGCTCACCCTGATCGTGGTCGAGAGCATCAACGCCGTGAGCGGCCTGGGCAAGATGATGTTCAACGCCCAGAACTACGGTCAGCCGGACGTCATCCTCGTCGGATTGCTCGTCTACGGCATCTTCGGTCTGGCATCCGACGCCGGTCTCCGGTTGGTCGAGCGTCGGGCGCTCGCCTGGCGGAAGACGCTGGGCGGATGAGCGCTGTACGCATCCGCGGCCTGATCCGCGGCTTCGGCGACCGGAACGTGCTCGACGGGCTCGACCTCGAGATCCCCGACGGACAGTTCGTCGCCCTGCTCGGCAGGAGCGGATCCGGGAAGTCCACCCTGCTGCGTGCGCTCGCCGGCCTCGACTACGACGTGGAGATCCGGGGCGGCGCCCTCGCGGTACCGGAGAAGGTCTCCGTCGCCTTCCAGGACTCCCGCCTGCTGCCCTGGCTGCGCGTGCTCGACAACGTCACGCTCGGGCTCGACAGGCAGGGCAGGAGCCGGGGATCCGAGATGCTGGTCGAGGTCGGCCTGGCCGGGCGCGAGGACGCCTGGCCGCTCGAACTCTCGGGCGGGGAGCAACAGCGTGTCGCGCTGGCCCGGGCCCTGGTGCGGGAGCCGCAGTTGCTGCTCGCCGACGAGCCGTTCGGCGCGCTCGACGCCCTGACCCGCATCAGGATGCACGGACTGCTCGACGACCTCGTCCGCGCGCACCGTCCCACCGTGCTGCTCGTGACTCACGACGTCGACGAGGCGATAGTGCTCGCCGACCGGATCGTCGTGCTGGACGAAGGGCGCCTCGCCGTCGAATGCCACGTGGATCTCGACAAGCCCCGTTCCATCACGGATCCCGGTTTCCGGGACATCCGTGAAGACCTCCTCACCGCCCTCGGTGTCATCACGCAACTGTGACGAGAGACCTTTCACGACAGGAGAAGACATGACCGATCGTCGATTGCACCTCAACGCCTTCCTCATGCCCGTCGGCCATCACGAAGCGGCCTGGCGTCTGCCGGAGAGCGACCCGAACGCGAATCTCGACATCCAGCACTACATCTCGCTCACCCGCACCGCCGAGCGTGGCAGGTTCGATTCGGTGTTCCTCGCCGACAGCCCCGTGCTGTTCGCGAATCCCGAACGGCGTCCGAGCGGCAAGCTCGAACCCACGATCATCCTCACCGCGATCGCGACGGCCACCGAGCGGATCGGTCTCATCGGGACCGCGTCGACGACCTACAACGAGCCCTACAACCTCGCGCGTCGATTCGCATCGCTGGATTTCGTCAGCGGGGGACGGGCCGGCTGGAACATCGTCACTACCGCCGGTGACGACGCCGCTCGCAATTTCGGTCTCGACGGCGTGCCGGCGCACAAGAGCCGCTACGCGCGAGCCGCCGAGTTCGTCGAGGTGTCGACCAAGCTGTGGGACAGCTGGGAGGACGACGCGATCGTCGCCGACAAGGAGGCGGCGATCCACGCCGACTCCGCGAAGGTCCACACCTTCGAACACGAGGGAGAGTTCTTCTCGGTGGCCGGGCCGCTCAACGTGCCGCGGTCGCCGCAGGGCTATCCGCTGCTCGTGCAGGCGGGCTCGTCGGAGAACGGCAAGGACTTCGCCGCGCTGTACGCCGAGGCGATCTTCACTGCTCAGCCCACCTTCGAGGAGGGCAAGGCGTTCTACGACGACGTGAAGGATCGGGTCGGCAAGGTCGGCCGCGACCCGCGGCAGGTGCTGATCCTCCCGGGCATCGTGCCCGTCATCGGCGATACGGAGAATGAGGCACGCGAACTCGACGCCGAACTGGCCCGGCTGATCTCGCCCGAGTACGCGCGCCACCAGCTCGCCGACCGGTTCGGGTTGCGGCCGGGGCAGCTTCCGCTCGACGAGCCGCTGCCGGAGAACCTGCCGTCCGAGGACGAGATCGAGGGAGCCAAGAGCCGGTACACGCTCATCGTGCAGCTCGCGCGACGGGAGAACCTCACGGTGCGGCAGCTCATCGAACGACTCGGCGGCGGTCGCGGCCATCGAACCTTCGCGGGCACGGCCGAGCAGGTGGCCGACACGATCGAGCACTGGTTCCACAGCGGCGCGGCCGACGGCTTCAACATCATGCCCGCCGTGCTGCCGTCGGGGCTCGAGAAGTTCGTCGACGGTGTGGTGCCGATCCTGCAGGAGCGCGGTCTGTTCCGCACCGAGTACACCGAATCCACCCTGCGTGGGCACTACGGGCTCCCACGGCCGGAGAACCAGTTCACCGTCGGCGGGGCGTTCGTGGGGTTCGCGACGCAGCGCTGAGCCTCTCCGCCCAAGGGCCGGTGGTGGGCGGTTCCAGGCGATGCTCGATCAACCGCACCCGGGTCCGTCGTCAGTCGACCAGCGCCACCGACGTAACGCGGTGCAGGACGAAGCTGCGCACCGAGCCGGTCGCCGGGTCGAAGGCCTGCACCTGCCCGCCGCCCACCGACACCGGGTCGACGATGCGGCGCGTCGCCACACCCTGAGCGTCGACGTAGCCGAGGGTGACGCTGCGCTTGCCGTGCACGGCCAGCTGCAGCAGCGCGAGCGTCGCCGCACTGCCGGACCGGCTGCCGTCACCACGTGCCGAGGCCGTCGGTGTCGCGGACTCCGCACGGTCGCCGGCGCGCAGCGTGCGCACGAGGGTGTCGAGCTGCTCGTCGCTCGGCGCGGTGGGCCCGGCATAGCGGGCCCGGGCACGCGGCATCGCGACGCGGGCACCCCGGGGCCGTAGATCCACGATCGCTCCCGATGCGTCCTCCCCGGCGGGAGCGAAACCAGCGGCGCGCAGCTCGGTGAGCACCTCGGCAAGAGGCGCCTGCGAGATCGCGACGGTCGGGGCGACCGCGCGCAGGGCGAGCGTGGCGGCGACCGGGGCGGACAGTACCTCGGTGAGCAGAGCCGGATCGTCGGCGCGGACGAAGGACGTCGCCACACCGGCCCGCAGGCGTCCGTGGCGACGCGCGACGTCGTCGATCAGGTAGGTGAGCGACTGCGGCACCGGGGTGCGCGAATGCGTCGCGAACAGGCCGTGCAGGTCGCTCGCGCCGAGCCCGGCGTCGAGCGCGCGCCGGATACTGCTCTCGCCGATCCGGTAGACGGTCGCGGCACCGGCCGATTCGACGTCGGCGACGAGCGCGATCCGCTCGCCGAGTTCGGGGACGAGCGGTCCGGGGGCGACGACCGTGAGGTCGGCCTGGACGAGCACGTAGTCGACGGGTTCGGGGAGCACCGCTGCCATCTCGGCCTCGGCGTCGCCGCCGTGCAGCAGCGCCTTGCCCGGCGACGCGAGCATGCCGTGCGCGACGAGACCGAGTGTCGTCGCCTCGCGCACGGTCTCCACGACGCTCGTCGTGTCGAAGCGACTCGCCCAGCGAGGACGACGCCACGCCGCAGCGGTACGCAGGTCGGCGACGTCCGTGCCCGCCGCCGGCACGTCGGAGAGGGCGTCGAGCAGCAACCGTCGGTCGCGGGCGGCAGTAGGGGACTTCACCTCGTCGGACAGCGCGGCGACCGGCTTGTCGTTCTGGTCGCGCCGGCCGATCAGCCAGGGCCGGCGCGGCAGATCGAGCCAGGCACCGGCGAGCACGGCCCAGCGGTAGGCGGGGGAGGACGCGAGCCACGCGTCGGTGGCGGTGGTCGGTGCCCAGTGATCGTCGTCCCCCGGTGTCGGCGGATCGGGGAGGCCCCGCGCGATCAGACCGGCACCCGCGAGGACCTCGACGACGAGCGCCGTCTCGTCGTCGTCGAGTCCGACCGCCTTCCCGATGCGATGCAGTTCGCGGACACCGAGCCCACCGGCCTTGAGGACGGGGGCGGCTTGCGCACCGAGGGTGTCGAGAACGTCTTCGCAGTGCCGCAGCAGTTCGAGGGCGGCGCCGCCGGCGGTCGCATTGACGTCGGCGGTCGATCGGGTGGGTTTCGGTGCGCGCGGGGGAGCGAGCGCCGCCGGATCGAAGGGAGCGTCGTCGCGCAGTGCCTGGCCCACCCGGTGGGGGAGTTCGACGGTCTCGTCGTCGATGCGGAAGAGCAGTCCGGCGGCGAGCAGTTTCTGCACGGGCCGGTCGGCGGGGGTGTCCGGTGCGGCGTCGCGGGTCCGACCGATCGGGGACGTACGCGACAGGGTGTCGAGGATGCTGCGCTGCTCGGGCGGAAGAGCCGCGAGGAGGTCGTCGAGCTCCTGCCGGGACGGTTCGGTGACGTCGCCGGTGCGTCCGACGCGCCACGGAACGGCGTCCACGGCGGCGGCGACGAGACGCAGTTCGTCGGTGGACCCCCACACGAGCAGCAGCGAGCGCAGGGTGGACAGGATCCGGTCGAGATTCCTCGCGCTGATGCGGCCGGAGACCTCGTCGAGCACGGCGGCGCGGGAGACGGGGGTGTCCACCGCTCCGAGACGGGCCAGCACCTCGATGATCCCGAAGGCGGCGGTGTCGAGTTCGTCGGCCGCACGGAACACCGAGGCGCGTTGCTGAGCCCGGCTCGCGAGCACGTTCATGCTCGCCGGTGGCGGCACTACGAGATCCGGACGGGCGCGCAGCGTGGCGGCCAGATCCGTGTCGCGTCGACCTGCCAGCCAGCGGGCGAGGGAGTCCGAGGCGGTGTCGGGAGCGGGCGTGGTCGGGGACATCCCCTCCAGATTAGAGACCTGCGGTAGCAGGCCCCGAACTCACCTGCCAAAATGAGCGCATGGCTACCTCTTCGAAAAAGCATTACGTCGACCACGGATGGCCCGAGCTGGCCGACGGTGAGCACGCTGTCACCGAACTGTCGTCCACGCGTTCCGGTCCGCTCTCCCCGTACGGTGAGGACACCGTGTTCCCGTTGCCGGTCGAGGACCTGCCCTACACGCATCCGAAGACGGTGATCAACCGCTGATCCGATCGCGGATCACCGAACAGACTCTTCCGTACGGCGCCCGGTCCCTTCGTGGGGGCCGGGCGTCGTCGTGCGTGAGGGATGAACGAAGGTCGTCCGCATATGCGGAAGGGCCTCGCACCGTGAACGGTGCGAGGCCCTTCCGGGATGTTCGGGGTGTTACTGCGGGAGCACCGCGCGAACGGCGTCCAGGATGTTCGGGTCGAGCTCGACACCGGCGTCCTGGAGTGCGGTGACGCCCTGCTCGAAGCCGGCCAGGATGCCCTGGACCTCGGCGGGGACAGCGGGGGTCTCCGGAAGCTGCGGGACAGCGTTCTGGATGGCCGGCGCAGGGGTCTCGGCGGGCGCTGCGTCGACGGAGCGCTGCGTGGGCGCGCTCGACAGGCCGAGGCTCGACGAGCAGGAGGGCCATGCGCCCCAGCCCTGACCGGCGAGGACACGCTCGGCGACGGCGATCTGCTGCTCGCGGCTGGCCTGGCTGGCCGAGGCGGCGTATTCCTGGCCGCCGTAGGCGTTCCAGGTGCTCGGCGAGAACTGCAGGCCACCGTGGTAGCCGTTGCCGGTGTTGATTCCCCAGTTGCCGCCGGACTCGCACTGTGCGAGGCGGTCCCAGTCGGAGTCGGGGGCGGCAGCGGCCGTGCCGCTGAACGCGACACCCGTGACGCCGAGGACTGCGCCCGTCAGCGCGAACTTCGCGACGGTACGACCGGTATTGGTGGGCTTGCGATGGCGTCCGCTCATGTCGGTTCCGTGTTCCTCTCCGTACGCACCTACGAGGTCAGCTGTCGGGTTCGGGCTGAAGAGGTCGCCCGGCCGTGTCGCTCCGTTGGGAGCGCCTTCGGCTTCACCCCGAGGACCGTCGCGCTTGCGTCGGCCCGGGCCTCCTGGACACCGTCCGGCTGTGGGCCGATCGGTTCCTGGGAGACCGGTGGGTCCCCCGTTTCCTGTCCCCTGTGGATCGTTCGTCGGGACTTCCGGAACCACGGGACAGGAATTTGGCGCGGCGGTTCCGGACCGGTCGAGCCAGGCGGTTCGACCGGACATGACGGTAACGGTTCCGAGGGCGAAGTGTCACCAATTGATAACGCGCCGATTCGTGTGGCGACAGACGTGTGTGGCGCGGACCAGGGAATGAAGTCCCAGGTAGTGGGGTCCGGGTACCCGAAATTTCGTTTCGAGCCCTGCTCGTTATCGGCTCGTTATGTGAGAAAGATCACATGTAACTCGGACGGGCATCCACATGAACGATCTCCTTCCCCAGGGGCATCAGGGAGATCGGGATCATCTTCAGGTTGGCGACGGCGAGCGGGATGCCGATGATCGTGACGGCCATGGCGAGCGCGGTGGCGATGTGGCCGAGGGCCAGCCAGATACCGGCCACCAGGATCCAGATGACGTTGCCGATCAGCGACATGGTGCCGGCCGTCGGCTTGTCGACCGTCGTCTTGCCGAACGGCCAGAGCGCGTAGATACCGATCCGGAACGACGCGATGCCGAACGGGATGGTGATGATGAGGATGCAGCAGATCAGACCTGCCGCGAAGTAGCCGAGCGCGAGCCACAGCCCGCCGAAGATCAACCAGATGATGTTGAGCAGGATCCTCATGTCCGGTCTCCGTTCCGAGCGCGCCGGCCCGAGCGCAGCGCGAAGGCGATGGCGAGGGCGAAACCCAACGGCCATGCGAGGGTCAACAGATACAGCGCGAGTCCGGGCGTGCCGTCGGTGACCGCCGGAATGAGGAAGATGGCGACGACCGCCACCACACCGACGACGAAGCAGGCGATCGCGGCCTTCAGGAGGCCGTTACGCGGGGCTGCAGACGAATCCG
Organism: Rhodococcus pyridinivorans; assembly: GCF_900105195.1. Taxonomy (NCBI): domain Bacteria; kingdom Bacillati; phylum Actinomycetota; class Actinomycetes; order Mycobacteriales; family Nocardiaceae; genus Rhodococcus; species Rhodococcus pyridinivorans. The sequence continues at coordinate 4,543,765 of NZ_FNRX01000002.1, read as the reverse complement.
AAGATGAAGTACCCACGTGACCACGGTAGTCGCCGCAAGGACGGACGGTGACGTCCGGGAGCGGGAAGACGATTCGGGGGCGGACCCACCTCTGCGGGTACACTGACAGGTGTCTACGCGTCCCGCTCGACCGAGCCGGGGCGCGTTGTTTTGCATGGTAAACGGGTTGCCCCACTGTGGGGCACAGCTTTCGAGGAGCAGGTGAGCGCGGTGCCGACCGGCAAGGTGAAGTGGTACGACGTCGAGAAGGGCTTCGGCTTCCTGTCCCAGGACGAGGGTGAGGACGTCTACGTCCGCGCCTCGGCACTGCCGGAGGGAGTGGAAGCGCTCAAGCCCGGTCAGCGCGTCGAGTTCGGTATGGCGGTGGGCCGCCGGGGTCCGCAGGCGCTGAAGGTCGAGCTCCTCGAGCAGCCCACGTTGCGGCAGGGTCGCCGCGAGGCTCCCGCCCAGCAGAAGCGCCGCGCGCCGGACGAACTGCACGGCATGGTCGAGGACATGATCAAGCTGCTCGAAGCAGCGGTCCAGCCCGATCTGCGGCGCGGGCGTTACCCCGACCGCAAGACCGGGCAGCGCATCTCCGAGGTCATGCGGGCGATCGCGCGCGAGCTCGATCACTAGGGACGAACCACGACGGGCCGTCCTCGCCGTGTGCGAGGACGGCCCGTCGTCGTATGCGGGGTCGGGACTCAGAACGTCTTGACGGCCCACACGGCGTGCGCGATCGGTTCACCGGCCTCGTCGACGACGGCCGACGGCAGCTGGATCTCCACTCCGAGCAACTGCAGCTCCGGGGAGCTCTCCACGGTGAGGGTGCGGCGTGCACCGGCCTCGAACATCGCGCCGTCGATGTAGGTCTGCCCGGTCTGCGTGTCGCCGTAGACGGTGAGGATGCGCCACGGAGCATCGGCGATCTCGTTCGGAAGCGACAGCTGCAGCGGGTAGCCGGCCGGCACGTCGAGCTGACCGATCGGGTTCTCCACGCAGTCCTCGAGATAGAGATTGCAGTGCTGCGCGGGATCGACCGTCACGGTCTTTCCCCGTGCGTACGCGGTGATGGTGGGGAGCGTGGGCTCGGCCGAATCGACCAGTTTCCACACCGTGGCGGCGACTCCCGCTACCACGACCACCAGGGCCACCAGCAGCAGCGCGAGAGTCTTCTTCGTCCGGGCCTGCAACTCAACTGTTCCAATCTTCGGTGGGGGATCCACCGGCGCGCCTCCGCCCGGCAGCCGTCTCGGTGGAGACGCGTTCGGGTCGACGGCCGCCGAATCCCGGCAGCAATGTCCCCCCACGGTATGTCAGCACCGTCTGCGCGAATCCGAGAACCAGCACGACCGAGACCACAGCGAACCCGAGCCACAGTTCGGTCGGCAACAGCACACCCATCGCTCCGCCGAACACCCAGCTGAGCTGGAGAACCGTCTCGGACCTGCCGAATCCGGACGCGATGGACTCCTCGGGAAGGTCCTGCTGGAGCGATGCGTCGAGCGAGACCTTGGCCAGCGCACTGGCGCACGCCGCCACGAGCGCCGCCAGCGCGGCGGCCAGGACGTTGCCGGTCGCAGCGACGACGGCGGACACGACGACGACCGCGGCGGTGCACCGCACGACGATGAGAGCGGGCCGTCCGAGCGCGAGTCGCGCTCCGGTCGCGTTGCCCGCGAAGTTGCCGACCGCGGCGGCGGCACCGACACCACCGAGCATCGCGGCCTGCATGAGCGGATCCTGTCCGGTGGTGTTCTTCGCGACGAACGCCATGAACAAGGTCAGGAAGCCGGTGAGGATGCGGATCGTGCCGTTGCCCCACAGTCCGGTCACCACCGCCCGTCCCAGCGGCTGCTTCCGTTTCCCGGACTTGGTGACGATCACCTCGGTCACGGTGTCGGCGTTCAGCACCTCGGTGCGCGCGTCGGAGCGGTGGTACGACAGCGTCGCCGGCACCTCACCCTCGGTGACCTCGACCCAGGCGGGGATACGCATGCTCAGATAGGCGCCGAATGCGGTAATCCCGGCGCACAGCCACAGTGCGCCCGACGAACCGAATGCCCATGCCGCGGCCGCCGCGATCGCGCCGGCACCGATCGTGCCGCCGACCAGGCCGAAGACCGTCAACCGGGAGTTCACCCGCACCAGATCGATCTCCGGTGGCAGGACTCTGGGTGTCACCGCGGATTTGAGCACCGCGAACGATTTGCTCAGCACCATCATGCCGAGCGCCGCCGGATACAACAGCCAGCTGTCGAAGTTGAACACCAGCACTACCGCGAGCACCGTGCGCAGCGCGAAGGACGTCGCCAGCGCGACGCGACGACCGTGCTGCAACCTGTCGAGCAGCGGCCCGATGAGCGGGGCGATGATCGCGAACGGCGCGATCGTGATGAGCAGATACAGCGCGACCTTCGTCCTGTCCTCACCGGTGGCCGCCGAGAAGAACAGGGTGTTCGCGAGCGCGACGGCGATGGCCGCGTCGGAGGCGAAGTTCGCCATCGTCGCGTAGGTGAGCGCCGTCAGGCCCGACTTGTCGGCGCCGTCGGCCGTGGCCGCTCGGCGGAAGGTCGCGATGCCCTTCGAGGTGAGTTCGCGGCTGCGCAGGGCCGCGACCCGCGTCACCGTCAGTTTCCGCGGCATGCGCGGAGCGCGCGGTGAGTCGGTCTCGGACGAGGACTCCGCCCGACCGGCCGCCGACGCACCCGGCGGTCGGCGCGGATGGTCGACGGGATGCAGGGGCGGCAGGGGAGTGCGACGGCCCGAGACGCGGCGCGGAGGCGGATAGTTGCTGTACCCCGAATGCTGCGAACCCGGGACACGGCCGTCCGCTCCCTCGGGGGCGGGTCGCTCGTCCGGTTCGGTCACGTCTTCGATTCTTCCCCACGCGATAGCGGCTGTAACACAAGGGCGGCACGTGGCCCGAGTGACGCGTGCCGCGATCGGTATGCCACCCGGATCACTCCACGAAACGCACTTCGAACAGCGTCGGCCAGTACTTGCCCGTCACCAGGAACCGATCGGTCCCGGGGATCCGTGCGATGCCGTTGAGGACGTCCACATCGGCTCCCGCGGGCAGCCGATCACGCAGCGGAGCCGCGTCGACCCGGGCCTCCACACGGCCCGAGGCCGGATCGATCAGCACGATCTCGTCCGTCTGCCACACGTTCGCCCAGACCCTGCCGTCCTCGGCGCACTCGAGTTCGTTGAGCTTCGACACGGCACGTCCGTCCCGGTGCACGGTGACGCGCCCGAGTTCGTCGAAGGTGACGGGGTCGCGGAAGATCAGCTCGGCCGAGCCGTCGCTCATCACCAGACGGCCGGGTTGCGCGCACAGCCCCCAGCCCTCGCCGTCGTAGTCGACCCGGCGCTTCTCGAGCAGGGTGTCGCGATCGCGGAGGACGGCCGTGCCGTCCTTCCAGGTCAGCTGCCACACCTCGTCGCCGACCACGGTGATGCCCTCACCGAAGAGGTCGTCGAGGACGGGTTCGCGGGTGCGCTCGGTCTCGGCGAGGGTGACGGTCCCGCCGTCGAGGTCGACCTCTCGGGCCGACACCCACGAGCGCCCGGCCCGGCCGGTGCCTTCGAGCAGTTCGCCCTCGTCGATCTCGAGGCCCTGGGTGAACGCCTCCGGATCGTGGGGGTGCGTGGCGACGACTTCCACACCGAGTTCGGTGGCGGGTGGACCGGGTTCGGCGACGAGATCGTCGCCGCATCCGGCGGTGGTGACGCAGACGACCGTCGCGACCGCGGCCGAGAGGAGAAGACGGGGCACGCGCCCATCCTGCACCTCGCGTGTGAGCGGTGCCTGTACGACCTTCCGCGACCCGCAGGCGCCGGAGCAGACAGGTCAGGCAGAATGGGGGTCGTGAGTGTTGCCTCTGCTTCCACTTCCCGAGGAACGAACCCCGTGGTCGATCCGGCGGTGCGTTCCGTGCTCGCCGACGCCGTCGACCTCGCTCGGGCCGCACTCGACGAACTCGGAGACGGTGGAGTCGGCGCCTATCTGGGCGTGACGCCCGAGGACGAGTGCTCGGCCACCCATCGTTTCGCCTCGGAGCTGCCGGGTTACCGCGGTTGGCAGTGGGCCGTCGTCGTGGCCGCCGCCCCGGATTCGGATCGGGTGACTGTGAGCGAACTCGTGCTCCTGCCCGGTCCCGACGCGCTCGTCGCCCCCGCGTGGGTGCCGTGGAGCGAGCGGATCCGTCCCGGCGATCTGGGTCCCGGCGACCTGCTGGCTCCCGCTCCCGACGACGTGCGCCTGGTTCCCGGCTACATGCTGTCCGGCGACCCCGAGGTCGATGAGACCGCCCTCGAGATCGGGCTGGGCCGCAAGCAGGTCATGAGTCTGGAAGGTCGCCTCGAGGCAGCGCAGCGCTGGTTCGACAGCGAATACGGTCCCGACTCGGAGATGGCGAAGGCCGCTCCGTCCTCGTGCCGCCTGTGTGGTTTCTATCTTCCGCTCGCCGGATCGCTGCGTGCGGCCTTCGGCGTCTGCGGCAACGAGTTCGCCGCCGACGGTCACGTCGTGCACGCCGAGTACGGATGCGGCGCGCATTCCGACACGACCCTGCCCACCGGCGCCGGTTCGCCGATCTACGAGGCGTTCGACGATTCGGCAGTGGAGGTCGTCGAGGTCGGACCGGCCGGCTCGGCGCCTGCGGAGTCCGCGACCACCGAGGTCGTGAGCACCGAGTCCACGCCGACCGATTTCACGGACGAGCTCGCCCCCGAGTCGTCCGAGCCGTCCCCGTCCGAGTCGGAACAGACCGACTGACGTGACCCGGCCGGACCCCGCGGATCCGTTCGGGACCGCGGCGTTACGCGAAGGGATCCTCGCGGCCTGGTCGTCGTCGCCCACCCGTCTGCGCGAGGACGCGGCGACCGAGGCCGATCATGTCCGCGCGGGTTACCGCGACCGCGTGTTGACCGAGCTCGCCCAGAACGCCGCCGACGCCGCCGCGCGTGCCGATGTACCGGGTGAGCTGCGTGTCTGGTTCGCCGACGGCCGTCTCCACGTCGCGAACATCGGTGAGCCGCTCCACGAGGGCGGTGTCCACGCGCTGACCGCACTGCGCTCGTCGAACAAGACCGGCGCCGGATCCACCGTAGGGCGGTTCGGTGTCGGCTTCACGGCGGTGCTGTCGGTCTCCGACGACATCGAGGTGCGTTCGCGCACCGGTTCGCTCCACTTCTCGGCCGAGCGCACCCGCGCGGTGCTGGCCGAGCGGAACCTGCCCGAGCCGGAGTCGGGTGTCCCGGCGCTGCGCCTCGTGTGGCCGACGGAGGCCCCGCCGGCGACCGGCAGCGACACCGAGGTCGTGCTGACCCTGCGCCCCGGGGTGGACCCGGTCGCACTGCTCGACGCCTTCCGATCCGAGGCCCACGACATCCTGCTCGAACTCCCGGGCTTGCACACCGTCCTCGTCGCCGACGACGAATTCACCCGTCACCGGCGCGAACTCGACAGCGGCCTGTGGGAGGTGCGGATCGGCGATCGCACCTGGTGGGAGTTCACCGGAGCGTCGGCGCGATGGCTGGTGCCCGTCGTCGACGGGCGGGTCGACCCGGTCCGCAGCGATGTCCTGCGTGCCCCCACCCGCTCCGACGAGGAGCTGTCACTTCCCGCGATCGTCGTCGCCGACGTCGCCATGCAACCCGACCGGAGGCGCGTGCTTCCCGGAGCCCACGTCGAGAACGTCGCCCGCGGATACGCGCGGTTCGTCGCGGCTCTGCCCGCCGAGCAGCGACTCGACCTCGTGCCCCTGCCGGGTTTCGCGCGCAGCGAGGTCGACGAACGCATCCGCGAGGCGATCCTCGACGAGTTGGCCGCCGGCGCGTGGCTTCCCGCCGCCGACCGCAGCGCCGATCTGGTGCCCGACCGGGCCGTCGCACTTCCCGGTCTCACCGACGACCTCGCCGACGTCCTCGGCGAGGTGGTCCCGGGGCTCGTGATCCCCGAGTTGTGCGGGCCGCGACATGCGTCCGCGCTGTCCGCCGTCGGCGTGCACCGGCTCGGTCTCGCGCGACTGGCCGAACTGCTCTCCGGGCACGAACGCGATCCGAAGTGGTGGAACCGCCTGTACGAGGCGCTCACTCCGCTCGTCGTCGACGCGGTCGCGGCCGAGGAACTCGCATCGCTGCCGGTTCCGCTGTCGGACGGACGGACCGTGACCGGCCCGCGTACGGCCGTTCTCGCAACGCAACTGCAGGATATCGGCCCGGTGTCCATGCCCTGGGTGCGTCTCGTCCATCCCGACGCCGCGCATCCGCTGCTCGCCCGGCTCGGAGCCGGCACCGTGACGGTCGAGGACCTGCTCGCCGACCCGGCGCTCGTCGCGGCCGTCGAGGACACCGATCCCGACGACCTCCACCCGGAGGGCGACCTCCCGGCCGGTGAGCTCGCCGACGTCGTGCTGCGACTGGTGCCGCTCGTGTCGCCCGCGGCCGTGCCCCGCGAACTCGGGGCACTGCTGCTGCCCGACACCCACGGCGACCTCGTCCCCGCCGACGAACTCCTGCTTCCCGGTGCACCGCTCGCAGAAGTACTCGTCGAGGACGCGCCCTTCGGCACCGTCGACCCGTCCGTCGTCGACCGGTACGGGGCCGACGCCCTGCGGGCGATCGGTGTGGGCTGGGGATTCACGGTCCTGCGTGCGGAACTGCCGACCGGCCCCGACCACGATCTGCCCGACGAACACCTGTGGTGGGAGCGGCTCGACGACGATCCCGAGGTGCTCGTCGCGGTGCGCGACCTCGATCTCGTCGACGATCGCCGCTGGTCGCGGGCATTGACCCTGCTGGCCGCCGAGCCCGCGACGGCCGAAGCGATCGCCGACCCCGCCGGATATACGGCGTGGTATCTGCGCACCCGCGCGTCGCTCGACGGCCGGCCTCTGGGCCACTACCGGTTCGCCGACGACACCCTCTTCGAAGGTCTGCTCGATCCCTGTACCCACCCCGACGCATCGGCCTTCCGCAGCGCCCTCGCCGGAACGCGGATCGACGACATCGAACTGGCACAGACACTGCTCGACCGGCTCGCGGACGACAGCAGGTCGCCGGGGCCGGCCGCGATCGTCGCCGCGCACGACGCGTTCGCCGCGGCGTTCTCGTCGGGTGGTCTCGATCCCGAGTCGGTCACTCTGCCCGACGGGGTGCGCAGCCTGTCGGGTGTCGTCGTCGACGCAGCCGACGCTCTCGTACCCGACCGTCCGTGGTTCGCGGCCGCGATCCCGCACGACCGCCTCGTCACCGGCGGCAGGGGAACCGCCCACGCGCTCGCGGACGTGCTCGACATCGCCGTGGCGTCCGCGGTGGTCGACGCCGAACCCGTCGAGCAGGGGAGGAGTTCGACGTGGGAGCGCGAACCGGCCGCGGTCCTGGCCGGAATCGTCGCCGGGGTGCCGCTTCCGCGCGGCGTACTTGCGCTGCACGACCGACTCGTCCTCCGCTGCTCCGGAGCCCTGACCGGTGAGGTCGAGGTCCCGTGGTGGGTCGACGCGGCCGGCACCGTCCACAGCACACCGATCGGCCTGGCCGCGGCACTCACCGCGCTCACGGCTCCGGACGTGAGAACTGAACCGTGACGCTCGATGCCGCGGTGCTCGACTGGATGGTGTCGCTCCGCGAGCCGTGGCTGACCACCGCGGTGACCGCACTCACCCACACGGGCGGGGGAGTCGCGACGAGCCTGATCGCCGCGGCGACGACGCTGCTGCTGGTGCGGGCCGATCGTCTGTCCGACGCCGTCCTCGTCGCCGGAGCGGTCCTCACGGGCTGGCCGTTGATGGTGTTGCTCAAAAATCTGTTCGGCCGTGTCCGGCCACCGGAACCCGAACGGCTCCTGGCCCTGCGCACCGAGTCGTTCCCGTCCGGACACGCGATGACCAGCGCAGTTCTGGCCACGGTGCTCGTCGCGGTCGTCGTGCACACGTGGCCGCGCGGCGATCGCCGCCGGACCGCCGCGACGATCGCGCTCGCCGGTTACACCCTCGTGATCGGGCTCTCTCGCGTCTACCTCGCGGCGCACTGGTTCACCGATGTCGTCGCAGGCTGGATCTTCGGGATCACATGGGCCCTGCTGTGGGTGTGGTTGATCACTCGGGTGCGGATCCGTCGCTGACACCGCTGTGGGCTTGTCGCGGACGGCCGTGGGTGAGGGTCAGTCCAGCCCCGCCTGGGCACCCCGGTCACCGCGTCGGGCGGCGCGACGCTGCAACAGGAAGAGCGCAGTTCCCAGCAGCCCCACCACGATTCCCGCCACGCAGACCGGAAGCACATCGTCCCGGAGTTCGCCGCCCACCACCGCCACGACGACGGTCGCCACCACCCACAGACCGGTTCCCACGGCAAGCGCGGGGCGAGGGTCGGCGAGGCGTCGGATGCGGGCTGCGACGAGCTGGGCGGGTTCCACGGTTTGCAGATTAGTTCCTTCGCGCTGCAATAATCGGTTCCCGTTGCGACGCCCCGTACTCGACGAGCGGATTTGTGGACATGGCCGTAGGCACCGACTCCAAGCGAACGTCCTTCCTGGACACCTATTTCAAGATCACCGAACGCGGTTCCACCGTGTCCCGAGAGGTGCGTGGCGGCATCGTCACGTTCTTCGCGATGTCGTACATCGTGGTCCTCAACCCGCTGATCCTCGGTAGCTTCTCCGCCGAGGACGCGAGCGCGAAGATCGACGTGATGGGCAACATCCTGCCCATCAACCAGGTCGCCGCCGTCACCGCGCTGGTCGCCGGCTTCATGAGCATCGTCTTCGGTGTGGTCGCCAACTATCCGTTCGCCATCGCCGCCGGCCTCGGCATCAACAGCCTGCTGGCGGTGACCATCGCGCCGCAGGTCACCTGGCCCGAAGCGATGGGCCTGGTGGTCATCGACGGCATCATCATCGTCGTGCTGGCCCTGACCGGTTTCCGCACCGCGGTCTTCAACGCGATCCCGGCAGAACTCAAGGCCGCCATCGCTGCCGGTATCGGCGCCTTCATCGCCATGATCGGCCTCGTCGACGCCGGCTTCGTCCGCCGCATCCCCGACGCCGCCGGCACCACCGTCCCTGTCGGCCTGGGCATCGACGGCTCCATCGCGTCGTGGCCGACCTTCGTCTTCGTCGTCGGTGTGCTGCTCATGGGTGTGCTCGTCGCACGCAAGGTGCGCGGCGGACTGCTGATCGGCATCGTCGCCACGACGATCCTGTCGATGATCATCGAGGCCATCGCCGACGTCGGCCCGTCGCTGGGCACCAACCCCAAGGGCTGGAACCTCAGCACCCCCGACGCCCCCGACTCCTTCTTCGGCATCCCGAACCTGAGCCTCGTCGGCAACGTCGACCTGTTCGGCGCGTTCACCCGCATCGGCGTGATCGCCGCGACCCTGCTCGTGTTCACGCTCGTCCTCGCGAACTTCTTCGACGCCATGGGCACCATGACCGGCCTCGGCAAGGAAGCCGGCCTGGCCGACAAGAACGGCACCCTGCCCGGCATCGGCAAGGCCCTCGTCGTCGAGGGCACCGGCGCCATCGTCGGTGGTGGCGCTTCCGCCTCGTCGAACACGGTGTTCGTCGAATCGGCCTCGGGTATCGCGGAAGGAGCCCGCACGGGCCTGGCCAACGTGGTCACCGGTGTGATGTTCCTGCTCGCGATGTTCCTGACCCCGCTGTACGAGGTGGTCCCGATCGAAGCGGCCGCTCCGGCTCTCGTCGTGGTCGGTGCCCTGATGATCGGCCAGGTCCGCGACATCGACTTCTCGGTGTTCGCTGTGGCGCTGCCGGCCTTCCTGACCATCATGGTCATGCCGTTCACCTACTCGATCGCCAACGGCATCGGCGTCGGCTTCATCACCTGGGTGATCCTGCACGCCGCGAGCGGCAAAATCCGCACCATCCATCCGCTGATGTGGATCGTCGCAGTGCTGTTCGCCCTGTACTTCTCGGTCGATCCGCTCACGGAACTGCTCACCTAGGCAGCCGACGCGTGTTTCGGGCGATGTGACGTATTCTGCACGCCATGATCTCGGATACACGCGCACTCGCCGGTGACCTCTCACTCGCCGTTGTGCGTCTGACGCGTCATCTGCGGGGGAGACGCACCGATTCCCGAGTTTCTCTGACCCAGATCTCGGCAATGGCCACCCTCGCGCAGGAAGGTGCGATGACCCCGGGGGCACTGGCAGCGCGCGAACGCGTCCAACCACCCTCGATGACCAGGGTCATCGCGTCTCTGCACGAACTCGGTCTCGTCGAGCGGACGCCGCACCCGACGGACGGACGACAGATCATCGTGACGCTGTCCGAAGCCGGGAGGGAATTGCTCGCCGACGAGGCGCAGGCACGCGAAGTGTGGCTGACCGAACGGCTCGACAAACTCGATCCCGACTCGCTCGCCACATTGCGCGACGCCGTCGGAATCCTCACGGCGCTCGTCGCTGAAGACGACTGACCGCACCGCGGTCGATGACGACTGACCGCACCGCGGTCGATGACGACCGACCGCACCGCGGTCGTGACGACCGACCCGGTGCGGGAGGGTGCAGGGCCGCTGGGAGAATGACCCGGTGGTTCACGTCATCGACATCGACGATCCTTCCGCCCCCCGGGTGGACGACTTCCGCGATCTCAACTCCGCGGACCGTCGGCCCGACCTTCCCGGTGGCAAGGGTCTGGTGATCGCAGAGGGTGTGCTGGTGGTCCAGCGCATGCTCGACTCCCGGTTCGCTGCGACGAGCCTGCTCGGGGTGAGTCGGCGGCTGGACGAACTCGCCGACGACCTGCGTGACGTCGACGTGCCGTTCTACCGCACCGATGCGGCGACCATGGCGGAGGTCGTCGGCTTCCACCTCAACCGCGGGGTGCTCGCCGTCGCGCACCGGCCCGAACCGCTCTCGCTCGACGACGTCCTCGACAAGGCGACCACGGTCGCGGTGCTCGAAGGGGTCAACGACCACGAGAACGTCGGCTCGATGTTCCGCAACGCCGCCGGACTCGGCGTCGACGGTGTGCTCTTCGGGAAAGGATGCGCCGACCCTCTGTACCGGCGTGCGGTGCGCGTGTCGATGGGGCACGTCCTCCGGGTCCCCTTCGCGCACGTCGACCGGTGGCCGTACGACCTGGATCTGTTGCGCAGCAGAGGATTCCAACTGATCTCCCTGACCCCGGACCCACGGGCGATCCCGCTCGCCGAAGCGATGACGGGGGAAAAAGTCGCGCTCCTGCTCGGCGCCGAGGGGCCGGGCCTGACCGAACATGCGATGCGGGCGACCGACGTGCGTGCCCGGATTCCCATGGCTGTCGGCACGGATTCGCTGAACGTGGCCACCGCGGCTGCGATGGCGTTCTACGAGCGGGTGCGGCTTCCGCGATGAGCCAGGCTCGCGGTCCCGCGCCCACTCCCTGGGCGACGGGGCTCACGCTGACGGCTTTATCCTTCGTCGCCACCGTCATCACCGTCGTCGCCTGCGGGCAGGTGCTCGGCCGGATCCATCCGGCCCTCGCCGTCGTCGTCAATGTCGTGACGGTCGCGGGAGTCGCGCCGACCGTGTGGTCGTGGCTCCGGGTGCAGGTACTGCGCTGGCTCGCCGCCGGTTTCCTGGCCGGTGTGCCGTTCGGCTGGCTCGCGCTGCTCGTGTCCTGAACGAGTTCTGGGTGCGATTGCCGGCGGAAAACCCCCAACCTCCATTGGAGAATTCCGACGAAGCGCACACTCGAGATGTCGGGTCATCCGGAAGGAGCATCATGACACGCAATGTGCATGCCGAGCGGGAGGAAATGTCGGTCAAGCAGGGTCTCGCCGCGGGAACGTCGGTCGGTGCCGCAATCATCATGACCTTGATCGGTGCTCTGCAACTGTTGCAGGGAATTGCTGCGGTCGCCGAGGACGAAGTCTTCGTCGCCGGCCAGGAGTATCTGTTCACGTTCGATCTCACCACGTGGGGGTGGGTCCACATCGTTGTCGGTGTCGTGATGGTGATCGTGGGCATCGCGTTGATTTCCGGGGCGACATGGGCGCGCGTCTCCGCAATGGCCATCGCCGCGCTGTCGATCCTGGTGAATTTCATGTGGCTTCCCTACTACCCAGGGTGGGCGCTTGCGATCATCGCCCTCGATGTAGTGGTCATCTGGGCGATCGCGACCTGGAACCCCCGCGCGGTGTACTCCTGACCGACTCGAGCCGGTGCCGAATCGCGCCGATTGCGCAAACCGATGTCCTCCACCCATGAACGGGCGTATGGTATATCCGGCCCTCCCCGATCAGAGGGACGGAGGTCGTCATGACTGAAGATGGACCTGCCGAAGCCCGAATCGGACAGTCGTCACGATTCGACGCCGGTATCGATGAGTGGACCGGGGGGCCGCGAGTAGTGGCAGTGCCGTAGCGGCACACCGCAGGGGGAAGCAGGATTCGAGATCTTCATTCTCCGGTGGTTTCATGGGGGCATCGTCCCGCCATCGGTTCGGCCGAGGAGGTTCGGCTATGGATTCATTCTGGGACTACGTGTGGTACACCGTCGTCGTATTCGCCTTCGTGGCATACCTGATCGTCCTGTTCCAAATCATCGTCGACCTCTTCCGGGATCACTCCGTGTCCGGTTGGGTCAAAGCGATGTGGGTCATCGGTCTGGTGCTCCTTCCGTACCTGACAGCGCTGGTCTACCTGATCGTTCGCGGTCGGGGAATGGCTCTGCGGGCACAACAGGCCCAGGCCGAGGCGAAGCAGGCCACCGACGAATACATCCGGACCGTGGCGGTCGGGAAATCCCCGGCTCAACAGATCGCCGATGCCAAGGCCCTGCTCGACTCCGGTGCGATCACGCCCGCGGAGTACGAACACCTCAAGGCGCAGGCGCTCGGCAACGCCACGACCGGACGTGACGGCGTGCCCATCGCGTGAATCGTCGTCGCGGGGAGGGCGCTGCGGACGGAGTCCTCCCGTGGTCGGCTCGTGCGTTCGACGCCTCGTCGCGTCGAGGAGTCGGCGGTCGAAAGTGTAAGGGTGGCAGCATAACCCGCAGGCACCCTTGTTCCTGAGAATCAGACCGTGACCGTTCCTCGCGAGGATCGGCGCACGGTCGATGTCTCCTTCGTACACGAGAGGATTGTCATGTCACAGGATGTACGCCCCGACCGGGGCGGGGTCAGTGTCAAACAGGGCATCGCCGCAGGCACCTCGATCGGAGCAGCGATCATCCTGGCAACTGTCGGCATCGTCCAGATCTTCCAGGGCATCGCTGCGGTGGCCGAGGACGAAGTGTTCGTGCGGGGCGTGGAATACACGTTCAAGTTCGACTTCACCACATGGGGATGGATTCACATCGTCCTCGGTGTCGTGATGCTGGTCGCCGGTCTCGCGTTGATGAGCGGTGCCACGTGGGCTCGCGTCACGGCCATCATCATCGCCGCGTTGTCGATCATCGCGAACTTCCTGTGGTTGCCGTACTACCCGTGGTGGTCGATCCTGATCATCGCGTTGGACGCGGTCGTGATCTGGGCGATCTCGACCTGGCAGCCACGCTCCGACTACTACTGACGCGACCGTGCAAGAAAACGGCCGCAACGTCCGGGGTGATCCGGGCGCGAACGTCGCGACCGAAGTTCCCCGATCGCGGGCACGGCGGTGGGCACTGCACCTCACACTTCCCGGGTGTTGGGGTGCAGTGCTTTTCGCGTGCCTGTCGTTCACCCCGTCGTTGCTTCCGCGCGGCGGGATCCTGCAGGGGATGATCTGCGGGATCGCTGCCGCGATCGGATACGGCCTCGGCGTGCTCCTCGCGTTCGTGTGGCGCGCCTTCGCCGACCGGCCTCCTCGGTCTCCCAAGGCTGCGTCGTGGTGGCTCTTCGGCGCCTGCGGGGCGGTCCTCTTCGCGGTCTTCTTCGGGCTCGGCCAGTACTGGCAGCACGAGATCCGTACTCTGATGGGGGTTTCCGAGTACAACCTGGCACTTGCGGTTCTCTCCCCGCTCGTCGCGGTCGTGATGTTCCCTGTGCTGCTGGCGATCGGACGTGGTATCCGCGCCCTGTACCACTGGGCGGCACGGACACTCGACCGGTGGATCGGGCAGCGGGCCGCGAACGTCGTGGGGTGGGTTCTCGTCGCGGGACTCGTGTACGCGATCGTCTCCGGAGTGCTCCTCGCCGGCTTCATCGACGCCGCCAATGCGGCGTTCTCGGCGCGGGACACGAGAACCGAGGAAGGTGTGCAGCAACCGACGACCGCACTCCGCTCCGGTGGACCGGATTCGGTCGTTCCGTGGGATTCTCTCGGGTGGCAGGGGCGGATCTTCGTCGGGCAGGGGCCGACCACCGAACAACTCGGTGAGTTCACCGAAGGTCCTGCCCTCGAACCGATCCGGATCTACGCCGGCCTGGCATCGGCGGACGACACCGAGGATCGCGCGTCCCTCGCTGTCGAGGACCTCACCCGGGCAGGAGGATTCGAGCGGAGCAACCTGGTCGTCGTGACGACGACGGGGAGCGGCTGGGTGGACCCGGCCCTGGTGGACTCCGTCGAGTACCTCACCGGCGGCGACGTCGCGACGGTCGCGATCCAGTACTCCTATCTGCCCTCGTGGATCTCCTATCTCGTCGATCAGTCGAAGGCGCGGGAAGCCGGACGCGACCTGTTCGACGCGGTCTACGACGTCTGGTCGAAGTTTCCCCAGGACGCCCGCCCCCGACTGCTCGTGGCTGGGGAGAGCCTCGGTTCGTTCGGCGGGGAGACCGCCTTCAGCGGCGAGTACGACCTGCGCAATCGCACGTCGGGCACGGTCTTCGCCGGACCTCCGAACTTCAACGTCCTCTTCCGGGAGTTCAGCGATCGCCGGGAGGCCGGCAGCCCCGAGATCGAACCGGTCTTCCGGGACGGCCGCACGGTGCGGTTCACGAACGACCCACAGGCGGAGATCCCGCCGACGGACGAGCCGTGGGAGGGGAGTCGGGTGCTGTATCTGATGCACCCGTCGGACCCGATCGTCTGGTGGAGTCCGCACCTGATCACGAGTGAGCCGGACTGGATCGGCGAAGCCCCCGGCCGCGACGTGCTCGAGGACATGGTGTGGATCCCGTTCGTGACCTTTTGGCAGGTCACGGCCGATCTGCCCTTCTCCACGGGTGTCCCGGCCGGGCACGGCCACAAGTACAGCACCGAGTACGTCGACGCCTGGGCTCTCGTCCTGCAATCCCCGGAGATCACGCCCGACGACATCGACGAGGTGAAATTCATTGTCGGAGCAGAGGAGTGACGAGTCCGACCGGGAGCGTCGCTCGACGGCACGTCAGTGCGCCGCGAGTCGCCGCCACCAGGAGGTCTTCGGTGCGGGGACGGGGATCTGCGGGACCGGGGTGCGCAGCGTGAAACTCCAGGTGTCGATGTTCCGCGGGTCGAGTTCGTCGTCGCGGCGCCCGACATAGCGGAACCCGAGCCACGCCCCGTGGGCCTCCTCGACGAGCTTGCGAGGGTGGAAGGGCAGGGACTCCGGGGGAGGGGGTACGTTCGGCGGCCAGCGGAGCGGATGCTCGCCCGCCCAGAACGGCCGCTCCCATACGAACGGGATTCCCTGGTCCTCGAAGAACTCGACGGTGTTCGCTCCGAAGCCGCGGCGCAGCCGGCCGCACTCCCACACGGCGAACGATCCCCACGCACCGGCCGGATCGGATGCCAGCAGGCACGTGCGTTCGGCGGCGGGCGTGCGCAACCACATCGTGGGCAGCTCCGAGGGGTGGCGTAGTGCGAATCGGGGGCTCGACACCACCGTCACACCGGGATAGCTACCGACCCGGAACTGTTCGGCGCCATCGTCCTCGCCGGTGCCCCCGGCGTCGGCGAGCGGTACCCGCGCGCCGGGATCGACCTGGAACTCCGGGAACAGACGCGACAGAAGTGCTCGCGCCGCATCGCGGTCCGGAGAGAACTCGCGCAGCACCGCTACGGGATCGGGTGCGTCGACGTACCAGAGCGTCGACACCGTCGCCGACATCGTCGACGACTTCCTCAGACGCGTCCGTTACTGCGCACACCGAGCAGCACGTCGTCCCACGAGGGGAGCGCGGGCTTGCCGCGCTTGTCCTTCGCGGGAGCCTGCGACGCGCGCGATGCATCGGCGTCGTCGGGCACCGTGACGGCGACGGTGGTCTCCTCGTCGGCGACCGGCTCCGGAGCCGGTTCGTCGGAAGCGGGAGCCTCCAGCGCGATCGGGGCGTGACGGTCGGCGTTCTCCACCTCAGTGGAATCGTCGACGTCGCGCGCCGAGTAGACCGGGGTCAGGTAGCGCAGGGGACGGCCGCAATCGGGATCGACGAGATCGGCGGCAATGTCGTCGAGCGCGGTGATCGTGCCGCCGTGAGCGTCGGGCTGGTAGCGCCAGTGCGCGCGGTTCGTGGAACGACCGGCGTGCCACCGCAACTGCGCGACCCAGAAGCCCTCGTCGTCGCGCCAGGCGTCCCACTCGGCTTCGTCGAGGCTGTGCCCGCGAGCGCGGAAGGCCTGCGTGACGATCTCGTGGAGGGTCTCGACGGCGGGACCGTCGGGGCGGACGGGATGGCCTTTCTTGGCCATGTCGGCGGCCCGGGACCGCTCGAGCAGGACGGGATAGGCGAACCGTTCGACCTTGGCGACCGGGACGCCGGCCTCGTCGGCCACCTGTTCGACCGAGGCGCCGCCGCGGATGCGGGCCTGGATCTCGCGAGGGCGGAGCTGGCTGGTCGTCTCGATCTGGATCTGGCCGAGACGGGCCAGATCTCCGCGAGCGGCCGCGCGCAGGGTGTCGTCGACGGGAATGCGGAACTTGTCCCCCGTCGTGGGATCGGCGAGCACCACATGCTTAGCATCGGGCTCGAGACCGACCACTCGAAGCTCTCGCACCTTGACCTCCTCGCGCCGATCGCGATTGACCCGCCCGACTGTAACCGACCTGGATATTTTTCGTGGCCGGACACGCCGCGCCACGCCGAGCGACATCGCAAGAAATCCGACGCGGCGCGTTATCGTCCAGGGTTCGCCGAAATGTCTCGATGCGAGGTCGAGACTATGACAACAACGGGGCCGGATCCGACATCGGACCCGGCCCCGCTGTGCGGCGTACTCAGAGCTGGGAGACGACCCAGTCGATGCACTTGGTCAGCTGCGTGACGTCCTCGGGATCGATGGCCGGGAACATACCGATGCGCAACTGGTTGCGGCCGAGCTTGCGGTACGGCTCGGTGTCGACGATGCCGTTGGCCCGCAGGATCTTCGCGACTTTCGCCGCGTCGACGGAGTCGGCGAAGTCGACGGTGCCGACGACCTGCGAACGCAGCGACGGATCGGCGACGAACGGCGTCGCGTACTCGGAGGCCTCGGCCCACTCGTACAGGCGCGAGGACGAATCCTTCGTGCGCGCCACGGCCCAGTCGAGACCGCCGTTGCCGTTGAGCCACTCGATCTGGTTCGCGAACATCAGCAGGGTGGCCAGTGCCGGGGTGTTGTAGGTCTGGTCCTTGCTGCTGTTGTCGACGGCGATCGGCAGCGACAGGAACTCGGGGGTGAAGCGACCCGATTCCTTGATCTCGGCGACACGCTCGAGCGCGGCCGGGCTCATCAGCGCGATCCACAGGCCACCGTCGGCGGCGAAGCACTTCTGCGGGGCGAAGTAGTACACGTCGGTGTCGGAGATGTTCACCGGCAGGCCGCCGGCACCCGAGGTCGCGTCGATCGCGATCAGGGTGTTGTCGGAACCGGCGGGACGCTGCACCGGAACCGCGACACCCGTGGAGGTCTCGTTGTGCGCCCAGCCGATGAGGTCGGCCGATGCGTCGGCGACGATCTCCGGAGCCGAGCCCGGCTCCGAACCCACGACGATCGGATCGCCGATGAACGGGTTCTTCTTCGCGACCGTCGCGAACTTCGACGAGAACTCGCCGTAGGTGAAGTGCTGCGAGCGCTCCCGGATCAGACCGAAGGCCGCAGCGTCCCAGAAGGCGGTGGTGCCGCCGTTGCCGAGGACGACCTCGTAGCCCTCGGGCAGGGAGAACAGGTCGCGCAGACCCGAGCGGACACGGGCGACGACGTCCTTGACCGGCTTCTGCCGGTGGCTGGTGCCGAACACCGAAGCGCCGACATCGACCAGCGACTGCAGCTGCTCGGGACGAACCTTGGACGGGCCGCAGCCGAAGCGGCCGTCTGCGGGCTTGAGGTCGGCGGGAATGATCGGTGACGCGTCTGCCATCGGAATGCGTGTCCTAAGAGTCGAGGGACATGGTGCACAGGCAGTCTAGACCGCCCCCTCGGAGCCTCCGCCGGGCGCTGGTCGGCCCGGCCGAGGAAGAGGCATCAGCGATGCGTGATCGAATCCCAGCCCGTGACCTCGGAGGCAGGGCGTGGATCGGGGCCGGTGTAGATCGCCGCGGGACGCACGAGCTTGCCCAGACGCTTCTGCTCGAGGATGTGGGCGCACCAGCCGGCGGTCCGTCCGCAGGTGAACATCGCGGGCATCATCGCCGCGGGGACCTCGGCGAAATCGAGGATCACCGCAGCCCAGAACTCGACGTTGGTCTCGATCGCCCGGTCGGGACGACGCTCGCGCAGCTCGGTGAGGGCGGCCTGCTCGAGCGCGGCCGCCGCCTCGAAGCGCGGAGCGTCGAGCCGCTGGGCGGTGCTGCGCAGCACCCGGGCGCGGGGGTCCTCGGCGCGGTAGACGCGGTGACCGAAGCCCATGAGCTTCTCCTTGCGGTCGAGGATGCCCTTGACCAGACCGCGCGGATCGCCGGTGCGTTCGGTCTCCTCGATCATCGGCAGCACGCGGGCCGGCGCACCGCCGTGCAGCGGGCCGGACATCGCGCCGACCGCGCCGGAAAGCGAGGCGGCCGCGTCCGCGCCGGTCGAGGCGATGACCCGGGCAGTGAACGTCGAGGCGTTCATGCCGTGCTCGGCCGCCGAGACCCAGTAGGCGTCGATCGCCTCGACGTGCTTGGGATCCGGGTCGCCCTTCCACCGCACCATGAAGCGCTCGGTGACGGTGCTCGCCTCGTCGATGTGCTGCTGCGGCACGGCGGGCTGGTAGATGCCGCGGGCGGACTGCGCCACATAGGACAGGGCCATCACCGCGGCGCGGGCGAGATTGTCGCGGGCCGTGGCGTCGTCGATGTCGAGCAGCGGACGGAAGCCCCAGATGGGTGCGAGCATCGCCAGACCGGCCTGGACATCGACACGCACGTCGCCGGTGTGGATCGGCAGGGGGAACGGCTCGGCCGGGTGCAGACCGCGACCGAACTCGCCGTCGACGAGCAGGGCCCACACGTCGCCGAAGGTCACTCCCTTCTCGACGAGCTCTTCGATGTCGACCCCGCGATAGCGCAGTGCGCCACCGTCCTTGTCGGGCTCGGCGATGTCGCTCGTGAAGGCGACCACGCCTTCGAGTCCTGCGACGAAATCCTCGGGAACTGACGCGCGCGCTGCCATGACGGTTGGGCTCTCCTCGTTCGAGCACGGCCCGGTCCGAGCCGCGCTGCCGGTGGAATGAGGTCACCGTCAGGTGTGATCGGCGCCCCACTCGGGTCGTCGGGAAAACTGTAGCCCCCGTGGTCCGAGCGTCGCCGCCCGGATGCCGGGAGTACCGTCGTCGTTCGTGCCGTCCGATTTCCCGTTGCCGCGCCCCGAGGGTGACGACCTCGCGCGTATGCGTGTCGACTACAGCCCGGCAGGGCCGACCGACGAGTCCCCGGCCGACCGCGATCTCACCCCCGGCGATGTCGCCGAGGGCTGGCTTCCGCTGGTGCGTACGTGGTTTGCGAACGCGGTCGCCACCGCGGTGCCCGAGCCGAACGCGATGGTGCTCGCGACCGTCGACGAGCGCGGCCACCCGGCGACCCGCACCGTGCTGTGCAAGAAGATCGACGCCGACGGTCTGACCTTCTTCACCAACTTCGAGTCCGACAAGGGCCGCCATCTGGCCGGGCACCCCTACGCCTCGGCGACCTTCCTCTGGTTGCCCGTCTACCGGCAGGTGACCGTACGCGGGCCGGTCGTGCGCGTGCCCGACGAGGAGACCCTCGCGTACTGGCAGACGCGGCCGCGCGGATCCCGCCTGGGCGCATGGGCGTCGCAGCAGTCGCGTCCGGTGGCGGAGCGCGCCGATCTCGAGCACGCCCTCGTCGATGCCGCCGAGCGCTACGAGGTCGACGACGACATCCCGGTGCCGCCGTTCTGGGGTGGATTCCGCATCGTGCCCGAGTCCGTCGAGTTCTGGCAGGGACGACCCAACCGGTTGCACAACCGGATCCGGACCCGCCTGGTGGACGGTCGCTGGATCGCCGAGCGTCTGCAACCGTGAGGCGCCTGCTCGCCGACACCACACCGCTGCGCAACAAGGACTACGCCCGGCTGTGGTGGGCCGGGATCGTCACCGTCATCGGTGCGCAGATGGCGGTCGTCGCCGTACCCCAGCAGATCTACGAGATCACCCGGAACTCCGCTTATGTGGGGTTGACCGGCGTGTTCGGACTCGTGCCGCTCGTGGTGTTCGGCCTGTGGGGTGGAGCGCTCGCCGACGCGATGGACCGCCGGAAACTGCTCATCGTCACCTCCACCGGTCTCGGTGTCACGTCGCTGTTGTTGTGGGCGCAGGCCGCGATCGGTCTGAACAACGTGTGGGTACTGCTCTGTCTCTTCTCGGTGCAGCAGGCGTTCTTCGCCGTCAACCAGCCCACCCGGGCGGCGGTGATCCCGCGGTTGCTGCCGGTCGGGCAGATCGCGGCGGCCACCTCGCTGAACATGACGGTCGTGCAGTTCGGGGCGATCGCCGGTCCGTTGTTCGCCGGCGCTCTCATTCCCGTCGTGGGTCTGTCCACCCTCTACCTGCTGGACGCGATCTTCCTGCTCGCCACGCTGTGGGCGGTGGTCCGACTCCCGGCGATTCCGCCGCTCGGTGAGGTCACCAAGGCCGGATTGCGCGCGGTCTTCGACGGTTTCCGGTACCTGTCGGGCCAGAAAATCCTGCTGGCGTCGTTCGTCGTCGACATCGTCGCCATGGTGTTCGGGATGCCGCGCGCCCTGTTCCCGCAGATCGCCCACGAGTCGTTCGGCGATCCGGCGCAGGGCGGCTTCGCCCTCGGTCTGCTGTTCGCGGCCATGTCGGTCGGCGCGGTGATCGGCGGCGTCTTCTCCGGATGGCTGCCGCGGGTGCAGCGCCAGGGTCTCGCCGTGATCGTGTGCATCGTCCTGTGGGGCGTGGCGATGGTCGGCTTCGGTGTCGCGGTGTGGTGGGCCGAGCCCGACGGCAGCGGTCTGCTGCTGTGGGTCGCCCTGTTCTTCCTGGCGTTCGGCGGGGCGGTCGACATGGTGTCCGCGGCCTTCCGCTCGACGATGCTGCAGACCGTCGCCACCGACGAGATGCGTGGCCGCTTGCAGGGCGTGTTCATCGTCGTCGTCGCGGGCGGACCGCGCATCGGCGACGTGCTCCACGGCGCCGCCGCAGCGGCCGCAGGCACGGCCGTCGCGGCTGCCGGTGGCGGCGTCCTCGTCATCGTCGGCACGCTCGTGTGCGTCGTCGCCTTCCCGGCCTTCGTGCGCTACCGGGTCTCACGCACTCTCGGATGACGCGCCTGCGGAGTCGCACGGCAAGGGAGCACGCAACTCCGTGACGGCGATGCGCGCGGCCTCACCGATCGCTGCATCGACGACCGGCAGTACGGGATCCGCGCGGGCGGCGCGGGTGAACACCGCGACGGCGATCGGATACTCGCCGGGGAACTCGACGACCGCCACCTCGTTGCGGATGATGCCGATCGTGCCGGTCTTGCCGGCGATCGCGACCCCGCGATGCGGGAAGCCCGACGCGATGCGGTGCGGCCAGACCTGGGCGCGCATCACCTGCTGCGCGAAGGCGGTGCTCTCGGGCGAGAGCACCGAGCCCGACCACACGGTCTCGAGCAGCCGGGTCATCTCCTCCGGGATGGTCGCGCTCGTGTAGGCCGGGTCGTACGCCGAGACCGTCCAGGCCGCGTCGATGTCGGTGAGCGCCCGGAACGCCTCGACGGTGGTGCGGGTGTCCGTCTCCTCGACGAGGCGCTGATAGACGTCCGCCGTGCCACCGATGATCCGGGTCCGCGTGAGTCCGAGGCGCGCGAGGAGTTCCTCGACGGTGGTCGTGCCGATCTCGCCGAGCAGCACATCGGCCGCCGCGTTGTCGGACACCGTCATCATCGATGCGGCCACGTCGCGTCGGCTCATCGTCACCGGATCCCGGAAGCTCGCGATCCCGGTCGGGCCGGGGGTGCAGTCCGACGGCACGATCCGCAGCTGCCCGGATGCGTCGAGTCGGCCGGCGTCCACCTCCGCGCAGAACGCGAGGAACAGCGGAAGCTTGTACACCGACGCGAGGACCACGCGTTCGTCCCCGCGCACCGACAGCGTCGCCGCACGTGGATCCGAACACCGGCGGGCGTGCAGCCATCCCGTGCACCCGGCATCCGCGAACACCGCGCGGATCCGGTCGACCGCCGTGTCTCGCCGTTCCCCGCCTTTCACCGGACGCGTTCCTTGAACAGCACGCGGTCGAGGGCGTCGACGTGCGCACCGACGTCGGCGTCGGCACGTCGCACGATGCGCACCCGCAGGGCCAGCGCGGACGGAGCCCAGTCCAGCCAGGCCACGCCGGGCACCGAGCCGGGCGGTGAGGTCGACATCCCGAAGTGGGTACCGGCGGCCACGGCGGCGAGCACCGCGCGGTCGTCCGCCGCCGGGGTGGTCTCGACATCGAGTCCGCGTTCGCGCAGCAGATCCTGCGCCGCGTCGAAGGCCGCCGGGTTCCCCGTCCGCGGCGGCGCGGCGAACGTCAGGTCGGAGAGCATCGGCAGACGGGGCCGGTCGGAGCGGGCGCTGCGGTGGTCGGCCGGCACGACCAGCCATCGCCGGAGTTTGACCACCGGGCCGGCCTCGAGTCCTTCGGTCAGAGTCGGATGCTCGACGACGGCGAGATCGCACATGCCCGAGCGGACGGCGTCGACGAGTTCGACCGTGCTCGCGGAACGCGTCGCCACCGTCGCCTCACCGCGTCTGCTCAGAACGGTGACGCACAGGGTGACCAGGCGATCGGGTAGTACGCGGGTGGCACCCCAGTGCAGAAGACCCCGGGCGCGGGCGACGCGCCCGGCCTCGGCGAGGAAACGATCGGCGTCGTCGACGAGGAGACGAGCGCGGGGGAGCAGTTCCGCTCCGGCGGGCGTGAGGACCGCTCCCTGCCTGGTGCGATGCACGAGTTCGGAACCGAGATGCTGCTCGAGTTTCCGAAGTCCTTGTGACAGAGGAGGTTGCGTCATGTCGAGCACCGCCGCGGCCCGGCCGAAGTGTCCTTCCTCCGCGACGGTGACGAAGAACCGGAGGTGGCGGATCAGGTCCATGGCAGGGGATTCAATCAGCACGGGCGGACGATTCACCGACCCGGCGTGTCGCGCGGCCGGATCCCGTCCGTCGTCCCCGCCTCCAACAGCGGCGATAGTTCTTCCGACTCGTGCGGACGGCGGGTGGGTATTGGCGGGGCGACTCCCGTCGGTGGTGTCCTGTCGGCATGACTTCCACCGATTCACTGCACCGGAAAGGATTGTCGCGCAGGGGTTTTCTCCACTCCGCCCTCGCCCTGTCCTCCGTCGCCGCGGCGGCGGCCTGCGGGTCGCCGGACGGTCCGGTCGCCAGGGGGCCGTCGACGACGGCCGATTCGGTACCCGGCACACATCTGCTCGCCGCCGGTGTCGACGAGCGTCTCCGGGAGATCGAGGACCGCTACGCCGTGCGGCTCGGTGTGGTCGCGCAGTCGCCGGTGACCGGGCGCGTCCACACCTATCGGGCCGACGAACGGTTCGCGATCTGTTCTCCGTTCAAGGTTTACGCCGCCGCCGCGATCCTGCGACTCGAGGCGGAAGGATCCCTCCGTCTCGACGAGACCCTCCCGATCGACCCGGAGGACATCGTCGTCAATTCGCCGGTGACCTCGGAACATCAGGGGCGCGTACTGCCGATCGACCGGCTGTGCGAGGCCGCGCTCACCCGCAGCGACAACACTGCCGGAAACCTGATGCTCCAACGGATCGGCGGACCCGGGGCCGTCACCGCCTTCGCCCGTTCCGTCGGGGACGAGACCACCCGGCTCGACCGCTGGGAACCCGAACTCAACGAGGCGGCACGGGGCGACGAGCGCGACACCACCACCGCTGCCGGACTCGCTCGCGGCTTCCGGGAGGTGCTCCTCGGCGCGGGGTTGCCCGCGCCGCAACAGCGGACACTGCTCGGCTGGATGCGCGCCACCACCACCTCGGACACCCGGATCCGCGGGGGATTGCCGCCGGGATGGACGTCGGCGGACAAGACGGGCGGGGGCAATCACGGGACGGTGAACGACGCCGGGGTGGTGTGGTCGCCGGACGGGCAACCGCTGCTGCTGGCGATCCTGTCGGACTCGACCACCGGCGACCCCGACGCACCCCTCGAGGGCGCGCCCGTCGCGGAGACCACCGCCGTGCTGGTCGACGCACTCTTCGCTGTGCCGTGAGTACAGTGTCCGGCGTGGGGCGCCGGATACGCGCAGATCCCCGCGTAACGACCTTGGTGAGACCCGGGTAGTATTGCCGCAGGTTATCGGCGTGTGCCGGCCTTGCGGCGCAGTCGCGGAGGGTGCGGGCGAGCGTTCGGAACCCACATGGACGACATACCGATCGGGGACTTTCGGCGGACCCTGCCGCAGCGCATACCCCGCGCTACGGCTAGGTTCTACGTGAATGTCCGGAAGTTTCTCGTAGGTCTGAGCTTGAGAGGGATCCTTCGTGCCCGCTGAGAATGACACCAACCCCACCCTCAGCTACCCCGGTGGCGAACACACGATGTCGATCGCCAAGGCGACGGAAGGCAATGACGGTATCGAGCTGGGCAAGCTCCTCGCGGCGACCGGGTACACCACCCTCGACCCGGGTTTCGTCAACACCGCCTCCACGAAGTCGGCGATCACGTACATCGACGGCGAGAAGGGCATTCTGCGGTACCGCGGATACCCGATCGAGCAGCTCGCCGAGAAGTCGACGTTCATCGAGGTCAGCTACCTACTGATCTACGGTGAGCTGCCGACTGCGGAGCAGCTCGAGGTCTTCACCGACAAGATCCGCCGCCACACCCTCCTGCACGAGGATCTCAAGCGGTTCTTCGACGGCTTCCCGCGCAACGCGCACCCGATGCCCGTCGTGTCGAGCGCGGTCAACGCCCTGTCGGCGTACTACCCCGACTCCCTCGATCCGGACGACTCCGAGCAGGTCGAGCTGTCGACGATCCGTCTGCTCGCCAAGCTGCCGACCATCGCGGCCTACGCCTACAAGAAGTCGGTCGGTCAGCCCTTCCTCTACCCCGACAACTCGCTGTCGCTGGTCGAGAACTTCCTGCGCATGACCTTCGGCTTCCCGGCCGAGCCCTACGAGATCGATCCCGAGATCGCTCAGGCGCTCGACATGCTGCTCATCCTGCACGCCGATCACGAGCAGAACTGCTCGACGTCGACGGTGCGCCTCGTCGGTTCCTCGGACGCCAATCTCTTCACGTCCATCTCGGGCGGCATCAACGCACTGTGGGGCCCGCTGCACGGCGGCGCCAACCAGGCCGTGCTCGAGATGCTCGACGGCATCCACAAGTCCGACGGCGACGTCAAGGACTTCGTCCGCAAGGTCAAGAACAAGGAAGACGGCGTGAAGCTCATGGGCTTCGGGCACCGCGTCTACCGCAACTACGACCCGCGGGCCGCGATCGTCAAGAAGACCGCCGACCGCATCCTCAAGAAGCTCGGTGCGGGCGACGAACTGCTCGAGATCGCCATGAAGCTCGAAGAGGCCGCCCTCACGGACGACTACTTCATCGAGCGCAAGCTGTACCCGAACGTCGACTTCTACACGGGCCTGATCTACCGTGCGATGGGCTTCCCGGACCGCATGTTCACCGTGCTGTTCGCCCTGGGTCGCCTGCCCGGCTGGATCGCGCACTGGCGTGAGATGCACTCGGACCCGACCCTGAAGATCGGCCGTCCGCGTCAGATCTACACCGGTTACACCGAGCGCCCGTACACGTCCCTCGAGGAGCGCTGAACCCTCGGAGCGACCGGAAAGATCGACCGAATCCCGACGAGGAGACACGCATGACAAAGCCTGAAATCGAGTTCCAGGAGGGTCCCGCCCCCACCCAGTTGGTCATCAAGGACCTGGTGGTCGGCGAAGGTGCCGAAGCGGAGCCCGGATCGAAGGTCGAAGTCCACTACGTCGGGGTCGAGTTCGATACCGGTGAAGAGTTCGACTCGTCGTGGAGCCGTGGTGAGTCCATCACCTTCCCGCTGTCCGGTCTGATCGCCGGCTGGCAGGAGGGCATCCCGGGTATGAAGGTCGGCGGCCGTCGCCAGCTGACCATCCCGCCGGAGCTCGCCTACGGTCCCGCCGGGTCGGGCCACCGCCTGTCGGGCAAGACGCTCGTGTTCATCATCGACCTGCTCGCCGTGCAGGTGCCGCCGGAGGTTCCGACGGTCGAGCCGGCGACCGGCCCGGCGCCCGCCGATCTCGTCATCGAGGACATCACCATCGGTGACGGCGACGAAGCGCAGCCCGGCGGCGTGGTCGACGTGCACTACCACGGCGTGGAGTACGACACCAACGATGTGTTCGACTCGTCGTTCGCTCGCGGCGACTCCGTCCGCTTCCCGCTCGGACGACTGATCCCGGGCTGGCAGGAAGGCATTCCGGGCATGCGCGTCGGTGGACGCCGCAAGCTCACGGTGCCCCCGCAGCTCGCGTACGGACCGGCCGGTTCCGGGCATCCGCTCGGAGGCAAGACGCTGGTCTTCGTAATCGATCTGCTCGGCGTCGGATAGCCGGACCTGCAACGACATCCGAGGCCCGCAACACCGGTGAGACCACCGGGGTTGCGGGCCTCGTCTTCGTTCAGTTACGGGGCGCCCCGAGCATCGACAATGCGAGGCCGACGTAGTTGCGGGCCAGATCGTCGACGTCCACGCGGCCGGGCCGGTACCAGCGGGCGACGTCGATCCCCAGCGACAGGATCGCCAGTGCTGCGGTGGGCACGTCGCCGACCCGGAACGCGCCGATGTCGACCCCCGAGGAGATGACCTCACGGACCACCGCGTCGGTGCGCCTGCGGATCTCCGCGATCTCGCGGTAGTGCTCCTCCGACAGCGCATGCAGTTCGTACTGCGCGACCCGGCAGGTGGTGTGGTGCACGGCGTGGATCCGCACGAAACGGTCGACGATGGCGCGGATCCGCTCGATCGGGTCGGTGGAACTCGTGGCGGCGCTCTCGACCTCCTCGAGGACGTGGAGGTGCCCGTTGCGGCCGGCCTCGAAGAGCACGGCCTCCTTGGACGGGAAGTGCACATAGAGCGCTGCGGGGCTCAATCCTGCGCCGACGGAGATGTCTCGGGTGGTGGTCGCGTGGTAGCCGCGGCGTGCGAAGGACTCCACCGCGGAGGCGACCAGCCGGCGCGCGACCTCGGATCCACCGCTCGGGAGCGCTGCGACAAGAGAGGCGTCGGGGGTCTGCTCGGGTGTGTCGGTCACGGGGTCCGTCCTGCGGGTCGCGGAGAAGGCGTCGTTGACATCATGCACCGTCGTTGGTCTACTGAGTGAGCGCTTAGTTCGTTCCTGCTGAGTTCGTTCCTGCTACGGCCGATATCCGAGTCGCCCGAAAGGATCCTCGATGCCTTCTCCAGTCCTGTCCCGCCGCGACCTGGACTTCCTCCTGTACGACTGGCTCGACATCGAGTCCCTCACCGCTCGCGACCGCTTCGCCGAGCATTCACGGGAGACCTTCGACGCCGTACTCGACCTGAGCGCCGACATCGCCACCAAGCACTTCGCTACCCACAACAAGAAGGGCGACGCTCAGGAGCCTCGCATCGGCGAGGACGGTCGCGTCGAGATCATCCCCGAGGTCAAGGACGCGCTCGACCTGTTCTGCAAGGCGGGACTACTCGCCGGCGGGTTCGACGAGGAGCACGGCGGCATGCAACTGCCGGTCGCCGTGCAACGTGCCTCGATGGCGTGGTTCCAGGCCGCGAACGCCGGCACCTCGGCGTATCCCTTCCTCACCGCAGCCAACGCGAACCTGCTGGTCACCCACGGCAGCGACGAGCAGATCGAGACATTCGTGCCGCCGATGCTCGAGGGCCGCTTCTTCGGCACCATGTGCCTGTCCGAACCGCAGGCCGGTTCGTCGCTCGCCGACATCACCACCAGGGCCGTGCCCGCCGCCGACGGCACCTACCGGCTGACCGGCACCAAGATGTGGATCTCCGGCGGCGACCACGAACTCACCGAGAACATCGTCCACCTCGTCCTCGCCAAGATCCCCGGCGGGCCGGACGGGGTGAAGGGCATCTCGCTGTTCATCGTCCCGAAATTCCTCGTTGAGGCCGACGGCACGCTCGGCGAACGCAACGACGTCGCGCTCGTCGGCCTCAACCACAAGATGGGCAACCGCGGCACCACCAACACTCTGCTCAACTTCGGCGAGGGTGTCCACACCCCCGGCGGCGAGGCCGGTGCGGTCGGCTACCTGCTCGGTGAGCCGCACAAGGGCCTGTCGTACATGTTCCACATGATGAACGAGGCCCGGATCGGCGTCGGCTTCCTCGCCACCTCCCTCGGCTACGCCGGGTACCTGCAGTCGCTCGACTACGCCCGTACCCGCACGCAGGGCCGGCCGCTCGGCGCCAAGGATCCGGCCTCGCCGCAGGTGCCGCTCGTCGAACACGCCGATGTGCGACGAATGTTGTTGGCGCAGAAGTCCTATGTCGAAGGCGCTCTCGCGCTGGGGTTGTACTGCTCGAAGCTCGTCGACGTGCAGCGCACCGCCGAGAGCGACGACGAGCGCACCCGCGCCGGTCTGCTGCTGGACCTGCTCACGCCCATCGCGAAGTCCTGGCCGTCGCAGTGGTGCCTCGAAGCCAACAGCCTCGCGATCCAGGTGCTCGGCGGCTACGGCTACACCCGCGAGTTCGACGTCGAGCAGTTCTACCGCGACAACCGACTCAACCCCATTCACGAAGGCACGCACGGCATCCAGGGCCTCGACCTACTCGGCCGCAAGGTGATCATGCAGGGCGGTGCCGCTCTCGCGCTGCTCGGCGAAGCGGTGGGCGAGACGATCGCGCGGGCGACGCAGGCCGGGGGCGACGCCGCCGCCTACGCCCAGCAGTTGGGCGCGGCCGTGGCGCGCGTCGCGGAGACGACCGCGACGCTGTGGTCCACCGGCGATCCCGCTGTGGCCCTGGCCAACTCGTCGGTCTACCTCGAATCCGTCGGGCACGTGGTGGTGGCGTGGATGTGGCTCGAGCAGCTTCTCGCGGTGGGCGACCGCGAGGGCGACTTCTTCGACGGGAAGCGCGCCGCCGCACGGTATTTCTTCCGTTTCGAACTGCCCAGGACCGGTCCGCAGTTCGATCTGCTCGCAAGCCTCGACCGCACCACCCTCGACGTGTCACCGTCGGTTCTGTAACGACACCTTCCAGATGACCGTCACCGACCCGCCGACCGGTAGCGCATGCCACCGGTCGGCGTAGTCGTCGAAGGTGTCGACGATCCGGTCGACCACCGGGGTGATATCGTGCGCGGACACATATGCCGGAAGGCCCGACGCCAGGCCGCGTCGCGCCTCCCAGACGGGAACGGCGATGCGCGCCAGTGTCTCCGACCTGATCATGTCGGCCTCCGCGCGCGGCGGCATCGCATGCTTCTTCGAGCGCCGACGCCGACCCGCTCTGGTCCGCTCCGCATTGTCGACGGGCCAGAACATGCCGTTGTCGCCCGCGGCCAACTGCCCGAAGACACCGAGTTCGATACCCGCCTCGTTCTCGACCAGCAGGTGCACGAGGTCGTGGGGGAGATAGGGGTGACCGCCCGGGCCGTTGCGCGGAGCGAGCTCCGGACCGATGTCGCGGTGCACCGCGATCTCGTACCCGATCCCGGGGCCCTTCGTGAAGACGACGCGCATGTTCGTCACGTTAGGCCCGCGGGTGGAAGATCGCATCCGATTTTCAGGCGGATGCGCGCTCGACGAGCAACGACAGGGCGTGACGCACCGTCCTCGCGAGCACGTCCTGGGGATCACCGTCGAAGCGCTGCTCCTCGCTGCGGGTGCCGTCCGGACCGGTCGTCGCGAAGCACACCGTGCCTGGCGGGCGGCCGTCCTGCGGGTCGGGCCCACCGGCTCCGCTCACGGCAACAACGATGTCCGCGCCCAGGAGGCGGGAGGTGCTCTCCGCCATCGTGCGGGCCGCGCTCTCGGACACGACGGGGCCCTCCGGAACCTCGAGCAGGCCGTACTTGACCTCGCGCGAGTACGCGACGATGCCGCCGCGGAACCAGTCGGAGCTGCCCTTCGCGGCACCCAGGCGGGCTGCGAGCGTGCCCGCGGTGAGCGACTCCGCGCAGCCGAGCGTCAGCTCCTTGTCGGAGGCGAGCTGTGCCAGCTGCTCGATCAACTCGTCGGAGGTGTCCGTCCCCTCCACCACGTCGTCATCGGCCATGCGTGTCTCCTTCCAGAGCATCGGGTCGCACCCAGCGGGTGAGCAGGGTGCCGTCGTCGTCGCACACCAGGTGCGCACGTTGCAGGGGTGTCAGAGCGGCCGTCGGCGAATGCGCGATACGCGCGGCGCTGCCGGCGGCCAGGACCGGAGCCCAGGTCAGACACAGCTCGTCGACGACGCCGTCCTCGATCATGCGGCCGAACAGATTCGGTCCGCCCTCGCACAGCACCCGGAGCCATCCCGCCTCGCCGATCGCCGCGAGCAGGGAGGGGCCGTCGATCACTGCGTCGGCGATGACGCGGACGTCGCCTCCGGCGGCCTCCACCGCGCGCCGGGCGGTCTCGGGGGCCCGTGCGGTCGTGAAGACCACGGGCGGGATCGTTGTGTCGGTGAACAGACGCAGGTCGGGCGGCAGGTCGCACGAGGCGGTCACCACCGCGACCGGCGGTATCGGAGCGAGTCCGGCCTCCTCGCGGCGCACGCGCAGGGCCTCGCTGGTCCTCGCGCCGCCGTAGTTCTCGGCCCGCACGGTGCCTGCGCCCACGAGGATCACATCGGCGAGTTCGCGCAGCAGCCCGAAGACCTTCTTGTCGGCGGGCGAGCCGAGGGCGCCCGATCGTCCCTCGACCGCCACGGCTCCGTCGAGGGAGGACACGAAGTTGATCCGCATCCACGGCCGGGACAGGTCGTCGGGATAGGCGTAGAGAGCGCGCAGCGCCGTGTCGTCCACGTGCTGCGTCGCATCGGTGCCGTCGAGTCGTCGCATGACGCCGATCAGACCACTCCCGCCCGCCGGATGCACGTCACGCGCCGTGCCCGGCGTCGAGATCACCCACGGACTTGAAGGTCATGAGGCGGTCCAGGTCGCCACGGAGCTCACCGCGTTCGGGTTCGAGGAGGAAACCGCCGTGGTCGCCGGTCGTGAAGGTCTCGAGGATCCGGCCGACGAACCACGCGCGCGGGCCGTCCAGCACGGGTAGTGCGTGGGGTCCCTCGTGCCACGAGCAGCGGTCGAACTTGTCGATGTCGTCGCCGGTGTGCTCGCCGAACAGCGCTGCCAGTTCGCGGTCTGCCGGGGTCAGGACGTGCACGGCGAGGTGCTTCGCCTTCGACGCCACCCGGTAGGTCCGGTTCTTGTTCGACAGCGCCACCAGGAAGCGGGCCGGATCGATCGCGGACTGGGTCGCGAAACCGATCAGGCAACCGCTGCGTTCCTCGCCGTCGAATGCGGTGACGATGAACATCGGGTAGTCGAGCTGCGAGGCGATGCCCGCGAAACCGTCGGCGGATCCTTCGAGTGGGGTGTCGGCCATGAGCCGAATCGTACGGCCGTCACACCGATGCGGCTGTGGTTCGGCCGCGGTGCGGCTGTGAGTTTGGTCGGTGTGCGAGGTGGGGTACCCGCCGCAGTATGGACGCCGAGCACAGAGGTGATGGATCGTCGGGTGCCACCCTCGCCCCCGATGACCCGCGCAAACCCGACTCACCGACCGATCTGTCCACGCCGTCGTGGAAATATGTGCTGCGCAGGACGATTCGGGAGTTCAGTCGGGACCAGTGCACCGATCTCGCAGCCGCACTGACGTACTACGCCGTCCTGTCGCTGTTCCCTGCGCTGCTCGTCGTGGTCTCGTTGCTCGGCGTGTTCGGCCAGGGACAGACGACGGTCGACACCGTGCTCGGCATGGTCGAGGACCTCGGCCCGTCCTCCGCCGTCGACACCCTGCGAGGACCGATCGAACAGCTCGTGTCCGCACCGACAGCCGGATTCGCCCTGATCGTCGGTATTCTCGGCGCGCTGTGGTCGGCCTCGGGATATGTCGGCGCCTTCGGCCGCGCCATGAACCGGATCTACGAGATCGAAGAGGGCCGGCCCGTCTGGAAGCTGCGTCCGCTGATGCTGCTGATCACCGCTGTGGCCCTGGTGGCCGCCGGGACGACCGCCCTGATGCTCGTGATCAGCGGCCCGGTCGCACGCACGATCGGCGACGTCATCGGCCTCGGCGACACCGCCGTGACGGTGTGGAACATCGTCAAGTGGCCCGTGATGCTTGCGCTGGTGGTCATGATCGTCGCGGTGCTGTACTACGCGACGCCCAACGTGTCCCAGCCGAAGTTCCGCTGGGTCAGCCTCGGATCGCTCATCGCGATCGTCGTGTGGATCGTGGCTTCGGTGGCATTCGCCTTCTACGTCTCGAATTTCGGCAGCTACAACAAGACCTACGGCTCACTCGCCGGTGCGGTGATCTTCCTGTTGTGGTTGTGGATCACCAATCTGGCCCTGTTGTTCGGTGCCGAGTTCGACGCCGAGATGGAACGTGGCCGCCAGCTGCAGGCCGGTATGCCTGCCGAGAAGACATTGCAACTGCCCGAACGTGATTCGCGCGCGAGCGAGAAGAACGCCGCCAAGCTGGAGGAACTCGTCGAGCACGGGCGGAAGCTGCGCGAAGCCCACAGCGCCGACGGCTCCTCCGGAGAGGCGGCCGACCCCGTGGGCCCTACCGGGCCCACGACGGAAAGGAATCCGCGATGACGACACCCGGCAATGCGCGCCCCGTAGCCGAGCAACCGAAGAACCTGTCCACTGTCGAACTCACCGAGCGGCTCACCGAACAGGTCTCGACCCTCGTGCGGACCGAGGTCTCGCACGCGCTCGAGGAAGTCAAGTCCAAAGGCACCCGCATCGGTGTGGGCGTGGGGATCTCGGGTGCGGGAGCGATCCTGTTGTTCCTCGGTCTGGCGACCCTGATCGCGACGGCCGTGCTCGGCCTCGCCACCGCCGTCGAACCGTGGCTCGCGGCCCTCATCGTCGCGCTCGTGGTGCTCGCGGTCGGTGGCATCCTCGCCGCGGTCGGTGCCTCGAAGGCGAAGAACGCCGCACCGCCCGTGCCGGAACGCACGGTCGCCAGTGTCCGCGCCGACATCGACGCCGCGAAGGGAGCAACGAAGTGACCGCATCCGACAACGGTGGTCGTCCGGACGAGGTGGCCGACATCGAACGTCAACGGGCCGAACTCGCCGCGACCGTCGGCGAACTCACCGACAGACTCGACGTGCCCACCCGGGTCAAGCAGTCCGCGGCTGAACGGGCCCAGGAAGTCCGCAACCGGCCCGATCTGATCGCGGTGGCCGGCGGGGTCCTTGCGGCCGTGCTCGTGCTGGTGCTTGTGAGGCGCAGACGGAAGAAGTGACGTAGGCGTACTCGAGCGGACGGATACTCGTGTTCTGCACCGAGTATCCGTCCGCTGCTGTGTGCAGGCTCAGCGGGGCGTGCCGTCAGCCGCCGAGCTGTTCCTTCAGCGCGTCGAGCACGGCCGGGTCCTCGATCGTCGACGGCACGGTGTACTCCTCGTGGTCGGCAATCTGCCGCATGGTCTTGCGGAGGATCTTGCCGGAGCGCGTCTTCGGCAGGGCCTGGACCACGGTCACGTCGCGGAAGGTCGCGACCGCACCGATCTGGTCGCGGACCATCGTGACGAGTTCCTGACGCAGGGTCTCGGGCTCGATCTCCACACCGGCCTTGAGCACCACGTAACCCGAGGGGCGCTGGCCCTTCAATTCGTCGCGGATGCCCACCACGGCGCATTCGGCGACAGCGGGATGCGAGGCCACCACGGCCTCCATGCTGCCGGTCGAGAGCCGGTGCCCGGCAACGTTGATCACGTCGTCGGACCGGCCGAGGACGAAGACGTAGCCGTCCTCGTCGACATAGCCCGAGTCGCCGGTGAGGTAGTAACCGGGGAAGGTGTCGAGGTACGACCGGCGGTACCGGTCGTCGTCCTGCCACAGGCCGGCCAGTGTGCCCGGCGGCAACGGCAGGCGGATGACGATGTTGCCCTCGGTGTTCGGATCGACGCGCTTGCCCTCTCCGTCGACGATCTCGACCCGGTAACCCGGCACGGGGACAGTGGGGGAGCCGGCCTTGAGCGGCATCGCCTCGAGCCCACGCAGATTCGCCGCGATCGCCCAGCCCGTCTCGGTCTGCCACCAGTGGTCGACCACCGGGCGGCCGAGCACCTTCGTCGCCCAGTGGTAGGTGTCGGGGTCGAGGCGCTCACCGGCGGCGAAGAGCGTCTGCAGCGAGTTGATGGGGTACTTCTTCAGTTCCTCGGCGTTCGGATCCGCCTTGCGCACAGCGCGAATCGCCGTGGGAGCGGTGAACAGTGCCTTGACGCCGTTCTCGGCGATGATCCGCCAGAACGCACCCGCATCGGGGGTGCCGACGGGCTTGCCCTCGTACATCACCGTCGTTGCTCCGACCAGCAGCGGGCCGTAGACGATGTAGGAGTGGCCGACCACCCAGCCCACATCGGACGCGGTCCACCACACGTCGCCCGGATCGATGTCGTAGATGTTGCGCATCGACCACGTCAGGGCCACGGCGTGCCCACCGTTGTCGCGGACCACGCCCTTGGGCTTCCCGGTGGTGCCGGAGGTGTAGAGGATGTAGAGCGGGTCGGTCGCCGCGACCGTCACGGGCTCCGCAGGGGACGCGTCGGCGCACAGTTCGTCCCAGTCGAACCACGCCGCCGAGGACGTCTGGTAGTCGGCCGCCGATCCGGGGATCTGCTCGCGGTTCTTCACGATCACGGTGTGCGGCGGGGTCGGCGACAGGCCGATCGCCTGCTCGACGATCGGCAGGTACTCGACGGTGCGGCCGGGTTCGAGACCACCGGAGGCGGTGACGAGCACGACCGGCGTGGCATCGTCGATGCGGGTCGCGAGTTCCTTCGCGGCGAACCCGCCGAACACCACCGAGTGCACCGCCCCGATGCGGGCGCAGGCGAGCATCGCGATGGCGGCCTCGGGGATCATCGGCATGTAGACGATGACGCGGTCGCCGGCGGCGACACCCTGGTCGCGCAGCACACCGGCGAACTTCGCGACCTCGTCGAGCAGTTCGGCGTAGGTGTAGGTGCGCTTGGCCGGGACCATCGCCGAATCCCAGATCAGGGCCGGGCGGTCGCCGTTGCCGGCGTCCACGTGCCGGTCGAGTGTGTTGACGCTGGTGTTCAGGGTGCCGTCCGGGAACCACTTGTACGACGGTGCCGCCGAGTCGTCGAGAGCTCGCGTCGGCGCGCTCTCCCACTCGACCGCGCGGGCGGCCTCGAGCCAGAATCCCTCCGGATCCTCGGTGCTCCGACGGAACGCCTCCTCGTACGAGCCCATCGTTCGTGTCCTTCCTCGACGGCGGTTGTGGCCCGAACCACTCTATGTGACCTGCAAGGGGGTGGCTGCAGGTCTGCGTCGGACGGACACGACCAGGCGACGAACGGACGAAGTGCCTACCCTGAGCCGCATGACCTCGATCGCGGAAGACCTGCTGCTCCTGCTTCTGGACGACGAATCGGGAAAGGCTCTCGTCGACGGAGTGAAACTGCCCCGCGTTCTCGCGGGTGCGGTGCTCCTCGAACTCGCCCTCGACGACGTGGTGGCGGTCGACACCGAGGGGGAGCAGGTGAAGAAGGGGCGGATCGCGATACGCACCGAGGCACGACCCGCCGATCCGATCCTTGCCGAGGCAGTCGAGCGTCTCGGCTCGGGCAGGCCGCTGAAGCCGACGTCGGCCATCGAGAAACTGCAGAAGGACCTGCAGGAGAAGCTTCTCGCGCGGGTCGTCGAGCAGGGCTGGGTCTCGGAGGAGCGCGGGAGGATCCTCGGCGTGTTCCCGACGAAGAAGTGGCCCGCGATCGATTCCACCCACGAGCAGCGCGTCCGCGACCTGATCCGCGCGGCGTTGATCGACGGCCTGACCCCGGAGCCACGCACCGCGGCGCTGATCGCGCTGCTGTCGGCGGCGGATGCGGCGCCGAAGGTATTCCCGGACGCCGACAAGCGGACGGTGAAGAAACGGGCGAAGGAGATCGCGCAAGGCGAGTGGGCGGCCAAAGCGGTGCGCGACGCCGTCGCGTCCGTCAACGCGGCGATGACTACGGCCCTCATAGCCGGCGGAGCGGTCGCGGGTTCGAGCTGATCCGGATCGCGCCGCGTCAGGACGGGACGCCGAGCTTCCGGTACCGCTCGATCCGTCGCCGGTAGCGGTCCTCCGCGGGTTCCTCGGTGAGGATCGCGAGTTCGCGGGCCACCGCGGCACCGATCCGCTTGACGAACGAGACGGGTTCCTCGGTGGCGTCCGGATGCTCGGGGACGACCGCGTCGACGACACCGTTGCGCAGCAGATCGCGGGAGCGGATCCCCTGATCCTGCGCCATGGCCGGTGCGTGGGTGGTGTCGCGGTGCACGATCGCACTCGCGCCTTCGGGCGGGAGCGGGGCGAGCCAGCCGTGCTGCGCGCACAACACGCGGTCGGCGGGCAGCAGGGCGAGCGCGCCGCCTCCGGTTCCCTGACCGAGCAGCACCGAGACCGTCGGGGTGGGCAGAGTGACGAGATCGGCCAGGCAGCGGGCAATCTCGGGTGCGAGCCCGCGTTCCTCTGCCTCCTTCGACAGCGACGCGCCGAGGGTGTCGATGACGAGCACGAGCGGCAGGCGCAGTTCGTCGGCGAGACGCATCGCGCGGCGGGCCTCGCGCAGTGCTCCCGGCCCCATCGTGCGTTCGGGTGACTGTCCCGCACGGTCCTGGCCGAACATCACACACGACACGCCGCGGAACCGGGCGAGGGAGAGCAGGACGGTGCGATCGGATTCGCCCTCACCGGTCCCGGACAGGGGGACCTGCGCGGAGGCGGCGTGACGCAGCAACTGCCGGATACCGGGCCGTTCGGGCCGTCGGCTGAGCATCACCGACTGCCAGGCCGGGATGTCGGGCACGTCGTCGACGGTGGTGATCGCCGGACTCGACGTCACCTCGGGCCGGTTGCCCTCGACGAGTACGCGCAGCAGCCGGTGCACGACCTGACGCACACCGCCGAGGGGCACGACCCCGTCGATCACGCCCTTGCGGTACAGGTTCTCCGCGGTCTGGACGTCCTCGGGGAAGTTCTCCTGGTAGAGCGCCTTGTAGACGCGCGGACCGAGGAACCCGACGAGCGCGCCCGGTTCGGCGGCAGTGACGTGCCCGAGCGACCCCCACGACGCGAACACCCCGCCCGTCGTCGGATTGCGCAGGTACACGAGATAACCGAGATGTGCGGACTTGTGCGCAGCGACGGCGGCGGCGATCTTCACCATCTGCACGAAGGCGAGGGTGCCCTCCTGCATGCGGGTGCCACCCGAGGTGGGCGACGCGAGCAGGGGCAGTCCCTCGGCGGTCGCGCGTTCGACGGCGGTGACGATGCGTTCGGCGGCGGCGACACCGATCGAGCCTGCGAGGAAGGAGAATTCGCACACGATCAGAGCGACCCGGCGGCCGTGGACGGTGCCCGAACCGGTGAGCACGGATTCGTCGACCCCGGACTTCTCGGCGGCCCTGTCCAGATCGGCGAGGTACTTCTCGCCGGCCCCGACATCGATCGGCGGAACGTCCCAGGAGACGAAGCTTCCCGGGTCGAGCACCTTGTCGATGAACTCCTGCGCCGAGATCCTGCTACCGGCCACGTCGCCTCCACCTGTCCTCGTCCGTCGCGGTCAACCTATACCGACGCGAACGAGGGGGAGGACATGTGCGTGTTCTTGCGACACACCGCATATATCCTCCCCCTCGTTGTGGGATCGGCTATCGGCCGAGCGCTTCCTTCCACGTGACCGTCCGGCCGATGCGCAGGATCGACCGCTGGTAGATGCGCGCGGCGATCACACTGAGCATCGCGATCGCGGCGACCATCAGCACGATGGTGCCGACGATCTGCACCGGCGTGGCCACGCCCGCCGCGATGCGCAGCGGCATGAGGATCGCGGAGAACGGCGGGATCCAGCTCAGCGTGGTGCTCCATCCGGCCTCGGGGTCGTCCACCGACGAGAACGCCGCGAAGAACATCGCGAGAATCAGCATCACCAGCGGACCCGAGGTGGAATTGACGTCCTCCTGCCGCGACACCATCGACCCCGCCGCCGCGTAGAGGACGGCGAAGAACGCGAAGCCGAGGACGAACCAGCCGAGGGTGCCGGCGAGCACGCCGAGGGCGGTGCCGGTGATCGTGAGGGTGTCGGTGGCGAGCGCCGTGCCGACACCGACCGCGCCGTAGGCGGTGAGCTGCAGGAGCCCGACCGCGCCGATGCCGAGGATCTTGCCCCACAGCAGCTGCAGCGGACGCAGCGTGGACAGCAGCAGTTCGACGACACGCGAGGACTTCTCCTCGACGACACCCATCGCGACGTACATGCCGAACATCAGGATCTGCATGTACAGCAGGATCACCGCGATGATCGAGAGGATGATGCGTTGTCCCTGT
Organism: Rhodococcus pyridinivorans; assembly: GCF_900105195.1. Classification (NCBI taxonomy): domain Bacteria; kingdom Bacillati; phylum Actinomycetota; class Actinomycetes; order Mycobacteriales; family Nocardiaceae; genus Rhodococcus; species Rhodococcus pyridinivorans. Next base: position 4,504,962 of record NZ_FNRX01000002.1, on the reverse strand, counting down.
TCGGGGTCCGGCGGGTCGATGGCGTCGACGGTCACGGTCGCCGCCGAGACGTCGGCCGCGACCGCGGCGGGATCGACGCCGCGGTCGGTCAGCGCGGCGACCTGGGCCTGCTGCACGACAGCGGCCTCGACGACCGCGCGGACGTCGGTGTCGAGTTCCGATTCGGTGATCGCTGTGACGGATGCGCCCTCGCCGGGGACGAGCGCGACGTCGAGATCGCCGGAGGACACCTGCTCACGGGCGGTGGCGGCGTCGGGAACGTCGGAGACCTCGAGCGGAGTGCCGACGGTCTCGCCGAGCGACTCGATCGTCGTCTGCAGCGCGGGCGCCCCCACGACTCCGACGGTGGGCCGGTCGTCGTCGCCGCCGGACAGGATCGAGGTGGCGACGATACCGACGACGATCGCGACGAGGATGATCGCGTTGCTGATCAGGAAGCTCTTCTTCTGAACCTGCGTGACGAACTCGCGCGACGCGACGAGACCGACCGCGCGGGCGTTGCTCAACGGGGCGCTCATGCGGAAACCACCTCTCGGAACAGCTCGGTCAGGGATGGGCGTCGGAGCGAGAACTCGTGGACCGGGCCGGTGGCCAGGGCCGCCTTGAGGATCAGCTGGTCGTCGGCGCCGGGGGTGACGGTGAGCACGGTGCGCTCGTCCTCGTACTCGGCGTGCGTGACGCCCGGCAGACCGTGCGCCCAGCCTCGGGGTGCCTGCGGCGCGTGGACGACGAGGAGCGCGTCGCCCTTGGACCGCAGGTCGTCGACGGTGCCCACGGCGCGCATCCGACCTGCGCCGATGATGCCCACGCGGTCGCACAGGCGCTGGACGAGGTCGAGCTGGTGGCTCGAGAACACCACCGGCACGCCATCTTTCGCCTTCTCGAGCAGGACGTCGCTCATGACGTCGACGGCTACCGGGTCGAGGCCGGAGAACGGCTCGTCGAGGACGAGGACCTTCGGGTCGTGCACGAGAGCCGCGGCGAGCTGCACGCGCTGCTGGTTGCCGAGCGACAGGGCGTCGACGGTGTCGCCGAGACGTTCTGCGATGCCGAGCCGTTCGGTCCACCGTTGCACCGCCTCCGACGCCTCCGACTTCGAAAGGCCGTGCAGCCGAGCGAGATAGGACAGTTGCTTGCCGACCTTCATCTTCGGATACAGGCCGCGTTCCTCGGGCATGTACCCGATGTTGCGGCGCATCTCGAGGTCGACCGGCTTCCCGTCGATGCGGACCTCGCCGGAGTCGGCGGCCAGGACGCCGAGGGTGATCCGCATAGTGGTGGTCTTGCCGGCGCCGTTGCTGCCGACGAAACCGAACAATTCGCCGGGGCGGACTTCGAAACTCACGCCGTCGAGAGCGACCGTGTCGCCGTAGCGCTTCGAGAGATTGTCGATCGTCAGTGTCACAGCAGGTCCTCCGGATCGTCGTCGGGGCGGGTCCAGGCGAGCAGAACGGCGGGCAGGCAACCGCTGAACAGTATCGAGGCGAGAGCGAATCCGCCTGCGGAATAGGCGAGTGCCCGATGGTCGATCGAGTCGATCGCCGGGCTCCACAGCAACGCGAAGATCGGGATCATCAGCAGGCCCTGCGCCACGGACAGACCGATCGAGCGGGCGCTGTTGCGCTCGGCGATCTCGCGTTCATCGAGGGCGCGACGGGGTGCATCGGACTGCCTTCCCGACACGATCTGCAGACACGTCCAAGTGGGCAGGAACACCAGCGTCACCGGCAGCCAGGCGATCGCCGCCGCCATCGTGAAGTACGACGCGATCGACGCGACGAACATCAGCGCGATCAGCACCATGACGGCGACGGCGAGGATGCGGCGGCGACGGCGGGTACGCCAGTTCGGCATCCACCCCCCGGTGATCTCCTCGTTCTTCAGGAACCTGCGGGTGCGGTACTCCTCGTAGCGATCGAGCAGGGATTCTGTGGTCATCTCAGGCCTCCTTCCGGGGCTTGTACAGCTCGGTCGACAACGGCGTGAACTCGGTACGGGAGAAGACGGCTTCGACCGGTAGTCCGAAGACATCGCAGATGCGGAAGGCGAGATCGAGGCTCGGATAGTGGTCGCCGCGTTCGAGTGCTCCGACGGTCTGCGGGTTCACATCGATGAGCGCGGCCAGTTGTGCGCGGCTCATGCCACGCTCCGCGCGCAGGACGCGGATGCGGTTGTAGATGGGGAGAGCTTCCCCACGACGTACCGGACTCATGGAACAAAGTGTTGTGAAAACCCAACGCTTTGTCAATGGGAGAGGATGGATCGATATGTCGTAGTGTTGTCAGTCGTCGTCGGCGAAACCGCGGAGACGGTCGAGTTCGCGGCGTTCCTTCTTCGTCGGACGGCCCGCCCCGCGGTCGCGGCGGGGGAGCGCCGCGAGGATCTCCTTCGGTGGAGGCGGGGGACTGTGATCGATGTAGGCGGTCGCGGCGATCGGTGCACCCACGCGCTTGTTCACGAGCTGGGTGACTTCGACGATCTTCTCCGTTCCGTGCGCGCGTACGCGGACCTCGGCTCCGATCGTCACCGGCGTCGACGGCTTGGCCGTCACACCGTCGACGCGGACGTGCCCGGCGCGGCACGCGCTCGCCGCGGCGGACCGGGTCTTGAACAGCCGGACCGACCACGTCCAGCTGTCCACGCGCACGCTTCCACCCATCTACATCAACTCCTCGCTCAGCTTCCCGTCGTCGAGCATCCATCGACGTGTCGTCCGTGTGGTCTCCAGCATGCGGCGATCGTGCGTGATCAGCAGTAGGGTTCCCTCGAAACTGTCGACGGCCTGCTCGAGTTGCTCGATCGCCGGCAGATCCAGGTGGTTGGTGGGTTCGTCGAGCACCAGCAGATTGACGCCGCGTGCCTGCAGCAGTGCGAGTCCCGCGCGGGTGCGTTCGCCCGGCGACAGCGACGACGCCGTCCGCAGGACGTGGTGCCCTTTGAGGGCGAACTTCGCCAGCAGGGTCCGCACGTCGGCGTCCGGCCAGTCGGGCACGTTGCGCCCGAACGCCTCGACCAGCGGTTCGTCCCCCTCGAACAGGCTGCGGGCCTGATCGATCTCGCCGACGAGAACACCCGACCCCAGCGACGCGCGACCGGTATCCGGTTCGATCGTGCCGAGCAGCAACCGGAGCAGCGTAGACTTCCCGGCGCCGTTCGGGCCGGTGACGACGATGCGTTCGCCCCACTCGACCTGCGTGGTGATCGGCCCGAGGACGAAGTCGCCCCGCTGGACGACGGCCTCGCCGAGGGTCGCGACCACCGTGCCGCTGCGTGGGGCGGCGGCGATGCACATGCGCAGTTCCCATTCCTTGCGCGGCTCCTCGACGACGTCGAGCCGCTCGATGCGCCGCTGCGTCTGACGCGTCTTCGCCGCCTGCTTCTCGGTGGCCTCCGCGCGGTGCTTGCGTCCGATCTTGTCGTTGTCCTTGGACTTGCGGCGCGCGTTGCGGACGCCGTGTTCGAGCCAGTTGCGTTGCATCCGGGCGCGTTCCTCGAGCTGCGACTTGGTGTCGGCGAACTCCTCGTACTGTTCGCGCGCGTGTCGGCGCGCCACCTCGCGCTCGACGAGATACGCCTCGTACCCGCCCTCGTAGACCGAGATCTGCTGCTGCACGGGATCGAGTTCGACGATGCCCGTCACCGTGCGCGCGAGGAATTCGCGGTCGTGGCTGACGACCACCAATGCCGTGCGTGTCTCGTCCACGAAGCGTTCGAGTCGTTCGAGGCCGGCCAGATCCAGGTCGTTCGTCGGTTCGTCGAGCAGGAGCACGTCGTAGCGCGACAGCAGCAGTGCCGCCAGCCCGGCGCGGGCGGCCTGGCCACCGGAGAGCGCCGTCATCGGAGCGTCGAGGCCCGCTTCCAGGCCGAGGTCGTCGATCACCTTCTCGGCGCGCTCGGCGAGGTCGGCCCCGCCGAGCGCCAGCCACCGTTCGAGCGCCGGGGTGTACTCGTCCTCGTCGGAGTCTCCGAGTCGCTCGGCAGCGGCGTTCATGACGTGTTCTGCCGCCGCGACACCCGTGCGACGTGCGAGGAAACCGAGGATCGTCTCGCCCGGCACCCGTTCGGGTTCCTGGGCGAGATAGCCGATGGTGGCGTCGGGCGGGCTGAGGACCACCGAGCCGGTGACATCGGCGTCACCGATCCCTGCGAGGGTCGTGAGCAGCGTCGATTTCCCGGCGCCGTTGGCCCCCACGAGGCCGATCACATCGCCGGGTGCGACGGTGAGATCGAGTCCGTCGAACAGGACACGTTCCCCGCGGGAGGCCGACAGGCCGTTGATACGAAGTGTTGCGCTCACGCTCCGAGTATCCCGGGTGCGACGAATCCGAGGTCCGGCGCGGGTCGGTACCGGCCACGAGCGGCCCCTCAGCCGCCGCACTCCGCGGGCACGATCCCATCGTCGCCCACCGGGACGGCGTCGAGTGGATTGTCGATCTCGTCGCGCCGCGTCCGGGCCGCGACGATCACGATCACCGCGGCGACGGCCGGCACCAACCCGGCGATCGCGAAGGTCGGCGCGAGCCCGACCGTGAGGGCCAGCGGCCCGGCCACGGCCATGGACAGCGGCATGAACACGATCGAGACGAAGAAGTCGAGACTCGAGACCCGACCGAGCAGGTGCGCGGGCACCCGCCGTTGCAGCAGCGTTCCCCACACCCCCGGGTGACCGATCAACCGATTTTTCCGTGAGCGTCGCCGTCAGCGTGCGGGTCCGACTTCGAGAACGATGTCTGCGGAACGCCTTTCGTCGTTCTCGGTGGTCCACTCGATCGACACGACGTCGCCGGGACGGTGACGGAGCAGACGTTCCTCGAGTTCTCCGGTCGACGAGACGCGCTCCCCGTCGAACGACACCACGACGTCGCCGGCGTCGAGACCGGCGTGATAGGCGGGACTGTCGTAGGACACCCACAGCACCTCGGCCCCGAGATCCTGCCCGTCCTTGCGGGCGGTGGTGACGCTCGCGCCCAGCCGGGGCGTCGGGCCCACGTGCACCGATCCTTCGCTCACTCCCGTCCGCACCTGCTCGACGACGGTGATCGCCTCGATGATGGGCACGGCGTACGCCTCGGGGGTCGTATCGGGCGAGGTGTCGATGTTCCGCTGCACCGCACCCGCGGTGTTGATCCCCACGACCGTTCCGTACTCGTCGACGAGCGGCCCGCCGGAATCACCCGGCCGGATCGGGGCATCGGTGCGGATCATCCCGGTGAGGCGGTGACGTGAACCGTCCGTGGCGTCGCGCACCACCACATTGCGGTCGAACTCGACGATGGTGCCGGGGGTCGCCACGACGACCCCACCGCCCTGGGAATTGCCGAAGGCCGTGACCCGGCTGCCCACCGGCGGCAGGTCCTCGGCGATCGCGGCGGCCGGAAGATCGCTCGCGGTGCCGAGCCGCAGGACGGCGAGATCGCGCTCGCGGTCGTAGCCGAGGACCTCCGCGTCGTAGATCAGACCGTCCGCGCCGCTCACCGCGCTGATATCGGTGGCTCCGCTCACCACATGATGGTTCGTGACGACCGTGCCGTCGGGGGTGATCACGATCCCGGTGCCCGTCATGCCCGTCCATCCCGCGCTCGCGTCGATCGTCACGACGACCGGCAGGGTGCGCGCGGTGAGTTCGTCGGCGGTCAGCGGTGTCGGGGAAGGAGCGACCGGCGCCGGCGGTGGGGGAGGGAGTGCGACGTCGACCAGGGCCGGTGCCGATGCGACGAGACTGGCGGTGGTCGCGAGCGCGACCAGCAGCACCGATCCGCCCCGCCCGCTCACTGCTGCGGCACCTCGCCGGTGAGATGGTCGACCAGTTCCCGGGCCGCGGCGCGACCGGCGCGGTTCGCTCCGATCGTGGACGCCGACGGGCCGTAGCCGACGAGATGGATGCGCGGATCCTTCGCGACGCGGGTCGCGAGCCGGCCGTCCATCGTGATGCCGCCACCGGCGTTGCGCAACGACAGCGGTGCGAGATGGTCGAGGGAACTCCGGAATCCGGTGCACCACAGGATGACATCGACGTCGAGTGTCCGGCCGTCGCTCCATCGGACGCCGGTCTCGGTGATCTCGGAGAACATCGGGGACCGCTCCAGCGCGCCGCGTTCGCGCGCGGCCCGCAGCGCCGGGGTGAGCGGGAGCGCGGTGACGGAGACGACCGATCCGGGTGGCAGTCCGCGTCGTACCCGATCCTCCACGAGCGCGACGGCGGCGTGACCGCGCTCGGCCGTGAAAGGTTCCTCGCTCCAAGCAGGTTCGCGTCGCGTCACCCAGGTGGTCTCGGTGACGCGGGAGATCTCGTCGAGGAGCTGGACCGCGGAGATGCCGCCACCGACGACGAGCACGTGCTGCCCGGTGAACTCCTCGGCCGTTCGGTAGTCCTTGGTGTGCAGCTGCCGTCCGGTGAATCGCGCGGCGCCGGGATACCAGGGGACGAAGGGGCGCTCCCAGGTGCCGGTCGCGTTGATGATGCCGCGTGCCGCGTAGACGGCCGATTCGGTCTCGACCCGCAATCGCTCGCCGCGGTCGCACACGACCCGCACGGTGGTGGGGCGGTGGACGGGAAGGTCGAACTCCTTCTCGTAGGCGGCGTAGTACTGCGGTACCGCAGAGGCTGCCGGAACCTCGCCCGCGGAGGTGTCGACGACGTCCGCGAACGCGAGGCCGGGCAGGTCGTGGACGCCGTTGACGGTGCTCAGTGTCAGTGACGGCCAGCGGTCCTGCCATGCCCCGCCGGGGCCGAACGAGCGGTCGAGGACGACGAATCCTGTTTCGGGTGCGACTCCGAAGCGGGTGAGGAAGTAGGCGGTCGACAGGCCGGCCTGCCCGGCGCCGATCACGACGATGTCGACCGGCGCCGCATCGGCGGTCTGTACCTCGGCCGCATCGAGTGCCTCGTCGGCGAGCATCGCGAGCCTCCCTCTCGGATCGTTGTCCTTCATCATGCCGCGATCGCGGCCGGTGCGCGGAGGGAACGCTGTCCGCAGCCGTAGAAATGTGATATCACTTTAATATCGCTTTGATCCTGGGAGGTAGGAACATGGATGTCGTGCAGTCGCCCGTGACCGTCGAGCGGCCGGGTGCCTCGTCCAACGGCTGGTCGGTACTGATCGCCGCTCTGGTCGCAATCGCCGTCGGCGCCGGTCTGATCGGCTGGGGAGCAGTGGATGTCACCGTTCCGCTGATCGTCGCCGGCGCCGTCATCGTGGTGCTCGCCCTCGTGCCGCTCGCCGGACTCGTCCTCGTCGAACCGAACGAGGCCCGTGTCCTCCAACTCCTCGGCAGCTCGTACACCGGCACCCTGCGCGAACCCGGTCTGCGCTGGATGAACCCGCTCAACACCCGCCGCAAGATCTCCACCCGCATCCGCAACCACGAGACGGGCAGAGCCAAGGTCAACGACGCCGACGGCAACCCCATCGAGATCTCGGCGGTCATCGTGTGGCAGGTCGAGGACACCGCGCGCGCCGTCTTCGACGTCGACGACTTCGAGGAGTTCGTCGCCGTGCAAACCGAGGCCGCGGTCCGCCACATCGCCGGTTCGTACCCATACGACGCTGCGCCGGAAGTGATGTCGCTGCGTCAGAATGCCGACGAGATCACCACCAAGCTCTCGGCCGAGGTCCACGACCGCGTGCAGTCCGCCGGTATCCGCGTCATCGAGACCCGCATCAACCAGCTCGCCTACGCACCCGAGATCGCCCAGGCGATGCTGCGACGTCAGCAGGCCGGCGCTGTCATCGCCGCCCGCGAACAGATCGTCAAAGGTGCCGTCTCGATGGTCGGCACCGCCCTGGCCCGCCTCGAGGCCGAACACACGGTCGAACTCGACGAGGAACGCAAGGCCGCGATGGTCTCGAATCTCCTCGTCGTGTTGTGTGGAGACCAGAGTGCTCAGCCCGTCCTCAACACGGGATCGCTGTACCAGTAGGGATCATGCGGCATGGTCGAACGTAAGAAGGTGCTGCTGCGCCTCGACCCGGCAGTCCACGACGCGCTCGCGCGGTGGGCTGCCGACGAGTTGCGCAGCACCAACGCCCAGATCGAGTTCCTGCTCCGGCGGGCCCTCACCGAGGCCGGCCGGATGCCGCGCGAGGTGGGGCGCATACGCGGACCGGGCCGTCCGCGTGCCGATGCCCACGACGAGGAGTGAGCAGACATGGCCGGCACGGCACGACGGGGAGGCACCACCGACGAGACGGGTCGCTACGCGGTGCTCTATCCCGCGCTCGCCGAGGCGGCCCACCGCGTAGGCGCGACCGCGATCGGTCTGATCGACGTGGGACGCCCCGCGGCGCTGAACCTGTGCGTCGACCGCGTGGGCATCACCTACAGCGACGGGGTGTTCCTGGGCGACCCGGATTCTCCTGTGCAGGAGAGCTGTTCGATCGTCCACGGCGGGGCGGTTCCCGACCGGACGATGCCTTCGGTGGTCAGGCGCGTCGCCGTGACACGGCACCGCCCCGACGTCGAGGACGCCCTGCTCGCCGAGGACCCACCCGTCCGGTTCTACGGCGACGTCGTGGAACTACTGTCCGAGGCGATCGCGGCGGTACCCGAGGATGCCCTGGTCGTCGTGACGACTACCAGGGCTCTGTCACGTCTGCCGATCCCGCGGCGCCCGTCGTTCGTCGACCGCCTTCGTGAGGCGGCCACGGGACGAACGGTCGCGTGGGTGTCGGCCGAGGGTGTAGGTGTCGCGCCGTCGGTCCCGACGCTCGGTGATCGTCCGGCCTCCGGCCACAGCATCGTCGGCATCGCGTTGTACGAGGGCGCCGAGCATCGGGTGGACGCGGTGGCGCGCTGCTGGTCGCGAGGCCGAATTCTCGACTGGTTCCACTGATCTCGATTCCACTGTTTCGGTGGTTCCACCCCCGCTCGGCGGGGTCGGATCCACCGAAATCGGATCAGGCGGCGAAGGTCGGTAGCAGGGTTCGCGTGATGCGAGCGGGCCAGTCCTCGTCCACCTCGCCGCGAAGCGCCTGCTCGGCGAAGTAGGCTCCGACCACGCAGTCCAGGAAGGTCTCCACATCGAGATCGGCGCAGACGGTTCCGTCGTCGCAGTGGCGTCGGATGGCCTCGGCGAGCATCTGCCGGTGGCGCATCAACAGAGATCGCATCAGCTCGGTGAACCACGGTTCCTGTTCGGTGACGAGCGCCGCGAGCCCACCGAGCCCGATGCCCTCGTCGACGGAGAGACGGGACTGCTCCACCACCCACCGCAGGAGCTCTTCGACCGTGGCCTCCGGTTCCGGGGGTGCCGATCGGGTGAGGGGTTCCATCACCGCCTCAGCATCTCGCTGCGATCCCGGTACCGGCGGTAGATCGTCGTCCGGGCCATGCCGGCGACGTTCGCGACCGCTTCGATCGTGACGGCCTTCGGCCCCTTCGTGCGCAGCAGCAGGAGCACCGTGTCGGCGATCCGCTGTTCGGGTGAGGTGTCGTCGCGGCGTCCATCGGCCTTCGGCCTCTTCTTTCGGGTGTCGGGTCGGCCGCTCTGGCGAGCATCTTCGCGCCGTGGTCGTTGGTCGATCCGGCGCCTCGCCCACACTCGCGGGGAGGGTGGAATGATGCGGGGTGTTCGGTGACGAAGGGATGGGGCGACACATGATCGGGATCAGCCGCGACGGCGACGTCGTGACCGTGGAACTGCAACGCGAAGAGCGTCGTAACGCGCTCAACACGCAGCTGTGCGTGGAGATCCGCGAAGCGGTGGACAAGGCCGTGGCGGACGACGCGCGTGTCGTGGTGATCACCGGGCGGGGCACGAGCTTCTGCGCCGGGGCCGATCTCTCCGGCGACGTCTACGCCGAAGGGTTCACCGACAGCCTCGCCGAGATGCTGCGCACCATCGTCGAGGCTCCGATCCCGGTGATCGCGGCCGTCAACGGCCCGGCCATCGGTGCCGGCACCCAACTGACGCTCGCGGCGGATCTGAGGGTCGTGGCGCCCACTGCACGATTCTCGGTTCCTGCTGCGCGCCTGGGTATCTCGGTGGATCGATGGACGGTCCGGCGACTCGCCTCGCTCATCGGCGGCGGTCCGGCACGCGCAGTCTTCCTCGCCGCCGAACCCGTCCACGCCGAGGAAGCCCTCACGCGTGGACTCGCCAATCGCATCGGCGACCTCGCCGACGCGCAGGCATGGGCGCACGAGATCGCGAAGCTCGCGCCGCTGTCGCTGAACGCGATGAAGTTGTTCCTCAACGACGACGGCACCCGCGACGAGGCCACGCCCGAGCAGACCGCCGCACTCGCCGCGGCGTGGCTCAGCGAGGACGCCCAGGAGGCCAGGCTCGCTCGTGCCGAGCGCCGCGACCCGACCTTCCGCGGACGATGAACATCCGGTCCGCCGTCTCGGCAGCGCTCGCCGGAGCAGGCACGCTGTGGGTCGCGCGCGCCGTGAACGGCCTGCCCGGTTCCATCGGCGCCTCGGTCCCCGACATCCGTCCCTACGCCGCCGCGTCGCCCCGCTACCGCGACGGTCGTTTCCACAACACCGACCCTGCGTCCGTGCTCGGCGCCGAGGCGGCGGGCGGTTTCGCGAAAGACCTGCTCACCCGCGGGTCGCGGGGGAGACCTCGCACCGAGGTGCCGTTGTCGACCTATCTCGCGCCGGTCGACGCGGCGGAACTCGCCGTGACGTGGTTCGGGCACTCGACCGCCCTCGTCGAGGTCGACGGCTACCGGGTGCTGTGCGACCCGGTGTGGAGCGAGCGCGTGTCACCCTCACCGACTGTCGGCCCGGCACGTCTGCATCCGGCGCCGGTCGAACTGCAGACCCTGCCGCGCCTCGACGCGGTGGTGATCTCGCACGACCACTACGACCATCTCGACCGATTCACGGTCGAGAGCCTCGCCGTGCTGCAGCCGACCGTCCGGTTCGTCGTGCCGCTCGGGGTGGGCGCGCACCTGCGCCGCTGGCGGATCGCCGAGGAACGCATCGTCGAACTCGACTGGGACGAACACGTCGAGGTGGACGGCCTGCGCATCACGTGCACCGAGGCCCGGCACTTCTCCGGGCGCGGCCTGCAGCGCAACATCACGTTGTGGTCGTCGTGGGTGTTCACCGGGCCGACGCGCCGGGTGTTCTTCGGCGGCGACAGCGGGTACACCCCGCGGTTCGCCGACGTCGGCGAGGCCTACGGCCCGTTCGACCTGACATTGCTGCCCGTGGGCGCCTACGACAAGCGATGGCCCGACGTGCACATGAACCCCGAGGAGGCGGTGCGCACGCATCTCGACCTCGGTGGCGTCGACCGTCACGACAGTCTGTTGGTCCCCGTGCACTGGGGAACCTTCGACCTCGCCTTCCACGCCTGGTCGGAGCCGATCACCCGCTTGCTGCCCGCCGCGCGGGAGTCGGAGGTGATCACGGCGGTGCCGATGCCGGGTCAGCGGATCGACGTGTCGAAGTCCGATGCGTCGAAGTCCGTCGCGGTCGATCCGTGGTGGCTCACGTCGAGCTGATCCCCCTGCCACGGCACCGGTTGTTCGCTTTCGTGCCCTAATCTGGTTCGTCATGGCAGTAGAAGAGCCCACGACGGTGGTGGGAACGGGCGAGGCACCGGTCCTCGCATCCGACCATGCAGCCACGGGGCTGTCCACCGAGCAGGTCGCCGAGCGTGTGGCACGTGGCCTCACCAACGATGTCCCCGACCGCGCGTCCCGATCGGTCAAGGACATCGTCCGGGCCAACGTGTTCACCCGGATCAACGCGATCCTCGGGGTGCTGCTGCTGATCGTGCTGGCCACCGGCTCGATCATCGACGGCATGTTCGGTCTGCTGATCATCGCGAACAGCGGCATCGGCATCATCCAGGAGGTGCGTGCCAAGCGCACCCTCGACAAGCTGGCCATCGTCAGCCAGACGAAACCCGTCGTGCGCCGGGACGGCATCGCCGCACCGATCGCTCCGCGCGAGGTGGTGCTCGACGACATCATCGAGCTCGGCCCCGGCGACCAGCTGGTCGTCGACGGCGAGGTGGTCGAGGCCCAGGGTCTCGAACTCGACGAGTCGCTGCTGACGGGTGAGTCGGATGCCGTGCACAAGGTGCCCAGCTCGACGGTGATGTCGGGCAGCTTCGTCGCCTCCGGCTCCGGCTCCTACCGTGCGACGAAGGTCGGCCGCGACGCCTACGCGGCGCGACTCGCGGAAGAGGCGAGCAAGTTCACGCTCGTGAAGTCGGAGCTGAACGCGGGCATCAACAAGATCCTGCGTTTCATCACCTACCTGATGATCCCGGCAGGTCTGCTCATCATCTACAACCAGCTCTTCTCCAGCGGCGAGTCGCTCGGCCCCGCGCTGAGCGGCATGGTCGCCGCCCTCGTGCCGATGGTGCCCGAGGGTCTCGTGCTCATGACGTCCATCGCGTTCGCGGTCGGAGTCGTCCGCCTCGGACGTCGTCAGTGCCTCGTGCAGGAGCTACCGGCGATCGAAGGCCTCGCGCGCGTCGACGTGGTGTGTGCCGACAAGACCGGCACGCTCACCGAGAACGGCATGCGCCTGTCCGATCTCGAGTCCCTCGACGGCAGCGGCCTCGACGAGGCCCGCGCCGCCCTGGCCGCGCTCGCGGCCGACGACCCGCGTCCGAACGCCAGCGTCCTCGCGATCGCCGAGGCGTTCCCCACCGCCCCCGGCTGGGGCGAGCCGACGGCGGTCGCGCCGTTCTCGTCGGCGAAGAAGTGGAGCGGCCAGTCGTACGGCACCCACGGCAACTGGCTGCTCGGCGCACCCGACGTGCTGCTCGACCCCGGCACCGAGGCGGCGCGACGCGCCGAGGAACTCGGCTCGAGCGGGCTGCGGGTGCTGCTCCTCGCATGCAGCGACCGCCCGGTCGACGACGAACTCGCCCCCGGCACGGTCACGCCCGTCGCGCTCGTCGTCCTCGAACAGCGGGTGCGCCCGGACGCGAAGCCGACCCTCGAGTACTTCGCCGGCCAGCAGGTCGACGTCAAGGTCATCTCCGGCGACAACGCGATCGCCGTCGGTGCGGTCGCCTCGTCGCTCGGCCTGCCGGGTAGCGCGTCTCCCATCGACGCGCGTTCCCTGCCGGAGGGCGAGAACGAACTCGCCGACGTCGTCGAAGGCTCGACGACCTTCGGCCGGGTCCGTCCCGATCAGAAGCGCTCGATGGTCGGCGCGCTGCAGTCGCGCGGTCACACCGTCGCGATGACCGGCGACGGCGTCAACGACGTGCTCGCCCTCAAGGACGCCGACATCGGAGTCGCGATGGGGTCGGGCAGTCCCGCGACCCGCGCGGTCGCACAGATCGTCCTTCTCGACAACAAGTTCGCGACGCTGCCCTACGTGGTGGCCGAGGGTCGCCGGGTCATCGGCAACATCGAACGCGTCTCCAACCTGTTCCTCACCAAGACGGTGTACTCGGTGCTGCTCGCCTTCCTGGTGGGCGTGTCGGGTGTGCTGTCGCAGGTGTTCGACTTCGAGCCGTTGCCCTATCCGTTCCTGCCCCGGCACGTGACGATCGCGGCGTGGTTCACCATCGGCATCCCCGCCTTCCTGCTGTCGCTGGCACCGAACAACGAGCGGGCACGCTCGGGCTTCGTCTCCCGCGTGATGCGACTGGCGATCCCCTCGGGCGTGGTCGTCGGTGTGGCGACCTTCGTCTGTTACGTGCTCGTCTACGGCGGCCCGGAGCAGACCGAGCAGCAGAAGATCCAGGCCGGCACCTCGGCCCTGATCACCCTGCTGATCATCGCGCTGTGGGTGCTCGCCGTGGTCGCCCGCCCGTACCAGTGGTGGAAGATCGTGCTGCTCGCCGGTTCGGTGCTCGGTTACGTGATCCTGTTCTCCGTGCCGTTCACCCGGGAGTTCTTCGCGCTCGATCCGTCGAACGTCGCGTACTCGACGATCGCGGTGACGTGTGGGCTGATCGGAGTCGTCCTCGTCGAGATCCTGTGGTGGGTGTCGGGACGCCTGCACGGTGAGCGCCGGCGCCTGTTCGCGGCCCCCGACGATCTGCTCCCGGGCGTACACTGACTCGAAGCACATGGTTCGGTGTGCCCGGACCCCACGGCAATCTGCACGAGGGAAGGACCGCGCTATGGGTTTCATGGATTCGCTCAAGGGCCTTGTGAACAAGGGCAAGGATTACGCCGAGAAGAACCCCGAGAAGGCCGACGGTTTCATCGAGAAGGCCGGCGACCACGTCGACGGACGTACCGGCGGGAAGTACGCCCAGCACGTCGACAAGGCGCAGGACGCCGCCCGCAGACATCTGGGTACTACCGGTAATCCCGCTCCGGGAGCGCAGCCGGAGCCGGGCGGGCAACCGGGTCCCGAGGGCGGCCCCGGGCCCGAAGCGCAGCCGGGACCGCGTCAGCCCTGATCACGACAGGTACGGCAGTACGGTGTCGCCGAAGGTGTCGATGAACGGACGCTGATCCGGCCCCACATGGTGCAGATAGATCTCGTCGAAACCGAGTTCGGCGAATTCGCACAAGCGGTCGACGTGTTCGGCGGGATCGTCGGACACGATCACCGCGCCCTCGAGAGCGCCGTCGTCGAGTTCGGCGGCGTGGGCCTCGAATTCCTCGGGCGTGGCGAGTTCTGCCATGAGTTCCGGCGGTAGGGCGTTCGTCGCCCACTGTTCCCGCGCGATCTCCCGAGCGCGTTCCCGCGTGGGCGCCCAACTCAGATGGACCTGCAGCACGGTCCGTCCGCGACCGCCCCCGTCGCGGTAGGCGCCGAGGATCCGCCGCAGGTCCTCGAGCGGGGCGTTCACGGTGACGAGACCGTCGACCCGGTCGGCGAAACGACCGGCCGTCTCGGGAGTCAGTGCGGGCAGCAGAATGTCGGGAGGAGTCTCCGGCCGGTCCCAGACCCGTCCGCGGTCGACCTCCACCGCGCCGTCGTGGTCGACGACTTCGCCCGCGTGCAGGCGTCGCACGATGTCGAGGTTCTCACCGAGGAGTTGCTGCCGTTCCTCCTTGGGTGGCCAGGCGACTCCGGACATGCGTTCGTTGCAGTGCTCGCCGCTGCCGAGTGCGAACCAGAAGCGCTGCGGGAACATCGATGCCAGAGTGGCGGTGGCCTGGGCGGTGACGACCGGGTGGTAGCGGAAGCCGGTCGCGGTGACGACACCGAAACGTAGGTCCGTGGTGGCCAGGGCCGCTCCGAGCCACGACCACGCGAACCCCGAGTGTCCCTGGCGGTGCGACCACGGTTCGATGTGGTCCGAGCACATGGCCGACCCGAAACCGGCCGCTTCTGCGAGCCGGACGTCCTCGAGCAGGCGGGATGGGGACGCCTGTTCGTGCGAGGCGTGAAAACCTATCAGCGTCATACCTGTCCGCTCCTCCGGTCGATCGGCGATCAGTACTTCTCGATGAGGGTCAGTGCAGCCGTCATGAGTGCGAGATGGCTTAGTCCCTGGGGGAGATTGCCGAGGAAGGTGCCGTCCTCGGCAATCATCTCCGAGTACAGGCCCGGGCGAACACCTTCGCGTCGGCGCCCTGATCGCGCACCACGCGGAGCAACCAGCTCATCACGGTGTGCACCTCCTCGCGATCGCCGAGACGGATGAGCGCGTGCAGGGTGTAGGCGGCGTCGCGCACCCAGGCGAAACGGTAGTCCCAGTTCTTCTCGCCGTCCGGGATTTCCGGAACGGACGAAGCCGCCGCCGATCGAGCGGCGGGCGAGCTCACCCCACGGCAACCGCCCGGCGACACCCGTGTCGATCGAATCGGTCACCCGGACCCGGCCCTGCGCGGTGGTGAAGACGGTGCTCAGCACGTTCGTACCCGTCACGTATGCGCGTTCTACGGTGAACTCGGCGACAGGCTGCAACTCGACGGAACCGCCCGCCGGTGCATCGAGCAGTCGTGCGAAGACCGGGTGCGAATCGAGGAGCGGAACCGGATACCAGTCCACCGAACCGTCCTCGGCGACGAGGGCGACGGTGTCACCGTCACCCAGCGCGGCATAGGTGCGCAGGTCCGCATAGCCGTCGTCGTCGCGGGCTGGGATCACACGCACTCCTCGCTGGGGCCGGGTATACGGCGGTCGATCGGTTGCATACCCCGGCCGCGTCGGGGCAAACGACCTGCCGGTCTCGCTGCGAGATCGGGTGTGCGGGCGCGTCGTGGAAGCAGGAGGGGCGGGGCGAACGGCATCCGGCAGGGCGGCCGAAGAAGAAGACGTGGCCGCCGTGTATCCGGGATTCGTTGTGCCACAGCGAATTTTTCACATCTTCTCGACATTGTGCAGGTAAGGGCGTGCAGCTATCGTGCGCCGTATACGTGGTGCAGACATCACCCGTCGTGCGACGACGAAGGGATCGGACGATGACCGCAGCGGCCTATGCCGAGTTCCTGCCCGAGAACTACCGATCGGCCTGTCGAGAACCGGAGTCCACCTGGTGGGACTGGCGCGGTCGCCGCGTCCACATCGCCCGCAACCCTCGCCCCGATGCTCCGGTGCGCGTGATGGGAATCCACGGCGCGGGCGGCCATTCCGCGGCGCTCTGGTCGTTCGCCTCGCTGGCCGCGGACGACGACGTGGACATCCTCTTCCCCGACATGCCCGTCTACGGACGGACCGTCGAACCCCGTCCCTCGCAGGTCCGGTACTGCGATTGGATCGACCTGCTCTGCGACCTCGTCGCAGCCGAACGCGCCGACGATCCCCGGCCGCTGGTCCTCTTCGGCGCGAGTATGGGCGGGATGATGGCCTACGAGGTCGCGGTTCGCACCGGGCAGGTGGCCGCGGTGATCGCGACCTGCCTCCTGGATCCCGGCGATGCCGAAGCCCGGGCGGCTGCAGCCCGATGGGGCTTCGCCGGAAGGATGGCACCCTCGGTTCTGCCGCCCGTGGCCCGGGTGGCGGGTGATCTCCGGTTGCCGATCAGATGGCTCGTGCGGATGAACCGGATGAGCAACGACCGTGACCTCACACGCATGTGCGAGTCCGATTCTCTCGGGGGAGGGGTCCGGATCCCGCTGGGATTTCTGGCCGACTGGTTCACCTACCCGCACACCGCACCCGAGGACTTCACCGCAGTCCCGGTGACGCTCGTGCATCCCGCCGCCGACCGCTGGACCCCACCGGAAACCAGCCTGCGGTTCCTCGACCGCATCTCCGGGCCGACGCAGGCAGTCCTGCTCGAGAACTGCGGGCACTGGCCGATCGAGGAGCCCGGCCTCACTCGGCTGATCGCCGCGACGCGCGCCGTCATCGCAGGGGTGGCCGAACAGGCGTAACCACGGAGCCGGCACCCGGACGCGGGTTCCTTTCGGGCGGCCGCCGGCTGTGTCACCATCACACCGTGAACCGGACACCTGGCACGGTGCCGTCGCGATGAACGGCGCGTGGATCCTGCTGGTCGTCATCGCCGGGATCGCGGTGACCGCCGTCGCGTCGCGTCGCGACCTGCAGGCTCCGCTCGTGCTCGTCACCGTCGGCGCACTGGTGTCGTTCGTGCCGGGTCTGCCGCGGCTCGAACTGGATCCGGAGGTCATCCTCGGGGTCGTCCTGCCGCCGCTGCTGTATTCGTCGGCCCTGCGGTTCTCGGTCCCTACCTTCGGGCAGTATCTGCCGTCGATCCTGCGGCTCGGGATCTACACGGTGCTCGTCACGGCGTTCGTCGTGGCGTGGACGGCGTCCGCGATGATGGCGACGCTGACCTTCGGTGCGGCACTCGCTCTCGGCGCGGTCGTCGCACCGACCGACGCGGTCAGTGCCGTCGCCGTGGGACAGCGACTCGGACTGCCGAAACGGGTCATCGCGGTGCTGACCGGGGAAGGTCTGGTCAACGACGCCACCGCCCTGACCCTGTTCACCGTTGCGATCTCGGCCGTCACGGGAACGCACATCCTCGCTGATTCGCCGGTACTGTTCTTCCTCTACGAGGTCGCGGGCGGGGTCGCTGTCGGTCTGGCGCTCGCGTATATCGTCCACCTGATCCGCGCCCGGATGTACGACTCGCCGCTCGAGACCGTGCTGGGGCTGGTGCTGCCGTTCGCGGCCTATCTCGCCGCCGAGGAGATCCACGCCTCGGGAGTGCTCGCCGTCGTCGCTGCCGGACTGTTCATCGGGCACCGTGCCACCGAGGTCTCGGTGAGCACGCGACTGCAGGAACGCGCGGTGTGGAAGAGCGTCGACGTGGTGCTCGAGACTTTCGTCTTCGCCTACATGGGCCTGCAATTCCGGTTCGTCCTCGACGAGGTCCGCGACAGCGGCGCCGACCTGCGCCTCGCGTTGCTCGGTGCAGTGGTGATCCTGCTCGTCGTCATGATCGTGCGACCCGCATGGGGTCTGCTGCACTGGGGGCGACGCGCGCTCGTGCGGCGCGCCGGATCCGAACGCCTCGGCCGCGACCAACTGAACTTCCGGGAACATGTCGTGGTGTCGTGGGCGGGCATGCGTGGGGTCGTCACCCTCGCCGCAGCCGGTGGGGTGCCCGTGGTGATCGCATCGGGTGCTGCCTTCCCCGGCCGCGAGATGATCCAGATCTCCGCGCTGGTCGTCGCCATCGGCACACTCCTCATCCAGGGCGCGACGATGCCGTGGCTCATCCGCAGACTCGACGTCACCGACCCCTACGAGCGGCTGCGGACCGAGGAACAGATGACCGTGGCCCGCAGGATCTCGGCCGAGTCGAGCGACCGGGTTCTCACCGAACTCGCCGCGCATCCACCTGACGGCGTGGACCCGGAGATCTACGACAGACTTCTGGCCAAGGCACGCAAGTCACTCCGATCCCGGCAGGAGGCGGAGACCGTCGAGGACACCGCGGAGGACGCCGGAACACGACTGGCCGCGTTGTTCGACGACATCCGGCGAGCGTCCCTGCGGGCGCGACGACAGGATCTCATCGACGCACGTGATCGCGGGGAACTCGACGACGAGATTCTCCGCGACGTGCTGGAGAGTCTCGATGTCGACGAGGCAGCCGTCGAGGAACGCATCCGCCGCCGTCAGGACGGCAGTGCACAACAGTAGGACGACAGCGCGCAACGGTAGACTTTCCGCAAGTGAACACCCCGCACGGCCCGGAACAGGTGCCGCACGATCCCCGCACCGACGTCTCCGTTCGGTTCGCTCTCCGGTCACCTGCTCGTCTGAAGACCGAACTCCTGGCCGGCCTGGTCGTGGCGCTCGCCCTGATCCCGGAAGCCATCGCCTTCTCCGTGATCGCCGGCGTCGACCCCCGGGTCGGGCTGTTCGCCTCGGTGACCATGGCCATCACCATCGCGATCGTCGGGGGACGGCCCGCGATGATCTCGGCGGCGACCGCGGCCGTGGCACTCGTGATCGCCCCGGTGTCCGAGCAGTACGGGGTGGACCATCTCATCGCGACGGTGATCCTCGGCGGCGTCTTCCAGGTGCTGCTCAGCTTCCTCGGCGTCGCCAAGCTCATGCGGTTCGTGCCGCGCAGCGTCATGGTCGGCTTCGTCAACTCGCTCGCGATCCTCGTCTTCGTCGCCCAGATCCCGCACCTCGTGGACGTGCCGTGGATGGTCTACCCGCTGGTGGCGGCAGGTCTGCTGGTGCTGGTGTTCCTCCCGAAGATCACCGAGGCCGTGCCGGCTCCGCTCGTCACGATCGTGCTCCTCACCGCCGTGACCGTGGCCTTCTCGCTGAACGTGCCGGACGTCGCGGACCAGGGTGAACTTCCCGAGAGCCTGCCCACCCTCTTCTTCCCGGACGTGCCGCTGACCTTCGAGACCCTCCGGATTCTCGCGCCGTATGCGCTCGCGATGGCCCTCGTCGGCCTGATGGAATCGCTGATGACGGCCAAGCTCGTCGACGACATCACCGACACCCGGTCGGACAAGACCCGCGAGGGCTGGGGCCAGGGCGTCGCCAACATCGTGACCGGATTCTTCGGTGGCATGGGCGGCTGCGCCGTCGTCGGCCAAACCATGATGAACGTCAAGGTCTCCGGGGCACGGACCCGTCTGTCCACCCTGGCGGCCGGCGTGTTCCTGCTGATCCTCGTGGTCGCGCTCGGCGACATCGTCGGTCTGGTTCCGATGGCCGCCCTCGTCGCCGTGATGATCATGGTGTCGATCGCGACGGTCGACTGGCACAGCGTCCACCCGCGGACGCTGCGGTTGATGCCGCTCAGCGAGACCGTCGTCATGGTCGTCACCGTCGTGGCCACGGTGAGCACCGGCAACCTCGCGATCGGAGTGTCGCTCGGAGTGCTCACCGCGATGGTGCTGTTCGCCCGCCGGGTCGCGCACATGACCACGGTCGAGAGGACCCTCACGAGCGACGACACGTGCACCTACCGGGTCACGGGGGAACTGTTCTGGGCGTCGAGCAACGATCTCGTCTTCCAGTTCGACTACATCGGCGACCCGGAGAACGTCGTCGTCGACCTCACCGCCGCCGACATCTGGGACGCGTCCACCGTCGCGACCTTCGATGCGATCCAGCAGAAGTACGCGGCCAAAGGCAAGACGGTCACCATCGTCGGACTGGACGGCGCGAGCCTAGAACGCCTCCGCCGGTTGTCCGGCCGACTCGGTGGGGAGAACTGACTGCGCCTCCCGGGAGCAGGCTGCCGTTGTCGAGGCGCAACTCGACGGCGATCGATTCGACGTAACGTGAGCGCATGATCGCGATCGAGCTCGCCGCGGTGGTACTGCTCCTGGTGCTGGTCGTGGTCTCGGTGGTGCTGTGGACCCGGCGGGTGGTCACCACACCCGCCGAACGGGCGGTCCACGCGACCCTGCACACGGCGTCCCTCGCGGCGCGCCCCCTGCGCGCCGGGCTCGACGCGTCGTCCGCGAAGGAGGCCGCTCCGCACCTGCGGATGCTGCTGGCCGAAGCGCGCGCGGTGGCGCTGCTGGACGAGAACGGCGCCCTGCTCGCCTGGGACGGCCCGTTCGAGGAACTGACGGACGCGATGATCACCGCCGCGGGCCGTGCCGTCGCCGACAAGCGTCGCGTGCTCGTCGGGCACCACGACCTGCGACGAGACCACGGCGACCTCGCGGCCCGCGCACTGATCGCCCAGCCGCTCGTCGTGGAGGACATGGGTGTGGCGGGGGTGCTCGGCGTCGTGACGACCGTCGAACCCGGCCCGGCGCTGCTCGGCGCGATCACCGAGGTGGCGCGGTACGCGTGCAGTCAGATCGAGCTGGCCGAACTCGATGCCTCCCGCGCCCGGCTCGACCGCGCGGAGGTCCGCGCGCTGCGCGCCCAGATCAGTCCGCACTTCATCTACAACGCGCTCAACACTGTGGCGTCGTTCGTCCGGACCGACCCGGACCGGGCCCGCGAACTGCTGCTGGATTTCGCCGACTTCACCCGCTACTCGTTCCGCGCGGCCGGTGAGTACACCCTGCTCGCCGACGAACTGCGCAACATCGACCGGTACCTGACGCTCGAACGTGCCCGCTTCGGCAATGCCCTCGAGGTGCGCCTGCAGATCGCGCCCGAGGTGCTCAACGTGACGCTGCCCTTCCTCGCTCTGCAGCCGCTCGTCGAGAACGCCGTGCGGCACGGGATCGCGGGCAAGGAAACTCGCACGGGCACGATCACCATCACCGCGGCGGACGAAGGCACCGACTGCGTCATCAGCGTCGAGGACGACGGGATCGGCATGGACCCGGAGCTGCTGCGATCGGGCACGCTCGACGCGATCGCCGAGAGCGAGCACGGCAGCGGTGTCCGCGAGTCCGCGCACGTGGGTCTCGCCAACGTCGACGACCGGCTGCGTGCGGCCTTCGGTAACGACTACGGCCTCGTCGTCGAGACCGCGCCGGGGGCCGGCACCCGGGTGAGCATGCGCGTGCCGAAGTTCAGGGCGGGTATCCGGCCGTGAGGAACACCGGGCATGGCACGATGGATTCGCCGTGAACGAGATCACAGACAACCTGACCGTGCTGGCGGTCGACGACGAACCGCCCGCCCTCGACGAGCTGGCCTACCTGCTGCGCGCGCAGGAGGAGATCGGCGTCGTCCACACCGCGGGAGACGCGACGACCGCTCTGCGCGTGCTGCGCGACGGAGGCATCGACGCGGTTTTCCTCGACATCAACATGCCCGGACTCGACGGGCTGGAACTCGCAGGCATCCTGCGCAATTTCGCGGTGTCCCCGGCCGTGGTGTTCGTGACCGCGCACGACGATCGCGCGGTCTCGGCGTTCGACCTCGGCGCCGTCGATTACGTCCTCAAGCCGCTGCGGGAGGAACGACTCGCCGAAGCGGTCCGGCGGATCGCCGAACGCAGCCGACCCGCGGCGCAGGCCGCATCCGACACCGGCCAGAGCGACGACGTGATCCCGGTCGAGCTCGGCGGTGTCACCACGCTCGTGCCGCGCTCGTCGGTCCACTGGGTCGAAGCCGAGGGCGACTACGCGCGACTGCACACCGCGACCGGTTCGCACCTGGTGCGGATCCCGATATCGACGCTCGAGAGCCGCTGGGCCGATGCCGGCTTCCTGCGCGTTCACCGCTCCTTTCTCGTGGCGCTGCCGCTCGTCACCGGTATCCGCAGTGTGGGTTCGGGTCTCGTCGTGTGCCTGCGCAGCGACAGCAACTCCCCGCCCGTCGAACTGCCGGTCAGCCGCCGGCACACACGGGAACTCAAGGACCGGCTCATCCGCGGTCCGATGCAGTCGTGGACGTCGCGATGAGCACCACCGGCGGATCGCCCCCGCAGCGGCAGCGTGTTGTCCTCGCCGAACGGCGCGGGGCGCGCATGGTCCGCACCCGGGTCGAGGTGCAGCAACAGACCGAGGTGGGCGACGCGATGGTCCGCGGGCTGGTCCGGGCACAGCTCGGGCTCGCCCTGCGGGTCGCGCTGTTCACCGTGTGCCTGCTGGGCACCATTCCGGTGCTGTTCCATGTCGCTCCCGGTCTCGCCGTGGTGACGGTCCTCGGGATCCGCCTGCCGTGGGTGTTGCTCGGTGTGGTCGGTTATCCGATCCTGCTCGGTATCGCGTGGGTGTATCTGCGCCTCGCCGAACGCAACGAGCAGGATTTCACCGACCTCACCGACGATTGACGACCCCGTGAGCGGATCGATTCCCGTCGTCACCGTCGTCGGTCTCGTCGCCGCGGCGATCGCCACCGTCGCGATCGGTGTGTACGGCGTGCGGATGGCGCGCACCACCTCGGACTTCCTCGTCGCCTCCCGCAGCGTCGGGCCACGCTGGAACGCCGCAGCCATCTCCGGTGAATACCTCTCGGCGGCATCCTTTCTCGGGGTGGCCGGGCTCGTCGCGAAGTTCGGTGCCGATGCCCTGTGGTATCCCGTCGGTTTCACGGCCGGCTATCTGGGTCTGCTGCTGTTCGTCGCTGCGCCGCTGCGACGTTCGGGTGCCTACACCGTCCCGGACTTCGCGGAGTTCCGGCTGGGGGAGAAGTGGCTGCGCACGCTGTCGATGATGGTCGTGGCGATCATCTGCATCCTGTATCTGGTGCCGCAGTTCCAGGGCGCGGGACTCACGCTCAACATCCTTCTGGGAGTGCCCGACTGGGTGGGCGTCGCCGTGGTCGGGGTGATTGTCGTGGCCAACGTGGTCGGCGGTGGGATGCGCTCGATCACGTTCGTGCAGGCCTTCCAGTACTGGCTCAAGCTCACCGCGGTCGCCCTGCCCGCACTGGTCCTCACGTTGCACTTCGTCGGCGACCACCGGGCCGTCGACGAACCCGTGCCGCCCACCGTCGCGGAGATCACGACCGTCGACGTGACGATCGACGTGGTCGTGCAGGTCGCCGAGCCGTTGCCGGTCGTGGTGACCGGGGAGATCGACGGCCGATCGGTCGCAGGTGACTTCGAACTCGAGCCGGGAGAGCACGTCCTCGGGGCAGGCACCGAACTCGTCCTCGATGCCGGTTCTCCGGTGCCGGTGGTGGCCGGTGCGCCGACCGACAACGACAGCTGGGCGTCGCCGGGGGCCGGATTGGGGGCGAGCAGCGAACATCCGTTGTTCCAGGTCTACTCGCTGATGCTTGCGACCTTCCTCGGAACCATGGGTCTGCCGCACGTGCTGGTGCGCTTCTACACGAACCCGGACGGTCGCGCGGCGCGCATGACGTCCTTTGCCGTGATCGGGCTGCTCGGGCTGTTCTATCTGTTCCCGACGCTGCTCGGAGTGTTCGCGCGCCTGTACGTCCCGCAGTTGCTCATCACGGGACGGTCGGACGCCGCGGTGCTCTTGCTGCCGGGATCGGTGCTGTCCGGATGGGGCGGGCAGTTGCTCGCGGCCCTCGTAGCCTCGGGCGCGATCGCGGCCTTCCTGTCGACCTCCTCCGGGTTGCTGGTCAGTGTCGCGGGCGTGCTGTCCACGGACGTGCTGCGCGGACGGGTGCGCGACTTCCGGATCGCCGCGGTGCTCGCGGGCGTGGTGCCGCTCGTGCTGGCGCTGTCGGTGACCTCGCTCGACCTGTCGCGTTCGGTGGGACAGGTCTTCGCGATCGCTGCGTCGACGCTGTGTCCGCTGCTGGTCCTGGGGATCTGGTGGCGTGGCCTCACCGCGATCGGTGCCGCGGCAGGGATGGTCGTCGGTGGTCTCGTTGCGGGGGGCGCCGCCCTGGCCACCGTGCTGCTGCCGATCGATCCGTCGGTGGCCGCAGGGTGGCCGACGGTGCTCTCTGCCTATCCTGCGGCTTTGAGCGTGCCGCTGGCGTTCGTCACGATGATCGCGGTGAGCGTGCTGACGCGTCGGCAGGTCCCTCGCGACGTGGGCCGGACGTTCTCCCGCATGCACGTGCCCGAGCGGCTCGGCATGGGCCGCGACCGCGAACTCGGAGCGTTCGGCGACCGGGGGCGGGGACCCGGGGAGAGGCGCCGTTCGTCGCGGTGACGTGACCGTTCGTCGCACGAGGACACCCCTCGTCGTTCCATCTCTTGCCTCCTCTGTTCGTGTGACAACCGTCTCATTAGCGTTGTGATCATCCTCACCTCACACGACGACCAAGGAGTCGGTAGTGACCACAGCACCACTCAGCGAGAGTGGCGTACCCCAGCAGCGACGGATACCGACGCCGCAGGAGTTCGTCACGATGCAGGAGAGCCCGGAGTTCCAGGAACTGCGCAGCCGTCTGCGCCGTTTCGTGTTCCCGGTGACGGCGTTCTTCCTGGCCTGGTACGCCCTGTACGTCCTGCTCGCCACCTACGCGGACGAGTTCATGGCGACGAAGGTCATCGGCAACATCAACGTCGGGCTGATCCTGGGTCTCGGCCAGTTCGTCACGACCTTCGTGATCACCGCCGTCTACGTGAAGTTCGCCGGCCGTGAGCTGGATCCGCGTTCCGCCGCGATCCGCGAGGAACTGGAAGGACCGCAGCAGTGACCGTTCTCGCGCAGAGTGGGGCCGACGTCGGTAACCCGATCCTCAACATCGCCATCTTCGTCGCGTTCGTCGTCGTGACGATGGGCCTGGTCATCAAGGCCAGCCGCACGACGAAGAAGGCCTCCGACTTCTACACCGGCGGTGGCCAGTTCTCCGGGCCGCAGAACGGCTTCGCCATCGCCGGCGATTACCTGTCGGCCGCGTCGTTCCTCGGTATCGCCGGTGCGATCGCCGTCTACGGATACGACGGCTTCCTGTACTCGATCGGCTTCCTCGTCGCATGGCTCGTCGCCCTACTGCTCGTCGCCGAACTGCTCCGCAACACCGGCCGGTTCACGATGGCCGACGTGCTGAGCTTCCGGCTCAAGGAACGCCCCGTCCGCATGGCGGCGGCGCTCTCGACCCTCGCGGTGTCGCTGTTCTATCTGCTCGCACAGATGGCCGGCGCCGGCGGACTCGTCGCGCTGCTGCTCGACATCGAGGGCAAGGCCGGCCAGGCGATCGTCGTCGCGGTCGTCGGTGTGCTCATGATCGTGTACGTGCTCATCGGCGGCATGAAGGGCACGACCTACGTGCAGATGGTCAAGGCCGTGCTGCTAGTCGCCGGGGCGGGCCTGATGTTCGTGCTCGTCCTGTTCGCGGTGCGGGGCAACTTCTCGCAGCTGCTCGCCGACGCTCAGGCGATGGTGTCGAGCTCGTCGAACGAGGCCGTCGCGCAGCGTGACGTGCTCGCTCCCGGTGCCAAGTACGGCATCAGCAACATGACGCAGATCGACTTCCTCTCGCTCGGTCTCGCGCTGGTCCTCGGCACCGCGGGCCTGCCGCACGTGCTGATGCGCTTCTACACCGTGCCGACCGCCAAGGAAGCACGTCGTTCGGTCACCTGGGCCATCGCCCTCATCGGCGCCTTCTACCTGTTCACCCTGGTGCTCGGTTACGGTGCCGCGAAGATGGTCGGCCCCGACGCGATCCTCGGCGCTCCCGGCAAGGAGAACTCTGCGGCTCCGTTGCTGGCCTTCGAACTCGGCGGCACTCTGTTCCTGGCGATCATCTCGGCCGTCGCCTTCGCCACGATCCTCGCGGTCGTCGCCGGCCTGGCCATCACCGCCTCGGCATCCTTCGCCCACGACATCTACGCCAGTGTCATCAAGCGTGGCAACGCCACCGAGGACGAGCAGGTGCGGGTCTCGCGGATCACGGTCGTCGTGATCGGTCTGGTGGCGATCGTCCTCGGTATCCTCGCCATGGGACAGAACATCGCCTTCCTGGTGGCCCTGGCCTTCGCGGTCGCCGCCTCGGCGAACCTACCCACCCTGCTGTACTCGCTGTTCTGGCGAAAGTTCAACACGACCGGCGCCCTGTTCAGCATCTACGGCGGTCTGATCAGCTGCCTCGTGCTCATCGTGTTTTCCCCGGCGGTGTCCGGTGCACCCTCGGCGATGTTCCCGAACGTGGACTTCTCCTGGTTCCCTCTGTCGAACCCGGGCATCGTGTCGATCCCGCTCGCGTTCGCGCTCGGCATCGTCGGCACCTACGTCGGACGCCGCAAGCAAGAGGACCGGTACAAGCAGGCGGAGATGGAGGTCCGCTCGCTCACCGGCGTCGGTGTGGAGAAGGCCGTCTCCCACTGATCCTCTGCGCCGCGTGGCCCGCTCCCGAGCCGGGGGCGGGCCACCGTCGTGTCGGGGCGCCCCGCCGGCGGAACGGACCGTCTACTGTTGCGGACCATGGCGAAACTCGAAGTGTCCACCGACCTTCCGCTCGACCCGCACGCAGCGTGGGAGCACGCCTCCCGCCTCGAGTCGTTCGGGGAGTGGCTGAGCATCCACGACGGGTGGCGCAGCGACCTGCCGGACACCCTCGCCGAGGGAACCACCCTGCAGTCGGTGGTATCCGTCAAGGGCATGCGCAACCGCGTCACGTGGACCATCGTCGAGCTGGACGCGCCGCACCACGTGGTGTTGAAGGGGACCGGCAAGGGAGGTACGAAGTTCTCCATGCGACTCGCCGTTGCAGCTCGCGGGGACGGTTCGACGCTGTCGATGAAGATCGACCTCGGCGGTGCGCCCCTGTTCGGTCCGATCGGATCGGGGGTTGCGCGCGCCCTGCACGGCGACCTGCAGTCGTCGCTCGACACCTTCGCACGCCGCTACGGCGGGAACTGACGCCTCTGGACACGTCCCCGGGAAAGGCGTAGACCCGTAAGGACAACCGCGGCCCGCCCGCGGATCGGATACGTCGCCGAGTGCTCGGTACTCGACGCGAATGCGAGGTCGACGCCCATGTCCGAGGATCACGGCCCGGGTAGCGGCGGGCATGCCGCCGAATCGCGGTGGTGGGCGTGGGCGGCCTGTCTCGCCGTGACCGCGGCGATCGTGGTGCCGCTCGCGGAGGCGGGTCTGCGCGGCGTCGTCGCACTGCTGCTGGTCGCGGTGGCCGGCGCAGCCCTGGCCGTTGCCGGGGCCTACTGGTTCCTCACCCACCGGGGCGTGATCCGCGGGGCAGCTCTGGCCATGACCGTCCTCGCGCCGGGGGTCGTGATCGTCGTCTTCGCGGCGTCGGGTCACCTGGGGGTCGCCGTCGTGTCGGTGCTGCTCGTCGCTGTGGCGGTCGCGTGCGGACGCCGTGCCCTGCGGGCCGATCGCGTGAGCCCGCAGCCGGAGTTCCCGGCCGTTCCCGTACAGCACCCGTTCTTCGTCATGAATCCACGCTCAGGCGGGGGCAAGGTTGTCCGTTTCGACCTGCAGCACAAGGCCGAGGAACTCGGGGCCGAAGTGGTGTTGCTGAGCGGTCCGCAGCAACTCGACGTCACCGAGCTGGCGGAGAAGGCCGTCGAGCGCGGGTCGGACCTGCTCGGCGTCGCGGGTGGTGACGGAACGCAGGCCCTGGTCGCGGCGGTCGCGGCGGAACACCGGCTTCCGTTCGTGGTGATCAGCGCCGGAACCCGCAACCATTTCGCTCTCGACCTCGGACTGGATCGGGAGGATCCCGCCGCGGGTCTGGACGCCCTCCGGGACGGGGTCGAACTGCGCGTCGATCTCGGCCGGATCAACGGGCGGCCGTTCGTCAACAATGCGTCCTTCGGTGTCTACGCGGAGGTGGTCCGGAGTCCGCAGTACCGTGCCGACAAGACGGCGACGGTGCTGCAGATGCTGCCCGATCTGCTCGGTGAGCAGGGCCGGCCGGGCTTGCGGGCACACATCGACACGGAGGCCGTCGACGGGCCCCAGGCGGTGTTGATCAGCAACGGTCCGTACGCCTTCGACGACCTGGCAGGTATGGGCCGACGTCCCCGTCTGGACAACGGCCGGCTCGGCGTCGTCGCGATCTCGGTCTCGAACGCACGCCAGACGGTCGGCCTGTTCCGCCGCACCCACGACCGAGGACTGTTGCAGCGCACGGCGACAGAAGTGGTCGTCGATGCGGACGTACCGGAAATTCCGGTCGGAGTCGACGGCGAGTCGGTGATGCTGTCGACACCGGCACGATGCACGATCTCCACCGGAGCGCTACGAGTTCGTGTTCCCCGCAACCGTCCGGGAGTGCGTGTGCCATCCCCGCGCCTCGATTCCGCCCGATTGCGGAAGATATTGTGGCCGAATTGAACTCTTCGGATCTCACATTCCGGCGTATCCCACGACTTCAATGGAGGGATGTGCAGATGGATGGCGTATACCGGTGATCCCGTCCTGATGGACGACCTGCTCTTCCGGCCGGTGCACTCCCTGATCGACCAGAGCCTGCATTCCAAGATGGGCGCAACTACCACGAACGGGGACGGCTTCGGCATCGGCTGGTACGGAGAAGGCCCGAGGCCGGCATTGTTCAAGTGCGTCGAACCCGCCTGGAACGAGAGCAACCTCCGCGAGCTCGCCACGCAGATCCGTACGCCGTTGATGTTCGCGCATGTCCGCGCCTCGACGGGAACTCCGGTGCAGCGCAACAATTGCCACCCCTTCCGCTACGACAACAGGTTGTGGATGCACAACGGGGCGGTGCACGGATTCCACCTCATGAAACGGGACCTGGCGATGGCCGTAGATCCGGGTCTCTACGACGCGATCCGGGGATCGACGGATTCCGAGATGCTGTTCTACCTCGCGCTCACCTTCGGCCTCGCCGACGACCCGTTCACCGGCGTGGCGAAGGCCGTCGGTTTCGTGGAGGACATCGGAGCACGCATGGGCATCGAGAATCCCATGCAGGGAACGATCGCCACCACCGACGGCAGCTGCGTCTGGGTGTTCCGGTATTCGACGGAGCGGAAGACACGCTCGTTGTTCTACTCGGCCGACATCAAGGCGATACGGGCGCAGCATCCTGAAGTGGAAGTGCTGTACCAGCTGGGGGACGACACCCGCTTCGTGGTGTCCGAACCCCTCCGCGATCTCGAAGGGGCTTGGCTGGAGGTTCCCGAGTCGAGCGCGGGTGTCGTTCGGGGGAGCGATCAGGAGTTCCGGCCGTTCGCGCCGATCTCACCCGTGCGCTCGATGTGATCACGACGAATTCCCCGCTACAGACGTCGCTCCCGCCGAATGCGGCAACGATCAGGTCGTCGGTTGGTTCCCAGGGTTGCGCGCGGGCCTGATCACCAGTTCCAGAGCGAGCAGTGCCAGTACCGCACCCAGCACGATGAGCGTGACCACGAGTCCGGTGGGATAACGCCAGAACATCACGAGCAGTGCGGCCGCTCCGATGATGACCGATCGGATGGCGGTGCGGGCGCGGAAAGCGGTTTTCTCGAAGGGATTCGGCGAACGGGGCTGTCGCAGTCGCTGAACGGCATCGAGGCTGCGGCCGAGCCCACGCCGAACGGTCCGGGCGGAGGACGAGCCACCGGTGAGGTAGGCACCGAGAGCGATCACCAGTCCGAGCACCGCGACCGCCCGAAGGCTGGTCCGCAGCGGCATCAGCACGGCATCGATGATGGCTGCTGCCGCCTCCGGCGATAGGACGTCGGGCGGGACATCGTCGAGATACAGCGACCGGACGATGATGAGCGCGACCGCCAGAACGAACATTCCTACGACCAGTGCGAGGCCGACGAAGGCGAGTGCGCGTAGGCGACGGCCCGGCGGCGCGACGGCGACTGCGCCGGCAGCAGCGGCGAGAGTGATCCAGGGCAGCACATCCGAAATGTTGTCGAGAGTGTTCACCGCCCGCTGCGCCCGGACCAGTTCCGGTGATCGGAACAGGACCAACTGCTTGTCGACACTCGGGATCTTCTCGGCGAACGTGAAACCGCGGTCGAGAAGACGTTCCTTCACGTTGTCGATCACCGTGCCGAGAGAGATGCTCACCGTGCCCGAATCGTCGACCGTCACCGACGACGGTCCGACGTTCCCGGTCACGACCGCGACCAATGCGTTGTGGGCGGCGCGGTGGGCCTGGATCCACAGATCCTCGAACTGCTCGCTCTGCACGAGCGACAACACCGTCTCGTTGACGAAGTTTCGTGCCTGCCCGGTGATCACCGGTGCCAGTCCCTCGACGGCGCGGTCGACGCGCGGCGCGTTCTCCGTGGCCGGAACGGCATCGGTGAGAGCAACGAGAGCGTCGGTCGTCAGACCTTCGACGTCGACGCGTGTGAAGATCTCGTCGGTAACGGAATTCGCGATCTGTGTCTGGACGGCGGGATTCGAGCCCAGTGGGGCGACGGTGGTCACGTACCGGTCGGTGTCGAGGATCTCGCTGCGCACGAACCGTGCGGTGATCGAGAGGACGGCCAGAACCGCGACCAGCACGGTGAGCAGCGCAACCGCAGCCCAGCGCCATCCGTGTCTCGCGGGCCGCGGCTCGGGAACGGGCTCGACCCCGACAGCGGCTCGCTCCCGAAGCGTGGCGACCTCCGCACGCAACCGGTCGAGTTCGGCGCGTTCGTCGTCGCTCAGCCGGCCCGGTCGGGGCTCTTCACCGCCCGCGCCGATGTTCGTGGTCATCCCGGCATCGCCCCCTTTCGGGGCCGGATCCAGTATGCGCCGCTGCGGATCGCTCCGGCAGGAATTCGAACCGTATTCCCTTCAGAAGTGGCCGTCGGGCGGTCATACTCGACGGGAGGGGGATCTGTTCTCGACGACACCGACGGAAGTCGGCTCCCGGCTTCCGTGAACGATCTTTCATCGAAACGAGGCTCCAGGTGACCGATTCGGATATAGACGAGATGGGCCCGGTCGACTATCTCGTCATCGAATTCCCTGCCGACCGACCACCGAACGGCTCTGCGCTACCGCTGCTGCTCGACCTCGTCGAGCGAGGCATCATCCGGGTGCTCGATCTCGCGTTCGTCCGCAAGGACACCGACGGTTCGGTCACCGGGATCGACATCTCCGAGGTCGGACTCGAAGGAGAAGTCGACGTGACGTTGTTCGCGGAGGCGTCGTCGGGCCTGCTCGGCGACACAGATTTCGACGAAGCGGGGGCGGCGCTCGAGCCGGGCTGCTCGGCGGCCGTGCTCGTCTACGAGAACACCTGGGCTGCTCCGCTGGCGCGGGCACTGCGTCGCAACGGCGCCGAACTCGTCGCGTCCGGGCGTATCCCGGTTCAGAGCATCCTGGCTTCGCTGGAGAAGCTCGACGTCGAAATGTGATTCCAGCGAACGAAATACAGGAGGAGATCGACATGCCAGGATTACTCCGTGGGGTGGCTCGCACCGCAGTGGTAGCGGGGACGGCGACGGCCGTCTCCAACCGCGTCTCCCGTCGGCAGGGAGAGCGATGGGCATCGCAGGGGCAGGCCGTCTACGGTCGTCCGGCGCAGTACGCGCCCGAACCCGAACCCGTGCCCACGCCTCCTCCGGCCGCCCCACCTCCGGGTGGAACGGACCGCATCGCCGCGCTGAAGGACCTCGCCGAACTGAAGGCCCAGGGCGTGCTCACCGAGGCCGAGTTCGAGAGGGAGAAGGCGCGAATTCTCGCATCCTGAAATACGAGTGCGGCATCCGGTGCGAGTGACTACGACCGTTCCGACGCGACGATCGATGCGATGGGACCGGGCTCGTGGGCGACTGGAGGTGCACGGTACACCGGATCGGCGAGCCGGCCGACCGTCTGGCGAGGCTGTCGTTGGTGCTCGCGGACGAACTCACCTCGGCGGAGGTACGGGATCGTGCGCGTGCGCTCGCCCGTGAGCTCTTCGGGCACGACGTGGACGTCGGGGAGGTCGAGCCGGAGAACTGGTCGACCCGTCGGCCGCCGTCGACCTGAGATCGTAACGGTGACGCACTGCATCTGTTGAAAGAGAGCGTATTCCGTGTGTCTCGGGCCCTCTCCTCGCGACACGGTCGTCACTGGGCTCCGGAGGCGGAAGGCGTGGCACTCGAGGTCGCGGGAAGGAGCGCGGACGCGACGAGTCCGACGAGCCCGATGCACGCCAGCACGATCATCGCGGCCGCATACGACCGGTCCGGCGTGGCGAGGCCGACGACGAGGACGGTGCCTGCCACGGCGGTGCCCAGGGACGAACCCAGATTGGACACGCACCGCGACAAGCCGGAGATCTCACCCTGCTGTTCCTCTGGGAACGCCGACTGCACGACGTTCACGGACGGAGTGAGCATCGCACCCAGTCCGACGCCGATGAGCAACAGGCCCGGGGCGAACGCCCATGCGCTGGTCCATGCACGGACCAGCAGGAGCAGCACCACGATGCCGCCGAGGGTGACGACGAAGCCGCTCATGATGAGGGCACGCTGTGAATGCCGGGCGGCCAATCGTTCCGCCAGCAATGAGGCACCGAGAATGCCGGCGGTGGCGGCGGTGAAGATGATGCCCGTCTCGATTGCGTTGTAGCCGCGGACCACCTGCAGGAATGCCGAGACGACGAACGCGACGCCCATCAGCAGCAGCCACTGGATGTTCTGGGTGACGAGCGCGAGATTCGATGTGCGATTACGGAACAGGTCGGTCGAGAGGAGTGGCACTCTGCCGGACCGTTCGAAGCGTCGTACGTGCAGGAAGAACCCGACGACGAGCAGGATTCCGATACCGATGAGGCCGGCGGACACCGAGAGTGCGTTGTCCGCCTGGAGAATCCCCATGACGATACAGACGAGACCCGCGGCGGACAGGACGGCACCGATCCCGTCGAAGGGTGTGGTCGGATCCGGGGGCAGGGGATCCTCGAGCCCTCGGCTCAGAACGACGATGGCGGCGACGATCAGTGCCTGGAAGACGAAGGCAGCCCGCCAGTCGATCGCGGTGGTGATCAATCCACCGATCAACGGCCCCGCTGCGGCGCCGATCCCACCCATGCCGGTGATCACGCCGAAGGCCCGTGCCCGGGACTTCATGTCGGTGAAGAGCATCGTCGTGAGGATGTACACGGGTGGGATGAGCAGTGCGGTGCCGATTCCTTCGAAGATCGAGTTGCCCAGGATCAGGATTCCCAGACCCGGTGCTGCCGCACTCAGGAGGGCTCCCACGCCGTACAGGACGAGCCCGGCGACGAAACATCGCTTGCGACCCCATCGATCCGTCAGCTTCCCACCCGGAATCATGAACGCCGCCATGACCAGAAGGAACACGGTGATCGCGGTCTGGACGCCTTGCACCGTGGTGTCCAGATCGACGCTGATGTCGTTGATCATCACGTTCATGTTCGAACCTGCGAAGCTGCAGATGAACTGAGCGAGGGCGAGCGGGAGCAACATTCGCCGGACGGGGGCGGACGGTCTCGCCACCGGATTGTCGGTCATCTCGTACTTCCCGTCGCGAAGGACGTCGCCGAAACTCTGCACGTCATGATCCACCGCGGTGGTGCACAGTGGCGTCGACGAGTCGAAACCGTGACCTTGACCTCGCATCCGAGACCAGAGGAGGATCGAAGGACTCGACTCCTCTTCTAGCGGGGGTACCGCCATGCTTCTCGAGGACTACGGCTTCATCGGTGACCTGCAGACCTCCGCGCTCGTCGGCCGGAACGGCTCGATCGACTGGCTGTGCATGCCCGCCTTCGACTCCGGATCGTGTTTCGCAACTCTGCTCGGCGGCCCGGAGCACGGACGCTGGCTCGTCGCGCCCGAGGCGGAACCCGCGGCGGTGAACCGCCGCTACGCCGACGGCACCCTGGTGCTCGAGACCGACTTCGAGACCGCGGACGGTGCCGTCCGCCTGATCGACTTCATGCCTCGCCGGGGGTCGGGTCCGCCTCGGTTGGTCCGCATCGTCCAGGGTCTGCGCGGTCGGGTGCCGATGCGGATGCATCTGTCCTTGCGTCCCGACTATGCGGCCGTCACTCCATGGGTCGAGGCGGTGGCCGACGGTGCCGTCGCGACGGCCGGCCCGGATGCCTTCCATCTGTGCACGACGGTACCGTTGGAGATCCGTGCCGGGACCGTCGAATCCGAGTTCGTCGCCGTGGAGAGCGGCCGATACCGATTCGCTCTGGACCGGTACGCATCCTTCGAACCGGCCCCCGTCGTCGAGGATGCCGAATCCGCGCTCGCGCGCACCGTGGAGTGGTGGCGCGAGTGGACCGGCCGGTGCACCTACAAGGGGGCGTATCGCGACGAGGTGATCCGGTCTCTGATCGTCCTCAAAGGGATGACCGACGAGACGACCGGCGCGATCGTGGCGGCCCCGACCACTTCCCTGCCCGAAGCTCTCGGCGGGGTACGCAATTGGGACTACAGATACTGCTGGCTGCGCGACTCGGTGCTGGCACTCGAGGCGCTGCTCGCCGGCGGATACACCTCCGAGGCCCTGGCCTTCCGTGACTTCCTGCTCCGGGTGGGGACGGGTGATCCGGCCGATATCCAGATCATGTACGGGATCAGGGGCGAACGCCGGCTGACCGAGTTCGAGGTGGATCATCTGCCCGGTTATGAAGAGTCGGCACCTGTGCGGGTCGGTAACGCCGCTGCCGAACAGTTCCAACTCGATGTGTACGGCGAAGTCCTCAGCGTGGCGTACAAGGGGGCCGAGGCGCTCGGCAGGATCGAGGCGCACATGTGGCCCCGATGGCAGGCGGTGATCGAGCACGTCGAGAAGATCTGGCGGGATCCTGACGACGGGATCTGGGAAACACGCGGTCCCCGCCGGGATTTCACGCAGTCCAAGGTGATGGCCTGGGTCGTCTTCGATCGCGCCGTCCGGATCGCGGAGGGATTCGGCCTCGACGCTCCGCTCGAGCGGTGGAAGCGGGCTCGCGACGAGATCCACCACGAGATCTGCGAACGTGGATACGACCCCGTCCGCGGCACGTTCACGCAGTACTACGGCTCCACGGAACTCGACGCCAGCGTGCTGCTCATACCGCTCGTCGGCTTCCTCCCGCCGACCGACGACCGGGTCACCTCCACGATCGACGCGATCCGGAACGAACTCGGTCGCGACGGCTTCGTATCCAGGTATTCCACGACGCACACCGACGACGGGCTTCCCGGCGACGAAGGGCAGTTCCTCGCCTGCTCGTTCTGGCTGGTGAGCGCTCTGGCGCTCAACGGCCGGGTCGACGAGGCCCGCGCATTGTTCGAGAGGTTGCTCGGACTCACCAATGACCTCGGACTGCTCGCCGAAGAGTACGACGTGCCGGCGGGACGGCAGGTCGGCAACTTCCCCCAGGCATTCAGTCACCTCACCCTCGTCGGCGCGGCCTGTGCGATCACTGTCGCCGAACGGGCACAGGCAGTGGATCCGGTCGACGGAGCACCGGCCGTATGACCCGACGTCATCCGAATGTCATGTGTCCGTAAGCTCTTCACACAAATGCGTGCGTGCTGTATGTATCCTGTCGGCACCCACAGCCCGGATACGCCCCCACGATCGTCGGTGTCTGTCCATCGAACGAACTACATTGGCACGCCGTGAAATCGGTAGAAATCGTACGAATGTCGCCGATTCGGCGTGGACACTTCCCCGGACCCGCCGGGCACGTTTCAATGACAGGTGCAGAGGGGCTGTCGGGAGCGCAGGGGATACGCTTCCGCGTCGCTGCTCCGTCGGGACAACGCGAACGGTGGCAGGGGAGCGACAATGGAACATGGTGTTGTGCTGTGGTTCGACGCCGGTCTGGGTCACGGGTTCATCCGTGACGACGACGGTACGGAGATCCTGGTGCACTACTCACAGATAGATGGGAGCGGCTACCGCTTCCTGACCGGTGGCCAACAGGTCCGTTTCGAGATCGGTTACGGGATCTTCGGTCGACATGCGGTCAACGTGCAGGTGTGCTGACATACGGGACGTTCGGATGGTGGGATCGGGAGATGGACACACGGGAGAACGAGTGGGCGGAGGAGACCCACCTCGCTGCTGCAGCTCCGACCGAGGAGCAGATGTGGGCCTCGCGGGCCAAGATCTGCAGGCCGCCGACCCGAACGATGAGACGGTCGCGTCGATCGCTGCGCGGTGGGGCTTCTCCTCGCCCGGACGATTCGCGACGCAGTACCGGTCCGTCTACGGCCGGGCGCCTCGTGGGACCCGGTCGGGCAGGCTGTGGTCCGATCGAACTACTGCCGATCCTGTAGAAAACGAATAGACTGCACCGGAAGCGAACGATGCGTTCGCTGTCGACTCTGTCGGCGGGGCGCGAGACTTCCGACGCAGGGGGTCGGATCTGCCGACCTGCCCCGTCGGCAGTGCCTCGAGTACGCACAATCGGTCCCGGTGAGGGCATTTCGGCGTATGCTCAGGACATCGGTGATCGCCTGTCACCCCCTGCGCGGACGATCGCCGGCGCCGGGTGGATCAGAGGTAGGCCACTCGGGCGATGCCGAACCCTGTCGCCCATTTCCCCCTGCTCGGGTGGCAGGGTTTCGGCGCGCCGCAGGTCGTTCGGCGCGCGGGCGTCATCACTTCAGCGGTCGGAATCCGGCCCCGTTCCTCGTGATTCGCCGGGATCGTCGTCGCCGTCGTCCACTTCGGGGAGGGACGCGGGGAGTTCGGCTGCATAGGGTGCACGGGGTGGGGCGATCTCGTCGAGGCGTTCGTTGATCGCATGGGTGATCAGATCGTGTTGCACACGGGAGAGCGGAAGCAGGCCGTCGAGATACGCCTCGATCTCCATCTTCCCCACCTCGCCGCCGAGCGCGAAGTGGCGGAGCCACAACTCCTCGACACCGGGTTCGGAAGCGCGGAGCGCAGCGAGGAGTTGCCGGCGATGCTCGCCGTCGGGGAAATAGTTCATCGCCGCGTCAGACCGACTCTCCGAACCTACCTCCTTTCGAAGCTCGGCGTTCCCGGACGTGCAGTCCCGATCGTCACCCTTCGACACCGCACCCGAACGCGTCCGAATTGGCAGAATTCGAGATATGCCGACCCGGACGATCGACGGTCACCGCATCACCCTGACGAACCTCGACAAGGTGCTGTATCCGCGCACCGGGACGACGAAGGGCGAGGTCGTCGAGTATTACGAAGCCGTCGCCGAGGCGATGCTTCCCCATATCGTCGGCCGGGCCGCGACCCGCAACCGGTGGCCGAACGGTGTCGGCGAACAGTCCTTCTTCGAGAAGAACCTCCCCGACCACGCACCGGCCTGGCTCGACCGTCGCACCCTGCATCACAAGGACCGGCGGGTCACCTACCCGCTGTTCGATTCCGCCGCCGGGCTCGTCTGGCTCGGGCAACAGGCAGCCCTCGAACTCCACGTGCACCAGTGGCGTTTCGACGGAGAGAAGGCCGGACCCGCGACCCGCATCGTCTTCGACCTCGACCCGGGGCCCGGCGTGGGCCTGGCCGAGTGTGCGGAGGTCGCGCGCCATGTGCGCGACACCGTCGCCGAACTCGGGTGGTCGGCCTATCCGGTCACCAGCGGCAGCAAGGGCATCCACCTGTACGTCCCGCTCGATCGGATGCTGTCGTCGTCGGGGGCGTCGAAGGTCGCGAAGCAGGTCGCGCGCAATCTCGAGACCACCCTTCCCGACCTGGTGACCGCGACGATGGCGAAATCGGCGCGCGAGGGCAAGGTCTTCGTCGACTGGAGCCAGAACAACAGTTCCAAGACGACGGTCGCGCCGTACTCGCTGCGCGGTCGCGACGAGCCGTGGGTAGCGGCGCCGCGCAGCTGGGACGAACTCGACGACCCCGACCTCGCGCAACTGCAGTTCCGGGAGGTCCTCGCCCGCATCGAGGAGTTCGGGGACCTGCTCGCCGGTCTCGACCCGCCCCTCGGCAAGGCCGGGTCCGGAGATTCCGGAGATAAGGCCGGGTCCGGCGGTAAGGCCGGGTCTGGAGACGCCCTGGACACCTACCGCGGCAAGCGCGACGCGTCGCGCACCCCGGAACCGGTACCCGACCGCGTCCCCGAGGACGGCCCCGGCAACAGGTTCGTCATCCAGGAGCACCACGCGCGTCGCCTGCACTACGACCTGCGCCTCGAACGCGACGGTGTGCTGGCCTCGTGGGCCGTACCGAAGAACCTGCCGGACACCTCGGGGCGCAACAATCTCGCGGTACGGACCGAGGATCACCCGATCGAGTACCTCACCTTCCACGGGACGATCCCGAAGGGCGAATACGGCGCCGGCAGCATGACCGTGTGGGACACCGGCACCTACGACACCGAGAAGTGGCGGGACGACG
Source organism: Rhodococcus pyridinivorans (assembly GCF_900105195.1). Taxonomy (NCBI): domain Bacteria; kingdom Bacillati; phylum Actinomycetota; class Actinomycetes; order Mycobacteriales; family Nocardiaceae; genus Rhodococcus; species Rhodococcus pyridinivorans. The sequence continues at coordinate 4,466,176 of NZ_FNRX01000002.1, read as the reverse complement.
AGGTGATCGTGCGGTTCCACGGCGACCGGATCGAGGGACGGTACGCGCTGATCCGCACCGAGAAGAACCAGTGGCTGGCGCACCGCATGAAGGACCAGTCGTCGCCGAGCACCGAGTCGTCCGATGCCGATCCGGCCTCCCTCGTCGGATCGTCGGGGTCCAAGGCCTTCCCGCGCGATCTCGCGCCCATGCTCGCGACCTCCGGTGACGTCTCGGGTCTCGACGCCGAAGACTGGGCGTTCGAAGGCAAATGGGACGGATACCGCGCCATCGCGGAGATCGAGGACGGCACCGTCAGGCTCCGCAGCCGATCCGGTCGCGATGTCACCGGCGACTACCGGAAGCTCGTCGAACTCGCGACGATCCTCGACGGTCGCCGGGCGGTGCTCGACGGGGAGATCGTCGCCGTCGACCGCTCCGGGGTGACGAGCTTCTCGATGCTGCAGCGGGGCGTGAACTACGAGTACCGCGTGTTCGACGTGCTGTATCTCGACGGGGTGTCGCTGCTGCGCAAGACCTACGACGATCGCCGACGGGTCCTCGAGGCGCTCGCCGCTGCCACGGACGGACTGATCGTCCCGGATCTGCTCTCGGGTGACGGCTCGAAGGCTCTCGCGCGCAGCCGCGCGAAGAACTGGGAGGGCGTGGTCGCCAAACGCCGGGACTCCGTGTATCTGCCGGGTAAGCGCGGCGCCGGATGGATCAAATCGAAGAACTGGCTCACCCAGACCGTCGTGCTCGGCGGATACCGCCGTGGCAACGGCAACCGTGCCTCGACCTTCGGCTCCCTGCTGCTCGGCGTCTACGACGACGACGGTGAGTTCGTGTACGTCGGCAAGGTCGGCACCGGTTTCGACGACGAGACGCTCCTGTCGGTGGCGAAGGCTGTGAAAGGGCGCACGAGCCGCACGAACCCGTTCGCGAACGAAGTGCCGGCCGCCGAACGCCGCGATGCGGTGTGGTTGCGGCCCGAACTCGTGGGGGAGGTGCGGTTCGGAGGATGGACGGAAGGAGACCGGGTGCGGCACGCGAGCTGGCGTGGTCTGCGCGACGATGTGGACGCGTCGAGTGTGGTGCGAGAAGAGGAAACAGGCGCTGACTGCTAACGTTCGTTCGAAGTCGGGTGATCGGGCATTAGGGGAGGCATCAATGGCCGAGGGCTCGCGTGGCGTCGTCCGTCGGATCGGTTTGGTCGAGGATCACGAGTCGGTCGCGCTCGGGTTCGCAGCGATGCTCGCCGATCAACCCGATCTCGAGCTCGCAGGTACCGCCACCACCGTCTCGGGTCTGCTCGAGCAGGTCACCGACCTCGACCTCGCCGTTCTCGACCTGCGCCTGTCCGACGGATCCTCCCCGAAGAGCAACGTCGAGCAGCTGCGCGCGGCGGGCCTCGAGACCCTGGTCTTCACCGGCGCCGAGAACCCGTATCTGCTGCGTTCGGCCGCCCGCGCCGGTGTGCTCGGGGTGGTGCGGAAATCCGAGCCCGCTGCCGTGGTGATCGAGGCGATCCGCGTGGCCGCCGCCGGAGGGCAGGTCGCCAGCACCGAGTGGGCCGCGGCGATCGACGGTGATCCCGAACTCGACGACGTCGGCCTGAGTCCGCGGCAGCTCGAAGTGCTCGAACTGTATGCATCGGGGGAGAAGCTCGACCGGGTAGCCCGGCTGACGGGCCTCGCTCCGCAGACCGTCAACGACTACCTGCAGCGGATCCGCCAGAAGTACGCGGAGGCAGGTCGTCCCGCACCCACGAAGACGGATCTGTACAAACGTGCCGTCGAGGACGGGTGGCTGCCGATGCCCGAACGGTCGGATGTCCGCCGTCGCTGACGAGCCGGCCGGGGACACCGGGGAGAAGTCGCACGATCGCAGCACGGCGGCTGCCGACCGACTTCTCCGGATGTTCGCGCGATTCGTCGCGATCGGATATCTCTGCTACTTCGCGTTGCTCGTGCCGGAGATCCTCGAAGTGTCGGCACTCGTCGCGTGGTGGTGGACTCCCACTGCGGCCGTCCTCATGTTCGGATCCGGGGTCGCGCTCGGCTTCGCCTCGTTCCGCGGCACGGTGTGGATGCAGCGGACCGCGACCGTCAATGCGCTCGCCTACGTCGTGATGGTCGCATTGTGGTTCGTGGCGTGGAACGGGACGCAGATCCCGCAGGACCAGTCGTTGTGGTTCACCGCCTTTCCCGGCCTCGCGTCGCTCGCGGCGGCGGTCGCGTGGAGACCCCGGCGGGCGTTCGTCCACATGATCCTCGTGGTTCTGCTCGCGCAGTGCGCGAATCACCTCGCCCGCGACGCCCCCTTCGGATACTTCCTGGCACCCGACCTGGCGTTCGCGTTCGTCTTCTGCACGGTCTTCCTCGCGGCCGCGGTGGTGGGACTCGGCACCGGCCGCACCCTCGACGAGACCATCGCTGCCACCCAGGCCACGGCGGCCGCCGCGGCCGCAGCGGAAGCACGGAACGCCGAGCGCGCACGGTTCGATGCCCTGGTCCACGACCGCGTGATGTCCACCCTGCTGGCGGTGTCACGCAACGCACCCCGAGAGTCGCTCGTCGAGCAGGCCGAACGAGCGGTCGCCGAACTCGACGAGTTGCGGCGCGGCACCGATCGGGAGTCGGCGCTCGATGCCGCCGCGGTCGTGGCGCGGCTCCGATCGGCGGCGACCGAGGCCGACGAGGATGTCGTCTTCACCGGCCGTGTCGCCCCGGGATCCGGCGACGTTGCGTTCCCACCCGAACCCGCGCGCGCGACCGCCGCTGCCCTCGCCGAGGCGGTACGCAACAGCGTGCGGCATGCCGGAAAGGACGCGTCCCGCACGGTCGAGGTCGACGTGGCACCGAGATGGATCTCCGTGCAGGTCGTGGACGACGGCAGAGGCTTCGAACCCGAGGCCGTCGACCCGCACCGGCTCGGTCTGGAAGTGAGCATCCGAGGACGTATGCGCCGGGTGTCCGGGGGCCGGGCGGTCGTGCAGTCCGCTCCCGGCGCCGGGACCCGGGTGTTGTTGTACTGGCGGGATCCGGCCGCATGAACACTGCGAATTCGACCGTCTCCGATCTGCTGCGGATGCACAGCAAGCCCGCGCGGGCCTTCGCCGTCCTGTACGCGGTGACCTGCGTGGTGCTCGCCCTGAACACCGCGCCCCATGCGGAGGTCCGCTGGCCCCTCGCGATCGCCGTGATCGTGTGTGTGGCCGCCGCCTACGCGCTCGTCGCAGTCGAGGGGGACCCACTACCGGTGCGACCCGCACTGGCGATGACGTTCTCGGGCGCGATCGCATCGGCGTCGGTGCTGTGGGTGGTGCCCGCCGATCCGGCACCGCACCCCATCGAGTTGTGGCCGTTCGGGATGTCCACGACGATCCTCGTGTTCATGTGCGTGCGGGGACGCACGGGGTTCGCCTGGTGCGGGATGCTCCTCATGCTCGTCGTCGCCGCGCTGTGGTCGCATCTCACGGGCCCCGGGATGGGCTACGGACTGGGGCTGACGATCACGAGCGCGGGACCTGTGCTCATGGGCACCGTCTGCGCCTACACGATCCGCCCGCTCGCGCGGTCGATCTACCTGCTGCGCGCCCGGTCGATGCAGCGGATCGCGGCGGAGTCCGCGGCCGCCGCGGCTCTGGAGGAACGTGACGTCCGCCTCGGAAGCCTCGACGCGTCGGCGCGTCCGTTGCTCGAGCGGATCGTCTCGGGCGAACCCCTCGACGAGAACGAACGGATCGAGTGCGGACTCGTCGAGGCACGACTGCGCGACGGTCTGCGTGCGCCCGTACTCCAGGTACCCGAGGTCGACCGGGCCGCCGCTACGGCCCGCCGGCGCGGCGTCGAGATCGTTATGCTCGACGACCACGCCATGGACTCGGCATCTCCCGAGGTTCGGCGCGCCGTCTACCGGGAGGTGGTGGACGCGCTCGATTCGGTGAGAGAAGGGTCGGTGACCGTGCGTGTGTTGCCGCCGGCCCGCGCGGCGATGGTGACGATGCTCGTGAAGGGCGAGGATGTGCGCCGAATCGAGATCGGACACGACGGCCGGCGCACCGGTAATTAGACGAAACACCGATGCCCATATTTTCTTGGGCAGAGAAAAATCTGTCTGGGTAGTTGTCGGTTTCAACCGTTAAGTTGTAGGCACTCGAAACGGAGTTCGTCGGGGGACTCGGTTCGATCCCATGTATTCATCTCGGTAGGGACGCGCTATGACGACGATGCTCGAACATTCCCCGGCACAGAAGCCTGCGCCTCAGAAGCCCGCACTCTCGGCTCGCGAGATCGAGATCCTGCGGGCCTGGCTGCTCTGCGAGTCCAAGTCCGAGGCGGCTGCGAGCCTGTTCGTCACCGCAGCCACGGTCAGCACCCACATCGTCCGCATCCGTGAGAAGTACGCCCGCGTCGGGCGTACGGCGACCACGAAGACGGCACTGCTCGCCCGCGCTCTGCAGGACGGTGTGGTCTCCATCGACGAGCTGTGACCCGTCGGCCTGCCACCACACAGGGTGGACACACGACGGATCCGACGAGCGCGGCCGACCGGATCCACCGGGTCTTCGGTCGGTTCATCAGCGCGGGCTACGTGTTCTACCTGCTGTTCGTCGTCCCCACAGCGGTGTCGCAGGCCCACCTCACGGCATGGTGGTGGTTGCCGACGGCACTGCTCGCGATCTTCGGCACCGGGATCGCGCTCGGGGTGGCGACCTTCCTGAGCGATGTCCGGTGGGTCGGACGACTCGCAGCCGCCAACGCCGTCGCCTTCCTGGTCGCGGCGGTCCTGTGGTTCCCGGCCTGGACGGGTGAGGTTTCCACGAACACGGCCTGGCAGGCGCTCTTCCCCGGAGTGGCAGGACTGTCCGCGGCGGCAGCGTGGCGGCCGCGGACGGCGCTCGCCTACCTCACGGTGGTGGTGCTCGTCGTGCAGACCACCAACTATCTGCTGGTGAACACCACGACGGGATACCGCTTCGTCCCGGAACTCGCGTTCGCGCTCATGTTCTGCGGGGTCTTCGCCGCCGCGGCGATCGTCGCCTTCCGCACGGGCGACGTCCTCGATTCCACCGTCGCGGCCACGGAGAAATCCGTCGTCGCAGCAGCGGCGGCCGCGGCCAGGACGGTCGAACGCGAGCGGTTCGACGCACTCGTCCACGACCGGGTGATGTCCACCCTGCTCGCCTCGGGTCGCGGCGCATCCGACGGTCCCGTCGCGGCCCAGGCCCGTCGTGCGCTGGAGATGTTCGACTCCCTGCGGCGCGGCGACGACACCGAGAGCAGCTTCGACGCCGACCGGGTGGCAGCCCAGTTCCGCTCGGCAGCCTCCGAGGTCGACGAGGACGTCGAGTTCACGACCACGACGAGCACCGATGCCGGACCGCACTACCCGGCCGACGTGATCAGAGCGGTCGCAGCCGCACTGGCCGAGGCCGTGCGGAACAGCGTGCGCCACGCCGGCCCGGGCACGCAGCGGGCCGTGCACGTCGACCTCGGGCCCGGATCGGTCCGGGTGGTCGTCCGCGACGACGGCCACGGATTCGACCCCGCCCAGATTGACCCCTACCGGATGGGCATCCGCGCGAGCATCCACGGACGCATGCGCGGCATGGCCGGGGGCGACTCGGAGATCACCTCGGGTCCCGCGGGCACGACGGTGACGCTGCACTGGTGCGATCCGGCCGAGCGTCGCGCGCCGTGACCGCCGAACCCACCCGCGACGTGCGCGACCTGCTGGGGATGCGCACCACGGCCGCACGTGCGCTCGTGAGCCTCTACGCCCTGGTCTGCCTCGTGCTGGCGGCGTTCGGGGCCGAGCACACGTCCGCGAGCTGGCCTCCCGCCCTCGCCGTGCTCGTGTGCACGTTCGCGGCATTCACCCTCATCACCGTTCCGGGCGACCCGCTGCCGATGCCGGCGACGATCTTGCTCGCCGCCACCGGGACGGTCTCCTCGGCGCTCGTGTTCTCGGTGCTGCCGGTGCCGTCTCCGGGAGGCATCGCGACCTGGCCGCTCGGGATGTCCACGGTCGTCTTCACCTTCATGTGCGTGCGCGGACGCACCCTCGCGGCGTGGATCGGGTTGGCCTGCATGATCGCGACCGCGACCTTCTGGACCTACGCCACCGGGCAGGGGATCGGCCCCGGCCTGTCGCTGTCGGTCGTCAACGCAGCGCCGGTCCTCATGTCCACCTTCTTCGCCTTCACCCTGCGACCCCTCGCCGGATCCATCTACCTGCTGCGGGCGATGTCGTTGCAACGCAGCGCGGAACAGGCCGCCTCGGCTGCAGCCCTCGAGGAGCGCGACGCGCAGCTCGACCGGCTCGACTCCCTGGCCCGGCCCCTGCTCGAACGCATCGCGACCGGGGAGCTGCTCGACGCGGGGGAGCGACGCGCCGGTGTGCTGCTCGAAGCGCGTCTGCGGGACGGCCTTCGAGCGCCGGCCCTGCAGGATCCGCAGGTCGTCGAGGCGGCCGACGCCGCGCGCCGACGTGGCGTGGACGTGGTGATGCTCGACGATCACGGCCTGGACGGGGTACACCCCGACGAACAGGCCCGCCTCCGCTGCGCGGTCGCCGACGAACTCGACTCGGTGTCACACGGTTCCGTCACGGTGCGGGTCCTGCCTCCGGGACGCCGGGCCCTCGTGACGATCCTCGTGCGGGGGGACTCCGTGCGCCGCATCGAGCTGGGCAAGGCGTCGCAGGGTTAGAGTCACACCTCGTGACCGTGCTGAAGTCGTTGCTGCTGTTCGCCGTTGCCGCCCTGTTCGAGATCGGCGGCGCGTGGCTGGTGTGGCAGGGCGTGCGTGAGCACCGCGGCTGGATCTGGATGGGCCTGGGCGTGATCGCTCTCGGCGCTTACGGTTTCGTCGCCACGCTCCAGCCCGACGCGAACTTCGGTCGCATCCTCGCGGCGTACGGCGGTGTGTTCGTGGCGGGTTCCCTGGTGTGGGGCATGGTGATGGACGGCTTCCGGCCGGATCGGTGGGATGTCGCGGGCGCGCTCGTGTGCCTTGCCGGCGTCGCCATCATCATGTATTCGCCCAGGTGAGGAGGCATCCGGCACCCAGGTGCCGGATGCCTCGTCCGGGCGTCACGGCACCATGACGCTGCCGACTGCGGGGGTCGAGTTGCACAGCGGTCCACTGCCGAGATTCACCGAACCGAAGACCGTCGCCACGACCTCGCCCGGACCGGTGTCGACCAGGGTCGACAGGTTCGGGTACGCACCGACCAGATCGACGATGCCGGTGCGGCCGTTGTTGCGGTTGAGCCATGCGACGCTGACCTGCCCCGCTGCCGGGACCGGCCACAGGGCCTCCCGTGTGGAGAACAGGACGTGGCCACCGGGGATGCCCTCGTCCGGTCCGGGTTGCGCCGTGACCGAGGTGAACGACGCCAGGCTGCCCTGGTTGATGCAGCCGATGGTGATCGCCGTGCCCAGAGGCTGAGGGGGTGCAGCGGTGGCCACACCGGTGAATGCGATTGCGGCGGCGACGGGTGCCGCCAGGGCGAGAACTCGACGTGGAATTCGCAGTGCAGGCATGGTGCTGCTCCTCGGAAAGGGAAGGTCACGTCCGGGAGCCGACCGCAGCGAGGAATACCGCGGCGCGTCCCGCGCACCGATGACGTGCGTGAGTCTATCGAGACACCGAAGACCCAGGAGCGGTTTCGGTCTCGATCCGATACAGCTCGGAAGCATTGCGGCGCAGTACCGCGTCGGAGAGCTCGTCGCCGAGGACGTCCTCGACGAGGGTGATGTCGCTGTCCCGGAACGGTCGCGGTGCGCGGGTCGACGGCAGGTCGGTGCCGAACACGAGTGCCCCGGGATTCACATCGGCAACGGCGCGAAGCGCGTCGGCCACCGGGAGATCGACGCGCCCGAACCCTGTTGCCTTCACGTGGATACCGCTCTCCACCAGCCGCAACAGTGACGGCAAGCCGTCCTGCGACAGGCCCAGGTGGTCGACGGAGACGGCGGGCAGTGCCGCGATCGTGGTGTGCAGCTCGGCCAGATCGCGCGAATCGACGTACAACTCGGCGTGCCAGCCGACGAGATCGTGGACCCGCCGGGCGAGTCGGTCGAGGTCGGACAGCGTGGCCGATCCGCCACGGCGGACGTTGAATCGCACGGCCCGCACTCCCGCCGCGTCGAGCCGGGTGATCTCGTCGTCCGAGGCGGTGGCCGGAAGTTGTACGACGCCGACGAAAGTGGGCCCGAGCCGGTCGAGCGCGTCGAGGAGATAGCCGTGGTCGAAAGCCTGGAACGACCCCGACACCACCGTGCCTCCGGTGACACCCAGATGCGCGACCCGCGCGAGATAGTCGTCGACGGTGAACGGTTCGGGCAGATAGCCGTCGTTCTCGACGAGGGGGAAACGCGGATCGATGATGTGCAGGTGGGCGTCGAACATCTCCCCACGATAGGAAGCCCGGTCCGAGCGGAACAGGGTTCGGATCAGCGGGAGTTCACTCGCGGCGGCGATGCGCGGTGTGACGGCGGAGGAGGGATTCGGCCAGTTCCGCCACGAGGTTCCGTGCCTCGGGTGGCCCGACGATCTCGATGTGCTCACCGAACTGCAGCAGTTGCCGCACACCGTCGATCGAGTCGTAGGCCACCGTGATCCGCGAGACGTCCGGTCGCGGCCCTGCGGTGCTCCCGCGCAGGCGGGCACCGAGGATGCGCCGGGCGAGATCGAGGCGGTTCGCCGCGAGATCGGCGGTGACGACGACGTCCTCGCGTCGTTCGAGTGCGTCGCCGAGTTCGCGTGCCAGCGCGGGCAGGGTGCGGCCGGGGGACAGGCGGCGCGGCCGGTCGAGCACTGTCCACGCACTCAGGCGGGTCAGTGCGAACAGTCGTGGTCGCCCCTCGTCGTCCGCCACGAGATACCAACGGCCGGCGCGGGAGAGCACACCGTAGGGATCGACGACGATCTCGCGTTCGCCGCGGTGCCCGCTCGACCGGTACGTGATGGCGAGTTGCCGTCCGCGCCGCAGGTCGCGGGTGAGGGCAGCGACGTCGGCCCGGTCCTCGGTGGCGAACCATCCCCGATTGTCGACGGTGACCACCTCGGTCAGTGGCAGCAGGTCGTTCTCGCGTGCGGTGGAGGGCGTGCGCCGGGCGCGTGCGGTGAGCTTGTGGACGGCGTCCCGCGCGGCGGCGTCGACACCGAGTTGGCGGGCCCGGCCCATGTCGACACCCAGGGCGCGCAGGACATCCACCTCGGACGCGTTGAGCCGGTTCAGGTCGGTCTGCCGGCCGGGGAGCATCACGATGCCGCCGTATCTGCCGCGTTCGGCGACCACCGGAAGGTCCGCAGCAGCAAGCGTTTCCACATCGCGCAACACGGTGCGCTCGGAGACGCCGAACTCCTCCGCGAGTTCGGCGGCCGTGACCCGGCTGCGGGCCTGCAGGACGGCCAGCATGCTCAGCAACCGCTGCGGCCGGTTCATCGGATGCGCGATCTCCTTTCGAAAACACGACAGGAACTGTCGGGTTTCAGTGTCACGGTAGTCCTCGAAGTCTTCACCGCCTACCGGAAGGAGGGACCGATGACCGTGTCGTCGCCCAACCTGTTCCTGATCTACGTGACCGACGTCGAACGCGCGACCCGCTTCTACAGCGACCTGTTCGCCATGACCCCGCAGATGACGACCCCGCGCTACGTCTCCTTCGAAGTGGCGCCGGGAGTGCTGTTCGCACTGTGGTCGGGTCGCGCGGAGACCGTGGATGCGACCGCTCCGCGGTTCTCCGAGGTGGGCGTGATGGTGCCGGGCTCGACCGCCGCCGTCGATGCGATCCACGACGAGTGGGCCGGTAAGGGGGTGACGGTCGTGGAGGCGCCGCACGACGAGGTGTTCGGGCGGACGTTCGTGGTCTCGGACCCGGACGGGAACCTCATCCGCGTCTCCCCGCTGGACTGAGCCTCCGCTCGACCGACCGGCCTACGACGCCTCGCGCATCGTGAGCCCACCGAGTTCGACCGTGTACGTCTGCGACGCCTCGTCCCACCACACGGAGTAGGTGGTGGGGTAGAGGCCCTCGCGTTGGTACGCCTCGGGCAGTCGGAGTTCCTCGTGGTGCGCCGGCCGCGTCGCGAGCCACTCCCGGCTCAGCATGGGTTCGATGAACGCCTGCCGTCCGTCCCACGTGCCGTAGAGCACGGTCTCGGTGAGGTGGTGTCCCGCTGCCGGATCGTGCTCCGCCTCGGTGGTGTCCACCCAGTGCAGTCCCATGCCCGCGACGGTCGACGTCAGCGGATCCCCGGACGGTGCGTACCCCTCCGGCACGTAACGCGGGTCGGGCACGCGGGCCGCGGCCGGGATGTAGCCGGGGGCGAAGGGATGGATCGACTCCACCGTGGGCCGATCCAGGAGATAGAAGTGGACGTCGAAGTGCGGGACGTCGAAGCCGTGCTGGGGGTCGTGGCCGTGCGAGTTCCAGTCGACCGTGACGTGGTCGAACGCGGTGGCGGCCGCCTCCTCGGGCAACTCGAGCACGTAGGCCTCGGTGACCGGCAGCAGCGCACCGGGCAGGTCGTCGAGGGCCGCCGCATCGAGTCGCACCCCGATGGTGGCCGGCGTGCCCGCCTCGTCGACGGTGACGTACGTGCGGGCGTTGCCCGCCCCGACGGGATGAGCGGGTCCTTCGACCAGGCCGGAGACTCCCCCGGCTCCTGCGGGAGCAGGAGTGACGAACAATCCGAGGACCGCCGCCGAGACGATCACGGCGAGATGTCGGGCACGAGGCCGAATGTCCATGCGGGGTCCTCGATTTCCGTCGTCGTCGAGCGGCATCGTTGTGGATGCTAACTGTCGCGCGAACGGTGGAGGGCCGACTAGATCGAACCGTGATGCGTGGACGGGACGGTGCCCGTGACGTTCCGGGGGTGGGGTCCGGGAGTGCTCGCGGAGCCGGCGGACCCGATGTGTGCCCCCGGCAGGATTCGAACCTGCGACACCCGCTTTAGGAGAGCGGTGCTCTATCCCCTGAGCTACGGAGGCGTCCGGCCGGGCGAAGCCGACCTTGGCGCGTTGTGAGTGTAGCCGCCGGGCGCGTGCCGTAACCAAGCGCCCGTTCTCGAGGCTCTCGAGGCCGGGCGTACGACCTGCAGGTTCCCGCCGATTGAGATCGAGGAAAGGTAACACTGGCCTTTCCCTATACCGTTTTGTTACCTTGGGTCGCCAGGAGCGGCCGGGGGGATACCCGGTCGAAGTCGGGACGAAACAAGGGACACACTGTGGGACGCCATCAGCGCACACGCGAAGACGAAGCATTCGACCTCGAGACGATTCGTGTGCCGTCCTCCGGCAAGGGCCGTCACCGCGTCGAGCCCACCGGTACGTCCGCTCCGGTCAAGGCCGCCACCGTCGCCGCTGCCACGGGTGCCTTCTTCGCCGTCGGCTCGCAGATCGGCGCCGGCACCGCTGCCGCGCATCCCGGCCACGACCACGTCCAGGCCGAGGCCCCCGCGCCCAGCCTGCCCTTCGAGCTCCCCGCGGGCCTGCTGCCCGAGGGTGTCGAGATCCCGGCCATCCCCGGCATCACCACCCCGGCCGAGCAGGGCGCACCCGAGCTTCCGGCCGAGGTCACCGGCTTCCTCGATCAGTTCTCGGGTCCCAGCTGGCTCGACCAGCTCAACCCGGCTTCTCCCTCCGCCGTCCAGCCCGTCTCCGGCACCCTCACCTCCGACTGGGGTCCGCGCTGGGGCGCCCACCACGGCGGCATCGACATCGCAGCCCCGATCGGAACGCCCATCAAGTCCGCGGCCAACGGCACGGTCCTCGACGCCGGACCGGCTTCCGGCTTCGGCCAGTGGGTCCGCGTCCTCAACGACGACGGCACCACCGCCGTCTACGGTCACGTGAGCACCTACCAGGTCTCGGCCGGTCAGCGTGTCAACGCCGGCCAGCAGATCGCCACAGTCGGCAACGAGGGCTGGTCCACCGGACCGCACCTGCACTTCGAGGTCTGGGACACCGAAGGCACCAAGATCAACCCCAACGCGTGGCTGAGCGATCGCGGCGTCGTCACCGACTGGGGCGGCTACCGCGCCGTCTGATCCCACCGCAGTGTTCGATCCCACCGCAGTGTTCGATCCCACCGCAGTGTTCGATCCCACCCGACGGCACGCCGTCGATCCCACCCGCAGCGTGAGCGCGCGCTAGGCTTGGCTCGACAGACCGCGCGCCGACCCGGGGGTTCCATTGGGAGCTGAGATATCCGCACGTTCGTTCACCGGGGAAGACCGGCGGATGTTCCGGAGCAAGGTTCGCGACTGCATGAAGGCGCTCGAGCGGATGCTTCGAGAGGACGTCTTCGTCGACGTGCACTCGTCACCCGAACCGCATCTCGGCATGGAGATCGAGTTCAACCTCGTCCGCGACGACATGTCGCCCGCGATGTCGAACCTCGAGGTGCTCCAGGCGATCGACGATCACGCGGTCTTCCAGACCGAACTCGGCCAGTTCAACGTCGAGATGAACGTCGAGCCGCGACGTCTCACCGGCGACGAACCCTTCGAACTCGAAGAGTCGCTGCGGTCGTCGCTGCGGCGCGCCGACGAGCGGATGCACCTGCACGACGCGCAGCTGGTCATGATCGGCATGCTGCCCACGCTCGAACTCGACGATCTCGAACGGGGCCGGATCACCGCCAATCCCCGCTACGAAGCGCTCAACGAGCAGATCTTCGCGGCGCGCGGCGAGGACATCGAACTCGATCTCGACGGTGTGCCGTTGCCCGGCAGCGATGTCGTGGAAACCCTTCGCGCAGACATGAATTCGGTGGTTCCCGAGGCGGCCTGCACGTCCCTGCAGCTGCACCTGCGGATCGCCCCCGAAGATTTCGCGACGCACTGGAACGCCGCCCAGTGCCTGGCCGGAGCGCAGGTCGCGCTCGCGGCGAACTCGCCCTTCCTCGCCGGCAAGGCGCTGTGGCACGAGAGCCGGATCCCGTTGTTCGCGCAGGCCACTGACACGCGTCCGCTCGAACTGCGGAACCAGGGCGTCCGTCCCCGCGTGTGGTTCGGTGAGCGGTGGATCGACTCCGTCCTCGACCTGTTCGAGGAGAACTCCCACTACTTCACGGCTCTCCTTCCGGAGGTCTCGGACGTCGATCCGATGGCCGAACTCGACGCCGGCCGGATTCCCGAACTGCGCGAACTGCAGATGCACAATGGCACCATCTACCGGTGGAACCGGCCCGTCTACGACATCAGCGACGGCCATCCGCACCTGCGCGTCGAGAACCGTGTGCTCCCTGCAGGACCGACCGTCCTCGACACCATGGCCAACGCCGCCTTCTACTACGGGACGCTGCGCGCCCTCACCGACGCCGACGAGCCGCTCTGGCGCGACCTCAGCTTCGACGCCGCCGAGCGGAACCTCGTGCTCGGTGCGAAGTTCGGTCTCGACGCGAAGCTGTACTGGCCGCGCACCGGATGGGTCGGCGCCGACGAACTCGTGCTGCGGTGCCTGTTGCCGCTTGCGCACCAGGGCCTCGAGGCATACGGACTGTCGGCGGCGGTCCGCGACCGCTATCTCGGCATCGTCGAGGGGCGTGCACTGACTCGGCAGACCGGGGCAGCGTGGCAACGACGGCAGGTGGCCCGACGCGAGGCTGCCGGCGAGAACCGTCGCACCGCCCTGCTCGGGATGATGAAGGACTACGTGCAGAACATGGCCTCGGGTACTCCCGCTCACGAGTGGGAGTGACGGCCCTACAGTTGTAGGGTCCGCGTCACGGCCACCGTCGGCTGGACGACGACGCGATCCGCGGGTGGCTCGAAGCCGGCTACTTCGCCGAGATCGTCACCGAGATCGGCGACGCGGACGCCTAGGCGGCTCTCGAGCATGCTCAACGTCAGCTCGACCTCGATCCCGTCGGCACCGGGAGCCCAGAACAGGAAACCGAAGTCGTCGGACGGTTCGGCGCGGAAGCCGTCCACCGTCGCGCCGTGGACGTGGGCGGTGGTGTTGTCGATCCACAACCCGACAGCCTGGGCGTTCCTCGGTGAGCTCAACCGCAGTCGTATCTTCCGGGCGCTTCCGCCGGTCGTGTCCTCGAGGATCTCGACCTCGGGCGCCTCGAGGTCGGCGACCGGAGCGGGCCCGTGGTACATCGGCCGGTGCTCCCGCCACGGGAAGGCGGTGGGGAGCGATTCGGGACCGGTGGTGAGCAGCCCTTCGCTCCAGTCGGATCTCGGGCCGTCCGGCGATCCCCACACCGCGGCACCCCGATCGGCGTCGAGCGAGTACCAAAGGTATTCCTGCCGGGGATCGGTCGCCCCGTCCCGGTTGAGGTAGCCGGCGAGCAGCGTGCCCACCACGACGATCGCGATCGTGCCGGTCGCGGAGACGACGAGCCCGCGGCTGGTCGACGCGAACGGCTCGCACAGCGGGAGTACCGCGGCGAACGTGAATGCGACGAACAGACCGGTCACCGGTGCCCCGTAGAGGAGTCCGGCGTCGAACGACACCAGCACGGCGGGCAGGCCGAAGATCAGCGAGCCGAGCGCGCCGAGGGCGATCGCGACGAGCGGCCACACCGTGTCGTCCTGCGGGAGAAGCAGCGCCACCAGCAGACCCAGCGCCGTCGGCAGGACGAGTACGAGCATTGTCAGCGGCACACCGGCGAAGGGGATACCGGCGAGAGCGAGCACCGCGACGAGCGTGAACGCTCCGCACGTGAGCGCGGCGGCCGGACGGCCGCGACCCCACCACGATCGCGCGACCAGCAGTACACCGAGGGCCGCGACGACCGCCGCGAACTGGAAGACACCCGGCCGGTAGGGCTCGTCGGCGACCGGCGCGGCCATGCCCGGATCGACGGTCTGCACGATCCACCACGGCAGCCACGCTGCGCCCGCCGCGAGGACGGCGGCGAGCAGCGACACGGCCACGGCAGCGCCGGCCTGCCAGGCCGACGTCTGGCCGCGGCGCACCCGCAGCACGACGATCGCCCCCACGACGCCTGCCAGCACGATCGCCCCGACGACCTCGGCCCACCGCGGCAGGTGGAGCAGTCCCCAGGGCGCGGTCGTCACGACCTGGTCGCCGCCGTCGTCGACCGTCGTGAGATCGGATCCGGCGAGGGTGCAGGCCGTCGCGAGGGAGGTGTCGCCCATGTGCTGCAGCGACGTCCGGCTGAGACGGTCGGGGGTGTCGAGAGGGCTGTGGTAGTACGCCGATCCCGCGGAGATCGCGGTGTCGAGGGCGTGGTGGCCGTGCTCGGCGAAGCGGCGGAAATCGGTGTCGTTCGGCAGCGCCTCGAAGATCAGTTCGGTGAGGGAGTCCGCGTTCGCTCCCGGTGCCCCCGCCAGACTGTTGATCAGGACGCCGTTCGGTGAGGTGATCCGGAAGGTCGTCGGTGTACCGGCGTTCCCGCGGGCCTCGTGGTTGAGCACGACGACCGGACCGGCCCGCACGGACTCCGTGCCCACGAACCGGTGGGCGCCGAGCAGACCGTTCTCCTCACCGTCGGTGAGCAGGACGACGACGTCGTTCCGCGAGGGAGGACCGGACTCGATGGCACGGGCGACCTCGAGGACCGTGCCGACGCCGATCCCGTCGTCGCTCGCGCCGGGGGAGCCCCGGACCGTGTCGTAGTGCGCGGCGAGCACGACGGTGCCGGTGGGATCGGTACCGGCTCGGGTCGCCACGATGTTCTGCACGCGGGCACCGCGCTGGGTCGCCTCACCGGACCGCGCCATCCATCCCACGCCGGAGTCGACGCGGGTGGACCACCCGAGATCCTCGAGGACGGCGACGAGATGGTCGCGGGCGGCGGCGTGGGCGGTCGACCCGGGCGGTCGTGGGCCGGTGGCGATCGCGTCGATGTGTTCACCGGCGCGGGCGGCGCTGAAGACATCGGCGGGTGCATCGGTTCCGAGCGGCTCGTCGGACCCGGGGAACAGCGCAACGAGGCCCGCCATGAGAAGGACTCCGATCAGCGCGAGGACACTGCTACCCAGTGCCTGGAATCGGCTACGCGGGGACGGGGCCGGGTGGCGAACAGCCGCGGCGGAGTCCATGGGTGCAGCCTAGCCGCGAATGCAGCGGTGCCCCGGCAGACTCAGCCGGGGCACCGCGATCGGATCGGGTCGGATCAGGAGGCAGGCGCCCAGCTGTCGGGTCCGAACACCTCGTAGTGGATGTTCTCGGCCGGGACGTTGCGCTCGATCAGGGCCTCGCGCAGCGAGAGCATGAACGGCAGCGGGCCGCACAGGTAGGCCTGGGTCTTCGGATCGAGCGGCAGATCGGAGATGTCGGCACGTCCGACGCGGACCGTCTCGAGCGGCCGGCGGTTGCCGAGGTCCTCGTACCAGCGGTACAGCTGGGCCGACGGGATCTTCTCGGCAAGGGTCTCGAGCTCGCGGCGGTGGGCGTGGCTCGCGACCGACCGGTCGGCGTGCAGGACCGCGACGGGACGCTCGTCGCCGACGCCGGCGAGATGATCGAGCATGCCGATCATCGGGGTGCATCCGATGCCGGCGGACGCCAACAGGATCGGGGTGTCGTCCTCGGTGAGTACTAGATCGCCGAAGGGAGTGGTGACTTCCAGCTCGTCGCCCTCGAAGACGTTGTTGTACAGGAAGTTCGACACCTCACCGGCGGGAAGCACGGTGCCGTCGGGTGCGGTGGTCTCCAGGACCCGCTTGACGGTGATACGCCAGTCGCCCTTCGCGGGTGCGCTCGACAGGCTGTACTGACGGATCTGGCGGGCGCCGTCGGGGAGGCGGACGCCGACCGAGAGGTACTGGCCCGGACGGAAGGTGGGCAGCGGGGAACCGTCGAGCGAGGTGAGCACGAACGAGACGGTGTCGGCGGACTGGTGGACGCGGTCGGCGACGCGGACGGTGCGCCAGACGTCGCCGGCCTCGACACCTGCGGCCCGGTACAGATCGGCCTCCATCGAGATGAGGGTATTGGCCATCAGCCAGTACAGCTCGTCCCACGCCTTCGCGACTTCCGGAGTCACTGCCTCTCCGAGGATTTCGACGATCGCCTCGAAGAGGTGCTTGTGGACGATCCAGTACTCGTCGGGCTTGATGCCGAGCGAGGCGTGCTTGTGGGCGATGCGGGACAGGATCGCCTCGACACGGGCGGGATCGGGATCGAGCTGGAGCGTCGCGAAGGCCGCGATCGATCCGGCGAGTGCCTTCTGCTGCTCACCCTGCTTCTGGTTGCCGCGGTTGAACAGATCGCGTTCGAGCTCGGGATGGGCGGCGAACATCTTGCTATAGAACAACGGGGTGATGTCGCCGATGGCGGCTCCCACCGCCGGGAGGGTCGCGGCGATGACGTCCTTGGATTCGGGTGAGAGCGGCATGGTGTGTCTCCTCGTGTGTGTCGTGACGGGCTGCACCGGCAGCCTCGCCGTGGGTCAGCGGCCGGTGGGTGGTTCGAGGGTGAGCAGGACCGGACCGGCGTCAGGGGTCGCCAGGTCGGCGATCGTGACGTCGTCGAGAGCGGCGTAGAAGGCGTCCTGTGCGGTACGCAGCTTCGAGCGCAGGGTGCAGCCGTGACGCAGGGGGCACGGCTTCGCTCCTTCGCACTCGACGACTTCTTCTTCACCTTCGAGGGCTCGGGTGAGCCATCCGAGGCTCGCCGTGCGGCCGAGTTCGGTGACGGTCAGGCCTCCGCCGCGTCCGCGGCGGGTGGCCACCACCCCGAGCTCGCCGAGTCGGGCGACGACCTTCGTCGTATGTGCGTACGACAGATCGAGCTGGTTTGCAATCGTTCTGGTACCGGGCATACTCCCCGCCGGGCCGGCGACGAGATGCATCACAACTCTCAGTCCGAGATCGGTGAACCGGGTGAGTTGCATGGCCCTACGCTAGTAAATTCGCATTCGCGATGACAATTTTATGTGACGCACATCGCTGTCGATGGAATGCATTGCCACCGAAGGAATCCCGATGTGATGACCAAAGTCCGTATCCGGACGTACCGGATCCGACTAGCCTCACGGACGTGAAACCTCTCGGTGAAGCACCCCGCGACCACAACCACGTAACCGTCGGTGCCGACGGTTCCCCGGCCTCCGAGCGGGCGGTGAGGTGGGCTGCCGCCACCGCGGCCGGCCGGAAGATCCCACTGCATCTCGTCCACGCGGTGGACTTCGCACCCTCGGGTTGGACGAAACTTCCCTTCTTCCGCCCCTCGCAGGTCTTCGAATGGAGCGAGGCCGAGGCTCAGGCACTCCTGAAGGAGGCTGCAGAGACCGCCGAGGCGGTGGCGCCGGACCTCGAGATCACCGCCGAGCTCGCCCTCACCGGAAGCGCCAAGTGGCTCGTCGAACTGTCCCGCACGTCGCGCATGATCGTCCTCGGGGCCACCGGCAGCACCAAGATGGGGGAGGCCTTCCTCGGTTCCACCCCGGTCTCCGTCGCCGGTCATGCCGAATGCCCGGTCGTCGTGGTGCGAGGACCGGAAGGGCCCGTCCCCGACGAGCGACCCGTCGTCGTCGGCGTGGACGGCAGCCCCGCGAGCCGCCAAGCGGTCGATCTGGCGTTCGAGGAGGCATCCTGGCGCAGGGTCGACCTCGTCGCCGTCCACGTCTGGAGCGACCTGAAAGTCGGGGAGATCGACGAGTCGCCCCTCGACTTCGATCCCCGCGCGTTCGAGGAGTACGAGCACTCCCTGCTGTCCGAGTGCCTCGCGGGCTACGGCGAGCGCTATCCGGACGTGACGGTCCACCGGAAGGTCTACGTCGACGGCCCCCGCGCCCATCTGCAGTCCTGGAGCGAGAAAGCCCAGCTCGTCGTGGTAGGGACTCGCGGCAGGGGAGGCTTCAAGGGGATGGTGCTCGGTTCTACCGGAAACGCGCTCATGCGCGAGGCGCGCTGCCCGGTGATGGTGGTGCGACCGGTCACCTCCTGACGGCGGTAGTGTGCGGGGCACATGGACGATCGCGCCCCCGAACGGGGGTGTGCAGCAGGGACGAAGGTGGCGCATGCGCATCGGGATGGGACTGAACTACAGCGGAGGTTTCGCGGAGACCGCGGCGGAGGTGGCCGACCTGGAGAAGGCCGGCCTCGACATCGTGTTCGTACCCGAGGCCTATTCGTTCGATGCGGTGAGTCAGCTCGGCTATCTGGCGGCGAAGACCTCCCGGGTCGAACTCGCCTCCGGCATCCTCCAGTTGTTCACCCGGACACCGACGCTCACCGCCATGACGGCGGCCGGTCTGGACTTCGTCTCCGACGGCCGATTCGTGCTCGGTGTCGGCGCGTCGGGCCCTCAGGTCATCGAAGGTTTCCACGGCGTTCCCTACAACGCGCCGCTGGGTCGCACCCGCGAGATCGTCGACATCTGCCGGCAGGTGTGGCGCCGCGAGAAGGTGGACCACCAGGGCAAGTACTACCAGATCCCGCTGCCCGAAGACCGCGGCACCGGACTCGGCAAGCCGCTGAAAATCATCAACAAGCCTGTGCGCGAACGTATCCCGATCATCATCGCGTCGCTCGGCCCGAAGAACGTCGAGATGACCGCCGAGATCGCCGAGGGCTGGCAGCCGCTGTTCTATTACCCGGAGAAGGCCGCCGACGTGTGGGGCGAATCGATCGCGAAGGGCAAGGCCAAGCGCGATCCCGCACTCGGCGACCTGCAGATCTACGCGCAGACCCCGCTCGCCATCGGCGACGACGTCGACCACATGCTCGACTGGGTCCGGCCCATGGTCGCGCTGTACGTCGGCGGCATGGGCGCCAAGGGCAAGAACTTCTACAACGACCTCGCGATCCGCTACGGCTACGCGAAGGAAGCCGAGACCATCCAGGAGCTCTACCTGGCCGGCAAGAAGGAGGAGGCGGCCGCGGCGGTGCCCGTCGAACTGCTCCGCTCGATCTCCCTGATCGGTTCGGAGGGCTTCGTGCGGGAGCGAGTCGCTGCCTTCGCGGAGGCCGGGGTCACCACCCTCAACGTCACCCCCTTCGCGGCCGACACCGCAGGTCGTGTGCGACTGATCGAACAGCTGCGGCAGATCTGCGGCTGACCCACCGAGAAAGGTTCCTCGTGCGATGACCGAGAACAAGCCGATCGTCGTGGCCGTCGACGGATCCGACGCGTCCACGACCGCGGTGCACTGGGCGGCACGGACGGCTGCGATCCGCGGCCTGCCGTTGCGCATCGTCACCGTCGTGCACATCCCCGCCTTCTACTACTCCGAGCCCTACCTCGCGCAGAGCTTCCACGAGGAGATGAAGGCGACGGCCCGCGACCGGCTCGACAACGCGGCCGTGCTCGCCCGGCAGATCATCGACGAGAACCGTCACGGGAACGTCGAGATCACCACCGAACAGCTCGAAGGCAAGGTCGTTCCCACGCTCATCGCACAGGCCGAGCACGCCGACCGGCTCGTCGTCGGCTCGCGCGGCCTCGGCGAGGTGAAGGGCCTGCTCGCCGGTTCGGTCTCCACGGCGGTCGTCTCGCACGCGATGGCGCCCGTCGTCGTGGTGCGGGGCCGCACCTTCGACGGTGCGCCGCCGACAAAGGG
Organism: Rhodococcus pyridinivorans; assembly: GCF_900105195.1. Classification (NCBI taxonomy): domain Bacteria; kingdom Bacillati; phylum Actinomycetota; class Actinomycetes; order Mycobacteriales; family Nocardiaceae; genus Rhodococcus; species Rhodococcus pyridinivorans. The sequence continues at coordinate 4,445,691 of NZ_FNRX01000002.1, read as the reverse complement.
GCCCGTCGTCGTCGGTGTCGACGGCTCGGTCTCGTGCCGCGACGCGGTGGAGGTCGCGTTCGAGGAGGCATCCGCACGCGGCGCGACGCTCGTCGCGGTGAACGTGTGGAGCGACGTGAGCGTCCAGCCCTCGCTCGGCGCCGTCCCGGAGGACCCGCACTGGAGCCGGATCCAGACCGGTGAGGAGATCGTGCTCGCCGAACGTCTCGCCGGATACCAGGAGCGGTACCCGGACGTCACCGTCGAACGTGTCGTCGCCCGCGACCGGCCGGTGCGAGTGCTCAGCGAATACGCCGAGGCCGCACAGCTTCTCGTGGTCGGAACCCGCGGACGCGGCGGCTTCAAGGGGTTGCTGCTCGGCTCCACGAGCAATGCGCTGATCCAGACCGCGGACTGCCCGGTCCTCGTCGTCCGGTCGAAGCAGACCGAGGACTGATCCCGGACGAGGGAGCGATGCGGGGCGTCACCCGAAGTCGTCGACGCCCCGCTCGCGCAGTTCCCTCCACGCGTCGGCCGGATGCACGCCGCGGCTGATCGCGCCGTTCTCGATGAGCACCCCGAGCATCTGCGAGAGTACGAACGCGACGTCCTCGACGCGCCCGCACTCGTAACGGGCGGACAGCCACCCGGAGACGTTGCCGGCCTTGGCGGCCTGTGCCATGTCCAGGGCCGTGCGGAACAACTCGCGGGTCGGATCGTCGATCGGATCCTCGGTCGGTGCGCTCATCGTCACCTCGATCTCTCTTCTCGTCAGAAACCCACGCGCAGGATCACCAGCGGCACGACCGGCAGGTCGAGCATCTCTGCCAGGCGCGAACCGGCGTCCTCGACCCGCAGCGGATGCGTCACGACCGACGCCGACAATCGCGCATCGATGGCCGCGAGCCAGCACCGCTCCACCGCCGCGCCCACCCGGACCAGATCCGCCGGCGAGGTGGACGGGGCGGAGAACAGCAGCACCGATTCGCGCGCGATCGCCGCCGCCAGCGCATCGACGTCGGGGATCCCCGACGTGACCATGGCCTCGCCGGCCGCGCCGTGTTCGTCGAGGGTCGCGCTCCAGGTGGTGACCACCTCGGCGTTGCCGCGCGGCTGCCAGTGGGAGGTCCACGAGAACATCTCCCGCTGGTAGTGCGGGTGACGCCGGCGGGCCTCCGCCGCATAGGCGAGCACCTGCGCCAGGGCGACGGCCTCGTCGGCGGCGAGCAGACGCACGTCGACGTCGGGTATCTCCCCGGCCGCGGCGACGACGTCTGCGAGCGTCGCCGTCGGCACCGGGATGTCGGTGAACGATTCGCGATGGCTGCGCCGATGCGAGATGGCGGCGTACAACCGCAGGTCGCGGCTACTCGGGGTACCCGAGCCGAGCGTCTCGATCCGGGCGATGAGCTCCGGACGTTGCGGATCGGGCAGCACCGAGGTGCGCGATCGGTTGCCGAGGACCCGGATCGCGAGCTCGAGATTCGCGAGGGCCGTGCCACACGAGATCAACCGGTCGACGCGCAGCGGGTCCGGTCCCGGCTCGGCGAACTCGAGGCGTTCCTCCAGTTCGGCGCTGTGATCGGGCAGTCGCAGATTCCACGGTTGCGTGTCGTGTACCGAGGGTGCCTCCACCACCGCACGCGCAATGATCTCGGTGTCACCGAGCGACCAGGTTCCGGCATCGACAGTCACGACATCCTCCGCGTCGGCTCGTTCGCCCTACATGTCCACCTCTGCCCTTCCAGCGTCTCCCGAGCGGCGCCCGCGGGGCAGGGGGAGAAGGTCCCCAGATGGGTGTCGAACGGCCCCGAGGACGTGGGTATCGCGGTACACCTGGGACAATGACGGGACAGCATGTCAACGAAAGGTGCCCGAGATGACCCGCGTGTTCCTCGTCGACGATCACGAGATCGTGCGGCGCGGCCTGGTGGATCTGCTGAGCAGCGTGCCCGACTTCACCGTCGTCGGTGAGGCCGCCTCGGTGGGCGAGGCCCTGGCCCGCGTGCCCGAGAGCGGCGCCGACGTCGCGGTGCTCGACGTGCGGCTTCCCGACGGCAACGGTGTCGAACTGTGCCGCGAGCTGCGTACCCGCATGCCGGGTCTGCGCGCCCTGATGCTCACCTCCTACGCCGACGACGAGGCACTCTTCGACGCGATCATGGCAGGCGCCTCCGGGTTCGTGCTCAAGCAGATCCTCGGCACCGACCTCGTCTCGGCGATCCGCACCGTCGGCGAGGGCGGCTCGTTGCTGGACAGCCGCGCCACCGCCGCCCTCATGGAGCGGATCCGGGCGTCGCGCACGGCCGATCCGCTGGCCGAGCTGTCGGAGCAAGAACGCGCCGTCTTCGAACTCATCGGTGAGGGCCTGACCAACCGGGAAATCGCCGAACGGCTGTTCCTCGCGGAGAAGACTGTGAAGAACTACGTCTCGCGGCTGCTGGCGAAGCTCGGCATGCAGCGCCGCACGCAGGCCGCGGTGCTCGCCACCGAGCTGCGCAACGAGCGCGGCAAGCCGACGTCCTAGTCCGACGCGGGCGGGACCCGTTCCGTCAGAGCGGGACCGCCCACAGCACCCGGGTGCCGCGCGGGTGGGCCGGACCGATCTCGCACGACCCGCCGCACTGCACGGCGCGCCGCTCGAGGTTCGCCAGCCCGCTGCGGCGAGGCATGTCGGGCAGACCCGTGCCGTCGTCGAGGATCTCGATCCGGAAATCGTCCTGAACCGAGACCGACACCGAGATGTTGTCGGACTGGGAATGGCGCAGCGCGTTGCTCAGCCCCTCGCGGAGCACAGCCTCGGCATGCGGGTGGATGCGCATCGGCACCAGCGTGTCGATGGGTCCGACGAACTGCACGTTGGGCGCCACCGAGGAGTGGATGCTCAGGTCGCCCACCACGTCCAGCAGTCTCCGGCGCAGACTGTTCGACGCCGCCGCGCCGGTGGTGTGCAGATCGAAGATGGTCGTGCGGATCTCGCGCACCGTCCGGTCGAGCTGTTCGATCGCGTGGCGGATCACCTCCACGACGCGTTCGGTACCCGCACCGTCCGCGGTCGCGCTCTGCAAGCTCATACCCGTGGCGAACAGGCGCTGGATGACGTTGTCGTGCAGGTCCTGTGCGATGCGATCGCGATCGGCCAGCACGTCGAGCAACCGCTTCTTGCGTTGCTGTTCGGCGAATTCGAGGGCCACGGCCGCGAGGTTCGCCATGGATTCGAAGCGGGCCACGTCCTCGTCGTCCCACGGTTCGGTACCGGCCTCGCGGGTCGCGACGAGCACACCCGTGACCGTCGACGTCGCCGACAGCGGCAGCACCACCGCGTGTCCTTCGTCGCCCTGCTCCATCGGTGGCAGTCCCTCGAGGGTATCGAGGTGCATCGGCTGCCTGCTCTTGAGCGCTTTCAGCACAGGCGATCCGGTGAGATCGAAACGCTTGTCCTTCCCGCACGGCGCTGCGGGGGACGCGGCCTGCAGGCGGCCGTGGTGGCCGTCGACGAGCATCACATAGGCGCCCGCACACCGGGCGAGTTCGCGGACCTGGCCGGTGAGCATCGACAGCGTCTCGTCCACCGACCCACCCATCAGCAGCCGGGAGTTGATGGATGCCATTGCGGTAAGCCATCTCTCGCGGTCGAGGGAGCCCTCGAACAGGCGCGCGTTCTCGACGGCCACACCGGCGGACATCGCGAGCACCTTGAGGATCACCTCGTCCTCTTCGGTGAACTCGGGTGCGCCCAGTTTCTCGGTGAGGTAGATGCTGCCGAAAACCTTGCCGCGCACCATGATCGGAGTTCCGAGGAAGCTCTTCATGGGCGGATGGTTGGGCGGGAAACCGATGGAGGCGGAATGCTTCGACAGGTCGCCGAGACGGACCGGCCGGGGATCGTTGATGAGCAGACCCAGGATGCCCCGGCCCTCGGGCAGATGGCCCATCACCTCGCGCTGCGTCGGATTGATCCCGACGTACACGAACTCCGACAGACCACCGTCGGCGGCGCGCACGCCGAGCGCGCCGTAGCGGGCGTCGAGAAGGGCGGTCGCGGCGGAGACGATGCGCTGGAGCATGGAGTCGAGTTCGAGACCCGACCCCACCACGAGCACCGCTTCGAGCAGTCCGCGCAGGGTCGTCGGGGCGTCGACGGAATCGTCGAGCCGGTCGCGGAGCTCGGCGAGCAGCGTGTCGATGGCGACGTCGGTGGGTTCGATCATGACTTCTTCTCTTCCAGCAGGTGCAGCGCGGCGGACACGGCGGATTCCGAGGGATCCGTCTTCGCGCGGCTCAGGTCGTGTGCGGCCCCGGTGACCTCGATGAGAGTCGTGGCCGCGGGCAGGAGATCGAGTGCCTCCCGCAGTTCGTCGAAGGTACCGAAGGGGTCGCGGTCGCCGTGGACGAACACCGTGGGCACCGATATCTTCGGCAGGTGCTCGGTGCGCAGCTTCTCCGGCTTGCCCGGGGGATGGAGGGGATAGGACAGCAGGACGAGGGCGTCGGCGATGCCGGGTTCGTCGGCCGCGAGCATCGACGTCTGCCGGCCGCCGTAGGAGACGCCGCCGAGCAGTAAGGGCCCGGACACGCGGTCGCGCAGCTCCGCGGCCGCGGCGGACACACCCTCGCGGTCCTCCGCGGCGCGGGACGGCTGCGGGGGTCCCTTGGGCTTGCGACGGCGAAACGGCAGGTCGTAGCGCAGGGCGAGGAAGCCGGCATCGGCGAACCGGGAGCACATCAGCTGCAGGATCCGGGCGTCGCAGTTGCCGCCGGCGCCGTGCGTCAACGCGACGGCACCCCGCGGACTGCCCTCGGGAAGATGCAGGTGACCGGCCACGGTGCCGGTGTCCAGCGGTTCGACATTCACACCGATACGGTAACCGCCGCGTCGGCGACGGCACCGGTGACGAAGCCGTAGACGCTCTTGTGGAGGACGTCGATCGCCAGCTCGGAACGGGGCCACGTTTGCGGGGGTGCTCCCACGCCGGTCGCGTTCTCGAGGATCTGGTCGTTGGTCAGACGGACGACGGTGAACTTCGACGATGCGAGCGGCCCCCGCAGGCCCACCTCGGCCATGACCGAACGCAGGACGCCGAGGGCGATATCCTGCCCGAAGTGCATCGCCCAGTTCAGGGCGGTCGAGCGCTGTCCGGCCGATTCCGAGGCGCCCGTCAACCGTGCGAGTACGCGGCCCGGCACGTGGGAGTTCGGTCGCCCGGTGACGGCCTGCTCGATCTTCTCCCCGATGGTCATGGCGGCCACGCCGGCCGCACCGGCGACCAGGCCTGTGGCCCTGGCTGTCGTGCTCGCCGTCCGCTGGTACGGCGGGATGGGGCGGGCCCGAGCACGGGCGGTCACCGTCGGTCGCGCTCGACCGGCCGTATGAGCCGTACCCACATGCGGTGCAGCATCGCGGCGAACACCGCGACCCAGGCCGCCACCGCGACCCACAATTCGGCGGCGCCGATCGCGCCGACCAGTGGCAGATCGTCGGCGCGACCCAGATACATCCCCGCGATCGCGTACATGCCGAGCGGGAAGACGATCGACCACAGGGACGAGTCGTAGTCCAGCCGCACCCGGTGGACGCGGTGTCGCCACCAACCGGCCGCGACGAGCGGGGGGAGCAGCCACGTCGCGAAGACCCAGATGACGACGGCGAGGCCCGCGATCAGTCCGCGGGTCGCGTCGACCATCGGTGCGTCGTCCATCTCGACGATCCGTGAACCCGCCACGACGGTGATCGAGCACGCTCCCATCGACACCCAGTAAGGGGCGGTCAGGTCGGTGGGTCGCAACGGGTACTGCAACATCCGCACCGCGACGAAGACACCGGCCGCCGCGTACAGGAACAGCCCGACGCCCCAGGTGAACACCGCGAGGGCGGCGAGGAGCCGGTCCAGTTCGCGGTAGACCGGTTGGAGCGTGGCCGCGGCGATGGCCACCGACTCGCTGGCGACGACCCAGATGAACCACGTTCCGTTCGCCTTCGCGAGGACGGGACGCTCCGCCGTGCCGAGCACGGCGGTCCACGGGACGACATATCCGAGCACCAGCCACGTCGCCGCCGCGCCCACGAGTAGTACGGCCGCGGTGGAATGCCAGCCGTCCATCATCAGGCGTACGCCGAGCACGTTGCTGCCCGCGACGAAGGTGAAGAAGCCGAACGCCCGTCCGGAATCGGCGAGATCGGCGCGGACCTCGTCGCGGAACGCGAAGAACCGCCACACCGACAGGGCCACCAGCGTCGCGTATCCGATCGCGGACACGATCAGCAGCACGGCCGATGCGAGGTGGAAACCGCGGAGGTGGAGTCCGGTGGACACGATTCCGCCGGCCATGACGAAGGCGAAGTAACCCGGCGCGAGGATGCGGACTTCTTCGCGGAGACGGGAAGGGGCCTGCACTGCGTGCCCGCTACTTCAGCAGGCGGGACATCCGCCGGTCGGCGAGGACCTTCCCTCCGGTCTGGCAGGTCGGGCAGTACTGGAACGAACGGTCGGTGTAGGAGACCTCGCGGACGGTGTCGCCGCACACCGGGCACGGCTCACCGGTGCGGCCGTGCACGCGCAGCCCCGACCGTTTCTCGCCCTTGAGGCGCGCCGCGTCCTGCCCGACCGAGCGCGTGACGGCATCGGTCAGCACCGACCGCATCGCCCCGTACAGCGCGGTCACCTCGTCGTCGGTCAGCCGTCCGGCGGTCGCGAACGGTGACTGCTGCGCGACGTGCAGGATCTCGTCGGAGTAGGCGTTGCCGATGCCCGCGAGAATCTTCTGGTCGATCAGCAACGTCTTGAGGCGCGAGGTGCTGTCGGTCAGGAGCTCGGCGAACTCGTCGCGGGTGAGGGCGAGCGCGTCGGGGCCGAGGCGGGCGATGCCGGGCACCTGCTGCGGATCGTCGACAATCCAGACCGCGAGGCGCTTCTTCGTGCCGGCCTCGGTGAGATCGAAGGCCGGTGTCGTCGCGTCGGGGGCGAACAGGTGCACGCGGAGGGCGAGCGGACCGCGACCGAGTTTCGGGGGAGTCTGCGACGGTTCGTCGAGCCAGCGCAACCAGCCGCCGCGCGACAGGTGCGTGATCAGGTGCAGCCCCGAGCAGTCGATCGCGAGGAACTTGCCGAAGCGCACCGCTCCGGTGATGTCGCGTCCCTGCAGCGCCGTGATCGGCGGGTCGGCCGTCTGCAGTACGTTCAGCGCCGCGACGTCGATGCGTCCGATGACGCTGCCGACCGCGTGCTCGCGCAGGAACACCGCAAGTGCTTCCACCTCGGGGAGCTCGGGCATGGGAACAGGCTACGGTCGCCGGGCCGTTCGCGGGTGGCGACGGACACCTTCGACCCACCGATAGACTGCGCTCGTGACTGTGTCGACGCCCTACGAAGACCTGATGCGCCTGATCCTCGAGACCGGCGCGGAGAAGGCGGACCGTACCGGAACCGGCACGCGGAGCCTGTTCGGCCATCAGATGCGCTTCGATCTGTCCGAGGGCTTCCCGCTGATCACCACGAAGAAGGTGCACCTGAAGTCCATCGTCTACGAGTTGCTGTGGTTCCTGCGCGGCGACTCCAACGTCAAGTGGCTGCAGGAGCACGGCGTGACGATCTGGGACGAGTGGGCCGCACCCGACGGCGATCTGGGCCCGGTCTACGGCGTGCAGTGGCGCTCGTGGCCGACCCCCGACGGGCAGCACATCGACCAGATCGGCCAGGTGATCGAGACCCTGCGCACCGACCCCGATTCGCGGCGCATCCTCGTCTCGGCGTGGAACGTGGCCGAGCTCGACAAGATGGCGCTCATGCCGTGCCACGCCTTCTTCCAGTTCTACGTGGCCGACGGCAAGCTCAGCTGCCAGCTCTACCAGCGCAGCGCCGACATGTTCCTCGGCGTGCCGTTCAACATCGCCAGCTACGCGCTGCTCACCCACATGGTCGCGCAGCAGACCGGACTCGAGCCGGGAGAGTTCATCTGGACCGGCGGCGACTGCCACATCTACTCGAACCACATCGAGCAGGTCACGGAGCAGCTCACCCGTGATCCGTATCCCTACCCGACGTTGAAGCTGCACCCGCGCGACTCGATCTTCGACTACCGCTACGAGGACGTCGAGGTGGTCGGCTACCGGCACCACCCGGCGATCAAGGCGCCGGTGGCCGTCTGATGGGGGATGTCACCCTCGTCTGGGCTCAGGCACGTGGTGGTGTGATCGGCCGGGAGAACACCATCCCGTGGCACATCCCCGAGGACATGGCGTTCTTCAAGGACGCGACGATGGGAAAGCCGGTGATCATGGGCCGGCTCACCTGGGATTCACTGCCGCCGAGGTTCCGGCCGCTACCGGGACGCCGGAACATCGTCGTCACCCGCAACGTCGAGTGGTCGGCCCAGGGCGCCGAGACCGCGACGAGCCTCGAGGACGCACTGACACTCGCCCGTGAGGACGAGGTCGTCGTCATGGGTGGGGGCCAGATCTACGCGCAGGCGATGCCGTTCGCGAAGCAGCTGCTCGTGACCGAGGTCGACCTCGACGTCGCAGGAGATGCGACCGCACCTCCGATCGGCGCCGAGTGGGTGGCGGATCCCGGAGAATGGCTGACGTCCACCAAGGGAATCAGGTTCCGCTGGATCCGGTACGCCCGAAGCTGAGTTCTCGCGGCGGCATCTGAGCGATACTGCGGTACATGGACAAGCTCTCCTTGACCGCCATGGCACGGCAGCAGCTCAAACTCGCAGCGACGTCCAGCAGCGGACGCAGCTCCCAGACGGTTTTCGGTGGGCATACCAAGCACCTGCGGCAGACCGTCGTCGCGTTGCTGGCGGGGCACGAACTCGGCGAGCACGACAGCCCGGGCGAGGCGACCCTGCAGGTGCTGTCGGGTCAGCTCCAGCTCGTCGCCGGCAACGACGTGTGGAAGGGTTCGGCGGGCGACATGATCATCATCCCGCCGGTCCGGCACAGCGTCAGCGCCATCGAGGACGTCGCCTTCCTGCTCACCGTCGCCAAGTAGCGTCGCTCACTGCACGCGCCGAGTAGCGACGCTCATTGCGCGCGTCGAGAAGCGGCGCTTACTGAACAGGTGCCGGAGCGGCGTACCCGCGGTAGCCCTCCCACGCGAGGCGGCGCTCGCGACGCGGATCGTGCTCGATGCGCGTGACCTCGTCGAAAATCACTGTCGCGCGGTCCTTCTCGTCGTAGGGTGGCCACGACGGCAGTGGTTCACCGTGCCGGGCCACGTTCAGCCACTGGCGCTGCATCGCCCCGGCGGCCGTCCGCAGGCCGCGTCGCCCACCGAGTGCCGTGAGCGCCCGGCCGAGCGGTTCGTCGGTCTGGTCGAAGACCGCGAGCAACTCCACCGCGTGCGTCGCGTCGAAGCCCGTCCAGCGCAGCACTCGCGGCGCGAGATCGAAGCGGTACATGAAGGTCGGCGCGAAACGCGAATGTGCCTGCGCGAACTGCACGGACGGATACCAGAAGGTGAGGTCGCCGCCGAGATCGATCGCGGCACGCTCGTCCGGATATCCCGGATAGATCCCCGTGATGCGATCCTTCGCCTCGGGATCTGTCGCGGCGAACAGTGCGTCGATCCGCCGAGGGTTCGTCGGCAGCGCGTCGAGGAACTTCGGGAACAGTGCACCTTCGCGGTCGTTCGTCCCGAGCACGAGCGGAACGGGATGCGCCGCGCCCGTCTCGTACGCCTCGAGCGGTTGGAGCGGAACGAAATCGCCGTCGACGACCGGGCCGAAGGGATGCAGACCGGGAGTCGCGCGCAGTACCTGCGCCCCGAGGCGCGATCCCACCCGCCCGAGTTCGACGGGGGAGGTGTCGAGCAGCGCCTGCGCGGCGGTATCCGGATCGGCACCGAGCAGTTCGACGAACTTCCGGCCCCATTCGGCCGAGCGGTCGGAGGTGACGACGAGATTCGGCGCCGGGCTCTGTGCGATCGCGGCGGAGAACAGTCCGCGCGCGGCGGGTGTCGCGAGCAGGGTCGTCACCGAGGTGCCGCCGGCGGACTCGCCGAAGATCGTCACGTTGTCGGGGTCGCCGCCGAAGGCCGCGATGTTGCGCTGGACCCATTCGAGCGCCGCCACCTGGTCGCGCAGACCGAGATTGGAATCGAATCGGACCGAATCGGTGGAGAAGGACCCGAAGTCGAGATAGCCGAGCGCTCCGAGACGGTAGTTGATCGACACGTAGACTACGTCGCCGCGTCGGACCAGCGACTCGCCGCCGTAGACCGACAGGGCACTCGTGCCGAGGGTGAAGGCGCCGCCGTGGATGAACACCATGACCGGTCGCGGTGCATGGACCCGACCGGCGGGGGCGAGCACGTTGAGGGTCAGGCAGTCCTCGTCGGGACGCACTCGCACCCCGCGACGACCGGTCTCGGCGTAGCGCGGACGCTGCGGGGCGGCATTTCCGAACTGCGTCGCATCGCGCACTCCCGTCCAGGGCTCGACCGGTTGCGGCGCCCGCAGCCGCAGCGGGCCCACCGGGGGAGCGGCGTAGGGAATGCCGCGCCAGGCGAGGAGGCCGTCGAGCCGGGTGCCGCGGACGGTTCCGTCGGCGAATGTGACGTGGGTCTCGGGCGTCATGCTCCGCACTGTACGTGACGGGGCGTCACGGTAGCCGCCGTGTCCACCGTCGACGTCACCAGAAGTGGGGCTCGAGGCCTCGGCCCGCGAGCTCTGCCCGTACGTAGGTGTGCAGCGTCGCGGTGTCGGGGAAGCGCTCCTCGTCGAGGGCGACGAACGCGAGTGTGTACCGCTCGTCGGTGTGGCAGGCGTAGACCGACAGGCGGGTCGTGGTGCGGGCCGGCCGGGTGTCGAGTCCCGGGTGCATAGCGCGCATCGCGATCCCGGTGGTGCGGTACGGGCCCAGCGTGGTGAGCTCGCGGGGCACCGCGCCGATGTTGGAACACAACAGGTCCCGCTCACCGGCACCGCGCGCGACGCGGGCGGCGATCCGGTCGGGGAGGAGTTGCAGGATCTCGGCCGGCATGTTGTGCGGCGCGCCCTCCCGCGGCTGCGAATAGGCGTGCGCGGCGCGGGCCCGGATGGAGGCGAGCGTGTCGCCGTCGTCGACGGTGATCCCCACCATCGACACGCCGTTGGAGACGGTTCCCTCCTTCCGGTCGTCGACCGGAACGGAGATGCGCACGGGGAACGGGATGCGGGCGCGCCGGGCGACACCGGCGGACACGGCGAGCAGCAGGGCGTTCGGGCTGCCGTCCTCCGCGGCCGCGACGGCCTTCCACTGCGCCGCGTCGACGTCGACGAGCGCGGTGCGCGGTCGCGAGTGCACCGACTGCGGCGCGGTCGGTTTCTCCGTGCGAGGTGTGTACTTCACGCGGCGCAGCCCGCTGCCGACCTTCCGGAACAACTGCATCGCATCGCGTAGGTCGGATTGGCGACCGGGGTCGGGTCGTCGCGGCCGGTCGGCGAGCGCGTCGGCGACCGCGCGGACGAATCCCCGCGCGTCGGTCAGGACGTGCGAGCACACGATCGACAGTGCGGTGCCGCCGCTCGTGAGTCGGGTCGCGGCGACCGCCCAGCCGGGACCGAGCTCGGGATCGACGTCCACGTTCGCGTGCTCGTCGGCCCAGGCGAGGAGCTCGTCGTCGGGGATGGGGGTCGCGGGATAGCGCAGTGGATGGACGTGCGTGTTGGGTTCGAAGCGGGGGCGTGCACCGGGAACCCGGGGACGGACCACACGGCGACCGAGCGGGCCTTCGGACAGCACGTCGTGCAGGGACAGCAACAGGGTCGCGTCCACGGTCTCGTCGGTGCGCCACAGACCCTGCATCACCGACGGCAGGCCGGTTCCTTTGTGGCGGTGGAGGAACATCTCGTCCACGACGCTCAGGCGATTCACAGTCCCGACCGTAGCGCCGACCGTTGACCGAAGCACTGAACCGAGGTTCAATCCTTGGTGTGGCGTACCGGCGGACACCCGCAGTGCAGGAGCGACTCGACGCGCAGCGCGAGGCGATCGCCGCTGCCGCCGTGACTCTGCTCAGCGAACGCGGATACAGCGGACTGTCCGTCTCGGCGGTCGCCGAACGGGCCGGCGTCGCCACCGGCAGCGTCTACCGGCACTACGTCGACAAGTCCGATCTCATGGTGCGGATCTTCCGGGAACTGTGCGAGCGGGAGGTCGAGGCCGTGACGTCCGCGGCCGCAACCGGATCCGGTGCCGACCGGGTGACCGCGGTGGTCGACACCTTCTCCCGCCGTGCGCTGCGCAATCCCACCCTCGCCTACGCCCTGCTCGCCGAACCGGTCGACGCCGCGGTCGACGCCGAACGACTCGTGTTGCGCCGCGCCTTCGCAGCGGCCTTCGCGAACGCCGTGCGCCACGGCGTCGAGACCGGTGAATTCCCCGAACAGGACGTCGAGCTCACCGCCGCGGCGCTCGTCGGGGCTGTCGGTGAGGTGCTCACCGGTCGCCTCCCCGGCGCGGCCGACGGTCGCCTTCGAGACAGTGCGGCCGACGGTCGCCTTCGAGACAGCGCGGCCGGATCCACCGTCCCCGACCTCGTCGTCCTCGTACTGCGAGCGGCGGGGCATCTGCCTTCCGGAACGACTCAGGAGTGAAGCCGTGAATTTCCCCGCCACCCACGAAGTGTTCAACCAGGTACCGGACCTCGAGCCCTACGGGGCCGCCGACGACCCCGCCCTCCTCGAAGGACTGCGCCGCGAAGGGGCGAGTTGGGCCGAGGACGAGGTCCGCGAACTCGGCGCCCTCGCCGGCACCGCCCGTGCCCAGGACTGGGGGCGGCTCGCCAACGAGTATCCGCCCGTGCTGCACACCCACGACCGCTACGGCCACCGCGTCGACGAGGTCGAGTTCCATCCGCACTGGCACGACCTGATGACCGTCGCCGTCGAGAACGGCCTGCACGCGGCACCCTGGCGCGACCCGCGTCCCGGCGCGCACGTTGCCCGTGCCGCGAAGTTCTACGTGTGGGGGCATACCGATGCCGGGCACATGTGCCCGATCTCGATGACCTACGCCGCGATCCCGGCGCTGCGCCACAACGCCGAACTTGCCGAGCGCTACGAGCCGCTGCTGGCCGCGCCGCACTACGACTTCGGGCTGCGCGAACCCTCCACGAAACGTGGCCTGATCGCCGGGATGTCGATGACCGAGAAGCAGGGCGGTTCCGACGTCCGCGCCAACACCACCACCGCGACCCCCAACGCCGACGGTTCGTACACGATCGTCGGGCACAAGTGGTTCACGTCCGCGCCGATGTCCGACCTGTTCCTCACGCTCGCGCAGACCGAGCACGGACCGTCGTGCTTCCTGCTCCCGCGGGTCCTGCCCGACGGCACCCGCAACGCCATCCGCATCCAGCGGCTGAAGGACAAGCTCGGCAACAAGTCGAACGCCTCCTCCGAGATCGAGTACGAGAACGCGATCGGCTGGCTCGTCGGCCCGGAAGGTCGCGGCATCAACACCATCATCGAGATGGTGAACATGACGCGACTCGACTGTGTCATCGGCTCGGCCGTGAACATGCGGATCGCGACGTTGCGCGCGGTTCACCATGCCCGTCACCGGAAGGCGTTCGGCGCGTTGCTCGTCGACCAGCCGCTCATGCGCAACGTCCTCTCCGATCTCGTCGTCGAGTCCGATGCCGCGACGACGATGATGATGCGTCTGGCCGGGGCGACCGACCGCGCCGCCGGGGACGAGCAGGAGGCCGCCCTGCGCCGCATCGCGCTGGCCGTCACCAAGTACTGGGTGTGCAAGCGGGCACCCGCGGTCGCCGCCGAAGCCCTCGAATGCCTCGGCGGCAACGGCTACGCCGAGGAATCGGGCATGCCGCGGCTCTATCGCGAGTCGCCGCTCATGTCGATCTGGGAAGGATCCGGCAACGTCGCGGCACTCGACGCGCTGCGTGCAATGGCGCGGCAACCCGACACCGTCGAGGCGTTCTTCACCGAGGTCAGGCTTGCGGAAGGTGCCGATCCGCGGCTCGATTCGGCCATCGCCCGGATCGGCAAGGAACTCGCCGACCTCGAGGACGCCGAGTACCGGGCACGGCGGGTCGTGGAGCTCATGGCCCTGGCCCTGCAGGGCGCGCAGCTCGTCCGGCACGGACATCCCGCCGTTGCGGAGGCGTTCTGCCGCAGTCGGCTCGACGACGACTGGGGCATCGCGATGGGCACACTGCCGACCGGCGTGGACACCGCCGCGATCCTCGACCGGGTCTGACGAGGGCGGGTCCGATCCTGCGGCGCTGTCACCCGTCTCAGGTCGAGGGCATACTGGAATACGTCCTGCGAGGAATCGACTACGGGTGGAGCCCGTCATGATCGGCAGCAACGAATGGTGGGAGTGGGGTCGGCAGATCGCACTCGCGGTGACCGAGCCGCATGCACTGCACCGTGCCCGCATGATCGTGCGCGGCGTCGTCGCCGAATCCGAGGCGGTGAGCGACAGCCGCCGGGGCGACGCCGAGATCCACTCCGTCAACCTCGCGCAGGGCACTCCGGTCACGATGAGCCCCCGACTGGCATCGATGGTGCGGTCGGCGCTGTGGGCGGCCCGCATGACGGGCGGGACCATCACCCCGGTCGACTCCGACGACGCCTCCGTCGATGCCGGAGCCATCCCGCCGATCCATCCCATCCCCACCTACCGCGACGTGCAGATCGACGGAGACATCGTGCTCGCTCCTTTCGGGGTGAGTCTCGAACTCGGCGCGACGGCCGTGGCCGACACCGTCGACTACTCCGCGGCGCTCGTCGCGAATCTGCTCGAATGCGGGGCGCTCGTGCGCATCGGCGACGTGATGGCCACCGCGGGGCACGCGCCTGCCGGGGGATGGCAGGTGCCGCTCCCGGACCGGGGCTCGGTCGAACTGCCGGCCGGATCGGCGATGGCGTCGCACACCAGCGACGTCGCCGACCCCGAGCGGTGGCGTCTCGTCAGCGTCATCGCTCCCGACGCGGTGTGGGCTCATGCGGCCGCGGCGACGGCGTTGCAGCGGGGCATCGGAGCCCTGTCGTGGCTCGAACAGTACGACCTGCCGGCGCGTCTCGTCGACACGCACGGACGGGTCCGGACCACCACGGCCTGGTCCGATCCGAAGGCTGCTTGATCTCTCGAGCAGGATGCGATCAGGCTCCGTCGCGCAGGGTGCGGTAGACCTCGATCAGGTGGTCGGTGGACGCGTCGCCGGTGTCGGGGATCTCGTCGCCGGCGAGCACCGTCTGCAGGGCGGTGGCCTGGGTCTTGCCGAGTTCGACGCCCCACTGGTCGAACGAGTCGATCCCCCACACGACGCCTTGGACGAAGGTCTGATGTTCGTAGAAGGCGATGATCTGCCCGACCACCGACGGGGTCAGTTCCGGGGCGAGGATCGTCGTCGACGGCCGATCCCCGGGCATCACCTTGTGCGCCACCAACGCCTCGTCGACGCCGTCGGCGCGGACCTCGTCGGCATCACGCCCGAAGGCCAACACTTTGGCCTGGGCGAACATGTTCGCCAGCAACAACACCTGCATGCTGGTCTGCCCGTCGCGGGCGGGCAGGTCGTCGCCGCTACGGGCGAGGCCGAGAAAGTCGACGGGGACGATCTCGG
The DNA here is from genome assembly GCF_900105195.1 of Rhodococcus pyridinivorans. Lineage (NCBI taxonomy): Bacteria > Bacillati > Actinomycetota > Actinomycetes > Mycobacteriales > Nocardiaceae > Rhodococcus > Rhodococcus pyridinivorans. The sequence goes on along the minus strand of NZ_FNRX01000002.1, from coordinate 4,430,134 downwards.
TGCCCTGGTGCAACAGCTGGAAGAAGGCGTGCTGACCGTTGGTACCGGGCTCACCCCAGAACACCTCCCCGGTCGGACACACCACCGGTGTGCCGTCGGCGCGCACGGATTTGCCGTTCGATTCCATGGTCAGCTGCTGCAGATAGGCCGGCAGCCGCGCCAGATCCTGCGCATAGGGCACCACCGCGCGCGACCGATAACCGAGGATGCTCGCATTCCACACCCCGATCACCCCCGCCAGCAACGGTGCGTTCCGGGCCGGGGCGGTGGTGGCGAAGTGGGTGTCGATGGTGTGCATGCCGGCGAGGAACTCGGCGAACCGCTCGCGTCCGATGGCGCACATCACCGCCAGCCCGATCGCCGAGCCGACCGAATAACGGCCGCCGACCCAGTCCCAGAATTCGAACATGTTCGCCGGGTCGATGCCGAACTCGACCACCCGCTCGGTGTGCGTCGACACCGCGACGAAATGCTTCGCCACCGCATCTTCCCCGAGGGCGTCGACGAGCCAGCGGCGGGCGGCGGTGGCGTTGGAGAGGGTTTCGAGGGTGGAAAACGTCTTCGACGCGACGATGAACACGGTCGTCGCCGGGTCCAGGTCGGCCAGTGCCGCGGTCAGATCGGCGGGGTCGACGTTGGAGACGAACCGCGTCGCCGGCCCGTCGTGGAAGCGCCGCAGTGCGCGGGTGACCATCGCCGGGCCGAGATCGGAGCCGCCGATGCCGATGTTGACCACCGTGGTGATCTGCTGCCCGGTGGCGCCGCGCCAGTCGCCGCTGCGGAGGCGGTCGGTGAACTCGCCCATCCGGTCGAGCACGGCATGGACATCGGCGACGACATCGACCCCGTCGACGATCAACTGCGCATCGCGGGGCAGACGCAGGGCGGTGTGCAGCACCGCCCGATCCTCGGTGACGTTGATGTGCGCACCCGAGAGCATCGCCTCCCGAGCCGCGGCGATCCCCGCGGTGTCGGCGAGCTCGAGCAGGGCCTGCACGACCGGGGTGTCGAGGCGTTGTTTGCTGAAATCGATCACCAGATCCCCGGCAGGGACCGTCAACGCCGAGACCCTGTCGGGTTCGGTGGTGAACAACTGCCGCAGCGACACCGATTCGAGCCGGTCGCGATGGTCTTCCAGAGCTTTCCACGGTGCCGTTGCGGTTACGTCGCTCATGTCGTCGACAGTAGTGCGCCCCGACACGGTGCGCCCGGTGTGCAACTGGGCCCCGGTGTGTGACGAAGGGATCCCTCGGTTTCCCACAGCGAGCGACCGCGACGCGCATGATGGGGCATATGGATGCTGCAGAACTGATTCGGTCCGTCCCCACCGACCTGTTCCTCGGCGGTGAGTGGGTGGCGGCCGAGAACGGAGCCACCTTCGGAGTCCACGATCCCGCGACCGGTGACGAACTCACCCGTGTCGCCGATGCCGCGCCCGGTGATGCCTTGCGGGCCCTCGACGCGGCCGTCGCGGCCGGTCCGGAATGGGCTGCGACCCCGCCGCGAGAACGCGCCGAACTGTTGCGGACGGTGTGGCGGAAGATCACCGAACGCGCCGACGACTTCGCGCTGCTCATGACACTCGAGATGGGTAAGGCACTACCGGAGAGCCGATCGGAGGTGACCTACGGCGCCGAATTTCTGCGATGGTTCTCCGAGGAGGCGGTCCGCATCGCCGGTCGCTACACGCCCGCCCCTGCCGGCACCGGTCGCGTTCTCGTGACGAAACAACCCGTCGGTCCCTGCCTGGCCATCACACCGTGGAACTTCCCGCTCGCGATGGGAACCCGCAAGATCGGTCCCGCCCTCGCGGCGGGATGCACGATCATCGTCAAGCCCGCGTCCGAGACGCCCCTCACGATCCAGCTGCTCGCGCAGCTCTTCGACGAGGCAGGACTACCCAAGGGTGTCCTGTCGGTGCTCCCGTCTTCACATGCCGGTGAGGTCACCGGGCCGCTCCTCGAGGATCCCCGGCTGCGCAAGCTCACCTTCACCGGCTCCACCGAGGTCGGGCGCATGCTCGCCGAGAAGGCCGGTCGTTCGCTGCTGCGCACCTCGCTCGAGCTCGGAGGCAACGCGCCGTTCGTCGTCTTCGAGGACGCCGACCTCGACGCCGCGGTCGAGGGCGCGGTGGCAGCCAAGCTGCGCAACGGGGGAGAGGCCTGCACGGCCGCGAACCGCTTCCACGTCCACAACTCGGTGCGCGACGCCTTCGTCGCCAAGCTCACCGAACGCATGGCGTCGTACAAGCTCGGGCCGGGAACGGACCCCGACGCGACGCTGGGCCCCCTGGTCAACGAGAACCAGAAGAAGACCGTGATCGAACTCGTGCAGGACGCGGTGTCGGCGGGTGCCTCGGTGCGCCTGGGCGGTGAACCCGCGGACGGACCGGGATGGTTCTACCCGGCCACCGTGCTCGACGACGTGCCGAAGCAGGCCCGCATCCTGCAGGAAGAGGTCTTCGGGCCGGTCGCGGCCGTCACCGGCTTCGACACCGAGGAGGAAGCCCTCGCAGCGGCGAACGATACCCGCTACGGGCTCGCTGCCTACATCTTCACGCGCGACCTCGACCGGGCCCTGCGCGTGTCGCATGCGCTCGAAACGGGCATCGTCGGTGTGAACCGCGGTGTCGTCTCGGATGTCGCGGCCCCCTTCGGCGGAATCAAGGATTCCGGGCTGGGACGCGAGGGCGGTACCGAAGGCATCGAGGAATTCCTCGAAACCAAGTACATCGCCCTGCAGTAGGGAACTCGGCGATGGTCGGGACGGCCTCGCCGTCAGTGACGCGGACGGCCACGCCGTCAGTGACGCGGACGGCCACGCCGTCAGTGACGCGGACGGCCACGCCGTTAGTGGCCCAGGCGGCCACGCCCGAGGCGGAGCAGCAGCATCGCCAGGGTGTGGCCTTCCTGGCCCAACTCGCTGAACCGCTCGAGGACCTTCATCTCGCGGCTGTGCACGAGACGGGTACCGCCGGACGCCATGCGGGTACGCCCGATCATGCGGGAGACCTCGGTGCGGCGCTTGACCGCGGCCAGGATCTCGGCGTCGAGACGATCGATCTCCTTGCGGAGCTCCTCGATCTCGGCCTCGGTGGGCACTGCGGTGTCGTCGGTCGCGGCCGGTGTTCCGGCGTTCGCCTGGTCCGGCTCGCCGGAAAGGGAAGAATCGATGTGCGTGCTCATGTCGTCTCCTCGCATCTGCTCTGAAGGATCGCCCGTATGGGAGCGGCTGTTACCGGTATCGGGTCGGGCCGGCAGTCGGGAATCGACAGCGACAACCGGAACTCGATCCGAGCCTGCAAAGGACAGAAGACATGGTCTCCAGTTTGCCACTCACCATGTAGGCCCTGCCACTCGGCTTGATCGACTGTGTGGTCCGGATCCGTTGTCCGAACGGTCCGGTAGTTTGGTGAAACGATGAACACTCCCGTCGCGCTCGCAAACTCCCGCCCCGGATCCGATGCTCTTCTCGAAGGGCTCAATCCGCAGCAGCGGGAAGCGGTCACGCACGAAGGAGCCCCGTTGCTGATCGTCGCGGGCGCGGGCTCCGGCAAGACTGCGGTGCTCACGCGTCGCATCGCCTATCTGCTGGCCGAGCGCGGCGTCGTCCCTGGTCAGGTGCTCGCCATCACGTTCACCAACAAGGCCGCCGCCGAGATGCGCGAGCGGGTGGCGGCTCTGGTGGGGCCGCGCGCGAATGCGATGTGGGTCTCGACCTTCCACTCGAGCTGCGTCCGGATCCTGCGCGCGCAGGCGGGTCTGCTGCAGGGCATGAATTCGAATTTCACGATCTACGACGCCGACGATTCCCGTCGTCTGCTCACGATGATCGCGAAGGATCTCGAACTCGACAGCAAGAAGTACTCCGCCCGGCTGCTGTCCACACAGATCTCGAACCTGAAGAACGAATTGATCGGGCCGGAAGAAGCCGTCCACGAGGCGGAGACCGATTCGGCGGCCACCGAACTCACCCGCGTCGTCGCTCGGGTCTACGCGCACTACCAGCAGCGCCTGCGCACGGCGAACGCCTTCGACTTCGACGACCTCATCGGCGAGACGGTGGCGCTGCTGCAGGCTCATCCGCAGGTCGCCGAGTACTACCGGCGCCGGTTCCGTCACGTCCTGGTCGACGAGTACCAGGACACCAACCACGCGCAGTACGTGCTGGTGCGCACCCTCGTGGGCGATCCGGAGGAGGAATCCGCCGTCCCCCCGAGCGAACTGTGCGTGGTGGGCGACGCCGACCAGTCGATCTACGCCTTCCGCGGCGCCACGATCCGCAACATCGAGGAGTTCGAGCGCGACTATCCGCAGGCGCGCACGATCCTGCTCGAACAGAATTACCGCTCCACCCAGAACATCTTGTCGGCGGCCAATTCCGTCATCTCCAAGAACACGGGTCGCCGCGAGAAGCGGCTGTGGACCGATTCGGGTGAGGGCGAACTCATCACCGGCTACGTCGCCGACAACGAGCACGACGAGGCGCGGTTCGTCGCCGCCGAGATCGACCGGCTCGTCGACGGCGGCGACACCACCTACTCCGACATCGCGGTGTTCTACCGCACCAACAATGCCTCCCGCGCGTTCGAGGACGTCTTCATCCGGCACGGTGTGCCCTACAAGGTCGTCGGCGGTGTGCGGTTCTACGAGCGCAAGGAGGTGCGCGACGTCGTTGCGTACCTGAAGGTGCTCGACAACCCCGACGACACGGTGAGCCTGCGCCGCATCCTCAACACCCCTCGCCGCGGTATCGGCGATCGTGCCGAGGCGTGCGTGGCGGTGCACGCCGAGCGGCTCGGTGTGAGCTTCGGGCAGGCCCTCGCCGACGCCGCGGCCGGCAAGGTCGCGCTGCTGAACACGCGGGCGCAGAAGGCGATCGCCGGTTTCGTCGAGATGATGGACGGCCTGCGGGCGATGCTCGTCGCGAGCGACGCCGACGGCAACGACATGGTGGACATCGGCGACGTCGTCGAGGCGATCCTCGATCGCACCGGATACAGCGCCGAGTTGTCGGCGAGCGACGACCCGCAGGACGGCGCCCGTCTCGACAACCTCCACGAACTCGTCAGCGTGGCAAGGGAATTCAGTGCCGACGTCCGTAACGCGGCCGGGATCGTCGACGACGAACGTGAAGAGGGGGATCCCGAACCGGGATCGCTCGCGGCGTTCCTCGAGAAGGTCTCGCTCGTCGCCGACGCCGACCAGATCCCGGAGAACGAGGCCGGTGTGGTCACGCTGATGACGTTGCACACCGCGAAGGGCCTCGAGTTCCCGGTTGTGTTCGTCACCGGTTGGGAGGACGGCCAGTTCCCGCACATGCGTGCCCTCGGCGATCCGGCCGAGCTGTCCGAGGAACGGCGACTCGCGTATGTCGGCATCACGCGCGCCCGGCGTCGTCTCTATCTCACGCGGGCCGTGTTGCGTTCGTCCTGGGGGCAGCCGCTCACCAATCCGGAATCTCGTTTCCTGCAAGAGATTCCGCAGCACCTCATCGACTGGCGACGCCTCGAGCCCACGCCCGCCCGTGGTCAGGCGATCGGCTCGGGCACTGGTTCACGGTTCGGTGCGGGCGAGCGGCGCGGATCCTCGGGAACACCGAGTTTCGGTGCGGCGCGCGGACGCAACAACCACTTGGTGCTCGACGTCGGCGACCGCGTCAGCCATGACAAGTACGGTCTCGGAACGGTTCTCGAAACTCGGGGCTCGGGCCCCACGGCCACCGTCGTGATCGACTTCGGCAGTGCCGGCAAGGTGCGGTTGATGCTCGTCGGCGGTGTGCCGATGATCAAACTGTGATGCCCTGAAAGCCTGTGTCAGGCGCGGATTCGCACGAAAGAGCGGGTCCGCACCGAAGCGGGAAAGAGGGCGGAACGTGACGCACGCCGAACGTGCGGCGGCGAGGTCGGTCAGTCGCGCTGGATGCCGAGGGCGATACCCCGGGTGGCGAGCCACGGGACGGGATCGATCTTGTCGACGCCGTTGAGGTGCACCTCGAAGTGCAGGTGCGGGCCGGTGGAGAAGCCGCGGTTGCCCATGGTGGCGATCTGGTCGCCGGCCATGACGTGTTGACCCACGGTCACCAGGGACTGGTCGATGTGCCCGTACACGGTGATGGTGCCGTCGGCGTGGAGGAGGCGGACCCACATGCCGAAGCCGGAAGCCGGGCCGGAATCGATGACCTCACCGTCGGCGACCGCGAGGATCGGGGTGCCGATGGGGCCTGCGATGTCGACGCCGGCGTGGAGGGTGCCCCAGCGTGCGCCGAAGTTCGAGGTGAACGACCCCGCGGCGGGGAGGACGAACAGCGGGCGACGGGCCGCGGCCTCGCGCGCAGCGCGTTCCTCGCTGAATCGCTGGCCCTTGGCCAGGAGATTCGAGAACTGCGACAGGTCGTTCGGGTCGGCGATGTTGAGCACCTGCGGGGCCTGCGACGGCTCGGCGTCGGCGCTCGGCGCGAACTGTGCGGCCTGCGGCACTGCGGTGGCCGTGATGATCGAGGAATCGGCTTCGCCGGCGGCGAGAGCGACCTCGGAGTGCTCGGTGTTCTGTCCCGGACCACCATTGGCTGCGGCCTGGCCCGCGGCGACCACGGCGCCTGCGGCGACCGCGAAGACTGCGGCGCGGCCCTTGAGGGCAGTGGGGGGAGTGGGAAGTCGATGGGCTCCACCGCGGGATGCGGGAGCGGTGACGTCGGTGCTCTCGTCGCGACGATCCTGCGCGAAGCGGTCGTCGCGGACGGCGTGGCCGAAGGAGTCGGAGTAGTAGGTGGGCTCGGAACCGGGGCCGGTGTTACGGAAGTCCATCGTGGCGGCTTCCCAGGCATTCCAGTCTTCGGGTGCCGATTCGGGACGGCGGGTTCGGCTCTCGGCACTCGGGTTACCAGAGCGCATCGCCATCCTCCGTTCGTGACCTCATCGTTACTTCGACCAGGCGACGGTAACGAAGTGATCGCGGGGGTGGCAAGCCGTAGTTCGTCCGGCGGACGTTATGTGAGTGGCATCACAGTGCAAACCGGGGCAAATTGGGACATGCCCCAGCGGCCGGAGTTCCAAACACTGTTTTCCGACACGTCACGAGTCTGTTGCATCGCGGCAGCGTGGGATCCGGTGTCGGGGAGCGAGTGGGTACCTGTCATTCTGAACCGAGTGCTCCGCTCGAACGTGGCGCCCGCCACGTCCCGGGAGGGGAACTGTGAAGTCGTTCCCGGACCTACGCGCGCGTGACCTGTGCCACATGGGACTGCCGCGCGTGATCCGCGGCCCGGCCGAGAAACTAGAGTCCGAAACGACCCGCTCGATACCCCGGAGCGGGCGTGAACGCAGACGAGACGGTGAGCAGATGGATCTCTTCGAATATCAGGCGAAGGAACTCTTCGCCAAGCATGACGTGCCGACGTCGGCCGGCCGTGTTACCGACACTGTCGCCGGTGCCCGCGAGATCGCGGAGGAAATCGGCAAGCCGGTCATGGTCAAGGCCCAGGTCAAGGTCGGCGGCCGCGGCAAGGCCGGTGGCGTGAAGTACGCCGCCACCGCAGACGACGCGCAGACCCACGCCGAGAACATCCTCGGGCTCGACATCAAGGGTCACATCGTCAAGAAGCTCCTGGTCGCCGAGGCCAGCGACATCGCGGAGGAGTACTACATCTCCTTCCTGCTCGACCGCACCAACCGCACCTACCTGGCGATGTGCTCGGTCGAGGGCGGCATGGAGATCGAAGAGGTCGCCGCCACCAAGCCGGAGCGCCTCGCCAAGGTCCCCGTCGACGCCGTCAAGGGTGTCGACCTCGCGTTCGCGCGCGAGATCGCCGAGAAGGGCCACCTGCCCGCCGAGGTCCTCGACGCCGCAGCCGTGACCATCCAGAAGCTGTGGGAGGTCTTCGTCAAGGAAGACGCTCTTCTCGTGGAGGTCAACCCCCTCGTCCGTACCCCGGACGACCAGATCCTCGCCCTCGACGGCAAGGTCACCCTGGATGCCAACGCCGACTTCCGTCAGCCCGGCCACGCCGAGTTCGAGGACAAGGACGCCACGGATCCCCTCGAGCTCAAGGCCAAGGAGAACGACCTCAACTACGTCAAGCTCGACGGCGAGGTCGGAATCATCGGTAACGGCGCCGGCCTGGTCATGTCGACCCTCGACGTCGTCGCCTACGCAGGCGAGAAGCACGGCGGCGTCAAGCCCGCCAACTTCCTCGACATCGGTGGCGGCGCCTCTGCGGCCGTCATGGCTGCCGGTCTCGACGTCATCCTGAACGACGCTCAGGTCAAGAGCGTGTTCGTCAACGTCTTCGGTGGCATCACCGCGTGCGACGCGGTCGCGAACGGCATCGTCAAGGCCCTCGAGATCCTCGGCGACGAGGCCAACAAGCCGCTGGTCGTCCGCCTCGACGGCAACAACGTCGACGAAGGTCGCCGCATCCTCGCCGAGGCCAACCACCCGCTGGTCACGGTCGTCGCCACCATGGACGAGGCTGCCGACAAGGCGGCCGAACTCGCCTTCGCAGCGAAGTAAAGGGACACACAGAACAATGGCAATCTTCCTTACCAAGGATTCCAAGGTCATCGTCCAGGGCATCACCGGCGGCGAGGGCACCAAGCACACCGCGCTCATGCTCAAGGCCGGCACCCAGGTCGTCGGCGGCGTGAACGCCCGCAAGGCCGGCACGACGGTCTCGCACACCGACAAGGACGGCAACCCGGTCGAGCTCCCCGTCTTCGGCTCCGTCGCCGAGGCCATGAAGGAGACCGGCGCCGACGTCTCGATCGCGTTCGTTCCCCCGGCCTTCTCGAAGGACGCCATCGTCGAGGCCATCGACGCGGAGATCCCGCTGCTCGTGGTCATCACCGAGGGCATCCCGGTGCAGGACTCCGCCTACGCTTGGGCGTACAACGTCCAGAAGGGCAACAAGACCCGCATCATCGGCCCCAACTGCCCCGGCATCATCACCCCGGGTGAGGCGCTCGTCGGCATCACCCCGGCGAACATCGCCGGCAAGGGTCCGGTCGGCCTCGTCTCGAAGTCGGGCACCCTGACCTACCAGATGATGTTCGAGCTGCGCGAGTACGGCTTCTCGACCGCCATCGGCATCGGCGGCGACCCGGTCATCGGCACCACCCACATCGATGCCATCGAGGCGTTCGAGAAGGACCCGGAGACCAAGGTCATCGTCATGATCGGCGAGATCGGCGGCGACGCCGAGGAGCGCGCGGCCGATTACATCAAGGCCAACGTGACCAAGCCCGTCGTCGGCTACGTCGCAGGCTTCACCGCTCCCGAGGGCAAGACCATGGGCCACGCCGGCGCCATCGTCTCGGGCTCCTCGGGCACCGCTCAGGCCAAGAAGGACGCTCTCGAGGCGGCTGGCGTGAAGGTCGGCAAGACGCCGTCCGAGACCGCTGCGCTCGCTCGCGAGATCCTGCAGTCGCTCTGACAGCAGCGTCGCCTTCCGTGCGCGCCTTCCGGTGGCGTTCCGCCATCGGGAGGCGCGCACGCGCCGTTTCAGGAGTCGATCCAGTCGACTCCCGCGGGTTCGAGTTCGCCCGCCCCGGACGTCAGTGACGCCACCCAGCCCTCCAGTTCGCTCCGCGCGCGCCCCGCGACGGTGAGGACCACCCGGTCCGCATAGGTCACGTCGAGCACTGCGACCCCGCGGCCGCGCAGTTCCGCCTCCACGCGACCCGCTTCGCCGTGATCGATCGCGAGGGTGAACTTCTCCTGCTGCCTGCGCTCGACGAGGGGCGCCTCGTCCAAGGCCGTCGCGACCGCACCCGAGTACGCGCGCACCAGCCCGCCCGCGCCGAGCTTGATCCCTCCGAACCATCGGGTTACCACCACCGCGACGTTCACCAGATCCCGGTGGTGCAGGACCTGCAGCATCGGGATGCCGGCCGTGCCGCCCGGCTCCCCGTCGTCGCTCGACCGCTCGGCACGCGCCGACGGGTCGTCACCCACCACGAACGCCCAGCAGTGGTGTCGGGCATCGGGATACAGTCGGCGTTGTTCGTCGACGAAGGCGAGCGCGGCGTCGGCCGTGTCGACACGACGAACCGCGGCGAGGAAACGCGAGTGCTTCACCTCCGTCTCGACCACGACGTCGGGGCCCGGGGCGAGAGTGTGCGGCATGGACCCCATTCTCTCGGGTAGTCCCTAGGCTGTTGACTGCAGGACGAGTGACCGACACACACCGATCGACGGCAGGAGAATCGATGACATTCCCCGCAGGCGCATCCGCCCAGAGCAAGGTGGTGCCGTTGTTGCTGCCACTCGCGGTGGCCGTGCTCGGTGCCGTGAACTTCCTCCTCGGCCTCACGCCCTTCGTGAACATCACCTTCGGCTCGCAGGTGGCGCTCACGTCCTTCGATTTCGGCTTCGCCGTCGTGCCGCTGGCCTTCCTGCTCTTCGGCGGTGTGAGCGCGGCGCTGTCGCTGCTCCCCGGCCAGGACCTGCGTGCGGTGGCCGTCGCGGCGTCGGGCGTCGGTTTCGTGACATCCCTGTTCCAGCTCTTCCATCTGCCCGAGGACACCGGGATCGCGTGGGGCGGCGTGACGATCCTCGTCCTCGGTTTCCTGCAGTTCGCGCTGGCGCTCGTCGCATTGCTGTTCGGCCTCGGCATCCTCGTGTCCGGCCGGTCGGGTGAGCGGAGTTCCTTCGGGTCGCCGCAGAGCGCCGGGCAGTACCAGGGATTCGGGACCGGTGCGGGAACAGGTCAGCCCCAGGGCTCCGGTTCGCCGCAGATTTACGGTCCGCAGGGATACGGCCAGCCCTACGGCTCGCAGCAGGGAGCCGTCGGGCAGTCCCAGTTCGGTGCGCCGCATCCCGGACACCAGGCGTATCCCGGACAGCAGACGTCGGGGGAGTACTCCGGCGCGCAGCAGTATTCGGGGTCGCAGCAGTACGGCGGGTCCCAGCAGTATCCGGGCGCCCAGCAGTACGGCGGGCAGCAGTACAGCGGAGCCCAGCAGTTCCCCGGTTCCCAGCAGTTCCCGGGCGCTCAGCAGTTCCCGGGCGCTCAGCAGTTCCCGGGCGCTCAGCAGTACGGCGGGGGAGCACAGTATTCCGGTGCCCAGCAGTACGGCGCCGGCCAGCAGTACACGGGTGCGCAGCCGACCCAGCAGTACCCGGTCCAGGAACCGCACGGCGCTCAGGACTCGACGGACCACACCGACACCCGGGCGGACGGCCCAGCCACCCGGGCGGACGGCACAGTGTCCGATGACGACACGACGGGCACGGAACGTCGCGAGGAGACCGGGACCACTGCGACCGGCGACCAGGACGCCACGCAGGCCTTCCGCGCACCGGACGACCAGCGGTGATCGGCGCGCCTGACACCACGATCGCCGTGTCGGTGACACTCTCGAACCGATGACTTCGACGCTCGGCCGGTCCACCCGGCACGTTCCAACCGACGACGACAGCCTGGACCCGGAGCGGTTTCGCATCCTGCTCGGCACCGCGGCCCGCGTTCCGGCGGTGACGCTCGCCGTCGTGGCCACCATCGTGGTGACGACGATGGTCGTCGCCAACAGCGACCTCACCGGCATCTACGCTGCGATCGCCGGCACGTGGCTCGCACTGCACCAGGTGACGCTCACGATCGACGGCACGTCGCTCGGTGTGCTGCCGTTGCTGCCCACCGCGGTCCTGGTGTGGCAGGCGGCGCGCGGGTGTGCGTCCGCGGCCGACGCGCTCGTCGAGAACAGTGGGTACGCCCTCGACCGTCAGGATGTCTCGCGCATCACCGTCGCCGTCCTCGCCGGCCCGCTACTGGTGACCGCGGCGTCGCTGATCGTGCTGCAGGATGCGGCGAGCGTGCTGCCGGTGACGCCTCCGAATGCAGCTGCCGCGCTCGCGTGGGTCACCGCCATCTACCTGGCCGCGGCTCTCATCGGTATCGGCTCCCGTGTGTGGAAGCCGCTGGTGCGCTACTACTCGGCTCCCGATTGGCTCGTGCTCGCCTTCCGTCCGGCACTGCGGGTGCTGCTGGGGATGTTCGCCCTCGGTGGGGTGGCGGTCGTCGCCGGACTGTTGTGGTCGTGGAACGTCGTCGGTGAACTGCTCGCGCGCGGGGATCACTGGACCGGCGTGCTGGGGCTGACGGTGATGTCGATCCTGTACCTGCCCAACGTCATCATCGGTGCCGCGGCCGTTCTGGCGGGCAGCACCGTGCACTTCGGCGACATCCACCTGAGCCTGTTCGAGGCGACGGGCGGTGACCTCCCGGCGCTGCCGGTGCTCGCGGCGGTCCCCTCGGGTCCGGCCGCAGCGTTCTGGCCGGTGCTGCTCGCCGTTCCGGCGACGGTCGGTGCGCTGCTCGGACGTTTCGCCGCGCAGCGAACCCTGCAGGCGAAGGCCGACGGTGCCCCGGTGGGCAGCGCCGACGCTTCATGGACGGTGCTCGCTGCCGCAGCGGGCGCCGGACTCGTCACGGCGCTGGCGACCTGGGTCGCGGGCGGCCCGCTCGGCGTCTTCGGCACGGTCGGCGCCAACTGGTGGCTCGCCGGCATCCTCGTCTTCGCCTGGTCGGGCCTGCTCGGCATCATCACGGCGCAGCTGCTCGTGTGGCGCGAAGGACGATTGGCCGCGGTGGCACTGCGCGCCGACACCGAGGTGGACGAGGAGACCTCGGAGGATGCGGCGGACGCGGCCGAGGCCGACGACGCCGCTGATGCAGGAGCCGACGGAGAACTCGAGGCGGCCGAGAGCGAGACCTCGGCACTCGAAGCTCCTGTGGCCGAGGACACCACCGCCGCCGAGCGCGAGGTCGCAGAAGTCGACGGGGACGAAGCCGCTGCAGTCGACGAGGGCGAGGCTGCCGAGGACGACGCGGAGAGCCTCGAAGAGGATGCGGACGCCGACGACGTCATCGACGCCGAGGTGGTCGAGGTCGTCGACGAGGATGACGCCGAGGACGACGACGAGCCCGACAAGGAGGTCGCGAACAAGGCCGAAAAGGGCGCCGACTAGGCTCTCCTACGGCCGGTCGATCGGCCGACCCACCTCGACTTCACAGGAGTGGACCCTGACTGCCTCGCGTGACCAGCTGCCGCCCACCGCGCCGGCGCGGCTCGTCGTCCTCGCTTCGGGCACGGGCAGCCTCTTGCGTTCGCTGCTCGACGCCACCCGGACCGACGGATATCCCGCGACAGTCGTCGCTGTCGGTGTCGACCGCGAATGCCCCGCCGAAGGGCACGCCGCCGACGAAGGGATCCCCTCGTTCCGCGTCGCGTTGCGCGACTTCGAGGACCGCACCGCGTGGGACCGCGCGCTGACCGACGCGGTCGCCGCCCACGAACCCGACCTCGTGGTGTCCGCAGGCTTCATGAAGATCCTGGGTTCGGCGTTCCTGGAACGGTTCGCCGGCCGCATCATCAACACTCATCCCGCGCTGCTGCCGTCGTTCCCCGGCGCGCACGCCGTCGCCGACGCCCTGGCCTACGGCGTCAAGGTCACCGGTTCGACGGTGCATCTCGTCGACGGGGGAGTCGACACCGGACCGATCCTCGCGCAGGAATCCGTGCAGGTGCTCGACGACGACGACGAGGACACCCTGCACGAGCGCATCAAGGTTGTGGAGCGGCGGCTGCTGGCCGAGATGGTCGCCGCCGTCGCCACCCGTGGAGTTGTTTCCGATGGACGAAAGGCCGTGATCCCCGGTGACCGAACGTAAGACTGTGCGCCGCGCGCTGGTCAGCGTGTACGACAAGAGCGGGCTGGTGGAGCTGGCGACAGGGCTCCACGCGGCAGGTGTCGAGCTGGTCTCGACCGGCTCCACGGCCAAGACCATCGCCGACGCAGGCGTGCCGGTGACGAAGGTCGAGGAACTGACCGGCTTCCCCGAGTGCCTCGAGGGCCGGGTGAAGACCCTGCACCCGCGCGTGCACGCCGGCATCCTCGCCGACACCCGCAAGCAGGACCACCTCGATCAGATCGCCGATCTGGGCATCGAGGCGTTCGAACTCGTCGTCGTGAACCTCTACCCGTTCACGCAGACGGTCGCCTCGGGTGCGAGCCCCGACGAGTGCGTCGAGCAGATCGACATCGGTGGCCCGTCGATGGTGCGTGCCGCGGCGAAGAACCACCCGTCGGTCGCGGTCGTCGTCGACCCGGCCGCCTACGGTGACGTGCTCGCCGCCGTCGAGGGTGGCGGTTTCACCCTCGAGCAGCGAAAGCGTCTTGCCGCGCAGGCGTTCCAGCACACCGCCGCCTACGACGTCGCGGTGGCGAGCTGGATGAACAGCGATTACGCGGCGCCCGAGGGCGACGAGTCGCAGTTCCCGGCGTGGACCGGCGCTACCTGGACCCGCGCGAATGTCCTTCGCTACGGCGAGAACCCGCACCAGGCCGCGGCCCTGTACGTGAACGAGGCCGGTGAGCCGGGGCTCGCGCAGGCCGAGCAGTTCCACGGCAAGGAGATGTCCTACAACAACTACCAGGACGCCGACGCCGCCTGGCGCGCCGCGCACGACCACAGCGAGCCGTGCGTCGCGATCATCAAGCACGCCAATCCGTGTGGCATCGCGATCGCCGACGACATCGCCACCGCGCACCGCAACGCGCACGAGTGCGATCCGGTCTCGGCCTTCGGTGGCGTCATCGCCGCCAACCGTGAGGTGAGCGTCGAGATGGCGGAGCAGGTCGCCGAGATCTTCACCGAGGTGATCATCGCCCCGTCGTACGCCGACGGGGCTGTCGACGTGCTCTCCCGCAAGAAGAACATCCGCATCCTGCGCGCCGATTCGCCGAAGTCGGCTCCGGTCGAGATCCGTCAGATCTCCGGCGGGCTGCTCCTGCAGGAGCGCGACGTGCTCACCGCGGACGGCGACTCCACCACCAACTGGCAGCTCGCGTGCGGCGAGGCAGCCGACGAGGCCACGCTGCGCGATCTCGAATTCGCCTGGCGCGCATGCCGTGCAGTGAAGTCCAACGCGATCCTGCTGGCCTCGGGCGGCGCGACCGTCGGTGTCGGCATGGGTCAGGTCAACCGCGTCGACTCGGCGCGACTCGCCGTCACCCGTGCGGGTGATCGTGTCGCCGGGTCGGTGGCCGCGTCGGATGCCTTCTTCCCGTTCGCCGACGGTCTACAGGTGCTGACCGAGGCCGGCGTGAAGGCGATCGTGCAGCCGGGTGGCTCGGTGCGCGACAACGAGGTCATCGAGGCCGCTCGCGAGGCCGGCGTGACGCTGTACCTCACCGGCGCGCGGCACTTCGCGCACTAGTCACGAACACACACGCGCGGCACCCACGCGCATCGTCGCTCAGGCGGCGTGCGCGTGGGTGCCGTTGTCGTGCGCGGTGGGTTCGACGGTGCGCTTGCCGCGCCCCTCGGAGATGACGAGCTTGGCAGCGCCGCGGTCGAGCAGCTCGCGGATGAGATCCGCGGAGGCGGCGCCGCTCTCGGTACCGCCGACCCGGCTCAGGTCGATGGTGATGGCGTGACCGGTGAGGTCTTCGGGCAGTTCGGTCGACACGGTGCCGCCGGATTCGATTCTCAGTTTCATGGTGCTTCTCCTGTCGAGGTGATCTTGTACGGGTCGCGGTCGGGGATAGAGAAAGGGCACCCGGGGCGTATGTGCCCCGAGTGCCCGAGAACGAGTCGTCGTGTGACTTCTATTCTCGGGATCGCTCCGCCGCGAAGTGGAAGAAGAAGTGAGAAAACGGTACGGAACAACCGGCTACGTACATGTGCTTGTATCGCATCGGACCGTACCTTTCTCATGTGAACCAGTTGGTTAACGGATGACCATACACGAACAACGCGGAATGGACATTTGTTATTTCCGCGTCGTCCGTGCGTGGGGGTGGGCCGATCAGCCCCTCAGCTTGTCGAGCCACGCCTCGAAACCGGACGTGAACTCGTCGGAGAAGGGCAGGTCGGCGACGTAGTCGGCGCCCGTCGACTGCTGGTCGCCGATGTCCTTGAGTACGTGGTTGGTGCGCGTCATGCGCAGCGACGTCAGACGGGTGTGGACGAGTGCCGCGTCGAGCGCGTCGACGTCCTCGACCCGCACCTGGATGTCCTTGGACGAGACCGCGGTGAGCACCGGCAGGTCGCCGGCGACCTGTGCGGCGAGCATCCGCGGATCGAGCGCGTCCTCCTCGGCGAGTGCCTTCGCGTTGGTGGGGACGAGCCCGGCGTTGCGCAGCGGCTCGGGGAGAGTGTCGCTGAGGGTGCCGTCGGCGCGGAGCGACTCGACCGCGCCGGTGAGCGCGACCCGCAGTTCATCGGCGATCTGGACGGGAAGTTGTCCCGCGGCGACGACGGCGTCGAGCTGTGCGTCGATCTGGGCGGTCAGCAGGTCGAGCAGGCGCACGGCGAGCGGTTCGAGCAGTCCGAGTCCGGCGATCGAGTTGTTGTCCTGGGCGAGCGACAGCGCGATCAGCGCGCCCTCGCTGTGCCCGACGACGTAGAGCCGCTCCGGGTCGACCCCGCGCTGCGAACCGAGGAAGGCGAGCGCATCGGCGGCGCTGTCGATGAATGTCGAGAAACCGAGATCGGCGACGTCCTCGACGCTGTACGGGCCGAGCGCGGTCACACCGCTGCCGAGCTTGTCGTAGCGCAGACTCGCGAATCCCTTGCGTTCGAGCACGTCGGCGAGATGCCGCAGGGTGCCGATCGATCCGGGGAGCAGTGCGCTGTCGCCGTTGCGGTCGGTGGGACCGCTGCCGGCGAGCAGCAGCACGGCGGGCACCGGACCCCTCATGGAGACGGGTACCCGCAGGCTGCCGTGCAGGGTCACGTCGCCGCTGGAAAAGGTGATCTCGGTGTCCGACATGTCATGTGTCTATCAGAAGTCGCCGGACCGGCCCGTGTCGAGGGCGCCGCGGTGTGGCGTCGGTTTCGTGCGTGACGAACGGGCCCGGCGTACCCGACGGTAGCCCCGTACGCCGAGCCATCCGAACAGCGCCAGCAGCGGGACGACGAGCAGGGGAGCGAGCAGCGCGATCAGCGACGTGACGAACGAGGCGACGCTCTCGACGATCGACAGCACCGGGTTGCCGAAACCGGCGGTGGTCGCGGTACTCGCGACCCGCGTGCCCGTCTGCGCCGTGCTCACCGCCAGGGCGGTCGGGGCGCCGATGACGATGCCCGCGAGTGCCGCCATCGCGGGATCGAGACTCGCGAAGGCCGCCCACGCCGCAAGCGCACCCGCGACCGGCCGGGTCACCGTGCCGAGGGCGGACAGTGCGTTGTCCACGAGCGGCACGAGGTCGGCGACGACCTCCACGGCGGTGGCGATCGTCAGGGCGACGAGCGCCGAGGTGGACCCGAGCCACTGCATCGATTCGTTGAGGACGACCCCGAAGAGTTCGAAGTGGACCGCGGCCGACAGGAGCAGCAGCGGCAGGAAGGTGCGCAGCCCGGTGGCGGCCGCGAGCCCCAGCCCGAGCAGGGCCGCCAGGATCCAGGTGTCCATGCGGCGAGTGTAGGCGGACCGGTCGCGGGATCGCGGATGCCGAAACGGCGGTTCGGTCGTACCTTGGGTGAGGTGACGTCACCCACACCGCGCCCCTCCACGGTCGGCGAGCTCCGCGCCTCCGGCCACGTGCAACGGTCCGTCAAGGACGAGATCCGGCACAACCTGCTCGCTGCGCTGCGCGACGGTACCGATCCGTGGCCCGGCATCCTCGGTTTCGAGGACACCGTCGTCCCGCAGCTCGAACGCGCCCTCATCGCCGGTCACGACGTGGTCCTGCTCGGCGAACGCGGTCAGGGCAAGACCCGCCTGCTACGTACCCTGCCGCTGCTGCTCGACGAATGGACCCCGGTCATCGCCGGTTCGGAGCTCGGCGAGCATCCTTACGAGCCCATCACCCCGGCGTCGATCCGCCGGGCCGCCGAACTCGGCGACGACCTGCCCGTCGCGTGGCGGCACCGCAGCGAGCGGTACGCCGAGAAGCTCGCGACGCCCGACACTTCGGTCGCCGACCTCGTCGGCGACGTCGACCCCGTGAAGGTCGCCGAGGGCCGCAGCCTCGGTGATCCGGAGACGATCCACTTCGGTCTCGTGCCCCGCGCGCACCGCGGCATCGTCGCCGTCAACGAACTGCCCGACCTGGCCGAACGCATCCAGGTGTCGCTGCTCAACGTCATGGAGGAACGCGACATCCAGGTGCGCGGTTACACGTTGCGCCTGCCCCTCGACGTGTTGCTCGTGGCGAGTGCGAACCCCGAGGACTACACGAATCGCGGCCGCATCATCACTCCGCTCAAGGACCGCTTCGGAGCGGAGATCCGCACGCACTACCCGACGCGACTCGAGGACGAGATCGCCGTCATCGAGCAGGAGGCGCATCTGCAGGCCCGCGTCCCCGACTATCTGCTCGAGATCCTGGCACGGTTCACCCGGCTGCTGCGCGAATCGACGTCCGTCGACCAGCGTTCGGGTGTCTCTGCACGGTTCGCCGTCGCCGGCGCCGAGACCGTCTCGGCCGCGGCCCTGCATCGCGGTGCGGTCCTCGGCGAGGACGATCCGGTCGCGCGTCCCGTCGATCTCGGCACCGTCGTGGAGGTGCTCCGAGGCAAGGTCGAGTTCGAATCCGGCGAGGAGGGAAGGGAATTCGAGATCCTCGATCATCTCCTCCGGCGCGCGACGGCCGAAACGGCCCGCTCGCGACTCGCGGGCGTCGATCTCGGGCCGCTCGTCTCCGCCGTCGAGCAGGGCGAGCCGGTGGTCACCGGTGAGCGGATCACCGCGAAGGTGCTGCTCGACGAACTCCCCGAACTGCCTGTGCTCGATGCCGTCGCCGAACGGCTCGGTGCCACCGACACCGGAAGTCGCGCTGCGGCAGTGGAACTCGCCCTCGAAGGTCTGTATCTGGCACGGCGCATCGCCAAGGACACCGGCGACGACGGCTCGGCGGTGTACTCCCGATGAGCAGGTCCGCCCGCTACGGTCCGTATACCGGGGGCGATCCGCTCGCCCCACCGGTGGACCTGCGCGACGCGCTCGCCGCGATCGGCGACGACGTCATGGCCGGCGCCTCACCCAAGCGCGCCCTGCGGGAGTTGCTGCGCCGCGGTCACGACGGTATGCGTGGCCTCGACAAGCTTGCCGCGCAGGCGAATCGGCGTCGACGGCAGCTGCTCGACCGCACCAACCTCGACGGCACCCTCCAGGAGGTGCGCGAGCTTCTCGATCGCGCCGTGCTCGAGGAACGCAAAGAACTGGCCAGGGCCCTCGACGACGACGCGCGGTTCGCCGAGATGCGGATCGAGGAACTGCCGCCGTCGACGGCGCAGGCCGTGCAGGAACTCGCCGACTACGACTGGCGCAGCGCGCAGGCCCGACAGGATTACGAGAAGATCCGCGACCTGCTCGGCCGGGAGATGCTCGACCAGCGCTTCTCCGGGATGAAGCAGGCGCTCGAGGGGGCCACCGACGAGGACCGGCAACGCATCTCGGAGATGCTCGAGGACCTCAACCACCTGCTCGACAAGCACTCCCGCGGTGAGGACACCGAGGAGGACTTCGAGCAGTTCATGGCCCAGCACGGCGAGTTCTTCCCGGAGAACCCGCAGAACGTCGAGGAACTGCTCGACTCCCTCGCACAGCGGGCCGCGGCGGCGCAGCGGCTGCGCAACTCCCTCACCCCCGAGCAGCGCGACGAACTCGACGCTCTCGCACAGCAGGCGTTCGGATCCCCGGATCTGATGAGCCAGCTCGACCGTCTCGACGGCCACCTGCGGGCCGCGCGTCCCGGCGAGGACTGGACCGGCTCCGAGCAGGTGCGCGGCGAACAGGGCATGGGTCTCGGCGAGGCCACCTCGGCGCTGCAGGAGTTGTCCGAACTCGACCAGCTCGCCGAGCAGCTGTCGCAGCAGTACGCCGGGGCGTCCCTCGACGACATCGACCTCGACGCGCTCGCCCGTCATCTCGGACCCGAGGCCGCGGCCGATGCACGCACCCTCGCCGAACTCGAGAAAGAACTGCAGCGACAGGGCTTCTTCGACCGCGGTGCCGACGGGCAGTGGCGACTGTCGCCCAAGGCCATGCGCCGGCTCGGCGAAGCGGCGCTGCGCGACGTCGTCAACCGCATCTCGTCGCGCACCGGGCAACGCGAGTCGCGGCGGGCGGGTGTGCTCGGCGAACCGACCGGCGCGTCGAAGGCATGGGAGTTCGGCGACACCGAACCGTGGGACGTCGTACGGACCCTCACCAACGCGACCCTGCGCAGTCCCGGTCTGCCGGTGCGGATGTCGGTGCAGGACGTCGAGGTGATCGAGACCGAGCAGCGGACGCAGGCGGCGGTCGCGCTGCTCGTCGACACGTCGTTCTCGATGGTCATGGACGGTCGCTGGGTGCCGATGAAACGCACGGCCCTCGCGCTCAACCATCTCGTGTCCACGCGCTTCCGCGGGGATGCGCTGCAGCTCATCGCGTTCGGCCGGCACGCCCGTGTGGTGTCGGCGCCCGAACTCGCCGGGCTCGACGGCGTCTACGAGCAGGGCACCAATCTGCACCACGCCCTGATGCTCGCGGGTCGTCACCTGCGTCGACATCCCAACGCGCAGCCGGTGGTCTTCGTCGTCACCGATGGTGAACCCACCGCTCACCTCGAACCGGACGGCTTCGCGGCCTTCGACTACCCGCCGAGCGCACGCACTCTGGGGCTGACGGTGCGCGAACTCGACCACATCGCGCGGCTCGGCGCCCAGGTCACGATCTTCCGGCTCGGCAGCGATCCGGGGCTCGCGCGGGTCGTCGACGTGCTGGCGCGTCGCGTCGGGGGACGAGTGGTCGCGCCCGATGTCGACGGTCTCGGGGCGGCGGTCGTCGCCGACTACGTGCGGGCCCGTCGGCGGTCGTAGGAACTCGGCGCGAGGCGCCCCGGGAACTCAGTGGCGCACCGACCGCCACGTGGTCGTCGCGGCGGCGGACAGCAGGGCGGCGGTCACCCAGAAGATCGACGCGACACCGGCGACCCCGGCGATCGCGCCGGCCACCATGGGCACCGCGACCTGCCCGAGACGGTTGCCGGTCAATCGCACCGCCAGCGCCGACGCGCGGTCGGCCGGTGCGACGAGTTCGACCACCCACGTCATCGTCAGGGGTTGGCCGACGCCCCAGAGCATTCCGCACACGGCGAGCAACGCGCCGATGACCCAGGGATTCGGCACGAGCGGCAGCAGCGCGACCGGCACGATGGTCCCGGCGGTCGCGGAGACGAGCAGCCACCTGCGCGGAATCCGGCGCAACGCCCACGGCAGCAGAGCACGCGAGACGATCGACGCCATGGTGCGAGCGGTGAGCAGGATCGACACCAGGAGCACACCGAACCCGAACTGCTCACCGAGCAACGGCAGGTAGGCCACGACCAGGTCGACCGAGGCGAGGACCACCAGGCTCGACAGCATTGCGGGCTTCATGCCCTTCGTCGCGAGCATCGACAGGATCGACTGCGGCGCGCCGTCCTCCGCGGTGCGACCGGAGCCGGGCGGCTCGCGGAGCCCCAGCACCAGCGGCAGGGAGAGCAGCGAAAACACCGTCATGACCAGCAACGCTCCAGTGGTCTCGACGGAGCCGTTGCCGTCGCCGGTGGTCGCGGCGATCACGCCGGCGACGGGCACACCGACGGCCTGACCGACCGACACACCCAGCGTGAGACCGGCGAACCCGCGATCCAGTTGCCCCGGCGGCGACAGGATCGACACGAATGCCTGCCCCGACACCGTGACGAGCAACTGTCCGAGACCGAGCACGACGTTGCCGGCGGCGAGCACGAACAATCCCGAACTGAGAGCGATCAACCCGGCACCGACCGTGGTGACGACGATGCCCGAACGCAGAATGGCGGTCGTGTGCCCGCGGTCCACGACACGTCCCATCCGCACCGCCGCGATCAGCGGAACGATGGCGTAGAGCGCGGTGACGGCACCGATGGTCGTCGCGTCACCGCCCAGCGCGAGAATCCGGTAGGAGACCAGGACACGGATCGACTGGAATGCCGCGTGCAGCAGGGCCGTGGACAAGCACAGATACAGCAGCCAGTGACGCGGAGGATGCGGCATATGTCAGGCGCCGGCGGTCACGACCCGGTCGCCGAGCGGCGACTGCAAGGAGACCTCGAGGGCGCCGACGACGGCGACCATGATGCACATGCGGTCCTGCATCTCCGGCAGCGTGCCGCCGAGGAGCGTCACCGTCACCGTGTCGTCCGTTTCGGTGACGGTCGCGTCGACGCCGAAGCACTCGGGGGTGCCCGTCTCGAAGTGCAGGGCGATCCGGTCGTCGCTCACCCGCGACCACGACAGGATCGTCAGCGGATGCGCATCGACGATGTCGGGTCGCGCCGAGAACGCCGTCGCCCCTGCCGGAACCGGTTCCTCGGGCAGCGCGGGGACGTCCGGTGTACCCGAACTTGATCCGCAGGCCGCGATGAGCAGGCACATCGCGAGGACGGTGATTCCCCGGCAAGCACGGACGACGGAACGCATGGTTCCCACGGTATTCCCGTGTCGCGTGTTCATCACGCCAGCAGGGCGGCGGTCACGCCGATCGCAGGGATGGAGGCGAGGGTGGTGACGAGGGCGGCGTCGCGGGCGAGCACCGTGCCGCGACCGTAAGCGCTCGCGTAGACGAACACGTTCTGCGCGGTGGGAAGCGCGGCGACCACCACGACGGCGAACAGCGCATGGCCGTCGAGGCCGAACACGAAACGCCCCATCAGATACGCGAGCACCGGCTGGGCGAGGATCTTGAGCACCGAGGCGAGCGCGATGTCGCGGCGCGGGCTCGTCCCCTTCTCGAGCACCCGGACGCCCTGCAGCGACAATCCGAACGCGAGCAGCGCACCGGGCACCGACGCGCCGCCGAGCAGATGGAACGGCTGCAGCAACGCCTCGGGAGGCGTCCACCCGCTGATCGCGATGGCGAGTCCGGCCGCGGCGGCCAGGACGATGGGGTTCTTGAACGGCGCGAGCAGGGTGTCGAGGAGCGAGACCCCGGCGCGCATCGTCGACAGGTCGAGCATCGTCAGCGCGATGGGGGAGAGCACGACGATCTGGAACAACAACAGGGGCGCGACGAACGACGCGTCGCCGAGCACGAAGACCGCAATGGGGATGCCGAGGTTCGCGGAGTTGACGTAGCCGGCGCACAGCGCGCCGATGGTCGCCTCGGGAACCGCACGTCGCAGCCAGAGCTTCGCGACGACGAAGTGCACGATCGCGACGGCGAACGCCGTGGCCGCTGCGATGTAGAGATTGGGCGAGAAGATCACCGACAGGTCGGACGTCGCGAGCACGTCGAACAGCAGCGCGGGGGTGGCGACGAAGAAGACGAGCCGGCTGAGCACCGTCTGCGCCTCGTGCCCGAGGGTGCCCAGGCGCCCCAGCGTGAAGCCGATGGCGATGATCACGAAGATGACACTGAACCCCGCGATCACACCCGACACGGTTGCCTAGTCTAAGGACCCCGGAGTGTCGTCCCGCCATCGGACCGCAGCGAGCGTCGAGACCGGTGTTGTTTGTGATTCTCGGCCGATCTTCGAAAACAACACCGGTCTCGGGTGCACATACGACGACGCCGCCCCTCCCGATGGGGAGAGGCGGCGTCGGAAGCTACGACCTACTTGCTGCTGACGTAGGGGAGCAAGGCCATCTCGCGGGCGTTCTTCACCGCGACGGCCACCTGACGCTGCTGCTGCGGGGTCAGGCCCGTGACGCGACGGCTGCGGATCTTGCCGCGGTCGGAGATGAAGGTGCGGAGCAGATTGACGTCCTTGTAGTCGACGTACTCGATCTTCGCCGCGAAGAGGGGGTTCTTCTTGGGCTTGCGTCCCTCTACGGCACGCGACTTCTTCGACGGTCCTCGCTTGACTGCCATATCTCGCTCCTCACCAGCTCGACTTGTGGACGCCGGGTAGTTCCCCGCGGTGGGCGAGTTCACGCACACGCACTCGTGAGAGCCCGAACTTTCGCAGGTGGCCGCGCGGGCGGCCGTCCGCAGCGTCTCGATTGCGCAATCGTACCGGACTGGCGTCGCGGGGTAGACGCTGCAGTGCCCGCTGGGCTTCGCTGCGCTCTTCGGGCGAGGACGACGGTCGGCGCACGACCTCCTTCAGTTCCTCGCGGCGCTCGGCGTACCGGGCCACGATCGCCTTCCGTTGCTCGTTGCGTGCGATCTTCGATTTCTTCGCCACGACTACTTCTCCTCGCGGAAGTCGACGTGTCTGCGCAGCACGGGGTCGTACTTGCGCAGGACGAGACGGTCGGGATCGTTCCGGCGGTTCTTCCGGGTGACGTAGGTGTAGCCGGTCCCGGCGGTCGAGCGAAGCTTGACGACGGGCCGGATCTCGCTGCGTGCTGCCATCAGAACTTCTCCCCGCGGGCACGCAGACGTGCGACAACGCTCTCGATGCCGTCGCGGTCGACGATCTTGATGCCCTTGGTGGACAGGTTCAGCGCGACCCGGCGTCCGAGCGAGGGTACGAAATAGGTTCTGCGCTGGATGTTCGGGTTCCACCGCCGGCTGGTGCGGACATGGGAGTGCGATACGGATCTCCCGAAACCGGGTCGCCGTCCGGTGAGTTGGCACGTGGCCGACACGTCGGCTCCTTTCGTAGGTAACGACAATCATTTTCGACAAAGTGCGCCGCCAACTGTACGCTTCGACATCGTTAATGACAATCGTTATCGAAAGGAATGCTGTGGACATCAGGACGCCGCTCGTCATCGTCTGCGGATGGCGCGGACGGACTGCGCAGGCCGCGCGGTCACTACTGCGTCCGGGCACCGCGGTCGTCCACCATGACCTGTCCGGTCTCGACCAGGGCGTACTCCGCCGCTCCGTGCTCACCGTCGAGGATGAACGCACCGAAATCCTCGAACTCGCGCACGGGTGCGTCTCCTGCACACTGCGCGAGGATCTGGTGCCGCTTCTGCGCCGCATGCGCGACTACAGCAGCGTCGACCGGATCGTGCTGCACCTCGACCCGCAACTCGAACCCGAGGCATTGTGCTGGGCAGTCGAACATGTCGTGGTGAGCGGGATCGTCGGTCGTGTCGACGGACCCGCGTCCCTCGATGTCCGGGTGGACGGCGTCGTGACCTGCCTCGACGCCGCGACCTGGCTCGAGGACGCGACGGGCGACGACGAACTGAACGAGCGTGTCGACGACGACCGCACCCTGGCGCAGGTCGTCGTCGGCCAGGTCGAGTTCGCCGATGCGCTGGTGGTGCTCCCCGGAGCGGACGGCTGGCAGCAGGCGCGCCTGCACGCGGTGCTCACCCGACTCGCCCCGGACGCGCCGATCGCGTGGGCGGGGGAACCGGACGTCGAGCGGCTCCTCCGGGAGATACCCGCCACCGCCCGTCGGGGGGCGATCGACGGGGCGCACTCGCCTCTCCTACGAGGTCAACCGCCTCTCGACGACGACTGCGGAATCCGCCTCGTCGAGTTCTCCGCCGACCGGCCGTTCCATCCGGAACGTCTCCACCACGCGATCGACGTGCTGCTCGACGGCGTCGTGCGCGCCCGCGGACGACTGTGGGTCGCCACCCAACCCGACAATGCGCTGCTCGTCGAATCAGCCGGTGGAGGACTGCGGGTCGCTCACGCGGGGCCATGGCTCGCGTCGATGACTCCCGATCAGCAGCGCGAGATCCCGGCGGAACGCCGCGCGATGGCGTCGCTGCGCTGGGACGAACGCTACGGCGACCGGGACACGAGCATCGTCGTCCTCGTCCACGACGCCGACTCGGAACTCATCGACCGCACGCTGCGCGCGGCGGTCGTGACAGACGACGAGTTCGCCCGCCCCGATCTGTGGCCGACCTGGCGCGACCCCTTCGGCCGATTCCACGAAGACCCTTGTGACGACCTCCCGGCAGACCGCCGCGACAACGAGAGAGAAGGACACCGATGAAATCAGGCCTGCATCCCGACTACCACCCCGTGGTCTTCCAGGACGCCAACACCGGCGCCACCTTCCTGACCCGCTCCACCGCGACATCCGAACGCACGACCGTCTGGTCGGACGGCGTTACCTACCCGCTGATCGTCGTCGACGTCACGAGCGACTCGCATCCGTTCTGGACGGGCGCCGCCCGCCTGCTCGACACCGCCGGTCGCGTCGAGAAGTTCGAACGCAAGTACGGCCGGCGCCGACCCTGATCCCGCACGTCCCGACATCGAAGGAGAACCACATGGCAGTCCCCAAACGCAGGAAGTCCCGCTCCAACACCCGTCACCGCCGGTCGCAGTGGACGGCGAAGGTCCCCGATCTCGTGCCGATCACGGTCGACGGAACGACCGTGAAGGTGCCCCGCAGGCTCGTCGAGGCCGTGCACAGGGGTGAGGTCGACCCGCGGACCGACTGAGTCGTAGAGCCCGCCGGCCACCGCGGGTTCTCAGCGCGCTCTCAGTAGGCGCAGGCCACAATGGTGATCATGCGCATTCTGGTGGTCGACGACGACCGTGCAGTGCGGGAGTCGCTGCGCCGGTCACTGAGCTTCAACGGATACACGGTCGACCTCGCGACGGACGGGCAGGACGCCCTCGAACAGGTCGCGACGTCGCGTCCGGATGCGATGGTGCTCGACGTCATGATGCCGCGCGTCGACGGCCTCGAAGTGTGCCGCCGGCTCCGCAGCACCGGCGACGACCTGCCGATCCTCGTCCTCACGGCGCGCGACTCCGTCTCGGAGCGGGTCGCGGGTCTCGACGCGGGGGCCGACGACTACCTGCCGAAACCGTTCGCGCTCGAGGAACTGCTCGCGCGACTGCGGGCGCTGCTGCGTCGTGCCGCGCCCGACCCGGACTCGTCCGCCGACGAGGTGCTGCGGTTCGCCGACCTCAGCCTCGACCCTGCGACCCGCGAGGTCACTCGCGGCGACCGGCCGATCAGCCTCACCCGCACCGAGTTCTCCCTGATGGAGATGCTCATGGCAAACCCGAGGAGGGTCCTCACGCGCAGCCGCATCCTCGAGGAGGTGTGGGGTTACGACTTCCCGACCTCCGGCAACGCCCTCGAGGTCTACGTGGGGTATCTGCGACGCAAGACCGAGGCCGGTGGGGAACCGCGCCTGATCCACACGGTGCGCGGCGTCGGGTACGTGCTGCGCGAGACCCCGCCGTGAGCGACCTGATGCGACCACCTCTTCTCCTGACCCGCTCGGTGCCGCTGCGCATCCGCGTCACGCTTCTCGCGGCCGGCGCAGTGGCGCTCGCCGTCGCCGTCACCTCCATCGCGGCCTACGCCGTGGTCTCGCGGGCGTTGTACTCGGAGGTCGACACCCAGTTGCGGGCGCGGGCCGCCGCGCTCGTCGAGTCGAGCACCCTCATCACCTACGACCCGCGCTACATCGGTGGGGCCCAGCTCTACAGCTCCGACATCAGCGTTGCCCTGATCTACCCGGATCTCGGCAGGTACGTGCCGCCGGGCTCGTCGGTGCCCATCGGCGAACCCGAACTGGCGGTGGCCGAGGGCGACCGGGAGTCGTCGCTGCGCACCGTCGCCCAGCAGCGCGTACTGGCCCAGCGCATGCCCGACGGCAGCACGGTCGTGATCGCGCAGCGACTGCGTCCCACCGTCGAGATCCTCAACCGCCTGGCGAGTGTGCTGTTCATCGTCGGCGGGTGCGGGGTGGTGCTCGCCGCCGCCGTCGGCGCGACCGTCGGCCGCACCGGTCTGCGTCCCGTCGCCCGGCTCACCGCCGCCGCCGAGCGGGTCGCGCGCACCGACGACCTGCGGCCCATCCGGGTGACCGGGCACGACGAGCTCGCCCGCCTCACCGAGAGCTTCAACATGATGCTGCGTGCGCTCGCCGAGTCGCGAGAACGGCAGAGCCGGCTGGTCGCCGACGCCGGCCACGAACTGAAGACACCACTGACCTCGCTGCGCACCAACATGGAACTGCTCATCGCCGCGAGCCGTCCCGGTGCACCGAGCCTGCCCGACGAGGACATGGCCGAGCTGCGGGCCGACGTCATCGGCCAGATCGAGGAGTTGTCGACGCTCGTCGGCGATCTCGTCGACCTCGCTCGTGAGGATGCGCCGGAGACGGTCTTCGAGGTCGTCGACGTCGCCGAGGTGGTGGACCGCAGCCTCGAACGTGCGCGTCGACGGCGTACCGACATCGAGTTCCGGGCCACCACCGAGCAGTGGTTCGTCTTCGGCGACCAGGCCGGACTCACCCGCGCCGTGGTCAACGTCCTCGACAACGCGGCCAAGTGGAGCCCGGCGGGGGAAGACGTCGTCGTGAACATGCGGCAGATCGCCAGCGGTCTGATGGAGCTGACCGTCGACGACGCCGGCCCGGGGATCCCGGAGGAGGAACGCGAACTGGTGTTCGAACGGTTCTACCGGGCGACGACCGCGCGGTCGATGCCGGGATCCGGTCTGGGACTGGCCATCGTGCGACAGATGGTCACGAAGCACGGCGGGACGATCGCCGTCGAACGGTCGAATCGGGGCGGCGCGCTGATCCGCATCGTGCTGCCCGGCACACCGGCCCTCGACGGAGAGACACACCCCACCGAGATCGAATGAATTCGACAGCAGAATCGCGGGTACTTCTGATGCGACTCTCAGCTGCCCGGTCCATGCTGGACGAAGAAGCGCGGAGGTGCTCGACGCACCCCGCATCATCGGCCACCGCACGCCGACGTCGACCCGTATGCGTCCGGTGGCCCCGGCGGACGAAGGTGAAGTGACGAATGAGTGAGGACCCCACCCGCGGCGCGGGAGCACCGCAACCGCAACCCCATCCGTACGGCCCCGGCGGATACACCGGCCCCTACCCGCAGACACCCCAGCAGTCGGCACCTCCGCCACCGACCGCAGGATCCGGCCGGATGCCGGGTCGCTCCGCCCTCGCCGTGGGGGCCATCGCGCTCGCGCTGGTGAGCGGCGGCATCGGTGGCGCGGTCGGCGCGTGGTCGGTGCGCGATTCGTCCGGACCGGTCGTCAACTCCCTCGACGCTCCGAAGCCCGATACCCAGTCGGTCGCCGCTGCCCCCGAGGGCAGCGTGCAGGCCGTCGCCGACAAGGTCGTGCCGAGCGTCGTGCGGATCGAGGTCGCAGGACGCACCGGCGCGGGTGAAGGGTCGGGCGTGGTCCTGTCGTCGGACGGATTGATCCTCACCAACAACCACGTCGTGGCGGGTGGAGGTCAGGGGGCGCAACTGACGGTCTTCTTCTCGGACGGGTCCACCGCGCCGGCGACGGTCGTCGGTGCGGATGCGGTGTCGGACATCGCTGTCATCCGGACCGAAGGGCGCACCGATCTCACTCCCATCGAACTCGGTAGTTCGGAGAATCTCGCGGTAGGCCAGGAGGTCGTGGCCGTCGGATCACCGCTCGGACTGCAGAGCACCGTGACGGCGGGCATCGTGTCCGCACTCAACCGGCCCGTGTCCACGAGCGGGGACAACGCCAATCAGGCGTCGGTCATCGACGCGATCCAGACCGACGCGGCGATCAACCCCGGCAACTCCGGCGGTGCGCTGGTCGACATGGAAGGCCGCCTCGTCGGCATCAACACCGCGATCGCCACGGCCGGCGGACAGTCGGGTTCGATCGGCCTCGGTTTCGCGATCCCCGTCGAACAGGCCCGGCGTGTCGCGCAGGAACTCGTCGACACGGGTAAGGCGACGCACGCGATCATCGGTGTCCAGGTTCCGTCCCGGGACGACGCCTACGGTGCGCGCGTCGTGGAGGTCGTGCCCGACGGGCCGGCCGACCGAGCCGGAATCCCCGACAACGCGATCATCGTCCGGATCGACGATCGGGTCGTGACCGACGGCGACTCGCTCATCGCCGCGATCCGCTCCCGCGCGCCGGGGGACACCGTGAAGATCACCTACAAGACGCCCGACGGCAACGAGACCACAGTCGACGTGGTGACTGCGTCGGATTCGGCCGGACGATGAGGAACGACATGGACATAGCTCACATTCCGGTACAAGAGCCGCATGCTTTCGAGCCGCAAACTACCGTGGACCTCATGGAACTCGAAGCTCCCAGAAAAGGCCGCGCACTCGTCGTCGTCGTCGACGATCGCGTCTCCCACGGCGACAGTCCGGACTCCGCGGGCCCGCTCGTCACGGAGCTTCTCGTCGAAGGTGGCTTCGCCGTCGACGGTGTCGTCACGGTCGCTGCCGACGAGGTCGAGATCCGAAATGCACTCAATACCGCAGTGATCGGCGGCGTCGACCTGGTGATCTCCGTCGGTGGCACCGGTGTCACCCCGCGCGATGTGACTCCCGACGCGACCGAGGACGTACTCGATCATGAGATCCGCGGCATCGCCGAGGCGCTGCGTTCGTCGGGCCTGGCGTCGGGCGCCGTCGACGCCGGCCTCTCCCGCGGTCTCGTGGGAGTCTCCGGATCGACGCTCGTGGTGAACCTCGCGTCGTCGCGTCCCGCCATCCGCGACGGGATGGCGACGTTGTTGCCTCTCGCCGCACACGTCATCGAAGAGTTGTCCTGGATGGAGGAGTGACGACGCCGTGTCCGACGACCGTGATCACTCGCACGACGAGGTGACCGGCGAGCAGCAGCAGAGCCGTGCCCGGATCGACCGGGCACGGCTGGCGCGCATCTTCGGGGATGTACTTCCCGAGACGACACGCGACGAACGCGGCGAGAACGACTCCGGCGGTGGCGACTCGGATGAATGGCTGCGCAGGCAGGTGCCTCCGCACCATTCCGGTGGGTGATCTGTATCACTGATGTCGAGTTGCGCTCAACCGGATTCCAACCCGTTGTCGACCGCAACGAAACGTCGCCGCAACGGTCCGTTCATCTCCATCTGGTCCGCGCGATCTTTTGAATCTGTGTTTCCAGTCACAGAAGGCATTTCGTCCTGCACTCCGGGTGCACTAAATATGTGGCTTCTACCTGCGCCGATGTGGCGGTGGACGGGTCATGTACGTGTAATCCCGGGTTACATATTCCACCCCGAAAAGCGTCCGGTTTGCCCGCTTCGGTGAATCGCTGGGCGTGTGGCCTGCACCGCGCCTATACCGGAGCGTTACGAAAGCTAGGCGTTGCTCCAGAAATGGTCACGGTCTAATCTCCCTCTCAGGTTCAAACCGGTCGAGCCCAGGCTTCACGGCCTGGGCTCGGTCACGAATCGGTAAAGCAAAACCGTGCGGACGATGGACGTACCGACACACCGACGGGTGATCCGCCGGTGTGTTCGCTGTGGACAGCGGCCCGCGGGCGACAGGGCGACCACTTGTTGTCGGACGCGGTGCGCAACCCGGCACGCAGAGAACGGATGAGGCATTCATGAAGATTCAGACGCGACGTGGCTTCCGGGCCACCCGCAACGCCACGGTGGCAGCAGCTGCTGTGGCCGGTCTGGTTCTCGGATCGGCCGGCGCCGCAGGTGCCGAGGTCAACGACCAGAACCGGATCGTCTCCAACGGCCACGAGGTCATCGTCACGCAGGAGGACACCTTCATCAACGGTGTGCCCCCGATCGGTGGCAGCCCGCTGAGCCGTGAGTGGTTCCACAACGGCCGCGGAATCGCCAACATCGTCGGTCCCGAGGCGGCGGACTTCGAGGGTTCGACCTTCCAGTTCGGCTACCAGGTCGCGTGGACGGCATCCGTCGACGGGGCAATCGGCTTCAATTGGACTTCTCCTGAGCTTGGCACTGACCTCGGTTATGGCTATTCGGACACGGTCGAGGAAGTCTGGCTGACGAACCCTGCTGGCGAATACGTCGACTACTCGGGCGTCGTCGTGGACGAAGAGAAGCGAGTCCAGGCCACCGTCGACGGCACTAAGGACGGCAAGAAGCTCTGGACCGTTATCGAGGATGGTGGCGAGTATGAGCACCAGTCCACCGACATCGGCGTGGGCAGCATTCTGCCTCAGGTTACTGCTGGCATCGAACTGAGTCAGGCTCCTGGCATCGAAGAAATCGTCGTGGCTGAGGGTGAGTTCGACGGCGATTACAAGGAAGTCCAGATCGCCAATGTCCACGGTGCTGCGACCGGCGTCATCGGTCCGGTCTCCGTCCGTCCGTTCGTCCGCGTGATCACCGACAACGGCGACAACGTCACCACCTACGGCCAGGTCTGGACCCTCTAGTCCTGCTCCGCGCCATCCCGCAAGAAATCCCCACCACCACAAACGGAGTAATCATGGGAATCAAGTCGCGTGGCTTCAAGGCCGCTCGTAACGCCACCGTCGCCGGTGCCGCCGTCCTCGGTCTGGTGCTCGGTGCCTCGGGCGCCGCTTCGGCCGAGGTCAACGACCAGAACCGCATCGTCTCCGACGGCCTCGAGGTCGTCGTGACCCAGGAAGACACCTTCATCCAGGGTGTTCCGGCCCTCGGTGGCAGCCCGTTCAACCGCGAGTTCTTCCACAACGGCCGCGGCACCGCCAACCTTCTCGGTGAGGGCGCTGCCGACGCCGAGGGCACCACCTTCCAGTTCGGCTACCAGTTCGCCTGGGCAGGCAGCATCGACGGTGCCATCGGTGTCACCTACTCCACCCCGCAGCTCGAGGTCGGACTGAGTGCCAAGGACGGCGCATCCGCCACGGTCACCGACATCCTTCCGCAGGCCTACGCCGAGCTCGAGCTGACCCCGGCTCCGGGCATCGAGGAGCTCGTCGTCGCCGAGGGCGAGTTCGACGGTGATTTCAAGACCGTTCAGTTCTCCAACGTCCACGGCACGGCCTCCGGCGTCCTCGGCGCCGTCCAGGTCCGTCCGTTCGTCCGCGCCATCACGGCCAACGGCGACAACGTCACCACCTACGGCGCTCCCTGGACCGTCTAAGTAGACGTCCGGCTCAGGCCGAACACAGCACGACAAGACCGGGCTCGCTCGAATCTCGAGCGGGCCCGGTCTTTTTCGTCGTCGACCACCTACTCGATTCCCGGGTTGGGTTTGGCGTGAGCGCCCTGAGTAGCCTGGCCGGCCTGTGCCTCGAGGATGTCGCGGATCTGGATGAGCAGGTCCTCGGCGCTGGCCTGCTTGTCCTCCGGTTCGGTGACGAACTTCTTCTTCGCCGCGTTGGCGGGGACGATGAGCACGAAATACACGACCGCGGCGATGATGATGAAGTTGATGATCGCGGAGATCACCGCGCCGATGTTCACGAAGGTCTCCGGGTTGCCGCTCACGATCTCGAAGCCCCAGCCCATCTCGTTGTCGCCGCCCACCGCGCTGATGAGCGGCTCGATGATGTTCGCGGTGAACGCTGTGACGATAGCGGTGAATGCCGCACCGACCACGACCGCGACGGCGAGATCGAGGACGTTGCCCCTGAGTATGAAGTCCTTGAAGCCCTTCAGCATGGTGTGCTCCTTCTCGCGGCCTGTCCGCCGGAGCCGCTCACATGAGGTAGGTCACACGGACGTTCACACGATAAACCGCGAGGTCGGTTACGGGTGGCGATTGCGCTGGGGAAACGAGCGGATGCTCAGTGCAGTGTGACGGTCAGAGCGCTGACGAGTGACGCCGCTGCGACCGCCGTGGCAGGTTCGGGCTCCAGCGCGACCAGCACGACCCGCTCGTTCCGATCCCGCGCCGGCCTGTCGGATTCGGCCAGCACCACCACCGCACCCCGGGCGAGGACGTGGGCGCCGGGCAGGGGTCCCTCTTCGGTCTCCGTCACCGTCAGGACATCGACGCGGTCGCCCTCACGGAGCAGTTCGCTCACCCCGGCATCGGCGAGGCGGATGGGCACTACGCGGGCCTCGGTGGAGCCGGTGGCGACTGCGGCGAGACGAGGACCGAGAAGGCGGGTGTCCACGAGGGGTTCACCGGCCGGCACAGGGCCGGCGAGAGTGTGGCCCACGGCGTCGTCGATGTCGTGCAGGGTCCCGGCGACCACAGTGGACCGATCGCGCTCCACGTGAGCGACGTCGTCGGCCGTGAGGGTGTGCCCGGGCGCGAGATCGTGAGCCGCGACAACGACACCCACACGATCGGTGTCGGGGTCGCCGCGCAGCGCGAGGATCACCGCGAGGACGGCGAGGAGTCCGGCCGCGATCCGGCGGGCCCGGACGATGCGCAACCA
Organism: Rhodococcus pyridinivorans; assembly: GCF_900105195.1. Lineage (NCBI taxonomy): Bacteria > Bacillati > Actinomycetota > Actinomycetes > Mycobacteriales > Nocardiaceae > Rhodococcus > Rhodococcus pyridinivorans. The sequence goes on along the minus strand of NZ_FNRX01000002.1, from coordinate 4,396,148 downwards.
GCCGGGGCGGAGGAGTTCGACGAACCGGTCGGGGAAGGTGGGCTGCAGCGAGGCACCCGCAGAGGAGCGCGAGTGGTGCGGATGCGCGCGCTCACGCTGGAGGAACGAGAAAGGGCCGACGGGCATGCCCCGAACCTAGAAGGTGGGGATGCTCTGTCGGCCCCGATGAACCCTCGGAGACGGCGGTCTGTGGATGACTCGACCGCCTGTGGACAAAGGAGTCCGGAGGTCAGCTCGCGGCGGCCGCCGGAGCCGAGGACGTGCTGCTCGACGACGAGCTGCTGTCGCTCGACGAGGAGCTGGTCGAGCTCGTCGACGCGGATTCGCTCGCGGTGCTGCCGCTGCGGGAGTCGGTGCGGTAGAAGCCGCTGCCCTTGAACACGATGCCGACCGAGTTGAAGAGCTTGCGCAGCTTGCCCTCGCACTGCGGGCATTCGGTCAGGGAGTCGTCACTGAAGGACTGCACGATGTCGAACTTGTTGTCGCAGGCCGTGCAGGCATATGAGTAGGTGGGCACCGGTTGATCCTCCGCCAGTTCGTCGAACCGCAGTATTCGTCGTACTGCAGTTTTGGCACTCTACCGCCGACAGTGCCAACAGCGCTAGGGAGTGTGTTGTTCCGCACGGTCGCCGCTACCGAGCCGGACCAGCCCTTTCCCGGGTGTCAGCGCCCATCCCATACGGATGTCGTGGGGGTCCTCGGGGAGTTCGTCGACGAGCTCTTCATCGCGGACCACCGCGATGATCACGGCCTCGGGTGAGGCGAGGTGCAAGGTGCGGTCGTAGAAGCCGGCGCCGCGGCCGAGCCGCACGCCCCGCGCGTCCACCGCCAGGGCCGGGACGAGCACCGTGTGAGCCTTCGCCACCGCCTCGGGCGGGAAGATCTCACCACCCGGCTCGCGCAGCCCGAAATCGGCCGCCATCAGCGTCTTCTCGCCCATGTAGCGGGCCCACGACAACGGTTCGCCGGTGCGGGTCACCGGGACGAGCACCGTCGTTCCGGCCTCGGTCAGAGCGTCGAGGAGCGCGATCGATCCGGGCTCCGAACCCACGGGCACATATGCGCACACCATCGACCCCGCCGGGGCCAGCGTCGAGGCCACCGTGGCGAGCGCGGTGTCCTCGATTCTGCGCCTCGCAGCACTCAGCTCGCGCCGAGCTGTAAGAATGCGGTCACGCCAGACCGCTTTCGGGGGTGGGGGCATGTCTGCGCCTTACGATCGCCGAACCACCGTCCTCGGTGGCCGAAGTTTAGGGTGGGAGTCTATGACGAACAGTACGACCGGAGGCACGCGGCATTTCAAGACCGCGGTTGTCCCCGCAGCAGGTATGGGGACGCGGTTCCTTCCCGCGACCAAGACGGTTCCGAAGGAACTCCTGCCGGTGGTCGACACGCCCGGCATCGAGCTCGTGGCGGGTGAAGCCGCGGAGTCGGGCGCCGAACGCCTTCTCATCGTGACGGCGCCGGGCAAGGACGGCGTGGTCGCGCACTTCGTCGAGGATCTCGTCCTCGAGTCCAAGCTCGAGGAGAAGGGCAAGTACGAGCTCCTCGCCAAGGTCCGCAAGGCCCAGGGGCTGCTCGAGGTCGAGTCCGTGGTCCAGGAGAAGCCGCTCGGCCTCGGTCACGCCGTGGCGTGTGCCGAAGAGGCGCTCGATCCCGACGAGGACGCGATCGCCGTGCTGCTGCCCGACGACCTCGTGCTGCCGGTCGGCGTGCTCGAGACGATGCAGCGCGTCCGCGCCAAGCGTGGCGGTTCTGTGCTGTGCGCGATCGACGTGCCCAAGGAACAGGTCAGCGCGTACGGCGTCTTCGACGTCGAGGTCGTGCCGGACGCCGCCAACCCCGACGTGCTCAAGGTACTCGGCATGGTCGAGAAGCCGGCCGTAGAGGACGCACCGTCGACCTTCGCCGCCGCCGGCCGATACCTGCTCGACCGGGCGATCTTCGACGCACTGCGTCGCATCGAGCCCGGAGCCGGGGGAGAACTGCAGCTCACCGACGCAATCGCCCTGCTCATCTCCGAGGGCCACCCCGTTCACGTGGTGGTGCACCGCGGCACCCGACACGACCTCGGAAATCCCGGGGGCTATCTGCGCGCTGCGGTTGACTCGGCGTTGAACACGGAAGAGTACGGGCCCTCGCTGCGCGAGTGGCTCATCGAGCGCTTGAAGCGCTGACTGCAGGACGGGCTGGAGGACGAGAAGCGGTATGCGGTCGGTTGAGGATCAGCAGGCCAGGGTCACGGCGGCGGCAGTCGCACCCCGGCCGGTCCGGGTGGCCATTTCCGAGGCGCAGGGTCTGCTGTGCGCGGAGGAAGTGGTCACCGAGCGACCCCTACCCGGATTCGACCAGGCGGCGATCGATGGCTACGCCGTGCGCAGCGTCGACCTCCAAGCCCCGGCCGAGACCGACGGCGGGTCCGCGCCCGCCGAGGTGACGCTGCCGGTCGTGGGCGAGGTGCGTGCCGGTTCGCGTCAGCCGATCCGTCTCCAGCCCCGTCAGGCGGTGCGCGTCGACACCGGTGCGCCGCTGCCGACGCTCGCCGACGCGGTGCTGCCACTCGACAACACCGACGGCGGTGCCGCGCGCATCAAGGTGCTCGAACCGGTGCGGTCCGGCGACTACGTGCGCCGCACCGGCGACGACGTCCAGCCCGGCGACATCGCAGTGCGGGCCGGGACGATCATCGGGGCCGCCCAGGTAGGTCTGCTCGCCGCGGTCGGCCGCGACAAGGTGCTCGTCCATCCGCGCCCGCGACTGTCGGTCATCTCCGTCGGCGGCGAACTCGTCGACGTCGACCGCACCCCGGGGCCGGGACAGGTCTACGACGTCAACTCCTACGCGCTGGCCGCGGCCGCGCGTGACGCCGGAGCCGACGTCAACCGGGTCGGGATCGCCAGTACCGACCCGAAGCGGCTGCGCGAGGTCGTCGAGGGTCAGCTGATCCGCGCCGAGATCGTCGTGATCGCCGGGGCCGTGGGCGGCGGCGCGCTCGAGGAGGTCCGCGAGGCGCTGTCCGATCTCGGCGAGATGGGCGTCGAGCGGATCGCGATGCATCCGGGCTCGGTCCAGGGCTTCGGACGTCTCGGCCGCGACGAGGTGCCGACCTTCCTGCTGCCCGCCAATCCGGTGAGCGCGCTCGTCGTCTTCGAGGTGATGGTCCGGCCGCTGATCCGCATCGCGCTCGGCCGTCGCCAGCCGATGCGCCGCGTGGTCTCGGCACGCACGGTCGCCCCCATCACCTCGATCCCCGATCGCAAGGGTTTCCTGCGCGGCCGGCTCATGCGCGACGAAACGACGGGCGACTATCTCGTGCAGGCGCTCGGCGGCGCCGCGGGTTCGTCGTCGCATCTGCTCGCCACCCTCGCCGAGGCGAACTGTCTCGTCATCGTCGATCCCGAGGTCTCCGAAATCCGCACGGGAGACCCGGTGGACGTGGCGTTCCTCGGGCAGCGTGGTTGATGTCCCGTCATCCCGGCTGGCCGGCGGAGCTCGGGCCGCTGCGGGTGGCAGGGGGCGTGGTGACCGTTCGATCGATCCGACTGCGCGACGCCGCGGCGTGGAGCCGTCTGCGTCTGCGAGATCGCGCGCATCTCGAGCCGTGGGAGCCGACCGGTGAGGCGCCGTGGGACATGCGGCACCACATCTCGGTGTGGCCCGGGCTCTACCGGAGTCTGCGCTCGGAGGCCCACAAGGGCCTGATGCTGCCGATGGCCATCGAGCTGGACGGCAGATTCTGCGGGCAGCTGACGGTGGGCAACATCGTGCGCGGAGCGTTGCGCTCGGCCTGGATCGGCTATTGGGTGGAGAAGGAGGTCAACGGCCTCGGTGTCGCGACCGCCGCCGTCGCCCTGGGCCTCGACCACTGCTTCGGCCCGGTCGGGCTGCACCGCGTCGAGGCCACCGTGCGCCCGGAGAACGAGGCCAGTCGCGCGGTGCTGCGCAAGGTCGGCTTCCGCGAGGAAGGTCTGCTGAAGCGCTACCTCGACGTCCAGGGCCGGTTCCGCGACCATCTGCTGGTCGCGATGACGGTCGAGGAGGTGCCGGGCTCGGTCTCGGATCGCCTCGTCCGTGCCGGTCGCGCGACCTGGTCCTGATCGCTTTCCGTCTCGAGTCGGGTTCGTCCGCTATGTAACGCAGGTTACTCGCAACTCGAGTAACAATCCCCAGCGCGTGTGGGATCTCTGTGATTAGAGTGAAGAAAGTGTCAATTGGTTTCGCGTGACTCGAGTGACGTCTGTTGTCGATCGAGTCGGCGTTTCTGTACAGGTAAACGCGGTGATGCCGTTAGCCTCATGTAGGTCGGTGGCGTCGACGGGCTGGTAGGGCGACGACTGGAGGGAGGACCACCGGATGCCGAACTCGCTTCTGTGGATCGGGCTCGTTGCCGTGTGGTTGTTCGTTCTGGTTCCCATGCTGGTCACGAAGCGTCCTCGAATCCGGCAGACGACCGACGCCGCGCTCGCAACTCGAGTTCTGCACCGCGGAGACGACGAGCCGATCACCCCTCGAGGGCCGGCCGCCGGGCACCGCAGCGATCCTCATTGGCGTCCGAGTCGTGACCGCACGCACCGCACCCCCGCGGAGGACCGCATGAACACTGAACTCGACGACAGGCCGGAGATCGATTCCGACGAGGCCGACGTCCACCACGAAGCAGCACCCGATCGTGAGCCCGTGCGCACACACGCACCGCAACGCCGGGGCCGCGGCGGATTCGACCCGCACGCCGATGCGGTCGCCAGCGCCGCACGATACGAATTCCGGCAGCGGGCCGTCCTCGGCCTGCTGATCGCCGCGATCATGACCTCGGCGCTCGCCCTGATCGTCTCGTCGGTCATGTGGTGGCTCGCCGGTCTCGCGGCCGTGGCCCTCGTCGCCTATCTGTTCTACCTGCGGCGCCAGGTGCATCTCGAGCAGGAGATCCGGCGGCGTCGCCTCGCGCGACTGCAACGGTCCCGCGCGGGGGCCCGCGGCGGCCACGACGACGTTCCGCAGAGCCTGCGTCGCCCGGGGGCCGTGGTCCTCGAGGTCGACGACGAGGATCCGGAGTTCGAGCACCTCGATCGCTACGAGGACGACTACGGCATCGACCACGGCTACGACGTCCGAGCGAGCGACGGCGACGACGAGTCCGGCGACTACGTCGTTCCCCGCGCAGTGGGGGAATGATCGTCCTGCGACGCTTACGGCGGGGCCCGCACCGAATCTGTGCGGGCCCCGACCCGTCTTCGGAGCAGGCCGTGAAATCGCCCGTCACCTGCGCCGACACTCCGATTTCGTGATGGACGGGGTGGTTTGCTAGAGTTTGCGAGTCGGTTCCCTCGGAACCTACGGGGCTGTGGCGCAGTTGGTAGCGCGCTTCGTTCGCATCGAAGAGGTCAGGGGTTCGATTCCCCTCAGCTCCACCCCTGAAAGCCCCGCCCTCGGCGGGGCTTTCGTCGTATGCAGGGCCATTCGCTGGCGGGTCCACGCCGAACCCGGCAGACTGTGTGTCATGGACCACAGGATGAGTGACGACGAGTTGCGTCGGGCGATCCGGGTACTGCGCGAGCGCGCCGACCTCGCGCGCAGCGAGAATCGCCACGACGATGTCGAGATGATCGAGCGCACGATTCGGCAATACCAGGAGGAGATGGCCCAGCGGCTCTGAGTTTCCATCCGCCGGAGCCCAACACTCCGGCTCACAGGTCGCTTCGCTCGGACACACAAGTCGCTTCGCTCGGACACACAAGTCGCTTCGCTCCGGCGCATCCGGTTCGTCCGTGGCGCGCCGGAGCGTCGAGTCGTCACGGCGAGGCTAGGGTGTCGCCATGGCGATCACCGACCTGCGCGGAACCAAATTCCTTGTGACCGGCGCGGCCAGCGGAATCGGCCGCGCCCTGGCCCATGCGGCCTCCGATCGCGGGGCCCGGCTGGTGCTCACCGACCTGCAGGAGGAGGCCCTCGACGAGGTCGTCCGCAGCGTTCGTGAACGCGGCGGCACCGTGCTGCACTCGGCCGCCCTCGACATCTCCGACTACGAGGCCGTCACCGCCTTCGCCCGCGACGTGCACGAGGCGTGCGGGTCGCTCGACATCGTCGCCAACGTCGCCGGAGTGTCGGTGTGGGGCACCGTCGACCGGCTGCAGCACGAGCACTGGAAGCTCATGGTGGACGTCAACCTCATGGGGCCCATCCACGTCATCGAGAACTTCGTGCCGGCCATGATCGAGGCCGGTCGCGGCGGGCACATCGTCAACGTCTCCTCGGCCGCCGGGCTGCTCGCCCTGCCGTGGCACGCCGCCTACAGCGCAAGCAAGTTCGGTCTGCGGGGAGTGTCGGAGGTGCTGCGGTTCGACCTCAAGCGCGACGGCATCGGTGTCTCGCTGGTCGTCCCGGGGGCCGTGCGTACACCGCTCGTCGACACCGTGCAGATCGTCGGCGTCGACCGTGATCGTCCCGAGGTCCGCAAACTCACCCAACGGTTCGTCCGCCACGCCGCGACTCCCGAGAAGGTGGCCGAGCGCATCGTCACCGGCATCCTGAAGAACCGCTTCATCGTCTACACGTCCTTCGACACCCGGTTCGGTTACTGGTGGGCGCGTAAGTTCGCGCCGCCCTACAACCTCGTCATGCAGGCCGCCAACGACTACTTCCGTCGCGTCGTCGGCACCAAATGAAATTCGGCGCGACATGATTCAGTGGATCCGACACCGCTCGGCGGGGCCGGAACCACCTGAATCATTCCGGCGCGCGGTGCAGCTCGGCGTGCAAATGATGCGTCAGAGGGGTGTCGGCGTGGGCCATCCAGAAGTCGTAGACCAGCACGTCGCCGTCGACCTCGAAACGCCGCCGGACCTCGTGCACGGGCTTGGCGTCGGGTGAGCGCTCCAGGGTGAGGGTGGTGAAGTCCAGCACGCCGCCCTCCGGCCGGGCCCGCTGGATCTCGACGAACCCGGTGGGCTGCGAGACGAGCAGTTCGACGTCGTCGCCGCTGCGGCGCAGGTAGCCGTTCTCGGTGTGCAACGGGCGTCCCTCCGTGCGGTGCCGCGTACGGCTGACGTACATCAGGAAGGGCTTTCCGGGAATGGTGGCGAACTCGATCGTCTCGTCGTACGCGAAGTCGTCGATCGTGCGGTAGTGGCCGTCGCCACCTCCGGTCCAGCGCCCGGCGAACGGTGCCAGGCACCCGAGCGGGTCGTCGGCCATGAAATCTCCCTCGTGTTCTCGGTGTGTTCTTCGCAATCGTTGCCGCCGTACTCGACGCGCCTGACCCGGATGCCGCCGTCCTGCGCGATACCGTGAGCATATGAGTCATCGCTGGGGTGTCGAGTCCGAAGTCGGTGAACTCCGCGCCGTGATGCTGCACCGGCCCGGTGCCGAACTCGAACGCCTCACGCCCCGCAACAACGACCAGCTGCTCTTCGACGCCCTGCCGTGGGTGGCGCGCGCCCAGGAGGAACACGACGCCTTCGTCGAGCTGCTGCGCAGCCGCGGGGTGGAGGTGTTCCTGCTGGCCGACCTGCTCACCGAGACACTCGAGGCCAGTGGCGCCGCGCGGGTGCAAAGCGTGTCGTCGGCCGTCGACGCACAGCGTCTCGGTTATGCCCTCGCGGAGGAGTTGACGGGCCATCTGCGTGCCCTGCCCGCTGCCGAGCTCGCCCGGATCCTCATCGCGGGCATGACCTTCGACGAACTGCCCGCGGTGGGCAACGGCGCTGCCCCGTCCCTCGTGCGGCTGATGCACCACGGTTCCGATTTCGCGATCGCACCGCTGCCGAACCTGCTCTTCACGCGCGATTCGTCCTTCTGGATCGGCTCGCGCGTGGCGATCCCCAATCTTGCGCTGCCCGCGCGCCGGCGCGAGACCAGCCTCACCGACCTCATCTACGCCTTTCACCCGCAATTCCTCCACGTGCGACGCGCGTACGAATCGCACACCGCGCCCGTCGAGGGTGGCGACGTGTTGCTCCTCGCGCCCGGCGTCGTCGCCGTGGGGGTGGGGGAGAGGACGAGTCCCGCCGGTGCGGAAGCGTTGGCGCGCAGTGTCTTCGACGACGAGCTCGCGCACACCGTGTTGGCGGTCCCGATCGAGCAGCGCCGGGCGTCGATGCACCTCGACACCGTGTGCACGATGGTCGACGTCGACGCGGTGGTGATGTACCCGGCGATCCGGGACAGCCTCCAGGCGTTCGCCATCCACCGCGAGAACGGCGCGGTGCAGATCTCGGGGCCGCGCCCCTTCCTCGAGGCCGCCGCCGACGCGATGGGGATCGAGAAACTGCGTGTCATCGACACCGGTCTGGATTCCGTTGTCGCCGAGCGTGAGCAGTGGGACGACGGGAACAACACGCTGGCCGTGGCGCCCGGCGTCGTCGTCGCCTACGAACGCAATGTCGAGACGAACACCCGCCTCGAGGATTCGGGGATCGAGGTACTGCGGATCGCCGGGTCGGAACTCGGTTCCGGCCGCGGCGGTCCACGATGCATGTCGTGCCCGCTCTCGCGGGCGGTCCTGTAACTCCTCGTCAGAGGATCTCGCGCACCTTGTCGACCGGACGCGCGAGCACGGTGCCCTTGTCGGTGACGACCAGCGGACGCTCGATGAGGATCGGATTCGCGACCATCGCATCGAGCAGTTCGTCCTCGGACGCCTCGGCCAGGTTCAGCTCCTTGTAGAGCGATTCCTTCTTCCGGATCGCTCGACTCGGTGTGAGACCTGCCGCATCGAGCAGCGCCTGCAGTTCGTCTCGGGAGGGCGGAGTCTCGAGATATTTGATGACCGTGGGTTCGAGTCCGTTCTCCTTCAGCAACGCCAGAGTGTTGCGTGACGTGCTGCAGCGCGGGTTGTGATAGATCGTCGCCGTGGTTGCCATGGCCCGATTCTGCCCCGGCGCAATCCGTAACCCGCTGCCACCCGCCGCCGTGTTGCCCGATTCGTCCCTGTTGAAGCCGGTGGGCAGCGTTACTACGATCTCCGCGCACTGAAGTTTTTCGAATTCTCACCAGAAAAGGGCACGGAGCACGATGCTCAAAGGTTTCAAGGATTTCCTGCTGCGCGGAAATGTCGTCGAACTCGCCGTCGCAGTGGTCGTCGGCGCGGCGTTCACGTCCATCGTCACGGCGTTCACCGATCACATCGTGAACCCGCTGGTCGCTGCTGTGGGTGGCGACAATGAGATGGGCTTCGGCTTCCGCCTGCTCTCGTCGAACGACGCGACCTTCGTCAACCTGGGCGCCGTCATCTCCGCGGCGATCAACTTCTTGATCATCGCGGCCGTCGTCTACTTCGTGCTCATCGTGCCGGTCAACGCGGCCAAGGCCCGCTTCGCGCCGGAGAAGGAGCCCGAGGACGAGCCGCTGAGCGAGACCGATCTGCTCATCCAGATCCGCGACCTGCTCGAGACCGGGAGTTACAACCACGCCCCTGCCGAGGTGCCCTCGGCCGAAGCGCCCGTCAAGGTCACCGAGCGCTGATAACCTGCGAGAATGTTCGACCTCGCCATCGATCCAGACTCGCCTGTCCCGCCGTTCGAGCAACTGCGGCGACGCATCGTCGACCTGGTCCACGATGGTGAGCTGATCGCTGGTACCAAGCTGCCCACCGTCCGGGGCCTCGCCGACACCCTCGGCATCGCTCCGAACACGGTCGCCAAGACCTACCGGGAACTCGAGAAGGTGGGTGTGCTCGAGGCCCGGGGGCGGGCGGGGACGTTCGTCGCCGACACGGGCGATCCCACCCGCACGCGGGCCCAGCGATCCACCAACGAGTACGTAACCGAGGTGAGGGCACTCGGGATGTCCGACGAGGAGATCCTCGAGTTCGTCTCGGCCGCCCTGCGCGCGGGTTGACCTGCCGATCTTCCGGTTCGTGCAGAGAATGCACGGCGCGTCCGGAATGTGATGATTTTCTCGGGTTCGACGATTCCGCTCCGCAGGCGCCCGAAACTTGCAAGGTTTGTTCGCATGAATGTCCCTGGTGATCGGCCCGGGTCCGAGGAGATCGACGAGGTCTCGGGCGCCCGTGCTTCTGAAGTAGCCGCGTCCGCGGCGCATCCGCCGCAGACCGACAAAGTGGTCTTCGGAGTCGCTGCCGCGCTGGTCGCGGCGATCGTGGTGTGGGGCCTGGCCGCCACCGACAATTTCGGGACCGTTACCGGGAACATCCTCGACTGGATCGTCGTCGAGTTCGGTTGGTTGTTCGTGCTCACGGCGAGCGGATTCGTGTTCTTCGCGCTCTGGCTGGCGGTGAGCCGATACGGCCGCATTCCGCTCGGCAAGGACGACGAGAAGCCGGAGTTCCGCACCGTCAGCTGGATCTCGATGATGTTCGCCGCCGGCATGGGCATCGGCTTGATGTTCTTCGGTGTCGCCGAACCGCTCTCGCACTTCGTCGAGCCGCCACCGGGCAGCACCGGCGGCACCGGCGTCGCGATGGCGACCTCGATGTTCCACTGGAGCCTGCATCCCTGGGCGATCTACGCCGTGGTGGGTCTGGCCATCGCCTACGGCACCTTCCGCAGGGGTCGCAAGCAGCTCATCAGCTCGGCGTTCATCCCGCTGCTGGGACGCCGGGCCGAAGGTCCGCTCGGCAAGGTCATCGACATCCTCGCCCTGTTCGCGACCCTGTTCGGCACCGCGGCGTCGCTCGGCCTGGGCGCGCTGCAGATCGGCTCGGGCTTCGAGGTCACCGGCTGGCTCGAGACGGCCGGAGTGATGCTGCTCGTCGCGATCGTCGCACTGCTCACGCTCGCGTTCATCGCCTCCGCGGTCACGGGTGTCGCCAAGGGCATCCAATATCTGTCGAACATCAACATGGTGCTCGCCGCGATCCTGGCGATCTTCGTGTTCGTGCTCGGACCCACCGTCTTCATCCTCAACCTCGTGCCCACCACCCTCGGTGCCTACGCCGCGGAGTTCGCCCGCATGTCGGCGCGCACGGCCGCCTCCAACGAGGCCGCAGGTGAGTGGCTGTCGAGCTGGACGATCTTCTACTGGGCGTGGTGGGTCTCGTGGGCGCCCTTCGTCGGCATGTTCCTCGCCCGCATCAGCCGCGGCCGCACCATCCGCGAGTTCATCGTCGGTGTCATCCTCGTCCCGAGCCTCGTCAGCCTCATCTGGTTCTCGGTGTTCGGCGGCGCCGGTATCGGACAGCAGCTGGACGGCCTGGACATCGCGGGTGCCGACAGCGTCGAAGGACAGCTGTTCGGGGTGCTCGGCAACCTCCCGCTCACCGGCATCGCCACGGTCGTCGCGATGCTCCTCATCGCCATCTTCTTCATCTCCGGAGCGGACTCCGCGTCGATGGTGATGGGCAGCCTCAGTCAACGCGGCACCCTCGCGCCGAATCGCGGCGTCGTGGTCTTCTGGGGCGGACTCACCGGCGGTGTCGCGGCCCTGCTGCTGTGGAGCGGCGGCGAGGAAGCCCTCAACGCCCTGCAGACGATGACGATCATCGCGGCAGCTCCCTTCCTCCTCGTGATGATCGGTCTGTGCGTGTCGCTGTACCGGGATCTGCAGCGCGACCCCCTGATCACGGGCGGGCGCAGGAAACGGACACTGCGCAAGGTCGAATGACCGAGCGGTCCCACATCGAGGACGTCGAGTTCCTGCTCGACGTCCTCGATGCGCGTCCGGGCACGTCCGTCCTCGCGATCGACGCCGGGCCCGCCTCCGCCGTGGTCGCCGAGAACGTCGGTCCCCACGGCCGCGTGCGCGTGGCACCCTCGGTGACCCGCGCCCACGAGTTCGCGCAGCGGGAGAAGTTCGACCGCATCTACGCACTCGACATCCCCGACCTCCGCGAGGACACCGCCGCCGCGGCCGCCCTCGCGCCGCTGCTGACCGACGACGGACAACTGTGGGTGATCGACGGGGCAGGACCGGGGGAGGACACCGGAACCGTCTCGATGACCGTGAGCACCGTTCTCGCACGGGCAGGATTCGCGATCGTCGACATCCTCGAACGCGGATCGCGAGTCGCGGTGTGGGCGGCGGCCGGACGACGGCATCACGGGTGACACACGACGCCGCGTGCCTGCGGTGAGTTGTCGCCCACCCCGAGTACGGTGTCGCCTGCCCGGCAGTTGCTCTTCGAGAGGAGTGCGCGTGACCGACACCGACCGATTCGACGAGGCCCTCGACCGCGATTGGTCCCGTTACGCCTCGCAACTGGCCCGGCGCATCTCCGAACTCGCCGGACCCGACGCCTTCGAACTGCACGCCGAGACCGCCTCGGGGCCCGCGGCCTGCGTGCGGGTGCTCGCGAGCGCCGGGGGATACGCCACGATCGAGGTCACCGGATCCGAGCCGGTCACCAGGCCCGTGTCCGAGGCCGACACGCTCGCCCGGCACATCGTGTCGGTGCTGCGCGGTCGCGGGAAGGTGCCGCATCCGGCCTTCTTGCAGGCACACCCGCCCTCAGCCCTCGGCGACCTCCGCGAACGCGTGAGCGATGCGCTCGCGCACGCCCTCGGCCGCCCTGTGCCGGTCGACGCCGACGGCGACTTCGTCGTCGTCCTCGACTCCCATGTGGTCTTCGTCGTGATCGACGACGACGGCAGCATCCGGCTGTGGGCACCGCTGCTGCACGCGATCCCCGAGGACGACACCCCGGGAGCCACGCCCACCGGCGGTCGCACCCACGCGCTCGCCGAGCTCACCGAACTGAACCGGACGTGGCCGCACATCAAGGTGGTGCTCGTCGAGGACCGGCTTGTCGCCACCGTCGACCTGCTCGGCGATCCGTTCGTGCCCCGCCACCTGTCCGAGCTGCTCCAACGACTCAAGGGCTTCCTCACGGTCGTCGACGAGCGATTCGCGCGCCGCTTCGACGGCATCCGCTACGGCTCCGACAGGGACCGCGACGTCGAGCTGGCCGAGGGCAGCGTGCTCGACGAACCCAACTGAGCTCTCCTCGGGACGAGCGACTGCGCTCCGCTCAGCGCCAGCTGGGGAGCCACAGCTGGTCGTTCCAGTGCTCCGGGGTGATCGGCAGCGCCGTGAGAATCGGCCACAACCACACGAAGTTCGCGATGACGAGCCCGACATACAGGCACACCACGAGCAGCCCGGTCGTCCGTCGTTCCGTCGAGGCGTGCGGCGACCCGAGGATGTCGCCGAGCACCAGCGCGACACCCATCACCAGGAACGGCGCCATCGGCACCGCGTAGAAGTAGTACATCTGCCGGTCGAGGCTCGCGAACCACGGGAGGATCCCCGCGCCGTATCCGGTGAGCACCGCGGCCCACCGCCAGTCGCGGCGGACGAGCAGCTGCCACAGTCCCCATCCGAGCACCGGCACCGACACCCACCACAGCGCCGGCGTTCCGATCAGCATCACGGCCTTGACGCACTGCTCGGCGTCGCATCCGCTGATCCGCTCGCCGTCGGCGAAGTAGTACAGCATCGGACGCAGGCCCATCGGCCACGTCCACGGCTTCGACTCCCAGGGATGCTGGTTGCCGGCCGAGTTCGTCAGGCCGGAGTGGAACTCCAGGACGCTCGCGCTGTAGTACCAGAGTGACCGCAGCGCGTCGGGCACGAACGAGAACATCCCGTCGTGGCCGATCCGCGAGCCGACCGCGTGACGGTAGACGCCGGTCTCGCTCGCGAACCACGCCCAGTAGGTCGACAGGTACACCCCGAGCGGGACGAGCACGAGGGCATACAGCGCCGGACCGATGTCGCGCAGCGCCGTCCCCACCCAGGGGCGCTGCACCCGGTACGCGCGACGCGTCGCGAGGTCGAAGGCCACGGACATCAGCCCGAAGAACGCGATGAAGTACAGGCCCGACCACTTGGTGCCCACCGCGAGACCCAGCAGGATGCCCGCACCGAAGCGCCACCAGCGCACACCGAAGCGCGGACCCCACACACTGTCGAGAACACGGCCCTCGGCATGGACCCGGGCCATCCGGGCACGCACGTCGTCGCGGTCGACGATCAGGCAACCGAAGGCGCCGACGACGAAGACCGCCTGGAAGATGTCGAGCATGCCGAGGCGGGACGACACGAAGGTCACCCCGTCGACGACGAGCAGCAGACCGGCGATCGCGCCGAGCATCGTCGAGCGGGTCAGCCGCCGCACGATCCGCACGACCAGCAGGACGAGCACGACGCCGGCCGCAGCGGCCGAGAAACGCCAACCCCACGCGGTGTATCCGAACAGTGCCTCGCCGAGCGCGATCATCTGTTTGCCGACGGGCGGATGCACGACGAGCCCGTAGCCGGGATTGTCCTCGATCCAGCCGCCGGTGAGCACCTGCCAGCCCTGCGGGGCGTAGTGCTTCTCGTCGAACACCGGCGTCTTCGCATCGGTGGGGTAGTTGAGCATCGTGAACCGCGTGATCGCGGCGAGCGCCGTGACGAAGGCGGTGACGATCCAGCCGCGCGCCCGATCTCCCGGAAGGGGCTCGGGTCCGGGCACCAACGGGCCGGGACCGATGAGGCGACGATCCTGCGCTGCCGACGGACCACGGCCGGGGGCCTGTGAAGGGCTGCGGTCCGTCACGGTCACGTTCCGATCGTAGGCTGAGCCGTATGCAGGCAGCCAAACCGGTCCACGGCGCGAATCCGGGAGAGGGCCGGCTCGTGCTGGCCGCCACTCCGATGGGAGATATCGGTGACGCCTCGGCGCGTCTCCGCGACGCTCTCGGCACCGCCGACGTCATCGCCGCCGAGGACACCCGGCGCACCAAGGCACTCGCCGCGGCGCTCGGCGTCACCATCACCGGGCGGGTCGTGAGCTTCTACGATCAGGTCGAGGTGTCGCGACTGCCGGGCCTGGTCACCGACATCGAGGAGGGCCGCACCGTCCTGCTCGTCACCGACGCGGGCATGCCGTCGGTGAGCGATCCCGGCTATCGGCTCGTCGCGGCGTGCGTCGAGGCCGGTCTGCCGGTGACCTGCCTGCCCGGTCCGTCCGCCGTGACCACCGCCCTCGCCCTGTCGGGCCTGCCGGTCGAGCGGTTCTGCTTCGACGGGTTCCCACCCCGCAAGCCGGGCCAGCGACGCGCGTATTTCGGCACGCTCGTCCAGGAGCCTCGCGCCGTGGTGTTCTTCGAGGCACCGCACCGGCTCGCGGCCTGTCTGGCCGACGCCGTCGACGTGCTCGGCGGTGACCGTCGCGCCGCCGTCTGCCGCGAACTCACCAAGACCTACGAGGAAGTGCGCCGCGGCACGCTCGCCGAACTCGCCGAGTGGGCCGTCGAGGGCGCGCGCGGTGAGATCACCGTGGTGCTCGAAGGGGCGGTTGCCGTGGCCACCGACCCCGTCGACCTCGTCGACGAGGTGGAACGGAAGGTCGAGGACGGGATGCGGCTGAAGGACGCCTGCGCCGTCGTCGCCGAAGCGGCGTCGACCTCGTCCGGTGCGACGGTCTCGAAGCGCGAACTGTACGACGCGGTGCTGGAAGCGCGTCGCGACTGACGCGGTGCTGGAATCGCGTCGCGAGTGACGCGGTGCTGGAATCGCGTCGCGACTGACGCGGTGCTGGAATCGCGTCGCGACTGACGCGGCCTGCCGCCCACCGATCGAGAAGAACGCATATCGGACGCGCCGCGGGGTCCGGGGACACTGCGTGCCACGGAAGCTTAGACTCTGCCGGGTCCCGAGCGCAGACGTCACCGGCACCGGCCGGTCGGACGCTGTCGGGGGCTTCGGACGATCAGGAGGACGCGGATGGATTCGGTGAACGATTTCCTCGTCGAGGTGGGCGGGGTGGTGTGGGGGCCGTACCTGCTCATCCCGCTGCTGTTGGGCACGGGCCTCGTGCTCACGATTCGGCTGAAGGGCATCCAGTTCCGCAAGCTGTGGCCCGCACTGCGGCTGGGTCTGATCACCCGCCACGACGAAGGCGCCACCGAAGGCGACATCTCCCAGTACCAGGCACTGACCACCGCGCTCGCCGCGACGGTGGGCGTGGGCAACATCGCCGGTGTCGGCACCGCGATCTACTTCGGCGGGCCCGGCGCGCTGTTCTGGATGTGGGTCACCGGCCTGGTCGGCATGGCCAGCAAGTACTCCGAGGCGTTCCTCGGCGTGAAGTACCGCACGACCGACGCCAAGGGTGAGCAGAGCGGTGGTCCGCAGTACTACCTCGCCCGCGCCATCCCCAACAAGGCCGGTCTCGTCCTGAGTCTGCTGTTCGCGGTGTTCGCCGTGCTCGCCAGCTTCGGCATCGGCAACATGACCCAGGCCAACACCGTCGCTACCCAGCTCGACGGCACCTTCGGTGTGCCGACCTGGCTCAGTGGCATCGTGATGACCGTGCTCGCCGCGGCAGTCCTGCTCGGCGGCATCAAGTCCATCGGCAGGGTCACCGCCGGCTTCGTGCCCGCGATGATCCTCCTCTACGTCGGCGCCGGCATCATCGTCCTCGCGGTCAACTTCACGCAGATCCCCGATGCCTTCGCGCTCATCTTCACCGATGCCTTCACCGGCACGGCGGCCACCGGTGGCTTCATCGGATCGGTCTTCATGATCGCTCTGCGTTACGGCGTGGCGCGCGGCATCTTCTCGAACGAGTCGGGCATGGGCAGCGCGGCGATCGCCGCCGCGGCCGCCCAGACCACCCACCCGGTGCGTCAGGGCCTGGTGTCGATGACCCAGACGTTCATCGACACGATCATCGTCGTCACCTTCACCGGTCTGGTCATCGTCACGACCGGAGCCTGGGAGTCCGGCGAGCAGGGCGCCGCGATGACATCGGCCGGCTTCGCCGACGGCCTCGGTGGGGACTGGGGTCACTGGATCGTTGCCATCTCGGTCGTCTTCTTCGCCTTCTCGACGATCCTCGGCTGGTCGTACTACGGCGAGCGGTGCGTCGAGCGTCTCGTCGGTCGCCGCGGCGTGGTGCCCTACCGCGCGATCTTCGTGATCGTGGTGTTCATCGGTGCCACCACCCAGCTCGAGGTGGTCTGGAACTTCTCGGACGTGATGAACGGCCTCATGGCCCTGCCGAACCTGATCGGCCTGCTGGTGCTGTCGGGTCTGATCGCGCGGGAGACGAAGGCCTACCTGGATCGCGATCCGTATCTGTTGAACGGCCCCGTCGCGACGGACGATCCCGACGTCGTGAAGTAGGCCGGGGATACGCGAAGGGCCCCGCGTGATGCGGGGCCGAACGTATGTGGAGCATGCCTCCACGCCGACCCGGAACTACCCCTCGTCAGTCCCTATCGGCGTGGAGGCCCCCGCCCCACACTGCAAGGCCGAACCTTGCGTGGTCACCACTCTTCCCCGTGTTTGATGGGGACGAAGAATACCGACCGGCGCGGAACCGGTATCATCCCTGCTCAGACGTGGTGAGGAATTTTTCCGCAGCGGATGTTTGCAGGCGGGGAACGGGAGCACGAAGGGCGCGGAACGGATGTCAGAGACCGGCGGAAAGCCTGGTTCGGCGCAGCGTCAGTTCTTCGCCGACCAGTTGCGCATGCTGTTCGCCGCAGCCGGTCGTCCCGCCCTCAAGAAGGTCGTCTCGGATGCCGCGACCGTCGCCCGGGCGGTGGGCAGCGACCGGACCGTCTCCGTACAGCGGGTCAGCGACTGGCGCAGCGGCAACCGGATGCCGGCCAACTTCGAGTCGGTGCATCCGGTGCTCGTGGTCCTCATCCGCGCGGCGCGGGAGCTCAACGCCGAACCGCCGGCCCCCGGTCTGTACTCCCTGAAGCAGTGGGAGAACTGGTGGAAGGCCGCGCGCGGCCAGGCGAACGCTCCGCGCACCAAGGAATCGGCATCGGTATCGGTGCCGCCCGGGATCCGCCCTTACAAGGGACTCGCCTCCTACCGTCAGAACGACGCCCGGTTGTTCTTCGGGCGCGCCCAGAGTGTGCGGACCCTCGCCGACGTGGTGACGGCCTCCCACGGGCAGGGCCCGGTCGTGGTGACCGGTGCCTCCGGCGTCGGCAAGTCCTCGCTCGTACAGGCCGGTCTCATTCCCCAGCTGTGTTCCGCGCCGGACTGCCACCCGGTGGTCCTCACCCCCGGCACCGACCCGGTGGCACGACTCGTCGACGCGCTCCCCGAACTGACCGACGTCGGCGACCCCGCCGACCACACCGCCGTCCACGCGGCCCTGCGTGCCGCGACCTCCCGTACGTCGTCGTCCTTGCTGCTGATCGTGGTCGACCAGATCGAGGAACTGTTCACCCAGTGCAGCGACGTCGCTCTGCGCACCGAGTTCCTCACCCTGATCGAGACGGCGTCGACCGGTTCGGACGGCGACGCGCCCGCACTCGTCGTCGCGACGATGAGGTCGGACTTCTACGACCAGGCAGTGGGCACTCCCGTGCTCGCCCGGGCCCTCGAACGGCGGACCAAGACCGTCCAGCCCCTCGACCGCGACGATCTCGTCGAGGTCATCACCGCGCCCGCCAAACTCGTGGGTGTCCGCCTCGAACCAGGTCTCGTCGACCTCATCCTCCACGACCTCACCGGACTGGCCGACGGTGAGATCAGCGGCACCGAGCTTCCCCTGCTGTCCCACCTGCTCGACTCCCTGTGGGACAAGCGCAGCGGGGGCACGCTCACCGTCGCCGCCTACCGCGCGACCGGCGGGGTCCGCGGATCCGTCGCCGCCGGCGCCGAACGAGCGTGGGAGAGTCTCGCCGACGATTCCGACCGTGCCCGTGCCCGCTCGATGCTCGTCCACCTGGTGTACGTCACCACGACCGGCACGGACGTCAAGATCGCGCGGTCGCTGAACGAACTGCTCGCGGTCGGCGGGGAGGATCGCGACGCGTCGAAGCGCGTCCTCGACCATTTCGTGTCGGCACGTGTGCTCGTCGTCGACGCCGACTATGTCGAACTCATCCACGATGCGGTGATCGACGCGTGGCCCCGACTCAAGTCCTGGATCCAGCAGGACCGCGCCGGTGCCGCCCTGCGACAGCAGATCGAGGCCGACGCGTCGACCTGGCTCGGCTCCGGACGCAACCGCGAGCTGCTCTACCAGCGCGGACGCATGGACGTCGTGTCCGAGCAGAATCCGCACCTCGCCATGGCGGGCACTCCCGAGGGCCGGCGCGGGCCGGTCGCGCTCAGCCCCACCGCGGTGGCCTTCCTCGACGCCTCCCGCCGGCAGATCGCCCGCGAGACCCGGACCCGGCGGGTCGGCATCACCGCGATGGCGCTGTCCACGATCATCGCGTTCGTCATGACCGGACTGGCCTGGGACGCGAAGAGCCGGGCCGAGACGGCACGGAGCACCGCGCAGTTCCAGCAGATCGTCGCGCTGTCCGACTCCCTGCGGGACAAGGACTCCACGATCTCGGCGAACCTGGCGCTCGTCGCGGCCGAACTCCAGCCCGACAGCCCGGTCGCGTACTCGAGGCTCATCGCCAGCCAGGCCGTGCCCCTCGCCTACACACTGAGCGGACACACCGGGCCGGTCTACGGCGTCGTCGTCTCCCCCGACGGGGCCACCCTCGCGTCGGCGAGCGATGACGGCACCGTCCGCCTGTGGGCACTCGACGGCGACGAACCGTCCGCCGTGGGCGAGCCGTTGCGGTTGTCGTCGAAGTACATGGCGTCCGTCTCGTTCAGCCCCGACGGCCGTTTCCTCGCGATCGGGGCAGGTGACGGTGGTGTGTGGATCTACGACGCGTCCGATCGTGCCGCGCCGCACGTGGTGCTCGACCGGCAGGTCTACGCCGACGGCGCCGTGCACAACGTGCGGTACTCACCCAACGGGCGGGTGCTCGCCGTGCCCTACGACGACGGGCACGTCGCACTCGTCGACACCTCGGATCCCGGATCGGGCCGGTTCCCCGTCACCTTGGTCGACGAGCACGACGGTGGTGTGCGGACGGTGGCCTTCCGTCCCGGTGGGCAGGTCCTCGCCACGTCGAGCGACGACCGCACCGTCCGGCTATGGGACGTGAGCACGCCCTCGCGGCCGGTGCCGCTCGGTGAGCCGCTCACCGGTTTCGGCGACGTGGCCCATTCGGTGAGCTTCAACGGCGACGGCACGATCCTCGCGGCGAGCAGCGACGACGGTGTGCTGCACCTGTTCGACACCACCGATCCGCGCGCGGCCCGCCCGCTGGGGGTGCCGACGAACGCCCACACCGGCGGTGTCTGGAACATCGCGTTCCTCCCCGACGGACGCACACTGGCGAGCGCGTCCTGGGACGGCACCGCGAAACTGTGGGACGTCGACCCGTCGACACGAACCCTCGACGAGATCGGCCCGCCGCTGACCGGGCACGGAGGCGGTGTCCCGACGCTCGCGGTGAGCCCGACCGGGACCACCGTCGTCACCGGCGGACAGGATTCCAACGTCCGGGTGTGGACGATGCCGCAGACCCGGATGGCGGTCGCCGACGGAGCGCTGACCAGGCCGGCGATCGATCGTGCCGGAGCCCTCGTCGCGACCGGCAGCTACGGACCGGATGTCACGCTCTGGCGGGTCGGTCAGGGCGGCGACTGGAACCGCGCCGGTGGGATCGCGTTGCCGCGCCCGCTCGGCGGTGCGTACGTGTGCGCGCTCTCGCCCTCGGGCACGATCCTGGCCACGGCACCGACCTCCGGCGGCAGCGTGCAATTGTGGGACGTGCGCGATCCGGCAACACCGAAGCCGTTCGGCGATCCGGTGCCGCTCGACACGAGGTTCACCTCCGCCCTGGCGTTCGGACCCGACGGCACGACCCTCGTGACCGGCGCCGACGACTCCACGGTGCAGTTGTGGGACATCGCGGATCCCGCCGAACCGGTGCCGTGGGGCCAGCCGCTGACGGGACCGAAGAATCTCGTGCGCAGTGCTGCCATCAGCCCCGACGGCCGAAGTCTCGTGGTCACGAGCGCCGACAGCGAGATCTACGCCTGGAACGTGACCGATCCGCGCTCCCCGACACGGGTGAACGTCTCGGACGGGCACGCAACCGGCGTGAACACCGTGGCCTTCGACGGGTCGAGCGACGTGCTGGTGACCGGCGGGGACGACCACGACGTGGTGGTCTGGGACCGCACCGAGTCCGGTGACTTCGTCGCCCGCGAGACCCGGTTGAGCGGCCACACCGGCACGGTCTACTCCGTCTCCATCACCCTCGACGGCACCCGCGCGGTCAGCGGCAGCGACGACGGCACTGTCCGTCTGTGGGACGTCGCCGACCCGGGCGGCATGCACGAGATCGGTGGCCCGGTCACCGACATGGGAACGGGACGATGGCAGGTGACCTTCGCGCCCGACAGCACCATCGTCGCCGCCGGTGGCGACGGTCTGCTCCGCACATGGGGGCTCGACGCCGATGCCGTCGTAGCCCGCATCTGCCGTTCCACCTCGGTGCGACTCGAGGAGGTCCTCGACCGTTACGAGTTGCCGTCGCCTCCCGACGAGGTGTGCTGAACGGCTGCCCGCGCGTCGCCGAGCGCGAGGATGCTGGCGGCCTTGTCGAGGCATTCCTGCCATTCCGCGTCGGGATCGGAGTCGATGGTGATGCCGCCTCCCACACCGAGCGCGCACACGCCGTTGCCGCTGTCGTCGTGCCCGAACTCGACGGTGCGGATCGCGACGTTCAGTTCGGTGCCGGCGATCGGACTCGACATGCCGACGGTGCCGCAGTAGACACCTCGCGCGGAACCCTCCCACCTGGTGAGCAGCGTCCGGGCGCGGAGTTTCGGGCAGCCCGTCACCGATGCGGGCGGGAACGCCGCGTCGAGCACATCGGCGACCGTCACACCCGGTCGCCGCTCCGCCGCGACGGTGGACACCAGATGCCACACGCCGGGTGCGGGACGCACCGTCAGAAGATCCTCGACCCGCACCGAACCGGTCTCGGCGACGCGGCCGAGATCGTTGCGGACGAGATCGACGATCATCACGTTCTCGGCGACGTCCTTGACCGATGCCCGTAGCCCGGCGGGGTCGGCGGAGAGGGGGAGGGTGCCCTTGATCGGACTCGACCGCAGCGTGTCGCCGTGGAGGGAGACGAACAGTTCGGGCGAGAGCGACGCGACCGCACCCCACGATCCCTGCAGGTAGGCGGCGCGCGGAGGGTCAGTCCGGGAGATCCCGTCGGCGAAGAACGCCAGCGGATCGCCGTCCCATCTGCCCGTGAACCGCGTGCACACGCACGCCTGGTACACCTCGCCGGCGCGGATCGCGTCGAGACAGTGTTCGACGCCGCGGCGGTGCTCGTCGCGAGGCGGTGGTGTCCAGTCGATGTGCCAGTCCGTGGCGTTCGTCGACTCTGTGGCGTTCGTCGGCGGGGCGGCGGTCGACGGTGAATCGAGGACTGCCGCGGCGAGATCGTCGGGGCAGGGTGCGGTACCGAGGGTCTCGTACCACCAGCACCCGTCGGCGTCGAGACGCAGGACAGTGTCGGTCCACCCGCTCGCGGCGAGGGGCAGCGCGGGTCGGTCCGGGATGCGATCCGGGTAGGCGAGATAACCGATGCGCCCGCCTCCGATGAGCGGCCGGTCGTCACTCCGCTGGAAGCGCCGATCGGCACCGCCGGGCCCGGGAGCGTCCGCGGGGAGGGAGAAGACCTCTGCCGGTGGGACGGATTCGACGGACACGGACGGGACGAGCACGGCCGCCGCCCCGAACCATTCACCCGACAGTGCCGCCGGGGCGGGGATCGCGAGGATCCTGGCGCGTTCTGCGAGTGCACCGAGCACGCGATCGACGGTGCCGCCGCGGCCGAGTCGTTCCATCCGCATGGCGTCAGCTTGTCATGTCTGGTCGGAAGCATCGGGACGAGCCCGGAGATGCGTGAGCTTGTCGGGATTGCGGACCACGTAGACGCCGGTGATCAGGTGGTCGTCGATCTCGAGGTGCAGCACCATGTCGAGGACACCTGCCGAGTAGACGAGGAAACCGGGCATCGAGTTCACCACGGCCGGCTCGATGGTCATGTCGGGCAGCGGATGCCGGACCAGTCCGAGGAACAGGCCGGCGACCTTCGCGGAGCCGAAGACCGGAACTCGGGCCGCAGTGACCTTGCCGCCACCGTCGGCGAGGTACCGCACGTCGGGAGCCAGCAGCGACAGCAGTCCGTCGAGGTCGCCGGTGGTGGCCGCGGTGAGGAACGCCGCGACCACCCGGTCGGTCTCGTCGCCCGCGGGAGTGAAGCGTCGCTGCCGGGCATGGACGTGCTCGCGGGCGCGGTGCGCGATCTGCCGGACGGCACTCTCGGTACGGTCGACCGTCTCGGCGATGCGCCCGTACTCGAAACCGAACACCTCGCGCATCACGAAAACCGCGCGTTCGACGGGCGTCAATGTCTCGAGCACCAACAGCATCGCGGTCGACACCGACTCGGCGAGTTCGACCTCGGCGGCTGCGTCGGGGGCGGTGAGCATCGGCTCGGGCAACCACGGCCCGACGTAGTCCTCCCGGCGGCGTTGCGCCGAGCGCAGCGAGTTCAGCGCCTGACGCGTCACGATCTGCGCCGCGTAGGCCCGCGGATTGTCGACGCTGCCGGTGTCGGTGCGGGCCCAGCGGATGTAACTCTCCTGCAGGACGTCCTCGCTGTCGGCGACACTGCCGGTGATCTCGTAGGCGATCGAGAACAGCAGTCCCCGATGCTCGGTGAAGACGTCGTCGCCGGTCATACGTGAGCCTTCTCGCGTGCGGCGGTGTCCGGTCCGCGTCGGGACGGCAGGGCACGTCCGCGCGCCTGGAGTTGCATGGTGTGGATGGTCCCACGAACGACGGCTTCCTTCACCGGTGCTGCGAGCCGACCGCGCAGGGCCCACCTCGACGGGGTGTCGTCGCGTGCCGACAACTGCACGACGCCGCGATCGCGGCCGAGAGAGATGCAGGTCGTGACGAAACCGAGCGAGAGCGGTGCCGGCTCGCGTCCCTGCAACAACTGCCACACCGTGTCGGCGCCGTGGATGCCGAGCGGCATCGCCGCCTGGCAGCTCATGCGCAGGTGGTCATTGCCGTCCACCACCACTGCGTCGCCCACGCCGACGATCGGCGAGCCGTCGACCGCCTGCAGGGTGTCGCGCACCCGGAGACGACCGTCGTCGTCGACCGGCAGGCCGCTGCGACGGGCCAGGTCGGGCACGGAGAAACCGGCCGTGCGGACCACGAGGGTCGCGGGGATTTCGGAGCCGTCGTCGAGGACGACCGAGCCGTCGTCGATGTGGGCGACCCGCGTTCCCGACCGGACCTGAACGCCCAGTTCGTCGAGCCGGTGGCGGATGTAACGCTGCGTGTTCACAGGAAGGGCCGCTCCCGGATCGCCGACGAGGACGAGGGTGTGCCGCGGATGCGACTGTGCGAGTTCGGTGACGGTCTCGAGACCGGTGAGCCCGCCACCGATCACGACGACGGAGGCGTGATCGTCCGCCTCGAGGAGCGCGTCGCGCAGGGCAGTGGCGGAGTCGAGGTCGGCGACGGAGAACGCCTTCTCCGCACCGGGGATCGCGCCGGAGCCCGTGGTGCTGCCGACGGCGTAGACCACCGCGTCGCATGGCAGGACCGTGCCGTCGGCGAGGGACACCGCGTAGGGCTCGATCCGTACGGCCGTGCCGACGTGCAGCGTCACCCGCGGGTGCAGGAGATCGGACAGTTCGTGTGTGGCGGTTCCGGATCCGGCCGCCACCTGGTGGAGCCGGACGCGTTCGACGAAGACCGGTCGCGGGTTCACGACGGTGACCGCCACCTCGGGGTGTTCGGCGAGCAAGCGGTTCGCAGCCATCACTCCGGCGTAGCCCGCCCCTACGACCACCACATGGAATTGCGTCGTCATCGCTCTGTTCCCTTCGCTTGTCGGAAGTGGTGTCACCGATAGGACACCGCTCGTGGCAGGGATGTGACACGGCGCCACCGCCAATTCCTGTGACGCCCGTCTCCTGCTGTCGACCTCGTCGGTGATCGATCCGGTCAGCGACCGACCGTGCGGAATTCCGTTGTCAGCGAGGCGGTCTCGGCCGCATCCCGACCGGCGTGGAAGCCGTCGGCGTCGACCCCGCGGCTACGCGAGTCGCGGGTGACGGGGAACAACCGCCGGAACTCGGTGTCGACGGCGTCGGAGCGTCTGGCGAGGATGGGTGCGAGTTTCGTGATGGGCATCTGCGCGTCGGCGGCGGCGTGGGCGGTGGCCCGGACGTCCGCCTCGCGGAGACGTTCGCCGATCCGGTGCGCGTAGCCGGTGAGGAAGGCGCGGCGGAAGGAGGTCGCGGACGATCCGCGCCGCCCCGCCGTTCCGGCCGCCTGCACGGCCCGTCCGGCCTGCACGAGCAGCGAGGTGTACAGCATCTCGGCCTGCTGCAGGTCGGTGGCGGTACCGACGATCGTCGCGATCTGCACCCGGGTGAACCACACCGTGCGCACGCGGTTCGCGTCGCCGATGGCGGTGAGGAGCAGGACCTTCTCGCGGATGTACGGGCTGTCGAGGTGGATGCGCCGGCCGACGACCGGGTCTGTGCCGGAGTCGGGTCCGGCCAGCAGCGCCGCACCCACGGCGTGACGCGAGACGAGTTCCTGCGCCTTCGCGGTGAGCGCTTCGGCCTCGTCGGGGAAGTCGGTGGACTCGGCCTTCGACAGCAGTGCCCGGATGCGTTCGAGGATCCGGGTGTCGGGCGGGGCGGGCGCAGACGGGTCGCCGGACCGGACGGACGGCCATCGCGACGGCGGGGGTGTGAGGATCGCGAAGGACGGCAGGTACTTCCAGGTGAAGGCGAGCCCTTCGATCTCGAAGCGGGTGACGTCGGGGAACGCGCGGAACAGACCGTCGGCCAGGGTCGGGGCTCCGGCGGCGTGGGCCGGACGCGGGTGCCGGCGGGTGATCTCGTCGAGCTGCCGTACCCACTCGACGGGGGCGCGTTCGGCCGCGCGCCGGATCTGCGCGTCGAACAGCATCGTGGCCGCCGTCAGTGCGACATCGGAGGGACCACCCGAGCGGGCCGTCACGTGGAGCACGTCGGCGGGCTGCCATCCCCGCTCGTAGGCACCGCCCAGCTCGGCGAGCAGGGAGTGCTCGTTCAGGCCATCGGATCGAACATGTGTTCTATCGCTGCGCATGCGCCGCAGTGTTGCGCACGGCACCGACAGGTTTGCGCGGCGACGGAGAACACGCAGGTGAAGCTCTCCGTCGCCGGATCGGACGCTCAGTCCTCGTCGACGTAGCGCGGGAACACCGGTGCCGGGGCGGGCAGGGTCGTGCCCGGAGCCAGGCGGGTCGCGACGGCGTCGAACTGCCGTGCCTCGGGTGTCTGACCGAGGAGATCGAGGATGTTCGCGGCGGCATCGGGCATCACCGGCTGGACGAGCAGACCCACGATCCGAACGACCTCGAGCGTGACGTACAGGACCGTCGCCATCCGCTCGGGATCGGTCTTGCGCAGCACCCACGGCTGCTGCGCCGAGAAGTAACGGTTGGTCTCGCCGAGGACGTGCCAGATCGCTTCGAGACCGAGGTGCAGGGCCTGCGCGTCGAACTCGGCGCGCACCTTCGCGAGCAGCGCGTCGGCCTGGGCGAGCATCGCCTCGTCGTCGGCGGTGAACTCGCCCGGCGTGGGCACGGTGCCCTCGAGATTCTTCGCGACCATCGTCAGGGAGCGCTGCGCGAGGTTGCCGAGGTCGTTGGCGAGATCGGCGTTGATGCGGGTGACGATCGCCTCGTGGCTGTAGCTGCCGTCCTGGCCGTAGGAGATCTCGCGGAGCAGGAAGAAGCGCAGCTGGTCGAGGCCGTACCGGTCGACCATCTCGAGCGGGTCGACGACGTTGCCGACCGACTTCGACATCTTCTCGCCCTTGTTGAACAGGAAGCCGTGGACGAAGACCCGCTTCGGCAGTTCGAGCCCCGCCGACATGAGGAAGGCCGGCCAGTAGACGGTGTGGAACCGCGTGATGTCCTTGCCGATGATGTGCAGGTCGGCGGGCCAGTAGCGGCGGTAGGACTCCGATTCGGTGTCGGGGAAGCCGGCGCCGGTGAGGTAGTTGGTCAGCGCGTCGACCCACACGTACATGACGTGATCGGGGTGATCGGGGACCGGCACACCCCAGTCGAAGGTGGTGCGGGAGATCGACAGGTCCTTCAGGCCGCCGGAGACGAAGCTGACGATCTCGTTGCGGCGGGTGGCCGGGGCGATGAAGTCGGGCTGCTTCTCGTAGAGCTCGAGCAGCTTGTCCTGATAAGCCGACAGCCGGAAGAAGTAGGTGGACTCCTCGGTCCACTCCACGGGGGTGCCGGTGTCGGTGGAGATCCGCGAGCCGTCTTCGAGCAGGGTGGTCTCGCCGTCGGTGTAGAACGCCTCGTCGCGGACCGAGTACCACCCCGCGTAGGTGTCGAGGTAGATGTCGCCCGAGTCGACCATGCGCTGCCAGATCGCCTTGCTCGCCTCGAGGTGATCGGCGTCCGTGGTGCGGATGAACCGGTCGTACGAGATGTTCAGCCGCTTGTCCATGGCCTCGAACACGTCCGAGTTGCGGGACGCGAGTTCGGTGACCGGGATGCCTTCCTTCGCGGCGGTCTGCTGCATCTTCAGGCCGTGCTCGTCGGTGCCGGTCAGGAAGCGCACGTCGAAGCCGTCGAGACGCTTGAACCGCGCGATCGCGTCGGTCGAGATGTACTCGTAGGCGTGCCCGATGTGCGGGGCGCCGTTCGGGTACGCGATCGCGGTCGTGACGTAGAACGGCGGGCGGGTGGGATCGCCGGCAGCCGGGCGGGAGGAATCAGGCGCAGTCATGGTGGCCAGTAGTTTATAGGGCGTGAGCGCAGCCCGTCCCGCCCCCGAAGCCCCGCAGCCGTTGAGTCCCCTCGTCGACGCCCACACGCACCTCGACGCGTGCGGTGCCGAGGACGCCGCGACGACCTCCGCGATCGTCGATCGTGCCGCCGCGGTGGGGGTCGGACGCATCGTCACCGTCGCCGACGATCTCGAGGCGGCGCGTTTCGCCGTGCGGGCTGCGCACTGGGACGACCGCGTCCACGCGGCCGTCGCCATCCATCCCACCCGCGCGAACAGTCTCGACGACGCTACCCGCGCCGAGATCGAGAAACTCGCCGCCGACCCGCGCTGCGTCGCGGTGGGGGAGACCGGCCTCGACCTCTACTGGCCCGGCAAGCTCGACGGGTGCGCCGAACCGGCCGAGCAGGAGGAGGGCTTCCGCTGGCACATCGACCTCGCGAAGCGACTCGGCAAGCCGCTGATGATCCACAACCGCGAGGCCGACGCCGACCTGCTGCGTGTCCTGCACGACGAGGGCGCACCCGAGAAGGTGATCTTCCACTGCTTCTCGTCGGATGCCGGCATGGCCCGCCGCTGCGTCGACGCCGGATACCTGCTGAGCTTCTCGGGCACCGTGAGTTTCAAGAACGCGAAGGCCCTGCGTGAAGCGGCGCCGCTCGTGCCCCGCGAGCTGGTGCTGGTGGAGACCGACGCGCCGTTCCTGACCCCGCATCCCTTCCGGGGCGCGCCGAACGAGTCGTACTGCCTGCCGTACACCGTGCGCGCGCTCGCCGAGGTGCGGGGCGAGGACGCCGAGGAACTGGCGGCGGCCACCACCGCGAACGCCGAGCGGGTGTACGGACTTTCGTAAAGGGCACGCGCGTCCCCACTCCCGTCGTGAGAATACGGGCATGCGCTCCTTCGTCTACAACTCTCATCCGGTACGTGTGATCTTCGGCCCCGGTACCGCCTCGCGGGTCGCGGACGAAGTACGTCGACTCGATCGTTCCCGCGTTTTGCTGCTCGCCGGCGAGCACGTGCGGCACCAGGCGGAACTGGTCGAGAAGTATCTCGGCGATCTGCAGGTCGCGCGTTTCGACGGCGCGGTGATGCACACGCCGGTCGAGGTGACCGAACGGGTCCTCGGCCGGGTCACCGAGCACGACGTCGATGCGGTCGTCGCGGTGGGTGGCGGCTCGACCACAGGACTGGCCAAGGCACTGGCACTCCGCACGGGGATCGATCAGGTGATCCTGCCGACGACCTACGCCGGGTCGGAGGTGACGCCCGTTCTCGGTGAGACCGCCGACGGGGTGAAAACCACGCGTTCGTCGCCCGACATCCTTCCCGAGACCGTGATCTACGACGTCGAGTTCACCACCTCGATGCCCATTCCGTTGGCGGTGACCAGCGCGATCAACGCGATGGCCCACGCGGTCGAGGCCCTCTACTCCGAACAGGCCAATCCGATCGTCGACGCCCTCGCGCTCGAGGCCGTGGCCGCGATCGCCCGGGGTATCCCGGCGCTCGGTGCGGATTCGGCCGATCCCGAGGGGCGTTCGGATCTGCTGCTCGCGGCGTGGCTCTCCGGAACCTGTCTCGCCTCGGCAGGAATGGGGCTGCACCACAAGCTCTGTCACGTGCTGGGCGGCTCGTTCGACCTGCCGCATGCCGCCACGCACACCGTCGTGCTGCCCCACGCGCTCGCCTACAACGAACCGTCGGTACCGCACGTCATGGTGCGGGTCGCGCAGGCGCTCGGCACGGATTCGGCGTCCGCGGGCGTCTACGACCTCGTGGCGGCGGCCGGTGGGCCGACGAGTCTCGAGGAACTGGGGTTCCGGGAGTCCGATCTGGACGAGGCGGCACGACTGGCGACGGCGAAGCCGTATCCGAATCCCCGGGAGGTCACGGAGGTGGGCGTGCGACGGTTGCTGGGGGAGGCGTTCGCCGGTACCCGTCCGGAACCGGCGCAGAAGTCTGGTTGAAGCTACAACCAAGGGCTGCTACTTTAGTTGTCGCTTCAACTAAGTGGGGCTCTCCGGCCTCCTACCCGAAAGGCTCGACATGAAGACCCCTCTCGTCCGCGACCTCGGCATCCTCGTGGCCCGACTCGTACTCGGCGTCATCTTCCTCGCGCACGGACTGCAGAAGTTCAATTCGTGGGGATACGAAGGCACCAAGGCCGGCTTCGAAGGAATGGGCGTGCCCGCCCCGGCCGTCTCGGCGTTCGTCGCCACCTGGATCGAGATCCTCGGCGGTCTCGCGCTCATCCTCGGTGTGCTCGTCCCCGTCTTCGGCGTCCTGCTGTTCCTGCTCATGCTCGGCGCGTTCTTCATCGTGCACGTGGAGAACGGAATCTACGTCGGCGACGGTGGTTTCGAACTCGTGGCCGCGCTCGGCGCAGGGGCCCTCCTACTCGCCGCGGTCGGTGCGGGAGCGTTCAGCGTCGACCGATTCCTCGCGCGGAAGGTTCCGCTCCTGCGCACGGCCTGACCTGCGGTTTCGCGGCGCTGTGGACGATTTCCCCCGATCGTCCTCAGCGCCTCTTCCGTCCGATGACGCGCGCTCAACGCATATGTCTTGTTATTCTCCTGCACGACATACGCGTTCACGGATCTCTCCGACAGGACCGATATGACCGTGCAGCAGGCTGTTCCGCGTCGCGACACCACGTGGAATGTCAATCGACGGACCTTCCTCGTGGGCGCGGGTGCGCTCCTCGCTGCCGGCCTCGTGGGCGCCGGATCATCTGCGGCACAGCCTCGGACACCGCAGCGTCCCAACATCCTCATCATCATGACCGACCAGGAGCGCCAGCCGATGCACTGGCCGGCCGACTGGGCGCGCAACAACCTGCCCAACCGGCAGCGTCTGGCCGACACCGGGCTGACCTTCACGCGGTCGTTCTGCAACGCCGCGATGTGCTCGCCCAGTCGCAGCACGTTCTTCACCGGCCTCTATCCCGCCCAGCACGGGGTGGTGAGCACCCTCACCGAGGGTGGCACGCTCTCGCCCACCGAACCCGTGCTGCCGGTGGACGGCCAGAACATGGCGAAGATGCTGCTCTCCGCCGGATACGACGTCCACTACCGCGGCAAATGGCACATGAGCAAGGGCGCCGACGGCGGCGACCCGTCGCCCGACGACATCGCGCGGTACGGCTTCGCGGGGTGGGAGCCCCCGGAGGCGGGGCAGGACACAGCACCCGAGAACTTCGGGGGTGGCTGCGCCGACCGCGACGGCAAGATCGCCTCCGACGCCGCCGAATTCCTGCGGTCGCGCAGCGCCTCCGACGACAGGCCGTTCGCGCTCATCGTGTCGTTCGCCAATCCTCACGACATCCTCTCGTACCCGAAGACTTGGGATCAGGTCGACGGTGACTGCAACAACTACGGGGCCTTCGCACCCGAAGCCTTCGAGCAGGGAATCGACCTGCCGCCCACCATCGACGAGGACCTGCTCCGCAACTTCAAGCCCACCGCCCAGGCCGAACTGCTCCTGCTGCTCGCAGGTGCGCTCGGTCCGCTCGTCGGTCCCGAAGCGGCACGGCAGTACGTCAACCTGTACGCCTACATGCACAAGGTCGTCGACCAGCACATCGGGACGGTTCTCGATGCGCTGGAATCGGTTTCGGGCATGCGCGAACGCACCGTCGTCTTCCGGGTGGCCGACCACGGTGAGATGGGGCTCTCCCACGGCGGACTCCGCCAGAAGGCCTTCAACGCCTACGAGGAGACGCTCAATGTCCCTCTCGTGGTGAGCAATCCGGTGATGTTCCCGAGGCCGGTCTCCACCGACGCGCTCGCGTCGCTGATCGACGTCATGCCCACCCTCGCGACGATGGCCGCCGTGCCCGACCGTTCGGCGTGGACGTTCAAGGGCGTCGACCTCACGCCCGTCATCGAGGGCGCGTCGTCCGGTGGCACGCCGCCACAGGTGCAGGACACCGTCCTGTTCACCTTCGACGACGAGAACGCCGCCGCGGCCAACGGGCAGACGACGGTGAAGCAGCCCAACCACATTCGTGCTGTCCGGCAGGACAGGTGGAAGTACGCGATGTACTTCGATCCGTCGGGACGCGCGCTGCCGCAGTTCGAGCTCTACGACCTGCACGACGATCCGCTCGAGACGCGCAACCGCGCGAACCCGCTCGATCTCGCGAACTTCGACCCGGTGCAGGTCGCGACCATGCACGCCGTCCTGATGGACGTGATGGCCCGCACGGGCACCACCCCGGCTGTGACGATTCCGCAGTTCCCCGTACCGAGCGGATCCGCCGATCTCCCGATTCCCAGCGGGTCGGCCGGACGCTGACGAAGCCGATCACCGGCAACCGCGACCATCGGTAGGCGGTCCCGGAAACCGCTGCGCCCGCGAAGCCGGCCGCTCCGTCCGAGCCTGTGGGCATCGGCACCTCGAACGCCCCCGCATGGGGCAGGGCACAGCTGCGCGCGATCCTCGGCTACCTCACGGAGTCCATGTCCTTGCCGCCCGAATCGCGAGGAAGTTCTTCTTCCGAGTGTCGATCGAAAATGGCGATTTCGGACACTGGAAAATGATCGAGCTAGTATCGATCCGATATCTGTGACGTGCGCCGTGATCTGACAGAAATTATGATCTGTGCAGGTAAAGGCGATGAAGTTGCGATAACAATGCCGTCTCGTTACCGTGCTGTGATCACAGTTGTCGTCCGTCTGGAAATAATCGTGTCACCTTTCACCAAGATCAATCGCCTCAAGTCGCCGGTGTTCTACTCGGTGGTCGCCGCCGTCTTCGTCACCCTCGGTGCCGGTGGCGCCACTGCTGTGGTTCAGCACAAGGACGTCGTCCTCGACGTCGACGGTGAGCAGCGTGCCTTCGGCACGATGAACTCCAACGTCGGCGACATCCTGGCCGCAGCCGGCTACACCGTCGACGAGAACGACGTCGTGGCCCCGGCCGTGGACTCGTCCGTCTCCGACGGCGACACCATCGTCCTGCGACAGGCTCGCGAGCTGCGCCTCACCGTCGACGGTGAGGAGCGCTCGGTGTGGACCACCGCGCTGACCGTCGACGAGGCGCTCGACCAGTTCCGCCTCTCCGACGACGCCTACGTCTCCGCCTCCCGTTCGCACCGCCTCCCGCTCGACGGTGCCGATCTCGAGGTCGTCAACCCCAAGACGGTGCGCTTCGCCGACAACGGCGCGCCCGCCGCCGAGGTGCGCGTCGCAGCGCCGACGGTCGCCGAGTTCCTCGAGGCCCAGGGCGCGAAGCTCGAGCAGGCCGACAGCGTCACCCCTGCCCTCGACGCGGAACTCGCGGAGGGCATGGAGGTCGTGGTCACCCGCGACCGGACCGAGTCGCGGACCGAGAACCTGCCGATCGCCCCGCCGGAGAACCGCGTGGACGATCCGAACATGCTCGAGGGTGAGGCCGCCGTGAGCGACCCGGGTGCTCCGGGCGAGCGGTCGGTGACCTTCGACGTTCACACCCTCAACGGTGTCGAGGTCGGACGCGCCGAGACCGCTTCGAAGGTCCTCGTCGAGCCGCGGCCCGTCGTGGTCCGCGTCGGCACCAAGCCGAAGCCCGCCGTGCCGGCCTCCGGTCGCGGCTCCACCTGGGACGCTCTCGCGCAGTGCGAGGCGACCGGCAACTGGGCGATCAACACCGGCAACGGTTTCTACGGTGGCCTGCAGTTCACGCAGCAGACGTGGGCCGGCTTCGGCGGCACCCAGTACGCGCCGCGTGCCGATCTCGCGACGCGCGAGCAGCAGATCGCCGTCGCGGAGAAGGTCCAGGCGGCCCAGGGCTGGGGCGCCTGGCCATCCTGCACCAGCAAGCTCGGTCTGCGCTGACCGGCGCGGGTGTGCGCGGTGTGACCTGCTCCCGAGTGCGCTAGGTTCACCACGTGTCAGCAGACGATCCCGAAACCACTCCGAGGGCCACTCCGGCTTCTCCGCGCGGCCTCGCCGCGCTGCTCGGGCCCGCCGAGGTCCGCGCACTCGCGGAGGAGTTCGGGGTGCGCCCGACGAAGCAGCTCGGCCAGAACTTCGTGCACGACGCGAACACGGTGCGCCGCATCGTCAACGTCGCCGGGGTCGGCCCTGAGGATGTCGTGCTCGAGGTCGGGCCGGGCCTGGGTTCGCTCACCCTCGCCCTGCTCGACGTCGTCGACCGTGTGGTCGCTGTCGAGCTCGATCCCGTTCTCGCGCAGCGTATTCCCGTTACCGTGCGGGAGCGGGCCCCGCAGCTCGCCGACCGCTTCGACGTCGTGCACATGGACGCGATGAAGGTGCTGCCGAAGGATCTTCCCGTCACGCCCACCGCGCTGGTCGCGAACCTGCCCTACAACGTCGCGGTGCCGGTGCTGCTGCACCTTTTCTCTGAATTCCCTACTCTGCGAACCGCTCTCGTGATGGTGCAGGCCGAGGTCGCCGATCGGCTCGCAGCAGAACCGGGCGGTAAGATCTACGGCGTACCCAGCGTGAAGGCGCGGTTCTTCGGCGACGTCCGCAGGGCCGGCGCCGTCGGGCGTGCGGTCTTCTGGCCCGTTCCCCAGGTGGAATCGGGCCTCGTGCGTGTCGACCGCTATGCGGAGCCACCGTGGCCCACCGACGCCCGGACACGCGCCCGGGTCTTCGCCGTCGTCGACGCGGCCTTCGCTCAACGGCGAAAGACGTTGCGCGCAGCGTTGAGTGGATGGGCAGGTTCGCCCGCGGAGGCCGAGAGGCGCCTGCTGGCGGCCGGTATCGAGCCGTCGACCCGCGGGGAGAAGCTCGACGCCGCAGCCTTCGTGCGGCTCGCAGGGGTGGAGTGATCCCGGTCACTCTTCCTGGCGGTCGGATGCGATGTGTGGTTAAGTTGTCCTCGGTCGTTAGGTAGTGTGTTCGTGGTTTACCCCTCGCACATTTCTGGTTGCGAGCGGATGCGATAGCCACGATGGAATCGTTTCAGCCGTGTAGTGACAGACCCGGGGGCCGAAACCGACTCCCGACGAGACAGAACGTCTACATCCGTTCTGCCTGCAAGTGAAGGACAGCAACATGGCTGAAGGTACTGTGAAGTGGTTCAACGGCGAAAAGGGCTTCGGCTTCATCGCTCCCTCGGACGGCTCCGCTGACGTCTTCGTGCACTTCTCCGAGATCCAGGGCCGCGGCTTCCGCACCCTCGAGGAGAACCAGCGCGTGAGCTTCGAGATCGGCCAGGGCCAGAAGGGCCCGCAGGCCACCGGCGTGAACGTCATCGGCTGATACCGATAATTCTCCGAATCCGGGCCGGCACCTCAGGGTGCCGGCCCGGATTCGTTCGTCCGGTCAGCCGATCATTGCCCCGTAACCGGTGATGCCCAAGTTCGACGAACCGGTCGACGAGCCCGCCGAGTCGGCGGAGCCGGTCGCCATTCCGGCGGAGCCCGTGGGAGGGGTCACGCAGTCCACGAGATTCAGCGAGCGCAGGACCAGGTCGCCGAGCGAGCAGACGCGCGGCGGAGCCGGTTCGGCCGAGGCGACGCCGGCGGTTCCCATGGTGGCCGCCACGGCGACGGCGCAGACGGCGACCGCATTACGTACGGAACGAGTCACATTTCCTCCAGAGTGTTCAGAGTCGATCGATCGTAGAGCGTGGCCGCGGCGGTCGGGAAGCATCCGTATCCCGAGTAAGCTCTGTACTCGTGCTTTCCGTCGTGCCGACCCCCGTGACAGTGAGGGTCCCGTCCAAGGTCAACCTGCATCTCGCGGTGGGTGACCTCCGTCCTGACGGCTACCACGACCTGCACACCGTCTTCCAGGCTCTGTCCCTGTACGACGAGGTGTCGGTGGTCCCGGCCGACACCCTGAGCGTGACGGTGCGCGGCGCGGGCGCCGAGTCGGTGCCTACCGATTCGACGAACCTGGCGTGGCGCGCCGCCGAGATGATGGCGGAACGGGCCGCACGTACACCCGACGTGGCGATCACGATCGACAAGGGCATCCCCGTGGCCGGCGGAATGGCCGGTGGCAGCGCCGACGCTGCCGCGACGCTGGTCGCGCTCGACACACTGTGGGGCATCGGGGCGCCCCGGGAGGACCTCGCGGATCTCGCCGTCCGCCTCGGCAGCGACGTGCCCTTCTGCCTCCACGGCGGAACGGCGATCGGAACAGGGCGGGGCGAGCGCCTCGTCCCCGTCCTCACCCGCGGCACCTTCCACTGGGTACTGGCCCTCGCGAAGGGGGGCCTGTCCACACCGGTCGTCTTCCGTGAACTCGACCGGCTGCGTGCCGAGGGAGAACCTCAGCGCATCGGCAGCGCGGATGCCGTGCTCTCCGCGCTCGGCTCCGGCGACGCCCACCAGCTCGCGCCGCTGCTCGGCAACGACCTGCAGGCCGCGGCCCTGTCCCTCGACCCGATGCTGCGACGCACGCTCCGGGCGGGTGTCGAGGCCGGGGCCCTGGCGGGCATCGTCTCCGGTTCCGGCCCCACCTGCGCGTTCCTCGTCGAGGACCAGCACGCCGCCGTCACCGTGAGTGCCGAACTCGCCGGTGCCGGTGTGTGCCGTACGGTGCGGGTCGCCTCCGGTCCGGTGCCCGGAGCCCGTGTCGTCGGCGACGCCGATCCCGCACACTCCTGATCCTGTAGTACATCCCCGCAATTCTCGGAAGGCGTTCCTCCACGTGGCGAATCTGATCAACCTCGAACAGGTCTCGAAGTCGTTCGGCATCAAGCCGTTACTCGACTCGGTGTCCCTCGGCGTGAACGAGGGGGAGCGGATCGGTGTCGTCGGCCTCAACGGCGGCGGCAAGACGACGATGCTCGAGGTGCTCGCCGGCATCGAGGAGCCCGATTCGGGCCGGGTGAGCCGCGTGAACGGTCTGCGCATGGCCGTCGTGACGCAGCGCGGCGGTCTGCCGGAGGGCTCGACCGTCGGCGAGGTGGTCCTCGGGCCGCTCGATGTGGCCGAGCACGAGTGGGCCGGTGATGCGCGCATCCGCTCGGTGCTCACCGGTATCGGCATCGACAATCTCGGTCTCGACGCGGTCGTCGACGGTCTGTCCGGTGGTGAGCGTCGCCGGGTCGCCCTCGCCGCAGCCCTCGTGCAGGATCTCGACCTGCTCGTCCTCGACGAGCCCACGAACCATCTCGACGTCGAAGGCGTGCAGTGGCTCGCCGAGCACCTGCTGTCGCGGCGCAGCGCGCTCGTCGTCGTCACCCACGACCGCTGGTTCCTCGATACCGTCGCGACGCGCACCTGGGAGGTCGTGAACGGCCGGGTCGAGAGCTACGAGGGCGGCTACAACGACTGGATCTTCGCGCGCGCCGAGCGTGCCCGCCAGGCCGACGCGATGGAAGAACGCCGCCGCAATCTCGCGCGCAAGGAACTCGCGTGGCTGCGTCGCGGAGCTCCGGCCCGCACGTCCAAGCCGAAGTACCGCATCGAGGCCGCCGAAGCGCTGATCGCGAACGTGCCGCCGCCGCGCGACTCGGTGGCGCTGGCATCGTTCGCGAAGCGCCGCCTGGGCCGCGTCGTCATCGAACTCGAGGACGCCACCCTCACCACCCCGGACGGGCGCGAACTGGTCCGCGACCTCACCTGGCGTCTCGGTCCGGGCGAGCGGATCGGTCTCGTCGGCGTCAACGGTTCGGGCAAGACGACCCTGCTGCGCACGCTCGCGGGCGAACTCGAACCGGCGCAGGGACGTCGCGTCCAGGGGCAGACCGTCGAGATCGGCTGGCTGCGGCAGGAACTCGACGACCTGCCCACCGACATGCGGGTGCTCGACGCCGTCAAGGACGTCGCCGAGCGGATCACACTGGGCGACAAGGAGATCTCCGCCGGTCAGCTCGCCGAACGTCTGGGCTTCACACCGGCGCGGCAGCGCACCCCCGTCGGCGACCTGTCCGGTGGTGAGCGTCGCCGGTTGCAGCTCACGCGCGTGCTCATGGCCGAACCGAACGTGCTGCTCCTCGACGAGCCCACCAACGACCTCGACATCGACACCCTCCAGCAGCTCGAGGACCTGCTCGACGGCTGGGCCGGAACCCTCGTGGTCATCAGCCACGACCGGTATCTCGTCGAACGCATCTGTGATTCGACGTGGGCCCTGTTCGGCGACGGCCGCCTGACGAACCTTCCCGGTGGCATCGAGGAGTACCTGCGCCGGCGCGCGGCCATGGGCGACGGCGACGTGCCGTCGGTGGCGTCGACCGTCTCGAAGACCGGTGACGCCGCCGAGCAGCCGAAGAAGCGCGACGGTGCCGCCGAACGCACCGCGCGCAAGGAACTGTCGCGCCTGGAGCGTCTCGTCGCGAAGCTGACCGAGAAGGAGGAGAAGCTGCACCACGACCTCGCGGAGGCGGCGACCGATCCTGACCGGCTGCAGAAACTCGACGCGCAGTTGCGTGAGGTGGTCGCGGAGAAGGAAGCGGCCGAGGAGCAATGGATGGAGC
Source organism: Rhodococcus pyridinivorans (assembly GCF_900105195.1). Taxonomy (NCBI): domain Bacteria; kingdom Bacillati; phylum Actinomycetota; class Actinomycetes; order Mycobacteriales; family Nocardiaceae; genus Rhodococcus; species Rhodococcus pyridinivorans. The sequence goes on along the minus strand of NZ_FNRX01000002.1, from coordinate 4,358,135 downwards.
TCGCCGAAGATCTCGACTGAATCCTCTTGACCTCGAGTCGGCTCGAGGTCGCAGGATGGGCGTCGTCAGAAGGAACGCCCATCAGGAGGATCCATGTCCGTCACCGAAACATCCGGTACCTCTACGCATCTCCAGCAGTCCCGGCTCGCGCGTTCCGCCGTGGTGGTCGCCGCGTCCGTCGTGACCGCACTGGTGATCGACCTCGCGCTGTGGGCCGTCGGGCTCATCGCGGGTGGCTCGTTCGAACACACCGACGCCGGTGAGGTGGTGAGCGCGGCGCCCGGTGGCGTGGTGCTCATGTCCGTCGTCCCGCTCACCGTCGGTCTCGCCGTCGCGGCCCTGCTCACCCTGTGGTGGAACGGTTTCGCGCGGATCGCCCAGGTCGTCGGGGCGTTGCTGCCGCTGGCGACGATCCAGGGCACGATCTCCGCGGACTTCGACACGCCGAGCACCGTCGCCCTGACGCTGATGCACGTCGTGATCGCCGTGGTGGTCGTCGTCGCCCTGGAGATGCTCCGTGCGCGTGACTGACACGAGTAGGGGGAGGAAATATGCGCTTCCGCAAGGAAAGTCGCACATTTCCTCCCCCTGATTCGGGCAGAGGCCTACGGTCAGGTCGAAGCAGCGCTGAGCGCGGGACGCGCGAACCGCTCGATCAGGTCGTGTTGCCCGACGAGACGATGTGCGGGGTGGCGATGCCGTGGCTGAACAGCGCCGAGATCAGGCCCGACGAACCACCGGCGAGGATGATCTCTTCGAGGATCGCGAGCATGTCGAGGGCGGTGCCGCCCGACCCGCCGTGCTCCTCTGCGACGGAGGCGCCGATCAGGCCCGCGTCGGCGGTCTTGCGATGCAGTTCGCGCGGGATCTCGCCGGCGCGCTCCCATTCGTCGAGGTGGGGGACGATCTCCTTGCGGGTGAAGTCGGCGGCGAGTTGACGAAGTGCCTTCTGCTCGTCGGTGTCCCAGCGGATCACTTCGGTGGTGGTCATGCCTATTCGCCCTTCCAGACGGGTTCGCGCTTCTGTATGAAGGCCATGACGCCTTCGAGGGTGTCGGCGCTGGTGGTGAGACGTGCGAGGGCTTTGTCGGTGAGTTCCCAGGGCAGGTCCTCGGCGGGGACGTTGCCGTCGATGATGCCGCGGGCGACGGTCTTGCTGGCCTGCACGGCGAGCGGGGCGCCCTTCGCGATGTCGGCGGCGAGAGCGAGAGCGGTGTCGAGGACCTCGTCCTGTGGGACGACCCGGTTGACGAGGCCCCAGCGCAGCGCGTCGGCGGACGACATCGGCTTGCCCGTCAGGACGAGTTCCATCGCGACGGCGCGGGGGATGGCCTGGCCGATGCGGAACACGCCGCCGGCACCGGCGATCAGGCCGCGGTGCACCTCGGGCAGACCGAATTCGGCGGTTTCGGATGCGACGACGAGATCGCTCGCGAGGGCGAGTTCGGTGCCACCACCGAGCGCGGTGCCGTTGACCGCGGCGATGACGGGCTTGGAGATGTGGTGCTTGACGACACCGGCGAAGCCCCAGTGGGCGGTTTCGGGCGGGGTGACGCCGTCCGGTCCTTTGGTGCCGAGGGCCTCGAGGTCGGCGCCGCCGCAGAAGACGGCGCCGCCTGCGCCGGTGAGCACCACGACGCGCACGTCGCGGTCCTCTTCGGCGCGGTCCCAGGCCTCACCGAGTGCCTGGTGCACGTCGGCGTTGATGCTGTTGGCCGCCTTGGGGCGGTTGATGGTGACGAGCAGGACGTGCTCGCGCTTCTCGACGTGAACGACGGGTTCGCTCACGACCGGTACTCCTCGGGGCACAGGTGTTCGATGCGGGTGACGGTGAGAATGCCGCCGTCGTCGGTGACGTGGACGGTCTCGCCGACGATGTCGGCTCCGGCGGCGAGGACTGCGGCGCCGGTGGCGTCGGTCTGGCCGGAGACACGCCGGCCGTCGGGGGTGAGGCCGACGAGGAAACCGATCGACGGGTTGCCGTCGCGACCGAATTCGGCCGTGGCGGTGACAATCTGGACCTCGCCGCTGTAATCGGTGGCTGTCTCCGGCGCGGACGGCTCGAGCAGCACGTGCTCGGGGTCGCCGACGTAACCGTCGGTGTGCGGCGCGCAGCCGAGGACCACGACGTGCTGGTAGGTCAGGTAGCCACCGTTGCCGTGCACGAGGGCGAGCTCGCCGTCCTGGCGCAGCCGCTTGGCCACCGACACCACCGAGTGCAGCGTGTAGCTGTTGAGCGGGCCGCCGAAGAAGGGGTGGCCGCCGGTCACCGACGGGACGGTGTCGCGGGGGAGGCCGAGCTGCTCGATGAGCAGCTTCGGGACCACGGGGAAGCAGCTGTAGGCGTCGATGATGTCGAAGTCGCCGGGACGCAGGTCGCTCGCCGACAGCGTGCGCCGCAGCGCATCGTCGAGTGCGGCGGAGCGTCCGAAGTCGCCGCGGGCGAGCACGTCCGAGGGCTCGGTCGCGCCGGCGCCGCCCCACACGTAGAGCAGGTGGTCGTCGGGGACACCGAATTCGCGGGCCACGGCGAGCGAGGTGACGACCACGGCAGCGGCCTGGTCGACGAACGGCATCGCGTTGACCATCAGCGGGTACGGGTCGGTGACGAGGCGGTTCTTGCCGGCGATGGTGCGGATGTCGTCGGCGGTGCGGCGCTCGGGGTTCCAGGACGCCGGGTTCTCGGCGGCGAACTCGGAGAAGGCGGCGTACAGCGTCGCCGACCAGTCGAGCGACTTCTCGCGCGAGTGCCCGAGATCGTGGCTGAGCCGGTTCTCGAACAGCGGGTAGACCCGCGTGGGGACGATCATCCCGGCGCGCTGCATCGCGGGGCTGCCGAGGTCCTTGTTGCTGATAGGCGCGGGGCCGCCCGGGGCGGTGGTCCATCCCAGCGTGACCGGATCCGTTCCGGCCTTGTACGAGTTGGTCGCCGAGGCCTGCGCCTCGCCGCCGACGAGCAGCGCGACGGTGCTGGTGCCCGCGGCGATGTCGTGGCCGATGCGATCGAGCAGGGCCGCCGGCCAGTGGCCGCCGATCGGCGTGGTCGACGTGTGCTCGGGCGTCGCGCCGAGACGTTCGGCGAGCAGGCCCGGCAGGTCGTCGTAGTTCCAGCTCGCGGTCTTGATCGCGTGGATGGTGTCGATCCGCGTGGCGAGATCGGCGCCGGAGTCGGCGATCGCGGCGAGGGTGGCCTCGTGGATGAGGTCGAGCGGTTCACGCGGGTCGGCGGGCGCACCGGCACGGCCGGAGCGCAGGTCGCCGACGCCGATCACGACGGGAACCCGAGTGGGGTCGGTCATGGCGTTCCTTCGGTCTGCTCTTGGGGGAGGAGGACGCCGCCAGCTTAATGCGGACGATTTCAGTCTGTAAATCGAGGAGTGGTCTGGCACACTTTCCCGACGTGACCGAAGCACCCGCACCGCGCCGCCGCGGACGCCCCCGCGACGCCGACCTGGAGGACCGCGTGTTCGACGCCGTGCTCGAGGTGTACTCCGAGACGAGCTGGCGTGGTTTCACGCTCGACGCGGTCGGACGACGCGCGCGGGTGGGGCGCGCCGCCCTCTACCGCCGGTGGTCGAGCAAGGACGACCTGCTGGTCCAGGCCCTCGAAGCGCGCAGCCCGCTGCCCGTGCCCATCGACACCGGCGCGCTCCGATCCGATCTCGTCGAACTCGCCCGGCAGCTGTTGCGCGGTTACCGGACCACCCCCGGCCTGGTGAGCCTGCGCGTCGCGCTCGACGCCCGTGCCAACCCCGAACTGCTCGCCCGGCTGATCCACACCCTCAACCGCAGCCGCGTGCTCGCGGCGCGCACGATCGTGCACCGCGCCGTCGAGCGCGGCGAACTTCCCGCCGACACCTCGGCGACGCTGCTGCTCGAAATGGTCACCGGCACCGTGCTCAGTCATGCCCTGTTCGCGTTGGCCACCCCGGACCAGAACGTCGACGACGACTACGCCGAACTCGTCGTCGACGCGACCATCCGCGCGCTGCGTCGTCCCGAGTCGTGACCGGCACGCCCTCCCGTGACCGAATCGCGATCGAATGCTGCCTGGTAACAGTGTGATTCCGGCCGTCTGCGCCGGTCGTCCGGGCTAGCCTGGAATGCGAATACTCGCAGGGGGGCGCCAATGGGAGGCCGACGATGGATGTGCAGGCGGTAGCGGAGATCACGCGGCTCAAATACCGTTATGCGCGAGCGCTCGACACGAAGGACTGGGACGAGTTGGCGAACACCCTCACCCCCGACGCACACGCCGTCTACGGGGAGCATCTCGTTTTCGACTCACGCGACGCCTTCATAGGTTTCCTCGAGAACACGCTGGGAACGCGCTTGATCACGGAGCACACCTGTTCCCATCCCGAGATCGACATCGCCGACGACGGCCGCAGCGCCACCGGGGTGTGGTTGCTGTCCGACACCGTGATCATCCCGGAGGACGGGATGATGTTGCGCGGCTCGGCCTACTATCACGATCGGTACAGCCTCGGCGACGACGGATGCTGGCGGATCAGCCGCACCGGATATCAACGCAACTGGGAGACGGTCACATGCATGGGCGACTCGCCTTCGGTCCGGTTGACGACCAATCGATGGGCGCTGCTGCAGCAACCGAAAGCGTCCTGAGCGGGAACGACGAGATGGTCTCGGAGGGTTCCGGCGATTTTCCCCGTCCGGGGGCGCTGCCCTATCTGACGGTGCCGCGGGCCCACGAGGCGATCGAGTGGTACACCCGGGTCTTCGGAGCCTCGCTGACCGCCGAACCGGTCGTCATGGACGACGGTCGCGTCGGGCACGCCGAACTGCGGTTCCCCAGCGGAATGATCTATCTCGCAGACGAATTCCCCGAACTCGGACTCACGGCGCCGCAGGAAGGGGCGGTCTCGGTGAGCCTGATGCTCGAGGTGGCCGACACCGACACCGTGCTCACCCGCGCCCGTCTGGCCGGCGGTTCGGTCGAGAGGTGGATCAACGAGGCCCACGGTCATCGCAACGCCACCCTGCTCGACCCCTTCGGGCATCGCTGGATGCTCGTCGGCCCGCTGACCGGCAAGCTGCCGCCACCTCGGGAGTGAGCTCCCGAATCGGTACCATGCGGCGATGAGTGAGATCGCGCGTCGCAGTGAGTTTCCCGATACCCGCGGCTGGATCCGGGCGCTGCCCACCGTCACGGCGTCCGCGCCGCCGTTCGCACCGGCCGAGACGCCGCAGGAGACCTTCCTCCGCTGGCTCACCGAGGCGACCGAGGCCGGCGTCGCCGAGCCGCACGCAGCGACCCTGTCGACCGTCGACCCGTCCGGGACGCCCGACGCGCGCATGCTGCTGATCAAGGACGTCACCGACGACGGCTGGTGGTTCTCCGGCGACGACCGTTCCCCGAAGGGCCGCCAGCTCGACGCGACACCGGCCGCCGCGCTCACCGTGTACTGGCGCGAACTCGGCCGGCAGGTACGCGTGCGCGGACCCGTCCTGGCCGGCCCACCCGAGGTGTGTGCCCGCGACTTCCGGGAACGGTCGGTCTTCGCTCGTGCCGTCGCATCCACGGGACACCAGAGCGAGGTCCTCACCGATTCCGCCGAGTACGACGACCTCGTACGGGAACGCCTGACCGCGCTCGAACACGATCCGGACCTCGTCTCGCCGCACTGGACGGCGTGGTGCGTCGCCGCTGAGGCCGTGGAGTTCTGGCAGGCGGATCCCGGCCGGCGGCACCTGCGGTATCGCTACCGGCGTGCGGGGGACCGGTGGGTCACCGAGGAACTTCATCCGTGACGTGTCGCGTGGCCGGGACGAGTCGCCCGCGACCGGTAGGCTCCCGCCCGTGAACGAGTCCTTCATCCGCACACGCGTCGCCAACGGAGTCGGCGAAGTGCAACTCGACCGTCCCGGTGCGCTCAACGCGCTCGACCGGTCGATGATCCGCGACATCCGCTCGTCGCTTCTCGCCTGGCGCGACGACCCGGCCGTCACGGCCGTGCTCGTCACCAGCACGTCCGACCGCGCGTTCTGCGCCGGTGGCGACGTCAAGCCGGTGCGCGAGCTGGCCCTCGAGGGGCGCTTCGACACCGTCCGCGAGTACTTCGCCGACGAGTACCGCCTCGATGAGCTGGTCGCCACCTACCCGAAGCCGTATCTCGCGGTCCTCGACGGCGTCACGATGGGCGGCGGGCTCGGTATCTCGGTGCACGGCGCGGTGCGCGTCACCACCGAGAAGACCACGATGGCCATGCCCGAGACGGCCATCGGGTTCGTTCCCGACATCGGGTCGAGCCACTTCCTCCCGCGCCTGCGCGGCACCACCGCGCGGTGCGATGCGGTGGGGATGTATCTCGGACTCACCGGCGCCCGCATCGATGCCGGCGACGCGCTGGCCGTCGGCCTGGCCACGCATTACGTGCCCAGTGCCCGCATCGACGACTTCGCCGACCGCATCCGAGCCGGGCAGTGGCGCGACGCCCTCGACGAGTTCGTCGAACCGACCCCCGAATCCTCCCTGGCGCAGCGTTTCCCCGACATCGAGACGGTGTTCGGCGACGGTACGGTGCTCGACATGGTGACCCGCCTCGACAGCCTCGCCGACATCGACGCCGAGTGGGCCGAGCAGACTCGCACGGCCCTGCGGTCGTTGTCGCCGACGAGCGTGTGGGCCACGGCCGAACTGATGCGACGCGGTGCCGAGAGCACGCTCGAGGAATGCTTCGCCCGCGAACTCGACGTCGCCGTGCGCGTCGCCGCGACGCCGGACTTCATCGAAGGTGTGCGCGCCGTGCTCGTCGACAAGACCCGCGACCCGCAGTGGTCGCCTGCGACGCTCGAGGACGTCGATCCGGCGGCGATCGCCGCACTGTTCGGCGACGGATAACCCGCGACCTGCCCGTCTCTACCGGGCGTGACCTCTACCGGGCGTGACGCTGCGGTACCTGCAGGTCGACGACGATCGGCTGCCCACCGAGGGTCGCGTGGATCTCGGGCTTCTCGAGTCCACCGGCCAGCAGGTACTCGCCGAGCAGCGTGAGCAGTTCATCGTTGTCCGCTATCGGGTCGCCGTGCGATCCGGTGCTACGCGGGTCGCCGTGCGATCCGGTGCTACGCGGGTCGCCGTGCGCTCCGGTGCTGCGGGAGTCGCGGGAGGTCAGTTCGTTCTGTGCGAGTCGCGCGGCGATACGCACCGACGCCACGCCCATCGAATTGCGCCGTGACGGGACCGGACCCGGTGCGGTGATCGTGCCCAGGCTCTCGGTGGCCGTCGGGGTCGTCGTGGTGGTGGCGGGCCCACTCGCGGAGCCGTTCGTGCCGGTGCTGCTCACCAGGGTCGTTCCTTCCTCGGAATTGCCGGCGCCCACCCCGCCGGCCGGGTCACCTTCGAGCGACGATGCATCCCCCACGCTCATGCGGTGTGTTCCGGGATCCGGCGTGCTCGTCAGCGGGGTACTGCTCGGAAGAGGAGTGCTCGGCAGCGGGTAGACGAAGGTGCCCGAGCGCTTCGCGCGTCCGGATCGCCTGCTCGTATCCGCCGTCCCACCGGACGACAGGTCCTCACCGGCTGCGGCCGGTACGTCGTCGTTCATCGACACAACTCCTGATTCCACCCGAATACGTCGGATCGACGAAAGGGAAAGTATCAGTAAAATCCGCTGGACGCACTACCCGTCCGGCGTCGCCGGGACGCTCAGTCGGTCGCCGCGACCAACGGTTCGAGAGTCAGCTCCGGCAACTCCTTGAGGATGTACTGCAGCCGCCACTTGTCGCTGACGAGAGCGAGGAGCACGCCGTCCGACCGGGTGAACACCTCCACGCCGCGCTGGCGGTTCAGTTCGTCGGCCGAAGCCGCATCGGTGCGACGCGCGAGCGAGTAGCCGAGATGCTCGATCTTCGGGTCGACGTTGTACTCGGCCTTCATCCGCGCCGCGACCACCTCGAACTGCATCGGACCCACGGCCGCCATCACCGGCGACGCGTCGCCGCGGACGTCGTTGCGGAGGATCTGCACGACGCCCTCGGAATCGAGCTGGTCCACGGCCTTGCGGAACTGCTTGTACTTCGAGGCGCTCTCGGCCCGCAGGATCGCGAAGTGCTCGGGCGCGAACGACGGAATGGGCGGGAACTCCACCTTCTTGTCGACGTAGAGGGTATGGCCCGGCGCCAGCGCGGTGGCGTTGACCAGGCCGACGACGTCGCCGGGATAGGCGTTCTCCACCGTGGAACGTTCGCGGCCGAAGACCGTCAGCGCGTACTTGGTGGCGAAGGGCTTACCGGTCTGCGCGTGCGTGACGACCATGCCGCGCTCGAACACACCCGAGACGACACGCATGAACGCGAGCCGGTCGCGGTGGGCGGTGTCCATGCCGGCCTGCACCTTGAACACGACGGCGCTGAACGGATCGTCGACCTCGCGAGCGGTCTCGTCGATGGCGAGACGGGCACGCGGTGGCGGTGCGAGCGTGACCAAGGTGTCGAGGATCTGCCGCACACCGAAGTTGAGCATCGCCGACGCGAAGATCACCGGCGAGGTCTGCCCGGCGAGGAACAATTCCTGATCGTGATCCTGGCCGTTGGACGACAGCAGTTCGGACTCCTCGGCGGCCTCGACCCAGGTGTCGCCCTCGAGGGCGAGCGCCTCGGCGGGGGACAGATGCTCCTCGGGCGCGATCTTGGCGCCACCGGCCGTGCGGGTGAACTTGATGTACTCGGCCGCGTCTCCGTCCTCGCCGCGACGCAGCAGACCGCGGAAGTCGCCGGCGATGCCCACGGGCCAGAACAGGGGAGTCGGCATCAGGCCGATGCGCTCGTCGATCTCGTCGAGCAGTTCCAGCGGCGTCCGGCCCGGTCGGTCCCACTTGTTGATGACGGTGACCACGGGGATGCCTCGGTGGCGGCACACCTGGAACAGCTTCAGGGTCTGCGGCTCGAGACCCTTCGCCGCGTCGATGAGCATGACGGCGGCGTCGACGGCGGTGAGGACGCGGTAGGTGTCCTCCGAGAAGTCGGAGTGACCGGGGGTGTCGACGAGATTGACGACGTTGACGACCTCGTCGTCGGTGCCCGCGACGTCCGAGCGGGTGTAGTTGAACTGCAGGGCCGTGGAGCTGACGGAGATGCCACGGGCCTTCTCCATCTCCATCCAGTCGGAGACCGTCGACTTGCGGCCGGCCTTGCCGTGGACCGCGCCGGCCTCGGAGATGACCTTCGCGTGCAGGGCGAGCGCCTCGGTGAGCGTCGACTTACCGGCGTCGGGGTGGGAGATGACGGCGAAGGTGCGTCTGCGCTCGGCTTCGGCTCTGACCTCCTTCGCGGCCCCGGGCTTCGCTGTGCCGGAGGACTGCGCAGGCTCCGTCGTGCCGGTGGATTGACTGTCGGCCGAAGCGTGCGGGGTGCTCAACGGGAAAAACCTCTCGAAGGGGGCAGGGAGTAGGGGCGCTATCGCCGCCAACTCGTCCATGTTACTCGGCGATTCGGTGTCGATTTCCGCCAGATTCGATCACGTTTCCCCGAGGCCGCCCCATACCGACCACTCGACGGCGCACGCTGATGTGCAACTACCGGATCTTGATCGAGGTCGTGCACCACCGGACGAGGAGCGGGTCGTGAGCAGGTTCACCGAGGAGATGTACGCGACGGCGGAGTCGGACACCGGGGCTCTGGTCACCGGCGAACCGGATACGCCGTTGCGGCAGAACTGGGGAGAGATCCACCGGCAGGCCCGCCGCATGGCCGGCGCACTGGCCGCGGCGGGTATCGGACCCGGCGACGCGGTGGGTGTCCTCGCAGGACAACCGGTGGACATCGCACCGGTCTGCCAGGCCGTGTGGATGCGCGGCGGAAGCGTGACGATGCTGCACCAGCCCACGCCGCGCACCGACCTGCAGATGTGGTCGCGCGACACCGAGGTGGTCCTGCGGATGATCGACGCCCGCGCCGTCGTGCTCGGCGCACCCTTCGAGATCGCGGAGCCGCTGCTGCGCGAGCGGGGCATCTCCGTCGTCACCGTGGAGCGGATGCGGGAGGGGAGGCCCGTCGATCCCGTCGACACGGCGGAGTCCGACATCGTGCTCCAGCAGCTGACGTCCGGGTCCACCGGCTCGCCGAAGGCGGTGCGGATCACGCACGGCAACTTCTACGCCAACGCGACGGCGATGATGGACCGCGTCAAGTTCTCGCTCGACGACGACGTCATGATCAGCTGGCTGCCGCTGTTCCACGACATGGGCATGGTGGCCTTCCTCAGCGTCCCCATGCAGGTGGGCGCCGAGGTCGTGTCGGTCACGCCGCTGGACTTCCTGCGCTCTCCGATCCTGTGGGCGGAACTGATCAGCAAGTATCACGGAACGCTCACCGCAGCACCGAATTTCGCGTACTCGTTGCTGGCCCGGAAGTTGTCGCAGGCGCCGGACGGTGCGCTCGACCTGTCGTCGATGCGCTGGATGTGGAACGGCGCCGAGCCGGTCGATCCCGACACGATGGAGGCCCTCGCGGAGGCCGGGGAGCGCTTCGGTCTCGACCCGTCCGCCCTCGCGCCCTCCTACGGGATGGCCGAGACCACGCTCGCGGTGTCGGTCCCCGATCCGGGACGCGGGGTGGTGCTCGACGTGGTGGACCCCGACCTGCTCGAGGCCGGCGGGATGGCCGTGCCGACCAACCGCACCCACACGCGCCGCATGCCCACCCTCGGCCGTCTCGTGGCCGGTCTCGAGGGCCGGGTCGTCGGCCGTGACGGACAGGTGCTGCCACCCCGCGGCGTGGGCATCATCCAGTTGCGCGGCGAGGCCGTCACGCACGGCTATCTCACCGTGGACGGACCCGTACCCGCGCAGGACGCCGACGGCTGGCTCGACACCGGCGACGTGGGTTACTTCACCGAGGAAGGTCTCGTCGTGGTGTGCGGCCGGGTGAAGGACGTCATCATCATGGGCGGCCGCAACATTTATCCCACCGACATCGAGCGAGCGGCGGGGACCGTCCACGGGGTGCGTCCCGGCAACGCCGTCGCCATCCGGCTCGACGCGGGGGACAAGCGCGAATCGTTCGCGGTGGCCGTGGAGACCAAACTCTTCGACCACCCCGACGAGGTGCGCCGCATCGAACACGACGTCGTGCACGCGGTGGTCGCCGAGGTGGGCGTGCGGCCCCGCACGGTCGCGGTACTCGGTCCCGGCAGCATCCCGAAGACCTCCTCGGGCAAGCTGCGTCGCGGCACCTCGCTGGCACTGCTGACGCGGGCCTGAGCACCGCGCCACGCGACGCCGCTGCGACCGCGCCGGCCTCGGCGGAGGCGGGCGGTCAGTGGATGCGGTTCTGGGCGCCCTCGAGGCCGAGCCTCAGCAGCAGTTCGACGGCGTCGGCGCCTTCCTCGCACCACACGTCGAGCTCCTTGCGTTCGGTCGCCGAGAACGGCTTGAGCACGAAGTCGGCGGGATCCTGGCGGCCGGGAGGGCGGCCGATGCCCATCCGGACCCGCAGGTAGTCCTTGGTGCCGAGCGCCGACGAGGTCGACCGCAGGCCGTTGTGCCCGTTCTCGCCACCGCCGAGCTTGAGCCGAATCGTGCCGAAGTCCAGGTCGAGTTCGTCGTGTAGGACGATTACGTTCGAGGGATCGACCGAGAAGAACTTGGCCAGGGAGGCGACCGGACCGCCGGACAGGTTCATGTAGGTGCGCGGCTTCGCGATGATCACCTGCCGCCCGTCGAGCCGGGCCTGCACGATGTCGGCGTTGCTGCGCTTGTGCGCGGAGAACTTGCCGCCGACGCGTCCGGCCAGCACGTCGGCCACCATGAATCCGATGTTGTGCCGGGTGTTCTCGTACTTCGGGCCGGGGTTGCCGAGACCGACCACGAGCGCGGCGTCGTCGCCCACGAACTGATCCTTCCGTGCATTCGAACGACGTGCGGCGCGCCACCCCGAAGGGATGACGCGCCGCACGAGTGACTTCACAGGGAGCCGGTGAAGGCTCAGGCCTCCTCGGAGGCCTCTTCTGCGGTCTCTTCGCCCTCGGCGCCTTCCAGGGCGTCGGCGGAGGGAGCCTCGACGATGTTCACGAGCAGCAGCTCGGGATCGTCCTGCAGGGTCGCGCCGGCGGGCAGCTCGACGCCACCGGCCAGGATCTGGGTGCCGGCCTCGGCGCCCTCGATCGAGACGGTGATCTCCTCGGGGATGTTCAGGGCGTCGGCCTCGAGCTTGATCGTGTTGACCTCGTTGACCACCAGCGTGCCGGAGCCGGCCTCACCGGAGAGGACGACGGGCACCTCGACGGTGACCTTCTCGCCCTTCTTCACGACGAGCAGGTCGGCGTGCTCGATGTAGCGACGGATGGGGTGGACGACGACCGACTTGGTCAGCGCGAGCTGATCCTCGCCGTCGACGTCGAGGGTGAGGATGGCGTTGGTGCCGTGGTTACGCAGCACGGCTGCGAACTCGAGGTCGGGGAGGGCGAGGTGCCGGGGCTCGGTGCCGTGGCCGTAGAGGACGGCGGGGACCTGGCCGGCGCGACGGGCGCGGCGTGCGGCACCCTTGCCGAACTCGGTGCGGACGCTGGCTACGAGACGATTCTCGTCGGACATGATGTGACGGCTCCTACGCTGGTGGCACTTGGTGGTCGGGTGTTCTCGAACGAACGGATCCGACACGTGCGACCGGGGAGCACATTGCTTCCGTCGCAGCCGCGTCGATCACGGTGATCCAGCGATATTGCGGTTCACCCTCGCCGAGACAACTCGAACCACTTTACCGGACGACGTCGATCAGGGACAAACAGCCCTGTCGTCGACGCGCGTGAGCTTCACGACCGGGCGATGTCGTGCACCGAGGCGAGGAACCTGTCGACGTCGGCGGGGGAGACGAAGTAGTGCGGCGACGCCCGCACCACCGACTGCAGGTCGCGCGAGGTCATGTCCAGCAGCGTCGAACTGCGGCTGCTGACCGTGACCGTCACGGACCGCTCGGCCAGGGCGTCGCGGACCTCCCGCGGGTCGCGGCCGTCCACGGTGAACGAGACGATGCCGCTGCGCTGCTCGCCGAGGTCGGTGACGGTGACGCCGTCGATGCCCGCGAGCCCCTCGCGCACGTGCCCGGCCCGGTAGGCCACCGCCTCGGCCACGGCGTCGACACCCAGATCGAGGAGATAGTCCACGGCCGCGCCGAGCCCGAGCCGGGCCGCCACTCCGGCCTCCCACATCTCGAAGCGGGTGGCGTCCGGAGCGAGTTCGTAGCTGTCGGCCGAGGTCCACGAGGCGCTGTGCAGGTCGAGAACGGCCGGTTCGAGTTCGCTCACCAGGCGCGGCCGCACGTAGAGGAAACCGGTGCCGCGCGGCCCGCGGAGCCACTTGCGCCCGGTGCCCGACAGTGCGTCGACGTCGAGTTCGGGCACGCTCACCGGCAGCTGCCCCACCGACTGGCACGCGTCGAGCAGCACGAGCGCCCCGACCGCGTGCGCGGCGTCGGCGATCTCCCGCACCGGGTTGACGAGCCCGCCGTTGGTGGGGGCGTGCACGACGGACACCAGCCGCACCCGTTCGTCGAGCATCCCCTCGAGCGCCTCGACGTCGACGCGGCCGGACGGATCGGACGGAACGACCTCGACGGTGGCGCCGGTCGCCCGCGCGCGCTGCAGCGCGGCGATCGCGTTTGCGGCGTATTCGGCCTGCGAGATCAGGATGCGGTCGCCGGGTCGCAGCGGCACCGCGTAGAAGAAGGACGTCCACGCCCGCGAGGCGCCGTCGGACAGCGCGAGGGAGGTCTCCGGCACGTCGAACAGGCGGCCGAGCGAGGTCTTCACGGCGGTCAGGTCGTCGAGCCGTTCGTCGGCCGCCACGTACCCGCCGATCTCGGCCTCGCGGCGCAGGTGCGCGAGCATCGTCTCGAGCACCGGTGCCGGGGGCAGCGACGAGCCGGCGCTGTCGAGGAAGACCCGGTCGAAGCATCCCGGTGTGTCGCGTCGGGCCGCCTGGAGGTCCAGCACGGGCCGCTCACCTCCTCCGTCGTCCGTATCGTCGGGGTCGAGCCTGCCCGGTGGAGTGCGCTCGCGCACGCACCGGTGCGTTATCCGCGCGTCGTGTCCCCCGGCGGGTTAGTCTCGACCGCAGACCTGGCGCACCGGCCGAGGGGGTGGACGAATGGCAATGGCAGTCGATGCCGCAGCCTCCCGTGCCCGCAAGGACCTCGGCTCCCGAGCAGCAGCGGAGGACCACGTCCGCAGCAGGGCATTCCGGCTGGGAATCCCCAGGCTGATCGGGGTCGAGCTCGAATGGCTCACCGCGCGGGCCGACGGCACCGAATCGCGTCCCGAACTCACGAGGCTCGTCGAGGCCCTCGGGCCCCACGCGCCGCGCACGGTAGCGCCGTCGTCGTCGGCCCGTCCCCTGCCGTCGGGCAGCGCGGTCAGCGTCGAGCCGGGTGGTCAGATCGAGCTGTCGAGCGTGCCGTGCACTTCGGCACGGCAGGTGTGCGATCGGCTCACGGCCGACCTCCGCATGCTCCGGGCGTTGCTGGCCCGCCGGTCGGTGACCATGCTCGACCGCGCCGCCGACGAGGTGCGGCCTCCCCACCGTCTGCTGCGCACCCCGCGCTACGGAGCGATGGAACTCCGCTACGACCGGATCGGCCCGATGGGCCGGTTGATGATGAACAGCACTGCGTCCATACAGGTTTCCGTCGACGCGGGACGCGACGAGGCAGAGGTGGTGCAGCGCTGGGAGTTGCTCCACGCCATCGGCCCGGCGATGATCGCGGCCTTCGCGTGCTCGCCCCGGCTGCGAGGTGCTCCGGAGGGCGACTGGGCGTCGCAGCGGATGCGCACGTGGCTCGAACTCGATCCCGCCCTCGGTCACGTCGACCATCCCGCCGACTACCCCGCATGGGTGCTCGACGCACCGCTGACCTGCGTGCGTTCGGAAATGCCCGAATGGTACGCACCGCCCGGCGCCACCTTCGCGGCGTGGCTCGCGGGCGAGCTCGACGCCGACATCCACCGTCGACCCACCATCGACGACCTCGACTACCACATGACGACGCTGTTCCCGCCTGTTCGTCCGTGCGGGCATCTCGAGGTGCGTTATCTCGACGCCCAGCCGGCCGAGTCGTGGCAGGTGCCCGTCGCGGCTCTCGAGGCGTTGCTGTCGGCGCCCGAGGTCTCCGCGGAGGCGTGCGCGATCGCCGCGCCGGTGCGCGACCAGTGGTCCGAGGCGGCCCGCGTCGGTCTCGCCTCGCTCGAATTGCGTGCTGCCGCGGCGGGTTTGCTCTCGCTCGCGGCGGAGTCCTCCCGCGACATGCGGTTCACCGCGGCGCTCGACGCGGCCGCGGCACGGTGCCTGCGCGGTCTGGCGCCGGGTGAGGAGGTGCGGTGACACCTGCTCGTGTTGCGCTCAGGCGGCACCTCGAGCGGGCGCGTGCCCGCACCGAGGTACTCGCCTCCGTGCCGGAACAGGATCTCACCGCACAACATTCGCCGTTGATGAGCCCGCTGGTGTGGGATCTCGCGCACATCGCCAACCAGGAGGAGCGCTGGCTCGTGCGGGTCGCGGGCAGGCGCCCTGCGGTTCGCGGCGACATCGACGATCTCTACGACGCGTTCCGGCATCCCCGCGCGACCCGCACGGGGCTGCCGCTGCTCGACCCCGACGCCGCCCGCCGTTACGCGCGTGCCGTCCGCGAGCTCACCTGGGATGTGCTCGAAGACAGTGCATTCGACGACGATCTGACCCGCGAGGGTTTCGTCTTCGCGATGGTCGCGCAGCACGAACAGCAGCACGGCGAGACGATGCTCGCGACGCACCAGTTACGGCAGGGTCCACCCTTGCTCGACGCGCCGGAAGCGCCGCGCACCGGAACCGTCCGCGACACCGAACGTGTCCGGATCCCCGCCGGCGCATTCGAGATGGGCACGTCCACCGATCCGTGGGCCCTCGACAACGAGCGCCCGGCACACGTCGTCGAGGTGCCGGAGTTCGAACTCGACGCGGTGCCCGTCACCAACCGCCGTTACCTCGGGTTCGTCGAGGACGGCGGGTACGAGCGGCCCGAACTGTGGAGCGAGGCAGGTTGGCAGCACCGCCTCGACGCCCGTCTCGAGGCCCCGCAGTTCTGGAGTCGCGACGAAACCGGATGGAGCAGAACGGCCTTCGGCCGCACGATGCCTCTGCACCCGGACGAGCCGGTCGTGCACGTGTGCTTCCACGAGGCGGAGGCGTTCGCCCGCTGGGCCGGTGGACGTCTTCCGACCGAGGCCGAATGGGAGAAGGCGGCACGCTGGGATCCGGCCACCGGGCTCAGCCGCCGATTCCCGTGGGGCGACGAGGATCCCGGTCCCGACCACGCGAATCTCGGTCAGCGTCATCTCGGTCCCGCCGTCGTCGGCGCGTATCCGCAGGGAGCGTCACCGCTCGGGGTGCACCAGCTGATCGGCGACGTCTGGGAGTGGACGTCCACACCGTTCACCGGTTATCCGGGCTTCCGCGCGTTCCCGTACCGCGAGTACTCGGAGGTCTTCTTCGGCGACGGACACCGGGTTCTGCGCGGAGGCTCGTTCGGAACCGACGAGGTCGCGTGCCGCGGAACCTTCCGCAACTGGGATCTGCCGATCCGCCGTCAGATCTTCTCCGGGCTCCGCGTCGCGTACGGGACGGGCGATGTGTAGACATCTGGCGTACATCGGGCCGGAGACGAACGTCGCGGCACTGCTGTCCACCGGAACCAACTCGCTGCTCCGCCAGTCGTGGGCGCCCACCGACATGCGTGGGGGAGGCACGATCAACGCCGACGGATTCGGTGTCGGATGGTGGAGTGCCGAGGGCACCTTCGGGCGCTACCGGTCGGCGTTGCCGATCTGGTCCGATCCCTTCGTCGGTGAAGGCTTGACATCGATACGGTCGCGCACCGTCGTCGCCGCGACCCGCTCGGCCACCGAGGGGATGCCCGTCGAACGGTCGGCGGCCGCGCCCTTCTCCGGCGACCGGTGGGCGTTCAGTCTCAACGGTGTCGTCCGGGGCTGGCCGGGATCGCTCGTCACCCTCGCCGGCGCGCTTCCCGTCGCAGAACTGCTGCAGCTCGAATCACCGACCGATGCTGCCACGCTGTGGCTCCTGCTCCAGTCGCGTCTGCGCTCGGCCGATCCCGAGCCGGCGCTGATCTCACTCGTCCACGACGTGCTGGAACTCGCACCGGAATCACGGTTGAACATGTTGCTGTGCAACGAATCCGGGATCTGGGCCACCGCCTGGTACCACTCGCTGTGGACGTTCGTCGACGAGCAGGTCGCGATCGTGGCGTCCGAACCGTTCGACGACGACAGCCGCTGGAAACCCGTACCCGACCGGCATCTCGTCGCCGCGATGCCGGGCAAACTCATCGTCTCACCACTGGAGGTCGGTTCACCGTGATCGTCGACGTGCATCTGCGCCCCGAGGACCTCGACGCCAAACTGCGCGAGGACGCACGGCGCGGACTCACGTCCGATCCCAAGTACCTGTCGCCGACCTGGCTGTACGACGCGCGGGGCAGCGAACTGTTCGACGAGATCACGCGACTGCCCGAGTACTATCCGACACGCACCGAATTCGCACTGCTGCGACAGCACGCCGCCGACTTCGCCGATGCCGCCCGCCCCGAGATGCTCGTCGAACTCGGCTCCGGGTCGTCCGAGAAGACGCACGTGCTGCTCGACGCCCTCGAACCGTATCTCCACACCTACGTGCCGCAGGACGTCTCCGAACCGGCGTTGCGGTCGGCCGTCACCCGGCTGGCGGCGGAGTATCCGAACCTGACGGTGCACGGGGTTGTCGGCGACTTCACCGATTCGCTCACGCATCTGCCGGCCGGCGGGAAACGCGCGATCGCGTTCCTCGGCGGCACGATCGGCAATCTCGTCCCGAGCGAACGCGCACAGTTCCTCGCCGGGACGGCCGCGATCCTCCATCCCGGCGAGTGGCTGCTCCTCGGCGCCGGTCTCGTCATCGACCGCGACACCCTGATCGCCGCCTACGACGACGCGGCCGGCGTGACGGCGGAGTTCGACCGGAACGTCCTGCGGGTGCTCAACGACCGGCTCGGCGCCGACTTCGATCCCGCCCGGTTCGTGCACCGCGCCGTCTGGGACCCGGAGAACGAGTGGATCGAGATGCGCCTCGAGGCGACCGAGGCGATGGACGTGACGATCCCGGGCCTCGACCTGCAGATCTCCTTCGCCGAGGGTGAGCAGATCCGGACCGAGATCTCCGCGAAGTTCCGCCTCGTCGGAATCTCGCAGGAACTCGCCGACGCGGGATTCGTGGTCCGGCACGAATGGGTGGATCCGGACGGACGGTTCGTCCTGCTCGCCGCATCCCGGGAGTAGTCCTCGAAAGGCGGCCGACGAGCCGATTCGACTTCCGCCGCGCCCACACGGGACGCTGGAGGACATGGCGTCCTCCCGTCCCGTCCTGACGACCCCGGTGCTGTTGCTCATGGCCGTGGCGACGGGTCTGTGCGTGGGTGGCAACTACTTCAACCAACCGCTGCTCGACTCGATCGCCGAAGCACTGGACACCTCCCGATCGGCCGCCGCCTCCACCGTGACGGTCGCGCAGGTCGCCTATGCTCTCGGCCTGCTGTTCCTCGTGCCGCTCGGCGACATGTTCCCGCAGCGGCGGCTGGCGGTGATGCTCATGCTGGCCGCGGCGGCGGGGCAGGGGCTGAGCGGATTCGCGCCGAACATCGGGGTGCTCGTGGTGGGCACCGCTGTCGCCGGTCTGTTCTCGGTGGCCGCGCAGGTGCTGGTGCCGTTCGCGGCGACCCTCGCGACGCCGGAATCGAGGGGTCGCGCGGTCGGCACCGTGATGAGCGGGCTGCTCGTCGGGATCCTCGTGGCCCGGAGCGTCGCGGGCATCCTCGCCGAACTCGGCGACAGTTGGACGACGGTCTACCGGGTGAGCGCGGTCGCGATGGTGATCGTGGCGCTCGCGTTGTGGCGGGTGCTGCCGGCGACGCCACCGGTGGTCCGTCAGGGTTACGGCAGCACGCTGCGATCACTCGGGACGTTGATCGTCACGCATCCTCGCCTGCGCACCCGGACCCTGCTCGGCGGGCTGGGTTTCGCGTCGGTGGGCGCGCTGTTCTCGACGATGGCGTTTCTGCTGTCCGACCCGCCCTTCGGCCTCGACGACCTGCAGATCGGGCTCGTCGGGCTGGCCGGGGTGGCCGGTGCATTCGCCGCGACCGCGGCGGGCCGGCTCGTCGACCGCGGTTACGGACCGCCGACGACGGCGGTGGGAGTGTTCACGCTGATCGCGTCGTGGGCGGCGCTCGCGGCGGGTGCGAGCTCGCTGGTGTGGTTCGTCGTCGGGATGCTCGTCGTCGACCTCGCGCTCAACCTCGTGCACATCACCAACCAGAACATCGTGTACGCCCTCGACCCCGACGCCCGCTCGCGCGTCAATTCCGTCTACATGACGGGCTACTTCATCGGTGCGGCGTCCGGTTCGGCGCTCGGCACGATGGCGTGGAGCGCCGGCGGGTGGACCGCGGTGTGTGTGCTCGGTGTCGGACTGGCGGCGCTCGCGGGTGTCGTGTGGGCGCTCGATCTTCGGCTCACCGCCCGGATGCGTGCGCGTTCGGCTACAGCGACCGGCGGACCGGCAGCAGCCTGAGATCGCGCGCCCGGCCGATGGCTTCCACCCGCGTGTGCACGCCGAGCTTGCGGTAGATGCTGCGCAACTGGGTCTTGATCGTGTTGTGCGAGACGAACAACTTCTTCGCGATGTCGGCGTGCGTCGATCCCAGCGCCAGCAACTCCAGCACGTCTGTCTCCCGCCGGGACAGTTCGACATGGGTGACCGGTTCGGTGAAGACGGACCCGATCGCCTCGTCCGGGACGGTGAGACCGCCGGGCTCCGCAAGACGCCCGGCGACACCCTCGGCCAGAGTGGTGAAGGCGCGGCGGTTGCCGAGGGCCTCGGCGAGCGTGCAGGCCCGCTGCCAGCTGCGGACCGCGGCGTCCTTCTTGTCGAGATCGAGGTGGGCGCTCGCCTCGATGAGCAACGCCTCGACATGTGCGCGCGGGAAGCCGCACTCCGTCCACGGAACACGCTTGAGCTTCTTGAGCGCGATCTCCGGATGACCGGTGAACAGTTCGACACGCGCGTTCGTCACCACGAGCATCGGATGGGTCTGCGGCGACTCCTCGGCGAGGGCGCGCGCGAGGTTGCCGTTGCCGAGCGCCAGCTGCAGGTCGATCTCGGCGGCCCCGAGCAGGATGCGCGAGAACGCGCCGCGGTCGAACAGATCGTGGTGTGAAGCGATGAGCCGGTGCAGTTCGGTGAGTCCGTCGTAGGCGTTGCCCGCCGCCAGGTTGTAGTAGGCCCGGCCGTAGGCGACGAATCCCCAGAGTTCCTCCGAAACCCGCGGGACACCGAGCTCGTCGAGATATCCGACGGCACGGTCGAGCTCGAGCGAGTCGAGGTGGACGAGCGCGGACGCCACGCGACCACCCACCTTGACCATCTCGCCCCAGCGACCCTCGGTGGGCTCGGCGTTGCTCTCGATGCGCAGCCATTCCCGGGCGCGCGGATTGTCGCCCGTCACCGCCCAGTTCAGCGCCGAGCTGCCCGCGGCGTTCTGGATGACGAAGGCGATGTTCACGGCGTACGCACCGCGGTAGGCGCGGCGGAAGACGGTGGTGGACTCGGTCAGATATCCGGCGAGCTGGAGCGTGATCGCCCACTGCACGCGCAGCAGCGGCAGTTGCGGACCGAGATCGTCGGGCCGGTGTTCGAGGATCGAATCGACGAGCGGACGCAACAGCAGCGTCAACCGCGCGGCCTCACCGAATTCGCCCGAGACCCGCAGGGTCAGGGTCTGCACCGTCGCGACGTAGAGGGCCTGCGCGGCGCCGGGTGTCTTCCCGAGCTCGGTGAGTTCGTCGGGATCCGCGGGCAGGGAGGCGTGCAGGATCGAATGTTCGTCGAGCATCTGCGTGAACAGCGCGCGACCTGCCTGGACCGACGGATGGTCGCCGAGCTCCTGGTCGGGGATCTGCCGGAGCACCTTGACGAGAACGTCGAAAGAACTGTCGACCATGCGCGCCCAGGATTCCTCGACGATCGCCACGGCGGTCTCCCAGTCGCCGGCCTCGACGGCATAGATCGACGCCTCGGCGGGCCTGCCGGCGTCGCGATGGGCCCGGGCGAGATCGACGAGCAGGGCGTCGACACGTCCGGGTTGCTCTCGGCGGGAGATGTCGAGCACGCACGAGCGGACGGCGTCGGGCCACCGCCACGTCCGGGGATCGTCGAAGGGCGAATCCATCAGGAGGCCGGCCGCGGCGAGCGTCGCGAGTGCGGCCTCGGGGTCCGCCGCGCCCGTCAGTTCGGCCGCCCGCTCGGCGGTGACGCTGTGGGCAGCGGCGACCGAGAACGCGAACTCGCGGTGCGCGTCGTCGAGTTCGTCGAGCCGGCTCTCCACATACGTCCGCACGAGGCGGGCCAAGGCCGGGGTCGGCAGTCCACGGGAGTCGATCAGGCGCTGGGGCCGGCTCCGGGCGACGGCCGCGGCCGCCGAGACCAGGGTGGGCACACCACCGAGCACGCGACACACGACCTCGCACTCGCTGTCGGAGCGCTCCGGTCCGGCGTCGCGCAACAGCGTCGTCTCCTCGATGGTGAACGCGAGATCGGCCGCCGGGACGTACGTGGAGTCGATCCCGCGGAGGACGACCTCGGTCATGTCGGTGCTGTTTCCCGGCAGGCAGACGATCGCATCGAGCCGGGGGCACCGGTCGAGCAGCCGAAGGGTTGCTTCGAGCACCTCGGCCGAGTTCTGCGGCGACACACAGGCGAGCACGAGCAGGCAGGGCGACCCCAGATCGCGGAAGGTACGGACCACGCGCTCGAACGGGGAATCGTCGGGACCGTCGCCGGCGACCTCGACGGCCGGGTGATCGGCGAGGACCGCGAGCGCATGCTCGGGCAGGTCGCCGTCGCCGGACGCCGTGAGTTCGGGAACCCAGACGATCGTGTGGTCGGGTGCGCCGCCCCGATGGAGCCATCCCGCGACGAGCGTCCGCTTGCCGAAACCCGGGGGAGCGTCGATCACCGTCAGCGTGGAGCACCGGTCGAGACACGCGAACAATCGGGGTCGCGCCAGAGCCGAGGACAAGGAACGCCACGCGGGTGCACCGACACGAGGGGAGTCGGAAACACTCACGCGCACTCCTTCGGAAGGCTTCAGCCCGGATCTGCACAGGCGGGAAGGCCCGAGCAGTGCCCCCGACAGGCTCTTGGTCGATCACAGACTACCTGGTCCGTTGTCGTGAGGTGCGGTAACGACAACCGTCGTGACGTGCGGTAACGACGGCAGCCCCGGCACCGGACCGTCGAGCGGACTCGACGGAGCGGGACGGGGCTGCGGTGGTGTGAGCCGGCGACTAGCTGCCGGATGCGCTCAGACGTGCCTTCTCGAGTGCGGCGAGGGTGCGCAGGATCGTCGCCTTCTGCTTCTCCAGATCGCTGCGGCGGGCGCGGGCGGCGAGGCCGTTCTGCTCGGCGACGAGCGCGAGCTGCGCGTCGATCGCGGAGAGCTGATCGAGCAGCGCGAGGGCCCGGGTCTGGATCTCCTCGACGTCCACGGCGCCCGTCCGGACCGGAGCCGCGGACTTCGCCGGCTTGGCCGAAGCGGACGAGCTGCGGGTCGCGGAGGCCGGACGCGTCGACGTCTGCGCGGAGGAACCGGTGTGGCCCTCCGTGATCGCGGCGGCGCGGGGACGCAAGGCCTTGCGCACGAGCGCCGGGTCGGGCTGCTCGGCGAGACGGATGTCGTTGAGGGCGCGGCGGGCCTCGCGGGCGGCGAGGCGGTGCTCGTATTCCTCCTCGTCGTCGGACTGCAGGGTGCCGCCGATGGGGCGCAGGCCGTACATGCCCATGAACTTGCGGGCCTCGTCGATGACGGCTTCGTGCTTACGGCATGTGGCACAGCGAGGTTCGTTGCGGAAGACCTCGACAGAGTCGGTGTCGCCGCACCAGACGCACGCACCCGGCGACCATCGTCGGACCGTTCGGATTGTCGCGTTTTCCGTAGGGGCTTCGAGAGTTTGCGCGTCGGTCACGAGGTGCCACTTTAGGTGAAAGCCGAGTTACGCAGGGGAGGGGGGTCTCGCACGACCTGCGACGATTTCACGCGGCGTGACGAAGATCATCCCCGTCCCGGCGCGTCCTTCAAACCATTGCGCCACACAGCATTTCCATACCACCCGGTCTGCCGGATCACGTTGTGGTAGCAGCGGTGAGCCAGCGCACCAGCGGCCGGAACTCACGCCACGCCGAACGCACCTCCTCGAGGGTGCGCGGACTGTCGATCCACGGCGGGGAGATCTCGGTGCGACCGGCCCACAGCGACCGGTGACGCATGAGTTCGATGCGGGGATGATCGACGTCCACGCCGCGCGGCCGGGACTTCAACCGGTCGCCGCCGATCTCGTATCCCGCGCGTTCGAGCTTGCGCACGATCCTCCCGAGCTCGGGGCCGCGACGGTCGTGATCGACCCCGGTCCGGTAACCGGCGATCTGATCGGACGAGCCGTGGAACAGGCCGGCGGCGACCCGCAATCCGGCGGCGTTGATCTCGACGTAGTAGCCGACGCTCTGCGCGACGGAGGCGAATCCGCCCTGGTGGGTCTTGTACGGCAGCTTGTCCTTGCTGAACCGCACGTCGCGGTACGGGCGGAAGGCCTTGCCCTCCCCGAACTCCTCCTCGAGTTCCGCAAGTAGGGCAAGCATCGGGCCGCGCACGCAGTCGTCGTAGACGGCCTTGTGCGCGGCCCAGAATGCTTTGCTGTTGTCGGCCTCGAGATCGTCGTAGAAGTCGATGGCCGCGACGGGAAATCCGGTGAACACCCGGACAAGTCTGCCCCGTCGTCGAGCGGAAGGTCAGGCGACCCCGTTGAACAGCGAGGTGACCGAGCCGTTCTCGAAGACCTCGCGGATCGTCTGCGCGAGCAGCGGAGCGATCGACAGCACGGTGAGGCAGTCGAACTGCTTCTCCGGCGGGATCGGCAGCGTGTTGGTGACGATGACCTCCTTGGCGCCGCACGAAGCAAGGCGCTCGGCGGCCGGGTCGGAGAGCACACCGTGGGTGGCGGCGATGATGACGTCGCCCGCGCCGGCCTCCTTGAGGATCTTCACGGCGCCGGCGATGGTGCCACCGGTGTCGATCATGTCGTCGATCAGGATGCAGGTGCGGCCGTCGACCTCACCGACCACGCGGTTCGACTTGACCTGGTTGGGCACCAGCGGGTCGCGGGTCTTGTGGATGAACGCCAGCGGCGCGCCACCGAGGGTGTCGGCCCACTTCTCGGCCACCCGCACGCGACCGGAGTCGGGGGAGACCACGGCGATGTTCTCGACGCCGTACTTGCCGCGGATGTACTCGGCGAGCTGGCCCTGTGCGTGCATGTGGTCGACCGGACCGTCGAAGAAGCCCTGGATCTGATCGGTGTGCAGGTCGACCGTGATGATGCGGTCGGCGCCGGCGGTCTTGAGCAGATCGGCGATCAGGCGGGCGGAGATGGGCTCGCGGCCGCGGTGCTTCTTGTCCTGACGGGCGTAGGGGTAGAACGGCAGGATCGCGGTGATGCGCTTGGCCGAACCACGCTTGAGCGCGTCGATCATGATGAGCTGCTCCATGACCCACTGGTTCAGCGGGAACGGATGGCTCTGCAGCACGAAGGCATCCGAACCGCGCACCGACTCCTCGAAACGCACGAACGTCTCACCGTTCGCGAAGTCCCGTGCCGTCTGCGGGGTGAGGGGGACGCCCAGTTCCTTCGCGACCTGCTCTGCCAGCTCGGGATGGGCCCGGCCGGAGAAGAGCATCAAGTTCTTCTGGTTGTCGATCCAATTGGTCACTGGTTCTGGCCGTCCTTCTGGCGATCGTGGTCGTGCGGCTGCTGTGCTCTCGATGCTGCCTCGGCAGCGGGGGTACCGGCGCGATTTCGCTGGACCCACCCGTCAATATTGCGCTGTGGCGTACCCGACACCGCCAGCGCCCCCGGAGGAACGTCGCGACGGAGTACTGTTCCGGCGCCCGTGTAGGCGCCGTCGCCCACCGTGAGGGGAGCGACGAACATAGTGTCCGACCCGGTCCGGACGTGCGATCCGACGACCGTGCGGTACTTCTTCACCCCGTCGTAGTTGACGAACACGCTCGATGCCCCGATGTTGGAGTGCTCGCCGATCTCCGCGTCGCCGACATAAGTGAGGTGGGGGACCTTCGAATGCGCTCCGATCTGCGCGTTCTTCGTCTCGACGAAGGCGCCGAGCTTGCCGCACGCGCCGAGTTCGGTGCCGGGGCGCAGGTAGGTGAACGGGCCGACGGTGGCCTCCGCGCCGATCACGGCGTCGGAGCCGTGGGTGCGCATCACGGTGGCGCCGGCGCCGACCTGCACGTCGGTCAGCGTCGTGTCGGGGCCGACCTCCGCGTCGTCGGCGATCACCGTGCGGCCGCGCAACTGCACACCCGGGTGGATGGTGACGTCGGCGCCGAGCACGACGTCGACGTCGATCCACGTCGAAGCCGGGTCGATCACCGTGACACCCTCGCGCATCCAGTGCTCGAGCAGGCGCCGGTTGAGTTCGGTGGTCAGTGCGGCGAGCTGGACGCGGTCGTTGACGCCGGAGACCTGCACCGCGTCGTCGGTGTGGAGTCCGCGGACGGTGTGGCCCTCGTTGCGGGCGATCTTCACGACGTCGGTCAGGTACAGCTCGCCCTGCGAGTTGTCGGCGCTCAGCTTGCCGAGCGCGGATCGCAGCGCGGCCGCGTCGAAGGCGTACACGCCCGTGTTGATCTCCTGGATCGCGCGCTGCGTCGGCGAGGCGTCCTTCTCCTCGACGATCCCGGCGACGTCGCCGTCGGTGGTGCGCACGATGCGTCCGTAGCCGGTCGGCTCGGACACCGTCGTGGTGAGGACGGTGACGGCGGCAGGTTCGGTGTCGAGGTGTGCGTCGAGCAGTTCCTGCAGGGTGTCGGAGCGGAGCAGCGGGACGTCGCCGGCGGTGACGACGACCGTGCCGTCGAAGTCGTCGGGGAGGGCGCCGAGGCCGCACTCCACGGCGTGGCCGGTGCCGAGCTGTTCCTCCTGGACGGTCACCCGGATCTCGCGGTCGAGATCCGCGGCGACGGCGCTCACCTCGGCGGAGACCTCCTCGCGGCGGTGCCCGACGACGGTGACGAGATGGGCGGGTCCGAGTGCGGCGGCGGCGTACAGGGAGTGAGCGAGCATCGTGCGTCCACCGAGGGTGTGCAACACCTTCGGTGTCTTCGACCGCATCCTTGTTCCTGCTCCGGCTGCCAGCACGACGATCGCGGTCTGCACCTGCATGTAGCTCCCTCGACACGTTTCTGTACGCCGGTCCGTGCGTACACCGGGGAAGCGCTGAGGCTCCCCGGGACGGTTCCCGCTCCGCCGCCAGGACTCGAACCTGAACTATCTGAACCAAAATCAGAGGTGCTGCCGATTACACCACGGCGGATTGCCACACCCCCGCGGCGGAACCGGCGGGCGTGCGCCCCTGATCCTCGCACGAGACGGCGTCGACGTCGAACCTGGGGTGGCGCGATCGGGAATGGATAGGCTGTCGAACGTTCGAGTACGTCCCGCCGCCGAAGGAGGACCTGTGTCGCAGGCGTCGCAGAAGCGAACCGAGCGCGCTCCGCGGATCCGGATGACGGGCACGCAGCGTCGGGAACAGCTCATCGAAATCGGTCGCGCCCTGTTCGCCGAGCGCGGCTACGAGGGCACCTCCATCGAGGAGATAGCCCAGCGGGCGCAGGTCTCCAAGCCGGTCGTCTACGAGCACTTCGGCGGTAAGGAAGGTCTCTACGCGGTGGTCGTGGACCGCGAGATGACCGTGCTGATGTCGATGGTCACCGAGAGCCTCACCCGCAACCGGTCGAGGATCCGCGTCGAGCGGGCCGCGCTCGCTCTGCTCACCTACATAGAGGAGCGCACCGACGGCTTCCGCATCCTCGTGCGCGACTCGCCGATGTCCGCCGAGGAAGGCACCTATTCGAGTCTGCTCAACGAGGCGATGCGTCAGGTGGGGAAGCTGTTGACCGGCGACTTCTCCCGGCGGGGGCTCAACCCGGAGTTCGCTCCGCTCTACGCCCAGGCTCTCGTCGGCATGGTCGCCACCACTGCGACGTGGTGGCTCGACCGCCGCACTCCGTCGAAGGAGGACGTCGCGGCCCACCTCGTGAACCTGTGCTGGAACGGCCTCATCGGTCTGGAAGCGGACCCGAAGCTCGGGGAACCCCCGGTTTCCGAATAGTCCTCTCGTTTCCGGGACCGTCTGCTCTCTACTTTCAGGTAAGTGGCGTTATCGTTGGGATACCCGTGAGAAGGCAGGCTGTGGTGGGACGACAAGTACGCGCAGAGGTGACACGCGAATCGGTGCTGCAGGGCGCAGCGACGATCTTCGTGCGCGACGGGTACGCGGACGCGAACCTGGGCGACATCATCGAGGAGGCCGGCGTCACCAAGGGTGCGCTGTACTTCCACTTCGGTTCGAAGGAAGAACTGGCGCGCGGGGTGATCGACTCCGGCTATCTCCGCTTCGAGGCCGCCGCCGAGTCCAAGATGGACCGCCGTTCCCCGGCGCTCGAGACACTGATCGACCTGTCGGTCCTGCACGTCGACATGTCCGAGACCGATTCCGTGGTGCGGGCGATGTTCCGGCTGCTGGTCGAGATCGGCGACTACCAGGGCACCGAGCACCGGCCCTACGAGATCTGGCAGAACAACCTGCAGGAGCTCGCGGCCCGGGCCGCCGACGAGGGCGACCTCGTCGAGGACGTCGACGTCCACGCGGTCTCCCTGCTGCTGCTCGAACAGGCGATGGGCGCCCGGATCATGGCGAACGCTCTCAAGGCGACCGAACGGCTCGCAGAGCAGACCGGTGCGATGTGGCAGATGATCCTGCCCGCGCTGGTGCCGGCGAACAAGCTCGAATACTTCCGGCAGTTCGTGGAGCGCCGTCTGCGGCTGCAGTCGTGACCTTCGGGCCGTTCTCCGCCGAGGAGGCCCCCGCGGCGCTGGCGGGTCTGCTCGACCGGTTCGGGTCCGACACCGCCGTGACGATCGGTGTCGTGCCGTCGTTGCTCACCATCGCCCAGGCCGCCGACGTCCTCGGCTGCTCCCGCCGGCACGTCGCGCGCCTGGTCGACACGGGCGCACTCTCCGCCGACTTCCACGGCCTGCACCGGCGGGTGTCGCGCTCCGACGTCCTCGACCTCGCGAAGCAGCAGGCGGAGGTGGTCACGACGGTCCTCGACGGACTCGCCGATCTCACGCGGCGCGAAGGACTGTACGACCCGTTCTGACAGCATGACGCGGCCCGCCGCGGCAGCACGGTACGGTCCGTTCCGACGGTTCGACGAAGGGTGACGATGCCGGTTCGAGTGGTGCTCGATGCGACGGTCCTCGCCCGCCCCCGCCTGCGCGATGTGGCGCTCGCCCTTACCGAAGACGGCCTCTACCAACCCTTCTGGAGCGACGGAATCATCGCGGAAGTGGACCGCCGACTGCCGCAGGAACTGCTGCGTCCCGCCCGCGACTTCCTCTTCGCCGAACTCGACCGCGCCTTCCCCGACGCCCGGGTGGTCTGGCCCACCACCGTGCTCCGCGAGGTGCCGCACGTGACGGGACCGAGGGAGGCACACGTGACCTCGGTGGCGCTGCTGTGCCACGCCGACGCCGTCGTCACCGCCGACCCCGAGCTCACCGGGGCACTGGAACGATCGGGTATCGAAGCGTGGACACCCGACGCTTTCGTCACCTTCGCGCTCGACGCCGATCCCGTCCGCACCCGCGCGGCACTGCTGAGAATGGTGCGCCGTCGCTGGCTCGCCGACGATGACACCCGGCGCGAGGCGGACGACGACGAACTGTTCGCACGGCTGGCCGAGTGGGCCGCGCGCGACCTCGGTGCAAACAGCGCCGACCTCCTCACGCCCCCGGCGCGGTAGCGCGTTTCACGCCCCGGCGCGGTAGCGCGTTTCACGCCCCGGCGCGGTGACGCGCGGGGAACAGCGGAATAGACTCGACAAGGTTCTCGTCCCACACTCAGGAGCGCCTTCCTTGTCTGCTGTGCCCCCGGCCGCTGTCCCACTGTCCGGATTGGCGCGGATCGCGCTGGCCGACGACAGACTGCGCAGGATCGGCGAGCTCGCCGGTTCCGCCGAACAGGAGATCGTCGCCCCACCCGCCGCGCGGCCGTTCGTCGCGGCGGCGCTGGCCGAGAAGACACCTCTGCTCGTGGTCACCGCCACCGGACGCGAGGCCGACGATCTCACCGCCGAACTCACCGAGATGTTCGGCGAGGGCGTCACGCAGTTCCCCTCATGGGAGACCTTGCCGCACGAGCGCCTGTCGCCGAGCGCCGACACGGTCGGCCGTCGCCTGCACGTCCTGCGTCGCCTCGCGCGTCCCGACGATCGCGATCTCGGGCCCGCACTGCGGGTCGTCGTCGCCACCGTGCGGTCGCTGGTGCAGCCGATGGCTCCCGGACTCGGCGAGATCGACCCCGTCACGCTGCGGGTCGGCACCGAACACGACTTCGAGGAACTCGTCGAGCGGCTCGTCGAACTGGCGTACACCCGCGTCGACATGGTCGGCAAGCGCGGTGAGTTCGCGGTGCGCGGCGGCATCCTCGACGTCTTCCCGCCCACCGCCGACCATCCGGTCCGCGTCGAGTTCTGGGGCGACGAGGTCACCGAACTTCGCTGCTTCTCCGTCGCCGACCAGCGTTCGATCTCCGAGGTCGACGTGCCGGTGCTCGTCGCGCCGCCGTGCCGCGAACTGCTGCTCACCGACGAGGTCAAGGCCCGCGCCGCGCAGCTCGCCGAGGACAACCCGGCCGATGCGGCGCTCGTCGAGATGCTCGACAAGATGGCCGGCGGCATCCCCGTCGAGGGCATGGAAGCGTTGCTGCCGGTGCTGCAGCCCGGCGAGTTGCAGTTGCTCACCGACGTTCTGCCCGCCGGGGCGCACGTGCTGATCTGCGACCCGGAGAAGGTCCGCACCCGTGCGAGCGATCTCGCCCGCACCGGGCAGGAGTTCCTCGAGGCGTCGTGGACGGCCGCCTCGATCGGTGGTGCGGCGCCGCTCGACACCTCGAACCTCAACGGGGTGGACGGCCGGAAGCTCGATCTCGGCGCGTCGGCCTACCGGTCGCTGCGTCAGGTGCGCGAGGCCGCGCAGGCCGCGGGCAGACCGTGGTGGACGCTCAGCCCGCTCGCCTCCGGTGCCGACACCGAACTCGTCCTCGACGTGCAGCCGGCCCCCGAGGTCCGCGGCTCCGAGGACCTGCTGTCGATGCTGTTCGTGAACCTGCGCGCCCACGTCACCGCGGGGGGCCGTGCGGTGATCGTCGTCGCCGGTGCGGGCACCGGACAGCGCATCCTCGAGCGGCTGAAGGAGAACGAGGTCCCCGCCGCGAAGCTCGAACCGGGCACCGAACCGGTGCGCGGGCAGGTCGGCGTCATGCGCGGTTGCCTGCACGAGGGCGTCGTCCTCCCCGGCAACGACGACAACGTGGTGCCGGGGCTGGTGGTCGTCACCGAGGCCGACCTCACCGGTAACCGCGTGGTCACCGAGGGCCGCAAGACTCCCGTCAAGCGTCGCAACCAGGTCGACCCGCTCGCCCTGAACGCCGGTGACTTCGTCGTCCACGACCAGCACGGCATCGGCAAGTTCGTCGAGATGGTCGAGCGCACGGTCGGTGGTGCCCGCCGCGAGTATCTCGTCATCGAGTACGCGCCCGGCAAGCGGGGCCAGCCCGGCGACAAGCTGTTCGTGCCGATGGAGCAGCTCGACCAGCTCTCTCGGTACGTCGGCGGTGAGCTGCCGTCCGTCAGCAAGCTCGGCGGATCCGACTGGGCCAACACCAAGCGCAAGGCGCGCAAGGCGGTTCGCGAGATCGCCGGCGAGCTCGTGCGGCTGTACGCGGCGCGGCAGGCCTCGCCCGGCCATGCCTTCGCGCCCGACTCGCCGTGGCAGAAGGAGATGGAGGACGCCTTCCCCTTCACGGAGACACAGGACCAGCTCACGGTGATCTCCGAGGTTAAGGCCGACATGGAGAAGGCGGTGCCGATGGACCGCGTCGTGATCGGCGACGTCGGCTACGGCAAGACCGAGATCGCGGTGCGTGCGGCCTTCAAGGCCGTGCAGGACGGCAAGCAGGTCGCGGTGCTCGTCCCCACGACCCTGCTCGCGCAGCAGCACCTGCAGACCTTCACCGAGCGGATGGCGGCCTTCCCCGTGACGGTGAAGGGGCTGAGCCGGTTCACCGACGCATCCGATTCGCGCGCGATCACCGAGGGCATGGCCGACGGCACCGTCGACATCGTCGTCGGCACCCACCGCCTGCTCCAGACCGGGATCCGCTGGAAGGACCTCGGTCTCGTGATCGTCGACGAGGAGCAGCGTTTCGGCGTCGAGCACAAGGAACACATCAAGGCGCTGCGCACGCACGTCGACGTGCTCACGATGTCGGCCACACCGATTCCGCGAACCCTCGAGATGAGCATGGCCGGGATCCGCGAGATGTCGACCATCCTCACCCCGCCCGAGGAGCGGCACCCGATCCTCACCTATGTGGGTGCGTACAACGACAAACAGGTCGCCGCGGCGATCCGCCGAGAGCTGCTGCGCGACGGTCAGGTCTTCTACGTCCACAACCGGGTGAGCTCGATCGACAAGGCCGCCAAGCGACTCCGCGATCTCGTCCCCGAGGCGCGGGTCGCGGTCGCGCACGGGCAGATGAAGGAGGAGACGCTCGAGAAGACGGTGCAGGGCTTCTGGCAGCGCGAGTTCGACGTGCTGGTGTGCACGACGATCGTCGAGACCGGCCTCGACATCTCGAACGCCAACACGCTCATCGTCGAACGTGCGGATTCGCTCGGTCTGTCGCAGCTGCACCAGTTGCGCGGCCGCGTCGGGCGTTCGCGTGAGCGCGGCTACGCGTACTTCCTGTACCCGGCGGAGAAGCCGCTGACGGAGACCGCCTACGACCGACTCGCCACGATCTCGCAGAACTCCGATCTCGGCGCGGGTATGGCCGTGGCCATGAAGGACCTCGAGATCCGCGGCGCCGGTAACGTTCTCGGTGCCGAACAGTCCGGCCACGTCGCCGGCGTGGGCTTCGACCTGTACGTGCGGCTCGTCGGCGAGGCCGTCGAGGCGTACCGGGCCGCGGCCGACGGCCGCACGGTCACCACCGACGAAGCGCCCAAGGAGGTGCGGATCGACCTTCCCGTCGACGCGCACATCCCGGCCGACTACGTCGCATCCGACCGGCTGCGCCTCGAGGCGTACCGCAAGCTCGCCGCCGCGAACGACGACGCCGCGATCGCCACGGTCGTCGACGAACTCGTCGACCGTTACGGTCCGCTGCCCGATGAGGTGCAGCGGCTCGTGTCCGTCGGCCGGTTGCGGTTCCTGTGCCGCGAGTACGGCCTCGAGGAGGTCGCGGTCACCGGCACCCAGATCCGGATCTCGCCGATGGAGCTGCCCGACTCGAAGCAGATGCGGCTCAAGCGGTTGTACCCGGGAGCGCAGTACCGCGCGACGAGCGGTCTCGTGCAGCTGCCGATCCCGCGGACCGGCGGGGTCGGATCGGATCGGGTGCGCGACGTGGCGCTGCTGCAGTACATCGCCGACTTCCTGCTCGCCCTCGACGGCAAGCCGCAGGGCTCGGTGGACCTGAACAGCGCGGCGACGGTGAATGCATGACCGACTACACCGCTCTCGCCGAGGCGGCGGCCGTGATGGACAGACTGTGGTCGTTC
Source organism: Rhodococcus pyridinivorans (assembly GCF_900105195.1). NCBI lineage: Bacteria > Bacillati > Actinomycetota > Actinomycetes > Mycobacteriales > Nocardiaceae > Rhodococcus > Rhodococcus pyridinivorans. Next base: position 4,325,336 of record NZ_FNRX01000002.1, on the reverse strand, counting down.
GGGGGATGGGAGGTCACTCAGACCCACGAGAGTCTGCGCCGCTATCTGATCGAGGAGACCTACGAGTTTCTCGACGCCGTCGAGTCGGGTGATCCGGACGAGCTCCGCGAAGAACTCGGCGACCTGCTGCTGCAGGTGCTGTTCCACTCCCGGATCGCCGAGGCGAACGGGCAGTTCACGGTCGACGACGTGGCGGCGACGCTCGTCGCCAAGCTGGCCGCGCGCAGCCCGCACCTGACCAACGGGCACACCGGTCCGCTCGACGTCGCGGAGCAGGAAGCGGCGTGGGAGATCGCGAAGAAGACGGAGAAGGCACGCACGTCGTGCCTCGACGGGATCGCGATGGCGCAGCCCGCACTCTCCCTGGCCGACAAGGTGATCGAACGCGCGATGCGAGCGGGTTTCCCGGAGGACCTGGTGCCCGAGACGTTGCGGGTCGTCCGGATCACAGGCACGGGCGACACGGAGTCGACGCTCCGATCGGCGATCCTCGCGTTCGCCGGATCGATCCGGGCAACGGAGAAGGCCGCGCACACCGACGGAGTTCCGCACGGCGGGCTCGACGAGGATGCGTGGCGTCGCTACTGGGCACCCGCCGGCGAGCACCGCGGGGGACCCGCAGACGAGCACCGCGGGGGACCCGCAGACGAGCACCGCGCCTGAATGTGTCTCACCCGACCCACCGGACCCCGTGCCGGCTGTCGGGTGGAATACACCAGCGGCCCTCGAACTCCGGGAACTGCGCCCGCACTTCGGGGAGCAGATCGGGGACGGTGAGCAGGATGCAATCGGGGGATGCATCGCGCAGAGCGGTGAGGTCGACGATCGGGACGTCCGTTCCCGGCATTCGCCGTCCGGCCTTCGCCGGTGAGCCGTCGGCGACGGCCTCCATGACGGAGCGGTCGACACCCGCACGAGCGAACAGTGCCACGGCCCGGGAAGCCCCGCCGTAGGCGAAGACCCGTCGGTGTTCGGCGGCCGACTTGCGCAGCCAGGAGACCAGTTCGTCCACCTGGCGGTCGGCCTGCCGTTGCAGGGTGCGGAGTGTCGCAGCGCTCGTGATGCCGGTCGCCCGTTCGGCGGCGAGGATCCGGCGTGCACTCAGTCCCGCATTCGTCCACGGATCCCGTTCGGCAGCGACCAGCACGGTGCCGCCGTAGAGGTCGAAGGTCCAGGCCTCGGAGATGTGCAGTCCCACGTCCTCGAGCAGTCGCCGCAGCGCGGTCAGTGAGTAGTACGCGAAATGACCGTGCCGCAGGGCGTTCCACTGGCCCTGCGACACGATGGCGGAGAGGGTGTGGAACTGGAGCAGCAGCACACCGTCGGGGGAGAGCGCCGCCGCGCGTTTGAGGAATGCCGCGCGCTGATCGGCTTCGTGCATGATGCCGAAGCTGTCGAGGACCAGGGACGCGGCGGCCCCGGGGAAGGCGGGCTGGAAACCGCGTTCGATCAGCAGGGGGAGCCAGGTGCCGCCGTGCGGACTGCCGAACTCGATCACCGTGCGGCCCTTCAGCCTGCCCGCCCGCTCGACGACCTCGACGGCCTCGCGGGCCTGCTCGCGCAGCGCCTCCGGCTCGATGCCGCGGGGCTCGTCCGGGACGGTGTCGTCGTCCGCCAGCTGCGCCAGTCCGCAGCCGGTACACAAAACCATCGCCAGTTCGTGGGCTGATTCGGCGGGTAAAGGAGGCGAGTCCCCGGGTGGAAAGAAATCGGCGGGCGGGACCGCTCCGAGATCGAGGACTCGCTCGAGGCGATCGTGGCCGCACGCGCGGCACCTGTTCATTCGCGGAACACGCCCGCCGGCCGTGGCCGCAGCGTCGGGTCGAGGCGTCCCGCATCGGACAGCCGCCGCAGATGTGCCAGGCGCGTGAAGCGCTGGGTGAAGTCCTCCTTCGTGAGGCCGTCGGCGACGAAGTGACGGAACAGTTCGGCAGCGCCTGCGTCGACACTCCACGACGGAACGAAGGCCGGCATGGCGCGGCGAATGGCCGAGAAGTCCACACGATACGAGCGTGGGTCGGGACCGGTCTCGCCGGTGATGGAGACGAACGACCCGGGGACCGCGCGGGTGACGGACTCGGCGATGTCGCGTACGCGGACGTTGTTGGATTCGGTGCCGACATTGAAGGCGGCGCAGTGCACATCGCTCTCCGGTGCGGTGAGGGCACACGCGAACGCGAGGGCGATGTCCTTCGCGTGAACGAGGGGACGCCACGGGGTGCCGTCCGACAGCACGCGCACCTCGCCGGTGAGCACCGCGGTGCCGACGAGATTGTTCACGACGATGTCCGCGCGGAGCCGTGGCGAGTATCCGAAGGCTGTGGCGTTGCGGAGGAAGACGGGACAGAAACCCGAATCGGCCAGGGCCGCCACGTCGTCCTCGACCCGGACCTTGCTCACGGCGTAGGGCGTGAGCGGCCGGAGCGGAGCACTCTCGTCCACGAGATCGTCGCCCGCGCTTCCGTACACCGAACAGGTCGACGCGTAGAGGAACCGGCGCACACCGGCCTCCTTCGCGCACCTGGCGAGGTGGACGGATCCGAGATGGTTGATGTCGTAGGTGATCTCGGGTGCGAACGCACCGAGCGGGTCGTTCGACAACGCCGCCAGGTGGACGACGGCGTCGAACCCGGTGAGGTGCTCGGTTCCCACATCGCGGATGTCGACGGTCATGCCGGGCGGATCCTGCGGTGCCGTGCCGAGAGTGCATTCCGCGAAGAGTCCCGTGTCGAGACCGACGACCTCGTGACCGCGGGCGAGCAGTTCGGGCACCATGACGGATCCGAGATATCCCTTGTGCCCTGTGACGAGTACGCGCATGTCAATCTCTCCCGGGATCGTCGGCGGTCATGAGGTTCACGAGGTCACCGCCGGTGTCTCCCACACCGTCCACGGATGGATACCGCGTGCGAAGTTGTCGTCGAGTTCGGCGCGTTCCTTGAAGGTGTCGGCCGGTTTCCAGAACCCGAAGTGGCGATAGCCGAACAGTTTCCCCTGGCCTGCGAGCGGTCCGCACACGTCGGCGACGAGGTCGCCGCCGGGTGGCAACAGGTCGAAGATCGCCTGGTTCAGGACGAAGTATCCGCCGTTCTCCCAGATGGGGAAGTTGCTGACCGGGGTGATCTCCTTGATCTCGCCGTTCTCCGCGACGTCGACGCAGTGGAAGGACGACTGCGGGGGCACGACGAGCATGGAGGCCGTGGCCCCGGACGTGTGGAACGCCTCGATCATGTCGTCGAGCGGGGCATCGGTCAGCACGTCCGCGTAGTTCGCGAGGAAGTGCTCGTCGCCGTCGAGATATCGGCGGACGCGGCGCAGGCGTTCGCCGATCGCCGATTCGAGTCCGGTGTCGACGAAGGTGATCTTCCAGTCGCTGATGTCGGTGCTGAGGCAGTCGACCCGGTTGCCGTGCAGGACGAAGTCGTTGGACTGTTCCTCGTGGTAGTCGAGGAAGAACTCCTTGATCTTGGATGCGCCGTAGCCGAGGCAGAGGATGAACTCCTTGTGCCCGAAGTGCGCGTAGTAGCGCATGATGTGCCACAGGATGGGGCGCGGACCGACCATCTGCATGGGCTTGGGGATCTGGTCGTTGCGATCGTTGCGCATGCGCATGCCGTAACCGCCGCAGAACAGTACAACCTTCATGATGTGGTCCTCCAGGACAGTTCGGGTTCACCGATGGCCGTGTGGATGGTGGGGAGGGGGAAGACGAGATGTCCGCCCCAGTCCACGATGTAGGCGAGCTGGCGGGTCAGCTCGGGTTCGAGGTTCCAGGGCAGTGCGAGGACGATGTCCGGCCGGTCCTGGGCGATCCGCTCGACGGGCTCGATGGGGATCCGGGTCCCCGGGGTGAAGCGTCCGTGCTTGTACGGATTCCGGTCGACGGTGTAGGACAACAGGTCCGGTCGGATTCCGCAGTAGTTCAGCAGGGTGTTTCCCTTGCCGGGTGCACCGTAGCCGACCACCGACAGACCGTCCTCGCGGCACTGCAGGAGGAAGCGCAACAGCTCCAGGCGGGAGGTACGCGCGAGCGGTTCGAGCCGGAAGTAACCGGTGGGATCGTGCAGTCCTGCGCGCCTTTCGATCTCGATGACCTCTGCGACGCGCGGCGTCCGGTTCTGCGCGACCTGCTCGGGTCGTGCCCATACGCGGATCGAACCACCGTGGGTGTCGAGCAGTTCGACGTCGACGACCCGGAGTCCTCCCGACGCGAGGGCCCGGGCGGCCGACAGCACCGTGTAGTACTGGAAGTGCTCGTGGTAGATCGTGTCGAACTGGCCGAGCGCCACCAGGTTCAGGGCGTGGTGGACCTCGATGCTCAGCCAGCCGTCGTCGGCCATGAGCAGACGCAGTGCCCGCGTGAATCCGACGAGATCGGGTACGTGGGCGTAGACGTTGTTGGCGACGACGAGGTCCGCGGGTCCGTGTTCCGACCGGATGCTTTCTGCGAGTTCGACATCGAGGAATCCGGTGTGGGTCGGCACACCGGCGGCCCGGGCCGCCTCCCCGACGTTGACCGAAGGTTCGATGCCGAGGCACCGGATGCCGGCATCCACCGCGTGACGGAGCAGGTAACCGTCGTTGCTCGCCACCTCGACGAGGGTCGAATCGGGTCGCAACCGCCCGTTTCCGAGCGCGTCGCGCACGAAGCGCCGGGCGTGGTCGACCCACGACTGCGAGTACGAGGAGTAGTACGCGTACTCGGTGAAGGTGTCCTCCGGAGTGATCAGCGCGGGTATCTGCAGCAGCAGGCAGTCCTCGCACAGGCGCAGGTGGAGCGGGTAGGTGCATTCCGGGAGGTCGAGCTGCTCGGCCGTGAGGAATCGTTCGCACGGGGGAGTGGCTCCGAGGTCCAGGATGCTGGTCAGGCGGTCCGAATTGCACAGTCGGCACTTCATGCGGGTGCCCCCTCGCTGGAAGAAGCGTGTCCGGGCCGGCGCCCGAACTCGATGCCCCCAATAAACCATACTCAAAGAAGGGAAACAAGCTGAAAAAAGACTTTAGTTTGGTTTTCGTGTTGGCTGGAAACCTGCCGTCTCACCCCCTAGCCTCATATTCGTAGTCGTTGTGCCGGTGTCGGGCAGTGCACGCGATGCAGGGGGAAGCTGGACGTGTTTGGAGGAACTGCCCGATGTCGTTTCAAATCGTGGATCGCCGCGAAACCCTCGTTGCCGGTATTCCGGTTCGTAGTCCCCGCCGAGCTCTCGGCCAACTCCGAGATCCGCACCTCGAAGAGGCATGGGCTGCCCTGCTGAACGGGGAAACCTACGGTCCGTTCGCGGCCACCTACACCGATCACGCGGAAGACATAGATTCGTACTACACGCAGACCGTGGGGTTCTGCTGCTCGTCGGTCGACGACGTCCCCGAGGGGTATGTCGTATCCCGTGTTCCGGCCGGCACCTACGCGAAGTTCTCCGCGGTGGGAAGTCGATTCACGGACGTCTTCGACGACCTGTGGCGCCAGATCTGGGACGCCGAAGCGGAGGGTGAGATCACCCGCGCCTTCACCGGCGATTTCGAGACCTACCCGCACGCCTTCGGAATCGAACTCTACGTCGCGATCGTCGACCCGAGGCAGGAGGAGGAACGATGACGTTCACGGTCGTGAAGGTGGAACCTTGCCTCGTCGGCGGACTCGTGGTCCCGGGAGCGGAACCGGGAGTTTTCGGAGAATCGGGCGATCTGACCGATTTCACCCTGGAACGGTTGCGGCTGCGGAAGATTCGCGATCTCGTGGCGGTGTTCAACTGCCAACCCCGCGTCGGCTGGTCCGCGGTCTTCGGATACCGCCTCGGCAATCCGGACGATCTGGAGGTCGGCGACTCGATGATCCGGGTCGACGAGCGGTACGCCGCGCGTTTCGTCCCCGACGGCCCGTCGCCCGATCTCTACAAGGATCTCTGGCGGCAGGTGGAGATGGCCGAGAAGGAAGGCGCGATCACGCGCGCCTACACCCAGGAGGTGGCGGTCATCCCGGAACGGGGCGAACCCGAGTTGTACATCTCCGTGATCTGAGCATGCCCCGGTTCGCCGAGCGCGACCTCGTCGGGGGGCGTTCGGCGGATCGCGGGCGGAAAGGGCCGCCCGTGTATCCCCAGCCGCTCTTCATGCGCCGCACGCTCGACTTCTGGGACGAGGACTCGGGATATCACTTCGTCGCCGCCACGCCGCAAGGCGAGCCGGACCTGTGGGTGCAGTTCCTCGACGGCGCCCGCGCCGCCTACCGCCGTTTCGGCGCCGAGGGCGCTCTCGAATACGCATCGATCCGTGACGGGACGTCCACATCCTTGTTCTTCGCCGCCGTGACGACGGACGGTGTCGTCCAAGGAGGCTCCCGCGCCCAGGGGCCGTACGGCAGCGGACGCGAGTCGCACGCCTTCCGGGAATGGACCGATCCCGGCATCCGGGCGAGGATCGCGCGGATACTCGACGCCTACGTCCCCCACGGCCTCATCGAGGTGAAGAGCACGTGGGTGGGCTCCGGTGCGGTGCGCCGGCACGAACTCAGCGCGGGCGTGGCACGCACACTGACCTATTCGATGGAACTGCTCGGCACGCGCTACCTCGTGGCCACCTCGGCGAGCACAGCGGTGGCCCGCTGGCAGGAGGTGGGAGCGGAGATCGTCGACGAGATCCCGCCCTGCCCCTATCCGGACGACCGCTACCGGACGCACCTGATCGTGTGGGACGTCGAGCGGTGCAGGTCGGAGCGGCGGAGCCGCGAACTCGAGAAGCTCCTCGCCTCCGATGCGGCGCCCGGTTTCACGTATATGTCCTCCCTGCTTGCTCTACGCTCGCTGGAAAGGGGCGACCTGAAGGGATCGGGTGGGGAGATGTGATGCCCTCGGAGGACATACCGTGCGCGGCGTTGCTACTCGCCGAGGACCTCGAAGCGGACATGGACGTCCTGGATCGGCTGCGTCGCGACGGCGTGGACCTACGGGATCGACTGGACGACCAACGAGCAGGCCTCGCCGCTCTCGATGACGACCTCCCGGATGAGGCCCCGCGATGGGCCTACTATCCCTGGAGCCGCATCGCGGTCCGGATCCTCGGCCCGGCCGGATTCGACCGACTCCGGCTCGACCGCAATCGCAACAAGATCACCGCCGAAGAACAGGCACGCCTGCGGTCCGCGAAGGTGGGCGTCGTCGGACTGAGCGTCGGCTACGCCGTCGCCTACACCCTCGCCCTCGAGGGGGCCTGCGGCGCACTACGTCTCGCCGATTTCGATGAGCTCGAACTGTCCAACATGAACCGATTGCCCGTATCGGTCACGGACCTCGGCGTGAACAAGGCCGTGATCGCGGCACGGCGGATCGCCGAACTCGACCCCTACCTGCCCGTCGAGGTATGGACCGACGGCGTCACCCCCGACACGGTGGGGGCGTTCTGCCGGGACCTCGACGTGGTGGTCGACGAATGCGATTCGCTCGACGTGAAGCTGCTGATCCGGACGGAAGCGGCGCGGCGACGGCTCCCCGTCGTGATGCACACCAGCGATCGAGGACTGCTCGATGTCGAACGGTTCGATCTCGACGGCGACCTGCTGCCCTTCCACGGTCTGCTCGGCGATATCGACCCCGAAACGCTGCAGACCCTCTCCACCCGCGACAAGGTCCCGTACGTGCTGTGTCTGCTCGACCCGGAGGAGATCTCCGCGCGCATGGCGGCCTCCATGCTCGAGGTCGGTGAATCCCTGGAGACCTGGCCGCAACTCGGAGCCGACGTCGGCCTCGGCGGCGTGACCGTGTCCGCGGCGGTGCGCGGGATCGTCCTCGGTCACCCGATCGCGTCGGGACGGGTCCGGATCGATCTCGACCGGCACCTCGACGCGCTCGACGTGCCTTCTGTGCACTCCGCGGCACCCGACGTGCCTTCTGTGCACTCCGAGGCACCCGACATGCCTTCTGCGGCCCCTGGGGTGCCTGCGGGCGCCTCTCCGGACGGGGAGACGCCGCAGGATCCACTGGAGGCCGTGATCGACGCCGCGATCCGGGCACCCTCCGGCGGTAACGCCCAACCGTGGTCGATCGTCGTCGAACCGGACTGTTTGACGTTCGCGCTGGCACCCGAACCGGAACCCGTCCTGATGGACCTGCACCGGCGCGGGAGTCTCGTCGCGCTCGGCGCGGCCCTGCACAACGCGCGGGTGGCCGCGGCAAACCACAAGATCCTGGGTCCCGCCACGGTGCTCGACCCTCCCGGCGAACCGGAGCCGGGTGTCCCGCTGGCCCACCTGGAGCTGGGGAGCGACACCGATCCGGATCTCGCGGCGTACCACTCGGGCATGCTTGCGCGCGCGACCAACCGCTCACCCGGTGACCCCCACACCGTCACGGACGACGAACTCGAGGCGATGCACGCGGCCGCCCGGCTCCTCGGCGGACGTATCGAGGTCGTCACCGAGAGCGACGACATCGCCCGCCTTGCAGAGATCCTCACGGAATCGGACCGCGTGCGGTATCTCGACGGCCGGCTCCGCAGCGAGATGGTCGCCGAGCTGAGGTGGCCGGACGACCCCGATCCCGACAGCGGGATCGAAGTGGACTCGCTCGGGCTCGACACCGCGGAGGCGGCAATGCTCGACGTCGTCCTGCGCGACGACGCCCTCGACCTGCTCGAGGAATGGGGACTCGGAAGGGGACTCGGCAGGATGACCCGCGACCGCGTGCTCGGCAGTGCCGGGCTCGTCGCGGTGTTCACCGAGGGCCGGTCGCCCGCGGACTACATCCGGGGCGGTGCGGTGGTCGAGAGCGTCTGGATCGCGGCGCAGGAGGTCGGTCTGGCCGTCCAGCCCGTGTCGCCGGTCTTCCTGTACGCCGATACGCGGAGCGATCTCGAGCACCTGAGCCCGGAGCATGTCGACGATCTCGACGTGCTCCGGCAGGAGCTGGCTGCCGTCCTGGAGGTTCCCGCGGGCGGAGGCCTCGCCCTGCTGCTGCGCTTCGGCCGTGCCTCGGCGGCGACGATGCGCAGCCGGCGCCGTAACGACCGCGTGCGCCACGCCGGCGACGTCGACGGACTCATCCCTGCTCGAGGCTGACGACGGAGGCCTCATGCCCGGTACGAGAAGAACGCTGGAAAGCCTGGTCACCAGGATCGCCGCTCGGCTGATGCCCGCGGACGCTGCGTCGCACCTCGAGGTGGTGCGTCTCGTGCTCCGGGATCTCGTCGACGATCTCGGGGTCGACACCTGCTTCCTGAGGTACAACGACCACGAGATCGGGGCGACGATCCTGGTCGCCGAGTGGCCTACCCGGGAGAACGTGCCCGACCCCGATCCGATCGGTGTCGTCTACTTCCGCGATGCGGATCCCGTCTTCGCCGCTGTCGAGCATCTGAAGGAGCCACTCCTGGCGGGTGCCGGTGGGGCGTCGTATCCGGTCGTGGAGTCGCCCGACTACACCGAGCGGGTGTTCGCCGCGTCGGGATGGTCGGAGGTATCCATGGTGGCCGTGCCGCTCGTGTCCGGGCAGATCACGACCGGCGTACTGGGGTTCGTGAACGAGGGTGGCCGGCCGTGGAGCGAGGACGAGGTCAACGCGTTGACATTGATCGCGGTCCTGCTCGCGCAGGTGCAGGCACGTGTCCGCGCGGAAGAGGACCTGCGGCGCGCCGCCTACGAGGACGCCCTCACCGGACTCGCGAGCCGGCGCGCTCTGTTCGAATATCTCGACAAACGGCTCGAACCGGGCGCCGAGGGGCCCGTCGGGTTGCTGTTCCTCGACCTCGACCGCCTCAAGGCGTTGAACGACTTCCTCGGTCACGACGCGGCCGACTCGTATCTCTGCAGGATCGCGGACCGTCTTGCGAAGGGCAGCCGACCCGACGACCTCGTCGCCCGGCTCGGCGGCGACGAATTCGTCGTGGTGCTGGCCGGCCCGTCGTCGATGGAGGAGGCGATGGAACGGGCCGAGGTGTACCAGGACGCGGTGGGAGCGTCCGTCGCGCTCGGCAACCGGACCGTCGGGCGCGGCGTCAGCGTGGGTGTCGCGCTCGGGACGCCGGGGGAGCTGAGTTCGGCGACCCTGCTCAGTCGCGCCGATCAGGCGATGATGGTGGCCAAGCGGCAGGGCGGCAACGGTGTGGGTGTGTTCACCGAGGACATGAACGAGAAGGGCAAGCGCCGCACCATCATCGAGATGAACCTCCGGACGTCGATCGACGACGAACATCTGACACTGGAGTACCAGCCCGAGATCGACCTGCGGACCGGGACGATCCTCGGCGTCGAAGCGCTCGTCCGATGGAACCGGTCGCCGCTGGGGGTGCTCCAGCCGGGAGAATTCGTCGAAGTCGCCGAGGCCACCAATCTCGCCGGGGAACTGGGGGAGTGGGTCGTCACACGGGCCTGTGCGCAGCTCGCGGAGTGGAAACGGAAAATCCCCGACCTGCGGATCACGATGAGTGTCAACGTCTCTCCCGTCCAGCTGGTGTCGATGGATTTCGACGCCACAGTGAGATCGGTCCTCCACCGCCACGGCCTCGTGGGGTCGGAGCTGTGCCTCGAGATCACCGAGAACGTGGTCGTCGGAGACCTTCAGCGCACGAAGGACACCCTCCGCCGGCTCGAGCGCCTGGGGGTCTGGGTCGCGATCGACGATTTCGGGACCGGGTACAGCTCGCTCGGGCATCTCAAGGCCCTTCCCGTCGACACACTCAAGATCGACAAGGGTTTCGTGCAGAATCTCGAGCACAGCGAGGAAGACCGGGTCATCGTCGATTCCATCGTGGGGCTGGCCTCGTCGTTCGGTCTGCAGGTGGTCGCCGAGGGTGTCGAGACCGTCGGTACGGTGAAGCAGTTGCTGGATCTGGGTTGCACACGGGCGCAAGGATTTCTGTTGAGCAGGCCGACCACGCCGGACCGGCTCCGGTGGATGCTTCAGGCCGGGAGTGTGCGGTTGCCGTGGAACATGGACACGTGGGCGGCGACGAAGACCGTGAAGAGCCGACTGACCCACTGAAGATGCTAGAAGTCTGTTATTGCGTGAAAAACAATCTCAAGGTACGGTTTGGGAGTCGGGGTAACCGTGACTCCGGACTGGGGTGACCTTGAATGTACAAGCGTGAGAACGACTTCGCGACGGTTCTCGACACGGATTCCGACCGTGACGCACCGACGACGAAGGCCGGGTCAGGACCGAACGGGGCACGGAAGATCGGATCGACCATCGTGCTCCCCGTGGGCTCGCAGGTCGCGTCCGTTCCTCCACCGGTACGCCGGCCGAGAACCGAGCGCCGCTACAGATCGGTGGTGACCGGCTTCGACCTGTTCGTGCTCGTGATCGCCCACGTGGTCGTCACGGTCGGATACCACTCCTTCGACCAGATCGACTCGTGGCGCACCCCCGTTCTCATCGGCGCCTCGATGACTGCGGCGATCGTCTCCCTCGGAATCCAGAAGGCCTGGGACGAAAGAATTCTCGGAACCGGCACAGAGGAGTACCGGAGGGTCGTCCGCGGATACGTCTTCGCCGTCGCCGCCCTGGCCGTCGCCGGATACGGATGGGGCACCTCGGCCGGTCAGTCCTGGACGTTCGGCTCGCTGCTGATCGCTCTCGTGCTCACCCTGCTGGGGCGGACGCTGCTCCGCCGTCACCTCTCGAAGGCCCGCACCGAGGGTCGATATCTGCACTCGGTGCTCGTGGCCGGAGACGTGGAGGAGGTGCACGAGCTGGTCTCCCGGGCCGACTGCCTCCGACGCGCCGGATGGCGGGTCGACGGCATCTGCCTCGCCGTCGACCGCGGCGCCGACTCCCTGCCGGTGGCCATCGACGACATCCCCGTCCTCGGCACCGACGAGATCGTCCTGGCCGTCGCCGAGCAGCACAACTTCGAGGCCGTCGCACTCCTGCCCTCCGGTCGGTGGCCGCACGCGCGGACACGCAGACTCAGCTGGGACCTCGAGAAGATCGGTGCCGAGCTCCTCATCGCCCCCGTGCTCATGGACGTCGTCGGCCCGCGCCTGCACATCTCCCCGCTCGAGGGGCTGCCCCTGTTGCAGATGAGCGCCCCCAGCTACAGCGGCCCGGCCTGGATCGTGAAGAACGTCTTCGATCGGGTCCTCGCGGTGCTGATCCTGATGGTGATCGCGCCGGCACTGCTCGCCGTCGCGGTCGCGATCAAGGTCGGCAGCAGAGGACCGATCCTCTTCCGTCAGCAACGGGTGGGACGCGGCGGAACCCCGTTCACGATGTACAAGTTTCGCAGCATGGTCGTCGGCGCCGACGAGCACAAGGACGACATCGCCGATCACGACATCGGTGCCGGAGTGCTGTTCAAGGTCCGCGAGGACCCGCGGGTCACCAGGGTCGGCCGCTTCATCCGGCGGTACTCGCTCGACGAACTGCCGCAACTGTTCAACGTGGTCAAGGGCGACATGTCGCTCGTCGGCCCGCGCCCACCGCTCGAATGCGAGGTCGCCCGGTACGGACAGGACGGCGCGGCGCGGCGGTTGTTCGTCAAACCGGGTGTGACGGGACTGTGGCAGGTCAGCGGACGCAGCAATCTGTCCTGGGACGAGTCGGTACGGGCCGATCTGCGGTACGTCGAGAACTGGACCTTCATGCTCGACCTGTCGATCCTGCGTCGCACCATCCGGGCGGTCCTCAGCGGGGACGGCGCGTATTGAGGGACATCGTTGCCGAAACAGCGGTGGAGTCCGACCCCTCGCGGATTCCACCCTCCGAGGCCGGCGCCGACGATCAGGCGGGATCGTCGGCGCCGGTGCGTCTACTTGGGGTTTTCGTCCCGTATGGAATATGGAGGGGTGCCGTCCGATCGAGAACCCCGACGCTGGCTGTGGCCGGTGGTCCTGCTCAGTGCGCTCGTCGCCGTCGTCTTCGTGGCGGTCGAGTCCGCTCTGCACTCACCCCGGCGACCGTCGGTCGAGATCCCCGACGGCGTCCCGCCGGCACCCGGTCTGCCCGTTCCGCCCATCGACGTGAACGGTCCCGGCCGCACAGCAGCACAGCTCGCCGACTGGGCCGAATCACAGTCCCGCGAACTGGGCATCCCCACCACCGCACTCGAGGCGTACGGGCACGCGGCGGCCGTCCTGGCCGTCGGCACCCCCGACTGCGGCCTGTCGTGGACGACCCTCGCCGGCATCGGCAACGTGGAGAGCAGCCACGGACGGTTCGGCGGCGCCTCCCTCGGATCCGACGGCAGCGTCTCACCGCCCATCCGGGGTGTCCCGCTCGACGGCACCCGGGGCAACGCCGAGATCCGCGACACCGACGGTGGCCGCCTCGACGGCGACCCGGTGCTCGACCGGGCGGTCGGGCCGATGCAGTTCATCCCCGAGACCTGGGAACGGTGGGGCGTCGACGCGAACGGCGACGGCATCGCCCACCCCGACAACATCGACGACGCGGCCCTGACCGCAGGCCGCTATCTGTGCGACCGCGGAGGCGACCTGACCACCGCGGAGGGCTGGACGAACGCCCTGATGGCTTACAACCGCTCCACCGAATACCTGATGCTCGTCCGCGACCGCGCCGCTGCCTACGGCGTGGGAGTGCGGCCGTAGACAGTACCGCGCCGGGCCTCGAGCGCGCCTGTACCTCACACGCAGGTCGCGACCGTTAGGCTGTCCCCAGCGTGCAGACACCGCAGCGTGACAGTCCATCGAAGGAGAATCAGCCAGTGGCCATCATTGAGCAGGTAGGAGCCCGCGAAATCCTCGACTCCCGTGGCAACCCCACGGTCGAGGTCGAAGTGCTGCTCGAGGACGGAAGTTTCGCCCGCGCTGCAGTGCCGTCGGGCGCCTCCACCGGCGAGCACGAGGCCGTCGAGCTGCGTGACGGCGGCGACCGTTACCTCGGCAAGGGCGTCGAGAAGGCCGTCGAGGCCGTCCTCGCCGAGATCGGCCCGGCCATCATCGGCCTCGACGCCACCGAGCAGCGCACCGTCGACCAGGCCCTCCTCGACGCCGACGGCACCCCCGACAAGGGCCGCCTCGGCGCGAACGCCCTACTCGGCGCGTCGCTCGCCGTGGCGAAGGCCGGTGCGGAGTCGTCCGGACTCGAGCTGTTCCGTTACGTCGGAGGCCCGAACGCCCACATCCTTCCCGTTCCGATGATGAACATCCTCAACGGTGGCGCCCACGCCGACACGGGCGTCGACGTCCAGGAGTTCATGGTCGCCCCGATCGGCGCCCCGACCTTCAAGGAATCCCTCCGCTGGGGTGCCGAGGTCTACCACTCTCTCAAGTCCGTGCTCAAGAGCAAGGGCTTGGCCACCGGCCTCGGCGACGAGGGCGGCTTCGCCCCCGACGTCGCGGGCACCAAGGCCGCGCTCGACCTGATCAGCGAGGCCATCGGTAAGACCGGTCTGAAGCTGGGCAGCGATGTCGCGCTCGCACTGGACGTCGCGGCCACCGAGTTCTACACCGAGGGCACCGGCTACAAGTTCGAGGGCCAGAACCGGACGGCCGCCGAGATGGGCGCCTTCTACGCCGAGCTGCTCGGCCAGTACCCGCTGGTCTCCATCGAAGATCCGCTCAGCGAGGACGACTGGGAGGGCTGGGTCGCGCTCACCGAGGAGATCGGCGACAGGATCCAGCTCGTCGGCGACGACCTGTTCGTCACCAACCCCGAGCGCCTCGAGGACGGCATCGTCAAGGGCGCCGCGAACGCGCTGCTCGTGAAGGTCAACCAGATCGGCACCCTCACCGAGACCCTCGACGCCGTCGACCTCGCGCACCGCAACGGCTACAAGACGATGATGAGCCACCGCTCCGGCGAGACCGAGGACACCACCATCGCCGATCTCGCCGTCGCCGTCGGCAGCGGACAGATCAAGACCGGCGCGCCCGCCCGCTCCGAGCGTGTCGCCAAGTACAACCAGCTGCTGCGCATCGAGGAGTCCCTCGGCGACGTCGCTCGCTACGCCGGCGAGCTCGCCTTCCCGCGGTTCTCCGTCGAGGGCTGATCGCCGGCATGAGTCAGCGCGGTAGATCCCGTCCCGGAGCGAGGCGCACCCGCACCGAGGGTGTGTCCGGCGTCCGGCGTCCGAGCCGGGTCCGGCCCACGGGATCTACCGCGCCGGCCGAACACTCGGCCGAGAACGCGGGTGCGCGGCCGGCCGGCCGCGAGGACCCCGTTCATTCGTCGCCCGGTCGCGGCCGCCCCGGTGGTTCGGGGCGAGCCCGCCCCACCCGGGTCGGCGCGCCCCGCGACTCCCGCCGCCCCCGCACCGAACGCACCGTCCTGGGCCTGTCCACCGGCCGCGCCGTGGTGCTCGCCCTCGTCGTGTGTGGTCTCGCGCTCACCCTCGCGGTGCCGCTGCGCACCTACGTGAGCCAGCGTTCCGAAGCCGAGCAGCTCGCCGCCGAACGCGTGCAGCTCGAACAGGAGATCGCGGCCCTCGAGGAACAGAAGGCCCGCATGGAGGACCCGGCCTGGGTCCGCGCCCAGGCCCGCGAGCGACTGCGGTTCGTCGTCCCCGGCGACATTCCCTACCAGGTGCAACTGCCGGGCGACGCCCCGCCCGAACGTGAGGAACGCGAACCCGAGCGGCCGACGACCGGCGCCTGGTACAGCGACCTGTGGTTGTCGGTGTCCGAACCGGCACCCGAACCCGAGCCCGAACCCGTGCCCCAGCAGATGCCTGTGGCACCCCCAGAACCAGGAGATGTCCCCGGGTGACCGATCACGTCACGCAAGAAGACCTCGACGCCGTCGCCGCCCAGCTCGGGCGCGAACCCCGCGGCGTCCTGGCCATCGCCTACCGTTGCCCCGACGGTGCGCCCGGAGTGGTGAAGACCGCGCCCAAGCTGCCCGACGGCACGCCCTTCCCGACGCTGTACTACCTCACCGACCCGCGCCTCACAGCCGAAGCGAGCCGGCAGGAATCCGCCGGGGTCATGAAGGAGATGACCGAGCGCCTCGGCACCGACGAGGAACTTGCTGCGGGCTACCTGCGCGCCCACGAGTCGTACCTGGCCGAACGCGACGCGATCGAGTCGCTCGGCACCGACTTCACCGGCGGCGGCATGCCCGAACGCGTCAAGTGTCTGCACGTGCTGATCGCCCATTCGCTCGCGAAGGGACCGGGCGTCAACCCGCTCGGCGACGAATCCGTAGCCCTCGCCGCCGACGCCGGTCTGCGTGGCACGGCGATCCCCGCCGACTGGCCCACCTACGCCGAGCTTCGTGGAGAAAAACAGTGAGGGTCGCGGGAATCGACTGCGGCACCAACTCCATCCGCCTTCTGATCGCCGACATCGCGAAGGACGGTACCCTCACCGACGTCACCCGCCTCATGAAGGTCGTGCGGCTCGGGCAGGGCGTCGACGCCACCGGTCGTCTCGCCCCCGAGGCGATCGAACGCACGCGGGTCGCGCTGGTGGAGTACGCCGACCTGATCCGCGAGACCGGCGCCACCGCCGTTCGCATGGTTGCCACCTCGGCCACGCGCGACGCGAGCAACCGTGAGGACTTCTTCGCGATGACCCGCGAGGTGCTCGGTGCCGTGATCCCCGGAGCCGAGGCAGAGGTCATCACCGGCGACGAGGAGGCGCGTCTGTCCTTCGCTGGTGCGGTCGGCGAACTCGACTCCGCGCGTGGGCCTTTCGTCGTCGTCGATCTCGGTGGCGGATCCACCGAGGTCGTGCTCGGCGACGCCGACGGTGTGCACGCCGCCTACTCCACCGACATCGGCTGCGTCCGGCTGACCGAACGGTGCCTGCACGACGACCCGCCGACCGCCGCGCAGGTCGCTGCGGCACGGGAGGTCGCGGCGGACAAGATCCGCGAAGCGCTCGAGCGGGTGCCGGTCGAGCAGGCCCACACCTGGGTGGGTGTCGCGGGCACCATGACCACCCTCGCCGCGCTCGCCCTCGAACTCGACGAGTACGACTCCGAGAAGATCCACTTGTCGTCGGTGCCGTTCGACCGCCTGCGCGAGGTGTGCGACGGTCTCGTCGCCGCGACCCGCGAGAAGCGCGCGGCGCTCGGCCCGATGCATCCCGGCCGCGTCGACGTCATCGGCGGCGGCTCGATCATCACCACGGTCCTCGCCGAGGAACTCGGCCGCCGAGCCGGCATCACCGAGCTGGTCGTGAGCGAGCACGACATCCTCGACGGCATCGCCCTGTCCGTCGCCCGCTAGTTCTTTGATCCGCACTACTCGGAGATCCAGTCGGGCGGCTACCGCAGCCTCGACGAGAACCAGCGCGTGCGCTTCGAGATCGGCCAGGGTGCCGAGGGTCCCCAGGCCACCGGTATCACCGTGATCTGATTCGATCTCCCGTCCCCCAGGGGATCCGAGACACCATCAGGCCCGCCTCGTCATTCGAGGCGGGCCTGATGCATGTCCTGGCCGGATCGAGCGGAAACGATTGTGACGACCGGAAATCCCGTCAGGGCACCGTGAGACGAGTGGTGAACCGGGCGGGGTCGAGATAGGTCGTGCTGAGGCCGTCCGTGGTCACTGTCATTCCCGCATCGCCGGAACCGATGTCGATACTGATCTGTCCGCTGGGAGCGTGTCCGGGTTCGCCGGGAGCAGACGTCAGCTCGAGGGCGCGTACGCCGTTCCTCTTGCTTCCCCAGTGGTTGACGAATGCGGTGATGGTGCACGAACCGCCCAAGAACGTCGACCAGGACAGATCGATGAGGATCGTTCCCGGTCGATGGTGCGGGGCGAACACGTGGCCGGTCAGCTGCCCGCTGCACGGTACCGAGTGGTCCCGCCCCAACGAGTATGTGGTCGGCAGGGGAACGAACTCCTGGTGGTGCGCGGACGCCGTGCCCGGAAGAACCGCGAGCAGGGCAAGCGACATGCCGCCGACCGCGAACGTCCGACGGAATTGTCGTCCAGTCACGCTCCGAGCGGTGTTCATACCGTCCCGCAGTCCGACGACGGCGCAACGCCGGCGAATCGGCCGTCGAGGAAGTCCAGCGCACCCGGCAAGCCGATCACGGCGGCAGTGATGTGATCCGGGCTCGGCACGAGTTCGGTCCGCACCGCCACCCCGGCGTCGCAGTACCTGCGCAGCGTCGTGGAGATCGCATCGAGAGGAATCAGCACGTCGGTCGGTGAATGCCACTCGTACACCGGGGCATTCGGCACCGTCGCGACCTTCTCGACGCTGTTCTCCATCAGCACCTCCTGCACGGTCGGGCTGTCGAGCAGGGCAAGGCCCGCCGCCGCGTCGGCGACGTCGGCCATGCTGCGACCGGCACCGGCGAGCAGGATTTCGTTGGTGCACGCGTTGGCGATGCGGTCGCGCAGT
This sequence comes from Rhodococcus pyridinivorans, assembly GCF_900105195.1. Taxonomy (NCBI): domain Bacteria; kingdom Bacillati; phylum Actinomycetota; class Actinomycetes; order Mycobacteriales; family Nocardiaceae; genus Rhodococcus; species Rhodococcus pyridinivorans. The sequence goes on along the minus strand of NZ_FNRX01000002.1, from coordinate 4,307,089 downwards.
TCCCGCCCCGCACCGTTGAGCTGCTCGCTGACCGGCATGCGGTCCGGGTACTCACGTTCGAGGCCGAGGGCGGCCGCCATCGCCAATCCGAAGGCGGGATGCGCGGATTCGCCGAGTTCCCGGGCCATCTCGCCGATGTCCATCGGGACGCCACCGTAGGCGGAGCCGACGATCGGGATCTCGGGCGCGTAGGTCGGGGCGAGTGCTGCGGCCATCGCTGTCGCCATCCCGCCGCCGGAGTAGCCGGCGATGCCGACCGGACTGTCGGCGAGTTCGAGCGGTGCGTAGCGTTGCGCGGCCCGGATGCCGTCGAGGGTGATCTGCCCGCCGACCTTCGCGGCGCCGTAGGCGCTGTTCGGTCCGAGATGATCGGGAACGGCCAGCGACCAGCCGCGCTGGATCGCGATGAGCAGGCCGGGAGACTCCCGGATCCCTCGCAGCGGGTTCGGTGCGTACAGCGCCGTCGACGGCGCGCATTCGAGCCCGAGTGCGTTGATGATGGCTTGGTACGAGACGAGCGGACGACCCGGCGCCCCACCCTGAGGGGACAGCACGGTGGTCACTGCGGAGATCGGTTCGCCGGCGGAGTTCGTCGACCGGAACTTCAACTGGACGGCGTCGGTGCCGGGAAATCCGAGCGGCGGCGGAAGGACGCGCGCGGCGAGGACGTCACCGGGCTGCCGATCGGCGATGTCGTCGGGGGTGCTGTAGAAGGAGTCGTTCACGGACGCGGGGTAGACGATGCCTTCGGCCTGTGCGGAGGGTGCGGCCACCAGGCTCGGCGTCGCTGCCAGGGCCATGACGGCTACTGCGGTGGCGAGTCGCCCGGTCAGTGGGCGTGCGGTCGTGAAGCGCATCCATGGTCCTTCTCTTCGTGCCCGGTTCACCACCCGGCTGTCCGCTGTGTACTTGTCTCCCCGCAGGATGTCGGCCGGAAATCGAGGTGCGTTACAGCCCGGGCGAGGAGCACATTCGAAGTCGGATCCGAGGAGGTCGAGGAGCAATGAGGATCGAACCTTGCACGGCCGAACGACGAAGTGACGTACTCGATCTCTCCCTCCGGGCGTGGCGTCCCGTCCTCGGGCTGTACCGGCCTCCGTCTACGAGGGGAGAGGATACGAACGCCGTCCCGTCGCACGGTACTTCAAGAACCTCGCGCCCCGGCGCGGTGGTGGACAGTCGTGAACGCTAATGTGATCCCCACGCCCCTATAGCCCAATTGGCAGAGGCAGCGGACTTAAAATCCGCCGAGTGTCGGTTCGAGTCCGACTAGGGGCACAGGTCAGAGCCGGTTTTCGAGTCTCACCGGCCTTCACCGGAGGCAGAATTGTCACGAAGTGTCACAATCGGAGACAACTCGGCGGCCGCGGCCATCGCCGAATCCTGCGAATGCGCATACCGCGACAGAGTGAATGCGGCCGACGCGTGCCCCAGCCACGCCGCGATCACGGCGATCGGCACATTCCGCAGGTGCATCAACGTCGCGCAGGTATGGCGGGCATCGTGCAACCGAATCTGTGGCACCTTCGCCCGCTCCACCGCATGCACCCAGCGTGACGACAACGCGCCAGGGGACAGGGGTTGGCCGGCCTGGTCGACGATCACGTACCCAGAATCGGTCCATGCCTCACCGAGCAGTAGCCGATCGGCGGCCTGACGTTTGCGAGCAGCTTTCAGTTGCCGCACGAGATCGTCAGGTAGCGGCAGGGTTCGGCGGGATCGCTTCGACTTCGGGGTGCCCTCCGACGTCACCTTGCCGTGAGTGACCCGGGCCCGGACGATCGTGAGGGTCTTCGCCTCGAGGTTGATGTCGTCCCATTTGAGTCCGCAGATCTCCCCGCGCCGCAGTCCGCTGAGGGCGAGGTACCAGGCGTGCGCGTACGGATCATCACGGCACTCGAGGAGGAACCGCTCCACCTCATCCTCCGACCATGTTTCGGATTCTTCGCGTTCGTCGGGCAGCTTGTCGATCAACGCTGCGACGTTGCGGACGAGGGTGCCTTCCTTCACGAGGTTATCCAATGCTGCGGAGAACACGGTCAGCATCTGATTCACTGTCCGGGCCTTCCACGGGCTTCGGGCCGTGCCCGCTTCGGTGGGAAGTTCCCCGGCACGCAACACCGCAATCAACTCATCCAAGTGCCGGCGGGTCAGCTTCTGCACCGGCACGTCTCCGAGCTGCTGCCGGATCGGCGCCAACGACACCTTGTACCCCGAGGCAGTGGACGGCTTCAACGCGTGCTTCGAGGTGAGGTAGCTGTCGATCACCTCCGCCACCGTCACGCCGTGGTCGTGAACGTAGGTGCCGGCCTTTACCTTCGACTGCACTTCGGCGAGTGCCTTGCGTGCTTTCTCCTCGGTGTCGAACCGTTTGCGGAGTTGCTTGCGCTTCCCGGTCTCCGGGTCTACGCCGATATCGACGGTGAGTTGGTATCGGATGACGGGTTTGCTGCGTTCCTTGCGTTCGAGTTCGATCTTCTTGATTTGCGGTGGTAGCTGTTGGCGGGCCATGTGACCTCTAGTTGTTCCAGGGCTGCTTTTCGGCGAGCTCGCGGATGATGTGTGCGCGTTCCTCGCGGGTGAGGTGTTGCACGCGGGTGGTGAGGGTGTCGACGTCGACCCACAGTTCGTCGGCGAGCTCGTATGGGTGTTGAGTCCACAGCAGTCCGTCGATGAGTCGGGGGATAGCGATGAGTCTACGGGCGGCCAGGACTTCGACGATGTGTTCCTCGTACGCGGTGAAGTGTGGGTGGTCGGGCAGGATGCCGCGTTCGAGGTGGATGATCTCGTGGGTGAGGGTGCATCGTCGGCCGGCTTGGGTGAGTCGCCGGTCGAGGTAGATGCCTTCGGTGGTCGCGAGTCCTCTGCGTGATTCTGGCAGGACGTAGTCGCAGGTGACGCGCAGGTGGGGGTGGCGGTGCGCGAGGTATCGCCACGGGTGCCACCGGTGCCGATGTGTGTTCCTCCCCATGATCAGGATTAGAACACGTGTTCGACCGTTAGGCGGGGAAATCTACGACCCGGCGTAGTTACTCGTCGTCATCCTCGGGGTACATGCTGCTGGTGTCGTCGGTGGTGCGGGCCGCGAGGATCTGCTCTTCGCGCAGCTGATCCGGCGGCGGCATCCTTCCCGAATCGCCTGAGAATGTTGCATGTTCAGCCGCGTCAAGTTCGGAGGCTTGTTTACGGCGAGTCAAGCGTGTGACCTTGGTGCGCGTCATGGAGGCTCCTGTCCGGCGGCGATCGCCGCGAGCCTCGCCGCCGTGCTCCGGGCCGCCCGCTTGCGACCGCGGTTCCTGCTCTTCTTCGGTGCCTGCTCCATGCGGATCTCCTAGGTATCGGTCGCGCTCGTTGCGAATGATCGTGATCAACGTGCGTCGGACATGGTCCGGAAGCGATGGGTCCAACCGGACGGCTTGCTCGGCGTCGGTGGCTGACGCGATATAGCCCGGAATGCCCATGCTCTCGAGGCCGGCGGCAGCGAGCTGCTGCACCGGGATGCCCAGCCCTGCGGAGAGGGCGTGGAGCTGCTTGCCGACGAGCGTCGTCACTTCGTCGTTGCGGATGCGTGCGACGTTGGACTTGCTGAGCTCGTGTCCGCGTGCCTTGGCTCGGTTTGCGACATCGATGTCAGACCAGCCGTTGGCTTTCTTGGCCTGCTCGATGAGGGCTCCGAGTGGGTGCTTTGCGTTCACGATGATCAGTTCAGCCTCTCGCTCATGCGACGTCTAGGAGTGCGGCCACCTGCCCAGGAATGATGGCGGCCACTAACCGGATTGAACTCTACTTTCCCATCGCTGCACGTCAGCCCACCACGTGCGCAAATGTAATCGACTTGCCACTTGCGCTATGGACACCGGCGTGCCTACTATTTCCAGGAATCCTGGACACCACGGACCAATTGAGGTAACTTCAATGACGCAAGTAACGCCCATCCGAATCGGGGAGCTGTACATGATCCTTCAGGACCGAAAGCGCCTCGCACGGCTGATGGCTATCCAAGACGTCTCCCAGCGAGAGTTGGCCCGAGCCGCGGGCTGGAAGGCCCACTCGTACTTGGGCCGACTTCTGAAGGGGGAAGTGAAGACCTTGGAGCCAGAGCCCGCGCTCCGCATTGCGAATTACTTGCAGGTCGCTGTCGATGATCTTTTTTTGGTCAAGGTGGACAGCAATCCTGGGAAACATGCCCAGGAACGCAAGAAGCAAGCGGCATGAAAAAGGCCCTCGCCTGATGCCACAGGACGAGGGCCACGACACAGAAGGGAATCCAATGTCTGTCATCCAGAATAGCCGCACCCTCCGACTGGACAGTGACGAAGCGGTCACGGTCATCGAGTACGGCGTCGGTGTGGACGGTAAGCACCTGGCGATCGTGGAGATCGACGGGGACCTCGAGTACGAGGACGGTCTCGGTTCGTTGCGTCTCGCGGTCGAGACATCGCGTCTGGTGGTGGCCGCATGAACGCCATCGACATCCCGGGACAGTCCCCGTTCGACGCCATCCGTCAGGTCCGCTCTGACGGCTCGGAATTCTGGTCCGCCCGCGACCTCTGCAAGGCCGTCGAATACGAGACCTGGCGCAACTTCGCTGCCGCCATCGACCGGGCGATCCTCGCTGCAAAGAACTCCGGCGCCAGCTCCACGGAAGAGTTTGTGCAGGTCACCCAGCTTGTCGACGCCGGCAATCTGGGGAAGAACTCCCGCGAGGACTACGAACTCTCCCGCTTCGCCGCCTACCTCGTCGTGATGAACGGTGACCCCCGCAAGCCTGCCATTGCCTCCGCGCAGTCCTACTTCGCGATCCGCACCCGGCAGGCCGAGGTCGTGGAGTCCAAGCTCGCTACCGCACTGGACGTGTCCAAGCGGCAGATGGAACTCATGCAGCTCGCACAAGGGCTCATCGACCCGCGCCACCTCGAAGCGAAGGCACGGCTCGTCCTGGCCCGCGCGCTCGGCGAGGCGCCGGAGCTCGACCCCGCGACGACGCCGCTCTACGCGCAGACCTACCTCGAGGAGAAGGGCCTGACGCGCGACGAGGTCAAGTCCGTCTCGCCCGTGTTCGGTAAGCGACTCAAGGCGATGTACCAGCTGGAGCACGGCGAGGATCCGAAGCAGTACCCGCTCGAAACGAAGTCGGGGCAGATCCGTCCGGTGAACGCCTACACCGAGGCCGACCGCGACCTGTTCGATCGAGTGTGGGCGAAGTACTACGGCGGTGCGGCATGAGCATCCGAGACGAACTCGCCAAAGTCATCGCGGTGGCGCTGGCGGAAACGAACCCGAGCGGACTCGGAGCATTCGACGAGCTGTCGCCGAACCGGCAGAAGCAATTGCTGAGCAGAGGCGGGCACGCAGCCGACACAATCCTCGCCCGCTACGCCGTCGTCGAACTCCCCGAGCCAGACGGTGATGGCACGTGGCTGCGAGGTTCGGTCTACGCCATCGATGGCGAGGTCGAGCACTTCATACGCGGGATGGCCAGTGTCGTACGAAGCCCAAAGGCAGCACGCGCCGTAGCGGCAGCCTTCCTCGCCGCCGCGAACCGAGCGGAGGCACAGTCATGAGCGGGCAGTTGGGTCCGAAGTTGCTCCTCAACGCTCTCGAAGCGGCCGAACTCCTCGGAGTCTCGGACACCACCATCCGTGAACTGTGGGGTGCAGGACACCTCAAGTTCGTGCGCATCGGTAAAGGCCGGAAGGTGACCCGCGCTGAGCTGGAGCGGTTCATTGCTGAGCGTGAGGAGTTCGCGGCATGAGCCGTGCCCGTGTGTCCCTGTTGCTGGCCGCAATGTCTGCCGGCGCTGTCCTCGTCAACTTCGTCCCGTGAAGGGGAATCCCATGAAGCTCACTGTGAACAGCCCGAACTATTCGAAGCATGGCGCGGAGATCCTGTCCGTGTGCAAGAAGGCGGAAGACGAGTCCGGTGGTGTGTGGCGCGTCGTGTACGTCGATGGTGCTACCGATGTGTTGCTCGGCGACGCGATCCTGGTGTCGGCATGACGGCCCGGCCGGATCGGAATGCGATCCGCGGCAGCGTGTTCGCGTTGCCCGTGTCGCTGCTGGTGTGGATGGTGGCGGTGGCGGTCACGTCGATCCTGCTGGCGGTGACCGCATGAGCATCCGAGACGACCTCGTTGACCTTATTGTGCAGGCAGATGCTGACGTTGACGAGAGGTCGTTCCCCGACCGGATCATCGACGCGATCCTCGCCCGCTACGCCGTCGTCGAACTACCCGCCCTGAGCGAGCCTGACGACGACGGCCAGATCTACACCTACGTAGCCGACCTGCGCATCGACACGTCAGGCCCCGGCGGCAACGAGGTGTTCCTCCCGGGAGGGCACCGGATTTCGCCCTCCTGGCTGCGTCAAGAAGCCGCTGACTACCTCGCTGCCGCGAACCGAGCGGAGGCCGCTGATGTGGACCTCTGAATACCGCGCCCTACTCCGCGCCATCCGCTGGTTTCTGGTCGCCGCAGAAATCGAGCGTGCCTACAAACCCATGCCATCGGATCTACCCCGAACCAATGGCATGGCCGATGCCTGACCTTGCTTTCTCTCTGACTACCGGTGGCCCCGTACGGGGATGCGGGGCCACCGGTCATCACTCGAAGGACCACACCATGACCCTCCCGATCTACCAACAGGTTCGCCGCGATGTGCCGTGCGAATGGCTGTGCGACGACGAACAGGATGAGCCGACACCGCCGTCCCAGTGGGACACCTACATCGGCTACGTCTGGGCCACCGCACTCACGGCCATGATCGTCGGCCTCGAATACATGGCCCTGATGGGGGTGCAGCCGTGACCGATCCGATGACACCCGAAGGCCGCGCAGAACTGCGGAAGCTTCTCGCCAAGGCCACTGATCGTCCGTGGATTGCCGAATACAGCGGGCCGACCGGGAACTGCGTCATCCCGCACGATGCCCAATCGACCCTGGAGGCAGTGGCCTTCACACGAATCCTTCCGGCCTGGCACGACGCCGAGCTGATTGCGGCCGCGGTGAACGCCCTCCCGGCGCTCCTCGACGCACTCGACCAGGCTGACGACCACGCCAAGTTCCTCGAGTCAGTTGCCGATATCAACGACACGCACGCGGGACTTTGGCAAGCCCGCGCCACGAAGGCTGAGGCCGCGCTCGACCGCGTGCGCGAGCTCTCGGAAGAAGGGAAGTGCTGGGGCGGGGCCGACGCGATCGAGGAGTTCATCCGGCGCCTCGACGAGATCCTGGACGGTGACTCGTGACCCCGCCGCAGTTGGATGCCGGCGCCGCCCGCGAATCCGCCGATCGGCTCGCCAACCTCGCCGACACCCTCGCGATCAAGGCCGTCGAAGACTCCACCCACCGCATGGCCTGGCTGCAAGAAGCCGAACTCGCCGCCCTCACCGCCTGCCACATGCGCACCTACGCATCACTCGTCGAAGGCGACGACTTCACCGAACCACAAGGAACCCGACCATGACTACCATTGACTTCACCTGGTCCACCCCAGAGTGGACCGAATCGGACTCCGACGCTCTCGACGCCGCGATCATCGCCGAACGTGAACGGTCCGTCGTGGGCCGATGCGTTGGCTGCCTGCGCCCCTTCCCGTCCTCCAAGTTCGGGGTTCACGGAACGGTTGAGCACGGAGGGCGCAGCCGTTGTCGAACCTGCTACAAGCGAGCGCAGCGGCGAGGTGAGTTCTGATGACCGCGATCCTGTGTGACTGCGGTGATTGCCGCCAGTGCCGGCGGGCAATGGGATTCGACCGTCCCGCACCCGTCGAGCCGGTGAAGCTGTCGGAGTCGACTCTGCGTCTGCTCGCCGATCTGGACAAGCCGAAAACGGAACGCTCCGAATCGAAAGACCGGCCCAAGGCTGTCGTCCGGCACCGCCCCACCGCTCCTCGTCGTGACTACTGCAAGAAGGACCTCCACAAGATGGAGGGCGACAATGTGCGGGTTGCGACACGCCCAAACGGTCGTGTGACCCGCGAGTGCCGTGAATGCATCCGGGATCGAATGCGTGCCCAGCGTGGCGCGACGCCCCGCGTTACCGAGAAGCCCACTCCAGTGCCCTGTGTGGAGTGCAGCGAGCTGATTGGTGCCCGCCGCAACGGATACGCGGGATGGGTGCTGGCCGGGTCTGACGGCAAGTGTGAACTGTGCGTGGACCGACCGAAGTATGAGGCGTTCCTCGAGAAGTATGCGGCGATGACGTCGGAGGAGCGTACGGACAAGGTGCGCAGTGCGGCGTTGAAGGCCCGAAAGCATCTGTCGCGCATCTTGAAGGACGGTCGGGCTTATCACCCGGAGTCCCCTGGTCATGGTGGCGGGCAGTCGTATTTGAAGTACGGGTGCCGCTGTGAGCCGTGTGTGGCGTGGAAGACCGAGGACAACCGTAAGCGCCGGGAGGCGTCGTGACGACGTTTGCGGGCCGCCATGTGTGTGCGAGTGAGTGCACGTGCGCTGGCCCTGCCCCAGGTTTCCCACAGCACGAGTCGGGCTGTGGACGCGATGACGACAGAACTCCGGGCCGGCACTGCTGCAAGGCCCCCATTCGATGCGAGAACTGCTGCGAGGAGCGGGACATGAACAAGTTTCACGATGGTCACAACGTGGGGACGGTGGATACGGATCCATGGGATGGGCGGGTGATCCTCGAGTGGTCGTATGACGAGGTGTTGCAGACGCGGGTGTCGTGGTCGCCGGATGCTGCGGAGTTGTATGCGAAGGCTGTGTTGGCTGCGGTTGCGGAGGTGCGGCGATGAACCTGTGGCAGTGCAATGCGTGCAATGCGATCCGTCAGGCCCCGTGCGGGCGTGTGTGTCTTCCCGCTGATCATTACGACCCCCGCGATGCGCGTGAAACCGCGGCGGTCCTGGACTTCGAGGACGGTTTCCATGAGTGATGTCGAGCAGATCGTGAAAGATCTCGCCGCGATCACCGCGGTGAAGAAGATTCTCGCGGACGCCGAGAAGGAGCGGAAGGCGGCGCTGCAGGAGCAGTTGTCTCGCGGCACTGTGTACGCCTTCGCCGGTGAGCAGGAACTTGGGTATGCGTCGGTGCCGAAGCCTTCGAAGCAAAAGCCGAGCATCGATGTCGTCAATGAGGCGGAGTTGTTCGCCTGGATGGTCGATCAGTTCGGCGACGAGGTCATCGAGACCAAGGTGCGGCTGACCGAGCAGGGGTTGCGGTCACTTTTTTCGCACGTTGAATCGGCGATTGCTCTCGCGGAACCGTTCGAGCCGACGCTCCCCCCTGGCGTAGAAGTGACCACACCGGAGCCTCGTCCTGCGACCCCGCGGTTCGTGCCGGCGAAGAACGTCGTCGAGCTGGTGCGCGGCATGGCTCAGCGTGGCGAGTTCTCGTTCACGTCCCTCCTCGAGATCAAGGAGCGACCATGAGCCAGAAGTTCGCCACCGATTACATCGACGTCGCTACCCGCATAGTGGAGTTCCGAGAGAAGTACCCCGACGGGTCGCTGCAGCCCGCTGTGATCGAGAAGCCGTACAGCATTGAGGAGATCGGCGGCCAGACGTACATCGTCGTGGTGGCAGCCGCGTACCGCAACGCTGAGGACACCCGTCCGGGCATCGGCATGGCGTACGAACTGTTCCCCGGCAAGACGCCGTACACCCGCGGTTCCGAACTGCAGAACGCCGAGACTTCAGCGTGGGGTCGTGCAATCGTCGCGGCCTTGGCTGCTGACACGAAAAAGGGCATCGCGTCGGCTGAGGAGGTGCGGAACCGCCAGGCGGAACGTGAGGTCACGTCGAAGCCGGAGTCGCCGGCGGACAAGGCTCGCGCCACCCTGCTGGAGACTCTTCGGTTCAAGCAGATTGCCCCTGCTGAGGCTGCCGAGATGTTCGTCGAGCAGAACCCTGGTGACACTCTGCGGGGCACGTCGAATGTGGCGGCGATCCAGAAGCTCATCGACCACTACCGGAGCCAGTCATGAACCCGGTAGCGATCGAAGAAGCCATCCGCGACTGCGCGAACCGTATCGCCAAAGGCGTGACGGTGTGCTCGAACCGGTACTCCGAGTTCCTCGACGCCGACCGCGCATACGACCAGGCGTTCGCCCGTGCCTACATCGAAGCGGATGGGGCTGCGCATGAGCGGAAGTACATCGCTGAGTTGGCGACGGCTGATGAGCGTGCGAACCGGGATCTCGCGGATGCCGCGTACAAGTATGCGGATCGCACCGCGAAAGCGCTTGAGGCTGAGTTGAGGGCGTTGCAGTCGGTGGGTGCTTCGGTTCGCGGCATGTATCAGGTGGCTGGTCGTGGCGAGTCGTAAGACGGGTCCCTCGTCGGCGCAGGCGGATCTTGTGTCCGCCCGCGCCGGCGGGGTGTGCGAAGCCATGTTCGTTGAGGACTGCAACGGCCGTACCGAGCAGATGCATCACCGGCGGGCCCGGGGCATGGGCGGCAGCCGCAAACAGGACACGAATTCGCCGGCGAACCTTCTGTACATCTGCGCACCGTGCCACATCGCCATCGAATCGTTGCGGGCGGTCGCTCGTGCCAGAGGTTTGCTGATTTCCCAGCACAACACGGACCCGGTGTCGCATGTCGGGGTGTGGCGCCGCGGGGAATTGGTGCTGTTGGACGACTTTGGCGGCATCACGTGGCAGGGGGTGCCGTTTTGATGGTCTCGTGCCCGGTGTGCAAGCGGTTGGCTCCGGTGGGTGAGGAGTCGGGTCGGGTGTTTCGGCATCGCGACGGCATCAACAACGTGTGCGTCATGACAGGCCGGCGCTACCCAATCGAGAACGTCAGGAAGGAGGTGGCGTAGTGCCACGCATCCGCACGGTGAAGCCAGAGTTCTTCCGATCGCCGTCGACAGCGAAAGCATCGTTCCCTGCCCGGATCCTGTTCGAGGCGATGTGGTGCTGGGCTGACGATTTCGGGATCGGCGAGACGAATCTGTACGGTCTGCTCGGTTTCGCGTTCTGTGATGAAGATCAGATCACTGTCTCTGAACTTCAGAGTCTTCTCTCTGAAGTTCATTACGCCTACGACGTGACGTTCTACGAGGTCGATGGACGGCAGTTTTTCGCCATTCCGACGTGGGATAACCATCAGAAGACGCAGCGGCGTGCTGGTCGGCGGAACCCGAACCCGGATCATCCGAATGCCCGTCCTGACCTGCGTTTTCAGGGAAGTAAGGAAAAGCGAGGAACTTCAGAGTCAACGCAAGGAAGTTCAGAGCGTACGCAAGGAAATTCATTCCCTGGAACAGGGGAACAGGGGAACAGGGGAACAGGGGAACAGAAACGTGCGTCGGCTTCGCCGAGCGCATCGAAGTCCCCGGAGCAGATCGCTACGACCAACGCGTACGAGCGAGTCGGCAAAGCACTCAACTACGTGGCTGTCCTCAAGATCGCCAAGTGGGCCATCCACGACCGCGGCGAAAGCAGCGAAACCGTAGAGGACGCCATCGTCGCCCTCTACGAGATGGGCAAGCCCATCACCAAGCAGCTCCTCGGCCAATACCTCGACGGCCATCTCCCACGACCAGGGCTCCGACCACTCGAGGGCGGCATGTCTCGAGCTGACCAGAAAGTCCAAGGCTGGCTCGACATGGGCGCCCGACTCACCTCTCAGAACGAACCGAAGGGAATCGCATGATCACCGACCGCGACATCGCGACCGCCACCAAAGTCCTCGCGAAGTGCTCCGCGAACGACCCGTGGTTCCCGAACGGTGGCGAGGCCACGATCATGGCGTGGGCTGAATGCTTCGCCGAATCCGGCCTCTCCGAAGAAGACTTGCTTGCCGGTGTGGCTCGGGCGTATCGGATGGCTGAGGACGGGTTCCGTCCGTTGCCGGCCGCGATCGTCAAGCACGCCCGTGCCGCGTATTTCGAGCAGTTGCAGTCGTTGCCGGAGGAACGCCGTCAGGTGATGGAGGAGGCGAATCACATCCTGCAGGACATGGGGATCGCCCCGCCTGATGCGCACAGGTTCGCTCGTCGGGTGGCGTTGGGTCGTTCGACGCCGTTCCGGTTGACGGATGAGCAGGACGCCGAGTTCCGGCAGCGGCTCGCGCAGCGGCAGGCACTGCAGGCGGATCCGCGGAAGGCGATCGTCGGCAGCTCGTGGTTCAAGGGGGCCGCGAAGTGACTCGTTCTCGTGCATCCGCTAAGGCCGCCGGCGCCCGCTTCGAACGCCTCATCGCAGACGGTCTCGCCGAGGCTCTCGACGATGACCGCATCGACCGGCGCGTCAAGACCGGCGCGAAGGACCGCGGTGACATCGGAGGCGTCCGCATCGGCCACCACAGGCTCGCAATCGAATGCAAGGACACTGCCACCCAGAAACTCCCCGAATGGACCCGTGAAGCCCAATTAGAGGCCCGCAACGACGGCGCCCTGATCGGCGTCGTCATCGCGAAACGACGAGGAACCACCGATCCCATGTCCCAGTGGGTGCATCTCACTGTCGGTGATCTCGTCCGGTTGATCCGAGCATTCCAAGTCCCCGAACCCACCCACCCGCCGTACACGCCCGGTGATCTCGCGCCCGCCCGCTACAAGGAGACCCAGCCATGACGATCTGCTCCACATGCCAGTCCGAATGGGGCGGCGCGAACACCTGCCACTGCTCCGGATGCCACACCACCTTCACAGGAATCACCGCATTCGATGCACACCGCCGTGGAGGGCAGTGCATTCCCGCTGAATCAGCCGGTCTCACGCTCACAAAAAGGGCGTACCCCTGCTACGGGTACCCCTCGGACGATTCGGGCGCCTGGTGGGCCGACAGTGCCGAAACCGAAGGCGGACAACTCACGATCGGAACCCGGCCATGAAGACCGTTGTCACCATCGCGGGTGTCACCACCCTCTGCACCGCAGGCTGGCTCACATTGGCCGCCATCGTGTGCGACATGGCCGGCACCGCCCTCATCCACCTCGGAGAAGACGAATGAGCGAGCTCGAGTTCAAGCCCGGAACCATCCGCCGCATCGACTGGATCATCGACGGCTACGTGTACGGCGAATACGACCTGTTCGAGTGCGGGGCGCGTATTGGACGCACGCTCACGGCAAACGTCAAGTCGATCGGAGGGGACGAATGAGCAAGTATGCGATCCGCATCTGTGGCGGCGACTACGGCTTACTCGACCGTCGCGATCCCTGCGCGAGCACCCTGCACAACTGGCCTCTACCGGCCGGGTACGTCGATGCCGCCGAAATGGCTGCATCCCGCCTCGCACACGGTTGGGGAAACCCGAAGTGCCCTGACTGTGGCCTATACGGGTGGACACCCGGCCAATTTAAAGGCACCGCGGCGGAATCGGTGGAAGTGAAGGTGAGGCCATGAGCACGGAACGTTTGGAGTCGGGTCTCGCTGTGACCGTCCGGCAGATCGACGAACTCACCGCCACCATCGGACGAGTGCGTGCAGTCGTTGACCAACTCCACGTCGAACGCGATGTCTATGTCCGGCTCGGGCAGCACGGCATTGCCCAACTCCTCGGCACGTACGCATCGATGTTCGACAAGGCGATAGGAGACAAGCCATGACCGCGCCCCGTGACCTCGCCGACGCCCAAGCCCGCCTCGACGCCACCGAAGCCGCCCTCGCCGGACTGGTCCACGAAAACAACGAACTGCGCGCCGAAGTCCGCCAACTCGCCGACGAAAACGAGTTCCTTGACAGCGCGCTTGAGATGAACATCATGCACGCCGAGAAGTGGCAGCAACGGGCACTCGAAGCCGAGTCCTCACTCGCCGAACGCAACGACAGCTACGACCACCTCGCACGCAACTACCGACAACTCCGCGCCGACATCAACCGCATGATCGCCAGCCACAAAATGGCCGCCGAATACTCGGACAACGAGGCGCTGAGACGCGCCTACGGGCGCATTGCAGGGGAGTTGGCTCACGCCCTCGAACGGCCACTCGAAGGAGACAAGCCATGACCGCGTACTGCCCGAACAAACTCCCCGGCAACGCACACACCTGCCTGTGCACCGCCCTCGCACACCACCCCGGCGGCCACCTGTGCGCCTGCGGACACACCTGGGGCGACCCCTGGCACACCATGACCTACGACCAGCAACGCGCATGGCTCGGACTACCCACACCCGAACCAATCCCCACCTACATGGACGTCGCCCGCGCCATCAGCGCAGCCGTCACCCTCCTCGGAGACCTGTGCAGCGTCGAAATCAGACCCGGCGAATGGGACTTCACCGAAATGGGCCGCAAAGCGGTCGACGGATTTCTCAAGCAGATCGAGCAGGAGGCGTCATGACCCACACCCTCGAGCTCTACCGCGCGAAGGACGGTTGGCGGTGGCGACGACGCGCCAACAACCACAAGATCGTGTCAGACAGCGGTGAAGCCTACGTCGACCGCCGAGACGCCATCCACGGAATGCACCTTGCGAACGGTGACTGGCGCGACTGCCGACTCATCGACGACGCCGACAACCTCACACTCACCGACGCCGACATCGACGACGAGGAACGACCATGACCGACCGGGACGGCTACTACCTCCCACGCCACGACCAGGACAAGCTCATCGAACTCCTCGACCAAATCCCCGACCTCATCGAAGACCTCACTATCGCGATTTCGCGCCAAGACCGCATCGCCGGCGGCGGCCCCCGCACCCGCAACGGATCCGACGAACAACCCATCCCCATCGGCCTCCACGCCATGGAAGCCGCCGACCTCCTCCACCACACGCTCACTGCCTGGACCAACCACGTCTGCGAACAACGCAACTACCCGCGACCACGCAACGACACACTCACCCTCGCCGCCTGGCTCAAACGATGGATCATCGCCCTCGCCCTCACCGAAGGCAGCGAAGAAGCACCCCACGACATCCGCCTCGCCGTACGCCAAGCACGACAAGCCGTAGACCGCCCACGCGAAAAACACATCGAACGACCACCAGACGAATCACTCGACGCCGTAGGACTCACCAAGGACGAACTCCGAGAAGCCATCTACGCCCGCACCGGTCAACGCATCCCCCGCAAACACATCGACAACTGGATCAGACGAGAACACATCACCACCATCGAACCCGGCTACTACTCGCTACCCTCAGCACTCGACTACCTCGCACGGCGAGACCAGGAGAAAATGAGCGCATGAACGCCATCGAACAAGGTGCCCGCGCCCGCGTATGGGACCACGACTTCAACCTCATCGGCGAAGTCCAACCCAGTGCGATACAAGACGAAGAGGGAGTCATCACCCTCGACAGGAATGACCCCATCGCCAAAGCGCTTACCTCGAAAACCGCAGCACCGAAGTGGCTGACCGTCGACAGCCGAAGCGGGCGATGGACCGGAAGGCTTCGGTTCACCGAGCGCACCACCCGCAACCCGAATGTCACCTTCACATTTGAGCCGCTGCCTCCCGACGAATATGGTCGGCAATGGTCCCAGTGCGCACAGTGCGGTGACGTCATCTACGACGGAATCTGGATACCCGAATCAGATCTCAACGATCTCGTTCGAATCCACAACACGCATTGCGGCACAACCACGTGACCAGCAGTGAGCCAAGCGTGTGATACGCTTCGCGCGAAGCCGAGTGTGACCGACAAGGTCCCTCGGCTTTCGTCGTCGAGAGGGGACACCCGATGATGCTCCGACCCTGGATCCACACACTCCTCACCACCCTCGCCATCCTCGGCATCAGGTACACACGATGAGCATCACCGAACTCCACAATCGATTCGCTGACCTCAACGCACGACTCAGACGCGCACGATTCGACAACGATGACGAAGCAATCACCGTCATCGAAGCGGAGATGAATCGCATCCTCGACCTGTACAACGCAAGTCGTCCACCCTCGCAGCAGCCATAGGCGCTCGGGTGGCCGCGGCCCCGCGCTGATCCAAGGGTGGTGACAGCGCGGGGCCACCAACCATCAAAGGGGTGACGATGAGCCGAGCATGGGCCGGCGGATCAACCCGCCAATGGCGCAACCAACGCCAACGAGCACTCAAGCGAGACAACCACCGATGCGTCCAATGCGGAGCATCAGCAGAAGAAGTCGACCACATCCTCAGCAAGCAAGAGGGTGGCACAGACGAACTACACAACCTGCGTTCCCTGTGCAGACAGTGCCACATCCCGTACACCCGCCAACAATCGGCAGTAGGCCAGGCAAGGCGTAGCCCTAAGAGGCTACCTCCCTGTCACCCCGGCCTGATATGAAGATCAGACAAGAAGGCCCGACGAGTGTTGGAGCACTCGCCGGGCTGATGCCAACCTGATGGAAGCAGGCTGACATGCCCAGTCTTACATGCCAGACCGACGGATGTGAACGCCCCATCCTCGGCCGCAAACTCTGCGCAACCCACTACAGCAAGTGGTACCGAACGCAGCGGAAGTACACCATCGTGTGCCTCGGATGTGGAGAGACCGTGAAGGTCCCCCGAAACACCTCCACCACATGCTCCCGGGAATGTGCTGCGACAGTAGCCAACGCCGCATCCCAATTGGCGCAAGCGAGCAATGGAACCACCACGAGACTGACCCAATGCGAATGGTGTTGGGAACTGTTCGCAGCTACCTCGATCAAGAAATTCTGCAGCGATACGTGCGCCAACAATTCGGCGACCGAGCGCGCAAGACTTCAACGCTCACCCCTGCGAGCGGCCATAGAAGATGGAGACCACGACACTGCCATAGCCCTCATCGGAGCCAGGGCAGACCGAACCGAACGGGGGTGCTGGGAGTGGCCTAAGGTACGAGACGGGTACCCCTATATCCGAGTGGGGAAGAGGGATATCGGCCTACATCGGATGGTCCTCGAGATCAAAGAGGGGCTCCCCCTGGGGGTGCAGTCAGCGCACCACATATGTGCCAACACCAAGTGCGTCAACCCCGACCATTTACAGCCTGTGACCCACAGGGACAACACAGCTGAGATGCTGGCCCGCCGCACCTACCTCGACCGCATCGAAGAGCTTGAGGGGGCACTGATGGCCCTCGACCCCAATCACCCACTCCTCGATCGGGTAAGGGTGGCCTAAGACCCTCCCCTGGTGGGGGTTCGGCCACCGGAGGGCATAGGGACCGCCGGTCTGTAGGAGTTCCAAACCGTTCTCACCCGCGTACACGAGGAGGTGCCTCATGCCCGTGCCTGGACGGAAACCGTCGGCCGACGGCCAGAAGCGCCACCGCGGCAAGTCGGACGTTGACTGGGTCGAGGTCCCGGACGTGCCGTACGACGGTGAGCGCCCGAAGCTGCCGACTACCCGAACTGTCGTCACCCGCGACGGTCAGGAGAAGGTGCGGCTGCAGACGATGACCCGCAAGTGGTGGGACACGATCTCCCGGATGCCGCACTGCGTTATGTGGACCGACTCGGACTGGATGTTCGCGATCACCACCGCGATGGTCGCTGACGCCGCGTACTGCGGGATCGCCTCGGCCGCGGTCGAGCTCCGCAACCGCGAGAAGGTGCTGGGGACGACCGCGGACTTCCGGCGGGACCTTCGGATCCGGTATGTGCCAGTGGAGGAGAAGTCGGAGCCGGCGAAGGTGACGAACATTGATC
This sequence comes from Rhodococcus pyridinivorans, assembly GCF_900105195.1. NCBI lineage: Bacteria > Bacillati > Actinomycetota > Actinomycetes > Mycobacteriales > Nocardiaceae > Rhodococcus > Rhodococcus pyridinivorans. The sequence continues at coordinate 4,289,556 of NZ_FNRX01000002.1, read as the reverse complement.
GCTTCCGAAACCTCTGAGCTTCCGCCCGGCTACTGGCTGGATCCGGAGACCGGTGCATGGATGACGATTCCGTGGCCGGCCGATGAGGACGACAAGGCGTTCCTGATCGAGAACTCCCTCGGCCCGGATCTGATCGATTGGGCGGAGTGGCGCACGGACGAACCTGGCTTGGTCGACTATCTGACCGGAAAGCCGTGGCGGTTCACTGCGGGGCAGGCCCGGTTTCTGATTCTCTGGTACGCCTACGACCCGCAGCGGGGTCGCTGGTTGTATCGGTCGGGTGTGAAGCGTGGCGCGAAGGGAACCGGCAAGGACCCGTTCGGTGGCGCACTGTGCGACATCGAGCTCGTCGGCCGCTCACAGCTGGTGTTCGACGAGGACACCGAATCGTGGACCGGTCAGCGGCACATGCTGCCGTTGGTGCAGATCGCCTCGAACTCGGAAGCGCAGTCGAAGGACACCCTGCGGATCGCGAACGCGATGTTCAACCATGAGGCCCGCGAGTACTTCGGCATCGACTGCGGTGAGACCCGCACGATCCTGAAGGATGGTGGCCGCCTCGAGGTGCTGACGGCGTCGGAGCGCACGTCGGAGGGTGACCCGGCGACGTTCATTCTGCTGAACGAGTCGCATCACATGACGGAGTCGTCTGGTGGGCACAAGCTCGCCGCGGTGGCTCGTCGCAACGTCGGTAAGTCTCCGGCCACCTTGCAGGCCCGGATCTGTGAGATGACGAATGCTCACCAGTCGGGTGGGGATGCGGTGGCGGAGCGCACGTTCGAGGCGTGGCAGGCGCAGGTGTCGGGGCGCGCGAAGCGTCGGGACATCCTGTACGACAGCATCGAGGCGGATCCGTCGACGGATCTGTACGACGACACGGCTCGGATGCGAGCCTTGTCGCAGGCTTATGCGGACGCTCCGTGGGCGGACCTCGAGCGGTTGTCGGACGAGATCCTCGACCCTCGCACGTCGGTGGCGGATTCGATCCGTTACTACCTGAACGGTCTGGCCGCGGCGGAGGACGCCTGGATCGATCCGCGCAAGTTCGATGCGTTGGCGCGGCCGGAACTGTCACTCGCTGACGGCGATCAGATCGCGATGTTCCTGGACTGTTCGAAGTCTGAGGACGCGACTGGTCTGGTCGCGGCCCGGTTGTCGGATGGCCTGGTGGTGACGCTCGGCATGTGGCAGCGCCCGCACGGCGACCGCGGCAAAGGATGGTTGGCGCCACGGCACGAGGTCGATGCGGTGGTTCGTCAGGCGTTCGCAGCGTGGCGCGTGGTGTGGTTCGGCGTCGATCCGTCGCCGGCCCGCGACGACGAGAACGAAGCCTTGTACTGGGCGGAGACGATCGACGGTTGGCATCGGGACTTTCACCGGAAGGTGAAGGTGTGGGCCACCCCCGGCGCGCAAGGACATTCGGTGAAGTTCGATATGCGCCTGTCCGAGCGTGGCGGCAAGGAACGCAACAAGTTGTTCACCGAGCAGGCCGAATTGGTGCAACGCGCCATCGATGAGGACGGTTCGTTGATGCATGACGGGGATCCCGGGTTGCGGACGCACACCCACAACGCGAAACGGCGTCCGAATCAGTGGGGGATCACGTTGGGCAAGGAGAACCGTGATTCGAAGCGTCTGGTCGATCTGGCGGTGTGCATGGTCGGTGCCTTGTTGGGTCGCCGGTTGGCGTTGAACAGCACGAAGATCCGTTCTGGGTCTCCGGGTAGAGGGAAGGTTGTGGTGATGTGACTGCTCCTGCGCTGATCCGCAGCTCACTTCTGTCCGGTGACGAGGCGGAGCTGACGCGGTACCTGTTCGATCGCCTCGGGAAGTTCCGGGGCGAGAACGAACTGAAGGAGTCCTACTACACGGGCACCCAGTTCGTGAAGCAGCTCGGGATCGCGATCCCGCCGCAGATGCAGAACGTGCGCACCGTCTCGGGCTGGGCCGGCACCACCGTTGATGTGCTCGAGGAGCGTCTCGACTGGCAGGGCTGGATCGAAACCGACGTGGACCTCGGGCTGTCGGAGATCTACCGGGCGAACGACCTTGATGTCGACTCCGGCCCTGGGCATCTGGACGCTCTGGTGTACGGCATCGCGTTCGCGGTTGTCGGTTCCGGCGCTGAAGGGGAGCCGTCGCCGCTGGTGACGGTGGAGTCCCCGAAGGACGTGACGGGCATCTATTCGCCGCGGACCCGACTGCTGTCCTCTGCCGTCAAGCAGTGGGTGGACGAGGAAGGCCGCGTAATGGCGGCGACCTTGTACCTGCCGAATGAGACGGTGCACGTCGAACGCAAGACCGACGGCGGGGCGTGGCATGTCGTCGATCGCGATGAGCATCGGCTCGGTCGGGTTCCGGTGGCGCGGATCGTGAACCGGCCTCGTGCCGGCGCTTTGGGTGGCCGCTCGGAGATCACCGAGGCGGTCCGCTACTACACCGACAATGCGGTGCGCACGATGCTCGCGATGGAAGTCAACCGCGAGTTCTACACCTCGCCGCAGCGCTACGTGCTCGGCGCCGACGAGGACGCGTTCGTGGATCAGGCCGGGAATCCGGTCCCCGGGTGGCAGACCATCATGGGCCGTGTTCTCGGGTTGGGCCGCGACGAGAACGGTGATGTCCCGGAGGTGGGGCAGTTCCCGCAGTCGACGCAGGGCCCGTATGTGGAGTCGGTGCGGTTGATGGCGCAGCAGCTCGCTGCCGAAGCCGGTATCCCGTCCACTTACCTCGGCATTGCGACGGACCAGGCGTCCTCAGCGGATGCGATCAAGGCGCTCGAGGCGCGGCTGGTGAAGCGTGCTGAACGTCGTCAGGTGCTGTTCGGCAAGGCATGGCTCGAGGTTGCTCGCCTGTGCCTGCTGGTCCGTGACGGTGTTGTTCCTGCTGAGTTCTCGTCGGTGTCGACGAAGTGGCGGGACGCATCGACACCGACCCGGTCGGCGGCCGCAGATGAAGCGCTCAAGTACGCGTCTGCGGGCATCGTGCCGCCGGAGTCGACGGTGCTGCTGGACCGGGCGGGATTCTCTCCGACGGAGCAGCGGCAGATCGCCGCGGACCGCCGGCGCCTGAACACCCAGCTGGTGATGCAGAACTTGGCGAACGCCGCGGCGAACGTGGATTCGGAGGCGCAGCAGTTGGCGGCGAGGCGTGTCGATGCTGACACCGAATGAACGACAGAAGATCCTCGAGCAGCTGCACACCTTGGCTACGGCTGACGTGGTGCGGCTGTGGCGGGCCTCGTCCGGCGCCGACCTCGATTCGCAGGCGTTCCGTGAGCTGATCGTCCAGGCGTATCCGGAGATCGCTTCGCAGTACGCGACGATCGCTGCGGACCTGGCGACCGAGTGGTACGACGCGTCCGGACCGGAGTTGTCCTATCAGGCGACACCGGCCCCGGCTGCTCCGGTGGAGCAGTACGCGGCGAACGCGCGATTCGCGCTGACCGCGACCGGGGAGATCGCGTTGACCCACCTCACCGGCGCGGTGCAACGTGCGGTGTGGAACGGTGCCCGGGACACGATCGCCACCAACGTGGAGATCGAGGCCGGTGCACGATGGGCGCGGTATGCGTCTGCCAATGCGTGCGCGTTCTGCCGTGTCATGGCGAGTCGTGGCGCTGTGTACGCGTCCGAGGCGGCTGCGACCACGGTGGTTGGCCGCGGCAAGGAGATGTCCGCGTCCGACCGTCGCGCTCGAGCTCGCGGAGAGACCCGGGACAGCCGACGCAGGTTCATCGCCGGCGGCCGCCGCAATCGTCGACCAGACGGCCAGAGTCTCGGCGACAAGTACCACAACTCGTGCCGCTGCATCTCCGTCGAGGTGCGGCCAGGCAAGTCGTACGAGCCGCCATCCTACGTCGAACGGTGGCAGCAGGACTACATCGACGCGTCCCGGGCTGTGCAGCCCGGCGCCGGCGCAGGCGATTTGAAGGACATCCTCGCTCACATGCGTGCCAACACGAACGTGCGCCGCTAACAGACTTCCCGCACTCGCGGGGCTACGCCCACATCCAGCGGTCAATGGGTGGTTCATGCCGACGGGCTTACGGAAAGGGAACCAACGATGAGTGAAGAGCAGGACCCGACACCGACCCTCGAGGGGGACGAGTTCGAGCCGATCACCTCGCAGGAGGACTTCGAGAAGCGTCTCGGATCCAGGCTGCAGCGTGAGCGGGCGAAGTATGCGGACTACGACGACCTCAAGTCGCGGGCTGCGAAGCTCGACGAGATCGAGCAGGCCAATAAGTCCGAACTCGAGCGTGAACGTGAGCAGCGTGAAGCGCTCGCCCGGGAGAACGAGGAACTTCGGCTCGGCAAGCTGCGATCCGACATCGCAGCCGAGAAGGGTGTTCCTGCCGCGCTGCTGACCGGTTCGACGAAGGAAGAGATCGAAGCGGCAGCGGAAGCGCTCATCGAATTCCGTAACGAGGCAACCAAGCCTCGATCCCCGAAGCCGGACCCGTCGCAGGGTCGCGGTGACAACAACACCCCCAGCGGCGACTGGCTGCGTGACAGCCTCGCCCGGAAACCCTGAGAGGAACCACAATGGCCGGATACGCCAACGTCCTCGGCCGGGCCGACCTCACCGATGTGCAGGTCCCCGACCAGGTCATCAACGAAGTTCTGCAGGAAGCGCCGTCGCAGTCGGCGATCCTGCAGCGTGCCCGCACGGTCCGCATGTCGTCGAAGAAGACGAAGCAGCCCGTTCTCGCATCGCTGCCCGACGCCTACTGGGTCGACGGCGACACCGGTCTGAAGCAGACCACCAAGAGCGACTGGGACAACATCGTCATGACGGCCGAGGAACTCGCCGTCATCGTGCCGATCCCCGATGCTGTCGTCTCCGACGCCGGTGTGCCGCTGTGGGACATGGTGCGGCCGCTGCTCGTCGAGGCCATCGGCAAGAAGGTCGACCAGGCATCGATCTTCGGTGTCGACAAGCCCGCCTCGTGGCCCACTGCTCTCGTCCCCGCGGCGATCGCTGCCGGCAACGTGATCGAGGAAGGCACCAACGCCGACATCGGTGCTGACGTCGCAGCTCTCGCCGGCCTGGTCGGTGACGACGGATTCTCCGTCAACGGCTTCGCTTCCCGTCCGGGTCTGCAGTGGAAGCTCGTCGGCCTCCGCAGCGCGCAGGGCGCCAGCATCTACACTCCCGGCCAGTCCCTCGCGGTCGGCCAGCCCAGCGGCCTGTACGGGTACCCGCTGAACGAGGTCACCAACGGTGCGTGGGATTCGGACGCTGCGACTCTGATCGCCGCGGACTGGAACAAGGTGATCGTCGGTATCCGCCAGGACGTCACGTTCGACCTGTTCTCCGAGGGCGTCATCTCGGACGCCGACGGCAAGGTCGTGCTGAACCTGATGCAGCAGGACTCGAAGGCTCTGCGCGTCGTGTTCCGCGTCGGCTTCCAGGTCGCGAACCCGCTGACCCGCCTGAACCCCACCGCGGCCTCGCGCTACCCGGTCGGCGTTCTCACCCCCGCCGCTGTCACCCCGTAATCGGGAGGAGACGTCATGAAGATGATCTCTCCGCAGGGTGAGGAACTCGAGATCCCCGGCGCCGGCCGCCGATCGCTCGAAGCGCTCGGATGGTCGGTCGTGGGAGGCGAGCCAGAAGCCCCGAAGCGGCGGACGAGCACTCGGAAGAAGTCCAACGACGACGAGGAGTGATCGATGGCCGCAGTGCATTTGACACCCGACGACCTGGCACCGTTCGCTCCGGATATCGATACGGAGAAGGCTCAGGTGATGATCGAGGATGCGATCGCTACTGCGGCTGTCATCGCTCCGTGCATCCTCTCCGAGGATTTCGTGCATGAGGCCGCGGCGAAGGCGATCCTGCGAGCTGCGATTTTGCGGTGGAACGATTCGGGTAGCGGGGCAGTGACTCAGGTGTCGGCTGGTTCGTTCCAGCAGACCATCGACAACCGCAACCCGCGCAAGTCGATGTTCTGGCCTTCGGAGATCGTGGATCTGCAGAAGCTGTGCAACATCTCCCGTTCCGGGAAGGCGTTCACGGTCGATACGACACCGCCGGTGCCGTTGCAGCATCCTCTCTACGGCGCGATGGTCAACGGTCCGCAGGGTTGGGCGCCGGGGGAGACATGAGCTTCCCACTACGGTTCCCGATCGAACTGGAACGATACGACGGCGGTGGTGAGGACGAGCTCGGTAACGAAGTCGAGTACTGGGGTGCTCCCGAGGAACACATGGTGTTCGGGTGGGAGCCCCCCGTGTCGGCGGAGCCCGAGTTGGCCGGCCATGACCGGGTGATCGTGGATATGAAGCTGTACGCGCCGCGGTCGTTGAACCCGGGGCCGAAGGATCGTCTGCATCTCGATGGGCAGCGGTTCGAGGTGATCGGATATCCGCAGGATCCGAACAACAATCCGTGGTGGCAACCAGGTTTGGTGACGATCCTCCTTCGCAGAGTGGAGGGCTGATGGCGAAGCAACTTCGTGTTACCCACGCCGAAGGTGTGGACACCTTCCCTGACGAACCGGCCTTCGGGGTCGAAGAAGGTGTCCTGCTGGTGTTCTCCGATCGCCGCCAGAACGTGGTGGTGAAGGCCTACAACCGCGATGTGTGGGCGTACGCCGAATACGAGGAGGCGTGATGGCAGGTCGTTTTCAGTGGAGACCTGGTGCGCTCTACGAGATCCGGCGCCTTACCGGTGTGCAAGCCGAGGTGGAACGCCACGCATCCCGCATCGCCACCGCAGCCGGTGCGGGGTTCTCGTGGTCGTCTCGTCAGGGTGCGAAACGCCCCCAGGGTCGGTGGCGTGCCATCGTCTACCCCGACACGTGGGCAGCCCGGCGACGAAACGCCACACAGAACACCCTCGTCCGTGCTCTCGGTGGTGGTCGTTCGTGAACAACTACGGCACCATCCCCGCCGCACAACCCGTCGTCGTGGCTGCCTTGAAGGCAGGTCTGCAGCGGCATGGTGATGCGGCGACGGTGGGCACCAAGTTCCGGGAAGGCCGACATGTTCGGATCTCCCGGATCGGTGGTGACGGCACGTTCGCGACCGACACCGCAGGGTTCCTGTTCGAATGCTACGACCCCAACGAGGCCGCGGCGGAACGGCTGTCGCTGCTCGTCGAACGGGTCATGAAGGAATCACGCGCCCAGTATTTCGCCGGCGGGTTCATCACCGGCTGGCGTCGCACGAACGGGCCGGTGAACTTTCCGGATCCGGACACGTCGAATCCTCGTTTCCAGTTGACCGGCGATATCACCGTCCTCATCGACTGACAGTTCTCTACCCCCCTAGGCCCGGTGCAACGTATGCCTGAAAGGGGCAATCAATCATGGCTGTGAACGTCAACAATGCGTTCGTCGGCACCCCGCCGATCGACGGCGGTGTGTTCTTCCGAGCGCCGCAGGGCACCGATCTTCCGACCGACTCGCTCGAGGCGCTGGACCCCGCATTCGCGGACCACGGTGCGGTCGGCGAGAACGGTGTCACTGTTGCGCAGACCCGCGACAACACCGACATCAAGATGTACGGCGGCAAGACCTTCATCAACGTCCAGACGAGCTACGACGAGCAGGTCACGATCACCCTCCTCGAGGATGACAACGAGGCCGTTCTGCGGTCCGCGTTCGGTGATGCCAACGTCGAGGTCACCCCGGCGACCACGACCGCCGGCACCAAGAAGGTCATCTACCACACGGCGGATCCGTTGCCGATCTCCAGCTTCGTCATCGACTCGATCTCGGGTTCGAAGACGAAGCGGTATGTCATCGAGAACGGGCAGGTGGTGAACGTCGCGGAGATCGTCGACGTCCACAACAACGTCACTTCCCGCACGATCACGGTGAAGACCTACGCGCCGACCTCCGTGGAGCTGCGCGGCGGCAACGTGGTCGAGTACCGCGACGACGGACGGTTCGCTCCCGCGGGCCCGTAATGATCTCACCCGGAGGGGTGCGATTACCCCCTTTGCACCGGGCCGCCCCCCCGGGTGGGCCTAAAGGCCCGGTGCGCATATCTCTCATACGTTCGAACGAAAAGGCCTGGTGCAATGGCATTCCGTATCACCCCCGCTCACGACGCGTCGAAGCAGATCGAGTTCGAGATCCCGCGTGAGGACGGCACGATCCTGACCTTCAAGGTCCGCAAGCTGCATTACTTCTCCCCGGACACACAGTCCGAGTACAACGAATGGTTCGAGAAGCAGGTCAAGGCCAAGAAGGCCACCGACCGGGCCTGCACCCTCAAGCTGCTCGAGATGCTCGTCCCCGAACACTACGAGGAGCTCAGCAAACTCACGAACGGTGAGCTCGCCGAGATCTCGAAGTACTGGGAGGAGCAGTCCCGGGTGAACCTGGGGGAATCCGAGCCCTCGCAAGACTCCTAGACGATCGGGAGCTTTGCGGGGCGCTGCAGTTCGACCTCCTCGAGCGCGGGCTGTCCCTCGACGATTTGGGGGACACCCTCTCGTGGTGGGATCTGTATGTGATGCTGCGCTGGCACCGGCATGATTCGGCGGTGTCGCGGTTGAAGTTCCCGGAGACGTGGTGGCGCACCATCGAGGTGGATCTGGCTGCGTTGCAGGTTGATGCGCTGCGGGGTGGGAATTGGCAGCGTGGCGGCGGCCAGGGGCAGAAACCGGACCCGATCCTGGGGCCGTGGCCGACCGATCAGGAAGCCGTGTCGGCGGAACCGGCCAAGCCGAGGATGACCGCGACCGAGATCCGCGACGAGCTCGCCAAACGGCGTGCACTGCGCGAATCCCGTGCCGGGTGACTGTGAAACAATCCCGACATGAAACGCATGATTCCGGCATTGCTGATCGCAGTTGTCGCCCTCACAGCGTGCGGGGAAGATGAACCTGACTGGGAAACGCAGGCTCAAGCAATGTGCCTCGAAGCGGTCGCGGACAAAATGAAGGATCCGAACTCGACCGAATTCAGGAACGTGACCGTGGAATATGCAGGCGACGCGGCCACGATCAATTTCGAGAACGAGGACGGCACAACCGACGAAGACGTACAAGGCGAGTACTGGAAGGTGCTCGGCGAGGTGAACGCCAAGAACGGCTTCGGCGCAATGGTTGGATTCCGTGACTTTGAATGTGAGGCCAACAAGTACGAAGGCCGAGACATGGACACGGGCTACGTCAACGTCGCGAAACGTTGAGGTAGTGGTAAACCCAGATAACTGAATAGAAAATCACAAAGAGAACCCCGGAAGGCGAATACGCCACTGGGGTTTTCTCATGCGCGAAGGAGGCCTAATGGCGGGCACCGAACTGGGTACCGGCTACATCTCCATCGTCGCGGAAACCAACCGCATCCCCGGTCAGCTGCGACAGGCGTTCTCCGGCGCAGGCAGCGTTGGTGAGGCTGCGGGCCGCGACGCCGGTGGTCGCATGTCCGGCGCCCTCGGCAAGGCACTGAAGATCGGTGCGGGGACCGCAGCCGCGGCGATCACCGGCACTCTCGGTGTCGCGATCACCAAGGGCATCGGACGCCTCACCGCCATCGACGACGCACAGGGCAAACTGTCCGGCCTCGGCCATTCAGCGCAGTCCACCGCGAAGATCATGGACTCGGCGCTCGACTCCGTTCGAGGCACCGCCTACGGACTCGGTGACGCCGCCACAATCGCCGCTTCCGCTGTCGCCGCTGGCATCAAGCCCGGTGCAGAGTTGACGAAGTACCTGTCGATGACAGCTGATGCCGCGGCAATCGCCGGCGTTGGTTTGTCGGAGATGGGGGGTGTGCTGAACCAGGTCCAGACCGGCCAGGTCGCCTACACCGACAGCCTCAACCAGCTGTCGGACCGCGGTATCCCGATTTACCAGTGGCTCGCCGAAGAAGCCGGTGTCGCAGCCGGTGAAGTCAAGGACATGGCTTCCGAGGGCAAGATCTCCTCGGAGATGTTCTTCGCAGCGATCCAGAAGAACATCGGCGGCGCCGCACAGGAAGCCGGACAGACTGTCACCGGCGCCATGCAGAACGCGGGCGCCGCCCTGGGTCGCTTCGGTGCTGTGGTGGCAGGGCCAGTGTTCAATCGGGCCGCCGGCGGATTCGGCAGCATCACCGAAGCGATTGACGGTGCGACCGCGGCGATCACGCCGTTTGTCGACAAGTTCGATCGCTGGCTGGACTCGGACGGTATTCCGAAGGCTCAGGAATTCGGTCGCACTATCGCTGAGATGTGGGGCGAGTTCACCGGCTCCGGTCTCGTGGTGGGATCGATCACCCAGGTCAGTGCCACGTTTGGAGAGTTGCTCGATACCGGGCGTGAGTTGGCTCCAGCGATTCAGGCGATCGTCGAGTCTCTCGTGCAGGCGTCGGCCGCAGTGGGTGTGTCGACGTGGCAGGTGTTGCTGAATACGCTGGATGCTGCCGCGCAGGTCGCTGATGCGGTTCTGGTTCCGGCGCTGTCCACGCTGTCTGAGTTGATGGTCGAGAACCAGGGAGCAGTTACTGCCCTGGTGCTTGCGTTTGCCGCATTCAAGACGTTGCCGGCGTTGGGCGCTGCCGCGGCGGCAGCGTTCGCTCCGCTGCGGACGTCGCTGGCTGCGACGTCGACATCGACGGCTGGGGTTCGGGCGTCGTTCGCTGCGATGCGCGGCGATTTCCGGAATCTGTCTCCGCAGATCGGTCGTGTGGGCGCTGCGATGCGTGCGCTGGGGAACAACTCGGCGACCATCCGAAACATGCAGAACGCGTTCATCAACTCGTCGACTGCTGCAGGTGGTTTCGCCGGTGCTATCCGTGCCGGTGTGACCCCGGCTCTCGGCGGGTTGCGGGCCGCGGCGTCGGGCGTCCGGAATCTGTTCTCCGGTGGCCTCGGCATCGGGTTGGCTATCGTTGCAGCGACGCAGTTCGTCGGCGCGATGGACGACATGGAGGATTCGCAGAACGCGAACCTCGAGTCCGCGAACAAGCTCGCTGAGGCTCAGCGTGACGTCGGGAAGGCGCTGCAGGAGAGCCGCGGAGTCATCAACGAGGACGTCTTCGACGCGCTCACCCAGCAGATGGAGACCTACCGCCAGGGACTGGAGCGCACCGCGTCCGAAGCCCCAGGGTTGATGAATGACATCACCAACTGGGTCATGCCGAAGTGGGAAGACGGCATGTCGCTCGGTGAGCGGTGGGATGCCTGGTGGGGTGGCGCGAACGACGACCTGCAGGAAGCCGGCCGCGTCGCTGAAGAGACCGCTGACGCGCTTCGAAAGGTCGGTGCGTCGAACCGCGATATCGCGGATGCGATGTCCGGCTCGGATCTTGGGTGGAGCAGCTTCCTCGAAAAGATGCGTTCGGTTGGTGGCGCATCCGATGAGGCGATTGAGTCTCTCGAGCGGCAGCGTGAAGAGCTGCAGCGACAGCAGGGAGCTGCACGGGATCTCACCCCTGGCATTGGAGAGCTCGCTGACAGCTTCAAGACCCTGGCTGATTCAGCAGCTTCGGCTGATGACAAGTCGAGCGCGCTCAAGCGAACGTTGGACATCCTCGCGGGGGTGCCGCCGTCACTCGGCGACGCCATGCAGGATTACAACGAGCTCGTCCGGGACACTGCTGAGGCTACGGCTGAGGCGTGGGACCAGTCGAAGGGGTGGGCTGATGCCCTCATCGGCCAGAACGGTTCTGTCGATACGAGCACCGAGAATGGTGCGAGGCTCCGCGATTCGATCCTGGATATCAAGAACGCCACCGCTGACGTAGTTGCGTCGGGCGGCGATCTGGATGCCACGCTCGCGGCGAACGAGGACATGTTCCGTGCCCTCGCCGAATCGGCGGGCTTATCGTTCGACGAGATCATGAAGATCGCCGCGGCCGAGGGATACCTTCCGGAGGCGTTCGATATCGGCGTCCGACTCGACGGCGATGGTGCGGTCGTTGCTGGTCTCGATCTGATCAGGACTTACCTGGAGAATTTTCCGGACAAGCCGATCGAGATCGACCCGGCTGATATCGATCCGCAGGTTCTTGCCACCTTGCGGGAGATGGGCTTTGAGGTCGAGAAGCTCCAGAACGAGAACATCCGGATCTCTGCGGATAACAGTCTGGCTATCGCGGCGTTGGACGCGGTGCTCGACAAGGTTCATGAAGTGGGCGGCGAGTCCGCTGTACCGGAGATCGGCGCCGACGACACGATGTTCCGCATCGTCGACCAGAACACTCTGGACTCGCTCGGAAACATCGACCGCACACAGGTCTCCCCAGAAATCGGGGCGATCATCGACCAGTTCCTCGCAGGTGAGAGTGTCACCCTCGAGAAGCTGGCAGCACTCGACACCTCGAAGGCCAACCCCGAGGTCCTGCTGCAGATCCAGCAGGCCCTCGCGAACGCACAGGTCGTCAACGCGGCCATCGACGACGCGGCCCGGAAACGGACCGCCGAGATCGCCGTACAGTTCGCAGTCGACTACGGCGCAGCACGCAACGCCAACCCCGGCTTCGTCGGCCCACTCTCGGTCACACCCCGCGCAAACGGTGGTATCGACCGCCTCCCCGAGAATGCACGCATCGAACCGGGCCGCGGCGCCGGACTGGTGCAGTGGGCCGAAGGCGAAACCGGCGGTGAAGCGTTCATTCCGCTGGCCGAGTCAAAGCGGGCACGTTCGACGGCGATCCTCGGGGACGTCGCAGAACGGTTCGGTTATCGGCTCGAGAAGTTCGCCGACGGCGGTATCCGACGAGCATTGGATGCGGCGACCGCAGGCAACGGCATCAAGTACGTGTGGGGTGGGACCGGCCCGAACGGCTGGGATTGTTCGGGTTGGGTCGGTTACCTGCAGCAGATCCTGATGGGCGCGACCCCATCGGAGGCTGCAGGGCGACGGCTCTACACCACGTACTCGCTGCTCGGTGGATCCACAGCCGGGCTGCAGCCGGGCTCCGGTCCCGCCGGGACGGTGTTCGTTGTCGGTACGTCGGACGAGCATATGGCGGCCACGCTCAACGGTCAGCCCGTCGAGTCCGGTGGTGCACATGGCACCTCGAGGATCGGCCCGCCGGCGGTGGGGGCGTTCGACTCGCAGTTCCACAGCATCTTCCATCTGCCGAACGAAATGATCGACGGCGGCACGGAAGGTATCAGCGGTATCGGGGCGTACGCGGTCGAGCGTGAGCCGTGGACCGAGAAGGACCAACTGGATCTCGAATCGGCTCGTATCGCTGTGCAGCAGGCCAAGGAGGCACGCGACAAGACGTACGCGAACGAGAAGAAGTCCGACGCCGACAAGGCACAAGCGGATCTGAAAGTGCAGCGCGCCGAACTGAAAGTCCGCGAACTGGAGAACAAGCGGGACGGTGTCGGGGTTGCTTCGGCGATCTCCACGGAACCGGCCCCGCCTCTCACCGGCGACATGGACGAATCGGCGATCCAGCTCCGGCAGGCGGAGATCTCCGTCCTGGATGCACAGTTGGCGCGCGACAAGGTCTACAACGATCCGGACTCGACCTCGCTCGACAAGGAGAAGGCAGACCTGCAGGTGCACTCGGCGAAGAACTCGCTCGAGGAAACCAAGAAGCGCATCGCTGAGGAAGAGGAAGAACTCGCGACCGGCGGCGGCAAGGACGGATCGTCCGGCGGCGAGTTCTCACTGAAGGACCGGCTGAAGAAGTTCGGTTCGGATGTGTTCGGGATCATCGTGGACTCTGTCATCGAGCAGGCCTCACCGTTCGGTGAGTCCCGCTGGTTGTCTATCCCGTTCCCCGACTTCACGCCCCCCAAGGAGGGGGAGACCGTCAGCAAGAAGGGCGGCAAGAAGTCGAAGGACTCGGACAAGAAGCCGATCGACGAGTTGAGCATCCCGGCCAACTTCCCGGGCGCAGACGAGCAGCTCGGTTTCGATCCGGGGCAGGGCATACCGAAGTGGGTGCAGCAGCATCTGAAGAAGTTGCCGTTGAAGGTGTTCGATACGGGCGGTTGGTTGAAGCCGAACGAGATGGCAATCAACCTGTCGAACAAGCCTGAGCCGATCTTCAACAGTCCTCAGCAGTTGCTGCAGTTCGCCGGCGCCCAGTTGGACTCGTTGGTGCCGGCCGCCGGTGGTGGCAACGACTACTCGGTGCACATCTACAGCCCGCATTTCGTGAACGAGTCGAAGATGATGCGCGCTGCGCGTGACAAGCAGGAGTTGGCGCGGATGCGCAATGGAGGGAGGCCGTTCTGATGCTGTCGTCGATGACCATCAACATTCATGGGCAAGATGGCAGCTTCTGGCCGGTCCACGGTGAAGACGAGGGCGCGGAAGGTGTAGTCCTGGGACAGGGGCAGGTCAAGGGCTTGTTCCCTGTCCCGGGCCGCACCTTCTGGAAGTCCACGCAACGTCAAACCGGCGGCACCATGAAGGGCCTGTGGTACGACCCGCGGGACCTTCTGCTCGGATTCCATATTTCGGCGCAGCGAGTTCGGGGTGGGGACCAAGAGGACATCATGTCCAGGTTCCGTCAGGCTCTCGATTGGCGTGAGGATCAGTGGGATCACGATGCGTCGCTCGCGAAGATCGAAGTGATCGCACCTTCGGGTTCGCAACGCTGGCTGGATATCCAGCTGTACGAGATGGACGACTTCAATCCTGATATCGATCCGCTCGTGACGCAGCACGCGAACCGGGTGTTTCCGTTGCGGGCTGGGATGCCGTTCTACTACGAGGAACCCGAGATCACCGCGGTGGAGTTCACCACGGACGGTGTGAAGTACATCGAGGTCGAAAACCCCACCGACCAGCCGATGTTGCAGAAGTGGAACGGCACCCGCGGCAACTGGTCCCTGCCGGACTTCTCATGGGAGGGTCCGCCGTACAACCGGCGTCCCGGGGTGTCGAAGATGACGGGCCGCGACGACAGTAATCGGATGATCGCTTTGCCGGCGATCGGCACGCTCGAGGGCGGCGTGACCGTCGACTTGGACGGCCAAGAGTTGATGATCCGGGACGCGGGCAATACGAACCTGCTCGGCCGGATGCCGGTCCCGGGCAGGTTCTTCGAGTACTGCATTCCCCCGAAGACGCAACGGCAGTTGCTTCCGGTGTCGGTGACGAACGTGCCGGCCGGTGGCGCCCGCATGGAACTGATCCAGCCGCGCTGGTGGTCGGAACCGATAGGTGGCCAGTGAGATTGAGGAGGTGACTCGTTGACTGTTATCGACCAGGAACTATCGCTCGAAGAGCAGTGCCGGGCCATCTGGAACGCGACACAGGAGCACGCCCGCAAAGAACAGCGTCTCCGGGAGATCCCGCCGCTGGTACGCCTGTGGGACGGCGAGATGCGGCTGCAGCACGTCGTGCAGGCCGAGTATTCGGTGCAGGCCGAATTGATCGATGGCGACTCGGGTGTGTTCGAGATCAAGCATCCGTTCGATCATCCGGTCGGGCAGTGGCTGTGGGACGAGCACGGCCGGCTGGAGCGTGGCGAGAAACGCAACGTCAACATCACCATCGACTACTGCGAATCCCGCCTGTCGGGGCTGCTCGAGTATGTCGAGCTTGAAGGTGACGAGGATGGGGACCAGGTCATCACGGCCCGGTTCCTGTCGGACTATGAGCGGCTCAAGTGGTATCACGTCTGGGCCAATCCGTGGCTGCCTGAGTGGATCCAGTTTCCGCGGATTTTCATCTCGGCTGGTCCCGCGACCTGGCTGTTGTCGCTGATTCTCGATCTGCAGCTGCAGCGTGAACGCGAGTCGACGTGGGCGCTGCCGTCGGATCCGATGGACCCGGCGCAACGCACCGACCTGAACCAGTCGACGTGGTCGATGGTTGTCAAGCCGATCAGCTTCGCGCAGGCCATGAACGACGGTGTGCTCTGGTCGATCGCGGCCTCGCGGTTCAAGAACTTCCATGAGTTGGCGCAGCCGATCATGCAGGACTCCGAAGTCTCGCCCGTGATCCGCTGCTATCTCGAGGGTGATCCGCCGCCGTGGCCGGGTGCGAACCTGCGTCACGGCACCCGGGTCGTCAGCTTCGAGGACCGGTCCGGTCGGTTCACCACCGGTGCTGCGACCGGAGGCACGATCTGGGACGGATTGATCCGGACCATCTCCGAGTTCGTCGGGGACTTCATCGATTCGACGTCGAAGCTCGCAACGGACACGACGATCCCGGTGGAGTACTTCGAGCCGGGGAACCGGCGGCCGGCCCGCGGTATGCCGCTTGCGGTGTGGCGGGACGGTGAGATCACCGGACTGGATACGTACCGGATGCGTAAGACCGGGTCCAAGGGGATCCAGGTCATCACAGGCGGGCACTCGATGCCGGGGGTCGCCTAGCCCCCCTGGGGAAACCTAGGGGGGCTAGGCGATCTCGAATCTGCCAATGAACTAATAAACGCAACGATTCAGCTAGCCGGCGATTTGCTCGCGATGATTCCTGGCGTCCCTCCGGTTGGCGGAGCCGCTTCGGCGATCTTGATGCCTTTCGTGGAGGACACGATCTTGGCGTGGATGGTCGCGAGAAGCGCGGCCCGGGCGAACAATCAGGGCTGGACGAGGTACTTCGAGTACTTGTCGTCGGATGGTTCGAAGGCGTACACGATTTCGTCGCTGATGGTGCTGCGTGCTGGTTTCTGGGCGACAAGATCGTACGAGGCCCACGAGTTCTCGGCGCGAGACGGGGCACCCTTCCTGATTGGTGAGACCGGGCACGTGTGGCTGTCCGACCGGGCGGGTTACACGGTGCGCGGTGACAAGACCGGACGCATCTATGTCGACCGGGTCCACAAGGTGCAGTTGTCGTGGGATCGCGAGACCCCACCGACCTGGACGATGACGATCGGCGACGGCTCCGAGCTCGAGGATCCAGTGGCCCAGGCATGGCGCAAGTTCGAAGCCCTGGTGTCTGCGTTCCAGCAGCTCGGGTTCTAGGCAGGAGCACTCTTGGACATCAGCGAATACCCGCCTATCGAAGGCAAACGATTTGACCAGTGGGAACCATGGAGCGGGCGCGGGGTTCCGACCCGCGAGAACTGCGACGAGTCGAATCCCCGGACCCGGTTCCTGTGGATGTTCACCGCGGCGCCGGGGCAGAAGGGTGCTCCGCTCATCATGCCCGTCGAGTTCTACGAGATGCAGTCGTATCACATGTGTGTCCTCGGGGCCGGTATCAAGTCGGAGCCGGAGTTGAAGTGGCGTCCGCCGAAGAACATGGTGGCGAACCAGTGGGGTGCACAGGGCGAATGGGTGGACAAGGACGAGCCTGACGTGCCGCAGCAGACGATGGCCGACATCGTCGCGAAGCTTCCCCAGCAAGACAAGGCAGAACTGAAAGAACTCATCAATTCCAAGCTCGGTATGGAAGATGTGGCGGATCCGGCGGTGCCGTCGGGCTGGTTGCGGGTCGATGATCTCGCGCAACGCCTGAGTCTCGATGTGGATCGGGTGCGGGATTTGCTCGCCGACTTCGGTATGGAAGTCAACGCGTTCGATCTGGTGTCACGTGACATTTCGGAGCGCATCACAGCACACCTGGGGTTGACGTGAATCCGGATCCGGATCTGATTCGGATCCCGATGCTGGCACGAATGTTGGGTGTGTCGCGCCAGGTGTGTGAGGACGCGGTGATGGCGGCGGGCCTCGATCCGGTGACGGGTGTGCACCGCACTCGCGTCGAGCAGGTCCGCGAAATCGTCGTCGAATGGATCAGAGAGGGCAGAATCTGATGACTAATCGATATTGGCCTCTCAAACGCGGCCACGTGGTCACCTCCGGTTTCGGGCCCCGATGGGGCGGAATGCACTTCGGCGTCGACTTCGGATGGGACGGCGGCTCCGGTGGTCTACCCATCTACGCCGTGCAGGGCGGCACCGTCGTCAACGTCGGACCGGCTTCCGGGTTCGGGCAGTGGATCGTGATCGACCACCCCACCGAGGACGGCTCGGGCACCACGGTGTACGGGCACATCATCCCCGAGGTCCGCTACGGCCAGCGCGTCGAAGCGGGCCAGCGGATCGGGCACATCAATCCGGACTCCCGCACGAACGGCGGCGTCGCTCCGCACTTACACCTCGAGTGGCACCGGGCCGTGTGGTCACCTCCCGGCCCGAATCGACTCGACCCACTCCCACTCCTCGCCGGGGCGCTGTTCCCGGACGAGGTGCCCCCGGCGCCGGCACCCACTGCGCAGCGTGAGGGTTACTCCGACTACGTGCGGGAAGGGTTCGCGCAACTCGTCCCGCCGAAGGGAAACCGATGACCATCTACGGCATCGACATTTCGAACCATCAGCGTGATTTCGACTTCGCGGCGGCCAAGCGAGAAGGATTTGTCTTCGCCACCCACAAAGTCACCGAGGGCGACGGCTACCGCGACCCGTACTGGCCCCGCGCCCGAGACCAGATGCGCCAGCACTTCCGGGGCCTGTTCGGCGGATACCACTTCGCACGCAACAACGTCGACGTGAACCGTCAGGCCGACGCACTCCTCGCACACCTTGGCGACCCGAGCATTCCGGTGCAGCTCGACTACGAGGACACCAGCAACCGAGGCTCCATCGACAATATGAAGGCCCTCATCCGGGCCATCGAAGAGCGCGGGATGCGGGTGTTCGCGAACTATCTGCCTCGCTGGTACTGGACCGGCCACATGGGCGCACCCCGACTGGACGGCACGCCGCCGATCTGGAACAGCCACTACGTGAACGGAACCGGCTACGCCTCCGTCCTCTACCCGGGCGACGGGCACGCCGGATGGGCCGAGTTCCACACCGGCGCACCCCCGGTCGTCCTCCTGCAGTTCTCCGAACGCGGACAGGTCGCCGGCCAAGCCGTCGACGTCAACGCCTTCCGAGGCACCGAGCACGAACTTCGCGCGCTGTTCGGCAGCGCCCAACCCAAGGGGGAACCCGTGGCAGACATCGTCGAGCAGGGAGCAGGGCAGCTGCATCCGCAGCCGGGCCGCCTGCGCCCGATCAACCGGCAGCAGAACGTCAACCCGTCGACACGTACCCCGGCCGAGCCGTGGCCCTACGACATCTGGTGCGACATCTGGAACGAAACCGTGTTCGACGGCTACGACATCCGCCCCGAATACGCCGACGTCCCCGACGACGTCGGCCGCTCCCTCGTGGCGCTGGTGCAGACCGTCGCGGCGCGGCAGGTCCGCATCGAGTCCAAGCTCGACCAGTTGCTCAACCGGAAAGAGGGCGCATGATGACGTTCGCAGAGATCCGCAAAGCGATCATCGCCGCGGCAGCACTGATCGCCACCGGCGGCCCGCAGCTGCTCGTCTACGGCGACCTCCTGCCCCAGTGGGCGGCCATTGCCATCACGATCACCACGATCATCGCCGGCATCATCGGCGTCTGGGCGGTGCCGAACAAGCCGCTCGCCGCGAAGGTCGGGCAAACCATCGACTCACTGCAGGATCTCGCGCCGATCCTCCGGCAGATCGTCCGCGAGGAAGTCCGGCCGACGCCGGTAGCCGCACCCCAGGGCACGAGCCCAGCCATCACACACGCCAGCGATCTGCGGGAGCAGTACGTCGATCCATTCATCCGCAGGGGGTAGCGCATGGAGCAGTTCTCGGCGTTCTTCACCTCCGACATCGGCCTCGGCGGCATCCTCTCGGCAGTCATACTGCTCATCATCTTCGGCGGCCTCGTCCCATGGAGGCAGCACCGAGCTGCACTCGCCGAGAAGGACCGGCAGATCGAAGAGCACCGCGAAGACAAGCTGGTGCAACGCAAGATCATCGACGAGCAGGCGTCTCAAATCTCCCTGCTCATCCCGAAGATCGAACTGTCGGTGCACATGGCCGAAACGCTGAAAAAACTCGGTGCAGGGGAGGGGCTGTGACGTGGTGGAGAAAGAAGCAGAAGCCCGAATCCACGGCGGTGAAGAGGGCGCGGGCGGAGCGGATCGTGACCGAGCAGCGGCTCGAGCAGGTGCAGGCGCAACGCGAGTATGTGGAGCGCTTGGCCGAACTTGCGGAGAAACACATCAGGGTGAACGGGTTTGGTGCGTCTGCCGCGGCGGCGATGAGGAGGCGGAACGCATGAGACGGATCATTCTGCCGGTGGCTGCGGTCGCCTGCGGTGTGGTGGTTGCGGTGTTCGATCCGCAGGAGGAAGCCCGCATTCTGCTGACGACCATGACAGTCCTGGCGTGGCTGTTTGTCGCACTGTACGGGTTCCGTTCTCCGTGGCGCACCACCGAGGCCGGCAAGACCCTGATGTACACGGCGGCCGCTCTCGGTCTGATCGGGCTGCAGCTGATATCGGTGTGGTGGCTCGGCGACTACACGTGGCGCAACGAAGTACGAGCTGTCACCGTCATTGTGCTGTTGCTGGCGTTGCTGCATCGGCTGATTGTGCTGTGGGAGTTCCAGCATGAGGACGTTGAGGAGGAGCGGTGACTTCACCTGATGGCGCCTCACCCGACGGATCGCTGGGCGTAGGAGCATTCGCTGCTCGGCAGGCGCAGACCGAAGAACAAGCGAAGAACGAAGCCACCAACGGAGCTTGGAAAGGCTCATGGAACGGCGCCCAGAACAACATGAAGTCGGAGTTCATCTCCGCACCCCTGTTCAACGGTGAAGTGGTTCGCCTCGACAACCGGATCGACGAGGTCGTGTTCGGATCAGAGCGGGCTTTCCTCTACACCTACTCGGAATCCGATGTGTGGGAGAAGCATCCGGCCGCGTACAAAGTCGTGGTCGATGCTTTTTCTGGATCGTCCGGTGGCCGCAACGGCGTAAGCAACACCCGAGGTGGCGCCGGCGGATACAGCGGTGGGTGGGACCGAGCCACGTTCACCGGATCCGAACTGGAAGACCTCCCAAATGCGGTGTCGGTCACCATCGGTCCCGGCACCACCGGAGGTTCCCCGGAGCAGGCTGGTTCAACATCGTTCGGAAGCTACCTGACCGTTTACGGGGCCACCGCCGACAACTACGGTTCCGGTGCACGCACCTACAAGATTCGCGGCGGTGACGGCGGAAACGAAACCCTCAACGGCTCGGCCGGTGGTAACGGACCCTTCAACCCCGGTGGATCCGGTGGACTCCGAACCGGAGGCAACGGCGGTAACGGCGGGCATGGTTTCAGCGTCGGCGTAGGGCAGATCGGTGTCGGCTCCGCTGGCGGCGGCGGTGCTGGAGGCACCAGCATCTTCGGCCGCGGCGGCAACGGCGGACATGGCGGATGGCCATCTGCGCCCGGAGGCGGAGGTGGTGGTGGATACGGGGGCGTCGGCACCGGAGGAAACGGCGCCGCGGGTGCCGTGTTCGTGACGGTGTATGTGGCGGACGAACTCGGTGTTGCCCCCTCGACCCCCACGAACCTCGCGATTGCCAATCTGACGGCGACGTCAGCGAAGGTGACGTGGACGGCGTCGATCGATGACGTGATGGTCAAGCACTATGTGCTGTTCCTGGACGGCACACGTTATGGGGTGGTCAACACCACGTCGAATGACTTCGTGAACTTGACGCCCGCGACCACGTACACCGTCAGAGTGCAGGCCGTCGATCTCGGTGATAACGCTTCGGAATTGTCGGCCCCCCTGCAGTTCACCACTTTGGTGTGAAGGAGATTGTGTTGCCGACAGCAAAAATCGTGGCGGACGGTATCGCAGGGTTCGCCGGTCTGGCGACCTTGTACCAGATCGACCCGCCCATTCAAGGAACCGACCACATCATCGTTTACCACCGTCCCCGCATCTACGGTCAGCCCGGGCAGATGACAGTGGTGTTGTCGACCCCAGACGGCGGTGTGTACGGGCGGGAAGTGCGTGCTCAGCCCGGCACGTACACCACGGACGAGCCGAATCACTATCTAGCGCTGCAGTTGGCCGGCGGTTATTCGCTCGTTGGGCCTGGCGCGGAGAACCCTCCAGAATCGGACATGTTCGACCCGGCCGCGCACACAGTGACCGAAGTCAACGACTACCTCAACAACGCCGACCCTGCCGAGCAGGCGCGGGTTTTGGAAGCAGAGCGTGCCGGCAAGGCCCGCAAGGGAATTCTGGGAGGAAACTAGATGGCAGGCTACTCCCCGGTGCGCGAGAACCTGATCCTCACTCGCGGCGCCGACTTCATCCACATCTACCGCAAACACCCTTCAGATCCGGACTTTCCAGCAGGAACGACAGCGGAAATCGTGATCACCAAATCGAATGCGATGAACGCAGAAGTGTTAGCAACCTGGCCGGCCGAGGACGTATCCGCCGATGAGGTGTCGTTCTGGGTGCAGTCCACATCGACGGATGCGATCCCGGACCGGCCAGCACCGTCATGGCGTCTGCTGGTGCACTATCCGCCGCCGATCGACGGCGCGGAGATTCAGGACTGGTGCTGGTACCGCGGCACGGTCAAGCGAGAACAGTAGGAGACACCCATGGCGAAGATGACCAATGCGTTCCGCGAATCCGTGGCCCTCGCCGCGACCGCTCAGGGCGCATATATCAGCTTGCACACATCAGATCCGACGACGACCGGCAACGGAGAGGTCACCGGTGGCACACCGGCGTATGCACGGAAACAGACAACTTGGACCGGTGGCGCTTCGGATGGCAGCGTGGTGGGCACCGAGGTGTCGTTCGATATTCCGGCAGGAACATACACACACATCGGGTGCTGGACGGCAGCGACAGGCGGCACTTACTTGTGGTCGCAGGCGATCAACGGCATCACGTTCCCCGGTCAGGGTGTGCTGAAGATTTCACCGATCTTCCAGGTTCCTCAGGGGTCCTGATGACGTACCCGGGTCTTCTTACCTTCCCGGGGTCGTTGACGTTCCCGGGTGGCTGGTCGTTGGTGTGGCCACCTCCAGGGGTTGTGTCGATGTCGGTGGCGAAACGCCCCCTGGTAGGGGTATCTGCAGCATCGCGGGGCACGGTACCTTCGGTGATGCCGTGGCGTCCGAAACTCGACATCGAGATCCCCGTGTCGATTGGGGTCTCGGCGACTGCGATCGGGGTGATGTCGGCTGCTGTGACGATTCCGCTGGATATGCGGGTCGACTATGTGGCGGACGCGATCGGCGGGTCGGTGGCGATGACTGTGGATGTGTCGTTGCCTGTTGAGGTCGGGTTATCGAGTTTCCCGAGTTTCAGCCCGGTCGTGGATATTCCGGTCGAGGTGCAGGCGTGGACGACGATCGCGGGGAGCTCGGACACATTCAACCGTGCCGATGGCGCGTTGGGCGCGGGGTGGCAGTCGTTTTCGATGGCTCCGGTCATTGCTGGCAACAAGGCTCAGGCTGGCTCCGGCGGCAGCAACAACACCACGAACATACACGCATCGCTCAATTCGGTGTCGCTACCTGGGATTGACCAGGAAGTGCAGTTCACCATTGTTGCTCCGACGGGCACGCTCGACGCCGATCGTGGTGTGGGAGCGATCGTTCGCGGCACCGGTATCACGCAGCGCACCTATGTGGTCGGAGGTGTCACCGGTTCTGCGGCATACATCAACACCTATCAGAACGGTACTGCGACGCAGGTTGCGAACCGCACCAGCTTGACGTTCTCGGCTGGGAACACGCTCGTGTTTCGTGTCCAGGGCAACAAGTACGCGCTGCTGCGAGACGGTGTGGAGATTTTGGTGTGGACCGATTCGAGCAATGCGTTCCCGGTGGATTCGACGTTCACCCGGTGGGGGTTCGAGGTGGCGAACGTCAAGTCGTTTTATTCGACGTCGTACGGCTACGCGGTTGACACGATTTCTGGCCGAACTATATGAGCGAAGGGGCCGTGATGGCTTACAGCAAGTTTCATTCGCAGTGGCGGGACCGGCCGAACTATACGACGCCGGTCACTGCGGCGGCGCTCGATCATATTGAGGAAGGGATCGTTGAGGCGCATCGCCTGGCCGAGGCCGGCGCCGGCGGGGGAGGCGGTGGGATCTTCCTCGACTCCGACGGCGTCCCCTACTTCGATACCTCGGCCACCGGTGGTGGCTCGATTGCTCTGGACGTCGACGGCGTCCCCTACGTGACGGGAGTCTGATCCATGACATCACCAGGTACTCGGCCGGCGTCACAGCGCCTGGTCACCGAGGAGACCGTCGACGACCACATCACACGGGTCGGGGATTCCACTTATGGGCGGGCGTTCCCTGCCTCGCAGACCATCGGCTATGCGAACGGCAACGTCACCTCTGTGACCGAGGACGGCATCACCACGACGTACACGTACAACGCGGACGGCACGGTCGACACCGACACCCGCGCCGGGGTCACCCGCAAGTACACATACACGAATGGCAACCTGACCAAGATCGAGGTGCAGTAACGATGGACCCTGTGACCCTCGGTATGGCGAAGGCTGCCGCAAAACGCAACCACGCCCCACTCTTCACCGAAACCCAATACCGCCGCCGTGGTGGCCCACGCGACATCTTCTTCATCGGCTCGTCCTCGATCGCTCGTGGTTCCGAAGCGTCCTACGTCGGGCACAACAAGGTCGGGTTTGGGTACTTCACCGACGCCGCCTACGTCGGATGGGCGCAGATCCAATCGAACGGACTGTGGCGATACGCAGGGCAGGCCGCGACCGGTGGATACTCCGCGATGCAGGTACGTGACGAGCACCTACCCGTCGCGATGGCAGCGAAGCCGTGGGCGTGTGTGGTGCACTGCGGGCAGAACAGCATCGACATGTTCGCTGACACTCTTGCCGCACTCGATACCGTCTACACCCAGCTGATCGCGGCGAACATCATGCCGATCATCGTCACAGTGCAGCCCCTCGACAACATCGTCGACGCGTCGCTCGTGAACAAGCTGAACGTGTGGCTGCGCCGTCGCGCACGCGAACTGGGTGTTCCGCTGATCGACTCACACAAACTGTTCACCGACCCCGCCACGAACAAGTGGCTTCCCGCATACAGCGACGGCGACAGTGTGCACTCGAACGCGGCCGGAGCGAAGGCGTTGGCGAAACTCTTCAACGACACACTCGCGCCGTGGCTGCCCACATTCGGGGCGTTCGACTTCGCGCACTCCGAACCCGACGCCTCACTACTGATGCAAAAGCCGATCATGATGAACAAGGTCGGCACCTTCGTCGAGTCCTGGTCGGGCAGCCTCGGCACCGGGGCTGTAGTGACGCAGGCCGATCATGCCGACGTCGCTGGAAAACTGTTGACGATCACCTATGACGGATCAGGTTCGGGAGTCACTACATTCGTTGGCGCCACTCAGACGCTTGTGGCGGGACGCAGGTACCGACTCGGATTCAAGTCCAAGTTTGTCCGTCCCGGTGCAGGTCGAATCACGTTCCGGCTCGCGCAGCAGCCCGTGTCCACGGAGGACAAACTTTTCGGGTTCCGAGTGGAGCAAGGGTACGAACTCGGCAGTTACGTGCAGGAATGGACGATGCCGGCGGGGTTGTCGTCGTACACGTTCCGGCCTGCCTTCACGCTCGATAACTCGCCCGCATCGGGAACGGTGTTTCAAATGGGGCAGTTCACGTGGCAAGACCTGACCGGTCAGGGAATCGTCTAGGGCATTGCATCGCGGCTCAGCCAGACAAAAGTGACTGAGCCGCGATGCGCTCGAGCGCCTAGACGGGTAGGGGCTTCTTCGCCTCTGCCGGGACGCCGGCGTACAGGGTGTGGTCCTCGCAGTCGCTGCGCACCACCGAACATGCGCCGACAATCACGCCCTCGCCGATGGTGACGCCGGGAAGGACTGTCGATCCCACAGCGATCCGGGAGCCGTCACCGATGGTGATCGGCGATCCGAAGCCGCGCCCCGACCGCCGCTTAGGGTCGGAGCTGTCGTGGTCCGATGTCAGGAACCGGGCGTCGGCTCCGATGGAGACGCGTCGGCCGATTGTGATTCCCTCTCGGGTATCGAACATCACCCGGTAGGAAACCACAGTCCCCGGACCTATCCGCACGTTGCTCGACTTGAATATGACATGCGCGCGGATGATGGCCCGGCGGTCGATGCCGGGAATGAAGAGCCGCAGTAGCTGTGTGCGGATTCGGGCGGGGAAGATGAATAGTCCGAGTACATCGTTCACGATGAACAGCCACAAGACCGAGTGGTGATCGCCGGCCTCGCGCCACAAGACTTCGCGAATTTTGGAGGCGAGGTTCATCACTGCGAAATGCGGATGGGGTATTCGGACTCAGCGACGGCGGCGAGTACCGCTTCACTGAAAGGCTCCGGTGCGAGGTCAGGGTTCTGTTCTGCGACTGTTCGGAGAAGTGACCATGCGCGGTCGAGTGCCATCCCTTCTCTGATCGGGATAGCCAGGTACGGAGCAAGCTCGTGGTCAGTCATGTACCGGATTGTCCCGCATCTACGCCGAGTCGCAATCCGAAGCCGCTCGTAACGCATCCCGCGGCCCCGCATGAAATGACCCCCGTTCTCTTCGGAGAGCGGGGGTCATTCGTCGTCTCGGAACCAAACCAGCAACCGTCGCGTCCAACCTCACATGAACGTCGACGAGGTTCGCGACCTACTGTCCGTTATGGGGATGCTCGAGCACTTAGGAATGAGGAGCGCGGGCGGTGCTTCCCGGAACCGTAGTCCCCACCGCCCGCGCAGCGAAGAGTCTACGACGACGCACCGACACTCACCTCCTCAGCAGCCTTGATCCACCGTCGCACCGTCGTCTCGGTCACCCCGACTGTCTTTGCGACGGCGCGCTGAGACATGTCGGTGGTGGCGAGCAGCTCAAGCGCCCAGGCGCGACGGTCGACTGTCTCGGGTTCCGATTCGGGTGCGACCTCCTCGACTACCGGCGGCGCAGGCTCGACCTCGGGGACGTCGCACTCGGGTCGCACCTCCTCAGCCTGTGACAGCTGGACGGCAAGGTGAGGTGCGACCAGAAGGCACAGCGGCGGCACGACCGACACCGCGGCGGCGGCGAAGGGGGGCAGCGGCCCCGGCGGCAGCAGCTGAGTCGCGACGGCTGCGACCATGGACATGAGAGTGCCGGCGGCCAACAGCGTCCAGGCGTAGCTGCGGCCGGTGTCGAGTCTCAGGACGCCGCGGGTTGCGACGATGGTGAGTCCGTCGACTATGAGCGGCCATGCGTGGGCGGCGTAGGTGCCGTAGCCGGCGCGCTCCGCGAGGTCGACGAGTTTGGTGTAGGACAGCCCGAATGCGAGGACCGCGATGGCGATCGTCGCCCAGCTGTCGATGGTGTGGACACGTTTCATGGGTTCCTCCGGGGAAGAGCGAAGGGAGACGAAAGTTGTCACGGAGTTGTCACAACTCACGCCACATGAGCAAGGTCCAACCTGTGCCACACGGCGAATAACACCAGGTGGCGGCATCACACTATGCCGCACTACGGGTATCGAATGGACTTAAAATCCGCACAGTGTGGGTTCGAGTCCCACTGGGGGCACAGGTCCGGGGTCGTCCCCGATGCATCCGCTACCGCTCTCGCTATCCGCTACAACAATTTGCCGTAGCGGATAGCGAATCTTGTAGCGGATGCACTGGTGGCGAACAGTTCGGCCGGCGACTATCCCGAGGGCAACCTCTGCTGCTCCTCGTGTCGTGACCGGTGCAGGACCTCCATGAGCTCGTGTTCGAGCGCCACGAACTCGCTCGACACGCACGTCTCCAGGGTTCGAGGTCGGGGCAGGTGCACACGCACCTCGTGCTGCACCCGCGTCGGTCGCGGACCGAGGACGACGACCCGATCGGACAGCAACACCGCCTCGCGGACGTCGTGCGTCACCATCAGCACCGTCCACCGATGCTGCTGCCACACCTGCTGCAACCACAGTTGCATCTCGGTGCGGGTCAGCGAATCGAGTGCGCCGAACGGCTCGTCGAGCAGGAGCACGTCGCGCCCCTGCAGCACCGTGCGTGCGAGCGACGCGCGTTGACGCATACCGCCCGACAGTTGGTGCGGGGCAGCGTCCTCGAAGCCGGCCAGGCCGAAGGTCGGCAGCAGTTCGCGGGCGCGGGCACGAGCGTCGGATCGCTGTACACCCTGCACCTCGAGCCCGAGTGTGCAGTTGTCGAGCACCGTCCGCCACGGGAACAGCAGGTCCTTCTGCGGCATCAGCGCGACCTGCGCGGGTGCCGCGGGGGAGTCGCCGACGAGAACCTCTCCGGTGTCGGGTTGCTCGAGTCCCGCGACGATCGAGAACAGCGTCGACTTGCCGCACCCACTCGGCCCGATGAGGGACACGAACTCGCCGGGCTCCACAGCACAGTCGATGCCGTCGATCACCGCCCGGTCGCCGTACGACTTGTGGACCGAGGCCACCGTCACCGCATTCATCTCTCACCCCTCGTGAGCGCCCACGGCGCGACCATCCGTTCGACGACGAACGTCAGCGCGTACAGCAGGAGTGACAGAGCAGCGGTCACCACTACGGCAGCGAGCACGAGATCGGTGCGGAACGAGTTCTTCTGCGTGCTCATGTAGATGCCCAGACCGGATGTCGCGCCGACGTATTCGGCGAACACCGCACCCACGACGGCGTAGGTGATGCCGATCCGCAGGGCGGTGAAGAAGCGGGGGAGCGCGGATGGCAGGCGCACGTAACGGAACTGCTGCCACCGCGACGCGCCCATACTGCGTAGCAACGCGCCCGCCTCCCGGTCGGCCGCCGCGAACCCTTCGAGCAGCCCGATCGCGACGGGGAAGAACGTCACCAGCGCGATGACGAGGATCTTCGGTAGCAGTCCGAAACCGAACCAGATGATCATCAACGGCGCGATCGCGATGATCGGCAGGGTCTGCGACACCACGAACAACGGCACGAGGGCCCGCCGCAACCAAGGCGAGAAGTCTACGACGATCGCGAGGGCCCACGCCAGTGCCAGCGACACGGCGAACCCGACCATCGTGACCTGCAGAGTGGACCAGGCGTGCCCGGCGATGTCGACGCGATGAGACCACCCCTGCGTGAGAACGCGTGCGGGGGAGGGCAACACCTGCGGGCGGACACCGCTCACCACGACGTACGACTGCCAGATCGCGACCAGAGCCCCGGCGATGAGCAGCGCGGGAAGGAGCCGACGTGCGCGGCCGATGCTATCGGTCTTCGAGGTAGTCATCGGTGACATAGGTCGACCAGTCCGGCTCGGTCGTCAACGGGCTGCCGTCGGGTCCGGACAGCACGCCGTTCTCGTACAGGAACCGGGCATAGCCCGACCATTTCCCGGCGTCGAGGACTCCGACGGCGCCGGAGGCGTCACGCATGTACTCGGCGGCGAGCATGCGCTGGCTCTCGTAGACGAGTTCCTCGTCGGGGAAGGCCCCGGGGTTCGCCTCGAGCAGCGCCCGGGCTCCACGATCGGGGTCGTCGGCGGCGATCCGGTAACCCTGGTGCAGCGCCTGCACGAAAGCGCGTGCCTGCTCCGGGTTCTCCGTCATCCAGTCCTCGTTGCCGTCGACGACGATCGCGTACGCGTCGGGGAAGCCGTAGTCGGTGAAGCCGAAGTACCGCATGGGCAGGCCGCGGTGCTCGGCCTCGAGACCCTCCCACGCCAGGTACGACACGGTGAAGTCGGCGGTCGACGAGTAGACGGCCTCGTACGACGACGTCCCGAGCGTCACGTTCTCGAACTCACCGCGACCACCGTCGTTGCGGATCACTTCGGCGAGCATCTCGTCCTCACCAGGGTTGGCGAAGCCCGCGAAGGTCTTGCCGTCGAGATCCGCCGGCCGCGTGATCTCGGCGTTGTCGGCCCGCACGGCGATCCCCGTCGCCCAGTGCTGCAGCGGTGCGAGGACCGCGACGGTCCGGGACCCGGCGGCTCTGGCGATGGTCGATGTGGCGTGCGTGGAGATTCCGAACTCGGCGCTACCCGCGTCGACGAGGGTGTCGGGGGTCGCGTTGTTGTACGGCAGGATCTCGACGTCGAGACCCGCATCGGCGAACAGACCTTCCTGCTGCGCCACGTACAGGCCGGTGTGATTGGTGTTGGGCGTCCAGTCCAACGCGAATCGGATGGTGTCGCTCCCGGAATCGGACGAGCACCCGACGACCGCGGAGAGTGCGGCGACGAGGGTGAGCAGTCCGGCGAGAGTCCGCCGCGCCTTCACTGCGCGGGCAGGGGACGGATCGATGTGGGTACAGGCGTGGTCATGTCGGGACATCCCTTCGTCAGCATTACCTGGTCAGGTTCGACGGGTGTGATCTCAGCCCCGCTCGTGCGGAGCACCCCGTGTCACGGGCGACCCTAGCACCATGCCCTCCTGGGGCCGCCGGGACGGGAGCAGAACGGAAGATGTGACCCGAAGTTACGGAAATGCCCAGGTCAGGATGTCACCCTCACATTTCACCCGCAACGGAAGGATCGAAGATCCCGACTCTTCGAGTGATGGTCCCTGCCACCTCCCCCGAACGGCAGGGACCGTCGCTCTGCGCATGTCTCTCCCTTGCGCGGACGATGAAGGGCCGTCGGTGAACTCCGACGGGTCCGTTCTTCTGTTGTTTCCGTAGACCCGACTCCCGCAACGGTGTTCAATACGCACGAACCGATCGGGGGATGGGATGCGCGCAATGATGGGCGCCGCGATGGCTGCGGCGGTGATGGGAAGTGTCCTGACGGCATCGGTGGTGTCGGCGGAGACGAGCGGACGCACCGAAATGCCGTATGACTCGTCGGCGCCGCTGGCCGGCGAGGTGCTCGGGTCCGTGGTGTCGATACCCGTGCCGCTGCCGGCGGAAGCGGGACCGCGACCCGCCGCGTGCGACCGGTTGTCGTATCTGCGGTGGCGGTCGGCCGACGGACCGGAGAGTTCGGCCGACGCCGACCGGATCCTCGTCGCCCAGCCCGGGATCTTCGAGGGAGCGGGCGCGTTCGAGAGCGTCGCGCGCAACACCGTCGTCGCGGCCGCGGCCCGTGGTGCCCACGTCGAGTTCTGGGCACTCGACCGGCGATCGAACTGCCTCGAGGACCACACCGGTACCCGGGCGGCACTGCGGACGGGTTCGCTCGACACCGCGACCGACTACTACTTCCGCGGTGCCGAAGTGGACGGGCGACGATTCGCCGGCCACGCGAGCGGCGCCGACGTCGCGTGGCTCTCGCATGTCGGCATCGAGCAGACGCTGCGCGACCAGTACGACCTGCTGCGTCACGAACTCTCCGACCCGGAACTGCGGAAACGGAAAGTGTTGTGCGGCGGACATTCTCTCGGTGGTTTCATCACCGGCTACTTCGCGGAATGGGACTTCGACGGAGATCCCGCCACCACGGGCGACGCCGGTTACAACCAGTGCGGCGGGTACTTTGCGCTCGATACGGTGATCGAGGCGGGAGCGCCCTCCCCCGGGCAGAGTGCCCTCCCGGATCTGCCCGAAGCGGTCTCGGCGCCAGTCGATGCGTTCTTCGGCTCCATCTCGACGGCATCGCCGGTGCTGGCACTTCCCACGGTCATCAATCCCGAGACGACGAATCTGCTCGCACTCACCGGACTCGCCGCGCGACTGGACCCGGACAGCACCGACGGCATTGTCCCGCGCATGCCCGACAACCCGAACATCGACTGGACGTTGCGCACTCTGTTGTCGGGGGACTACGCGATGTTCGCGACGGGCGACCCGGATGTGCGGACGTTGAACGCGACCAACGAGGCGGTGCTCGGCGCGATCCTCGACGACAATTCGCAACCGCTGGGGTTCCTGCAGGTGAGCGTCGGATTCATTACCGGGGCGCCCGTGCGCGACAAGCTGTTTCCTGTTCCCGCCACGCCGGAGGTGCTCGGGTCGGGATTCTTCGGCGATGCGCTCAAGGCGTCGCCGGCGGTGTTCGCGGATCCGGGAGTCGTCTACCGGTGGCTCGACTACGACGAGGTGGGCACTGGGGCGTCGTCACCCGACGAGGCGCGGTACACCGATCGGGGGAGCGAGGTGACGTCGATCGCGGAGCTGGCGCGGAATCTGTCGGAGCCACCACTGGATTTCACCGAGTGGTACTTCCCGTCGAGGCTTCCGTTCGACCTCGCATCGGCGACCCGCTTCGAAGGGCATCTCCACCGCGACGGTGTCGCGCGCAATCCTGTGGTGACGCTGGTGGCGAGCGGCGGGATCCCGTTGCCGGAGAGGGATCATCCGAACGAACGCAGGTGGGTGCTGCCCGGATACAAGCACATCGATGTACTCACTGCGGCCGCTGATCAGAACGACGGGCGGCCCGAGCAGGTATCGCAGACGCTCGCCGACTTCGCAGCCGACCGAGTCGGTAGCTTCACAGTCGGATGAGGCGGGATCAGGCGCCGCGCGCGGAGAAGATCGAGGTGTAGTCGTGGGGACCGCCCACTTCGGCGACAGCGGTGACGGGTTCGGTCTCGGCGTCGGTCTCCGGAGTGGTGGGCGCGAGGAAGAGGGGTCCGTCGAATTCTTTGTTCTGGCTCATGGCCGTCCTTTCGGGTGCGGCCGGGTAGACCCGGCCGTGGGGCAGTGCGAAGAAGAGGGGCCGCGGTACACGCGGCGGGGAACTCTCACGTCCGGTTCGGAACCTTCGGGCACTGTGGTGCGAGGTTGCTCATCATGTGCGAGCCGAACGATGTCTCCACCCTACACCAGAAGGTTCGCGCGACGTTTGACCGGCGAGTCGCGTGGGAAGACACTCGGCATGGCTACCTACAGAGTGATCGACCCGACCGGGAACGTCGTGGATACCAAGGAAATCGAGAGCGCGGACGACGCGCACGCCTGGTTCGTCGACCAGCGCGCCGACAACAGCGAACTCGGCTGGCGTATGGAGGCGCAGAACGAGCAGGACGGTACCTGGCACTTCTTCGACGACACCGAAGGCACCTCCTCGAAGTAGTCCCGGCAGCACCCCGTGAGAGCGGGGTGCTGCACGCACCGACACAGCGCGGTGCCGGTAGTCGCAACTACCGGCACCGCGCAGTTCAAGGGCTACTTCTTGAAAGCGTCCTTGACGTTCTCGACGGCGTCCGAGACCTTGTCGCCTGCCTGCTTCAGACCGCTGGAGGCCTGGTCGCCGCGACCCTCGGCTTCGAGATCACGATCGCCGGTCGCCTGACCGGTGTTCTCCTTGATCTTGCCGCCCGCTTCTTCTGCCTTGTGCTTTGCCTTATCGACGAAGTCGGCCATGGGGTCCTCCTGTGTCATCGAACGTTGCTCTGACGGAGTACCCCACCCGAACAGCCTGAAACCGAACACGACCGGCTCGTCCGTGTCAGACTTCGACACAGACAGCCAGGAGGAGACCGATGTCGCATCCCACCAACTCCGGTCCCGAGAACAACGACCCGATCGGGGACGCGCCCGACGCCGATCCCGAACTCGTCCGCGACGGGCCGGTGCAGCGCCGGCGTTCGGCGGGTGCGGTGATCGCAGCCGTCGCGGTGGTCGTCGTGATCGTCGTGCTGCTCGTAGTTTTCCTCTGAACAGAGCCGTTCACCGAGCAACGCGGGGTTCACAACCAGTCGCGGCGCTTGAAGAGCACGTAGAGAACGATCGCCGACACGACCATGATCCCGACCCCACTCATCAGTCCCCAGGCCTCGCCTACTCCGGGATAGGGCACGTTCATGCCGTACCAACCGGTGACGGCCGTGGGGACGGCGATGATCGCGGCCCATCCCGTCAGTTTCTTCATGACGATGTTCAGGCGCGCGTCCTGCAGCGACAGGTTCGTCTCGAAGACGGTGTTCACCATCTCGCGCAGTGAATCGGTCCACTCTGCAGCACGCATCACGTGGTCGTAGAGGTCGTTGTAGGAACTGTCGAGTTCGGGGTGGTGGTTGCTCTCGGCGCGGGTCCGCAGGACGGCATTGACGACCTCGCGCATCGGCAGCACGACCCGCCGGAGCTGCACGAGTTCCTTGCGGAGCCGGTAGACGCGTCGCTGGATCTGCCGGGTGGAGGCGCCGTCCTCGAAGAGGCAGTCCTCGAGGTCCTCGGCGGCGTCGTCGAGTTCCTGGATGGTCTCGAACTGCCCGTCGACGACCGTGTCGAGCAGGCCGTGGATCAGCGCACCCGGTCCGTACTGCAGCAGGTCGGTGTTCTCGTCCCACCTGCGCACCGCCTCGTCGATGTCGAAGGGAGTGCCGCGGCGAACGGTGACGACGCCGCGGGGCAGGACGAAGGCGGAGATCCGGGTGGTGCGGAGCCGGGACTCGTGCGCCTGATTCTCGTCCTCGGAATCCGGAAACAGGTGTGTCGCGTAGACCGTGAGGAAGGTATGGGTGGCGTAGCGGGTGGCCTTCGTGCGCTCGCCGTGTGCGAGCGAATCCTCGACGGCGTGCGGGTCGAGGTTCCATTCCTCGGCGAGTTCGAGCAGAGCCGTGTGCTCGGGATTCCACAGATCCACCCAGACGAGGGCCTCGGGATCGGCGAGATGCTCCGAGACGGCTGAGAGCGGGAAACCTTCGTCGGCGAGTTTCCCGTGGGCCCACCGCCGGGTCCGGATGGAGTTGTCGTATCGGTCCGTCACCTCGGCAGTGTCCCCGAAATCGGCGGGCTTCACACCGCGTTCCCGTCACGACCGGGCTCACACGACAGGACGATGCTCGGTGTCCACCAATCGCAGCACCTCGTCGACGAACCCGAGGTCGATCCGTGGCCGATCGTCAGGCCGCAGACCCTGTTCGATCCGTACCCGCATCGAGGTGAGCGTGGCGATCACGTGTGGCCCGCCGTCGGTCAGATAGCGCACCATTCCGCGCGCCGCGCACGCGTCGACCACGACGGCCAGGGTCTCCTCGGCCTCCTCGATGCGTCCGGCCGCGTGCAGGCAGGAGGCGAGCAGACGGTGGGCCTGCAGGTGGGCGCGGGGACGCGAGGTGGTGCGCTGTACCCACATCCGCGCCCATCCGACGGCCTGTTCCGACGCCTCGGGCTCCCCGTTCTCGCTGAGCAGCCGGATCGCGGTGGAGTCCTCGATCTGGAGGGTGATCTCGACGGTTCCGTCGGGGTGGGGTGTGGTGTTCTCCGGCATCGTGCGTGTCGAGGGGCCTGGAGTGGCGATTCCGAGCCGGACCCGTTCGTTCTCGATGCGTGCCCGCAGGCGCGGCAGGTCGTGCAGCGCCGCGACCCGCAGTCCTTCGGTGAGCAGGGCGACGGCTTCCTCCCGGTTGCCCTGCAACATCTTCAGGCGCGCAGCGGTACCGAAGCGAGCGATGAGGAAATCCGTTCCACCGCCTTCTATTCCGAGCAGGTTGCTCTCGTCGAGCAGTGCTTCGGCCTCGGCGGTCCGTCCCTGTTCGTAGAGCAGCTCTCCGAGCATGGCAGCGGCGAGACGCCCTCCGTGGGTGTGGATTCCGCCGTTTCGTCGCGCTCGGCGCAGCGCTGTGCGGAAGTACTTCTCGGCCGAGGCGACGTCGAGTCGTTCGTTCGCGGCGATGCCGCACAGGCACTGACCGTAGATCGACGCGAACGGTCCGCGGGTCTCGCGGTGGTAGGGCTCCGCCCATTCCTGCCGCCGGATCGCTGAGGTGAAGTCGAAGCGGAAGATGTCGGCGTACGAGGCGAAGTCGGCTGCGGCCGCCACCACCCACGGGTGCACGGAGGTCGGATTCTCCAGGCACGGCGCGATGAGTTCGTAGATGCCGTCGATGCGGTCGGAGTTCATCAGGATCGACGCCTCGACGGCATCCGCCTCGATGTGGAGTGCTTCGACGTCGTAGCTGTCCGTCACCCCACGGTCGAGCAATTCCCTTACTGCCGCGAGGGTTCTGCGGCATCGGTCCAACCGCAGCAGCGCACTGTTCGCCCAGGCCTGCGTGAGCAGCAGGCGCGGATCGTTTGCGACGGCCCGCGGCGGCAGTTTGTCGATCAGGGCGAGCAGCGTGGCGATGTGCCCGTGCTCCATCAGGTACATGCCGTCGTCGGCGAGCAGGTCGACGGCGAAGTCGGTGTCGTTGGCGGCGAGGGCGTGGTCGACGGCCTCCTGCAGCATGCGGTTGCGGGCGAACCAGTCGGCGGCGGTGCGATTCAGGTCCGCGACCTTCTCGGGATGGTCGCGTTCGAGACGTCGACGCAGAAAGTCGAGGAACAGGTGGTGATAGCGGAACCACACGCGTTCGTCGTCGACGTGCCGCAGGAACAGGTCGCGTTCCTCCGCCTCCTCGAGCATCGCCTGGCTGCGCGGATCGCCCGTGAGCGCCGCGGCGAGGCTGCCGCTGATCGATTCGGTGATGCTCGTCGCGAGGAGGAATTCGTACATCCGGGGTTCGAGACCGGCCAGCACGTTGTCGGCGAGGAACTCACCGATCGCGTGGTGCCGACCCGTGATGTTCTCGATGAGCCACGACGGATCGTCGCTGTCGCGCAACGACAACGACGCGAGCTGCAGGGCTGCGGCCCAGCCCTCCGTGGTGCGGGTGAGATCCTCCACGTCCTCGGGGCCGAGGTCTATCCCGCCGATGTCGCGCAAGAAGGCGTTCGATTCGTCCACCCCGAACCGCAATGCCGTCGAATCGACCTCGACCAGCTCGTCGCGAACACGCATGCGGCTGAGCGGAAGTCCGGATCGGTTGCGGCTCGTCACCACGAGCTGCAGGTGATGGCATCCGCGGTCGAGCAGGAACTCGAGGGCAGCGACGGTCTCCGTCGACGTGACGCGGTGCCAGTCGTCGATCACCAGCGTCGCCGCGGTGTCGGTGCGGTGCAACTCGTCGATGAGCGTGCACAGTACGTACCGTTCGGCCTCGTCGCCGTGCGCGTCGAGGATCTGGCCCAGTTCGCGCGCGAGGACCGGCCGGATCTGCTTCATGGCCTCGACGAGGTGCGCGAGGAACCACAGGACGTTGTTGTCGTCGCTGTCCACCGTCAACCACGCGACCGGCACTCCCTCGGCGGCGAGTACGTTGCGCCACTGCGTCGCGAGGGTGGACTTACCGAAGCCGGTGGGGGCGTGGATGGCGACGAGACGGCGTCGTCCGCCTGCCCGCAGGAACGAGATCAGACGGCTGCGTTCGATCAGGGGACGTGAGGTCGAGGGCGGCCGGAACCTGGTCGACGGTGCGGTGGACGGACCGGTGCGTCCCGAGACCGTGGACGACCGGCCGGAGACCGTCGAGGCCGGTCCGGTGAGCGGTGGCGCCGAACGCGGCGGGAGCGGGCCGGACGGCGGTGACCCGGGCAGCGCCATCTCGTCGATGGGCAGGTTGTGGGCGCGCTGGACGTCGCGGAGCAGATCGCCGAACTCGGCGGCCGTCTGCGGCCGGTCCTCGGCATCGGTCGCCATGCCGCGCTCGAGGGCCTCGCACACGTCGTCGGGGATGCCCTCGCCGCGCAGGTCGGGGACGGGCTCGGAGGTGATGCGCACGAACTGCGCGACGATCTTCTCGCCCTCCTTCCGCTCGAAGGCGGCGTGACCGGTGATCGCCGCGAACAGGGTCGCGGAGAGGCCGTAGACGTCGGCGGCCGGAGTCGCGGCATGACCGCGCAGCACCTCCGGTGCCGTGAACGCGGGGGAACCGGTGATCTCACCGGCAGTGGTGCGGAAGCCGCCGCCGACGCGGGCGATACCGAAATCCGTCAGCTGCGGTTCGCCGTACTCGGTGAGCAGGATGTTGCCGGGCTTGATGTCGCGGTGCAGGACGTCGGAACGATGCGCCGTCTCGAGTGCACCGGCGACCTTCACCCCGATCCGGACCGCCTCCGGCCAGGCGATCGGTCCGTGCCGCCGGATGCGGGTGTCGAGAGAGTCGTGCGGGTGATAGTGCATCACCAGATAGGGCAGGCCCGTGTCCGTCGCGCCGGCCTGCAGCACGGTGACGATGTTGGGGTGGCCGGAGAGCCGCCCCATCGCGCGTTGCTCGCGTAGGAAGCGTTCGAGATCGGCGGGTTCGGGGGAGCGGCGCAGCACTTTCACCGCGACGTCGCGGTCGAGTTCGGCCTGCCGGCAGCGGTAGACCACACCGAAGCCGCCGCGGCCGATCTCCACGGCGTCGGTGAAACCGGCATCGTGCAGCGCGCGCACGATGTCCGTCTCTGCGACGTCGACAATCGGCGCGCGCTGAGTGGCGGCCGGATCGTTCTCGGTCATCGGCGCAATCACCTCGGGAAGCCGTTTCCCCAGGATAGTCTCGAAATGTGCACGCCCGCCGCAGATCGTGCGTCGCCCCTGTTCTAACGTGGTCCGGCCGGACCACGGTGCCTCACCGGGAACGGACGAAACGACACTGCGACCAGAAGTGGGACATAGATGAAGAAGACTCTCGCGGCGCTGTTCGGTGCAGGTGTGGTCCTGCTTGCGGCGGCGTGTGGATCCTCGGACGGATCCGACTCGGCCGAGGAGACCACCACCACGACGAGCACCTCGGCTTCGGCGGAGGCCGGCACCTCGGGCACCAGCGTCGAACTCGGTAAGAGCTACGAGGAGAACTGCGAGGCTCTGCTGCCCTACCTCGACGAGCTCGAGGAGTGGGGCCAGGACCGCGTGGCAGCGGCCCAGGCCGTCGCCGACGCCCAGCAGCAGCTCCCGGCCTGGCAGGATCTCAGCAAAGAGGAGCAGGCCGACACCCTGCGTGCCATCGAGAACGCCGGAAAGGGCGAGTGCTGACGGTCGAGTGGTGATCGACGAGTTGTACGACAGGTTGAGGCGCTTCCCGGATGTGGAAGCGCCCAACCTGTTCGCCGTCGACGGGGCCGATCGCTTGCTCCTCGACGAAGCCGCGCCCGCACTGGAATCCGCAGCGCCGGGCACGATCGTGGTCGTCGACGACCAGTACGGCGCCCTGACCCTGGGTGCGGCCGTCCGGTTCGGCGCGGAGCGGATCCGGGTGCATCAGGACTCGGTGGTGGCCGAACGCGCCCTGGCTGCGAACGCCGAGCGTGAGGATCTCACCGACCGCTACCGTTCCTGCGGACTCGACGCGGACCTGCTCGCCGGTGCCCGAGTGGTACTGCTGCGTCTTCCCCGTTCGCTGTCGGCGCTCACCGAGATCGCCGAGATCGTGGCCCGCCACGCCGACCCCGAGGTCGTCGTGTTCGCCGGTGGCCGCGACAAGCACATCAGCCTTGCGATGAACGACGTCCTCGCTGCGTCCTTCGCAGAGGTCCGCGCGTCGCGGGGACGGCAGAAGTCGCGTGTGCTCACCGCGCGCCGAGCAACGCCCGGACCGGCCTCGTATCCCGTCCGTGAGAGGCTCGACGAACTCGGCCTCACCGTGGTCGCGCACGGGGCCGCCTTCGCCGGCCCGCGCCTCGACATCGGTACCCGTTTCCTCCTCGACTTCTTCCCCCGTCTCGACTTCCCCCGTAACGACACGGACGAGCAGATCGCGGTGGACCTCGGCTGCGGCACCGGCATCCTCGCCGCGATGCTCGCCCGGCAACTGCCCGACGTTCGCGTGATCGCGACCGATCACTCCGCCTCCGCCGTCGCCTCCGCCGCGGAGACGGCCGCCGCGAACGGGCTCGCCGACCGGATCGACACGCTCCGCGACGACGCCGCGAGTTCGATCGCCGCCGGGTCGGTCGACCTCGTGGTGTGTAATCCGCCCTTCCACATCGGCGCCGCCGTGCACACCGGCGCGGCCCACAAGATGTTCGACGCCGCAGCCCGGATCCTCCGCCCGGGAGGACAGATGTGGACGGTCTACAACCGCCACCTCGACTACCGCCCCGCGCTGTCGGGCATCGTCGGGCCGACCCGCGTCGAGGGCCGCAACCGCAAGTTCACGGTGACCAGGTCGGTACGGAGCCGGTAGAGTCCGATTAGTCCGAGCTTTCTCGACGAAACGGGAACTCGTGAGGTTACTGCCTCGTTGAACGGACAGAAGCGACCACGAGAAGGGAAGTGCACGGTGCGCACCACCAGTAACCCGGTGTTCCGCAACCTGCCCAAGCAAGAGGGCGGCGGATACGCCACGTTCGGCTCTGCGACGGCGGGCGCCGCGCAGGCCACCCAGCAATTCGGTCAGCCCCAGACGGATCCGTGGGCACGTCCCACCGACCAGCGGACCATGACGATCGACGATGTCGTCACCAAGACCGGCATCACGCTCGGCGTGCTCGCCGTCTCGGCACTCATCTCCTACGTCCTGGTCAACTCCAACGTCGGCCTGGCAGCTCCGTTCGTCATCGGCGGCGGTCTGATCGGCCTCGTCCTGGTGCTGGTCGCGACGTTCGGCCGCAAGATGGACAACCCGGCGATCGTCCTCGCCTACGCGGTGGCGGAAGGCTTCTTCCTCGGCGCGCTGTCGTTCATGTTCACCGACATCACGTTCGGTGGCGCCGGCGGCGCGACTCTGATCGCGCAGGCCGTCCTCGGTACCTTCGGCGTGTTCTTCGGCATGCTCGTCGTGTACCGCACCGGCGCCATCCGCGTCACGCCGCGCCTGACCCGCATGATCGTCGGCGCCCTCGTCGGTGTCCTGGTCCTGGCGCTGGGCAATCTCGTCGCCGGCTTCTTCATCGACGGTGGCCTGGGCCTGCGCGACGGCGGCCCGATCGCCATCATCTTCAGCCTCGTGTGCATCGGCATCGCGGCGTTCAGCTTCCTGCTGGACTTCGACTCCGCCGATCAGCTGATCCGCGCACAGGCCCCCGAGAAGGCCGCCTGGGGCGTCGCCCTCGGCCTGACCGTCACCCTGGTGTGGCTGTACGTAGAGATCCTGCGACTGCTCAGCTACTTCCAGAACGACTAGCAGTACGCCATGAAGACCCCGGACCACGGTCCGGGGTCTTCGTCGTTTCTCAGGGGGTGTTTTCCCGGGGGTGTACACCTTCACCCTGTCGGAAAGCCACGACGTGGGAACATGGAGTCATGCGCATTGCGGATTCCGTCATCGACCTCATCGGAAACACCCCCCTCGTCAAGCTCAACACGGTGGTGAAACCCGGATCGGGGCTCGTAGCGGCGAAGATCGAATACCTCAATCCCGGCGGCAGCTCCAAGGACCGTATCGCGGTGAAGATGATCGATGCGGCCGAAGCGTCGGGCGAACTGAAGCCGGGCGGGACGATCGTCGAGCCCACCTCCGGCAACACCGGCATCGGCCTGGCCCTGGTCGCGCAGCAGCGCGGCTACAAGTGCGTGTTCGTGTGCCCCGACAAGGTCGGCGAGGACAAGCGCAACGTGCTGCGGGCCTACGGTGCCGAGGTGGTCGTGTGTCCGACCGCGGTCCCGCCGGAGCACCCCGACAGCTACTACAGCGTCTCCGACCGTCTCGCCCGTGAGCTCCCCGGTGGCTGGAAGCCCAACCAGTACTCCAACCCGGGGGGCCCGGCGAGCCACTACGAGACCACCGGCCCGGAGATCTGGAACGACACCGACGGCAAGATCACGCACTTCGTCGCTGGCGTCGGCACCGGCGGCACCATCTCGGGTACCGGCCGGTACCTCAAGGAGGTCTCCAACGGTGCGGTGAAGGTCGTCGGCGTCGACCCCGAGGGCTCGGTGTACTCGGGCGGCACCGGCCGGCCGTACCTCGTCGAAGGTGTCGGTGAGGACTTCTGGCCCTCGGCCTACGACCCGTCGATCCCCGACGAGATCATCGCCGTCTCCGACGCCGACTCGTTCGAGATGACCCGTCGCCTCGCCCGCGAGGAAGGCCTGCTCGTCGGTGGCTCCTGCGGCATGGCCGTCGTCGCCGCACTGCAGGTTGCCGAGCGCGAGGGCCCCGACGCGGTCGTTGTCGTGCTGCTGCCCGACGGTGGTCGCGGCTACATGTCGAAGATCTTCAACGACAAGTGGATGGCCAGCTACGGCTTCCTCCGCGCGCCGCTCGACGGCAAGCCCGACGACTCCACCGTCGGCGACGTGCTGCGCGGCAAGAGCGGCGACCTGCCCGACCTCGTGCACACCCACCCGTCCGAGACGGTGCGCGACGCCATCGAGATCCTTCGGGAGTACGGCGTCTCGCAGATGCCGGTCGTGGGTGCCGAACCGCCCGTCACCGCAGGTGAGGTGGCTGGTTCGGTCAGCGAGCGCGAACTGCTCAGCGCCGTCTTCGAAGGTCGCGCGAATCTCGCCGATCCGGTCGAGAAGCACATGAGCCCGCCGCTGCCGAACATCGGCGTGGGCGAGTCGATCGACTCCGCCACGAAGGCGTTCGGCGACACCGACGCGCTCATGGTGATCGACGACGGCAAGCCCGTCGGTGTCATCACCCGCCACGACCTGCTCGGATTCATCTCTCAAGGCCGATAGGACACAGATCTTCATGACAGACCAGAACCAGCACGGTTTCGCGACCCGCGCCATCCACGCCGGGTACGAGCCCGACCCCCAGACCGGTGCCGTCAACGTGCCGATCTACGCGTCGTCGACCTTCGCCCAGGACGGCGTCGGCGAGATGCGCAACGGCTTCGAGTACGCCCGCACCGGCAACCCCACCCGTCGTCCCCTCGAGGCGAACCTCGCCGCGCTCGAGAACGGCACCTACGGCCGGGCGTTCGGCTCGGGCATGGCCGCTACCGACTGCCTGCTCCGTTCGGTGCTGCGTCCGGGCGACCACCTCGTCATCCCCAACGACGCGTACGGCGGCACCTTCCGTCTCATCGACAAGGTGTTCACGCAGTGGGGGATCGAGTACACCCCGGCCGCGATCAACGACGCCGACGAGGTGCGCGCGGCCGTGCGCCCGAACACCAAGCTCGTGTGGGTGGAGACGCCCACCAACCCGCTGCTCAACATCGGCGACATCTCGGCGCTCGCCGACATCGCGCACGAGGGTGGTGCCAAGCTCGTCGTCGACAACACCTTCGCGTCGCCGTACCTGCAGCAGCCGCTCACCTTCGGTGCCGACGTCGTGCTGCATTCGACCACCAAGTACATCGGTGGTCACTCCGACGTCGTCGGTGGCGCGCTGGTGACGAACGACGAAGAGCTCGACGCCGCCTTCGC
Organism: Rhodococcus pyridinivorans; assembly: GCF_900105195.1. Classification (NCBI taxonomy): domain Bacteria; kingdom Bacillati; phylum Actinomycetota; class Actinomycetes; order Mycobacteriales; family Nocardiaceae; genus Rhodococcus; species Rhodococcus pyridinivorans. Next base: position 4,246,884 of record NZ_FNRX01000002.1, on the reverse strand, counting down.
GTTCCTGCAGAACGGTGCGGGCGCCGTGCCGGGCCCGTTCGACGCCTTCCTCACGCTGCGCGGCATCAAGACGCTCGCGGTGCGGATGGAGAAGCACTCCGACAACGCCGAGAAGCTCGTCGACTTCCTGTCGGGACATTCCGCCGTGACCAAGGTGCTGTACCCGGGTCTCGAATCGCATCCGGGCCACGAGTACGCGGCCAAGCAGATGCGTCGCTTCGGTGGCATGATTTCCGTGCGCCTCGCCGGTGGCCGCCAGGCCGCGCTGGACTTCTGCAAGCGCACCGAGATCTTCACCCTCGCCGAGTCGCTCGGTGGTGTGGAGTCGCTCATCGAGCATCCGGGTGCGATGACCCACGCCTCCACCGCCGGGTCGCTGCTCGAGGTCCCCGAGGATCTCGTCCGGCTGTCGGTGGGTATCGAGGACGCCGCCGACCTGCTCGCCGACGTCGAACAGGCGCTCGGCTGACACACCGGTCGTAGAAGACAGGAGAAGAAGGCGTCCCGAAGGACGCCTTCTTCTCGTGTCGATCGGGAAAACACCGACGGCGACGTGCGGAAGGAACCGCATAGCCCCCGGAAGCACTGCCGGGCGCCGTACGATCACGTGGTGACGGACAACGAACATCCCGAATCCGCCCTGTGGGACACCGTGCTCGACACGGTACGGCGCCATGGACCCATGACGATCGACGAGGTGGCCGATCATCTCGAGGAGCACGGATTCGGCTCGGCCGAGCAAGTGATGATCGATCTCGAACAGTCGGAACCGCATCCGCTGTTGATGTGGTTGTCCGACGACCGTGTCGCGGCGACGGATGCGCTGTTCGAGGGCAGGATGCTCACACACCGCCTCACCGCGGACGAACTCGACCGGCACGCGATCCCGGTCGACGACATCGAACCGCTCCTGCTGCTCGTCTCCGAGGACGACGAGTTCGATCTCGTGCAGCCCGGTGGATTCGAAGCTGCTGCCACGCAAAACGATCCGGATTCGGATGAGATCGTCCGCAAGGAGACGATCGTCTTTCCCGAAGGAGCCCTGGCGGGTCACGAGGCGGGAGACCTGCTCGCACTCACCGTGCGGGACGGTCGCTTGTCGTTCGCTCCGGTCGACGACGAAGTCCGAAGTAGTGAGGCCGAATTCGTGCACGCGCTCGAACAGGCCATCGCCCGCCAGCAGGTGGCGAGCCTCGGGGGCGCCTTCCTCGACGTGCTCGCCGATGTACCGGACGCGTTCTCCGCGCCGTCCCTGCCGCTCGGGGACTTGCTCGCCGGAGCCGGTCTGGTCCGCAGCGGAGACCTGGTGGCACCGAACGGTTTCGACTTCGACGGATACTCCGACCGGGCAATGTTCGAGATCTATGCCGAACAGCTCGGGATCCCCGTCGACGCCGTGCCCGGCGTGGCCCTGTTCGCGTCGCTGGTCGAAGCCCTCGAACGCGGCGACGACGCCGAACTCGACGAGCGTTTCGCCGTGGGAAAATCCGGTCTGTACTCGGTGCTGTCCGATCCCGAGATCGCCGAGACCGTCTACGACGAACTGGTGGGGGAGAAGCTCGCGCCCGAGGCGATCGAACAGGCCGCGCTGTGGCTGCTCGACCATGCGCCGCGACGTGCGGCGGGGGCAGCGCACTGGATCGCCGGTCGCGCGGCCGAATCGACCGGACGCCTCACGGAAGCCGAACGGCACTACGAGCGCTCGGCCGACCTCGACTCCGCCTTCGACCTCCCGTTGTTCGACCTCGCGCGCTTCGCTTCCGATCGCGGGGACGCGATACGGGGGCTGTCTCTGCTCGCCCGGGTGCCGGGCGGCGACGAACATCCCCTCCACGAAGTGCTCGAACGGTACCGGCCGAAGGAGGTCCCGGGGCTCGGCCGCAACGACCGCTGCTGGTGCGGGTCGGGCCGCAAGTACAAGGCGTGCCATCTCGGGCGCGCCGAGCACTCGCTCGAGGAACGCTCCGACTGGCTGTACATGAAGGCGGCCATGCACGCCCTCGAACCCGGATGGGCCGAACAGCGGGTCGCGCTGGCGGAGGCGCGTTCCGGCTACGGGGACGACGACGCGGTGGCCGAGGCCGTCGCCGATCCTCTCGTCGAGGACGTCCTGCTCTTCGATGCCGGCGCCTTCGCGGATTTCGTCGAGCGTCGCGGTGAGTTGCTGCCCGAGGACGAGGCCGAGCTCGCCCGCTCGTGGCTGGCGGTCGAGCGTTCGGTCTTCGAGGTCGAGGCGAGTGCGCCGGAGGAGTCGCTCACGCTGCGCAACGTCCGTAGCGATCGGGTGGTGGAGGTGTCCGCGCCCTGGCTCGCGGGTGAGGTGCCCGCCGGGACGTTGCTGTGCGCCCGTGTGATGCCGGTGGGGGAGGACCGGTGGGTGATGCCCGGCGGCTGCGAACCGGTGACGAAGGATCAGCGGGACACGCTCGTCACGCTGCTGGACGAGGACGCGGTCGATGCGGTGGACATCATGGACGTCCTGACCCAGCCGGACGCCGCAGACTTCTATCCGGAACCGTAACTCCGGACCCTCAGGAAGCACCGGTCCCACTGGTCCCAGTACTAGAACGTGTTCTTGAATATATGTGATAAGAACATCCGGAAGCCGCACTGGTGATCGACCTCACAGCTACGGTGAGAGCGGTTGATGGATGGATGTGGGGGTAGCGGATGTCGGTGGACCCGTCTGCGGTCATCGTGGCAGTGGCTACGGCAGCAAGTGCGCTCGTTCAGGGCGTGGACCTACCAGCAGAGATCAAGGATCAGATCAACGGGGCGATCGAGTCGTTCGAGGCAACTGCCGAGAACGCCGACACGGATGTGGCGAATCTCGTCGCGTCCTTGCCGGAACCGATGCAGCAGGGAGCACAACAGGCGGTCGCGGATGCGACGACGGCGGTCGCGGGAGCGATCGAGCCGCATCTGCCCGAGGACGCGGCCGCGGCCCTGCACCCCGCCGATCCGCAAGCAGCTCCGCCCGCTCTGGCGCCCGAACCGCCGGCCGCGCGTCCCGGGCCCTTCGGAATACCGGTCCAACCCCCGGCGACCGGTGTGGTCGGGAACCCGCAACCCGGTCCCACGATCCCGGGCACCGGGATCACGTTGCCGTCGATCCCGGCGATCCTTCCCGGAACGCGACTCGCACCCATCGGTGCGATCGCAGTGTTCGCGCCGTGGCTGAAGAAGGCCGGCGAACTGTGCGAAGGGGTCTCCGCGCCGGTCCTCGCGGCCCTCTACTCCGCCGAGAACGGTTTCCGGTACGGCCCGACCGCGCCGGTCTCGCCGGTCGGCGCCCGCGGCCCGGGACAGTTCATGCCCGGCACCTGGGACCAGTACGGCAAGGACGCCGACGGTGACGGCAAGGCCGACGTCCTCGGCATCGCCGACCCGGTCATGGCGTCGGGCAACCTCCTGTGCGACAACTACAAGCTCATCGACGACTGGAAGAAGCGCGGACTGGTCGAGGGCGACACCCTCGATCTGACCCTCGCGGCCTACAACGCCGGCGTCGGCGCGGTGAAGCGCTCGGGTGGCATGCCGTCCGGTCATCCCGACTACGAGAACCAGACGAAGCCCTACGTCGCGAAGATCCGCGCGACCGAGCACGTCTTCGCCCGCATGCTCTCGCCGTTCCTGGGTCTGGGTATCGGAGGCGGAGCCGGCGACGTCGGTAATCGCATCGTCGACCTTGCCTTCAAGTACCTCGGCCTGCCGTACGTCTGGGGTGGCGGCAATATCAACGGGCCGTCCGGCGGCGGTTTCGACTGCTCCGGCCTGACGTCGTACGCGGTCTTCGCCGCGACGGGCATCACGCTGCCGCGCACGTCCGAGACACAGTGGCACATCGGCACCGAGGTGCCGCTGTACGCGGCGCGCCCCGGCGACCTGCTGTTCGGCAACTGGCAGGCCGGGGGACCGGGTCACGTCGCCATCTACATCGGTGGCGGGCAGATGGTGCACGCACCCACCACCGGCGACGTCGTGCGGGTGGGGCCGGTCTTCCCCGACATGAAGGCGCGGCGCATCTTCTGGCACCTGCCGTGAACACGCGAAAGGCCCGACCGAGAGAATCCGGTCGGGCCTTTCGGCTGCAGAGGGACTGCCGCGGTGCGGCACTCGGCGATCAGCCGCGGTAGGGTTCCGCGCTCACCAGTGTCACCTTCATGGTGTTGCCGTTGGGCAGCGTGTACTCGCGGGTCTCGCCGACCTTCGCGTCGATCAGGGCGCCACCGAGGGGCGAGCTGGGGGAGTAGGTCTCGAGCTCGCTGTTGCGGGCACCTTCTTCGCGGGTCGCGATCAAGAACGTCTCCGTGTCGGTCTCGTCGCCGGCGTAGTAGACGGTGACGACGGAACCGGGGAGGGCGACACCCGACTCGGTCGGAGCGACGCCGACCTTGGCGGTGCCCAGCAGCTCCTGGAGCTGACGGATACGGGCTTCCTGCTGGCCCTGCTCCTCGCGGGCCGCGTGGTAGCCACCGTTCTCCTTGAGGTCGCCTTCCTCGCGACGCTCGTTGATCTCGGCGGCGATGACAGGACGATTCGCGATGAGCTGGTCCAGCTCGGCCTTGAGCCGGTCGTACGACTCCTGCGTCAGCCAGGTCACCTGGGTCTCGGTCATCCTCGATCACTTCCTTCGGGTTGGAGCCCCCGGCTCCGTGGACAAGTCGTGCACATGCAACGACCGCGACAGCACGACCCCCGTCGTCCCCCCTTGTTGTCAGGCTGAACGGAAGTCGTACTGTCTGTTGATGCTCTTATGCAGCAATACACGGCCCCAAAGGGTGGAACCGTGTATCCGGCTATTTTAGCATCACTATCGTCGCTGCTCCGGAAAAGAGCAGGAAGCCGCTGGTCGCGGTAGATTCCTAGGGTGCGCGGAGGTAGTCGGGAGCCTCGGTGCTGCAGCCGTAGGTATCGCCCATTCCGGGGCGTTGTGACGTCTTGACCGTGGATGTCAGCACGACCGTCTGCGAATCGGACGCCGGGATGAGGACCTCGCGCCGTCCGGTCTCGCTGCCGTCCTTCGACCGCGCCCGGATGATGCAGACGGCATCCTCGGACGGATCGTCCCGTGTGACCTTGAGCTGGATGTCGATGGTGCTGTCGTCGATGATCTCGAAGGCGAGGACCTCCGACTCGATCGGAGCCGAGTTGTTCTGGAACAGCACGAACGCCACGACGAGCCCGGCGAGCAGACCGGCGATGGTGAAACCCCAGCGCTTGCCGCGTGTCGACACGCGGGGCCCGGGGTACCGGGAGGAGGGGTACCGGTCGGTGGGCAGGGTGTTGCTCATCACTTTGCTTTCACAGCGGAACGATGGATCGGGCGTCGCCGCAGGGTCACGGCTGACGTCGGAATTATCAGGTGGAACTATAGAGGACGGATCCGTAGCGACCGCGACGCGGGCGCAGGGTCGGTTCCGGCGAAGCAGACGACGTGAGGTGGAGGAATACACGTGAGCGGACTACGGCTCATGGCCGTGCACGCCCATCCCGACGACGAGTCGAGCAAGGGCGCGGCCACGATGGCCCGGTACTCGGCCGAGGGACACGAGGTCCTGGTGGTCACGCTCACGGGCGGAGAGCGCGGCGACATCCTGAACCCCGCCATGGACGTGCCCGGCATTCGCGAACGCATGAGCGAGGTGCGTCAGGAGGAGATGGCCGAGGCCGCCCGCATCCTCGGGGTGCGGCACCAGTGGCTCGGCTTCGTCGACTCCGGACTGCCCGAGGGCGACCCCAAGCCTCCGCTGCCGGAGGGCTGCTTCGCTGCGATCCCGCTCGACGAACCGGTCCGCCGGCTCGTGCAGTCGGTGCGCGAGTTCCGCCCCCACGTCATGACCACCTACGACGAGAACGGTGGCTACCCGCATCCCGACCACATCCGGTGCCACGAGGTGTCGGTCGCGGCCTACGAAGCGGCCGCGGATCCGGATTTCCATCCCGAGCTGGGCGAGCCCTGGGCGGTGAGCAAGCTCTACTACTCGCACGGTTTCATCCGTAAGCGGCTCGAGCTGTTCCGCGAGGAGTACGAGCGTCGCGGGGAGCCGTTCCCGATGGAGCAGTGGCTCAACAAGTGGCGCACCGAGCAGGGCGACATCATGGGGCGCGTGACCACCCAGATCACCTGTGGCGACTACTTCCCGAAGCGCGACGACGCGCTGCGGGCCCACGCCACCCAGATCGACCCCAACGGATCCTTCTTCGCGGTGCCGTTGGACATCCAGCAGAAGGTGTGGCCGACCGAGGAGTTCGAGTTGGCCAAGACCCGCGTGAGCACGGTACTTCCCGAGACGGATCTGTTCGCGGGCATCGAGGACGGACAGGGCAAATGACGATAGGCACGCTCGCGGTCGATGTTCTGGCCGTCGAGATTCTGGCCCAGGAGCCGACCGGCCCCGAGTTCGGCAAGGCGTCTCCGCTCGGACTGGCCATCGTGGTGGTCCTGCTGGTCGCGACCGCTCTGCTGATCTGGAACATGAACAAGCGGCTGAAGAAGCTGCCCGAGAACTTCCAGCCGGAGCATCCCGAACCCGACCAGGCCGTGGACGACGGCACGCTGCCGGGTGCGATGCCCGGCGGAGCCGAGGAGAAGGCCGGCGGCACGAAGGCCACCGGTCCGGAACGTCCGGAACCCACCAAGGGAAGCTGACGACCGGCCGTCACCGGCGGTGCTCCTTCCGTAGCGTGGGGGCATGGCGAACCGACTGGCCGACGCCCTGAGCCCTTATCTGAGGCAGCACGCCGACAATCCGGTCCACTGGCAGGAATGGGGCGACGACGCGCTCGCGGAGGCGCGCGAGCGCGACGTGCCGATCCTGCTGTCGATCGGGTACGCGGCCTGCCACTGGTGTCACGTCATGGCACACGAGTCGTTCGAGGACGAGGCCACGGCCGCTGTCATGAACGAGAACTTCGTGTGCATCAAGGTCGACCGTGAGGAACGGCCGGACATCGACGCGGTCTACATGAACGCGACCGTCGCCATGGCCGGTCAGGGCGGATGGCCGATGACCTGCTTCCTCACCCCCGACGGCTCGCCTTTCTACTGCGGCACGTATTACCCGAACACGCCGCGCGGCGGCATGCCGTCTTTCGTCCAACTTCTCGAGGCCATCACCCAGACCTGGCGCAACCGGCGCGATGAGGTCTCGCAGGCCGCCGACGCCGTGGCCACCGAACTCCGTCGCAGCAGCGGGGGACTGCCCGTCGGGGAGGCCGCTGTCGAGGCGGTCCTGCTCGACGCGGCGGCCGCTGCGATCGCCACCGACGAGGATCGCGAACACGGCGGCTTCGGGGGCGCACCCAAGTTCCCGCCGTCCAACCTGCTCGAGGGCCTGCTGCGCGGATACGAGCGCACGCGCTCCGCCGACACGCTCGGTCTCGTCGAGCGCACGACCGACGCGATGGCGCGAGGTGGGATCTACGACCAGCTCGGTGGCGGTTTCGCCCGCTACAGCGTCGACTCCGCCTGGACGGTGCCGCACTTCGAGAAGATGCTCTACGACAACGCGCTGCTCCTACGGCTGTACGCGCACCTCGCGCGGGTGACCGGCGCGGAACTGCCGACGCGGGTCACCCGGGAGACCGCCGAATTCCTGCTGCGCGACCTGCTCACCACCGACGGCGGATTCGCCTCGGCGCTCGACGCCGACACGGACGGGGTCGAGGGCCTGACCTACGTGTGGACCCCCGATCAGCTCGTCGAGGTGCTCGGCGCGGACGACGGCCGGTGGGCCGCGGAGGCCTTCACCGTCACTCCCGGCGGAACCTTCGAACACGGCACCTCGGTGTTGCAGCTGCTCGACGAGCCCGACGATCCGGCCCGTCTCGCCGACGTGCGGGCACGCCTGTTCGCGGCCCGGCAGGATCGCGCGCAACCCGGACGCGACGACAAGGTCGTCACCGCGTGGAACGGCTTCGCGATCACCGCACTGGCAGAGGCCGGCATCGCACTGGGCGAACCCGCCTGGATCGACGCGGCGGCGAGGTGCGCGCGGTTCCTGCTCGACCGGCACCTCGTCGATGGACGACTGCGCCGCGCGTCGCTCGGAGGTGTCGTCGGATCTCCGGTGGGCGTGCTCGAGGACTACGGAGCACTCGTCACCGCGCTGCTCGCCGTCCATCAGGGGACCGGGGATCGGAGCTGGGTCGAGCGCGCGCGAGAACTCGCCGACGTCGCGCTCACGCAGTTCGCGGATCCGGAACGTCCCGGGAGCTGGTTCGACACCGCGCACGACGCCGAATCGCTGGTCGCCCGGCCGCGCGATCCGGTCGACGGGGCGACGCCGTCGGGGGCGTCGCTGATCGCCGAGGCGTTGCTCGGTCTGTCCGCGCTGGTGCACGACGACCCCCGCTACGCCGATGCCGCCGCGCTGTCGCTGTCGGCGGCCTCGATCCTGCTCGAGAAAGCGCCGCGTGCCGGAGGGCACTGGCTGACCGTGGCCGAGGCGTCGGTGCGCGGTCCGCTGCAGGTCGCCGTCGCGGGTGGCGGCGCACTCCTCGACCTCGCGCGCCGGCTCGCACCGGGGGGAGCGATCGTGGTGGGCGGCGAACCCGACTCGTCGCCGCTGCTCGATGGTCGGCCGCTCGTCGACGGAGCATCCGCGGCCTACGTGTGCCGGGGCTTCGTGTGCGATCGGCCGGTGACGACGGAGACGGATCTGCGCGAGGTGCTCGCCGCGCTCTGACTCGTCGGGGCCAGGCGGTGCCAGGGGCGGTGAATCGGTGCGCTCGGTCCTCTACTTCGAGGGTCTAGCTGCTCACGGCGGCTGCGACCGCGACGTTCGGCGACTCGATGCCGTTCTGATCGAACGCCTCGAGCACCGCGCGGGTGAGACTGCGGCGGATCGCCCACTGCTTGCCGGCGCGCACGCGCACGGTCAGCCGCAGCGTCACCGCACCCGCCGTCACGGAGTTGACCCCGAGCAGTTCGGGCTTCTCCAGGACGTCGGGTGCGATGTCCTCGCGTTCGACGCCGTCGAGTACGGCCCGCATGGCGATCTGGCAGGCGCGGTCGACATTGGAGGTCGGTGCGATGGGTACGTCGATCACGGAGACCGCGTGGCCCTGGCTCATGTTGCCGACGCGCAGGATCTCGCCGTTGCGGCAGAACCACAGGGTGCCGTCGATGTCGCGGACGGTCGTCACGCGCAGGCCGACCGACTCGACGGTGCCCACCGCGTCGCCGAGGTCCACCACGTCGCCCACACCGTACTGGTCCTCGAGCAGCATGAACATGCCCGAGATGAAGTCCCGCACGAGGTTCTGCGCACCGAAACCAAGAGCAACGCCGGCGATACCGGCCGAGGCGATGAACGGCGCGACGTTGAAGCCGAGCGTGTCGAGCGTCTGCAGCACCACCCAGACGAGCACGACGACCGACACACCGGACTTGAATACCGAGCCGATCGTCTGGGCACGCTGGATCCGGCGTTCGCGCGCGTAGGGATCACCGATGGCGCGTTCGGCGCGTTCCTGCAGCGGTGCGAGGAACGATCGGCGGGGCTTGCCGGATTTCTCACGCGGCTTCGTCATGCGGTCGATCAGTCGGTGGAGGACGAAGCGGAGCACGATCGCGACGACGATGTAACTCACGATCGCGAGCGGCCGGTGGATCAGCCAGTCCCTGTTGGTCTCGGTCAGTTCGAAGGCGAGCAACGGAATAGACATCCCCCGCGAGTCTACAAACGGGTGCCGGAGGCTTCAGGTGGTGTGAGAAGTTGCACGAAGCGGTCGGTGAGGTTTCAACCGAGAATCACGAGCCACACCGCTATCGCGTGACACAGTGCCGCGATGACCGTGGCCGCGTGAAAGAACTCGTGGTGCCCGAAGGTCGCGGGCCACGGATCGGGCCAGCGGGTCGCGTAGAGGATCGCTCCTCCGCTGTAGAGCAGCCCTCCGACCAGCAGGAGCAGCATGGGAGCGAGACCGACTTCGGCGACCAGCTGTCCGGCAACGGGCACGATGGCCCATCCGAGCAGCAGATACAGCGGCACACCGACCCAGCGCGGCGCCGTAGGCCACAGCATCTTCAGGGCCACGCCCGCCAGCGCGCCCGCCCACACGACGATCAGCAGCGGTCGCCCGGACTCCGGGGGCAGGGCGAGTGTCGCGAACGGGGTGTAGCTGCCGGCGATGAACACGAAGATCATCGAATGGTCGGCGCGCTTCATCCACACGCGGGACCGGGGCCCCCAGTTCAGGCGGTGGTAGAGCGCGCTGACGCCGAACACACCGCACACGGTGAGGCTGTAGATCGTCGCGGGGAGTACGGCGTCCGGGCGGTCGGCGAGGAAGGCGGCGGCCGAGACGAGGGTGACGCCGGCGATGACGGCCACACCGAAGGCCCAGGCGTGGATCCATCCGCGCATCCGCGGTTTGACGGGTAGTTCCTCGAGGCCGAGTGCCGTCATGCGTGCGCTCCTCTCGGTACCGATCAGTAACCTACGCACCCGTAGGTTTGTTCCGTCGTCACGTTACAGCCCGTGAGGGCGCTCCGGGAGACTCTGTGACCACCGACGCGACCGTCCGTACGCCTGGGCGTAATGTGACTCGCGTGGTGATGACGGGGTGAGCGTCCGCGGACTGCTGTACCGGCTCTACGAGCGCAGGCTGCTGAAGGAACTCGACGGAGCACGGCATCCGCGACACGTCGCGGTCATGTGCGACGGCAATCGGCGTTGGGCGCGCGAGAACGGCTTCACCGACGTCAGTCACGGCCACCGCGAAGGTGCCAAGAAGATCGCCGAGCTGCTGAGCTGGTGCGACGCGGCCGGTATCGAGACGGCGACGATCTACCTGCTGTCCACCGAGAACCTCCGGCGCGACCCGGAGGAGCTCGATGCTCTGCTCGAGATCATCTCCGACGTGGTGGAGGAGATCTCCGCGCCCGGCCAGAACTGGGGCGTGAAGATCGTCGGCACCACCGACCTGCTCCCGGCCGACCACGCCAAGCGGCTGCACGAGGCCGCGGCCGGCACCGCGGGCCGGACGGGCACGCACGTCAACGTCGCCGTCGGGTACGGCGGTCGCCAGGAGATCGTCGACGCGGTGCAGTCGCTCCTGCGGGTGCGCTACGCGCAGGGGTTGCGTGGAGAAGAGCTCGTCGAGTCCGTGACGGTCGACGGTGTCGACAGCCACCTCTACACGTCCGGTCAACCCGATCCGGACCTCGTGATCCGTACCTCCGGCGAGCAGCGACTGTCCGGATTCCTGCTCTGGCAGTCCGCCTACTCGGAGATCTGGTTCACCGAGGCGTACTGGCCCGAGTTCCGCCGGGTCGACTTCCTGCGCGCGCTGCGCGACTACGCCGCCCGGCACCGCCGGTTCGGCGCCTGACGGCACCCGCCGGTTCGGCGCCTGACGGCACCCGCCGGTTCGGCGCCTGACGGCGCCCGCCGGTTCGGCGCCTGGAACAGGGCCGAGCGGCGGGGCGCGTCAGAGCTTGCGCAACCGGAGCCGGTTGATGGCGTGATCCGAGTCCTTGCGCAGGACCAGGGTCGCGCGGGGACGCGTCGGCAGGATGTTCTCCACCAGGTTCGGCAGGTTGATCGAGTGCCAGATCTCCTTCGCGGCACTCATCGCGTCCCGGTCCGACAGGTTCGCGTAGTGGTGGAAGTGCGCCTCGGGATCCGCGAAGGACGTCTTACGCAGCGCGAGAAAGCGTTCCACGTACCACTTCTCGATGTCCTCGATACGCGCGTCGACGTAGATCGAGAAGTCGAACAGGTCGGAGACCATCAACCGCGGACCGGTCTGCAGCACGTTCAGGCCCTCGATGATGAGGATGTCCGGCTGCCGCACGATGTGGTACTGACCCGGGATGATGTCGTACGAGATGTGGGAGTAGATCGGCGCCGCAACCTCTTTCGCTCCCGACTTGACCTCGGTGACGAACCGCAGCAGTTTGCGCCGGTCGTAGCTCTCGGGAAAACCCTTGCGGTGCATGATGTTGCGCCGCACCAGTTCCTTGGTGGGGTAGAGGAACCCGTCGGTGGTCACGAGATCCACCCGCGGGTGATGGTCCCAGCGTGCCAGCAACGCCTGCAGCACACGGGCCGTGGTGGACTTGCCGACCGCCACCGAACCGGCCACACCGATCACGAACGGCACCTGCTGGTCGGGATGCTTCTCCCCGAGGAAGGTCGCGGTCGCGGCGAACAACCGCTGCTTCGCTGCGACCTGCAGGTGGATCAACCGGGCGAGGGGGAGATACACCTCCGCGACCTCCGCGAGGTCGATCTGCTCGCCCAGGCCCCGAAGCCCGATGAGTTCGTCCTCGGTGAGGACGAGGGGAGTCGACTTCCGCAGCGTCCGCCACTGCTTGCGGTCGAACTCGACATACGGGCTCGGTTCGTTCAGACGAGCCATCGGCACGGCTTCCCGGTGGCGCGGCGGATGCGGCGTTGCATGTCCATGTAACGGATTGTGCTCGCTGACACAGGAGGATGCCTCCCCGGGGTCCCCACCCCGGCGGGTTCTCCCGTGTCGGGTCGCCGACGAGCGACTACGCTCGGCCGGTATGGGAGCCGACGACTTCGTGAACGAATATCTGCTGCTGGGCCTGGCTTTCGACCGGCTCGAGGACGGGTACGTCGACGCCTACACCGGCGATCCCGCGCTGCGGCGGAAGGTCGAGAACGCCCCGACCCCCGATCCCCGTGATCTATCACACACCGCGCGACGCCTGCGGGACGAACTTCCCGGTGCGGCACTGTCCGACGAGCGCACCCGTTTCCTCGACGTGCATCTGCGCGCCCTCGACTGCTCGGCCCGCAAGTTCGCGGGGGAGGAGATCGGTTTCGTCGACGAGGTCGAGGCATACTTCGACGTCCGCATCGCGCCCGGCGACGAGGACACCTACCGCGACGCGCACCGTCGCCTCGATGCGTTGCTGCCCGGCACCGGATCGCTCACCGAACGGATGCAGGCCCACCGCAAGTCCGATGTGATCCCCGCCGATCGTCTCGCCGAATGCGTCGACGCGTTCTCGAGCGCTCTACGGGAGAAGGTGCGGGCGGTCTACCCATTGCCCGACACCGAGCGTGTCGAGTACGAGATCGTCGGCGACAAGCCGTGGTCGGGCTTCAACTACTACCTCGGCGACTACCGTTCGCGGGTCGCGATCAACTCCGATCTCGAACAGACGATGGCGCACCTGCCGCGGCTGATCGCGCACGAGGCGTATCCCGGGCACCACACCGAGCACTGCCGCAAGGAGGCCGGTCTCGTCGCCGGCGGTCAGGCCGAGCAGACGTTGTTCCTCGTCAATACCCCGCAGTGCCTCATGGCGGAAGGGCTCGCCGATCTTGCGCTCGAAGCGATCGTCGGCCCGGGCTGGGGGGAGTGGGCGCAGGACATCTACGCCGATCTCGGGCTCCGGTTCGACGGCGAACTGGCCGAGCAACTGTCCGAGGCGTCCGAGCAGTTGCTCTCGGTGCGGCAGGACGCCGCGCTGCTGCTCCACGACCGCGGGCGCAGCCACGACGAGGTCGTGGAATTCCTGCAGCGCTGGTCGCTGTCGAGCCCCGAACGTGCCCGGCAGTCGCTGCGGTTCCTGTCGTCGCCGTTGTGGCGCGCCTATATCAGCACCTATGTGGAGGGCTACCGGCTCCTCGGCAGCTGGCTCGGGCAGGTTCCGGCCGGAGCCGAGCGCGCCGACCGTTTCCGGCGCCTGCTCGACGAACCCCTGGTGCCCAGCAGCCTGCGGTGAACCGCAGGTCGCTCGGGGACCGGCTTCCGGAGCGGTGGACGGCCTTCGTAGACTGGAGGACGTATCCCTGACGTCCTCTGCTTGGAGAAACCTCGATGACCGCTGCGCCCGGCGCCGACGTGAACACTGCCGCACTGAACGACCTCGATCCCGAGGTCGCCGAGGCCATGGCCGGCGAGCTGTCGCGTCAGCGCGACACGCTCGAGATGATCGCGTCGGAGAACTTCGTGCCGCGCGCCGTCCTCCAGGCCCAGGGCAGCGTCCTGACCAACAAGTACGCCGAGGGTTACCCCGGTCGTCGCTACTACGGCGGCTGCGAGAACGTCGACGTCGTCGAGGACCTCGCCCGTAACCGCGCCAAGGAGCTCTTCGGCGCCGATTTCGCGAACGTGCAGCCGCACTCGGGTGCGCAGGCGAACGCGGCGGTGCTCATGGCGCTGATGACCCCCGGCGAGAAGCTGCTCGGTCTCGACCTCGCGCACGGCGGCCACCTCACGCACGGCATGAAGCTCAACTTCTCCGGCAAGCTGTACGACGTCGCGTCCTACGGGGTCAGCAAGGACGACCACCGCATCGACATGGACGAGGTCCGCGACATCGCGCTGCGCGAGAAGCCGAAGGTCATCGTCGCCGGCTGGTCCGCCTACCCGCGCCACGAGGACTTCGCCGCCTTCCGCTCCATCGCCGACGAGGTCGGTGCCTACCTGTGGGTCGACATGGCGCACTTCGCCGGTCTGGTCGCCGCAGGCCTGCACCCGTCGCCGGTGCCCTACGCCGACGTCGTCTCCACCACCGTGCACAAGACCCTAGGTGGCCCGCGTTCCGGCCTGATCCTCGCCAAGCAGGAATGGGCGAAGAAGATCAACTCGGCCGTCTTCCCCGGTCAGCAGGGCGGACCGCTCATGCACGCGATCGCCGCGAAGGCCGTCGCGCTGAAGATCGCCGCGAGCGACGAGTTCAAGGACCGCCAGCGGCGCACCCTCTCCGGTGCCCGGATCATCGCCGACCGCCTGTCGCAGTCCGACGTCGCCGACAAGGGCATCTCGGTGCTCACCGGTGGCACCGACGTGCACCTGGTCCTGGTCGACCTGCGCAACTCGCAGCTCGACGGCCAGCAGGGTGAGGACGCCCTCCACGAGGTCGGCATCACCGTCAACCGCAACGCCGTGCCGTTCGATCCGCGTCCCCCGATGGTCACCTCGGGCCTGCGCATCGGCACCCCGGCGCTCGCGACCCGCGGTTTCGGCGACGAGCAGTTCACCGAGGTCGCCGAGATCATCGCGCAGACGCTCGTCGGTGGCGCCGACGCCGAGTCGCTGCGGACCCGCGTGAGCGCCCTGGCACAGTCCGTGCCGCTGTACGAGGGCCTCGAGGACTGGCGTCTGATCTGACGGCTCCCTACTGTCGCCGACCGGCCCGCACCGATCTCCGGTGCGGGCCGGTCGGCGTATCAGGGGTCGAGACATCCCACCGTAGGGCTGGTTAGGGTAGCCTACGCATGCCGACACTGTCGGTGCCCGAACGCGTACCCCGAACAGCAGAAGGAAGTCGCATGGCCATCCCGAGCATCGATCCGTACGAGTTGCCTACCAGCGACGAGATTCCCGCTGCTCGGGTGGACTGGATGATCGATACGTCCCGCTGTGCACTGCTGATCCACGACATGCAGAAGTACTTCATCGACGCCTACCGGCGCGATGCCGAACCCCTCGCGACCGTGGTGCCCAACATCGTCCGCCTCCGCGAGGCGTGCCTGGCCGCCGGTATCCCCGTCGTCTACACGATGCAGCCCGGCGACCAGCATCCGTCGCGTCGCGGCATCCTTGCCGACTTCTGGGGCGTCGGGCTGAGCACCGGCCGCGACACCGAGGTCATCGACGAACTGACCCCCGGCCCGGACGACATCCAGGTCACCAAGTGGCGCTACTCGGCGTTCCAGCGCACCGACTTCCGTCAGCTGCTCGCGCACAACGGCCGCGACCAGCTCATCGTCACCGGCGTCTACGCACACATGGGCTGTATGCTCAGCGCCGCCGACGCCTTCATGAGCGACGTCGCGCCGTTCATGGCCCTCGACGCCACCGCCGACTTCTCCCGCGACGAGCACCTCATGGCGCTCCAGTACGTCGCCAAGCGGGTCGGCCGGGTCGAGACCACGGACGCGCTGATCGAGTCGATCACCGCGTCAGCGCGTCGCCGCGACCGCGAGACCGAAGAACTCACCGCATCGCTGCGCTGACCGGCACGGTCCGAGAATCGGGAACTTCAGCACATGCAGCGAATTCTTCTGTCCGGCAAGATCCATCGCGCGATCGTCACCCACGCCGATCTGCACTACGTCGGATCGGTGACGATCGACCGCGACCAACTCTCACCGCGCTGACGCGGGAAGCGATTTCGGTGTTCTCGACTTCGCCGGGCGCTGTCGAGAACACCGAAATCGTCCGGATCGTCTAGGTGGTGCCGCGACGACGCGCCTCGAGCGTCTCGACGGCCTGCTCGCGCAGCAGCCGCAGGCGGGCCAGCGGACGATCGGACTCGGGGCTGCGCCAGTAGCCCGACGCGTCGAGCATCGGCTTGGCGATGCCGAGTCGCTTCGACACGGCGCGCAGTTCCTTCACGATCGACGCCTCACCGGCGATCCACATCCACCCCTCGCCGCCGCGCGGCGCACCCGACTCGACGGCCTCGGCGAGCACGGTGGCGTCGGAGACGCCGGGGCGGCGGTGCACCCACGTCACGCCCGCGAGATCGGACTGTTCCTCCTGCGGACCGTCGACCAGCGCGAAGACGTGCATCGGCACCGTGCCGCCGTAGGTCTCGACGAAGCGACCCAGCGCGGGAAGCGCGGTCTCGTCGCCGGCGAGCAGCCACCAGTCGGCGCCCTGCGGCGGGATGATCGCGACCTTGGGTCCCGCGAGATGGAGCACACTGCCGGGTTCGGCGGTGCGGGCCCAATTGCCGGCCGGGCCGTGGCCGTGCAGGACGAAGTCCAGATCGAGTTCCCCGGCCACGGGATCGAAGCGACGCACCGTGTAGGCGCGGGCCACGGGTGCGGGTTTGCGAGGCCAGTGCAGGTGCCCGTCGTGCTGTTCGGGCAGGGCCGGGGTGTCGCTGCCGGGTTCGGGCAGGAAGATCTTGACGTAGTCGTCGGCACCCTCGGTGGTGAACGCCGGGGCGTCGTAGTCGCCGCTGCGGAAGGCACCGAGCTGCTCGCCGCCCAGGGTGATCCGACGCATCCGCGGTGTCACGTCCACCGCGCGGAGCACGGTCAGGCGCCGCAGGACGATGGGCAGGGAGACGCGGGTCGGGGGCGTCGTCACCGGCATGGTGAGCTCCTTCCGGACGGGACCGGCCGGACAATTCGGGCGGGCGCGTCGCTGCTGGTATGGTTAGGCGGCCCTAACTATATCCGGACGGAGGGGCGGATCCGAGGGGGCGGGTCCAGGAATGCCGAGGAGTACCCGTGGAATCGATCGTGCCTCTGCCGTTGACCGCTGCCCAGGCGGGAATGTGGTTCGCGCAGACGATCGACCCCTCGAACGCGACACTCGTCACCGGGCACTTCCTCGAGATCGACGGCGCTATCGATCCGGACGTGCTCGCCCGCGCCGTCCACACGGTCTTCGACGAATCCGCCGGACTGCGCGCCCGGATCGCCGTCGTCGACGAGGTGCCCGTCCAGTTCCCCGGTGCCCATCCGGCGCCGGAGATCGAGGTCACCGACCTCACCGCCGACGCCGATCCGCGGCGGACGGCCGTCGACACGATGCGCGCGATCCTGCGCGTGCCGATGGATCCGACGGCCGAAGCCGGCATCGGCGCCCGGGTGTTCGTCCTCGGACCGGACCGTGTCCTGCTGTTCCTGCGCGCCCACCACGCCTTGCTCGACGTCTACGGCTACAGCCTGATCGAACGCCGCATCGTCGCCGTGTACACCGCACTCGTGCGCGGCGAGGACGTCCCGCCCGCGACCTTCGGCTCCGTCGAGCAGGTCGTCGCCGAGGACGAGGAGTACCGCAGCGGCGAGCGCATCGTCGCCGACCGCGACTTCTGGACCGAGACGCTGCATGGTGCACCCGACGCGCTCGGCCTCGCGGAGGCCGCGGTGCCGGCCGCGTCCTCGCTCGCCCGCGCGGTGGTCACCGAATCGGTGCAGGTCCCCGGGGGCGTCGCCGAGGCGCTCGACGTAGCGGCACGCCGCGCCGGGGTGGGCTGGCCCGACCTCGTCACCGCCGCGACCGCCGCCTATCTCGGCCGGGTCACCGCGGTCCGCGACGTGGTGCTCGGCTTCCCGGCCATGAACCGGATGGGCAGCGTCGCCGCGAAGGTGCTCACCACCGCCGTCAATGTCGTGCCCCTCCGCATCGAGGTCGCTCCGGAGGCGAGTCTCGCGGCGCTCGCCGCCGACGTGCGCGCCACCGTCGCTGCGCAGGGACGCCACAGTCGCTACCGGGGCGAGGACATCCACCGCGACCTGCGTCTGCCCGCGACCAGTCCCGGTCCGGTGGGCCCGACGGTCAACATCAAGCCGTTCGGCGACACCGTGCGATTCGGCGACGCGACCGCCACCGTGCACTCGCTCGCGCGCGGTCCCGTCCACGACCTCGCGGTGGTCGCCCGTCGTGTCGACAGCACCCGCGCACTCGAACTGACCCTCGACGCCGACGCCGACCGGTACACCGCCGAGGAGGTCGCCGGTCACGCCGCGGCCATCGCGCGACTGCTCACCTTCGCCGCCCGGGAGGACGCGGACGAACGTCCTCTCGCCCACGCCGACCTGCTGAACCCGGATTTCCGCGCCGATCTCGAATCCCGTTGGCACGGAGTCGTATCCGAGTCTGTCGCGCCCGACGCGATGGATCTGTTCGACGCGCAGGTGGCCGCCGCCGGTGCCGCACCCGCGCTCGTCGCCGGCGCCGACCGTCTCACCTACGCCGAACTCGACGCGCGCATCGATGCCGTCGCAGGCGAACTCGCACGGGCTGGTGCGCGGTGCGAGGTGACGGTCGCGCTCGCCCTGCCACGCACCGCCGACATGGTGGTCGCGCTCCTCGCCGTGCTGCGGACGGGCGCGGCGTACCTGCCGCTCGATCCCGCCTTCCCCGCCGAGCGACTCGAGTACATGCTCGACGACGCGCGACCGGCGATCCTGCTCACCACCGACGACTTCGCCGACCGTCTCGGCGCATCGACCCCGGACGCCACGGCGGTCTTCCGTGACGGCGTCCTGCACTGGCGCGGCGACGTCCCCGTCGGCACCACGCCTTCCGAGCGAGTCGTGCCCGACCAGTCGGCATATGTCATCTACACCTCGGGTTCGACCGGCCGGCCGAAGGGTGTCGTGCTCTCGCGCGGCGCACTCGCCCGCTTCGTCGACGCTGCGACCGATCTCGCCGGAATCGGCACGCACACTCGGCTTCTCGCCCTGACCACCCTGTCGTTCGACATCTCGGTGCTCGAACTGATCGTGCCGCTGTGCCGCGGCGGGGCCGTCGTGCTCGCGGGCGACGACGAGGCGCGCGATCCGGCAGCCCTCGCCGCGCTCGCCGCCACCGAGTCGGTGGACTGCATCCAGGCCACCCCGTCGCTGTGGGGCGCGATCGTCGAACACGACGGTCTGGATCTCGCCGGTACGGGCGTGCTCGTCGGCGGCGAGGGCCTGCCCGCCGTCCTGGCCGGAACCCTCGCTGCGCGAGCGTGTTCGGTCGTCAACATGTACGGCCCCACCGAGGCGACGGTGTGGTGCACCTCCGCTCCGGTCGCGCCGGATCTGCCGTGGACCGGGTCGGTGGGCCGCCCCTATCCGGGAACCGGTGTGCGCGTGCTCGACCGGCAGCTGCAGCCCGTGCCGGTCGGCGCGGCCGGTGAGCTGTACGTCGTGGGGCAGCAGCTCGCGCGCGGCTACCGCGGCCGCCCCGACCTCACCGCGGCCCGCTTCGTCGCCGATCCCTTCGGCGCCGGCCGGATGTACCGCACGGGCGATCTCGTGCGCTGGACCGCCGACGGCACCCTGCAGTATCTCGGACGCGGCGACGACCAGGTCAAGGTCCGCGGACACCGCATCGAACTCGGTGAGATCGAGACCGCCGCAGCGCAATTCGTCGGCGTGGCGCAGGCCGTCGTGGTCGCCCGGCCCGACGCCACCGGTGCGGCCCGCCTCGTGGGCTACGTGACCGGCACCGACGTCGACACCGCAGCACTGCACGACTTCCTCCGCACACGTCTGCCCGAGTACATGGTGCCGTCGCTGACGGTCGTGCTCGACGAGTTCCCGCTCACCGCGAACCTCAAGGTCGACCGCAAGGCACTGCCCACCCCGGAGATCGGCGCCCCCGACACCGGTCGCGATCCCGAGACCGCCACCGAACACACCCTCGCCGGTGTCTTCGCCGACCTGCTCGGACTCCCGGCCGTCGGTGTCGACGCCGACTTCTTCACCCTCGGCGGAACGTCGCTGTCCGCCACCCGTCTCGTCGCCCGGATCCGCTCGGCGCTGGACGTCGAGGTGTCGCTGCGCGACGTCTTCGACGCTCCCACCGTGGCCGAATTGGCCGTGGTGGTCGACGGCGCGAGCCCGGCACGTCCCCGCTTCGTCGCAGGACCGCGACCGGCGCGGATCCCGCTGTCGTCGGCCCAGCAGCGCCTGTGGTTCCTCGACCGTGCCCAGGGACCGTCGCCGACCTACAACATCCCCTTCGCCCTCGAACTGCGCGGCCGGCTCGACGCCGGCCTGCTCGACCGTGCGCTGGTGCACGTCGTCGCCCGGCACGAGGTGCTGCGCACCGTCGTCGACGTCGTCGACGGTGAGCCCGTGCAGGTCGTCGCCGACACGCCGTCGACGGTCCTGCAGGTCGCGGAGGCGCGCGACGGGAATGCCACGGCACTTCTCGACGCGGCCGCGCGGGCATCCTTCGATCTGGGACAGGACCGTCCGTTCCGTGCGCATCTCGTGCGACGCGCACCGGATGACGCGGTGCTGCTGCTCGTCGTGCATCACATCGCCGGCGACGAGTGGTCGGCCGAGACGGTCTTCGCCGACCTCGCCGCCGCCTACGCCGATCTCTCTGCGGGTCGTGTGCCCGACGACGCGCCGCGTCCCCAATACGCGGACTTCGCGGTGTGGCAGCGCGGTCTCGCCGACGACCCCGCCGCCGCCGTGCTCCGCGACCGCGACCTCGCGTTCTGGTGCTCCACCCTTGCCGGAGCACCGGAGGAACTCGCCCTGCCACACGACCGTCCGCGACCCGCGGTGCCGAGCCACCGCGGCGGCGAGGTACACGTGCAGGTGGATTCGGAACTGTCTGCGGCCCTGCGGGGTACGTGTTCCCGTTCCGGGACGAGCATGTTCATGCTCACCCACGCCGCCGTGGCCGCCCTGTTCACCGCGCTCGGGGCGGGCGACGACATCGTGCTCGGCTCGCCCGTCGTGGGTCGCGCCGACAGCGGACTCGAGGACATCGTCGGATTCTTCGTCGACACCATCGCCCTGCGCACCGATCTGTCCGGCGATCCCGATACCGCCGAGATTCTGACGCGCGTACGGCACGCCGACCTCACCGCCCTGGCCCACCAGGAGGTGCCCTTCGACGAGGTGGTCGACGCCGTCGGTGTCACCCCGTCGCTCGCGCGGCACCCGCTCTTCCAGACGGTGGTGCAGTGCCGCACCGAACCGGTCGTCCCGCAGATCGGCGACACCACCGCGACCGTGTCGTATCTGTCCACCGGCACGTCGAAGTTCGATCTCACCGTCGACTTCGTCGACGCGGCCGACGGCCTGTCGATCCGCTTCGAGTACGCCGAGGACCTCTACGACCGTACGAGCGTACAGACCCTCGGGCAGCGTCTGCTGTCGGTGCTCGCGGCCTTCGCCGACCCCGAACCGCGACACCTCTCATCGATCGACGTGCGCACCGACGAAGAGCGCGCCGCCGACACCGTCGCGACGGTGCCCGCCACCACGCAGCTGCTGCCGGACCTGCTCGCGGCGGCCTTCGCCGCCCGCCCGGATCACCCGGCGCTCGTGTTCGGCACCGAGACGTCGAGCTATCGGGAATTTGGGGCGCGCGTGCACCGTTCGGCTCGCGCGCTCGCCGAACGGGGTGTCGGGCCCGGCAGTGTCGTCGCGGTCGCGGCGGCACGGTCCGACGCCGCCGTGGTGGCGCTGGCCGCCGTCGTGGTCTCCGGTGCCGCCTACCTGCCCGTCGACCTGTCGTACCCGCCGGCGCGCATCGAGTTCATGCTCACCGACGCCGCACCCGATCTCGTGCTTGTGGATACGGAAGGCGCCGTGCCCGGAGAGGCACCGGAGCTGACCCTCGCCGCACTGGCCGAAGCGGCGCAAGGCTACTCGGACGCACCGATCACCGACCTCGACCGCAGCCGCCCGCTGCATCCGGCGGACGGGTCGTACGTCGTATACACCTCCGGTTCGACGGGTGTGCCCAAGGGTGTCGTCGGAACCGCTGCGGCGCTGGCGAACCGGTTGGTCTGGCAGGCGGCACGCGTCCGCCCGGCCGGCGACGACGTGCGCCTGGCCAAGAGCTCGCTGAGCTTCATCGACGGATCCACCGAGCTGTTCGCCGGTCTGCTCTCCGGTGCGACGATGGTCCTCGCCGACGACGCCGCCTCCCGTGACGCCGAGGCCCTCGCCGATCTCGTCGTCCGGCACCGCGTCCGGATGCTCACCGCGGTGCCGAGCCTCGCCGAGACCCTCGCCGCCCTGCGCCCCGAGGCCGCGGAACTCGTCGACACGTGGTTCCTCAGTGGAGAACCCCTCGGCACGAGCGTGATCGCGGCACTGCCGGGCGCACGGGTGATCAACTCGTACGGTTCATCGGAGGTCGCCGGCGACGTCACGATCTGGACGGCGCCGGGCTCCGACGTCGACCGCGTCCGCATCGGTGCCCCAGTCGACGGCGTGACCGCGCGCATCCTCGACCGGCACCTGCGTCCCGTCCCGGACGGGGTGACCGGCGAACTCTACGTCGGGGGAGTGCAGTCCGCCCGCGGCTATCTCGGCCGCCCGGATCTGACCGCGGCGCGGTTCGTCGCCGACCCCACCGGCAGCGGCACCCGGCTCTTCCGCACCGGGGACCTGTTGCGGCGCAACGCCTCCGGAGAACTCGAGTTCGTCTCGCGCGCCGACCACCAGCTGAGCCTGCGCGGTTTCCGCATCGAACCCGGCGAGGTCGAAGCCACATTGCTGCGGCACCCGGCGGTGACCGCGGCCCTCGTCACCGTGCGCCCGTCGGCGTCCGGGACCGATCTGCTCGTCGGTTACGTCGTCGCCGATCCGGCCGCGCCGCGTCCGGCGGCCATCGACCTGCAGGACCATCTGCGGACCGTGGTGCCGGACTACATGATTCCCGCGGTCTTCGTCGTGCTCGACGCCATGCCGACCCTGCCCAGCGGCAAGGTCGACCGCGCGTCCCTGCCCGATCCCGCCCGGAGTCACAGCACACGCGAGGCCACCGATGACGAACGCGCCGTGTGCGAGGTGCTCGCCGAACTCCTCGGTGTCCGCCAGGTGGGCCCCGACGACGACTTTTTCGCCCTCGGCGGCAATTCGCTCCTCGCGACACGTCTGTCCGCGGCGCTGCGCATGCGCACCGGCCGGAACCCGTCGATCCGCGACATCTTCGATCTGCGCACCCCCGCGCGACTCGCGGCGACGGTCCCGGCCACCGCCGTCGGACCCGAACTCGTGCGCCGCGACCACGCCGATCTCGTCCCGATGTCGGCGGCGCAGCGCCGGCTGTGGTTCCTCTTCCGCCTCGAGGGCGCGTCGGCGACCTACAACATCCCGTACACGATGCGGCTGCGCGGCGCGCTCGACGTCGACGCTCTGCGGGGTGCCCTGCAGCACCTGATCGCCGGGCACGACACGCTGCGCACGGTGTTCACCGAGCCGGACGAGGGCGACGTCGAGCAGATCGGCTACCAGCGGGTGCTGCCCGCCGAGGACTGCACCGTCGACCTGCGGATCGTCGACGCCGCCCCGGCGGATCTCGACGTGCTGCTCACCGAGGAGGCGGGCCGTCCGTTCGATCTCGCCCACGACCTGCCGATCCGCGCGACGCTCGTGCGCACCGCTCCCGACGACGCGCGCCTGTTGGTGCTCGTGCACCACATCGCCGCCGACGAGTGGTCCGCCACGCCGCTCGTCGCCGACCTGTCCGCCTGGTACGCGCACCTGACCACCGGGGCACCCGCGCCTGCGCCGCTGCCGGTGCAGTACCGGGACTTCACTCTCTGGCAGGACGAACGTCTCGGTACCGGGGACGAGTCTCTGCGTGAGGTCCAGACCGAGTACTGGGCACGCGTCCTCGACGGCGCACCCGAGGAACTCGCCGTTCCGCACGACCGGCCGCGCGGGGCCGTCAGCAGTTACCGCGGCGGCGCGGTCCCGTTCACCGTCGACCCGCGCACCCGGGAAGCACTCGCCGACATCGCCGCCGAATCCGGCGCGACGATGTTCATGCTCACCCACGCGGTCGTCGCAGTACTGCTGCGCGCGCACGGCGCCGGGGACGACATCGTCCTCGGCACTCCCGTCGCGGGTCGTCCCGACGCCGCCCTCGACCGGATCGTCGGCTTCTTCGTCAACACGCTCGTGCTGCGCACCGATCTGTCCGGCGACCCCACCGTCCGCGACCTGCTCACGCAGGTCCGGGAGGTGGACCTCGACGCCTATGCTCACCAGGACCTGCCGTTCGAGGTGCTCGTCGAACGACTCGCCCCGGCACGGTCGCTCGCACGCCAGCCGCTGTTCCAGATCATGGTGCAGTACCGCGACCGCCTCGACGAGATCCGCATGCCCGGACTCGACGCCGAACCGGTCTTCGTCGAGACCGGCACGTCGAAGTTCGACCTGACCTTCGACCTCGCCGAGACCGACGACGGCGGGATCCGCGGTCGCATCGAGTACGCGACCGACCTGTTCGACCGCGGCACCGTAGACGGATTCGTGCAGCGACTCACGGCTCTGTTGGCGGAGATCGCGGCGAATCCGGACGCCTCGCTGTCGCAGTTGAGCGTGCTCACCGTCGACGGCCGGAAGGCATTGGTGGCAGTGGAGATCGGCACGGTCCGAGACGACGGTCCCGATCGCACGGTCCCCGAGCTGTTCTCGCAGCAGGTCGCTGCGACACCGGATGCCCTCGCGCTCGTCGACGACGCCACCGGACGGCGGTGGACCTACGCCGAACTCGACCGTGCCGTCGCCGCTCTGGCCGGGCATCTGCGTGCCGTTCCCGGAGTAGGAATGGATGCCGTCGTGGCCGTGGCGATTCCGCGCAGCACCGCTCTCGTGATCGCCCTCCTTGCGGTCCACCGCGTCGGTGCGGCCTATCTGCCGCTCGACGAGAACTATCCCGTCGAGCGACTCGCGTACATGCTCTCCGACGCGCAGCCCGTCGCGGTCGTGGCGGCCGCCGGTGTGGCGATGACCTTCGACTCCGGTGTGCCGGTGCTCGAGGTCGACGAATCCGGTTCCGTCGGAACCGATCCCGCAGATTCGGTCGCAGCACCGACCGTGATGCCCCTCGACTGC
Organism: Rhodococcus pyridinivorans; assembly: GCF_900105195.1. NCBI lineage: Bacteria > Bacillati > Actinomycetota > Actinomycetes > Mycobacteriales > Nocardiaceae > Rhodococcus > Rhodococcus pyridinivorans. Next base: position 4,221,616 of record NZ_FNRX01000002.1, on the reverse strand, counting down.
GCGGCGTACGTGCTCTACACCTCCGGATCCACCGGAACCCCGAAGGGTGTCGTCGTCGGCCATCGCGCCGTGGCCAACCGGCTGCGGTGGATGCAGGACGAATACGGTCTCACCGCCGAGGATCGGGTGCTGCAGAAGACCCCGTCCGGATTCGACGTGTCGGTGTGGGAGTTCTTCTGGCCGCTGATCACCGGCGCCACGCTCGTCGTCGCGACCGCCGACGGTCACCGCGACCCGCATTATCTGCGCGATGTGATCGCCCGGCAGTCGATCACCACGGCGCACTTCGTGCCGTCGATGCTCGCGGCGTTGCTCGACGTGCTCGCCGCCGAGCAGGACCGGGCACTGCGCCTGACCCGGGTGATCTGCAGTGGTGAGGCGCTGACCGCCGACCATCGCGACCGCTTCCACACCCTCGTCGACGCCGAACTGCACAACCTCTACGGCCCCACCGAGGCGGCCGTCGACGTCACCGCGGCACCGATTCCGGCGCAGGGCATTCCGTGGGTCCCGATCGGACGGCCGATCGACAACACCCGCACCCTCGTCCTCGACGAGCGGCTCCGGCCCGTGGCGCCGGGCGTCGTCGGCGAGTTGTATCTCGGCGGTGTCCAGCTCGCCCGCGGCTACCACCGGCGCGCGGGCCTGACGGCGGGCCGGTTCGTCGCCGACCCCTACAGCGACGCGGGGGAGCGGCTCTACCGCACCGGCGACCTCGTGCGGTGGCGCGACCGGGGCGCGGGCCTCGAACTCGACTACATCGGCCGCGCCGACGGGCAGGTCAAACTCCGCGGCCTGCGCATCGAACTCGGGGAGATCGAGGCGACGCTGGTCGCGCATCCGAACGTCGCGCAGAGCGCCGCCGTGGTGCGCGACGGCATGCTCGCCGGCTACGTGGTGCCCCTGTCCGGGCGCACCGTCGAACCGGCCGATCTACTCGCGCACGCCGCGACCTCCCTGCCCGATCACATGGTCCCGGTGACCGTGACCGTGCTCGAGGTACTGCCGCTCGGACCGAACGGCAAACTCGATCGCAGGGCACTTCCCGATCCGCAACCGACCGCGACGACGCGCCGCGACCCGGAGACCCCCGCCGAGGCCGCACTGTGCGAATTGTTCGAGGAGGCACTGCGTCTCGACGTCGTCGGACCGGACGACGACTTCTTCGCGCTCGGTGGCGACAGCATCGTCTCGATGCAGGTCGTCACGGCCGCGCGCCGCAAGGGCATCGAATTCGGCCCGCGGGAGATCTTCCGGTGGCGCACCCCGGCCGGTCTCGCCGCCGTCGCGCAGTTCGCCGAGACGGCTGTTGCTCATTTCGCCGAGACGGCGGGGCAGCCGGCCGGTCTCGTGGACGATCGGGAGCCGGGCCCGGTGCCCGTGCCGCCGGCCGTGCACGCACTGCGAGAGATCGGTGCAGAGCCGGCCGGAGCCGCACTCGTGTTCGCCGTCGACACCCCGGCGGACGAGGAGAAGGCGACGGGTGCCGTGCGCACGGTGGTCGCCGCTCACGATGCGCTGCGCATGCGGCTCACCCGCGTGGCCTCGGTGCTGTGGTCGCTCGACACCCACCCCGCCGGCGACGAGGTACCGGTACGGGTCGTCGAGACCACCGACCTCGCAACAGCGCAGCAGCAGGCCCGCACCGAGGCCGCCGAGGCTCTCGACCCCGAGGCCGGACCGGTGCTCTCGGCCGTGTGGCTGACCACCGGGCAGACCGGTCGACTCGTGGTGGCGGTCCACCCGATCGTCGCCGACGGTGTCTCCGTCGGCGTGCTCGCCGCCGACCTGGCTGCGGCGGTCACCGGGGGACCGGTTGCCGTTCCCGCAGCCACCGCGCAGGGACTCGCGACCCGCATCAACGAGCGCGCGCAGGACCCGGCGCTGCTCGGGGAACTGGCGCACTGGGCGCAGGTCCTCGCCCCGGGCGCCGCGCTGAGCACCGCGGTGCTCCCCGTCGGCGATCCGGTCGAGATCGCCGCAGTCGAGGTCAACGCCGGTCCGTCCGGTGGGCAGGACCTCGCTGTCGCGGCAGTGACCGCGTTGGCAGTCGCCGTCGGACGCGTCCGCGAGGCCGCGCCGGCACATTTGCTCGTCGAGATCGAACGCGACGCACGTGAATTCTCCGACGGCGAGCCGGACTGCACCCGGACCGTGGGTCCGTTCGCCGTCGGTGTGCCCGTGCGGGTTCCCGTCGCCGACGATCCGGACGCGGTGTCGACCGGTGTGGCCGCCGCCGTGGACGGGGTGCCCGGGGACGGGTCCGGTTACGCGCTGCTGCGGCACCTCAACGCCCAGGCCGCACCGGCCTTCATGGCACTGGCCCGGCCCGACGTCCTCGTCCGGATCGACACGGTGCCGACGGAGCGGCGGACCCCGTGCGGGCGCGCCCTCGAGCTGTCGGTGCGGATCGAGGAGAAAGCGGGCGGTCGCATCTTCACAGCCACGATGCGGTCGGACGGACGAATTTCCTGCGAGGAGATCCGAGGGCTGTCCGAGGCCTGGACGACGGCGATGAACGCGCCGGTGGGAGCAGGTTTCAGCACCCCCTCGGGCGCCTAGTATGGTTAGCCTAACCATTAGCTAGTCGGTATGCGCCCGCGGTTCGTCGCGGCATCCGTGGGAGAGAGAAAATTCGATGCAGTCGGTGTATCCCGTCACGCGCGCGCAGCGGACCATCTATTTCGGTCATCAGCTCGACGCCACCGGGCACCTCTACAACACCGGCATGTACACCGAGACCATCGGTGACGACATCGACATCGACCGGATGATCACGGCGATCCACTCGGTCCTCGACGCCGCCGAGACCCTGCACGTCAACTTCGACGTCGACGCCGACGGCAATGTCGTCCAGATCCCGCGCGCGACCCGCGAGTGGGACCTGCCGGTCATCGACTTCCGCGGCGAGAACGACCCGGCCGCGGCGTCCGACCGCTGGATGCGCGCCACGATGAACGAACCGCAAGATCTAGCCCGCGACCTGCTGTTCCGATTCGCCATCCACCGCCTCTCCGACAACACGATGCGGCTGTACCAGCAGTACCACCACATCGTGAACGACGGCTACGGCATCGGTCTCGCGACCACCGCGATGACCAGGGCGTACGTCGAAGGCAAGGGTCCCGACCGCGCCACGGAGTGGACCCTGGAACGGTACGTGCGCGTCGACGAGGAGTACGTCGCGAGCGAACAACGCGAACTCGACCGCCGCTACTGGCTCGACGAACTCGCCGACCTCCCGCAGGTGACGCGCCTGCTCGGCTCTGGTCGCCTGTCGAGCCCCGGAGAACTCGTCGCCTGGTCGCACATCGACGCCGACGGACGCGGCCGGCTCGAGCGGTACGCCAAAGCCCACGGCACCCGGCCCGCCACCGTGCTCATCGCCCTCCTCGGCACCTATCTGGCCCGGGCCACCCGCCGCCGTGACGTGGTGATCAGCCTGCCCACGACCGCGCGCGGCACCCGCGAACTGCGCACCGTGCCCGCGATGGTCGCCAGCGTCCTGCCCCTGCGCTTCGACGTTCCCGACGACGCGCGCCTGGCCGACGTCGCCGAGGTGATCGACGGCAAACTGCTCGGCCTGCTCAAACACGGCCGGTACCGCGGTGAGGATCTCGGTCGCGAACTCGCCGAGATCGACCCGGACTGGCGGCCCCCGACCGTCGGCGTGAACATCATGCCCGCAGCTGCCTCGCGGTACTCGGTCGGGCGGGAATCGCAGGCGCACATGCTGTCCTCCGGGCCGGTCGGCGAACTGGAATTCATCCTCGTGCTCGAGAAGGCCGGGCACCCGATCGAGATCGGACTGCGCGGTCATGCCGACGACGCACCGCTCGCGCAGCGCTGCGCCGCCGATCTCGACGACTTCCTCGCCGCGATCCTCGACGACCTCGACGCGCCGCTCGGCACCTTCGACGTCGCCTCGGCGCCGGCCCTCGGCGACAGCTCCGAGACCGACCACGAGGACACCGCCGCCGGACCGCTCGCGCTGCTGCCGGCCACCGCGCGACGCCGCGACGCCGGACTCTCCGTGGACGCCGACCTGCGCGAATACCGCGTCCCGGCTCCGGAGGATCTCACCGACGACGCCGTGCTCGCCGCGGTCGCCGCCGTGGTCGAGCACCACCCGGCGCTGCGGACGACCCTCACCGCACCGGCCCCGGTGCTGTGGCTGCTGTCGGTGAACGACACCGCCGCCGTCGACGTCCGGACCCTCGTCGCGGACGCCGCCCTGCCGGTGGGAACCGCGACCGCCGACCTGCCCCTGCGCCCCGACGCCACCGCCGGCCGGGTCCTGACCGCGGGGCGGCTCACCGCTGCGGACGAGAGCGCCGGGGAACTGGTCTTCCTCGCCCCCGCCGGGCTCGTCGACGAGACGTCCTGGTCGATCGTCACCGCCGACCTGCACCGTGCCCTGCGCGCCGCCCGGCGCGGCACGCAGATCGTGCTGCCGCCCGTGCCCACCTCGCCCGCGACCCACGCCCGCGTCTTCACCGAGCAGGCCGCCTCCCCGCAGCGACTCGCCGAGCTTCCCGACTGGATGACCACCGTCGCACCCGGTGCCGAGTTCGCCGCAGCGGTGGCCACCGGCCGCACACGGACGCCTGTGACCCTCACCCTGACCGACGACGAATTCTCCATGGCGACCACCGCAGTGGCCGGTCTCGTCTCGGGCGTCTCGACCGATGTGTGGACCGCGGTGACCGCAGCCGCGGTCGCGAACACCCGCGAGAGCGGCGACGGTGAACTGCTCGTCGACATCGTCCGCGACGGCCGCATCGCACTGGCCCCCGACGCCGACCTCACCCGCACCGTCGGCGCGCTCGACTGGACGACGCCGGTGCGGCTGGCGCTCGCCACCGATCCGCTCGACGCCCTGCGCACCGCGAAGGAACGCCTGCGCGCAGCCCCCGACCGGGGCATCGGCTGGCCGATGCTGCGTTACGCCAACGTCCAGGCCGGACCGGCCCTCGCGCCGCTCGGACAGCCGCAGGTGCTCGTGCGGAGCGGCGGAGACCGCATCGGCAACTACCTGCTCGATATCCACGTCGAACGGGGAACCGGCGGCGCAACGGTGCATCTGACCGCCGACGAGGCGCTCGACCCCGATCTCGTGGCCGGGCTCGCCGAGGCATGGCGCGCGGCATTCGACGATCTCCTCGGCCGCGCCGACGCAGCTTTGGGGCGGACCTGTCTCACTCCGTCCGATCTCGGGCACGTCACGCTCACGCAGACCGAGATCGACCGCGTCGCACGGATCGCGCCCGTGCGGATCGAGGACATCTGGCCGCTGTCGCCGCTGCAGCGCGGCCTGTACTTCCAGTCGGTCTTCGACTCGTCGAAGGACATCTACACCGCCCAGTTCTCGCTCGACTTCGGCCACCGCCTCGACGTCGAGCGCCTGCGCCGCGCCGCCGCACGTCTGCTCGCCGAGAACCCCACCGTGCGTGCCGGTTTCACCGACGACGGTCTGGCCGATCCGGTGCAGTTCATCGGCGCGGCGGATCTCGAGGTGCCGTTCACCGAGGTCGACCTCACCGACCTCGACCCCGCCGAGCAGCAGGCCCGCGCCGAGAAACTCATCGAGGAGGATCGGCTGCAGCCGTTCGACCTCGCGTCCCCGCCGCTGTGGCGCATGCTGCTGCTGCACCTCGACGGCATCGACCGTCTCGTCGTCAACCGCGAATTCATCCTGTGGGACGGCTGGTCCGGTGCGCTGTTCGTCGACGAACTGCTCGCCCGCTACGCCGGTGACGAAATCGCGGCGCCCGAAGCGGGTTTCACCGACTACCTGCAGTGGCTCGCCGCCCGCGACCGCACCGCCGCCGAGCAGGCCTGGCGCGACGAGTTCGCCGGTTTCGACAAGCCCACGCTGCTCGCCGGATCCACCCGCGACCGCGCCGCCATCGTGCCGCTGCGCATCGAGTCGTACATCGACGAGACGCTCACCGCGACACTGCGCGATCGGGCCCGCAGCACGGGCGTCACCCTCAACGCGTTGATGAACGCCGTCGTCGGCCTGCTGCTCGCCGCCGAATCCGGCAGCACCGACGTCGTGTTCGGCTCCACCGTCGCCGGGCGGCCCACCGAGATCGTCGGACTCGACCGCGTGGTCGGCATGTTCCTCAACACCGTCCCGGTGCGGGTGCGCCTGTCCGGCGCCGAGACCGTCGCGGACCTGCTGCGCCGCATGCAGGACGAGTACGCCGACCGCATGGAGTTCGAGTATCTCGGACTCGGCGACATCCTCCGCGCCGTCGGTCATTCCGAACTGTTCGACACCCTGTTCGTACTGCAGAACTTCAAGGACGCCGACGAGATGGCCCGGCAGTCCGCGCGGCACGACATCCTCGCCGAGGACAGCCTCGACCACACGCACTATCCCCTCGCGATCGTCGTGTCGCCGGGGCGGACCATGCACGTCAAGATCGACTACCGGCCCGACGTCGTCGACGGTGCGCGTGCCCGGGCCCTGCACGACCGCTTCGTGGCGCTGCTCGACTTCGTCGCCCGCGGAGTCGATCTGCCGGTCGCGTCCGTGCCCGCACTGACGGCCGCCGAACACACCGTCACCGACGCCCGGCTGCGCGCCGAGATCCCCGAGGTCGAGGACGTCACCGTCGCCGAGATGCTCATCGCGCGCGCCGCGACCGACGCCGACCGCATCGCCCTCGTCTCCGGTGAACAGAGCAGCACCTACGGCGAACTCGCCGGCCGCGTCGAAGCGCTCGCCCGCACCCTCATCGCCGGGGGAGCGGGACCCGAGACCATCGTGTGCCTCGGTCTGCCCCGCAGCATCGACACCGTCGTCGCGCTCTTCGCGATCCTGCGCACCGGTGCCGCCTACCTGCCGCTCGAACTCGACCAGCCCGACGAGCGTCTGCGCACCGTCATCGACGACGCGCTGCCGGCGCTGTTCCTCACCACGACCGCGGTGCAGAACCGTCTCGGCCTGCCCGCCGACCGCAGCATCCGCCTGGACGGGCCCCTCGCCGCGAGTACCGCGCCGTTGACCGACGCCGAACTCGGTGCCTTCGCCCCGGGTCGCCCGGGCCGGCTCGAGCACCCCGCCTACGTCATCTACACCTCGGGGTCCACCGGCAAGCCGAAGGGCGTGGTCACCCCCTATCGTGGCCTGACCAACATGCAGCGCAACCACCAGGACGAGATCTTCGATCCGGTGGTCTCGTCGGTGGACGGACGCCGGATGCGGGTCGCGCACACCGTGTCGTTCGCTTTCGACATGTCGTGGGAGGAACTGCTCTGGCTCGTCGAGGGCCACGAGGTGCACGTCTGCGACGAGGACCTGCGTCGCGACGCCACCGCGCTCGTCGAGTACTGCAACACCCACGCCATCGACGTCGTCAACGTCACCCCTACCTACGCGACGCAGCTGATCGCGGACGGCATGCTCGACGAGGGTCCGGGACAGCACCGCCCGCCGCTCGTTCTGCTCGGCGGTGAGGCCGTGTCGGATTCGGTGTGGACGCGCCTGCGCGAGACCGATGGCACCCTCGGGTACAACCTGTACGGCCCCACCGAGTACACCATCAACACCCTCGGTGGCGGCACCGACGACAGCGCGACCCCCACGGTCGGCGTCCCCATCCGCGCGACCCGCGCCTACATCCTCGATCCGTGGCTGCGACCCGTCGTCGACGGTGTCGTCGGCGAGTTGTACATCGCGGGTGTGGGTCTCGCGCGCGGCTATCTGAACCGTTTCGGGCTCACCTCCGACCGCTTCGTCGCCGATCCGTGGTCGGCCGGTGGCCGCATGTACCGCACTGGCGACCTCATGCGCCGCCGCACCGACGGCAACCTCGACTATCTCGGCCGCGTCGACGACCAGGTCAAGATCCGCGGTTACCGCGTCGAACTGCACGAGATCGCGGCTGTGCTCGAGGAGCACCCCGAGGTCGGTACCGCGGCGGTGATCGCCGTCGACGACCCGCTCGTGCCCGGCACGAAACGACTTGCTGCCTACGCCGTTCCGGTCGGAGACGGCGATCCGTCCGACCTGTCGTCGCGGCTCGTCGCCCACCTGCGCGCCCAGTTGCCCGACTACATGGTCCCGGCCGGGGTACAGCTCATCGATTCCGTGCCGATGACCGTCAACGGCAAGCTCGACACCCGCGCCCTGCCCGAACCGCAGGCCGCCACGGGCCTCGGTGGACGCGCCCCGCGCACCGAGACCGAGAAGGTCCTGTGCGAGGTCTTCGCCGACGTCCTCGGGGTCGACGAGGTCGGCGCCGACGACGACTTCTTCGAACTCGGCGGGCACTCGATGATCGCCATGCGGATCGTCGGCCGCATCCGCTCCGAACTCGGTGTGGACGTCACCATCCGTGACCTGTTCGAGGCTCGCAGCGTCGAGGAACTCGCCCGCCGCATCCCCGGCGCCGCAGCGGCGCTCCCGCCGATCACCGCGCGGACGCGCCCCGACCGGGTGCCGCTGTCGGCCGCCCAGGAACGCCTGTGGCTGCTCCAGCAGTTGCAGGACGACAGCCTCGCCTACCACTACGCGCACGTCGCCCGCCTCGACGGCGCGGTGGACGCCGATGCCCTCGTCGCGGCGGTCGCCGACGTCGTGGAACGTCATGAGAGCCTGCGCACCGTCGTCGATTCCGAGGACGGCACGCCCTACCAGCGGATCCTGGACACGCCCGAGGCCGTGCGCTTCGAACTGCACGAGACAGAGTCCGAGGATGCCGTCCGGGCGCTGCTCACCGAGCGGCTCACCGCGTCGTTCGATCTGCACACCGACCCGCCGCTGCGCGTGGTGCTGGTGCGCGTCGCGCCCGACCGGCACGTCCTCGCAGTGGTGCTGCACCACATCGCGACCGACGAATGGTCGGATGCGCCGCTGCTCGGCGACCTCACCCGCGCCTACCAAGCCCGGGCGGCCGGCGCGACACCCGAATGGTCTCCGCTGCCCGTCCAGTACGCCGACTACACGCTGTGGCAGCGCGAACTGATCGAGGCCGGCCGGATCGACACCCAGATCGACTACTGGACCGACACTCTCGCGCAATTGCCCGACGAGATCGTCCTGCCCACCGACCGGCCCCGCCCCGCGCGGCCGACCGGAGCGGCGGGCAACACCACCGCGACGGTCCCCGCCGACATCGCCGCCCGCCTGCGCGCGGTCGCGGATGCCCGCGGCGGCACGATGTTCATGGCGCTGCACGCGGCCGTCGCGGCACTGCTCTCCCGGCTCGGCGCGGGCGACGACATCGTCGTCGGCACCCCCGTCTCGGGCCGTTCCGACACCGCACTCGACGAACTCGTCGGTTTCTTCGTCAACACCCTGGTGCTGCGCACCGATCTGTCCGGCGAGCCCACCTTCGCCGAACTCCTCGACCGGGTGCGCGAGACCGATCTCGCGGCGATGGCGCACCAGGAGGTGCCCTTCCAGCAGCTCGTCGAGCGACTCGCACCGCCGCGCGTCGAGGGACGGAACCCGCTGTTCCAGGTGATGATGAGCTACCTGCAGCGCCCCGCGCAGCTGCCCGACCTGCTCGGTGTGCCCACCCGCTGGGAACCGCTGAGCAACGTCCGCGCCAAGTTCGACCTCAACCTCACCTTCGTCGACGCCCCGGACACCGGCGAGGTCGCCGTATCGGTCGAGTACGCGACCGACCTGTTCGACGCCACCATGGCCGACACGCTTCTCGCCGCGCTGCTCACTCTGCTCGATCAGGTCGCGAGCGCACCCGCGGCCCGGATCGGCGACGTCGCGATCCTCGACGCCGACGAGGCCGCGGGACAACTCGCCGTCGGCACCGGCGAGCGCGTCGACTTCGCTCTCGCCCCGCTGAGCGAGGTGCTCGCCCGCAGCGCCGCCGAGCACGCCGAACGGCCGGCTCTCGTCGCGGCCGACCACACCCTCACCCATGCCGCCCTCGACGCCGCCTCGAACCGCCTCGCCCGCGAACTCGTCGCGCTCGGCGCCGGTCCGGGTGCGATCGTCGCGGTCGCGGTGCCCCGCTCCGTGGGGCAGGTCGTCGCGATCCACGCCGTCGTGAAGTCCGGTGCGGCCTACCAGCCGATCGACACCACGCTGCCCGAAACGCGCATCGAGTACCTGCTCGGCGATGCGCATCCGCGAGTCGTGCTGACGCGCAGCGACATCGAACTGCCCGGCGAGCATCCGCGACTCGACCTCGACGACACCGAGGTGCGTGCCCGTATCGACGCCCGCAGCCCGGAGTCGGTCACCGACACCGACCGGATCGCGCCGCTCACCCTCGACCACCCGCTCTACGTCATCTACACCTCGGGGTCGACGGGTCTGCCCAAGGGCGTCGCCGTGTCGCACCGCGCCGTGGCGAACCGGCTCGAATGGGTGCGCCGCGAACTGCCCGCCTCGCCCGACGACCGGGTGCTGCTGCGCACACCCGCGACCTTCGACGTGTCGGTGTGGGAGTTGTTCGCGCCGTTCGTCGACGGTGCGAGCGTCGTCGTCGGCGGACCCGACGCGCACCGCGATCCCGTCGAATCGGCGACCCTGCTGCGCGACGGGAACATCACCGTCGCCCACTTCGTGCCGTCGATGCTCGAGGAGACCCTCGCCGTGCCCGCCACCGCGGACGCCGCGAGCCTGCGCCGCATCGTGTGCAGCGGTGAAGCACTGTCGCCGCGCACCGTCGCACGCGCGGCGACGGTGCTCCCGCAGGTGAAGGTCCACAACCTGTACGGCCCGACCGAAGCCGCGGTGGAGGTGACCCTCGACGCCGACCCGGGTGCCCGGATCGGTTCGCCTACCCGCGGTTCCGTCATCGGGCGGCCGGGCGCGAACGTGTGCCTGTACGTGCTCGACCGGTATCTGCGCCCCGTGCCGGCCGGCACCCCCGGTGAGCTGTACATCGGGGGAGTACAGGTTGCGCAGGGCTACCTGCGGCGCCCGGCGCTCACCGCCCAGCGGTTCGTCGCCGACCCCTACGGCGATCCCGGCGACCGGCTCTACCGAACCGGCGACCTCGCACGCTGGGACGCCCACGGCGACCTCGAATATCTCGGCCGCGGCGACGACCAGATCAAGCTGCGCGGTCTGCGCATCGAACTCGGCGAACTCGAGGCGGCTCTCGATGCCGTCGACGGTGTCGCCCGTGCTGTGGCCGCGATCAAACCCCGTCCCGCAGGCGATTCGGTGCTCGTCGGATATATCGTTCCCGCAGCGGAAGTCGCGGTGGATCCGGTGGCGGTCCGTGACGCACTCGTCGGACGTGTGCCCGAGTATCTGCTGCCCGCACGGGTTCTCGTGATCGACGCGGTCCCGACGACCTTCAACGGCAAACTCGATCGCGGTGCCCTTTCGGCACCGGAGTTCGACACCGGATCCGGACGGCAGCCGCGTACCGAACTCGAGGCGACGATCGCGACTCTGTTCGCCGACGCACTGGGACTCGACGAGGTCGGTATCGACGTCGACTTCTTCGCGCTCGGTGGGCATTCCCTCGCTGCGATCCGGCTCGTGAACGCGATCCGTTCGGAGCTCGGCGCGGATCTGGCCCTGCGCACGGTCTTCGACGCCCCGACGGTGGAGTCGCTCGCGCAGCGGTGCGCGGCCGCCGGGCAGGCGTCGCCGCGACCCGCGCTGGTGGCGGCCGACCCGCGACCTGCGATGGTGCCGCTGTCGTACGCGCAGCAACGCCTCTGGATTCTCGACCAGCTCGGGGCCCGCGGCGGCGTGTACAACGTGCCTGTCACGTGGCGGGTGCACGGGCGCGTCGACGTCCCGGCACTCGAAGCGGCCGTGCGCGACGTCGTCCTGCGTCACGAGTCGCTGCGCACGGTCTTCCCGAGCGCGGACGGACAGGCCTACCAGCAGGTGCTCGCGCCGGACGAGGTCCGCGTGGTCGTCGACCACCGCTCGGTCGCCGCGGCCGATGTCCACGATGCGCTGGCCGAGGCGATCGATCACCGCTTCGATCTGTCGGCCGAACTGCCGGTGCGGCTGTCGGTCCTCGACGCCGGGGACGGCACCGTGGTGGCGCTGGTGATTCACCACATCGCCGTCGACGAGTGGTCGACCAAGGCGCTGCTCACCGATCTGGCGACCGCCTACGCGCTGCGGGAGGTGGGGCAGGCACCGGAGTGGATGCAGCCCGCCGTGCAGTACGCCGACTTCACGCTGTGGCAGCGCGACCTGCTCGGCGACCCGGCGGATGCGGAGTCGCTCGCCGCGCGTCAGCGCGCCTACTGGCGCGACGCCCTCGCCGGCCTGCCCGAGGAACTGCCGCTGCCGACCGACCGGACCCGTCCGGCCCGCACCTCCTATCGCGGTGGCGCGGTGCCATTCGCGCTCGACGCGGAGGTCGTGCGCGCACTGCGGGAACTCGCACGCGCACACGACCTCTCGATGTTCATGGTCGTGCAGGCCGCCGTCGCGGTGCTGCTCGCCGCCTACGGCGGCGGCGAGGACATCCCCCTCGGCACCCCGGTCTCCGGACGCGGCGACGCGCAACTCGAGGATCTCGTCGGTTTCTTCCTCAACACCCTCGTGCTGCGCACCGACCTGTCCGGCGACCCCACCGTCGCCGAACTGCTCGACCGGATCCGCCGCACCGACCTCGAGGCGTTCGACCACCAGGACCTGCCCTTCGAGCAGGTCGTCGACGCGGTGCTCGGCTCCGACCGATCCGTCTCGCGCGCCCTGCACCCGCTGTTCCAGGTGATGATCGTCTATCTCGTCGAACCCGATCCGCGCAGTGCGGGTGGGCTCACGGCGGGTGTCACCCCCGAACCGCACCCGATGGAGACCTCGAAGTTCGACCTGTCGTTCGACCTCGTCGAGTATGTGGGCACCGACACCCTCGTCGGCGTCGTCGAGTACAGCTCCGACCTGTACGACCGCGGCACCGTCGAACGTCTCGTCGCCGGACTCGACCGGGTGCTGCGCACGCTGGCCGGGGGAGAGGCGCACCGGCGCCTGTCCGCCATCGACGTCCTGCCGGCCGACGAACGCGCCCGGCTCGAACAGTGGCGGGCCACACCGGCACCGGTCGCCGAAGCCGTCACCGTCGCGGACCTGTTCGACGACGCGGTCGCCCGTCACCCGCACGAGACCGCGCTCGTGGCAGGCGATCTCGAATGGAGTTTCGCCGACCTCGCGTCCCTGGTCCGCCGGTGGGCGCGACTGCTCGTCGACCACGGTGTCGCTCCCGAGACCCGCGTGGCGCTCGTGCTGCCCCGCACGGCCGACACGATCGCGGCGATGCTCGCGGTGCTCGTCTCCGGCGGTGCCTACGTCGCGCTCGAACCGCGCACTCCCACCGAGCGTCTCGCGACGATCCTCGGCACCGCGGAGCCGGCCGTCGTGCTCACCACCCGAGAACTCGCGTCGTCGCTGCCCGCGGTGGACGCGCCGGTGCTCGCGCTCGACGACGAGACGCTCGCGGCGCGGGTCGCCGGCTACGACGACGCCCCGCTGACCGACGCCGACCGGCTCGCACCGCTGCGCGCCGACCACCCGGCCTACGTCGTGTACACCTCCGGCTCCACCGGCACACCCAAGGCGGTCCTCGCCCTGCACCGCGGCCTGACCGCGCTGTTCTACAGCCACCGCGCCGACCTCTACGCGCCGACGCAGGCACGGACCGGACGCGACCGGCTCCGGGTCGGCCACGCGTGGTCGTTCGCCTTCGACGCGTCCTGGCAACCGCAGCTGTGGCTCTTCGACGGGCACGCGGTGCACGTCGTCGACGAGAAGGTCCAGCGCGATCCGGCCGAGATGGTCCGCGTCGCCCACGAATCCCGCTGGGACTTCGTCGAGGTCACCCCGTCGCACCTCGCGCAGCTGCTCGATCACGGACTCGCGGACGACGGACGGTGCCCGGCCTCGCTCGGCTTCGGCGGCGAGGCGGTCTCCCAACCGATGTGGGACCGGTTGCGCGGGCTGGACGGCGTGAGCGCCTACAACCTCTACGGGCCGAGCGAGAGCACCGTCGACGCGCTCGTCGCACGGGCTTCGGACGCCGAGGCGCCCGTTGCGGGCCGACCGGTCGCCGGCACCCGGGCCTACATCGTCGACCGGTGGATGCGTCCCGCGCCGATCGGTGTGGAGGGCGAGCTCTACCTCGCCGGTCGTGGACTGGCCCGCGGCTATCTCGCCGACCCGGGTCGCACCGCCGACCGTTTCGTCGCGGACACGATCGATCCGGAATTCCCCGGAGACCGCATGTACCGCACGGGTGACCGGGCCCTGTGGACGCCCGACGGACACATCCGCTACCGCGGACGCGGCGACGACCAGGTCAAGATCCGCGGATACCGGATCGAACCGGCCGAGATCGAGACCGTGCTCTCGTCGCGACCGGACGTCGCGACCGCAGTGGTGCTCGCCCGCACCGATCTCGGTGCGACGGCACGTCTTGTCGCCTACGTCGTCCCGGCCGCCGGGCACACCCTCGACGCCGAGACGCTGCGACGCGCGGTCGCGCGGGTGCTGCCCGACTACATGGTGCCGTCGGCGACGGTCGTGCTCGACGCCCTGCCCACGCTTGCCAACGGCAAGATCGACCGCGCAGCGCTGCCGCGACCGGAACTCGCCCCGCGAACGCACCGGGCACCGTCCACACCGGCCGAAGAGCTGCTGTGCGCCCTCGCCTCCGAGGTCACCGGCGTCGAGCAGGTCGGCGTCGACGACGATCTGCTCGAACTCGGATGCGACAGCATCTCGGTGATGCGGATCCTCGGCGGACTGCGGGCGGCCGGATACGTGATCGACGCCGAGTCGATCTTCACCGCCGGGTCGATCGGCGAACTCGCCGCGACCCTCCACGAGGACGAGATCCGCGGCGCCGGGAACGGACACCCGGACGACGGACCTACGAAGTGTTCTACAGCAGAGGAGAATCGATGAGGATCCACAAGCGACTGCGCCGGATCGGCGTCGCCCTCGCCGCCACCGCCATGCTGGTCGGTGTCACGGCGTGCGGCTCGGACACCGACAGCGGCAGCTCGTCCGGCAGCGCGACGGCGGCGAACGGCGAGTTCCCGGTCACCGTCTCCGGCAAGTTCGGCGACACGACCGTCGAGTCGGCCCCGACCCGCGCCCTGCCGCTGTCGCCGCAGGACGCCGACATCCTGCTGTCGTTGGGCGTCACCCCGCTCGCGCTCCCCGTCGATGCCCAGAACCTCGCGGCGACCGGCGGCACCGGCGTGTGGCCGTGGGAGGCCGAAGCACTCGGCGCCGACGTCCCGCCGCTGCTGAACATGGACGGCGGTGCCACGGTGATCGCCGAGCAGATCGCCGCGCTGCAGCCCGACATCATCGTCTCCACCGGCTTCTGGGGACTCGAACAGAACACCTACGACCAGCTCGCCGAACAGTTCCCCGTCGTCCACTTCGACTACCGCGCCAACGGTGAGCCGTGGCAGGACTCCACCCGCAAGATCGCCTCGGCCCTCGGCATCCCCGAGAAGGCCGAGGAGGTCATCGAGCAGGCCGAGGTCGATCTCGACGCCGCCAAGGAGCAGTACCCCGCACTCGAGGGCGCGACCTACAACGCGATCATCGGCGACACCGGTGGCCAGCTGTCGGTGCTCGCCGCCGACGACCGCGGCATCGGGCAGTTCCTGAACTCGCTCGGCCTCGAGCTCAGCGAGTACGCGAACACACTGCAGGTCGATGCGGACGGACGCGGTGTGCTGTCCTACGAGGAGATCTCGCAGCTCGACGCCGACCTGCTCGTGGTCGTCTCGCCCACCGGCGATCTCGGATACCTGACCAAGTTCGAGGCGTGGAACCGTCTTCCGGCCGTCGAGCGCGGCGCGGTCGTCTCGCTCGCCCGCAACACCGGCATGCCGAACGCCGTGGGCTTCCCGTCGGCGTTGTCGCTGAAGTGGGCCACCGACGAGATCGCTCCGATGCTCGCCGACGCCGCCGCGAAGTCCGAGTGACGGCCCGGCAATGAGCAACGGCGCCCTCTTCGATCTGCGGCCGCTGCGCGAGAGCGCGGCCTTCCGCCGGATCTTCATCGCTCGCACCATCTCGATCTTCGGTATCGGGATGCTCATGGTCGGCGTACCGATCCAGGTCTACGACCTGACCGGATCGTCGCCGATGGTGGGTCTGGTCTCCGCGCTCGAAGGGGGCGCTGCGATCGGCGGCATGCTGCTCGGCGGCATGCTCGCCGACCGCTACAACCGCAAGTTCCTGATCCTGTTCGCCCGCACCGTCTCCGGTCTCACCTTCGTCGGACTGGCCGTCAACGCCGGTCTGTCGTCGCCCTCGGTGCCGGCGATCATCGCCCTGACGGTCGTCAACGGCCTGATCGGGTCGATCAGCATCGCGGCTCTGCTGGCAGTCGTGCCCACGCTCGTCCCCAAGGACCAGCTCGTCGCCGTCGGTGCGCTCAACGTGCTCAGCGCCCGCGCGGGAGCCGTCCTGTCCCCGGCGCTCGGCGGTCTCGTGATCGCGACGTTCTCGGTGGCGTGGAACTACTGGGTGGCCGCGATCGGCACCGCCGTGACCGTCACCCTGCTCTCGGGCCTGCCGGCGCTGAACCCACCGACGGCGGACGCCGGGCACGACGCCGACGCACCCGCGGAGACGGTGACCGGCTTCCTGCGCCGCGAACGCGTCGTCGGCGGGGTGATGATCGCCGGCGTCGTCGCCATGCTCGGCGGCGGTGTGCTCGTGCTCGTGCCGGCCTTTGCCGACGCGCGTTTCGAGGGCAATGCGGTCGCCATCGGCGTCATGTACGCGGCGATCGCGCTCGGCGCCGCCGCGGCCACGGTCACCAGTGGATGGCTCGGCCGTTCGGTGCGGCCCGGCCGCGTGCTGCTCACCGCCCTGGTCCTCGGATTCGTCGTCCAGGCACTGGTCGGCTTCACGTCCGTCCTGGCGCTCACCGTCGTGCTGCTCGTGATCGTCGGTGTGTTCGGGGCCGTGCAGGAGGTGCTGCGCTACTCGCTGATCCAGACGCACACGCCGCACACGCTGCTGGGCCGGGTGAACGGTCTGTGGTCCGCCCAGGAGGTCGCGGGCATGTCGGTCGGTGCGCTCGTCGCGGGTCTGTTCGGCGGCATCTTCGACGCCCCGGACGCGGTCGTCTGGTACAGCGCCGCGATGGCCGTCCTCGCGCTGCTCGTGACCCTGGTGCTGCGACGACTGCGCGGCGCGACGGTGGAACCGAGCGCGCATCCGGTGACGGTCGAGTGACCGTACGCCGCGCGATCCACGGGTTCGCGTTCCTGACGCAGCGGAGCCGACCGTGTTTGCTGGGGTTCAGGGGTACTTATGAGGTGTCGTTAACGCGATCTTCACCGACACGCTTCCTCCGCCATCGAGCGAATCGCCCGTATCGGGGTTAGCGTCGGGGGTGTAGGCGGCGCAGGTGCCGTCTACACGGGAGGTCCCTGATCGTGTGGCTGACACAGTCCGAGCGAGGGGGCCGGCACCGGGCCTCCGTGGTCGTGACGACACCGGGGACCCACCGGCCCACCGAATACGTCCGGGCGGTGCCGTCCGGGCCGAGGAGCCCCACGTGAACGCAACACGCTCCGTCCCCACCCGCTCCGGCCACGCCTCCGGTACCGCCGCTGCGAAAGAATCCGCTGTACGCACCTACGTGCTGGACACTTCAGTGTTGCTCTCCGACCCTTGGGCGGTCACCAGGTTCGCCGAGCACGAAGTCGTCCTTCCGCTGGTCGTGATCGGCGAACTCGAAGGGAAACGGCACCACCACGAACTCGGCTGGTTCGCTCGCGAATCGCTGCGCCTGCTCGACGACCTGCGGCAGCGGCACGGACGCCTCGACCAGCCCATCCCTATCGGGGACGAGGGTGGCACCCTCCACGTGGAGCTCAATCACACCGACCCCATGGTCCTGCCCGCGGGATTCCGCACCGACACCAACGACTCCCGCATCCTCGCGTGCGCCCTGAACCTGGCCACCGAGGGACGCGACGTGGTGCTCGTCAGCAAGGACATCCCGTTGCGCGTCAAGGCCGGTGCCGTCGGCCTCGACGCCGACGAGTACCACGCCCAGGACGTGGTGATCTCGGGATGGACGGGCATGACCGAACTCGAGGTCGACCGGACCCTCATCGACGAGATGTTCACCGAGGGCATCGTCGACATCGACGATGCGCGGGATCTGCCGTGCCACACGGGGATCAGGCTTCTCGGTGGCTCCTCCAGCGCGCTCGGCCGGGTCACCGCCGACAAGCGGGTGCAGCTCGTCCGCGGCGACCGGGAGGCGTTCGGACTGCACGGGCGCTCCGCCGAACAGCGCGTCGCCCTCGACCTGCTGCTCGACGAATCCGTCGGCATCGTCTCCCTCGGCGGCAAGGCCGGAACCGGAAAGTCCGCGCTGGCACTGACGGCGGGACTCGAGGCCGTCCTGGAAAGACGAACCCACCGCAAGGTGGTGGTCTTCCGGCCGCTCTACGCGGTGGGTGGGCAGGAACTCGGCTACCTGCCGGGTACCGAGGCCGAGAAGATGAATCCGTGGGGGCAGGCGGTCTTCGACACCCTCGAAGGACTCGCCAGCCCGGCGGTGCTCGAGGAGGTGCTCAGCCGCGGAATGCTGGAAGTGCTGCCGCTCACGCACATTCGCGGCCGGTCGCTGCACGATTCGTTCGTCGTCGTCGACGAGGCACAGTCGCTCGAACGCAACGTGCTGCTCACCGTCCTGTCGCGGCTCGGTGCGGGATCGCGCGTCGTGCTCACCCACGACGTCGCCCAGCGCGACAACCTGCGTGTCGGCCGGCACGACGGTGTCGCGGCGGTCATCGAGAAGCTCAAGGGACATCCGCTGTTCGCGCACGTCACGCTCACCCGCAGTGAGCGGTCGCCGATCGCGGCGCTGGTGACGGAGATGCTCGAGGAGTTCGCTCCGGGCGCCTGACGCCCGGGCACGGCCGACACGGCGCGTCCGGCAATGCCGGACGCGCCGTCGTCGTCAGGCCTCGTCGGAGGTGTCGGTGTCCTCGGGGAGAGGGCCGAGTTCGGTCTCGAGCACTTCCTGGACGACGCGCATCGCAGCGAGTCCGGCGGGAGCGCCGCAGTACGCCGAGCAGTGGATGACGGATTCGACGATCTCCGTGCGGTCGAGTCCGTTGCGCAGGGCACCGCGGACGTGTCCGCGCAGTTCGTTCTCGGCACGCAACGCGATGAGCATGCCCAGGTTGAGCAGGCTGCGGCTGCGGCGGTCCAGGCCGGGGCGCGACCACACGGCGCCCCAGGCGTGCTCGGTCACGAACTCCTGCATCGCCTCGGAGTCGGTGCCATGGGAACTCTCGAACGCCCGCTCGACGAAGTCGTCACCCATCACTTCGCGCCGGATCTCCAGACCCGTCGTGAATCCCGGAGTGTGCTCGGCGTCGGACATGTCATCGCTCCCTGCTGATCCGTCGCCGAACGGTTCGGCGACGAACGGATTCTATGCGGGCAGCCTCGGGAAGCGGTGAGGGCGAGGAGCGTCAGGAGCGACGCAGGACGGCGCGCAGGACGCCCACGACGGTTCCGCGGAGGAAGGTGAGGACGTCGAAGTGGTCGTCCCACACGGCGATCCGTCCGCCACGCACTTCGAAGGTGCCGCACACCCAGAACTCGATGCGCACCGGCCCGAAGCGCAGGATGTCGGTGCGTTCGGTGAGCACGATGTCGTCGTCGGCCGCGATGTGGTGGACGACGACGCCGAAGCCCATCGAAGGTCGCGCGAGACCTGCGAGGATCTTCCGGACCCGGGAGCCTCCGCGGATGGTGGGGAGCCAGGTGTTGTGCCATGCGATGTCGTCGGTGATCAGCGAGGCGGCGCGGTCGATGTCCTCGGCGGCCGTTGCCTCCAGGAAATCGGTCACCGTGGCGACGGCGTCGTGCGCGGTGACGGTCTGTGTGCTCATCGTTCTCCTCGGCGTCGGCTGCGTCGCATGGTAACGGCAGGAGACCTGGGGTGGGGCGGAATGGTGCACGGCACGGAATCACCGGAAACCGGGTTGTGTCGCCGAGGAGTCGGGCACCCTGAAATCAGGTACCCGTCCTCTCAGTGACAGGAGCGAACCGATGAATCGAATTCCCCGACGCAGAGCAGCGTTGGTGGCGGCCGCAGCGGCGATCGGACTGGTGGTCGCCGGTTGCAGCGACGACCAATCCGCGGAGGACACGGTGGGCAGCGCGACCAGCGCGGTCCAATCCGCCGCGGAGAGCGTGGCATCCGGGGCGGAGAGCGCCGTCGAATCGATCACGCAGGGCGACGATTCGCCCGAGGCCGACGAGCCCGCGGCGGATCGGTCCAGTGCGGTGCCGGGACCGGACGGCGAGCAGGTCGAACTCAGCGGGCCGATCCTGCAGAAGTACGCCGAGGTCGGCGGTGCGTCCAGCCCGCTCGGCGCCGCGACCGGCCAGCAGGAGGAAGTCGGCGACGGTTACGTCGCGGAGTTCGAGGGCGGCATCATCGCGTGGAGCCCCGACACCGATTCCCACATCGTGTGGGGTGAGATCCGCACGGCCTGGGAGGCCGCGGGTGGTGCCGGTGGCGACCTGGGCTTCCCGATCACCGACGAGGAACAGACCCCCGACGGTGCGCGAAGCAACTTCCAGTTCGGTTACATCACGTGGGCGCCCGGCGCCGGGACCGAGGTGGTCCAGGAGTGAGGTGACTCCCGGCTCGCTGAGCCCTCGCTATCCGCTCACGTTTTCGCCATCCGCTACAGCAATTGCTGTAGCGGATGGCGAAATTCGTAGCGGATGCAGGCGGGGGCCGGCCGGGACCCTGCGGGTCAGGACTCCTCGTCCACCCGCGTCATCGCCAGGACGTCGAGGCGGCGGTCCAGTTCCTCCTCGCTCAGGCGGTCGCCGACGAGGCCGCGGTCCACGACGGTCTGACGGATCGTCTTCTTCTCCTTCAGCGCCTCCTTGGCGACGGCGGCCGCCTCCTCGTATCCGATCGCGGAGTTGAGGGGAGTGACGATCGACGGCGACGACTCCGCCAGTGTGCGCAGATGTTCGACGTTCGCGACCAGCCCGGTGATGCAGCGATCGGCGAACAGTCGGGAGACGTTGGCGAGCAAACGAATCGACTCGAGGACGTTGCGGGCCATCACCGGGATGTAGACGTTGAGTTCGAACGCCCCGGCCGCGCCGCTCCACGCCACAGTGGTGTCGTTGCCCACCACCTGCGCGGCGACCTGCGTAACCGCTTCGGGAAGAACGGGATTGACCTTGCCCGGCATGATCGAACTACCGGGCTGCAGATCGGGGAGCTGGATCTCGGCCAGACCCGTGAGCGGACCGGACCCCATCCAGCGGATGTCGTTGGCGATCTTCGTCAGCGACACGGCGACGGTGCGCAGCGCCCCGGACACCTCGACCAGAGCGTCACGCGCGGCCTGAGCCTCGAAACTGTTGCGGGCCCCCTGCAACTCGTCGAGCCCCGTGGTCTCGACGAGCACGGCCACGACACGCGCCCCGAAATCCGCCGGTGCGTTGAGGCCCGTGCCCACCGCGGTACCGCCGATCGGCAGTTCGCCGAGGCGGGGGAGGGTCGCGCGGAGACGTTCGATCCCGGCCTCGATCTGGCGGGCGTAACCACCGAACTCCTGGCCCAGGGTCACCGGGACCGCATCCATCAGGTGCGTACGACCCGACTTGACGACCGCGCGCCACTCCTTCGCCTTCTCGGCGAGGGCACCGTGCAGGTGCTCGAGGGCGGGGATCAGATCCTTCACCGTCGCCTCGGTCGCGGCGACATGCGTCGCGGTGGGGAAAGTGTCGTTCGACGACTGCGACATGTTGACGTCGTCGTTGGGGTGGACCGTGACGCCGGCCTTCGCGGCGAGCGACGCGATGACCTCGTTGGTGTTCATGTTCGAGCTCGTGCCCGAACCGGTCTGGAAGACGTCGATCGGGAACTGGTCGTCGTACTCACCCGCGGCGATGGCATCGGCGGCCGCGACGATCGCGTCGGCCTTGTCGGGGTCGAGCAGACCCAGGTCCTTGTTCACCCGGGCGCAGGCGCTCTTGAGCAGACCCAGCGCGCGGATCTGTGCGCGTTCGAGTCCACGGCCCGAGATCGGGAAGTTCTCCACGGCGCGCTGCGTCTGGGCGCGCCACAAGGCGTCGACCGGAACCTGGACCTCGCCCATCGTGTCGCGTTCGATACGGAACTGCTGAGAAGACTGTTCGGTGTCGGTCATGTCCTCCACGTTATGCCGCCGGAACGAATGAGGAGGGGCACTGCACCAGAACTCGGTGCAGTGCCCCTCCTCGGAAGGATCGGTGACGATCAGGGCAGTGATGATCAGGGCAGTGATGATCAGGGCAGTGATGATCAGGGCATGGGCGGCGGGGAGCCGGCGACACCGTGGAAGTCGATGGACGAGAACTCGCTGAGCTTCTGCAGGCGGTGGTACGCCTCGATCATGCGGACCGTGCCCGACTTGCTGCGCATCACGATCGACTGCGTCTCCGCGCCCCCGGCGGAGTAGCGGACGCCGCGGAGCAGCTCACCGTCGGTGACGCCGGTCGCGCAGAAGAAGATGTTCTCGCCGGTGACGAGATCGGTGGTGGTGAGGACACGGTCGAGATCGTGTCCGGCGTCGATCGCCTTCTGGCGCTCGGCGTCGTCCTTCGGTGCCAGGCGACCCTGCAGCGCACCACCCATGCAGCGCATCGCGGCCGCGGCGATGATGCCCTCGGGGGTACCGCCGATGCCGAGCAGCATGTCGACACCCGAACCCGGACGTGCAGCGGCAATCGCGCCGGCGACGTCGCCGTCGGAGATCAAACGGATGCGGGCACCCGCCTCGCGCACCTCCCTGATGATCTGCGCGTGGCGCGGACGGTCGAGGATCGTCACGGTCAGGTCGGCGTGCGCGATGTTCTTCGCCTTCGCGACACGGCGGATGTTCTCCGCGATCGGGGCGGTGATGTCGATGACGTCGGCGGCCTCGGGACCGACGGCGATCTTCTCCATGTAGAACACGGCGGACGGATCGAACATCGCGCCCCGCTCGGCCACGGCGAGCACCGCGATCGCGCCGGGAGCGCCCTTCGACATGAGGGTCGTGCCGTCGATGGGGTCGACCGCGACGTCGCACAGCGGACCGTCGCCGTTGCCGACCTCCTCACCGTTGTACAGCATGGGCGCTTCGTCCTTCTCGCCCTCACCGATCACGACGACACCCTGCATCGACACGGAGCTGACCATGTGCCGCATCGCGTCGACGGCGGCGCCGTCGCCACCTTCCTTGTCGCCGCGTCCGACCCACCGGCCGGCCGCCATCGCCGCGGCCTCGGTGACGCGGACCAGTTCGAGCGCGAGGTTGCGGTCCGGAGCTTCGCGGCGTGGGGTGCTGGCCGTCATGGGCTACTGCCTCCTGGAGACTTTTCGGTCGACGCGGGTTGCGCCGGCAGGGGGAGCGGGCGCCGAGGGCGCCCGCACGATCCGTGTGTGTCGCGTGGCTATTGTCTCATCACGGCCGATGGTGTGGGCTGTCGGACCCGCCCGGCCTGAGCCTGCCCGTTTCGTAGCTGTCAGACTGGACGGGTGGCATCCAAGAAACCTCGCATCCTGCAAGACGGTCGAGATATGGCGTGGTCGCTGATCCCGCTGCTCGTGCTGATCCTCTTCATCGCGGCGATCGCCAGCCAGTGCGAGTTCAAGCCCGGCGGACCCACGGCGGGTCCCGTGCCGAGCTTCGACATCGATGCCGGCCTGAAGTACGACGCGGCGGAACTCGGATTCCCGATCCGCCACCCCGAGGTGCCCGAGGACTGGCAGCCCAACTCCGGTAGCCGCAGCATCGTTTCCGGTAACCAGGGCGGCGATTCGAGCACCGTCGGTTTCATCACTCCTGCAGGTCGCTACGTGCGCTTCACCCAATCGGATGCCGGTGAGGACGAACTGGTGCGATTCGTCGCCGGAGGTGCCCGCACCGCCACCGACACCAGGTCCGTCGAGGGCCACGACTGGGTGGTCTACGGCGGCGAGGGCGTCGAAGCGCTCTGGGTGTCGGACTTCGGCGACGTGCGCATCCTGATCGGTGGCTCCGGCGACGAGGCCGAGTTCACGACCCTGGCCACCGCCGCGGGCAGGGCCGAGCCCCTCGAACCCTGATCCGGGTCGGAGCGACCGAGCCCTGATCGTGAGCTCGGTCGAGGTCAGTCCTCGTCCTCGTACTCGTCGTCTTCGTCCTCGTCGTCCGCGAGGGAGAGCGCCTGCTCGACACGTTCGCGGGCGCCGGCGAGATGTTCCTCGCAGCGCTGCGCGAGTGCCTCGCCGCGCTCCCACAGCTGCAACGAGTCGTCGAGGTCGAGTCCGCCCTGCTCGAGCATCTTCACGACGTTGACGAGTTCGTCCCGAGCTCGCTCGTAGCCGAACTCCCGCACATCGGCGTTGGCGTCGTCGGTTCCCGCGTTCGTCACTGTCCTGATCTTCCTTGTCGTTCGTGTCCCATGACGGCGGCGCGGGCCGCGCCGTCCGCCACGCGCACTCGCAGCTGGGTGCCGATGGGCATCTCGTCGAGTGTGCGTACCACTTCGGGGGCGCTGCCCGGCACGATCCGCTGGACCACGGCGTAGCCACGCGCCAGGGTCGCCGCGGGCCCGAGGGTCGCCAACCGTGCCCGCAGGTGTTCGAGCGTCGACGATTGCGACGAGATCAATCGCGTGACGTCGCGTCGTGCCGCGTGCTGCAACCGCTCGATCTCCTCGTTCCGCCGGTCGAGATCGCGGAATGGATCGGCCAGGACGGGACGGTCGCGCAACTGTGCGATCACGTGTTCCTCGCGCCGGACCCAGTTGCGCAGCGCCGCCGCCGACCGTGCTCTCAGTTCGTCGACGAGATCGAGTTCGGCAACCGCATCGGGTACGACGCGCTTCGCGGCGTCGGTCGGGGTCGCGGCCCGCAGGTCGGCGACGTGATCACAGAGCGGACTGTCGGGCTCGTGGCCGATCGCGCTGACCACGGGCGTCGTACACGCGGCGATCGCGCGGCACAGCGCCTCGTCGGAGAAGGGCAGCAGATCCTCGACGCTGCCGCCGCCGCGGGCGAGGACGATCACGTCGACGTCCGGGTCCTTGTCGAGTGCTTCGATGGCGTCGATGAGTTGCGTGACCGCGGTCGGGCCCTGCACCGTCGCGTGGCGGACGTCGAACTGCACGGCCGGCCAGCGACGCTGCGCGACCGACAGCACGTCGCGTTCGGCCGCGCTGCCGCGGCTGGTGACCAGACCGACGCGGCGCGGCAGGAAGGGGAGGGGGCGCTTCAACCGCGGGTCGAACAGTCCCTCGGCCGCGAGCAACGCACGCAGTCGTTCGAGCCGCGCGAGCAGTTCACCGATACCGACGGCCCGGATCTCCGTGACTCGCAGCGCCAGACTGCCGCGGCCGGGCCAGAAGGTCATCTTCCCGAACATGATCACGCGGCTGCCCTCGGTGAGCGGCACCCCCGATTGCTGCAACAACTGGGGTGAACAGGTCACCTGCAGGGACATGTCCACCGACGGGTCGCGCAGGGTCAAAAACGCCGTCCGCGTCCCGGGGCGGGCGTTGATCTGCGTGATCTGCCCTTCGACCCAGATGGTGCCGAGCTTGTCGATCCACCCGGCGACCTTCTGCGCCACGGTGCGGACGGGCCAGGGCTGCTCCGCGGAGTTCGGGCGTGCCGCGTTCTGTCCGATCGTCACTTGTTACGCGCGCTCGTGATCCGGTTCGACAGCATCGTCACGAACGGAGTACGCGCGGCGTGAGCATTCTCGTATTCGAGCACCGCTGTGAGCTCGTCCACCGACAGTGCGCGCAGGCGGGCACGCAGTTGGGCGAGGGTCAGCGAGTCGTAGTCGAGGTATTCGACGATCTCGGAACGATCGTCGGAGGCGACCTTCGTGTCCGTGGTCTCGCCGATCTTCGTGACCTCGGCGTCTGCGGACTTCGCGGCGGCCTTCTTCGGAGCAGACTTCTCGGCTGCCGTCTTCTTCGCGGGCCCCTTCGTCGTCGCGGTGCCGGCCTTTACCGGTGCGGCCTGCTCGGCCACGGGTGCGTCGGCTTCGGTGGCCGGCGGGATCGAGTACAGGGCGAACCGGCCGGGAGCGCCGTTCGCGGCGCTGTTCGTCGAGGTCGCGGTCTCGTCCGAAGGGGTCGAGCCGTCGTCGTCGAAGGTCGCCCACTGTGCGGTCTCGGCGGGCTCCGCTCCGAAGATCTCGAAGAACTGGTCGCCCTTGATGGCGAACGAGGTCATGACCTGCTGCACTCGCATCGTCGTCTGCAGGATCTGGCTCACCGTCGTCATCGGCAACGAAACGGCTGTGCTCGGCAACTTGAGGGTCTCTTCGTACGCGGTGACAGCAACGCCGGCAGCCACCCGTGCCAGGAACGGTGGACGGATCATGCCCCAAGACTGCCCGATGATCGGCGTGATTGGTAGCCGGGGAGCACGTCGGCTGCGAGCTGGAAAGCCACACTCCGACGCGCCCCGTACTCTGGAGGTATGTCTGCGCCTGTTCCTCTCGAAGTCGGGATCACACGGTCCGCCGGTCTCTCCACCTCCGGAAAGCGCGTCCTGCTCGCCGAGCCGCGCGGCTACTGCGCCGGCGTCGACCGCGCCGTCGAGACCGTCGAGAAGGCGCTCGACAAGTACGGTGCGCCGATCTACGTCCGCAAGGAGATCGTGCACAACCGCCACGTCGTCGACACGCTCGCCGACCGCGGCGTGGTGTTCGTCGACGAGACCGACGAGGTGCCCGAGGGTGCCGTGCTCGTGTTCTCGGCGCACGGTGTGTCGCCCGCGGTCCACGAATCGGCCGCTGCCCGGCAGCTGCGCACCATCGACGCGACCTGCCCGCTGGTGACGAAGGTCCACCAGGAGGCCAAGCGCTTCGCCCGCGACGACTTCGACATCCTGCTCATCGGTCACGAGGGCCACGAGGAGGTCGAGGGCACCGCAGGTGAGGCCCCCGACCATGTGCAGCTCGTCGACGGTCCCGACGCCGTCGATTCGGTGACCGTGCGCGATCCGTCGAAGGTCATCTGGCTGTCCCAGACCACCCTGAGCGTCGACGAGACGATGCAGACCGTGCAGCGTCTGCGCCAGAAGTTCCCGCAGCTGCAGGATCCGCCGAGCGACGACATCTGCTACGCCACGCAGAACCGCCAGGTCGCGGTGAAGGCGATGGCGCCCGAGTGCGATCTGGTGATCGTCGTGGGGTCGCGGAACTCGTCGAACTCCGTGCGGCTCGTCGAGGTCGCCCTCGGTGCGGGTGCCCGGGCAGCGCACCTGGTCGACTACGCCAAGGAGATCGATCCGGCCTGGCTCGAGGGTGTCGAGACCGTCGGCATCACCTCCGGCGCGTCGGTCCCCGAGATCCTCGTTCAGGGCGTCGTCCAGTTCCTCGACGAGCGCGGTTTCCACGACGTGCAGTCGGTGACGACCGCCAACGAGACCCTGGTGTTCGCTCTCCCGCGCGAACTGCGCGCGTCGCGTCGCTGAACCGGGTAGTTCCGTAGAGCGAAGACGACCGGTCACCGCCGTGAATCGGCACGTGACCGGTCGTCTTCGTCGTGTGGGTCAGTCCTCGTAGCGGTCGCGGTACCGCACGCGCGGCGGCTCGTAGCCCTGCGTGGGTGCGGGGGAGGGCGCCGGTCGACCGGTGTCCGGCTCGGGTGCCGGACGGCGCCGCGGCTCGCGGACCTCCGGCTGCACCGGGTCCGCAGGTCGGGGAGCGCGGGTACGCCGGGGAGCGGGCTGCTCGGCGGCCGGGGATTCGGGACGGACGCGGCGACGGGATCGGGTGTCGGCGACCTCCCGGACCGACGCCTTCGCGGCCGGCGTCCCGCGGCCCGAAGCGGTGCGACGTGCATCCGCAGGGGTGGCCGTCGCCGGTCGCCCCCGGCCCGCACGCCTGGTCGGCCGGTCGTTTGCAGCGCGTGTCGGCCGGTCGCCCGCGGCGCGAGCGGGGCGGTCCTTCGCGGTTCCGGTCTTCGCTGCCCGCGGCTTCGCCCGCTCTCGCGGCGCACGGGCACGTACTCCCGTGTTCTGTCGGGTCACGAAGATCCGGAAACCGCCGATGGCCAGTGCCAGGAGTGTCGCCACCAGCATCGCCGGGAAGCGGTTCACCAGCGGATAGGCGACGTTGAGCGCGAGATCCTTCAATCCGCCGGTGCTGGCGGAGGAGACGATCTCCTGACCGATCGGCACCGCGAGGAGCAGCAGCAGAGGCGGCTGGGCCATGGCCGTGAACAGTCCGCGATAGCGCACCGCCACCACGGCCGCGACGCAGCCGAGCACGTAGAAGACAGTGAACGCAGAGGTCAGCTCGTTCCCGCGTGCGCTGTCGAGCAGCACCCCGAGAAGCGTCGTTCCGGCTGCGATCGCCACGGCACCCCACCAGGGCACACCGGGCACCGTAGGCACCAACGACCGCATGTCGAGCGGCACCGCCGAACGTGCACGTTGGGTTGCAGACACAACGTAGACATTAGCGTGGCGATGTCAGCTCGCTTCGTCGACAGGACCGTCCGCCACTGCTCTTTCTGCCAGAGTGCTGCGTCGCGGCCAAGCGTCGACACGCTGCACCTCGGGCACCTCACCGTCGAATATTTCCAGGTCGTGGAGTTTGCGGGCCGTCACGCCCACCCGGGTGTCCATCGACGAGACCGTCATGTTGAACGAATCGACGGCCTTGCCGAGCTGGTTGCCGAGCCGATCGAGGTGGGAACCGACCACACCGAGCCGTTGGTACAGTTCACGGCCCAATCGGTGGATGGTCGCGGCGTCGCGGGAGAGCGCCTCCTGCCGCCAGGTGTGTGCGATCGTGCGCAGCAACGCGACGAGCGTGGTCGGTGTGGCGAGGATGACGTTCCGGGCGAAAGCGTGCTCGAGCAGATCGGGATCGGCGCCGAGCGCGGCATCGAGGAACGGATCGCCGGGGACGAACAACACGACGAACTCGGGCGTCGGGTCGAACGACTCCCAGTAGGCCTTCGCCGCCAGTTGGTCGATGTGGGTGCGCAGTTGGCGTGCGTGGCGCGTGAGGTGCTGGTCGCGCTCGTCGGGCTCCTCGGCCTCGGCGGCATCCAGATAGGCGGCGAAGGGCACCTTCGCGTCGACGACGATCTGTTTGCCACCGGCGAGGTAGACGAGCAGGTCGGGGCGCACCCCGTCCTTGCTCACCTGGGTGTCGAAGTCGCAGTGCCGGACCATCCCGGCGAGCTCGACGACGCGTTCGAGCTGGATCTCGCCCCATCGTCCGCGGATCTGCGGCGCGCGCAGCGCGGTGACCAGCTGCTGGGTCCGCGTGGACAGCAGCTGCGACGCGCGGTGCATGCCCTCGACCTGCTCGCTCAGCCCGGCGTAGGCGTGCACGCGGTTGCGTTCGACGTGTTCGACCTGCCGGGCCAGCGCTCCGACGGCCTCGTTCAACGGGCCGACGAGCCGCGAGACCTGGTCGCCGATGGCACCGGACTGCCGGCGCGCGGCATCCTCGCTCACCGCTGCCAGCGACTGACGCAGCTGCTCCTCGTTGTCCCGCAGGGCTGCCAGCTGCGCCTCGGCACGGGCTGCGCGTTCGCCGTCGCGGGTGGCCCGCAACAGCCAGCCGAGCACCACCCCGAGACCGAGCGCGACGAGCAGGCCGAGTGCCGTGAGTGCTGTCATGTGGCGGATGATGCCTCATCGATGCGACATCCACCCGACATCCGGGGATGTCGGTCCTCTCCTCTACCGTCTGTCCCATGCGGATCCTGCACACCTCCGACTGGCACATCGGCCGCACCTTCCACGGTGTCGACCTGCTCGCCGACCAGGCGCGTGCGCTGCGGGCCATCGCCGATCTGGTGGCCGAACGCCGGATCGACGTGGTGGTCGTGCCGGGCGACGTGTACGACCGGTCGATCCCGAGTTCCGACGCGGTCGCCGTGTGCAACGCCGGCCTCGAGGCCATCCGTGAGGCAGGGGCGATCATCGTCGCCACCTCCGGCAACCACGACTCGCCGGTCCGGCTCGGTGCCGGCGCTGCCTTCGCCGCGCACGGGGGTCTGCACCTGATCACCCGCGTATCTCAGATCGACAGCCCTGTCGTCCTGCACGACGAGCACGGCCCGGTCCGCTTCTACGGCATCCCGTATCTCGAACCCGAGATCACCCGCGCCGAGCTCGGCGTGCCCGAGGCCCGTTCGCACCAGCAGATCCTCGACGCGGCGATGGAACGCGTGCGCGCCGATGTCGCGGATCGGCACGGCCGCACGGTCGTCCTGGCGCACGCCTTCGTCGTCGGTGGCGAGCCCAGCGACTCCGAGCGGTCCATCTCCGTCGGCGGGGTCGAGACGGTCGCCGCGTCGTCGTTCGACGGTGTCGACTACGTCGCGCTCGGTCACCTGCATTCCCCGCAGACGGTGAGCGAGACGGTCCGGTACTCGGGATCGCCGTTGCCGTACTCCTTCGGCGAGCGCTCGCACCGCAAGGCGGTCTTCGTCGTCGACCTCGACGCCTCGGGTGCGGCGTCCGTCGAGCGGGTCGATCTCCCGGTGATCCGCGAATTGACTCGTCTCGAAGGCGAACTGGACGATCTGCTCGCCGATCCGGCGCATGCCGCCGTCGAGGAGCACTACGTCTCCGCGGTGCTGACCGACGCGATCCGCCCGCTCGACGCCATGCGTCGCCTGCAGGAGCGGTTCCCGTACGCCGTGCACGTCGAATGGCAGCGACCGGCCGGGTCCACGGAGGGCAGTTACCGCGACAAGGTGCGCGGGCGCAGTGATCGCGACATCGCCGCGTCGTTCCTCACCGATGTGCGTTCCGAGCCGTCCGAACGCGAGCGCGGCTGGATCGACGAAGCGTTGAGGGAGGTCGACCGTCGTCGTGGCATCGGCGACGAGACCGACACGCAGTGGCGGACGGACGTGCCGGCATGAGACTGCACCACCTCGAGATCACGGCCTTCGGTCCGTTCGCCGACACCGTCGAGATCGACTTCGACGAGCTCGGCGCCGATGGGTTGTTCCTACTGCACGGGCAGACGGGCGCGGGCAAGACGTCGATCCTCGACGCGGTCGCGTTCGCGCTCTACGGCACCGTCCCCGGTGCTCGCTCCGAGGGGCGCCGGTTGCTGTCCGACCACGCACGGGTGGGTGCTGTGCCGACGGTCCGGCTCGAGGCGACCATCGCGGGTCGCCGTCTGGCCATCGAACGCAGCCCCGAGTTCGAACGCCCGAAGAAGCGCGGCACCGGCACGATCAAGCAGCAGGCCAAGGCGAATCTCACCTGGCTCGACGGGTCGGGGGAGAACCTGTCCCGCGCCCAGGAGATCGGCGACGTCGTCAAGTCGTTGCTCGGGATGAGCGCCGAACAGTTCTTCCAGGTGGTGCTCCTTCCGCAGGGCGACTTCGCCCGCTTCCTGCGTGCGAACAGCGAGGAGCGCGGCAGGCTGCTCGAGCGTCTGTTCGACACCACCCGTTTCGGCGACGTCGAGCAGTGGTTCCGCGATCGGCGCGGTGCCGGAACGAAACTGCTTGCCGAGCAACAGAAGAAGGTCGAAGTGCTCGCGGCGAAGGTGGCCGCGTCGGCCGGGATCGAGGCGGGAGCCGACGCCGATCCGGTGGAATGGGCGGGCCGCCTGCTCGCCGAGGCCGCCGAGAGCCGCGACGACGCCGCCGCAGCGCTTGCACGAGTCCGCGCCGTCGACGAGGTCAACCGGCGCAGGCTCGACGAGACCGTCGCTCTCGCCGACCGACTCCGCCGCCGCCGCGACGCCCTGAACATCCTTGCCGAACTCGAGCAGACGCAGACGCAGCGCGTCGCCGTGACAGCCGAACGCGACGCCGCGCATCGCGCGGTGAGCGTCGCGGTCGTCGATCGGGAGGCCGACCGCCTCGCGCGCGAGGCCGATGCCGCCGCAGCGCGCGCCGAGACGGCCGCCGCGCCGCTCCGCAACGACGACGAAGGACGTGATCTCCTCGACGCTGTCGGGCCGATGTCGTCCGCCGCCGACCGCGACATCATCCGACCTCGATGCGAGGAATGGTCCTCGGAGGCAGCGCGACTCGACGTCCTACTCGATCGCCGTCGTCGTCTCACCGAGCTCGAGAACGAACGCGAGAAGTTCGCCGGACGTCGCCGTGCCCTCACCGACGAGCGTCGGCAGGTGATCGACGAGCGCGCCGCGCTGCCCGAACGATCGACCGCCGCTGCTGATGCGGTCGCCGAGGCCGAACGCGCAGCCGCGA
Source organism: Rhodococcus pyridinivorans (assembly GCF_900105195.1). Classification (NCBI taxonomy): domain Bacteria; kingdom Bacillati; phylum Actinomycetota; class Actinomycetes; order Mycobacteriales; family Nocardiaceae; genus Rhodococcus; species Rhodococcus pyridinivorans. The sequence goes on along the minus strand of NZ_FNRX01000002.1, from coordinate 4,189,443 downwards.
TGCTCCCCGGCCTGTCCACCGCACGCGACCGTGCCGCCGACGCGCTCGACGCCGCCACCGAACTCGCTTCGCGCCGAAACGAACTCGAACGGCTCGAAGCCCGGGTACTGCAACTGCACTCCGAATACAACCACGCACGCGACGCGCACCTCGACGTCCGGCAGCGCCGGATCGACGGAATGGCAGCCGAACTCGCCGCGCGTCTCACCGACGGCGAACCGTGCGTGGTCTGCGGTTCCACCGAACATCCCGAGCCTGCCCGCCCGGCGCCCGACACCGCGACGAAGGCCGACGAGGAACGCGCCCACGCCGCCGAGCAACGCGCCGCCGCCGCGCTGAGCGAAGCACGCGAGGCCGTCACCGAACTCTCCGGGATCGCGGCCGTCCTCCGGCAGCGTTGCGGCGATGCCGAACTCGCCGAACTCACCACCGCCCACGCCGAGGCGGTCCGCGTCCACAACGAGGCCGCTACCGTCGCCGGTCGGCTCGACCATCTGCGCGCGACGGTCGAGGATCTGCGCAAACTCGACACGGTGCTGGCCGAACAGGAGAAGCGGCTCGACGCCGAACTGTCCGAACTCGCCCGCGAGGACGCGGTCCGCGCAGCCGAGATCACGGAGATCCGCGAGCGCATCGTCGAGGCCGTCGGCGACCTCGACCTGCTCGCCCCGCGACGGAGGACGGTCGCGGCACTGTCCGCCGCCGCCACCGCGCTGCTCGACGCCCGCACCGCCGCCCTGCAGGCGCGCACGGCCGCCGACGAACGCGCCGCCGACGCCCGCACCGCAGCCGCGGAGGCGGGCTTCACCGACCTCGACAGCGCCCGCGCAGCTGTCCGGACACCCGAGCGGCTCGCCGAGATCGACCGCGTCCTGCGCGCCGCCGACGACGAACGCGCGGTGGCTACCTCCACGCTGAACGACCCGGCGATCGCGGCCCTCACCGGCGACGAGGTCGCTGACGTGACGGCCGCGCGCGCAGCGGTGGACGACGGTGCCGCGGCGGTCGAGGCCGCCCTGAGCGCGGCCACCGAGGCCGAGCGCCGGCACCTCGACATCGAGAACTACTCCCGGCGACTCGAGCGTGCCTGCGCCGAACTCGTCCCGCTGCTCGACGAACACGCCGAACTCTCCGCGCTCGCCGACGTCGTCGCCGGAATGGGGTCGAACGCCAAGAAGATGTCGTTGCGCTCGTACGTGCTCGCGGCGCGACTCGAGGAGGTCGCCGACGCCGCCTCCGAACGCCTGCGCAGGATGTCCGGCGGTCGCTACGAGTTCGTGCACTCCGACGCGGCCGAAAGCAGGGGGCGTCGCGGCGGTCTCGGTCTCGACATCCACGACGAGTACACCGGCGCCGTGCGATCGACGAAGACACTGTCGGGCGGCGAGTCCTTCCAGGCGTCCCTCGCCCTTGCCCTCGGCCTCGCCGACGTCGTCGCCGCCGAGGCCGGTGGGCTCGTACTCGACACGATGTTCATCGACGAAGGGTTCGGTTCACTCGACGCCGACTCCCTCGAAGCCGTCATGGGTGTGCTCGACGAACTGCGCGCGGGAGGCCGTGTGGTGGGCGTGGTCAGTCACGTCGACGAGATGCGGCAGCGGATCCCGAGCAGGCTGCACGTCATCCGTGGCCGCTCGGGATCCACCGTCCGCGTCGCGAGCTGACCGCCCCTCAGTCCTCGGAGGCGGCGGGTGCCGGAGAGGCCGGCTTCGGATCGGGCACGGAGGTGTCGCCCGGAGCCGGGAGTGCCTTCGTCTCGTCGTCGTCGCCATCACTGGCGCGTTCGTCGATCTGTTCGCCGATGTAGCGGATGACCACCGCGGCCACCGCCGCGACCGGCACCGCCAGGAACGCACCGATGATCCCGAACAGCGACGATCCGGCCGTCACCGCGAGCAGCACCACGGCTGCGTGCAGGTTCATCGACCGCGACTGCAGCACCGGCTGCAGCACGTTCCCCTCGATCTGCTGCACGGCGATGATGAGGACCAGCACGATGATCGCGGTCGTGAAACCGTTGGCGACGAGTGCGACCAGCACTGCCAGCGCACCGGCGACGAACGCACCGACGATGGGAATGAACCCGCCGATGAAGGTGAGGATCGCCAGGACGGGTGCGAGCGGGACTCCGAGGATCAGCAGGCCGATACCGATGAAGAGGGCGTCGATGAAGCTCACGAGGGCCTGCGTGCGGATGAACCCGCCCAGCGTGTCCCACATGCGGCCGAGTACCGCTTCGAGGTGACGTCCGGCGCGGCCACCGCTCACGCGGTGCAGCCACGGCACGAAGCGCGGGCCGTCCTTGATGAAGAAGAAGGTCAGCACGAGGACGAGAGCGAGTGTGACGAGCAGCGAGCCCGCCGTGCTCACACCGGAGAAGACACCGCCCGCGATGGTGGCAGCACTGCCCTGCACTCGTTCGACCACCGCGTGGACGGCGTTGTCGAGTTGTTCGTCGCGCAGGTTGATCGGGGGTCCCTTCACCCATTCCTGCACGGTGTTGATGCCTTCGGTGGCCTTGTTGGCCAGGTCGGGCATCTGGGAGACCACCGACGGGACGATGCCGGCGATGATGCCGCCGACGATCGCGAAGAACATCACGAGGGTCAGGCCGGCCGCAGCAGCCGGAGGAACGCCGCGTTTGGTCATGAAGCGGGTGGGCGGCCACAGGATGGTGGAGACGACGATCGCGAGGGCGACCGGCAGCACGATCACCCACATCTTCTCGATGATCCAGCCGATCACCACCGCACCGGCGGCGATGACGACCAGGCAGGCCGACCACTTGGCGAGCCAGATTCCGCCCGTGCCCAGCAGGCTCCCGCGGTCGGGTTCAGCCGACGGCTTCCCGCTGCTGTTTGCGCTGGGCGCGGTCTTCGATTCGGTCAACGACGGTCCTTCCGACATGTATCGAGCTCGATACCGATCGACAGTCGCCAATCTACGGTCACCGAGCGCCGCGCGTGGTCCGGACGACACGCCGGAAACGGCGCTGAAGGGTCCCCTGCCGTGGCATTCTCGAAACGTGACGAACCGAACGAGCACGACCCGACTCCTGCGTGTGTCCGCTGCGACTGTGGCGATCGCCGCCGCCTTCGCGCTCACCGCGTGCAGCTCCGACGACACTCCCAGCGACGAGGACGTGCGCTCCTCGGCGGATGTCGCGGTCACGAGCGTTCAGGAGCAGGCAGAGGGCGCCATCTCGTCGGTGCAGAGCGTCGCGTCCAGCGCGGCCGAGCGGGCCGGCGACATCTTCGACAAGGCGAAGCTCGATGTCTTCGTCGCGGCCTTCCGCACCGGTTACCCGCAGCTGTCGGCCGACCGGGAGACACAGGACATCGAGTCCATCGTCACCGAGACCTGTCCGCTCATCGACGAGGGTGCGTCCGACCAGGAAGTGAACGCGAAGGTCCAGGAGGTCGCGACCAACGGATCGACCGTGCCCGACGAGGACCAGGCCGCGCGCATCGCGCAACTGGTGCGGGTGGCGTGCGGGTGAAGTGAGCCGTGCGGGTGAAATGAGCGGCGGGCGGCCGCGTAGAATACCGATTCCGTGAGCCTTACCCTCGGAATCGTCGGTCTTCCCAACGTCGGCAAGTCGACGCTGTTCAATGCGCTGACCAAGAACGATGTGCTGGCAGCGAACTATCCGTTCGCCACCATCGAGCCCAATGTCGGCGTCGTCGAACTGCCCGATCCGCGGCTGAACCGGCTCGCCGAGATCTTCGGTTCCGAGCGCATCCTTCCGGCCACGGTGTCGTTCGTCGACATCGCCGGCATCGTCAAGGGCGCCTCCGCCGGTGAGGGCATGGGCAACAAGTTCCTCGCCAACATCCGCGAGGCCGACGCCATCTGCCAGGTCGTGCGAGTGTTCGACGATCCCGACGTGGTCCACGTCGAGGGCAAGGTCGACCCGATGGCCGACATCGAGGTCATCGCGACCGAGCTGATCCTCGCCGACCTGGAGACGATCGAGCGGGCACTGCCGCGGCTCGAGAAGGAGTCCCGGAAGAACAAGGAACTCGTCGCTCAGCTGGAGGAGACGAAGAAGGCGCAGGCGATCCTCGAGGACGGCCGCACCATCTTCTCCGCCCAGGCCGAGGTGAAGGGCGAGCTGCTGCGCGACCTGCACCTGCTCACCGCCAAGCCGTTCCTGTACGTCTTCAACGCCGACGAGGCCGTCCTCACCAACGAGGAGCGCAAGGAGGAGCTGCGCAAGGCCGTCGCACCGGCAGACGCCGTCTTCCTCGACGCCAAGGTCGAGTCCGAGCTCCTCGAGCTCGACGAGGACGAGGCGATGGAGCTGCTCGAATCCATCGGTCAGACCGAGGCCGGTCTGAAGCAGCTCGCGCGCGCCGGTTTCCACACCCTCGGTCTGCAGACCTACCTGACGGCGGGTCCGAAGGAATCGCGTGCCTGGACCATCCGCAAGGGCGACACCGCTCCCAAGGCGGCCGGCGTGATCCACACCGACTTCGAGCGCGGTTTCATCAAGGCCGAGATCGTCTCCTTCGCCGACCTCGACGCGGCCGGTTCGATGGCCGAGGCGAAGGCCAAGGGCAAGGTCCGCATGGAGGGCAAGGACTACGTCATGGCCGACGGCGACGTGGTGGAGTTCCGCTTCAACGTCTGACGAACGCCGTCGGGGCGTTCCTCCGTAGTCATCCGCATTTCGGTGTTCTCGACCCCGTATATCGAGGTCGGGAACACCGAAATCGTTATGCCGACGGAATCAACCGTGCCGGGCGACGTCCTCGCAGAGGATGCTCGGCCACTGCGCGAGATCGGCCGGGGTGTGCGCGATCTCCAGCTTCGCGTGGGGGAGCAGACCCACGAGCGTTTCCGCCGTGGACACCGGATGGGCGGGGTCGTCGATCCACGCCAGCACCGTCACCGGAAAGTCGATGCCGGACACGTCTTCCGGATCGGGCAGGTCGCTCAGCGCGGCGCCCCGGAACAGCGACGGCAGCAGTTCTTCGGTGACGTCGGGGGCGGTCTCCGGCGCGTCGACGGTGGCCGGTGGACGTGGTGCATTCAGATCGCGCATGAGGAACGCCGCCAGTCCCTGCTGCTCGATGAGATCGGCGGCGGCCCGGTACTCGGCGGCCTTCGCGGTGCGGGTGGCCCAGGCGGTCGCCGGCACCAACAGCGTGAGGCTGCTGAACCGCTCCGGATCCTTCACCGCCGCGTGCAGCAGGGTCCCGGTGCCCATCGACGGCCCGACCCCGTGCACCCGCTCTCCGGGAAAGTAGTGATCGAGCAGCCGCAGTAGGTCGTCGGCGAGCACCGGCCAGCGGTAGTCCTCCGGCACCGCACGCCCCGTCGAGTGGCCGTGCCCCCGCGCGTCGTAGCGCAACAGTCGAGTGCCGCTGAGCCCGCGGCCCAGGTCGAGGTCCATGAGGCGGTCGCGGTGGCGGCTCGAGGTCAGTCCGTGGAGCTGGACGACCGGGTGGCCACCCTCGTCGCTCAGCTCCACGTCGAGTTCGGCTCCCGGCACACTGAAGGTCGGCACGTCGTCTCCCGATGTCGGAAAGCAGTTGCTGGAGAAGGCGCCTAGGATACCCGGCATGCGGCTGACAAATGTGGCGCACCTGCGCCTGCCGTTCGGCCGACTGCTCGGTTACGACGTCACCGTCGCGGGGCTCGGCCGGGCGCTTCCCGTGTCGTTCGACCAGCGGCGGCACGTCGGCGCAGGCGATCGTCCCGGCTCCTGGATGGCTCTGTCCTTCCGTCTGTTCGAGCCGGTTTCGCCCGACGACCTCGCGGCCGCGTGGCTGGCGGTGATCGCGCGGCACGGCACCCTGCGCTCGGTGTTCACCCACGGCGACGACGGTGAGCCGCGCCTGCACGAGGCCGAGTTCCGCCCGGGCGGCTGGGTCGAACATCCGATCGGCCCCGGTCAGGCCGTCAACGACGCCCTCCGGGACGTCCTCGACAGCGCATGTTCGCCCTACAATCGGCCGTCGCACCGACTATGCGTGCTCGAGACCGCTACGGAACCGACCGTCGTGGTGGCCGCCGATCACTCGCACGTCGACATGTGGTCGATGCTGGTGATGGCCCGCGACCTGCTCGCTGCCCTCGCCGCCGTGCGCGCGGGACGGGAACCGTCCCTGTCGCCGACACCGGCCTTCGCGGAACACACCCGGGCACTGCAGGACCGTCCGGCCGCACCCGCCGAAGTCCACGAGCGCTGGGCCGAGGTGCTCGCCGCCAGCGGTGACGTGATGCCGCGCTTCCCGCTCTCCCTCGGAGTGGCGAGTCTCCAACGCGAACGCGTGGAGGTGCGCGACGTGCTCGACGTCGACGACAGCGCCGCCTTCTCCTCCCAGGCCAAGGACGACGGGGTGTCCACCCTCGCGCTGGTGGTCGCGGCCATGACCGAGGTGACCCTCGAACTGGCCGGAGTCCCGTTGCGGGCGGTGTTCCCGGTGCACAGCCGGTACGACGCCACCTGGCACGACTCCGTCGGCTGGTTCATCACCAATTCGGTGCTCGAATCGTCCGTCCCCGAACCTCGCGCGGCCGCGGACGCCGTCAAGGAGGCGGTCCGGCTCGGATCCTGGCCCCTCGAGGACATCCTGCGCCCGTGGGGCGGTATGCCGGAGGTCCCGGGCATGTTCGCGATCTCCTGGCTGGACCTGCGCAGGCTTCCCGTCCGGGTCGACGCCACCGGCCTCGAGGCGCAGTACGTCGGCGCGACCATCCGCACCGACGGGGTGATGCTGTGGTTCATCCTCGACGACTCGGGTCTGCACCTGCGGTGCCGCTATCCCGATACCGTCGAGGCTCGACGGCACGTCGGTGGCTGGCTGGACCTGCTCATCGCCCGGTTGCAGGCCCGCGCCCGCGAATCGGTCGGCGGGCAGATCCGGTTGGGCGACAGCAGCTATCGGGTGCAACGTGCCGGTCGATCCGACGTACCGGCGATCGTCGCATTGCTCTCCGACGACGAGCAGACCCCCTGCGACGGTGCGGAACTCGCCCGATACGAAGAGGCCTACGACGCCGTCGCCCGCGACCCCTCGCACTACCTCGCGGTGGTGCGCGACGAGGTCGGCCGGATCGTCGGCACGATGCAGTTGACGATCGTGCCGGGTCTGTTCCGTGGTGGTGCCACCCGCCTGCTCGTCGAAGGAATCCGGGTCGCCTCGTCCGAACGTTCCCGCGGCATCGGCACAGCCATGCTCGAGTGGGCCCACGATCACGGCCGGAACCGGGGTGCCACGCTCGCGCAGATCGCCGTGGACGCGTCCGACGAGCGGGCTCGGATGTTCGGGGCGCGGCTCGGCTACGGCTGCACCCAGGTTGGACTCGAACGGGCGCTCTGACGTCGGCCGACTCGATGGCCGAGGACTACGTCGTAGCCGACGGCGACGCGGTGGATCCGCTTCGTCGTGTAACGCGTCCTGTGCCGATCCGGATCCGTTCCGGGGGACGTGGGTGCGCCGTGTGCGACGAGGTGACGGACGACGTACTCCGCGTCCGCGCCGGCGCCGCCGACGAGCATCGACCGGAATGACGACTGGAAGCACAGACCGGTGAAGTACAAGCCGGGCACCGAGGGAACCACGCCGTGTTCCTCGCGCGGCCAGCCATCCGTGTCGAGCACCGGTAGGTCGATCCAGTCGTAGTTCTGACGGAATCCGGTGCACCACACAATATTCGTCACGTCGAGAATCCGGCCGTCGGACAGTGCGGGGCGGAGTTCGTCCACGCCGGTCACCCGCTCGGTGATCCGGGTGACGCCGCGCGCGGCCAGCTCCCGCCGGCGGATTCGCAGCAGCGGCGCGCCGTGATGCCGTTCGTCCTCGCGAGCACGTCGTCCCATCGGGGTGCGTACGGACAGTACATGTCCCCACACGAACCACAGGACCGGGAACAGCACGCGCATGGCGGGACTGTCCACACGCACCGGCAACTGCCCGGTGTCGCGTCCGCACAGGATCGTCGGATGGGACGCCGCCAGCTCGTAGGCGATCTCACTGCCGGAATGAGAGGCTCCCACCACGAGTACCGGACCGTCACGCAACTGCGACGGATCGTGATATCCACTCGAATGCAACTGCACGATTTCGGGATCCAGTTCGGAAGCGAAGTCGGGGACGCGTGGGGTTCGACCGAACGTGCCCGTGGCCACGATGACGTTGTTCGCCTCGATCCGCGTGTCGCCGCAGTCGAGGGCGAACCGGTCACCGTCGTGGGAGAGTCGGCGCACCCGGGTGTTGCCGAGCACGGGCAGGTCGAAGCGGGAGGCGTAGGACTCGAGGTAGTCGGCGAGCTCGTCCTTGGTGGGGGAGCGGTGCGGGTCGCCCGGGAACGACATGCCGGGCAGTCCGTCGTAGCCGGCGGGACTGTACAGGCGTAGCGAGTCCCAATGGCAGCGCCAGTTGTCGCCGATGCGTCCGTACGTGTCGACGATGAGGAACGGACGGCCACGACGGGCCAGATGGTAACCGGCGGACAGGCCTGCCTGACCTGCGCCGATGACGGCGGTGTCGATCTGCTGGGGTGCGCTGTGGACGGTCATGACGACTCCCCGGGGTGAGGGAACTACACCGACGACGTTAGCTACTGCTGTCCGTCGGCCGCGTCGGAAGGAATTCGCAATCGAAGGTGGCGGCGTATGGGCAGTTCTACCCAGTCAGAGCAGGCGATGCTCGTACGCGTAGGCCGTCGCTGCCGCTCGTGAGGACACCTCGAGCTTGGTGAATATGTTGCTCAGGTGCCGGGCCACCGTCTTCTCGCTGATGACGAACTCGTGGGCGATGGCTCGATTCGTCTTGCCCGTGGCAACGGCGCGCAACACCTGGACCTCCCGGGGCGTCAGCCCGTTCGGTGCGTCGGCGAGTTCGGGACCGCGGAGCTCACGCAGATCCGGCAACGCGTGCAGATCGTGGAAAACCGATGCTGCCGAGTCGAATTCGAGCCGGGCGTCATCGTCGTCGCCGAGTGCGGCGCAGCATCGACCCTGTAGCACTCGTACCCGGGCACGTTCGTAGGGTGCACCGAGGTCACGCCAGCGCCTGCCGGATCGCCGCAGCCGTTCGAGGGCGCCGCAGGGGTCACCTTCGGCGAGCAGGACCGAGCCCTGCGCGTGGTCGGCCATCGCTGCCAGTGCAGGGGCGTCCTGCGTCCGGGTCAGCGTCTCGAGTTCGTCGGTGCTGCGCCGGGCTGCGGCGACATCTCCGGTGGCGAGCGCGATCTCCGTGTGGGCGGCGAGCATCCGCGGCCGGTCGAGATTCGAGGCTTCGCCGAGACCCCGGAGGATTCCGGCGACCGCTGCGGTGGTGTCGCCCTGTCTCAGACGCAGCAGAGCAAGACCCGGCTGTACCTCCTGCCCGTACATGCCCGCTGACCTGTAGGCGGCTTCCGCCTCGGCGAACTCACCGCGTAGACGATGCAGTTCGCCCTGCTCGTACAGGGCCATTCCCATCGCGGGTTGACCGGGCGGATCCGACAGCCGCTGCAGTGCGAGGCGGGCGAGGTCCATCGCCTGCGACCAGTCGCCCTCGAGTTGCAGCATCTGGGCGCGATGGACCAGGCACTGTCCCCGGAAGGGCACGAGTCCGGACTGATCGTCGCACCAGCGGCCGAGGGCCCGAGTCCACTCTTTCGCCCGTTGCAGATGATATGTGCCGTAGCAGGTCTCGATGACCGCGCAGTACACCAGGCCGGAGACGACGGGCGAGACCTCGCCCAATCCGACGGCGACGAGCACCTCGTCGAGTGTCCGCAGCCCGCCGTCGACGTCGCCGAGCAGGACTCGGCACTGTCCGATGCCCAGTGAGCCGAGAGCGAGAAGGTCGGCGTCGTGGCAGGCCCGTCCGATGCGCTGAGCTGCGGTGAAGATCGGCAGTGCCTCGGTCGGCCGGTTCGCGTACATCTGCTGCACTGCTCCGGGGATCATCAGGAAGCCGCTGGTCGCGCAGTCCGGTCGGTCGGCGACACCCGACTGTCGGGCTCGCTCCAGCCAGCCACCGGCCCGTGCCACCTCTCCGCGTCCCATCAGGAGGAAGCACAGCCAGAAGGCGCTGCGGCCCGCACTCTCGGTTTCTCCGGTTTCGAGATGCGGCGAAGGCGCGCTCGTACAGTGCGACGCTGTCGTCGTCGTGACCTGCGAGGTACGCCGCTCGGGCGAACAGATCGAGGTCGTTCGCGGACAGGGCAGCGAGTGTGTCGGCGCTGCGGAATCCGTCCAGGGCACGTGGCCACTCGCGCGCGCGGAACGCTGCCCGCGCGTGGTCCAGGACCGTCGACCTGCCCATGTCCGCTCCCGCGATCGAGCGCCGCCGACACCGGCTGATTGTGATCCTACGCCCGCGGATACGAAGGGACGCCGGTGTGCGCGCGGCTCACGACGGTCGCATGCCCGCCAGGACGATCGACACCAATCGCGGAACGAGATCCGGGGTCGCCGCGCGGATCGCCTCGGGTAGGGGGCGGGTGATCAGTCCGATGGCCAGGACCAGTTCCAGTGCGTGGAGGTCGGTACGCACGATGCCGGCGGCCCGCACCGCGTCGAGCAGCTCCTCGACCCCGGTGAGCGTCTGCGCCTGGGCGTCGCGCACCGATCCGGAGATCTCGTCCGTCACGAACTCGGCGAGGGTCGCGGAGAGGGCGCCCAGGTCGAGTTCGACCAGCCGCTGTACGTAGCCCACCCAGGCGTCCTCGGGGGATGAGCCGACCCGCTCCAGGGCTTCGGTGCCCGCTGCACGCATGTCGCCGAGGATCGCGAGCGCGACCTCGTCGGCCAGCGCGGCCCGGGACTCGAAGTTCCGGTAGAGGGTGGCGATGCCGACTCCGGCGGCCTCCGCGACCGCTTCGAGTGCGACGTCGCTGCCGTGGGCTGCGAACAGTCGACGCGCCTCCTGGACGATCAGCTGACGACGCTTCGCGGCATCGGCGCGCATCGGTTCCCTTCCTTCCGGACCGGGCTGTGAGGAACTTCGCTTGACATGTCCATCCTAACCGGAGGAATATTCTCCGATAGAAGTGGAGGAAAATCATCCACTTAACGATGGTCGGACAAGGAAGACGCGATGGCAGACGCCGCTACGACGACAGTTCCCGACGCGGGTGACTCCACCGCGCGCAAGCCTCACCCCGCGCTGGCGCTACTGGGGATGACATGCGGGCTCGGGGTGATCCTGGTACTCATGCTGCTGGTCTTCATCATGCCGTCGCTGAAGAGCGGACCACACGACCTGCAGGTCGGCATCGTCGGAACCTCCGCGGCAGCAGATCGATTCGAGACGTCGCTCGCGACGGCCGCCCCCGACGCCTACACCTCGCAGCGGTTCGCCTCCGAACAGGAACTGCGCGACGCCATCCACGACCGCGACGTCATCGGAGGGTTCGTCGTCGACGAGTCGGGCGTCCGCACGCTGGTCGCCGGCGCGGGCTCGACCGCCATCTCCGGTTCGCTCGCCGGCACCGCGCAGGCGGTCGGCGGAGCGATCGGGACCGACGTGACCGTCGAGGACGTCGTCCCGCTGCCGGAATCCGACCCCACCGGTGTCGGTATCGGTGGCCTCGCCTTCCCGCTCGTCTTCGGTGGCATCGTCCCGGTCGTCGCATTCCGGAAGATCCTGCCGCGCAGCGACGGCTGGTACCTGACCGGCCTGCTCGTCTTCGCCGCAGTCGGTGGCATCGTCGTCGCGTCCATCCTCACCTTCGCCTTCGGAAGCATCGAATCGACCTTCGGGCCGGTCGCGGGATCCATGGCCCTCGGTATCGCCGCCCTTGCACTTCCGCTGGCCGGACTCCAGAAGTCCTTCGGTGCCAAGGGGTTCACCATCGGTGCGATGGCCATGATGTTCCTCGGCAATCCGCTGGCCGGTATCGCGACGACGTCGGCATGGTTGCCGTCCGGACTCGGCACCTTCGGTCAGATCCTTCCCCCGGGTGCTGCCGGAACCCTCGTGCGCTCGGCCGCATACTTCGACGGCGCAGGCGGACTCGCGGCACTCCTGACCCTCGTCACGTGGATCGTCGTGGGAGTGCTGCTCTACGTGGTCGGTATGCGACGTGCGGTGGGTGAGGAACCGGCAGAGCGTCCTTCCGCGCAGCTCGCGGCCTAGCGGACCACGTCGAGCGGTCCTTCCTCGGGCGTCGGCGGCTCGAACCGCTCGAAGTACTCCGTCGCCGTCTGCTCGGTCAGCGGCCAGTCGTCCGCCCACCTCCCGTGCCGGTTGCCGACCCGGCTCAGGATGGTCTCGAGATCCGTTGCGATGTAAACGGTCTCCGGCACGATGCCCTGCGGTGCGAGAAGTGCGCGGAACTCGTCACGTTGTCGCCGGAACCAGAATCCGAAGTCGAGCACGACATCGTTCCCCGCCGTGACATAGCGAAGCAAGCGCGCCTTCAGGTCTGCTGATACCTCGGCCACCACGTCGGCGGAGGGCATGGTCGTGATCCCGCGATCCCAGAACTCCACCTCGTACGACAGACGCGTCCAGCCCGCGCGCTCCAGGCGCTTGGCGTAGGTGGTCTTGCCTGCACCGGCCGGGCCGCACATCATCACGACGCGAGACACTCGGGTCCTGTTCGCTGCCACCGGCCCGACGGTACACACCGCCACCGAGATCGAGACCGATAATGCTCATCGCTGATCCGAATCGAATCGGGCCCGATCCGCACCCCTGGGCGCCAGGGCACCGCGTCACGTGGAGGCCTTCTCGGTCTTCGGTGAGAGTCTGCCGATCACGGCGCTGCCGATGATGCCGACGACGATCATGCCGATCCCGACCGCGTCCGGTATCGAGTCGGTGACCCACCCGAAGATCCCCGCGACCAGCACGAACGTCGGTATCCAGTCGATCAGCTTCAGGAGCGACGGCGCGGGTTCGGACTCGCCCTGCGACGCCGCGAACTTCGCTCCGGCGTAGTCCGGGTAGAACTCGGTGAAGGAGACCGCGAAGAAGATCGCCGCGAGCTGGAGCACCCAGCCGGTCCAGAAGTTGCCCGGGTCGTGCATCACGGCGTCGCCGATGAATCCGACGATGGCGGAGAAGGTGAACGCACCGGCCCAGACCGCGGAGATCACGTAGTTGATCTTCATGAACAGGGGAGACGTCCAGTATTCCTGGGGCGTGTCCTCTTTCGCGTAGGGGAGTGTGAACGGTCTGCGCGCGATCAGGGTGGCGACGACGAACACCGCGAGCGCGATGTTGGTGAGTTCACCCGCCCAGATCTCCATCCAGTCGATGACACCGTCCGACGCGATGAGGCCCACCGCGGCCAGCACGACGAAGAACGCCGCGCCGAACACGTCGAGGGCGTGTATCTTGATGCCGCGTCGCGCGCCCACCCACATCGTCAGCAGGACGAGGCCGAGAGCGAAACACACCGCTTCCTCGAACCGTCCCGGGGCCGACAGGACGGACATGAGGATCCACGGTGCGATGCCCGACAGTGGCGACCGGAGGTAACCGTCGACGACCTTGGTCATGCCTACCAGCGTATTTCGTGAAGCCGGGCATGTCGGAGTTTTCGGAGGATCGAGCAGGATCCGTTCGGGCGCCTTCAGTCCTGCGTGGTCGGTGCTTCGGCCAGGCTGCGCCGGGTGGAAAAGTGACGCTCGACCCCTGACAAGGGGTCGACGAATTCGAGTTCGCGCGCGAGCAATTGGAGGGGGAGCGAATGGTCATCCGGTGTCTCGGGCAGCAGCATGGGATACCAGTGGTCGCCGAGGATCCCGATACCGAGCGCCGCCAGGTGTACTCGCAGCTGATGCATCCGACCGGTGTGCGGGCGCAGCAGGGTGTGCAGGACGGCCCGTCCCGACCTGTTCAACCCGGATCCGAGCACCTCGATCAGGGTCTCGGAGTTGGGTTCGCGGGTGTCGTCGGCGACGACGCGCAACTCACCGCGTCGCGCCTCGATGTGATTGCGGTACAGCACGGGGACCGGACGTCCGGCGATCTGCGGCGCTGCCGGATCCCATTCCGCCGGCAGTGCGGACACCGCCTCGTACACCTTGGTGACCCGGCGCTTCTCGAACAACGACTGGTAGGCGCCGCGCGTCTCGGGCCGGGCCGAGAACATCACGAGCCCGGCGGTCGCCCGGTCGAGCCGGTGGATCGGTGTCAGATCGGGGTTGTCGAGGCGGGTCCGCAGTCGGACCAGTGCCGATTCGCGCAGGTAGCGCCCACCCGGGGTGGTGGGCAGGAAGTGCGGTTTGTCGACCACGACGAGGTCGTCGTCGATATGCAGGATCTCCTCGTGGAACGGCACCGGTTCCTCGACGGGCAGATCGCGGTAGTACCAGACGAACCGGTGCGCTCCGAGTTCGGTGCCGCGACCGATGGGTTCTCCGTCGATCCCCACGATCTCGCCGGCGTCGAAGCGGCGGTAGAGATCGTCGGCGTCGAGATGGTCGAAGCGTGCGACGACGTACTCGGCGACCGTCGACCACGGACCGGAGGTCGGAACACGCAGTCGCGTGGGCCCGACCCCGTTCCTGACGGGCAACGGTGAGGGCATCGGCACGGGCACCATCCTCCCATCGGCCGCGACGTGAGCTGCGCCTCGGGTGATCGGCGGTGGCGCGATCGGAGAGCGAGGCGCGGTTCACAGATGCTCGTCGGGGACGGCCGACACCGTTCTGCCACCATGTCCGCATGACTGCACCGGCCCGGCTCGGCATCCCGACCGGCACGCTCGCGCTGCTGGCTGCTCTGTACTTCGCGCAGGGCCTGCCGTACGGGTTCTTCACCCAGGCGCTTCCGGTGGTGCTCCGCGAGTCCGGCTTCTCGCTGATCGCGATCAGCGCGACGGGTGTGCTGTTCGCACCGTGGGCGCTGAAGTTCCTGTGGGCGCCGTACGTCGACCACTACGGAACGCGGCGGCAGTGGTTGCTCTCGCTCCAGCTCGCGGCGTCGGCGGTGTCGTTGATCCTGGCGTGCCTCGACCTGTCGTCGACGCTGCGGTGGCTGCTCGTCGGCATCGCGGTGGTCAACGCCCTCTCGGCAACGCAGGACGTCGCGACCGACGGTCTGGCCGTGCAACTGCTCGGACCGACACAGCGCGGGCTGGGGAACGGCATCCAGGTCGGCGCGTATCGCATCGGCATGATCGTCGGCGGAGGAGCGCTGCTGTGGGTGTTCTCCCTCGCGGGTTGGCGCAGCCTGTTCCTCGCGATGGCGTTCCTGCTGGTGCTGACGACGATCCCGGTGTGGCGACTGCCGCGCACGGAGCGACGAGCCACGACGGATCGGGAACCGCGAAGCGCGACCCGCATGACGGTCGCGTGGTGGACGCGTCTGCACCGCCCCGGGATGCTCGCGTTCATCCTGCTCATCGGCGGCTTCAAGTTCGGTGACTCGATGGGCTCGGCGATGGTCGGTCCGTTCATGTCCGACTCGGGACTCACCCTCGGGCAGATCGCGCTGGTCAAGGGTGTGCTGTCCTCGGCAGGCGCTCTCGGCGGTGCCGCCCTCGGTGGGTGGCTGTGCTTCCGTCGCGGTCGTCGGCAAGCCCTGCTGATCGGTGGCGTGACCCAGACGGCGAGCCTCGCCTTGTACGTCGTCGCGTCGCTCGGCTACGGCGGGTTCGGGCTCATCGTCTCCGCGAGCCTGGCCGAACACGTCCTCGGCGGTGCCGCGACGGTCGCGGTGTTCACGCTCATGATGGACGCCGCGGACAGGGACCACGCCGGCAGCGACTACACCCTGCTCGCGTGCGCGATCGTCGTGGTGCAGGGCATCGCGGGCTTCACCGCCGGTGTGGTCGGAGACGTGTTCGGTTATCCCGCGCTGTTCGGCACGAGCCTGGTGCTGTCGGGAATCGGATGTGCCGTCCTGCTGCTCGCTCTTGATCGAGGCATCGGGCCGAGCGGGGTGCACGGTGTGTGGCAGAGCGGCGCGGGGCGGGCGGCCTCGCGTCCCCGGTGATCACCGGTACCGCCGATCACTGCGACCAGTACTGCAGCATCGGCTCCTCGGCGAGCACCGTCGACCCCTCGGAGATGACTAGAGCGCGCGACGAGATGCTGTACTGCACACCGGCGTTCGTGACGGTGAAACCGTCGCCCGAGGGCACGGGGTCGTCGATCTCGATCGCCGCACCGTCGTTCGTACGAACGCCCTTGTAGTAGTACCGGCCGGCCCCGGTCTCGCACACCACGACGAGCGAGTCGGCCGTCTGGCCGATGGCGACGGCGGGATTCGTGTGGTTGCACCGCGCCTCGGGGATGCCGACGAAACCTTGGGGGTCGGTGTCCTCGGAGGCCGACACGGGCGGTAGTGGACGTGCGGGTCCGGTCGCGGGCGCGGGATTGCCGGTTGCTGTGAGTTCGAGATCCTCGATCCGCAGGGCCAGGTCGCCCGGCAGCACGGTGACGTAGCTGTTGCCCTGCACGATGCTGTTGGCCGTGATGCACTCGAAGTCGCCCGTGAGGCACGACAGCCGCTCCCAGTAACCACCGAGCGAATCCGTCGGGCGTAGCGCGTATTCACCGGGAGCGATGTCCACCCCGACCTTCAGGGTGCCGTTGGTCGGGAAGCCGCTCGGGGCGGACCGGCTCGCCTGTGTTCGCGGGGCGGGCGGATCCGTCTCCGTCGGCGGGGCCGCGGACGGCGACACGGTGACCGTCACGGTCGACGGGGACGGACTCGCGGCGACAGCGCTCTCCGATCCCGGATCGGACGAGCGGGTCAGGACGACGACCAGAGCGGCGACTGCGGCGACGACGGCGACGAGCAGGGCACCGCCCACGAGCCACGGCCACTTCGGTCGTCGCGGCGGGGCCGGTGTGGGCCAGGGTGGCGGGGGAGCGCCGTAGCCGTAGCCGTATCCGTCCGGCGGAGGCTGCATGGACATTCGGGTCCCTTCGCTGTCGCGGTGTTACGCCTCCTGATATCGCTGCCGATGTCTGCTGCTGTTACGTCATGCGGGGTGGGATCACCCGGTTTGCTGCAGGTCGTCACAGGGAAGGGTCAGTTCGGCCAGATCGTCGAGGGAGACGGGCAGCACCCGTGCGAGGGCGGCGATCGTCGCGAAGGCCGGCGTCGCCAGTCGTCCGGTCTCGATCTTCCGAAGGGTCTCCGGCGAGATGTCGGCGGCCTGAGCCACCTCGGTGAGCGTCCTGCTGCCTCGGGCATCGCGCAGCCGTCCACCCAGGCGTTTGCCGGCGGCCAGCTGTTCCGGGGTCAGGGGGAGTCGCACCATGACCCGCAGTCTAACCGCGTCGGTATGAAAATACCGATCGTCGCGATAGGGTGGTATTTAAATACCGTCTCGTGATCCTGAGGAGTGCCCACGTGTTGGAACTGAAGACCCCCGGTGAGATCGCGGCAATGGATGTGACCGGTACGTTCATCGCCGAGTTGCTCGACGACCTGACGGGCCGCGCCCGTCCCGGCGTGAACCTGCTCGACCTCGAACAGCGCGCACGGGACATGATCGAGGAACGTGGCGCGGTATCGTGCTACTGGGATTACGCGCCGTCGTTCGGGAGCGGACCGTTCCGCAACGTCATCTGCCTGTCCGTCAACGACGCAGTGCTGCACGGACTCCCGCACGACTACGAGCTCCGGGACGGCGACCTGCTCAGCATGGACATCGCGGTCTCGATCGACGGCTGGGTCGCCGATTCGGCGCGCAGCATCATCGTCGGCGCGGAGCGTCCCGAGGACCGGCATCTCGTCGAGGCGACCGAGGTGGCGCTGGCCGCGGGTATCGCCGTCGCGCTCCCCGGCAACCGCCTGGGCGACATCTCCGCGGCGATCGGCGCCGTCGCCGCCGAGTACGGCTATCCCGTCAACACCGAATTCGGTGGTCACGGTCTCGGCCGCACCATGCACGAGGATCCGCACGTGGCGAACGCCGGGCGTAAGGGGCGTGGGCTCGTGCTGCGTCCCGGCTTGACGCTCGCCCTCGAACCGTGGTTCGCGGCGGGGACGGACAAGATCGTCTACGCCCCGGACGGCTGGACCATCCGCTCCGCCGACGGCTCGCGTACCGCGCACAGCGAACACACGATCGCGATCACCGAAGGTGAACCGCTGGTGCTGACGAAACGGGAGCGCGTCACCGAATAGATCCGGACGGCAGGAAGATTCGGAGTAGACACGCGGGTTTCCGCTCGGTCCGTTATGGTCGGTGCACCGACGCGCGAGAGGCGATGCAGATGCCGCTGTACGAGTTCCGATGTGCCGACTGCGGGCCCTTCGACGTCTCCGTTCCCATGAGCGAAGTCTCCGCATCGGCTCCGTGCCCGCGGTGCGAGCAACAGTCTCGTCGCTCTCTCACCCCACCGCGTCTCGGTCGGGGAGATTCGGCAGCGATGCGCCTGCACGACGCGACGGCCCGTACCGCTTCCGAGCCCGACGTCGTCTCGGGTTCCCTCCCAGGCGTGTCGAGGCGTCCGTCGCGGCCGGTCACGACCGATCCCCGACATCGAACGTTGCCCCGCCCGTGATCCGACACCGCCCGTGATCCGACACCGCCCGTAATCAGACACCGCTCCAGGAGGTCCCGTGCCCGACGTCGTGTTCCCCCTCGATTCGACCCGCCGGTTCACCGATCAGGACAAGATCGGCCACAACCGTTGGCACCCGGACATCCCGCCCGTCGCGATGCTGAAACCGGGGGATTCCTTCCGCGTGCACTGCCGCGAATGGTTCGACGGCGAGATCCACAACGACGACTCCGCCGACGACATCCGCAATGCCCCGCTGCACATCGTGCACGCGTTGTCGGGACCGTTCGCAGTGGAGGGTGCCAAGCCCGGCGACCTGCTGATCGTCGACATCCTCGACCTCGGCCCGATTCCGCAGGAGGACTCGGGTCCGCTCGCCGGGCAGGGCTGGGGCTACACGGGCATCTTCGCGAAGACGAACGGCGGGGGATTCCTCACCGACCAGTTCCCCGACGCCTACAAGGCGATCTGGGACTTCTCCGGGCAGAAAGCGACGAGCCGCCACGTGCCCCACGTGTCGTTCACCGGCATCGTGCATCCCGGCCTGATGGGCACGGCGCCGTCGCACGAACTGCTGTCGACGTGGAACACTCGGGAAGCTGCTTTGATCGCGACGGATCCCGACCGCGAGCCGGCGCTGGCGCTGCCGCCCGAGCCGAACGGCGCGATTCTCGGCAGCCTGTCGGGCGCCGATTTCGACCGGGTCGCGGCCGAAGCGGCGCGCACCGCTCCACCGCGGGAGAACGGCGGCAACCAGGACATCAAGAACCTCACGAAGGGAAGCCGGATCTTCTATCCGGTCTTCGTCGACGGCGCGAATCTGTCGGTCGGCGACCTGCACTTCTCGCAGGGTGACGGCGAGATCACCTTCTGCGGTGCCATCGAAATGGGCGGGTTCATCGACCTGCGCGTCGATCTGATCCCCGGCGGTATGGAGACCTATGGGGTGAGCGAGAACGCCATCTTCATGCCGGGCAACACCGACCCGCAGTATTCCGAGTGGCTCGCGTTCTCCGGCACGTCCGTGACGCTCGACGGCGAACAGCGGTATCTGGATTCGCAATTGGCGTACCAGCGGGCGTGTCTGCACGCCATCGACTATCTGACGAAATTCGGATACAGCCCCGAGCAGGCGTATCTCCTGCTCGGGGCCGCACCCATCGAGGGACGTTTGTCGGGTGTCGTGGACATCCCGAATTCGTGTGCCACGGTGTATCTTCCGACGGCGATCTTCGACTTCCCGGTCGCGCCCACCGCATCCGGTCCGGTGACGATCGATCCGGGTATCGGAGCACCGCGTTCGTCGGCGTGAGGGCCGCGAAAATCGTTTGCCCGGTGTGAGCGGTGCGCGTACCGTCCTCGGGTCGGTACATACGCGAACGAAAGGTGGTCCCCGCCATGGACCCGCTCACCGAACGGGACATTCGAACATCCTTCGTCAACTGCTCCAAGGGTGATGCGAAGCGGCTTCCGGTGCCGCGCGATCTCGACGACCGGCCGTGGGACGAACTCGACTTCCTCGGCTGGACCGACCCGTCGTTCCCCGGTCGCGGCTACATCGTGGTCCCCCGCGACGGCGAACTCGTGGGTGTCGCCATGCGGTTCGAACAGCAGGGCTCGGGCAAGACGCAGATGTGCACGATCTGCTTCACCACCCACACCCGGGGTGGCATCGCTTTGATGACGGCGAACAAGGTCGGCGATGCGGGTCGAGCGGGCAACGCGGTCGGAACCTACATGTGCATCGACCTGCAGTGCTCGCTGTACGCGCGCGGCAAGAAGAAGCCCGCACTGGGCAGCCGGTACCGCGAGGATCTCGAGCCGGAGGAGAAGACCGAGCGCGTCCGCGAGAATCTCGGCGCGTTCGTCGATCGCCTGTACGCCTGACGGGCGAACCCGGCCCTTTCAGTGCGATGCGGGGTTGCGCAGGTGCGCACGCTCCCCGTTCTGATCGAGGATCGTGAGGATCTCCACCGGTCCGTCGTGCGCGCTGATGGCGTGCGGTGTCATCGTCGAGAACTCGGCTGCGTTGCCCTCCTGGATGAGGATCGTCCGTTCGCCGAGTTGGAGCCGGGCGGTGCCGGTCAGGACGGTGAACCATTCGTGCCCCGGGTGCACGGGGAGCGTGTCGGCCGGCACCGGCTCCTGCTTCGTGATCCGCATCTTGGCGATGGTGACGCCGCCCAGTGATCGTTCCCGCGACAATAGCCAGGTCGTGTACCCCGGGGTGTCGCACGCCTGGGGCCTGATCACCACGTCCTGGTCCTCGCCGGATTCGACGAGCTGGTCGATCGTGGTGTCGAGTGCCCGCGCGATGGGAACGAGCTGGTCGAGTGCGATCCTGCGACGGCCCGTCTCGATGCGGCTCAGGTTGGACGGGCTGATGTGGCACCGGCCTGCGAGAGTGTCGAGGGTCCACCCCCGCGCGAGCCGCAGGCTGCGGATGCGCTGACGGATGAGTTGGTCCAGATCGGACGATTCTTGCTCCATAGGCAAGAGTATATGCCGAAACTGGATGACGCGTCCTAACGTGGAGTCATGCACCACCACGCCCACCACGCACCGCACGACCACGCGCACGACGAGTCGATGGCCGAGGTGCTCGACCTCGACGCCGCGATGAACCGGCCCTACTTCGAGTCGTTGCTCGACCGGGTCGCCGGACAGCTCGAGCGCGAACCGCGCACCGTCGTCGACATCGGCGCCGGCACAGGAACAGGCACACTCGCCCTGGCGCGCCGGTTCCCCCACGCGCAGCTCGTCGCTCTCGACCGGTCCGCCGGGATGCTCGAACGACTCCGGAAGACCGCCGCGTACAACGGGTTCGGTGATCGGATCCGGACCGTCGAGGCCGACCTCGATGCAGGACTTCCGGCCGTCGGTGCGATCGACCTCGCCTGGGCGGCGCTGTCCCTGCACCACATCGAGGATCCGGATGCAACGCTCCGGCAACTCGCCGAGGCGATGGCACCCGGGGGGACGGTGGTCGTCACCGAGATGGAGTCGCAACCACGATTCCTGCCCGACGACATCGGTATCGGTACACCGGGACTCGAAGCGAGATGTCACGAGGCCGCGGCGTCCCGAGGGTGGAACAGGTGGCCCGACTGGAGCGACAACCTGCGTCGCGCCGGGTTCGGGATGGTCGAGATGCGCCGCGACGAACTCGGTGCCGACGTCGACGACACCGCACGCCGATACGCCCACGCGGTGCTGAGCCGGATGCGGACCGGCCTCGACAACGCCGTGTCCGACGAGGATCTCGACACGCTCGATCGACTCGTCGGCGACGGTCCCGACTCGGTGCTGCACCGGGCAGATCTGGTGGTGCGTGGATCCCGAACCGTGTGGATCGCACAGGCAATCAAGGAGGAGAACCGATGAACACCCAGGAGAACCCCACACAGGACGGTTACGACGTCGTCGTGATCGGCGGCGGCTCCGCCGGACTGAGTGCCGCCACAGCGCTGGCACGCTCACGCCGCTCGGTGCTTGTCGTCGATGCCGGAGAACCGCGCAACGCCCCTGCCGCGGCCGCGCACAACGTGATCGGACACGAAGGCATCGCGCCGACCGAACTGCTGGCTCTCGGACGGAAGGAGGCCGCCGGATACGGCGCCGAAATCCTGTCCGCACGAGCAGAATCCGCTCGTCGCAGCGACACGGGATTCGAGATCGGTCTCTCCGGCGGCACCACCGTGCAGGCACGTCGACTGATCCTCGCGACGGGACTGGTCGACGAGCTGCCCGACCTGCCCGGAGTCCGCGAACTGTGGGGGAAGAGTGTCCTGCACTGCCCGTACTGCCACGGCTGGGAGGTTCGGGACCGGCGCGTCGGCGTGATCTCGTCGGGGCCGATGAGCGTGCACCAGACCCTGTTGTTCCGTCAGCTCAGCGACGACGTCGCCTTCTTCACCCACTCGGCGCCCGCCCTGGAGAGCGAGGCCCGCGACCAGCTCGAGGCGCGCGACGTGCGGATCGTCGACGGCACCGTCGCGGAACTGCGAGCGGACGGCGAGGAGGTCCGTGCCGTGGTGCTCGAGGACGGCACCGAGGTCGAGGTCGACGCCGTGGTGGTCGCACCGCGTTTCGTCGCCCGCGCCGACCTGTACGAGCAGCTCGGCGGAACGGTCACCGACCATCCCGTGGGGACCCTCATCGAGACCGATCCGACGGGGAAGACCGCTCTGCCCGGCGTATGGGCGGCGGGCAACTCCGCCGACCTCTCCGCGGTGGTCGTGGTCGCTGCAGGCGCCGGCGTGATGACAGGGGCGGCCGTGAACGCCGACCTGATCGCGGAGGAGACGGCCGCGGCGGTGGAGGAACGAGCCGCCCGCGGACTCACCTTCGCCGAATAGTCCTGTCGGGCATACGAGAACGGCCGGGCGAGCACACGCTCGCCCGGCCGATTCGCGATCTGCGTCAGAACGGGTAGGGCGCGATGTCGGGACGCACCGTGACCCACTGGGTCTCGGTGAACGCCTCGATGTTCGCGGCTGGACCGCCGAAACGGGAACCGGTACCGGATGCCCCGACCCCGCCGAAGGGAGCGTTGGCCTCGTCGGCGACGGTCATCTCGTTGATGTGGATCTTGCCCGAGTGGATCCGGTCGGCGATCTTCATCGCTTGTCCCACGTCGCCGACGATGCTCACCGACAGGCCGTACTCGGACGCATTGGCCAGTTCGACGGCCTCGTCCGGGTCGGAGAACTTCAGCACCGGCGCGACGGGACCGAAGATCTCCTGGCCCCAGGCGGGCATCTCGGTGGTCAGATCGGTCAGGACGGTGGGCCGGTAGAACAACCCCTCGTGCGTGCCTCCGGCAGCGAGAGTGCCGCCCGCGGCGACGGTGTCCTGCACGATCGTGTCGATGTTCGCCAGCTGACGCTCGTCGATGATCGGGCCCAGGTGAACCGGGCCGCCTGCGGGATCGCCGACGACGAGCGCATCCGCCTTCGCGGCGAGGGCGCGCACGTAGTCGTCGTAGACGGACTCGTGCACCAGGTGCCGGCCGGTGGTCATGCAGATCTGGCCCTGGTGGAAGAACGATCCCATCGCTCCGACACCGGCAGCGAGATCGACGTCGGCGCCGGGGAGCACGATCATCGCGTTGTTGCCGCCGAGTTCGAGGTGGGTGCGCTTGAGATGTTCCGCGCCGGCCTTGCCGACGTGGCGTCCGGCGGCGGTGGATCCGGTGAACGAGACCACCCGCACCTCGGGAGCATCGACGGTTGCGGCGCCGACGTCACCACCACCGGGCAGCACCTGCAGCACACCGGCGGGTAGTCCGGCCTCCTCGAAGATCCGGGCCACGGCGACACCACCGATGACGGTGGTCCGCGGATCCGGCTTGAGCAGCACCGCATTGCCGAGGGCGAGAGCCGGGGCAACCGAGCGCATCGCGAGCAGCAACGGGAAGTTGAACGGTGCGATCACCGAGACGACGCCGGCGGGCAGGCGGCGCGCGATGGACCAGTGACCGTTGTCCGACGGCAGGTACTCACCGTGCGGATGGGTGGGCAGCGCCGACGCCTCGAAGCACTCGGTGGCGGAACCGAACACCTCCATGGCGGCCTTGTCCGGAATGGACCCGGTCTCGCGGAGTCCCCAGCCGATGAGTTCGTCGGCGTGCTCACGGAACTTCTCGCCGGCGCGACGGAGGATCTCCGCACGCTCGGACGGCGCCGTGGCGGCCCAGGACTTCTGTGCGGCGGCGGCAGCGCGGGCGGCGGCGTAGACGTCATCGGGGTCGGCCAGGCCGATCTCGGCGATTTGTTCCCCGGTCGAGGGGTTGGTGACCTTCGTGGTGCCGCCGTTGCCGGGGCGCCAGCCGTCGAGATGGATCTTTCCCGTCCACAGGGCTTCGTCGAGCAAGGCCATAGGGTTCTCCTCAGCGTGGTCGTCGCCGTCCCGCGCGCGTGGGACACCGATGTGTTCCACGAGTGTGGGAGCGATGACGGCTCGTAGGATCGATTCTTCTCATTCAACGAGAAAGCCCGCGATATCCGTCTACGCACGACGAACACCACGTGCACCGCTCCGCGGCCGAGGGGTCATGAGCGAGCACGATGATCCGAATGGATCTGGCCCTCATGGCAGTGGTCGGCATCGCCGGCACCGTGAGCATCGCGGCTGTACTCGGCCGCGCTGAGCATGCCGGCCCAGGACTTCCGCCGGAACTTCAAGGCCATCAGCGGACTCGGGGTCCTTCTCGTCGTCGTGACCACTGCGGCTGCTCACCATCGCGGCCGAACGCGGGGCCCTGCTCGAGGGCCGGGCGCGCGGTACCTACAGTTCGCAGACGCTCGGTGCGGCCCAGCGCCGCCTCGACCTCGAGGAGACCCGATTGCAGGCGCTGAGCGAACAACCCTGACGGTCGTCTCGCGGCGCGGACGCCCCGCCCGAGAACCCGCATCCCGCCGCACTGTTTGACATGATCGTTCGGTCCGGATCCGCCCGGGCGCGTCGTGACCCGGGTAGGAGTGACAGGTGTCGGAGGGCAGTACGGACAGAGCGCCGCGTCGGCGCGTCGGTCGATGGATCCTGATCGTCTTCGTCGTGGTGCTCGTCGGCGTGGCGGCGGCGTTCGTCCTCACCCCTGTGCCGGGATCACTGGTGGTGCGGAAGGTGTTCGAACGCGACGCGCGGGAGCAGACCGCGAAGCTCGCGGTGGACGCTCCGGAGACGGACTTCGTCGCCGACCTCCACTATCGGGAGGACGACCCGGACGCCTATCTCGACGTGTACACACCGCCGGGGACCACCGAGGCGCTGCCGACGATCGTGTGGACGCACGGTGGCGCGTGGTTGTCGGGTAACCGCACCAACTACGCGGGCTACTACAGGCGTCTCGCGGCCGCCGGATTCACCGTGGTGTCGGTCGGCTACTCGCTCGCACCGGGCCACCGCTATCCGACCCCGGTGCGGCAACTCGTCGATGCACAGCGCTACTTGCTCGAGCACGCCGACGAACTGCACATCGACACCGAGCGGATCGTGCTCGCCGGTGACTCGGCCGGGGCGCAACTGTCCGCGCAGATCGCCGCGGCGATCACCGACCCCGACTACGCCGCGACCCTCGGTGTCGACCCGGCGTTCACTCGGGAGAACGTTCGCGGTGGCGTGCTCAACTGCGGCATCTACGACGTGTCCGCGATCGGTGGGAGCGGCGGGCTGACCGGATGGGGCGTGGAGCAGGCGATGTGGGCCTACACCGGCGCCCGGGAGTTCGCCACTTCGGATGCGGCGGGCCAGATGTCGGTATTGAACTCGGTCACCGAGAACTTCCCGGCCACCTACATCTCCGGTGGCAACGCCGATCCGCTCACCGCCACCCAGTCCGAGAGGCTCGCGCAGCGGCTCACCGGACTGGGTGTGCAGGTGGATGCGTTGTTCTATCCGGACGACCACACACCGGAACTGGCACACGAGTACCAGTTCGATCTGTCGACACCGGATGCGCGTGCCGCGCTCGAGCGGACGATCGATTTCGTCCGCAAGGTCACGACGTAGCGCGCGCGGGGATCTCAGCGACGATGCGTTCGGCGAGCGGCCGCGAGGAGGCCGGGTTCTGACCCGTGTACAGGACGCGGTCGACCACCACGTGCGGCTGCCAGGCGTCCGTGGACGAGAAGACGGCCCCGGCCTCCTGCAGGCGGTCCTGCAGCAACCAGGGTGCCTTGTCGGCCAGTCCCGCCTGGACCTCCTCGACGTTCGTGAACGCAGTCAGGCTGTAACCCTCGAACAACCAGCGACCGCCGGACTCGTGGGCGGGAAGCAGGGCAGCCGGGGCGTGGCACACCATCGCGACCACTTTGTCGGCCTCGACGAAGTGCCGGACGAGTTCACCGAACCGCTCGTCGACAGCCAGATCCTCCATCGGGGCGTGGCCACCGGGCACGAACAGCAGGTCGAAGTCCTCGGCTCGCTGGTCCTCGAGCACCGCCGCACCGGTGAGCACCGGCTGCAGCTTCTCGAGCGACGACTTCAACTCGGCCACGCGGTCCTCACCGCCTGCGGCGTCGGGTTCGAGGCTGGCCTGGTCCACGACGGGCGTGCGGCCGCCCGGAGTGGCAACGGTGATGTCGTAGCCGGCTTCGTCGAAGACGGTGTACGGCTCGACGAGTTCCTCCGCCCAGAAGCCCGTGGGATGGCGGGTGCCGTCCTGCAATGTCCAATGATCGGCGGAGCTGACGACGAACAGGATGCGGGTCATGGTGTGTCCTCTCTGATGAACGCAGAGGCCGGGTACCCGCTGTGAGCGGGACCGACACCGGCGGTGACGACGGTCGCCGGGTCCGCGACAGTGACGATGGGTCGCCGCGCCCGCGACAGTGACGACGGTCGCCGGGTCCGCGACAGTGACGACGATCGCCGGGCCCACGAGGGACCCGGCGATCGTGTGACGTGACTGGGGTGCGGCGGATCAGATGCCGACCACCTCCTGCGCGATGGCGGCCAGACGGGTCTGGGCCGCGGAGATAACACCGTGTCGTGCCTTGTGCGCTTCCTCGTAGGCGACGATCGCCCGGATGTCCGCGGGCTCGGTCAGTTCCTTGACCGCCGCCACGGCCTTCGGGACGGTGAGATCGTCGTAGTTCCGGATCGGCAACTCCTCCTCGGTGAGGACACCCGAGGCGCTGCGTGCCTTGTGTAGAGCGTCGGCGGTACCGTCGGCGCCTTCACGACGGCTCACGCGCTCGGCCGTCTCGAGAGCCGCATCGCGCGAGGCACCGATGGTCTTGGCTGCGACGTCACCGGCATGCGCGCCGCGCGAGAGCAGCGACTCGATGCGGGGACGCGTCGAGCGGGCGACATCGATCGCTCGATCGATGCTGCGCGCCGACCAGGTGACCGGCGTGTTGACCAGGCGCACCGCTGCGCCGGCCGCGGCCTGCAGAGGAGTGCGACGCAGAGCGGCAGGACCACCGAGCGCCTCCTCCGCGATGACGGTGGTGAGCCACTCGACCGTCGCCGTGTGAGCCGTGATCAGACGGTCCGCCAGCGACACGATCGACTTGTGTCCGCCCGCGATGGCCAGTGCCTTCACGTAGCGGGCACGGTCGAGGAGCTGATGTTCGAGGGCGAGGTCCGACAGCAGTGCTTCGTCGAACGGCTGCGCCTGCTCGGTGAGGGCCTTCACCATGATGGCGGCGCGGCCGATGAACGGCCCGACCACATCGGGAAGTCCGCCCAGATCGCGGATCGCCTCTTCGATCGCCACCGCACGGATGCGGCAGTTCTCGGCGTTCTCGGTCAGCTCCTTGCGTACCGCTTCGGTTCGGGCCTGCGCGACACGCGTTTCGGCGACCTGGGTCTCTGCATGGGTCAGTTCGTGGAGAGTGCGCAACTGGGTGAGCAACGCGGGAGTTCGGTTCTCGGTCATCGTGCGTTCGCCTCCTTCGCACTGGAAGAGTCGGTGATCTACCGACGAATTCACATCCATCGAGAAATGACGTGACAACTGTCGGCTACCCGACCCCCGTAACTGCTAACGTCTATGTGATCCATAACACACCCTCTGGTCGGGTTCGTTGCTGCAGTGACCACTCGGCGCACGCGAGTCGCACGGGTCTCGGTTTGAGCCGGTTACTCGCGGGGAAACTTCGGAGCACACCTTGACGTGAGAGATCGAGGCCGGGACGAGACGCGGTCCGCCTGACTCCTCAGGTTGATCGGCGACCGTGAGACGGCCGCAAGCAGCACAAAGGAAAGCGGGGACGACACGATGACCACGGCAGCACCCGTCATGCCCACGGACGTGATCACCGCTCCGGCGACGGTTGCTCCGTCGCAGTCGGCCGACATTCCGGCGCAGACGATCGACGCGCGGTCCGTCGAGGCCCCGCCGTCGGCCGCCGTGGCGTCGAGGGAGGTGGAACCTCCGGTGACGGAGGAGATGCCGGCCCTGCTCGAGCACCCGATCGCGGGCATGCTGATGTTCGTCGTCCTCGCCGTCTGCGGATTCGCAGCCGCCGCGGTGGTCGCAGGATCCCTGGCGGCCGGGCTCGCTCTGGTGGGTGTCGTCGGAGGAGCGGCGGCGACCCTCGTCGCTGTTCTCTGACGTGGCAGAACGACACCGGTAGGCCCGTTTCGTCCAGATCCGAGCGGGAGGATATCGTCTCCGGTCATGTCCAAGGAATTCGTTTTCACGTCTACGCTCGACCACAGCGTCGAACGCGTCCACGGCGCTTTGACCAGCGAGGACTTCTGGAACAGCCGACTGGCTGCGAGCCAGACCGGCGTGGCGCAGCTCGAGGTCGGCTCCGGTCCCGGGACCTTCCGCGCGAAGGTCTCCGACCAGATCGACACCTCCGCGCTGCCCGCGGTCGTCCGGGGCGTGGTGCGAGGACCTCTGATCATCGAGCGCACCGACGAATGGGGCGGACTCGAGGACGGTACGGCGCAGGGAACCCTCGCCGGCAGCACGTCGGGGCTGCCGATCACGATCGCGGCCCATTCGGAGCTTCGTGGCAACGCGGACGGCGGTACCGAGATCGAGGTGCGTGGCGAGGCCACCGTCAAGGTTCCCGTCGTCGGTGGGCAGATCGAGGGCCTCATCGTCCAGCTCGTCGAGAACATCGTCCAGAACGATCGGATCGACCTCGACAAGTGGCTCACGGAGAACTGATTCGCAGGGGCGCCCGATCGATCGGCTTCCGATCCACGGATCATCTGGTCCGATGCCGTCGTTCCTCTTCCGAGGTACGGCGGCATCGTCGTTCTCGCCGGATTCGTCGGCGACACACCGGGTCAGGTCGTTGAAGAGGGGTGTGACCCAGGCCACCATCGGATCATGTCGATGCCGTGGGACGAGGACGGCGGCTACGCGTGGGAACGCCGCGAGGCCGGATACACCTGGGAGCAGATCGGCAGCGAACTCGGTTGCCCTGCCCATGTCGCACAGAATCTGGGGGAGCGCTACCGCGCGGATATCACTGCCGAGATGACGAGGAACCAGTTGTCGTTGTTCGATATCTCGACCGAGACCTGAATCCCGGCCGCCGGTGTTCGCCGTGTGTTCATCGGATGTGCACCCGCACGGACCCCGTGTGAGGAGGCATCGTCGCCTCCGGAGGGGACCGTAGGTGTCATGGAGGCACTCGTGCGCGACTCCCTGTTCGGTTTCCTCCAGGAGAGCGGACTGGCCGGCTCGGGCGGTGAAGCGGCGGCGCTGCTCATGGAAGGTCTCGTCCGCGTCAATCATCGCCAGGTCCGCAGTCCCCGTACTCCACTTCGTGCCGGGGACGTCGTCTCGATCGCGGGTACGCGATCGATGGCGGTCTTCGGAGTCTCTCCCGGCGGGGTTCGTCCCGTCCTGTAGCTCGTCCGTCGCACGGAGCGCCCGCAACCTCCGGCACGGAGCACTCGCGACCTGCGACGCAGTCGCCTGTCCGGGCGGTGTGATAAGCCGTACCGGACGGGAACGAGCGACGACGAGGGGGAGCGACGCGTGCTGATACTGCACCGTGCCGAGCGCACCGGCATCCTGGCGGATGCGCTGGCCGAGGTGCTCGCCGAGCCCCTCGACGATCCGTTCGCGCGGGAGGTCGTCGCGGTGCCCGCGCGCGGTGTCGAAAGATGGCTCACCCAGCGGTTGTCGGGAATGCTCGGTTCCTCCGCCGGCGACGGGGTGGCCGCCAACATCGACTTCCCGTCCCCGTCCCGCCTCGTCGACGAAGCGCTCGCCGCGGCCTCCGGCATCACCGCCGACGACGATCCGTGGCATCCCTCCCGCATGTTGTGGTCGCTGCTCGGGGTGATCGACGAGTGCGTCGGCGAACCGTGGTGCGCCACCCTCGCGCGGCATCTCGGTCACGGCGCCGACGACCACCGGGCCGGACGCCGGTACGCCACCGCAGCGCATCTCACCGGCCTTCTCCGCAGTTACGGACTCCAGCGCCCCGGGATGATCTCCCAGTGGGCGGCGGGGAACGACACCGACGGCACGGGTGCGCCTCTCGACGACCATCTGCGTTGGCAAGCCGAGCTGTGGCGACGGCTGCGCGCCCGCATCGGCGTCGACAGCCCGTCGCAGCGACTCGACGAACTGTGCGGCCGGCTGCGAGACGACCCCGACGTCGTCGACCTGCCCGAACGACTCTCGATCTTCGGTCCCACCCGCCTCGACACCGTCCTCGTCGAGGTGCTGACCGCGCTCGGGCACCACCGCGACGTGCACATCTGGCTTCCGCATCCGAGCCCGGTGATGTGGGACGGACTGACCCGGCGTCCGGAGTCGATGCGTCGCGCCGACGACCACAGCGCTCTCGGGGTGCAGCACCCGCTGCTGGCCGCGCTCGGCCGAGACGTGCGCGAACTTCAGAGCCGGCTCTCCGGCCTCGAGTGCACCGACCTTCCGCATCCCTCACCCCGGCCGCCGGCGACGCTCCTCGGCCGGTTGCAGGCCGATCTCCGCGACGACCGCGCCCCCGCACACGGATCGGCCGCGCCCGACGGGACCGTGATGATCCATGCCTGCCACGGCCCCACCCGGCAGGTCGAGGTGCTCCGAGAGTGCCTGCTGCACCTGTTCCGCGATGACCCCACGCTCGAACCGCGCGACGTCGTCGTCATGTGCCCCGACGTCGAGACGTACGCGCCGCTCGTCCATGCCGCCTTCGGTGCCGGGGTCGGCGAGCATCCCGGCCACACGCTGCGGGTCCGTCTCGCCGATCGCGGCCTGCGCCGCACCGATCCGATCCTTGCGGTGGTGTCCGAACTGCTCGCGCTCGCCGACGGCCGGGTCACCGCCAGCGAGGTTCTCGACCTCGCCGCGTCGGCTCCGGTGCGCCGGAAGTTCGGATTCGACGACGATCAACTCGAGCGCCTGCAGGAGTGGACCACCGAGACCGGTGCCCGCTGGGGTCTCGGGCCGTGGCAGCGCAAGAGCTTCGGTCTCGGCGACTTCATGCAGAACACTTTCGGCGCGGCACTCGACCGTATCCTGCTCGGTGTCGCCGCAGACGGCGCGGACGGAGAGTGGCTGTCCCTGTCGTTGCCCCTCGACGACGTCGACAGCAACGACATCGACCTCGCCGGGCGGTTCGCCGAGTTCATCGACCGGTTGACGGTGGTGCTGCTCCGGTTGCGCGGCCCGCACCCGGCGGCGCGGTGGTCGGACGAACTCGGTTACGGCATCGACCTGCTCGCCGACGTTCCCGCCGCCGACGCATGGCAGCTCACCCGCGCGCGTCGCGAGATCGGCGAGGCCGTCGAGCATGCCGGCGACACGCAGTTGTCCCTGAGCGATGTCCGGTCCATGCTCGGCTCCCGGCTCGCCGGGCGTCCGTCGCGCTCGAACTTCCGTACCGGCGAACTGACCGTGTGCACGATGGTGCCGATGCGCTCGGTGCCCCATCGCGTGGTGGTTCTCCTCGGTCTCGACGACGACGTCTTCCCTCGCACGGCCCACATCGACGGCGACGATGTCCTGACCCAGAACCCCTGTGTGGGAGAGCGTGATCCGCGCAGCGAGGACCGGCAGCTGCTGCTCGACGCGCTGATGGCCGCGGAGGAGCGTGTGCTGTTGTTCCACACCGGCGCCGACGCCGTCACCGGAGCACTGCGCCCACCGGCGATTCCGCTCACCGAGGTGCGCGACGTGGTGTCGACGATGACGGGAGTCGACGTCGACGACGAGCGCATCGTGCGGCGACATCCCCTGCAGCCCTTCGATCCGCGCAATTTCCGGGCCGACGACCCGTTCGGGTTCGGTGTCACCGCACTCGCGGGAGCCCGTGCCGGACAAGGAGGTTCGGTGGAGCGCGACCGGTCGGGTGCGCTCCTCGTCGACGACCTTCCGGCCCCGGCACGCACCGATGTCGATCTCGACGAACTCGTTTCCTTCCTGACACATCCGACGCAGGGATTCCTCCGGCAGCGACTCGGTCTGCGGATCCCCGACACCGACGAGGGCATCGCCGACGCACTCGACGTCGAACTCGACGGTCTCGCCCAGTGGCAACTGGGCGACCGCATGCTCGAAGCGCGATTGGCGGGCATGTCCGCGGGTGCCTTCCAGGACGCGGAATGGCGTCGCGGCACGCTCCCGCCGTTCGCGCTCGGCCGCAGGACCCTCGACGCGGTGAGCGACAACGTCGACCGCCTCGTGCACGCCTGCGCCGGTGTGCACACCGGGCAGGCCCGCACCGTCGACATCCGCGTCGATCTCGGCGACGGTCGTCGGCTCACCGGCACCGTCGGAGGTGTACACGGCGAGGTACTGGCCCGCAGCACCTATTCCAAGCTGTCCCCGAAACACCGGCTGGAAGCATGGATCCGGTTGCTCGCCGTCGTCGCCTCGGGTCATCCCGGACAGTGGCGTGCGGTGACCACCGGGCGCAGCCGTTCGCGCTCGTATCCGGCCTGGCGCTCGACCCTTCTGGCTCCCGCCGATCCCGTCGCGCTGCTCGCCGCACTCGTCGATCTGCGCGATCGTGGACTGTGCCGGCCGCTGCCGCTCGTGACGGGCGCGTCGGCCGAGTACGCCGATCGCCGCCACCGCGGTGATTCCGTGGAGATGGCACTGTCGGCCGCCGGGAAGGCGTTCGGTGGCGCGTTCGGCGACGGCAAGGACCGTCACGTGCAGTATCTGTACGGGCCCGACGTCACGTTCGGGCAGCTCACCGCCGACGCACCGGAGGGTGTCGAGGCCGGCTGGTTCGACGACCCCACCCGTTTCGGTGTGCTCGCCCGACGGTTGTGGGAACCCCTGCTCGCCTCCGAGAACCAGGGACGCCCGTGAGAGAAGGACGCAGCGTGCCCGATACCGCCATCACCGATCCGCGCGCCGCGGGCGGTCCGCCGCCGGCAGGCTTCGATCTGCTCGGCCGGCTGCCGAGCGGCACCACCGTTCTCGAGGCCAGCGCGGGAACGGGGAAGACGTACGCGATCGTCGGGCTCGCCACCCGGTTCGTCGCCGAAGGGCGCGCCCACCTGTCGGATCTGCTGCTCGTCACCTTCAGCCGGGCTGCGACGCAGGAACTGCGCGAACGTACCCGGAACCGGTTCGCGCAGGTCGCCACCGCCCTCGCCGATCCCGAGAGTGCGCGGGCGAGCACCGACATGCTCGTCCGTCATCTCGCGAGCGAGGACGTCGACGCGCGGCGGGCCCGCCTACGACAGGCGTTGTCCGACTTCGACTCCGGCACCATTTCCACCACGCACGGCTTCTGCCGCCGCATGCTCGACGAACTCGGGATCGCCGGTGAACGCGAACCCGACGTCACGGTCGTCGAGGACGTCGACGACCTGCGGGTGGAGGTCGTCGACGATCTCTACCTGCGGCGCTACGGCAGGGGACAGGCCCCCATCACCTACGCCGAGGCGGCCGTCGCCGCGAAGGAGGCGATCTTCGACCCGCAGGCCGAACTCGCACCGAACGACGCCGACGGCACCGCGGCAGGCGAGCGTGTGGAATTCGCGCGTGCGGTCCGCGAGGAGGTCGAACGGCGCAAGCGCCGGCTCGGACTGCGCGACTTCGACGACCAGTTGTCCCTACTGCACGCGGTGCTCGGCGATCCGGAGCACGGCGACGCCGCCTGCCGGCGGATGCGTGCGCGCTTCTCCGTCGTCCTCGTCGACGAGTTCCAGGACACCGACCCCAAGCAGTGGGAGATCCTGCGCCGGGCGTTCCACGGGCACAGCACGCTCGTGCTCGTCGGCGACCCGAAACAGGCGATATACGCCTTCCGCGGCGCGGAGGTGCTCAGCTATCTCGACGCCGTCTCCGAATCCGACACCTACTGCGAGCTGACCACCAATTGGCGCAGCGACGGCGATCTCGTCCGGGCGCTCGAACACGTCCATCTCGGTGCGGCTCTCGGTGATCCCCGCATCGTGGTGAACCCGGTGAAGGCGGCAGCCGCCGATTCCCGGCTCTCGGGTATCGCGTCCCTGCGGGTGCGTCACCTGCCCCGCGCCGGTGCCGGTCCGCTCAACGACTGGGGTTTCCCGCAGAACCTCGACGGCTTACGTGGGCGGGTCGCTCGCGACGTGGCGGCCGACATCGTGCGCCTGCTCGACGACGAGAACGTCACCGTCGACCTCGGTTCCGGTCCCGAGCGTGTGCAACCCGGGCACATCGCGGTCCTCGTGCGCAAACACAAACAGGTGACGCTCGTCCACGACGCGCTGACGAAGGCGAACGTGCCGTGCGTGGTCGCCGGGGGCACGAGTGTGTTCGCCACACCGTCCGCACAGCACTGGCTGTGGGTTCTCTATGCGCTCGAGCAGCCCCACCGCGCCGATCGCGTCCGGCTCGCCGCGCTCACCCCGCTGCTCGGCCGCACGATGACCGACATCGATTCGGAGGGCGAAGCGCTGGTCGTGGAGGTCGGCGGACTGCTCCGCGAACTGAACGACGTCTACGCCCGCACCGGCTTCGCCGCCGTCTTCGAACGCCTCGCGTCCTTCGGTTCGGTCGAGGCCCGCCTCCTCGATCAGCCGTCCGGGGAACGCACCCTCACAGACATCCGGCACGTCGCACAGCTGCTCGAGGACGTCGCCTCGGCACAGTCGCTGGGGCTGGCCGCACTCACCCGCTGGCTCGAGGATCGCATCAACGACCCCGACCGAGGTGGAGCCGACCGGGTCCGGCGCCTCGACAGCGACGCCGCGGCGGTCCAGATCCTCACCGTGCACGGCAGCAAGGGACTCGAATTCCCCGTCGTCCACGTCCCGTACGGGTGGGATGCCGCGAAGAACCCCGAGCCCGACAAGCTGCTGCTGCACGAGAACGGCCGACGCATCCTCGATGTGGGCGGCAAGAGCGGTCCCGGTTATGTCGCGCGGCGGCGTCAGCACGAACTCGAGGAGGCGGGAGAGGAACTGCGCCTGCTGTACGTGGCGGTGACGCGCGCGCAGTGTGCGCTCACCCTCTGGTGGGCGCCGTCCACCCCCACCTCGCGGTCTCCGCTGCACCGGTTGCTGTTCGCCCGCGATCCCGGTTCGGCAGAGGTCTCCGCGGAAGGCCGGATCGGCCACGACGAGGCCATGGCCGAGGAATTCGACCGGTGGGCCGCGCGCGCCGATGGGGTCATCGCCGCCGAAGCGGTCGGGCCGCACCCGATTCCGGTGTTGCGCTGGACCCGCCCCCGCGTGGAGACCGGCCCACTCGCCGCCGCGCGCTTCGATCGGGTCGTCGACGAGAACTGGCGCAGGACCTCCTATTCGGCGCTCACCGCCTCGGTGCACGATGCGCCCGTGGTGAGCGGTGAGGTGGAGGAACCGGTGACGACCGACGAGCCTGCCGAGCCTCCGCTGAGCGCACCGGAAGCGGCGCGCGAAGGCATTCCGTCACCGATGAACGGACTGCCCGGCGGCACGATCTTCGGCACGCTGGTGCACGCCGTCCTCGAGGTCGTCGACACCTCCGCCGCCGACCTCGAGGCCGAACTACTCGACTGCTGCCACGAGACGGTGCGACGCCAGATGTCGCCGATCGACCCCGTCCAGCTCGCGGCGGCGTTGCTCCCGGTGATGCGCACCCCGCTCGGGCCACTCGGCCGGACCCTCGCCGACTTCACGCCGTCCGACCGGCTCTCCGAACTCGACTTCGAGTTGCCGCTCACCGGAGGCGACAGCCCGGTGCCCGTCACCGTCACCCTCGACGCGGTCGGTGGGTTGCTGCGCCGGCACCTGCCCGCCGACGATCCGATGGCGACCTACGCCGATCTGGTGCGCACCCTCGAGTCCGTGCCGCTGCGGGGTTACCTCAACGGCAGTATCGACGCCGTGCTGCGCACCGACGGTCCGCGATTCGTCGTCGTCGACTACAAGACCAACCGGCTCGCGCCCGTCGACGAACTGACCACCGCCCACTACACCCGCGAGTCGATGGCGGCGGAGATGCTCCGCGCGCACTATCCGATGCAGGCTCTGCTCTATTCCGTTGCCCTGCACCGTTATCTGCGGTGGCGGATGCGCGACTACGACCCGCACGTCCACCTCGGTGGTGTGCAGTACCTGTTCGTCCGCGGCATGGCCGGACCGGACAGTCCACCCGGCAGCGGCGTGTTCGACTGGCATCCGCCGGCCGATCTCGTCACCGACCTGTCCGACCTCCTCGCCGGAAAGGCCATGATTTCGTGATCGAGTCCATGACCGACGTTCGGATCGCCCAGCGCGGCAAGGGCGCTCTGCGGCAGTTCAACGAGGTGGGCGCACTATCCGCCGCCGACGTGCACGTCGCCCTGCGACTCGCGGCGCTCGGCGGCGAGGACGACCCGCACGTGCATCTCGCCACCGCGCTGGCAGTGCGTGCCGTGCGATCCGGGTCGGTGTGCCTCGACCTCACCCGTTTCCGCGAGGTCACGGTCGACGAGGACGCGGACGGCCATCCCGTCGTCGACCCCGCGAGCCTGCCGTGGCCTCGCGACGAGGACGTGCTCGCGGCGCTGCGTCGCAGCCCCCTCGTGGTCGGTGGCGACCGCGGACCTCTGCGTCCGCTGCGTCTCGTCGATACCGCGGAAGGTCCGCTGCTGTATCTCGACCGGTACTTCCGGCAGGAGCAGACGATCCGCCGGGTGCTCGCCGAGCGCACGGCGACGTTCCCCGACCTCGACGAGGAGCGCATCGCGGCGACACTCGACGAGCTGTTCCACCATCCCGACGATCCCTCCCGGCCCGCGCCGGCACCCGATCGTCAGCGCGTCGCGGCGGCACTCGCCGCCACCCGACCGACCACGGTGATCGCGGGCGGGCCGGGCACCGGCAAGACCCACACCGTGGCGCGGATCCTCGCGCTGCTCACCCGCCTGTACGGACACGAACTGCGCATCGGCCTGGCCGCTCCCACCGGCAAGGCCGCTGCGCGCCTCCAGGAATCGGTGCGCGAGCAGGAGACCGAGCTGGGTCTGCCGCCGAATCTCACCGCCATGACCGTGCACCGGATGCTCGGCTGGCAGCGCGGCCGCACCCGCTTCCGCTACCACGCGGGCAACCACCTGCCGTACGACGTGATCGTCGTCGACGAGACGTCGATGGTGTCGCTGACGATGATGTGCCGCCTGCTCGAGGCGGTGCGGCCCGACACCAGGCTCGTCCTCGTGGGCGACCCCGACCAGCTCGCCTCGGTCGACGCCGGTGCTGTGCTTGCCGACCTCGTGGGGCGCCCGGTCAGCGGCACCCTCGATCCGGTCTTCGAACGGGTCGTCGCCCGCGATGTGGCGGCCGCCGACGACCCCGCCGAGGCGGCCTTCACTCCGGCCCAACGCGCCCGGCTCGGTGGCGGTGTCGTGCGGCTGAGTCGCGGCCGCCGCTTCGGTGGTGCGATCGCCGAGCTGGCGGTGGCCGTCCGTAAGGGCGCCGGCGACGAGGTGCTCGACATCCTGCGCAGGGGCGACCCGGAGGTCTCGTTCGTGGCCCCCTCCGACCTCGACGCCCTACGCGACGACATCGTCCGCTCCGCCGCCGAGGTCACCAAGTCCGCCGAGACGGGGGACGTCGAGACGGCGCTGAAGCGGTTCGAGGAACATCGGTTGCTGTGCGCGCACCGCGACGGCCCGGCCGGCGTGCAGTGGTGGGCGCGGCAGGCCGCCGAGTGGATCGGGGAGGCCGCGGGGCAGCGACTCGATCCCGAGAGCTGGTATCCGGGCCGGCCGTTGCTCGTCACCGCGAACGACCATGACATGCAGATCTACAACGGCGACACCGGCGTGGTCGTGCGGCGCGGCGACGAACTCGTCGCGGCGTTCGCACGCGGCGAGACGCCGTTCGAACTGCGCCCGAGTCAGCTCCCGGCGGTGAGCACCGTCTACGCGATGACGATCCACCGCAGCCAGGGCAGTCAGTACGGCACCGTCTCGGTGGTGCTGCCCGATTCGGGATCGGCGCTGCTCACCCGCGAACTGCTGTACACCGCGATCACGCGTGCGCGGTCGCACGTGCGGATCATCGGGACCGAGGATGCGGTACGCGCGGGCGTGGCACGGCAGGTGCTCCGAGCGAGTGGGCTGCGGCGGGAGATCCGCGTGTAGCCTGTCGGTCTCCGCACCCGTATCGAGTGAGGACGAGGCCCGATCCCGTCGACCCATCGTCGCAACACTGTCTCCGTCGGCGAACCGGACGTGGCATGCTCGAGATGGCGCGCACGACAGACGACGAACGAGCCGAGCGATGGACTGGTTGGACGCGGACGGGTACACGATCGGGCGGCTGCTGGTCACCCGTGGACTCGCGGTGCTGTACGCCGTGGCTTTCCTCGCGGCCCTGCTGCAGTTCCGGGCGCTGATCGGCGAACGCGGCATCCTTCCCGCCCCGCGCTTCCTGGCGCTCACATCGTTCCGGCAGTCGCCGAGCCTGTTCCACTGGAGATACTCCGACGCTCTGTTCACCGCGGTTGCCGCGGTGGGTCTCGTGTTGTCGGTGGTGACGGTGCTCGGTGTCACCGAGCAGTTGCCGCTCGTGGTCTGCATGCTCGTGTGGTTCGTGATGTGGCTGCTGTACCTGTCGATCGTCAACGTCGGCCAGGTCTGGTACTCGTTCGGCTGGGAGTCGCTGCTGCTCGAGGGCGGTGTGCTCGCGATCTTCCTGGGCAACGCCGATACCGCGCCTCCGCTGCTCGTGCTGATCCTGCTGCGCTGGTTGCTGTTTCGCCTGGAGTTCGGTGCCGGACTGATCAAGATGCGCGGCGACCGGTGCTGGCGCGATCTGACGTGCCTGTACTACCACCACGAAACCCAGCCGATGCCCGGCCCGCTCAGCCGCTACTTCCACCTGATCCCGCGGCCGCTGCACAAGGTGGAGGTGGCGGGTAACCACTTCACCCAGCTCGTCGTGCCGTTCGGATTGTTCCTGCCGCAACCGGTCGCCGGGATCGCCGCACTGATCATGATCGTCACGCAGTTGTGGCTGGTGACGAGCGGCAATTTCGCGTGGCTCAACTGGATCACCATCGTCATCGCGCTGTCGGTGGTGCCCGACAGCTTCTACGGGTTGCTGATCGACTCCACCACGACCTACGGTCCGACACCGATCGCGTTCACCGTCGCCGTGGTGGCGCTGACCGTGCTGGTCGCGGTGCTCAGCTACTGGCCGGTGTCGAATCTGATGTCGCATCGGCAGGCGATGAACGCCTCGTTCAACAAATGGCACTTCGTGAACACCTACGGCGCGTTCGGCACCGTCACACGCACCCGGCGGGAAGTGATCGTCGAAGGCACCACCGATGCGGTGGTGACACCGGCGACGGAGTGGCGCGAGTACGAGTTCAAGGGCAAACCGGGCGACGTGTATCGCAGGCCTCGTCAGTACGCGCCGTACCACCTGCGTCTGGACTGGTTGATGTGGTTCGCGGGGATCTCGCG
The DNA here is from genome assembly GCF_900105195.1 of Rhodococcus pyridinivorans. Lineage (NCBI taxonomy): Bacteria > Bacillati > Actinomycetota > Actinomycetes > Mycobacteriales > Nocardiaceae > Rhodococcus > Rhodococcus pyridinivorans. Next base: position 4,149,711 of record NZ_FNRX01000002.1, on the reverse strand, counting down.
CGACTACGCCGCGGGGTGGTTCCCGCGGTTCGCGGGAAAACTGCTGGAGAACGATCCGGCCACCGTGAAGTTGCTCCGGCACAACCCGTTCCCGGACGAACCGCCCCGTCTGGTGCGGGCCCGCCTGTTCCGCTACCGCTTCGCCACGCGCGCCGAACGACGCGCGACGCGCCAGTGGTGGATGCGGGACGAGATCGGCGATTTCATGATGCCGATGGCGCGGGACGACCTGCCCTGACCGCGCTCCTTGATCGCCGATGCGGTCACCACACCTCGCCACCGGTCTCCGACACGGTGAAGCCATGGGTGTCCGTCTCGCACGTGACAGCGGTCTTCTCGTCGACGGTGCACGTGAACGGATCAACGGTGAGAGTGCTGCCGTGGGGCAGCGTATTCGGGGCACCTCCGAGATCCGTGAACGCGATGTCGCCGATGCTGACCCACTCTCCGGGGCCGTCCCCTTCGAGCATCAGGGCGTTCGCGGGCACCAGCACGTCGGGCGCGCCGCTGCCGGGGACCCGGGGCGCACTCGCCGGCATCGTGCCCTGGCAGCCCGTCAGGGGAGCGGTGTGGACGAGGATGGCGCATCCGAACTGCCCGCCCGGCGAGGCGAAGTAGTACACGCCCTCGCTGGTCGCCGCGTAGTCGTCGGGGTCGACCGGCTTCGGTGCGGCCGTGGCGGTCGCGGTCGTGGTCGGCGCCGACGAAGTCGCCGTGGTGCTCGACGGCTCGGGGGGTGCTTCGGATGCGGTGGCCTCACCCTCCACGCTGCGCGAACACCCTGCCGCGACGAGTGCCGCACCCGCGACGACGACGAAGCTGACGAGGCGTGCGCGGCGACTGATCATGCGGGGCAGCATAGCGAGCGTCGGGATCGACGCAAGTTCCGCTCCGATCGACTCGGAGGCGGTGGCTTCGATCGGTTCAGAGCCGGCGCGTCACCCGAGCAGGTACGCCCGTCGCCACGACGTTCGGCGGCAGGTCGCGGGTGACCACCGCGCCGGCTCCCACGACCGTGTTCTCGCCGATCGTGACGCCCGGTCCGACGATTGCGCCACCGCCGAGCCACACGTTGTCGCCGATCGTGATGGGTTGCGCCGATTCCCACTTCGCGCGGCGGAGATCGGGATCGAGGGGATGAGTGGGGGTGAGGAGTTGCACGTTCGGGCCGATCTGCACGTCCGAGCCGATCGTGATCGGCGCGACGTCGAGCATGATCGCGCCGAAGTTGACGAATGTCCCGTCCCCCACGGTGATCCGATACCCGTAGTCCACCTGCAGTGGCGGCCGGATCTCCACGTCGTCACCGATCGCGTCGAACAACTCCTCGAGGAGTGCGCGACGCGCATCCGTATCCGCTGCGCTCGACGCGTTGTACTTCTCGGTCAGCAGCGCTGCCCGCAGCGCGTCGGCGGCGAGTTCGGGGTCGTCGGCGATGTAGAGTTCGCCGGCCAGCATCCGTTCCTTCTGCTCGCCCACTGAGGATCCTTCCGTCGCCGGGTCAGTCGCCCACTCGCTCTCCGGTGTCGACGTGGAACAGGTGCACCGTACCTTCGCGCTTGCGCAGGTGCACGGTGTCGGCGAGGCGTGCGGGGGTGCGGACGAGGGCCCGCGCGACCACCTGATTGCCGGTGCCGGGCACCCGCGTGTACAGGTACGACTCGCTGCCGAGTTCCTCGACGAGTTCGACGACGGCTTCGACGCCCTCGTCGGCGATCTCGAAGTCCTCCGGCCGGATCCCGGCGGTGACCTCCTCGATGCCTGCGGAGTGCAGTCGCGCGATGCGGTCGCGTTCGACGGGGATGACGGTGCTGCCCACGACGACTCCGTCGTCGACGACCTTCGCGCGGAGCAGGTTCATCGACGGTGAGCCGATGAAACCGGCGACGAACGCGTTGGCGGGACGGTCGTAGAGTTCGGTGGGGCTGGAGAACTGCTGCAGCACTCCGTTCTTCAGGACGGCGACGCGATCGCCCATCGTCATCGCCTCGACCTGGTCGTGGGTGACGTAGACGGTGGTGGTGCCGAGACGGCGTTGCAGCGCCGCGATCTCGGTGCGAGTCTGCACGCGCAGCTTCGCATCGAGGTTCGACAACGGCTCGTCCATGCAGAACACCTGTGGCTCGCGCACGATCGCGCGTCCCATCGCGACGCGCTGGCGCTGACCACCGGACAGCTTGGCGGGCTTGCGGTCGAGGAACTGGGTCAGGTCCAGGATCTTCGCCGCTTCCTCGACCTTGCGGCGCCGCTCGTCCGCGCTCACACCGCGCATCTTCAGAGCGAAGCCCATGTTCTCGGCGACCGTCTTGTTCGGGTACAGCGCGTAGTTCTGGAAGACCATCGCGATGTCGCGGTCCTTCGACGGCACACCGGTCATGTCCTTGCCGCCGATGGAGATCGACCCCTCGTCGATGTCCTCGAGCCCGGCGAGCATGCGCAGCGCGGTGCTCTTGCCGGATCCGGACGGTCCGACGAGGACCACGAACTCACCGTTCTCGATGTCGAGGTTCAGCGAATCGACCGCGAAGGTGTCGGAGTTCTCGTAGATGCACGAGGCGTTGCGGTAGGTGATGTCGGCCATGATGGAAGTCCTTGCTGTAAAAGGAATCGGGTCTACTTGATGGCGCCGAACGACAGGCCGCGCACGAGCTTGTTCTGGGCGAGCCAGCCCGCGAGCACGACGGGCAGCGCCGCCATCGTCGCGGCGGCGGACAGCCGGGCCCAGTACAGGCCCTCACCGGTGATGAAGCCGACGAGGAAGACGGGAATTGTCTGCGCCTGAACAGCGGTCAGGTTGACGGCGAAGAAGAACTCGTTCCACGAGAAGATCACGCAGATCAGGGCGGTCGCAGCGATGCCGGGGGAGACGAGCGGCAGGATCAGCTCGCGCACCGCCGTCCACAGGCTCGCGCCGTCCATGCTCGCCGCCTCGAGCAGCTCGCCCGGGACCTCGAGGAAGAACGACCGCATCATCCACACCGCGATGGGCAGGTTCATCGCCGTGTACAGGATGATCAGGGCCCAGATGTTGTCGAGCAGGCCGACGTTCGCGACGATCACGTACAGCGGGATGATCGCCGCGACGATGGGCAGCATCTTCGTGCTGATGAAGAAGAACAGCACGTCCTTGGTCTTCTTCACCGGCCGCAGCGACAGCGCGAAGGCCGCCGGCACGCCGAGCAGCAGGACCAGCACCGTCGAGACGATCGTGGCGAAGGCCGAGTTGAGCAGGGCCGTGCCCACTCCGGTCTCGAACACCGCCCGGAACTGGTCGAGGGTGGGGGTGAAGAAGAACTTCGGTGGGTCGGAGTAGGCGTCGGCCTCCTGCTTGAAGGCGGTGAGCACCATCCAGAAGACCGGGAAGAAGAATCCGATGGCGGCGATCCACGCGACCACACCCCAGGGATTGAACTTGCGGTTCTTGCGCTTCCGGGCCGTGCGCATGACACGGCCGGTGGGTGCCGTGGTGTCCGAAGCCTGCGGCTGCGTGGCCGTGGTGCTCATGCCGCTTCCTCCTTGCCGGTGAACGATGTGAAGATCAGGCGCAGCGCGAAGGTGGCGATGACGATCGTGCCGATGACGACCACGACACCCATTGCCGCGGCCTGGCCGATGTCGAAGCCGAGGAACGCGCGCTGGTAGATGTAGAACGGCAGGTTGGAGCTGGCCGTGCCGGGTCCGCCCTGGGTCATCATGTAGATCGCGTCGAACGTGTTCACCAGGTAGATCGCGCCGAGAACGGTGCCGAGTTCGATGAACCGGCGCAGATGCGGCAGCGTCAGTTCGCGGAACAGTGCGAAGGCTCCGGCGCCGTCGACGCGGCCGGCCTCGAGGATGTCGCGGGGCATCGACTGCAGGCCGGCGAGGATGAGCAGCATCATGAACGGCGTCCACTGCCACACCAGCGCGACCATCACGGCCGGGAGCGGGAACCGGCTGATCCAGTCCACCTCTCCCAATCCGAAGGGGGAGAGAACGAAGTTGACGATGCCGAAAACGGGATCGAACATCGACGTCTTCCAGATCAGTGCACTGGCGACCGGGGTGACGAGGAACGGCGTGATGAGCAGGGTCCGTGCGATACCGCGCCCGAGGAACGCCCGGTCGAGCAGGAGCGCAAGAAGCAGCCCGAGTATCACGGAGATCAGGACCGTGCCGACGATGAGGATCACCGTGTTCAGGGTGACCTGCCAGAACTGGCTGTCCTGGAAGACGTCGACGTAGTTCTGGAGTCCGACGAACCGGCGGGAGCCGGGGCTGACGAGGTTCCAGGACTGGGTCGAGTAGTACAGCGTGAACAGGAACGGGATCTGTGTGACAACGATCGTGAAGATCAGGGCCGGGAGCAGGGGGCCGCGCCGGCGCCATCCCTCGGCGCGGGAGATCTGCTCCTCCTTCGCTTCCCGTACGGCGCGGATGCGCTCGTCGGCGTCCGGTGCGGGACGCTGCGCTGCAGGTGCGGTCATGACGTCTTCTCCCGGTAGGTCGCGCCGACGGCCTCGGCGTACTTCTGTGCCTGGTCGAGGGCGTCCTCGACGCTCTGCCGTCCGGCGATGGCGGCGCTGATCTGCTGGCTGACCCGGGTGCCGAGATCCTGGAACTCGGGGATGGCCACGAACTGGATGCCCGTGTACGGGACGGGGTCGACCGTGGGGTTCTGCTGGTCGGCTCCCTCGATGGATTCGAGGGTGATCGGGCCGTAGGCCGCGGCGGCCTCGGCGTATTCGGGGATCTCGTAGGTCGACAGTCGGCTGCCCGGCGGCACCCGCTCCCAGCCGAGTTGCTCGCCGACGGTGCGCAGGTACTGCTGGTCGGTCATCCACGAGATGAACTTCCAGGCGTCCTCGGTGTGTTCGCTGCTCGCGGGGATGCCGAGCGACCAGGTGTAGAGCCAGCCCGAGGGGTCCTTCTCCTGGACGGGCGCGGCCGCGTAGCCGATCTTCCCGACGACGTTGCTCGACGCGGGATCCTCGAGGGTCGAGACGGCGGAGGTGGAGTCGTACCACATGGCGACCCGGCCCTGCGCGAGTTGCGTGGCGCACTCGCTGAATCCGCTCGTCGCGGCACCGGGCTGACCGTACTCGCGGACGAGGTCGACATAGAACTGCACCGCTTCGCGTACCTCGGGACTGTTCAGCTGTGCGTTCCAGTTCTCGTCGAACCACCGTCCGCCGAAGGTGTTGATGACGGTGTCGAGCGGTGCGAGCAGCTCACCCCAGCCGGGCTTGCCGCGCAGACAGATGCCGTTGATGTCGGGGCTGTCGAGTTGCGCTGCGGCCTCGGCGACCTCGGTCCAGGTCGGCGGGTCGGACAGCGTGATGCCGGCCTGTTCGAACAGGTCCTTGCGATACATGAGGAACGACGATTCGCCGTAGAAGGGCACCGAGTACAGATCGCCCTCGTACGAGAGTGCTTCGCGCAGCGAGGGAATGATGTCGTCGGCGTCGTAGCCGTCGGTCTGCTCGATGTACGGTGACAGATTCGTGAGCCAGCCGTACTCCGCCCACTGGGGAGTCTCGTAGTTGCTGATCATCACGACGTCGAACTCGCCACCGCCCATCGCCGTGGACGCGGTGATCTTGGCGCGGGCCTGGTTCTCGGAGAGGGTGACGAACTTCAGGTCGATCTCCGGGTTCTCGGCCTCGAACTGCGACGCGAGTTGCTGTGCGTCCTGCATCTGGGAGTTCGACACCATCGCGATGGTGACGGTGCGGCCGGACGTACCGATTGATCCTGCACCGGCACAACCGGTCAGTGCGACGCTCAGGGCCACGGCTCCTGCCGCGGCCGCGCGGATGGATCTTCTTGCTGTAGGCACGATGGTCTACCTCATTTCGGTGGTGCCTCGTCCTTCGGGGTGCCGTTCTCGAGGGCGTTGGTCGGGATGGTCGAGCAGGTACTGGGCGCACGCGATGTCGCAGACGAGCATGTTCGCGAGACCGCCTCGGAGAGCACCGAGTACAGCGCGGTGCTTGGACTGTCCGCCGGTGACGAGAATCGTGGCGGGGCAGTCGCGGACGTCGTCGAGAGGTACCGACATGGTGCGGCTTTCGAGTTCGCCGTGCACGGCGGTGCCGTCGGCACGGAAGAACCGGCCGCCGATCTCACCGACCGCACCGAGGCCGTCGAGTTCGTTGAGCATCGTGGTGTCGAGGAAGCTGCCCTCGAACAGGGTGGTCGAGGTCGACACGGCGCCCACACCGAAGATCATCGCCTCCGCGCGGCGCCCGACCTCGAGCGTGCGGGAGATCAACGAGTCGGCGCGCATCGACGCGACCGTGGACGGATCGGCGTACAGCGGTGCGGGAAGCCGGAGCGGTTGCGCCCGAAGCTGTTCTGCGCAGCGGCCGAGGACGAACTCGGTACCTGTCTGGTAGGCGCTCATGGAGATGGAGCCGTCGAGTTGGACGATCGTGGCGCAACTGGCGACACCCGACGGGATGGCCTGTGCCACGGCGACGGTCTCCGGACCCCACGTGAATCCGAGGGTGTCGGAGGGGTGGAGACGGCGGGTGAGCAGGCCGGCGGCGGCGCGCCCGAGGGCGGTGAAGCTTGCGGAGTCCTCGATCGGACCCGCGTCGTCGACCCGGCGCCCGACCACCACGGCCTCGACGAGCCCGTATCGCTCTTCGAGTGCCCGTTCGGTCTCGGCGTGCAGGTCGTCGCGCCAGGCGGGTGGCACGGTGACCTCGATGCGCACCAGGCCCTGGGCGCGAGCGCGCGCGACGAGCCGGCCGGCGGTGGGACGGGAGACGCCGAGACGCTGCGCCACCTCGGCCTGCGTGAGTCCGTCGAGGTAGTAGAGCGTTGCGGCCCGCACGGCGAGACGGAGATCATCGGTGGATACCGGGCTCTCCGTGTCCGGGATGTTGGTGGGGCCGGGGGCGGTCACGAGCTCTCCTTGGTGTGAGCAGTATTCGGACGCTCCGTGAGCATCTGCTCAGGGGTGCGTGCATCTGCTCAGTACGTTAGCATCACAGTGTGACCCACACAACAGTTCGCCCGCCGCTCCCGGACACGATGCGTGCCGCCGTACTTCTCGAACCGGGCCGCATCGAGATGCAGGAAAGGCCACTACCTGCACCGGAGCCCGGCGACGTCCTCGTCCGGGTGACCACCGTAGGGGTGTGCGGTTCGGACGCGCACTACTACCGCGAAGGACGTATCGGCGAGTTCGTCGTGACCGATCCGATCGTGCTCGGCCACGAGGCTTCCGGGGTCGTGGTCGCGGTCGGGGACGGTGTTCCGCAGAGCCGGATCGGCGAGCGGGTCTCGATCGAACCGCAACGCCCCGACCCGCTCACCGAGGAGACGCGCCGCGGCGACTACAACCTGTGCCCGCACATGCGCTTCTTCGCCACACCGCCCGTCGACGGCGCGCTGTGCGAGTACGTCACCATCGGGGCGGCCTTCGCGCATCCCGTTCCGGACACCGTGTCCGACGATGCCGCCGCCCTGTGCGAGCCGCTGTCGGTCGGTATCGCGGCCGTCCGGAAGGCCCGTGTCACCGCCGGCTCACGAGTCCTCGTCACCGGTGCCGGGCCCGTCGGCATCGTCGTCGCACAGGTCGCGCGCGCCTTCGGTGCGGTCGAGGTCGTCGTCACCGACCTCGACGAGCGACGACGCGAGACCGCACTGTCGTTCGGGGCGAGCGCTGCGCTCGATCCCAGCGTCGACGACCCGTCGGCCCTGCGCGTGGACGCCTACGTCGACGCGTCCGGCGCCCCCGCCGCCGTCGATTCGGGCATCCGCGCGGTCCGTCCCGGCGGCACCGTCGTCCTCGTCGGATCCGGCGCCGAGACCATGACCCTGCCGGTGCAGTGGGTCCAGAACCGCGAACTGATCCTGACCGGCGTGTTCCGTTACGCGAACACGTGGCCGACCGCGCTCGCGCTCCTCGGGGCGGGACGGGTCGATCTCGACTCGATGGTCACCGCCCGGTTCCCCCTCGACAAGACCGCCGACGCACTCGAATCCGATCGGACACCCGGAAACATCAAGGCCGTCGTGGACGTGACCGATCCGGCGGGAAAGGACTGAAGATCCATGCACGTGAACGAGCAGACGCTTCCCGAGTTGGGTGTGCCCGTCCCGACCTACCGTCGGGACGACGTCTCCGTCGGCATCGTGCACTTCGGTGTGGGCGGATTCCACCGCGCGCACCAGGCGATGTACGTAGACCGGCTCCTCGAACAGGGGAAGGCGAAGGAATGGGGTATCTGCGGCGTCGGGGTGCTCCCCGGTGATCGCCGTATGCAGGAGGCGCTCGCCGTCCAGGACCACCTGTACACGCTGGTGCTCACCCACCCCGACGGCACCTGGGAGCCGCGGGTGATCGGCTCCATCGTCGACTATCGTTACGCCCCAGACGATCCCGAGGCGGTCGTCGAGCTCCTCGCGGCCCCGACCACCCGGATCATCTCGCTGACCGTCACCGAGGGCGGTTACAACATCCGTCACGACACCGGTGAGTTCGACGTCGACGATCCGGCCGTGCAACACGATCTGCGGTCCGGCGAACCCCCGGCCACCGTCTTCGGTCTCGTCACCGAGGCTCTCGCCCGGCGCCGGGAGCGAGGACTGCGCGCTCCGACGGTGATGTCGTGCGACAACATCGAGGGCAACGGAACCGTCGCGCGTCGCGTCTTCAGCGAATACGCGCGCCTTCTGAATCCCGATCTCGCAGAATGGATCACCGAGCACGTCCGTTTCCCCAACTCGATGGTCGACCGGATCACCCCGGTGACCACCGACGAGGTGGTCTCGGCGCTCTCCGAACGCTTCGACGTGCAGGACCGCTGGCCGGTCGCCGCCGAACCCTTCACCTCCTGGGTGCTCGAGGAGGACTTCGCCGACGGGCGACCGCCCTTCGAGGATGCGGGAGTCCAGATCGTCGACGACGTCGCTCCCTACGAGCTGATGAAGTTGCGTCTGCTCAACGCCGGTCACCAGGGACTCTGCTATTTCGCGTATCTCATGGGATACCGCCTCGTCCACGAGGCCGCGCAGGATCCGCTCCTCGCCGGATTCGTCCGTGCGTACATGGACACCGAAGCGACACCGACCCTGAAACCGGTGCCGGGCATCGATCTCGACGAGTACAAGACCACCCTGATCGAGAGGTTCGCGAACCCCGAGATCCGGGACACGATCGCACGCCTGTGCGCCGAGTCGTCCGATCGCATTCCGAAGTGGCTGGTGCCCGTGATCCGGGAGAACCTTGCCGCCAATGGGCACGTGCGGTTGTCCGCGGCGATCGTCGCTTCGTGGGCGCGCTACGCCGAAGGCATCGACGAACAGGGACAACCGATCGAGGTGGTCGACCGGCTCGCCGACACGCTCGTCCCGATCGCGCGAGGACAACTCACGCATCCCACCGCCTTCATCGAGAACGCCGAGGTCTTCGGTGATCTCGCGCAGAACCACCGTTTCGTCGACGCCTACACCTGGGCGCTCAACGCCCTGCACAGCGACGGCGCACGCGCCACCCTGAAGGAACTTCCGGGGGAGCCGGAATGAACGGCCACGCCCTCGTCGTCGGAGAAGCCCTCGTCGACATCGTCCACCGCGGCGGCGCCGAACCCGTCGAGCACGTGGGCGGGAGTCCGCTCAACGTCGCGCTCGGTCTGGGCCGGCTCGGCCGGCCCGTGCAGTTCACGACACGCGTCGGCACCGACGCCCGCGGACGGCGGATAGTCGATCACCTCGCGGCCTCCGGGGTGTCGCTGACGCCGGGGAGCGCAGCAGCCGAGCGCACGGCGACCGCGCAGGCGGAGATCGACGAGAAGGGTTCCGCGACGTACGAATTCGACATCGTCTGGGATCCTGTCGAGCCGCCGCCGTCGGTGGACGCCGTGCTCGTGCACACCGGGTCCATCGCGACGGTGCTCGAACCCGGCTGCGATCTCGTCGCCGAACTCGTTGCGCAGCAGGCAGGAACATCCACGGTGAGCTTCGATCCGAACGTCCGACCGGCGCTGATCGACGACCCGGCGCGCGGACGGGAACGGATCGAACGTCTGGTCTCGCTCGCCGACGTGGTCAAGGCCAGCGACGAGGACCTGACGTGGTTCGCGCCCGATCGTAATCCCCTCGACACCGCGCGGGATTGGCTCTCGCGAGGGCCGGCGATCGTTGCGGTGACCCGTGGAGAACAAGGTGCGGTGGCGCTGTGCGCGGCCGGGACTGTCGAGGTACCCGCCGTGCGGGTCGAGGTGGTCGACACGGTCGGCGCCGGCGACGCCTTCACCACCGGTCTGCTCGACGGATTGTGGACCTGCGGTCTCCTCGGGGCCGACCGTCGGGAACGACTGCGTGGCATTGGGATCGACGATGTGCGCGATGTGTTCGACATCGCCGCGTGGACGTCCGGTCTGACGGTGGCCCGCGCCGGTGCCGACCTGCCCACGCTGGCCGACCGCACCGCGGCCCGGGAGGCGGCGCGATGACGCTCGTCGCCGGGATCGATTCGTCCACCCAGTCCTGCAAGGTCGTCGTGTGCGACGCCGACACCGGGGCCGTCGTGCGCGAGGGTCGCGCTCCCCATCCGTCCGGCACCGCGGTCGACCCGCTGGAGTGGCGTGCTGCCTTCGAGCGGGCGTGTTCGGAAGCGGGCGGACTCGACGACGTCTCGGCGATCTCGGTGGGAGCGCAGCAGCACGGCATGGTGTGCCTCGACGAGCGCGGCGACGTGGTCCGCGACGCGTTGTTGTGGAACGACACGAGATCCGCAGCGGCAGCGACCGATCTCGTCGACGAGGCCGGTGGCGCGGGCGCGTGGGCCGAGGCCGTGGGGGTGGTCCCGCTTGCCGCGATCACCGTCGCGAAGGCACGCTGGCTCGCCGACCACGAACCCGGCAATGCCGACCGCACGGCGGCGTTGTGCCTGCCGCACGACTGGCTGACGTGGACGATGCGCACCGACCGCGACCTCGACCGGCTCGCCACCGATCGCAGTGACGCGAGCGGCACCGGCTACTTCGACGCATCCACCGACACCTACCGACACGATCTGCTCGAACAGGCCCTGCGCCGGCCGAGCCCATTCCTCCCGCGGGTCGCCGGGCCGGCCGAGAGTGTCGGGGAGACGGTCGCCGGTGCCCTGCTCGGTCCGGGGGCCGGCGACAATGCGGCGAGCGCGCTGGCTCTCGACGTCCGCGAAGGCGATGTGGTCGTCTCGATCGGCACGTCGGGCGTGGTGTGCGCGGTGTCCACGACACCGGCCCGCGACGCAGACGGTTACGTCGCGGGATTCGCCGACGCGACCGGCCGGCATCTGCCACTGGTGTGCACGCTCAACGGGGCCCGGGTACTGGACGCCACCGCGACGATGCTCGGGGTCGACCACACCGAGCTCACGCGGCTCGCATTCTCGGCGCCGGCGGGCAGCGACGGACTCGTGCTGGTCCCGTATCTGGAAGGGGAGCGTACCCCGAACCGTCCCGGCGCGACGGGCGCCCTGCACGGGCTGCGGCTCGGAACGGCGACGCCCGCGCATGTCGCCCGCGCGGCGTTCGAGGGCCTGCTGTGTTCGCTGGCCGACGGCATCGACCACATCCGGGCTCAGGGCACCGAGGTCCGGCGGGTGCTGCTCGTCGGCGGTGGGGCGCGCTCGCAGGCGGTGTGCGAGATGGCACCGGCGGTGCTGGGCATGCCTGTCGACGTTCCCGAACCGGGGGAGTATGTGGCGCGGGGCGCCGCCAGGCAGGCGGCGTGGGTGCTGCGCGGAGGCGACGAGCCCCCGGCGTGGGAATCCGGCGCGACACGCCGCTACGAGGCCGACCCGACCCCGCACGTGCGGGAGCGCTACGCGGAGGTGCGGGACCTGACGGACGGTTCGGACATCGCCCTGGAATCACGCTCGGTGGGATGAGAACACTCGCTCGGCACCGGGGTCATGCGATCGGATCGGTGAGCAGGTCGAGGAAGAGTCTCGCGGCCCTACTGGGGGACGCGTTGGTGCGGCCGACGAGTGCGAGAGTGCGGCACCGGTTTCCGGTGTTCATGCGAATCCGCCGAAGCCCGCTGCGCTGCGCGATCGGTTCGGGCACGACCGCCACTCCGAGGCCGTAGCGGACCAGTTCGAGGAGCCGGTCCATGTCGCCGACCCGGAACGTGATGTGCCGGTGCACTCCCGCAGCCGCGAACAACGACTCGATCGTGGTCTGCAGACCGGTGCCCGCGTGGAAATCGACGAACGAACAGGACTGCAGGTCGTGCATCTCGATGTCCGTCACCGCAGCGAGCGGATGATCCGGGGCCGCGACGACGGTCAGTTCCTCACGGTAGGTCCGGAGGGCGGTCAGCCCCGACCGGAGCGGGCGTGCATCGAGTGCGACGAATGCCAGGTCCAACTCCGCTGTGATCACGGCATCGAAGAGTTCGTCCGTGGTCGCTTCTCTCAGCGTCACTCCGATTCCCGGAAACCTGCCGTGCAGGCGCGCCAGCAGTGCGGGGAGGTCCACTGCGGTGAACGTCTGCACCGTCCCCAGCGTCAGTGTGCCCAGTTCTCCGGTCCGCAACCGGCCGACGGCGGCCACCGCGTCCTGTGCTTCCCCGAGCATTCTCTGCGCATATGGATAGAGCACCTTGCCGGCATCGGTCGGGACCACCGAGCGGGTGGTGCGTTCGAACAACGGTGTTCCCAGCTCGTTCTCCAGCGCGCGGACGGAGGCGCTGAGGGCCGACTGGGACAGGTGCACGGATTCGGCGGCACGGGTGAAGTGACCGTGCTCGACGACCGCCAGGAAATGGCGGAGCTGACGAAACTCCATTGATCGATTCTACTTCTGGGATCGATCAATTTATCCCGTTGGACAGATCGGTGGACGGCGTTCGACGATCGGATCCATGTCACGCACCGATATCTCGACGCCTCGCATGGATCGCCGACTCGTCGCGGTGATGGCCCTTGCCTCGGGGTTGGTGGTGGCCAACAGCTATTACGCGCAACCGCTGGTCGGCGCCATCGCCGAGACCTTCGACGCCTCCACTGCCGAGGTCGGGCTCGTGGTCACGGCAGGACAGATCGGGTACGCGCTCGGCCTGGCGTTCCTCGTTCCCGTCGGGGACATGGTCGAACGACGGACACTCCTACGCTGGATGCTCCTCGTCACCGCTGCCGGTTTGCTGGTCATGGCGTGGTCGCCGGACTGGCGGATCCTGGCGGCGTGCGCCGTCCTGGTCGGTACGGGATCGGTCGTGGGCCAGGTGCTGGTGCCTTTCGCGGCGAGTCTCGCCCGCGACGACGAGCGCGGACGTGTCATCGGCAACGTCATGACCGGTCTGTTGCTGGGCATCCTGCTGTCCCGCGTGGTGGCAGGACTGATCGCCGAGGTGGCAGGCTGGCGGGCGGTGTTCGTATGCGCAGCGGTGCTGATGCTGCTCACCGTGCTGTTGATCCGCACCCTGCCGGAGTCGGTCCCCACCACCGATGCCGGGTACCGTGCGGTGCTGGCCTCGGTACTCCGACTGATGTCCGCCGAAGCCGTTCTGCGGCAACGGATCGCGTACGGCGCACTGACGTACGCGTCGTTCGGGGTGTTCTGGACGAGCGTGGGATTCCTCCTCTCCGGACCGGGATACGGGTGGTCCGATGCGCGCATCGGGATGTTCACCCTCTTCGGGGTCGCGGGTGCGTTGGCCGCCCGTGTGGCGGGTGCTCTCGCCGACCGGGGATATGCGCGTCGCCAGACCGGATTCTTCGTCGCCGTCACCGCGGCGAGTTTCGTGCTGCTCGCCGTCGGGGAGCGTCACGTCGTCGCGCTGGCGATCGGGGTCGCACTGCTCGATCTGGGGATCCAGGGAACACACATCAGCAACCAGAGTCTGATCTACCCGCTTCGGTCCGACGCTCGAAGTCGCCTCAACACCGCCTACATGACCTGCTACTTCCTCGCAGGATCGCTCGGGAGTGTGCTGTCCACCCTCGCGTACTTCGGTGGAGGCTGGAAAGCGGTGTGCGTGCTGGGGGCAGTCTTCCCCACCTGTGGTCTCGGGCTCTGGATTCGCGAGATGCAGGGCGTGAGGCGTGCGCGGACATGCGTTCCCGTCGAACAGGCCGGGAACGCCTGACACCGCAGTGATCCCCCCGAGATTCCGGACGTGCGGCCGGCGGGTCTAGTGTTCGGCGATGTGAGTAGACGCACCGAAGTGGTGTCCGCGCCGATCCGGCGCCTCGCGAACCGGTTGACGCACAGCCCGGCCAGGGTGGTGGCGCTGGGCTTCGCCGCAGCGATCGCGGTGGGCACGGTGCTGCTGCTGACCCCGGCCGCGACGCAGTCGGGTACCGGAGCAGGCGTGATGGCGGCGCTGTTCACCGCGACCTCCGCGACGTGCCTGACCGGCCTGATCGTCGTGGACACGCCCACCCACTGGTCCGGATTCGGGCAGGGTGTGATCGTCGGGCTGATCCAGGTGGGTGGACTCGGCATCATGACGATGGCCTCGTTGATCGGTTTGGTGCTGGCCGACCGGATCGGCCTGAAGGCCCGGCTCAACGCTGCGGCGGAGGTTCGTACGTCCGGACTCGGCGACGTCCGCAGTGTCGTCGTCGGTGTGGTGCGTACCAGCGTGCTCATCGAAACCGTCGTGGCGTCGGCCCTGGCGCTCCGTTTCGCCGTGGGCTACGACGAAACCCCGGCCCGAGCGGTGTGGCTGGGGGTCTTCCACGCGATCTCGGCGTTCAACAACGCGGGGTTCGCTCTCTATAGCGACAACATCGTCGGGTTCGCCGCCGATCCGTGGATCTGTGTGCCGTTGATGATCGCGGTGATCCTCGGTGGCATCGGGTTTCCGGTGCTGTTCGAACTCGGCAGGCACCTGAGAGGACACCGGAAGCGCTGGTCGCTGCATACCCGGTTGACGGTGGTGGTGACCGCGGTGCTTCTGGTGGTGGGCCCGCTGCTGGTCCTGGCGCTCGAATGGAATCACACTCTGCAGGGGCACGATTGGGGCGCGAAGCTTCTCACGGCCACCTTCCAGGGCGTCATGCCGCGCACCGCGGGGTTCAACAGCGTCGACTACGCCCAGGTGGACAACGCGACATTGCTGGTGACCGATGTACTGATGTTCATCGGAGGCGGGAGCGGCGGCACCGCCGGCGGTATCAAGGTCACGACGTTCGCCCTGCTGTTGTTCGTCATCGCCGCCGAGGTCCGGGGCGAGAAGTCCGTGACGGTGTTCGATCGGCGCATCGATCCGCGTCTCCAACGCCAGGCCCTGGCGGTGGCGTTGATCGGTGTGGCGCTGGTGATGGTGCCGACACTCGTGCTTCTCGCCGGTACCGCATTCGACCTCGACGTACTGCTGTTCGAGGTCACCTCGGCGTTCGCGACCGTGGGGCTGTCCACCGGCATCACCGCTCAGTTGCCGTCCTGGGGACAACTGATCCTGGTGGCGCTGATGTATCTGGGCCGGATCGGACCCATCACGCTCGTCAGTGCATTGGCGGCCCGAGACCGTGGTCGCCGCTACGAACTACCCACAGAAAGGCCCTTCATTGGCTAGGAAACCGGCCGCCGATGTCGTCGTCGTCCTGGGGCTCGGACGATTCGGCAAATCGCTTGCGCTCGAACTGATGGCTCAGGGCACCGAGGTGCTCGGTATCGATGCGAGCGAAGCGGTGATCGAGAAGGTGTCGGGCCGGCTCACACACGCCGCCGTCGCCGACACCACCGACGAGGAATCACTTCGGCAGTTGTCGGTGCACGAATACGGCCGGGCGGTCGTGGGGATCGGGTCCGACCTCGAGGCGAGCCTCCTCACTGCCTCGGCGTTGATCAACATGGCGGTACCGAACGTGTGGGCCAAGGCGATCAGCAACGCGCACGCCCGGATCCTCACCCAGATCGGTGTGCATCACGTCGTGCGACCCGAGCACGACATGGGCAAACGCGTTGCGCACCTGGTGCGTGGGCGGATGATGGACTACATCGAGTTCGACGACGGCTTCGCCATGGTCAAGACGGTCGCACCGGCATTCGCCGTAGGAAAGCCTTTGTCGCAGACGACGATCCGAAGCCGTTACGGCGTGACGGTGGTGGCGATCAAGCGACCGGGGGAGGGATTCACCTACGCCACGGCCGACACCGTGATCTCTCCCGGCGACACGATCATCGTCTCCGGGCAGGCGCGCGAGACCGAACGGTTCGCCGAACTGGCGTGAGGTCGGATCGGGCGACGGGAAAGGGTGTCGGCCGTCACGCCCCCACGTGTCATACTTTTGGTATGACGCCGGGTAACGCCTACGTTCACCACGATGTGGTCGTCATTGGTGCCGGTATCTCCGGTCTCGGTGCCGCGGTCCACCTGCGCCGACACGGTATCGACTTCGTCGTCCTCGAGAAGGCCGACGCGATCGCCGGAACCTGGCGGGACAACACCTACCCCGGCTGTGCATGCGATGTGCCGTCGGCGCTCTATTCCTACTCCTTCGCGCCCAACCGCGAGTGGTCCCGCTTGTTCGCCGGACAGGCCGAGATCCGGCGGTACATCGAAGGCGTGGCCGAGACGAACGGAGTGCTCCCGCACATCCGGTTCGGCACCGAGATGCAGCGCGCCCGGTGGGACGACCGTGCCGGGTGCCCACGAAATGTTGCGACGATCCGAGTACGCGATCATGGAAATGCTGGGGCTCGGCTTCCGGAACCCGGTGTTCATGAAGGCGCTGCAGCAGGTCGGCCGGGCATGGTTGCGTCTGCAGGTGCACGACCGGCGACTACGCGACCTCCTCACACCGGAGTACACGCCGGGTTGCAAACGCATGCTGTTCTCCAACACCTACTACCGATCCCTGACCCGGTCGAACGTCGAAGTACATCCCACCGCCGTGGCGTCGGTGCGGGGAAATGTGGTGATCGGCGGCGACGGTGTCGAACGCGAGGTGGACGCCGTCATCTTCGGTACGGGTTTCCACATCCTGGACATGCCGATCGCCGGGCGGATCGTCGACGGGCAGGGTCGTAGCCTCGACGATCACTGGAGTGGCAGCCCCCAGGCGTATCTCGGAACGACGGTCGCCGGTTTCCCCAATGCCTTCGTGCTGCTCGGCCCCTCGTTGGGCACCGGACACACGTCCGCCTTCACGATCCTGGAAGCGCAACTGGGATACGTCATGCAGGCGCTGATCCGAGCGCGGCAGGAGGGATGGACCCGGATGGAGTCGCGACGGGCCGTGCAGGATGCCTTCAACCGGACGGTGCAGGACGCACTCGACGGGACGGTGTACAACGCCGGCGGTTGTCGTAGTTACTTCTTCGATGTCAACGGCCGCAACAGTTTCAACTGGCCGTGGTCCACGGACCGGATGCTGCGGGAGCTGTCGACGTTCGACGAGGCGGCGTTCGATGTCTCCTCGGTCCCACCCGTACGAATGTGATCGGTCGGGCGGGGAATCGTCCTCAGGAGGGGTCTTCGATGCGCAGACCGAGATGAGCGGCGAAGTGTCCTGCCAGTTCGACGGCCTGATGGGCGCTGATCGTCGCACCCTTCATACCGCCCATGTTGCGGATCGTGTCGATCCGCAGGCCGCGCAGATCCACCTGGTCGAGGGTTGCGCGGTCGACGTCGAGGACGCCGACGGAACAGTCCTCGAAGGCGACGCGGGTGAACGTGCCGCCTCCCAGATCCAGTTCGTCGAGGATGCAGCCGCGGAAGAGCACGTCGCGTCCCGTGGCGGCCCGCAGATTGACCAGGCCGAGTTTCGAATCCGCGATCGTGACGCTGCGCAGATCCGCGTCGAAGAGGTCCAGCGCACCGATCCGGCTGTCCCGGATGTGCACGCGGTGCAGGCCGCTGCGCGGCGCGAACAGATTTGGTGCCTGCATGCGCTCGACCAGAGTGTCGCGCAGGCGTGCGCTCGTGAGGTCGCTGTCGGCGACGATCGGTGCGACGAGCGAACATTCGGACAGGATGATCCCGGCCAGATCGCGACCCGTCAGGTCGGTGTCGGTGTAGCGGCTGTTCTCGAAGATTCCGTGCGCGAGCAACTCGTCGCCGTCCGCGTCGGTGAGGACGCCGAGGTCCGGGGCGTCGATCCTCGGCGGGCGGGTGGTGGAACGAGCAGCCATGGTTCTCGGGGCCTCCGGATCGGTGGGGTGTCTGCGGTCCAGCTTCCCAACCCGTCGGGTTCGCGGGAACGTGGGGGACAGGCCCGTTCCCGATTGCGATGTGCTACTCGGGCTATGCGGGTCGACGCTGCTGGGCCGCTCGCGCTCGGTGCCGGCGCACTGCAGCGCGGTTCGCGCAGCGCACGGAGCAGTACTGCTGGCGGCCGTTGCGGGTGATGTCGACGACCACGGCCGAGCACGGGTTGGTCGGGATGTCCGCTGCGGCGCACCGGTGGAGGCGGTGCATTCCACGAGTGGTGAGGTGCAGTGCCGTGCCGACGCTGATCACCGCGCGCAGTACGTCGGGGAGCGGTTGGACCTCGTCGCGGTAGTGCAGGTGCCACCCCTCGCCGTCGTGATCGGTCAGCCGGGGATAAGCCGCTGCGGCGGCCATCTGCTCGTTGAGCAGGCGCGCACGTTCCCTGGGGTCGGACGCGTCGACGACGGCGAGCCAGTCGTCTATGACCTCACGGGTGCGCTGATGGTCGTCGGGCGCGGTCGGGAAGTCCATGGTCATGCCCACCTCGCGGGTACGGGCCATGATGCCGGCCCGATCGTCGGGCCAGTCGCCGGCCAGTGAGGCCGCGAGGAGGACCGCATACTCGCCGTAAGGGTTGAGATGCATAAGGGCATTACATCATGGTGGTGGGCATGGCCGCCATCGAAGCTCGGAACCCACAGGAATGCCCGACCTCGACCCGTCCTCACGAACACGCATGGAGTGTGGAGTCGAGCCACGCCACGTCGATCGGACAGGTGCTGTACGTGCGCTGTGTCGGGTGCGGGACTCGGCGTGTCGATCTCGGCGCGGCCCCGTTCGTTCCACCGTCCACGCTGAGTGCCGAAGTGTCCCAGCATGATTGAAACATCGTTCGAGAACCGGGTATGCGCCGGTGCTCGTCAGAAGTCGCCCTCGGCGACCTGGAAGCACACCAGTCCCATCCGTCGCCACATGCGCACCACCTGATCGCGATCGTCGAGCACCGCGATGATGCGATAGCGGTGCCGGATGTGACGGTCGAACAGCTCGGCCTTGACGATCGAATCCTTCCGGTTGTCGCCGGCCGGACGCATGTACAGCTCGTCGTAGGGGATGTCGTGCCGGGCGAGCCACTCCTCGGTTTCCGGTCGGCACACGCCGTCGCGTCCCGAGAGCAGCACGATCACAGCCCTGTCGGGTGCGGCGGCGAACGCGCGCACCGCGGCCTCGACCGCCGGGGAGACGGTGTCCTCGCCCACCCTGTGCCAGTGGAAGGGACTCCGGTCGCTCATGTGCGCGAGCGTTCCGTCGATGTCGACGAGCCAGGCCGCCGGCAGCGTCGGATCCTCGACGTATCCCGCCGGTGGTGGGGGCGCGGTGCTCGGCGGCCGGTGCCGTTGCCGCCCCGGTTTCCTGCGATCGCGCGTCTTCTTCGTCACGGACGATGCATACCCACTCCGACGACTACGTGTGCATGCGCCCGGCCCGCGAGAGGGACGAAGATCGTGCGGCCGGACCGGCGGGTCCCGGAGACGACCGGCGAGGCGGCATCGCGGATCCGTCGGCTCGGCGCCACGGCCACGCGACCGAATGCGAAATGTTCTGTCGGACAACACGTGCCATGATTCCTGGGCGCATCAATGCCGATGGGGGATCCAGCAGTCCGGACACCCGGGCGAACGCTGTGCCCACCTTCGTGTCGTATGCGGCTGCCGCGTGCACCATTGGTACGTATGCATTGCCGATCCTCGTCTTCGGATCCCGCCGGCCCTCGACACCGGGGAACGCGAGATCGCCACCGGTGGACATCGCCCAGGCATCGTCGACGACACGTGCGAGCTTCCGCTGAACGGCAGCGGACGGCCCGTGGTCGTCGAGGAGGCGGCCCATTGCGGTGGCTTCGAGGGCGGCGACCGTCATCCCCTGGGCATAGATCGGATCGAAACTGCAGAACGCGTCGCCGAGGACGAGGAATGCGTCGGGAAATCGGTCGAGAAGGTCGTAGCGATGCCACGTGCTCGCCCGGAAGCGATACCGGACGACATCCTCGACCCATTCGGCATCCGCGATCGCGTCGTACACGTCCGGGTACCTCAGGGACCGTGCGAATTCGAGATAGTCCCTCCGGGTCGCCGGCACGGTTTCGCCGCGGACCCCGATCAGGGCCACCATGCACCGATCTGATTCGAGGGTGAGCAGGGCGGCACCGCGTGGATGTTCGGGCGTGGGCGCCATGACGATGCCCCGGTCGCTGCCGAGTGCAACCGAAGACGCACGGAACACCGCGGTGGCGTAGCCGACATCGAGTTCGACGGTGTCGACCCGGGGCTGCGGGCAGCCCTGTCTCCCGAGCCATTCGGAGGCGCGGGATCCGCGTCCGGTCGCATCGACGACGAGGTCGGCATCGAGCACCTGCTCGGCGCTTCCGTCGGCATGGCGGATGATCCGCGCACCGACCACCCGGCTCCGGTCCGCGGTCGCGACGAGACCCGCGGCATCACACCGTTCGACGATCTCGACGTTCGCCAACGCGGCCACACGGTCACGAATCCGGCGCTCCAGCAGCGAGCGGCCGGCTGCCAGTACTCGAAGACCGCTCGGCCCCTGACGAATCCGGTGACCACTGAGAATCCACCGTACGTCGCCCAGGTGGTCGAGGGTGGGAACGCCTGCAGCGGTCAGCTCCTGTGACAACCCGGGGAACATCTCCTCGAGGAGTTGCTGTCCCCCGAGATCAGCACGTGGATGTGCCGTCCCTGGGGCACCCCACGGCGTGGTTCGTCCGTGGACGGCAGCCGGTCACGATCGATCACCGTCACCTCGGCGAACCTGTCCGACAGGACACGGGCCGCCGACAATCCGCTCATGCTCGCGCCGAGAACCACGGCGCGCTCTCCGATCGGCATGATCACACCTCCTCCTCGGAATCGATCGTCGCTGCGGAAGGTGCTCGGTCGACAGGCCGGAACCTCCTCACATGTGCTCACGGCCGGACGGTGCCTCGCCGTACACCTCCAGATCCCACAGCCATCCGACGACGCGGGTGACGCCGCGGGTCAGATGTCGGCGGTACGTACTGAACGGCAGCCCGAGTCTGGCTGCCGCTGCTTCCTGTGTTGCTGCGCCGCGCACGTACGTGCGGTCCACCGCGCGGAAGAGCTTGTCGTCCCGAGGGTCGCTCGCCAAGGAATCGATCGCCTCACGAAGGAGCGCGCGCAACACCACCGGATCGGGATCGTCGGGAGAGGACCGTTTGTGGAGGACCCTCGTGTGCAACAAGGGATTACGAGAGAGGAGATCGGGCCGACGGAGGTCGTGCAGCGCATTTCGGACTGCCCCCGCGAATTCTTTCTCCGACAGCGCGAGAGGCAGGGACATCGTGGGCTCGGGACCGCTGTGCCCCTGAGCCAGAGCACGATCGGTTACGACGGTGAGCCACTCGTCGACATCCCGACGGCGGAAGTCGTGAGCGAACAGTCCGTAGTGACGATCGCCGACCGTGAAATCCGCTCCTTCGGCACGGGGGAGATCTGCGACCGCGAAGTACTCGTTCCACCGGTCGGGCTCCGCCAGCGCCAGGAAGTCCCACGACAGATGCGGCAGGGTGAAATAGCGCTGGAAGGTGAGCACCGGAACCGAGTTCATTGTCGGAGAAGGATTCTGGTAGTCAGCGCGGTCGATGACGATGCGTGTGATCGCGACACACTCGCCGGGACGGGAAGGCGCTGTCCGCCGGGCGAAATCCCACGCGGCTCGCGTCGCCGGGTCGGCACGGACATCCTCGGGTGACGCTCGCGAGAGTTCCAACAGACCGAGCACACCACGTATCGATCCGTCGGTGTCGCGCAACACGAAGAAACCCTCGGGTTGTCGCTCGAGCCATCGTCGCGCGTGCACCGCGGATTCGTCTCCCTCCGACGTCCGCACGAGATCGACGATCGCGGAGTGATCGGCCTGCTCCGCACGTTCGGGTTGCGCGCTTCCCCACGACTGCCAATCCACCGGCGACAGCACACCGGGGAGATTGCGGAACACGAACTTCAGGTCCACGATGGCCTGCTGCTGTTCGCATTCTCCTGCAGAATCGAGACCGCGGCGAATGCCCTTCCACACGCGGTGGAAGGTGTACCGGTAGGCATCGGGATCGCGCCAGCGCAGATCGGCGTCGAGGACATCGCGTGCCAGATCGTGGGGAAACAATCCGTCCGGCCCTGCTTCGACGAACGACAGCTCACGGAGCCATTCGAACTCGGCGTGTGCATCGGTGAGCTCGAGGGCGTCACGCAGCAGGGCTTCGGTGGTCACCCGGGCGAGCGCACACACTTCCAGGGCGCGGCGATGTGCGATCTCCGGCTCGGTATCGAGAAACCGTCGGAGCAACATCCCGACGAGATCCGGAGGCCACGGCACACGTACATCGCCTCCTCGGACGAAGACATCCGTGAGCAGACCGAGCCCGAGCGGATGTCCGTGCGTTGCCCCGATGATCTCGTCGTGCAGTTCCTCGGGAACCCGCGCAGCGGTGAGGTAGGCAGCGCTCGTAGCGGGGTCGAAATTCCTGAGAGACACGATCCGGAGCAGATCACCCCAACCCGGATCGGTGCGCCATCCCGCGGAGGGCGGTGACCTATCGGCGATCACCGTCAGCATCGTCGCAGGAAGGCCGGGAAGAAAATCGGTTCGGATCCAGTCGTCGAGCACGCGTAGCCGCTCGTACGAGTCCAGGAGGAGCACCCTCGGCCGGTCGCCGATGTAGCGATCCACCGACGCGAGGACCGAGCCGGGCGACGCATCCGTGTTGCGCCCGTCGATCACAGTCACCGCGCGATGGCTCCGTTCCGCAAGATCGGAGATCGCGCCGAGCAAGCAGGTCTTGCCGATGCCTCCCGGACCGTACAGGTACAGCACGGCGATCGAGGGTTCGGGGGAGTCCAGTGCGGAGCGAACGATCTCGAGTTCGGCATCGCGACCGACGAACACACGTCGCGCCCGTGCGGCGAGACGATCGCTGAGAGGCCGTGAGGACCGCGAGGCGCTCCCCATGCCACCCGATACTACGCCCGGGGGACCTACACCTAACGGTCGGGCAGTCCGACGAGCCGTGCGCTCTCGCGCCACGACCGTTCGGCCTGCTCGTCGCTGCGAGCGAGCACCGACGGTTCGCCGCGGCGCAGTGCGAGATAACCCCGGCCGTCCGGAACGTCGATGTCACCGAGAACGAGGTCTGCGAGCGTGTTCCCGGCTTCGGTCTGCGTGTTGAAGGTGTCCTGCACGATGCGGAGGAACATGCCGGCCCGCGTCCCGAGGCCGCGCCACGCCAGTCGCATCGGAGTGGGGAGTGCTCGTGCCAGACCGGTTCCGAAGACCTGGCCGGGATCGAAGGCGACCGCGGTGATCCGTCCGGCTCGAACCGTGTCGTCCTTCGACAACCTCCGCATCGTGAGGACGGTGCACAGTTTCGAGGCGGTGTAGGCGTGCTGTCCGGCCTTGCGGGGATGCGTATCGAGGTCGGGATCCCGTTCAGGGTGGGCGAGCAACCCGGCGTCGCCATGTCGTGGCGGTACCAGTCCCGCACCGGTCGCGGGGTCGCGTGTGCCGCTGGTGGTCGCAACGACGACGGCCCGGTCCGCCAGAGCCGGAAGCAACGGGCGCAGCAGCAGGTAGTGGGCGAGATGGTTGACGACGAAGGTCGTCTCGAAACCGTCGACGGTCCGCGCGGCGACGTCGCTCCGGATCATCCCGGCGTTCAGCACGAGCCCGTCGATCCGGTCGCTCCGCTCGCGAACCGTCGCCGCGAAGGTACGAACGGAATCGAGGGAGGACAGATCGAGCGGTAGTGCCTCTCCGGTGGATGCGGCGTGCCGGGCACTGTGGACGAGGCGAATCCCGTCTGCGCCCGAGATCCGTTCGGCGGCGATCGCCCCGAAACCCGACGTGCCTCCGGTCATAACCGTTGGGGCATGCGTTCCCCCTACGAGCACGGGAGCCCTGCGGCTCGGCCTGCGAGTGCGCACGGCGATGAGAATCCGGGCCGGACAGGGTCTGCCTTCGTGACAGTGGAACACATTCGACGACACGAGGAGTCACGATGCCCAGGATCACTCCGTGGTTGTGGTTCGACATGAACGCCGAGGAGGCCGCGAACTTCTACATCGGCATCTTCCCCAACTCCGAGATCGGTGAGATCACCCGCTACACCGAAGAGTCCACCGGAGTCGACATCCCGGTCCCGCCCGGGACCCCGATGACGGTCGAGTTCTTCCTCGACGGTCAGGTCTTCTACGGACTCAACGGGGGACCGCAGTTCCGGTTCTCCGAAGCGGTGTCCCTCCAGATCGACTGCGCCGATCAGGAGGAGGCCGACCACTACTGGTACGCGCTGACCGCCGACGGCGGCGAGGAATCCGCCTGCGGATGGTTGAAGGACAAGTACGGCCTGTCGTGGCAGGTGGTACCGAAACGGCTGAACGAACTGCTCGCCGACCCCGATCCGGAGGTCGCGAAGCGCGTGACCGCCGCGATGATGAAGATGCGCCGGATCGACGTGTCGGCGCTGGAGGCCGCCGCGCGCGGCTGATCGGCGCCCGAGCGCTGCGGTACGTTTCGGTGCATGACCACTCGCACCCAGCGGCTCGACGACCTGCCGTTCACCGGCAGACATCGCCGCCTGCTGACCGGCTCCGGCGTGGGCTGGGCCCTCGACGCCATGGACGTCGGGTTGATCTCGTTCGTCATGGCAGCCCTGGCCGTGCAGTGGGATCTGTCGTCGACGCAGCTCTCGTGGATCGGATCCATCGGCTTCGTCGGCATGGCGATCGGTGCGTCCCTCGGTGGTCTGCTCGCCGACCGCATCGGACGCCGGCAGGTCTTCGCCGCGACGCTGCTCGTCTACGGTCTCGCGACCGGCGCGGCGGCGCTGTCGACCTCGGTGGCGATGCTCATCGTCCTGCGGTTCGTCGTCGGACTCGGTCTCGGCGCCGAACTGCCGGTCGCGTCGACGCTGGTCAGTGAGTTCGCGCCCCGCAAGGTGCGAGGACGCGTGGTCGTGGCCCTCGAGGCGTTCTGGGCGGTCGGCTGGCTCCTGGCCGCTCTCGTCGGTTATCTCGTCGTTCCTGCCGGCGACAACGGGTGGCGGTGGGCGCTCGCCGTCGGGCTCGTCCCGGCTGCCTACGCCCTCGTCGTCCGGTTCGGCCTACCCGAATCGGTGCGCTATCTCGAGAGTCGCGGACGGCACGCGGAAGCCGAGGCGATCGTGCGCGACTACGAGCGCTCGGCCGGTGTCACGTCCGTTCCGGAGGACGAACAGCCCGTCCGGACCGTCGCGGAAGTCGAGCGCGCACCCCGAGGCTCGGTGTGGGCGCCGAACCTGCGCCGCCGCACGGCGGCGCTGTGGATCGTGTGGTTCGGCATCAACTTCTCGTACTACGGCGCGTTCATCTGGCTGCCGAGCCTGCTCGTCGCGCAGGGCTTCGACCTGGTCACCTCGTTCGGCTACACGCTGCTCATCACGCTCGCCCAGCTACCGGGCTACGGCGTCGCGGCGTGGCTGATCGAGGTGTGGGGACGCCGCCTGACTCTGGGGGTCTTCCTCGCCGGATCGGCAGTCTCGGCGGGGCTGTTCGGGCTCGCCGAGACTCCGTCGACGATCGTCGCGGCGGGCATGGCGCTGTCGTTCTTCAACCTGGGCGCGTGGGGTGCCCTGTACGCGATCGGACCCGAGCTGTATCCCACGCCGGTGCGGGGCGCGGGCACCGGTTCGGCGGCGGCCTTCGGGCGGCTCGCGTCGATCATCGCGCCGCTGCTGGTGCCGGTGCTGCTGGGCGCCGGCGGCAACGGTCTCGTCTTCGGTGCGTTCGCGGCATCGTTCGTCGTCGCCGCGGTCGCGGCATTCACGCTGCCCGAGCGGGCCGGGACGGTTCTCGACGAGAGGTGACGTCGGGAACCGCCCCGGCCGGTGCTCAGAGACGCTCGCGCAGTTCGACCTTGCGGATCTTGCCCGAGGCGGTCTTCGGCAGGGCACCGAAGACGATGCTGTCGGGAACCTTGAAACCGGCGAGCTGCGAACGCACATGCGCGCGCAGTTCCGCTTCGTCGGCACTCGCGCCGCTGCGCAGTGCCACGTAGGCGACGGGACGTTCGCCCCACTTCTCGCTCGGCGCCGCGACGACGGCGGCCTCGAGAACGGCCGGATGGCTGATGAGCGCCGCTTCGACCTCGACGGACGAGATGTTCTCGCCACCGGAGATGATGACGTCCTTCGCGCGGTCGCGGATCTCGATGTAGCCGTCCGGATGCATGACGCCGATGTCGCCGGTGCGGAACCAGCCGTCCGGCACGGCGCGGGCGGTCGCGTCCGGGTTGTTGTAGTAACCGAGCATCACGTTGTTGCCGCGCAGCGCGATCTCACCGGTCGTCTCACCGTCGGCGGGAACGTCGGATCCCATCGGGTCGACGATGCGGAGTTCGCCGGCCACGACGTTGCCCACGCCCTGCCGCGAGCGCAGCCGTGCCTTCTCGTCCTCGGGGAGGACGTCCCATTCCGAACGCCACTCGCAGATCGCCGCCGGGCCGTACGTCTCGGTGAGCCCGTACAGGTGCGTGATGTCGAGTCCGAGCGCGGTGCACCGCTCGATGAGGGCGGGCGCCGGCGGTGCGCCACCGATCGCCGCGACGACACGATGGTCGATGCCGCCCGCATTCGGGGCGTCGACCAGCGACGCGAGAACGGTCGGCGCGCCGCACAGGTGCGTGACGTTCTCGGTGCGCACGAGATCCCAGATCCGCTCGGGGTCGACCTTGGGCAGGCACACGTGCGTGCCACCGGCTGCTGTGACGGCCCAGGTGAACGTCCAGCCGTTGCAGTGGAACATAGGCAGCGTCCACAGATAGGTGGATCCGCTGTCGAGCCCGAAATGCGCGACCATCGCCAGGGCCTGCAGGTAGGCGCCGCGCGCGTGGTACATCACGCCCTTCGGATCACCCGTCGTGCCGGACGTGTAGTTCAGGGCGATCATGGTGCGCTCGTCGGCGAGCGGCACGCACCGATGACGGGCGGCGGCGAGCTTGTCCTCGTAGTCGTCGCCGACGACCGTGATCGACGGCAGATCGGCCGTGGCCTCGCGGGCCAGGTCGGCCAGCGACTCCTCGACGAGCAGGACCCGGCTGCCCGAGTGCTCGAGAATGAACCGCAGTTCCGGCGCGGTGAGGCGCGTGTTGAGCGAGACGAGCACGGCGCCCGCGTAGAGCACACCGTAGTGCGCCTCGAGCATCAGCGAGGTGTTCGGCGCGAGTACTGCGACACGGTCGCCGGGCTCGACACCGAGAGCGTGCAGCATGCCCGACTGTCGCAGGCACCGATCGCGCAATTCGGCATAGGTGCGACGGATGTCGCCGTCCACCACTGCGAGGTCGTCACGGAAGACCCGGGCGGAACGGTCGAGAAATGCCGTGGGCGTGAGTGTTTCGAAACTGAATTGCTCGGTCACGTCTGTCGGTGCTCCTTCGGATTACGTCGCGCGCGCACTCCCCATCGCGAACGATGATGCGCACACCTCCCCGTGTGCTGTGAGGGCGATGACCATTCTTCCAAGAGCCGTTACCGATCTTGAACAGGGTCCACCCCTTTTTCCGTACCGGCTGAACGCTCCGTCTGCCGTTGACCGGACCCGGAATCCGGCGTTCACTGAAAGGCACCGTGCTCGTCCACGAGAGAAGGCGAGTGGTATGAGTGCTCGGCAGAACGAAGCCCGCCGAACCTCCCGTCCGGCGCGGCGGCCGACCGCGACGCGCGCGAGGGCCACGGAGACGGAGACTCCCGTCGAGCCTGTGCGGACGCGCAGCCGTCGACCTCGCGAGCCCGAGCCCACCGCGCGGCGTCGCACCCGCGAACCCGAACCCGCTGCACGGCGTCGGGACCGCGACCCCGGAACCGGCTCGCGGCGCACCTCGACCCGAACCTCATCCCGATCGACCACTCGGACATCGACCCGTTCGGACGCCACGCCCCGCTCTCGTGTGAAGCCGGCGCCTCCGAAGGAGAGACGACGACCGCGTCCGCCGGCGAACGACGCCCGGGCAGGGAAACCCACCCGCCCCGGACGTGAGCGGACACGATCCGAGCAGACCCGACCCGAGCAGGCACAGCCGGAACCCACATCGCTCCTCGAGAGGTTGAAGGATGCGCTGCGGGCCGGTGTCCGCAGCGCACTGGCCGAACTCCGGGGACTCGGGGCGAGACTGATCCGGAAGATCCGCGGATGGGTGGACTCGCTCCTCGGCGAGGTCACCAGCGGCGGCGTGGGATTGCAGGCGGTCCTCGCCGGCATCCGAGCCGCGCTGGAGGGTCGCAATCCGGCCCTCGCCGCGCTGGGCGGGCTGATTTCCGGACTCAGCACCAAGGCGAAGATCGGCCTGGCCGTCGTGATCACGCTGGTGCTGCTGCTCGGACCGGTCCTGCTCGTGCTCCTTCTGCTGGCCGTCCTCGTCGCGGTGGTGATCAGCGCCGTCCGGTCCGCGGGGGACTGATCTGCCGGAACGACCGGTCCGTCTGCCGTGAGCAGACGAACCGCCGGTTCGCACCCATCGGGGGTCAGGCTGGCTGCATGACGACCACCGAACCATTCTCGTACCGGGACCAACTGGCCGACAGGCTCTTCCGTCAGCGCATCCTGCGACTGACCGGAGAGGTGGACGACGAGATGGCCGAGCGCGTCTGCTCGGAACTCGTCCTGCTCGCCTCCGCCGACGACCGGCGCGACATCGTCCTGCATATCAACTCACCCGGCGGATCCGTCTTCGCCGGCCTCGCCATCTACGACACGATGCAACTCGTCCCCAACGACATCGTCACGGTGGCAGCGGGATTCGCCGCCAGTATGGGCCAGGTCCTGCTCGCGGCGGGCACCAAGGGCAAACGCGCGAGCCTCACCCACAGCCGGATCATGATGCACCAACCCTCGGCCGAATTCTCGGGGACGGCCGTCGACATCGCGATCCAGGCCGAAAATCTCGAGTACATGAAACTGCCGTCGCAGCAGATCCTCTCGGACGCCACCGGGCATTCACTCGAAGAAATCGAACGCGACAGCGACCGCGACCGGTGGTTCACCGCCGAACAGGCACGCGAGTACGGCATCGTCGACACGGTCGTCGGTTCGCTCGCCGAACTGGCGCCGTTCGTCGCGGGACGACAGATGGGACTGGGACGATGAGCACCTACACGATCCCCAACGTCATCGAACGCACCCCGGCGGGCGAGCGGTCGTTCGACGTCTTCAGCCGGTTGCTCAACGAACGCATCGTCTTCCTCGGCACCGAGATCGACGACGGGGTCGCCAACGTCGTGATGGCCCAGATGCTGCATCTCGAGGCCGAATCTCCCGACCGGGAGATCGGCCTGTACATCAATTCGCCCGGTGGATCGTCCACCGCGATGCTCGCGATCTACGACACCATGCAGTTCCTGCGTCCGAAGGTCGCGACCTATTGCATGGGACAGGCCGCTTCGGCGGTCGCCGTGCTGCTCGCGGCCGGAGCCCCCGGTCGCCGGCACGTGCTCGCACATTCGCGGGTGCTGCTGCACCAGCCGTCGGCGCAGGGGCAGGGCACCATCTCCGATCTGGCCCTGCAGGCGGCGGAGGTGATGAGGGTGCGGGCCCAGACCGAGGAGATCCTGGCCACGCACACCGGGCGCGACATCGACCGACTGCGCCGCGATACCGATCGCGACCGGATCTTCTCGCCGACCGAGGCGGTGGCCTACGGCCTCGCCGATCACGTCGTCGTCGACCGGGACGGATGTGTAACGGGCCCGTAACCGCAGTTAACCGAGCACATGACCTGGCGCCGATAACGTCGGCGCACCACGACGTATACAGCCGTGGATTCAGGACAGGAGTTCGGGTGCCGACAGGATTGCACAGGCTTGCGGCTGCGCTCGACGCGCAGCTCGCGGACACCGACGCGGCATACACTGCGACCTATCCCGGGACCGACGGTGCCCGCCAACCAGTGCACACCGTCTACGTCCCGGCCGACCGCTACGACGCCGGGATCGCGGCACGATGGGGAGCCGACGCGCTCGACGTCCTCGACACCCACATCGACGGTCCCGCGGACCTCGCCGCGGTCACCGGCATCGAACCCGAACTGGCCGACGCCGTCCTCCCTCTCGTGGAGGCCAAACTGCGCACCGAACCGATCGAGGATCTGCGCATCGACTTCGAGGACGGGTTCACCCGCCCCGGCATTCCGGAGCACGAACGGGACGCCGACGAGGACGCCCACGTCGCCCGCGCCGCCGCCGCGCTCGCGACCGATCCCACCGCGACACCCTTCGTCGGCATCCGGTTCAAGTCCTTCGAGGCCGCCACCCGGCGCCGCGGACTGCGCACGCTCGACTCCTTCGTCGCCGAACTGACCGGAAAGTGCTCTCTCCCCGACGGATTCGTCGTCACGCTGCCCAAGGTCACCGCGCCCGAACAGGTCGCCGCTATGGTGACCGTCTGCGAGCATCTCGAGTCCACCTACCCGCTCGCCGCGCCCCTGCGGTTCGAGATCCAGATCGAGACGCCGCAGGCGATCTGCGGACCCGATGGCACCGCTGCCGTCGCCACCATGATCCGAGCGGCCCGGGGCCGCTGTTCGGGACTGCACTACGGCACCTATGACTACTCGGCCGCGTGCGACATCGCCGCCGAGTACCAGGCGATGGACCACCCCGTCGCCGACCACGCCAAGGCCACGATGCAGGTTGCGGCAGCGGGCACGGGAGTGCGGTTGTCCGACGGCTCCACCAACCGCCTTCCCGTCGGCACCCGCGACGAGATCCGCGCGGCATGGGGGCTGCACGCCCACCTGATCGACCGGTCGCTGCGCCGCGGCTTCTACCAGGGATGGGACCTGCATCCGGCGCAACTGCCCACCCGCTACGCCGCGACCTTCGCGTTCTACCGCCGGTCGCTGTCCACCGCCGCGGGACGCGTCGCGGCCTACATCGACCCGGCCCTGTCGTCGGGATACCTCGACGAACCCGCCACCGCCCGTGCTCTCGCCGCCTTCCTCCTGCGGGGAACGAGCTGCGGGGCCCTCACAGAGAAGGAAGTATGCGATCGCACCGGCACGAATCTCGACCACCTGGCCCGGCTCGCGGGTCGACCGACGGCGGTGACGCGATGACCACCGTGATCCGCGCGCGACGCGCCGTAATGGGGGACGACGAACGCGGCTGCGCCGTCCACGTGCGCGACGGCCGCATCGTCGCGATCGAGGAATACGACGGTGCCGCTCCGGCCGATGTACGGGAGATCGTCCTCGCCGACGACGAGGTGCTGCTCCCCGGTCTCGTGGACACGCACGTCCACGTCAACGAACCCGGCCGCACCGAATGGGAGGGTTTCGCGACGGCCACGCGTGCCGCCGCGGCCGGGGGAGTGACGACGATCGTCGACATGCCCCTCAACTCCATCCCGTCCACCGTCGACGTGGCGGCCCTCGAGGTGAAACAGAAGGTCGCGGCCGAGCAAGTCACCGTCGACGTCGGATTCTGGGGCGGTGCGATCCCCGGCAACCTCGCCGATCTCGAACCGCTCTGGGAAGCGGGGGTGTACGGATTCAAATGCTTCCTCGCGTATTCGGGTCTCGACGAGTACCCGCCGCTCGATCGTGAGCAGATGATCGAGGCGATGCGCGTGATCGTCGGCTTCGGTGGCCTGCTCATCGTGCACGCCGAGGACGGACCGACCCTCGACGCGCAGGACCCGCCGGCCGGACCCCGCTACGACGACTTCCTGTACTCGCGACCACCGGTCGCCGAGTCCCGTGCCGTCGCCCAGGTGATCGACGGTGCGCGGCAGACCAGATGCCGCGTGCACATCCTGCACCTGTCGGACGCGGGAAGCCTTCCGCTCGTCGCCGCGGCGAAGGCCGAGGGCCTGCCCGTCACCGCGGAGACCTGCCCGCACTACCTGTCGCTGTTCAGCGAGGAGATCCTCGACGGCTCCACACATTTCAAGTGCTGTCCGCCGATCCGTGAGGCCCGCAACCGGGAAGCGCTGTGGCGCGGCCTGGCCGACGGCACACTCGACTGCATCGTCTCCGATCACTCGCCGTGTCTGCCGGAACTGAAGAAGTTCGTCACCGGCGACTTCGGTGAGGCATGGGGCGGTATCTCGTCGCTGCAACTCGGACTGCCCATCGTGTGGTCGGAGGCCCGCAAGCGCGGGCACACACTCGTCGACGTGGTGCGCTGGACGGCCGGTCGCACCGCGGCTCTCGTGGGCCTGGCCGACCGCGGTGCGATCGCTGTGGGCAACAGTGCCGATCTGTGCGTCTTCGCGCCCGACGACGCCTTCGTGGTCTTCCCGGAGCGACTGCACCACCGCAATGCCGTGACGCCCTACGCCGAACGCGCGCTGTCCGGGGTCGTGCGGCAGACCTGGCTCGCCGGTGAACCGCTCACCGTCACCCTCGGCGCCACCGACCCCGCACCGCGTGGTGCGCTGCTCTCCCGAAAGGAAAACCGTTGACCGAAGCAGCTTTCCTGCAACTGCCCGATCTCGCCGCGCGATCGCTGGGCGGGGCCGTCGTGTACGCGAACGACGAGTTCTTCGCGAGTCGCGAGAATTTGATCTCGCCGGGCGCACCGGATTTCGATCCGTCGGAGTTCGGGCACAAGGGGAAGGTCTACGACGGGTGGGAGACCCGGCGTCGCCGCGAACCCGGGCACGACTTCGCGGTGGTCCGGCTCGGAGTTCCTGGTGTCGTCGAGGGCGTCGTGATCGACACCGCCTGGTTCACCGGCAACTACCCGCCCTACGCGTCCGTCGACGGGGTGAACCTCGACGGCCATCAGACTGACCGAGCACTCCTGGACGCCCCGTGGGAACCGGTCCTCGAGCGGGTGGCCCTGAATGGCGACACCGCGAATGCCTTCGCGGTGGACGACGACCGGCGTTGGACGCACCTGCGCCTGAACATCTTTCCAGACGGCGGTGTGGCCCGCTTCCGGGTGCACGGCCATGCTCGCCCGGACCCGGCCTTCCTCACGGGCACAATCGATCTCGCGGCCCTCGAGAACGGTGGCGACGTCGTCGCGTGTTCGAACCGCTTCTATTCGTCGCCGCGCAACATCATCGGTCTCGGTCGCTCGCGGCACATGGGAGAAGGCTGGGAGAACGCCCGTCGCCGCGACGACGGCAACGACTACGTCGTGATCCGCCTCGCCGGGCAGGGCTGCGTCGACCACGTCGAGATCGACACCTCCTATTTCGTCGGCAACGCACCGGGGGCGGCGCGTCTGAGCGGAATTCCCGGTGAGGACGCGATGTCCGACGAATCGTCCTGGGTCGAACTCGTGCCGCGGACAACGTTGCTCCCGGACTGTCGGCACCGTTTCCGTGTCGATTCGCCGACACCGGTGGAGTTCGTGCGGCTCGACGTCTATCCCGACGGCGGCATCGCCCGTCTGCGTGTGAACGGACGACTGACCTAGCCCCGACGCGGGTGCGGTGAGTGGTTTCTTACCCGCGCGAAACACGATGACTCGAGCCCGAAAACTTCGGCCCCCAAGCTGTATCCCGCACCGTATACAGCACTGCATCCGAAATGGGAGCGTTCATATGACCTCACCGCACCCCGTCGACGCGCGGCTGCCGTTCGTCCGGCAGTTCACGTTCGGCCTCCAGCATGTCCTGATCATGTACACCGGATGCATCACCGTCCCGTTGGTCTTCGGCGCGGCCGTCGGACTCGACCGCGACACCATCGCGATGCTCATCAGCGCCGACCTGTTGATCGCCGGTCTGATCACCATCGTCCAGAGCCTCGGTGTCGGCAAACTCATCGGTGTCCGCCTACCCATCGTCTGCGGTGCGACCTTCGCCGGCCTGACGCCGATGATCCTCATCGCGAAGGAATACGGCCTGCAGGCCGTCTACGGCTCCATGCTGATCGGCGGCATCGTCGGTCTCGCCCTGGCCTGGCCTTTCGCCAGGATCATCCGTTTCTTCCCGCCGCTCGTCACCGGTGCCGTTCTCACCGTCGTAGGAATCTCGCTCATCGGCGTGGCCGGTGGGTTGATCGTCGGTACCGACCCGTCGTCGCCCACCTTCGCCTCGCCCACCAACATCGCCCTGGCCGTGCTGGTGATCGGCGTCGCCGTTGCCTTCCTGTGCCTCGGTCGCGGCATCTGGGCCCAGCTCGGGGTCTTGATCGCCCTCGCCGTCGGCACGGTCGTCGCGGTCCCGCTCGGCCTGATCGACCTCGGCGGCGTGACCGGTTCGTCGTGGGTGGGTCTGCCCGCGCCCTTCCACTTCGGTGCGCCGGAATTCCCGATCACCGCGGTCGTCGCCATGAGCATCGTCATGGCAGTGGTCTTCGCCGAGTCCACCGCGAGCATGCTCGCCGTCGCCGAGATCACCGGCAAGCGCGTCAGCAAGGGCGACATCGCTCGTGGACTCGCCGGCGACGGAGCGTCCGCCGTGCTCGCGGGTGTCTTCAATGCCTTCGTCGACACCGTCTTCACCCAGAACGTCGGTGCGGTCGCCACCACCCGCGTCTACAGCCGCTACGTCACCGCCACATCGGGTGCGATCCTCGTGGTCCTCGGCGCGTTGCCCAAGGTGAGCTCGGTGGTCGCGGCGCTGCCGAAGCCGGTGGTCGGCGGTGTCGGCCTGATCCTGTTCGCCACCGTCGCCCTCGTGGGCATCAACACGCTGCGCTCGGTGGACCTGTCCGACCGCATCAACTCGACGATCGCCGCCGTCGCGGTGGGTGTGGGTCTGCTGCCCGAACTCGCCGAGGGCATGTTCGAGCGCTTCCCGTCCGCTGCGCAGATCCTGCTCGGCAGCGGCATCACGCTCGCCGCGATCGCGGCGTTCTCGTTGAACCTGCTGTTGAACCACACTCGTCTCGGGACACTGGCTCGCGCGTCCCGGTCCGGCACGCCGGCCCCCGTCACCTCGGCCGGTACCATCTCTCCCAACGGAGTTGCCCATGAACCAGTCGCCGTCTGACGCCTTCGTCGTTCCCGCCGTCGACATCGGCCCGTACGTTCGGGCCGGCGACGAGGCCGAACGAGCTCGTGTCGCCCGTGAGATCGACGAAGCCTGCAGCCGTGTGGGATTCGTTCAGATTCTCGGACACGGCATTTCCGATCCGGTGGTCGACGGCCTCGCCGATGCCCTCGACGACTTCTTCGGTCTGCCGATGGACGACAAGCAGCAGTATCGGGTGGTGGGTGCGAACCGCGGGTACAGCCCGCCGAAGAGCGAGTCGCTGAGCCTGAGCCTCGGCGTCGAATCCGCCAGCCGTATGAACGATTTCTTCGAGGCATACAACGTCGGCGTGGAGGCCCGGTCGTTCCCCCACCTGGACCTGTCGGAGGACGACTACGGACTCAACGTCTGGCCCGACGTCCCCGGCTTCGAGGACCGCGTGCAGACCTACTTCACCGAGGCCTCGCGGGTCGCGCGGACCCTCACCCGGATCTTCGCCGACGCGCTCGGGCAGGCCCCCGACTACTTCGAGCGGCTCACCGACCACTCGATCGACGTGCTGCGCATGAACAACTACGCGCTGCCCGAAGGCACTGTCGACCTCGACGGCGACCTCACCGGCATGGGCGAGCACACCGACTTCGGGATCGTCACCGTGCTGTGGGCCGACCGGGTCGCAGGGCTGCAGGTGCTCGGCACCGACGGCATCTGGCACGACGTCGAACCGCTGCCCGGCGCCCTGCTGGTCAATCTCGGTGATCTCACCGCCCGCATCACCGACGACCGGTGGATGTCGACGCTGCACCGCGTCAAGCCGCCGATCGTCGACGGCAGGATCCGGCGCCGTCGTTCGGTGGCGTTCTTCCACGACGGCAACGTCGACGCGGTGGTCTCCACGCTGCCCGAGTATGCGGGCCCGGAGCCCTACGAACCCATCCTGATCCGCGATCACATCAAGGCGAAGCTCGCCGGGTCGCGGCACGGCAAGGCCAACACCGCTGCCGTGCGGGAAGCCGCCCGTGTGCTGGCGGCGACGGGGGAGAACCGCGCGTGAGTCATGTCGTGCTCGTGCACGGCGCATGGGCCGGAAGCTGGGTGTGGGACACGCTGCTCGAACCGCTCCGCCGGGCCGGGCACGTCCCGCACCCGCTGGCGCTGCCCGGTGTCGGATCGTGGGGCGCCGACGACGTGACGCTCGACGACGTCGCCGCGGTCGTGGCCGATCGGGTGACCGGGCTCGACGGTCCGGTGATCCTCGTCGGCCATTCCGGTGGCGGCATCGTCGTCACGCAGGTCGCGGAGATGCTACCCGAGCGTGTCACCGGGGTCGCCTATGTGGCGGGGATGATGCTTCCGTCCGGGGTCGACTTCGGGATGCTCTGCGACGGAATCGGTCTCGAATCGCCGGTGGGCATCTCGCGATGGCTCGAACCCACCGAGGACGGTCGCGGGACGATCGTGCCCCCGGAGGCCGGTGCGGCGGTGTTCTTCCACGAGGCGGATTCGGCCGACGCGATCGGTGCCGCGCGCCGACTCGTGCCGCAACTCGAGACCACCCGGCTCATGGCGCCCAGCTGGACACCGGAACGATTCGGGCGCCTGCCACGCCTGTACGTCGAAGCGACACTGGATCGTTCGGTTCCCCTCGTCACCCAACGGGGGATGCAACGCCTCACCCCGGGTGCGCAGGTCGTGTCGCTCGAGTCCGACCATGCGCCACAGCTGTCCGCCCGCGACGACCTCGCGGCGGCGCTGGTGGAGTGGTGCGCGGAGCGCGTCCGAACATAGGTCGGATCGTCACAAAGGTCGAAGCTACGGAACGAGACCGACGTTGTGTGCGAAATCCGGTGGGAAATCGCGCACAAGGTCGGTCTCGTTCGTTCTACAGGAGGTGCTCCGGGTCAGTCGCCGCCCTTGTACTCGACCTCGAACTCGCCGGCCATGATCCTCTCGCGGTACTCCTCGAACAGCGCCATCGCCTCGGGCGAGATCTTGTCGGCGAAGGCCGGATTGATGACGACGTCCAGGCCGCCTTCGGTGATGTCCACCTCGTAGTACTTCGCCGGGTCGACGTTGCCGGCCTCGACGTCGGCGATCATCGCGCGGAGGACCTCGTCGAGATTCCACACGACGGAGGAGACGACGTTCTGGGGTGCCAGCGGGGTCTGATCCATCGTGTAGCCGGCGACGCCGACGCCGCGCTGCTTGGCGCCCTCGATGGTGGCCGCGTCGACACCACACGTGGAGAACTGGTCGGCGCCCTGGTCGACGAGGGCGTTGACGGCCTCGATGGTCTGGGCCGCCGCGTCGGACCATCCGCCGATGTAGGACGGACGCAACTGGATCTCACCGGGGCCCTTGTAGGTCAGGCGCGCGCCGTCGGCGAACGCCTCGATCTGGGCCTTGCACACCGGGATCTCGAAACCGGCGGTGCCGGCGAGGATGCCGGTCTCCGTCAGGTCGCCGGCGAGGATGCCGGTGAGGAACGAACCCTGATAGAACGGCTGGCTGTAGTCGGCGAGGTTGGCGGTGATGTCGCCGAAGCCGCCGGGATAGGCGAACAGCACGTCGGGGTAGTCGGCGATGATGCCCTTGATGGGTTCGCCGTAATTGAACGAGTGGCCGACGATGAGCTGGTTGCCGTCCTCCGCGAGGTCGGTGACGATCTGGGCGATCTGCTCCGAGGTCGCGCCCGAATCCTGCTGCACCACGGTCAGGTCGATAAGACCTTCCGCTTCGAGTTTCTCGGCGCCCTCGACCATGCCCTGGTTCCAGCCGACGTCGTTGACCGGACCCGAGGTGATGATCGCGGCCTTGACGACCCCGTCGGCCGAGCCGCTCCCACCGGGGTCGGAACTCGAACACCCGGTCACGGCGGCTCCGACGACGGCGGCGGCCGCCACAGCGGTACCCAATTTCTTCACGTGGTTCTCCTCGGGGAAGGGAGGGCTCGCGACTGCGAACCCCAGGACTGACGGGAAAGCTGACGGAACGCTATTTCGCGGGCACGAACGGGATGCCGAGCGCCTTCGGGGAATTGCTGCGCGAGAACCACACGGTTGTGGCGATGACCGCGAGCAACGTCACCGCGTACGGCATGGCCTGGAACAGCTCGTACGGTACCGACGTGGCCTGTCCACCGGACGCGGCCTGTACGCGCAGCTGGAAGGCGTCGACGAGACCGAACATGAAGCCACCGACGATGGCGCCGAGCGGATTCCACCGGGCGAGGATGACGACACCGAGCGCGATCCAGCCGCGACCACCGGTGATGCCGTCCTGGAAGAAGCCCAGGCTGTCGATGACGAGCGCGCCGGCCATACCTGCTGCGGCGCCGGAGATCAGCAGCGTGCTCCATCGGGTGCGGGGGACGGAGACGCCCACCGAGTCGGCGGCCTCGGGGCTTTCCCCGGCCGCGCGGATCGACAGGCCGAAGGCCGTGCGGGTGAGCACCCACCACAGGGCGACGACGAGTGCGAGCGCGAGGTAGACGAGCGGGGACTGCGAGAACACGATCGGGCCGAGCACCGGCAGGTCGGACAGCACCGGAAGGTCGAGGGGAATGGTGCCCTGGATGCGCGGCGGTGTACCGGTCATGCCGAACACCTGCAGGTACAGGAAGGACGCGAGTCCGGTCCCGAGGATCACCACCGAGATCCCCGTGATGATCTGGTCGACGGCCATCGTGATCGTCAGGTAGCCGACGATCGCGGCGATCACGAGGCCCGCGGCGGCGCCGGTGGCGGCGCCGAGCATCGGTTGCCCGGTGTAGTACACCGTCACGAACGCGATGATCGCGCCGACCATCATCTGTCCCTCGATACCGAGGTTCATCAGCCCCGAGCGCTCGGCGAGGCACGCGCCGGCGGCGGCGAGGATGATCGGCACCGCCAGCCGCAGCGCAGCGGTGAACAGCGGGACGAGCGCACCGGCGCCCAGGACATCGGACCAGTTCATCGAGCACGCTCCACGATTCGGTTGGCGAGCAGCACCGTCAGGATCATCACTGCCTGGACGACGGTGCCGATGGACGCGGGGATCTCCTGGGTACGCTGCACCGCCTGACTGCCGAGGGTCAGCCCGGAGACCAATGCTGCTGCGAGCACGATGCCGAACGGATTGCGACGCCCGAGCAGTGCTACCACGATCGCGGTGAACCCGATCCCGGAGGAGATCGCCAGCGACAGTCGGAACTCGCTGCCCAGCAACATGATCGCGCCGGCGATACCGCCGAGTGCGCCGCT
This sequence comes from Rhodococcus pyridinivorans, assembly GCF_900105195.1. NCBI lineage: Bacteria > Bacillati > Actinomycetota > Actinomycetes > Mycobacteriales > Nocardiaceae > Rhodococcus > Rhodococcus pyridinivorans. The sequence goes on along the minus strand of NZ_FNRX01000002.1, from coordinate 4,110,386 downwards.
GATCAGAGCGGAGGTGACCACGGTGCGGGCGACGGAGATGCCATTGGCCTCGGCGACGCTCGGGCTCCCACCGACGATCTGCGACGCGAAACCGAACCGGGTCGAACGCATGAGCCACCACACCAGCGGCACCGCCGCGATCGCGACGAACACACCGATGTGGATGCGGGTGCCGGGAATCGTCGCGAGTGCGGCCCAGTCGGGAATGCGCTCGGACTCGGGGGTGAAACCGTTGGGATTGGCGAGGGGTTTGCGCACCGCCCACGCCAATGTGTAGAAGACGAGGTAGTTGAGCATGAGCGACGAGATGATCTCGTTGACCCCGAGCCGCGCCTTCAGCACGCCTGCGATGCCGCCGATGCACGCACCTGCGGCCGCGGCGGTGACGGCGACGATCGGGATCGCGATCCAGCTCGTCCCCAACGGCATGCTCAGCACCACGGCCGTCGCGGTGATCGCGCCGACGTCGTAATGGCCCTGCGCGCCGATGGTGATGAAGCCGGTGCGGTACGCGATCGCGTAGCCGAGACCCATGAGGACGAGCGGCGTCATACCCGTGAGCAGGCGGCCGAGCTGCGTATCGCCGCCGAGAGCGGCGTCGAGCATCGTCGCGTAGGCCTGCCCCGGATCACCGCCCGCGAGGACGATGAGGATCCCGCCCGCCGCGAGACCGACGGCGACGGCGAGTAGCGGCACCCCGATAGTGGTCGTGAGACTCCGGATCCGCGACGCGGTGGGCGGCTCGGGTGGCGTCGTCACCGGTGGGCTGAGCGTGGCGGTCATGCTGCGGCCTCCTGGAATCCGCCCATGGCCGAGCCGAGGGCTTCGCGGTCGAACGGGCCTTCGTCGAACTCGGCGACGATCCGTCCGCGGTAGAGCACGACGATCCTGTCGGCGAGGCTGCAGATCTCGTCGAGATCGGACGAGATGAGCAGAATCGCGGCGCCCCGGGAGCGATGGTCGACGAGCGTGTCCCAGACGAACTCGGTGGCGCCGATGTCGAGACCGCGGGTGGGCTGGGCGACGACGAGGACGTCCGGCTCACCGTCGAGGACCCGGCCGAGCACCACGCGCTGGGCGTGCCCACCGGACAGGGTGCCGGCGAGCGTGCGCGGGCTCTGGGCCTTGACCGACAGGGCGGCGATGATGCGCTCGGCGCGTTCGCGGACGGCTGCCCGCGACAGGCGGCCCCAGTGACGGGCGAGCGGGGGATCGGTGTAGCTGTCGATCGCGAGATTGGTGTCGATTCCCAACGACTTGATCAGTCCCCGGGTGTAGCGGTCGGCGGGGACGATGCCGACACCGGCCTCGCGCATCGCGCGGGGGGACGAGGAGTCGATCTCCCGTTCGGCGACGACCACCGCACCGGTGGAGTCGGGGGAGAGCCCGGACAGGACGTCCTCGAGGGCGGACTGGCCGTTGCCCTCGACTCCGGCGACGGCGACGAGCTGCCCGGATGCGACCCGCAGGGTCACGTCGTGCAACTGACCGGGGACGGACACACCGACCAGTTCGAGCATCCGGTTCCCGGCCGGTTCGGTGGCCGCACGGCGGATACCGAGCCCGACCTCACGGCCGACCATGTCGCGGGCGAGTTCGGCGGTGGTGACCCTCTCGGCGCCGTTCCCGCGGATGGGGCGTTCGGCGACGAGCCGTCCTCCCCGCAGCACACCGACCCGATCGGCGGCCTCGAGGACCTCTTCCAGATGGTGAGTGATGAGCACGATCCCGACGCCGCGTTCGGCGGCGAGTCGGCGGACCTGTGCGAGCAGTGAGTGCACCTCGGCCGGAGCCAGATTCGCGGTCGGTTCGTCGAGCAGCAGGTAACGGGCGCCCAGGTGCAGGGCTCGGAGGATCTCGACGCGCTGCTGCTCGCCGACCGACAGGTTCTCCACGCGTGCGGTGGGGTCGCAGGCGAGACCGGTGTTCTTCGCGAGGGCGGCGATCTCGGCTTCGTTGCGCCGCAGGCGCTTCCGGCCGATCACTCCGCGGGACCGGCCGAGCAGGAAGTTCTCCGCAACCGTCATGCTCGGCACGAGCATGAAGTGCTGGTGGACCATCGCGATCCGTTCCCGGCCTCCGTCGATGAGCGACTCTCCGTCCACCGCAATGGAACCGGAGTCGGGCGGGAGAAGCCCGGTGAGGATGCGCATCAGGGTCGACTTGCCGGCGCCGTTCTCGCCGAGCAGTGCGTAGACCTCGCCGGGGCGCACATGCAACGACACGTCGCGCAGGACGGTGTTCTCACCGAAGGACCGGTGGATACCGCGCATCACGACGCCCTCGGCGGGAACCGATTCTGTCACTCCCGCAGTGGTGGTGATGCTCGCGGTCGAAGTTGCTGTCACCATACGGTGGGGCCTTCCGAGTAATCGCTATGTGTCGAGTCGAGACGATCCAGGTTGGTAGTTGAGCGGTCGTGTCCGATTCATGACGATTGTGTTTCGGGCGGCGGAAGGGAATGAAGTTCGTGATGCCGACGGAGAATGCAGTGCCGGAACAGGATCGCGTCGCTCGGACGGTCGCCGTCGGACTTCCTCGATCCGGCTCGCCCGGTGCTCTGCGTCGGGGCGCGGTCCGGGAACCCGTAACACGGTCCTCACCTCAGCGAGACGGATCCGCAGTATCGCAGGAGTTGACTCGGAGCGATCACCCGTCCGCTCTGTCCAGGAGTCACCTATGGAAGCCCTGCCTCTCATCGATCTGCGTCCGCTGCGCGACGGGAGCGACCCGCACGCCGTCGTCGGCGCGCTCGACGCCGCGTGTACCGACCTCGGGTTCTTCGTCGTCACCGGTCACGGACTCGACCCCGACCTCCGCGCGGCGACGATGGAGCAGGCGCGGCGCTTCTTCGCGCTGCCTTTCGAGGAGAAGATGGAGATCGCCATCGCGAGATCCACCTGTCACAGCGGATATGTGCCGCCGAAGACCGAGGCACTCGACCCCACCGTCGGAGCCGACGGCAAGGAGGCCCTCGACATCACCACCGACCGTGCGGCCGATCATCCGGAGGTGATGGCGGGTACGCCGCTGCACGGTCCGGCACAGTGGCCCGCCTCGCTGATGCCCGACTTCAAGAGTGTCGCCGACGAGTACGCGAAGGCGTGTCTGGACATCAACGCCCACCTCATGCGCGGTCTCGCACTCGCTCTCGGCCTCGACGCCGACGCCTTCGTGCCGATGTTCACCGACCCGCTCGGGTCGCTCCGTATGCTGCACTACGCACCCGTTCCTGTCGGCGATACCACACTCGGCGTCGCGCCCCACACCGACTACGGCTCGTTGACACTGCTCGCCCAGAACGACATCGGTGGGCTGCAGGTCGCCGCGCGAGGCGGCGGATGGATCGACGTCGTGACCCCGCCCGACGCGCTGATCGTCAACCTCGGCGACATGATCGCCCGGTGGACCAACCACCGCTACGTCTCCACCCGCCATCGGGTGCTGAATCCCACACACGGACACCGTTATTCGCTGCCCTATTTCGTCACCCCGGACTACCACGCCGTGATCGAGGCGATCCCGACCTGTGTCGAACCGGGCGCGGAGCCGATCCATCCACCGATCGGGGCCGGCGAGTACCTTCAATCGCGGTTCGAAGCGACGCACGCATACCTCGGGGCCCCGACCGACGGTCAGATCGACAAGCACACCGTCTTCGTCTCCAAGTAGTTCTCCGGCCCGGCGGCGCCGTTCTCGTAGTCCCAGACGACAGTCTCCTCTCGGTTCCGGTGATCAGCGAGGCCGCGCGCTCGGCGAGGGCGATCACGGGGGCGTTGGTGTTGCACGACGGGAGCACCGGGATGACGGAGGCGTCGACGACGCGCATTCCGTCCACGCCGTGGACCCGCAGGTCCGGGTCGACGACGGCGTCGGATCCCACGCCCATCGCGCACACAGCGTGATGAGTCGAATCGACCCCGCTGCATCAACTTCGTGTTACGGCTGCGTTGCGTGTCCGGCCGTACAACGAACGAGACCGATGTCGTGTGCGAAATCCGGCCGGAAATCGCACACAACATCGGTCTCGACGGGTCGGGCTCACTGCATGAGGCGCCAGATGCGGTCGCGGGAGAGCGGCAGCTCGTGCGGCCGCACCCCGATGGCGTTGCGCACGGCGTTCGCCAACGCCGGGGCCACCGGGTTGAACGGGGCCTCGCTCATCGACTTCGCGCCCATCGGCCCGAGTTCGTCGTAGGTGTCGGCGAAGTAGACCTCGGTGCGCGGGACGTCCGCGAACTGCGGAATGTGGTAGTTGCGCAACACATCCGTCGTCACGCGACCGGCGTCGTCTGTGATGATCTCCTCGTACATCGACGCACCGAGCGCCTGCGCAGTGCCGCCTTCGATCTGCCCGCGGCACTGCTCGGGGTTGAGGACGGTGCCGGCATCGGCGGCCTGGACCGAGCGGAGGATCTGCACCTCACCGGTACGGGTGTCGACGGCGACGCGGAAGGCCTGCACGTTGAACGACAGCGATCGCGGCAGCCCGCCGTGCCGGCCCTCGGCGCGCAACCGGCCACCCGCGACCTCCAGCAGCTCACCAGGCGTGACGAGACGATCGCCGCACCGCACGCCGTCGGCCTGCAGCTCGGCCTGCTCCGGGTCGAGGCCGGTCAGCTCCGCAGCGGCCTTGGCCATCCGCCGTCGCAACTCGTGGGAGGCCGCCAGCAGGGCCTTCGACGCGACGACCGTGCCCGACGACCCGAACGCGCCGGTGTCGTGGGTGGTGACGTCGGTGTCGGACTGCTGGACCACGATGCGGTCGGGAGTGGTGCCGAGCGCGGTGGCCGCGATCTGGGTGTGGACGGTGGTGGTGCCGTTGCCGAACTCCGCGGTGCCCACCCGGGCAAGATACCGGCCGTCGGGCAGAAGTTCGATCGACGCTTCGGAGATGTGCCCGTTGGGCGGGTTGGTCGCGATCATCGCGAGCGCCATCCCCTCGCCGATCCGCCAGTGATCACCGGTCGGCGTGGGCCGGCCGCCGGTGCGCGCCATCGCCCGTTCGGCAAGATCGAGACACTGGTCGAGTCCGTAGCTGCCGTACGTCAGGTCGACGCCCTCGGGATGCGCCGCGACCAGGGGCTCTCCCGGCGCGATGATGTTGCGGCGCCGGAACTCGTACGGGTCGATGCCGAGCTTGATGGCGAGTTCGTCCATGGCCGACTCCACGGCGAAGATCACCTGGCCGAGGCCGTAGCCGCGGAAGGCGCCCGACGGCCGGTTGTTCGTGTACACGGATTCGGCGTCGACCCGCTTGTTCGGGCATCGGTACACCGCGATCGACTCCGTGCAGCCGTGGAACATCACCCCGGGGCTGTGGTTGCCGTAGGCGCCCGCGTCGGCCAGCACGTCGATCGCGAGGGCGGTGAGGACACCGTCGGCGTCGGCGGCGAGGGTGACGTCGACCCGCATGGGATGCCGGCACGGAGCGACGGTGAGCTGATCGGAACGGGTGAACTCCCACTGCACCGGGCACCCCGTCTTCAGGACCGCCGCCGCGACGACATCTTCGACCAGCATCTCCTGCTTGGCGCCGAAACCCCCGCCCACCCGGGCCGTGTGCACGCGCACCCGGTCCCGGTCGAGTCCGAAGATATGGCACAGCTCGTCGCGCACCAGGAACGGAACCTGTGTGGAACTGCGGATGACGAGCCGTCCGGCCTCGTCGAGATGACCGATGGCTCCGTGTGTTTCGAGATGGGTGTGTTGGACGCGGTGGGTCTGCCAGCGTCCCTGCACCACCGCCGCAGCGGACGCGACCGCCGCGTCGACGTCCCCGCTGCTGCCGTGGATCGCGGCGACGACGTTGCGTCCGGGATCGGCGATGCGCGCGTCGGCGGACTTGTCGGCGTGCAGGAGGGGAGCCCCAGGCTTCCGGGCCTCGTCGGGATCGAGGACGAAGGGCAGTTCCTCGTACTCGACGTGGATCGACGCGAGCGCCCGGTGTGCGATTGCCGGACTCTCGGCGACCACCGCGGCGACCCGCTGTCCGCGGAAGCGCACGACCCGGTCGAACAGGTATGTGTCGTCGGGATCGTCGTTGCGGTTCTCGTGGCGAGCGGTCGAATAGGCGGTGGCCGGGGCGTCGCGGTGGTACAACACAGCGTGGACACCGGGGAACGCCTCGGCGGCCGAGACGTCGACGGAGAGGATCCGCGCATGGGTGTGCGGGCTGCCGAGGACGGCGATGTGCAGCAGACCCTCGACGGTGGTGTCGAGGGTGTACGGCTCGGTGCCGGTGACGACCCGCGTCGCGGCCGGTGCGCGCTGCGAGCGACCGCATGACGGGCCGTCGACCTGCTCGACGTTGGTGCGCGACCGCAGGGCATCCTCGATCGATCGGTAGCCGGTGCACCGGCACAGGTTGCCCTTCAAACGTTTCGGCAGGTCGTCGAGATCCTCGTCGGTGAAGGTGGACGCGGTGACGATCATGCCTGCGGTGCAGAAGCCGCATTGGAAACCGGCGGCGTCGGCGAATCGCTGTTGGACGGGATGCAGGTCGTCGGGGGTGCCCAGTCCGGCGACCGTGGTGACCTCGCGGCCCTCGACCCGCACGGCCGGGACCACGCACGAGTGGACGGGTTCGCCGTCGAGCAGGACCGAGCACGCGCCGCAATCGCCGGCGTCGCAGCCCTTCTTGACCTCGAAGTGTTCGGTCTCGCGCAGCAGGGTGCGCAGGCACTGGCCGGGCCGGGGGTCGACGTCGCGTTCGCGGCCGTTGACGGTGAGTTTCACGGCTGGACCTCCGTATTCGACAGCGCAGCATTCGACAGCTCGGTGCGGATCTCTTCGGCGAGAATCGCGGTGACGGCACGTCGCCAGTCGGCGGCGCCGTGCGCATCGGTGTAGTAGCTCGTTGCCGGGACGAGACGGGCCAGTGCGTCGGACAACGCCTGTGCCGACGGGATCTCCGTGAACCGCAGGAGACAGGGACGCACCGTCGACGCGGTGATCGACAGCGTGACACTGCCGTCGTCGTCGCGGCGCCCGATCACGACCGCTCCCGAGCGCCCCAGCGGCGACAGGGCGATCTTGCGGAAGGCCGTGCGGGAATTCAGAGCATGCAACGGGATCCGGATGCTCCGCAGGAGCTCTCCAGGTGCGAGGGCGTTGGAGGCAACCCCGAGAACGAAGTCGGCCACCGGGATCCGCCGTTCGCCGCCGTCGATCGTCCAGATCACCGCGTCCGCGTCGAGCGCGGTCGCCAGCGAGATCATGGCGCCGGCGGGGAAGGACAGGCAGATGTTGCCACCGACCGTGGCGCTCTTCCAGATCTTCCACGACGCCAGCAACGCCTCGGCGCACTGCCGGAACAGCGGTGCCGCACACCATTCCGGTTCGTCCGAGAGTGCAGCCAGGCGTTCGACCGTGCAGGTCGCGGCGATCTCCAGGGCGTCGGGATGCCGGGTCACCGCGGGCCAGTCGAGGCCGGACAGATCCACGAGTCGGTGCAGGTGCGGTTGCGGTTCGGAGAACAGCCAGGTGCCGCCGCCGAGCGGGGCCGCGCCGTCCTCGAAGGTCAGATCGGCGCGGTCGCGGGCGATGTCGTAGGCGGTGATGTTGTGCAGATCCATCGCCTTCACCCCGCCTTGGCGACCAGCGCGGCGTGTTCCGCCGCGACCTGCCGTGCCACGACGTCCTCGTCGACGGTGCGGACCTCGTCACGGACGACCACCTCGCGACCGTTGATCAACAGCAGTTCGAGAGGCGGGGTGCTGCCGAGGACGAGGGCCGCGACCGGGTCGGCGATGCCGGAGTGGGCGAGGCCGTCGATCCGCCACAGCGCCAGATCGGCGAGCTTGCCGGCCTCGATCGATCCGATCTCGTTCTCGCGCCCGAGGACTCGGGCACCGCCGATGGTGGCGAGTTCGAGGCTCTGCCGCACCGTCATGGCGCGGGGGCCGCTGCGGGCACGGGCGAACAGGGCGGCGTGGTGGGCCTCTTCGAGCATGCAGCACGACTCGTTGCTCGCGGCACCGTCGACACCGAGGCCGAGCGGCACGCCCGCGGCGTAGAGGTCGGCGGCGCGGGCGATGCCGGCACCGAGCCGGGCGTTCGAGGTGGGGCAGTGGGCCGCACCCGTACCCGACGCGGCGAGCACACCGATGTCACGGTCGTCGAGGTGCACCGCGTGCGCGTACCAGACGTCGGGGCCGGTCCACCCCAGCGACTCCATGTACTGCACGGGCTTGCATCCGAACTTCTCGAGGCAGAAGTCCTCCTCGTCGAGGGTCTCGGCGAGATGGGTGTGCAGCCGCACCCCGAGATCGCGGGCGAGCAACGCGGACTGTTTCAGCAGCTCACCGGTCACCGAGAAAGGCGAGCACGGCGCGAGCGCGACCCGCAACATCGAATCGAACGACGGATCGTGCCAGCGGTCGACGGCCTCGCTGCTGCCCTCGAGGATCGCGTCGATGTCCTCGACGATGTGATCGGGCGGCAGACCCCCGGCGCTCGCACCGAGGTCCATCGACCCGCGGCAGAGATGGAAGCGGATACCGACCTCGGCCGCTGCGGCGATCTCCGCGCCGAAGACGTCACCGCCCTCGCGAGGCACGACGTAGTGGTGGTCGGTGCTGGTCGTGCATCCGGTGCGCACCAGATGCGCGAGTGCGCCCTTGGCCGCGACGTGCACGGCGTCGGCGTCGATGCCACCCCAGACTGGATAGAGGGTGGTGAGCCATTCGAACAGGGTGTGGTCGGCGGCGAGCCCACGCGTGATCCATTGGTACAGGTGGTGGTGGGTATTGATCAGGCCGGGGGTGAGCACGCACCCGGTGCCGTCGACGATCTGCGCGTCGTGTATGGCTGTGCCGTCCTCATGGGCGGGTTCGCCCGACCCGACCGCGACGATCCGGTTGCCGGAGACGACGACATATCCGTCGCGGTGTTCGGCGCGGGCGGCGTCCATGCTCACCACATGTGCGCCGCGTATGAGGAGCGGCCGGGTGGTGGGATGCGCGTGCATAGTCGACTCCTCGGATCGTCGGGAGTCTTCAGTCAACTGCGCCGACAGATGTACCTCTGCGGCAGCACGCACGAAACACCTCGGAAATCCGCGCCTCGTACTGTGCGATCGTCCAAGACCGTCACCAGGAGGTGAACATCGTGCTTCTTCGAGATGTGGTGGAGGCGCCGGGGCTGGGAATCGGTGTACTGCACGGCGACGTGGAGGCCCTGAGCCGTCCCGTGCTGCGCGCGTGCACCACCGACATGCCCGACCCCACGCGCTACGTCAGCGCAGGCTCGATCGTGTTCACGGGCCTGGTGTGGCGGCGCTCCGCCGAGGACTCCGACCTGTTCGTCAAACGGCTCGTCGGAGCGGGGGTGACGGCGATGGCCGCGGGCGAGGCCCTGCACGGACGGGTACCCGACGACGTGGTCGAGGCGTGTGCACGACACCGCATGCCGCTGCTGGTCGTGCCCGACGAGGTGCCGTTCAGCCGGGTCATCGAGTACATGACCGGGCAGATGGCCGGAGCCCGGATGGATCGTTTGCAGACGGGACTGGCGCGGCAACGGCAATGGCTCGCCGCCGTCGCCGACGGTCGGAGTGCGGGGGAGTTGCTCGACGGACTCGCGCAGCAGCTCGGGGTGGAATCGGCGCTGGTCACCTCCACGGGCGTGACGGTGGCGGGAAACGCCGAGCTCGACGAGACCGAACTCGACCGGATCACCGCAGCAGCGCTGACCGCCGACCGCTTTCCACTGCGGCTCACGGGCGACCTGACCGTCCTGCCGGTCGGACGCGGACTGACGGACCGGATCGACGCGTGGTTCCTGGTGATCCGGCACGATGAGAGCGGACCGGAGTGCGTCGAGGCGTTCTCCGAGCTCGCCTCGGTGGTCGCGCTCGATCGGATCCGGCGCGACGAACGGCGCCGGGTGGCATGGGAGATCACCGACCGGACCCCGACCGTGCGCGCTGCGGACCTGCGGGTCGCGGTGGTGGCCGAGGCCGAGGGCCGGATCTCGCCGGACGTCCTGCGTGGTCTCGTCGAGGACGTCCTGGACGGAGCGGTCACGTCGATCGACGCGGCGAACAGGGTGGTCGCCTCGGCGGCCGGCAGCGACGTCGACGTGGCACGGCTGTTGAGCCGACGCCTCGGCCGTCTCGCGCCGGCGCTGCGCGGCGCCCGAATGTTCGTCGGTGTCGGCGGGCAGAGTTCCGACGACGACCCGGCCGGCGCGGTCCGCGCAGCAGCGTCGGCATGCGCTGCCGCACACAACGATCCGGGCTCGGTGTCGGTGCGACGTGCCGAACTCGATTCGGCGCTCGACTTGTTGTCGACCCTGCCCGACGAACTGCGTCGCGCGTACGCCGACCGACTGCTCGGGGACGTCGTCGAACACGACCGACGCACCGACGCGGGTCTGCTCGCGACCCTCGAGGCATTCCTCGATTGCGACGGATCGTGGCGGCGCACGGCCGATCGACTGCACGTGCACCTGAACACGGTCCGCTACCGCATCGGGCGGGTCGAAGCGCTCACCGGGCGTTCCCTCGCGCGCACCGGTGACCGCTTCGATCTGTATCTCGCGCTGCGTTCGTTGGAACCCGCTCTCGCGTGAGCGTCATCCATTGTTGCGCCGCGTGAGCGGTCACATGGCGCCGGTGTAGGGCTCCCATGCGATGCCGGCATCGGGGGCGTCCTCGCGCAGCACGCTCGCCTGGATCAGTCCGTAGGGCCGGTCGTCGGCGTGGAAGACCTCACCGGCGTTCTCGACTCCGAAACGTGCCAGGTCGTAGAGGAAGTGGTGCTTGTTCGGTGCGGACAGGCGGATCTCGGCGATCGATGGGTACCGCTCGAGCACGGCGCGGCCCATCTCGTACAGGCTCTGCTGCAGGGCCTTCGAATGCAAGTTCGCGAACACCTCGAGGAGGGTGGCACGTACACCCGTGTAGACGGTGTCCCAGTTGACGTCGGTCGACGCGAACCGCCAGTGCGCCTGGAGGCTCGTCGCCATGATGCGATCCTCCGCCGGTTCGAGAACCGTGTACGGGTCGGTGAGGAAGCCCTGGAACTCCGAGCCGGTGGACTTGAGGACGACGAGATCCTTCAGGCCGCCGACCACCCATTCGCGTCGGTCGGTCCCGGTGCGCTCGACGGTGATCGCGGCGGTGCGGACCTCGGATCCCTTGCGCGTCCAGGTGTGGTCGTGCTCGGCGCCGTCGACGACGACCCGCTCCCAGGCGTACTCCTCGATCTCGATGCGCGCCGAGCGGACGGGTTCGACGTCGTCGACGAAATGCCGCGCGAGCGCGAGGCCGTACTCCTCGACGAACTCGACGCCCTTCTCCTTGGCGTAGGAGTAGATGGTCTGCTTCTGGCTGTCGGTGGGCAGTACCGTGCCCTGATCTCCCTCGAGATGTGCGGCGTCGAAATCGCCGTGCAGGCAGGACGAGACGTTCAGGTCGCGGATCTCGTGCCGGTCGGTGTCGCGCACGATGCGCACCACCCGGTTCTCGGCCTTGCCGTAGCGGTGCGGTCCGAGGACGATCTTGCCGGTCAGTTCGGTCATGGTGGTCAGCTCCCTCGGTAGGTGGAATACGAATAGGGCGACAGGAGGAGCGGCACGTGGAAGTGGCTGCTGCCCTCTGGGATACGGAAGGTGACGGTCACCTCCGGATAGAAAGACGCGACTCCACGGCGCGAGAACCAGTCGTCGGTGGCGAAGGTCAGGTGGTAGGTGCCGTCGGGCAATGGATCGGTGAAACCGGTGAGACGACCGTCGTCGTCGGTGACACCGGCGCCCAACGAGGCGCCGTGCGTATCGGTGAGGGCGACGTGCAACCCCACCGCGGGGGCACCGGCCGTCGCGTCGAGCACGTGGGTACTCAGGGTGTTCATGCGCGGCTCCCTGCGGTCTCGATGACGATCCGCTCGAGTCGGAGTCGGGTGATCTCGGCGAGCGCCGCACGCATCTCGGCCTTCTCGCTCTCCGGGTCGTTGTCGAGGCGACGCTCGAGGATCTCCAGCAGTTCCGGCGCCGTGCGGCCGGCGGCGCGGACGAGGTAGACGTGCCCGAACCGTTCCTCGTATTCACGGTTGCCGGCGGCGAGCCGGTCGAGGATGTCGGCGTCGGCCGTGGCGACGGCGGACTGCTCGCGACGGGAAGCAGCGTGTTCGCTGCGTTCGCCGATGCGCGGGTGGCCGGCGAGGGCGTCGGTGAGGTCGTCACCGTCGAGGTTCTCGGCCGCGGCAGCGGCGGCGGTGAGCAGCACGGTGCGCGAACCGAACGGGCGCGCTGCGACGACGGAGTACGCCCAGGTCCGGCTCGAACAGCAGTCGAGCAACAGAGCGACGGCCTCGTCCTCGGGCATCGCATCGAACCGGGCCGTTGTGAGCTGCACGGACCCTCCTTTCGTCGGTGCATTCGATACTGTCCGGTGGGCGTGCGGCGGGGGAGGTGCAAGCGCTACAGAGTTCGGTTCGCCGCGGGTGCGCCGGTTGGATGATCGGCCAACGAGGTGGTTGCGTCTTGAACGTTTTTCTGGAATAGTTCCAGTTATTGGATTTATTCCAGAAGAAGTGGGCGACCCGGGTGGGGTCGCAGGGTTGAAGGAGTGATCACATGTTCACCGCCGACCGTCCTCGAGCAGTGACGCTTCCGCCGGTCGTGCTCGGCGGACTGCGACCTCTCTACCGGCAGATGGTCCGCAACAACGTTCCGGCCGCATCGTTCGAGCACACCGCCGGACGGGCCGTCTTCGACGTCTGCCTGATCGCGGGGGAGCACGGTCCGCAGCTGCAGGTCCGCGCCCGCGACTTCGGGATCGACTTCACGCTCGCGATGACGACGCATTTCCGTATCGCGCCCGTGATGAGCGACGACCAGTACCGCGCACTGTGCGCGGTGCTCGCACCCGGCGCCGAACCGGCACCAGGCATCGTCCTCGACTTCCTGCAGCAGGTGGTCGTGCAGTCGCCCGCGGTGCTCGCGCGGACGCACACTTGCGCTGCTTGAGTCCGAATTTGCTCGTCCTGTGGACATGAGCACACGCTCCGGCAGCGTGTTTCTGTCCGCACGGTGTGCACATCCACCCGAACGCGAACGGCCCGGCAGAAAATCCTGCCGGGCCGTTCGGGATAGTGCGTCTACAGCGAGTCGGGTCTACAGACCGGGGCGCTTGCCGACCGTGAGCGTGACCTCGCCGGTGTGCGCGAAGAAGTCGTTGCCCTTGTCGTCGACGACGATGAATGCGGGGAAGTCCTCGACCTCGATCTTCCAGACCGCTTCCATGCCGAGCTCTTCGTACTCGACGACCTCGACGTTCTTGATGCAGTCGAGCGCCAGACGCGCGGCCGGACCGCCGATCGAACCTAGGTAGAAGCCGCCGTACGTGTGGCATGCGTCGGTGACCTGCTTGGAGCGATTGCCCTTCGCGAGCATCACCATCGAGCCACCGGCGGCCTGGAACTGGTCGACGTAGGAGTCCATACGACCGGCCGTCGTCGGGCCGAACGAACCCGACGCCAGACCCTCGGGGGTCTTCGCCGGACCGGCGTAGTAGACCGGGTGATCCTTCAGGTACTGCGGCATCTCCTCACCACGGTCGAGGCGCTCCTTGATCTTCGCGTGCGCGATGTCGCGCGCGACGACCAGCGGACCGGTGAGCGACAGGCGCGTCTTGACCGGGTGCTTGGACAGCTCCGCGAGGATCTCCGGCATCGGCCGGGTGAGGTCGATCTTGACCGCGGCACCCTTGCCGGTGCCCGAGACGCCCGACGTCTCGGAGTCGAGCTGGCTGTCGGTGACCTCGGGCAGGAACTGACCGGGGTTGAACTCGAGCTGCTCGAGGAAGACACCCTCGGGCGTGATCTTGGCCTTGGCCTGGCGGTCGGCCGAGCAGGAGACGGCGATCGCGACGGGCAGCGACGCGCCGTGGCGCGGCAAGCGGACGACGCGGACGTCGTGGCAGAAGTACTTGCCACCGAACTGCGCGCCGATGCCGATCTTCTGGGTGAGCTCGAAGACCTTCTTCTCGAGTTCGAGATCGCGGAAGCCGCGGCCGGTGATGGCACCCTCGGTGGGCAGCTCGTCGAGGTAGTGCGCCGAGGCGTACTTGGCCGTCTTGAGCGCGAACTCGGCGGAGGTGCCGCCGACAACGATCGCGAGGTGGTAGGGCGGGCACGCCGCGGTGCCGAGCGACCGGATCTTGGCCTCGAGGAACTGCATCATCGAGTCCGGGTTCAGGATCGCCTTCGTCTCCTGGTACAGGTACGACTTGTTGGCCGATCCGCCGCCCTTGGCCATGAACAGGAACTTGTAGGCGTTCTCGTGGCCCTTCGCGGTGTCCGCGTACAGCTCGATCTGCGCCGGCAGGTTGTTGCCCGTGTTCTTCTCGTCCCACATCGTCAGCGGGGCGTTCTGCGAGTACCGCAGGTTCAACTTCGTGTACGCGTCGTACACACCGCGCGCGATGGACTCCTCGTCGTCACCCGGGGTGAGCACCTGCTGGCCGCGCTTGCCCATGACGATGGCGGTGCCGGTGTCCTGGCACATGGGCAGCACGCCGCCGGCGGCAATGTTTGCGTTCTTCAGGAGGTCGAGCGCAACGAACTTGTCGTTGTTCGACGCCTCGGGGTCCTCGAGGATGCTCGCCAGCTGCTTCAGGTGATCCGTGCGCAGGTAATGGGAGATGTCGTGCAGCGCGGTCTCGGTGAGCAGGCGCAGGGCCTCGGGTTCCACCTTCAGGAAGGTGCGGCCGTCGGGTCCTTCGACGGTGGACACCCCCTCGGTGGTCAGCAACCGATACTCGGTGGGGTCTTCCCCGATCGGCAGCAGGTCCTCGTAGAGGAAGTCGGCCATTGTTTCTCCTGGAAGAGGGCTGGTGATCGCCGTACACGTTAGCGGCGCCGGCGCAAGGCCTTGACAACGGGGCATGTGACGGACTCGACCTGCAAACTCGATGTGACCTGCGTCTCGCGACTTTCGGCGGCGTGTTTATGTCGCCGACGACCGGAAATCCCGCAAGGGAGTCGAGGCCGGAGTGTTCGCCGTCACGGCGGCCGGCAGGCCCCGATCCGTACACTTGACCGGATGTTCGAGAGTTTCCGGAGGGATCGCACGTGACCGTAGAAATCGAACGGTTGCCCTCGCCCGAGACCGGACGCCTGCCGTCGCTGGCCTGGCTTCCCCGTTTCCACGCCTGGATCGATCTCGCCGTCGTGATCGCGGTGCTCGTCACCACCAACCTGATCGCCCACTTCACCACGGCGTGGGCGTCGATCGCGACCGTGCCGATCGCAGCATGCGTGCTGGTCGCGATGATGCGTCGACGCGGCATGCGCTGGTCGGAACTCGGCCTCTCACCCCGGCACTGGAAGAAGGGGACGCTCTACTCGGTAGCAGCCGTGGCCCTCGTCCTGGCGGTGGTGGCGATCGGCATCGCCCTGCCGTTCACCAGGCAGTTCTTCCTCTCCGAGCGCTACGCCACGATCTCCGGTGCCCTCGTCGCCTCGATGATCATCATCCCGCTCCAGACCGTCATCCCCGAGGAACTCGCCTTCCGCGGGGTGCTCCACGGAACCCTCGAGCGAGTGTGGGGCGCACGCGGGGTCTTCGCCGCGGGATCCCTGCTGTTCGGGCTGTGGCACGTCGCCTCGTCGTTCGGTCTCACGGCGGGTAACGCCGGCCTCAGCGCCTTCCTCGGTGCCGGGCTGCTCGCGCAGATCGCCGGCATCGTCGGCGCGGTGATCGCGACCGCCGCCGCGGGCTTCGTCTTCACGTGGCTGCGTCGTCGCAGCGGCAGCATCCTCGCGCCCATCGCCCTGCACTGGTCGCTCAACGGCGCCGGTGCCCTCGCCGCCGCGCTCGTCTGGCACGCCACACTCAACTGATGGCGCTGGCGGTCTGTCTCCTGTTCGACCCCGAGACCGACCGCGCGATCCGGCGCCTGTGGGGCCGGGATGTTCCGGCGCGGCCGGGCGTCGCTCGTGCCCGCCCCCTCGTCCGAACTCGTGCAGCGACAGGACCGCGTCGTGCGGGTCGTGGAGACGACGGGAGCGGACCTGCACCGCTACTACGTCCCGGGACGCTGGACCCCGCACTGTTCGCTGAGTCCCCGAACCCGGCGTGAGGAACTCGACCGTCTGGGCGCGGTCGTCTACGACGTGCTGCCCATCGACGCGACGCTCGATCGCGCGGTGCTGATCGACACCGCCACCGGCGAGCACACGCCGCTACGGATGATCCCGTGAGGGAAACTCACTCCTCGGGGTTCTCCACCCACGGTCCGTACGGAGGTGGGCCCTCGCTCTGGATCTGCAGGCCGAAGTGCGGACAGTGCTTCCACACGTAGCCGTGCAGGACGTGTTCTTCCGACGTCGCGGTGTTCATCAGTACGAGGTCGCCGCTGGGGCGGTGTTCGAGGGCGAAGCCGGACTCCCGCTGATCGAGAACCCACCATTTCGCAGTGCTCATGTCGGTGTCCTCCGCATGATCCGCTCGGCAGACGCGCACCTCCACATTAGCGCGGAAACCATTCGTGATCGGCCGATTCGGCGATCACGATCCGGTTCAGGACCCGGGCCGTCGCCTCATCGGCGGGATAGAACGCCTCGATCGCCAGTTCCGACACCGTCACGTCGAGCGGGGTCCCGAAGAGGGTGGTCGTGCTGAAGAACGACAACTCGCCGGCCTCGGTCCGCAACCGCATCGGCACGACCAGCGAATGCGGTTCGATCTCCTCCACCGGATCGTCGCAGGGATAACCGGCGAGTTCGTCGTACAGGCGCAGCAGGACAGGGTCGGCGGTCGCACCGATCTGGTGTTGCAGCCGGGCGAGCAGATGACCGCGCCACTGCCCGAGATCGACGATGCGCGGCGCCAGTCCCCGCGGGTGCAGAGTCAGTCGCAGCACGTTGATCGGCGGTTCCAGCAGTTCCGGAGCGCACCCCTCGACGAACACCCCGACGGCGTCGTTGGAATCGACCATCGTCCAGTGCCGGTCGACGACGAGTGCGGGAAAGGGGTGGTGCGACGACAGGATCCGCGTGATCGCGTCGGAGATCGCCGCCATCGGCATATCGCCGAGGTGATGCTCGGGGTAGACAGGCGCATGTCCCGCCGCGACCAGAATGGTGTTGCGTTCGCGCAGCGGGATGTCCAGCCGGTCACTCAGCTTCAGCACGGTCGCGCGTGACGGGCGGGACCGGCCGGTCTCGACGAAGCTGAGATGCCGCGACGAGATGCCGGCGGTATGGGCCAGGGTGAGCTGGCTCAGGCCGCGGCGCTCGCGCCATGCCCGCAGCAGGGCGCCGGCGTGGGGAGTGTCGACCGTGGTCATGCACCCGACAGTAGAGCCGGCCGGGAACGGTCACCATTACTTCCGGGGTAAATTCCCCGACGTCGACCGTGCCCGGTCCTGGTACGAATCCCCGGAGTACCAGGCGATCCTCCCGCTGCGCACCGAGAACTCCGAGGGATGGGCGGTCGTCGTGCAGGGCACACCGCCCGGCTACCGCGCCACCCACTTCCTCGACAAGGTGTTCGGCGCTCAGCGGTAGTTCAGGACAGGATGCCGGCCGCCCGGGCCGGTTCGGCGTAGGCCCGCGCGAGCGACTCCACCGTCTCGTGGGCGTTCAACCCGCTCGGATTGGGCACCACCCACAACGGGACGTCACCGATCGTGTCGTCCTGCCGCCCGGCCTTCGCCTTGCGCCGGCCGAAGGCCGCGCGGTAGGCGGTGATGCCCGCGACCGCCACGGCGCGAGGGCGGAACTGCGCCACCACGTGCGCCAGATGGCGTCCGCCCTCACGCAGTTCCTCGTCGGTGAGCTCGTCGGCGCGGGCCGTCGCACGCGGCGCCAGGTTCGTGATGCCGACACCCCGCTCGAGCAGGTGATCGCGGTCGGCGTCGCTCATACCGGACGACGCGTCGATCGGCCGGTCGACGATGCCGGCACGGAACAGGGCGGGGTAGAAGCGATTTCCGGGCCGCGCGAAGTGGGCTCCCGTCGCCGCGGTCCACAATCCCGGATTGATGCCGACGAACAACAGGCGGCAACCGGGCGCGACGAGATCGGGGATCACCGCATCGCGGAAGGACTCGAGTTCGGCTCGTGTGAAACCCATCCACCCAAACTAGCCGGAGCGACGCTCAGTCCGGCGGGAGCCAGGCTCCGTGCAAGCCGGCCGGGACACGGATCGGCAGACGGACCCGCGCGATCGGCCCCGAGGCCGGGTCGGTCTCGGGGAAGACGAGGAACCAACTCGTCATGTCCGCCCGATCGGTCGCGATCGCGCCCCAGTAGCCACCCGAATCACCCGAGAGATAGGCGGGTTCGCCGGGGGAGAGGGTCTCGTGTGCCCAGACTGCTTCGGTCCCGGACGCCACATCGAACCAGAAGAGCGAATCAGCTGCTCCCGCTGGGAGTTTCTGCGACCTGCTGCGCCCGATGGTCGCGACGACGGAGTGGCCGAGGGTCATCGACCGGTCGTCGATGCGGGGGAACTCGATGTCTCGTTCGTGCAGGGTCGTGCGGGTCACCCCGTCGCGACCGATCACGGCGCGTCGCAGGACGGACCGGTTCGGACCTGCCTTCTCGGTCAACGCGCCCGGATACGCCCACTCCACGTAGTCGAGCGCGACGTCGCCGTCGGGCAGGTCGAAGGCGTTGGCGGTGTGCCACATCCAGAACGTGTCGGTCGAGAACCACCGCACCGCGCCGCCGTCGCGGGGGACGAGCGCGACACGCGTTCCGAGATCCGGCTTCCAGTCGAGAGGCGACCCGCCGGAGAAGATCTGCGAGAGATCGAACACGAGCGGGGCCAGGACCAGGACGACATAGGTCGGCGTCAGTGCCATGTCGTGGATCATCAACGGCCGGTCCATGCCGTCGATCGGGGTGGGCGCTCGCGTCACCGTCCCGTCCGGTGCGACCACCGACCAGGTCAGATACGGCGGGTCGAGCATGTAGCAGAAGGCGACCATCTCGCCGGTGTGCGGATCGATCTTCGGGTGCGCCGTCAGCCCGACCGGCAGGGTTCCGTCGAAGGTCTCGCGTCCGAGCGTCTCGAGGTCGGAACCCAAGGTGTACGGTGGCGCCGCTTCGGCCATCGCCATGAGCCGCCCGCCGTGCCGGACGATGTTGATGTCCGGCAGCTCGCGCATGGTGTTCGCCAGGTCGGGCCCGACCTCCTCCTCGGGAGGGAAGTACGGATCGGTGATGCCGGCCCACAGCGCGCGACCGGCCTTCTCCTCCGCGACGACCTGCGGGGTCCGCACGAACCTGTTCGTGTAGCGCGCGGTGCCCCCGGCGATCTGCACGCGGTGGACCATGCCGTCGCCGTCGATCGGGTAGACGTAGTGACCGATCGGGTCGAAGCGCGGATTGGGTCCGTTGCGGAGATAGCTTCCGTGCAGATCTGCGGGCAGTTCCCCGTGGACCTCCAGCTCGCGGACGTCCACTTCCTCGCGTTGAGGCGCGAACAGGCCACTGAGATGCGGATGGTGTGCCAGGTCGACAGGCGCCGGACGTTGCATGACGACTCGCTTCGGTGGAGGCGATTCTTCTGTGGGGCAATCGTAGGACCGGGAAGGGCGATCGGTTCGTGATTCGGCGCGCCCGATCCCACACCCACGGACGGGGACCGTGCATCGGATAGGGTTGTTGCCTACGTGCAGGACTGATAGTGCGGCCGCACGGCCGCGACGTTAGGGGAAGGTGTGCAGCGCCGGAACGCGATCGGAAACTCCGTCCGGAACACCGGAGGTGACGAGGCCACGTTGCCGCCGTACACGGAACTTCTCTGGCCGACCGTGCAGGCGGTGATCGAACTCGGCGGATCCGGTGTCATCGAGGAGATCGATTCCGCCGTGATCTCCCGGACGGGACTGTCCGAGGCCGCACAGGCGGTACTCCACGGTGACGGCCCCGGAACGGAGATCGAATACCGGCTGGCCTGGG
Source organism: Rhodococcus pyridinivorans (assembly GCF_900105195.1). Lineage (NCBI taxonomy): Bacteria > Bacillati > Actinomycetota > Actinomycetes > Mycobacteriales > Nocardiaceae > Rhodococcus > Rhodococcus pyridinivorans. The sequence goes on along the minus strand of NZ_FNRX01000002.1, from coordinate 4,090,467 downwards.
CCCGGACCTACCTCAAGGGCATGGGTCTGCTGTCGAATACCCGCCGCGGTGTGTGGAGCGTGACCGACCGTGGCCGCGCCGTGCGCGAGTCGGAGATCAAGCCCATGCAGGTCGCGTACACGGCCGAGAAGCGTCGCAAGCGCATGGTGCGGAACGTCTCGCAGGGTGCCCAGGTCGTGCCGCTCGCAGCCGCCCCCGAGGATCCCGAACTGTGGCGCGAACCCGTCCTCGGTGCCGTCGCCGACCTGTCGGAGGACGGTTTCGAACGGCTCGCCACCGCGGTACTGCGCGCGGCCGGATTCACCACCCTGACGATTCCGGCCCCGGGCGGATCCCACGCCCCCGAGGGCGCCGGTCACGTCGAGGGCACCGGTGTCCTGCGCGTATCGCTGCTGAGCTTCTCGGTGTTCTTCCGTTTCCTGCGGGCACCGGAGAAGGCGGGTGCCGACGTGGTCCGCGAGTTCCGCGCCGCGATGGTCGGGCGGGGCGAGAAGGGTCTGCTCGTCGCCACCGGATCGTTCACCGAGGACGCGCGCGCCGAAGCCCACCGGCACGGCGCCCCGCCGATCGATCTCGTCGACGGCGACGGGTTGTGCGATCTGCTCAAGGAGCACGGTCTCGGTGTCCGTTCCACGGTGCGGACGGTCGAGGACGTCTCCCTGGTGCCGGCCTTCTTCGCCGAACTGTCCGGCCGCTGACCTCGTAGCGCCGTTGCGGATATCGCCTGCCGCGACCTGTCGAATTCTCGGTGTGGCCGGTGGGACGGCTGTGATTGTGATGCAATACGGCGGACGTACAGACGGCAATACGAAGGACAGGTTGCGATGAGCCTTTCGCGGCGGGACATGTTGCGGTACGCGACGCTCGGATCGGGCGTCGCGTTGATCTCTGCGCTCGGCGCACCGGGTCTGGCCCAGGGACGCCCGGTGCTCGGGACCATCATCGACTACTCGGCCGCCGTACCGTCGCCGTCGTCGATCCGCGCCGCCGGCCATATCGGCGCCATCCGGTACGTGTCCGATGCGCGACCCGATGCCGCCTGGATGCGCGCCAAGCCGCTCACCGGACGGGAAGCGGACGCGCTGCTCGACAGCGGACTCGAAGTGGTCTCGTGCTACCAGTACGGCAAGGCCGCGACCGCCGACTGGCTCGGTGGTTACGAGGCGGGGCTGAAGCACGCCCGGCGCGGCCTCGACCTCCACTACGCGGCCGGTGGCCCGGAGAACCGGCCGATCTACGCCTCGATCGACGACAACCCGACCTTCGAGCAGTTCACGCTCCAGGTCGTGCCGTACCTGCTGGGCTGGCAGGAAGTGGTCGGCGCTGGAAATCTCGGTGTGTATGCCAACTCGCCGACCATCGACTGGGCGTCGGCGATCTCCCTCGGGTCCTTCTACTGGCAGCACGACTGGGGCACGCCCAACGGGTACGTGCATCCGCGGGCGAACCTGCACCAGATCCCGGGCGAGGTCCGGATCGAGGGCATCGGCGTCGACATCAACCACGTCCTCACGCCCGACTACGGCCAGTGGTCGCTCGCCGGCAGCGCACCGAGTTCGGACCCGGGACTCCTGGGAAGTTAGCGCTCGGGTCGGGTCTCGTCGACGGGTCGCACGGAGCGGCCCGGCGGCGGGATGAGGACCGTGAAGACCAGCGCCACCACTGCCGCGCCCATCGCCACCAGGAAGCTGACGCGGAACCCTTCGAGGGCGGGCACCACGGAGTCGCCGATGCGCTGGGTCATCGCCGCCAGCATCACACCCACCACCGCTGCGGCGCTCGTCGTGCCGATCGACCGCATCAGGGTGTTGAGGCTGTTGGCCGCGGCGGACTCGCGCAACGGCACGGCGCCCATGATGAGCGCGGGCATCGCCGCGTAGGCGAGACCCACACCGGCGCCGATGAGCATCGAGGCGCCGACGATGTGCCAGACCTCCTGGTACAGCACGTACGCCATCAGATAGCCGAGGCCTACGAGCACTGCGCCGCAGCCGAGGGTCACGCGGGCGCCGAACCGCGTCGTGATGCGCGCCGAGACGGGGGACAGCGCCATCATGACGAGTCCGGCGGGGGCGAGCGCGATCCCGGCGGTGACCATCGTCTGCCCGAAACCGTAACCGGTCTCCGTCGGCGCCATCAGCAGCTGCGGGAACGCCAGGATGTTCGAGTACATCGAGAACCCGAGCGCGACCGACGCGAGATTCGTCATGAGGATCGGCCGGCGGGCGGACAGTCGAAGGTCCACGAGCGGACGCGATATCCGCAGTTCGTACAGGCCCCAGCCGACGAACACCACGAGTGCCCCGGCGAGCATCCCGAGGGTGGCCGGGGCGGTCCAACCCCAGTCGTTGCCCTTGGTGACCGGCAGCAGCAACAACACGAGGGCGACGGAGAGCAACAGTGCCCCGGCGACGTCGAAGCGTCCCGGATTGCGGTGCGACGATTCGGGCACGACGAACAGGATCGCGGTGATACCGATGAGCCCGAGGACCAGCGACGCGACGAACAGCATGTGCCAGTCGGTCGCCTGGGCGACGAAGGCCGCGGCGGGAAGGCCGATCGCGCCGCCGACACCCATCGTGGCGCTGATGGTGGCCATGGCGCCCGGGAGTCGCCGGGAAGGCAGCTCGTCGCGCAGGATCGCGATACCGAGCGGGATCGCGCCCATCGCGGCGCCCTGGAGAGCCCGGCCGACCACGAGCGGGACGAGGGTCGTCGCGAGCGCGCAGACCGCCGAACCGAGCACCATGAGCGAGAGCGAGGTCAGCAGCATCCGGCGTTTGCCGAACATGTCGCCGAGGCGACCGCTGATGGGGGTGACCACCGCGCCGGCGAGCAGAGTCACCGTCACAGCCCAGGACGTGTTCTCGGGTGACGCGCCGACGAGCACCGGCAGCCGCGGGAGGATCGGGACGATCAGGGTCTGCATGAGCGCGACGCTGATCCCGACGGTCGCGAGGACCGGCACGATGCCGCGCGGGGCAGGAATCTCCCGGGTGGAGAGCGGTGTCTCTACGGCCATGCGGCTCCTCGGTCCGGGGCCGGGGTGACGCGGCCTACAACGACAATTTGTGCGCAATACGAACGACGCTGCCATCGTGTCTAACACGGCAGGGCCGTCGATCCCTAGTACCCTCCCGCCGTCCGGTCCTGCGTGGCCGTTCGACCGGCGTCCGGTGTCAGGACTGACAGTGCTTGTCGGGCTCGGATTCGTCGACGGTGATCGAGAGCGGCGGATGCTCGTCGGGCGCGGAATGATCGCCGCGCCACGCCAGCAGCGACCAGCGCGACAGGCCGGACAGTGCCGAGCCGAGACTCGCGAACGACAGTGAGGACAACGCCGAACCGAACGACCCGACGGAGCCGATGGACAGAACCGACCCGCAGCTACCGATCGACAGGATCGAGTACGAGGAACCGATCGACAGGATCGACCGCTCCGAGGCGATCGACAGGATCGAGCGGTGAGAGAGGAGTGAGCGGCGGGAATTCACGGACGCGGCGCCGGCCGGGTGCCGCAGACGACGCTGCTTCGACGGGATGCGCGACGCGGTGAAGGCCATGCTCCGGTCTATCACGCCCGGCGTCGACGGGGGAAGACACGAAGGCCGCCGGGAGAAACTCCCGGCGGCCTTCGGTGAGTACGTGAATCAGGGAACGGCGACGAGACCCACGGTGGGCAGGAAGGTGCACGAACGCGGATCGGCGCCCTCGTCCTGCGTGGTGATTCCACCGGAGATCACGGCAAGGACCTGACCCGAACCGGTGTCGGCGATCGCGCTCAGCGTGGTCGGGCCGTCGGGGTTGATCTTCGCGTCGTTGGTGAGCGGTTGCGTGCCCGTGCGTCCGTTGGAGACGTTGACCCAGCTCAGGGTGAGCGGCTGTTCCTGTTCGCCGGCGGCGGGTGCGGTGCCCAGCGCGGTGAAGACGAAGCCGGTCTGGCCTGCGCCCGGTCCGGGAGGGGGAAGGTGCGACGGACCCGCGACCGCGAGGGCGGTGCCCACGGAGTCCTGGCTGTCGCCGATGCAGCCCTTGCCGATAGTCGGGTAGAGGAACTGCGAGATCACCACGGCGCCGGGCTCGGGGATCTCGGGTCCGCCGCCGCCGCTGCCATCGAGGAAGGTGATGACGCGCTGGAGCGTGCTCTTCACCGATTCGGGGAGCTCGGAGTTCGCGAGCAGTTCCTTGGCCTGCGCCAGCAGGTCGTTCTTGCCGTCGGCCGCGTCGGCGACATCGGCGGGGCCCGCGGCCGCACCGATGATCGCGGGCGCGAGGGAAGCCAGGGCCTCGGCCTCTTCGGGGTTCGCCCGGACCCCGGCGAGCAGGTCGGTCAACGACTCTACGGAAAGATCAGCGGGAATCTCGAACTGGGGCAGTTCGACGAGCCCTGCCAGGTCCGGCAGTACGGGTGGCGCCGGTTGCGCGACGGCCTGCGTAGGCACGGCCAATCCCGCGGTGGCGGCGAGTGCGCACAGCGTGAGCGCCCGTCGCATTCCTCGAGTACGAAGCACTGTTCCCCATCCTTGTCGTTGAAGCATCCGGTTGTTCGGGACGAACGATCGGATGCTGACGGCTCGAGGAGACACTCTATGGACCCCCCGCACACGGGACAAGCCTGCCGTTTCGGAACGGCGCGCCCATCGCTGGTTCGGGATTCTAACCACGGGGTGTTCCGTCCCTCGGATCCTGTCGAACATAACGCGTTCGACCTGAGAAGATTGTGACTGTAGATGAAATCGTTACGGGAGTGAACTCCGGTTCGTTTGCATGCCTATCGGAACGGTAATCTCCTTCGCCGGGTCCGGTTCACCGGACGGACGTTCGACGGGAGAGGCCGCACCGCAGTGCCACGAGGGTTTCCTTCGCACCGGATGTGGTGGTGCGCGGCGTTACTGGCGCTGTCCGTCGTCGTCCGGATCGCCTGGGGATTCATCACTCCCAACGGCATGAACCTCGTCGACCTGCACGTCTACGTCGACGGATCGGCCGCTCTGCTGCAGGGCGACCTCTACGGGTTCACCTATTCGGAGGACACCCCCGACTTCCCCCTGCCGTTCACCTATCCGCCCTTCGCCGCGCTCGTCTTCCTGCCCCTGCACCTGATCCCGTTCGGAATCCTGGGCGTGGCCTGGCAGCTGCTGACGGTCGCGGCGCTGTTCGCCGTCGTGTGGATCTCGCTCGAACTCGTCGTGGACGCGCGGGCACGGAGCCGGTCTTGGGTCGGTGTCGCGATGCTGTGGACGGCTGCGGGCATATGGACCGAGCCGGTACGCACGACCCTCGACTACGGCCAGATCAACGTCTTTCTCGTCCTCGGCGTGATGCTCGCGGCCCGCAGTTCCCGGTGGTGGCTGTCGGGTGGGCTCGTCGGCGTGCTCGCCGGGATCAAGCTCACGCCTGCCATCACCGGCCTGTACTTCCTCGCGCAGCGACGCTGGCGCGAGGCGGTGTTCTCCGCGGTCGTCTTCGTGGGGACCGTCCTGGTGAGCCTGCTCGTGCTCGGCTCCCAAGCCGCCACCTATTTCGGGTCCCTCTTCGGCGACGCGGATCGGATCGGGCCGGTCGTGTCGGTGTGGAACCAGTCGCTGCGCGGAGCGCTGGGTCGTCTCGCGGGTGAGGACGTCGGACTCGGGCCGGTGTGGCTGGTCGGCGTCGTGGTCTGCGCGGTCCTCGCGTTCGCGGCGTGGCGGTCGCTGGAACCGCTGCCCGACGGAACGCGCGACCGTCTCGGCACGCTGCTGATCGTGCAGTTGTTCGGTCTGCTCGTCTCGCCCATCTCGTGGGTCCACCACTGGGTGTGGGTGGTCCCTTTGCTGCTGTGGCTTCTCTACGGACCCTTGGCGCGGTCGCTCGGAGCCCGCATCGTCGCCGCGTGCTGGGCCGCGGTCACGCTGATCGGCGTTCCGTGGGTACTGAGTACGGCGCAGAACTCGATCTGGGATGTCGAACGTCCCGCTCCGCTCGCCTGGCTCGGCGCCGTCAACGTGGTCGGTGTCCTCGCCGTCTACGTCGTCGTGATCCTCGCAGCCCGAGGACGTGAGGGGCAGGACGAACGGGTGACTACAGACCCGAGCGCCGTGCCTCCTCGTCGATCCGACGCGCAAGAGCCGGATCCGACTCCGTGATGCCACCGGCGGAATGCGTGCTCAACGCGAAGGTCACCTTCCGCCACCTGATGTCGATGTCCGGATGGTGATTCGCCTCCTCGGCGACGACGGCCACCCGGTCGACGAGTGCGATCGCGTCGGGGAAGGTGGGCGCCTCGATGGTGCGGACCAGCGACTGTCCCGCGCGGTGCCAGTGCGGCAACTCGGCCAGCGCGGCGTCGATCTCTCCGTCCGTCAGCAGCTGGGACATGACTCATTCTGGGACGATGCACGTCATGTCTGCAAGCACATCGTCCGCGAGTACACCGGCGCCCGACGGGCACGTCGTGGCCGGCGCCGTCATCCGGGACGGACGCGTGCTGCTCGCCCAGCGCACGCGGCCCGTCGACCTCGCGGGCCTGTGGGAGTTGCCCGGAGGCAAGGCGGAACCGGGGGAGAGCGTGGAGGCGGCGCTCGTGCGGGAGCTGAGGGAAGAGCTCGGTGTCGAGGTGCGCGGTGCGGAGCGACTGGGGGTCGCGGTGCCGTTGGCCGGAGGTCGCGAGTTGTGTGCCTACAGGGTCGAACTCGTCTCGGGTGATCCCGAGCCGCTGGACCACGCGGCGTTGCGGTGGGTCGACGCGGACGAACTCGGGGAGGTCGATCTCGTCCCGGCCGATCGTGCGTGGATTCCCGATCTACGCGAACATCTGCGGCGCTGAGGTCATACGGCGCATGCCTGGTGGTCAGGCGGCGCGGGCCTTGTCGAGATACTTGCGCAGTTCCTTCTTGCTGAGCCCGTCGTTCTCGACCTACTTCATGCGCATGACGACGACGGGGCATTTGAGGCACCGCGTCTTCTTGCGGCAGCACTTCTTCTTCGGCTTCAGGCCTGCGACCTTGCTCGCCTTCACCTTCCCCATACGTCCCGCCTGCCTTCCACGGTCCTGCGCGCGGCGAATCACCGGCGGGCGAAGGTTAGCATCCCCTTACTCGTGGACCCAGGGGGTGCATGTGGTGCCGGATTCGGCGGTTACGTCTCCTGGGGGAGTGTCGAGCGTCACCCCGATCGTCGCCGACCTGCGGGTATCTGATGAGGTAGAAGCGGCGACCGACGAACGGCCTGTAAAGTGTATTGACGGCCGCAGTGCCTGCACGCCGAGAATCGGACGGGGCAGGTAGCTCGCAATCTCGCGTCGCGGCCATCGAGACGAACGCCGTACGGGCGAGGTGCCGACCGGGTCCAGTGCCGTGTGGCCGGACTACAGCCAGGAGAGCTATCGCGTGAGCACCGCTGATTTTCGGAACGTCGCCATCGTGGCGCACGTCGACCATGGAAAGACCACTCTCGTCGACGCCATGTTGCGCCAGTCGGGCGCGTTCGCCGAACGTGCGGAACTCGTCGACCGGGTCATGGACTCGGGCGACCTCGAGCGCGAGAAGGGCATCACCATTCTCGCGAAGAACACCGCGGTGCACCGTCACCACCCGGACGGCACCGTCACTGTCATCAACGTCATCGACACCCCCGGCCACGCCGACTTCGGCGGTGAGGTCGAGCGCGGCCTGTCCATGGTCGACGGCGTCGTCCTGCTGGTCGACTCCTCCGAGGGCCCGCTGCCGCAGACCCGCTTCGTGCTCCGCAAGGCGCTCGCCGCGTCGCTGCCGGTGATCCTCGTGGTCAACAAGACCGACCGCCCGGACGCCCGCATCGCCGAGGTCGTCGAGGAGAGCCAGACCCTGCTGCTCGACCTCGCGTCCGACCTCGACGACGAGGCCGCCGAAGCCGCCGAGCTCGCCCTCGAGCTGCCCGTCCTCTACGCCTCCGGTCGTGAGGGCAAGGCCTCGAAGAAGCAGCCCGAGAACGGCCAGGTCCCCGACGCCGAGAACCTCGACGAGCTCTTCGAGGTCCTCATGGAGTGCATCCCCGCACCCAAGGGTGATCCGTCGGCGCCGCTGCAGGCCCACGTCACCAACCTCGACGCCTCCGAGTTCCTCGGTCGTCTCGCGCTGCTGCGCATCCACCAGGGTGAGCTGCGCAAGGGCCAGACCGTCGCGTGGATGCACGCCGACGGCGTCAAGAACGTCAAGATCACCGAGCTGCTCAAGACCGTCGGTGTCGAGCGGCAGCCGGGCGAGGCCGCGGTCGCCGGCGATATCGTCGCCGTGGCCGGCATCCCGGAGATCATGATCGGCGACACGCTCGCCGATCCGGAGAACCCGGTGGCGCTGCCGCGCATCACCGTCGACGAGCCGGCCATCTCGATGGTCATCGGCACCAACACCTCGCCGCTCGTCGGCCGGGTCAAGGGCCACAAGCTCACCGCTCGCATGGTGAAGACGCGGCTCGACTCCGAGCTCGTCGGCAACGTCTCGCTGCGCGTCCTCGACATCGGACGCCCCGACGCGTGGGAGGTGCAGGGCCGAGGCGAACTCGCCCTCGCCATCCTCGTCGAGCAGATGCGCCGTGAAGGCTTCGAGCTGACCGTCGGCAAGCCGCAGGTGGTCACCCGCACCATCGACGGCAAGCTCCACGAGCCCTACGAGGAGCTGACCATCGACAGCCCCGAGGAGCACCTCGGCGCCATCACCCAGCTGCTCGCGAACCGCAAGGGCAAGATGGTCCAGATGACCAACCAGGGCACCGGCTGGGTTCGTATGGAGTTCATCATCCCGTCGCGCGGTCTGATCGGTTTCCGTACCGACTTCCTCACGGAGACCCGCGGCACCGGCATTTCCAACGCCATCTTCCACGGTTACGCGCCGTGGGCCGGCGAGATCCGCGCCCGCCACACGGGTTCGCTCGTCTCCGACCGTGCAGGCTCGGTCACCCCGTTCGCGATGATCCAGCTCGCCGACCGCGGCACCTTCTTCGTCGAACCGGGCAGCGACACCTACGAGGGCCACGTCGTGGGCATCAACCCGCGCGCCGAGGACCTCGACATCAACGTCACCCGCGAGAAGAAGCTCACCAACATGCGCTCTTCGACCGCCGACGTGATGGAGACCCTCGCCAAGCCGATCGAGCTGACCCTCGAGGCAGCGCTCGAGTTCTGTGCTGCGGACGAGTGCGTCGAGGTCACGCCGGAGGACGTGCGCGTGCGCAAGCTGCACCTCTCGCAGACCGACCGTGCGCGTGCGCGGTCGCGGGAGAAGGCCCGTAACAAGTAGTCCAGGTGTGGGGTGGCCCCGGCGAGCGCATGCTGGCCGGGGCCACCCACGTACCACCTGCCTCACGGAAGGAGCCCGAGTGTCGCGTACGCGCGCTCGTCGCCGACTGATCGGGGCGACGGCCGGCCTGGCCGTGGCTGCGCTGGTCCTCACCGGTTGCACCGCCGACCCGCCGCCGCCCATCGAGCAGACAGAGCCGACCACGACCCCGGCTCCCGCTCCGAAGCGCAGCACGGTGGTGGTCGCGATCGACGAGGTCGGTTCGGGCTTCAACCCCCACCTGCTCGCAGACCAGTCGCCCGTCGCGAACGCCGTTGCCGAACTCGTGCTCCCGAGTGCCTTCCGGGCCGTGCCCGATCCGGAGAATCCCGCTGCAGCACTGTGGGTTCCGGACGACTCGCTGCTGCTGTCCGCGGAGGTCACCGACGAGGCGCCGTTCACCATCACCTACCGCCTGCGCGACGAGGCCCAGTGGTCGGACGGAGCGCCGATCGTTGCCGAGGACTTCCGGTATCTGTGGCGGCAGATGATCACCCAGCCCGGCGTCGTCGATCCTGCCGGCTACCGCCTCATCGACGACATCCGATCGTCGGGCGGAGGCAAGATTGTCACCGTCACCCTGCGCGAGCCGTATCCGGCCTGGCGCGAACTGTTCACGAATCTCTTGCCCGCGCACCTGGTCAAGGACACTCCGGGTGGCTTTTCCACCGGCCTGTCCGAGACGATTCCCGTGTCCGGCGCGCGATTCCACGTCGACAACGTCGATCGGGGGCGCGCCGAGGTGCTGCTCGAACGCAACGACCGGTTCTGGGGCACCCCGGCCGGACCCGACGAACTGATCATGCGCCGCGCCGGCACCGACGCCCAGGTGACCGAATCGGTGCGCAGCGACGACGCCCAAGTGGTCCAGAGCGCGGGCGGTGTCGCTCTCGAGGCGCAGCTCGCCGCCGTGCCGGGTGTGCGGACCGGCGTCCAGCTCCAGCCGCGCACCCTCGATCTGACCCTCAACACGCGCACCGCCGAACTCGCCGACCCGGTCGTCCGGCGAGGCATGCTCGACCTGCTCGACCCCGAGCTGCTCGGACTTGTCGCCACGGCCAACAGCACCGGGGTCGTGCGGGCGCGGGCCCAGGTGCTCGCGCCGTCCGATCCGGGATACACCGACACGATGCCGGCGCGTCTGTCCCGGGAGCAGGCCCTCGGACGTCTCGCCGAGGCCGGATATCTACCCGTCCCGCCTGCCGTGCCCCCGGTGCCGACGGACCCCGGCGCACCCGGCCCCGAAGCGCCGGAGGCCGCTGCACCGGAGACGGGGGCATCCGAGACGGCGGCGCCGACGAGCGCGACTCCCGGACCGAGAACCCCCGACGGGCCGGCCCTGCCCGAGGGCACCCTGGCCCGGGCCGGCGTGCCGTTGACGCTGGTCGTGGGCGTGCCGGAGGGTGACGAGACCGCCCGCGCCGTCGCACGCACCGCCGTCGACCTGTGGCGTGGCGCCGGGATCGACGCATCGGTCGACGAACTTCCCCCCGACGAGCTGTACGGCGAAGCCCTCGTCGAGGGCACCGTGCACGCGGTCGTCGGCTGGATGCGTGCCGGTGGAGACCCCGCCACCGCCGCGCTGTCCCGATTCGGATGCGTCCCGGTGGCCGCAGCACCCACCGTGGCGGGGGAGGACCTGCCGACCGTGCCCGAGTCCGACCTCCCGGCGCAGCCCGACGCCCCCGGGACGGCGGAGGCGGCACAGTCGTCGGACCCCGCGACCACCACGCTCGACGAGGACGACGTCGAGGAACGTGAGGATGCGCTCGCAGCGCAGCTCGAGGCTCCGAGCAACCTCTCGGGTGCGTGCGATCCCGGTCTCGAACCCGATCTGCTCGCTGCACTGAACGGCACCACCGACCCGGCGAAGGTCGTCGCCGACGCGCAGGCCAGGCTGTGGGATCTCGCGGTGAATCTGCCGATCCTGCAGGACCGGGCCGTTGTCGCCGCCGGTCCGGGCGTCGAGAACGTCTCGCTGACAGCCGCCGTCGCCACCGGTATTCTCGGCGACGCCCATCTGTGGGGAAGGACCACACCGTGACCGATGCTCCGGGAGCTCTCCCCGACGTTGCGGATCGACGACTTCTGCTCGTCCACGCCCATCCCGACGACGAAACCCTCACCACCGGCGGCACCATCGCCCGGTACGTCGCCGAGGGCGCCGAGGTCACCGTCGTGACCTGCACGCTCGGTGAGGAGGGCGAAGTGATCGGCGACGAGTGGGCCCAGCTCACCGCCGACCGCGCCGATCAGCTCGGCGGATACCGCATCCTCGAACTCACCCGGGCGCTCGACGCGCTCGGCGTCGAGCGACCGCGTTTTCTCGGCGGTGCCGGGCACTGGCGCGACTCCGGGATGGCGGGCACCCCGTCCGCCGACAATCCTCGCGCCTGGGTCAACGCCGACCGCGACGAGGCGATCGAGACGCTCGTCGCCGTGATCCGCGAGACGCGTCCGCACGTGGTCGTCACCTACGACCCGTTCGGTGGCTACGGGCATCCCGACCACATCGCGGTGCACGAACGGGTGACCGCGGCCGTCGAAGCGGCCGGCACCGAGGACTATCCGTCCGCCGGGGCGGCGTGGACCCCCGCGAAGGTGTACTGGACCGTCGCCGAACGGTCCGCGCTCGAACGCGGCATCGCCGCCATGGGCACGCTGCCCGACGGCTGGCGCCGACCGGAGGCCGGCGAACTGCCGAGCGTGCCCGACGACGAGGTCACCACCGTCGTCGACGTCCGCTCGGTTCTCGACGCGAAGCGGACCGCGATGGCCGCGCACACGACCCAGGTGCTGGTCGCGGAGGACGGCGAGCAGTTCGTGCTCTCCAACCTCGTCGCCCAGCCCGTCTTCGACCAGGAGCACTTCGTGCTCGTGCGCGGGCAGCTCGGCCTGACCGACTCCACGGGACGAGAGGACGACCTCTTCTCCGGCATCGGCTAGTGTGACCCGAGTCATCAACGAGGCTGTGGGTGGTTCGCGTCACCCGGCCTCGCGTACCACGCAGGCACACCGTCAGGGGGTTGTCGATGTACAACTGGTCCGTCCAGAACCAGATCGTCGCGTTCGTGGAGTCGTTGAGGCCGTACGCCGACGAGATCCGGGCCGACTACTGGCACGCTCTGTACTCCTTCGCCGACCAGCAGAGCGCGCTGCTCACCATGCTCGGATACCCGCCGGTTCCCTGACGTCCCGTGCGTGGGTCGCGGATGGTTCCGCGGACCCCGGTTGTGCTCGGGCGCGTCCGGTAGCGCACCATCGAAGCATGACGGTCGATCCAGCAACCGCTGCACCCCTCGCGTCACCGGTGGACGTCCAACCCCGCCGGGGGCTCGTCGCGCTGCTCGTGCTCGACGGTGCGCTGTGCGCCCTGTTGTCGGTCTTCTATCTCGGCGTGTACATCGCCGGAGTGCCCTTCCCGATCACCATCCTGCTGGCCGGCCTCGTCAACCTGCTGCTGGTGATGGCCCTCCGCGCCGAGACCGGATCCCTGCGCAGCGCGACCCTGCCGCTGCTGGCCTGGGCCGTCGTCTTCCTCGTCTGCCTCGTGGGCGGTCCGGGCGGCGACCAGCTCGCGCTCGGCGACTGGCGGACCCTGCTGCTGCCCGTGGCCGCGCTCGCCCCCGCCGGCGGCTACCTGTTCTCGGCCCGCATCAGGGAGATCACCCAGGCAGTGGGAGGGACGCAGCCCGCGCCGCGTCCCTGAGCACCTCGGTCACCATCTCCTTCGTCAACCGGCCGGTGAAGGTGTTCTGCTGGCTGACGTGATAGCAACCGAACAGGTGCAACGGGTGCTCCCGCGCCTCGGTGGCAGCGAGCAGCACATGTGCGCCGTGCCCGAACTTGGGGCGGGGAACCGGAATCGTCCACCCCGCCGCCGACAGGACCGGCAGTAATGCCTGCCAACCGAACCCGCCGAGCACGACGACCGACCTCAGCGTGGGGGAGAGCAGGTCGAGTTCCTGTTCGAGCCAGTGCCGGCAGGTGTCGCGTTCGACGACCGTGGGGCGATTGGCCGGTGGCGCGCAGTGCACCGGCGACGTGATGCGCGTGCCGAACAGTTCGAGGCCGTCGCCGATGTGCGTCGCGGTCGGTTGCGACGCCAGTCCCGCGTCGTACAGGGCCGCGTACAGCACGTCGCCCGACCGGTCGCCCGTGAACATCCGTCCTGTGCGGTTCCCGCCGTGCGCGGCGGGCGCCAGCCCGACGATCAGCAGGGACGCATCGGCCGGGCCGAAGCCCGGGACGGGCCGGCCCCAGTACTCCTCGTCGCGGAAGGCCGCTCGTTTCTCCCGCGCGACCTGCTCACGCCATGCGACCAGCCGCGGACACGCGTGGCAGTCGACGAGCGCGTCGTCGAGCTCGGCCAGCGTCGCCGGGGGAGTGCCGTGCAGGGGGCCTTTGCCGGATGTCGGCTTCATCGGTCGATCCATGCTTCTCCCATACCCGGTGTGACCTTCTGGACAAGCGCCCACGCCTCGTCCACGGGGATGTCGATCACCTCGTAGCGTCCCGCACCCGCCGGCGTCGCCGCGACGACGGTCGCGAGACCGACACGGCGCTGGAAGAAGGTCTGCCGCACCGTCCAGCCGATCACACCGTCCGCATCGAGACAGATGCGCTGCCGGTCGATCGAACCGCTGCGGGCGACGAGATGTCCGTCGACGACGGCGTGGCCGAGACCCCGGTAGCGGTCCTGCGCCAGCGCGCACGCCCCCGCGACCAGCACCACGACCACCGTGGCGATCACGGCGAACGGCACGTGCCGGTCGGTGACGGTCAGGGCGACGAGCCCGGCGGCGACCACGACGGCCACCGGCCACAGCGTCCGCGTGTAGCGGCGACGACGGGCACGGGGACCGTGACTGCGCAGCGGAACGTCGAGCGGCAGCCCCCCGGTGAGCACCTCGGCCGCGACCCGCCGGACCTCCCCGTCGGGCGCCGACGGCAGGACCAGTGACGAACCGCCCTGTTGCGCGGTCCTGCCCGTCATGACGGCGTCGAGCCGTGCGGCGCCGACGAGCCGCAGCGCCAGCGGTTCGTGCAGCGCGATCCCGCGCAGCCGCGCCCGGTCGAGGGTGGTGTGACGGGTCGTGAGCAGGCCGTGCGCGATGCGCAGGACCCGTTGGTCGTCGGTCACCCGCAGATCGCCGTAGAGCAGCAAGTACCGCACGCACGCGGCCGGGCTGGCGACGAGCACGACGACCAGCACGAGGATCACGAGCGCGACCACCAGGCCGAGGTCTTCCGCGGTCTCCACCGCGCGGCGGACGACCTGCGATTCGGCGATCGACCGGCCGAGCCCGAACTGGAAGGCGGCACCGGCGACGGCCGCGACGGCGAGCAGTCCCGTCGTGGAGAACGGCGCGTAGCGCACCCAGGCCGGGTCGAATCGCGCCAGCTGACGCTCGGTGACGGCAGCGGTCGAGGTCGTCTCGGCCGGCACGTCGTCCTGCTGCCCACCCCTCAGGAGAACGGCACGGAGCTCGGGGACTGCTGCGATCGGAAGGCCGTTGAGTTCGAACCGGTTGCGATCGGCGCCCCCGCTCTGACCCGTGCCGATCTTCACGACCGCGAGGCCCAGCACGCGATGCAGGAGGCGTTGCTCGACGTCCACCGACCGGATGCGGCTGCGGGGGATCGACAACTCGCGTCGTTGCAGCAGGCCGCGGCGGAGTTCGACGTGCTCTGGTCCTACGCGGTAGGTGGTGGTGAACCAGCGCAGCAGACCGACCAGCACGAGCACGCCCGTCGCCGCGAGGCCCCACACGGGATTGCCGCTGGTGGACCCGATGACGAACGAGCCTGCGAGGACGGGCAGCAGGCGCAGGATCTCCTCGATCGGGTGGATCAGCAGCATCCGGCGATCGAGACGCGACCACGGCACCTCCTCGTCCGTCCCGGCCACGACGGCGTCGTTCATGTCGCGTCCGTCTCCGAGCTCGCCGCGAGTGCGGTCAGGCGAGCGACGGTCTCGTCGGCGACCCTGCTGTCGAGCCCGACGATCTCCACCGCACCCGCCGCCGAGGCGGTGGTGACGGTGACGGTGGTCAGGCCGAGCCACCGGTCGAGCGGTCCACGCTCGGTGTCGACGGTCTGGATCCGGGAGATCGGTGCGATGCGGTGCTCCTGCGTCCACCAACCCGAACGCGTGTAGACCGCGGTCTCGTCCATCTCCCAGCGATGGACGCGGTATCGCCAGACCGGCACCACCGCGACGTGCAGTCCACCGAGGACGACGGTCGCGGCCGCGGCGGCGACGTGCCACCCGGCGCCCACCGGCGTGACGAGCACCCACACGACCTGCGCGACGACCAGCGGCAACCACATCAGCGCTGCACTCACGGCCCACAGCACACGCGCCTTCGGGCTCGGCCGCCACGACGGTTCCCTCATCACCACGCTCGTCGCTGCCGTGTTGTCGGCCGACCCCGCCGGCGAACTCTCGTCGTCCTCCACCCGCACCTCCTGCTCCATCGGGCCCCGTGTCCGGTTCCACGCTAGGCTGGGATCCGTAGAACCCGGCCGGACTCGCCCGATCCGATCTCACGATCGGGCCCTATCAGGAGGAGATCGCAATGACGGAGTCGAATGCGCTCGGCATCGAGATCCAGTCCGACAACGATTCCGAGGCCGACCGGCTCGAGCAGGCCATTCCCGTCTACGACGATCCTGCCGACGACCTGCCTTCGGACGTGCCCCTCGAAGCCGACCCGGCAGACACCTACGAGCAGTCCCGCGAAGTCCCGGCGGACGACGACTACCCGCGCGGATAGACCCCGAAGTGGCATGGGGGTGCTCGTAGGCGCATGATCGGGCCCATGACCGATTCCGCAGACGACACCCCGCAGTCCGCGATGCTCCCGACCCCCACCGTGCGTCCCGGCGCTGCGCACCGATCCACGGCGACTCCCTCGGGAATGCGTCGAGCGTTGCGCCGGGCTCGCGACGGGGTCGCACTGAACGTCGACGAAGTGGCGGTCCTGCTGCAGGCCCGGGGTGCCGATCTCGAGGATCTCTGTGCGTCGGCGGCGCGGGTGCGCGATGCCGGCCTTCTCGCGGAGGGTCGACCCGGCACGGTCACCTATTCGCGCAAGGTCTTCGTCCCCATCACCCGGCTGTGCCGGGACCGATGCCACTACTGCACCTTCGTCACCGTCCCCGGCAAGCTCCGCGCCGAGGGTCACGGCATGTATCTCGAACCCGACGAGATCCTCGAGATCGCCCGTCAGGGAGCCGAACTGGGTTGCAAGGAAGCCTTGTTCACACTCGGCGACCGGCCCGAGGACCGGTGGCCCGAAGCGAAGCAGTGGCTCGACGAGCGCGGCTACGATTCCACCCTCGACTACGTGCGAGCGATGGCGATCCGCGTCCTCGAGGAGACCGGTCTGCTGCCGCACCTCAATCCCGGGGTGATGAGCTGGGCCGAGATCTCGCGGCTGAAGCCGGTCGCCCCGTCGATGGGCATGATGCTCGAGACCACCTCCGAACGGTTGTTCACCGAGAAGGGGCAGTGCCACTACGGCAGCCCCGACAAGGATCCGGCGGTGCGGCTGCGGGTGCTCACCGATGCGGGCCGACTCGCGGTGCCGTTCACCACCGGCATCCTCGTCGGCATCGGTGAGGACTTCACCGAGCGTGCCGAATCGATCCACGCGATCCGTAAGTCGCACAAGGCATTCGGTCATATCCAGGAAGTAATCGTCCAGAACTTCCGCGCCAAGGACGACACCGCGATGCGCGAGCACGACGACGCCGATCTCGGCGAGTTCCTCGCCGCGATCGCCGTTGCGCGGCTCGTCCTCGGGCCGGGAATGCGCATCCAGGCCCCGCCGAATCTCGTCTCGCTCGACGAGTGCCGCGCGCTGCTCGGGGCGGGTGTCGACGACTGGGGTGGTGTCTCGCCGTTGACGCCCGATCACGTCAACCCCGAACGGCCCTGGCCGAATCTCGACACCCTGGCGCGCCTGAGCTCCGAGGCCGGCTTCGAGCTCACCGAGCGGATCGCCGCGCAGCCGAAGTACGTGCTCGCCGGGCAGCCGTGGATCGATCCGCGCATCACCGCGCACGTGCACGCCCTCGCCGATCCGGCCACGGGCCTCGCGCGCGAGGTGATCCCGTCCGGACTGCCCTGGCAGGAACCCGACATCGACTGGGAGTCGTCGGGTCGCGTCGATCTGAACTCCGAGATCGACGTGACCGGACGCAACACCGAGCACCGGTCCGATCTCGGGAGCGCTTTCGGCGACTGGGAGACCGTCCGCGAACAGGTGCTCGAGCTGGGCGCCTCCGCACCGGTGCGGCTCGACAGCGACGTGCTCTCGGCGCTGCGCTCCGCGGAACGGGATCCGGGCGGTTGCACCGAAGCGGAGTACATCGCCCTCGCCAACGCCGACGGCGCCGGTCTCGAAGCACTCGTGGCGCTCGCCGACCAGCTGCGCCGCGACACCGTCGGCGACGACGTCACCTATGTCGTCAACCGGAACATCAACTTCACCAACATCTGCTACACCGGCTGCCGGTTCTGCGCCTTCGCGCAGCGCAAGGGCGACGCCGACGCGTTCACCCTCTCGGCGAGCGAGGTCGCCGACCGGGCGTGGGAGGCGCACGTCGCCGGCGCCACCGAGGTGTGCATGCAGGGCGGTATCGATCCGGAACTGCCGGTGACCGGCTACGCCGATCTCGTCCGCGCCGTCAAGGCGCGGGTGCCGTCGATGCACGTCCACGCGTTCTCGCCGATGGAGATCGTCAACGGTGTCGCGCGCAGCGGCACGTCGATCCGGGACTGGCTCACCGAACTGCGTGAGGCCGGGCTCGACACCATCCCGGGCACCGCCGCGGAGATCCTCGACGACGAGGTGCGGTGGGTGCTCACGAAGGGCAAGCTCCCGACCGCCGAGTGGATCGAGGTGGTGACCACCGCGCACGAGGTGGGCCTGCGATCGAGCTCGACGATGATGTACGGGCACGTCGACCAGCCGCACCACTGGGTCGGCCACCTCGAGGTGATCCGCGGGATCCAGGACCGCACGGGCGGATTCACCGAGTTCGTGCTGTTGCCCTTCGTGCACCAGTCGTCGCCGCTGTATCTGGCCGGCGCGTCGCGTCCCGGCCCGACCATGCGCGACAACCGTGCCGCGCACGCCCTCGCCCGGGTCATGCTGCACGGCCGGATCGACAACATCCAGACCAGCTGGGTCAAGCTGGGTGTCGCCGGGACGCAGGCCATGCTCGAGGGCGGGGCGAACGATCTCGGCGGCACGCTCATGGAGGAGACGATCTCGCGCATGGCGGGCTCGCAGCACGGTTCGGAGAAGACCGTCGCCGAACTGGTCGCGATCGCCGAGGGCATCGGGCGGCCGGCGCGCCAACGGACCACCGCGTACACGCCGATCGAGCTCCCGGTCACCGCGGGCTGACCCGCCTCGACGGTCTGCACTCTGAAGTAGGGGACCCTTACTCCGGTGTGTGGCACGGGCACGGGGGATACTGGAGGACCGTGGGCGCCGAGGGTGCCCGCTCGGGCGAGACCGCGCAGGTCGGCGGGCTTACAGAGAGGCAGGGAGAACAGCAGTGACGTACACGATTGCGGAACCGTGCGTGGACGTGTTGGACAAGGCATGCATCGAGGAGTGCCCCGTCGACTGCATCTACGAGGGCGGTCGCATGCTGTACATCCACCCCGACGAGTGCGTCGACTGCGGTGCGTGCGAGCCCGTGTGCCCCGTCGAAGCGATCTTCTACGAGGACGACGTCCCGGACGAGTGGTCCGAGTACGTCAAGGCCAACGTCGACTTCTTCAACGATCTCGGCTCGCCCGGTGGCGCCGCGAAGCTCGGCAAGGTCGACTACGACCCGCCGTTCGTCAAGAATCTCCCTCCCATGGGCGAAGAGTGACGAACGGACCGGTGGAACTTTCGTGAGCACGCGTGTCCGCCGTTCGGTGGCGAAGAGCCTGCCGGACTTCCCCTGGGATTCCCTGACCGACGCGAAGGCGAAGGCAGCGGCGCATCCCGACGGCATCGTCAACCTGTCGGTGGGCACACCGGTCGACCCGGTCGCCCCCGTGATCCGGGAGGCGCTCGTCTCCGTCGCGGAGGAGCCGGGCTACCCGACCACGCACGGCACCGCCGAACTGCGGCGGGCGGCCGTGGGTGCGCTCGAACGTCGCTACGGCATCACCGGTCTCGACGACTCGGCGATCCTGCCGGCGATCGGCACCAAGGAGATGATCGCCTGGCTGCCGTCGCTGCTCGGCCTCGGTGCCGACGATCTCGTCGTGATCCCCGAACTGGCGTACCCGACCTACGAGGTGGGCGGGCTGCTCGCCGGTGCCCGCATCATCCGCGCCGACGGGCTGACCCGCCTCGGCCCCGAGGTCGCGTCGCTGGTCTTCGTGAACTCGCCGTCGAACCCCACCGGCAAGGTGCTCGGACCCGACCACCTGCGCAAGGTCGTCGACTGGGCGCGCAGCCGCAACGCGATCGTCGTCTCCGACGAGTGTTATCTCGGGCTCACCTGGGAGTGTGAGGCCCTGTCGATCCTGCACCCGAACGTGTGCGGGGGCGACCACACCAACCTCCTCGCGGTGCACTCGCTGTCGAAGACCTCCAATCTCGCGAGCTACCGGGCCGGTTTCGTCACCGGCGACGCCGACCTCGTCGCCGACCTGCTCGAGGTCCGTAAGCACTCCGGCATGATGCTGCCGCTGCCGATCCAGGCCGCGATGACCGCGGCACTGAACGACGACGAACACGAGAACGCGCAGCGCGAGAAGTACCGCAAGCGTCGCGAGGTGCTCCTCGAGGCCGTGCGCGGCGCCGGCTTCACCGTCGACCATTCGGAGGCGGGCCTGTACCTGTGGGCGACGCGCGGTGAGGGATGCCGCGCGACCGTCGACTGGTTCGCCGACCGCGGCATCCTCGTCGCACCCGGCGAGTTCTACGGTCCCGGAGGTGTCCTGCACGTCCGGATCGCGCTCACCGCGACCGACGACGCCATCGACGCCGCCGCTGCCCGACTGCGCCGATAGAGCGCGCCGACGCACCGCTCAGCGAGCAGCTCGCCGGTAGATTGGCCCCGTGAGTTCGTCCGGTGAGGATCCGCTGCTGTGGGTGCTCTACGTCGCCGTGGTGGCCATCGCTGCGGTGAGCGCGTCACGCTCCCATGCGGGAAGTTCCGCGCACGCGACGACGCGATCGTTCTGGTGGCCTCCGCCGGTCGCGGCGACGATCCTGTGGTCGGTGGTCGCGGTGGCCTCGCTCGCGCCACTGGTCTTCCCGGGACTGCTCGACGCCTTCCGGCGGCAGCCGGTCCGCACCCGGGACTCGGGGGAGTGGTGGCGTGTCCTCACCGCAGGTCTGATCGAGGACGGCGGCGTGCTCCTCACCGTCGTGAACCTGCTGTTGCTCGCGGTGGTCGCCATCGCGATCGTGCGGGTGTGGGGGTGGTACCGCGCACTCGGGTTGTTCCTGGTCGGCCAGGTGCTGTGGGGGTTGTTCACCACCTTCGTCTTCCCGTCCGACGGCGCGGGAACAACCGGCGCGACGCTCGCGGCGGCCGCGACTCTCGCGGGACTGTGGCCGGTCGTCGGAGCGACACGCTCGCTGCTCGTCGCCTCCGCGGCGACCTTCCTTCTCGGTGTGGTCCTCGTGATCGCGGGCGATGCGCACGGCGTGGCCGTCCTCGTCGGAATGCTGCTGGGCGCGGTCCTGGCCACCGTGCTTCCCCCGGCACATCTGGCGCGGACATCGATATCCGCGGCGCGCGGCGGCATCCACACCTGACCGCCACACCCGACCGCCCCCGCGAGGCTGCGGCATCGATATGGAATCGTGGCTGTCGTGTCTGCACTGCTTCGTTCGCTGAATCCGCTGGCCGTCGCGCGGGGCGACGATCTCCCGGACGTCGTCCGTATCGACGGCCACACCTTCTCCCGCAGCGATCTGCTCGGCGCGGCCACCGCCGTCGCGGCGCGGGTGGCGCGCGCCGATCGGGTGGCCGTGCTCGCGACTCCGAGCGCGACCACCGTCGTCGCCGTGACCGGTGCCCTGCTCGCCGGGACGACCGTGGTGCCGGTGCCACCGGACTCGGGGCCCGCCGAACTCGCCCACATCCTGACGGACTCGGACGCGCAGGCCTGGCTCGGTCCGGCGCCGGAGGTGCAGCATCCCGACGTTCCGCAGTTGCCGAGCCTGCCGGTCCGCCTGCACGCCCGCGACTGGCACCACCTGCCCGAGCCGAACCCGGCGCGAATCGCGTTCGTGCTCTACACCTCCGGGACCACCGGCGCTCCGAAGGGTGTGCTGCTGAGCCGCCGGGCGATCGCCGCGGGCATCGACGCGCTCGCCGAGGCGTGGGCCTGGACCGAGCGCGACACGCTCGTCCACGGGCTGCCGCTGTTCCACGTGCACGGACTCGTGCTCGGTGTGGTCGGAGCCCTGCGGGTGGGCAGCCGGCTGATCCACACGGGGAAGCCCACTCCGCAGGCCTACGCCGAAGCGCAGGGATCCCTCTACTTCGGGGTGCCGACGGTGTGGACACGCGTCGTCGAGGACGAGGACTCCGCCCGCGCGCTCAGCGGCGCGCGACTGCTCGTCTCCGGCAGCGCGCCGCTGCCGGTGCCGGTCTTCGAACGACTGCGTGAGCTCACGGGACTGGTTCCGATCGAGCGCTACGGCATGAGCGAGACGATGCTGACGCTCAGCACGCGCGTCGACGGCGAGCGCCGTCCCGGCTGGGTCGGCACGCCGGTGGCCCGGGTCGAGACGCGCCTGCGCGACGAGCAGGGCCGCGACGTGCCCCACGACGGGGAGAGCATCGGCGTCTTGCAGGTGCGTGGACCGATGCTCTTCGACGGCTACCTGAACAGGCCGGAGGCCACCGCGGCCGCGTGGACCGAGGACGGATGGTTCGTCACCGGCGATGTGGCGGCCGTCGACGAGGGCGGATTCCACCGCATCGTGGGTCGCGAGTCGACCGATCTGATCAAGACCGGTGGGTTCCGGGTGGGTGCGGGGGAGATCGAGACCGTTCTGCTCGGTCATCCCGCGGTGCGGGAGGTGGCCGTGGTGGGCCTGCCCGACGACGACCTCGGTCAACGGATCGTCGCGTTCGTGGTGCCCGCCGCCGACGGCCCCCAAGTCGACGGGTAGGAACTGATCGACCTTGTCGCACAACAGCTTTCCGTGCACAAGCGGCCCCGGGAGGTGCGTGTGGTGGGTGACCTTCCACGCAATGCGATGGGCAAGGTGCAGAAGAAGAAACTGGGCTGACAGGGTCGGTGGGGAGCGCCCGCGGGCAGGTTCCTGTCACCGGAACTTCGTGGAAAATCGGTCACAGGGGTTGCATGTGTCACACTGCGAGGCGGATTCTCTACTGCACCGTATGTAGATCTACTCACTTCGATGGGGGTTCGAGGGATGTCTGTAACGGATCAGGTCCGGGTGACCGGGCACGATCGTCGGGGGGACGGTGACAACGCTCCGCTCTTCCTGGTGGACGGGAAGCCCGCGTCCGTTCCGCTGCGCGATCTGCCTGCCGTGGCTCGCAAACTCGTGGCGCACTTCGCCGACAACGTGGCGCCGTGTTCGCTGCGACCGGGCGAATCGCTGCGCGGTGACGTCACCGAGGTCACCGTGCGCTGCCTGCGCATCGCGATCCATCTCCTCGACTCCGGAGAACTACCCTCCGACGCGGAACTCGCCGACCTGCGCAGCAGCGCAGCCCAGTGGGCCCGCGCCGGCTTCCGGCTCGAATACATGCTCCGGATCTATCACGAAGGCATCCGTCTCGGGTGGGAGCTGGTCACCGATCGGGCCCGGGAGGGCGATGTCTCCTCCGTCGCCGACGCGTCCCGCCTGTGGATGGCGCTGCTCGAGAAGGTCACCGTCGCCGCGACCACCGGTTTCGTCGCCGAACTCGACGCCATCCGCCGTGAACGCGACGTCGCCGCGCAGGAACTGGTCGCCGCGCTGCTGAGCGGGCAGGACGCCGCGGCCGTGGCGCAACGCTCCGGGTTGGTGCTCGCCGACACCTACACCGTGCTCGCGGTCTCGCTCACCCGACATCCCGACGAACGCAATCCGCACGTGCGGCCGGAGGTCGTCGCGCGGCGCACCCTGCGCCGGGTCGAGACCGAACTCGAGGCGATCTGCGAGGGCCGCCACCTCGCGATGCTCGGCCCCGAGGGCGGCACCGTCCTGCTCCCCGAATCGCCCTCGACCGAGGCGATCGAGGAATTCCGGCAGCGCATCGAGACCGTCGCGGGCGTGTCCGTCACGATCGCTCTCGTCCACGCCCCCGTCCGGGAGGTGCCCACCGCGGCGAAGCAGGCCCACGAACTGCTCGATCTGGTGCGACGGCTCGGCCGTGCGGTCGGGGCCTACGGTATGCAGGATCTGGCCCTCGAGTACCAGCTCACGCGGCCCGGACCGGCGCGCCGTCACCTCGCACGCGTCCTCGACCCGCTCGACGAATCACCCGAACTCGTCGAGACGCTGGAAACGCACATCGCCCACGACCTGAGCCGCCAGCTCACGGCCAAGACCCTGCACGTCCACGCGAACACTGTCGACTACCGCCTCAAGCGGGTCGCGCAACTCACCGGATTCGACCCCACCCGGCCCTCCGGACTGCGCCAGCTGCAGGCGGCGCTGATCGCTCGACGACTCGAACTGGAGAGCTCCGAACAGGGCTGATATCGCGTCGGATTCGGCTTCCCGAGGCGTGCCGGTCTATATCATCGGTCTCGGGCGACCGAGGGGCGTCACCCGGAGTGAGCACGAGGGGGCCGACGCATGGCGGGGGAGTTCGGACCGTCCGAGTCGGGTCCGCCGAGCCGTCGTGGCGGCGTGAGTGGGGATGCACGGCCGGGCGGGGGTCGGGCGCGCTGGTTTGTCGTCGCCGTGATCCTCGTCCTCGCGGCCGGATCCGTCGCCTTCCTGTTCGTGGAGCGGCGGAGTGGGTGCGACGACTCCGAGCACTACACCGTGGCGGTCACCGCCGACCTCGCACCGGTGATCGAGGGGACCTCGGTATCCGGATGTACGGAGTTCGAGGTCGTCGAACAGGAACCGGGGGAGGTGTCGGCGCGACTGGCGACCGACGACGTTCCCGACCTGTGGCTCCCGGCGGGCGGTTGGTGGGCGTCGTGGGCGGGTGAGACCGCCACGGGCCCGGTGCGCACGGTGTCGACACCGCTGGCCACCACGCCGCTCGTGATCGCGGGTGCGCCGGGCACCGTCGAACCGGCGGCCGACTGGCAGGAGGCCCTGTCCGATCCCGGTCTCGTCTTCGGCAATCCATTGCGCTCCGGTCCCGCGGCAGGTGCCATCCGCGCCGTGCTGGCCGAGGCCGCCGACGATCCCGTCGCGATGGGCACGGTCCGTCCCGTCATGGCGCCGCTCGCCGAGCGGGAGGGGGTTCGCGACGAGGAGGTACCTACCGGATCGACCTTGCTCGAGGAGACCGTCGCCGATGGTGGGACGGTGGTGAGCACCGAACAGCAGGTCGAGACCTATCGCAGCGTCCACAAGCGCGAACTGGGCATCGAGGTACCCGCCACCGGGACGCTGCTCGTGGACTATCCGGTGGTCGTGACGGCGCGCGGAGAACGGCACGACGCCGCGGCGGCGGCCGCCACGGCGCTGACCGACGCGCTGCACACGTCCGAAGGACTCGACAGGCTGACCCGTCACGGCTTCCGGGACGGAGGCGGACGACCCCTGCCCGACGGCCGCGGTGTGGGAGCGGTGCCGGTGCTCGAACTCGACGACGAGACCGTCGCCGAGGAGGCGATGAACGTGTGGGCGTTGCAGGCGCTTCCCGTGCGCACCGTGTTCGCGGTGGACGTCTCCGCGTCGATGAACCGTAATCTCGGCGACGAGAGTCGGATCGAACTGGTCCGGCGCGCCGCGACCGCCGCCAACGAGGTCCTGCCCGGGAACGTCTCAGCGGGCCTGTGGTTCTTCGGTGGGGGAGTGAGCGACTACGCCACATTGCCGAACGACCGCGCCGAGGCAACGGGGGACTACATCATGGCGGCACCGATCCGGCGCTTCGATGCGGTGGTGGACGACGGTACCCAACGCGACCTGCTCACCTCGCTCGTCGCGCAGATGGCCGGTACGGCCGACGAGACCACCGCGCTCTACGACACGATCCTCGCGGCCTTCCGGTACGTGCAGGACAGCTACGATCCGCGCGCGGCCAACAGTGTCGTCGTGGTGACCGACGGCGCCGACAACGGTTCCGCGATGTCGAAGGACGAACTGCTCGCGGTCCTCTCGAACGAGAACGATCCGTCCAGGCCGGTACGAATCGTGACGATCGGACTCGGTGAGGACGTGGACACCGCAACCCTCGAGCAGATCGCCGCGGCGACCGGAGGGGTGAGCTACCGGACGAGCGATCCGCTCGACATCACCGAGCTGGTGCTCACTGCGCTGGCCGATCGGACGGGTGGCTGACCGTCTTGTCGTCGTGGGTGCGGTGCCAGAGCAAGCCGAGCGCCGTGATGATCAGGAACAGCACGAAGGTCGACGCGAGCTGGACCCGGGCCGCGCTGTCGGACAGCATCAGCACGATGAAGCCGATGAGCATCGCGAGCGTGAACCAGCTGAGATAGGGGAACAGCCACATGCGCAGGCGGATGGTGCCTTCGCGCTCGAACTTGCGGCGCAGTCGCAGATGCGAGACGACGATGAACAACCAGATCGCGATGAGCGCCGATCCGACCGCGTTGAGCAGGATCCCGAGGATGGTGTCGGGCAGCAGCCAGTTGAGCCACACGCTGACGAAGCCGAAGAACACCGAGACGAGCACCGCGTTGCGGGGCACTCCGTGGTGGGTGAGCTTACTGAGCCAGGCCGGTCCGTCGCCGCCGCGTGCCAGCGAGTAGGCCATGCGGGAGGTGCCGTAGACGTTGGCGTTGAACGCCGACAGCAGCGCGATCACCACGACGAGTTCCATGAAGCCGGACACGTAGGGGATGCCGGCGATGTCGAGCACCGAGACGAACGGGGAGGTCTCACCGCTCGCCGCGGTCCACGGCAGCACGAGCACCATGATCGAGATCGACCCGAGGTAGAAGACCGAGATCCGCCAGACGACACTGCGCACGGCCGTCGCGATGGACCGTTCCGGATCCTTCGATTCGGCCGCGGCGATCGTGACGATCTCGATGCCGCCGAACGCGAAGGCCACCGCGAGCAGACCGGCCGCGACACCGGCGATCCCGTTGGGCGCGAAACCGTCGCCGTCGCCGAGCAGGTGCGTGGTGCCGACGGGTTCGGTGCCCGGAAGCAGACCGAACACGAGCAGGATGCCGATCACCAGGAACCCGAGGATGACCGCGACCTTCAGTGCCGCGAACCAGAACTCGAACTCACCGAAGTTGGCGACCCTCGCCAGATTGACCACCGCGAAGAAGGTGACGAACACCAGCGCGACCACCCATTGGGGTACGCCCGGCAGCCACGACTGCACGATCGCGGAGGCACCGGTGATCTCGACACCGAGCACCATGATCAGCATGAACCAGTACAGCCACCCCATGCTGAATCCGGCCCAGCGGCCGATTCCGATGCGCGCGTAGTGCGAGAACGAACCGCTCACCGGCAGCGCGGCACCCATCTCGCCGAGCATGCGCATCACGAAGATGATCATCACGCCGGCGAGCAGGTACGAGACGATGATGGCAGGACCGGCTGCGGCGATACCCACTCCGGAACCGAGGAACAGGCCCGCGCCGATGGCGGAGCCGAGTCCCATCATGGTCAGATGGCGGACCTTCAGGCCGCTCCCGAGATGTTCGGCCTCGGACGCGGGCCGCTGGGTTTCACTCACAGTTTCTCGGTTCCGAATCTGTTGTGGGTGCAGAGTCAGTCGTTGGCGTGCAGAGCCGCGTTCAGTTCGACTCCGCTGCCCTTGTTCGGCACGACCTCGACCGCGCCGCTCACCGAGTTGCGTCGCAGCAGGAGGTTGGACGCGCCGCTGAGGGTCGCGGCCTTGACGACGGTGCCGTCAGGTCCGGTGACCTTGGTACCGGCGGTGACGTACAGGCCGGCCTCGACGATGCAGTCGTCGCCGAGCGAGATGCCCACGCCCGCGTTCGCACCGAGCAGGCAGCGCTTGCCGACGGAGATGACCTCCTTGCCGCCACCGGAGAGGGTGCCCATGATCGAGGCGCCTCCACCGACGTCGGAACCGTCGTCGACGACGACACCCGCGGAGATGCGGCCCTCGACCATCGAGTTGCCGAGCGTGCCGGCGTTGAAGTTGACGAAGCCCTCGTGCATCACGGTGGTGCCGGACGCGAGGTGCGCACCGAGGCGGACGCGGTCGGCGTCGGCGATGCGGACACCGGCCGGAACGACGTAGTCGACCATGCGGGGGAACTTGTCGACACCGAAGACTGTCACCGGTCCGCGGATACGCAGACGGGAGCGCACGGTCTCGAAGTTCTCGAGCGAGCACGGGCCGTAGTTGGTCCACACGACGTTCGCGAGCATGCCGAAGATGCCGTCGAGGCTGAGCCCGTGCGGCTGGACGAGACGGTGCGACAGCAGGTGCAGGCGCAGGTAGACGTCGTGAGTGTCGACGGGCGGCTTCGACAGGTCCGCGATGTCGGTGCGCACCACGACCTGCTGGACCTCGCGCGCCTCGTCGTGACCGGCGAGCAGGGCGAGATCGGACGGGATGTCCGTGCCCTCGAGTCGCGTCGTTCCGGTTTCGCTCGGCTCGCCGAGGGCGGGTGCCGGGTACCACGTGTCGAGGACGGTCCCGTCCTCCGTGATGTTCGCGATGCCTACTGCTGATGCTCCGTGTGCACTCACGGGTGAGAAGCGTACGCGAGGCGGTCCTGCGCCTGTGTCCCCCCTGAGAAAATCGTGTGCGGGGTCTGAGGAACAGGCGCGTTTCGTATCGTGCAGGTATGCCCGTACCGCAGCTGGACCTGCACGCCGACCCCGTCGAACTGACCGCCGCGCTCGTCGACATCCCGAGCGTGTCGCAGAACGAGACGCTCATCGCCGACGCCGTGGAGACGGCCCTGCGCGAGCAGACCGACGGCTTCGAGGTCGTGCGCAACGGCAACTGTGTCCTGGCGCGGACGAACCGCGGACTCGGCAGCCGTGTGATGCTCGCCGGCCA
Organism: Rhodococcus pyridinivorans; assembly: GCF_900105195.1. Taxonomy (NCBI): domain Bacteria; kingdom Bacillati; phylum Actinomycetota; class Actinomycetes; order Mycobacteriales; family Nocardiaceae; genus Rhodococcus; species Rhodococcus pyridinivorans. The sequence goes on along the minus strand of NZ_FNRX01000002.1, from coordinate 4,062,019 downwards.
CCTCGACACCGTCCCGATCGCCGACAACGTGCCGTCGCGGCGCGACGGCGACCTGATGTGGGGCTGCGGCACCTCCGACATGAAGGCCGGCGACGCCGTCTTCCTGCACCTCGCGGCGACCGTCACCGATCTCGCTCACGACCTGACGATCGTGATGTACGACTGCGAGGAGATCGCGGCCGCGTACAACGGGCTCGGACGGATCGAGACCGAACTGCGCGACTGGCTCGACGCGGACGTCGCGATCCTCGGCGAACCCACCTCGGGTGAGATCGAGGCCGGTTGCCAGGGCACCCTGCGGGTGCGCATCACGACCGACGGTGTGCGGGCGCATTCGGCGCGCTCCTGGCTCGGCGACAACGCGATCCACAAGCTCGCTCCCGTGCTCGACCGTCTGGCCCGCTACGAGGCACGGTCGGTCGACATCGACGGTTGTGTGTACCGGGAAGGACTGTCGGCCGTGCACATCGAGGGCGGTGTCGCCGGCAACGTGGTGCCCGACGCCGCTGCGCTCGACGTGAACTTCCGGTTCGCCCCGGATCGCAGCCCCGACGACGCACTCGCGCACGTCCGCGAGGTCTTCGACGGTCTCGCGATCTCGATGGAACTCACCGACATGTCACCCGGCGCGCTGCCCGGACTGTCGAACCCGGCCGCGGCGGCGCTCGTCGAGGCCGCGGGCGGGAAGTTCCGGGCCAAGTACGGCTGGACCGACGTCTCGCGGTTCGCCGCGCTGGGGATTCCGGCCGTCAACTACGGGCCGGGCGACCCGAACCTCGCGCACAAGCGCGACGAGCACGTCGAGGTCGGGCGGATCACCGAGGTGACCTCCGTTCTGCGCTCCTATCTCACCCGATAACGTGGCCGCCATGTCCGGCGACAACTCCTCCTCCGAACGCGGCTCCCGGCGCGAGGTCGTGCACCAGGGCCCGGTGCAACTGCGCGGCTCTCTCGCCCGCGAGGCGACGACGATGGACCAGCGGCTGCTCGATCGCCGCGGCCCGTCCGACTGGGTGCACACCGATCCGTGGCGTGTGCTGCGGATCCAGAGCGAGTTCGTCGAAGGCTTCGGTGCGCTCGCCGAGGTGCCCCGCGCCGTCACCGTCTTCGGATCGGCGCGCACCCCGGCCGGTCACGAGGAGTACGAGATCGGCCGCGAGCTCGGCGCCGCACTCGTCCACGCCGGATACGCCGTCGTCACCGGTGGCGGTCCGGGCGCGATGGAGGCGGCCAACCGCGGTGCCAGCGAGGCCGGGGGACTGTCGATCGGACTGGGGATCGAGCTGCCCTTCGAACAGGGCCTCAACGAGTGGGTCGATCTCGGCCTGAACTTCCGGTACTTCTTCGCGCGCAAGACGATGTTCGTGAAGTACTCGCAGGCGTTCGTGTGCCTGCCCGGGGGTTTCGGGACGCTCGACGAGCTGTTCGAGGCACTGACCCTCGTGCAGACCAGCAAGATCACGCAGTTCCCGATCGTGCTGTTCGGTTCGGAGTACTGGAACGGTCTGGTGGGCTGGCTGCGCGAGACCCTGGTCCGCGGCGGCAAGATCTCGCCCGCCGACCTCGACCTGCTCTTCGTCACCGACAGCGTCGAGGAGACGGTGGACATCATCCTCGAGGCGCATCGCGGCGAGGACGAGAACGAACTGTACGGAAACGGGAGTGGATGGTAACCGAAGCTCTGTCGGTCTGTGTGTACTGCGCGTCGGGCCCTGTCGACCAGAAGTTCCTCGAACTCGCCGCCGCTGTCGGTACCGAGATAGGCCGACGGGGCTGGCAGCTGGTCTCCGGCGGCGGCAACGTATCGATGATGGGCGCGGTCGCCGACGCGGCCCGCGCGGCCGGCGCGCACACGATCGGGGTCATTCCGAAGGCACTCGTGCACCGCGAGGTCGCGGACGTCGACGCCGACGAGTTGATCGTCACCGAGACGATGCGCGAGCGCAAACGCATCATGGAGGACCGCGCCAACGCCTTCCTGACCCTGCCCGGCGGCATCGGAACCCTCGAGGAACTGTTCGAGACGTGGACCGCGGGGTATCTCGGTATGCATGACAAGCCGGTCGTCCTGCTCGATCCCACGGGCCACTTCGACGGCCTGCTCGGCTGGCTCGGGTCGATGGTCGACACCGGCTTCGTCGCGCAACGCGCACTCGACGGTCTCGCGGTCACCACCGACCTCGCCGACGCGCTCGACCGTTGCGCTGCGCCGTACGCGACGGTCTGAGGTGTTCCACTTCGCCGCGCGCTTATCTACTCTTCGGTAAGTTCGGGGGAACGCCGTGGGTGTCGCCCGAGCGAGCCCGCCCGTCCCCAACGTCGCCGTGAGGAAATCTGTCGTGACCACTCGATCCGATCGAGGCAATGTCCCCGTCGTGTCCCTGCCCGGACTCGTCTCGAAACTGCCCCGGATGGCTACCGATCTCCCCATCGTGCTGCGCGGAGCAGCCGGGATGACCCGGAAGCCGACCGCCCGCGAGACGATCGGGTCGGTCTTCCAGAAGCTCGCCGAGCGTCACCCGGAGCGGCCCTTCATCCGGTTCGAGGGAGCCTCCATCGGGTACGGCGAGGCCAACACGCAGGTCAACCGGTACGCAGCGGTGCTCGCCGATCGCGGTGTCGGCATGGGCGACGTCGTGGGCATCCTCATGGGCAACCGGCCCGAGACCCTGCTGGTCGCGCTGGCCGCGGTCAAGCTCGGTGCGGCCGCCGGCATGCTCAACATCAACCAGCGTGGTGAGGTGCTCGAGCACAGCCTGTCGCTGCTCGACAGCGCCGCCCTCGTGATCGGGGAGGAGTGCGAGGAGGCCGTCGACTCTCTCGGTGGCGAGCCGCAGGCCCGCACCGTGCTGCGCTTCGACGATCTCGACACCGCCGCCCGCGACGCCGACGCGTCGAATCCCGCAGTCACCGAGGAGCTGCAAGCGTCCGAGACGGCCTACTACATCTTCACCTCCGGCACGACAGGACTGCCGAAGGCCAGCCGCATGACGCACTTCCGGTGGCTGAAATCGATGTCGGGCCTGGGCAGCCTCGGCGTGCGCCTGCGCCGGACCGACGTCCTGTACTCCTGCCTGCCGCTCTATCACAACAACGCCCTCACGGTCGCGTTGTCCTCGGTGCTCGCCGCCGGCGCCACGCTCGGGCTCGGCCGGAAGTTCTCGGCGTCCAACTTCTGGAACGACGCGCAGCGCAACGGCGCCACGGCCTTCATCTACATCGGCGAGATCTGCCGCTACCTGCTCAACCAGCCGCCGCGGGAGGACGACGCCGACCACGGGATCCGCCTCGCCGTCGGCAACGGTCTGCGCGCAGAACTGTGGGACGAGTTCACCGAACGCTTCGGTATCGACCGCGTCGCGGAGTTCTACGGTGCGAGCGAATGCAACATCGCCTTCATCAACGCGCTCGACCAGAAGCGCACCGCCGGCATCTGCCCGCTGCCCTACGCCGTCGTCGAGTACGACCCCGATTCGGGCCAGGCACGTCGCGGCGACGACGGCCGGTTGAAGAAGGTCGGCAAGGGCGAGGTCGGACTGCTCCTCGCGAAGGTCACCTCCCGCGCACCCTTCGACGGGTACACCGATCCCGAGGCCACCGAGAAGAAGCTGCTCCGCGACGCGTTCTCCGACGGCGACGTCTGGTTCGACACCGGCGACCTCGTCCGCAACCAGGGATGGATGCACGTCGCGTTCGTCGACCGGCTCGGCGACACCTTCCGGTGGAAGGGCGAGAACGTCGCGACCACGCAGGTCGAAGCCGCGGTGTCGTCGCACGAGACGATCGCCGAGGCCGTCGTCTACGGCGTCGAGGTCGACGGGGCCGACGGCCGCACCGGGATGGCCGCGATCACCTTGAAGGAGGGCGCCGAGCTCGACGGAGCGGCGCTCGCGAAGTCGCTGCACGACGCGTTGCCGGACTACGCGGTTCCGCTGTTCGTCCGCATCGTCGACGAGCTCGAGTACACGACGACCTTCAAGAGCAGGAAGGTCGATCTGCGCAAGCAGGGCTACAGCGAGACCGGTGAGGACGAGGTGTACGTCCTCGCGAGTCGCAGCGAGGGTTACCGGCCGATCTTCGACGGCTTCGTCGACGGCGTCGCGCGAGGAGAATTGCCCGGTCGCTGAGCATGTCAGGATGGGATCATGAGCGGCCCCGCGACCGATGTCGACGAGCAGACCCCCGTGACCCGTCCCGGTCCGGCACCGTCCACCCTGTGCGGGCGCCCCGTCGCCACCGACAGGGCGCTCGTCATGGCGATCGTCAACCGCACCCCGGACTCGTTCTACGACCGGGGAGCGACCTTCGAGGACGACATGGCGCTCGCGGCCGTCGACCGCGCAGTGGCCGAGGGTGCCGACCTCGTCGACATCGGCGGGGTGAAGGCCGGGCCGGGTGAGGTCGTCGGCAGCGACGAGGAGATCCGGCGCGTCGTGCCGTTCGTCGCCGCGATCCGCGAGCGCTATCCGGATGTGCTCATCAGCGTCGACACCTGGCGCAGCGAGGTCGCGCGTCGCGCTGTGGGCGAAGGCGCCGATCTGATCAACGATACGTGGGCCGGTGCCGATCCCGAGCTCGTCGCGGTCGCCGCGGAACTCGGGGCCGGCATCGTCTGCTCCCACACGGGCGGCGCCGTCCCGCGCACCCGCCCGCACCGTGTGCGGTACACCGACGTCGTCGGGGAGGTGGTGCGGGAGGTCGTCGCGGCCGCGGATGCCGCCGCCCGCGCCGGCGTCGCGAGCGACTCGATCCTCATCGACCCGACCCACGATTTCGGAAAGAACACCCATCACGGACTCGCTCTGTTGCGGCACGTGGACGTTCTTGTAAAAACCGGGTGGCCTGTGCTTATGGCGCTGAGCAACAAGGACTTCGTGGGGGAGACTCTGGGAGTCGAACTCGCCGACCGGTTGGAGGGCACATTGGCAGCGACAGCTCTGGCGGCAGCGGCCGGCGCACGAATGTTCCGGGTACACGAGGTGGCAGCCACACGTCGGGTGGTCGACATGGTCGCGGCGATCGCGGGCACACGCCCGCCGGCGCGCACGGTGAGGGGGTTGGCATGAGTGCACCTGCACGCACGTGGAACGAAGCCAACAGCTGGGATCGGCCCGCCTGGGCGATCGACGAGCTGATCGCGGCCAAGGCCGGCCGCACAGTGACCGTGGTGCTGCCCGCCCTCAACGAGGAGGAGACCGTCGCGAGTGTGATCGACACGATCCACCCGCTGCTCGGTGGTCTCGTGGACGAACTGGTGGTCCTCGATTCGGGTTCCACCGACGAGACCGCCACCCGGGCGCGGGCGGCGGGTGCCCGTGTCATGTCCAGGGAGGAAGCGGTGCCGGGCATCGAACCGGTCCCCGGCAAGGGGGAGGTGCTGTGGCGGTCGCTTGCGGCGACCTCCGGCGACATCATCGCCTTCGTCGACTCCGATCTGATCGATCCCGATCCGGCCTTCGTGCCGAAACTGCTCGGACCCCTGCTGCTCGGCGACGGTGTGCACCTCGTCAAGGGGTACTACCGGCGCCCGCTGCGCACCGGTGGGGGCGAGGACGCCCACGGCGGTGGCCGCGTCACCGAGCTTGTCGCACGGCCGCTGCTCGCGGCACTGCGACCGGAGCTGACCTGCGTGCTGCAACCGCTCGGCGGTGAGTACGCGGGGACGAGGGAACTGCTCGAGTCGGTCCCGTTCGCACCGGGTTACGGGGTGGAGATCGGGTTGCTGCTCGACACCTACGACCGGTTCGGTCTCCACGCGATCGCGCAGGTCAACCTCGGGGTCCGCAAGCACCGCAACCGGCCGCTGTCCGAACTCGGGGCGATGAGCCGGCAGATCGTGGGCACGATGCTCGCGCGCTGCGGGATCCCCGATTCGGGTGCGCCGCTCACCCAGTTCCTGGTGGAGGGCGATGCGTTCGTGCCGTTCGACACCTCCGTCGATCTCACCGACCGCCCCCCGATGGTGACGGTCACCGGCTGACCCGACCGTCCGGCACCGGTCCCGGCCGGTGTCGGCCGCTCGTGCCAAGATCGGAGCATGCTCACGGTTCTGCTGTACGTGCTCGTGATGGCGGGCGTCGCCGCGGTGCTGTTCTTCGTCGCGAGCGCCGTCTTCGGCCGGGGCGAGACGTTGGCGCCGCTGCCTCCGGGCACCACCGTCACGGTGTTGCCGGCCACCGACGTCACCGGCACCGACATCCGCGACCTGCGGTTCCAACAGACCGTGCGGGGTTACAAGATGAGCGAGGTCGACTGGGCGCTCGATCGTCTCGCCCGCGAGGTCGACGATCTGCGGGTCCGCCTCGCCGACGCCGAGGCCCGCGCAGAGGAGCCGCCGGTCGACGGCACCGGAAAGGTCGACGGCACCGGAAAGGGCGGCGGGGCAGAAGACGTCGGAGCAGAGGACGTCGGAGCAGCCGACGTCGATGGGGAGAACGTCGCCGAGCGGGCTTCGTCGGAGTCGACGGGGGAGTCACGATGACGGCAGACGGGCAGGGTCCCGTGGTCGATACCGACGGGCAGGGTCCCGTGGTCGATACCGACGGGCAGGGTCCCGTAACCGATACCGACGACCGCGTGCGGTGCCCGTGGGCCGTCGACGGTCCCGGTTCGTCGCTCTACCGCGACTATCACGACTACGAGTGGGGTCGGCCGCTCCACGGCCGCGACGAGATGTTCGAGCGGCTCTCCCTCGAGGCATTCCAGTCGGGACTGTCGTGGCTGACGATCCTGCGCAAGCGGGAGGCCTTCCGCGCGGCTTTCCACGGCTTCGACGTCGAGGCGGTCGCCCGCTTCACGGAGGCCGACGTCGAGAGGTTGCTTGTCGACTCCGGCATCGTGCGCAACCGCCGCAAGATCGAGGCGGTGATCGCCAACGCGCGGGCCGTGCTCGAACTGTCCACCGATCTCGACGAGCTGCTGTGGTCGTTCGCACCGCCGCGACGCGCGCGACGTTCGGTGACGGTCGAGGAGATTCCGGCGGTGACGCCGGAGTCCACGGCGATGGCCCGTGAGCTGAAGCGCCACGGCTTCCGTTTTGTGGGCCCTACCACTGCGTATGCGCTGATGCAAGCTACCGGAATGGTCGACGATCACCTCGAATCGTGCTGGGTGTCACTCGACTCGTAGAACCCGGAGGAGTGTCTTACCCAGGAGTCAGCTACGCGCACGTATTCCGGATAGGGAAGAATGAGAAGGTGCGCGTCGCCGCGACCGGCGATGCAACCACACGGTAACCCACGCGCCCGGCGGTCGGGTGCAGATTTGGAGGGAGCAGAGGATGGCGGCCATGAAGCCCCGGACCGGGGACGGTCCCCTCGAAGCAACCAAAGAGGGACGAGGAATCGTCATGAGGGTTCCACTCGAGGGCGGCGGACGTCTGGTCGTCGAGCTCACGCCGGAAGAGGCTGCGGCACTCGGCGACGAACTCAAGAGTGTCACCAGCTGATCGGCCCCTCTCAGGGCACTCCGGGCCCCGCGCTCCTCGGCGCGCGGGGCCCGGTGTCGTCCTGAGAGCAGGATCGGAGGCGCGATGCTCGCCGACGTGATCGATCTTCTCGCGTGCCCTCACTGCGAGTCCGCGCTCGACCTCGACGACAACGTCGTGGTGTGCGATCGCGGGCACAGCTTCGACGTTGCACGTCAGGGCTACGTGTCGCTGCTCGCCGGCGGTTCGACGCCGTTCACCGGCGACACCGCCGACATGATCGCGGCCCGCGCCGATTTCCTCGGTGCCGGGCACTACGACCCGATCCGGCGCGCGGTGGCCGACGCATGCCTCGACACCGCCGATACGGTGGACACCGATGCGGTAGTCGCAGCCGCCGACGCTGTGATCCTCGAGGTCGGGGCCGGTACGGGGCAGTACCTCGCGTCCGTGCTCGACGCCCTGCCGGCGGCGCGCGGCATCGGGCTCGACGTCTCCAAGCCCGCGGTGCGGCGCATCGCCCGCAGTCATCCGCGGACCGGAGCGATCCTCGCCGATGCGTGGCAACGACTGCCTGTGAAGTCGGCATCGCTCACCCACGTGCTGTCGGTGTTCGCGCCCCGCAACGCCGCCGAGAGTCATCGCGTGCTCGTCCCCGGAGGAACGCTCGTGGTTGCTACACCCACCTCGGAGCATCTGCGCGAACTGGTCGCGTTGCCCGGCATGGTGAGTGTGGACGGCCGGAAGACGGAGCGGCTCTCGTCCGCGCTGTCGGGACGTTTCGAGCGAACGGGACGGACGGACGTGCGCTTCACGGCCGCACTCCCGTGCGAGGCGCTCGGTCTCGTCGCGGGGATGGGACCGTCCGCCCATCATGTGACGTCCGACCGGCGTGCGGAGTTGCTGGCCTCCCTGCCCGATCCGTTCGAGGTGACGGTCTCGGTCACCGTCACCTCGTGGCGACGGGTCGAGACGGCCGACGAACCTAGCGCGTCGTGAGCACCTGCTGGTAGACGGCGACGGTCTGGCGGGCGATCTGCGCCCACGAGAACTCGTTGACAGCGCGGTCGCGTCCGGCCCGGCCCCACCGGGCGGCACGGTCGCGGTCGCGCGCGACGTCGTCGATCGCATCGGCGAGCGCACGCTCGTAGGTCTCGGTGTCGAAGGCGTCGTAGTGCACCAGTCGCCCGGTGACCCCGTCCTGCACGACCTCCGGGATGCCTCCGACGTCGGACGCCACCACGGCGGTCTCGCAGGCCATCGCCTCGAGGTTGACGATCCCCAGCGGCTCGTACACCGACGGACAGACGAAAACCGTTGCAATCGAGAGTAGTTCGCGGACCGATTCGGTGGGCAGCATCTCGCGTACCCAGTGCACCCCGTCACGGGCGTCCTGCAGGGCGGTCACCGCCCGTTCGGTCTCCGCGGCGATCTCGGGGGTGTCGGGCGCGCCGGCACACAGGACGAGCTGGATGTCGGGGTCGAGATGGTGCGCCGCGGCGATCAGGTGCCCGACGCCCTTCTGCCGGGTGATGCGGCCGACGAATACGACGATCGGACGATCCGGATCGAGACCGATGCGGGTGACGACGGACTCGTGGCCGGGCTCGGCCGGGCCCGGATGCCAGACGGTGGTGTCGATCCCGTTGCGCACCACGTGGACCCGAGCGGGATCGACGAACGGATAGGCGTCGAGCACGTCGAGGCGCATCCCGTCGCTGACCGCGATGATCGCGTCGGCGTACCGGACGGCGTTGCGCTCGGACCAGGAGGAGATGCGATAACCGCCCCCGAGTTGCTCGGCCTTCCACGGCCGTCGGGGTTCGAGGGAGTGCGCGGTGAGGATGTGCGGGACGTCGTGGAGTTCGGCGGCCAGATGACCGGCCAGCCCGGTGTACCAGGTGTGCGAGTGCACCACGTCGACTCCGGCCGCGGCGTGCGCCATGCGCAACCCGGCCGACAGGGTCGTCAGGGCAGGATTGGCATCGCGCAGTGCCGGGTCGGGGGAGTGCACGAACGCGGTATCGCGCGGTGCGCCCGTGCAGTGCACGTCGACCTCGACCAGTCGACGCAGTTGTTCGACGAGTTCGGTGACGTGGACCCCTGCCCCGCCGTACACCTCAGGCGGATACTCCCGCGTCATCATTGCCACCCTCACCGCCTCAAAGTAGCGGGCCGCGCAGGTTCCGGCCACCCGGCCCCGACACTCCGAAGGGCGTCGAGATCGCGCTTCGCTGGCGGCGGCCTGGGTCGGGGGATAGGTTGAAGCGTGTGAGGAGCCAGCCCCATGTGCTTGGAATCGTTCTCGCCGGCGGCGAGGGCAAACGTCTGTATCCGCTGACCGCGGACAGAGCCAAGCCGGCAGTGCCGTTCGGGGGCGCATACCGCCTCATCGATTTCGTGCTCAGCAATCTCGTGAATGCCGGTTACCTGCGCATCTGCGTTCTCACGCAGTACAAGTCGCACTCCCTCGACCGGCACATCTCGCAGACCTGGCGCCTCTCCGGCTTCACCGGTGAGTACATCACCCCGGTGCCGGCCCAGCAGCGGCTCGGTCCACGCTGGTACACCGGCAGCGCCGACGCGATCCTGCAGTCGCTCAACCTGGTCTACGACGAGGATCCCGAGTACATCGTGGTCTTCGGCGCCGACCACGTGTACCGGATGGACCCCGAGCAGATGGTGCGCCAGCACATCGAGTCGGGCGCCGGTGTCACCGTCGCCGGTATCCGCGTCCCGCGCAGCGAGGCATTCGCGTTCGGCTGCATCGACAGCGACGAGAGCGGCAGGATCACCCAGTTCCTCGAGAAGCCCGCTCATCCGCCCGGGACACCCGACGACCCCAACGTCACGTTCGCGTCCATGGGTAACTACGTCTTCACCACGAAGGTCCTCGTCGAGGCGCTGCGGGCCGACTCGGAGAATCCCGACTCCGACCACGACATGGGGGGCGACATCATCCCGGCGCTCGTCGAGCGGGGCGAGGCTCACGTCTACGACTTCAACGACAACGTCGTCCCGGGCGCGACCGAACGCGATCGTGCCTACTGGCGCGACGTCGGTACGCTCGACGCCTTCTACGACGCTCACATGGACCTCGTGTCGGTCCACCCGATCTTCAATCTCTACAACCGGCGCTGGCCCATCCGCGGTGCCGCCGAGAACCTGCCGCCCGCGAAGTTCGTGCAGGGCGGTCTGGCGCAGGAGTCGATCGTCGGCGCCGGCAGCATCCTGTCGGCCGCCACGGTCCGCAACTCGGTGCTCAGCTCGAACGTCATGGTCGACGACGGCGCGACCGTCGAGGGCAGCGTGCTCATGCCCGGTGTGCGCATCGGCAAGGGTGCGGTCGTGCGACGAGCGATCCTCGACAAGAACGTCGTCGTCGGCGACGGCGAGATCATCGGCGTCGACCTCGAGCGCGACCGTCAGCGGTTCGCGGTGAGCAACGGCGGTGTCGTCGCCATCGGCAAGGGCATCTGGATCTGAGAGCGTGCTGCCCGCCCGGAGGCGGCTGCGCGGATCAGCTGAGGCGCACCGCGCAGAGCAGGCCGTCGCCGAGCGGCAGGACCACCGGAGCGAGACGCTCGTCGTCGGACACCGCGCGGGTCGCCTCGCGCACCGCGAGCACCGTTGCGTCGCGGGCAGCGGGGTCGGCGACGCGTCCGTCGAGCAGGGCGTTGTGCAGCACGATCACCCCACCCGGCCGGAGCAGACGCACCCCTTCGCGCACGAAGTGCGGATGGTCGGCCGGGGTCGCATCGACGAAGACCATGTCGTAGCCGGAGTCGGCGAGTCGCGGCAGCACGTCCAGCGCGCGGCCGTTGATGAGCCGGGTGCGCGACGCCACGACACCCGCCTCGCGGAAGGCGATCTTCGCGGCCCGCTGATGCTCCGGCTCGCTGTCGATGGTGGTGAGCACGCCGTCCTCGCGGAGGCCGTGCAGCAACCACAGTCCGCTCACACCCGCACCGGTCCCGATCTCCACTACCGTCCTGGCGTCGAGCATGCGGGCGAACATCGCGAGGGCGGCTCCGACGGAGGGGGACACCGGGTCGGCGCCCAGATCTTCGGCACGGTCACGCGCCGCGGCGAGCTCGTCGTCCTCGACGACGATGTTCTCGGCGTGGGTCAGGATGCGATCGGCGTTGGTCTGCACCTCACTGAGGCTATCCTCGGCGATTCGTTCGCGCAGGCAGGCGCGCACGGAGTGGTGCCGCCAGTTGTGTGATTCAGGCGGATGACCACGCCCGAACCGATTTTCTCAGGGACGTTTCAGGTTACTCATACGGCGGCCACATCGCCGCGAGGAAAACTGACAATCGGCGAACCGGACGATCGCACCGGTTCACGACTTCGAGGACGCACCGCTCTCGGGGAACGCTCCTGTGAAGGAATATTCCCTGCAGATCGAGTGTTGATAGGCCCTGAAGCCAGTACCACTGCGGTCCCGACGAGGAGGATCCACCGATCCACATGACCCGAGCCCACACTGTTCCCGAGAACGACGCCTCGGCGCTCGAGGCGGACCTGAGCGGCACCGCGGCGCTCGAGGTGGACCTGAGCGGCACCGCGGCGTTCGACGCCACCGGGGACCACGCGGCCATGCCGTCGTGGGACGAACTCGTTCGTGAGCACGGCGACCGCGTCTACCGCCTCGCCTACCGTCTTTCCGGCAACGCCCAGGACGCCGAGGATCTCACGCAGGAGACCTTCATCCGCGTCTTCCGGTCGTTGCAGAACTACCAGCCCGGCACTTTCGAGGGTTGGTTGCATCGCATCACCACGAACCTCTTCCTGGACATGGTGCGCCGCCGGAACCGCATCCGGATGGAAGCGCTCCCGGAGGACTACGATCGTGTACCGGCCGCAGGGCCGAACCCCGAGGAGATCTACCACGACGCGCGTCTCGGCGCCGACCTGCAGTCCGCTCTGGACTCGCTCGGACCCGAGTACCGTGCCGCGGTGGTGCTCTGTGACATCGAAGGTCTGTCCTACGAGGAGATCGGTGCCACACTGGGGGTGAAACTCGGTACGGTGCGTAGTCGTATCCACCGAGGCCGCCAGGCACTCCGCGAGTACCTGCGCGAGCATGGAAAGGTCGAAAACGGTCGCGTCGATGCGGGGTAGCCGCCGGGAGGTAGTGATGACGATGGTGCAACCACCTCGCAGGTTCGGCTCCACGGAACACCTCGCCAGCGAGGCAATTGCCGCATTCGTCGACGGCGAACTGCGCATGGCGGCCTACATGCGGGCCGCCCAGCATCTGTCGATGTGTCCGGAGTGTGCCGCCGAGGTCGAAGCCCAGCAGCAGGCCCGCCACGCACTGCGGGCCGCTGCCGATCACATACCGCGTATGCCGAGTTCACTGCGCGGTACGCTCAGCAACATCCCGTCCCACCTGTGCGACCCGACCCCGCGCCCTCAGGCGGAGGAAGGCTTCGCCGCGCGCCGCTGGTCGATTCTCCGGCGCCGGTGACCGGACGGGCGGTAACAGGTGATCCGATGCCATCGGTGATACTGGGCTGCGTGACGGACCTAGACGGGGGAGACGGGCACGCGTGACGGCCGAATCTGCGCAGCACACCGGACGGCGGGGCGGCGACGATCGTCGTCGCGACGACGAGCTGCCCCATGCCTCGTCCGGTAAGGACTCCTCGGGCGGAGACTCGTCCGGCAGAGGCTCGTCCGGCAACGCCTCGTCGGGTCTCCCCGACGGAGCGATCGCGCGCCCCGACGACGCTCCCCGTCTCGAACCGCGGCCCGTCTACCGGCCCACCGTCGACCCGGCATCGGCCCGTGTCTTCGGGCGCCCGGCCGGCGCCGAGGGATCGTTCGACTCCTCGGCCCATCCCCGCGTCGTCGACCCGCGCGTCCAGCAGGCACCTCCGACCGATGCGATCCTGGCCGAGGCCTACGGACGGCCGTCCGACGTCGACGAGACGCTCCAGCGTCCCCCTTCGCAGCCCGCGGCCGAGACCGAGGACGACACCGAACCCGATCCCTGGCGCGACCCCGACTCAGCGGTGCGGCTCGGTCCGCCCCTGGCCGGGCAGACCGAGGAGAAGGAACTTCCTCCGGCTCCCGGACTGACCCTGCGTGAGGTGTTGTTCGACCGCCGCGTCCAACCCCGCGCACTCGCGACCCTGGCCGCTGTGGCTGTCGTGATCGGCATGGTCGGCGGACTCGTCGTCGCGCTCGCGACCGCCGACAACGGTTCGCTGACCAGTCGCGGAGTGACGCTGAGCCAGTCGGGTCCCGACGAGGAACTGCCCACCGGCGCGGTCGCGCGTGTCGCCGACACCGTGCTGCCCGCGGTCGTCTCCATCCAGACCACCGTCGGCGGCGACGCCGGCACCGGCTCGGGCGTGGTGATCGACGGTGCCGGTTACATCGTCACCAACAACCACGTCGTTTCGATGGCCGCCGGCAATCCCGATGCGAAGGTACAGGTCACCTTCGATGACGGCACGAAGGTGCCCGCCTCGATCGTCGGACGCGACATCAAGACCGACTTGGCCGTGCTCGCCGTCGAGAACGTCGACAACCTGGTCGTCGCCGAGCTGGGCCGCTCCGAGGACGTCCAGGTGGGCGAGGACGTCGTCGCGGTCGGTTCGCCGCTCGGCCTGAGCAAGACCGTCACCCGCGGCATCGTCAGCGCGCTGCACCGGCCCATGCGGCTCAGCGGGCAGGGCACCGACACCGACGCGGTGATCGACGCAGTCCAGACCGACGCCTCGATCAACCCCGGCAACTCCGGCGGCCCCCTCATCGACATGGAGGGTCGCGTGATCGGTATCAATTCCGCGATCAAGTCGGAGACCGGCGGTTCGGTGGGCCTGGGCTTCGCGATCCCCATCGACGACGTCACCGAGGTGGCGCAGGAGCTGATCCGCACCGGCGAGATGCGGCACCCCGACATCGGCGTGAACGCACGCTCGGTGGTCAACGACGTCGCGAGCGGCGCGGAGGTCGCCAACGTCCGTCAGGACAGCCCGGCCCAGCGCGCCGGCATCGTCGAGGGCGACGTCATCGTCAAGGTCGGCGACCGCGAAGTCACCAGCGCCGACGAGCTCGTCGTGGCGGTCCAGCAGCAGGAGATCGACGAACCGATCACCGTCCAGCTCGTGCGCAATGGCCGTCTCGTCGACGTCGAGGTCACCCCAGTCTCCGACTGAGCGGCCCCTGTCTCGGACAGAACGTCCCAGCCGTGTGATGTGACCTTCCACGTAGGTGCTGCGATCCGGACGAGACCACGTACCCTGGATGCGTGTTCGGCAACATCGGTTGGGGCGAGTTCCTGGTACTCATCGTGGCGGCCCTCGTGGTCCTCGGCCCGGAGCGCCTCCCCGGCGCCGTCTCGTGGGTGGCCAAGTCGCTGCGTCAGGTACGCGACTACGCCACGGGTGCGCGCGACCAGCTCGAGCAGGAACTCGGACCGGAGTTCGACGACCTGCGGCAACCGCTGTCCGAGCTGAACCAGCTGCGCGGCATGACACCGCGGGCCGTGATCACGAAGCATCTGCTCGACGGCGACGACTCGATCCTCACCGGCAATTTCGACAAGCCGTCCTCGGCGGCTCCGGGAACGCCCACCAACGGCGCGGCCCGGCCGAACCTGTCGAAGCCGCTCGCTCCGGACGAGAAGCCGCCGATCGATCCCGACGCCACCTGACAGCTTTCCTACGATCGAGCCCCCGCCGTGAAGCACGGCGGGGGCTCGATCGATATCGGGTTCTTACAGGTGACGCGTGGTGTCGATTCCCAGCGACATGCCGGCCAGTCCGCGCCTGCGCACGGCGAGCTTGTCGGAGATCTCCTCGAGCGCCACGGCGGGTGCCGAGTCGGGCGCCGCGAGGACGATCGGGGTACCGGAGTCGCCGGCCTCGCGCACTGCAGGGTCGAGCGGGATCTGGCCGAGCAGCGGCACCGTCGCGCCCACCGCGCGGGTGAGCCGCTCGGCGACGGCCTGACCGCCGCCGCTGCCGAAGACGTCCATTCGGGTGCCGTCGGGCAGCTCGAGCCACGACATGTTCTCCACCACGCCGGCGATGCGCTGACGCGTCTGCAGCGCGATGGAACCGGCGCGCTCGGCGACCTCGGCGGCTGCCTGCTGCGGCGTCGTCACGACGAGGATCTCGGCGTTGGGGATCAGCTGCGCGACGGAGATGGCGACGTCACCCGTGCCGGGCGGCAGGTCGAGGAGCAGGACGTCGAGGTCGCCCCAGAAGACGTCGGCGAGGAACTGCTGCAGCGCGCGGTGCAGCATCGGGCCACGCCACACCACCGGGGTGTTGCCGTCGGTGAACTGGGCGATGGAGATCGTCTTCACGTCGTGCGCGATCGGCGGCATGATCATCCGCTCGACCTGCGTGGGCTTGGCGGACGTGCCGAGCATGCGGGGGATCGAGTGACCGTAGATGTCGGCGTCGAGCACACCCACCGACAGTCCGCGCGCGGCCATCGCCGCGGCGAGATTGACGGTGACCGACGACTTGCCGACACCACCCTTGCCGGAGGCCACCGCGTAGACGCGCGTGAGCGAACCGGGCTGGGCGAACGGGATGACGGGCTCGGTGGAGTCGCCGCGCAGCGACTTGCGGAGCTCGGTGCGCTGCTCGTCGCTCATCACGTCGAGGGTCACCCGGACCTCGCCCACGCCGGCGACGTCGGCGACGGCCTTGGTGACGCGCTCCGAGATCTCGGTGCGCATGGGGCACCCGGCGGTGGTCAGATAGATCGCCACATCGACGCTGCTGTCGGCGCCGATCTCGATGCTCTTGACCATTCCGAGATCGGTGATGGGCTTGCGGATCTCCGGGTCCTGGACCCGTGCGAGCGCACTGCGGACGTCGGACTCACTGACTGCCATGACGCCCATGGTAGGCGGCACGCCGCTCGCGACCGGATACGGGTCGACGGTGACCCGACGACCGCCTTCGGTCCGGGGTGACCCGACGACCCTCTCCGGACCTCAGTGGATGCGGGGGAGATCCGCGGGGCTCGGGTCGATGCCGGTGGAGTAGGCCGTCGACCAGGCGAGCACGTTCGCCACGTAGGCCATCGAGTTGTTGTAGCGGTGGATCGCCTTCGTCGAGTGCGCGAGGTTGCGCATGTCGAGGCCACCGTCGCACAGGTACTTCGCGGTGGTGAGCGTCGAATCGTACAGGTTCTGGGGATCGGAGACTCCGTCGCCGTTGCCGTCGCCCGCGTACTGGTTCCACGTGGTGGGGATGAATTGCATCGGCCCGACCGCGCGGTCGTAGACGGTGTCGCCGTCGAGGGCGCCGCCGTCGGTGTCGTGGATGACGGCCTGGCCGGGCAGGCTGCCGTTGAGCGGCAATCCGATGACGGGCTCGAGCAGGTTGCCCTTGGCGTCGGCATGACCACCGTTGGCGTGTCCGGACTCGACGCGGCCGATGCCGGCGAGGAGCGTCCAGTGCATGCCGCAGGCGGGATTCTCCTCGGCGAGGATGCGCTCGGCGTTGCGGTAGGCGGCGTAGTTTATGCCGGGGATGCCGAGGGGGCCCTCGTGGAGGACCTCGGGCTCGGGTTCCGGCTGGGGGGCGGCCTTGAAGGTGCGCACGGGTGCCGGTTCGGGCTCGAGCATGATCGTCTGCACGGCGGCGACCGCTTCGGGAATCGCGTTCGCGAGGTCGGCCGAGTCGGTCGACGACGCCGTCGGCTCGGTCTCGTGGTGAGCTGCACCCATCAGCGCTCGCGGCGACGCACCCGCGGTGGTCGCGGCTGCGGCGACCAGTCCGACCGGAACGAGTCCGGTCATCGCGATGACGGAATTTCGCCGAAGCTTCGAATCCGACGGTTTGGCGTGGCGGCCCAATGGATAACCCTCCCTCGGGTGCCTCGGAACGAGACACCTTCGTTACGTGCCGGGCCGAGGCTACAGCATTCGATGCCTTTCCGTTACTCAAACGTGATGTAACGGGGGTGTATGCGTACTGCTGTGGCCCGTCCGTGCTGGTCCGGTGGGTCGGGTGGGGTGAAAGAAAAAGATGACGACACGCGTGTCGCGCGTGGCGTCACCTCACGTGTGTGCCGGGAGTTACTCGCAGAAGGCGGGCACCAGGCAGGGGAGTTCGGGCAACTCCGGCATCGGCGGCGGAGCCGGGATGTTCTGTTCGGGTGCCTGCTGAGCCGGAGTGTCGGCGGGCGCTTGCTGGGCCGGCTGAGGTGTCGCCTCCGGAGCGGGCGCGGTGACCGCCGGAGCCGGCGCGGGGGCCGCGACATCCGCGGCGTTCGGAACGGGCCGCGCCGGGATCGGAGCGAGATCGGCGGGAGCCACCTCGGCGGCCTTCGAATACGCACCGGACCAGTGCCGGACGTTCGCCAGATAGTCCGGTGACGGATCGACCGACGCCACCGCCCGCGCCTCCCCGTCCGGCTCGCGCAGGTTTCCGCCCTCCGCGCACATCCGGGCACCGGCGGCCAGGGTCGCGTCGAAGATGTTCTGTGGATCGGCGGTGCCGTCCGCGTTGCCGTCGGCCGAGTACTGCTCCCACACCGCGGGGGCCAGGCGCATCGGCCCGAGCAGCCCCTCCGGGGTGACGACCGGCGCGGTCAGCGTGCCCAGGATGTCGGTGCGTCCCCCGTCCGCGTGTCCGGAGTTCAGGCGCCCGACGGCGGCGAGCAGATTCCACGGCAGGCCGCACTCGGGAGAGTCGATGGCCAGCTGCATCTCGGCCGCGCGATAGGCGTAGAAGACGAGTTCGGGGATCGCGAGCGGCCCGTCGCCGAGGGCCGCCGCACCCCCTGCCGCGGCCACGGCGTCGGGCGGAAGCTGGGTGAGCGGGTCGCTCGGGCTGCGCAGCGGTTGCGCCTCGCGCATCTCGCCGGGGAGCACGCCCACCGCCGGAGCGGCGCTCGGCTCGGTCTCGGCGGACGTCGTCTCCGCCACCACCGTCGCCGACGACGCTGTCGCCGCGAGTCCGGCAGCGACGATCACCGGCATCGCCAGCGCGACCTTCCACCGCACGCGATCACCCTCCTCCGATCGTCCGTCCGACTGATGTGACGAAGGTTACAGAAGGGTGTCGGGTTGTGTGCAACGGGGCGTGCCGGACAACAGGACGGGGTCCCTCAGCGACGGGGCCCGCGGGTGCGCGGAGTGCCGGCGTCGTCCTCGTTCTCGTCGTCGATCAGCAGGGCGCGCAGATCGTCGAGTTCGCGACGCAGATAGTCGCGGGTCGCGACCTCACCCACCGCGAGTCGCAGAGCCGCGAGTTCGCGTGCCAGGAACTCGGTGTCGGCCTTGGTCTGCTCGGCGCGGGCGCGATCCTCCTCGAGAGACACGCGGTCGCGGTTCTCCTGCCGGTTCTGCGCCAGCAGGATCAACGGCGCCGCATAGGCGGCCTGCGTCGAGAAGGCCAGGTTGAGAAGGATGAAGGGATAGGGATCCCACTGCAGTCCGACCGCGGCGATGTTGAGGGCGATCCACACGATGACGACGATCGTCTGGATGGCGAGATAACGGCCCGTTCCGAGGAACCGGGCGATCGACTCGCTGACCCGGCCCACCGCCTCGGCGTCGAAGTTGAAGCGGAACCTCGACGCCTGTGGGGTCTCGAGGCGCGAGCGGCCCTGCGTGCTGCGGTCACTCATCCTCGATGTCCTCCTCGCGCCAGTCCTCCGGCAGCAGATGGTCGAGCA
Organism: Rhodococcus pyridinivorans; assembly: GCF_900105195.1. Lineage (NCBI taxonomy): Bacteria > Bacillati > Actinomycetota > Actinomycetes > Mycobacteriales > Nocardiaceae > Rhodococcus > Rhodococcus pyridinivorans. The sequence goes on along the minus strand of NZ_FNRX01000002.1, from coordinate 4,042,929 downwards.
CGTCGTCGACGCTCACCGCGCCGAGCAGGTGCCCCTCGTCGTCCACCACCGGACCGCAGACCAGGTTGTACGTCGCGAAGTACCGGGTGACGGTGGTCAGGGCGTCGTCGGGGGCCAGGCGCGGCAGGTCGTCGTCGACGACCCCTCCCACCAGGCTCGCAGGCGGTTCCCGGAGCAATCGTTGCAGATGGACACAGCCGAGGTACTTGCCGGTGGGCGTCGCGGTGGGCGGCCGCACGACGAAGACCATCGACGCCAGGGCGGGACTCAGATCCGGATTGCGGGCGCGGGCGAGCGCTTCGGCCACCGTGGTCGCCGGCGTCAGCACGACCGGCTCGGGGGTCATCAGACCACCGGCGGTGTCGGGGGAGTGCTCGAGCAGGCGGCGCACCGGCTCGGAGTCCTCGGGGTCCATGCGTTGCAGGAACGACTCGGCATCCGTCGCAGGCAGCTCACCGAGGAGGTCGGCGACGTCGTCGGGATCCATCGCCTCGAGCACCGCGACCGCCCGGTCGAGGCCGAGCTGGGTGAGCAGGTCGGTCTGGTCGTCGGAGGGCAGCTCCTGCACGATGTCGGCGAGGCGTTCGTCGTCGAGCGCCGCGGCGACCTCGGTGCGTCTCTTGATCGGCAGGTCGCGCAGGGCGTTCGCGACGTCCGGCGGGCGCATGTCCTCGAACTGCAGGAGCAACTGCGCGACACCCTGTCCGGGCATCGACAGTGTCTGCTGGGTGAGTCCGTGCACGTGCGGCCATTCCACGATGTGGATGGGGGAGCGGCGCGCGAGCCGGCCGCGATGGCGACGCACCGCCACGCGGGCGACGACCCAGTCGCGGGTGCGCATGAGCTCGAGCCCCAGATCCACCACGACGGCGTCGACACCCATCAGGTCCGGCAGCTCCGGGTCGTCGACGCGCACACGCGAATCGAGGACCTGACCGAGGGCGAGCACCTCCGAGGGTCGCTGCGTGAACCGGCGCAGACTGACGTTGCCGGTGACGAGGGTGACCGCGCCGGGTTCGATCGCGGTCACGCGCAGCATCGGGACGAAGATCCGCTTGCGGGTGGGCAGTTCGACGACGAGCCCCAGCGCACGAGGCGGCTGACGTCCCACTCGTATGGTCAGCACGACATCGCGGACGCGGCCGATGGACTCGCCGTCGGGGCCGAGAACGACCAGTCCGGCCAGCCGCGCGACGAAGACCTTGCTCACTGCTGCCATGATTGCCAGGCTAGAGCGTGCCCACGCTGTTCCCGGAACTCGGAGGTCTGGTCAGGTCATGTCGTTCTCGTTCAGGCCCCGAAGATCGGTACTCGCGGTTCCCGGCAGCAACCGGAAGATGATCGACAAGGCCAAGGGCCTTCCCGCTGACGAGATCTTCCTCGATCTCGAGGACGCGGTGTCGCCGCTGGCCAAGGAGCAGGCCCGCAGCACCATCGTCGAAGCTCTGAACGAGGACGGCTGGGGCGACCAGATCAAGGTCGTGCGCGTCAACGACTGGACCACGGACGCGACCTATCTCGACGTCGCGGCGGTCGTCGGTGGTGCCGGAGCGAATCTCGACGCGATCCTGCTGCCGAAGGTGCCCGACGCGAGCCACGTGAAGGCGCTCGACCTGCTCCTCACGCAGGTCGAGAAGGCCCACGGTCTCGAGGCGGGACGGATCGGTATCGAACCGCAGATCGAGAACGCCATCGGGTTGACGAACATCAACGAGATCGCGACGGCGAGCCCGCGCGTGCAGACACTCGTGTTCGGTCCGGCAGACTTCATGGCGAGCATCAACATGCGCACCCTCGTCGTCGGTGAGCAGCCCGAGGGTTACGACGTCGGCGACGCCTACCACCACATCCTCATGACGATCCTCATGGCCGCGCGTGCGCACGGGCTGCAGGCCATCGACGGTCCCTACCTCCAGATCCGCGACGTCGACGCCTTCCGCCGGTCGGCGCAGCGCACCGCCGCCCTGGGCTTCGACGGCAAGTGGGTGCTGCACCCGAGCCAGATCGACGCGGCCAACGAGGTCTTCAGCCCCCGGCAGGAGGACTACGACAAGGCCGAGATGATCCTCGACGCCTACGAGTGGCACACCTCGGCCGAGGGCGGCGCCCGCGGTGCCGCGATGCTCGGTGACGAGATGATCGACGAGGCGAGCCGGAAGATGGCCCTCGTGATCTCCGCGAAGGGCCGGGCCGCGGGGTTGCAGCGCACCCAGAAGTTCGAGCCGCCGGCCTCCTGACGGGAACGACCAGGGAAAAGAACATATCGGGCGAACCATCGCGGCGTGCCGGTCCCTGTCGAGGCAGAATGGAGACCGGCGCCGCGACCGTCGGCGTGCATCGCGAAGGAGCCGAAACGACATGACGAATCCCCTCGGACCCGGTCGCCAGGTACCCGGTCTGCCGACACCTCCCACGGGCTGGCCCGTCGGTTCGTACCCGACCTATGCCGAGGCGCAACGGGCGGTCGACCACCTGGCCGATCAGAACTTCTCCGTCGAGGACGTCACCATCGTCGGTGTCGATCTCATGCAGGTCGAACGGGTCACCGGTCGGCTCACGTGGCCGAAGGTGATCGGCGGCGGCATCGTCTCGGGCGCATGGCTCGGCGTGTTCTTCGGTCTCCTGCTCGGCATCTTCTCCACCGACTTCCTCGGCCCGCTGCTCGTCGGCCTCGTCGGCGGCATCATCTTCGGCCTCATCTCGGCGAGCATCCCGTACGCCGCGACCCGCGGTCAGCGCGACTTCTCGTCCACCATGCAGCTCGTCGCCGGCCGCTACGACGTGCTGTGCCAGCCGCCCACCGCCGAGAAGGCGCGCGACATCCTCGCCAAGCTCGCCATCTGATCGTCTCGCGGTCGCGCGTTCGCCGAGAACGGCACTCGTCGTGATCGGCCTCGCGCCACTACTGTCGATCCCATGCCCGACCTCGATTCGGTGGCCGATGCCCTCTACGGCCTCGACCCAGGAGACTTCGTGGCGGCCCGCTCCGAATTCGCGGCGCAGGCACGCGAAGCGGGCGACCGCGAGCTGACGGCGGCCATCGGCAGACTGCGCAAACCGACGGTCGCGGCCTGGATGGTCAACCTGCTCGCCCGCGAACGGGCCGACGAACTCGCGGCGTTGCTCGACATCGGATCCGCCCTGCGCACCGCGCAACGACGACTGTCCGGCAGCGAGATGCGGAAACTGTCGGAGCAGCGTCGCCGGGTGGTCGCCGCGCTCGAGCGCGACGCGGGTCGGCTCGCCGCCGACCGCGGCCGCACCGTCTCGGAGAGCGCACTGCGAGAGGTGGGGCGCACCCTCAACGCCGCGTTGTCGGATCCCGACATCGGGGAGCAGGTCCGGCAGGGCCGGCTCGACGCGATCGTCGAGTCCGACGGTTTCGGCGACCTGTCGGCGATGCCGCTCACCGTCGTCCGCGGAGGGTCGGAGGAGGACGACGAGGACGACCGGACGGCAGCGGGCAAGTCTGCACGCAAGAGCAAGGGCGAGCGCGAACCCACGGAGCGTGAGAAGGCGGACCAGGCGGCTCGCGAGGCGGAGATCGACGAGGCCGCTGCCGCTCTCGACTCGGCGCACAACGCGGCCGAGGAAGCGCGCGAAGCCGCGTCGGCGGCAGAGCAGGAGCTGGCCCGTCACGAGGAGGAGGTCGCCGAGCTGCGGGCGAAGCTCGAACACGCAGAGCAGCAACGCACCTTCGCGCGCCGCGCCGCCGCCGAGGCGAAGAAGCGGGTGGTCGCCGCCGAACGTGCCGTCTCGGCCGCCGAGGTCGACCTCGCCCGGACGAAGAACTGAGCTGTCAGGAATGCGCCTTCGCGTGCGCGACGAATTTGCGCTGCCAGGGCGTCTCGACCGCGCGCGGATGGTAGTGCCGCCGAACGAAGTCGACCGCCTCCTCCGGGGAGAGCCCGTCGAGGACGGCGAGGCACGCCAGTGCGGTGCCGGTGCGGCCGCGTCCACGCCCGCACGCGATCTCCACCCGCTGTCTTCCCGCGCGGATCCACGCCTCGTACAGGATGGCGAGAGCGTCCTCCGGGTCGCGTGGCGTGCGGAAGTCGGGCCAGTGGATCCACCGCGACTCCCATTCGAACGGTGCTGCCGGGGGGCGGCCGAGGAGATACACCCCGAAGTCGGGAAACGGCTCGCCGAACACCGGTCTGCGCATCCCGCGTCCCCGCACGAGTCGGCCGGAGGGCAGCTGCAGCACCCCGGTGTCTGCTGGATCCCACTCGCGTCGCACGCTGGAAACCTACCCGCCCGGAGCCGGTGTACCGAACGTCACGGCCGTTCACCCGCGGTGCAAGTTCGCGGTCGATAGTGTCGTTCCATGGGTGAGCGAACGGAACCGGAGATCAGAGTTCTGGAGTCGGAAGCCGAACTGCGGGAGGCGTCCGCGCTGTTCCGCACGGCGATGGTGGGTCTGCCCTCGTGGCCCGAGGTTCCCGACGGGACGGTGAGCCGCTACCTCGAGGCCGGCCGCACGTGGGGTGCTTTCCTCGACGGCATGCTCGTCGGGACAGTCGACGCCACGAGCGGAAATCTCACCCTGCCCGGCGGCGCCCGGGTGCCGCACGCGGCGGTCACCCACATCGGTGTGCTGCCCACCCACACGCGTCGCGGCGTGATCTCCGGACTCGTGCACCGGCAGTTGAGCGACGCGCGCGACCGCGGTGAGATCCTCGCGACGCTGCGTGCCTCCGAAGCGACCATCTACGGCCGGTTCGGCTACGGCGTCGCCTCGACTTCGGTGTCCGTCGACGTCGACGTGCGTGGTGCCGCACTGCGTCCCGACGTGCCCGAGTCCGGAGCGGTGCGTCTGCTGACCTATCCGGAGGCGTGGGACGTGCTGGCGCAGATCCATTCCCGTCATCTGCCGCCGCGCCCCGGCATGATCGATCGGTCGGAGTACTGGTGGAACTCGCGCCGGTGGCGGGCCGACTCGCTCACCGATCCGATGTACGTGGCGGTGCACGGCGAACCGGGACAGGAGGACGGTTTCGTCCGGTACCACCCCGTCGACACGCAGGGGTGGTTCACCAGTCGCAACCGCACCGTCGTGGTCGACGACTTCTTCGCCCCCTCGCCCGCGGCGTACGCCGGCCTGATCCGGTTCCTGCTCGACCTCGACCTGGTCGACACCTTGCGGTTCGCGGCACTTCCGCAGGACGACCAACTCCCGCTCATGCTCGGCGACGCGCGTGCCGTGCACTTCCGCTCGGTCTCGGACGAGACGTGGTTGCGCATCCTCGACCTCGATCGGGCGCTGTCGGCGCGGAGTTACCGAGGCTTCGGCTCGGTGACCGTGGAGGTGACCGATCCGGTGCTGACCGACAACGCCGGTGTCTTCGAGATCTCCGCCGACGGCGTGGCGCGCACCGCGGGACCGGCCGACCTGACGATCGACATCGCCGACCTCGGTGCGCTCCTGCTCGGCCGGCAGGGCTGGCACCGGATGGTCGACGCGGGGCGCGCCCGGGTGCACCGGCCCGAGGCCGTCGACACCGCTGACCTGCTGTTCTCCTGGCCCCAGGCACCCTTCTCGGGGACCTCCTTCTGACCTCGTCGTCGTGCCGATTCCGTTCCGGATGTACGCCCTGCTCGTTTTGCTACGGCTGGCCGGTACGGGCGTTATCGTCGGATCACGAGGTCCCCGATGCGAGCGGAGTCGCGCATGAGACGGTCGGGCAAGAGTCGGCGGACGAGCCGAGCGGTCACAGCTTCCGCGGCTGCTGTGCTCCTGGCGTCGGGGCTGGCCGCGTGCGGCAGCGACGACGAGGGTGTCGTCCTGTCCTTCTACACGGCCGCCGACGGTGCCGAGCAGTACGCGCAGGCCGCGGAGGTGTGCACCGCGGAGGCGGGCGGCCGATATCGCGTGCAGCAGAGGACACTTCCGAAGAACGCCGACGACCAGCGACTGCAGTTGGCGCGGCGGCTGACGGGTAACGACCCGGGGCTCGACCTCATGACCCTCGACGTCGTGTGGACGGCCGAGTTCGCCGAGGCCGGGTGGGCGCTGCCGCTGCCCGACGATGTTGCAGCTGCGGTCTCCGAGGGCACCCTCGAAGGTCCCCTCGAATCGGCGACCTGGCAGGACCGGCTGTACGCCGCACCGCTCAACACCAACACCCAGTTGCTCTGGTACCGAAAGGATCTCATGCCGGACGGGCAACCTCCGGAGACCTGGGACGAGATGATCGAGATTGCGAGCGGCCTCGCCGAGGAGGGCCGGCCGTCGTGGATCGGTGTGCAGGGCCGGCAGTACGAGGGGCTGATGGTGTGGTTCAACACCTTGCTCTCGAGCGCCGGAGGCTCGGTGGTGGGGGAGGACGGTGTCACCGTCACCCTCACCGACAACGACGCGGCGGTGACCGCGCTCGACATCATGAAGCGCGTTGCGACCGCGCCCGGCGCCGATCCCTCCCTGAACCAGGCCGACGAGGCGGCCGTCCGTCTCGGTATGGAGAGCGGGCGCACCGCGTTCCAGGTCAACTGGCCGTTCGTCCTGCCGGGCATCATGGAGAACGAGGGGGCCCTGCCCTTCATCGACGAGAACGGCAATGTCACCTCGGAGAACACCGGCAACACGGTCCTCACCGTCGACGGTGAGCAGAATTTCCTTCCCGCGCCGTACCCCTCGGTGACCCCCGGCGAGCCCGCCCAGGTCACCATCGGCGGGTTCAACATCGCCGTCGCCCGCACGAGTACCCACCCGGATCTCGCGTTCGAAGCGATGCAGTGCCTGCGCAACGAGGAGAACCAGCGCAACAACGCCATCGGTGGCGGCGTGCCGCCGACGCTCGCGGCGCTGTACGACGACCCCGATTTCCAGGAGGCCTATCCGGCCTGGCGTGAGGTCCGCGCCGGTCTCGAGAACGCCGCGGTGCGTCCCGCTTCACCGGCCTACCAGAGCATTTCGACACTGGTGACGGCCACCCTCAACCCGGTCGACCAGATCGATCCGCCCCGCACCGTCGAGGAACTCGCCGAGCAGGTGCGCAAGGCGGTCAATTCGGAAGGACTGATCCCGTGACCGCCGTCGAATCGACACCGACCGACGAGACCCCGAAGGAACCGTCGACGAAGACGAAAGCAGCGCTGTCCGAGGGGAAGAAGGCCGAACGGCGACTCGGTCTGCTGCTCGTCGCACCCGCCGCGATCGTGATGCTCGCCGTCACGGCCTATCCGGTGGGATACGCCGTCTGGCTCAGTCTGCAGCGTTACGATCTGCGCTTCCCCGACGAACGGCGCTTCGTCGGACTGTCGAACTATATCGCGGTGCTCAGCGACGGATTCTGGTGGCAGGCCTTCATCGTCACCTCGCTCGTCACCCTGGTCTCCGTCGCGATCGAGTTCGTGCTCGGCCTCGCGATCGCACTCGTCATGCACCGCACCATCGTCGGCAAGGGCATCGTGCGCACGGTGGTGCTGATCCCGTACGGCATCGTCACCGTCGCCGCCGCCTACAGCTGGTACTACGCGTGGACCCCGGGCACGGGCTATCTCGCGAACCTGCTGCCCGACGGCAGCGCCCCGCTCACCGACCAGATCCCGTCCCTGGCGATCATCGTGCTCGCCGAGGTGTGGAAGACCACGCCGTTCATGGCACTGCTGCTCCTCGCCGGCCTCGCACTCGTCCCCGACGATCTGCTCAAGGCGGCGCAGGTCGACGGCGCCGGAGCGTGGACACGTCTGGTGCGGATCATCGTGCCGCTGATGAAACCGGCGATCCTCGTCGCCCTGCTCTTCCGCACGCTCGACGCCTTCCGCATCTTCGACAACATCTACGTCCTCACCCGCGGTGCCAACGGCACCGGATCGGTGTCGATCCTCGGTTACGACAATCTGTTCCGGGCCTTCAACCTCGGCATCGGGTCGGCGATCAGCGTCCTGATCTTCCTGTGCGTCGCGATCATCGCGTTCGTGTTCATCAAGTTGTTCGGTGCATCCGCGCCCGGCTCGGACGAAGGGGGCCGATGATGGCCGAGACCAGGAAACGGACCCTGTCGTGGTCGGCGGTGAACCTGATCGTCCTGCTCTACGCACTCGTCCCGGTGCTGTGGATCGCGAGCCTGTCGTTCAAGCCGCCCGGCACCATCCAGGACGGCCGGTTCATCCCGCAGCAGTGGACGCTCGACAACTACCGCGGCATCTTCCGCACCGACGCGTTCACGAGCGCGCTGATCAACTCCATCGGCATCGGCCTGATCGCCACGGTCATCGCGGTGATCCTCGGGACGATGGCCGCCTACGCGATCGCCCGGCTCGACTTCCCCGGTAAGAAGATTCTGGTGGGCGTGGCGCTGCTCATCGCGATGTTCCCACAGATCTCCCTCGTCAGCCCGCTGTTCGAGATCATGCGTGGCCTCGGACTGTTCGACACGTGGGCGGCGCTGATCCTGCCGTACATCACCTTCTCGCTACCGCTCGCGATCTACACCCTGTCGGCCTTCTTCAAGGAGATCCCGTGGGAACTCGAGAAGGCCGCGAAGATGGACGGCGCGACACCGGGTCAGGCGTTCCGGAAGGTCGTGGCCCCACTCGCCGCTCCCGGCATCATCACGGCGGCGATCCTGGTGTTCATCTTCTGCTGGAACGACCTGCTGTTCGCGATCTCGCTGACCTCCACCGAGCGGTCCATCACCGCACCCGCCGCGATCGCGAACTTCACGGGTGCATCGCAGTTCGAGGAACCGACCGGCTCGATCGCGGCGGCGGCCGTCGTCATCACGATCCCGATCATCGTGTTCGTCCTGATCTTCCAACGTCGAATCGTCGCCGGACTGACCTCCGGCGCAGTGAAGGGATAACTACCGTGGCCGAGATCGTGCTCGACAAGGTGACGAAGGAATATCCGGACGGAGCGAAGGCCGTCAGCGACGTGGATCTCGAGATCGCCGACGGCGAGTTCATCATCCTCGTCGGCCCGTCCGGGTGCGGAAAATCCACGACGCTCAACATGATCGCCGGCCTCGAGGACATCTCCGACGGCGAGCTGCGCATCGCGGGTGAGCGTGTCAACGAGCGGGCACCGAAGGACCGCGACATCGCGATGGTCTTCCAGTCCTACGCGCTGTACCCGCACATGTCGGTGCGCGACAACATCGCGTTCCCGCTCACCCTCGCGAAGGTGTCCAAGGACGAGATCGCCCGCAAGGTCGACGAGGCGGCCCGGATCCTCGATCTCACACAGCATCTCGACCGCAAGCCCGCCAACCTGTCGGGCGGTCAGCGGCAACGCGTGGCCATGGGTCGTGCGATCGTGCGCAGCCCCAAGGCGTTCCTCATGGACGAGCCGCTGTCGAATCTCGACGCGAAGCTGCGCGTGCAGATGCGCACCGAGATCGCGCGCCTGCAGAAGCGTCTCGGGACCACGACGGTGTACGTCACGCACGACCAGACCGAGGCGATGACGCTCGGCGACCGCGTCGTCGTGATGCGCGGTGGGATCGTGCAGCAGGTCGGGGCGCCGCAGGAGTTGTACGACCATCCGCGGAACCTGTTCGTCGCCGGCTTCATCGGATCGCCGTCGATGAACTTCGTTCCGGGGCAGATCGAGAACGGTTCGATCCGCACCTCGTTCGGCGAGTTCCGGTTGCCCGACGAGCGGTGGGAGACCGTGCGTCGCAACAATCCGTCGCGCGAGGTGGTCGTCGGTATCCGTCCGGAGCACTTCGAGGACACCGACCTGCTCGACCCGACCCAACGGGAGACGGGCGTGACCTTCTCCGCCGAGGTCGACGTGCTCGAGTCGATGGGCTCCGACAAGTTCGCGTACTTCACGGCCGAGGGGCCGGGCGTGCACTCGAAGGACCTCGACGAACTCGCCGCCGACGCCGGCGCCGACATGTCGGCCGAATCGCTGGTCGCGCGATTGTCGGTGGAATCGCAGGCCACCAAGGGCGGGACCGTGCAGTTGTGGTTCGACAGGGCGAAGATCGCCTTGTTCGATCAGGAGACCGGCGCGAACGTCACCCTCTGACAAACCGGCTTCGGTGGATCCGACCCCGGAAAACGGGTCCGGATCCACCGAAGCCGTCAGCGGGGTGCGCGGCTACGGAGCTCGTCGACGATCTCCTCGCTCCACACGTGCCGCCGCACGAGCCGGTACCGCTCGCTCGCGATCCACAGATACACCTCGGCGTCGGTGCGTGAGCGCAACATCCCCGCTTCCCGGGCCATCGCGACGACGGGGACGAATTCCTCCTCGTACCAGCGCCGCGCGACCTCCTCGCGGGTGAGGTACTCGCCGAGATCCTGCATCAAGCGGAAACCCCACGCCTCGACGGCCTCGGCCAGTTCGGCGTATCCCCACGGGTCGGACACGCGGATCGTGTCCTGGGCCGCGCCGTGCAGGGGAACGCGGCCGAGAAACATCCTGAAGTGGTCCTTGCGCACGAGATCGGGACGGGCGGTGATGCCCTCCGCGGGCACCTTCGTGGTGATCTCGGTGACGTAGGCGTCGATGGTGCGGTCGCCCTGCGCGTAGGCGATGGACACACGGTGGTGCCCGTCCTGCACGAAATGCATCGGTCCCACCCGGTACACGGAGATCGGGGGCATGGCCTCGCCGCGCCGCCGCGCGGCCGCGATGCGTTCCCACCTGGCGCGCAGGCGTGCCGAGGTGGGGCGGAAACGGCGGTCGAAGTCGTCGGCACGGTCGACGCTGCCGACGATCGAGGCGACCTCGATGATCTGCAACCCGAGTCGCCGTTCACCGAGGCGTCCGAGGGCTGCGACGACGTCGTCGAAGGGCAGCACCGTGTTGACGTCTGCCGGTTCGCGGCGCAGCCATGCGATCAGCCGGGCGTACTCGGCGCGCCGGCGTTGCCGGGCGAAATCGTCGCCGGCATCGGAGACCGGAAAACCGGTGTCGCGAGCCACGCTTCGACGGTACCGCGCGGTGCACAGGTCCGGGTGTGAACCGCATGTGCGGGGACGGGGACTACATTGCAGGGGTGACCGACGCAGTTCTCGCCACCGTCCGCAGCCACCTCACCGAGCATCTGACCGTGCCGGGGGATCCGGAGCCGGAATCGGCGTCGGTGACCTTCCTCGGTCTCGAACCGATCGAGGTCCTCCGCTTCCGTGGTGCAGAGCTCCTGCGGTACGCCACTCTGGGGTGCTCACGGCATCCGATGGGCGATCCGACCGACATGGTGGCCGACCCGACGCGCGGGCCGCGGGCCGAACTGGTCCTCAGCCTGCGCGACAACGAGGGCGTCACCGCCGGTGTCCACCGCACCCTCGCGGTGCTCGCTGCGCTGCCCGCCGTGGAGGGCGTGGTCCTCACCGACGACGCCCTGCTCGATCTCGGGGAGCCGCTGTGGCCGGGCGCTCCGTTCACCGCGGTGTTGCTCGAGACGGCCGACGTGCCGTCGCTGGAGTTGCCCGAGCCCTCCGATCCGGTCCACTTCTTCGAGGCCCGCCCGATCACCGGTACCGAGGCGGCCTGGAAGCGGCTGAAGGGAACCGAGGCGCTGCGCGAGGCGTGGGAGGAAGCGGGCATCGACCTGAGCGACCCGCGCCGGGCGCAAGCACGTCTGTGACCGTCCCGGTTCTCACGGACCGCGCGCTCGGACGCGCCACGCTGGCCCGCCGTCACCCCCGCGGCACGACCACTCCGAGCGATCCGGCACCGAGGCACACGGTCGTGCCGGGGGTGGACGAGCGCGCCTGCAACGCCGACCCGTCCCCGGAGACGCGGACGTACACCGTCCCGAGTCCTTCGGTGACGGGGACCGGAACGGATGCGCGGCCGGGGAAGCCGAGGTCGATCGTGCCGTCGGCGGAGGCCCGGTAGTTCACCTGCACGGTCCACTCCCAGTCACCCGCGGGGGAATCGAGCGGCACGGCCGTGACGGCGTCGGTGGTGACGCGATGGCCACAGTCGGGCTCGGGGCCGGGCGGGACGAGGCGCAGCGGCAGCAGGTCGGCAGGAGTGCGGTGACCGAGATCGTCGAGGACCCACAGGTCGGTCGCGTGGTCGCGGATGTCGGACCGGACGGGCAGCGCGGAGAAGACGGACCCCACCAGGTTGTGCGGGTAGGTGACGGGCAGCAGGATCCATACCGACACCGGGTGATCGAGCACGGGCTCGTCGGGCCGGGCCGTGAGCGCCGCCTTCGCCGCCCCGAGATAATCGCCCGTCGGATTGTCCGACCAGCTGCGCGCGAACGTCACGGTCGACCACAGGGAGCCGACGGTGAACACGGCCGCGCAGGTCCAGGCGGCCGCACGCACGGCACGAGGACGGGACGTCGTGCCTCGTCGCGGGGCGCGCAGGATCAGCGCCGCGGCGATCGCGACGACCACGGCGGAGTCGGCGAAGTAGCGCAGAGTGCGCGCGAGTTCGTAGGTGGTCTCCGGACCGAAGCGGGTGCTGATCATCGCCGCGAGCGAGGCCAGGATGTAGGCGATCACAGCGAACCACACGGGCCCGGTCCGCCGTCGCCGGCGCACCGTCCACGCTGCGGCGCCCGCGACAGCGAGCCACGCGACCACGACGAGCACGAGCGGGGGATCGGCCCAGGGCGGGCTCGGATTCCACCGCTCCCATTCCCAGGGACCCCCGAGCAGCGACGGCAACAGCCCGTAGGAGATGCCGTGATGGGTCAACCCGGCCACCATCGACCACGGCGGGATCCCGAACCGGGATTCGACGATCGTCGAGTAACAGACCGCCCACACGACCAGCACGGCCGCCGAGCCGAGCCACAACGGCCGGGCCTGCGCCCACGTGCTGCGGATCGGCCGAACGAGTCCGTCGACGTGGTGTGCGAGGGCGACCGTCGCGAACGCGGCGAACGGAACGAGGACCGACTTCTCGAAGAACACCAGCGCCACAGCGGTGACGACGAGGGCGCTCACGATATGACGGCGCCGGCCGGTCCTGCTGTACTGCAGCGCATCTCCCGCCACCCAGGCCAGTGCGGCCTGCAGCGGCAACGCGTTGAGCGCGGCCGACCACCACGCGAAGGCCGGAAGCGTCAGCGGCGTGAGGAGATAGAACAGCAACGGTCCCCACAGAGCGCGTCGCGGGCCGAGCAGCAACCAGAGCACCCGCAGCACCGCCAGCGAGGCGAGCAACTGACCGATCACGAGCGAGGCCGCCGCCGGCCACCATTCCAGCGGCGCGATCGCCGTGGCGATCCCCGCCACGAGGAAGGCGGCGGGCATCAGGTGACCGTCGTGGTCATACCGCAGGAAGGCGTCGGACAGCAGCGGATACGACCCCGCGCGCCCGACGAGGATCAGGTCGTCCCAGTAGAACTCGCCGGTCGCGGCCACCACGGTCCGGAGGATCGTCTGCAGCAGGATCAGCGCGAGGGCGACGGCGAGCACGTGGCGCCGAGGAGATCGCGCAGCCTGCGCAGCGCGTGTCGAGGGGCGGTCGAGTTCGGTGGTCACAACCAGTTGTTGCGCCTGAAGGTGACGAACAGTCCCACGGTGATCGCGACGATCGCGGAGAGCACGACGTAATAGCCGTATTGCCAATGCAGTTCGGGCATGCGATCGAAGTTCATGCCGTAGATCCCGGCGATCATCGTCGGCACGGCGGCGATCGCGACCCACGCGGAGATCTTGCGCATGTCGGTGTTCTGCTGCACGGTGACCTTCGCGATCGCCGCGTCGAGCAGCGTGCCGAGCGTCTCGTCGAAGGCCGCGATGCGGTCGGACACCGTGGTGTGGTGGTCGGCGACGTCGCGGAAGTAGCGCCGGACGTCCTTCGGGATCGGGTTGCCCGGCGCCCGGATGAGTTGCTGCAGTGGTTCGGCGAGCGGCACGACGGCGCGGCGCAACTGCACGATCTCGCGCTTGAGCATGTAGATCTGGTCGACCGCGATCCGCGTGTCGGGGGTGAACACGAGTTCCTCGATGTCGTCGACGTCGGGTTGCACGGCCGTGGTGACGGCGAGATAGGAGTCGACCACGTGGTCGGCGATCGCGTGGAGCACGGCCGCCGGACCGCGGGACAGATGATCGGGGTCGCGTTCGAGGCGCTTGCGCACGTGCGAGAGCTCGGAGTGGTCGCCGTGCCGCACGCTCACGATGAAGTCGGGGCCGGTGAACAACATGATCTCGCCGGTCTCGACGATGTCCTTGGTGGTCGTCACCGACTCGTGCTCGATGTAACTGACGGTGCGCAGCACCAAGAACAGCACGTCGTCGTAGCGCTCGAGCTTCGGGCGCTGGTGGGCGTGGACGGCGTCCTCGACCATCAGCTCGTGGAGTCCGAAGGTGTGCGAGACGTTCGTCATCTGCTTCTCGTCGGGGTGGTGCAACCCGAGCCACACGAATCCCGTACCGCGCCGACGTACCTCTGCCACCGCCTCGGTGTGGCTGTAGCGGCCGGGCAGGCGGTGCCCGTCGACGTAGACCGCGCAGTCGACCACCGCTTGCTCGGTGGGGACCGGGGGAGTGGGGCCGCGACGGGTGGCACGAGAAGGCTGGTGCGGCATGTTGTCCTTCCTCACGGCATGCCGCTGGGACGCGGCCCGGTCGCAGGCCCGCGGCGCGGCGGTCGCCCGTCGACGGGGACCGGGCGGGGCAGCTCCAATCATGCTAGCCCGCCGACCTGACAGACTGGTGGCGTGCGTATCGATCTCCACACCCACTCGTCCGCATCGGACGGCACCGACCGTCCCGCGGAACTGGTCCGTGCCGCTGCCCGGGCGGGTCTCGACGTCGTGGCCCTGACCGACCACGACACGACCGCGGGATGGGACGAGGCCGCAGCGGCCCTGCCGACGGGCCTGCGTCTCGTCCGGGGAATGGAGATGTCCTGCACGGGACGCGGGGAGGACGGCGCCCCGGTCGCCGTGCACCTGCTGGCCTATCTGTTCGACCCGCACGATCCGGTCTTCGTCGCCGAACTCGAGCGGCTCCGTGGCGAACGGGTGTCGCGGATCCGGGCGATGGGTGTGCGGATGGCGGACGACGGTCTGCCGATCGACATCGACGCAGTGATCGCCGAGGCGGGCCCCGCCGCGGGCCGGCCCCATCTGGCGCGGGCGCTCGTCGCCGCCGGTGTGGTGCCCACGGTGGCCGACGCATTCACCGAGCTGCTGTCGCCGCGCGGCCGTTACTACGTACCGAAGGCTGATACCCCGCTCGCCGACGCCGTGAAGATGGTGACGGCCGCGGGCGGTGTGCCGGTGGTGGCGCACGCCCGGGCACGTGCGCGTGGGCGGCTCCTCGCCCTCGACCACATCGAGGAACTCGCCGAACTCGGGCTCGGCGGTGTCGAGGCCGATCATCCCGATCACGACGAGCAGGATGTGCGGACGATGCGCGATCTCGCGCGGTCGCTCGGGGTCGTCGTCACGGGATCGTCCGACTATCACGGCGACAACAAGACCATCAGGCTCGGCAGCTTCACCACGGCTCCGGCGGCGTACGAGGCGTTGCTCGACTGCGCGACCGGTGTGGAGGTGCTCGAGGGATGAGGCGACGGGGTGCGCGGTATCCGGACGAGGAGTACGGGTCGCCGAACGACGAAAACTACTACGACAGTGAGTACTACAACGAACCGTATTACCCGGACGAGGGGTACTACGCCGATCCGTACGAACCCGCATCGCGCCGCGCGAGTCTGCCCGTCCGCGCCCTCCGCGCTCTCTCCGGTGTGGTGTGCGGGGCGGTGCTGGTCCTGACGTTCGTGGTGTGCGGGGCCCAGTACCTCGCCGGCGACCGCGGTTTCCCCGGCCCGGGCGCCACCTCGGTCGCCGCGCACGTCGTCGCCGCGCTCGTGGCCGTGATCGCCCAGGTGACGGCGGATCGACGCTCGGGTGGCACAGCACTCCTGTCGAGCCTTGTGGTGATCTTCACTGCATCGATTCTGATGATCACTCAGTGGTGGGGATGACGGCCCCGAGTGCCGTCTCGGCTACCCGTCGGTAGCCATCGTGTAACTGCGGAAATTCATCGCGGTGCGCCCGCGGCGCGGTGTTCACGGCACGTAAACTCACAGGTGAGGCGACAAAACCGTGAGACCTTCGCAATCGATGCCGATTTGATTGTTCGTCTGCGAAGGTGGCAAACTTGCGGCAATCCGAAAGCCGGAATACCCCGGAATCGGACGAAGGATGGCAGACCCACCCAGGGCTAGATCACCCAGGGCTCGATGCCAGGGCCACCCGCCCCGGCTCCATCACGTTCCGGAAGCCGTACAGCGTTGTACAGCGGCAGTCGTGATCGCGCCCGGAAGCTTCAATCCAATGTCCTTGGCGAAGCGCTGCAACTCGATGCATGCACGTGTGTGAGATGCATCGAACTGCGGTGTTTTCGCAGCAACCGAGTCCAGAGGTCGACTCGGAACACGCAGGAGTGTCATCGTGTCAATTGTGTCTGATGCACCTACCCCTCAGAAGCTCGAGTTGACGGACGAGGAGATCTTCTCGAGTCACGTCGACGGCAAGCTGTCGGTCGAACTGACCGCGCCGCTCGAGAACCAGCGCGATCTGTCCATTGCATACACCCCCGGTGTCGCCCAGGTCTGCCGGGCCATCGCCGCCGACGAGACCCTCGTCGACCGTTACACCTGGACCAACCGCCTGGTCGTCGTCGTCTCCGACGGCACCGCGGTCCTCGGTCTCGGCAACATCGGCGCACGTGCCTCGCTGCCGGTGATGGAGGGCAAGTCCGCGCTGTTCAAGAAGTTCGCGGGCCTGAACTCCATCCCGCTGGTGCTCGACACCACCGATCCCGACGCGATCGTCGAGACCCTCATCCGGCTGCGTCCGTCCTTCGGCGCCGTCAACCTCGAGGACATCTCGGCTCCGCGCTGCTTCGAGATCGAGAAGCGCGTCATCGAGGCGCTCGACTGCCCGGTCATGCACGACGACCAGCACGGCACCGCCATCGTCGCCCTGGCCGCCCTCAAGGGTGCGGTGAAGGTGCAGGGCCGCGACATCGCCGACCTGCGCATCGTGATCTCCGGCGCCGGAGCTGCCGGCGTGGCGTGCACGAACATCCTGCTCGCCGCCGGTGCGCGCGATGTGGTGGTGCTCGATTCGAAGGGCATCATCTCCTCCGACCGCACCGATCTCGGTGAGATCAAGGCCGATCTGGCCTCCCGCACCAACCCGGAGGGCCGCAAGGGCGGCATCGCCGAGGCGCTCGACGGCGCCGACGTCTACCTCGGCGTGTCGTCGGGCACCGTGCCCGAGGAGATCGTCGCGACGATGGCCGACGACGCCATCATCTTCGCGATGTCGAACCCGGATCCGGAGATCCACCCCGACATCGCCCACAAGCACGCCGCGATCGTGGCGACCGGTCGCAGCGACTTCCCGAACCAGATCAACAACGTGCTGGCCTTCCCCGGTGTGTTCAAGGGCGCTCTCGACGCAGGTGCCCGCCGCATCACCGAGGGCATGAAGCTCGCCGCCGCCGAGGCCATCCTCTCGGTCGTCGGTGACGAACTGGCCGCGGACAAGATCGTCCCGAGCCCGCTCGATCCGCGCGTGGCGCCCGCCGTCGCCGAGGCCGTCGCGGCCGCGGCGAAGGCCGAAGGCGTCACCGACTAGGGATTCGCTCCCGGCGAGATCGCACCGAACGCCCCGATCCGAACCGCACAAGGGTTCCGGACCGGGGCGTTCGGCGTCTCGGCGGGCCGGACGGTCGGGCACGTGCGGACCGTGGCGCACCGGTGGGCGACAATGACCGCCGTGGCGAACGAAGCGAGACGGATCCGGCCGGTCGCGGCGACGGTGCTCACCGCATGCGCGGCGGCGGCCGTGCTCCAGGGGTGTGCGTCGCCCGTTCTCGACGAGGCGGCACCGTCGACGACAGTGATCGTCGGGGCGGGGGAGCGGCCCGACGAGGAACTGCTCGCGCAGCTGTACGCGGGAGCGCTGCGCAGTAGCGGGATCGACGTGCAGGTCCGCTCCGGTGTCGCCGATCCGACCCCAGCGCTCGACGCCGCCGATCTCACGCTGATCCCCGGCTACACGGGACGGCTGCTCGCGTCCTACGATCCCGGTGCCGACGCGACCGACGCCGAGGACGTCTTCGAAGCGCTGGCGCGCGCACTGCCCGACGAACTGACCATCTCCGATTACGCCTCGGCGCAGGACCGCGCGGTGCTGCTCGCCGACCGCGAACGGCTCACGCAATGGTCGGTGAGCCGCGTGGCCGACCTCGCCGGCCGCTGCGCCGACCTGACCTTCGCGGTGACCGAGGACTTCGACACCGCCGGTGGACTCACCGCCCTCGAACGCGCCGACTGCCGCCCGCGCGAGGTGCGACGGATCGAGGATGCACAGTCCGTCGCCGTCGCGTCGGAACCCGACACGGTCGTCGGAACCACCACGACGTCGTCCGCCCTCGCGGAGATCGACGCGGATTCGCCCGTGAGCACCGTGCCCGACGCACCCGACCGCAGCCCGCAGGACGACACGAACGCCGACGATGCGCCCGCCCCGGTCCTGCCGGCCCAGAACGTCGTCCCGGTCTTCCGCAAGGGCACCCTCGACGAGGCACAACTCGACGCGTTGCGGACCATCGCGGGTGAACTGACCACGAGCGATCTCACCGAACTGCGTGCGCGTGTCGAGGAGGGAGACGATCCCGAGACCGTGGCCCGCGAATGGATCGACGAACACGCCGGAGCGTGAACGGCACCCCGCGAGTACTCAGCCCGCGCGGGTGCCCATCCGGTCGCGGAGGAACACACCGAAGTCGGAGATCGCCGCGGCGGCCTCGGGAACGAGCGACGCCTGCAACGGCGCGACGTGCCACAGCTCGGGTTGTTCGACGAGGGTGACCTCGACGCCCGCCGCCCGGAGCTTCTCGGCGTACTGCCGCACCTGTGGGTGGAACATCTCCGCGGTGCCCACCTGGATGAGCGTCGGCGGCAGACCCGTGGGATCGGCGTGGATGGGCGCGTAACCGGGATCGGTGGGATCGCCTCCGGCGAGATACGCCTCGGCCGAGGAATACACCCAGCCCTTGTTCAGAACGACGTCGTTCACGTCGGGCAGGTCGCGGGCGGCCGGATCGGTCCACGGCGACAACAATCCGAGCGCCGGCGGGGTGATCCCGTGACGGTCGACGAGCCGGTGTGTGGTGGCCGCGGCGAGGCCACCGCCGGCCGAGTCGCCGGCGATCGCGATGCTCGACACCTCGAAGCCGTGCTCGCTGACGAGTTCGAGATAGGCCGCCTCGGCGTCGTTCAACGCCGCCGGATAGGGATGCTCGGGCGCGAGCCGGTAGTCGAGGACGTACACGGCCGCTCCGGACGCGGCGGCGAGATGCGCCGCGAGCGAGCGGTGCGTGGCGAGCGACCCGCCGGTGTACGCCCCGCCGTGCAGGTACAGGATCGCCGTGGTCCGCTCGGTGGCGCCCACCGTGATCCGCTCGGCGGGGCGTCCTCCCAGACCGATCGGGCGCACCACGGTGTCCTTCGGGAGGAACTGCAACGGCGCCGCGAGGTCGAGCAACCGGCGCTGCGTGGCGAACGACCAGCGCGGCGACAGCAGGGCACGGAAGAGAGGACGCAGGGCGGTACGCGCCACCCGCGGTGACAGCTGCGGTGTCGGAGGCATGCCGCAGCCTATCCCCTCGGCACGACCCGGGAGGTCACGGTGGCGACGACACGCTGATAGGCCGGTCCGGCAACGCGGACGAAGGCGTCGAGCAGCTTCGCATCGGCGCCGATCAGTACACGCGCCTTGTTCTTCCGCACACCGGAGAGGATGGTCTTCGCCGCGTCCTCGGGGGTCGTGCGTGCGAGCTTGCGGTCGAAGAACTCCGCGAAGGTCGCCTGGTCGTCGCCGTCGGGGACGGCGGCGTTGCGCGCGATCGCGGTTTTGATACCACCGGGATGCACGCACGTGACCTGTACGGGATGCCGCGCGACGAGCATCTCCTGCCGCACCGCCTCGGTGAAGCCGCGCACGGCGAACTTCGCCGAGTTGTACGCCGCCTGACCCGGGATGCTCAGCAGACCGAACAGGCTCGAGACATTGATCAGGTGGCCGTCGCCCGACGCGATGAGATACGGCAGGAAAGCCTTGGTGCCGTTGACGACTCCCCAGAAGTCGACGTCCATCACGCGCTCGATGTCCTTGAACTCGGTGCGCTCGAGGTCGCCGTGATAGGCGATGCCCGCGTTGTTGTACACCTGGTGGACCGCGCCGAAGTGGGCGGCGACCTGCTCGGCGTACTCGAGGACCTTCTCGCGCTGGGTGACGTCGAGATGGTCGGCCTTCACCTCGGCGCCGAGTTCCCGTGCGCGACGCGCGGTCTCCTCGAGCCCTGTGGTGTCGACATCCGAGATCGCCAGGCGGGCGCCTCGGGCCGCGAGGGCGAGGACGAGGGCCCGGCCGATCCCGGAACCCGCGCCCGTGACGACGACGACCCGGCCTGCGACATCACTCATCGAACTGCTGCCTCTCGGGACGTGCGCTCCTGCGCGGGACGGTCGGTGGCGACGGGGAGATCCGATTCGGCGACGCTACGGTACGCCTCGAGGTCGAATCTGCGGGTGATACGGCGGAATTCGAAGGTGAATCCCGGCCACAGCGTGGTGTTGTTGCCGTGCTTGTCGAGATACCAGCTCGCGCACCCGCCGTTGTTCCACACGCTCGACCGCATCGCGCGCTGCAGGTCGCGGTTGTACTCGTCCTGCACGTCCTCGCGGACCTCGACCGTGCCGATGCGGTTGCGATCGATCGTGCGAATGGCGTCGACGACGTATTCGAGCTGCGACTCGATCATGTACACCATCGAGGTGTGGCCGAGTCCGGTGTTCGGTCCGACGAGGAAGAACAGGTTCGGGAAGCCGGCGACCGAGCTGCCCTTGTACCCCCGCATGCCGGTCTCGTCGAAGACCTCGGCGAGCGAACGGCCTTCCTCGCCGAAGATGCCGGCGAAGGTCGGCGAGTCGGTGACGTGGAAGCCCGTCGCGACGACGATCGCGTCGACCTCGCGTTCGGTGCCGTCCTTCGTGACGATGCCGCGCGGGGTGACGCGGGCGATGCCGTCGGTGACGAGGTCGACGTTCGGCCGGTCGAGCGCGGGGTAATAGTTGTTCGAGATCAGCATGCGCTTGCAGCCGATACCGTAGTTCGGCGTGACCTTCCGGCGCAGTTCCTTGTCGCGGATCTGCCGCCGGACCTGGATGCGCGCGGCGAGCTCGAGCGGCTTCATGAAGGCCTGCGCCTTGGCCAGACCCACGACCTGCGTCTCGCGGGCGGTGTACTGCAGGGCGCGTGAAAGGCGCTGGAAGCCGGGGATGAACCGGAAGGCGAACCGCTCGGGAGCGGTGTACTCGCGGTCGAAGCGGGGGAGGATCCACGGTGCCGTGCGCTGGTAGACGTCGAGATGGCCCACGGTGCCGGCGATGGCCGGCACGATCTGGATGGCGGAGGCGCCGGTGCCGATGACCGCGACGCGCTTGCCGGCGAGGTCGGCGTCGTGGTTCCACCGTGCCGAGTGGAAGATCTCGCCCTCGAAACCGGAGATGCCCTCGATGTCGGGCAGCGACGGCTCGCACAGGGCGCCCACCGCGGAGATCACGACCTTGGCGCTGTACTTCCCGCGCGTGGTGGCCACGTCCCAGCGGTGCGTCGCGGTGTTCCAGCGGGCCGTCTGCACGTCGCACTCGAAGACAGTGCGTCGCCGCACGTCGTACCGGTCGGCGACCGAGCGGATGTACTCCTGGATCTCCGGCTGCGGCGAGAACGAGCGCGTCCAGCCGGGGTTGAGGGCGAACGAGTAGGAGTACAGGTTCGACGGCACGTCGCACGCCGCGCCGGGGTAGGTGTTGTCGCGCCAGGTGCCGCCCACCTCGGAGGCGCGTTCGAGCACGAGGAAGTCCTTGCCCGCCTGCGACAGTCGGATGGCCGCACCGAGCCCGGCGAACCCGCTGCCGATGATCAGCGTGTCGACCTGACGGATCTCCGCGTCGGCGACGGTATCTGTAACCGGAAGACTCATGTACTTGAGGTTAGAGCGTTCCAGTGACCTGGTCAACACTTGTTGACCATAATTCAATAACGGTGTTTGCATGGTGGACGTGACAGACGACAGTCCCGGACCCCGCCGGACCCGCCTCGGTCCCGCCCAACGCCGGGCCCAGCTGATCGAACAGGGTCTCGAACTGCTCGCCGACCGGCCCCTCGAGCAGATCTCCGTCGACGAGGTCGCCGACCGGGCCGGGGTCTCGAAGGGGCTGCTGTTCCACTACTTCGCCTCGAAGCACGACTACCACGTCGAACTCGTGCGATGCGTCGGCCAGGATCTCGTCGAGTACACCGCACCGGACGAAGGTCTCGAACCGATCGAGATGCTGCGCGGCACGCTCGTCGCGTACGTCGACTACGTCACCCGGCGCCGCGACATGTACGTCTCGATCCTGCGCGGCGCCACCAGCGGCGACCCCGACATGCGGGCGGCCTTCGAGGACACCCGCACAGCGCTCGTCGACCGGACCGTCGCGCACCTGCCCGCCATCGGGATCGAGCCGACGCCCGCCGTGCGGCTCGCCGTGCGCGGCTGGGTGGCCTTCGTCGAGGACACGACCATCGCGTGGCTACGCGATCCCGAACTCACCCGCGACGAGTTCGTCGAACTGGCCATCGCGGCGCTGTCCGGCGTTGCGCTGGCGGCACATTCGCTCCACTCATCGGCTGGTGACGCTGCTCCGGCCGGTGGGTTTCTCAGCGATCGTTTCCGGGAAGGTACTCCTGCAGCTTCGTCTTGACGCCCTGTTTCACGAAGCCCCAACGGTTCTCGTCACCGGCGAGCACGGCCTTGGCGACATCGGTGAACTGCTCCCACGTCGCGTGCGGCGGGATCGGCGGCATGTCCGGATCGGTGTACACGTCGAGCACCGTCGGACGGTCCGCGGCCAGCGCGCGATCCCAGGCCGAGCCCATCTCGTCCGAGGACTTCACGGTTTCGCCGCCCAGCCCGAGACTGCGCGCGAAGGCAGCGTAGTCGACGTCCGGAAGCGACTGGGACTCCGCGAATTTCGGTGCCCCACCCATCGCACGCATCTCCCAGGTGACCTGGTTGAGATCGTTGTTGTGGATGATCGCGACGACGAGCCGCGGATCGGTCCACTGCTGCCAGTACCGCTGGATGGTGATCAGCTCGGCCATGCCGTTCATCTGCATCGCCCCGTCGCCGGCGAACGCGACCACCGGACGACCCGGATGCGCGAACTTCGCGCCGATCCCGTACGGCACCGCCGGACCCATCGTCGCGAGGGTGCCCGACAGCGAACCGCGCATGTCACCGCGGAACTGCAATTGGCGCGCATACCAATTGGCGGCCGAACCCGAGTCGGCGGTGACGATCGCATCGTCCGGCAGTCGTGGTGAGGCCTCGGCGAACATCCGCAGCGGATTGACGAACTCCGTCTCGACCTCCGCCTGCTGTCCCATGGTCTGCCACCAGCGCTGCACGTTCTGCTCGATGCCCTCACGCCATGACCGGTCTTCCTTGCGCTGCAGCAGCGGGACGAGCGCGTCGAGCGCGGCGGCGGCATCCGCGACGAGGTTGACCTCGTTCGGATAGCGCATCCCGATCATGTTCGGGTCGATGTCGATCTGCACGCAGCGGGCCTGGCCGTATTCGGGCAGGAACTGGCTGTAGGGGAGGGACGAACCGACGATGAGCAGCGTGTCGCAGCCGGTCATCATCTCGTGGGTGGGCCGCGTGCCCAGCAACCCGATCGATCCGGTGACCACGGCAACTCGTCCGACAGCACGTCCTTGCCCAGCAGGGCTTTCGCCACCCCGGCGCCGAGCAGATCCGCGACCTGCTCGAGTTGCGTCCGCGCACCGCGGGCGCCGCTGCCGACGAGCATCGCCACCTTGTCCCCGGCGTTGAGGATCTCCGCGGCCCGCCGGATCGCGTCGTCGTCCGGTGTGATCCGGGGACGGTCGAAGCCGACCGCCCATCGCTGAACGGTCGGTCTGGCCCACGATCGCCACCACCGGAACGTGGTCGAGTTTCGCGTCGTACAGGCCGTTGAGCAGATGGATCGCGCCCGGGCCGGAGGTCGCCATGCACACCCCGGGCCGGCCCGTGAACTTCGCATAGCCCA
Organism: Rhodococcus pyridinivorans; assembly: GCF_900105195.1. Taxonomy (NCBI): domain Bacteria; kingdom Bacillati; phylum Actinomycetota; class Actinomycetes; order Mycobacteriales; family Nocardiaceae; genus Rhodococcus; species Rhodococcus pyridinivorans. The sequence continues at coordinate 4,018,871 of NZ_FNRX01000002.1, read as the reverse complement.
CGGCTTCGAAGGCGCTCATCTCCTCGTGCCGGGACTGCACGAAGACCGGATCGTTGCCGGTGCGCGTCCAGGCGGCGAGGATCCCGTTGATGCCGTCGCCGGGATATCCGAAGACGTGGTCCACCCCCCACGCGCGCAGGCGGTGCAACAGGTAGTCGGCCACGGTCGGATTTGCCATCGGTAGCTCCTCGCAGGACACGATCGGGGGTCCTCCGGAGGGTGCCCGTCGTGCCCGGTCCGAAACACACCGGAAAAAGGCGTGAGCCGGGTCGATCGCCCCTCGCGGGGACGAACCGACCCGGCTCACATGAGAACCGTCAAGGACCCGAAGGATCCGAAACGGAGCTTCTAGCGACCGAAGGCCTTCTCGATGATCTCCTGCTGCTCGACAGCGTGGACCTTGCTCGAACCGGACGACGGTGCCGACATCGCGCGACGCGACACGCGCTTGATACCGCTGAGCTTGTCGGGCAGCAGTTCCGGCAGCGCGAGGCCGAGGAACGGCCAGGCACCCTGGTTCGCCGGCTCCTCCTGGACCCAGAAGAACTCGGTGGCGTTCGGGTACTGCTCGAGCGTCTCGGCGATGCGGCGACGCGGCACCGGGTACAGCTGCTCGATGCGCACGATCGCGACGTCGTCACGACCTTCCTTCTGCTTCTTCGCCAGCAGTTCCCAGTAGATCTTGCCGGAGGTGAGCAGCACACGAGTGGCCTTCGACCGGTCGGCCGTGCCCTCCTCGTAAGGAACCTCTTCGAGCAGCGAGCGGAACTTGCCCTGCGTGAAGTCCTCGATGTTGCTGACCGCGGCCTTGTTGCGCAGCATCGACTTGGGCGTGAACACCACCAGCGGGCGGCGGATGCCGTCGAGGTGATGGCGGCGCAGCAGGTGGAAGTAGCTCGCCGGGGTCGACGGAACCGCGACCGTCATCGAACCCTCGGCGCACAGCTGCAGCCAGCGCTCGATGCGGCCCGAGGTGTGGTCGGGACCCTGGCCCTCGTGGCCGTGCGGCAGCAGCAGCACGACGTCGGAGAGCTGACCCCACTTGGCCTCACCGGACGAGATGAACTCGTCGATGATGGGCTGCGCGCCGTTGACGAAGTCGCCGAACTGCGCCTCCCACAGCACGAGCGCGTCGGGGTTGCCCACCGAGTAGCCGTACTCGAAGCCCAGACCCGCGAACTCGGTCAGCGCCGAGTCGTAGACCATGAAGCGGCCGCCGTTGCCGGCCTGGTTGGCCAGCGAGGCGAGCGGGTTGTACTCGTCGCCCGTCTTGCGGTCGATGATGACCGAGTGGCGCTGCGTGAACGTGCCGCGACGCGAGTCCTGACCGGCCAGGCGCACCAGGGCACCTTCCTCGGCCAGCGAACCGAACGCGAGCAGCTCGGCGAACGCCCAGTCGATCTTGCCGTTGCGTGACATCTCACGACGCTTCTCGAGCACCGGCTTGACGCGCGGGTGGACGGTGAAGCCCTCGGGCGCCTCGGCGAAGGCGTCGCCGATCCGCTCGAGCACCGGCCGGTCGACGGAGGTGTCGAGACGCTTCGGCGGGGTCTGGTCGAGCTCGACCGACTCCGACGGCTCCGGCGGGTACTTCTCGAGTTCGCGGACCTCGTTGAAGACCCGTTCGAGCTGTCCCTGGTAGTCGCGCAGGGCGTCTTCCGCTTCCTTGAGCGAGATGTCGCCGCGGCCGATCAGGGCCTCGGTGTAGCTCTTGCGGACGCTGCGCTTGGTGTCGATCACGTCGTACATCGCCGGCTGGGTCATCGACGGGTCGTCGCCCTCGTTGTGACCGCGGCGGCGGTAGCAGATCATGTCGATGACGACGTCCTTGTGGAACTTCTCGCGGAAGTCCACGGCGAGCTTCGCGACCCACACGCAGGCCTCGGGGTCGTCGCCGTTGACGTGGAAGATCGGCGCGCCGATCATCTTCGCCACGTCGGTGCAGTACTCGGACGAACGCGAGTGCTCCGGCGCGGTGGTGAAGCCGACCTGGTTGTTGACGACGATGTGCACGGTGCCGCCGGTGCGGTAGCCGCGCAGCAGCGCGAGGTTGAGGGTCTCCGCGACGACGCCCTGACCGGCGAACGCAGCGTCGCCGTGCAGGAGCAAGGGCAGGACGGTGAAGCCGTCCTCGCCCTTGTCGAGGATGTCCTGCTTGGCGCGGACGAGGCCCTCGAGCACCGGGTTGACCGCCTCGAGGTGCGAGGGGTTCGCGGTGAGCGAGACCTTGATGTCGTTGTCGCCGAACATCTGGATGTAGGTGCCCTCGGCGCCGAGGTGGTACTTCACGTCGCCGGAACCGTGCGCAGCGGCCGGGTTCAGGTTGCCCTCGAACTCCGAGAAGATCTGCGAGTACGGCTTGCCGACGATGTTCGCGAGCACGTTCAGGCGACCGCGGTGCGGCATCGCGATGGCGACCTCGTCGAGCGTGTGCTCGGCGGCCTGGTCGATGATCGCGTCCATCATCGGGATGACGGACTCGGCGCCCTCGAGCGAGAAGCGCTTCTGACCGACGTACTTGGTCTGCAGGAACGTCTCGAACGCCTCGGCGGCGTTGAGGCGGCTCAGGATGTACTTCTGCTGGGCGACCGTCGGCTTGACGTGGTGCGCCTCGACCCGCTCCTGCAGCCACTGCTGCTGCTCGGGCTCGAGGATGTGGGTGTACTCGACACCGACGTGGCGGCAGTACGCGTCGCGCAGCACCGACAGCACGTCGCGCAGCTTCATCTTCGGGCGGCCGTGGAAGCCACCGACATTGAACTCGCGATCGAGATCCCACAGCGTCAGGTCGTGGGTCGTGACATCGAGATCGGGATGCGACCGGAACTTGTCGCGCACGAACTGCAGCGGATCGGTGTCGGCCATGAGGTGGCCGCGGCTGCGGTAGGCGGCGATGAGCTCGAGCACACGGGTGTGCTTGTCGACGAGACCTTCCGGCACGTCCTTGCGCCAGCGGACCGGCTCGTAGGGGATGTGCAGGGTGTGGAAGATGCCGTCGTAGAAGTCGTCGCTGATGAGCAGCTCGTGGATCTTCTTCAGGAACTCACCCGACTCCGCGCCCTGGATCACGCGGTGGTCGTAGGTGGAGGTGAGCGTCAGCAGCTTGCCGATGCCGATCTCGGCGAGCCGCGCGTCGGACGCACCCTGGAACTCGGCCGGGTACTCCATGGCGCCGGCGCCGATGATCGCGCCCTGGCCCTGCATCAGACGCGGGACCGAGTGCACGGTGCCGATACCGCCCGGGTTGGTCAGCGAGATCGTGACGCCGGAGAAGTCGTCGCCGGTGAGCTTGCCGTCGCGGGCGCGGCGCACGATGTCCTCGTAGGCCGAGTAGAACTGCGCGAAGTTCATCGTCTCGCAGTTCTTGATGGCCGCCACGACCAGCGAACGCTGGCCGTTCTTGCCGGGCAGGTCGATCGCGAGACCGAGGTTCGTGTGCGCGGGCACGACGAGGTTCGGCTTGCCGTCGACCTCGGCGAAGTGGTTGTTCATGTTCGGGAACGCCTTGACCGCCTGGACGATCGCGTAACCGAGGATGTGGGTGAACGAGACCTTGCCGCCCCGGGTGCGGGCGAGGTGGTTGTTGATGACGATGCGGTTGTCGAACATCAACTTCGCGGGCACCGCGCGAACACTGGTGGCCGTCGGGATCGACAGCGAGGAGTTCATGTTCTTCGCAACGGCAGCAGCGGCGCCGCGCAGAACCTTCTTCTCCTCGGTGGCCTGGCCCGACGGGGCCGCGGCGGGCTTGGGAGCCGGCTTCGCGGGCGCGGCCTGGGCCTTCGGCTGCGTCGCAGGCTTGGTCTCCGCCTTCGGTGCAGGCTTGGCCGGCGCGGCCTCGGCCTGCGGTGCGGGCTTCGCCGACGCGGTCTCGGTTTTCGGTGCAGGCTTGGTGGGGGCCGAAGCGGAGGAACTCGGCGCAGATGCTGTGCTCGGCGCGGGCTTCTCGGTCGTGGCGGTGTCGGAGCCGTTGGTGCCTCCGGCCACCGCGGCTTCCGGCGAATAGTCGGTGAGGAATTCGTGCCAACTCGCGTCCACGGACGAAGGGTCGTCCTGGAAGCGCTGGTACATCTCGTCAACCAACCACTGGTTCTGTCCGAACTGTGATGTAGAGCTGCTGCTCACGGCAGTTGTTCGCCTCGTTTCTTTCTTCGGTACCCGATCGGAGCGCCTGTGAATATGAGGCTAGCCCGTGGCATGTGACGATCCGAACTGACCGCGCATGTCGGTGGGCTACCTCACAATCTGGTGCGATGGGGTCTCCATCGATGACGGTTCTCGAGAGCCGATTATTCCCTCTAAGGTGCATCGGCGCAGCGCGCACCCCGTTACAAACGTGAGGACGATCTCATGTTCGATCCTTCCGTCGTCGAAGTGAGCAGGACCTCGGGCTCCTCCGGAACGAGACCACCGGTAGCGAGTTGCCACAAAGTGGTGTACAGACCTCCCGCTCGGCGGAGCTCGTCGTGGGGCCCGCACTCGACGATACGGCCGTCGTCGACGACCACCACGAGATCGGCGCGTGCGGCAGTCGCGAGACGGTGCGCCACCACCACGGCCGTCCGCGAGCGGGCCACCCGCGCACCCGCCTCGAGCACCGCCTTCTCGGTGGCGGGATCGAGGGTCGCGGTGGCCTCGTCGAGCAACAGAAGATCGGGGTCCACCAGTTCGGCGCGCGCGAGTGCGATGAGCTGACGCTGCCCTGCCGACAGACCCTGACCGCGCTCACCCACCGGATGGTTCATGCCGCCGGCGAGTCCCGCGATCATGTCCAGCGCCCCCACGGCGCGCGCGGACGATTCGATCTCCTCGCGCGTCGCCTCGGGCCGGCCGTAGGCGATGTTGGTCGCCACCGTGCCCGTGAACAGGTGCGCCTCCTGCGGCACCACCCCGAGCCGGCCCCGATAGTCGCGCAGACGGTAACGGCGCAGATCGGTGTCGTCCACCCGCACCGAACCGGAGGTCGGGTCGTAGAACCGGGCGAGCAGTTTGACGACCGTCGACTTCCCGGCACCGGTGCGGCCCACCAGGGCGACCGTCGACCCGGCCGGGATCGACAGGTCCACATCGCTCAACGCGTCACGGTCGGCCTCGCTGTACCGGAAGCCCACCTGCCGCAGGTCGACGTCGCCGCGGAGGTGCCCGGTGATGGCGACCGTGCCCTCCTCGGCAGACTCGAGCGAGCTCTCGGTCCGCAGCAGGTCGCCGATCCGGCGCAGACCGACCCGCGCCTGCTGGTAACCGTCGAAGACCTGCGACAACTGCTGGATGGGTGCGAACAACAGGTTCAGATACAGCACGAACGCGATCAGCACACCGGGGCCGACCGCGCCCGACGCCACCTCGCGGGCGCCGACGAAGACGACCGCCGCGAGCGCCAGATCGGACAGGAAAGTGATGAACGGGAAGTACAGCGAGATGGCCCGCTGCGACCGCAGGCGACTGCGCCGATAGGCCTCCGCGCGCTCGGCGAACCGCCGCGCCGCGGTCTCCTCCCTGCGGTAGGCCTGGGCGGCGCGCAGACCCGTGACGTTCTCCTGGAAATCCGCGTTCACCAGGGAGATGCGTTCGCGGGACTGCGCGTACGCCGTCCCGGAGACCTTCCGGAACCACAGGGTCGCGCCGACCAGCACGGGCAGCACCGCCAGCACTACCAGGGCCAGCGACAGATCGGTGGCGATCAGCGCGATCGAGATACCGGTGAGCGTCAGCACCGCCACGACCGCGGTGGACAGGCCGGTCTGGATGAACTGCGACAGCGCGTCCACATCGGTCGTCATCCGCGTCATGATCCGGCCCGACAGTTCGCGTTCGTAGTAGTCGAGCCCGAGCCGTTGCAGGTGCGCGTACGAGCGCACGCGCAGCCCGAACAACACCCGTTCGCCCGCCCGCGCGGTGAGCACCGTGAGGATCGCGACCACGAACCAGCCGAGCAGCGCGAGCACCACACCCGCGGCGGTCGCCTGCCACAGCCGGGACGGATCGCCCGGGGTCACCCCGCGGTCGACGGCGTACCGCACCAGCGACGGGAACGCGATGCTCGTCAGCGACTCCACCGCCAGGCACAGCACGACGACCGCCAGCAGTGCGCGCACCGGGCGCAGCGTCGTCCACAATCGGAACTGCGGGTCGGGCAGGCGCAGGGCCTCGGACCGCAGGGCCGGATCGCGTCCGGGGGTCTCGGTGGCCGGGGGAAGCGCGTCGACGGCCGCGCGCAGTTCCGGGGTCGGGGCCACCGCGCCGAGCGCCCCGGACACCGGCCCGCCGCGGCCACCACTGCCCGCCGGTCCGCCGCGACCTCCACCGACCGCCGGAGGATTCCGGACGGTACCGGACGGCTCATCGTCGTCCGGTTCCTCGGGCCACAACTCACCGGCGGGAACCGGGCGTTCCGGTGCCGGTGCGGCGTCGTCGTCGGTCGAGAGCAGACGCCGGAAGACGGGACTGCGCTCCTCGAGTTCGTCGACCGTCCCGATGTCGACGATGCGTCCCTCGTCGAGCACGGCGACCCGGTCGGCGAGTGCGAGCGTCGACCGCCGATGGGCGAGCACGAGGGTCGTGCGGCGCCGACCCGCCCGCAACGCGCCGTAGATCGCAGCCTCGGTCTCGGCGTCGACCGCAGAGGTCGCGTCGTCGAGGATCAGCACCCGCGGATCGACGAGCAGTGCCCGCGCCAGCGCGACCCGCTGCCGCTGCCCACCGGACAGTGTCAGGCCGCGTTCACCGACGACCGTGTCGTAACCCTCGGGGAGGGCCTCGACGAAGTCGTCGGCGCGTGCCGCCGCGGCCGCGGTGCGGATCTCGTCGTCCGACGCGTCGGGCCGGCCGAGCGCGATGTTGGACGCGACCGTGTCGGAGAACAGGAACGGCTCGTCGAAGACGAGGCCGACCGCCCCGCGCAGATCGTCGGCGCGGAGCGTGGCGACGTCGATGTCGCGGCCGTCCGCGGTCAGGCACACCGACCCGCGGTGTGGCGCGTAGAAGCGGGGGAGCAGCAGCGACAGCACGGTCTTGCCCGACCCGGCCGGGCCGACGATCGCGACGGTCTCGCCGGGCGCGATCTCCAGGTCGAGGCCGCGCAGTACGTCCCGGTCGTCGTCGAAGCCGAACGTCACGTCCTCCAGGTGCACCCCGAGCGGACCGTCGGGCAGTTCGACGGGATGCGGGGGATCGGCGACGTCGGGTTCGGTGTCGATCACCTCGTACACCCGCTCGACGGCGGCGCGGGACAGCTGCGCCATGATCACGACCTGCGAGAGGGTGCGGGTCGTCCCCGTCATCGTCGCCACATAGGCGGTGAACGCCACGAAGGTGCCCACGGTGATTCCGCCCTCGAGGGCGAGCCAGCCGCCGAGAGCGATGGTGGCGACGAGCCCGAACTGCGGGATCGCACCCATCGGCGCCGAGAACCACGCGTTGATCCGGGCGGCACGCAGACGCTCCGCGTACAGCCTGCGACCGTGCTCCTCGAGTTGGTCGACCGCGTGCGATTCCTGCCCGAATCCCTTCACGACCCGCACGCCCGTGACCGTCTCCTCGACGTGCTGGGCGAGATCGGCCGCGCGCTGCTGCGCCGACCAGGTCGCGGCGAACAGCCTCGGGCGCACGACCCGCACGAGACCCGCGATGATCGGGACGATGACCACCGCGACCAGCGTGAGCAGCGGCGAGAGGGTCGTCATGATCACCAGCGCGAGCACGAATTGCAGCAGCGCACCCGCCGACATCGGCACCATCGCGAGCAGCCCTTGCACGAGCTGCAGGTCGGTGATGGACCGCGAGACCACCTGACCCGTGCGGATGCGGTCCTGACCGTGGCCGTCGAGACGTTGGAGTGAGCCGAGCAGGCGCAACCGCAGGTCGTGCTGCACGTCGAGCGACAGGCGTCCGGCGAGCATGCGGCGCCCGTACTGGCAGCCGAACCGGATCACCGCACCTGCCGCGATCGCAGCCGCGGCCAGCCCGATCAGGTGCAGGTCGTCGGCGGGCACGTCGCCCTGCCCGGTCGCGCTGTCGACCGCGACCTTCGTCAGCAGTGGGAAGGTGATGTCGATCAGGGCGGCGACGACGGTGACGGCCAGCGCCCCGACGGCTGTTCTGCGGTGTTTCAGGCATTCGGCGACGAGCCGGGAAATCCATCCCGGCGAGCGCGGAATCGGGTCGTGTGCCATCGAACCGACATTAGCGTCGAGCGCCGACAGGGCACGTCGAAGCCGCTCGGGAAGGGCCGGTGACGCAGGTGATCGAACGTGTCAGACGACGTCGGCGGTGCGGGCGCGCCACCAGCCGAGGCCGCCCAGCACCACGGTCCAGAGGAGCAGGAGCAGCGGGGCCGCCGGCCACGTCATCTCGAGTGTCACGTCCTCGGGCATCGACACCGCGGAGAACAGCACGTACCAGGTCACCTGCGCCGGCAGGTACGACGCGATCGCGCCGAGACCGAGACCGTGCAGGACGACCGAGACCATCAGCTCCCCGAACGGCACCCACGCGCAGATCGCGAGCACACTGCCCGTCGTCGACCGTGTGAGCAGACCCAGCCCCGCTCCGATGAGCGACCACATCAGCGCGCAGAACAGACCGATGCCCATCACCTTGGCGACCGATCCGAGGTCGGCACCGTCGAAGCCCCCACCGAACAACACGAGCGTCGCGGCCGCCGCGACTTCCGTGACGATGCAGTACAGCAGCCCGATCACGGCGACGGTCGCGAACTTCACGCCGACGACCCGGTCGCGTCCCCGCGCGGTGAGGAAGGTCGTCACGATCGTTCGGTGCGCGAACTCGCTGCCCGTCGCCACCGCGCCGAAGATCGCGGCGAACAGGAACACCAGCGACAACGAGAGGGAGATGCCGACCGCGGCGGCGACGGCCTCGGCGAAACCGTCACCGAAGCCGAGTTCGAGTTGCCGCGCGACCGGCAGCGTCAGCGCCCCGCAGAACAGTCCCACCAGCAGCGGTGCGATGCCGAGGATCCACCAGTAGCGCAGGCTCAGGACCTTGCGGAACTCGGCGGTGAGAAGCGCGGTCATGCGGTGGGACCTCCTTGCCCGGTCGGCGGTCGGTTCGGCTGTCCCCACTGCGACTGCGGGTACTGCTGTGCGGTCGGGTACTGCTGATACTGCTGGCCGTTCGGATACGGCTGGGCCTGCGGGTGCTGCTGGGCACTCGGGTACTGCGGGCCCTGCGGATACTGCCCGCCCGGCGGATGGTGGGCTCCGTGCCCCGGATACTGCACGACCGGCGCGGCCGCGTAGCGACCGGCCGTCATCGCCAGGTAGACCTGCTCGAGATCGACGTGCTCGACACTCGTCCCGAACAGCGTCACCTCCGCGGTCGCGGCGATCTCGGCGATGCGGTCGGAAGTCACACCCACGACCGCGAGCCGTCCGTCCTGCTGCACCTGCGCGTCGGTGTGCCCGGCCGCGGCGAGTGCGGTCGCGAGGCGGGCCGGGTCGGAGGCCGCGGCGAACACCCGCGAGCGGTAGGCGTCGCGCAGATCGGTCATCGAGGTCTCCGCGACCAGGTGACCGTTCGCGATGATCACGAGGCGGTCGGCCATCTGCTCGATCTCCCGCAGGATGTGGCTCGAGACCAGCACGGTCCCGCCGTTGGCGGCGAATGCGCGGAGGAAGTCGCGCAGCCAGGCCATGCCCTCGGGGTCGAGTCCGTTCGCCGGTTCGTCGAGCACGAGATAACGCGGTTGTCCGAGCAGGGCCGTCGCCAGGGCGAGTCGCTGCCGCATGCCGAGGGAGAACTCCCCGATGCGACGCCGCGCGACCGACCCCAGGCCGACGAGGTCGAGCATCTGCCTCGCCCGTTCGTCGGGCACGCCGATCGCGGCACAGTAGATCTGCAGGTGTGTCAGCGCCCGGTGTTTGGGGTGGGCGCTGCGCGCGTCGAGCACCGCTCCGACGACCTTTGCAGGCTGCTGCAGGGAGGTGAACGGCACGCCGTCGACGAAGGCGTTCCCGGCGCTCGGCCGGACGAGGCCGAGCATCATGCCGAGGGTGGTGGTCTTGCCCGATCCGTTGGGTCCGAGGAAGCCGGTGATCGAGCCCGGCGGCACCGTGAACCACAGATTCGATACGGCCGTGTGGTCACCGAACGTCCTGTTCAGGCCGTGGACGGCGATCCCCGCGCCCGGTGCCCCCGAGGGCACCCGGGGATCGGGTGTGCCGTACGGCGGTTGCGTTGACGGTGCTGTCACGGATTCGGACCCCCGCGTCGTCGAGATATGGGTGCGGCTTGGTGCCGCGGTCGCCGTGAGCTTACGGGTCAGTCGAGGAAGGGCAGGACGGCGTCGAGGAATTCGCGGGGCGCGTCGAGCTGAGGACAGTGCCCGGCATCGGGGATGATCACCACCCGTCTCCGGCCGCCGGCCTGCACCCGTCGCGCGGCGTGAGCGGGCGTCAACCGGTCTTGTGCACCCCACACCAGCAGGGCCGGCATGTCGAGGGCGTGCACCATCTCCGGGATCGGCAGTCGGCCGAGCTCACCGATCGCGTGCCGGCCCACGGTCAGCAGCGTGTCGACCTGCTCGCGGGTCGCGTAGTTCGCCGCGAACGCCGTGCGCGCCGCCCGGTCGAAGGTGCCGCGCCGGTGCACGGCGGCCCGCGCGTACAGGGCACCCATGGCCTGCTGCATCACCGGAGCGGGCAGCAGGCGCGACAGTTCGACCGGCATGCGTGCACCCTGCGTCCACCACCGGGGGATCCCGGCGAGACCCGGCATGTCGGCGAGCACCACGCGGTCGACCCGGAACGGGTGGACCGACGCGAACACCAGTGCGGTGACCGCACCGAGCGAATTCCCGACCAGCGACACCGGTTCGGGAACGTCGTCGACGAGGTCGGCCAGGACGTCGACATAGTGGTCGAGCACGGGGGTCTCCCAGTGCTGCGCGCTACGTCCGAAACCGGGCAGGTCGACCGCGAGCACCCGGTGCCGTTCGGCGATCGCCGGCGCGACCTTGCACCACGTACCGCCGTGATCGGAGAAGCCGTGCAGCAGAACGACGGTGCGTGGTCCCGCACCGGACTCCCGTACGAACACCTTCCCGTCGGCCGGCACGGTCAGTCCTTCGGGACCGGAACACCGGTGTCGAGCGCCGGTGCCTCTCCGCTCGCCGGGAGGACGGGACGTGCGACGGGCCACGCGGCCGGCGGTGGACCGAAGGCGTCGCGGGCGTTCTGGATCGTGCGCTTGCCCAGCGCACGGTTGCCGACGCCACCGATCGCGGCGCCGATACCAGCGGGGACGAGCTTGCCGATCAGCAGCGGACTGCGCTTGGCGAAGTACCGGCGGATGAATTTCTTGACCAGGGAATTGTTCAGCGTCTTCAGCTGGGTGCCGCCCGCGCCGGTGGTCAGCGCCTTGGGCCAGTTGCGCAGCGACGCGCCGGTCGCGGTCGCGACGACCTCCCGGCCGGCGTCACCGAGGGAGACGGCGAGCACCAGCGCGCGGCGCTGCTCGTGGTTGTGGGGTTCGATCCCGTGCACCGATGCGATGGCCAGGGTGAGCAGCGCGGACGCCTCGAAGAAGAAGGCCGTCTCGGCGCCGACCGCGCCGATGGCCGCGAGTGTCCCGATGCCGGGGAAGGCTGCGGTCGCGCCCGCCGCGGACCCGCTGCCGGTGACGGTCAGCAGGAACTGCTTCTCGAGTCGCTCGATGATCTGCGCCGGGGACTCGTCGGGGTGCGAGCGCCGCATGAGATCGACGTACTTGGCCACCGCAGGGCCCTGCAGCCTCGCGCCGTTGTCCAGCATCTTGACGATAAAGGCCTCTGCGACGCCTGCCTTGTTGCTCATCGTGCCCCTGTTCTCCGGTGCTCTTGTCTTCCGGACTGCTCTCACTACGCTGGTGCCATGACCGGGTCCGCAGTCGGTGAGTCTGACGGCGCCAGGCGGCGTCCGACACCCCTGCTGACACCCTACGTACGGTCGTACGAGGGGTATCGGCTCGACGGTTTCCCGTCGGGGACCCATCTGGGTATGCCCTCTCCGGAGGTCACCGTAATCCTCACGATCTCCGAACCTGTCGAACTCTCGCGGGGCGACGGACGGTGCCCGGAACGTTTCGACGCGCTCGCCGGAGGGTTGTCGACGCAACCGGTGCCCATCGTCCACCACGGCCGGCAGCACGGGATCCAACTCGCGCTCACCCCCGCGGGTGCGCGCGCCCTGCTGGGTGTGCCCGCCGCCGCGCTCGGGCCGTGGGCCGTCGATCTCGAGGACGTCATCGGCGCCGACGGCCGGGAGTTGTTCGACCGGATCTCCGCGGTCGAATCGTGGGACGAGCGGTTCGCCGTCCTCGACCGGATTCTCACCCGCCGCCTGGTCGCCGCACGGTCGACGAGTCCGGACGGGCACCTCGTCCACGCCTGGCACCTGCTCGTGACGCACCCGGCTCGCCCGGTCCGCGCTGTTGCGGACGAACTCGGATGGAGCAGGCGACACCTCGCGAACCGGTGCGCCGCCGAGTTCGGACTGTCCCCGAAGGACGTGGCCCGGGTGGCGCGCTTCGACCGGTCGCGACGGATGCTGCGGGCCGACCCCGGCCGCCGCCTCGCCGATGTCGCCGCCGAGTGCGGCTTCTACGACCAGGCGCATCTCGCCCGCGACTGGCGCGATCTGGCGGGCGTCCCGCCGTCGCGGTGGCTCGAGGACGAGGTGTTCCCATTCGTCCAAGACGACCGGGGGGTTCCGGGCCGACACTCGGAGACATGACGAACACAACGAATTCCACGCAGCAGTCGACCACCCTCACACCCACCGTCGACACGGTGTGGCCGTGCTTCGCCTACACCGACGCCCGGGGCGCGATCCGTTTCCTCGTGGACACCCTCGGGTTCGCCGAAGCGGAGGTCTACGGGGAAGGGGATCGCGTCGACCACGCAGCCCTGCTCTGGCCGCACGGCGGAGGGGTCATGCTCGGCTCGACCGGTCGCGGGTCGCCGCTCGACCAGCACGCCGACAGGGGCGCCGCCTATCTCGTGCTTCCCGACGACGTCACCGTCGATGCCCTGTACGAGAGGGTGCTCGCCTCGGCGCAGGCGGAGGACCCGGCGGTCCGCGCGACCGTGACCGTCGAACTCCGCGACGAGGACTACGGATCGCACGGGTTCACCTGCCGGGACCCGCACGGTGTGTACTGGACGATCGGCACCTACCGGCCCCGCCGGCCGTAGGAACCGTCGCAGGGGGGTCAGCGTCGCAGGGGATCAGCGGGCGACCGTGCCGTGCCCTTCGGGGACCACCTCGCTCGGACGCGGCGGGGGCGGCGGTGTGCCGTCCCCGAACGGCCGCCCGCCGAGCGCCTCACGGCCGTGCGGATCGAGCCAGTTCGACAGGTCCGGTCCCTTCGGCACGATGCCCGTGGGATTGACGTCGGTGTGCACGAGGTAGTAGTGCTGCTTGATCTGAACGAAGTCGATGGTGTCGCCGAAGCCGGGTGTCTGGAACAGATCGCGCGCGTAGGCCCACAGCGCCGGGAAGTCCGCGAGCCGGTTCCGGTTGCACTTGAAGTGCCCGTGGTAGACGGGATCGAACCGGACGAGCGTGGTGAACAGGCGCACGTCGGCCTCGGTGATGGTCTCGCCCACGAGATAGCGCTGCGCCCCGAGGCGTTCCTCGAGCCAGTCGAGGCGGGCGAAGAGACGGTCGAAGGCCTTGTCGTAGGACTCCTGCGAACCGGCGAAACCGCACCGGTACACGCCGTTGTTGACGTCCTGGTAGACGAGCTCGGCCACCTCGTCGATCTCGCCTCGTAGCTCCTCGGGATACAGATCCGGGGCGCCCTCGCGGTGGAACTGCGTCCACTCGGTGGAGAAGTCGAGGGTGATCTGCGGATAGTCGTTCGTCACGACCTGCCCGGTGGGCACGTCGACGACGGCCGGGACGGTGATGCCGCGGTCGTATCCGGGGAATCGCGCGAAGTACGCGTCCTGCAGTCGCGGGATGCCGAGGACGGGGTCGACCCCGCCCGGGTCGAGATCGAACGTCCAGCTGCGCTCGTCGTGCGTCGGGCCGCACAGTCCCAGCGACAGAGCGTCCTCGAGACCGAGCAGCCGCCGCACGATGAGGGTGCGGTTGGCCCACGGGCACGCCCGGGCGGCGACGAGCCGGTACCGCCCCGACTCGACGGGATAGCCGTCGCGCCCGTCCGCGGTGATGCGGGTTCGGATGTAGTTGGTGTCGCGGGCGAACTCCGCACCCGGCTCGACGTACTTGTTCTCGGTCACCTACGCATCCTTCCGTGCACACTCGTCACTTCCCGGGTGGAACCCGAACCGTCACGAGGGTTCCCCAGATGTCGTATCCCGACACCGCCGCGACCGTCCGGGCACCGCGGTTGTCGCGGCGCATGCGGGCCAGCGGGACGAGTCCGGCGTCGAGCGCGTCGTGGGTCGCCAGCGTCGCGACCGTCGAGGCGAGCCCGAGCCGGCGCGCCGGCGGTGTCGTCAGCACCCGCACATCGGCCAGCAACGACCCGAGTTCGCTGTAGGCCGCGCCGGCGAGGGGACGGTGATCGTCGTCGAGCAATACGAACACGCGCGACGGCCCGGTCGGCGACAGTTCGGCCTCGGTGACGTCGTCGGGCGGGCAGCACCGCAGCAGTTCGGCGAGGTCCTCGGGGTCGTCGGAGATGAGCGGGTTCTCGACGCGTGTCGCGTCGATCCAGTCGGTGCACAGGGCGAGGATCTCCGTGCGACCCGCGTGGCCTGCGACGACGAGCTCGGCGTTCGGGGCATCAATCTCGGCCGGGTCGGGTTCGGCCGCGAGGCGGGAGACCGCGGCGTCGGGTCCGACGATCGCGGTGGCGCGCCCCACGGCGAGCAGTCGGACGTCGCGGAACGAGTCGTCGACACGCGTCACGCACCCGGGTTCGACGAGTGCGCCGTCGGGTAGGCCCAGTGCACGACACCACGCGAGGGCGGCGATGCTCGAGATGTGCGGGTCCACCCCGCTACCGTAGACCGCCGACGAGGGGAGAGGTCCGGTGAGCGACGACAACGGGGTGGACACGCGCGAACGCGGGTCCGATGTGGCGGTGGAGATGTCCGACGGTGCCCGCTGGGCGGCGTTGGGCGCTCTGTGCCTGGGCTTCTTCATGATCCTGGTGGACAGCACGATCGTCGCCGTCGCCAACCCGGCGATCATGCGGACCTTCGGGGCCGACATCGCCGCCGTCGTGTGGGTCACGAGCGCCTATCTGCTCGCCTACGCGGTGCCGCTGCTCGTGACGGGCCGCCTCGGCGACCGCTTCGGTCAGCGCCGGGTCTACCTCTGCGGGCTGGTGCTGTTCACGATCGCGTCGTTGTGGTGCGGTTTCTCGTCGACGATCGAGATGCTCATCGTCGCCCGCGTGTTCCAGGGATTCGGCGCGGCGCTCATGTCGCCGCAGACCATGGCCGTGGTGACCCGGATCTTCCCGCGTGAGCGGCGCGGGACCGCGATGGGCCTGTGGGGCGCCGTGGCCGGGGTCGCGACGCTCGTCGGGCCGCTGGCCGGCGGTGTCCTGGTCGACGGGCTGGGCTGGGAATGGATCTTCTTCGTGAACGTGCCCGTCGGGATCGTCGGGTTCGCGCTCGCAGTGCGGTACGTGCCGGTGCTGCCCACGAGCCCGCACCGGTTCGACGTGCTCGGCATGCTGCTCAGCGGCGCCGGCCTGTTCTGCCTCGTGTTCGGGATACAGGAGGGCAACTCGTTCGAGTGGACCGCCCGCGTGTGGGTGCTGATCGGGCTGGGCATCGTGTTGCTCGTCGTGTTCGTCGTCCAGCAGTCGCGCAACCGCGGTGAACCGCTCGTACCGCTGTCGCTGTTCCGGGACCGCAACTTCGGGTTGGCGAACATCGGTATCGCGACGATGGGTTTCGCCATCACCGGCGTCATGCTGCCGATCATGTTCTACGCCCAGTCGGTGCGCGGTCTGAGCCCGACCGGCGCCGCGATGCTCATGGTGCCGATGGCGGTCTTCAGTGGTGTGCTCGCGCCGCTCGTGGGCAGGCTCGTCGACCGGGTCCATCCGCGGCTGATCGCCGGCACCGGCTTCTCGCTGCTCACGATCGGGCTGGGTTGGCTCGCGCTGGTGATGACCCCCGACGCGGAGATCTGGCAGTTGCTGCTGCCGATCGCCCTGATCGGGGTGGCGAACGCGGGCATCTGGTCGCCGCTCTCGGTCACCGCGACGAACGGTCTCGCACCGAGCCGGGCCGGGGCGGGTTCTGGTGTGTACAACACGACGCGTCAGGTGGGCGCGGTGATGGGGAGTGCCGCTCTCGGTGCGATCATGGCGGCGCGGTTGAGCGCCAACGGTGTCGGCGGGGGAGGAGGGGCGCCGGAGATGGAGACGTCCGGCTCCGTCCTGCCGGAGCCCCTGCACGAACCGTTCGCCGCGGCGATGGCCGAATCGTTGTGGCTTCCCGCCGGCATCCTGCTCATCGGGCTCGTGGCCGCGCTCGCCTTCGACCGTCCCGCGAGCCAGAAGGAACAGCGTGCCGCCGAGGAGCGTTCGGCGGCAGCGAGCGCCTGACGGACGTTCCAGCGACCACCCTGCGGCACCTTCCCCGGTTGTCCGTGACCCGCCGTTTCCTCACATGGCTGTGATCCACGCCATATAGTGCAGGCACGCACGCCGGGTGGGAGGTGGCATGTCGGTGGCCGTAGTGGAAATTCCGGCAGGGAGTCGTTGGCTCCGGGACGATCGGGTCACTCGCCGCGACAGCGGCATCCTCCAGTACGACTGCCTGGAGCCGTGCATCGCCGAGCTGCTCGATCGGAGTGCGTTGCGTTTCGCGAACCGCGTCGCGGTGGTCGACCGATGCGGCCGCGCACTCACCTACCGCGAACTGTGGGCCGCCGCCGCCCGCGTCGCGGGTGGTCTCCTCGATCAGGGGGTCGGCCCCACCGACCGGGTGGTCGTCTGTCAGCCGAACGGGGTCCGTTGGCTGATCGGGTTCCTGGGCGTGGTCCTTGCCGGAGGTGTTCCGGTGCTCCCCGACCCGAGCTGCAGCCCCGAGGAAACGGCGGAGATCGGGGTCCACAGCGGTGCGGTTCTCACCCTGGACTCCGATCTGCCCGACGGTGTCGCCTTCCTCGACGGAGGTGCGTCACCGGACGAGCTCGCGGTGCTCTACTACGTGCGCGTCGCCGGTGGTGGACTGCGCGGCGTCGAACTGACGAACATCAACGTGCTGTCGACGATCGAGGCCGTCGCCCACGCAATGGATCTCGTCGGCGACGGCGTACGGACCGTGCTGACGGCGCCGCTGTCCACGGCGGTCGGATGCAGCGTCCAGTTGCTGCCCACCCTCGCCTCCGGGGGAACCGTCGTGGTCTCGGGATCCCGCGTGATCCGCGCACCGTGGCGGCACCTCCGCGCAGCTTTCCCCACCTCGCGGTGTGTGCGGGGCTGGGGAGTCGCCGAGACGGGAGGGATCGGTCTGCTGCTGCCTTCGGAACACCGCTCCCGCCATCCCCGCAGTGTCGGAGTGCCGTTCGGAGGGATCGAGATCGCGCTGCTCGGGCCCGATGCCGAACACGGTGTCGGCGAACTGCTCTGTCGCGGACCGAGCGTGGCCCGCCGCTATTGGCGCGATCCGTGCGCCACGGACGAGACGTTCACGGAGGACGGCTGGTTCCGCACGGGCGATCAGGTGCGCATCGACGACGAGGGCTTCGTCGATCAGATCGCCGTCCGGGTGTCGTGAACCCTGCAACGGGTTCCCGTCCGGTATACAGCCTGTAACCCGATGAACCGGCATTTTTCGTAGTGGAGAGGTGTGTCCATGTCCGACGTAGTCCTGCTCGAACGACGCGATCGCGTTCTCGTCATCACCATCAACCGGCCCGAGGCGCGCAACGCCGTCAACGCCGCCGTGAGCCACGCGCTCGCCGAGGCGGTCGACCAGCTCGACAGCGACGACTCCCTGTCGGTCGGTGTGCTCACCGGCGCCGGCGGCAACTTCTGCGCGGGCATGGACCTCAAGGCGTTCGTCGCAGGCGAGAACGTGGTCGTGCCCGGTAAGGGTCTCGGCTTCACGGAGGCGCCGCCGCGCAAGCCGCTCATCTCCGCCGTCGAAGGATTCGCCCTCGCCGGCGGAACCGAACTCGTCCTGGCCACCGACCTCGTCGTCGCCGCGAAGGACGCGAAGTTCGGCATCCCGGAGGTCAAGCGCGGCCTCGTCGCCGGTGGCGGTGGCCTGCTGCGCCTGCCGTCGCGTATCCCTTACCAGAAGGCCCTCGAACTCGCCCTCACCGGGGACGCGTTCACCGCCGAGGAAGGCTACGGATACGGTTTCGTCAATCGTCTCACCGAACCCGGTGGGGCACTCGAGGGTGCATTCGAACTGGCCGAGCGCATCACAGCGAACGGACCGCTCGCCGTGGCGGCGACCAAGGAGATCATCGTCCGCTCGGCCGACTGGTCGAGCGACGAAGCATTCGCGAAGCAGATGGAGATCATGGCGCCCGTGTTCACCTCGGAGGACGCGCGTGAAGGCGCCACCGCATTCGCCGAGAAGCGACCCCCTGTGTGGAAGGGTCGCTGAGCTCCGGTGTGGAAGGGTCGCTGAGCTCCGGTGTGGAAGGGTCGCTGAGCTCCGGTGTGGAAGGGTCGCTGAAAGACCGAACGAGAGATGACGAGGATCAGGTGACCGACGGGTTCGCAGAACTGCACGTACACATCGAGGGCACGCTCGAACCCGAGCTGATCCTCGCCCTCGCCGAGCGGAACCGCATCGAGTTGCCCTATCGCGATCTCGACGATCTGCGCAGCCGCTACGAGTTCACCGATCTGCAGTCGTTCCTCGACCTGTACTACGCGAACATGGAGGTCCTGCGCACCGCGCAGGACTTCGCCGACCTCGCCCGCGCCTATTTCGCTCGTGCGGCGCGGGCGGGTGTCACCCACGCGGAGTTCTTCTTCGATCCGCAGGCCCACACCTCGCGCGGTGTCCCGCTGCCAGAGGTCGTAGCCGGGCTCTCCGACGCGGTCGCCGGGGCACACCGGGAGTTCGGGGTCGATGCGGCGATGATCGCGTCGATCGTGCGCGATCGCCCCGTGCCCGAAGCGCATGAGGTGTTCGGCGAACTGCTGCGCCTCGGTGCGCCGATCATCGCTCTCGGCCTGGACTCGGCGGAGGTCGGTCACCCGCCGTCACTGTTCGAGGACGTCTTCGCGCGGGCGCGGGCCGAAGGGCTGCACATCACCGCGCACGCGGGGGAGGAGGGACCTCCGGAATATGTTTGGCAGGCGCTCGATCTGCTCGGCGCCGAGCGCATCGACCACGGCATCCGCTCGCTCGAGGATCCCGAACTCGTCGCGCGCCTGGTCGACGAGAGCATTCCCCTCACCGTCTGCCCGTTCTCGAATGTCCGCCTCCGCGTGGTGGATACGCTCGCCGACCATCCGCTGCGCCGCATGCTCGAGGCGGGCCTGTCGGTGAGCGTGCACTCGGACGATCCCGCCTATTTCGGTGGTTACGTCGACGACAACCTCGCAGGGCTGAAGGATCAGCTCGGTCTGACCGATGCCGAACGGGATGTGCTCCGGCGCAATTCGTGGGACGCCGCCTTCCTCTGAGTCCGTCCGGGTGAGTCGGCTCGGGCGTCATTCGCCCAGGACGCGGCGCAGATACGGGTTCGTGAAGGTGCGGTGCGGATCCACGCGGTCGCGCACGGCGAGGAAGTCGTCGAACCGAGGGTAGAGCTCGCGTAGAGCGTCCGCGGTCAGGGAATGGAGCTTGCCCCAGTGCGGGCGTCCCTGCGCGGCGCGCAGGATCGGCTCGACACCGTCGAAGTAGGGCGTGTGGTCGCGCCGATGGTACTGGTGCACGGCCACATAGGCGGTATCGCGGCCCTGCGCCGTGGACAACCAGACATCGTCGCCCTGCGCGAACCGCACCTCCACCGGAAAACCGACACGAACGTCCGTGCGCTGCAGCCACGCATCGATCTCGCGCAGAACCGCTGGAAGGTGCTCGGCGGGGAGCGCGTACTCCATCTCCCGGAACCGCACCCGGCGGGTGGAGGCGAACACCCGGTAACTGCGGTCGACGAAGGTGCGCGGGGACAACGCCCGGGACGCGACCCGGTTCAGCGCCGGGATGGTGGCGGGAACCCGCGTCCCGACCTGCTGGAGGAGTGCGAAGGCGCCGTTGGAGAGCAGTTCGTCGTCGAGGAGGGTGCGCACCCGCCCGACCGGCTGCACCGGTGCCTCACCGGGGAGGCGGGTGTTGCGTTTGATGAGCACGCCGTCGGTGTGTGGAAACCAGTAGAACTCGAAATGGTCGACACCGCTTCGCAGTTCGTCGAGGACATCGAGTGTGGTGCGGAGCGACGAGGGGGCTTCTTCTGCGCGCAGGCGGAATGCGGGGACACAATCGAGCGTCACGGTCGCGAGCACGCCGAGGGCGCCGAGGCCGAGCCGGGCGGCCTCGAACAGGTCGGGCTCGTGCTCGGGGGAACAGTCGACGATCCGGCCGTCGGCGAGCACGATCGTCGCGCCGCACACGGCTGCTGCCAGTCCGCGGAAGGTCGCGCCGGTGCCGTGGGTGCCGGTCGAGATCGCGCCGGCGACGGACTGCACGTCGATGTCGCCGAGATTCGGTACGGCGAGGCCCTGTGCCCACAGCAGGTCGCCCAGGCCGCGCAGTCGCGTCCCCGCCCGCACGGTGACGCGCGCGCCGGTGGCCGACGGTTCCACCGCGACGAGACCGGACATCCGGTCGAGTGAGATGAGCGTGCCGTCGGTGACGGCCGCGCCGGTGAACGAGTGCCCGGCGCCCACGGCCTTGACATGTTCGCCCTGCTCGGAGGCGCGGACGACGACGCGCGCGAGGTCGTCGGTGCTGCCGGGGGTCTCGAAACGGCGAGGTGCCGCACTCTCGGTGCGAGCCCAATTGTGCCAGGTGGCCATGCCTCATCTTCGACCTGGACAAGCGTCCAAGTCAACACCTGCTCGTGAACCTTTCCCGACCTCTACCATCAGGGTCATGCCGAATCGGTTGCCTGCTGACGAGCGCCGCGCCCAACTCGTGGCAGCAGCACTGGAACTGGCGGAGGGCGGGGGAGTCGGAGCCGTCACGGTCCGCGCCGTCGCCGAGAAGGCCGGAGTGTCACTGGGCGTTGTCCACTACTGTTTCGACAGCAAGGAAGCCCTCGTCGTCGCCATGGCGAACGCCGTCGTCGGCGAACTCGCCGGAGCCATGCACGCGGCCTTCGATGTGCCCGAGGACGCGCAGCAGACCGGCGGAGTCGACTGTCTCCGCTCGATGCTCCACACCGGCCTTCGCTCCATGTGGTCGACGATCGAATCCACGCCGGGGCTGCAGACCCTCACCTACGAGATCACCGCCTACTCGCTCCGGCAGCGCACCGATGGCAGTCCCGCCGGCGGCGACATCGCAGTGGAGCAGTACCGCCTGATGGACAAGCAGGCCCAGTTGTTCCTCGACACCTGCGCCGAGCGGTGCGGCGTCGAATGGTCGCTGCCCACTTCGACGCTCGCACGACTGTCGTTGTCCGTGCTCGACGGCGTCGTGCTCCGGTGGCTCGTCGATCGCGACGGCGAGGCGGCCACGGCCGAACTGGGAGTCGTCGCCGACATCATCGCGACCCGTGCCGTAGAACGTTCCTGACCCGACCCGACCTTTTCGAAGGGATCGCCCGTGCTCCGTGCTGCTTCCGTTCACGACGCCGCCCTCGACCGGGTGCACGCGGCGACGGCCGACCTCGACCCGCCGTTCGCCGCCGTCGATCTGCCCACCCTGCGGCGCAACGCCGACGACCTGATCCGCCGCGCGAACGGTGTGCCCGTGCGGGTCGCGAGCAAATCGGTGCGCTGTCGTGCCGTCCTCGCCGAGGTCCTCGGCCCGGAACTGACCACCCGCGGCGGTTTTCGCGGCATCATGGCGTACTCGCTACGGGAGGCGCTGTGGCTCGTCGAGCACGGAGCGCGCGACATCCTGATGGGCTACCCCACGGTCGACCGGGCGGCGCTCGGGAAGCTCGCGGTGTCGCCGGACGCGGTGCAGGCGATCACGCTCATGGTCGATTCGGCCGAGCACCTCGACATCATCCGTACGGCTTTGGGGAAGAACACTTTCCGGACGAAGGTCTGCCTGGACATCGATGCGTCGTTGCGGGTGGGTCCGCTCCATCTCGGTGTGCGCCGTTCTCCGCTGCGCGACCCGGAGGCAGCCTCCGGCCTGGCCCGTCGCGCCGACGCCGCCGGATTCGACGTCGTCGGAGTGATGTTCTACGAGGCCCAGATCGCGGGCCTGCCCGACTCGTCGCTGCCGGTACGGCTCGTCAAGGGACTGTCGGCGCGGGATCTCTCCTCGCGCCGCCGCGCCGTGGTGGAGGCCGTGCGTGCGGTCGTGGGTGACCTCGAACTGGTCAACGGTGGCGGAACCGGCTCGCTCGAGGTGACCACCGCCGATCGTGTCGTCACCGAGGCCACCGCGGGATCGGGGCTGTATGTGCCCACCCTGTTCGACGGCTACCGGGCGTTCACCCCGAACCCGTCGATGTTCTTCGCGCTGCCTGCCGTACGCAAACCGTCACCGTCGGTCACGACGTTGTTCGGCGGCGGGTACATCGCGTCCGGCCCGACCGGCGCCTCGCGGGTGCCGCGCCCGGTCCGTCCTGCGGGATTGAAGTTGCTGGGGACGGAAGGTGCCGGCGAGGTGCAGACCCCGGTGCGCGGTCGCGCTGCCGCGTCGATCCCCGTCGGGGGACGGGTGTGGTTCCGCCACGCGAAGGCCGGCGAACTGTGCGAGAGGTTCGACCGGGTGTACCTCGTCGACGAGAACGGACGCACCGAGGTTCCCACCTATCGCGGTGAGGGCGGCTGCTGGTGACCTTCCGGCTCCGGCCACAATGAGGCCATGCCGTTGACGTTCTTCCCCGGGTCGGTCGGCCGGGTCCACTGGCGGTGCCGGACCGTCGACGACGCGAGAGCCGGTGTGGTGTTCGCGCACGGTTTCGGGCAGCACACCGGGCACTACCACCGTTTCGCCTCCGGCCTCGCCGCCCACGGCATCGCGTGGTGGGGACTCGACCTCGCCGGACACGGGCTCTCCGAAGGAGAACCCGGCTCACCGGGCAACGTCGAGTTCCACGCCGAGGACTTCGGCGTGCTCACCGGCCTCGCCGCCGAGTCCGGTCTGCCGCTGGTGGTGATGGGCCATTCGCTGGGGGCGGCGACGGTCCTGACGGCGCTGGATGCCGATCCCTCCGGTGGTAGCCGCCTCGCGGGCGTCGTGCTGTGCGGTACGCCGCGCACCGCGGCCCTGCCGGAGACGGCCGAAGCGCTCGGCGCGAGCGACCTGCCGGTCCTGCTGGTCCACGGCGTCGACGACCGGCTGGCCCCCATCGACCCGGTACGCGAGTGGGCGTCGTCGCTGCCCGGGGCACAGTGGTGCGAGTATTCCGATGCCGGGCACGACCTGTTGCACGAACCCGTACATCGCAGGGTGACTTCGGATATTGCCGCGTTCGTGGGCGACGTGGCCGGCCGGATTCCCAGATTCCCCGAGAAACGACCGGGCCCCTCGCGGTGACGAGGGGCCCGGTCGACGGTGTGGAACCTCAGTTGTAGATCGCTGCGATCTCGGCGCCGTGCTTGTCGTGGATGATGTTCCTCTTGAGCTTGAGCGTCGGGGTCAGCTCGCCGCTCTCGACGCTGAAATCGGTCTCGAGGAGGCGGTACTTGCGGATCGCCTCGGCCTTCGAGACCTTCTTGTTGGTCTCGGCAACCGCCTCGTCGATCTCGGCGATCAGGTCGGGGTTCTTGATCAGATCGGCGACCGTGGTTTCCGCCGGCAGACCGTGTCGCTCGAGCCAGCCCGGCAGCGCCTCCGGATCGAGGGTGATCAGCGCGCCGACGAATGGCTTGGAATCACCGACCACGATGACCTGGCTGATCAGCGGGTGGGCGCGCAGCGAATCCTCGAGGACGGCCGGGGCGACGTTCTTGCCGCCCGCGGTGACGATGAGTTCCTTCTTGCGGCCGGTGATCGAGATGAAGCCGTCCTCGTCGATCGCACCGATGTCGCCGGTGTGGAACCAGCCGTCGCGGATGGCTTCGTCGGTGGCCTTGTCGTTCTGCCAGTAGCCGTCGAACACCTGGGGGCCCTTGAGGAGGAGCTCGCCGTCCTCGGCGATCTTCGCGGCGCAGCCGTTGAACGGCGTGCCGACGGTGCCGATCTTCTGGGCGGCCGGGGTGTTCATGATGATGCCGCCGGTGGTCTCCGTCAGGCCGTAACCCTCGTAGATGGTGACGCCGACACCGCGGAAGAAGTGGCCGAGACGTGCGCCGAGTGCGGCGCCGCCCGAGACGGCCCGGGTGACGTTGCCGCCGAGCGCGGCCTTGAGCTTGCCGTAGACCAGCTTGTCGAAGACGAAGTGCTGGATCTTCAGGCCGAGGCCGGGGCCGCCGTTCTCGAGGGCCTTGCTGTACTCGATCGCGACCTCCGAGGCCTTCTCGAAGATCTTGCCCTTGCCGCCGTCGTAGGCCTTCTGCTTCGCCGAGTTGTAGACCTTCTCGAACACGCGGGGCACCGAGAGGATGAAGTTCGGCTTGAAGACCGCGAACTGGTCGAGCAGCGTCGTCAGGTCGGAGGTATGACCGACGGTGACCTTGCTGTCGAATGCCGCGAACGAGATCAGGCGCGCGAAGACGTGTGCCATCGGGATGAACAGCAGGGTGCGCTGGCCCTCGTGCATCGAGTCGGGCAGGGCCAGGCCGCAGGCCGCGGACTCCGAGGCGAAGTGGCGGTGCTTGAGCTGGACGCCCTTCGGCCGGCCTGTGGTGCCGGAGGTGTAGATGAGGGTCGCCGCGGATTCGGCCGTGACCGAGTTGCGCCGTTCCTCGACCTGCTCGTCGGTGACCGCTGCGCCGCGTGCGATGAGCTCGTCGACCGCGCTCTTGCCGCCCGGCGCCGGCTCGATCTGCAGGACCTCGCGCACGGTCGGGGCGTTCTCGGCGACCTCGCGGACGGTGTCGACGTGACCGGAGTTCTCGACGATGAGCAGCTTGGTCCCGGAGTCCTCGAGGATCCACTGGGCCTGGTCGGCCGACGACGTCTCGTAGATCGCCACGGTGGCACCGCCCGCGGCCCAGATGGCATAGTCGAGCAGGACCCATTCGTAGCGCGTCGCCGACAGGACCGCGACGCGGTCGCCGAGCTCGATACCCGACGCGATCAGGCCCTTCGCCACGGCGCGCACCTCGGATGCGAACTGGCGGGCGGTGACGGGAACCCACTTGCCGTCGACCAGTCGCTCGAACGGCACGAACTCCGGCGACTCCTTCTCGTGCCGGAAGACGCTGTCGGCCATCGACGTGTTCTCGGGAATCGAGAACGACTGTGGTACGGCAATCTCACTCACTGTGACCCCTCCATCGTTAGGTGCTGTCGGTGTGCATTGCATCACACGTCGTTGGGAAATGCATTACCCTCGGACCGCTTTGCCCCCTTTTTACAGTCCGATAGGCAGTGATCCAGGTAACAATGCTACCCGCCGGTAACGAGGATTGCCACTATCGGATCGTTTCGTCGGATTTTCCGGTACCGGAAGTACCAGTATTTCGGAGAAGGAGAATCGCTTCGTCGTCGCCGAGCTGATGGAAGTCGTCGTAGGCGGCGCCGACGCTGTCGGTGTCCACCGGCGTCCACGGGCAGATCACCTCGTCGGCCGTCCGGCCGGCCCGGCGCAGTGCGTCGGGGGAGGCCACCGGCACCGCGAGGACGACCCGGGTCGCTCCGGAGGCGCGCGCGGCGAGGCATGCCACCGCGGCCGTCGCACCTGTGGCGATGCCGTCGTCGACGACGATCGCCGTGCGGCCCTCCAGCGGCACCCGGGTGCGACCGGCACGCAGGCAATCGGCACGTCGAGCCAGTTCGGCCAGCTCGCGTCGCTCGACGGCCGCCACGGATTCGGGGGCGATCCGCCCGCGCCGGATCACGTCGTCGTTGAGGACCCGGAAGACGGCGTCCTGCGTGGTCGATTCCCCGGCGGTTCCGGGACCCGGTCCTTCGGCGATCGCGCCCATCGCGAGTTCGGGATGCCAGGGCACGCCCAGTTTGCGCACCACGAGGACGTCCAGGGGCGCATCGAGGGCTGCGGCGAGTTCACGGGCGACGGGAATGCCGCCGCGAGGTAGTGCGAGGACCACCGGGTCGGCGTCGCGCAGGTGCCCGGCCGACCGGGCGAGTCGCCGGCCTGCCTCCTCGCGTGTGGCGTACCCCACACCTCCAGTATGGGACGGTCCGCCCGGGCGGGCGAGCACTCACCGCCCGGACGGATCGAGGGGATCTCGGTCGAGCTCGCCCGACAGGTACGAGTGGTAGGCGGGCAGATCGAGCTGGCCGTGGCCGGACAGGCCGATCACGATGACCTCGGGTTCGGTGAGGCCCCGCGCGTACTCCGCGGCCGCGGCGATCGCGTGCGACGACTCCGGCGCCGGCACGATGCCCTCGTTCCGGGCGAAGAGCACCGCCGCGGAGAAGGCATCGGTCTGTGCCACGGACTGTCCCTGCACGTAGCCGAGCTCGACGGTGTGGCTGAGCAACGGCGCCATGCCGTGATATCGCAGCCCGCCGGCGTGGATCGGATCCGGGATGAAGTCCTGGCCGAGGGTGTGCATCTTCAGCAGCGGGGTCAGACCCGCGATGTCACCGTGGTCGTAGCGGTACTCGCCGCGGGTGATCGACGGGCACGCCGCGGGCTCGACGGCGACGACACGCGTGGTCGCCCGCTCGTGGATGACCTCGCGCAGGAACGGGAACGACAGGCCGGCGAGGTTCGAACCGCCGCCCGCGCAACCGAAGACGACGTCGGCCTGGTCCTCACCCGCGGCCCGCAGTTGCTCCACGGCCTCGAGGCCGATGACGGTCTGGTGCAGCACCACGTGGTTGAGCACGCTGCCGAGGGTGTAGCGGGCGGCGGCGTCCTTCACTGCGACCTCCACGGCCTCCGAGACCGCGATGCCGAGCGAGCCGGGTGTGTCCGGGTGCTCGGCAAGGACGGCGCGACCGGCCTCCGTCAGGTCGGACGGGCTGGGATGTACTGTGCCGCCGTAGGTCTCGATGAGGAAGCGGCGGTAGGGCTTCGAGTCGTAGGAGGCGCGGACCTGCCACACCTCGAGATCGATACCGAACTTCGCGCACGCGAACGACAGGGCCGAACCCCACTGTCCGGCACCGGTCTCCGTCGTGAGCCGGGTGACGCCGTCGAGCGAGTTGTAGTAGGCCTGTGCGACCGCCGAGTTCACCTTGTGGCTGCCCACCGGGCTCACGCCCTCGTACTTGACGTAGATGCGGGCCGGGGTGCCGAGTGCCTTCTCGAACGAGCGGGCGCGGAAAAGGGGCGTGGAGCGGTAACCGGCGTAGACCTCGCGCACGGCCTCCGGGATCTCGATGTCGGTCTCGGTCGACAGTTCCTGCTCGATCAGTCCCGAGGCGAACAGAGGTGCGAGATCGTCGGCGGTGATCGGTTCGCGGGTGCCGGGGTGCAGGTGTGGCGGCGGGGCCACCGCGAGGTCGCCGACGATGTTGTACCAGTGCGTCGGAATACCCGAATCGGCGACGGACGGGGGTGTCGCGGACGCGTGCGCGGAGGGGGAAGCCGTCACTGTGGAATCCTTCGGTCGAGGACGGTGAACCTGCCCAGTGTGACGCGCCCCGGGTGCCGGCGACGGGGTGGGGTGGGTCATTGTTCGCGCGCTCGAGCCCAGGTCGCGGCCGGGTCCGGGCGCGAAGAGGTGAGTTCATCCGATAAACTGCTGGTCAAATGAGTGATATTCAAGACGCCCCCGACCAGGAGACCGCAGCTCTCACGTTTGCCGATCTCGACATCGATGCACGTGTGCTGCAAGCTCTTTCGGATGTGGGTTACGAGTCCCCGTCGCCGATCCAGGCGGCGACCATCCCACCGCTGCTGGAGGGACGGGACGTCGTCGGTCTCGCTCAGACCGGCACCGGCAAGACCGCCGCCTTCGCGGTGCCGATCCTCTCGCGTATCGACACCTCCGTGAAGCGGCCCCAGGCGCTGGTGCTGGCGCCCACCCGCGAGCTCGCGCTGCAGGTCGCGGAGGCTTTCGGTAAGTATTCCGTCCATATCCCGGGCCTGTCCGTCCTGCCCATCTACGGCGGTCAGGCATACGGTGTACAGCTGTCCGGCCTCCGCCGCGGCGCCCAGGTCATCGTCGGCACCCCCGGACGTGTGATCGATCACCTCGCCAAGGGCACCCTCGACATCTCCGAACTCGAGTTCCTCGTCCTCGACGAGGCCGACGAGATGCTCACCATGGGCTTCCAGGAGGACGTCGAGCGCATCCTCGCCGACACCCCCGACACCAAGCAGGTCGCGCTGTTCTCCGCGACCATGCCGGGCGCGATCCGCCGGCTGTCGAAGCAGTACCTGAAGGATCCGCAGGAGATCACCGTCAAGTCGAAGACGACGACGTCGGCGAACATCTCCCAGCGCTGGGTTCTCGTCTCCCATCAGCGCAAGCTCGACGCGCTGACCCGAATCCTCGAGGTCGAGACCTTCGAGGCCATGATCATCTTCGTGCGCACGAAGCAGGCCACCGAGGACCTGGCCGAGCGCCTGCGCGCCCGCGGTTTCTCCGCCGCCGCCATCAACGGCGACATCGTGCAGGCCCAGCGCGAGCGCACGATCAACCAGCTCAAGAACGGCACGCTCGACATCCTCGTCGCCACCGACGTCGCCGCGCGTGGTCTCGACGTCGAGCGCATCAGCCACGTCGTCAACTACGACATCCCTCACGACACCGAGTCGTACGTGCACCGCATCGGCCGCACAGGCCGCGCCGGCCGCACCGGCGACGCGCTGCTGTTCGTCGCTCCGCGCGAGCGTCACCTGCTCAAGGCGATCGAGCGGGCCACCCGCCAGCCGCTCGCCGAGATGCAGCTGCCCACCGTCGAGGACGTCAACGCCCAGCGCGTATCGAAGTTCAACGACTCGATCACCGAGGCGCTCGCCTCCGATCACCTGCAGCTGTTCCGCACCTTCATCGAGGACTACGAGCGTGAGCACGACGTGCCGCTCGCCGACATCGCGGCCGCGCTGGCGGTGCTGTCTCGCGACGGCGAGTCGTTCCTCATGGAGGCCGAACCCGAGCCGGTCGCACCGCCGCGCCGCGAGCGCGAACCGCGCGAGCGTCCGCCGCGTCGCTTCGACGACGGGCCGAAGGTCGGTCGCGACGGCCAGGAGATGACCACCTACCGCATCGCCGTAGGCAAGCGTCACCGCGTGCAGCCCGGTGCGATCGTCGGTGCCATCGCCAACGAGGGCGGACTGCGCCGCGGCGATTTCGGGCACATCAGCATCCGTGCCGATCACAGCCTCGTCGAGCTGCCGAAGGATCTGTCGCCGCAGACCCTCGACGCGCTGCGCTCCACCCGAATCTCGGGCGTGCTCATCCAGTTGCAGCCCGACTCCGGCGCACCGTCCGGACGTCCCAGCTCGTATCGCGGACGCGACGACCGTCGCGGCGACGATCGACGCGGGGGAGACCGTCGCGATCACGGCAAGCGCGATCGTGGCGGCAAGCGCGAGTACGGCGACAGCCGTGGCGGCCGCTCCGGCGACTTCACGCACCGCAGCGACCGCAACGATCGTGGTGGTCGCGGCGGATACCGCGACTGAGACCGCCGGCCGATCCACTCGGCCGGGACGTCGGCGGTGGCACCGTCGACGTCCCGGCGCTCATGCGTCGAGTATGGGGGCTCCCACCGATACCTTCGGTCCCGAATCGGCGAACTGCGTGCGGTACAGCTCCGCGTAGCGGCCGCCCGCCGCCAGGAGATCGTCGTGGTTGCCGCGTTCGACGATGCGCCCGGCCTCGACGACCAGGATCTCGTCGGCGGCGCGGATGGTCGACAGGCGGTGCGCGATGACCACCGACGTGCGACCCTCGAGCGCCTCGGTCAACGCCTCCTGCACAGCGGCCTCCGAGGTCGAATCGAGATGGGCGGTGGCCTCGTCCAGGATCACCACCCGCGGATGGGCGAGCAGCAGTCGCGCGATCGTCAGCCGCTGACGCTCACCACCCGAGAGCCGGTAGCCGCGTTCGCCGACGACCGTGTCGAGTCCGTTCGGCAACGACGCGATCAGGGGCTCGAGGCGTGCGCGACGTAGGGCGTCCCACAGTTCGTCCTCGCCGGCTTCGGGGCGGGCGAGCAGCAGGTTGTTGCGGACCGTGTCGTGGAACAGGTGACCGTCCTGGGTGACCAGCCCGACTGTCGCGCGGATCGAGTCGGCGGTCAGTTCGCGGACGTCCGCTCCGCCGAGCAGCACGGCGCCGGAATCGACATCGTACAATCGCGGGATCAGTTGTGCGATGGTCGATTTGCCCGCGCCGGACGATCCGACCAGTGCGACCATCCGGCCCGGTTCCACGCGGAACGACACGTCGCGCAGCACCTCTTCGCCGCCCCGCGAATCGAGCACCGCGACCTCCTCGAGCGATGCGAGCGAGACCTTGTCGGCGGACGGATACGCGAAGCCGACATCCCGGAGTTCCACCGAGACCGGACCGCCGGGCACCGGCCGGGCGTCGGGCGACTGCTCGATCAGCGGCTTCAGATCGAGGATCTCGAAGACCCGCTCGAAGCTCACCATCGCACTCATGACGTCCATGCGGGCACTGGCCAGCGCCGTCAGCGGCGAGTACAGGCGCGTGAGGAGCATCGCCATCGCGACCACCGAACCGGGATCGAGCTGGTCGCGCAGGGCATAGAAACCGCCGAGGCCGTAGACGAGCGCGAGCGCGAGTGCGGACACGAGTGTCAGAGCGGTGACGAACACGCTCTGCAGCATCGCGGTGCGCACGCCGATGTCGCGGACCCGCGTCGCCCGGACGGCGAACTCCCTCGACTCCTGTGCCGGACGGCCGAACAGCTTGACCAGGGTGGCGCCTGGAGCCGAGAACCGTTCGGTCATCTGCGTGTTCATCACCGAGTTGTGGTTGGCGGCCTCCCGGCTGAGCTGCGCGAGCCGGGCGCCCATGTGCCGGGCGGGAATCACGAAGATCGGGAGCAGCAGCAGTGCGAGAAGGGTGATCTGCCAGGATATCCCGATCATCACCACCAGGGTGATCGCGAGGGTGACGATGTTGCCGACCACGCCGGACAGGGTGTCGCTGAAGGCACGCTGCGCACCGATGACGTCGTTGTTCAGGCGCGAGACGAGCGCGCCCGTACGAGTTCTCGTGAAGAAGGCGACCGGCATGCGCTGCACGTGGTCGAAGACCGTGGTGCGCAGATCGAGGATGAGATCCTCGCCGATGCTCGCCGACAACCAGCGGTTCGCGATCCCGAGGCCGGCCTCGATCAGTGCGATCGCGGCGATGATCACCGCGAGCAGTACCACGACCGAGACCGCAGCGCCGTCGACGATCGCGTCGATCACCCGGCCCGCGAGTACCGGTGTCGCGACGCCGAGCGCCGCGATGGTCACGCTCAGGACGAGATAGAAGGTGATGTTACGGCGGTGCGGCCGGGCGAACTCGGCGATCCGCCGTAGGCTCGCTCGGGAGAACGGCCTGCGGTCGCTCTCGGCGTGCATCGCGTTGTACATCGCGTTCCACGCGGTGACTTCCATGCTCATGGTGTCGGCCTCCTCGGGTCGCAGCCGAGGCTAGGACCTCGAGTGCGCTCGAGGTCAAGCCTAGGCTCGCACCACGACAGGACGAGGCGTCAGCGAGCCACGTCGATCACCACGCGGGTCGGTCCGGTGAGGGAGTACACCGAGAACGGCGTGCCGTGCGCGGCGACGCCGATGAACGACTGGGTGACACCTTCGAAGACGCCGGACCCGCTGACCTCCACCACGGATCCGCCGGCATCGGCGAGCACGGGATCCGGGCCGGCGTACTGCTCGACACCGCTGTCGAACGGATAGGCCGAGCCGTCGATGAGCACCTGCAGCACGGCGTCGCCGGCGACGGGGACCTCGTTGCCGCTGCCCTGCTGGAGTGCCTCGTCGACGTAGCCGACCCGCCACCCCGGTGTGCCCTCGCCGCCGAGTTCGTAGACCACGCGGTCGAAGCCCTCGTGACGTCCGGTGCGGATGTCGACGACCGTGAGTTTTGCGCCCTCTCCGGCCGGGGAGACCTTCTCGCGCGCGTCGCGCGGGACCTCGTCGGAGGTGGTGGTCTCGGGAGCCGAGGACGTCGGCGTGTCGACCGAGACGGCGGGGGAGGGTGCGGGCTCGTCGGCACCGGCGGAGCATCCCGCCAGGACCAGTGCTGTTGCGGTGACGGCCAGGGCGAGACGCGTGTGCTTCATGGGACTCATGGTACGTCGGAGCTCCCGTCGGCCACTGGCGACGCTCGCGGGGGTTGACCGGATCGAGACGTGAGGCGCACAATTCATCCAAGGATGATTTCAACACTCGATGAATTGAGTGGATCATGGCCATCGACCACATCTCCGACGCTGTCGACATCCGCGATCTGCACGTTCGGCGTGGCACCCATCGAGCTCTCGAGGACGTGAGCGTGCGCGTCCCGCGCGGGGCGATCACCGGACTGCTCGGCCCCTCGGGCTGCGGGAAGACCACCCTGATGCGCACGATCGTCGGCACCCAGATCGTCGAATCCGGCACGGTCACGGTGCTGGGCCTGCGCGCGGGCAGCGCCGAACTGCGCCGCCGCATCGGTTACGTCACCCAGTCGCCGAGCGTCTACCCCGACCTGACCGTCACCGAGAACGTCTCCTATTTCGCCTCCCTCTACGGGCGGAAGGGCGCCGCGGTCGCCGACACCCTCGCGGCGGTCGGGCTCACCGACCACGCCGGCAACCGGACGGCGGCCCTCTCCGGCGGTCAAATGGGCCGGGTGTCGCTCGCGTGTGCGCTGGTGGGCGATCCCGAACTGCTCGTGCTCGACGAACCCACCGTCGGACTCGATCCACTGCTGCGCGCCGAGCTGTGGGAGCACTTCCGCGCGCTCGCCGACCGCGGCACCACCCTGCTCGTGTCGAGCCACGTCATGGACGAGGCCGGCCACTGCGACGAGCTCGTCCTCCTGCGCGAAGGCCGACTGGTGGCCCAGCTGACCCCGGTCGAACTGCGCGAACAGACGGGGGAGACGGGCCTCGAGAACGCTTTTCTCCGACTCATCCGGAACCGGACGGGAGCACGACCGTGAGCGCCGTCATCTATGCCACCACGACCACCCGCATCCTGCGTCAGTTGCGAGCCGACCATCGCACCGTCGCGATGATCGTGCTCGTCCCGAGCCTGTTGATGACGCTGCTGTACTTCATGTACCAGAACGCGCCCACCGGCCCGGGCGGAGTCTCGCTGTTCGACCGGATCGCCGTCACGATGCTCGGGATCCTCCCGTTCGTCGTGATGTTCCTGGTCACCTCCATCGCGATGCAACGCGAACGCAGTTCGGGCACCCTCGAACGGCTTCTCACCACACCGCTGACGAAACTCGACCTGCTTGCCGGTTACGGCAGCGCCTTCTCGCTCGCGGCGGCCGTCCAAGCCGGTCTCGCATGCGTGGTGGCCTTCTGGCTGCTCGACGTCACCAGCGCCGGATCCGTGCTGTGGGTGCTGGTCGTCGCGGTTCTCGTCGCCGTCCTCGGGGTCTCCCTGGGGCTGCTGTGCAGCGCCTTCGCCCGCACCGAGTTCCAGGCCGTGCAGTTCATGCCGGTGATCGTCATTCCGCAGTTCCTGCTGTGCGGGTTACTCGTCGCCCGGGACGATCTGCCCGACTGGCTGCGCTGGATCAGCAACGCACTGCCGTTGAGCTACGCGGTGGAGGCGCTGCAGGAGATCACCGTGAATCCGGGGGTCACCGCCGTCATGGTGCGGGATCTGATCGTCGTCGCGGCGTTCACCGCCGCGGCCCTCACACTCGGTGCGGCGACGCTGCGCCGTCGCACCCCGTGACGAGCGAGGCCGGGACGCGGCGCCCCGGCCGCCGTCCCGGGAACTCGGGCGCGCGCGGCGACATCCTCGCGAGCGCCCGGGAA
Organism: Rhodococcus pyridinivorans; assembly: GCF_900105195.1. NCBI lineage: Bacteria > Bacillati > Actinomycetota > Actinomycetes > Mycobacteriales > Nocardiaceae > Rhodococcus > Rhodococcus pyridinivorans. The sequence goes on along the minus strand of NZ_FNRX01000002.1, from coordinate 3,984,850 downwards.
CTGTTTGCCGCCAACGGTTTCGACAAGACGACGGTGCGTGCGGTAGCGGCCCGTGCAGGGGTGGACCCGGCGCTCGTGCACCACTACTTCGGCACCAAGCTGCAGCTGTTCACCGCGTCCATCGCGCTGCCGGTCGATCCGCGCGACGTCCTCGCCCCCGTCTACGCGGCCGAACCCGAAAATCTCGGCCGTGCCCTCACGACCGCCCTTCTCGGTGTGTGGGACTCCCCGCACCGCGACGCGGCCGTGGCGATGTTCCGTGCGCAGATCGCCGGGGGCGACAGCGGTCTGATCCGCTCGTTCCTGCTGGAAGTCGCGCTCGCACCGCTGTTCGAGCGTATCGACCGTCCCGTCGGCACCGGCCGGCTGCGGGCCGAACTGGTGGCCACCCAGATGACCGGGATCATGCTGGTGCGCTACATCATCGGACTCGAACCGCTCGCGTCGATGTCGTCGGAGCAGCTCGTCGAGATCGTCGCCCCCACTGTGCAGCGCTATCTGACCGGCGACCTGCCCGGCATGTGACCGCAGCTTCGGGGGCGTGCGCTTCGGTCGGAGACAGAGGCGCGCCGTCGACACGGTGCATCGGTCCGCGCACGACGCAAACGTAGAACGGAGTGTGTCGTCAGGTCGAGTGCTCCCGCAGGAAGGCGATGTCCTCGGCGAGTCCCTCCGCCGGGGTCTCGAGCACGATCGGTGCGTCGGCCTGCACCGCGATCTCCGCGAGCAACTGCGGATCGATCTGCCCGTCGGCGAGATTGGCGTGCCGGTCGCGGGCCGAATCGAACTCGTCACGCGAATTGTTCAGGTGCACCAAATCGATCCGGCCGGTGACCGCACGCACCCGTTCGACGACACCGACGAGATCCTCACCGCCCGCCCAGGCGTGGCAGGTGTCGAGGCAGAAGCCGGGACCGTAGTCGCCGATGGCGTCCCACAGACGTCCGATCGCGTCGATGTAGCGGGCCATCGCGAAGTCGCCGCCCGCCGTGTTCTCGACGAGGATCGGCACCCCGAACCCGCCCTTGTCCTCCTGCCGTTCGAACAGCTTGCGCCAGTTCTCCACCCCGGCGGCGACATCCTCACCCGCGCGCACGTGCCCGCCGTGGACCACCAGCCCGAGCGCACCGATACGCGCGGCCGCCTCGGCGTGGTCGGCGACGGCCTTGCGCGACGGCATCCGCACCCTGTTGTTCAGGCTCGCTACGTTGATGACGTACGGCGAGTGCACCACCACGTCGACGTCCGATGCGAGGATCTCCTCGGTGCGCGGATGCTCACCGGGCTTCGTCCATTTCTGCGGGTCCGACAGAAACACCTGCACCAGATCGGCACCGAGATGTTCGCCCTGACCGATGGGATCGTCGTCCTGCCGGACGTGCGCACCTATCCGCATGTGCCACAGGTTAGGGCAGTGTCCCGCCGACCGGGACCGCAATACCCGGACGTGCCCGGAATCTGCTCGACTCCTCGCATGGGCACACTCGAAGGCGGCAAACTCGACGGCAGGGTCGCGCTGATCACCGGCGCAGGTCAGGGGGTCGGTCAGGGGGTTGCGTTCGCGCTGGCCCGCCAAGGTGTGGCCATCGCGGTCGCCGGCCGGACCGAGTCGAAGCTGATCGACACCGCCGAGCAGATCCGCGCCTTCGGTGGCACCGCCGAGCCGGTCGTGTGCGACATCGCCGATCCGGATGCGATCGCCGCCGCGGTGGACCGCACGGTCAGAGCCTTCGGAGGTGTCGACATCCTCGTCAACAACGCGAGCTTCAATCCGCTCGGGCCGCTGCTCGACCTGAAGCCGGCCGTGCTGGAGAAGGCGTACCGCTCGGGTCCGCTCGCCGCGCTGCACGCCATGCAACTCGTCCACCCGATCATGAAGGAACGCGGTGGCGGGTCGATCGTCAACATGGTCACCTCCGCCGCGGTGCGCTGGGACGCGAGTGGTTACGGCGGCTACGCCTCGACCAAGGAGGCACTGCGGTCGCTGACCCGCACCGCGGCATCCGAATGGGGAGTCGATGGCATCCGAGTCAATGCCATCGCCCCGCACGCCCTTTCGCCGGGCCTGAAATGGTGGACGGAGAAGAACCCGGAGGAGGCCGCCGAGTTCGTGCAAACCATCCCGCTCCGCCGCATCGGCGACCCCGAAGAGGACATCGGGCGCGCCGTGGCGTGGATTGTGAGCGACGACGCACGCTATCTCACCGGCGCGACGATCCCGCTGGACGGGGGTCAGGCACGCTGGGCCTGAGCCACCGCCCCGGCATACACCCGTATCCCCGAATCGAAGATCGGGGTCATCCCCGATGGTGCGGTGGTCCCGGCACCGGGAAGATGGGTGCATGCCACTGCACTCGGCCCCAGCAGCCCGCGCCCAGGACCTGAAGAAGATCTACGGAACCGGAGAAACCGCGGTACACGCCCTCGACGGTGTGACCGCGGATTTCGCCGCCGGTGAGTTCACCGCGATCATGGGTCCCTCCGGATCGGGCAAGTCGACCCTCATGCACTGCCTCGCAGGTCTCGACAGCGCGACCTCCGGAGCGGTCTTCATCGGCGACACCGATCTGACGACCCTGTCCGACAAGGGGATGACCCAGCTGCGGCGCGACCGCATCGGCTTCGTCTTCCAGGCGTTCAACCTCGTCCCCACCCTCACCGCGCTCGAGAACATCACCCTGCCGGTGGACATCGCGGGCCGCAAGATCGATCAGGAATGGCTCGACACCGTCGTCACCCGTCTCGGTCTCACCGACCGTCTCGGACACCGCCCCGGCGAATTGTCCGGTGGCCAGCAGCAGCGTGTCGCGTGCGCGCGTGCCCTCGCGGGCCGGCCGGAGATCATCTTCGGCGACGAGCCGACCGGCAACCTCGACTCCCGCTCGTCCGGTGAGGTGCTGTCCATCCTGCGGGCGGCCGTCGACGAGTTCGACCAGACCGTCGTGATCGTCACCCACGACCCGCGTGCCGCCGGCTACGCCGACCGCGTGGTGTTCCTCGCCGACGGACGCATCGTCGACGAGATGCGCGAACCGACGGCCGAACGAGTGCTCGACCGGATGAAACAGTTCGATCCCGCCTCCGCGGCTCCCGTGGCGGAATAGGAGACACCGCGATGAGTGGGAATCCCATCCGCAGGGTTGCCCTGCGCAACCTCGCCGCACACAAGGTGCGGCTCGCCCTGACCGTGCTCTCCGTGGTGCTCGGCACGGCCTTCATCACCGGTTCGTTCGTCTTCACCGACACACTGCAGCGCACCTTCGACGGCATCTTCGGCGACGTCGCCCAGGGCGTCGACGTCCGCGTCAGCACCGAGCAGTACGGCACCAGCGGTGTCCCGATCGAGGCCGTCGACCAGGTCGTCGCCCTCCCCGGCGTCGAGCGCACGTCCCCGTCGATCGGTGGCGGCATCATCGTCCTCGACTCCGAGGGCGCCGCGATCCAGACCGGAGGCGCACCCGCCGAGGGTTACGCCTACATCCCGCCCGACCGTCTCGTCGGCGAACCGGAGACCTTCGTGGCCGGTGGACCACCCGCGGAGAGCGGGCAGATCGCGCTCAACGAGAGCGCGGCCGAACGCGGTGATCTCTCGATCGGCGACAGCACGACCGTGCTCACCATCTCGCAGGGCATGGTGCCGGTGACCGTCAGCGGCATCTACGAACTCGAGACCGACACCGGCGGCTACATCGGTGCGTTGTTCACCGAGGAACAGGCCTCCCAGCTGTTCACCGACGGCCGGCACATCGGCTTCCTCGACGTCGCAGGCGACGGTTCGCTCTCGCCCGAGCAGCTGCGTGACGAGATTGCGGCAGCGCTGCCCGAGCTGAAGGTGCAGACCGGAGCCGAGGTCACCGAGGAGACCAAGTCGCAGGTCGCCGAGGCCCTGAACTTCCTCAACTACTTCCTGCTCGCGTTCGGCGCGATCGCACTGCTCGTCGGCACGTTCATCATCTACAACACCTTCTCGATGATCGTCGCCCAGCGACTACGCGAACTCGCCCTGCTCCGCGCGATCGGCGCGAGCCGCAAGCAGGTCGGCCGGTCGGTCACCCTCGAGGCCTTCGTCGTCGGTCTGATCGGCAGCATCATCGGTATCGCCGCGGGCGTCGCGCTCGCCTACGGCCTGCGCGCGGCACTGAACGCCGCGGATCTCGGACTGCCGTCGGGCCCGCTGCAGTTGTCCCCGCGCACCGTGATCGTCGCGCTGCTCGTCGGCGTGGTCGTGACGATGGTCAGCGCCTACGCCCCGGCGCGGCGCGCGACCCACGTTCCGCCCGTCGCCGCGATGCGCGAGGAATCCACAGCGACCGTCGAGTCGCTGCGCATCCGCACGATCATCGGTGTGCTCTGCGCGATCGTCGGTGCGGCACTCGTCGTGGTGGGCGCACAGCAGGTCGGTGGCGGCGCGGCCTCGACCGTCGGTATCGGCGCCTTCCTGCTGATCCTGTCGGTGCTGTTCGCGGCGCCGGCGTTGTCCCGGCCCGTCGTGAACGCGCTCGGTGCGGTCTTCGCTCGGCCGTTCGGGGCGATCGGCCGGCTCGCGCGCACCAATGCGACCCGCAATCCGCGTCGCACCGCCGCGACCGCGTTCGCCCTCACCCTGGGGCTGATGCTCGTCTCCGTCATCGGGGTATTCGGGTCGTCGGCGAAGGCCAGTGTCGACGCGCTCGTCGACAACGGGGTCGAGGCGGACTTCATGCTCACCGGGCCGCAGATGTTCGGTGTCCCGGCCCCCGCCGCCGAGGCGGTCCGCGGAGTGGACGGCATCGAGGAGGTCGTGCCCGCCTACGGCGTGCAGGCCAAGATCGACGAGGACTTCGAGTTCGGCACCGGAGCGGGCGGGCCCCTCCAGGACGTTCTCGACCTGGACATGGTCGCGGGAGCCTTCGAGGTGACCGGGAACGAGATTCTCGTCTCGCAGGCCTCGGCGGACGACCACGGCTGGGAAGTGGGCTCCACCGTTCCGCTCACCAGTCGCGACGGCGACACCGTCGACACCACGGTCGCCGGCATCTTCGCCGACAACCAGCTGATCGGTCCGTGGGTCGTCTCGCAGGAGCTGTTCGAGCAGTTCACGCCGCCGAACAACCGGTCGGCGCTCGTCGTCCTCATGAACACCGTCGACGGTGCCGATCCGGAGACCGTGCGCGCGTCGATCGAGGAGGCCGTCAAGGACTACGTGATCGTGCAGGTCCTCGACCGTGAGCAGTTCAAGGGTCAGCAGGCGCAGCAGATCGACATGCTCCTCGCGATCCTCTACGGCCTGCTCGCCCTCGCCGTAGTCATCGCCATCCTCGGCATCGTCAACACCCTCGCGCTGTCGGTGGTGGAACGGCGGCGGGAAATCGGCATGCTCCGCGCCGTCGGTATGCAACGCGCCCAGGTGCGTCGCACGATCTACCTGGAGTCGCTGCTCATCGCGGTCTTCGGCGCGGTCGTGGGTGTCGTGCTCGGTCTCGCGTTCGGCTGGGCGTTCGTACGCACCCTCGCCGATCAGGGACTCGACATCATCTCGGTGCCGTGGTCGCAGGTCGTCGGCATGCTCGTCGCGTCCGGCATCATCGGTGTCCTCGCGGCGCTGTGGCCCGGCCAGCGTGCGGCGAAGACGCCGCCGCTCGAAGCGATCAGCGACATGTAGGCAGAAAGTGCAGGTGGACACGAGTTGTCCACAGGCAGTGGAGTTGTCCACAGCGGCCGGCCCGCGGAGCATTTCGCGGGCCGGCCGTCGTCGGTGCCCCTTATGCTTCCGCGGCAGGGGGTGGTGGTGTGCAGGTGGACGATCTGGCGGGGTGGGATCCGGATGCGCTCGAGCGCACGGCGACCGAGCTCGCGGCATGTGCCGATGCCGTCGACGCCGTGGCCGGCGACGTCGCGCGGTCGGCGTCCTTCGGCGACGCCTGGAGCGGTGCGGCGCATGACGGAGCGACGTCCGCATTCGCCTCGTACGGGCGGGATCTCGCGGCACAGGCCGAGTCGTATCGGCGAGTGTCCGCATGTGCGCGGTTCGTCGTGCCGCGACTGCGGGCACTGCACTCTGAACTGGGCGAGCTGCAGACCAGGGCCGCTGCGCGGGGTTTCCCGCTCGACGCCGACGAATTGCTCGCGGCGTCGCTGCGATCGCTGCTCGTCCGTGCCGATGGGCTCGACCGCGAGGCCGCCGCTCGCCTGAGTGTCGAATCCGAGCCGCCGGGAACGGTTCTCGGCGAACAGGGTCGCCTACATACCGCGATCGCGCGGTCCGGATCGACGACGCTGCCGGTCCTGCCGGATCCGGCCACCGATCCCGTGCAGGTCGCGCAGTGGTGGAACGGTCTCGACGACACGGCACGCACCGCGCTGGTCGCCGAACATCCCGAACGGATCGGCGCCCTCGACGGACTACCCGCTGCGGTTCGCGATCTCGCCAATCGTGCCCTGCTCGACGACGAACGTCGCCGCCTCGAATCCGTCGCGACACAACTGCGGGCCGAACTCGACGCGATGTTCCTCGGTGGCACCGTGATCGACAGTCTCGGCGTCACCGGACTGTTCACCGACGCCGATGCCGGGCTCGAACAGACGGTGTGGAAGATCGAGGCCCTCGCCGCGATCGACGCGACCCTCGCCCACGGCGACCGGCAATTGCTCGCCCTCGACCTGTCCGGACGCGAAGCGATGGCGGCGGTGGCCGTCGGGGACGTCGACACCGCCGAGCATCTGGCCGTCTTCGTCCCCGGCGCCGGCTCGACCGTGCAGGACAATCTGCAGGGCTACGACACGCAGGTCGCGGCGCTGCGCGACGCCGCTCGGCTCCACCTCACCGGCGGCGATCCCTCCGTCGCGGCGGTCACCTGGCTGAATTACCAGGCGCCCCAATGGGGATGGGGTCTCGCGTTCACCGAGCGCAGTCCGGTCTCCGACCTCGCCGCCCGGATCGCCGCGCCTCGCCTGGTCGACTTCCTCGACGGCATCGCGGCCTCGCGTCCCGACGACCCGCGTATCACCACGGTCGGGCATTCCTACGGGGCCGTCGTCTCTGGTCTGGCGCTGAGGGAGACCGGTGCGGTCGATGCCGCGGTGTTCGTCGGGGCTCCGGGGATCGGGACCGGCGACGTGACCGACCTGCGGATCCCACCCGGCTCCGCCTATCTCGTCGAAGCCGAGCGCGACATCGTCGCCGACGTCGGAACCTTCGGTGGCGACCCGAGCTTCCTCGACGGCCTGACGCATCTTCCCGCCGGTCCGGGCACCACCACCGCCGGAGTCCCGCTCGCGGGCATCACCGGCCACAGCTCGTATCTCACCCCCGGAACGTCGAGTTCCCACCACATCGCCGGTGTCGTCGCGGGCACCGCAGAACGGAGTACGCCGTGACCTCTGTGTGGAGTTTTCGGCTCGGGGCGTGCGTCGTCGTTCCGGCAGCACTGCTCGCGGCGTGCACCACCACGGTGACCCCGGTCGCGATGCCCGAACCGGTCGCCACGACCAGCGCGGGCGCGGTCGAGTTCTACACCGCCGTGCAGCGCGACGTCCTCACCGCGCTGTCCGCCGAGTTCCCCAGCGTGCGCTTCGAACCGAAGTACGCGAGCACCACCGCGGGATGCACGCTGCCCGACGGCACCTCGGGCCTGACGGTGCACCTCCCGATCCACGGCTCGGGCAGGCCGGTGCCGGTCGACGAACTAGACCGTGCGGCCAGGGTCTTCGAGGACACCGCCGCGCGGGCGGGCTTCCACGGTCGTCATGTGCTGCCTCCGGATACCGGTCTCGCCGTCCGGATGTTCGCGGCCGACGGCTCGTACATCACCTTCGGCAGTTACGTCGCCGCGACCGTCGGACTCACCGTCGGTTGTTACCCGGAGTAGGCCCGGTAGTCGGCTAGGCTCGTCCGAGCGACGGCCGCTCGGGCCGTCGTGATTCGTGCTGGCAGCCGTGGAGGGACGAACAGATGCGCCCGATGCTCGGCATCTCCGTCGACGACGGTGAAGTGTGCGCGGTCCTCGTCGATGCCGACGTTCCGAGTCTCGGTCCGTTCGACTCCCAGCGAGGCTTCGGCGCACCCGGGGACACGCCGGCGGAGGCCGCTGCCGCTGCCGCCTCCGCCATGGCGGAACGTGCCGCCGCGGCGTCGCTGACCCTGTCCGCGGCCGCGGTGGTGACCGGTCCCGAGAACGACGAGGACGCCGAACCGGTCACCGAGGCGGTGCGAGCCGTGCTCGGTATCGACGTCGACACGGTCCTGCTCGACGACGCGCGACTGGCCTTCCTCGCCGGAGCACCCGAACTCGCGGAACTGCCGGTCCTGGCCCTGCACACCCGTACCTACGGCGTCGAATCCGCATCGATGGTCGACGTCCCCTCGCGCACGGTGCTGTCCACGGTGAGTCCCGACGGCGACGAGTTCGGTCCCTACACGCAGTCCCTGCCCGAGGCGATGGACGAAGCGGTCGCCCGCGCCGGCACCTCGCCCGACGCGGTGGTCTTCCTCGATCTGCGTCCCGGCGACGCCCGTCCGGCACGAGAGCTCGCCACCGTCCTCGGTGTTCCCTTCGTGACTCCGCACGGGGTGCCCTGGCATCGCGCGACCGGTGCCGCGCTCGTCGCAGCCGCCCGCCGCTCCCCGACGGTCGTCGCCGCGCCCACGAACCGTCGTCGCGGCACCGTCCTGCCGGCCATGCTCGTCGCGCTCGTCGCCCTGCTGGGTGGGGGACTGGCCGTCGCGGTGAGCAGCGGCGTGCAGGCGGAACGCTCCGCGCCCGGACTGCAGACGGCCGTGGCGCCGCCGCCGTCGCCGGTGCCGTCGCCCGATCGCGCACCCGTCGCCGACCCGTGCTCCGAGGCGCGACCGGCATCGTGGCCGGCCCACGCGTCCGATCCGGTCGACCCGGTGCCGACGCCCGAGACGCCCACCGAGATTCCCTGCGGCAGCGCACCTCCCACCGCTCCGTGATCGGCCGGTGATCGGGCGCATTTCTCAGGTGCGCAGTGCCGAAAGGCGCATCTCTCAGGTGCGCAGTGTCCGACCGGCGCGCGTCAGCGATTCCGCATCGGATGCGACGACGACATCGGCGAACCGATCGCGGTAGTCGCCGAGGTCGTCGCCGACCGAACCGACCACCGCGACCACCGGAACGTCGCTGCAGCGCGCGAGGATCGCCGAGACGATCTTGCCCGCCCGCGACTGGCCGTCGAGCCGTCCCTCGCCAACCACGACGAGATCGGCGGTGCGCACGGCGTCGTCGAATTCCACTGCGTCGAGCACGAAGTCGGCTCCCGACCGCAGTTCTGCACCGAACCGCGACCACATCCCACCGGAGAAACCCCCGGCCGCTCCAGAGCCGTCGACCTCCCGCGGGTCGCGGGGGAGGGTCAGCGCCCTCTCTTCGAGGCGGCGCGTGAGCAGCGCGACGGCTGCCGTATCGGCGCCCTTCTGCGGCCCGAAGATCCGTGCCGCATCGGTGTAGCGGGTCGTCACGTCGGACAGCACGGTGACGCGGGCGTCGTCGAGCCCACCCCGCTCGTCGATCGCGGCGATCGCACCTGCGCCCCCGTCGGTCGTCGCCGACCCACCGGCCGCGACGACGATGTGCCGTGCTCCGCGCCGGACGGCTTCGGCCATGACCATCCCGGTGCCGTAGGTGTCGGCGGTGACGGCGTCGCGCGGACCGTCGTGCGGAGTGGTGATGCCGCTCGCCGTCGCGAGTTCGACGACGGCCGTGCCGTCCGGCGACATCCCCAGCAGTCCGCGGCACGGTGCGCGCCACGGGTTCACGGCCTCGACCTCGATCCGGGCGAGACCGAGCGGCCCGGCGAGCGCGTCGAGAGTGCCCTCGCCGCCGTCCGCGACGGGCATCCGGATCGCGGTGTGCCCGGCGCTCTCCACACCGGAGGCGATCGCGTCGGCGACCTCGACGGCGGTGTAGGTGCCCTTGAAGCTGTCGGGGGCGATCAGGATGCGGGTCACCGGAGGGCCCAGTCGAAGGCCTCGGCCTCGGAGCGGGCGCCCTTCCGGGCACGCGACCGGTTCGGTTCGTCCAGTTCGGCGACGATGTCCTCGCCGAGCCGGACCAGGGCGCCGAAGACCTCCGGGTCCAGCCACGACGGGCGGGTCGCGAACAGCAGGTCCTCGCTCGCGGTGTTGCCGCTCGCACCCGGTGCGAACGGGCACCCGCCCAGGCCGGCGAGTGCGCCGTCGACGACGGTCGCCCCGGCGTCGATCGCGGCGAGGCTGTTGGCGACACCGAGACCCCACGTGTCGTGACCGTGGTAGACGATCCGTCGGTCGGGGGATTCGGCGGCCAGGCGCGCGACCAGCGACGACACCTGGCCGGGCACGGCCTGGCCCAGGGTGTCGGCGACGACGATGTCGGCGGCCCCGTCGGTGCGCGGATCGCATGCGATCTCCACGACCCGGTCGGGATCGACCGGCCCGTCGAACGGGCACGTGAACGCCGTGGCCAGGCACAACTGGATACCGCCGCCGACGGCGTGGGCGCGTTCGATCGCCGCCGGCATCGCGGCGATGCTGTCCGCGGTGTCGCGGCCGATGTTGGCGCGGTTATGGGCGTCGGAGACCGAGAAGCAGTACTGGAACCGTCGGGCACCGGCCGCGATCGCCTTCTCGACGTGGCGCGGCGTAGCGACCCAGATCCAGCAGCGGTCGAGTTCCTCCTCGGTCAGCGCTGCGACGAGGTCGAGGGTGTTCGCCATCGGCGGCACGAGGTCGGCGCGGGCCAGGGACCCGATCTCGAGTTCGGGCACGCCCGCGGCGAGCAGCGCCCGGACGATCTCCACCTTGCGTTCGGTGGGGAGCAGTTTGCCGGTCAGCTGCAGTCCGTCGCGCAGCGTCACGTCGCGCAGGATCACGTCCGTGCATGCTCGGTCACTCGTCGGTTCCGCCACTGTTTCCGCCTCCCCGTCGTGTTCCTGCCGACCCCACCGTCTCGAACCGCACCAGTATGCCCCGGTCACCGTGCGGGCACGATCCGTCGACACACCGATGGACTTTCGCGAGGACTGTGACAGATGACACTATCCTCACCGTTCTGATCGTGAATTGCCGGAAGGTGCGGGGAAATGGCTTCGGTCCTGGGAAAAGTACTGCTCTGGATCGCTCTGCTGGGGGGACTGGCCGGGGCGGTGATCGCCGTGTGGGCGCTGCACGTGAACGGGCTGGTGGCCTCGCTCATCGTCGCGTCGGTGACGGGACTCGTCCTGCTGCGGCTGCGCCCGGAGGCGCGTGACGACTCCGACATTGCGCTCACCTGAGCGGTCGACCTCGCGATCACCTGAGCGGTCGACCTCGCGATCACCTGAGCGGTCGACACCGCCCTCACCTGACGGGAAACGGGGCGTTCGGACTGTAGGGTGAGAACCGGCGTCCGGGTCGAGGGCGCCTCGCGTGGACGCGCTGCACGAGCGCGGCGTCGACGCCGGAGAGGGGGCCCGCGGCCTCCGCCGGGCGTGGAAGAGGAGCATCGGTCAGTGTCGCTGTGGTCTCGTGCCTTGTCGTCGGACGAACTCGACAGTCGTCGCTGGGTGGATCTGATGCCGTGGATCGACCGCTACGGATCGGCCCGCACCGCCGCCCTCGGGGCACTCGTATCGTCGTCCCGCTGGTGGGAGAACGAGTCGCCCGCCGAGACCTGTGAGCACACCGAGATCCCCGAACTGTGCGCCGAACTCGCCCACATCTACGTCACCGACCACCCGGAGCTACGCTTCGCGGACGGTCTGCTGCGTGAGGACGAAGTGCCTGTGGCCGCACTCGATCTCGGTCCGGCCGCCGCGACCCTCGTCGCGCGCCTCCCGCACGCACCCACCACCGCCGAATTGTTCAGTCGCAGTCCGGCCGATCTGCTCGGGATCCGCGGCGCCGACCGCGACGCGGTGGAGGAGATCGTCTGCGCCGCGCTCGTCGCGACGGTGCTCCGCGAACTGGCCACCCTCGAAGCCGATCCGCGTGCCGCGCGGGTGCCCGCCGCGGCGCTGCTCCTCGACGACCTGGCGGCGCTGGCGCGGTGGAGTCGCGTGTGCGGCCGCGACGATGCTCCTCTCCTGCTGGCCGTGATCGACGACGGGGCGCCGGAGGAGATCCAGGACGCCGCGGCCCGGTTGCGGGCACTCACCGCCCGCGACCTGCCGGTGGCGGCGCCGGCCGATCCGATCGCCGAACTCACCGACTACCTCGAGGGCTTGCCCGACGCGGAACGCACGGCCTTGCGGCGCCGCGTCCACGACGGCGTCGACGACCCGGCCGGGCCGTCCACCTTCCCATTCGGCACGGCGGTCGGCGACCTGCTCGCGGCGTTGCGCGTCGACGTGCGGCCGGTGGCGGCCTTCGACCGGATGGTGCGCACCCACCCGGTGCTGGGCCGGACCGTCCAGGGTTTCGACGTGCCCCTGTGGCGGGTGTTGCACCGTCTCGACGACCGTTTCGAGGTCGCGGACGGGTGGATCGCGGTACCGGATCTGCCCGACGCCGAGAAGCAGACCCGCGGACTGCTCTCGGAGTTCGAATCACCGAACGGTGTGGTCGAGCCCGCCGCCGTGAAGGCCGTGTGGTCGCTTCCCGACGACGAGTTCGAGGCGTGGACCCGGTACTGCGGCACGACGACCTTCGAAGGCCGTTTACTGTCCCCGCCGGACGGGCTCGCCGGGCGTGCCGCTCAGGTCCTCGAGGTGCTCGGCGATCCCCTGACCGCCGACACGCTTGTCGCGCGCATGGGGGTCAATGCCGACGTCCACACCCTCGTCTCCGAACTCGCCGACGACGAGCGCTTCACATCCGACGGTGAACGTTGGGCGCTGGCCGAGTGGGACGTCGACGTGGTCACCGCCATCCGCAACCGCATCGCACGGCTGGTCGATGCCCGCGGCGGAAGCGCCGATCGCGACATGGTGGTCGCCGCGCTCGTCGACCGATTCGGCATCTCGGAGGATTCCGCCCGGACGTTCACGGCCGGAGGGGATTTCGAGGTCGTCGACGGCCGTGTCCGGCGTCGTCACCGCTCGCACGTCCCGATCGCCCTGCCCGAGCGCACACGCCGCCTCTACCGGCTGGGGGAGGCCTGGCGCCTGCGCATCCCCGCGACCCGCGACCACCTGCGGGGAGCCGAGTTCACGGTTCCGTCCGCCGTCGCCGCGATCGCCGGGTGCGCACCGGGTGGGCACGTGATGCTCCCGTCCCGCCTGGGCGGCCAGACCCTGCGCTGGACGGGACCGGTGCCGCGTCTGTCCTCGATCCGCCGGTTTCTCGAGGACGTCGGGGTGGAGGAGGACAACGAGCTGCTGCTCGAGGTCCGCACCGACGGCCGGTTCGACGTCCTGCCGCTGCGCACCGTCGCCGACAACGCCGAACCGCTGCGCAAGGCGCTCTCGCTCATCGGCCACACCGAACCGGAGACCGTACCCGAGGAGCGGATCGCGTCGGCGTTGGCGTCCGCTCTCGGCCTCGACGGGGAGTCGCGCCCGCGCCGGATCCTGTCGGCCTACCGGGCCCGCAGGGAGACCGAAGTGGTGGCCCTGCTCGAACAAGCGTGGGTCCGTGTCCCGAACTGAGCGGGAAGTGGGTGCGCGTCCCGAACTGAGCCGGAAGACGTGATGCATCCGGCCCTTCGACGTAGCACGATTGGGGTATGGCCGACACGTCGAAACCCACCGCCGCAGTCCCCACCGCCCCCGACGCGGTCCTCGAGGCGTTGCGGGGAGCAGTCGCGTCGGTGGAGGCCGCCGTCGTGCGTCTCGAAGGCGACGATGCGGCGCCCGGAACCGTCGACCGCGTGCTCGACCTGGCCGGGGCGGAGCCGGCCGGCGACATCGTCGCGACCCACAATGTTCTGACCAGGGCGGCATCAATGGTCGACCACACCGGCGGTCTTCCCGACCGGGACTGGCAGTCGATCGCCGACCTCGGTGAGGTCCTCGCCCGGACGGTGACGCGTCTGCGCGGGCACGTCTCTTCGTCGCTCGACGATCTCGGACTCGACGCGGCGGTGGGTGAGCACGTCGAACTGCTGCAGAAGGTCGCGGTGGAGGAGGCTCTGGGGGAGACGCTGCAGTTGCTCGTGATCGTCGAGGACTGCCTGTTCCTGTGGCATCGCGTGCACCTGGCACGCACGCCCGACGACGAACTGCGCGACGCGCTGACCTCCGCCCGTCAGGTCCTGGCCGACCACTTCACGCAGGACGCCGAACTGCTGCGCCGCGCCCGTGCCGCGCTCGCCCGGTTCGCGGAGGGCACCCCGATCGAGGTCGTACGCCGCTTGTCGTCGGGACGGACGACGAAGGTGCTCGCGGGTCTGCGTCAGGACTTCGACGACTTCCGGTGGGCGTGCCGTGCCGACGAGGCGGGTTGGCTCGACGACGAGGACCCGGTGATCGCCGAGGCCCTGGACTCGATGAGCAGTCCGCTCAAGGCGGTCGGGGGAGTCCTCGGAGACGTGTTCGAACGCGGCCGGGCGCGGGTGACGGAGACGTGGAGTCGCTCCGAGGCTTCGGAATCTGCCGCTTCGGGATCTGCCGCTTCGGGATCTGCGGATTCGGGATCTGCGGATTCCGGATCGACCGCCTCCGGCTCCGACGAATCCACAACCGCCGGATCCGACGACCGGCAGTAGACGCCACCGCACCACCTTGCGAAGAGCGCTCGGTCCTCATACCTAGATCTGCTAGGGTCACCGTTATCCATAGAACCTCTAGGTATGAGGACGACATGTTCATCGAGAAGGATTTGGTGGCCGCGTCCGCCACCCCGCTCGTGCTCGGCATCCTCGCCGAGGGCGAGTCGTACGGGTATGCGATCATCAAACGCGTCAACGAGCTGTCGCAGGGCCGGATGCAGTGGACCGACGGGATGCTCTATCCCCTCCTGCACCGTCTCGAGCGGGCGGGGCACGTGTCCGCCACCTGGCGTGTCGCCGACAACGGGCGGCGCCGCAAGCACTACGCCATCACCGACGCGGGCCGGGAAGTCCTCACCGAACGGGCGGCGCAGTGGACGGTCGTCGCCGAGGCCCTGCACCAGGTGTGGCAGTCGGCCCAGTTGCCTCCCGCCGTCGCGCCGGGGTGGTCGTGATGACACTCGACGCACATCTCGAGGACCGGATCGCCGGCTGGCGCAACTACGTCGCCGACTATCGGGTCATCTCGTCCTCGGACATCGACGAGATGGAAGATCATCTGCGGGAACAGATCTCGGACCTCGCGTCGGTCGGACTGACGGCCGACGAGGCATTCCTCGTCGCGGTCGGCCGGATGGGTGGTCTCGACGAGGTCTCCCGCGAGTTCGCCCAGGAACACTCCGACCGGCTGTGGAAGCAGCTCGTCCTCACCGGTGGCGGTCGCGGTGAGGAGTCCGGAACCCCGCGTCGCCGTAGGGAACTCGCGGTCGTCCTCGCCTGCGCGCTCGGTGCCGGTCTGGCCGTCCGGGCCGGATTCGAGTGGCTCTCCGATAACGCACTGGTGCGCAACGCCGCCGTGCTCATGCTGCCCTTCCTCACGCTGTATTTCGCGTGGAAGCGTCAGATGAGTCCGAAGAGCAGTGCGCTCCTTGCCGTTCCGTTCGTCCTCGTGGCGATCGTGCTCAACGTCTTCCCGTTCGAACCGGGCGGCGCCACCGAGATCATCGCGGCGATCCACGCCCCGGTGGTCCTGTGGTTCGTCGTCGGTGCGGCCTATGTCGCAGGGCAGTGGCGATCCCATCGCCGTCGCATGGACTTCGTGCGCTTCACCGGGGAGTTCGCCGTGTACCTGGCGCTGCTCGCGCTCGGCGGCGGCGTGCTCATGGGGCTGACCGCGGGTGCCTTCAGCGCCCTGGAGATCGATATCGAACCGTTCTTCGAACAGTGGATCGTCCCGTTCGGGCCGGCCGGAGCGATCGTCGTCGCGGCCTGGCTCGTCGAGGCGAAGCAGCAGGTCGTGGAGAACATCGCTCCCGTTCTCACCCGGGTCTTCACGCCCGTCACGATCCTCATGCTGATCGCGCTGTTCGTCGCGGTGATCGCGGCCCACAGCGTCGTCGACGTCGACCGGGGCCTGCTGATCCTCATGGACCTGATCCTCGTGCTCGTCCTCGGACTTCTGCTCTACTCGATCTCTGCCCGCGACCCGCACGCCGCACCGGACGTCTTCGATCTGCTGCAGGTGATGCTGATCGCCGCGGCGCTCGCTGTCGACCTGCTGATGCTCACCGCGATGGCCGCCCGCATCGCCGAGTTCGGCTTCACCGCCAACAAGGTCACCGCCCTCGGTCTGAACCTCGTCCTCCTGGCGAACCTCGTGTGGGCGGCGTGGCTCGGCATCTCGTTCCTGCGGGGCCGCACCGGTTTCGCGGCGGTCGAGCGGTGGCAGATGCGCTACCTGCCCGTCTACTGCGGGTGGGCGGCACTGGCGGTCGTCGCGATCCCGCCGCTCTTCCGGTTCGTGTGAGCGCTCTCGACTCGGGACTACCATGCCCAGGACGGACGCGATGCCCACGTACACGATGAGGCAACTCGCTCTCGTCTGCGATCACCGACCAGAAGGCCCTCGCGGTCAAGTTCCTCGTCCGGCAGCGCGCCCAGGGCGTCAAGCTCACACCGACCGGTCACGCGGTGCTCGAGCGGGCGAAGATGCTGCTGCACCACGCGAGCGAACTCGAGAGCGACGCGCGGTCGGAGGCGGGCGACATCGTCGGTCCGGTGGCGGTGGGGTGTTATCTCTCCCTCGCGCCGACATCGACTTCCGCGAGGACACCCAGAACCGTTTGCGGATGCTGCTCGACGCGCCCGATCTCGTCGAGGCACTCGGCGCGACGGCCGGTGAGGCCTTCGTAGCCCGCCCCGACGGTCTGCTGCTGTGCCGTGTGCCGGTCGCCGACCTGGACAGTGTCGCCGCATCCCTGCGCTCCGGTGCCGCTCCGGCCGGCGCGGAGCTCCCGGCTCGGCCCGCCGAGCAGGTCACCGAGGACGACCAGCGTCGTGAGAACGTCTGGCTCGGCCTGTCGATCACCCTGGACCAGGCCCCTGAGGACGACCGCGAGGGCTTCCTGGCGCGACCCGCGCTGGTGCTCGGCTCGCAGGTCGACCGCCGGCAGTTCGAGGAGGCCATCGCGGCCGCCGCGGACACGTCGCCGCTGCGCGTGGAGGAACTCGCCCCGCAGGCCTGAGCGATCACATCGCTCGTATGTCCGCCCCCGATCACCCCTGCTACCGGGGGCGGACTGCTGCGCGGGGAGCTACCTCAGCGCGTCGAGTGCCTCGTCGATCGGGACGTCACCGTTGTTGAACTCGATGGTGCGTCCCACCGTCTCCGGTCGCTCGAGCACCGCTGCGGCGACGGCCGCGACGTCGGCGCGCGAGACCTGCCCCTTGTCGCTCGCCCCGTGCCCCTCGATCTCGATGCGGCCGGTGGGCGGGTCGAGGGTCAACGCGCTCGGACCGAGGATCGTCCAGTCGAGGTCGGTACCCCGCAGATGGGTGTCCGCGGCCGACTTGGCCTCGGCATAGGCATAGAAGCTGTTGTCCTCGGGGACGCCGTGGTCGGGGCGGGCCCCGAAGTACGACACCATCACGTACCGGCGGACCCCGGCCTCCTGCGCGGCGGTCATCGAGGCGATCGCCGCGTCGCGGTCCACCGCGTAGGTGCGTTCGGGATTCCCTCCGCCCGCGCCTGCAGACCAGACCACCGCGTCGTGGCCGCGCAGCAGCTCGGTGATCTCGGCGATGTCCATCTTCTCGACGTCGGCGACGACGGGCGTGCCACCGGCAGCGCGGACATCGTCGGCGTGATCGGGATTGCGGATGAATGCGCTGGTCTCGTGACCGGCATCGGCCAGCAGCCGCTCGAGATGCAACGCGACCTTGCCGTGTCCTCCGAAGAGTGCGATTCGTGCCATGGAGACCTCCTGACGATGAAGTGTTTCCCATGCAGCATGCCCGGAACCGGTCACCGCGAACCATGACGTCCGCCGCCGGGTGACCCGATCAGGCGATGCGTTCGAGTGCGTGGTCGACGAGATACTCCGCGATCGCCATCGACGAGGTGGCTCCGGGCGACGGGGCGTTGCGCAGGTGCACGACCCGTCCGTGCCCGGTGACGACGAAGTCGTCCTCGAGACCTCCGTCGGAGTTCATCGCCTGGGCGCGGATGCCGCGCGGACCCGGCCGCACGTCGTCGACGGTCAGCCCGGGCATGTACGCGGCCGCATCGGCGACGAACCGCCGAGTGCTGCTCGCGGTGCGCAGTTCCCGGCCCGCTGCGGGCAGGTTGTGGGCGGCGAACCGCCAGAAACCGGGCCAGGCGACGGCATCGCGCAGATCCCGCCACGATCCGCGCCCGCCGCGATAGGCCTCGCGGCCGGGGGAGAGGAAGGCGTTGGGTCCCACCATCACCTCACCGTCTATCCACCGGGTGAGATGCACACCGAGGAACGGATAGCGGGGATCGGGCACCGGATAGATCAACCCGCGCACCTTCGCCGCCGCGTCGGGTTCGAGTAGCAGATAGTCGCCGAGGAACGGGACGATCCGCGGGTCGCGGGTGTCACCCGAGGTGTGGGCGAGGCGGTCGGACTGCAGTCCCGCGCACGTGATCACCAGGTCGAAGGCCAGTTGATCGCCCGGGATGCCGACGACGACCTGCTCGCCCGCCTCACGGATCGCCGTCACGGCGGTACCGGTCCGCACCGTGCCGCCCGCGGCAACGACGTCGTCCGCGAGCGCGCGGGTGACGGCGACGAAATCGATGATCGCCGTGTGCGGGGAATGAAGGGCCGCGATCCCGACGGCGTGCGGTTCGATCGCGGTGATCTCGTCGCCGCCGATGCGTCTGATGCCGGGGACCCCGTTCGCCGTGGCCCGCGAGAAGATCGCGTCGAGCCGGCCGAGGTCCGATTCGTCGAGGGCGACGACGACCTTGCCGCACTCGTCGTAAGGCAGGCCCTTGTCCGTGGTGAACGTCTGCAACAACTCCACCCCACGCCTGCACAACCGGGCCTTGAGGCTGCCGGGTGTGTAGTAGAGGCCGGCGTGGACGACACCACTGTTGTGCCCCGTCTGATGCGCGGCGAGCCGATCCTCCTTGCAGGCCCTTGTCCGTGGTGAACGTCTGCAACAACTCCACCCCACGCCTGCACAACCGGGCCTTGAGGCTGCCGGGTGTGTAGTAGAGGCCGGCGTGGACGACACCACTGTTGTGCCCCGTCTGATGCGCGGCGAGCCGATCCTCCTTCTCGAACAGAGTGACGTCGGCGTCCGTGAGGGCGAGTCGCCGGGCGGTCGCGGCACCGATGATTCCCCCACCGACCACCGCGACGCGAAGGTTGCGAATACTCAAGGGCCGCTCCCTGTTCTCCGCGGATCGTGACGTCTGTCTGCAGTCCGGCGAGTATATGCCGCGACGCTGTGAGGACGAGCTCTTCTGTCGGATCGCTCGGCGAAATCCCCCGAATGAGGGATGGCCGGGGTGACGAACACCGGTCGAGACTGGACCCACGGAATGGAGAGGTTCACCGAGAACCCTCGGCGATCGGATATCACCATGAAGAAACATCGAGCATCTCGTTCCATCGCAGTGCTCCTCGCCGCGTGCGTCGCCGTGGCGGTCGGCGGCGTGGCGTCGGCGGTGCCCACACCTGCCCACCTGCACTTCGGTCAGGCAGTGAGCGTCGGTGACGGAACCGCGCGTGCGTACGCCACCGTCGATGCGAACGGGGCCCCGACCGCCGTCGGTATCCGCTTCTCGCCGGCGGCCCTCGACGGACTGCCCGATGTCGACGAGATGTACATGCTGCACCTGCCCGTTCAGGCATCCGACACGGTGTTCGACCACGTCATGCTGAACTGGAACCCGCGCGGACACGATCCGACCGTGCTGTTCGGGAAGCCCCATTTCGACATGCACTTCTATATGACCGACATGGCGGCGATCGAAGCAATCGACCCGACCGCACCGGATTACGCCGCTCGCGCGGAACGACTCCCGGACCCGAAGTACATGCCCGGCGACTACGTGACCCCGCCGGGGATGCTCGCATCGCAACTCGCGGTGCCGTTCATGGGTGTGCACTGGCTCGACATCACGGAAGGAATGGTTCCGGGCGTTTACAACTTCACCGAGACGTTCGTCAACGGTTCGTGGGACGGCGACTACACCTTCATGGAGCCGATGATCACGCGGGAGTGGCTGCTGACCCGTCCCACCATCCGCGAACAGATCAAGTTGCCGGCCGCCTATCAGCACTCGGCCTGGTATCCCACCGTCTACAGCGTCGGATTCGACGAGCAGGCGCAGGAATACGACATCGCCCTCGGAGGGATGGTCCCGCGCCAGGAATCCTGACGCGTACCCCATGAGAACCATTGCGGTACAGCAGGAACAGTCACTGCATCTCAGGTGAGGGCGGCAAGGAGGGATCCGTCTCGCGCGCCACCGTCAAGTTTGCCGGACGGCGAATCGAACTCACCGAGGAACTGGCCCGCGTCGAGCCCGGCAGAGCCCAGCACCGCCGCAGCGTGAAGAGTCCGATCCGGTACGAGACCGTCTATCGCTTCGAGTCGGAGGAGACGGGAACCCGCGTCACCTTCCACCAGGACACCGAGGACGTCGGGAACTTCTTCGGCAAGTTCACCCAGCCGGTCGTGGAGAAACTGTAGGCGCGCGATGTGCGGAACAACCTCGAACATGCGAAACAGCTTCTGGAGGAGGGAGATGCGATCGAAGGGTGATGCGAAGGATCGACCCGCACCTACCGGACAGGTGCCGGTCCTTCGCGTGCTCGTCAGTGGTCGACGAGCGTCAACACCCGGTCGGCCGCAGCCGACGCACCGTCGACGGTTCGGAGACGGGCGCCGAGCTCTGCTGCCGCCGTGCGATGACCGTCGTCGGTCAGCAGCCTCTCCAAGGCCGCGCGTATCTGCTCGGGCGAGGCGGTCTTCCGCAGGCGGATTCCAGCCCCCGCCTTCGCGACCTCACGACCGATGATCGCCTGATCCGTCACCGCCGACATGGGCATGATCAGTATCGGAAGTCCGTGTGCGAGAGCCCGGAAGGCCGTCGCGTGCCCGCCGTGCCCGACGACCGCCGAACAGGTCGACATCAGCTCGTGGTGCGGGACGTACCGGTGGACGGTCGCATTGGATGGTACGCGCAACCCGGTAGGGTCGATCGCCGGCCCGGTCGTGACGACGAACTCCGCGTCCATCTCCGCGGCGGCGTCGAAGATGTTCTGGTAAGTGCGGCGCTGACCCGGGAAGCCGGCGGTGCTCAGACTGACCAGCACGCGCGGCGGTGTTCGACCGACCGCCGCGGCCTTCGCGTCGTGGATCGCACCGGTCCAGGTCATCGAGCCGTCCGTGCGCCGTCGCGCGGCCGGGTCGAGCACTCGGTCCGAGCACACGAGTCGCATGTCGGCCTGTTCCCACAGTCGCTTCGGACCCAGGCCGCGTAGTCGCGAACCGATCCCGAACGGTCCGTGCCGGAAGGCGCCGTCGAATGCGGCGAAGAAGGAATGGAACAGCACCACGTGCGGCACCCCGGTGCGCGCCGCAGCGTCCTGGGCGTTGAACAGCATGCAATCGACGATCACCAGATCGGTCGGCTCCCCGGCGATCTCGTCCCCCACATCCCGTGCGACGGCGGGGTCGGTCATCATGGCGTAGGCCATGGTCAGCACTTTCGGGGTGCTCAGTTCTACGTGCGGGGTCCAGGTCGGCGAGTGCCGGTAGCCGCAGAAGACGAGGCAGGCATCCTCCGCGACCTTCCGTTGCGATTCGTGACCGAGAACCCGAACGTGATGTCCGCGGCGGTGCAACTCGCATCCGAGCGCTGCTTCGAGCGGGTAGTTCCCGCCGCCTTCCAGTGTGACGATCAGGATGCGTGCCACGGCTCACCTCTTCCGATGTGCACCGACCGGGACGCTCGTCGGCGCCGGTTTCTCGACGAACCACCCGTCCGGCCCGATCTCCGTACCGACCCGGGGGAGGCAGTGCGTGAAGAACAGTCGTGCGACGAGTTCCTGCCGACTGTTCACGCCCGTCTTCGCATAGATGCTCTTCAGGTGGTCCTGCGCGGTGTACGGGCTGACGAACAGTCCACGCGCGATCTCGGTGCGTGTCTCTCCCGCAAGAACGCGGGCGAGGACTTCGGTCTCCCGTTCGGTGAGACCGTGAAGGGCGGCGGTCAGAGCCACGAGCTGACCGGGCTGCGCGGGTTCGATCACGACGACGATCCGGGCCGATTCTCCTCGGCCGTCCAGCGACCCGGCCCGCAGGACGAGCCACTGACCGTCCTCCGTACGGACACGGACGACGCGCGCGGCGGCCCCTTCGTAGCGGAAACGGACGGCGACCACTACGGCCGGGAGCATGAAGGCGCCTTCGGCACCGAGTCGCTCGAGATACTCCACCGCCTGCGGAGTAGCCGATTCGATCTCGTTGTCCGCGCCCACCACCACGACCGCGGGACCGGAACCGCCGGGTGATGCGTCCGCCGCGAGTCGAGGGGATTCGCGGAGCAACGACAACCGCAGTCCGTCGCCGATCTCGCCCACGCATCCTGCGAGTGCTGCCACATCGTCGGCGTCGAAGCGTCGGCCGGGGGCGCGCATGAGAGTGCCGCCGCCCCAGACGCGCCCGTCACGGCCCCGGAAGACGAGGCGCACCTCGTCGTCCATTCCCTGCGGTTCGAGGATCTCGCTGTAGGGCAAGGAATCGCGGATGTCGCAGTCGATCGCCTCGCGGATCGTCTGGACACCGGTGCGCGTCCGGGCGAGCTTGCGGTAGGTGTTCGCGAAGCGCGACGTGCCGTACTCGATGTGTGCCACCGTCTTCGCGGCACGACCGGGCGGGGCGTCGGCGCCGAGCATGGTCACGGACGTGAACAACATGCTCGCCGGATCGACGAGAGCGATGCATCCGATGTCGTAGTGGATACGCCGCCGGATCGTGTCGAGGACGGCGTGCCGGAACTCGACCGGGTCGGCGGTTCCGAGTGCGATGTCCCGAACCTCGCTGCGGAGCGCCGACGCCTGCCGTGACGCGGTCATATTTTCAGTATGTGCTGGTCACGGTCGCTCCGGTACCTTTCGGTTGCGGGACGAACGACGTATATACGGCGAATGCCGTCCCCGATCGGTGATCGGGGACGGCATTGTCCGGAACGGGACGAATTGCTCTGCGGCGCTGTGTGAGTGCTCAGCGGTTGCGGTCGGAGCTGTAGCCCCGGAGCCAGTCGGTGTACTTGTAGCTCGAGGTGTCGCGGGTGCGGAACAGCTCGTTGCGGGCCTCGCGACCGGCACCGTCGAGGTGCCACAGGTCGCCCCACATGCGTCCGGTGGTGAGGATGCGGTCGGTCGCGGAGCCGTCGGCGTCACCGGCGGAGAACTCACGCCGCCGCGCTGGCTCTGAGGTTTCCGCACGTACGAACGACGAAGGCTCTTCCATCCCGGAGAGGATGGAAGAGCCTTCGCTCTTTTACCGGACGGACCGATCAGCGCGGATCGCGCTCGCAGCCGATCCCGTCGTTGTCGCGGTCGAGACGCGGAGCGTATCCGGGGTCGTTGCGGTGGACCGGAGCAGCGCCCGCATTCCATGCCTCGGTGCAGTTCTCGAACCCACCGCTCGGTACGGCCGGAGCCTGACGGGCCGGGGGAGCCGGCGCGACCTGCGGAGCCGCCTGGGGTGCCGGCGGGGCAGGGGGAGCCGGAGGTGCCGGCGGCGGAGCGAACGGATTGAACGATCCGCTCGGAACGAGATCGGCGATGCCCTTCGGGAGCAGGTCCACGAGAGGGAAGGCGGTGGCGGTCGACGGTGCGGCGACCGTCAGAGCCACACACCCCAGCGTCGCAGCGACGATGCGGCGGAACTTCATGCGCGAGGCCTTTCTGTACTTCGTCCGGATCCGATTTGCCGGATCCGATCGAAATGTCGGCCTGGGCGTCGCGGGTGTTACGTCGCCCGCTCGCAGACGACGATCGGCCCGCTCGCGATCGGATGTCGCGAGCGGGCCGATGTACTCCGGGCCTGCCGGGGGACGGCCCGGATGCCTGTCGTACGCCGGGATCAGCCGGCGTGTGTCATCTGCCGGCTCAGCCGGCGGCAGTCTCCTCGAACGGCACGACCACCTTCGGGTCGATCCGCATGACGGTGTACCCCGCCACCGCTCCGGCACCGAAGCCGGGAGCGAAGATGCGCACCGGTTCGGTGATGACCCCGTCGCGGACCGCGTCGTGGATCGCGAGCGGGATGCTCGCCGACGACGTGTTGCCGACCTTCTCGATGTTGAAGTACAACCGGTCGGCCGAGAGTCCGGCGTTCGCGGCGAGCTCGATGACCATCGTCTTGTTCGCCTGATGGGGAACGATGAGATCGATGTCGTCGAGCAGCGAACGCTCGGCGTCGTCGGGAGACGGGAGGGCCTTGATCTCGTCGAGCATCTGCGCCAGATAACGACCGGCGAGCGTCTTCACCTCGGGTCCGTAGACCGTGATGAAGTTGTCGAAGTCCGGGTTCGGCCAGATGATCGAGTTGACCTCGCTCGTCGGGCCGCTCGCGTAGCTGTTGAAGAACTCGAGATCGGGTGCCTCGCCCTCGGCGGCCGGAGAGATGACCATCGCCGCGGCGCCGTCACCGAAGATCATCCGGGACGGCCGGACGGTGCCGATCTTGTCCGAGAACTTCTCGACGCACACCACGAGGACGGGGCGCTTGACCTGCTGCAGGATGCGGGTCGCCTCGGCCAGGCCGTAGGGCATTCCCGCGCACGCCGCGATCAGGTCGAACGAGGCATGGGTCTGCCCGATGCCCAGTTCGCCCGAGATCCACGTGGCCAGCGACGGGATCAGCCGACCGCTCGTGCACGTGCAGGTGATGACCGCGCCGATGTCCTGCGGGCCGACTCCGGCGTAGGTGATCGCCTGCTTCGCCGCCGTCAGGGCCAGGTCCTCGAAGGTTCCCGAGGTGTACCGGCGCTGCTCGATCCCGGTCTTGGCCGTGATCTCGTCGGCCGACATGGGCGACCAGTTGTAGGCGGTGTTACGGATCAGGTCCTCGTTGGTGCACACCTGGTCGCCGTGCGCGACCGCGATCGCATCGATGCGGGGTGCGATCGCGAACTCCGAGCGCACGTCGACGGCCGGGTAGGGCGCAGACGGTGCCACCGGTTCGTGCCGCGTGTACGAGGTGGCCTTACGGGTCTTGCCCGACATGACCCGGTTGATGAACCGCTGGACCTCGCGATTGCGCGGATGGGAGGCCACGACGTAGTCGTCGTCCTTCAGGTCCGCGACCCGGACGAGTTCGGTTTCGCTTCCGTCCCAGGGCTGCTGGTTGTGCAGAACCATCGACCAGCGGCTCAGTGCCTCGAGTTCGGCGACGTCCTCGTGACAGTCGAGGATCTCGTCGTATCCGAAGACGGGGTGGTTCGGATCGTAGTGGCGAACACGCAGGGTGATGTTCTCCGGATCGGAGATCAGCTGTGGCACGGTCGGTTTGACCGTGGGCAGGTCGCCGGCGAAGTGACGACGCGAACCGAAGACCGCGAAGAGTCGATCGAAGATGCGGTCCTCGGCGGCACTGTCCCATGCGCGGGGGAGAGCGCGGTAGGCCTCCTCGACCGCCCCCAGCCGCTCTTCGGCCTCGGGCCAGGGAGTCAGACGAGGCATGTAGACGTCGTCGCGGTTGCGGGGAACGTCGCCCCAGCGAATGACGCGCCGCTCGAACATCATCAGCGGGAATCGGTCGGCCCAGAAGACGTTCAGGGCCATGTCCCGCATGATCTCGAACTTCGAGGCGTACTTGCCCAGTTCGTGCCGGGAGAGGATCTCCGAGACCGTGGGTGCCTTGGTGTCGAAGTCGCGTCGGATGACGGCGTCGAGGTGGTCGACGCTGCTCAGCGTGGAGAAGTCGAGTTCGGGAACGAAATTGGAGGGGAAGACAATTCGGCCGTGCCGATTGAGCTCGAATGGCTGCATGTGCGAGGGGACCGTTCGATTCGAAGTAGTGGGTGGGGAGACCGGATCACATGTCCAGGCCGCCGTTGACGCCCCATACCTGACCGGTGATGTACGAGGAGGCGTCCGCGGCGAGGAAGTGCACGACCCGGGCGATCTCCTGCGGGTCGGCCAGTCGTTTCACGGGGATGGTGTCGGTGATGCGTGCGAGAACCTTCTCGGGGATGGCCTCGACCATCTCGGTGGCGACGAAGCCCGGGGTGACGGTGTTGACGGTGACGCCGATGCCGTTCGGGTCCAGCTTGTCGTTCTTGGCCAGGTAGAAGGCCGCTTCCTTGGCGAGGGTCTTGGTGAGACCGAACAGGCCGGCCTTCGATGCCGCGTAGTTGGCCTGGCCGATGTTGCCGGTCTCGCCGATGACGGAGGAGACGTTGACGATGCGTCCGGTGCCACGCTCGAGCATGTGGCGCAGTGCGGCCTGCGCCAGGTAGAACGCACCCGAGAGGTTCACGCCGATGACGGTGTCCCAGTCCTCGTCCTGCATCTTCAGCACCGTGCGGTCGATGGTGATGCCGGCGTTGTTGATCAGGATGTCGAGACGGCCGTGCGTTTCGATGACCTCGTCGATGGTGCGTCGGCAGTCGTCGGCGTTCGCGACGTCACCGCGGTGCACGGAGTAACGGACGTCCTTGCGGCCCGTCTCGTTCAGGTCTGCGAGGAACTGATCCGCCTGGGCGGTGTTGCGTCCGTAGCCTGCGGCGACGGCGGCGCCCTGGCTCGCCAGGCTGCGGCTGATCGCCGCACCGATGCCGCGTGTGCCGCCGGTGACGAAGGCGACGCGTCCGCGGAGTTTGTTTCCGCCGGCAGCGATCTGCGAGCTGGGTTCGATGGTGCTGGTCATGCTGATCTCCTCGCTGTGCGAGGGGGCGACGGGCGCGGCTGTTCGCCGACGTCGCACAAACGCCCCTTGCGCGTTGATTTCTCTGTGGAGGAGCACGTTTCGAATCCCCCTGACTCGAACGCGTGTCCCCCGAAACGAGCCTTCATTGGCTCATAACTCCCTGCGGCACCAATCATGCACTACCTCGATGATGTTGTCACCAGAAACAATTCGAGTCTCGAATTTCGTCAATTTGTCCAAGTAGTTCGAGAAGTATTGGAGCACAATCATATTCGACGAAGGTTCGGGGTTACCCCACGGTACGAACATGCTGAATGTTCGTATCCATCCGGACGTACAGCCTGCACGAATCGGACTGCTCCAGAATGGCACAACGTGCTACCGGGGAGTCAGGTACAACTGTGTGCACATGGCGTGGACGCGAACGTGTTTCGCGCATGGTCCCGAAAGTAATTGCAGATGAAGGGATTCGGAGTCGATTTCCTACCGTGGGCGGTCGCTTGACGCCTGTCGGGGAGAGACGCACTCCGTGCCGCCGAAGCTCGACCAAGACGAGCTCGTTGGTACTCCCCGTTCGAAAACGCGCCACACCTGGCGTCGGTGTGATTCTCGACACTGCAGAGGGTCGTTGTGGCGAAGCACAGGTCTTTCCGGCGATGAGAGGATGGCCCCGTGAGCAACACTCGTCTTGTCGAAACACCGGTGGCCGAACTCGAGGTACGTCTCGACGGGGAAGGGCCGGCAGTCGTCCTGCTGCCCTCCCTCGGGCGCGACTCCTACGAATTCGATTCGATCGCGAGCGACCTCGCCGCAGCGGGATTCACCGCTCTGCGACCGCAACCCCGGGGTATCGGCAGCAGCCGCGGACCCATGACCGGTCTCGACCTGCACGATCTCGCGGGCGACGTCGCCGCCGTCATCGAGCATTTCGACGCCGCACCCGCTGTTGTGGCCGGTCATGCGTTCGGGCACTACGTGGCCCGGGTACTCGCCGCCGACCGGCCCGAACTCGTCCGGGGGGTCGCCGTGCTCGCCGCCGGGGCCCGCCGGTTTCCGGCTTCGCTGACCGAGCGTGTCGCCAAGTGCTCCGACCTCTCGCTTCCCGACC
The DNA here is from genome assembly GCF_900105195.1 of Rhodococcus pyridinivorans. NCBI lineage: Bacteria > Bacillati > Actinomycetota > Actinomycetes > Mycobacteriales > Nocardiaceae > Rhodococcus > Rhodococcus pyridinivorans. The sequence continues at coordinate 3,956,932 of NZ_FNRX01000002.1, read as the reverse complement.
ACGAACGACTCGTGCACCTGCGCGACGTCTTCTTCGCCGCAGGACACGATCCGGCGGTGTGGCTCGACGGGTGGTGGCCCGACGCGATCGTGTCGCAGCGGGCAGCGATGGCCGCGACCGACAAGGAATCGTGGTGGACGGTGGCGCCGTCACCTCTGCTCGACGTACAAGCAGGAGAGGACGTTTTCCGGCCCGCGGAGACCCGAGGTGAGCTCGTCGACGAGTTCGGGAGCGAACTCGTCTCCACGGCCGTCGTGCCGGCTTGCGGGCACGCCCTCGTCCCGGAGGCTCCTCACGAGGTAGCCAGGATCCTGGTCGAGTGGATCCGTACGCGTCTCGGATGAAGGTTTCGTCATCTTCGGCTCATCGACCCCTCATCGTCGTGCGCCAAAGTTACCGGTGACCAGGACGAACACCGAGTCGAGGAGAACGATCATGGCGATGAGCCGCACCGCATGGGCCGTGACCGCTGTAGCGGTCGCGATGACGGCCGGCACCGTCGGTTTCGTGTCGGCGAACCGAGGTGAGTCCGCTCCCTCCGAACCGTCGTCGTTCACCGTCGCCCGCGTGGTGGACGAGACGACGACCGGCGGCCCGGATGGAACTGTTCGGGCGGGCGTCGACCCGGCCCGGGATGCGGGGCCGGGTGACCTGCCCACCGACATCCCCTACATCGACGTCACGAGCTGCGACGCGTGGTTCGAGGACTGGGACGACACGGTGCCGGACCACGTCGAGGACTTCTACGACGCGTGGGACGACCGCTGTGACGATGTGCACGACGACGACCGGGACGACGACCGGGACGACGATCACGACGACTGACCCGCACGACGGCCCCACGACGACGAGACCCCACCGGAAGTGTTCCGGTGGGGTCTCGCTCTCGTTGCGTGGGTTACGCGAGCGTGCGTGCCATGCCGCGCTCGACGGCCGCGATGATCTGCGGCCGCAGCTCGACCGCCGGCACGATCGCGTCGACCGAGCCGACCTGCTGTGCGCGCTGGATGTTGTGGATCGCCTCGAACTCGGCTGCCACCTCACCGAGCTTCTCCGACCGCACCGCGGTGCGCAGAGCGGTGAGCTCGACGCCCAATCGTGCCTTGTCGCCGTCCTCGGCGGCCCGCAGCTGCGCCTCGAGTTCCACGACCCGCGGATCGCTCGCGGTGCGCTTGTTGACGTCGCGGGTGAAGACCACCGCAGCCGCCGGAGCGCCACCGAGCACCGAGGCGAACGAACCCTCCACGGCGAGGACTTCCATGTTCTCGTTCAGTGCGCCCGAGAACACCACGAAGGCACCACCGTGGTAGCGGGAGACCACGACGAACACGATCGGACCGTCGAAGTTGACGATGGCCCGGCCGATCTCGGCGCCGTACTCGAGCTGCAGGTTGCGCAGCGACTCGGGGGAGCCGTCGAAGCCCGACAGGTTGGCGAGCACCACGAGCGGACGGTTGCCGCTCGCCGCGTTGATCGCCCGTGCCGTCTTCTTCGACGACTTGGGGAACAGCGTGCCCGAGGTCCACTGGTCCGGTCCGTCGGCGGGGAACCAGCCCTTGCGCGGGATCGCGCGGGACTCGATGCCGATGACCGTCACCGGGTTTCCGCCCAGGTGCGCGTCGAACACGACCGAGGTGTCGGCGTCGGCCATGTCGGCCCACCGTTCGAGCACAGCGTGGTCCTGGTCGACCACCGAGCGCATCACCGTACGGATGTCGAACGGCTTCTTGCGATCCGGGTTGGTCTCGGACGAGAAGATGTCGCCCACGGTGGTGAAGTCGCTGGACGGATGCACGTGCGGGTACACGCACACGTTGCGGTCGACCGGGTCGGTGGACGCGGCCTTGCGCGGGAAGCGCTCGCCCGGCGCGACGTAGGCGTGGGCGTAGTGCGCGAACAGCGTCTCGATGGCGGCCCTGAGGTTGGGGGCCCAGTACTGCGCCTGACCGTTGGGGCCCATGACGCGGTCGTAGCCACCGATACCGAAGTTGTCCTCGGCGGAGACGCCACCCGAGTAATCGAGCGACTGCTTGCCGGTGAGCACCATGGCGCTGTCCGGGGTCATCACGAGGATGCCCTTGGTGTGCATGAGCATCGTCGCCTCGGCGTTCCAGTACGGCTGCGCGCCGACATTGATGCCGGTGACCACGACGTTGATCTCGCCGCCGTTCTGCGTGAATGTGATGATGCGACGCAGACCGCGCGACACCCAGTCCATGTTCTCGGTGCCCGAGTCCATGGAGATCGTCGCGCCGGACGACAGCGCGAACCACTCGACGGGAGCGTTCAGGCTCTCCGCCAGGTCGATCGCGGCGACCACACGGGAGCACTCGGCCTCCGCGACGGTGCCCAGCGCCTTGGTGGGATCACCGAACAGCGTGACGCGCTTCATGCCCTCGGGGTACCGCGGGGTCGGGGTGTCGACGACGCCGACGATCAGACCCGCGGTGTTGCGGCCGTAGGGGCGGTCGACGGGCACGAGGGTGCCCTGCTCGTCGAAGTCGTACTCGACGAAGGTGCCCTCGCCGCCGGTGAGCAGCGGGATCAGCTCGTACGGGTAGACGGTGCCGCGGGCACGGGACCGCTGGACCTTCTGGGTGTACTCGTCGAGCGGCTTCAGCGGCTCCTTCGGCGGCTCGGTGACCCGCACGATGACGCCCGCACCGGAGCGGTACGAGAAGCGCAGGGCGACCTCGCGTGCCGGCTCGTCCTGGCGATCACGCCACGACCCGATGACGGTGATCTCCTCGAGTCCGGCACCCACGGTCAGCGGCGCGGCGTTGCGGCCGATGCGGCGTAGGTCCTCCATGTCGAGATCGACGGCGGGCCACACGTAGAGCACCACGCGGTTCGCGTCGAGACGTCGCCCGCCGCGGTTGGCCTGGGCGCGTCGCATGCCGTCGAGCGAGCTCGCGAGAGCGCGTTCGAAGGCCGGCAGTCCGACGATGCGACCGGACTCGTCGCGCTGCGGCGTCAGGTCGCGCACCTCGGCGAGGGCGATGAACCGCTCATCGGACGGATTGTCCTGCGACACCAGGTGATACAGGTAGGTGTCCGGGTTGGCGGGCAGGCGGGTGCCGTCGAAGTTCTTCAGGCGCCACAGATCCAGACGCTGACCCGTGAGCGGGTGGATGTCGCGGATGTTGGTCTCCTCCGCGTATCCGGTCTCGTAGGGGCGGAAGGTGAACACGTGCTCTTCGGCCGTGTCGGTGTGGCAGACCGTCACGGTCACGCGACGGGCCACGCCGGTCACCGGGCGTGCGGCGAGTTCAGCGCGCAGCGCGTCGGCCTGGGCGTCGGCATCGGCCGGAGCGTCGTCCCACGCGAGGTACAGGTCGATCACGAGGTTCTTCGTGTCGGGAACCGAGGCCGCCGACTCCTCGACGGCGTCGAGCAGCGACGCGAACTCGGCCTGCGGGGCCTCGGCGGAGATCAGGTACAGGCGCGTGCCGCGCAGATCGAAGTTGCCGGTGACGAACTGGTGTCCGCCGACGGTGCACGAACGCACGTCCTCGAGGGTGCGGATCTTGTACGCCCGGCGAGCGATGACCTCGAGCAGCGGGCCCGGAACGGTCTCCGGACGCGTGATCTGCTGTGCGAGAAGGTCGATCAGCGGCTCGGGTGTGGCGACCAGCGAATCGATGCGCTGCGCGTAGTCCGTCGCCTGCGGATGCTCGGCGAGGTACGCGAGCGAACCGCGGACCCCGTCGTAGACCTGCTCGCGGGCCTTGCGGATCACCGGCTCCTCGAAGTAGCGGTACCGCAGGTTGCGGGCGGTGTCGCCGATGACCGGGAAGCGGACCTGGGTCGCGACGATCAGCCGGTCGAGGACTTCGTTGAGCTCGTGGGAGATCCCCACCTCGGTGTCGTCGCGCTCGACCCAGCGGTCGAGCAGCGAGGTGACCACGGGGACGTGGGCCTCGATGCGCTCGAGCGCGAGGAACAACCGGTAGACGGCCTCCTCGAGCTCCGGGGTGCGATCGAGTTCCAGGACGTCGTAGTGCCGCAGGGCACGGGCGAGACGCGCGCGGAAGCTGTCGGGCAGACCCCCGACCTCCACGTCGAGCGACTGCAGGTAGCCGTGGAAGAACTCGCGGGGGCTGTGGACCCGGTCGTCGCTGTTCTTCTCCTCCTCGGTCGGACGGTTGCGCGACAGTTCGCACACGTCCGCGAAGGTCGTCAGCAGCGAGAGCTCGGCGCGGACGAGCGCGCACGAGTCGACCGAGCCGGAGAGACGCTCGTACTCGGCGAGCAGTGCCGCGGTGCGCTCGGCGGACACGTCGTATCCGGTGACCAGAGCGGCGAGCGAGTCGAGGCGAGCGAGTGCGTCGGCGGCGACATCGTCGCTGAGCGAGGGCGCCGGTGCAGCGAACTCCACGCGCTCGACGGTCTCGGTGACGACCTCCTCGACGATCTGGTCGACCCGCAGAAGCGGGGCGCCCGCGTCGACCTGCGCGTTGACGACGGCGAGGATCTCGCGGACCTTGCCGGCGAAGGGAGCGCGGACCGCGGTCTCCATCTTCATCGACTCGAGCACGACGAGGGTCTGACCGGCCTCGACCTCGTCACCGACGGCGACGGGAACCGCGACGACCACGGCCGGGGCAGGGGTGCGCACCACGCCGGCCTCGTCCTGGCTGATCTGGTGGCTGATGCCGTCGACCTCGACGAGGAAGTGGGCCGGACCGGCGATCGACACCACGTTGTGGCGGCGTCCGCCGAGGGTCAGGCGCGACTCGTAGTCGCCGAGCCGCTCGACGTCGACGTCGAACTCGGCGGAACCGGTGTCGACCCGGTAGCGGTGCGGGCCGACCTGGCCGACGACGAGCTCGTAGGCCTGGCCCTGGTAGCTCAGCTCGATCTTGCGTCCGACGGCGTGTCCGGCACGCGGCCGACCGCCGCGGGCGGAGGCGAGGAAGGCGGAGCGCTCGTGGGCCTCGTCGGTGTCGTAGACATCGACGGCCGTCGCGATCAGAGCGACGTCGGCGACCTTGGACGGACCGGTCTCGGCGCCGGCGCCGGTGCGGTCGAGCCAGCCGGTGTCGGCGGAGGCGTCGATGACCTCGGGACGGTCGAGCAGGTCGAGCAGGAACGACTTGGTCGTCGTGCCGCCGTCGAGGACGACGGTGGTCTCGCGCAGAGCGGTGCGCAGGCGGGCGAGTGCCTCGTCGCGGTCGCGGCCCCACGCGATGATCTTGGCGACCATGGAGTCGTAGTCGGGCGGAATGACGTCGCCCTGGGCGATGCCGGTGTCGACACGCAGACCGGAGCCGAGCGGGAACTTGAGCAGCTGCACGGTGCCGGGAGCGGGTGCGAAGCCGTTGGCGGCGTCCTCGGCGTTCAGGCGGGCCTCGACGGCGTGCCCGAACTCGCCGGGGCACTCGCCGGGAAGCTTCTCGCCGGAGGCGACGAGGATCTGCAGCTTCACGAGGTCGATGCCGGTCGTGGCCTCGGTGATGGGGTGCTCGACCTGGAGACGCGTGTTGACCTCGAGGAAGGTGAAGATCTTCAGGTCGGGCTGGTAGAGGTACTCGACGGTGCCGGCACCGGCGTAGCCGGCGGCGCGGACGAGATCGGCCGAGACCGTGCGCAGGTGGTCGGACTGCTCCTTGGTGAGCAGCGGCGAGGCGGACTCCTCGATGACCTTCTGGTTCTTGCGCTGGATCGAGCAGTCGCGCACGCCCGGGGCCCAGACGTTGCCGTGCTTGTCGGCGATGACCTGGACCTCGACGTGGCGTGCGTCGGTGACGAGACGCTCGATGAACACGACGGGGTCGCCGAAGGAACGCTCGGCCTCACCCTGGGTGCGCTCGAGGGCGAGCTCGAGCTCGTCTTCGGCGTAGACCTTGCGGATGCCACGGCCACCGCCGCCGGAGCGGGCCTTGATGATCAGCGGGTAGCCGATGGCCTGCGCGTGGCGTCGCGCGTCGGCGCGGGAATCGACGGGTCCACCGGACCACGGTGCGACGGGAACGCCGACCTTCTCGGCGAGGAGTTTCGCCTCGACCTTGTCGCCGAGCAGACGCATGGCGTCGGCGGAGGGACCGATGAAGGTGATCCCGAGGCGGGCGCACAGCTCGGCGAAGGCGGGGTCCTCGGCGACGAAGCCCCAGCCGACCCAGACGGCGTCGGCCTTCGCCTCGAGGAGCGCACGCTCGAGTTCTGCATGATCGAGGTAGGGGGTCGCCGCCGTCGTCGACGGCCGGAGGGTCACTCCTTCGTCGGCCTGACGGACGAACATCGCCCGTCGCTCGGCATCGGTGTGCAGAGCGATCGTCTTGATGTCGTAGCCGTGCTCGGAGTTGAGCTCCCGGACTGCCCGGATGAGGCGTACGGCCGCCTCACCGCGATTGACCACTGCGATCCGCTTGAACATACTCGTTGCCACCGTTCTCCATGGTTTGTGCACGCATCGGGCGCGCGTCTCGAAGCTCCACCCCAATGAGGAAGTCAAACTAACCGGTCCTACCTTCCACGCCTCGTGTTGGCGACGCGAGCGGGAACATGTAGCGGTCGGCTCCTCGTGGTTGGCATGGGCATGCGTGTTCGTCGTCGATCCACCGGGCAACATCCGCGGTGTCCGAAGGACCGTTTCGAACAGGTCTCCGCAGCTACGGCCGTCGGTTGCGACGGTCACGTCCCCCTGGGCGAAGGCTCCGTTCGGATTACAGCATGGAGGAAACATGAGGGTTTGTCACGTTTTGCTTCCATGCGGGGCGATCGGCGGCGCGCTCGTGGCCGACTTCTCTCACGGGCATTCGCGCGCAGAGGATTTCGCTCGGGAACGGGTGTCGGGGAGGGGGTCTCCGGTCCCGGAGGCCGCCGGTACTGTGCAGTAACACCGATCGGTAACTTCCTGAGGGGTCAGGGACCCGTCGCCGGCTTCCTCTCGCTTCTGCTGGTACGCAACGGTTTTCGCGCGCCCCCGTCTCGGGCGCGATCCGGGATCGGGCAAATCGTTCGGAGCTACCTCGATAATGCTGTGACATCCGTCACGAAGGGCGAAAAGGTGAAGGTCTCAACCGAACCGGAGCGCGGCCGTGGACGTGTGGGATCGTGCCCGTCGAGCGCCCGGGATCGGGGCCGTTACCGGGCATTTCTCCGAGCCCGCGCGGAATCTGGAACAGTGGACGGTGCATGCCTGCGGACGAGCCGCGAGGAGGATCCCCGTGTCCGAAGCCGATCGACCCCACCTCCCGGGGCGCGACGACGCGCCCGGCCGGGACATCCCGTCGGTGGACCGGCGGACACGTATCGCCGGGCAGGTCCGCCGGTGGTGCGAGACCGGCAGTATCGAGGGCGGGCACGCTCCTCTGTCGGACGCCGCGGCGGTCGCACTGGCCGCCGGCTACCTCGACGAATCGGCACGTGCTGTGCTGGCGAACCGCCGGCGCGTCGGGCGCCGGTTGCCCACCCTCGACGGATTCGGTGAGCTGCGCCGCCTGTCCGACGAGCACGCCCGCCTCCGCACACGGATCGACGGCCTGCGTCCCGGCGCTGCACGACTCGCACTCGAATACCGGGCCAATGAGCTCGGCAAACGCATCCGGGCGGCGCGACAGACCGTCGTGCACTCGCCGCTGCACTACGCCCAGGGCGTCCGCGCCGTGCGCCGCGACCGACGCGACGGGCTGCATCTCGAGATCGAACAACGCGAGGCGCTGTTCGCTGCACTGCGACGCACCCCGGCGCCCCTGCCCGTCACGCCCGTCGAGCAGGCCCGGGGAGTGGTGCTCGGTGTCGCCGTCGACCGCGTGGGTCGCTGGTCCGAACGCACCCCGCTGGCCGAGACGGGGCGTCGCGTCGCCGAACGGCTCGGACGCGAGGTGCCCTCCGGCGACGACCGCTTCGTCGACCGCTACGACACCCTGCTCTTCCTCGCCGGTTCCCTGTACGACCGCGTCGAGGCATCGGCGGCGTGGCGTTCGGAGTACTTCGAGGTTCAACGAGCCCAGCTCGATCTCGCCGAGGAGCTCACCCAGATCGCGGTGGACACCGTCGCCCTGCGCGACCTGCTCGACGAGTTGCAGTCCGCGATCCGATCGGCGCCCGAGGCGCGGTCCGATCTCGAATCCCGGGTGGCAGCGCTCGAACCGGTATGGGACCAGATCCTTGCGCGCGTCACCGCGCTCGCGCGCATCGGCGACCTGCTCACGCGCGCGGAGGGCCATCTGCATCTCACACACATCGCGCAGCGGACCGCGAGTCTCGACCAGCGGATCGACGACCTGATCGGCAGATCGGGTGCGCGCGAGTTGTCCGCCGAGAACACCGATTTCGTCGGCGACCAGCTCGGCGCCGCAGCCGAACCGATGGTCGCGCTCCGCAGTGCTCTGTGGACGGACATCGCCGAGCTCACCGCAAAGGAGTAACTCGGAGTTACTGTAATCTGTCACATCGATTCGGCTGCGTTTCGGGTCGTATCCCCGAACTCGTGGAAAGTGACCGTCTTCACTGGTGTATTCGTCCGAACCGGTGGTAGCTTCCTCGCGTCCTATCGGGGGTCGATACACAGGGGGGTGCGGTGGCGTCGCGGTTCGTGCGTACGGGTTTCGCGCTGGCTGTCGCTGCGGTGCTGGGGGTTTCGGGTTGTTCGGGGGCGACGAGCGTGTCCGTCGTCGACGACCCGCAACTCGAGGCCGAGTTCGAATCGGTGCTCGTCTCCGGACAGTCCCGCACGCTCGGGGAGGTCGCGGCCGCAGCGGGTGTCGAGTCGTGGGACCGGATGTACTACTTCCGCGTCCCGGTGCTGATGAGCGAACTCAACCGCGTGATGCACACCCCCGGAGTCACCTGGCGGAACATGCCGGGATCCGATGCCGAAGGGCTCATCGTCTTCGTCTCGGAGGGGCAGATCGTGCGCGCGGTCGCCGACCGCAAGCCGCCGCTGTACCTGAGCGGTTTCGCGACCTCCGATTCGTACGTCACGCCCGACGAACTCGCCGGCATGCCCCGTCTCGCGGTCGAGTCGAAGGGCCGATGATCCGGTAGCTGTCACCCGGCTGCCTCGTATGTCCGCCTTCGGGTAGTTTTGCTCGCGATATCGAGTAATGAATTTCTTTCCCGAAGAGGTGTGGGGTGGCACGGGTAATCGCGACGATCAACCTGAAAGGTGGCGTCGGCAAGACCACGACGACGGCCGCTCTGGGCGAGTTCATGGCGGCGGAGTTCGGGCAGCGGGTGCTGATGATCGATCTCGACCCGCAGACCAACCTCACCACGATGATGGTGGGGGAGGAGCGCTGGCAGGAACTGAACGAACTCGGTCTGACCCTCGCGACGCTCTTCCGTAAGGCGATCACGCCCCACGCCGACGCGTTCGACATCGAGAAGGCCGTCCAGAAGAACGTCTCGCCCGTGCGAGCGGTCCGTGATCTCGACCTGCTCGCGTCGTCGCTGGATCTCATGGACATCCAGGAGGGGCTCACCCACCAGCAGTACGCCGATCCCGGCTCGCACCGTCCCGTCGAGGTGCTGCTCTCCGCTGTCCGGCCCATCGCCGACCGGTACGACTACATCCTGATCGACTGCCCGCCGAATCTCGGGATCCTCACCCTCAACGGATTGCGTCTCGCCGACGGCTATCTCATCCCGACGATTCCCGACATCCTGTCCACCTACGGAATTCCGCCGCTGCAGACGAAGATCCAGGAATTCGCGACACGGACCGGGCACACCGTGCGGGAGATCGGTCTCGTCATCACGAAGTACCGCAGTGCCTCGAATCTGCACCGCACGATCATCGAACAGCTCCAGCGCGACCCCCGGATTGCGAGCGTCGTTCCCGCCTGGGTGCCCGAGGCCAATCAGATCGCGGCGTCCGCCGAGTTCGTGCCCTACGGCACGCTCAAGCGAAAGTACGGCAACACCGGCCAGTACGACGCACTGCGAATCCTCACCGAGACGATCATGATGAATGCGCAGGTGTACCTGTGACGAATCCCGACCCCGATACCGACATGGCACAGGCGCGTCTGCGGGTGCGCATCGGCGAGGCGAGTTCGGCGTTGCTCCGTCTCGACGAGGCGGCACCCGGCACGGCCGGCGCGCTCGTCGCTCTCGTCCAGGTGATCGCCGATGAGGCGGCGCGCACGCCGCGGTTCGCGAGGGCACTCGCGGGAGCGCTCTCGGTTACCGCGGACGCAAGCGCCCCGACCCCTGCTCCCGCTCCTGCTACGCGCCCGGCCGCGGCCCGAATGTCTGCGCGTCGCAGTCGTCGCGCACCCGGGGCCTTCGACCCGTTCGTGGTGTTCCGCGAGAGCGGCGAGGCGACTCTGCGGGAGAGGCTGTCGACCCTCGGGGTCGAACAACTCAAGGACATCATCGCCGAGCACGCCATGGACTACGACAAACTCGCGATGCGCTGGCGCACCCCGTCCAAACTTCAGGACCGCATCGTCGAACGGGTCAAGGCGCTCACCACGAAGGGTGATGCTTTCCGGTGATCGGTCACATGCAGTTCTTCTTCTGCTCGTAGCCACGTATGGTCGCACCAGACCTCCGGTCTCGATGAGACCGCGCAGGACGTGGGCACATCGCGCGTCGATCCCGATTCACTGCTCGATGTGCGCACCGAGAAGAGGAGTCGATATGGGGGACATCGTTCGACAGGGAGTCGCGGCCTTCGTGGCCGAGGTTCTGGCGCGAGGCGGCCGGGCCGAGCCGATCCCTGGACAGCGGGACGTCCGCGTACAGGGCGCGGACGGATCCGAACGTGTGGTGCGGGTGTGCTCGACGGCGAGCGATCCGTGGCTCGCGCGACGCCGCGACGGAGTTCCCGCCGCCGACGGTGCGGGCGTGTCGTACTGGGTGTTCGTCGATCTCGCACCCGAGCTACCGGAGTTCTACGTGGTGGACGCGGACGACATCGAAGGGGGAATCGAGGAGGAGGTCGCGCTCTGGCTCGCCGACCGCCCCGGCCGGACACCGACCGGCAGTCACCCGATTCAGCGCAGCAATGTCGTTCACGGTCAAGATCATTGGGATCTGCTCGGTCTCGACGCGGTCAAGGATCCCGACCACGACGCGGCGCCGGTGCCGGCAGCGGCCGTCCGCGTAGCACGTCCGGCCACACCGGCGGTCGCCGAACCCGACACCGACGACGGACGGCTCGCGGTGGTCGCCGACATCGGGGGATACCGCGTGCAGGGGCGCGTCGATCCGGTGTCCGGGACGCTCGAGATCAACCGGGGACCGATGGAGGGGCGTCGCTTCCCCGACGCCGCGGCAGCCGCACAGGCGCTCGTCACCTTCTTCGACGACCACGAGACCGTCCCCGACGGCGACACCTTCTGGCGGAGCGAGATCCTCGAGTGAGAACGCACTCCCGATAGCGGCTTCGGCTCGTTTCGATCTCCCGTAAGCGAGCTCGGCTCGTTTCGATCTCCCGTAAGCGAGCTCGGCTCGTTTCGATCTCGCTGACCACAACCGTCGACTCTGCCGACGGATGGCGGTGAACTGAATCGGCGCAAGCGACAACGCCAGGTTCAGATCATCGAAGGAGAGATCGCATGACCATCACCGAACTCGATCGCGATACGACCACCGCCGAATCTGTCTACACCGCCGGGGGCATCGTCGTCACCAAGCTGGGGGAGCACATCGGTGCGCGGATCGACGGGGTGCGGTTGTCCGGCTCGTTGGCGTCCGAGACCGTCGAGGCCATCCGCTACGCACTCGCCGTGCACAAGGCGATCGTCTTCCGCGACCAGCATCACCTCGACGACGAGGAGCAGTGGGCCTTCGCCGGCCTGCTCGGCACGCAGACCCAGTCGCACCCCACGGTCCACTCGAAGGGTAAGCGGCTGTTGCCCATCGAGGGTGCTGCGAACAGCTGGCACACCGACGTCAGTTTCGTCGACCGCATTCCGAAGGCGTCGATCCTGCGGGCGGTGACCCTGCCGCCGTACGGCGGTGCGACGACGTGGGCCTCCACGACCGCGGCCTACGAGCAGTTGCCGGATGCGCTGAAGGCGCTCGTCGACAACCTGTGGGCCCTGCACACCAATCTCTACGACTACGCCGAGAAGCTCGACGCGGGCAGCTCCGATCCGGCGCTGACCGAGGAGCGACGCCGCTACCAGGACGAGTTCCGCCGCAACACCTACGAAACGATCCACCCGGTGGTGCGGGTCCATCCCGAGACGGGTGAGCGCACCCTGTTGCTCGGTCACTTCGTCAAGGAGTTCGTCGGTCTCGAGCCGTCGGAGACCGCCGCGCTGCTCCAGCTGCTGCAGAGTCGGATCACGAAGCTGGAGAACACGTTCCGCTGGTCGTGGGAGAGTGGCGACGTCGCGATCTGGGACAACCGCGCCACGCAGCACTACGGCATCGCCGACTTCGGCGACCACACCCGCCGCCTGCATCGCATCACCCTCGCCGGCGACATCCCCGTCGGCGTCGACGGCTCGCGCAGCAGGGTCGTGCAGGGCGACGCGAGCGAGTACTCGGTGGTCGAGGAGCCGGCGCGACTGCCCGGCTTCGACGGGCACTGACACAGCAGAGCGCGAAACGGTCATAGGAGCGCGAAACATCCCGCGCCGAAGACCGTTTCGCGCTCCTCAACGTCAGGCCACGACGTACTTCTCGTTCTCGCGGACCCACAGCACGCCGTCGCCCGCTGTGGGTCCTTCCTTCTCGAATTCCTCGGGTACGAGCGACGTCTCGTCGCGCAGCACGATCGCGGTCATGATAGGGGCGGCGGCGAGGTTCTCGCCGTCCACGCGCATCCAGTCGGCCGTGCGACCGGCGAGGTAGATCCAGCCGTCCGCGTCCTTGTAGGCCACCCGGTGAGGATCGCGTTGGAGTGGAACAACGGCATCGACAGGTAGATTACGTCGTCGCTCGTGATCGAGAACTGCGGGACGAGCGTGCTGCCCGAGAACAACACCATCATGTGGGCGAGCATCACCGGCTTCGGATCGTCGCTCGTCCCCGAGGTGAAGATCAACATGAACGGATGGTGGGCCCGACCTTCCGGTACGGCTCGAGCGGACAGGCCCCGTCGACGAGCGCCCGCCACTCGGGGCTCGCGACGTCGAAGACGGCGACGTCGCCGAGATCCAGGCCGTCCAGCAGAGGGGCGTGCTCGGCATCGGTCAGCAGGATCTGGCAGTCCGCACGCAGGATGTCGCGTGCCAGACCCTCACCGCGTCGGGTGTTGTTGAGGCCGACGAGCGGGAAGCCCGCGAGCCCGGCCCCGGCGATCGCGTGGACGACGGCCGCGGTGTTGTTCTCGAACAGGTCACGGAGTGCCTGCTGGACGGTCTCTGCCATGGCTACCTCGGATATATGGAGAACACGTTCTCTTCGCCGTACACGAGTCGTTCGGGTCGCTCGTCGTCGCGTCACAATTCGGTCCGCGAACCCGGTGCGCGTGTGAGGTGGAACGCCTACTCTGAGTTCACCTGCAGCATCGCGGGTGGTGATCGCCGTGCGCCGTCGATCCCGTCCGCGCCGCACCGTTGCCGCCTCACGGCGGCTCGAGGAGGCCCGATGAACGCGGTTGTCGCTCCCGTCAAGCCCACGCGGCCGTATCCGCCGCGTTATCACTCCAAGGGCGCGGTCCTCTACGACCTGATCACCACAACGGACCCGAAGAAGCTCGGACTGATGTACATCTTCACATCGTTCTCGTTCTTCCTGTTCGGTGGTGTGCTCGCCCTGCTGATGCGCGCGGAGCTGGCGGTGCCCGGTCTGCAGTTCCTGTCGAACGAGCAGTACAACCAGCTGTTCACCAACCACGGCGGCATCATGCTGCTGATGTATGCGACGCCGATCGTCTTCGGTTTCGCGAACTACATCCTGCCGCTGCAGATCGGTGCCCCCGACGTCGCCTTCCCGCGCCTGAACGCCTTCAGCTACTGGCTCTTCCTCTTCGGCGCACTCACGGTCGCCTTCGGATTCATCACGCCCGGCGGCGCTGCCGATTTCGGCTGGACGTCCTACATGCCGCTCGCCGACGAGATCCATTCGCCGGGGATCGGCGGCAATCTGTGGTTCCTCGGCCTGATCGTCATGGGTCTCGGTACCATCCTCGGCGGCGTCAACATGATCACCACCGTGGTGTGCATGCGCGCGCCCGGCATGACCATGTTCCGAATGCCGATCTTCACCTGGAACATCTTCATCACGATGATCCTCGTGCTCCTCGTCTTCCCGCTGCTCGCCGCGGCCTTCATGGGTGCCTTCGTCGATCGGGTGATCGGCGGCAACATCTACGACCCCGCGACCGGCGGTGTGCTGCTCTTCCAGCACCTGTTCTGGTTCTTCGGTCACCCCGAGGTGTACGTCATCGCGCTGCCGTTCTTCGGCATCGTCTCGGAGATCTTCCCGGTCTTCTCCCGCAAGCCGATCTTCGGATACAGCGGCCTCGTGTACGCGACCATTGCCATCGCCGCGCTCTCCATCGCGGTGTGGGCGCACCACATGTACGCCACCGGCGCCGTGCTGCTGCCGTACTTCTCGTTCATGACCTTCCTGATCGCCGTCCCGACGGGCGTGAAGTTCTTCAACTGGATCGGCACGATGTGGAAGGGCCAGATCACCTTCGAGACGCCGATGCTGTTCGCGGTCGGCTTCATCGTGACCTTCCTCTTCGGTGGCCTGACCGGTGTCATCCTCGCGAGCCCGCCGCTGGACTTCCACCTGCACGACTCGTACTTCGTGGTCGCGCACTTCCACTACGTGCTCTTCGGCACCATCGTGTTCGCGACCTACGCCGGCATCTACTTCTGGTTCCCGAAGATGACCGGCAGGATGATGGACGAGCAGCTCGGCCGCTGGCACTTCTGGCTGACCTTCATCGGTTTCCACACCACCTTCCTGGTGCAGCACTGGCTCGGTAACGAGGGCATGCCGCGTCGCTACGCCGACTACCTGCCCTCCGACGGGTTCACCACCCTGAACACCATCTCCACCATCGGGGCCTTCGTCGTGGGCGCGTCGACGCTGCCGTTCCTGTGGAACGTCTTCAAGAGCTACCGCTACGGCCAGGTCGTCACGGTCGACGACCCGTGGGGTTACGGCAACTCGCTCGAATGGGCGACGACCTGCCCGCCGCCGCGGCACAACTTCTACGAGCTGCCGCGGATCCGCTCGGAGCGTCCCGCCTTCGAGCTGCACTATCCCGACATGGTCGAGCGGATGCGTGCCGAGGCGCACGTGGGTCCGGGTAGCGACAAGCACGAGGTGAACGTGCTCGAAGGTGCCGACCGCACGCCGGGCGACATCCCCCGGGAGTGATCGACCGCGATAGCTCCGCGCATCGAACGAACCCCGCCGAAGGACGGAGTCGAGCGAACATGACCGCAGTCGAACCCGACGGGAGCGTGCCCGCCGAGGTGGATGTCCTGATCGTCGGTGCCGGTATCTCCGGCATCGGCACGGCCTACCACCTGAAGATGAAGAGACCGGGGACGAGCTTCGCGATCGTCGAGGCGCGTGACGCGCTCGGTGGCACGTGGGACCTGTTCCGATATCCCGGCGTGCGCTCCGACTCCGACCTCCACACCCTCGGGTACGAGTTCAAGCCGTGGCGGAAGAAGCATGCGTACGCCGGAGGCGGCGAGATCCTCGGCTATCTCCACGAGACGGTGGACGAACACGGACTCCGTCCCTACCTGCACCTCGGGCACCGCGTCGTCGGCGCGTCCTTCTCGTCCGATACCGGCAGGTGGACGGTCACGCTCCTGCGCACGAGCGACGACACCATGCTTACGGTGACCTGCTCGTTCTTCTTCTCCGCGACCGGCTACTACGACTACGACGAGGGGTACAGCCCGGAGTTCGAGGGCAGCGACGACTTCCGCGGCACGATCGTCCATCCCCAGCACTGGCCCGAAGATCTCGACTGTGCGGGCAAACGCGTCGTCGTCATCGGCAGTGGCGCCACCGCGGTGACGCTCATTCCCGCCCTGGCCGGCGTCGCCGAGCACGTGACGATGCTGCAGCGCTCTCCGTCCTACGTCCTGGGGTGGCCGAAGGAGAACAAGGTCGCCAACGCGCTGCGACGTGCACTCCCGACAGCGGCGGCCGACCGCGCCGTCCGTTCCCTGAGCATCCGGATGCTGCACGAGATGTACCGGACGAGTCGCCGGGCGCCGAACCTTTTCCGCCGTCTCCTGCGCCTTCGGATGACGAGCGTGCTGCCCGACGACTATCCCGTCGACGTGCACTTCAACCCGTCCTACGACCCGTGGGATCAGCGCCTGTGCGTCGCGACCGACGGTGACCTCTTCCACGCCATCGCCACCGGCGAGGCGTCGGTGGTCACCGATCGGATCGCCCGGTTCACGCCCACGGGGATCGCCCTCGAATCGGGGCGCGAGATCGAGGCCGACGTCATCGTCACCGCGACCGGCCTGAAACTGGTGCCGTTCGGGAGGATCGAAGTCGACGTCGACGGCGTCCCGGTCGACTGGCACGAATGCGTCACCTACAAGGCGACGATGCTCACCGGCGTGCCGAACTTCGCCTTCGCGTTCGGCTACACCAACTCGTCGTGGACCCTCAAGGTCGACCTCACCGGCCATCATCTGTGCCGGTTGCTCGACCACATGGACGACCAGGGCTACGACGTCGTCACCCCGATCTGCGACGATCCGGCCGTCGGCGGAGGGCCGTTCTGGGACCTCACGTCGAACTATCTCCGGCGCTCGGCCGACGTGTTCCCCACATCCGGGGAAGGCGGCCCGTGGTCGATGGAGCAGAACTACTATCTCGACCGCAGACGGCTGCGCCGCGAACCGGTCGACGATCCCGCCCTGCGTTTCACGCGGGTGGCCGAGCCGGCGGGTTCATCGAGCCCAGCAGGTAGCCGGGAACCCCCACCACGAGTGCCCGGGCCGCGCTCGTCACTGCCGCAAGGTCGCTGACACCGAGCACCGTCAGCGATGCCGTCGCCAGCGCTTCGGGGAGCCCGGCGTCGACGTCGCCGTCGTCGGCTCGCATGCCGATGACCGATTCGACGACCCGGAACGGCAGATGGGTGCGAGGATCGCCGTCGCCCACGATCTGCGCCGCCAGGGTCCGGTAGCGCTCCATCAGGTGCCGACGTTCCTCCCGGAACCGATCGAACGGTTCGGTGCGAACCTCCGGAAGGTGGTAGAGCGCACCGAGATTCCATCTGCCCGCGGACAACTGAGCCGTGTCGAACCAGGCGAGTGTGCACAGGCGCACCTCGGGCGGCAGCGCGGGGTCGAGATTGTCGTCGAAGTCGAGGGTCGGTTCGACGGTGTCCTCGAGCAACGCGACGAGGATGTCGTTCTTCGTCGCGAAGTGGTTGTACAGCGATGCCTGCCGGATCCCCACGGCCTCGGCGATCGTGCGTGTCGATGTGGGGGAGAACCCGCGGGTGGTGAACAGCTCCGCGGCGGCGTCGAGGATCTCGGCACGCGCGGTCGGCCCGGGCCGTCGCGGGGCGTGGAGGCGGGGGCGTCCTGGTCCTGCATGGGTCACGCCTCCACTGTGACACGACGAAAGGTGCTGCAGCGCCACCGTCTTCGTGCGTGAAGTTTTTGTCACACGTACGAAACACGCGTCACGGACTCGTTACGCCATGGACATTCCCCGAAGATGCGCGATGGGAAAACTGTCGATCGACAGTTTCCCCGGACCGCCGATCGGAGCACCATGACCGAGACCCTCGCGACCGCCACCACGCACGCTGCTCGTGCCCATGCCCGAGCGCAGGCAGGAACCGTCACCGACGCCATGCCGATCGTCCCGGCATCGTCGTGGCCGGCTCCGCCCAGCGGTCGCGCAGCGTCGATGACCTGGGCCGAGACCGTCCCCGGTGGCCGCTACACCAGCAAGGTCCTCGCCCGCGGCACCCGCCTGCGCCTGCGGGACGTCCACGGCACCGCCTGCGCCAACATCCTCCTGTTCCGCGCCGACGCCCCGCACGAACGGCTCAACGTCGCCGACACGGTGAAGGTGCCGTGGCAGGCCTATCTCGGTGTCGGGCACCCACTGCTCTCCGATCAGGGCCGCGTCCTCGCCACGATCGTCGCCGACACCTCCGGACGCCACGACGCGCTGTGCGGCACCACCCACGTCGCGGGGAACACTGCGAAATACGGTGAGGGATCGCTCCATTCGAGCTCTCCTGCGGGTCGCGAACTGTTCACCGTCGCCGCCGCCAAGCACGACCTGCAACCGCGCGACCTGCCGCCCTCACTGTCCTTCTTCCACGGTGTCCGCGTCGAGGAGGACGGCAGCCTCGTCAGCACCGGCAACGCCGGTCCCGGTGCCGCCGTCGACCTGCTGATCCACCTGCCGGTGATCGCCCTGATCGCCAACACCGCACACCCGCTCGATCCGAATCCCGAGTTCACCACCGGCAGCCTCGAAGTCCTCGCCTGGCGAGCACCCGGCGAACTGAACTCGCTGCCGAACACCGACCCCGAGTGCCAGCGCGCCGTGCTCAACACCGACGACGCCTGGGCCGCCGCCACGTCCGAAACGGAGATCCACCGATGACCATCACCGCCGACACCGCAGACCTCGCCCTCGTTCCCGGTCGCGTCGTCCTCGACGAGATCGTCGGACTCCGTGGCCCGTGGTCGGCCGTCGTCGCCGCCGGCGACGTACTCACCATCGTCGACCTGCACGGCAACCAGGCGGTCGACACCCTCGTCTACGACGCCGCCGACCACACCCGCCGCTACAGTGCCGCTGCCACCGTGGCCGCCCAGCGGAACCTCTTCCTGTCCACCGGTTCGGTGTTACGCGACGCCGACGGTGAGCCGCTGATGACGCTCGTCGCCGACGAGGTGGGCAACCACGACACCGTCGGCGGTGCCTGCTCGCAGGAGTCCAACACCCTCCGCTACGGGCACCACACCAAGCACCAGCACGCCTGCGTCGAGAACTTCCTCATCGAAGGCACCAAGTGGGGACTGGGCAAGCGCGACCTCGTCTCCAACATCAACTTCTTCATGAACGTGCCGGTCGAGGCCGACGGCACCCTCGGCATCGTCGACGGCCTGTCCGCACCCGGCAAGCGACTCGCAATCCGCGCCGAGCGCGACGTGCTCGTCCTCGTCTCCAACTGCCCTCAGATCAACAACCCGTGCAACGGCTTCGACCCCACGCCGGTCCGCATGATCGTCACCCGCGGGGAATGAGGTAGTCATGACCACGAAGATCACCGTCGAACGTCCCGGAATGCTCACGACCGTCCAGGACTATCCCGGACGCACCGGTTACTGGCAGATCGGTGTGCCACCCTCGGGCCCGATGGACGACCTGTCGTTCCGCCTCGGCAACGTCGCGCTCGGCAACGACGAGGGCACCCCCGGTCTCGAGACCGCCATGGCCGGCCCCGCCCTGCGGTTCACGGAGGAAACCGAGGTGTGCGTGACGGGTGCGCCCGTCACCGTGCGCGTCGACGGGGCCGCCGTCCCGCAGTGGCGCCCGGTCACCGTCCCGGCGGGCGGCCTGCTCGACGTCGGAGCTGTCTCCGGGCCGGGGTTGCGCGTCTACGTCCTCATTCGCGGTGGTCTCGACGTTCCCGAATTCCTGGGCAGCGCAGCGACCTTCACGCTCGGAACGTTCGGCGGTCACGAGGGGCGCACGCTGCGCGAGGGTGACGTCCTCGTCGTCGGGGAGAACGCTCCCGGCGCGAGCGCCCCGGTCCCGTCCGAGCACGTGCCCGCACTGAGCACGCGCTGGGAGATCGCGGTCACCGAAGGTCCGCACGGCGCACCGGAATTCTTCACCCGTGCCGACATCGATGCCCTCTACGCCACCGACTACGAGGTGCACTTCAACTCCGACCGCACCGGCGTGCGGCTCATCGGCCCCAAGCCCGAATGGGCGCGCACCGACGGTGGCGAGGCGGGCCTGCACCCGTCGAACATCCACGACAACGCCTACTCCGTCGGCGCACTCGACTTCACCGGCGACACCCCGATCCTGCTCGGCCCCGACGGTCCCAGCCTCGGCGGGTTCGTGTGCCCGGTGACCGTCGTGGCCGCCGACCGTTGGAAGCTCGGCCAACTCGCTCCCGGCAACACGGTCCGGTTCGTGCCCGTGAAGTCGCAGCACACCGCGTCCCGCCGCGAACTCGGCGTCGCGCGTCGCGCCGGACTGTCGCTGGTCACCTCGGCCGGTGGCGACGGTGACGACGGAGTGCTCACCCGCCGTGACGGCCACACCGCCGTCACCTACCGCCGTAGCGGCGACGACAACGTCCTCATCGAGTACGGCGACATGACCCTCGACCTGGCGCTGCGGGCCCGCGTGCACGCGCTGCACCAGCGCCTCGAGGCCGACCGTCCTGCGGGTCTGCTCGAACTCACCCCGGGAATCCGGTCGCTGCAGGTCAAGGTCGACCCCGACGTCCTGCCCGTGCCGACCCTGCTCGGCCTGCTCGGCGAGGTCGAGGACACCATCGGCGACAGCGACGAACTCGAAGTCCCCAGCCGGCAGGTACGACTCCCGCTGTCCTGGGACGACCCGGCGACCCGCGAGGCCATCCAGCGCTACATGCACGGCGTGCGCTCCGACGCCCCGTGGTGCCCGTGGAACATCGAGTTCATCCGCCGCATGAACGGCCTCGACACCGTCGCCGACGTCTTCGACACGGTCTTCGCCGCCGACTACATGGTCCTCGGCCTCGGCGACGTCTACCTCGGCGCCCCGGTCGCGACGCCGCTCGACCCGCGGCACCGCCTCGTCACCACCAAGTACAACCCCGCGCGCACCTGGACCCCCGAGAACGCCGTGGGCATCGGCGGCGCCTACCTGTGCATCTACGGCATGGAAGGCCCCGGCGGCTACCAGTTCGTCGGCCGCACCACCCAGGTGTGGAACCACCGGCACCCGCAGCCGGCCGGCCCGTTCGAGGACGGCACCCCGTGGCTGCTGCGCTTCTTCGACCGCATCTCGTGGTACCCCGTCGATCCCGACGAACTGCTCGATCTGCGAGCGGATCTCGCTGCGGGTCGCGGTGGGGGAGTGGAGATCACCGACGGCACATTCTCCCTGACCGAGCACCGGAAGTTCCTCGCGGACAACGCTGCTTCGATCAGCGGGTTCCAGGCGACGCAGTCCGTCGCCTTCGGCCAGGAACGCGCGCGGTGGAAGGCGGACGGCGTATGACGGCCGCCGAACGGATCCGTCCGGTGGGAACCCGTTTCGAGCGAACACTGTTGGCTCGGCCGGGAGCAATCCCGGACACCACCACCCGCGTCACGTGGCTGCAGGGTGAGCGGTTGTACTGCGACCTGCGACGACCGGCGACACTGCAGACGGTGACGGCCTCTACTCTCGCCGAGATGGAGATCGACGACCTCGTCGCTCTCGCGAGCCAGGACGGATTCGCCGGCCGACTGCTCGACAGCAGCAACCATGTCGAATGGGAACGGGCCGTGTCGTTCCACCCGCTCGGACCGACACCCGACGCCGGCACCCTGGAGGCCCTCGACACCGACACCCTCGTCGAACACGGTGTGTTCGAGGAGTACACCGAGCACTGGCGCATCACGGATGTCTCGCCCGACATCGAGGAGTACCTACTCGAGGACGTCGAGACCGGAGCGACCGCAGTGCTCGTGCGGGTCGGAGAGTGCTTCGCATTCGGGCGGAGTCGCGATCACGCGCTCGGATCCGAACCCCTCGTCGAACAGATCCTCGGCGCAGCGACGGTGTCGGATGCCCGAGCGTTGCTGGACTGCGAGATCGCGGTGGGTCGCATCGAAGACAGCCGGTGGACCATCTCCGCATCGACCCTCCCGTACCGAAGCGGGCGCAATCTCCACCCCGTCTTCGGTCACGAGATCCGCACCCGAGACACAACATTCGACGGAACGTCCATCACCCGTCGGTGGCGTTCCGTCCACCCGACCCCGAGGGGTGACACATGACGTTCACGAGTATTCCCATCGTCGATGTGCATGCGCTGGTGTCCGGCGACGAAACCGGACGCGACGCCGTCGTCGCCGAACTCGGGCGCGCCGCGCGAGAAGTCGGCTTCGCGCAGATCGTCGGACACGGAGTCGACCCCATCCTCGTCGACGGATTGAAGGACGCGGCCGAACGCTTCTTCGCTCTTCCCGACGACGCGAAAATGGATGTGTACATTGGTAATTCCACCAACCACCGCGGCTACGTGCCGCCCGGTGAGGAAGTGTTCGCCGGAGCCACACCGGACCACAAGGAAGCATTCGACCTGTCGATCGACCTTCCGTCCGATCATCCCGAGTATCTCGCCGGCAACCCGCTGCTCGGCCCGAACCAGTGGCCCGACCTGCCGGACTTCGACGAGCCCGTGAATGCGTACTACGAATCCGTCTTCGCTCTGGGACGTGTGTTGTTGCGTGCCTTTGCCGAAGCGCTCGGCGAGGCGGCGGATCGGTTCGACCGCTATGTGACCACGCCGCCTGCTCAGCTTCGAATGATCCACTATCCCTACGATCCCGACGCCTCGGACCGTCCCGGCATCGGTGCCCACACCGACTACGAGGTGTTCACTCTTCTGCTCCCCACGGCGCCGGGACTCGAGGTCCTCAACGCCGACGGCGACTGGATCGACGTGCCCTACCGCGAGGATGCCTTCGTCCTGAATATCGGTGACCTGCTGGAGATCTGGACCAACGGAGTATTTACAGCGACGTCACATCGGGTGCGTAAGGTTGCCGAGGAACGTTACTCGTTCCCCTTGTTCTTCAACGTCGATCACGACACCCGGGTCGACCCGCTGGAGAGGTTCGTCGACGCCGACGGACCGCGCTACGGCGGAGTCACTGCCGGCGAGCACCTGTTCGCCCAGACGGCCCAGAGCTTCACCTATCTCCGCAAGCGGCTCGCCGCGGGCGAGATCACCCTTCCCGACAATGCACGCCCCCTCTACTCGCTCGGACGCGAAGCCCAACGCAGCGCTCCTGCCGTCTGACCCTCTCCATACGGAGCAGCCATGATCATCACCGGTGTCGCCGTGTGCCTCGTCGTTCTCCTCGGGGCCGGCTTCTACTCCACCCGCAAGGTCCGCGGACAGGCCGGGAACTTTCTTCTCGCAGGTCGCTCGCTCGGTGCCCCTGTCCTTGCCGTCCTGCTCATGTCGCAGGTCATCGATTCCAACGCGACCCTCGGTTCCGCCGACCTCGCGGCCGGATTCGGATTCTGGGCGGGTGCGGCGATGCCGCTGGGTGTCGCATCGAGCGTGCTGCTCGTCGGACTGTTCTTCGCGAAGCGCCTACGCGCGACGGGCGTCGTGACCCTGCCCGAGTTCTTCGCCCGCCGCTTCGGCCGCAGCACCGAGATCACCGCGTCCGTGCTCACGGTCGGCAGCTTCGGCATCCTCCTCGCCGGCAACCTCGTCGCCCTGGGCTACCTGCTCCAGTACTTCCTCGGCCTGAACTACACGGCGGCGGTGCTGGTGATCATCCCGTTCGTGCTCGCCTACACGGTGGCCGGCGGCATGTTCGCCAGCGTCTACACCGGCATGGTCCAGTTCGCGATCATGGCCGTCGGTATCGTCTCGCTCCTCGTGTGGACGGCCTTCGGACCCGGCTTCACCCACGGGGACGGCCTCGGCATCGGCGATCTCGGACAGCTCACCGATCCGGCGCAGGGGGCCGCGGTCAACTGGGCCACCATCGTCGCTCTCGGTCTCGGCAACCTCGTCGCGATCGACCTGATGCAGCGCGTGTTCTCCGCCAAGTCCCCGATCGCTGCGCAGCGCGCCTGCTTCTCTGCGGCGACCGGCATTCTCGTCCTGTGTGTGCCGCTGTCCTTCGTGGCCCTTGCTGCCGTGTCGATCGTCGGTGACAGCGCAGCCGACGCCCCGATCCTCTACGTTCTGCTGGGCGAGTACACGCCGCAGTGGTTGTCGATCCTTGTGCTCTCCGGTCTGGTGACGGCTTCGCTGACCACGATCAGTGGTGTGCTGCTGTCCACCGCGACGGTTCTGGTGCGCAACGTCTTCCGCGTAGGCGGCGAGAACGCCGCGATGTCGTCGGACGTCATGAAGGCCACCCGCCTGCTCATGCTGCCGATGGCTGCCTTCGGTGCCCTCGTCGCGCTGCGGGTCCCGCAGACCGGCATCCTGCTCACCCTCACCTTCGACCTGCTGCTCGCCTCGCTGGTAGTGCCGTTCATCCTCGGACTGTTCTGGTCGCGCGGTGACGGTCGCGCTGTGGCTGCCGCAGCGATCGCCGGTATCACGGTGCGCGCCGGCTTCTTCGTCCTCACCCCGACGATCTACGGCGTCGACAACACCCTGCTGTACATCCCGAACTCTCTGGTCACCTCGAGCGTCGACGGCTGGACGACCTTCATCGGCTTCCTCGTCTCGCTGGTCGCGTACGTGACCGTGGCGCTGGTGCGCAGCCCGGTCCCCGCGATCACGGCGCCGGAGCCCGTCGTCGTCCCCGTGAAGCAGCCGGCTGCGGTGTAGTTCGCGCGCCGAACCGGGGTTCGCCACCGCAACACGCGGGGCGAGCCCCGGTTCACCGCGTCAGCTTCGCAGCACGACGCGCAGCTTGCCGCAGTCTCTCCGCCACGACGTCGAACCGCTCGAGTTCCGCCCAGGTCCAGCGCACCACCTCGTAGCCCGCGTCGCGGATCGCGTCCTGCCGGAGCTTCTCGTCGAACACGTCGCGCGGAGCGGAATACTTGATCCGTCCGTCGAACTCTCCGACGACGCCGTTCTCCCAGAAGAAGTCGACGCGATAGCGTCGACCGTTTCCACCCACGATCTCGTACTGGAGGATCGGCCGCGGGAGGCCCGCCTCCGCAATACGTAGACGCGACAGCGACTCTCCTGCACTCTCGCTCCGACCGTCCAGGAACGGAACGACGGCGCGGGCCTTCGCGAGACCGTGCCTGTGTCCGGATCCGGCGAGCACCCGGAGCAAGTCCGCCGCGGCGTCCGGATACAGTCGCAGAGCCGAGTCACCCACGACGACGGCCTGATCTCTCGGCAACGTCCGGGCGAGGTCGACGACCGTCCGGGCGACCGATGTCACCGGCAGGCCGTCGAGGAGAACGACGTCGTCACCGACTTCGGTCGGGTGCACATGGATCTGCGACGTCATCCGCCCGTGCCGGTGCGGTGGCCTGGAGACGTGTACGTGTTCGAGCGAGGCCTTCCACAGATCCAGCCCATGAAGGGACGCCGCAGAGACGTGGCTCAGGACCGATCCTGCGGAGAGTTGCCGACCGAGATGCCGTGCCCGGACCCGGTGCACCCCGACCTCGCCGAGCGCCTCGACGTCCGATCGGTGCAAGAACATACCGCGTCCGAGGCGGACGAGGTCTCCGGCCCTGGTTGCTCTGCGGATGTCGTTGTCGGACATGCCGGATTCCGTCAGTGTCGCGGTCGTGAGTATAGGTGGATCGCCCATGAGTCGATCGTCGCAGCCCGTGCGGGTGCCGAAACGCCGCAGAAAGGCCACAGGCGCATTCTGTGGATGAATGCTTCCTCTGTGGAGAACCCGTGCCCTACAGCAGTTCGCCCGCCGAACCGTACTTCGCCCGTGCTATAGGCGGGGTGAAGTGCGGTTCGGCGGGCGAGGTTCTGCCGAGTATCCGTGTTCGCTCACTATGCGCGGATCGATGAAGCCACCCCGACCGACGTCTCCCAGAACCGCGCATAGCGGCCGCTGCGACGCACCAGCTCTTCGTGGATTCCCTGCTCGACGATCTGCTCGGATGGCACCCTCACCGCCGGTACCCCTCACACCCTCCCGGTGTACCCGAGCGACGAGATCGACACCGTGCTGCGGGATGCGCTGGGTACCGGTGCTCCTGTCGATCAGAATTATGATCCAGATCACCGATGAAGGTCGGATTGTTCGTTTCCGCAGGTCACCACGTAGTAACGGACTGTTCTCCGCAGGTTCGGGGTCTCTATGTGAGCCGGAAGTCGTGGAGCCGTAGAAATACACTCGCTACCGTTGAAAGCGACGAAGTGCCCCGAAACGGGCGAATGGAAGTGAGAAATCATGGGCAGTTCTCCGGCCCCTGAACGAATTGCCGAATACCCCAGACCTTCGCACACGCTGCTCCACCTCACCGACACCCACCTCGTCGGTGGAGACGAACTCCTCTACGGCACCGTCGACGCCGACACCCGCCTCGGCCTGATCCTCGACGACATCCGTGCCTCCCGGGTCCGACCCGACGCCCTGGTGTTCACCGGCGACCTCGCCGATCGCGGCCAGCCCGACGCCTACCGCAAGCTCCGCGGACTCGTCGAACCACTGGCCGCAGCGCTCGACGCCGAGATCGTGTGGGCGATGGGCAACCACGACGACCGCGCGACCTTCCGTGAAGAGCTGCTCGACGAAGCGCCTCTCGGCGCACCGATCGACGCCGTCCACACCGTGGGCGGACTTCGGATCGTCAGCCTCGACACCTCGGTCCCGGGCCATCACCACGGTGAGGTGACCGACGACCAGCTCGCCTGGCTCGCCGACGAACTCTCGACACCCGTCCCGTTCGGTACCGTTCTCGCACTGCATCATCCGCCCGTGCCGAGCGTGTTCGACATGGCTGTCCTCGTCGAACTGCGCGACCAGGCCGGTCTCGCCGAAGTGCTGCGCGGCACCGATGTCCGCGCCATCCTCGGCGGTCACCTGCACTACTCGACCTCGGCCACGTTCGCGGGCATCCCGGTGTCCGTCGCCTCGTCGACCTGCTACACGCAGGACCTGAACGTCCCGGTCGGTTCGCAGCGCGGGCACGACGGCGCGCAGGGTTTCAACCTCGTGCACGTCTATCCCGACACGATCGTGCACTCCGTGGTGCCCAGCGGAAGTTACGCCACCGCCGGGCAGCCCCACACGGCCGAGGACGCGGCGCGGCGTCTGGCCGAAGCCGGCATCCGCATCCCCGAGAACCCCGACCTCACCGTTCGGATCTAACCGACGTCCGGTCGGCCCGGGTGGCCGGTCTCCCAGGGTGCCGGGATCGGGTAGTACCGCTCCAGGAACTGCGTGACCTTCGCGGTGCGCAGCTCCAGGTCGACCTCGGGCGTGCTGCCGTCGTTGAGGCAGAACAGGTCGAGATTGCGGCGCGCCAGGATCGTGTCCAGATGTCGCAGACCGGACTTCACAGTGGTGTCGACGTACTCCACCTTCGCCGTGGTCTGCTGCACCGCGCGGCCGGTCAGCAGCGTGTAGTAGTGGTAGAAGGAGTTCGTCACCGAGATGTTGTCGGCCGCCCGGAACGGGCTCGCCGCCGTCGCAGCGAACTCGTCCCCGAACTCGCGTTCCATCTCCGCCATGATCGACCTGCGCAACGGGACCGGGGTGTGTTCGAGGTGCCGAGTGATGGTGACCCCGAAGCGATCCTGCAGGAGCTTGCGGTTCATGCGGGCGGAGTTCTCGAATCCGCTGCGCGACGGGTCGTTCCGACCCAGCCCGATCCGCACGTCGCACTCGATGAACTTGCTGACACCCCCGCCGGAGAAGAACAGGCTCGGGCTCACCCGGCGACCGAAGAACATGTCGTCGTTCGAGTACAGGAAGTGCTCGGACAGCCCCGGGATGTGGTGCAGTTGCGACTCGACCGCCATCGAGTTGTAGGTGGGCAGCGCTGACGGGTCGGCGAAGAACTCCTCGCTCCGCACGAACGTCACACGCGGGTCGTCGGCGAGCCACGCCGGTCGCGGCGAGTCGGTGGCGACGAAGATCCGCCGCACCCACGGCGCGTACA
The DNA here is from genome assembly GCF_900105195.1 of Rhodococcus pyridinivorans. NCBI lineage: Bacteria > Bacillati > Actinomycetota > Actinomycetes > Mycobacteriales > Nocardiaceae > Rhodococcus > Rhodococcus pyridinivorans. Next base: position 3,929,269 of record NZ_FNRX01000002.1, on the reverse strand, counting down.
TGTGGACCGAACGCAGGGCGTACTTGAGTTCGTTGATCTGCCGGTAGCGCGCCGGCGTGTCGTCACCTTCGCCGACGACGTAGTTCTGCATCAGCTTTGCGCGCTTGGCCTGGAACGACTTCGACGACCCGTCCACCCACGAGAACACGAGGTCGATCTCGAACGGGATGTCGCCGGGGTGGCGGTCGAACATGCCCTCGATCGTGGGCCACAGCTGTCCGTACCGCTCGACCGTCGTCCGGCGCATCTCGTCGCGCAGGGCGACCGTGCGGGTGAGGGCGTTCGGACGAGGCATGATCACCTCGTCGTCGGTGTAGGTCCACAGCTCGATGTCCACACCGTTCGACGCGCCGTACCGCAACCCGCTGGTCAGCTCGACGCGCGGGCGGAACAGCCGGAACACCCGGTCCTTCCTGTCGCGCGAGAGCCGACCGTCCGCCACCGGAACCGGGCGTCGCTTGGAGCCGACAGCCTTCGAGTAGAACGGCTCGTCGGCGCATCCCTCGGCGAGCGCGGCACGCAATCTCTTCCGATCGGCACGGTCGATCGCCAGGATCGGGCGGTCGCTGTCGTCGCGGACGAGCAGGTAGTCGATGTGCGCCCGGTCGAGGGCGCGGCGCAGGAGCAGTACGTCCTCGATCTGCGCTTCGTCGGGCGTCGTGGTGGTGATGGGGATCGCGTAGCGATCCTCGAACCATACGACGTCCTCGTGGCGCGCGGGTCCGCGGACCGGGGCACGGTCGAACGGCGGGGCGTCTCCGACCTGCTGGGAAAGGGAGACGTAGGGAGCGTTGTAGGGGGCCGGCGTGTGCGTCGGAATCTCCTTTCACGGGTCGGGGCAGGAAAGGCTCATTTTAACGCCGATCTGAGCTAAGTTCCCGGGTCGGTGATGTGACGATCCGATGAATGCCGACGCCGACAGTCTCGACGGGGTCGAGATCCCGAGGTGTAACCTGTGCGCAGGACTCGACACGGGGTGCCGGACACGGCTGAGAGAACACCCGTCGAACCTGATCTCGATTATGCGAGCGAAGGGATGCCGAGCCGGCGACAGGCCTGAGGTCTGTCGCCCTCACGCACCCTTCCCGACACAGGGAAGGCACAGAAGATGTCATTGCAGAACCAGGTCGTCCTCGTCACCGGTGCCGGTCGCGGCCTCGGCCACAGCATCGCGCAGGCGTTCGCCGACGAAGGAGCCGCCGTCGTTCTCGACTACCGGCGCAGCGGCGAGAGCGCGCACGAACTGGCCGACAAGATCGGACCCGAGCGGGCCGTCGCTCTGAAGGCCGATGTCACCGACCGCGCCGACGTCGAGTCGCTGTTCGCGCGGGCCCGCGAGCACTTCGGGCGACCCGTCACCACGGTCGTCAACAACGCCCTGCCCGACTTCTCGTTCAACGGCGACGCCCGCGCCAAGGCGGACGAGATCGGATACGCCGAATTCGGTGCCCAGTTCGACGGGGTCGTCGGTGGTGCCGTCAACGTCATCCAGGCCGCGCTGCCGGGCATGCGGGAAGCCGGCGGCGGCAGCGTCGTCAACATCGGCACCAATCTGTTCCAGCATCCCGTCGTCCCGTACCACGACTACACCGCCGCCAAGGCCGCGCTGTTGTCGCTGACCCGCACCTTCGCCGCCGACCTCGGCCCCGACGGGATCCGCGTCAACATGGTCTCCGGCGGTCTGCTGCGCACGACCGACGCATCGTCGGCGACCCCCGAAGCGGTGTTCGACCTCATCGCGTCGTCGACGCCGCTCCGGAAGGTCACCACCCCCGAGGATTTCGCGGCCGCGGTGCTGTTCTTCGCATCCGACTGGTCGCGGGCCGTCACCGGGCAGAACCTGGTGGTCGACGGAGGACTGGTGATGAACTGATGCCCGGACCACGCACCCTCCACCTCAACGCCTTCCTCTACGGCGTCGGGCACCACTCGTCGGCATGGCGGCATCCCGACTCCGCGGTCGAACGCATCGGCGACATCACGTATTTCGAGGAACTCGCACGCACCGCCGAACGCGGATGTCTCGACGCGGTGTTCTTCGCCGACGGTCACAGCGTCAACCCGAAGTACACAGCGGGCACCACCTGGTTCCTCGAACCGCTCACCACACTGTCGGCGATGGCCCGCGCGACCGAGCGCATCGGTCTGGTCACCACCGTTTCTGCAAGCTTCTTCACGCCGTTCCACGCGGCACGGATGCTGGCCTCACTCGACCACATCAGTGGTGGCCGCGTAGGAGCCAACATCGTCACCTCGATGTTCGACGAGGAAGCGCGCAACCACGGATTCGACGCGCTCCCGCCGCACACGGAGCGATATGCCCGGGCGGAAGAGTTCATCGAAGTGCTGTGCGCACTGTGGGATTCGTGGGACGACGGCGGTGTCCTCGTCGACCGGGCCGGCGGCAGGTTCCTGGACTCCTCCGCGATCCGTCCGATCCATCACCGGGGCAAGCACTTCCGCGTCGACGGTCCCCTGACCGTGCCGCGGTGCCCGCAAGGCCGACCCGTGCTGTTCCAGGCGGGGGCGTCGGAGACCGGGCGCAACCTGGCGGCCCGCCACGCCGAGGCCGTCTACTCGGTCGCGTGGGACATGACCGCGGCGCTCGAGTACGCCACCGACCTGCGTGCACGCATCGCCTCCGTGGGCAGGGACGCCGGTTCGGTCGCCATCCTGCCCGGGCTCGTGACCTACGTCGGTCGCAGCGAGGAGGAGGCGTGGGCGAAGAAGGCGGAACTCGATGCGCTCCTCGACGTAGATGCTGCCATCACCCAGCTCGGCGTGTTCACGGGTCAGGACTACACCGGCCACGACCTCGACGCCCCCGTCGCCGACCTGCCACCCATCGAGGAGTTCAGCGGGCCGCAGGGTCGGTACGCGACGGTGCAGCGCATCATCGAGACACGCCGCCCGACCTTGCGCGAGCTGCTCGGTTACCTCGCAGCGGGTGGTGGCCACGCGACGATGATCGGCACCCCCGAATCCGTCGCCGACAGCATCGAGGAATGGTTCACCGCGGGCGCCTGCGACGGTTTCAACCTGATGTGTCCCGCCTATCCGGATTCCCTCGACGACTTCGTCGACCTCGTGGTCCCGGAACTGCAGCGCCGCGGCCTGTTCCGGACCGAATACCCCGGGTCGACCCTGCGCGACTCGCTCGGTCTGAAGGCGGTGTAACAGAGCGCGAACCGGTCATCGGAGCGGGTTGTAGAGCGCACCGATGACCGTTTCGCGCTCTGGAGCTCCCGACGACGGTACGAGCGAGCGACGTGACGCGCAGACCGTCCACGTCGACGACGTCGCCGTCCAGGTCGGCGGTGTGGATGTGCAGATCGTCGCTCGCCCGGCAGCTGCGCGTCGGCGGACGCGCGACGTGGATGCGGCCCAGCGGCGCGTCCCACACGTCGAGGCCGTGGACGACCGCGGCCGTCACATGACCGAGCGCCTCGTCGGCGTCGAGACGGGAAGCGACGAGGCGTGCCCGGGCGAGGTGAACTCCGGCGGGGCCGAGGCCGTGCCTGCCCACCGGACGCCGGTACGATCAGCCTCCCGGCGTCGGCGCGGGTGCGCTCTCCTCTGCGTCGGGAGCGCGTGCCGGATCGTCCGGCGCCTGATAATCGGAGCCGTAGAAGATCGGCAGGATGCCCTTGACGAGGGTCAGCGCCGAACCTTCACCCGACGGCACCGTCGACAGATTCGTGGCGATGACGATCGTCAGATCGGTGTCCGGGTCGTGGCCCATGAAGGTCATGAAGCCAGGAAGCTGCCCGTCGTGTCCGAGCAGCGGACCGAACCGGGCCATGCCGAGCCCGTATCCGGCGGTTCCCCCGCCCACCGACTGCACGCTGTCGAGCCGGGTCTGCTGCATCTGTTGGTCGAGCAACCCACCGTCGACCAGCGCCTTCACATAGCTGGTCATGTCGTCGACGGTGGAGATCGCAGCGCCCGCCGTCCACGCCCAGGAGGGATTGTCGTCGGTCACGTCGTTCGGCTTCAGTGTTCCTGCGACCGCCGCGGCCTGCTGGTCGTCCGGCAGTTCGAAGGTGTCGATGGTGGAGACGTTGGTGCCGAACATGTAGCCCTGCGGATGCGGATCCGGGATCGACGCGTCCTCGATCGCCGGGAACGAGGTGTTCCCGAGTTCGAGCGGAGCGAAAATGCGCTCGTCGAACGTATCCGCCACCGGCATGCCCGTCAGTTTCTCGATGACGAGTCCGAGCAGCACCGTATTGGTGTTGCTGTATTCGAACTGTTCCCCGGGCGGGAAGTTCACGGGTCGAGAGAACGCGATCTGCAGCAACTCCTCCTGCGTCCACGCTTTCTCGGGTTCGCGGTCCAGTGTCGCGTTGAACTCCGGGTCGAAGGTGTAGCTGTACAGGCCGCTCCGCATCTCGGCGAGCTGAGCGATGGTGATCGTGTCGCCGTTCGGGACACCGTCGATGTACTTCGAGACCGGGTCCTCGAGCGACATGCGACCTTCCTGCACCAATTGCAGGATGGCGGTGACGGTCATCGTCTTCGTGTTGCTGCCGATACGGACATGGTCGTCGGCGGAGATCGGATCGTCGGTGTCGAGGGTGGACGTGCCGAAGGTACCGGTCCAGTCACCGCGGTCGGGGGAGCTGATCTGTATCACCGCGCCGGGAATGGCGTTGTCGCGCATCAACTGGTCGATGGTGGATTCCAACTCGGCCACGTACGCGGGTTGCGCTTGATCCGCCGGGGTGGAGGAAGGATCCGTACCGGACTCGGTGTCGCCGGAGCTACACGCCGAGGTTGCCAGTAGGGCGACCGCCGTGATCGACGCTGCGAGTGTCTTCATAGGTCGTCTGCTTTCGGGATCTGAGGCCCAGAGAACGGGGTTTCTGTGATGTTGTCACGGAATTCGTGTATTTCCCGATGTGGAGACGAATTTTCACCCTCTCGAAGGAGGGCGGTCGATTTTCGAATGCGGAGAGCGATCAGATCTTTCCGAGATCCGGTGCCACGGCCTTCTGCATGTCCTCGTACGCGCGGTCGGCGTCGAGCGTGGGCGCGATGATGAGCAGGCGGAGACGGAGTTCGCCGCTGCCGTAGACGTACATCAGGCCGGAAGGTTGATCCGGAGCGGGGCCGACGATGTCGATTCCGTCCGGAGCATCGATGCCTCGCTGGGACACGCTGAGCGCATTCCAGTCGAACGCGATCCGCTCGGTTCGTCCCAGGCGTGGGGTCAGTGCGGACACCAGATCGTGCAACTCGGCGGTGAGATTGTCGCCTCGCGGCCACCATGCACCGTCGACGCCGGGGGAGTGCTCATCGGGGTCGCGGAGAAGCAGACGCACCGTGCGAGTCGGGACGTCGAAGGGCTGTCCGCCGTCGGCGGCGGCCTGGAAACGTCCCAGGCCGCGGCCGGTGAACGGGTGTCGTGGGCTTTCTGTCATGTCACACTCCGGTGCGGGAAACGGATCGAGGTCAGTAGAGGCATCCGATGTCCGCTTCGGTGGGTGAGGCGTGACCTCCCTCGCTGTCCCAACTCTGCAGTGCTTCGGAGGTGCCGGAGACGGCTCGGCTCGCGGCGGTCAACAACTCCTCCGCAGTGAGCATGTTCGACCGTTCCGACGCTCGATAGAGCAGCGCCCGAGCGGATACGGGGTCGGTCTCCGGCGGTACGACCACCAGAATGCGACGAGTTCCGTCCAGGCTGCGGACACCGAGTGTGCCGACGGACTGGTAGTGATACCCGTCGAGACGGACGGGATAGTCCTTGACGCGTCTGCGCCCTTCGATGGGCTGCCACGCAGTCATGCAGTAGGTGAGACGGGCGAGTACGCCGGCTCGGCCCGCCAGCAGCGTTTCGAGTCCGTCGAGTTCGGCGGACAGGTCGTCCGAGTGCGGCCACCAAGCCCCGTCCACGGGACCCATGGTCGGGTGCCCGGGTGTCAGCGACAACCGCGCCGGAGGCGTGGATGCGTGGTGAGAGTGCGAAGAAATGGGTCGATCCGAACGGAGTCGGTCGTGGTGCAGCGTCATGGCGACGCTCCTGACTAGGCCGCTCAGCGGCCTGCTCATTGGACGGTGACGACGAGAGCGGATGGTCTCGTGCTCACCGACATCTCCCAGCCTACCCGCGTCGCGATCGCGAGCGGTCGGTGCATGCTCGAACATTACGGGGCTCTCCGCATTTGAGCGGGGCGTGTGCTGATTTCATGCTGCTGGTCTCTGCCCTCGGGTGAGGGCGATGTGGACCATGATGCGCCTTCGGTAGTTGTCCATGTTGGTGAAGCCGCATCCGACACGCTTGGTTTGCTTGATGATCCGGTTGAAGCCCTCGGTGCGGGCGTTGGTCACGTCCTCGGTGAGCGCGACGAGCACCGCTGGCCACCAGGTGTCGATCGTGGTCGCCAGGCGGCTGGTTTCCTCCATGTCGGCGCGGGCGGCGGCGTCGTAGAAGTCGTACAGCCTGCGCCGGATCTGGTGCGGCTGGTGTTCGGCCAGCAGCAGGCGCAGGCGTTCCTTGACGGCATGCGCGGCGGCGATCTCGTTGGTCGGATCCTCGGCGGCGAGGGCGGCGTTGAACCGGGCCTTTTGCTTCACGGTGAGGTGCTCGTAGCCGGTGAGCAGCAGTTGCCGGCTGGCCCAGACTTTGTCGGTGGCGGTGCCGCGGCGGCCGTGCAGTTGCCGGGTGATCCGTTGACGGACCTGGGTGACCATGAGGTTGGCGAGGGCGACGAGATGCCACTTGTCGACTGCGATCCGCGCGTCCGGCAGGGCGGTGCGGATCCCGCCCGCGTACGGCGCGGACGGGTCGATCACGACCAGGTCGATGCCGGCCCGGAACGCGGGTGTCTGCAGCGCGAGCCAGTCGATCACGCACGCCCCGGAGCGTCCCGGGGTCAGCCCGAGAAGGTGCCCGGGCAGGGTGGGGTCGGCGTTGACGAACGAGGTCATCCACGGGTTCGACCGTGTCCAGCCGGCCTCTTCGAGCACCCAGCGCACCGACCGGGCGCGGGTCTCGTCGATGCCGAGCACGCGGGTGGGTTCCGGCTCGGGCAGCCACTGGTTGGCCAGTGCGATGAGCGCCCGGTGCGCGGTCGACCACGCCACCTGGTACTCGCTAGCGACCGTCGCTGACGGCGCGGTTGCCGACGCGATCGCCGAACCGATCTTCTCTCGTAGCCGGGTCGTGAGCCGCGACCGTGCCGGCACAGCGCGGGACTGCTGCGTGAATGTCGCTGTCCCACAGTCCGGTTCGCGGCACACCAAGCGCCGTTTGAGCCACCACAGATCGGTTCTTTGGCCGGAGGCAGGCAAGTCCTTGACTCGAACCAGTGGCCGCTCCTTGATCCTTGAGGTGAGCACCCCGCACTCGGGGCAGGCGCCCTCCGGGTCGATGACCTCGATGACGACACGCACCGTGTCGGCATCGATTCGTTCGAGCTGCAGGACGGTGAACTCGTCCTCCAGCCCGAGCAGCACTGACGTACCCTCGTTCATGCTCGTGGCCTCGCTGTTGTCGCGTTGTGAGAGACCAACAGCATGTCGGGGCCACGAGCCCCATCAACTACCGGGCACCCCGCTCAAGCGCGAAGAGCCCATTACGGTTGCCGTCGATGGATCCGTGCAGCTTGCCGAGACCATCGACTCTGCAGCCACCGGACTCGACCACATCCACGAAGCGGCCGCTCGTGGACGCGGCATGGTGCTGGCGTTGCTGCACAGCGGTAACTGGGACCTGGCGGGAGTGTGGATTGTCCAGAGGGCCGGCACACCGACCGTCGTGGCCGAGCGGTTACAACCGGAATCACTGTTCCGGCGCTTCGTCCGGTTTCGTGAAGGCCTGGGATTCGAGATCGTTCCGCTCACCGGTGGCACACTGCGCCACCGTTGGAACAGCTGACCGCCCGGGTTCGACAGGGACGGATAGTCGGGCTGCTCGGTGAGCGTGATCTGTCCGGAACCGACGTGCCGGTTTCCTTCTTCGGTGAACCGGTGTGCATGCCGCCCGGTCCGGCTCGGCTTGCGATCGACACCGGTGCGCCTCTGCTCCCCATGCGCTGCTGGTTCACCACCGACGGGTGGGGGTTCCACGTCGACGCGCCGATTGCGACCGTCGGCGGTGTGCAGGCCACGACCCAGGCCCTGGCCGACCGGTTCGCCGCCCATCCGGCCGACAGACGCATGCTGCAACCGGTATGGACCGCCGATCGGCGTGTCCACGGCGATGCGCGATCCGGATCGAGTCGATTCTGCTGCACTCCGGTCGCGTACACGGAGGCGTAGGCTCGGCTGTATCCGACGGCATCATGCGCAAACCACCCAGTTGCGCCATGCCGGAGTCGACGAGCCGGTCTTCCCGGAGGCCACGACGGGAGCGTCCCATGACGCCAGCACCTCGGTCCACGCCATCCCTACCGCCGCGCACGCCTACCCCGACCCCGCGAGTGCATCTACGTACGGACCCGAAGGATTACATCGACGCCACCTGGTGGCCGCGAACGAACAACCTTGCCACCGAACTTCCCGATCTGATCACCGCACTGCAGCTACGGACAGGCCCGATATCCCGCGTCGTCTACGACCCGAGTGCCTGGTCTCCTACCGACTCGCCGTTGATCGTGGGCGAGCGCCGCGTCCGCCTCGACCCGTACCCGTTCGAGTTGTCCGACACCGTGTATGTCTACGGAGTCAACGGCAGTGTGATGGTGCTGCAGGCCGTTCGCCCGATCGGCTCGATCGAATCGTAGCCTCCGAAGGCAACGGCCGGAGATGCTCGTTGCCCCGAAAGGTTCCGATCCCTGTATCGCTCGTGGCACCCTGAAATAGGACCGAAACCGTCGGCGAAAGGCCTGACTGTGAAGGCACTGGTATTTCACGGACCGGGAAAACGATCGTGGGAGGACGTTCCCGCCGCAACCATCCAGGACAGTACCGACGCGGTGGTGCGGGTCGACGCGGTCACCATCTGCGGCACCGACCTGCACATCCTCGGAGGGGATGTGCCCGAGGTGACCGACGGCCGGATCCTCGGCCACGAGGCCGTCGGCACCGTGGTCGAGGTGGGGGACGGAGTGCAGACACTCGCTCCCGGCGACCGAGTGCTCGTCTCGTGTATCACCGCGTGCGGTACGTGCCGCTTCTGTCGCGAGAGCCGGTACGGGCAGTGCCTCGGAGGCGGCGGCTGGATCCTCGGGCACCTGATCGACGGCACCCAGGCCGAACTGGTCCGAGTTCCGTACGCCGACAATTCGACCCACCGCATTCCCGACGGCGTGAGCGACGAGCAGATGCTCATGCTCGCCGACATTCTGCCCACCTCCTACGAGGTCGGCGTCCTCAACGGCCGTCTCCGGCCGGCGGACGTCGTCGTCATCATCGGAGCCGGCCCCATCGGGCTCGCTGCGATCCTCGCCGCACGACTGTTCAGTCCGAGCCGCATCGTCGCCGTCGACCTCGCCGACAGCCGGCTCGACGCGGCGAAGGCATTCGGGGCGAACATCGTGGTCAACAGCGGTCGCGACGACGTCGCGACGGTCGTTCGCGATCTCACTGGAGGTCTCGGCGCAGACGTCACGATGGAGGCCGTCGGCTATCCGGAGACGTTCGAACAGGCGGTCGCGCTCGCTCGGCCGTGCGGACACGTCGCGAACATCGGCGTGCACGGCAAACCTGCGACCCTGCACCTCGAGGACATCTGGATCAAGAACCTGACGATCACCACCGGCCTGGTCGACACCTACTCGACGCCCACACTGATCGGTCTCGTGAGCACTGGTCAGCTCGACACGTCGCCGATGATCACGCACCGGTTCGCGCTCGACGAGTTCGAACAGGCCTACGACGTGTTCTCTCGCGCCGGCGAAACCGGTGCGTTGAAGGTGCTCCTCACCGCCGGTTCGTGACCGGCTCTGCCTTCACTCCTGCTGGTTGACCACATCGAGAAGTTGCTGGATCTGTTCCGACTCGACCCCTGGAGCGAATCCGGCGAGGCGACCGAGCGGCATCGACGCTGCCATCTTCAGAACACTCTCGTCGACCCCGACCTCGCCGCCGAGCGAACCGAACGCCTGCAGGACGATCTCGGCGGCCGCGGGGTTCTGGAACAGTTCTCCGAGAGACGACTCCATCGTCAGCGGAATTCGCACCGCGTCGCCCGTCATGTCGACGGTGAACGTCTGCCGGATGTCGCGGCTCGACGCACCGATGTCGATGCTGTACGTGCCACCTTCGACCACCCAGGAATCGACGCGGGTGTCCCAGTAGGCGAGGTCGTCGCGTCGGATACTCACGGCCACACGTTGCGATTCGCCGGAATCCAGACGGACCTTGGTGAAGCCCTTCAACTCTCGCGGCGCCCGAGCAACGGACGAACCGGGTGCACCGGCGTACACCTGCACGACCTCGGCGCCCGCACGCCCACCCGTGTTGGTGACGGTGACGTGCACCGTGAGATCGCCGTCGGATTCCACAGCGGCATCGGAGTATTCGAACGTCGTGTACGACAAGCCGTGACCGAAGGGGAAGGACACGTCGAGGCGACGCGCGTCGTACGAGCGGTATCCGACGAACAATCCTTCTCCGTACCGCACGTGGCCGTGTTCGCCCGGGAAGTTCGTGTGCGCCGGGGTGTCCTCGAGCCGGATCGGGACGGTCTCCGCGAGGCGGCCGCTCGGATTCGCGTGCCCGTAGAGCACGTCGGCGACGGCGCCCCCACCGGCCTGCCCGAGCAGCCACCCTTCCACGATCGCAGGAACACGGTCGGCGAAGCCGCTGAGCCGCACGACACCGCCGTTCGACAACACGACGACGACGTTCGGGTTCGCCGTCAGCACAGCATCGAGCAGCGCGGTTTGACGCTGCGGGAGTTCAAGGTCGTCGCGGTCGAAACCTTCGGATTCGAGTTCGGCGGGTACACCGAGGAACACGACCGCGATATCGGCGTCTGCGGCACGCTTCACTGCCTCATCGACGAGTTCGGCCGAGTCCGATCCGTCGAGCGCGTAACCGGCGGCGAAGGGAACGTCCCGGCCGGACAGCGACCGGATCTCGTCGAGCGCGTTGTCGAGGCGCGTCGGTTCGATCCGGGACGATCCAGCGCCCTGGTAGCGCGGCGTGCGGGCCAGTTCGCCGATCACCGCAATGTTCGCGTCGGTGGCGAGGGGGAGCATGTCGTTCTCGTTGCGGAGCAGCACGATGCTCTGCGCGGCCACCTCGCGTGCGAGGGCGTGATGGGCATCGGCGTCGAAGGTCGCGCCGGGATCGGACGCAGCGACGGCCTTCTGCACCAGTTCGATCACCCGCGCGGCTGCCGTGTCGAGGACCGATTCGTCGACCGTGCCCGCCCGTACCGCCGCGACGATCTCGGCGTCCGTACGACCTCCTGTGGACGGCATCTCGAGATCCAGACCTGCCGCGAGGGACGCGACGCGGTCGTCGACAGCACCCCAGTCGCTCACCACCAGACCCTCGAAACCCCACTCGCCGCGCAGGACGTCGGTGAGCAGCCACGGGTTACGGGACGAGTACACCCCGTTGATCCGGTTGTACGAGCACATCACCGTCCACGGCTGCGCGTCGCGCACGACCCGCTCGAAGGCACGCAGATAGATCTCCCGCAGTGGACGCGGGTCGATGTCGGCGGAGACCCGCATGCGGTCGGTCTCCTGGTTGTTTGCCGCGAAATGCTTGAGCGACGCGCCGACACCCTGCGACTGCAGGCCGCGCACGAGCGCGGCGCCCAGAACACCGGAGAGCAGCGGGTCCTCAGACAGGTACTCGAAGTTCCGCCCGCACAGCGGGGAGCGCTTGATGTTGATACCGGGCCCGAGCAGGACACCGACCTGCAGTGCACGGGCCTCCGCGCCCAACGCCGCGCCGACGCGCTCGAGCAACTCCGGGTCGAAAGAACATCCCAGGGCGACGGCAGGCGGGAAGCAGGTCGCGGGCACGGACGAGTGCAGACCGAGATGGTCGCCCTCGGCGGTCTGCTTCCGCACACCGTGCGGCCCGTCGGTGAGCATGATCGAGGGGATGTTCTCGCGCGCAACCGGTTCGGTGTGCCAGAAGTCGAGGCCGCTGGTGAGCGACGCCCTCTCCTCGACGGTCAGTCGCGCCACGATCTCGAGGGGTGGGCGGAGGGCCGGTTCGGTCATGAGACTCCTTCTCCAAGCGCGGTCGGATCCATCCTGGTCGAGTCTCGATCATGTCCGATCGCGCCGGTGAAGGCGCGGGCAAGTTCCTCCATCACGTGCGGCCACGGAATCCGCTCCTGCTCGAGGCGGAGTCGTTCCACGCGCAACCGCGTGAAGACCTCATTTTCCGCGGGCGTCAGTCGCATCGGCACGTGCGAGCTGGGGGACGGTTCCTCTACCGCGAGAGCACTCCACGCTTCCAGGGTGTGGAGGTCCATGAGGAAACTGCGCACGTCAGGCAGGTAAGCGCGGAAACGGTCGAGAATCACGAAGCCGTGCGTGTCGAGATCACCCCAGTAAACGACATCCGAGTCGGCGAGCCAGGATAGTGCGGCCAGTTCGTGCACTGCGTAACCACTGCCGTGTACGGCCACGGTGCCCGGCAGATCAGGCAGCGCATGGAGGCCCTCTTTGTTCTCGAGGACCAGTATGCGCTCCGGGTGGAGCGGCAACTCGGCGAGCTCGTCCAGCGGCGCTGCACAATGTCGCGGTGCCGTGGGTAGCAAGGTGCGGTCACAAACCGCAATTTCGCACAATCGAGGCACCGAACGCACACCGAGGTCACGATTCCCCACAGCGCCTTCGAGAAGTACCTCGACCAGTCCGCGATGCCGCGAAATCCACTTGGTATCCACACCGGGCACCGGAAGCTGCCGAATGAAAACGTCCGAAGCCGGATGGTCGGCCAGCCACCGGACCACGCCGACAAGGCGCACGAAGTCGGCTTCGCCGAGTTCGAGCCACCGTGAAAGCGTCGAGCCGATCGCGTCGGCAAGCGCGGGGGTACCGGGTGCCAGAATCTCCACCAACTGCACCCGCCGGGCGGTGAGCCTGTGCCATTCGGACATCCGGCCTGCCGCGGTGGCAATCTCACCGGGACCTGCAAACACGACCCGCACCGGCACATCCTGCGTGCCGAAGCTCGGCCAGCGCCGCGTCTCCCAGTGCACGCGACCGATTCCGCGGTGCATCTGCCAGGCGCGCACCCATGCGACCACGGCGTCGGGATCCTCCGCGACCTGCCGTTCCGAGGGTGGGTGCAACGAAATCGACAGTGAATCGGATTCGGCTGCAATTGGATCGGCCACCCACTTGCTGCGACGATTCCGGTAGGCCGTCTCTGCCCTGGTACTTACGGCTGACGGCGGCACGCACACTGTACTCACTCGCGGGGCTCCTCCGCGCTGCGGATCGGCAACAAGGCCAGCTGCGAGTACTTCTTGTCCCTGATGCTCACCGCGGCCACCCCATCAATGTAATCGTCGAGGGTTTGCAGCAACTTCAGCGGCGTCGCGAGCACCATATGGAAACCGAATCGGGTGAACACGTCGAGTGCTCGCCGCGTGTACGCAGGATCTGCACGGTCGAATGCCTCGTCGAGGATCACCGTGCCGTAGCGCGGCAACTCTTCCCCCGATGCCGCCAGCTGATAGCGCAGGGCGGCGGCGAGACAGAAGAACACCAGTTTCTGGGCCTGCCCACCCGACAGGCCGGAGCTGGAGTCGTGGAAATTGACGTCCACGCCCTCCCCGTCGACCTCGACTCCGATGAAGCCGACGTGCAGGCGGGTGTCCAGTACCAACTGCCGCCAGCGCCGGTCGGCGGGTTCGCCCGAGTCGAGGCGTTCGAGGATCCGCTCCATCTGTTCGAACCGTTGCTCGGCGGCGACCCGGTCCTCTTCCTTGAACGAGCCGCTGACAATGCGCTGCAGTTCCGCGAGGAAATCGGCCGCGGCAGGCGAACGCCGATCCTTCACATCGATCCGCAGAGTCCGGTCGGTGTCGAACGGAGAACGCCGGAGCGATTCGTTCACCGGCTCGATACGGGAACGGATCTCGCCCGGTGCCCTGCGGATCGCGCGGGCCAGCTCTCCGATGTTGCGGCTCGATTGGTCGTTGAGTAGCCGGAAGAACTCGTCCTCGTATGCGGGTAATCCGTCGTTGCGCAGTCGAGTGAGCACCGCGAGAGCATCGTCTACGTACTCTGCGTCGGAGCGCATCTCGGCGCGTCGTGACTCCCATTCGGCGAGATAGGCGGTGAGGATCGCGGTGATGCGCCGCTCGGCGTCCGTGGTTCTCGTGAGCGCCGCACGGTGCTCGTCCGTGATGGTTCGTCCGACGGTATGCAGTAACCGGTCGATGTTCTCGCTCGTCGGTCGACGTGCGGCAGCATCGAAGCGTGCGCGGATGCGCTTGTCGATCCCGTCGGGAACCGCCGAATCGGCGTGTGCTTCCACTTCTGCAAGCCGCTGCCGAGTGTGCTCCACATCGCCACGGTGGCGTTCGAGACCGGATCCGGCTGCGGTATACGCTGCGCGGGCCTCCTTCTCCTCGGTTTCCGCACGGGCAAGATCGAGCGTGAGCGAGGCGTACTCGGCATTGCCCTGCAACCATCCCTCGAGTCGATGCTCGATCGCGCCAACCGCTGCCTCGGCCGCTTCGACGTCGATGTCGGCCCAGGTCGTGTCGAGGATGATCTCCGCCGCGTGTCGACGCTGCTGTACCGTGCACTCTGCGTGCTCGAGCAACTCCTGCCGACGTTGCAGGCGGGCGATCTCGGATTCGACCTCGCCGATGCGGCGACGCAGATCGGAGAGCTTGGTTTCGTTGTCGAACCCGAGCACCCATCGGCTGCGGTCGTCGACGCGGTACCTGTCGTCCTTCTCGTGCCGCTCGCCGCCGTGCTTGACCTGACCGGCCCGGGTCACGCCGCGCGGCACACCTCTCAGGTCGTCGACGGTCGCCACGCACGCATAGTCGAAACGCTCGGCGAGGTGGTGCTGCAGCCACGCTGCCAGCGGTCCCGGCCGCACGTCCAGTTTTCGAACCAGCGATTCGTCACCGCTCGCCGGGGTGGCAGGTCGGCCGGAACGAGTACGCACCCGGCGGTACACCAACCGGGTGCCGAGATGCTGCGCGTCGACCACTGCTGCAACGCGTGAATAATATTCGTCGGGTACGAGCATCGTGCGAGCAAGCCCGCCGAGTACGCGCTCGATGGGGCCGGTCCACTCGGCATGCTCGGAGCGCACTTCGAGGAGTTCGCCCGCGAAGTGCAACATGTCTTCGCTGAGACCAGCTGCGGTGCAGACCAGTTCGCGTATCCGCAGTAGAGCGGGATCGAGATTGGAGCGTCGCCGGGCGAGCAGCTCTCGGTCGGCGATGAGTTGTCGGTGTTCGGAACGCAGTGTGCCGAGTGCTCGCACCACCTCGTACACATCGTTTCTGCGTGTACCGACTGTCGCGTCGAGCTCACGCAACTCCGTTTCGAGCTGGGCTCGCAGATGCGCGAACTCCTCAGCGGTGGTCGGTGCCTCTGCTTCCCACGATCCGACGGCGGTGTCGAACCTGCTCCGTGACTGTACGGTCCGAGTCAGGTCGGCTTCCGCCGCGTCGCGTTGCAGCCTGAGAGTGGACAACCGTCCACCGTCAGCGGTTTCGAGCCGCACCCGCAGATCGAGGGTGCGCTCGGCCGCGCGCTCGGCTTCGACCGAGGTCTTGTCGACGGCAGTCTGCAACAGTCCGATCTGTGCGTAGGCCTCGTCGAGCTTCTCTCGCAGCAGATCCACCGTCATCCGGGCATGCACGGCGTCGAGGTGGTCGTTCTCTTGCTGTAGTTCGCGTTGTTGCTGGAGGCCTCGGCGGCGAACCTCCGCGAGACCGACAAGGGGATCGAGTGCCTCGACTTGCCGACGCGCGTCGACGACGACACGGTGCGCCTCGCGCAGGTCGCGGAACTGGGACGTCGCGCGATCGGCCATCGCGAAGGTGTCGGGTTCGTCGAGCATGTAGTCGCGCAGCAACTGATCGAGACTGTTCAGACTCTTGGCCGACAGTGTTCGGTGCAACAACCGTTGGGCCGCCTCCGACGAAATGCCCAGCTTCGCGCGGAAGGCGCGAGCGAACGCCGTGTAACTGGGATTGACAGTAGCCCCGGGCCAACGCTTTCGGATGCCCCGGGTGTCGATACCGCGGCCGGCGAACGGCTCGAGATCGATCAGGTCGAAATCAAAATCGAAGATCAGATGCAGGTGAGAGACATCGTTGTTCGCGTTGGCTCCACGCCGCAGGTGCATGAGCTTGACGAGCGTCACGGGCGCGGCACCGTCGCCGGTGCGGTAGGTGAGCGCGACGGCACTCCAGGTGGCGCCCGTACGTAGATAGGAAGCGGTCAGGGAGTCGGTATCGACATCGGCTTCGCGCCGCCACGCACCGCGGATGTAACTGACGAAGTTGCGCCCGGAACCGGCCGCGGATTCCTGCGCGGCCGCGTTGAATCGGACACTGCCGCCCGGCATGAGCACCGTGGAGATCGCATCGATGAGAGTGGATTTTCCGGATCCCGACGCGCCGGTGATCAGGAAACCCTTGCGCGCAATCGGAATGTCGTGGTGACCGTGTAAGGTTCCCCAATTCACCACCTGCACGCGGGCAAGCCGGAACTGGGACGGGTGGGGAGGGGTGGCCGTCACGGCTGACTCTCCGCGACGATGTGCCGGAACTCCGCTTCCACAGCAGCAACCTGATCGGCATCGAACAACTGCCGCAACACCGGAGAGACTTCCATCCGACCCTCCGTCGACGTCGACGCGAGAAGGCTGTACTTCTTCAACTTCTCCCACGAAGCGTTGACCCTGCGCCGGAAACCGGCCGGGTCGGTACTCGTGGCCGCACGGTACATCTCGAGCTGCCCGGCCATTTCGTCGAAATCGACGATGACCCGATCACCGGGTTGTGCGCGGAGGAGCAGCTGCCGCAGCGACAACAGCATCACGGTGTCCATGAATGTCAATCGCTCGGTGCGCAACACTGCGGGGGCCTTGTGATCGCCGGTTTCGGCGGGACGGGTGAATGCGAGCTGTTCGTCCTCGTCGACGACGAGATCGAGAAACACATCGGCCAACCGAGAACGCAGCACGCGCTCGTCGCGGATCACCGTCCGCCACACCTCGGGATGCTTGCCGGCGGTAATGAGCGGACCCTTGAGGAGCTGGACCAATGCGCGCCGGGTGTCGAGTTCGAGTTCGCCGGTGTCGCCGGGATACAGCCCGGTCGTGGTGTCGGTCATAGGCTGTCCTGTTCCAAGGTGGTGAAGGCAGGATCGGTGGGATCGAACAGATGCCGGCGTACCGTGGCCACCCGTTCGACGCCGGATGGGGAGCTCCAGCAAATCTCCTCATCGCCCTCCACGCGGTGTCCGTGCTCGACGGCGAGAACCAGAAGCCCGATGGCGCTTGCCAACCCTTGGGTTGCGGGATGTTCGCGCAGGACCTCGCCGATCGTCGCGCTACCGCGCACGCGCAGTGTGGCCGCTATGCTACCGACCAGCTCGTCCATGTCGATTTCCGATTCGCGGACGATGCGCCGCAGATCGTCGAGGTCGACCTCACCTGGCGTCTGCGACACCACCGGTTCGGACACCAGATCGTCTGCGGGATTGTGCAACTGTAATGCCGCGACCGATTCGATACTCATGCCGATCCGCACCAGGTCGAGGTCGAGCGGTTCATAAGGCTTGCGGTGGGGTGCCACCTGCAGAGCGTGCTGTTGCGCCGAGCGCAACAGACGTTGCAATCGGCGATGTTCCTCGTAATGGCGGGACTGCACGAAATGCCGCAGTGAGCGTGACAGCGACGTCATCGTCGCATGCACTTCGCCACCTGCGTCCTCCATCTCGGTGAGCAAGGATCGGAACCGATGACGTTGCTCGGGAGACAGGCTTCGGGCGAACGGACGAGTCAGTACCGCCTCGATCCAGTCGTCGAGCTGTGCAGACCGTTCAGGATCGATGATCATGTCGTAGAACCCGGTGAAGCTGCGTCCTGCATCGGAACTGCCGATGAGGTCGACACCTCGGAAGACCTCGCCCAGAGTGTCGCCGCGGTCGCCTTCGTCGTCGAGGATCCGTGCGCGCAACTCGCGATTGAGCCCTTCGAGTTCGGCCCGTACTCGTGCGAAATCCCCGGGGATCTCGCCGGCAAGCGCGAGGATCTCCGACACGCGTTCCGCGGCCCGTGGGCCATCGAGGACAGGGAAGTCGCCGGATTCCACCGCTGCGATCTGCCGGTCGAGTGCGTCGCGCTCGGCCCGCAGCGTTGCCAGACGGGTTTCGCTCCGTGGGTCCGAATCGCGAGCCAGCGCCTGCAACTGGCTCGACAGGGTTGTCAGTCGTGATTCCGTGATCGAACTGGTGTCGGTCGTCAGTTGCGCAACGAAATTCAGTGCGACGAATGCGGACTCGGTCGGCTCCAGCGTCTCTTCGCGCGAGCCCGTATCGGCACGTCGGAGCAGAAATCCGGCGCGCACCCAATCTGCGCAGTAGGCCTGGGCGGTGCGTGGAAGGTCGAATCCCTGGTCGCGGAGGTCCTGCAGGTCTGCGTCGAGGCGGGCGAACAGTTCGGGGGCGGGAAGTCGCCGGGTTCCCCGATCGAAGTGTCGTCCCAGCATCCCGAGGATTGCGGGGGCGTGGTCGGCGCGCAGCAGCGTCCACGCGGCGTGCTGATCGCGCAGCCGCGTCAGGCGGTACAGGTCGGCAGTCGACACAGCTTCCCTCTCGCTTCGATCGCGCCCATGGTGGCACACGCCTACGACAACCGTCTCCTACGGGATCGGCTCGATGTCGGGGCGGTGACGACAGTGTCGGTAACAAGGGCCACAATGTCCGACCGTGTCGGTTTTCGTCGGGGGATGAAAGCGATCGGAGGATGACGTGATCGAAGTGCACGCACCCGCGGAGGGCGCCGTGACGTTGCCCCGCGACCATCGATGGGTGGTGGTCGACGTCGAAACCTCGGGTGTGCGGTCCAACGCCCACAGGGTCCTGAGCGTGGCCGCCCTCGTGTTGCGCGAGGACGGCTCTGTCGAGCAGGAGTTCTCGACCCTCGTCGACCCCGGCTGCGACCCGGGACCGGTGCACATCCACAACCTCACGCGGGAGCGCCTCACCGGGTCGCCGCGCTTCGAGGACATCGCCGGTGAACTGGCCGGGATTCTCGACGGCGCCACGATCGTCGCCCACAACGCGTCGTTCGACTACGGATTCCTCGACGCCGAGTTCCGTCGGGCCGGCGCGTCGCTGCCGGCGGAGCACCGTCTGTGCACGCTCGCGTTATCGCGCCGGCTCGAACTCGACGTCCCCAACTTCCGATTGGCGACCCTTGCGCAGCACTGGCAGGTCCACCAGCTGCAGGAGCACGACGCCTACGACGACGCGCGCGTCCTGTCGGAGATCTTCCTGCGCAGCGCCGCCATGGCCGACAACCTGCAACTGCCGCTGCCCGTCGTCAACTGCCGCAGCCGCAAATCGGTGTATCCCGCATCCGTTCCGCGGGTCGCGTGCCAGTGGAAGAACCCGGGTCGCCTCGGCAACGATGGGCTCGTCCAAGGCATGAAGGTCGTGATCAGCGGCTCCACCGTCACTCCGCGGGTCGCACTCGCGAACCGGCTGACCGACGCCGGACTCGACGTGATGAACAACGCGAGCAAACAGACCAGCGTCGTGGTGTGCAACGACCCGACCGTGCAGACCGCCAAGGTCCGCAAGGCGATGGCCGAAGGCATTCCCGTGATCAGCGAACAGCAGCTCGGGGAGCTGTTGACGCGGGTGAGTCCGGGCGAATCGAAGGTTGCGACCGTCGTCGACATCATCCCGCCACCGGAACCGCAGGTCGCGGTGGTGCCCCCGGTCCGGCCGCCGACCGGGGAGAAGCCCAAGCTGTGGACCGGACGTAAGGTACTGCTGCTCGGCGGCACGCACCTGCAGGCCGTCATGATGCGCTCGCGTCTCACCCAGCTCGGTGCCCGCCCGGCCCTCAACTTCACGGCCGCCGTCACCGACGTGCTGGTCCTCGAAGGGGGAGAGGCCGACAAGCGGATGGCGCGGGTCGCGGCGCGCGAGCTGCCCGTCCGGCGACCCGACGACGTCGATGCCGCAGTGGAGAACGGAGTGGTGCCCCCGCACATGCGGGCGGAGTCGCGGCTCACGGCGCCGGTGCTGTCCCGCGGTGAGGTGACCGACCTGCCGTCCGACAGTCACCGCTGGGCCGTGAACGTCGCCTGGAAAGCCGAAGCCGTCGGCGACGAATTCGATCTCGACATTGTGGCCTTCCTGCTCGGCGCCGACGAGAAGGTCGACACCGACGACGACTTCGTCTTCTACAACAACCCGCTCTACGACGACGGCGTCATCGAACTGACCATCGACGGTTCGAGTGAGCACTGCATCCGCGTCGACCTCGCGGAACTTCCCGCCGAATGCGAACGCATCGCCATCGCAGCGGCCATCGACGGCAACCGCACCTTCGGCGAACTCGGCGCAGTGTCGGTCGGAGTCGACAGCGACAGCGGTACCGCCGCGACGTTCGTGCTCGACGCCGGCACCACCGAACGCACCATGGTGCTCACCGAGATCTACCGCCGAGCCGACAAGTGGCGGCTGCGCGCGGTGGGGCAAGGATACGACGACGACCTCGCAGCCCTCGCACGCCGGTACGGGGTGGAAGTCGACGACTGATCTCTGCTTCGTCGCGCGGGTGGGGATCGACTGAGCACTGCAGAGCGCGAAATGGTCATCGGCGCGTGTTATTGCCCGCTCTGATGACTATTTCCCGCTCCGCTGTCGGGGTCGGTGGCGGCGAGTTGGCGGGCCCAGTCGGATTCGGTGTCGAGGAAGGCTTCCCCGCCGGTGGCGAAGGCGTCGGGGAGTTGCTTCAAGGCTTGGCTGAACTGCTCGATGCGTTCCATAGCTGACTCAGGCGTCCCCGAGGCCTTTCGACGGTAACCTGCAGCGAGTTGCTGCGCAGAATCGAAGTCGCCAAAACCGTGGACTGCAGTGAGTCTGGAAGCGGTCCGTGCTGCGGTCTCGAACTCGTCCAACATGACGTTGCAGATCTGCAGAATCTCATCGATCACATGTGGTTCGAGTCTGGTGAAGTCAGGCATACGTCCTCAGCTCTCACTCGGGAATGTAAGGCTCGAGCGAGGTGACGAATTGATCCATACCCGAGCACCATTCACTCTCGGGCGCCGGTTCTACCGTGTCAGTGTAGTAAAGCCGGTTGAACAGCACGACTCCGAATTCCGTTTGCAATGCGTACGTGCACTCGTTGTTCCCGCTCGGTCCCACCTCGCGTAGTCCGGCTCTGCCGTTGATCGTGATCGGGGAAGCCACATGGGCGTTCTTCGAGTGCTCTTCCTCGAGGGTGACGTTCCCGGACAAGATGTTGAGCCCGTATCCACGGCGCACGCCTGGGATGTGGTCCCGTTTGTCGTAAGCGCAACCGAGGAAGGTGTACGTCCCCATCGGCATGTCCGCGATTTCCTTCTTGGCCGCGTCGTACCCGGCCGCGTTCATGACGTCGTCGGGGATGTCGTAGCAGGGGTCGAAGGTGACGGGGGGTCTGCCGGAGTCGTCGGTGATGCGCGGGGTCCGGGTTGTCGTGGTGGTGGTCTCGTCTCCAGCGGCGTCGTCCGCGGCGCTCGGGCTGCACGCCGTCACCACTGCCGCGACTGTTGCGAACGTGACGATGCCCCACCTGCCCATGCGACCCCCCGATCGATTGTCGGGCAGACGCTAACACAACCGTCCCGGGCACTGCTCCGGAGCGCGAAATGGTCAGAGGTGCGCGTTATTGCGCGCCCTGATGACCGTTTCCCGCTCCGTTGTCGGGGTCGGTGATGGCGAGTTGGCGGGCCCAGTCGGATTCGGTGTCGAGGAAGGCTTCCCCGCCGGTGGCGAATGCGTCGCGGAGTTGGGTGAGGGCATCGATGAACTGCTCGACGCGTTCCTTCGCCGATTCCGGAGTGCCCGCAGCCTTCCGTCGGTATCCCGCGGCGAGTTGCTGGGCCGATTCGAACTCGCCGAAACCATCGGTTCTTGTGAGGTTGTTGGCGTTCTTTCGTGCAGCTTCCATCTCGGAGATCATGACTCCGCAGATTCTGAGGATTTCCGTGAGTACTTCAGGTTCAAGCCGTGCGTAGTCGGCCAATGTTCCTCCCGTACGTTGACTACTTTGCGATGAATGGTTCGATCTCTATAACGAGTTCTTTCATGCCCAAACACCATTCACTCTGAGGCGCTGGCCCCACATGATCTGCGTTGTACAGACGGCTGAAGATAGCAATTCCGAAGTCAGTCTCTAGGGCATACGCGCATGCGTCCCGGTCGCTCGAATCGACTTCAAGGAGTGCCCGGCGTCCGTTGATCGAGGTTTCAGTCGCGATATGGCCGTTCTTCGCAAGTTCCTCATCGAAGGAAACATTTCCCGACAGAATGCTCAGGTTGAAGCCACGTCGGACTCCCGGAACGAAGTCGTCCTTACGATACGAGCATCCGAGGAACGTGTAGGTACCCATCGGATAATCCGCAAGCTCTTTCTTCGCCGCGTCGTACCCGGCTGCGTTCATGACGTCGTCGGGGATGTCGTAGCAGGGATCGAAGGCGACCGGTGGTCGGCCGGAGTCATCGGTGATGCGCGGAGTGCGGGTGGTCGAAATTGCGGCCTCGTCGCTCGTGGCCGTCTCCGCGGCGCTCGGACTGCACGCCGTCCCCATGACAGTCAGTGCTGCGAGCGCGACGATGCCCCACCTGCCCATGCGACCCCCCGATCGATTGTCGGGCAGACGCTAACACAACCGTCCCGGGCACTGCTCCGGAGCGCAGAATGGTCAGAGGTGCGCGTTATTGCGCGCCCTGATGACTATTTGGCGCTCCGTTGTCGGGGTCGGTGGCGGCGAGTTGGCGGGCCCAGTCGGATTCGGTGTCGAGGAAGGCTTCTCCGCCGGTGGCGAAGGCGTCGCGGAGGTGGGTGAGGGCATCGATGAACTGCTGCATGCGTTCGCTCGCTGATTGTGGCGTTCCAGCGCCTTTGCGGCTATAGCCCGCAGCAAGTTGTTTGGCGGACTCGAAATCTCCGAATCCACGCGCGTCGTAGAGTCCGTCAGCGAGCGTCTTGGACTCTCGGAGTTCATCCAGCATCACCTCGCAGATTCGAAGTATCTCCGCGACCACACCCGGTTCGAGCCGCACGAAGGGCGACGACATCATCTCTCCTGACGATTCGACAGTTCAATCGGTGACATACGGCTCGATCGAAGACACCAACTCCTCGAAGTCGGTGCACCACTCTTCGATCGGCGGGCCCCCGGGATAATCCGGGTGGTAAAGCCTGTTCAAGATGACGACCCCGAAACTTGTTTGCAACAGGTAGCTGCATGTGAGGCTTCGATCGGGATCGACCCTCATCGCAGCAGGGCGACCGTTGATGGTCGTCGGTGTCGCTCCGGTCGGATTCTCCGCAAGCTGCTCGTCGAGAGACACGTTTCCTGACAACAAAGTGAGGTCGTAGCGAGCGAGCACCCCCGGGATTTTGACAGTGCCTTTGTATCGGCACCCCAGGTAGGTGTACGTCCCCATCGGCATGTCCGCGATTTCTTTCTTCGCCGCGTCGTACCCGGCCGCGTTCATGACGTCATCGGGGATGTCGTAACAGGGATCGAAAGCGACGGGCGGGCGGCCGGAGTCGTCGGTGATGCGCGGAGTGTGGGTGGTCGAAGTAGCGGCCTCGTCGCTCGTGGCCGGCTTCGCCGAACCCGGACTGCACGCCGTCCCCATGACAGCCAGTGCTGCGAGCGCGACGATTCCCCACCTGCCCATGCGACCCCCCGATCGATTGTCGGCCAGACGCTAACACAACCGCCAGCAGTACTCCGGAGCGCGAAATGGGCATCGGTGCGCGTTATTGCGCGCTCTGTTGACCGTTTCCCGCTTCGCTGTCGGGGTCGGTGATGGCGAGTTGGCGGGCCCAGTCGGCTTCGGTGTCGAGGAACGCTTCTCCACCGGTGGCGAAGGCGTCGCGAAGTTGTGCGAGAACGAGGGTGAATTGTTCAATGCGCTCGATTGCAGATTCAGGGGTGCCGGACGCTTTGCGTCTATAGCCAGCGGCAAGTTGTTGGGCGGACGCGAAGTCGCCGAAGCCGCGAACGTCAGGGAGCTTCGCTGCGGTCGTTTGGGCGTCCTCGAACTCCCGAAGCATCACCTCGCAGATACGGACAATTTCGTCGACGACATGCGGTTCGAGCCTGGCGAAGTCACTCATCGAGGGTCCTTCGAATAGTTGTGGTTCACGTGGGGAGGAAAGGCTCAATCGAGTTGGCAAGCTCCTCCAATCCTGTGCACCATTCCCCGATCGGAGCAGATCCTGGGTAGTCCGTGTGGTATATCCGGGTGAGCATGAGGAGACCGAAGCCAGTTTCTACGACGTATTTACAGGTGTCATTCCGATTTGGATCGACTTCGAGGAGGGCGCGTCGGCCATTGATGGAAACTGCTGTAGCGATGTGCGCGTTGTTGCTGTGTTCTTCATCGAGTGTCACGTTTCCAGCAAGAATGTTGAGACCATATCCGCGTCTGGTACCAGGAATTTTGTTGTCATCGCGATATGTGCATCCTAGGAACGTATAAGTCCCCATCGGCATGTCCGCGACTTCCTTCTTTGCCGCGTCGTACCCGGCTGCGTTCATGACGTCGTCGGGGATGTCGTAGCAGGGGTCGAAGGTGACGGGCGGTCGACCGGAGTCATCGGTGATGCGCGGGGTGCGGGTGGTCGACGTCGTCGTCTCGTCTCCTGTGGCATCGTCCGCGGCGCTCGGACTGCAGGCCGTCGCGACTGCCGCGACTGCTGCGAGCGTGACGATTCCCCACCTGCCCATGCGACCCCCCGATCGATTGTCGGGCAGACGCTAACACAACCGCTCCGCTACCGCGTCAGCCCTGCTCGACCCCGCGCCAGAACTCGGGTAGTTCCGAGTTCAGTCGATCCTTTGCCTGCATGGGGAGCGAGTGCGTCGTGTCGGGAAAGACCAGAACCTCGGCATCAGCGAGTTGCCGTGCTCGATCGGCTGCTTTCTCGCTTCCGACGAGTGAGTCACGCTCCGCGATAGCGACATAGGTGGGCATAACCAAAGCCGCAAGCTCGTCGTCGCTCAGGGGCGACGGGGTCGGTAGTGCGGCGGAGAAATGCTCCGAACCCTCCGAGATCATCGTCGCCATGGCGTCATCGGAGTCATAGTCGTCGACACCCCCGACCTTCGCGAGTGCCGTGTCCCGCCAATCGGTCGGAAGGCCCGGCAGTGTCGACACCGACGCCCAGAACAACATTCGGGCAGGGGGATAACCGAAGGTGAACACAGGCTCGAGCAGCGTCAGCGACCGGACTTTCTCGGGGAACTGCTTCGCGTAGGACGCTGCGCTCGCCCCGCCGAAGGAATGTCCGACGACATGAGCGGTCTCCACTCCGAGACCTGAGAGCGTGTCATCGATCCACAGCGCCTGGTCGTCCGTGGAGGTCAGAGGTGCCGCCTGGACGGACAAGCCTGCGTCGCCGAGAGCATCGAACGCGAGAACGCGGTGCTCGGGGAGGAAGCCCGGAAGGTTCTCGCCCCACATCGGCACACCCGACGCGCGGCCCGGGACGAGAACGACGGGCACCGAGTCGACCGTCCGAGGCGACGTCCATTCGTAGACGCGGACCGTGCCGAACCGAGTAGGAACGTCGTGAACTGCAGAAGGTGGCGGCAGCGCAGACATCGCTCTCTCGTGGGCAGCGACGTAACCGGCCCGACCGGAATCACTGCGGAAGTGGCCGACGCCCGGCGCGCCGACGAAGAACTGATAGGAGGCAACCAGGCCGACGGCTGCGAGTATCGCGACCAGCGCCGTGCCGACGCGTCGAAGAAATCTGTTCGATCGAGTGCGCTGGGTCATCGGGAGCCTCTGATCGTCGACGTTGCAATATGTTCATATTGTATCGTGGGGATCATGCCGAGAGTCGTCGACCATGCGCAACGCCGTAGGGAGATCGTGTACGCGCTGTGGGCGGTCATCCACGAGCGAGGAATCGAGGGCGCGACCTTCCAGGCGGTGGCGGCCGCCGGGGGAGTGTCGATCGGCCGTATCCAGCACTACTTCGATTCCAAGGAACACCTCATCCGTACGGGCGCCGAATTCATGGTCGCCGAGGCCGAAAAGCGCTACGAAAGAGCAGAATCCGATCCGCAGGCAGCGCTCGTCGCGCTTCTCGCTCAACCTGTACCGACGGACGAAGCCGGACGTCTCGGGGTGTCCGTCTGGTATGCCTACCTCGCCAAGTCCGCGAGCGACCCCTGGATCCGTGCGTTCCTGGAAGAGTCGACAAGAGGCACAACAGAGGAGGCCCGGCGACTCCTCGAAGAACTGGGCATGCCACCCGACAAAGCGCGAACGGAAGCCCTACGCCTCGTCGCACTCGGCAACGGCATCACACAGGCCGTCCTGGTCGGCGTCACGGAACCGCCCGACGGCATCGCTCTCATCACCGACGAGGTCGCACGCACCACCAGCTGAACCCATGTGATTGCCGCACGGCGGAACGGGCTACCCATTCGGGTAACCACCGGAAACATCGCAGTCGGGAGGCACGTTCATGAGTGACGACAGTTTCGGCACGCGCGACACCCTGAAGGTCGACGACACCGACTATCGCATCTATCGCATCGACAAGGTCCCGGGCTCGGAGCGATTGCCCTACAGTCTCAAGGTCCTGCTGGAGAACCTGCTGCGCACCGAGGACGGGCGACTGGTCACCCGGGAGCAGATCGAGGCCGTCGCGGGTTGGGATCCGAAGTCGACGCACAACCCGGAGATCCAGTTCTCCCCGGCACGCGTTCTCATGCAGGACTTCACCGGCGTGCCGTGCGTCGTGGACCTCGTCGCCATGCGCGACGCCATGACCCAGCAGGGTGGCGACCCGAAGCGCATCAACCCGCTGATCCCCACCGAACTGGTCATCGACCACTCGGTGATCGCCGACGTCTTCGGCACCGAGGACGCCTTTCGGATCAACACCGACCTCGAGTTCCAGCGCAACCGCGAACGTTATGAGCTACTGCGCTGGGCGCAGGGAGCGCTCGACGACTTCAAGGTGGTCCCGCCCGGCACCGGCATCTGCCATCAGGTGAACCTCGAGTACCTGGCCCGCGTCGTCTTCACGCGGGAGGACGAGGACGGCGGGCTCGTCGCCTATCCCGACTCGCTTGTCGGCACCGACTCGCACACCCCCATGATCAACGGCCTCGGTGTCGTCGGCTGGGGTGTCGGCGGCATCGAAGCCGAGGCGGCGATGCTGGGCCAGCCGGCGTCGATGTTGATCCCGCAGGTCGTCGGCTTCAAGCTCACCGGCGAACTGCAGGAGGGCACGACGGCGACCGATCTCGTGCTCACCGTCGCAGAGATGCTCCGCAAGACAGGCGTGGTCGGCAAGTTCGTCGAGTTCTTCGGTCCCGGCGTGGCCAACGTGCCGCTCGCCAACCGCGCGACCATCGGCAACATGAGCCCCGAGTACGGCTCGACGATCTCGATCTTCCCGATCGACGACGCGACCCTCGACTACCTGCGTCTCACCGGTCGCGACGACCAGCAGATCCGCCTCGTCGAGGCGTATGCGAAGGAACAGGGTCTGTGGCACGACCCCGATCGCGAACCCGACTACAGCGAGGTCGTCGAACTGGATCTGTCGAAGGTGCGACCGTCCGTCGCCGGCCCGAAGCGACCGCAGGACCGCATCCCCGTCGCCCTCGCGCCGAAGGCCGTGACCTCGCTGCTCAACGGTGAGGAAGTGCCCGACGTCGTCTCCCGCGTCCAGGACTCGGGTGTCGACGAGGGCGTGCTCGAATCATTCCCTGCCAGCGACCCGGTGTCGGTGCGCAGCGAGGACTCCCGCGACGAGCCGCGCGACCCGGTGCCCGACGACGCCGACACCTCGGCGCCGCCGTCGAAGAAGGTCCCGGTGCGGGTCGGGGACGGCGACGAGTTCGAACTCGACAACGGACATGTGGTGATCGCGGCGATCACATCGTGCACGAACACGTCGAACCCGTCGGTGATGATCGGTGCGGCGCTGCTCGCCAAGAAGGCCGTGGAGAAGGGGCTGCGGAGCAAGCCGTGGGTGAAGACCACGCTGGCTCCGGGGTCGCGGATCGTCACCGACTACTACGAACGTTCGGGTCTGACGCCCTATCTCGACAAGCTCGGCTTCAACCTCGTCGGTTACGGCTGCACGACCTGCATCGGCAATTCCGGCCCGCTTCCCGACGAGATCGCGGCCGCGATCGACGAGCACGACGTCAACGTCTCGGCCGTGCTGTCGGGCAACCGCAACTTCGAGGGACGCATCCATCCGCAGACGAAGATGAATTTCCTCGCGTCGCCGCCGCTGGTGATCGCGTATGCGCTGGCCGGGTCGATGCTCGTCGACCTCTTCAGTGACCCACTCGGCACCGACAGCGAGGGCAACGAGGTCTACCTGCGCGACATCTGGCCCACGACGCAGGAGATCCAGGAGGTCATCGACGACGCGGTGCGCGCGGAGATGTTCGAGACCGGTTACCAGGACGTCTACACCGGTGACGAGACGTGGCGGAACCTCGACGTGCCCGACAGCGAGGTGTTCGAATGGAAGGACGAGTCGACCTACGTGCGACGTCCTCCCTACTTCGAGGACATGTCGTCGGAACCCGAGCCGCTGCGCGACATCGAGGGCGCGCGGGTACTCGCGCTGCTCGGCGACTCCGTGACCACCGACCACATCTCGCCGGCCGGTGCGATCCGACGCGACAGCCCCGCCGGTCGCTACCTGCAGGAGCACGGCGTCGAGCAGGCCGACTTCAACTCCTACGGGTCGCGACGCGGCAACCACGAGGTGATGATCCGCGGCACCTTCGCCAACATCCGACTGCGCAACCAACTGGTGCCGGACGTCGAGGGTGGCGTCACCCGCTATCTGCCGACCGACGAGCAGATGAGCATCTACGACGCCGCGCAGAAGTACGCGGAGGACGGCACACCGCTGGTCGTGCTCGCGGGCGCGGAGTACGGGTCGGGCTCGTCGCGTGACTGGGCGGCCAAGGGCACGTTGCTGTTGGGGGTGCGCGCGGTGATCGCGCAGTCGTACGAGCGCATCCACCGCTCCAACCTCATCGGTATGGGCGTGCTGCCGTTGCAGTTCCCGGAGGGCGAGTCGGCGCAGAGCCTCGGCCTGACGGGGGAGGAGGAATTCACCATCACCGGTCTGGCGGACAGCGACGAGATCCCCGAGACCGTGCACGTGAAGGCGGGGGACACGGAGTTCGACGCGACGGTGCGCATCGACACCCCCGCCGAGGCCGAGTACTTCCAGCACGGCGGAATCCTGAAGTACGTGCTGCGTAAGCAGCTCGCGCAGTAGGCAGCGACAGACGGGGGCTCGTGGCTACTGCGCCGCGAGCCCCCGTTCCGCTGCGGCGGTGCGCACCGCGTCGATCACGAGGCGCAGCGGCGGCCGTTCCGACGCGACCCCGCGATGCGCGATGGAGATCGTGCGCACGAGCGGTTCGGTCAGCGCCACCACCTCGACCCCGGGTGAGCTCAACGTCAGCCCGAGATCGGAGACGAGCGTGACACCCAGCCCCGCGGCGACCATCGCCAGCGCCGTCGCCTGCTCACCGACCTCGTGGTTGATCCTCGGCTCGAACCCCGCACGTTGACACGCGAGGCTCACCGCGCGGCCGAAGTGCGAGTTCGGGCCGGCCAATACCCACGGATGCTCGGCGAGGTCGGCGAGTGCGATGGTGCCCGCCGGCACCGTCCCGGGCGGCACCGCGGCGTGCAGTCGCTCGACCGCGATCACCACCTTGGTCAGCTCCGGATCCCACAACATCGGGTAGCCGGAGTATTCGATGACGAACGAGAAGTCCAGCGATCCGTCACGGACGGCTCCGGCGGTCTCCTCGGGGGCGAGCTCTCTCGTGCGGACCTCGATGCCGGGGTGCTCGGCAGCCAACAACGCCAGCGCGCTGGGGATCAGAGTGGATGCGACGGAGGCCCACACACCGGCGGTCAGGCGCGCGCTGACCCCGTCGCGGGACTGTTCGAGCGCGGTCGTCGCCCGCTCCACCGACTGCAGGATCTCCTCGGCATGTTCGGCGAGCAGCACGCCCGCCTCCGTCAACTGGACCCGACGTCCCCGGCGCTCGAAAAGCTTTGCGCCGACGTCCCGTTCGAGCTGGGTGAGCTGCTGCGAGACCGCCGAGGTGGTGTAGTGCAGGGCGAGCGCGGCGGCCGTGACGGTACCTCGACGATGCAGTTCTCGAAGCATCCGTAACCGGCGCAGGGACAACTCCATGCCGTCAGCGTAGGGCGCGCCCGGGGACCTGCAACCGCTGTGAGCTCGCGTTGTGTAGAAATCGTGAACTCTCACCTTCGAGTTTCGTAACTGGACGCCCCGCGCTACCCCCGGGCACGCTGGCGTCACCGGCCGAATCGACGTAACGACGGCTCTGACGAACGGGGGACCGCATATGACCACCATGGCAGCACGCGTCGACGCGGTGGACACCCGCAGGGACGAACCTTTCATGCGTCTCACCTGGACGGATCCGGTGACAGGTGCGCACGGTTATCTCGTCGTCCACACCCTGGTGGGCGATCTGGCGACCGGCGGCACCCGCATGCGGGCCGGGTGCACGATGTCGGAGGTCGAGGACCTGGCGCGCGGCATGGCCGCGAAGACCGCGGTGTTCGACCTGCCGGTGGGCGGCGCGAAGGGCGGGATCGACTTCGACCCGAAGGATCCCCGTGCCGTCGACGTGCTGCAGCGCTTCTGCCAGGCGATGCGTCCTTGGTTGAACGCGCACTGGGTGACCGCCGAGGACCTGGGCGTTCCCCAGCATCTCCTCGACGAGGTCTTCGAGCGGCTGGGATTGCATCAGTCCTTCCACGCCGCGATCAGCCGTGCGGCGGACCCGGCGATCACCCTGGACCGGGTGCGCACCTCCCTGAATGCGCCGGTCGACGGCGGTTTCCTGCTGGGCGACGTGATCGGTGGTTACGGCGTCGCGCAGGCCTGCATCGCCACCGCGAACGCATACCGCTGGGCGCCGGCCGAGACCACCGTGGCGATCCAGGGAATCGGCACGATGGGCGGCGGCGCCGCCTGGTACCTGCACGAAGCGGGCATGCGCGTGACCGCCGTCGCCGATGCCGCCGGAACACTGTATTGCGCTGACGGATTGGATATCCCGGCACTGCTCGACCTTCGGGACGAGTACGGGGAGATCGACCGGTCCCGCCTCCCGTCGCACCTCGAACAACTGCCGCGCGACGCGGTGATCGGCATTCCCGTTGACATCTTCGTCCCCGCCGCCATCTCCTACGCCATCACGGCGGAGAACGTCGGCCGGGTCGCCGGACGGGTCGTCATCGAGGCCGCGAACTCCGCGACGACGCCGGACGCCGAAGCCGTGCTCACCGGACGCGGTATCCCGGTGATCCCGGATTTCGTCGCCAACGCCGGCGCGGTCGCGTGGGCGTGGTGGGTGCTCCTCGGGTGGGTGGGGACCGATCCGGAGGATTCGTTCCAGCGCCTGCGCACCGAGATGCTCACCAAAATCACGCTGCTGGTCGAGCGGTGGGCGCTCGATCGGGTGCCGCCGCGACAGACGGCACGGGAACTCGGCGCGAACAATCACGGCGTGACGACATCGCGCACGGTCACCATCCCCTGACGCCTCCACACAGCACCGTCGCCGTCGATGCAGCTCAGCGCATCGGCGGCGACGGCGCGTCGAAGTGTCGCGAGCGTCACGTGGGACCGGAAACGGGCATGTCGATCGGTACTTCTAAGGTGGACATGCCCGTATCCGTCGACGGGCGGAAGGACGTCCGCAGGGGTGAGTGGAGTGCGAGTGGAGTCAGGCGAGAGCGAACCCGAATTGAGGGATCGCGTGCAGCGCCTGCTTGCCTTCCTGGCCGAGCTCGTCAAGGCCCGCAGCGCGCCCGTCCGCGTCGTCGACAAACACCGCGCCGTGATGTCCCTCGAGGAGGGAAATATCAGGGCCGGCCTGCGTGCCCATGCCGCGTCGGGCGACATCGTCCTGCGCGCGCGTCGCGCTCAGCTCGAAGAGCCCCCGCGCCCGCCCGCCGAGCTCGCGAACTACATGCACGGGGACATCGCGGATTCCGCCGTCGAGCCCGAACTCGACCCCCAGGCCATCGGCATCGACGGTCTCGACGCGTGGCTGACGGAATGGCGCACGTGGGCGGTCGTCGACCGCGAACGGCAGGCCGCCTCGCATCTGTATTCCTTCCTGCAGCGAGCGATGCTCGACCTCGAGGACCAGCCCGAATCGCTGGAACTCGTCGTCGCGTCGGGTCTGCTGCACCTCTCCGAGGGTGTGGCGGGCGCGCGGGTCCACACGCACCTGATCACCCAAGCCGCGCTCATCGAGCGACAGGGCGATTCCGGCGACCTGGTGGTCCGGCTGAGTCCCAGCGCGGGGCCGTCGCTCGAGGACGTCCAGCTCCTCACCGGTCTGGAGGTCTTCGACCCGACGAGCGTCCGTGAGCTGCACGACGCCCTCGTCACCCAGGTCGCGTCGCCTCTCGACCCCGCGGCTCGCGCGTTCCTGAAGAGTTGGGCCGAGCGTGCGCTCACCGTGCCGGTCGACGTCGTCGATCGTGCGGACGAAGCGTCGTCGTCGGATGCCTTCGTGACGCCGTCGCCGGTGCTCGTGCTGCGCAAGCGCGGCGCGCACGCGCTCATCGAGTACTACAGCCGCATGACCGAGGCGGCCGCCGACGAGTCGAACCCGGTGCCGCTCGGGCTGGCGCAGCTCGTCGAAGCGATCGAACCGGCCGACCGGGTCGCATGGCTCGACCGCATCGGCACGCCGTCGACCGAGTTCACCGGCGAGCAGCTGTTGCCGCTGCCCGCGAACGAGGAACAGCGCGACATCATCGACCGGCTCGCCGGCGACAGCGGTGTCGTGGTCGAGGGACCTCCGGGTACGGGTAAGACCCACACCATCGCCAACATCGTCGCGGCGCTGCTCGCGCGCGGGCAGCGGGTGCTGGTCACCAGTGAGAAGGCGCAGGCGCTGCGCGTGCTCCGGGAGAAGCTCCCGTCCGAGCTGCAGGAACTGTGCGTGGCCGTGACCGACCCGGTGCACGGCGGCACGGTCGAACTCACTCGCAGTGTCAGCGAAATCGCCATCCGCAAGGCGCAATTCAACGTTCGACGCGCGCAGGAACGCATCGACGAGCTCACCTCGCAACGCAACGACGCTCTCGACCGTCGCGCGACGCTGATGGAACAGATCCGGCAGGCGCGCGCGGAGGAGACCGAGGTCCACGCCGACGTCGCCGCCGGTTACGAGGGGACGGCCGCGTCGATCGTCCGACGGGTCCGCGCACACGAAGCCAAGTACGCGTGGTTGCCCGCGCCTCTGCTCACCGACACCCCACCGCTGACGGTCGACGAACTCGTCACCCTCCACTCGTTGCACCAGCGGTCGAGCGTCGAGCGCGCGCGCCGTCGCCAGCAGCGTTTCCCTGAACTGTCACTGCCCACCCAGAGGGAACTGCAGTACGCGTGCGCCGCCGTCTCCCAGGCGTCGAGCGGCACGACCAACGGCGAGACGCAGGGGCTGCTGCGGATCCTCGAGGGTGCATCGCTCGAAGCACTCGGCCGTATCCGCGATCTGTGCGAGCAGCTGCAGGGTGCCCTCGAGGACGCGGACCGGCTCGACGCCCGGATCCAGCGCGTCGCCGACGACGTCCTGTCGGGCCGGGCCCAGCACCTGTGGGGGAAGACCGCCGAGCTCGCCCGGCTCGTGCAGGCCGCGCAGGAGGCCGACCGGATCGTCGGTGCCAGCTCGGTGGACATCGCGGTGACGGGACGACAGGCCTTCGAGGCGTACGACGCGCTCGCCCGCAAGCTCGAAGCAGGCGACACGTGGCGCAGTGGCTTCACCCGGTTCCGGCGCAGCGACGAGCAATCCGCCGTCGAAGCGCTCGGGGAGATCGCGACCGTCGACGGCGTCGCCGCCACTACCGCCCAGACGGCGCGCATCGTCGCCGAGCACCTCCGTGCGCTCGAGGCGATCCGGGTCGCGCGGGTGGTCCTTCGCGACCTCGGAATCGACATCGAGCTCGACGAGTCACGCAGCCGCGCCGTCGGCACCCTCGCATTCCTCGACCGGGATCGCGCCATCGTCGACAATCTCGTGGCCCGGGTGCACGACGTCGAATCCGCACTGCGCGAAGTCCATCCGGGGGCGCCGCGGATCACGAGCATCGAGCAGGCGCGGTCCACCGCCGAGTCGGCACGGACCATCGCCGCCGCGGGCACCGCGGAAGCGAGCAAGAACTGGCTCGAATCCATCGGCATGTACGTGCGGGGACAGATCTCCGGGGGAGCATCGCCCGAAGGACGCGCGCTGGCCCGTGCCTTCCACGACGCCGACTTCGACGCCATCAATGCGGCCCTGGACGCGTGGGACCGGGCGGCGGGGGAGCAGCGTGAGGAGCTGGAACTCGTCTCCCTCCACGCACGCCTGACCTCCGCGGCACCCGCACTCGCTCAGGCCCTCGCGGAGAATCCGTTGAGCCTCGCCTGGCCGGTTCGTCTCGCCGACATCGACGAGGCGTGGGCGTGGCGACGCGCGGACGAATGGGTGCGACGCTTCCACGAGCGCACCGACGACGGGCAGTTCGAACGCGACCTCGACGCACTCGAGAAGGACATCGCGCGACTCACGACCGAGCTCGTCGAGGAGAAGGCATGGAGCGCGTGTCTCGACCGCACCACGGCCGAGCAGGTGCAGGCGCTCCATTCGTACCGCGATCACATCGCGAGCATCGGTAAGGGCACCGGCCGCTACGCGGAGCGCTATCGGGCCGCGGCACGCGAGGCCATGCAGGTCGCGCAGGGGGCGGTGCCGGCCTGGGTGATGCCGCTGCAGCAGGTGCTGGCTTCGATTCCGCCCGAACAGGATTCGTTCGATGTCGTAATCGTCGACGAAGCGAGCCAGACCGACATCAGCAGCCTGTTCTTGCTGTGGCTGGCGCCGCGCGTGATCGTCGTCGGCGACGACAAGCAGTGTGCACCGAGCGCGGTGTCGCTCGGTGCGCTCGACGGGGTGTTCAGCCGCCTCGATTCGTATCTGCCCGACATCCCGAACTACCTGCGCGACAGCTTCACTCCGCGGTCGAGTCTGTTCTCGTTGCTACGGTCGAGGTTCGGCAGCATCGTCCGGTTGCGCGAGCACTTCCGGTCGATGCCGGAGATCATCGCGTGGTCCAGCGACCAGTTCTACGCCGACGACCCGCTGGTTCCCATGCGGCAGTACGGCTCCGATCGTCTGCAGCCGTTGCGCACCACGCTCGTCGAGGACGGGGCCGTCACCGGCCAGAACTCGACGCTGACGAACTACGCCGAGGCACATGCCCTGGTCGACACGCTCGTGAAGTGCGTCGAGGACCCGGCCTACGACGGCAAGACCTTCGGTGTCGTGGTGCTGCAGGGGCAGTTGCAGGTCGACATCATCCAGAACGAACTGCTGGACCGCCTCACGCCGGAGCAGTGGGACGAACGCAGGCTCCGCGTCGGCACGCCCCCGGACTTCCAGGGCGACGAACGGAATGTGGTGTTCCTGTCGATGGTCGTCGCGCCCGAACAGAACATCGCGGCGTTGACCCGGACCGAATACCAGCGACGCTTCAACGTTGCGGCCTCGCGTGCCCAGGACCAGCTGTGGCTGTTCCACTCGAGGACAATCGACACGCTGCGTCGCACCGACCTGCGGTACTCGCTGCTCACCCACATGCGGACGACGTCCCCGCGGCCGGCCGAGCCGATGCCCGACGGCGTGACGCGCGACGAGCGGCACGAAGCGTTCGACAGCCTCTTCCAGCAGGACGTCTTCCTCGACGTCGCCGCTCGCGGCTATCACGTGAACCCGCGGGTCGAGGTGAACGGTCACTTCATCGATCTGGTCGTGACCGGGGCGGCTGGCAAGCTGGCAGTTGCCTGTGACGACGAACAGTGGCACACCAGCCCCGAACGGCAGAGCGCCGATCTGGAGCGGGAGCGCGAACTGCACCGCAGCGGTTGGAAGTTCTGGCGGGTCCGGGAATCGGAGTAC
Source organism: Rhodococcus pyridinivorans (assembly GCF_900105195.1). Lineage (NCBI taxonomy): Bacteria > Bacillati > Actinomycetota > Actinomycetes > Mycobacteriales > Nocardiaceae > Rhodococcus > Rhodococcus pyridinivorans. The sequence goes on along the minus strand of NZ_FNRX01000002.1, from coordinate 3,893,106 downwards.
TACCTCGACCCGGTCGCGGCCATGGCCGGGCTGTGGGAGGAGCTGGAGCGTCGCGGAATCACGCCGGGCCGGGTGGATGCAACGGTCGTCGACGACACCGTGGATGCGGGTACACGAACGATGACGGGGATCGACGACTACTGAGACGACTCGGCCGCCCCAGCGTTCGCGGTGGCCATCGGATGGAGAAAGATCCCCGAAGGCAAGGCATCCGGGGATCTTTCGTGTGCAGATCTATGACGGCATCGCGATGAACGTCAGCGGATCCGACTTCTCGAATCGGCCGCTGACATTGCCCGCGAGGCCACCTTCGAGTGCCGTGTCGCCCAGGAGATCGAGCTTGCCCTCCGGTGCGCCCTCCGAGAGGTCGAGATCGCTCAGGTCGACCCACACGATGTTGGGGCGCGTCGTCGACTCGAACACGTAGCGCTTCTCGGCGAGGTCGGCCACCGTCTGCCAGATCGTCTGCGAGGCATACGGTTTTCCGGGTTCGGGCACGCGGAACGGCTGCGCGGCATTGCGGATCACGCTGAGAACGCCCGCGATCGCCTGCACCTGGCTCTGCGGTTCCGGCAGACTGCCGACGTAATGCGCTGCGCGAGCGAACCTGTCGGACGCATTGCCGGTGCCGGGGAGTGGTGCGTCACCGCCGAATCCCTTCACCTTCTTCAGCAGTTCCAGCTGTTCACCGTAGGCGGGAGAGTTCGTCATGACGGCGTAGTCGCGGCTGTGCCAGACCGTCGGTGTGCCGTCGAGGTATTCGATGATCGCGGAGTCGCCGGTCGCGTCGTCGAGTGCGAGATGCACGGCGGGTACCTCACCGGTCGCCGGGTCGCTCAGCGGAACGACCTGCACGCCGGTCTTCTCGATCCAGTCGACGGCCTCGGCGACGGTCGCGAAGTTGTCGAGGAAGTACTGCATCCACACCGCGACACTGAGCGCGGGTCGGCTCTTGTCGTGGGTGCTGTAGTCCGATTCGGTGAGCCACAGGATGTGTCCGCCGAGGCCGGCCTCGTTGAGTCCGTCGACGGTCATCATGTCGTAGGCGCCCGCGACCACACTGCCGTACTTCGAGGTCCACGAGAGTTGTCCACCGACACCGTCGTCGCGGGTGATGCCCCGGGGGAGCGCCCACAGATTGGTGGCGGTTTCGCGGTGGTAATCCATGTTGCGTCCCACGAGCACTTGACCGGACGGGCCGTTCCACACAACTCGTGTGCACATATGCGCCACCTTCAGGCGGTAGATCCGTGTCGACGAATTATCTCCTCGTGAATCGACGTACTCCGGTTCGCATTCCTGTGTCGATTCACAAGCGATATCGAGGTTGTATCACGAGGTGGTGCGAGAAATCTGGAGAAAACTCGGTTCGCCGGATTAAGCGGGAGGGTGAATTCTTCTCGTCACCCGTCCGACGACAGTGCGTCGAAGACCGCCTTCACGCGCACCTCGTCCTCGATGCCGAGAATGTCCGCCCAGAAAAATCCCGCCTCGGTCGTGTAGGTGTGGCCGTGCCCGCCGGGGACTTCGGCGGCAAACACCATGTCCAGGGTGACCTGCCAGAACGTCACGAACGGAATCCACGTCATCCCCTTGTCGATGTCGGCGCCGCGTTCCTCGCGCAGCCAATCCGGGCGGTGCCGAACAAGCTGGGAGGACCACCACACGATCGGATCGCTGGGATGCTGCCAGTACACGATGCGGGGAGATTCCCAGTCGCGCAGGCCGTCGAGATCGGTGAGGTCGTCGGGAGTCGCAGCGAATCGCACGTTCTGGCCACCGTAGATGACCGGAAGAATTTCGCGGCTGCCGGGATCGCGCGAATCGGTGATTCGTCGCCATTGCTCCGTGAAATTCGGTGTGCCCACCCACAGTGCGCCGTCGGTTCGGGTGATCATGTCCTGCACGCCGGCGAAGGCCGATTGACCTCCGTACGAGCCCAGCGATTCGCCGAAGACGAGCAGCTTCGGCCGGGTTTCCGGATCGAGAACACTCCACCTCGCGTACACCGCCTCGAACAGCGCGCGACCTGCATTGCGCGGTGAGACGCGATCGGCGAGAAAAGCCAAGGGGCTGGCCAGGAACGAATACTGCATGGCCGCGATGGCCGAATCTCCGTCGGAGAGGTATTCCAGTGCGGCGGCGACGTCCTGGTTGACCCAGCCACGACCGGTCGTCGTGGCCACGGCGAGGTACTCGCGGTCGAAGGCACCGGTGCGGTCGAGTTCGGCAACGACATGCGAGGCGAGCACCTCCATCTCGTCGTAGTCCGTGTAGCCGTCGAGACTGTCGAGGGAGCGGTAACCGGCGTAGACGCGGATCGGCATCATCGCGGGTTCCCCGGTCACCGCGGTGATCTCTTCCGGAGACGGACCGCCTGCGACGAACGTGCGCCCTTCGCGTCCCAGCGAATCCCACGGTTCGAGCGACGCGTCCGACCCGGATCGTTCCGGTGCCTGCGGTTGCTCGACTCCATCGGCGGTGCCTTCGTCGACGGCCATCGCCGATCCGTTGGCGATACGGGCGATCTGCACGGACAGCAGACCTTCCACCGCCCAGAACACGATCAACCCGACCAGCACGACACTCACGATGCGCGCCAGGGGAGCCGGCAACACGCGGACGACGAGTCCGGTGACCCATTGCGCCACGTGCCGCAGACCGCGGCCGATGACGAGCAGGAGCAGCGTCACCACCACGGCGACGAGCAGCACACCCGGATAGTCCCAGCTGCTGCCGGGTTCCATCCCGACGAGTTCGCGGCTGATGTCCTGCCACCACGAACCGAGGACGAGGAAGGTCGGCACCACCACGACGGCGACCGCTGCGAGCAGGTACCAGCCGACCTTCTTGACGGTCGCCGACCAGTTCGTCTCGAAGCCGCACTTGCGGACGATCCACGCAAGGAGCACGCCGATCCCGTACCCCGTGATGACGCTGATACCGGTCGCCACGCCCTGCAGGTACCAGGGGCGGGGAAGCAGGGACGGCGACAGCGACCAGCAGTAGAACAGCAGCGCGACGGCGAGGCCGACCGGATGGAACCGTCCCAGCCATCGCAGGATTCCGCCCCTCAACCGAGCCGCGAACGACGGGGAGGGCTCAGGAGGTGCGGGCTGTGTATCGAGGGTCGTGGTCATCGGCGGTCGCTTTCGTCGGTACCAGGGCGCAGGAAGGCATGGCGAAGAGACGGAATGCGAAGCCGTAGGGGAGAAGCTAGCTGTATGAGGCCATGACGTTGGTGACACCGGTCCGGAGCTTGCTCGCGGGCGGCCGGTTTCCGACGGCAGCATGCGGCCGATGATAGTTGTAGTGCACATTCCACACCTGTAGGGCCTGGGCGCGTTGCCGTTCGCTGGCCCAGACGCGGGCGTAGAGGAACTCCTCGGCCAGGATGCGGTTGTAGCGCTCCACTTTCCCGTTGTGACGAGGGGTGTACGGGGTGATCCGTTGATGCCGGCCACCGTGGAGCACTTTCGCGAAGTCCTTCGCCCGGTAGCAGGACCCGTTGTCGGTGACCACCCGGTGGATGTGCACGATGCCGTGGGCGGCGAAGAACACTCTCGCCCGGTGCATGAACCCGATTGCCGTGGCGGCTTTCTCGTCGGATAGCGCCTCGGTGTAGGCGAGGCGGGAGAACCCGTCGACCGCCGAGTGCAGGTAGACGTAGCCGGCGCGGGCACCGGCGGTCTTGGCGCGCTCGACTTTCTTGGCCTGATCCGAGCCCTTGCCGTGGACCCGCCAGCCACCGCCGTCGGGGATTCGGCCGACTTTTTTGATGTCGACGTGCACCATGTGGCCGGGCCAGCGGGCGATGATCCGGCGTGGCTGGCGGTTGTTCTCGCCGTTCGGATCGAGGAACTTGCGCCGGTTCAAGCCGAGGTGAGCGAGGTGCCGGCTGACGGTGCGTACCGAGATGCTGATGCCGTCGGCGGCGAGCTCGTGTGCGATACGAGCCGCGGACCACTTGTGCTTCCGTCGCAGGGTCTCGATCCGCGCCACGGTCTCGGCCGGGGTCGCGGTGGGCTGATGGTGCGGGACGCTGGGGCGGTCGAGCAGGCCGAGTTCACCGTGTTCGCGGTAGCGGGCCATCCATTTGCTGGCGCAGGCCCGGGAGATCCCCATCTCGGCGGCGACATGGGACAGCGGACGAGTCTGGCACCGCTCGACGAGACGGCGGCGACCTTCGACGGACAGCGGGGCGTTACGGTGGAGCACGGACGGGTTCTTTCGTTCGGCGGATGAGTTGGTGGTACTTCCCATCCTGCCGTCGGGAGGCCCGTCCGCCTTCGTCAGCCCCTGGTGGTGTCTACAACGTCATGACCCGCAACAGCTAGCAGAGCCTCGGGCAGCGTGCCGTGCTCGACTACTCGTCTGCGGTGTTCAACTGTTCGACGGCCTCGGCGATCCGCTGCGTGTCGGTGAGCGTCCACCCCTCTGGGGACGTCACGGCGGCCCAGCCGTAGGGGATGAGGTCCTCGTAGTTGTGGCCGTGACCGACGGGTGGCGACGTGCCGACCATGATGTCGGCCGCGACCTGAGCGAAGGTGACGATGGGGTACCACCGCATCGACGGTGAGCGATCCGCGCCCGGAGGTTCGGCGAGCCAGTCGGGTCGCTCGAAGAGCAGTCCCGGTCCCCACCACACCACCGGATCGGACGCATGCTGCAGATACAGGACCCGCGGGTCGTTCCACGGTCCTTGCTGGTCCTCGAGCGTCTGCAGGTCGGAGGCGAACCGCACCGCGACGCCGTCTTCGTAGACGGGCAGGATTTCGGGGCTGCCGGTGTCCCGATGGTCGGCGATGCTGCGCCACAGCTGGTTCGAACTCGGAGGTCCGACGAACAGCGCGCCGTCGATCTGGCTGCGCATGTCAGTGAGGTCGTCGAAGGCGGCTTCGGCGGATTGCGAGCCGAGGCTCTCGCCGTAGACGACGAGCTTCGGGCGCTGGTCCTCCGGCAATTGCGACCAGCGTTCGTGAACCCCGTTGATCAGTGCATTGCCGGCGGCCTTTGCAGCGGAGCCGTCGACGAGGAAGGAGATCCAGCTCGGCAGGAAGGAGTACTGGATCGCTGCGATTGCCGAGTTGCCGTTGTAGATCGCCTCGATCGAGTCGGCGGCGAACGGATTCACCCACCCCGTTCCGGTGGTGCCGGCGACCACGAGGAGTTCGCGCTCCCACGCCTTCGTGCGGTCGAGCTCGTCGAGGATCAACTGCACCTGTTCGTCGGTAGTGCCGTCGGCCTCGAGTCCCGCGTACACCCGTATGGGTTCGAGCGCAGGTGTGCCGTTCAGTTCGGTCAACTGCTCGGCGTCCATCCCGCCGGCGACGAACGAACGTCCCTGACGGCCGAGACTCTCCCACGACGACGGCGACGCCGGGCTGCCCGACCGCTCGGGAATCTGCGGTTGCTCCACACCTGGGTCGGTGCTGTTGTTGTCGTCGGCGAACACGATGCGTGCCGCCATAGAACTGCTCGCGAGCAGAACCTGATCGACGAATACCACCACCGCGAGCACGAGGATCACCGGCGCGAGGACACCGGCCGCGACGACCGGAACACGCAGGCGGGTCGCGAGGAACTCCGCGAAGCATCGTCCGACCCAACGCAATCCGCGTGCGATGTAGAGGAGGGCAGCGAAGACCGCGACGCTCACCAGTCCGGTGCGGAGATACGCGAAACCCGTTGTGGTCTCGATGCACATAAGGACACGGATTTCGTTCTGCCATCCCGCTGCGGCGAGCAGACTCCCCAGAAGTGTTCCCACCGCGATGAGAGCGACGACCACCTCAGCGATGCGCCGGACAGTGTGGCGCCGGCGCCACCACGCGAGACGCGGGGCGATCCACCGCCGAGCGGGGAAGGCGACAAGCACGCCGATGCCGTAACCGACGATGCCCGTCACGCCACTGATCAGACCCTGGAAATACCACTCGCGGGGGATGAGGGAGGGACTCAGGCTCCACGCGAAAAAGAACAGGGCGACGACGAGACCGAGAAAGTCGAGGCCGAAGACGGCGAGGTGGCGCCGACCCGTATTGCCTTCGCGCGGAGTTGTCTCGTCTGTATCGACTTGCGTGCTCACGGGAGCGACCCTAACCCGGTCGGTGACCCACCGCGGGCCGAGCGAAGCCGGCCTCTCGTCGCCTTTGAGCTCAGGTTTGTGCGCTGCTGGGCGCGACGTATCCGGGTCCTGACGCCGCTGCCAGCGCCGTAGTGAAGGCATTCCGGCTTGGTGATGAGGGTCCGTCCGCCGGCTGGGACCCATGGAAAGTAGACGACACTTCCATGCAATCGCTGGGTGAGGCCACGAGGAAGGCGTTCTAGTTGCTAATGGTTCAATAGGGATCATTCGACTGATGCGCCGAAATATCGCCGGCGCGTGGTCTCTGATGGGGTAATCAGGAGGATTTGTGAGTGACGGTTCGTGGAGCGGCGACGATTTCGATGCTCGTCTCCGCCGCGAGGCAATGGCATGGTTGACCATCCGCACGAATGACGGTCTCGATCCGATCAGTCGACAGGACCTCCTCGACTTCACGATCGATGGGGAGATGTTCCGGCTCATGGACCCGACGCGCGGGATCCGGAAGCCGAAGGAGCTTTCGTCAGCTCTGTCCATCAGTACGACGTATCGCGCGCCCGGTGCGAAGCGTCCGTACGAGGATCAGGTCGGCTCGGACGGACTCTTGCGCTACAAGTGGTCGACGACCGACCCGAACAACATGGACAATCGTGGTTTACGCGCGGCCATGAACGAGGGCGTGCCACTGATCTGGTTCTACGGCGTCGGTCCGAGCTTGTTCCAGCCCATCTATCCGGTGTTCATCATCGGGGAAGAACCTGACGAACACCAGTTCGTCATCGCCACCGAAGTCGCTCGCGATCTTCATCGTCCCGATTCCCGAGCGGAAGAGCAGCTTCGGCGATATGTCGTAGCAGAGACAAAGCGTCGGCTCCATCAGCCGGTTTTTCGTGCAACTGTGATGCGTGCGTACGAAACGCGATGTGCGGTCTGCGCTCTCGGTCATAGTGAGCTGTTGGATGCTGCGCATATTGTGCCTGACTCACACGAGGCAGGTATTGCGTCGGTGACTAACGGGCTCGCTCTGTGCAAGATCCACCACGCTGCGTACGACGTGAACATCCTTGGCATTACGCCGGACTTGGTCGTGGAGATCCGGAGGGCCCTTTTGGACGAGATCGACGGCCCGATGCTCGAGCATGGCTTGAAGGAGCGGCATGGACAGAAGCTGATGGTGGTTCCGCCGTCTCGTAGTGAGCAGCCTGACCGAGAACTCCTGGAAATTAGTTACGTCCGCTTTCTCAGCGCAGGCTGAGAGCTGACAGCAGCAGTCCCGCGTAGACCAGGACGATTGGACCTGGTGCACGACTCGGTGACAGTTTCGATCACGCAGCCTGTGCGGTTGGTGTAGTCATGATGTCTCGAACTCGACAGGCGTCAATCTGCCCAGTGGGAGCTGACGTTTCCAACGGTGATAAGTCCGCGCGATCCTCTTACCGCAAGCGGGTGGTGCCCCAGTGACGATCGCGACGCGCAACTGCTCGCAAGTGACCCAACGCTGCCGGTCGAGGACGTTGCGCTGGAGCAGCGCAAAGAACGATTCCATCGCGGCGTTGTCGCCGGCCGCCCCGACCCGGGCACATCGTCCTGACCAAGCCGTGACAGCCCCAGAACGCGAACGAATGCCGGCTGCGAAATTGCGATCCGCCATCGGGATGCACCACGTACCCGGCGACCGAACCTCGCCGAGCCACTGCGGATTCGAGGGCGGCCACAGCGAGTCGAGACTTCATCCGGTCACCAATCGAGTAGCCGACGATCTGGTTCGAGCAGACGTCCTTGATCACACAGGCGGAGCTTGCCCTCGTCGGTGCGGTGCTCGGCGGGGGTACTTCCCTTCGCGCAGTTCAGCGCTCTCACCGGCGGTGGTGCCGGGTGTGATGCGGTCTTCGACGTCAGCCTTTCGCATCCAGTTGGTCGAGCAGGATGCGCTGATGCCGAAGTCCGCGGCGAACTGCCGCAAGTGCTGGCCTGGTTCGCGGTGGCGGGCCACGCGCACGACGTCGTCGCGGAACTCTTTCGTGTAGGGCTCGGGCACGGGGTCGATCCTTCCAGCAGTGCCTGACGACACCGCAGTTCAGATGTCATCGATCCGTGCAGCAGTCCCGGTGCTCTGGCAACGCTGCCGAGAAATTCAAACCCGCAGTGCGCCGGCATCCATCGCAGAGAGCAGCTTCGAACTCGGGTGCGTAACGCGGGCAGTCCGTCACGGATATCAGCGACCGTCAGGTCGACGTGCAAGCGCAGCCATCCAGGCCCGATCCGTTGTCGCGGCGGAACCAAGCCCAGGGTCCACGCCGCGAGGTGCGGCTGGCCTTCGAGCCGGCCCACGTCCACCAGCGCCGGTCGTTCCGATCGTCGCGCATGATGACCAACGCGCCGTCGGTGACTTGGTCGGAGCGGTGCACCCGCTGACCGTCAAACGCCGCTACGGCTCGCCGCGTCAACGTGACTCCGGAGGGTATTGCACCCAGCAGGATATCGCGAATGTCGCGCGCGATCTCGAACGATGCACCGTCGGGCAGGGGATCCCACTTGGCGTGGTCTTGGATATGGGTTGGCTCGACGAACACGTGCCGTCGCTTCCAGGCGATGCGGGTGACCTTCTACGACCGTCCGCCGAGTAGCAGTATATGGGGCCCTCGACGTCGTCGGTGAGCACGCTGGTCTCCACAGAATCGATCTCTTGCCGGCCCGGCCTATACCGTGAACTCTGGGGCAGTGGCAACGCGGTGCGGTGCGCCAACTCGGTCGGTCCCTTGATGAGCTCCACTACAGCAGGCACCGGCGGTGCACTCTTACTGCGACCCGCCGCTGGGCGGACCCGGTAACAGTGCTCGCTTGCATGCCGATTAGTCCAACAAATCCCAGTCGAGAATGGACAAGTGATGAGCACGCAAGCGGGATGGTACGCGGACGGCAATAGCCCGGGCGTCGAGCGGTGGTGGGACGGAAATCAGTGGACAGAGCAGACTCGTCCCATGACGGGGCCGGGATTCGGAGCACCGGCTCCCGTCAATCCGGAGAGGAATGGGATGGGTCTGGCCTCGCTGATTCTGGGGATCGTTGGTCTCCTGTTCTGCCTGATGCCGATCACCGGGTTCATCGGCTTCATTCTCGGCATCATCGGGCTCGCTCTGGGTCTGGCGGGTATCAGCCGTTGCCGTAAGAACAAGGCGACGAACAAGAAGACCGCAATTTCGGGTACCATCCTCAGTGCTCTTGCTGTGATCTTCGGAATCGTTGGCATCGTCATGTTCTTCACCGCCGTCGACCAGCTCGGGAGCGATCTCGACCAAATCGGGACCGACCTACAGGACTACAGCGATTGCATCAGTGAGGCCGAGAATCTCGACGAAATGAACCAGTGCGAGTAGCCGCTGTCGGTCCTCACGCTGCCTGAGGAGTTCGGCAAGGACACCTCACCGCCCTGCCGTGCGCGTCGTCCGGTAGCCACCCGTACTCGTCACACTCACCGCACTTCACCGGTCGAATCCGTGGAATAGACAATCCCTGCCACATCGGCAGCCATGCGTGCGCGTATCGCATCGGATCACTGGGGCGATGCGCTGCCTTCGCTGCTGCCACCAGCGTCGGGACGCCGTGCGTCGCGATCAACGCTTCGATCGCGGCTACGGCATCCAGCCTGAGGTACGCGAATGTCGCTGTCAGCCCGGATTGCTTACATGCCGCCGCCAATCGTGCGACCTGAGGACTGTGCGATGCGTTCGAGAGTCGCGACGTGCGGTTGGTTTCGGTCCTTGGTGAATCAGTACTTAAAAGACCGCCTGGCTCTCCGACGTCCGCGTTGCCGCGGGTCGGTTTTTCAGGCCCCGGCTGGACATGTGGCTCCTCGTAGATCGTCTGAATGGTGATCCACTGACCGCGCTCGTTCTGGATCTTCTCGCGGATCAGGTAACCGAGTTCGGCGAGCTCCCGGAGAGCGGAGCGGATGGCATCGCGACCGTCCTTCGGCGACTGGCCGGCGATCGAGTCGGACCGGGTACGCCAGTCATCCGGTTTGGACAGCATCCAGATGAGTACGCCCCGAGCCCGGAAGGAGAGGCGCTCGTCGTTGATGACGGCATTGCTGAGAATGGTGAAGTTGCTGGCCAGGCGCGGTCCACGACGCACGCCGCCAGCCAGGGTATTCTGGCCCACGTTCGACTCCTCGATAGTCGGACATCCGGCCCGTCGGGAGTTGCCGCTCCTGGCGGGCCTTCTTCACTTGTGACGTCACGCGGATCGGTGACGATCTTGAGATCTTGGCACTCGTTCTACCGTATGCGCAAGGAAAATCTTCGAAGAGGCTTCAGCGCAACGGGTTACATGCACACGCCAATCTGCGGCACGGCCGAGTCGGTCGCCATAATGCTCTTCTGCCAGAGTTATGAAGACGATCGGACCCAGTCGCACGCTTCTCGATGCCGACCGAGCGCCGCAGCGTCCGGGCGATGAGCGGAGCTTTTCGGTATTCGAATCCGCTTGCCGGCGAATGCTGGGTACTCGCTGCTCTCGAGCTGGGGAGCCACTTCGACGGTGAGGTCGCTGCGCACTGTCCACAGCTGCAGATCGAACAAGGTGTGGAGGTCGGCGCGAAGGAGCAGACCATTGGTCACATGGTTGCTGTGCTCGCCGAAGTAGCGGTCGATATGAGCTGCTTCCAATACCGCTTCGACGTCGCACCCCGTAACAGCACAGCGGCGTTCGTACGCGGACAGCAGTGCGCGCCGGAACTTCGGCTGGCCGTATCGCACCGCGATGGCTCGTTGTGCGCGCTTACGGACGTCGTCGCCCTTCTCGTACGTCGGGAGGCTCTTGGGTAACTCGACGTCGACGACGGGGAAGTGGGCGAAAGCGAGATCGGCTTCGGTGCCGAACAGTGAGCGTAGGCGACTTTCGGCAGACGGGTCGGACACCTGGTTGGCTCCGGCCTGCGCCGCGAGATTTTTGCCGAGTAGCTTCTGTAGCTGTGCCCAGGTGGGCGATGAAACTACGTCCTCACTGATTGTTTCGAACTCGAATCGGTGTGTGTAGCCGCCGGTTTGAACGTCGCTCCAGTGCGCGGGTTGCGAGCTCGGGGTGATTTCGTATAGACCGGAAGTCGCTCGTGCACGTGCAACAAACCCATTGCCCTGACCCGTGATCCAGAAGTAGATGTCGTCACCGGGCACAATCTTCCTGAAGTACGACGGGCTACGGACGTCCCAGAAGCCGTCGTCTCGTGCGTAATCCCAGTGCTGTGGTGTCTTCTCGTTGATCTTTACGATCCAGCTGGTCATTGCCCATGCGCCTTCTCAGGTTCGCATCGGGTGGGGGCATGTCCTGCTGCGGAAGCCCGTCGGGCCGTGCTCGGTGTTCGGTAGTCGTCGTGAGGGTCAGTCGGAGATCAGTTGACGGAGCGCATCTCGCGTTTCGGCATCGGTCGAGTAGATGACGGTGCCGATCATTCCGCGGGTAAGCAGCACCTTGTAGACATTGCGGACCAACCGGTCGAAGCGCACGTCGGAAATTCGTGTGCGGTTCTTGAAATCGGGATCGCGGTTCGCCTCGCGAATCGTCGTGAATCGTCCGTTACGCCAGACCAGATCGGGTCCGAGGATGACTCCGTTCCAGTCGTATTCGAAACCCTGGGCCGTGTAGACGCAACCGACCTGCCCGAACCCGCCGTCCTCAGTGGCCCAGAGTGCAGATGGGGGAGCGTCACCGATTCTGCGGTCGCTCTTGCTATTCCACGGGCGTGCCCAACTACCGATCCGAACGTCGGGCACCAGATTCCCGTTCTTGTCTGCGTTGCTCCACGGCCAGCAGTAACCGGCCGTCATCCGCGCCGAATATCCGAGATCCCTCTGCTGGGAGAGAAGGTGCTCCATCTCTTCGGGGCTGTCGGCAACGCGAACGGTGAACTGGGGATCGCCTCTCCACTCGAACGGCCCTCCGTCTTCGAGGTCGAGTAGCCGCTTCACCCACAGCAAGTACTCTTCGCTGCCTCCGCAGCGGAATTGGTCTCCCAGGTGGATGTGCTGTGTCTCGAGACCCAGTGAGGCTGCGTAATGTTCGATCTGGGCATAGGATCCCATCTCCCCGGGGCGTACAACCTGGTGCTCGTCGAGAAGGAAAACAGGGACGCGCGCGGCCGCGATGAGTTCGTCGACCTGCGGCCGGTCTGTGCGGAGTTCGGCTCGTGTGTACCGGTCGACGGAGGTCTCACGGATGCGGTGCGCCTCGTCGAGGATGAGGACGTCCAGTCCGTTGCGATCCGCCGTCATGAACTGGTTGAAGTACTTGAACATCTTCTGCACGCGCGGCGCGCGGTGCCCCGCAACCTTCCGCAGGGTTTGTGTGAACGATCGGGACCCTGTCGCATGCAGCACGGTTCGGCCGCGCCGGGCGAGCTCACCGAGTAGCGATAACGCCACGACGCTCTTGCCGCTACCGGGACCACCGGTGACGATGATGACGCGCTTTCGATCGGCGGCGCGAGACTGCTCCACCTCGTGAAGCACGAGGTCGACGGCGAGTTGTTGATTGCCGAGCAGATGAAACTGTGGCCGGTCGCGTACTTCTGCAGCGGCAACTTTGAGCAGTTGCTGCGACGGTGCGATTGCGGACTTCATCAGAGCGTCGGCGGCGGCGTAGCCGGGCGTGGGTGCGAGGCGACTCCGGAGAAATTCGATCATGTCCCCGCGCTCGCCAGCGGTGAACATGCGCCCGGTGACGCTCATCGGATAGGAACGCAGATCGGCAACGGCTCCCGGATCGGTCGCATTGTGCAGATAGGCGATGCCTGCAAGAGCGTCCGGTTGATCGGACACCGTACGGGCGAAGTCCGCGAGGTAGTCGCAGTAACCCTTCACCTGCGCGGCAGGATGCAGCTTCGGTCCTCCAGGCATCCCGGATACCTCGACAAGTTCGGGGTTGTCCTCATATCGGCGCGCTGCCGACCATTGCTTCAGTTCGACGACCACGTACGAAGCCGCGCCGGTCTGTGGATGCGTCCCCGCCAGGACGACGTCGGCTCGCTGGGACGTCAACGGCAAGTGATATTCGAGCAGCATCTCGACGTCGTGGAGACCGGCGTCGACGAGATCGCGAGCGAGAACAGGCAGGCTCCGTGTCCAGGACCTCTGCTCGGCTTCCCCGGCACGTCGTCCCGTGCGGAACAGCATTTGCTCCAACAACTGCTCCGCGAGTGATTCAGGACGATCGAGGTCGACGATCCGGCGGGCGGTAGTACGAAGCAGCGTCACAGTCAGGTCCCCAAGGCAGCACGAATCCACTCGTGCGGGTGGGGGCATGTCCGTGGCTGCTCATCGCAGCGGAAGTCCGTCGGGCCGCAGGACAGAACTATATCGGTGAGAGCGGCCGCGGGTCGTTCAGGGCGCGTGCGGTTGGTACGTCCCGGACGATCTCCACAGCAACGAGCCGGCAGGCAAGGCCGCATACACGCCGTGAGCAGCCGACGCCGTCCGCTTGTGCAGGACCGGGATGCGGGTAAGGCTGGAAATCTCGGACAAGGATTGTCGTTCCAGGGCTCGTGTCACGTGGTCCTGCACCGGGATGCTCGCCGACTTGTCGAGGTTGCATCGTGCGTCGGTTGCCACCAGGTTGGCAACACCGTCGATGGGGATCATCGACCAAGGCACAACGTGATCGATGTGGACATCGGATTGCAGACGGCCGTCGCAGTAGAAGCAACGACCTGACTGCAGGTCACGGAGTGGGTCGACGAGAGCACGCAGTGCTGTGCGGTCGGTGCCGAAGAGAAACCCGTCGATGTCCTCGGCGTCGAGTTCGGCGCGATTGAGGTCGATGACGTCGTGCGCCCACACGGAGCGCACGAAGGTCCTGAGCAGTACGGATGTCCGTCGTAAGCCTTCGGGAACTCCTGGTCGCAGCACGATGACGGCGATTCGGTCGACGTCGCTCATGGTCATCTTCTTGTGGAAGCCCGCCGCGTCGTACATGAACTCGTCGCGGGTAGCGCTGTGAGGAACGCTCTGCAGGTGCGTAAGTGGCTGTTGCGCGATCGTCAGCCGTACGGAGCGAACGAGTCGTCGATAGACCGGATGGGCGGACTCGCGAGCTACCTCCGCGGTGCGAAGCCCGTCGAGTATCAGGACGTCTCTGGCTTCTGCGATTCGATCAGGGATCGAACGTCCGCGCCTGACCTGAGTAAGCCGTCCGTGGCGGTGGAACGACCGGACCTGATTCCAGTAATAGCCGATGACCCGATGAGTGATCTCGTCGATCGGAACAGTGAGACTCCCGTCGGGAGCAGCGGTGTTCTCGACGCAGATGTCGACGAGCGCCATGACGGTCGCGAGCTTGTACGTCGAATTGCGGCGGCCGGCCTCGACCAGTTGCACGACACGGCCGGCGACGTCGAGGGGGTCAAGTGCCGCAAAGCTCATCCCGGCACAATATCCGCCGCTCGAGCCTGAGGCTTTCGCGCTACGAATTCTGAACCGAAGGTCGTGCGGTGAGAGCGTTCGGTCGATGCGGTTCTTCTGTCAATCCGAATCGTTCATCGAAGATGTCCTGCGACGTGAGAGCGATCTATTGCTCGGCTCAAGCATGGGCGAGCAGCATCGTGGCGTTGGCCACTGTATGGGGGCGGATCCGAATGGAGACAGGGACGACGAGCGACCGGCAATGATCGAACTCGAACCCGAATTTGATATGTGGACGATAGGGGATTGCAATGGGCTTCCTCGCGCGCCGAACCCGGGTTTGCTCACGCTACACGCGGGGCAAGCCTCGGGTCAGCGCGCGAGAGTTGTGGGGGCGCACGCGGCCTGGAGACAGGATCCCGGGCCTTCTGGGCTACGACCCCTTCCACTACGTCGTGTACACCCGACCGTCGTTGCCGCAAATGACTGCGTCGAGATTCTTAGCCTGAATCCACTGACGTGATGCCGAAGCCCATTCCGGCCGGGCGAGTGGATGTATGGGCAGTTGCGGACATGCGGTGACCGCTGGTTTGCCGAGCTTTTCCACGGTGCGGTTCCGGTCGTGCCGTCTCGGCGGGTCGGTCGGTGTTCAGGCGATAGCTGGCGGGCTGTGGCCGATGGTATTGGTCCACAATCGAAGCCATGCGTCCGACCAGGGCCAGTGCGTGGGTAGCCGCGAGATCGGTTCTCGTTGCGGTCGACACAATCGGGCCGGGATATCGACGATCTTGCGCCGTAGCGTCGCCCCACGGGCGCGAACATGCCCACCACCTGCAAGAAGGCCGGTGGCGCGCAGCAGGTTGTGGGCGATCGCCGCGCAGAGCACCCACGCGGAGTTCGCCCCGAAGCGCCCCGATGGCATGTGCGCCAGGGGTCCGTCGATGAGGTCGGCGAAGACGGTTTCGATGATCGCGTGCCGGCGATGGGTGACATCGGCGTCGGTGGCCGAGGTAGTGGTGTTGGTGAAGAACGGATGATGCCGCCACACCGGGAACAACGCGTCGGGGTAGCGGGCGTCTTTGACGCGGCGCACGATCAACCGGGCGGTAACCGGAGTCGTGGTGGAAGCAAAAGCGGTGTAGGTGGTTTCGGCGACCTCGGCATCTTCAGATCCACGCTCCGGTGTCCGGGTCGCGGACCGCTCCGGGGTACTTCACCGGGGTCCACGCCTCGTCGGCGATGGAGTCGATCGCGCACCGGACCGCGGTGTTCTTGTCCAGGACCAGCGAGAAGCACACTTTCGCGCGCAGGCACGCCGAGATGACCGAACGGGTGCCGTAGGCGGAATCACCGCAGGCCGTGATGGCACCGGCCGCGCCCGCTGCCCGGGCGGTGACGATGGCCTGGGTGACCATCCGACCTGCACCTTTACCGGATCCGGCTTTCCCGGCGCGTAGTCGCATGCCGGTGATGATCGGTGTGGAGTCGGCTGTGCTGATGGTGGTGGCCAGCGGGGACAGGCCTTTGCGCAGGATCTGTTTGCCGGCGATTTTCGTGTGTCCGTAGCTCGCGCCTTGTTTGGCGCGGTCGTAGACCGGGCGCAGCAGCGAGTCGATGTCGAGGAACGCCTGCTTGGCCAAACCGGGCAGGATCTCGACTCGGGCGGTGAGTGCGATCAGGTGTTCGCGGAGCACGGATTCGAGCTGACGGGCATGACCGAAGCTGAACTCGCGTAGCAGTGTTCCCACAGTCGAGGGTGCATAGACACCTGCGAACAGGTGTGTCATGCCGCCCGAGCGCAGCAGGTCGATATCGTCGATGCTGTCGGCGCCTGCGCACATCCCGGCGATCAGGGTGAGCAGTTTCGGTGCCGGGTTCGCCGCTCCGGAGGCGACCTTGGTGGTGGTGATCGAGATCTTCTCTGAGAGCAGGTCCGGCAGGCGGGTGTGCTCGGCCAGGGTCATGATCGGGACCAGGCCGGCGCACGAGACGAGGTTGTCCTCGTCGAACATCGCGGAGCCGTCGATGAACTTGTGGGGCACTTTCACCGGAAGTGCCTTTCGTGAACTGGTGGATTTGTTCTGTGAGAACTCCAATCTTCCCAGTTCAGGGGGCACTTTCTTCAGTTCGACACGCTGCTACGCAGTCGGTCTTTCGGTGGAATCAGGGTAAGGGCAGGAATGAGATCGGTGTTGCCGAGGCGCGTCACACATGTGCGACAAAGTACCTCCCGCAGGTGGTGTCGGCTGCGTCAGAAGCTCGCGTCTTTGCTGTCATCGGCGTGCATGCAGCTCGGGAGGTTTCACAATTGTTCCACCTGGGTCTCGACGGAGAGCACCGATACGCCGAGTTCGTTCACGACGGCCGTCCGCGAGCGTTCGTCTATCTCGACCATCCGTCGAGTGGCGGCAAGAAAAAGCGATTCGCGACGGCCGTGACACCAGAGCAGCTCGATCGCCTACGCACTGAGTTGGCGGCCACCACGATCTGACGCTGCGCGAGATCCTGGCCGTCGATGCCGACGCGACAACGACTTGGGTGTTCCAGCCCCGCTATCCGGGGGTGGAACCACCCAAATCAGGAGGAGCTGCACCAGCTCGCAATCCACGTCCGCAGGGATAGCTCTACAACGAATGGACGTGATGGTCGATCATCGCTGCCAGGGAATTCTGTACGGCCCTGGCTCGTCCTCGACCGGAGTTGCGACAGGTGGCTGATGATCCCAACACCAGCGGTAATGCTTCGATGCTTTCAGTTCGATCACTTCCGGTGGGAGAGTGCGAAGGATCCGTTCGATGTCGCGCCATTCGGCTGTGCCTGCGTCGACGCGGGCCGCGAAGGCTCGGAGCGCGTCGGATGCGGCGTCGGTTTCGGCGAGCCGGCTCATCAGTGCTTCGTCGACGTCGATGCGCGTATCCCAGTCACCGTTGCTCACCTGGTCGGCGCGGATGCGGCGGGTGTCGATGGCCTGTCCGGCGTCCTGGATCCTGCGGACGGCTGCTTCCAGGTGGAGCGGGACGTCCCTCATACGGCATCCGCCCAGGGATCGTCGCCGACGGCATAGCCGGATTTGGGGGCGTTGTACGTATCGCCTGCATCGGCCACGCGGGCGATGTCCATGGCGAGTTCGGCTTTCGTCTTGGTGTCGGTGTAGGCGTCGGTTATCGGTGCAAGCTTCTCTTCGAACTTCTCGTTGAGATAGCCGGACGGAGATGCCATCGCCGCAAGGAATCCTTCGAGCGCCTCGACGATCTCCCGCACGCTATCGACGAGATCATCGATCTGCGAAGCCGCTTGTCTGATGATCTCGACAATGGCGTTCACCTGGATGTACGTGCCGATCCAGGGGATCTTCTTGACGGCGAACTTCAATGCCTGGGTGGTGTTCTCGAGTGAGACTTCCGCTTCCAGCATCGTGGCGAGTCGCTGAACCCCGCTGATAGCCGCCTGTCTGACCTTGTCGGAGGTGAAGAAACACATCTCTTTCGCTACTCGGCCTACCGAGCCTTCCCACTCCATAGCTGCTGCCTGGCGTTCGGCGTGTTCGGTGAAGCTTTGAGCCGCGGCGCCGTCCCAATGCGGATCGAGTTGTTCATAGCCGGCGCGGACGTTGGAACCGCACGTCTCCATACCTTCGGCTGCGATGCGGTATGCGTCGCCGATACGCTTCAGTTCGTTCCAGTTTCCCGTCAATGGCTCCACGAACTGCAGGAGCGGACTCCATCCCGTTGCAGCGTGAATCGCGTCGTCTACATCTCCGAGCCAACCTGCTGCGTCCGCGATGACTTGCCGAACATCCTCGGCTCCTACTTCGGACAGCGGAAGGTCTACTTCCTCTGCCTTCCGGTAAGTCACCGGGTCGAGGAACGGAGCTGCGGGGCCGGGCGCTGGGGTGTACGGGTCGTAGTGGGCGTCGATCAGCTCTTCGAACAATATGTTCGCGTTGAGAGCGTCATATGTTTGGGCCTCTTGGTCTGCGTACATCCACGCAACTCGGTTGAGCTCCACACCGGTCGACCGAGTAACCGCCGCCAAGCCGCCGTACCGGGAAGACATGAAGTCCGCGGTCGCTGCCAGAGGGGCGCTCAATAGTGCAAGTACACCTGCGCCCAATCCTTGCTGAACACTGCATTCCGCACGTATGTAGTCGGTGGAGGCCGAGGCGTCGTCGGCAATGTCATCGAATAACACAGCGGCTCCGGCTACTTCTTCGGGAGCTGCCTTGAATGTTTCGCCCATGACACTTTCTGTCTTCTTGATGCGCTTCGTTTGGTGGGTCGAAGCGTCGAAATGATGTCGTCTGCAACCCCGCCCTCGTACGCGCCATCGATATCCTGGTGGACTTCGACCATCAACACCATGGTTTCTGCGGTGGCGTAACCTGGCGTCGCCACGACGTCGAAGCGGGCCGAGCCTGGTTCGCACGAACTGATTCGCGGGATATCGGTAACGAGGGCTGAGACGCGGACCGCGGGCCGCCCTGCGACTTCGAACCATACGGGGCCGGTGTACTCGACCGTCGGCAATGTTCCGGCATTGTCGTCGAAAATCCACTCGACGGCGCGGACCTCTTGTTGCGCTACCGATTCGAGGTCCAGGTCCCGCGAACCTGCCGCGCCGGAGATCGCAAGCCAGCCCCCGTCTTCCTCCGGGCAATAACCGTAACCGAAGAACCCGACAGCTCCATAACTGGCCTTGTCGTTCTCGTTGGACCATCCGGCGATAGAACGGTAGTCGTTGGTCCAGTCCGCCGGAATATCGTATGTAAGACCGTATCTCGTGCCGATCGGTTGCGGCGCACCTGGAGCGGCGGTCATCTGAGGCGGTGGGCGCAGCATCGAGGGGAACCCCTCCGGCAATGGCGGGGGAGAGGTTCGTGGACCCACCGGTGCCGATGGCGCGGAGGTAGTCGGCACCAAGGTCGGAACCGAGGGGACGTCAGGGCCGACAATCGAGGACACCCGCGGTAGCAGCAGGATTGCTGCTATCCCTCCTGCAATAGGCAGTACGGTGCGCAACAGAAACGACTTCACGTGCCCCCTCCCGACTGGATCTCGACCCCCTCGAGATCAGCGCGGAGACTGTAACAGGTGCCGCGGTTCGTCTCGTCGAGTGCACTCGACGAGAGCTCCATCGACTGGGATCTGCACAGTGCTGCGGTGTCAATGAGTCCAAAAGTCGATCAAGACGGTCGGAGCGTTGCGATGATGTCGTCGGCGACGTCGACGTCGTACGCGCCTTCGTTGACCTGCACCATCAACACCATGGTCTGCGCCGTCGCATAGCCCGGGGTGGCAACGATGTCGAACCGGGCGGCGTCGGGTTCGCAACCGCTGACCTGTGGAATATCAGTGATACGGGTGGAAATTCGAACGGCGGGGCGGTCAGCGATCTCGAACCATACGGGGGCGGCGTACTCGACTGTCGGCCGCGTGCCCGCGTTGTCGTCGAAGATCCACTCGACGTCTCGGATCCTCTCGGTAGCTACGGTTTCGAGGTCGATACCTCGCGAGCCCGCCACGCCGGACATCGCCAGCCAGCCTCCGTCCTTTTCGGGACAGGACCCGTAGCCGAACGAACCGACGCTGCCGTAGACGGCATGACCTTCCTCACCGGACCATCCGGAGCTAGCGCCGTGGTCGTTCTTCCAGTCCGCCGGAATCTCATAGGTGAGGCCGTATCTGGTGTCGATCGGTTGCGGTTGCCCTGGCTCGACGTCGATCTTCGGTGGGGGAAACAACATGGAGGGAGAACCCTCCGGAAGGGGAGGTCGCGTGGTCTGCGGTGTGGAAGGGTCCGATGCCGCGACGGTGGTCGGCACCAAGGTAGATACGGACGGGACTTCGGGACCGAGAAACGAGGACACCCGAGGAAGTAGCAGCAGCGCCGTTATCCCGCCGACTATCGGCAGCACCCTGCGCAGCAGAAAAGATTTCACGTGCCCCCTTCGACTTGATCTCGACCCCCTCGGGACCGGCGCGGAGACTGTAACAGGCGCAACTTGACGCGCTGAACCGAGGTTCGCTCGCGCTACACGCGAGGCGAGCCTCGGTTCAGCGCGCGAGA
Organism: Rhodococcus pyridinivorans; assembly: GCF_900105195.1. NCBI lineage: Bacteria > Bacillati > Actinomycetota > Actinomycetes > Mycobacteriales > Nocardiaceae > Rhodococcus > Rhodococcus pyridinivorans. The sequence goes on along the minus strand of NZ_FNRX01000002.1, from coordinate 3,872,559 downwards.
GTTAAAGGGACGCAACCGCTCCCGCGCCTATGCGAGACGTCACCAGTGGATGGCGGCCACCGAATCCAGTGGCTCGGCGATCGTCTCCGCCGCGACCTGCAGATCCGCATCTCGCAACGCCTGCGGGAACCGCAGCCGGGCGCGTTGTTCGATCTCGGCCAGCGGAACCTGGAAGACCCGGAACTCGTCGAGGTCGAGCACCTCGAGCTGGTCGAGGTTCTGTCTCAGTAGGAAGCCTCGGGCCTCGAGCTCGCCGTTCTCCATGAACACGAGCACCTTCCAGAACTCGCGGGGGATCTTCACCCTCCTGAAATCGCGGTCGTCGTCCGCGAACACGGGGCCGCCGAACGCCGACACCTTCAGGTCGTCGACCTCCACATCTGCGAAGACCGCGTCCTCGAGCTTGCCCCAGACGCCGTCGCGGGCGCTCTGGTTGAAGTCGTCCATCTGCGGGGTGATGTTGGTGTAGAAGAACGAGTCTCTGTTCGCCTTCGTTGCTTCGCTCGTGCTGCCCCACAGCAGGTCGGCGCGTCGTGCGAGGTGCCCGCGATCGAGTCGGTTCGCTCGGTACAGTTCGTTGCCGACCTGGACGTCCGCCGCCAGACGTGGATCCTTGACGAAGTCGATGTTCTTTCGGCTGAGCTTCTTCCTCGAACCGCCGTCGATGTTCCACGCCACCCATGCCGCGAACCGACGCGACTTGCGCATCGCCAGCGAGAAGTGCGTGTAGTGCAGGACCTCGGAGCCGTCGTTCGCCTTCGCGATGTCGGGCTTCACTTCGGGAAGCGGGACGGGCGTCGACAGGAAGTTCGGGTCGTAACCGACGTTCGCGACCGCCTCTTCCGGGCCGGCGGGGTGAGGGTCACACCCAGCTTCTCGAAGACGGATTGCGGCAGGCACGCCAGCGCGTGCTCGTCGGAGCTGCCGTTCGCTTCGCCGGCGAAATGCAGCCCGGCCAGGACGGTGATCGTTGCCGCACCGGTTCCGGATCGGAACATCCACGCCGCTCCCGAGTCGCCGCCGCTGCTGATCTCACCGTCGGCTGCCGGGTGCTTCGGAGCGGGTCCGATCTCGAACGCACCGATGGACTTCGTGCCGAGCCCGCAGATCTCCGGATCGAACTGCCGATCCTTGACCGTCGCCACGGCACAGTCCCCGGCCGGCCCAGGTGCGACCGCACGAGTCGTCCTATCCGGTTGTCGTCGCGTCTTCCGGGGCGGCGTCGCTGCTTCCGGGGCGCGATGGAATGCGGGTTCGTACGACCGCTCGATCACATCGGTCGGGACCTTCACACCGTTCACGGTGATGCTCTCGGGAAGCGGGGAGGCCCCAGTGCTTCGAGAGCTTCGGGCTCCGATACCTTCTCATTCACTGTGAACTGCACGGCGAGCCCGCCGGTGGGTTTGCCGTCCACATGCTTGTATCCGACGCCGACAGACGAGACGTTCGGATCATCGAGGTAGTCGGCGCCCTTGTTGCGGAAGAACTTTCGCACAGCGACGGTGAGTTCGTCCTTCTCGGGGCGGGGTGTGCGATTCGTCGGACAGGGAGAGTGCAGCGGCCTCGGCTTCGTCCAACAGCCGCCACTGTCCGGGTTGCGTACTCATTCTCGGGACTCCGAAGCGCGGGTAGTGGTGTACTCGAATTCGAGATGACCCATCACTCGATTTTTGTGGAATGAACCCCGCTGAACGGGTCGAATCCACCGAGGATCGTCGAAGGAGCGACCGCATGCGTCCGACCGGCATCACCACGAACATCAACGTCCCGGACATCGGGGAAGCGCGGAGCTTCTACGCAGACTATCTGGGGCTGAGCGTCGAAGAGATGAACCTCGGATGGGTCGCGCGGTTCACCACTCCCGACGGTCGTGCCGTCGTCCAGTTGGTCAGCGGTGACGAATCGGCTCCCGTGGACTCGGCGATCTCCGTCCACGTCGGCGACGAGGTGGAAGCCGCCTACGAGGAGGCGCAGCGTCGCGGGTTCGAGATCGTGTATCCGCTGACGATGGAACCGTGGGGAGTGCGGCGGTTCTTCGTCCGTGCACCGGACGGCACGGTCGTCAACGTCGTCAGCCACTCCGACGACACGCGGTAGGGGGACGAGGACGCCGTTCCGATCCGGTGTTCTCGACGGCGTGTATGACGGTCGAGAACACCAGATCTTCCGGCTCGTCGCGCCGTCGCGTGCGGAGGCGAGGAAGTACCCAGTCCTGTAGTACGTCGGCATACATCTGGCGCATCGTCTGGTGCGGACACTGATTTGTGTGGGTTCGACCCCGGAAAGCGGGGGCAGATCCACATTAATCAGCTCAGGCCGAGGTCGATGGCGGCGAGTCCTGCCTGCGTGCGGTTGTGGACGTCGAGCTTGGTGTACACGTGCTCGACGTGATTGCGGGTCGTCTTGTGCGCGATGCCCAGCTCGTCGGCGATCTGCCGGTTCGAATAACCCAGAGCGACGAGTCTGAGGATCTCCACCTCGCGACCCGTCAGTCCCGCAGGCCAGGGGGCGCGTCGCTTCGTCGGATGCCCCGCCGCGAGCAGCACGGCCTCGACCGCTTCCGTGTCGAACAGGCCGGCCTGCGCGTCGCGGCACATCCTGGCCGCCGCGGCCTCGGCCGTCAGTGCTCTACGGTGCGGTCTAGCTTCTCGTAGCCGCTGATAGGTCTCCGCGGCGGCGAGGATTCGCGCGGTCACGCTCAGGTCGGCAGCCCGGAGCCCGCCGGGATATCCGGAACCGTCGAGTCGCTCGCGGTGCGTCACCGCGACGGCGACGACGGGTTCGAGCCCTGCGACGCGGCTGAGGATCCGTCCGGTCAGATACGGATACAAGCGGACCCGTTCCCATTCCGCGGTGGTGAGCGGGCCGACCTTCTCCCAGATCTGATTGGGCACACCCATCCGTCCCAGTCCGTGCACGAGACCCGCGCGGTAGAGGAGTTCGACCTCCGCGACCGGAAGTCCGCGATGCCGGCCCGCGGCCGCCGCCAGATCCGCCACGCGTCTCGAATGTCCCAACAGGTAAGGACATTTGAGGTCGACGAAATCCGCCATCGCACGCAGCATCTCGTCCAGCTCGGGTCTGCTCAGGGTGTAGTCGTGATCGGATGCCTGCGCGAGCGCCGTAGACCACGCGTCCTGTTCGAGCACACCCGCCGTGATGGCGTCGACGTCGTCGACGAACACCTGCGCCACGCGCGGGCCGAACTGGGTTCCGCTTCGCGCACGAGCGACAGCGACCGCCTGCGCGGACCCACCGAGACGGACGTACACCTCGGCGACGTCGGCCAACTGCACGATCTGCATCTCGACAGGAATCTCGTCACCGCGAACGCCAGAAGGTAGCCCCGCACCGTCCCAGCGCTCGAAGGTGAAGGTCAGCATCGCGCTCACCCGAGGGTCAAGCCCGACGCGATCGGAGAGAACACTCGCGGACCCGCAGTGGGACCGGATGAGATCGGACACCTGCCGGCGCGCGGTGAACAGGAAGGCCGTGGCGTGGAGGAAACGCTCCGCGTACGGCAGTCCCCGCCCGCTGTGCCCCATCAGCATGCGGAAGAAGGGGAGTCCCGTCATGTCCAATGCATAGGTGTCGGCGCGGAACGCGATGTCGTCGCCGAACATCCGTGCCAGTTCGTGGGAGTCCGCGTGACATCCGATCCAGGCCACCAGGTTCGCGTAGAAGACGACGTCCCTCTGGTCGGCGCTCAGCTCCATCCGGTCGGCGATGCGCGTGGCGATCACCGCCGAGCGCAGCATGTGCTCCATCGGCTGACCGAGACCCAGATCGATCGCGAGGGACAGCGCGGCGACCAGCTCCGCCCGTCGCGGACCGTCACCCGTGGACGTCATGGACTCAGTGTCCTCGCACGATGCCCGGTCCGAAAGATGAGGCAGCGGCCTCATGACGTGCGGAGGCGGCGGGCACAGGATCGAAGTACCCGCAATCGAGGAGGACGACATGACCATCACCCCGCAGGCAGCCGCCCAGCAGTCCTGCGAACTGCCCCGGGTTTCCGGAGAGCGTTTCGCCGGCTACGCCGTGATCGGCGCGCCGTTCGCGAGCGGCCACTATCTCGCGCTGCGCAGATTCCCGACCAACAGCATCGGCGCCGGCTTCACGTCCGTGTGGCACCGCGACCCGGACGGCGCATGGACGGTGTACAGCGACGTCCCGGCCGAACTGAGCTGCCCGCGCTATCTCGGTCGCGCGCTGAGCCGCACCGAGCACACCGACGTGCGCGCCGAGTGGACCGACCCCACGGACCTGCACGTGACCGTCGGTACCGAACTGGAGTGGGATCTCCGGATGACCACCTCGCCGGCGACCACCGTCATGAACGCAGCGGGCAGTCTGATGCCCGACGCCCTCTGGCACAGCCCGACGGTGCTGGCCGCGATGGGTCGCGCCGCCGGGCCGGTGCTCGGCGCCGGCCGGATGCGGCTCGGTGGGCACCTGCCGAACGGGCAGTGGTTCCGGGCCAACCCGCGGCAACTGTGGGTCGCGCACACCGAGCGTGCCGTCGTCGGTGGAGTGGATCTCGGACCGGAAGGTCCACTGACTCACCAGGACCGCTTCGGCGACTTCCGGCTCCCGCAGCGCGGCCTGTTCGCGACGGTGCAGGTCTGGCTCGAACCGTTCGACGCCCGGCGCCACCACCCGGCACGTCCCGACACGGTGTATGCGGACGGCGAGTGATAGGTGGGTGTTCCCGGCGGTAACAGCCTCTGGGGCAGAAGTGCCGCAAGGTTTCGTTCGAAAGTCGAGGCAACTCTTGCGCAAATGACACACAATGGATTTCGGTAACGAGTCGTCAAGTGGGAAAGGCAATTCAAGGTCAATTCACCCGCCCGCTCCGGTCTGGCTGACACTTGCGGGAGGCCTGGCGTTTTCGGGATGCGCGATGATCGAAGCAGTCTTGGGAATCCATGCGAGAGACTACGAGCCCGTCGAGGTTCGATCCGTCCCGCCCACACGGACGGACGACGACGCAGGGGGCGGCGTAGAACTCGGAAGACTGCTTGCCGTAGCGACTTTGACGCCTGCGCAGGCCGCGCTGCTCGTTACCGATACGGTCGATCAACTCGAACTCGCGCACACCCGGGGCCACCATCCGATCCGCCTCCGAGGCGACGCCGTGATGGTGTCCGAGAACGGTCAGCTCACCATCGACTGCGTCAAGAACGCGGGCTCCTGGGACGAGGTGCGCGACGCGACGGCCGGACTTCTTCGCCGAATCGTGACGAACTGCCGCAACGAAGCGCTCGAGGAGAGAGTGGACGCGGCGATCGCCGAGTCGACGGATTTCGTCGTCCTGGCGAGACGCGTTCGTTATGCTGCCGCAACCGAATTCGACGAAACCGAGGTAGGAAGGAAACGATCGCAGATCGCCGCGCTCGTCTCGGTGGTGAAGGGGCATGCTCGTCCGGTGGACGGTACGGCGGAACGGGCAGACGTGCCGCGCGTGACGGAAGAGAGGACCTTCGTCCCGAATCGACGTCGCCCGCCGGCCGGGACGGTGTGGCATCGCAAGAAGCGACGGCTGCCGCGACGCCGGACGGTCATCGCGCTGGTCGCGATCATCGCGCTCGTCGGGCTGGCGTGGGTAGCTCCCGCAGCGTGGTCGGAGCTGAATCGGGGCTGGCACACCCTTCTCGACCCGGTGGACTCGTCGATGGACGACCGGATCGATCCGGTCTCACCACCGCCGCCGGTGCCCGAAGCGGCACCAGAGGCGGGCGTGCCGGGTCCCGTCGACACCGGTCTTCCCGCGAACGCCGGACCGATCACGCAGGTCGCCGCGAGCTTCGCGAACGGTCCGTGCGAGCCGGGACGATCGTGCACCGTCCGCGTCGACGTCGGGCTCGACCCTGCGGCGAATATCGGTGCGGTCACATGGAATCTGACCGTCTACGACCGATGTACGGGCGTGACACTGCCGGGCCGGGCGATCACCCTGCCGGTGCCGGCGGGAAGCCCGGAGGCCTACGGCATCGGAAGCGTCGACCTGCCACCCGGGTCGGCGCTCGCCGTCGCCGCGGTCACCACCGTTCCTGCAGAGGCCGCGTCCGAGCCGGTGTACGTTCCCACCGAGAATGCCGCCTGCGTGCCCGGGGGCTCTCGTGACGGCGGATAGGCACCCATCCGATCCCTGGCTCGTCACGGCGGCCGTCGCCCTGGTGGCTCTCGGCATGCTCAACATGATCTCGACGGGCATGTCGTCGCTCGCAGTGCGTCACGCCGCGCTCGCGGCCGTGGGGCTCGGTGCGATGTGGGCGACCTCGCGGATGCGGATCGCCGCCCTGGGGCGTTTCGGGTGGGCGCTGTTCACCGCGTCGGTGGTCCTGCTCGCGGCGGTGCCGCTGGTGGGTATTGCGACCAAGGGCGCTCAACGCTGGCTGGATCTCGGCGTGTTCACCCTGCAGCCCTCCGAGATCGCCAAGCTCGCGCTGGTCATGGTTCCCGCCGCGATACTGGCCGGCGGGTACACGCTCGGCAGGTTCGTCGGTGTCCTGATCGTGTCGGCGGTGCCGATCGCCCTGGTGGCGCTGCAACCCGACCTTTCGACCGCCGTGGTGCTCGTGGCGACCGTGCTGCTCATGCTGATCCTGGCGAGAGTCCCGCTGCGGTCGCTGTTCCCGCTGTTCGCGCTCGGGCTCGCCTCGCTGCCGATGGCCGTGCTGTTCCTGCGTCCGTACCAGCTCGAGCGGATCCACGTCTTCCTGTCGAACGACGCCGACCCGCAGGGATCGGGTTGGGCCGCATGGCAGGCGGACATCGCGATCGGCAGTGCGGGGTGGTGGGGTCTCGGGCGCGAACCGGACTACGACCTGCGGGCCCAGTACCTCCCCGAATCGGAACACGACCTCGCCTTCGCGAGTCTCGTGTACGGGTGGGGCCTGGTCGCCGGCATCGCTGTGGTGGCGGCCGTCGTGATCATCGTGTGGCGTTCCGTGGTCGCCGCCCGCGTCGCACGCACCCGGGAGGCGGCACTCGTCGCAGCGGGTATCGGCGGTGTGTTCGGGCTACATACCGTGGTGTCGGTGGCCCAGAGCCTGTCGCTGTTGCCGCACACCGGCATGCCGATCCCGATCTTCAGCTACGGAGGCACCGCCTCGATCATCGGGTTCGTCTCGATCGGCTTGGTGCTCGCGGTGCGCCGCGACGGCGTGACCCGGCCGCTGTGGGTGGCCGAACCAAAGAAGCGCCGTCTGCCGCGCGGAGTGTCGGTGGGTGCGCTGACGCTGACGGCCTCGCTCGCCGCGATGTCGGTCTTCGCGTGGCAGATGCAGACCGCGCACGGCACCGAGTTCCGCGCGACGAGCGACACGCAGATGCTCCGCTGCATCCGTTTGCCCGCCGAGCGTGGTCAGATCCTCGACCGGACCGGCGTTCCCGTCGCGACCAACGTCGCCGAGTACACCGTCGCGGTGGTCGCCCGGATGTTCGCCGAAGGTGCCCCGTCGGCGCGCTACGAACTCGCGGCGCTCCTCGGCATGCCACTGGAGAAGCTCGACGAGGAACTGCGGAGCAGTACCAGCGGGGAGATCCAGGTCGTGCTCGGACGTGTCGGGCCCGAACAGGCCCGGGCGATCGTGGACGCTCGGCTGCCGTGGGTGCTCGTCTACCCGACGGGCCGCAGACAGTACCCGCACGGGGAGATGCTGGCGCCGCTCCTCGGATACGTCGGGATCGCGGACGAGCAGGACATGGAACTCTGGCCGACCCTCGCGCTCGGATCACGGGTCGGCAAGGCCGGGCTCGAGCGGCAGTACGACGCGTTGCTGCGCGGCGTCGACGGCAAGCAGTGCGTGTACGTCGATCCGTCAGGACGTCCGGTGGGCACGGGGGAGCGGGTGGATCCGATCCGCGGCCACGACCTGCGGTTGCATCTCGATGTCGGCATGCAGCGGGCCGCGACCGACGCGCTCGCCCAGACGGTGCGCACCAGCGGAGGCGACCTCGGCGCCGCGGTCGTGATGGACGCCCGCACCGGCGCGGTGCTGGCGCTGGCCAGCGTTCCCGGCTACGACAACAACGTCTACGGACCCCCGGCCGACCTCGCCGCGATCGCGGCGCAGACCGCGGCATCGGGTCCGGGCCGCATGCTCAACCATGCGGTGCAGACGGCAGCGCCACCGGGGTCGACGTTCAAGATCGTCACAGCGTCGACGAACGCGGCGTTCGACGTGCTGTCCCCGGATGCCTTCCTGGCGGGCGGCGCGGCCTACACCTACGGCGGTCACACCTTCGCCAATTGGCAGCCGATGGGCCCGAACAACCTGCTCGGGGCGATCCAGTGGTCCGACAACGTCTACTTCTACCAACTGGCCGACCTTCTCGGTCCCTACCGCATCGCGCAGATCGCTTCCGAGCTCGGCGCGGGTGCCCCCTCGGGGATCGATCTGCCGGCCGAGTCCGCAGGCTTCCTCGGTACCCCGGACAACGTCGAGAGCATCGGAGGTGCCTGGTATCCGGGTTCGACCCTGCTCATGGGTATCGGCCAAGGCACCGTCACGGCCACGCCGATCCAGGTCGCGCGGTGGACGGCGGGTATCGCGTCGGGTCAGATGGTGACCCCGAAGCTCGCTGCCGCCTACGGACCCGGCGACGCGGTCCCGATTCCCACCGAGCAACCTCGGCCGTTGTCGTTCGCCGACAAACTCGAACCGGTGCGCGCCGGCATGCGGGCGTCGGCCTCGGCCGGCACTGCTGGTCAGCTCGCGAGCCTGCCGGTCACGGCCGCCGCCAAGACCGGCACGGCAGAGGATCCCTCGGCACCGGGCAAGGGACTCAACGCCTGGTTCTCCGCGGTCGTGCCCGCCGAGTCGCCGGAGGTCGTGGTGACAGCGCTGGTGCGCGGTGGCGGTTTCGGATCGGCCACCTCGGGACCGGTCGTCAAAGGTCTGCTCGAGCGTTACCTCGCGCAGCTCCGGACGCCGAATCCCTGACAGGTCAGGCGGCGTAGGCGGCGATCACGTCGGCGTGCTCGATGCACGAGGTCGCGCCCTCGGCGACGCAGGTGAGCGGACGCTCGGCGGTCTTCACCGGCAGGCCGAAGGCCTCCTCGAGCAGTTGCGGCACGCCGCGCAGCATCGATCCGCCGCCGATCGCCAGGATGCCTTCGGCCATCACGTCGCTGATCGCGCGCGGCGGCAGGTCGTCCAGGCAGCTCGACAGCGTCTGCACGATGCTCGTCGTGGTGGGCCGGACCGCATCCATGATCTCTTCGGTCTCGAGTGTCACCAGACGCGCGCGGCCGGTCGCGGCGTCGCGACCTTCCACCACGAGCGACCGTTCGTCGGCGGTCTCGGGCGCACCCACCTTGGCGCGCTCGGCAGTGAGTTCGCCGACGATGATCTGGTGTTCGGCGCGGAGATACCGGAGGATCGCGCTCGTCAGGTCGTCCCCGGCGATGCGGCAACTGCGGTGCGACAGGACACCGCCGTAGCAGAGAGCGGTGACTTCCGCAGTGCCGCCGCCGATGTCGACGACGAGATGGGTTCGGGGCTCGAGCGGGTCGATCCCGCACCCGATGGCACCGGCGACCGGCTCGGGAATCAACCCGACCTTCCGCAGACCGGCCTCGTGCCCCACCTCGAGCAGCGCACGACGCTCGAGCGGCGTGGCCCCGGCGGGAGCTGCGATGACGCCCACGGGCCGGATGCCGTAGCGACGTCGGGGCGCGAGCTGGGCGAGCACGGCCGTGACGAATGTCCGTGCCGTGTCGAGATCCACGATCACCCCGTCGCGTATCGGGTGGACGGGAGTGATCCCACCGGGTGTGCGGTCGACGAGGTCGCTCGCCTCCTTGCCGATCGCGAGCGCTCGGCGCGGTTCCTTCGTCCGCACCATCATCAGCGACGGTTCGTTGAGCACTATGCCCTCGTCGGGCGTTCCGACTACGGTGTTGGCTGTTCCGAGATCGATACCGAATCCACGCACGTCGGCCTCCGAGGGGATCCCAGCGAAATTTTCCGGATGGTGTCCAACGGCATCGTGATGATGTCGTGTACCGCTCAGATTACCGCCGCCGAATTCTGTTACGCGCGTTGTTCACCGGAATGATATGCCGCGTTGTGCCGCTGAGTGCCCCGCTCGTCTCGGATGACCGGATCAGGCGGGATCGAGTTGCAGCACAACCTCGACGCGACCGCGTTCGTCGCGTGTCGCGACGGCGTGGCCGGTGCGTTCCTCGTCGTCGAGTTGGATGCTCATGGGAGCACCGGCGCCGAGAAAGTTGCGCCACCAGGACTTCTCGTCGGGCATCGCGACGCCGATCATCACGGAGTCGCCCGAACGTCGGTAACTGATCGGCAACGTGATCGTCCTGCCGGATTTTCGACCCGTGTACCTGATCGGTGCGACATAGCTGCGGATCCGGTTACCGATGACGGGTAGACCGGCGGCTGCCATGACCATGGAGTTGAAGGGGCCTGCGAGACGGAACAACGTACCGGCAACTGTCATGTCTACCTCCCGCAGACACGGTACGGGAAGGCGTAACCGTCCGACATCGGTTCGACTTCGGCCGGCCCACGACGATCTTCGCGCAGTGGGCCGACGCGCACGTCGACGAGTTCCGCTGAGGTCTGTTCCTCTGCCGAGCCCTACCCCTCTTCGGACGCGGTGCCAGGAGGAACCGGTATCACCGCGGTCGTCAGGGTGATGCGCATCCGGTCGTCACCGGTATCCGTGCGATACGGGGCGAGGATGTCGGCGAGCCTGCTCTGGATATCCGCGAGATCGTCGGTCGTGACGTAGAGCGGGGTGGTCCCGAAACCCAGATAGTCCCGCAGGCTCCGGTCGTCGTCCCCGATGAACTTGTCGAAGCTCTCGCCGAGCGCACCCAGGAAGGTGACGAAGGCATTGCGCAGTTCGGCGTCGCTCATCGCGGCGAGGTCGTCGTGGCCGACGTGTGCCATGCGGTCGCCGAGCGCGAGGGTGCGTTCGACGGTTCCGCGCACGCGACGTTCGTCGACGACGGTGACGATCTCGGCGTCGATCAATGCTGCGACGTGCCGGTAGAGCGTGGCTTGGGTGACGTCGGGGAGTGCCGACCGGAGTTCGCTCGTGGTCAGCTGCCGTCCTCCGAGTTGCTGCACGATCCGCAGTCGAACCGGGTGCAGCACGACTTCCGCGATCGGGGACGTCTTCGCCATCGGTACCTACCCATCATTGTTATCACCGTGATAATGTTCTCAGTGCTGTAGTTAGTTTACCGTCGACGGAAGGTCCGACGTCATGGCCCAAGCGACATACGACAACGCAACCCTCCACCTGTCCTTCTCTCGGTGGGAAGCCTTCATGGTCCGCCGAACCGCGATGGAGGTGCCGATCTCGGCGATCACCGGCGTGGAGGTCCTTCCGGGATGGACGTCCGAGATCCTCGGCATCAGATCGGGCATGGTGATCTCCGGCTTCTTGAAGGTGGGCACCTTCCGGCACCCGCGCGGCCTCAAACGCCTGGTCGTCATGAAGCGAGGCCATCCGGTGCTGCGCGTCGCGCTGGGCGGCCCGGGCGTCGAGTTCGACGAACTTCTCCTGAGCTCTGCGGAGGCGTACACCCTCGCGGACGGCCTGCGTTCGGCCGGGGTTCGATGAGCGGCGGCGTCAGTCGGTGAGTTCCGCGAAGAGCCCCTGCGCCGCCTCCACGGTGGCGTCCTCGTCGCCGGCGATGACGGCGGCGACCAAGGTGGTGTGTTCGGGTTCGAAACCCAGGCCCGTGACGCGGACGTGCCGGTCGATGGTGCGGCGGATCGACGGAAGCAGCGAGTCGTAGAACTCGAGGTACACCGCGTTGTGGCTGGCCTCGACGATGCCGCGGTGCAGGGCGACGTCGGCGGCCACCGCGGCGTCGATGTCGGATCCGGCGAACAATCGGTTGCGCTCGGCGAGCAACTGTTCGAGCCGGGCCACGTCGTCGGGGGTGCGCCGGCGCGCGGCCAGGACGGCGGCGGTGACGTCGAGGGCCTGCCGCAGTTCGAGCACGTCGCGTTCGTGAGCCGTGGCGAAATACTTGCCGAGGGTGCCGGTGACGTCGGAGGTCGCGAGGACGTAGGTGCCCGAGCCCTGGCGACGTTCGAGCATGCCGGTGTGGACGAGGGCCTGCACGGCTTCACGGACGGTGTTGCGGCCGGTGCCGGTGAACTCGCACAGGTGCGGTTCGGTGGGGATCTTCTCACCGACCTTCCAGCGACCGCTGCAGATCTCACTGCGCAACTGCTCGGTGACCTGCTCGATCAGGTTCGTTCGCTGAACAGGTTTTCCCGAAGTCATCCCATCATCCTATGATTTCCGGTGTGAGTCTTCTGCGTGGCCGGCTGCTGGTGTTCTGTGCGATCGCGATGTCGGCCCTCGTGCTGAGAGTTGCGGTCACCTCGTTCAGCCCGCTCGCCGCGCAGATCAGTGAGGAGATCGGCTTCTCGTCCACGGTCGTCGGTGTCTTCGGCATGATCCCGACCGCGATGTTCGCGGCCTTCGGCCTCGCCACCCCGGCGCTCGGCCGACGATGGGGACTCGAACGCACCGCGCTGATCGCCATGCTCATGGCCGGCGTGGGCATGGCGACCCGCGCGCTCATGACCGATACCTGGTCGCTGCTGCTCCTGTCGGGGCTCGCGCTCGGTGGGATGGGCATCGGCAACGTCGTCATCCCTCCTCTGGTCAAGCGCTACTTCTCCGACACGCTGGCACTCGTCAGCTCGGTGTACATCGTCGGCGTGCAGCTGAGCACCATCGTGCCCGCCTTCGTCGCGGTTCCTCTCGCCGACGCCTTCGGCTGGCGCGTCTCGCTCGGAGTGTGGGCGCTCGTCGGATTCGCTGCGGCCGTTCCGTGGGTGTGGGTGCTGCTGCGGCATCGGAATGCCGATGCCGGAGAAGTGGCTCCCGTCGACCGGAACGTCGACGGCAGGGTCTGGCGGTCGCCGGTGGGTTGGGGGATGGTCGGCATGTTCGGCATGACGTCGCTCGTCACCTATTCGATGTTCACGTGGATCCCGGACATCCTCGCCGACGCCGGTGCCAGCCCCGCTTTCGGAGGCGCGATGGTGGGGCTGTTCGCCCTGCTCGGACTGGTCTCCGCATTCGGCGCTCCGTCGCTGTGCGCGCGGATGACGAATCCGTTCCCCGTGGTCGTGGCGTGCGCGTCGTGCTTCCTCGTCGCCTTCGCAGGCCTGTGGATCGCGCCGATGAGCGCACCGATCCTGTGGATCGTGCTGCTCGGACTCGGGCCGAGCACGTTCCCGATGGCCCTGACCCTCATCAATCTGCGCTCCCGCAGCCACGCCGGATCCGCAGCCCTGTCGGGATTCACCCAGGGTGTCGGCTACACCGTGGCGTGCCTGGGCCCGCTGCTGTTCGGTGTCTTCCACGACCTCACCTCGGGCTGGGCGGCCTCGTTCGCCTTCATGACGGTCGCCGTCGCGGTACTGGTGGCCGGCGCCTATCAGGCCTGCAAGCCGCGGGTGGTCGAGGACAGCTGGAACACCCGCCCGATCTCGGTGGGTTAGACACCGCTCAGCGGGGACGAACCCACCCAAGTCGTATGGCTGCTCTACTGGAAGGAGATACCGAGAGCAGAGGAGGACCTCGATGAGCGACACGAAGCCGAACACCGTCTCCGCGGAGTGGCTGTACGAGCAGTTGGGGGACGAGGACCTCGTCATCGTCGACGCCACCGTGCACCTGAGCACGCCGCCGGACGGGGCCGTGCACATCGAACCCGGGTTGGCGACCTACCTGGAAGAGCACATTCCCGGCGCGGTCTACGCCGACCTGTTCACGGACTTCTCCGATCACGAAGCACCGCAACCGTTCACCGCGGCGTCGTCGGAACGGTTCGCCACCGCCGCCGGTGCGGTCGGCATCGGTGAAGGCCGCCGCGTGGTGCTGTACGACCAGAAGAACGGCATCTGGGCCGCGCGACTGTGGTGGCAGCTGCGGCTCGAAGGCGGACTGCCCGCCTGGAAGGCTGCCGGCTATCCGCTCTCCGACGAGCAGGTGGTCCCGCACGGCGCGACCTTCACCTCGCAGCATCGGCCCGAGCTCGTGCGGTCGACGGAGGAGATCGCGGCGTCGCTCGACGACCCGAACACGCTGATCATCAACGCCCTGGATCCTGCGACCTACCGCGGTGAGAGCCCCTCCTACCCGCGGCGAGGACACATCCCCGGCAGCATCAACATCCCCTTCGGCGACCTCGTCGACCCATCGACCGGACGCTTGAAGCCGGCGGCGGAACTGCGCGAGATCTTCGACAAGGCGGGTGCCCTGAATCCGGACGTCAAGCCGGTGACCTACTGTGGCGGCGGCATCGCGGCCTCCGGACTCGCGCACGCGCTCGCAGCTGCAGGTCGGTCGGACGTTGCGGTGTACGACGGTTCGCTCAACGCGTGGACCGCCGACGAATCCCTGCCGCTCGTGGAGGGCCCCGACCCCCGCTGATCCTCCGAAACTTCGGTGTTCTCGACGTCGTATAGCGCCGTCGAGAACACCGAAGTCGATTTCACCGTTGCATCAGTTAGAGCAAACATGATCTAATCGCTGCCACAAGCGAAAGGCGGCGATGATGATCGCATTTCTGAACTCGACGGCATTCACCGCACTCGGTACGCCCACCACCTGGGCCGAAGTGTTCGGCTTCGTCAGCGGCGCGTGGTGCGTGTATCTGGTGGGACGGCAGTCGATCCTCAACTGGCCGATCGGGATCGCCAACAACCTCGTGTGGATCCTGCTCTTCGCGACCGCCGGACTCTACGCCGATTCCGGACTGCAGGTCGTGTACATCGTGCTCGCCGTGTGGGGTTGGAGCAACTGGGCGCGGGGCAGGGACGGGGATGCCCTGCCGGTGACGGGCACGAACACGACCGAGTGGAGCGTGCTCGCGGTCGTCGGTGTCGCTGCGGTGATCGGGCTGACAGCGTTGCTGGAGGTCGCGACGAACTCGACCGTCGCGTTCTGGGACGCGACCACCACCCTGCTGTCGTTGCTCGCGACGTGGGGGCAGGCGAAGAAGCGGTGGGAGTCGTGGCTGCTGTGGATCGTCGCCGACCTGATCTACATCCCGCTCTACCTGCACAAGGGACTGACACTCACGGCGTTGCTGTACGCAGGTTTCCTGCTCCTGTGCGTTCGGGGCCTGGTTGCCTGGCGACGCTCCATGGCGGTCGAGCGGCAACTGGTGGAGGTGCAGTGATGTATCGGCACGCACTCGTCATCGGGAAGTTCTATCCACCTCACGTCGGTCACCATCACCTCGTCCGGCGCGCTGCGGAGATCGCCGAACGCGTCACCGTCGTCGTCATGTCCTCTGCAGCAGAGACGACTCCGTTGGGTGACCGCGTGTCGTGGATGCGCGAATCACACGCCGTCGACACGACGGTCACCGTGACGGGAATTCCGTGCGACGCACCGATGGACCTGGAATCGGACACCGTATGGGCCGCGCAGGTCGCCTGTATGAAAGCAGCCGCGCGCACCGTCACCGATGTTCCGGTCGACGCGGTGGTCTCCAGCGAGAGGTACGGCGACGAGCTCGCGCGACGCTTCTCGGCCACGCACGTATGCGTCGACCCGCTGCGTGTCGCGCATCCCGCCTCCGGCACAGCCTGCCGTAATGATCTCGCCGGGCGCTGGGACGATCTCGACGCACCGGCCCGTGCCGGCCTCACGACCCGCATCGTCGTCCTCGGCTCCGAATCCACGGGCACCACCACCGTGAGCCGAGAGTTGGTGCGTCGATTCCGAGATCGCGGTGGTGTGTGGGAACGAACCGGCTGGGTGCCGGAATACGGACGACAGGTCACCTACGACAAGCTCCGCACCGGAGAAGTGAGCGACATCTTCTGGACCGGCGACGATTTCGAGAACATCGCCGTCGAACAGACGCGACTCGAGGAACGGGCAGCACGGGAAGGGTCTCCGCTGCTCGTCTGCGACACCGACGCGTTCGCAACCACCGTGTGGGAGCGACGCTATCTCGGCAGCAGTGAGCGGGCGTGGCGCGGTGTCCGCGACCGGCGAGCGCTGTACTTGCTCACCGACCACAACGGTGTTCCGTTCGTGCAGGACGGCATCCGGGACGGCGAACACATCCGCGCGCAGATGACGGAGTGGTTCGTCGACGCGCTCACTGCCACGGGACGCTCGTGGGTGATGCTCACCGGCAGTCTCGAGGAGCGGGTCGACCTGGCGGAACTGGTGGCGGACCAGACATTGCGGCTGGGCTCGCAGTTCGGCGCGCCGCTGTAGCGTCGAAATTCGTCTTCCCCTTCTCACGTTATACCGGATCTTTGGCCCTCATGAGGATCGAAAAGTGGGTTCATACTCGCCCACACAGCATTGAATTCGCAGGTGGGGAGCTGGAATGGGTTACATACAGAATTTTCGGGAGATCGACCGCACGGCGGTGTCGATCGTGGGTGGCAAGGGAGCGAGCCTGGGGGAGTTGTGGCGCCTCGTGCCGCTCCGCGGCAATACGTCCGCCGCCGACGTCGACGTGCCCGACGGGTTCTGCGTGACGACGGACGCCTATCGAACGGTGCTCTCCGAGCTACCGTGTGTCGACGACCTGCTCGAGCGACTCGCGAAGGCCGAACCCGACGACATCGCAGCGCTGAGCACGCAGATCCGTACGGCGATCGAAGAGTGCACGATCCCCGGTGACATCGCGGAGGAGATCGCCGCGCGGGTCCGCGAACTCGGGGAGGATGTGCCCGTCGCGGTGCGCTCGTCCGCGACCGCCGAGGATCTGCCGACGGTGTCGTTCGCCGGGCAACAGGACAGCTACCTGGACATCCGGGGTGTCGAGGACGTTCTCCGGCACGTGAGCAGGTGCTGGGCCTCGTTGTTCACCGAGCGTGCCGTCGCCTACCGGGTGAACAACGGTTTCGACCACCGGAAGGTGTACATGGCCGTGGTCGTGCAGAGGATGGTGTTCCCGCAGGCATCGGGTGTGCTGTTCACCGCCGATCCCGTCACTTCGGACCGCACGGTGTCCCGCGTGGATGCGGTCGCCGGGCTCGGTGACGACCTGGTGTCGGGCTTGGTGAACGCCGACGCGTACGCGGTGCGTGCCGACGAGGTCGTGGACCGGACGCAACGGCAGGAGACACCGGTGCTGAGCGACACGCACCTCGTCGAACTCGTCGGGTTGGGCAGGCGCCTCGAAGCGCACTTCGGGCGTCCCCAGGACATCGAATGGTGCCTGGCCGACGGCGTCTTCCACATCGTGCAGAGTCGACCGATCACCACGCTGTTCCCCGTCCCGGAGGCCGGCGACGACGACAATCACGTGTACCTGTCCGTCGGACATCAGCAGATGATGACCGATCCGCTGAAACCGTTGGGAATCTCCGTGTGGCAGTTGACCAGCCGTGCGCCCATGCGACACGCGGGTGGGCGGCTGTTCGTCGACGTCACGCCCATGCTGGCCTCACCCACCCAGGGACCGGGCATCGTGGACATGATCGGCAGGTCCGACCCGCTCTTCGGCGACGCGCTGCGAACCGTGCTCGATCGAGGATTCGTCCCGACGCGCCCGGATGACCCTGCCGCCTCGCGGGTCGGCCTGCCACCCGCTCCGGACGAGATCGACCCGGCCGTCGTGCCCGAACTCGTCGCGCGCAACGAGGCCGCGATCGCCGAATCGGCGCGTCGCATCGAGAACGAAACCGGTTCGGCACTGCTCGATTTCATCCGCGCCGACATCCGCGAGCTGCAAGATTCGTTGTTCGGTAAGGAGGTCGGAGAGGTGCTCGCCGCCGGTATGCAAGCGGCCGAGCGGCTCAACGAGGTGGGGCAGAAATGGTTGGGGGAGAAGAACGTTGCGGACGTCGTCTCGCGCTCGGTGCCCTACAACGTCACTTCGGAGATGGGGTTGGCGCTGCTCGACGTCGCCGATGCCGCGCGCCCGTACCCGGACGTCGTGGCGTTCCTGCGGCAGGTCGACGCGGAGGGCTTCGACGACGCACGCTTCCTCGACGAACTCGGCGCGCGTGAGGGCGGACCGCAGGTACGAGCGGCACTCGAGGACTTCCTCGGCAAGTACGGCAGGCGGTGTGTCGGGGAAATCGACATCACCCGGCCCAGATGGGGTGAGCGCCCCACGATGCTGGTCCCGATGATCGTGAGCAATCTCGACAACTTCGAAACCGGTGCCGCGACACAGCGTTTCGACGATGGTCGCCGCCAGGCGGAGGAGAAGAAGCGCGAACTCCTCGAACGTGTGCGGGGTCTGCCCGACGGAGAGCAGAAGGAGCGGGAGATCGAGAGGCTCGTCGACCGGGTCCGCGCTTTCGCGGGATATCGGGAGTATCCGAAGTACGGCATGATCGGCCGCTACTTCGTCTACAAGCAGGCATTGTTGCGGGAGGCGGAACGTCTCGTCCGAGCCGGGGTGATCGACGACGAGGAGGACATCTTCTTCCTGCGGTTCGACGAACTCGAGGACGTGGTTCGCGCGCCACAACCGGTCGGTGACCTCGTTGCAGAGCGGAAGCGGGAGTTCGCATCGTTCGCCACGCTCACGCCGCCTCGGGTGCTGCTGTCGACAGGTGAGACGCTCACCGGTGCGTACAGCCGTGACGGCCTGCCCGACGGGGCGCTACCCGGTATCGCGGTGTCCACCGGTGTCGTGGAGGGCCGCGCCCGCGTGGTCACCGACATGGACCGGGCCGATCTCGAACCCGGTGACATCCTGGTCACGGCGTTCACCGACCCCAGCTGGACCCCGGCGTTCGTCACCGTCAGCGCGCTGGTGACGGAGGTCGGCGGCGTGATGACCCACGGCGCGGTCATCGCGCGCGAGTACGGGCTGCCGGCCGTCGTGGGTGTCGAGGACGCGACCCGCATCATCCGCGACGGACAGCGCATCCGCGTGCACGGCACGGAAGGGTACGTCGAGATCCTGTCCTGACCGGCGCCTCGGCAGCGCGACGTGTGAGGATTGTCGTCGTCGTGCAGCGGAGGAGGCCGAGTGAAGAGTGTCGAGGCGGCGGAGAGCAGGACGTTGCCGGTCTACGAGGCCGGCGAGATCGACGTGCCATTCGTCATCGCAGGCATGGACGAACTCGTCTCCCGCGAGACCCGCTTCGAGCCGCATTCGCACCCGACGCACGAGCTGCTGTGGAACGACCGGGGCGCGTCCAGCGCGACCATCGGGTCGCGCACATGGACCATCACCTCGACGATGGGACTGTGGATTCCGGCGGGCCTGCTGCACTGGGGTGTCATGCCCGCCGGAACCTGGTACCGCACCGCGCATTTCGGGATCGACTCCGCTCCCTCGCTGTCCGACGGTCCGGTCGCGGTGGAGATGGCACCCCTGCTGCGACTGCTGCTCGACCGGCTGGCGGACGATCGTCTCGGCGACGAGTCGCGGTCGTTGACCGAGCGCATGGTGCTCGACGTGCTCACCCCCGCCGAGCACGAACTGATGGTGCAGGTGCCGTCGTCGACGGTCGTGCGACCGATCGTCGAGGCGATCGCCGAGGACCCGAGCGATCCGCGGACGCTCTCGGATTGGGCGGCCGAACTCGGGGTGAGCACCCGCACCATCACCCGCACCTTCCGGGCGGAGACCGGCCTGAGTCTCGGACGCTGGGTCGCGGCGGTCCGTGCGCAGCGAGCGGTGATGCTGCTCGGCCACGGCACGGATGTCGACGACGTCGCCGAACAGGTGGGCTACCGATCGGCGAGCGCGTTCGGCGCGGCCTTCCGCAGGGTCACCGGCACGACACCGGGAATGTTCCGGGTGGGCTGATGTCCCGATCGCTACAGGGGATGTCCCGATCGAGCGATTGCGTCGGATTCGGGCGAACATTACGGTTTAGGCAAACCTCGCCTAACTGCCGCCAGTGGTAAGGCCGAGCCCCCACCCCGTACGAGAGTGAGTTCTGCCTCCATGCGTTCGAAGCGCCTCCTGACGATCGCCGCCGCATCCGTCGCGGTCGCCCTCGGTCTCACCGCCTGTGGATCCTCCGACTCCTCGGACACCGCCGACTCCGGCTCCGCCGGTTCGGGCGAGTACCCGATCACCATCGAGCACGCGCTCGGCACCGTCACCCTCGACGAGAAACCCGAACGCGTCGCCACGGTCAACTGGGCCAACCACGAGGTGCCGCTCGCGCTCGGCGTCGTACCCGTGGGTATGGCAGCCGCCAACTTCGGTGACGACGACGGCAACGGCATGCTGCCGTGGGTCGAGGAACGTCTCGAGGAACTCGGCGCCGAGACCCCCGTGCTGTTCGACGAGACCGACGGCATCGACTTCGAGGCCGTGTCCGACACGAACCCCGACGTCATCCTCGCCGCCTACTCCGGTCTGACGCAGGAGGACTACGAGACCCTCAGCGAGATCGCTCCCGTCGTCGCGTACCCGGAGGCTCCCTGGGCCACCTCGTGGCGCGACATGATCGAGCTCAACAGCGCCGGCCTGGGCATGGCCGAGGAGGGCGAGGAGCTCGTCGCGAGCCTCGAACAGGAGATCGCCGACGCGGCCGCCGCCCACCCCGAACTCGAGGGCAAGGCGACGATGTTCCTCACCCACGTCGACACCGCCGACCTGAGCCAGGTCAGCTTCTACACCGCCAACGACACCCGCGCCGCCTTCTTCGAGGACCTCGGACTGGCCACCCCGAAGAGCGTCGCGGACGCCTCCACCGACGACGCCTTCTCCAAGAAGGTCAGCGCCGAGCAGGTCGACGTCTTCGACGACGTGCAGATCATCGTCACCTACGGCGACCAGGAACTCGTCGACGCGCTCGAGGCCGACCCGCTGCTGTCGCAGATGCCCGCCGTCCGCAACGGCTCGATCGTCTTCCTCGACGGCTCCGGGCCGCTCGGCACCGCAGCGAACCCGACGCCGCTGGCGATCTCCTGGGTTCTGTCCGACTACGTCCAGCTGCTCTCCGACGCAGCTGCCAAGACGAACGCGGAGTGACCGCACTACACGACGAGTCGATGCCGAGCGCCTCCGAGAAGGGGCGCTCGGCCATCGGCAATTCCGTCTGGCTTCTCGTTCTGCTCGGTGTGCTCGTCCTGCTGGTGATCGCATCGATCACGATCGGTTCGCGCAACGTCGACTGGGCCGACATCGTCGCGGCTCTCGGCGGCGCCACCGACAACATCGGTCAGGGCGCGATCGCCAAACGCATCCCGCGCACGGTGCTCGCGATGCTGGTCGGCGCTGCGCTCGGTCTCGCCGGCGCCGTGATGCAGGGGGTGACCCGTAATCCCTTGGCGGACCCGGGCATTCTCGGCGTCAACATGGGTGCCTCGCTCGCCGTCGTGATCGGCATGGCATGGTTCGGATTGTGGACGCAGACGTCGATGATCTGGGTCGCGATCATCGGTGCCGCCGCCGCTGCGGTGTTCGTCTACACGATCGGGTCGCTCGGGCGCGGGGGAGCGACACCCCTCAAGCTCGCCCTCGCCGGTGCCGCCACCTCGGCGGCGCTCGCGTCGTTCGTCACCGCAGTGATCCTGCCGCGCGGCGACATCGCCGGCAGCGTGCGGTCGTGGCAGATCGGCGGCGTGGGTGGAGCGAACTTCGACGCCATCTCCCAGGCGTTGCCGTTCTTCGTCCTCGGCTTCGCCGTCTGCCTGCTGTCGGCGCGCAGCCTCAATTCGCTCGCGCTCGGCGACGACATGGCCGCCGGTCTCGGCGAACGGGTCGCTCTCGCCCGCGGCATCGCCTCGCTCGGTGCGGTGCTGTTGTGCGGGGCGGCGACCGCCATCGCCGGCCCCATCGCGTTCGTCGGCCTCGTCGTGCCGCACCTGTGCCGGTTGCTCATCGGCATCGACAACCGGTGGTTGCTGCCGTTTTCCGCTCTCGTCGGCGCGGGATTGCTCACCGCCGCCGATGTCGTCGGCCGCATCGTGGCGCGACCCGCCGAAATCGACGTCGGCATCATCACCGCGCTCATCGGAGCGCCTTTCTTCGTGTACATCGTCCGACGGCAGAAACTGCGCGAACTGTGACCGCCACACTCGAGACCATCGACACCGGCATCGACGACCTCGCCGCGAGCCGGATACGGCGCGGACGCCGACGCCGTCTCGTCATCGCCGTGCTCGCAACCCTCGTGGTCGCGGCCTTCGCGGCGAGTCTGATGTTCGGCCGGACGTTCTATCCGCCCGCGGACGTGCTGCGCGTCGTCCTCGGACAGGACGTGGCCGGCGCGAACTTCACGGTCGGCCGCCTGAGGCTTCCCCGCGCGGTCCTCGCGGTGGTCGCCGGCATCTGTTTCGGCCTCGGTGGCATCACCTTCCAGACGATGCTGCGCAACCCGCTCGCGAGCCCCGACATCATCGGCATCAGCTCCGGCGCGAGCGCCGCGGCGGCCTTCGCCATCATCGTGCTCGGACTCGGTGGCACCGGGGTGTCGGTCGTCGCGATCATCGCCGGTCTCGCCGTGGCTCTCCTGATCTACGGACTGTCCTATCGCGGCGGGGTGGCGGGCACACGCCTGATCCTCATCGGCATCGGTATCGCCGCCATGCTCGACAGCGTCACCTCCTACCTGCTGAGCACCGCGGCGACCTGGGATCTGCAGGAGACGATGCGCTGGCTCACCGGCAGCCTCAACGGTGCGACGTGGGGTGCGACGGTGCCCGTCGTCGCCGCCCTCCTGGTGCTAGGGCCCGTGCTGCTCGTGCAGACACGCAACCTGTCGATGGTCCAGCTCGGCGACGATGCCGCGCAGGCACTCGGCGTGCGGGTCGAACGCACACGCGTGTTCGCGATCGTCTCCCCGGTCGGACTCATCGCGTTCGCGACCGCCGCGGCCGGACCCATCGCATTCGTCGCCTTCCTGTCCGGCCCGATCGCCGCGCGGATCGTGGGGCGGGGCACGTCGCTGTTCGTCCCGGCGGCACTCGTCGGGGCGCTGCTCGTGCTGGTCGCGGATTTCGTCGGCCAATACGCCTTCGGCACGCGCTACCCGGTGGGGGTGGTGACGGGTGCGCTCGGCGCGCCCTATCTCGTCTACCTCATCATTCGCTCCAACCGCGCGGGAGGCTCGCTGTGACCGCAATGCACGCCCTGATCGCCGAGAACCTCGAACTCGGCTACGGCAACCGCACCGTCGTCGAGAACCTCGACCTGCAGGTGCCGCCGGGGCGGATCACGTGCATCGTCGGCGCCAACGCGTGCGGGAAATCGACGCTGCTGCGGTCGATGTCGCGACTGTTGTCGCCGCGCGGCGGCCACGTCCTGCTCGACGGCAAGGACGTCCACCGCTTGCCCGCCAAGAAGCTCGCCCGCACGCTCGGGCTGCTGCCGCAGTCGCCGATCGCCCCCGAGGGCATCGTCGTCGCCGATCTGGTGGGCCGCGGCCGGCATCCGCACCAGCGGGTGCTCTCGCGCTGGAGCCGGGAGGACGACGCGGCAGTGGCCGATGCGCTCGCCGCCACCCACACCACCGAACTCGCCGAGCGTTCCGTGGACGAACTGTCGGGCGGTCAGCGGCAGCGCGTGTGGATCGCGATGGTGCTCGCGCAGCAGACCGACCTGCTGCTACTCGACGAACCCACCACCTTCCTCGACGTCAGCCACCAGGTGGAGGTGCTCGACCTGCTCACCGACCTCAACCGCGACCGCGGGACAACCATCGTCATGGTCCTGCACGACCTCAACCTCGCCGCGCGCTACGCCGACCACCTCGTCGCGATGGCCGACGGCAGCATCTATGCGTCGGGGGATCCCTCCGAGGTGCTCACCGGGGAGACCGTGAAGGCGGTCTTCGGTCTGGACAGTCGCGTGATCTCCGATCCGGTCTCCGGCAAGCCGCTGGTGCTGCCGGTGGGTCGGCACCACATCATGTGACCGTCCATCCGCTACAGGAATGGTCATCCGCTACGGAAACTTCTGCAGCGGATAGCAGAAGTCGTAGCGAATGCGCGGGAGAGGCCGGAGGTTCGCCCTGTTCTCCGCGCGAACTCTGCTCTCCCTGTCTCGTGTCCCTACAATCCGGGAATGGGGAACAGGTCGGTCACCAGTTACGACGTCGCCCGCCGCGCGGGGGTGTCGCAATCGACGGTCTCGCGCGCCCTGCGCGACGACCCGCGCGTCGTGGAGAAGACCCGCCTGCGCATCCGGGCTCTCGCGAAGGAGATGGGGTATGTCCCGCACCTCACGGCCCGGAGCCTGATCACCCGGAAGTCGTCGACCATCGGGATCGTCAGCGGCGACCTGCACAATCCGTCGTACCCGACGCTGGTCAACACTCTGCAGGATTGCTTCGCCCGCAACGACTACCGGGTCCTGCTCATGAGCGACCGCACCGAGGGATCTCTGGATAAGGACATCCTCGCGTTGCGCGGGGGACTGGTGGACGGCGTCGTGTTCATCTCCTCGCGCCTCGATTCACCGATGGTGTCGGAGATCATCGACTGGAAGATTCCCCTCGTCATCCTCAATCGCGACGTCGACGGTCGGTATGCGCACCGGGTGGATCGGGTCACCTCCGACAACATCGGTGGTGGCAGGCTTGTCGCCGACCATCTGGTCGACATGGGACACACCCGCATCGCCCTGATCTCCGGTCCTCTGGAGAACCCCAGCATCCGATTGCGTGAGAAGGGCTTCCGCGACCGGCTCGAGGAGCGCGGTATACCGATCGACGAGGGGTGCGTCCATCGCGGTGCCGTCGATGCGGCCACGGGTCTCGCCGGTGGGTTGATGCTGCTGACCGGGCCGGATCGTCCCACGGCGGTGTTCTGCGCGACCGACTACATCGCCTACGGCACTCTCGACGCGGCCAAGCGGCTCGATCTGGATGTGCCCGGTGAGGTCTCGGTGGTGGGATACAACGACCTGCAGCAGTCGAGCTGGTCGATCTTCGATCTGACGACCGTGCGCCAGCCGCTCGAGGACATGGCGGTGGCCGCGGCGGAGCTGCTGCTGGCGCGGATCGACGGGGACGAGGGACGGCCGGTGCATCGGAACTTCGACGTCGAGTGGGTGCCGCGGGGGAGTGCGGCACCCTGTTCGGTGCCCTTTGCGCAGTCCGTCGCCGATCGTTAACGCGGGCAACAATCCCGTTACCCGTCGACACACATCCGGCAACAACTCCTGAATACATTCGAAGTCACAGCGAGCCAGGCAGTGCCGCCGGATCGCTTCCTCGAATCTCCCCGCCCCTCAGGAGTGAGTGACATGGAAATCGGCGTCTTCATCCCCATCGGCAACAACGGCTGGCTCATCTCCAAGAGCGCCCCGCAGTACATGCCGTCGTTCGAACTCAACAAGACGATCGTGCAGAAGGCCGAGAAGCACGGCCTCGATTTCGCCCTGTCGATGATCAAGCTCAAGGGTTTCGGTGGCGAGACCGAGTTCTGGGACCACAACCTCGAATCCTTCACGCTCATGGCGGGTCTCGCGGCCGTCACCGAGAAGATCAAGCTGTTCGCCTCCACTCCGATCCTCACCCTGCCGCCGGCGATGGTCGCCCGGATGGCGTCGACGATCGACTCGATCGCTCCCGGCCGGTTCGGTGTCAACATCGTGACCGGTTGGGCGCCCAACGAATACACGCAGATGGGTTTGTGGCCCGGCGACGAGTACTTCGGCTACCGCTACGCGCAGGCCACCGAGTACGTGACGGTGATGAAGCAGTTGTGGGCCGACGGCGTCAGCAACTTCAAGGGTGCGCACTACACGATGGACGAGTGCGTGCTCTCGCCGAGCCCGTCCGGCGGCGGGGTACCGATCGTCGCGGCGGGACAGTCCAAGAGCGGCATGAAGTTCGCATCCGAGATGGCCGACTTCAACTTCATCATGGGCACCGGGATCAACACCCCGACCGCCATCTCGGACTCCGTGGCGAGCCTCGTCGACGCGGCCGCTGAGACCGGCCGGGACGTCGGTGCGCTGACCCTGTTCATGATCATCGCCGACGAGACGGACGAAGCGGCACAGGCGAAGTGGCAGGACTACCACGACAACGCCGACCTCGCCGCACTCGGCTACATGGCCGATCAGTCCGCTGCCGATGCCACCGCCGACGATTCCTCCACGGCGAAGACCATCTCGCTGCCCGAGGGCGCGGTCAACTTCAACATGGGCACCCTCGTCGGCTCCTACGAGACCGTCGCGAAGATGCTCGACGAGGTCGCGGAACTCGAAGGCATCAAGGGCATCATGCTCACCTTCGACGACTTCGTCGAGGGCATCGAGAACTTCGGTACCCGCATCCAGCCTCTGATGAAGAGCCGCAACACCATCCAGGCCGCCGCAGCCTGACACGAACGACGGGTGGGAGCGCGAGCGTCGAGCCGCGCTCCCACCCGTCAACCCATTTCCAGGAGGTTTCTCTTGACTTCGCGCACCCTCGACGTCGCCATTGTTCAGGCCGGCGAACTGACCGAGGACCTCCTCGGCAACCTTGCCGGACTCGCCGCCCTCGTGCGCGCGGCAGCTGCACCCGACGACGGCACCACACCCGACCTGGTGGTCCTGCCCGAGCTGATCACCACTCCCTACTTCTGCACCAGCCACGAGGTCGACCGCACGTCCTGGGCCGAGACCATCCCCGGCGACGCCACCGACCTGTTCGGCGCACTCGCGCGAGAACTCGGATGCGCCATCGCCTTCGGTGTCTTCGAACGTACCGCCCACGACGTCACCCACAACTCCGTCGTCATGATCGACGCCACCGGCGAGATCCTGAGCTGGCGCACCCCCGACGGCGGAACACTGCCCGCCTACCGGAAACTGTCGCTGCCGGCGAGCAAGGTCGGCGACGTCGACATCGACGAGAAGTATCACTTCGCGCCCGGGCAGGCGCCCGCGACCGTCGACGCCTTCGGCACCCGCTTCGGTTGCGTCATCTGCTACGACCGCACGTTCCCCGAGAACTGGGCGGTCGCCCGTGCACTCGGCGCCGAGGTGATGCTCGCGATCGTCTCGTCGCTCGGCACCCGCGAGGACCTCTTCCTCGCCGAACTGCAGACCCGCGCCCTCGAATCTCAGATGTGGATCGTCGCGGCCAACCGCGCCGGCCCGGAGACCCTCAACGGGGTCACGGTCGACTACTTCGGCCTGTCGTGCGTGATCGCCCCCAACGGTGCGATCGTCGCCCAGGCCCCGGCCCATCGTGCGGGGGAGACGTTGCGGTTCACCCTCGATCTCGACGCGGTCCCCACGCAACGCGCCGCCTTCCCGCTGATGCGGGACCGGCGCCCGGACGTGCTGCGCCTGCTCGCCGACCTCACCACCGGCACGGTGCGGCCGGCCCCGCTGCCTCGGCCGGCCTCCGCGACGACGGAGGTGCTCCGATGACCACCACCGACTATCCCGACCTCACCGCCGCATCGGCCACGACCGTCGACGACCTGCTCCCGCAGGCTCGCGCCGACATGGAGCCGCTTCTCGCGGCAGGGCGACGCACGCCCCTGGCCTCGGTGCCGGACGGTCCGGCCTGCGAGCCGGCGCATTCCACCGCGTTGCTGGCGGCAAGTCCCGTCCCGGCCTCGCCGATCGAGGCACCCGCCCACGCCGTCCGTACCGACACGCCCGTACACGAACTCGGCGTCCTCGACCTGCTCGCCGCCTACCGGTCCGGCGCGACCACCCCCACCGACGTTCTCACCGCGCTGCGGGCCCGATGGAGCGACCCGGAACTGTCCGGTGGGGCCGTCCTCGCCGTGATCGACGGTGCCGACGGCGCGGCCGCGGACTCGGACCGACGGTGGAGCACCGGCACCGCACGCCCGCTCGAGGGCGTCTTCTTCGCCGTCAAGGACATCATCGACGTGGCCGGGGCGCCCGTCACCGCGGGCTCACGCACCACCGGCGACCGCATCGCGGCGACCGACGCGACCGTCGTAGCCCGCCTCCGCGCGGCCGGAGCCATCCCCGTGCTCATGACCGCCACCACCGAGTTCGCCTGCGGTGCACCGCACAACGCACGCTACGGTGCCGTGACCAATCCGTGGGACCGGAACCGATGGACGGGAGGATCGTCGACCGGTTCGGCCGGCGCCCTCGCCGAGCGACTCGTCCCGCTCGCCCTCGGCACCGACACCGGTGGATCCATCCGGGTGCCCAGCGCCCTGTGCAATCTCACCGGAATCAAGCCCACCTACGGTCTCGTGCCGCGCACCGGCGTCGCGTCGTTGTCGTGGACCCTCGACCACATCGGTCCCATGGCACGTTCCGCGGCCGACCTGCGGCTCGCCCTCGAGGTGCTAGCCGGGCCGGACGGTTACGACCCGGCTGCCGTACCGGACGAGACAGCACAGCAGGTGCAGGACGGACTCGTCGCCGCGGGAACCGCCGCGGCACCGTCCCTGGCCGGTGTTCGCCTCGGTGTCCCTACGACCTGGTTCACCGAGCTGTGCGACGCCGGCGTGCTCGCCGCCTGGGAGACCGTCGTGGACACCTTCCGCACCCTCGGCGCGGAGATCGTGTCCGTCGACATCCCGGAGGCCCACCAGCTCCACGACGACGTCACGATCGTCATGACCTGCGAGCTCGCCTCCAATCAGGAGGGCGCCCTCGAGAAGTTCGCCCTGTACGACGTCGGCACGCAGGTGCGGATCGCGCGCGGACTCGTGCCCTCGGCGGTGGACTATCTGCGGTCGGTGCGCCGGCGCACGCTCGCCCAGCAGGACGCGATCCGCGCTTTCGACACCGCGGGTATCGATGTGCTCGTCACGCCGGGTATCGGCGCCACGGCGGCGCGATTGTCGGACGTGACGATGGAGATCGACGGCGTGCGGTACCCGATGCAGTCGATCGTCGGCCGCAACACGGGGCTGTTCGACTATCTCGGCCTGCCCGCCGTCATGGCGCCCGCGGGTTTCTCCGACGGGATGCCGGTCGGTGTGCAATTGGTGGGACGGCCGTGGGCGGACGACACGTGCTTGCGCCTGGCGCAGGTGCTGCAGTCCGTCACCGATGTCCACGACCGCCGTGCCGATGGATAGCCGTGCCGATGGATAGCCTGGCCCCGCAGCGTCATCCGCATCCGTGGCGGGTATTTTCGGCGACGAGCATCGGGGTCGTCGCGGTGTTCCTCAGCCTGAGCGGGTTGACCGTCGCACTGCCCACGGTCGCACGCGAACTCGATGCCTCCGGCGCCCAGTCGACGTGGATCCTGCTCGGCTACATGCTCGTCACGACCGCCCTGATCCTGGTGTTCGGCCGGCTCGCCGACATCATCGGACGACGACCGCTCTACCTCGCAGGACTGATCACCTTCACCGTCGCGACGGGACTGTGCATGCTGGCGCCCTCGGCGGGTTGGCTCGTCGCGGCTCGCGTGCTCCAGGGAGCCGGGGCGGCTGCCATCGTCACGAACAACACGGCGCTGCTCACCGACACCTTCCCGCCGCGGACCCTCGGTCGGGCGCTGGGCTGGAACGCGACGGTCGCGGCCGTCGCGCAGGTGGTGGGACCGGTGATCGGCGGTGCCGCCACCGCGGTCTTCGGGTGGCGTGGGTTGTTCGTCGTGGTGCTGCCCGTGGGGTTGCTCGCGATCGCCGCGTCGATCGCGGTGATTCCGCGCAGTCCCTCCAGGGCGGTGACCCGGGAGCCCTTCGATGTCTCCGGCGCGGTGCTGTCCACTGCGCTGCTCGCCGCGGTCGTCCTGGCTCTCACCCCGGGCGTCGGTTCGATGCCCTGGTTGCCCTGGACGTGCGGCACGGCGAGCCTCGTCCTCGCCGGGGCATTCGTCGCGGTGCAGATCAGACGGACCCATCCGCTCGTCGACCTGTCGTTGTTCCGCGACCGAGGTATCGCGCTCGTTCTCGCCGCGGTGCTCGTCAATGCGATCGCCACCTACGCCGTGACGCTGCTCGTGTCGCTGTACGGGCAGGCGGTGAGCGGAATTTCCGCGGTCGCCGCGGGTGCGCTGGTGATGCCGGTCGCGATCGGCACCGTCGTCGCCGCGGCAGCAGCGGGATCCCTGATGCTGCGTTTCAGTCCTCGCACGCTCACCGCGACCGGCATGGGACTCAACGCCGTCGGTCTGCTCGGAGTGGCACTGTTGTTGTCGCCGGACGGCGGCCCGCTCGGGGCGACCGCGCCTTTCCTGTTCGTACTCGGTTGCGGCACCGGACTGTTCATGACACCGAGCACCAGCGCATTGATGCTCACCGCCCCCGCGGACCGCCGTGGCATCGCCAACGGGCTGCGCTCGACCCTGCAGAACGTCGGCTACCTGCTCAGCACCGCGCTGGCGCTCGTCTTCGCTACTGCCGGCCTCAGCGCCGCTGCCCGCCAGGCTGCCTACGGCGGGACTCTCGGCACGCTCGGCAGTGCGGAGGTGGCGCGGTTCGTCGACAACGTGCGAGCGGTCGGCATCGCGCTCGCCGTCGTCGCCCTGCTCGGTGTCGGCGTGTGTCTCGCCTTTCCGCGCCGGAATCCGGCCGCGACCGTCCACACCCTCGAATCCGTCACCCCACTGAAGGAGTCCGCATGACCATCGTCGATCGTGCAGAACAGGCCGCCGACTACGCCCGCGCCGGTTTCGGGCAGGAGCTCCAGCCCGGAACCCGTCCTGCGCTGGTCGTCGTCGATCCCGCCCGTGCCTACATCGATCCCGACTCCCCGCTGTATGCAGGGGTGGAGGAGAACGTCGAGGCGATGCGCACCCTGCTCACTTCCGCGCGCGAGGCCGGAATCCCGGTGGTGATCACCGAGGTTCGCCTGCGCGCCGACGGTGCCGACGCCGGGGTGTTCTTCAAGAAGTCGGGCACCCTCGTCGCGTTCTGCGAAGGCAGTCCGTACGGGGAGTTGATCGAGGGTCTCGAACCGACGTGCGCGGAAATGCTGGTGACGAAGAAGTATCCGAGCGCGTTCTTCGGGACCACTCTCAATTCGCACCTCACGTCGCTCGGCGTGGACACCGTGCTCATCGCGGGGTTGTCCACCAGCGGGTGCGTCCGCGCGACGACACTGGATGCGATGCAGCACGGCTTCGTTCCGATCGTCGTGGAAGATGCTGTGGGAGATCGTGATCCGGCGATCCATTCGTCGAACCTGTTCGACATGCAGCAGAAGATGGCAGAGGTGTGGCCGCTCGGCCGGGCACAGGAGTACCTGGAGACGATTTCCGCACGCAATTAACACGATCGAACCAAGGATGTCGGCGCACGCAACACGATGCGGATACATTCGAAGTCATCGCCTTCCCAGTCGGTCCCGCAACGACGCGGCCGCTTCTTCTTCGGCACACTCCTCATCCCCCAGGAGAATCCATGCGTCATTCCCTTCCCGGCCGCGCCGCGATCGCCGCGCTCGCCTTCTCGGCCGTCTTCGGTCTCGCCGCGTGCAGCAGCGTCGGCTCGGGTGGCGGCGACGTGTCCGACGCCGACGTCACCGCCGGAATCGAGTACGCCCGCGCCCAGCTCGCCCTGTACGAGGCGGACCCGGAGTTCACGCTCGAGGCCGAGCCGTTCCCGATGAAGGACATCGCCGGCAAGACGATCTTCGCGATCCCCACCAACAGCGAGAACCCGTACAACGTCGCCGTCGACGAGGAATCGAAGAAGGTCGCCGAACGCTACGGCGCCACCTGGATCGAGTACACGAACCAGGGCCAGCCCGCCCAGTGGGCGACCGGTGTCGAACAGGCCGTGAACCAGAAGGTCGATCTCATCATCCTGTCGCAGGGTGTCGACGCATCCCTCATCAAGCCGGCGCTCGAAAAAGCCGATGCTGCGGGGATTCCCGTTCTGCTCACCCATACCATCCTGCGCGGCGAGCCGGTGCCGACCGACCTCGAAGGACTGATCGACGCCACCACCGACGCCCCGCTCTCCGAGGCCAACCGGCTCACCGTCGACTGGATGATCGACCGCACCGAAGGCGAGGGCAACGCGCTCATCATCACCTCCAACGAGGTTCCGCCGGCCAAGGCCGAGGTCGCTGCGATGGAAGACGAGATCGCACAGTACTGCCCCAAGTGCACCTACAAGATCGTCAACGTCCCGGTCACGGAGTGGGCCACCAAGATCCAGTCCGAGGTGCAATCCGCGCTCTCCGCCGACCCGAACATCAACTTCATCCTGCCCATCTACGACTCGATGTCGCTCTACGCCCAGTCGGGCATCAATGCCGCGGGCAAGACCGGCCAGGTCGAGATCTCCTCGGTCAACGGCACCCCCGCAGTCCTGAAGATCCAGCAGGACGACGGCATCGTCACCATGAACGTCGGTGAATCCATCCCGTGGCTCGCATGGGCGACGATGGACCAGGCCGGTCGACTCCTGCTCGGCTACGACCCAGTCCCCAACGGTGCGCAGGAGACCCCGCTCAAGCTCATCACTGCCGACAACATCGACGAGACCGGCACCCCGCCGCAGCCCGACAAGGGCTATGGCACGGCCTACGTCACCGGTTACGAAGCACTGTGGGGGCCCAGTGAGCAGTCCTGATCCCATCGTCAACATCGTCGGTCTGTCCAAGACCTTCGGTGAGCACACGGTGCTGAAGAAGGTCGGCCTGACGATCCACGCCGGCGAGGTGCACGGTCTGCTGGGTGAGAACGGTTCGGGCAAGTCCACGCTCATCAAGGTCCTCGCCGGCTTCCACGCTCCCGACCCCGGCGCCGCGCTGCAGGTGCGTGGCAGGGACGTGGCACTGCCGGTCCCGGCCGGCGGATTCCGCGACCTCGGCATCAGCTTCGTCCACCAGGACCTCGCCCTCGTGCCCGATCTGTCGGTGGTCGAGAACCTCCGCGTCGGACCCGTCGTGGCCGGATCGAAACCGTGGATCTCGTGGCGGCGCGAGAAGCGCACCGCCCGAGCGCTGTTCGAGCACTTCGGACTTCACATCGATCCCGAGGCGCCGGTGTCGAGCCTGAACGAGACCGAACGTGCCCTCCTCGCGATCCTGCGAGCGACCGAGGAACTGGGGGAGCGTCGCACCCTGCTCGTGCTCGACGAACCCACGGTCTTCCTGCCCCGCGAGGGCACCGACCTGCTGTTCGCCGTCGTCCGCGAGATCGTCGCCGACAAGAAGGCCGCCGTCCTGTTCGTCTCCCACGATCTCGACGAGGTGCTCGACCACACCGACCGCGTCACCGTGCTGCGCGACGGGGTGTCGCAGGGCACGCACCGCACCCGCGACCTCACCGCGACCTCGCTCATCGACCTCATCGTCGGACGCAGTCTCGACTCCGCCGACCCGCGCGTCGCCGGGCCCGTCCGCGACTTCGAGGACGTTCCCGCCCTCGCCCGGATCGAGGACCTCGAGACCACCACCGTCGACGGTGTCGGGTTCGACGTGCGGCCCGGGGAGGTCGTCGGACTCACCGGCATCGCCGGCTCGGGCTACGACGACGTGCTGCCCGCCCTGTACGGGGCGCGGCAGCCTCGTGGCGGACGGCTGACGGTCGGCGACGACAGCGTGGACCTGCCCGCGATGACACCGATCGACGCGCTGGCCCGCAAGGTCGTCTACGTGCCGCCGGACCGCAAGGTCGAGGGCAGCGCACCCGAGCTGACCGTAGCCGAGAACGTCACCCTGCCCGTGCTCGGTACAGGCTTCGTCAAACCGCGAACGCTGAAGGACATCGCGACCGCGCTCGCCGAGCACTGCGACGTCCGGCCACGGGACCCGCAGGCCGTCTACGGGTCGCTGTCCGGCGGCAACCAGCAGAAAGCTCTGCTCGGCAAGTGGCTCCAGACCGACCCGGTGCTGGTGCTCCTCGCCGAACCCACCCAGGGTGTGGACATCGGTGCCCGCGCCCGCATCTTCGAGATGTTGCGAGAGACCGCACGTGGGGGAGCGGGCATCGTCGTCGCCAGCTCCGACTACGAGCAGCTGTCGGTCCTGTGCGACCGCGTCCTCGTCTTCTCCCACGGACACGTCGTCGCCGAACTCACCGGCGACAACCTGTCCAAACACCACATCTCGGACAGTGTTCTCGGTCTGACCCGACAGGAAGTGATCGCCTGATGTCCGTCACCATCGACAAGAGCAACACCGCGAAAACCGCATCTACCGAATCGGATCCCGCGCGCCCTCGTCGCTCTCTCGGTCCGCTGTTCGAGAAGTACGCGCTCGTCCTGGCGCTGATCGCCGTCGTCGTCGTGTTCAGTGCCCTGCGACCCGAGACCTACCCGACCGCCAACAACCTGCAGAACATCCTCGGCTCCCAGGCCGTCCTGCTCGTCCTGGCCCTGGGGCTCATCGTCCCGCTCACCGCCGGCGAGTTCGACCTGTCGGCCGTGTCGACGATGTCGCTGGCCGCCATGACGATCGCGGTGCTGAACGTGCAACACGGCTGGTCGCTACTGCCGGCCATTGCTGTCGCCGTGCTCGCGTGCCTCGTCGTCGGCCTGATCAACGCACTGCTGGTCGTGCGATTGCAGATCGATTCGTTCATCGCGACCCTCGGCAGCGGCACCGTCGTCCTCGGTGTGGTCCAGTGGATCTCCGACTCGACCTCGGTTACCGGTGTCGACTCCGCGCTCGTCGACGCGACCATCGGCACCCGCATCTTCGGGGTGTCGCTGCAGTTCTACTACGCCCTCGCCCTGGTGCTGATCATGGCAGTAATCTTCCAGTACACCCCGATCGGACGCCGACTGCTCTTCGTCGGACGCGGTGCCCAGGTGGCCCGACTCAGCGGCCTGCACGTCGACCGCATCCGCGGCGGCGCACTCGTCACCTCCGCGCTCGTCGCGGCTCTGGCCGGCATCGTCTACGCCGGCATGCTCGGTGGCGCCGACCCGTCCTCCGGCCAGTCGTTCATGCTGCCGGCCTTCGCGGCGGCCTTCCTCGGTGCCACCGCGATCGTCCCCGGCCGCTTCAACGCGTTCGGCACGCTGGTCGCGGTGTACTTCCTCGTCGCCGGGGTGGTCGGCCTGCAGATGCTCGGTGTCGCCAGTTTCGTCCAGCAGTTGTTCTACGGCGGCGCACTGGTGGTCGCGGTCGCGCTGTCCGGCGCGGTGCGGCGCCGCACGGCGTCACGCTCCACACGATGACGAACGGCGGAATCGGGCTGCATCGTCGGATCCGCCCTGGTGCCACGCAGCCAGATCCGCCTCCCGACGGCGCAATGTGCACGCCATATTTCGGCATCGTTCCCGACATGCCTGTCGGGTCGAATATCCGGTGACGGGCGGAAAGCCTCGCCCGAAAGGAGATCCACATGAAGGTCACTGTCGTTGCCGGTAACCCGAAGCCCGGCTCCCGTACGCTCGACGCCGCCACCGTGCTGGCCACCGCGCTCACCGGGGAGGCCCCCGATCACGTGGTCGACGTCGTCACCCTCGGTCCGGGCCTGCTCGGCTGGGGCGACGACGCGGTGAAAGAGGCGGTCGAGACCGTCGCCTCCTCCGACCTCGTGGTCTTCGCCAGCCCGACCTTCAAGGCCACCTACACCGGCATCCTGAAGCTGTTCCTCGATCAGTTCGCCACCGGTGACGGACTGCGCGACGTCACGGCGGTGCCGCTCATGCTCGGCGCCGGACCCGCCCACGCGATGGCGCCCGACCTGCTGCTCAAGCCCGTGCTCGTCGAACTCGGCGCCACCTGCCCCGCCGCGGGGCTGTACCTGATCGATTCCACCTACACCACCGACACCCGGATCGCCGAGTATGCCGAGCGCTGGGCGCCGGTGCTGCGATCCACCATCCGGACGGAGGCACGATGACCACCCTCGCCCTCGACGGCGCCGCCCTGCGCCGCGCGTTCGCCCACGTCCCCTCGGGTGTCGTCGCGATCTGCGCCGACACCGGCAGTGAGCGGATCGGCATGGCCGCAAGCACGTTCGTTCCCGTCTCACTCGATCCACCGCTGGTGGCGTTCTGCGTGCAGAACAGTTCGACCACCTGGCCGAAGCTCGAAGCGCAACCGCGTCTGGGCATCAGCGTCCTGTCGTCGGAACATGACATCGCGGCCCGGGTGCTCGCCGCAAAGAACGGAGACCGGTTCGCGGGCATCGAGACCGAAACCCGTGAGGGTGGAGCGTTGTTCGTCAACGGCTGCGGTGTGCGGATGGACGTGTCGATCGAACAGCAGGTGCCGGCCGGTGACCACGCGATCGTGGTGCTGCGCGTGCACGAATTGTTCTGCGGCGAAGCCGATCAGGCGACGGAGCCGATCGTCTTCCACCGCAGCTCGTTCCGGCGTCTGGTGGCGTCGTGAGCCGCATCGAGGCGGCGTTCGAGGCGTTGCGGGCGGGTAAGCCGGTCCTCGTCTCGGACGCCGCCGACCGGGAGAACGAAGGCGACGTCATCCTCTCCGCCCAGCACGCGACCGCGGAGTGGATCGCGTGGACCGTCCGGCACACCTCGGGTCTGCTGTGCGCCCCGATGACCGGTGCCCGCGCCGACGCCCTGGACCTGCCGGCCATGGTCGCCGACAACCAGGATCCGAAGCAGACCGCCTACACCGTCACGGTCGACGCCGCGCGCGGCGTCACCACCGGCATCAGTGCTGCGGATCGTGCGACGACCCTGCGCGTGCTCGCCGATCCGACGGCCACCTCGCGTGATCTGATCCGTCCCGGCCACATCCTGCCGTTGCGGGCCCGCCCGGGTGGAGTGTTCGAGCGTCCCGGTCACACCGAAGCCGCCGTCGACCTGTGTGCACTCGCGGGTCTGCCGCAGGTGGGTGTGATCGCCGAGCTCGTCTCCGACGACGGATCGATGATGCGCATGCCGGAGATCGAA
This sequence comes from Rhodococcus pyridinivorans, assembly GCF_900105195.1. Taxonomy (NCBI): domain Bacteria; kingdom Bacillati; phylum Actinomycetota; class Actinomycetes; order Mycobacteriales; family Nocardiaceae; genus Rhodococcus; species Rhodococcus pyridinivorans. The sequence goes on along the minus strand of NZ_FNRX01000002.1, from coordinate 3,835,926 downwards.
GCGCTGGGTGCGCAGTACGACCTGCCGGTGCTCACGATCGAGGAGTTGATCCGCTACCGCGCGGCGCATCCGTTTCCGTCACCGGTGGTGCCGTCCGGGCGGGTCGTGAGGGCCGACGAGGCATCGATGCCGACCCGCTTCGGAACCTTCCGTGCCGTCGGCTATCTCGACCGCCACACCGGCGCCGATCACATGGCGCTCATCGCCGGACCTGTGGGTGACGCCCCGCTGGTCCGGGTGCATTCGGAGTGTCTGACGGGCGAGTCGTTCGCGTCGCAGCGCTGTGAGTGCGGTCCCCAGCTCGACACCGCGCTGGAACGGATCGCCCAGGAAGGCGGCGTCCTCGTCTACCTGCGTGGCCACGAAGGCCGGGGGATCGGCCTGCTCAAGAAGCTCGCGGCCTACCGACTGCAGGACGGCGGCTTCGACACGGTCGCAGCCAACCTCGAACTCGACGAACCGGCCGACGGACGCGAATACGGCGGCGCCGCGGCGATACTCCACGATCTCGGCGTCGGCTCGGTGCGACTGCTCACCAACAACCCCGCCAAGATCGCCGGACTCGAGGACAACGGCATCGTCGTCGCAGGGCGGGAGCCGCTGCACGTCGGCGTCGCACCGGCGAACGTGCGGTATCTCGAGACGAAGCGGCGGCGGATGGGGCACATGTTGCCCGCGGCGCAGAATTGAGTCGGATCCTCGCTACACGAACCGAGGTTCGCCCCTGCTGCAGCAGGGGCGAACCCCGTTTCGGCGCGCGAACCCGGACACTGTCGGAATTCTTGAACGCGCACTTGCCGCGCGTCCTACGGTTGTCGGCATGGGCACGCCCGGTATCGACCAGTGGGTCCTCCACGTCGACCTCGACCAGTTCATCGCCGCGGTCGAGGTGCTGCGCAATCCGGAGTTGGCGGGCCGTCCGGTGGTGGTCGGCGGTCGCGGCGATCCCACCGAGCGCGGCGTGGTCTCCACTGCGTCCTACGAGGCGCGGGCGCACGGGGTGGGGTCGGGGATGCCGCTGCGGGTCGCTGCGCGCAAGATCCCCGACGCGGTCTTCCTCCCTGTCGACGCCGATACCTACAACGAGGTATCGCAGGTCGTGATGGACACCCTCCGCGGCTTCGGCACGGTCGTCGACGTGCTCGGATGGGACGAGGCGTTCATGGGCGTGCAAACCTCCGATCCGGAAGCGTTCGCGCGCGAGGTGCAGGCCGCCGTGCTCGACGCGACCGGGCTGCACTGTTCCGTCGGGATCGGCGACAACGTCCTGCGCGCGAAGATCGCGACGGGTTTCGGCAAGCCCCGCGGGATCTTCCGGTTGACGCGCGACAACTGGTTCGCGGTGATGGGGGAGCGCTCACCCGATTCGTTGTGGGGCATCGGTTCGCGCACGGTGAAGAAACTCGACGACATGGGCATCCGCACGGTCCGCGAGCTGGCGAGTGCCCCGGTCGACGAGATGGCGGCGCGGTTCGGACCCAAGATCGGCCCGTGGCTCGTCGGCCTCGGCGCCGGTGCGGGTTCGACGGAGGTGTCGGCGGAACCGTGGGTGGCGCGGTCGCGCAGTCGGGAGACGACCTTCCAACACAATGTCGGCGACTGGAACGCGATCACCGAGTGCGTGCGCGACCTCGCGGCGCGGGCCGTCGACGACATCCGAGGTGAGAGGCGTGAGGGAGTGCGGGTCGCGCTGAAGATCCGCTACGCGCCGTTCGTCACCCACACCGCGAGCGTCGCTCTTCCATCGCCCACCACGGATCTCGCGACCGTCACGGAGGCCGCCGTCGGACTGCTCGACCGGTTCGATCACGAGCGGGAGGTCCGGCTCGTCGGAGTGCGGGTGGAGATGACGCCACCGGAGAACGTGCGGTCGCAATAGCGGCTGGCAGACTGGGCCCGGTGCGATCGGTGACCAGGACACGGGGACCTCTACGACCACCGGAGGCCGCCGCAGCGGCGGTCTTCGGGACGTTGACGGCTGTGCTGTCGGTCGTCACCGGGCTGATACCCGTCGGTGTCGCCCAGGTGCTCGTGGCGCTCCCCGTCGCCTTCCTCGGCGCCACCGGCCGCCTGCGCGCGATCGTCGCTGCGACGGTCGCCGCCGGGGTCGTGGCGCTCGTGGCCGGTGGGCCGTTCGCCGTCGCCGCGGTCGTCGTCCTCTCCGGGATCGGAACGCTCGTCGGGTTCGCGCACAGGCGGTGGGGTCACGCGGCGGTGTTCGTGGTGCTGGCCGGATCCGTCCCGGCCGGGCTGCTGCTCGCGGCCGCCGCCTGCGGTCTGCTGCTGTTGTTCGACCGGACCCGGGTGCTGCTGCTCGAGGCGCTCGAAGCATCCATGCGCGGCACGCTCCGGGCGTTCGAGGTGGCCGGTGCGGGGCAGCAGTTCGTCGACACCTGGGAACGGACCCTCGAGATCATGGTGCGGCTGTGGTGGGTGTGGATCGGCGGTGCGGTGCTGGTCGGCACCGTGGGGACCGCACTGCTGTGCTTCGGGATCTTCCGCGTGGTGGCCCTGCGCAGCACGTGGGCGACCCGGTCGGTCGACTGGCCCGAGCAGGACCCGACCGCCGACCCGGCTCCGCTTCCCGTCGCACTGCGGCTCGTCGGTTACCGGTATCCGGGAACCGACCGCGACGCCCTCTCGGACATCGACCTCACGATCGGGCCGGGGGAGTTCGTCGCGATCGTCGGCGGCAACGGCTCGGGCAAGTCGACGCTCGTACGGTTGCTCGCGGGACTCGAGCCGACCGTCGGCCTGATCGACCGGCCCGGGTCCGTCGGTCCGGGACGACCCGGTGGCACGGCCATGATCCTGCAGCATCCCGAGAGTCAGGTGCTCGGTCGCACGGTCGCCGAGGATCTGCGGTGGGGGATCGACGACGTCGACGTCGACGATCTGCTCGCCCGCGTCGGCCTGGCCGGGATGGCGGACCGCGCCACGGAAGATCTGTCCGGCGGGCAACTGCAGCGACTGGCACTGGCGGGCGCACTCGCCCGGCGACCCGCACTGCTCATCGCCGACGAGATCACCGCGATGGTCGACGCCGACAGCCGCGCGGACCTGATCCGCCTGCTCGCCGACGTCGCGCGGGAGGGCACCGCTGTCGTGCTCGTCACCCACCTCGACGACGAGGCCCGCGCCGCCGACCTGATCGTGCACATCGACGACGGCCGGATCGTCCCGCGGGTCGCGGCGCCGCCACCCCCGGCGCCGGTGCCTGCTACCGTCCCGTCCTTCCCGCAGCCGATCCTCGAACTGCGCGACGTCACGCACATCTACGCGGCCGGCACACCCTGGGCACACACCGCGCTGCGCGACGTGTCGCTGACGATCTGCCGCGGTGAAGGGGTACTGGTCGTCGGGGAGAACGGTTCGGGCAAGTCCACGCTCGCGTGGATCGTCGCCGGACTGATGCGCCCCACGCGCGGAACGGCCGTGCTGCACGACACCCCGACGGCCGATCTGCACGGAGAAGTGGGCATGGTCTTCCAGCAGGCACGGCTGCAATTGCAACGACCGACCGTGGCCCAGGAGATCTCCGAGGTGGCCGGGCTTCCGCACACCGACCGCGGCTACGTCGCCGCCGTCCTGCACCGGGTGGGTCTGCGTCCCGAACTGATCGACCGGCCGATCGACCGGCTCAGCGGAGGCGAGATGCGGCGGGTCGCGATCGCCGCCCAACTCGCCCGCACCCCGCGGGTGCTCGTGCTCGACGAACCGCTGGCCGGACTGGACCTGCAGGGCCGCCGCGAGGTCGTGTCGATCCTCGCCCATCTACGCGCGGTCGAGCACGTCACCGTCGTCGTCATCTCCCACGACCTGCACGGAATGGAAGAGGTGTGTTCACGCACCGTGGTACTCGAGGACGGACGCATCGTGGAGCAGACGGGAGCGGTGATCGCATGAGTCGCACACGCACACGCACGCGCACACGCCAGCGGCGCCCGATCATCCTGCTGCGGCCCGTGCCTCGGGAGACACCCCTGCACCGGGTGTGGGCCGGCACGAAGGTCCTGTCGGCAGCGGCGCTGTCGGTGGCGGCGAGCTTCGCTCCGAGCTGGACCGGACTCGGCATCCTGCTCAGCGTGCTGGTCGTGGGTGTGCTCGTCGCACGGATCCCGCGCGGGGTGGTCCCGACGATTCCGTGGTGGGTGTTCGCGGTCCTCGCCGTCGGCCTGGTCCTCAACGCAGCGGGTGGCGGGCTCACCGCCTACGTCCGGACGATGCTGCTCGGCGTGGGTTTGCTGGTCCTTGCGTCGCTGGTCGGGTGGACGACGCGACTGTCCGATCTCGTCGACGCCCTGCCGGTGCTGTTCGCCCCACTGCGACTGCTACGGATGCCCGTCGACGAATGGGTGACGGTGTGCGCGCTGGCGCTGCGGATGCTGCCGACCGTGCGTGCCGAGATGCGGGTGCTGTTCGCCGCGCGCAAGGTCCGCGGCCGGCCCGGCATCCGCACTCCGGCGGGATGGTGGCAGGAGGTGGCCGACTCCGTCGGCGCGGTGGTGTCGGTATCCATGCGCCAGGTCCGCGATCTCGGCGACGCGCTGGCGGTACGGGGACCACGATCGGCGACCCGCCGGGGTCCTCGATCGGCGACCCGCCGGCCGCTGCGACTGCGGCTCGGGGACGTCCTGACGGTGCTGGTCGTGGCAGGCGCGTGCACGGCGATCACCGTGTGGGGCTGACCCGTCAGTTGCGGTTGTGCGAAGCGGTGTCCTTCGAACGCGAGCGGATGCGCCGGACGATCCCGTAGCCGATCACCGCGACGACGACGGCGATCACGACGTACTGCAGCGCCGAGGCGTACGGTTCGACGGCGCTCCAGTTCTCGCCGAGCTGATAACCGGCCAGCACGAAGATCGAGTTCCAGACGAGGCTGCCCGCGGTGGTGAACGCGAGGAACTGCCAGATCGGCATCCGTGTGACACCGGCGGGGATGGAGATGAGGCTCCGGAAGACGGGCACCATCCGGCCGAAGAAGACGGCCTTGCGTCCGTGCCGCTGGAACCAGGCGGTCGAACGGTCGAGGTCCTCGACATCGACGAGTGGAAGCTTCCGCACGACCGCGCGAATCCTGTCCTCACCCACCCAACGGCCGATCGAATAGAGACCGAGAGCGCCGACCACGGAACCGAGGGTCGTCCAGAACAGCGCACCGAACAGGGTGAAACTGCCCAGGCTCGCGGCGAACCCGGCGAGCGGCAGGATGACCTCGCTGGGAAGCGGCGGAAAGAAGTTCTCGAGAGCGATCGCGATGCCGGCGCCGACACCGCCGAGGCGATCCATCAACTCGAGCGCCCATCCTGCGAGACCGTCCGTGGGGGCTGACTGTGAATCCGCGACACTCATCCACCCGACCCTACCGAGGGGTCGTCGAGGTTTCCGCTCGTACGGATCGAAACAGTTCCGGTCTGCTCGATCGGCGAGAAGGATGGCGGCGAATGTCGCTCTCCACCCCGAGGGCCGATCCGGAAGGTGATCTCCAGTGACGATCGTTGTCGTCGCGGGCAACCCGAAGCTCGCGTCCCGCACCCTCGACGCCGGAGCCCGCCTCGCCACGGCCCTCACCGGACGAGAGCCCGATCACGTTGTGGATGTGATCACACTCGGTGGTAGAACTGGGGCGCTATGCCCAGCCCCCGGCCTGTATCTTCACGATTCGACCTACACAACCGAGATCCGTATCGCGGACTACGCCGAACGCTGGTCGTCGGTGCTGTCCGCCGCACTTCGAAACGAGGCCGCCTCATGACCACTCTCGACGGACCGTCTCTGCGCCAGGCATTCGCGCACGTCCCCTCGGGCGTCGTCGCGATCTGCGCGGAGATGGACGGAGAGCGGATCGGGATGGCGGCGAGCACTTTCGTGCCGGTGTCGCTCGATCCGCCGCTCGTCTCGTTCTGCGTACAGAACACCTCGACCACATGGCCGCGTCTGGCGTCGCTCCCGCATCTCGGCATCAGCGTGCTGAGCGAGGAGCACGACGGTGCCGCGCGGGTGCTCGCCGCGAAGAACGGCGATCGCTTCGCCGGGATCGACATCGAGAGCCGCGAAGGCGGCGCGCTGTTCGTCTCGGGCACGAGCGTGCGCATGGACGTGACTGTGCAGCAGGAGGTTCCGGCGGGCGACCACGCGATCGTCGTACTGCGCATCAACGAACTGCTCACCGACGCCGATGTCGAACCCATCGTGTTCCACCGCAGTTCGTTCCGTCGACTGCTCGCGTCCTGACCTGCATACGATCGATTTCGGTGGTTCCACCCCCGCTCAGCGCGGGTGGAACCACCGAAGTTCTCTAGGGCGGTGGTGTTCCGACCGATCGTCGCGGCAGCCGTCCGGTTCCGAACAGCGCCGCGATCGCGAGGAGCGCTGTCACAGCGAACGCGGCGCGTAGCCCTTCGAGTCGAGCGTCGGCGTTGACCGCGACGAGTGCTTCCGTTGTGGACGGGTCGACACCCGCCTCGTCGAGCCCGGCCCGCAACTGGGTCGTGGACAGGAACGGCACACCGGAGGCCAGCTCGGTCGTCGCCTGCTGCTGCACCGACGGCGGGATGTCGGAGTTGTCCTCGATTCCGGCAACGACCGATGTGGTGAGGGTGGCGATCAGGATCGATCCGATCAGTGCGGTGCCCAGCGACGCCCCGAGATTCGTTGCGGTGTTCTGCACACCGCCGACTTCGGCGCTCTGGGAATCCGGTACCGACGAGACCGTGATCGCGCCGAGCTGGGACGCCAACGCTCCCAGGCCGAGACCCATCAACAACATCGGTATCGACACCACGGCCGCATCGGCACCCGGGTCCATACCGCGGCCCTTGCTGACGAGAGCGCTCTGCCACCGCATGAATGCATAGAGCACCAGCGAGCCCGCGACGAGAAGCCAGATGACCGGGGACAGGCCCAGTACGGCGGGTGCGCCCGGCTCGGCCCGTACCCAGCCCCACTCGCTCGAGCGCAGGACGCCGTAGACGACGGATCCCAGACCGAGCACGGACAGTGCGGATCCCACGAGGTCGAGGTGGACGCGATGAGGGGGAACGTCCTCGATGCGGCGCAGCACCAGCAGGATCAGCACCACCAGGACGACCTCACCGAAGAAGACGTAGCGCCACGACGCGAACGTCGTGACGGCCCCGCCCAGCAACGGCCCCACAGCCACGGCCGACGCACCGGCCGCCGCCACCAGACCGTACGCTGCGGAACGTCGCTCGGGAGCGAAGTTGGCCGCGACGAGCGAGACGATCGCCGGCATGATCAGGGCCGCGCCGATGCCTTCGAGCAACGACCAGCCCACCAGTAGGACCGCGAGGTTCGGGGCGAGTCCGGTGGTGAACGAGCCGATGCCGTAGATGACCAGTCCGACACCGAACGCGCGACGTCGACCGAGGATCGTGCCGACCTTCCCGCCGGTGATCATCAAGGATGCCATCACGAGGGTGTAGAGGGTGATCGCGGTCTGGATGCCGGTGATCGTGGTGCCGACGTCCTGCGCGACGGTCGCCATCGACACGTTCATCACCGAGCTGTCGAGCGTCATCAGGAACTGGCCCGACGCCAGCACTGCGAGTACCAGTGTCGAACCCGAGCGGACCTCCGGCTGCGACGACACCTGTCCGTCCTTCGGCTCAGGTCGCCGGCAACGGCCGACAGGAGCTACTGCCGCTACCGGTGGGCACCGGCATCCGCTGCGACATGACTTCTATTCTTCGCGTTCGAACGTCACGAGCATTCCCTCGACGCCACCGGGACCGATCCGTCCCTTGATGTCGGCGGAGGTGATCGCCTTCAGGCGCCACCCATCTCGGGCATGATCGTTGAGGATCTTCTCGAGCTTGCCGCCGGACATCTTCCCGCCGAGCATGCCCTCGCGGATCTCGATCACCTTGTACGAGTACACCCGTTCAGCTTACGGTCGTCCCGCGAGAATCTCGTCGAAATCCGACGGCTGTACGTGACACTGGAAGGTGACGTTTTCGGAACCCGGAGGCAGCAGTGGAGACGATGCCGGACCGTCGGACTCTCGAGTCGGCAGTTGCGCTCGCGAGTCGATCGCCGTCGCTTCACAACAGTCAGCCGTGGCGGTGGACTCTGGACGCGGACGAGCTTGTGCTGTTCAGCGACAGTGATCGCATCCTTCCGGCCACCGATCCGTCCGGTCGTCAGATGGTGTTGTCCTGTGGAGCAGTGCTGCACCATCTGCGGGTGGCGCTCACCGCCCGGCACTGGGCCACGGTGGTCGAACGGATGCCGGACGCGACGAATCGTCGTTGTCTCGCGACGCTGCGCTTCCGCCGAGTTGACGCGGTGACCGACACCGACCTCCGGATGGCAGAGGCGATCGGCCGCCGACGTACCGAGCGGTTACCGATGGGGGCTCCGCAGGAGTGGGCTCGGACCGAGAGCGCTCTGCAGATGTTCGCCGAGCCCGCGGGTGTCCGCCTGAGTGCCATCGCCGAACACGAGCGACCTGCACTGGAAGAGTTGTCCCGTCGCATCGGCGGTGAGCGTCGCTCCGATGCGGCCTACCAGACGGAACTTTCCTGGTGGGCCGGGCACGGGATGCACCCGGACGGAATACCTCCGGACGCACTCCCACCGGGACGGCGCACGGTGGCGACGGAGCGGGAGTTCCCTCCCGGCAACGCGACCGGCGAGTCGGCAGAGGCGGAGGACCGAGCCGCGATACTTCTCCTGTCGACCACGACGGACACGCGGCTCGACTGGCTGCGGAGCGGTGAAGCCCTATCGGCCGTGCTCCTCGCGTGCACCGCCCGTGGACTGGCCACCTGCTCCGTCACGCACCTGACGGAATCCGAATCCTCACGTGCGTTCCTGCGGGAAACGGCCCGCATCGAGGGCGTGCCGCAAGTGATGATCCGGGTCGGTGTACGCGCGGGACCGGGTCCGGATGCGACGACGCCGCGCCGTCCGACTTCCGCGATTCTGTTCCGCAAGCAATCCTGATCCCGAACTTCGGTGTTCCCGACCGCGCTCAGCGACGTCGAAACCACCAGAATCGTTCGAGGACAACAAAAGCCCGGATCAGCGGGCGGCGCCGTAGAAGCGGGAGACCCGTACACGCAGCAGCAACCTGCGATCGGCGACCATCGCGGCCCGGAAGTCGTCCCAGTCCGGATGCTCGCCCTGCACCGCTCGATACAACTCGACGAGCTGCTCGACGGTGTCGTCGTGGGGGTCCGCGGCCACCGGCGTCAGCTCGGCCTCGCCCTCCGCGACGGCGTAGGACCACTTGTCGTCGGAGTCGACGAACAGGCTCACACGCGGGTCGCGGCGCACGTTCCGGGTCTTTGCCCGGTCGTCGGTGATGGAGACGGAGAACGTGCGGGTCGCGGGCTCGTACCGGTAGGTGACGTTCGACAACTGGGGTCGCCCGTCGCGCTTGATCGTCGCGAGCACAGCGACACCGGTGGGAGGGAACAGGGCTTCGAGTGCGCTCTCGTCGGCCGGCATGGCGCCCAGACTACGGCCGACCGTGCAGAATCGGGGCGGGTATCGGGCCGAGTACGAAGGGTAGGCATGCTGGACTACGCGCGTTACTGCGGAGAGATCGTCGAACAGACGGAACTGCTGGTGGACTCACTGGCCGGGCAGGACATGACCACACCGGTGCCGTCGTGCCCGGGATGGAACCTCGGTCAGCTCGCCCGACACATCGGCTACGGCCACCGCTGGGCGAGCGAGGCGGTCCGCGGTGAAGGGGCGATGCCGCGCACCGACCGCGCGATGCGGGAGTTGGCGGACTACGTCGACGAGGATCCGGACGAGCTGATTCCGTGGTTACGGGAAGGAGCGCGCGAATTCGGGGCCGCGTTGCGGGAGGTCGGTCCGAACATGCGGGTGTGGACACCGATCCCGGGTGGCAAGAAGACCCCGGAGTTCTTCGCCCGACGCTTCGCCCACGAGACCGTGGTGCATCGCGCCGACGCTGCACTCGCACTGGGAGCGGACTTCGAGCCGGCCCACGATCTTGCGGTGGACTGCGTGGACGAATGGCTCGACCTGGCGGTCGTCACCTGGCCACGACTCGATGTCGAACGGCACCGCGCGTTGCACGGACCCGACCGGACGCTGCATTTCCACGCGACGGACACGTCGGCGGAATGGGTCGTGGACCTGTCCGGCGAGGACTTCGCGTGGCGGCATGCCCACGAGAAGAGTGCCGTGGCGGTACGCGGACCGCTGACGGAACTGCTGTTGGTGCTCTATCGTCGGCGTGCTGTGGACACAGCCGACGTGGAGGTCTTCGGCGACACCGGGTTCCTGGCGTCCTGGCTCGACGTCAGTCCCTTCGGCTAGCCCGAAGGCAGAACGCACAGCGGGTGGCCGCACCGCGACGTTGAGGCGCGGCCACCCGCCTGCGAGTCAGACCGACAGGCGCGACGCCGAGTACGCGTGGCGGATGGCGTCGAGTGCGCTGGTGCAGGGAATATGAGCTTCCTGCAGCGAATGGATCACCTCGGCGATCGGTCCGGACTGCTCGAAGGCGCTACCGGCGGCGACGGCCCAGGCGACTTCGCCGGGCTCGAACGTCCGGGTGGGCTTCCATCCTCGCTGAGGAGCGAGCTCGCGCAGAGTGCTCCAGTGCGCGACCTCGTCCGCATCCGGACGTCCGATGAAAAGTAGGCGGTCGTGTCCCACGGTGAACCCCTTCGTTCCTTCTCGTGCTTCGACAGGTAGGTCGTCTTCACTGTGCGCTTCGTTACATTCACCTGATCGAGAAGCGTCGCAGGTTTAGGACCTTCCACTATGTGGTACACCCGCCCGAATCCGACGGACCTGTCGGACAAGGGCGATCATCCACCGCCGTAGCGAGCCGCGAACGCGCCCGGCGTCATGCCCATGACCCTCGCGAAATCACGTACGAAATGCGGCTGGTCGGCGTAACCGAGGACCGCGGCGACCTCCGACAACGAACCGGGTTTCTCGCGCAGGCGACCGGCGGCCTCCTGCAGTCGCCGCCGCTGGATCAGCCACTTCGGGGTCAGCCCGATCCGTCGCTGGACGAGGCGTTGCAGCGCGCGCTCGCCGAGACCGAACTCCGCGCGCACCTGCTCGACCCGCAGGACGTCGGAGTTCTCTTCGACGAATGCCACCACCCGGTTGACCAGTCGCCCCTCCTCATCGATCGGCAGATGGGCGCGCAGCACGTCGTCGAACGCCTCCGTCGCGGCGCGGTGCGACTCGCGAGAGTCCGGGCCGTGTGCCATCGCCTCCCGAACCCGCGTGATCAGACGCGCGCCGGCATCGCCGAGGACATCGGTGAGGTCGATGGCCCGGTCGGTGAACGCCGCGAGCGAGGTGCCCGTGATCAGTGCCCCGGCCGCCGGGCTGAGCATGGACCCGACCGCCCAGCCCTCGCCGGTGAGGGTGACCGTGGACAGTCCGTGTTCGACACCGTAGAAGCGCGCGTAATCGTGCGCAACCACCAGTTGGCAGACCGGATAGCGCAGCACCCGCTGGGGTGCCTCCCGCCCGGCCGGCACCGACCACACGGGAATCCAGTACCGCTGCATCAGATCCGTGAGGTCGGAAGCGGCGGGATAACGGTGGATGGTGTGCGAGGCGTCGTGCGGATCCTTCAGGTGGGCACGTTCGATGTCGTCGCGACCGCCGACGCGGTCGGTGTCGTCGCGACCGCCGACGCGGTCGGTGTCGTCGCGACCGCCGAGGGGGTCGCCGCCGTCGGGTTTCATCAATACCTCACGCTCGCCGGTCGTCAGTATCGAGTCATGAATACAACAGCACTGCGACACGCAGAGGCCGACAAGCCGCTCACCGACGTGATCTCGTCGCTCCGCGGCACCGACTGGGATGCGCAGTCGCCGTGTGAGGGGTGGACGGCGCGCGACGTCCTGGCCCACGTCATCGACACGCAGCGGGACTTCTTCGCCGGACGCGGCGTCGAGATGGGGGAGCGGCCCGAGACCGACCGTCCTGTCGAGGCGTGGAGGACGCACACGGCACGGATCGCCGAGATCCTCGCGGACGACTCGTTCGTCTCGACGACATACGACGGATACTTCGGGCCGACCACGGTGGGTGCGACCTTCGAACAGTTCTACCTCTGGGACATGCTCGTGCATCGCTGGGACATCGCACGCAGCGCGGGGGTCGATGTGACCTTCTCGGACGCCGAACTCGACCGGATGGAGGCCGGCGCCGACAGTTTCGGCGACGCGCTCTACATGGACGGTGTCTGTGCTCCGGCGGTGCCGGTTCCCGAGGACGCAGACCGCACGGCCCGGATCCTCGCGAAGATGGGACGTCGCACGGCCGCGTCGATCGGTTAGGCCGCGTTATCGTCGGTCGTATGAGCGAAACGATCCGCGTCGCGGACTACGTGCGCGAAGCGATCGCGGCCGGACGGCCGGTCGTGGCGCTCGAATCGACGATCTTCACACACGGCCTCACCCGGCCACGCAACGTCGAGGTCGCCCTCGAGGCCGAGAAATGTCTGCGCGATTCCGGGGTGCTGCCCGCGACCATCGGGGTTGTCGACGGCACGCCGACGGTCGGTTTGTCGGAACAGCAGATCCGCATGCTCGGTGCCGAGGACGTCCCGGTCGTCAAGCTTGGTATCCGCGACCTGCCGGTCGCGGCGGCGAAGGGATTGCACGGGGGGACCACGGTGTCGGCGACGGCGCTGCTCGCGCATCGCGCCGGGATCGACGTATTCGCCACCGGCGGCCTGGGCGGCGTGCATCGGGGGGGCTTCGTCGACCTTCGACGAGAGCGCGGATCTCGTTGCGCTGGCGACACTTCCGATCCTCGTGGTGAGCGGCGGCGTCAAATCCGTCCTCGACATCCCTGCCACACTCGAACGGCTCGAGACGCTCGGGGTGGTCGTGGTCGGCTATCGGACCACGCGTTTTCCCGGCTTCTATGTGCGCGACAGCGGCTGCGATGTCGACGAGGTGGAGTCGGCGGAGCAGGCCGCGGCGGTGGCGCGGGCGCGGGACGGGCTGGGTCTGCGGGCGGCGGTGCTCGTCGGGAATCCGGTGGCGGCCGAGGCTCAGATCGATCCGGAACTGCACGATCGCGTGCTCGCCGAGGCCGAACACGCCGCAGCCGAGGCCGGGACACGCGGCAAGGCGATCACCCCGTTCCTGCTCGAACACATGCACCGGGCCACCGAGGGGCGCTCGCTCGAGACGAATGTCGCGGTCTATCGCGGGAACGTCGCGGTCGCCGCGGAGATCGCGCACGCGCTGGCGTCCTGATTCTTCATTGCAGGCCGACGGCCTGATTTCTCACTGCAGGAGGAAGGCGGCGGTGGACGACGGCAGGGGAGTGCCGCGCCGGCGGTAGATCTCGGCGGGCCGGCCCGTGCCCTCCCTGTGCAGTTCGCCGGTGGGTTCTAGGCCGTGCAGCAGGTGCCGGCGGAAGGTGTCCTTGGGATAGCTGCGGGCATAGACGGTCTCGTACAGCAGCCGCAGGTCGAGCACGGTGAACTGCTCGCCGAGGAAGTTGCCGGGGTCGACCTCGGCGGAGTACCTGCGTCGCAGGTCGGCGACGGCCAGGTCGACGATCTCGGCATGGTCGAAGGCGAGGTCGGAGGTCTCGGTGGTCGGCACGAGATACGCCTCGGCGGGGATCTCGGCGACCGGCACCGCGGCGCCGTGGGCCATCGACAGCACCCACCCGCGGTCGTCGCGCTCGGGATCGTCGAGCATGGCCAGCTGGTGGAAGTCGACACCCGTGAGTCCGGCCTTGTCGCGCAGGGCGCGTTCGGCGGCCTCGGCGAGTCGCTCACCGGGGTGCAGGAAGGTGCCCGGCAGGGCGAAGGTGCCGTCGGGACGTTCGACGACCAGAACCTTCAGTACTTCGTCGATGGTGAGGACGGCGACGTCCACGGCCACCGAGGGGCGCGGGTAGTCGGTGAGCGACCTGCCGGTCGAGTCGGTCGGTGTGCCCATGATGGACATTCAATCATTGATGCGCTAACTTTAGCGCAAACTTGATCGAATAGAGGGGTTCATGGAAACAACCGCAGCACAGAACGACCGGGCAGCCGGAGTCCTGCTCGCCACCGCAGCAGGCGACGCACTCGGGGCCGGATACGAATTCACGTATCCGACGGACACCACGCCCATCGACATGATCGGCGGCGGACTCGGGCCGTTCGCGCCCGGTGAGTGGACCGACGACACCTCCATGGCCCTCGCGATCGCCGAGGTCTCGGCGACCGGCGTCGACATCGGTGAGAGCGCCGGACTCGACGCGGTCGCGGCGCAGTTCCTCCGCTGGTACGCCACGAACCCCAAGGACATCGGCAACCAGACGCGTGCCGTCCTGCGCGAGGCGAGCCCCACCGCCGTCACCATGACGGCGCGCGCCCGCAGCCTCCCCGGACGCACCGGTGGCAACGGATCGCTCATGCGCACCGCACCCGTCGGGCTCGCCTACCTCGACGACGCCGAGCGGTGCCTGTCCACGGCGCATGCGATCAGCAGCCTCACCCACGCGGACGAGCAGGCATCCGAGGCATGCCGACTGTGGTCGTTCGCGATCCGTCACGCCGTCCTCCACGGCACCTTCGACGGGGTGCGGGTCGCCCTGTCCTGCCTGTCCCAGCCCGCCGCACAGCGGTGGACGGCGCTGCTGGACGAGGCGGAGACCGCGCCGAGTCCGCGCGTGTTCGACAACAACGGCTGGGTCGTCCACGCCCTGCAGGCGGCGTGGTGGGCGATCACGCACGCCCGCACCGACGGCCCCGGGCACCTGCCGGAGGCGCTCGAACTGGCCGTGCGCGCAGGCAACGACACCGACACGGTCGCGGCCATCGCGGGCGGACTGCTCGGCGCCCGGTGGGGTGCGTCCGCGGTGCCGGAACGGTGGCGTCGCATGCTGCACGGATGGCCCGGTTACCGCGCGGACGACCTCGAGCGCCTCGGGCTGCTCACTGCGCGGAAGGGCTCCGGGGCAGGCGGGGATGTACTACGGGTCGTCCAGAGCTGAGACTCCCCGAGATCCGCCGGATGTCTCCACTCGCGGTTGTGATGCGGTAGACACGACCCGTCCGACGGATACTCGAGGAGGGATCGCACGTGGCTTCCATCGCACTTCCACGCATCATGCGCGTCGGCGGGGGCGCCGTCGAGGAGATCGGTGAGGTAGTCGCCGGACTCGGACTCGCCCGGCCCCTGGTGGTGACCGACAAATTCCTGGTCGGCACCGGTGCGGTGGATCGGATGGTCGCGCAGCTCGAGGCCGCCGGACTGCGGCCGGCAGTCTTCGCCGAGACCGTTCCCGACCCCACCACCGCCTCGCTCGACGCGGGTGCCGCAGCGGTCGCCGAGCACGACGCCGACTGTGTGATCGGGTTCGGTGGAGGAAGCCCGATGGACACGGCCAAGGCCCTCGGCCTGCTCGCCCGGAAGGGCGGTCACATGCGCGACTACAAGGTGCCGCGCGACAACATCGGCCCGGCGCTACCGGTGATCGCCGTGCCGACCACGGCGGGAAGCGGCTCGGAGGCAACCCAGTTCACGATCATCAGCGACAGCGAGTCCGACGAGAAGATGCTGTGCACGGGCCAGGCCTTCCTGCCGGTCGCTGCGATCGTCGACTATCGGCTCACCATGACGATGCCCCCGCGCCTGACGGCGGACACCGGCGTGGATGCACTCACCCATGCCATCGAGGCCTATGTCAGCAGGAAGGCGAACCCGTTCTCCGACAGCCTCGCGCTCGTCGCGATCGACACCATCGGACAGGTACTGCGGCGCGTCTACGCGGACGGGCAGGACGCCGAGGCGCGCGAGCGGATGATGCTGGCCGCCACGCAGGCGGGCATCGCCTTCTCCAACTCCAGCGTCGCGCTCGTGCACGGCATGAGCCGTCCGATCGGGGCGCACTTCCATGTTGCGCACGGACTGTCGAACGCGATGCTGTTCCCGGCGGTCACCGAGTTCTCGGTGGATGCCGCCGAGTCCCGCTATGCCGACTGCGCCCGCGCGCTCGGCGCGGCCTCGACGGACGCCTCGGATGCGACCGCCGCCGCAGACCTGGTCGTCGCGCTGAAGGAACTGTGCCGCGACGTGGAGGTGCCGACACCGAAGTCGTACGGCATCGACAAGCAGACCTGGGACGAGAGGCTCCCGGTCATGGCCGAGCAGGCGCTGGCGTCGGGATCCCCGAACAACAACCCGAGGATCCCGACGGCCGAGGAGATCCGCGATCTCTACGGGCGGATCTACGCCTGAGGCCGGCTCATTCGGGAGCCTGATCGTCGGGCTCGACCTTCTCCGTCCTCACCCGGTCCGCGACGTTGCCGGGCGCACCCTCCTCCTCGCGTTCCTTCTCGACCTTCTGCTCGAGCTTGTCGACGAGATGTTTGATCTTCTGCCCGGTGAGGTCGTCGTTGTCCTCTGGGCGGCCCGAACCGTGCTTGGGGGCGTTGTCCATCGACGTCCGTCCTTCGTTCGTAGGGTGCAGGGGAGCGGTACCCGAGCGCCGGAACGGTCAAACGGGCAACGGTTCTGCTCACACCGATCACCACCGGCAAGCTCGATGAGACCGTTCCCGCCGCCTAGCTCATCCCGCCCGCTCGGCTGCGGCGGCGATGTCGGCGAGGTCCTGTTCGAGGGCCTTGCGGGTCGCGCGTTTCGCGAGCGGCGCGAACAGGGTCATCGCAAGCTGCGCGAAGGCGCCGAGGGGTCCGCTCTCGCCGGAGAACTCCACGGACAGATCCGTGCCGCCCGCCGAGGGGATCAGATCGAAGACGGTCCGGTAGCGGACGCCGCGGGATTCGGCGACGACGACGGTGCGCCGCTCCGGATCCGCCTCGGCGACCTGCATCTCCTCGGTCGACGACTGCCCGAACATCACGCGGGTCTCCCGCCACCGTGTGCCCACCTCGTAGCCGGTGCCGTCCAGTCGTTCCACGGCCTTCACCGCACGCAGGGTGGTGGGCGCCTCGTCCAGCGCGGTGAGCACCCGCCACACCGCGGATGGTGGTGCGGCGATGTTGCGCGAGACCTCGATGCGTTGTTCCACTTCTCTCCTCGTGATCGTTCGGGTCAGAGCGGGAGCTCGGTCTCCTGCAGCCCGGGCGGAACACCGCGGCGCCGGAACCATTCGACACCGAAGGCGGCCCGCAGGTGTTCCTCGGGCATGTTCAGCATCGGCCCGAAATCTCCGATCTGCGACTCATAGCCGATCATGGCAGCGCGTTTGGCGGCCAGCGCCGTCGACACGTCCACCGCGGTGGTCAGTTCCGATTCCGGTAGGCCGAACGACTCGAGGTCCGGTGGGCGCACGTCGTCGGGGGTGTCCGGCAGCGCCGAGAGCAGCCGCATAAGGTGGTCCCGGTTGCTCGATGCCTCGTAGACGGCGTCGTGTCCGGTGATCCGTTCGGCATGGATCCCGGCCCGGTGGACCTGGACGTGATCGGGATGGCCGTAGCCGCCGTGCTCGTCGTAGATCGTGACGACATCGGCGCGTTCCTGCTCGATCACGGCGGCCAGTCTGGCTCCCACCTCGCTCGGATCGGCGTTGGCGAAGGCATTCGGGTCGTGGTTGCCGGCGGTGCCGGCCATCCCCGAATCGCCGTAGCCGAAGGGCACCACCCTCGCCGCACCCAGCGCCCGGGCGGATTCCTCCAGCTCCTTCGCGCGCCGGGCGGCGAGGGATTCGCCGGGCGCGAGCAAACCGTCGGGATACTCGCCGCGGGCACCGTCGGTGGCGACGACGAGGACGACGCGATGCCCGGCGTCGGCGGCTCGGCGCATCACGCCACCGGTGAGGAACACCTCGTCGTCGGGGTGTGCATGAAAGCACAGCAGAACGCTCATGGCGTTCATGCTGACACGCTGCTCGTGCGGTGCAGCGGTCAGTCCGACTCGCCGTAGCGGGCCGCGAGATTCTCGGGCATCGGTTCGTGCCGCAGATACTGGCGGGCGAAATCGGCGGTGCCCTGCGTGATGGCCCGCAGTTCCACCGGATAGCGGCCGAGTTCGAGCTCGGGAACCTCCGCGCGCAACAGGGCGACACCCGGCTCGGGGGATTCGGTGCCGAGCACCCGTCCGCGCCGGGCCGACAGATCGCCGAGGACCGCGCCGAGATGCTCCTCCGGCACGATCACCCGCACGGCGGCGACCGGTTCGAGTACGCGAACGGTGCTGTGTGAGGCCGCATCCCGCAGGGCCAGCCCGGCGGCGGCCTGGAAGGCCGCGTCGGACGAATCCACCGAGTGGGCCTTGCCGTCGACCAGGGTGACTTGCACGTCGACGAGCGGATATCCCGTCGTCACGCCCTTCTCGGCCTGCGCGTACACGCCCTTCTCCACGGACGGGATGAACTGGCGCGGAACCGCACCGCCCACCACCTTCTCGGCGAACACCACCCCGCTGCCCACCGGCAGTGGTTCGACCTCGACGTCGACGACCGCGTACTGACCGTGCCCGCCGGATTGTTTGACGAGCCTGCCGTGGCCTTTCGCGGGGCCGGCGAAGGTCTCCTCGAGCGGCACCCGATGCTCGACCGTGTCGACCTGGACACCGTGCCGGGTGCGCAACCGTTCGAGGACCAGTTCGGCGTGCGCTTCACCCGTGCACCACAGCACGAGCTGATGGGTCTCGGGATTCTGCTCG
The DNA here is from genome assembly GCF_900105195.1 of Rhodococcus pyridinivorans. NCBI lineage: Bacteria > Bacillati > Actinomycetota > Actinomycetes > Mycobacteriales > Nocardiaceae > Rhodococcus > Rhodococcus pyridinivorans. Next base: position 3,817,309 of record NZ_FNRX01000002.1, on the reverse strand, counting down.
ACGCGCAGCGCGGGATCCTCGGAGGCGAGGCGCGACAGGGCCTGGGACAGCTTGTCGTCGTCGGTGCGGGTGTGTGCCTCGATCGCGACGGGGAGCAGGGGAGTCGGGGTGGGCCACCGGTCGAGCGGGACCGGATGGTCGGGGTCGTACAGGACGTCACCGGGTTGTGCCGTCGCGAGCTTCCCGACGGAGGTGATGTCTCCCGCCACGGCTTCACCGACCGGGCGCTGTTGCTTGCCGAACGGGCTCGTCAGGGCGGGAATGCGTTCGCGGCTGTCGCGGTCGCCGTCGGCCAGCGCGACGATCGTGTCGGGTCGCAGCGTGCCGGAGTACACGCGCACCAGGCTGATCCGCCCGACATAGGAGTCGCCGGCCACGCGCACGACCTGCGCGGCGAGCGGACCGTCCGGATCGCACGGCGGTGCACCACGACCGCGCTGCGTCGGTGCGGGGAATCCGGTGGTGATCAATTCGAGCAGTTCGACGGCACCGATCCCCGTCTCGTCGGCGGGAACGGCCGGGTGCAGGGTGCACGCCAGGATCTCGCGGGTGAGTCCTTCCTGCAGGGAGGCCGTGTCGAGTTGCTCGCCGGCGATGAACCGCTCCATGAGCGTGTCGTCCTGGCCGGAGATGGCCTCCACGAGGCTCTCGCGCGCTTCGGTGGACACCGGGCACGGACCGGGTTCGCCGTAGCTGCGGCCCGTCAGCAGACCCATCGACCCGATCGGGCGGTCGCCGTCGTAGACGGGATAGAACATGGCCCTCAGGGTGTCCGGTCCCAATCCGAAGGCGACGTGACAGTCGGTGAGCATGTCGTCGAAGCTGTGCCGGGCGACATCGAGTTTGTTCACCACGATCGCGCGGGGGATCGCCTCGTCGTCGCATTCGCGCCAGAGCGCGCGGGTCGCTGCGCTGATGGGATCGGTGGCGGAGACGACGAAGATCGCCGCGTCGGCCGCGTGCAGGGCTGCGCGGACCTCGGCGTCGAAGTCGGGGTGTCCCGGCATGTCGATCAGGTTGATCTTGATGTCGTTCCATTCGAGGGGGACGACGGACAGCTGCACCGACCTGCGGTGGCGCTGCTCGATCCCCTCGTAGTCGGACACCGTGGTGCCCTCTGCCACGCGCCCGGCGCGCCCGACGGCGCCCGCTGCGACGGCGAGGGATTCGGTGAGGGTGGTTTTCCCGGAGCCGCTGCACCCCACCAGGGCAACGTTGCGGATCCGGTCGGGACTGTCGGCGGTCGGTGCCTGCCGGCTGCGTGCTGCGGAGCGATCGGGCATCGAGCTACTCCCTCGTGTGACCTGCAGCACAGTCTAAGGCATTCCGATGGTGCCTCCGGGGAGGTTCGCAACACGCGCTCGGGGCTCGCAACGCCACCGGTGACCGATGGTGTTGCGAGCCTCGCGGCGGCGGTGCGTACCCCCGGCCTGCTCAGTACACGTCGCGCACGTACCGCTTCTCGCGCTTGAGGGTGGTGACGTACTCCGCGGCCTGCTCGTCGTTCATGCCGCCGTGCTCGGCGACGATCTCGTGCAGCGCACGGTCGACGTCCTTCGCCATCCGCGACGCGTCGCCGCAGATGTAGAAGTGTCCACCCTCCTCGAGCCACGCGAACAGTTCCGCGCCGTGCTCCTTCATGCGGGTCTGCACGTAGATCTTCTCGGCCTGATCGCGGGAGAACGCCAGGTCCAGGCGCGTGAGCACACCCGAGTCGGCGAACTCGGCCAACTCCTGTTCGTAGATGTAGTCGCAGCCGCGCTTCTGGTCGCCGAAGAACAGCCAGTTCTTCCCCGTCGCACCCCGTGCGCGACGTTCCTGCAGGAAGCCGCGGAAGGGTGCGATGCCGGTGCCCGGACCGACCATGATCATCGGTGCGGTGTCGTCGGCGGGCACGCGGAAGGCCTTGTTCTTCGACACGAAGATGCCGACCTTGCCTTCACCGACACGATCGGCGAGGAAGGTCGAGCACACCCCGCGACGCTCGCGGCCGTCGGTGCCGTAGCGCACCGCCGCGACCGTCAGGTGCACCGAACCGTCGCACGCGTTCGGACTCGACGAGATCGAGTACGCCCGGTGCTGCAGCGGACGCAGCAGCGCCAGGAACTGCTCGGCCGACAGCTCGGGCGCGGGATCGAGCAGGAGCACGTCGAGAATGTCGCGGCCCCACAACCATTCGTCGAGCGCGGCCTTGTCGCTGTGCCGCAGCACATAGGTGAGTTCCTCGTTACCCGTGTGTTTCTCGATCTCCTCGAGGAGATCGACGGACGGAGCGGTGATCTCGTAGTTGTAGGTGAGGAGGTGCTCGAGCGTGTCGTCGTGACCCTCGGGGACGGCCGCGCCGTCGAGACCGAGCCGACCGAGGATCGCGTGCACGAGTTCGGTGTCGTTGACGGGCACCACGTTCAGCGCGTCGCCCGCTTCGTATTCGAGACCGGAATCGGCGAGCGCGAACTCGTAGTGCCGAATCTCCTTGGCCGAGTCCTCCCCGGACAGGAGCACGTTCGACGTCAACACCGCCGGATAGGGATTCTTGCGGGTCCACTGCGACTTCGCCCGGGCCGGTGCCGCCGGTGCCGCGGGAGCGGGAGCACCATCGCCCACGATGCCCTCGACGGCCGCGACGAGCGGCAGCGTCTCCGCGATCCACGTCGCGGCGAGCTCCTCGAACTCGACGTCGCAGTCCACCCGCGGCACGATGCGCTGCGCACCGAGCTGCTCGAGACGCATATCGATGAGCTTGCCGGCCTGGCAGAACCCGTCGTACCCCGTGTCACCGAGAGCGAGCACCGCGAAGTTCATGCCGTCGAGGCGCGGCGCGCTCTCGGCCGACAGCGCATCCCAGAACAGCTCGGCGTTGTCGGGCATCTCGCCCTCGCCGTAGGTGGATGTGACGATCAGGACCTGGCCCAGACCGGCGAACCGGTCGAGGTCCATGTCGTCGAGAGCGCACACGACGGGCGCGAAGCCCTGGGTGCGCGCTGCAGCCGCGGCGTCCTCGGCGACGGCTTCGGCATTGCCGGTCTGCGAGCCGTAGAGCACGTGCAGAGCAGTCGCCGAGCCGACGGTCCCGGCATCGGCGGCGGGACCCCCGGAGAACAGGCGGGTCTGCATCCCGGCGACGAAGCCGGAGAGCCACGACCGCTGATCGGCGGTGAACGGAGCGTCGAGGGGAATGAACGGGCCGGTGGTGGTCACGCGGAGACTCCCATCGTGGAGGTGAGGACGTTCGGGACGGCGTTGCGTGCGAACAGTTCCTCGTAACCGGGCAGGCGACCTGCGGCGTCGAGATTCTTGCGGCTCTGCAAGAGGATCCAGCCGTAGGTACCCGGCGCATCGACCGAGCGGACGTTGCGCAGGGCCAGGGCCTGCTTGTAGTCGTTCAGGCGCTTGTCGGCGACCAGCGCCGCGAGCTGCTCGTCGGTGTGGTCGGCGATCGCCGCGAGGGCGTAGCGCTCGAGCTTCGCGACGAGGAAGAAGTCCTCGGTGAGCAGCAGATTGCGAGCGGCCTTCTGCACCGCCGGATCCGACACGTCGGTGGCGCCGGGGACCTTCTGCAGCGCCATCTCCTGCGCGGCGGCGAGCACCGTGTAGTTGTTGAGCAGCGCGTACATGGCCTCGGTGTCGGTCGCGTCCGGGGTGACACCACCGGCGACGGGAACACCCGAGCGGTAGTTCTCCTTGAACTTGCGCACCTGGTGCGCGACCAGCGCCGTGGCGACCTCGGCGGCGAGGTCCTTGCGCGACGCTGCGGCGAGGATCTCGTCGAGGTCCTGGTACTGCAGCAGCGCGCGCGGCATGCCGTACGCGAAGCGGTGCTGCTCGACCTGCCAGTTGTCGATCAGGAAGCGGGCCTTCACCGAGCCGGTCGCCTCGACGTGCAGGTGCAGCAGCTGCAGCACGGCGGCGTTGTGGATCGCGGCCTGCGGGTCGTCGCCGGTGATCGACCCGAGGACGATCGAGTCGGCGCTGGCCTTGCGGGGGAGCAGGTCCTCGGGGTCGTACTGGTAGACGAACCCGCCCGACATGCCGTTGCCGAAGCCCTTGCCGAACTCGCCGATGTTGAGCACCGCGCCGTTGGTCATGTACTCGCAGGCGAACTCGCCGACACCCTCGACGACGGCGGTGGCGCCGGAGTTGCGCACCGCGAAGCGGTCGCCGGCCTCACCCTCGACGAACAGGCGACCACCGGTCGCACCGAAGAGCGCGAAGTTGCCGATGAGCACGTTGCCGCCGCGTCGGTCGCTGCCGCCGCCGGGGGAGTGCAGCACGATCTGCCCGCCGCACTGGCCCTTGCCGACGCCGTCGTTGGCGGTACCGGTGTGCTCGATGTGCATGCCGTCGTTGCAGAACGCCCCGAAGGACAGGCCCGCCGAACCGGAGGTGGTGATGGTGACGGTGCCGTCGCGTAGCCACCGGCGTCCGCGCTCGTCGTCGAGCACGGCCGGCAGGGCGCCGAGATCCTCGTGGTTGAGCATGCGCTCGATGTCGATCGCCAGCTGCGCGCCGACGCTCTTGTTGTTGTTCGTCAGCTGCACGCCGTCGCCGAGCGAGACGGTGAGCTCCTTCGCATCGACGAGGGCCTCGCGCAGCCGGGCCACCCACGCCTCGTCGAGCGAGTAGTCCTTCTCCATGTAGACCGGATTGTCGATGTGCACCTCGGGCAGCACCGCGAGCATCGCCCGCAGGTCCAGCCGGCCCACGCTCGACGGGTGGTCGAGCAGGTGCAGCAGGTCGGCGCGGCCACGCGCGTCGCGCAGCGACCGCAGACCCAGGCGGGCGAGCAGCTCTCGGGTCTCGTGCGCGACGTTGAGCAGGTACTGGGCCATCGCCCGCGGATCGCCGTTGAACACTTCGGGATTCGTGGTCAGACCTGCCGGGCACTTGACGTTGCAGTTCTTCGCCATGACGCAGCCGAGCATCATCAGCGCGGTGGTGCCGAACTCGAAGCTGTCGGCGCCGAGCAGCGCGGAGACGATGACGTCCGACGCCGTCTGGTGCGCACCCGAGCAGCGCAGCACGACCTTGTCGCGCAGACCGTTGGCCGTGAGGGCCTGGTGGACCTCGGCCACACCGATCTCCGCGGACCGGCCCGCGTACTTCAGCGAGGTCACCGAGGCGGCACCCGTGCCGCCGGTGTTGCCGGCGACGTTGATGACGTCGGCGCCGGCCTTCGCGACACCCACGGCGATCGTGCCGATACCCTCCGAGGAGACGAGCTTGACGATCACCCGCACCCGCGCCGCCTTGGCGTCGTGGATGAGCTGGGCGAGGTCCTCGATGGAGTAGGTGTCGTGGTGCGGCGGCGGCGAGACCAGCTCGACGCCCGGGGTCGCACCGCGCGCCGCGGCGATCTCCACCGTGACCTTCTTGGCGGGCAACTGGCCGCCCTCACCGGGCTTCGCGCCCTGCGCGATCTTGATCTCGATCTCCTCGAGCATCGGATCGGCGAGATAACCGGCCCACACACCGAAGCGGCCGGACGCGAACTGCTTGATGCGCGACCCGCGGATGGTGCCGTAGCGGGAGATGTGCTCGCCGCCCTCACCGCAGTTCGACATGCCGCCGACCATGTTGGTGCCGTGGGCGACGGCCTCGTGGGCGTTGGAGTTGAGCGCGCCATGGCTCATCGCACCCGACGCGAGCGCCGGGGTGATCTCGTGCGCCGGCTGCACCCGGTCGAGCCGCACGCTCAGCGGGGCCTGGCGGACCTGCTCGAGATAGCGCGCGGCGTCACCGATCGCGTGCACGGTCAGGGTGTCGCCGTAGCAACGGTGCGAGACGATGCCGTCACCGAAGCGCGCGACGAGCGAGGCCGCGAGCGCATCGGGACGACGGTGGTCGTCTGCGAGCGGACCGGTCAGACGCAGGACGAATTCGCTCTCACCGACCCGCGCCGCGGAGATCCCGCGCACGAGCATCGAGTTGTTGCCGAACCGCGCGAAGCGGCCCATCTCCTTGGTGAAGTCCTCGGCGGTGACGGCGTAGGTGACGTCGGCGGGCAGGGCGAGCACGTCGCGCAGCGCCGCGGGACGCTGTGTGCGCTCGTCGGCCATCGTGCGGGCGAACGCGCGGTAACCCGGGGTGATCTCGAAGGCATCGATCTCGGCGGGTGTCAGGGCGCGGAAGCCGCCGTAGCGGTACGACGCGTCGTCGAGACCGTGCGCGTCGGAGAGCCGGTGCAGCGGCAGCAGACGCAGCGCGTCGGTCAGATCCGGCTCGGCCTCCTTCTCCACGGGCAGCGCGAAGGGCTCCTCGGTCATGTCCACGAAGCCGCGCACGGCGGTCGTGCCGAACGAGTGACCGGCGCCCTCGGCGCGCTCCTTGAACAGACCCAGCAGCGGGACGTCCTTCTCCGTCTCCACGGTGAGAGCGCGACGGTGCCAGTCGGCGACGGCCTGCGCGAGGGTGGTGAAACCGACACCGCCGACCGGGGACTTCACGTTCGGGAACCAGCGCGCGAGCACCTCGTCACTCGTGTCGAGATAGCTCGGCTCGAAGAACTCACCGCCGATGTACGACTCGACGGTGCACAGGCCGACGCGTCCCATCGTCTTCATGAGCGACTTCTCCGCAGCCTTGCGGAACTTCAGGAACGCGGCGTCGGCATCGTCGCCGAACTTCTCCTCGGCGCGCATCTGCACCGTGAGCGGATACACCGCAGCGGCACCGAAACCGAGGGTCGCGGCGATGTGATGCGACGAGAACAGCTGTCCGGATTCGACGATGACGGACACGCGCAGACGCAATCCCTCGTCGATCAGGCGCTGGTTGACCGCGGCGACGGTGAGCACCATCGGCAGTCCGGCGCGGTCGGTGGAGACGTGGCGGTCGGTGAGCACGGCGATGCCACCGGATTCGCGGGCGAAATCGGCAATGGCCTCGGCCGTACCGTCGATCGCGGCGGCGAGCGCGGCCGCGTTCGCCTTGGCGTCGTCGAAGACGGGGGAGTACAGCATCTCGAAACGCCGCACCGGGGTGTCGGACTGCTCGCGGATACGCAGCATGTCGAGGTGCGTGAGGATCGGGGTGGGCACCACGATCTGGGTCGCGGACGAGACGGGAGCACCGCTACCGGGGCGAGCACCGAGCGCGACGCGCAGGGTCATGCCGTCCGCTTCGCGGATCGAGTCCAGCGACGGGTTGGTGACCTGGGCGAAGCGCTGCGAGAAGTACTTGGCCACACCGCCTTCCTGATCCGACAGCGCGTTGATGGCGTTGCCGTAACCCATCGCGGAGATGCGCTCCTGACCCGACGCGAGCATCGGGTCGAGCATGAACCGGAAGGATTCCTGGTTGATGCTGTAGGACACGTAGCGCTGGTAACGCTCGAGATCGCCGTTGTAGCGCAGCGGGGAACCGGCCTTCTCGGCGGGAACCTCGGGCAGGGCATCGAGACTGCGGCGGGCCTCGTCGACGAGCGACGCGTAATTCTGCGGGGCAGCAAGAAGTTCGAGCGCCTCATCCGCTCCGTAGGAGCGGCGCGTGCGGTGATCGAAGTACAGCATGCCACCGGCCTCGATGCGGCCGCGACGCAGCACGGTCTCGGGCGCGAAGTCGAACTGGCCGGCCTCGGAGGTGACGGCGAGGTACTCTTCGGTCTCCACGGTGCGCAGCGGACGCAGGCCGAGGCGGTCGAGGCGGTCGAGGCGCGCGCCGACGACGGTGCCGTTGCCGAAGACCAGCGCCGCGGGGCCGTCGTTCTTCTCCTCGTACAGGGAGAAGAACTCGAGCATCGCGCGGACCTGTGGCGACAGCTCGGTGTCGTTCTCCCAGGCAGGCGGCATCATCTGCACGACGGCGGTGACGAGGTCGAGTTCGTTGTGGGCGATACGCGAGGCCAGGGTCTGGTCGAAGCGGCAGCTGTCGGACTGTCCCGGCGGGCGAATGATGTCACGGCCCATCGCGCGGGCGAGGGCGCCCTCGAACAGCCGGTTCTTGCGATCGGTGTTCAGCTCACCGTTGTGCGCTATGAGGCGGAACGGCTGCGCCATCGTCGGATGCGGATCGGTGTTCGTCGAGAACCGGGTGTGGAAGAACAGGGTGTGCACCGCGTGCCGCGGATCGGTGAGATCGCGGAAGTACGGGATGACCTCGTGAGAGTTCAAGCGGTTCTTGAGAACCTGCGTGCGCGCACTGAGCGAGAGCGGGTACAGCCCGCCCAGTTCCGGCTCGGTGTAGGCGCGGGCCTCGACCTCGAGGAGCACGCCGTGCAGCAGTCGGTCGAACTCGTCGACGGAGTCGCACGCGTCGGGCCGCGTGAAGATCCACTGACGGATCGGCAGCTGGTATTTCGTTGCGGCAGGACGCAACACGCTGTCGTCGACGGGGACGTCGCGCATCGTGAGCACGGTGACCCCGGCTCCGGCGAGTGCCGACGAGACGAGTTCCTCGGCATCGGCATGCGCCGCGGGATCGGTGGGGAGGAAGAAGTTTCCGACACCGAAGTGCCCTTCCTGCAAGGGTGTTCCGGTGATCTCGGAGAAGAAGGCGACCGACAGGTCCACGTTGATGCCGGCTCCGTCGCCGACACCCTCGGCGGACATGCCACCGCGGTGCGGCACGACGCACAGGGCCTCGTGACCGCGGGTGAGCACGTCGTGGGTCTGCACGCCGTCCTTGCGGGTGATGAAACCGACACCACAACTGCTCTTGTCCAGCGTGCTGTCGTACAGGCCGGTGTCACTGGCGTGCGTCACGGACGTCCTCCTCGGTGCATCGAATTCGACGTCGACCGGCAGTGACGATGCGAAGAAGGGGAACGCGTGGGAAGGCGCAGCTCCTGAGGTGCATAGACGTGTGCCGGAGACGATGTGTGTGAATGCAGACGTCTTTGTCCGAATGCGCCGTGCGTTGCGACGGTGGAGCGCGCGAGCAGCAATGGCAAGTGTAGCGCACGTGTTAACTCCGGTGACGGCGGGATACATCACAACCCGCCGGGAGTAAACGCTTTATTGCGGGAGGGTCTTCGCTACGCTCGCGCCCAACGGCGTCGACAGGCCGGACTACGAGCAGGGAGAGCGATATGACCGACATTCTCGACCGCACGAAGATCTACATCGACGGGCAGTGGGTGGACTCCGACGGCGCCGGCCGCATCGAGGTCGTGAACCCGACGACCGAAGAGGTCGTCGCCGCGGTCGCCGAGGGTGCCGCCTCCGATGTCGATCGGGCGGTCGCCGCAGCGAAGGCGGCCTTCCCGGCCTGGTCCGCGCTCAGTGGTGCGTCGCGCGCCGCCTACCTGGAGAAGGTCTCCTCGCTGGCGAACGAGCGTGCCGACGAACTCACGAGCGTCGTCTCCCAGGACATGGGGATGCCCGCTCACTTCGCGCGTGCCATCCAGGTCGGGATGCCGCTGAAGAATATTGCCGCCTATGCGTCGCTGGCCGGAACGTACGACTTCGACGACCAGGAGATCGGCAACGCCCTGGTCGTACGCGAACCCATCGGGGTCGTCGGGGCGATCACCCCGTGGAACTACCCGCTGCACCAGGTGGTGCTCAAGGTGTTCGCCGCGCTCGCCGCCGGGTGCACCGTGGTGCTCAAGCCCACCGAGGTCGCGCCGCTGGTGACCTACGCGCTCGTCGACATCGTCGACGAGGCCGGCCTGCCGCCGGGCGTGTTCAACCTCGTCAGCGGTTACGGACCGGTCGTCGGCGAGGCCATCGCCGCACACCCCGACGTCGACATGGTGTCGTTCACGGGCTCGACGCGTGCCGGCAAGCGCGTCTCGGTCGTCGCTGCGGAGACGGTGAAGAAGGTCGCGCTCGAACTCGGCGGCAAGTCGGCCAACATCATCCTCGACGATGCCGACCTCACCGCCGCCGTCACCGAGGGTGTCGGCAAGTGCTTCCTCAACTCCGGCCAGACCTGCACCGCCCTGACCCGCATGCTCGTCCCCGCCGACCGTCTGCAGGAGGCCACCGCCGTCGCCGAGCAGGTCGCGCGGGCCTACACCGTCGGGCTGCCCGACGATCCGTCGTCGAAGCTGGGCCCGCTCGTCAGCGGCACGCAGCAGGCCCGCGTGAAGGCGTACATCGACAAGGGCGTCGAGGAGGGGGCCGAACTGGTGCTCGACGGACGCGAAACCGAGTTCACCACCGGCTACTTCGTCGGCCCGACCGTGTTCACGAACGTCGCGCCGGAGATGACGATCGCCCGCGAGGAGATCTTCGGGCCGGTGCTGTCGATCATCGGATACCAGGACGAGGACGATGCGGTGCGCATTGCCAACGACAGCGAGTACGGCCTGTCCGGTGGGGTCTGGTCGGCCGACCCAGCGCGAGCGGAGGCCGTGGCCCGCCGTATGCGCACCGGTCAGGTCTACATCAACGGCGGCGCCTTCAACACCGACGCACCTTTCGGTGGTTACAAGCAGTCGGGTATCGGACGCGAGGCCGGTGTGTTCGGGCTCGAGGAGTTCCTGGAGATCAAAACGATCTTGCGCTGACGGCGGTGCCGTCGAATCTTGCGCTGACGGCGGTGCCGTCGAATCTTACGCTGACGGCGGTGCCGTATCGTTTCGTCGGACCGGTCAGTAGTAGACCGCGCCGGGTACGCCGCCGCCCACGGCGATCGCATCGCCGGTGATGCCGATGCTGCGCGGGCTCGCGAGGAACGCGACGACGTCGGCGACCTCGCTCGCGTCGATGAGGCGGTTCACGGAGTTCTTCGCGATCTGCTGTTCCAGTTCGGCTATCGGCGTGCCCGTCTCGGCGGACTCCTCGGCCAGTCGCGCCGCCAGCCGTTCGGTGCGGGTGCGGCCGGGGTGGACCACGGTGACGTTGATGCCGTGCGGGCCGAGTTCGTCGGCGAGGTTCTTCGTCACGGCTGCAACGCTGACGTTCCGGACCGTCTGGGCGATGGAGTTCGCGCTGCGCGCGCCGAGCCCGCTGATGTTGATGATCCGGCCCCAGCCCTGCTCGATCAGGTAGGGGGCGACGGCGCGTGCGGTGCGCAGACAGCCGAGGACCTTGATCTCGACTTCGTTGCGCACGATGTCGTCGGTGGTCGCGGCGAAACTCGTCGGCTTGTCGGCGGTCCAGGGTGTGGCGGCGGAGTTGACGAGGATGGCGACGCCACCGAGTTCGGCGACGGCCCGCGCGACGAGTGCGTCGACCGAGGACTGGTCGTTGGTGTCGGTGGGCACGGGAACGATTCGTCGCCCGGTCTCCTCCGAGAGGGTCTTCGCCGCGATGTCGAGATCGGCCGCGGTACGGGCCGCGATCACCACGTCGGCACCTTCGGTGGCCAGTGCCCGCGCGATGGCGTAGCCGATGCCGCGGCTACCGCCGGTGACGATGGCCCTCTTCGCAGTGAGTCCGAGATCCATGCTGCCCTTGTCCGTTCTTCGGGGATGTCCCGACGGTATGCCGACAGGGGAGCGGGCGGCCACATTTGCGACCGGCGTGATGCGAAGCGGTGGACGGCTACGGCGACGGCCCCCGCACCATGTGGTGCGGGGGCCGTCGGTGGTAGGTCTCAGGCCTTGCGGGTGCGGCCGAGGCGCAGCAGCGTCATCGCGAGCGTGCTGCCGTCGGTGCCGAGTTCGGCGAAGCGTCCCATGACGGCCATTTCCTCGGCCTGTGCTTCGCGGCTCGCGTCGGTGCCCTTCGCGGATGCTCCGGCGCGCTGAACGAGCTCCGAACGCCGCTTGATCACCGCGAGCAGCTGAGCGTCGAGCTCCTTGATCTGCTCGAACAGCTCCCCGAGCTCTGCCTCGGCCGACGAAGCTTCGCCGACGGACGCAAGGCCAGGCGAATCAAGCTGGACAGTCATGCAGACTCCTCCGGTCTCGTCTGAATCGTCACAGATTGTGTCGTGCTCACGCCTATAGGTGTTACCGACACGTAGGGAAAAATTCTCGCGAGATTCTCCCATGCGCGTCCTGTTCCTTCATAAACGGCCGTGACCTGGTTCAACACCCCGATGACCGAGGGGTATGTTAATTGTCACACCGACCGGTGCCAACTCGTGTGCCCGTCGGTGACGTCGCACCCGAAGGGTCCGCATCGGGTCCGCCGCTCGAGGTAGCGTTCCGGCCGACCGGCAGGGCCGAGGACGTCGGGGCTCCTCGGTACACCTGGAGGGGAGACCGATGCGACGACCTGTTGTCCCGTGGGGTGGGCGCGGCACGGAGGCTGCGACTTCCGGTGCCGAACCGACTTCCGGTGCCGAACCGACTTTCGGTGCCGAACCGACTTTCGGTGCCGAACCGACATCCCACATCGAACCGCCGAGCGAATGGCAGCACGGCACGCGCAATCTGCACGTGTACGCAGCGGCCGGTGCGGCGGTGCTCGTGGCGATTTTCGCCGCGGCCCGCGGAGCGAGCGCGTGGGGCACCGATTCGGTGGGCGCCGACCGCTTCTATTCGATCCTGGCGGTGCTGATGCTGCTGACGGCGGCCTTCGGCGCCACCTTCTGGTGGCCTGCCGGATCTGGGGCCCGGCGACCGTCGCCGTGGCCTCCGAGCCGCACCCCGCGGTTCCGGTACGTCGAGACGGCCGATCGCGGCAGTACCGAGATCGCGGGCCGTCGCCCCGTCTTCGGTCTGCTGCTCGCGATGGTGCTGTGCGGGACGTTCCTCTCGCTCGGCGCAGCCGTGGAGATCGTGGTCGGGAACGAGGGTTTACCTCTCGTGGCGCTGGTGCTGGCGCTCGTCGCCGGGGTGTGTCTGGCCTTCCTCGTGGAGGTGGCACTCGGGCGCATCCGGGCCGGTTCGCTGGTTCTCGGGCCGGACGGGATCAGGCTGCGCGGCTGGTTCGTGGAGTCCTATCTGCCGTGGGTGTCGGTGCGGGGTCTTCGTGCGGTCGACCGGGGGTTCCCGGAAATCTGGATCGAGGGGCACGGGTCGGCGGCGTGGGCGCGTCGGCGCACGAGTCGGGTGTTCCCCTTCGAGCGCCTGCCGTCCGAGCCCCGGATCGAGGTGGACTCACGGCATCTGGCCGTCGATCCGGTGCAGTTGTACCGTTTCCTCGAGTTCTACGTGGAGCACCCTCGCCACCGCCGTGAACTGGGCACACCGGCGGCTGCGGAACGTCTCGCGGAGGGTCCTCCGTTCACCGTCGACGACGAGTGAAAATAACGTAGCTCGTATTGCAGAATGGCGTTTCCGTTCCCGTTCCTGCAACTCGTGTTCGGACCTTCACAAGTGCGGCACTCGGTGCCGTAGCATCGAGTCAGACGCTTCGGGAGGACGCCTTCCCGAAGATCTGTGCGCTCGGCGGTGCCGGCGCGTGGACCCCCAGGTGTTCGACCAGATTGGACGAGAAATGACCGCTCCGGAACGCATCGTCATCGTCGACGGCGCACGCACCCCCGTCGGCAGCTTCGGCGGCGCACTCAAGGACGTACCCGCGCACGAACTCGGCGCCACCGCGGTCCGCGAGGCGCTGCAGCGCGCGGGTGTCGCAGGTGAGGACATCGACGAGGTTGTCATGGGTTGCATCGGCCAGGTCGGTGCCGACGCCTACAACGCCCGTCGCGTCACCCTCGCCGCCGGACTTCCCGTCTCCACCCCGGCCCTCACCGTCAACCGCCTGTGCGGCTCGGGTCTGCAGGCCGTGTGGTCCGCAGCCCAGGAGATCCGTTGGGGTGCCGCGGAGATCACCGTCGCCGGTGGCGACGAGAGCATGTCGCGCATGCCGTTCTACGACTTCGGTGCCCGCAACGGTTACAAGCTCGGCAACCGCGAGCTCGTCGACGGCACCGTCGGCATGCTCACCGATCCGTTCAGCGGACTGCACATGGGCGTCACGGCCGAGAACGTCGCCCGCGAGTACGGCGTCAGCCGCGAGCAGCAGGACGAGTTCGCCCTCGAATCGCAGCGCCGCGCCGCCACCGACGCCGCGAAGGCCGCCTTCGCCGAGGAGATCACCCCGGTCGAGATCGGTGGCCGCAAGCCCGTCACCGTCACCGAGGACGAGCACCCCAAGCCCGACACCACCCTCGAGGTGCTCGGCAAGCTGCGCTCGGCGTTCATCAAGGACGGCACCGTCACCGCCGGTAATGCCTCCGGGATCAACGACGGCGCTGCCGCGCTCGTCCTGGCCCGCGAGTCGGTCGCCCGTGAACGCGGTCTCGGTGCCTCTGTCGTGCTCGAGTCGGTCGTCACCTCGGCGATGGAGCCCGAGCTGATGGGCTACGCCCCGACCCTCGCCCTGGTGAAGCTGTTCGAGCAGAACGGCCTGACCCCGGCCGACATCGACACCGTCGAGCTCAACGAGGCCTTCGCCTCGCAGGCCGTGGCGGTGGCGCGCGACGCCAAGCTCGACCCGGAGAAGACCAACCCCTACGGCGGTGCCATCGCCCTGGGCCACCCGGTCGGCGCGACCGGCGCGATCCTGACGCTGCGCGTCGCCAAGGACCTGATCCGTCGCGATCTCGAACTCGGCGTCGTCACCATGTGCATCGGTGGCGGACAGGCACTCGCCGCGCTGCTGCGCCGCGTGTCCTGATCCGGGCAGGTTTCGAAGGACCGACAGTGGTGGGAGCGATACGTATCGCTCCCACCACTGTCATGTCTGCAGCTCGGTGAGCGGTCGGAGTTGCCGGACGCGCCCGTCCCAGTGCACGCGGGTCGTCACGGCCGCGCCGTCGGCGAGTCGCCGGACCTCGTAGACGTCGAGCTCGGGCACCTCCGGCACACAACCCCACAGTGCGTGCCCGGTCATGACGAAGTCGATATCCTGCCGTACGAGCAGACCCATGAGTTCACCGATCGTCGGGTCGTCGATCTTGGCGAACGCGTCGTCGAGCAGCACGAGCCGCAGTGCGGTGCCGGTGTCGGGTAGGCCCGAGAGATAGCCGTCCGCCGCCGCGAACAGCGCCACGTACGACACGAATCGGGTCTCACCCTGGGATATCTTGGCGCGCGCGGAGATCCGCCTCTCCCGGTCCGGTTCGGGGCCGAGGATGGTCACCTCGACCTCGTGCCAGCGCCGGTAGTCCAGTGCCTGCGACAGGTGCTGCGCGTAGCCGGCGGACGGATCGGCGGTGTGGGCGGATTCCACCCGGCGCCGCAGCACCCCGACCAGTTCGGACGCATCCTCGGGTGACCGCTCGGTGGCGGTGAGCAGCTGCGTCAGCCGCGCCGCGTCGGCGTCCTCGCCACCGGGGCGCCACTCGATCCTCACGCCGATCCCGTGCGTCGTGCGGCTGTCGGCGAGACTGTCGTTCATCGCGGCGATCACCTGTCGTGCCCGCTCGATCCGCCGGCGCAGTTCGTCGGCCACACCGCCGAGCACGAATCCCGTGAACACGTCGTGTTCGCGTTGCGACAGTGCCCGCCGGCCGTCCTCGACCTGCCGGGTCAGGGTGACTGAGAGACCCGCGGGCGTGGTGTCGTCACCCGCCCCGGCGATCCGGACGCGATGGGCGCCGTGCGTCACCGTGTGCTCGATGTCGAACCGGGCCGTGAGGTCGCGGTCGAACTGTTGCAGCGCGACGAGCATCGCGTTCTCGTCGACTCCCGTGCGTGGCGGCAACGTGGCCAGCAGGGTGCGGGCCACGGAGAGCACGTGATCCGGATCCTCGAGGTGGACGGGAGGCAGAACCGTCCGGGCAGAGGCGGAGTCCGACTCCGGATCCTCCTCGAGTGCGCCGCGTAGTTCGGGCAGCTGCAGGTGAGCGGCGAGCAGTTCGGCGGCCGCGGCGAGTTCGCGACGGTCGCGGTCGAGCCGTTCGCGTGCGGCAGCACATCGCTGCAGCACCTCGGCGACGGCACGGCCGAGATGGTCGCGATGGGCGACCGTGCGCCGGAACTGTTCGTCGGCGCGTGCCCGTTCGGCCTCCGAGTCACGCAGTTCCTGCGCCAGGTCGGCGGCGTCGACGTCGACAGCGGCGGTCTGGGCAGCGACCACCGCGGCCTTCGCGTGCCATTCGTAGCGGCACGATTCGGCGATCTCCTCCGAGTCGATCCGCTCGGCGGTGGCCTGCACGCACCGTTCGGCGGCATCCGTGAACCGGACGTGGGCAGCAAGGACGTCACCGAGATCGCGTGCCAGCTCGGTGCACAGTGTCTCTGCGGAGGCGCATCCGGCGACCAGCGCCTCGAGTTCCGGAACATCGCCGGGCACGCCGAAGTGCTCGCACGCTGTGCGGTGTGCGTCGAGCTCGGCGGTCCAGCGAGCACGCAGCGTCGTCGCCCGCTCGCGCAGTTCCACCGCGGTGTTCGCCGCGGACCGCACGTGCGCGTACGCGTGCCGACGTCGTTCGAGCGCGGCGCGCAGAGCGTGTGAGGTCGGCGCGGTCGACAGGTGTGCGTCGATCTCCGCCCGCCGGTGCGCCGCGTCGGGATAGTCGACGCGCAGCTGTTCCACCGCCAGGTCGATCCGGATGAGTTCGGCGCGGATCTCGTCGAGACGCACCCGACGTGCCGCGGTTGCGGCCTCCCGGGCAGGACTGCCGATGCTGCGCGGGGCCTCGGCGGTGTGGCGCCCGCGCAGAACTCCGTTGTGCCAGCGGCCGTCCCGTGAGACCGAGGCCACCGCGGTGGCGTCCTCGAATCCGATCGTGTTGAGGACCGCCTCGATCGCCGGGCGCGGTACGTCGGCCTCGGGGTCGGGACGCAGGACCGTCGACAGGGGCTGCGCCGGTGGTTCACCGCGCGGCGAGACGAGGACCTGGCCGCCGAGCGCACGCAAGCGGCCCTCGCCGTCGACCGTGGCGGTGAGGAAACCCGCGGAGAGCAACGCCGCCTCGATTCCGGCGCGATCGTCGTCCCCGAGGGTGTCGACGAACTCGACCGCCCGCCACAGGGGGACACCGTCGGTGCGCACGTGCCAGGGCGCCTGTTCCGGTCCCTCGCCGATCGCGTCGAGTGCCGCCTGTTCGCGGACGAGGTCCTCGCGCGCGGTCCGCGCCTCACGTTCGCGGCGCTCGCGCTCGGCCGGGGCGCCGGCGAGGTCGCTCAGGGCGGACCGAGCGGCGGTCGTGGGCAGCGAATCCAGCTCGGCGAGTGCCGAATCGACGTCGACGTCCTCGGAGTCCGTGTCCCCGGCGTCGGTGGGGGACGAGTCGATCAGTGCGTCGAGTCGCGTGGACAGTCGGCGCATCAGGATGACCCGATCCCGATCGAGTTCCGGCAGCAGAGCCGTCGTGCGGTCGGCGGTGATCCACTCGCGCCACCGGTGCTGCAGACCGGCGGCGGCCGCACCGACACCGGCATCCGTCTCGGCGGCCTCGACGGCACGCTGCTCGGCGTCGCGGGCCGCGCGGTCGGCCGCCGCCTCGGCTTCCCGGACCGCATGCGCGGCGGCGTCGAGTCGACGCGCCTCGAGCAGTCGCCGACCCGCTTGGTCCCGCCGGCGACGGGTCGCCTCGGCGGCACGCAGGATCGCGTCCCGGACCTCGTCGACGTGCCCGGCGTCGAGGGAGACCGTCGCGACCACCGGCCGCACCACCTGCTCGGTGGTGTCGTCGATGCCGGTGCGCACGGGCTCGAGCACAGCGGGTGGACGGTCGGCGGAGAAGTGCAGCGTGGTCGGCGCGGTGTCGTGCGGAAGACCCACCGACAGCAGGTCGCGACCTACCGTCGCAAGCCGTCTCGCGGCACGCGTGACCGAGAAGGTCAGTTCGTCGAGGAGGCGGGCCGCGTGGTCGGTGTGGCGCCGTTCCTGCATGCGGCTGCGATCGGCGGCGGCGGTTGCGTGCTCGGCGGCGCGGCGGAGCGCATCGACGGCGAGCTGGCGCTGCGCGAGATCGTCCGCGGACCGGAACATCTCGTGGGTCTCGAGTCCGCGGATCGCGCGGTCGAGTTCGGCGACCTGGTCGCGGCGCTCCTTCAGGCGGGTGTCCGCGGCGGCGGCCTGCGCGTCGAGGTCGGCCGCCTCGGCTTCCGCGACGGTGAGTGCGCGTCGCGTCTCGACGACCCGCTGCGCGAGGTCGCGCGCGGTCTCGGCGCCGGCGCGCAGCAGATCCGCAGCGTACTGCCGGTACACCTCGTGGAACCGCAGCACGTGTGCGTGCGCCGCTTCGAGACGGACCTGTTCCTGACGGGTGTCACCGAGCAGGTCGAGGCGACCTCCCGCTTCGGCGAGCATGTTCTCCGTCAGAGGTGGCAGCGCATCCGACAGGATCTGAGGGAGGCGTCCCTCGTCGATGCGGTGGCCGACATCGGGTGAGCGCAGGGTGTGCAGCAGTTGCAGCAGGCCGTCGTAGCGTTCGCGTCCCGTCTCCGCGTGCAGGCCGAACACCGACTTCCGCACGGTCTCGCGATGCCGCTCCGGATCACGGGTGAGGTTGTCGGCACCGATGAGTTCGGCGAGTCGCTCCCGCGAGAGCGGGATGCGGGCGTCATCGACGAGGTGCAACTCGGTGCCGACACGCAAAGGTGTCGTGAAGAAGTGCACGTCGCTGCGACGGGCGTCGGCGCGGTGCCGGACCTGCGCCCCGACGGTGAAATGTCCGCTGGGGCGCGCCAGTTCGAGCCAGAGATAGCCGACACGGTCGGTGGTGTCCGAGGCCCCGGTACGCATGAGTTCGTCGAGATCGACCTTCGCGGCGCCCGTCGCGTCCATGCGCCTGCGGTCGGCGTCGAGCAGGAAGGGCAGCAACATCTCGAGGGCGCGGGACTTCCCCGATCCGTTGGTGCCGCGCAGGATCATCCGCCCACCGGACAGGACGAACTCGACGTCCAGGTAGTGCCACACGTTCACGATGCCGGCGCGGTGGAGACGCCAGCGATCCGGGAAACGGGGTGGAGAGTTCTCGTCGAGGGCGGACGGGTCGGACGAGTGGGTCATCGACACTTGCTTTCGGCGGGGACGGGGCGGTAGCGGGCGGCGGGTGCGGTCAGTTCGAGTCCGTTCTCGTGCGGTCGCGCCAGCCCGAGCCGGAAGAGCAGAGCCACGACGTCCCGGCGCAGGAGCGCGAAATCGCGGACGTAGATGCTCTTCCAGGTGCGGGAACGCACGGCGGCGAGATCGGCGAGAACCGAGTCGAGGATGTGCGCGTCGACGTGCAATGTGGTCGCCGCCGAGTCGCCGAACCGTTCGGTGAGTTCGGCCAGGAGCAGCAGGCAGGCGTGCTTCAGGGTGCCCGACCCCGGGAACGCCTCGTCGGTGAGCACGCCGGCCGGGTCGTACGCGAGCGCGCCCTCGGCACGCACCTCGAGCACGAGGCCGAAGTCGTTCTCCAGCATCCGGGCGAGCTCGTGCCGGTCGCGGGCGAGGATCGTCGCCGACTCGTCGTCCAGTTCGTCGCGCGCGACGAACGGGTCCTCGACGAGCCTGCGGTACAGGCGGAGAGCGGCGGGTTCGTGCTCATGACGTGCGAGTGCCGCTGCGGGACCGGGCATCCCATGGAGGGGAGTGTCGAGCAGCTGGGAGAGCAGGTCGCGGTGGACGTCGAGATGCGGCCCGTCGCCCCTCACCTCGTCGCCGCTCACCTCGTCCCCGTGACCGGACTCGGCGATCACGCCCCATTCCTCGAGGACGCGCAGGGCCGCAGCGAGGTTCCGCTCCTCGGACACCGGGTCGCCGAACACGATCCCGTTCTCGCGCGCATCGGCGCGCACCTGCTCGAGCAGGTCGTCGACGGACACCCTCTCGCCGGTCCCGGGTTCGAGCAGTGCCGCGCACACCAGCGCGAGACACGCGTAGGTGATCGCGCCGAACTCGGTGCCGTCGGCGTGGCGGAGCGCCCGGTGCGGTGAGGTGGGCCCGAGCGGTGCCTTGATCAGACGGGCGAAGGTCGGTTCGACGACGAGCCGGTATCCGAGGCGGTCGGCGAACATCGACTTCAGGGCCGGGGCGTGGCGCCGAACGAGGTCGAAGGTCTCCCGTTCGCTCGCGGCGGTGACGATCGGCTGTTGCAGCAGCGCCCGCGCCGCGTCCCGCCGACCGGAGACGTCCCCGGACACCGTGCTCGCGTACGAGGTGCTCATGGCGCCGCCGCACTGTGATCGAGCGATGCCGTGACCGACGTGCGCAACGAGAAACCGTGCACGGTGAGATCGCCGTCGGGGGAGTGCACCACGGTGTCGGCGCCGGGCTCCGCCGTCAGCGACAACCCGAGATCGGGATCGTCCACCTGCACCGGACCGTCGGTGGTGAGGTGGCCCGCGAGCGCGGCGGCGAGGACGTCGAGCAGGACGTCGCGCGCCTCCGCCGACAGGTCCGCTCCGTGCAGGTCGCCCGCCGCACTCAGTTCGGCGACGGCGTCGGAGCGGCGGCGCGACTCTCGCCGGGCGAGTTCGTCGGCCCGGACCCGGCCGGGCATCGAATCGGGGAGTCGGCCGACGGCCCCGAGGGACGTGTGGTCGCCGCGTTCGCGCAACGACACGGGCACGACGACGGGATCGGCCCGCCACCACGACGTGCCTGCACCCACTCGCGGGTCGGGCTCGTCGGGGCCGAGCAGCAGGTGCCGGCTCGGGAAGGCACCGAAGGTCGCGGCGAACAACCGGTGGCCCTGCTCGTCGGAGGACTCGGTGAACCACCGGGCCAGGCGCAGGAGATCTGCGCGGTGCGAGAAGCCCGGCGTGCTCGCCATGATCCGCCGAGTGCGCACGAGCAGCCGGTTCAGCGCCTCCGCCGCTGCCTCGCGCACGCGGCGCGGGCCGGCGTCCTCGGCGTACCACTGCGCCAGTTCGTCCCAGTCGGTGCGACGGCGACCGGGGGACCCGGGCACGGTGTTCGGCAGGCCGGACTCGCGCAACGCGGCGAGCAGGGAGTCCAGACGCGGCCTGATCCGGTCGAGCCTGCCGGCGACGAGAGGGGCGAGGCGCTCGACGTCCGAACCGATGACGTCGACGTAGTCGAGGAGCAGGTTCTTGGTCTCCGCGTGATCGTCGACCGCCCCGGCGCGTTCGCGATCGGATGAGTGTTCGGGACGGCCGGAGTGCTCGAGACGGCTCAGGATCTCGGCGAGGTGCGAATAGAAATCGGCGACGCTGTCGGTGAACATCCGGTGGTGCGCGAACAGGGCGGTGACGTGGGCGGCCAGCTCGTCCCGATCGGGCACGTTCCCGTCGTCCACCAGCAGCTCCTCGATGCGGGCGAGCCCGTCCGCGACACAACGGAGCGACACGCGTGCCACGCCGCGCACGTCGTCGGAGGTGGAGAGAAGCCTGCCGGTCTCGCGGTGCACCCGCAGCCCGGCCGGTGTCGGCCGGTATCGGGCACGGACCTCGGTCGAGGCGGTCTCGGGAGCGCTCCGCCGGTGGGAGCCGCCACCGTCGGTTCCGCCGCTGGTGAGTGCGAGATTGCCCCACCGGACCAGGCTGCGACACCGGGCATCGACGACCGCGATGTCGAGCGCCACCCCGCGCCGCGCACACGAGACCGCGATATCGTCGGCGGACAGATCGGCGAGCAGGAGGTCGGTGAAGCAGTCCATCACCGCGAGGTACTCGTCCGCTTCGTCGGCGACGAGATGACGGAACAGGTCGCGACCGATGTGTTCGCCCATCCGACCTCTTCTCCCGAGTGCTGACGCCGTACGGACAGACAGGCTAGCCCGGTGAACGCCGAGCGGGGC
The DNA here is from genome assembly GCF_900105195.1 of Rhodococcus pyridinivorans. Lineage (NCBI taxonomy): Bacteria > Bacillati > Actinomycetota > Actinomycetes > Mycobacteriales > Nocardiaceae > Rhodococcus > Rhodococcus pyridinivorans. Next base: position 3,795,826 of record NZ_FNRX01000002.1, on the reverse strand, counting down.
GGACGAGTTCACCGGGTGCGCGCACGGGCTGTGGAGAGGCAGGCCGGAAATCGGCAGGACACCGCGCGGATTCGTGCCGTGCCTCACTCGCGTTTATAGTTGCCCTGTGCAACACAATCGGCAGGCCCGGCGGCCGTCTGCGGACGGCGTTGCCCGCGTATACGAGGAGTTCGTGCTTCTCGTGCGCTTCCTGACGTCCGGAGCACGAACGCAGGACAGCGGACTCTCGCTGGTCCAGCATTCGCTTCTCGGCTTCATCTCCCGAAATCCGGGCTGCCGCGCCACCGACATATCCGAGGTCTTCGGTGTCCACCGCTCGACCGTGTCGCGCCAACTGCGTCACGCCGTCGATGCGGGCTGGGTCGAGGCGGGGACGGGTCCGGCACGTGCCGGACATCCGCTCCGGCTCACCGACCACGGAGCGACAGTTCTCGAAGGTGCGGTCGTGCGTCGTCTCGACGACGTCCGCGCCGGCCTCGAGGGCTGGGACGAGAACGAACTCGAACGCTTCGTGGATCTCCTGCGCCGCTTCCGCGCAGGAATCGATTCCGACGACCGGACTCCCGACCAGAACGATGGAGATTGCAGTGCGTGAGTACTCGACCCCGGCCCCGTTCACCATTGGTGACGACGAATCGGTCGTCCACACGGTGTTCACCCATGCGGAGAAGACTCCGCACCGCGTGATGTACTCCCGGCCGCAGGGTGACGACTGGGTCGCGGTCACTGCGCAGCAGTTCGCCGACCAAGTGAAGGCCGTCGCAAAGGGCCTGATCGCCAACGGTGTGCAGCCCGGCGATCGTGTCGCGCTGCTCTCGGCCACCCGCTACGAGTGGTCGCTGTTCGACTACGCGATCTGGACGGCCGGCGCGGTGTCGGTACCGATCTACGACTCCTCGTCCACCGAGCAGATTCGCTGGATCCTCCAGGACTCCGGGGCCGTCCTCGCTGTCGTCGAAACCGCGCGGCACGAGAAGCTCTTCGTCGACATGCCCGACACCCTCCGTCGCATCCTGCAGATCGAGGACGGCGCGGTGAACACGCTTGCGGCCGATGGTGCCGAGGTCGACGACGCCGAGATCACCACGCGTCTGGCCGGAATCCGTTCCGGCGGCCTGGCTTCCCTCGTCTACACCTCGGGAACCACCGGGCGACCCAAGGGCTGCATGCTCACCCACCGCAACTTCCTCGCCGAGGTCCGGTCCATCCTCACCTCGGACATCGGTATCGTCGCCAAGCCCGGCAACCGCGGCCTGACCTTCCTGCCCCTCGCGCACGTGCTGGCGCGCGCGGTGTCGCTCGCGCTCTTCGAAGCAGGCACGGCGCAGGCTCACTGGGCGGACTTCTCGACCGTCTCCGCGCAGTTCGCCCGGTACTCGCCGAACATCATCCTCGGTGTGCCGCGCGTCTTCGAGAAGGTGCGTGACGCGGCAGCGGGCAAGGCGGCGGCCGGCGGACCGGTCAAAGCGGCGATCTTCGATTTCGCCGAGCGCACCGCCATCGCCTACAGCGAATCGCTCGACCACGGCGGCCCCACCTTCACGTTGAAGGCCAAGCGCGCCCTCGCCGACAAGCTGGTCTACTCCAAGCTGCGCGAGGCCATGGGCAACGAGTGCTGGTACGCGATCTCCGGCGGCGGTGCCCTGAGTGCCCGTCTCGGTCACTTCTTCCGCGGCGTCGGCGTGCCGATCTACGAGGGCTACGGCCTCACCGAGACCACGGCCGCACACAGCGTGAACACGCCCGGTGCGCAGAAGATCGGCACCGTCGGGCGTCCCATGGGCGGGAACTCGGCGCGCATCGCGGATGACGGCGAGATCGAGCTGCGCGGCATGGTCGTCTTCGACGGCTACTGGCGCAACGACGAGGCCACTGCCGGTGCCTTCCACGACGGCTGGTTCCGCACCGGCGACCTCGGCTCGCTCGACGAGGACGGCTACCTGTCCATCACCGGGCGCAAGAAGGACCTCATCATCACCGCCGGCGGCAAGAACGTCTCACCCGGGCCGATCGAGGACCGCATGCGGTCGCACACCCTCGTCTCCCAGGCCGTCGTCGTCGGCGACGGACGCAGCTTCGTCACCGCTCTGGTGACCGTCGACCCGGACGTCTTCGAGAACTGGAAGACCGAGAACGGCAAGCCCAGCGGTGCGACGATCGCGGACCTGCGCCACGACGCCACGCTGCGGGACGCGATGCAGACCATCGTGGACGACGCCAACACCCTCGTCTCGCACAGCGAGGCGATCAAGAAGTTCGCCATTCTCGACCGCGATCTCACCGAGGAGTCCGGTGAGCTCACACCGACGCTGAAGATCAAGCGCAACGTTGTCACCGAGCATTTCGCCCACGAGATCGACGCTCTGTACGCGAAGTGATCCTTTAGGGGCGCGTACCCGAGCAGCGGCCGCCGATCCGGCATCCGGGTCGGCGGTCGCAGTGTTCGTGTGGTGTCACTCCACCGGGGAGGTGTCTCCGGAGACTGCCCGGGCCAGTCGCGCGAATCCGTCGTGGTCGACGAGATCCTCGACGAGCACGACCTTGCCGCGGGCATCGGCGAGCGGAACCCGCCAGTTCGGATACTCGTCGACGGTGCCCGGCTGGTTCTGGCTGCGACGCTCGCCGGTCACATCTGCCAGCGAAACGCCCAGCAGCGCAGACGGACTCGCCGCGATCAGCCGGTGCAGCGCCTCGACCTGGCGATCGACGTCGGTCTCGCCTTCGTCGAGCAGACCCCGTTCGACCGCGAGCGCCAGAACCGAGTCGCGTTCGGCCGCCGCATCGGTGAGTTCGGCGTCGAGGTCGCCTTCGAGCAGGCCGAGCTCCGACCGCAGCCGGATGTGGTCGCCCGCAAGGTATCCCGCGGTGGGCGCGAGGTCGTGTGTGGTCACCGAGGTCAGGCACAGGGTGCGGTAGGTTTCCGGCCCGCGTGGGGAGTCCTCGTCGCGTTCGAACCACAGGATCGACGTCCCGGCGATCCCCCGCTCGGCGAGATACTCCTGCACCCACTCCTCGAAGACCCCGAGGTCCTCACCAACGACCACGGCGCCGGCGCGATGCGCCTCGAGCGCCAGGATGCCGACGAGTGCCTCGTGGTCGCTGCGGACGTACGCGCCGTCGGCGGGCGACATCCCCTCCGGTACCCACCAGGTGCGGAACAGTCCCAGGATGTGATCGGCCCGGACACCACCCGCGTGCCGCAACGCCGAGCGCACCACATCGCGGAAGGGGATGTATCCCAGCTCCGCGAGACGATCCGGCCGCCACGGCGGCTGATTCCAGTTCTGGCCGTTGCGGTTGAAGTCGTCGGCGGGGGCGCCCACCGTGACGCCCGACGCCAGCGCGTCGCCCAGCGTCCAGGCGTCGGCGCCGTGCGGACCGACACCCACTGCGAGGTCGTGCAGGATTCCGATATCGGAACCTGCTGCAAGCGAAGCAGCCTGAGCGTTCGCGAGCTGCTCGTCGCACAACCACTGCAGCCGGCGGTGGAAGTCGATCCGCGAGGCCAGTCGCTCGCGCAACCGGGTGACCTTCGGGTCGTCGGGGCTCGGAGCGCGTGACGCCCACCGGTCGGCGCGGTCGCCGAACTTCTCGTACAGCGCGCACCACAGCGCGAAGTCGTCGAGCGCCTGCCCGCCCTCGGCGCAGAACGCCTCGTACCGTGCGCGGCGGGCCGGGCCGAGCGGCACCCGGTACACGCGCTCGAGGACGTCGAGTTTCGCGCGGAAGGTCGCGTCCCGGTCGAGACGCCGCGCCTTCCGGTTCGCCTTCGCCGCGCGCTGCGCGTGCTCGTCGAGTTCCTTGCGGTGTTTCGCGGGGAGGTAGGCCACCTCCGGGATATCCTCGATCCGCAGGTACAGCGGGTCGACGAAACGCCGCGACGACGGCAGATAGGGCGACGGTTCGTGCGGGGGCACGGGCTCGGCCGCGTGCACGGGGTTGATCAGGACGAAGTCGCCGCCGTAACCGGCCGTGATCGCCGCCAGATCGGCCAGGTCGGCGAAATCACCGATGCCCCACGACCTGCGGCTGCGCACCGAATAGATCTGGGCCGCAAGGCCCCAGCGCTTCTTCTCGAGCAGTCGGTCGGCGGTCGACAACCGGCGCGGGGTCACGACCAGGACCGCGGTGGCCTCGATGTCGTTGCTGCGGGCGTGCACGACATGCCAGCCGAGGGACAGCCGCGGAACGGCGAAGGTCGCGCGGCCCACGAGCCGGCCGTCGACCGTACGCGGGTCCACCCACACGTCGAGTTGCTCGACATCGACCTCCGCCCCGTCCTCGGCGACGACCCACACCGACACCGGGTCGCCGTGCGGCACATGCACCGGGAACGTCCGGTCGTCGCCCTCGACGACCACGAGCGCGGGCGGGAGCATGCAGCGCCACGGGCGGTCGTCGAAGTCGGCGAGCGATGCCACGACCTCGTCGTCCGTCCCGGCCGGGACGTCGAGCGCGGCGAGTACGCGCCGCAATGTCTCGTCGGAGACATCGTGGTCGTGTCCCCCCCATCCCGTGTAGGTGGTGGTGATGCCGTGCTTTCCGGCCAGTTCGCGCAGCTTCGCCGAGGACGTCACGGTCCTGAATCATGCCAGCAAAACGACTCGGGGGCAGCGTGCGGAACATAGGGTCGACAGGGTGACCGCTCTCGACATCGCGCACGGCGACATCACCACCATCGCGGTGGATGCGATCGTCAACGCCGCGAACTCCTCCCTGCTCGGTGGCGGGGGAGTGGACGGTGCGATCCACCGGGCCGGAGGCCCGGAGATCCTCGCGGCCTGCCGCGAACTCCGCGCGACCTCGCTACCCGACGGACTCGAACCGGGCCGTGCAGTGGCGACAACCGCGGGGCGTCTCCCGGCGCGATGGGTGATCCACACCGTGGGCCCGGTGTGGTCGGCGCACGAGGACCGATCCGGGATCCTGCGTTCGGCGTACCACAACAGTCTGCTCGTCGCGCACGATCTCGGTGCCCGTACGGTGTCGTTCCCGCTCGTCTCGGCCGGCGTCTACGGCTGGCCGCTCGACGACGCCGCCCTGCAGGCCGTCACCACCATCCGGGAGACACAGACGGGCGTGGAGACCGTCGTACTCGTCGGCTTCGACAACGCCGCGGTCGACGCGCTCCGTCGCGCCGTGTCCCGGGCGGGATCGGCTCAGGAGTAATCGCCGAAGCCGTCGAAGAGAGTCGGTTCGTCGGGGTTGTCGAACAGTGCGGGCTGCTCGGGCGCCGACTCACGGCCGGCGCTCGGCTTCGACGCGCGTGAGCCGGCCGAATCGGTGCCCTCGCCCTGTTCGAGGAACTGCAGGGCCTCCGCGAGCGAGCGGCTCGTCGCCTCCCATTCGAGTGCCCGCGCCCGTGCCTCGCGAGCACCGTCGGTGTTGAGCGCCGCCTCGCGGGTCTGCGACTCGCCGTCCCACCACACCTGCAGTTCGGTGCTGATGGTGAGGAACCGCCGCAACTGCTCGGGATTGCGATCGCCGATCGCCGCGACGGTGCTCGCGGCGACATCGGTCGCGCCGTCGAGATGGAAGTCGCGCACCGCGAGCAGGGCCACCGGCAGATCGTCCTCGGCGTCGGGTAACTGCGAGACGTCGCCCCAGGGCGGATCGGCCGCACCACCCGTCGCCCCGTCGAATCCCTGATCGCGCAGCAGCGAGCCACCGATATGGGTGGCGAACGAACTGTCGACGGTGTCGAGGAACCGAGTGATGGTCTCGAGCGATCCGAGCAGGTGCGCCGGAGCGAACGGCGCGGCCGGAACGTGGTCGACGATCGCGAGGCGGTCGTCGACCAGCACGAACTTCAGGTGCGGCCACCGGCGGTTGAGGTCGACGCAGATCTCGGCGGCCCGCGTGCGTCCGGTGATGGAATGGACGATCGGTGCGAACAGGTCGACGGTGCCGCCTCCGGGGCCGACACCGACGAACACCAGGACCCCGGCGATCCGCAGGACGAGATCGCCGTCCTCGTCCCAGGCGGGCAGATCGTCGATCCGCTCGTGCAGGGTGGATTCGATCAGTTCGCGCACGTGGTTGTCGCCGCTGGGGACGACCGCGAGCGGCACCTTCGGGGCCTGCGTGCGACCGGCCTGCGGCGTCTCGGGCACGAGGAACGAGGTGAGCTCGGCGACCGAGCGCTCCGTCCCGAATGTCTCGGCCCGCAGGAAGAGGGGATGGGGAACGCCCCACACCGAGCGCAGGGCACGCACGGCGATGACGGCGAGCTGATCGGCCCAGCTGCCCGGACGATCGATCCAGAACGCCGGGGATCCGTCGTCCTCCGGATCGTCCGGTCCGCGGGAGGGCGCCTTCAGCCCGAGTTCGAGGAGCATCTGCTCGTCGACCGGCGTGAGGTGCCGGTCGGGGGCGAGGTGGGCGTTGGACGGGACCTCGCAGCGGACGAGCCGGTCTCCCCACGCGTAGAACTGCACGCACGGCCCCGCCGGGCCGCCGGCCTCGTCGGTGAAGGGTTCGAGGACCAGGCCGTCGCCGTCGCTCATGGCCGCGACATGGTCGGCCAGGCGCGTGCGGAACTCGCGCCAGGCCGCATCGACGTCCTGGTCGAACCGGGTCTGCGCGTCGGCCATGATCGGACCCCCTTCTCTGTGCGGTCGAGCCGAGAGAAAGACTAGTCGCCGGTACCGACAGGCATTCCTCCGCTCGGTCGCACGAGCGACAGCTCGCCGGAGCGCACGGTGCGCGGTCGCCGGCGGCCCGCGCGAGCGCACGGTTCTCGGCCGCCGACGGCCCGCCGGAGTGTTCCGATCCCGGCGAGCGAAACCGTGTCGATCCGTCCGGAGATGGTCGACCATCGACGCATGATCGACGCCATCATCCGTCTCGTCCGGACGCTGCCGGCCCGCATCCCCGCAGTACAGTCGGCAGATCCGTTCGTGGAGATCGTCGCCATATCGGCCGGGGTGGCCGAATGCACCGCAGATGCCGTGGCGGACTACGCAATCCGCGTGTCGATATGACCGTCAGCGACGGGACGGAGATCGACACCGACGTCCTCGTGCTCGGTGGGGGACCGGCCGGTACCTGGGCGGCGCTCGCGGCCGCCCGGGCCGGGAGTCGCGTGGTCCTCGCCGACAAGGGCTACTGCGGGACGAGCGGCCCGACCGCGTCCGGCGGCAACAACCTCTGGTACCTGCCGCCCGGACCCGAGCGCGTCGCGGCCGTCGACCGCCGCCACATCGAAGGGGGACTGCTCTCCGATCCCGCCTGGATGCACCGGGTGCTCGACGAGACCTATCGACGCGTCGACGACCTCGCCGTCCACGGCCGTTATCCCTTCGGCGTGGACCCGGAGACCGGACGTCGCCGGGGCAGCAGCGTGCAGGGACCCGAGTACATGCGGCGGATGCGCCGCCTCGTCCACCGCGCCGGCGTGCGCATCCTGGATCAGTCGCCCGCCCTGCAGCTGCTCGTCGACACCGACGGTGCGGTGGCCGGCGCGACCGGTGTCCACCGCCGGCAGGGGTACGAGCCGTGGACGGCGCGTGCCGGTGCGGTCGTCCTCGCCACGGGAGGCTGTGCCTTCCTCTCCGGCAGCTTCGGTACCGACGTCGACACCGGCGACGGTCACCTCATGGCCGCCGAGGCCGGTGCCGAGTTCTCCGGGATGGAGTTCTCCTCGGCCTACGCGCTCGCGCCTTCCTGGAGTGGGCACACGAAGGGACTGTTCATGCAGTTCGCGACGTTCTACGACGACGCCCGTGTGCGGCTCGGCGACGACCGCGCGACCGCCATGCGGTACCTGCTCGACGGTATCCCGGTCCACGCCCGTCTCGACCGGGCACATCCCGACCACCGCGAAGCGATGCGTCGTTCCCAGCCCAACTACTTCCTGCCCCTGGACAAGGCCGGGATCGACCCGTTCACCGAGATGTACCCGGTGCGGGCGGTCCTCGAGGGAACGGTGCGCGGTACCGGTGGCCTACGGATCATCGGGACGGACTGCAGCACGACGGTCCCTGGTCTGTTCGCCGCCGGCGACGTCGCCACGCGCGAGCTGATCACCGGGGGCCGCAGCGGTGGAGGCAGTCACAACGGGGCCTGGGCGATGTCGTCGGGTTCGTGGTCCGGGGCGGCCGCCGCAGAGTTCGCCCGGAACCGCGGTGTCCCGGACGTGGCGAGACCGATCGGCGGGGTCGGCCTCGAGGGTGACCCGGACCGCGCCGCGACCCGCGCGATCATCGGCCTGGTGCAGGAGCACACGCTCCCGCTCCGACGTAGTTTCCGGCGGACGGCCCGCAGTCTCGAGGACAGCATCGCCGCACTCGACGACGCGTGGACCGCGGCGCCCGTCGTGCTCGGCGGACGAGGGCGGGAGCTGGTACGAGCCCGGTCCGGTGCCGCGCTCCTCGCCGTCGCCCGGTGGGTGAGCCGCACCGCCCTCGCGCGTACGGAGACGAGGGGCATGCACGTGCGCACCGACCACCCGGACACCGACCCCGACCTGCAGTACCGCCTCGTGACGAGTGGTCTGGACCGCGTGGACGTCCGTGCCGAAGGACACCTCGTGCGACGAGGAGCGAACCGATGATCGAGGTGATCGTCGCGGAGCGGTGCATCTCGTGCGACATCTGCATCGCGGTGTGCCCGACCGACGTCTTCGAGCGTGCACCCGACGGGCTTCCCGTTGTCGCGCACCAGGAGGACTGCCAGACCTGCTTCATGTGCGAGGTCAACTGCCCCGCCGACGCTCTCTACGTCGCACCCTATTCGGCTGCGGTGAGCGAGGATTCGCCACACCGGGACGTCGATGCGCTCACGGAGTCCGGTGCGCTCGGGCGCTACCGCGCCGTCGTCGGATGGGGTCGGGGACGACGAGCCGGTGCCCGTGAGGACCGCAACGACCTGTTCACGGGCCGGGCCTGAGGGCAGCGGCACCCGGGGAGCGGGTTAGCGGGTTCACCGCAGTTCACGCACGAAGCGGCCGATCTCGGCGATCGCGCGGCCGCTCTCCGGGACGACCCCCGCCGCGGCCTGGAAGGCGTGCACCTGTTTCTCCCACACCTGGAGTTCGGTGGAGACCCCGGCGAGTTGCAGTCGCCGGGCCATCAACTCGGCGTCGACGTAGGTCATCTCCTCGGATCCGGTCTGGATGAGTGCGGGAGGCATCTCCGACAGATCGAGATCGACGGGGGAGGCGACCGGTTCGTCGCCTTCGCCGCCGAGGCGTTCGGCGCGTTCGACGAGGGTGGACAGCACAGCGACGGCGCGTCGCGGGAAGACGGCACACCGGTGCGAGTTGGGATGGTCGAGTTTGCCCCGCGGGTCGAGATCGGTGAGCGGCGACAGTGCGACGGTGCCGGCCGGGCGGCCGATGCCGAGTCGTACCGCTTCGTGGGCGACGGCGAAGGTGAGGAAGCCGCCGGCGGAATCCCCGGCGATCACGACACGCTCGGCCGGGTGGCCGTGCGCCACGAGCCAGCGCAATCCGTCGAGGCCGTCCTCGACCGCGCGCCGGATCGGATGGCGGGGCAGCATGCGGTAACCGACGGCCAGGACCGGCGCGCCGGTGGTGGCGGAGATGCGGGAGACCAGATGGCGGTGCGTGGTGAGGCCGCAGCACAGGAACGCGCCGCCGTGCAGGTACAGGACGGCGGTGCCGTCCATACCGACCTGCGCGGCGGTGCCGTCCATATCGACCTGCGCGGCCGGGAGTGCGGCACCCGGCGCCCAGAGCAGTTCCGCCGGGCACATCGGTAGGTCGACTCGCCGGCGGTGTGTGCCGGGCACGGGCACGAGAGGGAACGCGAGGTGGTCTATCGCCGACGCCGGCCAGGGGAGGGTCGGGGCGTACGACCATGCCTCGATGAACGGCCGCACGGTACGGCGCACCGAGAAGGACAAGGCACGGGACCGAGTGCTCACCCCCGCGAACTCGCGCGTGGTCGCGTGGTGCGTGGGCAGAGGGAGCAACTCGGTGCGGGCGACGCTCATGACCGGCACCTCCTCGGTCTGCCCGGAGTTGTGGTCGGACCCGGTCGTGGTGGCTGCACGAACTTCGGATTTACGAGGATACGCCCGTTCATCCAGGTCGCGAGGGTTTGCTGAGCAATCGTTGTGGTCCTGGTCTCAGAGTGACGATTTCGGGCGGAGGCGGGTTCTCGGCGATGTACCTTCTGTCAGGTACCGGCAGTGCAAAAAGTTTTCCGGACCTTCTACACATCCCGTACTTTTCGGGCCACACTGACTGTATGTTTCGACTGCGGCGCGCGGCCCGGCGTCGCTCCTGGGGGACGAACGAAGGCGAGATGTTGCGTAAATTCGACGTTGCAAGCATGAGTGCCGACGAGATCACCGCGGCGGACCTGCCCCGGATGGTGGCGGACGCCGCGGCATGCGAGCCCGACCGGATCGCCGTGGCGCACGGCATGGACACCACCACCTACGCCCGCTTGCACGATGAGGTCGTCAAACTCGATGCGGCCATGGGGATCCTGCTGGGACAGGCCTCGCTCGTGCCCATCGCGCTCGCCACCGTCTTCCCGGCGCTGGCCGACTCGGCGCGCGGCGACCTGCGCAACGTGCTCGACGCACTCGTGATCGACCTCGTCGACTGCGTGGCCCCCGCGCCTCTTTCCGCGGCCGGCTGACGAACCGCCCGGTATCCACCATCATTGAATCGGTAGGTCGACGAACGAAGTGATCGGTGCTGCACGACAGTACCGGTTCGGGTGGGAGGTCACATGGACGACGACACGCTCACCGTCGCCTGCAAGTACGGCGAAGTCCGGGGGTATCGCGACGGCGAGGTCTACGTCTGGAAGGGCATCCCGTACGCGGCCCCGACCGGTTCCCGGCGGTTTCGGGCGCCGCTACCGCCCGAACCGTGGGACGGCGTCCTCGACGGCGCACGGTTCGGACCGATAGCTCCGCAGAGCCGACAGAGCCCGATCGGGATCGACCCCGAGATGACGTTGAGCGAGGACTGTCTCTCGCTCAACATCTGGGCGCCGTCGCCCGACGGACGCCGACGCCCCGTCATGGTCTGGATCCACGGTGGCGCCTACGTGCTCGGTTACTCCGGTCAGAAGATCTACGACGGCCGAAACCTGTGCGAGAGCGGCGATGTCGTGATCGTCACGATCAACTACCGGCTCGGCGCGCTCGGCTTCCTCGACCTGTCGTCCTTCTCCACGCCCGGGACCACCTTCGAATCCAACGTCGGCCTCCGAGACCAGATCGCCGCCCTCGAATGGGTGCGCGACTGCATCGCCGACTTCGGTGGCGATCCGGACTGCGTGACGCTCTTCGGCGAATCGTCGGGTGCGGGGTCGATCACCACGCTCATGACGGTCCCGAAGGCCAAGGGCCTCTTCCATCGTGCGATCGCCCAGTCGCCGCCCGCCACCTCGGTGTACGGCAGCGACCGTGCCGCGACCGTCGCGCAGCGCTTCCTCGAGATCCTCGACCTGTCGCCGTCCCGGGCCGCCGAACTACTCACGATGTCGACCGACACGCTGGTCGAGGCGTCGGAGGTGCTCGTCGCCGAGACTCCGACGAAGGTGCCGGGGACGCTCGCCATGACACCGGTCGTCGACCGCGGCCTGGTGCCGAAATATCCGGTCGCGGCCTTCCAGAAGGGGCTGTCGCACCGGATCCCGCTGATCATCGGCTCGAACAAGGACGAGCCGTCCATCTTCCGCTTCATGAAGTCCCCGCTGATGCCCGTCGACGACACGGCGGTGCAGGCCATGTTGGCGGCGTTGGCCGACGACCGGACGGATCTGCCTGCCGAGCGACTCGCCGAGATCGTCGCGGCGTATCCCGACCTGCCCAAACCCATCGGGGCGATGGCGCTCTCGCGCGACGCCGGTTTCCGCATGCCGGTGCTGTGGGTCGCCGAAGCGCACAGCGCGCATTCGCCGACCTGGGTGTACCGCTTCGACCACGCCACCCCGATGCTCAAGGCCGCCCGGATCGGAGCCGGGCACGCGACCGAATTGCCATATGTCTTCGGAAATTTCGGCACTCTCGGCCGGGATCCGTCCTTCTGGCTCGGCGGCCGCAAGGCCGCCGGTGAGGTCTCCGGTCGCGTGCAGCGGCGCTGGTTCGCGTTCGCGCACCACGGTGTGCCGGCGGCACTGGACGGTTCGAAGCACTGGCCGCAGTACGAGGCGGAGGAACGCTCGACCCTGCTCATCGACTCCACGGACAGGGTCGAGTCGGATCCGGACGGCGAGATGCGCCGGGTCTGGGGTACCGAGGTCATGGCCTTCACCTGAGCGCGCCCGCGCACCGGTGCGGCACGTGCTCCGATGGCACATGCCGTGAGATGACACATACGGTGCGTTGACCGGGTTGAACACGTGTGCAATCCTTGAAACGTGCATTCAACCGCCGCCGGTGACGACCTCACCACCCGTGCACGGATCCGCGACGCTGCCATCCGGTGCATCGCCGCGTACGGGGTCGGCGTGCCGCTGCGGACCATCGCCGCCGAGTGCGGCGTCAGCGCCTCGCTGATCGTGCACCATTTCGGATCCCGCGCCGGATTGAAGGAACACTGCGACCGGTACGTGCTCGACGGGATCCGGCAGGCGAAGAGTGCCGTCCTCGACCCGAAGGTCGGACCGGCCGCGCTGAACGACCAGATGGAACACATCGAGAACTACGCGACCACGGTCGCCTACCTCTTCCGCACCCTCCGGACCGGCGGCGCCCCCGCCGCCGACTTCCTCGACCGGCTCGTCGCCGACACCGAGGCCTATCTCGAGGAGGCTGTGGCCGCCGGAACCGTGCGGCCCAGCCGGTTCCCCTCCGAACGAGCACGTGCCCTCATCTCGTTCAGCGTCGGCGCCGTGCTCATGGACCTTCCCGGTCCCGACGAATACCTCGACCTCGAAACCTTTCCTGCCAGGCTGCGCGCCTACACCGAACGCCTCGCGCTGCCGATGCTCGAGCTCTACACCGAGCCGTTGCTGACGGACTCGACCCTTCTCGACGCCTGTCTGGCAGCGCGTGAGGCACCCCCCGACTCCTGACGGAGGAAAGATGGACACCCCTCTTATCGAAATCCGCGACATCGTCAAGACATTCGGAACCACCAGAGCTCTCGACGGGTTCTCGATGACCGTCGAACGCGGCACCGTCGCGGGATTCCTCGGACCGAACGGCGCCGGCAAGTCCACGGCGATCCGCGTGCTGCTCGGAATGCTGCGTGCCGATTCCGGCACCGCCCGTGTCCTCGGATTCGACCCGTGGACCGACGCCGTCGCGATCCACCGCCGACTCGCGTACGTGCCCGGCGACACGAATCTGTGGCCCACCCTCACCGGGGGCGAGATCATCGACGTCCTCACCCGCATCCGCGGGGGAGAGGCGCGCACGCGTCGTCGCGCCGAACTCCTCGAACGGTTCGAACTCGACCCGACGAAGAAGGCCCGCACCTACTCGAAAGGCAACCGGCAGAAGGTCGCACTCGTCGCCGCCCTCGCATCGGACGCCGAGCTCTACCTGCTCGACGAACCCACTTCGGGTCTCGACCCGCTCATGGAGGCGGTCTTCACCGACGAGGTGCGAGGGCTCCGCGACCGCGGCGCGACCGTGCTGCTGTCCAGCCACATCCTCGCCGAGGTCGAGAAGCTCTGCGACACGGTGACGATCATCCGGGCCGGACGCGACGTCGAGACCGGCACCCTCGCACAACTGCGGCACCTGACCCGCTCGTCCGTGCGGGCCACGACCACCGCCCCTGCCGAGCGACTGGCCGGGCTCTCCGGAGTCCACGACCTCTCCACCGACGACGGCAGGCTCGCGTTCGACGTCGACAACACCGCCCTCGCACCGGTCCTGCAGGAACTCGCCGGACTCGGCGTCGAGAACCTCACCATCACACCCCCGTCACTCGAAGAGCTGTTCATGCGGCACTACGGCGACACCTTCGACACCGGTGACGGGAACGGTGCCGGTGCCGGTGCCGTGGAGGAGGTGTCCTCATGATGACCACGACGACACCGACAGCAGTGCCGACCCCGAGCGGTACCTCCGCGACGTCCGCGGCACCGTTCACCGGGCTCGGCACACTGCTGCGGTTCTACCTGCGGTTGGACCGCGTGCGGATCACCGTCTGGACCCTCGCGCTCGCCCTCACGGTGTGGTCGACCGTCCTCAGCCTGGCCGCGGTCTATCCCGACGAGGCCTCCCGGCAGGCCCGCGCGGCCCTGCTGGAGAATCCGGCAGCCGTGCTCATGACGGGACCGGCCTACGGGATCGACAACTACACGCTCGGGGCGATGACTGCGAACGAGCTGAGTCTGACCGTCTTCGTCGCGACGGCGATCATGAGCATCCTGCTCGTCGTCAGGCATACCCGAGCGCAGGAGGAATCCGGCCGGCTCGAACTCCTGCGGGCTCTGCCCGTCGGGGCCTACGCCCCGCCGGCGGCCGCCCTGCTGTTGGTCTCGGTCGCGAATCTCGTGGTGGGTACCGGCATCACCGTCGCGCTCATCGCCGGCGGGCTCGATGTCGTCGGCTCGATCGCCTTCGGTGTGGCCTCCGCCGTCACCGGGGTGCTCTTCGGCGCAGTCGCCGCGGTGACCGCCCAGTTCGGCGAGCACTCCCGCTCGGCCACGGGCACCGCGCTCGCAGTGCTCGCCGCGGCCTTCTTCGTCCGCGGAGCCGGCGACATCATCGAGGCCACCGGGTCGTGGCTGTCGTGGCTCTCGCCGATCGCCTGGGCCCAGCAGACCCGGCTCTACGTCGACGAGCGGTGGTGGCCGCTGCTGTTGTCCGTCGCCACGACGGTCGTGCTGCTCACCGTCGCCGTTGCGCTGTCGCGGCGCCGCGACCTCGGAGCCGGTCTACGGGCGCCGAAACCAGGCCCCGCCGAGGCCGATTCCGCGTTGCTCGGTCCGGTGGGGTTGATCCGGCGCCTGCTGCGCGGAGCGTTCGTGGGATGGCTGACGGGACTGGTGCTGTTCGGTGTCGCGATGGGCGCCCTCGCCAGTTCCGTGGAGGATCTCATCGACGAGATGCCTCAGGTGCTGGACATGGTCGGCGTGGATCCCGACGCCCTCACCGCCTCCTTCGCCGGGATGATGCTGATGTTCCTCGCCCTCGGCGCCACCGCCTTCGGTGTGTCCGCGGTGGTGCGAATGCGCAGCGAGGAGGACGGCGGACGGTCCGGTCTCGTGATCATCACCGGAACTGGGCGCAGCGCATGGCTGTCCGCGGCACTCGGTGTGATCGTCGTCCAGATGGTCGTGGCGCTGCTCGTCTCCGGCGCCGCGACCGGACTGGGGGTCGCATTCGCGGTGGGCGACTGGGCGTGGGTGCTGCGGATGATCGCGGCGTCCCTGGCCTACGCGCCGGCGGCGATCCTCGTCGTCGCCGTGGCGTTCGCGCTGCTGGGCTGCGTGCCGCGCGCGACCGGGCTGGTGTGGGTGCTGGTGGTGTGGACGGTGTTCGTCGCGTGGCTCGGCGAGATGCTCGACCTACCCGACGAACTCGTCGCACTGTCGCCGTTCTCGCACATCCCGCTGGTGCCCGCAGAGAATGCGACGGCGATGCCGCTGATCATCCAGGCGGTCGCGGCGGTGCTGCTCGTCGCAGCGGCGATCGTGGGTTTCCGCCGCCGCGACGTGCAGGTGTGACGGATCAGTTGCGGTATTCGGGATGTTCGGAGACGAACTTCTCGACGTACGAGCAGGACGTACCGATCTTCAGTCCCTGCTTCTTGGTCTCGTCGAGGGCGTGCTTCACCACGACCCCGGCGAGACCCTTACCGCGGAACTGCGGGTCGGTGACGGTGTGGTCGAAGTCCCGCAGGTCGCCGTGCTGCGTGTAGTCGGCGTAGGCCGCGAGGTCGTCGCCGAGATAGAGCGCGAAGCGGGCCTTGTCGGCGTCGTGCTCGATCCGGGGTTCGGTGCCGTCGATGTTCTGCGTCATGATGTCACCGTACTCGGGGCGTGCTCTGGAGGAGTGTCGACGACGATCGCGTCGTCGTCGGTCAACGCCACGTGCTCGACGCCGTGCTCGCGCAGGTACAGCAGGGTCCGCTGTATCCCGTCGTCGGCCAGCAGCGAGTCGCCGGCGTGCGGCACGATCGCGTGCTCGACCCAGCCGAGTCCGTCCCACACCACCGGGATACCGCAGGTCGCGGCGACCTCGTCGGGGTCGTCGGAGAACTCGATGCCGCGCAGCGACGGTGTCGCGACACAGGCCCCGGCGCTGTATCCCCCGTACACGAGACGGTTGCTGCGCACCAGATCCGTGAGCACGGCGTCGCCTCCACTGCGGGCCAATTGCGCTCGCAGGACGAAGGTGTTGCCGCCGCGCACCCACACGGACGTGCAGCCCGACAGTCGCTGCCGCAGCGAGTCGGGATCGTCGAGGTGATCGCGCAGATCCACCTCCTCCGGAGCGAAGCCGAGCGACCGCAGCGGGCCCATCTCGCTCGTGACCGCCGCCGCGCGGGCGGAGGCCGGCCACGCGTCGGCGGCGTTCGCGATCACCGCGATCCGGCCCGGCGCCACCAGACGGACGAAGGTGTCCGGGTCGGCGCCGAACCGGTAGGAGGACAGGAACAGCCGCACGACGTCAGATCGTGAACGCGAGGTTGTCGACGATGCGGCGCCCGACCTCGGTGTCGCCGCCGAGGGTGATCTCGTCGATTCGGTCCTCGGCGCGCACGCGTCCTCCGGCGAGCCGAACGAACAGTCCCGAGTCCATCGCGATCGTCGTGGTGGCCGGTTCGGAGAGGGCCGGGACCTCGGTGGCCCGTCCGTGCACCTCGACGTGGACGGTGCGTGCGAGGGGACCGGAGAGTTCGATCGTGATGCGTGCTCCCTCGGGGGCCTTGCCGCGCTTGCCCACAATGAACGGAACCGCACCGAAGACCTCCGCGGATCCGAGTTCGGCACGCGGGCCGCCCTCGCTGCCCGTCCTGCCGAGAGCGTCGCAGATGTCGAGTTCGTGGAGCCAGCAGTCGAACACGCGGATCCGCATGAAGCGTCCGTAGGGCGCCGGCCCGACGGGAGTGTTCGACTGCTTCCCGAAGTCCGCCTGGGTCATCGCGCCGAGTTGCTCCGTGCGTAGGGCGACGATCTCCCGGTAGCGCTCGAGCACGTCCGGGCCGGGAACGGGACGCAGCGACTCCACCCACAGCTCGTTGAAGGCCGCGATGTCGTTGCGGACGTGGTCGAACGAGCGCACGTCGCGTTCGATGCGCGGCGCTTCGATGCCCGCGAGCATCGACTCGGTGCCGATGAGATGCGCAGTGATGTCCTTGACCGTCCATCCCGGTAGGCAGGTGGCGGTGGTCCACTCGTCCTCGGTCGGTCCCGAGAGCAGATCGTCGAGCACGGCGAACTGCTCGAGCAGCAGCGGCCGGATCGTGTCGATCGGGAACTCGGCAGCGGAGGTATCGGGGGTGGTGTCGGGCTGCGATGTCACTGGTGCTCCTCGGCGGTGAGACGTTCGAGACCGGCGCGGATGAGTGCCGCGGTGGTCTCGGGGTCGTGGGGTCGACGGCGGACCAGACCGATACCCATCCGGACACGGTCGCCGCCCCAGCGGGGCAGGACGTGCAGGTGGGTGTGGAAGACGGTCTGGAAGGCTGCCCGTCCGTCGTTCAGGACGAGATTGGTTCCGTCGGTGGCGAGTTCGGAACGGGTCATCGCCCGGGCGATCCGCTGTCCGGCGCGGAAGACGGCCGCGCCCGACGCCGGATCGAGGTTCTCGAGGCGTGCGGCGTGCACGCGCGGGATCACGAGGGTGTGCCCGCGCGCGATCGGCCGGATGTCGAGGAAGGCCACGACCTCGTCGTCCTCGTACACCCGTGTCGCCGTACCGCTGCCGTCGGCTATGGCGCAGAACACACAGGAACTCACCGGGTCACCTTAACGCGGTGTGTCGGTCCCGATCCCCAGCGCGTCGACGAGGACGGGAAGACCCACGGCGGCCGTGGTGCGCCAGGCGTGGTCGACCTGATCGCTCAGATCGGTCTCGCGCGGATCGATCTGTACCACCGGCACGCCGTGACTGCGCGCGAGCGACGGCAGGCCGGCCGCCGGGTAGACGACGCCCGAGGTGCCGACGACCAGCAGCAGGTCGGCCTCGCGCAGGGACTCGGTCGCGGTCTCCCACGGGTCCTGCGGCAGCATCTCGCCGAACCACACGACGCCCGGCCGGCCGTCGCCTCCGCATGCGGGGCACGACGGCGGATCGAGACGGGCGACGGGATCCTCCGGCGGATCGGGGAGGTCGACGGCACGCTCGCACCGGCTGCACCGCGGGGCGAACAGGCTCCCGTGCAGATGGGTGACCTCGTGGCTTCCGGCACGCTCGTGGAGGTCGTCGACGTTCTGCGTCACGATCTGCACGTGGGCCGCCCGTGCCCAGTCGGTGAGGGCCCGGTGTCCGGCATTGGGCTGTACACGCCGGACGAGCGCGACCCGCCACTGATACCAGGCCCAGACCGTCGCGGGATCGTCCGCCCACGCCGCTGGTGTGGCGAGGGCAGTGGCGTCGAAGTTCTCCCACAATCCGGTCTGCGCATCGCGGAAGGTGGGGACACCGCTCTCGGCGGACATCCCGGCGCCGGTGAGGACGGCGACGCGGCGGGCCGAGCGGGCGAGGTCGAGGACGGGTTCCGGCACGTTCATGGGGCCAGGTTAGGTGCTCGGGTCAGGAGGGATCCGGGATCGGGTGCTCCCTGCCGCATCGCGGGCACGGTTCCTCCTCGGAGGTGAGCATCGCCCCGCAGTCGGGGCAGAGGAGATGGAGCCAGCAGACCGGGTCGCCGCCGAGGTCGGCCGTGCCGGGGTCGTCGTCGACCGTGAAGTCGGCGGGCGTGTCGTTCGCGGGGTCCTTCCGAGGTTCGTGTGTCACGGACACCCCCTACGCGGGCTGCCGGACGAGCGCAAAGGCCGGGTCCGGTGACCGAGTATCTGAATCGATTCCGAAGTGTTCTGAATCGGTACACACCGCCGTTCGGTGCACACGGAACGAATCTGTTTGCACTCCGCCTTCTTTCGCATCGGGGGCCGCTCCCGGGCCGTTTTCGGGACCGATTCCGATCGTCCTGCACGGTCTTGCTCACCGGAGGAAAATGGCATTTGTGAGGTGAGCTGCCTCACAAACTTGCGCCGTCTTGCTGTTCGGACTCGATTCAGATGATCTGACCAGGTTGCGAGGTCACGGGAGGGCACGGTAGGTCTGCTTAAGCCTTTCAGTGCATGACAGGCCGTCACATGGCCTTCGATAACGCATCTTTCGCCGCCGATCGCGGCACGACGCGCACTTTCATCGACGCAGGAGTCAAGAATTGAGTACCGAAGGATCGAACACGGGGAGCGGAGCGCACCGCCGTCCGACCGTCGGCGTGGTTCGTGAGACGAACGACGGGGAACGGCGGGTCGCGCTCGTGCCGAAGATCGTGCCCTCCTTGATCGGCAAGGGTCTCGACGTCGTCGTCGAGTCCGGTGCCGGCCAGGGCGCGCTGATTCCGGATGCGGCCTACAAGGAAGCCGGCGCGACCGTCGGCGACGCCTGGTCCGCCGACATCGTCGTCAAGGTCGCTCCGCCGAGCGACGCCGAGATCGCCCACCTGAAGTCCGGCCAGCGCCTGATCGGCTTCCTCGCCCCGCGCAACGCAGACAACCAGATCGGCGCCCTCACGCAGGCCGGAGTCGAGGCGTATGCCGTCGAGGCCATTCCGCGTATCTCCCGCGCGCAGGTCATGGATGCCCTGTCGTCGCAGGCGAACGTCGCCGGCTACAAGGCCGTGCTGGTCGCGGCGAGCGAATCCACCCGCTTCTTCCCGATGCTCACCACCGCAGCCGGCACCGTGAAGCCGGCGACCGTGCTGGTGCTCGGGGTGGGCGTCGCGGGTCTGCAGGCGCTGGCCACGGCGAAGCGTCTCGGTGGCCGCACCACCGGTTACGACGTGCGTCCCGAGGTCGCCGACCAGGTCCGGTCGGTCGGTGCCCAGTGGCTCGACCTCGGCATCGACGCCGCGGGTGAGGGCGGCTACGCACGCGAGCTCACCGAGGCCGAGCGGGCCCAGCAGCAGCAGGCGCTCGAAGACGCCATCAAGGGCTTCGACGTCGTCATCACCACCGCGCTCGTGCCGGGCCGCCCGGCGCCGCGCCTGGTGACCGCCGCCGCGGTCGAGGGGATGAAGCCGGGTTCGGTGATCGTCGACCTCGCCGGCGAGACCGGTGGCAACTGCGAACTCACCGAGCCGGGGCAGACCGTCGTCAAGCACGACGTCACCATCTGCTCGCCGCTCAACCTGCCCGCGACGATGCCGGAGCATGCCTCCGAGCTCTACTCGAAGAACGTGTACGCGCTGATCGAGCTGCTCCTCGACGAGTCGGGTGCCCTGGCCCCGGACTTCTCGGACGAGATCCTCGAGGCCGCCTGCGTGACGCGTTCGAAGGAGAACTCCTAGATGTACAACGAACTACTCGCGAACATCGCGATTCTGGTCCTGGCCGGATTCGTCGGTTTCGCCGTCATCTCCAAGGTGCCGAACACGCTGCACACGCCGCTGATGTCGGGCACCAACGCGATCCACGGCATCGTCGTGCTCGGCGCTCTCGTCGTGCTCGGTCATCTCCCCGGTGATGCCCACTGGGGCATCAAGATCATCCTGTTCGTCGCTCTGGTCTTCGGCACCCTGAACGTCGTCGGTGGCTTCGTCGTCACCGACCGCATGCTCGGGATGTTCAAGCAGCGCAAGGACTCCCCGGCTGCACAGAAGAAGGGGGCTGACGCCTGATGGGCTACCTCGTCTCGGTCCTGTACATCATCGCCTTCGCGATGTTCATCTACGGTCTGTCGGGTCTGACGGGCCCGAAGACCGCAGTCCGCGGCAACTACATCGCCGCCGTCGGTATGTTCATCGCGGTCGTCGCGGTGCTCATCGACATCCGTGACACGGAGAACTGGGGTCTGATCATCGGCGGTCTGGCCGTCGGCATCATCCTCGGCGTCCCGCCGGCACTGAAGACCAAGATGACGGCCATGCCGCAGCTGGTCGCGCTGTTCAACGGCGTCGGTGGTGGCACCGTCGCACTCATCGCGTGGGCCGAATATCTCGAGTCCACCAGCTTCACGACGTTGGACGACGACCCGACCGTGGTCATGATCGTCGGTTCACTGTTCGCCGCGATCATCGGCTCGATCTCGTTCTGGGGTTCGCTCGTCGCCTTCGCGAAGCTGCAGGAACTGCTGAACAAGACTCTCGAGCGCAAGCTCGTCGCGTCGGCGAAGCTGTTCCAGCTGGCCAACATCGTCCTCGTCCTCGCGTCGATCGCCATCGCCGTCTACATCGGCATCAGCGCCGACGGTGACCCGCTGGCCTCGTGGTGGATCCTGGCGCTGCTCGTCGCCGCCGGCCTGATGGGTCTGTTCGTGGTGCTGCCGATCGGTGGCGCCGACATGCCCGTCGTCATCTCGCTGCTCAACGCCCTGACCGGTCTGTCGGCAGCAGCCGCCGGTCTCGCGCTGAACAACCAGGCCATGATCGTCGCGGGCATGATCGTCGGCGCCTCGGGCACCATCCTGACCAACCTCATGGCCAAGGCCATGAACCGGTCGATCCCCGCGATCGTCTTCGGCGCCTTCGGTGGCGGCGAGGCGGCCGCCGGTGTGGCCTCGGCGTCGGGTGGCACGGTCAAGGCCACCTCGGCCTCGGACGCCGCCATCCAGATGGCGTACGCCAACCAGGTCATCGTCGTTCCCGGCTACGGTCTGGCCGTCGCCCAGGCGCAGCACGCCGTCAAGGAGATGGCAGCGCTGCTCGAGGACCGCGGTGTCGAGGTCAAGTACGCGATCCACCCGGTCGCCGGTCGTATGCCCGGCCACATGAACGTCCTGCTCGCCGAGGCCGACGTCGAATACGACGCGATGAAGGAGATGGACGACATCAACGGCGAGTTCGGCCGCACCGATGTCACCATCGTCATCGGCGCGAACGACGTCACCAACCCGGCTGCCCGCCTGGACTCGACGAGCCCGATCTACGGCATGCCGATCCTCAACGTCGACCAGTCGAAGTCGGTCATCGTGCTCAAGCGCTCGATGAGCTCCGGTTACGCCGGTATCGACAACCCGCTGTTCACCGCCGACAACACGTCGATGCTGTTCGGTGACGCGAAGAAGATGGTCTCGGAGGTCACCGAGGAACTGAAGGCCCTGTAGGCCTTCCGGACCTGTCGCTGCTCCGTCACGGCGCCCACGCGGATCACCGCGTGGGCGCCGTCGGCGTCAGTACGGGAGCCAGCAGTGCGGCGAGGAGCACGCATGCGAGCGGTACGACCATCGCCGTCGTGAGGGAGGTCGCCTCGGCGATCCACCCGATGCACGCAGGGCCGGCCAGGAAACCCAGATAACCCAGACCGACGACGCGGGACATGTTCGCGCCGGGGGATCCCGAATCGAGATTGCCCGCGGCGCTGAACAGCTGCGGGAGGGCACCGGACAACCCCAGGCCGAACAATGCCCATCCGGCGAGTGTGAGGACCAGCCACGGCGACAGTGCCACGGCGCCGATCCCGACCGCGGCGACCAGCGTTCCGTATCGGATGACGGCGGCGCTGCCGAACCGGGCGGTGACCCGGTCGGCGACGAAGCGCCCGATCGTCATGGTCGCCGAGAACGCACCGAACGCGAGCGCGGCCACCGACTCCGGGCTGCCGAGCCGTTCCTGCACCTGCAGCGCGCTCCAGTCGTTCGCGACCCCCTCGCACAGCATCAGCGCGAACGCCACACCTCCGAGCAGCACCACGCGGCGCGAGTAACCGGCCCGGGGCCCCGGTGACGACGATCGGATCGGCGGCTCCGTCCGGACGAGGCGCGGCCCCGCCCGGCCCACCACCGCGGCCGCGACGACCCCGGCGACCGCGAGCGTGAGCGCGGGGCGAACCCCGGCGGCCAGGGCGGCCGCGCCCACCAGCGACCCGGCGATCCCGCCCGCGGAGAACAACCCGTGGAAGGCCGACATGATCGGTCGCCGGTACCGCTGTTCGACCACGACCGCCTGGGAGTTCATCGACACGTCCAGCGCGCCGTTCGCGAAACCGAACACTGCGAGAGCGAGTCCGAGCTGCCACGGCGCCGCGGCCAGGCCCGGCCCGACCACCGTCAGGGACAACATCAGAGCGAAGACGATCGTCGTGCGGTGGCTACCGATCAGGTCGGCGAGCCGACCCGTCACGTGCATCCCGCCGAGCGCCCCGAGGGCGAGCAGCAACAGCAACGATCCGAGTGCCGCGTGATCGATGCCCACCCGTTCCCGGATCGCCGGGATGTGGACGACCCACAGGGCGAGCAGGAAGCCGTTGAGCCCGAAGATCGCGAACACCGCCGCCCGGGCGTGCGTGAGCCGGTCCGTCGTCCGTTGCGAATCCACCACGTGGAGGCACGCTACCGAGCGTTCGCGGCCCCTACGTATCGGCGAGCAGCATGGGCACGGGATCGCCGAGGAACGCACCGATCGTCGCGAGTGCCCGTCCCGCCTGCTCCCCGTCGACGAGCCGATGGTCGAACGACAGCGACAACGTGACCACCTTCCGGATCGCGAGAGCACCGTCCACGACCCACGGGCGGTCGGAGATCGCTCCGACGGCGAGGATCGCCGACTCGCCGGGATTGAGGATCGGTGTTCCCCCGTCCACCCCGAACACCCCGACGTTCGTCACCGAGACCGTCGAACCCGTCAGCTCGGACGGCGTGGAGCGGCCCGTCCGCGCGCGGTCGGCGACCTCGGCGATCGACCGGGCCAGACGCGGCAACGACAGGCGCTGGGCCTCCCGGACCACGGGGACCTTCAGGCCGTCGGAGGTCGCAGTGGCGATCCCGAGATGCACGTCGTGGTGGAGCACGATCTCGCCCGTGTCGTCGTCCCAGTGCGCATTGAGCGACGGCTCGTCGGCGATCGCGTGCAACAGTGCGTGGGTGACGATGCTCAGCGCCGTCGGACGGACGCCTTCGAAGGCCGGCGACGCGCGCAGGGTCGACACCAGGTCGACGGTGGCGGTCGCGTCGCACGTGAGGAAGACGCTCGCGTGCGGGGCGGTGAAGGCGCTGCGGGAGACTGCCTCGGCGGTCCGCTTGCGCACCCCTCCGACGGGTATCCGTGTGGTCCGTTCGGGGGACGCCTCAGGGGCGGGTGAGTGTGGTCGTTCGGCGGTGGGTTCTTCGTCGTGGCCTGCGGTAGGTTCGTCGCCGTGTCCGGCGGTGCGCCGCACGTCGTCGCGCGTGATCACACCGCCGCGGCCGGTGCCCGTCACCGTGTCCAGATCGACCTCGAGGAGAGCCGCGAGTTTGCGTGCGCCGGGCTTCGCGTCGGGTCGTGCGGGAGGGGGATCACCGTCGCGGGCACGACCGGCGTCCGCCGAGGCACGGCGGGTCGCGCGTCTGCTCTGCGGGGCGTCGCCGGGTCCGTATCCGACGAGCACCGACGGTCGGGACGGGCCGTCGCTGTCACCGGCCGGTTCGGCGGGCCCGTCCTCGGTGGCGATCCGCAGCAGGGGTGCCCCGACCGGCACCGTCTGTCCCGGCTCGACCAGCAGTTCCTCGACCGTGCCGCCATAGGGCGACGGCAGTTCCACCGTGGCCTTGGCGGTTTCGACCTCCCCGATGACCTGGTTGAGTTCGACACGATCGCCGACCGCGACGACCCAGTGCACCCAGTCCGCTTCGGTGAGTCCCTCACCGAGATCGGGGAGACGGAATTCCTCTACTGCGCGTGTGGGATTCGTCATCGGTGCGCCTCACGCTGCGAGTGCGCGGTCGACCGCGTCGAGGATGCGATCCGGGTCGGGACGGTGGTGGGATTCGAGTTTGGCCGGGGGATAGGGGATGTCGAATCCGCCGACCCGCAGGACCGGTGCCTCGAGCTGGTAGAAGCACCGCTCGGTCGTGCGGGCGGCGATCTCCGCCCCGATGCCGCAGAAGACCGGCGCCTCCTGCACGACGACGAGCCGGCCGGTTCGCCGCACCGACGCCTCGATCGTGTCGAAGTCGATGGGGGACAGCGACCTCAGATCGACGACCTCGAGCGAATGTCCTTCCGCTTCGGCGATGTCGGCTGCGCGTAGCGCGGTAGCGACCAGCGCACCGAAGGTCACGATCGTCGCGTCCGAACCGGACCGGACGACCCGCGCGGACGTGAGCGGCAGGTCGGGTGCGGTCTCCGTGTCGATCTCACCGCGTTCCCAGTAGCGGTGCTTCGGTTCGAGGAAGATCACCGGGTCGTCGAGCGCGACGGCCTGCTGGATCATCGAGTACGCATCGGACGGGGTACTCGGGCTCACGACCCGCAGACCCGCGGTGTGGGTGAAGTACACCTCCGGTGATTCCGAATGATGTTCGACCGCACCGATGCCGCCGCCGTAGGGGATCCGGACGGTGAGCGGGGCCACCACGGCACCGGCCGTGCGGTAGTGGATCTTCGCGACCTGCGAGACGATCTGGTCGAAGGCCGGATAGACGAAGCCGTCGAACTGGATCTCGCACACGGGTCGGTAGCCGCGCAGCGCCATCCCGAACGCCGTTCCCACGATCCCGGATTCGGCGAGGGGAGTGTCGATCACACGACCTTCACCGAAATCCTTCTGCAGGGTGTCGGTGATGCGGAAGACGCCGCCGAGGGTGCCGACGTCTTCACCCATGATGACGACCTTGGGGTCGCGTTCGAGTGCGCGGCGGAGTCCGGCGTTGAGGGCACCGCCGAGGGTCATCGTCGTGGTGGTCATCGTCGCGCCTCCTCCGTGGGGCCGAAACTCGCCAGATATTCGGCGTAGTCCGCGCGTTCCTGTTCGACGAGCGGATGCTCGGTGGCGTAGACGTGGTCGAACAGGGCGGCGGGTTCGGGGTCGGGCATCCCGAGCGTGCCGCGCCGGAGCCGCATCGCGGCATCGTCGGCAGTGGTCCGGACCTCGTCGAAGAAGTCGTCGTCGGCGTGCCCTTCGCGTTCGAGCAGTCGTCGCAACCGATCGATGGGGTCGCGTGCCTGCCACTCCTCGAGATCGGCGGGTGTGCGGTAGCGGGTGGGGTCGTCGGAGGTCGTGTGCGGGCCCATGCGGTAGGTGAGTGCCTCGATGAAGAACGGACCGGCACCCTCGCGGGCATGCCGGACGGCACGCCGGGTCACCGCCAGGACTGCGAGGACGTCGTTGCCGTCGACCTGCACGGCCGGCATCCCGAATCCGGCGGCGCGCCGGGCGAGGGGGACCGGACTCTGCACGTGGGTGGGCACGCTGATCGCCCAGTGGTTGTTCTGGCAGATGAACACCACGCCGACACCCCAGCTGACCGAGAAGACCATGGCCTCCGAGAGGTCGCCCTGGCTCGTGGCGCCGTCGCCGAAGTACACGACGGTGGCGATCTCGGCTCCGTCGAGCTTCGCGCCCATCGCGTAACCGGTGGCGTGCAGGCCCTGGGCTCCGACGACGATGGCCGGGTTGGTGGTGGCGACCGTCTGCGGATCCCATCCGGACAGGCCGCACCCACGCCACAGGCGGGTCATGTCGGCGGGGTCGACGCCGCGGCACAATGCGACGGCGTGCTCGCGGTAGCTGGTGAAGACGTAGTCGTCGGGCGCGAGTGCCCGGGCGGAGCCGACCTGCGCGGCCTCCTGGCCCTGGAGCGGCGCCCAGAGGCCGAGCTCACCCTGCCGTTGGAGAGCCGTCGCCTCAGCGTCGACGCGTCGCGCGACGACCATGTCGCGGTAGAGCCCGCGCAGTTCGTCGGGGCCGACGTCGGCGACGAGTGGGCCGTACTCGGTGTCGAGGACGCGTCGCCCGTCGGGTTGGATCAACTGGACCGGATAGGCGGTCGGTACAACCATCGGATCACCTCGTCGGTGCGGATCCGGCGTGCCCTCGTGAGGCCCGACCGGATGATGTGTGCCGTACATCACATCATCCGGGCAAATCGCGCGTGCGCAATCGATCAGCCTGCAACCGTGCAGAAAGCACGGTTTCGGGGTGCTCCGAGCTGGCAGACTGCGAAGAATGACCAGTCTGGATGCCACCGATGCGCGTCTGCTGCTCGAACTCACGCGCACACCGCGGGCCACGGGAGTCGAGCTGGCGCAGCGTCTCGGGTTGTCCCGCAACACCGTCCAGGCGCGCCTTGCCCGATGGGAGGCCGAGGGCGTGCTCGCCTCGTTCGACCGGCGGGTGGACCCCGTCAGCCTGGGTTATCCGCTCGCCGCCTACGTGGCCACCCGCGTCGATCAGCACCGTCTCGACGAGGTCGTCGACGAACTCGCACAGATCCCCGAGGTCACCGAGGTCTACGGGCTGACCGGGCAGATCGACCTGTCGGTGAAGGTGGTCGCCCGTGACGCCGACGACCTCTATCGGCTCGCGGGCCGGATCCTGAAGATCCGCGGCGTCGAACGCACGGACATGTCGCTGGTCATGCAGGACCTCGTCCCGCAGCGCACGGCGCCGCTGCTGGCCCGGGCCGCCGGGCGCAGCGGAGACGAGGCGACCTAGAGCACTAGCGGCCCGCGTTCGGGGTGGCCAGCTGGGCGGCGGCCTTGCGGATCTGATCGGGGATCGGGACGGGGCGGCGCGTCTGCGGATCGACGTAGACGTGGACGAACCGGCCGGTCGCCGCCGGGATCAGGGTGTCGTCGGCCTCCCGGAAGATTGCGAGCGAATAGGTGATCGACTGTGTGCCCAGACGTTCGACCGCCAGTCCGACCTGCAGGCGGTCGGGGAAGGACAGCTCGGCGAGATAGCGGCAGGAGGTCTCGGCCACGACCCCGATCGCGTCGAGTTCGCGGATGTCGACACCGGTGGTGGAGATGAGCCACCCGTTGACCGCCGAGTCGAAGTACGAGTAGTACGTGACGTTGTTGACGTGGCCGTAATGGTCGTTGTCGGCCCAACGCGTCTGCATGGGCCACAACACCGGGAACTGCTCCGGCTCAGGCGGGGCGGCTGGGCTCGTCGGTTGGCGGTTGCTCACGTCTCGACGATAGTGCTCTCCGCACGTCAAATCAGACCAACCCCCACGCCAATCCCGAACCGAGACGCAAAACCCCCGAATCGGACGTGCACAGGGCGTGTCCGCCCGCCGGGGTCGTCCCGGCACGCACGGCGTGTCGCCCCAAAGCCGGAACGGCGTGTGCCGTTCGTGTCAGGATCGGGTCATGTCCGATACCCCCGTTCTTCTCTCCACCGTCGAACTCGCCGAGATGATCGAGCAGGGCCGGTCGCCGGTGATACTCGACGTCCGCTGGGCACTCGGCGACAGACACGGACGGGACCGATTCCACGAGGGGCACATCAGCGGAGCGGTCTACGTCGACCTGGACGAGGATCTCGCCGATCCGCCCGCACCCGAGCTCGGTCGTCATCCGCTGCCCGACATCGACCGTTTCCAGGCCATCGCACGCCGGTGGGGGATCGACGACGGTGCTCTCGTCGTCGCATACGACGACAGCGGCGATCTCGCCGCGGCCCGCGCGTGGTGGCTGTTGCGCTGGGCGGGGCACTCCGAGGTGCGATTGCTCGACGGCGGACTGCAGGCGTGGATCGCCGGCGGGCACCCTCTCGCCGCAGGACCGGGCGGCGAGAAGAAGCCCGGCAACGTGACGTTGAGCCCCGGCCACATGCCCACCATCGGTCCCGACGAGGCCGCGACCTACGCCACCCACGGAGTTCTGCTCGATGCGCGCGCCCACGCGCGGTACCGCGGCGACGAGGAGCCGGTGGATCGCCGGGCGGGCCACATCCCCGGCGCAGTCAGCGCGCCGACCACCGAGAACCTCCGTCAGGACGGGTCGTTCCTGCCCGCGGATCAGATCGCGCACCGCTTCTCGACGCTGGGCGTGAAGCGCACCGACGTCGCCGTGTACTGCGGATCGGGAATCAACGCCGCACACGAGATCGCCGCACTCGAGATCGCGGGCATCGACGCCGCGCTGTATCCGGGTTCGTGGTCGCAGTGGTCGGCGGATCCGAAGCGGGAGGTCGCCACCGGCAGTTGAGCGGCGACCCGCCGGCCGATGCGCAGTTCTCGTCGACGATTCGCAACATCGCCGACGAGAACTGCACTCCGGAGGCGGGACCACCGGTCGTGAATGGGACAGCTGCCACGGTAGGTGCTGCAGTCCTGGCGACCCTGCTCGGAGCGATCGTCGCCCACCTCGTCGAGGCCGCACCGGTGATCGCCGGCGAGTGCGAGGCGACCTACGGCGTCGACCTCGGCCCGTTCTTCACCGGCTGGTTCGTCGGCGACCTGGGGGGGCGACACCGTGACCACCACGTTCGTGTTCCAGTCGGCGCGAACGGCCGCGTGGGTCAACAACTTCGATCTGCAGAACCCCCGCCACGCACGACATCACCCGCGTCGAGATGACCGTCGCGGTCGATGCCGCCGCCGTGGTGCTCGACGGTCTCGAACAGGGCCATATCGTCTGACGGCCGAGTCCTCCTCCGTCCCGACCGTTCAGGAACGGGAGTACTCCGACGCGCGGCGCACCTGCTCGCGCGTCGGGGTCACTCCCGTGTAGAGCTCGAACTGCAGTGCCGCCTGCAGCGCGATGACCTCGTCGCCCGTGATCACAGGGATGTCGTGCTCGCGGGCGAATCGGACGAGTGGGGTGTCCGGCGGGACGGCCACGACGTCGAAGACCCTCGACGCTGCGGCCACGAAGTCGTGGGGCAGTGGCAGGTCGTCCGCTTCGGCGCCGCCCGCCATCCCGATCGGAGTGGCGTTGACGATCAGCCCGGGTGCGACGTCGCTCGTGTCGGCGCGCCATTCGTAGCCGTACTTGCGTGCGAGCGGTCGTCCGGTGTCCCCGTTGCGCGCGACGATCGTTCCGTCGGTGAATCCGTTGTGGCGCAGCGCCGCTGTCACCGCCTTCGCCATGCCGCCGCTGCCCACCACCGTGACGGGCAGGGCGGAATCGACGCCGTGCTCGACGAGCAGATCGCTCACCGCCTGGTAGTCGGTGTTGTAAGCGTGCAGGACGCCGTCGTCGTTGACGATCGTGTTCACGGACTCGATGGCCCGCGCCGAATCGTGCAGCACGTCGACGAGGGGCAGCACGGCTTCCTTGAACGGCATCGACACCCCGGCGCCGCGGATGCCCAGGCCGCGTATCCCCGCCACGGCGTCCTCGATGTTCGCGGGCGCGAACGCCTTGTAGACGAAGTCGAGGCCGAGTTCCTCGTAGAGATGGTTGTGGAACCGGGTGCCGATGTTGCTGGGACGGCCGGACATCGAGATGCACAGCCGGGTGTCCTTGGAGATGCGCTCGAGCATTTGCTCACCGTAGACCCTACATGTTCGGAAACAGCGATTTTCTCAGGAGAGCACGTTGTTCTCACAACAAAGAGCAAGATACTGCCCGATGCAAGGGAGACGATCTGGGTGCAGGAGGACTGAGATTCGAACGGGAAGGCGCGATCGTCTGGTGCATCATCGACCGGCCCGCAGCGCGCAACGCGTTCACCCCGGCGATGTACTGCGGACCCGAACGTGCGGTGCGACTGGTCGATTCCGATCCCGACCTCGCCGCCCTCGTCATCTCCGCCGTCAACGGCATCTGCCAGGCGGGGAGACTGCTGGTCGCGATGATGTCACGGGCACGACTCCGCCGCGCCCACCAAGGCACGGTGGTCGTCGACCGTGATCGGCAACGCGTAGCGCACCGCCACGGTCAGGTACCGGCCGGCGAACCAGCAGCGGTAACCGGGAGCCGGTGGCAGCCACTGGGCCGGCGTGCCGTCGCGCTTGTCGAGGTTGGCCTGCCCGTCGACAGCGACGAGGTTGTAGGTGATGTCGTTCGCGAACCGGAGTCGACGTTCGGCGGGCCATGCGGCGGCACCGAGATCCCAGGCCGCGGCGAGCGGATAGATGTGATCGATGTGCACGGCGTTCGCCTCGGCACGCCGGAACTCCACGCGCGCACCGGTGTACGGATCGTTCAGGACCCCACTCGTCACGACACAGTCGTCGGTGCCGGCCCGGAAGGTGGGGGAGGTGAGGTCGCGCGCGAGGACGTTGTTGCGGGTATCGCAACCGTCGTGCCCACCGGCCCCGGGATGGTCGTCGGACCAGGCCGGACCGAACACGCATCGCTCGCCCGCGCCGCAGCCCCGCTGATAGCCGGGAACCTTCCGGCGCTGATCGACCACCGTCACCTGCTCGAGCAGGAGATGCACCTCGGCTCGGGTGGGGCTGCCCGGCACCGTCCCGGACCCCGGCGCGGTGCGGTCCCACAACCAGGACACCGCCACCGCGACCACCACTGCCGCCACCCACCACGTCGCGTTCCCCCCACGCACGCGGCGATCCTGACATGCCCTGCCGACAGGATCTTCAGGGCACGGTGACGACGATCTTCCCGCCGACGTGCCCGGACTCGACGAGTTCCAGCGCAGCCCCGGCCTCGGTGAGCGGAAAGGTCCGCTCGACGCGCGGCGTCAGAACACCACGCTCGACGAGCGCCACGACCTGCTCGAACACCTCCCGGGTCCGTCGCCGCGTGATTCCCGAACCGCCCAGCTCCTCCGCGCGTGCCGGATCGGCGACACTCACGACCCGTTCCGGTGCCCGCGTCAGCGCGACCGCCCGCTCGAGCACGTCGCCACCGACGAGGTCGACGACCGCGGTCACCGCCCCGCACCGTTCCGCGGTGGCCGCGACCCGCGCGTCGAACCCGTCACCGGACTCGATCCACAGACCGCCGCACGATTCGACGAGATCCCGTTTCCCCGCACTCGCCACACCGAGGACGGCGGCCCCGGCGTTGTGCGCGAGCTGCGTCGTCGCCGACCCGACACCACCACCGGCACCCAGGACGAGGACGGTGTCCGCATCGACGATCTCGAGAGACTCGACGATGTCGAAGGCCGTTCCGGCCGCGACCGGAAGGGTCGCCGCCACCTCGAACGGCACCGACTCGGGCACGAGCGCAGCAGCCCGCGCGTCGACGAGGGTGTACTCGGCGTAGCCGCCGTAGCCCTCCGCGGCGGCCCCGAAGACGGCGTCGCCCGGCCGGAAGCCGGTGTCCGGACCGGCGGCCTCCACCACACCGGCGACCTCCCGGCCGAGGACCGCCGGGAAGTGCACCGTGACGCTGCCTGTGCGCCGTCCGGACCGCACCTTCCAGTCGGCGGGGTTCACGCCCGCGGCCCGGACTGCCACGAGGAGCTGCCCCGGACCGGGCGGTGGGACGGGGGTGTCGAACAGCTGCTGTGTCTCCGGACCGCCGTACTCCACGAAGCCGTATGCGCGTGCCATGGGACCCAGCCTGCCATCGGGGTCGGGTGCGGCTGGCACGATAGTGGGCATGTTGCACGGGCTGTGGTCACCGGGATCCGGCCTGATGCTGTGGTGGGACCCCGCCGCAGAGCCCGATCCCGACGCGCTGCCGTCTGCGCTGCGCCGGTGGATCGACCGCCCGTTCCGCCATCGCGTCACCCTCACCTTCCCTACGGAGACCGAGCCGAGCACGCTGCCCGCCGTCGCGGTCGCACCGGCGGACGCAGCCGAGCTTCTGCTGGACATGCCGCGGCGTCCCGGGGGTGTCGGCGGCGATCTGCGATATCTCGCGCACGTCGCCCGTGGCATCGAGAGGTGGGCGCAGGCCGGCCGCGTCGCACCGGAGCTCGTGCGTGTCGAGAAGCAGTGGTGGGCGCGGTGGCGCCTGCTCGGCGGCGAGAAGACGCGGGCCTGGTCCGCCGAACTCGCGGCCGCGATGTCTCCCGCGCAACGACAGCTCGGACGGCCCGTCGATCTCCTCGACGATCTGTGCCGCGAACTGACCGACCCCATCGTGCGCACCCTCCACGGCTCGTCGACCTCGCTGCACCCCCTCGTCGCTGCGCTGGCCGAGGGCAGTCCCCATCCCCGTGGCACCCAGCGCATGGCCGATGCGCTCGAGGAATGGCGCGCCAGCCTCGCCGGATACGAACCCGACCTCGTGCTGCGCCTCGTCGAACCGGACGACGTCGACGACGGGGTCGGAGCCGACTCCATCTGGCGGCTCGAGGTGTGCCTGCGTCCGGAGGGACAGTCCCCGACGCCGCTGCCCGTCGAGGACACCGACCCGCACCTGCTCCAGATCGGCGTGCGCAAGCTCGGGACCGCGCTCCAGGCCTATCCCCGCCTGCAGGACGTGCCCCGCGATCCCGACAGTCTCGACCTTCTGCTGCCCACCCCGGTCGTCGTCGATCTCGTCGAGCACGGCGCCCGGGAGCTCGACGCCGCAGGCATCGCGGTGCTGCTACCGCGCGCTTGGACCCGGGTCGATCCGTCCCTGCGTCTGCAGGTCGAGTCACCCGTCGCCCCCGTGAGCGCCGACGACAGCGTCGTCGGGATGAACGCGATCGTCTCGTACGAATGGCAGCTCGCCGTCGGCGACATGCTGCTCACCCCGTCGGAGATGGAAGAGCTCGTCGCGGCCAACAGCGACCTGGTCAAACTGCGCGGCAAATGGGTGCGGGCCGATGCCGAGGCGCTGGCCCGCGCGGCCCGGTACGTCACCGCGCATTCCGCCGAGGATGCGACCCTCGGGTCGTTGTTCGCCCAGTTCACCGGCGACGATGCTCCGCCCGCGGAGGTCACCGAGATCTCCGCCTCCGGCTGGGTCGAGATGCTGCTCGACGGGCAGGCGCACCCCGAGCCTGTCCCCGTGCCGGCGGGATTGAACGCCGAACTGCGTCCCTACCAGCAGCGCGGCCTCGACTGGCTCGCGTTCATGAGCCGGCTCGGTCTCGGCGCCGTGCTCGCCGACGACATGGGCCTGGGCAAGACCATCCAGGTGCTCGCGCTGCTCGCCCATGAACGAGAGTCGGGCCTGCGGAACGCCCCGACCCTGCTGGTCTGCCCGATGTCGGTGGTGGGCAACTGGCAGCGTGAGGCCGAACGGTTCGTGCCCGACCTGCGGGTGCACGTCCACCACGGCGCCCAGCGGCTGAGCGGACCGGCGCTCGCCGCCGCTGCCGCCGACCACGATCTCGTGGTGACGACGTACGCCATCGCCGCCCGCGACGTCGCGCAGCTCGCGACGCTGACCTGGCAACGCGTGGTCCTCGACGAGGCCCAGCACGTGAAGAACACCGCGACCGCGCAGTCCCGCGCCACGCGCGCCGTGCCCGCGGCGCACCGGATCGCGCTCACCGGCACACCGGTGGAGAACCGGCTCGAGGAACTGCGCGCGATCCTGGACTTCGCGAATCCGTCCCTGCTCGGCACCGCGGCGTCCTTCCGGGCCCGCTTCGCGGTGCCGATCGAGCGCGACCACGACGCCGTCGCTGCGGCGCGGTTGCGGGCGTTGTCCGCACCGTTCGTGATGCGCCGCGTCAAGACCGACCCCGACGTGATCTCCGATCTGCCCGAGAAGTTCGAGCAGACCGTGCGCGCCAACCTCACGGCCGAGCAGGCCGCCCTGTATCGGGCCGTCGTGGACGACATGATGCGCCGGATCCGGGACAAGGAGGGCATGGCCCGCAAGGGCGCGGTGCTCGCGGCGCTGACCCGGCTCAAGCAGGTGTGCAACCACCCCGCGCACTATCTGGGCGACGGCTCGCCCGTCCTGCGTCGCGGACGGCACCGCTCGGGCAAACTCGGCCTGGTCGAGGACATTGTCGAGTCGGTGCTGGCCGACGGCGAGAAGGTGTTGCTGTTCACGCAGTTCCGCGAGTTCGGTGAGCTCGTCGTGCCCTATCTCGAGGAGCGGTTCGCCACGACGGTGCCCTTCCTGCACGGGGGAGTGTCCAAGGGCCGGCGCGACGCGATGGTCGACGGCTTCCAGAGCGAGGGCGGACCGCCGATCATGGTGCTCTCGCTCAAGGCGGGCGGCACCGGACTGAACCTCACCGCCGCCAACCACGTCGTGCACCTCGACCGGTGGTGGAATCCGGCGGTGGAGAACCAGGCCACCGACCGTGCGTTCCGGATCGGGCAGCGTCGCGACGTCCAGGTCCGCAAGCTCGTCTGTGTGGGAACGGTGGAGGAACGTATCGACGAGATGCTTACCGGCAAGCAGGAACTGGCCGAGATTGTGGTCGGGGCAGGGGAGAACTGGATCACCGAGCTGTCCACCGATCAGCTGCACTCCCTGCTCACCCTCGGCGACGACGCGGTGGGGGACTAGATGGCACGGGGCAACGTACGCCGCTACGGCACGGCCCGCCGGATCGACGGCGGCATCGAGGCGCGCACCAAGCGGGGCTCGATCGGCCGCAGCTGGTGGTCGAAGGAACTGATCTCGGCGATGGAGGAGGTCGCCGAGAAGGGGCGACTGACGCGGGGCCGTGCGTATGCACGCGCCGGCCAGGTGATCTCCATGCGGCTCGAACCCGGAGCGGCCGTCGGCGACGTGCAGGGCAGTCAACTCACCCCTTTCACCTCGGCGGTGCGGGTGCGCACGCTCGACGAGGAGGCGGTGGGAGACCTCGTCTCGCTCGTCCGCTCGTCGCCGGGCATGCTGACGCGACTTGCGGCGGGCATCCTTCCCGAGGAACTCGGATCGGCCCTCCTCCCGCGACGCTCGGGTGAACTCGACTTCGACTGCACCTGCCCCGACGACGGGTGGCCCTGCAAGCACGCCGCGGCCGTCGCCTACCTGCTCGCAGAACACGTCGACGACCAACCGTTCGCGGTCCTGACCCTGCGCGGGGTGGACCTCGCGACGCTGATCGGCGGCGTCGACGATGCGGACGCCTACGAAGAGGTGGCCGCGGCGCGGGACTTCTACGGCGACGACACCGAGTTGTCCGAGCTGCCCACGGAACGGTTCCGTCCCGCGCTCGAGGACCTCGATCCGATGCTGCTGCGCCGCGCGTTGCGGGCCGGCGGAACCGACGAAGCCGTGGTGATCCGGGGGATCATCGACCTCGAGGATCTCTACCGCCGCATGCGTTGACCTCGATCGGTCGCCGGTGGTTGTGTCGTCCGTCCCTGGGGTATGCCGCCCGTGAAGGTGACGGCTCCGGTCGCGCCACCGACAGCACATGCCACGAGTGGAGGATTCATGCGGACTCCGGAAGCATCGTCGACAGCGCGGGAGAACGCCGAACGTGCGGTCGATGCGGTCCAGCAGGAGGCCGACACCTATCGGAACGGGGAGGATCGACCCCTCGGTGGATATGCGGTGCTCATGTCCGTGTACCTCACCACTGTCGGCACGCTCGGCGCCGTCGCGGCAAAGCGCGGGCGGCCGATGCCGAAGCCCGATGCCGGCGATCTCGTGGTGACCGCGCTCGCGAGCCACAAGGTCTCCCGGATCGTGAGCAAGGCGGCGGTGACCAGTCCCGTCCGCGCACCGTTCACGAAGTTCGACGGCCCCGGTGGTCCGGCCGAGGTGATGGAGCAGCCCCGCAAGTCGTCGCGGGTCCGTCACGCCGTCGGGGAACTGCTGGCCTGCCCCTTCTGCCTCGACCTGTGGACGGTGACGGCGATGGTCTTCGGCCGCGTCTACGCTCCGAATCTCACGCGTCTGGTGGCGGGTTCGTTCGCGGCGCTGACCGGAGCCGACTTCCTGCACCTGGCGTACGCGAAGGCGCAGCAGATCGCCGAGGGCTGATATCGGCCCCTCGCGCATCGACCGTGCGTGAGGGTGCCGGCGGATCCGGTCCGGTGTGACGGTAGACATACGTGGACTTCCAACTATAGGATGAGCGAAGACTTCGGGCCTGGGCCCGTTCGTGCCGAAATCGCACACCCCACGTCATCGCACACCAGTAAAGGACGGGATCGGACATGAGCGTTCGAGAATTGACCCACTTCGTCGGCGGGCAGCACGTCGCCGGCACCTCCGGCCGCTTCGCCGACGTCTTCGCCCCCAACACCGGAGAGGTCCAGGCCCGCGTGCCGCTCGCGGCCGACTCCGAGGTCGACGCCGTCATCGCCAACGCCGCCGAGGCGCAGAAGGTGTGGGCGTCCTGGAATCCGCAGAAGCGCGTGCGCGTCCTCATGAAGTTCGTGTACCTCGTGCAGGAGAACATGGACGAGCTCGCCCACCTGCTGTCGAGCGAGCACGGCAAGACCGTCCCCGACGCGAAGGGCGACATCCAGCGCGGCCTCGAGGTGATCGAGGTCGCGATCGGCGCCCCGCACCTCCTCAAGGGTGAGTACACCGAGTCCGCAGGCGGCGGAATCGACGTGTACTCGATGCGTCAGCCCCTCGGCGTCGTCGCCGGGATCACCCCGTTCAACTTCCCGGCCATGATCCCGCTGTGGAAGGCCGGCCCGGCGCTCGCCGCCGGAAACGCGTTCGTGCTCAAGCCTTCCGAGCGCGACCCCTCGGTGCCGCTCCGTCTGGCCGAGCTGTTCCTCGAGGCCGGCCTGCCCGCCGGTGTGTTCAACGTCGTCAACGGCGACAAGAGCGCCGTCGACTACCTGCTCGACGACCCGCGCATCAAGGCGATCGGCTTCGTCGGCTCGACTCCCATCGCGCAGTACATCTACGAGACGGCCGCGAAGAACGGCAAGCGCGCACAGTGCTTCGGTGGTGCGAAGAACCACGCGATCGTCATGCCCGACGCCGACCTCGACCAGGTCGCGGACGCACTCGTCGGCGCCGCCTACGGCTCGGCCGGTGAGCGCTGCATGGCGCTGTCCGTCGCCGTCCCCGTGGGCGAGGAGACCGCGGATCGTCTCGTCGCCAAGCTCACCGAGCGCATCGCCGAACTGCGTATCGGCACCAGCTTCGACGAGAAGGCCGACTTCGGTCCGCTCGTGACCGCCGCCGCCCGCGACCGCGTGCACGGCTACATCGCCCAGGGCGTCGAAGAAGGCGCCGAGCTGGTCGTCGACGGCCGCGACTTCGTCCTCGAGGGCCACGAGAACGGCTTCTTCTCGGGCGCCACCCTGTTCGACAAGGTCACCCCCGAGATGTCCATCTACAAGGAGGAGATCTTCGGTCCCGTGCTCACCGTGGTGCGTGCGCGCGACTACGAGGACGCCCTGCGCCTGCCCACCGAGCACGAGTACGGCAACGGCGTCGCGATCTTCACCCGCGACGGCGACACCGCCCGCGACTTCGCGGCCCGCGTCGAGGTCGGCATGGTCGGCATCAACGTCCCGATCCCCGTCCCGATCGCGTACTACACCTTCGGCGGCTGGAAGGCCTCCGGCTTCGGCGACCTCAACCAGCACGGCCCCGACGCCTTCCGCTTCTACACCAAGACCAAGACGGTCACGCAGCGCTGGCCGTCCGGTGTCAAGGAAGGCGACATCGAGGGTGCGCACGTGGCCGACACCGACCACTTCGTCATCCCGACGATGAACTAGGCGGTCCATCGATGTTCGTTCTCACCGACGACGACCGGGCGATCCGCGACACCGCCCGGGACTTCGCCACCGAATATCTGGCCCCGAACGCGGTCGAATGGGACCAGAGCAAGCACTTCCCCGTGGACGTGCTGCGCAAGGCCGCCGAACTGGGCATGGGCGGGATCTACGTCCGCGAGGACGTGGGCGGATCGGGGCTGCGACGCCTCGACTCCGTCCGCATCTTCGAGGAGCTCGCGAAGGGTTGCCCGTCCATCGCCGCCTACATCTCCATCCACAACATGGTCACGTGGATGATCGACAAGTTCGGCAACGACGACCAGCGCAAGCAGTGGATCCCGAAGCTCTGCACGATGGAGCACCTCGCGAGCTACTGCCTCACCGAGCCGGGCGCCGGATCCGATGCGGCGGCCCTGAGCACCAAGGCCGTTCGTGACGGCGACGAGTACGTGCTCACCGGAGTCAAGCAGTTCATCTCCGGGGCCGGCACGTCCGACGTCTACGTGGTCATGGCCCGCACCGGCGATACCGGCGCCCGCGGTATTTCGGCGTTCATCGTCCCGAAGGACACCGCCGGGCTGTCCTTCGGCGCCAACGAGAAGAAGATGGGCTGGAACGCGCAGCCCACCCGCCAGGTCATCCTCGACGGCGCCCGCGTGCCCGCCGAGAACCTCCTCGGCACCGAGGGCGGCGGCTTCCGGATCGCCATGCACGGCCTCAACGGCGGCCGCATCAACATCGCCGCGTGCTCGGTGGGCGGCGGCCAGACCGCCCTCGACCGGGCGGTCGCCTACCTCGCCGAGCGCAAGGCATTCGGCGAGCGGCTGCTCGACTCGCAGGCGCTGCAGTTCCGCCTCGCCGACATGCGGATCGAACTCGAGGCCGCACGCACGATGCTGTGGCGTGCCGCCGACGCTCTCGACCGTGGCGCCGACGACGTCGTGGAGCTGTGCGCGATGGCCAAGCGCTTCGCCACCGACACCGGTTTCGAGGTCGCGAACGAGGCGCTGCAGTTGCACGGCGGCTACGGTTACCTTGCCGAGTACGGGATCGAGAAGATCGTCCGCGACCTGCGCGTGCATCAGATCCTGGAAGGAACCAACGAGATCATGCGGGTGGTCGTCGCGCGGAGCGTGGTGGCTGCAGCGCAGAACGGAGTGGCATGACCGGGCAGGAACCCGAGATCCTCATCGACGTGAAGGACGGCATCGGCCGTATCACGCTCAACCGGCCCAAGGCCATCAACGCCCTCAACCACGCCATGGTCCTCGAGATGTCGAAGGCCCTGAGCGCGTGGGAGAACGACGATTCGGTGCGTGCCGTGCTGGTGCGCGGTGCCGGTGAGCGCGGCCTGTGCGCCGGCGGCGACATCGTCTCGATCTACCACGACGCCAAGGACGGCGGCACGGGATCGCAGGACTTCTGGCGCGACGAGTACATCCTCAACGCCGCCATCGGTCGTTACCCGAAGCCGTACATCGCGATCATGGACGGCATCGTCATGGGCGGCGGCGTCGGGATCTCGGCGCACGGCAACGTCCGGATCGTCACCGAACGCTCGAGCATCGCGATGCCCGAGACCGGAATCGGATTCGTTCCCGACGTCGGCGGCACCTACCTGCTCTCGCGCACCCCCGGCGAGATCGGCACGCACATCGCGCTGACCACCGGACGGATGAAGGCCGGCGACGCCGTCACCCTGGGCTTCGCCGACCACTACCTGCCGTTCGATTCGCTCGACAAGTTCGTCGCCGCACTCGAATCCGGCCCGCTCGAGGACGCGCTCGCCGAATACTCGCAGCCCGCACCGGAATCGGCGCTGCTCGGGCAGCGCGAATGGATCGACGCGGCGTACTCCGCCGACACCGTCGAGGAGATCGTCGAACGCCTTCGGGCTTCCGATGTTCCGGAGGCACGGGAGACCGCCGGCCAGGTGCTCGCGAAATCGCCTGTCGCGCTGAAGGTGACCCTCCGCTCGCTGCGTCACGCCCGGCAGCTCGGCAGCCTCGAAGAGGTGCTGAACGAGGAGTTCCGGGTCTCGACCGCCTCGCTGAAGTCGCACGACCTCGTCGAGGGCATCCGCGCACAGGTCGTCGACAAGGACCGCAACCCGCAGTGGTCGCCGGCGACCCTCGCCGATGTCACCGAGGCCGACGTCGACGCCTACTTCCAGCCGCTCGGCGATCTCGAACTCGGGCTCGCCGCTCCCAAGGAGAACGACCGATGAGTGAACTTCCCACCGTCGCCTTCCTCGGCCTCGGACACATGGGTGGGCCGATGGCCGCGAACCTCGTCCGCGCCGGGTACACAGTCAACGGTTACGACCCGGTTCCCGCTGCGCAGGAAGAGGCCACGAAGAACGGCATCACCGTCGCCGAGACCGCGACCGACGCGGTGCGCGGCGCCCAGGTCGTGATCACCATGCTGCCCAACGGCAAGCTCGTCCTCGACCTGTACGACGAGATCCTGCCTGCGGCCGAGGCGAACACGTTGTTCGTCGACAGCTCGACCATCGACGTCGCCGATGCCCGCGCGGCGGCGGAGAAGGCACGCAAGGCCGGTCACCGTGCCGTCGACGCCCCGGTCTCCGGCGGTGTCGCCGGTGCCGCCGCAGGCACCCTCGCGTTCATGGTCGGCGGCGGCGAGGACGACTTCGCCACCGCGAAGCCCCTGCTCGAGGCCATGGGACGTAAGATCGTCCACTGCGGCGGGTCGGGCAACGGCCAGGCCGCGAAGATCTGCAACAACATGATCCTGGGCATCTCGATGATCGCCATCAGCGAGGCATTCGTCCTCGGTGAGAAGCTGGGCCTCGACAACCAGGCACTGTTCGACGTCGCGTCCAACGCGTCCGGTCAGTGCTGGGCGTTGACGAGCAACTGCCCGGTGCCGGGCCCCGTCCCGACCACCCCCGCGAACAACGACTACACGCCAGGCTTCGCGGCCGCGCTCATGGACAAGGATCTCGGACTGGCCGCGAACGCGGTGCGCGCCAACGGTGTCGAGGCCGAACTCGGACTGCGTGCAGCCGAGCTCTACCATCGTTTCAACACCGAGGGTGGTGGAGGACTCGACTTCTCCGCCATCATCACCGACATCCGAGACCGCTCGACCGTGAAGGACAGCCAGTGACCGATTTCGAGACCATCCTGCTCGACCGCAAAGGCCGCGTCGGCATCGTCACCCTCAATCGGCCGAAGGCGCTCAACGCCCTCAACAGCCAGTTGATGCGTGAGGTCGTCGCCGCCGTCGAGGAACTCGACGCGGACGACGAGATCGGTGCGATCCTGCTCACCGGCTCGGAGAAGGCGTTCGCCGCCGGCGCCGACATCAAGGAGATGGCTCCGAAGACCTTCGCCGAGGTCTACGCGGAAGACCTGTTCTCGCAGTGGGATCGGCTCTCGTCCGTCCGCAAGCCGATCGTCGCTGCGGTGTCGGGCTACGCGCTCGGTGGCGGTTGCGAGCTGGCGATGCTGTGCGACTTCATCATCGCGTCCGACACCGCCAAGTTCGGTCAGCCCGAGATCAAGCTCGGCGTCATCCCGGGCATCGGCGGATCGCAGCGTCTCACCCGCGCCGTGGGCAAGGCCAAGGCCATGGACATGTGTCTGACCGGCCGCAACATGGACGCCGAGGAGGCCGAGCGCGCCGGACTCGTCTCGCGCATCGTTCCCGCCGCCGAACTGTTCGACGTGGCGCTCGAGACGGCGACGACCATCGCGTCGATGTCGCTGCCGGTTGCGATCATGGCGAAGGAGGCCGTCAACCGGTCCTTCGAGACGACGCTGGCCGAGGGCGTGAAGTTCGAGCGCCGCGTGTTCCATTCGACGTTCGCCACCGCCGACCAGAAGGAAGGCATGGCGGCCTTCGTCGAGAAGCGCGCGCCGGAGTTCAAGCACGCCTGATCCGCACCACCCGTACACGACGAAGGGCCGCCCCGAACGGGGCGGCCCTCCTCGTTTCTCGGCAATCTCTCGCGCCTCACCACTTGGAAGGCGCACCGCCGGTGTCGAAGTCGCCGGCGTCGTGCCGCATCGTCGCGATGATGCGCAGCAGTGTGTCGATGTGCTCCTCCGGAATGCCGGGCCGGGCGAAGACCTCCGTGTTGAGCTTCTCCGTCGCCTGGATCGCCAATGCCCGTCCCTCGTCGGTGAGTTCGATGAGTGTGGCCCGTCGATCGCTCGGATGCGGGGTACGCCGGACCAGTCCGGCCTTCTCGAGCCGGTCGACGGCATTGGTGACGCTGGTGGGGTGCACCTGCAGGCGCGCGCTGGCCTTCGCCATCGGCAATGCTCCCGACCTGGTGAAATGCAGCAGCGTGAGCAGTTCGTAGCGGGCGAAGGTCAGGCCGAAGGGCTTGAGCACCTCCTCGACCCGCGCCATCATGATCTGCTGTGCCCGCATCACCGAGGTGACCGCGGCCATGCCGTCCGCGACTTCGCCCCAGCCGTGGGCGGTCCACTGGCGGTGGGCTTCGGCGATGGGGTCGAGGGGGAGTGGTGCGGGCATGCCTCCATCATCCCACGGACGAACGCGCAGGTAGCCAGGGCACACCGGTTTCCGGTGCCTTTCCTGCCGGGTTCAGCGGTACGCGTAGTCGCGGAAACGTTCGTCGACCTCGCCCACACTCAGCCCGAACTCCTCGAGCGTGTACCGGTGCGCGGGTTTCCTTGCCCCGCTGCGGCTTTCTTCGTGCAGGTCGGCCATCGCGCGTTCGGCCTCCGCGGTGAACGGCAGACCGAACCGGTCGTACAGGCCGCCGACGGTGCCGAGCGGATCGGCGACGAAATCCCGGTAGTCCACGTCGACGAAACGAGCGGGATCGTGCCGGCGGCGCACCTCGGTGAAATGATCGAAACCCCGTGCCCAGAGGTCGAGCTGGCTGCGCCCGATCGTCTCACCGGCGAACGCGTCGGACCATCCCTCTGTGGCCTGCGCCGCGAGGCTGCACACCGACGGGATCACGGTGCGCGGATCTCGATGGGTGACGACGACGAGCGCGTCCGGATACACCGTGAGCAGTTCGTCCAGTG
Source organism: Rhodococcus pyridinivorans (assembly GCF_900105195.1). Taxonomy (NCBI): domain Bacteria; kingdom Bacillati; phylum Actinomycetota; class Actinomycetes; order Mycobacteriales; family Nocardiaceae; genus Rhodococcus; species Rhodococcus pyridinivorans. The sequence continues at coordinate 3,752,555 of NZ_FNRX01000002.1, read as the reverse complement.
CGAACAGATGACTGGGATTCTTGAGCACCCACCGCTTGTCGGCGTCCGGCAGTCCGATGAGCTGCAGATTCCTCCGGTGCCGGGCATAGGCCGCGGTCCAGTCCTGCTCCGCGAGCCACTGCGAATAGGTGGGCAGGTGGGCCAGGCACTCGTAGGAGATCGAGCGGAACGACTGGCGCAGCAACTGCCAGCATTCCTCGACCTCGGCGGCCGACATGTAGTGCACACCCATGAATTCGGGATGCTCGACGTGGTGCTGTGCGAATCCGGCCTCGATCCCGGCGAAGACGGGATTCTCCGCCCAGGTCTCGCGAGGAGGTCGCGGTTGCGGCATCTCGGTCAGCCACATCTCGAGCCCCTGATGGGCGGGATCCGCGGCGAGTAGGCGGTGCAGTGCCGTCGTGCCGGTACGGGGCAGGCCGGTGACGAAGATCGGCCGGGTGACCGGGACGTCCGTGTGCTCGGGATGGGCAGACCAGGCAGATTCCGACAGCAACCGCGCCACGAGGGCGCCGCGCAGGAAGACCCGTGACATCTTGCTGCCGAGCGGGGTGAGCTTCTCGTCCCGCGCATACGACTCGAGCAGGACCTCGAGCCCGTCACGGTAGTCGTCGTCGCCGAAATCGGTCAGGCCCGTCAGGCGGGTCGCGGAAGCGTGCAGATCCTCGACGGTGCCGACGGTGGTGCGTTCGCTCATGTGCTTTCCCGTTCAGTGGTGGTATTCGCCGCAGTTGACGTCGAGGCACTGGCCGGTGATCGCCGACGCCATCGGCGAGGCCAGGAAGATCACCGCATCCGCGATTTCCTCGGTTGTCGGGAGACGCTTCAGATCGGAGGTGGCGGCGGTGTGCTCGTAGATCTGTTCGACGGTGGTGCCGTACTTTCCCGCCTGGTGTTCGAAGTACCCCTGCAGGATCGGCCCCCAGATGTACCCCGGTGCAACGGAGTTCACCCGGATTCCCTGCGGTCCGAGTTCCGTCGCCAGGGACTGCGACATCGCCAGCAACGCCGACTTCGCGAGTTTGTAACTGCCGTAACGTTCTTGGGAGTGCCGCAGCACCATCGAATTGATGTTGACCACCGCGCCGGCCGACTCGGCGAGGGCGGGGGTAAACAACTGCGTGAGCCGCAGCGCGCCGAGGACGGTGAGCTCCACGCTGTCCCGGATCTGCTGGAAGTCGGTGCGCGCCAACAGTTTCATCGACGGAACGGAGAACGCGTTGTTGACGAGCACGTCGACACCACCGAACTCCGAGACCGCAGACTCGACAAGGGCGGCGGCGGACTCGTCGTCGGTGATGTCGGTGGGCACGACCAGGGCCCGGCGGCCCGTGCTCTCGACTTCCGCTGCAACCTTCTCGAGCCGCTCCCGGGTCCGGGCAGCGAGCACCACGTCGGCGCCGTGTTCGGCGCACCGCAGCGCGAGGGTGCGCCCCAGTCCCGGGCCGACACCGGAGATCACGACGACGCGGTCGCGGAGCAGTCCCGCTGCCGCGCTCATGCGAGCATCCGATCGGCGACGCCCCGCTGACGGTCCGCGATGCGCTGCGCCCAGGCCTCGGGAGTGATGCGGTTCGAATCGTGGAAGGGCAGGACCTCGGAGAGTCGGTCGAACGGCACCACCTCGGCGGTCGGGCCGTCGGCTGCGGTGAGTTCGCGATCGAGGCGCTGCCAGCGGAACTGCAGGATCCCGCGGCTGCGGCCGAGGGTCTCGACCCAGTTGGTCAGCCCCGGATCGCGGGCCGAGACCACGATCCGGACCATCCCGTCGGGATCGACCTGCGCCTGACTGTTGTTCAGGGAGGTCTGGTGGTGGATGTAGTCCAGGGAGATGTACCAGAGGCTGCCGATCTGGAAGCCCAGATAGGGCGCGTCGCTCGCCGGGAGGGTCAGGACCATCGCCTCGTCGTCGCCGAGTTCGTAGTGCCCGACGGATGAGTACTGCGTGTCGAGACCACCTGGGGTGCGGCGCGGCTCGGTGACCGTGTTCACCGGCAGCTTCAGGTAGAACCACTCGGGGAACTGCAGCCAGGTCTTCACCCGCGAGACCAGTGCGCGACCGGCGCGTTCGTAACGGGTGACCGCGTCCTGGTGGGTGGGTTCGGGTGCCGGGGTGCCGAGACTGTCGAGCCGGTGGATGCTCAGCATGCCGCGGCGCTGCGTCCAGTCGCTGTAGACCTCGCGGACCACGAGCTGCGACGAGCCGGGCGCGAGCGGGAAGTAGTTACGTTCCGGGTCTCGTGGGCCGGGTCCGAACCGCACCTGGAAGGTGCCGTCGTCGGCGATGGTCAACGCGCGGTCGTCGAAGGCCGTGACGTTGCCGGGCACCTCGGCGTCGGTGTAGTTGCCGGCCAGCACCTGGAAACTGAGATCGCAGGTCGTGCCGCGGCGCCCGGCGACGACGTACTCGGCGTCGTCGCGTATCGATGCGCCCCAGTACAGGGTGTCGGGATTGTCGAGGCCCATCTTCGCGTAGGGGCCGGTGCCGGTGACGAAGACCGGATGGGATCGGCTGTACGCGAAGGTGGCGTGGACGCACGCCGAGATCCCGCCCGCCAGATATCCGTATCCCTCGACGAGGTCCTGTTCGGTGCGGATGTGCGGGGCTGTGGCGACGAGCTTCTCGGCCTCGGCTATCGCCGCGGTGAGCGGATCGGTGAGCACTACGATCTCCTGTGGTCCAAATATGTACCGCTGCGGTAGTCTTCCGCTGCGCCGAGAGTAGAACGTGTTCCAGGGAGGGTCAATGGCTCGTCGCGAGACCGAGACACTCGGGAAGCCGACCGCCGGGGCGGGAGCCGCCCGCCGGTCGCCGCCCACGGAACGCGTCGTGCAGGTCCTCGACCACCTCGTCGCGCGACCCGGCGTCCGGTTCGGACTGTCGGAACTGGCGCGCGATCTCGATCTGAGCAAGCCCACCTGCTTGGGCATCCTCACCGTGCTCGCCGACGCGGGTTATCTGATCCGCGACCCCGTCGACAAGACCTACGGTCTCGGGCCGGCACTGATCGTCGCGGGACGCGCAGCCCAGCGCGGCTTCGCGTCCGGGCCGGTCGCCCACCGGCATCTCGCCGCCCTCTCCGAGGAGTTCGCCGTGATGTGCTCTGCGTCGGCGGTCGTCGGCGACCGGATCGCGGTGCTCGACGTCATCGGTGGCCACGGCACGGCCGCGGCGGCACGCGTGGGGGAGGTGTACCCCTTCGCGCCCCCGGTGGGGCTGATGTACGTGCTGTGGGACACCGACGAGCGCATCGAACAGTGGCTGCGGCGAGAGCCGACCCTGCCCGTGACCGTCGACCGCGACGAGCTGTGGCGGATCGTCACCGAATGTCGCCGGACCGGTTATCTGGCGGAGTCCCTCACTCCCGGCGGCCGTCGCCTGTACGCGCTCATGGCGGGAGTGGTCTCGCACGACCTCGCGCCCGAGATGAGGGAGATGCTGGCGGAACTCGTGGCCAGCCCCGGCGAGCGCGTGCTGCTGCCCGACGCCTTCGCCGCGGGGGAGAAGCGGGCGGTCAACCTCGTGGCCGCCCCGGCCTACGATCCCGACGGCCACCAGTCGCTCGTGCTCACGCTGCACCTCGAGCGGGAGGTGGACGCCGCCGGGATCGAACGCTACGGCGCGGCGCTCGTGGCGGTCGCGGATGCGATCACCGCAGATCTCGGCGGACACCGGCCACTGCGCTGACGGAGGGCTGCGGAGACCACCCGTTGACCTGGAATTGAAACTCGTTCTACTGTTGCGGAGTAATCTTCGACCGCATCGGTACACATGTGTACCGAGCTGGGTGAGAGGGGCACGAGTGACCACGGTGCCACCGCAACGACCACCGACCTACGAACTTTCGCTGCTCGGTGCGCTCGAAGCCGAGTCCGTGCACATCTTCCGCGAGGTCGCCGCGACCTTTTCCCATCCCGTCCTGCTGTTCTCGGGTGGTAAGGACTCCGCGGTGATGCTCCACCTCGCGGCCAAGGCGTTCTGGCCGGCGCCGCTGCCGTTCCCCGTCCTGCACATCGACACCGGGCACAACTTCGACGAGGTGATCGACTTCCGCGACCGCACCGTCGAGCGCCTGGGGATCCGGTCGATCGTCGCCTCGGTGCAGGACGACATCGATGCCGGGCGTGCCGTCGAGGACGACGGACCGCACGCGACCCGCAACCGGCTCCAGGCCGGAACCCTCCTGCGCGCGTTGCGGGAAGGGGGATTCGACGCCGTCTTCGGGGGTGCTCGTCGCGACGAGGAGAAGGCCCGCGCGAAGGAACGCATCTTCAGCCTGCGCGACGAGTTCGGGCAGTGGGACCCGAAGGCGCAGCGACCCGAACTGTGGCAGCTGTACAACGGCCGGCACCGCCGCGGCGAACACATGCGGGTCTTCCCGCTGTCCAACTGGACCGAACTCGACATCTGGCGCTACATCCGCGACGAGGGCGTCGACCTGCCGTCCCTGTACTACGCCCACCGGCGACCGGTGATCGAGCGCGACGGAATGCTGCTCGCGCACAACCGTTTTCTTACCCTCCTCCCCGGGGAGACTCCGCGCGAGAGTCTCGTCCGGTTCCGCACCGTCGGTGACGCGACGTGCACCGGCTGCGTCGAATCCGCCGCCACCACCGCGGACGAGGTGGTCACCGAGGTCTCCGCCAGCAGGGTCACCGAACGCGGCGCCACGCGGGCGGACGACCGGATCTCCGACGCCGGAATGGAAGACCGCAAGAGGGAAGGCTATTTCTGATGTCCTACCTGCTGCGCATCGCCACCGCCGGCAGCGTCGACGACGGCAAGTCCACGCTCATCGGACGATTGCTGTTCGACTCGAAGGCCGTCTTCGAGGACCAACTCGAGGCGGTGACCCGCACGAGCCTCGACCGCGGCGCCGACCGCGCCGATCTCGCGCTGCTCACCGACGGCCTGCGCGCCGAACGCGAACAGGGCATCACGATCGACGTCGCCTATCGCTATTTCGCCACGGCGCACAGAACATTCGTCATCGCCGACACTCCCGGTCACGAGCAGTACACGCGCAACATGGTCACCGGGGCGTCCACCGCAGACCTGGCACTCGTCCTCGTCGACGCCCGCAACGGCATCGTCGAGCAGACCCGCCGGCACGCCTTTCTCGCGTCGCTGCTCGGGGTGCGGCACGTGGTGCTGTGCATCAACAAGATGGACCTGGTGGACTGGTCGCAGAGCCGGTTCGACGAGATCTGCGACGAGTTCCGGAATCTCGCGGCGAAGCTCGACATGCCCGACCTCGCCTTCGTTCCCGTCTCCGCCCTGCACGGCGACAACGTCGTCTCCCGCACCGCGAACATGCCGTGGTACGAGGGGACTTCGCTGCTGCACCATCTCGAACAGGTCCACATCGCGTCGGACACCAACCTCATCGATGCCCGACTGCCCGTGCAGTACGTCATCCGGCCGGGCGAGGGTGAACACCGCGACTTCCGCGGCTACGCCGGGACGGTCGCCGCCGGCGGATTCGCGCCCGGCGATGAGGTGGTCGTTCTCCCTTCCGGTTTCGGAACGCGGGTGCGAACGTTGTGGGGGCCGGGCGGGACGGAACTCGAGCACGCCTTCGCCGGTGCGGCGGTGTGCGTCGAACTCGAGGACGACCTCGACGTCGGACGCGGCGACATGCTGTGCCGCCCCAACAATCGTCCGCTCGTCGGCCACGAGATCGACGCCATGGTGTGCTGGTTCGACGAACGCTCCGCCCTCGATCCGGACGCCCGCTACGCCCTGCTGCACACCACGCGCTCGACCATCGCGCGGGTCGCGCGGCTGGACTACCGCCTCGACGTCAACAGCCTGCACCGCGACGAGGCCGCGACGACGCTCGGTCTCAACGAGATCGGCCGCGTGCAATTGTGGACGCAACAGCCGCTGCTGTTCGACCCCTACCGGCGCAACCGCACTACCGGAAGCTTCGTGCTCGTCGACGAACGCACCGGCAACACCGTCGCGGCCGGAACGATCACCGGCCCGACACTCGCCGACACGGCGGTGGTCTGGCACTCGGCGGCGGTCTCACGGCCCGAACGGGGGAGAGCCGGGGCGACGGTATGGCTCACCGGGCTGTCCGCCTCCGGCAAGTCCACCCTCGCCGTCGAACTCGAACGACGACTGCTCGCCGAGGGCATCCCCGCCTACCGCCTCGACGGCGACAACCTCCGGCACGGCCTCAACGCCGACCTCGGCTTCGGTCCGGAGGACCGCGCGGAGAACGTCCGCCGCGTCGGTGCGGTCGCACAGCTGATGGCCGACGCCGGACTCGTCGCGATCTGCGCGCTCATCAGTCCCTACCGTCAGGACCGCGACCGCATCCGCCGGCAGCACGAGGAGTCCGGGATCCGGTTCGTCGAGGTCTTCGTCGATACGCCGCTCGCCGACTGCGAGGCCCGCGACCCGAAGGGCATGTACGCGCGGGCACGTGCCGGTGAGATCACCGGTTTCACCGGCGTCGATGATCCCTACGAACCACCGTCCGATCCCGAGCTGGTCGTGCGCCCCCACGACGGCACGCCTGCCGTGCAGGCGGGCCTCGTCGTGGAATTGTTGAGGCCATGACGCACGACAACACCGACGACGCTCGGCTCGCGGCCGAGACGGCTTCCGGCGCAGGTGAACTGCTGCTCACGGTCCGCGCCATCGAATCGGATGCCCTTACCGGGCGCGAGCTGGGCCGGCGCGGCGACCACGCCGCCAACACCTACATCCTCGAACGGCTGGCGACCGCGCGGCCCGGCGACGCGGTGCTCTCGGAGGAATCCGCGGACGATCCGGCCCGGGTCGGCGCCGACCGCGTCTGGATCATCGACCCGCTCGACGGGTCGAAGGAGTACGGGATGCCCGACCATGTCGACTGGGCGGTCCACATCGCGCTCTGGGAGGCAGGACGAGGGCTCACCGCCGCCGCGGTCGCGCAACCGGCGATCGGCGTCGTCCACAGCACCGCAGATCCGGTCCCGGCGCCGCGGCCGGCCCGCCGTCGCCCCCGCATCGTCATCAGCGGGAGCAGGCCGCCCGCCTTCGTCTTCGATCTGGCCCGCGATCTCGGTGCCGATCTGATCCGGATGGGGTCGGCCGGTGCCAAGGCCATGGCGGTGGTCCGCGGGGAGGCCGACGCCTACATCCACGCCGGAGGTCAGTGGGAGTGGGATTCGGCGGCGCCGGTCGCGGTCGCGCGCGCTGCGGGTCTGCACTGCGCGCGGATCGACGGCAGCGAACTCGAATACAACCGGCCGCACCCGTATCTGCCCGACCTCGTGATCTGCCGCGCAGACTGGGCACCGGAGGTGATGGCCGCGCTGGCCGCGCACGCCACCGGGCCGACCGACAGCCCCCGCGCCGCGATGGCACGCGCATACATCCGATCCCTGGTCAGCCACGACGCGTCCCACGTCCGGCTCGCCGAGGACGCCTGGCGGGTCGAGAACGGGGAACGCACCGGCGACAGCGGCATCGAGATCCGCGACCGCCTCGAGAACGGCCCGGAATACCGGCCCATCCGCCGCGTCCGCGACCTGCAGTTCCGCGAATGGCAGCACAGTGTCGTCGCGCGGTTCGTCCTGGACATCGCAGCAGGTCCGGGCGCCGAGACGTCGGTCGCGGTGACCGAGCACTTCGACATCCCGGCGGGGGAGATCCGATCGATCGTGGCGATCATCGAGCCCGCGCAGGGTAATAGTTGAATTCATTGTTGTAGCTTTCGAACGAAAGTCACCATGATCGAGAGGCATCACCATGGCCGAAGCGCGTGATATCGGGGACGGCATCCACGTCGTTCCCGTCCCGGTGGCGGACCTGCCGGTCGGCGACACCCAGGTCTACGTGATGGAATCCCCGCGTGGCGTCGTCCTCGTCGACGTCGGCTGGAACGACGACCGGTCGTGGGCGGCCCTGCAGGACGGCCTGGCCACCGCGGGCCTGTCGGTCACCGACGTCGAGGGCGTGGTGGTCACCCACTTCCATCCCGACCACGTCGGGCTAACCGGACGCATCCGGGAGGCCTCCGGGTGCTGGGTCGCGATGAACGAGGCCGACTTCGCCCACCTCGAGGTCATGCTCTCCGACGACGATCGCCGTCCCCAGGAAGCCGAACTGCTGCGCCGCGCAGGGGCACCCGAGGACGCGATCGAGGAGTCGCTGGCCACCCTCGTACCGGCGGTCGGCCGTCCCGACGCGCTGCCCGACCGCAAACTCGGTGCCGACGAGACGATCCCGCTGACGGGACGATCCCTGCGCACCGTGCTGACCCCCGGCCACACCGCCGGCCACGCGTGTTTCCTGCTCGAGAAACACGGCGTGCTGTTCAGCGGCGACCACGTCCTCGCGACCACGACCCCGCACGTCGGCGAGTTCGATTTCCCTCTGCCGCAACGCGACGCGCTGGGGGAGTACCTCGACTCGCTGCGCGCGGTCGCCGGCCTGCCCGTGCGACGCGCACTGCCCGCGCACCGGCAGCAGATCGACGACCTGCCGCACCGCGTCGGCGAATTGATCGCCCATCACGACCAGCGCCTCGACGATCTCTACGACGCGTTCGGCGACGAGGAACTCACGCTGTGGGAGGCCACCGCCCGCATGCGCTGGTACCGGCCGTGGGACGAGACTCCCTTGCACGGCAAGCGGATGGCGCTCGCAGAGGGCTCGGCGCACGTCCGGCAGCTCATCGAGCGGGGACGGGTCCGTCGCGTGCCCGGTACGGAACCCGCCCGCTTCGCGCGCGTGCAGACCCGATGAGCCCCGACGAGCTGGTCACCGAGTTCTGCCGTCGCTGGGCCGATCCCGATCCTGCCGAGCTCGCGGCCTTCTTCGCCGAGGATGCGGTCTTCCACAACATCCCGATGGAACCGATCCGCGGCCGCGCGGCGATCGAGAAGTACATCGTGGGCTTCGTGACGTCCTTCGGGGCCATCGACTACCGCATCCACCACCAGGCGGTCTCCGGCAACGTCGTGCTCAACGAACGCACCGATGTGTTCACGATGAACGGCCGGACGATCGAGCTGCCCGTCACAGGCGTCTTCGAGATCGTCCACGGTAGGATCGCGGCCTGCCGCGACTACTTCGATCCCACACCCTTCACCACCGGAAACTGACCGGCCTCTGGGACACCGAAGGCCCTGGAACACCTGAAGGCCCCGCTTCATGAGAAGCGGAGCCTTCGTGGTGCCCTCGGCAGGATTCGAACCTGCGACTTCTTGCTCCGGAGGCAAGCGCTCTATCCCCTGAGCTACGAGGGCATCCGGACCACCGGATGACCGGAGGTGCGGGAGTTAGCCTAGCGCATCGAACGCTCAACTCCACATCGCCAGGTCAGAGCCGGTTTTCGGCCCGAAGTTGCGGTTCGCCCGCGCGAAGACTCAGTTGAGGGGCAGCGGTTCGGCGCCGCGCTCGGCGAGCAGCGACCTCATCAGGTCCGACTCACCCTGCTGCGTCGCGACCATCGTGCCCGCCAGATTGCGCACTGCCGAGGTGCTCGCGTACTGCTCGCCGTACTCCATCATCGGCAGACCACCTTCGTGGTGGCGCAGCATCAGCTGAAGGAAGAGCACGTCCAGTTCGGGACCGCGAGCGGCCCGGAGATTCGCGAGATCCTCGGAGGTCGCCATCCCCGGCATCAGGTGCGAGCCGTCCGAATCCTCGGACTCGGCGGTCGCACCGTGATCACCGTGTCCGTGACCCGTCTCCGTCTCGGTCATCCACTCCATGTACTCGCCCGTCGGCAGCGCCGGCTGTCCCCACAGTGACAACCAGCCCTGCATCTGACCGATCTGGTTCTGCTGGGTGGTGAGGATGTCGTACGCGATGTTGCGGATCCGATCGTCCTCCGAGTTGGAGACCACCACGGCGGCCATCTCGACGCCCTGGTCGTGGTGCACGATCATGTCCTGCGCGAATCCGACGTCCACCGAGCCGGCCTCCGGCGCCGCCTGCGCGGAGTCCTCGAAGGGGATCCGGGACAGGAACCCCGCGAGGAAACCGACGGTGACCGCAGCGACGGTGAGCAGCACCAGCAGCAGCCGGTTTTGCCCACCACGCTCGGGGGTGGAGATGTCCGAGGAGGTCTCGCTCATCGTCAGCTCCCGGCCGGTGCCTGCTGCATGTCGCCCGCGGTCTCCGCGTTCATCGGCACCGCGTCGGGGCCGGGCTCGGAAGCGTCGAAGGCCGGCGGGTTCGCCGGATCGAACGAACCGGGGATCGTCGAGCAGCTCGCACCCACCTCGGGGTAGGTGTACTGGTTCAGGCGCAGCGCGCTGATGAACTGGTCGATGCGCTCGTCGTCGACGCTGTCGACCTCGAGCCGGTGACCCCACGACTGCAGTGAGACGGGAGCCTCGAGTCCCGGATACGGTGACATCACCATGTAGGTGCGGCCGTCGACCTTCGCGCGGAGCGTGTCGACCGCGGCGTCGTCGAGCAGATCGGGGTTGTATGCCACCCACACGGCGCCGTGCTCGAGCGAATGCACCATGTTCTCGTTCCGCACAGGCTGCTCGTAGACCGTTCCGGTGCAGGTCGCCCAGACGGAGTCGTGAGGGCCACCGAACGGCGGCGACTGGTCGTACGCGACGCGCTGGCCCGGCGCGACGTGCACACCGGCCGGGTACTCCATCTTCAGCACGCCCTCGATGTCGTCCGACGGGTCCTGGTTGGACTCCGACGGCGTCCACGCCGACATCTCCTGCTGGTTCTGATACTTCGGGATGAGGCTCACAGCGATCACGGCGACCAGCACGACGACCAGGGCCACGCCGCCGATCGTCAACCACGGGATCTGGCGCTGCCCGGAGACCCCGGGAGCGCCGCCGCTCTTCTTCTTGGCGGCCTGAATGGCCTTCGACGACTTGGCTCCGGTCTTCTTGTTACCGGAGCCGCCACTAACCGAACCGCTGGGCATCGCTGTGTGCTCTTTCGACGGGTGGACAGGCGGACGCGCGCCCATCGGGCGCACAAACACCCACAACTCTACGGGCGTGCTCTCGCGCGGTGCCCCGACCTGCCGGTAGGGGGAGCGTCGGCGCCGCGATCGACCAGCCAATAGGATGGACACCTGTGACTCCCTCCGACCTTGCTCAGCTGCTCCGCGGAACCGCCGCCGGTGTCCTCACCGACCGTGGTCTCGACGCGTCCGTTCTTCCCGAGACCCTCACCGTCGAGCGCCCGCGCAATCCGGAGCACGGCGACTACGCGACCAACGTCGCGATGCAGGTTGCGAAGAAGGTCGGCGTCAATCCCCGCGAACTCGCCACCTGGCTCGCCGAAGCCTTGACCGCCGCCGACGGCATCGACTCCGCCGAGGTCGCGGGCCCCGGCTTCCTCAACATCCGGCTCGCCGCCGACGCCCAGGGAGCGATCGTGGCGAAGGTGCTCGCCGAGGGCGCCGCCTACGGCACCGGCAGCGACCTCGCGAACACGAGGATCAACCTCGAGTTCGTCTCCGCCAACCCCACCGGCCCGATCCACCTCGGTGGCACCCGCTGGGCCGCGGTCGGCGACGCGCTCGGACGCATCCTCACCGCCCAGGGCGGCGAGGTCACCCGCGAGTACTACTTCAACGACCACGGCGCGCAGATCGACCGCTTCACCCGGTCGCTCATCGCCTCCGCACTCGGACAGCCCGCCCCCGAGGACGGCTACGCCGGCGCGTACATCATCGACATCGCCTCCTCCGTGCTCGAGCAGCGCCCCGACGCCCTCGAGCTCCCCGAGGACGAGCGGCACGAGACGTTCCGCTCGATCGGCGTGGACCTGATGTTCGCGCACATCAAGCGCACCCTCCACGAGTTCGGCGTCGACTTCGACGTGTACTTCCACGAGAACTCCCTCTTCGAGAGCGGAGCCGTCGAGAAGGCCGTCGAGACCCTGAAGGCGTCGGGCAATCTGTACTTCGACGACGGCGCGTGGTGGCTCAAGAGCACCGATTACGGCGACGACAAGGACCGTGTCGTCATCAAGTCCGACGGCAACGCCGCCTACATCGCCGGCGACATCGCCTACTTCCAGGACAAGCGCTCGCGCGGCTTCGACCTGTGCATCTACATGCTCGGTGCCGACCACCACGGCTACATCGCGCGTCTGAAGGCCGCCGCGGCGGCGTTCGGCGACGACCCCGACACCGTCGAGGTGATGATCGGCCAGATGGTCAACCTCGTCCGTGGCGGCGAGGCCGTGAGGATGAGCAAGCGGGCCGGCACCGTGATCACCCTCGACGACCTCGTCGAGGCGATCGGCGTCGACGCCGCCCGCTACTCGCTCGTGCGTTCCTCGGTGGACCAGAGCATCGACATCGACCTCGAGCTGTGGGCGAGCACCACGAACGAGAACCCGGTCTACTACGTCCAGTACGCCCACGCACGACTGTCGTCGATCGCGCGCAACGCCGCCGATCTCGGCCTGACCGCCGAGGGCGCCGACTTCTCGCTACTCACCCACGAGCGCGAGGGCGACCTCATCCGCACCCTCGGCGAGTACCCCCGGGTGCTGGCAAAGGCGGCCGAACTGCGCGAACCGCACCGCGTCGCCCGCTATCTCGAGGAACTCGCGGGCACCTACCACCGCTTCTACGACGCCTGCCGGATCCTGCCGCAGGGCGACGAGGAGGCCGGACCGCTGCACACCGCGCGACTCGCGTTGTGCGCGGCCGCACGCCAGGTCCTCGCCAACGGCCTCGGCCTGCTCGGCGTCACCGCCCCGGAGCGGATGTGAACGCGCACCCCGCGGGACCGCGTCACGCCCAGATCCCGCACGCCCCCAACCTGCCCGAGCGCCCGGCCGACACCGCGGCGCTCAACGCGCTGGCCCCACACGTGTGGCCCCGCAATGCCGCGCGCGGCGAGGACGGCGTCATGCGCATCGCCGGTATCCCGGTGACCGAGCTCGCCGAGAAGTACGGCACCCCGCTGTTCGTCGTCGACGAAGACGACTTCCGCTCCCGCTGCCGGGAGATCGCCGAGGCCTTCGGCCCGTCGGCGAAGGTGCACTACGCGTCGAAGGCGTTCCTGTGCAGCGAGATCGCACGGTGGGTTCATCAGGAAGGGCTCTCGCTCGACGTCGCGTCCGGCGGTGAGCTCGCCGTGGCCCTGCACGCCGGATTCCCCGCCGGGAAGATCGCGATGCACGGCAACAACAAGTCCGTCCGCGAACTGCAGGCCGCCGTGACCGCCGGGGTCGGGCACATCGTGCTCGACTCGCTCGCCGAAATCGACCGGCTCGACGCGGTCGCCGGTGAGGCCGGTGTCGTCCAGGACGTGCTCATCCGCGTGACCGTGGGCGTCGAGGCCCACACCCACGAGTTCATCTCCACCGCGCACGAGGACCAGAAGTTCGGGCTCTCGCTCGCCGGTGGCAACGCCATGCAGGCCGTGCGCCGCGTCTTCGCGGCCGACAATCTCCGCCTCGTCGGCCTGCACAGCCACATCGGCTCGCAGATCTTCGATGTCGACGGCTTCGAACTGGCCGCCCACCGCGTCATCGGCCTGCTGCGCGACATCGTCGCCGAGTTCGGTGTCGACAAGACCTCGCAGATGAACATCGTCGATCTCGGCGGTGGTCTGGGCATCTCGTACGTGCCGAGCGACGACCCGCCGCCGGTCGCCGACCTCGCGGCGAAGCTGGGCGACATCGTCCGCACCGAGTCCGCGCTCGCCGGGCTGCCGGTCCCGACCCTCGCGGTCGAACCGGGTCGCGCCATCGCCGGACCGGGCACAGTGACGCTCTACGAGGTGGGAACCCTCAAGGACGTCGAGGTCGGTTCCGGGCACGTCCGCCGCTACATCAGCGTCGACGGCGGCATGAGCGACAACATCCGCACATCGCTGTACCAGGCGGAGTACGAGTCGCGCCTCGTCTCCCGCGTGAGCGACGCCGAGCCGGTGGTCTCGCGCGTCGTCGGCAAGCACTGCGAGAGCGGCGACATCGTCATCCGCGACGCTTGGATGCCCGCAGACGTCGCAGCCGGTGATTTACTGGCGGTCGCGGCGACGGGTGCATACTGCTACTCGATGTCGAGCAGGTACAACCTGCTTCCTCGCCCCGCCGTCGTGGCGGTCAAGGACGGCGTCTCGCGCGTTCTGCTGCGCCGCGAGACCCTCGAAGATCTGCTCAACTTGGAGGTTTCGGAGTGACCAGTGTAACGGCGACCGATGCTTCGGGCCGGCGTCCGGTGGGTGTGGCGGTTCTCGGACATGGCACCGTCGGTGCCGAGGTCGCGCGGATCATCCGCGAGGACGCCGCGGATCTCGAGGCGCGCATCGGTGCCCCCCTCGAGCTGAGGGGCGTCGCCGTGCGCGACGCCGCCCGCGACCGGGGTCTTCCCGCGGAACTGGTCACGACGAACGCCGAGGCGCTGATCCGCCGCGACGACGTCGACATCGTCGTCGAGCTCATCGGTGGCATCGAACTGCCCCGCAAGCTCGTGCGCACGGCGCTCGACGCCGGCAAGTCCGTCGTCACCGCCAACAAGGCACTGCTCGCCGCCTACACCGGCGAACTGGCCGAGGTGGCCGAGGCCCGCAACGTCGACCTGTACTTCGAGGCGTCCGTGGCCGGCGCGATCCCGGTGATCCGCCCGCTTACCCAGTCGCTCGCGGGCGACAAGGTCAACCGGGTCGTCGGCATCGTCAACGGCACCACGAACTACATCCTCTCGGCCATGGACGAGACGGGCGCCGACTACGGCGAGACGCTCGCCGAGGCGGGCCGCCTCGGATACGCCGAGGCCGATCCCACCGCCGACGTCGAAGGCTTCGACGCCGCCTCGAAGGCGGCGATCCTCGCGTCGATCGCCTTCCACACCCGCGTGACGGCCGCCGACGTCTACCGCGAGGGCATCTCCTCGATCACCGCCGCCGACCTCACCTCGGCGCGCGCGCTCAACTGCACGATCAAGCTGCTCGCGCTGTGCGAGCGCGTCCCGTCCGTCGACGGCAAGGACCGCGTGTCCGCCCGGGTCTACCCGGCCCTCGTGCCCCGCGAGCACCCGCTGGCCTCGGTCAACGGTGCGTTCAACGCCGTCGTCGTCGAAGCGGAGTCCTCGGGTCGGCTCATGTTCTACGGCCAGGGTGCCGGTGGCGCCCCCACCGCCTCCGCCGTGATGGGCGATCTCGTGATGGCCGCCCGCAATCGGGTGCAGGGCGGTCGTGGTCCGCGTGAATCGAAGTACGCGCAGCTGGAAATCGCGCCCATGAGTGACATCCTCACCCGCTACTACGTCAATCTGAAGGTCGCCGACCGCGCCGGCGTGCTCTCCGCGGTCGCCGCCGAGTTCGCCACGCGGGGCGTGAGCATCGCAGCGGTCCGCCAGGAAGGCGCGGGCGACGCTGCCCGTCTGGTGGTACTCACCCATCAAGCCACCGACCGTGCGCTGGCGGATACCGTCGCAGCGCTCGACAAACTCGAATCCGTGATCGCTGTGACCAGCGTCCTGAGACTGGAGGGATCCGCCGAATGAGCGCGGCCGAGAAGAACACCACCCCCGTACACACGCCGTGGCCGGGCCTGATCGAGGCGTACCGTTCGCGCCTGCCGATCGGTGACGACTGGAAGACGGTCACGCTGCGCGAGGGTGGCACGCCGCTGCTCCCGGCTCCGCGCCTGTCGGAGATCACCGGCTGCGAGGTGCATGTCAAGGTCGAGGGTCTCAACCCCACCGGCTCGTTCAAGGACCGCGGTATGACCATGGCGGTCACCGAGGCCCTCGCGACCGGCAAGCAGGCGGTGCTGTGCGCGTCCACCGGTAACACCTCGGCCTCGGCCGCCGCCTACGCCGCGCGCGCCGGCATCGGCTGCGCGGTTCTCGTCCCGCAGGGCAAGATCGCGATGGGCAAGCTCGCCCAGGCCGTCATGCACGGCGCGAAGATCGTGCAGGTCGAGGGTAACTTCGACGACTGTCTGGAACTGGCACGCAAGACCACCGCGGAGTTCTCCACCATCGGTCTGGTCAACTCCGTGAACCCGGTGCGTATCGAGGGCCAGAAGACTGCCGCCTTCGAGATCGTCGACGCGCTCGGCGACGCCCCCGACGTGCATGTGCTGCCCGTCGGCAATGCCGGCAACATCACCGCCTACTGGAAGGGCTACAGCGAGTACGCCGCCGACGGCCTCAGCACGCGCCGCCCGCGCATGCTCGGCGTCCAGGCCGCTGGTGCCGCGCCGCTCGTCCTCGGCCATCCGGTGAAGGATCCCGAGACCATCGCGACCGCCATCCGCATCGGCGCTCCCGCATCGTGGAACGGCGCGGTGGCCGCCAAGGAGGAGTCGAACGGCGCATTCCGTGCGGCGACCGACGAGGAGATCCTCGAGGCGTACCGGCTGCTCGCGAAGTCCGAGTCGATCTTCGTCGAGCCGGCCTCGGCCGCCTCCATCGCAGGTCTGCTCGCCGCGAGCAAGGAAGGCTGGCTCGAGCGCGGCCTGAAGGTCGTGTGCACCGTGACCGGCAACGGTCTCAAGGACCCCGATACGGCCCTGCGCGACGTGCCCGTGGTCGAGCCCATCCCGGTCGACCCGGTCGCGGTCGCCTCCGCGCTCGAGTTGGCCTGAGTTGACCGCCACGCCTTCCTCCGTTGGGAATCAGGACATGACGCAGACGTTGCCCGTGGGGCTTTCGGTGACGGCACGGGTTCCCGCTTCGAGCGCGAATCTCGGTCCCGGCTTCGATTGTCTGGGTCTCGCCCTCGGTCTGTACGACGAGATCACCGTCACGACAACGGCTTCCGGGCTCGACGTGAAGGTGGAGGGGGAAGGCGCCCAGGAGGTTCCGTGGGGACCCTCCCATCTCGTGGTCCGTGCCGTCGAGCGGGGACTCGAGGCCGCCGGTGTGTGGGCGGACGGACTGGACGTCGTGTGCCACAACGTCATCCCGCACTCGCGTGGCCTGGGATCCTCCGCCTCGGCGGCGGTGGGAGGGCTGGCAGCGGCCAACGGGCTCGTCCGCAAGATCGCTCCCGAGCGCGTCCTCGACGACGAGCAGCTCGTGCAGCTCGCCTCCGAGTTCGAGGGCCATCCCGATAACGCCTCCGCGAGCGTCCTCGGTGGGGCAGTGGTGTCGTGGACCGAGGTCGAAGTCGACTCCGAACAGCGGACCTACCGCGCGGTGAGCCTGCGTGTGCACCCGGACATCAAGGCGTACGCCTTCGTCCCGTCGGTCCGTTCGTCGACGGCCCACACCCGGGGCCTGCTGCCCGAACTCGTCCCACATCGGGACGCGGCGTTCAACGTCAGCCGAGCGGCTCTCGCGGTCGTCGCGCTCACCGAGCGGCCCGAGCTGCTGATGCCGGCAACGCAGGATCTGCTCCACCAGGCCCAGCGGGCACCCGCACTCCCGCTCACCACCAAATGGGTGGCCGCACTGCGCGAGGCGGGCATCCCCGCCGTCGTCTCGGGTGCCGGGCCGACCGTGCTCGCGCTCACGACCTCCGCGCTGCCCGACGAACTGCGGGCCGCCGCCGAGGCCGACGAACTGACGGTGCTCGAACTCGAGATCGCCGAGGGCGTCCAGGTCGACTGAGTAGACGCGCAGTGCTGGGGGACCGACGGATGGTGCCGGATGGAGGTCGACGGGTGGTGCAACACACACGTCCCATCTGGCACGGCGATTCTTGCTCTACGTACAGATCGTCGCTATTCTGTGGGGTGTCCGCACGTCGTGCGTATCAGTCGCCGGATTCTCCAGGGTAATCACTCCAGCTCCATCGGGGCGTCGAGCCTGGATCGATCCTCACCTGCTCCCGGATCCGGGAGGGGGACAGACCGCACCTACCGGGTTTCGGTGTGGTGGCGGACGTGCCGACCGTTCGTTTTCCCTGAACTCGTACGGCAAATCCCAGCTCAGTGGACGAACTGATCTGCGGGACGAACCCTCTGCTGCGCATGAGCGAGCGAGGGAAGGAAGGATCTCCGTGACAGATACGGACCTGATCACTACACCTGCTCTCGACATTCCCGAGGCCGGTAGCCGGACGACCACGCGCGGTCGCCGCGGAGCAGGCCTTTCGGGCATGGTGCTTGCCGAGTTGCGGACTCTTGCCGCCGAGCTCGGAATCAAGGGCACCTCCGGGATGCGCAAGGGTGATCTCATCGCTGCGATCAAGGAGAAGCAAGGAGGCGGCGCCGCCGCACCTGCCGAGCAGCCTGCAGCCGAGAAGACCGCTGCCCCCGAGAAGACCGACGCGGCAGCGAAGACCGAGACGGCGGGGAAGCCCGAGACTGCCGACAAGCCCGAGGGAGCACCCTCGCGTGGCACCCGCGGTCGCCGTGGCCGTGCCGCCACCGACGAGACCGCCGCGCCCGAGCAGAAGGCCGACGCCGCACCGGCCGAGCAGAAGGCCGACGCCGAACAGGCCGAGCAGAAGGCCGACGTGAAGCACGGTGAAGAAAGCTCGCAGGAGAAGCCGCAGGGCGGCCAGACCCCCAGTGGCGACAACGAATCCGACGGTAACCGCCGCGGCCGTGGCCGTCGCGGACGCCGCGGTGGCGACAACGCCGACCAGAACCAGCAGACCGAGGGTGCCGACGCGTCCGAGGACGGTCGCCAGGATCGCGACTCGCAGCGCGACAAGGTCCAGGATCGCGACTCGCACCGCGAGCGTGGCCAGGACCGTAACTCCGGCGACGGCTCCTCGCGCCGCGACCGTAACCAGGGCGACCGTAACCAGGGTGACCGCAACCAGGACGCCGGCGATCGCGACGGCGGTAACCAGGGTCCGCGCCAGGGCCAGGACAACCGTGGGGGAGACGACGAGGAAGGTGGCCGCGGTCGTCGGGGTCGTCGCTTCCGTGAGCGTCGTCGTGGACGCGACCGCGGCGAGAGCGGTTCGGACTCGCGCGAGCCCGAGATCCGCGAGGACGACGTCCTGCAGCCGGTCGCCGGCATCCTCGACGTCCTCGACAACTACGCGTTCGTCCGCACCTCCGGCTACCTCGCCGGCCCGAACGACGTGTACGTGTCGATGAACATGGTGCGCAAGAACGGCCTGCGCCGCGGCGACGCCATCACCGGCGCCGTGCGGGTCCCCCGTGAGGGCGAGCAAGGCAACCAGCGTCAGAAGTTCAACCCGCTGGTTCGTCTCGACACCGTCAACGGCCGCGAGGTCGACTCGGCCAAGCGCCGCCCCGAGTTCAACAAGCTCACGCCGCTGTACCCCAACCAGCGACTGCGCCTCGAGACCCAGCCGAACATCCTCACCACGCGCGTGATCGACCTGGTCATGCCGATCGGTAAGGGTCAACGTGCACTCATCGTGTCGCCGCCGAAGGCCGGTAAGACCACCGTCCTCCAGGACATCGCTAACGCGATCGCCGTCAACAACCCCGAGTGCTACCTGATGGTCGTGCTCGTCGACGAGCGTCCCGAAGAGGTCACCGACATGCAGCGTTCGGTGAAGGGTGAGGTCATCGCCTCGACCTTCGACCGGCCGCCGTCGGATCACACCTCGGTCGCCGAGCTCGCCATCGAGCGTGCGAAGCGTCTCGTGGAGATGGGCCAGGACGTCGTGGTGCTCCTCGACTCCATCACCCGTCTCGGCCGCGCGTACAACAACTCGTCGCCGGCATCCGGACGCATCCTCTCCGGTGGTGTCGACTCGACCGCGCTGTACCCGCCGAAGCGTTTCCTCGGTGCCGCCCGCAACATCGAGAACGGCGGATCGCTCACGATCATCGCCACCGCGATGGTCGAGACCGGTTCCACCGGCGACACAGTGATCTTCGAGGAGTTCAAAGGCACGGGTAACGCCGAGCTCAAGCTCGACCGGAAGATCGCCGAGCGGCGCGTGTTCCCGGCGGTCGACGTCAACCCGTCCGGTACCCGCAAGGACGAGCTGCTCATGAGCCCCGACGAGTTCGCCGTGGTGCACAAGCTCCGCCGCGTGCTTTCCGGCCTCGATTCGCACCAGGCGATCGATCTGCTCATCGACCGGCTCAAGAAGTCCAAGACGAACATCGAGTTCCTCATGAATGTGGCGAAGACCGCACCGGGGGCACTCGACGACTGACGTCGGCGCCCCGGGGAATTTCCTCCCGGGGCCCTACGTTTGGCATAATCGGCAGGCTCAGTCCGGCTCCGGTTCACGTCTTCGACCCGCGAAGGCGACCCGGCGGCCATGAAAGGGACACCATGAAGGCAGGAATCCACCCCAACTACGTGACGACGACCGTCGTCTGCGGTTGCGGTAACACGTTCGAGACGCGCAGCACCAAGGAGTCGGGACGTATCAACGTCGAAGTCTGCTCCAACTGCCACCCGTTCTACACCGGCAAGCAGAAGATCCTCGATACCGGTGGACGCGTCGCGCGCTTCGAGGCTCGCTACGGCAAGCGTGCTCCGAAGAAGGCCGCTTCCGATAGCTAGCTGTCACGCCGACGCCCGGTACTGCCCTCGTGCAGGCCGGGCGTCGGCTTTTTCATTGCAAGACCGAAATCAGAGCGGAGCACACTCATGGCGGGGCAGACCAAGCCGTCGGCCATCGACGACATCCTGGCCGAACACGCGGGTCTGGAGCAGCAGCTGTCCGACCCGTCGCTGCACGACGATCCTGCAGCAGCGCGTCGGGTGGGCAAGCGGTTCGCCGAACTCGCCCCCGTGATGTCGACCTACAACGCTCTGAAGCAGGCCCGCGAGGACCTCGAGGCGGCGCGCGAACTCGCCGCCGACGACGCGACTTTCGCATCCGAGGTCGACGACCTCGAGGCGCAGGTCGCCGAGCTCGACCGCTCGCTTACCGACCTGCTCGCCCCGCGCGACCCGCACGACAGCGACGACGTGGTCCTCGAGGTCAAGTCCGGTGAGGGCGGCGAGGAATCCGCCCTGTTCGCCGGCGATCTCACCCGGATGTACACGCGCTACGCCGAACGTGCCGGTTGGCGCGTCGAGGTCCTCGGTGCCACCTACTCCGATCTCGGCGGCTACAAGGACGTCACGCTGTCGATCAAGTCGCGGACCGACGTGCGCGACGGCGTGTGGTCCCGCCTGAAGTTCGAGGGCGGCGTGCACCGCGTCCAGCGTGTGCCCGTCACCGAGTCGCAGGGACGCGTGCACACCTCCGCGGCCGGCGTCTTCGTCTACCCCGAGCCCGACGAGGTCGAGCAGGTGCAGATCGACGAGAGCGACCTGCGCATCGACGTCTACCGGTCGTCCGGCAAGGGTGGTCAGGGTGTCAACACCACCGACTCTGCCGTGCGCATCACGCACCTTCCCACCGGCATCGTGGTGACCTGCCAGAACGAACGCTCGCAGCTGCAGAACAAGGCCCGCGCGATGCAGGTCCTCGCGGCGCGCCTGCAGGCAGCGGCCGAAGAAGCTGCCGAGGCCGAGGCGTCAGCGGGTCGCGCCAGCCAGGTCCGGACCGTCGACCGGTCGGAGCGCATCCGCACCTACAACTTCCCGGAGAACCGGATCACCGATCACCGCATCGGCTTCAAGTCCCACAACCTCGACGCGGTGCTCGACGGCGAACTCGACGCACTGCTCGACGCCCTGGGCGCCGCAGACAGAGAGGCCCGGCTCGCGGCGGAGTAACCGCGAACCGGGCTCGTCGCCAGGGGATCAGGCAGGAGTGTCGTCGCCCTGACCGGCCTCGCCGTCCTCGACCGCCGCCGGTGGAACGTTCGTGAGATCGACGCCCGGCAGCAGGAAGCAGCCCTCGCCGCCGGCGTTCTGATGGGCACCCCAGACTGCGCTGACGACGAGTCCGTCACCGGTCTGGAGAGCGACGGCAGGTTCCTCCTCGTCGATTGCGTCCGGAAGGACACCACCACCCAGCCGCAGCGTCCTCAGGTTCACCCAGCTGATCTGGCCTCCTCCGCTGCCCTCCTGCTCGATCTCGTACTCGATCTGGCCGGGCTCCGCGTCCTCCTCGGCGAGAGCGGTCTCCGTGTCGACCACGCCGATACCCGCCGGGCATCCGATGGGGATCGGCTGGAAGTCGATGGGCTCGGCACTCGCGAGAGCAGGGGCCGCGAAGGCGGTCGCACCCGCAGCGGCAAGGACGGTGATTCCACGCACAGTCCGCGTCTTCATGGAGCAATCCCTTTCTGTCGATGAAACCGACCGGAAGGTATCGGTCCTCGTTCGGGTGCCCATCCCGCCGTGCCGTCAATCACGTTGTCGGAAACACCCTCGATGTCCGGTCCGGGTGTTCTGCGTGCAATGCGAGGGCTACCTCGGCGTAGTGCAGGTACGAGGTCGTGGCACGCTGTAAGGCGTGAGCCGTCAACCTCTGCGCCTGGCCATCATCGAAGCGGCATCGGTCCTCGAGGAAGCCGGAGTCCCGAGTCCCCGGGTCGACGCCGAACTTCTCGCAGCGCACCTGCTCGGCATCGAGCGCGGGCGACTCGGTCTGGTCCCGCTCGTCGAGGCGACGACCATCGACGCCTACCGCTCGATGGTCGAACAGCGGGCGAAGCGGATTCCTCTGCAGTACATCACCGGCACCTCGCCGATGGGGGAGATCGACCTGGCAGTGGGGCCGGGGGTGTTCGTCCCGCGACCCGAGACGGAACTGCTGCTCGGCTGGGCGCTGGCCTTCCTCGAACGCCACGGCAGCCGCAACCCGGTCGTCCTCGACCTGTGCACCGGATCCGGCGCGCTGGCGCTGGCGATCGCGCATGCGCGTCCCGACGCCGAGGTCCACGCCGTCGAACTCGAAGCGAAGGCTCTCGCCTGGGCGCGTCGGAACGCCGAGACCCGCGCGGAGGAAGGGGACTCCCCGATCCGGCTGTACCAGGGCGATGTCACCGACCGCATGCTGCTCACCAACCTCGAAGGCAGTGTCGACCTGGTGGTCGCCAACCCGCCCTACATCCCGGAAGGAGCCGACCTCGAACCCGAGGTGGTCGAACACGATCCGCACTCGGCGCTCTTCGGGGGAGCGGACGGACTGTCCGTCATCCGGCCCATGGTTTCCAACATTGCGCGGTGGCTGCGGATCGGGGGAGCGGCAGCGGTTGAGCACGACGACACGCACAGCCTGCTGGTCGCCGAACTGTTCGAGCAGCGTCGGGTGTTCGGCGACGTCGTGCGGCACCCCGACCTCGCCGGGAAGGCCCGCTTCGTGACCGCGCACCGTGTTCCCACGGCGGTGGAGGCCGACCGCATGAAGTCGGTACGGTCTGCGGCGGACGGCTGACGGGCAGGACCCGTCCGGTGCCGATTGCGGCCGAAGTGGAAGAATGAGCGCGTGAGCACCGTGTACGACTGCAACAACGAAGCTTCGCGCGCCGCCGGACTCAACGCGGCGCGCGGCGCACTCAAGGCCGGACGACTCGTCGTCGTACCCACCGACACGGTGTACGGCATCGCTGCCGACGCCTTCGACTCCGACGCCGTAACGGCGCTCCTGCGCGCGAAGGGGCGCGGCCGCGACATGCCGGTGCCGGTCCTCGTCGGCTCCTGGACGACCATCGACGGTCTCGTCGCCTCGGTGCGTCCCGAGGCGCGGGAGTTGATCCGCGCGTTCTGGCCGGGCGGACTCAGCCTCGTGGTGCACCAGGCACCATCCCTGGCCTGGGATCTCGGCGACACCCGCGGCACCGTCATGCTCCGCATGCCGCTGCACCCCGTCATCCTGGAACTGCTGCGCGAGGTCGGTCCGCTCGCGGTCTCCAGCGCCAACGTCTCCGGTCGGCCCCCCGCCACGAACGTCACCGAGGCGCGCGAGCAACTCGGAGCATCGGCGAGTGTCTATCTCGACGGTGGCCCGGCAGAGCACGGGGTCGCATCGACGATCGTCGACCTCACGGGCGACCGCCCACGCATCCTGCGCGAAGGCGCGGTGACGGCCGAAGCACTCGCGGAGGTGCTCGGCGACGATCCCGAGCGCCTTCGGTCCGGCGGGGAGTAGCGGCGGAGGAACGGAGCACGTGACTGCAGCCGACACCACCGCCGTACTGCTCGCCCAGGCCGGGCGCGGCGCCGGCGTTCCCATCCGGGAGCTTCTCCTCGTCCTGCTCACCGCCGCGGTGGTGACCTTCCTCGCGACCGGTGTGGTGCGGATCCTCGCGCTGAAGTTCGGAGCGGTCGCCGTTCCCCGCGACCGCGACGTGCACGTGACCCCGACCCCGCGGATGGGTGGGGTCGGCATGTACATCGGCCTCGTCGCGGGAATCGTCTTCGCTCAGCAATTACCTGCTCTGACAAGGGGTTTCGAATTCACCCCGGATATGGGGGCGGCGCTCGCTGCGGCCTCGATCATCGTCGTCGTCGGCATCGTCGACGACCGGTGGGGACTCGACGCGCTCACCAAGTTCGTCGGCCAGGTCACCGCGGCCGGCGTGCTCGTGATCATGGGCGTGAGCTGGATCGTCATCTACGACCCGTTCAGTGCCTCGACACTCGTACTCGACCAGCTCCAGGGCGGTCTCATCACCGTCGCCGTCGCCGCGGTGACGATCAACGCGATGAACTTCGTCGACGGGCTCGACGGACTCGCGGCCGGACTGGGTCTCATCGCCGCACTCGCGATCTGCGCGTTCTCCGTGGGTCTGCTGCTCGATCAGGGCGGCGACGTCTCCGCCTACCCGCCGGCTCTCATGGCCGCGGCCCTCGCCGGCGCTTGCCTCGGCTTCCTGCCGCACAACTTCCAGCCCGCCAAGATCTTCATGGGCGACTCCGGGTCCATGCTCATCGGTCTCATGCTCGCCGCAATCTCCACAAGCGCCTCGGGCCTCATCCCGCTCAGCGCCTACGGTTCGCGCGACCTGCTCGGTCTGCTCTCGCCGCTGATCCTGGTCGGTGCCGTGATGTTCATCCCGATCCTCGACCTGCTCCTCGCGATCGTGCGGCGCACCCGGGCCGGCGTCAGCCCCTTCAGCCCCGACAAGATGCACCTCCACCACCGCCTGCTGCAGATCGGGCACTCGCACCGTCGCGTGGTGCTGCTGCTCTACCTGTGGGTCGGAATCCTGGCCTTCGGGGCTGTCGGTTCCTCGCTGCTCGACCGGCGGGCCGTGGTGTTGATCCTCGCGGGCGGTCTCGTGTTCGCCCTCGTCGTGACCGCTGTGCCGTCGCTGCGGCGGCACGACGAGTCGGGGGAGACGCCGCCGGAGCACTCCCGAGAGGTCGGTTAGGCTCGGATATCGTGACGAACCCGGATCATCCCGAACCCGACCACGGCCTGCCCTCGCTGCCCGATCCGATCGCGCCGATGCGCGCGGCCGTGCGGTACGGCGCCCTCGGTCTTCTCGCGCTCGCCGTCGTGGCGTCGGTGATCTCGGTGCTCGTCGCCGGGATGCCCGGTCTGTGGGGTGCACTCATCGGAGCGGCCGTCGGCGGAGGGTTCATCCTCTTCACCGCACTCGGCGTTCTCCTGACGTCGAAGATGCCGGCGATGACCGCCGGAGCCGTACTTCTCGGCACCTGGCTGCTGAAGCTGATCCTCGCCATCGTCGTGATGGGCTCGCTCGACTCGCTCGACTTCTACAACCGCAACGCGCTCGTCCTCACCATCGTGTTCGCCCTGGTCATCGTTCTGGGAGCCGAGACCTACGGGGTGCTCTCGCAACGTGCCCTGTACGTCGATCCCCAGGCATCGTCCGGATCCGACAACGACGATCGGTAGTAGCACCGCTTGTCCATAACCCCCCACGTAGGAACCCACCTACGCACTGTCGTAGAGCAGTTGGTAGGGTGAGTTCTACGAGAGTGACGCTGCCCGCATCGGGTTCGAAGAGGGTGCGCAGTTGTGACTTCGTAGGCGGTCGTGTTCAAATGGCCGCCGAGTCGACGAGAGTCGCCGACACCGGCAGGAAGCGGGACCGTTCACGCGGTTCGGACCACTGGCGAATACGCGAGCCGACCTGGTCGACTTCTGGATCGTCAATGTCCGATCGAACCGCAGACGGCATGCCTGCGGCCGACTACGGGAGAGAGCGCTGAGCGTCACCACCTTGGCAGCCGGAGAATTCCACGCGCCGTCACTAGCTGATTTTTTCCCACCGGCAGTCCTGTTCGAAGGAACCCCCTTCGAGATGGACCGGTTGATGCTCATCCGCGTCGCCGTCGCCCTGATCGTCGCGCTGTTCTTCTTCTTCGCGTTGCGGAGTCCGAAGATCGTGCCGCGGGGCGTGCAGAACGTCGCCGAGATCATGCTCGACTTCGTCCGGATCCACATCGCCGAGGACATCCTCGGTAAGGAACAGGGACGCCGGTTCCTCCCGGTGATCGTCACCATCTTCTTCCTGGTGGTCGGTCTGAACCTGACATCGGTCATCCCGTTCCTCAACATCTCGTCCAACGCACGAATCGGTATGCCGATCGTGCTCGCGGCACTCGCCTACATCGTCTTCAACTATGTGGGCATCAAGAAGTACGGATTCTTCCGCTACGTCAAGAGCAGCATCGTCATCCCGAACCTGCCGCCCGCTCTCCACGTGCTGGTGATCCCGATCGAGTTCGTCTCGACGTTCATTCTGCGGCCGTTCACGCTGACCATTCGTCTCATGGCCAACATGCTGGCCGGTCACATCATGCTCGTGCTGTTCTTCAGTGCCACGCAGTTCTTCTTCTTCGATTCCGACGGCTTCATGAAGGTGTTCGGCATCGGTTCTCTCATCGGCGGAATCGCGTTCACCTTCTTCGAGCTCCTGGTGATCGTCCTGCAGGCCTACATCTTCGCGCTGCTCACCGCGGTGTACATCGACCTGGCCCTGCACGCCGAAGAGCACTAGCTCGACGAACGGCACGACCCACATCTACACAAAGACTGACTCGGTTGCCGACTCCCGGGGCCGAGCCACAAGAAAGGGAATGGAACACCAATGAGCGTTGCGCTTCAGGCAGCAGACGTCCTCGCCCAGGAGACCACGATCTCGGGTGCAGGCGCCATCGGCTACGGCCTCGCCGCCATCGGCCCCGGCATCGGCATCGGCATCGTCGTCGGCAAGGCGATCGAGGGCATGGCTCGTCAGCCCGAGATGGCCGGCCAGCTGCGCACCACGATGTTCCTCGGTATCGCCTTCACCGAGGCCCTCGCGCTGATCGGCATCGTCGCCGGCTTCATCTTCTGATCCGACGATCACAATGGCTGACAGCATCCTGATCCTCGCGGCAGAGGAAGGGGAGACTCCCAATCCCCTTCTCCCCGCGACATACGACATCGTCTGGTCGCTGGTCGCCCTGATCCTCGTCGGATTCGTCTTCTGGAAGTTCGTGCTTCCGATGTTCCAGAAGGTGCTCGACGAGCGTTCGGAGCTGATCGAAGGCGGCATCAAGAAGGCAGAGGAAGCTCAGGCGGAGGCTGCGGCCGCGCTCGAGCAGTACCGTAGCCAGCTCGCCGAGGCTCGCACCGAGGCGGCGCAGATCCGTGAAGAGGCCCGTGCACAGGGCCAGCAGATCATCGCCGACATGAAGGCGCAGGCCCAAGAGGAGAGCGACCGTATCGTCGCCGCCGGTCACAACCAGCTGCAGGCCCAGCGCCAGCAGATCGTGGCCGAGCTGCGTAGCGATCTCGGACGCAGCTCCGTGGATCTCGCCGAGAAGATCCTCGGCGAAGCGCTCGCGGACGACGTGAAGCGTGCCGGCTCGATCGATCGGTTCCTCGACGAACTCGACTCCCTCAGCGCTGACTCTGCATCCGGAAAGTGAGCACCATGTACGCAGCAAGCCGTGAGGCACTCGCTCATACGCGTTCCGCGTTGCAGTCCGCCCTGGGCTCGGGTGCCGCGACTGCCGCTGCGGCTCAGGCCGGTTCCGAACTCTTCTCGGTGGTCGAGGCGCTCGACAGCCAGCGCGCCCTCCGGACCGCGCTGGCCGACGCCTCGGCCCCGGCTGCCGTTCGCGAGCGGCTGGCCGAGCAGGTCTTCGGCGGCAAGGTTTCGGCCCAGACCCTCGCGACCGTCAAGGCCGCAGCGGGGCAGGACTGGTCGGCACAGTCCGACCTGACCGACTCGCTCGTCCAGCTCGGCCGTGAGGCACTGCTGAAGGCCGCAGCGGACCAGGACCAGCTCGACACCGTCGAGGACGAACTGTTCCGCCTCGGTCGCATCGTGGCAGGCGACCCGGAGCTCGAGCAGACGCTCTCGGATCGCAGCACCCCGGCTTCGGCCAAGCGTGATCTGCTGACGCGCCTGCTGTACGGCAAGGTCACCGCAGTCACCGAGGCGCTGGCGGTCCACGCGGTCGGTCGGCTGAGCAAGTCGCCGGCCGAGACGTTCGACGAGTTGTCGGCGCTCGCCGCGGCCCAGCGGGACCGTGCCGTCGCGCACGTCCGCAGCGCGGCACCGCTCGATGCGAAGCAGGAGGAGCGGCTCACCGCGACCCTGACCCGCATCTACGGGAAGCCTGTGACGGTTCACGTCGAGGTCGATCCCGAGCTTCTCAGTGGATTGGTCGTCCGGGTGGGCGACGAGGTCATCGACGGTAGTGCCGCGGGTCGACTCGCTGCAGTGCGCAAGAGCCTCACGTAGTCCACTACCGAACACACACATAGATCTTTTCGAAGACCAGATACCGAGAGCAGGAAGAACATGGCGGAGCTGACGATCTCCTCCGACGAGATCCGTAGCGCGATTGACAATTACACCGCGAGCTACTCCCCGGAGGCCTCCCGCGAGGAGGTCGGCGTGGTCGTCGACACCAGTGACGGCATCGCGCACATCAGCGGTCTGCCGTCGGCGATGGCCAACGAGCTGCTGGAGTTCCCCGGTGGCGTCCTCGGCGTGGCCCTCAACCTCGAGGCCACCGAGATCGGTGCCGTTATCCTGGGCGACTTCCAGACCATCGAGGAAGGCCAGGAAGTCAAGCGGACCGGCGACGTTCTGTCGGTGCCGGTGAGCGACAACTTCCTCGGTCGCGTCGTGAACCCGCTCGGTCAGCCGATCGACGGCCTCGGCGACATCGAAGCCGATGAGACCCGCGCCCTCGAGCTGCAGGCCGCGACCGTGCTGGAGCGCCAGCCGGTCGAGGAGCCGCTGCAGACCGGCATCAAGGCCATCGACGCGATGACCCCGATCGGCCGTGGCCAGCGTCAGCTCGTGATCGGCGACCGCAAGACGGGCAAGACCGCCGTCTGCATCGACGCGATCCTGAATCAGAAGGCGAACTGGGAGACCGGCGACCCGAAACAGCAGGTCCGCTGCATCTACGTCGCGATCGGCCAGAAGGGCTCGACCATCGCGGGTGTCAAGCAGGCACTCGAGGAGAACGGCGCGATGGAGTACACCACCATCGTCGCGGCTCCGGCCTCCGACTCCGCCGGCTTCAAGTGGCTCGCCCCCTACACCGGTTCGGCCCTCGGCCAGCACTGGATGTACCAGGGCAAGCACGTCCTCATCGTGTTCGACGACCTGACCAAGCAGGCCGAGGCCTACCGCGCCATCTCGCTGCTGCTGCGTCGTCCGCCGGGCCGCGAGGCATACCCCGGCGACGTCTTCTACCTGCACTCGCGTCTGCTGGAGCGCTCCGCCAAGCTCTCCGACGAGCTCGGTGGCGGCTCGCTGACGGCCCTGCCGATCATCGAGACCAAGGCGAACGACGTGTCGGCCTACATCCCGACCAACGTCATCTCCATCACCGACGGCCAGGTCTTCCTCGAGTCCGACCTGTTCAACAAGGGTGTCCGCCCCGCCATCAACGTCGGTATCTCGGTTTCCCGAGTCGGTGGCGCCGCCCAGACCAAGGGCATGAAGAAGGTCTCCGGTTCGCTGCGTCTCGAGCTCGCGCAGTTCCGTGAGCTCGAAGGCTTCGCCGCCTTCGCCTCCGACCTCGACGCCGCGTCGAAGGCTCAGCTCGAGCGCGGTCAGCGTCTCGTCGAGCTCCTCAAGCAGGACCAGTACGCGCCCATCGCAGTCGAGGACCAGATCGTGTCGATCTACCTCGCCGGCGAAGGTGTCTTCGACTCGGTTCCGGTCGAGGACGTGCGTCGCTTCGAGACCGAGCTGCTCGAGGATCTGCACCGCAACGCCGCAGGCGTCTACGAGCAGATCGCCGGTGGCAAGGCCCTGTCCGACGAGTCGATCGAGGCCCTCCGCGCCGCGACCGCCAAGTTCAAGGAGGGCTTCATCGCCTCCGACGGCAGCCGTGTCGTGAACGAGGCAGAGGCCGAGGCCCTCGGTGCCGACGAGATCCAGCAGGAGCAGGTCTCCGTCAAGCGCACCACCGTTCGCAAGTGAGCGGGGAGTCCATGACCCAGCGTCCAGTGAAGGGAGTGTGATCGACGAATGGCGAACTTGCGCGAACTGCGCTCGCGGATCAAGTCGGTCAACTCGACCAAGAAGATCACCAAGGCGCAGGAACTGATCGCGACGTCGCGTATCACGAAGGCCCAGGCCCGAGTGGCAGCGTCCAAGCCGTACGCCGAGGAGATCACCAAGGTGCTCTCCGAGCTGGCGAGTGCGTCGGCCTCGTTGGATCACCCCCTGCTCAACGAGCGCGAGAACCCCAAGCGTGCCGCAGTGCTGGTCGTGACCAGCGACCGCGGTATGGCCGGCGGTTACAACTCCAACGTCCTCAAGGAAGCCGAGGAGCTGCGTCAGCTGCTCCTCAGCGAGGGCAAGGAGCCTGTGCTGTACGTGATGGGCGGTAAGGGCCTCGGCTACTACACGTTCCGTGAGCGTGAAGTGGCCGCTGCCTGGACGGGCTTCTCGCAGGACCCCCGTTACACGGACGCCGCGAAGGCGAGCCGTCACCTGGTCGAGCTGTTCATGGCGGGTTCGGGCACCGAGGTGCCCGCACCGAACGGCGAGGGCACCATCGAGGGCGTCGACGAACTGCACATCGTCTACACCCGCTTCGTGTCGATGCTGACCCAGACCCCCCAGGTTCGCAGAATGGCTCCGCTCGAAGTGAGCATCACCGAGGACGAGATCGACCTCGGCGAGGACATGCTCACCGACGGACGCCGCGCCACGGACAACGAGGGACCGCAGG
This sequence comes from Rhodococcus pyridinivorans, assembly GCF_900105195.1. NCBI lineage: Bacteria > Bacillati > Actinomycetota > Actinomycetes > Mycobacteriales > Nocardiaceae > Rhodococcus > Rhodococcus pyridinivorans. The sequence continues at coordinate 3,721,689 of NZ_FNRX01000002.1, read as the reverse complement.
CCGTGTACAACTTCGAGCCGGAGGCCGGAGTTCTGCTCGAGGCTCTCCTGCCGAAGTACATCAGCACGCGCATCTACGCGTCGCTGCTGGACGCGGCGGCCTCCGAGTCGGCAGCCCGTCGTACCGCCATGAAGGCCGCGACGGACAATGCCACGGAATTGGTGAACACCCTCAGCCGTCAGGCGAACCAGGCCCGGCAGGCCCAGATCACCCAGGAAATCAGCGAGATCGTCGGCGGTGCCGGTGCGCTCGCCTCGAGTGCAGGAAGTGACTGAACCACAATGACCGCAGCAGTAACCGACAACAACGCCGGTGCGGCGTCGGCCCTTGCCGGGCGCGTCGTCCGCGTCATCGGCGCCGTCGTCGACGTGGAATTCCCGCGTGGCGCCGTGCCCGAGCTGTTCAACGCCCTGCACGCAGAGGTCACTCTGCCGTCCGTGGCGAAGACCCTGACCCTCGAAGTCGCGCAGCACCTGGGTGACAACCTGGTCCGCACGATCTCGATGCAGCCCACCGACGGCCTGGTGCGTGGCGCCCCCGTCAGCGACACCGGCAAGCCGATCTCGGTTCCCGTCGGCGACGTCGTCAAGGGCCACGTGTTCAACGCGCTGGGCGACTGCCTCGACGCGCCGGGCACCGGACGCGACGGCGAGCAGTGGGGCATCCACCGCAAGCCCCCGGCCTTCGACCAGCTCGAGGGCAAGACCGAGATCCTCGAGACCGGCATCAAGGTCATCGACCTGCTGACCCCGTACGTGAAGGGCGGCAAGATCGGTCTGTTCGGTGGTGCCGGTGTCGGCAAGACCGTTCTGATCCAGGAGATGATCACCCGTATCGCGCGTGAGTTCTCCGGTACGTCGGTGTTCGCCGGCGTCGGTGAGCGCACCCGTGAGGGCACCGACCTCCACCTCGAGATGGAAGAGATGGGCGTCCTCCAGGACACCGCCCTCGTCTTCGGCCAGATGGACGAGCCGCCGGGCACGCGTATGCGCGTCGCCCTGTCGGCCCTGACGATGGCGGAGTACTTCCGCGACGTCCAGGGACAGGACGTGCTCCTGTTCATCGACAACATCTTCCGCTTCACGCAGGCCGGCTCGGAGGTTTCGACCCTCCTCGGCCGTATGCCGTCGGCCGTGGGTTACCAGCCCACGCTCGCGGACGAGATGGGTGAGCTCCAGGAGCGCATCACCTCGACGCGTGGCCGCTCGATCACCTCGCTGCAGGCGATCTACGTGCCCGCCGACGACTACACCGACCCCGCGCCGGCCACGACGTTCGCTCACCTCGATGCGACCACCGAGCTCTCGCGTCCGATCTCGCAGATGGGTATCTACCCCGCTGTGGACCCGCTGACGTCGACCTCGCGAATCCTCGAGCCGGGCATCGTCGGTGCCGACCACTTCCGGGTGGCCAACGAGGTCAAGCGCATCCTGCAGAAGTACAAGGAACTGCAGGACATCATCGCCATCCTCGGTATGGACGAGCTCTCCGAAGAAGACAAGGTCACGGTCGCCCGTGCCCGTCGTCTCCAGAAGTTCCTCGGCCAGAACTTCATCGTCGCCGAGAAGTTCACGGGTCAGCCGGGTTCGGTCGTGCCGCTCGCCGACACCATCGAGGCCTTCGACCGCGTGTGCAAGGGCGAGTTCGACCACCTGCCCGAGCAGGCGTTCAACAGCTGCGGTGGACTCGACGACGTCGAGGCTGCAGCCAAGAAGATCGCCGGAAAGTAGGCCACCGTGGCTGAGATGAGCGTGGACATCGTTGCCGTCGAGGAGCGTGTGTGGTCCGGATCGGCGACTCTCGTCACCGCCCAGACCACCGAGGGCGAGATCGGCATCATGCCCGGTCACGAGCCCGTGCTCGGCCAGCTCGTCGAGGGTGGCGTCGTGTCCGTCAGGACCGCGGACGGTGAGCGGATCGTCATGGCCGTCCATGGCGGATTCCTCTCGGTGACCGCGACGACGGTGACGGTGCTCGCCGAAGCCGCCGACCGCGTGGAGGACATCGACGTCGAGGCAGCCAAGTCGACTCTGAACGATGCAGATCGTGACGAGTCGGAGATCGCAGCGGCCCGCGGCCGCCTGCGGGCTGTCGAACGAGCCTGATCGTCGAACAACGAGAAGCCGCGACGGAGCCGACGAGCAGTGTCACCTGGATTTCTGATTCTCAGTATCCTTGTGGTGCTGCTCGCGGTCTCCGTCGCGGCTTTGTTGTACCGCCTCTTTGCCCTGCGCGGCGGGGGTACCGCCGCCATTCTGCGAGTGATGCCTCAGAACGAGGGTTCCGGCTGGAGGCACGGAATCGTTCGGTACGGCGACGAGACACTCGCGTTCTACAAGCTTTCGAGCCTTCGGCCCGGACCCGACGTACGACTGACCCGTCAGGGCATCGATGTGCGTTCGCGACGGAAGCCGGAAGGCAGTGAATTCGACATCATGACCGAGGACATCGTGATCCTCGATGTGATCGACCGCGACGACTCGTACGAGATCGCGCTCGACAGCGGCGCTTTGATGGCCTTCATGTCCTGGGTCGAATCCAGGCCCGACGGCCGGTCGCAGCGCCGCCGCCCCCTCTAGAGGGACTTCCTCACGCGCCCGCTCCCGGCTTCCACAGCACGTCGCCGTCCGGGTTCGCGATCCGGCCCAGGATGAACAGCAGATCCGAGAGCCGGTTCAGGTACTTCGCGGGCAGGACGTTCGTGTCGTCGGGAGCCGCGTCCACCGCCGCCCACGCCGACCGTTCCGCACGTCGTGCCACCGTCCTGGCGGTGTGCAACAGAGCCGCCCCCGGCGTGCCGCCCGGAAGAATGAACGAGTTGAGCGGTTCCAGCTCCTCGTTGAATTCGTCGCACCAGCCCTCGAGCCGGTCGATGTACTGCTGGGTGATCCGCAGCGGCGGGTACTTCGGGTTCTCGACCACGGGCGTCGACAGATCCGCGCCGGCATCGAAGAGATCGTTCTGAATCTGTCGGAGTACCGGGATGAGCCGTTCCGGGAGCGCTCCCAGTGCGAGGGCCACACCGATCGCCGCGTTGGTCTCGTCGCAATCGGCGTAGGCGACCAGACGAGGATCGTTCTTCGAGACGCGCGAGAAGTCGCTGAGCCCCGTTGTTCCGTCGTCTCCGGTGCGCGTATAGATCCGTGTCAGGTGGACTGCCATGCGCGTCACGGTACCGGCTCTGCTCTTCCCGCGGACACGCCCGTTACGCTGTGTCGTTGTGAGTGAACGCTTTCTTGTCACAGGTGGGAACCGCCTTTCCGGCGACGTCGTCGTCGGGGGTGCCAAGAACAGCGTCCTCAAGTTGATGGCTGCGGCGCTGCTCGCCGAGGGCACCACCACGATCACCAACTGCCCCGACATCCTCGACGTGCCCCTGATGGCCGACGTCCTGCGTGGACTCGGCTGCGAGGTCGAACTCGAAGGCGACGCCGTACGCATCACGACGCCTGCCGAACCCGAGTACCGCGCAGACTTCGCGGCAGTGCGGCAGTTCCGGGCGTCGGTCTGCGTACTCGGCCCGCTGGTTGCACGCTGCCGCAAGGCGATCGTGGCGCTGCCCGGCGGCGACGCCATCGGCTCCCGTCCGCTCGACATGCACCAGGCGGGTCTGCGACTGCTCGGCGCCCATTCGTCGATCGAGCACGGATGCGTCGTCGCGGAAGCGGACGATCTGCACGGTGCCACCATCCGTCTGGCGTTCCCTTCGGTGGGAGCGACAGAGAACATCCTCATGGCCGCGGTCCTCGCCAAGGGGGACACGACAATCGACAACGCGGCCCGCGAACCCGAGATCGTCGACCTGTGCAACATGCTCGTCCGCATGGGGGCACGGATCACCGGTGCGGGCAGTACGACGCTGCGGGTCTCGGGAGTCTCGTCCCTCCGTCCCACCGAGCACCGGTGCATCGGGGACCGGATCGTTGCGGCGACGTGGGGGATCGCAGCTGTGATGACGCGGGGCGATATCGCCGTCCGTGGCGTCAATCCGAAGCATCTCGCGTTGGTGCTGGACAAGTTGCGCAGTGCCGGCGCCGAAGTCATGCCGTTGGCAGACGGATTCCACGTCGTGCAGAAGGAGCGGCCCCGTGCCGTCAACTTCGCGACGCTGCCGTATCCGGGATTCCCCACCGACCTGCAGCCCATGGCCATCGGTCTCGCGGCCATCGCCGACGGGACGTCGATGATCACCGAGAACGTCTTCGAAGCACGGTTCCGGTTCGTCGAGGAGATGGTGCGTCTCGGAGCGGACGCCCGCACCGACGGCCACCACGCGGTCGTGCGGGGAGTGGAGCAGTTGTCGAGTGCTCCCGTGTGGGCATCGGACATTCGTGCGGGCGCAGGTCTGGTGCTCGCCGGCCTGTGTGCGGACGGGGTCACGGAAGTGCACGACGTCTACCACATCGACCGTGGTTATCCGCGGTTCGTCGAGATCCTCCAGGAGCTCGGCGGAACCATCGAGCGGGTGGGTGTCGAGGAAGGCCGACTCCTGTCTCACTAGGGAGGAAACCCTGTTCGGGCCCTGTGTCCGGCGTCACCGGAAGCGATTTCGGTCCGGTCGGCGCCTCTCGGAGACATTCACCTGGGCTTTTCTCGAGGACTACCACCTCTGACCAGGCGATTTGGCAGGGAGTTGATCCTCGCGTAACTTATTCCAGGTCAGAGCGACACGGACACCGACCCGGGCCGAGAGGAACGGGACAACGAGGTTGGACGAAGGCGCCTGAACTTGGTTACGAGCCCCCGATTCTTCTGGTAAGGTCGGTGGCCCCGGAGGTCGAAGAGACCTCCTGATGGACAATCACCCCGGAGTGAACGAACCGGAAGGTTCGGGAGCGATGGTGTGTGCGTGTTCTTTGAGAACTCAACAGTGTGCCGATGAATGTCAGTGCCAATATTATTTGGTACTCCGCTCCATCGTTTCGATGGGGTGGGTATTTGCTGATCGTCTCATTCTTCCGTCTGGGATGGTCAGTGTTTTTGAGCTAGTTTGAGTTTTTTTGCTAGTGATTTGACTCTTTTGTCTTTGACTGATTGCCCCTTCGGGGTGATTGTGAGTCTTCAACGGAGAGTTTGATCCTGGCTCAGGACGAACGCTGGCGGCGTGCTTAACACATGCAAGTCGAACGATGAAGCCCAGCTTGCTGGGTGGATTAGTGGCGAACGGGTGAGTAACACGTGGGTGATCTGCCCTGCACTCTGGGATAAGCCTGGGAAACTGGGTCTAATACCGGATATGACCTCGGGATGCATGTTCTGGGGTGGAAAGTTTTTCGGTGCAGGATGAGCCCGCGGCCTATCAGCTTGTTGGTGGGGTAATGGCCTACCAAGGCGACGACGGGTAGCCGGCCTGAGAGGGCGACCGGCCACACTGGGACTGAGACACGGCCCAGACTCCTACGGGAGGCAGCAGTGGGGAATATTGCACAATGGGCGCAAGCCTGATGCAGCGACGCCGCGTGAGGGATGACGGCCTTCGGGTTGTAAACCTCTTTCACCCATGACGAAGCGCAAGTGACGGTAGTGGGAGAAGAAGCACCGGCCAACTACGTGCCAGCAGCCGCGGTAATACGTAGGGTGCGAGCGTTGTCCGGAATTACTGGGCGTAAAGAGCTCGTAGGCGGTTTGTCGCGTCGTCTGTGAAATCCCGCAGCTCAACTGCGGGCTTGCAGGCGATACGGGCAGACTCGAGTACTGCAGGGGAGACTGGAATTCCTGGTGTAGCGGTGAAATGCGCAGATATCAGGAGGAACACCGGTGGCGAAGGCGGGTCTCTGGGCAGTAACTGACGCTGAGGAGCGAAAGCGTGGGTAGCGAACAGGATTAGATACCCTGGTAGTCCACGCCGTAAACGGTGGGCGCTAGGTGTGGGTTTCCTTCCACGGGATCCGTGCCGTAGCCAACGCATTAAGCGCCCCGCCTGGGGAGTACGGCCGCAAGGCTAAAACTCAAAGGAATTGACGGGGGCCCGCACAAGCGGCGGAGCATGTGGATTAATTCGATGCAACGCGAAGAACCTTACCTGGGTTTGACATGTACCGGACGACTGCAGAGATGTGGTTTCCCTTGTGGCCGGTAGACAGGTGGTGCATGGCTGTCGTCAGCTCGTGTCGTGAGATGTTGGGTTAAGTCCCGCAACGAGCGCAACCCTTGTCCTGTGTTGCCAGCACGTGATGGTGGGGACTCGCAGGAGACTGCCGGGGTCAACTCGGAGGAAGGTGGGGACGACGTCAAGTCATCATGCCCCTTATGTCCAGGGCTTCACACATGCTACAATGGTCGGTACAGAGGGCTGCGATACCGTGAGGTGGAGCGAATCCCTTAAAGCCGGTCTCAGTTCGGATCGGGGTCTGCAACTCGACCCCGTGAAGTCGGAGTCGCTAGTAATCGCAGATCAGCAACGCTGCGGTGAATACGTTCCCGGGCCTTGTACACACCGCCCGTCACGTCATGAAAGTCGGTAACACCCGAAGCCGGTGGCCTAACCCCTTGTGGGAGGGAGCCGTCGAAGGTGGGATCGGCGATTGGGACGAAGTCGTAACAAGGTAGCCGTACCGGAAGGTGCGGCTGGATCACCTCCTTTCTAAGGAGCATTTCTCCCGGCGAGGGGTCACACAGGTGACTTCCTCACGGGCAGAGACTGTTTCGTTCCCGCAGGTGGAACGGCAGAAGCTCATGGGTGGAACGCTGACAAGCACTCTTCGGATCGTCTCTTCCACCTGGAAGGGATCGAAGGGTTATATCGGTGCACTGTTGGGTCCTGAGAGAACACGCAATGTGTTTGATCAGCGACGATGATCCGCGAAACAAGGAAATCAGTTTTCTTGCGGTAGGGGTTGTTGTGTGTTGTTTGAGAACTGCACAGTGGACGCGAGCATCTTTGTTGTAAGTGTTTATGAGCGTACGGTGGATGCCTTGGCACCAGGAGCCGATGAAGGACGTGGGAGGCTGCGATATGCCTCGGGGAGCTGTCAACCGAGCTGTGATCCGAGGATTTCCGAATGGGGAAACCCAGCACGAGTGATGTCGTGTTACCCGCATCTGAATATATAGGGTGTGTGGAGGGAACGTGGGGAAGTGAAACATCTCAGTACCCACAGGAAGAGAAAACAACATGTGATTCCGTGAGTAGTGGCGAGCGAAAGCGGATGAGGCTAAACCGAGTACATGTGATACCTGGCAGGGGTTGTGTATTCGGGGTTGTGGGGTTCGTTGTGTCGGCGCTGCCATGCCGGCCGACAGTGAGAAATCGTCGTGTTAGTCGAAGTGGTCTGGAACGGCCTGTCGTAGAGGGTGAGAATCCCGTAGACGAAAACACGGTGACTGTCGATTCGAATACCCGAGTAGCACCGGGCCCGTGAAATCCGGTGTGAATCTGTCGGGACCACCCGATAAGCCTGAATACTCCCTGGTGACCGATAGCGGACTAGTACCGTGAGGGAAAGGTGAAAAGTACCCCGGGAGGGGAGTGAAATAGTACCTGAAACCGTGCGCTTACAATCCGTCAGAGCCGATGCACGATTCAGTTCGTGGTGGGTGATGGCGTGCCTTTTGAAGAATGAGCCTGCGAGTTAGTGGCATGTCGCGAGGTTAACCCGTGTGGGGTAGTCGTAGCGAAAGCGAGTCCGAATAGGGCGCATGTAGTGGCATGTTCTAGACCCGAAGCGGAGTGATCTACCCATGGCCAGGGTGAAGCGATGGTAAGACGTCGTGGAGGCCCGAACCCACTTAGGTTGAAAACTGAGGGGATGAGTTGTGGGTAGGGGTGAAAGGCCAATCAAACTCCGTGATAGCTGGTTCTCCCCGAAATGCATTTAGGTGCAGCGTCGCGTGTTTCTCACCGGAGGTAGAGCTACTGGATGGTCTAGGGGGCCCACAAGCTTACCGAAATCAGCCAAACTCCGAATGCCGGTGAGTGAGAGCGCGGCAGTGAGACTGCGGGGGATAAGCTTCGTAGTCGAGAGGGAAACAGCCCAGATCGCCGGCTAAGGCCCCTAAGCGTGTACTAAGTGGAAAAGGATGTGGGATCGCTGAGACAACCAGGAGGTTGGCTTAGAAGCAGCCACCCTTGAAAGAGTGCGTAATAGCTCACTGGTCAAGTGGTTCTGCGCCGACAATGTAGCGGGGCTCAAGTACACCGCCGAAGCCGCGGCACTCACACAACACCCATTCGTTCCTGCGGGAACGTGTGCAGTGGTGTGGGTGGGTAGGGGAGCGTCGTGCAGCCGTGGAAGCGCCGGAGTGATCCAGGTGTGGAGGCTGCGCGAGTGAGAATGCAGGCATGAGTAGCGAAAGACGAGTGAGAAACTCGTCCGCCGGATGACCAAGGGTTCCTGGGCCAGGTTAATCCGCCCAGGGTGAGTCGGGACCTAAGGCGAGGCCGACAGGCGTAGTCGATGGACAACGGGTTGATATTCCCGTACCCGTGTATTCGCGCCCAATGGCGAATCAGTTGTGCTAACCGTCCAAAAGTTTCCGCTGTTCCTTCGGGAATTGTGGGGATGGCTGCACGGGACCCTGATTGTAGTAGTCAAGCGATGGGGTGACGCAGGAAGGTAGCTGGGCCAGGTGATGGAGTACCTGGTGTAAGCCGGTAGGGCGAATGGTAGGCAAATCCGCCATTCATGCAGCCTGAGAGGTGATGCGTACCCGTTGAGGGGAATTCAGTGATCCTATGCTGCCGAGAAAAGCCTCTAGTGAGTTGGTACACGGCCCGTACCCCAAACCGACACAGGTGGTCAGGTAGAGAATACCGAGGCGATCGAGAGAACTGTGGTTAAGGAACTCGGCAAAATGCCCCCGTAACTTCGGGAGAAGGGGGACCACGCTCGGTGACGGCCCTTGCGGTCCGAGCTGGGGGTGGTCGCAGAGACCAGAGAGAAGCGACTGTTTACTAAAAACACAGGTCCGTGCGAAGTCGTAAGACGATGTATACGGACTGACGCCTGCCCGGTGCTGGAAGGTTAAGAGGACCGGTTAGCGGAGCAATCCGCGAAGCTGAGAATTTAAGCCCCAGTAAACGGCGGTGGTAACTATAACCATCCTAAGGTAGCGAAATTCCTTGTCGGGTAAGTTCCGACCTGCACGAATGGCGTAACGACTTCTCTGCTGTCTCGACCACAGACTCGGCGAAATTGCATTACGAGTAAAGATGCTCGTTACGCGCGGCAGGACGAAAAGACCCCGGGACCTTCACTATAGCTTGGTATTGGTGTTCGGTTCGGTTTGTGTAGGATAGGTGGGAGACTGTGAAGCTCATACGCCAGTATGGGTGGAGTCGTTGTTGAAATACCACTCTGATCGTATTGGACCTCTAACCTCGGACCATGATCTGGTTCAGGGACAGTGCCTGGTGGGTAGTTTAACTGGGGCGGTTGCCTCCCAAAATGTAACGGAGGCGCCCAAAGGTTCCCTCAGCCTGGTTGGCAATCAGGTGTCGAGTGCAAGTGCACAAGGGAGCTTGACTGTGAGACTGACAGGTCGAGCAGGGACGAAAGTCGGGACTAGTGATCCGGCACCGGCATGTGGAAGCGGTGTCGCTCAACGGATAAAAGGTACCCCGGGGATAACAGGCTGATCTTCCCCAAGAGTCCATATCGACGGGATGGTTTGGCACCTCGATGTCGGCTCGTCGCATCCTGGGGCTGGAGTAGGTCCCAAGGGTTGGGCTGTTCGCCCATTAAAGCGGCACGCGAGCTGGGTTTAGAACGTCGTGAGACAGTTCGGTCTCTATCCGCCGCGCGCGTTAGAAACTTGAGGAAGGCTGTCCCTAGTACGAGAGGACCGGGACGGACGAACCTCTGGTGTGCCAGTTGTCCCGCCAGGGGCATGGCTGGTTGGCTACGTTCGGAAGGGATAACCGCTGAAAGCATCTAAGCGGGAAGCCTGTTCCAAGATGAGGTTTCTCACCCCCTCGAGGGGGTAAGGCCCCCGGCAGACCACCGGGTTGATAGGCCGGAACTGGAAGCCCAGCAATGGGTGGAGGTGACCGGTACTAATAGGCCGAGGACTTACCACGAAGATGTTACGCGTCCACTGTGCGGTATCTGAAACAACACACACAGATCCGAAAATCCTGCAGCAGCAGGTGATTCGAGGAATCTGCGTGGACTATTGTTTCATAGAGTTACGGCGGTCATAGCGACAGGGAAACGCCCGGTCCCATTCCGAACCCGGAAGCTAAGCCTGTCTGCGCCGATGGTACTGCACTCGACAGGGTGTGGGAGAGTAGGACACCGCCGAACACCCGTTCCGAAAGGGGACCCACACTGTGGGTCCCCTTTCGTGTTCTCCGGGCTCTCTCCGGACCGTCGGATGATTTCATCTCACGGGAAAGTACTCACGCTCCGAACGGTTCTCGGGTACGGTGCGCCCCTTTTCCATCGCCGGCGCCCGGCCGATCACGACCTCGTAACAAACACGCCCTGTTCCAGGCTATGCCTACTTATGTCGGTAACGTCCGCTCATGCACGATCGCACGGTTCGTGTGGGTTCGGCGTGTGAGCGCCTGTCGGGGGCGTTCTCGTCGACGACGAGGAGGGGCGAGACGATGACGAATCGATCGACTACGGGTACCGCCGGCAAGTTCACGGCGGTGATCGCGGGACTGGGACTCATCGGCGCGGCCATCACAGGATGTACGAGCGTCGACACCGACACCGAGGGCTCGACCCTCGAACGGCTCCAGCAAGAAGGCACCGTCACCGTCGGGTTCGCCGGCGAGGCACCCTACAGCTTCATGCAGGACGGCGAACTCACCGGCGCCACCGTCGCTCTGCACCGCGAGATCTTCAAGAACCTCGGCATCGACAACGTCGAAGGTGTGGCCACCGACTTCGGTGCGCTCATTCCCGGCCTGCAGGCCGGACGATTCGACGTCGTCAGCGCCGGCATGTCGATCCTCCCGCAACGTTGCGAACAGGCACTGTTCAGCGAGCCGGAGTTCAACTACACCACCGCACTCATGGTCCCGCAGGGCAACCCGGAACAACTCGCCGACATGCAGTCGATCGCCGAGAGCGGCGTCCGGATGGCCGTCATGACCGGCGCGATCGAAGCCGACTACGCGTCCGCCCTCGGCATCGACGCGATGCAGGTGGCGTCTCCCCAGGACGGGATGGATGCCGTCGTCAACGGACGCGCCGACGTCTTCGCCCTGACGGGTATCTCCTTGAACTGGATGAAGCAGAACAACGAGGGTGCGCCCGTCGACGTCACCGAGTCGTTCGTCGCGGAGATCGACGGGGTACCTCAGGTGGGCGCCGGCGGGACGGTCTTCCGCAAGGAGGACACCGAACTGCGCGACGCCTACAACGAGGAACTGGCGAAGATCACGTCCGACCCGCAGAAGTACCTTTCGATCGTCGGCGACTTCGGGTTCACGGAGGCCGAGATGCCCGATCCGGGGCTGACGACCGAGATGCTCTGCGAGGGCGTTTCCTGATCTCGGCTGCGTCGTAATGGATTTCGGTTCGAAGATCGAACTGCTGTGGAATTCCTTCCCCCAACTGTTCGACGGTCTGCTCGTCACCGTCGAATTGACCCTGGGGAGTGCGGTCTTCGCGTTCCTGCTCGCAGTGGCCCTCGGGCTGGCGGCAGGCGCGAAGAACCTCGTCCTGCGTGGCAGCGCGAGAGTGTTCATCGAGTTCTTCCGCGGTACTTCGCTTCTCGTGCAGCTGTTCTGGTTCTTCTATGTTCTGCCGTTATTCGGGTTCCGGCTCGAATCGATCGTGTGCGGGATCCTCGCGCTGTCGCTCAACTACGGCGCCTACGGAGCGGAGGTGGTGCGCGGTGCGATCGCCTCGGTGCCGAAGCCGCAAATCGAGGCGGCGACAGCGCTGAATTTCGGCTACTGGCAACGCATGCGACGGGTGGTCTTCCCGCAGGCCTGGGCCGAGATGATCCCGCCGTTGACCAATCTGCTCATCCAGCTGCTCAAGGGAACAGCACTGGCGAGTTACATCCTCCTGCAGGACCTCACGTTCCAGATCGAGCAGCTCCGTAGAGGCAGTGGCGACACCATCTTCGCGTTCGGTGTGGGGTTGGTGCTGTACTTCGTGCTCGGCTATCTGCTGACGCTGCTGATGAATGCGCTCGAGGTGCGTGCGAAGAGCCGACTCGGGACCGGTCCGACGCTCCGTGAGATCTTCGGGCTCGCCCCGGTCTTCGATCAGCCGGTGGGGGCACGCTCATGACCGTCGACTGGAGTTGGCAACGCGCGGCCGACGCGCTTCCGGTACTGCTCGAAGGATTCCGGATCACCCTGCTGGCCACGGTCCTCGGATTCGTGGTCGCCGCGGTGCTGGGGCTGGTCGTGGCCGTCGCCCGCCGCTCGTTGCCGAAGGTGCTCGCGACGGCGCTGTCCGCCGTCGTCCAGTTCATCCGGCTCACACCACTCGTGGTGCAGCTCCTGTTCGTGTACTACCTGCTCCCGCAGTTCAGTGCGCTGCAGATCGGCATCGCGGTACTGGGGATCCACTACTCGACCTACATGGCCGAGGTGTACCGGGCGGGCATCGACGCCGTGCCGAAGGGACAATGGGAGGCGTGCCGCGCCCTGTCGTTGTCGCCGATGCGTACGTGGCGTGCGGTGATCCTGCCGCAGGCCGTGCGCCGTGTCGTGCCCGCGCTGGGCAACTACGCGGTGTCGCTGTTCAAGGACACCCCGTTCCTGTTCACGATCTCCGTCGTGGAGATGGTGACCGCAGCCCAGCAGTTCGGTGCGCGCAACTTTCAGTACCTCGAGCCGCTCACGCTGGCCGGCCTGATCTTCCTCATCGCCAGCTACCCGACGTCGTTGCTCGTCCGCCGATTGGAGCGTCGCCTTGCCTATTGAGATGCACAAGGAAGCCGGTGCCGACGGCGACTCGCTTCCCGCCGCCAGCTCCGATGGATCCATGATCCGTTTCGACTCCGTGGTCAAGAGATTCGGCGACCACGTAGTACTCGACCACTTGGACTTCACCGTCGCCCCGGGGGAACGGGTCACGTTGATCGGTCCGAGCGGTTCGGGCAAGACGACCATCCTGCGCCTGCTCATGACCCTCGAGAAGATCGACGACGGTGTGGTGTGGGTCAAGGGCGAACCACTCAGCCACGAACGCAAGGGGACGCGTCTCGTCCCGGCCTCCGAGCGCTACCTGAGGACGATGCGCCGCAGCATCGGCATGGTCTTCCAGCAGTTCAACCTCTTCCCCAACATGAACGTGATGGAGAACCTCACCGAGGCTCCGGTCCACGTCCTCGGTCGCAGTAAGGCCGAGGCACGCGACCGTGCGCGGGAGCTGCTCGCGATGGTCGGTCTGTCCGACAAGGAGACCGCCCACCCCACGCAACTGTCGGGTGGTCAGCAGCAGCGGGTCGCGATCGCCCGTGCCCTCGCGATGGATCCGGAGATCCTGCTGCTCGACGAGGTGACCTCGGCCCTCGACCCCGAACTCGTCGCCGATGTGCTGGACGTGCTGCGGACGATCGCCGAGACGACCGACATCACGATGCTGATCGTGACGCACGAGATGCACTTCGCCCGCGACGTCTCCGATCGAGTGCTGATGTTCGATCGGGGTCGCATCGTGGAGGAGGGGCCGCCCGAGCGCATCTTCACCAGCCCCCGGGAGGAACGCACCCGCAAGTTCCTCGACGCGGTGCTGGCGGGAGAGTGAGGCCTGCCGTCAGTCCGCGCGCGGAATCGCCAGGCGCGTCGGCTCGGAACGACCGCGCAGGGTGATCTCCTCACCCAGTTCCCACCGTGCGCGTTCGTCCTCGGGGGCGAGCTGCACGGTGCGGGCCGACGCCGCGACGTAACCCGGAACGGTCTTCGCGAGATCCGACAGCCTCGCTGCTTCGTTGACCGGATCGCCGATCACGGTGTACTCGAAGCGTTCCTGCGCGCCGATGTTCCCGGCGACCGCACGACCTGCCGTAACCCCGATACCCGCGCGACACTCCGGGACTTCCTCGGCGAGGCGTCGCGCCATCCTCCTCGCGGCGCCGAGCGCGGAACCGGCGGCGTTGTCGAGGGCGACCGGCGCCCCGAAGATCGCGAGCGCGGCGTCGCCCTCGAACTTGTTGACGAATCCTTCGGCCGCGTGCACCTCTTCGACGACGACCGCGAAGAAGCGGTTGAGCAGCGCTACCACCTCTGTCGGTGGGCGACTTGCGGCCAACGCGGTGGACCCGACGATGTCGACGAACAACACCGCGACGTCCCGTTCCTCACCGCCGAGGACACCGGGATTGGCCAGCGCCGCAGCCGCGACCTCCCGTCCGACATGGCGGCCGAACACGTCGCGCAGTTTCTCGCGTTCGCGCAGGCCTTCGGCCATCCGGTTGAACCCCGTCTGCAGCTGCCCCAATTCGGTTCCGTCGTAGACGACGACCGCGGTATCGAAATCGCCCGACGCGATGCGCTGCATCCCGGCGCGCACCGATTCGATCGGCGCGATCGTCGACCGGATCGTGAGGAACATCAGCAGCGAGCCGGTGAGCAGACCGAGTCCGCCGATGGCGAGGATCGTGATCGCCAGGCGCGTCGATGTGACGGGGCGGATGAAGCTGAACACCGCGATGAACAGCAGACCGACAACGGGCACCGCGCTGCCCAGGGCCCACGCGAGCATCACGCGTCCGGTGGTGCCGGCCAGGCGCGGGCGACGAGGCGTCCCGACCTCGAGCGCGCGCGCCGCGATGGGGCGCAGCGCGAAATCGGTGAACATGTACGCGAATCCGCACACCGTGACACCGGCCAGGGTGATGGTCAGCGCGACCTTCGGGATCGTCTGCGGGTCGATGACCCCGAACCCGACGGTGAACAGGATCAACCCGATGAACCACAGTGCTCCCTGCTGGAGGGTGGTACGCCAGGGCATCCGCAACGCGATCCGCTGTTCCTGCAGGGTGGGCGGCCGGTTCTCCAGCGCCCACCGCAGCCTGCGGAGGGTCGCCCGGGTACCGAGCACCGATCCGACCACGACGGCCGAGACCACGTAGACAGGAGCGAGGATCGCGGTGATGACGAGGAAGTCGGAGGTCAGTACGGACGGGCCCGGGATCACGACGTTGATGAGAGCGGCCACGATCAGGGCACCGACGAGATGCGTACCGATCAGGGAGAACGTCAACAGGGTCTGGATCCTGATGCGTTGCCGTCGGATCGGTTCGGCAGGCTCTCCCAGGATGGCCGATCCGAGCGGGGCCGTGCGGTGACTGCGTGCGGGCATGGTCGTTCGAGACTAGTCGAGTCGATCCTCTAGGGTGGCTGTGTGCGTCTTGTGATTGCCCGTTGCCGTGTGGACTACATCGGACGCCTGACGGCTCATCTGCCGACGGCCCGACGTCTCCTCCTCGTCAAATCCGACGGTTCGGTGAGTGTCCACGCCGACGACCGTGCCTACAAGCCTCTGAACTGGATGAGCCCGCCCTGCTGGCTCGAAGAGGAGTCCGTCGAGGACGCCGAGGCCCTGTGGGTCGTCACCAACAAGGCGGGCGAGCAGCTGCGCATCACTCTCGAAGAGATCGACCACGATTCGAGCCACGAGCTCGGTGTCGACCCCGGTCTGATCAAAGACGGTGTCGAGGCGCACCTGCAGGAACTTCTCGCCGAGCACGTCGAGACCCTCGGGACGGGCTTCACCCTGATCCGGCGCGAATACCCCACGGCGATCGGCCCTGTGGACCTGTTGTGCCGTGATGCCGACGGAGCGACCGTCGCCGTGGAGGTGAAGCGCCGCGGCGAGATCGACGGCGTGGAGCAGCTCACCCGTTATCTCGAACTGCTCAACCGGGACCCGCTGCTCGCACCCGTCAGTGGCGTGTTCGCGGCCCAGCAGATCAAGCCGCAGGCGCGGACACTGGCCACGGACCGCGGCATCCGCTGCCTCGTGCTCGACTACGAGGCGCTGCGGGGCACCGAGAGCACCGAGTTCAGATTGTTCTGATCGTGCCGCGCCGCAACAGATCCCGCACCGGCCGCAAGCGCGGTGGGGCGGCCGACGAATCCCCGACCTACTTCGGGGCGACGGTGCGCACCGAGAACGGTCCCGCGGGGGCCGAAGGGGAGCGCTTCACCGTGCGCACCGTGCCGGGTTCGCGTGCCACCAAGCCGTACCGGTGCCCGGGATGCGATCACGAGATCGCGCCGGGAACACCCCATCTCGTCGCCTGGCCGACCGATGCGCTCGGCGGTGCGGAGGACCGGCGGCACTGGCACAGCGGATGCTGGGCGGGACGCGGGACCCGCCGACCGACCCGACGCTGGTCCTAGCCACCCTCACCGGTCGCTGCACGCCGGTCCGAGGGCACCCGTTAGCGGACGGTGCCCGGCGCGGACGCTCGCGGCGCCGTATCGCGGTCGGTGATCGCCCGACGCACCTCGTGGACGGCCGTGCGGATGATGTCGCGGTAGGGATCGTCGGGGAGTGCGGACAGGTGGTCCTGCGCGCGGTCGAGATGATCCGCGGCCGCCCGGAACGATCCGAGTCGTCGGCCAGGTTCAGGTGCAGGCTCGGATAGAAGCCTGCGACCCGGAGGGTGTCGTGGTGTCGCTGTGCGCGCTCGTCGGTGAGGGCATCGGCAGCGTCGAGGGCGCGGATATTCCAGACCAGGGACTCGGCGGGATCGTCGTGCAGGTCGGATCGGTGGGCGCGAGCGTCCGGGTGGCGATCCGGTACCGGTCGGTGGCGGTCAGCCTCACGCAGCCGGATCCGGTTTCCCTGTGCACGCCGTTCAGTACCGGGATGTCGGGGTCGTGACCGGTGGCGGCGGAGACCTGATCGACGGCGCCGGCGAGGACGGGTCCGGGCACCGTGCAGATCACGCGACGCGATTCGGCCCGCAGGGACGCACCGAGCGTCTCGGCGGCCCGTCGGAGCCGCTCGGCCTCCGTGGTCATCCCGGTGACGTGGTCGTCGAGCAGTCGCGCGGCCTCGTCCGTGTCGGCGGCGAAGAACTCGCCGATGGCGGGCAGCGGCATCCCGATCTCCCGCAACTGCCGCAGCCGGCAGGCGCGGGAGACCTGGGATCGGCTGTAGAACCGGTATCCCGTCGACGGGTCGACCTGCGCGGGGCGCAGCATGCCGGCGTCGTCGTAGAACCGCAATGCGCTCGCGGTCAGTCCGACGAGTTCGGCGAACACGCCGATCGACATCATCTCCGGGTCGGTCACCGGCCCATCATGGAGCTTCGACCGACTCGAAGGTCAAGCCCGACGGCCGGCGACCGTCAGTTGCGGACCTTGCTGGCCACGGCGGGGGAGCGACCCTGCACACCGGAACCGACCGAGGGGGAGCGATGCGGTGCCGAGGCGTTCGGCGTACGCGGAGTGGACTGCGATCCCTGCCCGCCGGTGTTCGGCTGCGCGGCCGAGTTCGGGCCGGAGACCGAGCCGGGGGCATCGCTCTTCGGGATCCGCACCGTCCGGTCGGCCTGCGGCATGGGCGTGGTCTTGTCGGTCTGCGGCAGCGGCGTGGTCTTGTCCGCCTTCGCGTCGGCCTCGGTGGATGCCGGCTCCGTCGGGCTCTCGTCGTCCGAGCCCTGCTTGTCGCTGCCCTGCTTGTCGCTGCCCTGCTTGTCGCGCGCCGTGCCGAGGACGGTCGTGCGGGGCTCGTCGAGGGAGATCTCCCGGTCGAGCAGTTCGCCCTCGCGGTTGATGCCCGCGAGCAGCGTGGGGACGTCGTCGAGTTGCTCGCGAACGGCGTCGAGCTGGCCGAGGATGCGTCCGCGCAGCACGCGGAGCTCCTCGGTGAGGTCGCGCGCGTTGGCGACCTTCCGCTCGGACTGTTCGGTGGCGCGGGCGAGCCGTCGTTCGGCTTCCTGCGTGGCTTCCTCGATGCGGCGCTCGGCTTCGGCCTTACTCGTCCGTTCGAGTTCGTCGAGGGCTCCGAGCAGCTTCGTGCGACGCTCGGACATCGTGATCTCGAAGTCCTGCTGCACCTGCTCGCGCTTGGCCTCGGCCTCGGCGTCGAGTCGCTCGGCCTCCGCGCGGGCAGCAGCCACGATCCGCTCGGCCTCGGCGCGGGCCGCAGTCATCGTCCGCTCGTGCTCGGCAGCGAAGGCGACGCGGGTGTCCTCGAGTTCGGCGAGCTTCTTCTCGTAGTCGCCCCGGAGGCGGATGCCCTCCTGCTCCGCCAGCGAGATCATCTCGGCGGCGTCGGCCTCGGCGCGGGCCCGCAGCTCGGAGGCCTCGTCGGAGGCGAGACGCAGCATCCGGGAGATGCGGTCGCTCATGCCCTCGGCGGTGGTGGGCGGCACCGACAGACGGTCGACGTCCTTGCGGAGTTCGTCGATCTCGTTGCGGGCGTTCTCGAGCTGACGGGCCAGATCGCGGGCCTGCGCGGCGGCGGCGTCGCGGTCGGTGGCAGTCACGCGCAGCTCGGCCTCGAACCGGGCGAAGTAGTTGGTCACCTCGTCGCGGTCGAATCCCTTCCGCACGATGGAGAACGGCAGGTGGCTGGGTGCGCGATCACGATCGAAGACCATGGAGACAATCTACCCGGTCCCTGCGGGTACGACCCGGATGCGCTCCCGCCCCATCCGTCTTCGGGAGCGCACCGGAACGGCCGTCAGTGAGCGGGATGTGCAGCCGGCTCGACGAGCTCGACGAGGACGCCGCCCGCGTCCTTCGGATGCAAAAAGTTGATGCGCGAATCGGCGGTGCCGCGACGGGGTGCGTCGTACAGCAAGCGGACGCCGCGCTCACGAAGCGCAGTGGAGACGGCATCGATGTCGGAGACGCGGTAGGCAAGCTGCTGCAGACCCGGGCCATTGCGGTCGATGAACTTCGCGATCGTGGATTTCTCGTTCAGCGGGGCGAGCAGCTGGATCATGGTGGACCCTTCGAAGGTCCCCGGAACGGCCAGCATCGCCTCGCGCACGCCCTGCTCCTCGTTGACTTCCTCGTGGGTGGACACGAGACCGAGGTTCTCGGCGTACCAGGTGAGAGCGGCATCGAGGTCGGGCACTGCGATGCCGACGTGATCGATGGCGGTGACGAGTCCGGAAGCGAGAACGGACGCCGCCGGAGCGGATGTGGGAGAGGTCTCGGTCATGCTCTAGACGGTAGCGGTACCGTTGAGTGCACTCCTATCGGGATTCAGGTGAATATCCGAGTGGAGTTTTCCGATCACATGCCGATCTTTCGGAGGAATGTCCCGTGAGCAGTTCTGTCATCGTCGCCGGAGCCCGTACGCCCATGGGGCGTCTTCAGGGCTCGCTCAAGGATTTCTCCGGATCGGATCTCGGTGGCGTGGCGATCTCCGGTGCGCTCGAGCGCGCCGGTCTGGCTCCTGAGCAGGTCGAATACGTCATCATGGGCCAGGTGCTCACCGCCGGCGCCGGCCAGATCCCGGCCCGTCAGGCGGCCGTCGCCGCCGGCATCCCGATGGACGTCCCGGCGCTGACCATCAACAAGGTGTGTCTGTCGGGCATCAACGCGATCGCGATGGCCGACCAGCTGATCCGCGCGGGCGAGTTCGACGTCGTCGTCGCCGGCGGCCAGGAGTCGATGAGCCAGGCCCCGCACATGCTCGAGAAGTCCCGCGCCGGCTTCAAGTACGGCGACGTGACCCTGCGCGACCACATGGCCTACGACGGCCTGCACGACATCTTCACCGACCAGGCGATGGGCAACCTCACCGAGTCGGCCAACTCCGGCGACCGCTTCGTCTCCCGCGCCGAGCAGGACGCCTTCGCCGCCGCCTCGCATCAGAGGGCCGCCCGCGCCTGGAAGGACGGCCTGTTCGAGGACGAGGTCGTGCCGGTGTCGATCAAGCAGCGCAAGGGCGACCCGATCGTCTTCGCCGCCGACGAGGGCATCCGCCCGGAGACCACCACCGAGTCGCTCGGCTCGCTGCGTCCGGCCTTCTCGAAGGACGGCACCGTCACCGCCGGTTCGGCCTCGCAGATCTCCGACGGTGCCGCCGCGGTCGTCGTGATGAGCAAGGCCAAGGCCACCGAGCTCGGGCTGAGCTGGATCGCCGAGATCGGCCGCCACGGCGTCGTCGCCGGACCGGACTCGACCCTGCAGTCGCAGCCGGCACGGGCGATCGCCAAGGCCTGCGAGCGTGAGGGCGTCGACCCGAAGGACCTCGACCTGATCGAGATCAACGAGGCGTTCGCCGCCGTCGGCATCGTCTCAGCCCGTGAGCTGGGCATCGATCCCGCGAAGGTGAACGTCAACGGCGGTGCGATCGCGCTCGGCCACCCGCTCGGCATGTCGGGCGCGCGCATCGTGCTGCACCTGGCGCTCGAGCTGAAGCGCCGCGGCGGCGGTGTCGGCGCTGCCGCCCTGTGCGGTGGTGGCGGCCAGGGCGACGCGCTCATCGTGCGGGTGCCCGAGAACTGACCCCTTTCTCTGAAGCATGATCACGGCCCCGGCGCAAGCATGCCGGGGCCGTGATGTCTCTCACTGAACTACGGCTTGTCGTAGGCCTTTCGGCACAATGGCCGCATGACCAACATCCTCGACGTGTCCACGCCCGCGAAACGATTCCGGCTGATCGCGATCTGGGAAGCGGTGACCTGGCTCGCCCTCCTGATCGCCATGTTCTTCAAGTGGGTGCTCGGCTACGAAGAGGCCATCGCGATCCCGGGCATGGTGCACGGCGTGGCCGGCTTCATCCCGTTCGTGCTCATCGCGCTCCTCACGGCGTGGTCGTTGAAGTGGGATCTCAAGACGACCTTCCTCGCCCTCGTCTCGAGCGTGCCCCCGTTCGGCACGATCGTCTTCGAGCGCTGGGCCGTGCGCACCGGTCGCCTCGGAGAGCTGTCCGCTCCCGCCACCCGCGAGGACGCCACCGCGACCGTCTGACCTCACGGCGACGTCCCCCGGTCCGCGCAGCACGATTCGGACCACTCGTGACAAAATGGTGGATGTGACTCGACCCGGTTCCCGTCCAGCACGTTCTGCCGCCGTCGCCGCGGCGATGTCCGGCGCGGTGGATCTCTCACCGCTCAAGGAGAGGGCCTCCGCGCCGCCGCCTCCGCCTCCGTCCGGTGGCGACGGCGCCGCACCCGGTGCCATCGCCCCGATCGTGGACGTCACCGAAGCGACGTTCGAGACCGAGGTGCTGCAGCGGTCGATGCAGGTGCCCGTGATCGTCGACCTGTGGGCGACCTGGTGCGAACCGTGCAAGCAGCTCTCACCCGTTCTCGAGAAGCTCGCGAACGAGGCAAACGGTGCGTGGGTCCTTGCGAAGGTCGACGTCGACGCGAACCCGCGGATCGCCCAGGCCTTCGGCGTCCAGTCGGTGCCCACGGTCGTCGCGATCGCGGCCGGCCAGCCGCTCGCCGACTTCCAGGGCGTGCAGCCCGAGCCCGCGCTGCGTCAGTGGCTCGACGCCATCCGGAACGCCGTCGCAGGCAAGCTGTCGGGCCCGCCCGGCGCCGAGCCGGAGGAACAGCCCGCCGACCCGCGTTTCGAGGCTGCCGAGCAGGCACTCGAGAACGGCGACTTCGAGGGCGCCGAGGCGGCCTACCAGCTCGTCCTGAACTCCGAGCCGAACAACACCGAGGCGCAGGCCGCGCTGCGCCAGGTGCGTTTCCTGGCCCGCGCGAGCAAGATTCCCGAGGATGCGATCGAGCGCGCCGATGCCGCTCCGAACGACCTCGAAGCCCAGTTCACCGCGGCCGACGCCGAACTGTTCGCGCAGCAGCCGGAGGCGGCCTTCGGTCGTCTCATCGAGTTCGTGCGTCGCAGCGCCGGGGACGAACGCACCGCGGCACGCACCCGGCTCCTCGAACTGTTCGAACTGTTCGATGCCGCGGATCCGGTCGTGGTGTCGTCGCGCCGCAAGCTCGCGATGGCCCTCTACTGATCCGTACCGATCCGCCGGACCGGCCGCTCACCACTCGTGGTGGGCGGCCGGTGTCGTCTCAGCGGTAACGGCCGGTGCAGCCCGCCTCGCCGCCGAGGACGCCGGTGCGGAAGGCATCCACCCGCGCGAACCCGCTCGGCACCGTGTTGCCGTTGACGTCGCTCGCGGCCAGACCGTCGGTGAGCAGGCCCGAGACCGCCTCGTCGAGGTCGCCGGGGGACAGCCACACCAGCACCTGGCTCGGATCGACGTTCGAGGCGAGGGTGCTGTCCGGGCTCAGCGCGGCACTGATGACCCCCGACAGGCACGCCGCCCGCAGCGCCGTGCGCGGCTCGGTGAGCGACTGGCCGGCCTCCTTCTGCACCGCGAGAGCGTAGCGGGAGGCGACGAGCACGTAGGCGTTGTAGTCGCCGCGGACACCGGGATCGAAGCCGCTTCCCGGCGGGGCGGCCGTACCGCGCTCGCTCAGTGCCTCCATGTCGACGCCCACGGTGTTCGTCGCGGGGCAGTACGACACCGGTGAGGTGGCCCGGGCGTCCGAGCACCCGAGGTCGGCGCCCGACAGATCGAGTTGCGGCAGGGCGTCCAGGTCGAAGACCTGGTGGAACGACTCGAAGATCGCCTCGACCGACTCGTCGGTGACCGGCAGTTCGCCGTCGTCTGCGGAGTTGTAGTACTGCGGCAGGTCGGCGCGGCGCGACTCGATCTCGGCGGCGTCGATGCGTGCACATGAGCCGGCCCCGTCGGTGAATCCGATCTGCACGGCCGTCACGCGTTCGAAGGCCGAGCCGTGGATCGAGTCGGGGTCGTTCGGATCGGCGTCGCGGAAGAGCACCATCGACGCGAGCACGTTGTTCAGCCCGTCGGAGGTGTCGAGCTGGAAGTGCGTCGACCGGCCCTCCGCGACGTGCCGCATGAACGCACCGGCGAAACAGTCGGCCTGCTGCTCGAACACGATGCCGGGGTCGTCCTCGGCGACCAGCCCCGCCGTGTGCTGGACGGCGTGCCCGTATTCATGAGCGAGGACCGTCACCGCGGCCATCGGTCCGAAGCTGTCGATGAGCTGCGGCATCAGGTAGGTGCGGTCCCATCCGATCTCGTCACCACCGCTGCAGTAGGCCGCGTTGATGAAGTCGTAGGTGGGTTTGCCGCAGAAACGCGGGCCCCGTCGCTCGGACGGATCCCACGACACGATCGTCTCGACCGGGCGGAAGGTGCCCCGGGCGACCGACGCGAACTCCTGACGCCAGTACTCCTCGATGTCGGCGATCGCGTTGCCGGCCAGGACGTCGACGGGACCGCCGTCGGTGTTCTCGATCTCGATGTCCGCATCGGGCACCCCGCTGCGCGGACCCGACGCCCCGGAGGTGACGGGCAGCCCCGCCACGGTGAAGGGGTTGTCGTAGATCGACACCGCCGTTCCTTCGATCCGCTGGGCGCAACCCGCCAGCAGGACGACGGTCAGTGCGGGCACCACCAGTCGCGCGAACCGATGCGTCCGTCGCATGTCGTTGTGCTCCTGTCGTCGGGCAGCGTCACCTCCGCAACGACAACCAGATGGCACCGTGCGCAGGCAAGGTCACCCGAGCCGAGGCGGGACGCCCGTGCCACGAATGTTCGTCGGCCTCCACGGCCCCGAAGTTGCCCGCTCCGTTGCCCTGGTAGGCGGTCGCGTCCGTGTTGAGCACTTCCTCCCACGTGCCCGGTTCGGGCAATCCGACACGATAGTCGCCGTAGGTCGTGCCCGAAAAGTTGTGCAGGCACGCGACCACCGAGCCGTCGCTGCCGTAGCGCAGGAACGACAGGACGTTGTTGTGCGCATCGTTGGCGTCGATCCACGAGTATCCGCCGGGCGTGGTGTCGAGCGTGTAGAGCGCCGGGTGCGAGCGGTAGATGCCGTTGAGATCGCACACCAGGCGGTGGATACCGGCGTGGAGCGGTTCGTCGAGCTGCCACCAGTCGAGGCCGCGTTCCTCGGACCACTCGGCGACCTGCCCGAACTCCTGGCCCATGAACAGCAACTGCTTGCCGGGATGCGCCCACATGTAGGCGAGCATCGACCGCAGGCCGGCTGCACGCGTGGCGTCGTCGCCCGGCAGTCGCGTCCACAGCGTGCCCTTGCCGTGGACGACCTCGTCGTGGCTGATGGGGAGTACGAAGTTCTCGCTCCACGCGTACACGAGCGAGAACGTGATCTCGTGGTGGTGGTAGGTGCGGTGCACGGGATCGCGGCCGAGATAGCCGAGGGTGTCGTGCATCCAGCCCATGTTCCACTTCATGCTGAAGCCGAGCCCACCGACGTTCGTCGAGCGGGTCACGCCCGGCCAGGAGGTCGACTCCTCCGCGACCGTCACGATCCCCGGATAGTGCTTGTGGACGGTGGCGTTGAGTTCCTGCAGGAACTCAACGGCCTCGAGGTTCTCGCGCCCGCCGTAGATATTCGGCGTCCAGCCGCCCTCGGGGCGCGAGTAGTCGAGGTACAACATCGAGGCCACGGCGTCGACGCGCAGACCGTCGATGTGGAACTCCTCGATCCAGTACAGGGCGTTGGCAACGAGGAAGTTCCGCACCTCGGGCCGGCCGTAGTCGAAGACGTAGGTGCCCCAGTCCAGCTGTTCGCCGCGGCGCGGATCGGGATGTTCGTACTGGGGGCTGCCGTCGAAGCGCGCGAGCGCCCACTCGTCCTTCGGGAAGTGGGCGGGCACCCAGTCCATGATCACGCCGATCCCGGCGGCGTGGAGACGGTCGACGAACGCGCGGAACTCGTCGGGAGTGCCGAACCGGGAGGTGGGAGCGTAGTAGGAGGTGACCTGGTAACCCCACGACCCGCCGAAGGGATGCTCGGCGACCGGCAGCAGCTCGACGTGCGTGAAACCGGTCTCGAGGATGTACTCGGCGAGCTGATCGGCGAGTTCGACGTAGTTCAGGCCCGGGCGCCACGAACCGAGGTGCACCTCGTAGACCGCCATCGGTTCCTGCCAGGGCTGCGCTTTCTCGCGGGTCGCGACCCAGTCGTCGTCGTTCCAGGTGTAGCGACTCTCCGTGACCCTCGACGCGGTCGCGGGGGGCACCTCGGTGGCGAACGCCATCGGGTCGGCCTTGTCGCGGACGGATCCGTCGCGGCCGTGCACCCGGTACTTGTACAGCGCGCCCGGTTCGACACCGGGAACGAAGACCTCCCAGACACCGCTCGAGCCGAGCACCCGCATCGGGGCGGTGCGTCCACCCCAGCCGTCGAAGTCGCCGACGACGGTGACCCCGCGTGCGCCCGGTGCCCACACGGCGAAGGACGTGCCCGTCACCGGGCCGTCCGGGGTCTCATAGGTCCGCGGATGGGCGCCGAGCACCTCCCACAGCCGTTCGTGCCGGCCCTCGCTCAGCAGGTGACGGTCGAGCTCGCCCAGCGTCGGCATGAAACGGTAACCGTCCGCGACGACCTCGACGTGATCGAACGGGTAGGTCACCACGAGCCGGTAGTCGGCGAGATCGAAGACCGGGATCAGGGCGCTGAAGACGTCCTCGCCCACGGGTTCGAGCGGATGGTCGCGACCACCGATCCGGGCGGCGACCTTCTCGGCCCCGGGGCGCAGTGCCCGGATGACCGTCCCCTCCGGATGCGAATGAGCCCCGAGCACCGCGTGCGGATCGTGGTGCTCACCGGCGGCGAGCAGGTCGAGGTCCTCCGGTCGCGGGCTGTGGCGCCGGCGCGGAACATCGGCGCCCGGCGTCTGGGGCGGCACGGTCACGACTGCCTCCTGTAGGCGAGCGTTGTGCGGGTGGGGATGCCGATCGGGGGCAGGACCAGGATGTGCGCCACCGCCCGCCACGGCTCGAGGCGCACGTAGTTGGCCTGTCCCCACGAGTACTGTTCCCCACTCACCTCGTCGTAAACAGGGAAGTGGTCGTGCCAGTCGTGCCCGATCGCCGGCATGTCGAGCCAGACCGTGCCCTGTTCGGCCCCATAGGGGTTGAGGTTGATCACCGTGAGGACGCAGTCCCCGGTGGACGGATCGAACTTCGAGTAGGCGATGAGCGCGTCGTTGTCGACGTGGTGGAAGGCGATGTTGCGCAGTTGCTGCAACGCCGGATGCGCGCGCCGGATGCGGTTGAGGGTGGTCAGCCACGGTTCGAGCGACTCGCCGCGCCGGCGTGCCTCGTCGTATCGGCGCGGCCGCAACTGGTACTTCTCCGAGTCGAGGTACTCCTCGCTGCCCGGCCGCACCGCGAGGTGCTCGAACAGTTCGTACCCCGAGTACACGCCCCACGAGGGAGCCAGGGTGGCGGCGAGCGCCGCGCGCAGCGCGAACATGCCCGGTCCGCCGTGCTGCAGGGTCTCGTGCAGGATGTCGGGGGTGTTGACGAACAGGTTCGGCCTGGCCTCGTCGGCCTTCGCGGCGATCTCGGTACCGAACTCGGTGAGCTCCCATTTCGCGACCCGCCACGTGAAATACGTGTAGGACTGCGTGAATCCGCGTCGCGCGAGCCCATACATGCGGGCGGGCCGGGTGAACGCCTCCGACAGGAACAGCACGTCGGGATCGGTGCGCTTGATCTCGGCGATGAGCTGCTCCCAGAAGTTCGGGGGCTTGGTGTGCGGATTGTCGACGCGGAAGATGTCGACGCCCAACCGGATCCAGTGCCGGACCACGCGCAGGACCTCGGCGTAGATGCCCTCGGGGTCGTCGTCGAAGTTGATCGGATAGATGTCCTGGTACTTCTTGGGCGGGTTCTCCGCATACGCGATCGTGCCGTCGGGCAGCACGGTGAACCATTCCGGATGCTCACGCGCCCACGGGTGGTCGGGGGCGCACTGCAGGGCGAGATCGAGGGCGACCTCGAGCTCGAGTTCCTTCGCGCGGGCGACGAAATCGCGGAAGTCCTGCTCGGTGCCGAGTTCGGGGTGGATGGCGTCGTGGCCGCCCTCGTCGGAACCGATCGCCCAGGGCGACCCGACGTCGTCCGGGCCGGCGACGAGGGTGTTGTTCGGTCCCTTGCGGTTGACCTTGCCGATCGGATGGATCGGGGGGAGGTAGACGACGTCGAAGCCCATCGCCGCGATGCGCGGCAGATCTGCGGCGGCCGTGGCGAAGGTGCCGTGCCGCGGGGTTCCGTCCTCGTACCAGCCTCCGGTGGACCGGGGAAAGAACTCGTACCAGGAGCCGAACAGCGCGCGGCGACGATCGGCGAACGCCGTGAACGCCTTTCCACGCGTGATCAGCTCGCGAAGCGGATGGGCGCGGAGGATCTCGGTGACGTCGGGGGCGAAGGCCGGGGCGATGCGCTCGGCCAGCGGACGGTCGGAGCGCAGGGACGCAGCGACCGCGAGGAGAGCGGGACGGTTGCCGCGCGGTGCGCCTTTCGCGGCCTTCTCGAAGATCCGTGCGCCGACCTCGAGGTCGTTCGCGAGTTCGGCGGCGTCCTGCCCGGCGTCGGTCTTCGCGGTGACCGCGTGCCGCCAGGTCGCCACCGGGTCGCTCCACGCCTCGACCCGGTAGGTCCACGCACCGACGCTCGTGGGGGAGAAGGTGGCGTGGAAGGTGTCGGGTTCGGTGCCCGGAACCATCGGGATCCGCACCAGCCTTCCGGCGGATTCGGGATCGTCGGCCGGTCCTCGAACGGCGAGTGTCGCGGCGATCGCGTCGTGGCCCTCGCGCCACACCACGGCGGAGACCGGCACCACCTCCCCGACGACCGCCTTCGTCGGATAACGCCCTCCGTCGATGGAGGGTTGTACGTCGTCGATGGCGAGCCGACCTGTCACGCTAGCTCCGTTCCGTGCGGGTCCGGGTGGACGAGCAGGGCCGATGGGGGCAACGACCGTGTCTCGAACCACCGTAATGGAGGTCGCGCCGCGCGGCTGTGCATGCGGCGGGACCCGCGAAGGATCCCCTCTGCAGCGGCGAAATTATCTGTAACTCACCGTTCACTTCAATTGACCGGACGGCAACACCCCGCTCCCTACTGTTTGTTCTGCAAGAGGACAACAGCCTCCTCGGAGGCACGACGAAGGGAAGAACACATGGGTCTGGTTGCCGGGCTGATCGGAGTCGTCGGAGACCTGCTGCACCTGCTCCTCGGCGGACTCTGAGTCCACCGGTCGACGGGAGGTCGGCCGCAGGAGAGAAGGCCCCGCGGTGTGGCCCTCTCCGGGTGCCGGGCGATCCTGTCCGCGACCGGCATGGATCCGGGCACATGAGATCCGCCGCCCGGCCGTCACGAAGCTCGGTCGGTCGGTAGTGTGCACCCCGTGAAAGCACTGCGCCGGTTCACCGTACGAGCCCATCTTCCCGAGCGGCTGGCTGCGCTGGGAGCCCTGACGGCCAACCTCAGATGGTCGTGGCACCCGCAGACCCAGGACCTGTTCGAATCGGTCGACCCGGACCTGTGGCGCCGGTGCAGCAATGACCCTGTCCGACTGCTCGGCGAGGTGCCGCCGGCCCGACTCGATGCGCTCGCCGAGGACGGCGACTTCCTCGCCCGGCTCGACGCCGCTGCCGCCGACCTCGAGCACTACCTCACCCGCCCCCGCTGGTTCCAGGAACAGCAGGAGCGCGGCACGACACTGCCCGCCGGCATCGCCTACTTCTCCATGGAGTTCGGTGTCACCGAGGTGCTGCCGAACTACTCCGGCGGCCTCGGAATCCTTGCCGGCGACCACCTCAAGGCCGCCTCCGATCTCGGCCTGCCGCTCATCGGCGTCGGCCTGCTCTACCGGTCCGGCTACTTCCGGCAGTCGCTCAGCGCCGACGGATGGCAGATGGAGCACTACCCCTCCTACGACCCGCAGGGCCTGCCGCTGCGACTGCTCACCGAGGCCGACGGCACCGCCGCGCTCGTGCAGGTCGCCGTGCCTGGCGGGCGCACACTCGACGCGCGAATCTGGATCGCCCAGGTCGGGCGCGTCCCGCTGCTGCTGCTCGACTCCGACATCCCGTCCAACGACGAGGAGCTGTGCGGGGTCACCGACCGCCTCTACGGCGGCGACCAGGACCACCGCATCAAGCAGGAGATCCTCGCCGGCGTCGGCGGTGTCCGCGCGGTGCGCGCCTACACGCGCATCCACGGCCTGCCCGACCCCGATGTCTTCCACATGAACGAGGGACACGCGGGCTTCCTCGGCGCCGAACGCATCCGCGAACTCGTCACCGGCGCCGGACTCGACTTCGACGAAGCGCTCGCCGCCGTGCGGGCCGGCACGGTCTTCACCACCCACACCCCCGTGCCCGCGGGTATCGACCGCTTCCCGATCGATCTCGTGCGCCACTACTTCTCGGGCACCAACGGCGAGAACGAGTCGGCACTGTTGCCCGGCCTCACCGTCGACCGCATCCTCGCGCTCGGACGCGAGAGCAACCCGAACGTGTTCAACATGGCACATCTCGGTCTGCGCCTCGGCCAGCGCTGCAACGGTGTGTCGAAGCTGCACGGCGAGGTCAGCCGCGGCATGTTCGAAGGACTATGGCCCGGATTCGACGCCGCCGAAGTGCCCATCGGCTCGGTCACCAACGGTGTGCACGCCCCCACCTGGGCCGCGCGCGAATGGATCGCGCTCGCCAACCGCCTCGCCGGACCCGACCGCGTCGAGGAGGCCCGCGGCTGGGAACTGCTCCAGACCATCGACCGCAAGGAACTGTGGTCCACCCGGAACGCGCTGCGCGCCCAGCTCGTCGCCGAGGTGCGTCGCCGGCTGCGCGAGTCGTGGCTCGAACGCGGCGCCACCGAGGCCGAACTGGGCTGGATCGAGTCGGTCTTCGATCCGAACGTCCTCACCGTCGGGTTCGCGCGGCGCGTGCCCACCTACAAGCGCCTCACCCTGATGCTGCGCGACCCCGAACGGCTGCGCGCCCTGCTGCTCGACGACGAACGGCCCGTGCAGCTCGTCGTCGCCGGCAAGAGCCACCCCGCCGACGACGCCGGCAAGGCGCTCATCCAGCAGGTCGTGCGGTTCGCCGACGAGTACGACGTGCGGCACCGAATCGTCTTCCTGCCCAACTACGACATGTCGATGGCCCGCTATCTGTACTGGGGTTGCGATGTGTGGCTGAACAACCCGCTGCGCCCGCTCGAGGCGTGCGGTACGTCGGGCATGAAGTCGGCTCTCAACGGCGGTCTCAACCTGTCCATCCGCGACGGATGGTGGGACGAGATGTTCGACGGCGAGAACGGCTGGGCCATCCCCACCGCCGACGGGGTCGACGACACCCGCCGCGACGATCTCGAGGCCGCCGCGCTGTACGAGTTGCTCGAACGCTCGGTGCTGCCGCGCTTCTACGACCGCGACTCCGACGGTGTGCCGGCCCGCTGGATCGAGATGGTGCGCCACACGCTCGAGGATCTCGGCCCGAAGGTGCTCGCCTCGCGCATGGTGCGCGATTACGCCGTCGACTACTACATCCCCGCGGCCGCGGCAGCCTCGAAGGTGACCGCCGACGACTACGCGGGTGCGCGGGCGCTGGCCGACTACCGGCACCGCATCGAGGCGGCGTGGCCGGGAGTGCGTGTCGCGCAGGTCGATTCGACGCCGATTCCGGACGTGCCGCAGATCGGTCTGCCGCTGGGGCTGACCGCGCACGTCCAACTCGGCGACCTGACCCCGGAAGATGTCGAGGTGCAGGCCGTGGTCGGACGCGTGGGCTCCGACGACACGATCGGCGACCCCGTCACCGTGCCGATGCAGCACATCGGTACCGACCCGCTGGGAGAGGAGTTCACCGCGACCGTGCCGCTGCCGCTCGCCGGCGCCGTCGGCTACACGGTGCGGGTGCTGCCCAGGCACGGGCTGCTCGCCTCACCCGCCGAACTCGGCATGGTCGCGCTCCCGTAGGAGATCAGGACCCGCCGGGTGCTCAGCCGCGCAAACGCGTGAGTGCCCGGCGGACCACCGCCGGATCGGCCGTCTCCCAGAACGGCGGCAGCGACGCACGCAGATAACCGCCGTACCGTGCGGTCGCCAGGCGCGAGTCGAGCACCGCCACCACGCCCCGGTCGTCGGTGCTGCGCAACAGTCGCCCGACACCCTGCGCCAACAGCAGAGCGGCGTGATTGGCGGCGACCGCCATGAACCCGTTGCCGCCGCGAGCCTCCACGGCGCGCTGCCGGGCGACCAGCAGCGGATCGTCGGGGCGGGGGAACGGAATCCGGTCGATGATCACCAGCGACAGCGACGGGCCCGGAACGTCGACGCCCTGCCACAGCGACAGGGTGCCGAACAGGCTCGTCGCGTCGTCGGCTGCGAACTTCTCGACCAGCGCGCCGGTCGCGTCGTCGCCCTGGCACAGGATCGGCGTGTCGAGACGCTCGCGCAGCGCCTCGGTGGCGGCCTTCGCGGCGCGCATCGAGGAGAACAACCCGAGCGTGCGCCCCTCGGCGGCGGTGACCAGTTCGGCGATCTCGTCGAGATGCGAGGGCGGCAGACCGTCGCGGCCGGGTGGCGTCAAATGCTTGGCGATGTAGAGGATGCCCGCCTTCGCGTGATCGAAGGGCGACCCCACGTCGATCCCATTCCACGCGAGATCGCCCTTTTCGGAAGGAGGTTCGGCACCCGACGCGGAGGTGGTGTCGCTGCGGGCCGGCGACTGCGGCGGCAGACCCCAGTTGACCGCGAGGCCGTCGAACGACCCGCCGACCGTGAGGGTCGCGGACGTGAGGACGACGGTGGACTCACCGAACAACCGGCTGCGCAACAACCCACCGACCGACAGCGGCGCGACCCGCACGGTGCGGCGCACGTTGCCGCGGAACTCGTCGGCGGCAAGCCACACGACGTCGGGTCGCTGCGAAGGGTCTCGCTGCTCGAAGGTCGTCAGCACCCGGACCGCGCAGTCGTGCACCTCGTCGATCTCCGCGAGCGCCTGACTGCGGGCCGCGGCGACCTCGGGATCGGTGCCGGGCTTGGCCGGTCCGATCGCCGTGTGTACGGCCCAGGCGGCATCGCGGATCGAGGCCAGCGCGGCCGCCGCGCCCTCGGGCAGTTCGTCCCAGCGCCCAGCCGGCAGTTCTTCGAGGAACGACTCCCAGTTCTCGGCGGCACCGTCGAGCCGGTCGATCTCCTGGTCCTCGACGAGCTTGACGCAGCGCCGCGCAGCCGCCGACACCGTGCCCGGCGACAACTCGGCCGTGGCGACGTTCGTGATCCGATCGACGAGTTCATGGGCCTCGTCGACGACCACGACATCGTGCTCGGGCAGGATCGAGATGCCGGTGATCGCATCGATCGCGAGCAGCGCGTGGTTGGTGACGACCACGTCGACCTGCGCGGCCTCGGCGCGCGCGATCTCGGCGAAGCAGTCTTCTCCCACCGGGCACCGCGACTTGCCGAGGCACTCGCGGGCGGTGACGGACAGCTGACGCCACGCCTGATCGGAGACACCGGGGGACAGGTCGTCGCGGTCGCCGGTCTCGGTGGTGGACGACCACTCCGTCACCCGCCGCACTTCGCGGCCGATGCGCGAGAGGGCGAACGCGTCGAACAGTTCGGCGTCGGGCGTCTCCTCGGCGAGACCGGTATGGATCTTGTTCAGACACAGGTAGTTTCCGCGACCCTTGAGGATCGCGAAACGCGGGCGACGGCCGAGCGAACCGGCGAGGGCGTCGGCGAGTCGCGGCAGGTCGCGCTCGACGAGCTGCCGCTGCAGCGCGATGGTCGCAGTGGAGACCACCACGGTGCGACCCGTCTTCACCGCGTAGCGGATGCTCGGCACGAGATAGGCCAGCGACTTGCCGGTACCCGTGCCGGCCTGCACGGCGAGGTGTTCGCCGGTATCGATGCTGTGCGCGACGGCCGAGGCCATCGTCAGCTGGTTGCGCCGCTCCTTACCGCCCAGCGCGTGCACCGCGGTTCGCAGCAATTCTGGGACTTCGGGGAGATCCGGCACCGGCACAGGCTATCGGTCCCCACCGTCACCTTCGGTCTGCGGCCCAGCTACCTGTGACTTCGGTGATATCGGTGACGCAGGGAAGGTCGGTGACCAGCTCGACACCGGCCTCGCGCATCCGCTCGAGGGCTGGGCGGATCGTCGTCTCCGACACCCCAGCGGTGTACGGCAGCAGCACCCGGGCGCCGAAACCCTCCGCGATCGCGTCGAGCGCGGTGGCCCGCACACAGTGGTCGGTGGCGATCCCGACGATGTCGACGTCCGTCACGCCGCGGTCGCGCAACCACGACGCCAACGTCGTGCCCTCGTCGTCGATTCCTTCGAAGCCCGAATAGGCGGCGTCGTCGGCACCCTTCGAGAAGACGGCCTCGAACCGGTCCGTAGTCAGTTCGGGGTGGAAGTCCGCGCCCGGCGTCCCTGCCCGGCAGTGCGGCGGCCACGAGTCGACGAAATCGGGTTCGGGAGAGAAATGGTCTCCGGGATCGACGTGGTGGTCGCGGGTTGCGGCGATGTACGCGTAGTCGTCACCGTGCGCCTGCAGGAACCGGGTGATGTCGGACGCCACCCGCGAGCCGCCCTCCACGGCGAGCGAACCGCCCTCGCAGAAGTCGTTCTGGACGTCGACCACCAGCAATGCGCGCATGGCACTCACCCCTCACGGACGAAGCGGGTGGGGAGGGCGGGATCCCCGGCCGAGAGCGTCAGGCCCTCCCACGGCAGACGCACCATGCCCTGCCGGAGGTACTCACGGCTCTCCTCCAGGGTAGGCAGATCGCCGACCGCCTCGCCGCCGCGGACCAGCGGGATCATCAGTTCGTGGACCTGTGAACCCTCGCCCGGCGGGACCTGCTCGGCGCGGGCCGGGTACACGACCTCCTCGACGAGCGTGCCCGTCCTCCGCGCGTACCGGACGGCCCGCTTCGCGCCCCCTCGGGACTCCTTCGACGCACTGCGCTTCTCGACCGCGAGGCCGTCGACCTCCACGAGCTTGAAGACCATGCCCGCCGTCGGAGCCCCCGAGCCGGTCACCAGCGAGGTGCCGACGCCGTAGCCGTCGACCGGTTCGGCGCGCAGACCCGCGATCCCGTATTCGTCGAGATCACCGGACATCACGATCTTCGTGCGGGTCGCGCCGAGTCCGTCGAGTTGTTCGCGCACCTGGCGGGCGAGCACACCGAGATCGCCCGAATCGATCCGCACGCCACCGAGTTCGGGGCCGGCCACCGCGATCGCCGTGTTCACGCCCTCGGTGATGTCGTAGGTGTCCACCAGCAGGGTCGTGCCCACACCGAGACTCTCGACCTGGCTGCGGAAGGCGGACGCCTCGTCGCGACCAGCCGTCGTGGTGTGCAGCAGGGTGAACGCGTGCGCGGCGGTACCCGCTGCGGGGATGCCGTACCGCTGTGCGGCCTGCAGATTGGACGTCGAGTCGAAGCCCGCGAGATAGGCCGCGCGCGCCGCGGCGACCGCCGCTTCCTCGTGGGTACGCCGCGACCCCATCTCGATGAGCGCGCGGCCGTCGGCCACACTCACCATGCGCGCCGCCGCAGAGGCGATCGCACTGTCGTGGTTGAAGATCGACAGCGTCAGCGTCTCGAGTAGCACACACTCGGCGAAGGTGCCGCTCACCGACAGGATCGGTGAACCCGGGAAGTAGAAGTCGCCCTCGCGGTAGCCGTCGATGTCGCCGGAGAACCGGAAGTCGCGCAGCCACTCGACGGTGCGCGGAGCGAGAAAACCGGCGGCGAGTTCGAGTTCGGCCTCGTCGAACCGGAACGATCCGAGTGCCTCGATCAACCGCGCGGTGCCTGCGACGACGCCGTACCGCCGGCCCGGGGGAAGACGCCGGGCGAAGACCTCGAAGACGCACGGGCGGTCGCCCGTGCCGTCCGCCAGGGCAGCCTCGAGCATGGTCAACTCGTACTTGTCCGTGAACAGTGCGGTGCCGGGACGACCGGCACGGTGAATGACTTCGGGCACCCGATCACTGTAGAGCCACGGCCTCCGAGGCGGGTTTTTCGCCGTGCTCCGAAGTCGTACCCTGGGAACATGGCGCCGTGTAGTACGACCACTCCGCTCGACGTCCGATTCATGGCCGGCCAGGCCGTTCCGGCCATGGCGGGACAGGCCGTTCCGGCCGAGGCCGAAATCGTCGAGGAGATCGAAGCGGTCGACAGGCCATGGGTGACCGTGGTCTGGGACGACCCCGTCAACCTCATGCACTACGTGACGTTCATCTTCCAGAAGCTGTTCGGGTACAGCAAGGCCAAGGCCACCGAGCTCATGCTCAAGGTCCACAACGAGGGCAAGGCCGTCGTGTCGAGTGGTTCGCGTGACAAGATGGAACACGACGTGCAGCGTCTGCACGCCGCCGGACTGTGGGCGACGATGCAACGCGACGAATGATCCCCACAGGAGGGCCCGACCGACGTGCGGCAGTGGACCAGGAAGAACTCGCTCAGCGGCCCCAAGCTCCGGTCGGAGATGGACGCCCACGAAGCGTCGGTGCTGCGGTCGCTCGTGTCCTCCGTGCTGGGCATGCTCGAGGAACGCGCCGGACAGGCCCCGCAGGACGACCTCGCGGCGCTGACCGGCCTGCGCACCGGTAACGCCACCCCGCCCGAGATCCCGGCGCTGCGACGACTCCTTCCCGACTTCCACCGCCCCGACGCCGATGCCGTCGCCGATGTCGGCGACGACGCCGCCGACCTCAACGGTGCGATGCGGAGCCTGCACGAACCGAGCATCATCGATGCGAAGCTCGCCGCCGGCGCGGTCATCCTGCGCACCGTGCCCGAAGGCGGCGGCAAGGTGGTGCTCAATCCCGAACAGGCCGAAGCCTGGCTGTACGGGCTCAACGACGTGCGGCTCGCGCTCGGCACCACCCTCGGCATCGACGCCGACACCCCCGACGTCCTCGACGACGACGATCCGCGTGCCCCGCATCTCGACGTCTACCACTGGCTGACATGGATGCAGGACTCCCTCGTCCAGGCGCTTCAGCCGTGACCGTGCCGGGGCCGACCGATTCGCTGCTCGACGTGGCGGGTCTGAGTGTCGGTCACTGGCAGCGTCTCGATCCCGAGGTCACCGTCGGCACCCCCGAGATTCCCGGTACGGGCGCCGCCACGGGATGCACCGTCGTGCTCGCCGACCCGTCCGCCGTCGCATCGGTGGACGTGCGCGGCGGGGGACCGGGCACCCGGGAGACCGACCTGCTCGATCCGAGTCATTCCGTGCAGCGTGTCGACGCGGTCCTCCTCACCGGTGGCAGCGCATACGGGCTGGCCGCCGCCGACGGCGTGATGCGCTATCTCGAGAAGAACGGCAAGGGCATCCCGATGGGCGCGCCCGGCGCGGTCGTCCCGATCGTCCCCGGCGCCGTCATCTTCGACCTGCCGGTGGGTCAGTGGTCCGCGCGCCCGACCGCCGATTCCGGATGCACCGCCGCGGCCACCGCCAGCTCCACGCACCTCGAGCGCGGCAGCGTCGGCGCCGGCACCGGTGCCCGCGCCGGGGCGCTCAAGGGCGGCATCGGCTCGGCGAGCGTGCGGATCACGGACGGTCCCGCGACCGGGGTGACCGTGGCGGCACTGATGGTCGCCAACCCCATCGGCTCGGTGTTCGACCCCGTGACCGGACTGCCCTGGGGCGTCGACGCCGCGCGAGCCGAAGAACTCGGACTGTCGTCGCCCTCTGCGGCGGATCTGGCCGCGGCCCGCGCGCTCGGCGACAAGGGCACCGTCCTGAACACCACGATCGGTGTGGTCGCCACCGACGCACCGCTGTCGAAGGCGGCGTGCCGTCGCGTCGCGGTCACCGGGCACGACGGTCTCGGCCGCGCGATCCGTCCCGCGCACTCACCGCTCGACGGCGACACGATCTTCGCCCTCTCGACCGGCACCGCCGACGTCTCCGACGCACTGGGCGACGCCTCGTCGATCCTGGCCTTCGCCGCCGAACTGCCGATCCTCGCCGCGGTGTGCGAGGCCGCCGCGGTGGTGGTCGAACGCGCGATCGTCGATGCGATCCTGTCCGCGACCTCCGTGGCCGACATCCCCGCCTATCGCGACGTGCTGCCCTCGGTCTTCGGCCACTGACCGGTACGTGACGGCAGAATGGTGCCATGACCATTCCCAGCGGCACCGGCGCCGACACCCGCATCCGGCCGATCTGGCAACGTGCCGGACTGTGGATCGGCGGGTTCGTCGCGATGCTCTACGGCATCGAGACCGTCGATGCGGTGCTCCCCGCCGATCTCGACGCGGCCGGTGTCGAACCCCGCACCGCCGACGGGCTGTGGGGCGTGCTGTTCGCGCCGATCCTGCACGCCGACTGGGCCCACCTCACCGCCAACACCGTGCCCGCGCTCGTCCTCGGCTTCCTGGTGCTGCTCTCCGGCATCGGGCGCGGCCTGGCCGCGACCGCGATCATCTGGGTCGTCGCAGGAGTGGGGACGTGGCTGATCGCGGGCTCGGGCGAGACCCACATCGGAGCGTCGAGCCTGATCTTCGGGTGGCTCACCTATTTGATCGTGCGCGGAGTGTTCACCCGCAAGGCCGGGCAGATCCTGCTGGGAGTCGTGGTGCTGTTCCTCTACGGCGGCATGCTGTGGGGGGTGCTGCCGAGCGAACCGTGGATCTCCTGGGAGGGGCACTTCTTCGGTGCGGTCGGCGGCGTTCTCGCGGCGTGGGCGCTGTCCGCGGACGCGCGTCGCGCCCGTCGCACCACCCCCTCGGTCGTGCCGCGCTGACCACCCGCGCCGACAACCCGCCGATCGGCCGCGCGAAGTGGCCGAACGATCCGCGCGTCACACCTTCCCGGCCACTGTGAGTCTGCGCCGCAATACGCGCGTTGGCTTCATCGAGGGACCTTCGGCATGGCAGCATGGCTGATATGCGCATGACCGTTCTGGGGTGCTCGGGCAGTGTGGCCGGGCCGGATTCCGCAGCCTCCGGCTACCTGCTGACGGCACCGGACACCCCGCCCCTGGTCATCGACTTCGGTCCCGGCGTCCTCGGCGCGCTCCAGCGCCACGCCGACCCCGGCGAAGTGTCGATCCTCCTGTCCCATCTGCACGCCGATCACTGCCTCGACCTGCCCGGTCTGCTGGTCTGGCGCCGCTACTCGCCGTCCCCGCCGCAGGGCCGCGTCCTCACCTACGGTCCCGCCGGCACCGCCCACCGCATCGGTGTGGCGTCCGCGGAGATCCCCGGCGAGGTCGACGACGTCAGCGACACCCTGGACGTCCGGATGCTCGGCGACGGCGAGCAGATCCGGTTCGGGAGCCTGACCATCTGCCCCGGCCGCGTCCACCACCCGCCGGAGGCCTACGGCTTCCGCATCACCAGCGACTCCGGCCGCACCCTCGTCTACACCGGCGACACCGGCATGTGCGATTCGGTCGTCGAACTCGCCCGCGGCGCCCACGTGCTGCTCGCCGAGGCGTCGTGGACCCACGCGCCGGGGGAACGCCCCGAGGGCGTGCACCTCTCGGGCGCCGAGGCCGGTCGCGTCGCGGCCCTCGCCGGTGTCGGCGAACTCCTCCTGACCCACATCCCGCCGTGGACCTCCCGCGAGGACGTCATCGCCGAGGCCAAGGCCGAGTACTCCGGACCGGTCCACGCGGTCACCGCCGGAGACGTGTACCGCATCTGAAAGGCCCGCCCCCGGATCGCCTAGGCTCGGACGAGTGACGACACGAGAAGACGGCAGAGCGGACGACGAACTCCGGAGCATTCGCATCACCCGGGGTTTCACCAACCACCCGGCGGGCTCCGTGCTCGTCGAATTCGGACAGACCCGCGTGATGTGCACCGCCAGCGTCGAGGAAGGCGTGCCGCGGTGGCGTAGGGGCTCCGGTCTCGGCTGGCTCACCGCCGAGTACGCGATGCTTCCCGCCGCCACCCACACCCGCAGCGGACGCGAATCGGTCAAGGGCAAGCTCGGCGGCCGCACCCAGGAGATCAGCCGGCTCGTCGGCCGGTCGCTGCGCGCATGCATCGACCTCGCCGCCCTTGGCGAGAACACCATCGCGATCGACTGCGACGTGCTGCAGGCCGACGGAGGCACCCGCACCGCGGCGATCACCGGCGCTTATGTCGCACTGTGCGACGCGGTGACCTACCTGCGTGCCGCGGGCAGCCTCGCCGACCCGCAGCCCATCTCGTGCCAGATCGCCGCCGTCAGCGTCGGCGTGGTCGACGGACGTGTCCGTCTCGACCTGCCCTACGAGGAGGACGTGCGCGCCGAGGTCGACATGAACGTCGTCGCCACCGAGACAGGCACCCTCGTCGAGGTCCAGGGCACCGGCGAAGGCGCGACCTTCCCGCGTTCCACGCTCGACGCGATGCTCGACTCCTCGCTCGCCGGCATCGAGGAACTGTGCCGGATCCAGCGCGAGGTGCTCGCCGAGCCGTACCTGGGCACCCTGCCCGAGCCGGTCGAGGCGGAGGTCGTCAAGAAGAAGTTCGGAGTCTGACGTGCGGGTGCTGGTCGCAAGTCGCAACGCGAAGAAGCTGCGCGAACTGCAGCGCGTGCTCGACCGCGCCGGGATCGACGGCATCGAACTCGTAGGTCTCGACACCGTCCCGCCCTACCCGGAGGCACCCGAGACGGGGGAGACCTTCGAAGCGAACGCCGGAGCCAAGGCCCGCGACGGCGCAGCCGCCACAGGGATGCCCTGCGTCGCCGACGACTCCGGTCTCGAGGTCGACGCCCTGCGCGGCATGCCCGGCGTGCTCTCGGCGCGCTGGAGCGGACGCCACGGCGACGACGAGGCGAACACCGCACTGCTGCTCGGCCAGATGCAGGATGTGCCGGACGCGCGTCGCGGCGCGGCCTTCGTGTCGGCGTGCGCGCTCGTGGTGCCGTCGGACGACGGATTCGTCACGACCGTCGTGCGCGGCGAATGGCGCGGCAGCATCGTGCGCGAGCCGCGCGGCGAGAACGGTTTCGGCTACGACCCGGTCTTCCGCCCCGAAGGCGAGGAACGCACCGCCGCGGAACTGTCCGCGGAGGAGAAGGACGCACAGTCGCATCGAGGACGGGCACTCGCCCAGCTCGTGCCCGCCCTCGCTGCGCTCGCCGCAAGCGCCTGATTCGCGGCTCGCCGCGAGTCGCTAACGCGCGCCGGCCTGCGTCCCACGTTCCTCGCGCACGGGTTCCGCGGCGCCGGTATCCGATGCAGCAACAGCGTCGGATGCCGGCGCCGCAGTCGTCCCGGTCGTCGGTTGCGTATCCGGTTCGACGGGTTCGGTCGCCTCGTCGCCGCGGGAGAGTTCACCGCCCACAACGGGCCAGCCCGCAGCGACCAGCTGCTCACGGACGCGCTCGACGTCCTGCGGGTCCGGTTCCTCGTGGATCACCCCTGCCACGATCTTCCGCAGGGTGTCGTGGTCGACCTGCCGCTCCGGGTGCTCGGACGCGGTCGCCGCCGCCGTCTCGATCGCCTCGAGAAGTTCCTCGTCGGTGAGCCGACGCTCGAGCACGGCAAGCAACGCGAAGTGATCCTTGGCCGGGATCCCCTCGGGATATCCCGCACGCAACCAGTCCAGTACCACCCGTGGATTCCAACGCGCCATCGCCGCCTCCTCACTCACCGTCCCGCATCGGACCCTTCGAACCGAAGGGTCCGGCGGGAACCCCCTGTCAGGGCCACAGGGTTCCCGCCACGATAGCGAGGAACACCTGGTTCGCCCCGTCAGGGGAGCGACATGTCCCGCAGATACGCCGTGACCATGGCGGTGAGCTCGTCGGCCACGACGTCCCGATCCACCGGGGGACGGTCGAGAACACAGGAGACGGCCACGTTCTCGACCGTGCGCACGAAGATCCACGCGATCGCCTCCACAGGGCGGCTACCGCGTCCGCGGAGATGGAAACGCAGCGACATGGTCCTGACGAGATCGGCTCCCGGGCGCCGGTTGCTCGAACACCTCGGCGACCGTGCGGCACGCCGCGAACTGGCACCGAAGTTCGGTCCCGCGAAGCCGGACGTGGGTGCCCTGCAGGTATGACGAAAGCGGCCGCGGGAGGAGCATGGTGCTCCTCCCGCGGCCGCTTCGATCGGGAACTCGCGACGCGCGCCTACCGCGCAGTCAGCTCGCGTCGTGGGACGAGAGTTCGTCCCCTGCCCTGTCGTCCCCTACCCTGTCGTTCTCTGCCCTGTCCGTCTCCTCGAGGACCCAGCGCATCTCGACGACCGTGCCCTTCGGGCCGGCCGAGACCTGGACGTCGCTGGCCAGATTGCGGATCAGCGTCAGCCCGTGACCGCGTGAACGTCGGGCGTCGCTGTCGACGGCGTCGTGCCAGGAGCCGTGGTCGACGACCCGCACGACCACCTCACCCTCGTTGGGCAGATACGTCGCCTCGTAGTCGAGCGTGCCGTGCGCGTCGTCCGGCGCATAGGCGTGCTCGACGGCATTCGCGAGCGCTTCGTAGCTCGCGAGCAGTATGTCCTGTCGTTGGTCCTCGCTGAGGGGGAGCTTCGCCAGCCACCGCCTCGTGACGACCCGCAGGCCTGCAATCTCGGTCGGGTCGGCTCGTACACCCGACGAACGGATCTCGTCGGGAAAAAGCAAAGCTGACTCCTCGGGCGCAGACGACATGGCTCCTCGGTTCGTCGGGTACGGCGGTCTACTCGGAGACGCCTTCCGGCGAGTTACCGAGGCCGACGAGCGCGTCGTCGAGCTTCGGATGGATCGCCAGGACCTCTCCGAGGCCGAGGAGTTCGAGCGGGCGTGCCGTGGCGCTGCCATGTGCCACGACGGCGAAACCGGTGTTGTCGCCGGCTCGCTTGGACAACTCGACCAACAGAGCGATACCCATCGAAGCGAGGAAATCAACCCCGCTGAGGTCGACGATAAGTCCGGAGATGTCGGTGTCGAGGAGTGCAAGGGCTTCCTGCTCGAGGAGGGGGGCACTCGTCATGTCGACTTCGCCGTTGACGGACAGTACGGCCACGGAGCCGATACGGGTCGTGGAAACAGTCATATGCGGATGCGCGGTCATGGGATCGTTCACCTTGCCATCATGCAAGATCGTGCCGATAGATGCACATATCGGTCCGTCGGCCGAGGCCGCGACCCGCCGTGACCACCCTGTGACCATGCTGTCGCCGAGTCTGTAATGTTCCCTTTCGAGCAGGGAGGGAGGGGCGCCGAGTGGACATGCACCGAGCGCAGAGCGAGTCGGTCGAACCACCGTCGTTGCTCCTCATCGAGGACGATCCGGGCGACGCGCTCATCGTGGAGGAACTCGTCGTCGACAGTGCCCCCGAGATGACCGTCGTGTGGGTGCAGACACTTGCGCAGGCCCGCGACGAACTCGCCACGTCGGCTCCCGACTGCGTACTTCTCGACCTCCACCTGCCCGATGCGAGCGGCCTCGAAGCCGTCGCCCGCATCCAGGAAATCACCGATTCCGTCCCCATCGTCGTCCTCACCGGCCTCGCGGAGGAACAGACCGGCCTCGCCGCGCTGTCCGTCGGCGCCCAGGACTATCTCGTCAAGGGACGCGTCGAACCCGATCTGTTCGGCCGCGCCGTCCGCTACGCCATCCAGCGAAAGCAGACCGAGATCGCTGCGGCGGAACTCCAGGCGAGCCAGCTTCACGCGCAGGAGAACGCCCGACTCGAACGCGGCCTGCTCCCGTCCCCACTCCTGCGCGACGGGCAGGACTTCGACGTCGTCGCCCGTTACCGACCCGGCCGGTCGTCTGCTCTTCTCGGCGGCGACTTCTACGACGTCGTGCAGACCGGCGACGGCACCGTCCACGTCCTCATCGGCGACGTCTCCGGTCACGGCCCCGACGAGGCCGCCCTCGGCGTGGGCCTGCGCATCGCGTGGCGCACGCTCGTGCTCAGCGGGGTAGACGGTCCCCGCCGCTTGCACCAACTCGAGGAACTGCTCGTCGCCGAGCGCACGGAGAGTCGCTTCTTCGCGTCGATGACGAACCTCACGATGTGTGCCGACCACGGCACCGTCGAGGTCATGCGGGCCGGTCATCCCGGGCTGCTGCTCCGCCACCGCGGAACCATCGACTGGATCGAAGCGCCCGGTGGTCCCGCTCTCGGCCTGCTGCCGGGAGTGGCCACCTGGCCCGTCCACGAGTTGGATCTGCCCGAGGACGGCGCGATCGTGTTGTTCACCGACGGATTGTTCGAGGGTCATCGAGGCGACGGCCCGGAACGACTCGGTGAGGAAGGACTCCTCGAGCTCGCGCGCGAACGCGCCCATCTGCCGGCTGCCGAGTTCACCGACTCGCTGATCGACGGTGCCGAGAAACTCGCGGACAGTAGGGGAGGGCTGTCCGACGACGTGGCAGTCGTCCACGTGCAATGGAACAGGAAGTGATCATCACCGCATGACGAACAGCGACGCAACGGCGGAGACGGGGGACGTGCGTCGCCCTCCCTCTCGCAGGATGACGGTCCAGGCATGGTTCCTGCTCGTACTCGGCGTGATGGGTGTGTTGGTGGTCGTCGGCACCGTGGTCGGCAGCCACTTCCTCCGTGAGACGACCGAATACTCCAACTACGTGCGCGACCGGATCCAGCCCGCCCGCGTCGAGGCGTACCGGTTGCAATCGGCGCTGATCAACCAGGAGACGGGCGCGCGGGGCTACATCCTCGCCGCCGATCCGGATTTTCTCATGCCTTACGAAGAGGGGAGACGTGACGAGGAGGCCGCGGCCGCCGAG
The DNA here is from genome assembly GCF_900105195.1 of Rhodococcus pyridinivorans. Classification (NCBI taxonomy): domain Bacteria; kingdom Bacillati; phylum Actinomycetota; class Actinomycetes; order Mycobacteriales; family Nocardiaceae; genus Rhodococcus; species Rhodococcus pyridinivorans. The sequence goes on along the minus strand of NZ_FNRX01000002.1, from coordinate 3,678,305 downwards.
TTGCGAGCTCTCGTCGGCGACGAGGAGACGCTCATGGCGGACCTCGAAGCGATCGAAGCGCACGCGGCGGAATGGCGACGCGTGTATGCCGAACCTCTCATCTCCACGGTCGTACCGGGGGAGCCGCAGTTCGTCGACCCGGCCGTCGTCGCGGCCGGCCGGGACGCCTTCGACCGGATCCGGGCAGCGTTCGAGGTCCAGAACGCCGATCTCACGCAGGCCCGAGAGGACGGCATCGCGACTCTCGAGGACACCCGCACCACGCGCGACCGCATCCTTGCCGGCATGGTCGTGGTTTTCCTGCTCGCCGGCGTGGGCCTGGCAGTCCTGCTCCAGATGATCATGGTCCGTCCGATCCAGCGTCTGCGACAGGCATCGCGCAGCGTCGTCGCGGGCCAGAACTTCGAGCGCGAGATCGAGCCGCAGGGCCCCGCCGACATCTATGCGCTGGGTCGCGACGTCGAGGACATGCGCGAGCGGATCGTGCGCGAACTGCAGGTCGCGCACGAGCGTGAGGAGCAACTCGAGAACCAGACGACGGAACTGCGGCGCTCGAACTCCGAACTCGAACAGTTCGCCTACGTCGCCTCCCACGACCTGCAGGAGCCGCTGCGCAAGGTCGCGTCCTTCTGTCAGCTACTCGAGAAGCGTTACGGCGACAAGCTCGACGAACGCGGCACCCAGTACATCGCCTTCGCGGTCGACGGCGCGAAGCGTATGCAGGTGCTCATCAACGACCTGCTGACCTTCTCCCGCGTCGGACGCGTCAGCGACGCGCACGTCCGCACCGAACTGGATGTGACCCTCGACGCGGCTCTGACGAACATCTCCCAGGCGGTCGAGGAATCCGGGGCGGAGATCACCCGGCCCGAGTCCCTGCCGACGATCGTGGGCGATCCCACACTGATGATCATGTTGTGGCAGAACCTGATCGGCAACGCGATCAAATTCCGCCACGAGGACAGGCCCGTGGAGATCCGGGTCGACTGCGAGGAGATCGTCGACGGGGACGACGAGTTCTGGCGATTTTCCGTGCAGGACAACGGAATCGGTATCGCCGAAGAGTTCGCCGACAAGGTCTTCGTGATCTTCCAGAGGCTGCACGGCCGGGACGTCTACACCGGCACCGGCATCGGCCTGGCCATCTGCCGCAAGATCGTCGAATACCACGGTGGAGAGATCTGGCTCGACCCGCAGTATCGGGAAGGCAGTCGATTCTGCTTTACGATTCCCAAGGCAGGCGACGACATGTCTGCAACCGAAGTCGCTCTGAAAGGGGCATCTGCATGAGCGTTTCCGGGCGGCCGATCGACGTCCTCCTCGTCGAGGACGACCCCGGCGACGAATTGATGACGCGCGAAGCGTTCGAGGACAACAAGATCGGAAACACCCTTCACGTGGTCCGCGACGGCGAGGAGGCACTCGACTTCCTCTACCGGCGCGGAGAGTACGAGAGCGCCCCTCGGCCCGACCTGATCCTCCTCGACCTGAACCTGCCCAAGTACGACGGACGGCAGGTCCTCGAGCAGGTCAAGTCCGACACCGACCTCACCGACATCCCCGTCGTCGTCCTCACGACCTCGGCAGCGGAAGAGGACATCCTCCGCAGCTACAAGCTGCACGCCAACGCGTACGTGACGAAGCCGGTCGACCTCGATCAGTTCATCCACGCGGTGCGCCAGATCGACGAGTTCTTCGTGCAGGTGGTGCGCCTGCCGCGACGCTGAGCGCGCTCGTTCGCAACGAAATCGGGCGGATCCTTCGAGAGGATCCGCCCGATTCGTGTTCGTGGAGGTTACCGGCTCAGACGCCGAAGTCGGCCTTCACCTGCTGGGTGCGCTTGTGCTCGACGAAGAAGGACAGGAACGGGATGGTGCCCGCCAGGAGCGTCCACACCGTCCGGGCGATCGGCCAGCGCACCTTGATCGACAGGTCGAAGGTGAGGACCAGGTACACCGCGTACACCCAGCCGTGCACGATCGCGATCCAGGCCGGCACGTTCTCGACACCGATGATGTACTTGGCGACCATCTCACCGGTGAGGATCAGCAGCCAGATACCGGTCGCGTAGGCGAGCACGCGGTAACGCAGCAGAGCCGACCGGATCTTCTTGCGGTCGGCCTCACTGACGACGCGCGGCGTGGTGGCCTGGCCGGACGCCTGCTCGGGGGTCGTGCTCACTGAGCGCTCCTATCGGACCTGCGCGCGAGCTGCGCGAGGTACTCGTTGTACTCGTTGATCTGTTGTGCGTCGGGATCCGCGGCCTCCTGCTCGCGTGCCTCAGCGAGCGTGCGCGGACGGGTGGGAAGAAGATCCTCGGGAATCTCGGTGGGCTCGTCCGGCTCGGAGGGGCGTCGTCCGCCGGTGCTCTCGGCTTCCTGCTCCTCGGCCTCGAGGCGGACGAAGCGCCGGTAGGCGTAGACGCAGAAGAAGGCGAAGGCCGGCCACTGGAGGGCGTAGCCGAGATTCTGGTAGGTGCCGCCGACCGCTTCGAACCGGACCCACTGCCAGTAACCGAGGCCGAGGCATCCGGCCGCGGCCACCAGGACCAGGATGATCAGGGCCAACCGGCGGGGAGGGCGATGCTCGGACACGCCCTCGACGGTACCCGAACGGTGCACCGACCTGCCAAGACCGGTCGGTGCACCGTGGGTGAGGTCACGTGGTGCGCGAGGGGGGACTCGAACCCCCACGTCCTATGGACACTGCGATCTAAACGCAGCGCGGCTGCCTATTACGCCACTCGCGCGGACCTCCGCAGAATACGTCATCGCAGTCGCTCGTGGGCGATCCGGGCCTGCACGTTTCGTCCTGCCCAGGTGGGCGTCTGACTGTGGCAGTTCGGACACAGGAATCGGACGTTTTCCGGCCGGGAATCGTGCGAGTTTCCATCAATATGATCGACGTGGAAGGTTATCGGTTCCCCACGCCACATCGGCTCGATCCCGCATCCCTCGCACTTGTGGGGACGTCCCGACTCGACGAGTGCGCGACGCAACCGTTTCGGGGACTGTCGATTGGATCCGACCGGCTTGAGGGTGAGGACTTCGGTCCAGGCGAGCCGGTTGCGCGGAGGTCGGCCTTTCTGGTGTGCCTGCCCGGTGAAGTGGGACGTGTCGATGCCGAACTTTCGTATCCGGCGACTGATGTGCGCATGCGCGCCCCCGGTTGCTTGTATCCCGAGATATCGCAGCACCCCCGCCACGCTGACAGACTCCGCTACAGCCTCTTCGAGTATTTCCCGTGTGTACTTCATCCCTGCCCCCATCGAATGTCTGTTCGATCCGGCCGAAGGCTAACCGCGGGCGCCGACACGTTTTCGATCTTGCGATGCACGATCCGCGACGCCCGTCAATAGGTAACGATTTGATAACGAAAAACGTGAGGGATTCCTCGGGTTCGTGGACGTCCACGCATCGACGCAGCCAGGAGCGATTCGGGTTACCGACCAGTTACCTTCGAGGAAGCATGTGAGCGAAATCACTGGTGGGAGAGGTGCCGGGCAAACTGCGGGAAACAAAACATGAGGAACCCCTCATGATTTTGTGCGAACCTGGGCGTGCCCGAACAGCGGACCACTAGTCCAGCAGCACACCGGCGCGCAGCGCTGACACACGAAGCCTCGACGCCGGGGTGTTCAGGAGAGGAACCACACGCGTGACGATCGACGAGACCACACCAGGCGACAACGGACGGAACTCGAAGGCATCACGACGCACCACCGATCGGTCCACGGCAGCCGCTCCGGCCCGTGCCCTGGTCGACAAGCTCCTCGCGGGTGAGCCCTACGCGCTCGCCTTCGGCGGCCAGGGCGCTCCCTGGCTCACCTCGCTCGAGGAGCTCAGCCGCGACAACGGACTCGAACCGGTCCTCACCGACCTGGTCAACCGCGCCACCGCGCACCTCGCCCCGGTCGCGGGCGACCTCGTCGTGGTCCGCCCGACGGGCTTCGACCCCGTCGCGTGGATCCTCGAGGCCGAACTCGCCGACGAGGACGACGCGCCCGCCGGCCCCTCCGAAGCAGCTCTCACCTCTGCCGCCGTGTCGCTGCCCGGCGTCTTCCTCACCCAGGTCGCCGCGCTGCGCGCGCTCGCGAACCAGGGCCTCGACGTCGACTCCGTCGCACCGAGCGCGGTTATCGGCCACTCGCAGGGCGTCCTCGCCGTCGAGTCCGTCGCCGCCGCCGGCCGCAAGGACGCCGAAATCCTCGCGATCGCCCAGCTCATCGGTGCCGCCGCGACCCTCGTCGGTCGCCGCCGCGGCCTGATCTCCGGCGCCGGCAAGTACCCGATGCTCGCCGTCGCCAACGTCGACCCCGAGCGCCTGCGCGCGATCGTCGCCGAGGTCTTCGAGGGCCAGGACCCCGAGCGCAGCGCCGTCGTCGCGATCCGCAACGCCCGTCGTCGCGTCGTGCTGTCGGGCCCGCCCGCCGCTCTCGAGCGCGTGCAGCAACGCTGCGAGCAGATCTCCGCCGCGGAGATCCGTGAGCGCGAGGCCAAGAAGCGCGGTGGCGCCGTGTTCTCCCCGACCTTCGAGCCCGTCGCGGCCGAGGTCGGCTTCCATCACCCCGCCTTCGCGGATGCCGTGGAGCAGGTCGCCGACTGGGCCGCCCGCTGCGAGCTCGACTCCGAGCTCGCGCGCAGCCTGGCGCAGGCCATCCTCGTCGCCCCGATCGACTGGGTCGAGCAGGTCGACTCCGCCGTCGCGTCCGGTGCCTCGTGGATCCTCGACCTCGGTCCGGGCGAGCTCCTCACCCGCATGACCAGCTCGGGCCTGCGCGGTCAGGGCGTCGGCATCATCGCCGCCGCGACCCGCGGCGGTCAGCGCAATCTCCTCACCCCGGGCGCCGAGCCCGAGGTTCCGCGTGCCTGGTCGGAGTTCGCTCCGAAGCCGGTCGCGCTGCCCGACGGCCGCATCGCCGTCGAGACGGCCTTCACCCGCCTGACGGGCCGCTCGCCGATCCTGCTCGCAGGCATGACCCCCACGACCGTCGATCCGAAGATCGTCGCCGCGGCCGCGAACGCCGGTCACTGGGCCGAGCTCGCCGGTGGCGGTCAGGTCACCGAGCAGATCTTCGCCGACCACGTCGCCGAGCTCACCGAGCTGCTCGAGCCGGGCCGCGCCGTCCAGTTCAACTCGATGTTCCTGGACCCCTACCTGTGGAAGCTGCACGTGGGCGGCAAGCGCCTCGTACCCAAGGCCCGCGCGGCCGGTGCGCCCTTCGACGGTGTCGTCGTCACCGCCGGTATCCCGGAGCTCGACGAGGCCGTGCAGATCATCTCCGACCTGCGTGAGGCCGGCATCGAGCACGTCGCCTTCAAGCCGGGCACGGTGGCGCAGATCCGTTCGGTGATCCGTATCGCCAACGAGGTCCCGGACTATCCGGTCATCGCCCACATCGAGGGCGGCCGCGCCGGTGGTCACCATTCGTGGGAGGACCTCGACGATCTGCTCCTCGACACCTACGCCGAGCTGCGCACGCGCCCGAACTTGGTGCTGTGCGTCGGCGGTGGGATCGGCACGCCGGAGAAGGCTGCCGAGTACCTGACCGGTCGCTGGTCGACCGTCTACGGTTTCCCGGCGATGCCGCTCGACGGCATCCTCGTCGGTACCGCCGCGATGGCGACCCTCGAGGCCACCACGGCTCCCGAGGTCAAGCAGCTGCTCGTCGACACCCCCGGCACTCCCGACTGGGTTGCCGCCGGCACCGCGACCGGCGGTATGGCCTCCGGTCGCAGCCAGCTCGGCGCCGACATCCACGAGATCGACAACGCCGCTTCGCGCACGGGCCGCCTCCTCGACGAGGTCGCCGGTGATGCCGACGCCGTGGCCGCGCGCCGAGCCGAGATCGTCGATGCGCTGAACGGAACGGCGAAGCCGTACTTCGGCGACCTCGACACCATGACCTACCTGCAGTGGCTCGAGCGCTACCTCGAGCTGGCGGTCGGCGCGGACAACGGTGCCGAGTTCGACTGCGGCACCGATCTGGCGGACGTCCTCGCCGAGGCGCACACCAGCCCGTGGCTGGACGTGTCGTGGCGTGAGCGTTTCCGCGACATGCTGCAGCGCGCCGAGGCCCGCCTGCATCCCGTCTGCCGGGGCCCGATCCCGACGTTGTTCGACGACGACGCGGTGCTCGAGCGCCCGTACGCCGCGATCAAGTCGCTGCTCGCGCAGTATCCCGACGCGGGTGACGTCGTGCTGCATCCCGCCGACGTGCCGTTCTTCGTGTCGCTGTGCCGCACCCCCGGCAAGCCCGTCAACTTCGTTCCGGTCGTCGACCAGGACGTGCGTCGCTGGTGGCGTTCGGATTCGCTGTGGCAGGCCCACGATCCGCGTTACTCCGCCGACCAGGTGTGCGTGATCCCCGGCACCGTCGCCGTAGCCGGCATCACCCGTGTCGACGAGCCGGTCGGTGAACTCCTCGACCGTTTCGAGAAGGCCACGGCCGACGAGCTCGTCGCCGAGGGCGCGGAGCCGGTGGAGCTCGCCGCGCGTCGTCACCGCGACATCGCGCCGGGTCTGCTCGACGCCGTGCTGTCCTCGCCGGACGTCTCGTGGGCGGGTCGCCAGACCCGCAACCCGATCCACCGTCTCGGTGATCTGGACGAGTGGACCGTCGAGTCGGAGACCGCTGCTTCGCACGCCCCGACGGGTGCGACCCTGACGATCCTCGACGACGAGCACGTCGGCCTGCGGGTTCCGCTGGTGCGCGACAAGGCCGTCGAGATCCGCCTGACCGTGCCCGCCTCGGTCGTCTCCGGTGGCGCGCCTGTCGTCACCGAGGCCGACGCCGATGCGTCGATGTCCGCTCTGCTCGGTGTCGCCGCCGGTCAGGAACTGCCCGAGGTCAGGAAGGGCGCTGCCCGTATCACTCTCGGCTGGCTGCCGGAGAAGATCGCCGACCACGCCGGTGTCACCGGTTCGGGCCTGCCCGCCACCCTGACGCCGAGCGGCAATGGTGTGCCCGATGTGCTCGTGGGTGCCTGCTGGCCGGCCGTCTTCGCCGCGCTGGGCGCCGCCCGCACCGAGACCGACCTGTCGGTCATCGAGGGCATGCTCGACCTGGTCCACCTGGACCACGCGATCGACGTCAAGAACGGTCTGCCGACCGATCCCGCCTTCCTGGGCGTCAAGGCCGAGGTCACCGGTGTCTCCGACACCGACCTGGGTCGCGTCGTCGAGGTCGACGTGGTCATCACCGCCGACAGCGGTGACGGCTCGGGCGACCGGGTGGTCGCCACCCTGGCCGAGCGGTTCGCGATCCGCGGCCGCACCGGCACCGCCGATCTCGCCGATCCGGTTCGCGCCGGTGGCGCTCTCACCGAGGCCGTCACCGACACGCCGCGTCGTCGCCGCCGCGATGCCGTGATCGTCGCGCCGACCGACATGAGCGCCTTCGCGAAGGTCTCCGGCGACCACAACCCGATCCACACCTCCGACAACGCCGCGCTGCTCGCTGGTCTCGGAAGCCCGATCGTCCACGGCATGTGGCTGTCGGCTGCGGCCCAGCAGGTCGTCACCGCGATCGAGCAGGACGCGAAGCTGCCGGTCCGTCGCCTGACGGCATGGACCACTCGCTTCCTGGGCATGGTCCGTCCGGGCGCGAAGATCGACGTGCGCGTCGACCGCATCGCCACCGACGGTGGTGCCGAGGTCGTCGAGGTCGGCTGCCGCGTCGACGGTGATCTGGTGATGGTCGCGACCGGCCGTATCGCCGCGCCGAAGACCGTCTACGCGTTCCCGGGCCAGGGCATCCAGCGTCCCGGCATGGGCCTCGACGCCCGTGCCCGCTCGAAGGCCGCCCGCGAGATCTGGGAGCGCGCCGACAAGCACACCCGCGAGGCGCTCGGCTTCTCGATCCTGGCAGTGGTCCGCGACAACCCGACGGTCCTCAAGGCCCGCGGTGTCACCCACAAGCACCCCGACGGCGTGCTGCACCTGACCCAGTTCACGCAGGTCGCGATGGCGACCCTCGGGGTCGCGCAGATCGCTGAGCTCGAGGAGGCCGGTGCGTTCGTCGACGACGCCTTCCTGGCCGGTCACTCGGTGGGCGAGTACAACGCGCTCGCCGCGGTCGCCGGTGTGCTGCCGCTCGAGGCCGTCCTCGAGGTGGTCTTCCAGCGTGGCTCCGCGATGCACGCTCTCGTGCCGCGCGACGAGCACGGCCGCTCGAACTACCGCATGGCCGCGATCCGGCCGTCGCAGTTCGGTGTGGACGACGCGGATTTGCAAGCCTTCGTCGCCGGTGTCGCCGAGGAGACCGGGGAATTCCTGGAGATCGTCAACCTCAACCTGCGCGGTTCGCAGTACGCGATCGCCGGTACGGTCGCCGGCCTCGAAGCCCTCGAGTCCGTGATCGAGCGCAAGGTCGCCGAGTTCGGTGGCAAGCGCGCGTTCATCCTCGTCCCGGGCATCGATGTGCCGTTCCACTCGACCGTGCTGCGCGGCGGTGTCGACGACTTCCGTGAACGTCTGCTCGCCCTGCTGCCGCAGGAGATCGACCCGAACATCCTCATCGGCCGGTACATCCCGAACCTCGTGCCCAAGCCGTTCAACCTGGGTCGCGAGTTCATCCAGGAGATCGCCGACCTGGTGCCGTCGCAGCCGCTCGCCGACGTCCTCGCGGATTTCGACAGCTGGTCGGCCAAGCCGGTCGAGCTCACCCGCGTGGTGCTCGCCGAGTTGCTGGCATGGCAGTTCGCGTCGCCGGTGCGCTGGATCGAGACGCAGGACCTGCTGTTCGCCGACGAGACCGACGGTGGTCTCGGTGTCGAGCGGTTCGTCGAGGTAGGCCTCGGTGGCGCGCCCACCGTCGCGAACCTCGCGTCGCAGACGCTGAAGCTGCCCGGTCGTTTCGGTCAGCCCGTCGAGGTGCTCAACATCGAGCGCGAGGCGTCGATCGTGTACTCGACCGACACCGATCCCGCTCCGGTCGAGGACGACGAGCCGGTTGCACCGGCTGCCGAGTCCGCTCCCGCCGCTGCTGCGGCCCCGACACCCGCCGCGGCTCCCGCTGCGCCGGCCGGTGGCCCGACCCCGGACGACATCGCGTTCAAGGCCGCCGACGCCACCAAGGTGCTCATCGCCCTGTGGACGAAGCTGCGCCCGGATCAGATCGGCCCCGCCGACACGATCGAGGCGCTGTGCGACGGCGTGTCCTCGCGTCGCAACCAGCTGCTCGTCGACCTCGGTTCCGAGCTCTCGCTCGGCGCGATCGACGGTGCCGCCGACGCCGACATGGGTGCCCTCGCCGGCACGGTCGACCGTCTCGCCCGCACCTACCGCCCCTTCGGCCCGGTGCTGTCGGACTCGATCAACGATCACCTGCGCAAGGTGTTCGGTCCGTCGGGCAAGCGTCCCGCCTACGTCGCCGACCGCGTCGCCAAGGTGTGGGGTCTGGGTGAGGGCTGGGCGTCGCACGTCATCGCCGAAGCTGCTCTCGGCAGCCGCGACGGTTCGTCCGTCCGCGGCGGCGACCTGGGGGGCCTGACCGATGGTGCCCTCGCGGATGCCGCTTCGGTCGACAAGCTGATCGACGCCGCCGTGCAGTCGGTGGCCTCGCGTCGCGGAATCGCCGTGTCGATGCCGTCCGCCGGTGGCGGCGGGGGAGCGACGGTCGACGCCGCTGCCCTCGGCGAGTTCGCCGAGCAGATCACCGGCCGCGACGGGGTTCTCGCCAGTGCCGCACGTCTCGTGCTCGAGCAGCTCGGCCACACCGAGCAGGTCTCGGGCCTGGCCGACAAGGCCGACGACGAACTCGTCGACCTGGTCTCCGCGGAGCTCGGCTCCGACTGGCCGCGTCTGGTCGCTCCGGCCTTCGACGAGCGCAAGGCCGTCCTGATCGACGACCGCTGGGCCACCGCCCGTGAGGACCTGGCCCGCGTCTGGCTCGGGGAAGGGGCGAGCGGAGCGACGGGGGATTCGAACAGCTTCGACGTCGAACGCTTCATCGGTGCGGGTCGGACCGTGGCTGCGCACGCCGAGTTCTGGGGCCGCAAGGCCACCGAGGCCGGCCGTACGGAGCTCGCGCAGACCTACGCGGCGATCGCCGAGACCGCCGTCGTCACCGAGGGTGCCGAGTACGCGGACGAGGTCGCCGTGGTCACCGGCGCCAGCAAGGGCGGTATCGGCGCAGCCGTCGCCGCGAAGCTGCTCGCCGGCGGTGCGACGGTCGTCGTCACCACGTCCTCGCTGAACGACAGCCGCCTGGGCTTCTACAAGGAGCTGTACGCACGCAACGCTCGTGCCGGCGCCGCGCTGTGGGTGGTTCCCGCGAACATGGCGTCCTACAGCGACGTCGACGCCCTGATCGAGTGGATCGGCACCGAGACCGTGGAGGTCGCGGGTGGTGCGAAGAAGCTCATCAAGGACGCGCTCACCCCGACGCTGCTCTTCCCGTTCGCCGCGCCGCGCGTGGCGGGCTCGCTCGCCGACGCCGGTGCGCGGGCCGAGATGGAGATGCGGGTGCTGCTGTGGTCGGTCGAGCGACTGATCGCCGGACTGTCGAAGATCGGGTACGACCGCGACGTCGACACCCACCTGCACGTCGTGCTGCCCGGTTCGCCGAACCGCGGCAAGTTCGGTGGCGACGGTGCCTACGGTGAGGCCAAGGCCGCACTCGACGCGGTCATCAACCGCTGGAGCGCCGAGCGCACCTGGGCCGAGCGCGTCACCCTCGCCCACGCCCTCATCGGCTGGGTGCGCGGCACGGGCCTGATGGGCGGCAACGACCCGCTGGTCGAGGCTGTCGAGGCTGCCGGTGTCCGCACCTGGTCGACGGACGAGATGGCCGACGAGCTGCTGAAGCTGGTCGGACCGGAGGCCACGCGTCTCGCTGCCGAGGCTCCGCTCGTCGCGGACCTGACCGGTGGACTGTCCGAGGTGGACGTCGACCTGCCGGCGCTCGCGAAGCAGGCGCAGGAGGCGGCCGACGCCGTCGAGGCCGACGAGGACGGCACCGCGACCATCGCGGCGCTGCCCGAGCCTCCGCGCGCCGAGGAGCTGCCGACCCCCGAGTGGGGCACGGTCACCGCCGACCTCGCCGACACGGTCGTCATCGTCGGTGCCGGCGAGCTCGGCCCCTACGGCTCCGCTCGCACCCGCTTCGAGATGGAGGTCGACGAGGAACTGTCGGCCGCCGGTGTGCTCGAGCTGGCGTGGGTCACGGGCCTGATCGGCTGGGAGAACGATCCCAAGCCGGGCTTCTACGACACCGAGACCGGTGAGCTGGTGCCCGAGGCGGAGATTGCCGACCGCTACCACGACGCGGTGGTCGAGCGTTGCGGCATCCGCCGCTACGGCGACGACGGTGCGATGATCGACAACACGGCTCCGCTGCTGACCTCGGTCTTCCTCGACAAGGACCTGTCCTTCGTCGTCGGTTCCGAGGCCGAGGCCCGCGCGTTTGTCGACTCCGATCCGGAGAACACGGTCGCGTCGGTCGACGCCGAGTCGGGCGACTGGACGGTCACCCGCAAGGCAGGCACCGAGATCCGCGTGCCGCGCAAGGCGAAGCTGACCCGCACGGTCGGTGGCCAGATCCCGACCGGCTTCGACGTCACCAAGTGGGGCATCCCCGCCGACATGGCGGACTCGGTGGACCGGGTGGGTCTGTGGAACATCGTCACCACGGTCGATGCCTTCCTCACCGGTGGCTTCACCCCGTCCGAGCTGCTGCGCTGGGTACACCCGTCGATGGTCGCCAACACGCAGGGCACCGGCATGGGTGGCATGTCCTCGATGCGGTCGCTGTACATCGACACGCTGCTCGGCGAGTCGCGGGCGAACGACATCCTGCAGGAGGCCCTGCCGAACGTCATCGCCGCGCACGTCGTCCAGTCGTACGTCGGCGGCTACGGCGCGATGGTGCACCCGGTCGCGGCGTGCGCCACGGCTGCGGTCTCCGTCGAGGAGGGCGTGGACAAGATCAAGCTCGGCAAGGCCGATCTGGTCGTCGCCGGTGGTTTCGACGATCTCGGTATCGAGGGCATCGTCGGCTTCGGTGACATGTCCGCGACCGCCAAGTCGGAGGACATGCAGGCCAAGGGCATCAGCGATCGTCGCTTCTCCCGCGCCAACGACCGTCGTCGCGGTGGATTCGTCGAGTCGGCCGGTGGCGGCACGATCCTGCTCGCCCGCGGCGATGTCGCGCTCGAGATGGGCCTGCCGGTGCTCGGTGTGGTCGCCTGGGCCGGATCGTTCGCCGACGGTGTGCACACCTCGATCCCGGCGCCCGGCATCGGTGCGCTCGGTGCGGGTCGCGGTGGACGCGAGTCGGGTCTCGCGAAGGAACTGCGCAAGCTCGGTCTCACGGCCGACGACATCGCGGTGATCTCCAAGCACGACACCTCGACCGCCGCGAACGACCCGAACGAGGCCGAGCTGCACGAGCGTCTGGCCGGTGCGCTGGGCCGCAGCGAGGGCAACCCGATGTTCGTGGTCTCGCAGAAGTCGCTGACCGGTCACGCCAAGGGTGGCGCCGCCGCCTTCCAGCTGATCGGCCTGTGCCAGGTCCTCGCGCAGGGTGTGGTTCCGCCGAACCGCAGCCTCGACTGTGTCGACGAGAAGATGGCGGAGTTCGAGCACCTGGTGTGGCCGCGCACGCCGATCCGGTTCGGCGAGCAGCTCCCGCTCAAGGCGGGTCTGCTCACGAGCCTCGGCTTCGGGCACGTGTCGGGTCTGATCGCGGTGGTCCATCCGCAGGCGTTCGTCGAGGCGATCCCGGCGGAGCGCCGGGAGGTCTACCTGGCGAAGGCGGCCGAGCGCACCGTCGCCGGCAAGCGTCGCCTGGTGGACGCGATGACCGGTGGAGCGTCGCTCTACCAGCGGCCCGCGGATCGTCGTCTCGGTGACGATCACGTGCCGGCTTCGGCCACGCGTCAGCTCGAGGCGGACATGCTGCTCTCGCCGGAGGCTCGCCTCGGTGAGGACGACGTGTACCGCTCCGGTCTGCCCGGCTGCAAGTAGGCACGGGTCTCGGGATGGGAGTTGCGGGTGTCGGGTTCGACCTCGTGTCGGTGCCGGAGTTCGCGGAACAGCTGGGTCGGACGGGAACGACGATGCTGGCGAACTTCACACCGGGTGAGCGTCGCGACGCGAACACCCGCAGCTCCGATCCCGCCCGGCACTTCGCCGCCCGGTGGGCGGCGAAGGAGGCGGTGATCAAGGCGTGGTCGGCGTCGCTGTTCGGCAGCCCACCGGTGCTACCGGAGACGATCCATCAGCAGATCGAAGTGGTCTCGGACGCGTGGGGTCGCCCGAGCATCCGGCTGCACCGGCAGGTCGCCGAGAAGCTGACCGGCGTCCGGATCCATGTGTCGTTGACCCACGACGGTGACATGGCCGGCGCGTTCGTCGTCCTCGATGAGGTCGACGGCCGGCGTACGTAGATGTGGGGACTCAGGCCGAGGGGGCGCTGGCTTCCTCGGCCTGATCCGTTTCGGTGTCCTGCCGGCCGGCCTGTCCGCGTGCGGATTCCTCGCGTTCCTCGCGGCGTTGGCGTCGCTTGGCCTGAGCGCGTGAGTCCTGTTCGGCGATCTGCAGGTAGGCGACCATGATGCGCTTGAGTTCGACGACGGCGTCGGCGTGGGTCTGGTCGTCCTGCACCGAGAAGTTGAGCATCGAGTACACGATGTGGACGAGCACTTCGGCCATGAGCTTCCGGCGCGGTCGCGGGGTGTCCGGGGTGAGCGGTGCCAGCATCCGCGCGACCTGCTCGGCGAACTCGCGTTCGTGGATGGCGCCGGTGGCCCGGGTGGACGGGGTGGACTGCATCGCGAGCCACACCTCGCGGCGGGACGGATCGGTGGTCCACAGTCCGGCGAGGTGGTCGACGAAGCTGTTGAGGAAGCGCAACCAGTCGACGGACGGGATCTTGCCGTTGAACTGGGCGAGTTCGCTCTGGACGCCGACGAGGTCCTGCCGGTTGAGCTCGCACACGATCACGTACTTGTTGGCGAAGAACTGGTAGAGCGTGCCGATGGGGACGTCGGCGCGGGACGCGACCTCCTCACAGGTGAACGACTCGAAGCCGACCTCGGTGAGCAGTTCACGCGAGGCGGCCAACAGGGCGTCGAACTTGCGGCGGCTCCGTTCCTGGGTGGGCCGCCGACGCGGCACGAGCTCCTGGGGCTCGGCCTGAACCTCGAGCGCCGGATCGATCCGGCGCGGGGCGCGGCGGCCGTTCGTTGCTGACTCCACGCGCCCAGGCTAGCCGGACGTCCGTGCTTTCCCGAATACTTGTTGTGAGTCAGAGTGTCACAAACCGGGCAGCCACAGGTCAGCGTGCGGTCCGCTGTCGGAACAGTGCTGTGGCGGCGACCAGGCCGATTGCGGTGAACGCCGCGCACCACCCGATCGCGACGATCGCGGACGACCCGATCCCGGTGCCGGTGAGCAGTCCCCGGACGGTCTCGATCACCGGGGTGACCGGTTGGTGTTCGGCGAAACCGCGCAGCCATCCGGGCATCGTCTCGGGCGGGACGAACGCGCTGCTCACGTAGGGGAGGAAGAGCAGGAGGAAGGTGAACCCGCTCGCGGCCTCGTCATTGCCCGCGAGCATCCCGAGCGCGGCCGAGACGGCGGAGATCGCCAGGACGAACAACGCGATGACACCGGTGGCGGCCACCCATTCGACGAGGTGGGCGTCGGGCCGGAATCCCATGAGTGCGGCCACCACGAACACCACGACGGTGCTGGCGAGATTGCGGACCAGACTCGCGACGACGTGCGCGGTGAGCACGGCGGAGCGGGCGATGGGCATGGACCTGAACCGGTCGACGATGCCGCGGTGCATGTCGGAGGCGACCGCGACGGCCGTCTGTGCCGCCCCGAAGGACGCCGACAACAGCACGATGCCGGGCACGACGTAGTTGAGATAGTCGGTGCCGGTGTCGATCGCGCCACCGAAGACGTAGACGAACAACACGAGCAGCAGGACCGGCAGCGCGAGACCCATCAGCAGCGCGTCGGGGCTGCGGAGCATCCGCCGCAGGTTCCTGCCGGTCACGGCGGCGTGGTCGCGCGAAGCGAAGCGGAGCGGGGTGGGGTGCGCGAGGAGTGTCATCGGACGACCTTTGTTTCGTCGGTGGAGCCGGTGAGGGTGAGGAAGACGTCGTCGAGGGTGGGGGAGTGCAGCCCGAACTTCTCGACGGGGACCGCCTCGGCGGCGAGGCGGTCGAGCAGGGCGGCGACGTGGGGCAGATCGCCCTTGGTGTGGACCTGCAGTGTCAGTGCTGCCCGGTCGATCTCGCCGTCGAGCACCGACGCGGCATGGGTGAGGTCGGCGTCGGTGGAGAAGCGCAGTTCGAGATAGCCGCCGCGCACAAGCGACTTGAGTTCGTCGGGTGTGCCCTCGGCGACGATCCGCCCGCCGTCGAGGACGGCGATGCGGTCGGCGAGTCGGTCGGCTTCCTCGAGGTATTGGGTGGTCAGGAAGATGGTGACGCCGTCGTCGGCGAGTTCGCGGATCGCCTCCCACATCACGAGGCGGCTGCGCGGGTCGAGCCCGGTCGTGGGTTCGTCGAGGAACAACACCTGCGGGGACGCGACGAGACTCATGGCGATGTCGAGGCGTCGCATCGTGCCGCCGGAGTACGTGCCGGCGCGCCGGTCGGCGACGTGCGCGAAGTCGAAACGTTCGATCAGGTCACGGACGCGACCGGGAATCGCGGCCGACGGCAGGTGCGCGAGGCGCGCTGCGAGACGGAGGTTCTCCGTGCCGGTGAGGACGTCGTCGATCGCGGCGTACTGGCCGGTGAGTGCGATGTTCTCGCGCACGGCGTGGGCGCGGCCGGGGAGTGGCAGGCCGGCCACGGTGACGGTGCCCGCGTCGGGGCGCAACAGGGTGGTCAGGATGCGGACGGTGGTGGACTTGCCGGCGCCGTTCGCGCCGAGCAGTGCGAAGACGGATCCGGTGTCGACCCGGAGGTCGACGCCGTCGAGAACGGTGGTCGGGCCGAACGACTTGCGTAGGCCCCGGACGTCGATGGCGGGAACGGAACGAGTCATGACATCTCACTAACTGTGTATGCAATATACCGATGTGTATAGCGTACGCAGTTTTAGGATGGCGGCAAGACCCGAAATCTGGAGGAGCATGAGCAGTCCCGAGCCCGACGATCCGCTGCCGCAGAGTGTGCAGCTGGCATGGGGATTGAGCGATACCGGCACCCGGGGCCCGCGACGGGGACTCACGCTCGAACAAGTCCTCGATGCGGCGATCGAGGTGGCGGGCGCCGAAGGGCTCGAAGCGCTCTCGATGAGCCGGGTGGCCAAGCAACTGGGTTTCACCACCATGTCGCTGTACCGCTACGTGAGCAACAAGGACCAGCTCGTCGAACTCGCGTGGGACCGCGCCATCGGGTCGCCCCCCGAGCTACCGGTCGGAGGCGACTGGCGGGAACGGCTCGAGGCATGGGCGATGGCCGAGTACCGGAGTCTGCGCGCGCACAAGTGGCTGACGCAGTACCCGATCCGCACGGCGCCGTACTATCCCAACAACCTGCTCTGGCTCGACGCGGGACTCGGCGCGCTGTCCGCCACCCCACTCGACGAACCTGCGAAGGTGCAGGTGGTGATGATGATCTCGCTCTACGCCATCGGTCGCGCACGCTTCTCGTGGGAACTCGGAACCGATGTCGCGGACGACCCGTCCGACACCCCGGCGATGCTGCGGCGCATCCTCGATCCCGAGAAGTACCCCTCGGTGCTGGCGGCGGTCGAGGGCGGCGCGTTCGACCCCGACGGGAGCGACGCCGACGACGAGGCAGTATGGCACGAGCAGGACTTCCGTTTCGGTCTCGAACGATTGCTGGACGGAATCGACGTACTCATCCGACGTGCGGAGGACGGATCATGACAGCGACAGACACCGACGCGACGCAGCGCATCCGCGAGCGGATCCGGGAGGCGATGCCGGCTGCGCGCGACGATCTCGCGCGGCTCGTCGCGTTCCGTTCCGTCGCGGATCCGCGCCAGTTCCCGGTGGAGGAATGCGTCGGTGCAGCGAACTGGGTGCGGGATGCCTTCACCGAGGCGGGAATCGAGAGCGTCGAGACGATCGAAACCGCCGACGGCTCGCTCGCCGTACTCGGACATACGCCCGCCCCCGACGGCGCCCCGACGGTTCTGCTCTACAGCCACTACGACGTTCAGCCGCCCGGCGACGAATCACTCTGGCGCAGCGAGCCCTTCACGCTCACCGAACGGGACGGCCGCTGGTACGGCCGCGGCGCCGCCGACTGCAAGGGCAACGTCGTTATGCACCTGCTCGCACTGCGGGCGCTGTGTGCGGACGGCCCACTGCCCGTCGGTGTCCGCATCGTCGTCGAGGGCTCGGAGGAGATGGGCGGCGCCGGCCTCGACCACCTCGTCGCCGAACGACCCGAGATGTTCGACGCCGATCTCATCGTCATCGGCGACAGCGGCAACGCCGAGGTGGGCCGGCCCACCCTCACCACGACGCTGCGGGGCATCGCGAACGTCGACGTCCACATCGAGACGCTGAAGGGCGAGATCCACTCCGGGATGTACGGGGGAGCGGCCCCCGACGCGCTGGCCGCGCTGATCCATCTGCTCGGCACCCTGCGCGACGAGCACGGCAACACCGTCGTCGACGGACTGGACTGCACCGCGACCTGGGACGGTGTGCCCTATCCCGAAGACCGTTTCCGCGCCGACGCGGGCGTGCTCGACGGTGTCTCGCTCCCCACCTCCGGAACCGTCGCCGACGCGGTGTGGGCGCGACCGGCACTGACCGTCCTCGGGATCGACGCTCCGCCGATGGTCGGATCGGCCGCCGCGGTCGTGCCACGCGCGTCCGCACGCCTGAACCTGCGCGTGCCGCCCGGCATCGACGCCCGCACCGCCCAGGACGCGCTCGTTGCCCATCTCGAGGCCCACGTGCCGTGGGGAGCGCATCTGCGCATCGACCGCGACGTCCTCGGCGAACCCTTCCGGGCGGCGACGGACGGTCCGGGTTACGCCGCACTGCGCGCGGCGCTCGAGACCGCCTACGGCCGGGAGGTCGGGACCGCCGGGCAGGGCGGATCGATCCCGCTGTGCACCGCGCTGCACCGCGCCGTGCCGCGGGCCGAGATCGCCCTGATCGGCGTCGAGGAACCGCGCTGCGTCATCCACGCGCCGAACGAGAGCGTCGACCCCACCGAGATCGAGAATCTCGCCGTAGCCGAGGCGCTGCTGCTGACCTCGCTGGCGCCGCGGTAACGCTGCCGGCCGGGCACCCGGGCGTCAGACGGACAGGTCGCGGCGCAGCTTCGCCACGTGCCCGGTCGCGCGGACGTTGTACTGCGCGACCTCGATCTTCCCGTCCTCGTCGACGAGGAAGGTCGAGCGGATGACGCCGGTGACGGTCTTGCCGTACATCTTCTTCTCGCCGAAGGCACCCCATGCCTGGAGGGTGATCTTCTCGGGATCCGACAGCAGCGGGAAGGTCAGCTGTTCGGCGTCGCGGAACTTCGCGAGCTTGGCAGGCTTGTCGGGCGAGATGCCGATCACCTCGAGGCCCGCCTCGTTCAGCTCGGCGAGACTGTCGCGGAAGTCGCACGCCTGCTTCGTGCATCCCGGGGTGCTCGCGGCGGGGTAGAAGTACACGATGACCTTGCGTCCGCGATAATCCGACAGCGACACCTCGTTGCCGTCGGCATCGGGAAGGGTGAAATCGGGTGCGGGATCACCGGGGGCGAGTCTGCTGTTCTCGGTCATGGAGGCGACAGTAGTGGACCGTGCAGCCATTCCCGGCGCGCGTCCATTACCGTGGTCGCAGCACACTGCAGCGACCTTCTGGAGGACACGTGGCTAGGGACACCGAGGACATCGAGCGGGAGATCGAGAAGGCCCGCAATCAGCTCGCGAGCACACTCGACGAACTGAGCGTCCGCGCCAACCCGAAGAATCTGGTGGCAAGCACGAAGCAGACCATCCTCGCGAAGGTGAACCAGCCGCAGGTGAAGAAGTACGCGGCGATCGCGGCCGGCACGGTCGTCGGATTGCTGGTACTGCGCAGAATCCTGCGCTGATCCCCGGCTGCACACAGGAACACCCACGCCGACCCGGCGTGGGTGTTCCTCGTTCCGGGGCCGAACCGCCGCGAACGACGAAGGCCGGACACCGTTTCCGGTGTCCGGCCTTCGTGTTGTGCGCCATCAGGGACTCGAACCCCGAACCCGCTGATTAAGAGTCAGCTGCTCTGCCAATTGAGCTAATGGCGCGTGGCGATGTGTCTCCCGGTCGTCGCCGGGCGACGCGGAGGACGGTGTCACCGCCAGAACGAAGGCCGGACACTGGGTGTCCGGCCTTCGTGTTGTGCGCCATCAGGGACTCGAACCCCGAACCCGCTGATTAAGAGTCAGCTGCTCTGCCAATTGAGCTAATGGCGCTTGACGATGTATTCCCGGGATGCCGTCCCAGCAACGAGAAGAACATTACACACCGTCGCGCGACGCGCCAAATCGGCTGGTCAGAATGTTTCTGTAAGGTTGTGGAAGTAACGGATCGGACGGTCGGAGCGATTGTCATTCGAACGTTACCGACGTACGGGGGAGTCGCGTCGGGTCGGCCGCAAGAGAAGCTGGCATCATCGTGTTCGGTGTTGTGACGTGCGTTTTCGGTGCCTTGGGGGAGGCGGGATCGGAGTATGGAAGTGACGGAGTCGAGTGCGGGGAACCCCCGGGGTCGTCGGGTACGGGGAATCCTCGGAGTGGTCGTCGTCGGCGTTGTTGCGTTCGTCACGGGATGTGCCGGCGGTTCGGGAACGGGCGCCGAAGAAGTGCCCATCGATTCCAATCCCGTGGCGGCGCTGATCAAGCCGACGGTGTCGTCGAGTGTCGCCGACGGATCGGTCGGCTTCTCGCCGATCGACCCGGTGACGGTCTCGGTGGTCAACGGCAAGCTCGACTCGGTGACCCTGCTCAACCCTGCAGGGGAGCCGGTGCAGGGCGAACTCGCCGACGACGGACTCACCTGGGTGAACACCGCACCGCTCGGCTACAACCGCTCCTACACGCTCGAGGCCGTCGCGTACGGACTCGGCGGCGCGACCACGTCGACGGCGGCCTTCACCACTTCGTCGCCGGCCAATCTCACCCAGCCCTACGTGTTGCCCGGTGAGGGTTCGATCGTGGGTATCGGCCAGCCGATCGCCGTGCAGTTCGACGAGAACATCCCGGATCGGCTCGCGGCCGAGGCGGCCATCACCGTCACCACGAACCCGCCCGTCGAGGGCGCCTTCTACTGGGTCAACAACCGCGAGGTGCGGTGGCGGCCGGAGAACTACTGGGTGCCCGGCACCGCCATCACCGTAGATGTGAACGTCTACGGCAAGGATCTCGGCGACGGCCTCTTCGGTCAGTCCGACGTCCACTCGTCCTTCACCATCGGCGATGCGGTGGTCATCACGGCGGACGACGCGACCAAGCAGGTCACTGTCACGCGCAACGGCGTCGACGTCATCGCGATGCCGACCTCCTTCGGCAAGGACTCCACGCCCACGCCCAACGGCGTCTACATCATCGGCGACCGGTTCGAGTCCATGATCATGGACTCGTCCACCTACGGCGTCCCCTCCGACTCGGCGCAGGGTTACCGCACGCCGGTCGAGTGGGCGACGCGGATGTCCTACAGCGGCATCTTCTTCCACTCCGCCCCGTGGTCGCTCGGCGACCAGGGTGTGCGCAACGTCAGTCACGGCTGCCTGAACCTCAGCCCCGCCAACGCCAAGTGGATCTTCGACAACACCAAGCGCGGCGACATCGTCGTGGTCCGCAACACCGTGGGCGGCACTCTCCCCGGAACGGACGGACTCGGTGACTGGAACATCCCGTGGTCGACATGGAAAGCCGGCAACGCTGCGGCGTGACGGGTGAAGGGGGATCGATGGCCGTTCGGGGGAGATGGTGGAGCGCTGCCTTCTGCGGTGCCGTGCTGCTCGCGGCGCTGTCACCGGCAGGGGCGGCGGCCTCGCCGGTCGCGTCGTCGTCCGCTCCGGCACCGGGTTCGGTGGTCTCGCAGCTGCCGCTGCCCGACGAACTGTCGGTGCCCGGTGCCGCGACGGCCATCAAGCTCGAGTACGCCACCGAGTGGCGGTCGGGGGAGCCGACCGTCGCCACGGGCGCGTTGTTCCTGCCCGGGGGGGATGCCCCCGAGGGTGGCTGGCCCGTCATCGCGTGGGCACACGGCACGACCGGTGTGGGCGACGACTGCGCGCTCACGACCCGCACGCCGCGTTCCGATCTCGAGCGGACCTATCTGCAGCACTGGCTCGATTCCGGGTACGCGGTCGTCTCGGCCGACTTCCCGGGTCTGGGCTCCGAGGGTCTCCACCGTTATCTCGACGGCCCCAGCGCCGCGAACAGCATCGTCGACATCGTCCGGGCCGCCCGCGACGGTGGGGCGCCGCTGTCGGAGCGCTGGATCGTGATGGGGCAGTCGCAGGGAGGACACGCGGCGCTGCACACCGCTGCGATCGCGACCTCCCGCGCTCCCGAACTCGACTTCCGCGGAACGGTCGCGACGGGTGCTCCGGCGAACCTCGAACGGGCCTTCACGATCGGCGTCCCGGGCTTCCCCGATCCTGGACTGTGGGGCCTCGTCAGCTTCAGCGGGTACATCTTCGCTGGGCTGCGCGACGCCTACCCCGAGGCCGACGTCGAGGGCTACCTGACCCCGATCGGCCATGAGGTCGTCGATCGCGCCGAAGAGCTCTGCTACGACGATCTCGAGGAGTCGGTGCGCGACATCCCGGTCGGGGATCTGCTCGCGCGCCCGCTGGCCGAGGGTCCGATGCCGTCGCTGCTGGCCGATTATCTCGCCGCCCCGGTGGACGGCTACGACCGGCCGGTCTTCCTCGCGCACGGCATCCACGACGTGATGGTCCCGTTGCCGCTGTCCGCGGCGCTCGCCGCCGATATGAAGGTCGCAGGGGCGGACGTCGACTACCGCGTCTATATGGCCGGGCACTACACGACGGTGGAGCGCTCCCGGGCCGACGTCGACGCCTTCGTGACGCGCTCGTTCGAATAGACCGGCCTGCGCGTGAGGAACCGCTGTGCGTGAGGATTCTTCCGGGAACGAGAAAACCCCCGATCGGAAATCCGATCGGGGGTTCTCTTCGGGGTGCCTCGCATCCACGTTCCCGACATCTGGACGCTTGACCGAAGCACTGCGGAACAGCTCGCTGACGCAACAACCCGGCTCGCCGCAGCGGTCAAACGTGCAGTCAATCCGGACGGGCTCAATGTCATCCAGTCCAACGGCAGTGCGGCGAGCCAGACCGTCTTCCACCTGCACATTTATCTTGTGCCTCGCTGGGAAGGCGACCCCATCGGACACATCTGGCCGCCCGAAAGCAACTACAGCGAGAAGGAGAAGGACGACGCGTGGGAAGCGCTGAGAGTCGAGTGTCGGAAGGCGAGCAACAGTAGAGCACGTCGAGCGCACCCTCTGAAGAAGATCGGCGGAAGCACCTCGACTTCATCCAGGCAGTCGTCACTCGCATGTCCGCTGCGTCATCAAGCGCGAAGGGGTGGCTGCTGCCAGTTGCGACGGCCACCTATGGGTTCGCGCTGATCCAGCACTCCCGGGCGGTAGCTCTGCTCGGACTCGCCGCGGTCGTGCTCTTCATGTTCCTCGACGCCAACTACTTGCGACAAGAACGCGCCTATCGGCGCCTGTACGACACAGTTGCACGGGGCACGCGGGCCGTCCCGCAGTTCTCACTCGACCCATCCGAAGCTGACGATCCGATACCGGCGTCGGCCGGATGGCGTGAGCGAGTCAACACTGTTGTTGGCCGATGGGTACCGACCTGGAGCGTTTGGTCTTCGTGGTCGATTCTGCCCTTCTACGGCGCGCTCTTGCTGATGGGAGTTGGCATCTTTATCCGCGCAGTCCTCTCCTAGCTGCGGCCCAACCGGGGCCGACCGTGTACCTCGTCGGTAAGTGAAACGCCGAGAGGAACCAACGATGGCCAGCTTGAGTGATGTCGCGAGCGACGAGCGCACCGCGAGGATGGTGCTGTCCATGCTGGTCGAGCCCAATGACCCGGTGACAGGTCGCATCCTGTCCAGGCTGGGAGCAGTCGAGACGCTTTGGCTCGCTGAGCGTGACGGGGCGGTGGTGGGGCTGAGCCCCGTGGACGCGCAGGTCTGGCGCGACCACCTCAGCGTGCCAGACGCGAAGGAGCTCGCCGCACGTATCGACCAGGTGCAGCAATCGGGGGTTCGAGCACTGATCCCAGGCGATAGCGATTATGGCCCGTCTGCCGATGCAGCTGTCCGAACTCAACGGACGCGGTGCGGGACGATAGGCCCCCGACCGGGTCGGCGAGGTGGCGTCGATCGGAGTGCCCTTCTGGGTTGGGCGCGCTGCCGACGACTAAGCGTGGCCGTTCGACGTGCAGGTAGAGATGGCCAGTCGGCTCGGCACCGAAGTCGTCGTCGCGCCATCTGCCGCGCATGTCCCCACCGTCGAGGCGCCTCGGGAGTTCGTCGACAGCTTGCGCCTGCTGAGCATCATGCTCGAGGGAGAAGGTTATGCCCCTGACGTCAGCGTCGCGGCCTCGGCGAGGGCGGCGGCGAGATACGGTGCTGAAGCGCTGTTTCTCGACGCGGCGACCTCTGCTGGCGTTCCGGACGCGACCACTGTGCCGCCGTTGTCACCGGCTCCCGGCCCGAGATCGATGACGTAGTCGGCTGCGCCGACCACTCGCATGTCGAGTTCCACCATCACGACCGTGTTGCCCGCATCGACGAGAGTCTGAAGGTGGGTAACTAGACGGTCTGCGTCGGCACAGTGCAATCCGGAGGTCGGCTCATCGAGCACGTACAGAGTGTCGCCGCGCTGCGCTCGTTGCAGTTCGGTGGCCAGCTTCACACGCTGCGCCTCCCCACCGGAGAGCTCTGTGGCCGGCTGTCCCAAGCGCAGATAACCGAGCCCGACATCGACCAGCGAGGTGAGGGAGCGCATCACGTCGTACTCGCCGGCGAAGAACTCGTGAGCCTCTTCGACGCTCATCGCGAGGATTTCCGCGATGTTGCGCCCTCGCCAGGTGATCTCCAGGGTGCTCGATTGATAGCGGGTGCCATGGCAGTCGGGACACACGGTGTAGACCGAGGGCAGGAAGAGCAGCTCGACCATCACGGAGCCTTCACCCTCACAGGTCGGGCAACGGCCGCCTGCGACATTGAAGGAGAACCGACCGGGCTTGTATCCGCGTGTCCGAGCTTCCAGCGTCGCGGCGAACCGGCGCCGCACATGATCGAAGAGTCCTGTGTAGGTCGCGACGTTGGAGCGGGGCGTGCGGCCGATGGGTTTCTGGTCGATGCTCACCACACGCCGGACGGTCGTGAGATCGCCCTCGACCGACCCTCCGAGTTCATCGGACTCGTCAGTGAGGAGCAGGGCGTCGGCCTCAGCGCTTTCCTCCTCGACGCGAGGGGCGTCTCCTTGCCTGGCGCCGATGAGGGCAGGCAGGACTTGACTGACAAGGCTGGACTTCCCCGACCCTGACACGCCAGTGACAGCCGTGAGCGTTCCGAGCGGTAGCGCCACGGATACGTCCCGCAGGTTGTTGCGGGTGACGTGCTCCAGCTGCAACCAGTCGTGGGCGGCACGGGGCTGGTGCGGTGGAAGGCCGCTGCCCCCGAAGATGTATCCGCGCGTCACCGACTCGTCGACCTCCGCGAGCCCGTCCGTGGGTCCGCTGTAGATCACGCGCCCGCCGTGTTCCCCGGCTCCGGGGCCGATGTCGACCAGCCAGTCCGCGTGCCGCATGACGTCGACGGAATGCTCCACGACGAAGAGGCTGTTGCCGCGCTGCTTCAGCCCGTCGAGGATACCCAGCAGCGCGGTGACGTCGTGCGGATGGAGACCGGCTGACGGTTCGTCGAGGACGTAGACAACACCGAACAGTTCCGACGTGAGCTGCGTGGCGAGTCGAAGTCGTTGTAGCTCCCCTCCGGACAGTGTCGGCGTAGTGCGACCTAGCGAGAGGTAACCGAGTCCGAGATCGATGATGGGGCGCAGGCGGTCCAGCAATTCTGCGCCCAGGCGGGCTGCCGCGGCGCGCTTCTCGACAGACTGATTCGGTGTGCGACGGACATCCGGCGCAGCGGAGTGCGCGGAGCCGCCAGCAGCAACGCGCTGCTCGACGGCTTCACGTCTAGTCGCGACGTCGACCACGGCGCCGGAGGTCTCGCCCTCGCGGTCAGACTCGGCGACGACGGACTCGAGGAGCTCAGCCAATTCACGCAGTGGCAAGGCTGAGAAGTCCGCGATATCGAGTCCTTCGAACGTCACCGTCAGTGCTTCGGGTTTGAGCCGCTTCCCATGGCACACCGGGCAGACCGCCGCGCTCATGAACTGGGCTACGCGGCGCTTCATCGACGCGCTCTTCGTGTTCGCGAAAGTGTCGAGCACGTACCGCCGCGCGCCGACGAAGGTGCCCGAGTAGCTCGGTTCGATTCCTGCTCGGATTGCCCGGCGCGCCTCGGCGAGTGTGAGTCGAGAGTGGACGGGAACGAAGGGGGTCTCGTCGGTATAGAGGATCCAGTCCCGATCCTTCTTCGGCAGATCCTTCCACGGTACGTCGACGTCGTAGCCGAGCGCGACGAGCACGTCCCGCAACTGGTGGCCGTGCCAGGCGGTCGGCCACGATGCGATGGCGTGCTCCCGGATGGTGAGTGAGGGATCGGGCACCATCCGCTCCTCGGTCACCGCGTACACTCTGCCGATGCCGTGGCACTCGGGGCACGCGCCCTGCACGGTGTTCGCGGAGAAGTCCTCGGCGTAGAGCATCGGCTGACCGTCTGGGTATTCACCGGCTCGCGAATAGAGCATCCGAACCACACTCGACAGCGTGGTGATGCTGCCTACAGAGGAGCGCGCGCTGCGCCCTCCGCGCTGCTGCTGCAAGGCGACTGCGGGCGGCATCCCGGTGATGGAGTCGACGTCGGGGACACCCGCCTGGTCGATCAGTCGCCGCGCGTACGGGGCAACTGACTCCAAGTAGCGCCGCTGCGACTCCGCGTACAACGTGCCGAAAGCCAAGGAGGACTTCCCGGATCCGGACACGCCCGTGAACACAACCATCGCGTCACGCGGAACCGTGAGATCGACGTCCTTGAGGTTGTGTTCGCGGGCACCACGCACCCGGACATCGGGCTGGACGTGGGTGGACACTGAGGAAAGGTGATCCATTTCGGAACTGTACCAAGCGGGTCTCGTGGTAAGCAGGTTCATCGACCGTGGGAGGCAAGACGATGCGGCTGTTTACCATCGGGTTCACGAAGAAGAAGGCGCGCGAGTTCTTCGGTCTGCTCTCCGACAGCGGCGCGACGGCTCTTGTTGACATACGGCTCCGGAACCGTTCGCAGCTCGCAGGATTCGCGAAGCGAGACGACCTCGAGTTCTTCCTCAGTGAGATTTGCGACATGCATTATCGGCAGGAGTTGCTCCTCACCCCGACAGAGCAAGCGCTACGTGACTACCAGCACGGGGCTGTGTCGTGGGAGCGATACGCCGCTGAGTACGTGCGCCTCTTGGAAGGTCGCCAGGTCGAAGCGGTGCTCAGTCCTGCTGACTTCAACGCGGAACTTGTCAAGGTGATTGAGTCCAACGGGTGTTACGCGGCCGCCTGATCTGCCGCAGGTTCGGTGCCGTCGATGACGGCGGGCTGGTTGATCCACGCCTCGGTGGGCAGGTCCAGGATCTTCGGCCCTCGGTCCGTGGCTCCGAATCGTTCGGGATGGGCGCGACGAGCCTCAGCGAGGACGATGGAGCGCTCCGCGGCCTTCTGGGCAGCGAGCCCGAAGTGAACGTCTGCGGGGGTGTGCAGACCGATTCCGCTGTGCCGGTGATCGTGGTTGTTCCCCCGCAAGCGGGAGGTGCCCCCACAGGTGACGAACGTTTCCATGAACTGTCGGGCGTGGTGGATCGACCCGAAGCGTTCCGGGAACGCCGGCCCGTACTCGAGGGTCTTGAACAGCGATTCGGAGTACGGGTTGTCGTTGGAGACCTTCGGGCGCGAGTGTGAGCGGGTCACCTCGAGATCGGCGAGCAGGGCAGCGACGGGTTTGCTGGTCATCGACGTCCCCCGGTCCGCATGCACGACGTTCGGGATACCGTGCACGGCAAAGATTTCGGTCATGAATTCCACCGCGAGCAAACCGGATTCGCGGGTCTGGACGTGTACTCCGACGATGTAGCGGGAGTAGATGTCGACCATCGCGTAGGCGTCGAAGTAGACGCCCTTGGTCGGGCCGGGCAACTTGGTGATGTCCCAGGTGTAGACCTGCCGCGGCGCGTCGGCCACCAACTCCGGACACGCCTTGGCGGGATGCCGGGCCTGCCGCCGGCGGTCGCTGACCTGCGTGTTCTCCCGCAGGACCCGGTACATCGTCGACACCGAACACAGGTAGGTGCCCTCGTCGAAGAGTTGCGCGTAGACCTCGAGCGGGGCCTGGTCGACGAACCGGTCGCAGTCGAGCGTGCTGAGCACAGCGGCGCGTTCTTCGGTGGTGAGCTTGTTCGCCGGCACCCGCCGCGGGGGCGCCGTATCCCGCGCCGGGCCGCGGCCCGGGTCTTGTCACGGGCGGCCGTCGACCGCACAACCGACGTCAATGTTGTTGCGGCCCTGGTGCTGACACCGGCTGCGGTGAGAGTGTGGTGGGCGGCCATCAACGCTTCTTGCGCGGCTCGTCGGTGTCCGCGCTCTCTTCAGATCTGTTCCAAGAGCGCGTGCGCTTTTCCCATGATCTCGAGGGCCACCTCGGTCGTCGCGAGACGCTTGTTGGTGCGGTCGAGTTCACGCCGCAGGCGGGCGATCTCGGCCTGCTCGGCGGTCAGCTTCCCGACCTTCGCGTCGGCCGGCTTGTCGTCGAGGACACCGGCGTCGCGTTGCTTGCGCCACTCACTGATCAGGGACGAGTACAAACCCTCCCGGCGCAAGTAGGCGCCGCCCTCGCTTCGCTCGCAGGCCTGCTCGTACGCGGCCAGATACGCGAGCTTGTCCGCCGGTGAAAAAGCGCGGCGTCGGCGCGGGCCATCCGATCGGGGATGCGAAGAGTCCATGCGGGCATTGTCCCCGGCCACGGCCAGGCTGGAAATCGTCATCGAGGAGTTGATCCGTATCTCGCCCTGCAGGCGGGGTTGCTGTGAAGCGCTGGACTCAACTCACCCTGACACGCAGGGGTTCCGTAGCACTCCTGGTGCGGCGGACGTAGCCTTCACCGAGCGAGATGGCGTGTGCGGCGGCATCCGCATCGTGAACACAAGTATGGCTGCCATCGTCGACGTGACGAGTTTGACCGCCAGCAGCCAAGGCAACATGGCGGGGTCCCAGGCCAGCAGCACGGCACCGAGGAGCGCGCCAGCACCTAGCCAGCCGAACGCACCATCTCAACGCGAGCGAACTGCGCATCGTGAGACCCGTCGCTGGGACGCAATGCTGTCAGGAAGGCGTATAGCGATCCGTAGTGCAGCTGCATCCCGGCGGCGCAGATCGCGCTCCCGGCAATCGCCCCGGGCCAACCGGGTACGAGTAGGTAGACGAGCATCGCGATGGCTCGGAGCAACTGTCCGGTGCCGATCACCCTGCGAGGGCCAACTCGGTCGACCAGCGTCCCGGCGAGCACGGGGAACAGCAGTCCGACGCCTGCCCCGATGCCCAATGCGAGGCCCGCGTCCGCAACCGAGAATCCGCGAACTTGGATGAGGAAGAGTGCCGCAACGGGGAGGTACATTCCCGCGCCAGCGCTGTCGAGGGCGACGAGCGCCCTGCCATCGGGTGTTCTTGTTCGCTCGGGCAGGCGTACCGACGCGCCCCGCGACGCCTGACGACTCAGGAGCGCACTTCCTGGGTTCGTGTGCCTCGGCGGCTGGCTTCGAGGGCTGAGGTGAGCGTTCGAGCGTCGTAGCTACCCAGCAACCGTCGGCCGTCTACGAAGAACGTCGGGGTGGCGTGCGCCCCGCTTGCATCGGCGCTTTCGAGATCCCGCTCCACACGGGCACGTACGGCGGCACTATCGAGGTCAGCCGTGAACTGGGCGACATCCAGGCCCAGCTCTTCGGCGTAGCGGATCAGATCTTCGCGCTCGAGCGCATCTTGCCGCGTGAAGACGAAGTCCAGCCACGGCCAGAACATCCCCTGATTCGATGCCGCCTCCGACGCTCGTGCGGCTATGGGGCCGTGAGGGTGATGTGGCAGATGGCGAACGACATACCGGAGATCGTCCCCGAACCGGCTGCGAAGGTCCTCCCAGGAACCCGTTGCGTGCGCGCAATAGGGGCATTCGAAGTCGATGTACTCGACGAGCGTGAGCTGGGCGTCCTCTGGTCCGCGGATGTGGTCGACTTCAGGATCAACGGGTGGTGTGAGCACCATCGGCAGATCTGCCGTCTCCTCTCCCCAGCGTTTCGCAGCAATCCGGAAAATCAGCCAACCAAGCGCGGTAGCGAGCATCATCGCGACCAACACGCCGACGGTCGCTTGCCGACCCAGGTCGGGCGTCGAGCCGAACGCGAGGCCGATCACCAGGAGCGACACGGTGAACCCGATCCCCGAAAGCGCCGCGCCGCCAAACACGCTGCCCATCCCGACACCCTCGGGTAGCCGACCGGCTCCAAGCTTCACAGCGACGAAGGTGGCGAGACCGATGCCGAGAAGTTTGCCGAGCACGAGACCCACGATGACTCCCCACGTCACGGAGGACTGGAAGGAATCGACGAGCACGCCGCCGCGCAGGTCGACGCCAGCGTTCGCGAGCGCGAAGATCGGGACGATGACGAGCGCGGTCGGCATGCGCAAGACCTCGTGCATGCGTTCATTTACCGAGATACCTCGCGCCAAGCCTCGATCGACTGCGCGGGCCGATGCCGCGCTCGGCGACTGCCAGAAGTCGCGGAACAGCTGACGAGCCGCGACCACCTTGTGCCGACGCGTCGGGTAGGCGGGGATAAGGAGTCCTGCGACCATGCCCGCGAGGGAGGCGTGGACTCCGGAATCAACGGTCGCGAACCAGAGCACAATGACAATCAGCACGTACGGTGTGGCGCTCCATTGCCGCGAACGACCCAGAAGCCACAACCCGGCGAGGCAGGCAACTGCGATCAGCAGCGGAACGAGCCGGATCTCGTCGCTGTAGAAAATGCCGATGATGGAGACGGCGAGGAAGTCATCGACGACGGTGAGGGTGAGTAGGAACACCCGCAACTGGCCGGAGAGTTTCGGGCCGACGAGCGCGAGGGCACCCAACAGGAACGCGGTGTCGGTACCGACCACCGCGCCCCATCCACCGAGCCCGTCGCCGCCCGCGGCGGCCACGATCAGGATGTAGAAAACTGCGGGCAGTGCAACGCCAGCGACGCCAGCGATCAACGCGAGACGCGCGCGGCTGGCGTCTCGGAGCGACCCATGCGCGAATTCCTGTCGCACCTCGAGGCCAACGACGAAGAAGAAGACCACCATGAGGCCGTCGTTGATCCAGTGGTGCAGGTTCATGTGCAGTCCGAACCCGCCGACATCGAACCCGATCTCGACATCCCACAGCCCGAAATAGGCCTCGGAGAGTGGCGAGTTCGCCCAGAGCAAGGCGACCGCTGCGACGACGACCAAGAGCACAGCCGAACCCGACTCCGTGCGAATCGTTCGCCAACTAGTGTGCCGTTCCATCTGCCCACTCGTCATGCGGGAAGTATATCGGGACCCAAGGGCAGCGCCCGGCGGCGAGACTTGTCGACCGTGCAGCGCGCAAGGCGGAATGGAGACGAAGCGGGTTATGGGGCTCATCGCATTTGAGGGTGTAGCAGTGGTCTGAATCCTCCGGTTTCGAGGAGCGATCGGGCGATGTAGTTGGTGAGGTTGCGGAAGCCGAGGGCGGAGCCGCGGAGGTGCTCGAGGCGGCCGTTGATCGCCTCGGTCGGGCTGTTCGAAGTGCCGGGCCGGTCGAAGTAGGCGAGCACGTCGGTGGCTCGTCGTTTCAGTGTCCGCCCGAGTTTGTCGATCTCCTTGAGCGCTAGCCAACTCGCTGCTTGCGAATGCCGAGACCCGGATCGTGTACCGGCAGGAGTCCGACCAGCTCGGGCCGACCGCGACCGCGCTCGGCCTAACCGGTACTGAGCAGCAACTCTTGCCGAACCTCGGCGTCGGCCAAGGCCTGTGGCGGATCAAGGCCAGGAGCTTCGTCTGCCAGCACCAACTCCACCCGGCGGAGCTCGCCCTGTTCGACACCAGCAGCCGCGCAGCAGGAGGCCACCGATGAACCTCACCAGCCCACGCCGATCCACCCCAACCGACGAAGATGCCACGGCTCCCGTCGAGCTGCCGCACGTCCTCGTCACCGTCGCCGAAGACGGCACGCTCACCGCGACGGTCGATGGAACACCGTTCCCGTCACCGGACGTGAGCGCGTGGACGCGGGCGACGTTCGGGTCGCTCATGGATGCCATCACCCAGGACCGCACGATCGCGGCTCGGGTCGAGGTGCGCGAGAGCGACGGCAGCGTCTTCACCGACATCCTCCGCACCCGGAAGCCACGACGGGCAGTGGCCTCGTCCGAGACCCCTGTGCCGGAGACTCGTCGGAGTCGCCACGCTCGACGGGTGCCGCGCTTGGCTGAGGTCACCGCCGATGGGTTCGTGCCCGGAGAGGATGTCGCCGTCGCGGCGATCGTCTCCCACACCGACGCCACCGGAACCGGCGAAGCCCGCGCAATCATCGACCTCGACGTCCTGTCCGACGCAAGCACACACGAGGTGATCCTGCTGGGGCGTATCTCGGGCACGCGCGCGGTGCGGCGGCTGCCATGAACCAGCGGCAAGCCAGTGGCATGGGCGACGAACTCACCAACGCCGCCCTCATTGGCTTGATCGGCATGTTCGGGATCGCTCTTGTTCTCCGCGCCGCCGGTAGCGTCGCCGCGTTCCTCACCGGCACACCGCAGCCCGAAGCCGGCGACCGCGCTCGGTGCCGACGGGCTCAACCCGGTCGTTTACTGGCTTGTCAGCGCGGCGCTTCTGGGTGGGCTCGCCGCAGGGATCGTCTGGGTGTGGATCGTTCTGCGTCGGTACACGCGGAAGACAGAGACCGACCCGCGCCGACTCGCGGGGATCGCGACCAGCCACGAGGCCAAAGGCCGCAGCATCCGCGAAGGCACTGCTTAACCGCGCGGCCACCCTGCGACCCTCCGTGGAGTCACCAGCCCCGCAGGATGTCGGGTACCTCCTGGGTGCCAGCCGTAGCACGAAGGTCTGGGCATCGGTCGAAGACTCGATCCTGCTGATCGGCCCACCCCGCTCAGGCAAGGGCCTGCACGTCGTCATCAACGCGATCCTCGACGCACCCGGCGCGGTCGTCACGACCAGCACGAGGCCCGACAACCTCACCGCGACCCTTCGCGCCCGACGCCGCAAGGGCGGACCGGTCGCGGTATTCGACCCGCAGCACCTCGCCGAGGGCATCCCCGCAGGGCTGCGCTGGTCACCCATTCGCGGCTGCGACGATCCGCTGACCGCGATGATCCGCGCCAACGGCCTCGCCGCCGCCACCGGACTGTCCGCCGGAGGCGTTGAATCCGGCGGGTTCTGGGAGGGCAAGACCCGCACTGCACTCCAGAGTCTGCTGCACGCTGCCGCGCTCGACGCCCGCCCGCCGGCAGAGCTGTTCAGATGGACACTCGACCCCAGCGCCGCGTCCGAGGCCGTCGCCATCCTCAACTCCCACCCGGACGCCGCAATGGGCTGGGCCGACTCCCTTGGCGCGATGATCGACGCCGACCCCCAAGACCCGCGACAGCATCTGGCAAGGCGTCTCCCTCGCACTCGCCGCACTCGCCGACCCCTGCGTGCTCGATGCCGTCACACCAGGCCCGCACGAGCACTTCGACCCCGAGACCTTCCTCACCGAACAAGGCACCCTCTACCTGCTCGCCACCGGAGCCGGAACAGGAGCCTCCGCATCTCTGGTCGTGGCGTTCGTCGAAGACCTCATCGAAACCGCCCGCCGACTCGCCGCACGCTCACCCGGAGCCCGGCTCGACCCGCCGCTGCTTCTCGCGCTCGACGAGATCGGTAACCTCGCACCGCTACCGTCCCTGCCGACACTCATGGCCGAAGGTGGCGGCACTGGGATCACGACGATGCCGGTCTTGCAGTCCCTCGCACAGGCTCGTGACCGGTGGAGTGAGCATCAGGCCGGCGCGATCTGGGACGCCAGCATTGTTAAGATCATCCTTGGCGGCGCATCGAACAGCCGCGACCTCCAAGACCTCTCCACCCTCATCGGCGAGCGAGACGAGTACACCGACAGCGTGACCCTCGGCGACCACGGCACCCGCTCGAACCAACGCTCGATCCGCCGCGTCCCGATCCTGCCTCCAGACCGCATCCGCACCCTGCCATTCGGCACCGGTATCACGATGCTGCGCTCCGCGCCGCCCATCGTCACCGATCTGCGCGCCTGGCCGACCCGGGCCGATGCCGCGCAACTCGGCAGGGACCGCGACGAACTCGAAGCACTGCTGCGTCGCCGTCCCGCCTCCTGAGCGCGGACCTGGGCGCGGAAGCGCACCTGCCTGACACAGCGGCCACGCACGACTGGTCGCCCGAGTCCAGGAGGACGCCATCATGGCCATTCGCACCCACCAGTCCATTTCCGGTTTCGTCGCCTCGGACCCGCAGCTCAGTTACACCGAGCGCGGTGACGCGCGTCTGTACATGAAGGTCGGGATCGAGCACTACCGCAAGGAGCCCGATAACACCTTCACGCAGTTCGAGACGACCTTCCACGATCTCATCGCGTATCGCGGTGCTGCTGAGCAGGGAGCCGAGCGGCTCGCCAAGGGCGACAACATCATCGCCGACGGACGGGTGCGCGACTACTCCTACGAGCGAGGCGGCCAGCGGTACGAAGGCGAGGAGTTCATCGCAACGCGCATCGGTCACGACCTGGCCCGAACCCGCTACGAGGTGGACCGCAGCGAACGCACTTCCGGCCGGGACGCAACGGCTTTCGCCGCTCCGCAGCAGGCTGCGCCGTCCAACGCGACCGCCATCGGAATGTGAGCGACTTCGCCATGACCGATCAGTTCTTCCCAGAGCACGACGACACGCCGCCCGAGGCAGGCCCGGCATCACCTCGATTCGACGTGCCCGAGCCGCCGCACCCGGTCAACTGGAACCTGCTGACCGCCAACGATCTCGAAGCCGAGTTGCTCGAACTGAACCGCTGGGTGGACTGGCTCCGCCACACCTACGGACTTCCCGCAAGCGTCGTACCGCCGTACGGGCACCGCCACCCCGAACTCCTCTGGGAGCTGTCGGCGCTACACCTGCACTGGCTGTGCGCGTACGACCCGGAGCAGAACGGGTCCGCACCGCTCGGCTGGCACCGCGACTTCGCCGATAGCCGCGCCCGCCTTCGCGACTGGGTGGCGGCGTGCGGCACTCGGCTCGAAAGGGACCGCCCGACTCGCCAGACGAGCTGGCCCGGTGAAGACCCCGCGCAACCCATCGAGGACTCGCCGATCACGGATCGCGATGAGGACTTCGTTCGGTTCGTGATCGACATGGTGGACGCGCGCCAGGAGGCAGAGGATGCCTTCTTCGCGGGCGTCGACCCGGAGACCGGCGAGGTGTGAGTCGTGGCGCGCCGCTATGAACGGAAGACCGGGCAGCGTCAGCAGAGCGAGCGCGAGCTGACAATCCGCGCCGAGTTCCACGAACCGCCCGACCTGGACAAGCTCTGCGAGCTGCTGATCCGCCTGGCACTCCAGCAATCGGGCTCGTGCCGCTCGGGAGATGCGACGCGACCGAAGCGCCCTCGTGCCGCGACGAGCGCGTCGTCGTAGAATGTAGGCATCCGTCGCGGATGGCGGATGTTGTGGTCCTAGCGCTTCACCTCGGCGGGGCAAAGTAAACGTGGCCGATTCGGCCTAGTCCTACAGCCTTCGGGCTCTTCTCACGATCAACATCCGCTCTCACAAGTCCGCGTCGGCAGGACCAGTGACTGTGGAGAAGAGCCATGACGATCATCGACGCGGACCGCACCGCGATAGACAGCCTCGTAGCGCCAACCCCGTTCCCCGGATCGTTCGCCGTCTCGTACCTGCGGGTCTCCACGAAGGAGCAGGCGGAGAAGGGTGGCCAGGCGGAGGGCTTCTCGATCCCGGCGCAGCGCGAGGCGAACCAGCGCAAGGCCGACCAGCTCGGCGCAACGATCATCGAGGAGTTCGTCGACGCTGGCGAGTCCGCGCGGAAGGCCGACCGGCCCGAACTGATGCGGATGATTCAGTACGTCGCGAAGCACAAGACGAACTACTGCATCGTCCACAAGGTCGACCGGCTCGCCCGCAATCGCGCCGACGACGTGACCATCCACCTCGCACTCAAGGACGCCGGCGTCACGCTCGTGTCTGCGACGGAGAACATCGACGAGACTCCATCGGGGATGCTGCTGCACGGCATCATGTCCTCGATTGCCGAGTTCTACTCCCGCAACCTCGCCACTGAGGTCGTCAAAGGCTTGTCGCAGAAG
The DNA here is from genome assembly GCF_900105195.1 of Rhodococcus pyridinivorans. Taxonomy (NCBI): domain Bacteria; kingdom Bacillati; phylum Actinomycetota; class Actinomycetes; order Mycobacteriales; family Nocardiaceae; genus Rhodococcus; species Rhodococcus pyridinivorans. The sequence continues at coordinate 3,642,756 of NZ_FNRX01000002.1, read as the reverse complement.
GCCGCGCAGGGCGGCACAGTGACGAAGGCGGCGATCGGCTACCGCAACGTCGGCGTGCGCGACGACTTCGGGCGGGAGGTACGCACCGTCGAGATCGACGAGGAACGAGCCCGACTGGTCCGGTGGGCGTTCCAGGTGTTCGCATCCGGTGGCTGGACGACCAGCCAGCTCCACCATGAGCTGGTGGCGCGCGAGCTCACGACGGCAGCGTCGCCGCGGCGGCCTTCTCGGCCCATCGGGAAGTCGTCGGTGCATCGGATGCTGACGAACCCGTACTACAAGGGCAGCGTCCGCTACCAGGGAGTGACGTACGCGGGAGCGCATGAAGCGATCGTCCCCAACGAGGTGTGGGATCAGGTGCAGACCGTGCTCGGCACGCACCGCTCGGCAGCCGATGCCACCCAAGTGCACGAGCGCTACCTGAAAGGGACGGTGTTCTGTGGGCAGTGCGGCTCGCGGCTACTGGTGTGCAACTCCAAGAGCAGTCAGGGCACGATCTACCCGTACTTCGTGTGCGCGAGCCGGCATGCAGCACGAGGCGACTGCACCCGGCAAGCGATGCTGATCGAGCAGGTCGAACGGCTCATCGAGCGCTTCTACGCCAAGGTGCAGATCGACCCGGAAACGATCGAGGCGATCTCGGCGATGATTCATGCCCGGTTCGACGAGATGATGGCGGAAGGAGCCGCCGAGCTCGCCGACCTAGCGTCCCGGAGAACCCAGCTCGAAGGCGAGCAGGACCGGATCACCGCGTCGCTGGAGACCATCGAGCACCGGATCACCGCGCACCACGGCCACTACGCTGATGCGCGGGCGAACCTCGATGACTCGCTGAAGCTGCTGTCCAACGCCGCGGACCTCTACGAGCACGCCGACGACCCGAACCGCCGCCTGTGCAACCAAGGGCTGTTCAAGGCGATCTACATCGACGAGGACAACGACGTGCGCGTCGGCTACCGCAACCCGTATGACGGGCTGAGCCTGTCCGGCCTCCATGCCGACGCCCTGAGCTGGGCCGCCGAGGCAAAGAAGATGGGCCAGGGGCGAACTTGCGACCAAGGGCGGACCCTTGGTCGCAAGTTCACACCTGACCCGTTTGGGGTGAGTGACGGGACTCGAACCCGCGACAGCCAGGATCACAACCTGGTGCTCTACCAACTGAACTACACTCACCATTGCATTCGCCGGCAACCTTTCGGTGGCTTGCGCCTGCGGTACAGATACTAGCCTGACGAAGACGAAAAAGACGAATCGGCTGGTCAGGCCGGTCCCAGGTCCTTCACGACGGCTGCAAGATCGGCCGGAGTGGGGCCGGGAGGCGCCACGAAGGCCGTGCGCCGGTAGTAGCGCAGTTCGCGGATCGACTCCTTGATGTCCGCTAGTGCCCGGTGCGACAGGCCCTTCTCCGGCTGACCGAAGTAGATGCGCGGATACCAGCGCCGGCACAGCTCCTTGATCGAGCTGACGTCCACCATGCGGTAGTGCAGGTAGTTGTCGAGCTCGGGCATGTCGCGGGTGATGAACGCGCGGTCGGTCGCGATGGAGTTGCCGGCCAGCGGCGCCGTGCCCGCCTCGGTAACGTGCTCCCGGATGTACGCGAGGACCTGCTTCTCCGCTTCGGCGAGGCTGACCGTCGAGCGGCGCACCTCTTCGGTGAGGCCGGACCGCTCGTGCATCTGCTGCACGACTTCCGGCATGTCGGCGAGGGCGTCGTCATCGGCGTGGATCACGATGTCCACGCCCTCGCCGAGCACGTTGAGATCACTGTCGGTGACCAGAGCCGCGATCTCGATCAGTTTGTCGCTGCCGAGACGCAGCCCCGTCATCTCACAGTCGATCCATACCAGTTTGTCCTGCACGACAGACAGACTATCCACCGACGCCGCACCCATGAGGCGCGGCGTCGACGGTCCGGTAGGAAACGGGCACCCTCACGCCTTCACGGAGGCCGTGCGCGGCGCCGCCGGACGGGTGGAACGACGTGCCGCCGGGGTGTACTGCCGGTCGAGGGTCCGGCCCACTGTGCTCACTTCCGGGGCGGTGAAGTCGTGCCGAAGGAAGGACTCGGGGGAGTCGTCGAGGATCTCCATCCACGGTGCCGGCAGCGGCGGAGCGACGGTGCCGGTGAGCGTCGAGGGGTAGCTGTTGTTGCGGTAGCCCATGATGTCGCGCTTCTTGTCCTGTTTCCACTGCTTGAACACCTCCCCCTGGCGTTCGACGTGGAACTCGGGGTAGTCGGTGCGGTCGACGAGATCGCGGATGTACGCGGCCTGGAAGTCGATTTCCTCCACCGGCGACGACAGCTTCTCCTCGCGTGCCCGCCAGTGGTCGATGTCCTGCTCGCGGGTGTCGAAGTCGGGCAGGTCGACGCGGCCGAGCATGAAGTCGCGTGCGTACCAGGCTTGGGCGTCGAACATGTTGAACGTGAAGTACTGGTCCTGTGCGCCGAGGTACATCAGCTTCGGGTTGCGCTGGAAGAAGATGCCCTTGTAGATGTCGCGCGGGTAGAGCCGGTTGTCGGTGCGCAGTGCGAGTTCGTCGGGCAGGAACGGGTAGTGGTGTTTGTACCCCGTGCACAGCACGATGGCGTCGACCACGCGGGTGCTGCCGTCACGGAAGTGGGCGACCTTGCCGTCGACATGGGTGAGCAACGGCACCTCGGAGAACTGCTCGGGCCAGTGGTGACCCATCGGTGCGCTGCGGTAGCTGAAGGTGACCTGTTCGGCGCCGTACTTGATGCATTGCGTTCCGATGTCCTCGGCCGAGTAGCTGCTGCCGACGAGCAGCAGTCGCTTGCCGGTGAACTCGCGGGCGTCGCGGAAGTCGTGGGCGTGCAGCACACGTCCCGGGAACCGGTCGAGACCGTCGAAGTGGGGGACCTGCGGGGTGGAGAAGTGTCCGGTGGCGACGACGACGTGGTCGAACTCGTCGGACTCCAGCGCGCCCCGGTCGTGGTTCATCACCGTCACGGTGAATTTCTGCGTCTCGTCGGACCACTCGACCCACCGCACCGCAGTGTTGAACCGGATGTACTTGCGCACGTCGCTCTTCTCGACGCGACCCATGATGTAGTCGAGCAGGACGGCGCGCGGCGGGTACGACGGGATGGGGCGTCCGAAGTGCTCCTCGAAGGAGTAGTCGGCGAACTCGAGGCATTCCTTCGGGCCGTTGGACCACAGGTAGCGGTACATGCTCCCGTGGACGGGCTCACCGTGCTCGTCGAGTCCCGTGCGCCAGGTGTAGTTCCACATTCCTCCCCAGTCGGGCTGCTTCTCGTAGCAGACGATGTCGGGGATCTGCTCCAGACCGGCCTTTCGGGCTGCTTCGAAAGCGCGCAGCTGTGCGAGTCCACTGGGACCTGCTCCGAGAATGGCGATCTTGGGCGTCAATGTGTTTCTCCTGTGTTCGTGGAATATGTCGCGTAGTTCGTTGCTAGCACACGTCGTTGTTTTTGCGAACGATCCTCACGTCGTCGACGGAACGGATTCTCGTAGAGAAAGTGCAGGTCAACGCGGTGTACTAACTGGGAAACCGTGCCGCTGCGGTTGTGATCGGAATCACTGTAATGCGACAATTCCGGCATCCGATAAGAATGGTTCTTCCGTGGGTTCGACGGCCCGGTACCGTCGCAGTGGGCGAGGTCGAGGCCGGAGGGGGCGAGCATGACCGACAAGCCGGAGATCACCGCCGCGACCATCGCGGCCGGGTACGAGGTGATCGGCGAGGCGCTGGAACTGGGCACCGTCGTGCTCGACGGCGTCGCCGATCCCGACGCGCCGGTGCGCATCCCGCTCGCCACTCTGAATCGTCACGCGCTGGTCGCCGGTGCGACCGGCACGGGCAAGACCAAGACGCTGCAGGTCATGGCCGAACAACTGTCGGCGGCGGGCGTGCCGGTGGTGATGGCCGACGTGAAGTCCGATCTGTCGGGCCTGTCGGCCGCCGGCGAGCCCGACGATGCGGTGCTCAACCGCGCGGGCGACACCGGCGACGAGGACTGGACGCCCACGGGGCACCCTGTGGCCTTCTACTCGCTCGGTACCGACGGGGTCGGTATCCCCGTCCGCGTCACCGTCACCTCGTTCGGGCCGATCCTGCTCTCGAAGGTGCTGGGGCTCAACGCCATTCAGGAGTCCACTCTCGGGTTGATCTTCCACTGGGCCGACCGCAACGGCCTGCCGCTGCTCGATCTCGCCGACCTGCGGCAGGTGATCCGCCACCTGACGAGCGACGAAGGGCGCGGTGCACTCGACGATCTCGGTGCCGTGTCGCCCGCGACCGCCGGCGTCATCCTCCGCGCGGTCGTCAACCTCGAGAACGCGGGTGGGGACGGATTCTTCGGCGAACCCGAACTGGAGGTCGAGGACCTGCTGCGGGTGATCGACGGTCAGGGCACGATCAACCTGTTCGAGTTCGGCGACGAGACCACTCGACCCGCGCTGTTCTCGACATTCCTGATGTGGTTGCTCGCCGACCTGTTCCAGTCGCTACCGGAGGTCGGCGACGTCGACACACCGCGGCTCGTGTTCTTCTTCGACGAGGCGCATCTGCTCTTCACCGATGCGTCGAAGGCGTTCCTGCAGCAGATCGAACAGACCGTGAAGCTCATCCGGTCCAAGGGCGTCGGTGTGGTCTTCTGTACGCAGTCGCCCACCGATATCTCCCGGAGCGTGCTCTCACAACTGGGAGCGCGGATCCAGCACGCGTTGCGCGCCTTCACCCCCGAGGACGAGGCCGCGCTCGCGAAGGTGGTGCGTACCTTCCCGAAGACCGACGCCTACGATCTCGCCGACGCTCTGACCGGTCTGGCGACCGGGGAGGCGATCGTGACGGTCCTGTCCGAACTGGGCACGCCCACGCCCGTCGCCTGGACGCGTCTGCGACCGCCGCGCTCGCTGATGGGCACAGTGGGGGAGAGCGCGATGCGTGCGTCGGCGCAAGCGAACCCGCTCTACGGGAAGTACGGCCGCACCATCGACCGGGAATCGGCCTACGAGAAGCTCACCGCATCGGTGGTCGGGGCCACCGACATCGAACCGATCCCGGACATGCGGTCGCAGGCGCCGGACGATGCCGGGGCGTCGGTCGTGGAGCAGGTGCTCGGCAGCGCAGCCGTGCGCAGCTTCATCCGCTCGGCGGCGTCCGCAGCCGGCCGGGAGATCGGCCGGAGCCTATTCGGCACAGGACGCCGCCGAAGGCGGTGAAGGAACGATTCGTTGGGCGGTGGCCCGTCAGCTGCCGCCGAGCTTCTTGTAGAACGCGCCGGCGATCGGGGCCGAGATGGACCGCGGCGAGAACTGACCGGCAGCCGACATGGCCTTGCTGATCACACCGGGCACGATGCGCATCCGGTTCGCGGCGAGCGCGTCGAGCGACACCTTCGCGGTGTGTTCGCTCGAGATCCACAGGAAGTCCGGGACCAGCTTGTCGACGATCGACGCCTCGGCCGGGTCGGGTTCCTCGGTGCGCACCGGGCCGGGGGCGAGCAGCGTGACATGCACGCCGGTGCCCTTGAGCTCACCGCGCAGGGACTCGGAGAAGGTGTTGACGAACGCCTTCGTCGCGGCGTAGGTGGCGTTGTTCGGGATCGGCATGTTGCCTGCGGCCGAACCCACCATGAGGATCGCGCCGGAGTTCCGCTCGACCATCTGCGGCAGCACCGCGAGGGTGAGGTCGTGGACGGCGACGGCGTTGAGCTCGACCTGTGCCCGCTCGTAGGCCGCGTCGAGCTCGGCGACCGCGCCGAAGGTGGCGATACCGGCGTTGTTGCACAGGATGCTGATGCGCCTACGTCCGAGTTCGTCGGCGAGTGGTGTCCGTGCGTCGCGGTCCGACAGATCGCAGGCGCGCACCTCGACGGTCACGCCGTGCTTCGCGCGCAGGGTCTCGGCGAGGACCTCCATCACCTCTCCGCGACGGGCGACCAGGATCAGCGAATGGCCGCGGGTGGCGAGTTCGGTTGCGAGGGCCTCGCCGATGCCGGAGGACGCTCCGGTGACGACGGCACGGGCATCGGGATGGGGATTCGGCAGAGTCACAGTGGGTCAGCGTAGCGGCAGGCTCGGGAGCGGCGACCGGGCCCGCCCCGGCCATGGGGCCGAGTCGTTCGGTGCCGCGCGACGGAGTCGTTCCATGCCACCGCAGCTCCGGAAGCCTAGGCTCCGGGGCATGAATGCGTTCACGGACACGGCGAGCGGGGCCGGGGAGGCCACGACACGTCGTCAGGTCGTCTCGTGGGGTCTGTGGGACTGGGGTTCCGCGGCGTTCAACGCCGTGATCCTGACGTTCGTATTCTCCGTCTATCTCACCGACGCGGTCGGCGACGACCTGCCGGGTGGGATCTCGGCGAGCACCTGGCTCGGATGGTCGCTCGGCATCGCCGGGTTCGTCATCGCCGTGACCGCGCCGGTGTCGGGCCAGCGGTACGACGCAGTCGGGCGACGGAAATGGTCGCTGGGCATCCTCACCGGGGTCACCGTCGCGGCGATGGCGGCGATGTACTTCGTGCGCGACGACTACCACTATCTGTGGCTCGGGCTGGTCCTGCTCGGCGTGGCATCCGTGATGGCCGAGCTCGCGCAGGTCCCGTACAACTCGATGCTGCGCCAGGTGTCGACGCCGGACGACATCGGACGGGTGTCGGGCTTCGGTTGGGCGATGGGCTATTTCGGTGGCATCGTGCTCCTGCTGTTGTGCTACACCGGGTTCATCGCCGGCGACGGCGACACCCGCGGTTTCCTCGGTGTGCCCACCGAGGGCGGCACCAACATCCGGCTCGTCGCGCTGTTCGCGGCCGTGTGGTTCGCGGTGTTCGCTGTGCCCGTGCTGCTCGCCGTCCCGGAGAAGCCGGTCGCGCGTGGCGACGTCGCCCGCCGCGCCGGTTTCGTCGAGTCCTACCGCGTGCTGTGGCGCGACCTGACGGAGTTGTGGCGGGCGGATCGTCGCACCATCTGGTACCTCGGGGCGTCGGCGTTGTTCCGGGACGGTCTCGCCGGCGTCTTCACCTTCGGGGCGGTCCTCGCCGTCACGGTCTACGGGATCGGAGCGGGCGACGTGCTGATCTTCGGTGTCGCCGCGAACGTCGTCTCCGCGGTGGGCGCACTGGTGGCCGGACGCGTCGACGACCGGGTCGGGCCCAAGGCGGTCATCGTGGGCTCGCTGGTCGCGATGATCGCGACCAGCATCGTCCTGCTCGTGGTGTCGGGTCCGACGATGTTCTGGATCTTCGGTCTGGTGCTGTGTCTGTTCGTCGGTCCGGCCCAGTCGTCGGCGCGGACCTTCCTGGCGCGCCTGACGCCGCCGGGACGGGAGGGGCAGATGTTCGGTCTCTACGCGACGACGGGACGTGCGGTGTCGTTTCTGGCACCGACGCTGTTCGGGTTCTTCGTGTGGTGGTTCGGCACCGACCGAGCGGGGATCGTGGGGTTGCTGATCGTGCTCGGCGCGGGCCTGGTGTCGTTGCTCGCCGTGCGGGCTCCCGAGACGCCGGAGCAGGCGTGAACCGGCTCAGTCGGTGATCGTGGCGAGCACCTGGTCGGCGGCGTTGCGGTGCCCGGCCGCGTTCGGATGCAGCGGGATCGATCCGGCGGCCGGCTGCAGGCCGGCCATCCACCGGGTCTCCGGATCGGCGCACACGTCGTGGTCGCGGCTCGAATCGCGCAGATCGACGTAGTCCACGTCCGCGGCCTCGGCCTGCTCGCGCATGACGGTGTTCAACCGGTCGATCTTCTCCTGCAGGTAGGTCGCGTCGTCGGGCCAGATCCGCTGCTCGGGGAAGCACCCGCCGTCGCGGATTCCGGTGGGATAGCCGACGAGCACGATGCGTGCCTCCGGGGAACGCCGGCGGATCTCGTCGATCACCGTGGTGTAGACGGGCGCGAAGGCGTCGATGGCGGCGTCGACACGGTCGGTGCCGTCCGGGGTGTTCGTGATCGCGCACGACGCGCCATCGGGTGGCGCCGAGAGATTGACGCATCCCAGCGCCAGCTGGACGAGACCGATGTCGTTGCCGCCGATACCCACAGTGACGAGTTCGGTGTCGGGGCGCAGCGCGTCGTACTGCGGTGGCACCGTCGCGCCGCGGAAGGTGGTCTGCGGCATCGCGAAGTCGAGTGAGGTGGCGGCGCCGCACGACGCGTCGACGAAGTCCTCGATACCGAGATCGGTCGCGACGAGGGTGGGGTAGTTGCTCGCCGACCGCCCGCACGGATCGCCGTCGGTCTGCGGCGGGATGCCGGGCCCGGAGGTGAACGAGTCTCCCAGGGCGACGTACGACGCGTAGTCCGCGGCCGGGGGCATGTCCTGCGTGTCGGCGCAGGCGACCGTGCCCACGGTCGTGAACGCGATTGCGGCGCAGGCGATGACCCCCGACCGTCGGAGAAGTCTCGGCATCGTCACAGTGGACCTCGCAATCCGGTGGGTGGATGTTTCCGAGGCTACAGGTGTGCCGGTGACCGGAACGGGCGCCGAATGCCGACCGGTCGGGTCGATCGAATACCGACCGTCCCGCTCATGCCTTGAAGTAGACGATCTGGTGCGAGGTCGCGAGCAGAACGCCGTCGCGACCCCACAGTTGTGCGCTCTGGTCGAAGAAGCCCTGTTCGAACCGATTCGCACGTGCGGTCGCGAGCACGGGGCTGTCGGATTGCGCGGCAACGGTCTCCGGGTCCGCGTGGAAGTAGACGGTCATCGAGACCGTGCCGGCCGGCAGCACCCGACCCAGACGCAGGAATGCCCGGGGGTAGAAGATGTCGCACATCGCGGTGAGCGAGGCGAAGTCGAGCGGGCGCGACGGGACGTCGCGGACCCACAGCGTCGACGTGGAGTCGGCGACCTCCGCGCTGCCCTCCTCGGGAACGACTCCTGCGATGTACCGCATCTCGTAGTTGCGTGCCCACGCGATGAAGTCGGGCAGCGGTGTCGGCTCGAGCGAGTCGGGTGCCGGGGCGGCCGGCGCCTGCAGTTCGGTCGACGACCAGGTGGGGCGACGGAGACCGAAGACGGCCGTTGCGGTGGTGGCGACCTCGCCGCCCTGCGACAGTTCGATCGACCAGTGCTGGGTGGTCCGGTTCGTGCGCACCGGGCGCACCGCGATGTCGAACGGTCCGTCGGCGATGGGGCCGGCGTAGTTGATCGTCAGGGACAGCGGCATGCCGAGGACGTCCGGGTGTCGTTCGACCGCGCGGAGGAGAGTCGCGGCCGTGATACCGCCGAACGGGCCGACCATGTTCGCGTAGGCGGGGTGCGTGTGCCCTTCGGTGCGATCGTCCCGGACCTCGAACAGGTCGACGGCAGCGTCGAAGACGTGAGTGGTCACCGAGACGTCGGTCATGGCAGGGTCTCCTCGGAAGATGGTGTCGCGCAGGATCGGATCCGTACGACAACATACACAGAGTATGGGGGACCACCACCACTGCCGGAGGAACGGGTGATCGCTGCAGAACGGCGGGACGGACCGCGCGCGGCGATGATCGCCGGCGCGATCGCGCTGATGAGCGAACGAAGTGTCGCGGCCACGTCGTTCCGGGACGTGCTCGAGAACAGCGGGGCGCCGCGCGGCTCGATCTACCACCACTTTCCCGGCGGTAAGGCGCAACTCGTCGAAGAGACGACGGACCGGGCAACCACCCGGATCGAGCGGTCGCTGACGGCCGCCGGCGTCGGTGCAGAGCGTGCCGGTCGTTGGCGAGCCTGGTCATCGCCGCCCTGGAGGGCGCGCTGGTCGCGGCCCCGGCGCAACGCAGTCCGGCTCCGCTCGATGCGGTCGTCGCCGAACTCGAGGTGCTGCTCGCCCCGGTGGTGGGCTGACCGAAGCTGCAGCGGCCGGAAGCCACGGTCGGTGGACTCTCAGCCGTTCCGTCGCCGCGAGATTGCGTTCGCGATCTCGGCCGGCGCTTCCTCCGGAATCCAGTGCGAGACGTCGGGCAGGACCACGAAGTCGTACTCGGCGTCGACGAATTCGCCGCAGCGTTCGGCGCCGGCGCGGCCGATCGCGATGTCGGCGGTGCTCCAGATGTAGGTCGTCGGGACGCGGACCGGGGGAGTCGAATCGAGATCCCGCGTCATGGCGCGATACCAGTTCAGGGCGGCGGTGAGAGCGCCCGGCGCGGACAGGGCGGAGACGTAGTGGTCGACCGAGTCGTGGTCGACTGCGGAGGTGAACATCGCCCGCAGGCGCCGCGCGTCATCGGCGAGGAGCAGGGTCTCCGCCTTGCCTTCCTCGCGGAAGAGACCGATGTAGGAGGAGCGTTCGCGCTGGTCGGCGTCCTCCCGCAACGCCCAGCCGTAGGCGGCGAGGTGGGGGACCGAGACCGCGGTCAACGCCGAGACGCGATCGGGATTGTGGGCGGCGAAGTACCACGCCACAGCGGCGCCCCAGTCGTGTCCGACGAGGTGGACGCGATCGAGCCCGAACTCGTCGAGCAGGCCGAGGACATCACCGGCGAGCGCCGGCACCGCGTAGTGCTCGACGCCGTTCGGCCGGGCACCGGGGGAGTACCCGCGCTGGTCGGGGGCGATCACGCGGAAACCGCGCTCGACGAGCAGGCGCGCCACCGGCGTCCAGCTGCGTGATGTCTCGGGGAAGCCGTGCAGGAGCACGACGGGTGGGCCGTCCCTCGGACCCGCCACGCGCACGTCGAAGGTCAGGTCGTCGTAGGTGGCGGGTTCGGTCGATGCCATGGGAACCACGTTACGGAAGAGGAGTGTCTGCGACAGGATTTCCTGGCCACCGCGACGAACCGGCGTCGAGCCGACCCGTCACCGGTCGTTCGACGTCTGTCGCGGCCGCCACGCCGCCGCGCCCAGCAGGATCAGACGCATCTGTTTCTCCGCGCGCGTGACCACCTCCGATTCCTGCGCACTGCCGGGACGTTCGACGGCGAGCAGGTCGAGGACGAAATCGAGCATCGCGGTGACCAGCAGATCGGCGGCCATCTCGAGATCGTCGAACTCCCAGTCCTCGAGGCCCGGGGAGCGGCCCAGGTCGGCGGCGAGCTCGCTGGTCAGCAGGCGCAGTTCGACGGAGATCGCGGCGGCGACCTCGGGAACGCCGCCGTGGCGTTCGCGTGCCAGGAACCGGAAAGCCGCCTTGTGTGCCCGTACCTGTTGGACCAGCACGTCGAGCGATTGCCGCGCACCTGCCGGACCGGGCGTGCGACGCGCGTCGCGCAGCAGGCGCCGAAGTACCCGCATCGTGTCCGCCGCAAGGGTGACGCCGAGCTCGTCCATGGACGAGAAGTGCCGGTAGAACGCGGTGGGCACGATGCCCGCGTGACGGGCCACCTCCCTCAGACTCAGCCCGCCGAGTCCCCGGTCGGCGGACAGGTCGAGGGCGGCGTCGAGCAGCGCCTGACGTGTGCGTTCCTTGCGTTCGGCGCGTGTGGTCGGCGGAGGTGCGGAAGCGGTGGACACCCCCTGAGTCTAGGCATGACGTTCCCAGCGGTGTCCGTACATCTGTGTCAGCAGTCACATCGGGGTTGACAGGCGGGTGTGTCCGGCTGTCACACTGATTTCAGTGCACATTCGTTCACTGAGCACGCAGAGGTCTACCGAAAGGCGGACAGACATGATCGTGCGCGCCCGTCCGACGCCCGTCCGGCGCTCGGGTTCGTTGCGAAAATTGCTGGTAGAGGCACTCGGAGTGCTGTCCTACCCGCATCACCCGGACCGCTACCTGGAACTCGCCGACCCGCTTCTCGTCACGTCGGCGAACTATGCCCGGATTACAGATGTGGACCGAAGCGCCACCGACTCGCTCACGATCACGGTGCGCCCCGCGCAGCCGTGCCGACCCCTACCCGGGCAGTACGTGACCGTGTCGGTGCGTGTCGACGGTGTGCGGCATACGCGCTGCTACTCGCCGACGCTCGTCGAAGCGGAGTCGAAGCGCCGGCCCGACCTGCGGTTCACCATCGGCAGGCATCCCGAGGGTACCGTCTCACGCCACCTCCACGACCGAGCGCAGGTCGGAGACGTCATCGAACTCGGTTCTCCCGCAGGCGAGTTCGTGCTGCCGAGCCCACGCCCCCGACGTCTGCTGTTCGTCGCCGCGGGCTCCGGGCTGACTCCCGTGCTGTCGATGCTGTCCGGTCTCGTCGCCGAGGGGTACGACGGGTGCGCGGTGCTGCTCTACTACACCCGCACCCCCGGGCATGTTCCGCGCCGCGCCGAACTCGACGCTCTTGCCGACCGACCCAACATCGAGATCGTCCACGCGCACACCCGCTCCGACGACGGGCTGCTGCAGGGTCGGTTCGACCGCAGCCACCTCGCGGCCGTCGCACCCTGGTACGCCGACACGCCCACCTTCGTGTGCGGTCCGGCGGAGATGGTCGCGAGGATCCGCGAGGTCTACGCCGAGCGGGGCGCCGAGACCATGGTGAACACCGAGGAATTCGTCCTCGCGCCACCGGTCGTGTCGACGGACGATGCCGGCGGCGAGATCTCCTTCGCCGAATCCGGCGTGGTTGCCCAGAACACGGGGTCGACGCTGCTCGAACAGGCCGAAGCGGCCGGTCTCACGCCCGAACACGGATGCCGCATGGGCATCTGCCACAGCTGCACCGCCGTCCGGCTGTCGGGGTGCACGCGCGACGTGCGTACCGGCGACGTCGATTCGGAACCGGGCCGCCGCATCCAGATCTGTGTCAACGCCCCGGTCGGCGACGTCGCCGTCGAACTCTGAACCGGCCGTCCGGCGACACCACCGAAATCATTGGAGGACATCATGTTCGGATTGTCCCTACCCACCGTTCCCTTCCTGCCCTTCCTGTCCGGCCGCAGCTCTTCGGTCGGGAACGAACCGCTCGTCCTCGACCACGACAGTGTCGAGGAGATCGGCCGCGAACTCGACGCACTGCGGGAGCAGACGCTCGCATCCCTCGGTGACGAGGACCGTGAGTATCTCTACCGGATCATCAGGGCGCAGCGCGGATTCGAGATCGCCGGTCGCGGTCTGCTCTTCGTCGGATTCCTCCCGCCCGCATGGGTCGCCGGTGTCGCGGCGCTGAGCGTGTCGAAGATCCTCGACAACATGGAGATCGGGCACAACGTCATGCACGGTCAATACGACTGGATGCGCGAGCCGTCGCTGAATTCCCGTGTCTTCGAATGGGACACGGTGTGCCCGTCGGACCAGTGGCGGCACTCGCACAACTACGTGCACCACACCTACACCAACATCCTCGGTCAGGACCGCGACATAGGATACGGGATCCTGCGCATGGACCCGGCCCAGAAGTGGCATCCCTACTATCTCGGCAACCCGGTCTACGCGACCGCCCTCATGCTGCTGTTCGAGTGGGGCGTGATGATGCACGACGCGGAGGTCGACCGGATCGTCGCCGGGAAACGCTCGTGGCGCGACGTGATCCCGATCGCGAAAGGCTGGTGGCGCAAGGCGCGCCGTCAGGTGATCAAGGACTACATCGCCTTCCCGCTGCTGAGCGGACCGATGTTCTTCCCGACGCTGCTCGGCAACGCGACCGCCAATCTGGTGCGCAACGTGTGGGCGTACTCGATCATCTTCTGCGGCCACTTCCCGTCCGGCGTGCAGTCCTTCACGGAGGAGGAGACCGCCGAGGAGACCCGTGGTGAGTGGTACGTCCGGCAGATGCTGGGCAGCGCGAACATCACCGGGTCGCCGTTGTTCCACATCATGTCGGGCAACCTGTCGCACCAGATCGAGCACCACCTGTTCCCCGACCTGCCGGCGCACCGCTATCCGGAGCTCGCGCCGAAGGTCAGGGAACTGTGCGAGAAGCACGGACTTCCGTACAACACCGGTGGCTTCACCGCCCAGGTGACGTCGGTGTGGAAGAAGATCTTCACGCTTGCTCTCCCTCCCGGCTGGTTCGCGCCCGAACCCGAGTCGCGGGTGATCATCGAACGTCACCGCTCCACCGATCGCCCGCTCGACGATGCGGGTACCCTCGCGGACGACACGATCGAGGGGGTCGAACATGGTGGGAAGATTCGAGCGTAACAAGGACACGATCCAGGAGGTCACCGAGTCGGCGGCCACCCACGTCGGCGCGATCGCGGGGATCATCACCGGAGCAGTCCGCGACGTCACCCGCGAGATCGGTGAGTTGATCACCGACGCGATCGAGATGCGCGAGGCCGCCCGCGCGGCGCGCGACGACGAGGAACGCGGAGAAGGGCCGGCGACGTCGGATCGTCGCTCGGCCCCTCCCGCGGAGTAGCGGATCGGAAGGGCGGATCGAGTTCCTACCGCGCGGGGACGCTCGAGGTGGTGCGGGGTGACGGACCCGGCCACCTCGTCGCGCACTGGAGCGCTCTGCACGCACTGTTCTGCGGGGCGACGGCCGAGGCGATCGGCCTCTACCTCCGTGCGGCCCGGGTGCATCGTGCGCACGGCCACCACGCCGCCCAGCTGACCTGGCTGTTCCAGCTGGCGATGGCGCAGACCTACGACGGACGACGCGACGACGCCCTGAAGGCGTGTGCTCGTGTCGTCGAGATGGCGGGCCAGCACGGCGAGCGGTGGAACAAGGCCTCTGCGCTGTGGCTCTCGGGGCTCGCCCATTTCCATCTCGGGCGCCTCGGCTCTGCAGTCGACGCGGCGAACGGTGCCCTGGAACGGATCCTCGACACACTCGGCGTGCACTCCCGCACGCAGGTCGTCTCGTGGTTGCACACCCACGAAGCGCCCCGAGTGTGAGCGAGCAGGGCGGCGCTCCGGATCAGGACCGGGCCGAGGCCGACTCCCGGCGTGCCGCGGGTACCTTCGTGATCATCGTGAGCACGACCGATACGAGCGCGATGATGCCGATGGTGGTGTAGGCGAGGGTATAGGCCTTGTCGTCGCCGAGGAGCGTAGACGCGATGATCGGGCCGATGATGCCGCCGATGCTCCACCCGATGAGCATCAGGCCGTAGATGGCGCCGGCGTTGCGGACCCCGAAGAAGTCGCCGGCGGTGGCGGGCATGGTGCCGAATGCGCCGCCGTAGCAGAGATAGATGATCGCGGCCAGGACCGAGAACAGCACCACGCCGGTGGCATGCGGCAGCACGATCAGGCACACGCCCTGCAGCACGAGCAGTGCGGTGAAGGTCTTCATCCGGCCGATATGGTCGGAGATCGCCGCCCACACGATCCGGCCGGCGCCGTTGAAGATCGCGAGCACGCCCACGAGTGCCGCCGCGCCGGAGGTGCTGAAACCGGCGATGTCGGACGCACTCGGCTTCGCCTGCGAGATCAGGGAGATGCCGGCGGTCACGCACAGGGTGAGGATGGCGGTCAGGAGGTACCACTGGGGCGTGCGGAGGGCCTCGTTCTGGGTGTACTCCTTGCCGCGGTCCGCTCCGCTGCCGTCGCGGCCGACGGGGTCGAAGCCCGGCACGGTGTACCCCTCGGGCGGGTTGCGGAAGAGTGCCGCACCGGCCAGCGACATCACGAGGTAGGCGATACCCAAAGGCAGGAAGGCGCTCGTGGGGTCGTCCGGATTCCGGTCGATGAGCCACTGCGCGACCGGCGAGGTGAGCACGGCGCCGAACCCGAAACCGCCCACAGCGAGTCCGGTGATGAGACCGGTCTTGTCGGGGAACCACTTCTGCAGCATGGCGATCGGGACGATGTACGCGAAGCCCAGCCCGAAACCGCTGATGATGCCGTACCCGAGGATGAGCAGCCAGTAGTCCTCGGCTCCGTCGGTGAAGGAGGCGAGGAGGATGCCGAGCGCATAGATGATGCCGCCGATCAACGCGACGACTCGGGGACCTTTCAGATCCTGCAGTCGGCCACCGAGATAGGTGCCGATGAAGATCATGCCGATGGTCACGGTGAACGGCAGTGAGGCCCGGACCGTGCTCAGTTGCCAGGAGTCGGCGCTCTCGAGGGCTCCGCCGAAGACCGACCACGCGTAGACCGCGCCGATCGAGAACTGCAGCAACAGACCCCCGGCCACGAGGAGCCAGCGGAAGCTGCCCGGAGGCTGAGCCGTCGCGGCGTCGCCGTGTGGTTCGCGCGTAGGCTTGCCGGAGTCCATGCGTTCTCCTTCGTCCTGCCCGCGAGCCGGATCTCAGCTGCGGTAACGAACGGGTTCCCCGCGATCGACTCGTTCACGCTGGGGAACGACGGTGTACTTGGGATCCTTCGCCGACGCGATGCCGGCCTCGTAGACGCCGAGTCGCGTGCACAGCGAACCGGCCATGAGAGCGGCACCGGACACTGCCGATACCACGCGATTGCGGCGGCCGGCGAGTGCGCCGAGCGCGCCGGCCACCGTCAATGCCTTGCTGGCCCTCATCAGTCGCCCGGGGCGGCCCTGGTGGAGCGTCTCGGCCGAAAGGCCCATCGACTTCTCCATCTGCTGCTCGGTCGCGAGTTCGACGAGCGCACCGCCGACGGCGAAGGCGCGTGCCGGCCCGGCCTCGGCGACCGGCGCACCCAGCAGTCCGAGACCACCCGATGCGGCCGCTGCCGACCCACAGAACACGAAGGGGATTTCCTTGAAGGCGGAGTGCCAGGCTGGGGTTGCGGTGTCGGACAACAGGACTCCGGTATAGGCGGCGACCGGCGGTGCCGTCAGTGCACCCACGATCCCGGCGGGCCGGCCCAGGGCGAGCAGCAGGCGCACCGGCCCGCGCTTCCACCGAGCGGGGAGCATCGCGGCGATCTCCGCGGCCGCCGCGACGCCCGCGAACGGACCGTGCAGCGACAGGATCCACGTACCGACCGACATCGGGGAGGTCGGTTTGGCGACTCGCAGCATGTTGAGGAAGCGGCTCGGTTTGCCGAGATCGTGAACCAGCGCACCGACACTGACGAGCAGCGATGTGAGCGAACCGAATCGGGCGACGCGACGCAGGGCGGGCCGCCCCGTGAGATCGGCACCCGCGGCGAGCAGCGAGCTGCCCGCGGCCACGCCGCCGGTGAACAGATAGATCGCGATGTCGTGTTCCCACGGGGCCGGCTTCACGATCTGGCGTCCGTAATAGGACTCGAAGTCGGCCTCCGGCACCATCACCCGGTCGCCGCCGCGACCACCTCCGGACCGGCGGGGGTTGCCCGGGCTGCCGCCGTGCTGCACCTGGGTCATCAGCGCCTCCTCAGGAACGACGCGGCGGCGCCCGCCAGCATCGCGACCGCTGCCACTGCGGCGCGGGTCCACATCTCCGGCAGATCCTTGGTCGTCACCACCGGATCCGGCGGCAGGCCGTAGACCTCCGGTTCGTCGAGGAGCAGGAAGAAGGCGCCGGTCCCGCCGACCCCGTCCTCGGGATCGTTGCCGTAGAGTCGTGCCTCGCTCACGCCGCGCTCGTGCAGGGCGGCCAGTCGTTCCTCGGCGCGAGCGCGCAGTTCCTCGACGTCGCCGTACTGGATCGACTCCGTGGGGCACGCCTGCGCGCAGGACGGGGTCTGGCCGTCGGTGAGCCGGTCGTAACAGAGCGTGCACTTCTGGGCGATACCGACCTTCGGGTCGCCCTCTGGACCCTTGCGACGGTCGATGACGCCGTACGGGCACGCAGCGACGCAGTATCCGCAGCCGTTGCAGATGTCGTCCTGCACGACCACCGTGCCGAACTCGCTGCGGAACAGCGACCCGGTCGGGCACACGTCGAGGCACGCCGCGTGGGTGCAGTGCTTGCACACGTCCGAGGACATCAACCAGCGGAAGTCCGGCTTCTCCTCCTCCGGAAGCTCCGTCGGGGTCGCGCCGACGGTCGGCATCCCCAGCGAGACCGGCGGTTTCGACTCCGCAGGGCGCTCGATGAAGGCGACGTGCCGCCACTGATTGGCGTTGAGCGAATGACTGTTGTCGTACGAGGTGCCGAGCATCGCGAAGGCGTTCTCGGGGACGTCGTTCCACTCCTTGCAGGCCACCTCGCAGGCCTTGCACCCGATGCACACACTGGTGTCGGTGAAGAAGCCCTTGCGAGCCGGCGGATCCTCGTACCCGGCATCGGGTGCCGGGTCGATCGGTCCGAAGAAGCTGTTGGGACCCGTCACTCGTCCTCCTCCAGGGCACGTGGGTCGTCCGAGGCCTCCGGGGCACGTGGGTCGTCCGAGGCCTCCGGGGCACGTGGGTCGTCCGAGGCCTCCGGGGCACGTGGGTCGTCCGAGGCTGTATCGCCGTCCGGGACCGTCACGATGGGTGGGTACACGTGATCGGTTACCCCGGCCCGCCGCGCATATCCCTCGACGTACTCTCGCAGTGCCGCTCCGGACGGTCGGCGTCCTGCCCGGACGTCGCACGTACCGACCTTGGTCTCCTGGATGAGCACGTTGGGGTCCAACGTGATTCCGAACAGATCGTTGGTCGAGTCGCCGGTCACCATGCCGCCGCTGCCCCAGTGATAGGGCATCCACACCTGGTGGACGGTCCGTCCCTCCACCTTCAGCGGACGCAACCGCTCGGTCACCAGGACCCGGCCCTCGATCGCAGAGCGGGCGGTGACGACGTGGCACCAGCCCATGTGCTCGAGTCCGCGTTCGGCCGCCAGGGCGGGGGAGACCTCCACGAACATCTCCGGTTGCAGTTCGGCGAGATGTTCGAGATAGCGGCTCATGCCGCCGGCGGTGTGGTGCTCGGTGAGACGACTCGTCGTGAACACGAAGGGGAACACGTCGCTGTGTTCTTCCGGCGGTGAGGGGTTCATCGGATTGTCGTCACGCCGGTACTCCATGCGCGTCGGGTTGGCCTGCTGCGCGTAGAGCGGATTGCGGAACGGCGACTCCACCGGTTCGTAGTGCGTCGGCATCGGACCGTCGACGAGCCCCTGGGGGGCGTAGAGGGCACCCTTGCCGTCGCCCTGCATGATGAACGGATCGATCCCTTCGAGCGCCTCGACACCGTCGGCGCCGTCGGGGGAGCGGTAGCTCGGCGGCTTCGTCTTCTCGAAGTCCGGCACGTCCGCACCTGTCCACTGCTGTGCGTCCTCGTCCCACCACACGTAGGCCTTGCGTTCGCTCCACGGCCTGCCCTCGGGGTCGGCGGATGCCCGGTTGTACAGGATGCGGCGGTTCATCGGCCACGCCCAGCCCCACTCGGGAGCCACGAACGACTGCTCGTGCCGGGACTTACGCCGGTTGGCCTGGTTGACGCCGTCGGCGTAGACCCCGGTGTAGATCCAGCAGCCACCGAGGGTGGAGCCGTCGTTCTTCATCTCGGTGAACGACGACAGTGGCCGACGGGTCGCGACGTCGTAGCCGTTGATCTCCATGAGCACTGCGTCGGCACTCGGCTCGTCGTACTCGCCGTGCACGGGGTAGTCCCATGCCAGGTCGAGCAGCGGACGGTCGCGCTCGTCGGTCGACTCGGCCAGACGCTCCCGCATCATGCGGCCGAGGTGGTAGAAGAACCACAGTTCCGAGCGGCAGTCCTCGGGCGGCTCGACGGCCTTCTCCCGCCACTGCAGCATCCGCTGGGTCTGCGTGAAGGTGCCTTCCTTCTCGGCGTAGGAGGCCGCCGGGAAGAGGAACACCTCGGTGGCGCACTCCTCGGTCACGATCTCACCGGTCTCGATCTCCGGGGAGTCCTTCCAGAAGTTGGCGCTCTCGATCTCGAACAGGTCGCGCACCACGAGCCAGTCGAGGTTCGCCATCCCGAGCCTCTGCGCGCGCCCGTGGGCGGAGCCGACGGCCGGGTTCTGCCCGAGGAGGAAGTAGCCCTTGACCTTTCCATCGATCATGTCGAGCACCGAACGGTAGGTGCCGTGGTCGCCGGTGATCTTCGGCATGTAGTCGAAGCAGTAGTCGTTGTCGGCGGTCGCCGCGTCGCCCCAGTATGCCTTGAGCAGGTTCACCGCGTAGGCGTCGGCCTTCGACCAGAAACCCTTGCTGCCCGGGTTGCGCACGCTGTCGACCCAGTCCGTGAACGAGTGGTGCTTGTTCGCGTCGGGCATCGGCAGGTAGCCGGGCAACAGGTTGAACAACGTCGGGATGTCGGTCGAGCCCTGGATGCTGGCATGACCGCGCAGCGCCATGATGCCTCCGCCGGGGCGGCCCATGTTGCCGAGCAGCAGCTGCAGGATCGCGCCGGTGCGGATGTACTGCACACCGACACTGTGCTGGGTCCAGCCCACGCTGTAGACGAGCGCCGTCGTCCGCTCCCGACCGGAGTTCTCGGTCCACGCGCGGCAGACGTCGAGGAAGTCCTCCTGCGAGACGCCGCACACCTGCTCGACCACCTCGGGGGTGTAGCGGGCGAAGTGCCGCTTGAGCACCTGGTAGACGCACCGCGGGTGCTGTAGGGTCTCGTCGCGCCTCGGGTGGCTCGCCGTCTGCATGCCGTGCGACTCGTTCTGCAGGCCCGCGGCCGTGTCCCGATGCCCGGCGTGCTCGTCGGAGCCGTTGGCCTGCGACTTGTGCAGGTCGCCGGATTCGTCCTCCACGTCGTACTGCCAGCTCGTCGGATCGTAGGTCCGCTTCTCGGGGTCGAAGCCCGAGAAGAGCCCGTCGAGATCGTCGGTGTCCTCGAACTTGTCGCTGACGAGCACCGCGGCGTTCGTGTAGTTGACGACGTACTCGCGGAAGTCCAGCTCGTTGCTCAGGATGTAGTTGACGATGCCGCCGAGGAAGGCGATGTCGCTGCCGACCCGGATCGGGACGTGCTTGTCCGCCACCGCGCTGGTACGGGTGAAGCGCGGGTCGATGTGGATGACGCGGGCACCGCGTTTCTGGGCCTCCACGACCCACTGGAAGCCCACCGGGTGGGCTTCGGCCATGTTGGAACCCTGGATGATGATGCAGTCAGCGTTGGCCAGGTCGGCTGTGTAGCCGGTGGCGCCGCCGCGCCCGAAGCTGGTCCCCAGACCGGGGACGGTGGCGGAGTGTCATATGCGGGCCTGGTTCTCGATCTGGACCGCCCCCATCGCTGTGAACAGCTTCTTGATGAGGTAGTTCTCCTCGTTGTCCAGCGTGGCACCGCCGAGGCTGGCGATGCCCATCGTGCGCCGGACACGGTGGCCCTTGTCGTCGAATTCCTGCCAGGTCTCGCGGCGGGTCTTCAGCACGCGGTCGACGACCATCTCCATGGCCGTGTCGAGATCGAGGTCTTCCCATTCGGTGCCGTAGGGCCGGCGGTAGCGGACCCGGGTCTCTCGCAGCTCGCTGGTGACGAGGTTCTTGCTCGCCGAGCCCTTGGGGCACAGGCGCCCGCGGTTCACGGGGCTGTCGGAATCGCCTTCGATCTGGACGACCTTTTCGTCCTTGACGAAGATCTTCTGTCCGCATCCGACAGCGCAGTAGGGGCACACGCTGCGGGCGACACGATCGGCGGTGGAGGTGCGCGGTTCGATCTCCTCGGTACGACGGGACCGTGCGGCCTTGCCGCGTCCGAGCAGGTCCTTACCGAGGAACTGGCGCAGGACGGGCCAGGGGAGGGACGTGTCTTTCTCCGCCATCGGTGCTCCTTTCCTGCGCTCTCGTTCCGAAGTTACCGTCTACCCGCGCTTCGTGCCGGTTAATCCGGATCCCGTGCAGGTGTGTCGGCATGTCCGTCGGGGTCAGCGCACCCGGATCGCGTGTTCGCCCGCGGGGACCACCTCCCCGATGACCGGATGGCCGGGGAGCTCCCCGACGACCAGGAGACCGCCGGACGTCTGAGCGTCGGCGAGCAGGAGTAGTTCGTCGTCGTCCACCTCGGAGTCGACCTGCTCGCGGACCCAATCGAGATTGCGACGGCTCCCGCCGGGCACGAATCCCTCCGCGAGCGACTCGCGCGCTCCCGCGACGTACGGCACGGCCGCGGAGTCGATCACGGCGGTCGTGCCGCTGGCCCGCATCATCTTCATCAGATGGCCGAGCAGACCGAAACCGGTGACGTCGGTGGCGGCGCGGACACCGGCCTCGTGCGCAAGTTGTGCCGCCTCGCGGTTGAGTGTCGTCATCACCGCGACCGCTTCCTCGAAACGCTCGCCGGTGGCCTTGTGGCGGTTGTTCAGGATGCCGAGACCGAGCGGCTTGGTGAGAGTCAGCGGCAGGCCGGGCGTGGCAGCGTCGTTGCGCAGCAGGCGATCCGGATCGCCCAGACCGGTGACCGCCAGTCCGTACTTCGGCTCCCGGTCGTCGATGCTGTGCCCGCCGGCGAGATGGGCACCCGCCTCGGCGCACGCGTCGGCGCCGCCGCGCATGACTTCGGCGGCGAGTTCGAACGGGATGAGCTCGCGCGGCCAGCCCAGGAGGTTGACCGCGATGATCGGCGTGCCACCCATCGCGTAGACGTCGGACATGGCGTTGGTGGCGGCGATCCGTCCCCAGTCGTAGGCGTCGTCGACGACCGGGGTGAAGAAGTCGGCCGTCACGATGACGGCCCGGCCGCTCCCGTCGGGCGCCGGATCGATCCGGACCGCGGCTCCGTCGTCGCCGTTCTCCACACCCACCAACAGTTCGCCGGAGGCCCGTCCACCCTGCAGACCGCCGAGCACCCGCTCGAGTTCACCCGGCGGAACCTTGCATGCGCACCCGCCGCCGGCGGCGTACTGGGTGAGTCGGATGGCGCCCTCGGGAAAGTCGACGTGTGCGGTCATGAACCCAAACATACGGGCGAGTCGTAACCGAGGGCCCGACTTCGGTTAGGGTGAGCGCGGAGGTGGTTCTCGTCTGGTGACGGTCGCGGTCTTCAAAACCGTTGTGGCCCAGTATCTGGGCTGGGCGGGTTCGATTCCCGTCCGCCTCCGCCAAAAGTTTTCGCCGACCGTGGGATGAGGAGCGCGTGCCGGATCCGAGGCGGGACGTTCCCCGCACCGACCAGGTCCTGGCCGATCCGCGCCTGCGCGAGGCCGTCGACCGGCTCGGCGCCCGACTGGTCAAGCAGACCGTCGTCGCGGCCCAGCAACGGTGCCGCGACGGCGAGATCGGGCCCGATGCCGTCGCCGACGTCGCGGTCGCGTCGCTGCCGCAGCAGGCGACCACCCTGCGCCGCGTCGTCAACGCGACCGGCGTGGTGGTGCACACCAATCTCGGTCGCGCCCCGCTGTCCCGAGCGGCGGTCGAGGCGGTGTCCACCGCGGCGGGCGCCACCGACGTCGAACTCGACCTGGCCACCGGTCGGCGCGGACGGCGAGGACGCGGCGCCCTCGAAGCACTCGCCGAACAGGTACCCGACGCCGGCGGCATCCACGTCGTCAACAACGGTGCCGCAGCTCTCGCCCTGGTCACCCGGGTGCTCACACGCGGTGGTCGCTCGATCGTGATCGCACGGGGCGAGCTGGTCGAGATCGGTGACGGCTTCCGGATCCCGGAACTGCTGGAATCCGTGGGCGCGACGCTGCGTGAGGTCGGCACCACCAACCGCGTGCGCCTGAGCGACTACGCCGCGGCCGTCGACGACGACACCGCCTTCGTCCTCAAGGTGCATCCCTCGAACTTCACCGTCAGCGGCTTCACGTCGTCGGTGTCGGTCCGGGAACTCTCCGGACTCGGACCGCCCGTCGTGGTCGACATCGGATCGGGTCTGCTCGCGCCGCATCCGCGGCTGTCGAACGAACCCGACGCCACCACCGCGCTGCGTGCCGGCGCCGACCTGGTGACCGCCTCGGGCGACAAGCTCCTCGGCGGTCCGCAGGCCGGCCTGCTGCTCGGACGGGCCGAACTCGTGGAACGCCTGCGGCGCGACCCGTTCGCGCGGGCGCTGCGCGTCGACAAGCTCACCCTGGCCGCTCTCGAAGCGACCCTGACGGGACCGATGCCACCCGTGGCGTCGGCGCTGGCCTCCCGCCCGGAAGATCTCCGCGCCCGCGCACAGGCGATCTGCGTGGCGCTGCCCTCGGAGTGCCAACCCGAGGTGGTCGACTCCGACGGCGTCGTCGGGGGCGGTGGCGCCCCGGACGTCGTCCTGCCGAGCGTCGCGATCGCCCTGCCCGAACATCTCGCACTTCCGTTGCGGCTCGGTGAGCACCCCGTCGTCGGCCGCGTCGAACGCGGCCGGTTGCTGCTCGACCTGCTCGCGGTCGACCCCGCCGAGGACGGCGAGCTGATCGACGCCGTGACGCGCGTGGCCGCTCGCGAAGGATCCTGATGCAGGTCGTCGCGACCGCCGGTCACGTCGATCACGGCAAGTCGACGCTGGTCGAGGCGCTCACCGGTGCGAACCCGGATCGGCTCGCCGAGGAACGGCGACGAGGACTGACCATCGAGCTCGGCTACTGCTGGACGTCCTGGCCAGAGGTGGGGGAGGTCGCCTTCGTCGACGTCCCCGGGCACGAGCGATTCCTGACGACGATGCTCGCCGGAGTGGGATCGGTCCCGGCCGCGCTGTTCGTGGTGGCCGCCGACGATCCGTGGATGCCGCAGGCGGCCGAACACCTCGCAGCACTCGACGCGCTCCGCGTGCGCCACGCGGTCGTCGCCGTTACCCGGGCCGATCTCGCCGATCCGGGACCCGCGGCCGCGCGGGCCGCGGCGGAGGTCGCCCGCACGAGTCTGGCGGGGGCGCCCGTCGTCGCCGTGAGCGGGCGCACCGGGATGGGCCTCGACGACCTCCGGAGCGCACTGACGACGATGGTCGCGTCGCTTCCGGACCCCGATCCGCAGGCCGACGTCCGGCTCTGGGTGGACCGCCGGTTCACCGTGCGTGGATCCGGAACCGTCGTCACCGGAACCCTTCCCGCGGGCACGGTGCGCGTGGGGGACACCCTCGTGCTGGGGGACACGCCGCTGCGGGTCCGCAGCGTGCAGGCACTCGGTCGCGACCGGAGCGCGGTGAGCGGCGTGGCCAGGGTCGCCCTCAATCTCACCGGCCGGGTCGACGATCTGGGACGGGGCAGTGTGCTCGTCACGCCCGGCGCGTGGCACCACACCACCGTCGTCGACGTTCGGATCAGCGGCGACGACCGGCCGCCCGTCGCTCCGGTGCTGCACATCGGAGCCGCGGACGTCGGTGTCCGGTGCCGTCCGCTGGCAGACGATCTCGTCCGGCTCACCCTCGACCGCCCGCTGCCCCTGCGGATCGGCGACCGCGCGTTGCTGCGCGACCCGGGCCGCCGGATGATCTGGCGAGCCGACGTTCTCGACCCCGATCCACCCCGATTCCGGCGTCGCGGCGCGGCGGCACGCCGCGCGCTGCAACTGGCAGGGGCCGACGGGACGCCGCACCTGGCCGACGAACTCGCCCGCCGCGGACTCCTGCACCGGCAACGGTTGCGACAGTTGGGCATCCCACTCGCACGGGGAGAGCACCTGACGGTCGGGCCGTGGCTCGTCGCACCCGGTCTCGCGAAGACCGTCGCCGACCGGCTGCCCACACTCGTGCAGGCCCATGCCCGCACCCATCCACTGGATCCGGCGGCGCCGTTGACGGTGCTGGCGTCGCAGCTGCGTCTTCCCACACCGGACCTCGTCCGGGCGCTGGTGCGACCTCCGCTCGAAGTGGTCGGGGGGCGGGTGATCGCTCCCGGCGCCGACGGTCTACCGCCGAAGATCCGCAAAGCCGTCGAGCAGGTGCGCCGCGACCTGTCGGCCGCCCCGTTCGCGGCCCCGACCGCCGATCGCCTACGCGAGCTCGGCCTCGACGACCGGGCCCTCGGCGCGGCCGAACGCAGCGGACGGTTGTGGCGGGCGGGCCCGGGCATCGTCCTGCTCCCCGACGCCGCCGACACGGCCGTGGAGCTGCTGGGCGAATTGGACCAGCCCTTCACGACCAGTGCCGCGCGCGAACGCCTGGGAACGACACGGCGGGTGGTCCTGCCGTTGCTCGACCGGCTCGACAAGGCGGGTCGCACACGCCGGCTCCCTGACGACCGCCGCCAGATCGTCCGCTAGAGTCGCCGTCCCCGCACTCTCCGGCGGGACGACCCTTCACCCGAAACGCGAAGTGCGGGTACCGAACTCGTCGGTACCCGCACTTCGCATGAAGAATCAGTCGTCAGGTGACGCCCAGTGCGAACACAGCGTCAGATGACGCCCAGTGCGAACATGGCGTCGGCGACCTTCACGAAGCCGGCGATGTTGGCGCCGTGGATGTAGTCGCCCGGCTTGCCGTACTCGGCGGCGGTCTCGACGCAGCGGCCGTGGATGTCTGCCATGATCCCGGCGAGACGCTCGTCGGTGTAGTCGAAGTGCCACGAGTCGCGCGAGGCGTTCTGCTGCATCTCCAGCGCCGAGGTCGCCACACCACCGGCGTTGGCGGCCTTGCCGGGCGCGAAGGCGACTCCGGCGTCGCGGAAGACACTGATGCCGCCCGGGGTGGTGGGCATGTTGGCGCCCTCGGCGACGATCTTCACGCCGTTGTTGACGAGGGTCTTCGCCGAGTCCTCGTCGAGTTCGTTCTGCGTGGCGCACGGCAGTGCGACGTCGCACGGCACGTTCCAGATGTTGCCGCCGGGGAAGAACTCGGCGTCGCCGCGCTCGTCGACGTACTCGGAGATGCGTCCGCGGCGGACCTCCTTGATCTCCTTGAGGAGAGCGACGTCGAGGCCCTTGCGGTCGACGATGTAGCCGGAGGAGTCGGAGCACGCGATCGCGGTGCCGCCGAGCTGGTGGATCTTCTCGATGGCGTAGATCGCGACGTTGCCCGAACCCGAGACGACGGCGGTGCGGCCGTCGAGCGAGGTGCCGGCGGTCTTGGCCATCTCGTTGACGAAGTAGGCCGCGCCGTAACCGGTGGCCTCCTTGCGCACCTGCGAACCACCCCAGGTCAGGCCCTTGCCGGTAAGGACGCCGGACTCGTAGGAGTTGGTGAGGCGCTTGTACTGGCCGAACAGGTACCCGATCTCGCGGCCGCCGACGCCGATGTCACCGGCCGGGACGTCGGTGTACTCACCGATGTGGCGGTGCAGCTCGGTCATGAACGACTGGCAGAAGCGCATGATCTCCTGCTCGGAGCGACCCTTGGGGTCGAAGTCCGAGCCGCCCTTGCCGCCGCCGATGGGCAGGCCGGTGAGGGCGTTCTTGAAGATCTGCTCGAAGCCGAGGAACTTGACGATGCCGAGGTTGACGCTCGGGTGGAAGCGCAGCCCGCCCTTATAGGGGCCGAGAACGCTGTTGTACTGCACGCGGAAGCCACGGTTGACGTGGACGTTACCTTGATCATCGATCCACGGCACGCGGAAGATGATCTGCCGCTCCGGCTCGCACAGGCGCTCGATCAGACCGGATTCGAAGTATCCGGGGTGCCGCTCGAGCACGACATGCAGAGACTCGAACACTTCGGCCGCAGCCTGGTGGAATTCGGGTTCACCTGCGTTGCGGGCCTTGACCTGCTCGTAGATCTCTTCGATGCGGTCCGATGTCGACACGCCCACCTACCTGACTCTGTGAGGATTCTGTAACACGGGATTTACGACGAGAACTATAGGACGTGGCCCTTAGCATGTGTTAACCCTGCGGCAAGGTGGGATGAGAAACACACGATCCGAACGGCCTGTCTGCCGGGCGAAATGCCCAGTTCACCGGTATGATGTGCGGCCCCGCGACGGGTGGTCCGCCGGCGGTCGAGGTGCCCCCGGCAGGACTCGAACCTGCGACCTAGAGATTAGAAGGCTCTTGCTCTATCCAGCTGAGCTACGGAGGCGCGGCCAGAATCTTAGCGGGTGCTCCCCGAGGTCGCCGCACACACCCTCGTACCCGCCGGGGTCAGCGCTCGAGCGTGCTGCCCCGTTCGTCGTCGGGGCTCGATTCGCCCCGCGGAACGTCCACTCGACCGGTCTTGAACCGTTGGATGAGATGGTCGATTCCGACACCCAGGACCACCGCGACGCAGATGGCGACCGCGGCGCCGAACAGCGGCTGCGATTCGAACCAACCGCCGACGAGGCGCCCCACGAACGCCGAGTACAGCGCCCAGGTCGTGCCACCGAGGATCGTGAGCGGCACGAACTTCTGCCGCGGGTAGCGGGTCGCTCCGGCCGTCATGTTCACAGCGATCCGGCCGATCGGGATGTATCGCGCCGTGAGGATCACTGCGGCGCCGCGCTTGTCGAGTCCGCGCCGCGCCCACGCGAAAGCGGCTCGTGCCCTCGGGCGGCGCATCCACCGGAACCGTTCGGTACCGACCTTCCGTCCGATCGCGTACGCGATGTTGTCACCGATGATCGCGCCGAGCGCCGCGAGCACGATGACGATCCACAGGTAAGGACGCCCGGTCGAGCCGGAGAGGGACGACAGGGTCACCAGGACGGTCTCGCTGGGCACCGGTGGGAAGAAGCCGTCGAGGATGCACACGGCGAAGAGCAACGGGTAGACCCACAGGGCTGCGGCCTGGCCGATGATGAATTCGTTGATCACGTCCATGGATCTGTGTGGTGCTCCCGTCGGGTCCGCCGGTCGGCTCCTTCCACGCTATCCGCTCGCACCGCCGAGGACTCCGGACGACGGCGGCGTTACGGCACACACCGTCGACCGCAAGGGAACGATTCGATTCCGATTCGCCCGTTTCGTCGCATCGATCTCGAGTCGGGTCTACTATGAGCGCACCAAGGGGGAATCGTGGGCGGCTGGTGGGGGAAACCGGTCCGCGCCACCTGATGGCGGGAGTTCTTCATGCAGGTTCCTGGCCCATTCGAGTACGAGCGTGCCACCGGAGTGGATCACGCCGTCGAGTTGCTCGACCGGCACGGAGAGGGGGCCCGGGTCGTCGCCGGCGGGCACAGTCTGCTGCCGATGATGAAACTTCGGCTCGCGAATCCGGAGTACTTGATCGACATCAACGATCTCGCGGACGAACTCGATCACATCGTGTTCGAACCCGGGTCCGTGCGCCTCGGTGCCCTGGTCCGGCACCGCCGGCTTCTCGAATCCGACGAACTCGCCGAGATCTTCCCGATCTTCCGCGATGCCGAGCGCGTGATCGCCGATCCTGTCGTCCGCAATCGTGGAACGCTCGGTGGGTCGTTGTGTCAGGCAGATCCTGCCGAGGATCTGTCCACCGTGTGTGCAGTGCTCGGCGCGACCTGTGTCGTACGCGGACCGGGCGGGGTGCGCGAGCTCGATTTCCACGACTTCCATCTCGGCCCCTACGAGACGGCGGTCGCCCCGAACGAACTGCTCGTCGAGGTGCGGCTGCCGAGGAAGGGCACCGGGGCCAGTGCGTACGAGAAGGTCGAGCGTCGCACCGGCGACTGGGCGGTGGCCGCCGCGGGCGCCGCGCTGTGGATGTCGGACGACGGACGCATCACCGACGCGCGTGTCGGGCTGACGGCGGTGCGCGCCGACGAGGCGGCGCTGTCGAGGGTGTCCGAGCTGTTGCGCGGCTCGCCGGCCTCGGAGGAACTCTTCCGCGAGGCGGGAGCGGCGGCCGCGTCGGCATGCGATCCCGAGACCGATCAGCGCGGCACCGCCGCCTACAAGCGTCACCTCGCATCGGAGTTGACGGTGCGGGCCCTGCGCCAATCCGCCGAACGTCTCGGCGTCACCGAAAGGGTGTGAACCGATGCAGATCTCGATGACGGTCAACGGCGAGAGTGTCACCGCCGACGTCGAACCCCGGACGCTGCTCGTGCACTTCCTGCGCGACCACCTCGGTCTGACCGGAACCCACTGGGGTTGCGACACGAGCAACTGCGGTACGTGTGTCGTCGCCGTGGACGGCGAGCCGGTGAAGTCGTGCACCACGCTGGCGGTCATGGCCGCCGGCCACGAGGTGCTCACCGTCGAGGGACTCGAACGCGACGGTGTCCTCGACCCCGTGCAGGAAGGCTTCGTGCGCTGCCACGGACTGCAGTGCGGCTTCTGCACCCCGGGAATGATGATCACCGCGCGGTCCCTGCTCGACCGCGATCCCGACCCCGACGAGGCGACGATCCGCGAGGCGATCTCCGGGCAGATCTGCCGCTGCACCGGCTACACCACCATCGTCCGGTCGGTCCGGTGGGCCGCCGAACACTCCTCGAAGGCGCAACCCACGGAGGTGTCGTGATGACCGCGGTCGAACCGGACACACGCCCGGAGGAACAGGACAACGATGGCAAGCCGTGCGGACACGGCCGGATGCTGCGCAAGGAGGACCCGCGGTTCGTGCGGGGCCGCGGCAACTACGTCGACGACGTCCGGCTGCCCGGCATGCTGCATCTCGCGGTGCTCCGATCGCCGGTTGCGCATGCGCGCATCAACGGCATCGATACGTCCGCCGCCCTCGCGCACCCGAAGGTGCGGGCGGTGATCACGGGCGCCGATCTGGCAGAGAAGGGACTCGCCTGGATGCCGACGCTGTCGAACGACGTACAGGCCGTGCTGGCCACCGACAAGGTGCGCTTCCACGGTCAGGAGGTCGCCTTCGTCGTCGCCGACGACCACTACTCGGCGCGCGACGCCCTCGAACTGATCGACGTCGACTACGAGATGCTCGACCCGGTCGTCGACGTGCGCACGGCGCTGTCGCCCGAGGCACCGGTGATCCGGACCGATCTCGACGGCAAGACCGACAACCACTGCTTCGACTGGGAAACCGGCGATGCCGCGGCCACCGACGCGGTCTTCGCGAAGGCCGACGTCGTCACCCGGCAGGAGATCGTCTATCCACGCGTGCATCCCGCGCCGATGGAGACCTGCGGTGCGGTCGCCGATTACGACCGGATCTCCGGGAAGCTGACGCTCTGGTCCACCACACAGGCCCCGCACGCCCATCGCACGCTGTACGCGCTGGTGGCGGGTCTGCCCGAGCACAAGATCCGCGTCATCTCACCCGACATCGGCGGGGGATTCGGCAATAAGGTCCCCATCTACCCCGGCTACGTCGGAGCGATCGTCGCGTCGCTGGTCACCGGTCATCCGGTGAAGTGGATGGAGGACCGCAGCGAGAACCTCATGAGCACCGGCTTCGCACGCGACTACATCATGGTCGGGGAGATCGCGGCGACGAAGGAAGGTCGCATCCTCGCGATCAGGTCCCGTGTCCTCGCCGACCACGGCGCCTTCAACGCCACCGCGGCCCCGGTGAAATATCCGGCCGGCTTCTTCGGTGTGTTCACCGGCAGTTACGACATCGAGGCCGCCTACTCCCACATGACCGCGGTCTACACCAACAAGGCACCCGGCGGCGTCGCCTACGCCTGCTCGTTCCGCATCACCGAGGCCGTGTACTTCGTCGAACGGCTCGTCGACTGCCTCGCCTACGACCTCGACATGGACCCTGCGGAACTGCGCCTGAAAAACCTCCTGCGCCCTGATCAGTTCCCCTACACGAGCAAGACCGGCTGGAAGTACGACTCGGGCGACTACGAGACCACCATGCGCAAGGCCATGGACATCGTCGGCTACGACGAGCTGCGCCGCGAGCAGGCCGAACGCCGCGCACGGGGTGAGCTGATGGGTATCGGCATGTCGTTCTTCACCGAGGCCGTCGGCGCCGGTCCGCGCAAGGACATGGACATCCTCGGTCTCGGCATGGCCGACGGCTGCGAACTGCGTGTCCATCCCACCGGCAAGGCCGTGGTGAGATTGTCGGTGCAGTCCCAGGGGCAAGGACACGAGACGACTTTCGCGCAGATCGTCGCGGAGGAGATCGGCATCCCGCCCGACGACATCGACGTCGTCCACGGAGACACCGACAACACCCCCTTCGGGCTCGGCACCTACGGAAGCCGCTCGACACCGGTGTCCGGCGCGGCCGCCGCGCTGGTAGCCCGCAAGGTGCGCGACAAGGCGAAGATAATCGCATCGGGCATGCTCGAGGTCTCCGTCGCCGATCTCGAATGGGAGAAGGGCACCTTCCGAGTCAAGGGCGACCCGTCGGCGGCGGTCACGATCCAGGACATCGCGATGCGGGCCCACGGCGCCGGCGATCTGCCCGAAGGTCTCGAAGGCGGTCTCGAGGCGCAGATCTGCTACAACCCCGAGAACCTCACCTATCCCTATGGCGCCTACTTCTGTGTCGTCGACGTCGATCCCGGCACCGCGGAGGTGAAGATCCGCCGGTTCCTGGCCGTGGACGACTGCGGCACCCGCATCAACCCGATGATCATCGAAGGGCAGGTGCACGGTGGCATCGTCGACGGGATCGGCATGGCCCTGATGGAGATGATCGCGTTCGACGAGAACGGCACCTGCCTGGGCGGGTCGTTCATGGACTACCTGATCCCCACCGCCCTCGAGGTACCCACGCTCGAGACGGCGTTCACCGTCACTCCGTCACCGCATCACCCGATCGGCGCGAAGGGCATCGGCGAATCCGCCACGGTCGGTTCCCCGCCCGCGATCGTCAACGCCGTGGTCGATGCGTTGAAACCCCTCGGCGTCCGGCACGCCGACATGCCGTTGACACCGTCGCGGGTGTGGGAAGCCATGCAGGGTCGCGCGACCCCGCCGATCTGAGCGACGCGACAGAAGGATTCGAGTGGAACGAGCGGAGTACGAGGACATGGACCTTGCGGTGCGGGCAGCACAGTTGCGCAGCGAACGCCGCCCGTTCGTGGAAGCGACCGTCGTACGGGCACAGCCGCCGACGTCCGCGCACTCGGGCGACCGGGCGCTCGTCCACGCCGACGGCACGATCGAGGGGTTCGTCGGCGGACAGTGCACCGAGAACTCGGTGCGCGAAATGTCCCGCACGGTGCTCGAGCGAGGGGAGAGCATGCTCCTACGGGTGCTGCCGGCCGGAGCCGCCGAGTTCCCCGACACCCCGGGGGCGACGATCGCGGTCAACCCGTGCATGTCCGGTGGGGCCACCGAGATCTTTCTCGAGCCGCGGATGCCTGCGCTCGTGGTGGCCGTCTTCGGGGACTCGCCCGTGGCCGACGCCGTGAGCGACTTCGCGCGGCGCGTCGACTACTCGGTGGAACGGATTCGCGGGACGCGAGTGCCTGCCGAGGCGTCGGTGGTGATCGTCGCGAGTCACGGAGGCGACGAGGGGAGTGTGATCCGCGCGGCGCTCGACGCCGGAAGCCGCTATATCGGTCTGGTCGCCAGTCACACCCGTGGCGCCGCGGTGCTCGACGAGGTGGATCCGACCGACGACGAGCGTGCCCACGTGCACACCCCGGTCGGGCTCGATATCGGTGCCCGCACCCCCGCGGAGATCGGTCTGTCGATCGTGGCCGACATCGTGCGAGTCGCGCGCAGCGGCAGCCTCATCCGCCCCTCCGAGGAGAGTTGTCGACGCGTCGAGGTGCCGAGGGAGACGGAGTCGAAGCCGCAGACGGCCGTCGACCCGGTGTGCGGGATGACCGTCACGATCACCGAGTCCACCCCGCACCTCGTCGTTGCGGGCCGGACGATGTGGTTCTGCTGCCCGGGTTGCCGCAGCCGCTTCGAGAAGGACGACGTCGCGTGACCGACCCGTCCTCTCCGGGCATCTTCACCGGCGTCGACGACGTGATGGCCAGATTCGACAGCCACGATCACCTACTCGATCAGGGCACCGCCGCCGCGATCCACCTCGCCGTCGCATTGGGGCGACCGCTGTTGCTCGAGGGCGAACCTGGGGTCGGCAAGACCACTGCCGCCAAGGTGCTCGCGCAGATTCTCGGCAGCCCGCTGATCCGGTTGCAGTGCTACGAGGGACTGTCGGTCGCCGAGGCCCTCTACGACTGGAACTACCAACGCCAGTTGCTCGCGATCCGGCTCGCCGAGGCGCGCGGCGACGTTCCCGCCGAAGCCGACCTGTACTCCGAGGAATACCTCCTCGAACGCCCCATCCTGCGCTGCGTCCGCCACCGCGGCGACACACCCGCCGTTCTGCTCGTCGACGAGATCGACCGTGCCGACGACGAATTCGAGGCGTTGCTGCTCGAGTTCCTGGGGGAGTTCGCCGTCACCATTCCCGAACTCGGCACCCTCACCGCGACCCGCCCGCCCGTTGTCGTGCTGACCTCGAATCGGAGCCGCGACCTACACGACGCACTGCGGCGACGTTGCCTGTACCACTGGATCGACTACCCCGACCGCGCCCGGGCGGTGGCGATCCTGCGTCGCACGGTGCCATCGGCGAACCTCGCGCTCGTCGAACGTGCCACAGATTTCGTCGCGGTGGCCCGCGGACTCGATCTCGACAAGGCACCCGGAATCGTGGAGACCATCGACTGGGTATCGGCCCTCGCCGCGCTCGGTGTCACCGACCTCGTCCGGCCCGAAGCGGCGATGTCGCTCGCGGCACTGGCGAAGACTCCCGACGACGGCGACGCGCTGGGGGAGGCGCTGACCCGCTTCGTCTCCACCGAAGTGTAATGAGCGCCGGGCTGCTCCCCGGGGTCGATCACGCCGCCTTCACAGTCGCGTTGGTCGACCGGCTCAGGTCCGCCGGGATCGTGGTCCCGGCGGACGGAGCGGCGACCTTCACGCGCGGCTTGCGTGCGTGTCCGCCAACCACGCGGACTCGGTTGTACTGGACCGCGCGGCTCACCCTCGTCGACCGGTACGAGAGCCTGTCCACCTTCGATACGGTCTTCGACCGGGTGTTCGGCGAGGCACCAGTTCCGCTCGACCCGCACGCCCGTCGCACGGGACCCGAGGACGAAGGCGCGCCGGGGGCGTCGACACCGGACGGACCCAGCCGGCCCATCGGGGTTCCCACTTCCGGGCACGACGTTCCATGGGTCACCAGGACGATCGTCGAATCCGCAGAGGGGGAGCGGGCACCCGGCCGCCCGGGGCGCGAGGTGGCGAGCGCACTGGTCGAGATCGCCGATCAGCGGTTCGACGACCTCGACCCGGCGCAACTCGCACTCCTCGAGACATGGATCGAGGCGGCCGGAGCGCGCTGGGCGATCCGCCGCACCCGCCGCCGGGTGCAACGCCACACCGGACGCGTCGACATCCGCGCGAGCATCGCAGCCTCCCGCGGCACGGGGTTCGAGCCGCTCCGGCTGATCCGCACGCGACCGGGTCGACGCCGGCGGCAGGTCGTCGTGTTCTGCGATGTCAGCCGTTCCATGCGTCCCTACATCGGGGTGTATCTGCATCTCGTGCGTGCGCTCGCCCACACCGGAACGGCTGAGGTCTTCGTGTTCTCCACCACAGCTGCGCGTCTGACGCCGGTCCTCCGGCACCGGTCGGTCGATCAGGCGATCGGCGTCGCCAACGAGCGGGTACGGACGCGGTTCGGAGGCACCCGCATCGCCGGTTCGCTCGCCGAGGTGGTCGCCTCCCATCACGGACACCTGATGCGCGGAGCGATCGTCGTCGTCGCGTCCGACGGTTGGGACAGCGACGATCCCACCGAACTCGCCCACGTCCTGGCCAGGATCCGGCGTCGCGCGCACCGGCTGGTGTGGCTCAACCCCCGGGCCGGGCAGTCCGGTTTCACGCCCTCGACCGGGTCGATGTCCGCCGCGCTTCCACACTGCGACGCGATGGTGGCGGCCGACACACTCGTGGCCCTGCAGCACGCCGTCGACGTTGTTACGTCCACGGATACGGGGGACGGGGGACTCCGACGGCGTGTCGTAGGTCATGGCGTGAACGTCCTACCCTGGTAGGCATGGCAACATCCGAGCTCGCGTCTCCCGCGCAGCCTCCGGCGCCCGCCCCCATGAGGGGAAACCCGCCGGCACTGCTGATTCTCTTCGGCCTCCTCGCCGCCCTCGTCGCGGCGTTCGCGGTCGGACTGTCCGCTGCGCAGGCTCTGGTGTTGCTCGGCATCCCCGATCCCGGTCCGCTCACCACCTACGGTCTCCCGGCGGTCCGCGCGATCTCCGAGATCGCGACGGTCATCACGATCGGCTCGCTGTTCTTCGCCGCCTTCCTCGTGCCCCCGCAGCGGAGCGGGGTACTCGACGTCGGCGGTTATCGCGCCGTGCGGACGGCGGGCGTCGCGGCGACGGTGTGGGCCGTGACAGCGGCGCTGATGGTGCCGCTGACCTTGTCCGACACTTCCGGCAGTCCGCTGAGTGAGGCCATCCGTCCGGAGAACCTGTTCTCGGCGCTCGGTCAGGTGGAGGTCGCGCTGGCCTGGGCCTGGACGACCGTGCTCGCGCTGATCACCGCGCTGCTGACCCGACTCGCAGTGCGCTGGTCGTGGACGCCGTATCTGTTGCTGCTGTCGTTCGTCGCCCTCATGCCGATCGCCCTGACCGGGCACTCCTCGTCGGGTGGTTCGCACGATATGGCGACCAACAGCCTCGTGCTGCACCTCGGCGCGGCGTCCGTCTGGGCCGGCGGGTTGTTCGCGCTGCTCGCCCATTCGATGCGGGGAGGGGAGCACACCGATGTCGCCGCCCGGCGGTTCTCCTTCGTCGCCGGACTCGCGTTCGTCGTGATGGCTGTCAGCGGCGTGATCAACGCCGCGGTCCGCATGTCGTTCGACGACCTGACGACCACCACCTACGGCGGGTTGCTGCTCGCGAAGACCGTCGCGCTGGTCCTGCTCGGCATCTTCGGCTGGGCTCAGCGACGCCGGGCGCTTCCGGCCCTCGAGGCCGACCCCACCAGCCGGTCCGCTCTCGTCCGGTTCACCCTCGCCGAGGCGTTCGTCCTCGCCGCGACCATCGGCCTGGCCGTGGGACTCGGCCGCACGCCCCCGCCGCCGCCGGCCTCGGTACCGACGATCCAGGAGGTCGAGCTCGGCTACCAGCTCGACGTACCGCCGTCGTTCGTGAGCCTGTTCTTCGGCCAGTGGCGCTTCGACCTGATCTTCGGCACGGCTGCTCTCGTGTTCGCCGCCGCCTACGCCATCGGTCTGTGGACGCTGCGCAAGCGCGGCGACTCGTGGCCGGTCGGCCGGTCGATCGCCTGGTTCTCGGGTTGCTTCGTGCTGTTCGTCGCCACCAGTTCGGGCGTCGGGATGTACTCGCCGGCGATGTTCAGCGTGCACATGGGCGCGCACATGGCCCTGTCGATGCTCGCTCCCGTACTTCTGGCGCTCGGCGGGGCGATGACCCTCGCCCTGCGTGCGTTCAAGCCGGCCGGACGCAACGCCCCTCCCGGCCCGCGCGAATGGATCCTCGAGTTCCTGCACAGCCCGCTGTCGCGCTTCTTCACGCATCCGATCGTCGCATCGGTGATGTTCGTCGGCGGTTTCTACGCGTTGTATCTCGGAGGGATCTTCACCGCGTTCATCGACAGTCACACCGCCCACGTCCTGATGAACCTGCACTTCCTGCTCAGCGGCTACCTGTTCTACTGGGTGGTGATCGGCGTCGACCCGTCGCCACGCGACCTGCAGCCCGTGACGAAGCTGGCGATGGTCTTCGGCTCGCTCCCGTTCCACGCCTTCTTCGGCGTGACCCTCATGAGCATGGGCACGGTGATGGCCGAGAGCTACTACCGTGGCCTGGCCCTGCCGTGGAACTACGACCTGTTCTCCGATCAGAAGGTCGGCGGCAGCATCGCATGGTCGGCCGGCGAGATCCCGCTCGTGCTCGTGATGCTCGCCCTGCTCGTCCAGTGGTCGCGCAGCGACCGGCGCACGGCGCGACGCGTCGACCGGGCCGCCGAACGCGACGACGACGCCGATCTCGCGGCACACAACGCGATGTTCGCCGAGCTGGCGCGCCGCGACCGCGAAGGCCGCTAGCCGCGCCGATCCGACGTGCACATCCTGTCGCGCCGCGGCGAATCGGACGAATACGGACGCCGCGGCCGGACGGTCCGTATCGTCCTCGGCGTGACCCGTACCACGCACGTCCCCGCCCTGCTGCTCGCCGGTGCTCTGGCACTGCTGACGACCGTCGTGTCACCTCCCGCGGTGGGCGCGAACCCGGCGCCGGGAAAGGTTGTCGAGGTCGCCCCGCTCGACCCGGAATCGTCCCTGCCCGGGGCGTCCTCGGCTCGCGTCCTCGCCTATACCACGCAGTGGCGCGACGGCGCCCCGACCACGGCGACCGGGGCACTGTTCGTCCCTCCCGGCACGCCGCCCGAGGACGGGTGGCCCATCGTCGCATGGGCCCACGGCACGGTCGGTCTCGACGATTCGTGCGCGCCCTCGCGGTTGCCGCGCACACCGCGCGACACTGCCTATCTCGACCACTGGCTCGGGCAGGGCTATGCCGTCGTGGCAGCCGACTATCCGGGCCTCGGGTCGGGCGGGCTGCACCGCTATCTGGACGGGCAGAGCGCCGCGAACAGCGTCATCGACATCGTGCGGGCGGGACGCGCTGTCGAACCGTCGCTGTCCGACCTCTGGGTCGTGATCGGCCAGTCGCAGGGTGGGCACACCGGTCTACACACCGCGCACGCGGCGACCACCCGCGCGCCCGAACTGGACTTCCGCGGGACGCTCACGACGGGCGCGCCGTCCAACCTCGAGTACGTGTTCCCGCTCGGATTCCCGGGCTTCCCCGATCTCGGTCTCGACGGGCTCACGGCGTTCGCCGCCTACATCTTCGCGGGTCTGCGCGACGCCGATCCTTCCCTGGACGTCGACGGATACCTCACTCCCCTCGGTCGCGAGGTGGTCGACGCCGCCGAGCGACTCTGTTACGACGAGCTGATGGACCGCTACGGCGAGATCGGCATCGGCGAGGTCCTTGCCCGTCCGCTGAGCGACGACCGGTTCCGCGCCGCCTTCACCGACTATGTCGCGGTGCCGACCCGTGGTTACGACCGGCCACTGTTCCTCGCGCAGGGTCTGCGCGATACGACGGTGCCCGCGCCGCTCGCGTTCGAACTGATCGGGGACCTGTGGGCCGGGGGCGCGAACGCGCAGTTCCGGACGTATCCGACAGGGCACTCGGAGACGATGTTCGCGTCGCTGCCCGACACGACAGGCTTCGTCGCGGAGCTGCTGCGGCGCTGACGCGGGCGCGGCCCGGGCATCCCGTGGTCGCACGATGTGGGTTATCGACCGTCGACCGATACGCTGGTGGTCATGGCGGAGTTCATTTACACGATGAAGAAGGTGCGCAAGGCGCACGGTGACAAGGTCATCCTCGATGACGTCACCATGAGCTTCTACCACGGCGCGAAGATCGGCGTCGTCGGACCCAACGGCGCGGGCAAGTCGTCGATTCTCAAGATCATGGCCGGGCTCGACCAGCCCAGCAACGGCGAGGCCTTCCTCGATCCGGAGGCCACCGTCGGCATCCTCCAGCAGGAGCCGCCCCTCAACGAGGAGAAGACGGTCCGGGAGAACGTCGAGGAGGGCCTCGGCGAGATCAAGGTCAAGCTCGACCGGTTCAACGAGATCGCCGAGCTCATGGCCACCGACTACTCCGACGAGCTGATGGAGGAGATGGGCAAGCTCCAGGAGGAGCTCGACCACGCCAACGCGTGGGATCTCGACTCGCAGCTCGAGCAGGCCATGGACGCACTGCGCTGCCCTCCGCCGGACGAAC
The DNA here is from genome assembly GCF_900105195.1 of Rhodococcus pyridinivorans. Classification (NCBI taxonomy): domain Bacteria; kingdom Bacillati; phylum Actinomycetota; class Actinomycetes; order Mycobacteriales; family Nocardiaceae; genus Rhodococcus; species Rhodococcus pyridinivorans. The sequence goes on along the minus strand of NZ_FNRX01000002.1, from coordinate 3,603,648 downwards.
CCGTCACCCACCTCTCCGGTGGTGAGCGCCGCCGTGTCGCGCTGTGCAAGCTGCTGCTGAGCAAGCCCGACCTGCTGCTCCTCGACGAGCCCACCAACCACCTCGACGCCGAGTCGGTGCTGTGGCTCGAGCAGTTCCTCGCGTCCTACCCGGGCGCCGTGCTGGCCGTCACCCACGACCGGTACTTCCTCGATCACGTCGCGCAGTGGATCTGCGAGGTCGACCGCGGCAAGCTGCATCCCTACGAGGGCAACTACTCCACCTACCTGGAGAAGAAGGCCGAGCGTCTCGAGGTCCAGGGCAAGAAGGACCAGAAGCTGCAGAAGCGGCTCCGCGAGGAACTCGAGTGGGTCCGCTCCGGTGCCAAGGCACGGCAGACGAAGAACAAGGCGCGTCTGGCCCGCTACGAGGAGATGGCAGCCGAGGCCGAGAAGTACCGCAAGCTCGACTTCGAGGAGATCCAGATCCCGACGCCGCCGCGTCTGGGCAACGTCGTTGTCGAGGTCGAGCACCTCGACAAGGGCTTCGACGGCCGTGTCCTGATCAAGGACCTGTCGTTCACGCTGCCGCGCAACGGCATCGTCGGTGTCATCGGCCCCAACGGCGTCGGCAAGACCACGCTGTTCAAGACCATCGTCGGTCTCGAGGAGCCCGACAGCGGCACCGTCAAGGTGGGCGACACGGTCAAGCTGAGTTACGTCGACCAGAACCGCGCGAACATCGACCCGAAGAAGACGGTCTTCGAGGTGGTCTCCGACGGTCTCGACTTCATCGAGGTCGGGCAGAACGAGATGCCGTCGCGCGCGTATGTGAGCGCGTTCGGGTTCAAGGGTCCCGACCAGCAGAAGCCGGCCGGCGTGCTCTCCGGTGGTGAGCGCAACCGCCTGAACCTGGCGCTCACGCTCAAGGAGGGCGGCAACCTGATCCTCCTCGACGAGCCGACCAACGACCTCGACGTCGAGACCCTGTCGTCGCTCGAGAACGCGCTGCAGCAGTTCCCGGGTTGCGCCGTCGTGATCTCCCACGACCGCTGGTTCCTCGACCGCACCTGTACCCACATCCTGGCGTGGGAGGGCAACGTCGAAGAGGGCAAGTGGTTCTGGTTCGAGGGCAACTTCGAGGCCTACGAGGCAAACAAGATCGAGCGTCTCGGAGCCGATGCGGCACGTCCGCACCGCGTCACGCACCGGAAGCTCACGCGTGACTGAGCGCAACGGCCACCGGCCCTACCGGTGCCCGGTCGAGGTGCGCTGGGGCGACTCCGACCGGCTCGGGCACGTCAACAACGCCAAGGTCGTGGAATACCTGCAGGAAGGGCGCATCAAGTTCTTCCGGAGCGAGCTGCCGGCCCGCGATGCCGTCGTGCTCCGGAAGATGGACGTCGAGTTCCTGCGTCCGATCAAGGATTCCTCGGCGCCGATCGAGGTCGAGACGACGGTGCTGCGTCTCGGCACGAGCTCGTTCACGGTGCGTCAGACGATCCTCGACCGGGACAGCGTGGTGTGCGCGGTCGCCGACACCGTGCTCGTCGGCTTCGATCCCGAGACCGACACGTCGCAGCCGTTGACAGACGAGGTACGGGCGGTGCTCGACCGGCACCGCGCCGTCACGCCCACCGGCTGAGCGGGTACATCCTGTCGACCGGCCCGGCTGTTACCCGACCCGCCGGTTCCGACCCCCCGACTGCGCGCCGCGGATAGGCTCGATCACGAGTCCGTCCGCGGCGCGCGGTGTATCCGCCCGACAGAGCAGGAAGGGTGTCGATGGCCGATCCGGCTGTGGTGCAGACAAATGCAACGGACAGCGATGCCTCTCCCGAGGCGGTCCTCGAGCGGATCTATCAGGGCTCCGGAGAGTTCACCACGGACCACGGCGCGGCCGCGCTCGAGCACGTCCGTCTCGGTCGTCGCCGCGCACCGGGCACCGCTGTCGTCGGTGTGCGCCGCACCGAGGGCATGGGTGTCGCCGTACAGATCGTCACCGACGACATGCCGCTGCTCGTCGAATCGGTGCTGGCACTGCTGTCCCGGCTGGGTGTCTCGGTGGCGACGGTCATCCACCCCGTCCTGTCTGCGCGCCGCACCGCCGAGGGCGACCTCGAGCGCCTGGCCGACGAAGGCGGACGGGCCTCGGGTGGAGTCGCCGAATCGTGGATGCACATCGAGTTGCGCGGGCCCGTCGACGACGAATCGCTCGAGGAGATCGATCACGGCCTGCGGCGCGTACTGTCCGATGTGCGGCAGGTGGCGTCGGACTCCGGGAAGATGCACGCCCTGCAGCGCGACCTCGCGGACGCGCTCGACGGCCTGGCCGCCGATCCGCCGGCGCACTACACGGCCGACGAGCTCACCGAGACCGCCGAACTGCTGCGCTGGTTGAGCGGCGGGAACTTCACCCTCCTCGGCTACCGGCGCTACGACTTTGTTCCCGACGGCGGCGACGACAACGTGCGCGCGACGCCCGTGCCCGGCAGCGGCAGGGGAGTGCTGCGCACCGATGCCTCGGTCGCGGACCCGCTCGACCTGCCCGGTGAGGTCGGCACGTGCCGCCGCCCGCTGCTCGTGCTCACTCAGGGCGCGCTTCCCGCCACCGTGCACCGTTCCGTCTATCCGTACTTCGTCGGCGTCGCCCGGCTCGACGCCGACGGCGCGCTCGTCGGGGAGGATCGTTTCCTCGGTGTCCTCACCGTGACCGCTCTGCACGAGAACATCCTCGACATCCCCGTGGTCTCGCGCCGGGTGCGGGAGGTCGTCGCGCGGGCGCGGGTCGAGCTGTCGTCCTACAGCGGCCAGGCGATGCTCGAGATCATGCAGACGGTGCCCCGCGCGGAACTGTTCTCCATGGACACCGACACCCTCTACGAGACCGTCACGGCGGTGGTCGACATCCGCAGGCAGGTGCGGTTGTTCGTCCGCGTCGACACCTACGGGCGGTACATCTCGTGCCTCGTCTACCTGCCGCGCGACCGCTACACGACGAAGGTGCGCGTGGCGATCCAGAACATCCTGTTGCGCGAGTTCGGTGGCGGCGTACTCGACTACACCGCGCGGGTCTCCGAACGTGACCTCGCGTTGCTGCACGTGACGATCCGTTTCTCCGGGCGCGCACGTCGCGAGGTGGACACCTCCGAGGAGAACCGCCTGCGGATCCAGGCGATGCTCGCGGAAGTGACCCGCAACTGGGCCGATCGGCTCGGTGAGGCGGCGGCCGCGACCGGCGATCTCGATCCGTTGCTGGTGCAGCGGTACGCCGAGGTCGTGCCCGAGGCGTACAAGGAGGACTTCGGCTCCGAACGTGCCCTGGACGACCTGCGGCGTCTGGAAGCGCTCGACTCCGGCGATCTCGACACGCACCTGTACCGTCCGGGTTCCGACGATCCGTTGTCGTTGCGTTTCACCCTGTACATCGCCGACGAGGCGGTCACCCTCGGCCGGATCCTCCCGGTGTTGCAGAGCCTCGGCGTCGAGGTCGTCGACGAGCGGCCCTACCGGCTGCCGCGATCGGACGGAATCGAGTGCGGGATATACGATTTCGGACTCTGTCTGCCCGAGGACATCGAGCACGGCATCGTGGAGGCCGATCCGACCCTGGCGGATCGTCTCACCGACACCTTCACCGTGGCCTGGCGGGGGGCGGTCGAGACCGACCGGTTCAACCAGCTCGTGCTGCGCGCCGGGCTCACCTGGAAGCAGGTCGTGCTTCTCCGCGCCTACGCGAAGTACTTGCGCCAGACCGAATTTCCGTACAGCCAGTACAACATCGAAGGTGTGCTGCTCGGCGCCCCCCACACCGCGGCGCTGCTCGTCGGGCTGTTCGAGTCCCGATTCGATCCGGAGAACGCCTCCGCCGAACGCGAACAGCAGATCGCCGAGGAACTCACGACGACGATCGCAGAGGTGACCGCCCTGGCCACCGACCGCATCCTCCGGGGACTGTTCTCGTTGATCCGTGCGACCCTGCGCACCAACTTCTACGTGGCCGGCGGTATCGGGCACGAGCGCCCGGACGGCCGGGCGTTGTCGCTCAAGTTCGATCCGCGACGGATCGCCGAACTACCCCAGCCGCGGCCGGCTTTCGAGGTGTTCGTCTACGCCCCGGGCGTCGAGGGCGTCCACATGCGGTTCGGTCCCGTCGCCCGCGGTGGTCTGCGCTGGTCCGACCGCCGGGAGGACTTCCGCACGGAGGTGCTCGGCCTGGCCAAGGCGCAGGCCGTGAAGAACGCGGTGATCGTGCCCGTGGGTGCGAAGGGCGGCTTCGTCGTCAAGCACGCCCCGCGTCCGACCGGTGACGCCGAGGCGGACCGGCGCGCCGTCCGCGAACGTGGCGAGCGGTGCTACCGGTGCTTCATCGCCGGTCTGCTCGACATCACCGACAACCTCGACGCCGCCCGCAACGACACGGTCCCGCCGCAGCGGGTCGTGCGTCACGACAACGACGACCCGTATCTCGTGGTGGCCGCGGACAAGGGCACCGCGTCGTTCTCCGACCTCGCGAATTCCGTTGCGGCGGAATACGGCTACTGGCTCGGCGACGCGTTCGCGTCAGGTGGCTCCGCCGGTTACGACCACAAGGAGATGGGCATCACCGCGCGCGGTGCATGGGAGAGCGTCCGGCGTCACTTCCGCGAACTCGGATCCGACCCGCAGACGGACGATTTCACCGTCGTCGGCATCGGTGACATGAGCGGTGACGTCTTCGGCAACGGCATGCTGCTCAGCCGGCACATCCGGCTCGTCGCGGCCTTCGACCATCGGCACATCTTCCTCGATCCCGATCCCGATCCGGAGCGGTCGTTCGAGGAGCGGCGCCGGTTGTTCGAACTGCCGCGGTCGTCGTGGAAGGACTACTCGACCGAACTCGTCTCGGCCGGGGGCGGGGTGTGGGACCGGACGGCCAAGTCGGTGCCCGTCGGTCCCGAGGTGCGTGCGGTGCTCGACCTGCCCGACGACGTCACCGCACTCCCACCGCCCGAACTGATCCGCGCGATCCTGCGCGCACCCGTCGACCTGTTGTGGAACGGCGGTGTCGGCACCTACGTGAAGGCGTCGACGGAAACCCATGCGGACGTGGGGGACAAGAGCAACGACGGCGTGCGCGTCGACGGGCAGGAACTGCGTGCCCGGGTCGTGGGCGAGGGCGGCAATCTCGGTGTCACGCAACGCGGCCGCATCGAGTTCGCGCGCGCCGGCGGAAAGATCAACACCGACGCGATCGACAACTCGGCCGGCGTCGACAGCTCCGATCACGAGGTCAATATCAAGATTCTCCTCGACGCTATGGTGACCGCCGGCGAACTCGCGGCGGAGGACCGCAATCCGCTGCTCGCGTCGATGACCGACGACGTCGCCGAACTCGTTCTCGCCGACAACATCTCGCAGAACGCCGTGCTCGGACTCGAGCGGGCCGTCGCGCCGTCCCTGCTGGGGGTGCACCGTCGGATGCTCGCAGCCCTGGAACTCGATCGTGGACTCGACCGCGGCCTCGAGGCCCTGCCCGACGAGGCCGAGTTCGATCGTCGTGAAGCGGCGGGGGAGGGATTGACGTCGCCGGAGCTGGCGCAGCTCCTCGCCCACGTCAAGCTCGCCCTCGTCGACGACCTGCTGGCCACGGACCTGCCCGACAACGAGACCTTCGCGTCGATCCTGCCCGCCTACTTCCCGCCCGCTCTGCGCGAGCGGTTCCGGGCCGGAATCCGGGCGCATCCGCTGCGTCGGCAGATCGTTGCGACCATGCTGGCCAACACCACGGTCGACAACGGCGGCCCCACCTACGTCTACCGGCTCGCCGAGGAGGCCGGGGCGACGGCGACCGACGCCATCCGCGCCTACACCGCCGTCACCACCATCTTCGGGCTACCGGCCCTGTGGGACGAGATCCGGGCCGCCGGGCTGCCTGTCGACATCGAGGACGACCTGCTGCTCGAATCCCGCCGCGTGCTCGACCGGGCGTCGCGCCGGCTCCTCGCCACGCGACCGCAGCCCCTCGCGGTCGGTGCCGAGATCAGCCGTTACCGCGATGCCTTCGCGCGTCTCGCACCGCGGGTCGCGGACTGGATGCGCGGGCACCACGCCGAGGACTTCCTTCGTCGTACCCGCCCGCTCCTCGAACGAGGAGCACCGGAGGAGCTCACGGGCGTCGTCTTCCGGCTCCTCGACCAGTTCCCGCTGCTCGACGTCATCGACATCGCCGACATAGAGCAGCGCGACGAGGCGGAGGTCGCCGATCTCTACTACGCCCTCGACGCGCGTCTCGGCGTCGACCGCCTGCTCACGGCGGTCTCCGGTCTGGAGCGGGGCGACCGCTGGCATTCGCTGGCACGCCTCGCGCTGCGCGAAGACCTGTACGGCTCGTTGCGGTCGCTCGTCCTCGACGTGCTCGCCGGCGCCGAACCCGGGGAGTCGACCGAGGAGATGATCGAGGACTGGGAGTCGTCCAACGGCTCCAAACTCGTCCGTGCGAGGGCGGCGCTCGACGAGATATTCGCGTCTGGAAGTCTGGACCTCGCCACCCTCTCGGTGGCGGCACGACAGATCAGGGGCATGGTGCGCACGCGCGCATCCGATCGGAGGTAACGAGTGAGCGGTGCGGGCGAACAGTTCGGTTTCCACACCGAGGTGATGGTGCGGTGGTCCGACATGGACGTCTTCCAGCACATCAATCACGCGCGGATGGTCACCCTCCTCGAAGAAGCGCGGATCCCGTGGTTGTTCGCCGACGGTCGCCCCACCCGGGACCTGCGCGAGGGGGCCGTCATCGCCGATCTCCACGTCCGCTACCGAGGGCAGTTGCGCCACGACGACGGTCCGCTCGACGTGCTGATGTGGACCGAGAAGGTACGCGCGGTCGACTTCACGATCGGGTACGAGGTGCGGCCGGGCGGTGCCCCGGTCGACTCGGAGCCGGCGGTGGTCGCGTCCACCCAGATCGCGGCGTTCGACATCGAGACCCAGCGCCTGCGCCGGCTCAGCGACGACGAACGCGAGTTCCTGCGTCAGTGGCAACGAAACTGACGGTGGCACCGCAATTGACGAGGGACGAGGCCGACGTGACCGACGACCGGATCCGACGCGCAGAGCGCCTCCTGACGCTCGCCGACCCCGACGACAGCGTCGACCTCGCCGCATTCCTGGCCCGGGCCGCGCGTCTCGACGAGGCTGCCGTGGTGCGGTTGCGCCGCCGCGGCGACGGATTGCTCGGTGTGTGGACACGCACCGGTTTCGAGGTGCTCGCCGGACGCGTCGTCCGCGGAACCGTGGCTCCGGCCGACACCTGCGTGGCCGCCGAGTCGCTGCGGGCCGCGCTTCTCGCCGGGTCCGAACCGCGCACCGAGGTCGACCCGGGCTGGGGGATGGATTCCGCCTGGCGCGGCGCACTTCCACCCGACGACGGCTACGTCCACGTCGACGACGTGCCGGCACGGATCCTCGTCGCACTCGCGCAACGCGGCGTCGCGCTCACCCGCGAGCACGGCGCGCAGGGACCGCCGGCGTCGTTGCTCGCCCAAGAGGTTCTCGAGGTGAGCGGTGCCGGGACGACCGTGGGTGTGCCGATGCGCATGGTGTTCGCGCTCGGTGCGATGGGCTTCGTGCCGGGTTCCGGTCGTGACAGCGTCGACTCGACGGGTATCGATCCCGCCGAGGTGGTCCGGGTCCGGGCGTCCGCCACCTGGATGCGCCTCGACGCCCGCTTCGGGTCGGTCTATCTGCGCCGCGGCGGGGGGCTCGGTCTGAGCGTCCTCTGAGGGAGCCTCACGCCAACCAGGCGGCGGTGTCCGGTGGCAGTGCGTGTCCGGTGAGCGGCGCACTCGCGAGCAGCACCTCGCCGGGAGGCAGATCGACCGCGACGTCGCCGGCGTTGAGAACACAGGTCAGGCCGTCGGAACGGCGGAAGGCCAGGCACCCCGCCGGGCTTCCGTACCAGCCGATCCCACCGCCCTCGGATCGCCTTCGCTCCGTGCTGATGGATCGCCTTCGCTCCGTACGGATCTCGATCGCCTGGCGGTACAGCGAGAGCGTCGAGCCCGCATCCTCGAGTTGCTTCTCGACGGTGAGCGCCGACCACTCCGGCGGCTGGGGCAGCCACGCGGACCCGGCGGAGGTGAACCCGAAGGGCGGTGTTTCGCCCTCCCACGGCAGCGGCACGCGGCATCCGTCGCGTCCGCGCTCGGTGTGGCCGGATCGCTCCCAGACCGGATCCTGCAGCACCTCGTCGGGCAGGTCGACGTTCGGCAACCCCAGTTCGGCACCGTTGTAGACGAACACTGCTCCCGGGAGCGCGAGGGCGACGAGGATCATCGCGCGTGCCCGCGCGAGCCCGACCTCACCGCCTCCGTAGCGAGTGACCTCGCGGTCGACGTCGTGGTTCGACAGCGTCCACGTCGGTGAGGCATGCACCGACGTCACCGCCGCCAGGCCCTTCTCGATCGCGTCGCGGACGGCGTCGGCGTCCCAGTCCGACAGCGTCAGGTGGAAGTCGAAGGCGAGATGCAGTTCGTCCGGGCGCAGGTACTCGGCGAACCGTTCGTGGTCGTCGACCCAGATCTCACCGATCGCCACCGAGTCCGGATACTCGTCGAGGACCCGCCGGATGCGGCGGTGGATGTCGTGCACCTCGGGATTGTTGAACCGAGGGTCGGCGGGGGAGTGCCCGAGCAGTTCGTTGGTCTCCCACCCCTCGTGGTCGGGAAGATCTGCGGGCTTGGCCATCCCGTGGGCCACGTCGATCCGGAAACCGTCCACGCCCCGGTCCAGCCAGAACCGCAGGGTCTTGTCGAGGTCCTCGACGACCTCCTCGTCGTCCCAGTTCAGATCGGGCTGCCCGGGAGCGAAGACGTGCAGATACCACTGACCGGGCGTGCCGTCGGGTTCGGTGATGCGGGTCCAGGCCGGCCCGCCGAAGACGCTCGGCCAGTTGTTCGGTGGTGCGCTGCCGTCCGGTTCGCGCCCGTCGCGGAAGTGGAAGCGCCGGCGTTCACGGCTGCCCGGCCCGGCTTCGAGCGCGGCCCGGAACCAGCGGTGCTCGACGCTGACGTGGTTCGGCACGAGGTCCATCACCACCCGGATGCCGCGCGCGTGGGCGTCGGCGACCAGCGCTTCGAGATCGGCGATGTCCCCGAACAGCGGGTCGATGTCGCGAGGATCGGAGACGTCGTAGCCGTGGTCGGCCATCGGTGAACGCATCACCGGGTTGAGCCAGATCGCGTCGACACCGAGCAGTTCGAGATAGCCGAGGCGGCTGCGCACCCCCGCGAGGTCGCCGATGCCGTCACCGTTCGCATCGACGAACGAGCGGGGATAGACCTGGTAGAAGACAGCGTTGCGCCACCACGGCGCCGTCGGGTCGCCTCGTCCGGAGGTCGGTGCTGCGGGGTGGGCCACGGGACTCATCGTGTCAGACGACAGGGCGAAAGGCAGGGCGAACGTGGCCGCGGCCGTTCCGTCCGGGCCTGCCCGCATGATAGGACGAACGGCATGAATACGACATCGATCGTCGCGGTCCGGTTGGACGACGTGGAGCTGCGCGACGACCCGATCGACCCTGCGTGGATCCGCGAGGGCGCGCCCGTGGCGCGCAGCGGTCAGTGGGCGACCAGCGCCGACCGCACCACCACCACACACGTGTGGGACTGCACGGCCGGTCGCTTCGACTGGCATTTCGGCGTCGACGAGATTGTTCACATCGTGGAGGGCTCGGTCATCGTCTCGTCCGCAGACTCCGAGCCGCGCACCTTGCGTGCCGGGGACGCGGCGATCTTCCGAGCCGGGACCACCGCTCTGTGGGAGGTCCCCGAATACGTGCGCAAGCACGCCGTCCTGCGTCGTCACCTGTCGCCGGCGGCGCGGTTCACCCAGAAGGTGGAGGACCGCCTGCGCCGGATTCTGGGCCGCTGAGCTGCGCCGACCTCGGTCAGATGGGGGAATTCATCATCGAGTCGGCCGCCATGTTCATGTAGTCGACGAGCTGCCGGCGGTGCTCGTCGTCGAGCGTCTTCTCGTCGATCGATGCGATCGCGGTGTGCATGCAGCGCAACCAGGCGTCGCGCTCGAGCGGCCCGATCCGGAAGGGATGATGACGCATGCGCAGCCGCGGGTGGCCCCGCTCCTCGGAGTAGGTGCGCGGGCCGCCCCAGTACTGCTCGAGGAACATCCGCATGCGTCGTTCGGCCGGACCGAGATCCTCCTCGGGATACAGGGGCCGGACGATCTCGTCCCGTGCGATCTCCTCGTAGAACCGTGCAGTGAGCCGGCGGAACGTCTCGGCGCCACCGACCGCCTCGTAGAAGGTCTGCTCGTCACTCATCTGTATTCGTTCACCGTCCCTCTCGACCGTCCATTGTGCCCGCTCCCGACCGCACACCGCCCGACGAGCCGTGCCGGGCGGGACCGTCACCGGATGTTCACCGGCCCGACCTGGACCGGTCCGCTGATTTGGGGTGCGATTCGGGAGCATCCGTGGTCCACTGTTCCCAGTCTTTTCGGAGGTCGTATGAAGCACAGCAGCAGCTCGCATCGACAACTCCCGCCCGCGGACGCCCCTGCAGGGGTGCCGGGGGCTACCACACTGCGCGTGGTGCACGACAGCACCGCGACGGTACCCGACTGGTTGAAACGTCGAGTGTTGCTGCTCAACGCCACCTACGAGCCACTCACGGCCCTGCCCGCTCGCAGGGCCGTGGTCCTGATGGCCGGGGGCAAGGCCGATACCGTGCACGACGATCCGCTCGCCCCGCTGGTGCGGTCGGCAGAATGGTCCGTGCAGCTGCCATCGGTGATCCGTCTGCGCAACTATGTACGCGTTCCGTATCACGCGCGGGTGCCGCTCACCCGGGCCGCGCTCATGCACCGCGACCTGAACCGGTGCGCCTACTGCGGGGGCAAGGCCGAGACGATCGACCACGTCGTGCCGCGCAGCCGAGGCGGCGAGCACACCTGGGAGAACTGCGTCGCATGCTGCGCGCCGTGCAACCACCGCAAGGCCGACAAGCTGCTCACCGAACTCGGATGGACCCTGCGTGTGGTGCCGAATCCGCCCAAGGGCCGGCACTGGCGCCTGCTCGCCACCCTGCCCGAGTTGCACCCCACCTGGCTGCCCTATCTGGGGGAGGGCGCGGCCTGATCGGGCCGTTCTCCGGGGCATATGAGGCCTTTCGGGCCCGGCTGGGCTAACGTTTGGCTGTGAGCATTCTCGAGACAACCCTGATCTTCGTCGGCATCCCGCTGCTGATCGTCTTGGTCTTCGGTGGGCTGTCCTTCGTCCTGAGCAAGTACCCGGGCTCCACGCCGTCGGACGACCCGTACACGCTCGACCGGAAATGGGAGCACGGACCGCTCCTGTGGACCGCGACCGACGAATCGACCCATCCCTGGAAATACCCGCATTATGGTCACGGTCATGCCGCTCTGACCTCGGCGGAGCTGATCGGAGGTACCGCAAGTGGCAAGTGGTGACGTGATCCAGCGTCCGGTCGTCGCGCCGGAGAACCTGCCGCACGGTGCGGCACTCACCGCGAGCGGACGCATCTCCGCCGTGCGCGGTCTCGGTCAGGCCTTCACGGGTGCGCCCTTCAAGGACCGCGACCTCATCACCCTCGACGACACGCTCACGCACGCGACGCGGATCACCAATGTGCGGTTCACCGTCTACATCGGTGACGACGAGAATCCGGCCGCGGCGACCGACGCCCTGCTGCCGACGACGCCGGACGCCGACAACTCGGTCCTCGTCGCCGTCTTCCCGAACCAGCGGAGCATCGAGATCCGCTCGGGTCGCACCGCCGCCGACCGCGCCACCGACCGGGTGCTGCAGCTCGGCGTGACCGCGGCCGTGTCGTCCTTCGGCCAGGGGAATCTGCTCGACGGCATCACCAGTGCCGTCCGCGTCATCGCGAACGCCATGGTCGCTCCCTAGTCCGGAGCCCACGACCATCTGTGGCCCGCTGCCACTCCGCGAAGGAGAGGCGGCGGGCCACAGTCGTCTCATGTGGGCGTCTCATGTGGGCACCGCCCACGGTCGTTCGGTGAGGTCGTCGCGTCAGGACGCGTCGAACGCGCGTGCCTTCAACGAGCGCACGACCCCGGCACGACCCTCGACGACGAGCCGGCGCAGCGCCGGCGGATGGTCGCCGGCGAGGAACTCGTCTGCCGCAGCCACCGACTGCTCACTGATCGACCACGACGGGTAGAGCCCGATCACGACGGTCTGCGCGACCTCGCTCGAACGGCGCTCCCACACTCCCGGCACCTCCGCGAAGTACCGCGCGACGTACGGCTCGAGCAATTCGCCCTGACCGGCCGGGGCGAAACCGCCGATCACGGCGCGCGCCGTGATGTTCGGGACGCTGTCGTCGTGCACGACGGTCTGCCACACCTGCTCCTTGACGGCCTCCTGCGGACGGGCCGCGCGGGCGGCCGCCGCCTGGCGGGCACCCGCGGCCGTCGGGTCGCGTTCGGCCTCCGCGTCGATGAACGGCGACTCCACGCCCTCGCCGTCGACCTCACCCGCCGCGGCGAGCGCCTGGACGATCCGCCAGCGCAGATCGGTGTCGACCGTCAGCCCGGGCAGGCCGACCGTCGCCGGATCGGCGCCCAGCAGCTCCTCGAGCACCTCGGTGTGCCAGGGAGACAGGTACGCGGTGGTCAGCGCGTTGACGAACGCGAGCTGATGGTCGGAGCCGGCGACGGACTCGCGGGCGAGCTCGAGCAGACGGTTGGCGAAGTCCGCCCGGCCCTGCTCCGCGGCCCAGGACGGGTCGGCGTAGCTCTCCAGCGCGGTGTGCGCCTGCATGAGCAGACGCTGGACGACACCGACCTCGGTCTCGGCGGCGATACCGCGCTGCACGAGGGCGACGAAATCGCGCGCCTTCATCTCGGCCTGACGGGTCATCTCCCACGCCGCCGACCACACCAGGGTGCGCGGCAGCGACTCGGCGATGTCGCCGACCCGGTCTATGACGGTCGCGAGCGACTCCTCGTCGAGCCGCACCGAGCAGTACGTCAGGTCGTCGTCGTTGACGAGGACGAACGCGCCGCGCGGCACGCCCACCAGATCGGGGACCTCGGTGCGCTCGGCGGCGTCGACGTCGATCTCCACGCGGTGCGTGCGGACGAGCTTGCCGGAGCCGTCGTCGTCGTACACACCGATCGCGAGGCGGTGCACGCGGAACTCACCGGCGCCGGGCTGGGCACCTTCCTGCACCACCGCGAAACGCGTGAAGTGTCCCTGGTCGTCGACCTCGAAGTCCGGTCGCAGGATGTTCAGGCCGGTGGTCTTGAGCCACTGGGCACCCCAGTCCGACAGGTCGCGGCCGGAGGCCTTCTCCAGCGCGGCGAGCAGGTCGTCGAAGGTGGCGTTGCCGTAGGCGTGGTCGCGGAAGTACTCGCGCAGACCGGCGAGGAAGGGCTCCTGCCCCACATAGGCGACGAGCTGCTTGAGCACCGACGCGCCCTTGGCGTAGGTGATGCCGTCGAAGTTGACCTCGACCGCGGCGAGGTCGGGGATGTCGGCGGCGATCGGGTGCGTCGACGGCAGCTGGTCCTGCCGGTAGGCCCACGACTTCTCGACGTTCGCGAAGGTCGTCCACGCGTTGGTGTACTCGGTGGCCGAGGCCTGGCACAGCACCGACGCGAACGTCGCGAACGACTCGTTGAGCCACAGGTCGTCCCACCAGCGCATAGTGACGAGGTCGCCGAACCACATGTGCGCCATCTCGTGCAGGACGGTCTCGGCGCGGCGCTCGTAGGAGTAGCGGGTGACCTTGGACCGGAAGACGTAGTCCTCCAGGAAGGTCACCGCTCCGGCGTTCTCCATCGCCCCGGCGTTGAACTCGGGCACGAACAGCTGGTCGTACTTGCCGAAGGCGTAGGGGATCCCGAAGTTGGCGTGGTAGAAGCCGAAGCCCTGTTTGGTCTCGGTGAACAGCCGGTCGGCGTCCATGTACTCCGCGAGCGACGCTCGGCAGAAGATGCGCAGCGGGATGGTGCCGTGCTCGTCGGTGTACTCGTCGGACCACACGGCATACGGACCGGCGATGAGCGCGACGAGATAGGTGCTCATCCGCGGGGTGGTGCGGAAGATGTGCAGACCCGGCTGCGCGGCCGCCGTCTGTACGGTGTCGGCGTTGGAGATCACGGCCCAGTCCTGCGGCGCGGTGACCTGCAGGTCGAAGGTGGCCTTGAGATCGGGCTGGTCGAAGCACGCGAACATCCGCTTGGCGTCGGCCGTTTCGAACTGCGAGTACAGGTACACCGCGTCGTCGGTGGGGTCGACGAACCGGTGCAGGCCCTCGCCGGTGTTCGTGTACAGGCAGTCGGCGTCGACGACGAGTTCGTTGTGAGCGGCGAGCCCGGTAAGGGCGATGCCGGTCTCCTCGGAGTATCCGGACACGTCGACGGGGTCGCCGTTGAGGGTCGCCGAATGCACGGTCTTCGCGATGAGGTCGATGAACGTCGAGGCTCCCTCGGTCGCGTCGAATCGCACGGTGGTCACCGATCGGAAGGTCGTGGTGCCCGGCGCGCCGGCACCGTCGGTGAGATCCAGTTCGATGCTGTAGTTGTCGACGGACAGGATCGCGGCCCGTTCGGCGGCCTGCTCGCGGGTCAGATTCGGTGGTGCCACGGGAGAACTCCTTCTCACGACGGAATGTCGGTCGGCGTCCATCCCATCATGATCGGCGAACCCTCACGGAGCGACGTCGGACAACGGCACCGTGGTGTCCGTCAGCCGGCCGACGTCGACGGGCCGCCCGGAGGCGATGAGTGCGCGGAGGTCGTCCCCGGCATCCCAGATGTTGACGTTCATCCCCGCCCGGACCCGCTGCTCGTCGTCGAGCCAGAACGCGAGGAACTGCCGTCCCGGCACGTCGCCGCGGGTGACCACCCGCGCGTCGCGGGGCGCGAGCCCGACATACTCCATGCCAAGGTCGTACTGGTCGGTGAAGAAATATGGGAGCCGGTCGTAGGTCGCCTCACGTCCGAGCATCGTCGCGGCCGCGACGGCCGGCTGGTTCAGGGCGTTCGCCCAGTGTTCGACGCGCACACGGGTGCCGAGCAGCGGATGCTCCGCCGACGCGATGTCGCCGACGGCGACGATGTCCGGGTCGCTCGTCCGCAGCGACGCGTCGACGAGCACGCCGTCGTCCACCGCGAGTCCGGCGTCGCGGGCCAGCTCGATGTTCGGGCGCGCCCCGACCGCGACGAGCACGGCGTCGGCGGGCACCACACTGTCGTCGCCGAACCGGATGCCGCTCGCGCGACCGTCGTAGGCGACGATCTCGCGCACCGAGGTGTTCGTCCGCAGATCGACACCGTGCGCGCGGTGCAGGTCGGCGAACACCGCACCCATCTCCTCGCCGAGGGCACCGGACAGGGGTTGCTTCGCGGTCTCCGCGACCACCACGCCCGCGCCCCGGTCGCGGGCGTTCGCGGCGATCTCCATGCCGATCCATCCCGCGCCGATGACGGCCAGCCATCCCGCGTGGTCGGTCTCGCCCTGGATCGCGGTGAGCAGCGCATCGGAGTCCTCGATGGTGCGCATGACGTACACGCGTTCGGCGTCGGCTCCGGGAATCGGGACCGTGCGGGGCGTCGAGCCCGTGGCGAGCGCGAGCTTGTCGTAGTGGAGCGTCGACCCGTCGGGCAGCGTCACCGTGTGGGCGGCCGGATCGATCGCGGTGACCTTCGTGCCGAGCAGCAGTTCGACGCGGTGGTCGCGGTACCAGTCGCCGTCGTGCACCGTGAAGTCGGCGAGTTGCTTGCGTCCGGCGAAGTAGTCCTTCGACAACGGCGGTCGCTCATAGGGCAGGTGCTCCTCCGCGCCGATGAGCAGGATGCGCCCGGGAAAGTCGCGGGCGCGCAGTTCCTCTGCCAGCTTGGCGCCGGCCAGACCCGCGCCGACGATCAGAAACGTTTCCTCACCCGACATCGTGGTGCCTCCGCTGTGATGCGTGCCGGACCTGCTTCCCGGCTCCGACGTTACGGCTACCGCCCGCACTACGGCCCGGTTCAGGAAGAATCGTCGACGGGGCCGTGTTGAACATGCTTGTAGTTGTCCGGCCCGTACGAACTCTTGTGAGGAGATCTCTTGAGCGACCTGACCGCCGCGTCCTCGACCGGCAAGGACATCGCCGACTTCTGGTTCGATCCGTTGTGCCCGTGGTGCTGGATCACCTCGCGCTGGATCCTCGAGGTCACGAAGGTGCGCGACATCGAGGCGCGTTTCCACGTCATGAGCCTGGCCGTGCTGAACGAGGGGCGCGACCTGCCGGAGGAGTACGCCGAGCTGATGACGAAAGCCTGGGGCCCGGTGCGCGTCGCGATCGCTGCGGCGCAGAAGTACGGCGACGACATCCTCTCCCCGCTGTACACGGCGATGGGCACCCGCATCCACAACGAGGGCAACAAGGACTTCGCGGACGTGATCGCCGCGTCGCTCGCCGAACTCGACCTCGACGCCTCGCTGGCCGAGGCCGCCGACAGCGACGCCTACGACGAGGCTCTGCGCACGAGCCATCACGCCGGCATGGACAAGGTGGGCCAGGACGTCGGTACCCCGACGATCCATGTCAACGGCATCGCCTTCTTCGGGCCCGTCCTGTCGAAGATCCCGCGCGGGGAAGAGGCCGGCAAGGTATGGGACGGTGTGGTTGCCCTCGCGTCCTACCCGCACTTCTTCGAGCTCAAGCGCAGCCGCGACGAGGAGCCCGACTTCTCCTGACCGGGCACCGCCGTGGCGCTCGGTAGAGTGCAACGGCGTGTCGAACGATCATGTGGTCCGGCCGGCGACGGTGCACGATGTCGAGAAGGCGACGGCAACGCTCGGACGAGCGTTCCGCGACTATCCGTTCACCCGCTACACCGTCGACGGCCGGGACCACGAGACCCGGGTCCGCGACCTCCAAGGGCTCTTCCTCGCCGAGATCGGCATGCGCTGCGGCGAGGTATGGGTCTCCGACGACGTCGACGCCGTGGCCGTCTGGACGACGCCCGGCTCCACCGGACTCGAGGAGGCGTTCACGTCCGTCTCCGATCGGGTGACGGAGCTGCGGGGTGATCGTGCCCGCGCCGCCGAACTGGCCGAGCAGGCCACCGCGGAACTGCAACCGAGCGAGCCAGGGTGGTTCCTGGCCACGGTGGGCGTCGATCCCGCCTCGCAGGGGCGCGGCCTGGGACGGGCCGTCCTCGAACCAGGACTTCGCGCGGCCGAGCGGCAGGGGGTCGCGGCCTGTCTGGAGACCTCCTCGGAGGCGAACGTCGCGCTCTACGAACGTCTCGGATTCGTCGTTACCGCTGTCGTGGAGCTGCCGGACGGCGGCCCGAAGGTCTGGGCGATGCGCCGCTGACCTGCCGGGGCGGGGTTCGCCACGCTCGCGACCGAAGGTCGCAACGCTCCGCCGTACAGACTTGTGCTCACTCCGAATTCGATTCTCGGCTTCGGGTCGGGCGCGGACTACCGTGATGCATCACGGCTCGCGGCCTCCGGACTGCCAGCGGCACCCACCCGCCGCGCTACGGTGCCCTCTGACCCGCCCCCGGCGTGGTGCCCTCTGACCCGCCCCCGGCGTGGTGCCCTCTGAACCGCCCCCGGCGTGGTGCCCTCTGACCCGCCCCGGCGGGGTGTGCTCCGACCCGCCCCTCGCACGGCGAACGGCGCCTGCGGGCGAGCGGACGAGTCTCGTTAGACTCGGCCCATGCGCGTTTACCTGGGAGCCGACCACGCGGGCTTCGAACGGAAGAATGAGATCATCGAGCACCTGAAGAAGAACGGCCATGAGCCGATCGACTGCGGTGCGTTCGAGTACGACGCCCTCGACGACTACCCGGCCTTCTGCATCGAGGCTGCTCGGCGCACCGTCGCCGACGAGGGCAGCCTCGGTATCGTGCTCGGTGGCAGCGGTAACGGCGAGCAGATCGCCGCCAACAAGGTGCGAGGTGCGCGCTGCGCCCTCGCCTGGAGCGTCGACACCGCCAAGCTTGCGCGCGAGCACAACAACGCGCAGCTCATCGGCATCGGTGGCCGCATGCACAGCCTCGAGGAGACCCTCGCGATCGTCGACGCCTTCCTGTCGACCGAGTGGTCGAACGAGGAGCGTCACCAGCGCCGTATCGACATCCTCGCCGAGTACGAGAAGACCGGCGAGGCTCCGGCAGTTCCCGGCGCACCTGCCTGATCCGTGCCCGAAGGACACATCCTGCACCGGCTTGCCCGGCTGCACCACGAGTGGTACTCGGGTGCGCCGGTGCGGGTGTCCAGTCCGCAGGGGCGGTTCGCCGACGGTGCCGCCGCCGTGGACGGGCGCGTCCTGACCCACGCGGACGCGTGGGGCAAGCATCTCTTCCACCACTACGAGGGCGGTCTCGCCGTCCACGTGCACCTCGGTATCTACGGTGAGTTCACCGACCGCGAGTTGCCGCTCGGCGAACCGGTCGGACAGGTGCGGATGCGGATGATCGGCGCGCGCCACGGCAGCGACCTGCGTGGTCCGGCGGCGTGCGAGGTGCTCACCCCCGGCGAGGTCGAGGCGATCGAGGCCCGGCTCGGTCCAGACCCGCTGCGACCCGACGCCGATCCCGAGCGGGCATGGCGCCGTATCGGCAGATCACGCACCGCGATCGGCGCGTTGCTCATGAACCAGGCCGTCATCGCCGGCGTCGGCAACGTCTACCGCGCAGAAGTGCTCTTCCGTCACGGCATCCATCCGGAACGTCCGGGAAACAAGCTGTCCCGCAGAGAGTTCGACGCGATCTGGGCCGACCTCGTCGAACTGATGAACGTCGGTGTGGAGCACGGGCGCATGCACGTCGTGCGACCCGAACACGACCACGGCGCACCGGCCTACGCCAAGAACAGGCCCCGGACGTACGTCTACCGCCGTGCCGGCGAACCCTGCCGGATCTGCGGGACTCCCGTTCTGCACTCGGTCATGCAGGCGCGGAACCTGTTCTGGTGCCCGGTCTGTCAGCCGAGCTGACCCGACTCAGCTGACCCGACTCAGCAGATCCGACTCAGCAGATCCGACTCAGAAATCGAAGCCCCCGAAATCGAATCCGCCGCCGTCTCCGCCACCGAAGTCGTCACCGCCTCCGTACTCGTCGCCCCCGCCGTACTCGTCACCACCGCCGAAGTCGTCGCCGGCACCTGTCTCCGCCGACGGATCACCGACACCGGATTCGAATGCCTGCGCGTCGTAGGGGACACCGGCCATCCCGGCGAACATCGTCGAGAAGAGCAGCATCGAGCCGACGCCCCACGCGCCCGCGACCAGGGCGGGCTTCCACCACGGCTCCGAATACCAGCCCGCAGGGACAGGCCGGCCCGCGACGCGGCCGCCGGGGTAGTAGTTCGGCGTCGCGGAGGACGGTGACGGCGACGCGGCGATGGTGCGGCCCTCGAAGTCGACGGTGCGCTTCTCGGTGACCTCGCCGGCGGACTTCTGTCCGTCGAGCGTTGGGATCTCCGGCCCCGGGTCCATGCCCATCGCCAGGCGCGCAGCTCGGATGTAGTACAGACCTTCGAGCGCGGTCTGTTTCGCGAGACGCGCCTGCATCGGCGAGTTCGCCTGCTCGATCTGGGAGCCGGCGGCGGTGAAGCGCTCGGAGGCGTCCGCCAGCGCCTGACGCGAGGCGTCGTCGGTGCCGGTCAGGTTGTAGATCTGGCCGCCGAGACGCTCGATCGCCTGCCGTGCGTCGGCCTTGGCGTCGTCGAGGGTGACGGTGCGGTGACGGGTGGTGCTCTTCTGGGAGCGGGAGACGAAGTACACCACGGCACCGATGGCGGCGAGGATGAGCAGAAGTTCCACGGCCCGATCCTTCCGGTGGGGGAGGGTCCTGTCCTCCAGCGTACCGACGCGGGGAGTCACTCCCCGAGGACCGCGCGCATCCCTTCCTGCAGGCACGAATCGAACGAATCGCGGTTGGGGACGACCGTGGGGTCCACCGCCAGGCCCATGCAGCAGGTGTCGCGATAGGACATCGCCGACGCGGTCATCATCGCGCCGTCGGCCGCACCGAAGCCGTAGTACCGCTCGATCTTCGCGCCGCCGACGTAGAGCGGCGCGTGGGAACCGGGGAGCGTGGACACCACCACGTCCCGCGGACCGACGGCGATGTCGGAGTGTGCTCCGGCGGAGGACGGGAACGAGATGTCGATGCGTCGCATGAGATCGACCGTGTCCATCGCGTGGATGTCCGCCTCGTCCTCGGGTGCCATAGGCACCGCCCCGCCGTCCGGCCCGGGGACGACGACACGCAGATCGCCGATCGAGCGGCCGTGCCGCCGCCGGTACTCGCTGCACGCGAGGAGCATCGCAGTGGAGAACCCGCTCGACACGCGGCAGCCCGCGCGTTCGCAGGCGTGACGCAGGGCGGCGAGATCCGCGTCGAGTACGTGCAGTCGCGGCGCGCGGGGTGCGGGCTCCTCGTGGTCGCCGGTGCGTCCGAGCAGGGCGTTGATCAATCCGGTGCCCAGCGAGGTGAACATGTGCGCCGCGGTGCGGAACGACTCGACGCCCTGTTCGGACACCGATCTCGCCCACGACAACATGGACTCGGACTGACCGGGTGAGGGTGCCGAGCCGAGATGCCGGAGCCGGATCACCAGCGCCGACTGGCCACCGCCGAGGCCGTCGAGCAAGGTCAGTTCCCAGCGCGGGTGCCGGAGACCCGAGGGGTCGGGGGCCGTGCGGGCGTAGGCGAGTACCTCCTCGAAAGTCGCCGGGGCGGGCAGGGCGACCCGCTCGAGATGCCACGGCGGATCCGAGTCGGGATGCCCGGCGCGGCGCGGCGGATCGAGCCCGAACGGCAGTTCCACCACCCGGTGCCGGAAACTGGGCGACTCGTGGTTGCCGGGCGCGAGCACGGCGGCGACCCGATCCCAGTCGGGGGTGGCATCGAGAAGGACCGCGGCGACGACGGAGGCGCCGGGAGAGAGGGCCCGGGGGAGGTCGTCGGAGGTGTCCTTCACAAGAGGGACGGTCTCATATCGTGAACGACGCACACCCCTGCTTGACTCTCGCTTTGCACTATCGAGTCGAAAAGGTGACACGTCGTTGCTGGATTCGGGATCTCCCCACGTGCCGGTTCTCACCTCCGTGAGTGCCCTTTCCGGCGTACCACCACCGCTGCGCCCAGACCCGCTGCGGCGATCCACGGTGCGCCGGAGACGAACGGATCGAGCCACTGGTGGTTGACGTCGGCACGCGAACTCCGCCGCCTCGACGCCCCGCCGTGCGCGGTGATCTCCGACCGGATCCCGCTCTCGGTCACGGGATTGTCGGGACGGCCCTGCATCAGGGCCCGGACCCGGCTCTCGGCGACGTCGATGCGGTCGGCGCCGATCAGGAGCAACCAGTGCGCGGCGCGGCCTTCGCTGTAGCGGCGGTAGGCGTGCCTGCGCACGACGCCGGACAGTCCCTTCAGCGGCGCCGTGGTGCCGAAGACCGGGGTGACGAAGGCATGCTCGATCGAGCGTTCGCGGGTCTCGTACCCGGGCTGGCGTTCGGGGAAGTCCCAGTGCGCGCCGGTCGTCTCAGGTGCGAAGCGTTCCTTCGGCACCGAGGGCCGATCGCGAGGATCCAGGTCGACTCCCCATCCGGGGATGCGGGCGCGCAGTTGGTCGGGGGTCTCCGGGGGTTCGGGCTTGTCTGCGGTGTAGGCCATGGCGGATCCTCCTCAACTCCCGTCGGCGACGATGATCGGCTTGATGCACCTGTCGAGCTTCGACGAGAACATGTGGTAGGCCTCGGGGATGTGTTCGAGCGGGACACGGTGCGTGACGATGTCGTTCGGCTTCAGATAGCCGTTGCGGACGTGCTCGAACAGACGGGGCCACTGACGTTTGACGGGGCACTGGTTCATCCGCAAGGTCAGCCCCTTGTTGAGTGCGTCGCCGAACTTCACGGCACTGAAGATCGGGCCGTAGGCACCCACCACCGAGACGGTGCCGCCCTTGCGGACACCGTCGATGGCCCAGTTCAGCGCGACCGGCGAGCCACCTTGCATCTTCAATTTCGCGGCCGTGACGTGCTGCAGGAAGTTGCCGTCGGCCTCCGCCCCGACCGCATCGATGGCGACGTCCGCTCCGAGATGACCGGTGATCTTCTTCAGGTGGACGATGATGTCGTCGTACTCCGCGAAGTTGTAGGTCTCGGCGTGAGCGAAGGTCCGGGCCTTCTCCAGCCGGTACTCGAGGTGGTCGATCACGATGACCCGGCCGGCACCCATGAACCAGGCGGACTTCGCCGCGTACAGGCCCACCGGTCCGGCGCCGAAGACCACGACCGTGTCGCCCTCGACGATGTCACCCAGCTGTGCACCGAAGTAGCCGGTCGCGAGGGCGTCGGTGAGCATCAGGGCGTCCTCGCCGTCCATCCAGTCGGGCACGATGGTTGGGCCGACGTCGGCGAACGGCACCCGCACGAACTCGGCCTGGCCGCCGTCGTAGCCGCCGCAGGTGTGCGAGTAGCCGTAGATGCCGCCGACCGCGGTGGCGTTGGGGTTGACGTTGTGGCAGTTGGAGTACAGGCCGCGCGCGCAGAAGAAGCACGACCCGCAGAAGACGTTGAACGGGACCATGACCCGGTCGCCGGGTTTCAGGTTCTGCACCGACGGCCCGACCTCGTGGACCACCCCGACGAACTCGTGACCGAAGGTCGTACCGACGCGGGTGTCGGGCATCATCCCGTGATAGACGCCCGGTGGAGCGCGTCGACGACGTCGGCGACGGCGTGACGGCGGGCGAACGCGCGTCGCTGCAGCATCGCCCCGGTGCCGCGGGCGAGGATCGCCTCCCACATCGCCACCGCGCACCGGCGGTCGCCGGCCTCCTCGAGTCGGGGGCCGATGTACCGGAGGAAGGCGCGGAAGGACTGCTGCGCGGTGGTGGGCCGCCCGGTGAACACGTCGACGGCACGTCCGGTCGGCCCCTCGCGAGCAGCGCACAGGTACGCGGCGTGGACGACCTCGTCGGCGACCGGGGGAGCAGTGATGCCCGCCCGGACCTCTCGTTCGGCGGTGGCGACGAGCGCGCGGACGAGCATCGCCAGGAGAACAGTCTCGTCGACGGTCGCCGGCACGTCGCTCACCCGGATCTCGACGGTGGGCAGATGCGCCGAGGGACGCACGTCCCAATAGACCATGCCCGGATCGAGGATGTTGCCGCTCTCGATCATCATGGCGACGATCGCGTCGTAGTGCTCCGCCGACGTGAACCGCGGGGGAGGACCCGCGCACGGCCACCGGGAGGCCATGATCGCCCGCCAACTGGCGTACCCGGTGTCGCGGCCTCGATGGATGGGCGAGTTGGCCGTCGCGGCCAGCAGGGTGGGCAACCATACCCGGACGTGATTGCACACCAGGACGGCGGTTTCGCGGTCCGCGACACCGACGTGGACGTGGCAGCCGCAGACCTCCTGCTCCTCGGCGAGACGTCCGTACCGCTCGGCCATCGTCCGGTAGCGCGGCACATCCGTCACGGACGCGAGCTTCTGGAGCGTGGGCGACACACCCGACGCGAGCAGACCCGCGTGCGCCTCCCGCGCGGCCGCGGCTGCGACGGTCCGGCCCTCGACGATACGCGCGCGCAACTCGGCCGAGCTGCGGCAGACCGGTGTGTTCACCTCGACCTGGATGCGTTTGAGCTCGTAGTCCATGTCGAGTCCGAGCCGGGCGGCTGCGGCCACGACGAGGTCGTTGCTCGCGGTCAGCCGTTCGGAGGTCGGGTCGACGAGGAAGAACTCCTCCTCGACGCCGACGGTCGGAGCGGGGGTCGGGGGCATGTCCGGAGTCGGTCTGTGGCGCCGAGGCATCGTTGCTTCCCTGCATAGCGAGGCGCCGTCGGTACAGCCGGCGCCGTCGTTGACGCCGGCGCCTTCTCGACCGACCGCTGACCTACGGGGGTGAGACGACGATACTCGGATTTCACACCGGAGAACGGCATTCGATGGTGGAGAGGGACCGACCGGAGGTGGGGCGGGGTCGGTCCCTCCACACCCCCTGCGGTGTCATCCGACGACGCCCCACCCGTTCGCGGTCGCGTCCGCTGGAGGGACGCGACGAGGAATCACGACGCGGTGGTTCGTGCGGTCGTCGGAATGCGGATGGGCTGGGCCGGACGGGACGGTCCGGAACGACGAAGCCCGCCGGTGCTGTGTGCACCCGGCGGGCTTCCTCCGTGGAGGGGATGACGGGAATCGAACCCGCGTAGCCAGTTTGGAAGACTGGGGCTCTACCATTGAGCTACATCCCCGTTGCGCCTGCAGCGCCGGTGTCGACCGGTGCTGCGGCTTGCGAGATGAGACTGTACCGGACCTCGCTTTGGATTTCATAATCGGGGGGCCGTAGGATTCTGCGATGGGTCCCGCGGTCGGATGCGGTGCCTTCACGACCGGGATGTGGCGCAGCTTGGTAGCGCATCCGCTTTGGGAGCGGAGGGTCGCAGGTTCGAATCCTGTCATCCCGACCAGATCGAACAGCGTCAGCGCGCTCAGTAGTGACACGAACGACCGACAAGAGAGCACGACAGAAGGAGCATGTCCGTGAAGAGCACCGTCGAGCAGCTGAGCCCGACGCGAGTCCGTATCAATGTTGAGGTGCCCTTCGAGGAGCTCCAGCCTGATTTCGACCGCGCTTTCAAGGCCCTCGCCGGCCAGGTCCGCATCCCGGGCTTCCGCCCCGGTAAGGCACCTCGCAAGATCCTCGAGGCCCGCGTCGGCCGCGGAGCCGTCCTGGACCAGGTCATCAACGAGGCCATCCAGAGCCGCTACAGCGAAGCCGTGACCGCGAACGACGTCAAGGTCATCAGCCAGCCCGAGATCGACGTCACCAAGCTCGAGGACAACGTCGAGCTGGCGTTCACCGCCGAGGTCGACGTGCGTCCCGAGATCACCCTCCCCGATTTCTCCGAGATCGCCGTCACCGTCGATCCCGTCGAGATCACCGACGAGGACATCGCCGAGCAGCTTCTGTCGCTGCGTCAGCGCTTCGGCACCCTGACGGGTGTCGAGCGTCCGGTGCAGGACGGCGACTTCGTCTCCATCGACCTGTCCGCGACGGTCGACGGCAACGAGGTTCCAGAGGCCGCCACCGAGGGCCTGTCGCACGAGGTCGGCTCCGGCCAGCTCATCGACGGACTCGACGAGGCGATCATCGGCCTGTCCGCCGGCGAGTCGAAGGAGTTCACCTCCACGCTGGTCGCCGGCGAGTACGCCGGTAAGGAAGCCGTCGTCACCGTCAAGGTCAACACCGTCAAGCAGCGCGAGCTGCCCGAGGCCGACGACGAGTTCGCGCAGCTCGCGAGCGAGTTCGACACCATCGGCGAGCTCGAGGCCGACCTCCGCGAGCGCGTCCAGCGCGTCAAGCAGGTCGAGCAGGCCGGCCAGATCCGCGACAAGGTCCTCGAGGTTCTCCTCGAGACCGTCGACATTCCGGTTCCCGAGGCTGCCGTCCAGGCCGAGGTCGACAGCGCGCTGCACGACGCGATCCACGAGCTCGATCACGACGAGACCAAGCTGAACGAGCTGCTCGAGGCCCAGGGTTCGAGCCGCGAGGAGTTCGACAAGGAAGCACGCGAGTCCGCCGAGCGTTCGGTGAAGACCCAGCTGCTCCTCGACGCGATCGCCGAGGCGGAGAACACCACGGTCGAGCAGCAGGAGCTGACCGAGCGCATCTTCTTCCAGGCGCAGCGCTACGGCATCCCGCCGGAGCAGTTCATCCAGCAGATCAGCCAGGCCAACCAGCTAGGTGCCGTCTTCGCCGACGTCCGCCGCGGCAAGGCGCTCGGCACCGTCGTCGATCGCGCCAACGTGACCGACACCACGGGTGCGACCGTCGACACCGCCGAGCTGTTCGGCACCAAGAAGGACGATGACGCCGAGGGCGAGAACGCCGAGGCGGAGACCACCGAGGACTCGGCCTCCGAGTAGTCGGACGACCCGCGGAGATTCGAAACCCCAGGGGTCACGAATTTCCGCTTTCAGCGAAGAGGGGCGGCACCGGGCATCCGGTGCCGCCCCGTTTCGTTAGTGTCAGTGTCAGCAACCCACGATCGACGAGAAGGCAGGTACCCGTGACTCCTCAGAATCCGGCGACATCCATCGGTCCCGCGATGACCTCGGCCACTGCTGGGCTGAACCTCAGCGACTCGGTGTACGAACGCCTGCTCCGCGAGCGCATCATCTTCCTGGGCACCCAGGTCGACGACGACATCGCGAACAAACTGTGCGCGCAGATCCTTCTGCTGTCGGCCGAGGACCCCACCCGCGACATCTCCCTGTACATCAACTCACCGGGCGGTTCGGTCACCGCCGGTATGGCGATCTACGACACGATGAAGTTCGTCGAGTGCGATGTCGCGACCTTCGCGATGGGTCTCGCCGCCTCGATGGGTCAGTTCCTGCTCTCCGCCGGTACCAAGGGCAAGCGTTACGCACTCCCGCACGCGCGGATCATGATGCACCAGCCGTCCGCAGGCATCGGTGGTACGGCGAGCGACATCGCGATCATGGCGGAGCAGTTCGCACACACCAAGCGCGAGATGGCCGAGCTCATCGCGGAGCACACGGGCCAGTCGGTGGAGCAGATCACCAAGGACTCCGACCGCGACCGCTGGTTCACGGCGCAGCAGGCGCTCGAATACGGCTTCGTCGACCACGTCGTCTCCCGGGCGCAGCAGGCCGGCGGCACCGCCAACTAGGTCCCGGCCCGATCTGCCCTCACACCACCGAATTCTTGGAGAAGCGATGACCAACATGTTCGATCCGCGCCAGCTCGGCGGCGCCGCTCCTGCCTCGCCCGCGAGCCGCTACATCCTCCCGTCGTTCATCGAGCACTCGAGCTACGGCGTCAAGGAATCCAACCCGTACAACAAGCTGTTCGAAGAGCGCATCATCTTCCTCGGCGTCCAGGTCGACGACGCGTCCGCCAACGACGTGATGGCCCAGCTGCTGGTGCTCGAGTCGCTCGATCCCGACCGCGACATCACCATGTACATCAACTCGCCGGGTGGTTCGTTCACCTCGCTCATGGCGATCTACGACACCATGCAGTACGTCCGCGCCGACATCACCACGGTGTGCCTCGGGCAGGCGGCATCCGCCGCGGCCGTCCTGCTCGCCGCCGGCACTCCCGGCAAGCGTCTGGCGCTGCCCAACGCTCGCGTGCTCATCCACCAGCCCGCGACGGGTGGCATCCAGGGACAGGTCTCCGACCTCGAGATCCAGGCCGCCGAGATCGAGCGCATGCGTACCCTCATGGAGAACACGCTCTCGAAGCACACCGGTAAGGATCCCGAGCAGATCCGCAAGGACACCGATCGGGACAAGATCCTCACGGCGGAGCAGGCAGTCGAATACGGTCTGATCGACCGGGTCCTCGAGTACCGCAAGCTCTCGGCCCAGAAGTAGAACGTCGCAGGCGGTTCCGGAAGGCACGGTGCCTTCCGGAACCACCGAGGCCGGGACTGTGATCGCCGACACATGTTGTGGTGTACAAATATGACCGGAAACGCGCAGAACCGGTCGACCTGCGCGCCGACATCCGGGTACGGTCGATCAAAGGGCCCGCTCCCCGGGACCGCCCCGTGTGGTGGTTGCGGGACCGGTTGCACGCACACGAGGAAGTAGGGACCTGACTGATGGCACGTATCGGTGACGGCGGAGATCTGCTCAAGTGCTCCTTCTGCGGAAAGAGCCAGAAGCAGGTCAAGAAGCTCATTGCGGGCCCCGGTGTCTACATCTGCGACGAGTGCATCGATCTCTGCAACGAGATCATCGAGGAGGAGCTGGCCGAGACCAGCGAGGTCAAGCTCGACGAGCTGCCCAAGCCGGCCGAGATCCGCGACTTCCTCGACAACTACGTGATCGGCCAGGATGACGCCAAGCGCACGCTGGCCGTGGCGGTCTACAACCACTACAAGCGCATCCAGGCCGGCGACAAGGGCCGCGACTCCCGCGGTGAGACGGTCGAACTCGCGAAGTCCAACATCCTGCTTCTCGGCCCCACCGGTTGTGGCAAGACCTACCTCGCGCAGACGCTCGCGAAGATGCTCAACGTGCCCTTCGCCATCGCCGACGCCACCGCACTGACGGAGGCCGGCTACGTCGGTGAGGACGTCGAGAACATCCTCCTCAAGCTCATCCAGGCCGCCGACTACGACGTCAAGCGCGCCGAGACCGGCATCATCTACATCGACGAGGTCGACAAGATCGCCCGCAAGAGCGAGAACCCGTCGATCACTCGCGACGTGTCGGGCGAGGGCGTGCAGCAGGCGCTGCTGAAAATCCTCGAAGGCACCCAGGCATCCGTCCCGCCGCAGGGTGGTCGCAAGCATCCGCACCAGGAGTTCATCCAGATCGACACCACGAACGTGCTGTTCATCGTGGCGGGTGCATTCGCGGGTCTCGAGAAGATCGTCTCCGACCGCGTCGGCAAGCGCGGCATCGGCTTCGGCGCCGAGGTTCGGTCGAAGGCCGAAATCGACACCACCGACCACTTCGCCGACGTCATGCCCGAGGACCTCATCAAGTTCGGCCTGATCCCGGAGTTCATCGGTCGTCTGCCGATCCTCGCGTCGGTGACCAATCTCGACAAGGAATCACTCGTCCAGATCCTGTCGGAGCCGAAGAACGCTCTGGTCAAGCAGTACGTGCGCCTGTTCGAGATGGACGGCGTCGAACTCGAGTTCTCCCAGGACGGACTCGAAGCGATCGCCGACCAGGCGATCCTCCGTGGCACCGGCGCCCGCGGGCTCCGCGCCATCATGGAGGAGGTGCTCCTGCCCGTGATGTACGACATCCCCAGCCGCGACGACGTCGCGAAGGTCGTGGTCACCGCCGAGACCGTCAACGACAACGTCCTTCCGACGATCGTGCCGCGCAAGACCGATCGGGAACGGCGCGACAAGACCGCCTGATTCCGAAGACCCTTCGGAACTGCACGAGCGTCTCGGCACGAAAGTGCCGAGGCGCTCGTCGTCGTTGGCGGTCGAATCCGGTCCGTCGGTGGATCAGCGCAGTGTGATGGTCCCGCCGTCGACCATGAGTGTCTGGCCCGTCATGTAGGACGCATCCTCACTGGCCAGAAAGACCGCGACACGGCCGATATCGGCCTGCGGGTCACCGAAGCGGTGCATCGGGGTCTTCGCCAGTAGCGCCTCCTCGACGCCGGGGTTGGCCGCGATGTACGCCTCGACGCCCTCGGTCAGTGCCAGAGGCGAGATGACGTTGACATTGATGTCCTCCGCGGCCCATTCGTTCGCCGCGACCCGGCTGATCGCCCGGATCGCTTCCTTCGCAGCGGCGTACGAACTCTGCGTGGCGCTCCCTTCGATCCCGGCTCCCGACGCGAAGTTGATCACCGACCCCTTGTTCGCGGCGAGCTGGGCGTGCGCTGCCTTCATCAATCGGAAGGTCGGATAGAAGCCCGTGCCGAACGACAGGTCGAGCATCTCCTGTGTGGTCTCGAGCAGTGGCGCCTGCTGGGACGCGTGCGCGTTGTTGACGAGCACGTCGAGCTTTCCGAAATGCTCGACGGCGGCCGCGACGATCGTCTCGGCGCTCGACTCGTCGGAGATGTCCGCGTACAGGAATTTCCCGGCTTCGCCGACCTCGGCTTCGAGGGCTTCACCCGCGGGCCGGTCGATGTCGACGAACAGGACGCGGGCACCCTCGCCCATGAATGCTCTGACGATGCCGCGTCCGATCCCTCCGGCACCACCGGTGACGATCGCGACCTTGTCTGCAAGTCTCATGTTTGCTCCCTTCGTGGGTGCGGTGTCAAGCGATCAGTCGACGGCCAGTGCGACCTTCTCGAGTTCCGCGATGCTGTAGGCGGCGTAGGTCTCGTACGGGCCGCGGCCGGTGAAGTACGACGAGAGCTGCTCGTCGAGTTCCTCGACCGTGAATGCCGAACCGGCGGCGTCGAATCGGTTCTCGACCGTGGGTGCGGCCATGAGCGCGACCATCTTGCCGTACACCACGAACACCTGTCCGGTGATCTCCGACGACGCCGGTGAGGCGAGGTAACGTACGAGGGTTGCCACGCGCTCGGGCGCCAGCGGGTCGAGTCCGCTTGTCGTGGCGTCGGCATCACCGAAAGCCTCCGCGGTCATCGCGGTGCGTGCACGGGGGCAGATCGCGTTCGCAGTGACGCCGTAGCGGGCCAGGCCCTGGGTCGTGGACAGTGTCAGTGCCGTGATGCCTGCCTTTGCGGCGGAATAGTTCGGTTGTCCTGCGGAACCGAAGAGGAAAGCCTCCGACGACGTATTGACGACGCGGCCGTAGACCGGTCCGCCCGCGGCCTTGTTCGCCTGACGCCAGTGCACCGCCGCGGCGTGGGAGGTGGCGGCGTGGCCCTTGAGATGGACTCGGATCACGTCGTCCCAGTCGGACTCGGTCAGGTTGAAGATCATCTTGTCGCGGATGATGCCCGCGTTGTTGACCAGGATGTCGAAGGATCCGAACGCCTCGACGGATTCGTCGACCAGACGGCCGCCGAGGGACCAGTCGGACACGTCCCCGGTGACGGCGATGGCCTGGCCTCCCGACGCGACGATTTCCTCTGCCACCTCGTGCGCCGCATCGCCCATGTCGTTGACGACGACTGCGGCGCCTGCGTCGGCGAGGGCGAGGGCTTCGGCGCGGCCCAGACCGGCCCCGGCGCCGGTCACAACCGCCGCGCGCCCGGCCAGACTTACGGACTCACCCATGGAACGTCTCCTGTTCGATTGCGGCGGTTCGTCAGTGCACCGCGCCGGAATTAGTATTCATTCTAGTCTCGGGTGGTGGGTGGTCCACCCACGGGACAGGTCCCACTGGCCGGGATCGGGCGGGATGCGGGACGTGCCCGCCTGGAACGTTCGTCGCCGGCGGTGGTCGATGCGCCACCGGCGGTGAAGGGGAGGAACCGAGCATGCCCAGACTTGCGGAGGTGCGGGACGCCGCCGAACCGAATTCGGCGGAACAGCACGCGCGATACGACAGGATCATCGATGCTGCTGCGCACCTGGGCGCGATGAAGGAACTCGAGCGCGTCCGGATGCAGGAGGTCGCCGAACTCGCCGGCGTCGCCATCGGCACCCTCTACCGGTACTTTCCGTCCAAGACCCACCTGTTCGTCGCGGTCATGGTGGACCAGATCGATCGGATGGGAATCCACCTGTCCAGGCGCTCACAGTCGTCCACCTCGCCCGTCGACGTCGTGTACGACGCATTGCTGCAGGCCACCCGGGCGCTTGTGCGTACGCCGCTGTTGGCGAACGCGATGATCCAATCCGCTGCGTCGTCGAACGCTGCCACGATTCCCGACGTGGCGAAGATCGATCAGCACTTCGACCGATTGCTCCTTGCCGCCGCAGGCATCGCGGAACCGACGGTCCGGGACGCGACCGTCGTGCGGTTGGTCGTGGCGTTGTGGTTCGGTCTCGTCCAGTCCGCGCTCAACGGGCGAAGCTCGATCCCCGAGGTCGAGTCCGATCTGCGTGTCGCGTGCGACCTTCTGTTGGTCGACCTGTCCGCCGGTGCGCGCTGACGGGCGATTCCCCGGGGCCGCGTTCCGCAAGGCATGTCCCGTTCGGTGGGACGGCACAGGAATCTGCGGCCTCCGTCACTAGAATAAATTTCAATATCTTCGAGAACTGGGAGTAGGCATGAGCAAGGTCGTCATCGTCGAGGCCGCGCGAACACCGATCGGTCGTCGCCGCGGACAGCTGGCCGGGGTGCACCCCGCGGTATTGCTCGGCGCCGCCCAGAAAGCCGTTCTCGACCGCACCGGACTCCCCGCCGACCGGATCGGTCAGCTCGTGGGAGGTGCCGTCACCCAGGCAGGGGAGCAATCCAACAACGTCACTCGTCAGGCCTGGCTCCACGCAGGTCTCCCGTACACGACCGCCGCGACCACCATCGACTGCGCGTGCAGTTCGTCGCAGCAGGCGATCCACATGGTGGCCGGACTGATCGCGTCCGGGCAGATCGACGCCGGAATCGGATGCGGCGTCGAGGTGATGAGCCGCGTGTTCCTCGGTCAGGCCAACGCACCGGGCACCGGCAACCCCTATCCGGACGACTGGTCGATCGACATGGGCGACCAGTTCACCTCCGCCGAACGGATCGCCCACAAGCGCGGCATCAAACGTGACGATGTCGATGCTCTCGGATTCGAGTCGCAGCGTCGCGCCGCAGCCGCGTGGGCCGAGGGGCGCTTCGACCGCGAGATCGTCCCGGTGCAGGCGCCGGTCGTGACCAAGGAGGGCGAGCCCACCGGTGAGATCGCGATCGTGACGCGTGACGGAGGTCTTCGCGACACCACCGCGGAAGGACTCGCCGGTCTCCGGCCGGTCATCGAGAACGGAATCCACACCGCCGGAAACTCCTCCCAGGTCAGCGACGGCGCGGCCGCCGTACTGCTGATGAGTGAGGACAAGGCGCGCGAGGCGGGTCTGCGGCCACGTGCCCGTATCCTCGCGTCGACGCTCGTCGGTTCGGACCCGTACTACCACCTCGACGGCCCCATCGACGCGACTCGCGCGGTACTCGAACGCACCGGAATGTCCTTGTCCGACATCGACATCGTCGAGATCAACGAAGCCTTCGCTTCGGTCGTGTTGTCCTGGGCTCAGGTCCACGGGGCCGACATGAGCAAGGTCAACGTCAACGGCGGCGCCATCGCGCTCGGCCACCCCGTCGGTTCCACCGGCTCGCGACTGATCACCAGTGCACTGCACGAACTCGAGCGTTCGAACCGTTCGACGGCGCTGGTCACGATGTGTGCGGGTGGCGCGATGGCCTCCGCCACCATCATCGAGCGCATCTGACGCCGGACATTCTGCTATCCGAAGGGACCCGATCATGACTCTGGGATTGAGTGACGAGGACCGCGAGCTCCGCGACTCCGTGCGCGGCTGGGCGGCACGACACGCCACACCCGACGTGATCCGCACGGCCGTCGAAGCGAAGACGGAAGCCCGCCCGACGTACTGGAGCTCGTTCGCCGAACTCGGAATGCTGGGATTGCACCTGCCCGAAGAGGTCGGAGGCGCCGGTTTCGGTCTGCTCGAAACAGCAATCGTCGCAGAGGAACTCGGACGGGCCATGGTGCCCGGCCCGTTCCTTCCGACCGTGATCGTGTCCGCGGTCCTCGACGAGGCCGGCCGTCGCAGCGAACTCGACGGGCTCGCGGACGGCTCGCTGTTCGGTGCGGTCGCCCTGCAGCCCGGGGACCTGCGCGTGGAGCGCGACGGCGATTCCGTCACACTCTCGGGAACCTCCGGTGTCGCCCTCGGCGGCCAGGTCGCGGATGTGTTCCTGCTCGCGGCCGACGACGGTGGTGAGCGGGTCTTCGTCGTCGTGACCCGTGACCGGGTCGAGGTCACGAACCTGCCCAGCTACGACGTGATCCGCCGCAACGCCGAGATCACCGCAAGTGCCGTGACATTGTCCGACGAGGACGTGCTGAGATCGGACCCGCATCGGATCGTCGATATCGCCGCGACCTTGTTCGCCGCCGAGGCCGCCGGTCTCGCGGACTGGGCGACCACCACCGCCGCGGACTATGCGCGGGTCCGCAAGCAGTTCGGCCGTGTCATCGGACAGTTCCAGGGTGTCAAGCACACCGTCGCCCGGATGCTCTGCCTCACCGAACAGGCTCGGGTCGTGGCCTGGGACGCAGCGCGAGCGCGGCGCGAGGACGTGCCGGACGACGAGGCGTCGCTGGCCGTGGCGGTCGCCGCGTCCATCGCCCCGGAGGCCGCCTTCCAGGTCACCAAGAACTGCATCCAGGTGCTCGGCGGTATCGGCTACACCTGGGAGCACGACGCGCACCTGTACATGCGCCGCGCGCAGTCCCTCCGGATCCTGCTCGGCTCCACGGCGTCGTGGCGGCGCCGGGTCGCCCACCTCACGCTCGACGGTGCCCGCCGCGTGCTGAGCGTCGATCTTCCGCCCGAGGCGGAACGGATCCGCGCCGACGTCCGTGCCGAACTCGAGCCGGCGAAGTCGCTGGAGAACGCAGCGCGGAAGGCGTATCTGGCGGAGAAGGGCTACACCGCTCCCCACCTGCCCGAACCGTGGGGGAAGGCCGCCGACGCCGTCACGCAACTCGTCGTCGCCGAGGAACTGCGCGCCGCCGAACTCGAACCGCACGACATGATCATCGGCAACTGGGTGGTGCCGACCCTGATCGCGCACGGCAGTACCGAGCAGATCGAGCGATTCGTCCCGCAGTCGCTGCGCGGGGATCTCGTGTGGTGTCAGCTCTTCTCCGAGCCCGGCGCCGGGTCCGACCTTGCGGGCCTGTCCACCAAGGCCGTCAAGGTGGACGGCGGATGGAGGCTCGATGGCCAGAAGGTGTGGACGTCGATGGCGCGGGTCGCGGACTGGGGCATCTGCCTCGCCCGCACCGACGCGGAAGCGCCCAAGCACAAAGGCCTGTCCTACTTCCTGATCGACATCAGGAACACCGAGGGGCTCGACATCCGGCCGCTGCGGGAGATCACCGGCGAAGCCCTGTTCAACGAGGTGTTCCTCGACGGCGTGTTCGTGCCCGACGAGTGCCTCGTCGGCGAGCCCGGGGACGGATGGAAGCTCGCCCGTACCACCCTCGCGAACGAACGCGTCTCCCTCTCGCACGATTCGACTTTCGGTGCCGGCTGCGAGACCCTCATGGCGCTCGCGAACGGTATGCCCGGTGGGCCGGACGACGAACAACTCACCGTCCTCGGCAAGGTTCTCGGCGATGCCGCGTCCGGTGGCCTCATGGGTCTGCGTACCGCTCTGCGGTCCCTGGCCGGTGCACAGCCGGGTGCCGAGTCCTCCGTCGCCAAGCTCCTCGGCGTCGAGCACCTCCAGCAGGTCTGGGAGACCGCGATGGACTGGGCCGGTACTGCGTCGTTGCTCGACGACCAGGACCGAACCTCGGCGACCCACATGTTCCTCAACGTGCAGTGCATGTCCATCGCCGGTGGGACGACCAACGTCCAGCTGAACATCATCGGTGAGAGGCTTCTCGGCCTGCCCCGCGATCCCGAACCCGGAAAGTGACGCCCATGCCCATCGATACCGATGTCGCGCTCTCCGCTGCGCCCACCGTCCGCGATGCCTCGTGGACCGAAC
Organism: Rhodococcus pyridinivorans; assembly: GCF_900105195.1. NCBI lineage: Bacteria > Bacillati > Actinomycetota > Actinomycetes > Mycobacteriales > Nocardiaceae > Rhodococcus > Rhodococcus pyridinivorans. The sequence goes on along the minus strand of NZ_FNRX01000002.1, from coordinate 3,568,556 downwards.
GCGATGTGATCCTCTACCACCTCGGTCTGGGTGCGGGCGTCGACTCGCTCGATCCCGCCGAACTGCGGTGGGTGTACGAGAAGGACCTGCGGGTCCTGCCGACCTTCGCGATGGTCGCCGGTCAGGGTGTCTCTGCCGGTGCGGTGACACAGGCCGGACTGAGCCTGCCGGGAATCGACATCGACCTGCGCAGGATCCTGCACGGTGGCCAGTCCGTCAACGTGCACGCCCCGATCCCGATCTCGGGTTCGGCGACCGTCTCGTCTCGCATCTCCGATGTGTGGGACAAGGACAAGGCCGCCGTGATCGTGCTCGAACAGTCCGCAGTGGATGCCGACGGAAACCCGTTGTGGACCAGTGCGATGCAGATCTGGGCGCGCGGTGAGGGCGGCTTCGGCGGAGACGCCGGGCCCCATGTGTCGAACGCAGTGCCGGAACGGGACGCCGACAAGACCCTGGTGTCACCTACGAGCACGCAACAGGCGCTGGTGTACCGGCTCAGTGCCGACATGAACCCGCTGCACGCGGATCCCGAATTCGCGAAGACAGCCGGTTTCGATCGGCCGATCCTGCACGGACTCGCCTCGTACGGTGTCGTGTGCAAGGCCGTCGTCGACGGTGTGCTCGGTGGAGACCCGACCCGGGTCCGGTCGTTCTCGGTCCGCTTCGCCGGCACGCTGTACCCCGGGGAGACGATCGAGACGGAGGTCTGGCGAGACGACGACACCCTCACCCTGCTCGCCACATGTCCCGAGCGCGACGGGCAACCGGTGCTCACCCACGCCACGATGGAGATTCGATGAGAGTCGACCCGGACACCCACCCCGTCGTCGGACACGCGCCCGACGGTACGGTTCTGACCTCGGCACCGCAGGACACCGCCGTCGACCGCGCCACCGCCGCCGCGCGGCGCGTGGTGGACGCGTTGCTGCGCACCGACCGTGGCAACGCGAATCTCGAGCGGGTCGCCGAAGAGCTCGACAATATCGCCGAGCACCTCGAGGAACACGCTCCCGAAGTGCGGGAGCGACTGATCGACATGTGGCACGGGGAGGGCGTCACCCGGCACGATCCGGTCACCGGTCCGGAGAACGCGCTCGCTCCGCCGCTGGTGTTGGCCGGTCGCGAAGACGGATCGGTGGATGGCGTCGTCGAACTGACCTTCCCGTACCAGGGCCCGCCCGGGCACGTGCACGGCGGAGTCTCCGCCCTCCTGCTCGATCACACGCTGGGTGTGGCGAACGCCTGGGCCGGGCGCAGCGGCGCCACCGCACAGCTCAACGTGCGGTACCACCGGCCGACCCCACTGTTCGAGCCGCTGACGATCACCGGTCGTCTGGTCGAGCAGGACGGCCGCAAGATCAACACGGTCGGCGAGATCAGGACCGCGGACGGCACGGTGTGCGTGTCCGTGGAGGCGCTGTTCATCGACAGGACAGTTCCCCGTCCTCGCTGACGGCCTGCGCCGCACACGCCGTCGTATCGGAAAGGAACGGCATGGGGAAGTTGGACGGGCGGGTGGCGATCGTCACCGGCGCCGGGATGGGGATCGGCCGCGGATTTCGTCCCGACCGACGTCACCGACCGCGAACAGGTGCACGCCATGGTGGATGCCGCGGTGCGCGAATTCGGCACTGCGCAGCACGACCGTACTGCGGCTCGGGAATGGGCGCCGAAACAGGTGTGCTGCAACGTGATCTGCCCCGGCGTGCAGAGCGCGGCATACCGACGGGTGGCGGCGGCCGACCCGCAGATGGCCGCCACGCAGGCCGCGGCGAACCCGATGGGCCGCATCGGCGACCCTCTCGACGACATCGGCACGGTCGCAGCCTTTCTCGCGAGCGACGACTCCCGCTATCCCACAGGCAACACGCTGTTCGTCGACGGCGGTAGCCACGTCAACGGCGTGCAGTGAGCGCCGAACGTGGACTGACATCCCAACGGAGGATTCATGCTCTCTCGTACTTCCCGGCGTGTGATGGCAGTACTCGCCGCAGCGTCGATGCTCGGCATCACGTCCTGCTCCGACTTCGGCGACGACGCCGAGGAGACTGCCGGGGGACCCGGCTCCCTCGTCACCGAACGCACCCTCACCGGTACGGCGGCGCTTCCCAGCGCGTCGCGAACGCATCTGATCACCTACCTGTCCGATGGTGCCGATCGGCGCCCCACCCTCGTTTCGGGCACGGTCGCGATCCCCGAGGGAGAAGCACCCGCCGGAGGCTGGCCCGTGATCAGCTGGGCGCACGGCACCACCGGGGTCGGTGACGCCTGTGCGCCGTCCGCCGACACCTCCGGTGGTCCCGCCCACTCCTACATCAGCAGGACGACTGCCATGCTCGACCGGTGGGTCGCAGACGGCTACGCCGTGGTCCAGACCGACTACGAAGGCCTCGGCACACCGGGCGGACATCCCTACATGAACGGAGACAGCGCAGCCGACAGTGTCGTCGACATCGTGCGTGCCGCTCGTCAACTCGATCCGGCTATCGGCACCCGATGGATCGCGATGGGACACAGTCAGGGCGGGCACGCCGCGCTGTATGCGGCGGCTCGTGGCACGGAACGCGCCCCTGAACTCGAACTGCAGGGCGCGGTCGCCTTCGCCCCGGGCAGTCGCACGAGTGAGACGGCCGAGTACTACGCGACCGCCGGACCGGCGATCGGTCCGGCGCTCGGGTTCCTGCCGGTGCTGCTGCTCGGAGCGCAGGCGGCGGACCCGAGCATCGACGCCGACGCGATGCTCACCGACGCCTCGCGCCCCTTGCTCGACGCCGCGCGCACCGGGTGCATGGACGACATCCGCGAGGTGGCGAGCACGGTACCGGTGGATCAGGTGTTCGCTCCGGATGCGGACCTCGAACCGCTCGTTGAGTACTACGCCGGTCAGGAGGTCGAACCGCTCACCCTGAGGGTGCCGACGCTCGTCGTGCAGGGAAGCGACGACGCGCTGGTACTGCGTCCGGTCACCGATCAGGTGACCGCGGCGCTGTGCGGCAACGGAGCCGACCTGAGCTATCGGGTATACGACGGAGCCGATCACCGAGCGGTACTCGAGGAGTCCGTCGACGACGTGCGGGCGTTCGTCGACGGAGTACGCGCGGGCGAGGCGCAGGACGGCACGTGCGGTTGATGCCGCCGATCAGTCGGTCTTGATGCGTTCGGGGACGGTGTAGACGTTCATCGTGTCGCCGCGGAGGAAGCCCACGAGGGTGAGGTCGGACTCCGCGGCGAGATCGACGGCCAGCGACGACGGCGCCGAGACCGCCGCGAGCACGGGGATCCCGGCCATGACCGCCTTCTGCACGAGTTCGAACGAGGCGCGTCCGCTCACCATGAGCACGCTGTGCGAGAGCGGCACCCGGTTGTCGGTCAGGGCCCAGCCGATCACCTTGTCGACGGCGTTGTGCCGGCCGACGTCCTCGCGCAGGGCCAGCAGCGCCCCGTCGGGGGTGAACAGTGCGGCCGCGTGCAGACCGCCGGTCGACTCGAAGACCTGCTGGTGCCGACGCAGCGTGTCGGGCAGTTCGGTGAGGGTGTGCGTTCCGATAGAGGTGGTGCCGGCATCCTTCAGTGGATATCGCGTGCGCGTGCGCACCTCGTCGAGCGAGTTCTTCCCGCACACCCCGCACGCGGAGGTCGTCGTGAATGCGCGTCGCCCCGTCCCTTCGGGGACGGTGACGCCGGGCGCGAGGGCGACGTCGAGAACGTTGTAAGTGTTGGCGCCGCTCTCGTCCACCCCGTCGCAGTAGCGAACGGCGGCGATGTCCTCGCGACTGCCGATCATCCCTTCGGCCAGCAGGAATCCGTGGACGAGATCGACGTCGTGACCGGGGGTGCGCATCGTGATGGTGAGCGACTCACCGCCGACCCTGATCTCGAGCGGTTCCTCGACGGCGAGGGTGTCGGGACGTCGCGTCGCCCTGTCCGCAGTGATGCGCAGTACCGGTCGACGTGTCGTGACCCGTCCCATCGTCTACCTCCCAGATGCGTGCAGCGGTTCGAGCCGTCGTTCCCGCGGAACCCGGGCAGGGCAGGGATACCCGGGTGGCACAGGTTGTGCACACCGCGGGATGCGGCGTCTCGTCCTCCATACTGCCTGCCCGGACGCAACGGCATCCCCGTCCGGTGAACTGCGGTGGCGTTACACGAAGTTCACCCGCGCCTCGCAGGGACATTACAGAGTGGGTCCACTCTCAGGGGACGGTGATGAATGTGGGTCACCGACTGACGTAGGGGTCGTGAACCCCGGGATCGAACAGGGTGGACTTATATGGAACAGGCACTCGCGGCCGCCGATACCGCCTGGGTTTTGGCGGCGTTCACAGCAGTCGTACTGATGGTTCCGGGCCTGGCGCTGTTCTACAGCGGCATGCTCGGAGTCAAGAGCGCGCTCAACATGATCATGATGGTGTTCGGTGGATTCGCCGTCACAGCCGTCCTGTGGGTGCTGTTCGGTCCGGCCGCCGTGCTCGGTGACAGCGTCGGGGGCCTCGGCCTCATCGGCGATCCCTTCACCGACATCGGTCTGGGCTCGCTGCTCGAGGAGGACCCGGACGGAGGGATGCCCGCCGCACTGACCGCGGCCTTCCACCTCCTCTTCGCAGGCATCACGGTGGCGATCATCGCCGGTGGTGTCGCGGACCGGATGAAGTTCTCGGCGTGGCTGGTGTTCTCGGGCATCTGGGTCGTCCTCGTCTACTTCCCGGTCGCGCACTGGGTCTTCGCCTTCGACGACGAGGAAGCGGGCACGAAGGGCGGATGGATCGCCAACACGCTCGCCGCCCACGACTTCGCCGGCGGCACCGCCGTGCACATGAACTCGGGTGTCGCGGCGCTGGCACTCGCCATCGCACTCGGTCGCCGCCGTGGATTCCCGCACGTGGCACGTCCCCACAACCTGCCCCTCGTCGTGCTCGGTGGCGGAATCCTGCTGTTCGGCTGGTTCGGCTTCAACGGCGGTTCGGCGGGCGGCGCCAACCACACGGCCGGTGTCGTCGTCCTCAACACGCTCGTCGCCGCGATGGCCGGCCTGCTCGGCTGGCTGATCGTCGAACGCATCAAGGAGAAGCACGCGACGACGCTCGGTGCCATCTCGGGCGTGATCGCCGCACTCGTGGGCATCACGCCCGCAGCGAGCCTCGTGTCCCCGCTCGGTGCCCTGCTGATCGGCGTGGTCTCCGGTGCCGTCGGCTGCTTCGCCGTGAGCTGGAAGTTCCGCATGGGCTACGACGACTCACTCGACGTCGTTGCCATCCACCTCATGGGCGGCGTCGTAGGCACCACCCTCATCGCCTTCGTCGCGACGGCCGCCGCGCCGGCCGGTGTCGACGGTCTGTTCTTCGGCGGCGGGATCGACTTCTTCGGACGCCAGATCGTCGCGATGGCCGCGGTGTTCGCCTACTCGTTCGCGGTGACCTTCCTGATCGCGAAGGCGCTCGACAAGATCATGGGCATCCGGGTCGACACCGAGACGGAGATGCGGGGCATCGACGTCCCGGTCCATGGGGAGACGGCCTACGTGATGGACTCGTTCTCACCCACCGGTCCGTCGACGCTGCGTCCCGAGGTGTTCGCCGAGGATCGCGACGTGATCGTGCCCAAGTCCTGACCGGCGAGCTTCACCGATCGAACGGCAGGAGCCCTCACCGCACCGGGCGGTGAGGGCTCCGTCGTGTTCACGGTTGCCGGTCGTTCACGGCTGGTGATTGTCGGGATACGCCGTGACGGCGAGGAACCGGATGGGCAGCTTCAGCAGCTCGTTCGGTCCGTGCAACCCTTCGCCGTCGAGGAGCAGGGCGTCGCCCGGTTGCAGGTGGTACTCGGAATCGCCGTGGCCGTAGAGCATCTCGCCCTCGAGCATGTACAGCAATTCCGTGCCGGGATGCTGGAAGAGCGGGAAGACGTCGCTCGCATCGGTGAGGGTCACCAGCACCGGTTCGAGTCTCTTGTGCTGTCCCCGCAGCGCGCCGAGCAGTTCGTAGTGATGGCCCACCCGCGTACCGCGACCGACGATCTCGGCGCCGTGCCCGTTCTTGGTGAACACCGCGTCGCGGTGCGCGTCCGCGCCCCGGAAGAGCGAGGTGACGGGGACGTCGAGGCCGACGGCGAGCCGGGCGAGCGTCGACAGACTGCACGAGGTCTGGGCGTTCTCGATCTTCGAGAGCATCGCCTTGGAGATCCCCACCTTCGCGGCCATGTCGCCGACGGACAGGCCGCTGGCCAGCCGCAACGACCGCACCTGGTGGGCGATCGCGCGCTCGAGATCCACACCCGTCGGGGTGCCGCGCGGAACTTCGCGTCCGGAATCGTCGTACAAGACGGGACGATCTGGGCTGGCCATCTCGTCAGCGTAGCGTGTGTCCACCGGTGGTGAACGCCGCAATGCAGACATGGCGGTGCCCTCCACAGATCCGGACGACAGGGATCCGGCCGGGTCCGTGGAGGGCACGAGTGCTGAGTAGGTGGGGATCAGCGCATCTCGCCGGCGCCTTCGTAGGGGTTGAGACTCAGGAGCAGATCACCCTCCTCGAAGCGGGAGAAACGGAAGTCGTCCGGGTTCACGTTCGGAAGGTCGGTCTTCCCGTCGATCAGCAGGTCGGCGACCAGCTTGCCCACCGCGGGGGAGATCTTGAATCCGTGCCCGGAGAATCCCGTCGCCAGGAACAGACCCTCGACCGGTGCCGGACCGATGACGGGGTTGTAGTCCTCGGTGACGTCGTAGGCACCGACGTACGAACTGGTGATCCGCGGGTCCGGCATGTCGGGAAGGCGGTTGCCGAGCTTCATGATGTTCTTCTCGATCGTCGAGTCGTCGGCGCGGTTCACGTACTTGTCGGGATCGATGTACTGCGGCGTTTGATGATCGGAATTGCCCACCAGGAGTTCACCGTTCGGCTCACGGCAGATGTACTGTAGACCCGCCAGATCGGACAGCACGGGCACCTCCGGGGTCGGGACACCCTGGTCGACGAGAACCAACTGCGCGCGTTGCGCCCGGACGTCGATGTCGACGCCGACACCGGCGACGAGTGCCGGCGTCCACGGTCCCGCCGCGACGACGACCTGCTCGGCGTGCACCTCGGACCCGTCGGCGAGAGTGACGCCGTAGACCCGGCCCGCGGCGTTCTGCAGCAACGACACCACCGGGGTGCTCTGTCGGATCTTCACGCCCATCCGACGTGCCGTTGCACCGAACGCCATTCCCGCCATGTAGGCCTCGCCGCGACCGCCGAGCGGTTCGTAGGCGAACAGGGCGAAATCGTCGAGGTTCAGGCCCGGCCACAGTTCGGCCATCTTGTCGTGGGAGATGAGTTCGGTGGCGATGCCCAGGCCCTGCATCATCTCGATGTTCGCCTCGAGCGGCTTGACGTTGTTCTCCGCGACACCGACGACGTAACCGCACCGGCGGAATGCCATGTCGTCGCCGAAGATTTCGGTCGCCCTGGTGAAAATATCGACGCCGTACCAGGACATCGCGGCCAGCGAAGGGGTGCCGTAGTGGCACCGCACGACGCCGCTCGATTTACCGGTCATGCCCGAGCAGAGGGTGTCGCGCTCGAGGACGAGGACGTCGGTTTCGCCGCGGTCGGCGAGGGAGTAGGCGATGGCCAGGCCTTCGAGGCCGCCGCCGACGATCAGAAACTTGGTCGTGTCCGTCACCTGAGGATCCTTCGTTCGGTCGGCCTCCGAATCAGGAGGTCGGTGGGGGAGTCGATGTCAGAGGGAGGAAGTGGGTTCGATGCGGACCAGGAGTCCGGTGGCCGACGAGCCTCGTAGGGTGACGGCCTCGCCGCGGATCAGGACGCAGTCCCCGGGCGCAGCTCGTTCGGTACCGGCCTGCACCGAGCCCGATCGCACGTAGAGGGCCGTGACACCATCTGCGGCGGTGTCGCACACCGTGTCGAGCGCGAAGTACCCGACGGCCGCAGTGGCGCCCCCGCGCTCGGTCATGACATTGAATGCACGGGTGGCGCCTCGGGGGACGCAGTGGGGCGCGTCCTCACCGGCGAACGAGTGTGGACGCCACGGATCCAGCGAACGGGGTCTGTGGCCCGAGTCGAGGTCGGCGCCGTGCTCACCGATGACGGTGAAGATCCGTTCCGTGCCGGGAAAGGCCGAGAACTCGCTGGGCTCGGAGCCCAGCTCGGCCACGCTGATCCGCCACAGCGGACGGCCGGAGGGGCCGTCGGGTCCGGTCGCGATCTCCTCCGTGATCCCGGCGCCGTTGCGCCAGGGCACCCGCCGCCGCTCGCCGGGCCGGATCACCTGCGCGGCCACCTAACTGCCCGTCGTCCAGTCCGCCATGATGTCGGCCAGCGCCTGCGCTCCGATGTTGCAATCGTCGGCCTCGGCGAACTCGTGCGGTGAATGCGAGACACCGGTGGGGTTGCGCACGAACAACATTGCGGTGGGAACCTTCTCCGAGAGGATGCCCGCGTCGTGTCCCGCCTGGGTGGGCAGTACCGGGATGTCCCCGAGATGCGACAGCGCGCGGCGCAACCGTTCGCGCGGTCCGGCCGGGAACTCGACGATCGGGGTGATCGATTCGGCGAAGACATCGAGTCCGATCTCGTCCGGCAGGCAGTGTTTGCGGGCCTCGGCCTCGATCTCGGCGACCAGCGTCGTCAGGGTCTCCTCGTCCGCGGCGCGAGCGTCGAGCCAGGCCTTGATCTCGGAGGGGATCGCGTTGGCCCCGTTGGGCAGCACCTCGAGTTTGCCGAAGGTGGCGACCGCACCGGCCGCCGCGGCACACGAGCGGGCGCTGTGCACCGACGAGGCGTAGGCGAGCATCGGGTCGCGGCGGTCCACCAGGCGCGTGGCTCCGGCGTGGTTGGCCTCACCGGTGAAGGTGAACTGCCATCGGCCGTGCGGCCAGATCGACGACGCGACCGCGACCGGTGCATCGACGAGGTCGAGGGCCCGGCCCTGTTCGACGTGAAGTTCGACGTACACCCCGACCCGGTCGACGAGGGTGGGGTCGGTGCCGATGTGTTCGGGCACGCGACCGGCGCGGGTCATGGCCTCGGCCAACGTTATTCCGTCACGATCACGCAGGCCGAGCGCACGCTGCGGAGCGAGCGCCCCGGTGGTGAGCTGACTGCCCACGCAAGCCACACCGAAGCGGGCACCCTCCTCGTCGGAGAACGCGGTGATCGCGATCGGCACGGTCGGGACGATGCCGCGCTCCCGGACCAGATCGACCGCGGCGAACGCCGAGACCACGCCGAGTGGTCCGTCGAACGCGCCGCCGTCGGGCACCGAGTCCAGGTGCGAACCGGTGACGAAGGCGTCGGTGGGATCGCCTTCCCAGCCGACGGGGAGCCACCACGCCCACAGGTTCCCGTTCCGGTCCTCTTCGACGTCCATGCCGCGCTCGGCGGCGCAGCCGCGGAACCACTCGCGGAGAGTGAGATCGGCGTCGCTCCAAGCGAATCGGCGATAGCCCCCGGTCGTCGGATGCTTACCGACATCCAGGATCGATGCCCAGAGCGTGTCGAAGGCGGTCATATCTTGTGTCCTCTCGGGAAGTGCGGTGGCAGGCCTGTCGCCACGGTCAGAAGGCGCTGCGGCCGGGGATCCAGTCGGTGCCGGCCAGGGGCACCCGAGCCATCGCGGCGGCCTCCATCGTGACCGCGACGAGGTCCTGCGGTTCGAGATTGCGCAGGTGCGACTTGCCGCACGCCCGGGCGATGGTCTGGGCCTCCATGGTGAGCACCCGCAGGTAGTTCGCGAGGCGGCGGCCACCCTCTACCGGATCGAAGCGGGCCTGCAGGTCGGGATCCTGCGTGGTGATGCCGGCGGGGTCCTTGCCGTCCTGGAAGTCGTCGTAGAAACCGGCTGCGGAGCCCAGCTTCTCGTATTCGGCCTGGTACTTCGGATCGTTGTCGCCGAGGGCGATCAGCGCGGCCGTGCCGATGGCGACGGCGTCCGCGCCGAGGGCCATCGCCTTGGCGACGTCGGCGCCCGAGCGGATACCGCCCGAGACGATCAGCTGCACGCCGCCCGGGGTGCGGTGCACACCCATCTCCTGCAAGGCCTGCACCGCCTGGGGGAGCGCGGCCAGGGTCGGGATGCCGACGTGCTCGATGAAGACGTCCTGGGTGGCAGCGGTGCCACCCTGCATCCCGTCGACCACCACGACGTCGGCGCCGGACTTCACGGCGAGCTTGACGTCGTAGTAGGTGCGGGTCGCGCCGACCTTGACGTAGATCGGCTTCTCCCAGCCGGTGATCTCGCGCAGTTCGAGGATTTTGATGGCGAGGTCGTCGGGGCCGGTCCAGTCGGGGTGCCGGCACGCGCTGCGCTGGTCGATGCCCACCGGCAGGGTACGCATCCCCGCGACCCGCTCGGTGATCTTCTGCCCGAGGAGCATGCCGCCGCCACCGGGCTTGGCTCCCTGGCCGAGCACGACCTCGATGGCGTCGGCCTTGCGGAGGTCGTCGGGGTTCATGCCGTATCGCGACGGAAGGTACTGGTAGACGAGGTGCTTGGACTGCCCACGTTCTTCCGGGGTCATGCCGCCGTCGCCGGTGGTGGTGGACGTGCCGACCTCGCTGGCGCCACGCCCGAGGGCCTCCTTCGCGCGACCGGACAGCGCACCGAAGCTCATTCCGGCGATCGTGACCGGGATGTCGAGGTGCAACGGGTACTTCGCGTTGCGGTCGCCGAGGACGACGTCGGTCTCACACTTCTCGCGGTAGCCCTCGAGTGGGTAACGCGACATGGACGCGCCGAGGAAGAGCAGGTCGTCGAAGTGGGGAACCTTGCGCTTGGCACCCCAGCCGCGGATGTCGTAGATGCCGGTCGCGGCGGCGCGCTGGATCTCGTGGATGACGTTGCGGTCGAAGGTGGCCGACTCACGCAGTCCGGGCTGGAAGGTCATGGAAGTCTCCTCGGGGGTCGAGCGGGCGGAAGAACGTCGGGGGCTCTCAGTAGGCCGAAGCGTTGTCGACGTGGAAGTGGTAGAGCTGCCGGGCCGAGCCGTAGCGGGTGAACTCGGCCGGGTCGGCGTCGAAACCGGCCGTGTCGAGCAGTTCCTGCAGCTCGGCGATGTGCTCGGGGAGCATCTCCTTCTTGACGCAGTCCGCACCGAGCGAGGCGACGCTGCCCCGCACGTAGATCCGCACCTCGTACAGTGAATCGCCCAGGGCCTCACCGGCATCGCCGAGGACGACGAGTCGGCCGGCCTGTCCCATGAAGGCGCTCATGTGACCGATATCACCGCCGACGACGATGTCGACGCCCTTCATCGAGATGCCGCAGCGTGCGGCGGCGTTGCCTTCGATGACCAGCAGCCCGCCGTGGGCGGTCGCACCGGCGGACTGCGAGGCGTCGCCGGTGACGCGCACACTGCCCGACATCATGTTCTCCGCGACCCCGACGCCGGCGTTGCCATCGATGGTCACGTGGGCGTGCTGGTTCATCCCGGCTGCGTAGTAGCCGACGTGGCCGTCGATGCGGACGTCGATCGGCCGGTTCAGGCCGCAGGCGAGTGCGTGGGCGCCTTGCGGGTTCACCACCTCGATCGAGGCCGGGGCCTCCATCGCGTGCAGTGCCGCATTGAGTTCGCGGGTAGTGGTCGTCGCCAGGTCGTAGGTGGCGGTCGGGAGCAGGGTATCGGTGGTCATGATTGCCTCCGGGGATGAGATCGGGACGGCGGAGTCGGGATTCGCGCGGCCGGTCAGCGTCGCCACACGTAGACCCGGTCCGGCTCGGGTTCGAAGATGCGGGCGTCGGCGATGCCGGGAAGTCCTGCCAGGGCGCGGAATTCCGAGGCCATCGCGACGTAGGCGTCGCACTCGGCGACGATCGCGGGCTTGCAAGCGATCGGATCGCGGACCACGGCGAACGAATCGGAGGTGGACACCAGCAGGGTGTAGAACCCGTCGAAGCGTTCACCGAGCAGACGCAGTGCCTTCTCCAGGTCGGCGCCCTCGGCGAGATGTTTGGCGACGAAGCGTGCGCCGACCTCGGTGTCGTTCTCGCTGTCGAACACCACGCCCTCGTCCTCGAGTTCGCGCTTGATCGACAGGTGGTTGGAGAACGAGCCGTTGTGCACGAGGCACTGGTCGGGGCCGACGGCGAAGGGGTGCGATCCTGCTGCGGTGACGGCGGATTCGGTGGCCATGCGGGTGTGGCCGACACCCCGCCGGCCGGAGGCGGCGGGCAGGCCGAAGGTCTCGGCGAGATCGCGGGGATCGCCGGTGCCCTTGAGGACGGTCACGTCGTCGCCGAAACCGATGACGGTCGCGGTGGGAGCCAGCGTGCGGACGGTGTCGGCGAGCAGGGTCGCGGGGACGGGGGCGTGCAGCACGGTGGTGGGGGCGAGATCGAGCGCCCCGACGGTCACACCCAGTGCATCGCCGACGGCGGTGACGAGGTCCGAGGGTGCGTCGAGCACCGAGACCGACGACTCCCCGGCGGGGGAGAAGACCGGGTTGCCGTAGACGGCGACGCCCGCCGAATCCGGTCCGCGGTCCACCATCTGCCCGAGCATCCCGGTCAGCAGGCTGCCCAACCGGGGCTCGAGCGAGGCGTCTCGCAGATGAAGTCCGACGATTCCGCACATGGTCGTCTCTCCTGTTCGATGGGTCTGGAAGAAGTCGGGTGATCAGAAAGCGGTCAGATAGCTGTCGATCTCCCACGGGGTCACGGTGTTGTGCCAGTGGAAGAACTCCTCGCGCTTGAGGGAGGCGAAGTAGTCGGCAACGCCCGCACCGGCTGCGTCGAGTGCGCCGGAGACCACCGGATCGGCCTCGAGGGCGTCCATGGCGTGCAGCAGCGTCATCGGCAGCGTCGCGGTGCCGCCGGTGCCCGGCTCGCCGGGATCGAGGTCGCGTTCGATGCCGTCGAGGCCGGCGGCGACGGTCGCGGCGGTGGCGAGATAGGGGTTGGCCGAGCCGTCCCCGCCGCGCAGTTCGACGCGGTTGGCGTCGGGGACGCGCAGGTAGTGGGTGCGGTCGTTGCCGCCGTAGGTCGCGTAGCGCGGCGACCAGGTGGCGCCGGAGGCGGTGCTGGTGGCGCCGGTGCGCTTGTAGGAGTTGACCGTCGGTGCGATGACACCCTGCAGGGCGCAGGCGTGCTCGAGGATGCCGGCGACGAACGAGTAGGCGGTCTTGGACAGTCCGAGTCCGCAGGAATCGTTCGCGTCGGGGAAGACGGGGGTGTCGCCCTGCCACAGCGACAGGTGCATGTGCATCCCGGAGCCGGTGCGATCGGCGAACGGCTTGGGCATGAAGGTCGCGGTCATGCCGCGCTGCTCGGCGAGCACGGAGATGAGGTAACGCAGGGTGATGACGCGGTCGGCGGTGGTCAGGGCGTCGGCGTACTGGAAGTTCTGCTCGAACTGCCCGTTGCCGTCCTCGTGGTCGTTGGCGTAGTTGCCCCATCCGAGGGTGTTCATCGCCGAGGAGATCGACGTCAGGTGCTCGTACATGCGGGTGACGTCGCGGGCGTCGTAGCAGGGCTGGCGGGAGGTGTCGAGGGCGTCGGCGGTGCGCAGGGTTCCGTTCTCGTCGCGCTGGACGAGGAAGTACTCGATCTCGGTGCCCACCTTGACGCCCAGGCCCTTGGCGGCGGCCTGCGCGAGCGCGGTCTTGAGGATCACCCGCGGGGCGTACGGCCAGGGCTTGCCCTCGACGTAGGGGTCGCAGTGGACCAGCGCCAGGCCCTCGCGGACGAAGGGGATGGGGGTGAAGGACGAGACGTCGGGGATGGCGACCAGGTCGGGGTCCTTGGGGACCTGGCCCATCGAGCCCGCGGCGTAGCCGGCGAAACCGACACCGTCGGTGGCGAGCTCGTCGACGGATTCGACGGGAACCAGCTTGGCGCAGGGCTTTCCGGACAGGGTGGTGAAGACGGCGAGGATGAAGCGGGTGCCGGTCGCGTGTGCGAGCTCGGCCAGACCGGCGGTGCCGGAGGTCTCGGGGGACCGGCCGTTCGTGGACGGGAGGCGCAGCACGGATGTGTCGGTGGCTTCCAGCGTCATGGGGGCTCCTCGGTTCGACGAAGTTTCACTGTAGGAATCGCTGTCGAATAGAAGGAAACACGGTATCCATGACGGGCGTGTTACGCAACCGTGAGATCGCGGTGACGCTTGGCGTGGAAACCGCCCTGTATGCGAACGACAAACAGCGGCGGGACGGTCGAAGGACCGTCCCGCCGCTGCGATGTTCGTGTGAGCGAGGGTTCTATCGGAGACCGAACGAGTTCCCGATGATGTCGCGCTGGATCTCGTTGGTTCCGCCGTAGATCGTCGCGCCGAGGGCCGCGCGCACGTGCTGCACCATGTCGAACTCGGTGGAGTAGCCGTAGCCGCCCATCATCTGCACGCACTCGAGGGCCGTGTTCTTGGCGACCTCCGTCGCCTCGAGTTTGGCCATCGACGACGCCCGCGCCAGACCCTAGGGGTCGTCGAAGGCACGTTCGGCGACGCCGAGCATCTGGGCGGCGAGGATCAGCGCTCGGTCGCCGGCCCGGGCATGAGCTGGGACCAGCCCTGGCCGACCTCACCGACCACCGAGTCGGCGGGCAACTCGCAGTCGGAGAAGTAGAGGTCGTCGACCTCGGTACCGTTCAGGGTGTCGATGCCCTTGACGGCAACGGTGCAGGAAATCGTCCATGCGGAGGCGGAATCCGTCCAGTGCCCGCGGGCACCGGCGACCTCGGCGCTGGTCAGCTGCATCGCGGCTCGCGGACTCGCCCGCTCGTAGCGGGGTCAGCAGCTCCGGATCGTCGAGCAGATGGGCGCGTTCGCGCAGCCCGTCGTCGAGCACGAGCGGCCCGAAGATCTCGTTCCACCCCTGGATCGGGATGTCGGTCTCGACGACCTCGTGCCCGAGATCCGACAGGATTCCGGCGACGGTCTCGACGGTGCGGGCGACCGCGGGATCGACCGGACGTCCGTCCGGGCGCCGGAAGAAGGCGATCCGCCGGTGCCGCACCGCGGTGCGTTCGAAGGTCGTCTCGGCGAGGATCTCCGTCATGATGCGGGTTTCGTCCACCGTCCAGGCCGGCGGGCCGGCGGTGACGAAATCAGTCATCGCGCGGAAACCCCGTTCGTCCGCGCACGATCCGGTGGTCGGCTTGAACCCGACGAGCCCGCGGCGCGCAGCCGGGCGACGGCACCGGAGTCGGACCGGGCGATCCGCCCGCGCTGGGTCGGACTACGTCTGGTACGCGCAGGACGCCCTGCAGGAGACGCCCATACCGCTCGAACGGGCCGCCGAGATCGTCACGCGTATCTGGCATCGCGCCCTCTTCGATCCCGGCCGCTGACGGATGTTCCGTCCAGGTTCCGGGGAACCTCCTCGAGGGTCCGGATTCCCTTGCCCTCGAGAGGAATCGGTTACGCGCGTTAACAGAACTGCAACCATCGCTGCGTTTCTTCCCATTATCGTCTGTTTCACGTCAGCGATCGACGTTCTCATTGCACACCGCGCGTTCGCGCATTCCTTCCCTTTGAGGAGTTGCCATGTCCGAGACCACCACCGTGCCCGCATTCCGAGTGACCTCCGGTTTCTGGAAGAACCTCCCGCAGATGTCGGTCGACGAGTTCCCGGGAACGAAGGGCTACATCGACGACGTCCACCCGAATCCCGAAGGCTGCCCCATGGCCTCCGGCTACTTCCGTCTCGAACCCACCGAGGCGCCCCTCGACTACACCTACGAATACGACGAGATGAAGGTCGTCCTCGACGGCGAGTTCCGCCTCGAGAACCTCGACACCGGCCAGGTCGAGATCGCCCGTGCGTACGACGCGATCTTCTTCCCCAAGGGATCCCGCATCCGCTTCACCACCCCCGAAGGCGCGCTCGCCTTCTACGTCGGCCTCCGCTCCTTCGCGCCCTAGGAGATGCCGTGAACGTCTGTATGGACACCACCAGTGTGCCGAGGTGGGACGAGGAACGGAGCATCGCCGGCGGGGGACGGACCTTCACGATCCTGTCCTTCGGCGACGAGGCTGCCGAGCAGGCGCGGAATCTCTTGCTGTCCTTCGACGGTCGGCGGGTGGACTGGATGCGTCTGCCCGCCGAGTGGGGCGACACAGCTGCCCGCGTCCTCCGACGGCAGCTCGACGCCTCCCGGGTCGGCTGCCGACTCGTCCTCGTCGGATCCGAGGCCGCCGTCCTCGCCGCAAGGGCCGTGGCGGTGGCCGGCGGGCTCGTCGACGAGGAGATCATGCCCGTCCCGATCGACACCGCCGACCACGCGGTCTACTGCGCACACTGTCACACCACCCATCTCGCCGACGTCGAGGTCGGCCGGTGCACCACCTGCCCGAACTGCCGCGCGGAACTCGTGGTCTACCACCATGTCTCGCGTCACCACGCGGCCTACCTCGGCTACATGATCGACGCGGAGGAACGCTGATGACCCTGATGTCCGACAGCCCCGCAACGAACGTGCCGTCCGACGCCGGCCTGGTGCTGGCGGTCGACGAGGTCACCGCACTGACCCCGACCGTGCGGCACATGCGGCTGGTCGCGTCCGACGGCGCACTCCTGCCCTCCTTCACCCCGGGCAGTCACATCGTCGTGACCTGCGGAACCGGGCCGGAGGGGCAATCCCGCCGAAACTCCTACTCCCTCACCGGACCCGGTTTCGAGCCCGACCACTACGGCATCTCCGTACGGCTCGAGGAGGACGGCCGCGGTGGCTCCCGCTGGATCCACTCCCTGCGAGCGGGGGACAGGGTGCAGGTGAGCACCCCGCGCAGCGCCTTCGCCCCGGTCCTCACCGCGCGGCACCACCTGCTCGTCGCCGGCGGAATCGGCGTCACCCCGATCCTGTCCCACGTCCGCGCCGCCGTGCAGTGGGGCCGCTCGTTCGAGGTGCACTACGTCCACCGGGAGGGCGACGCCGCCCACCTCGACGACCTGGAGCAGCTGTGCGGCGACCGCCTCCACCTCCACACCGGCCGCGACGGCTTCTGGGAGCATATGGGACCCGCGCTGCTGGACCAGCCGATCGGCACCCACCTCTACGCGTGCGGCCCGGCTGCGCTCATCGACGAACTCACCGACCGTGCCGGTCGCGCCGGCTGGCCCGGCGCCCGCGTGCACTACGAGCACTTCGGGGTCGGCGACCTCGACCCCGGCGAACCGTTCACCGCACACCTCACCCGCAGCGGCGTCGACGTGGACGTCGCCTCGGGTGTCAGCCTCCTCGAAGCGCTCGGATCCCGCGGCATCGCGGTCCCCAGCCTCTGCCGTCAGGGCGTGTGCGGGGAGTGCCGGCTGCCCGTGGTGAGCGGCGACATCGAACACCGCGACCTGTATCTCGGCGCCGCCGAGAAGGAGGCCGGAGACTGCCTCATGCCGTGCGTCTCCCGCGCGAACGGACCCCGATTGGAGCTGGATCTGTGAGTACCACGATCGACCTCGAGGCCCTCGGCGACAGCGCGGCGATCCCCGACCGCATCGCCCGCTTCCCGTTCCCCTTCCCCCGCGACACCTACCGCTACAGCACCAACGTCGAACCCGCCGGCAGTGTCGTGGAGACACCCGTCGGGGGATGGGGGACCCACCCCGTCGACGTCGACGGCCGGTACCGGGAGGATCTCGCCGAACGCACCCGCATCCTCGCCGAGGACCCCACCCGGTTCCAGGCTCTGCCGCACATGGAGATCGCCCAGTGGGACGCGATGCTCACCCTCATGCGGATGCTCACCGACGCCCACCCCGAGAAGTTCTCGCTCGACGGGGACGGTGCGGCCCGGCGATTCACCAACCGGGCACTCGGCGTCGAACAGTCCTTCGTGTTCGGTGATCCGTCCACCCTGCCCGAACCACCCCTGCTGTTCGTCGGCAGGCACCTCCAGGAGGACGTCGTGCTGCTCGACCAGCGTGAGGGTGCCCTCTGGGGCGACGCCGGACTGGTGACCTTCGCCGCCGACTGGTCGCTGCGCTTCGACGTCGGCATGAGCTTCCTGCAGATCCACGGGCCCGTCCCGCGCGTGCACACCGAAGGGGTCATCCCGCGCGCCCAGCAGTTCCTCATGGGCCTGCAGCCCGGCCGGCAGTACCGCCGCACCAACTGGTCGCTCAGCGTCGACCGCCTCCTCGACCAGTCCACCGAGACCTATCCCGTGTGGGGACGCGACCGGCGGCTGCTCGCCGAGGGGCCGCTCGAGGACGTGGGGCGCCGGCTGAACCTGCGCGTCGAGGTCCAGCACCTCGTGCGCCTCGGTGTCTCCGGCGCGATCATGTTCCTCATCCGCACCTACCTGCTGCCCTTCGAGGACATCGCCCGCGTACCGGAATGGGCCGAGCGGTTGTGCCGTGTCCTCGAGGAGCTGCCCGAGGATATGGCCGACTACAAGGGCATCACCCGCACCCGCGAACCGGGGGTGCGCTGGCTCCGCACCTACGGGGGTGTGCGGACGTGAAGGCCTCCGGATTCGTCCACGGCGACCCACCCGCACTCGACCGTGCCGGTCGCGCCTTCCTCGTCCTCGCCGCGAGCGACTGCGAACTCGCGCGAAAGGCGGTGCGGCACTGGATGGCCGACGCCTCCGAACTTGGACGCGACGCCGCCGCCCTCTACGACCCGACACCCGGTCGCGCCGCCGAAGCGGTCGCCGCGCTGAGGGCGGGATCACGCATCCTCGTCGCCGGTCCGGCCGCCGAGGCCATGGCCTACACCGCCGCCGCCCGGCAGGCCGGCGCCCTGCCCTGCGAACTCATCACCTACGTCACGTCGACGGTGACGCTGACGGTTTTCTGCCCCCACTGCGAGACGACACAGCGGGCCGACGCGCGACCCGGCGACAGGATCTCGTGCGCCGGGTGCGGGATCTCCCTCGAGATCCGCCCGCACCTGTCGAGTCACCACGGCACCTATCTCGGAGCCGTCGCCTGACAGAACCGACCGGAAGGACCGAATGTGACCGTTACCAGCGACCTGTCCTATCTCCCGTGGCCTTTTCTCGAAGGTGAGAACAGATTCCGCTACGGGGTCAACGTCGAACCCGCTCGCCGCCGCGTCGACACGTTCGTCGGCGGCTGGGGCGAACACATCGTCGACCTCGGACCTGACTACGTCGAGATGATGGCCCTGCGACAGGGGATCCTCGAGCGGGACCCGCACCGGGTCCGCTACCTCCCGCACATGACCCCGGCCTCGTGGGACCTGCTGATGTTCTACTTCCGCGAGATGGCCGCGTCGTATCCCGACCTCATGACCCTCGACCGCCTCGGATCCGGATACCGTTGGCGCAACCAACCTCTCGGAATCGACTGCACCTTCGTCCCGGGTGATCCGGAGACGCTGCCCGAACACCCGCTGGTGTTCGTCGCCTGCCAGATCCCCGACGACGTCCTGCTCGTCACCGAACGCGACGGCCACTTCTACTTCGACGCCGCCGTGGTGACCTCCTCCGCCGACTGGTCGGTGAAGTTCGACATCGGCATGAGCATGCACGAGATCCACCGTCCCGTACCCGGTCTCACGCGCGACGGGGTCACCGACCGGGCCGAGCAGTTCCTGCGCCGGCTCACCGCCGACCAGCCCTACCGACGGGTGAACTGGACCTTCTCGGCCGTCGGCTCGCGGCGCCGCGACACGAGCCTCGAGACGATGCCCGAGTGGATGGACGACATCCCCCGCCTGATGGCCGAGAAGGACTGGGGGAGGATCCAGCTGCGCATCGAACTCGAGCACCTCATCCGGCTGCCGACGACCGGTGCGATCGTGTTCAACATCCGCACCTACATGGCACCCCTCGCCGAGATCGCCGCCTACCCGCAGTGGGCGTACCAGCTCGCCGACATCGTCGAGGAGCTGCCGCGCGAGATCGCGCAGTACAAGGGCATCGACGAGTACCGGATGGAGGCGATGGCCTGGCTGCGCGAACGAGCAGCCTGAGGCCGCGGGGCCCCTTCACCGCGCGCCCGAGGTCGGTGGCCGGTCCTACGATGACGGCCATGGCCGCACCCAGGATCGACGTGGACGAACGCCGGGCACGACTGGCCGTCCGGCACCGGTTGCATCCCGCCCACCGCGCCCCCGACGCCGTCGACGCGGCGACGTCCCTGGTGTGCCTGCACGGCACCGACCCGGCGACCGTCTACCTGTCGGCGTGGGCACGTGTGGACGGGTTCACCGTGGCCGACCTCGACAGGGCGCTCTACGACGACCGCACCATGGTCAAACACATGGCCATGCGGCGCACCGTCTTCGTCGTCCCGCTCGACACCCTCCCGGTGGTGCAGGCCGGGGCGAGCGCCCGGGTTGCCGCCGCACAACGGCGCACGGTCGTCAAGGACGTCGTGAAGGCCGGATTGCACGACGACGGCGAGAGCTGGCTCGACGAGGTGAGCCGCCACATCCTCGCCGCCCTGGCCGACGGGCGGGAGGCGACATCGAGCGAGCTCAAGGCCGAGATCCCGCTCCTCGACGGCGCGCTGGAGTTCGGTGCCGGCAAATCCTGGGGTGGGCCGGTCACCTTCGCGCCTCGCGTGCTCACGGTGCTCTCCGCCGAGGGGAAAGTGGTCCGGGCGTCGAACAAGGGGTCGTGGCGGGTTTCGCGCCCCACCTGGACGACCACCGAGTCGTGGCTGGGCTCGGCCGTCGACCCCGTCGACGAGGCGACGGGTGTGCGCGAACTCGTGCGGATGTGGCTGCGCGCATTCGGTCCCGGCACCGAGGGGGATCTGAAATGGTGGCTCGGCTCCACCCTCACTGCCGTCCGCGCGGCCCTCGCCGAACTCGACGTGGTGGAGGTCGATCTCGACGGCCGTCCCGGCTACCTCCTGGCCGACGACGTGGACGAGCCCGCTCCCGTCGAACCGTGGGGTGCACTGCTGCCCGGTCTGGACCCCACGGTCATGGGGTGGACCGAACGCGAGTGGTATCTCGGGCCGTACAAGGAGGCGCTGTTCGACTCCAACGGCAACGCCGGTCCCACCGCCTGGTGGGACGGACGGATCGTCGGCACGTGGTGGCAGACCGACACGGGAGCGGTGAGCCTGCATCTGCTCGAGGACATCGGCGCCGAGGGCACCGCGGTGCTACGCGAGGAAGCCGCCCGCCTCGACGACTGGCTGGGTGGGGTGCGGGTGATGCCGCGGTTCCCCACGCCCCTCGCGAAGGAACTGGCGACGGAAGGCAGGTCGTCGGGCACGTCTTCGTCGTAGGCTGCCGACATGGCCGTCGAACCGAGAACCGCCACGCGCCGCGACATTCCGGTCTTCGCTCGGGTGATCGCCGAGGCGTTCTTCGACGATCCGGTCTTCGCGTGGATGTTCCCGGACGAGGAGCACCGTATCCGCCGCATGACCCGTTTCTTCGCCGCCGACGCCCGCCACCACATGGTGCCGTTGGGAGCCACCGACATCGCCGAGTCCGATGGGACCGTCGGAGGCGCGGCGATGTGGGCGCCGCCCGGACGATGGCGCACCGATGCGTGGACCTCCCTCCGCCTCCTGCCCGGCTTCTACGCCGCGCTCGGCCGCTACATGAAGCGGGGAGGGCAGGTCAACGTCACCCTCGACGCGGCGCATCCGGACGAACCGCACTGGTACCTGTCGACGATCGGCACCTCACCTGATGCGCGGGGGACCGGCCTCGGCAAAGCCCTGATGAAGGCCGGCCTCGACCGCGCCGACGCCGAACACGCCCCCGCCTACCTCGAGTCGAGCAAGGAATCGAACGTTCCCTACTACGAGCGGTTCGGGTTCGAGGTCACCCGCGCCATCGTCATCCCCGGTGGTGGGCCGACCCTGTGGGGGATGTGGCGGCAGCCGCGCTGACGGGATGCTTCCCGCCTTCGGATCAGGCGCCCTGCCAGACGGTGTCGAACGGGGTGTTGGCGGACACGCGGCCCTTGATCCCGGTCGTGACGAAATCCTTCGCGCGGGCCGCGGCGTCGGCGACCGACGCGCCCTTCGCGAGTTCGGCGGTGATCGCGGCGGCGAGGGTGCAGCCGGCGCCGGAGACACGCTCGTTGCCGACCTTCGGTGCCGTCAGGAGGGTGACCTCGGAGCCGTCGAACAGCACGTCCACGGCGTCCTCGCCGTCGAGTTCGACGCCGCCCTTCGCGACGACATACTTCGGGCCGAGGTCGTGGATGCGACGCGCCGCCTCGATGAGCTGGTCGACCGAGGTGATCTCGTCCATCCCGGACAGCGTCCGTGCCTCGAACAGGTTCGGGGTGACGACCGTGGCGTGGGGGAGCACCTGCGCGCGCAGGGCGTTGTCGGTGTCGAGGGCCGCGCCGGCCTCCTGGCCCTTGCAGATCAGGACCGGGTCGAGCACGACGTGCCGCCAGTCCTGCTTCTCGAGTCCCTCGGCGACGACGTCGATCGTCGCGGGCGTGCCCAGCATGCCGATCTTCACCACGTCGAGATTGTGGGCGGCGGTGGCGGCCTCGATCTGCTCGGCGATCACGTCGGCCGGGACGGGGAAGAAGCGGTGGCCCCAGTTGTTCTTCGGGTCGAACGAGACGATGCACGTCGTGGTGCCCACCCCGTACACACCGAGCTGCTGGAACGTCTTGAGGTCGACCTGCAGACCGGCGCCACCGGTCGCTTCCGAGCCGGCGATGACGTATGCGAGGTCGACCATGTGAGTGCTCCGTTCGGACTGGGTGACGGCGTTGCCACGGGATGTACCCGCCGAACGACCAGGTTACAGACGAACTCGGTGCCACCTTGCGGACCGCCCACCGCCGCTCCCGATATCGTCCAGGCATGACGGCCTTCCACGAGCTCGACGACTACCTGGCGCTTCCTCGCGTCACCTCCCTCACGATGTCCCCGGACGGGAATCGCCTGGTGATCACGCAGTCGACGCTCGACGACAAGGCCACCTCGTACACCGAGGCTTTGTGGGAGGTGGATCCCGAAGGCAACGCCCCGGCGCGCCGCCTCACCCACGGCACCACGGGTGAATCGAACCCGACCTTCACCGCGTCCGGCGACCTGCTGTTCACCGCCGCCCGGGGCAAGGACGATCCGCCGGTGTCGTTGTGGCGACTGCCCGCAGCGGGCGGCGAGGCCGAGCAGGTCGGATCCCGCAAGGGTGGATTCGCATCGGTGCACGCGGCATCCGAGGCCGACCGGATCGTCCTCGTCGCGTCCGTCCTCGGCCACAGCGAGTCCGACGACGAACGGATCCGGGACGCCCGTAAGGACAAGGTCGTCACCGCGGTGCTGCACACGGGCTATCCGGTGCGCTACTGGGACCACGATCTCGGACCCGACCAGCCGCACCTGCTCGTCCCGGACAACTGCGGCCACGGGTTCACCGACCTCACGCCCGGGATCCGAGGGTCGCTGCGTGATGGCTCCGTCGACATCGCTGCCGACGGTTCGTTCGCCGCCGCGACCTGGGTGGTCCCCGGTCCGCTCGCCTCGCGCCGGGTCACGCTCGTGCGGGTCGATCTCGGCACCGGCCTGCGCACCCCGCTCGTCGACGACGAGACCGGCGACGCGACGCACCCGTCGATCTCGCGCGACGGGACGAAGCTCGCCTACCTGCACGAATCGATGGGCGACGCGGAGAACCCGCCGCAGATCACCGTCCGCGTCCTGGACATCGCGAGCGGAACCACGACCATCGAGGCCCCTGAATGGGACAGACGTCCCACTTCCGTCACCTGGCTGCCCGACGGTTCCGGTCTCGTGCTCACCGCCGACGACCACGGCCGTGCGCCGGTCTTCGTGCAGAGACTCGGGTCCGCGCAGCCCGACCGCCTGACCGCGGACGACGCCGCCTACACGGACGTCTGTCTCGCACCCGACGGCAGCAGGGCGTACGCGCTGCGCGCCTCCTACGAAGCGCCGCCGCACCCCGTGCGCATCGACCTCACCGGACCGGACGCCGGCACCGTCACGCCGCTACGTGCTCCCGCTGCGCTCCCGGAACTGCCGGGACGTCTCGAGGAACTGACCACCGAGGCCGCCGACGGCACGCCGCTGCGGGCGTGGTTCGCGCTTCCGCACACGGCGTCCGCCGACGACCCCGCGCCGATGCTTCTGTGGGTGCACGGCGGTCCGCTGAGCAGCTGGAACACCTGGTCGTGGCGCTGGAACCCGTGGCTCCTCGTCGCCCGCGGCTATGCGGTGCTGCTGCCCGATCCCGCACTGTCCACCGGCTACGGCGACGACTTCGTGCGGCGTGGCTGGGGTCGGTGGGGGAACGAACCGTACACCGATCTGATGGCCGTCACGGATGCCGCGGTCGCGCGTGAGGATATCGACGAGGAGCGGACCGCGGTGATGGGCGGATCGTTCGGTGGATATCTCGCCAATTGGATCGCCGGGCACACCGACCGGTTCCGCGCGGTCGTCACCCACGCGGGTCTGTGGGCGCTGGACCAGTTCACCCCGACCACCGACGTTGCCTGGTACTGGCAGCGGGAGATGACCCCGGAGATGGCGGTCGAGAACTCACCGCACCTGTTCGTCGCCGACATCGTCACGCCCATGCTCGTGATCCACGGCGACAAGGACTATCGCGTCCCGATCGGCGAAGCCCTGCGCCTGTGGTACGAGCTGCTCAACGAATCGGGTCGACCCGCCGAGGACGACGGCACCACCGTCCACCGTTTCCTGTACTTCCCGTCCGAGAACCACTGGGTGCTGAAGCCTCAGCACTCGAAGATCTGGTACCGGGCCGTCGAGGCGTTCCTGTCCGAGCACGTGCTCGGTCGCCCGCTCGACCTGCCGGACGAGCTGGGCTGACCGAGGACGTCCGCTCGGGGTCTACTGCCTCGCTATTCGGGGGGGCGCCGCTGGTCGCCCGGCGAGACCGGCGGACGCGTGGGCTCGTCGGTGGCCGGTGTCGACTCGCTCGTCGCGGAACCGGAACCGGCCGAGTGCTGACCCGATCCGCCGCGATGGGTGACCTTCTCGGCGAGACCACCGACCGTCTCCTGGAGGTGCGGTGCCTTCTCCTTCACGACGCCGGCCGCTTCCGTCACCTTGTCCTGTACCGCAGGAATGACCTTTTCCTGCACTGCCGGGTTGTGCCACAGCTCGTTCGAACGCCCCCGCATCTTGTCGTAGGTCTCGCGTCCCGCCCGGGTCCCCGCGACGAATCCCGCGGCCGCACCTGCAGCGAAGATCAATGCCCGCATCATGACGGTGTCCTCCGTCCTGTCCGTTCGGCGTCCGCGCATTCGGCCGCCCGGCACTGCGATACCCGGTCGGGGAGCGGGCCACACTCTTCTGTCGCGACCCCTGTCCGGCTCTGTCGCGACCCTTGTCCATCTCTGTCGTGGCCCGTGTCCAGGAGGTTCGCCGCGACGCTTACGATTGACGGGTGACCAGTGCGCCAGAGAACTCGCAGAACCCCGCCGACGCCCTTCCCAAGAGCTGGGACCCCAGCGCCGTCGAAGCGGAGCTCTACCAGCAGTGGGTCGACGCCGGCTACTTCGAGGCCGACCCCACGAGCGACAAGCCCGGGTACTCGATCGTCCTGCCGCCGCCGAACGTCACCGGCAGCCTGCACATGGGTCACGCCCTCGACCACACCCTCATGGACGTGCTCTCCCGCCGTAAGCGCATGCAGGGCTACGAGGTGCTGTGGCTGCCCGGCATGGACCACGCCGGCATCGCCACCCAGACCGTCGTCGAGAAGCAGCTCGCCGCCGACGGCAAGAAGAAGGAGGACCTCGGTCGCGAGGCCTTCATCGAGAAGGTCTGGCAGTGGAAAGCCGAGTCCGGCGGCATGATCCAGGGCCAGATGCGTCGCATCGGCGACGGTGTGGACTGGTCGCGCGACCGCTTCACCATGGACGAGGGGCTGTCCCGCGCGGTGCAGACGATGTTCAAGCGCCTCTACGACGAGGGGCTGATCTACCGGGCCGAGCGCCTGGTCAACTGGTCGCCCGTGCTGCAGACCGCGATCTCCGACATCGAGGTGAAGTTCGAGGAGGTCGAGGGCGAACTCGTCTCCCTGCGCTACGGCTCCCTGAACGACGACGAGCCGCACGTCGTCGTCGCTACCACTCGTGTGGAGACGATGCTCGGCGACACCGCCGTCGCGGTGCACCCCGAAGACGAGCGCTACAAGGACATCATCGGCACGACGCTCGAGCACCCGATCACCGGCCGGCAGATCCCGATCATCGCCGACGAATACGTCGACCCCGAATTCGGTACGGGCGCAGTGAAGATCACGCCTGCGCACGACCCCAACGACTTCGAGATGGGCCTGCGGCACGACCTGCCGATGCCCACGATCATGGACAAGGCCGGTCGTATCGCCGACTCCGGCACCCGCTTCGACGGCATGGACCGTTTCGAGGCGCGCATCGCGATCCGCGAGGAACTCGCCGCGCAGGGCCGCGTCGTCGCCGAGAAGCGCCCCTACCTGCACAGCGTCGGCCACTCCGAGCGGTCCGGCGAGACCATCGAGCCGCGGCTGTCGATGCAGTGGTGGGTCAAGGTAGACAAGCTCGCCAAGGCTGCCGGCGACGCGGTGCGCAACGGTCACACCGTCATCCACCCGGCGAGCCAGGAACCGCGCTGGTTCGACTGGGTCGACAACATGCACGACTGGTGCATCTCGCGTCAGCTGTGGTGGGGTCACCGCATCCCGATCTGGTACGGCCCGAACGGCGAGGTCGAGTGCTTCGGCCCCGACGAGATCGCCCCCGAGGGCTGGGAGCAGGACCCGGACGTGCTCGACACGTGGTTCTCGTCCGGCCTGTGGCCGTTCTCCACGATGGGCTGGCCGGAGAAGACCCCCGAGCTCGACAAGTTCTATCCCACCAGCGTTCTCGTCACCGGCTACGACATCCTGTTCTTCTGGGTCGCCCGCATGATGATGTTCGGCACCTACGTGTCGGGTGACGACGCGGTGCACCAGGCGCAGGTGCCGTTCCGGGATCTGTTCCTGCACGGCCTCGTCCGCGACCAGTTCGGCAAGAAGATGTCGAAGTCGCGCGGCAACGGCATCGACCCGCTCGACTGGGTCGAGCGTTTCGGCGCCGACGCCCTGCGCTTCACGCTGGCGCGCGGCGCGAACCCGGGTGGCGATCTCGCCGTCGGTGAGGACCACGCCCAGTCGTCGCGCAACTTCGCGAACAAGCTGTTCAACGCGACCAAGTTCGCATTGATGAACGGCGCGGTGATCGGCGAGCTCCCGGCCCGCCAGCAGCTCACCGACGCCGACCGGTGGATCCTCGACCGCCTCGAGCAGGTGCGGACCGAGGTCGACGCGGCCTTCGATCATTACGAGTTCTCGAAGGCGTGCGAGGCGCTCTACCACTTCGCGTGGGACGAGGTCTGCGACTGGTATCTCGAGCTCGCCAAGGTCCAGCTCGCCGAGGGCAGCGCCCACGCCGACGGCACCAAGATTGTGCTCGGCACCGTCCTCGACCAGCTGCTGCGCCTGCTGCACCCGGTCATCCCGTTCGTCACCGAGACCCTGTGGAAGGTGCTCACCGGTGGCGAGTCCGTCGTCGTCGCGTCCTGGCCCGAGACGTCCGGCATCGCCACCGACGAGACCGCGGCGCAGCGGGTCGCCGACCTGCAGAGGCTCGTCACCGAGATCCGCCGGTTTCGCAGCGACCAGGGTCTCAAGCCGTCACAGAAGGTCGCGGCCCGGCTCGTCGGTGTCGAGGACGCCGATCTCGTCGCGCAGGTGCCGGCCGTGCAGTCGCTCGCGCGCCTGACCGCGCCGGAGGACTCGTTCTCGGCCACCGCGTCGATCGAGGTCCGGCTGAGCCGCGCGACGGTCACCGTCGAGCTCGACACCTCCGGCAGCATCGACGTCGGCGCCGAGATCGCGCGCCTGCGCAAGGATCTCGCCGCCGCGGAGAAGGAACTGACGGGCACCTCCGCGAAGCTGTCGAACGAGGCCTTCCTCGCGAAGGCACCCGATCAGGTGGTCGAGAAGATCCGCGGTCGCAAGCAGATCGCGGAAGAGGAGATCGCACGGATCACCGCACGACTGAAGGAGCTGGGCGCGGCGTGAGCACCGACACCCCGGGGGCGCCGTCCCCGGTGGACCTGGCCGAACTGACGCTCGTCGAAGCCGAGCTCGACAAGCGCTGGCCGGAAACGAAGATCGAGCCGTCCCTGGCGCGGATCGCCGCGCTCATGGACATCCTCGGCTCGCCGCAGAACAGCTACCCGTCGATCCACGTGGCCGGCACGAACGGCAAGACGTCGACAACCCGGATGATCGACGCGCTGCTCACCCGCATGCACCACCGGGTCGGCCGGACGACGAGCCCGCACCTGCAGCTCGCCTCCGAGCGGATCAGCATCGACGGCGCGCCGGTCTCGCCGCGGACCTACGTCGACACCTACCGCGACATCGAACCGTACGTCCGGATGATCGACGAGCAGTCCGAGGCGGCCGGTGGCCCGAAGATGAGCAAATTCGAGGTCACCACGGCCATGGCGTTCGCGGCATTCGCCGATGCACCCGTCGACGTGGCGGTCGTCGAGGTCGGTCTCGGCGGACGGTGGGACGCCACGAACGTCGTCACCGGGCAGGTCGCGGTGATCACGCCCGTCGGCATCGACCACACCGGCTATCTCGGCGACACCCTCACGGAGATCGCGGGGGAGAAGGCCGGGATCATCAAGAAGGCACCCGACGACGGTCTCGTGCCCCGCGACACCGTGGCGATCATCGCGCAGCAGGAACCGGAGGCGATGGACGTGCTGCTGCGGCAGGCCGTCGAGGCCGACGCGGCCGTGGCCCGTCAGGGATCCGAGTTCGCGGTGGTGCGGCGTGCGGTCGCCGTCGGCGGACAGCAGATCGACCTGCAGGGTCTCGGGGGTCTCTACACCGACATCTTCCTGCCGCTCCACGGCGAGCACCAGGCGCACAACGCGTCGGTCGCGCTGGCCGCGGTCGAGGCGTTCTTCGGGGCGGGCCCCGGCAAGCAGCTCGATGTCGAGGCGGTGCGCGACGCGTTCGCGTCGGTGACCACGCCGGGCCGGCTCGAGCGGGTGCGCAATGCGCCCACCGTCTTCCTCGACGCCGCGCACAATCCGCACGGCGCGAAGGCCCTCGCGGCCGCGCTCGCCCAGGAATTCGACTTCCGCAAGCTCGTGGGCGTCGTGAGCGTGATGGCCGACAAGGACGTCGCAGGTCTGATCGAGGCGCTCGAACCGGTCTTCGACGAGATTGTCGTCACCCACAACGGGTCGCCGCGAGCGATGGACGTCGACGATCTCGCGAACATCGCCGTCGCCCGATTCGGCGACGAACGGGTCGTCACCGCGGCGACGCTCCCGGATGCGATCGAAACCGCGATCGCGATCGCGGAGGAGGTCGGCGAGCCCGGCGAAGCGGTGTCGGGCGCCGGGGTCGTGGTCACCGGTTCGGTGGTGACCGCAGGTGCGGCCCGCAGTCTGTTCGGAAAGGATCCCGCGTGAGCAACGACAAGCCGGAGGAACAGAAGTTCCGGCCGCCGACGACGGACCCCTGGAAGGGCTTCCGCGGCGTGATGGCGGGAACGCTCGTGCTCGAGGCGATCGTGGTGCTGCTGGTGCTGCCGGTGATCGCGACCGTCGGCGGGGGACTGAGCGCGTGGTCGACGACCTACGTCGTGGGCCTCGCCGTTCTCATGTTCCTCGGAGCCGGGGTGCAGAAGAAGTCGTGGGCGATCCCGTTCAACATCACGCTGCAGGTGCTCGCCGTGCTCGGCTTCTTCGTCGACCTCGCGTTCGGTGCGGTGGGTGTGCTCTTCGCCGCGGTGTGGGCGTACATCTTCTACCTGCGCAAGGACATCAGGGATCGCGAATCCAGGGGTCTGCTGCCGGGCCAGCGGGACGACCTCTAGGCTTGTCGCGTGACTGAGCGGACCCTGGTACTGATCAAGCCCGACGGCGTCGCACGCCGTCACGTCGGAGAGATCCTCTCGCGCATCGAGCGCAAGGGGCTGGACATCGTGGCTCTCGAGCTGCGCACTGCGACGGAGGAGGTCGCCGGAGCGCACTACGCCGAGCACGAGGGCAAACCCTTCTATCCCTCGCTGATCGAGTTCATTACCGGCGGCCCCCTCGTGGCCGCGGTCCTCGAAGGCCCGCGCGCGATCGCGGCGTTCCGTCAACTCGCCGGTGGCACCGATCCGGTCGAGAAGGCCGTGCCCGGCTCGATCCGCGGCGACCTCGGCCTGGACCCGGGCGAGAACCTGGTCCACGGCTCCGACTCGGTGGAGTCCGCCGAGCGCGAGATCGCTCTCTGGTTCCCCGCCCTGGCTGCGAAGTAACAGCCCCGCACGAGCGGCGCCTGGCGTGTCGCTCACGAAACCTCTCGGGGCGTCGCGCTTCGCGCCTCCCGACACCGCCGACGGCGCCCTCCGGGGCGCCGTTGGCGTATCCGTGCATCTCCGTGTGGGATACTGGCAGAGGTTGCTCCGCACACACCGCGTGCGGAGCGGCCGAACGACATCACGGATCGATGCCCGACATCGCTGTGGCCGAGGACGAAGGAGACACCTCGCTCGGCGGCACGCTGGATGTTCCGGCGCTCGACCCGCGATCAAGCCAGGCATTGCTCGGCCGTGCAGTGAAAACGGGCACCGGACGACCGCGCGATGCGAGACCGGAAGGACTCGCGCCCACCCGGCGCGAGTACACAAGCTGCGCCCCCGCGTGGCCGCTCACATCGCTGTTGTCGGTGGTGGACGCGCCCGGGGGCCTTAGGAGACCTACGTGGCCGATCAAGAGCCGCCGGAGAACAACTCGATCGAAGCGTCGGACGCAGGGGGACGGAACCTCCTCGGTCTGCCTGCCAAGATCCGCGTCCATGCCCTCGCCAAGCTGCTGGGGCTGACCAGTAAGCAGGTGATCGCGAAAGCCGCCGAGCGCGGCACCGAGCTGCGCAGTGCGCACTCGACCCTCCCACGCGACGTCGCGGAGGACCTGCACGCTGCGTTGAGCGACGACACGGGCACGGCCGAGCCCGCCGTGCAGGAAGCCGAGACGGCTCCCGAGGCCGAGACCGCCCCCGAGCCTGCCGCGGAGGCGACTCCCGAGCCTGCGGCCGAGGCTGCGGAGACCGCCGAGGCCGAGCCGGTCGAGAGCGACGAGCTGCGACCCGCCGAGAAGACCGCGGACGAGACCGCACCGCAGGCCGTCGAGATCCCCTCCGTCGGAGGACCCACCGGGTTGTTCACGTCGGTGGAGCAGAGCACGCCGCTGTTCGAGATGCCCGAGCCGTCCACCACGGCCGAGCCGATCGTCGCTGCACCGCTGTTCCTCCAGCCCGAGGTACCCTCGCCTGCCGAGGGAGAGGAGGAGACCCGCCCGCGTCGCCGGCGCGCACGCCGCGGAAAGGACACCGAGCAGGCACCGGCCGAGGACGAGCAGCAGACCGCCGAGCCGGCCGCCGAGTCCACCGAGGAAGCGCCGTCGCACCAGGCGGACGAAGACCAGGACGACCAGCCGCGTCGCCGCCGACGCGGACGTCGCGGTCGTGGACGTGGACGCGGGGACGGCACCGACACCGACCAGCAGGACGAGACGACCGCGACCGGCGAGGACTCCGAGTCCGCCGCCGCGGAGACGGAGAAGTCCGCGGCCGCGGAGACGGAGAAGTCCGCCGAAGCGGAGTCCACCGCAGCGGAGACTCCCGCCGAGGAGACCGCCGGCACCGAGGAGAGCACCTCCGACGAGTCCGCCTCGGGCGACGAGCAGAGCAGCGACGAGCACGACACCGACGACGAGCAGGGCGGGGGGACGTCCCGTCGTCGCCGCCGTCGCCGTCGCCGTCGCGGTTCCGACACCGACACCGCGAGCACCGACGACGACTCGGTTCCCACGGTCGTCCACGAGCGGGAGCCGCGTCCGAAGAGCCGCGCCAAGGACGAGGTCCAGGGCATCAGCGGTTCGACGCGCCTCGAGGCGAAGCGTCAGCGTCGTCGCGACGGTCGCGAGGCCGGTCGCCGCCGGCCCCCGATCCTCACCGAATCCGAGTTCCTCGCCCGCCGCGAGGCTGTCGACCGGGTCATGGTCGTGCGCGAACGCACGGGCGGTTCCCACGCGGGCATGACGCAGGTCGCGGTGCTCGAGGACGGCATCCTCGTCGAGCACTTCGTCACGACCTCCGGTTCGGCGTCGATGGTCGGCAACATCTACCTCGGTCGCGTGCAGAACGTCCTCCCGTCCATGGAGGCGGCGTTCATCGACATCGGCCGTGGCCGCAACGGCGTGCTCTACGCGGGTGAGGTGAACTGGGAGGCCGCCGGCCTCGGAGGCAACTCCCGCAAGATCGAGCAGGCCCTCAAGCCCGGCGACCAGGTGGTCGTGCAGGTCAGCAAGGACCCGGTCGGTCACAAGGGCGCGCGTCTGACCACCCAGATCAGCCTCGCCGGACGCTTCCTGGTCTACGTGCCGGGAGGTTCGTCCACGGGCATCAGCCGCAAGCTCCCCGACACCGAGCGCAAGCGTCTGAAGGACATCCTCCGCGAGATCGTCCCCTCCGAGGCGGGCGTGATCATCCGTACCGCCGCCGAGGGCGTGAGCGAGGAGGAACTCTCGCGCGACGTCACCCGCCTGCAGACGCAGTGGGAGTCGATCCGCGAGCAGTCCGAGAAGCTGCAGGCCGACGCCTCGGGCCAGCCGAAGACGCTCTACGAGGAGCCGGATCTGCTCGTGAAGGTCGTGCGAGACCTGTTCAACGAGGACTTCTCCAAGCTCGTCATCGAGGGCGACTCGGCGTGGAACACCGTCGAGAGCTACATCCGGACGGTCGCACCCGACCTGCTGCCGCGCGTCGAGCGCTACCGTTCGGAGAACTCGGTGGACGTCTTCGGTGCGCACCGCATCGACGAGCAGCTCGCGAAGGCTCTCGACCGCAAGGTGTGGCTGCCGTCCGGCGGCACGCTCGTCATCGACCGCACCGAGGCGATGACCGTCATCGATGTCAACACCGGCAAGTTCACCGGTTCCGGCGGCAACCTCGAGGAGACGGTCACCCGTAACAACCTCGAGGCGGCCGAGGAGATCGTCCGCCAGATGCGCCTGCGCGACATCGGCGGCATGATCGTCGTCGACTTCATCGACATGGTCCTCGAGTCGAACCGCGACCTCGTACTGCGTCGCCTGACCGAGGCCCTCGGCCGGGACCGCACCCGCCACCAGGTCTCGGAGGTCACCTCGCTCGGCCTGGTCCAGATGACGCGCAAGCGGCTCGGGACCGGTCTCGTCGAGGCGTTCTCCACCACCTGTGAGCACTGCAGCGGCCGCGGCCTCATCGTGCACTCGGAGCCGATCGAGTCGAAGTCCTCGGACGACTCCGGTCGTTCGTCCGGCGGTGGTTCGCGGCGTAAGCGTGGACGCGACAAGAGTTCGCAGGAGCCCGCCGCCGAGACGCACACGACGCCGTCGCCCGAAGAGGTCGTCAAGCGTGCCGCGCACCCCGTCGCGCTCGCGATGGCCGCGCACAACTCGACACCGGCCGCGGACGCTCCGGCCGCAGAGCCGGCAGCGACCGAGACCGCATCCGAGGCGGCGTCCGCACCTGCGGGCGACGTCGACCCGGTCAAGGTCACCGAGCCGCTGCGGGCCGTCGAGCCCGAGAAGGGCGCCGCACCGACGAAGGAGCCCGTCGCAGGGGAGGACGCCACCACGGTGACGACCGCCTCCGACGAGCCCGCCGAGATCGAGGCAGAGGTCGCAGCAGCCGAAGCCGCGGTCGCGGAGACCGCTGTTCCCGAGGCTGCCGTGTCCGAGACGGCCGTCTCCGGCGCAGGGGAGAGCACCGACGGAGCGGCTTCCGTCGAGGCCGCAGGACCGGCTCCGCGTCGCCGTCGGGCACGCAGGGTCGCCCGGGCGGCCGCAGCGCCCGCCGGGGACGGTGGGCCTACAGCCAAGGTGTTCGTCGTCCCCGCGACGACCGGGTCGTCCACGGGGGTCGAGTCGGACTCCCGGCCGAGCACACCGGTCGAGACGCCGGTGGAGATCGTGCGGCGGCCGCGTTCGCGGCGTGCCGCAGGGCGCCCCGCCGGACCTCCGGTGGACGCCGAAGCATGACCCTCCGCTTCCGGGCCGGTCACGACCGGCCCGGAAGCGGGCACTACCGTGCCACCCGGTTTGACCCTGGGAGTCACCTTCCCGTAATCTTGTTCAGTCGCTACTCGGCGATAGTGCCCAGCCGCGTCCGGATTCAGGATGCCGGCGGGACCCGAGTCAGCAACCACACCAGACCAGTCGCGTCCGCAGCACTGTGGCGCGAGCACGTTCGAAGAAGCAAGGGGTAGCCGTCCGATGGCAACGTACGCGATCGTCAAGACCGGCGGTAAGCAGTACAAGGTCGCTGAAGGCGACCTCGTCAAGGTCGAGAAGATCGAGGGTGAGCCCGGCGCTGCTGTCTCGCTTGCCCCGGTCCTCGTCGTCGACGGATCCGAACTGACCACCGACGCCGACAAGCTGGCCAAGGTCTCGGTCACCGGCGAGATCGTCGAGCACACCAAGGGCCCGAAGATCCGCATCCACAAGTTCAAGAACAAGACCGGGTACCACAAGCGCCAGGGCCACCGTCAGAAGCTGACGGTCGTCAAGGTCACCGGCATCAAGTAAACCGAGCTTCGAGCTTCAACCCCAGGAGGGTTCGTCATGGCACACAAGAAGGGCGCATCCAGCTCCCGTAACGGTCGCGATTCGAACGCACAGCGACTCGGCGTCAAGCGCTTCGGTGGCCAGGCCGTCAACGCCGGCGAGATCATCGTGCGCCAGCGCGGCACCCACTTCCACCCCGGCGTGAACGTGGGACGCGGCGGCGACGACACGCTGTTCGCCCTCGCGGCCGGTGCCGTCGAGTTCGGTACCAAGCGCGGTCGCAAGACCGTCAACATCGTTCCGGCTGCGGCAGACGCCTGATCTGCCGTCCGGTAACGGACACCGCGGGACCAGCTCCCGCGACATACTCCCAATAGGGGCGGGCCAGGGTCGCACACCCTGACCCGCCCTTGTTGCGTTGATCACCAGGTTTGTTTTTTAGGACGAGAGAAGGTCCACCCATGTCCCGCTTCATCGACCGGGTGGTGCTGCACGTCAGCGCCGGCAAGGGCGGCAACGGCTGCGCCTCCGTCCACCGCGAGAAGTTCAAGCCGCTCGGCGGCCCCGACGGCGGTAACGGAGGAAACGGCGGCGATGTCGTCCTCGAAGTCGACCGGAACGTCCACACCCTGCTCGACTTCCACTTCCACCAGCACGCCAAGGCGACCAACGGTGCCCAGGGCGCCGGCGGCCACCGCAACGGTGCCAACGGCGGCGACCTCGTCCTGAAGGTTCCCGACGGCACCGTCGTACTCGACCGCGACGGCCGCATCCTCGCCGACCTCGTGGGCACCGGCACGCGTTTCGTCGCCGCGCACGGCGGTCGCGGTGGTCTCGGCAATGCCGCACTCGCGTCGAAGGCACGCAAGGCCCCCGGCTTCGCGCTCCTCGGTGAGGAAGGCGAGGAACTCGACCTCGTCCTCGAACTGAAGTCCGTCGCCGACGTCGGCCTCGTGGGCTTCCCCTCGGCCGGCAAGTCGTCGCTCGTGTCGGTGCTGTCGGCCGCCAAGCCGAAGATCGCCGACTACCCGTTCACCACCCTCGTGCCGAATCTCGGTGTGGTGCAGTCGGGCGACACGACCTTCACCGTCGCCGACGTGCCCGGCCTGATCCCCGGCGCCAGTGAGGGTCGCGGCCTCGGCCTCGACTTCCTCCGTCATCTCGAGCGCTGCGCCGTGCTCGCGCACGTTGTCGACTGCGCGACCCTCGAACCCGGCCGCGACCCGATCTCCGACATCGACGCGCTCGAGGCCGAACTCGCCGCCTACCAGCCTGCGCTGTCGGGCGACAGCGGACTCGGCGACCTCGCCGAGCGCCCCCGCATCGTCATCCTCAACAAGGCCGACGTGCCCGACGCGAAAGAACTCGCCGAGTTCGTCACCCCCGAACTCGAGGCCCGTGGCTGGCCGGTCTTCACGATCTCGGCCGTGAGCCGCGACGGCCTGCGTCCGCTGACGTTCGCCCTCGCGAGGATGGTCGACGAGTACCGGGCGGCGCATCCGCCGGCCGCGCCCACCCGCCCGGTGATCCGTCCCGTCGCCCGCGACGAGGAGGCCTTCACCGTGGTCCGCGATCCCGAGGTGCCCGGCGGATTCATCGTGCGGGGCACCCGTCCCGAGCGGTGGGTGCGCCAGACGGCCTTCGACAACGACGAGGCCGTGGGTTACCTCGCCGACCGACTCGCCCGTCTCGGCGTCGAGGACAAGCTCGTCAAGCTCGGCGCGGAACCCGGATGCTGGGTCACCATCGGCGAGGTCGGCTTCGAGTGGGAACCGCAGACGCAGGCCGGCGTGGACGTCGTGCCCACCGGTCGCGGCACCGATGCCCGTCTCGACCAGGTCGACCGCGTCGGCGCTGCCGAGCGTCGCCACGCGAAGAAGGTGCGCCGCGGCCTGGCCACCGACGACGAGTTCGAGTAACCGTCCGCGCGCCCCCACCGTTCAGGAAACCCGAAGCGTACCGAGGAGAACATGAGCGACACCCGGGAGGTCGTCTCCCACGCCCGCAGCGTCGTGGTCAAGATCGGCTCGTCGGCGATCACGAGCCTGGTGGGTGGACTCGACCGTGGCCGGCTCGATCGTCTCGTCGATGCCATCGAGGCCCGCATCCGCACGGGTTCGAGTGTCATCGTGGTCTCCTCGGGTGCGGTCGGTGCCGGGCTCGCACCGCTCGGTCTCACGAGTCGGCCGCGTGATCTCGCGACAAAGCAGGCCGCGGCCAGCGTCGGGCAGCTCACCCTCGCCCACGCCTGGGGCACCTCCTTCGCCCGCTACGACCGCACGGTGGGCCAGGTGCTCCTCACCGCCGACGACATCGGCCGGCGCACTCAGCACCGCAACGCGCAACGCACCCTCGACCGGCTGCGTTCGCTCGGGGCGGTGCCGGTGGTCAACGAGAACGACACCGTCGCGACCGTCGAACTGCGCTTCGGCGACAACGACCGGCTCGCTGCACTCGTCGCGCATCTCATCGGCGCCGACGCGCTGATCCTGCTGTCCGACGTCGACGGCTTGTACGACGGGGATCCCCGCAAGGGCTCCGCGAACCTCATCCCCGAGGTCCGCACCCCCGAGGATCTCGACGGTGTGGTCGCCGGGTCGGGCGGCGCGCTGGGCACCGGTGGCATGGCGTCGAAACTGTCCGCGGCCCGTCTCGCGGCGGACTCCGGCGTGCCGGTGCTGCTCGCCGCGGCCTCCCAGGCCGATCGTGCGCTGGGCGCCGCCGACGTCGGCACGGCCTTCGCGGCCCGCCCACAGCGTCTGTCGGCGCGGCGTTTCTGGGTGCGGCACGCCGCCGACGTCCACGGTTCGCTGTATCTCGACGAGGGTGCCGTGCGGGCCGTGATGGAGCGGCGACGCTCGTTGCTCGCCGCCGGAATCACCGGCACCAGTGGCGGTTTCCACGCCGGCGACGTCGTCGGCATCGTCGCGCCCGACGGCCGCACGGTCGCGCGCGGGGTGGTGGCCTACGACGCGTCCGAACTCGATTTCATGATCGGCTTCTCGACCGGTCAGCTGCCGCCGGATCTCCAGCGACCCGTCGTGCACGCCGACGACCTCGTCCGGGTGGTCTGAGAACCTCACGAAGTCGGTGCGGTCACCGCGTCGGCCAGGAAAGCGAGGGTCTCCGAGGTACCCGCCTCGAGCTTGAGGATCGCCAGCGCATCCCCGCGGGTGGGGCCACGATTGATCACCACCACCGGGATGTTCCGCTGCACGGCGCGACGTACGAACCGCAACCCCGACTGCACCGTCAGTGAACTCCCGGCGACCAGCAGGGCGTCGGCACCGTCCACCACCGAGAAGGCGAGATCGACGCGCGGGCGCGGCACCGTCTCCCCGAAGTACACGATGTCGGGTTTGAGCATCCCGTCGCAGCGCTCGCAGTCGACGACGACGAAGTCCTCGGTGTCGGTGACCACCGCGTCCGCATCGGGGGCGACCTCGAGACCGGTCGTCGCGCGCATCCGGTCGTCGAATCCCGGATTGGCCGCGCACAGCCGTTCGTGCAGCGTGAACCGCGAGATGCGGTGTTCGCACGACAGGCATCGGACCTGCGCGTAGGTGCCGTGCAGGTCGATGACCTGCCGGCTGCCGGCCTTCGTGTGCAGCAGGTCGACGTTCTGGGTGATCACGCCGACGACGGAACCGGCGCGTTCGAGGGCCGCGAGCGCCCGGTGCCCGGGATTCGGGCGGGCGGCGTCCATGTGCTTCCAGCCGACGTGGTTGCGGGCCCAGTAGCGTTGCCGGAACTCCGCGTCGCCGACGAACTGCTGGTAGGTCATCGGGTTGCGGGGCGGCGAGTCCGGTCCGCGATAGTCGGGGATACCGGAGTCCGTCGACAGCCCGGCGCCGGTGAGAACAGCGATCCGACGGCCGTGCAGGAGAGTGGGCAGGTCGTCGGAACGGAGTGGAACGTCGATCACTCCTTCTACGGTAGGCGGCTTCCGGGAACCGGTGCCGCGGGCAGCAGCGCGCGGACCGCATCGATGGTGTCGGCGTCGGCGGCCGACTTGTCGGGCCGGTACCGCAGCACCCGTGCGAAGCGCAGCGCCACCCCGCCCGGATAGCGGCTGCTCGTCTGCACTCCGTCGAGTTCGATCTCGACGACGATCGCGGGTCGCAGGTGGACGGTGTGCTCGTCGCGGTGTGTCTCGTGGCGTGGGAATTCCTCTGTCTGCCACTGCAGCAGCGCGTCGCTGAGTCCCTTGAACGTCTTCCCGACCATGATCGGCGGACCACCGTCGGGGTCGCGGGCACCGAGGTGCAGGTTGGACAGGAAGCCGGTGCGGCGCCCGTAACCCCATTCGGCGGCGAGCACCACGAGATCCAGGGTGTGCTCGGGTTTGACCGTCTGCCAGGCTCGGCCCCGGCGGCCGGCGGTGTAGGTCGATGTGAGCGACTTCACCATGACGCCCTCGTGACCGTTGCCGAGCGAGTCACCGAGGTGCGCCTCGGCGCTGTCGGCGTCCGGAGCGACGAGCGCGGGGATGCGGTGCTCACCCGCGACGCGGGCGAGATGGTCGCGACGCACCGACAGCGGCTCGTCGAGCAGGTCGGCGCCGTCGAGGTGCAGGCAGTCGAAGAAGTACGGGTGGAGAAGCAGTTCGCGTTCGGAGCGGGCACCGAACCGGCTCATGGTCTCCTGGAACGGTCGGGGACGGCCGGCATCGGTGAGCGCGAGTGTCTCGCCGTCGAGCACGACACTGCGGCACGGCAGCGCCCGGACGAGTTCGACCAGTTCGGGGACCGATGCGGTGATGTCGCGCAGCGTGCGGGTGAAGATCCACACCGCGTCCTCGTGGCGGTGCACCTGGATGCGTGCACCGTCGAGTTTGTACTCCACGCTCACCGCCCCGTCGAACTCGATGAGTGCCGCCTCGAGCGACTCGGCGGGTGAGGCGAGCATCGGCCGGACCGGTCGGCCGAGCTCCAGGCCGAACTCCGCCAGCGCGTCGACACCACCCTCGAAGGCCGCCGCTGCGGCCTGCGCGAGTCGGCCCGACAACATCACCGCCCGACGGACCGGTTCGACGGGGAGACCGGCTGCCGCTGCGACCGCATCGGTCATCACCCCTTCGAGCGCGCCCTGCCGCAGCTCACCGCCGAGGAGCGCGACGAGGAAACGCTGCTCGGCCTCGGTGGCCCGTCCGAACAGATCCAGGAGCAGTTGCTGCCGCGCGGCGGTGGATCCGGAACCGGAGATGCCGGCGAGGCGGTCGAGGAAGCCGGACACCTCGTCGACGTCGAGCACGGGATCGTCGGCGACCGGTGCGGAGAGGCCGGCGAGGGTGCGGAAACCGACACCCAGGCGACCCTGGGTCATCTCTCCGGACAACCATGAGACCACCGCTTCGACCTCGTGAGGTTCGGCGCGCCCGAGTAATTCCCGCAGCAGATCGATCTTGGTGCGTCGTGACCGTGTGGCGGCGACGGCGACGGAGGTGTCGACAACCGAGTGCAGCAGCATCGCTTCGACGTTAGCGCCCGGACGTGCCACGCGGAGGAAATCGCGCGCCGGGGTGTAATTCCGCACGGGGTGGGAATCGAGAGGCCAGGATAGTGCACAGGACGCCTCCACGCAGGGAGGGACGGGAGACGCGGATGAGCAAGGACGCCGATGCAGTCGAACTCGACGTGGACGGTCGCACGGTGCGCATCTCGCACCCCGAGCGCGTGTACTTCCCCGAGATCGGGGCGACCAAGCTCGACCTCGCGAACTACTACCTGAGCGTGGGGGAGGGGATCGTCCGGGCACTCCGCGAACGGCCCTGCATGCTGCACCGGTTCCCCGACGGGCTCGAAGGGCGGAAGGTACACCAGAAGCGTTTGCCGCGCGGGGCTCCGGACTGGGTCGAGACCGTGCGGGTGCACTTCCCGCGCTACGACCGCGATGCCGACGAACTGTGCGTGACCCATCTCGCCGACGTCGTGTGGGCCGTGCAGATGTCCACCGTGGAGTTCCATCCGTGGAACTCGCGGCGCAGCGACGTGGAGCGACCCGACGAGTGGAGGATCGACCTCGATCCGATGCCCGACTGCGATTTCGACCGGGTCCGGCGTGTCGCGAAGGTGGCGCACGAGGTGCTCGACGAACTCGGTGCCGTGGGCTGGCCGAAGACCTCGGGCGGCGACGGCCTGCACGTCTACGTCCGGATCGCGCCGGAATGGGAGTTCGACGACGTCCGAAGGGCCGCATGGGCTTTCGCGCGGGAGGTGGAACGACGCGCGCCCGGCGACGTGACGACGGCATGGTGGCGCAAGGAACGCGACCCGTCGGCGGTCTTCGTCGACTACAACCAGAACTCGCGCGACCACACGATCGCCAGTGCCTATTCGGTCCGCGGTGTGTCGGAGGCGACGATCTCCACTCCGGTGCGGTGGGAGGAGATCGACGACCTCGAACCGCGGGACTTCACGATCCGGACCGTGCCGAAGCGGTTCGAGGAACTCGGCGACCTGCACTCGGGTATCGACGACGCGGTCTTCTCCCTCGATCCGCTCCTGGAATGGGCGGAACGCGACGAGAAGCCGTCGGAGTGAGCCCTATGGCCCGGTAACGGTGGCCCGGTAGACGTGGCCTAGTAGCCGGCGCTGGGATCGACGACCCCGATCGGCACGAGGCCGGATGCGAAGCGTGTGACGTTCTCGATCACGTGCTCGAGATAGGCCGGGATGCGCAGCGGGGGTGGATTGGCGTCGTGGGGAGTGATCACGGCGTTGGGGAGCGTCCACAACGGATGATCCTCGGGGAGCGGTTCGGGATCGGTGACGTCGAGCCCTGCACCACCGATCGCGCCGGATCGGAGAGCGGCGACGAGGGCGTCGGTGTCGACGAGATCGCCCCGGGCGACGTTGACGACCCACGCCGTGGACTTCATCGCTGCGAGCTCGGTTGCGCCGACGAGCTGCTCGACGTCGAGAGTGGCCGTCGCGGAGATGACGAAATGATCTGCCAGAGGCCATATCTCGTCGATACGTTCGACGGGGAACGTCTCGATGGCTCCCGGCACGGGACGACCGCTGCGGGTGACGGCGAGCGCGCGCGCCCCCAGCGCGGCCAGCATCGGGATCAGCGCCCGGCCGACACCCCCGGCGCCGATGATCCCGACCGTCGCGCCGCGGAGGG
Source organism: Rhodococcus pyridinivorans (assembly GCF_900105195.1). Lineage (NCBI taxonomy): Bacteria > Bacillati > Actinomycetota > Actinomycetes > Mycobacteriales > Nocardiaceae > Rhodococcus > Rhodococcus pyridinivorans. Next base: position 3,526,953 of record NZ_FNRX01000002.1, on the reverse strand, counting down.
TGCCGACGACCGGCGCGAGACTCTCGGGTGTCCACGAGGTGGCCGCCAGATGGGCCGGCAGGGCCCGGACCCCGGCGAGCAGGAGCAGGAGCGCGTGCTCGGCGACGGTCGTGGAGTAGGCCGCGGCCGCCGACGTCCAGGTGACGCGAGGATGGGCCTTGACGACGCCCTGCGACAGCCAGTACTCGACACCGGCGGACGGTAGCTGCACCCAGCGGACGGAGGCGGGGAGGACCTCGGGGAAGTCCTGCGGCCCGGCCGTCCAGACGAGCGCGTCGGGGGTCTCCTCGAGTCCGCAGGGCACGCCGCCCCCGCCCGTGACCGCCCGTTCGAAAACGGGGGTCGCGCTCGGGGCCGACAGCGATGCGGGGCGCACGCTCGGGAGTCATGGTCTCGACTCTAAGCGTCCGCCCCGCATCGGTCACGTGGTTACCGCGCTCAGGCAGGTTCGACGATCAACGGGTACACACCGTTCTCGTCGTGCACCTCACGGCCGGTGACCGGAGGATTGAAGACGCACAGCATGCGCATGCGCGTTTCGGGGAGCACGCGGTGACGCTCGTGTCCGTTGAGCAGGTACATCGTGCCCGGAGCGAGGTCGTACTCCACGTCGTTGTCGAGGTCCTGGAGCTTGCCGGTGCCCTCGACGAGCCATACGGCCTCGACGTGGTTGGCGTAGTGGAACTCGTTGACAGTGCCGGGTTCGATGGTGGTCTCGTGGAACGAAAAGCCCACCTTGTCGCCGGCGAGGACGATGCGCTTGCTGCGCCACTGGCCGTCCTCCGAGACGACGTCGCGCTCGGTGCCGGTGATCTCTTCTGTCGTACGAACGATCATGGGTGTCGAAAGTCCTTCTTCTGCAAGTGGGTTCGGAACGGGCGGAGCGGGGGACCGCTCAGGAACGGACCTTGGCGGTCGCTTCCGCCAGGATGTTCAGCCCGAACTCGAGTTCGTCGTCGGTGATGGTCAGCGGCGGCAGCAGCTTGACGACCTCGTCCGACGGACCGGAGGTCTCGGCGAGCAGACCCTCTTCGAAGGCCAGGGCGCAAACCTTGTCGGCGTCCTCCGGCTTGTCGAAGACCAGGCCCTGGACCAGGCCGCGGCCGCGGGTCGAGACGCCGTCGAACATGTCCGACAGGTTCATGAAGGTCTGACGGATGCGCTCGCCCTTGCGCAGGGTGTCGCGCTCGAGCTTGTCGTCGGCCCAGTAGTGCTCGAGGGCGGCAGCCGCCGTCACGAAAGCCGGGTTGTTGCCGCGGAAGGTGCCGTTGTGCTCGCCCGGGCCCCACACGTCGAGCTCACGCTTGAACAGGGTGAGCGCCAGCGGCATTCCGTATCCGCCGATCGACTTCGACAGGGTCACGATGTCGGGCGTGATGCCGGCGATCTCGAACGAGAAGAACGGGCCGGTGCGGCCGCAGCCCATCTGCACGTCGTCGACGATCAGCAGGATGTCGCGTTCCTTGCACAGGTCGGCCAGAGCGCGAAGCCACTCGGGGCGAGCAACATTCACGCCGCCTTCACCCTGCACGGTCTCGACGATGACCGCGGCCGGACGGTTCAGGCCGCTGCCCGCGTCGTCGAGGACGCGCGAGAACCACTGGAAGTCCTCGGTGACGCCGTTGAAGTAGTTGTCGAACGGCATCGGCGTGGCGTGGACGAGGGGGATACCCGCGCCGGCGCGCTTCATCGAGTTACCGGTCACCGACAGCGCACCCAGGGTCATGCCGTGGAAAGCGTTGGTGAAGTTGATGATCGACTCGCGACCGGTCACCTTGCGGGCGAGCTTGAGCGCCGCCTCGACGGCGTTCGTGCCGGTCGGGCCGGGGAACTGGACCTTGTAGTCCAGGCCGCGCGGCGCGAGCACGTGCGACTCGAAGGTCTCGAGCAGCTTGCGCTTGGCGACGGTGTACATGTCGAGGCCGTGGGTGACGCCGTCGCTCATGATGTAGTCGACCAGGGCCGACTTGAGAACCGGATTGTTGTGGCCGTAGTTCAGGGCTCCGGCGCCGGCGAAGAAGTCGAGGTAGTCCTTGCCGTCCTCGCTGCGCAGCCAGGATCCCGATGCCTTGTCGAAAACGGCGGGCCAGCCGCGGCTGTAACTCCGGACCTCGGATTCGAGGTGCGAGAAAATCGCAGTATCGGGCTTACTGGTGGTCTCGGGCTTGTTTTCCAGGATGGTCATGTCGTGGTCCTCCTGTGATTATTCGAGAATTACGAAGATGTCGTGCGCACACGCGCTGCGATCATTCGCCGATGGTGTAGAGATCCTCGGCCAGATGTGAATCGGGGAAATCGTCGGGCGCGAACAACTCGGTGCGAGTGATATGCGTTCCGCGGCGACGCGCGAGAGCGGTGAACATTGCGATCGACGCTTCGTTGTCGGGACTCACCGTCGTTTCCAGACGGGTCACGCCGAGCGGCTCGAGTCGGTCGAGCAGAGCGTCGAGCATACGGCCGGCCACTCCACGTCCACGCTGGTCTGCGTCGACTGCCACCTGCCAGACGAACAGGGTGTTCGGGAAGTCGGGACGGCGGTAGCCGGTCACGAATCCCACGGGGCGATCGGTGTCGTCCGTTGCGACGACCGATGTGTCGGCGAAATCGCGACACCACAACACATATGCGTAACCGGAATTGACGTCGAGAACCTGCGAATCACGCGCGATCTGCCAGAGTCGTCTACCGTCGGCGATACGCGGACGCCGGAATTCGATTGCAGCCGGCTCACTACCGGACTCGGTGGCGGCCACCTCCGAAGAGGTGGTCGCGGTATTCGATTCAGCCGAGTCGGGGGTCGGGGTACTTCTTTCCTTGACGGGCCTCATATGTCCTTTCAACCTAACAACTTCCGGTGTCGAGATCACGCCCGTGTCCGGAATCGGGATCGGAACCCTGTGGTCCGTGCAGGTCGAGCGCATGTTGTGATGCCGGTCACAAACATGTTACGTCGGTCCTCCTCGTGGCGATTACTTCGGGCTCGCGAGTGCGTACGGCAACACCGCGTCGGCTCCCGCGGCGACGAGAGTTCTCGCCGCCATCGTGAACGTCCAGCCGGTGTCGGTCACCGCATCGACGAGAAGGATCGGACCACTCGACCCGAGGTTGTCGGGTCGCTCCCACGCATCGATCAGTGCGGCGACCCGATATGCCGAGTTCGCTGCCGTCGGCTCCGTATTCCCGCTTCGGCGTCGCAATACACCTAGATCTCGTAATCGTCCGATTTGTGCCAATCGGGACGCGAGTGACTCGACGAGCAGGGGATGTGTGGGGGAGTCCATGGCCATGACGGCGGTGGGCCGCTCCTCCCAGTCCCACGCGGCGAGCACCGCGATCGACGCGTCGACCACCGCCTTCGGCACTTCGCGGTCCGGTCCGTCGAGCAGTTCGCGCAGTCGCGGTCCCCATCCCAGATCCGACAGCCTGCCCAGCACTCGCCCGGGGTGCGGACCGTCCGTGATCCGGCCCGACAGCGGGATCCCGAGGGTCGACATTCCCGTGGGCCACTGCCGGCGAGGCGGCAGATCCACACCGGGGCGTTCGAGCCGGGCGCGGGTGCGGGCGACCTCGTCGTCGCCGACGGACGTCTCCCACCGGGAGCCGATGCAGTTGTCGCACCGGCCGCAGCCGGGGCCTCCGGCGGTGTGATCGCAGCCGGGGCCTCCGGCGGTGTGATCGCAGCCGGGGGTCCGGGTGTCGAGATCGGGGTCGTCGAGCTGACGGCGGAGGAAGACCATGCGGCATTCGGTGGTGCGTTCGTATTCGAGCATCGCCTCCTGTTCCGCGGCGCGCGCCTCCTCGAGCCGCCCGTAGCGCTCCTCGTCGTACATCCAGGGCTGCCCGGTGGCGATCCAGCCACCCTTGACCCTCTTCACCGCTCCGTCGACGTCGAGGACCTTGAGGACCATCTCCAGGCGGGAGCGCGTGAGGTCGACCCGCGGTTCGAGCGCGGGTGTCGATACCGGCCGTTCGGTATCGAGCGCTGCGATCACACGGCGTACGAGTGCCTCGTCCGGGAAGGCGACCGAGGCGAACCACTGCCAGATCCGGCGGTCCTCCGGGCCGGGGAGCAGAACCACCTCGGCGCGTTCGGTGGAGCGACCCGCACGCCCGACCTGCTGGTAGTAGGAGATCGGGGACGAGGGAGCGCCGAGGTGCACCACGAAGCCGAGGTCGGGCTTGTCGAAGCCCATGCCGAGTGCCGAGGTCGCGACGAGCGCCTTGACCTTGTTGTCGAGGAGATCGGCCTCGAGCTGTTCACGTTCGGTCGGTTCGGTCTGACCGGTGTATGCCGCCACTGCATAGCCGTGGTCGGTGAGCAGCGCCGCGAGGTCGCGGGCGGCGGAGACCGTCAGCGCGTACACGATGCCCGAGCCCGGCAGATCCTTCAGATGTTGCGCGAGCCATGCTGCGCGTCGTGCCGGTTCGTCGATCCGCACCACCGACAGGTGCAGCGACGGACGGTCGAGGCCGCCGCGCAGCACGAGCGTGCCGTCGGAGCCGGCATTGCTGCTTCCACCGAGGTCGCTGCCTCCGCCGACACCGAGCTGGGCGGCGATGTCGGCGACCACCCGGTCGTTGGCGGTCGCGGTCGTCGCCAGGACCGGGATGTCGTCGCCGAGTTCGGCGACGAGGGTGCGGATGCGGCGGTAGTCGGGCCGGAAGTCGTGACCCCAGTCCGACACGCAGTGCGCCTCGTCGACGACCACCAATCCGGCGTCGCGGGCGAGGGAGGGCAAGACCTGGTCGCGGAAGTCGGGGTTGTTGAGGCGTTCGGGGCTGACGAGGAGGACGTCGACCTCACCCGCCGCGATCCGCTCGTGGATCGCCGCCCATTCCGTCACGTTGCCGGAGTTGATGGTCGCGGCGTGGACGCCCGCCCGCTCGGCGGCCGCGACCTGGTTGCGCATCAGGGCGAGCAGCGGCGACACGATCACCGTGGGACCGCGGCCCTGCCGGCGCAGCAGTTTGGCGGAGATGAAGTAGACGGCCGACTTTCCCCAGCCTGTGCGCTGGACGACGAGGGCGCGGCGACGGTGTACCACGAGCGCCTCGATCGCGACCCATTGGTCGTCGCGGAGCCGGGCATCGGGGCCTGCCAGCTCGCGGAGGAGGTGCTCGGCATCGTCGCGCAACAGGTCGGTGGAGTTCGTCATGCTGCAATCGTGCCCGACGACGTTCCGTCACGGCGACGGTGAACGGTTCTCCGGGGGCGGCGAACGGTACTGATGCGGCGGCGAACGGAGATACCGTAGAGATAGCGACGGAGTGGCTCTCACGAAAGAGGGTGGCACCCAGTGTCAGTCGGCGTGGCAGAGATCATGCTGTAAAAGCTTGCGAAACAACAACTCCCGATTGCATCGATCTTGGAGTGCGACTCGTGGCACTCTGTGTCCGAATTGGTGACGGCGATCGCTGATCCGGACCGAGTGTGATGAGCGGATCATCCGCGTCGCTATGGTCGTCGTCATGTACGCAGCCCTTTCATCCCCCGCAGCGCCGTCTGTGGAGTCGGTCGTCGTGACCCCGGCCGAGGCTCGGGTACGTCATGAGACCTACCGCAAGAAGATCGTGTCGGCTCAGGACGCCGTCCAGTGGATTCGCCCCGGCGACACGGTCGCCATCAGCGGCTTCGCCAGCGCAGGCACCCCGAAGGCAGTGACCCCGGCCCTCGCCGAACACATCCGGCGCACGCGGGCGACCGGCGGCGACTTCCGGATCAACCTGCTCACCGGAGCGTCGGTGGCCTCCGACACCGAGCGCATGCTCGCCGACGTCGACGGAATCGCGCTGCGTATGCCGTACCAGGCAGAGCCCACCGCCCGAGGGCGGATCAACGAAGGCCGGATGGACTACGTCGACATACACCTGTCGCACGTCGCCCAGCAGGTCTGGGAGGGCTACTACGGACACATCGACGTCGCCGTCGTCGAGATCTCCGGCATCACGGAGACGGGCGAGCTGATCCCCGCCACGTCCATCGGTAACAACAAGACCTGGCTCGACGTCGCCGAGAAGGTGATCCTCGAGGTCAACTCGTGGATCCCCGCCGCCATGGACGGCGTGCACGACGTCTACTACGGCACCGCGCTTCCCCCGAACCGTCGTCCGATCGACCTCACCGACGTCGAGGACCGCATCGGCCAGCCCTACTTCCGGATCGATCCGGAACGCGTCGTCGCGGTCGTCGAGACCGACCGTTCCGACAGCGCCACCGCGCTCACGGCGCCCGACGCCACCAGCCGGGCCATCGCCGACCACGTCCTCGACTTCTTCGCGCACGAGGTCGCCGCGGGACGGCTGCCCGCCGACACGCTGCTTCCGCTGCAGTCGGGTGTCGGCAACGTCGCCAACGCCGTTCTCGCCGGTCTCGACAGCGGACCGTACCGGGGGCTGACCTGCTACTCGGAGGTCATCCAGGACGGCATGCTCGACCTCGTCAAACACGGCACCGTCCGGTTCGCCTCGGCGACTTCCCTCGCACTGTCCGAAGCGGGGCTGAACGACTTCGTCGAGAACATCGACTTCTACCGCGACCACATCATGTTGCGGCCGCAGGAGATCAGCAACCACCCCGAGATCGTCCGCCGACTCGGCATCATCGCCATGAACGGCATGCTCGAAGCCGACGTGTACGGCAACGTCAACTCCACCCACGTGATGGGCACCCGCATCATGAACGGCATCGGTGGCTCCGGCGACTTCGCGCGCAACGGCTACCTGTCGATGTTCCTGAGCCCGTCGACGGCCCGCGACGGCGCGATCTCGTCGATCGTCCCGATGGTGCCGCACGTCGACCACACCGAGCACGACGTGCAGGTCATCGTGACCGAACAGGGTCTCGCCGATCTGCGCGCACTGTCCCCCCGCCGTCGGTCGCGGGTCGTCGTGGAGCGCTGCGCGCATCCCGACTACCGCGCCGAACTGCTCGACTACATCGAGCGCGCAGAAGCCACCCCCGGAGCAGGTCACACCCCGCACCTGCTCGGTGAGGCGTTCTCCTTCCACGAGCGCTACCAGCGCACGGGGACCATGCACGCGTCCTGATCGACGCGGCGACGAACACGGTCGGCCCCGGCACCACACCACGGTGCCGGGGCCGACCTTTCTCGTCCGTCCGGCTCAGCGGATCGGCGCCGGATCGATCTCCTGCTGCGGGAGCGCCGCGGAGATCGTCGCCGTGATGTCCTGCAGCGGGGTCGGCCCAGATCCGTCGGGCACGGTCAAGGCCACGTAGACCGGACGGTCGACGGCGAACCACGTACTCGCCGGGATGCCCTGCTCGGCGCCCGACACCTCGAACCACTGCACGTCGTCGATCACCTGCAGCGCCGCCGCTCGGTCGAACTGGTCGGGCCGGTCGAGACCGCAACGCAGGACGACCTCCTCGCCGTCGTCCGACTGCCAGGCCGCAGCACCCACCGGTGCCGGATCGGCCAGTTCGGCGCGCGTGTAGTCGCCGAGCTCCTCCGGCAGCGCGTCGAGCAACTGCGAGCAGGATTCGGATTCCGCCTCCGGAGCGGGCACGGGACCGAGACCCACGGGTGTATTCACCGGTGACTGCGACACGATCACGGCCGCCACCACCACTCCGACCAGCAGGGCGACGGGCAGTGCGATCGCCGTGGCGATCAGAGCGGGACTGCGTCGCATCCCGTCCGATCCGGGTGCCTCGACGGGGGCGTCGTCGGAAGGTTCGCGATCGGAAGCAGAGGTGTCGTTCATCGTGTCCAGCATCCGGGCTCGGGGACAGGGGGCGGTAGCGTGATCGAACGTAGCAGGGCACGTGCCGGCTCTCTCCCACCGCCGACCGAGAAAGAGGCGACCGTCACCGTGACGAACCCGAGCGGACCCACCGTCGCCGACATCGGCGAATTCCCAGTGATCGAGCGCGCGGTGAGAGCACGGCGGCAACCCGACAGCACACTCGTCGGGCCGGGCCACGACGCAGCGGTCGTGACAGCATCCGACGGGCGCATCGCGATCTCGACCGACATGCTGGTCGAAGGACGTCACTTCCGGTTCGACTGGTCGAGCCCGGAAGAGGTCGGACGCAAGGCGGTCGCCCAGAACGGAGCCGATGTCGCCGCGGTCGGCGCCCGCCCCACGGCCTTCGTCGTCGGCCTCGGTTGTCCGCCCGAGACTCCCGTCGCCGTGCTCGACGGCATCTCGGCGGGCATCGGGGAGGCTGCGGAGGAGATCGGCGCCGGAGTCGTGGGAGGCGATCTCGTGCAAGCGGGTCAGGTGATCGTCTCGGTCACCGTGCTCGGCGAACTCGACGGACGGCCACCGCTGCTCCGCTCCACCGCCTGCCCCGGCGACGTCGTCGCCCTCGCCGGTCGCATCGGTCGTTCCGCGGCGGGTCTGGCCCTGCTGCTGGCCGGCAACCGGGACTTCCCCGAACTCGTCGCGGCGCATCGTGTGCCCACTCCGCCCTACGCCGCAGGTCCTGCAGCGGCCGCAGCAGGCGCCCACGCATGCACCGACATCTCCGACGGTCTCGTCGCCGATCTCGAGCACATCTGCACGGCTTCGGAGGTCGCGATCGACCTCGACTCCGGTGCGCTCGCTCCCGACACGCAACTCCGCGAGACCGGTCGGGTGCTGGCGGCCGACCCGTGGGAGTGGATCCTCACCGGCGGCGAGGACCATGCCCTCGCAGCGTGCTTCCCTCGCGAGGTCGCACTGCCGGACGGATGGCGGCCGATCGGCGTGGTCCTGGAAGGCTTCGGCGTCACCGTCGACGGGCAGCGCCGCGACGGATCCGGAGGCTGGGAGAGCTTTGCGGCGGGCGCTGGTCACTAGGGCGACCACTTCGGGTGGGGTTCGCTCGAGATAGGTTCTGCAGTCATGGCTGTCTACGCACTCGGCGAGCGTGTCCCCGATATCCATCCCGACGCGTGGGTTCACCCCGACGCGGTCGTGATCGGCAACGTCACCCTCGGTGCCGGTGCCTCCGTGTGGCCCTCGGCGGTGCTGCGCGGGGACTACGGCACGATCACCGTGGGGGAGAAGACCAACATCCAGGACGGCACGATCATCCACTGCACCGCGATCGAGGCCACCGTGATCGGCGCGCGGTGCGTCGTCGGGCACAACGCGCACATCGAGGGCTCCACGATCGGTGACGGCGCGCTGATCGGCTCGGGTTCGCTCGTCCTCAACGGATCGGTCATCGGCGCCGGAGCGCAGGTCGCCGCCGGCGCCCTGATCCCACCGCGCTTCGAACTTCCGCCCCGCCGCATGGCGATGGGCATCCCCGCGAAGGTCCGCGAGGGCTACGAGATCCCCGAGAACAAATTCGACCCCAACGCCGAGATGTATGCGGCGAACGCCGCCTACTACCGGACCGCTCTCCGCCGCATCGACCAGGAGTGACAGGTGGCCGACACCGTCGACACACAGTCCGCGGACGGGGGAGCGGACGAGCCCCGTGCCGGTCGGCCCCTGTCCGAACTCGTCGACCCGGGCTGGGCGCGAGCACTCGAATCCGTCGCAGGTGACATCACCGCGATGGGGCAGTTCCTCCGCGCCGAACTCGCCGCGGGCCGCAGTTACCTGCCGTCCGGTCCGAACGTGCTGCGTGCCTTCACACAGCCGTTCGAGTCCGTCCGCGTCCTGATCGTCGGGCAGGATCCCTATCCCACTCCGGGTCACGCTGTGGGACTGAGCTTCTCGGTGGCTCCGGCCGTACGGCCGATCCCGCGCAGTCTCGCCAACATCTACCGCGAGTACACCGACGATCTCGGTCTGCCGCAGCCCTCCACGGGCGACCTGTCGCCGTGGACCGAGCACGGTGTCCTGTTGCTCAACCGGGTCCTCACCGTCGCGCCGGGCCAGCCGGCCTCGCATCGCGGCAAGGGCTGGGAGGCCGTCACCGAGCAGGCGATCCGCGCGCTGGTCGCGCGCGGTACCCCGCTCGTCGCGATCCTGTGGGGCCGCGACGCGGCGACCCTCGAACCCATGCTCGGTGGTGTGCCCACCGTGAAGTCGGCGCACCCGTCCCCGCTGTCGGCCTCACGCGGATTCTTCGGGTCGCGTCCGTTCAGCCGCGTGAACGCCCTGCTCGTCGAGCAGGGCGGCGAACCGGTGGACTGGCGACTGCCCTGACCACCGATCCGCCGCCCGGATGTCAGGCGCGGGCCGAATCCCAGTCCGGACGCCGCTTGGCGACGAAGGCGTCGACACCCTCGATACCCGTGGGCGTCGTCGCGGCCGCGGAGATCGAGGCGGCTTCGGCATCGAGGTGGTCGGACAGCGATCGTCCGGCCGAGCCCGCCACGAGCGAGCGGATGGCGGCGTAGGACTGCGTGGGGCCGTGCGCGAGGGTTCGTGCGAGTCGTAACCCTTCGCTTTGGATCTCGCCGTCGGCGACGAGCCGGCTGAGCAGACCCAGGCGCACGGCTTCGTCGGCGCCGATCACGGCGTCGGTCATGATGATCTCCCGTGCCCGCGACGGGCCGACGATCCGCGGCAGGGTCCACGACATGCCGCCGTCGGGGGAGAAGCCGATCGACGGGTACGCGGCGCGCATCTTCGTGCCGGGGCCGGCGAGCGCGATGTCGGCGAGCAGCGCCAGGCTCATGCCGGCGCCGGCGGCCCAGCCGTGCACGGCGGCGACGACCGGCACGGCCGCCTTCTCCAGTGCGCGCACGAAGTCATGGAAGAGGTTCGCGATCTCGAGCAGGTGGGCGCCACGGTCCTCGGCCGCGGCGAATCCGTGGACGTTGCCGCCCGCGCAGAAGTTCGCACCCTCACCGACGAGCAGCACGGCGCCGATCTCCGGGCCTGCCGCACGCAGGGCTGCGATGCCCTGCTCCATCCCTGCGGGGGACAGGGAGGTGCCGTGCTCGGAGGTCGCCACGGCGATCCGCAGGACGCGGTCCTCCACGCTCACCAGTGAACGGAGAGAGTCGCTGTCGGGGAAGGAAACTTGGTTCTCGGTCATTCCCGCACGATATCGGGCCGCAGGATCGAACGGCGAAGGCCCCCTGCGCAATCAGCGCAGGGGGCCTTCGCGACGACTCGACCGGGAATCAGCCGCGGACGACCTTGCCGGCCTTGAGGCAGGAGGTGCACACGTTCATCTTGCGGGTGTTGCCCGGTGCAACCTGAGCGCGCACGCTCTGGATGTTCGGGTTCCAGCGACGGTTGGTACGCCGGTGCGAGTGCGAGACCGACTTCCCGAAGCCGGGGCCCTTGGCGCATACGTCGCAGACGGCAGCCATGTCGCGAACTCCTTGTGTCTAGTGGATAGATCTTCTGTCTGTTGTTTCGCCTTGCGAACACGGGGAACGAGCCGCCCGTGCGAGGCAACCCGGCAAGCTTAGCGAACTCGAGGGCGGTTGGCCAAACCGGACGGTGCGACGACTCGCGGCTAACCTGTTCGCCAGGGCTCGGCACCGTGCGCAACGGTACCGATCGCAGAGGTGGACGATGCTCGCAGGACGAGGCGAAGGGGGTGGAATCGTTGCTCGGAGCCGAGGACACGGTGGACGGGCGGGCGCTGCGCCGGTGGGTCGAGTTCGGTGTGGAAGCGCTCGAACAGCGCCGAGCGGAGATCAACTCGCTCAACGTCTTCCCGGTGCCCGACGGGGACACCGGAAACAATCTGCTGATCACCCTGCAGGCCGCGGCGGCCCGGATCGGCGGGCCCGTGGACGGCGCGCTCACCGCATCCGACGTCGCCGAAGGGCTCGCGCGTGGTGCCTTCGCCGGGGCGCGGGGCAATTCCGGGATCATCCTGGCACAGGCACTGCGCGGTCTCGCCGACGCGATCGCGGGACTGACGACGGTCGGCGCCCGGGACCTCGCCGCCGCCTTCTCCAACGCCGCGACGCTCGTGACCGGAGCGCTCAGCGCACCCGCGAAGGGCACCATCGTCAGCGTCCTCGAAGCTGCGGCCGAGGGCGCGACCCGCGTCGCCTCGGAGACGGATGCGACCGTGTGCGATGTCGCCGTCGCGAGTGCCGACGCCGCCGCCGACGCGCTGCAGCGCACCACCACCCAGCTCGACGTCCTCGCCGAGGCAGGGGTCGTCGACGCCGGCGGCCTCGGCCTGCTCGTGCTGCTCGACTGCCTGGTGGAGGTCACCACCGGAATACGGCCCGATCGCCGGATGGTGCTCGCCGGCACCTCGCGGCCTGTCGTCGAACCCGAGATCGTCGACGAACGTCACGACAGCGACCAGCAGGAGTACGAAGTGATGTATCTCGTCGGGAATTCCGACGACGCGCGCATGGATGCCTTGAGGTCCTCCCTCGACGCGCTCGGCGACTCGGTCGCGATCGTTTCCGGGGGATCGGGGTGCTGGTCCGTTCACGTGCACTGCTGCGAGCCCGGAGCTGCCGTGGAGGCCGGTCTCGCGGCGGGTTCGCTGACCCGCATCGACATCACGTGCTTCGCGCTCGAGTCCGCGCGTCGCGGGTGCGGCGACGGTCCCGTGGCGCTGGGCACGGCTCCCGCCCGGGTCCGTGCCGAGTCGGCGGAGGAACAGTCCCGGGCGGTCCTCGCAGTGGTGGGCGGCGAGGGCGCGGCCGAACTGTTCGAGGCGGAGGGTGCCCGGGTGCTGCGGGCCGAGGAGATCTCAGCCCCGGACGAACTGCTCGAGGCGATCCGGGCACTGCCGAGCCGGGACGTCCTGGTGCTGCCCAACGGTGCGCTCTCCGCGCAGGACGTCGTCGCCGTGGGCGCCCGGGCGCGGCGGGACGACCGTGACGTGATGTTCCTGCCGTCCTCCTCCGTCGTCCAGGGGCTGGCCTCGTTGGCCGTGCACGATCCGATGCGCGCGACGGTCGACGACGCCTTCGCGATGTCGGAGGCGGCGTCGTGCGTGCGCTGGGGATCGCTGCGGTACGCGAACGAACGCGCGCTGACCTGGGTCGGAACGTGCGAGCCCGGCGACAGTCTCGGACTGGCCGGCCATGATGTCGTAGTGATCGAGCATGATCTGGTGACAGCGGGAGCGTCGCTGCTCGACAGGATTCTCGCCGCGGGCGGCGAGCTCGTGACGATGCTGGTCGGCGCCGACGCCCCCGACGGACTCGTCGAGCAACTGGCCGCCCACCTCGATCGCCGTCACCCGGAGATCGACGTGGTGGTCTACCAGGGCGGTCAGCGCGGCGACCTGCTGCAGCTCGGCGTCGAGTAGCCGGTGCGCCGCGAGGCCACCGCAGGAGTAGCGGAAGGGACGGCAGTGGCGACACTCGCGGACCGGCTCGATCATGTCCTCGGCCGCAAGACGGCGGACGCCTTGCACGACGCGTTCGGGATGACCACCGTCGAGGATCTACTGAGGCACTATCCGCACCGCTACGCCACCCAGGGCGCCGAACTCGGCGAGAGCCAGCCCGCGGAGGGCCAGCACATCACGATCATCGCGCGGGTCGAGTCGGCGCAGGAGGTGCCGATGAAATCCCGCGCCGGCAAACGCCTCGCGGTGCGGTTGCGCTCCGATCGCCACAGCATCGACGTCACCTTCTTCAACCCGCACCGGGTCAAGCACAACATCAAGCCCGGCGTGCGCGCGATGTTCTCCGGCACCGTGAAGTACTTCCGCGACAAGTGGAGCCTGACCCATCCGAGCTATCTCGTGCTGCCCGAACCGCGCGACGCCGAGGACCTGGTCTCGGCGACCCCCGCGCGGGTGCGGGGCGCCGGCGCCCTGGCGGGTCTCGCCCGCACCGCGCAGGACGGATCGGGAGTCGACATGTCGGTCTTCGACCGCGCGCTGATCCCGATGTACCGCGCGACCCGCGAGGTCGAGTCGTGGACCGTCATGCGCTGCGTGCGGCAGGTGCTCGACCAGCTCGACCACGTCGACGATCCGCTGCCCGAGTGGGTGCGCGACGAGCACGGCTTCGTGGGCCTCGACGAGGCGCTCCGCTCGATCCACCTGCCCGACACGAAGCAGGAGATCGACCGGGCACGCGACCGTCTGCGGTTCGACGAGGCCGCCGCGGTGCAGCTCGTGCTCGCCGGACGCCGGCACGACGTCGAGGTGCGGTCGGCGCCGTCCTGCCCGCGCCGCGAGGGCGGGATCGCCGACGAGTTCGACCGGCGGCTGCCCTTCGAACTGACGGCCGGGCAGCTCTCGGTGGCCGACGAGATCGCGGCCGATCTCGCACGCGAACACCCCATGAACCGGCTGCTCCAGGGCGAGGTCGGTTCCGGCAAGACCATCGTGGCGCTACGGGCGATGCTGCAGGTGATCGACTCCGGTCGGCAGTGCGCGTTGCTCGCACCCACCGAGGTGCTCGCGGCGCAGCACGCGCGCTCGCTCACGAAGATGCTGGGCGATCTCGCCGCGGCGGGCGAACTCGGCGCTCACGAACTCGCGACCCGCGTGACCCTGCTGACCGGCTCGATGGGGGTCGCACGCAAGCGGGCCGCGCTCAACGAGGCGGTGACGGGCGATGCCGGCATCGTCATCGGCACGCACGCGCTGATCGAGGACACGGTGCAGTTCTTCGACCTCGGCCTGGTGGTGATCGACGAGCAGCACCGCTTCGGTGTCGAACAGCGCGACGCACTGCGCTCGCGGGGTCGCGACGGCGCGTCCCCGCACGTGCTGGTGATGACCGCAACACCCATCCCGCGCACCATCGCGATGACGGTGCTCGGCGACCTCGAGGTCTCGACCCTGCGCGAACTCCCCAGAGGACGGTCGCCGATCGTCAGCCGCGTGGTGCCGGCGAAGGTGCATCCGAAGTGGGTCGACCGCGCGTGGGAACGCATCCGCGAGGAGGTCGCCGAGGGGCGGCAGGCCTACGTGGTGTGTTCCCGCATCGGCGACGGCGATTCCGACGACGACGCGCTCTTCGATCCGGACGGGCCCGAGCCGTCGGGATCGGGGAAGGGCAAGCAGGCCCCGCCCGAAACCGTCTCTGTGCTCGAGCAGTTCGAGTTCCTCACTTCCGGTCCGCTGCGGGATCTGAGGGTGGGGCTGCTGCACGGTCGCCTCCCCGGCGACGAGAAGGACGCGGTGATGCAGGCCTTCAACGCCGCGGAGCTCGACGTGCTCGTGTGCACGACCGTCGTCGAGGTCGGTGTCGACGTGCCGAACGCGACCGTGATGGTGATCGTCGATGCCGACCGGTTCGGTGTCAGCCAGTTGCACCAGCTGCGGGGTCGTGTCGGTCGTGGCGGCCACCAGGGCCTGTGTCTGCTCGTGACCGACGCGAAGCCCGCGACCCCGACGATGATGCGGCTCGAGGCCGTCGCCGGCACCACCGACGGTTTCGAACTCGCCCAGCTCGACCTGCAGTTGCGCCGGGAGGGCGACGTCCTCGGCGTCGCCCAGTCCGGCACCGTGTCGACGCTGCGGTTACTCTCGCTCGTCGACGACGCCGACGTCATCGAGGCGGCTCGCGACTTCTCCCGGACGGTGACGGAGAAGGATCCTGGCCTCGAACACCACCCGGGGCTCGCAAGCATGGTGCGGGCCGCGCTCGACGCCGAGCGCGTGGCCTATCTCGACAAGTCCTGAGTTACGTTCCGTACACCGTGCCGCAGAACCCGCGGTGAGGTTTCGGTGGCCGTGCCCGGCATGTTGACGCCGTGTTACGACGGGGCCGACTGCATCGTTCCAGTCGTGCCATCCGGGCGCCTTGTCCCACGATGTGGAACGCGCGTCGAAGGCGGCATGTTACGTCGCGGTACCGTCGACCAATGTTCTCGAAAGTGCTTGTCGCCAACCGTGGCGAGATCGCGATCCGCGCATTCCGTGCCGCCTACGAACTGGGCGCCGGGACGGTCGCGGTGTTCCCGTACGAAGACCGGAACTCCCTGCACCGGTTGAAGGCCGACGAGGCCTATCAGATCGGTGAGGAGGGGCACCCGGTCCGCGCATATCTGTCGGTCGAGAAGATCGTCGAAGCGGCCGTGTCGGCCGGTGCCGACGCGATCTACCCCGGCTACGGCTTCCTCTCCGAGAATCCGGACCTCGCCGCGGCGTGCGCCGAAGCGGGCATCACCTTCGTCGGTCCGTCGGCGGAGATCCTCGAACTGACGGGCAACAAGGCCCGCGCGATCGCCTCGGCGAAGGCCGCCGGCCTCCCGGTGCTGGCGTCGTCGGAGCCGTCGTCGGACGTCGACGAGCTGGTCGCCGCCTCGGAAACGATGAACTTCCCGGTCTTCGTCAAGGCTGTCGCCGGCGGTGGCGGACGCGGCATGCGCCGGGTCGCCGAGCCCTCCCAACTGCGCGAGGCCATCGAAGCCGCCTCCCGCGAGGCCGACGCGGCCTTCGGTGATCCCACCGTCTTCCTGGAGCAGGCCGTGGTCAACCCGCGGCACATCGAGGTGCAGATCCTCGCCGACAAGCACGGCAACGTCATCCACCTGTACGAGCGCGACTGCTCGGTGCAGCGCCGCCACCAGAAGGTCATCGAGCTCGCCCCCGCCCCGAATCTCGATCCCGAGCTTCGCGACCGCATCTGCGCCGACGCCGTCGCCTTCGCCAAGGAAATCGGCTACCAGTGCGCGGGCACCGTCGAGTTCCTCGTCGACGAACGCGGCAACCACGTGTTCATCGAGATGAACCCGCGTATCCAGGTCGAGCACACGGTCACCGAGGAGATCACCGACGTCGACCTCGTGCAGTCCCAGCTGCGCATCGCCGCAGGCGAGTCGCTCGAGGAACTGGGCCTGTCGCAGGAGGGCATCACCATCCGCGGCGCGGCACTGCAGTGCCGCATCACCACCGAGGACCCGGCCAACGGGTTCCGTCCGGACACCGGCCGCATCACCGGCTACCGCACTCCGGGCGGTGCCGGTATCCGTCTCGACGGCGGCACCTCGGTCGGCGCGGAGATCTCCGCCCACTTCGACTCGATGCTCGTCAAGCTCACCTGCCGCGGCCGCAACTTCGAGACCGCCGTCGCCCGCGCGCGCCGCGCGGTCGCCGAGTTCCGTATCCGCGGTGTCGCCACGAACATCCCGTTCCTGCAGGCGGTGCTCGACGACGAGGACTTCCGCGGCGGCAACGTCAACACCTCGTTCATCGAGGAACGCCCGCACCTGCTGACTCTGCGCTCGTCCGCCGACCGCGGCACCAAGATCCTGCGGTACCTCGCCGACGTGACGGTGAACAAGCCGCACGGCGAGCGCACCACCACGGTCTACCCGCACGACAAGCTGCCCGCGATCGACCTGAACGCCGAGCCGCCGGCCGGTTCGCGTCAGCGCCTGCTCGAGCTCGGACCCGAGGGCTTCGCCCGTGCGCTGCGTGACCAGAAGGCGATCGGCGTCACCGACACCACCTTCCGCGACGCCCACCAGTCGCTGCTCGCGACCCGCGTGCGCAGCAAGGACCTGCTGACGGTGGCCGGGCACGTGGCCCGGATGACGCCGCAACTGCTGTCGATCGAGGCGTGGGGCGGCGCGACCTACGACGTCGCACTGCGCTTCCTGCACGAGGATCCGTGGGAGCGGCTCGCGGCGCTGCGCGAGGCGATCCCGAACATCAACCTGCAGATGCTGCTGCGCGGACGCAACACCGTCGGCTACACCCCCTACCCGGAGGCCGTCACCCGCGCCTTCGTGCAGGAGGCCACCGACACCGGCATCGACATCTTCCGTATCTTCGACGCGCTGAACAACGTCGACCAGATGCGTCCGGCAATCGACGCGGTGCGCGAGACCGGCACCACCCTCGCCGAGGTCGCGATGTCCTACACCGGCGACCTGTCGAACCCGAACGAGTCGATCTACACGCTCGACTACTACCTGCGTCTGGCCGAGGAGATCGTCGAGGCCGGTGCGCACGTCCTGGCCATCAAGGACATGGCGGGTCTGCTGCGCGCCCCGGCCGCCGCGACGCTCGTGTCGGCGCTGCGGAGCAACTTCGATCTGCCGGTGCACGTGCACACGCACGACACCCCGGGCGGTCAGCTCGCCACCTACCTTGCGGCCTGGCACGCCGGTGCCGACGCCGTCGACGGTGCGTCCGCGGCGCTGGCAGGTACGACGAGCCAGCCCGCCCTGTCGGCGATCGTCGCCGCCGCGGCGAACAGCGAGTTCGACACCGGTCTCGACCTGCAGGCCGTGTGCGATCTCGAGCCGTACTGGGAGGCGCTGCGCAAGGTGTACGCACCGTTCGAGTCGGGGCTGCCCGCACCGACCGGCCGCGTCTACACCCACGAGATCCCCGGCGGTCAGCTGTCGAACCTGCGCCAGCAGGCCATCGCGCTGGGCCTCGGCGACCGATTCGAAGAAGTCGAGGCCGCCTACGCCGGCGCCGACCGCCTCCTGGGCCGCCTGATCAAGGTCACGCCGTCGAGCAAGGTCGTCGGCGACCTCGCGCTGCACCTCGTGGGCGCGGGCGTCTCGGTCGACGACTTCGCCGCCGAGCCCGGCAAGTACGACATCCCCGATTCGGTGATCGGCTTCCTGCGCGGCGATCTCGGGACCCCGGCCGGCGGCTGGCCGGAGCCCTTCCGCAGCAAGGCGCTGTCGGGCCGCGCCGAGCCCAAGCCGATCACCCCGCTCGCGCCGGAGGAGGAGAAGGCCCTCGGCGGTTCGTCCGACGAGCGTCGCCGCATGCTCAACCGCCTGCTCTTCCCGGGCCCCGCGAAGGAGTTCGAGCAGCACCGCGAGACCTACGGCGACACCACCGAGCTGTCGGCCAACCAGTTCTTCTACGGTCTGCGGCACGGCGACGAGCACCGGGTGCGCCTGGACAAGGGTGTCGAACTGCTCATCGGCCTCGAGGCGATCTCCGATGCCGACGAGAAGGGTTACCGCACGGTCATGTGCATCCTCAACGGGCAGCTGCGCCCGGTGTCGGTGCGCGACCGCTCGGTGGCCGCGGAGACCCCTGCCGCGGAGAAGGCCGACCGCAACCATCCCGGTCACGTCGCGGCGCCGTTCGCCGGCATGGTCACCCTCGTCGTGTCCGAGGGCGACAGCGTCTCGGCGGGCGACGCCGTCGCCACGATCGAGGCCATGAAGATGGAGGCCGCGATCACCGCGCCGCGCGGCGGCCGCATCACGCGCGTCGCGATCGGGCCGGTGCAACAGGTCGAAGGTGGCGACCTGCTCGTCGAGGTGTCCACGGGAGACAGCGCCGAGTGACACGGATCGTCGCCGGCCGGGCAGGGGGGCGGCGCCTGAAGGTGCCGCCCCGCGGAACCCGGCCCACCTCCGAACGGGTGCGCGAAGCCCTGTTCAGTTCGCTCGACGCACGCATGGACATCGACGGGGCCGCCGTCCTCGACCTCTACGCGGGGTCGGGGGCGCTCGGCCTCGAGGCGCTGTCCCGCGGCGCCGAGCACGCGATGCTCGTCGAGTCCGACGCGAAGGCGGCGGGCGTGATCCGCGAGAACATCGCGACGGTCGGACTGTCCGGTGCGGTGCTGCGCACCGCACCGGTATCCGCGGTGCTTGCGGGCACCCCCGACCGCGTCTACGACCTCGTCCTGGCCGACCCGCCCTACGCCGTGACCGAGGAGGCCGTCACCGGCGTGCTCGGGACGCTGATGTCCGGAGGTTGGGTCGAGGACGGCTCGATCGTCGTGGTCGAACGGTCGTCGCGATCACCGGAAACGGTGTGGCCGCAGGGATTCGAGGTCGGCAGGTCGAAGCGCTACGGCGAGACGAGAGTGGAAATCGCCACCTGCTACGGTGCTGGGTCATGAG
Organism: Rhodococcus pyridinivorans; assembly: GCF_900105195.1. Classification (NCBI taxonomy): domain Bacteria; kingdom Bacillati; phylum Actinomycetota; class Actinomycetes; order Mycobacteriales; family Nocardiaceae; genus Rhodococcus; species Rhodococcus pyridinivorans. The sequence goes on along the minus strand of NZ_FNRX01000002.1, from coordinate 3,507,318 downwards.
CCGCGCGGTCTGCCCAGGATCCTTCGACCCGGTCACCAACGGACACCTCGACGTCATCGGCAGGGTCTCGGCCCAGTTCGACGAGGTCGTCGTGACCGTCACGATCAATCCCAACAAGCAGGGGATGTTCACGATCGACGAACGCCTCGAGATGCTCACCGAGGCCACGTCGCACCTGCCGAACGTCACGGTCGACGCCTGGCAGGGCCTGCTCGTCGACTACGCCCGCGAGCGGGGGATCACCGCGATCGTCAAGGGCCTGCGCGGCGCCAACGATTTCGACTACGAGCTGCAGATGGCGCAGATGAACCACAAGCTCACCGGCGTCGACACGCTGTTCGTCGCCACCAACCCGGTCTACAGCTACCTTTCGAGCTCGCTCGTCAAGGAGGTCGCGACCTACGGTGGCGACGTCTCCGAGATGCTGCCGGGCTCCGTGCACGATCGTCTGCTCACGCGCCTGGCCGAGCGGGCCGCCGCGAAATAGACCGGACCCTCCGCACGGCCTGTGACGGCCGTATCCCGACACACCGAGCGCAGGGCACACGAGCGTGCCCTGCGCTGCGGCAGACTGGACGGCGGCGCGGCCGCACCGGTCGTGTCGAGCGAGTGATTGGGGTTGGGCGTGTACCGGGTATTCGAGGCACTCGACGAGCTGGTCGCAATCGTCGAAGAGGCACGTAGCGTTCCGATGACGGCGAGCTGCGTGGTACCGCGCGGCGATGTCCTCGAATTGCTCGACGACGTGCGCGATGCGCTGCCGCCCGAACTCGACGACGCGCAGGACGTCCTCGATCACCGTGACAAGCTGATCAACGACGCGCGGGCTCAGGCCGACAAGACGGTCGGGGACGCCGACGAGGAGGCACGCACCCTCCTCGAGGACGCGCGCGCCGACGCCGACCGCATGCTCGCGGACGCGAAGGCCCAAGCGGACCGGATGGTCAAGGAGGCCCGCGCCCACGCCGAGGAACTGGTGCGCGATGCGCAGGCCGAGGCCGACGATCTCGTCGCCGAGGGCAACAAGCAGTACGAGAGCGTGACCGGGCGTGCCCGCGTCGAGGCCGACCGTCTGGTCGAGTCCGGGCAGGCGTCCTACGAGCGTTCCGTGGCCGAGGGCGAGGCCGAGAAGGCACGTCTGGTGTCGCAGACCGAGGTCGTGCAGGCCGCACACGCCGAGTCGGCGCGTGTCATCGATTCGGCCCACGCCGAGTCCGACCGTCTCCGGACGGAGTGCGACGAGTACATCGACGGCAAGCTGGGAGAGTTCGAGGAACTGCTCGGCACCACGCTGCGGTCCGTCGGCCGCGGCCGGCAGCAGCTGCGGCTGTCGGGTGCTCCCGACTTCGCGGAGGCCGACCACCGGGCGAGCCGTCGCCGCTGACCCGCGGGATTTTCGCTCCTGCCGCCCATCGCGTATCATGGAGCGGTTGCCCTATCACGACCGAGTCGTGTCCTGCGTCGTCCGAAGAAGGTGAGTTCCCCGTGTCCACCCGTGATTCCAGCACGTCCCGTTCCGGCCGGGACTCGGGGCTGGTGTTCGACACGCTCTCCCTGGGTCGCCGGCCCGGTTCGATGCGTACGGTCGAGCGGAAGGTGCCGTCACCCTCGCGCATCGGGCTCGATCTGATCGCGATCGAGGAAGGCTCCGAGATCGATCTCGATCTCCGCCTGGAGTCGGTGTCCGAGGGCGTCCTGGTCACCGGTAGTGTTCGTGTCGACGCCCTCGGCGAGTGCTCTCGATGCCTCGAGTCGTTCACCGAGCCGGTGGACGTGTACCTCACCGAGCTGTTCGCCTACCCGAACAGCGTCACTGAGCAGACCACCGAGGACGACGAGGTGTACCGCGTCGAGAACGATCTGATCGATCTCGAACCGGTCCTCGTGAACGCGGTTGGTCTGGAACTTCCGCTGCAGCCGTTGTGTAGTGACGACTGTGCGGGATTGTGCCCCGAATGCGGCATTCGCCTGGCGATTGCAGAATCCGGGCACCGTCATGAGACAATGGATCCTCGCTGGGCTGGGTTGGCAGCCAAGTTCGGCGCGGGCTCCGAAGAACCCAGCAGTCAAATCGACAGCTCGAACAACGAGGAGAAGTAGACGTGGCCGTCCCCAAGCGCAGAATGTCGCGTTCCAACACCCGGTCGCGGCGCAGCCAGTGGAACACCACTGCGCCGACGCTCGTCACCTGCCCGAACCGGGGTTGCGGAGAGAAGAAGCTGCCCCACGTGGCGTGCCCGTCGTGCGGCACCTACAACGGCCGTCAGGTGACCGCGCCCGTCTAATCGGTATTCACGTGACGAGCAAGTCCTCCGAAACAGCTACCGAGGGCGGCGAAGAGAGCCACGAGTCTCTCCTCGCCGCCCTCGGCGTGCCTCTGGACGCAGAACTCCTGTCCTTGGCGCTCACCCACCGCTCGTACGCCTACGAGAACGGCGGATTGCCCACCAACGAACGTCTCGAGTTCCTCGGCGATGCCGTCCTCGGGCTCGCGGTGACCGAAAAGCTCTACCTCACCCACCCGGACAAGTCCGAGGGCGAACTCGCCAAGATCCGCGCGAGCGTTGTCAACATGCACGCGCTCGCCGAGGTGGCGCGCGGCCTCGGAGAAGGCGGGCTCGGAGTGCATCTCCTGCTCGGCAAGGGCGAGGAACTGACGGGCGGACGCGACAAGGCCAGCATCCTGGCCGACGGAATGGAATCGCTCCTCGGCGCCGTCCATCTCGCGCACGGCATCGACGTCGCGCGCGAAGTGGTTCTGCGCCTGTTCGCCGCACTGCTCGAACGCGGCCCGCGCCTCGGTGCCGGTCTGGACTGGAAGACGAGTCTGCAGGAACTCACCGCCGAGCGCGGTCTCGGTGTTCCCGCCTACGAGATCACCGCCACCGGTCCGGATCACGACAAGGAATTCACCGCCACCGCCCTCATCGGTGGCAATCCCTACGGCACCGGTGTCGGACGCACCAAGAAGGAAGCCGAGCAGAAGGCCGCGTCGGCCGCATGGAACGCGCTGACCGAGGGCACTGCTGCCGAGACCGGTGATGCCGGGGCTTCCGACCAGCAGTCCGGATCCGCCGACACGCCCACCGAGGACAACTGACCGCAGGTGCCCGAACTTCCCGAGGTCGAGGTGGTCCGTCGCGGACTCGACGCGCACGTCGTCGGCGCGACTGTGGACTCGGTGCAGGTGCTGCATCCGCGTGCCGTCCGACGGCACGAGCCCGGTCCGCGCGATCTCGCACTGCAGGTGACCGGTCAGAAGGTCGCTTCGGTCGAGCGCCGCGGCAAGTACATGTGGCTCGTGCTCGAACCGGCCGATCTGGCTCTCGTGGTGCATCTGGGGATGAGCGGGCAGATGCTCGTGCAGCCTCCGACCGTGCCGGACGAGAAGCATCTGCGTATCCGCGCCGTCCTCGACAACGGTGCCGATCTGCGTTTCGTCGACCAGCGCACCTTCGGAGGCTGGGCCCTGGCCCCGCTCGTGGAGGTGGACGGTGATCGTCTGCCGCTGCCGGTCGCGCACATCGCCCGCGACCCGATGGATCCCCGGTTCGACCCGGATGCGGTCGTGGCCGTGCTGCGCACCAAGCACACCGAGATCAAGCGTGCGCTGCTCGACCAGACCGTCGTCTCCGGCATCGGCAACATCTACGCCGACGAAGCGCTGTGGCGCGCAAGGATTCACGGCAACCGGCCCACCGACGCGCTGTCGCGTCCGAAGCTCCGGTCGGCTCTCGATGCGGCCACCGAGGTGATGGCGGAGGCCCTCGGGCAGGGTGGTACGTCGTTCGACGCCCTGTACGTCAACGTCAATGGGGAGTCCGGCTACTTCGAGCGTTCCCTGAACGTCTACGGACGCGAGAACGAGCCGTGCCGACGCTGCGGCGCGCCGATCCGCCGCGAGAAGTTCATGAACCGCTCGTCGTACAGCTGCCCGAAGTGTCAGCCACGACCGCGAACGACCCGGTAGCGCACGCGCATACCGGGCCGTTCGGAAAGGTGGTGGTTCAGATGTCGAAGAAGACCGTCTCGGCGCCACCGTCCGGAGTGTCCTGCAGCCGGATGTCGATCGTGTAGACGGTGCGTCCGTCGCGCTCGGAACGCGACGCGATCAGGGTGTTGCGCCGCACCTCCCATTCGATGCCCTTCAGGACGGGATCCTCGGCGTTGAGTCCGGCCTCGTCCTCGAAGTAGACCCGCGTGTGCAGCCCGAGGTTGATTCCGCGCGCGAAGATCACCAGCAGGATGTGGGGTGCCGAGACGGAGCCGTCGGGGTTGGTGACGGCCCCGGGCTTGATCGTCTCGATCGTGAACACGCCCGTCTCGAAGTCGCCGCCGGTGCGTCCCCAGCCGCGGAAGTTCGGATCGAGATCCTTGTCCTGTGCGTCGTCCGGATGTGCGTACCGGCCGTGCGCGTTCGCCTGCCAGCTCTCGAGCAGGGCGTCGCGCACCGGGGTGCCGGTGCCGTCGATGACGCGGCCCTCCAACACGATTCGCTCGCCCTCGGTCTCGTCGGTGACGAGGACGTTGCCGAAGTTGTTGTCGAAGATGTCGAAGCCGGCCTGCTGCGGCGCGAGCCCGATGTGGACGTACGGGCCGCCGGTCTGCGAGGGCGTTTCCGGGAAACGCGTGACCATCGCGCGGGGGAGCAGCGGGGGCACGGGCCGGTAGGGATCGGTGGGCAGGCTCATCGCGGGGCTCCCGGGAGGTCGGTGTTCTCGAAGAAGGTGGCGCGGCGACCGCGCAGGGTGATGTCCCAGCGGTAGGCGCGGGCGTCGAACGGCGCGTTGGAGGCGGGGTCCTCCTGGGCGATCAGGCTGCGGAGCTGATCCACGGTCGGGATCGTCCGCGCGATCGGGCACTTCTCGATGAGCGGGTCGCCCTCGAAGTACAGCTGGGTGATCAGGCGCTGCGCCCACCCACGGCCGAGGATCGACACGTGGATGTGCGCCGGGCGCCAGGCGTTGCGGCTGTTGCCCCACGGATATGCGCCGGGTTTGATCGTCCGGAACTGGTAGTAGCCGTTCGCGTCCGTGAGCATCCGCCCGCAACCGCCGAAGTTCGGATCGATGGGAGCGAGATAGGTGTCCTTCTTGTGGCGGTACCGGCCACCGGCGTTGGCCTGCCACACCTCGACGAGTGCGCCCTCGACCGGATTGCCGAACTCGTCCTTGACGAAGCCGTGGACGATGATGCGCTCACCGATCGGCAGGCCGTCCTTCGAGAAGTTCAGGATCAGGTCGTTGTCGAGGGCGCCGAGCTCGTCGCTGCGGAAGACAGGTCCGGTGATCTCCGACAGGGTCGGCTTCGGCGTGATGAGCGCGTTGCGCGGTGCGCGCAGCACCGACGTGCGGTAGCCGGGGGTGAGCGCGGGTGGGTGCAGTGTGTGGTCGCGCTCGACGTATTCGCCGGTGGACATGCGATCTCCGATCTCTGAGCTGTGGACACAACCATAAGGTGAATAAAAACTCATGTAAATTGACAAAACAGCAGTTGATTCATAACTTTCAGTAATGCAATCCGCGTTCGGTCCGTCCTCGTCCGTCCCGGAGCAGGTGCGACGCATCCGCCTCCGGCACCTGAGATGTTTCGTCACCGTCGCGCGCGAGGGTCAGGTCGGTCGGGCCGCCGAGCTGTTGCAGCTGAGTCAGCCGGCCGTCACGAAGACACTCAACGAGCTCGAGGTGCTCGCCGGAGCGAAACTCCTCGACCGCGGCCGACACGGTGCGCGCCTCACCGCGGCGGGTCACCGCTTCCTGCGATACGCGCAGGACGTCACCACCTCACTGGACGCAGCTGTGGCCGCACTGGCGGGAGCGGCCGAACCCGCCCGCGAGCCGCTGCGGATCGGGGCCCTACCCACCGTGGCCGGGTACGTACTCCCCGAAGCTCTGGCGGAGCTGCGCCGCGTGCGCGCCGATCTGGACATCCGGATCCGCACCGACCCCAATGCCGTCCTGCTGTCGGCGCTCGCCGCCGGCGCCCTCGACGTCGTCCTCGGGCGCATGGTCGAACCGTCCCGGATGGTGGGGCTGTCGTTCGAGCTCCTGTACGCCGAGACGCTGATCCTCGTCGTCCGGCCCGGCCACCCCCTCGCCGGGCGTTCCGTCTCCGTCGCCGACACGCTCGAACACCCCCTGGTGGTCGCGACCAGCGGAACCGTACCGCGCCACGCGACCGAGGCATTGTTCGAACGTCACGGCCTGCGACTGCCGGTCGGGCTGATCGAGACACTCGACCTCGCCGTGGCACGCGGGGTGGTGCGGCGCAGCGACGCCGTGTGGATCACCACCGAACGCGCGGCCCGGGACGACCTCGCCGACGGCGTGGTCCGGCGCCTGGACCTACCCACCGCGGGCACCGTCGAACCGGTCGGAGTGCTGCGACGCAGTGCCGACGCGTCGTCCGCCGAGGTCGAGGACTTCGTGACCATCCTGCGCGACATCCCGGTCGACGGGACATGGCAGGATTTCCTCCATGGCTGACCAGACTTCCGACCTTCCCACCACCGAGCTGTGGGTCGAGCGCACCGGCACGCGCCGTTACACCGGACGCAGCTCCCGCGGCGCCGAGGTGCTCATCGGCTCGGAGAGCGTCGAGGGCGTCTTCACCCCGGGCGAGCTGCTCAAGATCGCGCTCGCCGCGTGCTCCGGCATGGCTTCGGACTTCCCGCTGTCCCGCAGGCTCGGCGACGACTACGACGCGACGATCCGCGTCTCCGGTGCCGCCGACCGCGAGAACGAGGTCTACCCGCACCTCGAGGAGGAGATGATCCTCGACCTGTCGGAGCTCGACGCAGACGCACGGGACCGCCTCATCGCCCTCGTCGAACGCTCCGTCGACAAGGTGTGCACGGTGGGCCGCACCCTCGAGGCGGGCACCGAGGTCTCGCTGACGATCACCCCCGAGGACTGATCGATGAGCGCCCCCGCAGACGTCGAACGGCTCACGGCGTGGGTGCACGGCCGCGTCCAGGGGGTCGGTTTCCGCTGGTTCACGCGTGCCCGCGCACTCGAACTCGGTCTCGTCGGGCACGCGACGAATCATCCCGACGGTCGCGTCATGGTCGTGGCCGAAGGCCCCCGGCCGGCACTCGAACAGCTCCTCGCGTGGCTGCGATCCGGCGACACCCCCGGTGAGGTGCGGCTCGTCGTCGAATCGTGGGATCCCGCGCGCGGCGACCTCGACGGTTTCGTCGAACGCTGACATCCGTCCTGTTTGTCCGTTCGGCTTGGTATCCTGCCGCGATCGGGTGCAAGCGGCCGGGGGGGTCGCGGTCGGCGAGGGGGAGACATATGGGCAGGCGTGCACGTTCGACGATGGTGGCGGCAGCAGCCGCCGCTGTGGCAGTGGCACCCCTGGCCGCAGCACCGGCGGCGGCCGGTCCCACTGCCGCAGCACCGGCGGCGGCCGGTCCCGCTGCCACAGCACCGGCGGCGTTCGTTCCGGCTGCCTGCGCACCGCGGTCCGTCACGACGGTCGCGTCGGGGCTCGGTGTCCTCGAGAACCTGGCGTTCGACGAGCGGGGCGGTCTGCTCGTCTCGGACACCTCCTTCGTCGGCCCCGGAGCGCTGCGCCGGATCACTCCCGACGGCAGCGTGACCACCGTGCTGTCCGAGGTGACCGGTCCGGGCGGCATCGTCGTCGACGTTCCCACCGTGTACCTGAACGTGGGCAACACGACCGTCTCGGGGTTGGCCGGGATCGCCGACGGCACGATCGACACGCTCGACCTCGATACGGGTGAACGCGGCACCCACGGCACCGGGCTGGTCATGCCCAACGGCCTCGGCCGGCTGTCGGACGGATCGATGCTCACCTCACGCGATCTCGGCGAGGTCGGACTCACCCTCGTGCCCGCCGGCGGTGGCGAGGCCCGCGTCGTCCGTACCGATCTCGGATCCGTCAACGGCATCGCCGTCGACGGCGACACCGTCTACACCGTGACGACCTTCGAGAACGTCAACCGGCTCCACATCCTCGACGCACGCGACCTCGAAGGACCCGTGCGCAGCATCGACCTGCCCGGGCCGGGGCTGCTCTCTATGCCCGACGACCTCACGATCGGTCCCGACGGCGCGCTGTACATCGCGCTCAACCTCGCCGGCGCGGTCCTGCGGGTCGATCCGGCGACCGGGCACAGCTGCCGCATCGCCGAGGGCATCCCACTGATGTCCTCGCTCGCCTTCGGTTCGGGACCGGGCTGGGACCCGAACGTCCTGTACACGACCGGTTTCGACGGGACGGTCCGCGCGGTGCACCCGGCCTAGGAAAGCGGTCACAACCCGCCGGTAGAGTTCTCACCCATGTACCTCAAGAGTCTGACGTTGAAGGGCTTCAAGTCCTTCGCCTCGTCGACGACTCTCCGTTTCGAACCGGGTATCACCTGTGTGGTGGGCCCCAACGGGTCCGGCAAGTCGAACGTCGTCGACGCACTCACCTGGGTGATGGGGGAGCAGGGCGCCAAGGCCCTGCGCGGCGGCAAGATGCAGGACGTCATCTTCGCCGGAACCGCCGGCCGCCCGCCGCTCGGACGCGCCGAGGTCACGCTCACCATCGACAACTCCGACGGTGCGCTGCCCATCGAGTACTCCGAGGTCTCCGTCACTCGCCGCATGTTCCGCGACGGCGCGGGCGAATACGAGATCAACGGCAGTTCCTGCCGTCTCATGGACGTACAGGAACTGTTGTCCGACTCCGGTATCGGCCGCGAGATGCACGTCATCGTCGGTCAGGGCCGCCTCGCCGCGATCCTCGAATCCCGCCCGGAGGACCGACGCGCCTTCATCGAGGAGGCCGCCGGCGTCCTCAAGCACCGCAAGCGCAAGGAAAAGGCGCTGCGCAAGCTCGACTCGATGCAGGCCAACCTCGCGCGCCTCACCGACCTCACCGCCGAGCTGCGCCGCCAGCTCAAACCGCTCGGCCGGCAGGCCGAGGTCGCGCGTCGCGCCCAGACCATCCAGGCCGACCTGCGCGACGCGCGGTTACGTCTGGCCGCCGACGACCTCGTCACGCGCCGCGCCGAACTCGCCGGGCACGACGAGCAGGAAAAGATGGTCCGGGAGCGGCTCGACACCGTGCTCGCGGCCTTCGACGACGCTAACGCCGAACTCGCCCGCCACGAACAGGCCCTCGCGCAGCTCACTCCCGGTGCCGAAGCGGCGTCGCAGACCTGGTTCCGCCTGTCCGCCCTCGCCGAGCGCGTCTCGGCGACCGTGCGGGTCGCGCAGGAACGCGCCCGGCACCTGCACGCCGAACCCGAGGACCGTTCCGGTCAGGATCCCGACGAGATGGAAGCCCGTGCCGACCGGATCGACGCCGAGGAAGCGGAACTGGTCGAGGCCGTCCAGATCGCGCACGGAGCCCTCGAGGCGGCCCGCGAGCAGCTCGCCGCGCAGGAGGAGGCCGCAGCGGCCGCCGAACGCGCACATCTGGCCGCGGTGCGTGCCGTCGCCGACCGGCGCGAGGGCCTCGCGCGTCTCGCAGGCCAGGTCGAGACGATGCGCACCCGCGCCGAATCGATCGACGCGGAGATCGCACGCCTGACCGTCGCCATCGAGGAGGCCCGGCTCCGCGGCGTCGCCGCACAGGCCGAGTTCGAGACCGCTCAGGCACGCATCGACGATCTCGACGCCGGTGAGATCGACGCCGACGCGCAGCACGAACGAGCGCTGGAAGCACAGCGGCTCGCCGACGAGCGGGTCACCGAACTCCAGGAGGCAGAACGCGCCGCGGGCAAGGTGGTCGCCTCGCTCGGCGCCCGTATCGAAGCCCTGTCGATGGGACTCGAACGCACCGACGGCGCGGCCTGGCTGATCGACACGCGTTCCGGCGACGGACTCGTGGGGCGCCTCGCCGACCGGCTCCGGGTGTCCTCGGGATACGAGGCCGCCGTCGCAGCTGCCTTCGGCGCCGCGGCCGACGCCCTCGAGGTGGAGTCGGCCGACGCCGCGATCTCGGCGGTCGCAGCGCTCGCCGAAGCCGACCAGGGCCGGGTGGCATTCGTCCTGTCCGGCACTGCCGGTCCCACCGACACCGGCGACCTGCCGTCCGGTGCCCGATGGCTCCGCGAGGTCGTCGAGTGCCCCGCCGACCTGCGCGGAGGCGTCGACGGCCTGCTGGCCCGCACCGTCGTGGTCGACGACCTGCCCACTGCCCTCGGGGTCTGCGCTGCCCGGCCCGATCTGCGCGCCGTGACGCGCGGAGGAGACCTCGCCGGCGCGGGCTGGGTGGTCGGCGGCTCGCACCGCGCCCCGAGCACCCTCGAGATCCAGGCGGCGATCGATACTTCCCGTGCCGGCCTCGAACAGGCCGAACGTCGCTCCGAGGAACTGGCCGCAGCCCTCGCGGGCGCACTCGCGGAACAGGCCGAACGCGCCGAACACGTCGAACAGACTCTCGCCGCGCTCAACGAGTCCGACGCGGCGATGTCGGCCGTCTACGAACAACTCGGTCGGCTCGGCCAGGCGGCACGCACCGCTCACGCCGAATCCGGACGCCTCGCAGCCCAACGCACGGAGGCAGAGAAGGAACGCGACGCGGCACGGGAGAAGCTGGTCGAGCTCGAGGAGCGACTGCGCCTGGCCGAGGACGACTCGGCCGGAAGTAGCGACGGTGCGGGCACCGATCACACCGCCGCCGAGCGGGAGATGGCCGCGACCGCGCTCGCCGAGGTCCGGGCCGTCGAGGTCGAGGCGCGACTCGCGGCGCGCACGGCCGAGGAACGTGCCGAAGCGCTTCGGGGCAAAGCGGATTCGCTTCGTCGTGCCGCGCAGGCCGAGCGCGAGGCCCGTGCTCGTGCCGAACGTGCCCGGATCGCGCGTCGTCAGGCGGCGGCCGTCGCCGCTGCGGTGGCCGAATCAGGGCAGCGACTCGCCGAACAACTCGAGGTGGCCGTGGCGACGGCACTCGCACAGCGCGACGACCTGAACCGGCGCCGCGCCGAATGCGCCGAGCAACTCGAACGGGCCCGCGAACTCGTCCGCGAACTGTCCGTGCAGCGCGACCAGCTCACCGACGCGGTGCATCGCGACGAAGTGGCCCGGGCGCAGGCCTCGCTCCGGATCGAGCAACTCGAACAGACCATCCTCGAGCAGCACGGCATCGCCCTCGACGACCTCGTGGCCGAGTACGGCCCCGACGTGCCGCTGCCGCCGACGCCGCTGGAGATGGCCGAGTACGAGCAGGCCCGCGAACGCGGCGAACAGGTCGTCGCTCCCCAACCGATGCCCTACGACCGGGTCACCCAGGAGCGGCGGGCCAAGCGCGCCGAGAAGGATCTCGCGACGCTCGGACGCGTCAACCCCCTCGCGTTGGAGGAGTTCGCGGCGCTCGAGGAGCGGTACAACTTCCTGTCTACCCAGCTCGAGGACGTCAAGAGCGCCCGCAAGGACCTGCTCGCTGTCGTCGAGGAGGTCGACGCGCGAATCCTGCAGGTGTTCACCGAGGCGTACGCCGACGTCGAACGCGAGTTCGAACAGGTCTTCGCGAAGTTGTTCCCCGGCGGTGAGGGGCGGCTCGTGCTCACCGACCCGAGCGACATGCTCACCACCGGCATCGAGGTCGAGGCCCGGCCGCCGGGCAAGAAGGTCAAGCGCCTGTCGCTGCTGTCGGGCGGCGAGAAGTCCCTGACCGCGGTGGCGATGCTGGTCGCGATCTTCCGGGCCCGTCCGTCGCCCTTTTACGTGATGGACGAGGTCGAGGCCGCGCTCGACGACACCAACCTGCGACGGTTGATCGGGCTGTTCGAGCAGCTGCGCGAGAAGTCCCAACTCATCGTCATCACCCACCAGAAGCCGACGATGGAGGTCGCCGACGCGCTGTACGGCGTGAGCATGCGGGGCGACGGCATCACCCGGGTCATCTCGCAGCGACTGCGCGGACGCGAGATCGCGACACCGGTCCCCGAACCGGAGGAAGAGCTCCAGGCCTGACAGTATGGGTGCGTGAGTACCGGAGCCTGGATAGTCATCGCCGCCGCGCTGGCGGTCGTTCTCGTCGCGCTCGTCGTCGGTCTGACCCTCTACCGGCGGCGGCAGGTGTCGCTGAAGGCGCCCGAGACCCCGCAGCTCGATTCCGCCGAGACAAAGGACCGCTCGGGCGGTTACAAGGCACAGAGCGGATTCAGTTTCTCGCAGGGCACGGCCGCGCCACCGGCGCCGGCCCCCCGACCTGCGCCGAAACCGGCACCGAAGCCTGCGGTGAAGCCGGAGCCGGCGCCCCGCACGGTGCCGTTGCCGGAGGAGATCACCGAAGCTCCGCCGAGCGCACCCGCACCCGCCGAGCCGAAGGCGGAACCTGCGCCTGCGCCGAAGGCGGAACCTGCGCCTGCGCCGAAGGCGGAGCCGAAGCCCGAGCCGAAGGCGGAACCGAAGCCCGAGCCGAAGGTCGAGCCCAAGCCCGAGCCGGAGCCTGCGGAGCCGAAGCCTGCCGAACCGGAGCCGGTCGAGCCCGAGGTCGCCCCGGAGCCGGAGCGTCCCGCTCCCGAGCCCGTCGAGCCCGAGGTCGAGCCCGCCCCGGCGACAGAGACCGTTGCCGAACCCGAGGTCACCGAACCCGAGGTCGTCGAACCGGCCGGACCGGCCGCTGTTCCTCCGGCAGCCCCGATCGAGGAGATCGAACCCACCGCAGGTCGCCTTGTCCGCCTGCGCGGCCGTCTGGCCCGCTCGCAGTCAGCGGTCGGCAAGAGCCTGCTCGGCCTGCTCGGTGGTGGCGATCTCGACGAGGACTCCTGGGAGGAGATCGAGGACACGCTGCTCGTGGCCGACCTCGGTGCCGCGACGACCACCAAGATCGTCGACCGTCTGCGTGAGGAGATGGTCGTGAACAACGTGCGCAGCGAGGCCGACGCCCGCGCTGTGCTGCGCAGCGTGCTTGTCGATGAGCTCCGCCCCGAGCTCGACCGCTCCATCCGGGCCCTCCCGCACGAGGACCATCCCGCGGTGCTGCTCGTCGTCGGTGTCAACGGCACCGGAAAGACCACGACGACCGGCAAGCTCGCCCGCGTGCTCGTCGCGGACGGACGCCGGGTGCTGCTCGGTGCCGCCGACACCTTCCGTGCCGCGGCCGCCGACCAGCTGCAGACCTGGGCCGAACGCGTCGGCGCCGAGGTCGTCCGCGGCAAGGAGGCCGCCGATCCGGCCGCGGTGGCGTTCGATGCCGTCGCGAGGGGCATCGACAACGGTGTCGACGCGGTCCTCGTCGACACCGCCGGCCGCCTGCACACCAAGACCGGCCTGATGGACGAGCTCGGCAAGGTCAAGCGCGTCGTGGAGAAGAAGGCCGCCGTCGACGAGGTTCTGCTCGTCCTCGACGCGACGATCGGCCAGAACGGTCTGATGCAGGCCCGCGTGTTCGCCGAGGTCGTCGACATCACCGGTGTGGTGCTCACCAAGCTCGACGGAACCGCCAAGGGCGGCATCGTCTTCCAGGTGCAGCACGAACTCGGCGTCCCGGTGAAGCTGGTGGGTCTCGGTGAGGGCGCCGACGATCTCGCCCCCTTCGAACCGGAAGCCTTCGTGGACGCCCTGTTGGGCTGATCCGCACCGCGTCCGTTGTTCCGGCCGCTGTCCGCTCATGCGGGCAGCGGCCGGTTCCGTCGGTGGGGATGCGGTGTCCGAAAAGTGTGAAACAAGGATGAAACAAGGTCGGTTCCTGCGTTCACGCCCACGAAACAGCGCGGCGCCTCCACGGAAACATCCGGGCAGCAAGCTTTCCCTCGACAACGCGCCGCTCGGCGCGGCCTACAGGGAGGTTGCAAGTGGAGGAAGTGGTGAACACCGGCGACGCAGCGTGGATGCTGATAGCAGCGTCGCTCGTGCTTCTGATGACCCCGGGCCTGGCGTTCTTCTACGGCGGGATGTCCCGTTCCAAGTCCGTGCTCAACATGATGATGATGTCCTTCGGCGCGATGGCCGTGATCGGGGTCATCTACGTCCTGTGGGGCTGGTCGATGTCCTACGGCAACGAGAGCGTACTCGGGATCTTCGCGAACCCCTTCGAGCAGTTCGGTCTGCAGGGAGCCATGTACGGCGAGGATGGTGAGTTCCTTGCAAGTGGTTCGGGCAACTACCCGCAGATCATCGACATCGGTTTCCAGGTGACCTTCGCGATCATCACCACCGCCCTGATCAGCGGTGCGCTGGCCGAGCGCGTGAAGTTCGGTACGTGGATGGCGTTCGCGGCCATCTGGGTCACCTGCGCCTACTTCCCGCTCGCCCACATGGTGTGGGGTGGCGGCCTGCTCTCGGGCTCCGAGGACAGCATCGCAGCGGCCATGTTCGGCACCGTCGAGGACGGCGGAGAGGTCAGCGCCGCGGTGGAGCCGATCGACTTCGCCGGTGGCACGGTCGTACACATCAACGCCGGTATCGCCGCTCTCGTCCTGGCCGTCGTCATCGGCAAGCGTGCCGGCTTCGGTCGCACCGCCTTCCGTCCGCACAACCTGCCGTTCGTCATGCTCGGTGCCGCGCTGCTGTGGTTCGGATGGTTCGGCTTCAACGCCGGTTCGGCCTTCGCCGCCGACGGTACTGCCGGCCTGGCCTGGGTCAACACCACCACCGCCACCGCCGCCGCCATCCTCGGCTGGCTCCTCACCGAGCGCATCCGTGACGGCAAGGCCACCAGCCTCGGTGCCGCGTCCGGTACCGTCGCCGGCCTGGTCGCCATCACCCCCGCTGCCGGCTCGCTGAGCCCGGTCGGATCGATCGCCCTCGGCGTCATCGCCGGTGTCCTGTCCGCCCTCGCGGTGGGTCTGAAGTACAAGTTCGGTTACGACGACTCGCTCGACGTCGTGGGTGTCCACCTCGTGTCCGGCCTGTGGGGCACGGTCGCCATCGGCTTCCTCGGCACCGAGACCGGATTGTTCTACGGTGGCGATTACAAGCAGCTCGTCATCCAGATCGTCATCGCAGTCGTCGCCCTGGTGTTCACCGCCGTCGTCACCGCAGTGATCGCCTTCGCACTCAAGCCCATGGGCTGGCGTGTGAGCGACGAGGAAGAGGCCCGCGGTATCGACGAAGCCGAACATGCGGAATCCGCATACGACTTCGCGCCGGCTCTCAAGTGATAAGAAGACCACGACAGTGAGCAGGGATGACAGCGGCCAGCGGGCTCTGGGAAGGATGAGGATATGAAGCTGATCACGGCGATCATCAAGCCGTTCACGCTCGAGGACGTCAAGGCAGGCCTGGAGCAGGCCGGTGTGCTGGGAATGACAGTCAGCGAGGTGCAGGGGTACGGCCGCCAGAAGGGCCACACCGAGGTCTACCGCGGAGCCGAGTACTCCGTCGACTTCGTGCCGAAGGTCCGTGTCGAGGTCGTCATCGACGACTCCGCTGTCGACAAGGTCGTCGAGACCATCGTCGAGGCCTCCCGTACCGGCAAGATCGGCGACGGCAAGGTGTGGGTCACGCCCGTGGAAGCCGTTGTCCGGGTCCGCACCGGAGAACGAGGTTCGGATGCGCTCTGACCCCCAGGGGTCCGGCACTCGAGGCCCTGATCGCGCTGCTTCGGCAGCGGGATCGGGGCCTTCGGTGTCCTCGGCCCGCACAACCGCACCGGCGGGCGCCGCCGATCTGGCGGCCGCCCGCGACACCCTGCTCTCCGGCGGCCCCCGCAGCCGCCGCCTCGACACCGTGGCCCTGCGCCACGCCCTCGTGGACCTGCACGAATTCTGGTTGACGACGAAGGGCTCCGAACTCGGCATCAAGCGCGAGGGAGGCTTCGCCATCGTCGCCGTCGGGGGTCTCGGACGCCGCGAGATGCTCCCGTACTCCGATCTCGATCTCATCCTCCTCCACGACGACATGGCGCCGTCCGTCGTGTCGAAGGTCGCCGACGAGCTCTGGTACCCGCTGTGGGACGCGCACATCAAGCTCGACCACAGTGTCCGGACGGTGCCCCAGGCCCTCCAGGTGTTCTCGTCCGATCTGACGGCCGCGTTGGGAATGCTCGAGGCGCGGCACATCGCGGGCGACGCCCAGCTGAGCAATCTGCTCATCGGTGGTGTGCGACGGCAGTGGCGCACCGGCATCCGGTCCCGCTTCGACGAACTCATCGAGACGACCGAGGTGCGATGGCAGCGCAGCGGGCAGATCGCCCACCGGGCCGAACCCGACCTCAAGAGCGGTCGCGGCGGGTTGCGGGACGTGCAGTTGCTCAATGCCCTGTCCGTTGCGCAGCTCACCGACGGCATGCCAGGACTCGGACCCGACGTCCCGGGCGGCGGGCTCGCGGCCGCCCACCGGCGACTGCTCGATGTACGCACCGAGCTGCACCGCGTCGCCGGCCGCTCCCGCGACCAGCTGCGCGCGCAGGACGCCGACGAGATCGCCGCGGCGCTGCGGATCGGCGACCGTTTCGATCTTGCGCGGGTGCTCACCGAATCGGCCCGCACGATCAGCTATTCCGTCGACGTCGGTCTGCGCACCGCGGCCAATTCGCTGCCGCGCAAGGGTCTGTCGCGTCTGCGCCGCGGACCGGTGCGGCGTCCGCTCGACGAAGGGGTCGTCGAGCACGGGGGAGAGGTCGCCCTCGCACGCGACGCGCATCCGCGTCGCGATCCGGGCCTGATCACGCGGGTCGCGGCGGCCGCTGCGCAGGCCGGACTGCCCGTCTCGGCGGCCACGCTCACCCGACTCGCCGATCACGCACCGGAGCTGCGCGAACCCTGGCCCCGGGAAGCCCTCGACGACTTCCTGGTGCTGCTCGGCTCGGGACGTCGCGCGGTCGACGTCATCGAGTCGCTGGACCGCACCGGACTGTGGGGGAGGTTGCTCCCCGAATGGGGTGCGGTGCGCGACCTGCCGCCCCGCGACGCCGTCCACACGTGGACCGTCGACAGGCACCTCGTCGAGACCGCCGTGTACGCGAGCGAACTGACGACGCGGGTCTCCCGTCCGGACCTGCTCGTCCTCGGCGCATTGCTGCACGACATCGGGAAGGGACGCGGGGGCGACCACAGCGTGGTCGGTGCCGAACTGGCCCTGCAGATCGGGCGGCGGATGGGCCTGTGGCCTTCGGATCTGGCGCTGCTCACCTCGATGGTGCGGCACCATCTGCTCCTGCCGCACACCGCGACCCGCCGCGACCTCGACGATCCGGAGACCGTGGCCGCGGTCGTCGGCGCCCTCGACGGGGATCCGGTGCTGCTCGACCTGCTCCACGCCTTGGCCGAGGCGGATTCGCAGGCCACCGGCCCGGGGGTGTGGGGGGACTGGAAGGCGTCGCTGATCCGGGAACTCGTGCGCCGCTGCCGCATGATGATGGCGGGGGACGAGCTGCCGGCACCGGATCCGATCGATCCCGCCCTCGCGAACCTCGCCGAGGACGGCGCCCTGCACGTCGCGCTCGAACCACGCGAGGACGGCCGCAGCTTCTCCGCGACCTTCGTCGCGCCCGACGAGCGGGGCGTGCTCTCCGACGAGGCCGGTGTGCTCTCCCTGCACGGTCTGCGGGTGCTGTCGGCCTCGATCGGCAGTCACGCCGGCAGCACGGTCAACAGCTTCGTCGTGGCTCCGAGATTCGGTTCACCGCCCGAAGCGGCCCTGCTCCGGCAGGAACTCGTGCGGGCGCGCTCCGGCGATCTCGACCTCCTCGGTGCCCTCGAGGCCAAGGACCGCGCCGAACGCGAGAGCCGGCTTCCCGAGCGAACGGCCCGGGCGGTTCCGGTCAGCGCCGCTCTCGCGCCGCCGCGGATCATCTGGTTCGAAGGATCCGAATCGGACCAGGTCGTGCTCGAGATCCGGTCGGAGGACCGGATCGGTCTGCTGTGCCGTCTCGCGGACGTCTTCGAGCGTGTCGGAGCCGACGTGCGGTGGGCGCGGGTGAGCACGCTGGGTTCGACGGTGATCGACTCGTTCTGCGTCGATCTCGCCGGTGCCCACACCCGTGTCTCCCGGGAACATCTCGAGAAGGAACTGTTGTCGGTCCTGCCTGCTCCCGAGCCGCCCGCACCCGTCGACAGAGCGTGACCGACGGATCGTGACAGCGCGGGTGGCCCGCGCTGTGGTGTGGCCACCCGCGATCGCGAGGGATCGGGAGCGGTTACCCTGGTTCGCAGCAATGTCCGCATCTTCGTCAGAGCTCAGGAGCGCATTCGGTGTTCGAATCCCTTTCCGACAGGTTGACAGGGGTCCTGAAGGACCTGCGCGGCAAGGGGCGGCTGTCCGACGCGGACATCGACGCGACCTGCCGTGAGATCCGCCTCGCCCTGCTCGAGGCCGACGTCGCGCTGCCCGTCGTGCGCGAGTTCATCAAGAAGATCAAGGTGCGCGCCAAGGGCGCCGAGGTGCATGGCGCGCTCAACCCGGCCCAGCAGGTCGTCAAGATCGTCAACGAGGAACTCGTCGGGATCCTCGGCGGCGAGACCCGTCGTCTGCAGTTCGCGAAGAACCCGCCGACGGTCATCATGCTCGCCGGTCTGCAGGGTGCCGGTAAGACCACGCTCGCGGGTAAGCTCGCGAAGTGGCTCAAGGCGCAGGGGCACACCCCGATGCTGGTCGCCTGCGACCTCCAGCGCCCCGGCGCTGTGACCCAGCTGCAGGTGGTCGGTGAGCGTGCCGGCGTGTCGGTCTTCGCGCCCCATCCCGGCACCTCCATCGGCGGAGGCGAGAACGAACTCGGAGTCACCGCCGCCGACCCGATCGCCGTGGCCGAGCAGGGCATCGCCGAGGCGCGCAACAAGCAGTACGACGTGGTCATCGTCGACACCGCCGGTCGCCTCGGTATCGACCAGGAACTCATGGCGCAGGCCGCGGGCATCCGCGACGCAGTGCAGCCCGACGAGGTGTTGTTCGTCCTCGACGCGATGATCGGTCAGGACGCCGTGAGCACAGCCGAGGCGTTCCGCGAGGGCGTCGGCTTCACCGGCGTGGTGCTCACCAAGCTCGACGGCGACGCTCGCGGAGGTGCCGCGCTCAGCGTCCGCGAGCTCACCGGCCAGCCGATCATGTTCGCCTCCACCGGTGAGAAGCTCGAGGACTTCGACGTCTTCCACCCCGAGCGCATGGCCAGCCGCATCCTCGGCATGGGCGACGTGCTCACCCTGATCGAGCAGGCCGAGCAGGTCTTCGACGCCGAGCAGGCCGAGGCCACCGCCAACAAGATCGGTTCCGGCGAGCTCACCCTCGAGGACTTCCTCGAGCAGATGATGGCCGTGCGGAAGATGGGCCCCATCGCCAATCTCCTGGGCATGCTGCCCGGAGCCGGGCAGATGAAGGACGCCCTCGCCAACGTCGACGAGAAGCAGCTCGACCGCATCCAGGCGATCATCCGCGGCATGACGCCGGAGGAGCGCGCCAACCCGAAGATCATCAACGGCTCGCGGCGATTGCGCATCGCCAACGGTTCCGGTGTGAAGGTCTCCGACGTCAACCAGCTCGTCGACCGGTTCTTCGAGGCCCGGAAGATGATGACGGCCATGGCCGGCCAGATGGGCATGCCGGGCGCACGCAAGAATCAGCGCAAGAAGGGCAAGAAGGGGAAGAAGGGCGGTCGCGGACCGACGCCGCCGAAGGTGCGGGGCGGTATGCCCGGCGGCTTCCCCGGTCTCCCAGGCGGCATGCCCGCCGGGATGCCCGACCTGTCGAAGATGCCGAAGGGCCTCGACGAGCTTCCTCCGGGACTCGAGAACTTCGACCTGTCGAAGCTGAAGTTCCCCAAGAACTGAGCCGGTCCGGGGATGACCGTGACCGAGGGTGATGCGCGTTCCTTCGTCGTGTGAGGCCGGTCGTTGGCCGACGGCGAACCCGTCGAACTGTTCGTCGGGGCCGACGGAGCGTTCACGGCCGAGCCCGGCCGCGACGCCGAGGTGCTCTGCGCCGACGGCTGGATCCTGCCGGGCCTCGTCGACGCGCACTGCCACGTCGGCCTCCGGTTCGGTGGGGGAGCGGAGGACGAGGAGGGTCTGCTCGCGCAGACCGTCACCGAACGCGACGCGGGTGTCCTGCTGCTCCGCGACGCCGGGTCGCCTGTCGACACCCGGGCCCTCGATCAGCGGGCGGACCTGTCCCGGATCATCCGGGCCGGCCGGCACATCGCCCTGCCCAGCGCTCGCTGATGTAGCCCGCTAAAGTAGCCGATCCCTCGATGATGGGAAGGACGGAAGTACATCCCTGACCGGGGGAGGCCCGTGTATGGGTCCGCACACGTGTTCTGCGGATGGGCGGTCATGTCCCGCACTCGGCAACTGGGGCCTTTCGTGACTTCACAATGGTGGTTTCGCCTCGCTGGTGATGAAGCACCGGTGCTGTGGGAATGGCGCTCGATGGGTGCCCCGGATCCGAGATCGCTGGTGTCGGTGCGGCGGCCGCGGTCGTCGGTGCGGCAGCGACACATTCCAGTGTCGGCGTCGCGAAAGGCGATGTCCTCGACCCGGTGATCACTCGGATCACCCGCGGCCGTCCCTATCGGCACGTCATGGGATTCGAGGCAGGCGAGCAGCGTCGCGCGGACAAGGACGCACTCTTCAACACCGACCGACGCACCGGCGAGTACCCGTTGATCGACTGGGGGTGGTCACGCGCCGACGCGATCGACTACACCCGCTCGATCCTCGGCACCAGCGTCGGCAAGAGCGCGTGCACATTCTGTCCGTTCAGCTTTGCCAGCAAGAGCAGTCGCGCCGAGAACTTCGCTCGTTATGCCGAAGCACCCGAAGTCGGCGCGAGAACTCTGTTGATGGAACACCTCGCACTCGCGCTCAATCCAGCGCAGGGCCTCGTCGGCGGCCGCCGCCTGATCGAGATGCTCCGCGAGCACCAGCTCGACAACGTCCTGGATGCCGTCGAGGCAATCCTCGAGAGCCACGAGCACGCCATCTACGAGATTCGCCGCATTCTGCGGCCCCGCAAGACCGACCCGACCGAACTCGGCGATGCCGCACGCTCGGTCCGCATCCGCGGCTGCGGCTCCCGGGCCAGCATGCACAACATCCTCGGTCGCCTCGCGGCCGACGGAGCCGCACAGAACAAGGTTCGCCCGGACATCGGGGACGATGGAAATCGTGCGTGTCTACCAGCACGAACGTGGCCCGGTGTGCCCGACCGTCGAGCGGTACTTCGTCGTAGCCCCGGCCCTGGCGTTACCGAAAGAGCACGCCAACGTCGACCAGTGGTGGACACAAGCCTTCGCCGCCGAGGCGATGCAGCCGGCAGTGTAAGGCGCAGGGGACGTGCCATTTACGCATGTCAGTGGGGGTGTACCGGGTGGGCCGCCGGTCAACGGTCCAAAGATGGTCACATCTTCCACAGAGCCAGCACCGCGGCGCGCAGGTTCGCAGAGATGATGCGGTGGTCGCGGTGCAGGCGCGGGTTCGAGTGACCGCGGTCGGTGAGGATGCGCGTGGCGTCGGATATGGCGATGGGGTCGAGGTCGGCGCGGGCGCGTAACCGGTAGGCCAGGGCGTGGCGGGTGTGGGGGATGCGGTGGGGGCCGGTTGCGACGACGGCCGGCGGGTCCAGCCGGGTGTCGTCGTTGCTGATCCGGATCACGACGTCGCCGGGCTGGAGACGGGTGCGGCGGTCGGGACCAGGGTTGTCCTCGCGGACCTAGTGGGTGCGATAGCCCGGGGCCGATCCCGGCCAGGGGTACGACGCGGCCGATCTGCCAGATGGCGGTGGCGCTGTCGAGGAACACCTCGTCGACGACGGTGTCCTCGAGACGGTCGAGGAAGGCATGTGCTGCTGCGATGGCGCCGGGATCGTCGGCGATCAGCGCGGTTTTGTCGGCGACGGTGGAGGCGTGCGAGGCGCTGGCCGGGCCGACGATCACCTTCTCTGCGGTGACGATCAGGCCGGTGTGCAGGTTCGCAGTCGACAGCACCTGCACGCCGGCGTCGAGGAAGTGGGCGAGGGTGGTGGGGATGTGGCGTGTGCGCGCACGGCGGCGCGGGCGGTGTCGACGATCAACTGGCCCCCGCTGCGCAGCGGCAGCAGGTCGGGCGCGGTGTGGTCGAGGTAGGCGATGGCGACGCGCCGGGGTCCGGGCCGGCGCAGGGCCGCAGTGATGGCAGGCCAGGGGTGAGGTGCGTGCAGGGTCGTGCCCATGCTCGGCACGGTAGCGAACAACGACGTCGTGCACGATGCAGACATGGACCGAGAGAGGCGCTGTCGGCGGCGGTGCGGATCGGGTATCGACCCGCCCTCGTCTCGGCAGGACTGTGGAGGCGACACTGTGCACCTGCAAGTGCAGACCGGAGACGGCCCGGCTCCGGTCGAGTCCGTGGAGCGAGGAGCGGGGATGTACGGAATGCGGACGAGCCGGGAGCACTTCTCGATACCCGGATCGAATCCGGTGGCAACCTCGGTCGATGTGCACGCTCTCGCCGAGACCGCGCGCCGCATAGGCGGTGTCGGTCGGGGTCCGGCGCCGGTGATCGCCGAACTCGTCACCGGCGACTGGCAGCTGGTGTACTTCGCCGAGGCGGACCGGTTGCGGGAGATCACCCGCGCCCAAGGCCGCAAGTATGAAGGGGTGCGCGCCGGTCGGCTGCGGTGGTCCTCGACCGTGCGCGCTGTTCCCCCGGTGACGGAAACCGCCGTACCGCCCCGTGATCTCGATGTCCCTGCTGCGTCCCGAGCCCATCCGGAACCGTGGTGATGCCCACCGACGATGTGACGCCGCTCCGGCCGCGTACCGCCACCGGAATGATGATCGCGGTGCTGTAGGTCACCTTCGCGATGTGGTTCGCCGCTTCCGGTCAGGCAGGTCCCGGTGTCGGCGCGGGTCTACTGACCGTGATTCGGCTCATCGCCGTGGCGTGCGGGTGCCGCGCACGCGACCGCACTGCCACCGTCGATGGCGCGGGGACGTGTCATCGAGGCAGTTAAATGGCGTTGCATTATGAATGTACTGCGCTTCATGATGTCGTCTCCCCGGATGATCATCTTCCCCGGTGCCCAGCGATTCCGGCCGGTACGAGTTCACGACTCGTGCGTGGGACCCCTACAACCCGGCTCCAGGGGTCGGGATCGCTCAACGGGCACCCGATCGAACAGTGCTCCGCCGGTTTCGCGATTTTCAGAGGTACCGTGACTACTCCGACCGATAGTCCGCTTGCTCCTGGGTTATCCCGAGAATGACAGCTCCGGTACGGCTGCGGGGACGGTGGGAGGAGCCGGGAAGGAACCGGACGTACGTTCCTGCGGGATGACACCGATTTCCTTCAAGGATTTCGCCCCGAAGAACGTAGTACCATTCCTCCCGGTGTGACGGCCCACCTCGGGCCAACAACTGCCGGGGGCGAATTCGATCAGCCAACTCGACGCGAAATCCGAACGATGAATGCGCCGCCGCAGAATGCCGTCGGTGACCGGTTCGGCCTCGATGTCGAACACGGACAGCACGTGGCAGAGCGGCTCGTTGGTCATCGTGGCATCACCTTTGCTGCGGACACGTCCTCCGACACCCTGACGGCGTGAGCCCGCCGGTGAGGTCGGACCACGCGGAGAACTGCACAGGCGAAGGCAGCAAGAGCGACAGCACAGACGACAATCATCCCGTCGCGATAGTCGGCGGGTGTGGCTACGACACCGACCGAAGTTCCCTGCGGGAGCCGGAGTGTCACGACCGCCAGCACAAGCGCTGAGCCCAACTGATAGCCGGTCTGGGCAACCGCGGCAGCTACGCCCTGGTCCCGATCGGGAACTCCGGAGGTGGCTTGCACATAAGCGCCGGTAAAACTCATCGGGAAAGCGAAACCGACAAGCACCACAGTGGGAAGGACGAGATCCCAGAACGAACCCCCACCGCCGATTCGCAGGAACAACAGGTACGCGACTGCATAGATGCCGAAACCGGTAGCGATGACGAGGCGGGTTCCCACAGCGCTGATCAATACGCCGACCTTAGGTCCGATGATTGCCACCAGGACACTCAACGGGAGGAACCCAAGCGCCATCTGCAGCGGTGACCAGTGCAGGTTCTGCTGCAGATATAGCGCACTGAGGAACTGAAAGCTTGTGTAGGTTCCCATGATTGCAGCGCTGAACAGAGCGGCGGAGAGCAAGTCCCCCCCGCGGAACAGGTGCCGGGGGAACAGAGGTGCGACGCTACGCCGTTCCGTGTATGCGAACCCTGCGGCGAGAACGAGCACACCGGTTGCCAGGGCGAGTGTCGACGTCGAGGTCCAGCCTGCTTGTGGCGCTTCAACCACGGTGTAGACAAGCAGCAGCATCGTCGCAGTAAGAGCGAGCGATCCGGGCAGGTTCAATGTTCTCCGCTCGGTGCGGATTGGTCGATCAGGGGGGGACGAAGGTCACTGCGCCGGCCCAGACTACAGCGGCCATCACCACTGACAGCGCGAATACCCAGCGCCACCCGACACTGCTGAGCAGGCCGCCACCGAGAAGGCCGGCCGAGAAGCCGACGGCTCCGCAGGCCGTGTAGATGCCGACGGCACGATTTCGGGCTGGTCCTTCAGGGAAAGTCGTGGTGATGATCGCGAGCCCGGCTGGTGCGGTCAGCGCTGCGCCCACACCCATACCGAACCGGGCAACGATGATCAACTCGACGGTGGTAGCGAACGTTCCGAGCAGAGATCCAGCAAGCAGGATCGCCACGCCGACGAGCAGGACCACACGGCGGCCGATCGCATCGGCGAGCCTGCCGGCGAACAGCAGCAGACCGCCGAAGCTGAGAACGTAGGCGCTGACGGTCCACTGAACGGCGCTGGCTGATGTCGCAAACTCGGATTGTATCGACGGTACAGCCACACCGATCATGGCGCTGTCGAGGCCATCGAGGAACAACGCACCACACACCACGACGAGGACTGCCCATAAACGTATGTCCCAGCCGGACTCGCTTGGTTCGATGGTCCCGGATGACGCGGTCGGTTCCGAATCGTTCATGCGCGGCCTCCGGCCGTGAGGGGATCCAATCGAGGACCGCACACGGCTCGGGCCAGAACCTTCAAGCCGCGGTCGAGATCTACGGGAGGCCGAGCGATGGCGACACGCAGATACCCGGGCCGATCGAACACCTCCCCGGGGATGACGAGTACACCCTCATCAAGCGCCCGTCGGGCCACGGCGAGACTGTCGAGGGACTTATCGATCCGAAGCCACGCGAATGGCAGATCGTCCCGAGCATTGACGATGCTGACCTGCGGGAGCACAGACGCCCATTCCTGCAGAGTGTGAGCACCACTTCGACAGAGGGTGCGGGCTCGGGCGAGAAACCGGTCGCCGTCGCGCAGGACGGCCGTCGCGATGGACTCGCACAGTACCGAGTTGGAGATGGTGGTCAGGTGCTTCCGCTGCGTACAGCGGTCGACCAGGTCAGCAGTGGCGATACACCAACCGATACGAAGCCCCGGCAGACCGTGCAGCTTCGACAACCCGCTGATGACGGCAACGCAGTCGGAGATCCCCGCCGCCGACATATCGGGATCGCAAACATACTCCTCGTCGACCACGAGCACGGCGTCGTAGGCATCGGCGATGTCGGCGACCGCTTCGATGAAGTCGCGGGACGCGGTCCAACCGGTCGGGTTCTCCGGTGTGGCGACGACGATGACCTTCGTTCGCCAGGTCACGGCCTCCGCGACCGCAGCCAGCAGAGTGTGCTCACACGGATCGAGTGCGACCGTCACAACCGAGAGCCCGACCTCGGCCGGATAATAGGTGTGCTGGCTCCAGCCCGACCCGATCACTACCGCTTCGCTGCGATCGGTGATTTCGAGGCTGCGGACCAGAAGGGAGAATGCCTCTTGGGCACCGTGGCAGACAAGAACGTCTGCCGGGTCGACATTGTGGTAGCGCGCAGCGATAGCTGCACGCAGTTCGGGCAGCCCGGCCTGGTGACCATATCCGAGTGGCACGGTGGTGATCTCGGCGAAGCCCGGGACAGTGGTAATGTCCGCGAGTTCGACGTTGCTGTCACCAAGATCGAGGGTGTAACGACCGTAGCTCTCGACGAAGATCCATTGTTGCATCGTCAGTGTCATGCTGGTGTGATCCTTCGTTGGACGATAGCGAGGTCCTTCCGGACACCTTCGAGGTCCGCCACCCCCGTGCACATGCCGACGCGATCGAAACCGAATCTGGCGAACAACTGGACGCTCGCAGCGTTGTCGGCGAACATGCTGGTGACGACCGTGCGGATGCCTAGGCGAGGAGCGTCGTCCAGGAAGGTGCGTAGCAACGTCGATCCGATCCCGCGACCTTGGAAGGCCGGATCGAGATAGACGCCGCAGTCTGCGGTGACGCGGTAACCGGGACGATCGTTCCAAAAATCGGATACGGACAGATATCCGGTGACCGTGCCATCGTCGACAGCCACATAAATAGGTCGGGACCCGAAATCTCTTCCGGAGAACCATCCTTCGATATCGTGCACGCCACGCGACTCGAGGTCACACGTACTGGCACGCGATTCGATTGCGTGATTGTAGATCTCGCATATGCGCTGCGCGTCGGCGACTGTGGCGTGACGGACGGTCAGTGTGGTCATAATGCAGCTACCGCCTTCGGGGAGGGGGGTCGGACGGTGCCCGCGAACACATGGTGCGCCCGTCCGGTCTGCCAAATTTGTGTGCCGCGCCGATCGACGGTGAGCTGGCCACCGGGCATCCGAACGGTCACCGGGGCGGTGGTCGAACCGCGCGACAGTGCGGCCGCCGCGGCGGCGCACGCGCTGCTACCCGAGGCGAGAGTACGGCCGGATCCACGCTCCCAGATGTCGATGTCCATCCCGGCTGCGTCGATCCGTGCGACGAACTGGACGTTGGTGCCGGAGGCGAACAGAGGATGAGTGGCGATCTGCGGTCCGAGGGTGTTCTGGATATGGGGCTCGACCGGGGTGAACACGACCGTATGTGGATTTCCGACGGACAATGCGGTCACGTCGAGAGCGCCGGCGGAAGTATCGAGCACGAACCGCTGTGGATCGATCGAGGGGTCGGTCAGCCCGATCGCGTGGGGCTCGAACACCGCCGGTCCCATTGCCACAGTGAGCGTGCCATCGTTGTTGACCTCGATCGGGGACGTTCCGGCGAGGCAGTCGATCTCGAATCGATCGCGATCGACTGCGCCGATATCGAGCAGCCACTGAGCATAGATGCGCAATCCGTTGCCGCTGCGCTCGCATTCGCTGCCGTCAGAATTGAAGATGCGCACTCGGAACGGCCCGCTCGCCAGGGACGGGCAGTGGACGAGAATACCGTCGGCGCCCACACCGAATCGGCGATCGCACAGCCTGACGATCTGCTGTACGTCCAAGGTCGTGCCGAAGTGACCGCCGTCGAAGACGAGGTAGTCGTTGCCCAGCGCGGTGTACTTCGTGAAAGGGAGATGCTCAGTGCTGGTCATCGATACCGAGCCCTTCCGGGTAGCCGAACATGATGTTCAGATTCTGAATTGCGGCCAGCGACGCGCCCTTGCCGAGGTTGTCCAGGTGGCACACCAAGGTCAGGTCGGTGCCGTCGTCGAAGCAGTAGACGGCAGCGTTATTGGTGCCCACAACGTCGTCGACCATGAGCAGACCGTTCGGGTCATCCGGTTGCGCGGTGCGCACCTGGACGAATTGCTCGTCCGCATAGGACTGTTCGTACTGCTTCAGGACGGCGACGGCGTCGGTCTCGTCGGTCAGGGCTTCGCGACCGAGGGTGATCGTCACCGACATCCCGCGTTCGAAGGCACCGACGGACGGTACGAACTGTGGCTTGCGGCCGAGTGGGCTGTGTCTCACGATCTCGCGCACGTGCTTGTGCTCGTGGTCGTGGGTGTAGCTGCCGGTGCGCAAGGTCTCGCCGGCGCGTTCGAAGCGCTGCAGCATCGCGCGACCGCCTCCGCTGTAGCCGGAGATTCCGAAGATGGGAACGTGCGCATTCCGGCGGAGGAGACCGGCGCGCGAGAGCGGGTTGAGCAACAGGAGCGCCCCAGTGGCGTAGCACCCGGGGTTGGCTACCCGCCACGCACCACTGATCCGATGTCGCTGGGCACCGCGGTCCAGTTCGGGCAGCCCGTATGCCCAACCGTCCGACACCCGGTGTGCACTGCTGGCGTCGAGCACGCGCACACCCAGTTCGTCTGCCAGAGCAGCGGATTCCATCGCAGCGGCGTCGGGAAGACACAGCACAGCACATTCGGCCTCGGCGAGGAGAGCGCGCTTGGCGGCGAGATCCTTTCGATCGTCGTCCGACAAGTGCAGGATTTCGAACTCGGGGTGATGGCGTCGCAGCAGGTCTTCGATCAGAAGACCTGTGGTGCCGGCTGCCCCGTCGAGGAACAAGGAGATGCTCATAAGTGATGTCCTCGCCGGCCGATCACATCCGGCCCGGGACAACGTGCGGTTCGAGCACGGCCGTGTCGTGCTCGTCGCCGTACCACCGTTCGTCCCACCGTGAGTAGGCAACGATGAGGATGTCCCGGGTGCCGCGGACATCGGTGGCCGCCTGGATGTCGGTCACATCATGCAGGACCGCCCGATCGTCGAGCAGCAACGTTTGACCGGGGGTCATCGTGTGTTCCCATAGCGGCTGTCCGGCCTCCTCGTCACTCCACACCCGAGTGCAGCCGCCGGTGACGTTCGAACGGGCGAACGCGCTGATGGTGACGAACTCGTGACCGTCCTTGTGCCGGCCTTCCGGAGTCAGCTGGCCGGAGCGCCGGGGTTCGGCGATGCTCCGGTTCTGGTGCACGTTGATCTGCCAGGCGGTCGTGCGGTCGAGGCCGAGCTGGTCCGCCAGTTCGGTGACGATCCCGCTGAAGTCCACCTCGAGCGGCTCGTACGGGCGCTTGAATCCGCCACCGACCGGGTTGAACTCCTTTGGCGCGGTGTAGGCGCGTGCCGGCAGCAACTCGGTGCCCCAACCATCGCTATCGTGGACGAGCTTGAACTGGGAAAACCGCTTGTATCGGGTGCCGTTGCCCATGAACGGATCGTGCGGACAGTTCTCATAGGAGATCAGTTGCTCGGCGGTGGCGAACAAGCCGTCCACGAGTGCGTAGCCGCGCTGTGCGAGATCTGTGTTCATCGGGCACTTCCGTAGGTCAGGGTCTGCAGGGTGGAGTCGAGGTAGCGCTGCGACGAGTTGAGGCGCGCCACGGCGCCCCAATAGATCTCGGGTGCCACCTCGGGACGTTCCTCGACCAAGGGAATGATGACGTTCTTGAAAAACCCCGACGCATGGCGCGCATCGATGCCGATGTGCTCGCGGTGGTACTCGATTCCCTCGACGGAGAGCGCGTTACGCCGCCACGCCTCGAGCAGCTGCGCGCACCGGCGCGGAAACAGGAATTCGGTCACGGCGAAGCTGCCCACGGCACGGAAGATCAAAGGCCTGCGCAATGCCAGCATGGCTGAGAGGTTCCCGCATACCATGGCGTCGACACTGAGATTCTCGCGGATGAAGTCGTCGGTGGCACCGACCTCGTTGAGAGCGTTCTGGAACATCACGGTGTGCACGCGCGGTTCGGTACCGTTTCCCATCTCGTCCCAGTAGTTGCCGGCCAGTTCGAGTTTCGGGCGTACGGACATCCCGATTTGCATCAGAGCGATGAAGTCGTCGAACCGCGGATCCAGCGCCGACTCCTGCGCAAGGTAGTAGGCGATGTCGCCGATTTCAGCACTGTCGGGCAGGAATTCGATATAGAACGGGTGCCGGTTCGCTGGGTGCTCGCGAACGATCGATTTCAGACTGCGCACGAATTCGAGCCCGCCCCCGGACGTTGACGGGCATGCGGCGTGGTCGATGAATCGGTCCTCGTATGAGAGCATGCGCTCTTCGATCTGCAACGCACAGTGCAGGTCGGAACGCAAGGTGTCCAAGCCGGTCCGGGGCACGGAAGAAGGAATTTCGAACGAACGCGCATGAACGTCCGCAAGGCGCTGCTGAACCCGCAGCAAGGCGTCACTGTCGCCATACGTGTATGCGCGGTCGAGGAGTTCGGGCAGGTCGTTGATTTCGGCGGGCTGCTCGAGCAGGCCAGAAGAGAGTGATGCCATGAGATCTCCGAAGGTCGCTAAGGGATCAGCCGAGAACAGCAGTGGACATGGAGCTGGAAACGAATTGCATTGCACGAAGATCGAACTCGTACATCTCGGGAACGGGACGGAACTGGGACGGCAGTCCGAGGATTGCGCACACGGCCTGCATCGACCCCCACGAGGTGGCCAGCAGGCACGAGGCGCTCACTGAGGCGACCTTGTGGTTCTCGAAGTCGAGATTCGGATCGTCGAGATAGGCGCGATGCAACGCGTTCGGAGCGAGTGTGTTTCCGAAGTTCTCGAGGTTCTGCTGCTCGTCGTTCGAATCGGACTGGTGGAACAGGACGTCGAAGTCGATTCGATCGTTCTCGTGATAGTTGAAGTAGTGCCCCGTCACGCCGTACGCGACCGGGCAGCACAACACGGTGGGCACCTTGTGAATGAGAGCCTGACGGTGCAGCATCCGACGCTCGTTCATGGCGAAGAAGTCGATGGTGTCGCAGAGCGCCGAGGCGCCGGCGACGAAGTCGGAGACATTGTCTTCGTCGATGTCCGGGAACCGCGTGACGGTGATCTCCGGATTGATCGAGCGCAAGCGCTCTTCCAGCACCTCGGACTTCAGACGTCCGACGGTGTCCACTGTCGCACCGAATTGGCGATTCATGTTCTCCGGCCCGAAACGGTCCGTATCCGAGAGGCGGAAGTTGCCGATGCCCATCCGTGCGAGGCACTCCGCATACGTGTACCCCGTTCCGCCGCAACCGGGTATCGCCACTGTGGCCTTGCCCAGTGCGCGCAGCTGTTCCTCTGTAACCAACCCCAGCATGCGCCCGAACAGCACTTCCCGTGGATACACATTTCCCCCTCTGATCACGTTGAAGGCAAAGAACCCGGCATCGACCAAACCTGCGTCGAGACGTGCACGAGCAGGCGGAACAGATGCTGTGGTGATGGCCCCCGGACATCGAAAAGAAACCATCCGAGCGGTTTCTTTCGGGCAACTATAGCGCCCGATCGGGGCTTCGCAAGTGCAACAAAACGGATCCCTAGGCTCGGGCTTTCGCCCTCAGTTGTAGTTGGTGACTCGTCACGGATCGCTGACCGGATAACCCACCGGACTCAAGGTGAGGCGCCCGACAGGCTGTTTCCGAAACAAAGGCGCACCCACCAGATGACGGATGCAGAAGAGTGTCGCGAGTCGCTCTTCCACTCTGATCCGCCGACTGAACGCGTCCGGGATCACGACACAGAACACCTTCCCGCACGCGTCGTATGTTCAGTGGGGGAACCACCCGACACGAAGCGCTCAGGGGACTGCTGCTGACCTACAACTCGTTCGGTCGCAACCGAGCTGCACGTGACACCCATAGCCATGGTTGGGTCGGCGGGCATGCGGCGGTGGCTGTAGGCACCGCGAGGGGCGACGTGGATTTCCCGGATCAAACCGGGCGGCTAATGCCGGTGCAACTCGGCTGCCGACGCGGGCCGCCACCTGGATCGACAGGAGTCCCGCTGGGATACTCCGAGCGCTCTGCAGCATATGTCGAGGGGGAGTCCCGACGTCGGTCGATGAGCGGGTCGATGCGGAGAGCTAGTGCCTCGTCAAGCAACCTTGGCCGTGTAATGCGGGTACTCGGTCCACGATCGGATCGGTGAGTCCGGGGCGAACCGGGTCTTCGGCTCGGCACGAGCATTGCGCCACCGCACGTATGCGGCGATCGCAGCGTTCTGCTCGGCATGACTGCGATGATCGGTGCCATTGAGCGCGAAATACCGCAACGCCGCGAACTCGGATTCGATCCAGTTGAGCCACGACCCGTAGGTCGGCAGAAACACCAACTCAACATCGTTGTCGGCGGCCCACCGACGAACACTCTGGTGCCGGTGCGGGGAGAAGTTGTCGAGCACCACATACAACTTCTCCCCAGGCCACCGGGCCCGCAACACCTTCAGAAGATCGAGGAACTCACCCACGCGCTTGCGCGGACGAATCCGGTAATACATTCGGCCGCTGGACAAATCGAGGGCGGTAAGCATGTGCATCACCGGAGTCGTAGCGGTGATACGTCGCCCGCAACCGCAACGGATGCGTCTGCGGTCGCCACGATTTCCCTTTCCGCGGCTGCAGGTTCAACGGACCGAACTCGTCGACGCAGACCACCAGACCGTCGGCCGGCGGGGTGTCGTACAGGGCGAGGATCGTGTGCATCTTCGACAGGAAATCCGGATCGGTCGATGCCTTCCACGTGGTGGTGGCCTGCCAGGTGACCTTTCCGTCACGCAGGATGCGACGCAGTGTCTCGCGGCTGATCGCCGGCACGACCTTCTGCGCGATCAGATGCTCGGCGAGCTTGGCCGGACTCCAGGTGGAGAACGCGGTGATTTTCCAATCGGCGGGGGACGTCCGGGCTATCAAGCAGATCTTCTCGCGGGTCTGCTCATCGATCGCCTTCGGTCGTCCCCCGTTCCATTTTGGGTGCAACGCCTCGAATCCCTGCTCGTTGAATGCGTGGATGACATCGCGGACGTAGTCGTCGCTGACCTGCATCAACGAGGTGATGTCCTTGACACTCTGGCCTTGGGCAGACATCAGCACCACGATGGCGCGACGGAGTTTGATCGGGTCCTTGGCGGTGCGACTGATCTTCTGCAGCCGTCGCCCTTCCTCCATGGTCAACGATCGGACGAACACGCTCGGTTTGCGTGCCACGACCACCTCCTTGTCTCGACTCGGAGATAGTCTGCCGTGGACGTGTCGGTCAGCCGGGGATTACCCGGTCAACGATCTGTGTCGAGCCACTAGGCCGTGTTTCGAAAGTGATCTTGAACCGAGATGGTGCCAGCAGGAGTGTCGCAACAACTGAATGAGTGAAGTCTCCGGTATCGGGGTTTAGCGACCAAGCAAAACCTTGAATACCGGAGACCTCGTGCCCAGCGTAGCCGTCCAGCGGCGCGCGGACCTGACCGACGCCCAGTGGGCGCGGTTGGCGCCGCTGCTGCCCTGTCCACAGAAGACCGGCCGTCCACCGAAACGGACGAAACGCCAGCTCATCGACGGAATCAGGTGGCGCATCCGCACCGGCGCACCGTGGCGGGAGATGCCGACACGATATGGACCGTGGCAGACGGTCTACGGACTGTTCCGCCGGTGGCAACGCGCCGGGGTGTGGACGCAGATCCTGACCGCGTTGCAGGCCCTGGCCGACGCTGCCGGTGAGATCACGTGGGACGTGAGCGTCGACTCGACGATCGCACGGGCCCACCAGCACGCCGCTCGAGCCCGCAAAGACGGTGATCTCCAGCGTGAGCCACCCGGCGGGGTAGAGACCGAACCGGACGACCACGCCTTGGGTCGTTCGCGGGGCGGGTGGACCACCAAGGCGCATCTGGCCTGCGAACAGGGCCGCAAGCCCTTGTCGATCGTGATTACCGCCGGTCAATACGGGGACAGCCCGCAGTTCACGACGGTTCTCGCTGCGATCGAGGTGCCTCGCCTCGGTGGTGGCCGGGCTCGGACGCGACCGGATCGAGTGTTGGCGGACAAGGCGTACAGCAGCGCTGCCAATCGTGCTCACCTGCGTAAACGCGGGATTCGGGCGACGATTCCGGTCAAGTCGGATCAGGTGGAACATCGCCGACGCAGAGGATCGGCCGGCGGTAGGCCGCCGGAGTTCGATCCCGCACACTACAAGCAGCGGCATGCTGTCGAGTGCGGGATCAACCTGCTCAAGCAGAATCGTGCTGTGGCAACGAGATACGACAAGCTCGCGGTCCGTTACACAGTGGTGGTGCGTATCGCTGCGATCAATATGTGGTTGCGGAGCGCTTGCTTATGAAACAGGGCCTAGATCCTAGCGAGAGGGCTCTGCGTGGTCTTCTCATGCCCATCGCTGCACGTCGCATGGTACCGACCCAGCCGGTTGTTGCGCTCGATCCCGCGCCGGGCGATGCCACGCCCGCAGCCACCGCCGGTGCACGAGATGGTCGTAGCCCTTGTCCGCCCGAACCCGCCCGAACCCGGCCGGGCTCGCGGCGGGGCGGCCCCCGATGCGAGCGCACCATCTTCGATCGCGGTGACCATCGGCAGCAACATCACACTGCCGTGGGTGTTCGCGCAGGTCACTGTCGACGTCGATAGAGGTGAAGTTCTTCTTGCCTGACATGAACTTCAATCATGAAATGGAGACCGGTCCGGTTGTGCCGGTCACGGTCCACTGTCCGTCGACCTGGTCGAGGACGTAGGTGAGGCCGAGTCCGCAGTCGATGCCGCACCAGAGTCCCGCGCTGATATGGACTGTTCCGTCGTCCTGCGGCCAGGTGGGGGACAGGCCGACGATGACGCCGTCGTGTGCGACCCCGGTCAGGCCCTGCCGTGCGGGATCTGCGTACTGCTGCGGATCGGCGGTGAACTCGACCGGCGGCAGATCCGCGGACTGCGCGGTGATCTCGTTCTTCAGTTCCGTGTCGAACGGTGGCCCGTCGGCGACGGTGAACATGTGTGCGCTGCGTGAGGCAGGGCCGTCGATGATGTAGACGGACCCGATCGGGGTCGGTGCTGTCGCGAAGGGATTGTCGACAAGGATGAGGTGGTGTAAGGCCACGGCATAGAGCTGTGACTGCTCGCTGGATGGCAGAGGACTCGTGGGCGGGTCGAGTTGATCGGTGCCCGCGTCGGTGTCTGTGCTCGCGCAGCTGGCCAGGATGGCAGCAAGGACCACCGAGAAGGTCGCCGCTCGAACGCTCATGGTTCGGAGGGTACCGATTGCCGAGGTGATGCCGGCTTTTCGTGGATCCTCCGGAGGGGTCGGCTCGCCCGACACCCGCCGGTGGTTGTGCTCTGGTGCGGGGGTGCGTGCGAAGGTGAGTTATGACTGTCGCTGGGCGTCCGGCTCGTTGGTGGACTGTGCTGTCGGGGGTGACTGCGGTCTTTGTCGGGCTGGTGTGCGGGGTGATCGTGTGGACGTTCGTCCCGCCGGTGGTGTTCTTCCCGTGGTTTGCTCTGGCGTCCTGGGTTCTTCTGATCCTGGGGGCGGTGTGGTTGGTGGTCGGGTTGATCGGCTGGTTCAAGGTTCGCGCTCTGCGCGCGACCGCGATCGCGCCGGCGTTGGTGCTTGCCACTGCGGTGTTGGTGGTGTTGTCGGTTCCGTCGACGGTGGCGTTTGCGGTGTCGAAGGGGTCTTTGGTCACAGCGTCGGCGCAATGTGCGCCGTCCTGGGACGGTCGGCGGATCGGTGTGTATCAGGTGTGGCGGATTCAACCCGTCGACGGTGGGTGTCTGTTCTACATCGAAGGTGGGCTGATCGACCCGATCGGACTTGCGTATCTGCCCGGTGGCGCGCCGTATCTGGGTAAGCCCCGCCACGACGGCGACATCGGGTACGAGCAGTACAGCGGCGATTGGTATCGATTCGTGGAACGTTTCTGAGCTCTGCCCGTAGGCGGCGGTAGCGCGCTGAGTTGATTGCTGGACGGCGACCCCTGAGGCCGACCGGTCTGTCGGCGGTTCGTATCGCGATCCTGTAGCGCCGCGAAGGCGATCACCGTGATAATCAGGATGGATGTGTGCGATCGGGTGCGATCGGGTGCGGTCGGGTGCGGTCGCGCTGTCGTTCGACCGACAGCCCACGGGGCTATCGCCACGAGCGCGACCAACCCGATTGCCAACGGCGTCATACCGATGAGACTGCCGGAAAGACCGTGCGCCGGTGCGCAAGACGTCGGCGAACCTGCGGACGCCGGTATCGCGCGAACGTGTCGGTTTCCGGTGCCACTGTCGAAGTGCGGGCGGTCAGGCTTCGGACCAGGTTTCGGTGTTGGTAACACGCACCCAGTCGACGATGTCGCCGTCGGCGTGGACGTCGTCGGTGAGCCAGAATGTTTCGTCGGGTGCCCAGCCCGCGATCACCGACGCCGTGTCACCGTCGACGTCGATGGCAGTGCCCGCCGCGGCGAGATAACCGGCCACGGTCAGGTGCACTCCTCCGTACACCTCGGCGACGGCCCGCCAGTCGGGCAGAACCCACTTTCCGTCGCGGCCGGTGGTGCGGTACCAATCGTGACGTTTCTGGGCGGTGACCTCGAGTGGAAACCGCCGGCAGAGTTGCGCCCAGTCGTCGGGCCCGTGGATTTCGAGCACGTCGACGGTGTCGGGAACGAAGTGTCGCCGTGCCCCGGCATGGTTCTCGCCTCCGGAGTCTTCGACGAACCGCAGACATGCGGGTGAGCCGTCGTCCAGTGCTCGTGTGGAGCACAGGACGCCGAGCGGCGTCGACCACCACACCCCGGACCAGTTGGCCGTCGGGTTGGTGGGGCGTTCCCGTGCTGCTCGTTTCTCCTCGGTGACGACCTTCTCGCGCCAGGTGGCGAGCGCGTGCCCGACCCGAGGGACATTGGCGTGTGGTTCGACCCAGCCCAGTGACCACTGCTCGTCCCGCACGATGCCGGCGGTCCACCACCGAGTGTGCTCCGATGCGGTGAGGTGCTCGGCGATGCGTCGCAGTTGCGGGCGCATCGGCTCCGTCGCAGCGAGAATGTCGTCGCCGTCGGGTTCTTGCCAGTATCGGGCGGAGTCGGTGGTGGCGGCGAGCACGGTGCGCAGGTCCTTTTCCGTCACTTGCGGCAGCGGCACGTTTGCCAACCGTCGCGCTACGTCGCCGGGGGAGATGTTCGGGAGGGGTCCGTCGGCACCGTGCCCGTAGAGGACGCCTGCGGTTCCGCGTGCCACGTCGATGCGGTAGGTGGCGTAGAAGACACCCGACGAGAACGAGTCCTGCGTATGCCCGTCGCGGGTACGGTCGTCGGCGATCTGCGCGTATTCGAGGAGAAGACGACGACCGCGCGGACCGGCCGGCAGTGCCTCGGTCAGGTTCGCCGGAGTGTCCCGTGCCGTCATGGCGTCCAGTAGATCATTACCACCGCGACCGTGACGGGCGGAAGATACTGACGCCGCGGCGCGCGGCGTCAGGTCGCCGACCCGACGTGTGTTCGACCTGTCGCGGGGCTCCCACGCTCGTCGCCCGCCACATCTGGATCAGATAATCCTCGACGGGGTCACCGTCGAGATAGCCGTCGAAGCGAGTATCTCTGCCTCGGACGCAGATACGGACTCGGTATCGGTGATTGTCGGGCTCGGTGATGTCGGAACTGTCATTCGGAATCCACCGCAGCCGATCAGGCTCCCTACCACTGCACCGGCGCCGGCCGCCATCGAGCAACCCCGCCCCACGAAGGAGAACTGAGTCGATGTCGCGAAGCGTAATCGAAGACCAACTGCTCACCGAGGTGGTCACGGGGCTGCCGCTGCCGGACACGGCTCTGGAAGCGGTGGTGGCGGCAGCCCACTGCTGACGGGTGGGAACACCGGACCAGCAAGTGGGCTCCTGGTAAGGGCAGGGACGTAAGCAATCGCCGACCTACCAGGAGTTCGCCCGTATTCGGTCCGTCACACGCCGACGCTCACCGAGTTTTCAGATGCGCCGAGTCGTTGACATTGTGCTGCGGCTCACATACGGTCTCCGCAACACATTCAGATGAAAATATTTCACGTGAATATGTTCCTCCGGGGCGTCCGCTCCTGAGCGTTACCCTTCCACAAGGAGTGTGTCGTCATGGCACTGTCGGTACAGGAACTTCTGGCGAGCAAGGGCATACGCCCGCCGCAGGATCGGATCGCCGCGCTCGAGTCCAAGTGGGCCGAGATCGTTCAGCGACGCGGTGACCTCGAGGCTGTGGCAGTCGACGACGCGGACATTTCTGTTCGCAATATCCCGGGAGGCGACCATGTCCGCTGACGAACTCGTCACCAAGTCGGTGACCGAACTCGCGCCCCTGATCGAGAGCAAGCAGGTGTCCCCGGTCGAGGTCACCACGGCGCTACTCGATCACGCCAAGGCGCTGAATCCGGAGATCAACGCCTACATCAGTTTCCGCGAGCACGCCCTCGACGATGCCCGACGTGCCGAGGAAGAGATCGGCCGAGGCGATTACCGAGGGGTCTTCCACGGAATTCCCTTGGCACTGAAGGACAATCTGTATGTAGGTGGCGAGGTCACCACGATGGCATCGAAGATCCACAAGGACTTCGTGCCCACCGAGGACGCGTCCGTGGTGCGCCGTCTCCGCAACGCCGGCGCCGTGCTGACCGGCAAACTCAACATGCACGAATACGCATGGGGTATCGACAACAACAGTCCGCACTTCGGCAGCGTCCAGAACCCCTGGAATACCGCGAAGGTGCCGGGGGGCTCCAGCGGCGGCTCGGGAGCGGGCGTCGCGGCGCACATGACCTACGCGACCCTGGGCACCGACACCGCCGGCTCGATCCGGATTCCTTCCGCCGCCTGCGGCATCGTCGGCCTCAAGCCGACGCACGGTCGTGTCCCCAAGGACGGATGTTTCCCCCTCGCATGGACTTTGGATCACATCGGACCGATGACCAAGACCGTGGACGACGCCGCGGCGATGCTGCAGGTGATCGCCGGGTTCGACCGTGCGGATCCGACAGCGGTCGATGTCCCGGTGGGGGATTACACCTCCCATCTCACCGGTGATGTCTCCGGATTGGTGATCGGCATCGAGGAGGACTATTACTTCCGCGACGTCGACAACGAGATCGAACGACTCGTACGCGCCCAGATCGACGAGCTCGTGTCTCTGGGCGCCCGGGTACGGACGGTCGAGATCCCGACCCTGCGCTACTCGGAATGGGCCGAACTGGCCACCAGCCTGTCCGAAGCATCAGCGATTCACCACAACGACCTTGTGCACAGGGCCGACGACTTCGGGGCCGACATCCGCTTCCTGTTCGAACTGGGGGAGCTGTTCTCCTCGGTGGACTACCTTCAGGCGCAGCAGGTTCGGCGCCAACTCAAGAACGACTTCGGAGCGGCCCTGTCCGAAGTCGATGTGCTGATCGCCCCGACCCTGCCGGTGATGGCTCCGGACATCGGATCGTCCGAGGCCGACCTCAATGGAACGAAGGTCGATCTCATCGACTCGTTCATCCGGTTCACCGGCCCGAGCAACCTGACCGGCCTGCCCGCGATGTCCGTTCCGGTGGGCTTCAACGGTGATCTGCCCGTCGGCCTCCAGATCATCGGTCGGGCCTTCGACGAGCGCACTGTGCTCAACGTCGGTAAGGCGATCGAAGCCGGCGGACCGATGGGGGATCGGACTCCTCCCGCGCTCCTCTGAGCCTGCTCGACCCACTGCACCTGCTCGACCCGGATATCCGGCCTGCCGATGCCTTCCGGCACGGCACCCGGCCGTCCGGTTCGAGTGGGTGTTTCCTCTCCTCATCGAAGGGATGTCACATGGTCCCCGTGGCACTGTTGTTCGTCGGGGCGGTGCTCCTGGTCAACGGATTGGTCTTCCTCGACAGGGTCACTCCGCGATCGGCCGTGGCAATCAATCTCCTCACCGGCGCCCTGTTGGTCGGTACGGCACTCGTGCTGCTCCTACCCTCGGACAGTGCCTCGTCCGACGGGCTGGCGTCGGCGGTGGCGGCCGGAGGGTTCGCATTGTTCGGCTTCACCTACCTCACGGTCGCGATCAACTCGCTCTCGAACGCTCCCGGCGCCGGCCTCGGCTGGTACTGCGGTTGGGTCGGGGCGGTCGCCCTCTTCCTGTCGATGGTGCATTTCGTTCAGCTCGGGGACGCTCGTCTCGCCTGGCTGTGGCTGGCATGGGCCGTTCTGTTCGCCGCCTTCTTCCTCGCCCTGACCACCCCCGCAGCGGAATGGGCCGGCAAGGCGACGGGAATGCTCACAGTCATGCAGTCGCTGTCCACTGCGAGCATCCCCGCTGCGCTGATGCTTACCGGGAAGTGGGACGACACGCCGGTACTTGCCGTCGCTGTCACGCAGATCGTCGTCGTCATCGTTTACGTTCTCCACGTCGCCGATGCTCGGCGCCGCTATCGATCGACCACCAC
The DNA here is from genome assembly GCF_900105195.1 of Rhodococcus pyridinivorans. NCBI lineage: Bacteria > Bacillati > Actinomycetota > Actinomycetes > Mycobacteriales > Nocardiaceae > Rhodococcus > Rhodococcus pyridinivorans. The sequence continues at coordinate 3,467,456 of NZ_FNRX01000002.1, read as the reverse complement.
CCGCGACCGCGCGTCCGTGACGACGACCTGACAATCTACAGTGGAGGACCCATGCGATCAGTGGCCCTGTCGGCCGTACTGATCGGGATGCTGATCGCATACGCACTGTTTGCGCCGCGGGTTCAGATCGTCGACCTGGTCGGCCGTCTGGGCCCGATCGTGCTGTTCCTCGCCACCATTTCGGCCGTGATCAACCTTGCTGCCAGGGCGGGGGTCTTCCACCGGGTCGCCGCAATCGCGGCCAGTGGACGGGCAGCCAGCGGACCAGGGCTATGGATTCTGGTGGTGCTGCTGTCTGTGGTGTCCACGATCTTTCTTTCCCTCGACACCACCGCCGTTCTCGTGACACCCCTGGTATTGGCGCTCGCCGGGCGGGCCGGCAACGATCCGATACCGCTGGCACTGACCGTGGTGTGGATCGCCAACACCGGATCGCTCCTACTTCCGGTGTCCAATCTGACGAATCTGCTGGCGATGGAGACGGGACTGTTCGACGAGACGAGTCACTACGTGAAAGTCGCCGCGATGCCCGCAGCCGCATCGCTCGCGGTAACAGTGGGATTCGTTTGGATGGTGTTCCGCAGGCGCATATGCACACCCACCGGAACCCCGGTAGCGTCGCGCGAGCCCGGCACACCGGCTTCATCGCACCCGCTGCTTCCCTTGGCCGGGATCGTCATGGTGATACTGCTGCCGCTGCTCGCGACGTCGATCCCCTTCTGGTGGTCGACGACGGCGGCGGCCATCGTGCTCGTGACAGCCTTCGCGGTCACAGACCGATCGGCTCTGCGCCCGAGCTTGATCCCGTGGACAGCCCTGGCTCTCGCCATCGGCCTGACCGTTGCGGTTCAGGTCGTTCATTCCCTCGGCGTCGAACAGCTTGTTCGTGCGGCGTTCGCGCACGTGGAGGGCGACTCCGTCGGCACGCTGTTCGTGTCGGCCGCAACAGGAGCGGTGCTGAGCAACCTGATCAACAACATTCCGGCCTACTTGCTTCTCGAGCCTGCGGCCGCGTCCGGTGCAGCCCTGATCGCTCTGCTCATCGGCTCGAATGCCGGGCCGATCGTGACACCGTGGGCCTCTCTGGCCACGCTGCTGTGGGCAGATCAGTTGCGCCGAGCCGGCCACATCGTCCCCTGGCGGCAGTTCGCCGCCCTGGGGATACCACTGGCGATCGGTGCAATCACGGTGTCCGTGGCCGCGTTGTCGTTGTCCCAGCGGTGATCCGGCCGCGTATACACGCTGGTCAGAGAGCGGCAACCACCTCGAAATCCAAACCGTTCGCTTGCGCGAGATAGATCTGCTGCCGCGCTTGGTTCCCCTCGAATCGAACGACGCCGCGAGGACTGTCGAACTCCAACCCGTCGATCCGGGCATCACAGCGGGTCGGATCCAATCCTCCGGCTCGGCGTGCAAGATGGCTGAGAGCGTAGATCCCCTGATAACAGGACTCTGCCATGTTGTTCAGAGCGGGAGCCTCGTAGCCGTTGGCGTTCACGTAACTGCCGACGAACTGCAGAGAGGATTCGGTGCTCAAGGCGCGGAAATAGGCTGCGGATGCGAACAAATTCTCGGTCGTCTCGGCGCCGCCGGCCAGGAGCATGTTCTCTTCCATCAGGGGACTGAACCGGAGCATGCGGTGATGGAGGTCGCGGGCAGCGAAATTTCGGTGGAAGTCCACGGCGTCCTGGCCGACCAGAAGTGTCAACACCGCCTGGCATCTGCTCTCCGCAGCCATCACTGGCAGTTGCGGGTCATCGGCCCGGCCCATCGGAACGAACGACGAACCGACTATGTCCACCCCGAGCGCAGCAGCGAAGTGTCCGATCAGTTGATACGTACGCAACGGCCAAATATAGTCGGCGCCGACGACGTACCACGACCGCACACCGTGGTGATCGCGCAGCCACCGCATCGCCGGATAGATCTGTTGTTCGGGAGATTCTCCCGAACAGTAGACGTTGGAACTGACCTCGCCTCCCTCGTAGAGCGAGGTGTACACATACGGGACCCGACCACGAACGACGGGCGCGAGATGTCTTCGGATCGAGGAGATGTGCCATCCGCTGATCGCATCGAGGGCGCCGGCATCGAGCAGGTCGGACACCTCGGCTGTGACCGCGCGGGGGTCGCGACCGCCATCGATGAACTCGAGCTGAATTTCACGGCCGCCGAACCCGGCTCCCGCATTGAGTTCGCGTCGAGCCAATTCGCTGACGGCCATGCACGAAGGTCCGAAGATACCGCCCGGGCCTTGCAGCGGGATCACCATGCCGACCCGGTAGACCTCCGACCGGCGGTGTGGCGCAGATGCCAGCATCGGATCCTCTCGGGTAATGTCGGCGGAGGTGCATCGGCTCATCGTCCCGCCACTCGTACAGATCGAAGGGCTGAAAAGGCAGGAGACTCACGTGGCTCCCCGAAACTCCGATCGGCTGGCGACCCGAGCAACGGCGATTTCCGGCGATATCGCTACCATCGACTCTCCTTCAGCGGTCGTTGCGCTACTGCAGGCTACCAAAGCCATTGTGTCCTCGCTCACGTCGATCGGCTCCGAATTCGATTTGACCTGCGATGATGTGCTCGTGCTCGATGCACTCGCACGCCACGGAAGCGCATCGATGGCCGAGCTGTCGTCGCATACCGCCATATCAGGAGCCACCCTCACCCGGTCCGTCGACAGGCTGGTCTCCCGGACACTGGTCTACCGTGAGGTGAGCGCCGAAGATCGGCGCCGGGTCGAAGTTCACCTCAGCACCCGCGGAGTCGAAACCCACCGAGCACTGGAAGCACAACTCGCCGAACTCGATGCAAGAGCCGGCCGAATCTGCAGGACTCCGAGTCAGGCGTGAACCGAGCCGAACTCGTGTTCGTTTCGGCGAGTCGAGGTGAACCCGGAGTCGCCCTCCAGATGCCACGTCACAACGATTGCGCCTCCCGGACGGACGCACGGCTGCGTGCCGAGCTGAAACGGCGCGTCAAGCAGATCTCCCGCCAGATCCGCGCCATCAAAAAATCCTCGAACTTCAAATACTGAAGGCATTTCATCATGGATCTTCACGATCCGTGAGAGCAGCCACCGCATCCACAACCCGCTGACCCCCGACAAATTCGCCACCCTCGGACAGGCACTCCACGTCCCCCCGGGACACGGGTACTCGACCTCGCCAGCGGCTCGGGCGAGATGCTCTGCACGTGGGACCGTGATCTGGGATTCACAGGCACGGGCGTGGACATCAGCACGCTCTTCACCGAGCAGGCCCGCGCCCGCGCTGTCGGCCTCGGTCTCGCCGACCGCGTGGCGTTCGTCCATGGCGACGCATCCGGGGCACGTCGCGGACGAGTCGGTCGATCTCGCCGCGTGCATCGGCGCCACGTGGATCGGTAACGTGTCCCTATGGATTCGTCAAGCGGCGGCAGCAGCGGGCGTGCGGTAGAAAAGTCTTGTTCTTGAGCATCGCGTAGAGCACGTCGCAACGACGGCGAGCGAGACAGATCAAGGCGGCATTGTGCTTCTTGCCCTCGGCGCGTTTGCGGTTGTAATAGGCACGGCTGGTTGGGTCGTGCAACGACGCGAACGCAGACAAGAACAACGCCCGTTTAAGCTTGCGGTTACCCGACCGAGCTGGGTGCTCACCACGGATCGACGATCCGGAGCGATGGGTCACCGGAGCGATATCGGCATAGGCCGCCAGATGTGCCGCCGAAGCGAACGCCGAACCATCACGGACTTCGAGCAGGATGCGCGCTGCAGTCCTGATGCCGACGCCGGGCATCGACATCAGGACTTGGGAAAGAGGGTGGCCTTCGAGCATACTCTCCACATCTTCTGCAATGCTCTTGCGCTGTTGCAGAACCTCTTTCAACGAGCCGGCCAGTTTCGGCAGGACGATTTCGGCGGCGTTGCTGCCCGGCACCGTCACCGTTTGTGCATCGAGGGCAACGAGGACCTCCTCGGCCAGTCGGGCTCCCATCCGCGGAGCATGCTTGGTCGCGAGGGCGGTGAGCCGGCGCTTGCCGGCCTGTCGGATACCGACCGGACCGCCGCAGCGCGACAGGATTTCGAGCACCGCCGGATGAGTGATCCGTGGGCCGAGAACGCGTTCGAGCGCGGGGTGGATTCCGGTGAGCAATCCGCGGATACGGTTGCTGATGCGGGTGGCCTCCCCGGCGAGATCGTCGTCGAACCCGACGATCACCAGCACCGAGCTGTGTTCGGCCAGGCGGTCGAACACAGCGCGGAGTTTGGTCTCGTCGTTGGGCAGGGCTTTGTCGAACAGTCGAGTGCCGGCGGGGTCGAGTCCGACGGCGTGGTGTTCGCCTTTGCCCACGTCGATGCCGCAGAACACGGCGTAGGTGGGGTCCATGAAGCGCGCCTTTCGTTCCGCTCCGGACGGTCACCGATCCGACGTCGATACCCGGCACCCACGTTACGAGGAGACCTGCCCGATGCCCCGGCACAGCAGGCGGCCGTGTCCCTATCAGCGGTCCATCGACGTCACCAGGTTCGGCGACATCACCCCCCGGATCATTCGAGTGACAGGGGCAAGAAGTCATACCGAACTTGGCGACCGTCGCCCTGTGTTGCAGGGCTACGAAGAAGGTAACGGGGGGGTTCGGTGGCGGTGCGGGTTCCCCGGAATCCGGCCAGCAGCTACCAGCGCTCCGAGCATCAGCACGACGGTTACGATCACGGGGCCTCCTGGCAGATAGGGATCAGCGGCGGGTGTGCCGGGGCTGCTGGTACTCGGCGAGGACGAGCGTCACGGCGTCGTCACCGGTGTTCTCACTGCGCAGCCGACGGCAGGCGACGACGCTGCCGAGTGCGGGCCGGTGGCATCCGTCGCCGCAGCGCTACGCCGAGATCGCTTTGGACCTGATGGGAGAACGGCTATTACGAGACCGGTCTGGAGTGGGACGCGCGGCGGGCCCGCGTACAGGCTGCCGCCGACGGCGCTGCGAGCATCCAGGAGTTGCATGGCCCGTTGGCGGCGGCGGTGAAAGTGGCCGGTGGGAAGCACTCGGTCTTCCTCGATCCGGCGAAAGCGGCCCGGTCGTCCTCGGCTGCCACCGCCGAGCTTTCCGAACCTACGGTCACCACAGTGGACAGCATCACCACCGTGACGATTCCTGCCTTGGGTGCGGTGTCGGACGAGTTGCAGCAGCGCTACGCCGACGCCGCGGCGGTCGGCATTCTCGGCGCGGCGGATCGGACCTGCGGGTGGATTGTCGATCTGCGCGGCAACACCGGCGGCACGATGTACCCGATGTTGTCCGGCCTGACCCCGCTGCTACGGAACGGGACCGCGATGACCTTTCGCACCCGCGCGGGCGAGGACATGCCCGTGACCATCTTCGACGACGGTGCCGGGATGGGCGGGACCGTCATCTCGGTCGGTGCTGTCGCGAAGATCGCCGATCGGTTGCGTCCATCAGGATGGTGTACGAGCCGGATCGGATCCGATGACCGGCGTGTCGTAACCGGACGAAAGACGGTCACCGCGTGATTCTTCGAGAGAGCTACCAACTCGACTCGACGAAAGAGCACGCGATGACCACTGCCCACGATATCGACCTCCGCCAGCTTGTCGAAGACCGACTCACCGGCGCCAGCCCCGACCTGCTGCGCGAGCTGCTGACGATGTTCATCCACGCCCTGATGGGCGCCGAGGCCGACGCCCTGTGCGGCGCCGACTACGGCCAACGCTCCGACGAACGCGTCAACGTTCGCAACGGCTACCGGCACCGCGACTTCGACACCCGCGTCGGCACCCTCGACGTGGCCATCCCCAAGCTGCGGTCCGGCTCGTACTTCCCGGACTGGCTGCTGCAACGGCGCAAGCGGGCCGAACGAGCCCTGACCTCGGTTGTTGCGACCTGCTACCTGCTCGGGGTCTCGACCCGGCGGATGGAGAAACTCGTCGATACCCTCGGGATCACCTCGCTGTCGAAGTCGCAGGTCTCGGTGATGGCGAAAGACCTCGACACCCAGGTCGAGGCCTTCCGGAACCGACCCCTCGATGCGGGCCCGTACACGTTCGTCGCCGCCGACGCCCTGGTCCTCAAGGTCCGCGAGAACGGACGGGTGGTGAACGTGCACGCCCTGGTCGCGGTCGGGGTCAACGCCGACGGCTACCGCGAGATCCTGGGGCTGGACGTCACCTCCGCCGAGGACGGCGCCGGCTGGCTGACCTTCTTCCGCGGGTTGGTCGCCCGCGGCCTGTCCGGGGTGCGGTTGGTGACCTCCGATGCCCACGCCGGCCTCGTCGCGGCGATCGGCGCAACCCTGCCCGGCGCCTCCTGGCAGCGGTGCCGCACCCACTACTCGACGAACCTCATGGCCGTCACACCGAAGTCGTCGTGGCCCTGGGTGAAGACACTGCTGCACTCCGTGTACGACCAGCCCGACGCGGATTCCGTTCACGCACAATACGATCGAATCATCGATGCACTCACCGAGAAGCTGCCGAAGGTGGCCGATCACCTCGACGCCGCCCGGTCGGATCTGTTGGCGTTCACCGCGTTCCCGAAGCAGATCTGGAGCAACAATCCGCAGGAGCGCCTCAATAAGGAGATCCGCCGCCGGACCGACGTGGTGGGGATCTTCCCGGACCGCACCGCTCTGATCCGACTCGTCGGGGCGGTGCTGGCCGAGCAGCACGACGAGTGGATCGAAGGCCGCCGCTACCTCGGCCTCGACGTACTCGCCCGCTCCCGCACCGACAAGCCCGCCGACAGTGTCACCGAGGGCACCGAGGAGGTGACACCGGCCTTGACCGCCTGATCCACCGACGAGGAATCACGCGACGACGTCGTACACCACCTCACGGGACTTGACCCGCCGATCAGCCTGTTGTGGTGCTCCAGGACGGTGACACGGTCTCGAGTGGTGAGGCGGTGCTCACGGCGTTCCGTGGTCTCGACAACGCCCGGTCGTTCGGGGCGGACAGCGCGGGATACACGTCAGCGAATTCGGTGCACCCGCTCTACGACGGAGCACTGTTGGTTCTCACCGAGAGTACGTATTTCGACCGCGACGGCGTCAATCTCGCCGAGGAACCCGTCGCTGCCGATCACCGCACCTCCAGCGACGGCGCGGAGGTGGCCGCACTGGAATGGTTGCGCGATCACGGATGCAACTGAGCAACGACACCGCTTCGACCGCGTCGGAGGGGCCCATGCCGTCGGGGCAGTCCAGCGCACATTCGACCAATCACGAGTGTCACGCCCACGTCGATCGAGACACGGCGTGGAATCCGTAGGGGCTGATCGCGATGACACATTTCATGTTCAGAGTCGTTGCCTTCCAGGCAGGTTCGTCGAGACGAGTCGGGATCGACATGAGCCATGTTTCCCACGGTGTCCCGGCTGATCGAGGAGGGCGCGGTGCAGCTGACGTAGTAGTCCCACAGTTCCTGCTCACTGAAAACGAATTCCACCGGTGGATCGACGGGCGTATTGTCCGTTGCGGTCAGTTGTAGTTGGCCGGCATCGTCGAGTCCCATCTGATAGCCGGCGCTGCCGCCACAACGAATCACGGACTCGATGACGTCGTCCATACCGGGATCAGGTCCGTCCACGACAACCTTCTGCGGTCTCTTACGGTTCGCTCCATCCCAGCCAGGCGATGTCCGACGGTCGCGCCGGCGATCGCAATGTCGATCCGGGTCTCCGCCGACGGCCGCTTCCCCGCGCAGTGGTCCTTGATCCCGCCGCGACCGACGCCGGATCGTCCCGCGCGGCCGCGGGACGGCCCTCGACGCCGTGACCACCGCCGAGGTTGGGCTCGTTTCTGTGTCCGCCGGCGCGCTCTCCACCCGGGGGTGCGGGGGACGTGTCATCTACGCAGAGCGCAGCGCATCCCGTACTGGTTCGCGTTCGTGCTGTAGGCGTCCGTCGATGCAGCGGGTCCGACGGGTCAGCGGATTTCTTCGATCACGCTCGTACCCTTTCCGGGGCGGGATTCCCAGGCCCAGTTCTCTTCTACGCGTAGGCGACCGTCGGTGAGCACTTCGATCCGACTGTCGCAGACTCCACTCGCGGTAGTGCCGTCGACACTGAGGTGGGTGTAGCGAAAGTGCAGCCGTTCACCGTCACGTGTCCCGACGAGGAAACCCCGCACTATCTCTCCGCCGTCGTAGTCGGCCCAGATGACAGCGTTGTCCTGGTGGTACCGAAAACGTGTGGCGCTACTGACCTGTCCGGTGGGCGAGTTGCTGACACCGGTGAACACTCTGCCCTCGAGGTCGATGGTGGAGGACGAGGGGTGCGCAGCATCGGTAGTGGTCATCTCGGCACCATAGCCAAGACCCACCCAGCCGTGTTGGCACGCAGACCCGCGTGGAGCATCCGCCGATCGTGGTGGACAAGCACTTCCGGGCGATCATCCGGTCGGGTTCGTCTCGGATCGTGGTGTCGCCGCGTCGAAGTTGTCGAGCATCGTGGCCAGCGTCCGCAGGACGGTCTCGTAGTCCTCGGCGGAGACGCCGTCGGTCAGGGTCTGCGCGGTGCGCGCTTGCGTGCGGCTCATCTGCTCGAGCAGCTCGCGGCCCGCATCGGTGATTCGCATGGCGGTGGTGCCCGGGGCGACCGGATCGAGGTGCAGCCAGCCGTTGTCGGTCAAGGAGGCGCACGGCGCCGGCCCGGCTCTGCTGCCCGCCGCCGTGGCCCGATTCCTCGAGCACGAACAGCGCGCCGGCACCGTGGCCGCCGACGCCCCCATCGACGGAGTCGCCGCATCGATCGCCGGTGCCTGCTACCTGCGGGCGTTCCTCGAACAGTTCTACGGACCCGACCATCCCCAGCAGCCGATGACCGAGTTCGCCGCCTCGATCATGGCCACGGTCCTGCCCGCCCTGACCACACACCCCGCCGCGTCCACCCCCAGCGACTGACTCACAGCCACACAGACGACGATCTGCGGTTGGAGTCACCGCAGAGCCGCGTCCACGCTGGTGAGGCATGGCCTGGAATCCGTAGGCGTTCAGCGCGGTGACACATTGCATGTTCACAGTCGTTGCTCGCGCCGTACTCGGCGAAGCTCGCACGGACCGACACTCGAAGAATCAACCCTGAACAGTCACTCGAGGTGGGAACTTCAACGGCATCAAGACTGTGATTTACCCTGTGATCAGGAGGTGGATTGTTATGACAGCCGCACACCCACGCCCTGACCTCGCCGCCTACAACGACGCCGCCCGCATGACCCAATCACAGCTGGTCACCGCACTGCGCGACCTGCTCGGCGCCAAGCTCGTCGCCTACCTGGGGAAGGTCAAGGAAACCCGCGCGGTCCGCCAGTGGGCCGAGGGCACCCGCACTATCAACAACGACACCGACGTCGAACGCCTGCGCATCGCCTACCGCGCCGCCCGGCTGATCGCCGAACGCGACACCCCCGCCGTAGCGCAGACGTGGTTCCAGGGCCTGAACCCGATCCTCGACGACCGCCCGCCGGCGCTGCTGCTGCGCGAAGGCGAGCTGTCCGACGTCGGCCCGAAGGTCCTCGCCGCTGCCCGGCAGTTCGCGACGGTCGGACGAGCGCACCGGACCGCACGCTGATCTCCACCTCGCGCGGGGATGTCCGCTGCGTCCACGTCGACGGTGTGGCCGCCTACCGGGTCGGCTACTCGCCGACCTCGTGGGCACCGTGGGAGTTCGCCACCGACGGGCGCTTCACCGGCAGCGGCACGATCAGCGGATGGTTCGTCGTGCCCGGCGACCCCGAATCGGTGGCCACCCTGCGCACCCTGTCCGGCGCCATGCGATCCGACACGGTCTGCTCGACCTCGACACCGCGGCGATCCGCAATGCCCGCCCGCGTGCCCTGACCCGGGCGATCTCCCAGTGGATCAACACTCTCTCCGATCCCGGCGGTGAGCCGGTGGCCGGCATCGAGTTCGAGTCCTGGCACGGTGACGGGTTGGTGCTCTGGGCGCTGTACGAGCGTCCCGGTGACGGACCGGTCAGCAAGAACGTCACGGTGCTGGATTACGGCCCTGTCGAGGAGCACGATTCCGATCTGATCGAAGCGATGCGTCTGCACAAACTGGTCTGAGAGGACGACTGAATCATCGGCTTGCCCCGTGGCCGCCGCGGTGTTCCTGCGCCCGACCTGCGTTTTCCCGCGTGCTGTGAACGTGCCACGGTCTATGTAGGAGCGTAGCCCCCTCGAACCACTGGTCTGCCTTGCGGAACAAGGAGAATGGAGGTGGGCGGACGCGGCCGGACCGGTGATCGGGCGGCGTGCGTACACGGACCTGCGCCTCGTGAGTGTTCGGCTACCGGAGGCGGGAGCGGTCGAGGAGTTCGGCGACATCGAGCAGTTCCGGCGGGTTCATGTGCTGGTGCGGCAAGGAATGCACGCCCGCAGCGGTGACCCACACGGTGCCGGCTCCGTCGATGGTGACGTCCGGGCGGGGACTGCGGATCGGGATGCTGGCGATCGGCCCCCAGGTGACCGGATCGAGGCGGGTGAACAGCCAGTATTGGTGGTGATCGGCCGGATACACGGCCGGCCCCGGCAGTGGCCACCACTGCCCACGGCCGGAACCGTCCGGGGGATGGCCGACGATCCAGAGCAGGTCATCGATCTGTCCGCCGCCGAGGACATGATCAGGCAGCGAGTTCGGCTGGGCGAGGGTGAGATCGTCGAGTATCCGGTATGCGGTGGTGCCGTCGACGATCGTCGGTGGAAGGCCCGTCAGAAACGGCCGATAGGACATCATCGCGGTCTCCAGCGGCGGACCGACGGTCACGGCGGCGTGCAGATCGACCCGGACCAGGCGCGCCGCTCCGAGCGCGCCGGTGCTCGGGTCACGCCGGCGAAACAGCAGGACAAACCCACCTTCGCAGGTGGTCATCGATTCGAGGTCGCCCCACGGCTCGGGTCCGTGCGTCACCGGGTCCTGGCCGGGGCGAGCGAGGATCAGCTCGGTCGTGCCGCGCTCCGGGACCGCCACGGCGAGCAGGGTCTGGGCATGGGCTGCGCCGTCTCGAATCGGTGTGTCGGTGATCGCCTCGACGGTGCCGCCCCGGGTGCAGTGGAAGATTCCGTCCCAGCCGCCCACCCAGCAGCCGTCGGCGTGTGCCCACACCGAACGGGTGCGATCGGCCGGCGGAGTATCGAAGATCTGCCCGGGCACGATGTATTCGCGCACGCGCCGGTCGGCGTCGAGATGCACGACCAGGGGCAGTTCACGGTCGGCGATCCACAGGTCCGACTCGTGCGCGGATATCGCAGCGGGGATCATGCTCGGCCGCAGCGGCGGTGGTGGCACCTCGGTCAAGTCGAGATCGACAAGCACGCCCACCTCGTGAGTGCGCTCGACCAGCGGGTCGGGGCCGGGGGGCCGGGCAACATGGGCGAACGATCGTGGGGAGGTGGTGACCTGCCGATAGCGGCGGGTGCCGGGCACCGGCCGGAACGGCGAGTGCGGCTGATCGACCTCGCGCCGGTATCGATCGGATGCGACGTGGATGCGCCGGACCCGACCGCGGATCTGCCCGGTGGTGGCGTAGGACAAATCGCCGATCAGCCGGCCGGTGACCTCGACCTGACCGAGCACCGGACGACGGGTGTACCAGGTGGCCGTCCACCCCACACCGCGCAGCAGCACCGTCCAGTCCCACCACTGCCGTCCGTCCCCGGGCTGCTGCAACGCGGGCTTTCCCGAATGCAGGGGCTCGGCCACAGCGCCAAGCGTGACGATCGACGGATCCGCCGGATCGGCGGGCATCTCCTCGAACAACAACGGGAACACCGCGACGGCACCGACCTCCGGGGGCGGTGTCTCCCCGTCTTCGATCGACACGGCGGTCACCAACACCGGCAGCTGAGTCTGCGGACGCCCCACCTGGTCAGGCTCTGTCACCCTGCCAGCGTGCCCGACACGCTGCCGCCGCGCACGATCGGCGCTGCGGTCGACCGAGTCGCGCATTTGCACGAGTACTGTTGACACACCCGGGACCTGTCGATGTGCAGCAGCGTGTCCGGCCAGTCTTCGCTGCATCCCTACACCCGTCGACCTCGAGGACGAGTCGTAGCTGCCCGACGAAGTGGCCCGTCAGGCCCGGGCCGGTGACGGCTGGGTCAAACTCATCGGCGACGCGATTCCCGGTGTATGCGGCGCACATGCGCGCTCTGTACGGTACGCGCGCGTCGACGGGACCATCGGCGCTGCTGCCCACGAGGCCGGCATCCCGATCTACGCGGGCACCAGGTGCAGCACGGGCGCATCGCCGACGAGATCGCATCGCTCGTGCGCGTGGGTCTCGATCCGACCGAGGCGTACGCTGCGGCGAGTTGGAAGGCCCGCGCATGGCTCGGGCACCCGAGTCTCGAATCGGGGACGTCGGCGGATTTCGTCGTGTACCGGGAGGATCCGCGCAGCGACCCCGCGGCCGCGCGTCCCGATCTTGTGGTGCTCCGCGGCCGGGTGGTCTCGGGGCGCCCCGCGCGGCTGTAGAGAGGGTGCGCGGAGTCACCGGGTGCCGGTTTCGTCCTGGCTCGCGCGTCTGGCAGAATGGTTCGCTGTCGTCGCATCCGGTTACGTACCGCGCGGCGGTCACAGGCTAGAGGCAAAACCGGGCGTGCCAGAAGGGCGCGTCGTCCGAATTGCACGTGACACGCGCCTCGGCGCACCCCGAAGGAGAACGCAGCAGTGGCTGTCAAGATCAAGCTCACCCGTCTCGGCAAGATCCGCAACCCGCAGTACCGCGTCGTCATTGCGGACTCGCGCACCCGTCGCAACGGCCGGGCCATCGAGACCATCGGCAAGTACCACCCCAAGGAAGAGCCCTCGCTGATCGAGATCGACTCGGAGCGTGCGCAATACTGGCTGGCCGTCGGCGCGCAGCCGACCGAGCCGGTCCTCAACCTCCTCAAGGTCACGGGTGACTGGCAGAAGTTCAAGGGCCTGCCGGGCGCCGAGGGCACCCTGAGGAAGGCGGAGCCGAAGCCGTCCAAGCTCGAGCTGTTCCAGGCCGCTCTCGCGCAGGCCGAGAACGAGCCGGCTGCCGAGGCCGTCACGCCCAAGAAGAAAAAGGCTGCCAAGGAAGAGGCCGCCGAGGCGTCCACCGAGGCCGAGTCCACCGAGGCCGCCGAGTAATGAGCGCCGTGGTCGCCGATGCCGTCGAGCATCTCGTTCGTGGAATCGTCGCCCATCCCGACGACGTCCGCGTCGACCTGATCGCGGGCCGTCGGGGCCGCACCGTCGAGGTGCACGTCAATCCCGACGACCTCGGCAAGGTCATCGGCCGCGGCGGTCGCACCGCGACCGCGTTGCGGACCCTCGTCACCGGAATCGGTGGCCGGGGTATCCGTGTCGACGTCGTCGACACCGACCGCTAGGCGAGCGTCGATGGAGCTCGTCGTGGGCCGTGTGGCCAAGTCGCACGGCATCAGAGGCGAAGTCGTCGTCGAGGTTCGCACCGACGAACCCGAAGAGCGCTTCGCCGTCGGCGCGGTCCTGCGTGGCCGTAAGCCTCGCGACAGGCACCTGCACGAGTACACAGTGGAAGCCGCCCGGGAGCACTCCGGGCGGCTTCTGCTGCGCCTGCAGGGCATCGACGGTCGCGACGCCGCCGACGCACTGCGCGGGGTGCTGTTCGTCGTCGACAGCGCCGACCTTCCGCCGTCCGACGACCCGGACGAGTTCTACGACCACGAACTCGAAGGGCTGACGGTGCGGATCGTCGCCGGTCGCCCCGACGGCGGAACCGAGGTCGGCACCGTCCGCGAGGTCCTGCACACGGCCGCCGGCGAACTGCTGTCGATCCGGCCAGCCGGCCAGGAGCGCGGAGAGTTACTCGTCCCGTTCGTCACCGAGATCGTCCCGACGGTGTCGGTCCGGGACGGCGTGATCGAGATCGATCCGCCCGAAGGACTCCTCGACCCCGACTTCGGGGAACCGCCGTCCAAGAAGAAGAAGTCGACCGAGGGGAAGCAGTAGTCCGTGCGGCTCGACGTCGTCACCATCTTCCCCGAATATCTCGAACCTCTGCGCGTCGCCCTGCTCGGCAAGGCGATCGACAAGGGGCTCATCTCCGTCGGTGTGCACAACCTGCGCGACTGGACGCACGACGTGCACAAGGCCGTCGACGACGCGCCCTACGGCGGCGGACCGGGCATGGTCATGAAACCCACCGTGTGGGGACCGGCGCTCGACGACGTGCTCGCCGGGCCCGACGGTGAAACCGATCCCGACGTACTGCTCGTCGTCCCGACGCCCGCCGGTCGCCGCTTCGATCAGGCCACCGCACAACGGTGGTCGAAGGAGAAGCGGATCGTCTTCGCCTGCGGCCGCTACGAAGGAATCGACCAGCGCGTCTTCGACGATGCCGCGCGGCGCGTGCGCGTCGAAGAAGTGAGCATCGGCGACTACGTCCTCATCGGTGGGGAGGTCGCCGTCCTCGTCATGGTCGAGGCCGTCGTCCGTCTGCTGCCCGGTGTACTCGGCAATCAGGCGTCGCATCAAGAGGATTCGTTTTCCGACGGACTGCTCGAAGGGCCGAGTTACACTCGGCCGGCGGTGTGGCGCGACCTCGAGGTGCCACCGGTGCTGCTGTCCGGCGACCACGGCAAGGTCGCTCGCTGGCGCCACGAGCAGTCGCTCGAACGCACCCGCGAACGACGACCCGATCTGCTCCCGTCCGACGACTGACACCGGGCCCGACGGTCCTCAGGGCCGGTGCGCGCTTCCGAGCGTCGTCTCGACCGCCAGCGTGACGGTCTCGCGCGCGTGTTGCGCGCTCCCGTCGTCCGTCGCGTCGTACATCGCCGTGTCGGGCAGGAAACCGGTGTCGTAGAAGGGATCCGACTCTTCGTAGGTGACGGTCTCCCGCGCCGCGACCACGACCGCGTACCGGTGGTCGTCGCCGAAGAACCCGGTGGACAGGTGCAGCCATTCACCGGCCAGGCAGCACATCCACCCCTGCTTTACACCCAGGTCCGTGGAGTCGCCGAGACCCTCGGGAAGCCCGAAATGCTGGTCGTATCCGTCGATGCCCTCGTCGGTGAACTCCACCAGATGGCCGACGATCCGGGCCGCGCTCTCATCACCGGAGGCACTGTCGCCGAGCAGATCGTCGTACCAGGTCAGCAGGTCCGACGCCGTCGTGGTCGTGTTCCACCACCAGGACCCCGGATCCGGGGGAGTCGTGCCGGTCAGGTTGTGCCGCTCCACGACGTGCTCGACGATCTCGGGACCACCGTAGGTTTCCCACAACAGCGTCGCCGCGTTGTCGTCCGACGACCGCAGCATCGACCGGATCAACTCGTGGTCCTCGTCGGCGAGCGTCGCCTCGCCCGTCACCTCGCGGTACAGGACCTCCTCGGCGATGAACAGCTTCACCGTCGAGGCGGTCTCGAAGGGTTCGTCCGAACCGCCGAGCACGCGGGTCCCGGATTCCCGGTCGAGCACGGCGACAGTCAGGCGCGCTCCGCGGCTGTCGGCGAGCGCGACGGCCGCGTCGATCTGTCGGGGCAGTTCGGCCGTCGACAGCGTCACGGTCGATTCGTCGGAATCGGTGTCCGTCACCGAGGCGAGACCGAGCGCCTCGTGCGGGAGCGGATGGGAGTCCATCGATTCGCAGCCGGATACGGCCAGTGCGGTGGCCACGCACAGTATCATCGCGCCCGATCGTGCGCGTCCGCGCCCGTGCTTCATGTCCGGTTCCTGCATTCCATTGTGCTGTGGACGATAGCGCCGGTCCACCCGGCAGCCTGCACGGACCCCGCTCGCGAGCGCGAGTGCCGTTACGCGCGCGGGCGCCCCACGGTCACGGGCGCGGGCGCTGCCACAGGCGCGGGCGGGGGACGGCAACTGTAGGGTCGTTCGACGTGACGACCGAACTCGACACCGTGAACCGGCGGATCGCCCAGGAACTCGACGTCCGCGAAGACCAGGTCGCTGCGGCCGTGGGGCTGCTCGACGGCGGCGCGACCGTGCCGTTCGTCGCGCGCTACCGTAAGGAGGCGACCGGCGGGCTCGACGACGCCCAGCTGCGCACCCTCGAGGAACGCCTCCGCTATCTGCGTGAACTCGACGAGCGCCGTGTCGCGATCCTCGAATCGATCGAGGCGCAGGGCAAGCTCGACGACACGCTGCGCGGACAGATCATGCTCGCCGACACCAAGGCGCGGCTCGAGGACATCTACCTGCCGTTCAAGCCGAAGCGGCGCACCAAGGCGCAGATCGCGCGCGAGGCCGGTCACGAACCCGTCGCCGACGCGCTCATCGGCGACCCCACCACCGACCCCGCCGGATACACCTCCGAGCAGCTCGACGGTGCGCGCGCCATCCTCGTCGAACGCTTCGCCGAGGACGCGGACCTCGTCGGCGAGCTCCGCGAGGCGATGTAGACGCGCGGCAAGGTGAGCTCCACCGTGCGGTCCGGCAAGGAAAACGACGGCGCGAAGTTCTCCGACTACTTCGAGTTCTCGGAACCGTTCACCCAGCTGCCCTCGCACCGCATTCTCGCCCTCCTGCGCGGCGAGAAGGAGGAGGTGCTGTCGCTGTCGTTCGATCCCGAGATCGACGAGCCGGTGCCCGGTGAGCGCACTTACTACGAGGGCCGGATCGCGACGCGCTTCGACATCGCCGACGAGGGACGCGCCGCCGACAAGTGGCTGCTCGACACTGTGCGGTGGGCGTGGCGCACCAAGCTGCAGATGTCGCTGTCGCTGGACATCAGGATGCGGCTGCGGCAGTCCGCCGAGAAGGACGCGGTCGACGTCTTCGCCGCCAACCTCAAGGACCTGCTGCTCGCCGCACCGGCCGGAACGCGACCGACGATGGGCCTCGACCCCGGCTACCGCACCGGCACGAAGGTCGCCGTCGTCGACGCGACCGGCAAGGTCGTCGACCACGCCACCATCTATCCGCATCAGCCGCACAACAAGCGTGACGAGGCCCTCGCGGTGCTCGCCGCGCTGGTCGCGCGGCACGGTGTCGAACTGATCGCCATCGGCAACGGCACGGCGTCGCGTGAGACAGACGCTCTCGCAGCCGAACTCGTGTCGCTGACGAAGGTGCCCGGGCTGACGAAGATCGTGGTGTCCGAGGCGGGCGCGTCCGTCTACTCGGCCTCCGAGTACGCCACCAAGGAACTCCCGGATCTCGACGTGTCCATCCGTGGTGCGGTCTCCATCGCGCGCCGCTTGCAGGATCCACTCGCCGAACTGGTCAAGATCGACCCGAAGTCGATCGGGGTCGGCCAGTACCAGCACGACGTGTCCGAGACGATGCTCGCGCGGTCGCTGGGCGCGGTCGTCGAGGACGCGGTGAACGCCGTTGGCGTCGACGTCAACACGGCATCTGTCCCGCTGCTGTCGCGGGTCTCGGGGATCACCGGCTCGCTCGCGGAGAGCATCGTCGCCCACCGCGACCAGAACGGTCCGTTCCGTGCACGGCGAGCGCTCGAGGACGTTCCGCGACTCGGCCCGAAGGCCTTCGAACAGTGCGCGGGCTTCCTGCGCATCCCCAACGGCGACGACCCGCTCGACGCGTCCGCGGTGCACCCCGAGGCGTATCCGGTGGTGCGGCGGATCGTCGACCGGACCGGCAGCAGCGTCCGCGAACTGCTCGGCAACATCGCGACCCTGCGGAAGCTGCGCGCCGACGAGTTCGCCGACGACCGCTTCGGTGTCCCGACCGTCACCGACATCATCTCCGAGCTCGAGAAGCCCGGCCGCGACCCGCGTCCGGAGTTCAAGACCGCGACGTTCGCCGCCGGTATCGAGAAGGTCGCCGACCTGAAGCCCGGCATGGTCCTCGAAGGAGTGGTCACCAACGTCGCGGCCTTCGGTGCGTTCGTCGACGTCGGTGTGCACCAGGACGGCCTCGTGCACGTCTCCGCGATGTCGCGCAGCTTCGTGAAGGATCCGCACGACGTCGTCCGGTCCGGTGAGGTCGTCAAGGTGAAGGTTCTCGAGGTCGACGTCGCGCGCCAGCGCATCGGTCTGACGCTGCGCCTCGACGACGAGGTCCCCACCCCGGGCGCCGAGAAGTCGGGCGGCCAGCCGCGCGGAGGTGGCCGTCGCCCCGGAGGTCAGGGCAGCGGCAACCAGGGCGGCGGTCGTGGACGGAGCGGTCAGGGCAATCGTGGGCAGCAGGGCCGTGGCGGCGACCGCCGTTCGACGCCGGCCGCCTCCGGATCCTTGGCCGACGCCCTGCGACGCGCCGGTTTCGGCAACAACTGACGCGAATCACCGGGTCACTCCTGCAATGCTGTGGACATGAGATCCACGGTGGCCGGGGTGATCCGGTGATGCTCGACTGGATGCGGCGCGAGATCGTCGATCAGGGCCGCCTGCCGCTGCTGTTCTTCCTGCTCGGTTTCGTGGCCGCGTTCGTCTTCATCCGGATCAGCGTGCGGTTGATCCGCGCGCAGGTGCGCTGGTGGCCCGGCAACATCACCCCGGGCGGTCAGCACGTGCACCACGTGGTGTTCGGTGTCGTCACGATGGTGATCGCCGGTGGGGGACTGATCGCGATCTCGGAGGACGCGAACCGCGTCGCCGCGTGCATCCTCGCGGCGCTCTTCGGAGTCGGTGCCGCACTGACACTCGACGAGTTCGCGTTGATCTTCTATCTGAACGACGTGTACTGGGAAGAACAGGGACGGGTGTCCGTCGACGCCGTCTTCGTGGCGATCGCCGTGACCGGGATGTGGTTGCTCGGTCTGCGACCGTTCGAACTCGGGGACACCACGAACTTCGAGGACAGCGGTGACTGGGCCGGACGGGCCGCGCTGGTGGTGGCCGTGCTCGTGAACCTCCTGCTCGCCGCGATCGTCCTGGCGAAAGGAAAGATCTGGACGGGCCTGGTGGGGCTGTTCGTCGTTCCGCTGCTGTGGGTCGGCGCGATCCGGCTCTCCCGGCCCGGCGCGCCCTGGGCTCGCTGGCGGTACGGCAAGCGGCCCCGTCGCATGGCGCGCGCGCTCGAACGCGAACGTCGACTGCGGCGCCCGGTGATCCGCGCCAAGATCTTCGTGCAGGATCTCGTCGCGGGCGCACCGACGCTCGAAACCGTGCGGGGCAGTGTCGAGCACTCGCGCACCGCGACCGAGGCCGAACTGGACCGTCGCGTCAAGCCGGCGCCACCGCCGATTTCATCGATCGATGTTCCGTCTGGCACAATGGACGGGTTGCCCCGTTCGGGCACGCCTACCTGACCTGGGCACGAACCGGTCGAGCCCGCCACACGGCGGTCGCCGCCAGGTTCCTCTGCTCGAGCGAACAAGAGGATGAAAAACCGATGAACACCCTGGACTTTCTGGACGCCAAGTCGCTGCGCGACGACATCCCGGACTTCCGTCCCGGCGACACTCTCGACGTGCACGTCAAGGTCATCGAGGGCAGCAAGGAGCGTGTGCAGGTCTTCAAGGGCGTCGTGATTCGGCGTCAGGGCGGCGGCATCCGCGAGACCTTCACCGTCCGCAAGGTTTCCTTCGGCGTCGGCGTGGAGCGCACCTTCCCGGTCCACAGCCCCAACCTCGCCAAGATCGACGTGCTGACCCGTGGCGACGTCCGTCGCGCGAAGCTCTACTACCTGCGTGAGCTGCGCGGCAAGGCTGCCAAGATCAAGGAGAAGCGCTGATCTTCGGCCGCTGACCAGCCCCTCGGGCTGCTCGGCACGGCTCCCGAGCCACCCGATACAGCATCCGACGACCCGGCCCGGACTTCCGTCCCGGCCGGGTCGTCGTCGTTGTGGGCAGCGGTCTGTCGCTCTCCCGTCCGGTCGACGGTCGTCCTCGGCGGGCCGCCGTGCCGCAGACGCTAGTCTGTCGAGGTGGCAGATTCCCCGCACGATCCGGCTCGACCGGATGTGAACCGCAACGATGTTCGAGGTTCGGCTCGGAGCGATCGAGCCGACGGTGCACACCACCGGCGCGAGGACCCCGCAGCGAAGGACACCGCCCCGAAGGCGAAGAAGCAGAAGTCGTTCTGGCGTGAACTGCCGATCCTGGTCGTCGTCGCACTGGCCCTGAGCTTCCTGCTGCAGACCTTCGTGGCGCGGGTCTATCTCATCCCCTCGGAGTCGATGGAGCCGACACTGCACGGCTGCCCGGGCTGCACCGGCGACCGCATCGTCGTCGAGAAGGTGGGATACCGCTTCACCGACCCCCGTCCCGGCGACGTCATCGTCTTCGAAGGCCCCGACTCGTGGTCGGCCGGCTACACCTCGACCCGTTCCGACAACGTCGTCGTGCGGGGACTGCAGGAGATCGGTTCGCTCGTCGGCGTCGTGCCGCCGGACGAGAACGACCTCGTCAAGCGCGTGATCGCGACCGGCGGGCAGACGGTGGAATGCTGCGACGACCAGGGCCGCGTCCTCGTCGACGGTGTCCCACTCGACGAGCCGTACGTGACCATGGACTTCCCGTTCACCCCGGGTGTCGTCACCTGCGAGACCGAAGTCACCTCCGGGCGTTGCTTCGGGCCCGTCACCGTGCCCGAGGACCACGTCTGGGTGATGGGTGACAACCGCAGTAACTCGGCCGACTCGCGCTACCACGTCGGGGACGAGCACCAGGGCTCTATCCCGCTGGACAATGTCATCGGAAAAGCCCGCTTCATCGTGCTGCCTCCCGGCCGATGGGGCCTCATCGACTCACCGGAGATCCTTCCCTCGTGACTGCCTGGCCACCTCGACCCGTGATCCGTCGCTCCTCCGGACTGCGCACCATGGAGTCCGCGCTCGCGCGGTGCGGTCTCGGTCCGGTCGCGGGGGTCGACGAAGCCGGCCGCGGTGCCTGCGCCGGGCCGCTCGTCGTCGCCGCCTGCGTGCTCGGCGACCGGCCGCACGCGTCGCTCGACCGGCTCGACGATTCGAAGAAGCTCACCGAACGCACCCGCGAGGAGTTGTACTCGGTGATCGTGCGACGCGCCCGGGCGTGGAGCGTGGTGGTGATCCCCGCGGAGGAGGTCGACGCGATCGGCATCCACGTCGCCAACATCGAGGGCATGCGACGCGCGGTGGCAGGTCTGTCGACTCCGCCCGGCTACGTGCTGACCGACGGCTTCCGAGTGCCCGGACTGCCCGCGCCGTCGCTGCCCGTGATCGGCGGCGACGCGGCGGCCGCGTGCATCGCGGCGGCCAGCGTGCTCGCGAAGGTTACACGCGATCGCATGATGGTCGACCTCGACGGCGAGCTACCGGAGTACGGTTTCGCAGTACACAAGGGCTACAGCACTCCGACGCACATGGCGGCGTTGGCCGAGCACGGCCCGTCACCGCAGCACCGGCGGTCGTGGGCCAATGTGCGCTCGGTGTGCGGAGTGCCCGCAGTGCGACGTCGGCTGTTCGCCGACGACCTGGTTCGTCGATCGTATGCAGACGACCTGGGGCGTCGATTGTTCACCGACGAGGCGGATGCGGGATGATTGCAGGACACACCAGACTGGGAGGACACCGAGACCGATGAGTGCCGAGGATCTCGAGAAGTACGAAACCGAGATGGAACTCTCGCTGTACAGGGAGTACCGGGACATCGTCGGTCAGTTCGCGTACGTCGTGGAGACCGAACGCCGGTTCTACCTGGCGAACGCGGTGGAATTGCTGCCGCACAACGCCAACGGCGAAGTGTACTTCGAGGTGCGCATGTCCGACGCCTGGGTGTGGGACATGTACCGTCCCGCCCGCTTCGTCAAGCACGTCCGTGTCATCACCTTCAAGGACGTCAACATCGAAGAGCTCGACAAGCCCGAACTGAGACTGCCCGACAAGCTGGGCTGACGCCCTCGGGGATGACCCTGCGCACAGCGGCCGCATCCTAGCCGGGGCGCCGACACCGAGCCGTTCTCCGTGGCTCGTCGCCCGCCGTTATGCACAGGCACCGCACTCATCCACAGTTTCCCCGATCTTCGTGCTCGGACCCCGATTCCGCGTGCCCCGGTCCTCCACAGTGGGGGCATGCAGGGGACCAATCGGACATCACACAACCGGGATCTGGGCGCGCGAGGCGAGGATCTTGCCGCCGAATACCTCGAGTCGACCGGCATGGTCGTGCTCGAACGGAACTGGCGCAGCCGATACGGCGAACTCGATCTCATCGCACAGGACGGCGCGTCCGTCGTCTTCGTCGAGGTCAAGACCCGCACCGGCACCGGCTACGGCACCCCCGCCGAGGCGGTGACGCCCGCGAAGGCCGAACGGATCCGTCGCCTCGCCGGACAGTGGTTGTCCGAGCAGACGCGCCGCTGGTCGCACATCCGCGTCGATGTGGTCACCGTCCTGCTCGCGCGGGGACACGCCCCGGAGATCACCCATCGCAAGCAGGTCCTCTGATGGCGCTCGGCCGTGCCTGGTCGGTCGCCGTCTCCGGGATCGACGGGCAGGTCGTCGAGATCGAAGCCGACATCGGGCGAGGTCTGCCGGGCGTGACGATGGTCGGGCTGCCCGACACCGCGCTCCAGGAGTCGCGCGACCGGGTGCGCGCCGCCGTGTCGAATTCCGGTGCCAAGTGGCCGGATTCGAAGGTCGTGCTCGCACTGTCGCCGGCCACGCTGCCGAAGGTCGGCAGTGTCTACGATCTCGGACTGGCGTGCGCCGTGCTCGACGCAGCGGATGTCGTGCCGACCGAGGCCGTCTCCCGGACGGTGCTGCTCGGCGAACTCGCGCTCGACGGGCGCGTCAGGCCGGTGCGCGGTGTGCTGCCCGCCGTGCTCACGGCGAAGAAACACGGCTGGTCGCGCGTGGTGGTGCCGACCGCGACGATGACCGAAGCGGCGCTCGTCGACGGCATCGACGTCTACGGCGCCGAGACACTGCGCGAGTTGGTGCTCTGGCTCCAGGGCGACGGTCCGCTCGAACGGCCCGATCCGCGCGCGCTGCCACCGCGGTCGGTGCGCGGCGATCTCAGCGAAGTGGTCGGCCAGCACGAAGCGCGTCGCGTGATCGAGGTCGCTGCGGCCGGCGCGCACCACCTGATGTTGACCGGCCCGCCGGGAGTCGGGAAAACAATGCTCGCGCAGCGACTTCCGGGGATCCTGCCGGACCTGGACGAAAGTCACGCCCTCGAGGTGACGGCCATCCATTCGGTGGCGGGCACCCTCACCAGCGACCGGCCGCTCGTGACGGAACCGCCCTTCATCGCGCCCCATCACACGGCGTCGGTGAGTTCGCTGATCGGAGGCGGTACCGGCATGGCCAAACCCGGCGCGGTGAGCCGGGCACACCGTGGCGTGCTGTTCCTCGACGAGGTCGCCGAGATGGGGACGAAGACACTCGAAGCGCTGCGGACGCCGCTCGAGGACGGGGAGGTGCGCATCGCCCGCCGGGACGGTGTCGCGCGATATCCGGCCCGCTTCCAGCTGATCCTCGCCGCCAACCCATGCCCGTGCGCACCACCACGCGACGCCGACTGCGTGTGCGCGCCGACCGCACGTCGCCGCTATCTGGGGCGTCTGTCGGGCCCGCTCCTCGACCGCGTCGACCTGCGGGTCCGGATGCAAGCCGTCGCGACCAGCGCGTTGATGGGGGAGACCGGCGAGAGCACCGACGACGTACGGGCGCGCGTCGCCCGGGCGAGAGCCGCGGCACGCGAGCGGTGGGCCGAGCACGGCTGGGCCACCAACGCCGAGGTGCCCGGGCCGGCTCTCCGGCAGAAGTTCCGTCTTCCACGTGCTGCGCTCGAACCCGTCGAATGGGCGCTGCGCAAGGGCGCCATCACCGCGCGAGGAGCGGATCGGGCACTGCGGGTCGCGTGGACGCTGAGCGACCTCGACGGTTCTGATTCGCCGACGGCGACGCACGTCGCTGCCGCACTCGACTTCCGGGATCGGGGTGTCGCATGAGCGGGCACGGCGACGAACGGCGCCTGGCCTGGGCCTATCTGTCGACCGTCGCACAGGGTGCGTCGCGTTCGTTGTCGGCGGCAGTGGAAGCCGAGGGTGTACTCGAGGTGGCAGCCGCCATCCGGTCGGGTGCGGGCCTCGACGAACTCTCGTCGCGGTACTCGGTGCGGGCGCACCTCGATACCGCGGCACGGGATCTCGATCGTTTGGGACGGGCCGGAGGGCGACTGGTCACGCCCGACGACGACGAATGGCCTGCCTGGCAGATGCTCGGCTTCGGCACTCTCGACACCGCGACCGACGCCGAAGGGCCACCCCTCGCGCTGTGGGTGTGGGGGAGCCGGCGGATCGACGACCTCGCCGAACGCGCGATCGGCATCGTCGGGACCCGCGCCGCGAGCGATTACGGGGAGCACGTCACCGCCGAGATCGCCGGGGATCTCGCCGCCGACGGATGGACGGTCGTGTCCGGCGCGGCCTTCGGCGTCGACGCGGCCGCACACCGCGCGGCGCTCGGGGTGGGTGGCACCACCGTCGCGATCCTGGCCTGCGGTGTCGACCGGGCGTATCCGGCGGCACACGCGACGATGTTGCGGCGGATCTCCGAATCGGGTCTGGTGGTGAGCGAGTATCCCCCGGGCACGACTCCGGCGCGGTACCGGTTCCTCGCCCGCAACCGGCTGATCGCGGGGTTGTCCGCCGGCACGGTCGTCGTCGAGGCGGGCTGGCGCAGCGGGGCGCGCAACACCGCGGCGTGGTCGCGACGACTCGGGCGGCCTGTCATGGCGGTGCCCGGACCGGTGACCTCGGCGGCCTCGCAGGGCTGTCACCGCATGATCAGGGAGGGCGAGGCGCGTCTGGTGGGCGCGGCGCGCGACGTCGTCGAGGAGTGCGGTCCGCTGCTGGCGGGCGGGGACGACGACCTCGACGGCCTGTTCCGCCGCGACCTGGACGGATTGTCGGGCGACATGGCCCTGGTCTACGAGGCGCTTCCGGCGTCGGATGTCTGTGATCCGGCGATGGTGGCCGAGTCCGCGGGGCTGCCGATCGAGCGGGTGCGGGCGGCGCTGCCCCTGCTCGAACTCGACGGTCTGGTGGTGGTGACGGACGGAGGGTGGCGGCGGACGTGACGGCGGATCGACGCCCGGGGCGGTCTACCCCCGGTCGGGAGGGGTGCCGAACATGCGGTCGCGCAGGCTGTCGTAGATGGGCGGGACCCGCGTGGAATACGCCACGACGACGGCGCAGATCGTCGCGGCGAGCATCGGGACCGTCACTCCCGTCGCCGCGGTCATCTCCACGACGAGGACGACTCCGGTGATCGGGGCCCGCACCGACGCGCCGAAGAGAGCGGCCATCCCCGCGATGGCCATCGGCACGGCCAGGGACGACCCGATCCCGGGGACGATCGCGGTACAGATCCCGGCGCACAACAGACCCCAGAGAGCGCCCAGTGCGAGGAGCGGCGCGAACAGTCCGCCCGGTGTCCCGGCCGCGTACGACAGCGGGCCGGCGACGAACCGCAGCAGGACGTACCAGGCGACCACCGGCAGTGCGAGCGCACCACCGCTCACCACGTGCTGGACGAGGGAGTCGCCGCCACCGCCGGCCCACGGTGCGACCACGGACAACAACCCGACGAGTCCGCCGATGATTGCAGCCTTCATCACCGGGGAGAGCGACCGGACCGACTCCACCACGCTCAGCGAGCCCAGGACCATCCGGTTGTAGGCCGCGCCGAGCAGTCCGGTGAGCAGACCGAACACCACGAACACGGGCAGCAGGACGATCGACGGGGGAGCGATGGGGTCCACGGCGAAGTCGGGGGTGTCGCCGACGATCGTCCGCGAGCACACCACCGCGGCGGCCACCGACAGGACGACGGGTACGACCGTGCGGAAACGGAAGCTGCCGGTGACCTCCTCGAAGACGAACAGCGCACCGCCGATCGGGGCATTGAACGCGACCGCGAGTCCGGCACCGGACACCGAGGTCTGCAGCAGACGTTCGTGCTCGGGACGCCGGGCGCAGCGTGCGGTCTCGGCGCCCACCGCGGCACCCATGTGCACGATCGGGCCCTCCCGTCCCAGGACGAGACCCGACCCGATCGACAGGAGCGCCCCGACGAATCTGGAGGGCAGCACCGACAGAGGTGGGGGCTCGGCCTGCCCGCGGTCGACGGCTTCGACGTGCTGGATTCCGCTACCCGAGGCGAGGGGGACCATCCGGACGATCAGCGCTGCGAGCAGAGCGCCAAGGATCGTGATTCCCACCGGCACGAGCCATCCCGGACCGGGAAGTTCGTGGGCCCACTCCGCGGTGTGGATCCGCCATCGCTCGAGCCGTTCCAGGCACCAGCGGAAGGCCCCGCCGACGACGCCGATGACGGCGCCGGCCACGATCGCCAGCACACAGATCGTCGCCAGTTCGCGAGCGGGAACGGTAGGTTCCCGCACGTTCTCGATGTCCACCCGGCGCCCTCCGACCTGCCGCCGACGCGCCGATCCGCCCGGCGGTGCCGGAGACGGTCGCGCGAAGGAGTCGTGACCGTATGTTCACAGACTCCGAGACGTTTCGCGGGGACGCGCGAGGGTGAATTCGGAGGAGGACCGCCTACTCGGCCGAGGTGTCGGCGGTCGGCTCGTCCTCGACGTACCAAGCGCGGTCCTCGCGGTCCCATTTCACGGCACCGCGGTGGGCCTTGCGGAACTCCTTGAGGACGGCGCGGTCGATCGAGGGGTGGCCGTTGTCGTTCACGTAGATCCACTCGGAGCCGAACTTGGCCTCGATCGCGTCGACCATGTCGGTCTGGGTGACCCTGCGTTCGGTGGTGATGATGTCGGTCATCCATGTGGCGATGTCGGCCGCGGTGGTGCTCATGTTCTCGAGCCTAGAGCCTCGCCGATCGTGACCTCCCCGCCGCACCCCGCGCCAGAGTACGGTGACGCGAGATAGGTAACCCTAATAGGAGGTTCGGTGGCACGGAAAGCGCCCATGGGGACGACACTCACGGTTCTGCGGACCGAGGCGATCGGCGAGCACTTCGTCCGCGTGGTGCTCGGCGGAGACGGCTTCGGCGAGTTCCAGGCCCGTGCGGAGACCGACAGCTACGTGAAGATCGAGCTGCCCGCGGGGGACGAGACGGTCGTCCGCACCTACACCGTCCGGCGCGTGGACCCGGACGCCGGGGAGATCTGGATCGACTTCGTCGTGCACGGCGACGAGGGTGTCGCGGGGCCGTGGGCTCGCTCGGTGCAACCGGGCACGCAGGTCGTGGTGCGGGGGCCCGGCGCGGGATACCGGCCCGATCGCTCCGCCGACTTCCATCTGCTCGCCGGCGACGAGACCGCGATCCCTGCGATCGCGACTGCGCTCGAGGACCTGCCCGCCGACGCGCGGGGCGCGGTCTTCCTGGAGGTCATCGGTCCAGGCGACGAACTGAAACTCGACGCGCCGGCGGGTGTGGACATCACGTGGCTCCATCGCGGTGTCGCGGCCGGTGACGCCGGTGCCGACCTGATCGACGGCAACTCGCCGCTCGTCGCAGCGGTGAAGGCCCTGCCCTGGCCGGGCGGCGACGTGCAGGTCTTCGTGCACGGTGAGGCCGAGGCCGTCATGAAGCACATCCGGCCGTACCTGCGAAAGGAACGGGCCGTACCGCCGGCACGCGCGTCGATCTCGGGTTACTGGCGTCGCGGACGCACCGAGGAGGGCTTCCGCGTATGGAAGAGCGAACTGGCGGCCGTCGAGAGCAACTGACGGCGGCGGTTCGCGTCAGCTCGAGGACTCGCGCGCCGGCACCGCGGCCGAGTCACGCGCCAGCACCGCAGCGGAGGTGAGCGCGAGTCCCGAGCACACGACGATGGCGACGGCCATCGGGATACCTGTGCCTTCGCCGCCGAGCCCGACGAGGGGGGAGACCACGGCGGCGAGACCGAACTGGGAGGCGCCGATCACGGCGGAGCCCGTACCGGCCGCCTTCGGGACCTGCGACTGGGCCAGCGCGGTGGCGTTGCCCAGCGTCAGGCCCATCATGCTGATCGCGACGAACAGCAGCGGCAGGATCAGCGCCGCGACGTAGCCGACGACGACCATCGTCAGCAACAGCAGGGCGCCCGCCGTGAACATGGTGGTCACACCGAAGAGCAGCAGTGTCCGCACCTCGAACCGGCCGATGAGGCGGGTGTTGACGGCATTGGCCAGCACGAGACCGGCCGAGTTCACGGCGAACACCATCGAGAACTGGCCGGGGCTCAGACCGAGGATGTTCTGGGTGACGAACGGCGAGGCCGAGATGTACGAGAACATGGCGCCGAAGCCCAGGGCCATCGCGGCGGCGTAACCGACGAAGCGTCGCTGCCGGAGGACGTACCCGAAGTTGCCGGCCATCGTCTTCAGACCGCCGCCGTGCCGCTCCTCCGGCGGCAGGGTCTCCGGGACGAACGCGAAGGCGCCGACGGCCATCAGGACGGCCAGGCCCGTGAGCACCCAGAAGATGCCGCGCCATCCGATCGGTCCAAGCAGCACACCACCGAGCAGAGGAGCGGCGACGGGCGCGATGCCACCGATGATCATCATCAGGCTGAACAGCTTGGCGGCCTGATTGCCTCGCGCCCGGTCGGCGATGACCGCCCGGGCGAGGACAATGCCGGTGCCGCCGCTGAAGCCCTGGACCAGACGCGCAGCGATCAGGATCTCGACGGTGGGTGCCATCGCGCAGATCGCGCTGCTCACCGCCAGGACGATCGTGCCGGCGAGGATCAGCCGTCGACGGCCCCAGCCGTCCGACAGGGGACCCACGAGCAGCTGGCCGAGTCCGAGACCCGCCATGAACGTCGTGAGTGTGAGCTGGACGCCGACGGTCGAACTGCCCAGGCTCTCCGCCATGACGGGAAGTCCCGGGAGGTACATGTCCGTGGCGAGCGGCGCGATCGCCGACAGCAACGCCAGGGCGCACAACATCGGTACCGGGATCGTTTTGTTCACGAAAGCACCTTAGTCGGCGCGGGCCGTTGCACCCGAGGCGGTCGTGCCGCACGGTAGACCCATGCGAGGCAAGGAATCCGACATGCTCCCCGCGACGCTGGACGTGCACCTCGGGGACTTCGTCGACCACCTCCGCCTCGAAGGCAACCGCTCGGAACACACGATCCGCGCCTATCGCGCCGACATCCGTTCGCTGTTGCAGCACCTCGCCGACCGGAATCCCGATGCGCGCATCACCGACCTCGACCTCGATCTGCTGCGATCCTGGCTCGCCGGGATGGTGGCGGCGGGAGCGGCCCGCACCACGCTCGCGCGGCGCACCTCGTCGGCACGCGTCTTCACGGCATGGCTCGTACGCACCCGCCGACTCGACGCCGATCCGGCGACGCGTCTGGTCTCGCCACGTCCGCACCGCTCCCTGCCCGCCGTGCTCCGCGACGACCAGGCACTGGAGATCATGGAGGCCGCGAAATCCGGTGCGCGTGAACTCGATCCCGTCGCACTGCGTGACCGGGTGATCGTCGAGCTGCTCTATGCCACCGGAATCCGGGTCGGTGAGCTGTGCGCGGTCGACATCGACGACGTCGACGCCGAGCGGCGGGTCGTCCGGGTTCTCGGCAAGGGCGACAAGGAACGGATCGTTCCCTACGGAGGTCCCGCGGCAGAGGCGCTCGACGCGTGGCTGCGTCACGGACGCCCGCATCTCGCACGACCGTCGTCGGGTGCGGCGCTGCTGCTGGGCAAGCGTGGTGGCCGGATCGATCAGCGGCAGGTCCGGTCTGTGGTGCACGACGCCGTCTCGTCGGTGCCGGGCGCACCCGACCTCGCACCGCACGGCCTGCGGCACAGTGCTGCGACGCACCTGCTCGAAGGGGGAGCGGACCTGCGCGTGGTCCAGGAGGTGCTGGGCCATTCGAGTCTGGCCACCACGCAGCTCTACACCCACGTGTCGGTGGCGCGTCTGCGCGCCGCGCACGATCAGGCTCATCCCCGCGCCTGATCGGCCTGCCCGAGAAGCCGTCCCGGTTTGATAGCGTGCGCCGGCACCATCGAATCGGGGGAACAGATGAGACGCAACGAACCGGGTCCTGCCGTGCCCGCCTGGCTGCAGGACCCACCGGAATCCGGAACCGACCACGCGCGCCGCGGCCTCCGCCGCGCGGCCAGAGTCGCCGAGACGCTCGGCTCCTCCACTTCGCCTGGCGACGGTGCGATTCCGCCCACTGCCTCCGCTCCGATCGAGATGACGGCCTCCGTGCCTCTCGGCATGGCGTTGCGGCCCCGGATCAGCGCAGACGACCCGGAGCCGGAGGCGTCCGAACCGCTCGTCGCGCACAAACCGGCGCGACCCGAGAATCCGGTGCTCCCATCGTCGGAGCCCGAGGCGGCGGTCTCGGCAGCGACCGATGCGGTGGTTCCGGAAGCCGTGACCGAACCCGAGCCTGAGCCCGTCTTCTCGGAAGCGGCACCCGAAGCCATGGAGACGCAGCCCGACACTGTGGCACCTGCACCTGCACCTGCACCTGCACCTGCACCTGAGGTGTCGGGCCCGGAAACTACGGAGGTCGCTCTTGGACCGGTCGAACCCGAGGTCTCGGGCCCGCTACCGGCGCGAACGGACGCTCCGGTCGACGACCTGCAACACGAGGCCCAGCGGTTCGACCATCAGCCGTCGAATGTCGACCTCGCGTCGGGAGTGCTCGTCCGCAGGTCACGACGTTCCACGCGGCGGTGGCGGGAGCGGGTCGACCGGCTGACCGGCGGCAGGCTCGACGGAGGAGGCAGTGAGCGCCGCGAGGAGCTCGTCGCCCGGATCCGCCAGCCGATCCCGGGCGACTACCGGATCGCGGTGCTGTCGCTGAAGGGCGGGGTGGGAAAGACCACCACGACCGTCGGGCTCGGGTCGACGTTCGCGTCGCTGCGCGGCGACTGCGTCATCGCCGTCGACGCGAATCCGGACTTCGGCACCCTCGGGCAGAGAATTCCGCAGCAGACCACCTCGACGGTGCGGGACCTGCTCGCGAACGCGTCGAACATCCGCCGGTACTCGGACGTGCGTGCCCACACCTCCCAGGCGCCGAGCCGGCTCGAAGTGCTCGCGAGCGAACGCGATCCCGCTGCCTCCCAAGCGTTCAGCGAGGAGGACTACCGCCGCGTCGTCGGCATTCTGCAGGTCTACTACAACGTGATCCTCACCGACTGCGGGACCGGGATCATGCAATCGGTTATGCGGGGCGTGCTGGACCTGGCGAACACCCTCGTCCTCGTCGCCTCACCTGCGGTCGACGCGGCCCGCAGTGCGGCGGCGACCCTCGACTGGCTGCAGGCGCACGGCTACTCCGACCTGGTCGAACGCACGGTCGTGGTGATCAGCTCGCCGCGCCCGGGTGCGGCGAGCATCGACATGGACGCGCTGACCGCGCATTTCCTCGCGCGGTGCCGGGCGGTGAAGGTGCTGCCCTTCGACGAGCATCTCGCCGAGGGAGCCGAGATCGATCTCGAACGCCTCCGCCCCGCGACACGCACGGCGTTCGTCGAACTCGCCGCGATGGTCGCCGACGACTTCCCTGCACTGTCGGGTCGACACGCGGGGCGCTAGTCGGGTCGACACGCGGGGCGCTAGTCGGGTCGACACGCGGGGCGCTAGTCGGGTCGACACGCAGTGCGCCAGGCGGGGCGCACGGGCCCCGGGACGTCTCATACCGGCAGCAGGCGGATCACCGGGCGCTCGACGAGGGGCAGCGGGTCGAGATAGTCGTCGCGGCCGCGTCGGAGTCCCCAGTGCAGGCATGCGGGGGAGGCGCAGCTATCGTGACCGGCGACGACGGTGCCGATGGGATCGCCCCTCGTCACCCGGCGACCCGCGGCGACCGCCGCCTCCACCGGCTCGTAGGTGGTGCGCAGCCCGCCCTCGTGATCGACGGAGACCACAGGCTTCCCGGCCACGACACCGGCGAACGCGACGACGCCGTCACCGGCGGCCACGACGGTCTGCCCCACGTGTGCGTCGAGGTCGACACCGCGGTGACCGGGGAGCCAGTTCTGCTCGGGCGGGTCGAACTGCCGGCTCACGACCGGCCGGGGATCGAGCGGCCACACGAACCGTCCGGCGTCGGCCGATCCGGGTCCCGGCGCAGCGGTGAGCACGACGACCACGGCGATCACGACGGCGAGCGACCGGAGGGGAGCGGTGAGGAGCATGCCCGCCAGCCTCGTGAATCGGAGTCGCTGCGCACCAGGGGGCGACGCGATCTGTGGACAGCTCCGGATCCGTCCACAGGTCCGGTGACTCCCGGTTAGGGATCCGCGCCTGCTCCGCGTACACTTGTCGGGCGGTCTGTATACGCAGATCGACTTCGCGCGTCCGCGCATCGATGCCGACCCGTTTCTCCGGGCCGCATCGGAAATGGCCGTCGGCCGGTCCCGCAAGGGTTCGACGGGCATGTGGGCGCCAGGGCGGGGATCGGAAGATCCACCGCGGAAACCGACACGAAAGAGAGAAACAGGCATGCCTGTTGTGACTATGCGGCAGCTGCTCGACAGCGGCGCCCACTTCGGACACCAGACCCGTCGCTGGAACCCGAAGATGAAGCGGTTCATCTTCACCGACCGCAACGGCATCTACATCATCGACCTGCAGCAGACCCTGACGTACATCGACAAGGCGTACGAGTTCGTCAAGGAGACCGTCGCTCACGGTGGAACCGTGCTGTTCGTCGGCACCAAGAAGCAGGCTCAGGAATCCATCGCCGAAGAGGCCACCCGCGTGGGCATGCCCTACGTGAACCAGCGCTGGCTCGGCGGCATGCTCACCAACTTCTCGACCGTTCACAAGCGCCTGCAGCGCCTGAAGGAGCTCGAGTCGATGGAGCAGACCGGCGGCTTCGAGGGACGCACCAAGAAGGAAATCCTCATGCTCACGCGTGAGAAGAACAAGCTGGAGCGCACCCTCGGCGGCATCCGCGACATGGCGAAGGTTCCGTCGGCGATCTGGGTCGTCGACACCAACAAGGAGCACATCGCCGTCGGTGAGGCCCGCAAGCTGAACATCCCGGTCATCGCCATCCTCGACACCAACTGTGATCCGGACCTCGTCGACTACCCGATCCCGGGCAACGACGACGCGATCCGTTCCGCGGCGTTGCTGACCAAGGTCGTCGCTTCCGCCGTCGCCGAGGGCCTGCAGGCCCGCGCCGGCAAGAGCAGCGACGCGGAGGCCAAGCCCGAGGCCGGTGCCGAGCCTCTCGCCGAGTGGGAGCAGGAGCTGCTCGCGCAGGCCACCCCCGCCGCCGACGCCGAGGCGCCCGCAGCGGACGTAGCCCCCGCAGCAGACGCGGCCCCCGAGGCCTGATTCGTTGCCCGGCCCCGACCTTCCGATCGAGAGATCCTGGTCGGGGCCGTCGCATCGCGGCCCGAGCTCATCCGCGCGACAGGGCCGCCCCCAGAGACTTTTCCACCACAGACACAGGAGGCTCGCTTCCATGGCGAACTACACCGCCGCCGACGTCAAGCGTCTCCGTGAGCTCACCGGCTCCGGAATGCTGGACTGCAAGAACGCTCTCGCCGACAACGACGGCGACTTCGACAAGGCCGTCGAGCAGCTGCGCATCAAGGGTGCCAAGGACGTGGGCAAGCGCGCCGAGCGCTCCACCGCCGAAGGCCTCGTCGTCGCCAAGGACGGCGTTCTCGTCGAGCTGAACTCCGAGACCGACTTCGTCGCCAAGAACGACGAGTTCCAGGCTCTCGCCGACAAGGTCGTCACCGCTGCCGCACAGGCCCGCGCGAACGACGTCGAGGCGCTCAAGGCCGTCGAGGCCGACGGCAAGACCGTCGACGCCCTCGTCCAGGAGCTGTCCGCGAAGATCGGCGAGAAGCTCGAGCTGCGTCGCGTTGCCGCTTTCGACGGTCAGACCGCCGTCTACCTGCACAAGCGTGCTTCCGACCTGCCGCCGTCCGTCGGCGTGCTCGTCGAGTACACCGGTGAGGGCGACGCTGCTGCAGAGGCCGCTCGCGCTGCCGCCATGCAGATCGCCGCTCTGAAGGCCAAGTACGTCACCCGTGACGAGGTTCCCGAGGACATCGTCGCCAACGAGCGTCGTATCGCCGAGGAGACCGCCAAGGCCGAGGGCAAGCCGGAGCAGGCTCTGCCGAAGATCGTCGAAGGCCGCGTCAACGGCTACTTCAAGGATGTCGTCCTGCTCGAGCAGGCGTCCGTGACGGACTCGAAGAAGACCGTCAAGGCGATCCTCGACGAGGCCGGCGCGAACGTCGTCCGCTTCGTGCGTTTCGAGGTCGGCGCCAGCTAGTTCTTCCACTCCACGACCCCGTCGGTGCTGCTACCGGCGGGGTCGAGGTGTGTCGGGCCACGCCGCCTCGGGGCCCGGAGGCGCCCGCGCGTGCTGCGCGGTGACAGGTGTGGCGTGTCTATCCGCCCGATCTCGGTTCCCGCGAGCGGATGAGGCAGGATGATAAGGGCCGATTCATGCGCAACCAGAGGAGAGTCATGTCCGACCACGCCCACGATCGGCCCGGATTCCGCCGGGTACTGCTCAAGCTCGGCGGCGAGATGTTCGGCGGCGGCAAGGTCGGACTCGACCCGGACGTGGTGACGACGGTGGCCCAGCAGATCGCGGAGGTCGTGCGCGGTGGCGCCGAGGTCGCGGTCGTGATCGGTGGCGGCAACTTCTTCCGCGGCGCCGAACTCCAGCAGCGCGGTCTCGAACGCGCGCGATCCGACTACATGGGCATGCTCGGCACGGTCATGAACTCCCTTGCGCTGCAGGACTTCCTGGAGAAGGAAGGCATCGACACCCGCGTCCAGACCGCCATCACGATGGGGCAGGTCGCCGAGCCCTACCTGCCGCTGCGTGCGCGCCGCCACCTCGAGAAGGGGCGTGTGGTCATCTTCGGTGCCGGCATGGGCATGCCGTACTTCTCCACCGACACCACCGCCGCGCAGCGCGCACTCGAGATCGGCGCCGAGGTCGTCCTCATGGCGAAGGCCGTGGACGGTGTCTATTCCGACGATCCCCGCACGAACCCGGATGCGGTGCTGTTCGAGGAGATCACCCATCGCGAGGTCATCGAACAGGGCCTCAAGGTCGCCGACGCGACCGCCTTCAGCCTGTGCATGGACAACGCCATGCCGATCATGGTCTTCAATCTGCTGACCAAGGGCAATATCGCCCGAGCCATCGCCGGTGAGAAGATCGGAACACTCGTACGGTCATGAACGGACAACGGAACATGGAGGAACTGCCGTGATCGATGAAGCCCTCTTCGAAGCAGAAGAGAAGATGGAGAAGGCCGTCACGGTGGCCCGGGACGATCTGGGTGGCATCCGGACCGGTCGCGCGAACCCGGGCATGTTCAACCGCATCGTCGTCGACTACTACGGGGCTCCCACGCCGATCACGCAGATCGCCAGCATCAATGTTCCCGAGGCGCGCATGGTCATCGTCAAGCCGTACGAGGCCTCGCAGCTGAACGCGATCGAGACCGCGATCCGCAACTCCGATCTCGGTGTCAATCCCACCAACGACGGCAACATCATCCGCATCTCGGTCCCGCAGCTCACCGAGGAGCGTCGCCGCGAACTCGTCAAGCAGGCAAAGGCCAAGGGCGAGGACGCCAAGGTCGCCGTGCGCAACGTCCGCCGCAAGGCGATGGAGGAACTCGGCCGCATCCAGAAGGACGGCGAGGCCGGCGAGGACGATGTGAACCGCGCCGAGAAGGAACTCGACAAGACGACCGCCAAGTACGTCGGTCAGATCGACGAGTTGATCAAGCACAAGGAAGCCGAACTGATGGAGGTCTGACAGTGGGTCGAGCCGACGGGTCCTCCGACCCGCAGCTTCCACTCGGTGCCGGAGCCGACTCCGGTGCCACCCCTGCAGACCCGGCACCGGCCCCCGACCCTGCGTCGGAGCCGGTGAAGAAACCCTCACGGGCGGGACGCGACCTGCCGGCCGCCTTCGCGGTCGGCGGGGGTCTGGGTGCGCTCGT
This sequence comes from Rhodococcus pyridinivorans, assembly GCF_900105195.1. Classification (NCBI taxonomy): domain Bacteria; kingdom Bacillati; phylum Actinomycetota; class Actinomycetes; order Mycobacteriales; family Nocardiaceae; genus Rhodococcus; species Rhodococcus pyridinivorans. The sequence goes on along the minus strand of NZ_FNRX01000002.1, from coordinate 3,431,665 downwards.
CATCGGGATCCTGCTGTTCGCCCCGAAGGCGTGGCTCGCCGTCGTCGCGATCGCCATCGGCATCGCGACCTGGGAGGTCACCAAGCGTCTGCGTGAAGCCGACGTGCTCGTCCCCAGACTGCCGCTGCTGGCCGGTGGTCAGGCGATGATCTGGCTCGGGTGGCCGTACGGCACAACGGGTGTGCTCGGCGCGTTCGCGGGCACGGTCGTCGTGACGATGCTGTGGCGCCTGTTCGACCACGGTCTCGTCGCGCAGCCACGCAACTACCTGCGCGATACCGCTGTCGCGGTCTTCGTCGCCGCCTGGTTGCCGCTGCTGGCGTCGTTCGCGACCCTCATGGTCCTCGAGGATCAGGGCGCGCAGCGCGTGTTCTGCCTGATGCTCGTGTGCGTGGCGTCGGACATCGGTGGCTACGCAGCGGGCGTGCTCTTCGGTAAGCACCCGATGGTGCCGGCGATCAGCCCGAAGAAGTCCTGGGAGGGGTTCGGCGGGTCGCTCGTGGCGTGCGTCGCCGTCGGCGTCCTCACGGTCATGCTTCTGCTCGACGGCCCGTGGTGGGTCGGTGTGATCCTCGGTGCGGTGCTCGTGTTCACGGCGACGGCCGGAGATCTGATCGAGTCGCAGGTCAAACGCGACCTCGGTATCAAGGACATGGGCACCTTGCTGCCCGGTCACGGCGGCATCATGGACCGGCTCGACTCGATCCTGCCGTCGGCCTTCGTCACCTGGCTGATCCTCACGGCCTTCGTGTAGTCGGCCGATGGTGCGTCCGTCGAAGCTTCGTGCGCCGAAGTCGGGAAGTGGTGTGATCGCCAGCCCCAACATCTGGCACTGGCCCGAGGTGTACGAGGAGGAGAACCGCGCGCAGGACCCCCGCGGCGCCGTGTACGCGGCGCTGCGGGAGGCCGCGGACTGGATCGGCCGCCACGTCGTCGACGTCGGGTGCGGTTCGGGTTTCCACCTTCCGATGTTCGCGTCCGACGCACGCACGGTGACCGGAATCGAGCCGTACCCGCCGCTGGTCGCCGCGGCCCGCACCCGCGTGAAAGGTCTTCCGTCGGTCACCGTGACGGAAGGCTCCGCCGCGGACATGCCGCTGCCTGACGCCTCGGTCGATCTCGTCCACGCCCGCACCGCCTACTTCTTCGGCCCCGGGTGCGGCGCCGGAATCCTCGAGGCCATGCGGGTGCTGCGTCCCGGCGGGGCGCTCGCCGTCGTCGACCTCGACGCCACCGCCCATCCCTACGGCGACTGGATGCGCGACGACCTCCCGCACTACGACCCGGCCGCGGTCGAGGCGTTCTTCGAGGCGCAGGGATTCGATCTGCGCCGCATCGACACGCTGTGGGAGTTCCCGGACCGCGCGACCCTCGAGCGGGTGCTCGGCATCGAGTTCGCACCCCGCGTCGCGACCCGGGCGATCCGGGAGACACCCGGCACGACGCTTACCGTCCGCTACCGGCTGCACGTGCGCCGCAGACCCATCGGCGGCCTGGAACTGAGCTGAGACCGGTCAGCGCTACCGGCCGATACCGAACATCCGCGCCAGCTCGGTGATCTTCTTCGCCTTCGCGAGGTTCGGCAGGTCGCTGCCGTCGCGGACGTTGCGCCCGTCCTCACCGAGCTTGTCGATGATGCCTTCCGCCCAGTCCACGTCCGTGCTGTTCGGGCTCAGAGCCACGTTCGCGTACGACGCGCGTTCGCCGGTCATGCACAACTTGCCGGTCATCCCCATCGAGCGCGTCAGCTCGGCCTCACGTTCGAGGACCTCGGGGTCGTCGCTGAGTGTGGGTCCGTCGATGGGTCCCGGCAGGCGCGCGGCGCGGCTTGTGATGACCAACCGGGATCTCGCGTATGCCATCGCCATCGGGCTGTCGCTCATGCCGGTGTCGCGCCGGAAGTCGCCGCTGCCGAAGACCAGGCGGAAGGTGCCCTCCGCGCGGGCGATCTCGGGAGCCGCCTCGAGACCCATCGCCGACTCGATCAACACGAGGATGCGCGTGCCCTCCGGCAGCAGGTCGGCGGTGGCCTCGACCTGGTGACCGCTCTCCGCCTTCGCGAGCATGACGCCCTGCAGGCCCGATAGGCCGGCGAGCGCGGCGAGATCGTCGGCCCAGAACGACGTGGTGGCGTCGTTGACCCGCACCCAGGCCTTCCCACCCTCGCGCAGCCACGCCACGATGCCGTCGCGAGCGGCGGGTTTGGCCGCGGCGGGTACGGCATCCTCGAGGTCGAGCACCACCGCATCGGCGGGCGAGTCGGCGGCGGCGTCGAAGAGATCGGGGGAGCGGCCCGGAACGAGCAACCACGAGCGTGCGACTTCGGGAGCGACGAGACCGGTCATGATGTCCATGCTCCCGTATTCCCCCTCCGCGCCCGGGTGACTCGGCGTGAGGGAGACCGAGCGGTGACACCGGCACAGGAATGGGGGCGAGTATCACAGCGACACCGCGACCCATCCGTCCCGGATCATGGGACAATGGGTGATTATGGCTTCTTCTCTGCCCCTGGTCTTCGATGCGCCCAAGCGTGGTCTTCCGCCGCGCCATCTTGCCGACCTCGACGCAGATCAGCGTCGTGATGCGGTGCGCGAACTGGGGCTGCCGGCCTTCCGTGCCGACCAGCTCGCCCGGCAGTACTACGGACGGCTCGAGGCGGATCCGGCGAAGATGACCGATCTTCCCGCCGCCGTCCGCGACAAGGTGGGGGAGTCGCTGTTCCCGCCTCTGCTCAGCGCGGTCAAGCACATCGCGTGCGACGGAGGGGAGACCCGCAAGACGTTGTGGCGCGCGCACGACGGCACCCTTCTCGAGAGCGTGCTCATGCGGTATCCCGACCGCGCCACGCTGTGTATCTCGAGCCAGGCGGGGTGCGGCATGGCGTGCCCGTTCTGCGCGACAGGCCAGGGCGGCCTCGACCGGAACCTGTCCACGGCGGAGATCGTCGATCAGGTGCGTGCGGCTGCTGCGGCGCTGCGCGACGGTGACGTCGCCGGCGGACCCGGACGGCTGTCGAACGTCGTGTTCATGGGCATGGGGGAGCCGCTCGCGAACTACAAGCGGGTGGTCGCGGCGGTGCGCCGCATCACCTCACCTGCCCCCGAAGGGCTCGGCCTGTCGCAGCGCTCGGTCACCGTCTCCACCGTGGGACTGGCACCGGCCATCCGGCGCCTCGCCGACGAAGGTCTGAGCGTCACCCTCGCGGTGTCGCTGCACACCCCGGACGACGAACTGCGCGACACCCTCGTCCCCGTCAACAACAGGTGGTCGGTCGCCGAGGTTCTCGAGGCGGCGCGGTACTACGCCGACAAGACCGGCCGGCGCGTCTCGATCGAGTACGCCCTCATCCGCGACGTCAACGACCAGCCGTGGCGCGCTGACATGCTCGGCAAGAAGCTCCACAAGGCGCTCGGGTCGCTCGTGCACGTCAACTTGATCCCACTGAACCCCACACCGGGCAGCGAGTGGGACGCCAGCCCGAAGGACGTCGAACGCGAATTCGTGCGGCGCGTGCAGGCCCAGGGCGTGTCGTGCACCGTGCGCGACACGCGTGGCCAGGAGATCGCGGCAGCCTGCGGGCAGCTCGCCGCCGAAGGCTGAGGCGGCACCGAAGACACGACGGGGCCCGTCCGGAGAATCCGGACGGGCCCCGAACGTTCGTGGAACTAGCGCAGACGGCGCCGGCGCACCGCGTCGCGCGCGACGATGAACACGAGCAGGGCCGCCGAGCCGATCAGGTACAGGCTCTCCACGTGTCCTTCGTGGTTGCCGATGAGCATCAGCAGCAGGAACGCCGCGACGACCAGGGCCATGACGCGGAAGAACCTGGGGGCTTCCCCGCTCCAACCCCACTCGGCGGACGGCACTTCCGCCGCCACATCACCACGAGTGGACTGCAACTCGGTACCGGCCACGGTTTCCTCCTGCTCACCAGATGCTGCTGTTGCTGCTTATCGTGACATACGACCCCGCGTCGTACGAAGCGGGGCATGCGTGCGGTGCGTTCCGACGGGTGGAAGCCGGGCGGTTCAGGAACCGTTCAGGTGCGTGGGGAACAATGCTCGCGTGGCCGAGACTCGATCTTCTTCCCGCACCCGGGTGCTCCTGCTGGGCAGTACCGGTTCCATCGGTACCCAGGCACTCGACGTGATCGCCGCCAATCCCGACGACTTCGAAGTCGTCGGTCTCGCCGCGGGCGGAGGCAAGACGGACCTACTCGCCGAACAGATCCGCGCGACCGGCGTCCGCGAGGTCGCCGTGGCCGACCCTGACGCTGCCGCACGTCTCGACCTGCCGGTCCGGAGCGGCCCGACCGCCGTCACCGAACTCGTACGCGAAGTCGAGGCCGACGTCGTGCTCAATGCCCTGGTCGGTTCCCTCGGTCTCGAACCAACCCTCGCGGCGCTCGACACCGGTGCACGACTCGCGTTGGCGAACAAGGAATCGCTGGTCGCGGGCGGCTCGCTCGTCACGAAGGCGGCGGGGCCGGGCCAGATCGTGCCCGTCGACTCGGAGCACTCCGCGCTGGCGCAGTGCCTGCGTGGCGGCAGCGGCGACGAGGTGGCGCGTCTCGTGCTCACCGCCTCGGGCGGTCCGTTCCGCGGCTGGACCGCCGATCGTCTCGAATCGGTGACGCCCGAACAGGCCGGCGCCCACCCCACCTGGTCGATGGGGCCGATGAACACCCTCAACTCGGCGACCCTCGTCAACAAGGGACTCGAACTCATCGAGACCCACCTGCTCTTCGGTGTGGACTACGACCGGATCGACGTGACGGTGCACCCGCAGTCGATCGTGCACTCGATGGTCACCTTCGTCGACGGATCGACCCTTGCCCAGGCATCGCCGCCGTCGATGAAGCTGCCGATCGCGCTGGCCCTCGGCTGGCCGCACCGCGTCCCGCACGCCGCCCCGGCACTCGACTTCTCGACCGCGTCCACCTGGGAGTTCGAACCCCTCGACGACGACGTCTTCCCCGCCGTGCGGCTCGCGCGCCAAGCGGGCGTGGGCGGCGGATGCCTCACCGCCGTCTACAACGCGGCCAACGAGGTCGCTGCCGAAGCCTTCCTCGCGGGGACGCTGTCGTTCCCGCGGATCGTGCAGACCGTCGAGGCCGTGCTGAACGACGCACACGAGTGGTCCGCCGAACCCAGTACCGTGGACGACGTGCTCGCCGCCGACGGCTGGGCCCGCGACCGGGCGCGCACACTCGTATAGGAGGATCGGCCACTCATGATGTTCGTACTGGGCGTGGTGGTGTTCGCCCTCGGCATCGCCGTCTCCATCGCCCTGCACGAGGCCGGCCACATGTGGACGGCGCAGAAGCTGGGCATGAAGGTCCGGCGCTATTACATCGGGTTCGGTCCCCGTGTGTTCGCCTTCCGCCGCGGGGAGACCGAATACGGTCTCAAAGCGGTTCCGGCCGGCGGGTTCTGCGACATCGCCGGCATGACGGCCCTGGACGAACTCGCGCCCGACGAGGTCGAGCGCGCGATGTACAAGCAGAAGACGTGGAAGCGTCTCGTCGTGATGTCGGGTGGCATCGCGATGAACTTCCTGCTCGGCATCGTGCTCATCTACGGCCTCGCTGCCAGCGCGGGACTGCCCAACACCGACAACCGTGCGGTGGTCGGCACCGTCGGCTGTGCCGCGCCGACCCAGGACGGGCCGCCCGACTACACCCCGGCCGACTGCTCGGGTCCCGGCCCGGCCGAGCAGGCCGGCATCGAACCGGGGGACGTGATCGTCGCCGTGGACGGGCAGTCCGTCGAGACCTTCGGCGACCTCGTCCGGGCCACGCAGCCCCTGTCGGGCACCGTACCGTTCACCGTCGAGCGTGGTGACGAGACCCTCACCGTGCCCGTCACGGTCCAGCAGGTCCAGCGCTGGGTCTACGAGAGCGAGTCGCTCGACGCCGAACCCGTCTCCCGCACCGTCGGTGCGATCGGGGTCGGGGGAGAGCCGGGCATCATCGAGTACACGCCGCTCTCGGCGATCCCCGCGACCTTCGACTTCACCGGTTACCTGGCGGTCCGCACGGCCGAGGCCCTCGTGAGCCTGCCGAGTAAGGTCGCCGACCTGTGGACGGCCGTCACCGGGGGAGAGCGCGCGGTCGACACCCCGGTCAGTGTCGTGGGCGCCAGTGTCATCGGCGGCCAGTTCGCCGAGCGCGGCATCTGGGAGTCGTTCGTGTTGTTGCTCGCTCAGCTGAACTTCTTCCTCGGTGCGTTCAACCTCCTCCCGTTGCTGCCGCTCGACGGTGGGCACATGGCCGTCGCGATCTACGAGAAGGCCCGCAACTGGCTGCGCGGCCTGCGCGGACTGCCGGTCGGCCCTCCCGTGGACTACATGAAACTGCTGCCGCTGACCTATGTGGCGGTGGTCATCGGTGGCGCCTACATGGTGCTCACCCTTACAGCAGACATCGTCAACCCCATCAAGCTGTTCTGATCTGCGCCGGTAGACTTGCCGAGTAGCGACGAAAGAAGGCGAACTGTGACCAGCCCCGTCGGATTGGGCATGCCCGAAATTCCTGCGGTCCTCGCACCCCGACGCAAGACCCGCCAGCTCATGGTCGGAAATGTCGGCGTCGGCAGCGATCATCCGGTGTCCGTGCAGTCGATGACCACCACGAAGACGCACGACGTGAACGCCACCCTCCAGCAGATCGCGGAGCTCACGGCGTCCGGCTGCGACATCGTGCGTGTCGCGTGCCCGCGTCAGGAGGACGCCGACGCACTCCCGATCATCGCGAAGAAGAGCAAGATCCCGGTAATCGCCGACATCCACTTCCAGCCGCGGTACATCTTCGCCGCGATCGACGCCGGCTGCGCGGCCGTGCGCGTCAATCCCGGCAACATCAAGGAGTTCGACGGTCGCGTCAAGGAGGTCGCCAAGGCGGCCGGAGACGCCGGGATCCCCATCCGGATCGGCGTCAACGCCGGCTCCCTCGACCCCCGGCTCCTCGCCAAGTACGGCAAGGCCACCCCGGAGGCGCTCGTCGAGTCCGCCCTGTGGGAGGCGAGCCTGTTCGAGGAACACGGCTTCGGCGACATCAAGATCTCCGTCAAGCACAACGACCCCGTCGTGATGGTCGAGGCCTACCGGCAGCTCGCCGCGCAGTGCGACTACCCGCTGCACCTCGGTGTGACCGAGGCCGGCCCCGCCTTCCAGGGCACCATCAAGTCGGCCGTCGCCTTCGGTGCGCTGCTGAGCGAGGGCATCGGCGACACCATCCGCGTGTCCCTGTCGGCGCCGCCCGCCGAGGAGATCAAGGTCGGCACGCAGATCCTGCAGTCGCTGAACCTGCGTCCCCGCAAACTCGAGATCGTCTCGTGCCCGTCCTGCGGGCGTGCCCAGGTGGACGTCTACTCCCTCGCCAACGAGGTCACCGCCGGACTCGAGGGCATGGAGGTGCCGCTGCGGGTTGCGGTGATGGGTTGCGTCGTCAACGGACCCGGTGAGGCTCGTGAGGCGGACCTCGGTGTGGCCTCCGGAAACGGCAAGGGCCAGATCTTCGTCAAGGGCAAGGTCATCAAGACCGTGCCCGAGGCGCAGATCGTCGAGACCCTCATCGAGGAAGCGATGCGCATCGCCGACGAGATGGACGGCAACGACTCGGGCGGCGGCCCCGTGGTGTCGGTGGGCTGATACGGGTGGGGCGCACGGGACGGCGTTCTCTCACTTTCGAGGACTCAGGTTTCCACGCCGCCGTCCGGCATGGCACTCTGATCTCGTATCGGCTTCTCGACGGGTGGTGAGCGAGTGCTCAAGCTTCTGGGCGTCCGGTCGTTGGGCGGACGTGACACCGCCGCGGTGCTCCGGGTGCTCTCCCGCGACCCCGTGGCCGCGTGCATGGTGGCCGGCCGCGTCGAGGAGTACGGACTCGACGGGCGTGCCGTCGGCGGCGAGATGTGGAGCCGCGGAGGCCCCGAGACCTCGCTGTGCTTCTCCGGCGCGAACCTCATTCCGCTGCTGGGTAGTCCGGACGACATCCAGGCGTTCGCCGAGCGCGCGAGTCGCGGGCCGCGGTTGTGTTCGTCCATCGTCGGTCGCGCCGAGTACGCGCTGCCCATGTGGGAGCGGCTCGAATCCACGTGGGGCGCTCCCCGCGAGGTGCGCGCCGAACAACCCCTGCTCGTTCTCGACCGCGAGCCGCTCGTGGACCCCGACCCGCTGGTCCGGCCCGTGCGGACCGACGAACTGGATGTGTATCTGCCCGCCGCGATCTCGATGTTCATCGAGGAGGTCGGCATCGATCCGCGAACCGGCGACGGCGGTGCGGGTTACCGGCGCCGCGTCGCGAGCCTGATCGCGGCGGGACGCGCCTGGGCGCGGTTCGAGGACGGACAGGTCGTGTTCAAGGCGGAGGTGGGTTCGCAGTCGTCCACGGTGGGCCAGATCCAGGGCGTCTGGGTCGATCCCGCGCATCGTGGCTCGGGCCTCGGCACGATCGGCACGGCCGCCGTGGCCTGCGCGGTCGCTCGCAGTGGTCGCCTGCCCAGCCTCTACGTCAACAGCTTCAACGCCCCGGCTCGTGGAGCCTACGCCCGCGCGGGTTTCCGTCAGGTCGCGACGTTCTCCACGGTGCTGCTCGACTGATTTCCCGTCGGCTCTGCCTACGATGACGGGCGATGAGACCTCGAAGTTCCACCCCGGCATCCCTGTACGCACGCGCACTCCGGATCGGCGCTGTGTGGTCGGCGGCCGTCGTGCTCCTCGGCCTGGCCGTCGCGTGCACGCCGCGGCCGGCCGGGCCGGAGGCCGCCGCCCAGGCGTTTCTCGACTCGTTCGCCGCGCAGGACGTCGCGTCGGCGGCGGATCGCACCGACCGCCCCGACGACGCGGCCGTCGCGATGCAGGAGGTCCTGGACGGGATTCAAGCCGAATCCCTCATCGCCACAACGACATCCACCCGGATCAGCGGCGACTCCGCGACGGTGGGCTACAACTACGAGTGGCACCTGCCGAAGGAACGGGTATGGCAGTACACCGGTGAGCTCAACATGGGGCGCAGCGGGAACGACTGGATCGTGCGGTGGGCGAAGTCCGCGCTGCACCCGCAGCTCGGCGAACGGCAGACCATGCAGCTCCGCAGCAGCCCGGCGCCGCGTGCCCGGGTCAACGAGCACGCGGGCAGCGACATCCTCGTCCCCGGCACGGTCTACGGCATCGCCTTCGACGCCGCGCAGACCACCGACGTCGCCGGCGCCGCCCGCCAGCTCGCGTCGACGTTGTCGGAGTTCGATTCCTCGCTCACGGCGCAGGCGATCGCGGAATCGGTGACGGCCTCCTCCGGGCCGCGCTCGGTGATGCGATTGCGCGAGGACGACTACGAGCGCGTCGCCCCACGTCTCGCCGGGATCGACGGTGTCGTGGTGACCGAGCAGGCCGACCTCGTCGCGACCGATCGCAACTTCGCGCCGGATCTCGTGGGTCAGATCAAGAAGACCGTCATCGACGAGGTCGACGGCACGGCCGGGTGGAGCGTCGTCGTGGTGAACCAGTACGGCGTGGACACCGGGGTGCTCACCGAGACGCCGCCGCAACCGGTGCCGTCGTTCTCGGTCAGTCTCGACCGTCTCCTCCAGCTCGCGGCCCAGGCGGCCGTCGATGCCCGCACCGAGCAGGCGATGACGGTCGTGATCGAGGCGTCCACGGGTGCGGTGCTGGCGGTGGCCCAGAACAAGGCCGCCGACCGGGACGGCCCGGTCGCGCTGGCCGGCCAGTACCCGCCGGGCTCGACGTTCAAGATCGTCACCTCGGGTGCGGCGATCGCCGAGGGGAGCGCGACCCCGAACACGATGGTGCCGTGCCCGGGCCGCATCACGATCGGTGAGCGCAGCGTGCCGAACTACAACGAGTTCGAGCTCGGGACGGTCTCTCTCGCTACCGCTTTCGCCCGATCCTGCAACACCTCCTTCGCCAAGCTCGCCTCCGAGATGGCCCCGGACGCGCTGACCGTCGCCGCTTCGCAGTTCGGTATCGGTGTGGACTACGAGGTGGTCGGGATGCCGACCTTCACCGGATCGGTTCCGCCCGCGGAGGATCTCGTCGAACGGACCGAGGACGGCTTCGGTCAGGGCAAGGTGGTCGTGAGCCCGTTCGGGATGGCGCTCACCGCGGCGACGGTCGCCGCCGGCCGTACCCCGGTGCCCTATCTCATCGCGGGTCGCGAGACCGTTGTGAGCGGTTCACCGCTGCCGGTGACGCCGGAGATGGTGGAGGGTCTGCGCGAGATGATGCGCCTGGTGATCACGAGCGGTACCGCCGACCGCATCCGGGACCAGGGCGACGTCTACGGCAAGACCGGCGAGGCCGAGGTCGAGGGCGGGTCGCACTCGTGGTTCGTCGGTTACCGCGGTGATCTGGCGTTCGCGACGCTCGTCGTGCGCGGCGGCAGCTCCGACAATGCGGTCGCGGTCACCCGCGACATGTTCGCCGCCCTGCCGCCGGAATACGACGAGGGAGCCTGAGCTCAGGTCGTACTCGCGGGCCGACCGTCGCGCCGGCCTGCGAGTCGCGTCACCAGCCACAGCACCACACCGATCCCGAGCAGCACCCCGGCCGTCCGGTACTGGGTCACGGGCCGGTCGACCCACGGCAGGACGAGGAACAGGCAACTGGCCGCCCCGAGCACCGGGAGGATCGTCGGCGCGCGGAAGTGCCGGTGCTCCACGTGGTCCCGGCGCAGGACCAGGGCGGCGACGTTGACGATCGCGAACACCCCCAGCAGGAGCAGCGCCGTCGTCCCCCCGAGTTCGGGCACCCCGCCGACGAAGACGACGAGACCGACCGCGAGCAGCGTCGTGAACACGATCGCGACATAGGGCGTGCGGCGCGTGGGGTGCACCCGCCCCAGGACGGCGGGCAGGACGTCCTCGCGGGCGATGCCGTAGACCAGCCGGCTCGCCATCAGCATGTTGATCAGCGCGGTGTTGGCCACCGCGAACATCGTGACGAAGGCGAAGATCCCGACCGGGAACGCCGGCGCGCCGACCTCGACCACCCGCAGCAAGGGCGTCTCGCCCGCCCCGAGCTCCTCGGGCGCGACGAGCGCGATCGCGGTGATCGAAACGAGCACGTACACCAACGCGGCGAGACCCAGGCCGAGCAGCAGCATCCGGGGGAAGATCCGGGTGGGCTCCTTGCACTCCTCGGCCATGTTCACCGAATCCTCGAACCCCACCATTGCGAAGAAGGCCAGGGCCGTCCCTGCGACCACCGCGGAGAAGACGGACCGGTCGCCGGGATCGATCTCGACCACACGCGAGAAGTCCCCGCCGCCGAAACCCAACGCCCACATGCCGATCGCGACGATGATGAGCAGGCCGCCCAACTCGACCATCGTGAGCACCACGTTGGTCTTCACGCTCTCGCCGACCCCGCGGAAGTTGATCACCGCCAGGACGAGGACGAAGACCAGCGCGATCACGGTGATCCCGGCCGTGCCGGCCAGGTCGAGTCCGAAGGCCTCGGCGAAGTTCGCGGCGAACGCCCGCGCAGCAGTGGCGGCAGAGGTGATGCCCGAGGACATCACGGCGAAGGCCACCAGGAAGGTCAGGAAATGCACGCCGAACGCCTTGTGCGTGTAGAGCGCCGCTCCGGCCGCCCGCGGATACTTCGTGACCAGCTCCAGATAGCTGAACGCGGTCACCGTCGCGACGGCGAACGCGACGAGGAACGGCAGCCACACCACGCCGCCGACCTCGTTCGCGACCTCCCCGGTGAGAGCGTAGATGCCGGTGCCCAGGATGTCGCCGATGACGAACAGCAGGAGCAGACCCGGTCCGAGGACGCGGACGAGCTGGGGTGAGTCGGTCGTCTCGGCCACCGCAGGCCCCCTTCCGCACCCTGTCCGCCGATGGGGGACCGGCCGGATATCAGGGCAGCAGACCCGATTTTCGCGCGGCGACGACGGCCTCGTGGCGGGAATGGACGTCGAGCTTGCTCATGGCGCTGCGCAGGTAGCTCTTGACCGTCTCGGCACCGACCGACAGGCGCTGGGCGATCTCGGCGTTGCTGCACCCCAGCGCCACATGGGACAGCACGTCGGTCTCGCGCGGGGACAGCACGACGTCCGTCGATTCCGGTTCCGTTCCGTCGAGCACCCCGGCGAGACGGTCGGACAACGAGCGGAGCTTCTCCTGCAGCGCCGGATCGGTCGTGCCCTGCGCGAGCACCCGCAGCTCGGCGTGGACCTCGCGGACCTGCGCGGTCGCGACGGGATCGCGGTCGCCGGACGACCGCTCGAGCATCGCGAGTCGCCGATCGACCTCGTCGCGCACCTCGATCTCGTGCGCGAGACGTGCGGCCGCCTGCGCGAACGCCGTCACCGCCCGATCACCGACCGGCGCGCACTCGCGCGCGGCGCCGTACAACACCGCGCGGGCCTTGCCCTCGACGAGTACCGGCACGGCGAGGATGGACCGCAATCCCTCGTACAGAACGGGACGGTCGAAGTGGTGCGTGATCGACGCAGAGCGACCGTAGTCCGACACCGTCACCACCCGCGACTCCGCGAGGACGCGACCGCCGAGACCGGCCCGCGGAGGCACCACGACCCCCGCCAGGCTGTTGGTGCGGGTGCCGAAGAATTCGCTGAGCTGCAGCGATCCCTGCTGGACCTCGCCGGCGAAGACCACCGGCAACTGTGCCTGCGCCGCGGTGCGGCGGAGTTCACCGCGCAGGGCGTCACCGTCACGGGGACGCAGCAGCGCCGACGAGGAGGACGACACGAACGCCACCCCTTTCCGGGGGTATCGGGGAACATGGTGTGACTCGAATCATAGACGTCGAACGGGTGTGCTCCACAGATCAGGAACACCCTGGCCGGTACGGACGAAAGGACCACAATGGGCGACACAGCGAGCCGCGTGCGGACACTGCTCGAGCGGTACGACACGGCAGACGCCTGCGCAGCCCGACTGCTGTGCGACGACCATCCCGCCGACGCGGTGGCGTTCACCGTCGTCGACGCGGACCTGAGCTCCACCGATCTCACCTACGGCGAGCTCCGCGAACGGTCGATCCGCTTCGCCGCGGCGCTGGCGGATCTCGGTGTCGAACCCGGCGACCACGTCGCGACGCTCATGGGCAAGTCGGCAGACCTGGTGGTCGCGGTTCTCGGTATCTGGCGTCGCGGCGCCGTGCACGTGCCGCTCTTCACCGCCTTCGCCCCGCCGGCGATCGCCTTCCGGCTCGACGCGAGCGGCACCAAGGTGGTCGTGGCCGATCGTGATCAGGCCGGCAAGCTCGCCGCCGGATCGGATCTTCCCGCCGAGGTGCCGTGGCAGGTCGTCGTGGCCGGTGAGGGAGACGCCGACGCGTCCGGGCGTGGGGCCCGCGACTTCGGCGAGCTGGTCGCCGCGCAGTCGGCCGACGACCCGCGTGGCGAGGCTGTCGCCGTCGGCGCCGAGGGGCGCCTGGTCCAGCTGTTCACCTCCGGCACGACCGGCACTCCCAAGGGTGTTCCCGTCCCGGTGAAGGCGCTGGCGTCCTTCCACGCCTACCTGGAGTTCGGCCTCGACGTGCGCAAGGACGACGTCTTCTGGAACGCGGCCGATCCGGGATGGGCGTACGGGCTCTACTACGCGCTACTAGGGCCGCTCGCGGCCGGTCGGCGCAGCCTCCTGCTGCACGCCGGTTTCTCGCCCGCGCTCACCTGGCAGATCCTCGACACCTTCGGGGTGACCAACTTCGCGGCGGCCCCGACGGTCTACCGCAGCCTCAAGGCCGACACCGCCGAGCACCCGCCGGTGCGGCTGCGTCGTGCCTCCTCGGCCGGTGAGCCGCTGACCCCGGACGTCCTCGAGTGGTCGAAGGAGACCCTCGGTGTCGTGGTGCGCGACCAGTATGGACAGACCGAACACGGCATGTTCGTCGTCGACGCGTGGGCGGACGAGCTGCGCGAGGACACCCCGGCGCGTTCGATGGGCAAGCCGCTGCCGGGCTGGAGCTGCGCGGTGCTGCGCGAGGACAGCGACGAGATCGCCGAGCCCGGTGAGGTCGGACGCGTCGCGATCGACGTGCACGCGAGCCCGCTCGTGTGGTTCACCGGCTACGTCGACGCACCCGAGAAGACCGCCGACCGGTTCAGCGAGGACGGCCGCTGGTACCTGACCGGCGACGCCGGCAAGGTCGACGAGAACGGCTTCTTCTTCTTCTCGTCCCGTGACGACGACGTGATCATCATGGCCGGTTACCGCATCGGCCCGTTCGACGTCGAGTCGGTGCTCGTGATGCACCCCGACGTGATCGAGGCCGCCGTGGTGGGTCTGCCGGACGAACTGCGGGGGGAGGTCCTCGAGGCGTTCGTGGTGCTGCGGGAGGGTGTCGAGGGCGACGACGCGGTCGAGGCGGAGCTGCAGAAGCTCGTGAAGCAGAAGTACGCCGCCCACGCCTACCCGCGCGCGGTGCACTTCGTGCCGCACCTGCCCAAGACGCCGAGCGGCAAGGTTCAGCGCTTCAAGCTGCGCCAGGCGGGCGCTGTGGGCTGAGCGGCGCACGACGGCCCGATCGGTGGATGACGGGGGAGCGGGGCGCGGCGGCTAATCTGGAAGTCATGGCTACCCGCGCTCCGCTCGTCCCCGGCACTCCGACTCCCGTCCGGGAGGTGCCCGCATCGATCGAACGGCCGGAGTACGTGTGGAAGCCCACGGCGAAGGAAGGCAACGAGCCGTGGGTGCAGACACCCGAGACGATCGAGAAGATGCGACTCGCGTCGAAGATCGCCGCACAGGCCCTCGTCGAGGCCGGTAAGGTTGTCGCGCCGGGCGTGACCACCGACGAGATCGACCGCGTCGCGCACGAGTACATGTGCGACCACGGCGCCTACCCGTCGACCCTCGGCTACCGCGGCTTCACCAAGTCGTGCTGCACCTCGCTCAACGAGGTCATCTGCCATGGCATCCCCGACTCGACCGTCGTCGAGGACGGCGACATCGTCAACATCGACGTCACCGCCTACATCGACGGCGTTCACGGCGACACCAACGCCACCTTCCTGGCCGGCGACGTCTCCGAGGACGTCCGCCTGCTCGTCGATCGCACCCGCGAGGCCACGATGCGCGGCATCAAGGCGGTCAAGCCGGGCCGGGCCCTCAACGTCATCGGCCGGGTTATCGAGTCCTACGCCAACCGCTTCGGCTACGGCGTCGTCCGCGACTTCACCGGCCATGGTATCGGCGAGACCTTCCACAACGGCCTGGTGATCCTGCACTACGACCGGCCCGACATCGACACGATCATCGAGCCCGGCATGGTGTTCACCATCGAACCGATGATCAACCTCGGTACGCCCGACTACGAGATCTGGGACGACGGCTGGACGGTCGTCACCAAGGACCGCAAGTGGACCGCGCAGTTCGAGCACACCATCGTCGTCACCGACACCGGCGCCGAGATCCTCACCCTGCCGTGACCTCCGCTCGCTGAGCGAGCACGGAGTTCGGCCCCGACCGGGAAAGGGTCGGGGGCGAACCTGTTTCGGAAGGCGGCCGGCCTGGGGTGCCGCGTTGCGGGCGACCTGCCAGGTCGCGCCCACGCACACCGCGGCCACCAGCAGGGGGAGCGCCACCAGGGTCGTCGTCGGCGACGCGTCGACGATCCACGACCACAGCGACGACCACGACCGGGTCCACGTGACGAGGGTCGCGGCGAGACCGCCGATCACGACGACGGACGCGGCGGCCGTCAGCAGACCCGTTGCGCGCCAACGGTGCTGGATTGCCCCGACGAGCATCGACAGCGCAACGATCAGGAGCATGGTGGCGAAGAATCCCAGGAACTGCACCACGGAACTGTCGGTGACGAAACGCAGGATCCCGAACATCCGCATGTCCACTCCCCAGCCCGTCGTCGATACGGCAAGAGGCGGAGCACGGACTGCGGCCATGTAGCGTTTGCCCATGGAATCGAGGACGGTGACCACGCCCGGTGGGGACGTGCAGGTTCGGATCGGCGGCCCCGAAAGTCGTTACACGGTGCTGCTCTTCCCCGACGCGGGGGAGGACGCAGGTGTGTACGACGTCGTGTGCGAGCGGCTGCACACGTCCGACCTGCGGACGATCGTGGTCGAGAAGATCGACGGACTCGCGCCCGCCGACGTGTTCGCCCTACTGGACGCCCTCGCCCTGCCCTGGGTTCATCTGGCGGGCAGCGGCGCGGGAGCCGAACTGGCCTGGGCCGTCGCCGCAGGACGCTTCGGACGCTTCGCGAGCCTGGTGGTCGCCGACCGCGGCCATCCCGCGGTCGCGGATCGTGACGGCACGGTGCGCGACGCGTCGGCGCCGCCCGCGGAGGTGCCCACCACGATCGTCGTGGGCGATGCCTCGCGTCGACCCGAAGCGGACGCATCGATGCGCTACGTGACGGGAGAGTTCCGGGTGGTCGAACTCGCCGGGGTCGCCAACGTGCCCGCCGAGGCGCCCACCGACTTCGCGTCCGCGATCGCGCTGCGCACCGGAAGCTGGTGAGACGCGTGTGGCCTGCGGCCCGGAGAGGGCAGCAGGCCACACGGCGCTGGTGAAGGTGCTCGGAGACCCCGAAGTTCAGAGACCCAGCAGGGCGTTCTCGACGAGTTCGGGCAGCGCGGGGTGGATCCAGTACTGCCCGGTCGCCATCTCCCGCGCGGGCAGACCGAACGACATGGCCTGGATGAGCGGCTGGATGACCGTCGACGCCTGGGCCCCGATGATGTGGGCGCCGAGCAGCAGACCCGTCGACCGATCGGCGATCAGCTTGCAGAAACCTTCGGTGTCCTCCATGGCCCAGCCGTAGGCGACGTTGCCGTAATCCTGGATCTTGACGGAGATGTCGAATCCCACCTCCCGGGCCTCGGCCTCGGTGAGACCGACCGACGCGATCTGCGGATCGGTGAACACCGCGGAGGGGACGTAGCGGTGGTCCGTCTGCTGCAGACCCGTGGTGTCGCCGCTCCACGCGTCGTGCAACAGGTTGTGCTGGACGACCCGCGCCTCGTGGTTGGCCACGTGCTTGAGCTGGTAGGGCGACGACACGTCGCCGAGGGCGAACACACCCGCCGCGGACGTGCGCTGGAACTCGTCGACCACGATCCGGCCCTTCGCATCGAGTTCGATGCCGGCCGCCGCGGCGTCGAGCAGGTCACCGTTGGGCTGCCGACCTGTCGCGACGAGCAGGGCGTCGCCGCTCACGACGGTGCCGTCGGCGAGTTCGACCTCCACGCCGTCGCCGACCGGACGGAACGCCCGGGCCGGATTGGCGAGGTGGACGTCCCACTTGGCCGCGGCGAGCGCCGTGAACCGCTCGGAGACGTCGGCGTCGAGGTGCCGCAGTAGACGGTCGGTCCGCGCGATCACCGACACCCGCGTGCCGAGCGCCGAGAAGACGTGGGCGAACTCCATCGCGATGAAACCCGTCCCGAGGATTACGAGGGACTCGGGCAGTTTAGGCAACCGCATGATGCCGTCGCTCGTGTGATATCTCACACCGGAATCGAGTACCTCCTGCGGGATCGCGGGCCGCGAACCGGCCGCGACGACCACCTGGTCCGCGGTGATCACCTCACCGGTTCCGGTGTCGATGCGGCGCTCGCCGACGAACCGCGCGTGACCGTCGTAGACGGTGACGTTCGCGCAGTCCTCGCGGCGGTAGCGCTCGCCGCCCGCAGCGATGGGATCGATGCGACCGAAGACCCGGTCGACGATGTCGTTCCACCGCACTCCGTCGATCGACGCGTCGACGCCGTACTTCGCCGCGGTGCGGACCGTGTGGGCGACCTCCGCGGCGTAGACGTACATCTTCGTGGGGATGCAGCCCACGTTGAGGCAGGTGCCCCCGAAGGTGCCTTCTTCGAGGAGAGCGACGCGCTTCCCGTCGTACCGCTCGTCGAGGATCGAATTCCCCGATCCTGTGCCGATGATCGCGAGGTCGTAGTGGGTCACGCGTGCTCTCCCGTGAGTCGGTGCAGTACGGAAACGGTGGCGGAGTCGTCGGAGTCGTCGGCCTCGGTTCGGGAACCGGAGGTGTCCGCCTCGTCCGCTCCGTCCAACCATTCCAGCCACAAGTCCAATTCCCGGAAGGCCTCCGCCAGGGGACCGGGTGTGGACAGGAACACGTCGTGACGGGCACCGTCGATCGGCACGATCGTCGTGCGGTTGCCGAGGCATCCCGCCCATCGGGCTATCTGGCGGACGTCGAGGACCGCGTCGACGGTGTCGACGCTCGCGTCGTACCGCGGAGCGAAGCGCGAGGCACCGGACCGCAGGATCAGCGACGGCACCCCGATGTCGAGCCCGCGGTGCAGGACGGCCTGGCCCCGCCGCACGGCACGTAACCAGCCGAAGCGGACGGGGAACCCGGTCAACGGCTTCCAGTCGAGGTCGTAGCGCCAGCCGTCGCACTGCAGGCTGCGGCCGTAGGCCTCGGTCTTCGGCAGCGGTATGAGCGCGCGCGGGCGGAGGCGGCCGACGATGTCGACGGCCGCCGTGCCGACATTGCGCAGGTAGGACGGTCCCTGCAGGTCGAACCACGGACTGTTCAGGACGAGACCCACGATGCCCGCCGCGGCAACCCCGCCGGGCCGGCGACGGAGACGGTCGAGCCACAACGGCAGGACGAGCCCGCCCGTCGAGTGGGCCGCCAGCAGCACACCGCCACCGACCTCCTCGCGCACCACGCGCAGCGCCTCGTCGAGTTCGGCGTCGTAGTGGGAGAGATCGGTGACGAAGTGAGGGGTGTGCCCGGGTGCCCGCGAACGACCGCACTTGCGAAGGTCCAGCGCGAAGAAGCGGTAACCGCGCGCCGCGAAGTGCTCGGCGAGGTGCTGCTGGAAGAAGTAATCGGTGAAGCCGTGGACGTAGAGCACCGCCCGGTCGGGGAGATCGGTAGACGGAGGCTGGTAGCGCACCAGGGTCGCCGAGATCTCGCCTTCGCCGTCGGGGTCGGTGCCCAGCGGCAGTTCGAGCTGTTCGTAGCCGTCTCCGAGGACGTCAGGACGCCAAGTAGTCACTATCACACCCTAGGTGTGTTCGCCGACCACCGCTCATGGGTACACAATGAGGTGAAATGAAACGTCGGACCACGCGCGGGTAACCTGTCGGTCGCATTCGCGCGCCGCGTTGACGGGACACCCACGCGAGACGGTACCTCCGTACTTCGGCGGCGCGTGCGAACCAGACAAGGAAGTCGATTTCCCAGTGTCAGAGAACGTAGTAGCGAAAACCGATGTAGTGCTCGTGGGCGCGGGCATCATGAGCGCAACCCTCGGTGCGTTGTTGCGTCAGGTGCAGCCCGACTGGTCGATCACCGCGTTCGAGCGCCTCGACGCCGCGGCCGCCGAGAGCAGCGACCCCTGGAACAACGCCGGTACGGGCCACTCCGCGCTGTGTGAGCTCAACTACACTCCTGAGAAGCCGGACGGTTCGGTCGACATCGCGAAGGCCGTCAACGTCAACGAGCAGTTCCAGGTCTCGCGCCAGTTCTGGGCGTACGCCGTCGACAACGGCATTCTGTCCGACCCCAAGAACTTCATCAATCCGGTTCCGCACGTCAGCTTCGTACACGGCGCCGAGAACGTGAAGTACCTGCGTGCCCGCTACGACGCCCTTGCCGGCCATCCCCTCTTCGAGGGCATGGAGTACACCGAGAGCCCCGAGGTCTTCACCGAGCGTCTGCCGCTCATGGGCAAGGGCCGCGACTTCTCCGACCCGGTTGCCCTGAATTGGACGCAGACCGGCACCGACATCGACTTCGGTGCCCTCACCAAGCAGCTCATCAACCACGTCGCGGCCTCCGGCGGCACCGTCTTCTTCGGCCACGACGTCACCGACGTGTCCAAGCAGTCCGATGGCAGCTGGATCGTGAAGGTCCGCAACCGCCGCACCGGCGAGTCGCGCAAGGTCCAGGCGAAGTTCGTCTTCGTCGGCGCCGGCGGCGGCGCGCTGCACCTGCTGCAGAAGTCGGGCATCAAGGAGATCAAGGGCTTCGGTGGCTTCCCCGTCTCCGGTGCCTTCCTGCGCTGCACCAATCCCGAGGTCATCGCGCAGCACAGCGCCAAGGTCTACGGCAAGGCCGCGGTCGGTGCCCCTCCGATGTCGGTGCCGCACCTCGACACCCGCGTCATCGGCGGCAAGCAGGGTCTGCTCTTCGGTCCCTACGCCGGCTGGTCGCCCAAGTTCCTCAAACAGGGCGGCATCATGGACCTGCCCAAGTCCGTCAAGCCCGGCAACCTGATGTCGATGCTCGGCGTCGGCGTCACTGAGCTCGGCCTGGTCAAGTACCTCGTCGGTGAGCTCATGCAGTCGCCCGCCGACCGCATCGGCACCCTCGCCGAGTTCGTGCCCGAGGCGCGCCTCGAGGACTGGGAGCTCATCGTCGCCGGCCAGCGTGTGCAGGTCATCCGCCGCAAGGGTGCGGGCGGTGTCCTCGAGTTCGGTACCGCCGTGGTCAACGCGGGTGACGGTTCGATCGCCGGTCTGCTCGGTGCGTCGCCGGGTGCCTCGACGGCCGTTCCGGCCATGCTCGACGTCCTCGAGCGCTGCTTCCCGCAGCAGTGGGCGGGCTGGCAGTCCAAGCTCCGCGAAATGGTCCCGTCGCTCGGTCTGAAGCTGTCCGACAACCCCGACCTGTTCCGCCAGGTATGGGACCACAGCACGAAGTCGCTGCAGCTCGACGTCGTCTCCGACACCGTGGCCGAGGCACCCGCAGAGGCCGCCGCGGTCTGATCCGATCACTGCACCTGTGGCCCGGGGCGATGCCCGGGCCACAGGTGTCCCGAAGGTGGGTCCGATCGGATTCGCCCCGACACGAGAGATGGGGAGATGCCCGTGTCCGCTGCCGCTGAGGACGAGACCAGTTACCTGGTCGGACTCGATCTCCGTGGACGCCGCGTCGTGATCGTCGGAGGAGGCAGCGTCGCGCAGCGGCGTCTCGGTCTGCTCGTCGCGTCCGGTGCCGACGTCCACGTGGTCGCCCGGGCCGCGACCCCCGTGGTCGAGAGCATGGCGACGAAGGGCCGCATCTCCCTCGACCTGCGCGACTACCGCGACGGCGACCTCGACGGCGCGTGGTACGCCATGGCCTGCACCGACGAACCCGAGACCAACGCAGCGGTCGTCGCCGAAGCCGAACGCAACAGGATCTTCTGCGTCCGCGCGGACAACGCCCGTCACGGCAGTGCCGTCACCCCCGCCACGGCCCGCTACGAGGGTCTGACCGTCGGCGTCCTCGCCGGTGGCGACCACCGCCGGTCCGCCGCCGTGCGCACCTCGATCCGTGACGCCCTCGCCGGAGCGGCCGTCGCCGAGTTCGCCGAGACCGCGCCGAAGCCGGTCGGCGTCGCCCTCGTGGGCGGAGGGCCGGGCGATCCCGACCTGATCACCGTGCGCGGTCGACGCCTCCTCACCCGCGCCGACGTGGTCGTCGCCGACCATCTCGCCCCGCAGGAACTGCTCGCGGAACTCGACTCGCACGTCGAGGTGATCGACGCGGCGAAGCTCCCGTACGGACGGGCCATGGCTCAGCAGGTCATCAACGAGACCCTCATCGACCGCGCAAAGGCCGGCAAGTTCGTCGTCCGACTCAAGGGCGGCGACCCGTACGTCTTCGGTCGCGGTTACGAGGAGCTCGAGGCCTGCACCGCGGCCGGCATCCCGGTGACCGTCGTCCCCGGCATCACCAGCGCGATCTCCGTGCCGTCCGCGGCCGGGATCCCCGTCACCCACCGTGGGGTCACCCACGAATTCGTCGTGGCCAGCGGCCACGTCGCGCCCGGACATCCCGACTCGCTCACCGACTGGGACGCGCTCGCCAAGCTGCGCGGCACCCTGGTCCTGCTCATGGCCGTCGAACGCATCGAGCAGTTCGCCGACGCCCTGATCGCCGGCGGACGTCCCACCGACACCCCCGTGGTCGTCGTGCAGGAGGGCACGCTGAGCAGCCAACGTGTGGTGCGTGCCGATCTGTCGACCGTCGCTCAGCGTGTCCGGGACGAGGCCGTGCGCCCGCCCGCGATCGTCGTGATCGGGCCGGTGGCCGGATTCGGACTCGATCCGCGGACCGGCTCCGACTCGGACGGTGGGTAACGTTGGATCACGTGTCAGCCACTTCGCATCCGTCGGCCACCCGCGCGGTCGCTCTGGCCATGCTGGTCCTCAGCGGCCTCCAGTTGATGGTCGTGCTCGACGGAACGGTCGCGAACCTCGCGCTCGCGCCGCTGCAGAGTGATCTGGGACTGTCGGATGCGGGTCGCAACTGGGTCCTCACCTCCTACGCCCTCGCCTTCGGCGGGTTGATGCTCCTCGGCGGCCGTCTCGGCGACAGCTACGGACGTAAACGCACGTTCATGGGCGGAGTCGGCCTGTTCACCCTGGCGTCCCTGCTGTGCGGTCTGGCGACCGGCGAGGCGATGCTCATCGGCGCCCGCGCCCTGCAGGGCGTCGGCGCCGCGGTCGCGTCCCCGACCGCCCTCGCGCTCGTCGCGACGACCTTCGCCGCAGGTCCGGCACGCAACCGCGCCATCGCGGTCTTCGCGGCCATGACCGGTGTCGGGTCCATCGCCGGACTGATCCTCGGGGGTGCGCTCACCCAGCTTTCGTGGCGCTGGATCTTCCTCATCAACGTCCCTATCGGCGTCCTCATCGTCGTGCTCGCCGCGATCGCGCTGCGTGAGACCGCCTCCGAACGCCTCGCGCTCGACGTGCCGGGCGCGATCCTCGCGACACTCGGATGCACCGGCCTGGTCTTCGGTCTCACGGAGGGTCCCGAAATCGGTTGGTCGAGCCCCTCGGTCATCGGCGCGATCGTCGCCGGCTTCGTGCTGCTCGGAGTGTTCCTGCTCGTCGAGCGGCGGGCGGAGAACCCGCTGCTGCCGTTCGTGCTGTTCCGCAACAAGGACCGCGTCGCGACCTTCGTGGCGATCTTCTTCGCGGGCGCCGTGATGTTCAGCCTCGCGGCCTTCGTCGCCCTGTTCGTGCAGGACGTCCTCGGCTACAGCCCGCTCGCCGCGGGTCTGGCCTTCGTGCCGTTCGCCTTCGGTCTCGGCGGTGCCGCCGCGGTGTCGTCGAAGCTGGTCGCGCGGATCGAACCGCGCTGGCTCGTGGTCACCGGCTCGGCGATCATGACTGTCAGCCTGCTCTACGGCTCGACCATGGACGGCAGCGTCCGCTACTTCCCGACCCTGTTCGTGCTGGTGCTCGTTGTCGGCTTCGGGGTCGGCCTGGCCGTGGTCCCGCTGCCGCTGTGCGCGATATCCGGGGTGGGACCGCACGAGATCGGACCGCTCTCGGCGATCGCGCAGGTCGCCCAGACTCTCGGAGGTCCGGTCGGCCTCGGGGTGATCGGTGCGATGGCCACCTCGCGGACGATGTCGCTCGGTGGTGTCTCCGGAGCCGTCGCCGACATGACCGACGCCCAGCTCGTCGCCCAGGGCGAGGGATACATGTTCGCGCTCGTCGGCTGCGCGGTCTGCGCGGTGATCGCCGGTGTCGCCGCGCTGTTCATCCGCTTCACTCCCGAAGAGGTCGCGCAGGCGCAGGAGGCCGAGAAGGCCGCGCAGACCTCCTGACCGTCGGACCGTCACCGTGGCGGACGAGCGACCGCTGCGGCGGATGAGTTTGCTCACGCCTGCCACGCACGACCCCCGGGTACCCGACACTCATGCAGGTCGGTGTTCTCGAACGGGGCAGATTCGTCGGATCGTGGATGGTCCGCGCGGTGCGCGAGGCCGGACACGAGCGGTACGTTGCCCTCCAGGCGTTCCGGTCCACGCTCGCCGCGGTCGTCGCGTGGCTCGTCGTGACCGAGGTCTTCCACTTCCAGCAGGCCTTCCTCGCGCCCTACGTCGCGGTCTTCCTCGTCGAGGCGACACTCGTGCGCTCGCTCCAGCAGGCGGTGGTGCAGGTCGGGGCGGTGGTTGCGGGTCTGCTGGTCGCGGTCGTGGTGACGCGGCTCGTGGAGTCGACGACCGCTGCGATCGGCATCGCCGTGGCGATCGGCTACTTCGCGGGTCGCTGGCGACGGTTCGGGGCCAGTGGCATCTGGGTGGCGATCACCGCGCTGCTGGTGATCGCGACGGGCGCCTCGGACAGCCCGATCCTGCTCGGTGAACGACTCGCGGAGACGGCGATCGGCGCGGCGATCGGCGTGGCCGTGACGGCGCTGGTCTTCCCGCCGGTGTACTCGGCGGGCAAGGAGGCCCGCGAACTCACCGGTGAGCTGCGCGACCTGCTGCGGGACATGGCGTCCGGATGCCGTGAGGGATCGTCGGGGGTGCGGGACTGGGTGCAGCGCGCGCGGGGCATCGACAGCCTCGTGCAGCGCGCCTTCGAGGAATCACGGTGGGCGCACGAGAGTGCCCGGATGAACCCACGCCCCGCCGCTGCACGGGCCGGGGAATGGGCACGTCGCTGGGACCGGACCCTCGACGATCTCTCGTCGGTGTCCAGCGCTGTCGAGGAACTCGCGCACGCTCTGGACCCCGTACTCGGCGACGACGTCGCCGAAGCCGACCGTCGCCGCCTGCGGACGGGGATCGCAGCGATGCTCGACGCCCTCGCCGAGATGGTCGATGCCGTGGGGGCGGGCCGGGAGGTCGACCCCGACGGGACGTGCCGCAGCAATCTCACCGACCTCGAACGGTTCGCCACCGAATCGGACGACCTGGTCCTGACCGCACGACTCGGCGCCGTCCTGCACACGGCTCGCCGGATCGTCGCGGCGATGGGACTCGAGGTCAGGTGAGCACGACCAACTCGGTCGGCGACTCCACCTCGACCCTCAGTCCCGCCTTCGTCGCGACGCGGGCGAGCGCTCCGATATCGCTCGGCTCCGCGCGGGTGAGGACCAGCGCGCGGGCCAGCAGGCCCTTGTGGTGCTTGTTGAAGTGGCTGACGACCTTGCGGGTGCCGTCGGGCTGCTCGGTGAGCACGGTTGCGGTCACCGCACCCAGCACGGGACCGAGCTGCTGGTAGACCCCGGAGCGGAGATCGACCACGAGGTCGCCGCCGGCTTCGGCCACCAGCGCGTCGGTGAGCTCGTTCCGCCACACGGACTTCACGTTGCCGAAGCCGGGCAGTTTCGACCCTCCGGAGAGGCGGTAGGCGGGGATCGGATCCGCAGCCCGGACCGCGCCGAACAGCGCCGACCCGATGCCCAGGCGTCGATAGGCCTTGTCGCGCTGCGCCTTCGTGAAGGCTCCCGCGTCGAGCGCGTCGTACAGCACGCCGGTGTACCGCTCCAGCGCCGGGCGGGTGGGGGAGACCCACAACTTCGCGTTGCGTTCGATCTCGTCGGCGCCCTTCGTACCCAGCCCGAGTGCGCGGCTCGACTCCTCGGGGTCGGCGGAGAGGTCGACGAGGGCCTGCACGAGCATCTCCCGCGTCTCCGTCAACTGCGGCATCGACAGGTCGGCGAGATCGAGCGGTCCGCCGTCGCCGCCGTCGGACTTGGTTTCGGAAGGGGGGAGAAGCACCAGCACAACCGGTAACCGTACCGACGTCGCGGAAGGTGGCCACGGTAGGCTGCACGGTCGTGATCACCCGCATGTCGCACCTGTTCCTCCGCACCCTCCGAGACGACCCGGCCGACGCCGAGGTCGCGAGCCACAAGCTGCTGGTCCGAGCCGGATACGTGCGACGAATCGCGCCAGGTGTGTACTCGTGGCTGCCTCTGGGGCTGCGGGTGCTGCGGCAGATCGAGCGGGTGGTGCGCGAGGAGATGAACTCCATCGGAGCGCAGGAGATCGCTCTGCCCGCGCTGCTGCCGCGCGAACCCTACGAGGCCACCAACCGGTGGACGGAATACGGCGACAGCCTGTTCCGGCTGAAGGACCGCAAGGGCGGCGACTACCTCCTCGGACCCACCCACGAGGAGCTCTTCGCGCTCACCGTCAAGGGCGAGTACAACTCCTACAAGGACTTCCCGGTCACGCTCTACCAGATCCAGACGAAGTACCGCGACGAGGAGCGCCCCCGCGCCGGCATCCTCCGCGGTCGCGAGTTCGTCATGAAGGACTCCTACAGCTTCGACCTCACCGACGAGGGCCTGGCCGACTCGTACAAGGCTCACCGCGACGCCTACGAGCGCATCTTCGCGCGTCTCGGCGTGAAGTACGTGATCGTCTCGGCCACCTCCGGTGCGATGGGTGGCAGCGCCTCCGAGGAGTTCCTGGCCGACTCGCCTGCGGGTGAGGACACCTACGTGCGGTGCCTCGAATCCGGTTACGCGGCGAACGTCGAAGCGGTGAAGACGCTCGCGCCGGAACCGCTGCCGATCGACGGACAGCCCGAGGCGGTCGTGCGCGATACCCCCGACACCCCGACGATCGCCTCGCTCGTCGCCGCCGCGTCGGAGGTCCTCGGCCGGGAGGTCACCGCGGCCGAGACGCTCAAGAACGTCATGGTCAAGGTCCGGCAGCCCGGTGGCGAGTGGGAGCTGCTCGGCATCGGCATCCCCGGCGACCGCGAGGTCGACGACAAGCGCCTCGAGGCCTCGCTCGAACCCGCCGAGGTCGAGTTGCTCACCGACGCCGACTTCGAGGCCAATCCCTTCCTCGTCAAGGGCTACATCGGCCCGAAGGCGCTGCTCGCCAACGGGGTCCGCTA
The DNA here is from genome assembly GCF_900105195.1 of Rhodococcus pyridinivorans. NCBI lineage: Bacteria > Bacillati > Actinomycetota > Actinomycetes > Mycobacteriales > Nocardiaceae > Rhodococcus > Rhodococcus pyridinivorans. The sequence goes on along the minus strand of NZ_FNRX01000002.1, from coordinate 3,405,083 downwards.
CCTCGTCGACCCCCGCGTGGTCGACGGCACCAGCTGGATCACCGGCGCCGACGAGCAGGGCAAGCACGTCTTCGGGCTGGTCGCAGGTCGCGACTTCACCCCGGACGGCACGATCGAGGCCGCCGAGGTGCGCGACGGCGATCCGTCGCCTGACGGAGCCGGCCCGCTCCTCTCCGCCCGCGGCATCGAGATCGGCCACGTCTTCCAGCTCGGCCGCAAGTACACCGATGCTTTCGCGGTGGACGTCCTCGGCGAGAACGGCAAGCCCGTCCGCCCCACGATGGGCTCCTACGGCGTCGGCGTGTCACGCCTCGTCGCGGTGGTCGCCGAACAGCAGCACGACGAGAAGGGCCTGCGCTGGCCGTCGGAGATCGCACCGTTCGATGTGCACCTGGTCATCGCCAACAAGGACGAGCAGGCCCGCGAAGGCGCCGAGAACCTCGCTGAGGAACTTTCGAACGCCGGCCTCGAGGTGCTCCTCGACGACCGCAAGGCGTCGCCCGGCGTGAAGTTCAAGGACTCGGAGCTGCTCGGCATGCCGCTCGTCGTCGTGGTCGGCCGCGGCTTCGCCGACGGCAAGGTCGAGGTCCGCGACCGTTTCTCCGGCGAGGCCGACGAACTGCCGATCGGTGAGGTCGTCCAGCGCATCGTCAACCGCTGACGCTCTTATTCGCCGATACAGGCGGAACCCGGTGTCCCTGCGACCTGCCGTCGCGGGGGCACCGGCGTATGTGGCAGAAGTCGCCGTGGTGCGCTGCGCGCCGAACCACAATGAGGTACATGGCCGACAACTGGAGTGCGACCGACAACTACCTCACCGACGTGCTGATCGGCGACGATCCTGCGCTGAGCTCAGCGCTCGAGGCGAACGCCGCAGCGGAACTGCCGCCCATCGACGTGTCCGCGCCGCAGGGCAAGTTCCTGCACCTGCTCGCACGGATCCGGGGTGCCCGCCGGGTCCTGGAGATCGGCACCCTCGGCGGATACTCGACCATCTGGCTCGCCCGGGCCGTCGGGGAGTCCGGCCGGGTGGTCACCCTCGAATACGAGCGCAAGCACGCCGAGGTGGCCCGCGCCAATCTCGACCGCGCCGGCGTCGGTGACCGTGTGGACATCCGAGTCGGCCCCGCCCTGGACTCGCTGCCGGGCCTGGTCGACGAGGATCCCTTCGACCTGGTGTTCATCGACGCCGACAAGGAGAACAACAGCAACTACGTGCGCGCGGCGCTCGGGCTGTCGCGACCCGGCACCGTCATCGTCGTCGACAACGTGGTGCGGGCAGGGGCCATCGTCGATCAGGGCAGCGACGACGAACGGGTCCGCGCGTCGCGGGACGTGCTCGAACTGCTCGCCCGCGAACCGCGCCTCGACGCGACGGCGTTGCAGACCGTCGGATCGAAGGGCTGGGACGGCTTCGCGCTGGCGGTCGTGACCGGGTGACCCGTGCTTCGGAGTCGACCGGATCGAGGCCGACCGGATCAGGGTTGACCGGGGAAGGCCACCGACGGCACGACTCCGCGGCTCTGCCGCCACCGCGCCGCCCGCAGGGCCGCCTCGGTGAGTGCGTCCACGGCCGTGGCCCGGGTGGCCTCGCTGCGTGCCCGTTCGACGACGGACCGCCACGCGACCGCGGTGTCGCTCTCTATCTGTTCGGCGAGCTGCGCGGCGGACGCGGCGTCGATCACCGGGAACGGCACGGTGTAACCGGGTGCCGCGACCGGCGGCTCGACGCTCGCGGCGCGCAACGCCTCGATCGTTGCATCACGGCGTGCGCGGTGCGCTGCGGTGTCCTCCGCCACGGCGTTCGCGCGGGCGGGATCCGCGAAGGCCGCGACCACACCGTATCCGAAGACCGCCGCGTGTTCGGCCTCGAGGGCGTCGACGAGGGCCTGCTGTTCGGAACCGAGTTCGGGTGAGCTCACGGCAACATCACCGCCGTCTGCACGGCGCAGGACGCGCTGATCGAGGCGAGCAGACCCGCGCGGTAACCCGAGAGCGTGCGTGCGAGGTCGGCGGCTTCGCGCTGCGACCGGTTCAACCGCTCACGGAGCGCCTCGACGGTCGGCAGCTCACCGGTGGGAGTGGTCACGGTGGTCGACGGGGGAGTGAAACTCGTGGTGGCGCCCTCCATCCGGGCGATCTCGGCCTCGAGCGCGTCGGCGTGGGAGGTCCGCTCGGCCGCGATCGTGGTGAGCGGCGCGGACAGCTCCGGCGCCCGCGCGACCAGCGCGGTCGCGATCGCGGCGTCGGTGCGGGCGCGGGTCGCCTGACCCGCCAGCGGATCCGGTTCGGCGGCATCCTCGTCGGAGGCGCCGCACGCGGTGATCGTCGTGATTCCGAATCCACCGACGGCGACCGACGACCATCGCAGGAGGGTTCGTCGGGAGACGGTGGGACGGTCGAGTGGCATCGGCACCGGACCATCCTGCCAGTCGCGTCGTCCGACGAAGGACGCCGCCCTGGTCACAGCAGCAGGAGACGCGGGTTAGGCTTGATGTCTGCCGGTACGCATCCGTTCCGGCCCGCTGTCCGCTGCGACCACAACTGAACGAGGAGCCCGCCCGCCATGCCTGTGCCGCCCCCGGAGAGGATCGTCGAGCTCGTCTCCGATCTGCTCGCCAGAGAGGGATACGACCTCGAGGACGTGGTGGTCACGGCCGCCGGAAAGCACAGTACGGTGCGCCTCCTCGTCGACAGCGACGCAGGTCTCGGTCTCGACGAGGCGGCCCGCCTGAGCAGGATCGTCTCCGAGGCATTCGACGGAGTCTCGGACTTCGGCGAGTCGCCCTACGTCCTGGAGGTCACCAGCCCCGGGATCGGCCGGCCCCTGACCGAGCCCCGCCACTGGCGGCGCGCTCAGGGTCGCAAGACGAAGGTGGAACTGGCCGACGAGACCCTCGTCGCACGCATCGGCGAGCTCGTCGGCGACGAGATCAGGCTCGTCCTGCCCGATCGGTCCGGGCCGGTCGTGCGTTCGGTCCCGCTCTCGGCGGTGCGCAGAGCGGTGGTGGAGGTGGAGTTCTCCCCGCCGCCACCGAGGGAACTCGAGCTCGCGGGCGGGGTTCCGGACGGCCGGGTCGCGGCCGGGGAGCTGGCCGAAGGGCCCGAGGACGACACGGGCAGCGACGACCACGACGAGACGAACGAAACGAAGGTGGACAAGTGAATATCGAGATCGCCGCCCTGCGCATGCTCGAGGCGGAGAAGAACATCCCGTTCGACGAGCTGATCGCGACGCTCGAGACGGCCCTGCTCACGGCGTACAGGCACGTCGACGGACACCAGCCGCACGCGCGGGTCGTGGTCGACACGAAGACCGGCGCCATCCAGGTCCTCGCCGAGGAGCGCGACGCCGACGGCAACCTGATCGCCGAGTGGGACGACACTCCCGAGGACTTCGGCCGGATCGCGGCGACCACCGCGCGTCAGGTCATCATGCAGCGCATCCGCGACGCCGAGCACGAACAGCGCTTCGGTGAGTTCGCGACCCACGAGGGTGAGATCGTCAGCGGCGTCGTGCAGCGCGACTCGCGTGCCAACGCCCGCGGCATGGTCGTCGTGAAGATCGGCGGCGAGACGAACAACGCCGAGGGACTGATCCCGCCGGCCGAGCAGGTGCCGGGGGAGTCCTACGAGCACGGCGACCGCATCAAGTGCTACGTCGTGGGCGTCTCCCGCGGACAGCGCGGCCCGCAGATCACCCTGTCGCGGACGCATCCCAATCTGGTGCGCAAGTTGTTCGCCCTCGAGGTCCCGGAGATCGCCGACGAGTCGGTGGAGATCGTCGCCGTCGCCCGCGAGGCCGGGCACCGCTCGAAGATCGCCGTGCACTCGACCGTCCCCGGCCTCAACGCCAAGGGTGCGTGCATCGGCCCGATGGGGCAGCGGGTGCGCAACGTGATGCGCGAACTCGGCGAGGAGAAGATCGACATCATCGACTACGACGAGGACCCCGCGAAGTTCGTGGGCAACGCACTGTCGCCGTCGAAGGTGGTGTCGGTCACGGTCGTCGACCCCGACGCGCGCGCCGCCCGGGTGGTCGTTCCCGACTTCCAGTTGTCCCTCGCGATCGGCAAGGAAGGGCAGAACGCCCGGCTCGCGGCCCGGCTGACCGGCTGGCGGATCGACATCCGCAGCGACGCGGCACCGGCCGGGAACGACGATTCGCGCGGCGGCTCGACAGGCGCGTAGGAGTGGGATGCGGGATTCCGGGCAAATCAGCGGTACAGTGGTCGATGGTTCAGCATGACCTGTCCTCGACCGGCGGGGAACGCGCCACTACGGTGCGGACCTGTGTCGGATGTCGGCAGCGAACGCTGGCTGCCGAACTGCTCCGGGTGGTGGCGCGCGAGGAGGAACCGTCAGGTTTCGCCGTGATTCCCGATCCCCGACGCAGGCTTCCCGGGCGAGGTGCTTGGTTGCATCCCAACCCGGAATGTCTGGGCCTGGCGGTTCGGCGTCGAGCATTCGGCAGGGCACTGCGCGTGACCGGGTATCCGGACACCACAGCGCTGGATCAGCTGGTCGGGTCCACGGCACAGTGATCACGGACGCATCGAGTCGGCCTCGGCCGGGTACGACGATCGTGGGAACGACGACGAGGAACACCAACAGTGACATCGCACTCTGAGAAGAACAGGCACGAACACTCATGAGCACACCGTGAAGCACCAGCGATGAACGTCCATCGGAGATAACCCGAGGTCGTGCGGGCAGTCGGCCGCTCGACCTCATCAGTGAGGAGAGCAGTGGCAGGCAAGGCCCGCGTGCACGAGTTGGCGAAAGAACTCGGTGTCACCAGCAAGGAACTACTCGCACGCCTGAAGGAACAGGGCGAGTTCGTCAAGTCCGCGTCGTCGACCGTCGAACCGCCGGTCGCGCGTCGACTGCGCGAATCGTTCGGTAAGACCGAAGGCGATGCAGCCGCGAAGGCTGCACCCAACCCCGCACCGAAGCCCGGTGCCCCCCGGCCGGGTCCCCGGCCCACCCCTGCGAGCCCGGCCCCCGCGGCCGAGACCGCGCGTCCGAAGCCCGGCGCACCGAAGCCGGCTGCTCCCAAGCCCGCTCCGGCACCGGAGGAGCCCGCGGCTCCCGCGCCGCAGGCCCCCGCTGCCCAGGCGGCACCGCAGTCCCCGGCTGCTCAGGCTCCCAGCGCGACGCCGCAGGCTCCCGCGGCCAAGCCCGGCCCCAAGCCGGCCGGTCCGCGTCCGGGTCCGAAGACCCCGCGCGTCGGTAACAACCCGTACTCCTCGGCTCCGGCCGAGCGTCCCGCTCCGCGTCCGGGTGCCCCGCGCCCCGGCCCGGGCGGACCGCGTCCTACCCCCGGACAGGGCGGCCCCCGCCCCACGCCCGGACAGGGACGTCCCGCAGCAGGCCCCGGTGGCCCGCGTCCCGGACCCGGCCAGGCCGGTCCGCGTCCGGCTCCCGGACAGGGCGGTCCCCGCCCCGCGCCCGGACAGGGCGGTCCCCGTCCGTCCCCGGGTTCGATGCCCCCGCGTCCCAACCCGGGTGCGATGCCGCAGCGTGCTGCGCGTCCGGCCGCATCCGGTCGTCCGGGTCGTCCGGGCGGAGCTCCCGGTGGACGTCCCGGTGGTGGTGGCGGCGGCTACCGCGGTGGCGGTGCCGGTGGCGGCGCACCTGCAGGTGCAGGTGCTCCCGGTGGTTTCCGCGGTCGCCCCGGTGGCGGTGGCGGTGGACGCGGTCGCGGCGGTGCAGCCGGCGCGTTCGGTCGTCCCGGTGGCGCTCCGCGTCGTGGTCGTAAGTCGAAGCGGCAGAAGCGGCAGGAATACGATTCGATGCAGGCGCCGTCGGTCGGCGGCGTGCGGTTGCCGCGTGGCAACGGCGAGACCATCCGTCTCGCTCGCGGCGCATCGCTGTCCGACTTCGCCGAGAAGATCGACGCGAACCCGTCGGCCCTGGTGCAGGCGCTGTTCAACCTCGGTGAGATGGTCACGGCCACTCAGTCGGTGAACGACGACATCCTCGAGCTGCTCGGCTCGGAGATGAACTACGTCGTGCAGGTCGTCTCGCCCGAGGATGAGGACCGCGAGCTGCTCGAGTCGTTCGACATCCAGTACGGCGAGGACGAGGGCGGCGAGGAAGACCTCCAGCAGCGTCCGCCGGTGGTCACCGTCATGGGTCACGTCGACCACGGCAAGACCCGCCTGCTCGACACGATCCGGAAGGAGAACGTCGGCGAGGGTGAGGCCGGTGGCATCACCCAGCACATCGGTGCCTACCAGGTGATGACCCACCTCAACGGTGAAGATCGCCTGATCACCTTCATCGACACCCCGGGTCACGAGGCGTTCACCGCGATGCGTGCCCGCGGCGCGAAGGCGACGGACATCGCGATCCTCGTGGTCGCAGCCGACGACGGCGTCATGCCGCAGACGGTGGAGGCGATCAACCACGCACAGGCCGCCGATGTCCCGATCGTGGTCGCGGTGAACAAGATCGACAAGGAGGGTGCGAACCCTCAGAAGATCCGTCAGCAGCTCACCGAGTACGGGCTGGTGGCGGAGGAGTACGGCGGCGACACCATGTTCGTCGACATCTCCGCGAAGCAGAACCTCAACATCGACCAGCTGCTCGAAGCGGTGCTGCTCACCGCCGACGCAGCGCTCGATCTGCGGGCCAACCCGGACATGGAGGCGCAGGGCGTCGCCATCGAGGCGCACCTCGACCGCGGTCGCGGTCCGGTGGCCACGGTGCTCATCCAGCGCGGCACTCTGCGGGTCGGCGACTCGATCGTCGCCGGCGACGCCTACGGCCGCGTGCGCCGCATGGTCGACGAGCACGGCGAGGACGTGCTCGAGGCACTGCCTTCGCGTCCGGTCCAGGTCGTCGGCTTCACGTCGGTGCCCGGCGCCGGGGACAACCTCGTCGTCGTCGAAGAGGACCGCATCGCGCGTCAGATCGCCGACCGGCGTAATGCCCGCAAGCGCAACGCGCTCGCAGCACGTAGCCGTAAGCGCATCAGCCTCGAGGATCTCGATGCCGCTCTCAAGGAGCACAACGAGCTCAACCTCATCCTCAAGGGCGACAACTCGGGTACCGTCGAGGCCCTCGAAGAGGCGCTCATGGGTATCGAGATCGACGACGAGGTGCGCCTGCGGGTCATCGACCGCGGTGTCGGTGGCGTCACCGAGACCAACGTCAACCTCGCTGCCGCGTCGAACGCCGTGATCATCGGCTTCAACGTCCGCGCCGAGGGCAAGGCCACCGAGCTCGCGAACCGCGAGGGTGTCGACATCCGCTACTACTCGGTCATCTACCAGGCGATCGACGAGGTGGAGAAGGCCCTCAAGGGCATGCTCAAGCCGATCTACGAGGAGGTCGAGCTCGGCCGCGCCGAGATCCGCGCGATCTTCAAGTCGTCGAAGGTCGGCAACATCGCGGGTTGCCTCGTGCAGTCCGGCATCGTCAAGCGCAACGCGAAGGCCCGCCTCATCCGCGACAGCAACGTCGTGGCCGAGACGGTCACCATCTCGTCGCTGCGCCGCGAGAAGGACGACGTCACCGAGGTCCGCGAGGGCTTCGAGTGCGGTTTGACGATCACCTACTCCGACATCAAGGTCGGCGACGTGATCGAGGCGTACGAGTTGCGCGAGAAGCCGCGCGACTGATCCACCCGCACCCGTGGCGGTGAACGATTCGTCGTTCGCCGCCACGGGTGTGTCGGGACGCCCGACCCGGCCGGCACGGAGCCGACCGGACGGCCGACCGGAGTGTCCTCGAGGAGAGAAGCGAATGTATCTGGGAGCGCTCGAACTCGACCTGCTGCTCGGCGACGTGCATTCGCTCAAGCAGAAGAGATCGGCGATCCGTCCGGTGGTCGCAGAACTGCGCCGGCTCGGGGTGTCCGCCGCCGAAACCGGGGAACACGATCTGTACCGCCGGGCGCAGGTGGGTGTGGCGGTCGTCGCCCCCGACCTCGCGCACGTCGGAGAGATACTGGACAAGTGTGAGCGGCTGGTCGCCCAGCGGCCCGAACTCGACCTGCTGTCGGTCAGACGCAGGCTGTACGGGCCCGAGGACTGATCCCGGCCGCACGACAGGCCGCCTGCCGGCGGCTACAGAAGGGAACGAACGACATGGCCGATCCAGCACGGGCTCGCCGACTCGCGAAGCGCATTGCCACCATCGTGGCCACCGCCATCGACCTCGAGATCAAGGATCCGCGCCTCGAGTTCGTGACGATCACCGACGCGAAGGTCACCGCGGATCTGCACGACGCCACCGTCTACTACACGGTCCGGGGCGCGGATCTGAACACCGAACCCGATCACGAGGCCGCTGCTGCCGGCCTCGAGAAGGCCAAGGGCGTGCTCCGCTCGAAGGTCGGCGCCGGCACCGGTGTGCGGTTCACCCCGACGCTGACGTTCGTCACCGACACCGTGCCCGACACGGCACGGCACATGGAGGAACTCCTCGCGCGCGCTCGCGCGGCCGACGACGAGGTCGCACGCGCCCGTGAGGGCGCCGTTCCGGCCGGCGATGCCGATCCCTACAAGGAATCCCGTGAGCGCGACGCCGGTGACGACGACGAATAACGCACCGGTGCCCGACCCGACTCCTCCGGTGGTCCCGTCGCACCGGGACGATGCCGGCGTCCCGTCCGGCCCGGCAGGATCCGTCGACCTGCACGGTGCCGCCGCACTGCTCGACGCGGCGGCCACCGTGACGGTGCTGTGCCACATCAACCCCGACGCCGACACCCTCGGCAGCGGGCTGGCCCTCGGGCTGGCGCTCGAGCGACGCGGTGTCACCGTGCAGGTCGCGTTCGGTTCGCCCGCGAACATGCCGGACTCGATGCGGTCGCTGCCGGGCGCACACCTGGTCACGCCGGTCGCGGAGGTACGCCGTGAGGCCGATCTCGTGGTGACCGTCGACTGCGGTACCGCGGGCCGTCTCGGTGTCCTGCGCGACCGTCTGAAGACCGCCCCGAACGTCCTGGTGATCGACCACCACCTGTCCAACACGCGGTTCGGCACCCACAACCTCGTCGACCCGGAGTCCGAGGCCACCGCGATGGTGCTCGCCGACCTCTTCGACGTGTGGGGTGTCGAGATCGACGCCGCACTCGCGCACTGCCTGTACGCGGGACTGGTGACCGACACCGGATCGTTCCGCTGGGGTCGCCCGCAGGCCCACGGACTTGCCGAGCGCCTGCTCGCCACCGGTATCGACGGCACGTCGATCACGCGGGCCCTGCTCGACACCCATCCCTTCGGGTGGTTGCCGATGCTGTCGTCGGTGCTGGCCACCGCCACACTCGAACGCGACGCTGCTCAGGGCAGGGGACTGGTCTACGCCTTCGTCCGGCGCGCCGACTCCGCGCATCTCGGTCCGGAGGAGGTCGAGAGCGTCATCGACATCGTGCGCACCACCGCCGAGGCCGAGGTCGCCGCGGTGTTCAAGGAGGTCGCTCCCGAGGAGTGGACCGTCTCGCTGCGCGCGAAGACCTCGGTGGACGTGTCCGCCGTCGCCACCGCACTCGGCGGCGGAGGACACCGCCTGGCGGCGGGGTACACCGCCCACGGCGACACCGATCGGATCGTCGCCGCCCTGCGCGGCGTGCTCGGTTGACTGCGTCCGGCGGGTCGCCCGCCTCTGAGACGCCCGGCGGCTCACGCGCCTCTGAGACGCCCGGCGGCTCACGCGCCTCTGAGACGCCCGGCGGCTCACGCGCCTCTGAGACGCCCGGCGGCTCACGCGCCTCTGAGACGCCCGGCGGCTCACACGCTTCCGACGTCACCGGACGGCGGATCCTCGGGCTCGTCCTTCCCGCCCTCGGGGTGCTCGCGGCCGAACCGCTCTACCTGCTGTTCGACATCGCCGTCGTCGGCCGGCTGGGGGCGCTGCCCCTGGCCGGTCTCGCGATCGGCGGGTTGATCCTCGCGCAGGTGAGCACCCAGCTCACCTTCCTGTCGTACGGCACCACCGCGCGCGCGGCGCGTTTCCACGGTGCGGACCGGCACGACGACGCTGTCGGCGAGGGCGTGCAGGCGACCTGGCTCGCGATGATCGTCGGACTTGCGATCCTGCTCGTCGGCCAGGTGCTGGCCGGCCCCGTCGCGCGGCTGCTCGCCGGCGATGCCGAGATCGCCGACGCCGCCGTCTCGTGGCTGCGCGTCGCGCTGTTCGGGGCTCCCCCGATCCTCGTCGGCCTGGCCGGGAACGGTTGGATGCGCGGCGTCCAGGACACGATGCGGCCGCTGCGATTCGTCATCGCCGGCCTCGCCCTGTCGGCGGTGCTGTGCCCGGTACTGGTCCACGGACTGCTGGGCGCTCCCCGGTGGGAACTCGTCGGTTCCGCCATCGCCAACGTGATCGGGCAGTCCGTGACGGCCGTCCTGTTCGTCGTGGCGCTGCTGCGGTCCGGGGTTCCGCTGCGACCGCGACCCGCCGTGATCGGGGCACAGTTGCGGCTCGGACGTGACCTGATCGCGCGCAGCCTCGCATTCCAGGCCTGCTTCCTGTCCGCGGCGGCGGTGGCGTCGCGTTTCGGTGCGGCCGCGGTGGCCGGTCATCAGGTCGTGCTGCAACTGTGGACCTTCGTGACCCTCACCCTGGACTCGCTGGCGATCGCCGCGCAGGCCCTCGTCGGCGCCGCGCTCGGTGCGGCCGACCGCCGGGGCGCGACTCGCCTGGCGTGGCGGTTGTCGGCGTGGTCGGTGGTCTTCGCCGTCGTCCTCGCGGTGGTCTTCGTGGCGGGGAAGGATGTGATTCCTGATCTGTTCACCACCGATACCGAGGTGCTCGACCAGATCGGCGTCGCGTGGTGGTTCTTCGTCGCGATCATGCCGCTCGCGGGAATCGTCTTCGCACTCGACGGTGTTCTCCTCGGTGCGGGGGACGCCGCCTTCCTGCGCACCGCGACGCTGGCCTCGGCGCTGTTCGGCTTCCTGCCGTTGATCTGGTTGTCGCTCGCGTACGACTGGGGTCTGGCGGGTATCTGGACGGGGCTTACGGTGTTCATCGTGTTCCGGATGATCGCCGTCGTGTGGCGCACGCTCTCGGGACGATGGGCGGTGACGGGCGCGGACCGGCAGGTGCGCGTCCAGGACGAGTCGGGAGGTTAGTGCGTGGCAGCGAAGCTGTGGGCGATCAGCGACATCCATGTGGGTCATCGGGGCAACCGGCCGGTCACCGAGGACCTGTATCCGGAGTCGCCCGACGACTGGTTGATCGTCGCGGGCGACGTGTCGGAGAAGACCGACGACATCCGGTGGGCGCTGTCGCTGCTCCGCAGCCGGTTCGCGAAGGTGATCTGGGTACCCGGCAACCACGAACTGTGGACGACCGCCAAGGACCCGGTGCAGATGTTCGGGGTCGCGCGCTACGACTATCTCGTCACGATGTGCCGCGAACTCGACGTGCTCACCCCTGAGGATCCGTATCCGATCTGGGAGGGCGAGGACGGGCCGGTGGTGCTCGTGCCGATGTTCCTGCTCTACGACTACTCGTTCCTGCCGGAGGGCACCACGACGAAGGCGGACGGGCTCGCGCTGGCGCGCGAACGCAACGTCGTCGCGACCGACGAGTTCCTGCTGAAGCCGGATCCGTACATCACGCGCGACACCTGGTGCCGGGTACGCGTGGATCAGACCCGCGCCCGTCTCGACGCGCTCGACCCCGCCCTGCCCACCGTGCTGATCAACCACTTCCCGCTGGTGCGCGAACCCACGCGGATGCTGTTCTACCCCGAGTTCGCCCTGTGGTGCGGTACCACCGAGACGGCCGACTGGCACCTGCGCTACCGGGCGCTGTGCAGCGTGTACGGCCACCTGCATATCCCGCGGACCACCTACTACGACGGGGTGCGCTTCGAGGAGGTCTCGGTCGGCTACCCGCGCGAATGGCAGCGACGCGGCATGCCGGAGCAGCCCCTGCGGCAGATCCTCCCCGTCCCGGAGTATCCGCCGGGCAGCCTGAACAAGTGGGGCGGTCATTTCACCGTGACCCCCGAGATGGAAGCCGAGGCCGAGAAGATGCGGGCTCAACGAGAGAAGGAGTTGCGGTGACCGAACCGGACACCGGGCAGAAGACGGACACGCGCGGCGCGCTGATCGGGCGCATCGTGCCGGACGGCGTCGCTGCAGCCGAGTTGTTCGAGGACCCACCGGGACTGCGGCCGCATCCCCAGGAGGAGCCGCTCGTGGCGCGGGCCGTGGAGAAGCGGCGCCGCGAGTTCGCCGGTGCCCGTCATTGCGCCCGCCAGGCCATGCGCACCCTCGGCGTCGACCCCGCGCCGGTACTGCGCGGAGAGATGGGCGATCCCGTCTGGCCTCGCGGCGTCGTCGGCAGCCTCACCCACTGCGACGGCTATCGCGGTGCCGTGCTGGGCTATTCGCTGCAGATCCGATCGCTCGGCATCGACGCCGAACCGCACGACGTGCTCCCCGACGGGGTGCTGCCCGCGGTGAGCCTCGAACCCGAACGCGAGTGGCTCGCCTCAGCCGGCGACGACCTGCACTGGGACCGTCTGCTGTTCTGCGCCAAGGAGGCCACCTACAAGGCGTGGTTCCCGCTGACGAAGAGGTGGCTGGGCTTCGAGGACGCCCACATCACCTTCGAGCGCGACACCACCTCGGACGTGGTCACCGGCACCTTCCACTCGCGACTGCTCGTCCCCGGCGACACCCTCGACGGGCAGCCGCTGACGGGCTTCGACGGACGGTGGCTCATCGCCGACGGTCTCGTCCTCACCGCGATCACGGTGCGCTGATGAACGACGCCGCACCCCCGCAGGAACATCCGGCACTCGCCCGCGCAGGCCTGCTCGTCGTCGACAAGCCGGCCGGCATGACGAGCCACGACGTGGTGGCGCGCTGCCGCCGACTGCTCGGCACCCGCAAGGTCGGGCACGCGGGCACTCTCGACCCCATGGCGACGGGCGTGCTCGTCCTCGGCGTCGAGCGCGCCACCAAGCTGCTCGGGCTGCTCGCACTGACGACCAAGTCGTACACCGCGACGATCCGTCTCGGGCAGAGCACCGTCACGGACGACGCGGAAGGCGAGACCGTCGCGACCACCGATGCGACGCACGTGACCGACGAGCAGATCGGCGAGGGCGTGGCCGCGCTGACAGGCGACATCCAGCAGGTGCCCGCCAGCGTCAGCGCCATCAAGATCGACGGCAAGCGCGCCTACGCCCGCATGCGCGAGGGGGAGGCGGTCGAGTTGAAGGCCCGGCCGGTCACGGTCTCGCGGTTCGACGTCCTCGCCCGCCGCGATGTGCCCGGGAGCGGCTTCGTGGACGTCGACGTCGACGTGGACTGCTCGTCCGGCACCTACATTCGGGCGCTCGCACGCGATCTCGGCGCGGCCCTCGGAGTGGGCGGTCATCTCACGGCGCTGCGTCGCACGAAGGTCGGCCCGTTCGGCCTCGAACATGCCCGCACGCTCGAACAGCTCGCCGACGACCCGACGCCGAGCCTCGACATCGACGCGGCCGTGCGCACGGCCTTCGAGTGCCGCACCATCAGCGACGAGGAGGTGGGGCTGCTCGCGAACGGCCGCTGGCTCGAGCCCGTCGGGATCCACGGCGTCTACGGCGCCGTGGATGCGCAGGGTCGGGCTGCAGCGCTGCTGCAGGAGAAGGGCAAGCGGGCTGCGGCGGTGTTCGTGGTGCGCCCCTCCAACATGTGAGCGGGCTCGGACGGGCCGGATCGCAGCCGGCTCAGACGAGCCAGATCGCTTCCGCCGCCGGGTGACCGAGATCGATCGTGCGGCCCTCGGTCCGGCCCAACCGGACCGAGATGGTTCCGGCGAAGTCGCGACGTTCGAGCACGGTGATGTCGGTGTCGAGGGCGATCCCGACCTCGTCGAAGTAGCGCAGCATCGCGGGGTCTGAGTCGGAGATGCGGGCCACGCGGCCGTGGTCGCCGTCGTTGAACTCGCTCAGGGCGCGGGCGGGTGGTGACGGGATCGTGCCGTCGGGCGCCGGGATCGGGTCGCCGTGCGGGTCGCGTTCGGGATGACCGAGTTTGGTGTCGATCGCTGCGACCATCCGTTCGGAGACGGCGTGCTCGAGGATCTCGGCCTCGTCGTGCACTTCGTCCCACCCGTAGCCGAGCTCGCGGACCAGGAAGGTCTCGATGAGGCGGTGGCGCCGGACCATCGCCACGGCGGCCTGCCGGCCCTCGTCGGTGAGGGAGATCGCGCCGTAGCGCTCGTGGTCGACGAGTCCCTGGTCCGCGAGGCGGCGTACCGCTTCGGACACCGTGGACGCCGACACGCCCAGCTTCTCGGCGAGCAGCTTGGTGGAGATCTTCTCCCCGGACCACTCCTGGACCGTCCACATGATCTTGAGATAGTCCTGTGCGACCGAGGACAGCAGCTCGGTCGCGGTGGTCTCGTTACTCTCAGGCACGCGTCCAGCTTAGGTAACCGTCACCCGGGAATCACGCTCTCCGTCGGCTCGCTGGTCCTTTCGCCCTCCGGCGCGCGGCGACGCATCACGAGCCGGGTGACGACACCCTGACGCGGAGCGAACAGGTACGCGAGGGTGAAGACCACGGCCTGGGCGAGCACCACCACGCCGCCGGTCGCGGCGTCGGTGTAGTAGCTCGTGTACACACCGACCACCGAGGCGATCACTGCGAGTACCGGTGCGATCACCAGCATCCGGGCCATCCGGTCGGTGAGCAGATAGGCGGTCGCGCCGGGGATGATGAGCATCGCGACGACGAGGATCACGCCGACCGCCTGCAGCGCGCTGACGATCGTCACCGCGAGCAGCGACAACAGCAACGCCGACAGCGCGGCGGGGGACAGGCCGAGGGTGTGCGCCTGGACGCGGTCGAAGGCGAACAGCGTCAGATCGCGGCGCTTCGCGACGAGGACGGCCAGCACGACGGCCGCCAGGATCGACACCTGCCAGACGTCGCCCGTCGCGAGCCCGAGCAGGTTTCCGAACAGCACGTGGTGCAGGTCGATCTGGCTCGGGTTCTTCGAGATCAGCACCACGCCCAGGGCGAACAGTGTCGTGAAGACGATGCCGATGGTGGCGTCCTCCTTGACGCGGCTCGTGCCGCGGACGAGCCAGATCAACGCGACGGCGATGCCGGCGAAGACGAGGGCTCCGAGCGCGAACGGCACCCCCACCAGATAGGCGAGGACGACACCGGGCAGCACGGCGTGCGAGACCGCGTCGCCCATCAGCGACCAGCCGATGAGCACGAGCCAGCAGCTGAGCAGCGCGCACACGATCGTCGCGGCGACCGCGACGAGCAGCGCGCGCTGCATGAAGCCGTACTGCAGGGGTTCGATCAGCACGTCGATCATCGTCCGGCCTCCTGTGCGTATGTCTCCCGTGCGACGTCCTCGGCTCGTCCACCGTTCGCAGGTGGGGGAGCGCCGAAGGCGCGGGCGAGGTTCTCCGGGAGGAGGACCTCCTCGGGGGAGCCGTGCACCAGCACGCGCCGCTGCAGCAGTACCGCCTCGTCGCACAGTTCCGCCAGACCTGCAAGATCGTGGGTGGCGACGAGGATCGCGTGGCCGCTCGCCGCCAGTTCGCGGATGACGCCGGTCAGCGCGTGCTCGGTGGTGGTGTCGACCCCCGCGAACGGCTCATCGAGCAGCAGCAGCGGCGAGCCCTGCGCGATCGCCCGTGCCACGAAGACACGCTTGCGCTGGCCGCCCGAGAGCTGCCCGATCTGCCGGCCGGACAACGCGGTCATGCCCACGCGTTCGAGCGCGGCGTCGACGGCTTCGTGGTCGGCGGGGCGCGGGCGGCGCAGGAAGCCCTGGTGGCCGTAACGGCCCGTCATGACGACGTCGCGCACGCCGATCGGGAAGTTCCAGTCGACGGCCTCGGACTGCGGCACGTAGGCGACCTGCGTGCGGCGACGCGCCACGGCGGTGGTCGTCCCGCCGATGGTGACGCGACCCGAGGTGGGTCGCACGAGACCCATGATCGTCTTGAACAGCGTCGACTTACCCGAGCCGTTGGTTCCCACGAGTCCGCAGACGCGGCCGGGTGCGAGTTTCAGGGTGACGTTCTGCAGGGCCAGGACGGTGTCGTAGCGCACCGTCACGTCGTCGACGAACAGTGCCGGTGTGTCGAGTGTCGAAGTCATGGCCTCAGTCCCGTCGTGATGACGTCGATGTCGTGTCGGAGCAGATCGAGGTAGGTGGGGACGGGACCGTCCGCCTCGGAGAGCGAATCGACGTAGAGGATTCCGCCGAATTCCGTTCCGGTATCGGCCGCGACCTGCCGTTGCGCCTTGTCCGAGACGGTCGATTCGCAGAACACCGCCGGAACCTCGTTGGTGCGCACGAAATCGACGGTCCGGGCGATCTGCTGCGGGGTGCCCTGCTGGTCGGAGTTCACCGGCCACAGATAGGCCTCCTGCAGCCCGGCGTCGCGCGCGAGATAGCTGAACGCGCCCTCACAGGTGACGAGTGCGCGCCGGTCGGCGGGCACGCTGTCGAGGGCGGTGACGAGTTCGGTGTGGAGACCGTCGAGTTCGGCCTTGTACGCCTCGGCGCGGGCCGCGAAGTCGTCCGCGTGCTCGGGGGCGAGGTCGGCCAGCGCCGCGGCGATGTTGTCGACGTAGACGCGGGCGGCGAGCGGGGACATCCAGGCGTGGGGGTTGTAGGGACCCGTCGTCGCGCCCTCACCGATCGGCAGTGGGTCCACACCCTCGCTCACGACCACGTGCTCGGCGTCGACATCGGCGACGAACTGTTCGAACCACCGCTCGAGACCGAGTCCGTTGTCGAGGACGAGGTCGGCCTCGGTCGCGAACCGCAGGTCGCCCGGCGTGGGCTCGTAGCCGTGGACCTCGGCGCCGGGCTTGGTGATGGACTCGACCCGCACGTGGTCGCCGCCGACGTTGCGCGCCATGTCGGCGAGGACGGTGAAGGTGGTCAGGACCAGGGGCCGATCGTCGGCGGAACCGGTGGTCGAACATGCCGCGAGGGCGGCAGCGCAGGCCGTGGCCGCGAAGGCGGCGATCATGCGACCGGCACGGGAGGATACGGACCGTGTTCTGTGGGCTCTCGACGAAAAGTTCGGCACACCGAAATTATGCATTCGCCGAGCCGTCACCGTCATGTGGGGCGCTCCGGGAGCCATCCGGGCGTGCCCGACCCGCTCACGGGCCGTAGGCTGCCGATGTGCAGAGATGGCGAGGTCTGGACGAAATTCCTGCGGACTGGGGTCGGTGTGTACTCACGATCGGCGTGTTCGACGGCGTACACCGCGGCCATCAGCAGCTCATAGCGCGTGCCGTCGAGGCCGCGCGGGCACGCGGTGTGGCCGCCGTGCTCATGACCTTCGATCCCCACCCCATGGAAGTGGTCCGCCCGGGCAGCCACCCGGCGCAGCTGACCACCCTAGCGCGACGCGCCGAGCTCGCCGAGGAACTCGGTATCGACGTTTTCTGCGTCATGCCGTTCACCCCGGAATTCATGAAGCTCTCGCCGGAGCGGTACGCCCACGAGATCCTCGTCGAGCGACTGCACGTGGCCGAGGTGGTCGTGGGGGAGAACTTCACCTTCGGAAAGAAGGCGGCCGGCACCGTCGACATGCTGCGCTCGATCGGTGAGCGTTTCGGGTTCGCGGTGCAGGGGCTCACGCTGGTCGCCGAGCACGCCGTGACGTTCTCGTCGACCTACATTCGTTCGTGCGTCGACGCCGGGGACGTCGTTGCGGCCGCGGACGCACTCGGTCGCCCGCACCGGGTCGAAGGCGTGGTCGTGCACGGCGACGGTCGCGGTCGCGGACTCGGATTCCCGACCGCCAACGTCGCACCGCCGATCTACGCGGCGATCCCCGCCGACGGCGTGTACGCGGCCTGGTTCACGGTGCTCGACTCCGGTTCTCCCGTCGAGGGACTCACAGCTGGTCAGCGCTACCTCGCAGCCGTGTCGGTGGGCACCAATCCGACCTTCTCCGGACGCAAGCGCACGGTGGAGGCGTTCGTCCTCGACGAGAAGGCCGATCTCTACGGCCAGCACGTGGCGGTCGACTTCGTCGAGCGGCTGCGGGGCATGGAGAAGTTCGATTCCGTGGAAGCGTTGATCTCCGCGATGCACCGCGACGCCGAACGGGCGCGAGAGGTTCTCACGAAGACTCCCCAGTGACACCGACTTCGAGTGATACCGACTCTCGAGTGACGTGGGTGTCCGTCGACCGTCCGGTGTCGTCCGAACGAACGAAACTGCGAGTTCGGTACGAAGAAGGCCTTGTCCGCCGTCTTCTCCGAGGACCGGGGGCGCACCCCGGACCGCGAGTCGATTCTGTCGTTCTTCGCCTCCCGCATGCACCTGGTCAGTGCTCTGGCACGTCGGATCGCCGACGCGCCGGGCTCACTGGACTATCCCTACTGGGTGAAGGCCGACCTCGCCGTCGACGACGGTGTCGCTCGCGATGGAGCGCTACTACCGCGAGCGCGGGGAGGATCTGCCCTCGGAGTACGCGGCGGTGCCCGTGGCGCTCGGCGGTCACCGTCCTGGCCCCGGCGCGGGACGACCTCCGTCCCGACCGTGACATCGACCGGTACGTCGAGTTGCTCGACCAGGTTTTCGCCGAGGTGTCGGCCGCGGTGGGCCGCGCGGGTGCCGGCCGGCGCTGAACCCGATCGTGGTTCGGCGGCAGAAGTCGGCTCTGATAGGCTGGACCGTCGGTGCGCGCTGCGGTTCGCGGTGGCCGTACCGGGCGGACTCCGGTCCGTCTACCGTCACGCGGACGTCAGTTGTACAGGAGTGACCCAGTGGCTCTGACCACCGAACAGAAGAAGCAGATCCTCGGCGAGTACGGCCTCCACGAGACCGACACCGGCTCCCCCGAGGCGCAGGTGGCACTGCTCACCAAGCGCATCGTGGACCTCACCGAGCACCTCAAGCAGCACAAGCACGACCACCACTCCCGCCGCGGCCTGCTGCTGCTGGTCGGTCGTCGTCGCCGCCTGCTGAAGTACGTCGAGAAGGTCGACGTCGAGCGTTACCGCTCGCTCATCCAGCGTCTGGGTCTGCGTCGCTGACGCGGACAGGACACGACCTGATCTGCATTCGCTGATCTTTTCCGGCAGCCGACGGGGTACCCACTACACTGGGCCTCGTTGGCTGTCGGTGTTTGTGCCGGTTCGGCCGGCGACTTCCATCGCCTCCAATGGTGATGATCCGTATGCACCGACGGTGTCGGTCCTCGGTAGTGACCTTCCGGTCCCGTCGGGTGTCGTATCCCGAATCCGCCGGAGGGTTTCGATCGACGACCGCCTCCGTGAGTCGGTGCGCAGCCGTGGCCACGGGGGTCGCGGCGCCCGCGCGGGTACGGCGAAGACGAAGAGGGAAGAGAAGACATACAGATGACAAGCACTACCGCAGTCGAGATCGACGAAGGGGTCTACGAGACCACCGCAACGCTCGACAACGGTGCCTACGGCACCCGCACCATCCGTTTCGAGACCGGCCGCCTCGCACGCCAGGCCGCCGGTTCGGTCGTCGCCTATCTCGACGACGAGACCATGCTGCTCTCGGCCACCAGCGCCTCGAAGCAGCCCAAGGACCAGTTCGACTTCTTCCCGTTGACGGTGGACGTCGAGGAGCGCATGTACGCCGCGGGTCGCATCCCCGGCTCGTTCTTCCGTCGTGAGGGACGCCCCTCCACCGACGCGATCCTGACCTGCCGTCTGATCGACCGGCCGCTGCGCCCGTCCTTCGTCGACGGTCTGCGCAACGAGATCCAGGTCGTCGTCACGGTTCTGAGCCTGAACCCGAACGACCTCTACGACGTCGTCGCGATCAACGCCGCGTCGGCCTCCACCCAGCTCGCCGGCCTGCCGTTCTCCGGCCCGGTCGGTGGCGTGCGTGTCGCGCTCATCGTCTCCGACGACAACAAGTCGGGCCAGTGGGTCGCGTTCCCGACCGTCGAGCAGCTCGAGAACGCCGTCTTCGACATGGTCGTCGCCGGTCGCATCGTCGGTGGGGGAGACAACCCCGACACCGCGGATGTCGCGATCATGATGGTCGAGGCCGAGGCGACCGAGAACGTCATCGCGCTCGTCGACGGTGGCGCCCAGGCGCCCACCGAGTCCGTCGTGGCCGAGGGCCTCGAGGCGGCGAAGCCGTTCATCGCCCGCCTGTGCATCGCGCAGCAGCAGCTCGCCGCCGCCTCCGCGAAGCCCACCGGTGAGTTCCCGCTGTTCCCGCCCTACCAGGACGACGTCTACACCGCGGTCGAGTCCGCCGCGTCGGAGAAGCTCGCCGAGGCGCTCACCATCGCCGGCAAGCAGGAGCGCGACGACCGCACCGACGAGATCAAGGTCGAGGTGCTCGAGCAGGTCGCTCCGAACTTCGAGGGTCGCGAGAAGGAGATCGGCGCTGCCTTCCGCTCATTGACCAAGAAGCTCGTGCGCCAGCGCATTCTGCGCGACCAGTTCCGCATCGACGGCCGCGGTGTCACCGACATCCGTGCCCTCTCCGCCGAGGTCGCGGTCGTTCCCCGCGCCCACGGTTCGGCGCTGTTCGAGCGCGGCGAGACCCAGATCATGGGTGTCACCACGCTCGACATGGTGAAGATGGCGCAGCAGGTCGACTCGCTCGGTCCCGAGACCAGCAAGCGCTACATGCACCACTACAACTTCCCGCCGTACTCCACCGGTGAGACCGGTCGTGTCGGCTCGCCGAAGCGTCGCGAGATCGGCCACGGTGCCCTCGCAGAGCGCGCGCTCATCCCGGTTCTGCCGAGCCAGGAGGAGTTCCCCTACGCCATCCGTCAGGTCTCCGAGGCCCTCGGCTCGAACGGCTCGACGTCCATGGGTTCGGTCTGCGCCTCGACGCTATCGATGCTCAACGCCGGTGTGCCGCTCAAGGCCCCGGTCGCCGGTATCGCCATGGGCCTGGTCTCCGACGAGGTCGAGCTCGAGGACGGCACCCGCGAGACCCGCTACGTCGCCCTCACCGACATCCTCGGTGCGGAGGACGCGTTCGGCGACATGGACTTCAAGGTCGCCGGCACGAAGGACTTCGTGACCGCCCTGCAGCTCGACACCAAGCTCGATGGTATCCCGTCGCAGGTCCTCGCCGGTGCGCTCTCGCAGGCCCACGATGCCCGCGCCACGATCCTCGAGGTCATGGCCGAGGCCATCGACACGCCCGACGAGATGAGCGAATTCGCTCCGCGGATCACCACCATCAAGGTCCCGGTGGACAAGATCGGTGAGGTCATCGGCCCCAAGGGCAAGATGATCAACTCGATCACCGAGGAGACCGGCGCCAACATCTCCATCGAAGATGACGGCACCGTCTACGTCGGTGCAGCGGACGGCCCGTCCGCGCAGGCCGCGATCGACAAGATCAACGCCATCGCCAACCCGCAGCTGCCGAAGGTCGGCGAGCGCTTCCTCGGCACCGTGGTCAAGACCACGGCGTTCGGAGCGTTCGTCTCCCTGCTCCCCGGCCGCGACGGCCTGGTGCACATCAGCAAGCTCGGCAACGGCAAGCGCATCGCCAAGGTCGAGGACGTCGTGAACGTCGGTTCGAAGATCCGCGTCGAGATCGCCGACATCGACAACCGCGGCAAGATCAGCCTCGTCCCCGTCGAGGACGAGTCGGCCGAGGCCGCTGCGACCGGCGAGAACGCCGAGTCCTGATCACCCCACCCGCCTGCCGGTTCCCGGTGGGCGCGTGAACCCCGCACCCGTGGCGCCCGACATCCGGTCGGGCACCACGGGTGCGTCGTTTCCGGCAGACCATGGTTACCGGGGTGCAACGGCCGGACGTCATCCGGGTGAGGTTCCGCCGAACCGGGTCCGGACCGCGCCCGGGAATGGTTCCCTGAGTATGTGAGAACGGCCACGCAGGCGGATTTCGGGAGGTTGCGCGGAGCGAATCTGGCTCTGGCAACCTGGGTGTCCGCCATCAACTTCTGGGCCTGGAACATGATCGGGCCGCTGTCGACGACCTACGCCACCGACATGTCGCTCAGCAGCACGGAAGCGTCGATGCTGGTGGCCACGCCGATCCTCGTGGGCTCCCTCGGTCGCATCGCGGTCGGGGCGATGACGGACCGGTACGGCGGACGGGCGATGTTCATCGCCGTCTCGCTGTCGTCGATCGTTCCCGTCGTCGCGGTCGGATTCGCCGCCGAGGCCGGCTCCTATCCGCTGCTCCTGGTCTGCGGGTTCTTCCTCGGCATCGCCGGCACGATCTTCGCGGTCGGGATCCCGTTCGCCAACAACTGGTACGAACCCGCCCGCCGCGGCTTCGCGACCGGCGTGTTCGGGGCGGGCATGGTGGGTACGGCCCTGTCGGCCTTCTTCACCCCGCGTTTCGTGAACTGGTTCGGGCTGGTGCCCACCCACATCGTCGTGGCGGCCGCCCTCGCCGTGACCGCCGTGGTGTGCATCCTGGTGATGCGCAATGCTCCCGATTTCCGTCCCAACACCGACCCGGTGCTGCCCAAACTGACAGCCGCGGCGAAACTCGGTGTGACCTGGGAGATGTCGTTCCTGTACGCGGTCGTGTTCGGCGGATTCGTGGCGTTCAGCAACTATCTGCCCACCTACATCAAGACGATCTACGGCTTCTCCGCCGTCGACGCCGGTACGCGCACGGCGGGTTTCGCGCTCGCCGCGGTCCTCGCCCGGCCTGTGGGCGGAGCGCTGTCGGACCGGGTGCCGCCGAAATACGTGGTCCTGGCCTCGTTCACCGGCACCGCCGTGATGGCGGTGATCGCGACCTTCCAGCCCCCGCCCGACCTGTGGTCGGCGCTGACGTTCATCACAATGGCGATCTTCCTCGGCATCGGCACCGGCGGTGTCTTCGCGTGGGTGGCGCGCCGCGCCCCGGCGCACACAGTGGGCAGTGTCACCGGCATCGTCGCCGCTGCCGGTGGGCTCGGCGGCTACTTCCCGCCACTGGTGATGGGCGCGACCTACGACGCCGAAGGCAACGACTACACCGTCGGTCTGCTCCTGCTCGCGGCGACGGCACTGGTGTGCCTGTTCTACACCGCATTTCGGCTGCACGCCCATGAACCGCCCCCTGTCGCACGATCCGGAACCCGCGACGTACGTGAGGAGAAGCCGTGACGGACACCGCCGGAGTCGGGAATCGGATCGAGGAACTGCTCGTGCGCAGCGGACGGTTCTTCACCTCCGGCGAGCAGTCCGACGACACACGCACGGTCACGCGGCGCGGTGGCCGCGAGGGCGACATCTTCTACCGGGACCGCTGGAGCCACGACAAGGTCGTCCGCTCGACGCACGGGGTGAACTGCACCGGCTCGTGCTCGTGGAAGATCTACGTCAAGGACGGCATCATCACCTGGGAGACCCAGGAAACCGACTATCCGACAGTCGGTCCCGACCGTCCTGAGTACGAACCGCGCGGATGCCCGCGCGGCGCGGCCTTCTCCTGGTACACCTACTCGCCGACGCGCGTGCGCTATCCGTACGCGCGCGGGCTGCTCGTCGAGATGTACCGGGAGGCGCGGCAGCGACTCGGCGATCCGGTGCTCGCCTGGGCCGACGTCCAGAACGATCCCGAACGGCGCCGCCGCTACCAGCGTGCCCGCGGCAAGGGCGGACTGGTGCGCGTCACGTGGGCCGAGGCCACCGAGATGATCGCCGCCGCGCACGTCCACACCATCAAGGAGTACGGACCCGACCGGGTGGCCGGCTTCTCGCCGATCCCCGCCATGTCGATGGTCTCCTTCGCCGCCGGATCCCGGTTCGTCGAACTGCTCGGCGGCGTGATGACGTCGTTCTACGACTGGTACGCCGACCTACCGGTGGCGTCGCCGCAGGTCTTCGGCGATCAGACCGACGTACCCGAGTCCGGGGACTGGTGGGACGCCTCCTACCTGATGATGTGGGGTTCGAACGTGCCCGTCACCCGCACCCCGGACGCGCACTGGATGACGGAGGTCCGCTACCGCGGCACCAAGGTCGTCTCGGTGAGTCCGGACTACGCCGACAACACCAAGTTCGCCGACGAGTGGATGGCGTGCGCGGCCGGTACCGACGGTGCCCTGGCGATGGCGATGGGCCACGTGCTCCTCACCGAGTTCTATGTGCGGCAGCGCGTGCCGTTCTTCGTCGACTACGTGCGCCGGTACACCGACCTGCCCTTCCTCGTGCGGGTCGAGGAACGCGACGGAAGGCTCGTGCCGGGCAAGAACCTCACCGCCGCCGATCTCGGGCACAGCGTCGAGAACGCGGCCTTCAAACCGGTCTTCGTCGACGGTGCGACCGACACCGTCGTCGTACCGCCGGGCTCCCTCGGCTTCCGCTACGGCGACGACGGCATCGGAAAGTGGAATCTCGAACTCGGCGACCTCGTCCCGACATTGACGGTCGCGCCCGGCGGCGGGGGAGCGGGCGAGACCGCGGCGGTGTACCTGCCGAGCTTCGACACCGTCGACGGGCACGGTGAAAGCATCGAACGGGGCGTGCCGGTCCGTCGGATCGGGGACCACCTCGTGTGCACCGTCTTCGACCTGATGCTCGCGCAGTACGGGGTGAACCGTCCGGAGCTCGACCTGCCCGGGCAGTGGCCGAGCGGGTACGACGACCCGGGCTCGCCGTACACCCCGGCCTGGCAGGAGGCCCTCACCGGGGTGCCCGCGGCCCAGGCGATCCGGATCGCGACGGAGTTCGCCCGCAACGCCGAGGAGTCGGGCGGGCGTTCGATGATCATCATGGGGGCCGGCATCTGCCAGTGGTTCCATGGCGACGCGACCTATCGCGCCGTACTTGCGCTGCTCATGCTCACCGGCTGCATGGGACGCAACGGAGGCGGGTGGGCGCACTACGTCGGCCAGGAGAAGTGCCGTCCCGTCACGGGATGGGCGGCCATGGCGATGGGGACGGACTGGTCTCGCCCACCTCGCCAGATGGCCGGCACCTCCTACTGGTACGTGCACACCGACCAGTGGCGCTACGACGGTTACCGTGCCGACGCGCTGGCCAGTCCGCTGGGACGAGGTCGTTTCCGCGACAAGCACACGATGGACGTCATGGCGTCCGCGGTCGCCATGGGCTGGACACCCTTCTATCCCCAGTTCGACCGCAACACCCACGAGATTGCCGAACAGGCACGGGCGGCGGGACGGGAGATCCCGCAGCACGTCGCGCAGCAACTCGCCTCGGGTGAACTGAAACTGTCGGTGACCGACCCCGACGACCCGCGGAACTGGCCGCGCGTGCTCAGCGTGTGGCGGTCGAACCTGCTCGGCTCGTCCAGCAAGGGCAACGAGTATTTCCTGCGGCACCTGCTCGGCACCGATTCCAACGTGCAGGCCGAGCCGACCGCCCCCGGCCTGCGGCCCGGTGAGGTGGCGTGGCCCGACGACCTGCCCGAAGGAAAACTCGACCTGCTCATGTCGATCGACTTCCGCATGACCTCGACAACGTTGTTCTCCGACATCGTCCTGCCCGCCGCGACCTGGTACGAGAAGGGCGACCTGTCGAGCACCGACATGCACCCCTACATCCACGCCTTCACCGCAGCGGTCGATCCGCCCTGGGAAACTCGTTCGGACTACGACGCTTTCGGCGCCATCGCGCAGACCTTCAGCACCCTCGCCCGGACCCACCTGGGAACCCGCACCGACATCGTGATGGGGACACTGCAGCACGACACGCCCGCAGCGATGGCGTATCCGTCCGGCACCGAGCGGGACTGGCGCTCGACCGGCGAGGTGCCGGTTCCGGGGAGGACGATGGGTCCGCTCACCGTCGTCGAACGGGACTACGGTGCGATCGCGGAGAAGTGGGCGACGCTCGGTCCGCTCGTCGAGTCCCTCGGGTTGAACACCAAGGGCGTCGTGACCCGGCCGGACCGTGAGGTCGCCGAACTGGCACAGAGATTCGGCGTGATGGATTCCGGTGCCGGACAGGGACGTCCGGCGATCACCACCGCCGAACGCATGGCCGACACGATCCTCGCGCTGTCGGGCACGTCCAACGGCAGGCTCGCCGTCGAGGGTTTCCGTGAACTGGAGAAACGCACCGGACGGCGACTCGTGCACCTCGCGGAGGGCAGCGAGGAACGGCGGATCACCTACGCCGACACCCAGGCCCGTCCCGTACCGGTCATCACGAGCCCGGAATGGTCGGGGAGCGAAACGGGAGGTCGCCGGTACGCGCCGTTCACGATGAACATCGAGGAGCTGAAACCGTTCCACACGTTGACGGGCCGGATGCACTTCTACGTCGACCACGACTGGCTCGAAGAGCTCGGGGAGCAGCTCCCGGTCTACCGGCCCCCACTCGACATGTCGCGGTTGTTCGGCGAACAGGCGGTCGGCTCCGGCGACGGTGTCGGTCTGACGGTGAGATACCTGACCCCGCACTCGAAGTGGTCGATCCACTCGGAATATCAGGACAACCTGTTCATGCTGTCGCTGTCCCGGGGCGGGCCGACGATGTGGATGTCGCCGGCCGACGCCGCAAAGATCTCGGTGAGCGACAACGACTGGGTCGAGGCCGTCAACCGCAACGGTGTCGTGGTGTGCCGGGCGATCGTCTCGCACCGGATGCCCGAAGGAGTGGTGTTCGTCTACCACGCCCAGGACCGCGTCATCGACGTCCCGCGCAGCGAGACCACCGGACGCCGCGGCGGCATCCACAATTCGCTGACCCGCATCCTCATCAAGCCGAGCCACCTGGCCGGTGGATACGCGCAGACGGCCTACGCGTTCAACTATCTCGGCCCGACGGGCAACCAGCGCGACGAGGTGACGATCGTGCGTCGCCGATCCCAGGAGGTCGTCTACTGATGCGTGAGCAGGAAGCGAGGCGATCGTGAAGGTCATGGCACAACTCGCGATGGTGATGAACCTCGACAAGTGCATTGGATGCCACACCTGCTCGGTGACCTGCAAACAGGCGTGGACCAACCGGTCGGGCACCGAGTACGTGTGGTTCAACAACGTCGAAACCCGCCCGGGCCAGGGCTATCCGCGCACCTACGAGGACCAGGAACGCTGGCGCGGTGGCTGGGTCCGGGATACCAAGGGACGGCTGCGTCTCCGCGACGGTGGACGCCTCGCGAAACTCGCCCGCATCTTCTCGAACCCGAAGATGCCGTCGATCCACGACTACTACGAACCGTGGACCTACGACTACGACAACCTGACGAACGCCCCGCTCGGCGACCACGTCCCGGTGGCCTCGCCGCGCAGCCTCATCTCCGGTGAACCGATGAAGGTGGAATGGTCGGCGAACTGGGACGACAACCTCGGTGGCTCACCGGCGATCGTGCCCGACGACCCGATCCTGAAGAAGGTCGGCGACCGGATCAAGCTCGAGTTCGAGCAGACCTTCATGTTCTACCTGCCGCGGATCTGCGAGCACTGCCTCAACCCGTCGTGTGTGGCGTCGTGTCCGTCCGGCGCGATGTACAAGCGGTCGGAGGACGGCATCGTCCTCGTCGACCAGGACCGGTGCCGCGGCTGGCGGATGTGCGTGTCCGGATGCCCGTACAAGAAGGTGTACTTCAACCACAAGACCGGGAAGGCCGAGAAGTGCACCTTCTGCTACCCGCGGGTCGAGGTGGGGCTGCCGACCGTGTGTTCGGAGACGTGCGTGGGCAGGCTCCGGTACATCGGTCTGGTCCTCTACGACGTCGATCGGGTCCTGGAGGCGGCATCGGTGGAGAACGACACCGACCTGTACGAGGCGCAACGCGGCCTGCTGCTCGACCCCCGTGACCCCGAGGTGATCGCCGGCGCCCGCGCCGAGGGCATCTCCGACGAGTGGATCGAGGCCGCGCAACGGTCCCCGGTCTACGACCTGATCAGCACGTACCGGGTCGCGTTGCCGCTGCATCCGGAATACCGGACGATGCCGATGGTCTGGTACGTGCCACCGCTGTCACCGGTCGTCGACGCCGTCAGCCGGGAGGGACACGACGGCGAGGACATCGGCAACCTGTTCGGCGCCCTCGACGCCCTGCGCATCCCCATCGCGTACCTCGCGGAACTGTTCACCGCCGGGGACACCGCGACGGTCGAGGCGGTGTTGCGACGACTCGCCGCGATGCGCTCCTACATGCGCGACATCAATCTCGGCCGCGAGACCCGCCCCGAGATCCCCGAGGCCGTCGGCATGACCGAGGAACGGATCTACGAGATGTACCGGCTCCTCGCGCTCGCCAAGTACGACGAGCGGTACGTCATCCCGACCGCCTACGCGGCCGAAGGGCATCGGCTCGAGGAGTCGGCGACGGACTGCGCGCTGTCCTACGAAGGTGGCCCCGGCATGTACGAGTCGGGTCCGTTCGGGGAGGCCAGCGGCGTCCCGGTCCCGGTGGCGGTCGAGACCTTCCACGCCCTCGCACAGCGGCAGACCAGTGAGGGGATGGCGGCGAACGCGTCGAACCCGTCGCGGGTGAACCTCCTGAACTGGGACGGCAAGGGCGTACCGACGGGCATGTTCCCGGGCGGTCACGACACGAGGGGGGAGAAGCAATGAGACTGCTGCGTCCACGGCGCGCCGGCGTCGCTCGCGCCCTGCACCGTCGCCTCGTCCGTCAGGCCGCGTCGCTGCTGCTCGCCTATCCCGACGCCGGACACGCCGGACGGCTGGACGTCGCCGGGCAGCTCGTCGACCACATCACCGGTCCCGAGCAGGACATGCTGGGGACGGCGGTCCGCGCACTGGACGAACCGGATCTGCTCGTCCTGGCCCAGCGGTACGTCGAGACCTTCGACCTGCGGCGACGCTCGACGATGTACCTGACCTACTGGACCGCGGGCGACACCCGGAATCGCGGCGCCGAGATGCACGCCTTCGCGAGTGCCTACCGCGCCGCGGGAGTCGAGCCGCCCGCCCACGAATCACCCGACCATCTGCCGGTCGTCCTCGAATTCGCGGCCACCGTGGATCCCGCCGCGGGCGAGGAACTCCTCACCCGGTATCGGGTGGCCCTCGACGTGCTGCACACCTCCCTGCACGAGGCCGGCTCGGCGTACGCGCAGGTCGTCGCGGCCGTGTGCGCGACGCTCCCGCCGGTCACCGCCCGGGACGAGGAACGGGCCCGGCGCCTCGCGCAGGCGGGACCGCCCCGCGAGTCGATCGGTCTGCAGCCCTTCACCCTGACGGTGCCGCCCCGGCGAGGAGTTCCGGAATCATGAGTGCAGGAGAGATCTTCTGGGACGTGGTGCCGTACGTGACACTCGCGATCGTCGCGGTGGGGACCTGGTGGCGGTACCGATACGACAAGTTCGGATGGACCACCCGTTCGTCCCAGCTGTACGAGGCGCGGTTGCTGCGCATCGCGAGCCCCATGTTCCACTTCGGGATCCTGGTCGTGATCGTCGGCCACGTCATCGGCCTGGTGATCCCGCAGTCGTGGACCGACGCCGTGGGATTGAGTCAGCACGCCTATCACGTGCAGGCCATCACGCTCGGCACGATCGCGGGTGTCTCGACGCTCGTCGGCATCTCCCTGCTCGTGTATCGCCGTCGCACCAGCGGTCCCGTCTTCAGCGCCACCACTCTCAACGACAAGGTCATGTATGTCGTGCTCGTCGCCGCGATCGTGGCGGGTCTCGCCACCACGCTGATGGGGTCGGGTGTCGTGGGCGAGGAACACAACTACCGGGAGACCGTCTCGCCGTGGTTCCGGTCGATCTGGGTCCTGCAACCCCGCGGCGACCTGATGGTGGAGGCGCCGTTCAGCTTCCAGCTGCACGCGCTGATCGGCCTCGTGCTCTTCGCGATATGGCCGTTCACCCGCCTAGTCCACGCCTTCAGTGCCCCCGTCGGATACCTGTTCCGGCCGTACATCGTCTACCGCAGCCGCGAGGAGGCACGTCCCGGCCGGCTCGTGGGTTCGCAACCGCAACGACGGGGGTGGTGAGCGCGACCGATGGTGGGGGACAGTCCCGGTGTACTGTGAAATGTTCCGCGCCCTCCGACCTTGTCAGGACCACCGAAGATCCCCATGGCTTCCAGTTCCCACGTGAAGAACGACGCTTCGACCCCCGCACCCGTCGCGGCCACCGGCGTCCGCCGCTCGGTCCTTCCCGGGGGAGTGCGGGTCGTCACCGAGCACGTCCCGGGAGTGCGCTCGGCGGCCGTCGGCGTGTGGGTCGGTGTCGGATCCCGCGACGAACAACCGTCGGTCGCAGGTGCCGCCCACTTCCTCGAGCACCTGCTGTTCAAGGCGACCCCGACGCGTACCGCTCTCGACATCGCCGAGACGATGGACGGGATCGGGGGAGAGCTCAACGCGTTCACCAGCAAGGAACACACCTGCTTCTACGCGCACGTCCTCGACGACGACCTGCCGATCGCCGTCGACGTCGTCGCAGACGTCGTCCTGCGCGGCCGGTGCCTGAGCGCGGACGTCGACGTCGAGCGTCAGGTGGTGCTCGAGGAGATCGCGATGCGCGACGACGATCCGGAGGATCTGCTCGGCGACTCGCTGCTCACCGCGCTGTACGGCGATCACCCCATCGGCCGGCCGATCATCGGATCCGTCGAGTCGATCGAGTCCATGACCCGGACCCAGTTGCACTCGTTCCATGTGCGCCGCTACACCCCGCCGCGGATGGTCGTCGCGGTCGCCGGCAACGTCGACCACGCGCACACAGTCGAACTGGTCCGCCGCGCCTTCACCGGTCACCTGGACGACGCGGCCACCCCCGCGCCCTGCCGCGACGGACGGCTCGAACTGCGCACTGCACCGACGATGAGCATCGTCGAGCGCGACAACGAGCAGGCGCACCTGACGCTCGGCGTGCGGTCCTTCGGTCGGCACGACGGGCGTCGCTGGGCGCTGTCGGTGCTCAACGCAGCCGTCGGCGGTGGGCTGAGTTCGCGTCTGTTCCAGGAGGTGCGCGAGAAGCGGGGCCTGGCCTACTCGGTGTACTCCGGCACCGACACCTTCGCCGACACCGGCGCCTTCTCCGTGTACGCGGGCTGCCAGCCCGACAATCTCGGTGAGGTCGGCGCGGTGGTCCGTGAGGTGCTCACCGACGTGGCCGAACACGGCATCACCGACGCGGAATGCGCTCGCGCAAAGGGGTCGCTGCGCGGCGGTCTCGTGCTCGGACTCGAGGACACCGGGGCGCGCATGCACCGGATCGGCCGCAGCGAACTGAGCTACGGGCAGCACTGGGGCATCACTGAGACCCTCGAACGCATCTCGTCGGTGTCCACCGAGGAGGTGCGCAGCGTGGCAGCCGACCTGCTGCACCGGCCGTTCGCGGTCGCCGTCGCCGGCCCCTACCGGCGCACGCGTGATCTTCCGGCGTCGGTGCGCGCGCTCGTGTCCTGAATCGTCCTCAGCTGAGCCAGTCGGCTCCGGAGGCGTCCGATGTCGTGCGCGACGGGTCCGGTTCTGGCGGCGAGTTCCGACACGGCGACCTCCGAGACGAACACGACCCGCGCGTCGCGGTCGTGGAGCACGTCCACCAGATTGGCGAAGCGCTGCGCCGGTTCGCGCCCCGCGGCCGTCAGGTCCGGGATCCCGTCGACGACCCAGAACAGGTGGTCCGCCGCGACCGCCAGATAGTCGGCCGGCGCCGTGGTGTGCCCGCAGAGATCGCCGAAGTCGAACCAGAGACAGTCCTTCTCGGCCCGTAGAGCGCGGAGCGGACGTCCCGCCGGGCGCAGGACCCGATGTTCGGCCGGTGCCGGCCGCTCGAGACCGAGTCGTCGTAGCTGCAGGTCGGACGGGGAGACGGCCCAGATCCCCGACGCGAAGCCCCGCGCACGGTCGGAATCGAGCCGGTGATCGCGCGGACCGTCCAGAGCGACGACCGTCGCGCACCGCTCGACGAGCTCGATGGTCGGGACGAAACCGTCGTGGAAGAGCGGGTTGGGGAGCAGGTCGCGGGGAGGATAGTTCGAGGTCAGGACGAGACGCGTGCGGCGAGCGAGCAGAGCGGGGAGCAACCGGGCGACGAACGTGCCGTCCGCCGGGTCGTGGACGTGGAACTCGTCGAAGCACACGAGCTCGGCGC
Organism: Rhodococcus pyridinivorans; assembly: GCF_900105195.1. Classification (NCBI taxonomy): domain Bacteria; kingdom Bacillati; phylum Actinomycetota; class Actinomycetes; order Mycobacteriales; family Nocardiaceae; genus Rhodococcus; species Rhodococcus pyridinivorans. Next base: position 3,373,147 of record NZ_FNRX01000002.1, on the reverse strand, counting down.
GGCCGATCAGGTGATCGAGTGCGGCGTCGAGATCGAAGCGGTGCCGTCGCAGCTCGACGTGCAGGTCGCGGAAGAACTCGTGGAAGTGGACGCGCAGCTTGTTCCGTCCGGGATAGGCCGAGAAGTACACGTCGGCGAGCCAGCTCTTGCCGCGTCCGGGTGGGCCCCACAGGTAGACGTTCGGGCGCTCGGGATGACACAGCTGTTCGACAGCGTCGTGTTGCGCGGGATCGAGCACGAACCCCCGGCTGCGCGAGGCGTCCTCGAAGACCGTGCGGGGGACGGGGTTCGACGAGGCGGTGTTCGGCGACATGCGGTTTCTGCGTCGGCGCAACCTCACGGCCGTTACTCTATCATCGTAGAGTGACGACTTCACCCGAACGTCCCTCCCGGCGCACGGCCATCAGCGATGCCGCCCTCGAACTCGCCGCCCGCGGTGGCAACCACGCGGTGACGCACACGGGCGTCGACGTGCACCTCGGCCTGCCGAAGGGATCGACCTCCTACTACTTCCGAACCCGCCACGCGCTCGTCTCGGCTGCGATCACCCGCCTCGCCGAACGGTCGCGCGCGGATTTCGCCGCGCTGTTCGACGACACGACCGGCGACCCGAGCCCTCCTGCCGACCTGATCGCGCGCTATCTCGAACGCCTGCTCACTGTGCGTCGCACCGATGTGCTGGCTCGCTACGCGCTCGCGCCCGACGCGCGCCTCGAACCGGAGGCTGCCGAGGCGCTCGCGGCCTGCATGTTCTCGATCTCCGCGGCCACCGATCTCGTGCGGGAGCTCGGTGCGCCGGACCCCGAGACCGCGGGGCGCGATCTGGTGACCCTGCTCGAAGGAGTTCTGTTCGACCGCACCCACGGCGCTCGTGCCCACACATCCTCGGATTCGGACACGGCGTGCGTCGACGAGATCCGTTCGGCGGTCGCTCTGTGGCTCGACGCGCTCTGCGCGCAGCAGTAGGTGGCGTTCGACCCGCTCGGGACGTCTACGGGTGGTTGCGTAGGATTTCCGGGGGAGACGGCAACGAAAGGGCGTGACGACGCAAGTGGATGCAACAAAGGTTCGGGTGGGTGTACTCGGTGCTGCCGGCAAGGTCGGCCAGGCGATCTGCGCCGCCGTCGACGCCGCGTCCGATCTCGAGCTCGTCGCCACCGTCGACAAGGGCGACAGCCTCGACGCCTTCGTGAACTCGCAGACCCAGGTGGTCGTCGACTTCACCCACCCCGACGTCGTCATGGACAACCTGCACTTCCTCGTCGAGAACGGCATCCACGCCGTGGTCGGAACCACCGGCTTCGACGACGAGCGCCTCGACCGGGTGCGGAGCTGGCTCGCGGATCGTCCCGAGGTGGGCGTGCTCATCGCGCCGAACTTCGCGATCGGTGCCGTGCTGTCGATGCGCTTCGCTCAGGCCGCCGCCCGGTTCTTCGATTCCGTCGAGGTGATCGAGCTGCACCATCCGAACAAGGCCGACGCCCCGTCCGGCACCGCCTACCGCACCGCCCGTCTGATCGCGCAGGCCCGCGCCGAGGCCGGTGTGGCTCCGAGCCCGGACGCCACCACCACCGAACTCGACGGTGCGCGCGGCGGTGACGTCGACGGTGTCCGCGTGCACTCCGTGCGTCTCGCCGGCCTCGTCGCTCACCAGGAGGTGCTGCTCGGCACCCAGGGCGAGACCCTCACCATTCGGCACGACTCGATCGACCGTTCCTCCTTCGCTCCCGGCGTGCTGCTCGGTGTGCGGGAGATCGGTAAGCGACCGGGTCTGACCGTCGGAATCGATCCCCTCCTCGACCTGTGAGAACCGGCTCGCTCAAGGTCCTCGTCCCCATTGCGTTCATCGTGGTGGCGCTGGGGTTCTACTTCGTTCTGCTCGGCTCCACCGGCCTGGAACTGGTCCGGTCCGGTGAGGTCGCGGCGATCGGTCTCGGGATCGGCATCCTCATTCTCCCGATCGTGGGAGCCTGGATCGTCTACGCGACCCTCCGCGCAGGGCTGCAGCATCAGCACCTCGCGCGGCGGATCCACGACGAAGGCCTCGAACTCGACGTCGACGACCTGCCCCGCATGCCGTCGGGGCGGGTCGAGCGGGACGCCGCCGACGAACTGTTCGCGACCGTGAAGCAGGAATGGGAAGCCGACCCCGACAACTGGCGCAACTCCTACCGGCTCGCACGCGCCTACGACTATGCGGGCGACCGCAGTCGTGCGCGGGAGACGATGCGCCGAGCCGTTGCGCTCGAGAAGCTCGAACGGGACGGCCAAGCCGGTTCCTGAACCGGCGAGCGGCTTTGACAACCTCGAGATCGTGCAGCAGCCTGCTGATGTGATGGACGAGGCTGTGGAAGACCGGGCAGGGGCGGGCGAAGCAGGGCGCGAGGACGGATCCAGCACAGTGCTGGTGGTGCATCACACCCCCTCGCCGCCGACTCGCGAGGTCCTCGAAGCCGTCCTGGAGGGAGCGCGGGACCCGGAGATCACGGGTGTCACCGTCCGGGTGGTCCCCGCGCTGGGCGCCACGGTGCCCGATGTGCTGGCCGCCGACGGCTTCCTGTTCGGCACGACAGCCAATTTCGGTTACATGTCGGGTGCGCTCAAGCACTTCTTCGACACGGTCTACTACCCGTGTCTCGATGCCGTGGCCGGCCGTCCCTACGGTCTGTGGGTGCACGGGAACAACGACACCGCCGGCGCTGTGGCGTCGGTTCGGCGCTTGACCACCGGGTTGGGTCTCGTGCAGGCTGCTGCCGATCTCGAGATCACCGGACCGGTCGACGCGAAGGTACGCGAGCAGTGCTACGAGCTCGGCGCCATCGTCGCGGCGACCGCGGCCGGTGACATCTGACGTCAGCGGAAGTTCTTCTCCGTGAACGACTTGAGGCCCTTTCCGGCGGTTTCGAGGGCCATCTTCTCGGCGCGCCGCACGAGGAATCCGGGGATGGGTACCTTCGGATCGATGGTCAGTGAGAACTCGGCCGTCGTGCCGGATCCCTTGGCGGTGAGGGTGTAGGCGCCGTCCTGCTGGCGCTGCTGGCTGCTCTCCACCAGGGTCCACGACATCGACCCGTCGCCGTTCCAGGAGTACTCGACGACCTGCTCGTCGGTGATGCCGACGATCGAGACGGTCATCCGTACGCGGTGGGGTCGTCCGTCGGGGTGGGTGGACTCGACGGTGACGGACTTGTGGGTCGACGACCACTCGGGCAGGCGTTCGACCGCGGCGAGCGCGGCCATCACCTGCTCCGGGGTTGCGTCGATGTCGAAACTCCTGGTGCTGCTGACTGCCATGCGCCCTCCGCGTCGCCCGATTGTGTGCGTCGGCACTCTATCGTGCGGTGAGGTGCCTTACGCGTCGCTGCGCGGGTTCGTGTCGTCGGGGCCCGCAGTGTCGTTGCGGCCGGCGGCGTCGTCCGGGCCCGCGGTGTCGCTCGGGTCGGACGGCTGCGGCTCGGTGGGTGCGGGCGGGGTGGGCTTCGCCCAGCCACCCTGACGGCGCCATTCGTCGGCGCGGCGCTGATAGCGCATCTGCTCCCGTAGGGCGCCCTGTACCGCCTGCGCCATCCAGGAGTTGAGTGACACTCCGCTCTGCTGCGCCGCTTCCTCGGCCTTGGTCTTGATCTGTTCGACGAGGCGCAGGGTGACCCGGCTGATGTCGCCCGTCATCTCCTCGAAGGACGGCGTCGGATCCTCGTGCGGGGGAGCGGGTTCGCTGTGGACGGCGAGGACGGCATCGGTGCCGTCGAGGCGCACCGTGACGGTGCGGTCGCCGAGTTCGTCGCTGATCTCGTTGGCCATGTCGGACAGTGCTGCCAGGACCGCGAGGCGGACGGGTGCGGCGATGGCGGTCGCGAGGGCTGCGGCGGTGCGTCGGGTCTGCTCGTCGCCGAGTTCGGCTGCGGAGATCACGGAGTCCGTGATGGCGGACGTGTACTTGTCGATGTCCATGACGCCAGTGTGACGTCACCGATGATGTCACGCAAGGTGTCATCGTGATGTCATCGATCGTCGCAGGTCGAGGCGCGTTAGTGTGCGGACGGAAGAGACGGCGCGTCCGGAGGATGCGCGACGACCGAGGCGAGGAGGAGACGATGGCGCCCGAACCCGCCGTTCCGAAGGTTCGGCTCATCGCCACGACGGAGTTCCACGTCCCCGACGACGTCGACTGGGACACCGACGCCGAGGGCGGCGAAGCGCTCGTCGAGTTCGCCGGTCGCGCCTGCTACCAGAGCTGGTCCAAGCCCAACCCCCGCACCGCGACGAACGGCGGATATCTCCGTCACCTGCTCACCGTGGGGCACCTGTCCGTTCTCGAACACGCGACGGCGACCTTCTACATCACCGGCATCTCCCGTTCGTGCACGCACGAGCTGATCCGGCACCGGCACTTCTCGTTCTCGCAGCTGTCGCAGCGTTTCGTCGCCGACGGTGAGGTGCCCGTGGTGGTTCCGCCCGCGATTGCGGGCGATGCCGAACTCGAGGAGTTGTTCTTCGCGGCCGCGGAGCGCAGCCGCGAGGCGTATGTGGCGCTGTTGGCGGCGCTCGACGAGAAGCTCTCGCATCTTCCCGCCGGTCCGTTGCGCGCCAAGCAGGTCCGGGAGGCCGCCCGGGCGGTGCTCCCCAACGCCACGGAGACCCGCATCGTCGTCACCGGAAACTACCGATCGTGGCGTCACTTCGTCGCCATGCGCGCGACCGAACATGCCGACGTCGAGATCCGGCGTCTCGCCGTCGAATGTGTGCGTCAGCTCGCGGATGCCGCACCGAACGCGTTCTCGGACTTCGCGATCACGAAGCTGGCCGACGGCAGTGAGATCGCAGCTCCCACGCTTGCGACCGACCTCTGATCGACCGCTACACCGATCTGTGATCCGTCTCCGAGGGGCGGGCGTGTGTCGAGGCGGCCCTGCCACGCGGTAGCCTTCTGACCATGACCAACGGTGATTCCGCAACTGCTGTCGAGCTTCCGTTCGGCACCGTCGCCACAGCGATGGTGACCCCGTTCACTGCCGATGGCAAGCTCGACGTGGATGCGGGCGTGAGTCTGGCGAACTACCTCGTCGACGGTGGCTGTGACGCACTGGTTCTCGCCGGTACGACCGGCGAATCGCCCACGACGACCGAGAACGAGAAGATGGAGCTGATGCGGGCCGTGCTCGCATCCGTCGGCGACCGCGCCAAGATCATCGCCGGGGCCGGCAGCAACGACACCGCCCACAGCGTCGAGCTCGCCCGCGACGCCGCGCGAGCCGGTGCACACGGCCTGCTCGTGGTGACCCCGTACTACTCGCGGCCCCCGCAGGCCGGCCTCTACGCCCACTTCGTCGCGGTGGCCGACGCGACCGATCTGCCGGTCATGCTCTACGACATCCCACCTCGATCCGTCGTGCCGATCGAGACCGACACACTGCGTCTGCTCGCCGAGCACCCCCGGATCGTCGCGGTGAAGGACGCCAAGGGCGATCTGAACGCGGGCGCCGAGCTGATCGGTACCACCGACCTGAAGTTCTACTCGGGCGACGACCCCCTGAACCTGCCGTGGCTGTCCGTCGGCGCCGTCGGATTCGTCAGCGTCATCGGCCATCTCGTGCCCGGTCGCCTGCGCGAGCTGCACACCGCTTTCGAAGCCGGCGATCTCGAACTCGCCCGCCGCATCAATCTGTCGATGGTGCCCATCTATCGCGCCGTCGCTCGGCTGGGCGGCGTGAGCGCCTCGAAGGCCGGCCTGCGGCTGCTCGGCATCGACGTCGGAGAGCCTCGTCTGCCGCAGGTCGCCCCGGTGACCGCGCAGATCGACGCTCTCGCGGCGGATCTCCAGGCTGCGGGGGTGCTGTGATGAGCCGCCCCGCACGCGGCCGGGGCCGCGCCACCCGCAACGCCGGTCCGCCCGCCCGCGTTCCGCGGCGTGTCGCGCAGAACTCGGCGAACCCCCAGCGTCCGGACGCCCGCATCGTCGATCCCACCGAGCGATTGGGTCTGCCGCCGAAGGCTCCTCGCGACGGTCTGCGGGTCGTCGCGCTCGGCGGTATCGGCGAGATCGGCCGCAACATGACGGTCTTCGAGCACCAGGGCCGGCTGCTCGTCGTCGACTGCGGGGTGCTCTTTCCCGAGGACCAGCAGCCGGGCGTCGACCTGATCCTGCCCGACTTCCGGTACATCGAGGACCGGATGGAGGACGTCGAGGCGATCGTCCTCACCCACGGCCACGAGGACCACATCGGTGCCGTGCCGTTCCTGCTGCGCCTGCGCCCCGACATCCCGGTCGTCGGGTCCAAGTTCACCCTGGCGCTCGTCGCGGCGAAGTGCCGCGAACACCGCCAGCGTCCCAACCTCGTCGAGGTCGTCGAGGGGCAGACCACCTCGCACGGTCCGTTCGAGTGCGAGTACTTCGCGGTCAACCACTCCATCCCGGACGCGATCGCCGTCGCGATCCGCACCGCTGCGGGCATCGTGCTGCACACCGGCGACATCAAGCTCGACCAGCTGCCGCTCGACAACCGTCTCACCGACCTCGCGGGCTTCTCCCGCCTCGGCGACGAGGGTGTCGACCTGTTCCTCGTCGACTCGACGAACGCCGAGGTCCCCGGCTTCGTCACACCGGAGCGCGAGATCGGCGGAGTGCTCGACACCGTCATCGGCAAGGCCGCCAACCGGGTGATCGTCGCGTCCTTCGCGAGCCACGTGCACCGCATCCAGCAGATCGTCGACGTCGCCGAGCGCTACAACCGGCGTGTGGCGTTCGTCGGCCGGTCGATGGTCCGCAACATGCAGATCGCGCAGGATCTGGGCTACCTGAACGTGCCCGACGGCCTCGAGGTCGACATCGACACCGCCGCGAGCCTGCCCGACGACCGGGTCGTGCTGGTCTCCACCGGTTCGCAGGGCGAACCGCTCTCGGCGCTGTCCCGGATGGCGCGCGGCGAGCACCGGCAGATCAACATCCGGGCCGACGACCTCGTCGTCCTCGCGTCGTCGCTGATCCCTGGCAACGAGAACTCCGTGTTCGCGGTCGTCAACGGCCTGGCCAAGCGCGGCGCGAAGGTCGTCACCCAGCAGAACGCGAAGGTGCACGTCTCCGGTCACGCGTCGGCCGGCGAGCTGCTGTATCTCTACAACGCGGTGCGACCCACCAACGCGATGCCCGTCCATGGCGAGTGGCGCCACCTGCGGGCGAACGCCGCACTGGCCGAGGCCACGGGTGTTCCCCGCGAGCGGATCGTGCTCGCGGAGGACGGTGTGGTCGTCGACATGGTCGACGGACTCGCGGAAATCGTCGGGCGCGTCCCGGTCGGTCACGTCTACGTCGACGGCCTGTCGGTAGGCGACGTGGGCGAGTCCACGCTGTCCGATCGTCTCGTCCTCGGCGAGGGTGGTTTCATCTCCATCTCAGTCGCGGTCGACGCCGCGACCGGCCGTGCGGTGAGCACCCCGGAGGTCTCCGGTCGCGGTTTCTCCGACGACCCGGACGCACTCGACGAGGCGGCGCAGCTCGTCGACAAGGCGCTCAACGAACTCGCTGCCGAAGGGGTCACGGAGACCCATCGCATCGCCCAGGGCATCCGCCGGGTCGTCGGCCGCTGGGTCGCCGAGACCTATCGTCGTCGCCCGATGATCGTGCCCACGGTGATCCCGGTCTCCTGATTTCGGTCCGCGCGGGCCCGCCGAACACGCGGGCTCGCGCGATGGGCGAGGGCAGGAGTGATCGCTAGAGTGGCGGAATGAGCCTCGCCCGAAGCGAACGACATGCCCTCGTCCGCACCATGTCCGAGGTCGGACCCGACGCGCCGACGCTCTGCGGCGACTGGACGGTCCGGGATCTCGCCGCGCACCTGCTCGTCCGCGAGCGCCGCGTGGACGCGATGCCCGGCATCGTCGTCCCGGCCCTGGCCGATCACACGGAGAAGGTGCGACGCTCCGCCACCGACCGACAGTGGGCACACGTGCTCGCCGACGTCGATTCCGGCCCGCCGAAGTGGTCGCCGATGTTCCTGTTCGACGCCGTCGCCAACGCGGCGGAGATGTTCGTGCACCATGAGGACGTGCGCCGCGCGCAGCCCGGATGGGAGCCGCGGACGCTGTCGGCGGACGATCAGGACCAGCTTTGGCGCATCGCGCGGATGATCGGACGCAACAGCTACGGCGGATGCGACGTCACGGTGATCTTCGAGAGGTCCGGTTCCGGCGAGCGGGTCGCCCTGCGCAAGCGCGGTCCGCGCACCGTCGTGCTGCGCGGCGAACCGTCCGAACTCGTGCTGCACGCCTTCGGCCGCGACCAGGTGCGGCTCGAGATCGAGGGCGACGAGTCGGCGGTCTCCGAACTGGCGGGATCGAAACGCGGCCTGTGAGCGCTCGCCCGGACGGCGTGTGACCAGTGCCGCCGACCGGTACCCGTGTTGCTGATGGTTCATGAGAGGTCCGTGCGGCTACCCTGGCGGATATGGCAGGAAAGTCGTCGGGCAGCCGCGGAACGTCGTCTACGACCTCTCGGTCGCGGACGGGGGCGCGGGGCTCGGGCGGCAGCACCTCCCGTGCTCGCAGCGCGGGTGCCTCCACCTCGAAGACCAGATCGACCGCGAAGACGAAGGCGTCCGGATCGACCCGGTCCACCCCTGCGCGCAAGCCGCGCGCCGCGGCCTCGACCGCGAACCGTCGCAGCGGCGGCACCGCACGTCGCGCTCCGGCCGCGAGTCGACGCCCCGCGCCCGCTCGTCCCCGGCGCAGTTCCGGGGGGATCCTCACCGCCGTGGGCCGCACCGTCGGCGCCGGTTGGATGATGACGGCCCGCGCTGTCGGAGCCACGACCCGCACGATGGGTCGCGCCACCGAGATCGAGTCCGGACACCGTCGCGACGGCATCGCGCTCGGATTGATCTCCATCGGTGTGATCATCGCCGGCACGGTGTGGTTCGGCGTCGGCGGCCCGGTGGGGGAGTGGGTCGAGACGGCCGTCCGCGCCATAACCGGTGGTGCGAGCGCGGTCCTTCCGCTCGTCGCGGTCGGCATCGCGGTGACGCTCATGCGCACCGAACCGCATCCCGAGATCCGTCCCCGGCTCGTCGTCGGCGGACTGCTCGTCGGTCTCCCCGCACTGGGCCTGTGGCACGTCGCCTCCGGTTCACCCACCGACGCGGAGGGCCGCTCGGAAGGGGCCGGTTTCGTCGGTGCCGCCGTGGGCGGCCCGCTCACTTCCGGGCTCACCGTCTGGCTGTCCGTGCCGCTGATGCTCCTCGCGGCGGGCTTCGGGATCCTGCTGCTCACCGGCACCACGGTGCGGGAGCTGCCCGAACTGTTCCGCGACTACTTCGGCCTCGGCTACCGCGCCGACGACGAGTACGGCGACTACGACGACGATTACGGCTACGACGAGCCGCCGATGTTCGACGCCGACGGCTACCCGATCGACGAGCCGCCCGCCCCCAAGCGGTCCCGCCGCCGGCGTACCCCGGTGGAGAACTACCCGCCTGACGAGTTCGACGGCGACGCGAAGACCGAGGTGCTCCCGCTGTGGGACGACCGCGCATCCGAACCCGAGGCGCCCGCCTCACCGCCGGCCACACTGGAGGTGCCCTCGGTCGCCGAGACCCCGGCCGCAGCGCCGGCCCCGGCTCCCGCCCGCAAGAAGCCGAAGGCCGCCCCGGTACCCGAGGTCGTCGACCAGACCTCCGAGCCGGAACCGGCCGAGACGTTCGTGCGCGACCGCGAGGTCGACGGCGACTACACGCTGCCCTCACTGGAGCTGCTCACCAAGGGCGACCCGCCCAAGACGCGGTCGGCCGCGAACGACCAGATGATCGAGGCGATCACCGAGGTCCTCGAACAGTTCAAGATCGACGCCGCGGTCACCGGCTTCACCCGTGGCCCGACCGTCACCCGCTACGAGGTCGAACTCGGCCCCGGCGTCAAAGTCGAGAAGATCACCGCGCTCGCCCGCAACATCGCGTATGCGGTTGCGACCGACAACGTCCGGTTGCTCGCACCGATCCCGGGTAAGTCCGCCGTCGGCATCGAAGTCCCCAACACCGACCGCGAACTCGTGCGGCTGTCGGACGTGCTCGCAGCACCGTCGACCCGCCGCGACCATCACCCCCTCGTCATCGGTCTCGGCAAGGACATCGAGGGCGACTTCGTCTCCGCCAACCTCGCGAAGATGCCGCACCTGCTGGTCGCCGGTTCGACCGGTTCCGGTAAGTCGAGCTTCGTCAACTCGATGCTCGTGTCGCTGCTCATCCGCGCGACGCCCGACGAGGTGCGGATGATCCTCATCGACCCCAAGATGGTCGAGCTGACGCCCTACGAGGGCATCCCGCACCTGATCACGCCGATCATCACGCAGCCGAAGAAGGCCGCGGCGGCACTGGCCTGGCTCGTCGAGGAGATGGAGCAGCGCTACCAGGACATGCAGGCCAACCGCGTGCGCCACATCGACGACTTCAACACGAAGGTGAAATCGGGGGAGATCACCGCACCGCTCGGTAGCGAGCGCGTGTACCGGCCGTATCCGTACATCCTCGCCATCGTCGACGAGCTCGCCGACCTGATGATGACGGCCCCACGCGACGTCGAGGACGCGATCGTCCGCATCACTCAGAAGGCCCGCGCCGCCGGCATCCACCTCGTGCTCGCCACCCAGCGACCCTCGGTGGACGTCGTCACGGGTCTCATCAAGACGAACGTGCCCTCGCGACTCGCGTTCGCGACGAGTTCGCTCACCGACTCGCGTGTCATCCTCGACCAGCCCGGTGCCGAGAAGCTCATCGGTATGGGCGACGGACTGTTCCTGCCGATGGGTGCGGGCAAGCCGATCCGCCTGCAGGGTGCGTTCATCACCGACGAGGAGATTGCAGGGGTCGTCGACTTCGCCAAGAACCAGGCCGAACCCGAGTACAACGAGGGCGTCACCGCCCCGAAGGCCGGCGACAAGAAGGACGTCGACCCCGACATCGGCGACGACCTCGACGTCTTCCTGCAGGCCGTCGAACTCGTCGTCACGAGCCAGTTCGGTTCGACGTCGATGCTGCAGCGCAAGCTCCGCGTCGGCTTCGCCAAGGCCGGTCGCCTGATGGACCTGATGGAGACCCGAGGCGTGGTCGGGCCGAGCGAGGGCAGCAAGGCCCGCGAGGTGCTGGTCAAACCCGAGGAACTCGACGGCCTGCTGTACTCGATCCGTGGCGGCGGGGATCCGGTGGAAGTGCCTGCCGCAGAGCAGTGAGACATGCCCGTTCGACCGGCCGTCCCTGTTGCCTTCCGGCGGGAAGTGACGATGTGTGGCACAATCGTGGGAGCTGTGGAGGGGAGTATCCCCAGATCCGCGGCGGTCTCGTCAACACGTTCGGCACCGATGCCGTCCCGGGGCCGTCGGTCCGGCGATAGTCCGGGCGGGAGAGACCTCCGGCAGGTACACATACCTACCGGAAGGCCTATGTGCCCATGCACGTAAACCTGACTACCTGGTTGATCACGATCGCCGTCATCATCGGGTTGTTCATCTTCGACTTCTTCGCCCACGTCCGCAAGCCGCACGCGCCCACACTGCGCGAATCCGGTTTCTGGTCGGCCGTCTTCGTCGCCATCGCGATCCTCTTCGGCGTGATCGTCTTCGCGGTCTGGGGACCGACCTACGGCGGTGAGTACTTCGCCGGCTACATCACCGAGAAGGCGCTGTCGGTCGACAACCTCTTCGTGTTCGTCATCATCATGGCCACCTTCGCGGTGCCCCGTGAGTACCAGCAGAAGGTCCTCACCATCGGCATCGTGCTGGCGCTGGTCATGCGCGGAGCCTTCATCGCGGTCGGTGCCGCGGCGATCAACGCCTACAGTTGGGTGTTCTACCTGTTCGGCTTCTTCCTCATCTACACGGCGGTCAAGCTCATCCGCGACCACGGTGAGGACCCGCAGGCCATCTCGGAGAACCGGATGGTCAAGCTGGCCCGGAAGTTCCTGCCGGTGCACGACGAGTACGACGGCGACCGCCTCGTCACCCGCATCGACGGCAAGAAGTTCGTCACGCCGATGCTGCTCGCGCTCGTCGCGATCGGCTTCACCGACATCCTCTTCGCGCTCGACTCGATCCCCGCGATCTACGGTCTGACCAACGAGCCGTACCTGGTGTTCACTGCGAACGCCTTCGCGCTGATGGGCCTGCGCCAGCTGTTCTTCCTCATCGGCGGTCTGCTCGAGCGGTTGGTCTACCTGTCCTACGGACTGTCGATCATCCTCGCGTTCATCGGCGTGAAGCTGGTGCTCCACGCCCTGCATGAGAACACGCTCGGCTGGATCAACGGCGGCGAGCACGTCGCCGTCCCGGAGATCTCCACCGGCGTGTCCCTGATCGTGATCGTCGGAGTGCTGGCCGTGACGACGGTGGCCAGCCTGCTCAAGACGCGCGGTGAGAAGGAATCCGTCAGGAGTTGAACACGCCCATCACCGGGTTCCACCCGGTGATGCGCACGGCATCGACGAGGTCGCGCTGCGCGAACGGGTCCTGGGCCATCAGTTCGCGCGCCGCGGCCTCGTCGGCCACGTCGACGAGGATGAGCGCACCCGAACCGTCGGTCCACGGGCCGGTCGCCCGCACGATGCCCTGTTCGACGAGATCGCCGAGCCATGCTCGGTGCTTCGGGCGGTGCTCGTCGCGCGCCGAGGCGGTCGCATCCGAATAGGTGTACTCGACGGCGAACAGGGCCATGCGGGCCTCGCTTTCGTGGGTCTCGATCAGAGGGTGAGGAGCATCCGGGTGTTCCCGAGCGTGTTCGGTTTCACGTAGCTCAGGTCCAGGAACTCCGCGACGCCCGTATCGTACGACCGGCACATCTCCGCATAGACCTCGGCCGTCACCGGAGTCCCCTGGATCTCCGTGAAACCGTGCCGCGCAAAGAACTCCACCTCGAAGGTGAGCACGAACAGTCGTTCCAGCTCGAGCTCGCGGGCGACCTCGATGAGGCGCTCGACGATCAGGTGACCTGCGCCGTGGCCCTTGACGGACGGGTCGACGGCCACGGTGCGCACCTCGCCGAGATCCGACCACAGCACGTGCAGGGCCCCGCACCCGACGACCCGACCCCCGAGTTCGGCCACCCAGAACTCCTGGACGGCCTCGTACAGGGTCACCAGATTCTTCTCGAGCAAAATCCTGCCCGCATAGATGTCGATGAGCCGCTTGATCTCGGGCACGTCGGAGGTTCGGGCGCGCCGTACGACCATTCGATCGTTCGAGTCGTGGTTCGTCGGCGGTGTCGTCATGCGGTGAACAGTAGCGCGTGCGGCTACCGATATTGTGGGGCACATGAGCACGCCCCGCCAGCATGTCACCGCGTCGGGCGGGAGCGGCGCCGCACCGGGACCGCACGCCGGGAGCCCGCACGATCCGGTGCCGTTGTGGAACATCGCCAACATCTTGACGGTGGGTCGGATCGCGTTGGTACCGGTCTTCCTGGTGCTGCTCTTCGTCGGCGACGGGCACGACATCGGGTGGAGGCTCGCGGCGACCGGAGTCTTCGCGATCGCCGCCATCACCGACCGGATCGACGGTCAACTCGCGCGAAAGCACGGTCTCGTCACCGATTTCGGCAAACTCGCCGATCCTATCGCCGACAAGGCCCTCATCGGTGCCGCGCTGGTCGGGCTGTCGATGCTCGGTGACCTGTCGTGGTGGGTCACCGGGATCATCGCTGCTCGGGAGCTGGGGATCACCGCCCTGCGGTTCGCCGTGCTCCGGCACGCCGTGATCCCGGCGAGTCGCGGTGGCAAGCTCAAGACGCTGGTGCAGACGCTCGCCATCGGTGTCTACCTGCTGCCGCTGCCCGAATCGGTGGCGCCGGTGGCGATCGGCCTGATGATCCTGGCGGTCGCCCTGACGGTGGTGACGGGACTCGACTACGTGGTCCAGGCGATCCGGCTGCGTACCGGGGTGCGCCGGAGCGAGAGCGAGACCGCCCGTGCGGAGGACGTCCCGAGGGTGGACGTCGCGGGGGAGGGCGCCGCGGGGGAGGGCGCCGCTGCCCAGGACATGCCGGGCGACGGCCGCACGGTGGGTGAGGACGCCCGGTAACCACGGGGCGGGACGTGCGGGATCCGGCTCGGTGCGGTCGACACCGCTGTGTCGGGACTACGCTGTGTCGGGACTACGCGGTGTCGGGACTACTCGGGCGTCTGCAACCGCCGTCGGCGTTGTAATGTCTGGACACCGCGGTATCGAGGTCCGATCGATCTGCGGGAACCTCGCAGCGTCGTCGTGCGTTGACGAGGTGTCGGCACGACGGACGAAGGAGGATGGGATGGCGCTGTTGTTGCGTGAGGCACTCGGTGACAGCCTTCGGCGCACCCGTGTTTCGCAGAGCCGCACCCTGCGCGAAGTCTCCAGCAGCGCCCGGGTCAGCCTCGGCTATCTCTCGGAGATCGAGCGCGGCAGGAAGGAGGCCTCGAGCGAACTGCTCGCGGCCATCTGCGATGCACTGGAGGTCCCGCTGTCCGACGTGCTGTTCGATGTGAGCGGTCTGCTGGCGGACGGCCTCGACCGTCGCACGGACATGGAGACCACCGCAGCCGACACGGCACCGGCCGAGCGGTCCGACGACGGCGCCACCGCCGAGCCCGGGTTGCTCGCGCAGGAGCCGCGCATGGTGATCCCTGCACCCGCCGCACAGGCGCTGGCAGCCGCCTAACATGGATCACGAACCGTGCCGGTCTCGCCGGATACGGTCGTAAGCGACATCGAGCCGGGGCGTGGTGCGTGCACGGACCCGGCCGGGGCAGGTGGGTCGTCGGGGGTAGCAGCGGACCGGCGATCTTCGAACCGGGGCGCGAGGGCCGCGTACCGGGTCGCGTTCGGCGCGGCGTACCAGATGGAGGCAGGATCACACCCATGGCTAATCCTTTCGTCAAGGGCTGGAAGTACCTGATGGCGCTTTTCAACTCGAAGATCGATGAGAAGGCCGATCCGAAGGTCCAGATTCAGCAGGCGATCGAGGACGCGCAGCGTCAGCATCAGGCACTCTCGCAGCAGGCGGCCTCCGTTATCGGTAACCAGCGTCAGCTCGAGATGAAGCTCAACCGTCAGCTGGACGAGGTGGAGAAGCTCAACGCGAGTGCCCGCCAGGCCGTCATGATGGCCGACGAGGCCACGGCGGCGGGCGACACCGAGAAGGCGATCCAGTACACGAACGCGGCCGAGGCCTTCGCGGCACAGCTCGTCACCGCCGAGCAGTCCGTCGAGGACCTCAAGGTGCTGCACGACCAGTCGCTCCAGGCCGCCGCGCAGGCCAAGAAGGCCGTCGAGCAGAACGCCATGGCGCTGCAGCAGAAGGTCGCAGAGCGCACGAAGCTGCTCAGCCAGCTCGAGCAGGCCAAGATGCAGGAGCGCGTGAGCGAGTCGCTGCGTTCGATGGATTCGACCCTCGCAGCTCCGGGCACCACTCCGAGCCTCGATGCCGTCCGCGAGAAGATCGAGCGTCGCTACGCCAACGCTCTCGGTTCGGCCGAGCTCGCCCAGAACTCGGTGCAGGGCCGCATGCTCGAGGTTCAGCAGGCCACCGTCCAGATGGCCGGTCACAGCCGACTCGAGCAGATCCGGGCGTCGATGAAGGGCGAGGCGCTTCCGGGCACCCCCGCCAACCCTGCCGTCGACACGCGCAAAGAGCCCCCCAACGCTGCCGGTACCACCGGCCGCTGATCCGCACGCCTCGGAACTGATCCGCCGTGAACGTCTCCGGAGACGACCGGACCGGGAACATCCCCGGTTCGGTCGTCTCTGCGTTCCGTGATGCCACCGGCAACGCGATGGAGGCCGCGCGCCGCTGGCGCGATCCCGCCGCCCGCTTGCGGCGTAAGAAGCGTCGCGCGCGTCGGCGTGCCAGTTTCTTCGGTGCCGGCTCGGGCACCACGGCGATCGGCACCGCGACCCTGGCCGTCGCGTCGGCTCCCGAATGGACGCTCGTCGCGGCCGGGGGAGCGACGGCGGCTCTCGCAGTGCCTGCCGTCCTCGCCGTCCGTACCTTCCGTCGCCTCGATGCGGTGCCGCTGCCCCCACCGCCGCCGCGCCGCCGGTCGCTGCCACCGGCCGGTTCGGTCGCCCGCGCCCCGATGGAACGCCTCGCGGCGAACGAGGAGAGCCTGCGGCGCCTGCTCGGTGTGCTCGTGCGGTCGAACTCCGTGGCCCCCGACGACCTCACCGAGATCGACGACGCGGCCCGCGCAGCCGCATCCGCACTCGATGCCGTCGTCGAGGACGTCGTTGCCCTCGAATCCGCCGCGCAGGGCAGTGCGGCCGCCAAGACCCACCTGTCCGCGGCCATCGTCGACGCGGGCGAGCGTCTCGGGACGGGTGTCGACCAGTTCGAGGAACTCGTCGCCGCCGCAGCACGCCTCGCCGCGACCGCCGAGGGTAACCGGTCGCTGGCGATGCTCGACCAGCGACGCGCCGAACTGATCGCCACGTCCGACAAACTCGAGAGCTGGGCGCAGTCCTGGCGCGAGTTGGGGCAGATCGAGCAGCGTTACCACCCCTGAGGGGTGGAACACCCCCATCATCGATACCGCGAGCCGAACACGTCGGTCGTCGACACCTCTCAGTCGTCGACACCGCGAGCGGCGAGGGCCTCGCCCATCGCCTCCGCGGTGCGGAGGGCTCCCACCACCACCGGAACCACCAGCGCCCGCAACGAGAATCCGAGACCGCGCGCCTTGCGTGCCTCGGTCACGCGGGTGACCACGGTGCCGATCAGCGGGATCGCGCGGACGGTCATCACCAGCACGAGTCCCACCCGGTCGGGATCGACCCCGACGCGCGCGAGGGGACGGGCCGCCCGCACGATCGCGTCGAGCATGTCGGTGGTCCGCGTCGTGAGGGTCACCAGGGCGGCCAGGGCGACCGCCACGAGCAGCGACCCGCAGATCACCACCGCCCGTTCCCACCCCGCCACGAGCACCTGGAACGCTGCAATGATCGCCAGCATCCACACCAGCGGCCGCAGCTGCACAACCGCCAGACGCGGAGGTATGCGCGCGGCCGCATACGCGAGCACGGCCAAGGCCAGGGCGGGAAGCACCTGCCAGGGTTGCCGGATCCACAGGGTCAGCGCAAGGATCAGTGCTGCGACCGCGAGCAGCTTCGCTCCCGCCGGAAGCCGGTGCAGGACGGAGCGTCCGGGATGGTAGAGGCCGAACGTGTTCACCCGATCATATTCCGGTAGAACGCGAGCGCGGACGCCGGTTCGTCGTCGGCGACGACCCGCCCCGAGTCGACCACCAGCACACGATCGAAGTCCACGAGGAGTTCGAGATTGTGGGTCACCGCGATCACCTGCTGCGGAAGGCTCGCGAAGGTGCGCGCGATGAGCTTCGTATTGCGCAGGTCGAGCAGGGTCGTCGGTTCGTCCGCGACGAGCACCGCCGGGTCGGTCACCATGATCGCGGCGAGCGCGAGCAACTGCTTCTGGCCGCCCGACAGCAGGTGGCTGGGGTGGTCGTGATGCCCCGCGAGCCCGAAGTCGGCGAGGACCTGCCCTACCCGGGCTTCGCGTTCCTCTTTGCCGAGTCCGCTGCGTCGCAGCGAGAAGGCGACGTCCTCGGCGACCGTCGGCATGACGATCTGATGGTCCGGGTCGGTGAAGACGAATCCGACCTTCTTGCGGACCTCCCGGCCCTTGCGCGCCGTGTCGAGGCCGTCGACGGTCACCGAGCCGGACGACGGGACGAGCAGGCCGTTGATCATGCGCGCCATCGTCGACTTGCCGCTGCCGTTCGCTCCGACGATGCCGACGCGTCGTTCGGTGAGGACCACGTCGACCCCGTCGAGGACGGTGCGGTCGCCGTAGGCGTGCCGCACCTCCCGGAATCGGATCTCGCTCATCGACGGTCGGACGGCGTCAGTGCGCGGGATCCGCAGCGGGGCGGTGCGCGATGCGCGGTGCCGCCAGTGCGGGATAGGCGCGATGCACTTGGGCGGCGACCGCTGCGGCGACGACCGCCTTGGCCAGATCGCCCGGCAGGAAGGTGACGTTGGCCGCGGCGGCGGCCCACACCGTGAGATCCGTGCGCAGGACCATGCCTGCGATACCGAAGGCGTAGAGGACGACGATGCCACCGAGGACGTTGACGGCCACACCGGGCAACGTGCGGTATCGCGGCAGCATCTTCATGCTCAGCCAGCCGATCACGGCGACGGCAGGGATCCAGCCGATGAGGAAGCCCACCGTGGGACCTGCCAGCGAGGTGAGGGTCGTGCGCCCGCCGGCGAGTACGGGCAGCGCCAGCCCCAGCACGATCACGGTGAGCACCGACAGGACACCTTTGCGTGCGCCGAGCAGTGCACCCGCGAGCATCACGCCCAAGGTCTGCAGCGTGATGGGCACGCCGGACGATCCGATACTGATCTGACCGGGCAGTCCCAGGGCGATGATCAGGGCGGCGAAGACGGCGATCTGCGCGAGGTCGCGCGCGGGGATACGGGGGGACGAGGACACGGTTACTCAGCCTTCTGGTATGGACGGCGAACCCGTAGAGCCTAAGCCGTACCGGCGTGCCGCGGGTCACCGACCCGTCTCCGGGTGCCCGTGGGCCACACCGGGGTGCGCCTCCGGGTGTCCCCTGATCTTTCCCTGATATCTGCGCTGACCTGCTGTTTTTCATTGCTCGAGCTGTCAGGATCGAGGCGTACCGAGCAAACGGAGTCCGACTCGGAAGAGGTCGGCATCGAGGGTGGGAGTACCCAATGTTCTGGAAGATCGTAGGAATCGTCGCGGTGGTGTGGGTCGGTCTCGCCGTCCTCGGCGCCCTGCTCGACAACCTGTTCGGCTTTCTCGTACTCGGCGCCGTGATCTTCGGCGGATACCTGCTGTACAAGGCAGTATCGGGAGGTGACAAGCACGACCTGACACGTCTGTAGACGAAGGGGGCAGCTGTGGAGGCGGTACCGGAGAACTGGCAACGCGGACTCGTCGTCGTCGCCCACCCGGACGACATCGAATACGGCGCGGCGGCGGCGATCGCGCGGTGGACCCGACAGGGCAAGGAGATTTCCTACGTTCTGGCCACCAGTGGCGAGGCGGGCATCGCCGGTCTGTCGCCCGAGAAGAGCGGGCCGGTGCGGGAATCGGAGCAGCGCGAGTCCGCGCGGATCGTCGGAGTGGATACCGTCGAGTTCCTCGGGCACCCGGATGGTCGACTCGTCCCGAGTCTCGATCTCCGTCGCGACATCGCTTCCGCCATCCGACGTCATCGTCCTGAGATGGTGGTCACGCTCGCGTTCGGGCTGTCGCCCCGGCCGGGCTGGGTCAACAGTGCCGACCATCGGGCGCTCGGGATCAGCGTCCTCGACGCCGTCTCCGATGCCGCGAACGAATGGATCTTCCCGGAACTCACCGAACGCGGTCTGGAACCGTGGCACGGCGTGCGATGGGCTGCCGTGTGTCCGGGTTCGCCTCCGACCCACGCGGTGGACGTGACCGATACGGTCGAACTGGCAGTCGAGTCCCTCGCGGCGCACCGTCTGTACCTGCAGGCTCTCGACGACAGGCCGGTGGAGGCACAAGCGCGCGAACAGGTGGAGCGCGCATCGGCGCCGCTGCCGGGATTCGCTGCCGAGCGCGCCTCCGGGTTCGAGTTGTACACCTTCGCGGGATAGGAAGCGTCCCGCCGTCGGTGGCCTGTGGCAGGCTGTGCGCGTGCGAGTGGCGGTGGTGGCCGGGCCCGATGCGGGTCATGCGATTCCGGCGATCGCGTTGTCGCTGCGGCTCGCGGATGCCGGGCACGACGCGGTCGTCCTCACGGGCGAACGATGGCTCGGCCTCGAGCTGCCCGGTGTGACGTTCGCTGAGTTGAAGGGGCTGGCGCCCCGGCTCGGGGACGACGACGGCGACGCGGGGGCGAAGATCCACGCCCGCGCCGCCCATATCGCGAGCGAGATGCTCCCGGATCTCGGGGCCCTGCTACCCGACCTCGTCGTGGCGGACGTGCTCACCGCCGGCGGAGGGATGGCCGCCGAGCGCCTGGGGATCCCGTGGGTCGAGCTCTCGCCGCACCCGTTGTACCTGCCGTCGCGCGGGCTCCCGCCGATCGGCAGCGGTCTCGATGTGGGCAGGGGCGTGCGGGGCCGGTTGAGGGATGCCGCGTTGCGAGCGATGACCGCGAGATCGCTGCGGCAGGGGGAGCGCGAGCGTTCTGCCGCACGCGTCGGGATCGGTCTGCCGGCGCGCGATCCCGGGCCCCGGCCCCGGCTGATCGCCACCCTGCCGGCACTCGAGGTGCCACGTCCCGACTGGCCCGGGCACGCGCACGTCGTCGGTCCGCTGCTGTGGGAACCCACCGTGGAGATCCTCGATCCGCCGCCAGGGGACGGACCTCTCGTGATGGTCGCGCCGTCGACCGCGGTCACCGGCGTGACCGGGATGGTCGAGACGGTCTGCGACGCACTCGACGGGGCCGGGATGCGGGTCGCCGCGACGATGCTCGACCCTCCGCCGCAGTCGCTCCCCAGCTGGGCCGTCTCGGGTCGCGGCAGGCAGGACGTCCTGCTCCGGCAGGCCGATGTCGTCGTGTGCGGGGGTGGGCACGGGATGCTCGCCAAGACGCTGAGTGCGGGGGTTCCGGCGGTGATCGTTCCCGGGGGCGGCGACCAGTGGGAGCTGGCGAACCGCGCCGCACGGCAGGGGAGTGCGGTGGTGGTGCGTCCGCTCGACGCGGATGCGGTCCGCTCCGCGATCGACACCGTGCTGTCGTCGCCGGACTTCGCCGCCGCGGCTCGTGCGGCCGCGGACGGTGCCGGCGACGTGGAGGATCCGGTCGCGGTGTGCGAGGCCGCAGCGGACTGACTGTCGCGCCACACCGCGCGCGACTACCGTGGTCGGGGTGCGGTTGACGGAGTTCTACGAGGTGGTCCGGGACGAGTTCGGACAGATGCACGGCGATGCCCTGCTGCGCGATCACGTGCTGCTTTCGCTCGGTGGACGGACGGCGGCCGAGGCGATCGAGGCGGGACAGGAGCCCCGGGAGGTATGGCGCGCTCTCTGCGACGAGTTCGACGTCCCACCCGTGCGGCGGTAGCCGCGGAGCCGGTCGGGGCTGTTCCCGACCGGAATCGGTGCAGGAGTAGATGCCGGAATCGATTCTCTGTCCGACCGGGATGAGACCATTCCTGGCGTACACGAAGCGACCGGATTTCGAACACGTGTTCGGCTATGCTGGGAACGCCGGGTGGGTTGTCCACAGGTGGTGATTCCATCCACAGATACGGCGTTTCCGCGGTCGCGACAGCGAACTTGTCGGTGCCGGGTTCTAACGTCGTCGACAACAAGGACGAGATTCTATTAAGGGGACCAAGATGGCAGCACAGGCTCACGACCGCGAGAAGGCGCTCGAGCTCGCCCTCGCGCAGATCGACAAGAGCTTCGGTAAGGGCTCGGTGATGCGCCTGGGCGAGGACGTCCGTCCGCCCATCGCAGTCATTCCCACCGGGTCGATCGCACTCGACGTGGCTCTCGGTATCGGCGGCCTGCCGCGCGGGCGCGTCATCGAGATCTACGGCCCGGAATCCTCGGGTAAGACGACGGTGGCCCTCCACGCGGTCGCCAACGCGCAGGCCGCCGGCGGCATCGCGGCGTTCATCGACGCCGAGCACGCCCTCGATCCGGACTACGCGCGCAAGCTCGGTGTCGACACCGACGCCCTGCTCGTGTCCCAACCCGACACCGGTGAGCAGGCCCTCGAGATCGCCGACATGCTCATCCGATCGGGTGCGCTCGACATCATCGTCATCGACTCGGTCGCGGCGCTCGTGCCCCGCGCCGAGATCGAGGGCGAGATGGGCGACAGTCACGTCGGTCTCCAGGCCCGCCTGATGAGCCAGGCACTGCGCAAGATGACCGGTGCGCTCAACAACTCCGGCACCACCGCGATCTTCATCAACCAGCTGCGCGAGAAGATCGGCGTGATGTTCGGCTCGCCCGAGACCACCACGGGCGGTAAGGCGCTGAAGTTCTACGCCTCCGTGCGTCTGGACGTGCGCCGGATCGAGACGCTCAAGGACGGGGGCGACGCGGTGGGCAACCGCACCCGCGTGAAGGTCGTCAAGAACAAGGTCTCGCCTCCGTTCAAGCAGGCCGAGTTCGACATCCTGTACGGCCAGGGCATCTCGAAGGAGGGCTCGCTCATCGACATGGGTGTCGAGCAGGGCTTCATCCGCAAGTCCGGCTCCTGGTACACCTACGAGGGCGACCAGCTGGGGCAGGGCAAGGAGAACGCCCGCAAGTTCCTGCTCGAGAACACCGATGTGCGCGACGAGATCGAGAAGAAGATCAAGGAGAAGCTCGGCATCGGTGCCGTTCTCACCGATCCGAGTGATGTCGAGGAGCCGGTCGACTTCTAGTCACCGCCCACGTCCCCACGGGGGCACGGACGCACGTCGTCCGTGCCCCCGTGGCGTATCCGCACCCGGCCGCGCTGTCGGTGCGTCCGGCTACTGTGCGCGTCATGGACGATTCCGAGGAGCGACGCCCCGACGCTCGGCGCGAACGACGCGGACGGCGGCGCTCGGCTCGCACCGAGCAGGAACTGCCCGGCGGCGGCACCGAAGCGCAGGCCAAGGACGTCTGTCTCCGTCTGCTGACCGATCGGGCACGCAGCCGATCCGAGCTCGCGACGAAGCTCGAGCAGAAGGGGTTCGCGTCCGACGTCGCCGAACGTGCCCTCGACCGTCTCACCGAGGTCGGGTTGATCGACGACGCGGATTTCGCCAACCAGTGGGCACGTTCACGGCATCTGCACGCGGGGAAGGGTAAGCGCGCGATCGCACTCGAACTGCGCCGCAAGGGAATCGACGCCGACGACGCGGCGGCTGCCCTCGAACAGATCGACACCGCCGACGAACGGGAACGGGCGGTCGAACTGGTCCGCAAGAAGCTCCGCACCCAGCCGCCGCTGCCCACCGAAGGGGATCGGCGCGAGATCGCGGCCGAACGCGACAAGTTGGTGCGGCGGCTGGTCGGGATGCTGGCCCGGCGCGGCTACGCGCAGGGGATGGCGTTCGATGTCGTGCGGGAAGAACTCGCGACGTTCGGTGCCGACGCGAGCGACCTCCCGCACGACTGAGCCCGACTGCGAAACGCCTGGGCTCGACTGCGAACTTCGCAACCGCAGTGCTGCTGTTACTTGCGGCCCTCGCCGCTCAGGTCCAGGCCCGGCACCGACATCGTGGGCATCGTCTGCGGCTCTTCGGCCGCCACGGCACCCTTCTTCCGCTTCCCGGATCGCAGACGCTTCTCGAGCCAGATCGCGAACTGTGTCAGCGCACTGTTGAGGATGATCATGATCGCCGCGACCACCAGCAGCGACGGCAGGTAGTTCTGGAAGAACGCGCCGAGCTGCTGGCCGGAACGCACCACTTCGACATAGCCGATGAGGTAGCCGAGCGCGGAGTCCTTGAGCGCGATCACCATCTGCGACACGATCGCCGGGAGCATGACCGTCACGGCCTGCGGCAGCAGGATCAGTCGCATGAGCTGGTTCTTCCGCATACCGATCGCGTAGGCGGCCTCGCTCTGACCACGCGGAAGCGATCGGATGCCCGCGCGCACGATCTCGGCGATGACCGAGCCGTTGTACAGGGTCAGGCCGGTGATGACCGCCGCGAGCGCGAGATATCCGGACTTGAAGACGCGGTACTCGGCGAACACCTGGTAGGCGAAGATCATCAGGATCAGCACCGGGACGGCGCGGAACAACTCGACGATCGTGCCGGCGATCCAGCGGACCCACCGGTGGTCGGACAGACGCGCGATACCCAGGACCGTGCCGAGCACGAGTGCCAGCACGATCGACGCGACGGCCGCGATGATCGTGCCGCGGATGCCGGGCAGCAGATAGGTGGTCCAGCTGGACGATTCGACGAACGGCTCCCACTTGGCGGCCGTCAGCTGTCCGTTGGCGTCGAGCGCGCGGTAGACGATCCAGCCGACCAGGACGAGGAGCGCGACCACGACCACCGACAGGATCCGGTAGAGCGCCTTGGCGCGGGGCCCGGGTGCGTCGTAGAGAACGGTTCCGTGTGCACTCATCGGGCGACCTCGTATCGCTTGCTGAGCCGGCCGAAGAGCAGGCCGGTGGGAAGGGTGAGGATGACGAATCCGAGCGCGAAGATGCCACCGACGACGAAGATGGCCGCTTCGTTCTCGATCATCGTCTTCATCAGCAGCGAGGCCTCGGACACGCCGATGACGGAGGCGATCGTCGAGTTCTTGGTCAACGCGATGAGCACCGAACCGAGCGGGGCGATGACCGCGCGGAAGGCCTGGGGGAGGACGATCAGGCGCAGATTCTGGCTGAAGGTCAGACCCAGCGAGCGGCCGGCCTCCGACTGTCCGAGCGAGACCGTGTTGATGCCCGAGCGGAGCGACTCGCACACGAAGGCCGCCGTGTAGACGCTCAGGCCGAGCACAGCGAGTCGGAAGTTGTTGTCCACCAGGAAGGTCGGCGACGACTCGGAGGCCAGCTTGATGCCGAGCGTCTGGGACAGACCGAACAGGCAAAAGATGATGATGAGGGTCAGCGGGGTGTTCCGGAAGATCGTCACGTAGGCGGCGCCGACGGCACGCGCCACCGGGATGGGGGACACGCGCATCGCGGCGAGGATCGTTCCGAGGATCAGTGCACCGATCGCCGAGATGACGGTCAACTGGATCGTGGTCCAGAACGCGTCGAGTAGCTGGCTGCTGTACTTGCTCAACAGATCCACAGGTCACTCCGGGATCGAGGGGACGGGTGGGAGTCCGGAACGGTCCGGCCGGTCCGTGGGATTACGGACCGGCCGCACCGCCGGACGTGACGGGTGGTACCCGTACTCGGTGACGATCGACACTCAGTAGCGATCGACGCTCGGCTGCTCCGGGAGCTCGTAGCCCGAGGCGCCGACCGTCTCCTGGAATGCGGCCTCCCACGCACCGCTGGCGATCATCTCCTCGATCGCGTCGTTGATCGCATTGCGCGACTCGTCGTCGCCCTTGGCGAGACCGATGCCGTAGCGCTCGGTGGTGAACGGCTCACCGACGACCTTGAAGTCGCCCGGGCTCTGCGCGGCGTAGCCGGCGAGGATGATGTCGTCGGTGGTCACCGCGTCGACCGCGCCGTTGCGCAGCGCCTCGACACACAGCGAGTAGGTGTCGAACTCCTGGAGCTGGACGTCCTGCGCGTAGTTGTCCTTCACGTTCTGGGCCGGGGTCGAACCCGCCACCGAGCACAGGCGCTTGCCGCCGTTGAGCGAGTCGGGTCCGGTGATCTCGGTGTCGTCCGCGCGCACGAGGAGCGACTGGCCCGCAATGAAGTACGGGCCGGCGAAGTCCACCTTCTCCTTGCGGGAATCGGTGATCGAGTAGGTCGCGACGATGTAGTCGACCTCACCGTTCTGGATGAGGGTCTCGCGCTGGGCGGACGGAGCTTCCTTGAATTCGATGTTCTCCTCGGACACACCGAGCTGACCGGCGACATACTTGGCGACCTCGACGTCGAACCCGCTGAACGAACCGTCCGGGTTGCGCAGGCCCAGGCCCGGCTGGTCGAACTTGATACCGACCGTCAGGGTGCCGTTGTCCGCGGACTGCGAGACACTGCGCGTCTCGTCGCCACCGCACGCCGTGGCGACGACTGCCACGGCGACGGCGCCGATGCCCAGGCGGATGGAGCGGGACAATTTCATCGAATACCTCCGGTGCGGTTCGGAACTACGTCCGACGGACCGGGTGGCCCGTCGGTGCGGGAATCAGGTCAGTGACTGAGGATCTTGCCGAGGAAGTCCTTGGCGCGATCGGATTTCGGTGTGGTGAAGAAGGTCTCGGGATCGGTGTCCTCGACGATGCGACCGTCGGCCATGAACAGAACGCGGTCGCCGGCCTTGCGGGCGAATCCCATCTCGTGGGTGACCACGACCATCGTCATGCCCTCTTTCGCGAGGGAGGTCATCACGTCGAGGACCTCCTGGACCATCTCGGGGTCGAGGGCGGAGGTGGGCTCGTCGAACAGCATGACCTTGGGATTCATCGCGAGCGCGCGTGCGATCGCCACGCGCTGCTGCTGGCCGCCCGACAGCTGCGCCGGGTATTTGTCGGCCTGATTGGCGATCCCGACCCGGTCGAGCAGCTGCATCGCCGACTCGCGGACCTTGTCCTTCTTGATCCTGCGCACCTTGAGGGGGCCGAGCATGACGTTCTCGAGGATCGTCTTGTGGGCGAAGAGGTTGAACGATTGGAACACCATGCCGACGTCCGAACGAAGGCGGGCGAGTGCCTTGCCCTCCTCCGGCAGCAGGGTGCCGTCGACGTGGATCTCTCCCGAATCGATCGGTTCGAGCCGGTTGATGGTGCGGCAGAGGGTCGATTTGCCCGAACCCGATGGGCCGACGACGATGACGACCTGTCCTCGCGGAATCTCGAGGTTGATGTCCTGCAGTACGTGCAGGGATCCGAAATGCTTGTTCACCCCGTTCATGGAGATCATGGACGAGCTGGTGTCCGACTTCTCGGACGGACGATCCGTTCCGGCGGCCGCTGATGTCATATCTGCAGACCCTATGCCGTCCGACGCCCGAGACTTCGCATTTCGGGACACCTTCGGTGCACGCGTCACGGGATTTTTACTGCACGAGCAGTAACGGATACCTCGACGGGGCACGCGCGGTCGGCGCGAGGAAAGGGGACCCGCCGAGGTGAGATACCCTGAGACGTGTCACTGATCGACGAAGAAGCCCCCCGTACCGGTGCCCGGACCTACGAGGTCCGTACCTACGGCTGCCAGATGAACGTACATGACTCCGAGCGTCTGTCGGGGTTGTTGGAGGACGCCGGCTTCACCAAGGCCGTGCCCGGCGCGTCACCGGATCTGGTGGTCTTCAACACCTGCGCGGTGCGGGAGAACGCCGACAACAAGCTGTACGGCAATCTGAGTCATCTGCGTCCGGTCAAGGATGACAACCCCGACATGCAGATCGCCGTCGGAGGCTGCCTCGCCCAGAAGGACCGCGACACGGTCGTGAAGAAGGCGCCCTGGGTCGACGTGGTCTTCGGCACGCACAACATCGGCAATCTCCCCGCACTGCTCGAACGCGCGCGGCACAATCGCCGTGCCGAGGTCGAGATCCTCGATGCCCTCGAGGCGTTCCCCTCGACGCTGCCCGCCAAGCGCGAGTCGTCGTACGCCGGATGGGTGTCGATCTCCGTCGGCTGCAACAACACGTGCACCTTCTGCATCGTGCCGTCGCTGCGCGGCAAGGAGGTCGACCGGCGCCCGGGTGACATCCTCGCCGAGGTGCAGGCGCTCGTCGACGAGGGCGTGCTCGAGGTGACACTGCTCGGCCAGAACGTCAACTCCTACGGCCGGTCCTTCGCCGATCCGGAGCAGCCCCGCGACCGGGGCGCCTTCGCGTCGCTGCTGCGCGCGTGCGGCGACATCGAGGGCCTCGAGCGGGTGCGCTTCACGTCCCCGCATCCGGCGGAATTCACCGACGACGTCATCGACGCGATGGCGCAGACCCCCAACGTGTGCCCGCAACTGCACATGCCGCTGCAGTCCGGCAGCGACCGGATCCTGCGCGCCATGCGCCGCTCGTACCGCAAGGAACGCTTCCTTGGCATCATCGAGCGGGTTCGGGCCGCGATGCCGCACGCCGCGATCACCACCGACATCATCGTCGGTTTCCCCGGTGAGACCGAGGAGGACTTCCAGCAGACCCTCGAGGTCGTCGAGAAGGCGCGTTTCACCAGCGCGTTCACCTTCCAGTACTCGAAGCGTCCCGGCACGCCCGCAGCAGACATGGAGGGTCAGGTCCCCAAGGCCGTAGTGCAGGAGCGCTACAACCGTCTGATCGCGCTGCAGGAACGCATCACCCTCGAGGAGAACCGCAAGCTCGTCGGCACGGAGGTCGAACTGCTCGTCGCGGCGGGGGAGGGTCGCAAGAACGCCGAGACCGCCCGGATGAGCGGGCGTGCCCGCGACGGCCGCCTCGTCCACTTCCGTCCCGAGGGCGCGATCGACACCGCGGTGCGTCCCGGCGACGTCATCACGATCGTCGTCAGCGACGCCGCGCCGCACCACCTCGTCGCGGACACCCCGATCCTCACGCACCGCCGTACACGTGCGGGCGACCACTTCGAACAGGGCCGGTTGCCCAAGACACCGCCGATCGGTGTCGGACTCGGACTGCCGAGCATCGGCGTCCCCGACCCGCTGCCGCCTCAGATGGGATGCAACGCATGACCACCGACAAGCCGCACGATCACCACGCGACGGGTGACGTACGCGCCGAACTCGAAGCCGCCGAACGGAAGGTGGCGACCGACATCGACCCGGGCGCCCGGGCGATGTTCGTCGCGATCGCCGTCCTGATCCTGCTGGCGACCTTCAGCCTGCCCCACGCCGGATCCGCCAACGGGTGGGAGGTGCTGTCCTTCGCCCCGGACGCGACCACCGAGGAGATCGGTCTGCCGTCGCGGCTGTTCGTCGGCTTCGCAGTGGTCTTCGCCGGGCTGGGCTCGATTCTCGCGCTCGTCACCCGCAAGTGGGCGTTGGCGTGGGTGTCCCTGGCCGGCTCGGCGGTGACCATCGTCTTCGGCATGCTCGCGATCTGGTCGCGCCAGACCCTGCCCGTCGAGTCGTCCGCCGCGGGACCGGGATTCGGTCTCGTGATCGGCTGGTTCGCCGTCATGGTGATCGTCTTCCACTGGGCCCGCGTGGTGTGGGCGCGGACCTCGGCCCAGCTCGAGGCCGAGGCCGAGTTGCGGAAGGTCGCAGCACAGCACGAGCGGCCCCGCCTGATGCGCGACGACCCCGAGGCCTGACGCCTCCGGCACGAACACGACGATCCCCCTCTCCCGGACCGGGAGAGGGGGATCGTCCGTCTCGGATGTCGCGGGGTCAGCGCTCGCCGACGGCACCTTCGGCCGCGTCGGCCCACTCGCGCCACTGCGCGGCCTGGGCGAGAGCCTTCTCGGCCTCCTTCGCCCGGCCGGCGGCGGTCGCCTTGGCGGCCTGCTCCTCGAACTGACGCACCCGCTCACGGAACTGGGCCGCACGCGCGAGGGCCTCGGGATCGGTGCGGCGCCACTCGGAATCCGCGGCCTCGCGCACCTTCTTCTCGATGGCCCGCAGACGGCCTTCGAGATCGTGCATGCGCTCGCGCGGCACCTTGCCGACCGCCTCCCACTGGTCCTGCAGCTCGCGCAGGCGCGCCCGGGCACCTTCGAGATCGGCCGACGGGTCGATCGAGGAGGCCACCTCGAGCAGGGCCTCCTTCGCGCGGGCATTCTCCTCGAACTCGGCGTCGCGCTCGGCGTTCGCGGCGTTGCGTGCGGCGAAGAAGACGTCCTGGGCGCCCTTGAACCGCTTCCACAGCTGGTCGTCGGCGTCCTTCGGTGCCCGTCCGGCCGCCTTCCACTCGGCGAGCAGGTCGCGGAAGGCCGCGGCGGTGGCACCCCAGTCGGTGGAGTTCTGCAGCTCCTCCGCCCGGGCGACGAGTTCTTCCTTGCGGCTCTTCGCCGCGGCGCGCTCGCGGTCGAGTTCGGCGAAGTGGGCTCCGCGACGCCGGTTGAACGCCTCGCGTGCCTTCGAATAGCGACGCCACAACACGTCGTCGACCTTCCGGTCGACCCCGCGGATGGTCTTCCACTCCTCGAGGATCTCGCGCAGCCGGTCGCCCGCGGCCTTCCATTGGGTGGATTCGGCGGCGATCGTCTCGGACTCGGCCGCGAGGGCCTCCTTGCGGGCCGTGCTCTCGGCGCGCCGACGCTCCTTTTCCTGCTTGGCGAGAGCCGCAGCCTCCTCGGAGTGCTCGATGATCGCGGTGAGCCGGGCGGCGAGCGCATCGAGATCACCGATGACGGCGGCGGTCGGCAGCGACTCGGCCAGTGCCTCGGCGGCCGCGCGGGTCTTCTTCACGTCGGCGGTGCCGGAGGTCAACCGGGTCTCGAGGATCGCCACCTCGGTGACGAGATCGTCGTAACGGCGTCCGAAGTGCGCGAGGCCCTCGGCGGCGTCGCCTGCCTGCCACGATCCGATGCACCGCTCGCCCTCGCTCGTGCGGACCCATGCGGTGCCGTCCTCGTCGACGCGTCCGAACCGACTCGGATCGCTCGCGGGCACCGCCGGGACGTGGGGGTGCGTCTGGGCCGCGACGGGATGCGGCTTCGGGGGTGCTGCGGTGGAACTGCCGTTCTCTCGGCCCGCGGGGCCGGGCGTCGCAGCATGGGCTCGGGGTGTGGCGGGACCGGGACGCGGGGTCCGCTCCTGCGTCGACTCGCCGGTTCGGTCCTGTGCGTTCGGGTCGCTCATCGATACCTCATCTCTGCCGCGCGGCACGGCTGCCTGGTCGCATGGGTCTACCGCCGGTCGATCCCGGGGCTCCGCGATCGTGTCCGCTCACTATTGAAACAGGTCGTGTCCATGCAGGGCGCCGGGTCCGGTGGACTACGGTTGCCGATGTGTTGACCGCCGCGGCGTTCGTGCCGTCCCCACCGCTGCTCGTCCCCGAGCTCACCGGTCTCGCCGTCTCCGAGACCGACGATCTGCGCGAGGCGGTTCTCGAGGTCGGTCGCAGCCTGTCCGGTGCCGCGGAATGGGTGGTCGTGGGAGCCGAGACGGCCGAACAGACCGTTCCTTCCACCGCGCGCGGAACCTTCCTCGGGTTCGGTGTCGACGTCACGGTGCAGCTCGGTCCTGAGGCCGCCGGTGAACCCGATCCCGCGCTCGCGTTGACCGCGCTGGTGGCCGGCTGGATCCGCGACCGCACGGCACCCGGCACCCACGTGACGACCCACGTGGTGGCCGCCGACGCCGACGCCGCCCACTGCGCCGATCTCGGCCGCGACCTGCGTGCGCAGCTCGACCGCGACGATCTGCCGCGAGCACTGCTCGTCGTCGCGGACGGAGCGACGACCCTCACCGCCAAGGCGCCCGGCGCCTACGATCCGCGCTCGGAGGAGGTCGAGGCGGCCCTGGCCTCAGCGCTCGGCGCCGGCGACACGGAGGTGCTCGCGGCGCTCGACCCCGACCTGTGTTCGGACATCAAGCTGACCGGCCGCGCTGCCTGGCACGTCCTGGCGGCCACCCTCGGAGCGCGCCCGCGCTCGGCGTCCGTCACCTACTCCGCCGCGCCCTACGGCGTGGGCTACCACGTGGGGATCTGGACACCGTGAGCGCAGAAAGCACCGGTCCCGCCGACACGCTCGTACCGATCGCGGTGGTGGGCCCCACCGCCACGGGCAAGTCCGATCTCGGACTGGACCTCGCCGAAGCGCTCGGCGGCGAGATCGTCAACATCGACGCGATGCAGCAGTACCGCGGGATGGACATCGGGACGGCCAAGCTGGCACCGGACGAGCGTCGCGGGATCCCGCACCATCAACTCGACGTCCTCGACGTCACCGAGACCGCGACGGTCGCCCGCTACCAGCAGGCCGCGATCGCCGACGTCGAGGCGATCCTCGGCCGCGGCCGCCTCCCGATCGTCGTCGGCGGATCGATGATGTACGTGCAGGCACTGCTCGACGAATGGCAGTTCCCGGCGACGGATCCGCAGGTCCGTGCCAAGTGGGAGGCGGTGCTCGAGACCGAGGGGCCCGCCGCGGTCCACCGGGCGCTGCAGAGCGCCGATCCCGCCGCCGCGGCGACGATCCTGCCCACCGACGGCCGCCGCATGGTCCGCGCGCTCGAGGTCGTCGAGCTGACCGGGCAACCGTTCACGGCGTCGCAGCCGACGATCGGTGAGCCCCGCTGGGGCACCGTGATCCTGGGCGTCGACCGCGACACCGCCGAACTCGACGACCGCATCGCGCGGCGCACCGACCTGATGTTCGAACGCGGCCTCGTCGACGAGGTGCACGGACTCCTCGAAGTCGGGCTGCACGAGGGCGTCACCGCACGTCGCGCGATCGGCTACGCACAGGTGCTCGCGTACATCGACGGGGAGTACGACCTCGACCACGCACGCGAGCGGACGTTCATCGGGACCCGACGCTACGTGCGACGGCAACGCTCGTGGTTCCGCCGCGACCCGCGCATCCACTGGCTCGACGGCGCCGACCCCCACCTGCTCGACGTCGCGTTGCGGGCCGTCCGGGACGCACGCACATCACCGGCCTCACCAGCCCGATAAGGTAGCGCGCATGGAGTTCAGCAAAGGGCACGGAACCGAGAACGACTTCGTGATCCTTCCGGATCCCGACGCCCGCCTGGACCTCGACGCAGGCCGGATCGCGGCCCTGTGCGACCGGCGTCGCGGGCTCGGCGCCGACGGTGTGCTCCGCGTGGCCCGGGCCGGGGCACTGGTGTCGGCCGGCGCGCTCGGAGAACTGCCCGAGGGCACCGACGCCGACGACTGGTTCATGGACTACCGCAACGGCGACGGATCCATCGCCGAGATGTGCGGCAACGGTGTGCGGGTGTTCGCGCACTATCTGACCGCGCACGGGTTCGAGGACCGCCGCGAGTTCGTCGTCGGCAGCCGGGCGGGAGGCAAGCCCGTCACCGTGCACGAGACAGGACCGGTCCTCGGCGAGGTGACCGTGGACATGGGGACGGTGCGCACCCTCGGCGAGTCGGCGGCGACCATCGACGGGCGGGTCTATCCGGGCATCGGCATCGACGTCGGCAACCCGCACCTCGCGTGCGTGGACCCGCACCTGAACGACACGAGCCTTGCCGGTCTCGACCTCACCTCGCCCGGCTTCGACCCGGGCTTCTTCCCGCACGGGGTCAACATCGAGTTCCTGACCCCGATCGCGGCCGGGACGGTCCACATGCGCGTCCACGAACGCGGCGTGGGGGAGACCCGCTCGTGCGGAACCGGCACGGTGGCCGCGGCTGCTGCGGCCCTGCGCTTCGACGGCGCATCCGACGGCGCGGTGCAGGTGCGGATCCCCGGTGGCTCGGTCGAGGTGCGCATAGAGAACGGTCGCGCCTGGTTGCGCGGGCCGTCTGTGCTGGTCGCGACGGGAGAACTCGACGACACCTGGTGGTCGGCGCCGATCTGATCGGCGCCGCTCGGCCCGGCCGGCGCGCACTTGGGTACCCCCCGCGCGGATGCGGCAGAAAAACTCGAATGCACCGATTCGGGCTTCGTGACACCATGGAGGTGTATGACGAACACACAGCGCATGCATCGCGCAACCACAGATGACAGCACTCCGACCGCGTACGACGCATCCGGAGGCTGGACCGCCGAGGATCCGTCCGTCGGCGAGATGCAACTCGAAGACCGTAGCGCGTTGCGGCGTGTGGCCGGTCTGTCCACCGAACTCGAGGACATCACCGAGGTCGAATACCGCCAGCTCCGACTCGAGCGTGTCGTGCTCGTCGGTGTCTGGACGGGCGGAACGGCCGCCCAGGCGGAAGCGAGCCTGGCCGAGCTGGCCGCGCTCGCCGAGACTGCGGGCTCCGAGGTCCTCGAAGGCCTGGTCCAACGTCGTGACCGGCCCGATGCCTCCACCTACATCGGCTCCGGCAAAGCCGACGAACTCCGGGAGATCGTCCTGTCCACCGGCGCAGACACCGTGATCTGCGACGGCGAACTCACCCCCGCCCAGCTCACCGCGCTGGAGAAGGTCGTCAAGGTCAAGGTCATCGACCGGACCGCGCTGATCCTCGACATCTTCGCCCAGCACGCCACCTCGCGAGAGGGCAAGGCACAGGTCTCCCTCGCACAGATGGAGTACATGCTCCCGCGTCTGCGTGGCTGGGGCGAATCGATGTCGCGGCAGGCCGGTGGACGTGCCGGCAGCAACGGCGGTGTGGGCCTGCGCGGTCCCGGTGAGACGAAGATCGAGACCGACCGTCGCCGGATCCGTGAGCGGATGGCCAAGCTCCGTCGCGAGATCAAGGCGATGAAGGCCGCGCGCGACACCAAGCGCACCCGGCGTCTGCGCAACAAGATCCCGTCCGTCGCGATCGTGGGATACACCAACGCCGGTAAGTCGAGCCTGCTCAACAAGCTCACCGGCTCCGGTGTCCTGGTGCAGAACGCACTGTTCGCGACCCTCGACCCGACGACCCGCCGGTCGGCGCTGCCCGACGGCCGCGAGTACGTGCTCACCGACACCGTCGGTTTCGTCCGGCACCTCCCGACCCAGCTGGTCGAGGCGTTCCGGTCGACTCTCGAGGAGGTCGCCGACGCCGATGTGCTGCTCCACGTCGTCGACGGCTCCGACCCCATGCCCACCGAGCAGATCAAGGCGGTGCGCGAAGTCGTCACCGAGGTACTCCGCGAATCGGACGCACCGCCGCCGCCGGAACTGATCGTCGTCAACAAGATCGATGCCGCCGACCCGGTCACCCTGACGCAGTTGCGCAGCGCGATCCCCGGCGCGGTGTTCGTCTCCGCGCACACCGGCGTGGGCGTCGAGGAGTTGCAGACCCAGCTCGCGGGTCTGCTCGAGGATCCCGACGTCGAGGTGAAGCTGCTCCTGCCGTACACCCGCGGTGATCTGCTCGCGCGCATCCATTCGGACGGTCAGATCCTGTCGTCCGAGCACGAGGTGGACGGCACGCGGGTGCACGCGAAGGTGCCGGCAGCGCTGGCGTCGGCATTGGTCGACTTCGCGGCCTGATGCGGGTCGTACGCCGGGCGGCGCTGCTCGCTGCCGTCGCGGCGTTCGTGCCGGTCTCGCACGCAGGCGCGCAGGACACCGGGATTCCGGTCGCGGATCTGCCGACCGAGATGCTGTGTACCCCCGACGATCCCGTGCTCACCGAACTGTCCGGCCTCGCGACGATCGGCGACCGGCTGTTCGCGACGCCCGATGCCGGGGAGGACGAACGCATCGTCGAACTCGACGACGATTGCTCGGTGCTGCAACGCGTTCCGTCGCCCGTCGATCCCTACGACGTCGAGGATCTCGCCGCGGGGCCCGACGGCCGGTTGTGGCTCGGGGATCTCGGCGACAACACCCGCGTCCGCGAGACGATCGCGCTCATCTCCCTCGACCCCGACACCGGGCAGGGAGATCTGCACCGGCTGACCTATCCCGACGGTCCCCGCGACGCCGAGACCGTGCTCGTCTCCGCGACAGGCGAACCTGTGATCGTGACGAAGGCGCTGTTCGGCTCGAGCAATGTCTACCGGCCCGCACGCGGACTCACGATCGACGGCCTCCCCGTGCCGGGACCTGCCCCCCTCGAGAGGGTCGGGTCGCTGGCACTCGGACCGTCGGACACCCCCGGCGGTCCCATTCCCGGTGCGTCCTCCTCGATGATCACCGGCGGTGCGGTCAACGCCGACGGGACGGTCGCGGCGGTCCGCACCTACACCGACGTCTACCTGTTCCACGTCCCCG
Organism: Rhodococcus pyridinivorans; assembly: GCF_900105195.1. Classification (NCBI taxonomy): domain Bacteria; kingdom Bacillati; phylum Actinomycetota; class Actinomycetes; order Mycobacteriales; family Nocardiaceae; genus Rhodococcus; species Rhodococcus pyridinivorans. The sequence continues at coordinate 3,337,847 of NZ_FNRX01000002.1, read as the reverse complement.
ACGGCGATCTCGCGTCCGCTCTGGTCGCCGGTCCGCGCTTCCGCGTCCCGGTCCCGGACGAACCGCAGGGCGAAGCCGTCGCATTCACCGCCGACGGTGACCTGGTCACCGCGTCCGAGCGCGGCGCGGCAGGCACGGAGAATCCACCGATCCGTATCCGTCGCGGTGCGACCGATCTCTTCGCACCCGCGGACGACGATGCCGCGGACGAGATGTCGCCCGCGGCACTGCCGGTCGTCGGTGCGGGCGTGGCCGCCGGAGTCATCGCCCTCGGGGTGCTCGGACTCGTCGTCCGGCGCCGCGCCCGCCGCTGAGATCAGACGCCGCGACCGCGGCCGAGATCAGACGCCGCGACCGCGGCTGAGATCAGGCGTCGAGGTCCGCGGCGACCAGCTCCGCGACCTGCGCGAGGACCGCGTCGTCATCGCACGAGATCGTGACCTGCGTGCCCTTTTCTGCGCCGAGCGTCATGATCATCAGGGCCGAACCGGCGTCGACGGGCTCGCCGCCGTCGACCGCGAGGGTCACGGGGACACCGGCCGCGACCACGGCCTCGGCGATGATCCCTGCAGGACGGGCGTGCAGGCCGATGGACGAACCGACGGCAACGGTGGTGCTGGGCATGGGAATCTCCTTCGTGGTGGGGAAGTGCAGGAAGTTGGGTAGATCAGGCGCGTGCCGCTGTGATCAGGAGCGTGCCGCTGTGATCAGGAGCGTGCCGCTGTGATCAGGAGCGTGCCGCTACGGGCTGGGGGTTCGCCTCGTCGGCGGCAACCCGGGCGGGACGCGTGATCGACTTGGCGATACTGACCGCGAGTGCGGCGACCACCGTACCGGCTGCCAGTGCGATCAGGAACCACACGACGCGGTCCATCGCGAACAGCACGAACAATCCGCCGTGGGGAGCGGTGAGCGTGACACCCGTCGCCATGACGATGCCGCCGGTCACGGCGCCGCCGAGCATCATCGACGGGATGACCCGGAACGGGTCGGCCGCCGCGAACGGGATGGCGCCCTCCGAGATGAACGATGCACCGAGCAGCCAGGCGGCCTTGCCGTTCTCGCGTTCGGCCGTGCTGTAGAGACGCGGACGCACCAGCGACGACAGTGCCATGGCGAGCGGCGGAACCATACCGGCGGCCATGACCGCCGCCATGATCTCGAGCGAACCGGTGTTGGCGACGTCGAGACCCGCGACCGCGAAGGCGTAGGCGGCCTTGTTGACCGGTCCGCCGAGGTCGAAGCACATCATCAGGCCGAGGATCGCACCGAGCAGCACCGCGGAACCACCGGACAGACCGTTGAGCCAGTCGGTGAGACCGGTCGTGATCGCGGCGAGCGGGCGACCGAGCAGCAGGAACATGAGCCCACCGACGATCAGGCTCGCGAGCAGCGGGATGATCACCACAGGCATCAGGCCACGAGCCCAAGTGGGCAGCGGGATACGGCCGACCCACAGGGCCGCGAAGCCGGCGATGATGCCGCCGACCAGACCGCCGATGAAACCGGCGCCGACGAAGACGGCCACCGCACCGGCGGTGAAGCCCGGAGCCAGACCCGGACGGTCCGCGATCGCGAAGGCGATGTACCCGGCCAGTGCCGGGACGAGGAACGAGAACGCCAACGAGCCGATCTGGTACAGCACCGCACCGAGATAAGTGCCGAGCCCACCCTCGGGAAGGTTGGTGAGCGTGTTGTCGAGGACGATGTCGGCGGCCGAGTCGGTGATGTCGGGACCGGCGAGCAGGAAGCCCAGAGCGATGAGCAGACCACCGGCCGCGACGAACGGGATCATGTAACTCACACCGGTGAGCAGGATCTGCCGCAGCCGGGTACCCCAACCGAGGTCGCTGCCGCTCTCCGACTCACCCGCCGGGGCGCCCGCGGTGCCCTCGACGGTGCGTGCGGACGGATCGGTGGCGGCCCGCAGGGCCTCGTCGACCATGGTGTCCGGTTCGTTGATCGCGCGCTTCACGCCCGATGCGATCACGGGCTTCCCGGCGAACCGTTCGCGGCCCTTGACCCCCACGTCGGTGGCGAAGATGACGGCGTCGGCGCCGGCGATCACGTCGGGGGGCAGGGGAGTGCTGCCGCTCGATCCCTGCGTCTCCACCCGGACCGTCACGCCCGCGCGTTCACCGGCGGCGGCCAGCGCATCGGCGGCCATGTAGGTGTGCGCGATACCGGTCGGGCACGCGGTGACCGCGACGATCGTGCGGCCTCCGGGCTGTTCCGCGCTCTGCGGAGGCGCGACCGCCGGCTTCGCAGCGGCTGTCGGTGACGGCTGTTCCGGCGCTGCGGTCGAGCCGGCAGGAGCGCTGCCCGACGACTCCGGTCGGGGCGGGAGGACGTCCTCGACCAGCGCGATGACCTCGTCCGCGGACGCGGCCGCGCGCAGCGACGCGACGAAGTCCGGGCGCACGAGTGCACGAGCGAGAGCGGTGAGCAGCTTCATGTGGTCGCCGCCCGCACCTTCGGGCGCGGCAATGAGGAAGACGAGGTCGGCGGGTCCGTCGGGCGCACCGAAGTCGGCCTTCGGGGACAGCCGGGCGAAACCGAGCGACGGCGTGGTCACCGCTTCGCTGCGTGCGTGCGGGATCGCGATCCCGCCGGGAAGGCCGGTGGCGGACTTGGCCTCCCGTTCGAGAACGGCCGCGGTGAGTGCGTCGGCGTCGGATGCGCGACCGTTCGCTGCGAGACGCTCGGCGAGCGCGGCGATGACGGAGTTCTTGTCGGATCCCAGGTCTACATCGAGCGAGACGAGTTCCGTGCCGATGATCGAGGAACCGCCTGCGGAGCCGGAGGTGGTGTCGGACATGACGTTCCTTAGGAGTGGGAGGGGAGCGGTCGGGGTCGGCGGTGGACGTCGGTGACGTGCACTCGGGATGGATCGACGGAATCGGGTGTGGGCAGGGCTGTTCCGGGGAGCATGACGGCTGCGGTTCCGTACGCCACGGCGAGGCGCAGGCACTCGTCGGGGGTGTGACCGGCCTGCTCGGCGAGCAGATATCCGGCGAGCGACGAGTCGCCCGCGCCGACCGTGCTGCGGACCGTGACGTCGTCGGCGGTGGCCCGCCACGCGCCGGTGGCGGTGACCAGCACCGCGCCCGCACCGCCGAGGGTCGCGAGTACCGCGCCGACCCCGCGTTCCACCAGCACCCGTCCCGCGTCGACCACGGCGCCGACGTCTCCTGCGGCGGCGCCGGATTCGAGTTCGTGGGCGTCCGCGCCGGTGAGCTGGGCCAGTTCGTCGGCGTTCGGCTTGATCACGTCCGGGGCCGCCGCGGGGAACCGCTCGGCGAGGGCGAGCAGTGGCCGCTCGGAGGTGTCGACCGCGATGCGGCATCCGAGACCGCGCAGGGCACCCACGAGATCGGCATACCACGACTCGGGCACACCGGGAGGAAGAGAACCGGACAGGACGGTCCACGCGGCTCCCTGCGCGCATTCCAGCAGGACTGCGTGCAACTCGCCGAGTGTGCTTCCGGTGCAGGGGGTTCCGGGTTCGTTGAGTTTGGTCGTGGTGCCGTCGGGTTCGGCGACGGTGATGTTGTTGCGCGTCGGCCCGGAGGTGGGCACGGCCCGATGGGCGATGCCCTGCTCGTCCAGCGCGGCGAGCAGAGGATCGCCGGCGTTGGCCGGGAGAACGGCGACGACCTCGGTCGTCGCGGCGTGCAGCACACGCGCGACGTTGATCCCCTTGCCGCCCGGATCGACGGTGGATCGCTCGGTGCGATGCACCTTCCCGCGCTCGAGCGGGCCCGTCAGCCCGACCGTGCGATCGAGACTGGGGTTGGCCGTGAGCGTGACGATCATGTCGTCACCACCTCGATTCCGTGTTCGATGAGTTGCCGACGGTCGGTGTCGTCGAGATCGGTGTCGGTGACCAGAACGTCGATCGGTTCGAGCGACGCGAAGCTCAGCAGATTGCGCCGACCGACCTTCGACGAATCGGCGACCACGACGACCCGGTCGGCGGTGCGCACCATCGCGCGCTTGACCGCGGCCTCGTCGGCGTCGGGGGTGGACAGGCCGTGGTCGATGCTCAGCGCGTTGGTGCCGATGAAGGCCACGTCGACGTGCACCGTCGACAAGGTGGCGAGGGCCTCGGCACCCACCGCGGCCTGCGTGACACCGCGGACGCGACCGCCGAGCAGGTGCAGCTGCACGGTGCTCATTGCGGCGAGGCGCGCGGCGATCGGCACCGAGTTGGTGACGACGGTGAGGTCGAGCTCGGGCGGCAGCGCTCCGACGATCCTGCCGGTCGTGGTGCCGGCGTCGAAGAGCACGCTTCCGCCGGACGGCGGGAGGAAGGACGTCGCGGCGGCGGCGATGCGGTCCTTGTGTTCGGCGCGGGTGTGTTCGCGCTCGGAGAGGGCAGGCTCGGCCACCGAGAGCGAGGCGGCCGGGATCGCGCCGCCGTGAACCCGCCGCACGAGCCCCAGGCGTTCGAGGTGTGCGAGGTCGCGGCGCACGGTCTCGGTGGTGACGCCGTACCGGTCGGCGAGCACTGCGACCGACACGCGGCCACGTGCCGCCACCAGTGCTGCGATCGCCTGCTGCCGTTCCTCTGCGTACACCGACACTCCTGGGGGTACCCGATCTGTGGGGAAAACAATGTTGGTTTATGTTGTTTTACGCCCGTCCGTGTTGACATGTCAAGGCTTCCGAGTAATCTGAGTCACAACGAACTACTGCGGTGAGGAGATCTCCATGGAGCAGTCGGCGTCCGTCCTGCACGGCACCCCCGTCGTCCCCGGTATCGGATACGGGCCGGTCATCCGTCCCGTCGCGCGTCCTGTGGTCCCGGCGCAGGGCGCCTCGATCCCCGACACGGCGCGCGAGGCCGAGGTGGGCCGGTTCGAGGACGCCGCGAAGGTCGTGGCCGAGCGGCTGCGCGCCCGCGCCTCGCGTGCATCGGGTGCCGCGGCAGAAGTGCTCCAAGCCACCGCTGTGCTGGTCGAGGACCGCGCCTGGCGCGGGGCGACCGCGACGAAGATCCGGTCCGGGTCCGACGCGGTCGGTGCCACCGTCGCCGCCACCGACCAGTTCGCGGCCCTGTTCGAGAAGATGGGCGGGCTGCAGTCCGAGCGGGTCACCGACCTGCTCGACATCCGCGACCGCGTGATCGCCGAACTGCAGGGCGCCCCCGAACCCGGTCTCGAGATGCCCGATTCGCCGTCCGTGCTCCTCGCGGCCGATCTCGCACCCGCCGACACCGCCGGACTCGACCCGTCCGTCGTCGTCGCGCTGGCCACCTCCCTCGGAGGACCCACGAGCCACACCGCGATCATCGCGCGCCAGCTCGGCATCCCGTGTGTCGTCGCGGTGGCAGGTCTCGACGACGTCCCTGCCGGCACCGAGGTGCTGGTCGACGGCGCGACGGGCCGGATCGTGATCTCCCCGGACAGCGCCGAGGCCGCAGCCGAGGTCGAACGCGACCGCGTCGAGCGCGAGCGGGTGGCGGGCTGGTCCGGTCCCGGCGCCACCGCCGACGGTCACCCGGTCGAGATCCTCGCCAACGTGCAGGACGGATCGGGTGCCCGTGCGGCGCGCCGGACGCCGGCGCAGGGCGTCGGACTGTTCCGCACCGAGTTGTGTTTCCTCGACCGCGACACCGAACCGACGGTGGACGAGCAGGCCGACATCTATGCAGAGGTCTTCGAGGCGTTCGAGGGACGGAAGGTCGTCCTGCGGACCCTCGACGCCGGCTCCGACAAGCCCCTCCGGTTCGCCAACCACCCCGACGAACACAATCCCGCCCTCGGCGTCCGCGGTATCCGCATCACGACCACGGCGCCGGGAGTCCTCGATCGTCAGCTCGACGCGGTGGCCGCCGCGGCCTCGCGCACCGGCGCCATGCCGTGGGTCATGGCACCGATGGTGGCGACCGTCTCGGAGGCGGCCGATTTCGCCGCGCGGGTGCGCGAGCGCGGGCTGTCTTCCGGCGTCATGATCGAGGTTCCGTCCGCGGCGCTGCTCGCCGATCGGTTGCTCGAACACCTGGACTTCCTGTCGATCGGCACCAACGACCTCGCCCAGTACACGATGGCGGCCGATCGGATGTCGCCGCAGCTGGCCGCACTCACCGACCCGTGGCAGCCCGCGGTGCTCGCACTCGTGGCCCGCGCGGCGCAGGCCGGGGCGGCCGCGAGCAAGCCGGTGGGGGTGTGCGGCGAGGCGGCGGCCGACCCGCTCCTCGCCTGCGTCCTGACCGGAATGGGCGTGACGTCCCTGTCGTGCGCCGCGTCGGCGGTGACGGGTGTCGGCGCCCGGCTCTCCTCGGTCCCGATGGACCGTTGCCGTGAGGCGGCCGAGGCGGTCCTCGCGAGCGACGACCCCGTCGCGGCACGTGCCGTGGCAGCGAAACTGCTGGACTGAGCGGCGCGGCCGGGACGGCCTGTTCTACGCGGCCGGGACGGCCTGTTCTACGCGGCCGGGGCGGTCTGTTCTACGCCGATGAGGCTGCCGGTTCTACGATGACCTGTCGTGACCGAACGAGCGAACACGACCGGACGCACGACCACACGCCGCGGCTGGACCCTGCACGGCGACGGACGTCGCATCAACCCCGGTGCGGTGGTCGCACCGCACGAGCGACTGTCGTGGCCGCGCACCATCGGCATCGGGATGCAGCACGTCATCGCGATGTTCGGCGCCACCCTGCTCGTGCCGACTATCACGGGCTTCCCCGTCACGACCACGCTGCTGTTCTCCGGTATCGGCACCGCGCTGTTCCTGATCATCACGCGCGGCCGGGTGCCCAGCTATCTCGGTTCGTCTTTCGCGTTCATCGCGCCGCTCAGCGCCTCGGCCGGTTCCGGTCCGGCAGCGCAGCTCGGCGGGATCGTCGCCGTCGGTATCGTGCTGGTGCTTGTCGGCCTCGTGGTCAAGGCGGCGGGTTCGCGCATCATCGACGCGGTCATGCCGCCGGTGGTCACCGGGGCGATCGTCGCCCTCATCGGCCTCAACCTCGCGCCGACGGCCACCGGATCGTTCGAAGCCCAACCGCTCGTCGCCACGATCACGCTCGTGGTCACACTGCTCGTGACGGTGGTCGGCCCGGGCATGCTCGGCCGCCTCGGCATCCTCGTCGGTGTGATCGTCGGATGGATCTTCGCGGCGTTCACCGGGGCGATCGCGTCCGAGCGCATCGACGCCATGCGCGACGCGGCGTGGTTCGGCCTGCCCGATCTGCACGGCCCCACCTTCGAACTGTCGGTCGTGCTGTTGGCGCTGCCCGTCGTCGTCGTGCTGGTCGCGGAGAACGTAGGCCACGTCAAGGCGGTCGCCGCGATGACCGGTCGAAACCTCGACGACATGGCCGGCAATGCGCTCATCGCCGACGGCCTTGCGACCACCCTCGCGGGTGCGGGCGGCGGCTCGGGCACGACCACCTATGCCGAGAACATCGGCGTCATGGCGGCCACACGCGTGTACTCGACCGCTGCATACGCCGTTGCGGCGGTCACCGCCGTCGTGCTGGCCTTCTCGCCGAAGTTCGGTGCGCTGGTGTTCACCGTGCCCGAGGGCGTCCTCGGCGGCGCGACCCTCGTGCTCTACGGCCTGATCGGCATCCTCGGTGTCCGCATCTGGACGGAGGCGAAGGTCGACTTCACGGATCCGGTCAACCTCACGGTCGCGGCCGCGGCGCTCGTCGCCGGCATCGGCGACCTGACCTTGTCGATCGGCTCGGTCGAACTCGGCGGTATCGCCTGGGGTTCGATCGGCATCCTCGTCGCGTACCCGCTGCTGCGCAGACTCGAGGATCTGCGCCGCTGACCGGAACCCGGCGCATCAGCCGACACCGACCCGTGCCCGCGGGTCGTTCGATACCGACGCGTACCCGCCGGGGTCGTCCGGGTCACAAAATGCGCTCGGTTGTGTCAGCGTCACCGCGCCCTCGTCTGCATACCGTGAGTATGTCGAACGACGTCTCACACAGGAGCGCAGATGCAACGCACCCTATTCGAGCCCGAGCACGACCTCTTCCGGGAGTCGTACCGGAAGTTCCTCGAACAGGAGGTGGCCCCCTTCCACGAGCAGTGGGAGAAGGACAAGATCGTCGACCGTGAGGTGTGGAAGAAGGCCGGCGCGCAGGGCTTCCTCGGCATGGCGGTGCCGGAGGAGTACGGCGGCGGTGGCATGGACGACTTCCGCTACAACGCCATCATGGCCGAGGAGACCACCAAGCTGGGCTTCAGCGGTCTGGGCTTCATGCTGCACAACGATGTCGTCGCTCCCTACCTGCTCGAGCTCGCCAACGAGGAGCAGAAGAAGCGTTGGCTCCCGGGCTTCTGTTCGGGTGAGCTGATCACGGCCATCGCGATGACAGAGCCGGGCACCGGCAGCGACCTGCAGGGCATCAAGACCCGCGCGGTGCGCGACGGTGACGACTGGATCCTCAACGGCGCCAAGACGTTCATCACCAACGGCATCCACTCCGATCTGGTGATCGTCGTCGCATGCACCGACCCGGAGAAGGGCGCCCAGGGCTTCTCGCTGCTCGTCGTCGAGCGCGGCATGCCGGGCTTCGAGCGGGGACGCAACCTCGACAAGATCGGCCTCGACGCTCAGGACACGGCGGAGCTCAGCTTCAACGACGTTCGCGTCCCGGCGGCCAACCTCCTCGGCCAGGAGGGCATGGGCTTCATCTACCTGATGCAGAACCTGCCGCAGGAACGTCTCGCGATCGCCGTCGTCGCCGCTGCTGCGATGGAGCGCGTGCTCGACGACACGATCCAGTACTGCCGCGACCGCAAGGCGTTCGGCAAGCCGATCGGCAAGTTCCAGAACACCCGCTTCGAGCTCGCCGAGCTCGCCACCGAGACCCAGCTGGCCCGGGTGTTCGTGGACCGGTGCATCGAGCTGCTCAACGAGAAGAAGCTCACCGTCCAGGAGGCCGCGATGGCCAAGTACTGGACCACCGACAAGCAGGTCGAGCTGATCGACCGCTGCCTGCAGCTGCACGGTGGCTACGGCTACATGCGCGAGTACCCGGTCGCCAAGGCGTACCTCGATGCCCGCGTGCAGAAGATCTACGGCGGCACGAACGAGATCATGAAGGAAGTCATCGGGCGCGGCCTCAACGTCTGAGGCACGTACGAGAAGGTCGGGGTGGCTCCGCTGTGCGGAGCCACCCCGGTCTCGTTCGTCGCCGGTGGCCCGGGGATCAGATCTTGCGGACGACCGTGACGACCTTGCCGAGGACGACTGCGTCGTTGCCCGGGATGGGTTCGAACATCGGGTTGTGCGGCATGAGCCAGACGTCGCCGTCGACCCGCTTGAACGTCTTGACGGTGGCCTCGCCGTCGAGCATCGCGGCGACGATATCGCCGTTGTCGGCGACGTTCTGCTGCCGGACGACCACCCAGTCGCCGTCGCAGATGGCTGCGTCGATCATCGACTGGCCGACGACCTTGAGCAGGAACAGCGAGCCCTGACCGACGAGTTCGCGCGGCAGCGGGAAGATATCCTCGACCGATTCCTCGGCCAGGATCGGACCACCGGCAGCGATCCGGCCGACGACGGGAACCATTGCCGCCGAAGGGATGTCGTCGGTCGACGAGCCGGCGACCACCTCGGGCGAGGACTCGGGTGCGGGGGTGGGCTCGAGACCGCGGACGTCCACGGCACGCGGACGGTTCGGATCCCGGCGCAGGAAGCCCTTCCGTTCGAGCGTGCGCAGCTGGTGTGCGACGGAGGATGTGGAGTTGAGGCCGACGGCGTCGCCGATCTCACGGATGCTCGGCGGGTACCCCCGTTCGCTGACGGAATCGCGGATGACCTCGAGCACACGACGCTGACGCTCGGTGAGGCTCGCGGTGGGATCGTCGGTCGCGGGTCCGCCCCGGCGGGCTGTGGATGTTCCGTCCGCCTTCATCGTGACCTCCGTGCGGCGAGTGTCGGATGGGTTGCAAGTTGCCTTTCGAATCTATCGAGATCCCGCGCGTATATCAAACAGATGTTCGAGATTCACCCTCCGAGGAGCTGCCGTCAGGCTGTGACTCGTGATAGAACATTCGAACAGACTTTCGTTCGAACACATGATCGAGTGGTCGGACGGGGTCGGAAGACCACGCACAGCGACACGGACGGGGTCGGAAGACCACGCACAGCGACACGGAGGATTTCCGATGAGCAGAGCGGTTCGGATCGACACGGCGGTTCCGGTGGGTACGGCGCGACAGGGCGCGGTGGTCCGAACCGGTGCCTCAGTCCGGACGAGCACGGCAGGGCGGACCGTCGTGGGCCCGCCGGGAGCAGGTGCGCCCGGGGCGGCGGCATATCGCATCCGGCCGATCGCGACGTCGACGCTGCACCATCGCACCCGTGTCCCGGCGCGGACGAGACCGCGCGTCGCCGCGCCCTCGCGGGAACCCCTGCACCGCCGTTCGGAGATCGCACCGCGCAGTCGCCGGCCTGCGGAGGGGACGAGTTGGCGGCAGATGGCCACGACGGTGCTCCTCACCGCGCTCGCGACCACGATGCTCCTCGTGCTCGCCCACGTGCGCACCGATGAGGTGATCTCGCAGAGCGCCGGCACCACGGTCGTGCGAGAGGGGGAGAGTTTGGAGGCCTTGGCCGCTCGCGTGTGGCCCGACGTCACGGTCGCGAGGATCGCCGACCTCAACTCGCTCGACGGTACGGCCGTGCAGGCCGGAAGCCGCCTCCTCTTGCCGGATTCCAGCCGGGAATGAGGGCGTCGTGGCCCCGCCGGACCCGCGATCCGCTCCCGAGCCGGACAGGCGGGTATTGTCTAACACTGTCAGTCACACCACTCCGTGTGGTTGCGGCGGTGTCGGCCCACTCGCGGGTGGAGACGGTTCCGGTCGGGAGACATCGCTTCGGCGCCGACGTCGCGACCCGCACGGGCACGACGAAGGAACCGACATGTACTGCCCGTATTGCCGCCATCCCGATTCCCGGGTGGTCGATTCGCGCGAGGCAGACGAGGGTGCCGCGATCCGTCGTCGGCGGGCGTGTCCCGAATGCGGGCGCCGCTTCACCACAGTCGAGACGGCCGTGCTGTCCGTCGTCAAGCGCAGCGGCGTGACCGAGCCGTTCAGCCGCGAGAAGGTCGTGCGCGGCGTGGCCCGCGCCTGCCAGGGACGCGATGTCGACAACGACGCACTCAACAAGCTCGCGCAGCAGGTCGAGGACGCGGTGCGGGCGAAGGGCTCACCCGAGGTCCCGAGCCACGAGGTCGGACTGGCGATCCTCGGACCCCTACGCGATCTCGACGAGGTTGCCTATCTTCGATTCGCCTCGGTCTACCGTTCCTTCAGTTCTGCAGAGGATTTCGAACGCGAGATCCAGGAACTGCGCGAGCACAAGAAGTCCTGCTCGGTCGAGACCGACTGAGCGACCCGGTCGAAGCCGACCGCACGCCGGCCGGTCCGGTCGCTACCGGATCCCGTCGATCGCCTTCAGGACGCGCTTCTCCGACACTGGGATCCGCGTTCCGAGACCCTGCGCGAACAGGCTCACGCGCAGTTCCTCGATCATCCAGTAGATCTCGACCACCTCGGGCGCGGCGCGCCGTTCCTCCGGCAGTCGTGCGAGTAGCTTGTCGTAGGCGCCGTAGACGCGATCGAGCACATCCATTCCCGCGGCATCGCGATGCGCACTCGCCGGCAACGCCTCCAGGCGTTGCGCGGCCGCGGTGAGATAGCGCGGCAGGTCGGCGATCCGCCGCGACCCCAGATCGGTGACGAAGCCGGGGAACAGCAACGACTGCAGCTGTTCGCGTACGTCGTCGGCAGCCTCGCCGTCCGACCGATCGAGGAGCACACCCACCTCGTGGGCGCGGGACAGCACGGGCACAACCGCTTTCAACAGACGGGCCACGCGCCCCGGCAGGTGTGACCGCACCGTGGCCGCGAGCGCCTCGAACTCGTCGGGCGTGCGCACGGGTGCGCCGTGTGCGGCGATAAGTTCGTCCACCGCGCAGGCACGGCAGTCCTCGATCAGCGCTTCGAACGATCCGTCGGGGTTCCGCCCGAGCGCGAGCCGCTCCATGTTGGTCAGCCCCGAGGTCACGGCCTTCGCCTTCGTCGGTGCCGACGACAGAAGCAGGGCACGCAACCCCTGACGCGTCGCGTTCTGCTGGGCCTGCGGTGTGCTGAGCACGCGCACCGCGACGCCGTCCTTCTCCGCGACCAGGGCAGGGTAACCGGTGACCTTCCGGCCACCGACCTCGCGGGTGACGGTCTCCGGCAGGTTCCCGAGGGTCTCGGCCGTCCACACCACCGCCGCGGGACGTTCGGTGCCCGCAGCGGCGCGCGAGACCTCCGCTTCGACCCGCGGAGCCAACTTCTTCCGCAGGGCCGCCAGGCTCTTGCTGCGGCCGAGCACGGTGCCGCGCTCGTCGACCGCGGCGAAGGTCATCCGCAGATGGTCGGGCAACGCACCGGTATCGAAGTCCGAGGACTCGATCGTGCACCGGCCGAGCCGGGACAGCTCGCGGGCCATCGCATTGACGAGCGGTTCGGAGCGCGGCGTCACCGAGGCGAGGGCGGCCGCTGCGAAATCGGGAGCCGGTACGACCTGCCTCCGAAGGTGTTTCGGCAGGGTCTTGATGAGGGCCGTGACCAGCTCGGTCCGCATCCCGGGTACCAGCCAGTCGAAACCGACGGACTTGAGGTTCGCGAGCAGCGCGACGGGGACGCGGGCGGTGACACCGTCCTCCTCCGTGCCCGGCTCGAACTGGTAGGTGAGGGGGAACTGGATCTCGCCCTGGCGCCACGCGTCCGGATAGTCGCCCTCGAGCACCGAGGCGGCGTCCTGGTTCACCACGGTGTCCGGCGTGAACGTCAGCAGGTCGGGTTGCTGCCTGCGGGTCTTCTTCCACCACGTGTCGAAGTGCCGGGCCGAGATCGCCTCCGGGCCTACCCGCTGGTCGTAGAAGTCGAACAGGGTCTCGTCGTCGACGACGATGTCGCGCCGGCGCGCACGGTGTTCGAGTTCCTCGACGTCCTCGAGCAGCGCCCGGTTGTCGTGGAAGAACTTGTGCTGCGTGCGCCATTCGCCTTGCACGAGGGCGTGGCGGATGAACAGTTCGCGCGAGACCTCCGGATCGATCCGTCCGTACGGCACGGGACGCTGGGCGACCAGGGGGATGCCGTAGAGCGTGACGCGTTCGTAGGCCATCGCCGACTCGCGGCGCGTCGACCAGTGCGGCTCCGAGTAGGTGCGCTTGACCAGGTGCGGAGCGAGCTTCTCGACCCATTCGGGTTCGATGCGCGCGGCCGTCCGCGCCCACAGCCGTGAGGTCTCCACGAGTTCGGCGGCCATGACCCAGCGCGGAGGCTTCTTGAACAACGACGATCCCGGGAAGACGGCGAACCGTGCGCCGCGGGCACCGAGGAAGTCGCGCTTGTCGCCCTCGCGAAGACCGATGTGCGACAGCAGACCTGCAAGCAGGGACTTGTGGACGTCGTCGGGATTCACGTCGCGGTGGTGCGTCTGCCAGCCCATGTCGACAGTGATCTGACGGAGCTGCCCCTGCAGGTCCTGCCACTCACGGATCCGCAACCAGTGCAGGAACTCGTCGCGGCACAACCTGCGGAACCTGCTCGACGACAGTTCCCGCCGTTGCTCCTTCAGGTAGTCCCACAATCGCAGGAAGGCCAGGAAGTCCGAGCCCTCGACCGCGAACCGGGCGTGCTTCTCGTCGGCGGCCTGCTGGAACTCGGTCGGGCGTTCGCGCACGTCCTGGATCGACAGGGCCGCGACGATGATGAGCACCTCGCGCAGACATCCGTTCCGGTGGCCCTCGACGATCATGCGGGCCATGCGCGGATCGACGGGCAGGCGGGCGATCTCGCGGCCCGTCGCGGTCAGGCGCGGCGTCTCGCCCTTCTTGGCGGGTTCGAGCGCGCCGAGCTCCTCGAGCAGAGCGATGCCGTCGCGGATCGCGCGGGGATCCGGGGCCTCCACGAACGGGAACGCCTCGATGTCGCCGAGACCGAGCGCCGTCATCTGCAACACTACCGACGCGAGGTTGGTGCGCAGGATCTCGGGCTCGGTGAACTCCGGCCGGCCGTCGAAGTCGTCCTCCGAGTACAGACGGATGCAGATGCCGTCGGCGACACGACCGCACCGTCCGGCGCGCTGCCGCGCCGAGGCCTGCGAGATCGGCTCGATCGGCAGTCGCTGCACCTTCGTCCGCACCGAGTACCGCGAGATACGTGCGGTGCCGGGGTCGACGACGTAGCGGATACCGGGAACCGTCAGGGACGTCTCGGCGACGTTGGTGGACAACACGACCCGCCGGCCCGTGTGCGGTGCGAAGACCCGGTGCTGTTCGGCCGCCGACAGGCGTCCGTAGAGCGGGAGGATCTCGGTGTTGCGGAGCTTGCGGTCGCGCAGTGCGTCGGCGGTGTCGCGGATCTCGCGCTCGCCGGAGAGGAAGACCAGGATGTCGCCGTCGCCCTCGCGCTGGAGTTCCTCGACGGCCTCGCACACCGCGTCGACGGGGTCGCGGTCGACCAGCGTGTCGCCCACCTCGACGGTCAGCGGCCGGTAACGCACCTCGACGGGATAGGTGCGGCCGGAGACCTCCACGATGGGGGCAGGCGTGCCGTTCGCGCCGGCGAAGTGGCGCGCGAAACGTTCGGGATCGATCGTCGCCGAGGTGATGATCACCTTCAGGTCGGGGCGACGCGGAAGCAGCTGCGCGAGGTAGCCGAGCAGGAAGTCGATGTTGAGGCTGCGCTCGTGCGCCTCGTCGATGATGAGCGTGTCGTACTGGCGCAGCAGGCGGTCGCGCTGGATCTCGGCGAGGAGGATGCCGTCGGTCATCAGCTTGACGAGTGTCGACTCGGTGACCTGATCGTTGAAGCGCACCGTGTATCCGACGGCGTCGCCGAGCTCGGTGTCCAGTTCCTCCGCGAGTCGCTCGGCGACGGCGCGCGCGGCGATACGGCGCGGCTGGGTGTGGCCGATCAGGCCGCGAACCCCGCGCCCGAGTTCGAGGCAGATCTTCGGGATCTGCGTCGTCTTGCCCGAACCGGTCTCACCGGCGACCACTACGACCTGGTGGTCGCGGATCGCGGCGGCGATGTCGTCCTTGCGCTGCGAGACCGGTAGGTCCTCGGGATAATGGATCTCCGGGACCGACGCCGCACGGGACGCGAGCCGGGCGCGGGCGGTCTCGATCTCGGCGGCGACCTCGGTCAGCGCCTCGCCGCCCCGCGCCCGGTCGAGCCTGCGACGGAGGCGGTTCTCGTCGCGGAGGGAGACCTCGGACAGGGCAGCGCGCAGTTCGCGACGATTCGGGGCGGGGGAGATGGACATGCTGATCACACAGCCTAGCGAAACGACCCGGTCGGGGCCGGTCGGGGAGGGTAGGCAGGCCAGGTGGTCGGCCCGCCAGAGCACGCACCCGGCCGATCACTTCACCGAAGGTCTCCCGGTACGGGGCGTGGACCGTGAAGTGGGTGAACGCGTAGCGCTCCCGGCTGTGCAGGATCTGCCCGGCCATCTCGTCGACCGTGCCGATCAGCACGAACGGCGAGTCGAGCAGGTCGTCGGCCTCGGCCGCGGTGGCGATGCGGAACGTCCCCGGTGGCCTCCCCGGCAGCAGGACGGCACCCGCGACACTCACGATGTCGGCGTGGGCGGCGACGACGGAAAAGATCCGGTCGCGGTGCCTCCGACGATCAGGGGCGGACCGTAGCCGCCGAATCCGCGCCGTTGCACCGGACGGAGCACGGGCAGGTCGAATGCTTCGCGCAACGCCGCCTGCTCGTCGAAACCGGGCCCGGTGAACGATCGCTGCAGTTCCTGCACGGTGGATTCGAGACGCTCGGCGCGCTCGTCGAAGCGCTCCCACTCGATCCCGGCCGCCTCGAACTCCCATCTCATGTGGCCTGCGCCGAGGCCGACCTCGAGCCGGCCGCCGGTGAGCACATCGGTGGTCGCGATCTCGCGGGCGAGCAGTGCCGGATTCCAGAAACCGGCATCGAGCACCATCGTGCCGACCCGCAGACGCTCGGTGGCACCGGCGGCGGCGACCAGGACGGGGAACGGCGCGGGGACACCGAGATGGTCGGCCGCGTACACCGCGTCGAAACCCGCGTCCTCGACGGCGCGGCACCAGCGAACGAACACATCGGGAGACCCGACCTCGAAGATGTTGACGGAGAAGCGGAACTCGGTCATGGCACCAGGGTGGCGGGTACGGGCCTCCGGCGCCAGAGTCGTTTCCTCCGCATACGATGGCGGGTGTCGTGATCGTCGTGGACGGGAGTTGGTCGTGGGTGCGTTGTGGCACGGATTCGCCGATATGGGCGCGATCGAACGGGACGGCGCATTCGTCGTGTCGCGCGGGGAAGGCGCGTACATCTGGGACGACGCCGGCAACCGTTACCTCGATGCCACCGCCGGACTGTGGTTCACCAATGTCGGTCACGGCCGCACCGAGATCGGCGACGCGATCGCAGCGCAGGTCGCCAAGCTCGCCCACTACTCGAACTTCGGCGATCTGACCTCCGAACCCGCCGTCGAACTCGCCGAGCGTCTCGCGGGGATCGCCCCGGTCCCGGGCAGCAAGATCTTCTTCACCTCCGGTGGATCCGACTCCGTCGACTCGGCGGCCAAGCTCGCGCGGCGGTACTGGCAGGAGGTCGGGAAGCCCGGCAAGCGGCTGCTGGTCTCGCGCGAGAAGGCGTACCACGGCATGCACGTCGGCGGCACCTCGCTCGCCGGTATCCCCGTCAACGGTGAGGGCTACGGCCGCCTGTGGGAGGACACCGCGCGGGTTGCGTGGGACGACGCCAAGGCGCTGCTCGAACTCATCGATTCGGTCGGTGCCGACTCCATCGCGGCCTTCTTCTGCGAACCCGTCATCGGTGCGGGCGGGGTGTACCTGCCGCCGGACGGCTATCTCGCCGAGATCCGCGACATCTGCCGCGACCACGACATCCTGTTCGTCGTCGACGAGGTGGTCACCGGCTTCGGTCGTATCGGTGGTTCGTGGTTCGCGTCGTCGCGATTCGACCTGGAGCCCGACATGGTCACCACCGCCAAGGGACTCACCTCCGGTTACCTGCCGATGGGCGCCCTGTTCGTCGCTCCGCGCGTCGCCGAACCGTTCTTCGCCGGAGACGTGTGGTGGCGCCACGGCTACACCTACGGTGGGCACGCCGCTGCTGCGGCGGCCGCGCTCGCCAACCTCGACATCATCGAGCGTGAGAATCTGCTCGCCGAGGCGGCGCGGATCGAGCGGACTCTGCACGAGAAGCTCGCTCCGCTGGCGGACCACCCGCGGGTGGCCGAGGTGCGCAGCGGCCTCGGTGCGGTGGCGGCCGTGCAGCTCGCCGATCCGTCCGAAGCTCTCGGTTTCGTCAAAACCCTGCGGCAGCATGGGATCTCGGGACGCGCGGCCGGTCAGGGCGCGATGCAGATCTCCCCGTCGTTCGTGATGACCGACGAGCAGATCACCGATCTCGCCGACGGAATCGCCGCAGCACTCGGCTGATCCGTTCCTTCGGCCCGATCGGTACCTCGGCGAGGGGGAGTTCGGCGCTGCCGTCGCGTGCGGCGAGTGAACGGGCATAGCGCTCGTGCAACACCGAACGCACCTCGTCGGGGCTGTAGTTCCGTCGCTGTCGCTCGTTGCGGGCGGCGACAGCACCGGTCGCCGCGACTCCCACGATCCCAGCGAGTCCGACGAGCTTCCACCACTTGCCACCGCGCAGTGCCATGGGGCGACCCTAGCGGTCCGTCGGGGTCATGGGGACGACCCCAGCGGCCGTCGGGCATGGCAGGCTGACGGCATGGACACTTCGTCGGCAGATCGGTCCGCCGGTGCGCGTTCGCGTCTCACCCTCGACGAGGCCGTGGCGACGACCCGCACGGGGGACCTGTGGATCTTCCGCGGCGCCACCCCGGCCGACCGAGCAATCCAGACGCTGACCAACGCGCCGG
Source organism: Rhodococcus pyridinivorans (assembly GCF_900105195.1). NCBI lineage: Bacteria > Bacillati > Actinomycetota > Actinomycetes > Mycobacteriales > Nocardiaceae > Rhodococcus > Rhodococcus pyridinivorans. The sequence continues at coordinate 3,319,913 of NZ_FNRX01000002.1, read as the reverse complement.
TGAACCACGTGGGGATGACGGTCGCGCTCGAGGACCTGCCGCCGCTGATGTGGCACGCCGAGCTCGGACGCAGTCTCCCGGACATGTGGACCGGGCGGCACCAGCGCGGCGTGCAGTTGCACGACCTGCGCAGTGCGGTGCAGGTGTGGGCCGCGCGTTACGGCCAGCGCGGCTGGCTGCGGCAGGTCTCGGTGGCGGTCACCCCGGACCAGGAGGACCAGCTGCTGCGCACGATCGCGCGGCTCGACGGCACACCGTTCCCGTCGACGACGAAACTCACGGGGCGATGGTTCGCGGGCCGGCTCCCGCGCCGTCGCCGGGCGGCCGTACCGTCCGGTGGGCTCGAGAGCGCGTACTGCGCCGAAGTGGTGGGGCTGACGCTGGAGGAGATGGGGCTGCTGCGGCAACGGCACCGGGGGAGCAACTGGTACGACCCCGGCCGGTTCTGGAGCGGCGATCGGCTGCCGCTCGCTCCCGGTGTGGAGTTCGGTGGCGAGATCGAGGTCGTGCTGGACGAGGACGACCTCGCTGCCGGAAGAGCGGCGGGCTCGGCGTCGTAGGACCTGGCAGTCGGCGCAGCGAGCGCCCGTCTCGTGGTCGACGCACGACCGTCCGATAGCTGCGAAAGGTAGAGACGATAGGTCGCACTACACTGATAGGCGTGACCGATCAGAGCTACCAGCCCACCCTCTCGCAGCTGCGTGCCTTCGTCGCGGTGGCCACCTACCGCCACTTCGGCACGGCAGCAGCGCGACTCGAGGTCAGCCAGCCCACCCTGTCCCAGGGGCTGGCGGCTCTCGAGAACGGCCTCGGCGTCCAGCTCATCGAGCGGAGCACCCGCCGCGTGCTCGTGACACCGGTGGGAGCGCGCCTGCTTCCCTACGCGGAGGTGGTACTCGACGCCGCCGACGGCTTCGTCGACGCGGCTGCAGGAGTGTCCGACGGACTCTCGGGCCCGCTGCGGGTGGGCCTGATCCCCACCGTCGCGCCCTACGTCCTGCCCGAGATCCTGCCCGCACTCGACCGGGCGATGCCGGCGCTGTCGCTGCAGGTCGTCGAGGACCAGACCGCGCGTCTCCTCGACGCCCTGCGCGCCGGAACCCTCGACGTCGCCGTCCTCGCCCTGCCCGCAGACGTCTCGGGTGTCATCGAAGTGCCGCTGTACGACGAGGATTTCGTCCTCGTCCTGCCGACCGGACACGAACTCGCCGGGCGCACCGACCTCTCGGTCTCCGCGCTCGACGACGCACAACTGCTGCTGCTCGACGAAGGCCACTGCCTGCGCGACCAGACACTCGACCTGTGCCGGTCCATCGACGCGCGACCGGCACTCGGCGACACCCGCGCGACCTCCCTGTCCACCGTGGTGCGCTGCGTCGCAGGACGATTGGGCATCACCCTCGTCCCGGCCTCCGCGGTCGCCGTCGAAACTGCCCGGGGAGACCTCGAGGTCGCGCACTTCGCGGACCCGGCACCCGGCCGCCGCATCGGACTGGTGTTCCGCTCGTCGTCCCCGCGCGGAGTCGACTACCGCATCCTCGCCGAGACCATCCGCGGCTGCGTCCCGCCGACCTGCCGCCCCGTCTCCTGACGAAGACCCCCTCAGCGCCGACCACGCCGAGGCTTCCCGGGGCGCTTCCGCGCGGACGTCCCCGCCCGGCGGGACGTCTTGGGCTCGGGCGCGCGGCGCTTCGGGGTCGAGCCCTTGCGTTCGCCACGACGCGAGGTGCCGCCCGACCCGGCGTCCGGCTCGGAATCGCTGCGGCCACGGGAACTGTTGGCCGTCCGTCCCCGGACGATGCCCACGAACTCGTCGACGTGATCGGTCGTCCGGTCGGTGACCCACACGAGACCCACCTGGGACGCGGGCGCGTCGACGACGGGACGGTAGGTCAGGTCGCGGCGGTGGTACAGGCGGGCGAGCGACTGCGGCGTGACGAGCACACCCACCTCCGAGGCGACGTGCGAGATCGCGTCCTCGGTGGTCGCGGGCCGCTCGAACGCCTCCTCACCGGGTAGGGCGACCCAGTCGAGCACGTCGTCGAGCGGATGCAGCACCGTCTCGTCGGCGAGGTCGGACACCGACACCTCGTCGACCGCCGCGAACACGTGCTCCTTGGGCACCACTACGACGGAGACCTCGGTGTAGAGCGGGATGACCGACAGGCCGTCCCGCTGCAGCGGCAGGCGCAGCAGCGCGATGTCGGCGACGTCCTCGCGTAGCGGATCCGCACCGGCCGTGGGTTCGACGGGGACCAGTTCGATCGGGACGTCCGGCATCCGCTCGTTCCACACCCGCACCCACTTCGCGGGGGTGACACCCGGGACGTAGGCCAAGCGGAAGGGTTGCACGGTCGGTTCGCTCACCGAGTCAGGCTACCGCTCCCGAGGTCCGCCGCCTGCGACGATCAGCCCTCGACGATCTCGAACTCGTCGAACACCACTTCACCGGCCGCATCGGACTCGCGGAGGTTCACCTCGCCGATCAACGCCCAGCCGTGATCGCCCTGCGGATCGTGCAGGGTCTGACGCACCCGCCACAACTCGGGACCCATCTCGACGGTGAACAGCAGCGGTCCACGCGCATCGGGGCCGGTACCGATCTCGTCGTACTCGTCGAAGTACAGCTCGAGCAGGTCTTCCCAGTCCTCGGCGTCGAGACCGTCGCCGAGGGCCGCGAGTTCGTCCCAGCGTCGACGCGAGGCCAGTTCGACCCGCTTGAACATCGCGTTGCGGACCATGACCTTGAACGCGCGGACGTTCGCGGACAACGGGCGAGGGGAGTCGACGCCGAACGCGATCTGCTGGTCGTCGGATTCCACCCCGGGATGGGTGAGGGACTCCCACTCGTCGAGCAACGATGAGTCGACCTGCCGGATCAGCTCGCCGAGCCACTCGATGATGTCCTCGAGTTCCTCCGTGCGCGCGGCGTCCGGCACCGTCTGCCGCAGCGCGCGGTAGGCGTCGGCGAGATAGCGCAGGACCAGCCCCTCGGAGCGGGCCAGGCCGTAGTGCGAGACCATCTCGGAGAAGGTCATGCTGCGCTCGATCATGTCGCGCACCACCGACTTCGGGGAGAGGGGGAACTCCGACACCCAGGGATGCCCACCCCGGTACGTCTCGAAGGCCGGCTCGAGCAGCTCCACGAGCGGCTTGGGCCAGGTGATCTCCTCGAGCAGTTCCATCCGCTCGTCGTACTCGATGCCGTCGGCCTTCATCTGTGCGACGGCCTCACCGCGTGCGGCATGCTGCTGCGCCATGAGCACCTGACGGGGATCGTCGAGGGTCGATTCGATGACCGACACCACATCGAGCGCGTAGGTGGGGGAGTCGACGTCGAGCAGTTCGATCGCTGCGAGGGCGAACGGCGACAGCGGCTGGTTGAGCGCGAAGTCGCGCTGCAGGTCGACGGTGAGGCGGGCCCGGCGCCCGAACTCGTCGGGCTCGTCGAGTTGCTGCACCACACCCGCTTGGAGCAGGCCCCGGTACAGCGAGATCGCCTTGAGGATGTGCTTGCGCTGCGCCGGACGGGGTTCGTGGTTGTCCTCGAGCAGATGCCGCATCGCGTCGAAGCAGTTGCCCGGTCGCGCAATGACGTTGAGCAGCATCGAGTTGCTCACCGAGAACCGTGACTGCAGCGGTTCGGGCGACGCCGCGATCAGCTTGTCGAAGGTGCCCTCGCCCCACGAGACGAACCCTTCGGGTGCCTTCTTGCGCTGCACCTTCCGGCGCTTCTTCGGGTCGTCCCCGGCCTTGGCGAGGGCCCGGACGTTCTCGATCTCGTGCTCGGGGGCCTGTACGACGACGGTGCCCATCGTGTCGTATCCCGCGCGGCCTGCGCGACCGGCGATCTGGTGGAACTCGCGCGCCTTGAGCTGCCGGGTGCGGGTGCCGTCGAACTTCGTCAGGCCCGTGAGCAACACGGTGCGGATCGGCACGTTGATGCCGACGCCGAGCGTGTCGGTTCCGCAGATGACCTTCAGGAGCCCGTCCTGCGCGAGCTTCTCGATCAGGCGCCGGTACTTCGGCAGCATGCCCGCATGGTGCACACCGATACCGTGCCGGACGAGACGCGAGAGGGTCTTGCCGAAGCCGGTGGAGAACCGGAAGTCGCCCAGCGCGGTGGCGATCGCCTCCTTCTCGGCCTTCGTGCACATGTTCACGCTGGTCAGGGCCTGGGCGCGCTCGAGGGCCGCGGCCTGGGTGAAGTGCACGACGTAGACGGGTGCCTGATGGGTGGTGACAAGTTCTTCGATCGCTTCACCGATGGGTGCCTGCGAGTACGAGAAGGTCAACGGGACGGGTCGTTCGGAGCCCGAGACCTCCACCGTCGGCCGTCCGGTGCGGCGGGTCAGATCCTTCTGTAGGAAGGTCACGTCGCCGAGCGTCGCGGACATGAGCAGGAACTGCGCGTGCGGCAACTCGATGAGCGGAACCTGCCACGCCCACCCGCGGTCGGGTTCGGAGTAGAAGTGGAACTCGTCCATCACGACCTGGCCGATGTCGGAGTCCGGTCCCTCGCGCAACGCGAGATTCGCGACGATCTCGGCGGTCGCGCAGATGATCGGCGCTCCGGCGTTGACCGATGCGTCGCCGGTCATCATGCCGACCTTGTCGGCACCGAAGACGTCACACAGGGCGAAGAACTTCTCGCTCACGAGCGCCTTGATCGGGGCGGTGTAGAAGGTTCGCTTCCCGGCAGCGAGCGCGAAGAAGTGCGCGCCGAGCGCTACCATCGACTTTCCCGAGCCGGTGGGCGTGGCGAGGATGACGTTGGAGCCGGCGACGAGCTCCATGAGCGCTTCCTCCTGCGCCGGATACAGCGAGATGCCACGATCCGTCGTCCAGGTGGTGAACGCGTCGAACAGCGCGTCGTCGTCGACGGGGTCGGGTATCAGATCGGGAAGCAGCACTTCTCCAGGCTAGTCGGAAGGACCCGACCCACCGCCGCGGGTCGCGTGGCCCGGCGTGTAGTGCAGGTCAGGTGGCGCTGCGCTCGTCCGAACCCATCGCGCCGAGCACCGCCATGCGGGTCTCCGGGCCACCGCTGATCTGCGACTCGCTCACACCCGACACGAGGAGCCGGCGCCAGCGGTCGAGGTCGAACTCCAGAGGAGCGGTGGTCTCCAGGAAGTTCTCGACCACCCGCAGGAAGCGCAGCGGGTCGTCGCGGAACGGGAAGTGGCCGGAGCCCCGGAAGATCTCGAGACGTGAACCGGGCATGGCCGAATGCGCGAGATAGGCGTGGGCGATGGGGATGACGCTGTCGTGATCGCCCCAGATGAGCTGGACGGGAAGGTTCTCCGTCAGATAACAGCGGTCGAGCATGGTCACCACCTGACCGCGCCAGTCGACCACCGCGCGCAGCGTGCGCAAATACGCTTCGTAGGCCGTGGGGTCGGGGAGGTTCCCCAGTACGCGCACCAGATCCGAGGTGTCGTGCAGCAGGGCACCGGGCCTCAGTGGCGATCCGTTGACCCGGTTCAGCATCGCGCCGGCAGCGCGCAGGACGGGCATCGCCCCGGGCAGTCGCAGGACCCGCAGCGCTTCGCTGACGATCGGCACCGAGATCAGCCGCAGGGCAAGATGGACGTCCTTGGTGACCCCGCCGGACGCGACGAGCACCAGACGCTCGACCATGTGCGGGAACTGGTAGGCGAACTGCATCGCCACCCCGCCGCCGAGCGAATGGCCGATCACCGTGACCGATTCGATCCCGAGGACCGACAGCAGGTCGCGCATACCGTTCGCGTAGGCGGCCACCGAGTAGTCGGCCCGCGGCTTGTCGGATCGACCGTGCCCGAGCAGGTCGGGGGCGATCACGGTGTACTTCTCCGCCAGGTGCGGGATCACGTCCTGCCAGGTCGACGAGTCGTCACCGATTCCGTGTACGAGCAGCAGTGCGGGACCGCTTCCGGCCAGGCGGAACGCGCGTCGGTAACCGTGGATCGTGCGGAACACGATGCGGGGTTCGTTGTCCGGAACCGGGCGGAGCGTCCGGGCGCGCGGTGGAACCATGAGCGTCTCCTGCGACGTCGGTGATCGCGTGGTGGTAGTCAGGCTGCCCGACCCGTGGCCGAGAACCGGACACAACTACCACTGTGGCATGTCGCCGAAGCGTACATGTCTGTATGTGACGTCGACAACGACGATTGTGATGATCATGAAACATCCGGCGAACCCGCCGTGGTGTCAACGCGGAGCGGAATCGTCCCCGTCGTCCGGGTCGAACTCGCCGAATCCGCCGTCGCCGGTTCTTCCGTCGTCCGGACCGGGGAGATCGCCGCCGGGACCGGCGCCGCGCCGGTCGTATTCGGCGAGGAACCGCTCGAACTCCGCCCCGATCTCCTCACCCGTCGGCAGACTCTCGTCGGTCGGCAGGGGAGAGGTCTGCTGTTCCTGGGCGGCGACGTAGCTGTCGTATTGCCGCTCGAGCGCGTGCACCACGCCGAGGACCTCGGCATTGTCCTCGATGTGCTCGTCGATCTGCTCCCGCACCCGCGCCGCGGCCTCACCGAGCGCCTGCAGAGACAGCTCGAGGCCGCCGACCTCTGCGACGTTCGTCAGCAGCGTCTCGGCGGCCGCCGGATAGTCGGTCTGGGCGAGATAGTGCGGCACGTGCACGGAGAAGCCTACGGACTCGTGCCCGTGCTGGCCCATGCGGTATTCGAGCAGCGACGACACTCCCGCGGGCACCTGGAGCTCGCCCGACCAACGGTGGTGCCCCGCGATGAGGTCCTTGTTCGTCGAGTGCGCGGTGACCGCCAACGGCCGGGTGTGCGGGATCGCCATGGGGATCGCGTTGAGTCCGATGGTCCGCCGCACCCCGAACTGCTCGGCGAGCAACCGCACCGCGGTGATGAAACGCTCCCACTTCAGATCCGGCTCGGCACCCGCGAGCAGCAGGAACGGGGTGCCGGCCTCATCGATGAGCGCGTACAGGTTCAGTTCGGGCTCGGCGTAGTCCGAGAAGTGGTCGGCCTTGAACGTCATGAGCGGCCGACGCGACCGGTAGTCGATCAGTTCGTCGACGGCGAACGACGCGACGAGCTCGGTCTCCAGACTCTCGCGCAGGTGCGTGGTCGCCAGGCGCACCGCGTGTCCCGCGTCGGCGAAACCTTCGAGACCGTGCACGAGGACCGGCCCCTCACCTTCCGGGGAGGTGAGCTGCGGAGCCGGGAATTCCAGCTCGTACATGCGGGACTGTTCGTCCATCTGCGAACCACTCCGATCACACTTCGTCTCGGCATCTCCGCCGGGGTCACCCGACGTGGCATGGTGGTGTTCGAGTCTAATCGACGCTACGACGACCGATTCCGGGGCGCACATCCTGCCCGACGTCGACGACCGAGGGAGGTTCGGGTGACCCGACGCGACACTCGTCCGAGGCGCCGCGCATCGGCCGCCCGAAGCGCGGTGGCGACAGCGTGCCTGATGCTCGCATCCGCCTGCTCCCAGACCGTCTCCGGCGACCCCCGGCCCGAACCGGCAGCCCTGACGGGAACCGCGCCTGCACCTGCACCCGCGATTGTCCGGGCACCGGGCGAGCTGGTGCTTCCTCCCGAACGTTTTCCCGAACCGTACGTCGCGGTGGTCCTCCCACCGGAGGCCGTGGCGCAGGCAGCGCCCGACCTGACCGGGATCCAGCCCGGCTCGAAGGTCGATCCGGGCGGATGTCTGCCGCCCGCGCAGAATTACGGCCCCGAGAGCACCGCCATGGTGGTCGGTACCGACAACGCCAGTCGCGCGACGATCAGTGTCGAGGTCACCCGTTCCGCTCCGGACGTCGGCGAGTACCGCACCTATCTAACCGAGTGCTCGCAGGTGGACGCCACCGTGCGGGGGATCACCTCGACCGTCTCGACCGTCCTCGGCGACGATCCCGCCATAGCCGTCGACGGGGCCGAGACGCTGGCCCTGACCCGCACGGTCGACTCCGGCAGGGGATCGGGTGGCATGACGCAGTCGATGGCCGCGCGGATCGCGCAGATCGGGGACGTGCGTGTGACGGTCACGTACCTGTCCTTCGACGCGGCGCCGCCCGACGCCGACAATCTCGACCTCGTGTTCCGGGAGGCCGTCGACTTCGCCGCCCGCCCCTGACGGGGCCGGGCGCGCACCCTAACAGCGCTCACCGACGGGATCGTCCGTTCGGCACGGGTCGACGATGCCGGTCGCGGAGTTGTCCACAGCCGGCCGGTTCATCCCCAGAAGGCCGCGGAACGACCCCGGGAGTCGCTTTCCGCTCGGACCGATGAGCCACGGTTCGAGCATGACAACTTCCACGCCTTCGTCGTCGCATCCCCTCCGTCTCACCGATGTCGGTGACGTGATCGCCGCCCTGCCCGCCCTCATGGGCTTCCCGCCGATGCGTTCGATCGTCGTGATGTGCCTGACCCCGACGGGTGACGCTCCGACCCGCCCGAACGGGAAGGTGGCGAGTATCGGCGCCGTGATGCGACACGACCTCGTCCTGCCCCGGCCCGGAGAGTCGGTCCCGGAACCCATGCGCGCGGCGTTCCGGCGCTTCTGCGCCGTCTGTGCCCGCGAGGGCGCGGAATCTGTGGTGGCCGTTCTCGTGGACGACGACCTCATCGACCGGCACGATCCGGTGATCGCCGACGTGTGCAGGCTCGTCGACGACTTCGCCGACCATCTCGACGCCGTCGGCATCGACCTGGCGGGGGTGTACGCGCTACCGGAGATCACCGGTGGAGCGACCTGGTTCGTGCCCGGCCAGAACATCACCGGCAGCGTGGCCGATCCCGGGTCCTCGGTGGTCGCGGTGGCCCGGGTGTTCGAGGGCAGCCCGATCCGAGGCTCCCGCACCGAGCTCGCCGCACTGCTCGCGCCGTATCCGCCGGCGGTGAGGCAGGAAGTCGCGCGGTGTATCGACGAGGTCGTCGAGACCCGCGACCGCGAGTACGAACGCTGTGCCCGCGAGGGCGGCGGCGAACGCGCCGACCGTCTCGAACTCGAAACCGTGCTCGCACACATCGAGACGTACGCCGGCGGAACGGATCCCAGCGCGTCCGACATCGCCGAGCTGGCCGTCCTGCTCGCCAACCGCACGGTGCGCGACGCCGCCATGGGACTTGCGACCGGACCGCTCGCACGGCCGGCGGAGCGTCTGTGGACCGAGCTCGCCCGGGCCCTGCCCGATCCCGAGCGCGCCGATGCCGCCGCGCTTGTCGGCTTCGGCGCTTACGTGCGCGGCGACGGTCCGCTCGCCGGGGTCGCGCTCGCAGCGGCCCTCGAATCCGATCCCCGCCACCGGCTTTCGGATCTGCTCGACCAGGCCCTGCAGGCGGGACTGCGTCCCGAGTCGATCCGTGGCCTCGCGGAGACCGGACACGAGATCGCGGCGCGGCTGGGACTCGAACTGCCGCGCGGCGACGAACCGTCCTGAACCGGAGCCGTGTCCTCGATCAGCGTCGAGCAGCGTGCAGCCGGTTGCCGAGAGACCGGGTGAACTCCCACGCATCGGAGACGATCTCGTCGAGATCGGTGTGCTGGGGGTTCCACCCGAGCTCGGAGATCGCGCGGCTGCTCGAGGCGATGAGCACGGCCGGATCACCGGCACGGCGCGGCGCGTCGACCGCTGCGATCGGCAGGCCCGTGACTCGCTCGCACGCCGAGATGACCTCGCGGACGGTGAAGCCCTCTCCGCTGCCGAGGTTGTAGATGCCGTGGCGGCCGGGTTCGGACTTCGTCAGTGCCAGTACGTGCGCGTCGGCGAGATCCTTGACGTGGATGTAGTCGCGCACCGCGGTGCCGTCCTTGGTCGGCCAGTCGGTGCCGAAGACCGAGATGTGATCGCGCACACCGAGAGCGACCTGCAGCACGAGTGGGATCAGATGCGTCTCGACGACCCGGTTCTCCCCGGCACCGCCGTAGGCGCCGGCGACGTTGAAGTACCGCAGACTCGTCGCCGCGAGACCGTGAGCGTGCGCGTACGAGGAGATCGCATGATCGATGGCGAGCTTCGACGCACCGTACGGGTTGGTCGGCCGGGTGGGCGCGTCCTCGGTGATCGGCACGCTGTCGGGTTCGCCGTAGGTCGCGGCGGTGGAGGAGAACACCAACCGTGGGGTACCCGAGCGGCGGACGGCCTCGAGCAGGGCCAGGGTGGTCACCACGTTGCCTTGCCAGTACTTCTCGGGGAACTCCACCGACTCGCCGACGAGGGACTGTGCACCGAAGTGGAGGACGCCGTCGAAACGGGATCCGGAGAGCAGTTCGTCGGCGACGGCCGCGATGTCGCCCTCGACGAACTCGGCACCGGTGGGCACCGCTTCGGCGTTCCCGGTGGACAGGTCGTCGACGACCACGACGTCGTGGCCCTGCTCGAGCAACACGGTCGTGCACACGCTGCCCACATAGCCGGCGCCGCCGGTCACCAGAAGTCTCACGCTGGACATCCCCTTTTCGCACGCCCGTACCGGACATGCGAAAAGGGGCCTGGGTCAGACCTGCTTCACCTGCACGGCGTGGGCCATCTCGTCGGAAAGCTCGAAGCTGTCGTGACCGGCCACGGTGATGGACACCGAGCCCGGTCGCGTCTCGACTGTAACCCGCGCGTCCGGGACCACACCGGCCTCACGCAGTCGCGCGATGACCTCGGGGTCGGACTGGACGTACTCCGCGAGCCGGCGTACCACGACCGCGGTCGGCTTGCCGTGCGGGATGTCCGTCAACCGCACCAGCTTCTCGTCGAGGACCGCCGTGCGGTCGAGGCCGAGCTGGGCCAGTCCTGGAATGGGGTTGCCGTAGGGGGAGGTGGTCGGGTTGTTGAGCACCTCCACGAGACGGCGCTCGACCTCCTCGCTCATCACGTGTTCCCAGCGGCAGGCCTCGGCGTGCACGTTCTCCCAGTCGAGACCGATCACGTCCACGAGAAGCCGTTCCGCGAGCCGGTGCTTGCGCATGACCGAGACCGCGAGATCGCGGCCCTTCTCGGTGAGCTGCAGGTGGCGGTCGCCGGCGACCCGGAGCAGGCCGTCGCGTTCCATGCGGGCCACGGTCTGGCTGACCGTCGGTCCGCTCTGTTCGAGGCGCTCGGCAATACGCGCGCGCAGCGGCACCACGCCTTCCTCTTCCAAGTCGTAGATGGTCCGGAGATACATCTCCGTTGTATCGACCAGGTCCTTCACTCTCACACCCCTTCGTCTGGGCCGATTCTAACCGTGCGAACAGGACGGTGGGGGCGCCCTCCGAGGCTCGCATGTCCGTGGGTGGACCAGTAGCGTCTGTGTCCATGACCACGAGCTCCACCGCGGCGGGCGGTACGACACAGCTGAGCGGCGATCGGATAGTGGTGTGGAGCCCCGACTACCTCGACTACCGGTGGGGTCCGACACATCCGATGAACCCCACGCGTCTCGATCTCACGATGGCGCTGTCCCGCAGTCTCGGTCTCCTCGAAGGCGTCGAGACGGTCCGCCCGTCCCCTGCGGACGACACCGATCTGCTGCGCATCCACACCTCGTCCTACGTCGACGCGGTCAAGCGCGCGGGCTCCGCTCCGGAGGGAGCGGCACCCCCGGCCGACGCACCCCACGGTCTCGGCACCGAGGACAACCCGATCTTCCCCCGTATGCACGAGGCCAGCGCGACGCTCGCCGGGGGAACCCTCGCGGCCGCACGCGAGATCGCGAGCGGCCGGGCCCGCCGTGCGGTGAGCATCGGGGGCGGCATGCACCACGCGATGGCCGACTGGGCCGCCGGGTTCTGCGTCTACAACGACGCCGCCATCGCGATCTCGTGGCTGCTCGACCACGGCTACGACCGCATCGCCTACATCGACGTCGACGCCCACCACGGCGACGGTGTGCAGCACGCATTCCTCGGCGATCCCCGCGTCCTGACCATCTCCCTGCACCAGCATCCCGCGACGCTGTGGCCCAACACCGGGTGGTCCAGCGAGGTCGGTTCGGGTCCGGCCGAGGGCACCGCGATCAATCTGCCCGTACTGCCGGGCACCGTGGACGCGTTGTGGTTGCGCGCCTTCCATGCCGTCGTGCCGGGCGCGGTCGCGGCGTTCCGCCCCCAGATACTCATCAGTCAGTGCGGTGCCGACAGCCACCGCGAGGACCCTCTGGCCGATCTCTCCCTGACCGTCGACGGCCAGCGCGCGTCGTATCTCGCGATGCGCGATCTCGCCGACCGCTACTGCGAGGGTCGCTGGCTCGCCGTGGGCGGCGGCGGTTACGGCCTCGTGCGGGTGGTGCCGCGCGCGTGGACCCACCTGATCGCCGCGGCGCTGGACCGCGAGATCGACCTGAGCACCCCGGTTCCGGCGGACTGGAGCGAGCGCGTCGGCGCTCTCGCCCCGAGCGTCGAACTGCCCACGGTCATGGGGGAGGGCTCCGACGTCTCGTACCTGCCGTGGGACGGTCCCGGTGGCACACCGGAAACGGGGATCGCGTCCCTGGACCGCGCACTGACCCGCATCGATTCGGCGATCATCGCCACGAGGCGGGCGGCCTTCCCGCTGCTCGGCCTGGACCCGGAGGACCCCCGTGACTGACCGGCAGAATCCCTCGGCGGCACCGGACTCCGCGTCTGCGACGGGCGCGGCCCCCGCGCAGGGTGCCGGGACGACAGGGGAGACCGACCCCGCGCGCGAGGCGGCGCTGGCGCGCGCCCGCGACTATCCGCGGCACTGGGTCGCCGACGTGCTGGCCTCGGACGGCGGTGTCGTACACCTGCGGCCGATCGTCCCCGAGGACGCTGACGCGATCGTCGCCTTTCACAGCAAACTGTCCGAACGCACCCGCTATCTGCGGTACTTCGGTCCGTACCCGACGATCTCGAAGAAGGACCTGTTCAACTTCACGGTCGTCGACCACAAGTCCCGGGTGGCGTTCGTCGCGGTGCTCGGCGACGAGATCATCGCCGTCGGGCGGTACGAGGGACTCTCGCACGAGGGCGACGGTCTCTCCGCCGAGGTGGCCTTCACCGTCGCCGACGCTCACCAGGGACGCGGTCTCGGTCCGATCCTGCTCGAACATCTCGCCGGCGCGGCCGCCGAGAACGGACTGCACACCTTCGTCGCCGAGGTCCTCGCCGAGAACCGGCACATGATCACGGTCTTCCGGGAAGCCGGCTACCAGGTCAGCCGCAGCTTCGAAGGGGGAGTCGTCCGGCTCGAGTTCGCGATCGACCCCACCGAAGCCCTCGTCTCGGTCCGCAACGCCCGCGAACGCGCCGCCGAGGCGCGCAGCGTGCGCAACATCCTCGGTCCCGGCAGTGTCGCCGTCATCGGTGCCTCCACCGACAGCCGCAAGGTGGGCAACGCCGTCCTGGTGAACATGCTGCGCAGCGGGTTCACCGGGCCGGTCTACCCGGTCAACGCCGAACACCGGTCCGTCCGAGGTGTCCGCGCCTACCCGACCGTCCGCGACATCCCCGATGAGATCGATCTCGCGGTCGCCGCCGTCCCCGCCGAATCGATCGACTCGGTGCTCGACGACTGTCTCGCGAAGGGTGTCAAGGCCCTGCTCGTCGTCTCGTCCGGTTTCGGCGAGACCGGACCGGAGGGTCGCGACGCCGAGCGGCGGCTCACGCTGGCCGCGCGGTCGCACGGTATGCGACTCATCGGGCCGAATGCTCTCGGTGTCGCCAACAACGATCCCGCCATCCGACTCAACGCGACCCTCGCGCCCGTGCTCCCGGCGTCCGGCAACGTCGGTTTCTTCTGCCAGTCCGGCGCCCTCGGCATCGCGATCCTCGACGAGGCCGCCAAGACGGGTGTCGGACTGTCGTCCTTCGTCTCGGCCGGCAACCGCGCCGACCTGTCCGGCAACGACCTGCTGCAGTACTGGGACACCGATCCTGCCACCGAAGTGGTGCTGCTGTATCTGGAGAGTTTCGGCAACCCGCGCAAGTTCTCGCGCATCGCGCGGCGGGTGGCGCGCAGCAAACCGATCGTCGCCGTCAAGAGCGGCCGCCACGCGGTGCCGCCGGCGCTCGCCGCCCGGACGGGGGAGATGGACGACACCATCGTGCGATACCTGTTCGAGCAGGCCGGTGTCGTCCAGGTCGAGTCCATCGGCCAGCTCTTCGACTCGGCCCTGCTGTTCGGTTACCAGCCGCTGCCCGCGGGTCCCCGCGTCGCCGTGGTCGGCAACTCCACCGCCCTGGGTCTGCTCGCCGTCGACGCCGCCCGCGGCCAGGGTCTGCAGGCACCGGACGCGGTAGATCTCGGCGCGCAGGCGTCGCCCGAGGAATTCGCCGAAGCCGTCGCCCGGGCGCTCGACTCACCCGATGTCGACTCGGTGATCGCGGTCTTCGTCCCGCCGGTCGCCGTCGACGTCCAGCCCTACGCGCAGGCCCTGCGCGACGCCGTCGCCGGGTCGGAGAAGCCGGTGGTCACGACCTTCCTGGCGACCGAGGGTATCCCCGACGTCCTGGCCGTGCGCGGACCGGACGGCAACCCGACCCGCGGATCCGTGCCGTCCTATCCCGGTCCGGAACGAGCGGCGCTCGCCCTGGGGCGGGCGTGGCGGTACGCGAAATGGCGCAGTCGTCCGCCCTCGCAGGTCGTGCGACCGGCGGGCATCGATCCCGAGCGCGCCCGTGCGCTCGTGGACGGCTGGCTCGAGACGACTCCCGAGGGTCGCTACCTGTCGGATACCGAGGCGGCCCTGCTGCTGTCCTGCTACGGAGTCGAGGTCGCGGACTTCCGCGCCGTCACCACCGAGGAGGAGGCGGTCGCGGCGGCGGACGAGATCGGCTTCCCCGTGGCGGTCAAGGCCACCGGTGCGCAGTGGCGGCACCGGCCCGATCTGACCGGGGTCCGGCTCGATCTCGTCGACGCCGATTCGGTACGGATCGCCTATTGCGACCTGGCCGCGGTGTCGGGGGAGCCGTTGATGCACGTGCAGCGGATGGCCCACAAGGGCATCGGTTGCGCGATCCGTGTGCAGGACGACCCGTCGTTCGGTTCGCTCATCTCGTTCGGTCTCGCCGGTGTGATCTCCGACCTGCTCGGCGACCGCGCCTACCGGGTTCTTCCGCTCACGGAGGACGAGGCGGTCGAGTTGATCGACGCGCCGAAGGCGGCGCCGTTGCTCTCGGGCTATCGCAATGCCGCACCGGTGAACAAGCCGGCACTCGTCGACTTCGTCCAGAGGATCTCGGCGCTCGCCGACGACCTGCCCGAGGTGCGCGAACTGGTGTGCGAACCGGTCCTGGCCTCGGTGGTGGGAGCCGAACTCACCGACGCGCACGTGCGGATCGGGCCCGAACCGCACCCGCTCGACCTCGGACCGCGCCGTCTGCGCTGACGGCAGTCCGGCGGCCGGACACCTGCCGGAGAAGGCACCCGAACGGCAACGATCCCCGAGAACCCAGCCCGGTTCTCGGGGATCGGATACCGCTGACGCGCCCGGTCAGCTGGCGTAGGCGCGAAGGCGCTCGGCGCGGTCTCCTTCGCGGAGCTTGACCATCACTTCGCGTTCGATCTGCCGGACACGCTCACGGGACAGCCCGAAGAGCTTGCCGATCTGATCGAGGGTGCGGGGCTGGCCGTCGTCGAGGCCGTAGCGCAGGCGGATGACCTGCTGTTCGCGCTCGTCGAGCGTCGCGAGGACGCTGCGGACGTCGCTGTGCAGGAGTCCGGCGATGACGGCGGTCTCGGCGGACGTCGCCTCGGCGTCCTCGATGAAGTCGCCCAGCGGGGCCTCCTCGTCGTTGCCGACGGGCATGTCGAGGCTCACCGGGTCGCGGCTGTGGTCGAGCAGGTCGGCGATCTTCTCGACGGGGATACCCGACTCGTTGGCGAGTTCCTCGTCGGTCGCCTCGCGGCCGAGCTGCTGGTGCAGCTCACGCTTGATGCGGGCGAGCTTGTTGACCTGTTCGACGAGGTGGACGGGGAGCCGGATCGTGCGGCTCTGGTCGGCCATTCCGCGGGTGATGGCCTGACGGATCCACCACGTCGCGTAGGTCGAGAACTTGAAGCCCTTCGCGTAGTCGAACTTCTCCATCGCGCGGATCAGGCCGAGGTTGCCCTCCTGGATGAGGTCCAGCAGGGGCATACCGCGTCCGGTGTAACGCTTCGCCAGCGAGACGACGAGGCGCAGGTTCGCCTCGAGCAGGTGGCTACGAGCGGCCTGTCCTTCGCGGACGATGATCGCGAGGTCGCGCTTCTTCGCCGCCGACAGACGCTTCTTCGTCTCGAGCAGGTGCTTGGCATACAGGCCGGCCTCGATCCGCTTGGCCAATTCCACCTCGTCGGCTGCGGTGAGCAGAGCGGTCCGTCCGATGCCGTTCAGGTAGACGCGAACGAGATCGGCTGCGGGGCTCTGACCGTCCAGGTCGGAATCGAAGCGAGCGGTGGTTTCGGGGCGTGCCATGACGTGCCTCCTCATCGGTGGTGTCTCACAGGGTTCAACGACCGGCGAAGCGGTGGAGTTCCCGTCGGTCTCGGAGTACCACCGCGCTGACCTGCACTAACCCGATGAGCTCCTGAGAAGTTGCTGAGAGAACCGAATCGTGGAACCTCAGGAACGCGCCGGAGGGGGTCAGACGGGCTCGATCAACCCGTGCCGCACCAAGCCGTGCACGAGGCCCACCGATTGCGTGAGGAGGTCGTCCTCGTCCTCGCCGTGCGCGGCCGCGAGCAGCGACACGAGATCCCCGAGCGGAAGACCGTCGGCGCGCATGCCGCCGAGCAGGGCGGCCGCGAGGTCGTCCACCTCGTGCTGCCAGGCCGGACCGCCACTGCGGTGCACCCGCACGACCACCTGGTCCCACCCGTCCTCGCCGGGCAGGTGCACCCGCTCGAGGGCCGTGTCGGGCCGCACCGCGAAACGGGCGTCGAGCACCTCGTGCGTACGCAGCCAGTCGAGGCGCCGGAAGTAGTCGACCGCCTCGTCACCCAGCGCGTCGGTGAACGCGTGCCGCAGGTCCTCGGCCATCACATCGGACGGCAGGTCGGTGCGGCGCAGGTAGACGAACCCGAACCCGACGCCCTCGACGCCCTGCTCCTCGAAGTGGTCGAGCCACTGCTCGGCGCGCACCGCGACCTCCGGCTCGCGTTGATCGGCGTCACCGTCTCGCAGCCACGTCCCGACGTAGAGGGCCGGATCGGCGATATCGCGCTGCACGATCCAGGCGTCGACGCCGTGTGACGGCAGCCACGATGCGACGCGGGTCCGCCAGTCCTCGCCCTCGACGTGCACCCAGGACGCGAGCATCGCGGCGGTGCCGCCGGGATTCAGGTGTTCGGCGGCCTGCGAGATCATGAGCCGGCTGGCGCCGTCGAGGTCGAGACCGGAATCGCGGTAGCTGTGCTCGACACGTCCGGCGCTCACCACGAACGGTGGATTCGCGACGATGCGGTCGAAGGTCCGGCCGGCGACCGGCTCGAACCACGACCCCTCGAGAAGATCGATGTCGATCTCGTTCAACGCGGCGCTCGCGGCGGCCAGGGTCAGGCAGCGGGGGTTGATGTCGGTCGCGGTGACCTCGTCCGCGTGGTCCGCGGCGCGGATCGCCTGCACCCCGCAACCGGTGCCGAGATCGAGCACCGAACCGACCCGATCGGTCGGGGTGGCCTGCAGCAGCGACAGGGAGGCCTGACCGACGCCGAGGACGTGATCGGGGCGGGTCGAGACGGGCCGGATCGAGCCGTCGAGATCGGACAGCACCCAGCGGCTGCCGGTCCCGGCGTCGAGGGGCCGCAGGTCGAGAGCGGCCCGCACGCCGTCGCCGTCGCGTTCGACGAGTCCCGCCTGCACGGCCTGCTCCGTCGTCACCGGGGCGAGAGCCTGCGCGACCTCGTCCTCGGGGCAGGTGTCCTGGAGGAGGAACAGCCGCACGAGCACGCCGAGATCGCCCGCACCGCGCGCGATGCGCCGGGCAGGGACGGGTTCGCTACGCCCGAGGGCGGCGTGCGCCTCGGGGCCGAGCAGTTCCCGGACGGTGTCGAGGTCGTAGCGGCACCGGATCAGTGCGGTGCGCAGAGCCGGGCAGAGAGACAGGAGAAGGTCGCGGTCCACCACGACATTCTCGCAAGCGTCCCGTCCGGGGTCCCTGTCAGCCGTCGATCACATGGTGGCGGGACGACTCGATCGCCGGGGCATCGTCGAAGCGGCCGTCCCAGCGGCTCGGTTCGTCCTTGCGGCGCGGCGGCCGGTCGTTGGCGATGAGGACGGCGATCCACGGCAGCGGGATCGACACCCCGATGATCGCCATCGAGATCCAGGGATTGGCCCATACGCCGTACGCGATCGCCGCCAGCAGCAGGGCGGGGATGCGGACCGACATGATGGTGAGGTACTTGCGAACCCGTGCTCGGTGCTGATCCTCGAGCGACGCCTCCGCCGCGGTGATCAGAACCGGGTTGTCGGGCGATCCGTTCTCGGGGGATCCGCCGAAACCGTGAGTTCTCGCCATGTCTTCCACCTTCCCACGCCGGGCCGTCGCACGCACATACACATCCGGCCCTTCCGTGCGGCATCATGGACACGTGAGCACGGATATCAAGGAACGGCCGGATACCACCACCGACGAAACGACCGACGACGACACCCCGAAGTTCTTCCACTACGTGAAGAAGAACAAGATCGCCGAGAGTGCGGTCATGGGTACCCATGTGGTCGCGCTGTGCGGTGAGGTCTTTCCGGTGACCCGGTCGCCGAAGCCCGGCTCGCCGGTGTGCCCCGAATGCAAGAAAGTCTACGACGGTTTGCGCAAGGGCGACTGAGACACCTGGTGGAATACCTCGTCGTCCGCCGCGGCGTCGGGTGATTCTGGCGACGGTCTTGCTGCCGGCGAAGACGGTGATACTGCCTCCACCGTCAACAGTTCGGTCTGGGCCGGGGGAACTTCGGATCCCCCGGCCTTGTCGTCGTGCGAGGCAGTGTCGTCGTGCGAGGCAGTGTCGTCGTGGGGAGCAGTGTCGTCGTGGGGGGCAGGCCGATCGTCCGGCGCCGCATCCGACTCGACGGGTTTCCCGTCGATCGGCCACGACTCGGGTTGGCGATCCCCGGGCCGGATCAGGTCCGACAGCCGGATGGTCGTGGAGCTCGTCAACCGGCGGGTGAGGTTCGTCACCGGTCCGCTGTCGGGCGACGGATCACGGGCCGACTGCTCCGCGAGCCAGATCCGCCACTGCTCCAGACGCGTGGCGCGCGCCGGCCAGAACTGTTGCACCGTGGCGTTGAACTCCGCTCCGAGGACCACGGCGAACCCCAGGAAGAACGTGAACAACAGGAACGCGATCGGGGCGGCGAGCGCACCGTAGGTGTAACCCGTGGCCGCGACCCACGTCAGGTACCACCGCAGGATCACGCTCGACGCGAGGAAGAACACCCCGGCCAGCACCGCGCCACCGAGCAGTCGGTGCCACGGCAGTGACTTCGGCAGCGCCACCTTGTACAGGGTCGTCAGACCGATCAGTAGGAGCAGACCCACCGCGGGGAAGTAGAAGGTGTCGATGATCCGTGAGCCGACATCGAACCAGGCGTCGGGCAGCAACCGGCCGATCAGAGTGGGTCCGAGCGCGACGAGCGGCATCGTGAACACCGCCAGGATCAGGAAGATCACGTAGAGGAGCAGCCCGAAGATCCGCTGCCACACCGGGTGGCGATGGTCCTGCTGGTGGTGCGCTTCGACGATCGAATCCACGAACGTCGAGATCGCCGACGATCCTGCCCACAGCGACAACACGAAGCCCAACGACATCACGTCGGCGCGACCCCGACGGAGGACGTCCTCGACCGTGGGTTCGATGATCTGGTCGACCACGCTGTCGCTGAAGACCGAGCGGAGGAAGGTGACGGTCTTCGACGTGATGATCTCCACCGTGTCGGGACCGAACCAGCCACCGACGTAACCGAGACTGCCGAGCAGACCGAGCAACAGGGGCGGCAGTGAGAGGGTCTGCCAGAAGGCCGCGGTCGCCGCCTTGCTGAAGATCGAGTGGTCCCAGGCCGACGACAGGGTGTGCGTCACGACCTTCCAGCCCTTTCCGACCGCGCGGCGAACGCGGCCGGAGGGTGCCTGTGCGGGGGATCGTGGTGTGTCGTTCATCTACTTCCAGAATTCCTGAAGACACGCTCGCGTGCGCGCACAGGCAGGTGAGGGCCTCTCGAATTCTGCCACGCAGTCCTCGGAGAACCCGCCGACGCCGCGGCTTCGGCGGGTTCACGGGCTCCGAGACGATAGGCTCCATGACGGTCGGCGCCCGGACGAGTGCGGTGGCACCGACCCGAGCGAAGCGGACAAGGAGCACGAGAAACCGGTGAGCACCGAAACCGTCGGACAAGCTACGACCTCCGCCCCTGTGGCCCAGCTACGTGCCTGGCAGCGCCGCGCCCTCACCAAGTACCTCGCGACGAAGCCGCGCGACTTCCTCGCCGTCGCGACCCCGGGCGCCGGTAAGACGACCTTCGCCCTCCGGGTGGCGTCGGAGCTGCTGCGCGACCGGACGGTCGACCAGATCACGGTGGTCGCCCCCACGGAGCACCTCAAGCACCAGTGGGCGGGTGCCGCGGCCCGCATCGGCATCGCGCTCGACTCGAACTTCACGAATTCCACCGGGCAGACATCGAGCGACTACCAGGGCGTCGTGGTCACCTACGCGCAGATCGCCTCGCACCCGTTCAAGCACCGTGTGCGCACGGAGGCGCGTCGCACCCTGGTGATCCTCGACGAGATCCACCACGGTGGCGACGCGAAGAGCTGGGGTGAGGGCATTCTCGAGGCGTTCGGGGACGCGACCCGCCGTCTGGCACTGACCGGTACGCCCTTCCGCAGCGACGACAGTGCGATCCCGTTCGTGAGCTACGAACCGAACGAGGACGGTCTGCTGCAGTCCAAGGCCGACCACGCCTACGGCTACGCCGACGCACTCGCCGACGGCGTCGTGCGCCCCGTCGTATTCCTCGCGTACTCGGGCGAGGCGCGCTGGCGCACGAGTGCGGGGGAGGAGTTCACCGCGCGACTGGGAGAGCCTCTCAGCGCCGAGCAGACGGCCCGGGCGTGGCGGACGGCCCTCGACCCCCAAGGCGACTGGATTCCTGCGGTGCTGGGGGCGGCGAACACCCGTCTGCAGCAGCTGCGTGCCGGCGGCATGCCGGACGCCGGTGGGCTCGTCATCGCCACCGACCAGACCACCGCGCGTGCGTACGCGAAGATCCTCGAGTCGATCACCGGCGAGATGCCGACCGTCGTGCTCTCGGACGATCCCACCGCCTCCGACCGCATCTCGCAGTTCAGCGAGGGCAACCAGAGGTGGATGGTCGCCGTGCGCATGGTGTCCGAGGGCGTCGACGTCCCGCGACTGGCGGTGGGTGTGTACGCGACCAGCGCCTCGACCCCGTTGTTCTTCGCGCAGGCCATCGGCCGCTTCGTGCGGTCGCGCCGCAAGGGGGAGACGGCCAGTGTCTTCCTGCCGTCCGTGCCGGTGCTGCTCGAGCTCGCCAGCCAGCTCGAGGCCCAGCGCGACCACGTCCTCGGCAAGCCGCACCGGGTCAAGGAGGGCTTCGACGACGAGCTGCTCGCCGACGCGAACCGGCGCAAGGACGAGCCCGGCGAGGACGAGAAGGCCTACCACTCGCTCGGGGCGGACGCCGAACTCGATCAGGTCATCTACGACGGATCCTCTTTCGGCACCGCGACATTCGCGGGTTCCGACGAGGAGGCCGATTATCTGGGGCTCCCGGGTCTGCTCGACGCGGAACAGATGCGGGCGCTGCTGCGTCAGCGTCAGGAACAGCAGCTGAACAAGCCGAAGGCTGAACCGGCACCCACGCCGCCGCCCCAGGTGACCGAGCGTGTCGAGACCGCCGACACCCTCGCCCAGCTCCGTCGCGAACTCAACTCGCTCGTCGCGGTCGTGCACCACCGGACCAGGAAGCCGCACGGGGTGATCCACGGCGAACTGCGTCGCCAGTGCGGTGGTCCGCCGACGGCGATGGCGACCGCCGAGCAACTGCGCGACCGGATCGCGATCCTGCGCAGTTGGTGACGACGAGAACGGGCGACCACCTCGAGGTGGTCGCCCGTTCGGTCGGGTCTCGGAACCGTGGTTCCGGACGGCGGATCACACGGTGGCGTCGGACTCGCTCACGATCGTCGCTCCGAGTTCACGGAGGCGGTCGGTGTGCTCGTTCGCGTGGTGCCCGCAGAACAACAGTTCTCCGCCGGTCGGAAGGACGGCGCGGACACGAGCGGCGGCATTGCACCGATCGCAGCGATCTGCAGCGGTCAATTTCGGGCTGGTCAACGTACCGGGCATGACTCCTCCAAACTGGCCACCGCTCATATCGGGTGCCGGGGTCTGGTCCGCCGCACCGGCCGGCGCGGTGGATCTACTCTGACAGACGATTCGTATTCACGTGTTGTTCCCCTGGATGCCCAATGGTGGCGTGTTTCACGCATCGAACAGCGAAAATGCTTCGACATGGCCGTTTTCCGCACGGTGTGTTCGCTCACAGCGCAGAGCCCGAGGGGGCCGGAAACGCCCCGGACGGGCTGTCCGACGCACAATGACGCCATGACCGAGACCCTGCTGCACATCATCTCCCGCGACGACTGGGACCACTTCCGACCCCTCGGGGCGGTCGTGCCGGACTCCCTCGGGACCCAGGGTTTCGTCCACCTGTCGACCCCGCACCAGGTGCACCTGCCCGCCGACCGGTTGTACGCAGGCCGCACGGACCTCCTCCTGCTGCGCGTCGACCCGACGCGCCTCGTCGACCCGCTCCGTTTCGAACCCGGCGTACCGGAGGACCCGGAGTCGATGCGCTTTCCGCACCTCTACGGGCCCCTGCCCGTCGACGTCGTTGTGGAGGTGACGCCCTACCTGCCGGGACCGGACGGTCGGTTCCCGCCCCTCGACCGGGAGCGAGCGGATGCCGTCGGTCCGGAGGACTAGTCTTTCGACCATGATCGTCGACGTGACGCCGCTTCCCGGGATCGGTGTACGCAAGGACTTCGAACTGGCCTCCGGGCGCCGCATCGGGGTGATCACCCATCGGGACGGTCACAGCGACCTCATCATCTCGAAGGCGGGCGACCCCGACGCGTGTGCGGCCTCCCTGCCTCTCACCGTCGAGGAGGCGGCGACGCTCAGCAATCTGCTCGGTGCCCCACAGCTCGTCGCCCAGTTGCGTGACGACCACCGCGACCTGCCCGGAATCCTCACCCGCCAGCTCCACATCCACGAGGATTCACGGTTCGACGGAGCGGTACTGGGCGACACCGCGTTGCGCACCCGCACCGGTGTGTCCGTCGTGGCCGTGATGCGTGCCGGTCAGGTCATGCCGTCCCCGACACCCGACTTCGTTCTCACGGGTGGGGACATCCTGGTGACGGTCGGAACGGCCGACGGTCTCGACGCGGCCGCCAGGATCCTGCGCAACGGCTGATCCCGCAGAATGGACACGACGACACTCGCACTCATCGAACTGGGTGCGGTGTTCTTCGGACTCGGCGTCCTCGGACGGCTCGCGGCGCGGATCGGCATGTCGCCGATCCCGTTCTATCTGATCGGCGGCCTGTGCTTCGGCAATGGTGGCTTCATCCAGCTCGGCGATATCGGGGCGTTCAGTCACATCGCCAGCGAGATCGGCGTGGTCCTGCTGCTGTTGCTGCTCGGTCTCGAGTACACCGCGAACGAGTTGATCAGCGGCCTGCGACGCTCTCGGATGGCAGGCCTGCTCGACCTCGCCCTGAACGCGGTGCCGGGAGCCGCCATCGCGCTGATCCTGGGTCTCGGACCCATCGGCTCCTTCGTGCTTGCGGGTGTCACCTACATCTCGTCGTCCGGGATCGTGGCGAAGGTCCTCGCCGATCTGGGGCGCCTCGGCAACCGCGAGACACCGGTCGTCCTGTCGATCCTCGTCTTCGAGGATCTCGCGATGGCCGTCTACCTCCCGATCCTCACTGCGATCCTGGCGGGCGTGAGTCTGCTCGGCGGCCTCGAAGCCGTCGCGATCTCACTCGGTCTCGTCACCGTGGTGTTGG
The DNA here is from genome assembly GCF_900105195.1 of Rhodococcus pyridinivorans. Lineage (NCBI taxonomy): Bacteria > Bacillati > Actinomycetota > Actinomycetes > Mycobacteriales > Nocardiaceae > Rhodococcus > Rhodococcus pyridinivorans. The sequence goes on along the minus strand of NZ_FNRX01000002.1, from coordinate 3,295,934 downwards.
TGCTGGTGGTGCGATACGGGCGCTACGTCTCGGTCGTGCTCGACAGCCCCGATCGGGAAACGCTGTTGCTCAAGCTGCTCGGCGCAGCGCTGCTGGTGGCGGGGATCGCGTCGGCCCTGCAGGTGTCCGCGGCCGTGGCCGCCTTCCTGCTGGGCATCGCCATCTCCGGTTCGACGGCACACAACGCGGTCCGGGTCCTCGAACCGCTCCGCGACCTGTTCGCCGCCATCTTCTTCGTCTTCTTCGGGCTGAACACCGATCCGACGGCGATACCGCCGGTGCTCGGCTGGGCGATCCTGCTGGCCGTGCTGACCGCGCTGACGAAGCTCGTCACCGGATGGATCGCGGCGGCCCGTCACGGTATCGCCGTGATGGGCCGGGCGCGCGCCGGCGCGGCACTCATCGCCCGGGGAGAGTTTTCTATCGTGATCGCCGGGCTGGCCGTCGCCTCCGGACACGTCGACAGTCGCCTCGCGGCGATCGCTTCGGCATACGTGATGATCACCGCCGTGCTCGGTCCGGTGGCCGCGCGGGTCGTCGAACCGGTGATGCGGTTCGCATCCACACGACTCCCCGGAGGTGACGAGCGACAGCGCCTTCCCGGAGACGAACCGGAGCTTCTCTAGCGGCCCCTTCTCCAGCGGCCTTCTTCTGCTGACCTCGGGGTCCGGAACGAAGAACGAGGGCCGCCCGATCGGATGGCCCTCGTTCTTCGTGACGGATGTCAGTCGAGGTAGTCGCGCAGCACCTGCGACCGCGACGGGTGGCGCAGCTTCGACATGGTCTTCGACTCGATCTGACGGATGCGCTCGCGCGTCACGCCGTAGACCTGACCGATCTCGTCGAGGGTACGCGGCTGGCCGTCGGTGAGGCCGAAGCGCAGACGCACGACGCCCGCTTCACGCTCGGACAGGGTCTCGAGCACCGACTGCAGCTGATCCTGCAGCAGGGTGAAGGAGACGGCGTCGACGGCCACGACGGCCTCGGAGTCCTCGATGAAGTCGCCGAGCTGGCTGTCGCCCTCGTCGCCGATCGTCTGGTCGAGGGAGATGGGCTCACGCGCGTACTGCTGGATCTCCAGCACCTTCTCCGGCGTGATGTCCATTTCCTTGGCGAGCTCCTCGGGCGTGGGCTCGCGGCCCAGATCCTGGAGCAACTCGCGCTGGATACGACCGAGCTTGTTGATGACCTCGACCATGTGCACCGGGATACGGATGGTGCGGGCCTGGTCGGCCATGGCACGGGTGATGGCCTGACGGATCCACCAGGTCGCGTAGGTGGAGAACTTGTAACCCTTGGTGTAGTCGAACTTCTCGACCGCGCGGATCAGACCGAGGTTGCCTTCCTGGATCAGGTCCAGGAACGCCATGCCGCGGCCGGTGTAGCGCTTGGCGAGCGAGACGACGAGACGGAGGTTCGCCTCGAGCAGGTGGTTCTTGGCCCGGTTGCCGTCGCGGCAGATCCAGTTCAGATCGCGGCGCTGCGCGACGGGGAGCTTCTCGCCCTTCGCCGCCAGCTGCTGCAGCATGTGGGTCGCGTACAGACCGGCCTCGATGCGCTTGGCGAGCTCGACTTCCTCCTCGGCGTTGAGGAGGGCGACCTTGCCGATCTGCTTGAGGTAGGCGCGCACGGAGTCGGCCGAGGCGGTGAGCTCGGCGTCCTTGCGTGCCTGACGCAGCGCCTCGGACTCCTCCTCGTCCCAGACGAAGTCGCCCGAGGCCTTGTCCTTCTCGCTGGGCTCGTCGTCCTCGACCACCACATCCTCGGCGCCGGCGAGATCACCCTCCGAGACCTCGAGGTCTGCGAGGTCCGCTTCCTCGGTGGCGTCGAAGTCCTCGTCGCCCGAACCCGCAGCCTTCGTGGCCTTCTTTGCTGCCTTCTTCGCGGTGGTCTTCTTGGCGGCTGCCTTCTTCGCAGGAGCCTTCCTGGCGGCCGCCTTCTTCGCGGGGTCCTTCTTCGCAGCGGTCTTCTTCGCCGGCGGCTTGGCACCGGGAGCGGTGCCCTCCGCGGAGTCCGCAGCGCCTGCGACGCTCGAAGCGTCCGCAACGGGTGCCGATTCGTTGGCGGAATCAGCGGTGTGGATGTCGGTGGCTGCCACGTACGCCCTTTCGTGACGAGGTAGTGCGGCGTCGCGCCAGAGTGATTCCGGCGGAGAGGTCTGTCGGGATGAGGGCCGGTTCCGGCCTGCTGGGGACCATTGTAACGATCCCTCGGGCGGCCGATGCGCCGGACTCAGGGAGTGACACCTGTTTTCGCAGCATAAGCAGCCCCTACGATTCCCGCCGCGTTGCGCAGTTCGGCGGGGACCACCGGGGTGCGGTTGGTCAGGAGCGGGATCCACTTCTCGTGCTTGCGGCTGATGCCGCCGCCCGCGATGAACAGGTCGGGCCAGAGCAGATCCTCGAAGCGGGCGAGGACGCGCGAGACCTCCTTGGACCACTGCTTGTACGACAGGTCGTTGCGCTCCTTGACCGACGAGGCGGCGCGGTGCTCGGCCTCCTTGCCGTCGACCTCCATGTGCCCGAACTCGGTGTTGGGCAGCAGTACACCGTTGTGCAGCACGGCCGAACCGATCCCGGTGCCGAAGGTCAGGAGGATCACCACGCCGTCGGTGTCCTTGGCGGCACCGAAGCGGTCTTCGGCGATTCCCGCGGCGTCGGCGTCGTTGAGCACCGAGACGTCCCGGCCGCCGAGCACCCGCGAGAAGAGGGATCCGGCGTCGGTCCCGATCCACGACTTGTCGATGTTGGCGGCGGTGCGGGCGACACCTCCGGTGACCACGCTCGGCAGGGTCACGCCGACGGGACCCGTCCAGCCGGCTTGTTCGACGATCTGCGCCACCGTCTTCGCCACGGCCTCGGGAGTGGACGGTTGCGGAGTGAGGATCTTGATGCGGTCGCCGACCAAGCGGCCCGTGTCGAGATCCACCACGGCACCCTTGACGCCACTTCCCCCGATGTCGACTCCGAATCCGTGGTTGACGGGAGTCGCTCGGTCCGTGGGGACGTCCTGTGCCATTGCGTACTTCCTCTCGCTGGGTGGGGCCGGCTGCTCCGCTCGTGGAAACGATAGTGCCCGGTGTCACCGGGTGCGGGGTCGGTGGCGAAACCGTCGGCACTGTGTTCGGATCGGTTCGTGCACGCACAGAGAACAATCCCCGAATCCGAGTTGTCCGCGCTGAGGGATGTGGCGGTGACCGTCGCCCGTGAGGCCGCGTCCTACGTCCGTGTACGCCGGGTCGAGCTGTTCGGTCCTCCGGGCTCGGGGGAGGCCGCCAGTGTGGGGACGAAATCGACGGTGACCGATCCCGTCACCGCCGCCGACACCGAGAGTGAGGAACTCATCCGGCGTCGGCTCACGGAACTGCGGCCGGGCGACGCCTTCCTCGGCGAGGAGACCGGGGCCGACGGCGGGACGGCGACTGCCGCGAGCGGAGTCGTCTGGGTGGTCGATCCCATCGACGGCACCGTCAACTTCGTCTACGGACTCCCCGCCTCGGCGGTCTCGGTGGCCGCGCGGGTCGACGGACGCTCGGTGGCCGGTGCCGTCGTCGACATCGCCTCGGGGGAGACGTTCTCGGCGGCAGAGGGTCTCGGTGCCCATCTGGACGTCGACGGCACGCGGGTGCCGTTGCGATGCAATCCCGTGACGGATCCGCGACTGGCGCTCGTGGCGACCGGCTTCTCGTACTCGCCGGCACGACGCGCACGTCAGGGTGAGCTGGTGGCAGCGCTGCTACCGAGGGTGCGCGACATCCGGCGTGTCGGAGCGGCCGCCCTGGACCTGTGCATGGTCGCGGCCGGCAGGGTCGACGCCCACTACGAACACGGACTCGGTCCCTGGGACTGGGCGGCGGGGGCGCTCGTCGCTGCGGAAGCCGGTGCGGTGGTGCGTGTCCCGAGCGGCACCGGGGACGACGGGGAACTCACGGTCGCGGCCGCGCCGGGGATCGCGGCCGATTTCGAAACTCTGCTCGCCGAAATCGGAGCGCTCGACGCAATTCCGAATTGACCGTTTCGTCACATCATGAATTGTGGTTCGTCACCTTTTACCTCAACAGTGACGAAAAACAGGATGCACGGTCTGTGAAAAGAGATTCAGCACCGGGCATTGCGTGCGGCCGTGAGTAGATCGAGGTCGAGCGGAGCCGTCTCCTCGCCCGCCGGGACCTCGCGTAGTGCCCGCAGGACCTCTTCGGCATCCGCCCCGGGGGAGATGTCCCGGAAGTAGGTTCCCAGCGCGAGGTCGACGGTGTCGTCCTCGCGTGTGTCCTGCACCAACTCGGCGCACGGGGCGAGCAACCACACCGAGGACGCAGCAGCGCGCCCGGCCTCGCCGAAGCGGATCTGCCCCTGGCACTGCATGTTCTGGTCGACGTAGACCGGATCGTTGCCGGCCTGCACGTCGGGCGGGCTCGAGAAACCGTAATCGCTCAGCTGAGCGGCCACGTGCGTGGCCTGGCCGCGTTCGCCGTTGGCGTTGTAGACGCGCACCCGGGTGGCCGTCAGGGGAGCGGGTTCGACCTCGAGCAGCGTCGACCGGTCCACGACCTCGCCGAGCGGAGCCGGTTGCGGGCCTTCGGGGTCGGTGGCCTCGGTCGGGGGAGCGTTGCACGCCACGGTGGTCGTGACGGGCTCGGACGAGGTGAACACGGAGGACCACACGACGATCGTGCCTGCGGCGAGGACGGCACCCGCCACGGCGGCCGGGACCACCCGGCGCCGACGGAACGGGCGGCCGCGGTCATCGGTTGCGCTTCCTTCGGTGATCAGGGAAACCACGCGGCCCTGCCTCTCGTGTCATGCCGTGTTCGTCGCACTCACTGTAGAGGTCGCGGACGTGGTCGGTGGAACCGCCGACCCGAGGAAATGTCACGAGTCGTTGTGTTGTTGATGACGATTGCCAGACAATTCCCGGCGTTTCCACGCATCGATTGCATATTCGTGCGTGAGGTCGGCTATTGTTCGGCGGCCGAACCGTCCAAGAATGGGCGGTGCGGCGCGAAAACAGAGTCAATTCGGGTATGCCACAGCAATGGCACACCCGTCGGGAACTCCAACGGACGGCCGTGCGTTGCCCTGGCCGGGAGCACCGTCCGTGTCCCGGCCGGCTACCGGTACGAGTACTAGAAGGTAAGAGGAAATGGCGACTGACTACGACGCACCCCGGCGGACCGACAGCGACGATGTGTCGGAGGATTCACTCGAGGAACTGAAGGCCCGGCGCAACGAGGCCCAGTCCGCTGTGGTGGACGTCGACGAATCGGACACCGCCGAGTCCTTCGAGCTGCCCGGGGCGGATCTGTCCGGCGAAGAGCTGTCGGTGCGTGTCGTCCCGAAGCAGGCCGACGAATTCACCTGCTCGAGCTGTTTCCTGGTGCATCACCGGAGCAGACTCGCGAGCGAGGAGAACGGTGTCATGATCTGCCGGGACTGCGCAGCGTGAGGACATAGGGCAGCGTGAGGACATAGGTGCGAAACGAGGCCGGGTGACGACGATGCGCCGTGGTCACCCGCGTCTCCCTCCTGCGTGCCCCGGCGCCGCGGCAGCCTCTGCTGTTCCCGGCATCCGGGGCCGTGTCGTATCCGGGCCCTGTCGTATCCGGGGACCCGGTGCCCGTTCGAACAGTCCTACTTGCGGGTCGGATCGTCCTTGCGGCCCGACTCGTCGCAACCCAGCGCCGCGAGCAGTTCGGCAGGCCGCCGCGTGCTCACCAGCCAGTAGGGTGTCGGATCCTCCGGGTCGTCGAGCACGACGAGCGCCATGGTCCGCACCCAGGGACGGTGCTGGACGAACGCCGCCGGATCGAGCTGGCGGCCCATCGCGGCGCTCTTGGCCGACGCCGGAACCACCACACCCCGCGAGATCACGTCGACGGGCAGATGTGCGCGACCGACGACCAGTTCGCCGTCGACCACCTCGACCCGGCTGCGTGAGAGCCAGGTCAGGACCCAGATCGGGACCGGGAGCAGAAGGACGTAGGGAAGCCACGCGTACATCCCCGGGGCACCCATGTGCAGCTCGGCCGCGAGCAGGGCGGCCACACCGAGCCCGATCGGCCACCACCACCACGGCACCCACATCCGCTCCGAGAAGGTCGGAGCGTCGGCCGTCGGAGGTGTAGTCGGTGAGGTGCGCGAGGAACGGGACACACCGTAAGGATAGTCGCCTCGGCGGAGCGACCCGGCACGCGAGTAGTCTCGGACGACGTGACCGATCTTCCCCCGATACCGCTGCGCCGGCTCGATCCGGAGCTCCCCGTGCCCACTCGTGCCCACCCCGGTGACGCCGGTGTGGACCTGTGCACGTCGGTCGACGTGACCCTCGGCCCGGGGGAGCGGGCGCTCGTCGGCACCGGCATCGCCGTCGCGCTGCCCGTGGGCACGGTCGGCCTGATCCACCCGCGTTCGGGCCTCGCCGCCAAGTTCGGTCTGTCCGTCGTGAACACTCCCGGGACGGTCGACGCGGGCTACCGTGGAGAGATCAAGGTGTGTCTGATCAACCACGACACCGAGCGCGCCGTCGAACTCCGCCGAGGCGACCGCATCGCGCAGCTGCTCGTCCAGCGTGTCGAACTCGTCGAATTCGTCGAAGTGGACGAGCTCGACGACACGGCGCGGGGCAGCGGCGGATACGGATCGAGCGGCGGGCACGCCGGCCTCGTGAAGGAGGGTTCCTGACATGTTCGGACGACGCCGCAAGGACCGCGGGTCGAACATCGAGGCGACCGACGCCGCTTCCGCCGGCGACCTCGGCGCGTACGACGAGCCCGCCGACGAGGAGTACGACGAGTACGCCACCGGAAGTGCGGCCGATTCCGGCCCGTACGACATCGACGAGGTCGACGAGGAGACGGTGACCGCCTCCCGTCTCGACCTCGGATCCGTGCTCGTACCGCTGCCGGCCGGTGGTCAGATCCAGGTCGAGATGGCTCCGAACGGGACGCCGCAGAACGTCCATCTCGTGACCCAGTTCGGGCGCATCACGGTCTCCGCGTACGCCGCACCGAAGTCGCCGGGACAGTGGCGTGAGGTCGCCGCCGAGCTCGCGGAGACGCTGCGCAACGACAAGGCCGAGGTCAGCATCGAATCGGGGCCGTGGGGTCGCGAACTGCACGGCAGGACCGCGAACGCGGATCTCCGGTTCATCGGTGTCGACGGCTTCCGCTGGATGATCCGCTGCGTCGTCGCGGCGCCCTCGGGGAACGCCGGAGCCGACTCCGAACTCGTCGGGATCGCACGGTCGGTGATCTCCGGCACCGTCGTCCGTCGCGGATCCGAACCCCATCCGGTCCGTACACCGCTGCCGATCGTGTTGCCCGAGGCACTCACCCGCCAGCTCGTCGCGGCGCAGGAGCAGCAACAGCAGGCCGCCGCGCAGCAGCAACAGCAGGGCGCGGCGCGGCAGCAACAGGGCGCAGCTCCGGCGCAGCCCGCTCCGCGGACGGCCCCGCCGGAACAGCCCGCCCAGCAGACGCAGCAGGTCCCGCCCGCCCGGCAGACGCCGCCGCGCCGCGGCGAATCCGGTTCGGCGATGCAGCAACTCGGCTTCTGAGGCCGGTACCGATCATCGGTTCGGGACGGGGACGATCCTGTCGAGCGCGGCGAGGCACAACCTCCCGAGCACGGAGGGGTCGTCCCCGACCTGTTCGAGTGTCACCGTCGCGAGTTCCGCGTGAGGGATCTCCCGCGACCATTGCCGCCCCACTGCGAGCGGATGAACCGCGTCGTCCACCGCGGCGGCGATACCGACCGGCACGGTCACGGCACGCAGTTCGTCGACGTCGAGTGCCCGGTAGTGTGCGGCCTCGTCCAGCGCGGACGGGAGATCGGGCCACTGGGCGCTCCACGAACGCGTCAATTCCAGGGCGAGCCAGGGCGGACTCGACGCCGTCATCGCAGCGGTGACCGTATCGAGTCCGTGGGCGCGCAGTTCGGAGGCCGTCCACCGCGCGCTCGCGGCGGCCGGCGCCTCCCGCGGATCGCCGGTCCATGCAGGTAGGGCAGCGAGGACGCCGACGACCCGGTCCGGATTGTCGTATGCCCACCTCAACGCGACGGCTGCACCGATCGACACCCCTCCGACGAGGATCGGCCCGTTCTCGGCCGCCTCGTCGAGCGCGGTGAGATAGCTCGCCACCACACCGCGCGGATCCGGATCGACGGCGATCGGGATGATGCTCCGCCGTCGGAGTTCGGCGCCGAACGCCTTCTCGGCGAAGCATGCGTCCGAACCCGTGCCGGGAAGCACGACCGCGGTGCCGGCGGTCGGGGGGACCGGGGATTCGCTGTGGGACATGCGGACGATCCTGCACCATCGAACCCCGGAGACCGCGCTCACCTGCCCGCACAGCAGGACGACCGACGGCTGCACGCGCGTGTGCACCGTGCAACTTGTATCCGGCGAGAATGGGTCTACAGTGGCGGGCGAAGAAGAGTTCGGTGGCGCGAGATCCGTGCCCCTTCCGTACAGGAGCGTGTTATGGCTTCCCCGGCCGGCTACCTGCGTCGGCTCACACGGCGGCTCACCGAGGACATCGAAGAACTCGATGCCGAGCAGATGGCCGAATCCTCGCACTCCACGGGCGCCCTACCCGTCGTCGAATGCGCCCGCGGTCAGGAAGTGACCATGTACGGACGTCTTCGCAGTGTCGAGTCGTGTTCGCGTGCCGCTGCCGCCGTCGTCGAGGCGGAGTTCTTCGACGGGACCGACTCGATCCAGCTCGTGTGGATCGGTCGTCGGCGCATTCCGGGGATCGAGCCCGGGCGTACGTTGATGGTCCGCGGTCGTGTCGGCGAACGCGACGGACGCAAGGTGATCTACAACCCCTACTACGAGCTGCGCGAGCCCGCCTGACCTCTGTGCGCGCGGAGTGGTGCCCCTGGTGCACGCAGGGTCGTACCCCTGTGCCGGATGTGGCAGGCTCGTAGGAGTGAGCGACACCAACCAGCAGACGATGCTCGAACAACTCGGTGGGATCAGCGGGTTGGTCTATTCGACGCTGCCGGTGCTGGTGTTCGTCCCCGTCAACAGCCTGTGGGGCCTCACCGTCGCCATCTGGTCCGCGCTGGGCGTCGCCCTCGCGGTGCTCGTGTGGCGCCTGATCCAGCGCACCCCGATCCAGCCCGCGATCTCGGGCTTCTTCGGAGTCGCCCTGTGTGCCTTCATCGCTCATCGCACCGGCGACGCGAAGGGATACTTCCTCTTCGGGATCTACGCGAGCCTGGTCTACGGGGGCGCATTCCTGTTGTCCGTGCTCGTCCGCAGACCGCTCGTGGGCGTGATCTGGGGGATGCTCAACGGCCAGGGATCGCGGTGGCGTTCGCATACCACCGCGGTGCGCGCCTACGACGTCGCGACCCTCGCGTGGACCCTGGTCTTCCTCGGTCGCTATCTCGTGCAGAACCACCTCTACGACGAGGACCGCACCGGCTGGCTCGCGGTGGCCCGGATCGGCATGGGCTGGCCGCTCACTGCTCTTGCCCTGCTCGTGACCCTCTGGGCGGTCAGGCGTGCCGACCGCATCGTCGAACCCGCGCCCTCGGAGACGGTCGGTGACGCGCCGGCCGACGATCCGGCGACGGACGACGGGCTGTCGAACAAGCCCCGCGACGAGCACGGCACGCACGACGGGCAGCCTCGGCTCCCCGGTCGGCACCGGCTCCGCGACTAGCCGGCACCGGCTCCGCGACTGGTCGGCACCGGCTCTGCAACTAGTCGGCACAGACTCCGCGACTAGCGGTTCACCGCCTGCCGGAGATCGTCCTCGACGTCCTCCGCCGTGACGAACAGCAGTTCGTCCCCGCCCTCGAGCGGATCGTCCGGCTGAGGGACGATCACCCGCCCGCCGCGCAGGATCGCCACGAGTGCCGTATCGCGCGGCAGTTCCAGTTTCCGGACCGGTTTCCCGGCGAGGGCGGTGGTGTCGCGCAGGGTGACCTCCACCAGGTTCGCGCCCTTGCGCAGCGTCATCAGCCGCACCAGATCGCCCACGGTGACGGCTTCCTCGACCAGCGCCGCGAGCATGCGCGGTGTGGACACCGCGACGTCCACACCCCACGATTCGTCGAACAGCCACTCGTTGCGCGGATCGTTGACGCGGGCTACGACCCGTGGAACACCGAACTCGGTGGTCGCGAGCAGGCTGAGGACCAGGTTGGCCTTGTCGTCGCCCGTCGCCGCGATCACGACGTCGTACTGCTCGAGTCCGGTGGATTCGAGCGAGCTGAGTTCGCAGGCATCGGCGTGTACCCACGTCGCGTCCGGCACGGACTCGGGTTCTACGTGGTCGAGTTTGCGCTCGATGAGCATCACCTCGTGGGCGTTGCGCAGCAGTTCCCGCGCTATCGAGCGCCCCACCGCTCCGGCGCCGGCGATCGCCACCTTCATGTGGGCTTCCTCTCGGGTGGACGGGTCAGTTCTCGTCGACCGGCGGGTTCTCGGCGTGTGTGATCGCCTCCGAAACCGAACCGGCCACGGCCGCGATATAGACGGAGTCGTCGGCCTGCAGCACCGTCCTGCGGTCGGGCAGCAACCCGGTGCCGAACCGGATCAGGAACGCGACGCGCGAACCCGTGGCATCCTCGAGGTCGGTGACGCGTCGTCCGACCCACCCCTCGTGCACGTTCACCTCGGCGATGGCGACGGATCCGGTGGGATCGCGCCAGCGGGCGGTCTCGCTGTCGTGCGTGAGCGCATGCAGGAAACGGTCGGTGGTCCACGGCACAGTCGCCACGGTGGGGATGCCGAGCCGCTCGTACGCGGCGGCCCGCTTGGCGTCGTAGATTCTCGCGACGACGCGTTCGACGCCGAAGGTCTCGCGGGCCACGCGCGTCGAGATGATGTTCGAGTTGTCGCCGGACGAGACCGCCGCGAAGGCGTCGGCGTGTTCGATGCCGGCAGAGATCAGGACGTCGCGGTCGAAGCCCATGCCGAGCACGGTGCGACCGGGGAAGTCCGGGCCGAGTCGTCCGAACGCGCTCTCATCGCGGTCGATGACCGCGACCTCGTGGCCGAGCCGGACGAGTGCGGTGGCCACCGCCGAACCGACCCGACCGCACCCCATCACCACCACGTACACCCCAGTGGACTCCGTTCCGGTCGATCTTTCCGAGACGGACCGCTGTGGACCGCCGATCCGAACGGTACCGCGTGACGATCTTCGAGAGGTCGTGACCCGGCCGAGGGGTACTTCGGGGCCGGAACCGCATAGGCTTTGCGCGTGTCCAAGCTTTCCACCGCGGCGAAGCGGCTCGTGCTGGGTCGCCCCTTCCGCAGCGACACTCTCGGGCACGAGTTGCTGCCCAAGCGCACCGCACTGCCGGTCTTCGCCTCCGACGCGCTGTCGTCGGTCGCCTACGCACCCGAGGAGATCTTCCTCGTCCTCTCCGTCGCGGGGTTGTCCGCCTACGCCTTCTCGCCGTGGATCGGACTCGCTGTCGCCTTCGTGCTCGTGATCGTGGTCGCCGGCTACCGCCAGACCGTGCGCGCCTACCCGTCCGGCGGCGGCGACTACGAGGTCGCCACGAAGAATCTCGGGCCCACGGCAGGGCTGACCGTCGGCAGTGCGCTGCTCGTCGACTACGTCCTGACGGTCGCGGTGTCGCTGTCGTCCGCGGCGGCGACGGTCGGATCGGCCGTCCCGTTCGTCGCCCGGCACAAGGTGCTCTTCGTCGTCGTCGCGATCGTGCTGCTCACCGCGGTGAACCTGCGCGGACTCCGGCGCGCCGGCCGGGCGTTCGCCGTGCTCACCTACACCTTCGTGGGCTGCATGCTGGTGATGCTCGGGGCCGGGATGTTCCGGATCTTCGTCCTCGGCGACGACCTGCGTGCGGAGTCGGCGGACTTCGAACTCGTCGCCGAGCAGACGGATCTGACCGCGCTCGCCTTCGTCCTCCTACTCGCGCGCGCCTTCTCGTCCGGTTGCGCGGCGCTGACGGGTGTCGAGGCGATCAGCACGGGGGTGCCGGCCTTCAAGAAGCCGAAGGCACGCAACGCCGCGACGACCCTGCTGGTGCTCGGTGGCATCGCCGTCACGCTGTTCCTCGGGGTGGTCTTCCTCGCCGAGCGGCTCGGTGTGGTGGTGGCCGAGCATCCCGACACCCAGCTGCGCGGTGCACCCGAGGGTTACGAGCAGAAGACGCTGCTCTCCCAGCTGGCGCACACCGTCTTCGAGGGGGTGCCGGCCGCGTTCGTCCTGATCACGATCGTCACCGCCGTGATCCTCGTGCTCGCCGCCAACACGGCCTTCAACGGATTCCCGGTGCTCGGTTCGGTTCTCGCGCAGAACCGTTACCTGCCGCGCCAGTTCCACACCCGCGGCGACCGGCTCGCCTTCAGCAACGGCATCCTCTTCCTCGCCGGGATCGCCGTCGTCTTCGTGTGGGTCTTCGAGGCCGAGGTCACCCGGCTCATCCAGCTGTACATCGTGGGTGTGTTCGTCGCGTTCAGCCTGGGGCAGGCCGGCATGGTGCGGCACTGGACGCGGGAACTGAGCACCGAGACGGATCCGTCGGCGCTGGGCCGCATGGCGCGGTCGCGGCTGATCAACGGCGTCGGGTGCGTCTCCACGTCGGTGGTGCTGCTGGTCGTGCTGACGGGCAAGTTCGCCGCCGGGGCGTGGATCGCAGTGGTGACCATGGTCGTCGCGTTCGGGCTCATGAAGGCGATCCGGCACCACTACGACACGGTCGCCGCCGAACTCGAGAGGGCGGACTGGGACGGGGTGCTGCCCAGCCGCACCCATTCGATCGTGCTCGTCTCGACCTTGCACCTGCCCACGATGCGCGCCCTCGCCTACGCGCGGGCGACCCGCCCCGACACCCTCGAGGCGATCACCGTGAACGTCGACGACGAGAGCACCCGGCGTCTCGTACTCGAATGGGAGAAGAGCGATCTCACCGTGCCGTTGAAGGTCGTCGAGTCGCCCTACCGGGAGATCACGCGGCCCGTCCTCGACTACGTCCGCCGGGTGCGGCGCGATTCTCCCCGCGACGTCGTGACCGTCTTCATCCCCGAGTACGTGGTGGGGCACTGGTGGGAGCAACTGCTCCACAACCAGAGCGCCCTGCGGCTCAAGAGCCGGCTCCTCTTCCAGCCGGGGGTGATGGTGACGAGTGTGCCCTGGCAGCTGCGCTCGTCCGCGGACGCCGGTGCGGTGGGGCGGGCCGCCCCCAACAGGCAGGATCGACAGTTGGACAACGAGGAGGAACCGCGGTGAATCGTCAGGCACACCCGCGTACGGATTGGTCCGGCCGGAGGATCGAGGTGATCCTCGGCAATCCCGCCCACGGTGGTGCGTGTGTCGCGCGGTTCGAGGGGCGCGTCGTGTTCGTGCGGCACGGACTGCCGGGGGAGCGTGTCTTCGCTCGGGTCACCGAGGATCGGGGCGGGTCGTTCTGCTTCGCCGACGTGGAGGACGTGCTCGAGGCGTCCGAGGACCGCGTCGATCGGGTCTGCCCGATCTCCGGTCCGGGAGGGGCGGGTTGCTGCGACCTCGCGCACATGACCGTCGAGGCGCAACGCCGTTTCACGGGCGCGGTGGTGGCCGAGCAGCTGCGCCGGCTCGGTGGAGTGGACCGCGAGGTGACCGTCGAGGAGGTGCCGGGCGGTGCGTCCAACGGCACCCTGTGGCGCACCCGGGTCCGGCTCGCGGTGGACGTGGTGGGGAACCCGGGATACCGCCGGTACCGCAGCAACGAGGTCGTCCCGGAACTGGCGTGCCCGCAGATCGATCCGCACGCCTACGTCGGCCTCACCGATCGTGTGTGGCAGCCGGGAGCGGAGCTGCAGGTCGTACTCGACGCGGACGGCCGGCGGCACGTGGTGGAGATCGCACCTCCGGTCCTCTCGGGTGGTGCGCGACGGCAGGGCCGGCGCGGCGCGGCGTCGCGGCGGGCGGCGGTGAACGCGCGCCGTCCGGAGAAGGTGATCGAAGGCTCGGGACGTGTGGTCGAGCGGGTCGGCGAACGCGAGTGGCGGTTGGCGCCGACCGGTTTCTGGCAGGCCCACCGCGGTGCCGCGTCGACCTATTCGGCTGCGGTGGCCGACTGGGCGCAGACCTCGGAGGGTGCGACGGCATGGGATCTGTACGGCGGAGTGGGGGTCTTCGCGTCCGTGCTCGCAGAGCAGGTCGGTCCGTCCGGTCGGGTGGTCTCGGTCGAGTCGTCGAAGACCGCCGTGGACGACGGGATCGAGGCGCTCGCCGACCTCGGCCAGGTGTCCTTCCGTCACGGGCGCGTGGAGCGGGTGATTCCCGATCTGCCGGCTCCCGAGGTGGTCGTCCTCGACCCGCCGCGGGCGGGGGCGGGCAAGGACGTGGTGGTCGCCGTGGCCGCAGCGGGACCGCGCCGGATCCTCCACGTGGGCTGCGATCCCGCGTCCTTCGGTCGTGACGTGGGGCTGTACCGGGACCACGGATTCGAGTTGGCGGACGTCCGGGCCTTCGCGGCGTTCCCCTCCACCCATCACGTGGAGTGCATCGGACTGTTCACCCGTTGAACCGGGTTCCCGTCGCACCCGCTCGGGGCGAGGTGTGACGAGGGCCGCATCCAACAGTTGGTGTGACGTGAAAAGAGATTGCTTGTAGTACGCAACTAACCTGTATAGTTGCATGACGTAATCAATTAGTTCATTCCGACGGAGGTTCGCTGTGCCGGAAAAGGCTCAGGCCCACGAACTCGCCGACGCCATCTTCATGTTCGGTCGCACGCTGCGCGGTGCACTCGTGCACCACGACACCGATGTGCTTCCTTCCGCGCTCGTCGCGGTGCTGTTCGTGCTCGCACGGATGGGGGAGTGCCGGCCCAGCGAGCTCGCCGTCGAAATGTGCGTCAGCCAGTCGTCGTTGAGCAGACAGATCGCCGAACTCGTCGAGCGAGGCCTCGTGGATCGACATCCCGATCCCGACGATCGTCGTGCTCATCGGGTGAGTTGTTCGGTCGCGGGTATCGAGATCCTCGACATCGTGAAGAAGCGCAGGACCGAACGGCTCTCCGCAGAACTCTCGGACTGGCACGAGGACGAGATCGCAGGCGCCATCACGACGCTCGAACGTCTCACCTCCTCCCTGGCTCCGCTCGTCATCGATACTCGAAGGACCAATTCATGACCACAGTCTCCGGACAGGGAGCGCAGCCGGATGCTCCGGCAGCCGAGGAGCAGATGACGCACCGCGAGATCCTCGTCGTGCTGTCGGGCCTCCTCGCCGCCCTCTTCACGGCGCTGCTGAGCAGCACCATCGTCTCGACCGCCCTGCCGACGATCATCGCGGATCTGAACGGCACGCAGACCCAGTACGCCTGGGTCATCACGACGGCGCTGCTGGCGAACGCCGCGTCGACGCCCATCTGGGGCAAGTTCGCCGACCTGTTCAACAAGAAGCTGCTCGTCCAGCTCGGGATCCTGGTCTTCGTGATCGGCTCGGTCCTGGCCGGTATCGCGCACAACGTGCCGGTCCTGCTCGCCGCCCGCGTGATCCAGGGCATCGGCATGGGTGGTCTGACCGCTCTCGTCGTCGCGATCATCGGCAGCATCATCCCGCCCCGCCAGCGTGGCCGGTACTCCGGCTACATGGGCGCCGTCATGGCCGTCGCCATGTCGGGTGGACCCGTGCTCGGTGGTGTCATCGTCGACCTCCTCGGCTGGCGCTGGTGCTTCTACGTCTGCGTTCCGATCGCCGTTGTCGCGCTGATCCTGCTGCAGCGCACGCTGCATGTCACGACCGTCCGCAAGGAGAACGTGAGCATCGACTGGTTCGGCGCCACGCTCATCACCGCCGCGGTGAGCGTCCTGCTCGTCTGGGTGTCCTTCGCCGGCAAGGCCGGCTACTACGAGTGGATCTCGGTCGAGTCCGCCCTGTACGTCGGTGCCGGCATCGTCCTGCTCGTCGCGACGTTGATCGTCGAGACGAAGGTCGCCGATCCGATCATCCCGCTGAAGATCGTCACCGAACGCACCACCGGTCTCGCGATCATCGCGTCCGTGGCCGTCGGTATCGGTCTGTTCGGCGCCACCACCTTCCTCGGCCAGTACTTCCAGACCTCGCGGGCCTACAGCCCGACGGTCGCCGGTCTGCTCACCATCCCGATGGTCGCCGGCACGCTCGTCTCGTCGATGCTCTCCGGTGGGCTCATCACGCGCTTCGGCAAGTGGAAGGGCTTCCTGATCGGCGGCGCGATCCTGCAGATGGTCGGTTTCGGCCTGCTCGGCACGGTCGACCACCTCACCTCGCTCACGCTGATCAGCGTGTACATCGCGATCGTGGGTCTGGGCACCGGCATGCTGATGCAGAACCTCGTCCTCGCCGTGCAGAACACCGTGAGCGTGCGCAACATCGGCGCCGCAAGCAGCTCGGTCGCCTTCTTCCGCACCTTCGGTGGCGCGATCGGTGTGTCGGTGCTCGGTTCGATCCTCGCGTCCCGTGTCGCGACGATCTCCGCCGACGGTCTCGCGAAGCTCGGTGTGGACACCTCCGGCGGCGGATCGGGTGGAAGCCTCGACTTCTCCCAGCTGCCCGAGCCGGTGGCCGAAGTCATCCGTGCCGCCTACGGCGACGCGACGGCGACCCTCTTCCTCGTGGCGGCGGCGTTCGCGGTCGTTACCCTGGTGGCAGTGGTGCTGATCCCGAACCAGGCGTTGCGCACCACCATCGACCTCGTCGAGGAGAAGTCGCCGGCCGATCGCGCCGACATCTCCTCGTGAGGGTGACCTCGCTCACCGGCGGGCGATCCGTCCGCCGGTGACCAGGAGATCACGCGGAAGCGAGGCGGTGGCGGGAGACGCTCCGTTCCCGCGCTCCGTAGACTGAGGAAATCACTCGCGCGACGAGCGTGAGGCACGAGCCGGAGGGAGCTGTTCCAGTTGGGTGTTCTGTCCCGCATCCAGTCGCCCGACGATCTACGTCGACTCTCTCCTGTGGAGCTCACCGAGCTCGCGGGGGAGATCCGGGAATTCCTGGTCGAGAAGGTCGCGGCGACCGGCGGTCACCTCGGTCCCAATCTCGGCGTCGTCGAGCTGACCATCGCTCTGCACCGGGTGTTCGATTCGCCACGCGATCCGATCCTCTTCGACACCGGTCACCAGGCCTACGTCCACAAGATCCTCACCGGTCGTCGCGACGAGTTCGACGGTCTCCGGCAGAAAGGCGGGTTGTCCGGCTACCCGTGCCGCGCGGAGAGTGAACACGACTGGATCGAGTCGTCGCACGCCTCGGCGGCCCTGTCGTACGCCGACGGACTCGCCAAGGCCTATTCGCTGTCCGGACAGTCCGATCGGACCGTGGTGGCCGTGGTGGGCGACGGCGCGCTGACCGGCGGTATGTGCTGGGAGGCGCTCAACAACATCGCCGCCGGGCAGAACCGTTCGATGGTGATCGTCGTCAACGACAACGGCCGCTCCTACGCGCCCACGATCGGCGGTCTCGCCGAGCACCTCGCGGCGCTGCGCCTCAAGCCCGGCTACGAGAAGGTGCTCGACAACAGTCGGCGCATCGTCAAGCGGATCCCCTGGATCGGCTCGGCGGCCTACTCGGTGCTGCACGGCATGAAGGCCGGTGTGAAGGACGCGGTCAGCCCGCAGGTGCTCTTCACCGATCTGGGCATCAAGTATCTCGGCCCGGTCGACGGGCACGACGAGCAGGCGATGGAATCGGCGCTGCGTCGCGCGAAGGCGTACGGCGGTCCGGTCCTCGTCCACGCCGTCACCCGCAAGGGAGCGGGCTACGCGCCCGCCGAGAACCACCTCGCCGATCAGATGCACGCCACCGGCGTGATGGATCCGCGCACGGGCCGGGCGAAGTCCGCCTCCGCTCCCGACTGGACGTCGGTCTTCTCCGACGAACTCATCGCGCTGGGGGAGAAGCGGGAGGACGTCGTGGCGATCACCGCCGCGATGCCCGGACCGACCGGCCTCGCCAAGTTCGGCGAACGGTTCCCCGAGCGCACCTTCGACGTCGGCATTGCCGAACAGCACGCGGTGACGTCGGCGGCGGGTCTCGCGCTCGGCGGAATGCATCCCGTCGTCGCCGTCTACTCGACCTTCCTCAACCGCGCCTTCGACCAGTTGCTCATGGACGTCGCACTGCTTCGGCAGCCGGTCACCGTGGTGCTCGACCGGGCGGGCGTCACGGGTTCCGACGGGGCCAGTCACAACGGCATGTGGGATCTGTCCCTGCTGGGAATCGTTCCCGGCATCCGGGTCGCCGCTCCGCGCGACGGGGCGACGCTGCGAGAGGAACTCGGTGAGGCGCTCGACGTCTCCGACGGCCCGACCGTCCTCCGGTTCCCCAAAGGCTCGGTGGGAGAAGACATCCCGGCGATCGAGCGTCTCGACGGCACGGTCGACGTGCTGCGGATGCCGCCGTCGCGGTGCGGCGACGCACTGATCGTCGCGGTCGGCGCCTTCGCCGGTCTCGCGCTCGACGTCGCCGATCGTCTTTCCAGGCAGGGCATCGACGCCGCGGTCGTCGACCCGCGATGGGTGTTCCCCGTGCCCGACGCGGTGGTCGACCTCGCACGCGGCTTCCGGATCGTCGTCACAATCGAGGACAGCGGCCTCCACGGTGGTGTCGGCTCGGCGGTCTCCGCCGCGTTGCGCCGCAACGGCGTCGACGTGCCCGCCCGCGATCTCGGGGTGCCGCAGAAGTTCCTCGATCACGCCTCCCGCAACGAGATCCACGCCGAACTCGGTCTGACTGCCCAGGACGTGGCGCGTCAGGTCACCGGCTGGGTCGCCGGCCTCGACAGCGAACCCGAGGAGCGATCGCGACCGTCGGCGGTCGAGCAGTCCGACCGCGAAGCGGGCTGAGTCCGACCGACGCAGGTGAGCAAACGCCAGGGGCGGTATCCGGTGATCCGGATACCGCCCCTGGCGTCTGTATCGGTTAGCTCTGCATCTCCTCGAGTTCCATGCCCTTGGTCTCGGGGATCTTGGCCTTGACGAAGAAGAACGACAGCAGGGCGAAGAACGCGAACAGTCCGTACAGGAACCACAGGCCGACCGCGGAGGTGAGTGGTGGGAACGCCAGTGTCACCGTGAAATTCGCGATCCAGTTGGCGGCGGTACTGATACCGAGGGCCACCGCGCGCATGCGGTTCGGGAACATCTCGCCGAGCATCACCCACATGATCGGACCCCAGGTGGCGGCGAAGAAGATCACGAAGGCGTTCGCGCCGACGAGGGCGAGCGCACCCCACGGTGCCGGAAGTTCGACGTCCTCACCGTTGCCGACCGCCTGCGAGAAGGCGATCGCGGCGAGCAGCAGGCTGACGAACATGCCGATCGAACCGGTCATCAACAGCGGACGGCGACCGATCTTGTCGACGAACAGGATCGCGACGAACGTCATGACCACATTGATCACGGCGGTGATCACCGAGGTCGTGAACGACTGGTTCTCGGTGAAGCCCACCGACTTCCACAGTGTCGTCGAGTAGTAGAAGATCGCGTTGATACCGACGAACTGCTGGAAGACGGCCATCGTGATGCCGACCCACACCAGCGGCTGCAGACCGAAGACCGGGCCGCGGATGTCGCCGAAGGACGCCTTCGACTCGCGTCGCAGCGTCAACCGGATCTCGCGGACACGCTCGTCGGGCCGGAGCTCGCCCGTGACGTTGGCCAGGACGGCCGCAGCCTCTTCGTCCATGTCCTTGCCGACGAGATAGCGGGGGGACTCCGGGATCGTCAGCGCCAGTACACCGTAGAGGACGGCAGGCGCGACGCCGACGAGGAACATCCACCGCCAGGCCTCGAGATTCCACCACAGCTCGTTCGACGCTCCACCGGCGGCGTTCTGCAGCACCGCGTCGGACAGCAGGGCCGCGAAGATGCCGAGAGTGATGGCGAGCTGCTGCAGTGATGCGAGGGCGCCACGGTAGCGAGCGGGTGCGATCTCGGAGATGTAGGTCGGTGCGATGACCGACGCGATACCGATGCCGAGGCCGCCGAGCACACGCCACAGCATGAGATCGGGAACGCTGAAGGCCAGACCGGACCCGATCGACGAGATGACGAACAGGGCGGAGCCGAGGAGCATCACCCGCTTGCGGCCCCAACTGTCGGCGAGGCGTCCGGCGAACCACGCGCCGACGGCACAGCCGAGCAGGGCGATGGCGACGGCGAAACCGGTCACGAACGAACTGAGCGCGAAGTTGTCCTGGATGGAGTCGACGGCGCCGTTGATGACCGAGCTGTCGAAGCCGAACAGGAAACCGCCCACGGCCGCCGCGACGGTCACGGCGATGACTTTCGCGGCGTGTGCGGTCGATGGTTGGGTCACCGAGGAACTCCTGGATCGGACTGGCCGCGAGAGCGGGAAAAGGGTTGGACACAGTGTGTTTTCTTCAGGGGAACATTACGCCGGGGTGAACGGCCGACTCGACGTTTCCGGCGAGAACTCGCCCACAAGGCGGACTTCGAACGCGGCATGGAGTGTGGCGACGCCTCCGAGTGGGTAAGAAGTTAAGAAATATTCTCTCCGCGCCGTCGCTCTGTCTGCGACCTGCCCGAGCGGTGAGGACCTCCGCTTGACACCGTGCGATCTGGAAATACAGTCCCGTTCCATGACTCGGCGACGACCGGACGCGACCGTACGGGGTGTGGTGGGTGAAGCGGCGTTCCCGCTGACTTGACCCGGAGGTTCCTCATGGAGATCGCTCTGCCTCCGGTAGAGCACGGTGTGGTGGAACACAGCAGGGCGCTCATCGATCCCGTCACACGTTTCCGGAACACGAGCGCGTACCTCTTCCTCGTGGCGTTCGGCGACGACGAGGAACGGCGCAGGGTGGTGCGTTTCGTCGACCGCGCCCACGCACCGGTCCGCTCCGACGGATACAACGCCTTCGATCCGAGGCTCCAGTTGTGGATCGCCGCGGTGATGTTCCACGGCGGCCGCGACGTGTACGAGCGGTTCTTCGGCCTTGATGTGATGTCCAGGACGCGGCAGCCGCCGGAAGTAGATGGCACGCAGAGCAGACGGCGGAGATCAGTTCTCCGCCGTCAGGGCCTTCGCGAGTCGCGGCACGGTCAGCGCGCGCTGCCACGGCCGTGCCCCGCCCTCGGCGAAGCGGCCGTCGATGTACTCCTCGACGTCGGCCCCGTCGGAGACGTCCCAGTCCCAGCACAGGCGCCGAACGAGTTCGGGACTGATCAGGTTCTCGACGGGAACGGCGACTTCCTCGCTCAGAGCGGTGAGTTCGCCGCGCGCGAGGGCGAGACGTGCGGCCTCCTCAGGGTGGTGACGCGACCACCGGCCGGCTGGGGGAGGCCCGGTCAGGGGCGGCGTGAGAGGTGGGAGCCGGTCCTCCGGCAGTGCACGGGCCCGCTCGATCGCGTTGAACCACGCACGGGAGGAACGCCGCTGCCGCGGACCGCCGAAAACCGGAAGCTCCTGCAACTGTTCGACGCTCGTGGGATTCGCCTCCGCGGCGGCGATGATCGCGGAGTCGGGAAGGATGCGCCCCGGGGCGATGTCACGCCGGGCGGCGATCTCGTCGCGGGTGGTCCACAGTTCCCGGACGATCGCCAGGCGGCGTCGGTCCTTGATCGCGTGGATCTTGGACGTGCGCCGCCACCGATCGGGCTTCGGAGCGGGCGGCCCCGCGAGCCGGATGTGCTCGAATTCCTGAGCGGCCCACTCGGTCTTGTTCTGCCGCTCGAGTTCGCGCGCCATCGCGTCGCGGAGTTCCACGAGCGGTTCGACGTCGAGCGCGGCGTAGTTGAGCCACGAGTCGGGAAGCGGTCGCGTCGACCAGTCCGCCGCACCGTGGCCCTTGCGCAGTTCGAGGCCGAGGGTCTCGGCCACGATCGCGGCGAGACCGACGCGGGGGAATCCGGCGAGACGACCGGCGAGTTCGGTGTCGTACAACTTCGCCGGACGGAGTCCGAGTTCGGCCAGGCCGGGGAGATCCTGGTCGGCGGAATGCAGGACCCATTCGAGGTCGTTGATCACCTCGGTCAGGGGAGCGAGGTCGTCCCGCGTGGGAATGGGATCGAGCAGCACCGTGCCGGCGCCGTCACGACGGAGCTGTACGAGATAGGCGCGCCCGGAGTAGCGGTAGCCCGATGCGCGTTCGGCGTCGACGGCGAGCGGGCCGTGTCCCTGCGCGAGCATCGCTGCCGCGTCGGCGACCCCGCGCGCCGTGGTGACGACCTTCGGGACGCCGTCGCGGGGTTCGAGGAGCGGCACCGTGGTCACGCTCGTGCTCTTCTGCTCGTCCTCGTCGTTCTGTGCCGGCATGGGCGTGACTCTAGCGGTGTCGTCCCCGTGTGCAATTCCGTTCCTGTCCGGAACGTCCGATCGGTGGACACGCACGGACCCGCTCGACGCCTCGCGAACTCCCCTCGGAACACCGTCACCTCTCCTGCGAGACGACATCGTCGCGCTCCACATCCGATGTGAGGATGTCGTCGTTCTCCGCGCCGGCCGCGAGGATGAGGTCCTCGAGGGCGGGGGAGAAGTCGTCGACGAGTTTCCACAGGTCGGGGACGAGATCGGGACACGAGATCAGACCGATGTCGAGCCTGCCGTCGAGGGAGAGCACCGTGATGTTGAGCGCTGCGCCGTGGAAGATCGGGCCGAAGGGGTACATCGCCGTCATGCGGGCGCCCAGGAAGTACAGCGGCACGGGAGGTCCGGGCACGTTGGAGATAACGAGGTTGTGGATCACCGGGTGCCGGTCGGCGAGCCGCAGTCCGGCGTAGGCGCGCATCGCGGGGGCGAACACGGCCGCGCCGAGGAACTGGGACCAGTCCTGCAGCAGGTTCGCGCCGAGGTCGGCGTTGTGTTCCTTGGCCACCGCGTTCGCTTCCGAGAGTGCCCGCAGCCGCTCTGCGGGGTCGGCGATGTGTGTGTGGAGGTCGGCGAACATCGCCGAGACCTGGTTGCGTCCCGGCCGATCCGACCTGCCGTGGACCGAGACCGGGATCATCCCGATGAGCGGGGAGTCGGGCAGCTCGCTGCGCCGCTCCAGATATCGGCGTAGCGCGCCGGCGCACACCGCCATCACCACGTCGTTGACGGTGACGCCGAAGACGTTCTTCACCAGCTTCACGTCGTCGAGGTTCAGCTCGGCGAAGCCGACGGTGCGGTGTCCGGTGATGGTGGAGTTGAACGGGGTGCGCGGCGCCGTGAACGGCGCGGGCATGGCGTCGCCGCGTCGGGCGCGGGCGATCCAGGAGGTCAGCGATGTGACCGCGCCGGGAAGGATCCGCAGCAGGTGGAGAGGCCGGCGGGCGACGTTGAGGGCTCCGGCGATCGCGATGGCGAGATCGTTCGCGTCGCCGGCACCCCACTGCACCGGTTCGGGCCGGGGATCGGCCGGGTCGAGGCTGCACAGCTGCGCGATGAGTGCGGCACCGGAGACCCCGTCCACTCCGGCGTGATGCATTTTCGCGATGACGGCGATCCTGCCGTCGTCGAGACCGTCGACGAACCACATCTCCCATAGTGGCCGGGAGCGATCCAGGGGTTGCGCGGCGATGTGTCCGCACAGCTCCGCGAGCTCGGTCCGGCCGCCCGGGGCGGGCACGCCGACGTGGTGGACGTGCCGGTCGAGGTCGAAGTCGTGGTCGTCGACCCAGACCGGATGGTCGAGGTTGAACCTGCTGTCGGCGAGCTTCATCCGGAACTGGGGTACGGCGGTGAGGCGCGCTTCGAGTTCGTTGCGCAGTCTCACGTAGTCGTAGCCGCCCGGGACGGTGGACGGATCCAGCACGATCAGCCCGCAGATGTGGAGGAGCTGACTGGGGGTCTCGAGGTAGAGGAAACCGGCATCGAGCCCGCTGAGGCGCTGCATGGAATCAAGAGTAGAACAGGTTCTAGAAATCCGGTCGGATTGCAGCGGTTTTCACCGCTGGAGTCGCGCAACCCCCGCCGGAGGCAGACCCGCGGCATATGCGAGGACGTCACAGAACGCCTCCACGTGCAGGGTCAGCATGTCGGACTGCGGAGTCCACGACGCGCGCAGTTCCAGTTGGTGGGCGCGTCCCGGGCCCGCGATGTCCCCGAACCGCACGGAGGTCGTCGCCGTCACCGTGCCGCCCAGCGCCGTGAGCGGTTCACCGTGCGCGGCGAGGGCGTCGACGAGCCAACTCCACGCGACCTCCGGCAGCAGCGAGTCCGCTGCCAGGCTCTCGTCGACGTCGGCCTGGATGTACGAGACGAGCCGGGTGGTCCCGTGCCACGCCTCGTCGCCGTCGGGGTCGTAGAGCAGGATGAGACGGCCGAACGCGTCGCCCTCCGACTGCTCGGTCACCCCCTCCGTCTCGTCGTGCAGGACCTCGGCGCCCAGTGCATAGCTGTAGGGAGCGAGCCGTTGCGGGGGTCGGATCGGCCCGACCTCGATCTCCGGGCGCACGGTAGCCGCGTTCATCGCATCGACTGCGGAACGGAAGCGGGCCGGCTCGGCGGGCGAGGTGGTCACCGAGCGGAGGTTAGTGCCGGTGACGCACCGCACGCGGGAGGCGCGCCGATTCCGGTGGGCGGCGCGGTCGTGGCAGCATGGGCAGCGGGTCCGCGCCACACGTCTCGGTCCGGGACCCGACAGACGCTGCCCTGCGCGACGGCGCGCAGTGCCCGAAGAACGAGGATCGATGACCGGCTTGGAGAACACGAACGTCGGCTCTGCGGTGCCCGCGGAGTACCCCGCGCGAAGGATCCTGCCGCATGCGCCCCTGCTGGCGGCCGCGCGCGGTGAGCGGCCCGTCCACCGGCCCGTGTGGTTCATGCGTCAGGCCGGCCGCTCCCTGCCCGAGTACCGGGAGATCCGGGCCGGCGTCGGCATGCTCGAATCGTGCTTCGACCCCGAGCTCGTCTGCGAGATCACGATGCAGCCGGTGCGGCGGCACAAGGTCGACGCTGCCATCCTGTTCTCCGACATCGTCGTCCCGCTCAAGGCGGCAGGTATCGACCTCGACATCGTCGCCGGGACGGGCCCGGTCGTCGCGAACCCCGTCCGTACCGCCGCCGATGTCGCCGCGCTGCCGTCCCTCGAGGCCGAGGAGGTCGGGGCGGTCGCCCGCGCGGTCGGTCTGCTGACCCGCGAACTCGGCGACACCCCGCTCATCGGCTTCGCGGGGGCGCCCTTCACCTTGGCGTCCTATCTCGTCGAGGGCGGACCCAGCCGCAACCACGAGCACACCAAGGCGCTCATGCACGCCGACCCGAAGACCTGGCACGCGCTCCTCGGCAAGCTCACCGATGTCGCTATCGGCTTCCTGCGCGCGCAGATCGGCGCCGGTGTCGACGCCGTCCAGCTCTTCGACTCGTGGGCGGGCGCCCTCTCGCTCGCCGACTACCGCGAGTACGTCCTGCCGCACTCCGAGCGTGTCTTCGCCGAGATCGCCGGTGCGCGGGTGCCGCGCATCCACTTCGGTGTCGGCACCGGTGAGCTCCTCGGCGCCATGGGTGAGGCGGGCGCCGACGTGGTCGGCGTCGACTGGCGCATCCCGCTCGACGTCGCCGCGACCCGCGTCGGCCCCGGCAAGGCCCTGCAGGGCAACCTCGACCCCGCGATTCTGTTCGCGGGCCGGGAGGTCGTCGAACGCGAGGTGCGCCGCATCGTCGCCGAGGCCGACCGTGCTCTCGAGGCCGGCGCCATCGGACACATCTTCAATCTCGGTCACGGCGTGCTGCCCGACACCGATCCCGATGCCATCACCCGAGTGGTCGAGCTGGTGCATTCGCTGTGACCCCGCCGACGGTCGCGGTCGTCGGCGGTGGGATCAGCGGGCTCGTCGCCGCGTATCGGCTGCGTCGTTCGCTCGGCGCCGCCGCCCGCATCGTCGTGCTCGAGCGATCGTCGCGGCTCGGCGGCAAGCTCCGCACGGTCCCGCTCGCGGGTGATCCTGTCGACGTCGGCGCCGAGGCGTTCATCGCACGCCGACCCGAGGTGGTCGCGCTCGTCGAGGAACTCGGCCTGAGCGCCCACATCGTCCACCCCTCGGCTGCCCGTCCGCTCCTGTACGCCGACGCGCGACTGCATCCGCTGCCGGCGGGCACGCTCATGGGCATCCCCGCCTCGGCGCAGGCCGTGGAGGGTCTCGTCGACGACGAGACCCTGGCGCGCATTGCCGCCGAACCCACAGTGCCGTTCCACTGGGACCGGGACTCCGACGTCTCCGTCGCGGATCTCGTCCGATCACGCTTCGGTGAGCAGGTGGTGCAGCGCAGCGTCGACCCGCTGCTCGGTGGGGTGTACTCGGGGCTGTCCGACACCGCGGGTGTCCGTGCCACCGTCCCGACGCTCGCCGCGGCCCTCGACGCCGGCGCGACGAGCCTGAGCGACGCCGTCGCCCGCGCTCTGCCCCCGAAGTCGGACGCCCCGGTCTTCGGGACGCTGCGCGAGGGCTACGGCGTGCTGATCCAAGCCCTCGTCCGTGAGGCCGACGCCGAGTTCCTCTACGGCACAGCCGCATCCGGACTGAAGCGCAGCGGTGGCCGGTGGTCGGTCGATCCGCTCGGCGAGGTCGACGGTGTGGTGCTCGCCGTGCCCGCCCCGGACGCCGCCCGGCTGCTCTCCGACAGTGTCCGATCCGCCGCGCAGTGCGTCGCGCAGATCCCGCTCGCCTCGTCGGTGGTGGTCGCGCTCGCGTTGCCGCACGACGCCGGCCTGCCGCAGAACTCCGGGATCCTCGTCGCGACGGGGGAGGAACTGTCGGCGAAGGCCTTCACGCTGTCGAGCCGCAAGTGGCCGCACCTCGCCGAACGTCCCGTCGCACTCGCGCGCGCGTCGTTCGGACGGTTCGGCGACGACGCGCTCGTCGACGCGTCCGAGGCCGACCTGATTGCGCTGGCCCGCGCGGATCTCGCGACCGTCACCGGAGTCGACGCCGAACCGGTGGCCGCCTTCGTGCAGCGGTGGCACGGCGGGCTGCCGCAGTACCGCGAACACCACGGCGAGATCGTCGCCGCCTTCGAGGCCGAGATCGCAGGGATCGACGGACTCGAGGTCGCCGGCGCGATGCTGCACGGTGTGGGTGTACCCGCATGTGTCGCAACAGGCACGGCTGCAGCCGCACGCCTGACTGCACGAATGGAAGGATGAACGTCATGGCACGTCTCGACTACGACAAGCTCAATTCCACTCTCCGTTACACGATGTGGTCGGTCTTCCAGGTCCGGCCCGGCGTCCTCGGCGACGACCGCGCCGCGGCGATCGAGGACGCGAAAGCGTTCTTCGCCCGCTTCGACGACACCGACGTGATCGTGCGCGGTATCTACGATGTGGCCGGCACCCGCGCGGACGCCGATTTCATGATCTGGACGCACGCCGAGCACATCGAGGATCTGCAGAAGCTGTACGCCGACTTCCGGCGCACCACGATCCTCGGCCGCGCGAGCACCCCGGTCTGGTCGAACACCGCACTGCACCGACCCGCGGAGTTCAACAAGAGCCACCTGCCCGCCTTCATCGCGGGGGAGGAGCCGGGCAACTACGTGTGCGTGTACCCCTTCGTGCGGTCCTACGAGTGGTACCTCCTGCCCGACGAGCAGCGTCGCAAGATGCTCGCCGACCACGGCATGGCGGCCCGCGGCTACCCCGATGTCCGCGCCAACACCGTTCCGGCCTTCGCGCTCGGTGACTACGAGTGGATCCTCGCCTTCGAGGCGCCGGAACTGCACCGCATCGTCGATCTCATGCGCGACCTGCGTGCCACCGACGCGCGCCTGCACGTCCGGGAGGAGACCCCCTTCTTCACCGGACCGCGGGTCGACGTCGAAGCCCTCGTCGCGTCGCTGCCCTGACGTGACCTCGACGAGCGCGGTGCCACCCGAGGGAGAAGGTCGTCTGTTCTCCCAGATGGCGCACTGGGGGATGTTCTCGGCGCAGGCACGCGACGGCGAGGTCGTCGCCGTGCGGCCCTACGCCGGGGACCGCGACCCCTCACCGATCCTGGGGAACATCCCCGGATCGGTGCGGCACCGTGCTCGCATCGCCGGTCCGGCCGTCCGGCGCGGCTGGCTCGAGAACGGACCGGGACCGAGCACACGACGCGGCGACGACGAGTACGTCGCGGTCTCGTGGGACGAACTCACCGAGATCCTCGCGGGCGACCTGCAGCGCGTAAAGGACCGGCACGGCAACCGGGCGATCTTCGGCGGCTCCTACGGCTGGTCCGCCCCGGGCCGGTTCCACCACGCACAGAGCCAGGTGCACCGCTTCCTGAAGATGTTCGGCGGCTACACCCGCTCGGTGCACTCCTACTCGCTCGGCGCGACCGGCGTGATCATGCCGCACGTCGTAGGCACCCACTGGAAACTGTTCGCGCGCTCGACCTCCTGGGAGGTCATCGCCCGCGAGACCGATCTGATGGTGTGCTTCGGCGGGATCCCGCTGAAGAACACCGCCGTCAACGACGGCGGCACGAGCGATCACCCCACCCGCGACGCCCTCGACCGGATGCGGGCCCGCGGCGGACGGATCGTCTCGTTCAGCCCGATCCGCAGCGACGTGCACGGTGAGCACGAGTGGCTCGCGCCCCGGCCGGGCACCGACGTCGCGATCATGCTCGCCCTCGGTTATGTCCTGGCCACCGAGGGTCTGGCCGACCGTGAGTTCCTCGACCGCTACTGCACCGGTTACGACCGCTTCGAGGAGTACCTGCTCGGCCGCACCGACGGCGTCCCGAAGACCCCCGAGTGGGCCGCCGGACTGTCGGGCATCCCGGCCGGAACCCTCGTCGACCTCGCGCGACGCATGGCCCGTGGCCGCACCCTGGTGTCGGTCACATGGTCGCTGCAACGCGTGCGGCACGGCGAGCAGGCGCCCTGGGCGGGCGTGACCCTCGCCGCGATGCTCGGCCAACTCGGCGTTCCCGGGGGCGGTTTCGGCCACGGCTACGGTTCGATGAACGAACCCGGTCTCGCGCCCGTCCCGTATCCGCTGCCCACCCTGTTCCAGGGCAACAACGACGTCGAGGACTTCATCCCCGTCGCCGCGATCTCCGACCTGCTGTTGCGACCGGGGGAGCAGTTCGACTACGACGGCCGTCGCCTGACCTTCCCGGACATCCGGCTCGTGTACTGGGCGGGTGGCAATCCCTTCCACCACCACCAGGACATCGGCCGGCTCCGCCGCGCCCTGCAGCGGCCCGACACGATCGTCGTCCACGACCCGTACTGGACGCCGATGGCCAAGCACGCCGACATCGTCGTGCCGTCGACCACGGCGCTCGAGCGCGACGACCTGACGTGCACGCGCAACGATCCGCTGCTCGTCGCGATGCAGGCTGCCGTCCCACGCTTCGCCGACGCCCGCGACGACTACGACACCTGCACCGCTCTCGCCCACCGCCTCGGCTTCGGCGAGCAGTTCACCGAGGGCCGGACCTCCCGGGAGTGGCTCGAACACCTCTACGAGCAGTGGCGCGGTTTCGTCCTCGCCGACGACCGGCGCACCGAGGACCCGCCGCCCTTCGACGACTTCTGGTACGGCGGACCGGTCCGGATGCGGACCGAGGACGATCTGACCCTCTTCGAGGACTTCCGGTCCGATCCCGCGGCGAACCCGCTGCGGACTCCCAGCGGACTGCTCGAGATCTTCTCCGCCGATATCGACTCGTTCGGCTACGACGACTGCGCCGGGCACCCCACCTGGTACGAACCCGACGAATGGCTCGGCTCCCCGCGGGTCGAACGGTTCCCACTGCACCTGATCGCCAATCAGCCGGCCACGCGCCTGCACGGGCAGCTCGATCACGGCCCGGTGAGCCAGGCGTCGAAGATCCGTGGCCGTGAACCGATCCGGATGCGTCCCGACGACGCTGTCGCGCGAGGTCTGGAAGCCGGCGACATCGTCCGCGTCTTCAACGATCGTGGTTCGTGCCTCGCCGGGGTGGTCCTCGACGACGGTCTGCTGCCGAACGTCGTCCAGCTCGCGACGGGAGCCTGGTACGACCCGCTGGATCCGTCCGATCCCGGATCGATGTGCGTGCACGGGAACGCGAACGTGCTCACCCCCGACGTCGGCACGTCGTCGCTGTCCCACGGATGCACGGGGCAGCACGTGCTCGTCGACGTCGAGCGGTTCGACGGCGAGTTGCCGCCCATCCGGGCCTACGATCCGCCGGTCGTCCGGCAGCGCTGAGCGGTCACAGGCCGAGTGACGACTGGACCTCACGCAGGGTGGCCGCGGAGGCGGCCAGCCCCGCTTCCTCCTCCGACGACAACGGCACATCGAGCACGGTGTGCGCGCCGCGCGCGTCGACGACGGTGGGAAGCGAGAGGCAGACGTCCTGCAGGCCGTGCCGCCCGGTTTGCAGCGTCGACACCGCGAGCACCCGGCGCTGGTTCCGCAGCACGGCCTCCACGATGCGGGCACTCGACAGTCCGATCGCGAGATTCGTGGCGCCCTTGCCGCGGATGATCTCGTAGGCGCTGCGCACGACCTCCTCGAAGAGTTCGGCGCGGGTGTCCGGTCCGAAGACGGGTCGTCCGTCGACGGCGAAGGACTCCACCGGCACGCCGCCGATCGTCGCACTCGACCACAGGGCGACCTCCGAGTCGCCGTGTTCCCCCACGACGAACGCGTGAACGTTCTCGACCGCGACGTCGGCGCGGTGGGCGAGCAGATACCGCAGCCGGCCGGAATCGAGCACCGTGCCCGACCCGAAGATCCGGCCGTCCGAGACGCCGGTCGCCGCGATCGCGGCGCGGGTGACGATGTCGACCGGATTACTGACGAAGACGATCACTGCATCGGGGGAGACGGACAGCAGGCCGGGAGTCAGGTCCCGTGTCAGGGCGACGTTCGCCGCCGCGAGATCCAGACGTGACTGGCCGGGATGCTGCTTGGCCCCCGCGGTCACGACGATCAGATCGGAACCGGCGGTGACCGCGATGTCGTCGCTGCCCTCGATCCGGCACGACGGCGCGAACTGCGTGCCGTGGTTCAGGTCCAGGACCTCCGCGCGCACCTTCGCGGAGTTCGTGTCGAACAGCGCGATCGCGTCTGCCGAACCCCTGAGTAGACATGCATACGCCACCGCGGTACCGACGCTCCCGGCGCCGACGACGGACAGCTTCGTGTGTCGCCGGATTCTCGTACCCGTCTCAGCCATGCGAGACATTGTGGCAAGCCGGCCCCTCGGTCGGTAGCCTCGCGCCACATGACTCGGTCCGCATCGGGACATTCCCTGCGAGCGGCCGGCCCGCCGCGATGGCGGCGATGCGACTGCTCGAGGAGATCTAGCCGAGCCGACCTGCCACTGTCGCTCAGCCGTTAGCCTCGGGACATGGCCGAGACCCCCTTCGATGCCGTCCTGTTCGACTTCTCCGGCACCCTGTTCCGGCTCGAGGAGGACGAGAGCTGGCTCGCGGACGTCACCGACCACGAGGGCAGACCCTTCGACGTGCACCGGCAGGCCGAACTCATGCGGCGGCTGACGCAACCCGTCGGGCAGCCCGTCGAGATGGACGCCGACGAGCACCACGCGTGGACCAACCGCGACCGCGAACCGCGCTGGCACCGCGAGGCCTACCTGACGGTGCTGCGCAGATCGGGCGTGGCCGATCCCGAACAGGCACAGGCGCTCTACGAGAAGGTGACCGACCCCGACTGCTGGACCGTCTATCCCGACACCGTCCCCGTCATCGAGGCGCTCGCTGGAGACGGGATCGCCGTCGGCGTGGTGAGCAACATCGCCTTCGACCTGCGGCCGGCCTTCGCGCGGCTCGGTATCGACGACCTCGTGTCGGTGTTCGCGCTGTCCTTCGAGGTGGGCGCCGTCAAGCCCGAACCGGAGATCTTCCGCCACGCCGTCGACAGACTCGGTGTCGACCCGCGACGGACGCTGATGATCGGCGACAGCGAGAAGGCGGACGGTGCCGCCCGGTCGATCGGATGCGCGTTCGAACTCGTCGAACCGACACCGACCACCGAGCGGCACGACGCACTGTGGACCGCGCTGGCCGCGGCCGGGATCACTCCGACCGAACCAGGCGCAGGGAGATCGAGTTGATGCAGTACCGCTTGTCGGTGGGCGTCGGGTAACCCTCGCCCTCGAAGACGTGCCCGAGATGGCTGTGGCACGTCGCGCACACCACCTCGATGCGCCGCATGCCCAGCGAGTTGTCCTCGCGCAGGATCACGGCGTCGGAGTCGGCGGGGTCGAAGAACGACGGCCACCCGCAGTGGGAGTGGAACTTCTCGGTGCTGCGGAACAGTTCGGCACCGCACGCGCGGCATTCGTAGATGCCCGCGGTCTCGGTGTCGGTGTACTCGCCGACGAAGGGACGCTCGGTGCCGGCCTGACGCAACACGGCGAATTCGGCGGGAGTGAGCTTCGCGCGCCATTCCTCGTCGGTGTGGACGACCTTGGGTGCGGGTTCGGATCGAGGAGCAGACGTCATGATCTCCACGCTAACCGCGCTCGGCGCGCGCGTCACGTCTGCACCGGCACGGACGATCACGTCCGTGCGGGCTGCTTCTCCTCGAGCAGGTGCGACGGTTCGATGCCGTCCGCCAGGCGCCCTTCGCGCTTCGCGACGAGGTAACGGTCGAGCAGGACGGCGAAGACGACGATGAGCAGCAGCGACCAGCCGAAGGTTGTCTTCATGTACTCCGCCGCGCGCCCGGCCTCCACCCACCGGTTCGACAGCCACGAGTCGTAGCTCAGGAAGCCGTAGACGGCGAGCCAGGCGGGCCAGTTCCGCATCACGGAGTTCGGCAGCAGCACCGTCATCAGCAGAGGGAACAGCATCATCGAGTAGTACATCTGGCCGAGCGATCCGAGCAGGAACGAAGCCGCGAGCAACACACCGCCGGCGGTGCACACGAAGAACACCTCGTCGTGGCGGCAGTAGCGGTAGAGCAACCACACCGACACCGCGACCATCACCGCGAGCACCGCCCGCAGACCGAAGATCAGCCAGGCCGGGAGCCCGTAGTACATGCCGTTGCCGACGATCGCGCTGTTGAAGTAGTCGCGGGACTCGAGCAGGTACGGCACGGTGTGCTCGACGAACTGCCACGCGTCGACCGACAGGGGCCACGCGATGATCGTCAGCGCGATCGGGACACCCGCGGCGGTGATGAAGACCTTCCACTGTCCGCGCACGAGCGGGAGCAACAGCAGGGGAGCGAGGATCGGTTTGACGGCGAAGGTCAGGCCGAGCGCAGCCCCCGCCCACAGATCACGTCGTTTGAGCAGCAGCGTCAGGAACGCGATCTCGCCGAGCAGGACGAGACCGTTGATGTTCGTGAAGACGAGCGTGTTCGTCACCGTCTCGGACGCGAACGCGGCGAAGACCAGCACCGGCGCGATCGGCGAATCGAGTCGCAGACCGAACATGCGCAGCAACAGGTAGAGCGCGACGAGGATCGCGATCGCATTGGCGAGGATGAACAACCACCGCGACCGCTCGGGGTCGATCACCGCGATCGGGGCGATCAACAACGTGCCGGAAGGCGGATAGAGGTAGTGGGGATCGACCCACTGGAACTCGGCGGTGTACACCGGCCGGCGGTTGAGGAAGGCCAGCGCGGCGTTGTAGACCGGGGTGAAGTCGTCCGTCCGGAACCCGTTGACCGCTTTGATTACGACCCGGTGCAGAACCGTCAGTATGGCAAGGGGCCACACCACAGCCTTGACCACCTCGGCGGTCGTGCGTGCGGTCCGGGGTTCGAGACTTCTGAGGAACACTACGGCACGGTACACCGCGGGCCTGCGGACCCGTGCACACGCCCTGCCTCCGACCGGGGAACGTCACGCGGGGCACAGGCTCCCGTTGGGTGGAAGTTCTCCGTCGGACAGATAGGTCTCCACCCGGGCCTGCACGCATCCCGAGTGCAGGACCGCCGAGTAACCGGCACCCTGCCACGACAGTGACGCCCAGGCGATACCGCCTGCGGTGAGCACACCGGTCACCGACTCCACGCCGGCATTGCCCACGACCGGGTCCGCGGCCCCCGAGGAGACGAGCACGGGCACGTCGAGCGCCGCCGGCAGCGGCGGGGGAGGCAGGCTCGGCCACGCCGCACATGCCGTCAGGCCCGTCGCCAGATCCGCGCCGTACAGCGGATAGAGGGTGGACCAACTCCGGGCGAGATCGCCCGCGTGGGTCGGGGTCGGCCAGCGCTGTCCGTCGCTGCACCGGGCGACGAACTGACCGTCCGTCGAGAGCCTCTCCTCGGCCACACCGACCAGTTCGATGAGCGGCATGACATCGCCGTCCTGCGCGGCTGCGAGGACGTCCGCCACCTCACGGACGCGGGCCTGCAGATCGGCGCGCGGCGTGCCGAGGACACCCGTCAGCGCCGTGAGGAAAGAATTGGCCGAGACCGGCGCGAGTTCACCCTCGGTGGCCTGCTCGTGCAGATCCTCGATCGCCGCGCGCGGATCGTCGCCCAGGGCGCAGTCGAGGGCGGTGCACTGCCGGGCGAAGGCATCGACGGCGGCCTCCGCGCCGCGGGCCTGCGACTCGGCCATGAGTTCGGCGTCGGCGGTGGCCGCGGCGGGGGAGTCGAGGACGAGACGGCCGACCGCGCCCGGATAGGCGGCGGCGTAGGCGAGCGCGACCGTCGCACCGTTCCCCACCCCGAGGAGACCGATCCGGTCCACGCCCCATGCCTGCCGGAGGCGTTCGATGTCGTCGGCGGCGTGTGATGCGCCGAACATCAGCTGCTGCGGCTGCAGGTAGTCGGTGCACGAGACGGTCGCCTGACGACCCAGATCGGCGACGCGTTCGGGTGCATCGCCGGTGCGGCCGAATTGTCCGAGATCGCCGAGACCGCGACGATCAGCAGGAAAGATGCAGTCGATCGCGAGCGAGTTGCCGATCCCGCGCCGATCCACCGCGACGATCGGACGCATCGCCAGTGCACCCGACATCGCGCCGGTCGCCATGGCGGTCAGTGCGCGCGTCGACGCGACGTCGGCGCCGGTCGTGAGAACCAGCGGCGCCACGTCGGTGGGGGTGTCGGGCAGTCGTGCGCGCATGACTGCCAGCGGGAAGGTGCCCGTCACGGTGCCGGCCGCATCGATCGGGGCGACGACCTCCGCGCACTCGAGAACGAGGCCCTGGGCACCCGGCGGTGCGTCGAACGAGGAGAGCGTCTCGTCCGTGCAGTTCCGCCACGCCGGTTCGGCCGACGGCACCGGAAGTTCGGGTACCTCGGTCTCGTCCTGCGGGGTCCCGTCGACGGCGACACCGGGATCGTCGCGCACCACGGCGACGTCGGGACGTATCGACGGTCCTGCTCCGCACGCGGTCGACGCCGCGGCAACCGTGATCAACATCGCGGCGATCACTCCCGATCTGCGCATGCGCACAGCCTGCCAGGTTCACCGGCGGCCGCGCGCAACCGGTGGTCGAGCGGCCGATCCGAAGTGTCCTCCCGGTGCATGACGCCGAGGTGAACGCCGTGTGAAGTAGGTCGCATTCCGGATTCGAGTGAGGATCCGAGCATGATGCGGTCGTACCCTGGGCTGATGCACGAACGTCTCGTCGACCGCAATCCGGTGGTGCCTGCAGACCAGTTGGTGGCGCAGATGGTGCCCCCCGCGATGTTCGACGAGGTGAGCTTCGAGTCGTACATTCCGGATCCGAACGAGCCGAGCCAGGCGGCCGCGGTGACGACCGCTGCGGAGTTCGTCGGCAAGATCGGGAAGATCCGCGGCGGCAAGCGCGGCCTGTTCGGCCGCCGCTCCCAGCCGCAGGGGGCCGGCCTCTACCTCGACGGCGGCTTCGGCGTGGGCAAGACCCACCTGCTCGCCTCGATCTTCCACAGCGCACCCGCGCCCAAGGCCTTCGGCACGTTCGTCGAGCTCACCCACGTCGTCGGCGCCCTCGGATTCAACAAGGCCGTCGAGGAGCTGTCGAACCACAGCGTGCTGTGCATCGACGAGTTCGAACTCGACGATCCGGGCGACACCATGCTCGTCTCGCGCCTGCTGACCGAACTGTCGGCCCGCGGCGTCTCGATCGTCGCGACCTCCAACACGCTCCCCGGCCAGCTGGGTGAGGGACGGTTCGCGGCACAGGACTTCCTGCGCGAGATCAAGAAGCTCGCGTCGATCTTCGAGACCATCCGCGTCGACGGCCCCGACTACCGTCACCGCGACCTGCCGCCTGCACCCGATCCGGTCGACTCGGCAGAGCTCACCGAGCGCGCCGACGCGATCCCGGGTGCGACGCTCGACGACTTCGACGAGCTGTGCGCGCACCTGAGCACGCTGCACCCGTCCCGTTACGGCAAGCTCGTCGAGGGTGTCCCCGCCGTCTTCCTCGAGGGTGTGCACCCGGCGAAGGACCAGTCGGTGGCCCTACGTCTGGTGGTCCTCGCCGACCGCATGTACGACGCGAGCATCCCCGTGACGGTCTCCGGCGCCAAGCTCGACGAGATCTTCACGCCCGAGATGCTCGCGGGCGGCTACCGCAAGAAGTACCTGCGCGCGACGTCCCGTCTGCTGGCGCTGTCCCGATTCGAGGTTGCCGCGGGCTGATCGGATACCCGGCGCTCATGCGCGCCGGGTCGACCTTCACCCCATCACCGGCTCACCGGCCGGCATCCCTTCGGAGGGTGCGCTGCATGACGAAATCGTCGTGCGTCTGCGCCCCCACGACGAACGTGCGCGTGCCCACCACCTCGAAGCCCTGCTTCTCGTAGAAGCGCCGGGCGCGGGTGTTCTCCTGGTTGACGCCGAGCCACAGGCCCACACGCCCGAGTGTGTGGGCCCGCGCGACGATCGCATCCATGAGCGCCGCAGAGATTCCGGAACCGTGATGGCCCGGCATCACGTACAGCTTGCTGATCTCGATCGCCGGCCGCGCCGTGATCATCGCGTCGATCGCCGGATCCTCGGGAGCGGCGTCCACTGCCATCAGATAACCGACGATCTCCTCACCCGCGCGCGCCTCGAGAACGATGCGTTCGGGGGAGGACAGGTACTCGGCGAACTTCTCCGCGCTGAGGGTGCGCTCGATGAAGTCGGCGATGTCGTCCTCGGCGGCGTCCTGAGGGCAGGCGAGCGGGAAGGTCGCGGCGGCGACCTGAGCGATTGCCTCGGCGTCCCAGATGCCCGCCTCGTCGACGGAGACTGCTTCTTCGAGTGGTGGCATGGACATGCACCCCAGTGAAGCACTCGGACGGGACAATACGGCAGGTGCCCCGCGTGTCGATGCGAGACGGAGACACGAGCCCGGACGCGAGACGGAGAAGGGTCCGGATATGGCTGAACCCCAGCCTTGGATGGGGGGTCATGGCTGGGGTTCGACACCATCGGGGGGATGGCAACATCCACGCTACATGAGGGATCCCTCAGGTTCCAGCGACCGTGGTCACGGTTGCGTCACACGGTCCCGTGGATGCGACTTGCACGAAATGTCGGTGCGTTGTACCGTCGCGGCTATGAAGCGCGTACTCGTAGTTCACCGCCGTAGCGGGGTCTGATTCGGACCGACCCCTCGCTGCGGGTCGTTGAGCTACGCGTCGGTCCTTCCTTCTCGTGGAAGACCACTACGAACGATGAACGCCTTCACCTCCTTCTCGGGTTTCGCTCCGATGTTCCCCTCTGGCACCCCTGATGCCGATCCGTTCTTCGCCCGCTACGGACGCGGCCTTCCTCGGGGATTGCGCGAGGAAGCCTCCGGCATGAGTTGGACGGAGTTCGAATCCACCTACGGTGCGCAGCACGGCCCGGTCCGCCTCGGTGGCTGGACCGCGACGGCCCTGGGTGCGGGACGCAGCGCCTTCGAGGCGACGATCGCGATCGGCGACACGATCCATACGGCATCCGCCACGACCTGCGGACCGATCGCCGCGATGACCGCGATGCTGTACGACCTCGGGCTGAACATCGAGATCCTGTCGTTCCACCGCCACGACCTCGGTGAGATGTCCGCGACCTTCCTGCTGTGCCGCTCCGGCGAGCGCACGACCTGGGTGATGGGCACGGGCGAGACCGGCAACGAGTCGTCGCTGCGGGCGATGATCGCGGGGATCAACACGCTCGGCGCGTGACGCGCCGGTCCGGTGCGGGGGAATACCTCCGCACCGGATCACCCGTTGCCGGATTCTCACCGGGTGGCCCGGACGATCGGCGGTCTCCACGAACGAATGCGTCTCCACGAACGAATGAAGGCTCCCTTCGAAATTCGAAGGGAGCCTTCATCTTCTGTGCGCGATACTGGGATTGAACCAGTGACCTCTTCCGTGTCAGGGAAGCGCTCTCCCGCTGAGCTAATCGCGCCGGCATGGTGATCGCCGGAATGGAGCGGATGACGGGATTCGAACCCGCGACCCTCACCTTGGCAAGGTGATGCGCTACCAGCTGCGCTACATCCGCATGTGCACGTTCTTTCGGTGAACCGGCTCGGCCCACGTGCTGGTCGAACCTGGTGCGCGATACTGGGATTGAACCAGTGACCTCTTCCGTGTCAGGGAAGCGCTCTCCCGCTGAGCTAATCGCGCGAGGTGGAGACGGGAATCGAACCCGTGTGCACGGCTTTGCAGGCCGTTGCCTCACCACTCGGCCACTCCACCGTAAAAGGTCGAGTCCAACCTCTCGAGCGGATGACGGGATTCGAACCCGCGACCCTCACCTTGGCAAGGTGATGCGCTACCAGCTGCGCTACATCCGCATTCGCACCGTTCGGCGTCGTGCTCTCCGTGGTGCGGTTCAAAACAGTAGCCGAGCATCTACGAAACGCACAAATCCGCAGGTCAACGGCAGAAAACCGGCAGATTTCGCGAAGGTGACGGGCTGATGACCCCTGCGGGAGGCGACGAATAGGGCTTCGGAGGCCGAGCCCGCGTCCCCCGCTCGTGTCGCTCCGGCCGACACTTGCGTTCCCCGGTCCTCCCGAGTTGAGGGCCGTCCACGTCCCGGGGCTCCGGGTGCGCCTTCTCGTCTCTACGAGCACGGTCTCCTGCCCGCTCGCGTACGCGCGCGAGAGGCGCCACCCGAACGCGCTGCACGGAACATCCGCGTCGAAACGCTGGGACCAGGCGATTCGTCTTCATGGCGGGAGCGTGTTAGTGTTCCATCTCGTTCGAGCCGCTGCGGAGCGGCCCGGTCCCGTGGCTCAGTGGAAGAGCGTCCCGTTCACACCGGGGAGGTCGCTGGTTCGATCCCAGCCGGGACCACTGAGATCGGCAGTGACGAAAGGCACCCCCGCAGGGGTGCCTTTTTTCGTACCTTGATGAAATCGTTGAGCGTGCGTGGCGCCCGGTCGGGTGGTCGCCCGCGAGCGCTTGTTTCCTTCGAACCGCAACGGCCCCCTCGGGCCCGACCACGCGTGTCGTGTGGGCACAGCTGTGGTGCTTGTGGCCGAAGTGCGCGTAGTGATGGCAGGATCGTGGTCGTCGAGGAGGGCACGTCCGGATGAGCGTTGCGGACAGCGAATGGCCGGTCGTGGGGGCGACCGGAGCGAGATTCGGATCCGGTCGGTCCCGTCGACGTCGGCGGCCGGCGGATCACGCCGTGCCGGTACGGAATCACCGCGAGCCGGGCCCCGTCGTGGACGAGGTCACGGCAGCCGAGATGTACCGTCCCGCAGCGCAGCCGGTCGACACAGCGCAGCCGGTCGACAGAGCGTTGTCGGTCGACAGAGCGTTGTCGGGCGGTGCAGCGCAGCCGGCCGGCCGGAATGCGGGCACCGGGACCAGTGTGGGAATCGAGGACATGAACCAGTCAGAGACGTCGTCGTTCGTGCGCCCGTTCGTGCGGAGCGGGGGACGCACCCGAGCCGAGGTGGAGCTGCCTCTCGAAGTGCTCGTGTCGGCCGTCCCCTCCGCGATGGGCAGTGAGTCCGGTCCGGCGATGGACGAGCATCGCCTCGTGCTGGCGTTGTGCGCCCAGCCGAGATCGATCATGGAGATCGCGGCCCTCGCGCAGATCCCGCTCGGTGTCGCGCGCGTGCTCGTCGGGGATCTCGCGGCGACCGGCGAGATCACCGTGCACCGCACGGCCGACAAGGTGGGACCGAACGTCGAACTGCTCGAACGGGTGCTGACGGGTCTCAACCACCTCTGAGTTTCTCCGCTCGGCTCCCTGTGTTCGCTGCCCGGGCGGATGTCGATAGCATGATGAAGTTGCCGTGTGCTCGCGATCGTCGACCGCAGCACGCGTCCGGCGACGACCACGTATCAGGCATCGAGCCGAGGAGTCCGTCACAGTGACCACGCCCGCATCCGCGAAACCAGCCACGATCGTCCGGGTGCCCGCGGGGACCACTGCGGGCGCGGCGGTCCGTGACGCGGGTCTGCCCACCAAGGGACCCGAGACGATCGTGGTCGTCCGCGACTCGGAAGGCACGCTGCACGATCTTTCGTGGACGCCGGAATCGGACGTCGAGGTCGAGGCCGTCGGCGCCGACACCGAGGACGGTCGCAGCGTCATCCGCCACTCGGCCGCCCACGTGCTCGCACAGGCCGTGCAGCAGGAGTTCCCGGAGGCGAAGCTCGGCATCGGCCCGCCCATCCGCGACGGCTTCTACTACGACTTCCAGGTCGAGCGTCCCTTCACGCCCGAAGATCTCGCGAAGCTCGAGAAGCGGATGAAGAAGATCGTCAAGGATGCCCAGCGCTTCTCGCGTCGCGTCGTCGACAGCCTCGAGGACGCCCGCGAGGAATTGAAGGACGAACCGTTCAAACTCGAACTCATCGACGACAAGGCAGGAAGCAGTGACTTCGAGCCGGACCCCGAGGTGATGGAGGTCGGCGGCAAGGAACTGACCATCTACGACAACCTCAACCCCCGCACGGGTGAGCTCGTCTGGAAGGACCTGTGCCGCGGCCCGCACGTGCCCACCACCAAGTTCATCCCGGCGTTCAAGCTCACGCGCAGTTCCGCGGCCTACTGGCGCGGCGACCAGGACAACGCCGGCCTGCAGCGCATCTACGGCACGGCCTGGGAGTCCACCGAGGCGCTCGACGCGCACCTCGAACTCCTCGCCGAGGCCGAGCGCCGCGACCACCGCAAGCTCGGCACCGAACTCGACCTGTTCTCGTTTCCCGACGAGCTCGGCTCGGGACTGCCGGTCTTCCATCCGAAGGGCGGCATCATCCGCCAGGAGATGGAGAACTACTCGCGTCAGCGGCACGTCGAGGCCGGCTACGAGTTCGTGTACTCGCCGCACATCACCAAGGGCCACCTCTACGAGGTCTCCGGTCACCTCGACTGGTACCGCGACGGCATGTTCCCGGCGATGCACATCGACGAGGAGCTCAACGAGGACGGCACGGTTCGCAAGCCGGGTCAGGACTACTACCTCAAGCCGATGAACTGCCCGATGCACGACCTGATCTTCCGTTCGCGAGGCCGCTCGTACCGCGAGCTGCCGCTTCGCATGTTCGAGTTCGGATCCGTCTACCGCTACGAGAAGTCCGGTGTGATCCACGGGCTCACCCGTGTGCGCGGCATGACGCAGGACGACGCGCACATCTTCTGCACCCCGGAGCAGATGCGCGACGAGCTCACCAGCGTCCTGAAGTTCATCCTCGACCTGCTGAAGGATTACGGGCTCGACGACTACTACCTCGAACTGTCGACGAAGAATCCCAAGAAGTTCGTCGGCAGCGACGAGCTGTGGGACGTCGCGACCGACACCCTGCGCGAGGTCGCCGAGGCCTCGGGTCTGCACCTCGTCCCCGATCCGGGCGGTGCGGCCTTCTACGGTCCGAAAATCTCGGTGCAGGTCAAGGACG
The DNA here is from genome assembly GCF_900105195.1 of Rhodococcus pyridinivorans. NCBI lineage: Bacteria > Bacillati > Actinomycetota > Actinomycetes > Mycobacteriales > Nocardiaceae > Rhodococcus > Rhodococcus pyridinivorans. Next base: position 3,254,286 of record NZ_FNRX01000002.1, on the reverse strand, counting down.
CCCTGGGCCGCAGCTGGCAGATGTCGACGATCCAGCTCGACTTCAATCTGCCGGAGCGATTCGAGCTCGAGTACACCGGCACCGACGGGGCGAAACACCGGCCCGTCATGATCCACCGGGCGCTCTTCGGGTCGATCGAGAGGTTCTTCGGCGTGCTCACCGAGCACTACGCCGGTGCCTTCCCGGCGTGGCTCTCGCCCGTCCAGGTCGTGGGCATTCCTGTGGCCGCGGACTTCGAGGACCACTTGTTCGACGTCGTGGGCAAGCTGAAGGCTCAGGGGATCCGGGCCGAGGTCGACGTCTCCGACGACCGTATGCAGAAGAAGATCCGCACCCACACCACGCAGAAGGTGCCGTTCATGCTGCTCGCCGGTGAGCGCGACGTCGCGGCGGGCGCGGTCAGTTTCCGTTTCCGCGACGGCACGCAGGTCAACGGCGTGCCGGTCGACGAGGCCGTGCGGATCGTGACCGAATGGGTCCGTCGCCGCGAGAACGCCTCGCCCACCGCCGAGCTCGTCGGTTCCGGTGGGGAAGGCAGCCCGTCGTGACGGGCGATCGCATTCCGGGGCCGGCCGACATCCCCGCGACCGACGACAGTCCCGCGTCGATGGTCGATCGCGGTGTGGGGGAGTCCGACCACCTGCAGCGCCTGTGGTCGCCGCACCGGATGTCGTACATCACCGAGTCCCCGCGAGGTCGCGACGAGCCGTACGAACCCTTTACCGATATCCCGAAGATGTCCGACGAGGAAGGTCTCGTCGTCGCTCGCGGCGAAACGGTGTACGCGGTGCTCAACCTGTACCCGTACAACCCGGGGCACCTGATGGTCGTACCGTATCGCCGGGTGGCCAACCTCGAGGACCTGACGCCCGAGGAGAGCGCCGAACTCATGCAGTTCGCGCAGCGGGCGCTCCGCGTCATCAAGCGCGTCTCGCGTCCGCACGGCTTCAACGTCGGCCTCAACCTCGGTGCCGCGGCGGGAGGCTCGCTGGCCGAGCATCTCCACCTGCACGTCGTGCCGCGCTGGGGCGGCGACGCCAACTTCATCACCGTCCTCGGTGGGTCGAAGGTCATGGTGCAGTTGCTGCGCGACACCCGTGCACTGCTCGCCTCGGCATGGGACGAGTGACAGCCTTCCCCGAGTCGTCGCGATCGCATCGTACGGCCGTGGTGCCGTTCGCGTGTCGATCCGCTGCGGGCCGACTGCGCATTCCCGGCCCTACTCGTGGCAGGATCGGATTCCGGACACAACGGTCGGACAGGAAGACAGGGGTCGCGGGATGCTGAGCTTCTTCGGGCGTGCGTCGGTGTCGAAGGTCACCGCGCCGCTCGGCAAGGCGCTGATCCGTACCGGCCTGACTCCGGACGCCGTCACAGTCGTCGGCACCGTCGCCACGATCGCCGCCGCCGTGACCCTGTTCCCCATGGGACACCTGTTCTGGGGTGCGATGGTCATCTGGCTGTTCGTCATGTTCGACATGCTCGACGGAGCCATGGCCCGGGCCCGCGGTGGCGGAACGCGCTTCGGCGCGGTTCTCGACGCGACCTGCGACCGGGTCGCCGACGGAGCGATCTTCGCCGGTCTCGCGTGGTGGGCCGTCTACCACGAGCAGAGCCGTCCGCTGTTCGTCGCCACCCTGCTCTGTCTGGTGACCTCGCAGGTCATCTCGTACGCGAAGGCGCGGGCCGAAGCGAGTGGACTGTCCGCCGACGGCGGTCTGATCGAACGACCCGACCGGCTCGTGATCGTGCTCGTCGGCGCCGGTCTCACCGGCCTCGGACTCGACTGGGCGATCCACATCGCCATGTGGCTGCTCGTCGTCGGATCGGTGATCACCGTCTTCCAGCGGGTGCTCGCCGTCCGCAACTCCGCGGGTGCGCGCGAACTGCTTCCCATCACGCCCCCGGCCGGGGGGACGACGGAGACCCGGGACGACGGGGGAGCACAGTGAGTGTCGGCGAGAAGGCGTCCGATCTCGCGTACGCGGGTGGCTGGCGCCTGGTCCGGGCACTGCCCGACGGCGTCGCGCGACGGTTGTTCGACGCCGGCGCCGACCATGCGGCGCGCCGTGGCGGCGGACCGCAGCAACTGCGCCGCAACCTCGCGCGGGTGCTCGGGGTGCAGCCGCACGAGGTGCCCGACGATCTGATCCGCCGGTCGGTCCGGTCCTACGCGCGCTACTGGCGCGAGGCGTTCCGCCTGCCATCGATGGATCTCGACGCGACCGCGAAGTCGATCGATTCGTCCATCGAGGGCCGTGAGCACATCGAGGCGGCGCTCGCCGCCGGTCGCGGCGCGATCCTGGCGCTGCCCCACAGTGGGAACTGGGATCTCGCCGGCGTGTGGTGCGTCCGCTACTTCGGCGGATTGACCACGGTCGCCGAGCGCCTGCGTCCGGAGTCCCTCTACCGCCGTTTCGTGGACTACCGCGAGGGTCTCGGTTTCGAGATCTTCCCCTCGAGCGGCGGGGAGACGCCGCCGTTCGGGGAGCTTGCCGCGCGGTTGCGCGACAACCGGATCGTGTGCCTGCTCGGCGAACGCGACCTCGCCCGCAAGGGAGTGCCGGTCACCTTCTTCGGCGAACCCACCCGCATGCCCGCCGGACCGGCGAAACTGGCCATCGACACCGGTGCGGCACTGTTGCCGGTGCACTGCTGGTTCACCGAGGACGGCTGGGGGTTCCGCGTGGATCCGGAGCTCGACGTGAGTGTCGGGATCGACGCTGCCACACAGGCCCTCGCCGACCGGTTCGCCGCCAACATCGCCGCCCACCCCGAGGACTGGCACATGCTGCAGCCGTTGTGGCTCGACGACTTGTCGGAGGCTCGCCGCGCCCGGATGGAGGCGTAGGTGAGGATCGGGATGGTCTGCCCGTACTCCTTCGACGTTCCCGGTGGAGTACAGGCACACGTCGTGGATCTCGCGGAGGTCCTCATCGGCCGCGGGCACGAGGTGAGTGTGCTGGCACCCGCGTCGGAGACGACGCCCCTGCCCGACTTCGTCGTCTCCGCCGGTCGCGCCGTCGCGATCCCGTACAACGGGTCCGTCGCGCGCCTGAGTTTCGGTCCGGTCTCCTATGCCCGGGTCCGCCGGTGGATCAACGACAACGATTTCGACGTCCTCCACATCCACGAACCGAACGCGCCGAGCCTGTCGATGCTCGCGCTCAAGGTGGCGGAAGGACCGATCGTCGCGACCTTCCACACGTCGACGACGAAATCGCTGGTGCTCAGCACCTTCCAGGGTGTCCTGCAGCCCTATCTCGAGAAGATCAGCGGCCGGATCGCGGTGTCCGAGCTGGCCCGGCGGTGGCAGGTCACCTCTCTCGGTGCCGATGCGGTCGAGATCCCCAACGGTGTGGACGTGCCGTTCTTCCGGCACGCCCCGCTGCTGCCGGGCTACCCGCGAGCGGGCCGCACGGTGCTCTTCCTCGGCCGGTACGACGAACCCCGCAAGGGCATGGAGATCCTGCTCGGCGCGTTGCCGGCGCTCGTCGCCCGACATCCCGACATCGAGATCCTCGTGGTCGGGCGCGGTGACGAGGACCGCTTGCGGAAGGAAGCGGGACGCTACTTCCGGCACTTGCGGCTGCTCGGGCAGGTCGACGACGACGAGAAGGCGTCCGCGATGCGCAGCGCCGACGTGTACTGCGCGCCGAACCTCGGTGGTGAGAGCTTCGGCATCGTGCTCGTCGAGGCCATGGCCGCGGGGACGGCGGTCGTCGCCTCCCAGCTCGACGCCTTCCGCCGGGTACTGCGCGACGGGCAGGCCGGGGTCCTCGTCCCGGTCGCCGATGCCGATGCGCTCGCGCGTGGACTCCTCGAGGTCCTCGACGACGACGACCGCCGGCAGGCATTGGTCGACTTCGGATCCACGGTGGTCGAAGCGTACGACTGGCCGGTGGTCGCAGATCAGATCCTGCGGGTCTACGAGACCGTCACCGTCGGTGCCGGCCCGGTGCGGGAGGTCCGGTCGTGACCGTCAGCGCGGTGACGATCCTCGTCCTGTCGCTGATCGCCGCCGTGGTCGTGGCGATCAGTGTGTGGGCCTATTCCACCGCCAACCGACTCGACCGCCTCCATGTGCGCTCGGATCTGTCCTGGCAGGCACTCGATGCGGCCCTGGCGCGTCGCGCGGCGGTCGTGCGGAGCATCGTGGCGTCGATCCCGGTCCCGGAGGGACGCACACTCGCCCTGCTCGCCGATACTGCCGAACGTGCGGACCGCGCCCGGCGCGAGGAGGCCGAGAACGCGTTGTCGGCCTCCTTGGCACGGCTCGAGACCGGCCGGCTGCGCCCCCAACTCGTGGCCGAGCTCGCCGACGCGGAGGCGCGGGTGCTCATCGCCCGTCGTTTCCACAACGACGCGGTGCGCGACACCCTGGCGTTGCGCACCCGACGGCCGGTCCGCTGGTTGCACCTCGGGGGAACCGCGCCGCTGCCCACCTATTTCGAGATTGCCGAGCGGGCGGGTGCGGTCGCCACCGCGCCTCCGGCCGTTCCCGGCACGTCCCCTTCCTCAGGAGCGGCCCCTGCTCCCGCTTCGCGGACCACCCCGGTGCCGGATCGGGCACGCACGTCGGCTCGCGTCGTCGTGCTCGACGAGGACGGCCGGGTCCTGCTGCTGCGCGGACACGACCCCGCGGTGCCCGAGCGGCACTTCTGGTTCACGATCGGTGGCGCCGTCGAGCCCGGCGAGGACCTGGCGACGGCCGCGCTCCGGGAGCTCGCCGAGGAGACCGGTCTGCGGGTCGAGCGCGACCTCCTGTGCGGGCCGATGTGGCGGCGCGTGGCCGTCTTCCCGTTCAACGGTGAGGTCCTGCACTCGGAGGAGCTGTTCTTCTCGGTGCGGGTGCCGTCCTTCGAACCCGCTGCAGACGGCTTCACCGATCTCGAACGGAGCATGCGCCTCGACCATCGCTGGTTCGACGACGACGAACTGCAGGCGCTGGTGCGGTCCGGGAACCCGGTCTACCCGCACGATCTGCCCGAGCTCCTCGATGAGGCGAGGCAGGTTGCGACGCGGCGGCTGGAGCCCGAGATCCGCGCGATCCGGTGAAATTTTGAACCCTTTCGGTCCGGCCGCAGGGCCTCTCACGTAGAGATCCAGTTCGCGAAACTGGACGGTTCCTTTGGGGAATGCGCGGGATCTTCAGTGCCCGTCCGAGGAGTGGACCGGTGTGCGGCAGTCCAGTTGTTCCGAACTGGCTATAGGACCGGCTCGGCTGCGCCCCTAGGCTCGGTTCCGCTGCCCGTCGCCCGTGCGCCGGCAGCTTTCGCCGATCCGTCCACCGAGGAGGACTCCCATCGTGACCAGCCCCGACACCGCCCCCGTCACCGGTACCGCCCGCGTCAAGCGTGGCATGGCCGAGATGCTCAAGGGCGGGGTGATCATGGACGTGGTGACCCCCGAACAGGCGAAGATCGCCGAGGACGCCGGCGCGGTGGCGGTCATGGCCCTCGAACGCGTGCCCGCCGACATCCGCGCGCAGGGCGGCGTGTCGCGCATGAGCGATCCCGACATGATCGACGGCATCATCGAGGCCGTCTCGATCCCCGTCATGGCCAAGGCGCGCATCGGCCACTTCGTCGAAGCGCAGGTCCTGCAGGCCCTCGGGGTCGACTACATCGACGAGTCGGAGGTGCTCACCCCCGCCGACTACGAGAACCACATCGACAAGTTCGCGTTCACCGTGCCGTTCGTGTGCGGCGCAACGAATCTCGGTGAGGCACTGCGCCGTATCAACGAAGGCGCGGCGATGATCCGCTCCAAGGGCGAGGCCGGCACCGGCGACGTCTCGAACGCCACGACCCACATGCGCCGGATCCGCCAGGAGATCCGGCGCCTGAGCTCGCTTCCCGAGGACGAGCTCTACGTCGCCGCCAAGGAATTGCAGGCCCCCTACGACCTCGTCGTCGAGGTCGCCCGCGCCGGCAAGCTGCCCGTCACCCTCTTCACCGCCGGTGGCATCGCCACCCCCGCCGACGCCGCGATGATGATGCAGCTCGGGGCGGAGGGCGTGTTCGTCGGATCCGGAATCTTCAAGTCGGGCAACCCCGCCCAGCGTGCGGCCGCGATCGTCAAGGCCACCACCTTCCACGACGATCCCGACGTGCTCGCGAAGGTCTCGCGGGGCCTCGGCGAGGCGATGGTCGGTATCAACGTCGACGAGATCCCGCAGCCCCACCGGCTCGCCGAACGCGGCTGGTGATCGTTCTACCGGGGCGCGTGCAGGGCGAGCAGGGCGACGTCGTCCTGCACGCCCGCCCCGAGCGTCGCGAGCGCCTCGCGGACGGCCCCGACCGCTTCCGCCGCGCTCGTCGGTTTCGATGCGAGGACGTGCTCGAGGAGCCGGTCCTCCCCGAAGCGTTCACGGGTCTCACCGGAGACGAGAGCCTCGGTCACCCCGTCGGTGTACAGCAGCAGCGTGTCGCCGGGGCGCAGCGCGAAGGTGTGCTCGACGAGCCGCGGCGTGGGCAGCATTCCGATCAGCTGTCCGCCGATCGTGGGGAGATAGTCGACGTTGCCGTTCGCGCGCACGAGGAGCGGCGGCGGATGCCCACCCGAGGCGAGACGGATGTCGACCCGTCCGGTGTCCGGATCGGGCGCGACCGTGCCGAAGGTGAGCGTGCAGAAGGGGGCTCGCGTTTCGCTGTCGCGTTCGTCGAGCAGGGTGGTGTTGAGCGTCCTGAGCGCCGCGGACGGGACCGTCTCGTAGACCGCCGCGGCGCGCAGCGTGTAGCGGACGATCGACGTCACCGCCGCTGCGCGAGCGCCCTTTCCACACACATCGCCGAGGAACAGCCCCCACGTGCCGGCGCGCGCGGGGAACAGGTCGTAGAAGTCGCCGCCGACCTCGTCGGGGGACGCGATGTGGTAGTACGCGTCGACCTCGAGTCCCGGTACCGCGGGCAGGCTCGGCGGAAGAAGGGTCGCCTGGAGTGTGGCGTTGATCGTGCGGAGCCGCTCACGCTCGAGTTCGGCCTCGCGACGGGCACGGAGCAGTTCCGTCTCGTAGGCGCGGCGCTCGCGGGCATCGAACAGCATCGTGCGGATCAGCGTGGGCCTGCCCTCGGCGTCCGGCTCGACCACCGAGGCGGCCAGGACCGGCAGCCGGGTCCGGTCGGCACGGACGAGTTCGAGGGCGATCCCGTTGATCTGTCCGTGCATGAGGAGGAGCGGCGCGTAGTGGGTCTCGTGGTAGATGCGGCCGCCCACGCTGAGAAGGTCCGAGAAGTACCGCTTGCCGACCAGTTCGTCGCTCGTGAACCCGAGCCAGTCCGTCAAGGTCCGGTTGATCTCCGTGATCCGGCCGTCCGGGAGCGTCGTCAGGAATCCGCACGGCGCGTTGTCGTACAGCGCATCGCCGTGTCGGATACGGGGATCGAGGGTTCGATCGGTCGTCGCCGTCACCCCGATCGGCGCGCGAACGCCGCGATCGCGGCTGCTGTCTCTTCGGGTGCGCTGAGCTGCGGGCAGTGGCCGGTCGCGTTCAGGGTCACGAGTTCGCTCCCGGGGATCTGCTCGTGAACGAAGGCACCGACCTCGCGCGGAGCGATCGCATCGTGGGCGCACTGGGCGACGAGCGTGGGCACCGACACCGCGGCCAGGTCGGAGCGGTTGTCGGACAGGAAGGTCACCCGGGCGAAGACGCGCGCCACCTCGGGATCCGTGCGGCAGAAGATCTCGGCGAGTTCGTCGCCGAGCTCCGGTCGCTCGGGATTGCCCATGATGACCGGCGCCATCGACTCGGTCCAGCCCAGATAGTTCGCCTCGAGGGATTCGAGCAGCTCGTCGATGTCGTCGGTGCTGAACCCACCTCGGTATCCGCTGGCCGGATCGTCGATGAAGCGCGGGGACGGCGCGAGCAGCACGAGACCGGAGAAGACCTCCGGGGCAGCGGCCGCCGCGAGGACACCGATCGATGCGCTCACCGAGTGGCCGACGAAGAGCACCTGCCCGAGATCCAGGCTCCGGCACAGGTCCACGACGTCCTCGGCGTAGGTCTCCATCCGCGAGTAGCGCTGGGAGTCCCAGGCGGTCGCATCGGAACGCCCGGAGCCGACGTGGTCGAACCGCACCACGGTGAAGTCGGGTTCGAGCAGCGGGATCATCAGGCGCCACAGGTGCTGGTCGCAGCCGAAACCGTGCGCGAGGACGACCACCGGGCCCTGTCGGTTGCCCGTGATCGTCACGCTGTTCCTGCGCACCATATCGGTGACTTGTCGCATTGCACCCCCTCCGTTCTCCCGAGGGTGTCATATTCGCTACTCGATAGCGATCCCGGTTCTCTCGCCACCTTCCGGGGACACGGCGTTCGGCACACCTCCGTGCAGCTAGCCTTCTTGCGTACGGTGCACAGAAGGAGTTCCCATGGCGAAGATCGAGCAGATCCTGGCGCTCGAACAGATCGAGAACGACATCTTCCGGGGCATAGCGACGGAGACGTTGCTGCCGCGGACGTTCGGTGGTCAGGTGGCCGGTCAGGCGCTCGTGTCGGCGGTCCGCACTGTCGATCCCGCATTCGGGGTCCACTCGCTGCACGGCTACTTCCTCCGGCCGGGGAACCCGACGATGCAGATCGTCTACCTCGTCGACCGGATCCGCGACGGCCGCTCCTTCTGCACCCGGCGCGTGACGGCCGTCCAGGACGGCAAGGCGATCTTCACGATGTCGGCGTCGTTCCACGTACGCGACGAGGGGATCGAGCACCAGGACACGATTCCGCGGGTGCCGGCTCCGGAGGAACTGCCCGATCCGGAGACTGTGGTCGACGACGCGACCCTGCTGTGGGCGAAGAAGGAATGGGCCGAATGGGACTTCCGGTTCGTTCCCCGCGACCGGATGGACTCGTCGAGCAGGATGGCTGCACAGCAGCAGCTGTGGTTCAAGTCCCGCGAGATCCTCCCCGACGACCCGGTCTTCCACGTGTGCACGCTCGCGTACATGAGCGACATGACGTTGCTCGGCTCGGCGAGTGTCGGCCACGACGACGAACGGACGCAGGGTGCATCGCTGGACCACGCGATGTGGTTCCTGCGGCCGTTCCGCGCCGACGACTGGCTGCTTTACGACCAGACGTCACCCTCCGCCGGGCTGGGGCGCGCACTGACCCAGGGGCGGATCTTCGATCGCAACGGCAACATGGTCGCGGCGGTGGTGCAGGAAGGACTCACGCGGTACCTGCGCGAGTCCTGAACGAGGGCGTCCCCGACGAAGACGTCCCTACAAAGTGCCTGCGCATCGGCGACCCCGAACGGACAGGCAGGCAACGGTGACCATTTCCTCTCCCACGATCGGCGTCCTGGCATTGCAGGGCGACGTCCGCGAACATCGCAGCGCTCTCGAGGAGGCAGGCGCGCGGACGATCGCGGTGCGTCGCGAACGCGAACTCGACGAGGTCGACGGCATCGTCCTTCCGGGAGGCGAATCCACTACGGTCAGCTGTCTGCTGCGTGTGTTCGATCTGCTCGAACCGCTGCGGGCCCGGTTGGAGGCCGGGCTGCCCGCCTACGGTTCGTGTGCCGGCATGATCCTGCTCGCCTCCCGGGTGCTCGACACCACCGAGGACGCCGAACACCTCGACGCCCTCGACATCGTGGTGCGCCGCAACGCCTTCGGCCGGCAGGTCGACTCGTTCGAGACCGACCTGCCGATGACGGGTCTCGGCGACGGGCCGGTGCGCGCGGTGTTCATCCGAGCCCCGTGGGTGGAGGAGATCGGGCCCGACGTGGAGGTCCTGGCCACGGTTCCGGACGGGCCGGCGGCGGGCCGGGTGGTCGCAGTGCGGCAGGGCGCTGTGATCGCGACGTCCTTCCACCCCGAGATCACCGGTGACCATCGCGTGCACCGGCTGTTCGTGGAGACCGTGCGCTCGGCGACCCGACCTCGGGTGCGCCCGACGGCCTCGGCGACATGACGACACGGCCACCGTGCCGGTGGCTCACACCGGGAGCGAGTAGAATCGACTCTCCGACCTGTCGGTTGACGCCGACCACACTTCTCCGGAAGGGGCTCGAAGCGAATGAGCGGCCACTCCAAATGGGCCACCACCAAGCACAAGAAGGCGGTCATCGATGCCAAGCGCGGCAAGATGTTCGCGAAGCTCATCAAGAACATCGAGGTGGCGGCTCGGACCGGTGGTGGCGACCCGGCGGGTAACCCGACCCTGTTCGACGCCATCCAGAAGGCGAAGAAGAGCTCGGTCCCGAACGACAACATCGAGCGTGCCCGCAAGCGTGGCGGCGGTGAGGAAGCCGGCGGTGCCGACTGGCAGACCATCACCTACGAGGGCTACGGCCCCAACGGTGTCGCGCTGCTCATCGAGTGTCTGACCGACAACCGCAACCGCGCCGCGGGCGAGGTCCGCACGGCGATGACCCGCAACGGCGGCAACATGGCCGATCCGGGTTCGGTCGCCTACCTGTTCACCCGCAAAGGCGTCGTCGTGCTCGAGAAGAACGGCCGCTCCGAGGACGAGATCCTCGAGGTCGTCCTCGAAGCGGGTGCCGAGGAAATCAACGATCTCGGCGACTCCTTCGAGATCGTCTCCGAGGCGTCCGACCTGATCGCCGTGCGTACGGCTCTCGTCGACGCCGGCATCGACTACGACTCGGCCGACCCCGATTTCCGGGCGTCCGTCGAGGTGCCGGTCGACGCCGAGGGTGCACGCAAGGTCATGAAGCTGGTCGACGCGCTCGAAGACTGCGACGACGTGCAGAACGTCTACACGAACGTCGACATCTCCGACGACGTCCTCGCCGAACTCGACGCCTGAGCGACGCTCTCGTCGTAGTCGTCCACGAGCGACGCTCGTCGTACTTGTCACAGCGGCCGGGGTCGCGTGTCGGTCTCCCGGCACCCGATCCCGGCCGCTATGCTCTCGAACAGGCGTTCGCAATCGTGCGAAGCAAGGTCGGGTCCGTCGAAGGCGTCGGAAACCCGGCCGTATTCGGGTGTCGAGAGGTGAGTCGGGTGCGCGTGATGGGTGTCGACCCCGGTCTGACCCGATGTGGTCTGGGGATGGTCGACACGGGACGCGGACGCGACGTGATCCCCGTCGCCGTCGGTGTCATCCGCACCTCGCCCGAACTCGACCTCGAGCACCGGCTCCTCAAGGTCTCCGACTCGGTCGAGGAGTGGATGGACCGCTACAAGCCCGACGTCGTCGCGATCGAGCGCGTGTTCTCCCAGCACAACGTGCGCACCGCGATGGGCACCGCGCAGGCCGGCGGCGTCGTCGCCCTGGCTGCGGCGCGTCGCTCGATCCCGGTCATGTTCCACACGCCGAGCGAGGTGAAGGCCGCGGTCACCGGCAGTGGCACGGCCGACAAGAAGCAGGTGACCACGATGATCACCCGCATCCTCAAGCTCGACGCCGCGCCGAAGCCCGCCGACGCCGCCGACGCGCTCGCGCTGGCCGTCGCACACTGTTGGCGGGCCCCGCTGATCGCCAGACTCGCGGCCGCCGAAGCTGCGGCCGCCCAGCAGAAGAAACGCTACGAGGAGCGGCTGCGCGAACAGTCGGCCGCACGGAAGGCAGGTAGCCGGTGATCGCCTCGGTACACGGCGAGGTACTCGACATAGCCCTCGACCACGTGGTGATCGAGGCGGGTGGGATCGGCTATCGGATCAACACCACACCTGCGACCCTCGCCGGTCTCCGGCGCGGCGAGCAGGCCAGACTCGCCACCGCGATGATCGTGCGCGAGGACTCCATGACGCTGTACGGCTTCGTGGACGCCGAGGCGCGCGAACTGTTCGGCCTGCTGCAGACGGTCAGCGGCGTCGGCCCCCGGCTCGCCATGGCCACGCTCGCCGTCCTCGAACCCGATGCGCTGCGGGCGGCTCTCGCCGACGGCAACACCGCAGCGCTGACGCGGGTACCCGGGATCGGCAAGCGTGGCGCCGAACGCATGATCGTCGAACTGCGCGACAAGGTCGCGGCCTTCGGCGCCACGGGATCGTCGCCTGTCGCGGCCGGTGCCTCGCCGCTGCGCGACCAGATCGTCGAGGCGCTGGTCGGCCTCGGATTCACGCCGCGTCAGGCCGAACCGGCCGCCGACAAGGTCCTTGCCGAGGAGCCGGGCGCCGACGTCTCGACGGCACTGCGCTCGGCGCTCAAGCTGCTGGGTAGGTCGCGGTGACCGACGAGTACCGTGAGTTCGAGGCCTCAGGAGCGGCCCGCGAATTCGATGCTGCATCGGCCGACCGCGAGCGGTCGCCGGTCACGGCGGAGCATCTGCCCTCCGACAGCGACATCGAGACCAGTCTGCGCCCGACCAGTCTCGACGACTTCATCGGGCAACCGCGGGTCCGCGAACAGCTGCAGCTCGTTCTGCGAGGAGCGAAGCTGCGCGGCGGCACTCCCGATCACATCCTCCTGTCCGGTCCGCCCGGTCTCGGCAAGACGTCGATGGCGATGATCATCGCCGCCGAACTCGGCACGTCACTGAGACTGACCTCCGGTCCCGCGCTCGAACGCGCCGGTGATCTCGCTGCGATGCTGTCGAACCTCGCGGAGGGCGACGTGCTGTTCATCGACGAGATCCACCGCATCGCCCGACCGGCCGAGGAGATGCTGTATCTGGCGATGGAGGACTTCCGCGTCGACGTCGTGGTGGGCAAGGGGCCCGGCGCGACGTCCATCCCGCTCGAGGTCGCACCCTTCACCCTCGTCGGCGCGACCACCCGTTCCGGTGCCCTCACCGGCCCGCTGCGCGACCGGTTCGGTTTCACTGCGCACATGGACTTCTACGAGCCCCCCGAGCTGCAGCGCATCCTGCACCGCTCCGCATCGATCCTCGGGATCGCTCTCCGCGACGACGCCGCCGCGGAGATCGCCGGTCGCTCCCGCGGCACGCCGCGTATCGCCAACCGGTTGCTGCGCCGCGTCCGCGACTACGCCGACGTGCGCGCCGACGGTGTCGTGACCCGGGCCGTGGCCCAGGCCGCGCTCGAGGTGTACGACGTCGACCCGATCGGTCTCGATCGTCTCGATCGCGCCGTTCTCGGCGCACTCGTCCGCAGTTTCGGTGGTGGCCCGGTCGGCGTGTCGACACTCGCGGTGGCCGTGGGGGAGGAGCCCGCCACCGTCGAGGAGGTGTGCGAGCCGTTCCTGGTCCGTGCCGGCATGGTCGCGCGCACTCCGCGCGGACGTGTGGCCACGCAGGCCGCTTGGTTGCAGCTCGGCCTCACCCCGCCGCCGGAGGCCGCCACCGGGGGCATCGAGGTGCGTGCGCGCGAACCACAGCTCGAGCTGTTCGAGGACGACCCGGACACGACCCTCGAGGGCGGTGTCGATCCGTCCGACCCGGACGATCCGGACGTACGGAGGTAGGGCCCTCGCCCGGGGAATGGCACACTGGTCTACTGCGTCGGTCCGTGCAGGCCGATCCCGACGTCGTGGTGACGCATGCGCCACCACGACCCGCTGGTGTCGCTCGCGTCACCACCCACCGACAACGACCGAGGACTGACTTCAACGATGGAACTGCTCTTCCCTCTCCTGATCCTGGCACTGCTCGTCCCGACCTTCCTGGGCGTGCGGCGTCAGAAGAAGGAGATGCAGAAGGTGACGGCGCTGCAGGACTCCCTGCGCATCGGCGACCGCGTGATGACCACCGCGGGTCTGCACGCCACGGTGGCCGCCCTCGCCGACGACACCGTCGATCTCGAGATCGCGCCGGGTGTCGTCACGACCTGGTCGCGTCTGGTCATCCGGGAGCGCGTCGAGACCGAGACCCCGCAGGATCCGGATCTGCTCCGCAAGGACGACGATGCGAACCCGCCGGAGGGACGTCCGACCGAGTACTGACAGCCGATTCGCGACGCACGGTTTCGGCACCGGAGTCTCCGGTGCCGGTGCCGAGCGCCGCGCGACTGCACCCGACCACCACTCACTCGCATCGAGGAGACTGACAGACCGTGGCACCTTCCAACGGATCGGTGCATCCCGTGCGCGCTCTCGCCCTGTTCGGGGTGATTCTCGCCGCGTTGTATGCACTGGTCTTCTTCACCGGGGACAAGTCGCCCACCCCGAAGCTGGGCATCGACCTGCAGGGTGGCACCCGCGTCACCCTCACCGCGCGAACCCCCGACGGGAGCAGCCCGAGTCCGGACAGCCTCCGCCAGGCCCAGCAGATCATCGAGACCCGCGTCAACGGGCTCGGTGTGTCGGGTTCGGAGGTGATCGTCGAGGGCGACAACCTCGTGATCACCGTCCCGGGTGAGGACAGCGCCCAGGCCAGGACGCTGGGCCAGACCGCCCGGCTGTACATCAGGCCGGTGATCGGGGGACCGATCGACGCGAACATGACCGCCGAGGATCTCGCCGAGCAGCCCGGTGCCGGTACCCCCGAGGGCGGGCTGCCCGCAGAACCGGCCCCTGCCGAACCGGCACCCGGTGAACCCGCGCCGGCCGACCAGGCTCCGCCCGCCGACGCACCCGAACCGCAGGGACGTCCGTTCCCCGCGCAGGATCCCACCGCGCCCACCGACGCCCCGGCACCGGCCGAGACGCCCGAGGCCCCCGTCGAGGCGCCCCAGGCTCCGGCCGAGCCCTCCGGAGCACCCGACGCTCCCGAGAACGACGGCTCGCTCACGCCGCAGGAACAGGCGGCTGCAGACATCGCCACGGCCAAGGCCACCCGTCAGAGCGAGGACCCCGCCGTGCAGCAGGCGGCGGCTCTCGCCCTCGACTGCTCCGCGGCCGACCCGCTCGCCGGCAACGACGACCCGGCGCTTCCGCTCGTCGCGTGCTCGACCGACGGCACCGCGATCTACCTGCTGGGCCCGAGCATCATCGACGGCCAGCAGATCGAGGACGCGACCTCCGGTTTCAATCAGCAGCAGTCGCGCTACGAGGTCAGCCTGACCTTCGACAGCGAGGGCAGCAATACGTGGGCGCAGTTCACCGCCGCGAACATCGGTCAGCAGGCCGCCTTCGTGCTCGACTCGAAGGTCGTCAGCGCGCCCGTGATCCAGGGCGCCACCCCCGCCGGCAGCGCCACCTCGATCACCGGCCAGTTCACGAGTACGCAGGCCGCAGAGCTGGCGAACACCCTCAAGTACGGGTCGTTGCCGCTGTCGTTCGTGGCATCCGAAGCCGAGACCGTCTCCGCCACTCTGGGTCTGGCTTCGCTCGAGGCCGGGCTGATCGCCGGTGCGGTGGGTCTGGCGCTGGTGCTCCTGTTCTGCCTCGCGTACTACCGGATGCTCGGACTGCTCACCGCGCTGTCGCTCGTTCTCTCGGGAATGGCGGTCTACGCGGTCATGGTGCTGCTCGGCAGATACATCGGGTTCACGCTCGACCTCGCCGGCGTCGCCGGTCTGATCATCGGTATCGGCATGACCGCCGACTCGTTCGTCGTGTTCTTCGAACGGATCAAGGACGAGATCCGCGAGGGGCGGAGTTTCCGTTCCGCGGTGCCGCGCGGCTGGGCACGGGCCCGCCGCACGATTCTCTCCGGTAACGCGGTCAGCTTCATCGCCGCCGCCGTGCTCTACGTCCTGGCCGTCGGTCAGGTCCGCGGCTTCGCGTTCAC
This sequence comes from Rhodococcus pyridinivorans, assembly GCF_900105195.1. Taxonomy (NCBI): domain Bacteria; kingdom Bacillati; phylum Actinomycetota; class Actinomycetes; order Mycobacteriales; family Nocardiaceae; genus Rhodococcus; species Rhodococcus pyridinivorans. Next base: position 3,238,741 of record NZ_FNRX01000002.1, on the reverse strand, counting down.
CCTCGGCCTCACCACGATCCTCGACGTCGTCGTCGTGTTCCTGGTGACCTGGCCGCTGGTGTTCCTGGCCTCGAAGTCGAAGTTCTGGTCCAAGCCGAGCGTGAACGGTCTGGGCGCGATCCAGCAGGTGGCCGACGAGCGTCGTCTCGTCGCCGCGACCGCTGCGAAGGAGGCGTGACGATGACCGACACGACCACGACGACGGCCGCGCCGCAGCACAGCCGACTGTCCCGTCTGTACACCGGCACGGGCGCCTTCGAGATCGTCGGACGCCGCAAGCGGTGGTACATCGTCACCGCGGTGATCGTGTTGATCGCCCTGCTCAGCATGCTGCTGCGCGGATTCAGCTGGGGTATCGACTTCGAGGGCGGCACCCGCATCCAGATGCCGGCCGTGCCGGGCGTCTCCGTCGAGGAAGTCGAGACCGTCTTCAGCGACACCATCGGCTTCGAACCCGAGGCGGTGCAGACTGTCGGCGCCGGCGACGGAGCGACCGTCCAGATCCGGTCGGAGACTCTCGACGGCGAGCAGGTCGCCGAGCTGCAGACCGCGCTGTTCGAGGAGTTCCAGCCCGCCGGGCCGGACGGTGAGCCGTCCCGCAACTCGATCAGCGTCGCCGACGTCAGCGAGACGTGGGGAAGCCAGATCACCAACAAGGCGCTCATCGCGCTGGTGGTCTTCCTCGTCATCGTCAGCATCTACATCACGATCCGATACCAGCGGAACATGGCGATCGCAGCGATCACCGCCCTGTTCTTCGACATCATCGTGACAGCGGGTGTCTACGCCCTCGTCGGCTTCGAGGTCAGTCCTGCGACCGTCATCGGTCTGCTCACGATCCTCGGTTTCTCGCTCTACGACACGGTCGTCGTCTTCGACAAGGTCGAGGAGAACACCCGCGGCATCCTGCACCTGCACCGCCGCACCTACGCCGAGCAGGCCAACCTCGCCGTCAACCAGACGCTCATGCGCTCGATCAACACCACGATCATCTCGGTGTTGCCGGTGCTGGCGCTGATGGTCATCGCGGTGTGGCTCCTCGGTGTGGGCACGCTCAAGGACCTCGCCCTCGTCCAGTTGGTCGGCATCGTCGTCGGTACCTTCTCGTCGATCTTCTTCGCGACCCCGTTGCTGGTTACGCTCGAGGAATGGCGTGGTCCGGTCGCGAAGCACACCCGCAAGGTGCTCGCCAAGCGGGAGGAGGCCGCCGCCCGCGCGGCGAAGGCCGGGACGACGGCCGGATCACAGTCGGCCGACGCGGTCGACGCAAAGGTGGTGCCGACGGTGCAGGGCGCCGGACCCCTGCCCGACCGGGCGACGGTCCGTCGCGGCCCTGCCCCCGGGGCACGACCCACCGGAAAGCGCGGCAAGAGAAGGTCCTGACATGGCGGTGAGCGAGCGGAACGACCCGACGACGAGGCGGTCGCCGAGGCGCCGCGGCACGCTCCTCGCGTGCGCGGCGGTGGCCTCGACACTCGCGTTCTCCACCGTCGCGTGCGGCACGGACGAGGAACCGGTGCACTTGATCGGGTACGCGATCGACAACACGGTGACGACCTACAACGCGAACACCGTCGACGGTGCGGCCTCGGGCGCGCGCCAGGCGTTCGCCCGGGTGCTGCCGGGCTTCGGCTACGTCGGTCCGCAGGGCCGGGTGATCGCGGACACCGACATCGGCACTGCCTCGGTCGTGCCCGGTGAGGGGCTCACCGTGCAGTACCGCCTGTCGCCGGACGCGGTCTACTCCGACGGTGTGCCCATGTCCTGCGACGACCTCGTCCTGGCCTGGGCTGCGTCGAGCGGACGCTTCACCGCTCCCGACGAGTCCGGCGAGCAGGTCCCGCTGTTCGACGCTGCCCATCGTGGTGGTTACGCCGACATCGACCGGGTCGACTGTCAGCCCGGGTCGAAGGAGGCCACCGTCGTCTTCCGACCCGGCCGCGAGGACACGAACTGGAAGGCGCTGTTCGGGGCCACCGAGCTGATGCCGGCCCACGTGGCGGCAGGAAGGTCGGGTGTGTCCGACCTGGTCGGAGCGATCACGGCGAACGACACCGAGGCCGTCCGGCGCATCGCGGAGTTCTGGAACACCGGCTGGACCCTCACCCCGGGTGAGATCGATCCGGCGCTGTTCCCGTCCGCGGGCCCGTACCGCCTCGAGTCGTACACCGCCGAGGACGGCCTGACGCTCGTCGCGAACGAGCGGTGGTGGGGGAACGCCCCGGGCACCGACCGCATCGTCGTCTGGCCGCGCGGCACCGACACGTCCGCGGCCGCGGAGGACGGCCGCATCCACGTCGTCGACGTGGCCGAGGGATCCGTCGGCCACAGCAACCTCGGCGACGGCGCCGACGTCTCCACCGTCGTCTCACGCAACCTCGAACAACTGGTGTTCGCCACGAGCGGTGTCTTCCAGGACCCGGCGGCGCGCCGCGCCGTCGCCCTGTGCACGCCTCGCACACAGCTGTTCGACGAACTCGGCGTGTCCGACGAGTCGAACGGCGTCACGGGCCCGATCACCTCGCGGCTCCTGGCGCCCGACTCGCCGCTGTACCCGCAGACCGTGCCGACCGCCGAAGGCTACGCCGAGGTCGACATCGCCGCCGCGCGTTCCGAACGTGAGGCCTCCGGTCAGGACCGCATGCAGGTCCGCATCGGCTATCTCGGACCGGACGAGCGCCGCGCGCGCACCGTCGAGTTGATCGGCGAATCCTGCCGTGAGGCGGGCATCGAGATCGTCGACGCCGGCTCCGACACCTTCACGCCGTCGCAGCTGACGGCGGGGGAGGTCGACGCGATCCTCGTCGGGACGGCCACGGCCGCCGGTGCCGGTGGCGCCGCCGACATGGAGCACGCCCGCGACGCACTGCACTCCGGGGCCGGCAGCAACGTCGGCGGTTATTCGATCGGCCGCGTCGACGAACTGCTCGACGGCCTGCTCGTGGCGAAGGACAACGCGGCCATCGCGGGACTCGCGACCGAGGCCGAACGCATCCTGTGGGGCGACGTTCCCACCCTGCCCCTGTTCGCGCAGCCCCGCACGATCGGGTTCGCGGCGGGAATGCATGCCGGGGTGCCCAACCCGACGACCGCGGGTGCGGGCTGGAACATGGACCGGTGGATACTCGGAGGATGAGCGCTCAACGGATCGGCGATACGCGGCTCGTCGAAGAAGCTGCCGTGGCCGTGGCCGAACACACCCGATGGGTCGACGATTTCCCGACCGCGGGTGTCCGTTTCGCCGACCTGACGCCCGTCTTCGCCGACGGACCGTCCTTCTCGGCCGTGATCGCGGCGCTGGCCTCCGCGGCACCCGACGCCGAACTCGTCGCCGGTATCGATGCGCGCGGCTTCCTCCTCGGCGGCGGCATCGCCCGCACCCTGGGGGTGGGCGTGCTCGCCGTCCGCAAGGCGGGCAAACTCCCGCCGCCCGTCCAGACCTGTGAATACAGCCTCGAATACGGCACCGCCGCGATCGAGATCCCGGGCGACTGGATGGCCCTGCAGGGCCGCAAGGTGCTCGTCGTCGACGACGTCCTTGCGACCGGCGGAACCCTCGCCGCCACCGTCGAACTGCTCGAACGCGTCGGCGCCGAGGTCGTCGGGATCACCGTCGTCACCGAGATCGAAGCCCTCGGCGGCCGGACGCGACTGCAGAAGTACCCGCTGACGTCTCTCATGCGGATCTGAGGGATAGAGTTGCCACAGGTGCCGGTGAACCCGCCGGGCCCGTACGGTCCGGACATGCGCATCGGTGACGAACCGGGTTCGCAGCCGCGACGGGAGGTTGAGGCATGACCCAGAATCTCGATCGGTCCCACAATTCCGGTCAGAACCCGACCCCCACACCGGCATCGACCTCCGCGTCGAGGCGGGTACGCGCGCGCCTGGCACGACGCATCACCGGTCAGCGGGGCACGAGCCTCAAGCCGGTCCTCGAGCCGCTGGTCACCATCCACCGCGAGCTGTACCCGAAGGCCGACCTCTCGCAGCTGCAGCGGGCCTACGACGTCGCGGAGGAACGGCACGCCAGCCAGAAGCGCAAGTCCGGCGATCCCTACATCACCCACCCGCTGGCGGTCGCCACGATCCTCGCCGAACTCGGCATGGACACCACGACCCTCGTCGCGGCACTGCTCCACGACACCGTCGAGGACACCGGGTATACGCTCGAGCAGCTCACCGCGGAGTTCGGTGAAGAGGTCGCGCATCTCGTCGACGGCGTCACCAAACTCGACAAGGTCGTGCTCGGTTCGGCCGCCGAGGGCGAGACCATCCGCAAGATGATCATCGCGATGGCGCGCGACCCCCGGGTGCTCGTCATCAAGGTCGCCGACCGTCTGCACAACATGCGGACCATGCGCTTCCTGCCTCCCGAGAAGCAGGCCCGCAAGGCACGCGAGACCCTCGAGGTCATCGCCCCGCTGGCCCACCGCCTCGGGATGGCGACGGTCAAGTGGGAGCTCGAGGACCTCGCCTTCGCGATCCTTCATCCGAAGAAGTACGAGGAGATCGTCCGGCTCGTCGCGACCCGCGCACCGTCGCGCGACACCTACCTGGCCACCGTCCGTGACGAGATCGGACGGACACTCTCCGCGTCGCGGATCGACGCGGTCGTCGAGGGCCGGCCCAAGCACTACTGGTCGATCTACCAGAAGATGATCGTCAAGGGCCGCGACTTCGACGACATCCACGACCTGGTCGGCGTGCGCATCCTGTGCAACGAGATCCGCGACTGCTACGCGGCCGTCGGTGTCGTGCACTCGCTGTGGCAGCCCATGGCGGGACGGTTCAAGGACTACATCGCCCAGCCCCGCTACGGCGTCTACCAGTCGCTGCACACCACCGTCATCGGTCCCGAGGGCAAGCCGCTCGAGGTGCAGATCCGCACGCACGAGATGCACCGCACCGCAGAATTCGGCATCGCCGCGCACTGGCGGTACAAGGAGACCAAGGGACGCCACTCGGGTGATGTCGCCGAGCTCGACGACATGGCCTGGATGCGGCAGCTCCTCGACTGGCAGCGGGAAGCGGCCGACCCGGGGGAGTTCCTCGAATCGCTCCGTTACGACCTGGCGGTCAAGGAGATCTTCGTCTTCACGCCCAAGGGCGACGTGATCACGCTGCCTTCCGGCTCGACGCCCGTGGACTTCGCGTACGCCGTGCACACCGAGGTCGGGCACCGCTGCATCGGAGCCCGCGTCAACGGCCGCCTCGTCGCCCTCGAACGCAAGCTCGAGAACGGCGAGGTCGTGGAGGTCTTCACCTCCAAGGACCCCAACGCCGGCCCGAGCCGCGACTGGCAGTCGTTCGTCGTCTCACCCCGCGCCAAGGCGAAGATCCGGCAGTGGTTCGCCAAGGAACGTCGCGAGGAGGCCCTCGAATCCGGCAAGGACGCCATCGCGAAGGAGGTCCGTCGCGTCGGTCTGCCGCTGCAGCGCCTGATGAACGCCGACCTGATGGTCACGGTCGCCAAGGAACTGCGGTACGCCGACGTCTCGGCGCTGTACACCGCGGTCGGTGAGCACCACGTCTCGGCGCACCACGTCGTGCAACGGCTGGTCGCGCTGCTTGGTGGCGTCGGTGGCGTCGAAGAGGAACTGGCCGAGCGGTCCACACCGTCGACCATCCCGACCCGCTCGCGGAACAGCGGCGACTCCGGTGTCCTCGTGCCGGGCGCACCGGGCACGGTCTCGAAGCTCGCCAAGTGCTGCACGCCCGTCCCCGGCGACGAGATCATGGGCTTCGTGACCCGCACCGGAGCGGTGAGCGTGCACCGCACCGACTGCACCAACGCCGGGTCGCTGCGGGAGCAGTCGGAGCGCATCATCGAGGTGCAGTGGGCGCCCTCGCCGTCGTCGGTGTTCCTCGTCGCGATCCAGATCGAAGCTCTCGACCGGCACCGTCTGCTGTCCGACGTGACGAAGGCACTCGCCGACGAGAAGGTCAACATCCTGTCGGCCTCCGTGACGACCACAGGCGATCGGGTCGCGGTGAGCCGGTTCACCTTCGAGATGGGCGACCCGAAACATCTCGGGCACGTGCTCAACGTCGTCCGCAACGTCGAGGGCGTCTACGACGTGTACCGGGTGACCTCGGCAGCCTGACCGAATCCGTCTCGGTCTCGCGCCGGACGACGACGTCCCGCTCCGGAATCTCCGGGACGGGACGTCCGTACGTTCCGTGCGAACGGGGGTGTCAGGACCCGACGGTCACCGACTCGATCTGCACCGCGCGGTTGGGGGCACCGCCGCCGGCCGCCATCGATCCGTCGTCGCCCTCCGCCGCGACCTCCTCGATCACGGCGAGTCCGGCCTCGTCGACCGTCCCGAAGACCGTGTAGGTGGGGGGAAGCTGCGAATCCTCGTAGACCAGGAAGAACTGGCTGCCGTTGCTGCCGGGCCGGCCCGTGTTGGCCATCGCGACCGTGCCGCGCGGGTAGATCACCGGCTGGCGCAGCTGGGCGTCGCCGGGTGCGTACACGTTCTCCGGGTACTCGGTGTCGAAGCCGTAACCCGGCCCGCCCGTGCCGGTGCCCGTCGGGTCGCCGCACTGCAGCACCTGCAGACCCGGTGAGGTCACCAGCCGGTGGCAGGGCGTGTCGTCGAAGTAGCCCTGCTCCGCGAGGGACACGAAGCTGTTGACCGTGCACGGTGCCGCGGCACGGTCGAGTTCGACGCCGATCACGCCGACGCTGGTGGTGATCTGCGCGGCAGCAGCGCCGGTGGCGGAGACGTCGTCCGAGGCGGGGGCGGTCACGTCGCGTGCGGCGTCACCCGAGGCGTCGTAGGTGCACGAGACGGAGTCGGTGCCGCTGGGTCGCTCCGGTAGTTCGCCCGTGTAGGCGGGGGACTGCCGGTCGGCGGCGGACGCCGGTGCCGACGAGCTCGCGGCGGTATCGGTGGACGAATCGTCGGAGCACCCCGTGAGCAGGAGTGCCAGCCCGGCGCCGGCGGCGAGGGCGGTGCGCAATCGGATCATCAGTCCATCCTGACCGACGTGAGGGTGGTCTCCAGCGCGGGGGCACCGTCGGCGGCTCCGCCTGCGACGCCGGCCGCGGCGATCTTGTCGAGGGTCGCGAGACCGGTCTCGTCGATCGTGCCGAAGACGGTGTACTGCGGCGGCAGCACCGAATCGCCGTACACCAGGAAGAACTGGCTGCCATTGGTGTCCGGGCCGGCGTTGGCCATCGCGAGGGTGCCACGCGGATAGGTCATCGGTTCCTGCGCGGCGGGATCGTCGGCGGCGAACTGATCGGTGGGGAACTCGTTGGCGAACTGGTATCCCGGACCGCCCGACCCGCTACCCGACGGGTCGCCGCACTGCAGGACCTGCAGGGACGGCGAGGTGGTCAGCCGGTGGCAGGGCGTGTCGTCGAAGTAGTTCTGCGAGGCCAGCGACAGGAAACTGTTGACGGTGCACGGCGAATCGTCGTTGTGCAGGATCAGGCCGATGTTCCCCTGGCTCGTCTCCATGCTGACGCTGATGTCCGTGTTGCCCTCACCGGTGGTGCGGATGCCCTCGGTGCGCGGCGGCTCTGCCGGCTTCGACGGTTCGCGGCCGTCCGCGGTGTAGGAGCAGCTCACCGTCTCGGGCAACGGCTCGGACCGGCCGTCGGGGAGCGCGGCGTACTCCATTTCCGAACCCGAGGTGTCGTTCGACGCCGCCTCGGTGGCCGTGTCGTCGCCCCGGTCGACCGCCCACAGAGCAACACCGGCGCCGACGACCACGATCACTCCGAGCGCGGACAGCGCGATCGTCATGCGGCGCCGCTTGCGCTCGCGTTCGGCTCGACGCTCGAGCTGCCGTTCGAGTTTGCGTTTCGCGGCCTGGCGCCGTTGTGCGTTGCTCGGCACTGCAGTAGTCCTCCCGTGAACGATCGATGTGGTCCAACCGACTTCGAAGCAGACCCGAGTCTGCCACCCGGGACCGGCAACCCGCGGGCAGGGCGCAACGCATAGTCTGTAGGAGACCTCGAAGGCTTCCACCCGTAGGAGCGATGCTCGTGCTCGTGACCGGATTCCCTGCCGGGATGTTCCAGACCAACTGCTACATCCTCGCGCAGGACAACGCGAAGGAGTGCGTCATCGTCGATCCCGGCCAGGACGCCGCCGAGCCGCTCGTGGAGTTCCTCACCGGATCCGATCTCACGCCCCGGGCGGTGCTGCTCACGCACGGTCACCTCGACCACATGTGGTCGGCGCAGCCGGTGGCCGACCGGTACGGGATCCCCGTCTACATCCACCCCGACGACCGGATGATGCTCACCGATCCGCTGCAGGGCATGGGGTCGAGCCTCGCCCCCTTCCTCGACGGCGTCGAGTTCGTCGAACCGCAGCAGGTCGTGGAGTTCGGCGACGGAGACGAGATCGAACACGCCGGAATCGAGTTCGTCGTCGACCACACGCCCGGACATACCCGCGGCTCGGTCGTCCTGCGCACGCGCACCACCACCCCGGACGGGGCCGCCCTGAACGTCGCGCTCACCGGCGACACCCTGTTCCAGGGGTCGATCGGCCGCACCGACCTGCCCGGCGGCGACCACGCGCAACTGCTCGACTCGATCGCGCGCAAGCTGCTCGTGCTCGACGACGGCACCAACATCCTCCCCGGACACGGCGGAGCGAGCACGATCGGGCAGGAGCGGGAGTCGAATCCCTTCCTCACCGGCCTGGCAGAATCCCGCTGACGGCACGAACACCGCGATCCGTCCGGTGACCAACCGAGAGAATCCCGAGAGAAGGCAGTACCAGTGAGCAAGGCCTCCACGTTTTCGGCGCCGAAGGGTGTGCCCGATTACGTTCCCCCGCAGTCGGCGGAGTTCGTGGCGGTGCGGGACGGTCTGACCCGTGCCGCACGCCTGGCGGGGTACGGGCACGTCGAACTGCCCATCTTCGAGGACACCGGCCTGTTCGCTCGCGGCGTCGGCGAGTCCACCGACGTCGTCACGAAGGAGATGTACACCTTCGCCGATCGCGGTGAGCGCTCGGTCACGCTGCGTCCCGAGGGCACCGCAGGCGTGATGCGCGCGGTGATCGAGCACGGTCTCGACCGCGGTCAGCTCCCCGTGAAGTTGTCCTATTCCGGGCCGTTCTTCCGCTACGAGCGCCCCCAGGCGGGCCGCTACCGTCAGCTCCAGCAGGTCGGCGTCGAGGCGATCGGCATCGACGATCCCGCGCTCGACGCCGAGGTCATCGCGGTTGCCGACGCAGGATTCCGGTCGCTCGGACTCGACGGATTCCGCCTCGAGATCACCTCGCTCGGCGACGAGACCTGCCGTCCGCAGTACCGGGAGAAGCTGCAGCAGTTCCTGTTCGCCCTCCCGCTCGACGAGGAGACGCGCCGCCGCGCCGAGATCAACCCGCTGCGCGTGCTCGACGACAAGCGCCCCGAGGTCCGCGAGATGACCGCCGACGCGCCGCTGATGCTCGACCATCTCTCGGACACCGCTCGCGCACACTTCGACGAGGTACTCGCCCACCTCGACGCGATCGGCGTCCCGTACGTCGTCAATCCGCGCATGGTGCGCGGCCTCGACTACTACACGAAGACCACCTTCGAGTTCGTCCACGACGGGCTCGGCGCCCAGTCCGGCATCGGTGGTGGTGGCCGCTACGACGGGCTCATGGAACAGCTCGGCGGCCAGCCGCTCTCGGGCATCGGTTTCGGGATCGGCGTCGACCGCACGGTTCTCGCGCTCGCCGCCGAGGGCAAGACCGCCGGCAGCCCCGCGCGGTGCGAGGTGTACGGGGTGCCGATGGGCGACGCCGCCAAGGTCGCCCTCGTGCCCATCGCGCACAAACTGCGCGCCGCGGGTGTCCGCGTCGACCTCGCATACGGTGGGCGCGGCCTCAAGGGCGCCATGAAGGCGGCCGACAAGTCCGGTGCCGTCGTCGCGCTCGTGCTCGGTGACCGCGAACTCGAGGCAGGTGAGGTCGTCGTCAAGGATCTGCGCAACGGCGAGCAGCACAGCGTTGCACTCACGGACGTCGTCGCCCGTGTGGGTGAGGTCGTTGCCGGCGCATGACGACCGGGACGGTGCCGCCGTCCCGCTCGATCTGATCCCGTCCCGGCTGCTCCGGCCACGCGCCCGCAGGATCGCGCTGCTCGCGCTCGCCGTCGGCGTCGTCCTCGGCGTTCTGGTCTGGATCGTCGCGCCCGGATGGGTCGCGCTGCTCGTCGGGGCCGTCTTCGCGGTGCCGCCGGCCGTCGGTGCGTTCCTGGCCACGCGTCGGCACCTGCTGCTGCGCGGCACCGTCGTCACGCTGTCGGGGGCGTTCCGGTCGCGCAGTGTCGATCTCGCGCGACTCGCCGGTGTCGAACTGATCGTCCGGGTGGGCGGAGTATCGCAGGCCGTCGTGCGCGTCAACGACGGTGAGCACAATCTCGTGTCGGTCCCGCTCGCCCTGTACGCCAACGGCGGCGGTCGCGAACTCGACGTGCTGGCCCTGCGAAAGCTCGCGGATGCGCTCGCCACCAGCGAGATCGCTCCGGCGGCGGCGATCTCGTCGGTGCTCGTCGAACAGTTGCGGGCCGAGGCCCGCGACGCCGCGCTCGGCGAACGCCCGCTCTACCGGGCGATCGAACTCGCGCGCGGCGCCGGCCGGGTGCCGCAGACGACGCTGACCGACCACGAGGTCGCCTCCCTCGTCGACTGACAGGCTCGTCCGATCGACGAGTAATGCTCAGCGGTCGTCGTGCGAACCGATCACGGCGGGAACGACCAACGGCAGTTCGCCGACGACCTCGGTGCCCTCCGCGGCGGCACTCAGCAGACGGGTGGGGGAGCGGTGCTCCTCGTCGTCGGACCCGCGAGCGGACGTCGCGGGGACCATCCCGCCGGTCGAGGGTGCCCTTCCCATCGCGCTCGCGCCGGTCGTGGCCGGCGTACTCCCGCCCGAGCCCGGGGCGGTCGGAATCGGAGCGGCGGCAGGCACACCCGCAGTTCCGAACGCGGCCCCCGCGGTGCCGTGACCGGTGACCACTCCGGCCGACACCGTTCCGGCCGATCCCGCGACCGCCGCACCGACGGTCGGAACCGCCGCGTGTGCGGTGGGCGCGGTCGCCGCGTAGGCGGTGGGAGTGGTCGCGGCGTGCGCGGCGGCCGTGAACGGCGCTGCGACACTCGACGCGACATCGGTTGCGGCCGTGGCGACCGTGCGCATCTCCTGCACGCCGGCCACGGCCACCGGCGCGGGCACGGGAATCGGCGTGGTCAGCGCCGTCATCGCGGCGGTGTGGACCGTCAGCTCGCCCCGGGTACGCGCAACGACGGCCAGGGCAGCCTGGAGATGCTGCGCGGCGGACGCCAACAGGGCGACCTGGCCCGGCGGCGTCGCGAGAGCCGGTGCGGCCGCCATCGCCGTGGTCACGAACGACTGTGCGATGCCGGTCAATTCGATGTTGCCGCGTTCGACGGTCGCCGTGGCGGCGCGGGTTACGTCGCCGATCCGGTCGCCGCGGTCGGCCAGTTCGAGGGCCGACTGCTGCGCGCGCACACCGTGACCTGCGGCCTCGTCGGCCGTTGCTCCCTCCCACGACTCCGGAAGTGCGTGCAGCGCACTGCGTCCGAGCATCGTGGCGGTCTCGAGCAGACGCGACCCCTGCTGCAGGATCGCCGACGGATCGAGCGAGTCGAGGATACCGGTGCCGAACATCGAGCAGAGTTCGGTGAGCGGCCGCACGATCGTCTCGAGATCGGGCAGCACCGGTACCGGAATCGATTCGAGCAGCTCGACGATCGAATTCGCCTCGAGGACGGGCAGACCCGGCTCGGGAAGAACGGGTTCCGGAAGTACCGGCAGCGGTGCGTCGAGGACCGGTCCGATCGGCGACGCGCGGAGAGCGTCGAGAACGGTCGGTGACGCTGCGGGTGTTGCGGTGTCGATGACCGATCCCTGCATCACAGTCCTCCCGCAGCGTCGGCCAGCGCCGAAGCCGTTCCGGTGTCGGTCGTTTCGTAACCGGTGGCCGCCTCGTGTGCTGCGATGCCGTTGGACGCGTAGGCCCACGACAGTTGCGCGACGGCACTGGTGTGCTCGGATTGGGCCGCGGCGAACACCGCGAGGAACTCTCCGCCGATGAGTCCCAGAGCCGGACTCAACGCGGAGATGTTGGCCTGCAGATCGAACGTCCCCGCCTGCGCCACCTGCTCGGCCGCACGAAGATTCGTGGCCCCGAACGCTCGAATACCATCGGGCACCACCCGGATTCCGGCACCGGGAAACAGACCGCTCATCGAACCCCCCATCGAAGATCAGTGTGGCGAGCACTGTAACTCGAGCGCACCGGGCGAGCCACCGGACCCTCGGCCGCCTGTGGATGAACGGATGGGAATGCCGATGCATTCGTTGCACCGCGAGTGCGCTCCGTCCGATCGACCACGATGCCGAACGATCTGTTGACAGCGAATAGCACACATGTTCGACTGGGGGTATGAGGTGGGCGGGTCAGACTGTGGATGCGGACGACGGAGCTCTGCCGGGCCTCGAACGGGCCGGTCTCGTCCGTAGTGTCCGCACCCCGGAGTTCGAGGGAGTCACCTTCCATGAGGTGCTGTGCAAGAGCGCGCTGAACAGGACGCCGGAGGCCTCCCGGTTGCCGTTCCGGTACACCGTCAACACGTTCCGGGGCTGCACCCATGCCTGCCGGTACTGCTTCGCCCGGCCCACGCACGAGTACCTCGATCTCGACGGCGGGCACGACTTCGACTCGCAACTGGTCGTCAAGACCAACGTCGCCGCCGTCCTGCGCCGCGAACTCGCGCGACGATCCTGGACCCGGGAACACGTGGCGCTCGGTACCAACACCGATCCCTACCAACGGGCAGAGGGGCGCTACCGGCTGATGCCCGGAGTCATCCGGGCGTTCGCCGAATCCGGCACCCCCTTCTCCATTCTCACGAAGGGCACGCTGCTGCGCCGCGATCTTCCGCTGCTGTCGCTGGCGGCCGGTCAGGTCGATGTGTCGGTCGCGGTGTCGCTCCCGATCGGCGATCCCGAACTGGCCGCGCACATCGAACCGGGCACGCCGTCACCGAAGGCCCGTCTCGATCTCGTGAAGGCGGTCGTCGACGCCGGATTGTCGTGCCACGTCATGGTCGCTCCGGTGCTGCCCTTCCTCACCGACTCGCGACAGCACCTCGACACGCTGTTCGGCTCCCTCGCCGCCGCCGGCGCGTCGGGGGTCACCGTAATACCGCTGCACCTGCGCGGCTCGACCCGCGGGTGGTTCCTGTCGTGGCTCGCGCAGGAGCATCCTGCCCTCATGAGACGCTATCGCCGCCTCTACGGACGGGGCGCGTACGTTGCTCCGGAGTACTCGCAGTGGTTGGACGAGCGGGTCGCGCCCCTGCTCGAACGTCACCGCCTCGGGGTCCGGGCGTCCGCTCGGCGTGAGGAGAGGGGTGCGCTGCGCGCCGACGAACGCGTCCCCGAACCCGAGGCGGCGCTCACCCTGTTCTGAGACAGTTCGTGGGCGGCGCGTCAGTCGTCGTATGCGAGCCGGACCTTCTCGAACGCCACGCGCGATGCTTCGGAGATCGGTTGCGAGCCGCCTTCGGCGGCGGTGCCGACGTCCACCGAGTCGGCGAGCGCGACGCACCGGCCGTGCTGGAACAGGGCCGAGCCGATCACCACCGACGATGTCCCGATGCGGTGGACACCGGTGGCGATGACGATGTCGTGCGGATAGAACACCTCGGCCAGGAAGTTGATCTCGATCTTCGCGAGTACCGCACGCTCGAAGGGGTAGGTATCGCCCAAGGTCGACGACACGGCCTCCATGACGAGGACGCGGGCCTGCTCGAAGTAGCGGGCGATCGAGACGTTGTTGATGTGCCCGAGCGCGTCGGTGTCGCCGAACAGGGGCGTGATCGTGCGCTGCAACGGATACAGGTCGAGCGAGGTGCGTCGCGGGTCGTGCCGCATGGGAGGTACCGCCTTCGGAGGTCGTGGCTGTGACCCGGTCAACATATCCGTGATCCGATCGACGTCCCGCTCCGGAGGTGCGGGCGGAGTTCGCTTCGGGGCGGAGGCCTACCGTCTGCCGTCGATCATGCGATCGCGCATGCGGGCGAAGACCTCGGTCATGGGGGCGATGTCGGCGGGGGAGAGCAGGTCGAACATGTTCTCGCGGACCGCCCCGACGTGGCCGGGACCCGCCTCGGCGAGTCTCGCGTAGCCGACGTCCGTGAGTTCGGCCCACGCGCCGCGTCGGTCGGATTCGCACTCCACGCGCCGCACCCACCCCGCGTTCTCCATGCGGGAGACGGCGCGGGTGATGCCGCTGCGGGTCGTGGTGCTCGCGTCCGCGAGGTCGCGCATGCGCATCCGGCGGTCGGGTGCCTCGGACAGCAGGACCAGGATCTCGAAGTCGGTGAAGGAGATGTCGGAGTCCCGCAGTAGCTGCTTGTCGAGATTCTGGAACAGCAGGCGCGTCGCATCCAGATAGGCGCGCCACAGGCGCTGTTCGTCGTCGCTGAGCCACTTCGCGTCTCCCATGATCCCCAGTGTACCCGCGTTAGTTGACTGCGCAATCAAATGTGACACAATGGATAGGGTCGACCGACGGACCACCGAGAGGAGTCGAGCGGCATGAGCAACACCGACACCCGTCCCGAGGAGATCCGCTGCCGGACGGAGGACCTCCCCATCCGCGACCCGCTCCGCCCCCGCGTGGAGATCATCACCTCGCGTGAGGTCCCGCTCGGTGGCCCCCGGGCCATGCCCGTGCGCCGTACGCTTCCGCAACGGCAGCGTTCGCTGATCGGCGCGTGGTGCTTCGTCGACCATTACGGCCCCGACGACGTCTCCCGCACCGGCGGCATGGACGTCGCACCGCACCCCCACACCGGTCTGCAGACGGTGTCGTGGCTGTTCACCGGCGAGATCGAACACCGCGACAGTCACGGCGTGCACGCGATGGTCCGGCCGGGGGAGTTGAACCTCATGACCGGAGGCCACGGAATCTGTCACTCCGAGGTCTCCACCTCCGCGACCACGACACTGCACGGCGTGCAGTTGTGGGTGGCCCTGCCCGACGCACATCGCGATGCGCCCCGCGACTTCCAGCACCACGTGCCGCCGGTCGTTCGGGTGCCCGGTGCAGAGGTCAAGGTCTTCCTCGGTTCGCTCGCCGGCGAGGAGTCGCCCGTGACGACGTACACCCCGCTGCTCGGCGCAGAGATCGTCCTGGACCCCGCGGCGAGCATCACCCTTGACGTCGACCCGTCGTTCGAGCACGGGGTGCTCGTCGACACCGGTACGGTCGCGCTGTTCGGCACCGTGCTCACGCGAGCCGCCCTCGGCTACACCGGAACCGGCGTGCCGGCCCTCGAACTGACCAACACCACCGACGAACCCGCACGTATCGTCCTCCTCGGCGGAACACCCCTCGGCGAGGAGATCGTGATGTGGTGGAACTTCGTCGGCCGCGACCACGACGAGATCGTCGCCTACCGGGACGCCTGGGAACGCGGGTGCGATCGGTTCGGCCGCGTCTCCGGCTACACCGGGAGGGTCGAGCGTCTCCCGGCGCCGCCCCTGCCCCAGGCGCGTATCCGCCCCCGCCGCAATCCGCCCACCGCCGATCCGAACTGCCCGACACAGGACCCCGCATGAGCACCGCACCGATTCTCGACGTCCGCCGCGCGGACGACCGCCTCCACACGAAGATCGACTGGCTCGATTCGAGGCACTCCTTCTCGTTCGGCCACCACTACGATCCCGACAACACGCATTTCGGGATGCTGATGGTCAACAACGACGACATCGTCCGCCCGGGAAGCGGTTTCGACACTCACCCGCACCGCGACATGGAGATCGTCACCTGGGTGCTCCGCGGATCGCTCGTGCATCAGGACTCGACGGGGCATTCCGGGGTGATCTACCCGGGTCTCGCGCAGCGCATGAGCGCGGGCTCGGGGATCCTCCACTCCGAGAAGAACGACTCGTGGCGTCATCCCGGTGCCACTGCGTCGTATGCCGCCGAGCACGACGAACCGGTGCGGTTCGTGCAGATGTGGGTGCTGCCGGACGAAGCCGGGATCGAGCCGGGCTACGAACAACTCGAGATCGACGACGAACTGCTCTCCGGCGGACTCGTGCCGGTCGCATCCGGAATGGACGCCTACGCCGACCATTCCGCCATCCGCATCCGCAACAGATATGCCGCCATGCACGTCGCGCGGATGCGTCCGGATCGCCCCGTGACGCTGCCGGACGCACCCTTCGTGCACCTCTTCGTCGCCCGGGGCGAAGCCGCACTCGAGGGAGCCGGACCTCTCGCCCAAGGAGACGCAGCGCGGATCGCCGGAGGTGGCGGCCGACAGCTCACCACAGCCACCGGCGCCGAGATCATCGTCTGGGAGATGCACGCCGCACTCGGACACTCCTGAACGGTCCCGGCCGGGGCAGGAAACGACGTCAGGCCCGTCCCGGAGATCCGGGACGGGCCTGACGTCGGTACGTCAGCTCGTGGCGCCGCTCATCGGCAGCAGCCGGGCCAGGACGTCCGAGAGGGTGATCAATCCGACGATCCGTCCGTTCTCGGTGACGGTGACCAGATGGTTCCTGGTCTCCCGCATCGTCGTCAGCGCCTCGTAGACCGGCGTCGCGGCGTCGATCGTCAGCGCGGGGCGCATCAGTTCGGTCGCCGTGGTTCCGGGTGCGGCCTGGAGACTGTCGCGCACGTGCACGACACCGTCCACGTGGCCGTTGTCGCGCACGAGCAACCGGAGGTGCCCGGTGCGATGGGCCGTCTCACGGATCTCGACGGCCGTCGAGGTCGGCTTCACGCTGCTCGGCTCGGCCTGCGGCGTGACGATCTCGCCGAGCGTGAGCGTCTCGAGCTCCAGCGCGCTGCTCAGGTGCCCGTGATAGCGCTCGTCGAGCGTGCCGACGGTGGCCGAGTGCTCGACCAGGTGCCGCAGCGCATCGGGATCCTGACCTTCGGCGACCTGATCCACCGGGTCCACACCGACCTTTCGCAGACACCAGTTCGCCATATGATTCAACCGGACGATCAACGGCCGGGTCACCCACATGAACGCGCGCATCGGCAGCGCCAGCATCGTGGCGGACTTCTCCGGGTGGGCGATCGCCCACGACTTCGGTGCCATCTCGCCGACGACGAGGTGCAGGAACGTCACGATGATCAGCGCAAGGACGAAGCCGGCCACGTCCGCGAGCCACAGCGGCGCGCCCCAGTTCTCGAACAACGGCGTGAGCCAGTGGTGCACCGCGGGTTTCGTCGTCGCACCGAGTGCGAGCGTGCACACCGTGATACCGAGCTGGGATCCCGCGAGGAGCACTGACAGTTCGGACGCGCTGCGCAGGGCGGCCCGCGCCGAGCGGCTCGACGTCGCTGCGTCCTCGAGTCGGTGTCGTCGCGCCGCGATGAGCGCGAACTCGACCGCGACGAAGAACGCGCTGGCGGCGATCAGGCCGATCGTCACCACCGCGACGACCACAGGATTACTCATTGCCGGTCACCTCGTCCGTCAGAACGGTCACGCGCACGGACGACGGCACGTGCTTGTCGATGTCGCGTACCTCGGCCACCAGGGTCCTGTGGATCGGGCCGTCCCCGTTCAGCAGTTCGGCGGGATCCGGATCCAGTGTGATCCGGACGGTGTCACCCACCTCGGGGAGGCCACCGAACTCGGTGATGACCAAGCCGGCGAGCGTCTCGTAGTCGCCCTCGGGCAGTTCGTGGTCGAGGGTGCGGGCCACCTCGTCGATGTGTGCGTCGCCGCGGACGATCCAGCCGTCGCCCTCGGGGCGGATGACCTCGGCGGCCATCGCAGAATCGTGCTCGTCGGCGATCTCGCCGACCAGTTCCTCCGCGATGTCCTCGAGGGTGACGACGCCGGCGAACCCGCCGTACTCGTCGATCACCAGTGCCATCTCGTCCTCGGCCCGGGCCAGTTCGGTGAGAACCTCCGGCAGTGCCAGCGTGGCCGGCACGATCACGGGGGGGCGGCAGACCCCCGCGGCCGTGCCCGTCGGGGTGTCGAGGCCGAGGAGGTCGTGCAGGTGCACGACACCGCGCAGATCGTCGGACGAGGTGCCCACCACGGGGTATCGGGTGTGCCCCTCGCTCATCTTGTCGAGGATGGTGGCGACCGGCTCGTCCAGTTCGACGACGTCGACCCGCGACCGCGGGATCATCGCGTGTTCGGCGGTCCGGGTCGGGAACTCGAGGATTCGATCGAGGAGGGTGGACAATTCCGGCGGAAGTTCGCCGGTCTCGCGCGACGCGGCCACGATGTGTTCGAGGTCGCGCGGTGTCGCGGAGTGCTCGACGTCGTGCACCGGCTCGATGCGCAATGCCCGCAGCAGGAGATTCGACGACGCGTCGAAGAGTTTGATCAGCCATCCGAAGACGGCGAGATAGGCGCTCGTCGACAGGGCGAGGCGGCGTGCGACCGGTTCGGGACGGGCAATGGCGAGGTTCTTCGGTACCAGTTCACCGAAGACCATCTGGACCACCGTCGAGAAGAGCACGGCCAGCACGGTGCCGACGGCGACACCCACCGCGGTGGGGATGCCCACCCCGCCGAGCAGTTCGCCGAGACCGCTACCGATCAGCGGTTCCGCGACGTAGCCGACGAGCAGGCCGGTGACGGTGATGCCGAGCTGAGCGCCCGAAAGCATGAAGGAGGTGCGGCGGGTGACCGCCAGTGCGCGGGCTGCAGCCGAGTCACCGCCTTCGGCGCGGGCCTTCAGGCGGGAGCGGTCGACGGCCATGTACGCGAATTCCTGCGCGACGAAGTAGCCGGTCAGTGCAGTGATGGCGAGAACGACAAGAATGCCGGCCGCGATTCCGAGGGCGGTCAGCACTTCGGGGACCGGGCTCGGGTGACGAGCAGAGCGTCATATCTGGGCGGGACGGGTCTTCGAGGTTTTCGCTTGGGGCGTTTCATGACTCCCTCGGGGTCGGGTGGGCAGGTGTACTTACAGGATAGGACGAACGGACACCGGCGGAAGTTCCCCCCGCGGGGTGGAGATATGGTCACAAGGCGATCTTGTAATATGGGAATCTTCCCCGAATAGGCCGTATTGTCCGGCCTGGAAACTCCCCGAATAATACGACATATCGGGCCGATTTTCACCGAACTCTCCATATTTCCCCTGCTAGGGCCGATTTGTGTTCCGGATTACAATTCTTCGCGCTGCGCAGCTGTCGAATGCAGGTAACAATTGAATCGCGTGTCGACGCGAGTCGTCACAACTTCGATGTCGTTCCATTGATGGGAGAAGCCCGTGCCTGCACTCGAGTTCCTTGTCGACCTCTTCGGTAACCTGTCCGACCTGTTCGACGTGCTGAACTTCTTCACCGGTTCTGCTGATGCGGCCGGCGATGCGTTCGGCAGCAGCCAGGCCTGAGCCTCGCAGACTCGAAGGCCCGCGGGTTGATCCCGCGGGCCTTCGTCGTGTCCGGACACGGTCGTGTCCGTCCGGCCAGAGGGTGGAGTGCCGCACCCGCCCTCGGCCGCCGTTCTCGACCTCCATCCTCGAACACGGAAACCGACGTTTGGGTTCGTTCGGTCACGGCTAACCGGGGAATGTAATTCGGACCACTCGACCCGAACGGACGTTCGGTGAGAGGACGCGGAACATGACCTCTCGAACCCCAAGCCCCGGCCGTGGCTCGATGACGGCAACACCGGTGCAGACTGCGGCGCTCGTGGTGGGCGCTGTCTTCCTCCTGGTGGGCATCCTCGGCTTCATCCCGGGGGTCACGTCGGACTACGATCAACTCTCGGGCGCAGGCCATCATTCCGAAGCCATGCTCCTGGGGATCTTCCAGGTCTCCATCCTGCACAACATCGTGCACCTGTTGTTCGGTGTCCTGGGGCTCGCTGCGGCCCGGGCCGTGGCAACCGCCCGCAGTTTCCTGATCATCGGCGGTGCGATCTACCTGGTGCTTTGGATCTACGGCCTGATCATCGACAAGGACAGCGGCGCCAACTTCGTGCCGGTGAACTCCGCGGACGACTGGCTGCACTTCGTCCTGGGTGTGGGCATGATCGCGCTCGGTGTGCTCCTGACACGCACGCGGACCACCCCGGGCACGGTTCGCCCCTAATCCGTACCCACCCGTCGTGATGACGGGATCCGGAAGAACCCGTGGCCCCTCACGCCACGGGTTCTTCGGCATGGGCAGGTACGGGCTCTGCCGGTGCGGGGTCGTCGACCTTCAGCACCCCCGACTCGGCGACTGCATCGAGCGACAGTGTCCGATAGCCCTCGCTGTCGAACAGGACGGTGACGCGATCGTGCTCGCAGGTCATCACCACTCCCGGTCCCCACTCGGCATGCACGACATGCGTGTTCGGGGCGAACACGGACGTCTCGCAGTACGCCGGGGCAGTATCGGCGCCCCGAAGCACGGATACCGTCGCAACCTCGTCGGACGCGCCGTCCCGGCAGGTGTCGCACCGGCCGCAGGGGTCGGACAGCGTCTCGCCGAAGTACCCGAGCAGGAACCGGCGGCGGCAACCGCGAGTCTCGGCGTAGCCCCGCATCATCTCGACCCGCGATCGGTCCAGTCGTTCGCCCGACGCGGCCGTCTCGCGTGCGTGCTCGACCGCCTTCCGTCGGGGGATGTCGGCGGCGGAGAGTCCACGCCGGCCGGAGACGAGCGCTCCGCACCGTTCGAGCAGGTTCACCGCGTTGGCCAGTCTCCGCCCCCGCACGTCGAGCTCGGTACGCAGCCGTCCGAGCCTCATCGGCGACGCGGAGCGGACCGCCGAGAACACCCGGCCGATCAGCTCCTCGTCGGGGTTGTGGGTGGTGAAGAAGGTCGCGAGCGACAAATCCTCGGGACGGTAGAACATCAGGACGGTGGCCGGCTCCCCGTCGCGTCCGGCGCGCCCGATCTGCTGGTAGTAGGAATCGACCGAGTCCGGTATCGAGGCGTGCACGACGAAACGCACGTCCGGCTTGTCGATGCCCATACCGAAGGCGGAGGTCGCCACCACGACATCGCAGCGACCGTCGAGGAATCCGAGGTGAACGTCCCCGCGCTCGGCCGCGCGCATCCCGGCGTGATACGGGCACGCGTCGATCCCGCGTTCACGCAGGGCCTCGGCGTATCGCTCGGTGTCCTTGCGGGTCGCGGCGTACAGAATGCCGGGACCGGGCAGGGACGCCACGGCCTCGACGACGGCGCGTCGCTTCTCGCCGTCGTCAGTGTGCCTGCGCACCTCGATGTCGAGATTCGGGCGGTCGAAACCACCGGCGACGACGAGCGGATCCCGCATGCGCAACGCCTCGACGATGTCCTCGCGGACCGGGGGTGAGGCGGTGGCGGTGAGCGCGACGACGGGTGGCCGGCCCAGGGCCTCGGCCACGTCTCCCAGGCGTAGATATTCCGGCCTGAAGTCATGGCCCCACATGGCGACACAGTGCGCTTCGTCGACGACGATGAGCGAGACCTCCACGCTTCTCAGACGCTCCAGGACCTCGTCCTTGGTGAGCTGCTCGGGGGCGAGGAAGACGTAGTCGGCATCGTGTTCGAGCACGGCCCGCCAGTTCGCCTCGTTCTCCGACTCGCACTGGCGCGAATTGATCGCGACCGCCTCGGGTGCCTCCGAGTGGTCCAGACCGGCGATCTGATCGTTCTGGAGCGCGATCAAGGGCGAGACGACGACCGTCACCCCCGGTAGCAGCAGCGAGGGCACCTGATAGATCGCGGACTTCCCGGAGCCGGTGGCCATCACGGCGAGGACGTCGCGTCCGCCCAGCAGCGGAACCATCGCGTCCAGTTGTTCGGGACGCAGCGTGTCCCAGCCGAACACCTTCTGCGCGGCGGCGCAGAGTTCCTCGCGTGCATCCTCCGATGCAATGTCGGACGACGACCGATACATCTTGTGCTGCAAGTGGACTCCAGAACTCGGAAGGGACTGCGCGCGCAGGGTGCCCTCCGCTTACCCGAGGACGTGCCCGCCCCAAACTGTTGCGAGATCCCGGCGCCGTGTCGACCCGGCGGGGTGTGGGTACCCGCGAGCCAGACGTGCCGAGGAGGAGATATGAACGACGCTCGACCCCTCGCTCTGGTGACCGGAGCATCGCGAGGCATAGGCCGGGAGTTGGCGGCCCTGTTCGCGGCCGACGGATACGACCTCGTGCTCGCGGCGAGATCGGACACTCTGGACGAGGTCGCCGCAGACCTGCGGACGTCCGGCGCGGAGGTGGTGTCGGTCCACGCGGATCTGAGGACTCCGGAAGGGGTCCGGGCGGTCCACGAGGCTGCGACGGCCGGAGGTCGCGTCCCGGCGGCGGCTGCGCTCGACGCCGGTGTCGGGATCGGCGGGGCGTTCGTCGACGCAGAGCTCGGGGACGTCCTCTCGATCGTCGACGTCAACGTGCGCTCGACGGTGCATCTGGCGCACCTGCTGCTGAACGACATGCTGCGGGCGGGCTCGGGCCGGATGCTCGTCACCTCGTCGGTGGTGTCGAAGATGCCCGGCCCCTACCAGGCCGTGTACAACGCGTCCAAGGCCTTCGTGCAGTCCTTCACCGACGGCGTCCGCAAGGAACTCGACGGTAGCGGGGTCACGCTCACCGCGATGCTCCCCGGTGCCACCGACACCCACTTTTTCGCACGTGCCGGGATGCTCGACACGATCCTCGGGAAGGCGCCCAAGGACGATCCTGCGCACGTCGCGCGCGACGGTTATGCCGCTCTGATGCGCGGCGAGGCGACTGTGGTGCCCGGCTCCGTGCTCGCGAAATCCATGGCGGTCTTCGGCACGGTGGCGCCCGACGCGGTGACCTCGGCGGTTCACCGGGTCCTGGCCAAGCCTCGATCGGGGCGATGATCCGCGACGGCAGGACCGCTCAGTCGGATCGCGTCCGCACTGCCGGGCGGGTGGGGTGGTCGTAGCGCACCAGGACGTCCGCGTCCGCTCCTGCATGTTCGAGCACCGCGTCATGTTCGAGCACCGCGTCGATCGTCCAGTGATCCTCGGGGCGCGTGCGCCTTTCGAGCGCGCCCCGGGACATCGTCAGGACGACGGTGACATCGAAGTCGAGACCACGGCCGAGAAGCATAGGGCCGGCGACGACGAGGATCTGGTCCTCCGCCGCTCGACGCGGGCGCTCGCGCGCCGAACGGTCGGTGCGTTCGTCCCACAGCCGCGGAAGCCATCGTCGATGTTCGTGTACCGCGCGCAGCACCTCTCGGTCGACCGCGGCGTAGTCGAACCAGTCGTGGCGGTAGCTGTACGGATCGGTCCGTCCGTGCTCGAGTCGGAGCGATGCGGGCCGGACGAAATCGTGGAGGTCGACGACGTCCGCTGCGCGGCCCCGCGTTCTCAGTTCCGTCGCGACACGCTGTGCGAATTCCACCGGGTCTGCCGCGTCCGGTGCGCTCACGGCGATGCACACGCTTCCGGTGAGCGCCTCGGCGCGATCGGCGACGGAGGCCGTGAGTATCTCGGGGGTCAGGGGAGTGAAGGCGGGCATCGCTCGCCGTTCACGCCCATCCGCGTATGGGGGTCACCAGGGCGGCGTGTCGTTCCCGTCCGGTACCGGGGTGTCGAGAAGCCGGTCGAGCCAGAGCACCGCCTCGACCAGCGCTTCCATCTGCGACGCCCAGTCCATGGCGAAGACCACTTCGTCGAGTTCGCTGCGGGCCGCGACCGAGTCGCCGGCGAGCGCGTCGACGACCGCTTTCATCACGGTGCTCTCCGGCTGCGGGAGTTCCTCCGGCCGGACGTGACGGCCGCTCTCGGTCCGGATGGTCAGTTCGAAGCTCTCGTCGCCACGCACCTGCGGGCCGATCTTGTCGACGACGACGTCGGCGATCGTCGAGACCGTCCACCTCAGCACGTTCCCGTAGAGCGGGGGAGTGATCTGTGACGGCGGGTTCGAACCGGGGCTCGACACCAGCGCCGCGACCTCTTCGGTCAGTTCGCTGTAGCCGTTCTCGTGTGCGAGAGCGAGAAGGCGTCCTCCCATCACCGCGTCGCTGCGTGTGATTCCGGCTCGTTCTTCGTGCATGCAGAACGAATGCCCCGTTTTGTGTCCCATCACACATCGCGGTCGCGACGGGTGTGCTAGCGCCATGGTCACGAGAGTGAGGAAAATCACATTCGCGGGCTATCCTGAGGTCATGAAGCACATCGCCACTGGTCCGAAGGATGTCACGGTCGGTGTCGGGGACACGATCGAACTGCATCTCCCTGAGAACACCTCCCGGGACTACTGCTGGTCGACGTCGAGGGTCGGAGAGGGGCTCGTCCTTCGCGACATCCGATTCCTGCCGTCGAAGAACCCGTTGCCGGGAGGGACCGGCGAGCGGGTCTTCTGTTTCAAGGCGCGCCGCGCCGGTACCTGGCCCATCTCGCTGCGCATGCGGAAGCATGCCGACCTGGTCGCCGACCGCGCGAACATGACCGTCACCGTCGCGTGACGGCGTCCCGGCGCTCGCTCTGCGGTTCACGACACCGCGGAACTCAGCGCAGTGCCGGCGGGTTGTCGAGATCGCGTGCCGAGTAGGTGTCACACGCGTCGACCCGGCCGGTGCGGTATCCGGCCAGGAACCAGGCCTGACGCTGCTCGGACGACCCGTGAGTCCATCCCTCCGGGTTCACCCGGCCGGTGGCGGCCCGCTGGATCCGGTCGTCGCCGACGGCCGACGCGGCCGACAGTGCGTCGCGGATGTCGGCGTCGGTGAGCGGCACGAGGAAGGGCTCTCCGGTGGTCGGCTCGGGCAGCTTGTCGGCATGGTAGGCCCACACCCCGGCGTAGCAGTCGGCCTGCAGTTCCGTACGGACAGCGCCGGATTCGGGGCCGCGCGGGTCGGCCTGTGCGCGACCGAGATCGCCGAGCTGGTTCTGCAGGTGGTGCCCGAACTCGTGGGCGACGACGTATTCCTGCGCGAGCGGACCTCCACTGGCGCCGAACCGTGTCTCGAGTTCGTCGAAGAAGCTGGTGTCGAAGTAGGCGGTCCGGTCCGCCGGGCAGTAGAAGGGCCCGATGTCGCTGGTGGCGTTGCCGCAACCGGTGGACGTGGCCGAGGTGAAGATCTCGACCTCCGGCTGCACATAGGCCACGCCGGTCTGTGTCGCGAACTGCTGCTCCCACACCGAGTCGAGCGACCCGACGGTGTAGAGCACCCGGCAGTCGACGTTCTCGTTCGCGGCGCTGCCACCGACCTCGCACTGTTCGAGTGCGCTCTCGGCTTGCGGATCGCCGGAGGTGTCGGGCATTCCCGAGCCGAGCAGCGAGGACGGATCGCCGCCGAACAGCAGCGCCAGGATGATGACGATCAGGCCGCCGGCCCCGCCACCGAGAGCGAGCTTTCCGCCACGCCCACCGCCGCCGGTACGGACACGGCCCGCATCCATGCGTGCACCTTCTCTGAACGTCATCGCCGCCGCTTTCTCCTGTGTTCGTCGGATTCGGACAAGCTTGGCACGAACTATTCGGTACGGGTGCGCTCGGGCCGATCGTGTCTTTCGTAGGATTACAGCCGACGAACCCGTCGCTGATCGTTTCGAAAGGAATTCCGTGCTGCGCACCCATCTCGCCGGCTCGTTGCGAGCCGAGCACGCCGAGCAGACAGTCACCCTCACCGGTTGGGTTGCCCGGCGACGCGATCACGGCGGGGTCATCTTCATCGACCTGCGCGACGCCTCGGGTGTCTCGCAGGTGGTCTTCCGCAGCGCCGGCGTCCTCGAGCAGGCGCACCGGCTCCGCGCGGAGTACTGCGTCCGGATCACCGGCAAGGTGGAGGTCCGCCCCGAGGGCAACCAGAACTTCGAGATCCCGACCGGTGCGATCGAGGTCGACGCCTCCGAGCTCGTGGTTCTCAACGAGGCCGCCCCGCTGCCGTTCCAGCTCGACGATCAGGTCGGCGAGGAAGCGCGCCTGAAGTACCGCTACCTGGATCTGCGTCGCGAGAAGCCGGGCAAGACCATCCGTCTGCGCAGCAAGGTCAACGCTGCTGCCCGCGCGGTGCTCGCCCACCACGAGTTCGTGGAGGTCGAGACCCCGACCCTCACCCGCTCCACGCCGGAGGGTGCGCGCGACTTCCTGGTCCCGGCCCGCCTGCAGCCCGGTAACTTCTACGCTCTGCCGCAGTCCCCGCAGCTGTTCAAGCAGCTGCTCATGGTCGGTGGCATCGAGCGCTACTACCAGATCGCCCGCTGCTACCGCGACGAGGACTTCCGCGCCGACCGTCAGCCCGAGTTCACCCAGCTCGACATCGAGATGGCGTTCGTCAATCAGGACGACGTGATCCTCCTCGCCGAAGAGGTGCTGCACGCGTTGTGGCGCCTGGTGGGCTACGAACTCGAGACCCCGATCCCGCGGATGACCTACGCCGAGGCCATGCGCCGTTTCGGCACCGACAAGCCGGATCTGCGTTTCGGCATCGAACTCGTGGAGTGCAAGGAGTTCTTCAAGGACACCACCTTCCGCGTCTTCCAGGCCGAGTACGTCGGTGCCGTCGTCATGCCCGGTGGCGCGAGCCAGCCGCGTCGTCAGCTCGACGCATGGCAGGAGTGGGCCAAGCAGCGCGGTGCCAAGGGTCTCGCCTACGTGCTCGTCGGTGAGGACGGCACGTTGAGCGGTCCGGTCGCCAAGAACCTCACCGACGCCGAACGCGAGGGTCTCGCCGCGCACGTGGGCGCGAACCCCGGCGACTGCATCTTCTTCGCCGCCGGTCCCACCAAGCAGATGCGTGCACTGCTCGCCGCCGCCCGCGACGAGATCGCCCGCAAGCTCGATCTGATCGATCCGAACGCATGGGCGTTCGTGTGGGTGGTCGACGCCCCGCTGTTCGAGCCGGCGGCCGACGCGACCGCGAGCGGTGATGTGGCCCTCGGTCATTCGGCGTGGACCGCGGTGCACCACGCGTTCACCTCGCCCAAGCCCGAGTACATCGACACCTTCGATACCGATCCGGGTTCGGCGCTGGCGTACGCCTACGACATCGTCTGCAACGGCAACGAGATCGGTGGCGGCTCGATCCGTATCCACCGCCCCGACATCCAGGAACGGGTGTTCAAGGTGATGGGCATCTCGGAGGAGGAAGCGAACGAGAAGTTCGGCTTCCTGCTCGAGGCGTTCAAGTACGGCGCGCCCCCGCACGGCGGCATCGCCTTCGGCTGGGACCGTATCACCGCGCTGCTCGCCGGGATGGACTCGATCCGCGAGGTCATCGCGTTCCCCAAGTCCGGTGGCGGTGTCGATCCGCTGACCGATGCACCCGGCCCGATCACGCCGGAGCAGCGCAAGGAGACAGGCATCGACTTCGTGCCCGAACCCGAGACCGAGGGCGCTGACAAGGCCTGATCACCCGTAGCTGTCGATGGCGCGGTGTCGCCCGTCTCCGGACGGGGGCACCGCGCCGTCGTGTGTGCCGTCCGGTGGTGCTCCCGAGTGAGGTTCGTGGGCCCGATGAGGTTTGTGAGGATCCTGCCCGGGTACTCCGTCGGTCCGGCGCCAACGGGGGCGACGGATCGAGGAGGTATCCATGGCCGACGCACGCGTGATCTTCTACAAGCCGCTCGCTCTCGCAGCCAGTGTGGGAGGAGGCATCCTCGCCGGAGCCGTCTTCAACCAAGTGTGGAAGAAGGTCGGCGGCAGTGACGAACGGCCCGAACCTCAGGATCTGTCGCAGCGCACCCGGGACGTGCTGATCGCGGCCGCCCTCCAGGGTCTGATCTTCGGTGTCGTGAAGGCTGCGGTAGATCGTGGCACCGCCCGTGGTTTTCAGAAGGTGACACACGTTTCACCGGAATGATCGTGACGTGTCCCGATCGTGATCGGCGTCCGAGGAGCGGAGCGGCCGGGGCGCGGACGGGGACACACCCGGATGAACAGCGATTTCCCCTCGCAAAGCAGACAAAAGTGACCTGGTGGGCCGGGCACGGGTGAAGAAGGTCCTGCTCGATCCGAGCATTGTGGAGGACCTCGTCGTGACCGAGAACCTGTAGATTGGGCAGTGATGACCGCAACATTGGCAGACCCCGTGTCCGAGGTGGTTCACGCCGCCGAAGCGCTGCTCACCCGCCGTACCGGCGCCACGGTGACCCTGACCGATCCGGTGGATCTCGGGGGCAGTGGCCGCTCGATGGTCGTACGGGTACGAGTGGCCGCCAATCCGTTCTCGCTCCCGCGCACTCTTGTCCTCAAGCAGGTACCGCCCTCGCGTGGCACCGGCCACGTCGACTTCCGCGGTTCCGAGACGGACGAGCAGATCGCCTTCCTCCGCGAGGCGGTCTCCTACCAGTTCACGACGGCCCTCGCGAAGGATCACCGTCCGGGTGCCGAACTGCTCGCCTACGACTTCGACGCTCGCCTGCTGGTCCTCAGCGACCTCGGCGACGCGACCACCCTGTCGGAGGTGCTCCGCAACAGTTCCGAGGCCGCCGGGAACACCCTGATGGCCCTGGCTCAGGCACTCGGACGCATGCATGCGGCGACCGTCGGCCGCGAGGAGGACTTCGCGGCGCTGCTGCGTCGCGCCGACGTCGCGCGGGTCGCCGACGCCGTGTCCCAGCAGGCCCTCGATGCCGTGCGGGGTGTGCCCGAGCTCCTCGAGGCCGACTTCGGCCTGTCGGTGCCCGAGTCGGTACGCGAGCGTGCCGAGCGGGCGTCCAAGCTGTTCACCGGCGGGCGTTTCCGGGCCTTCAGCCCGTCCGACCTGTGCCCCGACAACATCGTGGTCGGCGACGAGGGTGTGCAGTTCCTCGACTACGAATGGGGCGGCTTCCGCGACGCGACCCTGGACATCGCATACGCCCTCAGTTCCTTCCCGCTGTGCCTGTGCTCGGTGCCGCTGTCCGTCGATCGCATCCGTGCGATGGCCGACGCGTGGCGCGCCGAGGTCGTCGCCATGTGGCCGCAGCTGGCCTACGACGAGGTGCTCGAGGAGCGGCTGCTCGACGCACTGCTCGCGTGCATCTGGCTGAGCACGCACCTGTTCCTGCCCGAGGACCATGCCCGGATCGCCTCGGTACGCGAACACGGACTGTCTGTGCCGCGCATCCCCGCGCTCCGCGCCCGTTGGTCGCTGCTCGCCGAGTTCGCCACCGCGACAGGCCACGACGACGTCGCCGCGCACGCCCGCGACGTGCTCGCCCACCTCGAGGACCGCGCCGCCGGCTAGAGCGACCGATCCGCCAGGTGCCGACCGGCGTCTACACCAGCGGAGCGGCGGGTTCGATCCTCGTCGCGCCGTCGGCCACCCGGTATCCCACGGCGCGGCGCGCGTCCGTGTTCGGATCCGTGCGGTCGCCGATGAAGAACCACTCCATCTGCGTCGCCTCGGGAGTCACGTCGAGCACCCCGTAACCGTGCGAATCGAGTTCGACGAACCGCACGTGCCGGTTGGCCGCGGTCGCCGTCGCCTCCAGCGCGGGCGACAGGCTCCGCGGAGGCACACCGAGCAACTCGTCGATGTTCGCCGACGTCACCGACGGAACCACGAACTCCGTGGCGACGGTGCCGGCACCCGGATAGTCGGCGGCGTCCACCGGGACGTCCATCGCCCACGAGGTGTGGATGTCGCCCGTGAGGAAGACGACGTTGCGCAGTCCCGCCGCCGTGATGGTGTCGATCAACCGTCGACGGTCCGCGGTGTAACCGTCCCACTGGTCGGTGTTGAAGGGCAGACCTCCAGCCGGCACTCCGACGAGTTCGGTCAGTGCTCCGGTAGTCCGCGGATCGAGGGGCGGCAACACGATCGGCGAGAACATCACCGAATTGCCGATCAACTGCCACCGGGTGGGGGAGCTCGCCAGGCCTGCGGTGAGCCACTCCATCTGGTCCCGTCCGGTCATCGTGCGACTCGGATCGTCGACCTGCCGTCCGGTTCCGAGGACCTGCTCGGAGCGATAACTCCGCAGATCCAGCATCGACAGTTCGGCGAGCCGTCCGTACCGCAGGCGCCGGTAGAGCCGTCCGCCGTTCGGGCGAACCGGCATCCACTCGTCGTAGGCCTGCACCGACGCGGCCTTGCGGGGGGCCCAGTCGCCCTCGACGAGGGGATCGTGATTCTCCGCCCCGCCCGCCCAGGCGTCGTTCGCCGACTCGTGGTCGTCCCAGATCACGATCCACGGCACCTTCGCGTGCAGCGACTGCAGGTTCGGATCGGTCTTGTACTGCGCATGCCGGATGCGGTAGTCGGCGAGACTCACGATTTCGTGGGCGGGCTCGTGCGTCCGAACTCCGCGGCCACCGGCGACGGGGAACTTCCCGGCCGCGTACTCGTACAGATAGTCGCCGAGGTGCACCACGGCGTCGAGATCGTCGCGTGCGGCGAGGTGGCGGTAGGAGGAGAAGAAACCGCCCTCCCAGTCGGCGCACGACACGACCCCGAAGCGCAGGCGTGCGACCGCAGCGTCGGGCGAGGGCGCGGTGAACGTCCTGCCGGTCGGGGAGATGGCACCGCCGGCGCGGAATCGATAGAAGTAGGTCGTGCCCGGTACGAGCCCGCGGGCGTCGACCTTGACCGTGTGGTCGGAGACGGAACTCGCTGTCACCGTCCCACTCGCGACCAGCGTGTCGAAGCTGTTGCTGCGGGCGAGTTCCCAGGTGACCGGGACGTCCGGTCCCGCGCCCGAGCCGGGTGCCGCCTGCGGCGAGGGTGTGACCCGCGTCCATAGGATCACCGCGTCGGGCAACGGATCTCCCGATGCCACGCCGTGCGCGAAGACGGCGGGAGATGCCTGCGCGTGCTGCGAGGTCGAGGCGAAGGCCGCCGCACCGGCGGCGAGAATCGACGACCGGAGCACGGCGCGGCGGGACACATGTTCGGCGGTCGGTGTCGTGGGCACGATCAAGATCCGACCACACGGTCGGTCATCCGTCCATGCGAACGACGAACACCGCCGCCGACCGGGCGTCGGTGCGAGCTTGTAGCGTCGGATGCGTGAGTGATCTTTTCGGGGCGAACGACCCGTCTGCCGAACCGGACGCCCTGTTCGAGGCGCCACGCGAACCGGAACCCGAGGACGAACCGCAGGTCCGCCGGCAACCCGTCGCGGCCGGCGGCGCGAACGCGCCGCTCGCTGCGCGCATGCGACCGGCGAGTCTCGACGAGGTGGTCGGGCAACAGCACCTGCTCGAACCGGGAGCACCGCTGCGGCGGCTCGTCGAGGGATCGGGAGCCGCCTCCGTCGTGCTCTACGGTCCGCCCGGCACTGGGAAGACGACCCTGGCCTCACTGATCTCCGGAGCCACCGGACGCCGGTTCGAAGCGCTGTCCGCCCTGTCCGCGGGCGTCAAGGACGTGCGTGCCGTCATCGACCTGGCACGTCGGCGCCTCACCCACGGCGAACAGACCGTGCTGTTCATCGACGAGGTCCACCGCTTCTCCAAGACCCAGCAGGACGCGCTGCTCGCCGCCGTCGAGAACCGCATCGTGCTGCTCGTCGCCGCGACGACCGAGAACCCGTCGTTCTCCGTGGTCGCCCCGCTGCTGTCGCGCTCGCTGGTGCTGCAGTTGCAGCCGCTCGGGCCCGACGACATCCGGGCACTGCTCGAACGTGCGCGCACCGACGCCCGTGGACTCGCCGGTGCGGTCGAGATCGACGACGACGCCCTCGACCACCTCGTCCGGCTCGCCGGGGGCGACGCCCGCCGTGCCCTGACGGCGCTCGAGGCCTCCGCCGACACGGCGCTCGCCGTCTCCGGTGGCGACGCGGCCGTCATCGACCTCGCGACCGTGGAGTCGAGCATCGACGAGGCCGCCGTGCGCTACGACCGCGACGGCGACCAGCACTTCGACGTCGCAAGCGCCTTCATCAAGTCGCTGCGCGGCTCCGACGTCGACGCGGCCCTGCACTATCTGGCCCGGATGATCGTCGCGGGGGAGGACCCGCGCTTCATCGCTCGCCGCCTGATGATCCAGGCCAGTGAGGAGGTGGGCATGGCCGATCCCACCGCCCTGCAGACGGCGGTCGCCGCAGCGCAGGTCGTGCAGCAGGTCGGGATGCCCGAAGCCCAGCTCGCGCTCGCGCAGGCCACCATCCATATCGCCACCGCACCCAAGTCGGGCTCGGTGACCGCCGCGCTCGGCGCCGCGATCGCCGACGTGAAGGCGGGCAGGGCCGGTCCGGTGCCCGCCCATCTGCGCGACGGTCATTATCAGGGCGCGCAGAAGCTCGGCAACGCGATCGGCTACAAGTTCCCGCACGCGCACCCGGACGGCGTGCTCGCGCAGCAGTACGCCCCGGACGAGCTGGTCGGCGTCGACTATTACGAGCCGACCGGTCGCGGTGTGGAACGGGAGCTGTCGGCCCGCCTGCCCAAGCTGCGCCGCATCGTGCGCGGTGAGCGGTGACGCCCTCCGCCGAGTACTCACGGCGCCGTACCGCGGCCGCTTTCGGCGGCGCGATAAGCTGAAGAACGGCCGATCGACAGGGTCGACCGCCCGTCCCGGGAAGTTCACACCATCGCCAGACCACAAAGGACCATCGACGTGCAGACCCACGAGATCCGCAGGCGCTTTCTCGATCACTTCGTGAAGGCGGGACACACCGAGGTGCCCAGCGCGTCGCTGATCCTCGCCGATCCCAACCTGCTGTTCGTCAACGCCGGCATGGTCCCGTTCGTGCCCTACTTCCTCGGGCAGCAGACCCCGCCCTACACCCGCGCCACGTCGGTGCAGAAGTGCGTGCGCACCCTCGACATCGAGGAGGTCGGCAAGACCACCCGCCACAACACCTTCTTCCAGATGGCCGGCAACTTCTCGTTCGGCGACTACTTCAAGGAAGAGGCCATCACCTTCGCGTGGTCGCTGCTCACCGGATCCGTCGAGGACGGCGGCTACGGAATCGACCCCGAGAAGTTGTGGGCGACGGTCTATCTCGACGACGACGAAGCGTTTTCGATCTGGCGCGACAAGGTCGGCGTGCCCGAGGAACGCATCCAGCGTCGCGGCATGAAGGACAACTACTGGTCGATGGGCATCCCCGGGCCGTGCGGTCCGTGCTCCGAGATCTTCTACGACCGCGGCCCCGCCTACGGCGTCGAAGGCGGCCCCGAGGCCGACGAGGACCGCTACATCGAGATCTGGAATCTCGTGTTCATGCAGAACGAGCGCGGTGAGGGTGGTGCCAAGGACGACTACCCGATCCTCGGCCCGCTGCCGAAGAAGAACATCGACACCGGCATGGGTGTCGAACGCGTCGCCTTCCTGCTCCAGGGCGTCGAGAACGTCTACGAGACCGACCTGCTGCGCCCCGTGATCGACAAGGCCGCCGAACTCACCGGCGCCGTCTACGGCGCGAAGCACGACGACGACGTGCGCTTCCGCGTGATCGCCGACCACGCCCGCACCGCGGCGATGCTCATCGTCGACGGCGTCAACCCCGGCAACGACGGCCGCGGCTACGTGCTGCGCCGCCTGCTCCGCCGCATCGTGCGCTCGGCGCGTTTGCTCGGCGCCGACAAGCCCACCATGCGCGAGTTCATGGCGGTCGTGCGCGACACCATGGCCCCGTCCTATCCCGAATTCGACACCGACTTCTCGCGTATCGAGACCGTCGCGGTGGGCGAGGAGACGGCCTTCCTCAAGACCCTCGGTACCGGCAGCAAGCTGTTCGAAGGCGCTGTAGAGACCGTGAAGTCGCAGGGTAGGAATGTGCTCGGTGGCACGGAGGCGTTCACCCTCCACGACACCTACGGGTTCCCGATCGACCTCACCCTCGAGATGGCGGCCGAGGCGGGCCTGACCGTCGACGAGGAGGGCTTCCGATCGCTCATGGCCGAGCAGCGCCAGCGCGCCAAGGACGACGCCCGGGCCCGCAAGCACGCCCACGCCGACCTGACCGTCTACAAGGAACTCCTCGACCGCGGTCCCACCGAGTTCACCGGTTTCAGCGAGCTGGTGACCGAGGCGCACGTGCTCGCCGTCATCACCGGTGGCGAGCGCCTGCACGCGGCGGGCGCGGGCCAGCAGGTCGAGCTGATCCTCGATCGCAGCCCCCTCTACGCGGAGTCCGGCGGCCAGATCGCCGACATCGGCAGCATCACCGGCCCGGGCCTGAAGATCAAGGTCGACGACGTCCAGAAGATCGCCAAGCAACTGTGGACCCACAAGGTCACGGTGCTCGAGGGCCAGGTCGTCGAAGGCGACGCCGTCCTCGTGCAGGTCGATCCCGAGTGGCGCAAGGGCGCCACCCAGGGCCACTCCGGCACCCACCTGGTCCACGCCGCGCTGCGCGAGGTGCTCGGCCCCAACGCCGTGCAGGCCGGTTCGCTCAACAAGCCCGGCTACCTGCGCTTCGACTTCTCGTGGCCCGGCGCCCTGTCCGAGCAGCAGAAGCAGGACATCGAGGCCGTCACCAACGAGGCCGTCGCGGCGAACTATCCCGTCAACACCTTCGTCACCGACCTCGACAAGGCAAAGAAGATGGGCGCGATGGCCCTGTTCGGCGAGAACTACGGCGACGAGGTCCGCGTCGTCGAGATCGGCGGCCCGTTCTCGATGGAGCTGTGCGGCGGCACGCATGTGCAGCACTCCTCGCACGTCGGCACCGTCACGCTCCTCGGTGAGCAGTCCGTCGGTTCCGGCATCCGCCGCGTCGAGGCGTACGTCGGTCTCGACTCGTACCGCCACCTGGCGAAGGAACGCGCGCTGCTCGCGGGCCTGTCCTCGACCCTGAGGGTTCCCTCCGAGGAGGTGCCCGGACGTGTCGAGGCCCTGCTCGATCGGCTCAAGGCCGCCGAGAAGGAACTCGAGAAGACCCGCGCCGCGAACGTCGCCGCCGCAGCCGGAACGTACGCGGGCAAGGCGCAGCGCGTCGGTGACGTGCTCGTCGTGGCCGAGGCCGCCCCGGAGGATGTCGCCGGCAACGACCTGCGCACACTCGCATCCGACGTCCGTGGCCGGCTCGGCACCGAGCCCGCCGTGGTGCTGCTGCTCGGCAACGCCGGCGGCAAGGTGCCCTTCGTCGTGGCCACCACCAAGGCTGCGCAGGAGAAGGGCATCAAGGCAGGCGACCTCGTCGCGAGCTTCGGTCCCGCGATCGGTGGTCGCGGGGGCGGCAAGCCCGACATGGCTCAGGGCGCAGGGGCGGATCCGGCCGGTATCCCGGCCGCACTCGATGCTTTCCGTGCCCGTCTGAGCGAGCTGGCCGGCTGAGCGTGGCCGAACCGCTGCGCCCCGATCGTCCCGGAGTGGACGATCCCGGCCGTGGTCGCCGCATCGCAGTCGACGTCGGGAGCGTCCGGATCGGGGTCGCCTCCAGCGACCCCGACGGGATCCTCGCCACCCCGGTCGAGACGGTGCCGCGGTCCAAGGAACGCGGACCCGACGCACCCGATATCCGGCGCATCGTCGAGATCGTTAGGGAATACGAGGCTGTTGAGGTTATCGTCGGGCTGCCGCAGACACTGCGCGGTGAGCCCGGCAAGGCTGCGAAACTGGCGAGCGACTTCGCGCGTCGACTTCGCCGTGCCTTACCCGACGTTCCCGTGCGCCTGGCCGACGAACGTTTCACGACGGTCACTGCGGCGCGCGCCCTCCGCGAGAGCGGGGTGAGTGCGCGAGGTGCGCGGCCGGTCATCGACCAGGCCGCCGCCGTGGCCATCTTGCAGGGTTGGTTGGACGAGCGGAGTTCGGTAGTGAACGAGTCGGGGCGTGACGCGGGGGACAGCCGGTGAGCCGGCACGGACGACACGACGACCATTCGGAGAACGCACGGCAGGATCTGTTCGCGGATCCCTACGCCGGTGGGTACACGGAACCTCCAGTGGATCGCACCGGATCCGAGAATCCGTATCGATCCGGATCCGAGGATCCGTATCGATCAGACCCGCGTTACCGGTACGACGATCCGTACGCATCCGACCCTCGAGGTCACGATGCATACGGGCACGACCCGTACGGCAACGACTCCCACGGCTGTGATCCGTACGGCGGTGGTGGATACGAGGGCGTCCCGAGTGGGCACCCGGAGGCCCGTCGACCCGATCCCGACGATCACGAGACCACGGTCCTGAACTTCGAGCCGGGTGTATTCGATGGCCCGCCGCCCGGTCACGCCGAACAGGGTTACGGCGAGCAGGGCTATGCCGAGCAGGGCTACGGCGACGGGGGCTACGCAGGATCCGGGTACGAGTACGAGGGGTCCATCGGCGCCGATCGCGGACACGCTCCGGCCGA
This sequence comes from Rhodococcus pyridinivorans, assembly GCF_900105195.1. NCBI lineage: Bacteria > Bacillati > Actinomycetota > Actinomycetes > Mycobacteriales > Nocardiaceae > Rhodococcus > Rhodococcus pyridinivorans. The sequence continues at coordinate 3,202,606 of NZ_FNRX01000002.1, read as the reverse complement.
TCACCCCGACGGGGGACATCTCGACGAAGAGTACCCGGGCGGATACTCCTACGCCGCACGCGACGCGAGCCGTGACGACGACCCCGCCGACGACGCGGTCGCAGCGGAGGAGATTACCGCCGAGCAGCGTGCGGTCCCCCTCGCGGTCGGTGGTTCGGAACGCGCCGCACGCCGTGATCCGAAGGCGAGCGGGCGTAAGAAGCGCGGACGTGTCGTAGGTGCGCTCGCCGCCGCGGTGCTCCTGCTCGTCGTCGTGGGTGGCGGCTATCTCGCCTACGACCGGTTCCTCGGCACCGATCTTCCGCCGGACTTCACCGGACCTCCCGGACCGGCCGTCGTCGTCCGGGTCAACCCGGGCGAGACCGCCGGGGAGATCGGCAGCGAGTTCGTCGACAAGGGTGTCGTCGCGAGTTCCGCCGCCTTCTACGAAGCGGCCGTGCAGAACTCGGGGATGAATTCGCTGCAACCAGGCTTCTACCAGGTGGCCACCAACATCCCGGCTGTCGACGCCGTCGCGGCCCTCGTCGACCCGGCCAGCCGGGTCGGTGCGCTCGTGATCTCCGAGGGACGTCAGCTCCACGACATCCGCGACGTCAACACCGGTGCCGTCCGCAAGGGCATCTACACGCTCATCGCCGAGGCGAGCTGCCACGGCGATCCGGCCGCCGAGAACTGCGTCACCTACGAGGAACTCGACGCGGCCGGGGCCACCCCGGACCTGCAGGCACTCGGAGTTCCGGAATGGGCACGCGACGCGGTCGCGAACGTGCCCGACCGCAGGCGGCAGCTCGAAGGCCTCATCGCCGCGGGCAGCTGGGATTTCGATCCGACGGCCGAACCCGTCGAGATCCTGGCTCGCCTCGTGTCGGAAAGTGCTGCCAGCTACGACGCGACGGGGATCACCGACGCGGCCGCACGGGTGGGGCTGACCCCGTACGAGATGCTCATCTCTGCATCGCTCGTCGAACGCGAGGCTCTGCCACAGGATTTCGCGAAGGTCGCGCGCGTGATCCTCAACCGCCTCGACATCGACCAGATGCTCCAGTTCGATTCGACCGTCAACTACGAACTCGACGAGACCGAACTCGCGACCACCGACGCCGACCGCGCGCGGGTGACCCCCTGGAACACCTACGCCATGGTCGGTCTTCCGGCGACGCCCATCTCGTCACCGAGCATCGGTGCGCTGCAGGCGATGGAGAACCCGGAACCGGGGGAATGGATCTACTTCGTGACGATCGACGACAAGGGCACCACGCTCTTCGCGAATTCCTACGAGGAGCACCTGCAGAACACCGAACTGGCACTCGCGAGCGGGATCCTCGACAGTGGCCGCTGATCCGAACGGAGGTGTCCGGAGGGCCGCGGTCCTCGGGAAACCCATCGCGCACTCGAAGTCGCCCTTGTTGCATCTCGCGGCGTACCGGGCACTCGGGCTGACCGAGTGGACCTACGAACGCATCGAATGCACCGGTGAGCAGCTGCCGGGCCTCGTGTCCTCGCTCGGTGAGGAATGGGTGGGTCTGTCCGTCACGATGCCCGGTAAGTTCGCGGCTCTCGAGTTCGCCACCGAACGCACCGAGCGGGCCGTGAGGATCGGCTCGGCGAACACCCTCGTGCGCATCGAGAACGGGTGGCGTGCCGACTGCACCGACGTCGACGGCGTGTCCGGAGCACTGCGCTCGGCCGGCGTCGGCGATCTGTCCGGCGCGTCGGCGGTCGTCGTCGGCTCGGGTGGTACCGCGCGGCCGGCGCTCGTCGGTCTCACCGACCTCGGTGTGCGCTCGGTGACTGTGGTCGCGCGGTCCGAGCAGAAAGCCCGCGCGACGTTCGATTGTCTCGGCGACGACATCGAGGCTCGGTGGTTGACGTTCGACGCACCCGAATTGGCCCGGGTCTGCGCCGAGGCCGGTGCGCTCGTGAGCACCGTGCCCGCACCCGCGGCAGCGCCGTACACAGAAGCTCTCGCGCAGGCGCCGTGCATCCTCGATGCAATCTACGACCCTTGGCCCACGCCGCTGGCGACAGCGGCCGAGGCACGCGGTGTCCGCGTCGTCAGCGGTCTGCACATGCTCCTGAACCAGGCCTTCGGGCAGGTCGAGCAGTTCACGGGGCTGCCCGCGCCGCGCGCGGAGATGGCGCGCGCCGTCGGGCTCGATCTGAACTCTCCGCACCCGGCCTGAGAACCCGGTACGACGGGGCGCGGCCCCACCAGGACATCGGCGTCTTCGAGGTCGACGAGGCGTTCGCTCCGGTGCCCATGGCGTGGCAGAAGGAGATCGGCGCACCCGAGGACAAGCTCAACCCCAACGGTGGTGCGATCGCTCTCGGTCACCCGCTCGGGGGTTCCGGTGCCCGCATCCTCACCGACATGATCTTCCACATGCGCCGTACTAACCTCCGGTACGGCCTGCAGACGATGTGCGAGGGCGGTGGCCAGGCCAACGCCACCATCGTCGAACTCGTCGCGCAGTAGGCCGCACCCGACACCGTCCGCTGTCCACCTGCGATGCCTGAGCGGGTGGGCAGCGGATTTCTCCGCGCAGGTGTCGAATCGGCGCCCTACCGTTCGTATAGAGGGTGAGAGGCCGGAGCCGCCGGCCGCCGAGGGGAAGGACCCCGCCATGGCGCAGTACCTGCTGAGCATCTACCAGCCCGACGGTGAACCGCCGTCACCGGAGTTCCTCGAACCGATCATGAAGAAGGTCGCGGCGTGGCAGAACGAGATCCGGGAGGCAGGGGTCTGGGTGTTCTCCGGCGGCCTTCACCCTCCGGATACGGCGACGGTCGTGCGCACGGACGAGGGGTGCACGGCGACGACCGACGGTCCGTACATCGAGGGCAAGGAGCATCTCGGTGGCTTCGACGTCATCGACGTGCCCGACCTCGACGAGGCGCTGAGGTGGGCGCGCGGTCTTGCCGACGCCACCACACTGCCCATCGAGGTGCGGCCCCTGGCGTTCGGCTCCTGCGCCGGATGACGTGCGAAGCTCGATGACCGGGCCGTCCACCGCCGACATCGCACGTGCCTTCCGTGAGGAATACGGCAGGGCGATCGCCGTGCTCACCCGCGTCCTCGGCGACCTCGACGCCGCCGAGGACGCGGTGCAGGACGCCTTCTCGATCGCCGTCGAACGGTGGCCCGGGGAGGGGATCCCGCCGAGCCCGGCCGGGTGGATCATCACCACCGCCCGTCGCCGGGCGATCGACAGGGCACGGCGGGAGGCCGCACGTCCGATCAAGCACGCCGAGGCGGACCTGCTCTACCCGACATCCGACGACGCGTTCGACTCCGGAGCGGTCGTCCCGCCCGAGATCCCCGACGATCGCCTCCGTCTGATCTTCACCTGTTGTCACCCGGCGCTCGCGCCTGCGTCGCGGGTCGCGCTGACACTGCGGCTGCTCGGCGGGCTGACCACCGCGCAGATCGCCCGAGCCTTCCTCGTGCCGGAAACGACTATGGGGCAACGGATCTCCCGAGCCAAGGGGAAGGTCCGCGACGCGCGCATCCCGTTCCGCATCCCGTCCCCGGACGAGTTTCCCGAACGTCTCGACGCGGTGCGTTCCGTGCTTTATCTCGTGTACACGGAGGGCCACACGACGAGCGCCGGACCCGAACTCGTCGACACGGACCTGTGTTCGGAGGCGGTGCGGCTGGCGCGTGTGCTGGCCGGGCTCGTTCCCGACGATCCCGAGACCACGGGACTTCTCGCCCTGATGCTCCTCGGCGAATCCCGACGCGCCGCGCGGACAGGACCCGGCGGCGACCTCGTCCTGCTCGCAGATCAGGACCGCTCGCGGTGGGACCGCGCGCTGATCGACGAAGGGCAGGCGCTCGTGCGGCGCACCCTGCGCTGGAACAGGCCGGGGCCCTACCAGATCCAGGCCGCGATCGCTGCGGTGCACGCGGACGCGCCCACCTTCGAGGACACCGATTGGGCGCAGATCGTCGCGCTCTACGACCTGCTGATGGCCGCGGATCCCACACCGGTCGTCGCGTTGCACCGGGCCGTCGCACTCGCCGAAGTGGAGGGTCCCGCAGCGGCTCTCGGGATCGTCGACCGCCTCGACCTCGAGCGGTACCACGTCTTCCACGCCGTCCGGGCCGACCTGCTCGCCCGCCTCGGCCGGCTCACCGAGGCGAGTGAGGCATACGCCACCGCCGCGGCGCGGACGGAGAACGCCATCGAGCGCGCGCATCTGCTGCGCCGGCGGGACGAGGTCCGGGACGCGCTCAGGTAGCCGGCGTCGTGCCGGTCGTCGTCTCGGCGTCGGGAGCCGAACGCTGCCACGGCCACCGGCCGTCGATCTCCAGCTGCAGCGACCAGCTCAGGAAGGTGCGGATGAGCACGATGACCGCCAGCACACCCACCGATGTGAAGGTCGGCGTGACGGCGACGGTCTTGATGATGTCGGCGGCGACCAGGAATTCGAGGCCGAGCAGGATCGACCGGCCGAGATTGCGCCGGTACGGCTCGTAGATCTCCGAACCCGGTCCGCGCCGCCGCGCGGTCGCCGCGATCCACGTCGCCGCCAATGCGCCGATCACCATGACGCCGACTCCGACGACGTCGATGGCCGTGCCCACGTGTTCGAGCAGCGACGAAATCTCCATTCGACCAGAACCTTCCGACCGGAACCGACAGACTCCGGCAATCCTCGCAGGACGATCGCCGCACTGTGCGGCTTTGTCCACAGGAGACGTGCCTGTCCACAGGACCGGGCCGGACACCGCGCGAACGCCCTGCCGGCGAGTGTGGATGGGGGATGCTCCGGGTCGTGGCAGGGGAGACGGTGGGTGAGCTCGCGATGGTGGTTCTCGGCGTGGGCGTGGGAGCGATCGTGCGCGTGGTGGCGGGAAGAACGGCCGGTCGTCGGCCGCTGCCGGGTTCGTGCGAGGCGGCATGCGCGGCAGCCGCACTCGTCGCGGTCTCGATCACCACGGGCGCGGCGGTCGTCGGAGCAGCGATGTTCGGATGGTGGTGCGTGTGCCTGAGCGCCGTGGACCTGCTCGTGCGGCGTCTGCCGAACGTGCTGACGCTCGGGGAGCGGGCACGATCCTCGGCGTGGCCGCGGCGACGGGGCACGGCCGGGCGGCGTTCGCCGGTGCACTTCTGCTCGCGGCACCGTTGTTGATCACCCACCTCGCGGTGCCGCGGTCGGTGGGTGCGGGCGACGTCAAACTCGCCCTCGGGCTCGGTGCCGTCACCGGACTCGCCGGCCCCTCGGCGGTGCTCCTCGGTGCACTGCTCCCATCCGTCCTCACCGCAGGTGCGTCCCTGTTTCTGCGGCTCCGGGAGGCCCGCCGCGGGGGTGTGCGTGCCGCTCCGCGCGTGCTTCCGCACGGACCGTCGATGTGCGCCGCCGCGGCGCTGGCGGTGATCTCGACGGGTTGACCAGGGGCGGCATGTCGAGTCGGCGGACGAACATGGAAGGATGGACCTGTGCTGCGTTGGATAACTGCTGGAGAATCCCATGGTCCCGCTCTCGTCGCGATGCTCGAGGGGATGGTCGCCGGAGTCGAGGTGACGTCGAACGACATCTCGGAGCAACTCGCGCGACGGCGACTGGGCTACGGCCGCGGCGCACGCATGAAGTTCGAGGCCGACAAGGTCACCGTGATCGGTGGCGTCCGGCACGGACGCACCCTGGGCGGCCCGATCGCGATCGAGATCGGCAACACCGAATGGCCCAAGTGGGAAACCATCATGGCCGCCGACCCGGTCGATGCCGAACTGCTCGAAGGTCAGGCGCGCAACGCGCCGCTGACCCGTCCCCGCCCCGGCCACGCCGACTTCGCGGGCATGCTCAAGTACGGCTTCGACGACGCGCGTCCCGTCCTCGAGCGCGCCAGCGCCCGGGAGACCGCAGCACGCGTGGCGGCCGGCACGGTTGCCCGGAACTTCCTGCGCCAGGCGTTCGGCGCCGAGGTCGTCTCGCATGTCATCTCCATCGGCGCATCCGATCCCTATGTCGGCCCCGAACCCGGTGCCGACGATCTCGCCGCGATCGACGCGAGCCCAGTGCGTGCCTACGACAAGGCCACCGAGGAATCCATGATCGCCGAGATCGAGGCCGCCAAGCGCGACGGCGACACCCTCGGCGGAATCGTCGAGGTCGTGGTGCACGGGCTGCCCGTGGGCCTCGGTTCGTTCGTCAGCGGTGCCGATCGCCTCGACGCGCGACTGGCCGCGGCCCTCATGGGGATCCAGGCCATCAAGGGTGTCGAGGTCGGCGACGGCTTCGAGACCGCGCGTCGCCGCGGCAGCGCTGCCCACGACGAGATGAAGCCCGGCCTCGACGGTGTGCTCCGCTCGAGCAACCGCGCCGGCGGCATCGAAGGTGGCATGACCAACGGTGAGGCCCTGCGCGTGCGGGCGGCGATGAAGCCGATCTCGACCGTGCCGCGCGCCCTGTCGACGGTCGACATGACCACCGGCGACGAGGCCGTCGCGATCCACCAGCGTTCCGACGTGTGCGCGGTGCCCGCGGCGGGTGTCGTCGCCGAGGCGATGGTCGCCCTCGTCGTCGCGCAGGCCGCCCTCGAGAAGTTCGGCGGCGACTCGCTCGCCGAGACCGTGAGCAACATCGACCACTACCTGAAGGGCATCGCGGCGCGGCCGCCGCGGTGATCGCATGTCGCCTCGCCTGGTACTCATCGGCCCGCCGGGAGCGGGCAAGTCGACGATCGGTCGTCGGGTCGCGAACGCGCTCGAGCTGCCGTTGCTCGACACCGACGCCGAGATCGAGCGTGTGACCGGCCGGACCATCCCCGACATCTTCTCCCAGGACGGCGAACCGGCCTTCCGGGAGATCGAGGAGGAGTTCGTCGCGCGCGCCCTCGACACCCACGACGGTGTGGTGTCCCTGGGCGGGGGAGCGATCCTTTCGGAGCGCACCCGCGCGCGACTGGCCGGACACACCGTCGTCTATCTCGAGATCAGCGTGGCGGAAGGACTGCGTCGCACCGGCGCGGTCGGCGCCGCCGGAACCAGGCCGTTGCTGGCCGGTGGTGATCCGGCCCAGAAATACCGCGACCTCATGCGTCGCCGCCGCCCGCTGTACCGGCAGGCGGCGACCATCCGGGTGCGCACCGACGGCCGCAGCCCCGGGCGGGTCGTCCAGCAGGTGCTCGCCAAACTCGAAGCGGCGGACGCCGCGACCAGCCAGACCATCAGCGAGGATCGGAGCCCCACACCGTGACCGAACCGGTACGCATCGACGTCGAGACCGCCCAGCCCTATCCGGTGATCATCGGCCGGGGACTGCTCGGTGACGTCGTCGAAGAACTGTCCGGCACGCGGACCGTCGCGATCTTCCACCAGCCGACGCTCACCGCGACGGCCGACGCCGTGCGGGAGGCGCTCGCCGAGACCGGCATCGACGCCCACCGCATCGAGATCCCCGACGCCGAGGACGGCAAGGAGCTGGCCGTCGCCGGATTCTGCTGGGAGGTGCTCGGCCGCATCGGCTTGACCCGTTCGGACGCCGTCATCAGCCTCGGCGGCGGTGCCGCCACCGACCTCGCGGGTTTCGTGGCCGCGACGTGGATGCGCGGCGTGCGGGTCTACCACATCCCCACCACGCTGCTGGCGATGGTCGACGCCGCGGTGGGCGGCAAGACCGGCATCAACACCGAGGCGGGCAAGAACCTCGTCGGTTCGTTCCATGAGCCCTCGGCGGTCTTCGTCGACCTCGCGACCCTCGAGACGGTGCCGCGCAACGAGATCGTGGCCGGACTCGCCGAGGTGATCAAGACCGGCTTCATCGCCGATCCGGTGATCCTCGACCTGATCGAGGAGAACCCCGAGGCCACGCTCGATCCTGCCGGGACGGTGCTGCCCGAGCTGATTCGGCGATCGGTCGAGGTCAAGGCGAAGGTGGTCGCGGCCGACCTCAAGGAGTCGAGCCTGCGCGAGATCCTCAACTACGGTCACACCCTCGGCCACGCCATCGAGCGTCGCGAGCGGTACCGCTGGCGCCACGGCGCCGCCGTGTCGGTGGGCCTGGTCTTCGCGGCCGAACTCGGCCGGCTTGCAGGGCGTCTCGACGACGCCACCGCCGACCGGCACCGCGCGATCCTCGAATCCGTCGGCCTGCCCACCACCTACGATCCCGACGCCTTCGCCGATCTGCTCGCGGGCATGCAGACCGACAAGAAGAACCGTGCCGGCATGCTTCGGTTCGTCGTCCTCGACGGACTTGCGAAGCCCGGCAGGCTCGAGGGACCCGACCCGACCCTGCTCGCGGCGGCCTACTCCGAGGTCGCGCGACAGGGCAAGGCCGATGCGGGAACCGTGCTGCTCTAGCGTCACCCGGCCGATGCGGGCGGTCTCCACGACGGGTCGCGCCCGGTCAGTCCGATCAGGCGGTCCAGCGGCGGAGCGTCGTCGCCCACCCGGACGGCCGGACCGAACAGGCCGCCCCCGTCGGCGACGCGTTCCTCGTCGGTGATGCTCTCCGCGAATGCGGTACACGCGGCGATTTCGTCGGGCTCGCAGGAGTACTGCTGTCCCGTGGCCACGGCGAGGTCCCAGCCGTGGACGACGAGTTCGTCGAGCGTGACGAGTCCGGCGACCGGCGCGGGCAGGTCGAGGCCGCCCGCGCGCGTCATGCCCTCCCAGGCTGCGGGATCGCTCCACGTTCGGCGGAGGTCGCCGAGCCGGTCGGGAACGAGACGTCGCCAGTCCGGCGGCAGTTCGCTCGTGAGCTGCGGGGGAGTGTCGGTGTGCGGGCCGATGTCCTTGCGCGCCGCGGCCGTGAACGCAAGGGACAGGCCCAGCACGTGGTCGACGAGCGCACCGACGGAGGTCTCGGAACACGGTGTGGGCCCCGGCAACTGGGCGTCGTCGATCCCCGCCAGGATGCGCTCCATCCGGCGGGTCGCGGGAGTCAGGTCGAGCGTCTCGGTGATGTCGGTCATGGTCGGCTCCTCGGGGTCGGCTACCTCTACTGACCGTCACAACTCGGAAAACTGAGCACCCGCCCCCGGATGTGCGGCGGCGGGTGGTCTCACTGCTGTGGGTCTCACTACTCGGGTCTCACTGTTTCGGATCGACCCTCGGGAACACCTCGGTGGGCGAGTCGTCGCTGCGCCAGGCGGGATCGGTCTGCTGCGCGGAGTTCGCGGGAGCGGAACCCGCGGCCGCTCCGACGCCTGCGGGCGCGTGGTGATCGCGGTGGACCGACCAGTCGTCGTCGCGGGCGGCCTTGCGCTCGTTCCGGCGCGCGAAGAACCGGCCCAGCGTCACCGCCGCCATCGCCGGCAGGAATACCAGAAGCACGGTGAACGCGGCACCGGAGGTGATCTCGAAGAACAGGGACGTCACACCCACCGGCATCGGGGTGACGGTGTCGACGAGCCAGGTGAGGACCCCGCCGACCAGGCCGGTGACCGCACCGGCGGCGAGCCAGCGCATCGTCAGGTCGTCGCCCTCGTCGGCGTCGGGATGGGCGCGGTGGTCGCGGATGCCGTCGAGACCGGCCCAGACGAACGCTGCGACGACCACCACGGCGAAGCCCAGCCAGCGCAGTACCGATCCCTGCAACGGCCACTGGATGAGAGCGGCACCGAGCAGGACGCGCACGACCACGTGGACCAGGGCGAGCCCGAGTCCGCGGAGCAACCAGGGTTTCATGTACCTCAGCGTAACGGGTGGCGAAGCCGACAGTGTGTCCCGTCCCACAGCCGTGATCGCGGTAGGTTGAGCGATATGTCTGCCGACCACGCCTCCCGCCGTCGAGCGCTGCGTGCGCTGCTCGCCGAACGCGAACTCGATGCGCTGCTGGTGACCGATCTGACCGGTATCCGCTACCTCACGGGCTTCACGGGATCCAACGCGGCGCTGATCGTCTCCACCGAGGACGACGAGAACGAGACGCGCACCGTCATCTGCACCGACGGCCGCTACGTCACGCAGGTGGGGGAGCAGGTCCCCGACCTGCGGGCCGTGATCGCCCGGTCGTCGGCCGCCCACCTCGTCACCGAGTTCGGAACAGGTTCTGCGCGTTGGGGATTCGAGAGTCACGTCGTCACGGTCGACGAACGGTCGCGGTGGGGCGAGCTCGGCGTGTCCGTCCGCTTCGTTCCCGCTCCCGGGCTCGTCGAACACCTGCGGGCCGTGAAGGACGAACACGAGATCGGTCTGTTGCGCGAGGCATGCGGTGCGGCCGATCGCGCACTGGCGGACCTCATCGCGGCGGGCGGTCTGCGTCCGGGTCGAACCGAGAAGGAGGTCGCCCGCGACCTCGAATGGCGCATGTTCGAGCACGGTGCCGACGGCATCTCCTTCGAGACGATCGTCGCCGCCGGTGCCAATTCGGCGATCCCGCACCATCGCCCGACCGGCGCGGTCCTCGCGGAGGGCGACTTCGTGAAACTCGACTTCGGGGCGCAGATCGGCGGTTACCACTCCGACATGACGCGCACCTACGTGCTGAGCCGCGTCGCGGACTGGCAGCGCGACCTGTACGAGCTGGTCCTGCGCGCGCAGCAGGCCGGACGCGAGGCGCTCGCGCCCGGTGTCGACTGCGCCGCGGTGGACGCCGCCGCGCGCACCGTGATCGCCGAAGCCGGCTACGCCGACCTGTTCCTGCACGGGCTGGGCCACGGAGTCGGCCTCGAGATCCACGAAGCGCCCGGAATCGGCGCCGCGGCGACCGGTACACTTGTCGCCGGTGCGGCGGTGACCGTCGAGCCGGGCGTGTACTTCTCGGGGCGCGGAGGCGTGCGGATCGAAGACACGCTCGTGGTGCGGGAGCATACTCCGGAGTTGCTCACGCTCACCGACAAGACATTGACCGTCATTTGAGGGCGGTTCCTCGACCCTAGGAGACACGAACCAAGTGGCTGACACCAGTGACTTCAAGAACGGCCTCGTTCTGAAAATCGACGGACAGCTCTGGCAGATCATCGAGTTCCAGCACGTCAAGCCGGGCAAGGGTCCTGCTTTCGTGCGCACGAAGCTCAAGAATGTGACGTCGGGCAAGACCGTCGACAAGACCTGGAATGCCGGTGTCAAGGTCGAGACCGCCACCGTCGATCGCCGCGACATGACCTACCTCTACAACGACGGCACCGACTACGTCTTCATGGACGGCGAGACCTACGACCAGATCACCATCTCGCCCGAACTGCTCGGCGACAGCGCCAACTTCCTGCTCGAGAACATGCCCGTGCAGGTCGCCACGCACGAGGACGTCCCGCTGTTCGTCGAGCTCCCGGTCACGGTCGAGCTCGTCGTCCAGCACACCGATCCGGGCCTGCAGGGCGACCGCTCCACCGGCGGCACCAAGCCCGCGACCCTCGAGACCGGCGCCGAGATCCAGGTTCCGCTGTTCATCAACACCGGCGACAAGCTCAAGGTCGATTCCCGCGACGGCAGCTACCTCGGGCGAGTGAATTCCTGAGTGTCCGGTAACCAGAAGAAGCTCGGGGCCCGCCACAAGGCCCGCAAGCGCGCCGTGGACCTGCTCTTCGAGGCCGAGGCCCGCGACGTGCACCCCGTCGACCTCGCCGCCGATCGCGTCGAACTCGCGATCGACGACGACCAGGTCGCGCCGGTGCCGGCATACGCGCAGACCATCATCCGCGGTGTCGCCGACAACCTCGACGAGACCGACCGAGTGATCGCCGATCACCTGCACGAATGGACGCTGGACCGCCTTCCCGCCGTCGACCGCGCGATCCTGCGCATCGCGGTGTGGGAGCTCTTCCACGCGACCGACGTGCCGCCCGTGGTGGCCGTCGACGAGGCGGTCGAGCTGGCGAAGCAGCTGTCCACCGACGATTCGCCGGCCTTCGTCAACGGGGTGCTGGGTCAGATCGTCACTGTCGCCGACCAGGTGCGTGCAGCAGCCGCTGCCACCCTCGCCCGGCCGGCGCAGGAGTCGCAGGATCAGGGCTCGAACGAGTCCTGACTTCGTCACCCTTCTCGGGTGAGCGACGACACGAGGCACCGTGAGCGGGCCCGGTGGGAAGACTCCCGCCGGGCCCGCTCACGCATCCGGGCCTGTGTTGCGCTTCACCCGTCATCCGTGCCGAGGCGGACGTCGACGCTGATAGGCTCGACAACTGTCAGGCATCCTTTAACGATCCGTCCAGTGAGGCGGAGAAGGAGGTCGCTGTATGGCCGTGTCCGAGGACGGGTCCACAGCTTCTACCCCCACTACGTCCTCCGGTACCGGCGTGCCGGCGCGTGAGCTGCTCTCCGCTGCCGACGTCCACCGGACGATCTCCCGTATCGCACACCAGATCATCGAGAAGACCGCTCTCGACACCCCCGAGGACGCACCGCGTGTCGTACTCCTGGGCATCCCGACCCGCGGGATCACCCTCGCCCAGCGCCTCGCCGACCGCATCGAGGAATTCGCCGGCGTCCGTGTCCCGGTCGGCTCGCTCGACATCACGCTCTACCGCGACGACCTCCGCACGAAGCCGCACCGCCCGCTGGAGCGCACCTCGGTGCCCGAGGGCGGAGTCGACAACACCCTCGTCGTCCTCGTCGACGACGTCCTGTTCTCGGGACGCTCCGTCCGCGCCGCGCTCGACGCCCTGCGCGATCTCGGACGACCCCGCGCGGTGCAACTCGCGGTCCTCGTCGACCGCGGCCACCGCGAACTGCCGCTGCGGGCCGACTACGTCGGCAAGAACGTCCCCACCGCGCGCAGCGAGGACGTCCGCGTGCTGCTGACCGAACACGACGGGCGCGACGCCGTCGAGATCTCCGGAGGCAAGTCCCAGTGAAACACCTGCTCACCATCGCGGATCTGACGAAGGACTCCGCGACGGGGCTTCTCGACGAGGCCGAGCGGTTCGAGCAGGCACTGCTCGGGCGTGAGGTGCGCAAGCTCCCCACGCTGCGCGGCCGCACCATCATGACCGTCTTCTACGAGAACTCCACCCGCACCCGCGTGTCCTTCGAGGTCGCCGGCAAGTGGATGAGCGCTGACGTCATCAACGTCTCGGCGTCCAGTTCGTCGGTGAAGAAGGGCGAATCGCTGCGCGACACCGCGCTGACCCTGCACGCCGCCGGCGCCGACGCGCTGGTGGTCCGTCACTCCGCCTCCGGTGCCGCGCACCGGATCGCGCAGTGGACCAACGAATCCGGCTCCGGACCGGCCGTGGTCAACGCCGGCGACGGTACCCACGAACATCCCACTCAGGCGTTGCTCGACGCGCTCACCCTGCGCCAGCGTCTCGGCTCGATCGAAGGCCGCCGGATCGGCATCGTCGGCGACGTGCTGCACAGCCGTGTCGCCCGGTCGAACGCGCTGCTGCTGAGCATGCTCGGCGCCGAGGTCGTGCTCGTCGCTCCCCGCACCCTGCTGCCGGTGGGAGTGGAGACCTGGCCGGTGACGGTCGCCGATTCGCTCGAAGCCGAACTTCCCACCCTCGACGCGGTCATGATGCTGCGGGTGCAGGCCGAGCGCATGAACGGCGGGTTCTTCCCGTCCGCCCGCGAGTACTCGATTCGATACGGACTCAACGCCAAGCGCGCGGCATTGCTGCCGGAGCACGCCGTGATCCTGCATCCGGGTCCGATGCTCCGGGGCATGGAGATCGGTTTCCCGGTCGCAGACGCCCCGCAGAGCGCGGTGCTGCAACAGGTGAGCAACGGTGTCCACGTGCGGATGGCGGTGCTCTTCCGCCTGCTCGTGGGGACGGAAGGGAACCTGTCGTGACCCACACTTCCCACCCGGGAGACACAGGAACAGGAGACACACAGGTGACGCCGCAGGTGCTCATCCGCAACGTCCGCCTCTACGGCGAGGGCGATCCGGTCGACGTGCTGCTCGGCGACGAGCAGATCCTCGCCGTCGGAACCGACCTCGAGGTCGGCGACGACGCGGAGATCGTCGACGGCACGGGGCAGATCATGCTCCCGGGCTTCGTCGACCTGCATACGCACCTGCGCGAACCGGGCCGCGAGGACACCGAGACCGTCGATTCGGGCTCGGCCGCCGCGGCGCGCGGCGGGTACACCGCGGTGTTCGCGATGGCCAACACCGATCCGGTCGCCGACTCGGTGGTCGTCACCGATCACGTGTGGCGCCGCGGCCGCGAGGTCGGGCTCGTCGACGTCCACCCCGTGGGTGCGGTCACCGTCGGACTCGAGGGCAAGCAGCTCGCCGAGATGGGCACGATGGCCGCCGGTGTCGGTGGCGTGCGGATGTTCTCCGACGACGGCAAGTGCGTCTACGACCCGCTGCTCATGCGTCGCGCGCTCGAGTACTCGGCCTCGCTCGGTGTCCTGATCGCCCAGCACGCCGAGGAGCCGCGGCTGACCGTCGGTGCCGTCGCGCACGAAGGACCGACCGCGGCGCGTCTCGGCCTCACCGGCTGGCCCCGTGCCGCCGAGGAGTCCATCGTCGCCCGCGACGCGCTGCTCGCCCGCGACGCCGGAGCGCGCGTGCACATCTGCCACGCGTCGACGGCCGGCACCGTCGAGCTCGTCCGGTGGGCACGCTCGCAGGGCATCTCGATCAGCGCCGAGGTCACGCCGCACCACCTGCTCCTCGACGACTCGCGTCTCGAGAGCTACGACGGCATCAACCGGGTCAATCCGCCGCTGCGCGAGAGATCCGACGTCGAAGCACTGCGCCGCGGCCTCGCGGACGGGACCATCGACTGTGTGGCCACCGACCACGCCCCGCACGCCGAACAGGACAAGTGCTGCGAGTTCTCACAGGCACGTCCGGGAATGCTCGGACTCGAGACGGCGTTGTCCGTCGTGATCGAGACGATGGTCCGGCCTGGCCTGCTGGACTGGCGCGGCGTCGCGAAGGTCATGAGCGAGCGTCCCGCGGAGATCGTGGGCCTCGACGACCAGGGCAGGCCGCTCGAGGTGGGCGAACCCGCGAACATCGTGCTCGTCGACCCGGATACCGAGTGGACGGTGCACGGTCCCGACCTCGCGAGCATCTCCCACAACACGCCCTACGAGGACATGACCCTGCCGGGCCGGGTCACCACCACCGTGTTGCGCGGACGGATCACCGCCCGCGACGGTGCGGTGTTCCCGCGCTCGACCGAAAGGTAGGAACCGACATGGATCGCTTTCTCATCACCGTCGGTTTCCTCGCGCTCTGGGTGGTGCTCGTCCTGCTGATGTGGAAGGGCTGGAAGGGACGCGCCCGACGCCAGCGGGATGCGGTCGGCGAACTGCCGACCGTGCCCGCGGAGCTGGGGGAGCGGCTCGTCGAGCCGAGCACGGGCCTGTACGTCGGCAGCACCCTCGCGCCGAGCTGGCAGGACCGCGTCGCGGTCGGCGACCTCGGACACCGCGCGAACGCGGAACTGTCGCGCTACCGATCCGGTGCGCTGCTCGAACGCGACGGTGCATCCCCGATCTGGATCCCGCAGGACTCGATCCGTGCGATCCGCACCGAGCGCGGGCTGGCCGGCAAGGTCATGTCCCAGGACGGGGTGCTGGTCATCCGCTGGGAGCTGCCCTCGGGGACCGAGATCGACACGGGCTTCCGCGGAGACGACAAGTCGATCTACCCGCTCTGGACGAACGGGAACGACGAAAAATCTTGAGACGGTGACGATCACAACGACGATGACGATCACGACGAACAACACGACGATCACGACACGCGAGATCTCAGCCCGTGCGGCCGGCTCTGGTGCGGTCGATAAGAACGGAGACAACGCATGAGCGGCAGAACATTCGGCGGCGGCACGGCTGTGCTGGTCCTCGAGGACGGACGGGTCTTCCGCGGCATCCCCTTCGGTGCGGTCGGACAGACCCTCGGCGAGGCCGTCTTCAGCACGGGCATGACCGGCTACCAGGAGACCCTCACCGATCCCAGCTACCACCGGCAGATCGTGGTGGCCACGGCACCGCAGATCGGCAACACCGGCTGGAACCACGAGGACAACGAGTCCGTCGGCCCCACCGGCGATCACGCCGAGTCCAAGATCTGGGTGGCCGGCTTCATCGTCCGCGACCCCTCGCGTCGCGTGTCGAGCTGGCGTGCCACCGGCTCGCTGCAAGACGAACTCGAGCGGCAGAACATCGTGGGTCTCGCGGGCATCGACACCCGCGCACTCGTGCGGCACCTGCGCACCCGCGGTTCGATGCGCGCCGGCATCTTCTCCGGCGACGCCCTCGCCTGGAAGGGTGACGACCTCGACATCGACGTCCTGCTCGACCGGGTGAAGAGCCAGCCCTCGATGCTCGGCGCCGACCTCGCCGGCGAGGTGAGCACCACCTCCGGCTACGTCGTCGAACCGACCGACGGCGAGGCCCGCTTCACCGTCGCGGCCATCGACCTCGGCATCAAGACCAACACCC
The DNA here is from genome assembly GCF_900105195.1 of Rhodococcus pyridinivorans. Lineage (NCBI taxonomy): Bacteria > Bacillati > Actinomycetota > Actinomycetes > Mycobacteriales > Nocardiaceae > Rhodococcus > Rhodococcus pyridinivorans. The sequence goes on along the minus strand of NZ_FNRX01000002.1, from coordinate 3,186,305 downwards.
CGCGCATGTTCGCCCAGCGCGGCATCCGTGTGCACGTGCTGCCGTCCACCGCGACGCTGCACGACATCCTCGACCTGAAGGCCGACGGCGTCTTCCTGTCCAACGGGCCGGGCGACCCGGCGACCGCCGACGGCGCGGTGCACCTGACCAAGGAGGTGCTCGGCCAGGGTCTGCCCCTGTTCGGCATCTGCTTCGGCAACCAGATCCTCGGCCGCGCACTCGGCCTGGGCACCTACAAGATGAAGTTCGGTCACCGCGGTATCAACATCCCGGTGGTCGAGCACGAGACCGGCCGCATCGCGATCACCGCGCAGAACCACGGGTTCGCGCTCGAAGGTGAGGCCGGCCAGGAGTTCGACACACCGTTCGGTCGCGCGGTCGTCAGCCACACCTGCGCCAACGACGGTGCGGTCGAGGGCGTCAAGCTCCTCGACGGCCGTGCCTTCTCCGTGCAGTACCACCCCGAAGCGGCGGCCGGACCGCACGACGCCGCCTACCTGTTCGATCGTTTCACCCGCATGCTCGAGGGAGAGAAGAACTGATGCCACGCCGTACCGACCTCTCCCACGTCCTGGTCATCGGGTCCGGCCCGATCGTCATCGGACAGGCCTGCGAGTTCGACTACTCGGGCACCCAGGCGTGCCGGGTGCTCCGCGAGGAGGGCCTGCGGGTCTCCCTCGTGAACTCGAACCCGGCCACGATCATGACCGACCCCGAGTTCGCCGATGCGACCTACATCGAGCCGATCACCGCCGACTACGTCGAGAAGGTCATCGCGACCGAGCAGGCCAACGGCACCCCGATCGACGCGGTGCTCGCGACCCTCGGCGGCCAGACCGCCCTCAACACCGCCGTCGCGCTGTCCGAGCGCGGCATCCTCGACAAGTACGGCGTCGAACTCATCGGCGCCGACTTCGACGCCATCCAGCGCGGCGAGGACCGGCAGAAGTTCAAGGACATCGTCACCAAGTGCGGCGGCGAATCCGCTCGCTCGGCCGTCTGCTACACGATGGACGAGGTCCGTGCGACCGTCGCCGAACTCGGCTTCCCCGTCGTGGTGCGACCGTCCTTCACCATGGGCGGCCTCGGCTCCGGCATGGCCTACGACGACGCCGACCTCGAGCGCATCGCCGGCGGTGGTCTCGCGGCCTCGCCCACCGCGAACGTGCTCATCGAGGAATCCATCCTCGGCTGGAAGGAATACGAGCTCGAACTCATGCGCGACGGTGCCGACAACGTCGTCATCGTCTGCTCGATCGAGAACGTCGACCCGGTCGGTGTGCACACCGGCGACTCGGTGACCGTCGCCCCCGCGATGACGCTCACCGACCGCGAGTACCAGAAGATGCGCGACCTCTCGATCGCCATCCTGCGCGAGGTCGGTGTCGACACCGGCGGCTGCAACATCCAGTTCGCGATGGATCCGCGCGACGGCCGGCTCGTCGTCATCGAGATGAACCCGCGCGTGTCGCGGTCGTCGGCACTCGCGTCGAAGGCCACCGGCTACCCGATCGCGAAGATGGCCGCCAAGCTCGCCATCGGCTACACGCTCGACGAGATCGTCAACGACATCACCAAGGAGACCCCGGCCTGCTTCGAACCGAGCCTCGACTACGTCGTGGTCAAGGCCCCGCGGTTCGCCTTCGAGAAGTTCCCCGGCGCCGACGGCACTCTCACCACCACCATGAAGTCGGTCGGTGAGGCCATGTCGATCGGCCGCAACTTCTCCGAGGCCTTCGGCAAGGTGCTGCGCTCGCTCGAGACGAAGTCCGCGGGCTTCTGGACGGGCCCCGAGATCGAGGGCACTCTCGACGAGATCCTCGAGGAGATCCGCACCCCCACGGACGGCCGGTTCTACCGGATCGCCCGGGCCCGGGAGCTCGGTGCGACCGTCGAGCAGCTCTTCGACGCCACGAAGATCGACCCGTGGTTCCTCGAGCAGTTCGCGCACATCGTCGAGCTGGGCCAGGACGTCCGCAACGCCGAGCAGTTCGGTGCCACCGAGCTGCGCTACGCCAAGCACCACGGCTTCTCCGACCGGCAGATCGCGGCCCTGCGCCCGGCGCAGTTCGCCTCCGAGGACGAGGTGCGCGCCCTGCGTCAGGAGCTCGGCATCCACCCGGTCTACAAGACCGTGGACACCTGCGCCGCCGAGTTCGAGGCCAAGACGCCGTACCACTACTCGACCTACGAGCTCGACCCCGCGGCCGAGTCCGAGGTCGCGGAGCAGCGCGACAAGCCCAAGGTGCTCATCCTCGGCTCCGGCCCGAACCGCATCGGTCAGGGCATCGAGTTCGACTACTCGTGCGTCCATGCCGCGCTGACGCTGTCGGAGGCCGGCTACGAGACCGTGATGGTCAACTGCAACCCCGAGACGGTCTCGACCGACTACGACACCGCCGATCGCCTGTACTTCGAGCCGCTGACCTTCGAGGACGTCCTCGAGGTCTACCGCGCCGAGTGCGAGTCCGGCACCGTCGCCGGCGTCATCGTCCAGCTGGGCGGCCAGACCCCGCTCGGCCTGGCGCGTCGCCTGAAGGCCGCCGGGGTGCCGATCGTCGGTACCTCGCCCGAGGCCATCGACCTCGCGGAAGATCGCGGTGAGTTCGGGCGCGTGCTCGAGGAGGCCGACCTGCCGGCCGCGAAGTACGGCACGGCCACCACCTTCGAGGGTGCGCGCGAGATCGCCGCCGGCATCGGATACCCGGTGTTGGTGCGCCCGTCCTACGTGCTCGGTGGTCGCGGCATGGAGATCGTCTACGACGAGAAGGCGCTCGAGACCTACATCTCCAACGCCACCGAGATCTCCGACGACCGCCCCGTGCTCGTCGACCGCTTCCTCGACGACGCCGTCGAGATCGACGTCGACGCGCTGTGCGACGGCACCGACGTGTACATCGGCGGAATCATGGAGCACATCGAGGAGGCCGGCATCCACTCCGGCGACTCGGCCTGTGCGCTGCCGCCGATCACTCTGGGCCGCGCCGACATCGAGAACGTCCGCCGCTCGACGGCCGCGCTCGCGAAGGGCATCGGCGTCAAGGGCCTGCTCAACGTCCAGTACGCGCTCAAGGACGACATCCTCTACGTCCTCGAGGCGAACCCCCGGGCCTCCCGCACGGTGCCGTTCGTCTCCAAGGCCACCGCGGTGCAGCTCGCCAAGGCCTGCGCCCGGGTGATGCTCGGCGAGTCCATCTCCGAGCTGCGTGCCGCGGGCATCCTCCCGGCCGAGGGCGACGGCAGCGACATCCCGCTCGACGCACCGGTCGCGGTGAAGGAAGCGGTGCTGCCCTTCAACCGGTTCCGGCGTGCCGACGGCACGGGCATCGACACCCTGCTCAGCCCGGAGATGAAGTCCACCGGTGAGGTCATGGGCCTCGACGACGACTTCGGAACCGCGTTCGCGAAGAGCCAGACCGCCGCCTACGGCTCCCTGCCGACCTCGGGCACGGTCTTCGTCTCGCTCGCGAACAAGGACAAGCGGTCGATGATCTTCCCGGTCAAGCACCTCGCCGACCTGGGCTTCCACATCATGGCTACCGTGGGAACGGCAGAAGTGCTGCGCCGCAACGGTGTTCCCTGCGAGCAGGTCCACAAGGTCTCCGGCGAGGACAAGCCGGAAGGCGCACTCGACGTCGTCGACCGCATCCGCGCCGGAGACGTGGACATGGTCATCAACACCCCCTGGGGCAACGCCGGTCCGCGTGTGGACGGCTACGAGATCCGCAGTGCGGCGGTCGCCGCGAACATCCCGTGCGTCACCACGGTGCAGGGTGCCTCCGCGGCCGTGCAGGGTATCGAGGCGGCACTGCGCGGTGAGATCGGAGTCAGCTCGATCCAGCGGATGCACGCGCGGCTGCGCGGCGTACCCGCCGAACAGGCGTGACACCCTTCGGGCAGCGACTCGCGGACGCTCTCGGGCGCCGCGGGCCGCTGTGCGTGGGCATCGACCCGCATCCGGGGCTCCTCACCGCGTGGGGGCTCGCCGACGACGTCGACGGCCTGGCTCGGTTCGGTGAACTGTGCGTCGAGGCCTTCGGCGACACCGTCGCGGTCGTCAAGCCGCAGGTGGCGTTCTTCGAGGCCTACGGCTCCGCCGGTCTCGCGGTTCTCGAACGCACCATCGCGCACCTGGGGGAGGCGGGGGCGCTCGTCCTCGCCGACGCCAAGCGCGGTGACATCGGCTCCACGATGGACGCCTATGCACGCACCTGGCTGTCGGACGGCTCTCCGCTGTGCTCGGACGCGGTGACCGTCTCCCCGTATCTGGGTTTCGGTTCGCTCGCCCCGGCGCTCGATCTGGCCGCCGGAACGGGCCGCGGGGTGTTCGTGCTCGCGGCGACCTCCAATCCCGAGGGTGCCCAGTTCCAACGCGCGCGGCTCGACGACGGGCGCACCGTCGCGCAGGCCGTGGTGGACGAGTGCGCTGCTCGCAACAGCGCTGCCCCCACGGACGGGGCCGCAGGGCTCGGCTCCGTGGGTGTGGTGGTCGGTGCGACCCTTACCGAGGCACCGGACCTGTCCGACCTCCACGGGCCCATCCTGATGCCCGGAGTGGGGGCCCAGGGCGGCACCGCCGACGACGTGCGACGACTCGCAGGCGACCACCTGCGGGCGGTCGTGCCCAACGTCTCACGCGACGTGCTGCGGGCCGGCCCGTCCGTCGCCGACCTGCGGGCCGCCGTCGCCCGCACCCTGGACGGCTTCGCCTTCCTGACGAACTGAGACGTTCGACTCTCGTGCCCGGATCGCCACGCGCGATCCGGGCACGAGTCGTACATATCGCTCGTATGCACTCTGACCTGCGCTCGGAGTGGCGCGACACGCGGAATGGGAAAAAAGTTTCTCGGCCCGCCGAAGCGCCGGAGCAGCGGGTCGGTGAGCCGGGGAGCCGCCCGACCCGATGTGGCCCGCTCTGTCGCATCGAATACCCGGTGACCTGCGGTTTTTCACTGTTCGAGCAGTTCGTGGCGATGTCTCGATGCCGATCGGAGGGTGCGAGATCCACTGCGGAAACGGCGTGCACTACCGCACGGATTTTCGAGCGGATCGCCGGGGGGTGGGTTCGCATTCGTCGGTGGTCGTGAGTACGGTCGCTATCGCCGCTGGTTACAGCGGTGAAGACTCGAAAGCCAACGATGAGACGGAGGAACCGTGGCCCTTCCCCAGCTGACCGATGAGCAGCGCGCCGCTGCTCTGGAGAAGGCGGCTGCTGCCCGTCGTGCCCGGGCTGAGCTCAAGGAGCGCCTCAAGCGCGGCGGCACCGACCTCAAGCAGGTGCTCAAGGACGCCGAGAACGACGAGATCCTCGGCAAGATGAAGGTGTCGGCTCTGCTCGAGGCCCTGCCGAAGGTCGGCAAGGTCAAGGCGCAGGAAATCATGACCGAGCTGGAGATCGCCCCGACCCGCCGTCTGCGCGGCCTCGGCGACCGTCAGCGCAAGGCCCTGCTCGCCAGGTTCGATTTCGACGCCTGAGCACGTGGTAGCTGACGCACGACCCGTGACGGACAGCGCACCCGCAACGCGGAGGGGCCGGCTGGTGGTACTGGCCGGACCCTCCGCGGTGGGTAAGTCGACCGTCGTACGCCTTCTGCGGAGCCGGATCCCGGATCTGCACTTCAGTGTCTCGGCCACCACCCGGGACCCGCGACCGGGCGAGGTGGACGGAGTGGACTACCACTTCGTCGGCCGCGCCGAGTTCGACCGGATGATCGAAGCCGGCGAACTGCTCGAATGGGCCGACATCCACGGCGGCCTGCAGCGATCGGGCACGCCGGCCAAGCCGGTGCTCGACGCACTCGCCGAGGGACATCCGGTGCTCGTGGAGGTCGACCTCGCGGGTGCGCGGGCCGTCCGTGCAGCGATGCAGGACGCAGTCCTCGCCTTCCTCGCCCCGCCCAGTTGGGAGGTGCTCGTCGAGCGCCTCACCGGCCGAGGCACCGAAACCGACGAGGTCGTCGCTCGCAGGCTCGATACCGCCCGCAGCGAACTGGCCGCGCAGGACGAGTTCGACGTCGTGATCGTCAACGACGATGTCGACCGGGCCTGCGATGAATTGGTATCCTTGTTGGTTGGACCCGGAGCCGACTGATCCGTCCGCGCCTCGAGCGCATCCGGCTGCCGGTTCCGGCGCCCTCCCATCCCGCGACATCTCAGGAGAACACCGAGTGAGCAGCATCCAGGCAGCCGCGACCGACCTCGAGGGCAACACCCTTCCGGTCTACGACACCCCCACGGGTATCACCAACCCGCCTATCGACGAGCTGCTCGAGCGCGCCTCCTCGAAGTACGCGCTGGTGATCTACGCCGCCAAGCGGGCACGCCAGATCAACGACTACTACAACCAACTCGGCGACGGCATCCTCGAGTACGTCGGCCCCCTCGTGGAGCCGGGTCTGCAGGAGAAGCCGCTGTCGATCGCCCTGCGCGAGATCCACTCGGATCTGCTCGAGCACACCGAAGGCGAGTGAGCAACCCCGCTTCGAGCGGCGAGGCCGGATCCGTGCAGCGCCGCCGCATCGTCGTCGGTGTCGCCGGTGGCATCGCCGCCTACAAGTCCTGCGCACTGATCCGGGCCTTCACCGAGAGCGGACACCACGTGCGGGTCGTCCCGACGGAGTCCGCCCTCGAATTCGTCGGGCGCGCCACCTTCGAGGCGCTCTCCGGCAATCCCGTGCAGACCGGTGTGTTCGCCGAGGTGCCGCAGGTGCAGCACGTCCGGCTCGGCCAGGAGGCCGACCTCGTCGTCGTCGCTCCGGCCACCGCCGACCTCATGGCGCGGGCGGTCGCGGGTCGCGCCGACGACCTCCTCACGGCCACCCTGCTCACCGCGCGGTGCCCCGTGATGTTCGTGCCCGCGATGCACACCGAGATGTGGGAGCATCCCGCGACCGTCGACAACGTCGCGACGCTGCGTCGCCGCGGTGCCGTGGTCGTCGAACCGGCCTCGGGTCGGCTGACGGGCAAGGACACCGGTGCCGGGCGCATGCCCGAACCCGACGAGATCTTCAATCTGGCCTCGCTGCTGCTCGAGCGGGCCGACGCGCTGCCCCGCGACCTCGCCGGTCGCCGCATCGTCGTGTCCGCCGGCGGTACCCGTGAGCCCCTCGACCCGGTGCGCTTCCTCGGCAACCGGTCGTCCGGCAAGCAGGGCTACGCGCTCGCCCGTCTCGCCGCTCAGCGCGGCGCCGACGTCACGCTCGTCGCCGGCAGCGTCTCGGGTCTCGACGACCCGGCCGCGGTCGACGTCGTGCGCGTCCAGACGGCCGCTCAGATGCAGGACGCCGTCGCCAAGCACGCCTCGGGTGCCGACGCGGTCATCATGTCCGCGGCCGTTGCCGATTTCCGGCCCTTCACCTTCGCGACCAGCAAGATCAAGAAAGGCGAGGGCGAACCCGATTCCATCGCGCTGACGAAGAACGACGACATCCTCGCCGGTCTCGTCCGAGCGCGTGCCGAAGGCGGTCTGTCCGCCGAGACGGTCATCGTCGGGTTCGCAGCGGAGACCGGCGACGAACACGGAGACGTGCTCACCTACGCCCGCGAGAAGCTCGCCCGCAAGGGATGCGATCTTCTCGTCGTCAATGCCGTCGGCGAAGGTAAGGCCTTCGAGGTCGACGACAACAACGGCTGGTTGCTGTCCGCGGACGGTTCGGAAACCGCCCTCGCCCACGGGTCGAAGGCCCTCATGGCCAGCCGCGTGCTCGACGCGCTGGGACCTCTGCTGGCGGAACGCAGCAGAATCGGGTGATTTCAATACTCGCGCCGACGCCTGCGGAGCAGTAGCGTCGGCACTGCGATCGGGTCCTGCCGACCCGATCGGGGAGCGCATGCTCCATACGGTTTGTCCGTCCAGCGCCTGGCGCACAGTCGAGAGGGAGTTTCGTGAGCAAGACCGGCGGTCGTCTTTTCACCAGTGAGTCCGTGACCGAAGGGCATCCGGACAAGATCTGTGACGCGATCAGCGACTCGGTTCTCGACGCGCTCCTCACCGAGGATCCTCGTGCCCGGGTAGCGGTGGAAACCCTCGTCACCACGGGCCAGGTGCACGTGGTCGGTGAGGTCACCACCTCGGCATACGCCGACATCCCCAAGATCGTCCGCGATCGGGTGCTCGAGATCGGCTACGACTCGTCGTCGAAGGGCTTCGACGGCAACTCCTGCGGTGTCAACATCGCGATCGGCGCGCAGTCGCCCGAGATCGCCGGCGGCGTCGACGTCTCGCACGAGGCGCGCAGCGGTGTGCTCACCGACGACGAGGTCGCCCGCCAGGGCGCCGGCGACCAAGGCCTGATGTTCGGCTACGCCTGCTCCGATACGCCCGAACTCATGCCGCTGCCGATCTCCCTCGCACATCGCCTGTCGCGCCGGCTCACCGAGGTCCGCAAGTCGGGGGTTCTGCCGTACCTGCGTCCCGACGGCAAGACCCAGGTCACCATCGAGTACGCCGACGACAAGCCCGTCCGTCTCGACACGATCGTCATCTCGACGCAGCACGCCGCCGACATCGATCTGAACAACCTGCTCACGCCGGATCTGCGCACCCACGTCGTCGACGCGGTACTCGCCGACCCGAACCTGGCCGATCTCGACACGGCCGATGTGCGTCTGCTGGTCAACCCGTCCGGATCGTTCGTCCTCGGCGGCCCGATGGGCGACGCCGGCCTCACCGGCCGCAAGATCATCGTCGACACCTACGGCGGCATGGCCCGCCACGGTGGTGGCGCGTTCTCCGGCAAGGATCCGTCGAAGGTCGACCGTTCGGCCGCCTACGCGATGCGCTGGGTCGCCAAGACCGCCGTCGCCGCCGGTCTCGCCGACCGCATCGAGGTGCAGGTCGCCTACGCGATCGGCAAGGCTGCTCCGGTGGGTCTGTTCGTCGAGACCTTCGGCACCGAGAAGACCGACCCGGCCCGCATCCAGCAGGCCATCGGCGAGGTCTTCGACCTGCGCCCGGGAGCGATCATCCGTGACCTCGACCTGCTGCGCCCGATCTACGCGCAGACCGCTGCGTACGGCCACTTCGGCCGTACCGACATCGACCTGCCGTGGGAGAACACCGACCGCGCCGACAAGCTGCGCGCGGCCGCCGGTCTGTAGATTCCGATCGGGCCCGGGTGGCTGCTGATTTCGACGCCGCCGAGGTCGATCCGGTTGCGCGGGTTCTCCCGCTGCTACCGGTTCCGCACCTCGACCGGGAGTTCGACTACCTGATCCCGCGCGACCTGGACGCGGACGCCCGTCCGGGCGTCCGCGTCCGCGTCCGCTTCGCCGGACGTCTCGTCGACGGTTTCCTGCTCGCACGCGCCGCGACGAGCGATCACACCGGCAAGCTCGGCCGACTCGACCGCGTCGTCTCGTCCGAGCAGGTCCTCACGCCCGAGATCGCTGCTCTGGCAGAGGAAGTCGCGACCCGCTATGCCGGGACCCGGGCCGACGTGCTGCGTCTGGCGGTACCTCCGCGACACGCACGTGTCGAAGCCGAGGCGTCGCGCCCACCGGAACCTCCGCCTGTTCCGGAGATCGATCCTGCCGCGTGGGGCCGGTACCGGCACGGCGAGAACTTCCTCGAAGCGCTCGGCGGCGGCCGCGCCCCGCGCGCGTCCTGGCAGGCGCTGCCCGGTGAGGATTGGCCCCGACGGCTCGCCGAACTCGCCGCACTGACCCTCGCCTCGGGGAAGGCGGCCGTGCTCGTCGTTCCCGACCAGCGTGACCTCGACCGTCTCGTGAAGGCGTGTGCAGACGTCGCCGGGGCCGATCACGTCGTCGGCCTCGCCGCCGGCCTCGGACCGGCCGAACGGTATCGACGCTGGCTTGCGGCGCTGCGCGGATCCGCGCGCATCGTCGTCGGGACCCGGGCCGCCGTCTTCGCCCCGACCCCCGATCTCGGGCTCCTCGTGGTGTGGGACGACGGCGACGACCTGCACTGCGAACCACGGTCCCCGTATCCGCACGCCCGCGAAGTGGCTGCTCTGCGCGCCCACGCGGTCGGTGCCGCCATCGTGATCGCCGGGCACGCCCGCACCGCGGAGACCCAGGCGCTCGTCGAGGCCGGCTGGGCACACGATCTCGTGGCACCCCGCGACGTCGTACGGGCGTGCGCGCCGAAGGTCACGGCCCTCGCCGACAGCGACCACGCACTCGCACGGGATCCGGCCGCGCGTGCCGCGCGACTGCCTGCCATCGCGTTCGCCGCCGCCCGATCCGCTCTCGCGGTCGACCGCCCGGTGCTCGTGCAGGTACCGCGGCGCGGATACGTGCCCGCGCTCGCGTGCGGAAAGTGCCGGGCACCCGCCCGCTGCCGGCACTGCAACGGCCCGCTCGCACTGCCCACGGCGGCCGGTCCCGACGGTGCCGCGATCCCGGCATGCCGCTGGTGCGGTGTCGCCGATGCGCGTCACCGCTGCCACGCGTGCGGTGCGCGCTCGTTGCGGGCCGTGGTGGTCGGGGCGGCCCGCACCGCCGAAGAACTGGGCCGCGCCTTTCCGGGCGTGCCGGTCGTGACCTCCGGCGGCAACGACGTCAAGCACACCGTGCCCGGTTCGGCGTCGCTCGTCGTCTCCACCGTGGGCGCCGAACCCGTCGCCGAGGGCGGTTACGGGGCGGCGCTGCTCCTGGACGGGTGGGCCCTGCTCGGCCGTGCCGATCTGCGCGCCACCGAGGAGACGATGCGCCGCTGGCTCACCGCATCGGCGCTCGTACGGTCGTTCGCCGACGGGGGACAGGTCGTGGTCGTCGCCGATTCCGGGATCCCCACCGTGCAGGCGCTCGTGCGTTGGGATCCCGTGGGACACGCCCAGTCCGAGGTCTCCGAACGAGCCGAGGTCGGTTTCCCGCCCGCGGTCCACATGGCCGCGATCGACGGGTCGTCCGCGGCGGTCGCCGAACTGCTCGAGGCCACACACCTGCCCGAGGGAGCCGAGGTGCTCGGGCCCGTGCCGCTCCCGCCGGGGCAACGACTGCCGTTCGGATCCGAAGGACCCGAACCGGAGGACGTGCACCGGATGATCGTGCGGGTCGCACGCGAGCGCGGTCGCGCACTCGGTCGCGCCCTGCGCGACGCCCAGGCCACCCGCACGGCGCGTCGCGCGGACGGTCCGCTGCGGGTTCAGGTGGATCCGCCGCGTATCGGCTGACCCGGCCGCGGAGGGGGCGCGGATCTCCGCTGCCGGCCTAGGCCGCTTTCGGAATCGGTTGCGACGGAATGGATGCGGCGTCCGTACCCTTCCACAGCGCCGCGAAGTCGTGGCGATGTCGAATGTCCAGGATGCGCAGCAGGACGAAACGCGGTACGGGCGGCACGAGGTGCACGACGTGATCGCGCGAGGAGTCGTCGAGACCGTCGATGAGCCAGTTCCCTTCCTTGCCGAGCTGCTGCATCCCCTTCGGCTCGATACTGAACTCCTGGTCCCACGCGCGCCACTGCGCGTCGGTGATGCTGGTCGGGACCAGTGTCATCATCTCCCGCTCCTCACGTTCGAGATGGGGGAGCAGAACCTCGGACAAGCGGGACAGTGCTGCACCGAGTGCTTCGCCGGAGCCGGGGTGGTCGGCGCGGAGATCGCGTGCCGCCTCCTCGACTGGGGCGATCGCAGGCTCGATGGTGCGGTGGTCGGCGTTCATCCTCTCCACGAGCGGTGCCGCGTCGGGATTGCATTGCACCACGGGGATAGAGCCCACGGTCCGCGGACCAGTGGTGATGGTGAAGGAAATCCATCATCCACAACACGTGGTGGGCGAGAGCCACTCGGTGGGTCTGCTGCCATGTCTTCGTCGAGGTGGCGACCTCATGCGGAGGAGGTCGCGGCGGAGGGCGGAGTGCGCGATTCCCATGATTCGGGTATCGGCGGATCCGTCGGGATCGGTGGAGTGTCCGTCGACGGAGGCTGTTCCCAGTGTCGATCCGGCATGGACCGAGAGCAAGACCCGCCGGCTGCTGCCGTACATACGGACGACAGCCACACGCGTTGCCGGGGATATTATTTGTCACAGTAACGGAGCCGGTGATTGTGACCGATCTACTTCCGTAGGTGCCGGGGAGGCGCAGGAGGAGAGGGCGGACGAATGGGTGCCGGGCGGAGTGTCGGTGGTGTCGTCGGAGCGTGTGTCGTCGCGATGCTGACTGTGGGTGCAGCGGCACTGACTGTGGGCGCAGCGGCGGCGCAGCCGCTCCCGTCCGACGACGGACCGATCCTCGGTCTCGGGGAAGGGTCGTACAGCAGCGTGCCCGTCCCGGCGGGACCGGTGGCCACCGGGCACGCCGAAGCGGCCGAATACGCCGAGAACAACCCCGATGTCGCCCCCGCCGGTAGCAACGACTTCGCATGCGTGCCGTCCGAGGAGCGCCCTCATCCGGTGGTGCTCGCGCACGGCACCGATTCCAACGCCTACTCCGACTTCGCTGCGCTCTCGCCGCTGCTCGCCGCGTCAGGCTGGTGCGTATTCGCCCTGAACTACGGGTTCGCCGACGGTGCCGAGGATTACGGCACGGGCGACATCCGCGTCTCCGCAGCACAGTTCGGTGAGTTCGTCACCGAGGTCCTCGACGCGACCGGTGCGGAGGAGGTCGACGTCGTCGGCTACTCACAGGGAGCCACGGTGGCCCGCTACTACATCAACGAACTCGGGGGTGGCGAGGTCGTCGACCGGTGGGTGGGGATCGCGTCGCCGAGCTACGGAGGCACCTTCTACGGCATCGGGGCCGCCGTCGCCGCGCTGCCCGGAGCGACCGACATCGTCGAGGGCGAGTTCTCCGTCGCCCTCGTGCAGCAGCTTCAGGGGTCGGAACTGCTCACCGAACTCAACACACCCACCGACACCGTGCCCGGCGTGCGCTACACGACCATCGGTAGCGAGGTCGACGAGGTCATCCAGCCCGCCGGCAATGTCGCACTCCATGGTGAGGGCGCCGTCAATCACGTGATCCAGGAGCTGTGCCCGCAAGATCTGACCGGCCACTTCAACATGGTCTACGACCCCTTCTCGCTGCAGCTCGCGCGGCACGCGCTCGACCCCGACCGGTACGCGATCGGGGAGTGCACCACCGTCGCGCTCGGCACCGGTATCCCCGAACTGATCCTCCAGTCCAACACCTGAGCGCGGGCACTCGGGCTCCGACGCCTGAGCTCCATGCTCTCCGGTGCCGGCCTCCGCGAGGTGACCGCCCGGCGCGGTGATGCAGGTCGCACGACGTCGACTCCCTAGACTGTGAGAGGTCATCGCCGTCGAAAACTGGAGCAGCATCCGTGACATCCCCGCACAGTCCACACGCAGCGCACCCCACCTCCTGCTCGGCGGTGCTCTGACATGCGCGTGGTCTTCGCGGGAACACCGGAACCCGCCGTCCCGTCGCTGCTCCGCCTCATCGAGTCACGCCACGAGGTCGTCGCGGTGGTAACCCGCCCCGACACCACCGCCGGTCGCGGCCGGAAGGTCGTGCGATCCGCCGTGGGGCAGATCGCCGACGAACACGGCATCGAGGTCCTCACGCCGCGCTCGCCGCGCGACCCCGAGTTCGTCGCGCGACTGACCGAACTCGCACCCGACTGCTGCCCCGTGGTGGCCTACGGCGCCCTGATCCCGCAGGACGTCCTGGACATCCCTGTGCACGGATGGGTGAACCTCCATTTCTCGCTGCTGCCCGCCTGGCGCGGCGCGGCGCCCGTGCAGGCGGCGATCGCTGCCGGTGACGAGATCACCGGAGCGAGCACCTTCCGGCTCGAGGCCGGCCTCGACACCGGTCCGGTCTACGGCGTCGTCACCGAGACGATCCGTCCCACCGACACCGCCGGCGACCTGCTCGGCCGCCTCGCCGAGGTCGGTGCGACGCTGCTCGAATCCACCCTCGACGGCCTCGAAGACGGCATCCTCACGCCCGCACCGCAGCCGGCCGACGGTGTCTCGCACGCGCCCAAGGTCACCGTCGAGGCCGCCCAGGTGCAGTGGACACTCCCCGCACACGTCGTCGACCGGCGAATTCGCGCCGTCACGCCCGCTCCGGGTGCGTGGACGATGATCGGCGACCTGCGCGTGAAGATCGGTCCCGTGACGGTGACCGACGAGACCCTCGAACCCGGTGAGCTCGACATCCGCAAGGACGGCGTGCTCGTCGGTACCGCTACCACTGCCGTCCGGCTCGGGACGGTGCAACCGCCCGGGAAGAAGGCGATGACAGCCACGGACTGGGCGCGCGGCGCCCGTCTCGACCCGAAGGTGCGTGCGCGATGAGCGAATCCGGCAGGCCCCCGCGGGGCAAGCGCAATGCCGGAGGACGGAACCCCGCAGGTCGCGGGGGACGCAGCGGCGGTGGGAAGCCGAACCGCAATCCGGCGTCCGAACACGCCCCCCGACCGTGGAAGCCTCCCGCCGACCCCGCACGTGTCGCCGCGCGGGACGTGCTGCGCGCCGTGCGCGAACGGGACGCCTACGCCAATCTCGTTCTCCCGTCGCTGCTCCGGGAGCGGCATCTCGACGCGCGCGACGCCGCCCTGGCCACCGAGCTCACCTACGGCGCGGCCCGCGCGCGAGGCCTGCTGGACGCCGTGATCGCCGACGCCGCGAACCGTCCCGTCGACGAGATCGACGGCGCGCTGCTCGACGTACTGCGTCTGGGTGCCTACCAGTTGCTGCGCACGCGCGTCGCCCCGCACGCCGCTGTCGCCACGAGCGTCGACCTCGTCCGGGCCGAATTCGGATCGGGCCGAGCAGGTTTCGTCAACGCGGTGCTTCGTCGTGTGGGTGAGCGTTCGGAGGAGGAGTGGATCACGCTGCTCGCCCCCGACCCGGACCGCGACCCGGTGGGTCACCTGGCCTTCCGATACGCGCACCCCCTGTGGATCGCGCAAGCGTTCGCCCACGCGCTCGGATCGGATGCCTCCGAACTCGCCGACGTCCTCGCCGCCGACGACGCGCGCCCGATCGTCCACCTCGTCGCCCGGCCCGGGGTTATCACCGCGGAGGAACTCGCGCTCGTCACCGGCGGTGAGCTCGGACCGTGGTCGCCCTATGCGGTGCACCTCGAGCACGGCGACCCCGGCCGCCTCGAACCCGTCCGGGAAGGCATGGCCGCAGTCCAGGACGAAGGCAGCCAGCTCGTCGCACGTGCCCTCACCCTCGCACCCCTCGTCGGCGAGGACCGGGGCCGCTGGCTCGACCTGTGCGCGGGACCGGGCGGAAAGGCGGCGCTGCTCGGCGCCATCGCCGCGATCGACGGGTTCGCCGTCGACGCGGTCGAACCGGTCGACCACCGCGCGGAACTCGTCCGCAAGACCGCCCGCGACCTGCCGGTGACCGTGCACATCGCCGACGGGCGCGAGCCCGGACTCGAACCGGGCTACGACCGGATCCTCGTGGACGCACCCTGCACGGGTCTCGGCGCGTTGCGTCGGCGTCCCGAGGCGCGGTGGCGACGGCAACCCGGCGACGTCGCCGAACTCGTGCGGCTGCAGAAGGAACTGCTCGCATCGGCGATCGGACTGCTGCGTCCCGGTGGTGTGGTGCTCTACTCGACGTGTTCACCGCACGTCTCGGAGACCGTCGCCGTCGTGTCCGACGCGGTGCGCCGCCACGGTGTCGAACAGCTCGACACCCGCGAACTCGTCCCCGGCGTGCCGCAGGTCGGGGAGGGGCCGGGAGTCCAGCTCTGGCCGCACCGCCACGGCACCGACGCCATGTTCATGGCTGCGCTGCGTAAACCCGAGCGCTGATCGCGACCGCCGGACACGGATCGTCGTGTCCGGCGCCGGGGAAGATGAAAGTCTTCTCATCCGGTCTTCACGATCGATTCACTCCGGTGCAGGATGCTGTTCTCCATGCCGGTGATGAAACGCATGCTCGTGATCGCAGCGCTGCTGCTGATCCCGGCGGCCCTCGCGTGGGGGAGCCAGGCCCTGACACGACCGGCGGGCTCCCCCGAGATCGGTGATGCATCGGTCACCGTCTCCGTCGTGCCGACCACGACCGAGCCCGCGGCGCCGTCCCCCGGGGCCGAGGCGCCCGAGGTACGACCCGAACCCGAGCAGGAGTCGGCGTCCGCACCGTCGGTCCCCGGCACGCAGACATCCCCGCCTGCCGTCGTGCCGGCCCCGGTTCCCGATCCGGGCTGGTCCGACGTCGCGCGTCAGCCCCTGCCGACCCCTCAGGTCGAGTGGGACGACGACTGGGACGACGACTGGGACGACGATGACGACTGAGTCCGGGAAGCCGGCCGGGACGGAGCGCGCCGGTCACCTCCGCATCCCTCACCCCGGTCGCGGATCCGCTCTCCCTGCCCGGTGGCGCATCCTCAGCTGGATCCTGCTGACCACGGCCGTCGCGCTCGTCGCCGTCGTCGTCACCGCGCGGGTGCTGCTCCTCAACCACGTCGACCGAGATGCGAATGCCGACATCACTCAGGAGATCGACGAATTCCGGGCATTCGCCGCCGAGGGCGTCGACCCCACCACGACGTTCCCGTTCACCTCCGTGGAGCGGATGCTCGAGGTCTATCTCAACCGCCAGCACACCTCGGAGGGCGAGGTGATCGTCGGCGTCGTCGACGGTTCGCTGCTCTTCGACCGCCGTATCGCGGTGGACCGGCCCGACCTGCCGGCGAACCTCACCGAGGACGGTGTGATGTTCGAGCGCATCCTCAACGCCCCCACCGGCTCGGGCGTCCACGAGGTGGACGGTGGACAGATGCGCTGGGCCCGCGCCGACGTCACCTCCGGCGACGACCGGGGCGCGCTGATCGTCGCCGTGTTCACCGCCGAGCAGCGCGCGAAGGTCGCCGACACCGCCCGCACCATCGGACTGGTCGCGATCGGCGGCCTCGGTCTCACGGCGATCATCGGCTGGCTGGTCGCGGGACAGATCCTCGCCCCGATCCGCCAGGTGCGCGAGGTGGCCGCCGCCATCGGCGAGAAGGATCTGACGAGTCGGGTGCCCGTGCACGGACGCGACGACATCGCCGCACTGGCACAGACCTTCAACTCGATGCTCGACCGCCTCGAACAGGCCTACACCACGCAGCAGCAGTTCGTCGACGACGCCGGCCACGAACTGCGGACACCGATCACCGTGATCCGCGGGCACCTCGAACTCATGGATCTCGGTCACGCCGACGACGCGACGCGCGAGGAGACGATCCGGCTCGTCGAGGACGAACTCGACCGGATGGCGCGGATCGTCACCGACCTGCTCGTCCTCGCCAAGGCCGAGCGCCCCGACTTCGTGCAGCGACGACCGGTCGACGTCACCGACCTCATGCTCGACGTCGAGGCCAAGGCGCAGATGCTCGGCACCCGCGACTGGCAGCTCATGGAGATCGCCGAGGGCATGGCCGACATCGACGCCCAACGCGTCACCCAGGCCGTGCTGCAGTACGCGACCAATGCTGTCACGCACACCCACCCTGGGGACGTCATCCAGCTCGGATCCGTCTTCGTCGAGCACGACGGCACCGAGCACCTCCGGATCTGGGTCCGGGACACCGGACCCGGGGTCGCTCCGGACGACGCGGCACGCATCTTCGAACGCTTCCGCCGCGGACGCACCGTCCCCGGTGACCGGCACGGACCCGCCGCCGAACGAGGCGGGGCGGGTCTCGGACTCGCCATCGTCCGCGCCATCGCCGACGCGCACCACGGCTCGGCTTGGGTCGAGAGCGCGGTCGGGCACGGCGCGACCTTCGGCATCGACCTCCCCCTACGAGACCCCGCAGGAACCACCGGCACGACCGGCACGACCGGCACGGCCGGTTCCCCCGGTACAGCCGAGACTCGAAGGACCGCATCGCAGTGAGCAGAATCCTCATCGCCGAAGACGACACCCGCATCACCGCCTTCCTCGAGAAGGGGCTGCGCGCAGCGGGATACACCACCACCGACGCCACCGACGGCGAGACCGCCCTGATGCTCGCTCGCAGTGGCGCCTTCGATCTGGTGATCCTCGACATCGGGTTGCCCCGCATGGACGGCTTCACCGTCCTCGAGAGGTTGCGCGGTGAAGGTGTGCGGACCCCCGTGATCGTGCTGACCGCGCGAGACAGCGTCACCGATACCGTCGCGGGGCTCGAGGGCGGTGCCAACGACTATGTGAGCAAACCGTTCCAGTTCGCCGAACTGCTCGCCCGCATCCGGTTGCGCATCGGCGACAGCAGCTCGGCTGCCGATCCGGCAGCGGTGATCCGCGACGGCGACATGGCTCTGGACCTGCGGGCCCGACGCGCCGAGATCGCAGGGGAGAGCGCCGATCTCACCAGCCGCGAGTTCGCCCTGTTCGAGGTCTTCCTGCGTCACCGCGGGCAGGTGCTCTCCCGCGAACAGATCCTCGGGCACGTGTGGGGATACGACTTCGATCCCGCGTCCAACGTCGTCGACGTCTACGTGCGCGCACTGCGCAACAAGATCGGGGGAGACCGGGTCGAGACGATCCGCGGAGCGGGGTACCGGTTGCGATGACCTTCCACGCCACCGTCCCGCCGAGCTCCGTTGCGCCACAGCAGCGTCCGCCGCGCAGACACACCGCCCCGACGCCCGGCCGGATCGTCGCGGTCGGGATACTCGCCGGCACCGTCGGTCTCCTCGTGTATCTCACGCGCACCGACCCCGACCTGACGCCTCCGGCCGCCGTCACCATGATCGTGTTCGTCGTGGCCGTCTGGCTGTGGGTGTTCACGAGGATCGACGACACCTATGTGGCGCTCGGCGCTGCCGCGGCCCTCACGGTCGTCGGGGTCATCGACGCGGAGGCACTGTTCGCGACCCTCGGCGACGACGTCGTGTGGCTCCTGTTGTCCGCTTTCGTGATCGCCTCCGGTGTCGCGTCCTCGGGTTTGGCGACGCGGGGCGCGGCCTTCCTGGTGACGGGGGCGCACAGCCCGCGGGCGCTCGTGCACCTGGTGACGGCCGCGCTGATCGTCACCGCGTTCGCGGTCCCGTCGACCTCCGGTCGCGCCGCACTGGTGCTCCCGGTGTTCGTCGCGCTCGCGACGGTCCTCGCAGACCGGCCACGACTGGTGCGAGCACTCGCGTTGCTCTTCCCCACGGTGATCCTGCTGTCGGCGGTGGCGTCGCTGCTCGGCGCCGGTGCGCACCTGATCACCTCGCAGATCCTCGTCACGGCGACCGGCACCGGATTCGACTTCGCGACCTGGATGATCCTCGGCCTGCCGCTGGCGATCGTCTCGTCGCACGCCGCCGCCGAACTGGTGCTGCTGCTGTTCACCTCCACCGACGATCGGCGCGGACGCCTCACCGTCACCGCCGCCGACATCGGCGCGCAGGCCGACACCCCGGTCTGCGGGCCGCTCTTCGTCGCCGAATCCCGCGCCGCCCTTCTGCTGGTCGTGGTGATGGTGCTGTGGTGCACCGAACCCGTACACGGCATCCACCCGACGGTGGTGGCGCTGCTCGGTGCGCTCGTCGCGACCTCCCCGCGGTACGGCTCCGTGCGTCTCGCGCCTGCGCTGAAGACCGTGCCGTGGCCTCTGCTGCTGTTCATGGCGGCAACGCTGTCGATCGGTACCGCGCTGACGACGAGCGGCGCGGCGGACTGGCTCGCATCGACGGCTTTCGGCCCGCTCACCTCGCGCGGAGAGGGTGCCGGTCCGTTGTTCGTGGTCGTCGTGGTCGTGATCTCCGCTGCGGCGCACCTGGTCATCCAGTCGCGCTCGGCCCGTTCCGCCGTTCTCGTTCCCGTCGTGGTGGCACTCGCCCCGAGCGCAGGTGTCGATCCGCTCGCCGCGGCCTTCGTCTCGACGGCCGCCGCAGGCTTCTGCCACACCCTGCCGTCGTCGGCCAAGCCCGTGACGCTGTTCGCGGACGTGCCCGGCACATCCACCTACTCGACCTCCGACCTGTTGCGCCTGGCAGCGCGGCTCGGCCCGCTCCTCGCCGCGCTGGTCCTGTTGTTCGCGTGGTTCGTCTGGCCGCTGCTCGGCCTGTCGCTGTTCGTCTGATCCCTGTTCCCTCCCCCGTTGTCCCGTTCCACGGTCTGTCCCGTTTCACGATCGGAGTCGTCATGGCTTTGAAGGTTCCTCATCGCGTGCTCGTCGCACCCAGCGGTTTCAAGGAGAGTCTCGATGCGCGCAGCGTCGCCGCTGCGATCGGTGCGGGAGTCCGCCGGGCTCTGCCGTGCGCCGCCGTCGACCTCGTGCCTGTTCCGGACGGTGGGGAGGGCACCGCCGAGATCCTTGCCGAGGCCACCGGCGGCACGCTCGTCTCGGTCACCGTGACCGGTCCCGTCGGCGAGCCGGTGCGGGCGAGCTGGGCGCGTCTCGGTGGTGTCACCCGCGGGACGGCGGTCGTCGAGATGGCCTCGGCCGCCGGCCTTCGTCTCGTGCCCACCGATCGCCGTGATCCCGGTGCCACCACCACCCGCGGGGTCGGTGAACTCGTTGCCGCGGCACTCGACGACGGCATCCGCCGCATCGTCATCGGCTGCGGCGACTCGGGCACCAGCGACGGCGGAGCCGGGGCACTGCGAGCACTCGGCGCCCGGATCCTCGACGCCGACAGCCACGAACTGCCCGACGGGGGACGGCACCTCGCGCGCGCCGCGCGTCTCGATCTCGACGATCTGCACCCGGCGCTCGCCGACACCGAGATCGTCCTGGCCTGCAACGTCCACAACGTCCTGTGTGGGCCGACCGGTGTCGCTCGGGTCTTCGGCCCGCAGAAGGGCGCGACACCCGCGCAGGTCGAGGAGCTGTCCGCCGCTCTGGAGCGCTGGGCGAAGGTGCTCGAACGGGACGGGCGGGCACACGGGCTGGATGTGCGGTTCGGGGCGGGCACCGGCGCCTCAGGCGGCCTCGGTGCCGGTCTGGCCGCGGGCATCGGCGCCCGGATCGCCTCCCGGTTCGACGTGCTGCTCGACAGCGGCCTGTCCGGTATCGATCTCGACTCCCTGATCGCGCGCGCCGATCTGATCATCACCGCCGAAGGCAGCATCGACGTCCAGACCCCGCGCGGCAAGGTGCCCGCGGAGGTCGCCCGCCGCGCCCAGCGCGCCGGGGTGCCGGTGCTCGCCATCGCCGGGTCGCTCGGCGAGGGGGCGCGCGACGTCCACGACGTCGGAATCGGCGCGATCGCGTCGATCATCCCCGTCCCGATGCGCCTCGAGGACGCCGTCGCCAACGGTCACGACCTGCTCGTCGACGCCGCCGCGCGGTCCATGCGTCTGCTGATGCTCGGCTCCGCCGTGGCGAGTCGCAGCAAGGGCCGGGCGAAGAAGCGCAAGCACCGGGCGGCGGCGTGATGCAGTTCCGCGCGCGGCCGGCCGGGGCCGAATAGGGTTCCGGTCATGCCCGAGATCGTCACCCTGACCATGAACCCGGCACTCGACGTCACGACCTTCACCGACGCGGTGGTGCCCACCCGCAAGCTCCGCTGCGACGAACCGTTCTACGACGCCGGCGGGGGAGGAGTGAACGTCGCGAAGGTCGCGCGCGTGCTCGGTGCCTCGGCCGCCGCCGTCTATCCGGCCGGTGGTGCGCGAGGTGAACAGATGAGCGGTCTGCTCGACGACGACGACGTCGAGGAACACATCGTCCCGATCACCGGGTCCACCCGAGAGTGCTTCACGGCGATCGACCGTCGCAGCGGTCAGGAATACCGTTTCGTCACACCCGGTCCCGAGCTGACGGACGAGGAGCAGGAACGCTGCCTCGCGACACTCGAGAAGGTCGCCGAAGGCGCGAAGTACGTGGTGGCGAGCGGCAGCTTCCCGCCCGGTGTACCCGGCACCTTCGTCCGACGCATCGCGGCGGCGGCGCACGAGGCCGGCGCGCGGTTCGTCCTCGACTCGTCGGGCGATGCGCTGACCAGCATCGATTCGGGTGTCTACCTCGTCAAACCGAGCCTGGACGAGTTGTGCGAGTGGACCGGGCGGGAGCTGGCCACCGACGACGAGCAGATCGCGGCCGCGCGCGAACTCGTCACCTCCGGTGTCACGGAGATCGTGGTCGTCTCGCTCGGCGCAGACGGGGCGATCATGGTGACCGCCGACGAGGCCGTGCGGGTGCCGGCCCTGGCGGCCAAGGTGCGCAGCGCCGTCGGCGCCGGCGACAGCATGGTCGCCGGACTCGTCGTCGGACTGCTGCAGGAACGATCGTTGCGGGACGCGCTTGCTCTCGGGATCGCCTGCGGCACCGCGGCACTGCTCACCGCCGGAAGCCACGTCTGCCACCGCGAGGACATCGATCGTTTCGACGCCCTCGCCCGCCTGGTCTGACGACCCGCGGCGCCGGTCCGGCGACCGCCGGTCACACCGCGCGAGACCGTGGATCCCGCAGGGTACGAACGGCTTCGGTGAGTGTCGAGTGGATGTACCCGAGTTCCGGACTCGCGATGTGCGACCAGTCCGCCGACTCGTCCGCTGCCGCATCGTCCGTCCACGCGGATGTGTCGGCGCCGGGATCGTGCCGCTGGATCCACCAGAGATTGCCGGACGGATCCGAGAACCGGGCGAGGACATCGCCGAAGAAGTCCGTAGGCCGTGTGACAATCGCCGCGCCGTGCTGCGTGGCGCGTTCGAGGACGGCATCGACGTCGTGCACGTGGACCCGTACGAAGGCGGGGGTGAAGGGCCAGTCTGGTTTCCGGTCGGCGACCACGAGCACGGAGTCGCCGACCCGCACCTCCGAGTGGAGGAGGAGCCCGTCGTGGTCGAGGGTGCGCGCTTCGGGCACCTCCTCGGCCTCGAAGACGGCGACGAGGAAGTCGACGAGTTCGGTTGCTCCGTCGGAGATCAGGAAGGTGTCGACGGTGTTCGATCCGTCCGGACGGGGAGGGAGGGATTCGCGGTGATGGAGATCGGTCACGATGATCCTCGAGTTCGTAGGTGACTGCCAGCCTTCCGGGTATTGCGGCCACTTGGTGGCACCAATGCGCCCGAGATCGGAGATTCCCGGCCGGGTTCGGCTGCGTGCGGCGCGTGCGACGCAGGTCCGACCCGGTGGAGGGCGCCGACTAGACTCGTCGGTTGTGGCCCACCCGATGATCGCTCCGTCCATCCTGTCCGCGGATTTCGCTCGTCTCGCCGACGAGGCGCAGGCCGTCGCCGGTGCCGACTGGCTCCACGTCGACGTCATGGACGCCCATTTCGTTCCGAACCTGACGCTCGGTCTCCCGGTCGTCGAGTCGCTGCTGAAGGCGACCGACATCCCGCTCGATTGTCACCTGATGATCGAGAACCCCGGTCGATGGGCTCCGCCCTACGCCGAAGCCGGTGCCCACAACGTCACCTTCCACGCGGAGGCGACCGACGACCCGGTCGCCGTGGCCCGCGACATCCGCGCGGCCGGCGGCAAGGCCGGGCTGTCCGTCAAGCCCGGCACCCCCATCGAGCCCTATCTCGGGATCCTGAAGGAGTTCGACACGCTGCTCGTGATGAGTGTCGAGCCGGGCTTCGGTGGTCAGTCCTTCATCCCGGACGTCCTCGACAAGGCCCGTCAGGTGCGTCGCCTGGTCGACTCGGGTGAACTGCGTCTGCTCGTCGAGATCGACGGTGGCATCAACACCGACACCATCGAGGCCGCCGCGGAAGCCGGTGTGGACTGCTTCGTCGCCGGGTCCGCCGTCTACGGCGCCGCCGATCCCGGTGAGGCGGTCCGCAAACTGCGGGCGCAGGCCGGGGCTGCGTCCCCGCACCTGACGCTCGCGCCGTGACCGCACCCGAGATCGCCGAAGCCCTCCAGTTCGCGCTCGACGCCTCGGAGGCCGTGCGGGGCACGACCAGCCCCAACCCGCCTGTCGGAGCGGTGATCCTCGACACGGACGGCGCGGTGGCAGGTGTCGGGGCCACCGCACCACCCGGCGGTCCACACGCGGAGGTCCGGGCACTCGAGGCCGCGGGCGAACGCGCGCGCGGCGGAACCGCCGTCGTCACCCTCGAACCGTGCAACCACACCGGCCGCACCGGCCCGTGCGCGCAGGCCCTCATCGAGGCGGGGATCGCGACGGTGTACTACTCCGTCGCCGATCCGAATCCCGTCGCCGGGGGAGGCGCCGACACCCTCCGCGCCGCGGGCATCACGGTGCATCCCGGTCTCGGTGCCGAGACCGTCGCCCGCGGCCCGCTGCGGGCATGGCTGCACCGGCAACACACCGGCCGGCCGCACGTGACGTGGAAGTACGCCGCGTCGATGGACGGTCGCAGCGCGGCCGCCGACGGCACGAGCAAGTGGATCTCCGGTCCCGAGTCGCGTGCGCGCGTGCACGACCAGCGCAGCCGGCTCGACGCCATCATCGTCGGAACCGGCACCGTCCTCACCGACGACCCGTGGTTGACCGCCCGTCTGCCCGACGGCGAACTCGCGCCGCACCAGCCGCTGAGGGTCGTTATCGGTATGCGTGAGATCCCCACCTCCGCAAGAGTTCTCGATGACGCGGCGCCGACGCTGGTGTTGCGCACCCACGACATCGGGGAGGTGCTCGACGCGCTCGGCGACCGACCCGACGTGCTGCTCGAAGGCGGCCCCCGGCTCGCGGGCGCCTTCCTCGCAGCGGGCTGCGTCGACCGCATCCAGGCATACCTGGCGCCCGTCGTGCTCGGAGCCGGCGAGGCCGCCGTCGAGGACGCCGGGGTGGGCACGATCTCCGACGCGCTACGGTTCCGCCGGGAACGGGTCGAGACCGTCGGCTCGGACATTCTGTTGACACTCGTCCCGGACCGGGACAACCGACACTCGTCCCGGACCGGGACAACCGAATCGGACCCGGTCGCGGATCGGGAGCTAAGGAGCGGAACATGTTCACCGGCATAGTCGAGGAACTCGGTGAGATCGTCGCGAAGGAGGACCTCGCCGACTCGGCACGCTTCACCGTGCGCGGACCGCTGGTCACCTCCGACGCCGAGCACGGCGATTCGATCGCGGTCAACGGGGTGTGCCTGACGGTCGTCGACGTCCTCGACGGCGGGTCCTTCACCGCCGATGTAATGCAGGAGACGCTGAACCGGTCGTCGCTCGGACAGCTCACGCTCGGCAGCTCCGTCAACCTCGAACGCGCCGCCGCGCTGAACAGTCGCCTCGGCGGCCACCTCGTGCAGGGCCACGTCGACGCCACCGGAGCCGTCGTCTCCCGCACACCCTCGGAGAACTGGACTGTGGTGCGCATCTCGCTCCCGGCCGAAATCTCCCGCTACGTCGTCGAAAAGGGATCGATCACCGTCGACGGTGTCTCGTTGACGGTCTCGGGTCTCGGAGGGGAACGCGGACAGGAGTGGTTCGAGATCTCGCTCATTCCGACCACCCTGTCGCTGACGACGCTCGGCACCGCCGAGCCGGGCACCCTCGTCAACCTCGAGGTCGACGTGATCGCCAAGTACGTGGAGCGCCTGCAGAACGCGCGCTGACGCGTCGTACTGTGGAGATCGACAGTGGACGCGGAGCACGAGTCGTCCGGATACGAGAGTTGGAGTCCAGGGAAGTGACGAGGTTCGACACCATCGAGCGCGCGGTCGCCGACATCGCCGCCGGTAAGGCGGTCGTCGTGGTCGACGACGAAGACCGTGAAAACGAGGGCGACCTCATCTTCGCCGCGGAGAAGGCAACGCCGGAACTCGTGGCGTTCATGGTCCGCTACACGTCCGGGTACCTGTGCGTGCCCCTGGACGGCGAGGACTGCGACCGTCTCGGGCTGCCTCCCATGTACAGCGTCAACCAGGACAAGCACGGCACCGCCTACACGGTCACCGTCGACGCGAGGGAAGGCATCGGCACAGGTATCTCCGCGTCCGACCGCGCCGCCACCATGCGGCTGCTCGCCGACCCGAACTCCACCGCCCAGGACTTCACGCGTCCCGGTCACGTGGTGCCGCTGCGCGCCAAGGAGGGCGGCGTCCTGCGCCGGCCCGGGCACACCGAGGCCGCCGTCGACCTCGCGCGCATGGCCGACCTGCGACCGGCCGGCGTCATCTGCGAGATCGTCTCGCAGAAGGACGAAGGCGAGATGGCGCGCACCGACGAACTGCGGGTCTTCGCCGACGAACACGAACTCGCCCTGATCTCGATCGCGGATCTCATCGCGTGGCGCCGCAAGCACGAGAAGCACGTCGTGCGCGTCGCCGAGGCCCGCATCCCCACCCGGCACGGCGACTTCACGGCCGTCGGCTACCAGAGCATCTACGACGACGTCGAACACGTCGCGCTCGTCCGCGGCGACATCGCCGGCCCGGACGGCGACGGCTCCGACGTGCTCGTGCGTGTGCACTCCGAATGCCTGACCGGCGACGTCTTCGGGTCGCTGCGCTGCGACTGCGGTCCGCAGCTCGACGCCGCCCTCGAGATGGTGGCCGAGGAAGGCCGCGGCGTCGTGCTCTACATGCGTGGCCACGAGGGACGCGGCATCGGCCTGATGCACAAGCTGCAGGCTTACCAGCTGCAGGACTCCGGCTCCGATACCGTCGACGCCAACCTGCAACTCGGCCTGCCCGCCGACGCCCGCGACTACGGCATCGGCGCTCAGATCCTCGTCGACCTCGGTATCTCGTCGATGCGGCTGCTGACCAACAACCCGGCCAAGCGCGTCGGTCTCGACGGCTACGGCCTGCAGATCACCGAACGTGTCCCGATGCCGTTGCGCGCGAACCGCGAGAACATCTCGTACCTGCGCACGAAGCGCGATCGCATGGGCCACGACCTGATCGGTCTCGACGAGTTCGACGAGGGAGACGCCTGATGAGCGGCGAAGGCCTGCCCGACCTGCAGCTCGCCGACGCCGCAGGGCTGAGCCTTGCGATCGTCGCCGGCAGCTGGCACACCGAGATCTCCGACGCCCTCATCGCCGGCGCACAGCGTGTCGCCGAGCAGGCGGGTGTCACCGACGTCACCCTCGAGCGGGTCGCCGGAGCGATCGAGCTTCCCGTCGTCGCGCAGCAGCTCGCCCGCACCCACGACGCGGTCGTCGCGCTCGGCGTGGTGATCCGCGGCGGCACACCGCACTTCGAGTACGTGTGCGACGCCGTGACCTACGGCCTCACCAGGATCGCGCTCGACGAGGGCACCCCCGTGGGCAACGGTGTTCTCACCACCGACACCGAACAGCAGGCCCGCGACCGCGCCGGTCTGCCCGGCTCCGCGGAAGACAAGGGCGGCCAGGCCTGCGCGGCCGCGCTCGACACCGCCGTGACCCTGCGGCGGCTGCGGAAGGCGGCGCGTTGACCCGCGACGAGACCGGCTGGGATCTCGAGGTACGCCCGGAGAAGATGCGGCGCTGGGTCGTCGTGGCGGCGGTCGTCGTCATGGCCATCCACATCTTCGCGGCGCTCGTGCTCCGCGGGGGCGGCGACACCGGCGTGAACCTGCGGGTCGTCGACCAGATCGCGATCCTCGCCATCGGTGTCGTGCTCACCGGAGGCGTCCTGCTGTTCACCCGCCCACGGCTGCGGGCGGGTGCCGACGGCGTCTCCGTCCGCAACGTGGTCGCCGAACGACACATCCCGTGGACCGACGTGCGCGGGCTGTTCTTCGACCAGGGCGCCCCCTGGGCCCGCCTCGAACTGCCGTTCGACGAGTACGTGCCCGTCGTCGCCATCCAGGCGCGCGACGGGGAACGCGCCGTGGACGCGCTCGAGGGTTTCCGCGAACTGGAGTCCCGCTACACCGGCGGAGCCGTCAGGGGCGACGACTAGCCTGGACCTGTGCCCGACCCCTCGACATATCGCCCAGCCCCCGGTTCCATTCCCACGGAGCCGGGGGTCTACAAGTTCCGCGACCCGCACGGCCGGGTCGTCTACGTCGGCAAGGCGAAGAATCTCCGGTCCCGCCTGAACTCGTACTTCGCCGACATCGCCTCGCTGCATCCGCGCACCCGTCAGATGGTGACCACCGCGGGCCGGGTCGAGTGGACGGTGGTGCGCACCGAGGTCGAGGCACTCCAACTCGAGTACAACTGGATCAAGGAGTTCGATCCGCGGTTCAACGTCCGCTACCGCGACGACAAGACGTACCCGATGCTCGCGGTCACGTTGAACGAGGAATACCCCCGTCTGTTCGTCTACCGGGGGCCGCGCCGCAAGGGCGTGCGCTATTTCGGTCCCTACTCGCATGCCTGGGCGATCCGCGAGACCCTCGACCTGTTGCTGCGGGTGTTCCCGTCGCGCACGTGCTCGGCCGGGGTCTTCAAGCGGCACGCGCAGATCGGCCGCCCGTGCCTGCTCGGCTACATCGACAAATGCTCCGCGCCGTGTGTCGGACGCGTCTCCGCCGACGAACACCGCCGCATCGTCGAGGACTTCTGCGACTTCCTCGCCGGTCGCACCGACAAACTCGTCCGCGATGTCGAGAAGCGGATGCAGGCCGCCGCGGAGGAACTCGACTTCGAGACCGCAGCCCGCCTGCGCGACGATCTCGGGGCACTGCGCAAGGCACTCGAGAAGCAGGCCGTCGTGCTCGGCGACGGTACCGACGCCGACCTCGTGGCGTTCGCCGGCGACGACCTCGAGGTGGCCGTCCAGGTCTTTCACGTGCGCGGCGGTCGCGTGCGGGGTCAACGCGGCTGGGTCGTCGAGAAGTCCGGCGACGTGCTCGACCGTCCCGAGGACCGCGACATCGAAGGCGTCGAGGCCGCCGAGGGGACCGACGACGCCGAAGAACTCTCGCTGCTCGTCGAACAGTTCCTCACCCAGTTCTACGGCGAGGAGGCCGCGCTCGGCACCGACGACGCGGACGCCACCAGTGCCGTGCCGCGCGAGGTGCTCGTCCCCGCCCTGCCGCCCGACCCGGATGAGATGAGCCGCTGGCTCGGGCGTCTGCGCGGCGGTCCCGTGCGTCTGCGCATCCCGCAGCGCGGCGACAAGAAGGCACTGGCCGACACG
Source organism: Rhodococcus pyridinivorans (assembly GCF_900105195.1). Lineage (NCBI taxonomy): Bacteria > Bacillati > Actinomycetota > Actinomycetes > Mycobacteriales > Nocardiaceae > Rhodococcus > Rhodococcus pyridinivorans. Next base: position 3,157,511 of record NZ_FNRX01000002.1, on the reverse strand, counting down.
GTCGAACGCAACGCCAAGGAAGCACTTGCCCAGCACAAGCTGCGGCGCGCGGGCGACTTCAATGCCCGATCGGCGGCGTTGCAGGGTATCCAGGACGTCCTCGACCTCGACTCGGCGCCGCTGCGTATCGAGTGTGTCGACATCAGCCACGTGCAGGGCACCGACGTCGTCGCATCGCTGGTCGTCTTCGAGGACGGACTGCCCCGCAAGTCCGACTACCGGCACTACGCCATCAAGCACGCCGCGGGCGACGGGCACTCCGACGACGTCGCCTCGATCGCCGAGGTCACCCGCCGGCGTTTCCTCCGCCACAACCGCGACCTCGCCCGACAGGCCGATTCGGACGGATCCGTTCCGGAGGGTGGCGACGGCGGGGACCTCGCGCCCGAAGCAGCACTGGACCCGGCGACGGGCCGTCCGCGCAGGTTCGCCTACCCGCCGAACCTGTTCGTCGTCGACGGTGGTGCGCCGCAGGTCGCGGCCGCGGCCGAGGTCCTCGACGAACTCGGTATCACGGATGTCGCGGTCGTCGGGCTCGCGAAGCGTCTCGAGGAGGTGTGGGTGCCGGGGGAGGAGGACCCGGTGATCCTTCCGCGCACCAGCGAGTCGCTGTACCTGCTGCAGCGTATCCGCGACGAGGCACACCGTTTCGCGATCACCTACCACCGCAGCAAGCGGTCCAAGCGCATGACCGCCTCCGCTCTCGACGGGGTTCGTGGTCTCGGCGACACCCGACGCAAGGCGCTCGTCACCCACTTCGGGTCGGTCGCGCGGCTACGCGAGGCGAGCGTCGAGGAGATCACCGCGGTGCCCGGGATCGGGCAGGCCACGGCGAAAGCCGTCCTCGAGGCGCTGCGGGGCGACGTACCGGCTCCGGCCGAGTCGCCGCAGGACACCGATGCCCCGACGGCCGCGGATGCGGGCGACACGCCGGTAGGCGATGATGGCTCCGTCGGCGTGTCGGGAGTACGAGCGGAGTCGGAACAGTGACCGAAGTGGGTCGGATCCCGGGGATGGCGGACGGTTCGGAACAGGGTGTCGACGGTGAACGGCCGGCGCAGGCCGAGGTCATCGTCGTCACCGGACTGTCCGGAGCCGGACTGAGTACTGCGGCGACCGCCCTCGAGGATCTCGGGTGGTACGTCGCGGAGAACCTCCCGCCCCAGTTGGTGCTGTCGATGATCGATCTCGCGGTGCAGGCCGAACCTCCGCTGCAACGTCTCGCCGTGGTGATGGACGTGCGCAGCCGGTTGTTCACCGGCGACCTCGAACGCGTCGTCACCGATCTGGCGGCCCGCCCGGTCAACACCCGGGTGCTGTTCCTCGAAGCGGCCGACTCGGTGCTCGTCCGGCGGTTCGAGCAGGTACGCCGCAGTCATCCGCTGCAGTGCGACACGGCCGATCGCACGCTCACCGACGGCATCGCCGTCGAACGCGAGCAGCTCGCTCCCGTGAAGGCCGCGGCCGACCTCGTCATCGACACGTCCGCGCTGTCCGGGCCCGATCTGCGTCGCAAGATCGAGGCGGCCTTCGGCGACGCGACATCCGACACCATCCGGGTGACCGTGGAGTCGTTCGGCTTCAAGTACGGCCTGCCCATGGACTCCGACGTCGTGTGCGACGTGCGGTTCCTGCCGAACCCCCACTGGATCGCCGAATTGCGGCCGCACACCGGGCAGGACGCGGCGGTGCGCGACTATGTACTCTCCCGCGACGGTGCCGAGGACTATCTCGCCACCTATCACCGGCTGCTCGATCTGACGACCGCCGGTTACCGTCGGGAGGGGAAGCGCTACATGACGATTGCAGTGGGCTGCACCGGAGGGAAACACCGGAGCGTGGCGATGGCCGAGGCCCTCGCTGCACGCCTCGAGCAGGCACCGGATCTGACGGTGAACGTGGTGCACCGGGATCTGGGGCGCGAGTGAACGCCGCCGAGACTCCCGACTCCGACAGCACGCCGTACTCCGAGAGCGCTCCGAGCTCCGGGGCGGTGCCCGGCCCCGCGATCACTGCTCTCGGTGGCGGACACGGCCTGTACGCGACGCTCAGTGCCGTCCGGCGCCTCACCGACCGGGTCACCGCCGTGGTGACCGTCGCCGATGACGGAGGGTCCTCGGGACGGCTGCGCGCCGAACTCGGCGTCGTCCCACCCGGCGACCTGCGCATGGCGCTCGCAGCGCTCGCCGGCCGCGACGACGAGGTCCGGGTGTGGACCGAGACCGTCCAACACCGCTTCGGGGGCACGGGCGCCCTCGCCGGGCACTCGGTCGGCAACTTGATCCTCGCCGGGCTCGCCGAGGTCGCGGGCGACACCGTCACCGCCCTCGACATGCTCGCCCGCGTCCTCGACGTGCGCGGCCGTGTGCTGCCCATGTCGCCGATCCCGCTCGACATCGAGGCCGACGTGTCGGGACTCGAATCCGACCCGCGGGTGAGCCGCTGCATCCGGGGGCAGGTCGCGGTGGCGACCACCCCGGGCAAGGTGCGCCGGGTCCGGCTGATTCCCGCCGATCCGCCGGCCTGCCCGCCTGCGCTCGACGCGGTGTGCGAGGCCGATCTCGTGGTGCTCGGCCCGGGATCCTGGTTCTCGAGCGTCATCCCGCACGTGCTCGTCCCGGACCTGCACGAGGCGCTGGTCCACACGACGGCGCTCAAGGTCCTCGTGCTCAACCTCGCGGCGGAACCGGGGGAGACCGCAGGCTTCTCCGCGGAACGCCACCTGCACGTTCTCGCCCAGCACGCCCCCGATTTCCGTGTCGACCAGGTCGTCGTGGATGCTGCCTCGGTACCGGAAGGACGCGAGCGCGAGCACCTGAGCCGGTCCGCGGCCCGATTCGGAGCGGACGTCTCGTTCGTCGACGTCGCCGAGACCGGTACGCATCGACACGACCCCGCCAAGTTGGCGGGGGCACTGGAAACATGTCTGTCCTCGCGCGGTGGAGTCCGTGCCACACGCGGGGGTGGGAGGGAGAGCGTCTCGTGGCAATGACAGCGGAGGTCAAGGACGAGCTGAGCAGGTTGTCGGTCACCAGGATCAGCAACCGCAAGGCCGAGGTGTCCGCCCTCCTGCGCTTCGCCGGGGGATTGCACATCGTCGCCGGGCGAGTGGTCGTCGAGGCCGAGGTCGACCTCGGATCGATCGCACGTCGCCTCCGCCGCGAGATCTTCGAGCTCTACAGCTATCCCGCGGAGATTCAGGTGCTCGGCGCGGGTGGTCTGCGCAAGAGCTCCCGGTACATCGTCCGTGTCGGGAAGGACGGTGAGGCGCTGGCCCGCCGCACCGGTCTGCTCGACGGTCGCGGACGACCGGTGCGCGGACTGCCGGCACAGGTGGTCGGCGGCAGCGTCTCCGACTCCGCCGCGGCGTGGCGCGGGGCGTTTCTCGCCCACGGCTCGCTCACCGAACCGGGCCGTTCCTCGGCGCTCGAGGTGAGCTGCCCCGGCCCGGAGGCCGCCCTCGCGCTCGTCGGCGCCGCCCGCCGGCTCGGCGTCACTGCCAAGGCGCGTGAGGTGCGCGGCGCCGACCGGGTGGTGATCCGCGACGGCGAGGCCATCGGCGCGCTGCTCACCCACATGGGCGCGCAGGACACCCGGCTGGTCTGGGAGGAGCGCCGCATGCGCCGGGAGGTGCGGGCGACCGCGAACCGCCTCGCCAACTTCGACGACGCCAATCTGCGCCGGTCCGCACGCGCCGCCGTGGCGGCCGCCGCGCGGGTCGAGCGGGCGCTGGCGATCCTCGGCGCCGACGTGCCCGACCACCTCGCTGCCGCCGGCGCGCTGCGCGTGCAGCACCGTCAGGCGTCCCTCGAGGAGCTCGGCCAGCTCGCCGATCCGCCGATGACCAAGGACGCCGTCGCGGGACGGATCCGCCGCCTGCTGTCGATGGCGGATCGTCGCGCGAAGGAACTCGGGATCCCCGATACGGAGTCGGCCGTCACCGCTGAGTTGCTGGACGAGGCATAGCGGGGCAGGCTTGCAAGGGAGTTCGCGCCACGGCCGGGCGGCTCCCCACAGTACGACCGAACCCCACTAGGGTGAAGGTCACACAAGTACGACCATCGGAATACTGGGCAAAGGAGCTTCATTGTGACTGTCCGCGTAGGCGTGAACGGATTCGGACGCATCGGGCGCAACTTCTTCCGGGCGGTCGAGGCACAGAAGGCACTCGGCACCACCGACATCGAGATCGTTGCCGTCAACGACCTCACCGACAACGACACCCTCGCGACGCTCCTGAAGTACGACTCGATCCTGGGGCGCCTCGACAAGGACGTGCATGTCGAGGGCGACGACATCGTCGTCGGCGATCGGAAGATCAAGGCCCTCTCGATCAAGGAGGGCCCCTCCGCTCTTCCGTGGGGCGACCTCGGTGTCGACGTCGTCGTCGAGTCCACCGGCATCTTCACCAACGCCGCCAAGGCGAAGGGGCACATCGACGCCGGCGCCAAGAAGGTCATCATCTCGGCGCCTGCCACCGACGAGGACATCACCATCGTCATGGGCGTCAACCACGACAAGTACGACGGCACGCAGAACATCATCTCCAACGCCTCGTGCACCACGAACTGCCTCGGCCCCCTCGCCAAGGTGCTGAACGACGAGTTCGGCATCGAGAAGGGCCTGATGACCACGATCCACGCGTACACCCAGGACCAGAACCTGCAGGATGGACCGCACAAGGATCTGCGTCGCGCCCGCGCTGCCGCCCTGAACATCGTCCCCACCGGCACAGGCGCCGCCAAGGCCATCGGCCTCGTGCTCCCCGAGCTGCTCGGTAAGCTCGACGGCTACGCGCTGCGCGTCCCGGTCCCGACCGGCTCGGTCACCGACCTCACCGCGACCCTCACCAAGAAGGCCACCGCCGATGAGGTCAACGCCGCACTGAAGGCTGCCGCGGAGGGTCCGCTGAAGGGCATCCTGAAGTACAACACCGATCCGATCGTGTCCTCGGACATCGTCACCGACCCGCACTCGTCGATCTTCGACGCGCCTCTGACCAAGGTCATCGACGAGCAGGTCAAGGTCGTCTCGTGGTACGACAACGAGTGGGGCTACTCGAATCGTCTTGCCGACCTCGTCGGTCTCGTCGGCAAGTCTCTTTGAAACTCGTAGAACAGGACATTTGAACAGTGGCAGTTCAGACCCTCGAGGATCTGCTCGACGCAGGTGTGGAGGGTCGGGGCGTACTCGTGCGCTCCGACCTCAACGTCCCGCTCGACGGCGACACGATCACCGACGCCGGCCGCATCCTCGCGTCCGCGCCCACCATCCGCACGCTCGCGGAGGCCGGGGCCAAGGTCGTCGTGACCGCGCACCTCGGCCGCCCCAAGGGCGAGCCGGATCCGAAGTACTCGCTCGCGCCCGTCGCAGCGAAACTCGGTGAGGTGCTCGACCGCAACGTCCAGCTCGCCTCCGATGTCGTCGGCCAGGATGCGCTGGCGCGTTCCGAAGGGCTGACCGACGGCGACATCCTCCTGCTCGAGAATGTCCGCTTCGACGCTCGCGAGACCAGCAAGGACGATGCCGAGCGGCTCGCCTTCGCCCGTGAGCTCGTCGAGCTCGTCGGCGACGACGGCGCATTCGTCTCCGACGGCTTCGGTGTCGTGCACCGCAAGCAGGCGTCGGTCTACGACGTCGCGACGCTGCTCCCGCACTACGCGGGTGGTCTCGTCGCGGCCGAGGTCGACGTGCTCGCCAAGCTCACCACCGACACCGAGCGTCCGTACGCCGTGGTGCTCGGCGGCTCGAAGGTCTCCGACAAGCTCGGGGTCATCGAGGCGCTCGCACCCAAGGTCGACACGCTCGTAATCGGTGGCGGCATGTGCTTCACCTTCCTTGCGGCACAGGGCTACTCGGTCGGCACGTCGCTGCTCGAGGAGTCGATGATCGACACCTGCAAGCAACTGCTCGAACGCTTCGGCGACGTCATCCACATCCCTCAGGACGTGGTGGTGGCCGACAAGTTCGCGGCCGACGCACAGTCGCAGACCGTCGCGGCCGACTCCATCCCCGACGGATGGATGGGCCTCGACATCGGACCGGAGTCCGTGCGGCGTTTCGCCTCGCTCCTCGGCTCGGCGAAGACGGTGTTCTGGAACGGCCCGATGGGCGTGTTCGAGTTCGAGAACTTCGCGGCGGGCACGAAGGGTGTAGCGGAAGCGATCATCGAGGCAACCGGCAAGGGCGCGTTCAGCGTCGTCGGTGGCGGCGACTCCGCTGCGGCCGTGCGGTCGCTCGGACTCGGTGAGGACCGCTTCTCCCACATCTCCACCGGTGGTGGCGCCTCCCTCGAGTACCTCGAGGGCAAGGAACTGCCCGGCATCGCAGTTCTGGAGGGCTGACGGTCATGGCACGGACACCGCTCATCGCGGGCAACTGGAAGATGAACCTCAACCACCTCGAGGCCATCGCCCTGGTGCAGAAGATCGCGTTCACCCTTCCCGAGAAGTACCTCGAGAAGGTCGACGTGACGGTCATCCCGCCGTTCACCGGCATCCGCTCGGTGCAGACCCTCGTCGAGGGCGACAAGCTCGGCATCACCTACGGAGCCCAGGACATCTCGGTCCACGACTCCGGCGCCTACACCGGCGAGATCTCCGGCGCGATGCTCGCGAAGCTCGGCTGCACCTACGTGATCGTCGGGCACTCCGAGCGTCGCACCCTGCACGGTGAGACCGACGAGATCGTCCGCGACAAGACCAAGGCCGCGCTGCGGCACGGTCTCACTCCGATCGTGTGCATCGGTGAAGGACTCGACGTCCGCGAAGCCGGCAACCACGTCGAGTACAACGTCGAGCAGTTGAAGAACTCGCTCGCCGGCCTGTCCGCCGACGAGATCGCAAAGATCGTCGTCGCGTACGAGCCGGTCTGGGCCATCGGCACGGGCAAGGTTGCTTCGGCGGCCGACGCGCAGGAGGTGTGCGCCGCGGTGCGCAGTACCCTCGCCGAACTGGCCTCGCCCGAGGTCGCGGCATCGGTCCGAGTCCTGTACGGCGGGTCGGTCAACGCCAAGAACGTCGGTGAGCTCATCGCTCAGACCGACGTCGACGGCGGCCTCGTGGGAGGCGCCTCCCTCAAGGCCGACGAATTCGCTCAGCTGTCGGCGATCGCCGCAGGCGGTCCGCTCCTCTAGAGCGACCGGCATCGGGCGGGGTGCAGGATCTCGACGAGATGCTGCACCCCGCCCGCATTTCGCCCACCCGGCGTCCCCGGCACACCCGCAGCGTCCCCACAGGACGAGCGGGTAAGCTGACGCCGACGTCGCCCACCATCCGAAGGACATCGAACACCGACATGGAACTGTTCCTGGACATCCTCCTGATCGTCACGAGCCTGTTGCTCATCCTGCTGGTGCTGCTGCACCGCGGTAAGGGCGGTGGTCTGTCCAGCCTGTTCGGTGGCGGAGTCCAGTCCAATCTCTCGGGCTCGACGGTGGCGGAGAAGAACCTCGACCGTCTCACCGTCTTCACCGGCATCATCTGGGTGATCTCGATCCTCGGCATCGGACTGCAGATCAAGTTCAGCTGATCCCCGCACGTGCACGGACGCTGCCGCGGTCGCGCCCCGGCCGCCGGGCACAGATACTGGCCGTATGACGGACACTGTGCCTGCCTCTGCTACCGAACCCCTCCGCGAGGACATCCGCCTGCTCGGCGGCATCCTCGGCAACGTCATCCGTGAGCAGGCAGGACCCGAGACCTTCGACCTGGTCGAATCGGCCCGGGTGGAGAGTTTCCGGATCCGGCGCTCCGAGATCGACCGCACCGAACTCGCCGAACGCTTCGCCGGCGTCGCCACCGACGACCTGATTCCCGTCGCCCGGGCGTTCAGCCATTTCGGTCTGCTCGCCAATCTCGCCGAGGATCTGCACCGCGAACGACGTCGAGCCCTGCACGTGCGCGCAGGCGACCCACCGCAGGACAGCAGCCTCGCCGCCACCTACGCCAAGCTCGACGCCGCCGGTCCGGGCCTCGATGCCGACACCGTGACCGACGCGCTCGCGTCGGCTCTCGTCGCCCCCGTCATCACCGCTCATCCCACCGAGACCCGCCGACGCACCGTCTTCGACGTCCAGACCGCCGTCACCGAACTCATGCGGCGCCGGGAGAGGACCGACGAACCCGCCGCGCTCGAGGAAATCGACCGCGCCCTGTACCGGCACATCCTGACCCTCTGGGACACCGCGCTCATCCGGCTCGCGCGCCTGAGGATCATCGACGAGGTCGACAACGGTCTGCGCTACTACGACCTCGCACTGTTCGACGTCGTTCCCGCCCTCAACGCCGAAGTGCGACGCGAACTCCGGCGACGCTGGCCCGACGCGGCGGTGCTCACCGAACCGCTGGTCCGGCCGGGAACCTGGATCGGCGGCGACCGCGACGGCAACCCCAACGTCGACGGCGAGGTCGTCACTACGGCCGCGAATCGCGCCTGTGAGACCGCGCTGCGACATCACCTCACCGAACTCGCCGCGCTCGAACGCGAACTGTCGATGTCCGAACGCACCGCGACCATCAGCAGCGCCCTGAAGAAGCTCGCCGACGACTCGGGCGACGACAATCCCGCCCACAGCGACGAGCCGTACCGACGCGCCGTACACGGTATCCGCGCTCGCCTCACCGCCACCGCGGGCAGGCTGCTGCCCGGCGTGGATCTGCCCCACACGGTGCGTATCCCGTGCGAGCCCTATGCCACCCCGGCCCGCCTGCACACCGACCTGAACATCGTCGACGCCTCGCTGCGCGCCGGCGGAGCGACCGTGATCGCCGACGATCGACTCGCGCACCTGCGCAGCGCCGTCGAGGTCTTCGGCTTCCACCTCGCGCCACTCGACCTGCGTCAGAATTCCGAGGTCCACGAGAACGTCGTCGCCGAACTGCTCTCCTGGGCGGGAGTGACCGACCGCTACCGCGACCTGCCGGAGGACGACAAGGTCGCGCTGCTCACCGCGGAGTTGCGGATCCGCCGCCCGCTCACCACCCCCGACGCCCACCTGTCGGACGAGACAGCCAAGGAACTGGGCATCCTGCGTGCTGCCGCCGACGTGGTCCGTCGCATCGGACCGGCCGCCATCGAGCACTACATCATCAGCATGTGCACCTCGGTGTCCGACCTGCTCGAGGTCGAGGTCCTGCTCAAGGAGGTCGGGCTGCTCGACCTCGACCGCGGCTATCCGCGCAGCACGGTGCAGGTCATCCCGCTGTTCGAGACGATCGACGACCTGCGCGGCGGTGCCGCCACGCTGACCGCCGCCCTCGCCGTGCCCGAGTTCCGCAGCCTCGTCGACGGACACGACGGACTGCAGGAGATCATGCTCGGCTACTCCGATTCCAACAAGGATGGCGGTTATCTCACCGCCAACTGGGCGCTCTACCGCGCGGAACTCGATCTCGTCGAGGCGGCGCGCACCGCCGGGATCCGGCTGCGCCTGTTCCACGGTCGCGGCGGCACCGTCGGTCGCGGTGGCGGACCGAGTTACGACGCCATCCTGGCCCAGCCTCCCGGCGCGGTCCAGGGCTCGTTGCGTCTGACCGAGCAGGGCGAGGTCATCGCCGCGAAGTACCGCGAACCGGTGCTCGCCCGCCGCAACCTCGAGGCGCTCGTCTCGGCGACCCTCGAGTCGAGCTTGCTCGATGTCGAAGGCCTCGGGAAGGACGCGCCGGAGGCCTACCGCATCCTCGACGAACTTGCCGACCTCGCTCGCGCCGCGTACAGCCGACTCGTGCACGAGACACCGGGATTCGTCGAGTACTTCACCACCGCGACGCCGGTCTCGGAGATCGGTGCCCTCAACATCGGCAGCCGTCCCGCCTCCCGTAAGCAGACGAAGGCGATCAGCGACCTGCGGGCCATCCCGTGGGTGCTCTCGTGGACCCAGAGCCGCGTGATGCTCCCCGGCTGGTACGGCACGGGAACGGCTGTGCAGGACTGGGTGGCTGGTGATCCGGACCGGTTGGCGACCCTGCAGGATCTCTACCGTCGCTGGCCGTTCTTCCGTTCGGTGCTGTCGAACATGGCGCAGGTGCTCGCCAAGTCCGATCTCGGCCTGGCCGCCCGGTACTCCGAACTCGTCGAGGACACCGAACTGCGCGAGCGGGTGTTCGGCAGCATCGTCGACGAGCACGCCCGTACAGTCGACGCCTACCGGCAGATCACGGGCTACGACTCGCTCGTCGCGGATAATCCGGCGCTCGAGCGGTCGCTGCACAACCGGTTCCCGTATCTCGAACCGCTCAACCACCTGCAGGTCGAGTTGCTGCGCCGGTTCCGTGCCGGTGAGGACACCGACCGTGTCCGGCGCGGTATCCAGATCACGATGAACGGTCTCGCCACGGCGTTGCGCAACAGCGGTTAGAAAAAATTTCTCGTCGGGCGTCGATCCGGCAGGTGTCCGTTCGTCGTGATGGTGTAGGACGAACACCACACAGACGGGAGCGACCGCCATGAAGTACATGCTGTTGATCTACGCATCCACGACCGACGAGGCCACCTGCACCGTCGAGGACTGGCAGGACTACGAGAAGGCGATGCGCGACGCGGGTGTCCTCGTGTCCGGGCACGCCCTGCAGGATCTCGTCACCGCGACGACCGTGCAGGTCGACGCGGACGGACGACGCACGGTGACCGACGGACCGTTCGGCGAGAGCCGCGAGGTGCTCGGCGGATACGACGTCATCGACGTCGGCAGCCTCGACGAGGCACTCGACTGGGCGGCACGCTGTCCCGGATCGCGGGACGGCGGCACGGTCGTCGTGCGGCCGATCGCCGACTTCGGGGACTGAGCGATGGGGGAGCCGGCCTCGGCCGTCGAGTCGGTGTTCCGCGAGGAACACGGCCGGCTCCTCGCCGCGCTCGTCCATCGCTTCGGCGACCTCGACCTCGCCGAGGAGGTCGCATCGGAGGCACTCGAGGCGGCGCTCGTGCACTGGCCGGTCGACGGTGTGCCCGAGCGTCCGGGCGCTTGGCTGCTCACCACGGCCAGGCGCCGAGCGCTGGATCGGGTGCGCCGCGACCGCGTGTATGCGACGCGACTGGCGGAACTCGCCGTCGACACCGAACGTCGCGCGTCGTACGAACCGCCCGATGCCGGAGAACTGACGGACGACCGCCTCGAACTGTTCTTCACGTGCGCCCACCCCGCCCTCGCGGCGGACGACCGCGTCGCGCTGATCCTGCGCTGCCTCGGTGGTCTCACGACGAACGAGGTCGCGCGGGCCTTCCTCGTCCCGTCGCCGACGATGGCCCAGCGGATCGTGCGGGCCAAGAAGAAGATCCGCGGTGCCCGCATCCCGTTCCGGGTACCCGGACCGGACGAGCTGCCGGAGCGCCTGCCGGTGGTGCTCGCGGCGCTGTACTCGATCTTCACCGAGGGCTATGCCGCGAGCAGCGGTGAACATCTGCAACGCCTCGCCCTCGCAGAGGAGGCGGTCCGCCTCACCCGCATCCTGCACCGTCTGATGCCGACGGAACGGGAGGTGAGCGGGTTGCTCGCGCTGATGCTGCTCGTCCATGCCCGCCGGGACGCACGCACCGACCCGACCGGCGCCGTCATGCTGCTCGACGTGCAGGACCGCACCCGATGGGACCGCGCGATGATCGAGGAGGGCAGCGCATTGGTGGTCGCCGCACTCACCGGACGACCACCCGGCCCGTACGGGGTGCAGGCCGCGATAGCCGCGTTGCACGACGAGGCGAGCGACGTCGACAGCACCGACTGGCCGCAGATCGTCGCCCTCTACGACGTACTGACCGCCCTGAGCCCGTCACCGATCGTCGCACTGAACCGCGCCGTGGCGGTCGCGATGCGCGACGGGCCCGCGGCCGGACTCGAACTCCTCGACGGACTCGCCGACGAGCCGAGTATCCGCGACTACGGACCGTACGTGGTGGCACGAGCCGAGTTGCTGGCTCGGGTCGGCCGGAAAGGTGAAGCGGCCGAAGCGTATCGGCGGGCGCTCGAGCTCGCCGGTACCGAACCCGAGCGGCGCCACCTCAGGGCGAGGTCGGCGGAGCTGTCGCGTTCACGGGAGTTGTGACCGACCCCGGTGCGCCGAGACCTCCGATGGGGGCGGAGCGGCGCGGTCCGGCGGTTCGTATGGCCGGATACCTCGAGGTCGTAGCGCTTCGGCGTGTACCACTCCGGATCGACCCAGTGCGGATTCCGTAGCCGGGTCGCCAGACCGTCCTCCCGGAGCTCGACGCTCTCGTGGATCTTCAGTCCTTCGGGCGATCGTGCCCCGCCGAGGATCTCACGAGTTCCTCGCCCGAGGAGCCACCAGATGCGGCTCATCCGGGTCGGCGTCGCCGTCGCGCTCGTCTGTTCCGGTTTCGGAAGCTGCCGCAGGCTCACCGTCCGGCGCAGGAGCACGCCGTGGTCGAGGGCGCCCTCGAGGACCCGGCGGAGCGAGATGTCCGCGAGCCGGCAGTCCTCGAATCCACCGCCGACGTCGGAGTGGACGCCCGTGAACCAGACCTCCTCGATCCGGTCGTTGGCGACCTCGTCCACCTTGTACGGTCTGCGGTACTCGTCGATGGAGATTTCCGGTGGTGCTCGTCGGGCGGATCACTGCAGCGAAAGGCGCCGGTCAGCGGTATTCGTCGACCAGGTCGAGGTAGTCGTCCCACAACGGCGGGCGGGTGCCGGCCAGTGCTGCGTCGAGGCGGTCGAGGTAGTACTGCCACCCCGGCCCGATCTCTCCGGCCTCCGAGCGCGGGACGTGCCGGTGTGTGAACTCGAGGGTGGTGACCTTCCCGACCTGACGCAGCACCACCTCGAGCTGCCACCCGTCCACGTCGACGGCGAATCCCTCGGGGGGAGAACACCGGAGGATGTCGACGTAGGTGGTGGCCGAATCGTGGTCGTCCGTCATGGTCAGGAGCACACGGCCCGTAGCGGGGTCGCCGATGTACGTGCCGTACCAACGGCCCAGCTTCTCCGAATCGGTGAGTGCCGCCCAGACCTCACCGATCGGGAGCAGGAAGTTGCGGTGGTATATCAACCGCACCAGCGACGAGTCGCTCGGGCAATCGCGCTCCGGGCTCACTTCGCCTGTGATCGTCCTCGGCGTGCTCATCACGGCTCCTCTCGATGGGCGCTCGCCTTATCGAAATTGTCCTGCATCCGGCTGCCGGTGCGGTCCGTTTCACCGCGATGGGTCCTCCCGCTGTGTAGTGCGCTGCTCGAATCCGTTCACAGGATCGTCCCGATCCGGCACGGCGGGGTGAACCGTCGGTCCAGGGACGAGATCCTCGAACTCGGATGGCGGCAGTCGTGGAGGTCGTTGTCCGGCACTTCGGTCCTCACGGATACCGGTTCACCGACGACGGGAGCCTCCGCGATCCTCACCAGCCAGTGGCGAAAGCCGCCACCGGCACCGCCACGCTGGTCACGAGCATGCACCACAACGTGACAGTGTGCAGACGGCGGCGGGAACGAGCCTCGGTGCCGCCGAGATGTGTCTCCGCTGTGGCGCGGAGGGGACGACCTATCCGTGGCGGATCAGCGCCTCCCAGGGCCACTGCCGCTGCGGGTCGGTCGGTACGCGACGTTCGAGCGGTGCGCACGCGAGCGTCCGGCCGTCCGCGTCGGTGATGTGCAATCGCGAAGGCGTCGCATTGCGCAGTCCGGCAGGTGCCGTGTCCGAGGCCGGCGCAAGAACGTCGGCGCGACGCTCGTCGCCGGGACGATCAGCAGGAGCATCGTCCCGGCCTCGGAGTGTCTCCAGGACGGACGCGAACCGGTTGCTCTCCCTCTTCTTCTGCAACATGATTCCCACCCCGTCGCACCGATCGGCCGTGTTCGAATCCTGCACGCCCCGTGCGCGGACGGCACGGGTAGCGAGCTACCCGATTTCCGTGGATCGCTCCACCGGTCCGTGCGACCCGCCGGACGATCCGGACGACATTCCGCAATCGTTCCACGACATCTCGTACGCTGCACCACGGCAACGACGAGGGGGCGACGTGGACGACCCGCAGCACGGGTACTGGAACAGGCGGCGTTTTCTCGCCGGGACGGCCGCGACGATGGCGGCGTTGATCGGCACCGCAGGGGTGCTCGCGAGCGAAGCCGACGCGAGTCCGCTGAACGAGACGCCGCCCGTACGCGACACGATCAACGGGGTGCTCGCGTTCGTCGCACCCGGCAACGACCCGTACTCGCACCAACAGGGCGTGTGGACCGACCGGCCCGGCGGCGTCACCGCCGGCACCGCGGAATCCCTCGAGCGAACCCTGGACCAGGCCTCGCCGATGCCGCTGCTCGGACCCGAGGCGGGCAACCTGCCCGGCGCCGCGGCGATCGCGGTGCTGCTCAACACTTTCGGTGTCACCGCCGACCCGCGTTCGGTGAGTGGTCCGTTCGCAGCGCCGTTCGCGAACCTGAGTCATGCCGCGAAGGCGCAGGTCTTCGAATGGCTCGACACCGACCCGCGTTTCGAAGGTCTGGTGCTGAAATTCGTGGTCAACGCGATTCCCACGCTGGCGGCCTTCGCGGCGTTCTCGGAGGTCTCCGCGTACAACCGTACTCGGCGCGAGCTCACGGGGCGGCCGGTCGGCTGGGAGTTGAGCCGCTATACAGGGCCGAGTGACGGGTGGGACGAGTTCCTGGGCTACTACGGCGAAATCGACGAGGTGGAGGGATAGATGACCGACGTCATCGTCATCGGCGCCGGGGGTGGCGGACCCGTCGTGGCCAAGGAACTCGCGGCGCGCGGGCTCGACGTGCTCGTTCTCGAAGCAGGTCCCCGCTTCGCCGACCCGGAGAACGAGTGGACCCATTTCGAGGACGACCTCAACAATCCGATCACCGGGCTGTTCCGCCACGGACCGGGAGACCGCTCGGGCACGCCGTGGCTCCGAGATCTGCCTCAGAATTCGTTCGTGTGGCAGGTATCCGGCGTCGGTGGCACCACGCTCCACTTCTTCGGCAACTCGCCGCGGGCGGCACCCGGCGTATTCTCCGGATACGACGGCGCCGACCGCGACATGTACGACACGGCGCACCTGTTCCCCTTCGGATACGACGAACTGCGTCCCTACTACGAGTGGGTGGAGGCCACGCTGCCGGTGCAGACTGCCCCGATGGGCGCCAAGGAGCAGTTGTTCCTGCGGGGAGCAGCGGCCATGGGTCTGCCACACCAGACCTCGCTCGATACCACCGTGGCCGCCCACCGCGCACAGCAGAACGCGATCCTCCAACCCGGTGGTACCGCCGGCCGCACCCGCGACCGTGCGCGTCTGCACCATCCCGAAGCGCGGGGCTGCACGATGTGCGGGCACTGCTATCAGGGCTGTTATCTGCCGCTGGGGGCGCCGCGGAATCTCAAGGCCAGACGCTCCACCGACAATTCGTACGTGCCGATGATGCTCACCGCGGACGCGTGGTCACCCCAGGGGCGTGCCGTCACCCTGATCGCCGATGCAGTGGTCTTCGAGATCCTCGTCGAGGAGGTGAACGGGGAGACCGTGGCGCGCGGAGTGCGGTTCACGACGGGAGAGGACGAGCACGAAGCGACCGCCCCGGTGGTGGTGCTGGCGGCCGGGTGCATCGAGAGCCCACGATTGTGGCTGAACTCGGTGCTGCCGAATCCGAACGGCTGGGTCGGCCGCGGCCTCACCGACCACCACATGGACGCGGTCTTCGGCGTCTTCGACGAGTACACCGGGCAGACGCGCGGCCCGGGTTCCAACGCGCGCGTCGATCTGCCCGGCTACGGCGGGATCGAGCAGGTCGGCCTGCCCCCGGCATTGATCGCGTACGCGCTGAACTTCAGCGACTCCGGCATCCACGGGTACGGACGTGCCGGAGGCGTCGTCGATTCCGCGGGGGCCGACAGCGTGGGGAGGCTCGTCGGACGCGACCTGCTCGATACGATGGCCGACGCCGACCGGGTCCTCGCGGCGCTCGTCATCTCGGACGACGACGTCGAACCGGACAACCGCGTGACGCTTTCGCCGATCCTGTACCCGGACGAAGCAGGTCTGGCGCCGCGGGTGACCGTGCAGCATCGTCGGCGCTCGGCGCGTACCCGCCGCAATCGTGACCACGCGACCCGCAAGGCCGTCGAGTTGATGAGAGCGGCGGGCGCGAAGAGGGTGCATCGCTGCGACTGGCCACCGCTGATCCTGCACTCGCAGTCGAGCATGCGGATGGGAGCGAGCGACCGGGATTCGGTGCTCGACGCCGACGCGGAGGCCCGGTGGGTGAAGAGACTGTTCGTCGCCGACAACTCGGCGCTCGCCAACAGTCTCGGAGGTCCGAACCCGACGTTGACGACGCAGGCGATCGCCACCCGCACGGCCGAGAAGATCTTCGCGAAGTACTTCGACGGTGACCCCTGGGTGGCACGGGAGAACCCGGTGTCGTCGATCGACGACCGCGTCACCGCCGCGGTGATCGAACGGGGTATCTGACCGCTCGATCCCGGATCGGACCGGCCGATTTCGTCCCGAGTGGAACCGTCGGGCGTCCCGGCGCGTCGAACGAGACAGAGGGCCGTGACGACAACGGTCCACGACGGGAGGAGCTCACCGGCATGGACCCACGAACGGTGCGATGTGTCCCGGGCCGATCACCGTTGCGCGCACTGCGCTCGACGGCAGGTCCGCGATCGATGAATCGGATGCGGTGTGTGCGAACCGGTGTCGACGACGGCGACACCGCCGGTACTTCGGAGGGGCGCCGTGTGGAGACGGACGACGCCGACGATCCCGACTTCGACGGCGCGGGCGCATGACGGCCGGATCGCCGATCACGGCGTCGGACTCCCGACGCTCCGCCCGGTCACTGCGCCGGGAGTTGCTCTGCGGCAGCCGGATCGAGGAACCACACGGTGCGTTCGGTGCCGTGGGCGCCCGCGGACGGGAAGTCCTCCGGTGCGGCACCGCCCACGGCCGCCGCGACGGCCTCCGCCTTGGCGGCACCGGTGACCAGCAACCAGACCTGCCGCGCCCGCTGCACGGCGGGCAGCGTCAGCGTCACCCGGGCCGGCGGCGGCTTCGGGGAGTCGTCGACACCCACCACGAAACGCTCCGACTCGCGCACCGCGTCGGTGTGGGGGAACAGCGAATTGATGTGTCCCTCACCGCCCATGCCGAGCAGGTGCACGTCGAAGACCGGCACGGTGCCGTCGGGGGAGTGCGCCGCGAGGAGTTCGGCGTACCGCTGGGCCGAGTCCTCCGGTGTGCTGCACCCGTCCTCGCCGAGCGCCGGCATGGTGTGGATGCGTGCCGGGTCGATCGGCACGTGGTCGAGCAGAGCCCCACGGGCCTGCACCTCGTTGCGATCCGGATCGCCGGGCGGCAGGAAACGCTCGTCGCCGAAGTAGACGTTCACCGCCGACCAGTCGATGGCGCCCTGGTCGCGACGCACGTGCTCGAGCATCGCGATACCGGTACCGCCGCCGGTGAGCACGACGTGGGCCTGCACCCGCTCGCGCTGCGCGGCGACGACGGCATCGACGAAGGCGGACGCCGCGGCGCGGGCGACCTCGTCGGCGTCGGCGAAACACCGGATCTCGGACGGAGTGCGGGCCGTGTCAGACATAATCCACCTTCGGCAGGGCCGACAACGCGGCTTCGTAGACTTCGTCGGGATCGAGGCGACGCAGTTCCTCGGCGAGACATTCGGCCGAGTTCCGGCGCGCCAGGCTGATCAGCGAATCGGGCTTGTGGGTGCGTTCGAGGGTCGCCACGCGACCTTCCTGCGGGCGTTCCAGGGCGATCGTCTGCGACGCCGTGCGCAGTTCCACCCTCAGCTCGCCGACGGATCGCTCGACGGGGCAGTCGAGACGGCTCGCGAGCCACCCCGCGATCAGATCGACGGCCGGTTCGGTCCGCAGCCCCGACACGCGTGCCGAGAGCACTGGCTCGTAGGGCGGCTGATCGAGTGCCGAGACCAGCAGCGCCCGCCAGTAGGTGATGCGGGCCCAGGCCAGATCCGTGTCGCCCGGCCGGTAACCGGACAGGCGGGTCGCGAGATCGGCACGCGGGTCGTCGGAGTTGGTCACGTCGGTGATGCGGCGGACGGCGAGACGACCCACCGGGTCCTCGGCCGGGACCGCGGGGGCCTGGTTGGGCCACCACGCGACGACGGGGGTGTCCGGAAGGAGGAAAGGCACCACGACCGATTCCTGATGTTCACCGAGTTCGCCGTGCAGGGCGAGGATCAATGCCTCGGAGGCACCCGCTTCACCGGCGACCCGGATCTCCGCGTCGAGCCGCGACGGACCGTCCTGTCGTCCGCGACCGACGACGATGACGCGGCAGGGATGTTCCTTCGACGCCTCGGTGGCGGCCGTGATCGCGGCGTCGAGGCCTCGCGCGTCGCCGGCGCACACGATGAACGTGAGAACACGGCCCTGCGTGACCATTCCACTCGACCGTCGCAGCTCCACCAGCTTGCGACTGATGGCATTCGCGGAGGTGTTGCGCAACTGGAGCCTCACGGACGCCTCCATTCCCGGCCGGTACGCCGCAGCATCTCGTCGGCCGATTGCGGACCCCAGGTGCCGGACTCGTAGGGTTCCGGTCGCCCGTTCGCCGCCCAGTGCTCGAGCACCGGATCGAGGATCTTCCAGGACAATTCGACTTCCTCGTCCACCGGGAACAGTGACGGGACGCCGAGGAGCACGTCGAGGATCAGGCGCTCGTAGGCCTCGGGGGAGGAGACCGTGAATGCCTGGCCGTAACTGAAGTCCATGTTCACGTCCCGGACCTCCATCTCGGAGCCGGGCACCTTCGACCCGAAGCGCATCGTGATGCCCTCGTCGGGCTGCACGCGGATCACCAACGCGTTCTGACCGAGCTCCTCGGTCATGGTCTTGTCGAACGGCAGGTGCGGGGCCCGCTTGAAGACCACCGCGATCTCGGTGACGCGGCGGCCGAGGCGCTTGCCGGTGCGCAGGTAGAAGGGCACACCCGCCCAGCGGCGGGTGTCGACCTCGAGGGTGATGGCCGCGTACGTCTCGGTGGTCGAATCCGCCGCGAAACCCTTCTCCTCGAGCAGTCCGACGACCTTCTCGCCGCCCTGCCAGCCGGATGCGTACTGGCCGCGCGCGGTGGTCTCGTCGAACGGCTCCGCCGGCCGGGTCGCCGACAGCACCTTGATCTTCTCCGCGTGCAGCTCCGACGCCGCGAAGCTCACCGGTTCCTCCATCGCGGTGAAGGCGAGCAGCTGCAGGAGATGGTTCTGGATGACGTCGCGGGCCGCGCCGATGCCGTCGTAGTAGCCGGCGCGACCACCGAGGCCGATGTCCTCGGCCATCGTGATCTGCACGTGGTCGACGTAGTGCGCGTTCCACACCGGCTCGAACATCTGGTTCGCGAAACGCAACGCGAGGATGTTCTGGACCGTCTCCTTGCCGAGATAGTGATCGATGCGGAAGACGGATTCCTCGGAGAACACCTCACCGACAACCGAATTGAGCTCGCGCGCACTCTCGAGGTCGTGCCCGAACGGCTTCTCGATCACGACGCGGCTCCACGAGCCGCCGCGTTCCGCGGCCAGACCCGAACGCGACAGCTGCCCGCACACCACGGGGAAGGCGTCCGGGGGAACCGACAGGTAGAACGCGTGGTTGCCACCCGTACCGCGTTCGCGGTCGAGCTTCTCGAGGGTCGTCGCGAGCTCCGCGAACGCCGCATCGTCGTCGAAGGTGCCCTGCACGAAGCGGATCCCCTCCGCGAGGCGCTGCCAGACCTCCTCGCGAAAGGGGGTACGCGAATGCTCACGCACCGCGTCGTGGACCACCTGACCGAAGTCCTCGTCGGCCCAATCCCTCCGGGCGAAACCGACGAGCGCGAATCCGGGCGGCAGGAGGCCGCGGTTGGCGAGATCGTAGACGGCGGGCATCAACTTGCGCCGGGCCAGATCGCCGGTCACGCCGAAGATCACCAGCGCGCACGGGCCGGCGATACGGGGCAGTCTGCGATCTCTGTTGTCCCGGAGCGGATTCACCCACTCCGCCGCACCGGATTCGGGCACGTTCAGCCCTCCGCGCCCGGCGCGTGAGCCGCGAGCTGTTCCGCCGTCGCCGCGAGCAGGTCCTTCCACGCCACGACGAACTTCTCCACACCCTCGTCCTCGAGCTTGCGGAAGACGTCGGGAAGATCCACACCGACCGATGCCAGCGCGTCGAAGACCTGCTGGGAGGAGGCGATGTTGCGGGTGACGGTGTCGCCCGTGACCTCACCGTGGTCGGCCACGGCCTCGAGGGTCTTCTCCGGCATCGTGTTCACGGTGTTCGGCGCGACCAACTCGGTGACGTAGAGGGTGTCGGGGTAATCGGGGTTCTTCACACCCGTCGACGCCCACAACGCACGCTGGGGAACGGCACCCGCCTCGGCGAGCTGCTCGAACCGCGTCCCGCCCTCGAACGCGCGCTGGTACGCGCCGTACGCGAGCCGCGCGTTGGCGAGACCGGCCTTGCCACGCAGAGCCAGCGCCCGGTCGGTGCCGATCTCCTCGAGGCGCGGGTCGATCTCGGTGTCGACACGCGAGACGAAGAACGACGCGACCGAGCGGATCTTCGACAGGTCGTGACCGGAGGCCTTCGCCGCGGTCAGGCCGTCGAGGTAGGCCTCGATGACCCGCTCGTAGCGCTCGACCGAGAAGATCAGCGTGACGTTGACGCTGACACCCTCACCGATCACCCGGGCGATGGCCGGCAGACCCGCCATCGTCGCCGGGATCTTGATGAACAGGTTCGGGCGGTCGACGATGCGCCACAGCTCGAGGGCCTGCTGGACGGTCTCGTCCGTCTTGTGCGCCAGACGCGGGTCGACCTCGATCGACACCCGTCCGTCGAGGCCGTCCGTGGCCTCGAACACCGGCGCGAGGACGTCGCAGGCCGCGCGCACGTCGTCGGTGGTGACGGTGCGGATCGCCTCGGTGGCGTCGGCACCGGCGGCGGCGAGATCGCGGATCTGCGCGTCGTAGGCATGGCCCTTCGACAGGGCGGCTTGGAAGATCGACGGGTTGGTCGTCACACCCACGACACTGCGGGTCGCGACGAGCTCGGCGAGCTTGCCGGAGTCGATGAGGTCGCGGGACAGGTCGTCCAGCCACACCGAGACACCCTGGGCGGACAGTTCGGCCAGCGCAGCGTTCTGCGTGGAGGTCTGCTGGGTCATCGGATCATCCCTTCACTCGGGTCAGCGAGCGACGCGCGGCGTCGACGACGGCCTCGGCAGTGATGCCGAACTCGCGGTACAGGGTCTTGTAATCGGCGGAGGCGCCGTAGTGCTCGAGCGAGACCGGCTCACCGGCGTCGCCGATGAGGCGGTACCACGGCATCGCGAGACCGGCCTCGACGGACACGCGGGCGCGCACCGACGGGGGCAGCACCTCGTCGCGGTAGGCCTGGTCCTGCTCGAGGAACCGGTCGAGCACCGGCACGGAGACGACGCGGGTGGGCACACCGTCGGCCTCGAGGGTCTCGCGGGCGGCAACGGCGAGCTGGACCTCGGAACCGGTCGCGAGGATCACGACCTCCGGGGTGCCCGACGAGGCCTCGGCCAGGATGTAGGCACCGCGGGCGACACCCTCGGCGGCCTTCTCCCGCGTGCCCTCGAGCACCGGCACGTTCTGACGGGTCAGCGCCAGAGCGGTCGGGCCGGTGCGGTTCTCCAGCGCGGCCTTCCACGCGAACGACGTCTCGTTGGCGTCGGCCGGGCGGATCACGGCGAGATTCGGGATCGCGCGCAGCGCCGCGAGGTGCTCGATCGGCTGGTGCGTCGGGCCGTCCTCACCGAGACCGATCGAATCGTGCGTCCACACGTAGATCGCCGGGGTCTGCATGAGGGCCGCGAGACGCACCGCGGGCCGCATGTAGTCGGAGAAGACGAGGAAGGTGCCGCCGTAGGGGCGGGTCGGGCCGTGCAGGGCGATGCCGTTGAGGATCGATCCCATCGCGTGTTCGCGGACGCCGAAGTGCAGGGTGCGTCCGTAGGGCTGCGCGTTCCAGTCCTTCGTGGAGATCGACTCGGGACCGAAGGAGTCGGAACCGGGAATCGTCGTGTTGTTGCTGCCGGCGAGGTCGGCGGAACCGCCCCACAGCTCGGGCAGTACCGGTCCGAGCGCGGCGAGGGCCTTGCCGGACGCCGAGCGGGTCGCGGGACCGCTCTCGGTGGGCTCGTAGGTCGGCAGTGCGTCGACCCAGCCCTCCGGGAACTCACCGGCGTGCAGGCGGTCGAACAGTTCCTTGCGCTGCGGCTCGCGGGCGGCCCACGCGTCGAAGTCGGCCTGCCATGCGGCGCGTGCCTCGGTGCCGCGCGTCACGACCTGCCGGGCGTGCTCGATCACGGCCGGGTCGACGTCGAAGTTCTTCTCGGGGTCGAAGCCGAGGATCTTCTTGATCTCGGCGACCTCGTCGACGCCGAGCGCGGCACCGTGCGCGTCGCCGCTGTTCATCTTCGTCGGCGCCGGGTAGCCGATGATCGTGCGGACGGAGATGAAGGACGGACGGTCGGTGACCGCCTTCGCGGCCTCGACGGCCTCGAGCAGGGCGGTGACGTTCTCGCCGCCCTCGACGGTCTGCACGTGCCAGCCGTATGCCTCGTAGCGCTTGGAGACGTCCTCACCGAGAGCGATCGCGGTGTCGTGCTCGATGGAGATCTTGTTGTCGTCGTAGAAGACGATCAGGTTGCCGAGCTGCTGGACACCGGCGAGCGAGGACGCCTCGGAGGTCACGCCCTCCTCGATGTCGCCGTCGGACGCGATCACATAGACGTAGTGGTCGAACGGGCTCGAGCCGGCGGGCGCCTCGGGATCGAACAGACCGCGCTCGCGGCGGGCGGCCATCGCCATGCCCACGGCGGAGGCCAGACCCTGACCCAGTGGGCCGGTGGTCATCTCGACGCCGGCGGTGTGGCCGTACTCGGGGTGGCCCGGGGTGAGCGAACCCCACGTGCGCAGCGCTTCGAGGTCGGCGAGCTCGAGTCCGTAGCCGGACAGGTACAGCTGGGTGTACAGCGTCAGGCTCGAATGTCCGCACGAGAGCACGAAGCGGTCGCGGCCGACCCACTCGGGGTCGGTCGGATCGTGGCGCATCACACGCTGGAAAAGGGTGTACGCGAGGGGAGCGAGGCTCATCGCGGTACCGGGATGCCCGTTTCCGACCTTCTGCACGGCGTCGGCGGCGAGCACGCGCGCGGTGTCGACGGCCTTGGTGTCCAGGTCGGTCCAGTCGGCAGGATGCGCAGGCTGGGTGAGGGTGCGGATCTCGTCTGTGATCGACACGAGCTTGAAGTCTCCTGACATGGGTGTACGGGGTCCCGGCGGGTGGAAGTCGGCCCGCGCGCTACTTCAGACTAATGCGCTGCTCCGAACGGGTCGATTCGGTCCGGGCAACGGTCCGGTCTACCATCGTTCGTAGTAGAGGAGCGTCCGGAACCGGGCGACCGTGAACGGGCGAAACGAAGGTGCGGATCCGCGTGGGACAAGGAGACAGTGTGCGGGCAGGGCGACGGCCGGGAGGACACGGCTTCGGCGCCCCCGAAGCGCCGAGCGCCCCGCGCCCCGACACCGCGTGGGGCCGGATCTCCGGCACCGTCCTCGCCTACATAGCGTTGACCAAGCCGCGGGTGATCGAACTCCTGCTGGTCGCGACCATTCCCGCGATGCTGTTCGCCGACCGCGGCAACGTCGACATCGTGCTCATCCTGAGCACCCTGTTCGGCGGCTGGATGGGTGCGGCGAGCGCCAACTCGCTCAACTGCGTCGTCGACGCCGACATCGACAAGGTGATGAAACGCACGGCGTTGCGTCCGCTCGCCCGGCAGACGGTGCCGACACGCAACGCCCTCGTCTTCGGCATGCTGCTCGGCATCGCGTCCTTCGCGTGGTTGTGGTGGCGCGCCAACCTGTTGGCCGGACTGCTGGTCGTGGCGACGATCGCGTTCTACGTGCTCGTGTACACGATGGTGCTCAAACGCCGGACCTGGCAGAACGTGGTCTGGGGCGGGGCTGCCGGATGTATGCCCGTGATGGTCGGCTGGGCCGCCGTGACGGGTTCGCTGAGCTGGGAACCCATCGTGTTGTTCCTGGTCATCTTCTTCTGGACGCCGCCGCACACCTGGGCGCTCGCGATGCGTTACAAGGAGGACTACAAGGCAGCCGGCGTGCCGATGTTGCCGGTCATCGCCACCGAGCAGCACGTCACGAAGCAGATCGTGCTCTACACCTGGGCGACCGTGATCGCGACGCTGGTGATCGTCCCGGCCGCCGGTGTGATCTACGCGGCCGTCGCGCTGCTCGCGGGCGCCTGGTTCCTGATCGTTGCGCACCAGCTGTTCAACAGTGTGCGCGGCGGGGCGTCGGTCAAGCCGCTCAAGCTGTTCCTCCAGTCCAACAACTACCTCGCGGTGGTGTGCCTGGGCCTGGCGATCGACTCCGTGCTCGCACTGCCGACGATCGGCTCGTACTTCTGATCCACGCTTCACGACGAACGCCCCGGCCGAGCGGCCGGGGCGTTCGTCGTGCCGGGTCCGGAGATCACGGGATCAGGACGATCGATCCGGTGGTCCGGCGTCCTTCGAGATCGGCGTGGGCGCGGGCGGCCTCGGCGAGGGGATAGCTCGCTCCCACGCGGAGCTTCAGCGACCCGTCGGCGAGCGCCGCGAGCACGTCGCCCGCCCGCCACAGCAGCTCCTCGCGGTCTCGGGTGTAGTGCACGAGGGTGGGCCGCGTGACGAACAGCGAACCCGCCGGGTTCAGCCGCTGCAGGTCGAAGGGCGGGACGGGTCCGCTCGCGGCACCGAACAGCGCGACCGTGCCGCGCACACGGACGGACGCGAGCGACGCCTCGAAGGTCGCGGCACCGACACCGTCGTAGGCTGCGGCCACCCCCTCGCCGTCGGTGAGCTCGCGCACCTTCTCGGCGAGGTCGTCGCCGTAGCGCAGCACCTCCGCGGCGCCGGCCTCCCGCGACAGGGCCTCCTTCTCGTCGGAGGACACGGTGGTGATCACCCGCACGCCCTTCGCGACGGCGAGTTGCGTCAGGATCAGCCCCACACCACCGGCACCTGCGTGGACGAGCACCGTCTCGCCGGGCTGTGCCGGGTGGACGGAGTTCAGCAGGTAGTGCGCGGTCATGCCCTGCAGGAGGACCGAGGCGGCCTGCTCGGCCGGCACCGAGTCCGGGACCGGCACGGCGACCTGCTCGCGGACGCGGACCAGTTCGGCGTACGAGCCGGGTGCCTCGCACCACGACACTCGGTCGCCTACCGCCGTGTCCCGCACACCCTCGCCGAGGGCGACGACCGTGCCCGTGCCCTCCGAGCCCGGGATGTACGGCAGCTCCGTGCCGTAGAGGCCGGTGCGGAAGTAGGTGTCGATGAAGTTGACGCCGATCGCGTCGGTGCGAACCAGCAGCTCACCCGGTCCGGGCGAGGGGTCGGGTCGTTCGACGGGGACGAGGACGTCGGGGCCTCCGTGCTGTGCCACTTCGATTGCGTGCATAGCGCTCACAGTATTCTGCAGACATGAGCGTCGAAACACAGGTCGTGGCCGCACCGGCCGACATCGTCTCGTCCATCCGCAGCTTCGTCGCCGAGCACGGAGGTTCCGGGAAGGCCGTGCTGCAGCCGATCGGTCTGTCCGGCGTCCGGATCACCGTGGTCGCCGCCGACGGCACCCTCGGCGACCGCGTCGCGAAGGACCTCCCGACGGCGCGCGCCATCGTCGAGGAGATCCCCGACGTCACCGTCTCCGAGTGGGACCGCGAGGTCACCAGCATCGCCAACCCGCAGAAGGATCACTGGGCGAAGATGGCCGGTTGGGTGGCACGTCAGACGAAGTTCCCCAAGGCCCGCAACGAGCGCTGACCGCCCGACATCCGTACGACGACACGCGGCCCCTTCCCGGAAGTCCGGGGAGGGGCCGCGTCGTCGAACGGTCAGGCCGGAACGGGCTCGCGATCCGGTGCGGTCGTGCGCGTCCGTCCGGCCGCCCAGACCGCGGCGGTCGCCGCCGTGCACAGTCCGGCGCCGGCGACGTGGAAGACGACCAGCACGGCAGGCACGTCCGTCCAGAACTGGACGAGGCCGATGCCGGCCTGTGCGACCACCAGGGCCAGGACGACCTTCAGACGCAGCGTGACGGCTCGGGGTGCATGGACCGCGTAGACGGCGAAGGTGAGGCCGATCAGCAGCGCGAGATAGCCGATGAGCGCTTCGGCGTGCAGGTGGACGAGATTGGTGATGTCGAGCGCGAGGCGCGGGACGGGTCTGTCGACGCTCTTGTCTCCGGCGTGCGGGCCGGCGCCGGTGACCATCGTGCCGAGCACGAGGACCACGGCGAGCGCGACACCCGACAAGGCGGTGAGCCGGCGCAGCGGCTGGGGCAATACCTGCACCACCGTGCCGTCGTCCGGCTCGCTCACCTTCGCGTAGAGCACTGTCGCCAGCCACACCATGAGCATCGATGCGAGCAGGTGGATCGCGACCGTCCACCAGGCGAGACCGGCCAGGACGGTGATGCCGCCGATGATCGCCTGCAGCACGGTGCCTGCCGGCATCAACCACGCCCAGGCGATGACCTCCTTGCGGCGCCGCGCACGGGTGACGGCCAGGACGATCGCGGCTGCGACGGCCACGACCACGAAGGTCAGCAGCCGGTTGCCGAACTCGACCACCTGGTGCAGGGTGTTCACCCCGCTCGACACACCCACCGGGACCAGCGACCCGGGGAAGCACTGCGGCCAGGTCGGGCAACCCAGTCCGGAGGCGGTGACGCGGACGACCGAGCCGGTCACTGCGATGCCGCCCTGGGTGAGAATCGTGAGGAACGCGATGATCTTCTGCGTCCGCAGCGACGGCAGGGGGAGACGGTCGACAAGGCTCAGGTAGCCGCGATACAACACGGTTCGATGGTACGGCGTGAACCACTACACGCTGTAGTTGGGTCGTGCCCGATCGGGCCGCCCACGACTCAGGTGAAGCGGAACCAGCGCGCCGCGGCGGTGCCGCCGATCACCGTCCACACGAGCAGCGAGACGATCGACAACCAGTCGAACACACCCGAGGTGGCGTTCTCGAGCGCGAGCGTCAACGCCCCCGACGGCACGATCCGCAGCAGGTGGACCACCGCTTCGGGGATCACGTCGCCGAGCACCACGACGCTGCCGATGCCCAACAGCACGAACCACACGATGTTCGCGAGGGCGAGCACGATCTCGGCGCGCAGGGTTCCACCGAGCAGCAGCCCCAGTGTCGCGAACATCACCGTGCCCAAGGCGATGACGACCGCCCCGATGAGCAGGTCGACGGGGGAGGGGCGCCAGCCCAGGGCCAGCCCGATGGCACCGAGCAACACGGCCTGCAGGACGACGACGATGCCCACCGCCGCGCTCTTGCCAGCGATGATTCCCCACTTGGGCAGCGCGGTCGCGCCGATCCGCTTGAGGGCGCCGTAGCGGCGGTCGAAGCCCACGGCGATCGCCTGACCGGTGAACGCCGTCGACATCACGGCCACCATCATCACCGCTGGCAGCACGCTGTCGACCCGCGAGTCGCCGAGATCGCCGATCGGTAGCAGCGACAGGCCGATCAGCAGCGTGATCGGAATGAACATGGTCAGTAGGAGCTGCTCGCCGTTGCGCAGCAGCAACTTGAGTTCCATGGCGGTCTGCGCCGCGAGCATCTTCGACGGCGAGTTCGGCTGCGGTCGCGGGGTGAAGGTCCCTTCCGCGAACCGGTTGTTCGCCAGACGATCGTGGGTCACGCTCACCCTCTCAACTCCCGACCGGTCAACTCGAGGAAGACGTCCTCGAGGCTGCGCTGATCCACCCGGATCTCGGTTGCCAGTGCGCCCAGATTCGCGCACCAGGTCGCCACCGCCGCGACGACGGACGGTTCGATCGTGCCCTCGACGAGATACCGCCCGGGATTGTCCTCCCGGATCCGGTGGGTGCCGGCCAGGGCGGACTGCAGGGCACTCAGGTCGAGGCCCGAAGGCGCGGACAGCCACAGCTGGCCCTCGGCGCCGTCGCGGGTGACTTCGTCGGGTGTCCCTGCGGCGACCACCCGCCCGTGATCGATGATGACGATCTCGTCGGCGAGCTCTTCCGCCTCGTCCATGAGGTGGGTGGTGAGCAGCACGCTCACACCGTCGCGGCGCAGTGCGTCGATCAGTTCCCAGACGAGCAGCCGGGCCTGTGCGTCGAGACCCGCCGTCGGTTCGTCGAGGAACACCAGTTCGGGGCGCCCCACCAGCGCGCATGCGAGCGCGAGGCGTTGCTGTTGTCCGCCCGACAATCGGCGGTAGGGGGTGCGGCGGGCGTCGGTGAGCCCGAGACGCTGGAGCAGCCAGTCGGGGTCGAGGGGATCCGCCGAGTACGCCGCCACCAGGTCGAGCATCTCACCGGCCCGCGAACCGGGATAGGCGCCGCCACCCTGCAGCATCACGCCGATCCGGGGGCGGAGGGCGTCGGAATCGGCGACGGGATCGAGCCCCAGGACGCGGACTGTGCCCACGTCGGGAGTGACGAACCCCTCGCACATTTCCACAGTGGTGGTCTTACCGGCGCCGTTCGGGCCGAGGAGGGCGAGCACCTGGGCGCGTTCGACGGTCAGATCGAGACCGTTCACGGCGGTGACGCCCCCGTAGGTCTTGACGACGCCGTCCAGGCGCACGGCCGGTACCGCACCGGCGGGAGAACTCGGGGTCACAGGGTTCCAGCCTAGGCGTCCGCGGTTTCCGCCGGACGCGGTGGTGTGCGCTCCTGCAGCCGCCACGGCAGCCGGGAGCGTGTGGCGACGATGATCAGACCGACCACGACGATGGTCGCGATCGACGCCTGGACGATGATGAACGGTTGGTATTCGCTGCCGTTGGGCATGAGGATCATGCCGACAACCGACGAGAACGCGATGGTGGGGATCCGGAAGACCGGACGGGTCGCCCAGGCCGCGAGCGGGATCACCGCCCACAGCAGGTACCACGGTTGCACGACCGGGAAGAGCAGCACGATCGCGCCCAGCGAGACCCCCAGCGCACCGACCGGATGGATCCGTCCCATGAGCACCGCGAGCAGCATGCGCATCGTGACGAAAGCGGCCACCAGCGCTGCGATGGGGCGCGTGATGGACAGCACGGCCGTCGTGTGGTCGCCGAGACCGAGCAGCACGCCGCCGAGGCCGGTACCCATGCCGAGCAGGGTCGGGATCGACATCCAGCTGCGGACCTCCGTGGCGGTGCCCAGGGTCTTCGTCCAGCCGAAGCCCAGGCCGCTGCCCCAGCTCACAGCGCCGATGACGACACAGGTCCCGATGCCGAGGATCGCGGCGGCGGCGAGCACGGCGCGGAAGCCGCCACCCCACTTGCGGGCAAGGGCCATGCCGACGAATCCGAGCGCGAGCAGCGAGGGCACCTTGATCATCGACGACAGGGCGATCAGCGCGGTGCCGGCCGCGAGCCACCCCGCGAGACGCAGGCGCGAGGCCGCCTCGTCGTCCGGGTGGACGGCCCGCAGCGCGAGCTCGACACCGGCGAGCATGAGCCCGAGCATCAGTGCCTCGTTGTGGATGCCCGCGACCAGGTGGAAGAGCAACAGCGGGTTCGCGGCACCGAGCCACAACGCGCTCACCGACGCAACGCCGCACCGGCGGGCGAGCCGCGGCAGCGCCCACACGATCAGGGCCACACCCACGAGCGCGAGCAGCCGGTGGACGAAGATGCCGGCCACGATGTTCTCGCCCGTGAGGTACGTGATCTTCTCGCCGATCCACAGGAAGGCCGGGCCGTAGGGGGCCGAGGTGTCGCGCCAGATGTTCGGCACCGTCCGGGTCAGGACGTGGTCGACCCCCAGCGCGCCGGCCGGACCGATCGCGTAGGGATCGAGCCCGCGCGCGGCAATCTCGCTCTGCGCGAGATACGAGTAGACGTCCTTGCTGAACATCGGCGGAGCGACGACCAGCGGAAGGATCCACAGCAGCAAGGTGCGGTCGAGCTGCGACCGGGACAGTCGGCGCACGGGACCGTCCGGTGCGCCCCGGCCGATCGCGAACCGGCCGAGCAGCAACCAGGCGAGGATCACCAGCGCCGTGCCGATCATGGTCGTCGTGAGGGCGGCGCTCGGCATGCGTGCCGCCAGTCCGAGGGCGCGGACGCCCTGCACGGGGTTCTGCAGGACCGGCTGGGCGCCGGCGCCGAGTGCCCCGACTGCCATGAGGACGGCACCGGTGGCGCCGAGCAGCCGGATGCGGTGGAGGTAGACGTTCTCGATCGCGTCGAGTCCGCGACCTTCGATCTCGTCGCCGTGCAGGACGACCGAGACATCGGCGTGTGGTCCCGGGGCGTCGAGGCCCAGAGCGCGTCGGATCCACACGTGCAGCCGTTCGCGGACCCCGGATCGGCCCGGCGACGGAGACGTCGTGTGCGGGGCGGACAGGGGAGGAGTCGACGGCACGTCAGAAGCGTAACGGGACGACGAGGGTGGTCTCCGACGGCTCCGTCACGAGGTGTAACAAAGGGCACCCTTGGTGGACCGTCCTTCCGAATTCCGTCACACTGGTGTTGTGAAATACCCGTCCGACACCACCGACACCGCAGAACGCGCAGGTCACGCACCTGCCGCGACGGCGTCGCGCGTCGAGGACACCCGCAAGAATCCTGCTTCGACGGGCCGCGAGATCCCGGAGGGTCAGACCCGCGCCGCCGTCGTGCAGTTGCTGCTCGAAGAAGGTCCCATCACCGCGCCGGAGATCGGCGAGCGTCTGGGGCTCAGCGCCGCGGGCGTGCGACGCCATCTCGACGCGCTCATCGAGTCCGGTGAGGCGCAGGCCGCCGCGCCGCCGCGCAGGCAAGGACGCGGTCGTGGCCGCCCCGCCCGCCGCTTCCAGCTCACCGCCGTCGGACGCGCCCGCCTCGGGCACTCCTACGACGATCTCGCCACCGCCGCCATGCGGCACCTCCGCGAACTCGGCGGCGACGCTGCCGTGGAGGACTTCGCACGCCGCCGTGTGGACTCGATCCTCGGCACCATCGCGCCCGCCGACGAGAACGTCGACGACGTCGAGAGCGTCGCCGAGGAGATCGCCGGGGCGTTCACCGCCTCCGGTTTCGCCGCCTCGACCCGCCGCGTCGGCACCGGCGTGCAGATCTGCCAGCACCACTGCCCGGTCTCGCACGTCGCGGAGCAGTTCCCCGAACTGTGCGAGGCGGAGCAGGAGGCCTTCGTGCGGATCCTAGGAACCCACGTGCAACGCCTCGCGACGATCGCGAACGGCGACGCCTTCTGCACGACACACGTGCCCGTTCTCTCCAAAGCGGACGCGCCCCGTCCGGAGCCGCCTACGTGACGATCCCACCGCGAGTGCTCCGCGAACCAGGGCACATCAGGAAGACATCCACCCACCCGTCGACCGTCGACGCACAGCCCGCGCCGACGCCCACCAGACTCCGGAAGGAGCTCGCATGACCGTCGCATCGGATCAGACGTCCGGAACCGCGCCGCTGACGCAGGAAGAGACGATCGATTCTCTCGGCCACTACGAATACGGCTGGGCGGACCCCGACACCGCGGGCGCCACGGCACAGCGCGGCCTGTCCGAAGAGGTCGTGCGGGACATCTCCGCCAAGAAGAACGAGCCCGAGTGGATG
This sequence comes from Rhodococcus pyridinivorans, assembly GCF_900105195.1. Classification (NCBI taxonomy): domain Bacteria; kingdom Bacillati; phylum Actinomycetota; class Actinomycetes; order Mycobacteriales; family Nocardiaceae; genus Rhodococcus; species Rhodococcus pyridinivorans. The sequence continues at coordinate 3,125,908 of NZ_FNRX01000002.1, read as the reverse complement.
CTCGATATCCGCCTCAAGGCGCTGCGCACCTTCGACAAGAAGCCGATGCCGGTGTGGGGCTCGAACCTCGACGGAATCGACTTCGACAACATCAAGTACTTCGTGCGCTCGACGGAGAAGCAGGCCGCGAGCTGGGACGAGCTCCCCGAGGACATCAAGAACACCTACGACAGGCTGGGCATCCCGGAGGCGGAGAAGCAGCGCCTCATCGCCGGTGTCGCCGCCCAGTACGAGTCCGAGGTGGTCTACCACCAGATCCGCGAGGACCTCGAGAGCCAGGGCGTGATCTTCCTCGACACCGACTCGGGCCTGCGCGAGCACCCCGAGCTGTTCAAGGAGTACTTCGGCACGGTCATCCCGGCCGGCGACAACAAGTTCTCCGCCCTGAACACCGCGGTGTGGTCGGGTGGCTCGTTCATCTACGTCCCGCCGGGTGTGCACGTCGACATTCCGCTGCAGGCCTACTTCCGCATCAACACGGAGAACATGGGCCAGTTCGAGCGCACCCTGATCATCGTCGACGAGGGCGCCTCGGTGCACTACGTCGAGGGCTGCACCGCCCCGATCTACAAGTCCGACTCGCTGCACTCCGCGGTCGTCGAGATCATCGTCAAGAAGGGCGGCCACTGCCGCTACACGACCATCCAGAACTGGTCGAACAACGTCTTCAACCTGGTGACCAAGCGCACCAAGGTCGAGGCCGGCGGCTCGATGGAATGGATCGACGGCAACATCGGTTCCAAGGTGACGATGAAGTACCCGGCCGTGTGGATGATGGGCGAGCACGCTCGCGGTGAAGTGCTCTCCGTCGCCTTCGCCGGCGAGGGCCAGCACCAGGACACCGGCGCGAAGATGCTGCACCTGGCGCCGCACACCTCCTCGACCATCGTGTCGAAGTCGGTGGCGCGCGGCGGTGGACGAGCCTCCTACCGCGGCCTCGTGCAGGTCAACAAGGGCGCCCACGGCTCGAAGTCGACCGTCAAGTGCGACGCGCTGCTCGTCGACCAGATCAGCCGTTCCGACACCTACCCGTACGTCGACATCCGTGAGGACGACGTCACGATGGGGCACGAGGCGACCGTCTCGAAGGTGAGCGACGACCAGCTGTTCTACCTGATGAGTCGCGGACTCGACGAGGACGAGGCCATGGCCATGGTGGTGCGCGGATTCGTCGAGCCCATCGCCAAGGAACTACCGATGGAGTACGCCCTCGAACTCAACCGCCTGATCGAACTGCAGATGGAAGGGGCAGTCGGCTAAATGACTGCGGAAGCGAAGAACACGCCGGCTACCGCGACGGGCGTGCAGGATGCCGTGCGTGCCGAGAACCGGGTGCCGGCAATCAACAAGGGTGAGGTCTTCACGTCCTTCGATGTGAACGCCTTCGAGATTCCGTCGGGTCGCGACGAGGTGTGGCGGTTCACCCCGCTGCGCCGCCTGCGCGGTCTGCACGACGGCACCGCTCCCGCGACCGGCACCGCGACCGTCGAGGTCACCCCGGTCGACGGCGTGCAGGTCGAGACCGTGGCGCGCGACGACGCGCGACTCGGACAGGCCGGTGTGCCGTTCGACCGGATCGCAGCACAGGCGTACTCGTCGTTCGAGACCGCGACCGTCCTCACCGTCGGCCGCGAGGTCGAGGTCGCCGAGCCCGTCACCGTGACGATCACGGGACCGGGTGAGGGCGCCGTCGCCTACGGTCACGTGCAGATCCGGCTCGAGGCGTTCGCCAACCTCACGCTCGTCATCGACCAGCGCGGCAGCGGCACCTACGCCGAGAACATCGAGTTCGTGCTCGGCGACAGCGCACAGCTGAAGGTCGTCGCGGTGCAGGACTGGGCCGACGACGCCGTACACGTCGCCGCGCACCACGCTCGCGTCGGCCGCGATGCCGTGCTTCGCCACTTCACCGTGGCGCTCGGCGGCGATCTCGTGCGCGTGTCGGCGACCACCAAGTACGACGGCCCCGGCGGCGACGCCGAACTGCTCGGCCTGTACTTCGCCGACGCCGGCCAGCACTTCGAGCAGCGCCTGCTCGTCGACCACTCGCAGCCGAACTGCAAGTCGAACGTCGTGTACAAGGGTGCGCTGCAGGGCGATCCGGCCTCCGGCAAGCCCGACGCGCACACCGTGTGGATCGGCGATGTGCTCATCCGCGCCGAGGCCGAGGGCACCGACACCTTCGAGCTCAACCGCAACCTGGTGCTCACCGACGGTGCGCGCGCCGACTCCGTGCCGAACCTCGAGATCGAGACCGGTGAGATCGTCGGTGCCGGACACGCGTCGGCGACCGGCCGCTTCGACGACGAGCAGCTGTTCTACCTGCGTGCTCGCGGTATCCCCGAGGAGGAAGCGCGTCGCCTCGTCGTCCGCGGCTTCTTCCACGAGCTGCTCGAGCGCATCACGGTCGCCGAGGTCCGCGAACGGCTCGAGGCCGCCATCGAGGCGGAACTCGCCGCCGTCGGCGCCTGACGGCCGTCTCCCCGTACTCCCGATACCTCTCCACTAAGGAAACGCATTTCGATGTCCACACCTTCGAACGTCCTCGAGATCAAGGACCTGCACGTCCGCGTCGCTCAGAACGACGAGAACGCTGAACCCATCGACATTCTCAAGGGCGTCGATCTCACGGTCCGCTCGGGTGAGACGCACGCCATCATGGGCCCCAACGGCTCCGGAAAGTCCACCCTGTCGTACGCGATCGCCGGCCACCCCAAGTACGAGATCACCTCGGGCAGTATCACCCTCAACGGTGAGGACGTGCTCGAGATGAGCGTCGACGAGCGCGCCCGCGCCGGCCTGTTCCTCGCGATGCAGTACCCGGTCGAGGTGCCCGGCGTGTCGATGTCGAACTTCCTCCGCACCGCCGCGACCGCCGTGCGCGGCGAGGCTCCCAAGCTGCGCCACTGGGTCAAGGAGGTCAAGCAGGCGATGTCCGAGCTGGACATCGATCAGGCCTTCGGCGAGCGCAGTGTCAACGAGGGCTTCTCCGGTGGCGAGAAGAAGCGCCACGAGATCCTGCAGCTCGGTCTGCTGAAGCCGAAGATCGCTATCCTCGACGAGACCGACTCGGGCCTCGACGTGGACGCGCTGCGCGTCGTCTCCGAGGGCGTGAACCGCTACCAGGAGAACGAGAACGGCGGCGTCCTGCTCATCACCCACTACACCCGCATCCTGCGCTACATCAAGCCGCAGTTCGTGCACGTCTTCGTGGGTGGCCGCGTCGTCGAGTCCGGTGGCCCCGAGCTCGCCGACGAGCTCGAGACCAACGGCTACGTTCGTTTCACCCAGGCAGCAACGCAAGGAGCGTGATCGGATGACGGTGCCGGTGCGGACCTTGGACATCGCCCGGATCAGGGCGGATTTCCCGATCCTCGCGCGCACGGTGCGCGACGGCAAACCCCTGGTCTACCTCGACTCGGGGGCCACCTCCCAGCGTCCGGTGCAGGTGCTCGACGCCGAGCGTGAGTTCCTGGCGACGCGGAACGCGGCCGTGCACCGCGGTGCGCATGCGTTGTCGGAGGAGGCGACCGACTCGTACGAGGACGCCCGCGCTGTCATCGCGTCGTTCGTCGGGGTCGACGTCGACGAGGTGGTGTTCACCAAGAACGCCACCGAGTCGCTCAACCTCGTCGCCTACGCCTTCGCCGACGACCGGTTCCCGCACCGGCTCGGACCCGGTGACGAGATCGTCGTCACCGAGCTCGAGCACCACGCGAATCTCGTTCCTTGGCAGGAACTCGCGCGGCGCACGGGTGCCACCCTGCGCTGGTACGGCGTCACCGACGACGGCCGCATCGATCTCGATTCGCTGACGCTGACCGACGCTGTGAAGGTCGTGGCGTTCACGCACCAGTCGAACGTGACCGGCGCGGTCGCCCCCGTCGAGGAGATCGTGCGACGCGCGAAGGAGATCGGCGCGATCGTCGTGCTCGACGCGTGCCAGTCGGTGCCGCATATGGCCGTCGACTTCCGCGCCCTCGGAGTCGACTTCGCCGCCTTCTCCGGACACAAGATGTTCGGTCCGTCCGGCGTCGGCGTTCTCTACGGTCGCCGCGACCTGCTCGCCGACGTGCCGCCGTTCATCACCGGTGGCTCGATGATCGAGACGGTGACGATGGAGGCCACGACCTTCGCCGCACCGCCGCAGCGATTCGAGGCCGGTTCGCCCATGGTCTCGCAGGCCGTCGGCCTCGGTGCCGCCGTGCGCTACCTGCAGGACATCGGGATGGACGCCGTCGCTGCACACGAACACGAGCTGACCGCTGCTGCGCTCGCCGAGCTGGGCGGCATCGACGGCGTGCGCATCATCGGACCCACGACCGCCGAACAGCGGGGCGGGGCGGTGTCGTTCGTCGTGGACGGAATCCATGCGCACGATCTCGGCCAGATCCTCGACGACGAGGGCGTGGAGATCCGGGTCGGACACCACTGCGCCTGGCCGCTGCACCGCCGCTTCGGGGTGGCCGCGACCGCCCGCGCATCGTTCGCCGTGTACAACACGCCGGACGAGGTGCAGGCACTCGGCGCGGCGATCCGGCGCGCCCAGAAGTTCTTCGGGGAGGCGTGATCCGATGCGGATGGAGCAGATGTACCAGGAAGTGATCCTGGACCACTACAAGCACCCGCACAATCGCGGACTGCGCGAACCGTTCGGCGCCGAAGTGCACCACGTCAACCCGACCTGCGGCGACGAGGTGACCCTGCGCGTGCACATCGACGGCGACACCGTCGCCGACGTCTCCTACGACGGGCAGGGCTGCTCGATCAGCCAGGCGTCGACGTCCGTGCTCACCGACCAGGTGATCGGCGTTCCGCTCGGCGATGCACTGAAGATCGTCGAGGGGTTCGTCGAGATGGTCGGCAGTCGCGGCACTGTCGAAGGCGACGAGGACCTGATCGGCGACGGCATCGCGTTCGCCGGCGTCGCGAAGTACCCGGCGCGCGTGAAGTGCGCGTTGTTGGGCTGGATGGCCTTCAAGGACGCGGTCGCGCAGACCGTGGACGCAGCCCCCGCCGACCTGGCGGGCGGCGCGCACACCCTTTCGAGCGGAGGACAGAACTGATGACCGAACCCGCACCGGGCACCGTGAACACCGACGAGAATCCGACGGCCGACGCCGGCGCGGACGAGACCTCGACGCTGGTCGCGGCCACGGCCCCGCCGCTGGATCCGGGCCGCCTCGACGAACTCGAGGAAGCGCTGCGCGACGTCGTCGACCCCGAGCTCGGCATCAACGTCGTCGATCTCGGTCTCATCTACGGGATCTCCGAGGTCGACGAGACCGTGACCGTGGATATGACGCTCACCTCGGCGGCGTGCCCCCTCACCGATGTCATCGAGGAGCAGGCCAAGGGCGCACTCGTGCGCAGCGGCCTCTGCGACGAGCTGCGCATCAACTGGGTGTGGATGCCGCCGTGGGGTCCCGACAAAATCACCGACGACGGACGCGAGCAGCTGCGCGCACTCGGCTTCACCGTCTGATCCGGCTGTCGCCGGCTCCGAGCCTCGGCGCCTGATCTTCGACTTCTCGTCGGAGGTCAGGCGCCTTTGCGTTCGCCGGAGGTCTTCTTGGCGGCCGTCTTCTTGGCAGGACTCTTCTTCGCCGTGCTCTTCGACGCCGAACTCTTGGACGCGGTCTTCTTCGCCGTGCTCTTCTTGGCGGGACTCTTCTTGGCCGCCGAACTCTTCGACGCCGTTTTCTTCGCGGGGGCCTTCTTCGCGTCCTCGTCTTCATCCTCGTCATTCTTCGAGGACTTCTTCCCGCCGGAGGACGAACCGGACGGGACCTTCTTGCCCGCCGCGTCGACGCTGCGCTGCAGGGCCGCCACGAGGTCGAGCACCTCGGCGTCCTCTTCGCCGGTGTCGTGTTCGGCGACCTGGAAGACCTTCTCGCCGCCGCGGGCGAGGGCCTCGTCGATCAGCGTGCGCAGTTCCACCTGGTACTCGTCGGTGAACTCGGTGGGATCGAAATCGTCGGACATCGACTCGACGAGGGTCTCGGCCATCGCGAGTTCGCGTTGCTTCGGCTTCTCGATGTCGTCGAGCGACTCGAACTCGGCTGCGCGAACCTCGTCGGGCCACAGCAGGGTCTGCAGGATGAGCAGACCGTCACGGGTACGCAAGGCCGCCAGCCGGGTGCGCTGACGAAGGGTGAAATGCACCAGCGCCGTCCGGTCGCTCTGCTCGAGAGTCGCGGCGAGCAGGCCGTAGGCCTTCGGCGACGACGAATCGGGTTCGAGATAGTAGGACTTCTCGAACAGGATCGGGTCGATCTGCTCGGTGGGCACGAACTGCAGCACCGGAATCTCGTGCTTCTCGGCGGCGGGGAGTTTCTCGAAGTCCTCGTCGGTGAGCACGACCCGCTCGCCGTCCTCGGAGTCGTACGCCTTGTCGATCTCCTGGTAGGGGACGACCTCCCCGCACTCGGTACACACACGCTGATACTTGATCCGTCCACCGTCCTTCGCGTGCACCTGGTGGAAGGAGATGTCGTGCGACTCGGTCGCCGAGTACACCTTCACTGGCACGTTGACGAGGCCGAACGCGAGTGAGCCTTTCCAGATCGACCGCATGTGTCCATCATGATCGACACCTCGGGAGCACGCTGGAAAGCTGCGAAACTCACCGGGCGGTTCGCCGAGACCTTCGCCACACGCCGCACCCGGCGGATCAGCGGAGCGAACGCAGAATGGTTCCGCGCGCACCCGTCGGCAGCACCCGGAACAGCCGCCACATCGTGGCCGCCACGCCAGTCGCGTCGTCGCGACCGGACAGGTAGGCGCGCTGCTGCTCGACCGGCAAAGCGAAGAACGCGTCGAAGAACTCGATCGCTCCGCGTGCGTCGAGTCGCAGCAGGACCCGCAGTCCCATCTGCCGCAGGGTCGCCACCGAGCGGGCGCGCACCGGCCACAGGACGCGCTGGGGGTCCTCGCCGAGGCGCACCGCGTCGATCACCGCATCCGCGGTGGACAGGGCGGTGGCCACCGCGTATCCCGTGGCCGGATGCATGAGACCACCGCGAGCGCCGAAGCCGATCACCCCGGGTGCCGTCGGTGCGCTCTCGACGGCGAAGCGCACCCGTTCGACCTGCTCGTCGCCGGTCGTGCGCACGCCTCGCGCCGCGAGGCGGATGTGCAGGCGCCGTTCGAGTTCGCCGAATCCGAGCGCCGGGCGACCGACGAGGCAGGTCTCCTCGAGGATCGTGCGTCCGTCGCCGACCGGCACCGCATACAGGAAGGACGGCACGTCGTCGGGGCCCGTGCCGTTGTCGCGGCGCCAGTCCATGAACCAGGCGTCGTGGCCGTCGAGTGCCGGAGCTGCGGTCGTATCGTCGACGATCAGCCCGAATGCCGTCTGCTGGGCACGTTCCGGTTCGGCGGGAACCCCGCGGGCATCGACGACGTAGCGGGCAGTCACCCGGCGTCCGTCGCCGAGGACCACGCCGTCCGCATCGACGTCGCGTACCCGACCCGTGACCACCGTGACGGCGTCGAGGGCGAGGAAGTCCTGCAGGCACGCCGTGTCCAGCACCCGGTAGGCACGATCGACGATCCGGGGCTCGGTCGTCCACGCCGCGGGCCTGTCGATGCGTGCTGCCACCACCTCGTCGGGCAGCCAGGCGGGCAGTTCGTCGGCCCACGCCGCGTAGGTCGCGGTCCACCGACGCTGTGGACGCACGTCGACGGCCGTCACCGACAGCCCGGCCGCGGCGGCACGGAACGCCAATGCACGGCCGGCGGGGCCGAGTCCGGCCACGACGAGGTCGGTGGCGGGAAGGTGGGTCACGGGCGCCAGCCTAGGTTGCGCACGGGGAGAACCCGACCGCGCGTGGCGAGGGGTAGTGCATCTCACCGTGGGAGAGAGGTGCTGTCACTGTAAAATGGGTGATTCGTGTGCCCGGCTGTTTGCCACCATGGCACCCATCCATCGTCTTTCGTTCTAGGAGCCCGTGCGTGATCACCGCTACCGACCTCGAAGTCCGCGCCGGCGTGCGGACGCTGCTCACCGCCCCCGGCTCGGGGCTGCGGGTGCAGGCCGGGGACCGGATCGGCCTCGTGGGACGTAACGGTGCCGGCAAGACCACGACCCTGCGGATCCTCGCGGGTGAAGGCGAACCCTACGCCGGCGCCGTGATCCGTTCCGGAGACATCGGTTACCTGCCGCAGGATCCCAAGGAGGGCAATCTCGACGTCCTCGCCAAGGATCGGGTGCTCTCGGCGCGAGGTCTCGACGAGATCCTCCGCAGCATGGAGAAGCAGCAGGCGCTCATGGCGGAGGCCGTCGACGAGAAGATCCGCGACCGTGCCGTGCGCAAGTACGGTTCGCTCGAAGAGCGTTTCGCGACGCTCGGCGGATACGTCGCCGAATCCGAGGCCGCGAGCATCTGCCACAGCCTCGGCCTGCCCGACCGGGTCCTCGGCCAACCCCTCCACACGCTGTCGGGTGGTCAGCGCCGCCGTGTCGAACTCGCCCGCATCCTGTTCGCAGCCTCGGACGGCTCCGGCGGGAAGTCCGACACCACGCTGCTGCTCGACGAGCCGACCAACCACCTCGACGCCGACTCGATCACCTGGCTGCGCGGCTTCCTGCAGAACCACGACGGTGGGCTCATCGTCATCAGCCACGACGTCGACCTGCTCGCCGACGTGGTGAACAAGGTGTGGTTCCTCGACGCGGTGCGCGGCGAGGCCGACGTCTACAACATGGGCTGGAAGAAGTACCTCGACGCACGCGCCACCGACGAGGCGCGGCGCCGGCGCGAGCGTGCGAACGCCGAGAAGAAGGCGTCCGCTCTGCAGAAACAGGCCGCGAAGCTCGGGGCGAAGGCCACCAAGGCCACTGCCGCCCAGAACATGGCCAAGCGCGCCGAGAAGTTGCTCGCCGACCTCGACGACGTGCGCGTCGCCGACAAGGTGGCCAAGATCCGGTTCCCCACACCGGCCGCGTGCGGCAAGACCCCGCTGATGGCCAAGGAGCTGACCAAGGTCTACGGCTCCCTGGAGATCTTCACCGGCGTCGACCTCGCGATCGACCGGGGCAGCCGCGTCGTCGTCCTCGGCCTCAACGGTGCCGGCAAGACGACGCTGCTGCGGCTGCTCGCCGGTGTGGAGCAGCCGGATCTCGGCGAACTCGTGCCGGGTCACGGCCTGAAGGTCGGCTACTTCGCGCAGGAGCACGACACCATCGACGACTCGGCGACGGTATGGGAGAACATCCGGCACGCCGCTCCCGACGCCGGCGAACAGGACCTGCGGGGACTGCTCGGCGCGTTCATGTTCACCGGTCCGCAGCTAGAGCAGCCGGCCGGAACGCTCTCCGGCGGTGAGAAGACGCGACTCGCCCTGGCGGGGCTCGTCTCGTCCGCGGCGAACGTGCTGCTCCTCGACGAGCCGACCAACAACCTCGATCCCGTCTCGCGCGAGCAGGTGCTCGACGCCCTGCGCAGCTATGAGGGTGCCGTCGTGCTGGTCACCCACGATCCGGGTGCGGCCGAGGCCCTCGACCCGGAACGTGTGATCCTGCTTCCCGACGGAACCGAGGACCACTGGTCCCAGGAATACCTCGAGCTCATCCAGCTCGCCTGATCGGGCCTCCGGTCGGATCCGTCCCCCGATCCGCTCCCGCTGGTCCGATCTGCGTCCGCGCAACCTGACAGTCCTCTAGCCTGGGAAAGGGACCTTTGGCGAGGGCGCAGGGAGGATCCGATGGCGCGAAATTCCGGTGGTGGAGAGACGACCTACGCGAAGGGAGCCCGAGTTACAGGGGAATCGCGGGACCGCTTGCAGGAGGATCTGAAGCGCCGCTACGAGGAAGGCGCGAGCATTCGGAGGCTCGCGCAGGAAACCGGTCGATCCTACGGTTTCGTGCACAACGTTCTCGTGGAGTCGCAGGTGCGGCTGCGGGGCCGCGGCGGCCCGAACCGTCGTCGGGCGGCAGCGAGCGACGAGAAGGCGTGAGGAACAGATCCGGCGCGTCAGTCGCGCCGGCGCACGGATTCCTCGACGAGGTCCAGAACCGCGACGAGGTCCTGTTCGGTGTGCCCAGAAGCGAGGCGGGCGACGAGTCCGTCGAGCACGAGGTCGAGATAACCCAGGACGACTTCCGTCGGCACGTCGTCGCGCAGCCGGCCCGCTTCCCGCTGCCGTTCGAGGCGTCCGACGGTGGCCTCGGTGAGTTCGGCCGAATGCTGCGTCCACGCCCTCGCGAACTCGGGGTCGGTGCGGAGACGGCGCGTGATCTCGAGCCGCGTCCCGAGCCAGTCGAACTGGTCGGGGGAGGACAGCATGTCGCGCATGACCTGCACGAGACCCTCGTTGGCCGCGACGTCGGCCATCCGTCTCGCATCCTCCTGGGCGAGGGCGAGGAACAGTCCGTCCTTGTCCTTGAAATGGTGGAAGATCGCGCCACGGGACAGACCCGTGGCATCTTCGAGCAGTCGCACGGTCGCGCCGTCGTAACCGTATTCGGCGAAGCAGCGACGGGCACCGTCGAGGATCTGCCTGCGCCGCGCGGCGAGATGGTCCTCACTGACCTTGGGCACGCGCCACTTCCTTTCGGCTCGAGGGAGACGGCGGGCCCGAGACCAGTCTCGCCCCGGGCCCGCCGCTTCACACAGATGTGACCGATCGGGTCACGAGCACTGCTCTCAGCCGCGGATCATGTTCCGCAGCACGTACTGCAGGATGCCGCCGTTGCGGTAGTAGTCCGCCTCACCGGGAGTGTCGATGCGGACGACAGCGTCGAAGGTGACCTTCTCGCCGTTGTCCTTGGTCGCCGTGACCTTGACGGTCTTCGGCGTGACGCCCTCGTTGAGCTTCTCGATGCCCTCTATGTCGAAGACCTCGGTGCCGGTCAGGCCCAGTGACGCGGCCGACTCGCCCGCCGGGAACTGCAGCGGGATGACGCCCATGCCGATGAGGTTCGAGCGGTGGATGCGCTCGAAGGACTCGGTGATGACGGCCTTGACGCCGAGCAGGCGGGTGCCCTTGGCGGCCCAGTCACGCGAGGAGCCGGAACCGTACTCCTTGCCACCGAGGACGACCAGCGGGATGCCGGCCTTCTGGTAGTTCTGCGAGGCGTCGTAGATGAACGCCTGCGGAGCACCGTCCTGGGTGAAGTCGCGGGTGTAACCACCGGAAACACCGTCGAGCAGCTGGTTCTGCAGACGGATGTTCGCGAAGGTGCCGCGGACCATGACCTCGTGGTTGCCACGACGCGAGCCGAGCGAGTTGTAGTCCTTGCGCTCGACACCGTGGGCGTCGAGGTACTGCGCGGCCGGGGTACCCGGCTTGATCGGACCGGCCGGGCTGATGTGGTCGGTGGTGACCGAGTCGCCGAGCAGCGCGAGGACGCGAGCGCCCTTGATGTCGCTGACCGCGTCCGGCTCCATCGTCATGCCCTCGAAGTACGGGGCCTTGCGGACGTACGTCGAATCCTCGTCCCATGCGAAGGTGTCGCCCTCGGGGGTCTCGAGGTTCTGCCAGCGCTCGTCGCCCTTGAAGACGTCGGCGTAGGACTTGCGGAACATGTCCTGGTTGATCGCCGACTTGATGGTGTCGTCGATCTCCTGGGCGGAAGGCCAGATGTCCTTCAGGAAGACGTCGTTGCCGTCCTTGTCCTTGCCCAGCGCGTCGGTCTCGAAGTCGAAGTCCATCGTGCCCGCGAGTGCGTACGCGATGACCAGCGGCGGCGAGGCCAGGTAGTTCATCTTCACGTCGGGGGAGATACGACCCTCGAAGTTGCGGTTGCCGGAGAGCACCGCGGTGACCGAGAGGTCGTTGTCGTTGACGGCCTTCGAGATCTCCTCGGGCAGCGGGCCGGTGTTACCGATGCACGTGGTGCAACCGAAGCCACCGAGGTAGAAGCCGAGCTTCTCGAGGTACGGCCACAGGCCGGCCTTCTCGTAGTAGTCGTTGACGACCTGCGAACCCGGAGCCATGTTGGTCTTGACCCACGGCTTGGAGGCCAGACCCTTCTCGACCGCGTTGCGGGCGAGCAGCGCGGCGCCGAGCATGACCGACGGGTTGGAGGTGTTGGTGCAGGAGGTGATACCTGCGACCACCACGGCACCGTGGTCGAGGACGAACTCGCCGCGCTCCTCGGAAACGACCTTGACCCGCTTGGAGGGGCGGCCGGAAGTATCGCCGTGGGGAACGAGCGGAGCGTCGCCGTTCGCGGTGGGCTTGATCGGGTCGGACGCAGGGAAGGTGTCGTCGAGCGCGTCGTCGAGCTTGGAGTGCGGGGTCGCCTCGTGCCCTTCCACGTAGTTGTGGATGTCGCGGCGGAAGGCTGCCTTCGACTCCGACAGCAGGATGCGGTCCTGCGGGCGCTTCGGGCCGGCGATCGACGGGACGACCGTCGACAGGTCCAGCTCCAGGTACTCGGAGAACTCGGGCTCGCGGCTCGGATCGTGCCACAGGCCCTGCTCCTTGGCGTACGCCTCGACGAGAGCGAGCTGCTCGTCGCTGCGGCCGGTCAGGCGCAGGTAGTTGATGGTCTCGCCGTCGATCGGGAAGATCGCTGCGGTCGAACCGAACTCGGGGCTCATGTTGCCGAGGGTCGCGCGGTTGGCGAGGGGGACCTCGGCCACGCCGGCGCCGTAGAACTCGACGAACTTGCCGACGACGCCGTGCTTGCGCAGCATGTCGGTGACGGTGAGCACGACGTCGGTCGCGGTCACGCCGGGCTGGATCTCACCGGTGAGCTTGAAGCCGACCACGCGCGGGATGAGCATGGAGACCGGCTGGCCGAGCATCGCGGCCTCGGCCTCGATGCCGCCGACGCCCCAGCCGAGCACGCCGAGGCCGTTGACCATCGTCGTGTGCGAGTCGGTGCCGACGCAGGTGTCGGGGTAGGCCTGCCCGTTGCGGACCATGACGGTCGGGGCGAGGTACTCGATGTTGACCTGGTGGACGATGCCCATGCCCGGGGGGACGACGCGGAAGTCGTCGAAGGCGCCCTGGCCCCAGCGCAGGAACTGGTAGCGCTCGCCGTTGCGCTCGTACTCGAGGTCGACGTTGCGCTCGAGGGCGTCGGCGCGACCGAAGTAGTCGAGGATCACCGAGTGGTCGATGACCATGTCGGCGGGGGAGAGGGGGTTGACCTTGTTCGGGTCGCCGCCCAGGGTGGTCACGGCCTCACGCATGGTGGCGAGGTCGACGACACAGGGGACGCCCGTGAAGTCCTGCATGATCACGCGTGCGGGCGTGAACTGGATCTCGATGCTCGGGTCGGCGGAGGGATCCCAGTTGGCGATGGCCCGGATGTGATCGGCCGTGATGTTGGCACCGTCCTCGGTGCGCAGCAGGTTCTCGGCCAGGACCTTCAAAGAGTAAGGAAGTTTCTCGGTGCCGGGGACGGCCGACAGGCGGAAGATCTCGTAGGAGTTGTCTCCGACCTGCAGCGAACCCTTGGCGCCGAACGAATCACTACTGGTGCTCACGTCAGCTCCACTCGTCGTTTCGGCTGGCCGCCGACGGGGCTGTGTCGACGGCTGAAGCGAGGCACACGACGTCCGCCCGCGGCCCGTGGCCCGGATGCAGTAGTCGTGGCGTCTCGCCCTCGATTCTAACAGTACGCTTGTCCTGTATTGAACCGAAGTCGGGTCCGTCGTGTCGACGAAGCGTCCCGCCGGCATCGGTCCTGCTCGCGACGAGTGCTTCGAGCCGCCGTCGCGCGATCGCGTAATGTTCTCCCTTGCCCACGGGTGTGGCTCTTCGTGTCGTCTCCGCACGGCCGGATCGCCGTATCGCCCGGCTTCTGCCCCAGCACCACCGGAGAGAGATGTCTGCGCCACTGCTTCGTATACCGGGCCCTGCGCTCACGGATCTTCCCGCCGGGGTCTCGGTCGAAAAAGTGCTCGCCGATCTCGCCGACGACCAGGTGGCGGCGCCCTCGCAGTACGTCGACGACCTCGTCGCCGAGGTGCAGCGCGCGCAGGAGAACGGGATCGACCTCAGCGTGGTCGTGCTCGACCGGGACCCCCGTATGGATTCGCAGCTGCGCGACCTCGCGACGGAGGTCGGCGCCGAGGACGGCGGAACGGTGCTGGTCCTCAGTCCGGGATGGGTCGGGACATTCAGCGAGGATCTCGACCGCGTCACTCTCGAGGCCGCCCAGGATCGCACCTACACCGGCGATCCGGTGGTCTCCACACGCAACTTCGTCGACTCGGTGCTCGAGCCGTCACCGCCCTGGACGCTGATGACGCTGCTGATCGTCGCAGTGGTCGCCCTTGCGGCCGGCGCGACCTGGCTCGCCAAACGCCGCCGCGCGGACGGTGACGCGACCGTTGCCGGAGGTAACGGATCGTCATCGGCCAAGGACGTCTGAGGTCTCTTTCCGTCACCGCGGAGATCGTCTCCGGGTTGTCCTCGCCCCGACCGTGACGGAATCCGGCAGGGAAGATCGTTCGGTGTCCTCACGGTGTTCCTCGGTGTCCGCACCGTGTTCTTTCGGAGTTCTTCCGGCCGATCTTCCTGACTGTCATGCGACATACCCCTGAGGTGTCGTACGGTTTTCATGACGCTCTTGGGGAAGGTGTGTCACAACCCGGCTCGTGGGGACGCTGTCCGCAGCCGGTGTACGACTGCAGCGTGTGAGCCGTGGGGCACCCACGGCGAGCGGATGCTGCGTGCCTTCCTCGGGTCGTCCGGCCGGAAGTCTCGGCCACCAGGTGCGACCGAGGGAGATGCAAGTGAGACGGTTCGGTATCCACGGAGGGATTCCGCGACGGTCGGGGCCGGACGGCACCGCCACGACGCTCACTGCAGGCCGTCGACCCGACGGTCCGACGCCCGGTCGCACCCCGCGGACGCGCACCGGCACGCTCCTCGCCGGTTTGGGGTTGGTCACAGCCGTGCTCCTTACCGTGACCACGACGGCGTCCGCCGCACCGCCCCCGCCGCCGAACCCTTCGGACGCCGAGATCGACCGCGCTGGTGCGGCCGTCGCGGCCAACATCGACCGGGTGGGGCAGCTGATCGTCCGGATCGCCGGCGCGGATCAGCAGCTCGCCGAGCTCGACGCGCACGTCGCCATCCGCCGCGAGGACGTCAACCGCGCCCTCGTCGATCTCCAGAGCGCGCGCGACGCAGCGGATCTCGCCGAACGGGTGGTCGTGGATTCCCGCCGCGCACTCGACGACGCCGCCGACCGGATCTTCGCTGCCCAGAAGAACTTCGACGCGTTCGTCCGCGACAGCTACACCCGTGGCGCCAACTCGGTCTCCCTCGCGGCCTTCCTCGACGTCGACGGTCCCGACGATCTGCTCGACCGCGCCCAGGTCATGCGGTTGCTATCCGCCGGGCGCGCCGCGGTGCTCGATGCGCTCCAGCGCGCCCGGGCCCAGGAGGCCAACTCCCACTCGCGGGCACGCGCGGCCAAGCTCGAGGCCGACGCGGCGGCGGAAGCCGCCGAGCAGCGCAGGGCCGAGGCCGAGGCCGCGATTGCCGTCGCGCGAGCGGAACTCGGTCGGCAGGCCGCGGAGAAGTCGCGCATCGAGCAGGAACGTGCGAACGCGCAGAGCGAACTCGACCGGGCCCGCGTGAACGTTGCGGGCCTGGAAGGGCAACGCGCGCAGTACCAGGACTGGGACCGTCGCCGCGCAGCCGAGGAAGCAGCTGCCGCGGCGGCCGCCGAGGAGGCACGGGTCGCGGCAGCCGCGGCAGCCGAGCGTGTCGCCGCCGACGCCGCAGCCCGGGAACGTGCGGCGGAACTCGCCAACGGCCGTCGCCCCCACACGCTGATCGAGGAGTCTCCGTCGACCGGCGAGAGCGACGTCGCCTCACCGGGTGAGGTCACCACCGAATCCGGAGCGCCGGAGGGCAGTGACACCGATACGAGTGGCACCGATACGAGTGGCACCGACACGGCTGCACCGGACTACACCGACGACGCCACGGTCCCAGACGGTACCGACGGTGGATCCGTCCCGGATGGCACCGACAGCGGCACGATCCCCGACGAGGACGAAGACGAGGACAGCGGCGACGACGGTGGGATCGACTGGGAGAACCCGGATCCGGGCGACCCCGTCGTGGAGACCCCCGGATCGGGGACCGGGGGATCGGGTTCCCGCCCCTCCACACCGAATTCGACGCCCGGGACCCCGTCGCGTCCGTCCGTCACCGGTCCCGCTGCGGTGGAGATCGTCATCGACCGTGCGATGTCCCAGATCGGCGTCCCGTACGCGTGGGGTGGTGGCAACGAGAACGGCCCGACCCGCGGTATCCGCGACGGCGGCGTCGCCGATGTCCACGGCGACTACGCCAAGGTCGGCTTCGACTGCTCCGGACTGATGATCTACGCGTTCGCGGGCATCGGCATCTCGCTCCCGCACTACACCGGCTACCAGTACACGGCCGGTACCCAGGTTCCGTCGTCGCAGATGAGACGGGGCGACATGATTTTCTACGGGCCCAACGCCAGCCAGCACGTCGCGCTGTATCTCGGCGACGGGCAGATGCTCGAGGCGCCGCAGTCGGGATCGTTCGTGAAGATCTCGCCGGTACGCTGGGGCGGCATGACACCGTACGTGGTGCGCATGGTGTCGTGAGGGCGAGGTTTGCCGCGGCCCTCGTACCACCGAGGGCGGGTGCCATCCGGTCGTTTCCGGGTGCCGTCTCCCGGTCGGTGCAGGGGCGACGACACACCGAGCCGGCACCTGCAATAGTGGTGCAGCAGGTGTTTCCAGCGGAGCGACGTAGGCGAAAGCGGTGGATTGTTGGTGACCTCACGCGAGGGTGGGACGTCCGGTTCGGCGACGCCGGGCGACCAGGGCGGTAACGACGGACGCAAGAACAACCAGGCTGCGGCGGGTGCCGCGCCGGCGCCGAAGGCGGCCGGTGCGAACGGTCCGGCTCCGCAGGTGTCCGGCGCGAACATGCGGAAACCCGGCGACGCTCCTGCGAAGGCGTACGACCCCGCCGACGACGTCCGTCTCCTCGAACGGGCCATCTACGAGGTCAAGCGCGTGATCGTCGGCCAGGACCTGCTGGTCGAGCGGATGCTGGTCGGTGTGCTCGCGCGCGGGCACGTGCTGCTCGAAGGCGTTCCCGGTGTCGCGAAGACGCTGGCCGTCGAAACCTTCGCGAAGGTCGTCGGTGGGTCGTTCTCCCGCGTGCAGTTCACTCCCGACCTCGTGCCGACGGACCTCGTCGGTACCCGCATCTACCGGCAGGGACGCGAGGAGTTCGACACAGAACTCGGACCGGTCGTTGCGAACTTCGTGCTCGCCGACGAGATCAACCGCGCCCCGGCGAAGGTGCAGTCGGCGCTGCTCGAGGTGATGGCCGAACGCCACGTCACGATCGGTGGCAAGACCTTCCCGATGCCCGAGCCGTTCCTCGTGATGGCGACGCAGAACCCTATCGAGAACGAGGGCGTTTATCCGCTGCCGGAAGCGCAGCGCGACCGTTTCCTGTTCAAGGTCCTCGTCGACTATCCGTCGGTGGAGGAGGAACGCGAGATCGTCTACCGGATGGGTGTCGCCGCTCCCGAGCCGAAGCAGGTGCTCGACAACGAGCAGCTCCTGCGCCTGCAGAAGATCGCCGGCCGTGTGTTCGTGCACCACGCGCTCGTCGACTACGTGGTGAGGGTCATCTTCGCGACGCGTCGGCCCGCCGAGCTCGGCCTGCACGACGTGCAGGGCTGGATCGCCTACGGCGCCTCGCCCCGCGCGACGCTCGGCATCATCTCCTCGGCGCGTGCCCTGGCGCTCGTGCGCGGTCGCGACTACGTGGTGCCGCAGGACATCGTCGACGTCATCCCCGATGTGCTCCGCCACCGCCTGGTGCTGTCCTACGACGCGCTCGCGGACGACGTCTCCCCGGACCAGATCATCACCCGAATCCTGCAGACCGTGGGTCTTCCGCAGGTCGCGCCCCAGGCGAACGCACCCGTGCCGACCGCGACCCCCGGCCCGGCGCCTGCCGATCCGCGGGCCGCTGCCGGTCAGCAGGCGCCCATCGGTGCACCTGATCCGCAGGGAGGTGCGGGCGCGCGGTGAGCACACGTCCTCACGACGGGTCGCCACCGCGGTTCCGGACCGGTGAATTGCGCGATCCCGCGCTCACCGCCGCGCTCCGCACCCTCGCGCTCACCGTGCGGCGCCGTCTCGACGGCGTCCTGCACGGCGACCATCTCGGTCTGATCCCGGGCCCCGGTTCCGAGCCGGGGGACGCCCGCGAGTACCAGCCGGGTGACGACGTGCGGCAGATGGACTGGTCGGTCACCGCGCGCACGACGCACCCGCACGTGCGGCAGACCGTCGCCGACCGGGAACTCGAGACGTGGCTCGCGGTCGACCTCTCGGCCAGCCTGGACTTCGGTACCGGCATGTGTGAGAAGCGCGACCTGGCGATCGCAGCGGTGGCCGCGCTCGCGCATCTGACCACCGGCAGCGGGAATCGGATCGGCGCGGTGATCTCCACCGGCAACGAGACGGCCCGCGTCCCCGCGCGTGGTGGGCGGCTGCACGCCCAATCGTTGTTGCGTACCGTCGCGACAACCCCGCACGCACCCGACGGGACCCGCGGTGATCTCCAGGGGCTCGTCGAGTCGCTGCGACGTCCCCAGCGCCGCCGCGGTCTGGCGGTCGTGGTGAGCGATTTCCTCGGCCCTCTCGACTGGGAGCGTTCCCTGCGGGCACTGTCCGGCCGGCACGAACTGCTCGCTGTCGAGATCGTCGATCGCCGCGACCTCGAACTGCCCGATCTGGGCGACGTGGTGCTGCACGACCCGGAAACGGGCCGCACCCGTGAATTCACGACTACTCCCGAACTGCGGGCCGACTATGCGCAGGCCGCCGTCGAGCATCGCGCGGCCGTGCACCAGGCGCTGCGTAGTTCAGGTGCACCGGTGCTGACGTTGCGCACCGACCGCGACTGGATCGGCGATGTCGTCCGATTCGTCGCGGCCCGGCGGCACAGCTTCGGCGCACCCGCACGGCAGGGGGGACGATGAGCCTGTCCGGTTTCACTTCACCGTGGTGGCTGCTGCTGTTGTTCGTCGTCGCCGCCCTCGGCGGCGCATACGTGCTGGTCCAGCGCCGGCGCCAGACGAACACGCTGCGCTTCACCAATCTCGAGCTGCTCGAGAAGGTCGCGCCCGCCCGCCCGGGACGCGCTCGGCACATTCCCGTCGCACTGTTGCTCGTCGGGCTCGTCTTCCTCACCGTGGCGCTCGCCGGCCCGACCGCCGAACAGCGGGTGCCGCGCAACCGGGCCACGGTCGTGCTTGTCATCGACGTGTCGTTGTCGATGGAGGCCACGGACGTCGCGCCCACACGACTCGCCGCCGCACAGGAGGCGGCCAAGCAGTTCGCCGACGACCTGACGCCCGGCATCAACCTCGGTCTCGTCGCGTTCTCGGGTACCGCCTCGGTCCTGGTCTCGCCGACCACCAACCGGGAGGCGAGCAAGTCCGCGATCGACAACCTGCAGCTCAGCGAGCGCACTGCGACCGGCGAGGCGATCTTCACAGCGATGCAGTCGATCGACACGCTCGCCGCCGTGCTCGGCGGTAGCGACCAGGCGCCGCCCGCGCGGATCGTGCTGCTGTCCGACGGCAAACAGACCGTCCCCGAGAGTCCCGACGATCCCCGCGGGGGCTTCACCGCGGCGCGGCAGGCGGCGGAGAAGGGAATCCCGGTCTCGACCATCTCGTTCGGCACCCAGACGGGCACCGTCACCATCGAGGATGATCGGATCCCCGTGCCCGTCGACGATCCGTCGCTCAAGGAGATCGCGAATCTCTCGGGCGGGAGCTTCTTCACGGCGGCAAGCCTCGAAGAACTCGAGGACGCCTACAACACGCTCGAGGAGCAGATCGGCTTCGAGACGACCCGCGGCGACGCCAGCCGTCCGTGGCTCATGCTCGGAGCGTTCTCGGTGATCGCGGGGCTCGGCGCGGCGATGGTGTTGCGCCAGCGGTTGCCCTGATCCACCTTGTGCACGCTCACGGAGCGTTTTCCGTCCCGGCCAGGCCACCAGATAGGTTGGAATGCATGACTGACGCAGATAGTGCCGCAGCGTCCACGCGCGCGGGTGCCACCCCCCGATCCGTCCTCGTCACCGGTGGAAACCGCGGGATCGGCCTCGCCGTCGCCCGTCGCCTGCAGGCGGACGGCCACAGGGTCGCCGTGACCCACCGCGGTTCGGGCGCGCCCGACGACCTGTTCGGTGTGCGGTGCGACGTCACCGACGCCGACTCGGTCGACGCCGCGTTCAAGGAGGTCGAGGAGCATCAGGGTCCCGTCGAGGTGCTCGTCGCGAATGCGGGCATCACCGACGACACCCTGCTGATGCGCATGACCGAGGACCAGTTCAGCTCGGTGATCGACGCGAACCTCACCGGCGCCTTCCGGTGCGCCAAGCGCGCCAACCGTGCGATGCTCCGTGCCCGTTGGGGCCGCATGATCTTCCTCGGCTCCGTGGTCGGCCTCGCCGGTCAGGCCGGTCAGATCAACTACGCGTCCTCGAAGGCCGGTGTCATCGGGCTCGCCCGTTCGGTCACCCGCGAACTCGGTTCGCGATCGATCACGGCCAACGTCGTCGCTCCCGGTTTCATCGAGACCGACATGACTGCGGATCTGTCAGACGACCTGCGCGACACGGCGAAGAAGTTCATCCCGCTGCAGCGACTCGGCAAGCCCGAGGACGTCGCAGCCGTCGTCAGCTTCCTGGCCTCCGACGACTCCGCCTACGTCTCCGGCGCCGTGATCCCGGTCGACGGCGGCATGGGCATGGGCCACTGACGGTCACGCGACCACATCCGAATCTCACTGGAGGACCGACACACTCATGGGCGGACTGCTCGAGGGCAAGACCATTCTCGTCACCGGCATCATCACCGATGCCTCGATCGCCTTTCACACCGCGAAGGCCGCGCAGGAACAGGGCGCGAAGGTGATCATCACCGGCTTCGAGCGACTCCGGTTGATCGACCGGATCGCGCAGCGTCTCCCGCAGCCGGTGCCGCCGGCGATCTGCCTCGACGTGCAGAACCAGGAGGATCTCGACGGTCTCGCCGACAAGATCCGCGAACTCGCACCGGAGGGGATCGACGGTGTCGTCCACTCCATCGGTTTCGCACCCCGGTCCTGCCTGGGCAGCCCGTTCCTCGACGCGCCCTGGACGGACGTCGCGGTGGCGCTCGAGGTGTCGGCCTACTCCTACGGCGCGCTCGCCAAGGCCGTCCTACCCGTCATGAACGAGGGCGGTTCGATCGTCGGAATGGACTTCGACCCGTCCCGGGCCGTGCCGTTCTACAACTGGATGGGTGTCTCCAAGGCGACGCTCGAGTCGGTGAACCGCTACGTGGCCAAGGAAGTCGGCCCGCGCGGTATCCGTTCGAACCTCGTCGCCGCCGGCCCGATCAAGACGCTCGCGGCCAAGGCCATCGCGGGCGACGCGACCGGCCCGGGCGCGGAGATGAACCGTCTGAACGAGGGTTGGTCGGCGGCGTCCCCGATCGGCTGGGACGTCGACGATCCGACGCCCGTGGCGAAGACCGTGTGTGCGGTGCTGTCCGACTGGCTACCCGGGACAACGGGATCCATCGTCTACGTCGACGGTGGTTTCCACTCCCAGGTCGGCTTCGGCAGCTGACCGTACGACGGAAGGCACTCCCATGACGAACACCCCCGGGGCGTACGACGCGCTGATGCTGCTGTCGTTCGGCGGACCGGAAGGACCCGACGACGTGCGACCGTTCCTCGAGAACGTCACCCGCGGACGAGGGATCCCGCCGGAACGACTCGACGAGGTCGCGCAGCACTATCTGCACTTCGGGGGTGTCTCGCCGATCAACGCCTTGAACCGGGCGATCATCGACGCCGTCCGCGCCGAGTTCGACGTGCACGGTATCGATCTGCCGATCTATTTCGGCAACCGCAACTGGCATCCCATGGTCGAGGACACCGTCGCGCGGATGCGCGACGAAGGGATCCGTAACGCCCTGGTGTTCGCGACCTCCGCCTGGGGCGGCTACTCGGGTTGCCGGCAGTACCACGAGGACATCGCGCGGGCGCGGGACGCCGTCGAGGACGCCCCGCAGCTGACGAAGCTGCGGCACTTCTACGACCACCCGCTGTTCCTCGATGCCGTCACCGACGCCGTGCGCGCGGCCCGCGTCGAACTCGCCGACGACGTGCGCGATTCCGCGCGCGTGGTGTTCACCGCGCACTCCGTTCCGACCTCCTTCGACGCGACCGGTGGTCCGCCGGAGGAGGGCGGCCGTCTCTACAGCCGGCAGGTCGCCGAAGCGGCGCGGTTGGTGGCCGAGGCGCTCGGCGAGGGCGACTACGACCTGGTGTGGCAGTCGCGGTCCGGTCCGCCGCAGGTGCCGTGGCTCGAACCCGACATCGTCGGCCACATCGATGCGCTGCACGAACGGGGAGTCCGAGCCGTCGTGGTCGTGCCGGTCGGGTTCGTCTCCGATCATCTCGAGGTCGTGTGGGATCTCGATACCGAGGCTCGCGATCGGGCCGCTGAGCTGGGCATGGGCTTCTCTCGTGCGGCGACGGCCGGAACCGACCCGCGCTTCGCGCAACTCGTCCGCGAGCTCGTCGAGGAACAGCGGGAGGGGGTCACCGCCCGTCGCTGCGGCACCGAACCGCTGCTCGGGTCCGCGTGCAACGGGAGCCTGTGCGCCGTCGGGTGCTGTGAGCCGCCGAAACGCCCGTCCCGGCCCGCCGCGAACGGATAGATGCCTCCGAGCCTCACCGGGCGGAGTGCCCGGCCGGTGAGGCCAGAGGGGAGTCGAACCAGCGGGGCAGCGACCGGCGCAGGGCGCTCGGACCGTCGACGAATACGGCACCCGAGCGCAACGCGTCCGGCCAGGTCGCTTCGCCACGCCAGATCTCGGTCAGCTCCCGCAGTCCCGTCGTCACCCGGATCGAGACCTCGAATCCCGGGTCCTCGTCGCACACGTCGACGTCGTGCGGCGTGATGACCATCCACCACCGGCGCGACGCGTGAGTGACCGTCGGGAAGACGAACTCCACGACCACCCGGGATTCCGGCAGGGCCGCATGGTCGACGTGCCGGTGCATGTCCCACATCAGCAGTCGCGGATCGAGGTCGACCTCGCCGAGTTTCCCGGTCCACCGCGTGCCCCACGCACCGAGTGCGTCGACGACGGTCTCGAGATCGCGTCCCGCCGGGGTGAGCACGTATCGGACGTCGTTTCCGTCCTCGAGGCGCTGCACGATGCCCGCCGCTGTGAGCTGGTGCATCCGCTTCGACAACAGCGTCGGCGACATGCGGGGCAGGCCGCGTCGGAGGTCGTTGAACCGTTCGCTGCCGAGCACGAGTTCGCGCACCACGAGCAGCGTCCACCTCTCGTCGAACAACTCCATCGCCTTGGCGACGGGACAGAACTGGTGGTAGGGCGGGCCCATGATCGGATCGTAGGCCGGTCGGACCGCCGCGACCAGCACGGATGAGCGGCGGTGCAGTACAGATTGTGTACTGGAGGACACCGCGTCCGCGTTCCTACAGTCGATTTGTGACCCGGGCCGCTTCCGAGACGGTGCCGAAGCCGGGTCCCTCGACAGGAGGAATCCTCTGATGACCGACATCTCCACGACACACGACGCCGATCTCGCCCTGAAGGCCAAGCACCGGGCGATGTGGGCACTCGGCAACTATCCAGCGGTGGCGACCGAGGTCATCGCCGAACTCGGCCCCGCTCTCGTGGCCGCGACCGGAATCGGTCCGGGCGACCGTGTCCTGGACATCGCCGCCGGATCGGGCAATGCGTCGATCCCCGCCGCCCTCACCGGTGCGACGGTGCTCGCGACCGACCTGACCCCGGAACTGTTCGAAGTCGGCCGCCGTGACGCCGAAGCGGCAGGTGCGACGCTCGACTGGCAGGAAGCCGATGCCGAAGCGCTCCCGTTCGACGATGCGAGCTTCGATGCCGTGATCTCTTGCGTGGGAGTGATGTTCGCGCCCCACCACCGGGCCGCGGCCGACGAACTGCTCCGGGTGACCCGCCCGGGCGGACGTATCGGGCTACTGAGCTGGACCCCCACCGGCTTCATCGGGCAGATGTTCGCGACGATGAAACCGTATGCGCCACCGCCCCCGCCGGGTGCACAGCCGCCGCCGCTGTGGGGCGACGAGGTGCACGTGCGCGAGCTGATCGGCGACCGTGTCACCGACCTGCAGGCACGCACCGAGAACCTGCGCGTCGAACGCTTCGCGACCGGGGAGGACTTCCGCGAGTTCTTCAAGTCCGCCTACGGCCCCACCATCGCGGTGTACCGCAACATCGCGGACGACCACGATCGGGTCGCGGCTCTCGATCTCGACCTGCTCGAACTCGCCCAACGTCACGATCTCGGTGGGGGAGCGATGAATTGGGAGTACCTGTTGGTCACCGCGCAACGGAGTTGACGCGCACTGGAGTCGACGCGCACTGTCGGCCGCGGTCAGTGATGGTGCTCGGCCCGCAGAGCCGCCGCGACCGCACCGGTGCGGGCCTCGCGGACCGCGGCCCACAGCGGCTGCAGCGCGCCCTCGCGGCCGGTGGCGGCGGACACCGAACCGGCCCGCAGACCTCCTCCGCGACCGGCCACGGTGAGGATCGCCGCGACCTGGTCTGCGGTGTCGAGGACGCGCACGGCACGTGCGGGCAGTGACGGGGGATAGCGGTGCCGCGCGAGTTCGGCGACCTTCTCGGCGATCTCCGTCCGCGGATCGGTGCGGCGCCCGTCGGTGCCCACCGTCGGGATTCCGCTCAACGCGGAGGCGGCATCACGAACCGCCTCGCGGATCGCGAACTCGGCCGCACCGAGACCACCGTCGACCGCGATCTCGGGTACCGCCGGCAGCGTGAAGACGTTCCACCGTAGGACGTCCGGACCCTCGATCACGGGTACCAGACCCAGCCCCGGGGTTCCGGGCGCTCCCACGACGACGCCTTCACCGGCAGCCAGCGCCGCGGAGGCGAACGCCGTACCGGCAGGCAACGCGCGGACGTCGCCCGGGGCGGGAAGGACGAGATGCAGACCGGCGCCGGCGGCGGAATCGACGCGGCGGATCAGGGTGAGCAGCAGGGCGGCACCGTCGGCGACACCCTTGTCGGGCAGATCCGCCGCGGAGGCCGTCGCCGCATCGTGGGCACCCACGAGATGCATCGGCGCCCACTCGTGCAGCGCATCGATCACATCGTCGGGGGAGGCGTGACCGGACAGCCACGACCCCGCCCACACGGTCAGCGTCAGGCTCGGAGAACTCACCCCGAAAGCATACGGCGACCGCGCACGGCGGTCCGGCGTGGCAGCGCGAGCGGTCCCGCGCAATGTCCTAGGGTGGACTGGCGTGAGCCCACGCGATATCTACGGCGGCGACATCTACGCCGGTCACGCCCGCACCAAGAAGAAGGCCGTTCCCGAACTCGCAGCGGAGCGCGGCGTCGTCGTCGAGGACGCCGCATCCGGCTGGTGCGGCGCGATCGTGGGAATCGAGAAGACCCACGACGGCGACTTCGTGCGGCTCGAGGACGCGCAGGGACGCACCCGTCTGTTCGCGATGCGCCCCGCGGCCTTCCTGGTCGACGGAGCACCCGTCACCCTCGTCAAACCGAAGATCCGTCCCGCCTCCGCACCGACGAGATCCGCCTCGGGATCCACCCGGGTGGAGGGTTTGCGCGCACGCGTGGCGCGGGGAAGCCGGATCTGGGTGGAGGGCGTGCACGACGCCGCCCTCGTCGAACGGGTATGGGGGCACGACCTGCGGGTCGAAGGCGTGGTCGTCGAACAACTCGAGGGCCTCGACAATCTCGGCGCCAGGCTGGCCGAGTTCGAACCCGGCCCGGGCCGGCGCGTCGGTGTGCTCGCCGACCACCTCGTCACCGGGTCCAAGGAGGAGCGTCTCACCGCGAATCTCGGTCCGCACGTGATGGTCACCGGCCATCCCTACATCGACGTATGGCAGGCCGTGAAACCGAAGGCCGTGGGCATCGACACCTGGCCCTCCATTCCGCGCGGACAGGACTGGAAGACCGGCGTCTGCCGTGAACTCGGCTGGGGCACGCCGCAGGACGGCTGGCGGCGCGTCTACAACGCCGTGAACTCCTTCCGCGATCTCGAATCGCACCTCATCGGCGCCGTGGAGCGCCTCGTCGACTTCGTCACCGAACCCGACGAGGGCTGACCGAGCGCAACCATGACGGTGGGGTGGGTGCCCTGGAGCGACAGCGCCCGGAACAGGAACATCGGCCGGATGCGGCGGTCTGCCGGCGACCGGACGAAGGTGCGGTCGGCGAAGGGTACATCGTCCTCGATGTTTGCGCGAACGCGCTGTGCGGGAGTGACTTCCATTGCCGGACTCCTCGGGTGCGAAGCCTGGGGAACGGATGCGGACATCAGCTGTCGGTGGAGGGGGAGGGCGGCTTCGTTGTCGACGAATCGTCGTGCGACCGGGTGGTAACGAACGGTGCGGACCGCTTCGACGATCCATTCGACGGCGCGCTCGTACGGGTCCTCGATGTCGTCGATGGCCGCGTGGAACCGCGTGACGAGCTGATCGAGCTCCCACGAGGAGTGAACGCGCGGGGGTGATGCCGGTAGTTCGGGGACGGTATCACCGATTTCACAACGGCAAAAGGATGTGTTTCGGTTGCCTCCACTTATGAAGCCGGGGTGACATTCCGGTCAGGACGGAAAGCCGAAGAATATAGAATTACCGACCTGAGATCTTCCCTGCGGAAAGCAGCCTCGAGGACGAGGGGCCAAGACCGCTTCCTCCACCAGGGCATCTGCCAGGATGTCCGATTTGTGGTTCGATGGTGATCGTGGCCGCATTGATTTGGTTGATCGCCGGAGTGGCGTTGGCGGCCGGCGAAGCGCTCACGGGCGATTTCGCGCTGCTGATGCTCGGCGGTGCAGCGCTCGTCACCGGCGGTGTCTCCGCGGTGACCGATCTGCCCGTCTGGATCGACGCGGTGATTTTCGCCGTGACCTCGCTGGTTCTGCTGCTCGGTGTCCGGCCGATGCTGAGGCGCCGGTACTCCCAGCCGCCCGCTCTGCCCACCGGGATCGACGCTCTCCCGGGCAAGCACGCGTTGGTCCTCGAGCAGGTGGGGGAGCATTCCGGGCGCGTGAAGATCGACGGTGAGGTGTGGACCGCCAGGCCGCTGGACGCCACCGAGGTGTACGGGCCGGGAACGACAGTGACAGTGATGCAGATAGACGGCGCGACTGCCGTCGTGTGGAGGGGTGTCTGAGGATGGAAGCTCTGATCGTGCTCGCCGTAGTGGTGGCACTGGTCGTGGTGGTCGTGGCCAAATCGGTATCGCTGGTACCGCAAGCGGAGGCCGCGGTCATCGAACGTCTCGGCCGGTACTACCGGACGGCGTCGGGTCAGCTCACCTTCCTGGTGCCCTTCGTCGACCGTATCCGCGCGAAGGTCGATCTACGCGAACGTGTCGTCTCGTTCCCGCCGCAGCCGGTCATCACCCAGGACAACCTGACGCTGAGCATCGACACGGTCGTGTACTTCCAGGTGACGAACCCGCAGGCGGCGGTCTACGAGATCAGCAACTACATCGCCGCGGTCGAGCAGCTCACCGTCACCACGCTCCGCAACGTCGTCGGCGGAATGACCCTCGAGGAGACGCTCACCTCCCGCGACTCCATCAACGGTCAGCTCCGCGGTGTGCTCGACGAAGCGACCGGCCGATGGGGCCTGCGTGTCGCCCGGGTCGAACTCAAGAGCATCGATCCGCCGCCGTCGATCCAGGAATCGATGGAGAAGCAGATGAAGGCCGACCGCGAGAAGCGCGCGATGATCCTCACGGCCGAGGGTCACCGTGAATCCGCGATCAAGACCGCCGAGGGCGACAAGCAGTCGCGCATCCTCTCCGCCGAGGGTGCGAAGCAGGCCGCGATCCTCGAAGCCGAGGCCGACCGGCAGTCGCGGATCCTGCGCGCGCAGGGTGATCGCGCGGCGCGCTACCTCGAGGCCCAGGGCGAGGCGAAGTCCATCGAGAAGGTCTTCGCCGCGATCAAGGCCGGCAAGCCCACTCCGGAGCTGCTCGCCTACCAGTACCTGCAGACCCTGCCGCAGATGGCCCAGGGCGATGCGAACAAGATGTGGGTGGTGCCGAGCGACTTCGGCAAGGCGCTCGAAGGATTCGCGCGGACGCTCGGCGCGCCCGGCGAGGACGGCGTCTTCCGCTTCGAGCCGAGTCCTGTCGACGAGGAACTGCAACGGCCCGAGGACGACAGTGCCGAGGTCGAGGACTGGTTCGCGACCAAGCGCGATCCCGAGGTGGCCCAGGCCGTCGCCGAAGCCGAGGCGGTCGCGCGCAAGCCGGTCGACCCCGCAGTTCGGACGGGTCTCGCCACGGAGGGGACGCAGAGGGGTGCCGGTGAAGTACAGTCGGCGTTGCCCGCAACGCCGCCGGCGCAGCGCTGGATGACGAACGACGCATCCGAGCAGCCGGCCGAGCCGCCGCAACAGCAGTAACGGAAACCGATCACGAGTGGGAGGGCGCGCCGACCGGCGCGCCCTCCCACTCGTCATCGGCGGCCGAGCATCGGCAGTGTCATCGGCGGCCGAGCATCGGCAGTGCCATCGCCACCACGATGAGACCGGCGCCCGCGGCGGCGAGCGCGGTCACGGACTCTCCGAAGGCGACCATGCCGATCATCAGCGCGACCACGACTTCGAGGTAGGACAGGCCGGACAGTTCCGCGGCGCGGAGGTGCTTGCCTGCGACGACGAGCAGCCCCAGCGCGAACAGACCACAGACGACGAAGAACCCACCGGCCCACAACCAGTGCGTCGCGGTCATCCCCGACATGTCGGGTCGGGTCACCGCGACCATCCCACCTGCCGCGACGGCGCCGAAGACGAAGTTCCACAGGGACCGGACGTCGGACGGCATGTCGGTGCGATAGCGGTAGCACAGCAGGGCCCCGCCGTAGAAGACTCCCGAGGCAGCGCCCAGCACGGTACCCAGCGTCTCGTGCTCGCCCCCGGACGATTCACCGCCCACCAGGCCGGCGGCGAGCAACATGCCGGCGAACGCCGTGCCGATCGACAGGGCGTCGAGGCGACCGACCCTCTCCTTCAGGAACACCCGGGCGAGGGCCGTCGCGACGACGGGGCCGAGGTAATGGAGAACCACGGCACGGGACAGGTCGGTCAACACCGTGGCGGACAGATAGGTCGCGAGGGACAGTCCGAGGAGCACACCGCCACCGACGACCGACCAGGACAGGCGGGTCCGGCGCAACTGTCCGAGGCGGCGGGACAGCGCGATCAGGACGAGCATGCCGATCGCTCCGACCGCCATCCGCCCGAGCGTGAGTGCTTCACCGAGCACCGCGCCTTCGGGAGTGGCCTTGCGGCCGAACAATCCTGCGGCGCCCATCGCGGTCGCGGACAGCACGATCGCGGCGATCCCGAGTCGCCGGTTCGTACGCGGCGGCGACTTCGGGGCGGGGGAGGGAGGGAGAACAGGGCCACGCGACTCGGTCGGTGCAACTTCGGGGCGCTGCTCGAGCAGCGCATGATCGGCGCGCAGGGGCGCGCCCAGGGAAACGGTCACACGTCTACCTCGGGTCCAGGGTGCACGAAACGAGCACCAGCGGGTGTTGTCGTTCCCCGCTCTGTCATCGGACCTGAGAGCTTTCGCGGACGGAGCCGCTTACACCTTCGGTGAACCCGGAAGAGTTGCTTTCCAGAGGAGCCTCGCCGTGGCGGTCTGGGGGGCCTGAGAGATTCCCGGGGAGGTTGCTCCTTCGGCGCCCGCTGTGTGCGGGACTCTCCCGCCGCGGTTCGGTGGCTGTTCAATTGTCCGTCGAGTATCTCATGGACTTGCCGTAACCGTGCCGTAGGGGACATCCGGTGCGTGTGCCCACAGCTCGCTGCGAGTGCCCGCGGTACGGATTGCGGATGGTTAGCTTGGTCGACATGAGTGCTCTGCCGAGACCGTGGATGCAGTTGCGGATCGCCGCGGGCGTATACCGATTCCGGGAGAGTCTGTTCGCGCTGCCCGCGCTGGTCGTCGTCGCCGGAGCCGTGCTCGCGGAGGTGAGCGGCTACATCGATCGGACCTTCGGCCCCTTCGCGTGGGGCATGAAGATGAACAGCAACGCCGCGATCTGGCTGCTGAGCACCGTGGCGGGTGCCACGATCACCACCGCCGGCGTCGTCTTCTCGTTGACCGTCGTGAGCCTGCAGTTGGCCAGCAGCCAGTTCTCGCCGCGGGTGATGCGGTCCTTCATCCGGGATCGGGCCAGCCAGACGGTGATCGGGGTGCTGGTGGCGACCTTCGTCTACTGCGTGCTGACACTGCGCCACATCGGCGCGGACGACGCCGCACCTGCCCCGACACTGTCGACCACCCTCGCTGTGGTCCTCGCGGTGTCGACCGTGGTGCTCATCATCGCCTATCTCAACCGGCTGGCCCACGGTCTGCAGGTCGGGGAGGTGGTGCGCAGCATCGCCTCGGAGGCCGAGAAGGTCATCTCGAACACGAGCCGGAGTTCGCGCGGCGAGATCCACGTCGACCGGGTGCCGGAGCCGGATTTCACCGAGGGGGCGACGGTGTACGCCCGGCGCGACGGCTGGGTGACCCAGGCGCCGGCCGAGCTCGTTCTCGCCGTGGTACCGCCGGGTTCGGTCGTGCGGATGGAGACGCGTCCCGGCGCGTACATTCACTGCGGGGAACCGCTGCTGCGGATCCATCCGAAGCCGGAACGGGCGGTGGTCCTGCGGCGGCTCGAGGCGGCCGTGGAGATCTCGAATACGCGCACCATGCAACAGGACGTGGACTTCGCGCTGCGGCAACTCGTCGACATCGCGCTGCGCGCACTGAGCCAGGCGATCAACGACCCGACGACCGCCACCGAGGTGGTGCTCCGGCTCGGCAGTCTGCTGCGCACCCTGCTGGTCACCGACAGTCCGGTGCCGGCGATCGGGGGTGCGGACGGCCGGATTCTGCTGCGTCCGTGGATCCTGTCGCCCGACGAGTACATCGAGCACGCCTTCAAACAGATCCGGCAGGCCGGCTCGGCGCAGCTGCACGTGGCCACGGCGCTCGCCCGGGTGCTGCGCATGCTCATCGATCATCTCTCCGAGCAGGGGCGCACCGGGTCGGTGCCGGCCTTGCAGCACCAGTTGCGTCTGCTCGTCGACGCGGTGGTCGCCCGGCCCGAGTTCCGTCCGGAGGACCTCGAACGTTTCCGTGCCGTCGCCGAGGGGTCCGCGGATCCCGCGGAGCATCGGACGGACTGATCGTCCTGGGGTGTAGGACCGATGGGAGACGGTTATCCGACTGCCACAGGAAGCGAGCCGATCGGGAGGACGACGACATGGCGACCCACTTCTCCGTCGGTGACCATGTCCGATGGAACTCCGAAGCCGGATACGTCGAGGGTGTGATCATTGCGAAGCACACGGAGGACGTGGAGTTCAAGGGGCGCACGCGGCGGTGCAGCGAGGACGAGCCGCAGTACGAGATCCGGAGCGACAAGACCGATCACGTCGCGATGCACAAGGGGAGTGCGCTGAAGAAGACCTGACGGTGGAGATCCCGGCGTCAGGTGATCAGCGCCTGCCCGACTCCGCACACCGCGACCGCCCACAGCACCGAGGTGGACGTGCCGATGATGAACTGTTCGGAGGCGTTCGGTTCGCGTAGTTCGGGATAACGGGCGAGACCCTTCACCGCCATGATGACGGCGATCCCTTCAGGCCATCCGGCGAGGATCGAGGCGGTGACCGCTCCGCGTTCGAGCACGCCGATGACGCGTCCGCCGCGGAGCGGGCCCGGGGGAGGGGTGGGCTCGGGACCGGCATCGGGTTGCCGGCGCGCGATCCGGAACGCCACGAGGACCGCGGGTCCGCCCCCGGTGATCGTCGCCGTGGCGGTGAGAATCAGCGTGGCCGCGAGCGCGACTCCCTGAACCGGTGTGGTCGCGGTGGCGGCGAGGGCTGAACCGGCGAGACCCGCAATGCTCAACGAGGCGGCCGGCCACACCGGCATGCTCGGGCGCAGCGCGAGTGCGGGTCCGAGAGCAGCCACGGCCAGGCACACCAGTGAGAGGACGGTCAACGGTCGGCCCTTTCCAGGAGTCGCCGCACGAGTTCGCGTCCGGCCAGTTCGGCCTGCCACCCGGCGGTGGCGAGGCGCTGGGACACCGCTTGTTTGCTGATGCCGAGACGCTCGGCGATCCGCGCCTGCGACAGGCCCTGACGAGCGAGGTCGACCGCCTCGTGCCCCTGGTCTGTGCGGCGCAGGACGACGGTGGCGAGCAGGGTGAGCGCGGCGTCGACGTCGGCGGTGGCCTCGGCGTCGTCGCCTTCGGCCGCGACCTGCCCAGGGGCGTTCTTGGCGCGTTCGACGGCGGTGCGGGCGTGTTCGAAGGCGGGTCCGCGGCCGGCGCGTGTCTGTTCGGGAAGCGGGGTCTCCACCGGGCCGATTCCCACCCCGATACTCCAGCGTTCCCTCCGGAGGAGGTCGAGGACGAGATCGACGACGAGGGCGGGATCGTCCGCGACGGCCTGGACCTCGTCGCCCGCGGTGCGATCGAAGGGCCGTACCAGCGGAACATCCTGCAGTTCGGTGAGGAGGTCCGCCACGCGGTCGATGTCTCGGCGGCTGCTCCGCTGGTCGACCGTCAAGACGAACATGCGTCAAGTGTGAGGGCTTGATTGTCGATAATCAAGACCTGAAGCTTGACGACCGGAATGTGGGACAGGGACGCGTACAGCCTATCGGCCCGGCTCGTTCCCCGTCAGCTCATGATGGGCGGTGATCGCGTCCACCGCATCGCCGTCGTACTTCATCCGTTTCGCGATGGTGAGGCGGAGTGTCGACGGCAGTGCCGGGGCGAACTTCTTGAAGTAGGCGCACAGCCATTCCTGGCGACCAACGAGAAACGGGAAATCGGTCGTCATCATGTGGCGGGCGACCAGCATCGGCAACGGGGCGTCGAGTGGATGGAAGTCGTGATTCCACAGACCCGGCTGGGTGCAGCCCGGGTAGAACTGGCCGAGCATGAAACCGTGTTCGACGAACCGCGACTTGAATTCCGTGTGGACGACGTCGATCACCTCGAAGCCGGTGAGGTCGGGCAGTACGGTCACGAGCGTCTTCAGGCTCCGGTCGCGATCGTCCTCGCGTGAGAGCGTCGTGTACAGGTCGAACTGGTCCTCCACGATCGTGCCGAGTGCCCCGGCGTCGATTCCGGATCCGTGGACGAATGCAGCTCCGAAGAGCTGCTTGCCGATCGACGGGCGAACGAACGGGCACACGGGCCCGCTGCGGCCGAGGTCGGGGTTGGGTTCGGTGAGATACCCGCTCGCCCACCTTCTCAACAGGTGGGCGCTCGCTTCGTCTGCGTACTCGGAGGTTTCACCGAACAGGTCCACCCAGACCGTGCCCGAACGAGGTCCGATTCGTCTCTGGATCGGCATCTGCGCTTCCTCCCTCCAGGGGATGGATGTCGCGTGTTCGTGGGAACTGGGGAGGGTTCCCGGGAAGGATTGCCGGAAGGCTGTTTCGAGCAACAGGCATGAAAGAAGTGGAAATTGTTGCAGTGCAACATAATCGACTGCACCGGTCCGGCCTCGTGCATCGTCCGCTCTCGTGGATTCAGTACTCGTGCGACCGTCGGGCCGGGCGTGAATTCCCCTTCGTCCGGAGTTTACCGAGAGTTTTGCATTCTAAGTTTGTAAAACGAGCATAGCGCGGACGGAAGGTTTCTATCCATCCCATCAAACAAACCTAAGGTTTATGGTGTGAAAATGCCGAATGTCGAGATGTGCGAGCGTCGTCCTCTGCGAGATGTCCTGGTCGCATCTCGATCTCGTTCTACTGCACGGCATTGCAGCAACCCCGTCCCCGTCCTACGCTGACGCATACATTCTCGAAGCGGCGTGCAGACTCGGTCGTTCCCGCTCGCGAGCTGTGCACGATGCTCGAGGGCATCCGGCTCGACGAGGCGCTCCCGTTCGCCGCTGCCGCTGCACACATCCTCGTGAAGGGGGCGCTGTGGCCACTCCCGTCGTAGGCACCGCGCAGAACTCCGACGCGCGCGCGGGTGCGTTTCCGCTGACTCCGGCCCAGTACGGTATCTGGCTCGCCCAGCAACTCGTACCCGAAGTCCCTTTCGTCATTGCCCAATACGTGGAGTTCCGTGGAGAACTCGATCTCGAGTTGCTGAAGTGGGCGTCGACGACCGCCGGTCGGGAGTTCGAGACCGTCCTCCTGCGCCTCGTCGACGTGGACGGCCGTCCGTACCAGGTCGTCGACCGGGACCTCGATGTACCCACCGAGGTCGTCGACCTCCGTGACGAATCCGATCCGCGGGGGGTGGCCGAGGAGTGGCTCCGGCGGGATGTGGAAGCACCCGTCGACCTGATGGCAGACCGGTTGTGCCGCATAGTGGTTCTGCGCACAGGTGATGCCAGTTACCTCGTGTACGTCAAAGCCCATCACATCGCGCTCGACGGGTTCGGAGCGATGATCATCGTTCGCAGGGGAGCCGAACTCTATTCCAGGGCACTCGCCTCCCGGAGTTCCGGCCAGGACGGGGCCCCGCCGGAGAAGCCGCCGGCGGATCTGCGGACGTTGTACGAGAAGGACCGGCAGTATCGCGCGTCGAACCGATTCGTCGCGGACCGTGAGTACTGGAGCGAGCGGATCCGCGACCTGCCCCATGTCGACACCACCGAGGTGCCCCCGGCGGTCCGGACCATCACGGCGGAGGCGGATCTGTCGGACACTGCGGACGTCTACCTGTCGGGGTCCCCGCCGACGCGGGACGCCTCCTCGGCCGCAGTGGTACTCGCGGCCGCCGCCTGTTTCTTCTCGCGGCGGTCGGGACGGTACGACGTGCTCGTGAACATCCCGGTGTCGGCGCGGACGACGGCCGAGCTGCGACGCTCCGCCGGAATGCTCGTCAACGTGGTTCCCCTGCGGATCCGGGTGGATCCGAGCGAACCCGTCGAGGATCTCGTCCGGCGGATGCAGGTCGAGCTCGTCGGAGCCCTCCGACACCAGGCGTGCGGACTCGACGACATCCGCCGGGCGACATCCGAACCGGTGTCCCGCTTCTCGGTCCCCTTGGTCAACGTCATGCTGTTCGATCAGCAACCCGTACTGGGCGACATCGTGGGAACACCACATGTCCTGTCGCGCGGGCCCGTCGGGGACCGGCTGATCACCGTCCACCGCCGCAGTGTGCCGGTCGGCACCGTGATCGAATTCCGGGCGAATCCGAACCGATACGAGGAGAACGAGATACAGGCGCAGTGCATCTGTTTCACCGAGATCCTCGAGCAGTTCGTCGCAGCCGCCCCTCGAACGCCGGTCGGTTCGATCCACCCGCCGAGCGCCGGAGCGGCCGCACCTCGTTACCGGCGGAACACCGTGCTCGATCACTGGCGGCATCTTCTGGCCGGTGCACCTACCCCGCCCGCCCTGTCACCGTCCACGCAGGCACCTGCCGGTGGACGGGCGGGCAACGCGGGATCTGCTTCGGCGTGGGCGCAGTTCGTCCATCCCCTCGGCATCGGACCGGGTCGAGCGAGCGCCGAATGTGCCGACGATCGTGTCCCGATCCTGCAGGCTGCCAACGCGATCCTCGTCGCCAGGTCGGGTGGTGCCGACGACGTCGTCCTCGGTGTCCCTGCCCCGGCCGGTACCGCTCCTGCTCGCACGGTCCTGCCCCTACGCACCCGAGTGCGCCTCGACGAGCCGTTCCGAGATCTCCTCGAGGACATCTCCCGGGGGACTCGGGACGCTCTCGCACACGCCGACATACCTGCCGCGACACTGCTCGACGCGCTGGCGCCGACACGGAACGGATCGCGCGCCCCACTCTTCCGCGTCACCGTCGAAGGGCGGGGCGATGCGGACAGGGAGGTGGAGAACGCCGTCCTCGGCGACGTCGGCCTGCGTATCGATCTGGAGCGTCCGCGATCCGGCGACGGTGCCGGGCGCGAGTCGACGTCCACGGACGTGCTCCGCATCCGATACGCCACGGACGTCTACACCGCGCCGACCGTCGAGCGCATCGCCCGCCGACTGGAACGTATCCTCCTGACGGTCGAAGAGGATCCGGAGATACGGGTCGGCGACATCGATCTGCTCGACGCAGCCGAACGGACCGCACTCGCTCCCGTGACGGGTCCGCCGCCGGTGACCGAACGCCTGCTGCCGGAAATCCTCACCGACGCTGCACTCCGCACCCCCGCGGCCACCGCAGTGTCGTGCGGCGAGACCCGGATCGACTACCGGGAACTCGACGAACGATCGAATCGGCTGGCCCGCATGCTCGCCGAGCGCGGCGCAGGACCGGAACGTTTCGTCGCGATCGGCATGGCCCGGTCCGTCGACTCGATCGTCTCGATCTGGGCCGTGGCGAAGACGGGCGCGGCCTTCGTTCCGGTGGACCCCGCCTATCCACCCGTCCGGATCGAGTACATGCTGCGCGACTGCGGCGCCGTGCTCGGACTCACCACTACCGGCGAACGGTCCCTGCTTCCCGGCACCGTGCCGTGGACCGCGGTCGACGATCCGGAGGTGGTCACGGAGACGACGCGATACACCGGGTCTCCGGTGACCGACACGGACCGGTGCGCGCCCGCGCGTTCGGATCAACCCGCCTACCTCATCTACACCTCCGGATCGACGGGACAGCCGAAAGGCGTGGTCGTCACCCACGGGGGACTGTCGAACCTCGTCGCGCACACCCGCACCCTCGCCGACCACGACGCGCGGGTCTGGCACGGGACATCCCCGAGCTTCGACCTGGCGGTACTGGAGTTGCTCGTGGCGTTCGGCTCGGCGGCGCACCTGGTGATCGGCCCGCCCGATGCGTCCGCCGGTGACGACCTCGCACATGCATTGCGCGCCGAGCGGATCACCCACTTCTGCACCACTCCTGCGGTCCTTGCAACGATCGATCCGGCGGTCCCCGAGGACCTCTCCTTCGTGAGCGTCGGCGGTGAGGACTGCCCGGCATGGCTCGTGGAGAAATGGGCGCCGGGCCGCCGCATGGTCAACGGGTACGGGCCGAGCGAGATCACCGTGCAGATGGCGTCGGAGGACCTCGTGCCCGGCAGACCGGTCACCGCAGGCACTCTCGGACCCGGATTCCGGTCCGTCGTGCTCGACACACGCCTGAATCCGGTGCCGCCCGGGGTGATCGGCGAGCTGTATCCGGCAGGACCTGCCCTGGCGCGGGGATACCACCGGCGACCGGGGACGACGGCGACGCGGTTTGTCGCCGACCCGTTCGGGCCGGCGGGGTCGCGGATGTACCGCACCGGCGATCTCGTGCGGTGGTCGACGAACGACGACAGCGCAGAGAACGACAGCGCAGCGGCCACCTCGGGTCTGCGGCTGATCTACGCGGGGCGCGCCGACCTGCAGGTCAAGGTGCGGGGGCGGCGCATCGAACTCGGCGAAGTGGAAGCAGCACTGCTCCGCCACCCCGACGTCGAGCAGGCCGCGGCGGTGGTCCGGCGCGAGACCGGATCCGACCGGGTCGTGGCGTACGTGGTGCCGCGCACCGGTTCGGTCCCGGATGCCTCGACGATTCGTGATGCGCTCGCGGCGGAACTCCCGGATTTCATGGTCCCGGCTGTGGTGGTGCCGCTGGCAACTATGCCGATCACGGCCAACGGCAAGCTGGACCGTGCCGCGCTGCCGGCCCCGGACCGCCGGGGCGTGCTCCATCGTCCTCCGCGCACGGGGCTGGAACGGACTCTCACGGGGGTCTTCGCGGACGTTCTGCATCTGTCCCCGGATCGGGTCGGCGTCGACGACAACTTCTTCGAACTCGGAGGCGATTCCCTGTCGGCGACCGGCGTCGTGGCGGGGATCCGGTCCGCACTGCACGTCGAAGCACCCATCAGGATGCTCTTCGAAGCACCGACGGTCGCCGAGCTGGCACCGCGCCTCGCGGAGTGCGGTGTCGCCCGGACGCCGTTGACACCCCGACGCCGGCCGGACCGGATCCCGTTGTCCTACGCGCAGTCCCGGTTGTGGTTCATCCACCGTTACGAAGGTCCGTCGCCGACCTACAACATCCCCATGGCGGCACGCCTGACCGGACGGGTGGACATCGACGCGATGAGGGCGGCGTTCGGCGATGTCGTGGCACGCCACGAGTCCCTGCGCACGGTCTTCGAGGAATCCGACGGAGTCGCCTTCCAGCGCATCCTTCCGGTCGAGCGGACCTCATTGTCGCTGCCTGTGCGGGCAGTGACCGCCGACGAGGAGCACGCGACCGTGCGCGCCGAGGCGCGGCGGCCCTTCGACCTGTCCACCGACATTCCGGTGCGGGCCACACTGCTGCGGACCGGTTCCGACGACCACGTGCTGGTGCTCGTGCTGCACCACATCGCCGGCGACGGCGCGTCGATGGTGCCGCTGGTGCGCGACATGCTGCTGGCATACGCGGCCCGGTCGGGGGGGACCGAACCACGGTGGGATCCATTGCCGGTGCAGTACGCCGACTACACCCTGTGGCAACGGGACGTGCTGGGGGACGAGGACGAGACGGGAAGCATCCTGCACGGGCAGTTCTCCTACTGGCGAGAAGAACTCGCCGAGGTCCCGGAATGCCTTTCTCTTCCGCTCGACCGTCCCCGCCCCGCGGTGCAGTCCTTCCGCGGTGGCCGGGTGGAGTTCACGATCCCCGCGGAGCTGCGCCTCGCGGCGGACGACCTGGCTGCCGAGCACGGGGCCACCGCGTCGATGGT
This sequence comes from Rhodococcus pyridinivorans, assembly GCF_900105195.1. NCBI lineage: Bacteria > Bacillati > Actinomycetota > Actinomycetes > Mycobacteriales > Nocardiaceae > Rhodococcus > Rhodococcus pyridinivorans. The sequence continues at coordinate 3,087,166 of NZ_FNRX01000002.1, read as the reverse complement.
CTTCCAGTCGGCACTCGTGGTGCTCCTGCACAAGCTCGGTGCGGGAGACGACATCACGATCGGTGGTCCGGTGGCCGGGCGGACCGATGAGGCTCTCGCCGATCTCGTCGGATTCTTCGTCAACACCTGGGTGCTGCGCGTGGACGGCATCACCGGACGATGGACGCTCGCCGATGTCCTCGACCGCGTGCGGGCCAAGGCGCTGGCCGCCTACGAGAACCAGGACGCGCCCTTCGAACGGTTGGTGGAACTGCTCGCCCCGGCGCGCTCGACCGCCCATCACCCGCTGTTCCAGGTCGCATTCGCATTGCAGAACAACCCGCTGCCGAGCCTGGACCATCCGGACATCCACGTCGAGATGCTGCCCGTCGCGACCGACATCGCGCGGTTCGACCTGTACATCAGCGTGTCGGAGCGCGCGTCCGCCGAGGACGGCGGGCTGCTCGGCAGCATCGAATACGCGAGCGATCTGTTCGAGCGCGACACCGTCGAACGATTCGCGGACCGGTATCTCCGTGTCCTCGACTCCCTCGTGAGATCGCCGCACCGACGGGTCGACGTTGTCGACCTGCTCGATCGATCGGAGCGCGACCTGCTCCTCGACGCGTGGAACGGCCCGGCTGCCACCACCGATGACCGGACGGTTCCGGCCGTGCTCGCCGAACGGGTCGCGGCGACACCGGACGCACCGGCGCTGACCAGCGTCGCCGGCCGATGGACCTACCGCGACCTCGATGCCCGGGCCAACCGGCTGGCTCGTCTGCTTGTCGAGTTGGGTGTGGGGCCCGAGTCCGTGGTGGTCGTCGCCCTGGATCGGTCCCCGGCACTGGTCGTCGCTCTTCTCGCGGTGTCGGCGGCGGGTGGCGCCTATCTGCCGTTGGACCCCGCCTATCCGAGCGAACGCACCGCCTTCGTCCTCGCCGACGCCGCGCCCCGCGTGCTGGTCACCGACAGTCGATTCACCTCACATGCGACCCCCGCCGTCGTCGTGGTCGTCGACGAGGCGGGCCGCCCGACGTCCCACGCCCTGCCCGACGATGCGCGACCGCTCACCGACTTCGACAGGATCGCGCTGCTGCACCCGTCGAACACGGCGTACACGATCTACACGTCCGGTTCCACGGGTGTCCCGAAGGGCGTGGCCGTCACGCATCGGAATCTCGTACACCTCGTCGAGCACGGATGGACCGGTTCGCGACCGCGACACCGGATGTCGCTGGTGTCCTCACCGGGTTTCGACGCGTCGGTGTACGAGATCTGGCCCGCCCTGATCGGCGGTACCGAACTGGTGCTCGCGCCACCCGGTCTGCTCGATCCGTCGACGGTCGCGCGGATGATCTCCGAACACGGTGTGACGACGATGTTCGTCCCGACACCGCTGTTCCACGCCCTCGCCGACCCCGCCGTCGTTCCGGAGCGGGTGTGGGACGGTGTGGACCAGGTGGTCACGGCCGGTGACGTGCTGTCCCCGGAGGTCGCACGCCGCTTTCACGAATCGCATCCCTCGACGTTGCTCGTCAACGCGTACGGACCGACGGAAACGACGGTGTGCGCGACGATGTACCTCGTCGAGGACGCGTTCGCCCGAGGAGACCGCGCGTCGGTCCCGATCGGCACGCCGATCCCGGGAGTGGCGGTCCTCGTCCTCGACGCCGGACTGCTGCCGGTGCCTCCCGGTGTCCCCGGCGAGTTGTACATCGCCGGGGACGGGGTCTCCCGCGGATATCCCGGTCGTCCGGCCACGACCGCGGCACGATTCGTGGCATCTCCGTTCGGCGGGCCGAGGGAGCGGATGTACCGCACCGGCGACGTCGTGCGGTGGATCCGCTCGACGAGCGATGCCGAGGGCTCGGGTGGGCACCTGGAATTTGTGGGCCGCTGCGACGATCAGGTCAAGGTCCGCGGCTTCCGGGTCGAACCCGGTGAGATCGAAGCGGTCCTGGGTGCGCATCCGGCGGTGGCCCGCGCCGCCGTGGTCGTGCGGGAGACTCCGGGCCACCACGAGACCGGACGACTGGTCGCGTATGTGGTGCTCGACCGGGAACAGACACTGCTCGCCGACCCGACCCGCGCGACCGGCACCGTCGAGCGGTGGAGGGCACTGTACGACGACGTGTACTCCGCGCCGCCGCCCGAGGACAGCGGCGACAGCGGCGCCTTCGCGGGTTGGAACGCCACCGACACCGGGCAGCCCATCCCGGTCGAGCAGATGTGGGACTGGCGCGACGCCGCAGTGCGGGCCGTGCGGCGGCTCCGGCCCCGGCGTCTGCTCGAGATCGGCGTGGGCTCCGGTCTCCTGCTCCGAGAACTGGCCCCCGACTGTGCCGAGTACTGGGGCACGGACTTCTCGGCCCCGACGCTCGAGACGCTGCACTCCGCCGTGCGATCGCAGCCGTGGGCCGAGCGGGTGACGTTGAGGACGCAACCGGCGCACGCGACCGAGGGGTTGCCCCAGCGGTACTTCGACACCGTCGTGCTCAATTCTGTGATCCAGTACTTCCCGGATGCGGCGTATCTGCTCGAGGTGCTCCGGAAGATCCTGCCGCTGCTCGCACCCGGCGGATCGATCCATCTCGGCGATGTCCGGAACCAGGCGCTGCTGCCGCACTTCGCCGCCGCTGTGGAACTCGCCCGTGCCGACGGCACCGAGACCGCGGACACGATCCGCGAACGCGTCCGCCGTGCCGCGCTCTCCGAACGGGAACTGCTGCTCGCCCCCGAGTTCTTCGCCGGTCTGCTCCGTCGTCTGCCCGGTGTCACCGGGGTCGACATCGAACTCGGCCGGATGCGGACGGCCAACGAACTCGGCCTGTACCGCTACAGCGTGGTGCTGCACACCGGTACCGGACCCAGGTCGCTCGCCGATGTTCCGTGCCGGACCTGGGCGGGATTCGGAACACTCGCCGCGTTCGCCGACCGGCTACGGACCGACCGTCCCGACGCCCTGCGCGTGACCGACGTACCGCACACCGCCCTGCAGTCCGTGATCGCCGCGACTACCTCCCTCGATGCGATGCCCGGCCACACGCTCGTACCGGAACCGGACCTCCGGCCACGATCGGACGGCATCGGTCCTGCGGACTTGGATCTGCTCGGCGCCGAACTCGGCTACCGGGTCGCCGTGACGTGGTCGCAGGAACCGGGATCGATGGAGGTGATCGTCTTCCGCGACGACCTGGACGACAAGGCCGATGCAGCGCTGACCGATGTGTACCGTCCGGCCGATGACATCGACAGCCTCGCCCGCTATGTCAACGACCCCGCCGCAGAGGAGCGACTCGACGACGTCCGTCGCTTCGTCCGAGAGCGGTTGCCCGACTACATGGTTCCGGCCGCGTTCGTCCACATGGCCGACCTGCCGGTGACGGTGCACGGCAAACTCGACCGCCGCGCGCTGCCGGCCCCGGAGGTCGCGACGCGGAGCGACAGCTACATCGCACCGACCACCGACACCGAACGGGCCCTCGCTCGGGTGTTCGCCGACGTGCTCGGCGTCGACCGGGTGGGAACACAGGATTCGTTCTTCGCTCTCGGCGGCGATTCGATCATGTCGATCCAGCTGGTCGCGCGGGCCAAAGCTGAGGGACTGGTGCTCTCGCCCCGAGATGTGTTCGAACACAAGACCGTTGTAGCGCTTGCCGCGGCGGTCACCCTGGCCGGACGGGCCGAGATGACGCTCGAGGAACTGCCGGGTGGTGGCGTCGGCGACGTTCCGCTCACCCCGATACTGCGGTGGCTGGTCGGGCACGGCCGAACGTATCCGGGCTTCTGCCAATCGGTGTCGGTTCCGCTGCCGGATCGACTCCGCGAGGCCGACCTTCTCGCGGCCCTGCAGGCGGTCGTGGATCGGCATGACATGCTGCGGGCGCGGCTCCACGCGGAGCCCGGAACGCCTGACGCGCTGCATCTCGAGACACGGCCCATCGGATCCGTCTCGGCGTCGTCGATCCTGCGTCACGTCCGGGTCGACGACCTCACGGGGCCCGAATTCACCGCGATCGCCGCCGCCGAGCACGCTGCCGCGACCGGACGGTTGGATCCCGGCAGGGGAGTGATGTTGCAGGCGGTGCGATTCGAGGCGGGACCCGCGTCGCGGCTGTTGCTCGTGGCACATCATGCCGTGATCGACGGTGTCTCCTGGCGGATCCTGCTGGGCGACCTCGCTGCTGCGGCGGCTCGACTCGAACACGGACTCGACCCGGATCCCGCACCGACGGGCACCTCGATGCGCCGCTGGGCGCACGGTCTCGTCGAGGTCACCCGCCGCGGCACGCGCGCGGCCGAACTACCGTTCTGGATCTCGACCCTGTCGGGTCCGGATGCGCTGCTCGGCGCCAGAGAGCTGGACCCCGCGGTCGACGTCGGGGCCACCGTCGACACCGTCACCGTCGAGGTTCCCGCTCCCGCGACCACCGCGCTGCTGAGCGTCCTCCCGGTGGCCTTCCACGGGAGCATCGTGGACGGTCTCCTCGCAGCCCTGGCCGGAGCCGTCGTCGCGCAGCGCGCCGAGCGCGGGATCGACCTCGCTCGGGTGCTCGTGGCGTTGGAAGGGCACGGCCGGGAGGAGCAGGTCGTGCCGGGAGCCGATCTGTCCCGGACGGTCGGATGGTTCACCGCGGCCTATCCGGTGCGACTGGACCTGACCGGTATCGACGTGGAGCCCGTGGAACGCGGCGGCACCGCAGCGGGAACCGTGATCAAGACCGTCAAGGAACACCTGCGTGCCGTTCCCGACCACGGGATCGGATACGGGATGCTGCGGTATCTCGACGACGAGGGCCGCGCCGCGCTCGAACCCCTGCCGGCACCCCGGCTCGCCTTCAACTTCCACGGCCGGAGCACGCTGCCGGACGCCGTCACGGACATCGACTTCGGCGGTGGCCTCGATCCCGCTCAGCCGGTACCGGCGGTGATCTCCGTCAACGCCATGGTCGTCGACACCGCTGACGGTCCGGTGCTGCGCGCGGATCTCGCCTATGCGACCGGGGTCATCGCCCGCCCGGAGGTGTCGGATCTGGCCGAACGGTGGCGACGCATGCTGAGCGGCCTCGCCCGTCACGTCGCCGAACCGGGCGCGGGAGGGCATACCCCGTCGGATCTGCCGCTGGTCCCGTTGAGCCAGGAGCGCCTCGACGAGCTCGAGCGCCGTTATCCCGGCCTCGAGGACGTGTGGCCTCTCACCCCCTTGCAGACCGGCTTCCTGTTCCATGCCCTCCGGAACGATTCGATCGACGCGTACACGGTGCAACTGACCCTGCACCTGGGCGGTGTCGTCGATCCGCGACGCCTCCGGCGGGCGGTGGCCGCCCTGGCGGCGCGGCATCCGAACTTGCGGGTGAACTTCGTCTTCGACGGGGAGTCCCCGCCCGTGCAGGTCGTGCAGGCGTCGGTCGAACTGCCGTTGTGTGAGCGGGATCTGAGCGATCTGGACCCCGAGGATCGTGTGGTGGCACTGGTCCGACTGGAGACCGAGGACCGGACGCAGCGTTTCGACACGGCGCACGGACCGTTGGTGCGCCTGAGCCTGATCAGGATGGGACCGGACGATCACCGGCTGGTGTTCACCAACCACCACATCCTGCTCGACGGTTGGTCGGCGCCGTTGCTGCTGAAGGAACTCCTCGTGCTGTACGGCACCGAGGCGGACACCGGGGTTCTCCCGCCGGTACGTCCCTACCGGGACTACGTGCGGTGGCTCGTGCAGCAGGACCCGGCGCCCGCGCGCGACGCCTGGTCGCGGTATCTGGCCGGTCCGGATCGGCCCACGCTGGTCGCCCCGGACGCCGAGCAGTCCTCCGTGCAGGCCCTGTCCGAGGAGACCACACGGGCGCTCGATCCTGCGGACATCCGGCGCCTGGAGGCCTTCGTCCGGGACCGCGGACTCACCGTCGGCACGGTGGTGCAGGTCGCGTGGGGGATCGTGCTGGCGAAGCTCACCTCGCAGCGCGACGTCGTGTTCGGATCGACCGTCTCCGGGCGGCCCGCGGAGGTCGACGGGGTCGAGGAGATGATCGGCCTGTTCGTCAACACGGTTCCCGTGCGGGTTCGGCTCGACCCGTACGAGACGTTCGCCGTGCTCGTCGAGCGAATCCGTGCCGAGCAGACCGCGCTGCTCGACCGGCATCACCTCGGCCTCACCGAAATCCAGCAGGTCGCCGGACCTGCCGCCGGGTTCGACACCCTGACGGTGTTCGAGTCGTATCCGGTCGACCGTGCGGCTCTGTCCGACGCGGTCGACATCGCGGGCATGCAGGTGCGCGAGGTCACCGGACACGATTCCGGCCACTATCCGCTGACCCTCATCGCACACGTCGACGACGCGCTGCGGCTGCGACTGAGTTACCGTCCGGACCTGTTCGACGGGGCCGCGGCCGACGCGATCGTGTCGCAGGTCGCCCAGGTCCTCGAGGCCGTCGTCGACCGGCCGGAGGTGCCGCTCGGCCGCCTCCGCCGGTTCGGGGACGAGGTGCCGGTCGTGTCCGCTCCTGGCACCGCCCCTTCACGGATGTGGACGGAGATCCTCGACGACTGGATGTCACGGTCCCCGGAGTCCGTCGCCGTCGTCGATGCGGGCAGGCAGTGGACCTACGCGGAGCTGGACGAGCGGGTCGAGCGGCTCGCACATCTGCTCGTCTCCCGCGGAGCAGTACCGGAGACCACCATCGTGGTGGCGATGCGGCGATCGTTCCTGCGGGTCGTCGCGATGCTCGCCGTCGTCCGCGCCGGTGCCGTCTACGTGCCCGCCGACCCCGACCAACCCCGCGACCGCGTCACCGCGATGATCCGGACGGTCACACCGCTCTGCGTGCTCGTCGACGGACCCGAACCGGCGGTGCCCGACGGGGTATCCGTCGTGCCCGTCCGGGACCTCGACCTCGACGGTGCGCCGGCAACGCCGGTGCCGGATATCAACCGCCGCGTGCCGGTTCGCGCCGACAACACGGCGTACGTGATCTTCACGTCCGGATCGACGGGCACGCCGAAGGCGGTGACCGTGACGCATCGCGGTATCGCCGAGCTGGTCGATCGGCTCTCGACGGTCGCCGACCGCGAGTCGCGTGTCGCGCAGGCGATGCTGCCGGTGTTCGATGCCTCGTTGCTGGAGACGATCGTCGCGTTCTCGGCCGGGGCGCGGCTCGTCGTGGTGCCACCCGGTATCGCCGCCGGCGACGACCTCGAGCGTGTGCTCGCCGACGAGGAGATCACGCACCTGTACACCACACCCGCGGTGCTGGCGACGCTGGATCGGGACGCGCTGCCGGCTCTGACGTTCGTGAGCGTCGGTGGCGAGGCGTGCCCGCCGTCCCTGGTGGAGACGTGGGCCCGGAGCCGTCACATGGTCAACGGCTACGGTCCGAGCGAGGCCACGGTGATGTCGAACCTGCTCGATCCGCTCGTCCCCGGCGAGAATCCCACCGTGGGACCGCCGATGCCCGGTTTCGACGAGTACCTGCTGGACTCGTACCTGCAACCCGTCGCCGGCGGCGCGGTGGGGGAGCTGTACCTCGCCGGACCGGGTCTGGCGCGAGGGTATGCGGGCCAACCCGGCCTGACCGCGACGCGTTTCGTCGCCGACCCCCTCGGCGCACCGGGGCGCCGGATGTACCGCACGGGGGACCTGATGCGCTGGACCCGCACCGCGGCGGGCGCCGAGCCCGTCTACGTCGGGCGCAGTGACTTCCAGATCCAGCTGCGCGGTCTGCGCATCGAGCTCGAGGAGGTCGAGGCGGCACTGCTCCGGCATCCGGCCGTTGCCCAGGCCGTGGTCGTAGTGCGTGACGACGGTAGCGGCGACCGGCTGGTCGGATATGTGGTGCCCACCGGGACCGTTCCGATCGAGGCGCCCGAGATCCTGCATTTCGCGGCCACCGGGCTGCCGCGGTACATGGTCCCGTCGGTGATCGTCGTGCTACCGGGCCTGCCCGTCACCCCGAGCGGGAAGGTGGACAGGTCGGCGTTACCGGCGGCCGCGCCGGTCGGGGCTGCCTACCGGGCGCCGCGCACACCGACCGAAGGTGCCGTGGCCCGCGCGTTCGCCTCCGTCCTCGAACGCGACCGGATCGGGATCGACGACAACTTCTTCGACCTCGGCGGCAACTCGCTCGCCGCGACCGCCGTGGCATCGAAGCTGCGCAGCGAGCTGGGCCGGGAAGTTCCCCTGTCCCTGGTCTTCCTCGACCCCACACCGGCCGGCCTCGCGGATCGCCTCGACGAGCCGACGGCGACCACTGCTCCGACGACCGGCATGTTCGATGTGCTGATCCCCCTGCGAGGGCACGGTCACCGCCCACCGGTGTTCTGCGTACATCCCGCGATCGGCTTGTCCTGGGTGTACGCGGGACTGCTGCGCCACCTGCCGGATCGGCCGGTGTACGGGCTGCAACTGCCGTACCTCTCGGGCGGACCCCTCGACGCGACGCCCGCCGAACTGGCGCACCGCTACGTCGAGGAGATGCGGGCCGTGCAACCGCAAGGTCCCTACACCGTGCTCGGCTGGTCCCAGGGCGGACTGATCGCCCACCACATGGGTGTCGAACTGCGCGCCGCGGGGGAGACCGTCGACCTGGTCGTCCTCGATTACTACCCGCTCGAACGCGAGCGGCGTGCCCACACCCACGCGGAGCTGCTGGCGGGACTGGGCATCGAACTGCCTCACGCGACGCCGGACGAGATGACCTCCGAGCAGCTGCTCGACGCGGTGAACCGCAGTCTCGGGCACGAGACCGGACTGTCCACCGCCGACCTGGAGCGGATCCTCACGGCCTATGCGCACGTCCATCGGGCCGCGCCGACGCTCGACCTGCGATGTTTCGACGGCGACCTGCTGTTCGTCGCCGCGGCGCGATCGCTCGGCACGGACGACGGTGCGTCACCGGCCCTGTGGCGGCCGTGGGTGTCCGGCACGATCACCGAGCACACGATCGACTGCGACCATCTGGAGATGATGACCCCGGCCGCGCTCGCCGTCCTCGGCCCGATTCTGGCCGACTATCTCGTCGCCGGATCCTGATCCGGCTCGACGACGGCGTCGAGCGCCGAACCGGCGGGCTCGGGGAGTCGAGCCTCGAGCAACAGCCCGGCGAGACCGAGCGCGATGCACACCCCGGTGATCACCATCAGCCGCGGATCGGTCTGCCCGGTCAGGGCGTCGCCGAGGAGTACGACCGCCACGGTGCCCGGCAGGATGCCCACGACCGTCGCGAGTGTGTAGGGGACGAGACGGACCGCCGAGACGGCGCAGCAACAGTTCACGACGAAGAACGGGGCGGCGGCGATCAGCCGCAGGGAGCCGACCGCGAGCCATCCGCGGCGTGCCAGCCGCAGATCGATCGCTTTCGCCGCCGGGTGCGTGAGGCGCGATTCCACGGCCTTGCGTCCGACGGCCCGCACGAGCAGGAACGCCAGGACGGCGCTGACCGTGGAGGCGGCGACCGTCACGCCGATACCGACGGCACTGCCGAACAGCACGCCGGCGCTGAGAGTGAACACCGTGCGCGGAATCGGGGCGATCGTGACCAGGGCGTGGACGGCGAAGAACGCCAGGACAATTGCCGGGCCGTGCACCGATTCCGACCACTCCCGGATCTGGGCGATCGTCGGATGCGGCACCACGAGAGCTACGACGACGAGAGCCGCCACCAGGCCCAGGATGCCGAGCACTCTGCGGTCTGCGGCAAGCCTCGTCACGAGCGTCCACACTACCGGCCGGGCGGTCTCTTGCATCCCCGCGAGCAGAGTGACGAAGGCGGCACGATAACGTTCCGATCGAGGACGTCGTTATCGAGCGCTAGAAAAACTGTGGTGATCCCCACAACGATCGCGCGATGTGCGGGGATAGCATCACACCGAAGGCAACCTACCCATTTCGAGGTTGCCCACCTCCGGCCGACAACGCCGTCCGTACAAAGCCTGCAAACCCGCAGTAGGAGGAATCGCCCGTGTCATTAGCTGCAGAAGCCGAGGATGCCGCGCGCGCATATGCGCAGTGGCAGGACGCGGTGGCGGGGGTGCTGGCCAAGTCCCGACGTGTCGACCCGGCCGAACTCGGACCCGAGCCGCAGCGTCTGCTCGAGACCACGACCTACGACGACGTCACCGTCGCGCCGCTGTACGGCGTCCGCGACGAGCGCGACGAAGCGCCGCTGCCCGGTGAGTTCCCGTTCGTCCGCGGCGGCTCGTCCACGCGCGACGTCAACACCGGCTGGCTCGTCGACGTCCGGTTCACCGGCACCGACGCGGCCTCGGTCAACGAGCGCATCCTCGACGCGCTGAACAACGGCGTCAGCTCGGTGTGGCTCGGTCTCGGCGCCGGCGCGGTCCCCGTGGACGCGCTCGACACCGCGCTCAACGGTGTGCTCCTCGACCTCGCGCCGGTCCGTCTCGACGCCGGTGCCGACGCGGTCGCAGCGACCACCGCCGTGTACTCCGTGCTCGACAACCGCACCGATATCGAGGACCGCGCCGCCGTGCGCATCTTCCTCGGTGCAGCGCCGCTCACCAGCGCGTTCTCCGAGCGTCCCGACGTATCTCTCGACGAGGCCGTCGAACTGGCACGGGCCGCCGCCGACCGCACCGAAGCGGTGCGTGCCCTCACCGTGGACGGCACCGCCTTCCACAACGCCGGTTCGTCCGACGCCGAAGAACTCGGTGCCGCGATCGCCGCCGGCCTCGATTATGTGCGAGCACTCGTCGACGCCGGGGTTCCCGTTGCGGCCGCGCTCGGTCAGCTCGAGTTCCGTCTCGCCGCGACCGACGACCAGTTCCAGACCATCGCCAAGTTCCGCGCGGGTCGTCAGGTGTGGGCGCGCGTCGCCCAGGTCGCCGGTGCCCCCGAGGCCGGCAACGCTCCGCAGCACGCCGTGACCTCCGCGGCGATGATGGCCCAGCGCGATCCGTGGGTGAACATGCTGCGCACGACCCTCGCTGCGTTCGGCGCGGGTGTCGGTGGCGCCGACGCCGTCACGGTCCTGCCGTTCGACTCCGCACTGCCGGCCGGTGTGCTCGAGGTGTCCGAGGCGTTCTCCGCCCGGATCGCCCGCAACACCCAGCTGCTGCTGCTCGAGGAGTCCAACCTCGGGCGCGTTCTCGATCCCGCCGCCGGTTCCTGGTACGTCGAGGAACTGACCGCGCAGATCGCAGAGAAGGCATGGGGCTTCTTCCAGGAGATCGAGGCGGCCGGTGGTTACCGCGCCGCTCTCGAGGCAGGGCTGATCGCCGAGCGTGTCGCGCAGACGCGTGCCCGCCGCGAGTCCGACATCGCGCACCGCACGTTCTCGGTGACCGGGGTCAACGAGTTCCCGAACCTGGCCGAGAAGCCGCTGCCGGTCGGTGTCGCCGAGGCCGGCGCGTCCGCCGCGCGGTACGCCGCACCGTTCGAGGCGCTGCGCGACCGCTCGGATGCCTACCTGGCCTCGCACGGTGCCCGCCCGCGGGTGCTGCTCGCCCCGCTCGGGCCGATCGCCGAACACAACGTACGGGCGACCTTCGCGACGAACCTGCTCGCCGCCGGTGGCATCGAAGCGGTCAATCCCGGACCGCTCGATCTCGACGCCGACCTGTCGTCCCTGGTGGGCGACACCGGAACGTCCGTCGCCGTGCTGTGCGGCACTGACACCCGCTACGGCGAGCAGGCCGGTACGGCCACCTCTGCGCTGCGTGCGGCGGGGATCACGACGGTGCTGCTGGCCGGACCCGAGAAGGCCGTGAAGGACGCGCAGGGGGACGATCGTCCGGACGGCTTCCTCACCGCGCGCATCGACGCCGTCGCCGCCCTCACCGACCTGCTGAACACTCTGGGAGCGTAAGTGAGCATCGAACACGAAATCGGCAGCTTCGCCGACGTCCCGTTGACGGACCCGGCTGCGCCGGCGCCCACCGCTCCCACCGCGGAGCAGGCCGCCGCGCTCGTCGAGTCCGTCGCCGAGGCGAACAACTACAGCACCGAAGACGTCGTGTGGTCGACGCCCGAGGGCATCGACGTCAAGCCGGTCTACACCAAGGCCGACCGCGACGCCGTCGTCGCCGAGGGCTACCCGCTCGGCAGCTACCCGGGTCTGGCCCCGTTCGTGCGCGGGCCGTACCCGACGATGTACGTGAACCAGCCGTGGACCATCCGGCAGTACGCCGGCTTCTCCACCGCCGCCGAGTCCAACGCCTTCTACCGGCGCAACCTCGCCGCCGGTCAGAAGGGCCTGTCGGTGGCCTTCGACCTGGCCACGCACCGCGGCTACGACTCCGATCACCCGCGTGTACAGGGTGACGTCGGTATGGCCGGTGTCGCGATCGACTCGATCCTCGACATGCGTCAGCTATTCGACGGCATCGATCTGTCGCAGGTGTCGGTGTCGATGACCATGAACGGCGCGGTACTGCCGATCCTGGCGCTGTACGTCGTGGCGGCGGAGGAGCAGGGCGTCAAGCCCGAGCAGCTGGCCGGAACCATCCAGAACGACATTCTGAAGGAGTTCATGGTCCGCAACACCTACATCTACCCGCCGAAGCCGTCGATGCGGATCATCTCCGACATCTTCGCGTACACCTCGGCGAAGATGCCGCGCTTCAACTCGATCTCGATCTCCGGCTACCACATCCAGGAAGCCGGCGCGACGGCCGACCTCGAGCTCGCGTACACCCTCGCGGACGGCATGGAGTACATCCGCGCCGGACTCGACGCCGGCATGGACGTCGACAAGTTCGCGCCGCGCCTGTCGTTCTTCTGGGCGATCGGCATGAACTTCTTCATGGAGGTCGCGAAGCTGCGCGCAGGTCGCCTGCTGTGGAGCGAGCTCGTCGAGAAGTTCGGGGCGAAGAACCCGAAGTCGAAATCGCTGCGCACCCACTCGCAGACCTCCGGCTGGTCGCTCACCGCACAGGACGTCTTCAACAACGTCGCCCGCACGTGCGTCGAGGCGATGGCCGCGACCCAGGGCCACACCCAGTCGCTGCACACCAACGCGCTCGACGAGGCGCTGGCACTGCCCACCGACTTCTCGGCGCGCATCGCCCGCAACACCCAGCTGCTGCTGCAGCAGGAGTCGGGCACCACGCGGCCCATCGACCCGTGGGGCGGCTCGCACTACGTCGAGTGGCTCACCCACGAGCTGGCCGACAAGGCCCGCGCCCACATCGCCGAGGTCGAGGCCGCCGGCGGTATGGCGCAGGCGATCTCGGAGGGCATCCCGAAGCTGCGCATCGAGGAGGCGGCCGCCCGCACCCAGGCGCGCATCGACTCCGGTCGTCAGCCCGTCATCGGCGTCAACAAGTACCAGGTGACCGAGGACCACGAGATCGAGGTCCTCAAGGTCGAGAACTCGCGTGTGCGGGCCGAGCAGCTGGCCAAGCTCGAGCAACTGCGCGCCGACCGGGACGAGGAGGCCACCCGCGCCGCCCTCGACGCGCTCACCCGCGCCGCCGGTGCGCAGAGCCAGGGTCTCGACAACAATCTGCTCGCGCTGGCCATCGACGCGGCCCGCGCGAAGGCCACCGTCGGTGAGATCTCGGACGCCCTGGAGAAGGTCTACGGCCGCCACCAGGCCGAGATCCGTACGATCAGCGGCGTGTACCGCGACGAGGCCGGCAAGGCCACCAACATCACCGCCGCAACCGAACTGGTCGAGAAGTTCGCCGAGGAGGAGGGTCGTCGCCCCCGCATCCTCGTCGCGAAGATGGGCCAGGACGGTCACGACCGAGGCCAGAAGGTGATCGCCACGGCCTTCGCCGACCTCGGATTCGACGTCGACGTGGGACCGCTGTTCCAGACCCCCGAAGAGGTCGCCCAGCAGGCGGCCGACAACGACGTGCACGTCGTCGGCGTGTCGTCGTTGGCCGCGGGTCACCTGACGCTGGTCCCTGCCCTCAAGCAGGCGCTGGCCGAGGTGGGCCGCGAGGACATCATGATCGTCGTCGGTGGTGTCATCCCGCCGGGCGACTTCGACGAGCTCTACGCGGCGGGTGCGGCGGCGATCTTCCCGCCCGGAACCGTGATCGCGGATGCGGCGACCGGTCTGCTGACCAAGCTCGCCGCGCAGCTCGGCCACCACCTCGGAGGCTGACGTCGGCATGAGCGACTCCTCGGTCGGCGCCGCGCAGACCCGCCGACGGCAGATCGACGTCGACGCCCTCGCCGAGGCCGTGCTCGCCAACGAGCGGGCCGGCCTCGCGCGGGCCATCACGTTGGTCGAGTCGACCCGCGACGACCATCGGGAGCGGGCGCAGCAGTTGCTGCTGCGCCTGCTTCCCAACGCGGGCAACGCGATTCGTGTCGGTATCACCGGTGTGCCCGGTGTCGGCAAGTCGACCTTCATCGACGCGCTCGGCATGCATCTGCTCGAGCAGGGGCATCGGGTCGCGGTGCTGGCCGTCGACCCGTCGTCGACCCGCACGGGTGGTTCGATCCTCGGCGACAAGACACGGATGGCGCGGCTCGCGGTGCAGCGGGACGCCTACATCCGCCCGTCGCCCTCGGCCGGCACGCTCGGCGGGGTCGCGAAGGCCACCCGCGAGACGATGGTGCTGCTCGAGGCTGCCGGTTTCGACGTGATCCTCGTCGAGACCGTCGGTGTCGGACAGTCCGAGGTGACCGTCGCGAACATGGTCGACACCTTCTGCTTCCTGACCTTGGCCCGCACCGGCGACCAGCTGCAGGGCATCAAGAAGGGCGTGCTCGAACTCGCCGACCTCGTTGCCGTCAACAAGGCCGACGGGGAGTTCGAACGCGACGCGCGGGTCGCCGCCCGCGAACTCGCCGGCGCGATGCGCATGGTGCATCCGCACGACGCGATCTGGAAGCCACCGGTGATCACCATGAGCGGCATGACCGGCAATGGTCTGGACACCTTCTGGGATACCGTGCTCGAGCACAAGAAAGTGCTCACCGAGGCGGGCATGTTCGACGAGAACCGGCGCCGTCAGCAGGTGGACTGGACGTGGACGATGGTGCACGACCAGCTGTTGCGTCGTCTCGAGACCTCCCCGCGCGTGCGGGCGATCCGCAAGGACGTCGAGGCCGGGGTGCGCGACGGTTCGCTGACCGCCGCACTCGCCGCGCAACGCCTGCTCGACGCCTTCGACGGGGTGCACGACCCCGGAACGTCCGACGAGGACTCCTGATCCCGTGAGCCGCCGCACGATCGCCGTCACCGTTCTCGGTGCGTTCGCGATCGTCGCGGCGGCTCATCTCGTTTTCAGGTTCTCGCGCCCGATTCGGCGTTCACCGACGTTTCGCAGTGGTTCCTCATGCCGCTGCTCGCGCTCGGACTCGTTCTCGTCACGTCCGCACCGCGCGACCGGCTGGTCGTGGGCGCGCTTGTGGCACTGGGAGTCTCATGGTTGGGGGACAGCTCACCTACATCGTCGCGTTGCGGCCGCACCGGCGGTCGAGCGTGCTGCGGACCCGCCATGGGTGGTCGGTCTCTACACCTTCGCAGTGTTCGCCATGGTCGCCGTGTGCGCTTCGGCGGCAGGGATTCTCGTCGTCCCGGTGGCGATCTACGCGTCGTGCGTCGGGGAGTGGTTCGAGACCGCCGGTTTCGAGGTCGCTCGCCGACGGGACGTTGCCGGATCCCGGTGGCAGGACGATCTCCACCGACCGGATCTCGTCGAGGTTGGTGACGCTGTCCGGGGTCTCCCATGCGCAGTAGACGCTGTACTCCTCCACGCCGCTCGAGGAGCGCAGGCTCAGTGCCGCTCGATGTAGGGGCGACGGCGGGCGCGACATCGTCGCACGAGTCGAAGCGGGCGAGGATGTCGCTGCCGAGGCCGGTCGGTTCGCTGACGGTGTCGGCGTCGAAGGTGGTGTCGGAGGCTGCGGAGTCGGCGTCCGAGGCGGTGTCGGAGGTGGCGTCGTCGCCGGAGGAGCACGCTCCGAGGAGCAGGGCGCCGGCGAAGGTCGCGGATGCGACGGCGTATCGGGGCAGATTCCCACGGCGCATCGTAGCGTCCGTACGAGTTGTATGTGATCTTGGTTCCGCCCGGGCGGTCGAGGGCTGCGACACCGTGCGTTACAGCCCGAGAAGCTGCTTGGCGACCGTCACGGCACTGCGGGATCGAGGACCATCGCGGCCGCCGACGGTGATCGACACGCAGGCCTGGGGGAGTTCGACGCCGGCCGCGGTGAAGGCGGTGCCGGGCCATGTCGATCGGCATGCTGTGCGCGGATCCGCCGGCCGCTTCGATGGCGGGATCGGGAAGCACCACCGCACGCGGGCATAACAGCGATTATCAGGCCCCGTCGGGAGTCCGTGGTGACGTGGTGGAATTCAGGCGAGCTTCGTTGTGTCCGGGCACCTCCCGAGGCTCCGGACGGGCCCCGGAGAGAGGCGTCGCGTCGGTACCTTCGAGCAGTGCCGCCGGCGTCGGCTGCGCCAGCGGTTCGAGCGAACCGCTCTTCTCCGCGGGGGTGAGGCGCGAACGCTTCCAGGACACGATCAGCAGCGTGAGCCACGCAGCGACGATGGCGAGGTAGAGCACCGCCAGCGCCGCGCCGGAGAGGTCGACAGTCTTGGCGAGCTTGTGCGCGTTGGTCAGCACGATGACACCGCCGACGCCGGTACCGAGCAGCGTCGCAGGGACGCGGCTGACCAGCCAGGCCGCGACCGGCGCCGCGAGGGCACCGCCGAGCGCGAGACCGGCGACGATCACGAGATTGCCGAGGGAGTCGTGGCCGAGCCCGAACAGGAAGCCGACGCTCGCCGCGACCGCGACGAGGAACTCCGACGCGCTCACCGAACCGATCACGGTGCGCGGTGCCGTCTTACCGCGGGAGAGCAGGGTGCTGGTGGTGATCGGTCCCCAGCCGCCACCGCCGCTCGCGTCGATGAAGCCGCCGAAGAAGCCCAGAGGAGACAGGAATTTCGCGGTGTGCGGGGAGGTGCGGGCGTGGGCGACCGCAGGGGGTCGTACCGAGAAGCGCAACGCGACGTATACGCCGATGGCCAGCAGGATTCCGGCGGTCACCGGTTCGGCGGCCTCGGTGGACAGTCCCGACAGCACGGTCGCGCCGAGGAAGGCGCCGATGGCACCGGGAACACCGAGTCGCAGCACGACCTTCCAGTCGATGTTGCGGAACCGCCAGTGCGAGGCACCGGAGACGAGGGTGGTTCCGACCTCGGCGAGGTGCACGGCGGCGCTCGCGTGCGCCGGACCGACACCGCTGAACAGCAGCAGGGTGGTCGCGGTGACACCGAAGGCCATGCCGAGTGCGCCGTCGACGAGCTGTGCGCCGACACCGACGAGCGTGAAGATGAGCAGATTGAACATGCGTTGGCTCCGAAAGCTGGAAGAACCCGAAAAGTTGGACGAGCGGCGAAGCGCTCAGCAACACTCCCGGGTGCAACACAGACAATCGAAGCAGGCGCCGCGACGGGTCGGCCAGAACGGCATGAGCGCGAGACGAGCGGCCGGAGCCATCTCGGTACTCGTCGCAGCCATGGTCACGTCCTCAGGTCTCGTTCCGCGCGCGGATCGTTCGGTCCGGTCGAGCATAGCCCGTCGAAGCGACGGAGCCACACTCGGCGGGCCCGGCGCGCCGATCGGGCGCGCCGGAGGCGAGGTCAGCCGAGGCGGCGCGCGGAGATCTCGAAACCGGCCGTGCGGAGCCGTTCGGTCAGCACGTCCCCGAAGGCCACCGCGGGGGTGAGGACACCGCCACCGGCGTGCAGGGCCGCGCCGCCGAGGGCGAGCGAGAGGGCGGACTCGCCGAGCATCACGGCCGTGGCCTTGTAACCTGGGTCGCCCTGCGCGGAGAACCGCGCGGTGTAGCGAGCTCCCGATTCGGTCGAAGCGTACAGATCCACCGTGAAGTAACCGTTCTCGCGGGTCTCCTCCGACGGTCCCTCGCCGGGCGCGGGCAGGAGCTTGTCGAGGACGAACCGCGTGGGCGGGAACGACAGGCCGGCGGCGAGGGCTCCCGTGCCGAGTCCGACGAGCCCGGCGAGGACGGGGGAGAGCGGTGAGGAGCCGACACTCATCACCTCCCGGTAGCGGAACCGGCGTCCGTAGGCCCAGTCGCGCAACGCGTTGCTGCGTCGCACGATGCGGGTGTTGTAGGAGGCCATCACGAACGGTGCGAGCCGCCCCGAAATCTCCGGCGCCACGGATTTGCCGTCGACGAACGCGAAGTCGTTCTGGCGACCGAGATCGGGTTCCCGAGCCCGATCGGGGGACAGCGAGTACGGGCGCGCGGCGATCTTCCGTGCGGCGGCATCCTTGCGGACCGCGTCGAGCTGTTGCCGGAGCGAATCGATGGTTCCGCCGCTCACCCCGCCGCGGAAGGAGCCGAGCACGAAGGTCGTGTCGGTGAGCGGCAGGTTGCCGTCGGCCTCCGCGGCGCGGTAGAGCGCATGGACGCCGAGGTCGGACGGGACGGAGTCGAAACCGCACGAGTGGACTATGCGGGCGCCGGTGCGCCGGGCCACGTCGTCGAAGCGGTCGATGCTCTCGCGGTGGAAGAGCACCTCGCCGGTGAGGTCGACGTAGTCGGTGCCGGCCTCGGCGCACGCCTGCACGAGCGGCAGCCCGTACGTGGCGTAGGGACCGACGGTCGTGATCACCACGCGGGTGGACTCGGCGAGCGCGGTCAGCGAGGCGGGATCGTCGGCGTTCGCCTCGATCAGCCGCCAGTCGGTTCCGAGGTCGGCGGCGAGCTTCTCGAGTTTGGTGCGTGAACGTCCTGCGAGTCCGACGGCGACGCCGTCGGGGAGGTTCTCGGCGAGATAGGCGGCGGTGAGGCGCCCGACGAAGCCGGTGGCGCCGTAGATAACGATGTCGAGATCCCGGGAGACAGTCATGCCCCTCACCCTACTCAGGAGTAAGTCTCGGGGGCGACCTTCGTCACACGGATCCGGCGCCACAGCACCACCCACGAGATGAGTACGGCGAGCGCGGCGAGGGCGCGGACCGCGCCGAGCGCGGACTCCGGGTAGATCACCCCGGTGAGGTAGTGATCGATGAATCCGCTCGGCGGCAGACCTTCCTGGCCGGCCTCGCGGCGTGCCCAGTTCTCCACCGCGGTCAGCGGGCAGTCGAACCCCACGGCCACCGAGGCCGCTCCCCACACCACTGCGACGACGTGCGCGACGATCGTGCGGGGCCACCGCCACGCGAGGAAACCACCGAACGCGACGTAGAGCACGAAGAGCAGATGCACGAAGGCCGTGAGGTCGGCGACCACCCGGAACGCCATGTGCCCAGGGTAGAACGAACGGCCTCGGAACGAACGCGGTTGCCGGAGGGCGGGCGGCGCCTCAGCCGGCCTTGATGACGAGCACCGGCACCGACGACTCGGTGATCAGCCGCTGCACCGCCCGCTCGACGAGGAACTTGCCGGTCGCGGTGCGCCCGCGGCTGCCGATGACCACGCGTTCGGCGCCGCTGCGCGCAAGCAGTTCGACGGTCGTGCCGACCGGATCGCCGTCGTGGACGGCCGAGAGCAACTCCCAGCCGTCGGTACCGGCCACCTCGCTCACCTGTGCCCGCACGCCTTCCACCTCGTCGGGTTCGTCGAGCGGGTGGAGCACCACCAGCGACTGCTGCCGGTCGGCGGCCTCCCGCACCGCGGCCTGCAGAGCGATCCGGCCTTCGGGGGTATCGGCGTGAACGACAGCGACAGTCATGACTCTCCTCGTGCGAGCCTGCGGGGACGTTATCCATTATCGCCGCGGCCCGGAGAGTGGGCCACGATCCACGGTGTGGAACCGGTCTCCCCAAATCACCGGGTCCGGATCACCAGGGTGCCGGGCGGAAGTCCTTGAGGAAGCATCCGTACAGGTCCGTGCCGGCCTCGCCCTGGACGATCGGGTCGTAGACACGGGCGGCACCGTCCACGAGATCGAGCGGGGCGTGGAATCCCTCCTCGGCCAGCCGCATCTTGGTGTGGTGCGGCCGTTCGTCGGTGATCCACCCGGTGTCGACGGCGGTCATGAGGATGCCGTCGGTGAGCATCTCCTCGGCGCTGGTGCGGGTGAGCATGTTCAGCGCGGCCTTGGCCATGTTGGTGTGCGGATGCCCGGCGCCCTTGTAGCGGCGACCCCCGAACTGCCCTTCCATCGCGGAGACGTTCACGACGTACTTGCGGCGGGCCGGGGACGCGGCGAGCGCCGGACGCAGACGGTTGACGAGGATGAACGGCGCCACCGAGTTGCACAGCTGCACCTCGAGCAGTTCCAGCGGCTCGACCTCGCCGACGGTCTGGACCCAGCTGTTGGTGTGCACGAGATCCGGCAGCAGGCCACCGGCGTCGACGGCGACGCCGGCCGCGACCCGCTCGGGTGTCGCCGATCCGGCCACCAGTGCCAGCGAGGTCAACGAGTGCGCCGACAACTCGGCCGGCAGCGACCCGGCCAGAGCAGCCGGATGGGCGTCCGAGGGCTTGCCGAAGGTCAGGACCTCGGGGCGCGGACCGGCGGGCAGCGGATCGGCCTCCGCCTCGGCCAGCGCCGAGTAGGCACCGGGGGAGCGGCGCACCGTCTGCGCGGCGTTGTTGATGAGGATGTCCAGCGGACCCTGCGCGGCCACATCGTCGGCGAGGGCGACCACCTGGGCGGGATCACGCAGGTCGATGCCGACGATGCGCAGCCGGTGCAGCCAGTCGCCGCTGTCCTCCATCGCGGTGAAGCGGCGGATCGCGTCGTTGGGGAACCGCGTGGTGACGGTGGTGTGCGCGCCGTCGCGCAGCAACCGCAATGCGATGTACATGCCGATCTTGGCGCGACCGCCGGTGAGCAGGGCGCGACGGCCCCGCAGATCGGTGCGCGCGTCGCGTTTTGCGTGGTTCTCCTCGGCGCACGTCGGGCACAACTGGTGATAGAAGGCGTCGACGCGGGTGTACTTGTCCTTGCAGATGTAGCAGTGCCGCGGACGCAGCAGCGTTCCCGCGCTTGCACCGCGAGTCGACGACGCCAGCGGGAGTCCGGCGGTCTCGTCGTCGATGCGGGTGGGGGAGGCGGTGGCGGTCGCGGACAGCACCTGACGGTCGGCGTCGACGCGCTGCTTGCGGGCCTCGTTGCGGCGCAGCCGCTTGAACTTCTTGAACATGTGCCCCACGGCCCGCTGCACGGCGATCGCGTCGGGATGTTCGGCGTCGAGACCCGCTGCCTGGTCGAGCACCCGCAGACAGGTGGCCAGATCGTCGGGGTCGATGCGGGTGAAGCCGTCGGTGGCGGGTTCGGCGGTGGTGTCGCTGTGGGGGTTCATCTGCCTTTTTCCGTGTGCTGCTGTATGCCCGATCGTATCGGGCAGGATGATCGTGTCCGAATTCCCGTGCAGGTACCGGAGGAACGATGAGCCCGAGCTCCCCCTTGTCCAAGAAGAAGTTCGCCGAACTGAGCCGCCCCCAGCAGGTGCTGGTGGTCCTGCTCGCGGTGGTGCAGTTGTCGCTCGCCGTCGCGGCCTGGGCCGATCTGGCGAGGCGACCGGCCGACAAGATCAACGGCAGCAAGCTGCGCTGGGCGCTGACCATCGCGGTGAACTTCTTCGGCCCGATCCGGTACTTCCGCAAGGGCCGCCGGGACTGAGCGGACCCCGGACGAACCGAAGGCCCCGAACCGATATCGGTTCGGGGCCTTCGGGTTTCGGGGTGTCCGAGGGGGGACTTGAACCCCCACGTCCGTTAATAGGACACTAGCACCTCAAGCTAGCGCGTCTGCCATTCCGCCACTCGGACCGACGCCCACACGGGGCATGTCGGTAGAACCCGCTCCCGCGGGCGCTGAAGAAACAGTAGCGCATGGGGCGTCCGATCCCCAAAACGGCACTTCAGGCGCGCTCGCGGCACTCGACGCGCCTCGCGCGGATCCGCTCGCTTGTTCGTCATCCGCTGCAGCACGTTGCCGCAGCGGATGACGAATGCGGTATCGGTTGTCGCCCGCTCGATCTTCTCCCGACAACGACGAAGGCCCCGAACATGATGTTCGGGGCCTTCGTCGTCTGTCTCGACTCAGAGTGTCCGAGGGGGGACTTGAACCCCCACGTCCGTTAATAGGACACTAGCACCTCAAGCTAGCGCGTCTGCCATTCCGCCACTCGGACCTGGTGCTCGCGCCCACTCGTCGTGGGCGCTGTGAAAGAGTAACCCACCACGCCCACGGTCCCAAATCGCCACCTCCACCTGCGGTGATCCGAACTGTCGAGATGGTGGACGGGCGGTGGTAGACATACGGCCATGGCCATTGACACGAGCGCCCACCAGCCGTCCCGGGCGGAGGAGGAGGTCGTCGACCTCGTCTCCCGCCTCATCCGGTTCGACACCTCGAACACCGGCGAACCCACCACTACCCGCGGCGAACGCGAATGCGCCGAGTGGGTGGCCTCCGTGCTCGAGGAGGTCGGCTACGAGACGACCTACGTCGAATCCGGAGCGCCGGGCCGCGGCAACGTCTTCGCGCGGCTGCCCGGCTCCGACCCGAGCCGCGGTGCCCTCATGCTCCACGGCCACCTCGACGTTGTGCCGGCCGAGGCCGCGGACTGGAGCGTGCACCCGTTCTCCGGGGCCGTCGAGAACGGTTACGTGTGGGGACGCGGCGCGGTCGACATGAAGGACATGGTCGGCATGATGATCGCCGTCGCCCGCTACTTCAAGGTCGAGAACATCGTGCCCCCGCGCGATCTGGTGTTCGCGTTCGTCGCCGACGAGGAGGCCGGAGGCAAGTTCGGTTCGCAGTGGCTGGTCGAGCACCGACCCGAGCTGTTCGAGGGCGTGACCGAGGCCGTGGGGGAGGTCGGCGGGTTCTCCCTGACCGTGCCGCGTCCCGACGGCACCGAACGTCGCCTGTACATGGTCGAGACGGCCGAGAAGGGCATGCGCTGGATGCGCCTGACCGCCACGGGTGTCGCCGGGCACGGCTCCTTCCTGCACGAGGACAACGCCGTCACCGTCCTCTCCCGCGCGGTGGCCCGGCTCGGATCCCACACGTTCCCTCTGGTCGTCAACGATTCCGTGGCCGAGTTCCTCTCCGCCGTGAGCGAGGAGACCGGGCTGGACTTCGACCCGGCCTCGCCCGATCTCGAGGGGGCGCTCGCCAAGCTCGGGTCGATCGCCCGCATCGTGGGCGCGACCCTGCGCGACACCGCGAACCCCACGATGCTCGACGCCGGGTACAAGGCCAACGTCATCCCGCGCACCGCGCACGCCGTCGTCGACTGCCGTATCCTGCCGGGCCGGCTCGCCGAGTTCGAACGCACTGTCGACGAGCTGATCGGGCCCAATGTCACCAGGGAGTGGATCACCGGTCTCGAGCCGTACGAGACCACCTTCGACGGCGACCTCGTCGACGCGATGAACGCGGCGATCCTCGCGCACGACCCGATCGGCCGGACCGTGCCGTACATGCTCTCGGCCGGCACCGACGCCAAGGCGTTCGCCAAGCTCGGCATCCGCTGCTTCGGTTTCGCGCCGCTGCAGTTGCCGCCCGATCTGGACTTCGCCGCGCTGTTCCACGGTGTCGACGAGCGTGTCCCCGTCGAGGCACTGCGCTTCGGCACCCGGGTCATGGAACACTTCCTCATGCACGCCTAGAACACACGAAACCGCCACGAAAGGACCGGAATGGCTTTCGATTACGACCCGTACAAGTTCCTGCCCGAGCTGCCCATCCTCCAGGTGACCAGCGCGGACTTCGCCGAGGGCGAGGAATGGAAACTCCCGCAGGCCAGCGGTGCGTTCGGAATCCCCGGGGGCGGCGACGTCTCCCCGCAGCTGTCCTGGTCGGGTTTCCCCGCCGAGACGAAGAGCTTCGTCGTCACGGTGTTCGATCCGGACGCCCCCACGGCGTCGGGTTTCTGGCACTGGGCCGTCGCGAACATCCCGGCCTCGGTCACGGAACTGCCGACGGGTGCGGGTAGCGCCGACTCGAATGCTCTTCCGGAGCAGGCCGTGACCCTGCGCCACGACGGCGGAGCCCACGGGTTCATCGGTGCCGCTCCGCCGGCCGGACACGGCCACCACCGCTACATCGTCGCGGTGCACGCACTCGACGTCGAGGTGCTCGAGGGCGTGACGCCCGAGTCGAGCCCGGCCTTCCTCGGCTTCAACGTCTTCGGGCACGCCATCGCCCGCGGTCTGCTGACCGGCACCTACGAGGTGCGCTGACAGGTCGTGACGGACGGGGCCCGGGTCGAGTACGACCCGGGCCCCGTCCGCTGCAGGTCACACTCGTGTGCTGGCGCCCACCGCGTCGGCGATGGAGCGGTAGCCGTGCGCGCGCAGCTTGCGGGCGATACCGCGGTTGATGCGCCGCGCCCAGAACGGACCGCCGTAGATGAAGCCGGTGTAAACCTGGACCAGCGACGCGCCGGCGAGGATGCGCTCGAACGCCTGCTCCGTGGTTTCGATGCCACCCACCGAGATCAGGGTGAGGCGATCGCCGACCCGCGTGCGCAGCCGGCGCAGCACCTCGAGAGACCGCTCGGCGACCGGGGCACCCGACAGGCCGCCCGCGCCAATCTCCTCGATGCGGCTCTGCGGGGTGTTCAATCCGTCGCGGCGGATGGTGGTGTTGGTGGCGACGATGCCGGCGAGCCCGAGTTCGAGTGCCAGGTCGGCCACCGCGTCGACGTCCTCGTCGGACAGATCCGGGGCGATCTTCACGAGCACCGGCACCGTCACGGTGTCCAGCACCGCGGCCAGGATCGGGCGCAGCGACTCGACGGCCTGCAGATCCCGCAGGCCGGGGGTGTTGGGGGAGGAGACGTTGACGACCACGAAATCAGCGAGTGGGCCGAGGAGTCGTGCGCTCTCGGTGTAGTCCTCGGCGGCCTGTTCGGCCGGCACGACCTTCGTCTTACCAATGTTCGCGCCGATGGGAACGGTGCGGCGGCGCTGCCGCAGCCGATTGGCGGCCTCCCCGGCACCGTGGTTGTTGAAGCCCATCCGGTTCACGATCGCCCGGTCCTCGGGGAGGCGGAACAGTCGCGGCTGCGGATTGCCCGGCTGGGCCTGGGCGGTGACGGTGCCGATCTCGGCGAACCCGAATCCGAGCGGACCCCACACGTCGACACCGGTCGCGTCCTTGTCGAAACCGGCCGCCAGGCCCACCGGCGTGGGGAACTGCACGCCGAAGACGGTGTTGCGGAGGATGGGGTCGTCGGTGACGAGCACCTTCGACACCAGGGCGCGCAGCGGCCCGAAGCGAGTCGACCAGCGCATCGCGAGGAAGGCGAGGTGGTGGGCTCGTTCCGGCGGCAACAGGAACATGAGCCGAAGAAGATAGCGGTACACGAACTACTCCCTGCAAGCCCGGTCCACGACGGTCCGGGATCTGTTATCAACCAACGGTGGGTTCGGGGACGTGATGGGCGGTCTTGCGGCGGCGCAGCAGCACCCGCCGGCTCCCGTCCGGATACAGGCGCACCCGGGTGAGTTCCCAGCCGTGGAATTCGGCGGAGATCGCCAGACGCATCGACGCGCTCACCCGGGACACGTCCCGGGGCAGCTTGAGCGGCACGTATTCGTATTCGTCGTTGCTGGTGTCCCAACCGACAGGCATCCGGGTCAACCGGCCGAGTCGCTCGTTCGCCATCACTGTCCTTCGATCGGGATCCGCTGCAGTCCGTCACCGGTTGCCGACGCGATCACCAGTGCCGCATCGGCCGGATCGACGGCGATCGAATTCGGTTGCCGCACCGTTGCGAAGCGGTGGCGTTCTCGCGGGATCCCGGTCGAAAGATCGTAGCCCACGACCTCGTTGCTGCCCGTCAGAGTCACCCAGATCAGGTCCCGCGTCTCGTCGTAGGTCACAGCGTACGGGGCGGGCCCGACGGGATAACGCTGCCGCAGGACGATCGCGTCGAGGGTGTAGACGAGCAGTTCGTCGCCGGTGGTGTCGGTGATCACGACGCGTCCGAAGGGGTCGGTGGTCAGCTGCGTCGCACCTTCGCCGGCACGCAGCGCGGGCCCGAGATGGGCGTCGGCGAGGTCGAGCTCGGTGAGGGAGGTCTGCCGGCGGTCGAGCGCCGCGACGGCGTCACCGGTGACGGCGAGGGCGTCGACGGAGGCGAGGCCACCGACGGTGGTGGCCACCTCGCCGGATTCGGGGTCGACGACGAGCACGCGGCCGTTGTCGGTGCCCACGGCCCAGCGGCCGTCGGACAGCACGGCCGCCGACGTGGCATTGCCGTCGACCGGGACCTCGGTGATGGTGCCGTCGGCGACGTCGATGCGCAGCACGGCCCCGGACACGGGGGTGAGCACACTGCCCTCGGGGCCGGTCACGACGGTGGCGGCGGACGACGGCAAGCCCACCAGGCGCGGTTCCGTCCCGGGACCGTCGAACGCCGTGTCGTCGAACAACGCGACCCGTGCTCCGTCGTCGACGAGCGCGGCGAAGGTACCCGTGGACGGTTCGACGACCAGCGCATCGACCTGCAGGTCGAGCGGACGGACGTCGCCGGCAGGGGACGGGCCGACCTCGGGGGCGGCCGCAGGAGTGGCGGGTTCGATGGTCTGCAGCACGTCCGGGGTGCTCTCCGACGAGCAGCCGGCCAGCACGACCATCGCGATCGCGCCCACCATCGTGACCGCTCGGATCCCCGCTCTGCCCATCGTTGCTCCTCGTCCTCGGATTCGATTCGCACCTGCCGGACGTGCTCCGGCGCCCGGCGCGCCGACCTTCAGTGTTCCTGATGCCGGTCGCGGGGAAGAAATCAGTGGGTCGTCCGACGGGCCGGATGTGATCTGCTGCTCAGGTCTGCGCCGAGGCGGACCGGTCGCGGTTCGGACGTCGCGGCAACACGAGCGGGGTGCCGGTCTCGGGGTGGCGGCCGATCGCCACGGGGTACTGGTAGACGCGGCCGAGGAGCTCTTCGGTGAGGACGTCGCCGGGTGCGCCGTCGGCGACGATGCGTCCCTGTTCGAGCACGCAGACGCGGTCGGCGTAGGCGGCGGCCAGCCCGAGATCGTGCAGCACGACGACCACGGCGTGCCCGTCGTCGGCGCGGGCCCGCACGACCTGCATGACCGCCTCCTGGTGGCCGAGGTCCAGTGCCGCGGTGGGTTCGTCGAGCAGCAGTGTCTCGGTGTCCTGGGCCAGCACCCGTGCGAGCGCCACCCGGGCGCGTTCACCGCCGGACAGCGCGGGGAACGGCCGGTCGGCCAGATGGGCGACGTCGCAGGTCCCGAACGCCTCGGCGACGATGCGGTCGTCGTCGTCCTGTCTGGGGGTGCGCGCCCACGCGGCCCGTCCCATCCGTACGACCTGCCGGGCGGTGAACGGGAAACCGACGGTGTGCTGCTGCGGTAGCACGGCGCGGCGGCGCGCCAGGGCGATCGACGACCACCGCTCGAGGGCACGGCCCTCGACCTCGACGGTGCCGCCGCTGATCGGATGGTCGCCGGACAACGCCGCGAGCAGGGTTGACTTGCCCGCCCCGTTGGGGCCGACGAGCGCGACGACCTCACCGGTGCGCACCTCGAAGTCGACGCCGTGCAGGATCTCCCGCTCTCCGCGCCGCAGTCGCACAGCCACCGCGCGCATCGTCGCGGTGCCCGGTGCCGAGCGGGCCGGGACGGCCGCGTCCGGGGTTCCGAGGGAGCGGGGAAGCAGCCTCATGCCCATCCACCCTGCTTCGCGCGGGTGCGGCGCAGCATCAGGAAGAAGACCGGGCCACCGATGAGGGCGGTGATCATGCCGAGCGGCAGGTCGGCGTTCTCGACCAGCGTGCGCGCCCCCAGGTCGGCGGCGAGCAGGACGACCGCGCCGGCGAGCACACTCGCCACGACAAGCACCCGGTGGGCGGGGCCGAGAGCCAGGCGCATCAGGTGCGGCACGACCAGGCCGACGAACATGATGATGCCGGTGAAGGCGGTGGCGCCGCTGACCAGCACGGCGACCGCCAGAATCGACAATTGCCGCACGCGTTCGACGTCCACACCCAGATGCCGGGCGACGCTCTCGCCGAGCGCCAGCAGGTCGAGTTTCGGGGCGAGCAGGACCGCAACGAGCACACCGGCCAGGGTCAGCGGCGCGACCACCGCGACGATCTCCCAGGTGGCTCCGCCGAGACTGCCGAGCTGCCAGAACACGATCTGGTCGCGGGCGGCGGGACTGGCGACGAAGGTGAAGAACGCGATGAGCCCGCCGGCGACGGCGTTGACGGCGACGCCGGTGAGGATCACCGTGACGACTTCCGTGCGTCCGTTCGATCGGGACAGCGCGTAGACCAGCACGGTGGTGATCAGACCGGAGACGAGTGCGGCGCCGGCCAGCGCCCAGCCGGTGGTGAATGCGCCGCCGAGCACGATCACCGCGGACGCGCCGACGGCGGCGCCGGAGGACACACCGATCACGCCGGGTTCGGCGAGGGGATTGGCGAAGATGCCCTGCAACAGCGCCCCGGAACAGCCGAGGGCGGCACCGACGAGCATCGCGAGCACCACGCGCGGGAAGCGCACCTCCCACAAGGTCACTTCCCCGGCGGGATGCGCGGGCATCGGGCCGAGGTCCAACCCGATGCGGTGCAGCAGACTGCCGACCACCTCGGCCGGGCTCGTGGGCACCTGTCCGAGGCACGCCGACGCGACGGCCAGGGCGAGCAGGGCAACGACGAGACCGACGAGGACGACGGTGGTGCGTCCCCGTCCGGCCTTCCGCAGTGCCCGCTCGGGAAGGCCGGTGGCCTCGGTGATTTCTCCGCTCACGGACATCCGGTGATCACGACCGGTCCGACGGGTAGAACGCCTCCACCAGAGCGGCCAGGACCTTGCCGGTCTGCGGACCGAAGCTGAGGAGGGTCGAATCGTCCATGTCCACGATGGTGCCCGTCTTCCCGGCCGGGGTCTGCGCGACCCCCGGGAGTTGTGAGAGCCCCTCCGGCCCGCCCACCGAGTCGAGGCTGTGCGTCATCACCAGGATGATGTCGGGCGCCGAGGCGATCATCGCCTCACTGGTGATGGGCACGAACTGCGAGTCCAGGCCGGCGAGGATGCCGGCGTCGCGACCACCGGCGGCCGCGACGAGCGCATCGGCCCCCGATCCGGGGCCGCCGAGCATCTTGATCGCCGAACCGCGCAGATAGAGGAATGCGACGGTGGGTTCGGGATGGTCGGCGGGAATCGAGTCCTTCGCCGCGGCGATCTCGTCGAGCGTCCGCTGCGCGAGCGCGGCGCCGGCCTCGGGCACACCGAGCGCGGCCGCGACCGCCTCGATGTCGTCGGCGACGGTGTCGAGGGAGCGTTCCGGGTCGACGAACACCACCGGCACGCCGGTCGCGCGGATCTGTTCCTGCACCGCCAGCGGACCGATGGAGGTGTCGGTGAGCACGACGGTCGGGTTCAACGCGAGGATCGCCTCGGCGTTGAGACCGTGCTCGCCGGGGGTGACGTTGGGGACGTCCTGGATCGCGGGGAAGGACGCGGTGGAGCGGCCGACGAGCTTGTCGCCGAGTCCGAGGGCGTACACGGTCTGCGCGAGGGTGCCGGAGCGGTCGGCCACCACGATCCGGGAGATGTCGGTGATCGTGGTCTCGACGCCGTCCACGCCGCGCACCGTGGCCGGCAGCGCGGGTGCCGGGTCGGTGGTGATCGGCTCGGGTTCGGCATCGACGACGGCGGTGCGCGGACCGGTCGCGACGTCGGTGACGGTCGTGCCGTCGGTGGTGGGGGCGCTGCATGCGGCGACGAGGAGGACACCCAGCACTGCGATCAGCGCGACAGGGAGGCGGAGGAGGGAACGGAACATCGGTCAGGCACGCACCCGATACCGGTCGATATCGCGCGCGAGGTCGGCGAACAGGGCACCGTTGAGCCCGTACACGAGGTTCGCCTCGTCGATGACGGTCTGTTGCTGGTCGCCGTCGAGCGGTGCGGCGTCGAGCTTCGCGCGGTAGGCGTCCTTGAACGGCTTGGTCTTCGGGATCCCGTCGAAGATGTAGAAGCGCAACCCGTCGCGCTCGTAGCCGTAGGCGCGTTCGAGCATGCGGCGGATGATCTGGCCGCCGGACAGGTCGCCGAGATAGCGCAGATAGTGATGCGCGAGGAAGGCTTCCGGGGACACCGCCGCGACCTGCACGAGCCGGTCGACGTAGGCGACCGTTGCGGGCAGCGGCGTGATGCGGTCGCGCCAGTCGGAGCCGACGAGGAAGTCGAGGTCGGCTTCGAGCGCGGCGGTGCGGAGCAGTTCGTCGCTGAGGAAGGGACCGGCGATCGGGTCGTCGGCGTAGCTGCGGCCGATCCGCTCGAGGCTGTCGTAGACGAACCAGGTCTGCGCGATGAGCGCGGCGTGGGCCTCGGTCGACAGCTTGCCGGCGAGCAGTTCCGAGACGAACACCGAGTTCTCGGTGTCACTGTGCGCCTGCTGGGTCTCGAGCCGGATCCGTTCGGCGAATCCGACGACTTCGGTCGTGGCCATCGACCGACCTCCCCTCACATTGCCTGTACCGAATGTACTCGGCAGGCTAGCCTAACCTTCCGGATAAGGGCAGGGTGCGGGCGGTGTCGCGGAGATCACGCGCTCACGTCGTCGAGCGCCGCGGCGATCGCCGGCGGCAACGCCAACTCCTCCGCGACCAGCACTCCGGTCAGTTGCGCGAGATCCCGGGCGCCCACGAGCGTCGAGGCCACGTGCGGCCGGTCGCGCACCCACGCCAGCGCGACGGCCAGCGGGGAGGTGCCCAGCCCGTCGGCGGCCGTGGCGACCGCGTCGACCACGCGCACCGCGGATTCGGTGAGATAACGGCGCACTTCCTCGGTGTGCACGTCGTCGGCGCCGCGCGAATCCGCCGGCACCCCCGACCGGTACTTACCGGTGAGCACACCGCCGGCGAGCGGCACGGCCGCGAACACACCCACGCCGTGGTGGGCCGCGGCGGGGATCAACTCGTCCTCGACGCCGCGGGCGAGCAGGGAGTACTCGACCTGCGTGCTGATCAGCGGCGCCGGGCGCCGGGCCGCGGCCGCGGCGGTCGCGAGCTGCCAGCCGAGATAGCCGCGCACCCCGACGTATCGCACGCGCCCGCTGGTGACGGCGAATTCGAGGGCGTCCATCACCTCGTCGACGGGGGTGTGCGGATCCCACGTCGCAACCTGCCACACGTCGAGGTGGTCGGTGCCGAGTTCACGCAGGGTCGCGTCGAGCTGGTTGAGCAGGCCCGAGCGGGAGCAGTCCACGCGGCCGGAACCGAGTGTGGTGGTGTCGATGCCGGAGCTGCCCGACAACACCAGCTGGTCGCGGGGCACCACGTCGTCGAGCAGTTCGGCGAGGATCCGTTGCGCGACCCCGTCCCCGTAGGCGGGGGAGGTGTCGACGAGCGTGCCGCCCACATCGACGAAGGCCGACAACTGGGCTGCGGCCTCGTCGCCGTCCGTTCCACGACCCCACGTCAAGGTGCCCAGGCCGAGCCGTGAAACCCGCAGGCCGCTCGCACCGACTGTCCTGTATTCCATAACCGTCCGCGTTTCCTCCCGACACGACGGGACGTCGCCGCGCTCGGCCACGACCCTGGTACTGCACCCTAATGCGCAACAGGCGCGCGGCAGCGTCCGGCGCGCCGACCGGTCGGGTTCCACGTACCCTTCGCCGAGTGAGAACTGCTCCCTGCATCCGCGACCACCGATCCGTCCCCACCGCAGCCTTCGTGCCGGGGGTCGCCGCATGATCGGCGAATCGATGACCTGGCTGCAGACGATCGTCCTCGGCATCGTGCAGGGCCTCACGGAGTTCCTGCCGATCTCCTCGTCCGGCCACCTGCGGATCGTCTCGGAGATCTTCTTCGGAGAGGACGCCGGCGCGTCCTTCACGGCAGTCACCCAGTTGGGCACCGAGGCCGCCGTTCTGGTGTTCTTCGCCGGGGACATCTGGCGGATCCTGCGGGCCTGGTTCCGCGGCCTGTTCCACAAGGAGCACCGCTCCGACCACGATTACAAGATGGGCTGGTACGTCATCCTCGGCACCATCCCGATCGGCATCCTCGGCGTGCTGTTCAAGGACGACATCCGCACCGTCGCCCGCAATCTGTGGCTCGTCGCCACCATGCTCATCGTGTTTTCGATCGTCATCGCAGCTGCCGAGTACTTCGGCAAACAGCGGCGCGACGTGAGTCAGCTCACCCTCAAGGACGGCCTGATCATGGGTTCGGCGCAGGCGCTGGCCCTGATCCCCGGCGTGTCCCGCTCCGGCGGCACCATCTCCGCCGGTCTGTTCCTCGGGCTCACCCGCGAGGCTGCCGCCCGATACTCGTTCCTGCTCGCCATCCCCGCCGTCGTCGCCTCCGGTCTGTTCAGCCTGCCGGACGCCTTCGAACCGGCCGGGGAGGGGCTCAATGCCTCGGGGGCGCAGTTGCTCGTCGCGACCGTGATCGCCTTCGCGGTCGGCTACGCTGCGATCGCCTGGTTGCTGCGCTTCGTCGTCAACCACTCGATGTACTGGTTCGTCGGCTACCGCGTGATCCTCGGCGTGATCGTGCTCGGACTGCTCGCCACCGGCGTGGTCTCCGCCACCTGAGAGGCTGCCGACAGGCGGTACCTCTAGGCTGGGCGCATGACGGTCATCCTGCTGCGGCACGGACGGTCGACGGCGAACACCTCGCACGTGTTGGCCGGTCGTTCCCTCGGTGTCGAACTCGACGAGGTCGGCCACGTCCAGGCGAAGAATCTCGTCACCCGGTTGGCCGGGCTCGAGATCACCGAGATCGTGCGGTCGCCGCTGCTGCGGTGCCGGCAGACAGTGCAGCCGCTGGCGACCGATCGTGGACTCGAACCGGTCGTCGATGAGCGACTCGCCGAGGTCGACTACGGGCAGTGGACCGGACGCGAACTGAAGGAACTGGTCAAGGAACCGCAGTGGGCGGTCGTGCAGCAGCACGCCTCCGCAGCGGTCTTCCCGGACGGTGAAGGACTCGCGCAGGTGCAGTCCCGCGCGGTCGCTGCGATCCGCGAACACGACCGGCGCCTGCGCGAGGCGCACGGCAAGGACGTCGTGTGGATCGCGTGCAGCCACGGCGACGTCATCAAGTCGATCCTCGCCGACGCGCTCGCGACGCATCTCGACAGCTTCCAGCGGATCGTCGCCGAGCCGGCGTCGATCAGCGTCGTCCGCTACACCGACACCCGGCCGTTCGTGCTGCGCGTGAACGACACCGGTTCGGACCTGTCCGGGCTTGCCGGGCCGTCCGAACCCAAGTCCGTGCCCGGCGGCGAAGTGCCCGGCGCGGTCGAGGAACCCGGCGACCCACCGCAGGGGCACCGACAGGAGACGGCACGCGGATAATGGCAGTGTCCGTCATGGCAGAGTGTGGGGACTCGAGGAGGTGTGATGGCCCGCGCGATACACGTGTTTCGAACACCTGATCGGTTCATCGCCGGCACTGTCGGTGAACCGGGCGACCGGGTGTTCTACCTGCAGGCCGTGCACGAGTCCCGTGTGGTGAGCGTGCTTCTGGAGAAGCAGCAGGTGCAGATCCTGGCCGACCGGATGGGGCTGTTGCTCGAAGAGGTACAGCGCCGCTTCGGCACCGTGATCCCCGACGACCCCGAGGTCGACGTCAGCCCGTTGGTGACACCGATCGAGGCCGAATTCCGGGTCGGCACCATGGGTCTGGGCTGGGACGCCGACGCCGGATCGGTGGTGGTGGAGCTGCTCGCGGTCACCGACACCGAACTCGACGAGTCCGTGGTGCTCGACGACACCGAGGAAGGTCCCGACGCGGTGCGGGTATTCCTCACCCCGGTGCAGGCCCGCGAGTTCGCGGCCCGTTCCGAACTCGTCGTCTCGGCCGGGCGCGCGCCCTGCCCGCTGTGCGGCGAACCGATCGGTGCCGACGGACACATCTGCGTCCGCACCAACGGTTACCTGCGTACCCCCGGATTCGATCCGGCCGCGTGGTTCGGCGAGGAAGAAAGCTGACCGCGTGACGGCGCCGGACGTGCGGAGCGTGCTGACCGATGGCGACCTCGACGTCGTCGGGCAGATCGCGCACGCAAGCAACGCGACCCTCGTGTGCGACGCGCAGCTCGGCGACACCGAGGTTCGGTGCGTCTACAAACCCGTCCGCGGGGAGCGGCCGTTGTGGGACTTCCCCGACGGCACCCTCGCCGGACGCGAGGTCGCCTCGTACCTGATCTCCGAGGCACTCGGCTGGGACGTCATCCCGCTCACCGTGCTGCGCGACGGCCCGTACGGTCCCGGCATGGTGCAGCGCTGGATCGACACGGTCGACTCCGCGCAGGGCGGAACGGAACGCCTGGATCTGGTGGACCTGTGCCCGGCCAGTGCGGTCGCGCAGGGGTGGCTGCCGATCCTGCGTGCCCGCGATCTGGACGGCGCCGAGGTGGTGCTCGCCCACGCCGACGATCCGCGCCTGCAACGCATGGCGGTGCTCGATGTCGTCCTCAACAACGCCGACCGCAAAGGTGGGCACGTCCTCGAAGGTCTCGACGGACACGTCTACGGCGTCGATCACGGCATCTGCCTGCACCAGGACGACAAGCTGCGCACCGTCCTGTGGGGATGGAGCGGCGACCCGGTCGACCCGGTTCTCCTCGCCGACCTCGACAAGCTGCTGCGCCGGTTCGACGGTGGGTTCGCCGAGGAACTGTGCGAGCACATCACCGCCACCGAGGTGCGTGCCCTGCAGCGCAGGATCACCCGCTTGCTCGAACACCCCGTGATGCCGCATCCGCGCGGCGACCGGCGTATTCCCTGGCCCGCCTTCTGAGGCTGCGGCCGTTCGCCTGCCGCACGCCCGGGTGCCCGCGTGGAGCACTTTCGCGACTCCATTAGGCTCGTAGTCATGCAATCTTGGTCCGACGTCGCGATCCCGTCCGTCCCCGGTCAGGGGCCTCCGCTGCGGTTGTTCGACACCGCGGACCGAGCGGTGCGTCCGGTCACCCCGGGCGGCACCGCGACGATGTACGTGTGCGGCATCACCCCCTACGACGCTACGCACCTCGGCCACGCCGCCACCTACCTGACCTTCGATCTGGTCAACCGCATCTGGCGCGACGCCGGCCACGACGTCCACTACGTGCAGAACGTCACCGACGTCGACGACCCGCTGTTCGAACGCGCCGAGCGCGACGGTGAGGACTGGGTCGTCCTCGGCATGCGCGAGACTGCCCTGTTCCGCGAGGACATGGAGGCACTGCGGGTGCTGCCCCCGCGCGACTACATCGGTGCTGTCGAATCGGTGAACGAGGTCGTCGAACT
This sequence comes from Rhodococcus pyridinivorans, assembly GCF_900105195.1. Lineage (NCBI taxonomy): Bacteria > Bacillati > Actinomycetota > Actinomycetes > Mycobacteriales > Nocardiaceae > Rhodococcus > Rhodococcus pyridinivorans. The sequence continues at coordinate 3,052,037 of NZ_FNRX01000002.1, read as the reverse complement.
CGTCGAGAAGCTCGTTGCCTCCGGTGCCGCGTACATCGTCGACGACGCCGAGTACCCGGACGTCTACTTCCGGACCGACGCCACCGAGCAGTTCGGCTACGAGTCCGGCTACGACCACGACACGATGATGCGGTTCTTCGCCGAGCGGGGCGGCGACCCGGAGCGTCCCGGCAAGCGCAACCCGCTCGACGCCCTGCTGTGGCGCGCGCAGCGTCCCGGCGAACCGGCCTGGCCGTCGCCCTTCGGTGACGGACGCCCCGGCTGGCACATCGAGTGCGCGGCCATCGCCCTCAACCGCATCGGTTCCGGCTTCGACGTGCAGGGCGGCGGCAGCGACCTGATCTTCCCGCACCACGAGTACTCCGCCGCGCACGCCGAGGCTGTCACCGGCGACCGGCGCTTCGCCCGGCATTACGTGCACACCGGCATGATCGGCCTCGACGGCGAGAAGATGTCGAAGTCGCGCGGCAATCTGGTGTTCGTCTCCAAGCTGCGCGGTGAGGGCGTCGACCCCGCCGCCATCCGGCTCGGGCTGTTGTCGGGGCACTACCGCGTCGACCGTCCGTGGACGTCCGAGGTCCTCGCCGCCGCCGAGGCGCGACTGGCGTTGTGGAAGCAGGCGGCGGCGCTGCCGTCGGCCGCCTCCGCCGAGGACACGGTCGCGCGCCTGCGCCAGCACCTCGCCGACGACCTCGACACCCCGAAGGCCCTCGATGCCCTCGACGGGTGGGCGACCTTCGCCGTCGAGCGCGGGGGAGACGACGCATCGGCGCCGGGTCTGTTCGCCGACGCGGTCGACGCGCTGCTTGGTGTGAACCTGCGCTGAGGCGTCGGTGCGTGGTGTGGTAGCAGACATTACCAGGACCACGCACCGTAGCTACGCCAGCAGGGCGCGGATGTCGTCGGCGGTCAATGCCGACGAGAACATCTCTCCGTCGTCGACGACGGACGAGAACAGCTCCGCCTTGCGCACTTGCAGCGCCCGCACCTTCGCTTCGATGGTGTCGCGGGCGATCAGCCGGTACACCATGACGTTGCGGGTCTGCCCGATGCGGTGGGTACGGTCGACGGCCTGCGCTTCGGTCGCGGGGTTCCACCACGGGTCGAGCAGGAAACAGTAGTCCGCTTCCACCAGATTCAGGCCGAACCCGCCGGCCTTGAGGCTGATGAGGAACACCGGCGCCACCCCGGACTTGAAGTCCTCGAGCACTTTTCCGCGTTTGCGGGTCTTGCCGTCCAGATACAGGTAGTCGATTCCGGCAGCGTCGAGCCGTGTCCGGACCCGGTCGAAGAACCCGGTGAACTGGCTGAACACCAAGGCCCGGTGCCCGCCGGCGATCACGTCGTCGAGCTGTTCGAGCAGCGCATCGATCTTCGCGGAGCCGACTGTGCCGTGCGCGTCGTCGACCAGCGCCGGATCGAGACTCATCTGCCGCAGCAAGGTCAGCGACCGCAGGATCGTGAAGCGGTTGCTGTCGAGGTCGTCGACGAGCCCGAGAATCTTCTGCCTCTCCCGCTGCAACTGCCGGTCGTAGCGGGCACGGTGTTTCGGTGCGAGCTCCACCTCGAGCACCTGCTCCTGTTTCTCCGGCAGGTCGGTGGCGACCTGTTCCTTCGTGCGACGCAACATCAGCGGTTTGATGCGCTGCCGCAACTGCACCAGCAGTTCGGGGTTGCTGCCTGTCTCGATGGGTTTGCGATAGTAGTCCTGAAACTTCGTCGGATGAGGGAACAGGCCGGGCGCCGTGATCGACAGCAGCGACCACAACTCCATCAGATTGTTCTCCATCGGAGTGCCGGTGATTGCGACCTTCAGTGGTGCCTCGAACTGCCGCACGCACTGATACGCCTTCGCCCGGTGGTTCTTGACGAACTGCGCTTCGTCGAGCAGCAGCATCGACCAGTCCCGGTCGAGGTACTCGTCGATATCCAGGCGCAGCAACGTGTACGACGTGACGACGACGTCGATCCCGTCGAGCAGATCACCCAGCGACACACCGCGTTTGGCGGATGTCTCGGTGATCGCCACGACGTTCAGGTCCGGTGCGAATCGCCGGGCTTCGGTGGCCCAGTTCGGAACCACCGATGTCGGCGCGACGATGAGTACCGGAGCATCCGCGGGTCGCTTCGCGCGAGCGTGGCAGATCAGTGCAAGCGACTGCAGGGTCTTGCCGAGGCCCATGTCGTCGGCGAGGATTCCGCCGAGTCCGTGCGTCCACAGGAACGTCAACCACCGGAATCCGTCGAGCTGGTACGGCCGCAGTGTTGCGTGTAATGCCTTCGGTACGCGGGTCTTCGCTGTCGCCTTCACATCGAGAAGTCCCTGCACCTGTTTCTTCCAGGCCGCGGCCTGTTTCTCGACGACACCGAGTGCCGCCAATTCCTCCCAGATGCCGGCCTGGAATCGGCTCAGCTGCAATCGATCCGGATCGTCGTTTTCGTGCAGCGCGCGGGCTTCGTCGACGAGTCGGCGCAGCTGCTGCAATTCGGGTTTGTCCAGCGACAGGTAAGCACCGTCGGGCAGCATCAGATACGAGGCGCCTTCACTGAGCGCCGTGAACACCTCGGAGAACGGGATCGTCTCACCCTCGATCTCGATGGTGATGTTCAGGTCGAACCAGTCGGAGTCGGCGGTGGCCTCGGTGGACAGTCCGATGCGCAGACTGTCGCCGACGTCACGGTAGTCGGCGGGGGTGCCGTCGACGCGCACCTGCACGTCGGCCCGGCCGGACAGCAGGGGCAGCAGTTCGGATACCAGTCGTGCGGTGTCGAGGTCGGTGATGGTGACGCGGGGGAACAGCCGCCGGTCGACGGAGTTGTCCAGGCCGAACGGGGCGACCACCGGCCGGATCTCGGTGAGCAGCGCGTCCTCGACGTCGCGGTCGCGGACGGTGTCGCCGAGACGGTCGTACAACTCGACCGTGTACTCGCCGTCACCGACGGTGTAGCCGAACTGCCAGTGCAGATCGGCGCGATGCCGGGGACGGAAGGCGACGTGCAGGAGCAGCGTCGGTCCGCTGACGGTCGGGGCCGTGAACGAGCCGTCGGCGGAGGTGACGGTCGCTGCTCGTTGCAGGCGCGGGTAGTAGGTGGTCGCGAACCGCGGCACCTGATCTGCCGGCACGGTGAGCGCACCGCCGCTCTGCAGCAGTTGCTGCATGCCGGCGGCAACGGGGTTGCGGAGTTGCGCGAGACGGAACGGCAGATCTGCCGGCGCGCCGCGGTCGTGATCCCCGGAGGGGAGGTAGACGACGCCGTGGGCGGGGGTGCCGATGAACGCGACCGCGGTCCCGGTCGAATCGTCGCCGATGTGCAGGGCTGGGGTGACGGTCAGGCCGTCACCCGAATCGGCGACGTCGACGTGCACATCGGCGGTGCCTGGCGGCGGCACCGCACCGTGCTTCTTCTGCGCGTAGCGCAGCTCGATCCCGAGGCGGTGGGCATCGTCGAGCAGTGACCACAGTCGCGGCGACACCGCCGACAGATCGAGGGTGGTCTGGGCGGAACTGTAGCACCTCCGTGTCGAGGCGTGTACCAGTGCCGCGAATTCGAGCAGCAACTGCCGGTGTTGCTCGTTCACGTCGTAGGTGTAGGCGATGTTCTGCCACGAAATGTTGCCGGAGACCCATCCCGTGCGTCCGGGGCGCAGCACCCGCGCGGTGAGCATCGGCGCCGGAGCGTGCGTTCGCTGTGTCAACGCCAGTTGCAGGGCAAGGGGCACGCCGCTACCGGTCTCGTGGTCCGCGAAGAGAGCTTCGAACGGTGCTTCCCACGAGGGCGTGTCCGGGGTCATGTCCTCCTGTGGGACAAGCAGCGCAAGCAGAAGCGCCACGGTGTGCTTGCAGTCGTAGCCGACCGGGCACGAGCATTCGCCGTACTCGAATTCGAGTCCTCGCGGTCCGGGGTGGAGTTGCACGACAGCCTGGTACACCCGGGTACCGGCAATTCGTCCGAAACCGACGAAATTGTCCTCGTCGAATCCGCAGTCGACGACCGCGCCTCGATCGGCGTAGCGCATGCCGCGGTCGAAGGCGGGTCGGCCCACCGCGGCGATCAACGACTCGATGAGGTGGTCGAATGCGGGATTCCCGGCCATGGGTGAGCAGTCTAGGTCCTGCTCCTCGTGCGTGAATATGGTGGCCGGTGCTACCGGAAGCACGCACGGGGGGACGGCAACCGGCCGCGCGCACTCGCCGCAATCGCCGCGGCACGCTACGATTGCGCCGATGACAACCTTCTCTGATCAAAGATTGGGGGCCCAGTTCGCACACGGTGAGTGCTGATGCACCCTCCGACCGCGAACGGGACCGATCCCCGACTGTCCTTCTGGCTGCGCGTGCGCGAGTTCGCCGTGCCGCCGTCCATGATCGAGGACGCGACCGACCGACGCCGTGCAGGTGACTGGCGTGGCGCTTGTGCCGCAGCGGGATTCGATCCCGACCTCGACCTACGCGTACTGCGCAACAGGCACGGCGTCGAGGTTGCGTCGCAGGTCCTCGACGATCTACGACACCTGGCCCCCGACCTGCTGCGCTGGCACCTGCCACGCGTGGCCCCCGACGGCCTTCTGCGCCCCGGGCTGACCATCACGTTGGCCCGCTACGGGGACATCGAACCTGCAAAACGTGGCAGCAGAACAGGTTCCGTGCATCTGGTGGTCCACACCGCTCCCGCCTGGGCGGATGCCGGTCAGCGGATCGCGCTGACGTTGTGGGACGGCTCGGATTCCACGAACCATCCGCATCCGCGCCCCAACAGACGGTTCCGGTTCGACCTCCATCGGCATCTGTGGGACGTGCGCAGGTCCGGCGAGCTTCCGATCCGCGGTGGGGTAGGGCAGGTGCCGGTCGGGTACCTCCTCGAACCTTACTGGGCCGCAGTGATTCCGGAGGGTTGTGCCGTCGACCGCTGGGCGGCCGAATGCGACATCCTGCTGCGCGCGCACGGTCGGCGCGACGGTCCCGTGCGGGTGCGATGCGGGAGTCGACACGATGTGGTGGTGGAACCGGTCGGCAGCACTGAGCCCGTGGCGCTGCGTCGTGTGGACGACTACCCGCGCGGCCGGCTCGCCGCGCTGCCGGTGCTGCCCGACGCCGCGACCTGGGTGCCGCCCGACCTGGCGTTGCTGCGGTCGGGAGCTATCACCGTCGACCGGCTGCATCCGCTGGTCGCCGCCGCGCTGGATCCGGACCGGCCACCGCCGAGAAGACCCCGGATGCCGAAGCAGGAGAACCGGATTCACCTGGTCGACTGTCGTGGTGAACGGCACCGGCTGGGGGTGGTCGACGGCGTCCTGACCGCGCTCGATCATGATCCCGCCGAGATCCGGCGCGAGGAACTGCTCGCCGCACTGGGCGGCACCCCGTTGCCGTGTCTTCACGTCATCGACCAGGCGCATCGCCGACCGGACTGTCTGCCGGGCGTTCGTGAACGCCTGGACCACGGGGACGCCGATGGGGCGCTGGCAGTCGTCGAAGGGCTGCTCGGTCCCGGCGCGGTCCTCCGTGACGGACCTTTGCTGGACGAACTCCGGAGGTCCGCGGACCGCCGCACCATCTACGACCGGTATCTCTCCGAACCGCTGGGACCGCCGCCCGCATCGCGACCTCGCCGACTCGGACGGTCGCGTTGCACCCGATCACACTGACTCTTCTTCCTTCTCGAAATCCACTGTTCCGCAGGGCGTCCTACGGGTCGTGTCCTGCGGTCCCTTCCGACATCACAGGTGATGCACATGTCCTCCACACTTCGTCCCGGCCGTCCCCGCAGCAACGAACTCGACAGCGCCGCAACGTTGTCGGCGATGCTCGACGCGGTGACCACCGAGCCTCGACCCGACGACCGACTCGAGGCCCTGATGGTGGCGGTCACCGCGGATCTACCGGTACTGCTGTGGGGTGAACCGGGAATCGGTAAGACCGCCGTCCTGAGCCAGCACGCCGAGGCCGTCGACCTGCCACTGACCACTGTCATCGCGAGTGTGCACGAGCCGTCGGATTTCTCGGGTCTGCCCGTGCTCGGAGACGATCCCGCAACCCGCGGCGTCCCCATGGCACCGCCGGACTGGGCCGTCCGGCTCGTGCAGGCCGGGCGGGGACTGCTGTTCCTGGACGAACTGTCGACGGCTCCGCCCGCCGTGCAGGCGGCGCTGCTCCGTCTCGTCCTCGAAAGACGAATCGGGGCACTGCAACTCCCACCCGGTGTCCGTATCGTGGCTGCCGCCAACCCGCCGTCCTCGGCAGCGGACGGCTGGGAACTGAGTCCGCCGTTGGCGAACCGCTTCGTGCACCTGCACTGGACCTACGACCACGACGTGGTCGTGCGGGGTCTCGGCGGGACCTGGCCACGGGCGACGCTGCCGCGTCTCGATCCGGAGAAATTCTCCGGCGCGGTGACGTTCGCCCGCAGCGCGGTCTGTGAGCTTCTCACCGCCCGGCCCGCCCTCGTGCATCAACTCCCCAGCAGCCAGAGCCGCCGTGGCAGTGCCTGGCCGTCGCCGCGGAGCTGGGACATGACCGTGCGGCTGATCGCGTTCGCGACCGCCACCTCGTCGTCGAAGGACGTGCTGTCGTTGCTGGTCCGGGGCAGTGTCGGCGACGGACCCGGGTTCGAGCTGCTCGCAGCCATCGAACGTATGGACCTGCCGGATCCGGAGGCGCTGCTCGCCGATCCGGCGGCTGCCGACCTGCCCGAGCGCGGTGATCTGCGCCAGGCCGTGCTCGCCGCGGTCCGCCGACGGCCGGAGAAGTGGCGCTGGGACGCGGCGTGGACCCTCCTGGCCACCGCGGTGGAATCCGGGCCACCCGATCTCGTGGTCGTGCCGGCCGTCACACTGGCCACCCTGCGCCGCGACGACTGGGAGGTGCCGGCATCGATCGACGAGCTCGCCGGTGTCGTCTCGGTCGCTCGGTCGGCGGACGCCGTCGCGCAGGCCGGCCGATGACGTCGTCGGCATTCGACGCGGACAAGATCTACGCCGCACGGTTGCATGCCGTTCGCGCCCGACCCTATCTCGCGACCGCCTTGTACGCGCTGCACATCGTCGCGTCGCCGCGCGTACCGACCATCGGTGTGGACCGGCACTGGCGCTGCTACATCTCGCCCGGTTTCGTCGCTCGGCGACCGGTGGAGGAGCTGGCGTCGATCCTCGTTCACCAGGTCTCGCATCTGCTGCGCGATCACCACGGCCGCAGCGACCGCTACGCCCGCGCGCACGACCTGGACGGTCGCGCCGATCGACTACGCATGAACATCGCGGCCGACGCGGAGATCAACGACGATGCGTTCGGTGACGGATTGCCCCTACCCGACGACGCCGTTCTGCGGTCGACCCTGCAGTTGCCCGCCGGTCAGCTCATGGAGGACTATCTGCAGCAGTTCGGCCTCGGTCCGTGCACCGACAGGCTGGCCTGGCTCGACTGCGGCAGCGGTGCCGACGGCCTGAGCCGTGAGTGGGAGTGGGGCCCGGAGGGGGCGAACGCGCTCAGCGACGAGCAACGGGACGCTGTGCGCTTCCGGGTGGCGCACAGCATCATCGGGCAGCCGGGCAGTGCACCCCGCGGGTGGCAGCGGTGGGCGGAGGAAGCTCTGCACCCGACGCAGCCGTGGCGAACTCTGTTGGGGGCGGCGATCCGCTCGGCCACCTCCGCGTCCGGCGCCGGTGACGACTACACCTACCGCCGGCCGGCGCGGCGCTCTGCTGCCGTGCCCGGAGCGGTGCTGCCGAGCCTGCGGCGAACCCCGCCGCGGGTCGGTGTCATCGTCGACACCTCCGGCTCGGTGAGCGACGCGGATCTGGGCAGTGCACTGCTCGAGGTCGCCGTTATCGCGCGGGCCGTGGGAGGGCGTCGTGACCTGGTCACGGTGCTGTCCTGTGACGCGGCCGCGCGGATCGTGCACCCGCTGTGTCAGGCCGAGGACATTCCGCTGGTCGGAGGCGGTGGCACGGATCTGCGCGCCGGATTCGCCCGGATGCTGCGTCTTCGGCCCCGGCCGGATGTAATGGTGGTGCTCACCGACGGGGAAACCCCCTGGCCCAGCAGCCGTCCGGGGTGCCGGACGATCGTCGGTCTGTTCCCCCGCATTGCGACCCGCAGCGAATCGAACCCCGACTTCGTTCCGGACAGGCCGCCGGAATGGGCGCGTGTGGTGCAGATCGGCACATCTGCGATCTGAAGGGCACCGGAACGAAGCCATGAGGGAGGGGACGTGGGGCGCTCGCTGGTGCTCTCGGGTGGGAATGCCATCGAGGCCGCGTGGTTGTCGGAGTGTTGCGCCCGCGGAATTTACCCAGGCGCAGCGCGCTGCGTCGAAGCGGTGTCAGCGATCAGATCGACTCTACGAGCGGATTCAGCGGATCCTCCGGTACCGATGCGAGCCACTACTCGGCCCAGGTCGCTCCCATCGCGTGGGCCGGATCAGTCATTCCGACTGCTCTGGCGTTGTCCTGCCGGTTCTGGAAGCGGAGGTGATCTGATGTCGGACTTCGGTGTCGTCGGTGGGACGACAGAGGCTTTCATCCGCCTGAGACTCAGCGTTCGGAGCCGCGGGCCGTCGGCCAGTTGATCAACAACCTCGGTCTGAGTCGATTGTCGAAGTCGGATCAGAAGATGGCGATCAAGCGCTGGCTCGAGTCGAATCGTCCGAGTCCACGCTTGAAGAAGTCGCTGGTCCGTGTCGGTGACGAGTCTTTGCTTGCCGAATCCGTCTGACTTCTCCAGCTTCGAATGCTCCTGGTGCTTGGGGCGTCCGACAGTCCTTGTCCTGATCCGGATAGCCGCTGATCCCTACTGTGTGTGTCCGGGTACGTTGTGACGGACGTGAACGATCGGAATGAAGAGCGGGAACCCGGTGCGCAGTGACCGGTGGGTCGAAATCAGCCCTTCCCCGTTCGACCACGAACGCGAGGGCCTCGAACGTATCAAGGATCACGCCGGCGACTTCCGACGGCTCCAGGAACACCCTCGATACGACCAGATCGTCGCGGCGCTTGGACTGTACCTTCCCGCTGCGTGCCGTATCCGTGCCGTACCGAGGCGACATTCTGGACGGTGAGTTGTTTCCCGAGTTCCAACCGCAGGCGAATCTTCTGCATCTCCATGGCTGCCCTGGAGACGTTCTACATTGCGGTCTCCGACGAGTCGGACGACATAGCCGCCGTGTTCTTCGTGGATAGTCGCTATCTCCCGGTCAGTAGGTGGGGCCGGGTGTTGCTCGCCGCTCGGGGAGTGATGTTCGACGAGGGGACCCACAAGTCCGGCGGAGGATTCGAGCAGTGCTTGATTGTCGATGACATCCGCTTCGTGCGTTCAGCTCTGAAATCGAAGCACGTCCGCGCTGCGGCTGCGAAGTTCAACCTCGACTTGATGCGTAAACGTCAGTCGGCGTACAAGCCGTCGCATTGTCGGCAACTTGCCGCTGCTGCTCTGGCCTCGTTCGCGGAACTCCCGTCGAGGCAGAGCGAAGCATCGTGCCGTCAGGCGTGAATTCGAGCAATCGCTGGACGACCGCGAGTATTCGACTCGATCGGTTCGCTGCGGAGTTCTGCAGGTTTGCAAATTACCCGGTCCGAACACTCGGGCTTCCGAGGAGGTAACGAAGGTGTACGAAGTCAAGGTCACCCATCGGGTCCTGGCGAACCGGCGTTTCGCGTGCGAGATCTACCCCGGGGTGTTCGTCGTGGAAGGTGGTGCCGTCCTGTCCACCTATGCCGGACCTGCAAACGGTTACTGCCCCTGCGAGCCGGTGGAGCCGGAGGTCGACGAAGTGTTCGAGATGAGCGAGCGGCAACTCGAGGACGCCATTCAATGGGCAACGTCGATCTATCGTCCGCGACTGAGCTATCGTCCGCGGCGGAGGTTGCGCTAGAGAGCATCCGGGCGCGGCGGATCGTCGCTGGGGGCGAGGGCGATCAGCTCGGCGGCGCGAAGAATTCGAGCGCGATGTTGTCGGGATCGCGGAAGGACAACCCGGAACCGTACGAGGCGTTCTTGATGTCCCCGTGTGGGATACCCAGACTGTCGAGCCGGTCGCGCCACTTGTCGAGCTCGTCGGCGGTGCAACCGAACGCGATGTGGTCGAGCCCGGTGTTCCGTTCGTCGAAGGACGTCTGCGCCGGCGCATCGGGGTGGGTGTGCAGGCCGAACAGGGTGCCGCCGTCGAGTGCGAAGACCGCGTGGTGGAAGGTGCCCGATTCGTCGTCCTCGTCGAGGACGGGTATGGCGTCGAAGAGGTTCGAGTACCAGGCCGTGTTTGCAGCCAGATCCGAGACGGTGACGGCGACGTGGGTGAGTGCGGGAAAAACCATGACAGTCTCCTCCGTTCGAGGCCCCTCCTCATCGTAGACCTCGATGCGGTGCTGCCGACCCCTGTCGGCGTATCCCCAAATGTTTCCGAGTGTTCTTCCTACGTTCGGTAACGTAGTCCGTGCGAAGGAGATTCGGCCACTACCTTCCGTGGCCATGCCTTTGTCACGTAGATCGTTCCTTTCGGCCGGACTCGGAATCACTGTCGTCACCGCAGCCACCTCCGTCGGTGTCACCGGATACGCGCGCGCCGACGCGCCAGGAGTGAAGGGCGACCCCTTCCTGCTGGGTGTTGCCTCGGGCGACCCGGTGCCGGACGGATTCGTGATCTGGACCCGCCTCGCGCTCGACCCGCTCGCCGAGGAAGGACTCGGCGGCATGCCGAACCGTCCCGTCACCGTGCAGTGGGAGGTCGCGGAGGACGAGAAGATGACCCGTGTCGTCGCACGCGGTGAGGAACGAGCCGTCCCCGACAGCGCCCACTCCGTGCATGTCGAACTGGTCGGGCTGCGTCCGGGCCGGGAGTACTTCTACCGGTTCCGTACGGGCGACGACATGAGTGCGGTGGGGCGGGCGCTGACGACACCGTCGGCCACCGAGACCGCGGCGGCTCTGACGATGGCGTTCGCGAGCTGCGCGCAGTACGAACACGGCTGGTTCACCGCCTACCGGCGCATGGCGGAGGACAACCCGGATCTCGTTCTGCACCTGGGGGATTACCTGTACGAGTACACCAGCGGCGGTTACACCAGCGACACCGGTCTCGTCCGCTCGCTCGACGGACCCGAGACCGTCACCCTGGCGAACTACCGGCAACGTCACGCCCAGTACAAGGCCGACACCGATCTGCAGGACGTGCACGCGATCGCGCCGTGGCTGGTGGTGTGGGACGACCACGAGGTCGACAACAACTGGGCCGGAACGATTCCAGAGAACACCGATGCCGCTCAGAGCAACGAGACCACCGAGAACTTCCTCGCCCGCCGCGCCGCCGCCTTCCAGGCCTACTACGAGAACATGCCGCTGCGACCCTCGTCGACACCGCGGGGGCACGACATGAAGATCTTCCGGCGGATCCGGTGGGGCACTCTCGCCAACTTCCACATGCTCGACACCCGTCAGTACCGCGACGACCAGGCCGCCGGCGACGGGTGGAAGAAGAACGTCGCCGAACGTCACGACGAGGCACGAACACTCACCGGAACCGAACAGGAACAGTGGCTGCTCGACGGTTTCCGCACCTCCACCGCGCAGTGGGACTTCCTCGGTCAGCAGGTGTTCTTCGCCGAACAGGACAAGGACCCGAGCCCTGAGGGCGACGAGGTGAGTATGGACGGCTGGGACGGGTACGCGGCGTCACGTCGTCGGATCACCCAGGGCTGGGTGGATTCGCCGGTACGCAACGCCGTCGTGCTCACCGGCGACGTGCACCGGCACTGGGCCAACGACATCAAGGTCGACTTCACCGATCCCGACGCGCCGGTATTGGGTTCGGAACTGGTGTGCACGTCGATCACGTCGAACGGCAACGGAACCGGCGCGACGCAGGTCGACCACATGCCGGCGAACCCGCACCTGAAGTTCCACAACGACCGGCGCGGTTACGTGCGTACCACGATCACCCCGGACGCCGTGCACGCCGACTTCCGGGTGCTCGACACGGTCACCGAACCGGACGCGCCGGTGTCGACGAAGGCGTCGTTCACGATCCTGTCCGGGCAACCTGGCCTGCAGGCCTAGGAACCCGGCAGTCCTCAGCAGCGGGGCACGCGCGAGGTGGACCTCCGGTGCGTGCGGTGCAGTGCGCGCCGCAGTTCGTCCCGGTCGTCGAACACCTGCACCGTGTCCCCGGAGACCAGGCGTGGCTCGCATCCGCGTCCGGCCACGACGACGACGTCTCCAGGGCCGGTGTGGGCGACGGCGATATCGAACGCGCGACGTCGGTCGGCCTCGACGACGACGCGGGCGCTGCGCGCTGCGAAGGCCCCTTCGGCGACCGCATCCCTGAGCACACGCGGGTCCTCCGAGAGGGGACTGTCGTCGGTCACGACCACCACGTCGGCGTAGGTCGCGGCGGTGTGCCCGAGCGGAAATCGCTTGCCGGGGTCACGTTCTCCGGTCGCGCTGATCACGAGGACCAGTCGCCGCTCGGGGGCGAGCGACCGGAGGAAGGGCAACAGTTCGCGTTGCCCGGACGTGTTGTGCATGTAGTCCACGAGCGCGAGAACACCCTCACCGGCGTCGACGCGTTCGAGCCGGCCGGGCACACCCGCGAGGGTCTCCAGACCCGCTGCGGCCTGCAGGACGTCGCCGTCGACGGCGGCCACCGAGGTGAGCGCCGTCAGCGCATTGGCCACCTGGTGTGGTCCGAGCAGCGACAGTCGCACCGGCGCACTCCCGGCCGGCGTGTGCACGGTGAAGCAGGTGCCGTGGAGATCGCACCGGATCGAGTCCGCGTACACGTCGGCGCGGGCATCGCAGGTCGAGTGCGTCCACAGCGGCACGTCGACGGAGGCCGCCAGACGTCGCCCGTACTCGTCGTCGATGTTCACCACGGCCGTCTGCGTGCGGTCGGCGGTGAACAGTGCCGCCTTGGCGGCGAAGTACTGCTCCATCGTGTGGTGGAAGTCGAGGTGGTCGGGCCCGAGATTGGTGAAGGCGACGGTACGGAACCGCACGCCGTCGACGCGGCCCTGACTGATGCCGTGCGAGGACACCTCGAGCGTCACCGCCTGCACGCCCTGGTCACGGAACTCGGCAAGCGTGCGGTGCACGACCGCGGCCTCGGGGGTGGTGCGGGTCGCGGGTCGTGTGCCGGCCGGACCGCGCACGACGACCCCGCCGATCATGCCGGTCACCACGCCGGTGGCCGCGAGTGCGGTGTCGAGGAGATAGGTCGCGCTCGTCTTGCCGTTGGTGCCGGTGATGCCGTGGACCTGCAAGTCGTGAGAGGGGTGCCCGAGGATCCACGACGCCAACGGGCCGACCACGTCGCGCGGTCGATCGACGACGAACGTGGGTAGAAGGCGTGACGGCCGGTCGCTGAGTACCGCGACCGCACCGTGGGTAGCGGCTTCGGCCTCGAAGTCCAGGCCGTGGGCGTGGTGTCCGGGTAGCGCTACGTACAGATCGCCGGGGCGCACCGTCCGGGAATCGTCGCTGATGCCGGTGATCACATGGTCGTGCCGGTCCGCTGGTCCGGATCGCAGGACATCGCGGAGGTGCTCGGCGACGTCGCGGACCTGGATCCGCCGGATGGGACGGCGAGGATCGTCCGGGTCGGTGTGCACGGGGGCGGATACCCGGTCCGGGGCGGAATGATGCGCCGCCGGTGACCGGGCCCCACCGGCGTTTCCCTCGCCCGCGACATGCGTCGGTGTCACACGGTTACCCTCGAAGGATGACTGCGATTCCGGATTTCCCCGTCGGCACGAACACCACGATATCCGGTCTCGGCAGTTCCTTCGCCGACGAATTGAGCGGATTATCGGTGCCGTGGCAGGGCGCCGAGGCCCCCGACCCGGAACTGCTCGCGCTCAACGAGAACCTCGCGGTGTCGCTGGGACTGGACGTGGCGTCGCTGCGCAGCGCCGACGGGGTTGCCGTCCTGACCGGCGCGGAGGTGCCGGCGGGTGCCAAGCCGGTCGCGATGGCCTATGCCGGGCACCAGTTCGGCGGATACGCTCCGCTGCTCGGCGACGGTCGGGCGTTGTTGCTCGGTGAACTCGTCGACGCGGACGGTGGCCGCGTCGATCTGCATCTCAAGGGTTCGGGTCCCACTCCGTTCTCCCGGGGTGGGGACGGGTTCGCGGTCGTCGGGCCGATGCTGCGCGAGTATGTGGTGAGCGAGGCCATGCACGCCCTCGGCATTCCGACCACCCGTTCATTGTCGGTGGTGGCGACCGGTCGGCCGGTCCACCGCGAGGGTGCCGAGCCCGGCGCGGTGCTGGCCCGTGTCGCGGCCAGCCACCTGCGGGTGGGGACCTTCGAGTTCGCGGCGCGGCAGGGAGAGGTCGTGCGTGCACTCGCCGACCACGCGATCGGCCGGCACTACCCGGACCTGCTCGACTTGCCGGAGACCGGCGAGAACAACCGCTACCTGGGACTGTTCACCGCCGTGGTCGAAGCGCAGGCGTCGCTGGTGGCGCAGTGGATGCTCGTCGGTTTCGTCCACGGGGTGATGAACACCGACAACACCACCATCTCGGGACAGACCATCGACTACGGTCCGTGCGCCTTCGTCGACGCCTTCGATCCGGCGGCGGTGTTCAGTTCCATCGACCACAGCGGGCGCTATGCGTTCGGCAACCAGCCCGCCGTCCTGAAGTGGAATCTGGCGCGTTTCGCCGAAACCCTGCTCAGACTCGTGGATTCGACTCCGGATGCGGCGATCGCCGCGGTCACCGCTGTTCTGGACAGTTTCGACACCCGCTACGAGCGGCACTACCGGTCCGGTCTGGCCGTCAAACTCGGTCTTCCAGAAGACTCTCTCGATCAGGAACTGGTCGACGATCTGCTGACGCTGCTGGAAGAGCACCGCGCCGACTGGACGGTGACCTTCCGTGCCCTCGCCGACGAACTGCGCGGCAATCCGGCACCCCTCGACGGACTCGTGCCGCGTGAGCGCTCGGCGCCGTGGCTCGAACGCTGGCACGCCGCGGCCGAGCAGGACGACCGGGCAGCGGGGGAGAGGGCGGAGGCGATGGACCGCGTCAACCCGCTGTACATCCCGCGCAATCATCAGGTCGACGCCGCGCTGAAGGCAGCGACCGGCGGCGACCTCGAACCGTTCGCGAAGCTGCTCGAGGTCGTCACACACCCCTTCGAGGCGCGTGCCGAGTGGAACGAATATGTCTCGCCCGCACCGCGTTCGTTCGCCGAGTCCTTCCGGACCTTCTGCGGCACCTGACCGCCCGATACTGACGAATCGAGACCGGTGTTGTTCGCGAGTTCCCAACGGATTTCGCGAACAACACCGGTCTCGGTCAAATCTGGACCAGTCGGGTGCGGGTCGGATCGCGCGGCCGGTTACGCACGAACTCGACTCCGGTCGGGTACTTGCAGGTGGCGAGTTCGCGTCGGAGGCGGCCGCGGGATCGGCGAGCTGGACGACCGCTTTCACCGCCTCGCGGCGAGACTTCCGGCATCTGCACCGCCCGGCCGCAGTGCTCGGCGGCGGTGTGCAGATGTACGGGATGGAGACGGTCAACGGGCGCGCCGCCGTTTCTTGCGCTTCTTCTTGTTCTTCGCGCGCCGGCGAGCAGCCGGCGGCTGCCGCCGGCCCGTCGACGCGGCGGCCTCGAGCGAACGTTGCATCTCCCGGCGCAGGCTGTCCATTAGTTCGGGGGAGCGGAGCAGGAAGGTTGCCTCCTGCAGCGCCGCATAGCGGTCCTTGGAGATCAGGACGCCCGTGCCGCGTTTGCCGACGATCTCGACGGCGACGGTCTCGTCGTTGACCTCCCGGACCAGCTCACCGAGCCGCTTGCGTGCGGCTTTCACGGACACGGACGTTGATGGCACTCGCGGCGACTCCGATCTGTTCCTTCGACGCGGGCATCCTTTCATCACCGATGTCGGATTCGGGGGCGGACACGACGGAAAGCCCCTTCGATGTCACAACGGACAGCCCGTTCGATGTCACAGAAATGCGCGCACGGAGCGTGGCAACGCGGTCGAGGACCCGGTGATCGGTGACGGGATCGGATCGTCGGCGACGGTCCGCAACGGCACCACTCCCGCCCACACGGAGTGGTCTTCACCGTCCCCGGCGTCCTCTCCCGGTCCGGCCGCCCGGACCTTTACGCTCACCTCGGTGAGCGGCACTTCCAGGACCGTGGTGGCGGCCAGTTCCTTCGGTGTCGGCGACCGGACCTCGTCCCACCGACCGGGAATCAGATGCTCCGTCACCACCTTCAATGCGTGTTCCTTCTCGCCCGGCGCGACCGGTGTGGCCACACCGAACAACACCGCACTGCGGTAGTTCATGCTGTGGTCGAAGGCCGACCGGGCGAAGACGAGCCCGTCGAGATGCGTCACCGCGACCGACACCTCGATCCCGGACCGCGCGGCGAGAAACATGCCGGCGCCGGTCGAGCCGTGCAGCAGTAACCGGTCCCCGTCGCGGCCCATCGCCATCGGCAGCACCACAGGCGATCCTTCGCGGACGAAACCCACGTGCGCGATGCGGGCCTCGTCGAGAAGCCGGTGCAGCACCGCCGGATCGTCGGTGCCGCGTTCGGGTTTGCGGGTCAGGCGCGTGCGGTCGCTCATGGCACCGATCGAAGCAGTGCCGCCGCGGCCGGTCAACCGGATTCCGAATCGAGTAGTGCGCTACTCGCGACCCTCGGCGATCGCCACCACAGACTTCGTGTACAGGCACGGAGTGCGACAGTCGACCGGACGACGGAGATGACGAGATGGACAAGACCGGTGACCATGCAATCGTTCTGGGCGCGAGCGTCGATTGACCGTCGATGCGTGAGGACTGCTCTTACGGAGAGAACTGCGCGTTCGGCAGGGTGGAGGGTTCGAGGGATCCGAGGTCCTCGACCACATCCCACAACGGGTCGTCGAAGCCGATGTCGTAGGTACAGTCGGCTCCCCGCGGGTCGGGCACGAACGCCCACAGCAGTGCACCTGCGGTGCCGGCGGCGCGTTGGCCCTCGATCTTTGTGGTGATGTGGTCGGCGCGGTCACCGAGCGACCCGCAGGACCCGGCGAGCTCACCGATCTCCGCCACGAGCAACGGCTTTCCGACGGCTGCGGCTTGCGCGACCCGCCGGGCGAGACCGTTCCACTGATCGCCGGGCAACGGCACGCCGTCGGCGCCGTAGTCGTGGTACTGCACGGCATCGACATAGGGGGAGGCGCTGACGAACTGGTACTCGTCACCTTGGGTGCCGCACTGACCGCCCCCGGTGTAACCCGCGGTGATCAGGGTGCGTGGGTCGACGGCGCGCAGTTCGGCTCCGGCCGTGTCGAAGAAGTCGCGCAGCACCTGCGCGGCGCCGGGCTCGCACGACCGGGTCCACCAGTGGCACGCGGGGTCGGTGCATGAACTCGTCTCCGGTTCGCCGACCAGTTCCCATGCTGCGAGGGATGGTGAGTTCCGGTAGCGGGCGACGGCGGTGTGCATCCAGTCCCGGTAGCTCATCACCACCTGTTCGTGTCCCGGGGTGAATTCGGTCCACCCGTCGACGTACCATTGCCGTCCCTTGAAGACCTCGTCCTCGCACGCGCCGTCCTGTGGTGCCAGGACCGGCAGCAGCATCTGATCATGCGCTTCGGCCGCGGCGAAGACCGCGTCCATCGGTCCGAAGTCGAGTTGCCCGGTGAACCGGTTGACGGCGAGCGCCTGGAAGAGATTGAAGCGGGTGAGCGAATTCGGGGGCAACGTACCGAAATAGGCGTCGAGGTCCACCATCGCTCCGCATCCCCAGTTCACCGACCAGTCGGTGGCGAGCTGGTAGGCGTTGAACCCGGTGGGCCACCAGGCCCGACCGTCGAGTGCGAAACCGTCCGGCGACGCCGTCACCCGCGCGCCCGGTGCCGGTGCCGGTGCCGCTGCCGCGGGGCTCGTGCCCAGCAGCAGCCCGACCACGGTCGCGGCGCCGACGATGAGTCTGGATACCCGAAGCCTCGTCATCTTCCGGATCGTAGGTCCGCGGCGCAGGTGAGAGCCTCGATCGAGGAGGAACACGCCGTAGTGACCGTCGTCATGATCATGCGAACTCGAGGGCTCCTTCCACCGGGCGTGTGATCCGTCGGGTGCGCGGGGATCCGAGCGCGCTCTCCAGATCCGACCCGTCGTGCTCGGCGAGCAGTTCGCCACCGGACCACACCAGCAGCGTGGTGGCGACGGTGTGCTCGGCCACCGAATGCGACAGGTCGTAGTGCGCACACCCCGGCACGCCCGCATAAGTGATCCACAGGTCGAAACCGGTCATGAACAGGTCGAGGTCGAATTGCACGGACAGGCCGAGCAATTCGCTGCGGCCGGTGTCATCCACACCGGCGAAGGCCTCGTCGAGGGCGAGCAGGCGCGGCGCATGCGGGTCGGCGGAATCGAGCATCACGTGCGCCGCGGCGAACAACGGCAGGTGCAGGGAGACGGACTGCTCGCCACCGGACAGCGCCGAGTGCCGGGCCGGGGTGAGGCGGTCCTCACTGCCGTCCGCACCGACGAGACTGAACGAGAACACCCGCCACCGGCGGTAATCCAGCGTGGCGGCGAGGATCTCAGGGTACGACCGTTCCGGATGCGCGGCCCGCTCCGCGCGGATCCGCGACGCGAAATGCGCGCGGATCCCCGCGAGGTCCTCCGGCGCCAGCATCGACGCGTCGCGGTCGAGGAGCTTGCACACCGCGCGGGCCGGCTCGTCGAGATGGTCGGCGAGCACCCAGTGCACCCCGATGGTGTTGCCCGAGGACATGTGCCGTTGCCGCATCTCGGTGCCCATCCGGGCGATGAGGTCGCGGGCGTCGACGGTGCGCTCGTGGATCTGCTGCGCGAGACCGGTGAGCAGCGCGTCCTCGAGGATCCGTCGTTCGGAGTCGGTGAGCAGGGTTTCCTGTTCCTGCCGCGCCCGGGCGATGCGCTGCGCGAACGCCGCGACGGACGTGTAACCCTGTTCGTCCTGTACCTGCACGACGGTAATGCCGTCGGCGGCGTCCCAGTGCAGCCGGTAGTCGCGGCCTCGGGCGAGTTCGGCGTCGAACTCCTGCAGTGCGGAGGTCAGTGCCGAAGCGGTGGACTTGCGGGTCGACTCGGAGGCCGTGACCGATTCGGTGGCGGCGTCGAGTGCCCGGAACAACGAGAGGACCTCGGTGGGCAGCACATCGACCGTGTCGTCGGGGGACTGCCGGATCCGGTAGGCCAGCTGATCGGCATCGAGCCACGCGGCGGCGCTGGACGGCCACACGTGCTCGCTCTCCACGCCGAGCAGGGTCAGCAGGTCGCGCCGGGCGAAGGGTGCCAGGGCGTCGGCGTCGGCGCGGGCCTCGGTGAGCGCCGACCGCAGTGTCTGCTCGGCGCCCGTGTGGGCGGCCTCTGCCTTGCCGATCCGCTCGAGCGCCGACTCGTGGGCCTTACGCGCGGTTCGCTCGGCGGTCTTCGCAGTCTCGATCCGGCGTCGGGCCTCGTCGAGCTGGGCATCGATCCGGTCGGCGCTCGCCCCGATCGACTCGCGCAGCGTCTCGAGCTTCTGCTGCTCGTTGGCCAGCGTCTCGGCGTTCTCCGCCGCGAGCTCGGCAGCGTTCTCGGCGGAGACCCGCGCCTCGTCGAGCCGAACTTCGGTGTCGCGGAGTCGATCACCGCAGGTGACCTGCTCACGCAGGGCGCGCTGCAGGGCCTGGCCCTGGGAACGGAAGTGCCGCACGGCTGCGTCGAGACTGTCGAGTTCCGTCGCGGTGAGCGGCGCTCGGTGCCGGCCGGCCGTCGACCGCAAGTGCTGTTCCTTGGTGGCGACCGCGGCGATCGCCTGGTCCAGGTCGCGATCGGCGGCGGCTGCGGATTCGGATGCGGTCCGCAACGCGCCGGCGCATTCGGTGACCTTGCGCAGCGCCGCGAGCACGGATCCGGTGCGCGGCAACGACTTCACGGCCTCGTCGAGTGCGGTGAGCCGGTGGCCGATCTCGCGGTCCTGCTCGCGCTGCGCCTCCACGTCGGCGCGGCATTCGGCGATGGTGGTCTCGAGTTCGACGATGCGACGCTGCCGACGCCGGGCGCGGGCGGTGGCTCCGATGAACTCGGCCTGCTCCTTGACGTGGCGACCGAGCTGCACTCCCTGCCGGAACCCGCCGTGCGCATCGACCGACACTCGCGCGTCCGGACCGGGATCGGTGGTCCACGCGATCGACGACAGCACCGCGGCGATCCGTTCCTCGGGGACGGCCGTGTCGGGTTCGGGAACGAGTACGTCGGCGAGGGTGAGACCGCTGGGGCGGTGCTCGGGCGCCAACGGCACCAGTAACTGCTCCGACTCGATGTCCGGCAGGTCGCCGTCGGTGATCCACCCGTCGAGCAGGTTCGCGGCCTGCAGCGCCGCTTCGATACCGGCAGCGTCCTGCGTCGACACATCGTCGCGGAACCGGACGAGCTGCCACAGCGGGGCGCCGACGAGATCGTCGCGGCTGCCGGTGCGGGAAGGGAACGCCGGGGGAGCGTCGTCGCGTTCGGCCGCGACGGCGGTGCGTTCGGTCTCGAGTTCGGCGATGCGGGTGCCGAGCGACTCGATCTCAGAGCCGCACACGCGACGCCGGAACCGCAGGTCGTCGAGCACGGGCCCGGTGTGCTCGGCGAACACCGCCGCGGGGGACGGGGCATCGTCCTGACCGACGGTGCCGAAGGCGGTGTCGAGCGCCTCGAAGACCGGGGTGGACAGGCCCACGGCCGCGAAGGTCTCGGCGCGATCGGACCACCACCGGCCCAGCTCGGCGGCGACCTCGCTGCGGGACAGCTCGACCATGGTCTCGGCGGCCTCCACCGCGGCCGAGGCGGTGTCGCGTTGCGCGCGGGCACGCACCGCGGCGGCCTCGGCCCGTGACCGCGCGGCGGTCGCACCGTCGAGCTGGGACAGTGCGCTGCGCACCGCGCGCACGTCGGCGTCGCGTTCCTCGGCGAGTGCGTCGATCGCGGTGTTGAGCTGCTCGGTCCGTTCGATGCCGTCGAGACCGGTCCATGTGATGCCGGCGTCCTCGGCCGCCGCACTCAGCCCGTCCTCGGCGCGACGACGCGCCGCCGTCGCCGTCTCGAGCGCGTCGCGGGCGCTGTCGTGGTCGCGGAGCCGGTCGGCTACGACGGCCTGGGCGCGGTTCGCCTGCTCGGCCTGTGCGGCGGTGGTGCGCTCGAGGTTCTTCACCGCGGACGCGAGGTCGTCGAGCTGCTGTTTGCCCTCGTAGGCGCTGGAGCGGTGCAGTGCCTCGAGGGTGGTGCGTGCCTGTTCGTGGTCGCGTTCGGCCACCAGGAGCTGTTCCTCGGAGGCCGCGCGGGCGGCGGCGGCCTCGGTGCGGGCTTCGGTCGCCTCGCGCAGCGACCGGACGGCGGTGTCCACCACTCCGAGACGGGTGGCGACCTTGTCGACGGCGGTGCGCGCCTGCTGACGGATGTACTTCGAATACACCTTGACGAACTGTTGCGCCGCATCGTCGGCGGCGGAGAGGGATTCGAGGGTGCGCTCGACCTCCTCGATCGCGGAGAACGAGCGGGCGGCCTCGACGATGAGATCCTCGTCGAGGGGGCGAAGGCCGTCGGTCAGCGCCTGCGACAGGCCCTTCGGGTCGAGGTTCTTGGCGAGCTGGGGGCGGCGCAGCGTGAGGATCAGGTTGATCAGCTGGTCGTAGCGTTGCGCGCCCAGACCGAACATGCGCGCGTCGATCGCGGCCCGGTAGTCGACGGGACGATCGGCGATCGCGTCGGCTCCGATCTGATCGACCAGTTGTTTGCGGGTGAGCGGTCGGTCCTCGTCGTCGAGCAGCGAGAAGTCGACTCCCACACGGCCGTCGACGACGAAATGCCAGCGGGTGACCTTGTCGTTGCCGCGGGTGGCGCGCATCCCGATGCCGACGGTGACGGCCTCCGGGTCGTCGGCGCGGCCGCGGCAGAACTCCATCCACACGTACGAGTGGGCGCTGTCCTGGCCGCGGTACAGCAGGTTCGAGCGCATGGTGCGCTCCTCGCCGGCGAACGGGTTCAGACGTCGCGGTTCGATCCGGCCGTCGAGCACGAACGGGAACAGCACCTCGAGCGCCTTGGTCTTGCCCGACCCGTTCGGTCCGCGCAGCACCAGTCGTCCGTCGGCGAACGAGAACTCCTGGTCGCGGTAGTCCCACAGGTTGATGATCCCGGCACGCGTGGGGCGGAATCGGGCGCTGCTCATGAGATCTCCGTCGGGGTCGTATCGGGGGCGGGGACTGTCGGTGGGGTGGTCTCGGGGAACAGGTCGATCTCCGGATCCCGTTCGCGCACACTGACCGTCACGCCGCGGAAGCGGGCGATGGCGGGCAGGACCAACACTCCGCCCGGTACGCGGGCCACCAGGCGCAGTCTGTCGAGCATGTCCACCGCGGCCTCGGCCAGTCCCGCGGGGTCGGCCTGCCACTGCGCGGCGAAGGTCCGGCCGTAGATGTCGACGAGACGACCGACCGTGCCCGCCAGCCACGAATCCTCGAGCAAGGGATGCTCGAGCGGGGCACGAGCGTCGTCGTCCTGCTCCTGCTCGTCGGGCATCGGGGTGTCGGACGCCGCGAGCGGGGTGAACACCGTCGACCTCGGGATCGCGGAATCGACCGCCGCGACGAGGACGTCCTGCGTCTGCGCGGGCACCGGCATCCGGGGCGGGACAGGGGCGTCGGGATCGAGGACGCGATCGCACATCTCCCCGGCCAGCAGCAGCGCGACCTGCGCGACCGTCCCCGTGTTCGGGAACCGCATATCCGACAACCGTCCCGAGGTGTCCACCAGCGCAACGCCTTCGGCGCGACGCTCACAGACCAGGCCGGTGAGCAGTTCCACCTCGTCGGTGGTGCGCGGCAACGCCAACTGCAGCGCCTCGTCGTCGTCGAGATCGTCGGCGTACACCACGGGACGCTGCACCAGTGCGCGGCGCACCCGCCGCCGGACCTCCGCCGTATCCGAGTGCGGGGCACCGGCATTGCCGAGCAGACCGCGCACCGATTCGAGGTGCTGCAACGCCCGCGGTGGCCGGAACAGGGCGTGCACGACCGCACGATCGACGTCGTAGAGCGCCTCACCGTTGTCGGGATCGCTCGCCCACCTGCCCGCATCACCGTCGGCGAGGGTGATCGCGCCGCGCACGCCGAGCCAGGTCACGGCATCGACGAAGGCATCGCGGTCGGCGGCACGTTCGGTGTCGAGTTCGACACCGTCCACCCGGCTCGCCTCGGAGGCGACGTGCTCGGCGAGTTCGGACAGCGTGATCTGCCCGGCGCCGCGACCGAGCGCGGCGATTGCCAACGCGAGATAGGCGTAACGGCGCCGGTCGAACGGCCGGCCGGTGTGCGTCGACGTGCCTGCCCCCGCGTCGAGGCGATCGGCGACGGTGAACAGCCGCGCGGTGGTCTCGGTGACCTCGAGCCGGTACCCGAAGGTGGCGAGCAGATCCTCGCGCAGCTCGGTGGCCCAGCGCCGCACCGTCGCCAACGCCGATCGATCCGGGAAGGTCGCGGTGACGAGATGGTGGGTGAGCACCAACCGCGCGGCGCGCTGATACGAATCCAGCTCGACCGACGGGATCGAACGCGCCCTCATCGCACCTCCACCGACAGACCGTCGAGATACAGGCGTCCGCGCGCGGTGTGCACCACCGTCGACTCGCCGCTCGGTCGGAGGGTGAGCTTGACGCCGTTCTGCGTACCGGAGGAGGCATCGTCGCTGCGCACCCGCCCGCTCACGGGCACCCGAGCCGACAGTGCGGCGTCGAGCAGGCTCAACAGCACCTCGGCTTCCGGTTCGCTCAGCTTCCGTTCGCGCACACCTCCGGCGGCGAGGGAGCGCGCCGCTTCGGCCCGGCGACGCTGCTTCTCGAGCTGCGCCTCGCGCAGCCGCCGTACTCCGGCGTCGTTGCGCTGGATCCGCCCCGGCGCTCCCGCTGCGGGGCGCCGGCCGGTCTCGGCGAGGGTGCGGGCGATCTCCACGGGAGGCGCGTCCCACCACGACCGGGTGACCGGCACGATGTCGGCATCGGGATGGGCGACGGAGAAGTGTCGGGGCCGGCCCAGGTCGAACACCGCATCGAACAGCGCGTGCGCGGCCTCCTCGGACGGCGCGGCAGCGAACCATCCCGCGAGATGCCGCAGCTGCGACTCGCGGCTGACACCCCCACGACGCTGCTCGGTGAGCCGGCGCAGCAGCCCGAGCACCGCGGAGATCGCGTTGATGGTCGCGCCGCGCAGGCGTTCGGATTCGCTCGGTTCGGAGCCCACCCCGACGAACCAGTGTTCGATGCCCCACCAGCGCTGCGCCCAGTCCGCTTCGCGTTCCTCGAACGAGAGCAGCACCCGCTCGTCGTGCCGGGCCGCGGCCGCGGTGAGCTTCTGAACCCCGGTGACCTGCACCCGGTCGAGCGCCGCGGAAAGCTTCGGGGCGTAGCGGGCCAGATCGGTGCTGAACTCACGCATGTGGGTGAGGAGCGCGTCCTTGTGGGCGAGGAAGGTCTCCGGGGTGACCTCGGTGGTGCGCACCAGCTCGCCGAGGACGAGATAGAAACGGGCAGCGCGCTCGGCCATGTCCGACAGCGTCGCGTCGAGGCGACTCAACTTCCGGTAGACCAGTTCGCCGTCGCCGGCCGCGTTCGCATCGGCGAGATCGTTCAGGTCGGCGAGCAGATCGGGGAGGGCCAGACGCGACAGCGAGACGTCCTCCCCACGGGAGGACAGCACGTCCTCCACGGCGCGGAACACCCGGTAACCGGCCTGCCCGAACTGGTAGACGTAGTGCCGGTTGCGGTACTCGGCGAGCGTCGCCGCCCGGGATCCGTCGTAGCTGCGTTCGAGCACACCCCACGCGTGCAGCTGCTCGAGCAGGGCCGGGATCTCGGAGGAATCGGGCACGTCGTCGCCGTTCGCGCCGGGCAGCCGAGTGAGGACGTTCTCGACGTCGCCGGCGTGCAGCAGCACCGAGTAGTTGCCGCGCGCATGATCGAATGCGCGCAGAACCCACAGGTAGTGCACCCTTTTCTCGGCCGTTGCGAACGAGAAGAGGCGCAGGCGGTCGTCCCGCACCAACGCGTCCTCCATCGCGCCGAACCGCGCTCGGCCTGATTCACTCACCGTGACAGGTTAGGCGGCGCAACCGACGGGTCCGGACAACACCCGGCGTGAGTGTCGGCACGATCGTTGCCCGATGAACGCCCCGATCCGCGGTGGCGGCCCGCCCCGAGCCGTTACGGTCGAGGCGGTGCGCTCGGCGAGGGCAGTGCGCCCGGACAGACGCCGCAGCCTCCGGAATCGGACACGATGAATCCTCACGAGATCGGACAGGACACCCACAGAGTGGGCGATCCGGGACCCGCCACGCGTGCACTGATCGAGGCGGTCGCCGACCTGTCGACGACGCGGCAGGCCGAGATCACGCAGTACATGACCGAGCGGATCTCGGCCGAGATCGAGGCGATGTCCACCGACCGCCACACCCGCCGCTCCCTCGCCCAGGCCGCGGAGGAGGGTGTCGCAGCCATCACCCGGTTCCTGCGGGACGATCTTGCCGAGATCGAGATCCCGGCGGCGTCCTATTCACTGGTGCGCATGCTGGCCCGGCAGGGATTCCCGGTCTCGGTGGTCGACCGCAGCAACCGGCTCGCGCAGGACAGCATCATGCGCTGGTGCCTCGAGGTGCTGGCGGGACTCAGCGACGACGCCGCGGCAGTGATGCAGGCGGGCGTGGAGATCCTGATGAAACTCTCTGCCGGGATCGATGGGGTGTCGCAGAAGTTGCTCGGGGTCTACGAGGCCGAGCGCGACACCTGGCTGCTCAACCGCAACGCCTCCCGGACCGCCCGCATCCAGGACATCCTGGCCGGACGGCCGATCGAGGTGGGGGACGCCGAGCGCACCCTCGGCTACCGGCTCGGCCAGCACCACCTCGGGGTGATCGTCTGGACGGACGACATCGAAGTGGTCGGCGGGGACCGGTCCGGCACCGAATGGAACGGCCTCGAGCAGGCGGTGACGGCCTTGGCCGAACATCTCGGGCGGGGAGGTCGGGTGCTGTTCGAACAGTTCGACGAGTACACCGCCTGGGCATGGATCCCGCTCGGTACCGTCGATCGCATCGACCCGAGCGGACTGTCCGGGGTCGTCGCGGCCTGGCAGCGACCCGTCGGTGTCGCCGTCGGAGCGCCGCAGGAGGGGATCGACGGTTTCGTCCGCACCCATCGGCAGGCGGCGCAGGCGCGGGAGGTGGCTCTGACGTCGGCCCTGCCGTGCCCGCGCCTCGTCTCGATCGACGAGGTCTGCGCGGTGGCGTTGATGTGCACGAATCTCGAATGGGCCCGCGCCTGGGTGGGGGATGTGCTCGGCCGCCTCGCCGCCGACGACCCCGCTGCCGCGCAACTGCGACACACGCTGCGGGAATTCCTCTCCAGCGGAGGAAGCTTCGTCGCCACCGCTGAAAAGCTGCATCTGCACCGGAACTCGGTCGCCTACCGGATCAGCAAGGCGGAGGAGCAGATCGGGCACAGCGTCCGCGAGTGTCGGCTCGACCTCGAGAACGCGTTGGCACTGTGCCACTGGCTCGGTGCCGCCGTGCTCGCGCCCGATTCGGCAGGTCCACCTTCGCCCGGGTGACGGCCCGTTATCGGGAGCCGGGCACGGCGCTGCGAACGAACCGTCCGATCTCGCCGATCGCGCGGACTCCTTCGGGTAGCAGATCCGCGGCGGCCTGGAATACGTGCACCTGCCGGTCCCAGACCTGCAGTTCGCACGCGATACCGGCGTCGGCGAGACGGTCGGCCATCGATTCGGCGTCCACCAGGAACAATTCGTGCGAGCCGACCTGGATGAACGTGGGCGGCATGCCCGACAGATCCGCGTCGGCGGGACAGATCCGCCCCGACTCCTGGCGACGTCCTGCAAGGCCGGCCAGCGCTTCGAGTGCGTTGCCGGGCAGCAGCGTGCAGTGTGCGGCGCTGGAGTGACCGAGCTTGCGGGCGGGATCCAGCTCGGTCAGCGGGGACAGGGCGACGATCGCTCCCGGCACCGGGACACCCCGGTCGCGCAACGCGAGCGACACCATGAAGGCCAGATAGCCGCCGGCGGAATCACCGGCGATCACGATCTGCTCGGGTCGGTAACCGGCGGCGAGCAGGAAGAGATAACCCTCGACACCGTCGTCGACGGCGTCATCGATCGAGTGCTTCGGCAGCATCCGGTAGTCGACCATCAGCACGGGGGTGCGGCCGGCATCGGAGATCCGCGAGACGAGGCGGAGGTGGCTGCGCATCCCGCCGCACAGGAAGCCGCCGCCGTGCAGATAGAGCATCACACGATCGAATCCCGTTCTCGGGCCTTCCACCCAGGAACCTGTGCAGTTCGGCAGCTGGACGGGAGCGCACACCGTCCCGTCGATCGCGGGGAGTAACGCTCCGGCGGCGTCCAGCAGACCCGTCGGCCAGGGCAGCGTCGTCGAACGGCCCCACAACCCGAGCAGTGGACGCACCGACATGCGGATCGCCTGCGCCAGAAGTTTGGACTGACGGCTCGACCCGGGGAAGTCGCGCCGGCGGACCGGGGCCGAGCGATCGGGGGAGTGCGGCGGCCGAGGCGTCGGCAGATCGCGCGGAACGAGGGGTGCGCGCACGTCACGTGCGGTCGTCACAGGAAAGAGCTCCTCACAACCGGTGCGATGTCTGCGACCGGTCGATCCGCGAAGGGGAGACGGTCGAACAGCGGCGAGTGGACCCGGCGAAGCAGGTGCCGCTGTCTTCCACGTTAAGGACGAACGTCCCTCGGTTCACCGGTGCGGCTGCACACTGTTTCCGTGCTGGTTCGGGCTGCGCGCACAGTGTCCAGGCGTGGCACCGGGTGCCGGTGCGAGCTGGATCACGTCTGATCGGGGCAAACCTGCAGTTCAATGGCTTGTTCCGGGCGCTTGTCCAAGTGGCATTCGGTGGCCCGAACGGCCCGGTCGACCGAACCGGCATTGTGCGCTGCGACCAGCGAACCCCCACGATCTGTGTGCTCGCATACCGATGGAAAAGGTCCCGGGCCGACCTACCTTCGAATAGGGGGCCGATGATCGGAGCCACGTCATCGGCCCGTCGGGGGTCCCGCCCCCCTACGACGGACCGCTTCGTGGCTCGGACATTCTCCGTTGACGGAAGGACCGCGATGGCGCCCCACGCGACGCAGAACTGCATAACGATCCTGCGCTGCGGGAGCTGCACGACGCTTCACGCTCCCGAGACAGCGCGCTGCTCCTCCTGCGGTGGCGCGAACCTCGAGTCCGCCCACTGCTCCGGCACCGGCTCGATCGTGTCCTGGAAGGTCGTCGAACCGCTCGACGTCGGCGCACAGGACGACAGCTCGGTCACCCTCGCGATCGTCGAACTCGACGACGGGCCGTGGCTCTACTCGAAGATCGAAGGATCGTTCCCCGAATGCGCCGAGGCGCGGGTACGGGTCGCGTTCCGGTCCACTGTGTGCGAGGACGGATTCCCCGTCTTCGGGGTCTGTGCGGCCTGATCTACGACGCTCACCCCTCGAGAACCGCGGTGGCTGCGATCTCCACGAGCACGGCAGGTTCATAGAGTGCCGCGACACCGATCAGCGATGCCGGCGGCATCGGATCGGGCAGATCGATCTCCTGCGCGACGGCCTGCACACCGGCCGTGAACTGTCCGATCTTCTCGGGATGCCAGTCGGTGACGTAGAACGTCAGGCGCACGACATCGCGGAAGGTTGCGCCCACTCCGTCCAGGCCTCGTGCCACGTTGCGCAGCGCCTGGACCACCTGACCGGCCAGATCGGTAGGGATCGGTGAGCCGTCCGGCATATGTGCGACCTGTCCGGCGAGATGTACCTGTCGCGTACCGGTGGAGACGGCGACGTGGTGGTAGGGCGCGTTCGGCAGCATGCCTTCGGGGCTGAACAAGGTGACGGACACGGGCTTCTCCTGAGGTCGGAACCGAGTGATAGCCGATTTATACTTGGTATCCGGAAGTCACTTCAACGAAACCAGGTTTCATGTCGGATACCGCTGACCACGATCTGCTTGCCGTCGCCGCCCACCGGGAACTGTTGGGACAGATCCTCGACAAGTGGTCCCTGAGCGTGCTCACCGAATTGTGCGAGGCTCCGCGCCGCTTCAACGAGTTGCGGCGCGCCGTTCCCGAGGTCACGCAGAAATCCCTGACGACCACGCTGCGCAGACTCGAACGCAACGGAATCGTCGAACGCCGGGTGGTGAACACCCGTCCCGTCGCGGTCGAATACCGCATCACGCCATTGGGGAAGACGGTGCGCGAACCGATCGACGCCCTGCTGCTGTGGGCGTCGATAAATCTTCCTCGCATCGAGAAAGCGCGACGCAGATTCGACGAGGAGCCCGACGAATGAGAGTGTCAGCGCTCGGGCCACGGTTCGACGACCAACCGAGGCCATTCCGCCTGCCATTGTCGGGCTTTCGCTTCGTACACCTCGCGAGGCGCCAGCACCGGATTCGGGCGGAGCACCATCCCGAACAGGCCGTCGAAACCGTGCGGAGCGTAGACCCGTAGGCCTGATCCGGGCTCACGGGTGATGCCGAAACAACACGTGGTGGATGCGAAATGGTCGATGGCGTCGGCGCTGCTGGTGAACGGATCGGCCGGAACACCGAAATGCTCCTCGTACCAGAGATGCACCCGCGCCTCGTTGCGCACCTCGACCCCGGTGTCGACGTCCGCGAACAGCGCCGCGGCCTTCTCGATGACCCGGTCCTCGGCCTCGTAGCTCAGGCACACCGGATCTCCGAGAACGATGTCGAGCAGTCGCTGCTCGGTTGCGGGCGTGAGGTCACTCAGGCATCGTCCCCCGTCATGGATCTCGGTACCGCTAGGCCTGACGCGACCGGGACTTCCACGCCGACCAGGCAGCGGTCACGATGATCGCGCCGGCGAGGGAGCCGATGATCCCACTGGGGCGCAGTTCGAGTCCGTCACCTGCGAGAAGGCTGATGAGCAGACCGCCGACGAACGAACCACCGACGCCCGCGACGAACGCGAGCGTCCAGTCGATCCCGGTCCCGGACCTGCCCACGACGAGCTGCGCCACCGCGCCGACGAGCAGCCCGAACAGAATGATTCCGATGATCAACATTGCGCGAGTATAGGACGAGATCGCCACGGCGACAGTCTTTCTGCGAGATGAACGCAGCGGCGAACACTGCATCTCCTCAGGGGAAGGGCGCCCGGCCGCGAATTCACCCTATGACTTCATCCCGAGTGCGTGAGTCGTCCGATCACGGTCTGCGGTCGGTCTTCCCCTGCGGCGGTCCGATTCGGACGTTCCGCCCCAGATTCCGTGACGTTCGCGGGTTACCAGCGCGTAGTCGCGGCAGGGGATTCGGACGGGGCACGACGTGCAGATCTGTTTCGCCGTCCGTTCACGGCGCTGCCGCATCCCGCGCGATTCGTCGTCCGACGGGAAGAAGATCGAGGGATCGATGAGACGGCAGTCGGCACGCGACTGCCACGGCTGCAGTTCCACGTCCGGGCTGCTGCCGAATGGGGCGAAAAAAGGCGTTGTTCTCATGGTTCTCGTCCGGCGACCGAAGTGAAAACGGTGCCGTCCGGTGTCCGACCGCGACGGTGCATGAGCGGACACCGAACGGGGTGGTCAGTGCATGTGGCTGCCGCCGTTGATGTCGACGGTCGTGCCGGTCAGGTAGGCCGCGTCCTCCGACGACAGGAACGTGATGACCGAGGCCACCTCACGGGTGGTGGCGGTGCGTCCGAGCGGAACGTCGCGGCAGATGGCGGCCTCCTGCTCCGGGGTGCTGCCGACGCGGATGCTGGTGTCGACCGCGCCGGGGGTGACGGCGTTGACGGTGACGCCGCTGTCGCCGAGTTCCCGGGCGAGGGACTTGGTGAATCCGAGGACGGCGGCCTTCGCCGACGAGTAGGGGACCTTGCCGAAGACACCGCCGCCACGCTGGGCGGAGACCGACGACATGTTCACGATGCGTCCCCATCCGTTCTCGATCATGCCCGGCAGGAATGCCCGGGTGACGAGGTAGGTGCCGGTGGCGTTGACGGCCATCACCTTGTTCCACAGTTCGAGGCTCGTCTCGAGGAACGGCACCGGCGAGGTGATGCCGGCGATGTTCGCGACCGCTCCGACGGGCGGGAGATTGCCGGCGGTGACTTCCGCGGCGACGGCATCGTGCGCTGCCTGTACCGACGCCTCGTCGGCCACGTCGATCTCGTGTCCGAAGGACGGGACGGAGTACTCGCTGCCGATCTCGGCGGCGACCTTGGCGGATTTCTCACCGTCCAGATCGAGGACGACGACGGCCCAGCCGTCCTCGGCGTAGCGACGGGCGGTGGCGAGGCCGATGCCGCGCTCGGAGGTTGCTCCGGTGACGACTGCGGTGCGTCGGATCGAGGACATGGGTTTTCTCCTTGAAGGTTGGGTCAGGGGATAAGGGTGGTGACGAATCGAGCTGCCCGAGAGGCACTTTCGGGGCGCTCGGGGTCGGTGATGTCGCGGGTCTCGAGTTCGAGGGCGAAATGCCCGGTGTAGCCGCGGGCGTCGAGGGCGGCGAGGCCGCCGGCGAAGTCGGCGTGCCCGTTGCCGATGCTGAGGTTGATGTTGCCGGGCACCGCGTCCCGGAGATGGACGTGCGTGATGCGCGAGGCGAACAGGTCGACGAAATCGGCGGGATCTCCGCCCGAGGCGACGATGTGACTGAAGTCCATCACCACGCCGATGTCGGGGGACAGTCGTGCTGTCAGCCGCGCAGCGCGAGCGATGTCGCAGCACAGTCGGTGGACGTGGAGGGATTCGGTCCACAGGCCCACCCCGAAGTCCCGGGCCCGGACGTGTGCCCGTTCGAGTTGTGCCGCGACGGTGTCGAGGTCTTCGTCGAGGGACCGGATGGGCCGGTGGTCGAGATGTCCGCACGGGAGCACCAGGGCGCGTGCCTCGATGCGGGAGGTGAGAGTCAGCAACCGATCGAGATGGTGATCCCGCCGTTTCTGTTCTTCGGAGGTCAACGGCGCGTCGAGGTCGCCGATGTCGCAGTTGACGCTGCGGACGCGCAGGCCCGAGATTGCCACCTCGTCGGCGACTCGATCGACGGCGTCCGCGTCGAGCACGAACGGAACGTGATCGCAGACTCCGGGTAGGGCGCCGAGGTCGATCTCGGTGAAGCCCAGGCCGGCGATGGTCTGTAGCGCCGTGGGCAGGTCTAGGTGGCGGAAGCTGATCGTCGAGCAGCCGAGCCGATCGTGGAACACGAGAACCTCCTGAAAGGTGATGGGGACCACGCTAACCGTGCTGACTGTCAACAGTCAACCGTTGCCTACTGACAGTTGACAGGAGGGGGTGGCCGCGCTCACACTGGGGTTCACTGTTGACAGTCGACATCCTCTTTCCCCGTCGCACCAGCGGCCGTATCCTCGGTCCGCAAGGAGAAATTCATGAGCACAGAAGCGCTCGAGATGCGAGGTCCCGTCGAGGGCACCAAGGACGCCAAACGCGTCGCGATCGGTTCCTCTGTCGGCGCCGTCATCGAGACCTACGACTTCATCGGCTTCGGCACCGCTGCAGCGTTGTATTTCGGGACGGCCTTCTTCCCCAGCGGCGATCCCGTCATCGGCACCCTCGCCGCCTTCGCCACCCTCGGCGTCGGATTCGCCGCACGACCTCTCGGGGGGATCCTCGGTGGTCATCTCGGAGACAAGGTGGGGCGCAAGCCGGTCCTCGTCGCCTCACTGATCGTCATGGGCCTGGCCACCTTCGCCATCGGTCTGCTTCCGACCTACGGCCAGGTCGGTCTCGTCGCACCGGCGCTGCTGGTGACCGTCCGCATCATCCAGGGACTCGCCTTCGGCGCCGAATGGGGCGGAGCGATCCTGATGAGTTACGAACACGCGCCGTGGAAATCGAAGGGCCGCTACACCGGCATCGTCCAAGCGGGATTCCCCGTCGGGCTGCTGTTGGCAAACCTCGTATTCCTGTTCAGCGTCCACCTCGGTGGCGACTGGGCGTGGCGGGTGCCGTTCCTCGCGAGCATCGTCCTCGTCGTCGTCGGGCTGATCATCCGGTCCAAGGTGCCCGAGTCCCCGGTCTTCGAGGACGTCAAGGACAGCGGCGAAATCGCTGCCTCCCCGATCCTGGACTCCGTCAAGAAGGACTGGCGCGACATCCTCCGCGGCATCGGCCTGCGCGTGGCCGAAACCGCCGGCTACGCCGTCTCGATCACCTACATGATCTCCTACCTGCACGAGAACGACCTCGCTGGGAAATCGGAAACCCTGTTGGCGCTGTGTGTGGCCTCGGCGATCGGCATCTTCGCCACGATCGGCTGGGCGAGTTTGACCGACCGTATCGGCCGCCGCCCGGTGTATCTCGGAGTCTGCGCGTTCGCCGCCCTCTTCGGGGTCCCGATGTTCCTCCTGGTCAACACCGGCACGTTCGTGCTGATCCTCGCCACCGTCGTGATCGCCTACGCCGTCTGCCAGAACGCCCTTGCCGGAGCGCAGGGTGCCTGGTTCCCCGAACTGTTCCAGGCAGCGCGCCGCGCCTCGGGCGCATCGCTGGCCTACCAGATCTCGGCGATGGTCTCCGGGTTCACCCCGTTCATCACCGCGCTGCTCTACTTCGCCTTCGGCTGGATCGGCCCGGCCCTGCTCTTCAGCTTCTACGGCCTCGTCGGTCTCGTCTGCGCCCTCGTCACCCGTGAGACCTGGGGACGGACCGAGCGACGCCTCGCCGATCAGGCCGGCCGGTCCAACTCACACCCTTCCGATAGCCCCGACGGCCCCCTGTCCGGTGGGACCGCCGCGGCATCGAGCACCAAGGAAAAGGAACTTCTGTGACCACCACAGCGCATCCCCGTCCCGACGTCGCCCTGCCTCGGAACGAGCGACTCGCCGCCATCGACGAATTCGCCTACCGACTCCGGCACAACGTGATCAACATGGGCCAGGAACAGGGCCAGGGCTACGTCGGCCAGGCGCTCGGCGCCGCGGACATCCTCGCCACCGTCTACGGAGACCATCTGCGCTTCCGCGCCGACGACCCGCACTGGGACGGCCGCGACCGGTTCCTCCTGTCGACCGGCCACTACGCCATCGGCCTGTACGCGGCGCTCGCGGAGGCAGGGATCATCTCCCGCGACGAGTTGCTCACCTACGGCTCGGACGACTCGCGCCTGCCGATGTCGGGCATGTCGACCTATACGCCCGGTATGGAGATCTCCGGCGGCTCGCTCGGCCACGGCCTTCCGATCGCCGTCGGCATGGCGCTGGGTCTGCGTCATCAGGGTTCGCCTGCACGGATCTTCAACTTCCTGTCCGACGGCGAACTCGACGAAGGGTCGACCTGGGAAGCGGCCATGAGCGCGCACCACCACCGACTCGGCAACCTCATCGCGATGGTCGACATCAACGCACTGCAGGCCGACGGTGCCACCAGCGGAGTGCTGAGCACGGAACCGGTCCACGACAAGTGGACGGCCTGCGGGTGGCGCACCTACCGGGTCGACGGCAACGACACCGGTGCGCTGCTCGACGCCTTCGATGCGGCGATCGCCGAGGCCGCCCCGGCCGGATCCCCGGCGATCGTCCTGTGCGACACCCGTGTCGGCAAGGGCGTTCCGTTGCTCGAAACCCGCGAGAAGGCGCACTTCATGCGCATCGACGAAGACGAATGGCAGATCTGCCGCGACCAGCTGACCGCCGGCCACAACCGCGAGGACGTCCGATGACCACCACCGCTCCCAAGCTCAAGACCTCGGCGATGATCGCCTCCTTCGTCGATCCGGGTCAGCGGACCACCGCCGCACCGTTCGGCCACGCGCTGGTCGCGGCTGCCCAGGAGGACGACCGGATCGTCGGCCTGTCCGCGGATCTCGCGAAGTACACCGACATGCACGTCTTCGCCGAGGCGTTCCCGGACCGGTTCTTCCAGATGGGCATGGCCGAACAGCTGCTCCTCGGTGCCGCGGCGGGCATGGCCGAGACCGGCCTGATCCCGTTCGCGTCGACCTACTCGGTGTTCGCCGCGCGCCGCGCGTACGACTTCCTGTGCCTGGACATCGCCGAGCCGAACCTCAACGTCAACATCGTCGGCGGGCTTCCCGGCCTGACCACCGGATACGGCCCCAGTCACCAGGCCACCGAGGACATCGCCATCTTCCGCGGCATGCCCAACCTGACGATCGTCGATCCGTGCGACTCGATCGACATCGAACAGGCCGTGCCGCAGCTCGCCGCGAGTGACGGCCCCACCTATCTCCGCTTGCTGCGCGGTAAGGTCGCCACGGTCCTCGACGAGTACGACTACTGCTTCGAACTCGGCAAGGCGAAGGTGCTGCGCGGCGGGAACGACGTCGTCTTCGTCACCAGCGGACTGATGACCATGCGCGCGTTGCAGGCGGCGGACGTGCTGGCAACCCACCACGTGGACGTCGGGGTGGTGCACACGCCCACGATCAAACCGTTCGACGCAGCCACGGTCCTGGCGGAGATCGACACCGACCGACTGGCGGTCACCCTCGAGAACCACACCGTCGTAGGTGGGCTCTTCGAGACCGTCGCTGCCGCAGTCGTCGGGGCGGGACTGGGGAAGAGGGTCGTCCCCATCGGCCTGCCCGACCGGTTCCTCGATGCCGGCGCGCTACCCACCCTGCACGACCGGTACGGCTTGAGCACCGACCGGGTGGTCGCGCGGGTGCTCGACGAGCTCGGCTGACCGACACGCTGTACGGGTCCCGCACCCAGCTCGGTGCGGGACCCGTATCATTGTCGACAGACTGTTGTCGACAGTCGGCCGCTGACACCTGGAGGCAACTCATGGCTGCTCAACCCGCTGCGCTGCTGGGGCTCGAGAGGACCAGCCTGCGTCAGCAGGCCGTCACCGCCCTGCGCACCGCGATCACGAGCGGCGCGCTCGCCCCGAGCAGCCCCCTCGTCGAGACCGAGCTGTCCGAGATGCTCCAGATCAGCCGGGGGACCTTGCGCGAGGCGATGCGCCAATTGCAGCAGGAAGGTCTGATCTCTGCCGGTGCCCGCGGTCGCCTCTACGTTCGGCACCTCGACGCCAAGGAGATCCGCGACATCTTCGCCGTGCGCGCGGCCCTGGAAGCGTTGGCCGTCCGCGACCTCGCGGAGCGGGACGACCGGGCCTCGGTGATCCCGGCCCTGCGCGAAGCTCTCGAGGCCATGGCGCATGCCGAGAACGACCTCGAGGCACGCATCGAGTCCGACCTGAACTTCCACCGACTGCTCTGCCGTCTGACCGGCAACGAAACGCTCATGCACTCGTGGCAGTCGCTCGAGGGATCGATCCGCATGTCCATCATGTTCGCCGGTCTGGAGAAGGCGGTCGGAAACATGGACGTCGGGCGTCACAGTGCCATCGTCGACGCCATCGAAACCGGTGACTCCGACCAGGCTGCGTCCACGGTGCGTTCGCACATGGCGTGGGCGGCAAGCAATCTCGTGTCCTGATCCGTACTCGTCAGGGTGTCGCTGCCGGTTCCGGAGGTCTCGTCGGGCAGGATGGTGGCCATGCAGACCACACCTCTGACCTTCAAGTCCTCCGTCGTCGTTTCCGCCACCCCCGACGAGGTGTACGCCCTCGTCTCCGATGTCACCCGCACCGGTGAATGGTCACCCGTCTGCGCGGAATGCTGGTGGGACGAAGGGCAGGGCCCCGAGGTCGGTTCCTTCTTCACCGGCCGGAACGTCACCCCCGAACGCACCTGGGAGACCCGCTCGGAGGTCGTCGTCGCCTCTCCGGGCCGTGAATTCGCGTGGTCGGTCGGTCCCGGCCTCGTGCGCTGGAGCTACGTCATCAAGCCCGCGGACGCCGGCACGGAACTGACGGAGACCTGGGAGTTCACCGAAGCAGGGCAGAAGTTCTTCCACGAGAAGTTCGGGGCGGAGGCACCTGCTCAGATCGCCGCGCGGGAGCAGGCTGCCCGCAGTGGAATTCCGGCGACCCTGGACGCGATCAAGCGCATCATCGAGGGCTGACCCGGGGCGCTCGTCGTCCCGTCCCGTTTCCACGTTATCGCGCAGGTGGGGGCTTGTCGCAAGCCCCTACCCGGGGTTCATACTGCCCGTCCGGTGTCGTGGAGAGGGGGCGGACATGCACGAGGTCGTAGTGGTCGGCTGCGGGCCGACGGGAATGATGCTGGCGGGGGAGTTGCGCCTGGCCGGCGCGAACGTCGTCGTACTCGAACGTCGCGAATCGCAGGAACTCGCAGGGTCGCGGGGTGGTGGTATCCACGCCCGCACCATCGAGCTGCTCGATCAACGAGGAATCGCCGAGCGATTCCTCGCCGAGGGGCGGACGGTGAACACCGCGACCTTCGGGGGCACCAGGCTCGACGTGGGCCGTCTTCCCACCCGCCATCCGTACACGCTCGCGTTGTTCCAGAACCACATCGAACGGCTGCTGCTGCAGTGGATCGAGGAATTCGGCGTGCCGATCCGGCGGAACATCGAGGTCGTCGGTGCCCATGCGGACGAGGAGAGCGTCCATCTTCGGCTCACATCGGGGGAGACGGTGCAGGCTCGGTACGTGGTGGGCGCCGACGGCGGGCGCAGTGTCGTGCGCCGCGAGGCCGGGATCGGATTCGCAGGGCCGGATGCGACACGCAGCAGCCTGATCGCCGAAGTGCGGGTCACCGAGGAACTCCCCACCGACGCCAAGATCGACGAACGCGGCATCCACGGTCTGTACCCGATGGGGGAGGGTCGAGTGCGGGTCGTGGTGACCGAAGCCGAACTGGGACCTTCCACGCCGCCGACGCTCGACGACCTGCGACGAGAACTGGTCCACGTGTTCGGCACCGATTTCGGTGTGCACGATCCCACCTGGCTCTCACGGTTCACCGACGCGACCAGACAGGCGACGACCTATCGTGCGGGCCGGATCCTGCTCGCGGGCGACGCCGCACACGTGCATGCACCCACCGGCGGACTGGGTATCGGCCTGGGCATCCAGGATGCCGTCAATCTCGGCTGGAAACTCGGGCAGGTCGTGCGAGGGGACTCGGGGGAGGGCCTGCTCGACACCTACCACGCCGAACGGCACCCGGCCGGCGCGCGGGCGCTGAAATTCACGATGGCCCAATCTCTTTTCCAGAAGGCCGATCCGCGCCAGGAGGCCCTGCGCGATCTGATCGACGAGGTCCTCCGCGTCGACGACGCCGGAGCGCCGATCGCGGCGTTGATCTCCGGTCTCGACGTCGCCTACGACCTCGGTGAGGGGCACCCGCTGCTGGGACGACGTATGCCGGATCTCGACGTCATTGCCGAGGAGAAGTCGGTGCGCGTGTTCGGACTCATGCACCGGGCTCGTCCGCTTCTGTTGCAATTCGACGGCCCGCCACTCGATTCCGGGAATATTCCCGACTGCGTCGACCTCGTGCGGGTGCGCTACGACGGCGTCTGGGAGTTGCCGTTGCTCGGTGAGGTGGACGCGCCGTCGGCCGTGCTCGTGCGCCCGGACGGGCACGTGGCCTGGGTGGGGGAGGGCTCGACGGACGGTCTCGACGACGCACTCGCGAAGTGGTGCGGCACTGCGGCCCGCCGATCAGGAACCGTTGCGTGATCAGGGGATTCCTGACCTACATGGGTAGGCCGTATAGACCTTGCGCGCCGAACCGGGCTTCGCGCGCGTTGCAGCGGCGGCAAGACACGGTTCGGCGCGCAAGGATCGGCGGAACAGCGCGTCACCTACGGGGGACCGCGACGTACTTGACCTCGAGGAACTCGTCGATGCCGATGGTGCTTCCCTCGCGTCCGAGACCCGATGCCTTGATGCCGCCGAACGGTGCCGCGGGATTGGACACGATGCCGGTGTTCAGCCCGACCATGCCGACCTCGAGCGCTTCGCTGACACGGAAACTGCGGTCGACATCCTGGGTGAAGATGTATCCGGCCAGTCCCCAGGGCGTGTTGTTGGCGATCTCGACGACCTCGTCCTCGGTATCGAAGATGACGAGGGGCGCGACCGGCCCGAAGATCTCCTCGCTCATCAACGCGGCGTCCTTCGACACGTCGGCGAGGACGGTGGGTAGGTAGAAGTAGCCGGGTCCCTCGGGTCGGCTTCCGCCGCACACCACGCGCGCTCCACGTTCCACGGCATCGGCGACGAGACGCTCCACTTTCGTCAGAGCCTTCTCCTCGACCAACGGACCGACCTGGCTACCCTCGACCAGGCCGTCCCCGACGACGAGGGCATCCATCCGGGCAGCGAGCTTCTCCGCGAACCGATCGGCGACCGCGCGGTGCACGAAGATGCGGTTCGCAGCGGTGCAGGCCTCACCCATGTTGCGCATCTTCGCGGCGAGCGCGCCGTCGACGGCCCGGTCGAGATCGGCGTCCTCGAACACGATGAACGGGGCATTTCCGCCCAGCTCCATCGAGCTGCGCATCACGTGCTGGGATGCCTGTTCGAGCAATCGGATGCCCACCGCGGTCGACCCGGTGAAACTGATCTTGCGTGCGATACCGCTGGACATCCAGGCCGAGACGACCTCCCCGGGTGCGGTGGTGGGCACGACGTTCAGCACACCCTTGGGCACACCGGCCTCGACGAGCACGTCGACCAGTGCCAGCGAGGTCAACGGCGTCAGCTCCGAGGGTTTGAAGACGATGGTGCAACCGGCTGCGATGGCGGGTCCGATCTTGCGGGTACCCATGGCGAGCGGGAAGTTCCACGGCGTGACGAGGACGCAGGGTCCCACCGGCTCCTTGGACACCAGGATGCGGGTCGCGCCGTCGCCGGTGCTGGTCACATCGCCGCCGATGCGGACGGCTTCCTCGGAGAACCACCGGAAGAACTCGGCAGCGTAGGCCACCTCGCCCCTCGCCTCGGCGAAGGGTTTGCCCATCTCGGTGGTCATGATGGTCGCGAACTCGTCCTGCCGCTCCATGATGAGCTCGTAGGCCCGGCGAAGAATCACGCTGCGTTCGCGCGGAGCGGTCTTCGCCCAGTGCTTCTGCACGCGAGCACAGGTCTCGACGGCACGCCGGGCGTCGTCGGCGTTGCCGTTCGCGACGGTCGCGACGACCTCCTCGGTCGCCGGGGCGACGACCTCGAATCGTTCGCCGGTGGTCGATTCGACCCACTCACCGTCGATGAACAATCCTGTGTCGACGCGGGACACTGCGTCGGAGACGCCCACCCGTGTCCCGACAATCGTTGCATCGGTCATGCGCTTTCCTCCTCGGAGATGGTGTTGTTCATCGACATTCGCGGCCCGGGATCGAGCAGTTCTGCGAGATGTTGCCCCGGGGCGGAGACATCGATCTGCGCGACCTGCATCGCGCACGAGAAACCGTCGGTGACCACCGCGGAGTCGTCGTCGGCCGCGCGCAGTGCCGGGGCGAGGGAGGTCTCGGCGACCTTCATGCTGATGTCGTGGTGTTGTTTCTCGAATCCGAAGTTTCCTGCCACGCCGCAGCATCCGACTGCGTCGCGGACGTCGTCGACTCCCGCTGCGGTCAGTATCCGGCGATGGCTTCCGGCGCCGAACACGGAGTACTCGTGGCAATGGGTCTGCAGCACCATCTCGTTCGGTAGCGGCTGTGCAGGAGCGGGTGTCCAGCCGTTGCGCACCATGGTGTCCAGGTAGGACGCGAAGCTGTGGACCCGTGCGGCGACGCGACGCGCAGCCTCGGTGGGCACCAGCTCGGGCAGGTCCTTGCGCAGGGCGGCGGCGCAACTCGGCTCGACGACGACGATCGGCCGGTCGGTGCCGTCGTCCAGTGTCCGGGCGACGTGGGAGAGTTTCTTCTTCGCGGTGTCGAGCTGGCCGGTGGAGATCCATGTCAGTCCGCAGCACGCGTCCGCGGAGCAGCTCACCTGCTGATCCGCCGAGGCGAGCACGCGGGCGGCGGCACCGGCGACTTCCGGCCGCAACCCGCGAGTGAAGGTGTCGACGAAGAGCACCACCGCCGTCGAACCGGACCGGCCGCTCAGCGCGTCGCTCACGGCCTTCTTCCAGGCTCGCCGGGAGGCGAAGGGCGGAAGTACCCGGTCGGGGGAGATGCCGCCGAGTGCGGCGGCGCGCTTCGCGAGAGAAGTGCGCAGGACCGCGTTGACCAGCGGTGCTGCCAACCCCGTGACGCGGAGCCAGCGTGGCAGCCAACCCAGCGAATAGTGCGACACCGGTCGTCGTGTGCCGTCGTAGTAGTGCGAGAAGAACTCGGATTTGTAGGTGGCCATGTCGACGCCGGCCGGGCAGTCGGTCGAGCAGGCCTTGCACGACAGGCACAGATCGAGTGCCTCACGCACCTCCTCGGACTTCCACCCTTGTTCGATCGTGCGGGCGCCGCGCACCATCTCCTGCAGGACCCGGGCCCGGCCGCGAGTGGAGTCCTTCTCGTCGCGGCTCGCGCGGTAGCTCGGGCACATCACGCCGCCGGAGTCGGCCCGGCATCGTCCGACGCCGATGCAGCCCTGGACGGCGTGCACCCACGGGTCGGGGGTGTGTTGCGGCCGCGCGCCGTCGGGACGGACCGCCTCGATCGGGTGCAGGTCGTAGTGGGTACGCCAGGTGCGTTCGGGAACGCCCGCCAACGCCAGATCGTCATCGATCCGTGCCGGGTCGGTCAGCGATCCCGGGTTCAGGATGCCTTGCGGGTCCCAGATCGTGCGGAAGGCACGGAATGCGCTCATCATCCGCGCGGAGTACATCACCGGCAGCAGTTCCGAGCGGGCACGGCCGTCGCCGTGTTCTCCGGAGAGCGATCCGCCGTGACGGACCACCAGACGCGCGGCCTCGTGCGTGAACTCGCGGAAGACCTGCCGGCCCTCCTCGGTGCGCAGGTC
The DNA here is from genome assembly GCF_900105195.1 of Rhodococcus pyridinivorans. Taxonomy (NCBI): domain Bacteria; kingdom Bacillati; phylum Actinomycetota; class Actinomycetes; order Mycobacteriales; family Nocardiaceae; genus Rhodococcus; species Rhodococcus pyridinivorans. The sequence continues at coordinate 3,010,221 of NZ_FNRX01000002.1, read as the reverse complement.
GTAGGTGATGCGGATGTGCATGCAGCCGGCGCCGAAGTGCCCGTACATCACGCCCTGCAGACCGTGCCGGTCGAGCAATGCGCGGAAGTCCTGGAGGTAATCGGCGAGGTTCTCCGGCGCGACAGCGGAATCCTCCCAGCCCGGCCAGGATTCGCCGCCGGATGCCAGGCGGGACGAGAGTCCGGCGCCGTCCTCACGCACCCGCCACAGGGAAGCGCGCTCGGTGGTGTCGGCCGCGATGCGGCCGTCGACGAGACGGCCGTTGCGGCGAAGTTTGTCGAGCAGTGCGTCGGCGGCCGCGGCCACGGAGTCCGGGTCGTCACCGTCCAGATCGACGTAGAGCCAGGCGTTTCCCACCGGGAGTCCGAGGACGGAGTTCTCGCCCCGACGCAGCCGCATGGTCTCGACGATCGCCGCGTCGACACCCTCGACTGCCGCAGGCGAGAACTCCAGGATGGTTCCGATGTCGCGGGCCGCGTCGACGACATCGTCGTAGCCGAGGCAGACCAGCAACGCGCTGGACGGGCGGGGAACCAGCTCGACGCGGGCACCGACGATCACCGCGCAGGTTCCCTCGGATCCGACGAGCGCACGGGCGACGTCGAACCGTTTCTCCGGCAACAGATGATCGAGGTGGTAACCCGAGACCTGCCGTTGGATCCTCCCGAGTTCGGTGCGGAACTCGAACAGGTGCTCGCCTGCCAGCGCGGTGAGCTCGGCGTCGAGCTGCTGCGCGCGCGCCGCAGCGGCCGCGTCGTCGGGATCGGTGGCACGCAGACCTTGCTGCGCCGCGGTGAGCCGGAACCCGTCGGCGGTGACGAGGTCGATCTCGTGGACGTGATCGGACATGCGGCCGTAGCGCACCGAGTGGTTGCCGCAGGCGTCGTTGCCCAGCGCGCCACCGACCGTGGCCCGGTTCTTCGAGGAGGGATCGGGGGCGAAGGTCGTCCGGCCCGAGGACGCGTCCTCGGCCACCCGCGTGAGGGTCGCGAGCACGACGCCCGGTTCGACGTCGGCGACACCGGCCGTCTCGTCGATCTCGAGGATGCGGTTCATGTGCCGGGAGAAGTCGACGATCACACCGGGGCCGACGGCATTGCCCGCCATCGAGGTCCCGCCCCCTCGGCTGACCAGCGGAATCCCGGTGTCGCCGCAGACGGTCACCACCGCCACGACGTCGTCCACCGACCGAGGAAAGACCACGGCCGAAGGTGGCACCCGGTAGTTGGAGGCGTCGTAAGAGTACTCGGCCCGTCGACGCGTGGAGGTGTCGACCGGGACGCCCAGTGTCCGGAGTCTGTCGGCGAGGACGCGAATCCGGACGTCCTCGTCCGTGCAGGAGACGCTGGGGCGCTGTCCTATGTTGAGCTGGTCGTCGTTCATCGCGTGCGCCGCGTCAGGATCGGGGACCGCAGAGAATATGGGCGCGTCGGTTCGGGAACTCCATCGGCCGCCTCCGGGTTTGTAGGATTGTCAACAATCCTGCCATGAACGGAGCCTACAAAGAGGAGGCAGCGAACGCAACGGCACGCCGGCCCGGGCGTTCTCACCGTCAACCGAGGAGGCTTCTGTGACAGCTTGCCGTCTGCACCCCGAGGCTGGACAGGGTGCAGACGGCAAAATGCTGTATCGGAGTCGGAGGGCGCTGCGGCGTGCCTAGACCAGCCGAGTCACGCCGATGGTGTGATCTGTGGTGAACTCCTCGATCGCCCACTCGCCGTTGAATCGTCCGAGACCGGAGTTGCGTTCGCCACCGAATGCCACGTGTGCCTCGTCCTGAACGGTCATCTCGTTGATGAACGTCATGCCCGCCTCGACCCGATGCGCGAATTGCAGTCCCCGGTCGATGTTCTGCGTGAAGACCGCGCTGGACAGACCGAATTCGTGGTCGTTGGCCAGTTCGAGGGCGTGTGCTTCGTCATCGGCGCGTAGGACCGCGACCATCGGGCCGAAGATCTCCTCGCGGGCGATCTCCATATCGGACGTGACGTCGACGAACACGTGCGGAGGCACGACCCGGCCGTCGATCTCCCCACCGAGAGCAACGCGTGCTCCGGCGTCCCGGGCCTGCTCGATCTTCTCCTCGAGGCCCTTCAACTGCGAATCGTTGATGACGGGCCCGACCAAAGTGCCGTCTGCGGACGGATCGCCGTAGGACACGGCCTGCGCGGCTCGGGTGAACCGATCGAGGAAATCGTCGTACACCGGCGCCTGCACGATGATGCGATTCACGGCCATGCAGATCTGTCCGGAATGCAGGAACGACCCGGTCACCGCTGCCTCGACGGCCGCGTCGAGATCGGCGTCGTCGAGGACCACCAGGGGTGCGTTGCCGCCCAATTCGAGTGCCACCTTCTTGAGGTGCTTACCGCCGGTGGCGACCGCACCGACCTGCTTGCCGACCGGTGTCGAGCCGGTGAAGGAGATCAACCGCGGGACGGGATGCTCGACGAAGGCATCGCCGATCTCAGAACCGGAGCCGATCACCACCGACAACACTCCCGCCGGGAGGCCTGCTTCCTCGAAGATCCGCGCGATCAACAGGCCGCCGGTCACCGGAGTGTCCGAGGCCGGCTTGATCACCGCGGCATTGCCCAACGCCAACGCCGGTGCCACCGATCGCTGCGACAGGTGCAGCGGGAAATTCCACGGGCTGATCACCCCGACCACTCCGATGGGCTTTCGGTACACCCGCATCTCACGGTTCGGGGTGTTCGAATCGAAGATCGATCCGTGGACCCGGGACGGGAACGACGCCGCCTCCTGCGTGATGCCGATGGCCAGGGAGACCTCGGTATCGGCCTTGATCCGCGTCGAGCCGGACTCGGCGACCAGCCAGTCGATGATCTCGGCTCGGCGCTGCTCGAGGATCTGTGCGGCGCGACGCAGGACCGTGGCGCGCTCGGCGGGAGCGGTCGCGGCCCACTCGGTCTGTGCTGCCCGGGCAGCGGTGTAGGCGGCGTCGACGTCTTGGGCGGAAGCGAGGCGGATCGTGGCGACCACGCTGTCGTCGAACGGGTTGGTGTCGGTCAGGACGCGGTCGGAGCGTCCTTCGCGCCACTGCCCATCGATGAACTGGGAGGCGACCGGTTGCCCGGCGAACGTGGCACTGGAACCGAGATCTGTTGCTGTCATGGAGAACTCCTCGACGGTAGGTAGGTCAGAGAAAGGCGACGACGGGCTCGGGGGTCGATGTGTCTGCCGAATCGTCGAATGTGGTGTCGATCTGCCCGAGCGGATCGGTCTTCACCGGCCGACCGAACGGGAACCGCCCCAGCATCGGCCGGAGCACGTCGCAGATCGTTACCGGCTCCTGCCCGGATGGCGCAGATCGAACATGTTCTCACAGTGCGCCGCCTTGCTGGTGGTAGGCAGCGGCGTCGGGTACCACTGTTTGCGGGCGATCGCATCTGTGTGGCATACCCCGCCGGCGACCATTCGAACCCGGACTTGCGCCTTGTCGGGACCGGCGACGCAGGAGATGGCGCACGGCTCGCGAAGCTGTGCGCCATGTCTTGCGTTCGATGGACGATACCTACGAATCGAGCCGGCGACCGTCGAATCTATCGGCGTGCCCGGCGATGTGAGCGTGCAGTCGCGCGACCGCCGGGGACGGCGTCCTCGTCCCGGTCGTCAATCCGATGGTGCGATTCGCGATTCCGGCGACCGGCACGGTCACGATTCCGGGCACAGGCGTTTCCGAGCGAGGCAGCAGTGCGACACCGAGGCCCTGGGCGACCAGTGCCCGGATCGTTTCGAACTCGCTGATCTCGAACGCGATGTATGGTTCGAATCCTGCTTCTTCGCAAGCTGATTCGAGTTCTCTGCGGATGTGATAGTCGGGTGGGCTGGCGATGAAGTGATCGTCCGCGAGATCGCGCAGGTCGAGGCGGGCACGGCCGGCGAGTCGATGGCTGCTCGGGAGGTGGAGCAACAGTCGCTGTTGCGCGAGCACGGTGACCGGCAGATCCTCCGGTGGAGGGATGATGACGGCGAGATCGAGCCGGCCGTCGCGAACCATCTCCGCGAGCTCTTCACCGTGTGCCTGGACCAGATGCAACCGGACGCCGGGGGCCAGTCGGTGGAACTCGGCCAGCAACGACGGGATGCTCACCGGCCCGAGGGTGAGCGGGAACCCGAAGCGGACGAGGCCGTGGTCGGGATCGGCGTGCTCACGCACCGTGGTGATCGCACCGTCGAGTTCGCGGACCAGATGCCGGGTGCGTTCGTGCAACTCCCTCCCGGCAGTCGTCAGCACGACCCCTCGCCCGGACTGCTGGAACAACGTCACACCCACTGCCTTCTCGAGTGCCCGGATGCGGCGACTGACGGAAGACTGGGGAACGTCGAGCAGATCCGCCGCGCGCGTGATGTGACCTTCGCGCGCCGCGGCGTCGAAGGCGACGAGCAGCGGGGCGACCATTGCGGTCTCGGGCGTCACATACCAATCCATATCTGCATGGTACTGCCTGCAAGATCTCATTGGACGGATGAATCGGAAGGGGGCACGCTGAAGGTCGACAACGGCGAAAGCAGGTGAATGATGGTGGATCGGAGGCATTCTGCCGACGGAGCACAGTACGGCGACCAGGAGTACGACGCCGTCCTGATCGGCGGCGGCATCATGTCGGCAACACTGGGTGCACTGCTGACACGGCTCGAACCCGATCGGTCGATCCTCGTCCTGGAACGACTCGACGAGGTCGCGGCCGAGAGCAGCGCCCCATGGAACAACGCGGGCACCGGCCACGCAGGTCTGTGCGAACTGAACTACATGCCCGATCCCGCGGATTCGACCCGGGCCGAGGAGATCGGCGGACAGTTCCGGATCTCACGGCAGTTCTGGCAGTCCCTCGACGACCCGGGCGAGGCGACGTTCGTGAACGTGACACCGCATATGAACGTCGTCTTCGGCGAACGCGATGTGGACTATCTGCGACAGCGGCACGCCACCCTGCAACGCTCGCCGCTGTTCTCGGCCATGGAGTACAGCGAGGACCCCGACGCGATCGCGCGGTGGGCACCGCTGGTGATGACCGGTCGCTCGGGCTCCGAACCGGTCGCCGCCACGCGCTACGAGGCGGGCACCGACGTCGACTTCGGTGCCCTGACACACCGACTGCTGTCGGACGCGCGTCGTCGTGGCGTCGAGCTTCGTACCGGACACGAGGTCACACGACTGCGCCGCGCCGCCAACGGGCGGTGGACCGTCTCCGGGCACACGAAGACGGGACGGTTCTCGGTCCGATCCCGGTTCGTGTTCGTCGGCGCCGGCGGGTACGCCCTGAAACTCTTGCAGAAGGCCAGGATCCCGGAGGTGCGAGGTTTCGCCGTCTTTCCCATCGGCGCGCAGTTCCTGCGCACCGGCGAGCCCGACGTGGTGTCCCAGCATGCAGCGAAGGTCTATAGCCAGGCCGACGTGGGAGCACCACCGATGTCGGTGCCGCATCTCGACAAGCGGGTCGTCGACGGCCGCGAGTGGTTGATGTTCGGGCCGTACGCCACGTTCAGCACGAGATTGCTCACACGCGGCCGGCTCACCGATCTGTTCACCACCCTGCGCCTGCACAACATCGCCCCGTTGGTGGCGGTGGGCCTGCAGAATCTGTCGCTGGTGCGCTATCTCGTCGGCCAGCTGCTCGCGTCCCGCGCGCGGAAGTTCCGGCAGCTGCAGCGATTCTGTCCCGAGGCGCGGGAGTCCGACTGGGAGTTGATCGACGCGGGGCAACGAGCTCAGCTCGTCAAACCCGATCGTCGCAGGGTCGGGGTCCTGACCTTCGGCACCGAGGTCGTGGCGAGCGCGGACGGCAGCATCGCCGGGTTGCTCGGGGCGTCGCCCGGCGCTTCGATCGCTCCGTCGGCGATGGTCGAGCTGCTGAGCACGTGTTTCCCGGATGATGTGGCGCGCTGGCGGCCGGTGCTCGAACGGATGATGCCCGACCTGTCTCGGGAGCCCGAAACGACCTCGCGCGCCGAACCGAGGCTCGCCCGCGCTACAGCAGCGGCGAGAAACGGTTCGGCGCGCAAGGATCCGAGCGCCTCGTAGGGCTTACGCTCAGACGGTCTGCAGGAACGGGTAGTCGGTGTACCCCTCGGCTCCGGATGCATAGAACAGCTCCGGACGCGGTGCGTTCTCCGGATGCCCGTCCCGCCAGCGCTCGGCCAGGTCGGGATTGGCGATCAGCGCGCGGCCGACGGCCACGGCGTCGGCGTGCGAATCGTCGATCAGCTGCACGGCCTCGTCACGCGTGGTCGGCGAGCCGAAACCGCTGTTGGCGATCACCTTGCCGCCGAAACGCTTCCGGAGCTCCTGCGCCAGATCTCCGGTCGGCTCCTTGTGCAGGACCGACAGATACGCCAGGCCCAGGGGCTGCAGGGCGTCGACCAGAGAGCCGTAGACAGCACGCACATCGTCGCGATCGGTCTCGACTGCGTCCTGGATGTTGTGCTCGGGAGAGATCCGCAACCCGACACGTCCGGCGCCGACTGCCGCCGACACGGCCTTCACGACTTCGACGACGAGGCGGATCCGGTTCTCCACCGAACCGCCGTACTCGTCGTCCCGCACATTCGATGCAGGGGAGAGGAATTCGTGCAACAGGTAGCCGTTGGCGCTGTGGACCTCGACGCCGTCGAATCCGGCATCGATCGCGCGGCGAGCCGAGGCGACGAAATCATCGACGACGGACGGGATCTCGTCGATGGTCAGCGCGTGCGGCGTAGGGTAGGGCTGCTTGCCCTGCTCGGTGTGCACCTGGCCGTCGATGGCGATCGCGCTCGGCCCGACGACACGCCGGCCACCGTTGACGTCGGGATGCGTGACGCGGCCGCCGTGCATCAACTGCAGCACGACGCGTCCGTCGCGCTCGTGCACGGCATCGGCGACGCGACGCCAGCCGGCGACCTGCTCGTCGGTGACGATGCCGGGCTGACCGACGAAGGCCTGCGATTCGAAGTTCACATAGGTTCCCTCGGTGATGATCAGGCCGGCACTCGCCCGCTGACGGTAGTGCTCGACGATCAGGTCTCCGGGTACACCGGCCGAACCACCACGCAGGCGGGTCAGCGGGGCCATGACGATGCGGTTCGCGAGTTCGAGGTCTCCGAGGGCTACGGGTGTGAACAGATCCATGGGTGGCGCAACCACCCCCACCCCCGACGGCATTCCGATGCCCGGCCGATTGTGGGATGTGTCATAGCGCCGGATGGATGGTCACTTCGAGTGTTCGTCGGCGGTGACCAGCCGATTCGACCAGTTCTCCAGGTACTCGACGAACTCCGGTGGCGACGCGCCGAGCAGCCGCCCACCGGACATACCCACGGCGAATACCGCCCAGTCCATGCTGTCGGCGTCCACCTCGATCCGGCACCGCTCGGAGTCGATCGCGATCACCTCGGCCCACTGACCGATCCGGCGGCGCACCTCGTGCTCCGACGCCTCCAGCTCGGCGCTGACCTTCACCTGGGAGCGGCTGCGGATGCCGCGTTCGACGAAGGCCGCGGCGTCGCCGCCGGGCAGCTCGCGTTGTCGGAAACGCATCCCGGTGGCCGTGGTCTCGGCCATGCGGTCGAGCCGGAAGCTGCGCCAGTCACCGCGGTCGAGGTCGTAGCCGACGAGATACCAGCGTCGCCCGAGGGAGACGAGCTGCCGGGGTTCGACGCGCCGGCCCGTCGCGGTGCCGTCGGCGGCGGTGTACTCGAAGACGATGCGTTCGTCGTCGCGGCAGGCGCGCGCGACGGTGACGAGTTGCTGCGAATCGGTCGCGCGGGTCGCCCAGGGGATATCGGCGGAGACCGTCGCCGCATCGATCGCCTCCACCTGGCGTCGCAGTCGCGGCGGCATCACCTGGATGACCTTGGCCAGCGCGCGCACGGAGATCTCGGCGATCCCGGTGATCGAGGTCTGGGCCGCGGTGAGTAGGCCGACCGCGAGCGCGACCGCTTCGTCGTCGTCGAGAGCCAGTGGTGGCAACGACGCGCCCGGCGCGAGCTGATACCCACCGCCGACCCCGCGATCGGACCGCACCGGATATCCGAGATCGCGGAGCCGTTCGATGTCGCGGCGCAGGGTGCGCAACGAGACGCCCATCCGGTCGGCGAGTTCGGCGCCGAGCCAGTAGCGGTGGGTCTGCAACAGCGACAGAAGCCGCAGGATGCGGGAGCTCGTGTCGGACATGACCTCATTCTTCCGCACCTGCCGACCTATAAGTGACAGGAACTGGCACCAATGGCTCGTAGCGTAGATCTTGCCGGATCACGACGACGAGGAGCACCCGATGACCGAGAGCACCACCACCCGGAACGCCACCCCGACCCTCGACCAGGAACGCCGGGATCTGCTGTCGAGCCTCGCCCACGCTCGGCACTTCCTGCGGTTCACGGCCCGCGATCTCACCACCGAACAGGCGTCGCAGCGAACGACGTTGAGCAACTTGACGATCGGTGGTCTCATCAAGCACGTCACCGAGGTCGAGCGGGGTTGGGCGGATTTCCTCGTGGTCGGAGCCGACTACATGGAGAAGGATTTCACCGAGTGGACCGAAGAGGATTTCGCCGAACGCGACAAGGACTTCCAGCTGCAGCCCGGTGAGACCCTCGAAGGTGCGCTGCGCGCTTACGACGAGGTGGCGGCCCGAACCGACGAGTTGGTGCGCACGCTGCCGTCGCTGGACGTCGTCCACGAACTCCCCAAGGCCCCCTGGAACATCGAGGACGCCTGGTCGGTGCGTCGCGCGCTGCTGCACATCGTCGCCGAGACGACGCAGCACGCCGGACACGCCGACATCATCCGCGAGTCCCTCGACGGATCGAAGTCGATGGGATGAACCGGAGGTCGCGCTAGCGCCGGCCGGTGTCCCGCATCAACTCGGCGAGCTCCGTGCGGTCGGAGACGTCGAGTTCGGTGCACGCCCGGTAGATGTGCCCCTCGACGGTGCCGACCGGCGCCACGAGCCGGTCGGCGATCTGCCGGTTGGACAGCCCGGCGGTGACCATGGCGGCGAACTCCCGTTCCCGGCTGGTGAGGGGGAGTGGGCGGGCCGCTTCGTCCAGCGCAGGCGACGAGGCGTGATCGCATCGCGCAGCCAGTGCCGCGGCCGCGGCGGCGGCTTCGACGGACCGTTGGGTGTCGGCGTGGTCGCGGTACGCGATCGGGGCCAGGGCGTGGGCATCGGCCGCGTCGGCGAGTGCCCCCAGCGCCTCGAAGGTCTCCGCGGCCACGGTCGGCCCGCGGCCGTCCGCCTCCGCGGAAGCGGATCCTGCCGCCCGCGTCGCCGGTTCGCACCGGACCCGAGACGAACCGGTTCCATATCGCGCGACTGATTCATATCGCGCGACTGATTCCTAGTCCGCAGGTGGCCCGGTGGTGGCAGCGACTGCTGCCTCATCCGGAACCGGAGACGGCGCGCCGCACCGCGGCGGTCTCCGGCTGATTGATCAGAACCCGGGAATGCTGGGCAGCTGCGGGAGCTGGATCTGCGGAGGCGGCGGCAGCGTCGGCAGCTCGAACTGGGGGAGCCCGGGGACCATTGGGGCCGGCTCCGGTTCGAGTGACGGCACCGAGGTGTCGGCTGCCGCATCGTCCTGCGCGCCGGTGGTGATGGGGACCTGCGCGGAGGTCTCCGCCGTCGTCTGCGGCCGGTAGGTGGTGCGGGTCTCGCTGCGATCGATGGCCGTCGACTGCTCGTCCGACACTGCCGGGACGGTTTCCGGCGCGGGCGATGCGTCCGTGGTGGTCATGGGCCGCGGTTCCGCTGCCGGTGGCTCCTGCGTCTCCTGGTGCGTGGAGGTGGGCTGCGGATGGCGACCGGAATTCTGCAGCAGGTCGACACCGAGGCCGATCGCCGCTGCGACGACGACGGCACCACCGGCGAGCAGGAGGCGTCGACGGTTCCGCGGCTGCGCGGGCGTCTCGGTCTCCTGCCGGATGTCGGGGGCAGCGAAGCTTGCGGTCGGTGCGTCCGGCGCGACCAGCTGCGGGGCGAACTGTGCGGTCTCGGTGAACTCCGTCGGCGCAGCGAACTCCGCCGTCTCGACGACCTTCGCAGTGTCCGGGCGGGCGAGGAGCGCCGCGCCTTCCGCCGCCACGAGTTCGGGCTGCGAGGGCACGATCACCGGAATGTCGAGCCACGACTCCATCACGGCGGTGACCAGTGGAATGTTCGCTCCGCCTCCGATGAGCACCGCGGCGTCGGGAGTGCGTCCCGAGCGGCGGATGACGTCGAGGGTGAGGCGGGCCGAGGCCTTCACGGGTCCGTCGATGAGCGAATCGAAGCTGGCCTGCGAGAGCAGTAGCAGACCCCCCTCGCCGGGCATGCACACCGCGTCCTTCGAGGACAGCTGCTCCTTCGCGTCGCGGCACCGGGCGGTGAGGGCCCGCTGCGCCGCCATGTCGGCCGGCTCGGCGAAGCGCTGCAGTTCGACGTGGTGGTCGTAGATCAGGTGGTCGACGAGGTCGCCGCTGATCCGGTCCGAGCGTGCCGTGCTCAATGCGATGCGGGTGCTCCGATCGACGACGGTGACGGTGAGGCCCGAGCTGCCGAGGTCGTAGAACACGAGTGTCTCGTGGTCGTCGAGATCTCCTGTGGTTTCCAGCATTTCGAGCGCGGCGGTCACTTCCGGGACGAGCCGGAAGTTGTCGATGTCCAGGCGGCTCATCGCGCCCTGGACGAAATCGGCCTGCGTCTCGTTCTGGTAGGCGACGCCGATGGCGCGCACCTGCTCGATCTCGTCGGTTTCGGCGAGCATCGTCTCGATGGACTCCGCGGCCAGCTCGGCCGGCCGGTCGAGCAGGGCGGGCATCAAGTGGGATCCGAAGACGGGGCTGTCGAGGCTCCCGGTGTCACGTCGCGCAAAGCGCACCGCGCTGGCACCGACCGAGACACCGAGAACTGTAGTCACGACGCCGACTATAACGGTTCGGTCACGGTCTGCACGCCGGAGGCGGGCGGTGCCTGGATGACGGCACGTCTCCGAACGGCAGCCGAGGACGTTCGTGGCCTTCGCCGATCCCGACTGACCGGGCTCACATCTCCACGGCGGTACCGCAGATCCCGCACTGCTCCAACTGTCGGCGGCCCCACCGCGCGACCGGCACGAAAAACAGCGTGAACTGCTTGGACTCCCGGATCCGGAGCCACTGCGTGGTGTTGTGGCAGCGCGGACACGTCCGGTTCTGCCCTGGACCGAGATTCTGTCGCTTGGTGCCGAAGCCGAAGAGAAGGAACATCGTCCGAGCATAGAGCGATGACGTGTGGTCTTTCAGTGCATGATCGGAAGGATCGCCGTGCTCGTCGCCACCGATCGGCCAGCCTCTGTCGACGACCCGACCGCCGTCCCTCTTGCCGGGGCGACGCGACGGATCAGGCGGGGGAGAGCCGCACCCGTAGGTCACGGGGCTTCAATGTGATCGCCTCGTGAACGTCGAGTTCGTAGCCCGGTTCCGGAGCGAAGTCGTACCGCCGGATCAGCGACGCGAGCGTGAGCACCGCCTCGTGCAGCGCGAACTGCCGACCGATACAGGCCCGGATGCCGGTGCCCCACGGTTTGAAGATGTGCGCCGGCCGTTTGCGCACGGCCGCGGGCTCGAACCGGTCCGGGTCGAACCGCTCGGGATCGTCGCCCCACAGCGGGTCGCGGTGCAGTTGCGGCAACAGCACGAACACCCACGAACCCTTCGGCAGCGTCCGTCCGCCGAGCGTGGTCTCACCGCGTACCTTGCGGAAATAACCCGGGGCGGCCGGCCACAACCGCAGCGTCTCGTCCACCACCCGCCGCACATACCGCAGCTTGGCGACCTGCTCGTACCCGATCCGGCCGTCGGCACCTACGACCTCGGTGATCTCGGCGCGTGCCTTCGCCACCACCTCGGGATGTCGGCTCAGGAAATGGACCGCGAACCCCAGGGTGGCCGCGGTGGTCTCGTTACCCGCGACCAGGAAGGTCAGCACCTGATTGCGGATCGATTCACGGTCGAGCTGCTCGCCGGTGTCGGGATCGACGGTGTGCATCATCAGGTCCAGCAGATCGCCGTGCTGCTCGCCGGAGCGCATCCGCTCCTCGACGATGCGATCGACCGTCTCCTGCATCAGCGCGATGTCGTGTTCATGCTGCTCCCTGGCACTGCGGCCGAACAGTGTCCGGAGGATGGGGATGTCGTTCGACGAACGGTTGATGTACTCGAGCGCCCGGCTCATCGCCGCAATGAACGGATCGGGTTCGGTGCGGCCGAACGAGTCGAAGTCGTAGCTGAAGCCGCACCGGCCGATGACGTCGAAGGTCAGCGACGTCATGCTCTTCGGCACGTCCACATACTCGCCGTCGGCCGCCGCGCTGTCCCAGCTGTCGACCAGTCGGTCGACGACGGTGAGCATCGAGTCGTGATAGCCACGCATCGCGGCCTGGCTGAAGCCAGGCCCGAGGATGTTGTGGGCTTTGCTCCAGTTCGGTTCGGAGTTGAACGCGGTGAACAGTCCGTCGCCGGCGATGACGCGAAGCTTGCGCAGCGGCTTGCCGAGGAACTTCGCCCACTTCTCCTCGTCGTTGACCTCGCGCACCAGATCGGCGCCCGAGACCACGATCAACCGGTGCTGCAGGATCTTGCGTTCGAAGATCCCACCGAGTTCCTGTGCCATCTGCATCTCACGCTGAACCGGCTTGGCCACGTCGATGCTGAGCAGATCACCCACCAGCGGAAGTCTCCATCGCGGCTGTGGAATCGGCTGCGCGCCGGTCGTCATGGTGATGCTCGTCGTAGTCGGTGACCCCATTCTGCGAGTGTGCATCAGCCTCCACGGGACGATTCGGGCGGCCTCACCGCGACGCCCAAGAGGATCAGAACAATCGCGGAGTCGCGTGCGACCCGTCCCGGGCTTCGCAGATTCGGGCGTGCCACCGGTCGACGAGCCACATCTCGACCATCTCCGGACGCGTGGCGATCAACGACGCCCACATGTTGAGGAGTTCGAGGTACCGGTGATAGCGCCGCAGCGTGAAGTCGGCGACCGACGGATCCTCGAGCCACCCTTCGTGGATGAGCGTCGACACCGCGTGCTGATCGAGAAGTTGCGCCGGGCCCGCCTCGGTCCGCACCTCGACCGCCCACAGATAGGTCGCCAGGAGCGATACGCCGACGCCGGGGGTGTCCGGCCATCCGGACCAGGTCTGCCGCGCGGTGTCGGGTAGCGACTTGGTCTTCGCGCAGTAGTCGAGGACTCCCTTGATCTTGGTGAACCGGTCCCGGTCCTTCGGGGCGTGTGCGTCGCGGACGTCCGGAAAACGTCGGGCACCGCGTCGTCGCGGATGTGCGCTGCGCCAGGCCGCGCACAGGAACAACAGCCCCAGACCGGCGTGGTCGGCTTCGATCAGTTCACTGTCGAGGCGGAGGTCGTTGCGTTGGACGATCGCGTCGCCGTCGTCGATGATCCGTCCGTCGAGATTCCGTCCCCGGAGGCGGATATCGTGCCCGGTCCGTTCGAGGTGGCTGTTCCACCATTTGAGGTCGACAGTGACGCCCTCGTCGAGCACCTGCAGGTCGAACGAGCGTGCCCGGCACCACTCGGAGCACGCTTGCGGAGGCTCGAACCCCTGGTCGTACGGATGCATTCTGTGGACATTGCCACGAGTGGGCGGCGATTCCCGGGCAGGACACGCGTGTGGGGGCCGACCTGTTCCCCGCCTGTAGCAGCACGTGGGCCGCCACGACCGTCCGAGGATATCGGTAGACCGGAACGACGCGGCGAAGAGAGCGTGAACCGCATGAGACCCTTCGATGTCACCGACGCCCTCGCGCTCGCCGCCCGGCACGACCTGCACCTGTCGGCCCACGGCGTCACGGTGAACGAGGCGGGACTCGACTACCGTGACGCCCTCGCCGCCGACGTCGACGCAGACGGACGTGTCCACGACGGTCTGGCGGTGCGCCGCGCGAGCCAAAGCAACTGTCGCTGAGCGCAATTTGTAGTCGGAGTCGGGCGGTGACAGATAGCGGGCATGCGTCATGGCTCGCCCACGCGGCGTGGTGACATCGAGGTCGAGGCCGTATCGGTCGGCTCCGACACAGGTTGCCGCCGTCGCATCCGGGAACCCGCCGAGCTTCCGGGCCATCGCCAGCAGCGCGTCGGCGTGATCGTCGTTGAGATGCGCGATCGCACGAGCTGCCGACGGGGTCACAGAATCCGGCAATGCTTCGGCATAGTCCTCGGCGGTGGCCGGATCCATCCGCCCGTACCCACCGACCCAGCGCACGCGCCGAACCCGAAGAACCCAGAGCGTGAAGTCGGTGAAATCGATGTACACGCGGGTCCCGGGGACAGCGGCCAGGTGGGCTTCGCGCGCGGCGGCCAGTTCCTCGCCTTCGGGCCGCTCGACGTACCCGGCCACAGTGACGCGGGTGCAGGCGAGCGGGTCGCAATGCGAGCTGTCCTGCAGCAGTGTCGTGTAGACGGTAGCGTCCGTGCGCATGAAGCGCTCTGTGCAGGGTGTACTCGCGGCGACGGCATGTGCAGTAGCGGTGGCGATACCCGGGTGGGCCTACGCCACTCCGAGCGAGGGCATCTCAGGGGTGACATGGGTGGACATCGAGGTGCCACCGGGACTGCTGCCGTTCGTACCCGACGGCGTGCACGCCGTGGCCCGGGAGATCACCATCGAACCGGGCGGTAGCACCGGTTGGCACTATCACGATGGTCCCGTGCTCGGCATCGTGCGGGCCGGCACCTTGACGCATCCTGAAGGAGACTGCGAGCCTGTCATGTTCGAGACCGGCGATTTCATCAACGAGCCCTCGGGTCCGGACCATCTGCACGTCGGTCGCAATCTCGGCACGGAACCGGTGATCCTCGACGTGGTGTACCTCGTGCCGATCGGGTCGCCGCTGTTCGAGGATGTTCCCGCGCCCGCCTGCGATTGATGTCGGAGTAGTGGCGGGCTCCTGTCGGTAAACGCTCGGGTCGAGTCGTCGGCGAGAAATGTGAAGTACTTCATCGGGACGCAGGCGTGCGGTTCCCTCTCGGGTCCGCGGTCGTCTCCCCCAAGCAACGATCGACGAACCTCGATTCTCGACGGAACGATCGTCCCCGCCGACAGCATCTTCCGGCGTCGGCATTCGAGCCGCGATCGGACGGACGAGGGATCGCAGTCCGGTTCGACAACGGAATCGCTTGTGACAGTAGTCTTCCCACTGCTTGTGAAGACTTCTTTCCTGGCGGCGATGCTGTGCGCCGGTCGCACCCGCGTTACGACAGGTCGAGGGGCCATCGAAGCGGTGGCTCGCAGGACTGCGGCGTTCTCGGTCGCGAGCGGACATGAGGTCGACGGTTGGGCGCCCGAGGGGCCGTCGAAGCCTGTCGGCGGAGTTCGAGTTACCGGCGAGTAAATGTCGTTCTCGAGTTCTCGCACGTAGCCTGATACCCGATGCAATCCCGCACGCGGAGCATTTCGTGAGGCGGACCGGACCGACGTAGGGAGTCGAGACAAGAATGAGCGCCGACAAGCAGTCGACCATTATCTATACGTTGACCGACGAGGCGCCGTTGCTTGCGACCTACGCCTTCCTGCCGATCGTGCGTACCTTCGCTGGAGCCGCGGGCATCGAGGTCGAGACCAGCGACATCTCGGTGCCGGCGCGGATCCTGGCCGAGTTCCCCGAGCACCTCACGGAAGAGCAGCGCGTCCCGGACAACCTGGCCGAGCTGGGTCGTCTGACGCAACTGCCCGAGACCAACATCATCAAGCTGCCCAACATCAGTGCGTCCGTGCCGCAGCTCCTGGCTGCCATCAAGGAACTGCAGAGCAAGGGCTACCAGGTCCCGGATTTCCCGGACGCCCCGAAGACGGACGAAGAGCGTGCCATCCGGGAGCGCTACGGCAAGATTCTCGGCAGTGCGGTCAACCCTGTCCTGCGTGAGGGCAACTCCGATCGGCGCGCACCCCGGGCGGTGAAGGAGTACGCCCGTAAACACCCGCACAGCATGGGCGAGTGGTCGATGGCCTCACGCAGCCACGTCGCGCACATGCGGCACGGCGACTTCTACCACGGCGAGAAGTCGATGACGCTGGACCGGGCGCGCAAGGTCCGGATGGAGCTGGTCACCAAGGAGGGCGAGACGATCGTCCTCAAGCCCGAAGTGGAGCTGGGTGAGGGCGACATCATGGACAGCATGTTCATGAGCAAGAAGGCGTTGCTCGAGTTCTACGAGGAGCAGATGGAGGATGCGCGCAAGACGGGCGTGATGTTCTCCCTTCACGTCAAGGCGACGATGATGAAGGTCTCGCACCCCATTGTCTTCGGCCACGCGGTGAAGACCTTCTACAAGGACGCCTTCGCCAAGCATCAGAAGCTGTTCGACGAATTGGGCGTCAACGTCAACAACGGTCTCGGCGACCTGTACGACAAGATCGAGACGCTGCCCAGTACGCAGCGCGACGAAATCAAGCAGGACCTGCACAACTGCCATGAGCACCGTCCCGAATTGGCCATGGTCGATTCCGCACGCGGCATCTCCAACTTCCATTCCCCCAGCGATGTCATCGTGGATGCCTCGATGCCCGCAATGATTCGCTCGGGCGGCAAGATGTACGGCGCCGACGGACGACCCAAGGACGTCAAGGCGGTCATGCCGGAGTCCACTTTCGCGCGCATCTACCAGGAGATCATCAACTTCTGTAAGACCAACGGCGCGTTCGACCCGACGACCATGGGTACCGTTCCCAACGTCGGTCTCATGGCGCAGAAGGCCGAGGAGTACGGCTCGCACGACAAGACCTTCGAAGTTCCGGAGGAGGGCGAGGCCAACTTCGTCGATGCCGAGACCGGTGAGGTGCTGCTCACCCAGCACGTCGAGGCGGGTGACATCTGGCGCATGTGCACCGTCAAGGACGCGCCGATCCGCGACTGGGTCAAGCTCGCGGTCACCCGGGCACGCAACTCCGGTATGCCGGTCCTGTTCTGGCTCGACCCGTACCGCCCCCACGAGAACGAGTTGATCAAGAAGGTCGAGCTGTACCTGCAGGATCATGACACCGATGGCCTCGACATCCACATCATGTCGCAGGTGCGCTCGATGCGGTACACGCTGGAGCGGCTGAACCGCGGAATGGACACCATCGCCGCGACCGGCAACATCCTGCGTGACTACCTCACCGACCTGTTCCCCATCCTCGAGCTCGGTACGAGCGCCAAGATGCTGTCGATCGTGCCGCTGATGGCGGGTGGCGGCCTCTACGAGACGGGCGCCGGCGGGTCGGCGCCCAAGCACGTCAAGCAGTTGGTGGAGGAGAACCACCTGCGCTGGGATTCGCTCGGTGAGTTCCTGGCGTTGGCCGTAAGCCTGGAGGACCTTGGCATCAAGACCGGCAACGAGCGCGCCAAGATCGTGGCGAACGCGCTCGATGCAGCGACCGGCAAGCTGCTGGAGACGAACAAGAGCCCGTCGCGCAAGGTCGGCGAGCTCGACAACCGGGGCAGCCAGTTCTACCTCGCGATGTACTGGGCACAGGAACTTGCCGCGCAGACCGAGGATCCGGAACTCGCAGAACAGTTCGCCCCGCTGGCCGAGGCACTGGCCAGGGACGAGGACACGATCGTGCGAGAGTTGAACGAGGTGCAGGGCGCGCCGGTCGACATCGGCGGCTACTACCGGCCGGACAGGGACAAGACCGTGGCCGTGATGCGGCCGAGTCGGACCTTGATCACCGCGCTGACGGCAGTCGACCCTGAGGCCGGAAACGCACCGTGACAGGTAGACCTGCATCCGTGTAGACAAGCCGACCTCCCGCGCGTGGTACGCCTCGGCCCGGTTCTCGTGTTCCGGTCTACGGGACCGTTCCGCTGCGGTCGGCGGAGGAATCCGGTGTCGGGTCGAGCCGGTCGATCGTGTCGAGCGCCTCGTCCAGCCAGGTCAGCCACGTTTCTTCGAGGAGGATGCCGAGGCGGAGCACGAGATGTTGCAGGGTGCTCCGCGCGTCGCCCCGGACCTCGACGAAGTCGCGTTGCTCGATGGCACGATACTGCTCGAGCATCGCCGTCCGGTAGGCGCGTTGATGTTCCAGCGCGGGACGCGCGGCGTCGGGATCGTCGAGCGCCGCGGCCGCGCGCAGGCGCACGGAGACACCGGAGCGCACCACGTCCGGATCCTCGATCTCGGAGATCCAGCCGCGCAGCAGTCGGCGACCGTCCGCTGTGATGGTGAAACGTCGGGGCTGACCGCGACCGGGTTTTCCGTCCGTCGGGACTTCACGGATCAGGTCGCCCGCCCGCATCCGGTCCAGTTCTCGGTAGATCTGCTGGTGGGTCGCGGGCCAGAAGTACCCGATCGACCGGTCGAAGCGCCGCGTCAGTTCCAGTCCGGTGCTGTCGCGCTCGACCAGTGCGGTGAGGATGGCGAACCTGAGAGACACCGCGTCAGCCTAGGTCACGCTATCCGGCGTCGATCATGGCGACTCGGCGTCGTTCGAGGGACGTCCACGCCAGCTCGTACTCGTCGCGGAGTCGTTGGACGAGCTCGCGGGCGGGGACGACGGACTCGATCGCGCCGAGGCCCTGGCCGGCGCCCCAGATGTCGCGCCAGGCCTTGGCGCCGGTGTTGCCACCGGACCCGAAGTTCATGGCGGACGGATCGGACTCGGGGAGGTCGTCGGGGTCGAGTCCGGCGGCGACGATGCTTCCCCGCAGGTAGTTGCCGTGCACGCCGGTGAACAGGTTGCTGTAGACGATGTCCTTGGCGGTGCTGTCGACGATCATGTTCTTGTAGTCGTCGGCGCTGCGGGCCTCCTCGGTGGCGAGGAAGGCTGTGCCGGCGTAGGCGAGGTCGGCACCGGCGGCCTGGGCAGCGAGGATCGAGCGGCCGTGGGCGATGGAGCCGGACAGCAGCAGGGGGCCGTCGAACCACCGGCGGATCTCCTGGAGCAATGCGAACGGTGACTGCGTCCCGGCGTGGCCGCCGGCGCCTGCGGCGACGGCGACGATGCCGTCCGCGCCCTTGTCGATCGCCTTGTGCGCGAACTCGTTCGAGATCACGTCGTGGAGGACGATGCCGCCGTAGGAGTGAACAGCCTCGTTGACCTCCTCTCGGGCACCGAGCGAGGTGATCACAATGGGGACCCGATGCTCGACGATCACCTCGAGGTCCTGCTCGAGTCGCTCGTTGGAGCGGTGCACGATCTGGTTGACGGCGAACGGCGCGACGTACTCCTCGGGGTGGCGCACCGCGTAGTCGGCGTTGCTCTCGGTGATCTGCTGCAGCCAGTCGACAAGCATCGACTGGGGACGGGCGTTGAGTGCCGGGAACGACCCGACGACTCCGGCCTGGCACTGGGCGGACACCAGTTCCGGTCCCGACGCGATGAACATCGGGGAAGCGACCAGGGGCAGGCTCAGCGGGCCGGACAGGATCGGTGGCAGCGTCATGGTGTGTTCCTTCTTCGTCTAGGGCGGTCCCTCTCACACCAGACTATGTGCAACAAGGTGCAAAAAACAACGGGCCGACGTCACCTGCTCTGGAACAGAGGGATTTCGGGCGTGGCAGCTGCATGCACCGAGTGGCACTGTGGCATACAACGAGCAACCCCGCTCAAGGTGTAGTGAGCGTGATCGCTCAGTGCGCGGACCTGATCGTCGGCGTGTATGGGGGCGACAGGGACGGTCGGGGCATCTGCCGGCCGGCCAACCGAGCGACGAGTTCCGCGCGACTACCCGCCCCCGTCTTCGCATAGACGGATTTGAGATGGTCGTGCACCGTGTTCGGCGTGATGCCCCGGTGCCGAGCGATCTCGGCCGTCGACAGTCCGTTCAGCACGTCGGTGCACACTTCGCACTCGCGGGCGGTCAGCGCGTACGCGGCGAACAGCATGTCTGTGAGTTCACTGTCGGCCGCGGGTTCGATCGTGACCGCCGTGCGGGCCTCGTCGCCGTCGGCGCTCAACGGCGCCGCACGGACGACGATCCAGCCTCCGCCATCGTTGCGGATACGTGCCCGGAACACCCCGGTCGTACTCGCCCGAGCCCCGAATGTTGCCGCCCGCAACAGCAGCGCCAGTCGCACCGGACCGGCGAGCCGATCCTCCCAGATCCGCGCCGCGACCGTCGATGCGACCGGCTTACCCGCGGGATCCGTCACGATCACGGCAGGACCGGGATCGGCTCCGGGGCGTGCGTGCAGGGTATGGACGGCGGCCACCCGGGTCGCAACCGCCACCGCCGGTGCGGTCATTGTCAGGAACTCCAGTTCCCGATCCGTGAAGTCCGGACCCGAGCGGACGAAACCCGCCGCTCCCCAACACAACCCGTCCACTGTGAAGACGACTCGCACCTCGCGGTCGAGTCCGAGTGGACGCCATACCGCAGCGTTCCGGAGGCTGTGGGCGACTTCGGTCGACGGTAGATCCGAGGCCCGCACCACTGTTCGTCCACTGCGGGCGATGTCTGCGAAGGTTGCGGGATCGTGTCCACCGCATTCCGATTCCGCGAGCAGTGGCTCGTACTCACCGGGAATGCGGTTGCGCCCACTGGTCATCGAACCGAACGCCAGGGTCAGGGGATCGAACAGTGCCCAGCACGTCAAGTCGCTGCGTACGGTGCGATCGACCAGTTCGATGGCACGCTGGTGCAGTGCGGTGACGCCGACGCCGGTGCCCGCGAACTCCAGGATCTCGCGGCGTAGGCGCTCCGCCCGCACTTCGAGCATGAACCCAGTATGCGCTGGATCCGGAAGACGGAGCATCCCCGATTCAGGGGATGGTCCGGCTGTTTCCGGATCCATAGCGTCGCAGTTGTGTCCACGATTGATCTCCAACGTGCCAGTACGGGCGGGCAATTGTCGGTGCCGGATGCCGTCGTCACCGTGCTGTCGTCCGGTGAACAGACCGGCGACGCCTACGAGCTCATGCTGGTCGAGGCGCCCTGCAGCAGCCCACCGCCGCTGCACTCCGAGCCCTGGCCCAAGACCTACCACCTCCTGCGCGGCCGGATCCTCGTCCTCCTCGACGGCGAGGGCTGCGAACTCGCCGCCGGTGACACGCTCACCATCGCGGCGGGAACGATGAACAGCTTCTCGGTGCTCACCGACGACGCGGCCTTTCTCCTCGTCTGCTCCGGGACCGGGATGAGCGGTTTCTTCACCGACCTCGACGCGCTGGGGGAGGAGCACCTGCCCGAGGATGCACTGATGAGCAGGTTCGGGCAGATCGCCACCCGTTACGGAATCCGATTCGCCGAGGAGGTCTCGCCATGATCGTCGTTGCGCAACTCGCGGCCCTGGTCGCTGCCGCGGTGCACCTGATGGTCTTCGTGTGGGAGACGATCCTGTTTCGCCGTCCGAGCATCCACTGGGGCGTGTTCCGCGTCCCCGCTGCGGATGTTCCACCGGTGCGGATGTGGGCGTTCAACGTCGGCTTCTACAACCTCTTCCTCGGATCCGGAGCGCTCGCCGGCATGATCCTGTGGTGGACCGGGCACGAAACCCCGGGCCGCACCCTCGTCGTCTACACGTGCGCGTTCATGTTCCTGGCCGGCATGGCATTGTTCGCCTCGGACCGGATGGCGATGAGCCGTCCACGAGGTACCGGGGTGGTGGGGTCGCTGTGTCAGAGCGTGCCGTCGCTGGTCGCGCTCGTAGCGCTGGCGCTGGCGTAGAAGCGGCGCGGCCGACGATTTGGTGTTCTCGACCTCGCTCAGCGCGGTCGAGAACACCGGATTCGTGGCATGCGTGAGGATGAACCCGGTGCACGGTAGCCGACTTGGGTGGCTTCAACCCCGATCTCCGGGGTCGAAGCCACCCTAACGCAACTACCCATCTAGGCATTTTCGTCCGACGGGCGCACGGCGGGAATGGAGCCGAATCGCCCGGCCTGGAAGTCCTCCATCGCCTCGATGATCTCGGTGCGGGTGTTCATGACGAACGGCCCCGCCATGACGACGCGTTCACGAATCGGCTTGCCACCGAGCACGAACACCTCGAGGGCGTCGGTGCGCGAATCCTGTGTCGCGGCAGCAGAGATGGTCAGGCTTTCACCCCTACCGAAGACGGCGGTCTGTCCGGTCCGGATCGGGCGGTGTTCCGGTCCGACCGCGCCATCACCGGCGAGCACGTATGTCAGGGCGTTGAATTCGGGGTTCCACGGTAGGGTGACGCTTGCTCCCGGCGCCACGGTCGCGTGCAGCAGGGTGATCGGTGTGTGCGTCGAACCGGGGCCACGGTGCCCGTCGAGTTCTCCGGCGATCACCCGGATGAGCGCGCCGCCGTCGGCCGAGGACAGCAGGGCGACCTCGCCGCCGCCGATGTCCTGATACCGCGGGGCGACGAACTTCTCGGCCTTGGGCAGGTTCACCCACAGCTGCACGCCGTGGAACAGTCCACCGCTGACCACGAGATGTTCCGGTGGTGCTTCGATGTGCAGAATGCCGCTGCCGGCGGTCATCCACTGGGTGTCGCCGCCACCGATCGTGCCGCCGCCTCCGTGGGAGTCGCGGTGCTGCATGATGCCGTCGATCATGTAGGTGACGGTCTCGAAACCGCGGTGTGGATGCCAGGGGGTGCCCTTCGGTTCGCCGGGCGCGTAGTTCACCTCACCCATCTGATCCATGTGGATGAAAGGATCGAGGTACTTCGTCTCGATGCCCGCGAACGCACGGCGGACCGGGAAGCCTTCGCCTTCGAAGCCGCGCGGTGCAATGGTCACGGACAGGACGGGGCGCGAGAGCGCTTCGGGTGCGGGCTCTTCGACGCGAGGAAGAGCGAGAACGTTGTCGACGGTTACGGCAGGCACGGTAACCCCTCTCGGTCATGTAGTTGATCTGTCAACTATCTTACTGCACTCAACCGCAGTCCTTCTCGGGTTGTTCCCACCCCGATGTGCGCCGACGCATTCATGGCTTGACCCTGACGTAGCGTCAGGGTCGATGCTGAAGCCATGAGGATCAGCGACTTGGCCCAGGCCGCGGGAACCACCGTTCGCGCCGTTCGGCACTACCACCGGCTCGGGCTCATGCCCGAACCCCCACGGGCACCCAACGGATACCGGGACTACGAACTCGCCGACCTGGTGCGTCTGCTGCGCATCCGCTGGCTCGCCCAGTCGGGTGTTCCACTGGGTGCGGTGGCAACCGTCCTCGGCGGCCACTTCACCGACGGCAGCGACCGAGATGCCGAGTCCGATCTCACCGCAGACCTCGAATCGCTGCTCGAGGCGGCAGACAATCAGATCCGGACGCTGCAGGTCAAACGTGAGGCACTCGCCGCGATTCTCGAGCGTCACCGCGTCGGCGACCGGCTCTCGCCCCTGCCGTCACCGATCGTCGACGCGTTCGACGAACTCATCGACGGCGAGGACGACCCGCACACCCGGACGCTGTTCGTCCGCGAACGCGACAGCTGGGAGATGCTCGCACTCTCCGGGCAGGCATCACCGGAGTATCTCGACGCCATGCGAACCCTGCTCGACGACCCCGAACAACGGCACGCCATGGTCGCCGTCTACCGACGCTTCGGTGCACTTGCCGGACAAGATCCCACCGCGGCAGCCGACGAGGTCAGCGCCGTCATCGACGGCATGACCGCCTTGCTCGACGACATCCCGATCATGGCGGAGGTGCTCGGTTCGTGGGCAGCCGAGGCGGCAACTACCCTCGAATCGAACACCGAGGTGCTCGCCGAGTTCCTTCCGGACCCGGCCCAGCAGGCCGTCGCGATCGGGTTCGTCCGGCGCGTCGCCGCACAGTCGGGACCGCAGCAGGACGGAGCGCGGGCATGACTGAGCGCACCGTCCGGCTCGTCCACCGAGCCGCTCTCGTCCTCACCGTGGTGGTGGCCTGTACGAACGCCCTCCTCGTTGCACTGGGCATCCTCACACCGGTGACAGCACTGAAGGTCTGGCTCGGATTCGAGCTACCTCTGGGAATCCTGGTGCTGATCGTCGGCGCACTGCGGGTTCGAATCCTGCGCCGATCCGGAACACCGTGGGCGGGGGTGCTCGACGAACTCGTCGGCCGCGTGCCCGGGGCCCTGATCCGCGCAGAGTTGAGAAGCTACCGCGCACTGTGGTTCCTGATACGAGGACGTCGGGTCGGCGCCGGACCTGAGGTGACGACGATCGGTTACACCCGCGGCACGATGAGCGTGCCGATCGCGTGGCTCGTGGCGTCGGTCATCGAGATCGCGGTGGTCCACATACTCGTGCCGTGGGAATGGCTGCGCTGGACGTTGCTGATCGTCTCGGTGTACTCGCTTCTTCCTCTCGCGGGGTGGCTCGCGGATCGTGTCGTCAACCCGCATCTTCTGACACGGGACGGCCTCGTCCTGCGCTCCGGACATCAGGTCGTGGCACGTATCGACGCCGACAACCTGCAGCGATGTATCCCGCGCCATCGCTTCCAGCCGGCGGAGACGGGTGTGGACGGCGAGGTGCTGTTCCTGCCCGGTCCCGACGGCACCAATCTCGATCTCGTCCTCGCGGAACCCGTCGAGGCCCTCTTGCCGGCCTTCTTCGAACATCGCCGCCGTCCAGCGCTCGTGAGCCGGTTCGCGATCCATGTCGACGATCCCGCAGCGGCGCGCCGAGTGCTCGACGCCGCGCTCCTCGCCTGACGAGACGAGGGTGAAATCGCGGTGCTGGCACGTGACTTCGCGACGACCACGCGTTTGTCGCCGATACGCAGACCCGGCCCGTCTTCCCGCCACCCGCGCCGACCTCGAGGCGTACGTCGACGAGCAGCGCCACTGGTTGTCGCTGTCGCTCGCCGCCGCCGAGGTGACGCACGCGCTCCGGAAGCCGAACCTGTGGGGCAATCCGGTGAAGGTGTTCACCTTCGTCGTCGTGCAGGACGACATGTTGTCGCTGCTACCGGAGTGGGCGCGCCTGATGTACGGCATCGAGGGCCGCCCGATGAACCTGGGCGCCGCCGCGCGCACCACCAAGCGGCTCATCGGCATCGCCCGCAAGAACGAGTCGTACGACAGGATGGTCGCCGAGGTCACCACGCGCATCGACGAGACCCCGTACCGCAAGATGCGTGCGCGCAAGGCCTGACCCTGTTTCAGAAGGAGGGATTCGGCCGGACGAACCGTTCGTCGATATCGGCGACCGAACGGGCACCGGTCAATGCCATGGTGAGGTCGAACTCGGCGATCACGTTGCGGACCACCTCCTCGACGCCCTGCCGACCCGCGATCGCCAGTCCGTACATGTAGGGCCGGCCGAGGAGTACGGCGTCCGCGCCGAGCGCGAGCGCGACGAAGACATCGGCGCCGCTTCGGATCCCGCTGTCCAGCAACACGGTCGGCTCCCGGCCGATCGCGGCACGGATGTCGAGCAGAGCATCGAGTGAGGCGATCGATCCGTCGACCTGGCGTCCACCGTGGTTCGACACGACGAGGGCGTCGACGTCGAGGTCGACGGCGCGACGCGCGTCGTCCGGATGCAGAATTCCCTTGAGTACGATGGGAAGTCGCGTCCGATCCCGCAACGTCGCCAGATGCTCCCAGCTCAGTCCCGGATTGGAGTAGATGTCGAGGAAGGTCTCCGCGGCGGCGCGCGGTACGGGGGAGCGGAGATTGTCGAGGAATCGACCCGGATGGTTGCGGGTCATCGACAGCAGTGTGCGGATCGCGCCGAACGTGACATCGGGTCGCTCCGTCAGCGTGTCGCGGGCGGCGTCGATCCGCTGCCGGACGATGTCGAGGAAGCGGGGATCCGAGGTGTACTGGGCGATGCCCTCGCCGCGTGCGAACGGCAACGACCCGAGATTCAGGTCCTGCGGACGCCATCCCAGCATCGTCGTGTCGAGGGTGACAACGACGGCCTCGGCGCCCGCCGCTTCGGCCCGCCGCAGCAGGCTGTCGACGAGATCCTCGTCGGAACTCCAGTACAGCTGGAACCAGCGGGACGCGGAGCCCATTGCGGCAGCGCAGTCCTCCATGGAATTGCAGCCCTGATTGGAGAAGATGTACGGCACGCCGGTCGCGGCGGCCGCCCGCGCGATCGCCAGGTCGCTGTCCGCGGCCATCAATGCTCCCGCGCCGATCGGTGCCAGCAACAGCGGTGAGGACAGCGACGTGCCTGCCACGGTCGTACTCAGGTCGCGTTCGGTGACTCCGTGGGCCATGCGCGGGACGATCGCCCATCGGTCGAACGCACGCCGATTGTTGCGCATCGTGCGTCCCTCGCCGGCGCCGCCCGCGACATACGCCCAGGCCCGCTTCGAACTCGCGCGTCGCGCGGCGTGTTCGAGGTCGCCGAAGGACGTCGGGACGGCCGGACGCCGGCCCAGCGCGCCGTTGCGGTACACGACCCCCTGACGTTCGCGGCCGGGGCCGGCGGGTGCAGATGCGGCGGTTTCGGTCACGAGTGAGTTCCCCTCTCGAACGGTGGCGCTTGTCGATCCTTCCTCACGAACCCGGCCGAGTGAACCGGTTACCGGTGCCGAATTCGGAATCGGTGCGGTGGATCCGGCGGCGGGCGTACCGTCGGATCCATGACCGAGGACGGCCAGGTTGCACCGTGGGACGACATCTACCGGGGCGTCGCCGAAGGGTTTTCGGGCCCCGTACCCTGGAACATCGGCGAACCCCAGCCCGAGATCGCCCGATTGATCGACGAGGGCGGATTCCGCAGCGACGTGCTGGACGCAGGCTGTGGGCATGCCGAGACCTCCCTCCGTCTGGCGGCACAGGGATACACCGTGATCGGTCTCGATCTGTCGCCCACAGCCATCGAGGCCGCTCGGGCCGCGGCGGCGGAGCGGGGACTGACGACCGCGACCTTCCAGGTGGCCGACATCAGCTCGTTCACGGGTTTCGACGGCTGGTTCGCGACGATCGTCGACAGCACCCTGTTCCATTCGCTGCCCGTGGACCGGCGCCGTGCCTACCTGAGCGCCGTCACCCGTGCCGCTGCTCCGAACGCGTCCTTCTTCGTCCTTGCCTTTTCGAAGGACGCCTTCCCCGAAGAGGGCCAGGGACCCAATCCCGTGACGGACGACGAGCTACGCGACGTGGTTGCCGAGTTCTGGACCGTTGACGACGTGCGGCCGGCCTTCATCCACGCATTTCTCGGCGACGAAGAGGCTGCCGCGTGGCAACGCGACGACAGGGGCCGTTCGATGCTCCCGGCCTGGCTGCTGTCGGCCCACCGCGATTGAGGATGCACGCGGAAATTCGATTGCATTGCAGGGTGCGAAGTTCACCATCGGATCTGTCGGAGCGGACCACCCGCGCCTCGTCATGATCCAGGAGTCACCGTGCACCCCGATGTCCCACCCGGAACCGATCCGCTGGTCGAGTACGGCTGGTCCGAGCAGATCGCGGAACGGTTCGCGGACAACGACGTCCAGGGATCCCCCGGCCGGATCGTGAGGGTCGGCGGAGGTCATGGTGACACCATGACCTCCGCCGGTCCGCTGCGGGTACGGACAGCGGGCCACCACGTCTGCACCGGCGACTGGGTGATCGTGCGCGAACCGGCCACCGAAGGCGATATGACCGGCAGGGTCTGTGCGGTGCTGCCGCGTACCGGCGCGATTCGTCGTGCCGACGCGTCGGGGCGTTCGGAAGAGTAGGTTCTCGCTGCCAACGTCGACACCGTCGTGGTGACGGTCGCATCCGACACCCTCGATCTCGGTCGCATGGAACGTCTGCTGGCGCTGGCCTGGGACAGCGGCGCGCAACCGGTAGTCGCCCTGACGAAGGTCGACATCGCCACCGAAGCGGTATTCGAGCAGGTCGCCGTGGTCGCACCCGGAGCGAGCGTGGTCGAGGTCTGTGCGCCGAATCGATCCGGCCTGAATGAACTGCGCGAGGTGCTCCACGGCACCGTCGTGTTCGTCGGAGCGTCCGGCGCCGGGAAATCGACGCTGGTCAACGCGCTGTGCGGTCGCGACATCCAGGCGACGGCACCGGTGCGCCAGGGCGACGGCAAGGGCCGGCACACCACGACCGATCGGGAGATGTTCCCTTTGGGCGGCGGCGTGACCCTCATCGACACTCCGGGGTTGCGGGGTATCGGGATGTGGGACGCCGGTGCCGGCATCGCCGCCGCCTTCCCCGAGGTCGATGAGCTCGCTCAGTACTGCCGCTTCGCGGACTGTGCGCACGAGACCGAACCGGGATGCGCGGTTCTGCCGCTGTCGACCGCGGCGACCTCGATGCCCGGCGAGTGGAGAGTCATCGCAAACTGCGACGTGAGGACGAATGGATCGCGGCCCGGTCCGATGCCCGATCCCGGCACGAGCGGACCGGTGAGATCAAGGTGATGAGCCGCGCGATCCGGGCGTACTACCGCGACCGCTGAGTGTTCTCGGCGCGGCATACAGGGCGGTCGGTACCGCTCCGCGCAGTTCGCGCTATGAACCGGGGCTTGCTACTGCAGCACGCCGCGCCGACCCGCTTCAGCGCGCTGATCATGGAAGACCCGACCGAACGGTCGGGGTCTTCGACCTGTGTGAACATACCAATCGGTACTTCCTGCTCGGGTCGTCGTATTGTGAACGCGGACGGTCTCGGTCGGCGTGCAGCTACGCGTTATCGAGGTGTGTCGTCGGACACGAAATGATTACGACCCGGCTCGGGGGTGTACACCTCCTCGGTCGGATCGAACCGGTCTGTTCCCGAGGGGGGCGACCCATCGCGGCCTCGATTCGACCATCTGCGGGACGAACCTTCGGCGCGTGCGGTTTCGTGATCGAAGGTACTGCTGCACAACTAATTCGGTGAGAGTGCAGCGATCCTCGGTGGACAAGGGGCAGGATCGGCCAGGTACCGCTCCGGCAGGTTCTCGCTGGGCCGGCCGGATGCGATCGCCGCAATGATCGACTTCCGAGTATGGCACGCACCACTTTCATTGGTTCAGATGGCGTCGGCCACGATCGCTTGAAAACCTCTCGACCTGCGACGTTACCTGGTTGTGACCTGATGGTCGTGTGTTGGCCCTCCGTGCGGTGGTAACGATCCCGCCGGTGATGCCCGCGGCCCCGTTCGAAGGCCGAACCCAGCTTCGGCGAATCTTGGAGCACGACCCTTGTCCGTTTCATCATTGCGCCGTTTCCGTGCCGCGGTCGCCGCCGCGGCCGTCCTCACCGCCGCGCTCGGCGTCGGTACCTCCGTCGCCCACGCCGACACCGCACCCACCACCCCTGCACCTACCCGTTTCCAGGAGCCCCGCGGCCTGCTCCGGGCGCTCGACTTCGACGCCCTGGCCGCCGACGGCTGGACCGTGACCGACGACGAGGAAGAGGCCGAATCCGCAGAGGCGACCGAGGTGGTCGAACTCGTCGCCGAGACGACTCCTGCGCCGCTCCCCGCCGTCACACCCGAGGAACTGACCCGCATCGTGCCGGGCATCCCGGCGGAGAAGGTCGAGCAGTTCATCGCGCCGCTGAACGACGCGATGGCGCGCAGCGGCATCGACAACCCGGTCCGTCAGGCGGCGTTCATCGCCCAGCTGGCCGTCGAATCGGACTCCTTCCGCACCTTCGAGGAGTACGCGTCCGGTCGCGCATACGAGGGTCGCGTCGATCTCGGAAACACCCATCCCGGCGACGGTGAGCGCTACAAGGGTCGCGGCGCGATCCAGATCACGGGCCGTCACAACTATGAGAAGGTCAGCGAGCACATCGGCGTCGACTTCGTCGCGCACCCCGAGCTGCTCGCCGCGCCGGAGAACGCCTTCACCACCGCCGCCTGGTACTGGACGTCGCGCAACCTCAACGAGATCGCGGACACCGCAGGGATCGTCCGTGTGTCCGAGCTGGTCAACGGCGGTCACCATGCCCTCGGTCGCCGCATCGACGAGTTCGAGCGTGGTCTGGACGTGCTGCTCCAGCCGTAAGCCCGACACGGTCGCACCGGGCCGATGAGTTCGGGGTGCGCCGACGGTCTATCGGAGCATGAGAACACTGATCTACGACTTCGGCGTGTCCCTCGACGGTTACATCAACGACCGTGACGGCAATATCGACTGGACCGACCCCGACGACGAACTGCACCAGTTCCACAACGACCGGTTCCGCCGGCTCGAGCTCTCGTTGCACGGCCGGCGGATGTACGAGCTGATGGCCGAGTACTGGCCGCACCTGCCCGAGGACGCCTCGCCCATCGAACGCGACTTCGCCGAGTTGTGGACGACCACGCCCAAGGTCGTCTTCTCCCGCACCCTCACCGAGGTCCACTGGAACAGTCGCCTCGTCAGCGACGACGCGGTGGAGGAGGTGCGCAGGCTCAAGGCCGAGGGAGACGGCGTCATGGAGGTCGGTGGGGCGAACCTCGCCGCGTCGCTGATCCCACACGGTCTCATCGACGAGTACCAGGTGTTCGTCTCACCCGTCCTGCTCGGTGGTGGCACACCGATGTTCCCGCCCCTGGAGAAGCGCGTGGATCTGCGCCTGGTCGAGACCCGACAGTTCACCACCGCCGTGATGCTGCGCTACCTCGCCGACTGAATTCCTGTGACACACCGGTTCTCACGTACCAGGCGCGTGACGGGGTCGCGTCCACCATGTCATCCGCTTTCACCGCGCGCCGGTGCCCGGACCGTAGAGTCGCGCCACATCGGGGGAATCGAGCCACCCCGAATAGGTCGGCGACTGCGGCCAGCCCTCGGGCGAATCCTGCCATTCCTCCTGACGACCCCACGGAAGGATGTCGATCAGCGCGAAGGTGTAGCTGAGCTGCTCGGTGCCGCGGCCGGTGGTGTGCCAGGTGCGGTAGACCGTGTCGCCGTCGCGCAGGAACACGTTGACCGCGAACCCTCCACCGGGAGGTGCGTCGACGTCGGCGCCGAACGAACTCTCCGACGACGAGTACCACTCCATCGTGTTGCCCACCTTCACCTTGTAGGTGAGGGCTTCGTCGATCGGCCCGTTGGTGACGACGACCATGCGGGCGTCGTAGTTGTCGAGGATGCCGAGCCGGGTCCACTGCGTCGTGAGACTCGTGCATCCACCGCACTGCCATTCGGCACCGTCGGACCACATGTGGTGATAGGTGATGAGCTGCGAGCGGCCCTGGAACACATCGACGAGCCGGGTCGGGCCGTCGGCGCCGATCAGCGTGTAGTCGGGCAGTTCGATCATCGGCAGCCGGCGGCGCTGCGCTGCGATGGCGTCGAGCTCGCGAGTGGCGGCCTTCTCCCGTCGCCGTAGGTCGTCGAGCGCCGACCGCCATGTCTGCTCGTCGACGATCGGTGGAAGGGCGCGGGTGGTCTGCTGGGTCATGACGTCTCCCGGAGTCGGACGGATCCGTTCGCGAATGTTGACCGGGGGCATGCCCGAAACTCATCGAGCCCCTCGATCGGAGTGTTCCGACAGAGGGGCTCGATGCGGCGCGTCCCGTGACGGTTACGCGCCCTGGCGGACCGGCGTGCGGCCCATCGCGGCGAGAGCGGCGCCGAGCACCGCGGTGGCGGCGAGCCCGGCCAGTGCCGCGAGGAACTCGGTGCCGCTGAGCGTGCCGTAGTCGGCGAGGCCGGGAAGACCGGCGAAGGCAGCGTCACCGACCGGCAGCGAATAGGCACCGACGATGTGCTCGAGACCGTCCGGGTTGCCGGACGCGACGAGCGCCAGCGCGCAGGCGCTGACCACGCCCAGACCGCCGATCGCCGCGAGACCACGTCGGACGGCAACGGGAGTGACGGAAGGCCGTGCGTCCCACGCGGCGACGCCGGGCGCGAACGCCATCACGGTGCTCAGCACGGCGGCGGTGATGAGGGCTTCACCGAGACCGATGGTCAGGTGGACCGCGGTCAGTTCGCCGATGAACGCTGCTGCGGCGCCGGTTCCGACGGTCGACGAATACGCGACGCCGAGAACCGCGGCACTCACCGGCACGGACAGACCGGCGCTGACGGCGGCGGTGGTCCGCGCCAGCTTCCCGAGGCCGAGTCGCTCGGCGCCGATGCGGACGGCCGCGGTGACGAGGACGGGCAGCACCGCCATCAGCAGCACGTTCACTCCGAGCGCGTTGATGCCGCCGTCTGCGAATAGCAACGCCTGCACGCCGACCACGGCGGTCATCGCGAGAAGGGCGAGCCGGGGCCCGAGGAGCGCGGTCGCGAGTGCGCCGCCGATGAGATGGCCGCTGACGCCACCGGCGATGGGGTAGTTGACCATCTGGGCGCCGAAGATCATCGCTGCGGTCGTGCCCGCGAGAAGGGTGTCCCGGGTCGTGATGCGCGGGCGCCCGGCGGTGGCGGCGAGGACGACCGCACCGGTGGCGATCGCCGCAGCGGGCGCGGTGACGCTCATGGGGAGGAAATGGTCAGGGACGTGCATGGGTGAGACTCCCTTCGAGGGTGGACGGGTGAACGTGTGTAGAGCGCCAGGAGCGCCAGGTCGACTCGAGAGGCGAGGAGTGGGCGTCGGCGCCGAGGAATCGCAGCAGGCTGCCGGGCCCTTCGAGTTGGACGACGCCGTCGCCCTCGGCGCGTCGCCCGTAGGTCGCGATGACGTCGTGCACCCGCGCGGAACCGAGGATCCCGGGTTCGGGGAACGCGCCGTGCGTGTTCAACTCCTCGACGAAGAGGGGACGACGATCGAGAGTGACCGAGGTACGGCTGCGGATCGCACCCCCGGTTTCTCCGTGGCGCCCGAGGACGAGGGTCTCCCGCATGCTCGTGGCGGCGTCGGAGGCGAGTTCGATCCGGGTGTCGCGGTGCACGCGGGCGCCGGTGGCGATCACGAACGGGTAGGTGTCCCATACGAGGGTGCCGCCCTCGGCGACGGTGATCCGCACGTCCCACCGGGACAGCCGGTTGTCGGCGTCGTAGGCGACGGTGCCACCGATGTCCTGTAGTTCGAGTGTGCATCCGGCGTCGATGTGGACGTCGACGGTCACCGAGTCACCACCGAGCAACAACGCGCCGGCGGCGACGAGGGCGACCCGCGCGTGGTCCGGACCGACCTCGACCGTGCGGGGGACGAGCATGCCCGCCCGCTGGGTCAGTCGTGCCCGGCCTGGTGCGCGGTCGATACGGATCGTGGTGCGGGACATGATCAGTCGTGCGTGTGCGCGACGACGTGATCGTGGCTGTGACCGTGACCGTGCCCATGGCTGTGATCGTGGTCGTCGTCCTCGTCGGCGTGGAAGTGCGGAGCCATCGGACCGGGATCGACAGGAGTGTGCGACCCGGTTCGGTGGGCTGCCAGCATCTCGCGCACCCAGTCACCGAGCGCCTGCACCGATGCGGCGTCGGTCCGGGACAGCGCCAGCACCGGTCCGCCCTCGCGGGCCTTCTCGGCGTCGGCGACCATCTGGGGCACGTCGACACCCACATACGGGGAGAGATCGGTCTTGTTCACCACGAGCAGGTCGGCGCGGCTGATGCCGGGACCGCCCTTGCGGGCGACGTCGCCACCACCGGCGACGTCGAGCACGAAGATCTGCGCGTCGACGAGCGCGGGGGAGAAGGTCGCGGTGAGGTTGTCGCCGCCGCTCTCCACCAGCACCACGTCGAGCGGCGCGAAGTCGCGTTCGAGATCCTCGACGGCCAGCAGGTTCATGGTCACGTCGTCGCGGATTGCGGTGTGCGGGCACGCACCGGTCTCCACCGCGCGGATGCGCTCGGGATCGAGCACGCCGGCCGAGCGGAGGAATCGGGCGTCCTCGTCGGTGTAGATGTCGTTGGTGATCACGCCGAGCTGCAGCTCGGACGCGAGGGTGCGGCAGATGGTTGCGATCAGCGAGCTCTTGCCCGTGCCGACGGGACCGGCGACGCCGAGACGGAGCGAACGGGTGGTGGTGTGTTCAGGCACGGAACAGCCTTTCTGGAGCGGATGCGTGGGCTTCGGCCCACAGTTCGGTCTGGGGGCCACCGGTGGCCGGGATGTCCGCCGGATCGGTGAGGGCGGACAGCTCGGCGATGAGAGGTTCGAGATGAGCGCAGGTCTCGAGCGCCCATCGCGAACCGATGGCCGGGTCGGTGGGGTGCAGTTTGAGGAAGGCCGCGACGATCGCCTGCGCCTCCTCGTACAACACCAGTCGGGCGGTGTCGATCGCCGGGATGCGCGCGAGCGCCGCGATGGCCCCGACGACCAGTCCCCGCGACGGTCGCGGGGTCCGGGCGTCGAGGTCGTCGAAAACGGTGGAGGGCCACAGGTTCCGGGCCAGTCGCAGGTAACCGCGGGCCAGCAACCGGGACGCGTCGCGCTGGGCCGGGCCCGGAGTGCGCGCCGCCCAGTGGTCCTCGATCTCGTCGATCCGGAGCGCCGGGGCGGTTCCGGCATCGGAGTCCACGGCGTGCCGGGTGACCACGGCGACGCCGGCCTCGACCGCCGCCGAGGTGCGCAACCGCGCGACGAGGAAGCGACGCACCTCGGTCGGCGACATCCCACCCTGGAGCGCCGGTTCGAGCCCGCCCGAGTTGACGTTCCCGCCGACCGGCGCGCGCCCGTCCGCGAGGAGGAGCAGCACCGTGGTGGGGGACAGAGTGTCGGGCAACATCAGAACATCGAATACAGCTGCGCGAGCGGCAGTTCGGTGGCCGGCGCCGGATCGACCCGCTCGCCGTCGATGTCGATGTCGAAGGTGTCGGGACGGATTTCGATGCGCGGCAACACATTGTTCTGTTTCATGTCGGCCTTGCCGATGTGCCGGGTCGGCCGCAGCGGCAGCAGTGTGCGGCGCAACCCGAGTCGTTCTTCCAGGCCGTCGTCGAGGGCGGCGGGGGAGACGAACGACACCGACGTGTGCGGGGCGAGTGCATCGCCGAACGCCGGGCGCTGCAGCACCGGCTGCGGCGTGGGAATCGAGGCGTTGGGGTCGCCGAGCGCCGCCCAGGCGATCGATCCGCCCTTGATGACCAGCGACGGCCGGATACCGAAGAACTTCGGGTCCCACAGCACCAGATCGGCCATCTTGTCGACCTCGATCGAACCGAGTTCGTGGTCGACACCATGCGCGATCGCGGGGTTGATCGTGTACTTCGCGATGTAGCGGCGGGCCCGTTCGTTGTCGGCGGGCATGCTGCCGTCGAGCGCCCCGCGCCGGTTCTT
This sequence comes from Rhodococcus pyridinivorans, assembly GCF_900105195.1. Taxonomy (NCBI): domain Bacteria; kingdom Bacillati; phylum Actinomycetota; class Actinomycetes; order Mycobacteriales; family Nocardiaceae; genus Rhodococcus; species Rhodococcus pyridinivorans. Next base: position 2,975,249 of record NZ_FNRX01000002.1, on the reverse strand, counting down.
CATCACGTGCGCGACCTGCCAGGTGCGGGTGACGACCTCACCGATGCGGCCCATCGCCTGGGCGTCGGACGAGGTGATCGACAGGGCGCCCATGTCGTGCAGGATGTCCTCGGCCGCGATGGTGGTGGCCCGGATCCGGGACTCGGCGAACGCGAGGTCCTCCGGGACGGCCGGGTTGAGGTGATGGCAGACCATCAGCATGTCGAGGTGCTCGTCGACGGTGTTGATCGTGTGCGGCAAGGTCGGGTTGGTCGAGCCCGGGATGATGTGCGGCAATCCGGCGATGCTCAGGATGTCCGGGGCGTGCCCACCTCCGGCGCCTTCGACGTGGAAGGCGTGGATCGAGCGACCACCGATCGCGGCGAGGGTGCTCTCCACGAACCCTGCCTCGTTCAGTGAGTCCGAATGCAGCGCGACCTGCAGTCCGTGCTCGTCGGCCGCGCGCAGCGCCGCATCGATCGCGGCGGGAGTGGAGCCCCAGTCCTCGTGCACCTTGTACCCGGCGGCTCCGCCGAGGGCCTGCTCGCGCAGCCCCTCGGCGGAGACGGTGTTGCCCTTGCCGAGCAACAGCACGTTCACCGGCAGCACGTCGAGCGCGCGGTGCATCTGCATCAGATGCCACGGGCCCGGCGTGACGGTGGTGGCCTTCGATCCTTCGGACGGACCGGTTCCGCCGCCGGCGATGGTGGTGATGCCGGTGGCGAGTGCCTCGACGATCTGCGACGGCGACAGCAGGTGCACGTGCGAGTCGAAGGCGCCCGCGGTGAGGATGCGACCTTCACCGGAGATGACGTCGGTGGACGGGCCGATCTGCAGCCTCGGGTGCACGCCGTCGGCGATGTCCGGGTTGCCGGCGCGACCGAGGGCGACGATGCGACCGTCGCGGATGCCGACGTCGGCGCGCACGATGCCCCACCAGTCCAGGACGATCACGTTCGTGATGACGGTGTCGGGAGCGCCCTCGGCTCGGGTCGTCACACCTTGGGCCATCGATTCGCGGATGGACTTGCCGCCACCGAAAACGGCTTCCTCGCCGCCGAAGGTGCGGTCCTCCTCGATCTGGATCCACAGGTCGGTGTCGCCCAGGCGTACCTGGTCACCGACCGTCGGTCCGTACAGTGCCGCGTACTCGGCGCGTGTGATCTCCACGTTCTCAGTCCTCCTGCTTCCGCACGTGGATGCCGGGCACGACGCGTCGCCCACGGAGGGCGACGGCGTCCAGTTCGCGGCTGCTGCCGGGTTCGAATCGCTGCGAGGTCCCCGACGGGATGTCCAGGCGGAAGCCCTGCGCGCGTTCGCGGTCGAACTCGAGGGCCGCGTTCGCGTCCGGCAGGTGGATGTGCGATCCGATCTGGATGGGACGGTCACCGGTGTTGAGGAAGACAAGGGTGATGCGCTCGTCGTCGGAGCGATCCGCGTTGAGGGTGAGGGAGCCCTCGGCGACGCGAATCGCTCCGGGTCCCGAAGTCGGTCCGGATGCCATGTCGGGCTCCTTTCAGGAAATCGGGTGGTGGATCGTGACGAGCTTGCGTCCGTCCGGGAAAGTGGCCTCGACCTGCACGTCGGTCAACATCTCGGCGACACCGCCCATGACCTCGTCGCGGGCGAGGACCTCGCGGCCCTTCACCATGAGGTCGGCGACATCGGCGCCTTCGCGTGCCCGTTCGATCACCCAGGTGGACAACAGGGCAACGGCTTCGGGATAGTTCAGTCGGACGCCGCGGTCCCGCCGGTCGCGCGCCACCATGCCGGCGACGGCCAGAAGGAGTTTCTCGGTGTCGGCGGGAGTCAGCTGCATGTATCGTTCTTTCGTGCGAGTCGGCGGTCGTGCAATCGATGCCGATCATGCGCGGCTCTTGTTTCGCGGACGTTACCCCCGCGTATCGCGGAGAAATCCGGACGCGTCGACCTCAGAAGTGCTGCCGCACTGAGTGAACGCGACAACCCCCGGACCGAGATGTCTCCGCTCCGGTTCGGGTCCGAACAGCGCTGCGGCCGTCTCCGATCGATCGGAAACGGCCGCAGGTCAGCGACATTCGAGACGTTCGTCGCTAGGACGGAACGGAGACCTCCTGATATCCCGTAAGGATCTCGTCGGTGTGTTCCCCGTGCAGCGGTGGCGCCGACCGCAGCGGCGGTCGTGCCCCACCGAAATTGACCGGGAAAGCGATCTGTTCGAGAGGCCCGGACGCATGGTCGACGGTGCCGACCATGCCGATCGCGGCGGTGTGCGGATCGCTGTAGATCTCGTCGAGATGCCGGATGGGGGAGACCGGCACGCCGTGGTCTTCCAGGACGCGGCACCAGTGCTGCACCGTCCCGGTCGCGAACGCCGCGGTGAGGACCTCGTCGAGTTCGCTGCGATGCTCGATACGATCACGATTGCGGACGAACCGCACATCGGTCGCAAGTTCCGGTCTTTCCAGTGCCGCGCACAGCTTCTCCCACAGTCCGTCGTTCCCGACCGCGACGACGAAGTGGCCGTCGCTCGCCGGATACGCTTGATAGGGAGCGAGATTGGGGTGCGCGGAGCCCAGGGCATGCGGGCGCTCCCGGGTGGCGAAATAGTTTGTGGCCCAGTTGACGTGCATCGCCAGCTGGCATTCGAACAACGACGTGGTGACGTACTGGCCGCGACCGGTGCGAGTGCGTTCGACCAGCGCGGCGAGCACCCCGATCACCCCGAACAGTGCCGCACCGAGATCACCCATCGCGTACCCGGCCTTCATCGGCGCTCCGTTCGGTTCCCCGGTCAGCGACATCAGACCACCGGCGGCCTGGGCGACCATGTCGTAGCCGGGCTGGTCGGCCAACGGCCCCTCGTCACCGAAGGCCGAGATGTGCAGCACGATCAGGTGCGGATACTGCTCGGACAGGGCGCGGTAGTCGAAGATCTTCTGCAGACCGCTGCCGGGCTTGAAATTCTCGACCACGACGTCGGCGTCGGCGAGCATTCGCTGCACGATCCGCTGCCCTTCCTCGGACTTGAGGTCGATGGTCACCGACTTCTTGCCGCGGTTGACCGCGAGGTAATAGGTGGCGTCGTCGCCGACGAAGGGCGGCCCCCACACCCGGGTGGGGTCGCCACCCTCGGGGTGCTCGACCTTGGTGACATCGGCGCCGAGGTCGGCGAACGACATGGTCGCGTACGGTCCGGCGAGGATCTTCGACAGGTCGAGGACCTTGACGCCGGCGAGCGGGGCGGGGCCGGTAGCGGGCTTCGCAGTCATCTTAGTGCTCCTGTCAGTGCAGTCGGTGCCGCATCGGCGGCGGTGCTCGGTGCCGCAGCGGCGGCGACGGACGGGTCGACGTCGGTGCCGTCGGCGATCGCGGCGAGGTGGACGAGAGCGACGGCATTCGGCTCATCGGCCAGGCCGTCCAGGTAGGCGTGGGCGACGAGCAACGACCGGTGGCCGAAACCGTGTTCGATGCGGTGCGACGCCAAGTCCACGAGCAGGGTGGCCATCACCGTCTGTGCGAGATCGTCGGTGTAGGCGGCGCAGCGGGTCTGCGCGTGCGCGTCGTCGCCGGCGAGCAGGTCTTCGCCGCGCGCCTCGAGCACGTCCCACCGTTCCCGCAGTGCCGCGACGACCGGGGCGCATTCCGGATGCGCCGCGTCGAGCAGTGTGCGCTGCGCGTCGGCGAGGACCCGGTGCGCGCCGTTCTTGCGCATGGACCGGAGTACGTCGAGCGCGATGACGTTGCTCGAACCCTCCCAGATCGATCCGAGATGCGAGTCGCGGACGAGGCGGGCGAAAACGCGGTCCTCGATATAGCCGCTGCCCCCCCGGATCTCCATCGCCTCACCGGTGACGGTGCGGGCACGTTTGCAGATGTAGTGCTTGGCGACGGGCGTGAGGATCCGGACGACACCGCGGGCCTGCTCGTCGCCCTTGTCGGCACGGTCGAGGGTCGCACCGCTGTAGGCGACGAGCGCGAGCGCGGCCTCGGCGTCGAGCAGCAGCGGCAGCAGGGTGGCGCGCATGAGCGGCTGATCGAACAGGGACTTCCCGAAGACCTCCCGCTCCCTCGTGTGAGCGACGGCGTCGCGCACGGCGCGCCGGATCAGGGCACTCGAGCGCATCGCGTTCGACAGGCGGGAGGTGTTGAGCATCTCCGTCATCTGCCGGAATCCACGGTCGAGGTCGCCGACCTGCAGCGCGTACGCGCTGTGCAGGGTGATCTCACCACTGGGCATCGATCGCGTGCCGAGCTTGTCCTTGAGCCGGTCGATCGTGTACGAGTTCCGGCTGCCGTCGGGAAGTTGCTTGGGCAGCATGAACATTCCCACCCCGCGGGTCGAGTTCTCGTCGCCGCCGGGGAACCGGGCCAGGGTGATCACGACGTCGGCGTCCGGGTTGGAGGCGAACCACTTTCGACCGGTCAATCTCCATGCGGTGCCGTCGAATTCGGCGCAGGTCTCGGTCTTCGCGATGTCCGTTCCGGCCTGGGTCTCGGTCATGAACATCGCCCCGGTCAGGGCGGTGGCCGGATCGGTGGAAGTCAGGCCGTCGATCCACGGACCGAACACCTCGGGGTCGCCGAACATCCGCAGGGTGCGCGCGGCGGCATCGGTCATCGACACCGGGCAGGCGAGGCCGAACTCGGCCTGCACGAACAGATACGACGCCAGGTACTTGACGAGATGCGGGGGTGTGTCCGTCCAACCGTGGATCGGGCGGTGCGACAGTGCCGAGAGGCCGTACTCGCTGTAGGCGGCGCGGCACAGTTCGAGATAGGCGGGGTGGTACTCGATGCGGTCGATCCGTTCGCCGTCGGGGTCGTACTGGTGCAGCACCGGCGGATGGGCGTTCGCGATGGCCGCGAGCGCGTCGAGACGGTCGGCGGCGTCGGCACCCAGACGATCGAGGAGACGCTCGGTCAGCGGCCGGTCGGCGTCGGAGATCCAGCGGTCGAGTACCGCATGCAGGGCCGGGTCGGTATGGGCGTAGTTCATCGTCGTCCGTTCGTGTCAGGAGGCGTCGGCCGTCGTCCGGGCGGGTGCGGAGCGTGGTTCGTCGGGCTCGGTGGTGGTCGGTGAGCGTTTGAGCAGGGCGGTCATGCAGACCAGGGAGAGCAGCACGTACCCGATCCCGAGGCCGACGACCGGCCATATCGAGTCGGTGCGCTCGAGAAGGAACTGGCTCGCCATCGGTGCGGTGCCGGCGAAGATCGCCGTCGAGATCTGGTACGACAACGAGATGCCGGTGTAGCGCACGTGCGTGGGGAAGACCTGCGCCAGGATGCCGGCCAGCGCCGAGTAGTACATCGCATGCGGCGCGGTGGCGAGCACCATGCCGATGATCGCCCAGGTGAGCGAGCCGGTGCGGATCAGTACGAACATCAGCGGCAGGACGACGAGCTCGGGTCCGAGCATCCACAGCACGGCCCGTCGCGCGTCGATCCTGGTGGCGAGAACCGCGCCGAAGGGTTGGACGAGCACCTGCGCGACCAGCGCGAGGGTGATCACGAGCAGGAAGTCCGATCGGGTGAACCCGAGATCGGTGGTGGCCCAGGCGAGGGCGAAGGTCGTCTTGACGTAGGTGATCGCGACACCCGCCACCACGGCACCGACACCGAGGAGCAGCGACGCCGGGTGGGAGCGCAGAACCTCGACGAGCGGCAGTTTCGTGCGTTCCTGGGCGACGGCGGCCACGCGCATCTCGGGTGTCTCCTGGATCCGCACGCGTATGTAGAGGGCGACGATCACCAGCGCGGCGGACGCCAGGAACGGGATACGCCAGCCCCACCCTTCGAAGGTGGCGTCGGACATCGCGGTCAATCCGAGAAAGGCAAGGGTGGCAAGGAGATTGCCCACCGGTGAACCCTGTTGTGCAAATGCCCCGTAGAGGACCTTCTTGCCGGGTGGAGCGAATTCGGTGGCGATGAGGACGGCGCCACCCCATTCGCCGCCCATCGCGATGCCCTGCAGCACCCGAAGGAGGACGAGGAGGACCGGAGCCCAGATCCCGATCTGGTCGTAGGTGGGCAGCAGGCCCACGCCGACGGTGCCGGCGCCCATGAGCGCGAGGGTGATGATGACCGCGTTCTTGCGGCCGAAGCGGTCACCGAAGTGGTCGAAGATGATCCCGCCGAGAGGGCGGGCGATGAAACCGACCGCGAAGGTCGCGAAGGCGGCGAGCGTGCCGACGGCGGGGGAGGCGTCGGGGAAGAACAGCGCCCCGAGCACGAGGGCGGACGCGGTGCCGTAGATGTAGAAGTCGAACCATTCGATGGTGGTGCCGACGAAGGCGGTGACACCGGCGCGTCGTGCTGCCCGGGTGTCGTGCATCGGGCGTGGCGGCGGGGGCGCGGTGTGCTCTGACGAAGTATTCACGCTGCACTTCCGAAGGCGTCGAGCGGACTCGGTCCGCGGATGAATGAGTCGTGGATCACTATCACCGGCGCAACCGTGTAAAGTCCAAGACCTAATCGAGCACGATTGTGTAGATCAACCGACAAAATTGAGGCCGGTATGGAACTTCGGCAACTGCAGGCCTTCCTGGCGGTGGCCGAGGAGTTGCACTTCGGACGCGCAGCGGAGCGACTGCACATCGCCCAGTCGCCGCTCAGTCAGACGATCCGCGCGCTCGAACGCGAACTCGGCGCCGAGCTGTTCGCCCGCACCACCCGCTCGGTGCAACTCACCGCGGCCGGTGAATCGCTGCTCGGACCCGCACGCGTGATCGCCGCGCAGATCGAGATCGCCCGGACCGTCGTGCGGTCGACGGCCTCGGGTGTCACCGGGGTGGTGAGCGTCGGGTTCGGCGGCGCGAGCGGATACACGGTGATCTCGCAGCTGACCCGGCTGCTCGAGGAGCGTTGTCCCGGCATCGAGCTGGATCTGCGTCCGCAGACCTACACGGGGGAAGTGCTCGATCTCGTCTCGCAAGGACTGCTCGACATGGGGATCGTCGGCCTCCCGGTGCCCCGGGACGTCGCCACCGAGACGGTGCGGCAGGAATCGCTCATGGTCGCGCTGCCGGCCGACCATCGGCTGGCGGCGCGGGAGGAACTCGATGCCGCCGATCTGACCGGCGAGCGGTTCGTCGTGTATCCCGCCGCCCACGGGTCGAGCGTGCGGGAGATGACCTTCGCGGTGTGTCACTCCGCCGGATTCACCCCGGTGATCGCCCGGGAGGCGCCGGATCCCTACAGCCTGCTGGCCCTCGTCGGAGCCGGGGTGGGGGTAGCGGTCGTCGTCGCGTCGACCACCGACATCACCGTGACGGGCGTGCGATACGTCCCGCTGCGGAACAGTCCGGTGCTGCCGATCGCGCTCGCGTGGCGCCGCGACAACCCGGCACCGGCGGTCCGGCGGGTGGTGGATGTGCTGCGCGCCCATGTGAACTGACCGCTGCCGCGCCCTGGTATCTGCCCTGCGGGTAGTGCGGGCGTGCCAAGGTGGAAGGCACCCTCGAAGGGCCCGACGCTCGAGCGGAGGAGGTGACCCGACGGTGCCTGTGCCCGCATGGGTCATGCGGGACGGAAAGTCAACGGTTGACGGACGTCGAGTGCTGCAGGTTACATCTTATCGGTAAGCCATTGAGGCCGGAGCGTCGTGTTCGGCGCGGCGACTGCGCCATTGCCGGACACCAACGACCGACAACAGCACACCCAGGACGATCTCGATCGTGGCTCTCGACGTCGACGAGCCGTCCTGCAAACTCGTCGAGAAGGTGCCTCGCTCGCGGCAATCGACAGGACTGATGCGCTGACAACTACCGACTCACAAGGACCGCTCGGGCACGGTCGAGCACAGTGTTCAGCGCACGTTCCGCGGCGACACGGTCGGCCGGATAGACGGCCTCCCAGATACCGGACGTCAGCTCCTCGATGCGATGTTCGATCCTTGCCACGGTTTCTCGTCCGGATTCGCTGAGCCGGTCGTAGCGGATCAGGCCCCGAGCGATCAGGGAATCGACGACCTCCGCAGTGTCCGGTGCGTAGGTGGTGTCGTGGAGCAGAGCGTTGAGAGTCTTCTCGGTGGGGCCGATGAGTTGTGGTCCGAGAGCGATCACGGTTCCTCCAGGAGTGTCGGTGTGCGGACAGCACCTCGAGTCGACTCGAGGTCGATACGCGATGCCATATGGCCGGTCGGTTCTGTAGACCTCGACGGCCGGACCGATGAGATCGAGGAGTTGCTCCGGTCTGTCCTTTCAACGCCACCACTCGTGGCCACTGTCGTGGACTTCGTTCACGCAAATTCGGACAAGACGGAACCCGATCGAGAAGGAGACGAGACCATGGGACATCGACCGCGGCTCGACGGCACCCGCTACGAGGACTCGACCTTGCACACCGGAAGCTCGAGCGAGTCATGACCACCATCAGCGCCAACGGGGTCGACCTCGGCGTCGAGTTCTTCGGCGACGATGACGCACCACTCGTCCTGCTCGTCGGCGGCACGACGATGCTCTCGTGGCCCGACGAACTGTGCACACGGCTCGCGGCGGGTGGGCGTCGTGTCGTGCGGTACGACCTGCGGGATTGCGGGGAGTCGACGACGAAGGACCCGGACGTGCCCGGCTACACCCTGCGCGACCTCGCCGACGATGCGGCAGCCCTCGTCGACGCGCTCGATGGCAGGCCGGCGCATCTAGCGGGCATCGGTGTCGGCGGCATGGTCGCCCAGGTCGCTGCGCTCGACCACCCCGCCACGTTCCGGGCCCTGACTCTGGCCGGGACGCGTCCGGTCGCCCCGGGCCCGTGCGATCGCGACCTTCCCGATCACGACGCAGCGACGATGAAGCGCATGTTCGCACTTCCGTTGCCCGAGTGGGCCGATCGCACGGCCGTGGCAGAGTTCGCCGCTGCCCGCGCAGCAGTCCTCGGCGACGATCCGGTCGCCGCGCGCGTGGTCGCCGAGCGCATCTGGGACCGCACCCCGAACGACGAACCGTCGGTCCAGGCCGCGAATCAGCTCGGAACGGTCTTCGCCGGACTCGATTGCACGCCCCGCTGGCGGGAACGCTTGCCCCAGGTCGACGTCCCGACCCTCGTCGTGCACGGTCGCCGGGATCCGTTCTTCCCCGTCGGCAACGGAGAAGCCATCGCACGCGAGATCCCGGGAGCGCGGTTGCTCGTCCTGGACGATGCCGGCACCGCGGTCCCTGTTGAGGTGGTCGACGAGATCGCCGAGGCGATGCTCACGCTGGACCGGTAATTGCTCACGCGGACCAGGATCGCCAGCGCAGCCTGTCGATGGTGATCACCGGTCCCGGTGGTCGTTTCGCCTGGTACTGCGAGTATTTGCGGACGAGCGCGTCGATGCCCGCAGTTCCCTCGGGAGTATCGGCGTCGTGGACCGTGGCGATGCCGTCGATGCGGACCCACCACAGCTGCGACCAGTCGTCGCTGTAGTGGTCGACGAGCACGCACACCCGCGGGTTCTCGGCGATGTCGGCGAGTCGACGGAGGCGTCGGGTGGATTTGGGTTTGTCGTCGACGCACGTGTGGATCACGTCGCCGTCGAGGGCGAACGCGATCGGAACGAGGTGCGGCTCGCCCGATCCGTCGGCGGTGGCGAGGCGGGCCACTCGGGCATCGGCGACACTGCGACGGAGGTCCATGCGCCTCACGGTAACCGGAAGGTCAGTGTCGGCCGGGGAGATCGACCTCCGGCACCGTCTTGTCGGTGCGTAGTCCTCGCCAGCTCGGATGCCGCAGACTTCCGCCCGCGTACTCCCGGTACTCGACCTCTCCGACGAGGATGGGCTCCACCCAGTGGGCGCCGTGGGTCTCCCGTGCCGGCGGCGCAACCGCCAGTGGGGTCGTCGGTCGTTCCAAGGGACGCAGCTGCGATCGCAACTCACGTCGGGTCGCGGCGGTGAATCCCGTCCCGACCCGGCCGATGAACACCAACCGTTCCTCGTCGTCGTGCGCGCCGAGCAGCAGTGAACCGATGCCGCCGGCAGCCTTGCCGGATCCGGGGAGCCACCCGACGACGACCACCTCGGTGTTCCGACGCAGCGGCGTCTTGATCCAGCCGTCGCTGCGGGTCCCGGGTAGATACGGTGCGTCCGGGTCCTTGGCGACGATCCCTTCGAGGCCGTGTTCGCGCGCGACCGTGAGCATGGTCGGTGCGTCGACATCGGTCCAGTAGGGCGACAGCTGAACCCGAGGTCCGGGGACGATCAGATCGTCGAGGACGGCCCGGCGCTGCCGATAGGACAACTCCGTCGTGGACTCCCCGTCGAGAGCGAGGACGTCGAACAGGTAGATCAGCACCGGTAGCTCGGCGCGTAGCTCCTCGGTGGGACGGTGGACGTGCATGCGGCGCTGCAACCGGGCGAAGGACGGCCGACCCTCGGAATCGAGGGTGACGATCTCGCCGTCGACGATGCAGTCCCGGCCGCCCGTCGCGGTGGTGAGCAGGTGGGGGAGTTCGGGGAAGCTCCGGGTGATGTCGTTCCCGGTGCGGCTGGTCAGCCGGCACTGTCCGTCGGTCACCGTGGCGAGGGTGCGCTGGCCGTCCCATTTCATCTCGAACGCCCAGTTCCCTGTCGGCGGCGGACCGAGGGTCGCCAGCATCGGGGACAGTTCCGTCGTCGTGGAGGGCATATCCCGAGTCTGCGGTACGGGGCAGGGACGGGACCGGTGAATGCGCGGTCTCGTCGCGTCGGTGCGTCCCTCGCGCCGCGACCCGGGCCGTGCGAGGCTGACGTCATGACGCGTGCTGCGACACAGAACATGACTCTCATCGCCGGAGGCATGTTCTGGATGGGGTCGGAGGATTTCTATCCGGAGGAGCGACCGGTCCACCAGGTGACGGTCGACGGGTTCTGGATGGACACGCACCCGGTGACCGTCGCCGAGTTCCGGCGCTTCGTGAAGGACACCGGATACGTCACCACCGCGGAGGTCGCGCCGGACCCCGCCGATTATCCGGGCGCCGATCCGTCCCTGCTCGTGCCCGGCTCGCTCGTGTTCACGCCGCCTCCGGGGCCGGTACCGCTCGATGACTACACGAGGTGGTGGTCGTTCGTCCCGGGCGCGAACTGGCGTCATCCCGAAGGGACGGGGAGCACCGTCGGCGGGCGGGAACGCCATCCCGTCACCCACGTGTCGTGGTTCGATGCCCGCGCCTACGCCGAGTGGGCCGGCAAGGAACTGCCGACCGAGGCCGAATGGGAGTTCGCCGCCCGCGGCGGACTCGACCGCACGGCCTTCACATGGGGCGACGAGCACGAACCGAAGGGCCGGCCCGGCGGGAACGTCTGGCAGGGCGAATTTCCGTGGCAGAACCTCGAAACGGACGGATTTGCCGGAACCTCACCTGTCGGACACTTCCGGCCGAACGGATACGGGCTCCACGACATGGCGGGCAACGTGTGGGAGTGGACCGCCGACTACTTCACCGCGAACCATGCTTCGAGCGGCAAGAACGTCGCGCCGGGGTCGTCGTGCTGCATCCCGACGAATCCCCGCGTCGACAAGGCCGAACACGATCCGCGCGAGGCGTATCCGCGCCGTGTCATCAAGGGCGGATCGCATCTGTGCGCCCCGAACTACTGCCTGCGGTACCGACCCGCGGCCCGTCAGGGTGACACCGAGGAGACCGCGACGTGCCATATCGGATTCCGCTGCATCATTCGCCCGTAACAGGGCAGGTTTCACCCTGATCAGGGGTGTGTGCGGCCCGATACCGGTGGTGTACTGGGAACGGATGGGGTGAGAAGAGGGCATCCACCATGAGCCAGGATCTGCGTCCGGATCCGATCCCGGGCGGAGAAACTCTGCCGTTCCCACCGGTGCCGTCGGGAAGCATCGCAGGACGGACCATGCAGGAATCGGTCTACAGCCCACGCACACAGCACCGTCGCCTTCCCGACGACGCCCCGAACATCCTCGTCGTCCTCATCGACGACGCGGGCCCCGGTCTGCCGAGCGCATTCGGCGGTGAGGTGAACACGCCCACGCTCGACCGCTTGCTCGACGAAGGCATCAGCTACAACCGTTTCCACACCACGGCGATGTGCTCGCCCACCCGCGCATCGTTGTTGACCGGGCGCAACCATCACCGCGTCGGGAACGGGCAGATCGCCGAACTCGCCAACGACTGGGACGGCTATTCCGGGCACATCCCGAAGTCGAGCGCCACCGGAGCAGAGGTGCTGCGCCACTACGGTTACACCGCAGCGGCTTTCGGCAAGTGGCACAACACCCCTGCGGAGGAGACCACCGCAGCGGGTCCCTTCGACAACTGGCCCACCGGAGTCGGTTTCGACTACTTCTACGGTTTCCTCGCCGGCGAGGCGTCGCAGTACGAGCCGAACCTCGTCCGCAACACCACCGTCGTCCTGCCCCCGAAGACTCCCGAGGAGGGCTACCACCTCAGTGAGGACCTCGCCGACGACGCGATCGGCTGGTTGCGCCGCCACAAGGCGCTCGATCCGTCCCGGCCGTTCTTCATGTACTGGGCCAGCGGTTGTCTGCACGGGCCGCACCACATCATGAAGCCGTGGGCCGACCGGTATGCAGGCAAGTTCGACGACGGATGGGACGCATACCGCGAGCGGGTGTGCGAGCGGGCCAAGGAGAAGGGCTGGATCCCACCGGAGGCCGAACTCACCGAGCGGCATCCCACCATGTCAGCGTGGGACGACATCCCTGACGACGAGAAGCCCTTCCAGCGACGCCTCATGGAGGTCGCGGCCGGATACGCCGAACACTGCGACGTCCAGGTGGGGCGGTTGTTCGACGAACTCGACCGGCTGGGCTACCGCGACAACACCCTGGTCTTCTACATCTGGGGCGACAACGGGTCGTCCGGTGAGGGCCAGAACGGCACCATCAGCGAACTGCTCGCGCAGAACGGGATCCCCACGACGACGGCCCAGCACATCGCGGCGCTCGACGAACTCGGCGGACTCGATGTTCTCGGCTCGCCGAAGACGGACAACATGTACCACGCGGGATGGGCCTGGGCCGGAAGCACGCCCTACAAGGGCATGAAGCTCCTCGCGTCCCATCTCGGGGGAACCCGCAATCCCATGGTGGTGCGCTGGCCTGCGCGCATCACGCCGGAGCGCACCCCACGCACCCAGTTCCTGCACTGCAACGACCTGGTACCGACTTTCTACGAGCTACTGGGCATCACACCGCCGCGGACCGTCAACGGGATTCCGCAGGATCCGATCGACGGCGCCGGTTTCGCCCGGACCTTCGTGGACCGTGACGCGCCGGCGGGCAAACTCACCCAGTACTTCGAGGTCATGGGCAGCCGAGCGATCTACCACGACGGATGGATGGCGTCGGCCTTCGGGCCCCGCGCACCGTGGCTGCCCGGCCTGCCCGGCGGAATCCGCGATTGGAGCCCGGACGACGACACCTGGGAGCTGTACAACCTCGACGAGGACTGGACGCAGAACCGCGACCTCGCCGAGCAGTACCCCGAGAAGTTGGCCCAGATGCGGGAGATGTTCGCGATCGAAGCGGCCAAGAACAACGCCCTTCCCATCGGCGGGGGCCTCTGGGTCGCGGCAATCCATCCGGAACAACGCATCACCACGCCGTACACGAGTTGGGATTTCACCGGCGACGTCACCCGTATGCCCGAATTCTGTGCTCCTGCACTGGGAAACAAGAACAACCGGGTCTGCATCGAGGTGACCTTCCCGGAGCGGGCGCACGGCGTCCTATATGCGCTGGGTGCCAACGGTGGTGGCCTGACGTGCTTCGCGGACGACGGCTACCTCTGCTACGAGTACAACCTGTTCATCCTGATGCGGACGAAGATGCGTTCGGCGAGCCGCGTCGCACCGGGACACCACCTCGTCGAGGTGGTCACCAAGTACGCCGAAGCGCGCCCCGGTGGTCCGCTGAACGTCCGAATGTCCGTCGACGGGCAGTCGGTGGGGGAGACCGTCGTGCCGGTCAGTGCGCCGTTGCTGTTCACGGCGAATGACTGCCTGGACATCGGCACCTGCCTGGGTTCACCGGTTTCGCTCGACTATTTCGACCGGGCACCGTTCCCGTTCGACGGGAGCATCGACAGGATGACCGTCGAGTACACCTGAACGCAGCTCTTCGAGCGCCTTACCGGCTCCGGGCGGTGGATCCGTCCGGAGCCGCGAGGTCTGTCAGTTGAACTCGTCCGGATGAGGTCCGGTGCGCAGATCGCGATCGGCACCGGCGATGGTCGACATGTCCTCGTCGGTCAGCTCGAAGTCGAAGACCTCGAAGTTCTCCCGGATCCGGGACGGCGTGACCGATTTGGGGATGACGACGTTGCCGAGCTGCAGATGCCAGCGCAGCACCACCTGGGCCGGCGACTTGCCGGTGCGTTCGGCGATCGACGTGATCGCCTCGTCGTTCAGCACGGCGCCCTGGGCGAGCGGGCTCCATGCCTCGGTGGCGATTCCGTGTTCGGCGTGGAAGGCGCGCAGTTCGCTCTGCTGCAGACCGGGGTGCAATTCGATCTGGTTGATCGTCGGGACGAGCGAGCTGCCGTCCAGCAGGCGCTGCAGGTGGGCGGGCTGAAAGTTCGACACGCCCGCGGCGCGGAGGCGTCCTTCCTCGACGAGGCGTTCGAGGGCACACCAGGTGTCGGCATAGCGGTCGCGGGCCGGGGTCGGCCAGTGGATCAGGTAGAGGTCGAGACGATCGAGGCCGAGCGCGGCGAGGCTGGTGTCGAAGGCACGGAGGGTGGCGTCGTAGCCCTGATCGGAGTTCCACACCTTCGTCGTGATGAACAGTTCGTCGCGGGACAGTCCGGAGTCCGCCAGCGCGCGGCCGACGCCGGCCTCGTTGCCGTAGATCGCGGCGGTGTCGATGTGGCGGTAGCCGGTCTCGAGTGCGGCGCTGACGGCCGCGGTGGTCTCGTCCTCGGGGATCTGGAAGACGCCGAAGCCGAGCTGGGGGATCTCGACGCCGTTGTTCAGGGTGACGGTGGTGATCGTGGACGATGTCACGAGAGGGTGCTCCTTCGGGGGTGTTCGCGTAGTTCGGGATCAGAGTCGGACGGGGTCGACGGCAGTACGGGAGGTGCTGTGGAGGTCGGGTTCTGCGGATGGGCGAGTTGCGTTGGCGTGATCGTCCTTTCGCTGTAGGCGGTGGGACAGGACCGCCGGGATCAGTGCGGACGCGGCCAAAACGGCCCCGACGGCGTTGGGTGCCGTGTACCCGAATCCGGCAGATATCACCATGCCGCCGAGCCAGGCGGCCAGAGCGTTGCCGAGATTGAAGGCACCGATGTTGGCGGCGGACGCCAGGGTCGGCGCGCCGTGCGCATGGTCGAGGACGTGCTTCTGCAGGGGCGGGACGGTCGCGAAACCGAGAGCGCCGATCAGGAAGACCGCCGCGACGGACACGGTTTTGTCGGAGGCCAGGAAGGTGAACAGACCGAGCACCACGGCCAGACCGGCCAGGGCGGTGTAGAGCATCGGCATGAGATTGCGGTCGGCGAAATGTCCCCCGACGAGGTTGCCGACCACCATGCCGGTTCCGAACACGGCCATCAGCCAGGGGACGGAGGACTCGGCGAAACCGCCGACATCGGTCAGGATCGGTGCGATGTAGGTGATCGCGGCGAACACGCCCCCGAAGCCGAGGACCGTCATGGTCATGGCCAGCACGACCTGGACGTTCTTGAACGCCGCGATCTCGTGACGCAGCCGGACGCCCTCGGGTCGGGGGACGTCGGGGACGAGTTTCGCGACGCCCACGAGACCGACGACGCCGAGCGCGGCGACGACCAGGAACGTCGCCCGCCAGCCCGCGGTGTGGCCGACGAAGGTACCCAGTGGGACGCCGACGACATTGGCCACCGTCAGTCCGGTGAACATCAGGGAGATGGCAGCGGCCTTCTTCTGCGGTGCCACCAGCTCCGCGGCGACCACCGAGCCGATGCCGAAGAACGCTCCATGAGCGAGGGAGGCGACCACGCGGCCGATCAGCATGACGGCGAAGGTGGGCGCGAGGGCAGAGACGGCATTGCCCAGGACGAACAGGCCCATGAGCAGCATCAACATGTTCTTACGGGAGATCCTGGTGCCGAGCGCCGTCATGATCGGGGCGCCGATCATGACGCCGAGGGCGTAGCCGGTGACGAGATATCCGGCGGTGGGGATCGACACTCCGAGATCCGATCCGACCTGGGGGAGCAACCCCATGATCACGAACTCGGTGGTGCCGATTCCGAAGGCACCGATGGCCAGGGCCAGCAGGGCGAGTGGCATGAGAACGATCCTTCGATCGAGAAGAGACGCAGACGCGCTTTACTGGCGTAGACAATAATTGCAGACGCCGACTAACTGCAAGCGCGGGTATAGTGAGCGATGTGGCGACGTCGGCATGCCGTCGGCGTCACCTGTTCGTACGAGCCGACCCAGGAGCCGACCATGACCGCCACGGACCCGTCGATGACCGCGTTGGCCAACAGTTGGTCGGCGCTGTCGCTCCTGCACGGGCGAATCGAGAACCGGATCGAGAGCGCTCTGCAGTCCGGCCACGAATTGAGCGTGCGCGAATATTCGCTGCTGGACGTGCTCAACCGTCAGCACGACGGGGAGGGCGGGCACCTGCAGATGCGCCAGGTCGCCGACGCTGTGGTCCTCAGTCAGAGCGCGACGACGCGGCTGGTCACCCGGCTCGAGGACCGCGGGTTGCTCGCGCGCTATCTGTGTCCCACCGATCGCCGCGGCATCTACACCGACGTCACTGACGCCGGCCGGCGCCTGCTCGAAGAGGCCCGGCCCACCCACAACGCCGCCCTGCGGGAGGCGCTCGACGAGGCCGCAACCGAACCCGTCCTGGCGCCGCTGGTCGACGCCATCCGGCAGTTGCAGGACAGTGATCGGGCGGATACCGCCGGGGGTCCGACTCGACGCTGACGGGGGCGATCTCGCGGCGACGTCCTCCGCGCGCAGACCTGTCGGAACAACAGGTGAGATCACGCGGCCGGGTCGGGTATCGTCTCCCCTGGTGTGCCGGGAAGACTGGTCGGCGGGAACAGGTTTCTTCGACGACCCCGGAGGATGACATGAACGCAGCGGTACACCTCTTCTCGGCGCACGCATCTGGGGGCACGCCATGAACTGGGCAGTCTTCGTCGCCTTCCTCGTCGTGTGGGTGCTGTCCGGGCTCGTGACCGGTCTGTGGATGGCACGGCGAGGCCACGACCCTCGCTGGACGATCATCGCCGTCATCCTCGGGCCGTTGTTCGTCCCTAGCGCCTTCGAGCGCATCGAGCGTGTTCCCCGGTCCGTCGAAGTGACGACGGTGGCCCGGCAGCACGCCGGGGAGGTCGACGAGGGCGAACTTCGCGTGATGGTCGGCTACGACGGATCCACCGAGGCCAAGCATGCGCTGGATGCGGCGCGACGACTGTTCGGCCCCGCCGGTGGAGTGCTCGAACTCGTCGTCGTGATCTCCTACGACGACGCCGGCGATCCCGACTCCGAACTTCTCGCCACGGTGCGACGACGCCTCGAGCAGGCCGTCGAATCGATGGGTGATACTTCGGTGGGATATGCCGTCCTCGCCGGCCCGGCCGGTCGATGCCTCGGTTGGTTCGCCGAGGAACACCACGCCGACGTTCTCGTCGTGGGGCGCCGCGGACGAGGCATGTCCTCCCGGATGCTCGGTAGCGTCGCCGAATACCTCATCGGGCACTCTCATGTGCCTGTGCTCGTCGTCGATCCCACCGTCGTCTCGCCGGATGCGGGTACGAACGAACCCACGGTCGCCGTTCGGGTCGCTCCCGAGGAGAACGTGACGGGCACCGCGTCGAACTGACCCGATGCGGTATGGTCGATCTCGGTGCGCCGGGAAGTCTGGTCGGCAGAAGGAATTACGTCGTCGAACCGGAGGACCCGTGTCTGTACCCGTCTGTCCCGTCGCCACCCGTCGCGCCCGAGCTCTGCAGCCGGCGCAGTGAGCGGCACTCTCGCGAGGCATGCCCACCGCAGCGCCGGAGGTCGCATCGGCCTCCCTGCTGCGTGTCGGCGTCCGACACCGAAATCGCAGGGATGCCCTAGTTTTCGGTATCCGATTCCACTCCGAGGATCGGAACATACTGCCGCCCATGCGGATCGGGTGCATCCGACCCAGCCGGTCCACGTTCGCGTACCGCGTGCCGTCGAGAATTCCGAGGACCTGTGATGCCGAACATCTTCTCCGGAGTCCCTTTCCTCTCTCGCGGAACATGGCAGGACACACGCCGTGTGACGGAGATCCTCCGCAAGGAGACCGTCGGCGGTGTCCTGCTGCTCATCGGCGCCGTCATCGCATTGATCTGGGCGAACACCGGATGGTCGGACTCCTACCACGCCCTGCGAGAGACCCGTATCGGTCCGGCGTCATGGCACCTGGACCTGTCCCTGGGCACCTGGGCGGCCGACGGACTGCTCGCCGTGTTCTTCTTCGTCGTCGGCGTCGAGCTCAAACGGGAATTCGTCGAAGGCAGTCTGCGGGACCTGCGGCGTGCCGCCATGCCGGTGACCGCCGCCCTGGGCGGCATGATCGTCCCGGCCCTGATCTTCGCCGTCATCAATCTTCGTGGTGGCGCCGACGCGTTGAACGGATGGGCGGTCCCGACGGCCACCGACATCGCGTTCGCCGTAGCGATTCTCGCCGTCATCGGTAGTCATCTCCCGTCGGCGCTGCGAACGTTCCTGCTCACCCTCGCCGTGGTCGACGACCTGCTCGCCGTGACCGTGATCGCGGTCTTCTACACCGACGAGGTGAACCTGCTCTACCTGGGCGGGGCGCTGATCCCGTTGGCGCTGTTCGGCATCGCGCTCCGACGCGGCTTCGGTGCCTGGTGGCTCCTGGCGTCGTTGGCGGCAGTGACCTGGTGGCTGGTCCACGAATCCGGTGTGCACGCGACCATCGCCGGTGTACTGCTCGGCTTCGCGGTTCCCGTCGCCCGGCAGGTGGGGGACCGCACGATTCCGGTCGCCGAGCACGTCGAACACCGGATCCGGCCGCTGTCCGCCGGAATTGCCGTGCCGGTCTTCGCCTTCTTCGCCGCCGGCGTCACCGTCGGCGGATTCACCGGCCTGGCGAACGCCCTCACCGATCCCATCTCCGCCGGGGTGATCGCCGGTCTGGTCGTCGGCAAGGTCGTCGGAATCTTCGGGGTCAGCTACCTGGTGGCGCGCTTCACCCGAGCACATCTCGACGACGAGCTGAGTTGGGTGGACGTGCTGGGTGTGTCCCTGCTCGGCGGTATCGGCTTCACGGTGTCCCTGCTCATCGGCGACCTCGCTTACGGTGCAGGCACCGTCGCAGCCGATCACGTGAAGGTGGCCGTGCTGTGCGGATCGTTGCTCAGCGCCGCTCTGGCCTCGACTGTTCTCGTCGCCCGTAACCGTGCCTACCGCAGGATCACGGCGGCCGAGCGGGTCGACGAGGACGGCGACGGGATTCCCGACGTTTATCAGCGATGAGCGAGAGCTCGGATCGCGGTCGGGACGGTGGGCCGTGGTGGGTCCAGCCGACCGTGCGGTCACCGCAGGCTCTGCTGAAGTGTGTCTTCTGGCCGGTCGCCGTGATGCTCGTCGTCCATCGCACGGTGATCCGCGCCGTGGACGGTGCGCGCACGGACGACTTCACTGGCGTCTACCGCGCAGCCGTCGCCTTCTGGAACCGTGAACCGGTCTACACAGCGACGTACGAACACGTCGACCCGCACTACCTCTACCCGCCGTCGGGTTCGCTGCTGATCGCACCGTTCGCGGTCCTCGAACACGAACTCTCGCGATGGGCGTTCATCGGGGTCAACGCGGCGGCCGTCCTCGTCGCCGTGTATCTCGTCGTGCGGATGTTCGGGTACACGGCGCGATCGACGGTGTTCCCGATCGCGGTGACGGTCGCCTTCGCGTCCGAATCGGTGATCAACACCCTGGTGTTCACCAACATCAACGGGGTGATCCTGCTCGGCCAGGTGGCGTTCCTGACGCTGTTGCTGGCGCGGCGGGACCTCTGGGCGGGCGCGGCGATCGGGGTGACCTTCGCGATCAAACCGATTCTCGCGCCGTTGCTGTTGCTTCCCGTGCTGCGCCGCCAGAGCAAGGTTCTCCTGACCGCCGCATTGGTGCCGGTCGGGCTCACCGCATTGGCGTGGCCGTGGGCTGCGGATCCGTGGCAGTTCGTCGAACGCACCGTTCCGTATCTGTTGCAGTCCCGCGACTACTTCAACAGTTCGATCACCGGCAATGGCACCTACTACGGTCTGCCCGAACCACTGATCCTCGCGCTGCGCATCGGTTTCGCGTTCCTCGCCGCGGCCACGATGTATCTGCTCCACCGCTACCACCGGCACGACGAGGTGTTCTTCGTAGTCACCGGTGCCGGCGTGCTGATGACCGCGTCGTTCCTGCTCGGTTCGCTCGGGCAGATGTACTACTCGATGCTCCTGTTCCCGTTGCTCATGAGCGTGGTCCTCCCACAGTCCGTGATGCGGAACTGGCCGGCCTGGCTGGCGGTGTACGGCTTCCTCAGTGCCGACGAATGGTACTCGGGCAGATGGGTGGAGGCGGGACGGTATGCCGAGTACATGCGCCCTACCTGGGGGTGGTCGCTGCTGCTCATCGTGGTATTCGCGGTGCTGGTCGATCGCCGACGATCCACACGCGTCCCCGAACCGGTCACAGACCATTCGGTGGACATCGCCCGAGTCGGACGTCAGAACGCGTCGGCGCCGAAACTCTGAGTGTAGTAACCGCGGATGTGCTCGACGATGCGCTTGCGGGCGAGCGTGGCATCGCCGGCGCGGACCGCGTCGACGAGACCACGGTGCTCGTGACGCAGCCGCACGCAGGTCATGGGCCAGTCGGTACTTGGTGCGCCCGCGAGGACGTAGCTCTCGATGGAGTCGCGCAGACCGGCCATCATCGCCGCGACGACGAGGTTGCCCGCCGCGTCGGCCATCGCGACGTGGAACTGGGCATCGAGAACCAGGAACTCGGGTGCGGCCAACTCCGGATCGTCCATCGCGTCCAAGAGTTCCTCGGCCTGGATGAGCTCCGGTGCCGGGGTCCGGTCGGCCAGAGTCTGCATCACTTCCGTCTCGAGCACCAGGCGCGTGCGGACGATGTCGGAGACCGGGAAGTTCTGCGCGGCGACCTGCAGGCGCATGAGCATCGACATCCCGCCGGTGGGTCGCGAGACGATCATCGCGCCGGCGTTCGGCCCGGATCCGGTGTGGGTGCTGAGCAGACCGAGGGCTTCCATCACCCGCAGCGCCTCACGAACAGAGGACCGGCCGACGCCGAGTTGTGCGGCGAGCGTGCGCTCCGGGGGCAGACGCTGGCCCGGGCCGAGTTCTCCCGTGACCAGCATCTGCTCCAAGTGGTTGAGCACCTGCTCCCACGCACGACCCTCGGACGACGACATGACTTCAGAGCCTAGTCGATTCCGGATCAGGGAAGCATCCAGGACAACACCGGGGTGGACTGCAGGTAGACCAGCACACAGAGGATGACGAGCATCGCGACGCTGTAGCCGATCACCTTGCGCAGCAACACCGATTCGCTGCCCGGCCGATCGACTGCGGTGGCAGCGATGGTGAGATTCTGCGGGCTGATCAGCTTGCCGACCACACCACCGGAGGTGTTCGCCGCGACCAGCAGAGTCGGGTCGATGCCGGCGGTCTGCCCGGCGGCCTGCTGCAGGCGGGCGAACAGGGCGTTGGCGGAGGTGTCCGAGCCTGTGACGGCGGTGCCGAGCCAACCGAGGATCGGGGAGAACAGGGCGAAGATCGCGCCGGTTCCGGCGAGCCACGTGCCGATCGCGACGGTTTGGCCGGACTGATTCATCACGTAGCTCAGACCCAGGACGGTGGCCACCGTGGCGATGGCGAGCTTCATCCTCACGACGGTGGTGCCGAAGGTGGCCGCGGCCCGGCGGACGGTCAGCGGGAACATGCCACCGCTGTCCCACCGTGCGTAGACGAGGGTGACGATCGCGCCGCTGAGCAGCAGCAGTGTTCCCGGCGACGACAGCCACGAGAACGTGTAGACCGCGCTGCTCGATGCGTCGCCGTTGCCCGTGATCAGATTGCCGTACAGGCCGGGCCACTCGATCTTGACATCGGTGGCGGCGAGACGTTCCGGCAGATCGACACCGACGGTCCACAGCTTCGCGATACCGAACACCGTGATGACCAGTAGATACGGGAACAGGGCCATGACGACGCGCGAAGCGGTCAGCGATTCGTCGGCGACGGGACGCTGCGGAGCGTGAGCGCCTCCGGGTCCCTCCTTGCCGGCCTGGACCGCGACGGCATCGGTGCGGGTGCGGGTGCGTGATAGTTGGTCCTCGGGGGTCCGCGGCTTCCAGACCTGGAGCATGAGCACGGCTGCGGTGAGGCCGGCGAGCGAGGCGACGACATCGGTGAGTTCGTACGAGAAGTGGCTCGAGCACCAGAACTGGGCGAGTGCGAAGGTCGTGCCGGTGACCAGTGCGATCGGCCAGGCCTGCCGGACACCGCGACGACCGTCGACGAGGAAGAGCAGCAACAGCGGCACGAAGAGCGCCAGGACGGGTGTCTGACGGCCGACGACGGCAGCGATCTCGGTGGCGGGGATGTCGGTCAGGGCGCCGGCGGTGGTGATCGGGATGGCCATGGCGCCGAAGGCGACCGGTGCGGTGTTGGCGATCAGGACCGTGACCGCGGCCCGCAGGGCGGGCATACCGAGGGTGACGAGCATGGCGCCGGTGATCGCGACGGGTGCGCCGAATCCGGCGAGTGCTTCGAGCATGCCGCCGAAACAGAAAGCGATGAGCATCGCCTGGATCCGCATGTCGCCGTGACCGATCGAGTTGAAGATGCGCCGCAGATCCTCGAACCGGCCACTGACGACGGTGAGTTCGTAGAACCAGATCGCGGTGATCACGATCCACATCACCGGGAAGAGCCCGAAGGTGATGCCCTGCAGGGCGGACAGGCCGGCCAGCGGCGCGGGCATGTCGAAACCGATGATCGCGACGACGAGCGCGACGACGAGGGCACCGAGTCCGGAATACCAGGCCTTGAGCTTGAAGCCGGCGAGCAGGACGAAGAAGGTCAGCAGCGGCGCAAGGCCCACGAGAGCCGATGCGGTGAGGCTGCCTGCGATGGCGTCAGTGGCGGGAGTGAATGTCACCGCCGATATACGGGTTGCCACACGAAACTCCTGTGGTTGCGCCGCTGTCGGCGGCGGATGTGATTTCGACCGATGTGGTCAGACCACGTGAAGGTACACCATGGTCCGCGTCACAGTCGACCCCCTGACGGAATGTGCGGTCGATATCCGAAAATGTGCGGCGCATCTCCGGAACGTGTGGTTCAATGTGGTCAGACCACACCCCCGATGCGGAGATCTCCATGCGAATCGCCCTGTTCGCGACGTGCCTCGGCGACACGATGTTCCCGAAGGCCGTTTCGGCCACCGCCCTGCTCCTCACCCGGCTCGGGCACGACGTCGTCTTCCCCGAACGCCAGACCTGCTGCGGCCAGATGCACGTCAACACCGGTTACCAACCCGACGCGCTGCCGCTCGTCGAGAACTACGTCGATGCCTTCGACGACACCAATATCGACGCCGTCGTCGCCCCTTCCGGATCATGCGTCGGATCCGTTCGCCACCAGCACGAAATCGTCGCCTCCCGTTACGGTTCCGCGTCGTTGTGCGGGCGGGTCGACACCGTCAAGGCCAAGACGTACGAGTTGTCCGAATTCCTCGTCGACGTCCTCGGCGTCACCGACGTCGGCGCCTACTTCCCCCACCGGGTGACCTATCACCCCACCTGCCACTCGCTGCGGATGCTGCGAGTGGGGGAGAAGCCGCTCCAGCTGTTGCGGGCCGTGCGCGAGATCGACCTCGTCGAACTGCCCGAGGCCGACTCGTGCTGCGGATTCGGCGGCACCTTCGCGATCAAGAACGCCGAGACCTCCACCGCGATGCTCGCCGACAAGCTGAACAATGTCGCCGCCACCGGTGCCGAATACTGCAGCGCCGGCGACTCGTCGTGTCTGATGCACATCGGTGGCGGTCTCACACGACTGCGCACCGGTACCCGCACCATCCACCTCGCCGAGATCCTCGCCTCCGTGGAACCGGCCGTCGCCCCCAAGGGAGTGCCCGCGTGACCGCACTCGGTATGCCCGTCGTCCCGCCGCGTGGATCCGGAAATCTGCGCGGCATCAGGAAGTTTCCCGACGCAGCGCACCAGGAACTCGCGAACCCGCAGTTGCGCCGCAACATCGGCAAGGCCACCCACACGATCCGTGCCAAGCGACTGGACGTCACCGGGGAACTGCCCGACTGGGAGCAACTGCGCGACGCCGGCGCCGCCATCAAGACCGACGTGCTCAACCGCCTCCCGGAGTTGCTCACCCAGCTCGAGGAGGCGGTGACCGCGCGCGGCGGCGTGGTGCACTGGGCGGCCGACGCCGCCGAGGCCAACGCCATCGTCACCGACCTGATCCGGAAGACGGGATCCGACGAGGTCATCAAGGTCAAATCGATGGCCACCCAGGAGATCGGACTCAACGAGCACCTCGAGGAACAAGGGATCGCGGCCTACGAGACCGACCTCGCCGAGCTCATCGTCCAGCTCGGCCACGACAAGCCCTCGCACATCCTCGTGCCTGCCATCCACCGCAACCGCGCCGAGATCCGCGAGATCTTCCTGCGTGAGATGCCGGACGTCGACCCCGACCTCGACGACAACCCCCGCCATCTCGCAGCCGCGGCACGAAAATTCTTGCGACACAAGTTCATGACGGTGCCGGTTGCGGTGTCGGGCGCGAACTTCGGCATCGCCGAGACCGGCACCCTCGCCGTCGTCGAATCCGAGGGCAACGGCCGCATGTGCCTGACGCTGCCGCAGA
Source organism: Rhodococcus pyridinivorans (assembly GCF_900105195.1). Taxonomy (NCBI): domain Bacteria; kingdom Bacillati; phylum Actinomycetota; class Actinomycetes; order Mycobacteriales; family Nocardiaceae; genus Rhodococcus; species Rhodococcus pyridinivorans. The sequence goes on along the minus strand of NZ_FNRX01000002.1, from coordinate 2,950,426 downwards.
CGCTCATCACCGTCATGGGTATCGAGAAGCTGCTGCCCACCTTCCGCGACCTCGAGGTGTTCCTGCAGCTGCTGCCGCGCTCGTCGACGGGAGAGCGCATGAATCCCTACACGTCGATGTGGACCGGTGTCACCCCCGGCGACGGCCCGCAGGAATTCCACCTCGTACTGCTGGACAACGGCCGCACCGCCGCGCTCGCCGACGAGATCGGACGTGAAGCACTGCACTGCATCCGTTGCTCGGCCTGCCTGAACGTGTGCCCGGTCTACGAGCGCACCGGAGGCCACGCCTACGGCTCGACCTATCCGGGCCCGATCGGCGCCGTCCTCAGCCCGCAATTGGCCGGGATGGACGAACCCGACGACCCCAACGCCAGCCTGCCGTTCGCATCGAGCCTGTGCGGTGCCTGCTACGACGCCTGCCCCGTCAAGATCGACATCCCCTCGTTGCTGGTGGAACTGCGCCACCAGAAGGTCGAACACGCCCGCTTCGGACCCGAGGCCGCGGCGATGAAGGCCGCCTCGCTGGCCATGTCGACCTCACGACGCTGGACGGCCGCGCAGAAGGCCGCCGGGCTCGGCCGCGTCCTCGCCGGCAAGAAGGGAAAGATCACCCATCTTCCCGGTCCACTGGCCGGCTGGACAGACGCCCGCGACATGCCGGCCCCGCCGAAACAGACCTTCCGGCAATGGTGGGCATCCGACGAAGGACGTGCCGCGCTCGCGAAGGCACGCGAGGAAGGACAGCAGCGATGAGCAGTCGCGACGCGATTCTCGGCCGGATCCGTTCGGCGCAGACCCTGGCACCGCCGGTACCGGTCGAGGTACCGCGCGACTACCGTCTCGGACGCACCCTGCCGGACGCCGAACGCCGTGAGCTGTTGGTCGACCGACTGGTCGACTACAAGGCCCACGTGCACCAGAGCACGCCGGAGGATCTACCCGTAGTGCTGGCGAAGATTCTCACGGATCGCGGGGTGCGCCGCGTCGGGATCCCGGAGGGCCTGGAACGCTCGTGGATGGCGGAGTTCGGTGGCGAGGTGGTGGTCGACTCCACCGACCGACCTGCAGCCGACCTCGGTGATCTCGACGGGGTCGTCACCGGCTCTGCGGTCACCTGCGCCGAGACGGGCACGATCTTCCTCGACGGCAACCCCGACCAGGGGCGACGCGCGCTGACACTGGTCCCCGACCTGCACGTGTGTGTGGTGGCGATGGGCGACGTCGAGGTGGGAGTGCCCGAAGCGCTGGCCCGGCTCGTCCCGGAGCGGCCGATCACGATGATCAGCGGACCGTCCGCGACGTCGGACATCGAACTCGAACGCGTCGAGGGCGTGCACGGCCCCCGCACACTGGAGGTGGTGATGGTCGGATGACCATGCTGACCGAGCGTGTCCGGCCGCGACTCGGATGGCAACAGCATGCCAACTGCCGGACCTCCGACGAGTACTTCTTCTTCGCCCCGGAGGGCGAACCACCGAACATCCGCAGGCGGCGCGAGGTCGTCGCGAAGCGCATCTGCGCGAACTGCCCGGTGCTGGCCGAGTGCCGCACCCACGCGATACTCAGCGGCGAACCGCACGGAGTGTGGGGTGGACTGTCGGAACACGAACGGCTGCAACATCTCAACCACTGACCGCACACGATCTTCGGTCTTTCCGACCTCGAGAACTGCGCGGCCGCAGGTGGCGTCCCGTGCCTGATGAAGGGCAACACGTTCACTGTCTGCGGCTTCACTCGCGGGCACCTCGTATGGGTGCCGCAGCTCGCCGTCAACAATCTCGGGTACAACGCCGGATCGTGGCGCACCGATCGGCATCCGCGGTTCCTGGTGGATACAACCGGGGACGGTCGCGCGGACAACATGGGGTTCGGCAGCGTCGATGTGTGGCTGCACAGATCGTGACCGTATTCGAACGACGGGTTCCGGCCGGTGCGTCGCATCGGCCGGAACCGCTCATCTCAGGTTCATGGTTGCCCCGATTCGAACGTGAGGACCTCGTGAGCGAGGAAACGGAAACCCGCGAGGGGCGGTAGACCCTCGCGGTGTCGGTGTCCTCCTCGTAGGAATGGAACCAGGTACCGATGATCGACGACGGTTCGCTCACAGTGCGTCCTGACGGGTCCGTGGTGGGTGATCAGCCGACGCGGTCCAGGATTGCGCCGATCTGATCGAGAAGCGACCGGAGCGAGGCGATCTGACGTCGCAGCTCGTCCACCTTGCCGTCGAGTGACACAAGTGCCGAGGTATCGGCTCGTGTCCCGCCGTTGCCGGACGGACCGAGCGCGAGTGGGTCCGTCTGGGCCGGGTCCATCGCCCCGAGCAGGAACGGCGCACGCGGTCCTTCCAGGTACGCCCGCATGCGGAGCGACTGCCCGGAGGTGAACATGAGCATCGCATCGCCGTCGTCGCCCCAGATGCGGCGTAGGCTCAACCAGCGACCGATCTCGTATGTCGCGGTGCGACCGAGATGGAAGGGAGGTCGCGCTGTGCCGGTGGTCCCGAAGCACGAGTGGGCGATGACGACACCGTCGGTCGCTGCCGGTCCGCCGGGGAACCGGGCGTAGTTGAGGATCTGGGACGGCGACGCGGGATCATGCGCGACGTGAACGACGACCGGAATGCTCCCGACACCTGTCGGGGCCGGTGCGCGCTGCCCTGTCCGGCGTTCCGCAGACCTCGCGGGTCGATGGGGAGTCCAGGTCGGCCATGACGGATCCTCTCCTGCTCCGGAAGCGGCATCGAATGAAGCATCACCCTCGGTGCTGCGGAACCATGCGTAGCGGACTACTCGAAAGTCCTTCCTTCGGACGTGCCCATCCGGTGTGCGTCGGCGAATCGGCCTCCACCCCCAGGCATTCTGCCACCCGGACGCGCCGATTCCGGGGTCGCTCGAGCGTGCCGATGTCGAGCGACCCAGCTTCTGCTCAGGCGCCGCGAGGACAACCTGATCAAGCTTCGGCCGAGCTCGCTGTACCACACCGTTTCCCGTCTCGCGGAAAGCGGACTGATCCGGCAGGAGGGCACCGAACGCGCAGGTAATCGGCCCGAGCGCACCACCTACAGCATCACCGAGGCCGGTGCCGCGACCGTGCGGGCCCGCCTCGCCGAGATCATCCGACGCCCGGCGCGGGAGTATCCGATCTTTCCCCTCGGCCTCGCCGAATCGCACAACCTTCCGGCCGACGAGGTCGTCGTCCTCCTCGGCGAGCGCATCGACAGGCTCGACGAGGAACTTGTCGAGTTCGACGCGATCCGCACGTGGGCCGCGGACAACGGCGTGCCGCGTCGCTACTGGGTGGCCGTCGACTTCCTCCGGGACAGGACCGCCCACGAATCGGAGTGGCTTCGTGCACTGATCGAGGAGATCCGCGACGGCTCCCTGGTGTGGCAGAGCGTCGATGCCGCCGATCGACGACTTCCGGACCCGCCCCGTGATCTCGGCCGCGACTGGGGTGCGGCGCTGACGGACGAGACTCTCGCCGAACTGCGGAGGAGCAGTGCGGAAAGTAGCGGTCCCGGTCGGTCGTAGTGCAACGACCGAACCGGAACACCTCGACCCAATAGATCGCCGGTCGTACTCGACCGGTACGAACAGGAACGAAATCGATGCAAACCGAACGTAATCCGTGGTGGGGCCTGTCGGCCCTGGTGGTCGGGTTCTTCATGATCCTGCTGGATCTGACCATCGTCGCGGTGGCCAACCCGGCGATCATGGCCGACCTGCAGGCCGACATCAATCAGGTCGTCTGGGTGACCAGCGCCTATCTGCTCACCTATGCGGTGCCCCTGCTGTTCACCGGTCGTCTCGGCGACCGGCTCGGACCCAAGCACGTCTATCTCGCGGGCCTGGTGGTGTTCACCGCGGCGTCGCTGTGGTGCGCGACCTCCGGCACCATCGAGATGCTCATCGCCGCCCGCGCCGTCCAGGGACTCGGCGCGGCGCTGATGACGCCGCAGACGATGGCGACCATCACCCGCACCTTCGCGCCCGACAAGCGTGGCACCGCCATGGGTCTGTGGGGCGCGGTCGCCGGACTGGCCTCGCTGCTCGGGCCCCTCGTCGGCGGTGTACTGGTCGACTGGCAGGGCTGGAACTGGATCTTCTACATCAACGTCCCGGTCGGCATCATCGCCTTCGTGTTGGCGGCATGGCTGGTGCCCAGTCTCGAGACCCAACCGCACAAGTTCGACGTCGTCGGCGTGATCCTCAGCGGCGTCGGATTGTTCCTGCTGGTCTTCGGAATCCAGGAAGGTTCCAGCCGCGACTGGGACGTATGGACCTGGACGATGATCCTCGCGGGTATCGCGGTGATGGTGCTGTTCGTCTTCAACCAGGCGCGCAACAAGGGCGAACCCCTCGTGCCGTTGGCCCTGTTCCGCGACCGGAACTTCTCGATGTCGAACATCGCGATCTCGTCGATGGGCGCAGCCATGACCGCCCTGATGGTTCCGGCCTACTTCTATCTCGAGACGGTCCGCGGATTCTCGCCCACGAAAGCCGCCCTGATCTTCGCCCCGATGGCGATCGTCACCGGTCTGACGGCACCGCTCATCGGTAAGTTCTCCGACCGGATGCCGCCCCGGGTGCTGCCCACCGTCGGCTTCACGCTCTTCTCCGCGACGATCTTCGGCTTCGCGGTGCTCATGACGCCGGACAGCCCCATCGTGCTGTTCCTGCTCATCGCCGGTATCGCCGGCGTGTCCAACTCGTGCATCTGGGCACCGCTGGCCTCCACCGCCACGCACAACCTGCCCATCCATCAGGCGGGCGCCGGTGCCGGCATCTACAACACCACCCGCCAGGTCGGTTCGGTGCTGGGCAGCGCCGCGATCGGTGCTCTGATCTCGTCCTTGATGGCCGCGCAAGGGCTCGGTGAGGTGCAAGCCGGTGAAGGCGGCGGAGCCACGATGGGAGCCGCTCTCCCGGAGCAGATCGCCGAGAAGTTCAGCACCGCGCTGAGCCAGTCGATGCTGCTGCCCGCGTCGGTTCTGATCATCGGGATCGTGGCGTCGGCGATGTTCGTCGGTCACGCATCGTCGCAGCGGAAGGCGCAGGCCGGAGCTTCGCCGGATCGCGCAGAGGTCACCGGCTGAGCCGGGTTCGTATGTAGTGGCCGGTCGCCACGAACGGAAGAACGCTCCCACCGAGCAGGACTCGGTGGGAGCGTTCTCACATGCTGAGGGTGTGGTCAGCCGTAGTGGCAGACGTAGCTGACGGCCTCGGTGACCTCGATGTCGAACGACGAGTCGCCGGGCACCGAGAAGGAGTCGCCTGCACCGTAGGAGGTCCAGTCCTCGCCGCCGGCCAATCGGACGCGGCACGCGCCGCTGTGCAGCTCCATGACCTCCGGTGCAACGGTGCCGAAGTTCAGGGTCGCGGGAAGGATCACGCCGGCCGACTTACGGGTTCCATCCGCCAGATGGAAGTTGTGGCTGACGCACTTGCCGTCGAAGTAGACGTTGGCACGCGGGTCGAGCGTCACGTTGGCGTAGGTCGAAGTCGGCTCACTCATGGGCTGGAGCGTAGCGAGGCGGGTGCAGGTCGCCGGTCGTCGGGGTCGGTGTGCGCACGTCCGTCGCGAGGTGTATCTCAGGGGACCTTCACGGAGTCGACGATGTCGAGGTCCTCGAGCTGGTCTCGGTGCAGGAGGAACTGACGCGGATCGGAACCGAGCTCGCCGACCGCTACGCCCGCTGACCGCTACGCCCGCTGACCGCAGATGGCGTTCGACGGGAGGCTCACAATGCAGAAGTGAGGCTCACAACCCGGAGGGTCGACCACCAGGGTTGTGAGCCTCGCTTTTCGGTTGTGAGCCTTCTGCGGGATGCGATTTCCGGCGCGTCCTTGCGGCGCGAGCGACACGTGCGCGATTGCCGCACACGTCACTGCACCAGTGCTGACGTGCGTTGAGTCGGGTGAAGTACAGCACGCACCGTGGTGCCTCGCACTTGCACAGCAAGGTTGCCGCGTGACCGGTTACCGCTGTGATTGCGGATACGGCGATTTCGGCGACCAATTCCTCGAACGGGTCGTGGGAGTCCGTGGTCCAGCGGACGTGGAGGCGATCGTCACCGACAACGATGCCGGGAGTGATGCGTGTGCGATCGAGCACCGTGCGCAGGTGGGCCGCTGCCTGGGCCGGATCACCGTCGAGCGTGTCGCGGTAGACGGAGCCGAGCGTGTCGCGGAGTTGTCGGAGTTGCGCGAGCTGGTCCTCGGTCGGTGTGAAAGGTGATCGAGGGAAGCTGATCTCTTCATTCAGTGTCTGCATCCACGCGTGGGCCCGGTCGGGCGAGTCGAACAGGTCGGTGATGCCGCGACCGTCGTAGTAGCGGCTGCTCAGGAAATTGGTGGACGGGCAGGGGCTGTGCATCGATCAGTCGGCGACGCGTTTACGTGGCCGGCCACGCCGCGCCGTCTTCTTGACCGGGGCTCTTCGTCGCGGCTCGGTTTGCTGCGGCTCGCCTTCGTCCTCGTCTTCACCCGGGTCCTCATCCGAACCTTCGGCGGTGTCCGCTTCCTCGTCCGGCTCCTCGTCCGGTTCCTCGTCCTCCTCCTCGTCCGCATCGGCTTTTGGGCTGTCGGATGGTGCGTCGCGCCAACTGAATTCGACCTCGATCTCGACCTGGTCGCCGTCCACCTCGATCTCGAGTTCCCATTCGAGTCGGTCGGCGACGACGAGCGAAATGGTGTCACCGCCCGAGTCCAGTTCCACTTCGGATCCCGTCGCCAAGGCGCGGCCGAGTGCGATCAACCGCTCGGATGCCTGCTTGCGGGAAAGTTCGGCCTTCTGCTTGATCTCCAGCTTCGGCACGGCAACTCCTGACCTCGGTGAAGTATGCATCCACGGTATCTGCCGCGGGGTAGGCAGGAGTCGTGAACGAGGAGTCGTGACGATTTCGAGGTTCGCCGTCCTGGCAAGTTACGTGCGCGCGACCGATCGCGGCGAAAGTACTTCCGGGCGCGATTAGACTTGCCGGTGTCGCAGGCCTGCCGATGATGTCGGGCCCGGTGCCTTGCCGGTGCCGGTTCGTGTGGCGATGGTTCTGTTCGTGTTGCGACGGTCGACGGTGCGGTCGGTGGTTCTTCTGTCAGGAGTTGTCATGGCCCGTTCCGTTCGAGATGAAGAAGGCCGTTCGTCGGCAGATGAGGTGACGCTGCACGACCTCGAGATGGTGGTGCAGGCACTGACCGGCCGAGGTGCGGACGCAGATGCCGTCGAGTTCGGGAGCAGTCGAGGAGCCGCAGAGCCGGCCGGGCAATCCGACGTGCCGGATGGGAGGCGTCGTCGCCGCGCACAGCGGTGAGCCCGTCATCGGCGGTGAGGGGTACGACCAGGGCCGCGTGAAACAGTCATGAGTGCTTGCTCCGAGAGCAGCGACATGTGACGCTGACCACATGGTGGAGTCGCGTGAGCTTCTCGACGATCTCTGTCCGCTCGTTACTCAGCGGACAGGACGCCCGGTCCAGGAGTGGATCGCGTGAGCCGCGTCGTGCGAATCGGCAACTGCTCCGGTTTCTACGGTGACCGTCTGTCGGCGATGCGCGAGATGCTCGAAGGCGGCGAACTCGACTATGTGACCGGTGACTACCTCGCCGAACTGACGATGCTCATCCTCGGTCGCGATCGTCTGAAGAATCCGGATCTCGGTTACGCCAAGACGTTCCTGCGGCAGGCCGAGGACTGCATGGGTCTTGCCCTCGACAAGGGGGTGCGGATCGTCGCGAACGCCGGGGGTCTCAATCCTGCGGGTCTGGCCGCGGCGCTGCGCACGGTTGCGGATCGGCTCGGTCTGTCCCCGCGCATCGCCCACGTCGAAGGCGACGATCTCCTTGCTCGCATCGACGAGTTCGGTTTCGACGCCGACCCGCGCCCGCTGACCGCCAACGCGTATCTCGGTGCGTGGGGCATTACGCGGTGCCTCGATGCCGGAGCCGATATCGTCGTGACCGGGCGCGTCACCGACGCTTCGGTGATCGTCGGTCCCGCCGCCGCCTACTTCGGTTGGGCTCCTGATGACTTCGATGCACTCGCGGGTGCTGTTGTCGCAGGGCACGTCATCGAATGCGGTACCCAGGCGACCGGCGGAAACTATGCGTTCTTCACCGAACTCGACGACCTCGTCCGCCCCGGATTCCCCATTGCCGAGATCGAGGCCGATGGCGCGGCGACCATCACGAAGCACCCGGGCACGGGAGGAGCCGTCACCGTCGGCACGGTCACCGCACAACTGCTGTACGAGGTGACGGGCGGACGCTACGCGAACCCCGATGTCACCGCGCGCATCGACACCGCCACGCTGAGCCGGGAAGCACCCGATCGTGTCCGCATCACCGGCGTGAAGGGCGAGCCGCCCCCACCGACCCTGAAGGTGTGCCTCAACGCGCTCGCCGGGTTCTACAACGAGGTCGTCTTCGTCCTCACCGGACTGGACATCGACGCGAAGGCCCAGTTGGTGCGATCTCAGATGGAATCGAATCTGCCGAGGCGGCCTGCCGAACTCGAATGGACTCTCGCTCGCACCGACCATGCCGATGCCGACACGGAGGAAACCGCGAGCGCTCTGCTGCGCTGCACTGCGCGCGATCCCGATCCCGACGTCGTCGGACGCGCATTCACCTCCACGGCGGTCGAGTTCGCCCTTGCAAGCTCTCCCGGGTTCTTCGTCACCGCTCCGCCCGGCCCGGGCACCGCCTACGGTGTCTACACGGCCGAGTACGTCGAGGCGACCCGCGTGCCGCACATTGCAGTGTTGCCAGACGGCACCCGCGTCGACATCCCGGCCGCGGCGACCACCCGGACCCTCGAACCGTTGCCGGACCCGAGTGTGCCCGCGCCGCTGTCGCCCGGACAGACTCGTCGCGTTCCGCTCGGCACGATCGCCGGTGCCCGCAGCGGCGACAAGGGCGGTGACGCCAACATCGGGTTGTGGGTCCGATCCGACGACGAATGGCAATGGCTTGCAAACACTCTCACCGTCGACACGCTGAAGGACCTGCTCCCCGAGATCGAACCCTTGCCTGTCACACGTCATCTGCTCCCGAACCTGCGGGCCGTGAACTTCGTAATCGAGGGAATCCTCGGTCGTGGCGTCGCCTCCCGTGCCCGCTTCGACCCCCAGGCCAAGGGCCTCGGTGAATGGTTGCGCGCCCGATACCTCGACATCCCCACCGTCCTGCTGGAGAAGCACACGTGAGCACCTTGATCTCGACCCTGGATGCCGGCTCCACCGAATACGGCGCAGCCGCCGATACAATGCGTGCTCGCCTGGCCGAACTCGACACAGAACACGGCAAGGCCCTCGCCGGCGGGGGAGAAAAGTACGTCCGGCGACACCACGACCGAGGCAAGTTGCTTGCGCGGGAGAGGATCGAACTACTCCTCGACCCCGACTCGCCGTTCCTCGAGCTCTCACCGCTCGCGGCCTGGGGCACCGAGTTTCCCGTCGGCGGCAGCGTCGTCACGGGCATCGGTGTGGTCGAAGGCGTCGAATGTGTCATCGTGGCCACCGACCCCACCGTGCGCGGGGGAACCAGTAACCCGTGGACGCTCCGCAAGACGTTGCGCGCCGACGACATCGCCCTGCAGAACCGGATGCCGCTGATCTCCCTCGTCGAATCCGGCGGCGCGGATCTGCCCACGCAGAAAGAAGTGTTCATTCCCGGTGGCCGGCTCTTCCGCGATCTGACCCGGTTGTCGGCGGCAGGTATCCCCACGATCGCGGTGGTCTTCGGCAATTCGACCGCCGGCGGCGCATACATCCCCGGCATGTCCGACCACGTCGTGATGATCGAGAAGCGGTCGAAGGTGTTCCTCGCCGGCCCGCCGCTGGTGAAGATGGCCACTGGTGAGGAATCCGACGACGAGTCGCTCGGCGGCGCCGAGATGCACGCGCGTATCTCGGGTCTGGCCGACCACTTCGCGGTCGACGAACAGGACGCGGTGCGCATCGGTCGCAGCATTGTGCGGCGCCTCAACTACCGCAAGGCCGGCCCTGCACCCCGGACGGACGTACGCGAACCGCGGTACGACGCCGAGGAGCTGCTCGGGATCGTCCCTGAGGATCTTCGGCAACCCTTCGATCCGCGTGAGGTCATCGCCCGCGTCGTCGACGATTCCGACTTCGACGAGTTCAAACCGCTCTACGGGCCGTCGTTGGTGACCGGCTGGGCACAGGTGCACGGCTATCCGGTCGGGATTCTCGCCAACGCGCGCGGCGTGCTGTTCAACGAGGAATCGCAGAAGGCAGCCCAGTTCATCCAACTCGCGAACCGTGCCGATACGCCGCTGTTGTTCCTGCACAACACCACCGGGTACATGGTCGGTCGGGAATACGAGGAACGCGGCATGATCAAGCACGGGGCGATGATGATCAACGCGGTCGCCAACTCCACGGTGCCGCACATCTCCATCCTCATCGGCGCGTCCTACGGCGCCGGTCACTACGGCATGTGCGGACGTGCCTTCGATCCGCGGTTCCTGTTCGCGTGGCCCAGCGCCAAGTCTGCGGTCATGGGCGGTGCCCAACTGGCCGGGGTCATCTCTCTCGTCGGACGCGCTGCCGCGCAGGCACGCGGCCAGGACTTCGACGAGGCCGCCGACGAGGCGATGCGCGCGGCCGTCGAGAACCAGATCGAAGCCGAATCGCTGCCGATGTTCCTGTCCGGTCGTCTCTACGACGACGGCATCATCGACCCCCGCGATACCCGCACTGTGCTGGGACTGTGCTTGTCGGCTGTTGCCACCGCCCCGATCAGAGGTGCCGAATCCTTCGGCGTCTTCCGGATGTGAGGTTCCCGTGACCGAATCGACCATCACCACGGTGCTCGTGGCGAATCGCGGGGAGATCGCCCGCCGCGTGTTCGCGTCGTGCCGTCGGGCCGGACTGGGGGCGATCGCAGTGTTCTCCGATGCCGACGCGAACAGTCCGCATGTCGGCGACGCCGATGCTGCCGTGCGACTTGCGGGAGTCACCCCTTCCGAGGCCTACCTCGACGGGAAGAAGATCGTCGCGGCAGCGTTGGCGACGGGCGCCGACGCGGTCCATCCGGGTTACGGATTCCTTTCCGAGAACGCACGATTCGCGCGCGAAGTGCTCGAGGCGGGGTTGATCTGGATCGGACCGCGCCCGGAGTCGATCGAACGGATGGGCTCGAAGGTCGAGGCCAAGAAGATCATGGCCGACATCGGTGTCCCTGTTCTTGCCGAACTCGACCCTGCCGACATCACCGACGCCGACCTCCCGGTGCTCGTCAAGGCCTCCGCAGGCGGCGGTGGGCGCGGAATGCGGGTGGTGCGGACATTGGCCGACCTGCCTGGGCAACTCGACGCGGCCCGCCGGGAGGCCGCGTCGGCGTTCGGCGACCCGACGGTGTTCTGCGAGCGGTATCTCGAGAACGGGCGGCACATCGAGGTCCAGATCCTCGCGGACCGCCACGGCACGGTGTGGGCGGTGGGCGAACGCGAATGCTCGATCCAACGTCGCCACCAGAAGGTGATCGAGGAAGCCCCCTCGCCGCTCGTCGACGCGATCGAGGGGATGCGCCCACGCCTGTTCGACGCCGCCCGGCGCGCCGCTCAGGCCATCGGGTACGAGGGCGCCGGCACCGTCGAGTTTCTCGCGGACCGCTCGGGGCGGTTCCACTTCCTGGAGATGAACACGCGCCTGCAGGTCGAGCATCCCGTCACCGAATGCACGACCGGGCTCGATCTCGTCGATCTCCAGTTCCGCATCGCCGACGGTGACCTCCTCGACCCCGAACCACCCCCGGTACACGGCCATTCCGTGGAGGCCAGGCTCTACGCCGAGGACCCGGCCCGAGACTGGCAACCGCAGTCCGGCACCGTGCACCGTTTCGCGCTGCCGCAGGAGGCACGCGAGTTCGACGTGCTCCGGCACACCGGTGTGCGCGTCGATTCCGGTGTCCTCGCGGGATCGGAGGTCGGGGTCCACTATGACGCGATGCTCGCCAAGATCATCTCGTACGCACCGACCCGTGACCGCGCGGTGCGGCTGCTGGCATCGACGTTGACGCGCACCGAGATCCACGGCATTGTCACCAACCGCGACCTCCTCGTCGCGGTGCTGAAACATCCCGCCTTCCGTGCGGGGGAGACCGACACCGCCTTCTTCGACACCCACGGACTCACGGAACTGTCGGCACCGCTCGCCTCAGCGCACGCGGAAGCGGTGTCCGCGATCGCCGCTGCTCTGGCGGAGTCGGCCACCAATCGCACCGCTGCCACGGTGAATGCGGGACTGCCCTCGGGATGGCGGAATCTGCCCTCGCAGCCGCAGGCCACACGATTCGCGGGCGTCCACAATGACCACGTGGTGCGTTACCGAGTCACCCGCGACGGTGTCCACGTCGACGGCCGTGACGACCTCGGTGTCGTCGGGTTCGCCCCGGATCGCGTGGTTCTGGACGTCGACGGTGTCCGCCGGCATTTTGTGGTGGCGCGATACGGCGACGCGGTGCACGTCGACTCGTCGCTCGGACCGGTGCGCTTGACTGCGGTGCCGCGTTTCGTGGACCCCACCGCCCGAATTGCTGCAGGATCACTGCTCGCACCCATGCCGGGATCGGTGATCCGGCTCGGCGCTGCCGTCGGCGATGTGGTGGAAGCGGGGAGGCCGCTCGTGTGGCTCGAAGCGATGAAGATGGAGCACATCGTCACCGCACCCACTGCCGGCACGCTCACGACGCTCGCCGTCGAAGTCGGCGATCAGGTCGCCGTCGGCACCGTCCTCGCTGTCCTCACCCCGCACGACGTGTCCGCACCGGTCGAGAGCCCCGACAGCGAAGGGGGCCACCACATCGAGGAGTTGTCATGACCGAACCCGATCCGGTGGTGGTGGTGCGCTACGTCGTCGACCACGGCGCTGCGACACTGACCCTCGACTCCCCGCACAACCGCAACGCCCTGTCCGTACCGCTGCTGACCCAACTGAGCCGCGGACTCGTCGACGCGGCCGCCGACCCCGCCGTCCGCGCGGTCATCCTCACCCATACCGGTGGAACATTCTGTGCCGGAGCGGATCTGAGCGGCTCTTCCGGATCCGCGCAGGAAACGGCTGCCGCACGCACCCGCGACATGACGGCCTTGCTCCGGCAGATCCTGGAGCTCCCCAAGCCGGTCTTGGCCCGCATCGACGGGCACGTCCGCGCCGGCGGCATGGGTCTGATCGGTGCCTGCGACATCGTGGTCGCCGGGCCGGCGTCGACGTTCGCACTTACCGAGGCACGGCTCGGTCTGGCCGCGTCGATCATCTCCTTGACCGTGCTCCCGCGATTGTCGCCGCGCGCAGCGGCACGGTACTTCCTGACCGGCGAACGGTTCGGTCCCGAGGAGGCGTCCTCCGAGGGTCTCGTCACCCTGTCGGTGTCCGATACCGACGCTGTCCTGGTGGAGTTGCTCGCGGAGATCCGTGCCTGCTCACCGCAGGGTCTGGCCGAATCGAAACGCCTCGTCACGCAGCGGATCCTCGAGGACTTCGATCGTTACGGAGACGACCTGGCAGCACGTTCGGCGCGGATGTTCGGTTCCGAGGAAGCCGCGGAGGGGATGACGGCGTTCCTACAGAAGCGGCGCCCGTGGTGGGACATTCGGTGAGAGGGTGTCACCCGAGGCCCTGCGTCATTTTGTGCGGAGCGAATACCGATCCTGCCGATCTCGTCACCGGGCGCCCGGTGCGCGAAACGACCGTCTCCACCCTGCTCGGCGACGCGGTGCTGAAAGTTCGTGGCACGCCCGGGCATCGGGTGGTCTCGATCGCATCGGATCTCGCCGGAGAGAACGGGTTCGAAATCGACGGCGACTCGGTGCTGCTGGATCTGCCGCCCGATCGCGGCCCGACGTCGTCCGCGCGCTCGTCGCCGACAGCATGGATGTGTTGTCGGTCGGACCGGCCGAACGCATCCTCGAGGACGTGTTCCTCGAAATGACCACTCGTTCCACACCCACGAAGGGGGCGTGACATGTCCGCCTCGACACTCCGCTCGCACTCCGATTCCACCTCACTTGCCGCACGGCACAACACCGTTGCTCGGAGCTTGCGTGCCGAGTTGTACCGGTTGCGTTCGTGGCCGGCGATGTGGACGACGGTCGGCACGTGGTTCCTGCTCGCGATGGTTTTCGGCTACGTATTCCCGTACGTCTCCTACACGACCGGAACGGCCGGCTTCTCCACGGAAGGGGAGCCGACCGAAGCGTTGCTGCAGAGCGTCCTGCCCGAATCGATCCCTGACGTCCTGGTCCAGGGCACACCGTTGTTCGGTGGTGCGCTCGTGCTCGTCCTGGGTGCTCTCATCGCCGGGAACGGGTACAGCTGGGGAACGTGGAAGACCGTGTTCACTCACGGCCGTCTGCGCCCGACAATCGGTGCCCTGCTCGCTCTTGCGGTGATCGTTGCCGCGATGGTGGTCGTCACCGCTGTGCTGTGCACGGTCGTGTCCGTCTCGCTCGCCACGATCGAAACACAACCGCTCACGATGCCGTCGGCCGGCGCACTTCTTCGCTCCGCGGGTGCGGCGTACCTCGTGTTCATGATGTGGGGAACGATCGGCTTCGCCCTCGGCACCTACGCCCGCAGTGCGGCGCTGTCGGTCGGCCTGGGGCTGGTATGGACGGTTGTCGTCGAGAATCTGCTGCGAGGCGTCGGCTCCGCGCTGCAGCTCGTCGAGGACGTGACGGCCTTCCTGTCGGGAACCGCAGCCGGATCGCTCGTCGGCGCGGTGACCGGGGGAGGGGAGGGCACACCCCGGGTGGTGGATGTGATCTCGGGACCGAGGGCGCTCATCACCGTCGCCGCCTACATTGCCGTCGCAGTGGTCGCCACCGGGATTCTGGTGCGGAGCCGGGACGTGAACTGACCGCAAAGATTCTGCCGGTGGGATAACCGGAACAGGGCCGGGGTACCCGATCGCACATGACGACCAGCTCGAGGGGTCCTGACGATTCGAACCCCGATTTCTCGGCGCCCGCGCGACGTAGCGATACTCCGGTACCCCCATCCGGGGCGACACCGGATCCGGACGCTCCCAGCAGGCTGCATCCCGACGTCGCCCGGGGCAAAGGCATCAGAGGCACCCGCACCGGGGCGTTGTGGACTGCCCTGATCGTCGGTGTGTTGATCCTGCTGTTGCTGTTGGTGTTCATCCTGCAGAACCTGGACAGCGTCACCCTCGAACTGTTCGCGTGGGACTTCTCGTTGCCGCTGGGTGTGGCACTGCTGTTCGCTGCGATCGCCGGAGCGGTGATCGTCGGCCTCGCCGGGGGCCTGCGGATTCTGCAGCTCCGCCACGCCGCCAACCGGCAACGCGCACGCACTGTCCGGTAAGACAGATCTCCGACTGCAGTACACCCACGCCGGCCGCTCTTCCTTCGTAGAGTGAAAGATCTCGAGTGGGGAGAACGCCATGGCCGCCACAGGACCGACCGACACCTCTCCTGTGCGCGGCGGGGCGGCGGCCACGATCGGCGTCGAAGAGGAATTCGTCCTGGTCGATCCCCGTACCGGTCGTCCCCTCCTGCGCAGTCTCGACGTGCTCGCGGCCGGACGCACACTCGGCATCGAGCTCGAGGTCGAGCTCTCCCCGTGTCAGGTCGAGACCGCCACCACGGTATGTACACACCTGCAGGACCTACGCGAAGAGCTGCGCCGCTCCCGCGCGACGGCCGCCGACGCCGCAGCGCGCGCAGGATGCCGGCTCGTAGCGGTCGGCACACCGATCTTCGAACCTCCGAGCGGATCGGTCACCGCCACGCCTCGCTACCAACGCATGGCACAGCACTATCGTGGCGTCGCCGACGGCGTGATCTGCGGATGCCACGTGCATATCGGTGTCGACGATCGTGACCGCGCGGCCCAGCTCATCAACCATCTGCGCCCATGGCTTCCCGCCCTGCTGGCGCTGACCGCCAACTCGCCGATCACCGACGGCCGGGACACCGGATATGCCAGCTGGCGATACCTGCGGTGGGGGCGCTGGCCGAGCGCGGGACTGCCCCCGCAGTGCGCCTCGGCCGCGGAATACGACGCGGCGGTCGAATCGCTGCTCACCACCGGCACGATCCTGGATCCTCGAATGGTCTATTGGGATGTGCGGATCTCCGCGCATCATCCGACCCTCGAGATCCGCATCGCGGACGTGCCCGCGACCGTCGAGGAGACCGTCACGCTGGCCACCTTGGTGTATGCATTGGTCGCCCAGGCGACGGCATCGATCGAACGCGGCGAGCCGACGCCCTCGGTCGATCAGGAGCTGCTGCGCGCGGCGTGCTGGCGAGCGGCCCGGGACGGTCTGGCCGGGCGCGGTGTCGATCTCGGCTCTGGGCAGTTGGTTCCGGCAGTCGACCTGATCTGGCGACTGCTCGCTCAGGTCCGGCCGATCCTGGAGGAACTCGACGTCTACCGCTCCGTGCACGACACTCTGTCGGGAACCCTGGATCGAGGTAATGGGGCGATCAGGCAGCGTCGCATTCTCGAGAGCGGGGGTTCCTTCACCGATGTGGTTGCCGACGCGGCGCGACGCACTGTGGAGGGCTACGGGCCGGATCTGCGTCCGTCATGACAGACACGACAGCCGGGGTGCCGCGCTTGCGGACCGGCGCTCATCGGGGAGCAGATCGTCCTAACCTCGGGCCGAGCTCGCACCGTATCGAAAACCGCTGACCCGACACGATCCCGGCAAGATCGTGCTCGATCTCGCGACGGCATTGGCGATCGGTGGGGACTGCCTCGCCGACATCAGCCAACTGCGGGCTCACCCGGAGATCTTCGGTGCGGTGGCCTCCGACCCCACCGTCTCCCGCCTGATCAGCGTGTTGGCCGTCGACGCCGACACCGCGCTCGCCGCGATCGACCGGGCCCGCGCCACAGCCCGTCGCCACGCCTGGACCGCCGCCGGTGCGTCGGCTCCCGAGCACGCCATCGACCAAGCGCATCCGCTGGTCCTCGACATCGATGCCACCGAAGGTCACCGCGCATTACGAGAAGGAACAGGCCGCCCCGACGTTCACGCGAGGCTTCGGTTTCCATCTGCTGTGCGCGTTCGCCGACCACGGCGTGGGCGGCACCGGTGAACCCGTCGCGATGCTGCTGCGGCCGGGCAACTCGGGATCGAATACTGCCGCCGATCCTCCCCCAAGCACTACGTGCAGGGCGGTACCCTCATCACCTTCGTGCAGGACGCACTCGCGCAGCTGCCGCTCGACCCGGGATACCGGGTCGGGAAGAAGGTGCTGGTGCGCATCGACGGTGCCGGCGACACCCACCAACTGATCGAGTATCTGACCAAGCGGCGCCTGTCGTACGCCCCCGCGAGCGGGAGGGACCCCCAGGTCGGATTGGGGTTGACCGACGCCCACGCCGAAGCGATCGACCTGGTTCCTGATCGGGCCTGGACCCCGGCCTACGACGCCGACGGACAGGTCCGCGACGGCGCCTGGGTGACGGAGTTGACCGGCCTGCTCGATCTGTCGTCGTGTCGACAGGCATGCGGGTGATCGTCCGGAAAGAGAGGCCGCATCCGGGTGCGCAGTTGCGGTTCACCGACCGGGACGGCCTACGCCTGACCGCGTTCGTCACCAACCCCCGGCGCGGGCAACTCCCGGACTTGGAGCTGCGGCACCGGCGTCGGGCCCGGTGCGAGGACCGGATCCGAGCAGTGAAAGTCACTGGGCTGCAGAATCTTCCGCTGCACGGTTTCGATCAGAACCGGATCTGGCTCGCGCTCGTGCAACTCGCATGCGAGCTGACCGCGTGGATGCAGATGCTCGCATTCACCGAGGTTCCGGCACGCAGGTGGGAGCCGAAACGGCTACGACTGAGGCTGCTGTCGATCGCGGGGAGGATCGCCCGACACGCCCGCCGTGTTCGTCTGCCGCTGCCATCACAGCTCCGGATGTCGATGTCCTTCGTGGTCGGCCTGAATCGGCTCGCAGCGCTTCCTGCGCCTGCGTGACCTGCACGTACCTGCTCCATCGAGACGAAGGAACTGTTTCCGGGGCCGTGGACCTCGGCGTCACCCGACCGTGTCGGGCAGTCGACCGTGGATGCACACCGCATCCACGGTCTCCCCACCGAATCCGAAGCTGCTCAGTCCGACACGTGATCCGCGCGAAAGATCGAGGCTAAGCAAGTATTCCTCGGCCTCGTCATTTCTCACGGGTTTGCCACGTGCAGCACGGTCTTGGCATCGGAACGCGCAAGCCGCGGATTTTCGCAGCTCGGAGTAAGTCCTGGCCTCTGCCCCGGTTGTGTGAAATGACAAGTAGATCTGTTGGCGGTTCGAAGGTTTCGAAATAGGATGTGACCCGGATTCATTTGCGCGCCGGAATATTGATGACGCAATACCCGCCGATGGACTCTTGATACCATCCGGCATGCCGCCACAATTGTTGTGACTGGCGACACACGCAGCTCACCGGTTCATCTATAGCTCCAGGGTCGACGACGCCTTCCTATCCGGGGAGGGACGATCAGCTTCACGCACGCGCGGGCACGATTCGCCTACCGGGCGTCGAACCGTGAGAGCTCTTTCATATGCTTGGCGGTACGCACGCCGTAATCGGCGTCGGTCGCGTACGGTTCCACCGATCCGGACACCGACCGGCGAGTGACGTGCGTCTCGTCTGGGCTGCACCCAACAGCCTGCGACGTGTCAGACGAGCCGGAAAGGCAGAGGAGCGCAGTGAGCACCCCGGAATTGGCACAGTGGAACTCGCAAGAGGCTATTGCGGAAGCAATGATCCCGATCATCGGCGGTCTGCACCGCCGGCATTCGGTCACGATCTTGCTTCACAGCCGCTCCCTCGTGAACAAGTCGGTGATCGGTATTCTGCGGACGCACCGTTTCGCGCGTCAGATCCGCGGCGACGAGCTGTCGGTCGAGGCAACCTTCCCGTTCCTCCAGGCATTGACCGACCTCGACCTGCAGCCGTCGAAGATCGACCTCGGCCTGCTGGTGACGGATTATCAAGCCCAGGGTGCCGGACGATCCATCCCGGATTTCGTCGCTGAGAGCCTCGCGGATCTGGTCGGCGGCGCGCAGACGAGCCCCGCGAAACCGCAGGACGTGGTCCTGTACGGGTTCGGGCGAATCGGCCGGCTCGTCGCCCGTCTGCTCATCGAGAAGGCAGGCTCGGGCAATGGGCTGAACCTGCGTGCTGTGGTGGTCCGTAAGGGAGGTGACGACGACCTGACCAAGCGTGCCTCTCTGCTGCGTCGCGACTCCGTCCACGGACAGTTCAACGGCACGATCAAGGTCGACACCGAGAACAACGCCTTGGTCGCCAACGGCAATGTCATCAAGTTCATCTACAGCAACGATCCGGAAAGCGTCGACTACACCGAGTACGGCATCGACAAGGCCATCCTGGTCGACAACACCGGAATCTGGCGCGACCGCGACGGTCTGTCGAAGCATCTCCGCCCCGGTATCGCCAAGGTGGTGCTCACCGCACCGGGTAAGGGTGATCTCCCGAACATCGTGCACGGTGTCAACCACCGCGACCTCGACCCGGACGAGACGATCGTGTCGTGCGCGTCCTGCACCACCAATGCCATCGTTCCGCCGCTGAAGACCATGGACGACAAATTCGGTGTGGTGCGTGGTCACGTCGAGACGGTGCACTCGTTCACAAACGACCAGAACCTGCTGGACAACTACCACAAGGCCGACCGTCGCGGACGTTCCGCGCCGTTCAACCTGGTGCTCACCGAGACCGGCGCCGCTTCTGCGGTCGCGAAGGCGCTTCCCGATCTGAAGGCGAAGATCACCGGCAACTCGATCCGCGTTCCTACGCCGGATGTGTCCGTCGCGATCCTTCACCTTCAGCTGACTCGTGAGACCACCAAGGAAGAGGTGCTCGAGCACCTGCACCAGGAGTCGCTCACCGGTGCGCTGCGCCGCAACCTCGACTACACCTCGGCCACCGACGCAGTGTCGAGCGACTTCATCGGCTCGCGCGCGGCGTGCATCATCGACGCCAATGCAGCGATCGTGGATGGCGACACCGCCATCCTCTACGTCTGGTACGACAACGAGTTCGGTTACTCGTGCCAGGTGGTGCGAACGGTCCAGTACCTGTCGGGTGTGGAATACCCCGTCTATCCCATCACGGAAGCCGGCCCCGTGGAGCACGTCGAGGAACCTACCGCTGCACAGGCATAACATTCCTGCGCAGACTGCAGTAACGACAGTCCGCTAGGGACTCGCCGACGAGGGAACCCATCCTTACCTGAGGATGGGTTCCCTTTTGCGTTGGGCCATTGGTGGCGTCGAGGAGGAGTAGCGGCCGTCGAAACTCGGGGGAGGTTGTGTGCGGTTCCGGCGAAGAACACGCACACAACCTCCCCCGAGTTCGTCACTCTGGAACTGATGCACACCGCGCGGTCGGCGAACTCTCCGGCCCGACTCGGTCAGGGCTGGTAGTCGGGGTACTTCGTGTGCAGCTGGAAGTACCCCGTCACGTTCTCGCGGAGCCAGTCCTTGCCGTCCTCGGGTGTGCGACCGTCGCAGATCGCGTCGCCTTCGATGCAGACTCGTTCGACGTGGATCTCACCGAAGTCGTTCCGGCCGCCGCCGAGCGTCACACCGGGAGCGACGGGACCCGGGAACAGGGTCTCGACGCCGCGGTCGTCGCGGGGGTCGGAATAGAGGACGCCCGAGATCCGTTCGGGGGGAACGGACCCGTCGGCTGCGATCTCGGCGAGAACATCGCCCGCGATCGAGGCGCCCTGCGAGTAGCCGAGCACCAACAGGTCCGAGTCGGGGCAGGTGCTGTGTCGGACGGTGATGGTCTGGCGGAGTCGCTGATGCCCGATCTGCTTCGACCTGTCGTAGGCGATGGTGCCGTCGTCGTCGATGCCGTCGAAATCGTCGTGCGAGCCGGTCCCGGGCAACGGCACAACCACTGCGGGGTAGCGGATGTGTTCGACCACGGTGCCGGGAGACTCGAACCGAGCGGAGATCTTCGCCAAGGGGGATGCCGGGTCGATCGAGTCGCGGGTTTCGAAGCCGCGGGTTCCGTCGACGGCGAGGACGTACCGTTCAGGGCAGTTGCGGACCGGGTCAGCGGACGCGGAACCGACCGGACCCGCGACGCTCAGACCTGCGGTGAGCAGACCTGCGGCGAGCAGGCCGACGGTGCGTGTGCGTCTGCGATCGATCCGGGACATGCGCGATTCTCCTCGTGTGCCCCCGACAGACAATAACTGAGGTCGATGATATCGATGTCCCGTTTGTTCGTCATGTTAAGGATGCGTGCTTTTCGGTGATCGTGGTCACCCCCGACCGGTGACTCCGGTGGCATGTCCGTCAGGGCTGGTCGGCCGGGATGCGGGCGGCCAGCTCGGTGATGAAGCCGGCGATCTCGTCGGGGTTCTCTTCGGCCATGAAGTGGCCGCTGGTGGTGCCCTGGTAGGTGAGATCGGGTGCCCACGCCTGCCAGAGGGCCGAGGCGTCGAAGCCCAGTTGCGAGCCCCAGTCCTGGGAGATGACCGCGACGGGCATGGTGAGCCGAGCCCCGCGTTCGCGGTCGGCGAGGTCCATGTCGAGATCGATGCCGGCGGTGGCGCGGTAGTCGGCCACGATCGAGTCGACAGAGTTGATCGAGCTGGTGACGTAGTGATCGCGCTCCTCGGGCGTGAAGGTGGTTCCGGTGGGGTCCCACGCATCGAGGAACGAGCCGAAAAATTCCGGGGCGACAGCGGCGATCATCTTCTCGGGCATCCCTGCGGGCTGGGCCATGAGGTAGAGGTGCCAGGCAACCTTGGCGTTCACGCCCTGAAGTACGGCCCAGGTGTCCATCGTGGGAAGGACGTCGAGGATGCCGAGGTAGTCGACGGCGTCGGGGTGGTCGAGTCCCGCACGGACGGCGACGAGCGCACCGCGGTCGTGACCGACGAGCCCGACGTGGTCGAAACCGATCTCGCGGGCGACCGCGACGATGTCGTTCGCCATGGTGCGCTTGGAATACGACTCGGGATTGTCGGCCGGGGGTTGGTCGCTGGCGCCGTAGCCGCGCAGGTCGGGGACGATCACGGTGTGGTCGTCAGCGAGTGTGTGGGCGACGTGGCGCCACATGTAGTGGGTCTGCGGGAAACCGTGCAGCAGGACGACGGCCGGACCTTGCCCGCAGACGGCGACGTTGAGCTTCACGCCGCCGTCCCCGGTGATCGTGCGGTAGGTGAAGTCCTCGATGGTGCAGCGGGTCACGGGGTCTCCGTAGTCGTAGTCGTGGTGGAGGTTTCGGGGTGGCCGGAGAAGATCCCGGCGGGCAGGTCCGTTCGGCCGGCGGACGCGGTGAGCGCGGGAATGATGACGGTGTCGACGAGGGCTTCGAGGTAGGTGTCGTCGACGGTGAGACCGTTCGCTCGTCGCAGGAGCAGGACGGTTCCCACGACCTCCTCGTATGCGAATGATTGAGCGTCCGAAGGGAGTTCGCCTCGTGCAACGGCATCGTCGAGGACCGCCTGGGGGAGACGTGCGCCTGTCGGGCCGACGGTCTCCTCGATGGCGTCGCACAACTCCGGGTCTTCGAGTCCCGCGTGGAGCAGCATGAAGGCGGCGTTGCTGTCGGTTGCGGACATGGTGAGGCTGAGGCGTTGCGCAAGCATCAGCAGGTCGTCGCGGAGTGTGTCGCCGCGCCGGAGTGGGACTGCCGAGGGATGCGCAGGGGCGTCCTTCACTGCTGCGAGCACCATGTCGCGCTTGGACGGCCATCGTCGATACAGCGTTGCCTTCGACGCCTGGCAACGTCGAGCGACCGCCTCGAATGTCACGCCCTCGTAGCCTTGTTCGGCCAGTAGTTCGAGAACGGTGGTGGTGATCCGACGCTCGAGTTCGGCGTCGCGTGGACGTCCGCGTTGCACAGGCGGCTCATTCAGATACGACACGTTCCGTATCGGAAACCAGATGGCCGCTGTCGGCGAACTGCAGGGTCGACACCCGCGTCTTTCTGGTCACGGTCGATTGTGATGCACTGTCTCGTTGTCGGCATAACGGACATCGGCGAGGAGATCGGTATGGGTTCGAGGTATCACCATCTGGCGTTCGGCCCGGAGGCGGTCGCGCGTCAGGAAGCTGCGGGCAGCATCGTTGCCTATGGTGCCGACCTCGACGAACCCGACCGAGGACCTCAGCCGTTGGGCGACCGGGAACTCGCTCTCGTACGCGAAAGCTTCCAGTTCCATATGGCGACGGTGACCCCGAGCGGATGGCCCTATGTCCAGTACCGCAGCGGACCCGTCGGGTTCCTGCACCACCTCGGTGGGCAGACGATCGGGTTCGCGGACCACCGAGGCAATCAACAATTCGTCTCGGTCGGGAACATCGCGGACAACGGAAGGGTCGCGCTGTTCCTCGCGGACTTTCCGCTGAAGAGACGGTTGAAGCTCTTCGGTACCGCGCGGGTGGTCGATGCGGAAGACGACCCGCAGCTTCTCGACCGGCTGCGCGATCTCGGCGACGGGCGGAGAATCTCGGCGCGATGCGAACGAAGCATCGTCATCGAGGTCGAGGCCTTCGACTGGAACTGCTCTCGGAGCTTGATCCCGCAGTACACCGACGAAGCGGTCCGCGCCCGGATCCGTCCCTACATCGACGAGATCAACGACCTCCGAGCCGAAGTGGATTCTCTTCGGACTCAGCTGAAGGCGGCACGCGAGGGCTGACAACCGCCGAGGGTGCGCGCGTGCAGGCTCAATCCAGACCGAGCTGTGCGACAACCAGATGCAGTGCTGCGGTGGTGGTCAGAGTCCGGACCCGTTCGCGGTCGCCGGGGAAACGGCGGGTGACCGTGTACGTCGGCCGTCCCTCGATCGCGACGCCGAAGCACACCGTGCCCACCGGCTTGGCCTCGGTTCCCCCGTCGGGGCCGGCGACCCCGGTGGTGGAGACCGCGACGTCGACCTTCAGGCGCCGTCGGGCACCCTCGGCCATGGCTGCGGCGACCTGCTCGCTCACCGCCCCGTGTTCCGCGATCATCTCGGCCGGTACGTCGGTCAGATCGGACTTCGCGTCGTTGGAGTACGAGACGACGCCACCCATGACATAGGCCGACGACCCGGGACGGTCGGTGAGCCGCGCGGCGACGAGTCCGCCGGTGCACGACTCCGCAGTCGCGATCGTGCGGCCGTCGAGGACGGCGATCAGCTGGTCGTCGATGGTGGAACCGTCGGTCGAGAAGATCTCGCGTCCATGGTGTTCGGTGAGGACGTCGAGAAGGCGATGGTAGATGTCCGCGTCACCGGAGGCGACTCGCGTCACCATGTCGAGTTCGCCGTGTCGGAGGCAGGTGGTGATCTCGAGGCGTTCGAGGCCGGCGATCTCTGATTCGGCCCGGCGCAGCGTCTCGGCGAGTTGTGCCTCGTGCAATCCGTAGGCGCGCACGGTGTGCTGCTGCAGGTCGTCGGCTCGCGCCAACACGTCGGCGACCGCGGGGGAGGCGACCGCGCTCGGCCACATCGCCTGCAGCTCACCGGGCGGGCCGGGCAGGATGACGATGGTCGGTACCGGCCGTTCGCCGGCGACCGCGGGGATGACCACGCCCGGCGCTGTACCGGTGGGCGGCAGGGCGGTGGCACCGGCGGGCACGTGCGCCTGCTTCCGGATCCCGATACGCGTCGGTCCGGTGTCGAGATCGGGGGTGTCCGGGCGGAACCGGCGGATGACACCTGCGATGTGTTCTTCGAGTTCGGGGTCGAGCAGCAGTTCGCGATCGCAGTACTCGGCGACGGTGGGGACGGTGAGGTCGTCGGCGGTGGGACCGAGACCCCCGCTGGTGACGATGAGATCGACGCCCTGCTCGGTGAGGAACCGTAACTGTGCGGTCAGGTCGGCGGGCCGGTCACCGCAGATCGTGATGTGGGCGACGTCGACGCCGAGTTTCAGGAGTTGGTCGGACAACCACGGTCCGTTCAGGTCGGAGATCCTCCCCGTCAGCACTTCGGTCCCGGTCACGATGATTCCTGCACGCACGCTCACGGAGCCGAGCCTAGTCGGCGACGATCATCGTGGACGCCTTACTGCCTTGTTGCGACGGTCTGCGAGGCGGGCGAGCTCACGAAGCATGCCGGGAGCCCGGCGCGCCATGGTCAATACTGCCCGGTCCGAGACGGTCGGGCGTGGTAGCAGCGCAGGCTGTGCAGGACGGGCCCCGACCGTCGCCCTGAACACCTGGACCTGACCGGGCACACCTTTGAGCCGATGCCTGCCCAGGTCGGTGAAATCGAAATCTCCGCCGACCGCAAGCTCGCGCACCGCCTGTGAGCATCGCACCTCGCCAGGCCCGGAGGAGGCAGCGATCCGCGCTCCGATATGGACCGTCATTCCGGTCAACCCGGGACCGGCGCGGGTCACCGACCCGACATGCACGCCGGAGCGCACAGAAAATCCGAGAGTCGATGTCGATCGGATGATCCGGTGCGCGCACTGCAGTGCGGCCACTGGACCGTCGAAGACACTGAGGGTCCCATCGCCCGCGATGCCCACCAGCGTGCCTCCGCCGGCCTCGACCTCCGCACGCACGAGTCGGTCGTGCGCGCCCAGCAACCTCGCGAACCGGTTGTCACCGACCTCCGCGAGCAGGTCGGTGGAGCGGACGACATCGGTGAACAGAACCGCGCCCAGGAACCGATCGGCCTCGACCGGATGGTCCGTGCCGCTGACGAGTTCCTCCACGTGGTCGAGAACAGGAATCAGCACTTCACCCAGGGTTGCGCCGAGGGCGATCGGTGGCAGCTCGTAGAAGCGGCCGTTCGGAATCTGCGCGGCCATCCTGCGGCCGGCCTCTCGAGCGAACAGAGTGTCCGGCTGATGCAACACCTTCGTCGGGCATTGGATTGCCGGCAGAATCAAGGAGTAGTTCGCGCGGAGAGCCCACTCGAGATGTTTCTGGGCAGTTCTCGGTGTGGCGGAGCAGCGTTCGAGCAGCGCCATGATCCGTCGATTGTGTGGGACATCGAGGGTCGGGTGTGCCAGGGACGTGAGCTTCCCTTGACCCCAGCATGCGTACGCATCCCGATACGACTCGACGAACCGGTCTCGCTCGTCAGCAGTCCATCCCGGTGGCGGATCACCGTCGGACAGCAGGGTATCGGACCAGGGTTCGGCGAGGACCAGCCCGGAAACGCGGTCGGGGTGCCGAGCGGCTACCAGGGCAAGGGGCCCGCAGGTGCTGGCTGCGCCGACGAGCGTGGCGCGATCGACCTCGGCGTCGTCGAGCACCGCGACGACGTCGTCGGCCTGCTCCTCGAGCGTGGGGACGTGCTCGACGGGATCGGACAGTCCGAATCCGCGTCGCTGGAAGAACAGCGAACGCGCGAAGTGGGCACAACGTTCGAAGTTGTAGTGGAAGTGCGGATCGGTCCACATCAGGTCCGGATGCATCATGTCTTCGAAGAACCACGCGATCGGATGTGGCCCCTCACCCACGATCTGATACGCCAGTGCGGCGCCGTCGCGCTGGATGTACCGCGTCACGGGCGGATCCATGGGAACAACGATAGGCGCCGGTCGACAGCGCGGCGAGTGTCGGCTGTCGAAACCGACCGGCGACGGAAACCGGCCTCTATCGTGAGGTTGCTGAGGAAAGCGTGGTCTTCACGGCGCGTCTCGCATGAGACGGGTGGACGCCGGAGCAGGGGTGTGCTGCTTTCTGTGGTCGCTGCAGCGCTGCTCCTGGGTGTCTTCGCATCAGGGTGCGCTTCGATGCGCGGCGGGGTGGAAGGCAATTTCGGTCGGGCAGCGCAGCAGATCGGTTCGGCGGCGGTCTCGGCTCAGCTGAGCCTGCAGGTTTCGCCGACGGTCACAACACCACCGCCGCCACGGACACCGCCCTGTCGGACATGCTCGAAGAGGTCGACCAGGCCGTCTCGGCAACCGCGGATCGAGAGGTGGACACCCCCGGCCAGGGAACCCTGCGCGCCGAGGTCCTGCAGGCGGCGAACACGGTTACCGGACAGATCATCCGGGGACGAGACATGGTTGCCGGAGTCGGCGAGCAGACCGACCTGACTGCGGTTGCGGCTGAGCTCGGACGTGCAGGTACGGAGTTGCTCGATCTCGGAGACCGTCTCGAGGCGGCCGGATGAAAAGTCTCTTCGCCGTCGCTCTCAGAATCCTCACCGCGATCGGGGGATTTCTCGACATCGGTGATCTGGTCACCAATGCCGTGGTGGGCGCGCGTTTCGGGTTGTCCTGGCCTGGGTGGTGCCGGTAGGCGTGCTGGGAATCTGTGTCTTCCGCAGATGTCCGGCCGCGTCGCTGCGGTCAGCGGCCGAGCCACTTTCGAGATCATTCGCGAACGTCTCGGGCCGCGCATGGCAGTGGCGAATCTGAGCGCGTCGTTTCTGATCAACCTGTCGACGTGGACCGCCGAGGTCGGTGGTATCGCGCTGGCGTTGCAGTTGGCGAGCAGTGTGAACCCGAAGATGTGGATTCCGGTAGCCGCCCTGGCGGTGTGGCTGGTGATCTGGCGGGTGAAGTTCTCGGTGATGGAGAACGTCACCGGGGTGGTCGGACTGTGCCTGGTCACGTTCGCAGTGGCGGTGTTCCTTCTCGGCCCGGATTGGGGGGCAGCTCGCGAACCAGGTGTTCACTCCATCCCTGGTGGACAGCGAAAAACTGGCGGCATATCGGTATTACGCGATCGCGTTGTTCGGTGCGGCGAGGACTCCGTACGAGGTGTTCTTCTCCTCCTCCGGGGCGGTGGAAGAGAAGTGGACGGTGCGGGATCGGGCGAAGTCCCGGCTCAACGTTCTGGTCGGATTTCCCCTCGGCGGCATCCTCTCGGTGGCCATCGCCGCGCTGTCGGCGATCGTGCTGATGCCCCCTGCTCGTCCGGTTGTATCGGCCAGTGGGGGAGTGCCGTCGCCGGAGGTCGTCGGGATTCTCCTCTCGCCTCGCCGGCGCGCCGCTGACCGATCACGCCGCGGCCTCGACGATGCTGGGCAGAGTTACCACGCTCCGGCGGCGGCACGTCGCTGCTGCCGACGCCCGCCTTTTCCGTCGTGACGTCGCCTTGCCGGTATCCGCTGCGCACGTCGACGCAACGCCAGCTCGTGCTGCAAGCGCTCCGCAGACAGCTTGCCCGGACCGTGAATGCTCGTGCCGTCCGGCCGTTCGATCGTGGTGGCCATCGCCGTGTTTCTCCTCGAGGATCTCGAAATTCGCCAGCGTCCAGTAGTACTCCTCGACAAGTGCTGGGGCAATGGAATTTACGCCATTCTGCTGAGCACGAATGAACACCAGGCGATCACGAGTGACGGCGTTGTGTCCGCTGCCGTGGACCAACAGCACTTCCGGGCCACGGCCACCGAAATCGAGTCCCGACAGCACGCCGTCGTCGACGGGCACTTCGATACGGGTTCCCGACACCATCACCATCCCTCGCCGTCGATAGCTCGGCGAGACTGTCTACCGCAGAACGTTACCTACCCCTCATGAGACAACCGATCGGTCAACGGAATTCGGCCGAGCGCCTTTGCATCGGATCTCAGGCCGCAGCCGGCGCGCGACACCCGCACCGCACGGCACGCCCCTGCTCGTCATCGGGAAGCCACCCGTACTCGTCGCAGTCGCCGCACTTCGGGTGGAGGACACGGGGCGTCGACAGCGACCGCCACAACGGCAACCATCCGTGCGCCAGTCGCATCGGATTGCCCGGTCTGTGCACGGATTTCGCTGCCGCAACCAGAGCCGGCACGCCGTGTGTGGCGACGAGTGCTTCGATCGCCGCTGCCGCATCGGGTTTGAGGTAGACGAAGGTCGCGGTGAGCCCGGCCTGCCTGCAGGCTGCCGCAAGCTCGACCACCGCCGGACCGAGCGGTGTCTTCGCGACGCGCGGTGTGCGGTTGGTTTCCGTCCTTGGTGTATCGGTACTTGAAAGAGCGCCTGAGTCTCCGATGTCCGCGCTGCCGCGCGTCGGATTCTCAGGCGCCGGGTCGGTGACGGGACGTTCGTAGATGGTCTGGATGGTGATCCACTGGCCGAGCTCGTTCTGGATCTTCTCGCGCACCAGATAGCCGAGGTCTGCGAGCTCGCGCAATGCCGAGCGGATGGCGTCGCGACCTTCCTTCGGTGACTGTGCCGCGATCGAGTCGGCGCGGGTGCGCCAGTCGTCGGGCTTGGACAGCAACCAGACGAGCACACCCCGCGCGCGGAAGGACAGCCGCTCGTCGGTGATGACGGCATTGCTGAGGACGGTGAAGTTGGCGGCAAGGCGCGGTCCACGACGCACGCCGCCGGCCAGGGTATTCTGACCCACGTTCGACTCCCTTACAGTCGGACATCCGGCCCGTCGGGAGCTGCAACTCCTGGCGGGCCTTATTCGATTGTGGCCGCGCGGATCGGCGGCGTGCTGGCATCGTGCCACCGTCTGTACAAGGCGCGCAAGGAATCGAGCGGAGGGTGCTCGAGTTTCGGTGTTCTCGACGTCGCTGAGCGGGGTCCGGAACACCGAGGTTTCCCCGACGCTAGGGGGACGCTTCGAACCGCGCCTCGACGTCGGCGGTGAGGGTGACGCGGTCGGGTTCGAAGACCAGCGCGGGTTCGGCGGACTCGGGTGCGCTCATCGCATCCGAGCGCAGCATCGCTGTGCGCATCATCGGAGCGCCGCCCGCGTGAACGGGTGAGGGCTGGGAGCCGAGCATGCCCGGATCGGCGATGGCCACCGCACGAACGGTGTCGAGACCCAAGGACGTCGTGTACGCCTTCGCCTTGTCGAGGGCGTCGCGGACGGCGAGGTCGCGGACCTGTGCGAGTCGCTTCTTTCGCGCCTTGCGGGTGATCCACCACTGGAGATCGGCGACGGTGACCACCTCGAGTTCGGCGACCTGCTCGACGAACGCACCCACAGCGTCGAACTCGTGGAAGGTGACGGTGATCGACGCCGACGAGTTGTACACCCACGGCCGGTTCTTGCCTTCGCGGTTGAACGGGCGCCGCCGGCTGTGGCGTACCCGATCGAAGGTCCACCGCTTCACCGGGTTCGGGGTGCGCTTGTGCAGTTCGGTGACGAGATCGGTGATGGTGGCGACGGCCGCGGTCACCGGTTCGGCGGCCTGCTTGCGCGACGAGCCGTCGGCGTGCACCCGCAACACCGCCGTGCACCGGTTGGGTGCGACGGTGCGCTCGGCGTGGCCGGTGACGGTGATCGTGACGGGAGGCTGGGTCATGCGCACGAGTGTGCCAGCGCGAGCCGTCCCCGTCGGGCAGACGGCACGTGCCACGGTCGGAGCCGTCGAATCCGACCTTCCGGGCGTCGTATTCGTGCCACTCTGAACTTGTCAGAAGTGAGAGGTGTGACTGGTGGGACGACTGGGTATCTGAGTTGGGTCGAACTAACCAGTGTTCACGAAAGGACTGCACATGCTCGGACTCGGAATCCTCGGTTGGATCATCATCGGTGGTCTCGCCGGTTGGATCGGCAGCAAGATCATGGGCACCGACGCCCAGCAGGGCATTCTTCTCAACATCGTCGTCGGCGTCATCGGCGGCTTGATCGGTGGTTTCCTGCTGAAGGTCTTCGGGGTGGATGTCGAAGGCGGCGGACTGATCTTCAGCTTCCTGACCTGCCTCCTCGGCGCGGTCATCCTGCTGTTCCTCGTCAAGGCCGTCACCGGCCGAGGCGTGCGCCGCTGACCGCTCTGCATCAACGAGGTCCCGGATCCACACGGATCCGGGACCTCGTTCGTGTCGGGGGTCGGCTCGTCAGACCAGTTGATCGCGAAACCAACGTGGGTCGGGATTGGTATGCGACACGTCGCCGACGAACACCGTCGGCACCGTCTCGTTCCCGCCGTTGACTTCCCGGACCCGAGCGGCCGCAGCGGGATCCCGCCAGATGTTCACCCAGATCGCGCGACGCGCGCGAGTGCGCAGGGTGGCGCGCAACCGGATGCAGAACGTACACCCCGGGCGCCAGTACACCACCGGAACGCCGCGGGTTGCGGCGTCGCGACGGGCGGTCGCGTCGTCGACGTGATGGGGGAAGAACAGGGGAGAGGTGACCCACGCAAAGACGAGGAGCAGTACTGCCGTCACCACCGAGGTCACGTCGAATGCGCCAGTGAGCAGAACGACCGCCGCGACGGCCACCATCGCTGCGGAGAGGATCCAGGTTCGCCACACGCGTGCGAGCCTATCGCCCGGGCGGGAGGCAGAAGCCAACTCGTCCGCCGGCCTGCAGTCGTCTCGGAACGGGACGCGTCGCAGGCTCGAAGCTCCCCGTCACCCCGCCCGACCAGCCGGTCTGCCGCCGGGCAAGGTGGCGCGATAGCGTATTCGGTCATGGTCGTCACCGAGAGTTCACCTCCTGTATCCCCGCGGTTGGTCCGCTCGATGTTCATCCCTGCCGTAGGGGTGGCGCTCGTGCTGACTCTTCTCGCGGCGGCGACGGTACCGATGCGCGACCGCCTGTATCTGTCCGTCGCTCAGACCGTCGAGGGGTCCTTCCTCGGACCGCTCGCAGGTCTCGTCGCCGACAGGGGGCTGCTCGTCCTGGTCGCCTTCACCGGTGTGCTCGCGGCGTGGCTGTGGCGGAACGATCGACGCAGCTTGGGCACCCTCGCCGTCGGCGGTATCGGTGTCGTGGGTGCCTACCTGTCGAGTGAACTCGTCAAGCTCGTGGTGACGGAGCCGCGACCGTGTCGCGCACTCGGGATCGAGACGGTGCTGGAATGCCCCGAGGTGGGTGACTGGTCCTGGCCGTCGAACCACTCCGTCATCGCGGCGTCGTTCGCCACGGCGTGTGTCCTCGCGGCTCCGCGTCTGATCTGGCTGGTCGCTCCGCTCGCCGCGGTGCTCGCCTTCTCCCGGGTGACGGTGGGGGTGCACTACGTCCACGACGTGCTGTCGGGCATGGCGCTCGGCGTGTTGATGGTCGCGCTGGTCGTCGTGGTGCTTCTGCCGTTCGCGTCGCGGCTTCCGATCCTGTCGCGCGAGGCACCGGCCGCCCCGCCCATCGGATAGGCGAACTGGATACGGCACACCGAATCCGGCTGTCGGCAGAGCGAATCTGCAGGCAGCCGGATTTTTGTTGGCAAGTCGGACGGGGCGCGACCGCCTCGAAGCTGTCGCGGTCGTGCTCATGGTGGGCTTCATGCTGCTGTTGAGCCCTGTCGCCGGCGTCGTCATCGTTGTCGACCTCCGCGTTCGGGGTACTCGATGCGCATGAAGGATCGGACCTACCGTTCGAACAGCTGACCGCCCGGATCCGGGAGGGACGGTTCGTCGGACTCCTCGGTGAGCGTGACCTGACCGGAGCGGGCGTGCCGGTAACCTTCTTCGGCGAACCGGCCTGCATGCCTGCCGGCCCGGCCAAGCTCGCGATCGATACGGGTGCGCCGCTGCTGCCGGTGCACTGCTGGTTCACTCCGGGCGGTTGGGGGTTCCACATCGACGCCCCGATCGATACCGCAGGCGGCGTAGAAGCCACGACCCAGTTACTGGCCGACCGGTTCGCCGCCGGTATCGCCGCGCATCCCGCCGACTGGCACATGTTGCAATCGGTGTGGACGGCCGACCGGCGGGACCGCACACAGACACCCGGCAGACAGTGACGACGTCGGTTTACGCGGCAGGCCTCGTGGACCGTCAGAAGAAGTCGGCAGAGGTGATCTCGGCGCGGAAGAACTCGCCGTCCGTGCCGGTGCCCGTGTCCCAGCTCGCGCGGATCCGTGAGGCGATGGTCATGCCACCGAACCGGTGTTCGGCCTCGACCGCGACGATGAACGGATACCGGCCGAGCTCGTGATTGTCGGGGTTGCCCCACCGCAGCATCCGCACCCCGCACAACGCCCCGTCATCGGCGACATCCAGACGCACGGTCTCCTTGCGGCCGTCCACTGTCCAGGTCGCCGAGGCGACGAATTCGTCGCCGCGCCACCGTGCGAGGGGAAACGACGTCGGCACGAAGATGCTCTCCCCGGCCAGGCGGCCGGCCGCGCTGTCGCTGACATCAGGGCCGTCCGCGGACATCACCGGAATGATTCCCCCTATCCGCCAACGCATCTCGCCACAACCGTCGGTGAAGCGGTCGTACCCCGACACTGATACCGGGCCGATCCGAGTGGTCGCAGCCCACACGAATCCCGACGTCGGGGCGAGGAGTTGGACAGCGGTGAACGGTCGCCAGGATCCGAGCCGGATCTGCCCGGACATCTCGAGTCGTGCGGCTGCGGCCATCGGCGTGCCCTCGGCCACCGCATGGTTGATCCAACGCCGCGCAGCAGGCGGCAGGGGTTCGGTCAGGGCCGGGACGAACCGCTCACCGGTGCCCCTGATCTCGGACAGAGCACGCCAGTGTGCGCCGACATGATGAGCGGCGCGCGGAATAATCGGTGCACGGCCCATGCGCACGAATCCTCCACCGGTCGATTCGGCCCTTCACGATGCTTCGCTCGGACTCGGTGCTTCATCGATGGGGTGGGCCGATACTCGCTGATTCGAGCAAATTATGCCTGGGCACCGTGTCCTTGCCGACGGAATCGTCGATCATCGCGTTATAGGTGACCCTGCCGAGTCGGTCGGCGGTGACGTCCCTGGGTACCCGGTCGCCGGGACGGAAGAGGTACACATGAGCGTAACGAGTAGAGGACGGTGCCGACGCGGGGGTTCGGTTCGATGTTGACGGCCCTGTGGTACGGACTGGGGACCGCCGTGCCCTTGTTCCTCGGAGCTGCGATCGGCCTGCTCTACAACCTGCCCCGCCCGGTGCTCGCGGGGTTGATGGCCTTCGGCGCCGGTGCCATGGTGGCGGCGGTCTCCACAGAACTGTTCGCCCCGGCCTTCGCCGACCAGGGGTTGTGGGCGGCCGGCGGGGCCTTGATGCTGGGAACCGTCGTCTATGTCGTTGCCGATCGCGTGATCGAGAACATGCTCGGCCCTGCAGCCCTGGGTTGGGCGCTGATGCTCGGGGCCCTCCTCGACGGCGTTCCGGAGAATGCTGCGTTGGGGACCACTCTCGCAGCCGGTAGCGGTGGAATCGTGTTGCTGGTGGCCGTGGCGGTTGGCAACATCCCCGAGGCGGTGGCGGGTGCGGCGTCGATGCGGTCGGCTCTGTCGCATCGCTCTGCTCTGCTCATCTGGGGCGTGACGGCCGTTCTGCTGGTGGCGGTGGTTGTGGTGGCCACTACGTTCGCCGATTCTCTGCCGGAAGCGGGAATTCCGCTGATCCAGGCATTCGCCGGAGGCGCCACCATTGCGGTGATCGCCGACTCGTTGATGCCGGAAGCCTATCGAGAAGGCGGATGGTGGGTCGGTATCTGCACTTCGCTGGGATTCCTGGTCGCCTTCGCTCTCGGTGCATGAAAAGCCCACCCTCGTCGGATCCGGCCGAAAGTTCGGACCCCCGATACTCTTCAGAACGGATTTGCCGTTGACCCAACGAGATCCGCAACGGAATTGATGACGCGGGTCGGGCGGTAGGGGAACCGCTCGACGGACTCGCGGGTCGAAATGCCGGTCAGGACCAGCAGTGTCTGCAGACCGGCCTCGAGGCCGCAGACGATGTCGGTGTCCATGCGATCACCGATCATCAGCGTGTGTGCGGAGTGCGCACCGATCGCACGCAGGGCCGACCGCATCATCAGGGCATTCGGCTTGCCCACGAAATACGGCTCACGGCCGGTCGCGCGGGTGATGAGCGCTGCGACTGCCCCGGTGGCAGGAAGCGAACCCTCTCGTGACGGGCCGGTCGGGTCCGGATTGGTCGCGATGAACCGGGCGCCGCGTTCGACCAGTCGGATCGCGGTGGTGATCGCCTCGAAGGAATACGTGCGTGTCTCACCGAGGACGACGTAGTCCGGGTCGCTGTCCGTGAGGACGTAGCCGATGTCGTGCAGCGCGGTGGTCAATCCGGATTCACCCACCACGTAAGCGCTGCCACCGGGACGTTGATTGGCGAGGAACGTCGCCGTCGCCAGCGCGGAGGTCCAGATCGATTTCTCGGGCACGTCGAGGCCGGAGCGCAGCAGGCGCGCCCGCAGATCTCGGGGTGTGCGGATGGAATTGTTGGTGAGCACCATGAACGGCGTACCGGTGTCGCGGAGCTCGGTCAGGAACGCGTCGGCACCGGGGATCAGGTGATCCTCGTGCACGAGAACACCATCCATGTCCATCAGGTAGTTCCAGACCGGCGCGGATGTGGGTTCTTCGCTCATTCTCCGAGTGTGTCACCTACTGTTCCGGTCGGCAGCCGATACAAGGCGATCACCCGCCGAGGTTCGCGACGGTCGAGCCGAGCACGCCCGCCTGTAGCTCCAGGTCGCTCTCGTCGTGGTCCCGATCCTGCGGTAGCTGCTTGCGGAGGTCTTCCCTGGTGACCACGAGGAACGCTCGGTTCTCATCCGTGAGCTCCTGACCTCCGACCACGCGGAAGCGTCCCTCCTCCAGAACGAGTGCGGGGTCATCGAGCGTCGAATCGAGGAGTTCTCGAAGGTCGGTGGCGGTCAAGTTGGTGGGCACATGTCCTCCTGCACTTGCTGTTCTTTCGAACCTGTCGGTGTCTTCCGGAGGTACCCGGTGGAGCGGTGGCCGAACCCGGTGGTATTCGGTCGCCGGGGCGGGTCGGCCACATCCGTGCGGGAAGCGCATCCGGTGGCGAAGGCTCGCGTGGCGGAGTGCGCCGACTCGCGTTACGAAATGTGAAGGGATCGGGTGCGTTCGGTCGCCTCTCGGCGAAAGGCGCAACACGGCTCCAGTCGAACGGAACTTCCGTGAAGGCAAAGGGTTGAGCCCGAGGGACACGAATACGCACCCGATCCGCCCAGCACAACGCGACCCGATGGCTATCTATTCCCGGTGGGGACAAGCGTGCGGAAGCCGAACGCGTGCGTGACGGACTGTGACCGCGGACATCTTCGTTGATGCTTCAACCGGCGTACGATCGAGACCACTCATGTACACAGACTTCGCCACACTCGGCGGAACTCTCATCTGGTTCGCCGCTCTGATCGCCCTTACCCACATCCTCGGCCACACCCTCTGACCTCCGACCCACGGTCGGCCACCCCATTCCTGAGGCGTCCGCCGAACGCCCAGAGGGTGCTCTTCACACTCCCGTGCCGGCAATCGCGGTTAGCGTGGGTGGTACGGGCATCTTGCCCGCCACTTTCTCGCCTTGACACGCGGCATCGTGAAACAGGCGGAAGAGGCTGCATTTCATGGCCGAATCGATCGAGATCTTGATCAAGGCCCTTGGAGATCTATGAAGACCGCCGAGCGGACGGCACGATCTCGGTGAAGCACTGCGTGCGGTGACCACGGCCGCCGCGGTGACGATCGCCGGGGTCGAGTGCGCCGACATCGTGCTCATCGGCAAGGACACATTCGAGGCGCACGGAGTGGCGTCGTCATCGTCCCGGGAACTCGGTCGGATCCAACGCGACGCCGGTGGTCCCTGCATCGACGCTGCCGGGGTCACGAGCGTGGTCTACAGCAGCGACCTGCGGTCCGAGAGACGGTGGCCGCAGTTCACCGAGGAAGCCCTGCTGGTCGGGGTCGGCAGTGTGTTGTCCTTCCAACTCACACCCGAACCGATATCGCCGGTTCGCTGAACCTGTTCGCATCGAAACCGCAGGCCTTCGACGGTGCTGCGGTAGCGCTGGGCATCGCATTGGCGGCGCAGGCGGCCGCCGAGCTCACTGCTGCACGCGCGGAGCTGCATCTGCGCTCGGCGTTGGGCACCCGAGACACCATCGGCCAGGCCAAAGGTCTTCTGATGCAGCGCTGCGGTGTCGATGCCGCCCGCGCCTTCGTGATGCTGCGGACGCTGTCACAGGATCTCAACGTCGCCGTCGCTCGAATTGCCGAGCGAATCGTCGAGGACCACACCGCTTCTCTGTGATCGGTTGTCGGATCACGGAACTTCGAGGTATACGGGCTCAGTCCAGACAGAACTCGTTGCCTTCGATGTCCTGCACGACGATGCAGGACTCGTCCACACCGTCGGCGTGCAGAACCTTCACTTGCGCGGCGCCGAGCGTCACCAGTCGGTCGGACTCCGCTTGCAGAGCAGACAGTCGCTCGTCGCTCTCCAAGCCTGTGCCGACGCGCACATCGAGATGCACCCGATTCTTCGCAGCCTTCGCTCGGGTCCGACGAAATCGAAGGTGACCTGTACCTGCCTGACCGACACCATGCGGGTACGCCCCGTGGCCGAGAGCGGACCCTCGGATCGGCGCACGACACTTCGATGAGCCCGCTACACCACCGATGCACCCCATCCGAACGCAGCCACGGCCACGATCGCTACCGCCCACAGCGGCGCTGTCACTTCGAATCCTCCACGTGTCGTCGGTTGGTAGAAGACCGCCCGCAGGCTACGTAACCGTGCGTTCCATTACAGGCGCGCAACAGAGTTGCAACAGTCTTCTCCGATACTCGAGAAACGAACAGACACCCTGTTCGCCCGGGAGGATGCTGGATCATCCGAGTTACACGGCTGCACTCCATCTCGTTGCGCGATTCTTCACGACCCCGGGGGGGGTAGCTCATGAACACCGACAGCTGCTCGCGCGACGTTCCACTACCTCGGCGTGACGCCGCCGTACGAACCGATCGCCTGAGGGAGACGGAATGTCGGTCGTAGAACCATCGAAGAGTTCGAGGACCCGCAAGCACCACGACGGCGCCGACTTCCACGCCGAGAAGAGCGAATACCTCGAAAAACGTTCACTTCGTAAAGGAACCGCAGGGTGGGTGCTCCTTGCGGGACTCGGTGTCAGTTATGTCATCTCCGGTGACTACGCCGGATGGAACAACGGACTCGCCGAAGGCGGATTCGGCGGTCTGCTCATCGCCGGCGTGGTCATCGCGGGCATGTACTTCGCGATGGTGCTCGGGATGGCCGAGTTGTCGTCGGCGCTCCCAGCTGCCGGCGGTGGATACACCTTCGCGCGTCGCGCGCTCGGTCCCTGGGGCGGATTCGCCACCGGCACGGCAATTCTCATCGAGTATGCGATCGCACCTGCGGCCATCGCGACGTTCATCGGCAGCTATGTCGAATCGTTGAACATCTTCGGGATCACCGACGGACGGTGGATCTACCTCGCTGTCTACGCCATTTTCATCGGCATCCACCTCACCGGTGCGGGCGAAGCGCTCAAGGCGATGTTCGTCATCACCGCCATCGCACTTGTCGGACTCGTGATCTTCGCAGTCTCTGCGGTGGGACTGTTCGAGTCCGACAATCTCACGGACATCGCGCCGACCGATGCCGTCGGCGCCTCGGGCTTCCTGCCGTTCGGTTACTTCGGTATCTGGGCCGCGGTCCCGTTCGCGATCTGGTTCTTCCTGGCGATCGAGGGCGTTCCTCTCGCTGCGGAGGAAGCGCGTGAGCCGGAGAAGAACGTGCCGCGCGGCATCATCTCCAGCATGCTGGTGCTCTTGCTGACCGGAGCGACCGTGCTGTTCCTGGCGACCGGTGCGTTGGGCGCCGAGGGGTTGTCGACCTCGGGCAACCCGCTCGTCGAGGCGCTGGGTGACGGGACAGCGGCGAAGGTCGTCAACTACATCGGGCTCGCCGGGTTGATCGCCAGCTTCTTCTCCATCATGTACGCGTACTCGCGGCAGACTTTCGCGCTGTCCCGGGCCGGCTACCTGCCGACGAGCCTGTCGGTGACGAATTCCCGCAAGGCACCCATGCTCGCGTTGATCGTTCCCGGCGTGATCGGTTTCGTCCTGTCGCTGACCGGTGAGGGCGCGATGCTCCTCAACATGGCGGTCTTCGGTGCCGCCGTGAGTTATGTACTCATGATGGTCAGCCACATCGTGCTGCGCGTGCGCGAGCCCGGGATGCGGCGTCCGTACCGCACACCCGGTGGAATCGTCACGACATCGTTCGCGCTGGTGATCGCTGCGGCCGCTGTGGTTGCCACCTTCCTCGTCGATCCTGTTGCGGCTCTGTGGACGTTCGCCGCGTTCGCTGCATTCATGGCCTACTTCGGTCTCTACAGCCGCCACCACCTCGTCGCGAACTCCCCGGACGAGGAGTTCGCGGCCCTCGCGAAGGCGGAGGAAGAGCTGGGGTGACGACCTCAGGCCGGGTGCGCGGCCGTCCGCTCACACCGCGCGGACCGAGGTGGGTTCGTAGACCATGACCGAAGCCGTCGGCGCTCCACGGCAGGTCAATCGGCACGGGGGAGTGCGATGGGCCCGCAGTTCGACGTCGACACGCTCCGGGTGCGGTGCACGACCGGCGAGCCGGACCCGCCAGCGATCACCCTCGCGCACACTCTCGGCGACCGTGTAATTACTGCGCCCGGCCGGACCGAAGCGTCGGAGCGTGGCAGCGAGCGCGGCCTGCTGAGGCGGAGACATATCGGTGTAGCCGCGTAGATGGTGGTGGTGGATCCGGTCGAAGAAGTGTTCCTCGATCGTGAGGACGGACGATTCGGCGTCGAGACCGCCGTAGTAGACACCGTCGGGTACGACGACGACATTGGCGGCGAACCGGTCTCCGCCTACGTGCGAGCATTCCCAGACCTGATCGGGCCAGCGCTCGGCCAGAGCGCGCGCGACCGGCCGTCCACGCACGGCGCAGCACGGATCGTGGTGACCGTGAGCGCAGACCAGGACGACGGAGGGGCCGCTGAGGTCGCCGGGAGTCTCGAGGGCGGTGACGATCTGTGTCAGATCCTCCCCGCGATCCCACATTCCCCATTGCTGACGCACCGTGCCCGAGGTCTCGCGGCGGAGCACCGCCCACTGGTCGTGCCCACCGCGGCGACGACGGCCCGGGCGCTTGACCAACAGTATGCGTGCGCGGGCCGCCTGCGCGGCGGAGAACACGACCGTCTTGGCCGCGGCGTCGAGATCGAGCCCCTCGAACCCGTTCACCGGCCATCTGCCCCGATATTCGACGAGGACCCAGACGAATCCGCGCGGGGCCGTGCCGGCCATCGGATCACCCCGCTGTCGGGCACTGTCTGCGCAGAAGAAGCGTTCGGCTGAGGCCACAGTGCACCGTCACTGTTCCGCGGGGACGAGGATCCCTGCGCGCAACAGCCGTTCGACCAGGTCGGTCCCGAGGGTTTTCGTCGGGTGGGATCCGCCGTCGAGCAGGCGCGTGACAGACGGCAGTTCATCGTCCGCCACGGCGACACGGCCCACGCGCGTGACCAGGTGTGAACCTTCCAGACGTCCATACAGCGCGCTGCGGAGTTTCACCGTGGTGTCGGGGCCGAGATCGTGGACGACGGCGAATTGGGCGAGCGGCCCCAGCGGTGCCGGACGCGCCTGCTCCCGCCGGGCACGGTGGAACAGGGAGGCGACGTCCGCCTCGGCCAGTGCGGCGATGAGATGCTCACGTACAGCAGTGATCTCGTCATCCGGATCGTCGATGCCCATGGGTAGTGCACCGCGCATCTCAGGATCGTCGCCGAGCGCAGTGAGCGCTGCTCGGGTCAGATGCTCGGCAAGTGCGTGACGCGTCCACGTATGGATGCCGACGGTGAGGTGGATGGAGATCTCCCCTCGGGCCTCGGCGGCATGGATCCAGCCGCGCGGTAGATAGAGACAGTCGCCGGGTTCGAGCACGGTGTCGATGCACGCCGGCTCTGTCGCGGCTCGGGCGACAGCGGCGCGGTGATCGATCCAGGGCTGATTGCGCAGCGGCGCCGGGTGGACAGGCTCGTGGATCACCCACCTCTTGGTTCCCTCGATCTGCACGACGAAGACGTCGTGGACGTCGTAGTGGTGGCTGAACCCCTGGTTCCGAGGTGGAGTGATGTA
The DNA here is from genome assembly GCF_900105195.1 of Rhodococcus pyridinivorans. Lineage (NCBI taxonomy): Bacteria > Bacillati > Actinomycetota > Actinomycetes > Mycobacteriales > Nocardiaceae > Rhodococcus > Rhodococcus pyridinivorans. Next base: position 2,909,679 of record NZ_FNRX01000002.1, on the reverse strand, counting down.
CGCGTTGACCTGGACGGGATGTCCGAGTTCGTCGCTCAGAGCGGTGCCGAACTGCGAGATCGGTTCCCACGTGCGGTGCAGTGCCTGCAGGACGAGGGTGGCACCGTCGGCGAGGTTGCGCCAGAGCATCGTGTCGTCGAGTTGGTCGGAGATGGTCGCTCCGACACCGCCGGGGGAGGTGAACGACGAGTCCGGCAGTGTCGTCCCGTCCTTGGCGACGCGAAGAAAGGGCGTGCGAAGTCCTCGGCGCGAGATGAGTTCATCGACTGCCTCGACGGAGAACAGGTCGGTGAATGTGCCGGCGCGACGCGTCAGCAGTGGTGCACGTCCCCAGATTTCGGACGCGAACTTCTCCCGACCGATGTCGATCAAGCGTGTTTCCAGGACTCCGGCGTCCGTTTCGACGCCGGAGTCCTGGATGCGATATGAGGAGTCCTCACACCTAGCTGCCTCCGTCGGCTCCGCCATCGGCACCTCCGTCAGCCCCGCCGTCGGCTCCGCCGTCACCGCCGCTGTCGGCTCCACCATCGGCGCCCCCGTCGGCACCCCCGTCAGCTCCGCCATCGTGAACGCCCGGGACGCCGGCTGCACCGCCGTCCGCCGGGCCCTCCTCACCTTCGTCCTTGTTCGGATCCTGCTGTGGGTCGGTCATGATTCCTCCCGAGGTCAAAAGGCTTGGGAGCAGCGGTGTTACCGGCTCCCGGAGCCTGCAGCGGTGTATTGTTCGGCCGTTGTCAGCTTATCCCGGCGTATCGGCGGCCACGTCGATTCCGGGATCATCGAACCGTTGTCCCAGACGTTGTACCCCGCGCACTCGCAGGTGCGGCGCTGCGAAGAAGAAAAGTCGACGCGTTGCTCGCCGATAATCGGGTACAGGAGAGTATGGCTGACGAGAATACCGACGCGTCCGAGTTCGACCCGCAGAACCCCGATCCCGCGAACACTCCTGGTCTCGAACCCGGGGGCGGGGTGGCGCCCGGAGATACTCCGCCCGCCGAGACTGCTGTGGGCGGTCCGCAACACGAACCGCCGCAGCGCCGCAGTGCCGGGGCCCTCATCGCCATCGCGATCGTGGTGATCGTGGTTCTGGTGGTGGCCGTCGGTCTGATCATCCGAGCAGTCGGGCTGTTCTGAGCGCGCGACGAAACGAAGGTGAAGAGGTAGCGGAAAAGCGAACTGCCTCCCGGTAGTAGAGAGGGGCGTGGACCGGTCGCATCACGCCACGAAGGCGATAGCACGCCGCCGTATCAGTCGACTCGATGCGACGGCGGGTTCGGCGCACCCCATGTTCCGAGCCAGACCGTCTTCACGTTGGCCAGCATCCGTCTCGACTCGGCTTCGGACGGCCTGAGTGATCGGTCCTTGAAGAAGGCGATGACGATCATGTCGGTCAGGGTCGTGACGAGGCCTTCGTGGTCGTCCGACAGCGGAGTGATCTCCCCGGCGTCGGCGTCCCTACTCATCTGCGCGGCCAGTCGGCCGTTGAGATCGGTGACCAGCGCTGTCCACCGCGCGCTGAGCTTGTCGTCGTAGTTGACCGCCTGCAGGCCCGCGACCATCACGCGGTCGCGCTCGACCCAGGCGCGGTAGGACGTGCCGAAGAGCCGGTCGAAATAGTCGGCGTGGGATTCGCCGGCGCTGGATCGTCACAGCCGCACGCGCAGCGGGACTGTCGTCGCCGATCCAGAGTATCTGGACCGCCGTGAGCGACCTGGCCGGGCTCGCGGAATCGTCCCGAGTCGGCCGCATCCAAGGATTCTTCGGACGCTCCGTCGTCCACCCGAAGCAGATCGACATTGTCAACGAGGCCTACACGCCCTCGGCCGAGGAACGAGAGCGCGCGCAGCGCATCGTTGACGACGCGTCCGCGTCCTCGGCGGCGGGGGAGACCGCGGTTCTCGACGAGAACGGCAGATTCATCGACCCGGCGGTCGTTGCGAATGCTCGCGTCGTACTCGACCGAGCCCCGGCCATCACAGTACGAGGAGCCACATCATGACCGAACAAACCATCACCGGTCCCGACGCACTGCTGAATGCGGTCGTCGACACCGACGTCGACATCGTCGAGCTGGGACATCCCCACACGACCGGTATGCCTTGCTCACCGAACCACCCCGGATTCCGGATGACGCTCATCCTCCGGCACGGCGACATGGTGCGACCCGACGGCGGATCGGCATCGAACGAGATCATCGTGACCGGCGGACACGTCGGCACCCACGTCGACGCGCTCTCCCACGTCAGCCACGAGGGCAAGCTGCACGGCGGCATCGACGCCCAGGAAGCCCAGCGCGGTGGAAAATTCTCCCAGCTCGGCGCGGAGTCCATTCCCTTCATGCTTCGCCGTGGACTGCTCCTCGATGTCGCACGGGTCCGCGGCGTCGACTCCCTCGACGTGGGGCAGGCGGTCACCGAACAGGACCTGCGCGATGCGGCCGACGCCGCCGGTGTGACACCGCGCCGCGGTGATGTCGTGCTGATCCGTACGGGATGGGCCCGGTACTTCGACGATCCGCAACGCTATCTCGGCCAGCAGGACGGTGTTCCGGGCGCCGATGTCGGTGCGGGCCGGTGGCTCGCGGCCAGCGGCATCGCGGCCGCCGGTGCAGACACGACCGCCTTCGAACACATCCCGGCGGGCAAGGGGCACAGTGTTCTTCCGGTTAACCGAGTGATGCTGGTGGAGAACGGAATCCACATCATCGAGCACCTCGACCTCGAGGATGCAAGCGCCCGCGGCCTGACCGAATTCACGTTCGTCATGGCACCGCTGCGCATCACCGGCGGCACCGGTTCGCCCGTTCGCCCCGTCGCGGTGGTGGCCTCGTGACCAGCACCGAGACCCGACACGACCTGATCGGAACGGTCGTCGGCCGGCTCGCCGCCCTCGCCGCCGACATCCGCACCACGGGACTGCCCGCAGAACTGCGCAAGGACGTCGCGCGCCGGGTGCTCGACCTGCTCGGAAACTCCCTCGCGGCGCACGACCAGCCGTCCGCTCGCGTCGTCACCGAGGTGGCACGCAACTGGTCGGGCGCAGCCGCGGCCACCGGCATCGGCACCGGAGAGCGGTTCCCGGCGGCCACCGCCGCGCTCGTCAACGGAACACTCGCCCATTCGATGGATTCCGACGACACCCATCTGCCGTCGGTGCTGCACCCGTCCGCTTCGGTGATCCCGGCGGCGCTCGCCGTCGGTGAAGCAGTGGGAGCCTCCGGTGCAGCCGTTCTCGACGCTGCGGGTGTGGGTGTCGAGATCGTGGTCCGCCTGGGAATGGGCGGCTACGACGAGGAACTCGGCAACTCCGAATTCTTCGAACGTGGCCAGCACGCAACCTCCATCTGCGGTGCCGTAGGTTCGGCTGCCGCCGCAGCGATGCTCTACGGACTCGAGACCGAAGGCATCGCGGACGCCATGGGCATCGCCGCGAGCTTCGGTGCCGGATTGCTCGAAGCCAACCGCACCGGCGGCACGGTCAAGCGGCCGCACTGCGGATGGGCCGCACACTCCGGTGTCACCTCGGCAGAATTTGCTCGCGCCGGGCTCACCGGACCGCCGACCGTGATCGAAGGACGCTTCGGATTCCTGCACGCCTTCTGCGGCGATCGGGCCGACACCGCGAAGGTGCTGGACGGACTGGGCGAGCACTGGGAACTGCCGGGCATCTTCTTCAAGCCCTACCCGTGCAACCACTTCACCCACGCCGGCATCGACGCCGCGCGGGCGCTCGTCCGCGACGGTCTGGACCCGGCCGACATCGTGGAGATCCAACTCGGCGTACCGAAGCCGGTACTACGCACGATCGCCGAGCCCCCGGCATCGAAGGCTGCTCCCGAATCCGGTTACCACGCGGTCTTCTCGGGCCCGTTCACCGTCGCACGGGCACTGCTCGGTGGCTCGGGACTCGGTGTGGGACACGCCGATTTCACCGACGCTGCCGCGAAGGATCCGCGCACACTCGAACTCGCGCGGCTGGTCACGAGTTACAGCGACGACCGCTGCGACGAGATCTACCCACATCAGTTCCCGGCGGTGCTCCGGGTACGTACGCGGGACGGTTCCTGGCACGAGGTTCGCGTCGACTATAACCGGGGTGGTCCGGCGAACCCGCTCTCCGACGACGAGCTCACGATGAAGTTCGATCTCAACGTCGAAGGACGGTTGTCGCCGGAGAGCGCCGTAGAGGTCGCTGGAGCCGCGCTGGCGCTCCCCGCCGCCGAGCCACTCGATGCCCTGATGGCGACCGTGCGCGGTTGATCCACGCAATGTGCGGATCGTGATGGTGTGCCGTCCGGCCGGCACGCGAGAAGGCGGGCCTTCTTCGGTAGCTCTTGTACCGAGAAGACCCGCCTTCGGCGCAGCGCCCCTATGGATCGCGCATGTGGCCGCGGGACCCTGCGACCATCGTCAGGACGGTGTCGCCGTTCGTAGCTCGCGGCGCAGCAGTTTGCCCGTCGCCGTCTTGGGGATGTCGGAGATGATCTCGACGAAGCGTGGGCACTTGTAGGCCGCCAGTCGCTTCTTCGTGAACGCGATCAGCTCATCGGGCGTGACCGTGGCTCCGGGGCGGAGGCTGACGAAAGCTTTGACAGTCTCCCCGCGGTATTCGTCGGGTACACCCACCACCGCTGCTTCGCGAACGGCGTCGTGTTCGTAGAGCACGTCCTCGACCTCGCGAGGCCAGACCTTGTAGCCACTGGCGTTGATCTGGTCCTTCTTGCGGTCGATGATGTAGAACCAGCCGTCGCTGTCCATGTAGCCGACATCGCCGGTGTGCAGCACGCCGTTCGGGATCGAGTTCGCGGTGGCCTCCGGCTTGTTCCAATACCCCGCTACCACCTGCGGCCCCGCCGTCACGAATTCCCCGACCTCGCCCGGGGGAAGGTCGTTGCCGTTGTCGTCGACGATCCGCACGACGGTGTCGTAGACCGGCACGCCCACGGAGGTCGCTCCGGTCAGCTCGTCGACCGGTGCCCGCCTGCCGAGCGGCACCCCGTGGGACGGGGAGGTCGTCTCGGTGAGGCCGTAGATGTTGTGGATGTAGTGGCCGAATCGCTCCTCGAACGCCGCGATGGTGCTCGGTGGAATCGGCGCTCCGCCGGAGTAGATCTTGGTCAGGCTCGCCAAGGCCTCCTTGCTCGCGTTCGGGGCGTTCATCAACGCGATGAACACCGTGATCGATCCGACGGTGAACGTGGCGCGTTGCTTTTCGATCGTCTCGATGGTGTCGGCCGGATCCATGCGGTACATCAGCACCAGCGGTGCACCGGTCAGCAGCGACAGGGCGATGTGGCCGACGAGCCCGGTGATGTGGAACAGCGGTGCGACGCCGAGGACGACGTCGTCTGGACCGATGTCGATCCAGTCCCGGTAGGTCTGCGCGTTGAACGCCACGTTGCGGTGGGTTGTCATCGCGCCCTTCGGTGGGCCGGTGGTCCCGGAGGTGTATGTCAGGAAAGCGACCGTGTCGGGGCCGATCTCGGCAGGCGGCACGGTTCGGCCACGGAAGGCCGTGAGCATCTCCGCCATGTCCGTGGTGCCCGCGCACTCGACGTGTTCGACGTCGGCGAGGGTGCCGCTGTTCGCAGTCTGGTACTCCAGTTCCGATGTCGTGATCACGGTGCGCACGTCGGTCGACTCGACGACCTTCGCTGCTACGTCGGTGTAGAGGGATTGCAGCGCGACCAGGACCGTGGCACCGGAGTCGCGCAGGATCTCCTCGAGTTCGCGTTCGCGGTACATCGGGTTGGCGGACACCGCTATACCGCCGGCCTTCCACGTTCCGAGTTGGGCGATGACGAACTGGGGCACGTTCTGTGCATAGATCGCGACCCGTTCACCCGGCTGGAACCCTGCGTCGAGGATTCCGGCGGCGAATGCGTCGCTCAGTTCGTCGAGTTCACCTGCGGTGATCCGGCCGTCGAAGTAGCGGATGATGTCGGCGTCCGGATCGCGTTCGACGGTCGCCCGGAACATCGCCAGGGCGTCGTCGAATTCGATCGTGCGTGGTTGCCGCTGCGCAGCGTCGTACTGCGACAACCACACCTTGTCGTCATAGATGGTCATGGTTCGCCTCAGCGGATGACGATGGGATTCACCGGGGCGCCGGTGCCGTTGACGATCTTCAGCGGGGCGGCGGTGTAGAGGAAACTCCAGCGGCCGTCCGCGGCGCAGGCGTCGGCGAGGTCGTCGAGCCAGGCGATCTCCGTCAGCGTGACACCGAGATTGCGCATCAGGGCGCAGTGCAACGGCAGCGCGACGCCGCTCTGCGGGTCGTAGGTCACCTCGTTGGCGATCGTGTCGGTCACCAGGTTCGGAATCTCCTTGTCCTGGAACCACTCGACGAGCTCGGGCGAATAGGTGAGGCCGGGCTCGCAGAATCCGTCGTAGAACTGTTCGGGGTTGTTCAACTCGTACCAGTACTTGAGCCACCCGGTGCGGATGATCAGGATGTCGTGCGGCTCGATGGTCACGCCCTGGGCGGTCGCAGCTTCCTCGAGATCGCGGTGGTCGAACGTTTCACCCTTGTCGAGATAGGGCTTCCCGCGATGGCGGGCCATGTCGATGAGGACGCCGCGGCCGACGATGCCCTTCTCTGCGATCGGGAGGACGGAGGCCTTGTCCATTCCTCCGACGGTGCTGCGGGCGTCGTACCCGTTCCAGAGTTTGCCGTCGTACCAGACGTGTCCGAGTGCGTCGTACTGGGTCGATCCCTGGAGAAAGACCAAGGCCGTGTCGTCGGCGTAGTGCAGGCCGCCCGGGAAGGCCGGAGCCCCGTCGCCGTCCCAGGAACTCTCATCGAGCACGTTCTGCCGCTTGATCCCCTCACGACCCGGCCACAGCGGGTCGCCGGGGCTCTCGGCGCGTCCCATGTGGATCTGGAGCGTGAAGGTCTCGCCCGACTTGACGTGCTGGACGCCGCGCAGAACCTCCGCTGCGTCGAGGTAGTTCAGTGCACCCAGCTCGTCGTCGGGTCCCCACTTGCCCCAATTGCTCGGCGCGTTCTCTCCGAGCAGTTCGCGCATTGCGGGAGCGTCGACCTCGGTCATGTTGTCCTCCATCGGGTAAACAGCGGGAGCGAGCACACGCTCGGTGTCGACTATGGTGCACGTCACACCTGTCGACGTCAACGGGTCGATATTTTCGCGAAAATCGCTGCGAGACAGCCGTGCAAGTGGATACGCTGCCCGGAACGGTCGAGGGCCGAATGGTCGGTGTTCAGCTATTTCAAACACAGGAGTTGTCGGTGAGTGCGGTTTCGGTCGACAGGTCGGCGTCGGTCGGGGCCGGTTTGCGCCAGGTACGGATCGCGCGCGGCATGACGCTGCGAGGCCTGGCCCGGTGCATCGACGTCAGCCCGGCCACCCTGAGCCAGATCGAGAACGGCAAGACCGGACTGACCGTCGATCGCTTGAACCGCATCGCCGATGCACTCGGGGTGAGGCCGGCGGAGATCCTCGAAGCCGGTCGGGCGGCGCTCACGGCACCCGCAGAGGAACCGGAAACCCTCGTTGCGACCCGGTCCGACCCACCCGGGCAGGTCGAAGCGTGTCGGCAGTGGCGGGAGTACGAACCGTTGTCGCTGGCACCCGTGCTCCAGGCCGCGCTCGAGGAGATCCTCGCCGTGGGGTATCACGGCACGAGCATGCGCGAGATCTCCAAGCGATGCGGCCTGTCGGTTCCGGGGATCTACAACTACTTCACCAGCAAGCAGGACATCCTGATGACGATCTATCAGGCGACGATGGACGATCTGGAGCAGCGCACACGCGGCGCACTCGCCGAAGGGGCCGGCCGGGATCCCGTCACGGTCTTCACGTTGTTGATCGAGAACCTGGCGCTGTACCACACGCACCGCCGCGAACTCGGGTTCATCGGTGCCAGTGAGATGCGTTCTCTCACAACGGAGAACCGGCGGATCATCGCCAACAAGAGGAACTGGCAGCAGGCGGTCGTCGACGAGAAGGTGCTGGCCGCCGTGCGCGCCGGATCGTTCCGGGTCCGAAACCCCGAGGACGCTGCTCGCGCAGTGGTCTCGATGTGTACTGCTCTCCCCACCTGGTGGCGACCCGTTGGGCGGATGAGTCCGGAAGAGGTAGCGAGCCTCTACGTGGAGTACGCCCTGGATCTCATGCAGTACCGAGGCGCAGACCTCGACCGCGGTCCCTGACCGAACCTCGACCCCATTTTCACGACGTCCCCGACCGAATCTTCGAGGGAGAAACCGTATGACCGACGTAGCGAACAGCATGCTCACCGCGCAGACGAACACCGAATTGCTGGATCTTCGACCGTCTCCCAGAGCGCTCGAACTCGAACAGGCTCTCGTGGAGTTCATGCACAGCCACGTGTTCCCGGCCGAACACGAATACGAGGCCTATCGCCGCAACGTCGGCCCCGACGACCACACAGTCCCGCCTGTCATCGAGACCCTCAAGCAGGAGGCCCGCAAGCGGGGCCTGTGGAATCTGTTCCTGCCGTCCGAATCCGGCATCGGGCAGCTCGACTATGCCAGACTCGCCGAGATCACCGGTTGGAGCCTGCATCTCGCCCCGGAAGCCACCAATGGGCAGGCTCCCGATACCGGCAACATGGAACTGCTCCACCTGTTCGGCACCGATGATCAGAAGAAGCAGTGGCTCGACCCACTGTTGAACGGCGAGATCCGGTCCGCTTTCTCCATGACCGAGATCGCCGTGGCCAGCTCCGATGCCACCAAAATCGAGACCAGAATCGAGCGCGACGGCGACAGCTACATCATCAACGGTCGCAAGTGGTGGACCAGCGGCGCCGCGGATCCCCGCTGCAAGGTGCTGATCGTCATGGGCAAGACCGATCCGAGCGCCGACACCCATCGTCAGCAGTCCATGATCCTGGTGCCGATCGACACTCCCGGTGTCACGATCGTCCGCGACCTGCCGGTGTTCGGACGACACGACCAGCACGGTCACTGTGAAGTCGTCTACGACAACGTCCGCGTTCCCGCCGAGAACCTCCTCGGGGAGGAGGGCGGCGGCTTCGCCATGGCGCAGGCACGTCTCGGACCCGGCCGCATCCACCACTGCATGCGCGCACTCGGTGCCGCCGAACGGGCCCTGGCGCTGATGACCACGCGCGCGCAGGGACGTGTCGCCTTCGGCAAGACACTGGCCGAGCAGGGGGTGGTGCAGCATCAGATCGCCGAATCGCGCGTCGCGATCGAACAGGCCCGGCTGCTGTGTCGTCTCGCGGCCAAGACCATCGACGAACACGGCAACAAGGCCGCCGCTCCCTACGTGTCCGCCGCGAAGGTCGCGGTACCGCGCATGACCCTCGAGGTCATCGACCGGGCGATCCAGGTACACGGCGGAGCGGGTATGAGCGACGATGTGCCCCTCGCCGCGATGTACGGCTGGCACCGTGCTATGCGCATCTACGACGGGCCCGACGAAGTGCACCTGCGCACGATCGCCAAGAACGAACTGCGCAAGTACCCGAGGTGACCGCGCTCCTCGTACGGATGGGGACGCGGCCGATCGTAGGGCCGGCACCGTAGGCCGATCACGACCGTGCGTCGGACTCTCGTTCCACTCGACATACTGTCTGCCTATGGCTGCCGGTTTCGATTTCTCCTGGGCTCAATTCTTGTGGATCGTGCTCATCTTCGTGGGCGTGCCGACCCTGATCGGCGTGAGCATGGTGTGGGTTGCCTGGCAGCGGGAGCGTGCGGGTGTCCTGAGTCCGTCGAGCGACCACGAGCACACCGGTGATCGACCCGCGGGTCTCGGCCGGCGCGGCCTGTGGGCGACCGGTGCAACCGCATTCGCACTCGGATTCTTGTCCTGCGCGGGATGGTTGAGTTGGTCGGCCGAACACGACGGCGAGTTCCGAGGTCCCGGCCTGCCCGCACCGAACGAGTTCCCCACCTGGCAGGTGATCGCCTGTGGAGTGACCGTCGTGCTGTCATGCTTCCTTTGCGCTCGTCGATCCCGCTGGGTGGTCAGCGGTGGACTGGCCGCCGCAATCGGCACGGCGGCAGGGTTCACCACCGCATTCAGCGTGGTTGCCAGTACCGACGACACCGGTCAGGCGGGAGTGGGTGTGATGCTGTCGGAGATCGGATGGGGTATCGGGCTGTGCCTGCTGATGCTTGTCAGGGCTGCTCGGATCAGAGGGACGCGTCGCAGAGCGGTGGGCGCGTCGTAGCTCATCGATGCGGTGGTGGGGAACGATCCGATGTCCCACCGAGTCCGCGGAATGCCGAGATCCGAGCACCGGCTCCGTCCCAGCAGTAAACGGACGAGACAACATCGAAGGATGGATCCCATGGCACACGTACGACGTTTCGACCATGTCGGCCTCACCGTCTCCGACCTCGACGTTGCGACGGCGTTCTTCGCCGGCCTCGGTTTCGAGGTCGAAGGCACCGGCTCTGTGCAGGGCGACTTTCCTGCGACCGTCTGCGGACTCCCCGGCACGCACTGCGAGATCGTGATGCTCCGACCCCCGGACGGAGGGACCCGGCTCGAGCTTTCGCGCTTCATCGCGCCCGACCACCTCCCCGGTTCGCCGACGGCGATGCCGAACGAGCTCGGGATCCGCAATGTGTCGTTCGAGGTCGGCGACCTCCAAGTTGCCGTCGACGCTGTAGCCGAGCAGGGTTACGGGCTCGTCGGGGGTATCGGTGAATACGAGAACAGCGTGCGAATGGCGTACGTGCGGGGACCGGACGGCATCATCGTGTCGTTGTTCGAACAGCTCGGTTGACGCTCGCCCCCGCCGGCGGAGATCGGCATCGAACCTCTCGATGATCGGGCGACCGGCTCAGCTCGTCCCGGCGGCCCCCACTGCATCCAGTTCGGCGCGGAGAGAGGTCGATTCGGTTCTCAGCGTCAGATTTTCAGTCTGAAGCGTCTTCGTCTCGTCGCGCAAGGCGGTGATCTCGTCGCGCAGTGCCGACAGTTCGGCCCGCAGTTCGTCGCCGCGTGCTCGTGCCGCGGTCTCGGCTGCCTGGGCTGTCGCGGCGGTGATGCGCGATTCCTCGAGTCGGCTCCGTAGCTCGGAGGTGCGGTCGCGCTCGGTGGTGAGCTCGGTGTCGAGGCGCTCGCGGGTAGAGACCTCCCGGTCGAGTGCGGCCTGCAGGCGCGCGATCTCGGCTCGCAGGTCGGTGACCTCGACGGTCGCGCGCTCACGCTGGGCTGCTGCCTCGTCGAGTTCGCGTCGCTGCGCGGTGAGGGATTCGTCCTGCTGAACGATCGTCGCACGCAGGTCGCCGACTACCCCTGTGTGCTCGGCGGTCGCGGCCTCGAACTCGTCCTTCCACCGCTGCAGCGTTGCGGCGTGCTCGTCCTTGAGGCGCGTCAACTCGGCGTGATGCGCCTCGTCGAGTCGGCGCACCTGTTCGGTGTGTGCGGTACGAGCGTCGGCGAGTTCGGCGTCGACGGCGGCCACTGCCGCGTCGGCGTTGTCGCGGTCCTCGAGTGCCTGGGCGAGTTGTTCGCGTAGACGGACGATCTTCGCGTCGGCGTCGGCTTTGACCTTCGCGAGTTCGGCGGCGGACCGCGTCATCTGCGCCTCGAGGGCCTCGGCGTCGGTGAGCTTGTCGACCGCGGTGGTGATCCGTTCGGCGATCGCCGAGTACTGCTCGACGCTGTTGGTTGCGAGGGCGCGTAGGGCAGTGGTGGCGGCCGTGAGCGCGGAGACCGCATCGTCCGGGCTCTCGACGACCGCCGGGGCCGTGCCGGCGGCTTCTTTCTTGGCGCGTTCGCGTTCGCGATAGGCGCGCACACGGTCGGCTGCCGTGGCGTACTTCCGAGGGCGTCCCACCCGGGGTTTGCTCGAGTCCTCCTCGTCGGTGGTCGCTTCGGGAGTGGGGGAGTGTGCGTCGGTCATGGAGGTCCTCGTCGTGGCGCGTCGAAATCCCGGGTCGCAGGTATCGTACCGCATTTAGTTACGTAATTAAGCAATGGGACTGTGATGAAACGAAACGATATGGAACGCTGTGAACTGGGTAAAAGACACACGAAGTGGCTTTTCGTAACGAAGAGCGCAGTAGAAACAACTTGATCTCATCCGTGATCGAGTGTGCGTACTGATCGTCATAATCCCCACTTATGACGATCAGCTGCGGGCGACGGTCGAAAACTGTGCACCCCCCCGGATCGGGGACCGGGAAGCCCGCTGAGGAAGGGGCCCCTCGACTGTGGCGCCGGTCACCGACTGTGCGGGGCGGGAGTTGTCGAATGTCTGCTCCAGCCGGCGGATGTAATGAAACACATTGCAGCGCTGGGCAGTCTGCGCTCGCTTGAGCGTGTATCGGCACACCGAAGAGAAGAGGTAATCGAATGGGCTCTGCAGCAATGTTCCTTGCGGATGTTCTCGTCGCCGTCATCACGCAGCTGATCGAGACCGGATCGTCATCCGGATCCTGATCTATCACCGCCGTGGTCGCCCTCCCGCTCGTCACACGGAGAGCGACCACAGGCGCAGGACAGAGGGGGTACAAGGATGAAACACGTCGGAATCCTGGGCCACAGCTGGGAAGGTGCCTCGCTGTGCTGGCGCGAGGTCTGTCAGCACAGCAACCGTCTCGGGCATCCGGCGCATCCGGATGTCACCATGGACTGCATCTCCTTCGAGCACTGCATGCCCGCGTGGGAGCGCGGGGATTACGAAGCGGTGCGCGCCATGCTTGCAACCAGCGTCGATCGTCTGGCCCGGGCCGGCTGCGACTTCTTCGTGTGCCCGGACAACACCGCTCATCTCGCGCTCGAAGCACCCGGTGATCCACTCACGATTCCCGGGCTGCACCTGATCGACATCGTGGCCGACGCAGCGCAGCGTGCCGGGCACCGACGCGTCGGCATCCTGGGAACGCGGTTCACGACGATCAGGACCTGGTACACGCGGCGATCTTCGACGAACTGGTGCACGGCATCTTCCGGGACGAGGCCCGGACGTCCTTCGTGGACCTCATCGGCAGACTCGCGGAGTCCGGGTGCGACGCGGTCGCGCTGGTGTGCACCGAGATCCCACTTCTGGTCTCCCCGGACGACTCGCCGTTGCCGGCACTGGACTCGACACGACTGTCCGGACAGGCGGCCCTCGAAGTGGCTCTCGGAACGCGCGACCTGCCGACCTGGCGCGGCGGACAGTTCCGGTGATAATAGGCAGGTAGCCGCGGCGGGTCGTAGCATCGAGCATATGGTCCTCTTCTACGAGATCGCCCTCGTGATCGCGTCGGTGCTCATCGCGTGGTTCGCGGTGTACGTGCTGTACCGCCTCGTCACCGACGAATCCACCAGTCGGCGCTGACGGGTCGCCCGACCGACCGGACACATGTGGACATGTCGGCCACACTGCCCCGGCTCAGGGAGCCCGGGGTACGTCGGACGTCGGTGCCCCAACTTTGTCGAACACGTTCCGAGTGCCGTACGCGACGGGCATGAGGGCAGACCATGACCGACAGCTCCTTCCGTCCCGAGCGCACCTACCGACCGAGCCGGTGGCGACACATCGAGAACGTCGCGATGAGCACGCTTACTCGTGCGGGATTGGTGCCGCACTCCTATCTACTGACCACACGCGGCAGGCGCACCGGGAAGATCCGCCGCAATCCCGTGCTGATCGTCGATCTGCACGGAAAACGCTGGCTCGTGGCCCCGTACGGATCGGTGGGGTGGGTGCACAACGCGCGTGCTGCCCGCGAGGTCGAGCTCAGCAGGCGCCGCGACACGCGCCGCTACTCGATCCATGAGCTATCAGCGGAGGAGGCCGGGCCCGTCCTGCAGCGGTACATCGAGCTGGCGTCCGCCACCCGGCGGTATTTCGAGGCACGCAGGAACGATCCGGTGGAACGGTTCGTCGCAGAGGCCGGTCACCATCCGGTCTTCGAACTGCTGCCACCGACGTAATCGACGGAACTTTCATACGAGATTCGGGTAGCGCGCTACGCGTGTGCCTGCTGCCGTTAGTGACCACCATGATCTTCGTCGATTCGATTCGGATCGCGGACGCTCGACACCACCGAGGTACGGTCATGGTTACGAAATACGAAGTCGTCGCAGGCGACACGCTCTCGAAGTTGGCGCAGAGGTTCTACGGTGACGCGACGCTGTTCCCCGTCATCGCCGTTCCGAACGGCATCACCGATCCGGACGAGATCACCGTCGGACAGGAACTGCTCATCCCGTACATCACCGAACGGCACACCGTTGCACCGGACGAGACACTGTCGGGATTGGCGCAACACTTCTACGGCGACGGAACCCTGTTCCCGGTGCTCGCGGCGGCCAACCACATCGCCGACCCGAATGTCATCCAGGTCGGCCGCTCACTGCTGAATCCCGAATTCGGGGACGTGGGGCACCACACCGTGGTCGCGGGAGAGACCCTCTGGGAGCTTGCACGCCGCTGGTACGGCGAGGCGCAGCTGTATCCGGTGATCTCGTTCCCGAACCACATCACCGACCCCGACCACGTCGAGGTCGGCCGCGTGCTGATTTGTCCGGGGCTCAACTACCGGCACACCGTCGTCCCTGGCGATACCCTGCGGGCTCTGGCGGAGGACCACTACGGGAACGCGGAGATGTTCGCGATGATTGCGGCTGCCAATCACGTCGCTGATCCGAACAGGATCACCGTCGGGCAGGTGCTGTTCTTCCCGAACCTCACCAACTTCTGACCAGAGGGGCCGTGAGGCCGGTGCGGGTCACGTGGCGACGGGGTAGTGGCTCCGAACGGCGATGCGGTTCCACGCGTTCATGACGATCGCAAGCCACGTGACCGCGGAAACCTGCTCGTCACTCAGTGCACCGTTGTCCCACTCGTGACGACCGGGTTCCATGGGGCGTGTGACTTCTTCCGCCAGCGCGAGCGCGGCGCGCTCCTGGTCGGTGAAGTACTGCGACTCGCACCAGGCCGCGACGACCGCGAGACGATCGGTGGTCTCGCCCTTCTCCAGGGCGTCGCGCGTATGCATACGCAGGAAGAACGCGCATCCGTTGAGCTGCGACGTGCGGATTCACCAATTCGGCGAGCTTCGCATCGAGAGCGGCCTGCGAGACGGCCTCCTCGACCTCCTTGTTCAACGCCAGAACGTTCTTGTAGGCGGCCGGGTGCTGCTTACCGAGATTGATGTGCGCCATTGTGGATGTCCTTCCAGCGGGCGACATCGGCCGGAGCGACCGGCCGCTTCATTCTGTCAGCCGCATCCATGCCGGTGGGTGTGGTTCGCGCCGCCGGATCAGTGGGTGCGGTCGTACTCGTCCTGCGCGGCGACGATCTCGGGCATCGACTCCTCCACGACGTCGATGAGCGTCAGCAGGGGCGCGGTGATGCGGCGTCCGAGGTCGGTGAGCGAGTACTCGACATGCGGAGGGATCGTCCCCAGGACGGCGCGGTGGATCAGGCCGTCGCGTTCGAGGGTCTGCAGGGTCTGCGACAGCATGCGTTCGCTCACGCCGTCGACCCGGCGACGCAGTTCCGAGAACCGGCGCGTGTCGTCGACGAGGGCCGCCAGCACCAGCACACCCCAACGCCCGGTGATGTTCTGCAGCACCGGACGCGACGGGCACTCGCGCGCGAAGACGTCGGCTTCGGGGAGGCGATCGGTGCTCATGAATGCCGAGTATACGGCGGCTATGCGAACGATGGGTACCGACTCCAATGGTTGCACTTACGAAAAGTAAGTGATGGAATGGTGGCGTTCCCGATCCCGCTCGACCACTTCGAGGAGTCCCATGACCATCGCTGTCACCGGAGCTGCCGGCCACCTCGGCCGCCTGACCATCACCGCTCTCCGCACCCGCGGTATCGCCGCCGGCGACATCGTCGCCGTCGTGCGCGACGCCGCGAAGGCCGCAGACCTGGCGGCCGACGGGGTGCAGGTCCGTGTTGCGGACTACGCCGATGCGGCGTCCCTGCGCGACGCGCTGGCCGGTGTCGACAAGCTGCTTCTCGTCTCCGGCAGCGAAGTGGGGCAGCGACTGCCCCAGCACACCAACATCATCGACGCCGCCCAGGCCACCGGCGTCGCGTTCATCGCCTACACCTCGATCCTGAACGCGGCGACGAGCCCGCTGATCCTCGCCGGCGAACACAAGGCCACCGAGGAACTGCTCGCCGCCTCCGGTATCGACCACGCCCTGCTGCGCAACGGCTGGTACTGGGAGAACTACGACAGCTCGGTCGCCGCTGCCGCTGCCACCGGGGCGCTGTTCGGTTCGGCCGGCACAGGCCGCGTCGCCGGGGCCGCCCGCAAGGACTTCGCCGAAGCGTCCGCCGTGGTCCTCACGACCGAGGGACACGCCGGTGCCGTCTACGAACTCGGCGGTCAGCGACTGACCTACACCGAACTGGCGGAGGTCCTCTCCGACATCGTCGGCGTACCCGTGACCTACAAGGATCTGCCGAAGGAGGAGTACGCGACGATCCTCGAGAACGCCGGTGTGCCCGCACAGTTCGCCGCCGTGCTCGCCGACTCCGACGCGGGCATCGCCGTCGGCGCGCTCGACACCGACAGCGGAGATCTCGAACGCCTCATCGGGCGCCCCGCCACGCCGGCAGCCGAAGCGATCGGTGCCTGACACCCGCTAATCCCGTCGGGTCCGGGCGCGTGATGGCAGGATCGGGACTCGTGAGCTCCGCGAATCTGACCCGTGCCGAAACCGCCGCGCGCGCCCGCGCACTCGACGTGCACTCCTACCGCGTCGAACTCGACCTGCGGGGTGCCGTCGACGCCCGACGCACCGGATTCCCCACGGTCACGACGCTCGAATTCACCGCCTCCACCGACGAGGCCTGGCTCGATTTCATCGGCGACTCCGTCGAGTCGGTGACGATCAACGGTGAGCTCGTGCCCGTCGTCTACGACGGCGCGCGGATCACCATCGGTGGTCTGAAGGAGATCAACGTCGTCACCGTCGTCGCGACCGGCCGGTACAGCCGGTCGGGGGAGGGGCTGCACCGCTTCGTCGACCCCGTCGACGGCGAAACCTATCTCTACACCCAGTACGAACCGGCCGACGCCCGTCGCGTGTTCGCGTGCTTCGAACAGCCGGATCTCAAGGCGCCGTTCACCTTCGTGGTCACGGCCCCGCGCCGCTGGCAGGTGCTCTCGAACGAGGCCGCCGAGCGCACGGTGCAGCGCGACGACACCCAGACCGTGACGTTCGCGCCGACCCAGCCGATCTCCACCTACATCACCGCGATCGTCGCCGGCCCGTACCACCGGGTCGACGCGTCGTGGAGCCGCGACGAGCTGACGGTGCCACTGGGGGTGCTGTGCCGCGCGTCGCTCGCCGAGCATCTCGACGCCGACGAGATCGTCGAGGTCACCCGGCAGGGCATGGACTTCTACGCCGAGCACTTCGACTATCCGTATCCGTTCGGCAAGTACGACCAGGTGTTCGTGCCCGAATACAACCTCGGCGCGATGGAGAACCCCGGCTGCGTCACCTTCACCGAGGCGTACGTTTTCCGCGGTGCCGCCACCGCCGCCCAGCATCAGGGTCGCGCGAACACGATCCTCCACGAGATGGCCCACATGTGGTTCGGCGATCTGGTGACCATGAAGTGGTGGGACGACCTGTGGCTGAAGGAGTCGTTCGCCGATTTCATGGGCGCCTTCACCAGCGCTGAGGCCACCAAGTTCACCGACGCGTGGGTGGCCTTCGCGAACCGCCGCAAGGCCTGGGCGTATCTGCAGGACCAGCTGCCCACGACGCATCCGATCGTCGCCGACATCGTCGACCTCGAGGCCGCGAAGCTGAACTTCGACGGCATCACCTACGCCAAGGGCGCGAGCGTGCTCAAGCAGCTCGTGGCCTATGTCGGCCGCGACGCCTTCTTCGAAGGTGCCCGCCGGTACTTCCGCAAGCACGCCTTCGGCAACACCACCCTCGACGATCTGCTCGTCGAACTGTCGAGCACCTCCGGCCGCGACCTGACGTCGTGGGCGCAGGCGTGGCTGCAGACCACCGGCGTATCAACCCTGCATCTCGAGGAGTCCGGGACCGGGTACGAGATCGTGCAGGGCGATCCGCGCCCGCATCGCCTCGCCGTCGGCTGCTACGACTCCGACGACTCCGGCGATCTCGTTCGCACCCACCGCGTCGAGGTCGACCTCGCCGACGAACGCACCCCCGTCGACCTGCCCGAGGCGGCGCTGGTGCTGCTCAACGACGACGACCTCACCTACGCCAAGGTTCGCCTCGACACGCGGTCGCTCGACACGGTCGAGTCCTCCCTGGACCGCGTCCGCGAACCGCTCGCGCGCGGCCTGCTGTGGTCGGCGCTGTGGAACGCGACCCGCGACGGGGAACTCGCCGTCGCCCGCTATCTGTCGATGGCCGCCGGGTTCGCCCCGTACGAGGCGGACATCGCGCTGCTCACCGCGGTGCTTGCCAACGCGGCCCAGGCCGTCGAACACTATGTGCCGGACTCGGCGCGCACCGATGCGCGGCGTCGCTGGCTCGACGCGGTCTGGGACGGAATGCACGGTGTCGCACCCGGCAGCGACGCCCAGCTGGCATTCGCCCGCGCGCTCGGTGTCGCGGCGAGCGTGGACGACCGGCACGCCGCCGACCTGCGAGCGATCCTGTGCGGCAACCTCGCACCGCCGGAGGGCCTGCGCCTCGACCCCGACCTGCGATGGAGCTGGTGGGCAGCGCTGACCACGACCGGCGACGCCGACGAGGCCGACCTCGACGAGGAACTGCGCAACGACGACACCGCCTCGGGACGCACCGCGCACCTGCGCGCGCTCGCCTCTCGCCCGCGCGCCGAGGTCAAGGCGCACGCGTGGGCGACGATCTTCGCCGACCACACCCTCACCAACGACCACCTCGACGCGACCATCGCCGGGTTCCGCGCCGGGGAGCGCCGCGACCTGATCTCCGCCTACGACACCGATTACTTCGCGGTGCTCTGTGAGACGTGGACGAGCCGCAGCATCGAGATCGCCCGCCGCATCGTCGTCGGATTGTTTCCCGCGGCCGACAGCCTCGAACCCGTCGACACCTGGCTCGAGGCCCACACCGATGCCCCGGCCGCGCTGCGGCGCCTGGTCATCGAACAGCGCGATCATCTCGCCCGCGACCTTCGTGTCCAGAGGATCAACACGCCGTGACCAGCCCGGATCTGCCCCGTCCCGAGGGGCCCGCGGTCCCGGACACGGTCGCCACCGCGATGCGGCGGCTGCGGGAGAAGGCGACTTCGGAGAACACCCGCGCCGCCCAGATCGGCGACTGGACGATCTTCACCCGCTGGTGCGAACGCACCGGGCACAGTCCGATGCCGGCCACCGCCGAGCAACTGAGCTGGTTCCTCACCGAGAAGGCCGCCGAAGTGCGCCCCGATGGACGCTGGGCGTACGCGCCGTCGACGCTGTCGCGCTGGGTGTCGACCATCAACAAGATGCACGCCCTGGCGGGCCTACCGAAACCCGGTGGGCACGAATCGGTCCGGGACCTGCTGCGAGGCATCCGACGCGATCGGGCCACCCCGCCGGCGCGCCGGACCCCGCTGCTCACCGACGACATCCGCACCATCCTCTCCGCGATGCGCGTCGAGGCGGCCGACGGCGGGTGGGCCGAACGCGTCGCCGAACGTCGCGACGCGGCGCTGCTGCTCATGGGATTGGCCGGGGCGCTGCGCCGCTCGGAGCTCACCGGGCTCGTCGTCTCCGACGTCGTCCCGCACCGCGCCGACGGGCTCTACGTGACGGTCCGCCGGTCCAAGACCGACCGCAGTGCGCGCGGCCGCACGGTCACCCTGCCGTACGGGTCCGATCCGCACACCTGTCCGGTGTGTGCCTATCGACGCTGGCGGGAGGTGCTCGACGCGTGGGACGAGTCCGGACGCGAGGCCGTCGTCGACCTGCTCGGTACCGCCGCGGCCGACCCGGCCGAGCACTGCTGCCGCGGTCTGGCGGCCGGGCGCACGCAGGACGGCGACCGGCCCCTGTTCCGGCCGGTGCACCACAGCGGCGCGGTGGGGACGACCGCGCTGTCGGGGCAGTCCGTGCACTCGATGATCCAGCGCCGCGCCCGCCGCGCCGGATTCAGCGACGACCTCGTCGCCACCCTGGGCGGGCACAGCCTGCGGGCCGGGTTCGTCACCCAGGCGGTGCGCGGCGGCGCGACCACACAGACGATCATGACGCAGACCGGACACGCGGACGAACGGATGGTCGCGCTGTACAGCCGCCACCACGCCGGTCTCGTCGGCAACGCGGTCACCCAACTCGGCCTGTGAACGGATCCGGGTGGATCCGATCCCACTCAGCGACGCCGAACCCACCCGAATCGACGATGGAACCAGCCCAGGCCGTTGCCCGACGCTCGTAGGCTGAGGCGCGACCGACATACGGACAGGAGATCGCGGTGGCACAGACGAAAACGGACGCTCCGACCATCGACGAGTTGCTCACCGAACTCGCTGCACTCGACGATCCGAAGATCCGCGCGGTGAACGAGAAACACGGCGACGACCACGGCGTGAACCTCAGCGCCCTGCGCGCCGTCGCCAAGCGGGTGAAGACGCAGCACGAGCTCGCGCAGCAACTCTGGGCCACCGGCGACACCGCCGCCCGGCTGCTCGCGCTGCTGATCTGCCGCCCGAAGGCGTTCACCGCCGACGAACTCGACACGATGGTCCGTGAGACCGGCACCCCGAAGGTGCACGACTGGTTCGTGAACTACGTCGTGAAGAAGAACCCGCACGCGGAGGAGCTGCGCGGGCGATGGATGACCGATCCAGATCCGATCGTCGCGAGCGCAGGCTGGGCACTCACCGCCGAGCGTGTCGTCAAGAACGCCGACGGCCTCGACCTGTCCGGCCTGCTCGACATCATCGACGCTCAGATGCGCGACGCCCCCGAACGATTGCAGTGGGCGATGAACACGTGCCTGGCGCAGGTCGGCATCGAACACCCCGACCACCGGGCCCGCGCGCTCGACATCGGCGAACGCCTCGAGGTGCTGAAGGACTATCCGACGTCACCGGGCTGCACGTCACCGTACGCGCCGGCCTGGATCGGCGAGATGGTGCAACGGAAGAGTACGTGAGCTATCGCAGGCCGCTGGGAAGGATACGACTATTCCTCATCGAGGGTTGCACTGCACGTTTGCGCGTCAGTGTTTATTTCCCACACGAACGCGTATTGGCTACCTTCGGCTACATCGATCGCCCCTGATTCCCTCAGATTGCAGCGCACTCCGAGCGAATTGCACTGCAGTAGTCCAGTCATGGAGTAGGGCTGCAATCCAATAGGAACATTCCGGATAGTATGGCGTGCCCCGGTCGGGATAATCACTTGATTCGCGATATGGACCGTAATATCCGCGGTGCACCCGTAGTCCTGATCTTCGTAAACGAGCGCAATCGTCGCTGTGGCGGGCTCGGATGATGGACTTGAGGTGTCGTTGGGGGGCGGGGGAGGAGGTTCTTGGCCCTGAGTGCTAACGATTACGCCGAGAACGGCCCCCAATGCGGTAATCAGTGCAGCCAACGCCCCGATGCCCTCTGCGGACTTCCAGAAACTCTTGCCTTCTCCGCTGGACTGGTCGGAGGGTGCGTTCATCGGATCCTCCCGCGTTCGTTGCAGTGGTTTCACAACGTTGGGTGAAGCGCCATCGGCATGGCTCCACCGGCGGCCTTGTGGCGGGCCCGGTTGGTGACATGACCAGTATGAGCTGTCCGAAGATGCGAAATTTCTGAATTGCCGATTTTCCCTGGAGTGTTCTCGCGGCGACATCCAATTTTGTGTGATAAGTAATGGAGTAATTTGGTGCGGGCAACTCTTTGCTGAGTGAATTTCGAGGTGGTGGCCTACGCGCAAATATCCCCGGAGCGACAGACGTCCCCGTACGCACCGGGCTGGATCGGCGAGATGGTGCGATGGAGGAACGAGGCGACGGCCACCCCCTCGTAGCTCACGCCACGTCGAGTGTGCGGATCTCCTGCCGGATCTCGTTCCACCCGGTGGTCCGTCCCGTCAGCAACCACACCCGGGCGTCGAACCAGTATCCGCGGCCACCGGCCACCGCCGTGACCAGGTGTGCGAACGCCACGAGCGCCCGATCACCCCCACCGCGCGGCCTGCGAACGGGATGGATCACCCGCCGCTGCGGTGCTTCGTAATCGACTGTGCGTTCCTGTGCGGTCCTGGCCCAGGGCATTCGCATTCGACTTCCGGTGTCGGATCGTTCCGGTCGGTACCGGGAGTGGGTACCTCCGCGATTGGGTACCGTTCCGAGCGAGGGTACGCGGCAGGCCGGGCCCCGCATGCGCATTCGCGGGAAAGCCCTGGCCGGCGCCGGATATCAGCGACGACGAGGAGAACGATGCAGCTCCCCACCACCGACACCGACTTCGGCACCCTCGACGCGTGGTGGCGGGCCGCGAACTATCTGTCCGTCGGCCAGATCTACCTCATGGACAATCCGCTGCTGCGCGAACCGCTGCGGCCCGAACACATCAAACCGCGGCTGCTCGGACACTGGGGCACCACACCGGGATTGAACTTCGTCTACGCGCACCTCAACCGCGCCATCACCACCCGCGACCTGGACATGATGTACGTCATGGGTCCCGGTCACGGCGGACCCGGACCGGTGGCCGCGGCGTGGCTCGAAGGCACCTACAGCGAGGTCTACCCGGATATCTCCCGCGACGAGGACGGCATGCGGCGCCTGTTCCGCCAGTTCTCGTTCCCCGGCGGCATTCCCAGCCACGTCGCCCCCGAGACCCCCGGATCGATCCACGAGGGCGGTGAACTCGGCTACTCCCTCTCGCATGCCTACGGCGCCGCCTTCGACAATCCCGATCTGATCGTCGCCGCGGTCGTCGGCGACGGCGAAGCCGAAACGGGGCCGCTGGCCGCGAGCTGGCATTCGACGAAATTCGTCGACCCGCGCCGCGACGGCGCGGTACTGCCGATCCTGCACCTCAATGGTTTCAAGATCGCCAACCCGACGGTGCTCGCGCGCATCGGCGAGGACGAACTGATCTCGCTGCTGCGTGGCTACGGGCACGAACCGATCGTCGTCGCCGGCGACCATCCCGCCGACATGCATCGGCGCTTCGCCGCCGCCCTCGACGCGGCGCTCGACCGCATCTCCGAGATCCAGCAGACCGCCCGCAGCTCAGGAAACGCGACCCGCCCGGCGTGGCCGATGATCGTGCTCCGGTCCCCGAAGGGCTGGACCGGCCCGGTGGAGGTCGACGACGCCCCGGTCGAGGGCACGTGGCGCGCCCACCAGGTGCCGATCGGTGATCCGCGCAGGAACGACGAGCACCGCCACCTCCTCGAGGAGTGGCTGCGCAGCTACCGGCCGAAGGAGTTGTTCGACGACGACGGCGTTCCCGTCGCGGCCCTGCGCGACCTCGCGCCCCGTGGCACCCGGCGGATGAGCGCCAACCCGCACGCCAACGGGGGAGCGGTGCTGCGGGATCTGATCCTGCCCGACTTCCGCGACTACGCCGTCGACGTTCCCGAACCGGCCACCGCCACCGGCGAGGCCACCCGCATCCTCGGCACCTTCCTGCGCGACGTCATGCGGCGCAACGCCACGAACTTCCGGATGTTCGCGCCCGACGAGAACAACTCCAACCGCCTCGACGCGGTCCTCGACGCCACCGACCGCACCTGGAACGCGCGCATCGAGCCGGGTGACGACCGGGTCGCCCCCGACGGCCGCGTCATGGAGATCCTGTCCGAACACACCTGCCAGGGCTGGCTCGAGGGGTATCTGCTCACCGGCCGGCACGGATTGTTCTCCAGCTACGAGGCTTTCGCGCACCTGGTCGACTCGATGGTGAACCAGCACGCCAAATGGCTGCTCACCACGAACCGGATCCGCTGGCGCCGCCCCATCCCGTCGCTGAACTACCTGCTCACCTCCCACGTGTGGCGGCAGGACCACAACGGCTTCTCGCACCAGGATCCCGGATTCATCGACCACGTCGTCAACAAGAAACCCGAGGTCGTGCGCGTCTACCTGCCGCCGGACGCCAACACCCTGCTTTCGGTGGCCGATCATTGCTTGCGCACCCGCCAGTACATCAACGTGATCGTCGCCGGGAAGCAACCGGCCGTACAGTTCCTCGATATCGACGACGCGATGACCCACTGCCGCAAGGGCATCGGGATCTGGCAGTGGGCCTCGACCGACCGCGACGTCGAACCGGATGTGGTGCTCACCTGCGCCGGCGACATCCCCACGATGGAAACCCTCGCAGCCGTCGACATCCTGCACCGCCGCTTCCCCGACCTGCGGATCCGGGTGGTCAACGTCGTCGACCTCATGCGGCTGCAGGACGACCGGGCGCACCCGCACGGGCTGCCGGGCGCGCACTTCGACGCGCTGTTCACCACCGACAAGCCGGTGGTCTTCGCCTACCACGGCTATCCGTGGCTGATCCACCGTCTCGTCTACCGGCGCACCAACCACGAGAACTTCCACGTCCACGGCTACATCGAGGAGGGCACGACCACCACACCGTTCGACATGTGCGTGCTCAACCGCATCGACCGCTACCACCTCGCGCTCGACGTCCTCGACCGCGTCGAGCGGATCCGGCCGATCGCCGGGCACGCCCGCGAGGAACTCGAGAACATCCTCGCCGAACACACCCGCTACGTGCGTACCCACGGCGAGGACATGCCGGTGATCACCGACTGGCACTGGCAGGGCGTCGGAATTGACTGAGCGTCAAACCGATCCGCGGCGGGCCAGTCGCCCGGCGGTGAAGGCGTCGACGTCGACCTCGTCGAGGGAGGTCACCACCAGATCGGCGCCCGCGTCCTCGAGGTCGGCGGCGTCGTCGAAACGGGCGACACCGAGCGCCCACATGCCGCCGGCCTTCGCCGCCCGGATCCCGCTGATCGCGTCCTCGACGACCACGCACGCCTGGGCGGGCACCTCGAGTTCGTCGGCGGCGGTGAGGAACAGTTCCGGGTCGGGTTTGCCGTGGGCGACCGGGCGGCCGGACAGATCCGCGTCGAACCGGTCGAGCAGCGTCTCGCCAGGACGGTCGTGGGCGGGGACCGCCCGCAGGAACAGCCCGGCATTCTTCGACGAGGACGCCGCGGCCACCGCGATCCCCGCCGCCTGCACGGCCGCGACGAAGCGCACCCCGTCGTCGTAGGCGCGGAACCGGCGCTCGTCGATCAACCGCAGCAACCGGGCCTGCTTGCACTGGGCGTAGTCCACCGCGCGGCGCTCGGCGTCGGGCACCGCGAAGTATTCGAGCGCGGCGCGGGCGCCGTCCATCCGCGGCCGACCCGACAGCACCTGCCGGTACACCGCCGCGGTGAACGCGTCGTCGGTCCAGGAGGTCTCGGGTTGCAGGTCGCGCCAGTCGCCGGTCATCAACTCCGCCAGCGCTTCCCGCCACGCCGTCTCGTGCGGTGAATCGACGAGCACCCCGTCGACGTCGAAGATCACCGCACGGAACCGCGACTGCGTCTCGGGCACGATGTCCTCCTCGCGGTCAGGCAGGGACGGCGGCGAGCCGGAACTCGTGCGACTCGCCGGCGCCGAGCTCGACGAGTTCGCCGTCCACCGCGACCTGCACCGGCACCCGGAAGCCCTCGGTCTCGGCGCGCACCGACAGCTTGTCGCCGTCGATCCGCACCCGCAGGGGAGTGCCGCGGTACCGCATGGAGAACGACACCCCGTCGAGGTGCGAGACGAGCTTGGGCCGGAAGACGAGCACGTCGCCGTACGCGCGGGCACCGACGTAGTAGCGCTGCACCAGATCGAGGGTGCCGCCCATGACCCCCATGTGGATGCCTTCCTTGGTGGTGCCGCCCTGCAGGTCGCTGACATCGCTCTCGAGCGCGAGCTTGAACCGCAGCCACGACGACTGCGGGTCGAAGGTGGCGAGCACACCGGCGAACGTCACGTGACTGAGCGTCGACCCGTGCGAGGTGCGCTGGTCGTAGTAGTCGACGGTGCGGCGCACGAGGTCGCGATCGTAGGGATAACCGAGCTGCTCGAACACCTGGCGCAACTCGGCATCGTCGAACAGGAAGAACAGCATCACCGTGTCGGCCTGCTTGGCGACCTTGTAGGCATCCGGGTCGCGGCCCTCCGCCCGCAGGATGCGGTCCATCCGACCGATGTTGCCGTACTTCGTGCGGTAGTGCTCCCAGTCAAGTTCCTCGAGATCCTCGTAGCCCTCGAACTGGCTGATCACCCCGTCGTGGTAGGGCACGAACATTCTCCGGCTCATCTCCGACCAGGTGCGCAGTTCCTCGTCGGTGACCCGCAACCGGGCCCGCAGGGCCGTGCGCCGGCTCTTCGACAGCACCTCGAAGACGTCCAGGGCGCGCGCCGCGATCCACGCGACCATCACGTTGGTGTACGCGTTGTTGCGCAGACCGCCCTCGGTGGCTCCCGGATACCGTTCGTGGAACTCGTCCGGGCCCATCACCCCATGGATCTCGTAGCGGTCCCGCTCCGGGTTGTAGTGCGCGATCGACGCCCAGAACCGCGCGATCTCGAGCATCATCTCGGCGCCGTAGTCGGCCAGGAAGTCGACGTCGTCGGTGGCCTGATAGTAGTGCCACACGTTGTAGAAGATCGCGGCGCTGACGTGACGCTGGTTCCGGCTCAAGTCCGGATCCCATTGCCCCGACATCGGATTGAGATGCACCGTCTGGGTCTCCTCCGTGCCGTCGCTGCCGCTCTGCCAGGGGAACATCGCGCCGCGGTAACCGGCCTCGCTCGCCGCGGCCTGCGCCTCGCCCAACCGGCGGTAACGGTAGAGGATCAGTCCCTTGGTGATCTCGGGGACCCGCATGTTCAGGAAGGGATAGACGAACATCTCGTCCCAGAACACGTGCCCGCGATAAGCCTCGCCGTTGAGTCCGCGCGCCGGCACTCCCGCGTCGAGGCGCGCGGTGTGCCGTGAGCAGACCTGCAGCACGTGCGAGACGTGCAGACGCAACAGCAACTGCGCGCGCGGCTCCCGCGGCAGCCGGATGTCGCAGATGTCCCACAACTCGTCCCAGGCCGCGACGTGCTCGTCGTACGCCTCGGCGAAATCCGGATAGCGCAACACGTGCCGGCCCGCCGACGCGAGGGGCTCGGTGATCGCGTCGTCGCGGGAGGTGAACATCGCCACCATCTTCTCGATGCGCACCGTCGAGCCCTCGGCGATGTCGAAGGAGAGGACCTGCTGGATGTAGTCCTCCATCTGGTACAGATCGCGGTCGACGAGCATCGCCCCGCACGAGCCCTCCCGGAACACCCGGGTGCGGGCGGCCTGGGCGATGTAGGTGTCGGACTGGCGGATCTGCACCTTCAGCGCGATCGTCTCGGGGCCGTAGGTGCGCGGCGAGACCGGATCGAGGTGCCGTGCCTCGAGATCGCGGTAGCGGGCCACGGCGCGGTTGGAGACCCGGCCGTCGAGGGCGGTGACGATCTCGACCCGCCCCGACCAGTTCTCCGGGGTCAGCGACCATTCGAGCGCCCCCTGGTTCGGATGCTCCATGCTCACGAACCGCCTGCTGCACAGCGACGTCTCGCGGCCGTGCCGATCCCGGAACCGCAGTTCGCGGACCACGGTGGCGGTGCGGATGTCGTAGACGTGCCGGTAGTCGAGGATCTCCATCTGTGCCAGGCGGATCGCCTCGCCGCCGTCGATGCGCAGCTTCAGCACGAGCCAGTTCGGGAGGTTGACCAGATCCTCGTTCAGGACCGGGCTGCCACCCATGATGGTGGTCTCGCGGTTGTAGCAACGATGCGCGTAGGTCCCCGGATAATGGACCTCGCCCATGTCTTCCCACTCGGCGGTGCCGCGTGAACAGAAGTAGCCGTTGCCCGTCGAGGTCAGGGCTTCGCGCAGGGGTTCGTCGTCTGGATCGAAACCGTCGTAGTCGAGGGTGAACTCCGGGTCGTACACGCGAACCTCCTGGCGGGTCGTACTCGACACGAACTGTCCGGCGGTGCTGTCACCCGGCGGCGCTGTCATCTGCCCAGGGCCGACAGGAAACGTTCGACGTCGTCGACCGACGCGAGGACGAACTCGGCGTCGGTGCGGCGTCCGGCCATCTCCGGGTCGTCGGGGCTGCCGACGAGGATCCCGATGCCGCGACCCCGCAACGCCCGGAAGGCGTCCTCGTCGGTGATGTCGTCGCCGAGATAGAGCGGCACGACGTCGTCGGAGGCGAGACCGAGGACCTCGATCAGGTGCAGGACCGCCTTGCCTTTGTTCCAGTCCACGGCCGGTTTGAGTTCGTAGACCATCTTTCCCGGCACCACGGCGAGCCGGTCGGGGTTCTCCTGCAACAGCGTCTCGACGATCGCACCGACCCGGTCGTGCACCTCGGGGGAGGCCTGCCGGTAGTGCACGGCAACCGACGCGCGCTTCGGTTCGATGCCGACACCGTCGAGACCGTCCAGGCGGGTGCGCAGGGTCTCGGTGGTCTCGGTGATCAGATCGGTGAAGTCGGTGAGGACGTCGTGGGCGATCTGCCCGTGGGTGGGGCTCCAGATGTCGAAACCGTGGCTGCCGGCGACGACGAGATCGTCGACCCCCATGAGCTGCTGGACGACGTCGCGGTCGCGGCCGGTGACGATGCACACCGACACGCGGTCGGCGAGTTCACGGACGGTGCGGCGCATGGCATCCGACCACACCGCGTCCTCGGGACGGGCGACGATCGGGGTGAGCACACCGTCGTAGTCGAGGAAGACCGCGGGCCGGCGGCCCGCGAGACGATCGGACAGAGCGGCGCCGTCGAGTGCCGACGGTAGGTCCTCCACGGTGCGCGGCGCGGTCATCTGATCGGTACTCCTGTCGTCGCGGCGACCCGTCATGGTTCGCACCGTACACAAAGATCGAAAGGCTCGGCCGTGGATCCGGGGAGGGGGATCGGCCGGATGCAGCGGTCAGCGGACCGGGCGTCGCCAGTGCTCGTCCGCGGTGAGCCGGGAGCGGACGTGTTCGGCGGCATCGTCGTTGCGGAACGGGCCGGTCAGCAGGTCGGCGTAGACGTGTGAGACGGCGGCATGGCGCAGTCCGCTGCGACGGTCCATCCGTTCGAAGACCACCGGCGACCAGGGGATCGCCACCACGACGTCGCCGCCGTGCTCGACCGGGCGCAGGCCGAGACTGTCGGCGAAGTCGTCGGGGTCGTCGGCGTAGACCTCGAGCAGCGTCGGGGCCGCGTAGTCGGTGGCGCCGACGCCGGTGAGCGCGTAGGGGATGTCGATGCGTTCGGCCAGTCGCGCGCGGGTCGCGGTGACGCCCTCGGGGGCGGTGAACCGGCGGACCGCGCAGACCTTCCGCTCGGCGGCCCAGGCCCGCAGCATCGGTTCCCAGCGCACCTCGACGATCGGGCCGCGCGGGACCCGGCGCACGAGCTCACGTTCGACGAGCACCTCGACGACGCGGTAGGTCGCGCCGGTGGACGCGCCGGACAGCTTGATCAGTTCCGGGACGGAGATCTCCCCGACGTGATCGGCGAGTGCGCGCACCACGCGGTCGGACGGTTCGCCGGTGAGCACCCCGGACGGGCGGCCCGGGCCGCGCCACGGGTCGGCGTCGGCGCCGCGGTCGCGGACCCACACCGCCGGGCGGTCGGCGACGAGCGAGAGGTTGCCGGTCGCGTCGGCGTAGGAGATGCCGTGCCGGTCGAGCTGGCGGCGCACCGGATCGGACAGATAGTGGGCGCACACGAAGCCGCGGTCGGAGTCGGACAGGTCGGCGGCGATGCGCGCGACGTCGCCGGAGAGCACACCTCGGGAGGCGACCACGGAGAAGGACACGGTGTCGCCGTCGGGGGCGGAGACGAGCATCCGGGTGGGTGCCTCGGGGGAGCGGGGGCGGTCGCTCGACAGCGACCAGCCGAGCGGCAGGCACGCCTCGAGTCGGGCGGTGGCGCGACGGTAGATGTCGATGTACCGCTCGGGGCGGGGACCGATGGTGTTCTCGGGGGCGGGAGCCGACTGTGTCACATCCACCACCGTAGTCACTCTGTGCATGACGGAAAAGAGAAATAATCGAAATCCCATAGGGCGGAACAACCCCTCTCCCGCACCGCAAACTATGACGCGGCATGCGCTAGTTTCGTGACCATGACCGACATCACCGGGCGCATCGCGTTCGTTCAGGCGACCTGGCACCGCACCATCGTCGACCAGGCACGTACAGGCTTCACCGAGGAGATCACCCGCCTCGGCGTCTCGCAGGACGCCCTGGACTTCTTCGAGGTCCCCGGCGCCTTCGAGATCCCGCTGCACGCCAAGCGACTGGCGAAGACCGGGCGTTACGACGCGATCGTCGCGGCCGGGCTGGTCGTCGACGGCGGCATCTACCGGCACGACTTCGTCGCCACCGCGGTGATCGACGGCCTGATGCGCGTCCAGCTCGACACCGATGTGCCGGTCTTCTCCGTCGTGCTCACCCCGCACAACTTCCACGAGCACGACGAGCACGTCGAGTACTTCACGCGGCACTTCGTCAAGAAGGGCGCCGAGGCGGCTCGCGCCGTCGACGCCACGGTGCGCTCGCTGCGCGCGCTGCCGACCGGAGACTGAGCCCCGGTCGGCAGCGCGCGTCGGATCAGCGTGCGCTGCCGGAGGGATTCTTCGCCGCCGAGTCCTCGCCGGCCGCTGCCTGGTTCGGAGCCTCGGTGCGCCGACGGTAGGCCGCCCGCGCGGTCTCGTCGGTGTTCAGTGCCAGCGACTGCAGACCGAATGCCGCGGTGATGCGGTGACGGGTCGCTTCCGGCACCGCCTTCCGCGCTCCGAGGATCGCGCCCGCCGTGCGGGGCACGTACCGCAGGCCGGGACGAGCCGTCGCGATCACCTGCACGATCGCGGCGGCGACCTCGTCCGGGCCGATCACGGCGTGCTCGGTCGCGGAGTACAGCGTGAGGCCGGGGGCGCCTTCGATGCCCACGACGGAGCCGAGATTGACGATGTGTCCGTAGTCCTGTTCGGTGAACCGCGCCGCGGCCGGCTTCGAACCGAGGATCACACCGCGGACGTTGATGTCGATCTGCCGGTCGGTGACCGTGTCGGTCTCCTCGAGGAACGCGCCGGTGGGCATGATGCCGGCGTTGTTGACGAGCACGTCGATCCCGCCGAACTCCATGTGGGCCAGGCTGAGGAATTCGTCGAAGGATCCTCGGTCGGTGACGTCCAGAGGCCACCGGAACACCGTGGTGCCGAAGCGCGCATCGATCCGGGCGGCGGTGCACGGGATCTTCGGTTACGCCCTGATGAGCTGTGCGACGGTGCGCGACGGCATCGAGGTGGGCACCCGTTTCTTCGATCTCACCTTCGCCTTCTCGCGCGCCGCCCTGGAGTATGCGGGCGACGAAGTCCGCTTCTGCCTCGACGACCGGCACGTGCCGGCGCAGCTGCGGGGCTTCCTGCTGGAGCGCGACGTCCCGGGGATTCTCGCCCATTGGGGTGCGCTGTGGGGGCAGCCGTCCGAGATCCGTCGCATCGAGGTGGCCGAATCGCTCGGTGAGCGGATCGCGCCGGTGTTTCGCGACCGGGGGTTCCTGGTGAAGACGACGGCGTCGACGCATGCGGTGGTAGTGGACGCGCGGGCGTTGGACCGGCCCATGCCGACCGCGAGCCCGGAGGCCGCCGCCGTACTGCTGCGGGAGTGCGCGGAACTGCTGCAGCGCAGACAGAACCACGGCGAGCGAGGCGCCCGCGTGCGGGAAGTGCTGCTGCGCCGGGCCGCGGAGGGCCCCACGCAGGACCAGGTGGCCGCGGAGCTGGGGTCGAGTGTGCGCACCCTCCGGCGGCAGCTGGGGGAGGAGGGGGCCTCGTACCGGGCGATCGTGGCCGAGACGCTGGGGGACGATGGCGGGGGAGCTGCTGGATGCGGGCCTGCCGGTGGAGAGGGTGACGCACCGTCTGGGCTACGCCGATGCGTCGAGCTTCTCGGTGGCGTTCCAGCGGTGGACCGGCCGGACGCCGGGTGGGCGAGGACGGGAGAGACGCTCGGTCTGAGGCGACTGCGGGACCGGTTCGAGAGCTCTTGGAGATATTCGGAACAATACGGAAATCATAGAAAATCAGAATCCATCCCCCTTCAGGACCTACTCACCGCACAGCGGGGCACCAGCTACCAACCACCAAACTTGCCAGGAGAACGTCGGTGTCAGCGGCTCGATGCCTCAGGGCGTCGAGTCATGGCCAGGGGAACGAGCACACCGAGCAGCGCGGCAGGCAGCAGGAACGCGAGGACCGGGTCGGCGCCGTACACCGGCGTCAGCAGGAGAGGGGAGAAGGCCGCACCGCCGAAGCGGAAGGCCTGCACGACGGACACCGCGCCACCGCGGTTGCCGCCCGGCCCACCGAGCACCGCGGCGTTGACCCCGACGAGGATGAACTGCGAAGCGATACCTGCCAGGAACCACGCGACGCCGAGCACGACGAGCCACGGGACGGTACCGACGACCACGACCAGCGCTGCGCCGCTCACCGCGCCGATGAGCACGATCGCGCGGGCACCGACGCGGTCGATGAGCATCCCGACCGGCCGGGAACTGAGGATGCCGGCGAGTCCGAACACGGTGAGTACCACGCCGCGTTCGGACGGGGACAACCCGAAGTCGTCCTCGACCCGGAAGGCGAGGAGGAATCCGAGTCCGCCGAGCGCACCCCAACCGAGCAATGCGACCAGCCCGATACGCAGGACGCGCGGGGTCAGCGCGTCGCGCAGTCGGACCCGAGTGGTACCGGACGGGTCGTCGCGCACCGATTCGGGCAGGCCGGCGAGCGCCAGGAGCAGCGCGGCGCCGGCAAGCACGACGAACGCCCATCTCCAGCTCACCTCGGCGGCGAGACCGCCGATCAGTGGGGCGACGGTTTGGCCGGCGGCCTGCATCGCCCCGAACAATCCGAGAGCGCGGCCGAGCCTGTCCTTCGGGGTGATAACGGCCAGCGCCGCGAGCAGCAGCGGAGTGGTGAACGCGTTGGCCGCGCCCTGCAGCATGCGGGTGCCGATGAGCACCGAGAAGGTCGGCGCCAGCGCCGCGGCGATCGAGACCGCCGCGTAGACGAGATAGGCGGTGCGCACGGTGCGGACGCGTCCCCACCGTGCGCCGAGCGTGCCGGAGAACAGCATCGCGGCGGCGAACACACCGAGATAGGCGGTGACCGTCGTCGCGGCTGTGCCGGTGGACACACCGGTGTCGGCGCCGATCTCCGGCAGCATCGACACGACGACACTGCCGCCGAAGGGACCGAGGAAGCCGCCCGCGTACAGCGCCGTGCGCTGCAGCGGTTCGCGCAGATCCCTCACTTGTTGAAGCCGCCGGGGCCCCGTCGCCGCAGATAGCGTTCGAACTCGGCGGCGAGGGCGTCGCCGTCGATCTTGGCGATGACCTCGGAGATGTCCTCCTCGGCCTCGGCGTCGCCGCGCTCCTCGAGGGTGCGCACGTACTCGGCGATCTCCTCGTCGTCCTCGATCATGGCGGTGACGGTCTGTTCCCACTCCTCGGCGAGGAGGGGGAGTTCGCCAAGGGGCACCTCGAGGTCGAGGACGTCCTCGACGCGGCGCAGCAGCGCCACGGTGGCCTTGGGGTTCGGCGGGTTGGACACATAGTGGGGGATCGCCGCCCAGAACGACACCGCGGGGATGCCCGCGCGGACGAAGGCGTCCTGCAGCACGCCGGTGATCCCGGTGGGTCCTTCGTAGCGGGAGGTCTGCAGCTTGAAGCGTTCGGCGGCCTCGGAGCTGTAGGCGGTGCCGGTCACCGGGACCGGGCGGGTGTGCGGGGTGTCGGCGAGCAGTGCGCCGAGCAGGACGACGGTGTGGACCTCGAACTCGTCGACGAGTTCGATGATGGCGTCGCAGAAGCTGCGCCAGCGCATGCTCGGCTCGATGCCGTGCAGGAGGACGATGTCGCGGTCGCTGCCGGGCGGGGAGCACAGCGACAGCCGGGTGGTGGGCCAGTCGATCTCGCGGGTGACCCCGTCGACGAGCCGCACCTGCGGCCGGTTGACCTGGTAGTCGTAGTACTCCTCGGAGTCCAGCTCCGCGAACGGCTCGGCGTCCCAGATCAACTCGAGGTGTTCGACGGCGCCGCTGGCGGCGTCGCCGGCGTCGTTCCACCCTTCGAAGGCGGCGACGAGCACCGGATCGCGCAGGACGGGGACGTCCTGGTCCGGGGTCTCGGGAAACTCGGGTGTACTCACTCGTCCAGCCTACGACCCGGCCCGATCCGGGCGCCCACTAGTCTGAAGGGCATGTCCACCCCACTTCATTCTGTCCTGCTCGATGCGCTGAGCCAGCGCGTTGTCATCGGAGACGGGGCGATGGGCACCATGTTGCAGGCCGCGGATCTGTCGCTCGACGACTTCCGCGGTTTGGAGGGGTGCAACGAGATCCTCAATGAATCTCGTCCCGATGTGATCCGGGGGATCCACCGGGCGTACTTCGAGGCCGGCGCCGATGTCGTCTCGACGAACACCTTCGGCTGCAACCTGCCCAACCTCGCCGACTACGACATCGCCGACCGCATCCGTGAGCTGTCCGAGCTCGGTACCCGCCTCGCCCGCGAGGTCGCCGACGAGATGGGTCCCGGCGCCGACGGCATGGCCCGGATGGTGATCGGGTCGATGGGTCCGGGTACGAAGCTGCCCACCCTCGGCCACGCGCCGTTCGCTGCGCTGCGCGACGCCTACGGTGAGGCGGCGCTGGGCATGCTCGACGGTGGTGCCGACGCGATCCTGGTGGAGACCTGTCAGGACCTGTTGCAGGCGAAGGCCGCGATCATCGGTAGCAAGCGGGCGATGGAGCAGGCCGGTCGCCGGATCCCGATCGTTACCCACGTGACAGTGGAGACCACCGGCACGATGCTGCTCGGTTCCGAGATCGGTGCCGCGCTGACCGCCCTCGAGCCGCTCGGCATCGACCTGATCGGGTTGAACTGCGCGACCGGTCCGGCGGAGATGAGCGAGCACCTGCGGTATCTGTCGCAGCACGCGACGATCCCGGTGTCGGTGATGCCGAATGCGGGTCTGCCGGTGCTGGGCGCGAACGGCGCCGAGTACCCGCTGCAGCCGGAGGAGCTCGCCGAGGCCCTGGCCGGTTTCGTCTCCGAGTACGGGTTGACCTTCGTCGGTGGCTGCTGCGGCACCACCCCCGAGCACATCCGGCAGGTTGCGGCGGCGGTGCGGGGGGTGCAGCCGGCGCCGCGCGCCGCGCAGCCGGAGCCGGGTGTGTCGTCGCTGTATACCTCGGTGCCGTTCGAGCAGGACGCGTCGATCCTGATGATCGGTGAGCGGACCAACACGAACGGGTCGAAGGCGTTCCGTGAGGCGATGCTCGCCGCGGATTGGCAGAAGTGCCTGGACATCGCGAAGGATCAGATCCGCGACGGTGCGCACATGCTTGATCTGAACGTCGACTATGTCGGGCGTGACGGGGCGGCGGACATGGCGGAGCTGGCGTCGCGGTTCGCGACGTCGTCGACGTTGCCGATCATGATCGACTCGACGGAGCCGGACGTGATCAAGGCGGGTCTCGAGCATCTCGGTGGTCGGTGTGCGGTGAACTCGGTGAACTACGAGGACGGCGACGGTCCGGGTTCGCGGTTCGAGCGGATCATGGAGCACGTCGTCGAGCACGGCGCGGCGGTGGTCGCGTTGACGATCGACGAGGAGGGCCAGGCCCGCACCGCCGAGCACAAGGTGCGCATCGCCGAGCGGTTGATCGCGGATCTGACCGGTCGGTGGGGGTTGTCGCCGCAGGACATCATCGTCGATGCGTTGACCTTCCCGATCTCGACGGGTCAGGAGGAGGTGCGGCGCGATGCGATCGAGACGATCGAGGCGATCCGCCGCCTCCACGAGGCGCATCCGGAGGTGCACTTCACGCTGGGCATCTCGAATGTGTCGTTCGGTCTGAATCCGGCGGCGCGGCAGGTGTTGAACTCGGTGTTCCTGAACGAGTGCACCGCGGCGGGTCTGGATACGGCGATCGTGCACGCGTCGAAGATTCTGCCGATGGCGCGGATCCCGGAGGAACAGCGGCAGGTCGCGCTGGATCTGGTGTACGACCGGCGCAGCGAAGGTTACGACCCGCTGCAGAAGCTGATGGAGCTGTTCGAGGGGGTGTCGGCGGCGTCGGCACGCGAGTCGCGGGCGCAGGAGCTGGCGGCGTTGCCGCTGTTCGAGCGGCTCGAGCGGCGCATCGTCGACGGCGAGCGCAACGGTCTCGAGGACGATCTGACCGAGGCGATGAGGACCACCCCGCCGCTGGCGATCATCAACGACACGCTGCTGTCGGGCATGAAGACTGTCGGTGAGCTGTTCGGGTCGGGTCAGATGCAGTTGCCGTTCGTGCTGCAGTCCGCCGAAGTGATGAAGACCGCGGTGGCGTTCCTCGAGCCGCACATGGAGTCGACGGGCGACGAGGGCAAGGGCCGGATCGTGCTGGCGACGGTCAAGGGCGATGTGCACGACATCGGCAAGAACCTCGTGGACATCATCCTGTCGAACAACGGCTACGAGGTGGTCAACCTCGGCATCAAGCAGCCGATCGCGACGATCCTCGACGCGGCGGTGGACAAGCGCGCCGATGTGATCGGCATGTCGGGTCTGCTGGTGAAGTCGACGGTGGTGATGAAGGAGAACCTCGAGGAGCTCAACTCCCGCGGGGTCGCGGAGCAGTTCCCGGTGTTGCTCGGTGGTGCGGCGCTGACCCGCAGTTACGTCGAGAACGATCTGGCGGAGGTCTACGAGGGCAAGGTGTCCTACGCGCGCGATGCGTTCGAGGGTCTGTCGCTGATGGACCGGGTCATGGCCGAGAAGCGCGGTGAGGGTCCGGCGCCGGACAGTCCGGAGGCGATCGAGGCCGCCCGCAAGGCCGCCGAGCGCAAGGAGCGGCACGAGCGCAGCAAGCGGATCGCGGAGAAGCGCAAGGCCGCGGAAACGCCGGCGGAGATCCCCGAGCGCAGTGACGTCGCGAAGGATCTGCCGGTGCCGACGCCGCCGTTCTGGGGCACCCGGGTGATCAAGGGCATCCCGCTGGCCGACTATGCGGCGCTGGTCGACGAGCGTGCGCTGTTCCTGGGGCAGTGGGGCCTGCGCGGGCAGCGCGGTGGCGACGGCCCGAGCTACGAGGAGCTCGTGGAGACCGAGGGCCGGCCGCGGTTGCGGTACTGGCTGGACCGGTTGGCGACCGAGGGCATCCTGCAGCACGCGGCGGTGGTGTACGGCTACTTCCCGGCGGTGTCCGAGGGTGACGACGTGGTGGTGCTGACCGAGCCGCGCCCGGATGCTCCCGAGCGTTACCGGTTCACCTTCCCGCGGCAGCAGCGTTCGCGGTTCCTGTGCATCGCCGATTTCGTGCGGTCGCGGGAGGATGCGCTCGCGTCGGGCCAGGTGGATGTGTGGCCGTTCCAGTTGGTGACGATGGGGCAGCCGATCGCGGACTTCGCGAACGAGTTGTTCGCGTCGAATTCGTACCGCGACTATCTCGAGGTGCACGGCATCGGTGTGCAGCTGACCGAGGCGCTGGCCGAGTACTGGCATCGGCGGGTGCGGCAGGAGCTGGCGTTCGCCGAGGGCGGCACGGCCGCGGACGAGGATCCGGAGGAGGTCGCGGAGTACTTCAAGCTTGCCTACCGCGGTGCCCGGTTCGCGTTCGGTTACGGCGCGTGCCCGAATCTCGAGGACCGCATCAAACTGGTCGAGCTGCTCGAACCCGAGCGGATCGGGGTGGAGCTGTCGGAGGAGCTGCAGTTGCATCCCGAACAGTCCACCGATGCGTTCGTGCTGCACCACCCGGAGGCGAAGTATTTCAATGTCTGATCGGGTGGAGGCGCCGCTCGCGGTGCAGACCGGTGCGCTGCGGGCGGTGCTGTGGGACATGGACGGCACCCTGCTCGAATCGGAACGCTTGTGGGACATCGGGATGCACGAGTTGTCGTTGCATCTCGGTGGGCCGATGAGCGACGAGACCCGCATCTCCACGATCGGGGGGCCGATGGATCTGGCGGTGCTGCGCACCTTCGCCGGGTTGGGTCTGGAACCGACCCCGGACGAGGCGGCGGCTGCGGCGGCGTGGCTGACCGACTACATGGGCCGGTTGTTCGCCGACGGGCTCACGTGGCGGCCCGGCGCGCAGGCCGCGCTGCGCACCGTCCGCGAGGCGGGACTGGGGTCGGTGCTGGTGACCAACACCGAGCGGGCGTTGTGTGAGGTGGCCCTCGCGACCCTGGGCCGTGAGCATTTCGATCATTCGGTGTGTGGCGACGAGGTGCCGGCCGGCAAACCCGATCCGACGCCCTACCGTCGGGCTGCGGAGTTGCTCGGTCTGGATCCGGCGCAGTGTCTGGCGGTGGAGGATTCTCCGACCGGGGCGGCCGCGGCGGATGCGGCCGGGTGCACGGTGCTGGTGGTGCCGTCACTGGTGGATGTGCCCGGCTCGGAGCGGCGGGTGTTCCGGTCCACGCTCGAGGGGTTGAGCGCCGAGGATCTGCACGAGCTGCACGGTGCGGGGGTGCCCTGAGGTGGCGGTCCCGAAGATCGTGCTGTTCTACAAGTTCACCCCGTTGCCCGACCCGGAGGCGATCCGGTTGTGGCAGCACACCCTCGCGTCGTCGCTGGGGTTGACCGGGCGGATTCTCATCTCGGAGCACGGCATCAACGGCACCGTCGGCGGTGACATCGCCGACGTGAAGAAGTACGTGCGTGGCTTGCGCGGTTATGCGGCCTTCAAGGACACCGATATCAAGTGGTCCGACGGCACCGGCGACGACTTTCCGCGGCTGTCGGTGAAGGTACGTCCGGAGATCGTGACGTTCGGGGTGCCCGACGAGGTGAAGGTCGACGAGAACGGCATCGTCGACGGCGGCACCCATCTGTCGCCGCACGGCGTGCACGAGCTGGTCGCCGAGCGCGGCGACGAGGTGGTGTTCTTCGACGGCCGCAACCGCTTCGAGGCGCAGATCGGCCGGTTCCGGGATGCGATCGTGCCGGATGTCGCCACGACCCGCGATTTCGTCGCCGAGCTCGACAGCGGACGCTACGACCATCTCAAGAACCGCCCGGTGGTCACCTACTGCACCGGTGGGGTGCGCTGTGAGGTGCTGTCGGCGTTGATGCGCAATCGCGGGTTCGAAGAGGTCTACCAGCTCGACGGTGGCATCGTCCGCTACGGCGAGACCTTCGGAGACGAGGGCCTGTGGGAGGGTTCGCTGTACGTCTTCGACGGGCGGATGAACGTCGAGTTCAGCGCCGAGGCGCCGGTGATCGGCCGCTGCACCCTGTGCGGGACGCCGACCTCGCGGTACCGGAATCATCCGGATCTCCACGGCCGGGAGTTGACTCTGGTGTGCGAGGGCTGCGTCCCGGACCTCGTGGAGGCGTAGACCGGTGCGTGCTGCACCGCTGCCGGTGCGCGACGGGCTCGGCCCCGACCGCATCCGGATGCCCGCCGATGTCGACGCGGCCACGATCGTCGAGTTCCTGCAGGCCGGCCACCCCGAGGAGGACTGGGCGGCGCACATGGGGGCGGGGGAGTTGGTCGACGAGCACGGCCGCCGCGTCGATGCGTGCACGCCGTATCAGCCGACGCGGTTCGTGTACTTCTACCGCGATCCGCCGCCGGAGGTGCCGGTGCCGTTCCCGGTGCGCGTGTTGCATCGGGAGGACGGTCTCGTGGTGGTGGACAAGCCGCATTTCCTGGCGACGATCCCGCGCGGAGCGCACATCCGCGAGTCGGTGGTGGTGCGGTTGCGGCGCGAGCTGGAGTTGCCGCATCTGGTGCCGGTGCACCGGCTCGACCGGATGACCGCCGGGGTGCTGCTGTGCACGACGGATCCGGCATGGCGGCGGCCCTATCAGGAGCTGTTCGAGCGTCAGCGGGTGCGCAAGGTGTACGAGGCGGTCGCCGGTTATCGGTCCGACCTGTCGTTCCCGCAGGTGGTGCGCACGCGGATCGTCAAGCGGCACGGGGAGCCGACGGCCGAGCAGTTCGCCGACGAACCGAATTCGGAGACGCGCATCGAGCTGGTCGAGCGGCGTGGGGAGCTGGCCCGTTACCGGTTGTTCCCGCGCACCGGTCGCACCCACCAGCTGCGGCTGCATCTGGCGTCGTTGGGGGTGCCGATCGTGGGGGACAACTTCTATCCGTGGTTCCGGCGGCGCGACGCGGACGATTTCACCGATCCGCTGCGGTTGCTGGCGCGGTCGCTGGAGTTCACCGATCCGATCAGCGGGGTGGAGCGGCGGTTCGTCAGCGGGCGGGAACTCGAGTTCTGAGCGAGGGTTGGTGTCCTGGCTGTGGGGCC
The DNA here is from genome assembly GCF_900105195.1 of Rhodococcus pyridinivorans. Classification (NCBI taxonomy): domain Bacteria; kingdom Bacillati; phylum Actinomycetota; class Actinomycetes; order Mycobacteriales; family Nocardiaceae; genus Rhodococcus; species Rhodococcus pyridinivorans. The sequence goes on along the minus strand of NZ_FNRX01000002.1, from coordinate 2,869,413 downwards.
GGTGGCGGGGCATGAAACAATCGACCCCTGTGAAGACCTTCGATTCCCTGTTCGCCGAGCTGTCCGAACGCGCCGCGACCCGCCCCGAGGGCTCCGGCACCGTCGCCGCCCTGGACGCCGGCGTGCATTTCCAGGGCAAGAAGGTACTCGAAGAGGCCGGTGAGGTGTGGATCGCCGCCGAGTACCAGTCCGACGAGGAACTGTCCGAGGAGATTTCGCAGCTGCTGTACTGGGTGCAGGTGCTGATGGTGGGGCGGGGTCTGAAGCTCGAGGACGTCTACAAGCATCTGTGACGGCCGGTGGCCCGCTGTGCCGGTGCCGCCGTCCGTGCCCCCTGTAGATCCCTTCCTCGCTTCTGCTCGTCGTTCGAAAGGACCCAATCCGTCATGCTGCGCGTCGCAGTCCCCAACAAAGGTTCGCTGTCCGAGTCCGCCGCCGAGATCCTGCAGGAGGCCGGCTACCGTCGACGCACCGACTCGCGGGATCTGACGGTCATCGACCCGGTCAACGACGTCGAGTTCTTCTTCCTGCGGCCGAAGGACATCGCGATCTACGTCGGTTCCGGCGAGCTGGATCTGGGGATCACCGGCCGCGACCTGGCGATGGATTCGGGGGCTCCGGTCACCGAGCGGTTGTCGCTGGGCTTCGGGTCCTCGCGTTTCCGGTACGCCGCGCCGAAGGGCCGCGACTGGTCGGTCGAGGATCTGCAGGGTCTGCGCATCGCCACCTCGTACGCGAATCTGGTGCGTCGTGATCTCGCCGCCCGCGGCATCGAGGCCGAGGTGATCCGGCTCGACGGTGCGGTGGAGATCTCCATCCAGCTCGGGGTCGCCGACGCGATCGCCGATGTGGTCGGCTCGGGCCGGACGTTGCGGCAGCACGATCTCGTCGCCTTCGGCGAGTCGTTGTGCGATTCGGAGGGTGTGCTGATCGAGCGGGAGGATTCGGATCGCTCGGATCGGGCCCGCAACCAGTTGATCGCCCGTCTCGAGGGTGTGGTCTTCGCGCAGCAGTACGTGATGATCGATTACGACTGCCCGAAGCACCTGCTCGAGCAGGCCGTGCAGGTCACGCCCGGTCTCGAGTCGCCGACGATCTCGCCGTTGGCGAACGAGAATTCGGTGGCGGTGCGGGCGATGGTGCCGCGCAAGGGCCACAACGCGGTGATGGACCGGCTCGCCGAGATCGGTGCCCGCGCGATCCTCGCGTCGAACATCCGCTCGTGCCGGGCGATGCGCGCCCCCGAATAGACGCGCACCGATCCCGACATCTTCCGGTGCGGTCCCGCTGATCAGCGGGACCGCACCTGCACGTTCTGGGCGATGCGGCCGAGCGCGCCCGTCTCGTCGTAGAGCAGACCGGCGGTCATGCCGACCCCGTCGGGTCCGACGGACATCTCCGCGGCGATCCCCACCCAGTCCTGTTCGCGGAACTCGGGGGCGCGGAACAGGTGCACGGTCAGTTCGGTGTTGAGGAAGGTGTACTCGCGGGGGTCGAGTTTGGATCCGACACCGTTGGCGACGTCGGCGACGCTCATCAACCGGTCGAGCCCGCTGGGGGTTTCGCCTTCCACGAGGGCGATCTCGCTGCGCACCCACGCCGACGACAGGCCGGGAGCGCCGAAGGGGACGATGATGCGCCATTCGACGGTGTCGATGTAGCCGCCCTTCCAGAAGACGTGCGGGGCGGTGGCTTCGAAGTGGTCGGGGGCGGGCAGCGGGGTTTCGGAGGTCCGCGCGACCTGCGGCAGGTCGATGGTTTCGAGGCGCCAGCCGGTGCCGCGCGCCACCGGGCGGTCGGTGCCGTCGGGGGCGGTGGCCCACAATTCGGCGACGACCAGTTCGATGCGGCGACCGGGTCGTTCGATGTGGGTGCGCACCTCGAGGTCGGTGAGGGGGACGGGGCCGAGCAGTTCGACGGTGAGCCGGCTCAGGCGGGTGTCGGGGCGGGGCCGGTGCCGGTCGATGGCGCGGGCGAGCAGCGCCGAGGGTGGGGCGCCGTGCTGCAGGTGCGGTCCCCAGGTGCTGACGGTGTGTTCGGTGGGGCGGAACACCGCGATCTCGACGTCGTCGACCGGGCCGGTGGGGGTGGTCGGCCGGGGGACCGGCACGTAGTAGGCGGCGTCGCTCACCCGGGATTCTCCTGCTGCTCGATGCGGTGGGGCGCGCCCGGTGTCGATTGCGTCGCAACGCCGTCGGCGGGATACGGCGGTGGGGTACCGCCGAACGCCGGGCACAATGCCCGATGATCGCACCACCGGCAGCCGGGACCGGGATTGGGGCGGAAGTCGCCGCTGGCGCGCAACTGCCGGATCGTCGCCCACATCGCCCGCACGATCCGTTCGAAGCGACGCAGTTCCTCGGTGTCGGGCCGGTAGTGCAGCACCTGACCGTCGCCGAGATACAGCAGCCGCAGCGAGGCCGGGACGATGCCGCGTTGCCGCCACACGATCAGCGCGTAGAACTTCAGCTGGAACAGCGCCGCCCGCTCGCCGCGCGGGGACGGGGCGCGGCCGGTCTTGTAGTCGACGACATGCACCGCACCGGTGGCGTCGACATCGAGGCGGTCGATGATGCCGCGCAGCGGGACGTCGCCGTCGAGGGTGGTCTCCACCCGCAGTTCGCAGCCGTCGGCGGTGACCGCGGTGGGGTCCTCGACGGTGAAGTAGGTGTCCAGCAGCGCGGCGGCCTCGGCGAGGAACCCCGCGTCGTCGGTGTCCACGCCCAGATCGGGGGTGGCGGCGAGGACCCGGGCCAGGGCGTCGGGCAGCAGGGTCTGCGCGGCGGTGGCGGTGCGGGCCGGTCCGTCGAGGCCGAACAACGCTTCGAGGGCGGCGTGCACGACGGTGCCGCGTGCCTGGGCGCGGGTCGGGGGTGCGGTGAGCCGGTCGACCGCCTTGAAGCGGTAGAGCAGCGGGCAGCGGGTGAAGTCGGCGGCCCGGGAGGGGGACAGGGCGACCGGCCGCGTCGTGTCGGTGGGGGGTGTGGGCGCAGCTGTGGTCACACCTGGCAGGCTAGGACGCGGGTCCGACACGGTGCCGGACCCGCGTGCCCGATCCCGGGTGCGGGGCTGGAACGAAGGTGGACACGGCGATGGCAGTAGGCGGACTCGGGCGCAGCGGACCCTTCCAGGTGGGGGACCGGGTGCAGTTGACCGACGCCAAGGGCCGCAAGTACACCGTGGTGCTCGAACCGGGCAAGGAGTTCCACACCCATCGCGGCGGGATCCTGCACGACGATCTGATCGGCACCGACGAGGGTGTGGTGGTCACCTCCACCAACGGCACCCCCTATCTGGCGTTGCGTCCGCTGCTCGTCGACTATGTGATGTCGATGCCGCGCGGTGCGCAGGTGATCTACCCGAAGGACGCCGCGCAGATCGTGCAGGAGGGCGACATCTTTCCCGGCGCGACGGTGCTCGAGGCCGGCGCCGGTTCCGGCGCGCTGACGTGTTCGCTGCTGCGCGCCGTCGGCGAGAGCGGCCGGGTGATCTCCTACGAGGTGCGCGAGGACCATCTCGAATACGCCGAGCGCAATGTCGACACCTTCTTCGGGCAGCGCCCGGCGAACTGGACGACGGTGCTCGGGGATCTGGCGGACTACGACGTCGAGAAGTACGGCCGCGTCGACCGGGTGGTGCTGGACATGCTCGCCCCCTGGGATGTGCTCGAGACGGTGAAGAAGGCGCTGGTGCCCGGCGGGGTGCTCATCGTCTATGTGGCGACGACGACGCAGCTGTCGCGGGTGGTCGAGGCGATGCGGGAGCAGACCTGCTGGACCGAGCCGCGTTCGTGGGAGTCGATGGTGCGCGGCTGGCACGTGGTGGGGCTGGCGGTGCGGCCGGAGCATCGGATGCAGGGGCACACGGCGTTCCTGGTCAGTGCCCGGCGCCTGCAGGACGGGGTGGAGACCCCGAAGCCGCAGCGCCGGCCCAGCAAGGGCTGAGCCGACGCCGACCCACAGGGGTTATTCGCAGCTGAGCGTGCCCGCGGCCAGGATCGAGCAGGCGCTCTCGTCGGCGATGACCCAGGTGCCGTCGATCTGCTCGAAGGTCAGCGGCATCGGGGCGCCGCCGTGCGGGCCGGCGACCTCGGTGGTCGCGGTGACGGTGTCGGCGTCGACCGTGGTGATCTCGCCGACGGTGCCGGTGAGCGGGTAACCGGCGAGCACACCGGTGAACTGATCGAGCACGGCGGTGCGCGCGGCGCCGTTCTCCACGACCGCGGCACGGTCCTCGGTGGTGGCGGCCGGGTCGAAGAACACGTCGATCTGTTCCTGCAGTTGCTCGACGGTGACCGCGGCGGTCACGGTGGTGCTGGTGGTCGTCGTTGCGCTGGTCGTGGCAGCGGTGTCGTCGCCGGCGTCGTCGGAGCTGCAGCCGGTCAGGGCGGTGAGCGCGGCGATCGCGGTGGCGGCGCAGAGTGTGCGAACTGGACGTGGGGTCACGGAGGAGTACCTTTCGAGAGAAACGGTCGACGCACGATATTTAGGGGAGCCTAACAGCGTGCCGGAGGTGCGGCGCCATGGCGCGCCCCACGCGCGACACATGTTCGGAACACGACTGTTTCGTGTCCTCCCCCATGTGGGGCGATGTCCCGGTAGCGTGGAATGACCGACAGTGGAGGGAGTCGCTATGAGCTCGTCAGAGAAGCCGGATGCGGTTGCGGCGGCACGCGAAATCGAAGAGTTGCGCGCAGAGGTGGCGACCTTGCGTCGTCGGCTCGGCGAACCGTCCGATCAGGTACGCGACCTCGAAGCCCGGCTCGAGTCCCTCACGGTCCGCAACGGCAAACTGCTCGAGACCCTCAAGGATGCGCGCCAGCAGCTGATCACGCTGCGCGAGGAGGTCGACCGGCTGGCCCAGCCGCCGAGCGGCTACGGGGTGCTGCTCGAGACGTTCGACGATCAGACCGTCGACGTGTTCACCTCGGGCCGCAAGATGCGGGTCGCGGTGTCCCCGAATCTCGAACTCGACACCTTCCGACCCGGTCAGACGGTGCGGCTGAACGAGGCGTTGACCGTCGTGGAGGTCGGTGGTTTCGAACGCGTCGGCGAGATCACCACCCTGCGGGAGGTGCTCGACGACGGCACCCGCGCGCTGGTGGTCGGGCACGCCGACGAGGAACGCATCGTGTGGCTGGCCGCCCCGCTCGCCGCGGCCGCCGCCGACGACAAGACCGATCTGCTCGTCGACGACGAGAACTCGTTCACGCTGCGCCCCGGTGATTCGTTGCTGGTCGACAGCAAGGCCGGCTACGCCTTCGAACGGATCCCCAAGGCCGAGGTCGAGGATCTCGTGCTCGAGGAGGTCCCGGACGTCGGCTACAGCGACATCGGCGGTCTGGGCCGGCAGATCGAGCAGATTCGCGACGCGGTGGAGCTGCCCTTCCTGCACAAGGACCTGTTCCGCGAGTACTCGCTGCGCCCGCCGAAGGGTGTGCTGCTGTACGGCCCGCCCGGTTGCGGTAAGACCCTGATCGCGAAGGCGGTGGCGAACTCGCTGGCGAAGAAGATCGCCGAGGCCCGCGGGGACGATTCGAAGGAAGCGAAGTCGTTCTTCCTGAACATCAAGGGCCCGGAGCTGCTGAACAAGTTCGTCGGTGAGACCGAACGGCACATCCGGTTGATCTTCCAGCGGGCCCGGGAGAAGGCGTCCGAGGGCACCCCGGTGATCGTGTTCTTCGACGAGATGGATTCGATCTTCCGCACCCGCGGTTCCGGTGTGTCCTCCGATGTGGAGACCACGGTGGTGCCGCAGCTGCTCGCCGAGATCGACGGTGTCGAAGGGCTCGAGAACGTCATCGTCATCGGCGCGTCGAACCGTGAGGACATGATCGACCCGGCGATCCTGCGGCCCGGCCGCCTCGACGTGAAGATCAAGATCGAGCGTCCGGACGCGGAGGCCGCGCAGGACATCTTCTCGAAGTACCTGACCGAGAGCCTGCCGGTGCACGCCGACGATCTCGCCGAGTTCGGCGGCGATCGGGTCGCGTGCGTGCGGGCGATGATCGAGCGGGTCGTCGAGCGGATGTACGCCGAGTCCGAGGACAACCGTTTCCTCGAGGTCACCTACGCCAACGGCGACAAGGAGGTCCTGTACTTCAAGGACTTCAACTCCGGCGCGATGATCCAGAACATCGTCGACCGGGCGAAGAAGTATGCGATCAAGTCGGTGCTCGAGACCGGGGCGCCCGGTCTGCGGGTGCAGCACCTGCTCGATTCGATCGTCGACGAGTTCGCCGAGAACGAGGACCTGCCCAACACCACGAATCCGGACGACTGGGCCCGGATCTCGGGGAAGAAGGGCGAGCGGATCGTGTACATCCGCACCCTGGTCACCGGCAAGAACGCCAGCGCGAGCCGCGCGATCGACACCGAGTCGAACACCGGCCAGTACCTGTAGGAATCGACCCGCGACAATCGATCCGCGACGGCCGGGCCTTCCCTCCTCCGGAAGGTCCGGCCGTCGCGGCCTATCCAGGGGGAGGACCGACCGTGCCGTTGCCGCCCACCCTGGCCCGGTTCGACAAGATCGTCACCAACCGGGTCACCACCCCGTTCGCGCAGCTGCTGCCGGGCACCGCGGTGGTCGAGCATCGCGGGCGCCGCTCGGGCCGGGTGTTCCGCACCCCGGTGCTGCTGTTCACCGTCGGTGACGATCTGCGGATCGCGTTGACCTACGGCGCCGACACCGATTGGGTGCGCAACGTGTGCGCCGCCGGCGAGGCGGTGGTGCACACCCGGGGCAGGGCGATCCCGGTGCGCGACCCGCGACTCGGGACCGATCCGCAGGCGAGCTGGGCGCCGCTGCCGGTGCGGGTGGCGCTGCAGGCGATCGGGGCGCACGGCTATCTGGACTGCACCCCGCAGCCGCACCGCTGACCGGTGGCGGGGCTGGTCACGACCGTGAGCGTCCGGATCGCCTAGGCTCGAGGGCATGCAGCGGATCATCGGTATCGAGGTCGAGTACGGGATCTCCTCACCCAACGAGCCATCGGCGAACCCGATCCTGACCTCCACGCAGGCGGTGCTGGCCTACGCGGCCGCCGAAGGGGTGCCGCGCGCCCGCCGCACCCGCTGGGACTACGAGGTCGAATCGCCCCTGCGCGACGCGCGGGGCTTCGATCTGGGGCGGTTCAACGGCCCGGCCCCGGTCATCGACGCCGACGAGGTCGGTGCCGCGAACATGATCCTCACCAACGGGGCGCGCCTGTACGTCGACCACGCCCACCCCGAATACTCCGCCCCGGAGGTCGCCGACCCCCTCGACGCGGTGATCTGGGACAAGGCCGGGGAACGGGTAATGGAGGCCGCCGCCCGGCACGCGTCGAGTGTGCCCGGCGCGCCGCGACTGCAGCTGTACAAGAACAATGTCGACGGCAAGGGCGCCTCCTACGGCACCCACGAGAACTACCTGATGGACCGGGAGACCCCGTTCTCCGCGGTGGTCGCGGGCCTGACCCCGTTCTTCGTCTCCCGGCAGGTCATCACCGGCTCCGGCCGGGTCGGGATCGGCCAGTCCGGTGACGAGCCCGGTTTCCAGCTCTCGCAGCGCGCCGACTACATCGAGGTCGAGGTCGGTCTCGAGACCACCCTCAAGCGCGGCATCATCAACACCCGCGACGAGCCGCACGCCGACGCCGACAAGTACCGGCGCCTGCACGTGATCATCGGCGATGCGAATCTGGCGGAGATGTCCACCTACCTCAAGGTCGGCACCACCGCGCTGGTGCTCGACCTGATCGAGGCCGGCATCGACCTGTCGGATCTGCAGCTCGCCCGCCCGGTCACCGCGGTGCACCACATCAGCCACGACCCGTCGCTGCGCAAGACCGTCGCGCTCGCCGACGGCCGGGAGCTGACAGGTCTGGCGCTGCAGCGGATCTACCACGAGCGGGTCGCGAAGTTCCACGACGGCACCGAGGACAAGCGGATCCTCGACATCCTCGACAAGTGGGCGATGGTGCTCGATCTGCTCGAACGCGACCCGATGGAATGCGCCGACCTGCTGGACTGGCCCGCGAAGCTGCGGCTGCTCGAGGGCTTCCGCAACCGCGAGGGACTGTCCTGGTCGGCGCCGCGCCTGCACATGGTCGACCTGCAGTACTCGGATGTGCGCCTGGACAAGGGCCTGTACAACCGCCTCGTGGCCCGCGGGTCGATGCAGCGGCTGGTGTCCGAGCAGCAGGTCCTCGATGCGGTGCACACCCCGCCTTCGGACACCCGCGCCTACTTCCGCGGTGAGTGCCTGCGCCGTTTCGGTGCCGATATCGCTGCGGCGAGCTGGGATTCGGTGATCTTCGATCTCGGTCGCGAATCGCTGGTGCGCATCCCGACGCTCGAGCCGCTGCGTGGCAGCCGCGCGCATGTCGGGGAGCTGCTCGAGACTGCGCAGTCGGCGGCGGAACTGGTCGATCAGCTCACTCACTGACCACCCCTCCCGGCGGAGGGCGGTGGCCGGATCACAGGCCGCGAGTACGCGTGTCGCCACCGGTGGACCGGTTCGCTGGGTAGGGTAGGAGTTCGAAGCAGCGGTGACCACACCGATCGTCGACCGGTGACGGTTCCGCGCCGAGTACAGGAGGAGGTCGGCGGCTATGGCACAGGAGCAGACCACACGCGGTGGCGGCGGAGACGACGACGAGGTCGTCGGTGACGGCGGTGCCGGTCAGGAGCGTCGCGAGAAGCTCGCCTCGGACACCGACGATCTTCTCGACGAGATCGACGACGTGCTCGAGGAGAACGCAGAGGACTTCGTGCGGGCATATGTGCAGAAAGGTGGCCAGTGACAGCCGAACGATCCTCTCTTCCCTACCGCGAGGTGCAGCCGAAGCTGCACCTCGCGTCGCCCTTGTCGTCGTTCTCCGACCACCTGCGGATGCACGCCCCGGAGATGCTGCCGGAGAACCGGTTCCGATTCGAACGAGGTGACCACGTGGACCTCGCCCCGCACGGCACCACCATCGTGGCGCTGACCTTCGACGGGGGTGTACTCATCGCCGGCGACCGGCGCGCGACCATGGGTAACCTGATCGCCTCCCGCGATGTCGACAAGGTGTTCATCACCGACAACTATTCGGCGGCCGGCATCGCCGGCACCGCGGGTCTGGCGATCGAGCTCGTGCGACTGTTCGCGGTCGAACTCGAGCACTACGAGAAGATCGAAGGTGTGCCGCTGACCTTCGACGGCAAGGCCAATCGGCTCTCGTCGATGGTGCGCGGCAATCTCGGTGCGGCCATGCAGGGCTTGGCCGTGGTGCCGTTGCTGGTCGGTTTCGACCTCGACGCGTCCGATGCGCACCGCGCCGGGCGGATCGTGTCCTACGACGTGGTCGGGGGCCGCTACGAGGAACGCGCCGGCTACCACGCGGTCGGCTCCGGATCGTTGTTCGCCCGCTCGTCGCTCAAGAAGCTCTACCGCGCCGATGCCGACGAGCAGAGCGCGCTGCGCAGCGCCGTCGAGGCGCTGTACGACGCGGCCGACGATGACACCGCCACCGGTGGTCCCGACACCACCCGCGGGATCTACCCGACGGCGGTGGTGATCACCGCGGCCGGGGCCGTGGCCGTCGCGGAGGAAACCCTGTCCGAGCTGGCCCGCACCATCGTGGCCGACCGCACCGCAGGAGATGCCCGGTGACACTTCCGTACTATGCGTCCGCCGAGCAGATCATGCGCGATCGCTCGGAGCTGGCCCGTAAGGGCATCGCCCGCGGCCGGTCGGTGATCGCGTTGACCTACGCCGGCGGTGTGCTGCTGGTGGCGGAGAATCCGTCGAAGGCGCTGCACAAGATCAGCGAACTGTACGACCGGGTCGGTTTCGCGGCCGTCGGCAAGTACAACGAGTTCGAGAATCTGCGGCGCGCCGGGATCATGCACGCCGACATGCGCGGCTACTCCTACGACCGGCGGGACGTGACCGGGCGGGCACTGGCGAACGCCTACGCGCAGACCCTCGGCACCATCTTCACCGAGCAGCCCAAGCCGTACGAGGTGGAGATCTGCGTCGCCGAGGTCGGGCGCGCCGACACCGACGACGGCCCGCAGCTGTACCGCATCACCTACGACGGCTCGATCGTCGACGAACCGCAGTTCGTGGTGATGGGCGGCAACACCGAACCGATCATCACCGCGCTGCGCTCGTCGTACAAGCCGGGTCTGCCGCTCGACGAGGCGGTCGCCGTGGCGGTGACCGCGCTGCAGCAGCCCGCCACCGCCGACGCGGCGCCGCGGGTGCTCGGCCGCGGGGAACTCGAGGTCGCGGTGCTCGAGAAGCAGCGGCCGCGCCGCGCCTTCCGGCGTATCTCGGGGGCGGCGCTCGACGCGCTGCTGACCAGCACCGGGTCCGCTCAGGCGGCCCCGTCGGAGACGCCCGCCGATCCGGCCCCCGAATCGGGGTCCGACACCGCGACCGGCTCGGAGACCGAGTCCGGTCCCGACGCGGGCTGATCCACCGCGAGCCGATAGACCGTCAACGCCGACGGCACCACCTCGAAGTCGAAACCGGTGCCGTCGGCGAGGACCTCCCCGTCGGTGGCCAACGCCACCGGATCCCCGATGACCTCCACCGCCAGGCCCGGGATGTGCCGCTGCCGATACATCGGTGACGCGCCGAGGGTGCCGGTCGCCGCAGCGAGGAGCAGACGCAGCCGCGAGAACCGATTCTCCGCGGGTAGATACCGCACGTCGAGGGTGCCCGGATCCAGATGCGCCCGGGACATCGGCACCTGATCTGCCGGGGTGTAGCGGCCGTTGCCGACGAACAGCAACCACACCGCCCGCCCCGCCCCGTCGATGCGGACCGGCATCGGGCTCGCCGTGCGCAGCACCGCGAGCATCGCCAACCCCGCCGCCGGCCACTTGCCGATCCGCGGTTCCCAGTGCTGCCGCAACCGCACCGCATCCGGATAGCCACCGAGGCTGGCGGTGTTGACGAACCGCCGCACCGTGCGCCCGTCCGGCCCGGTCACCGTCACCTGCCCGAGCCCGACGGCCACCGCCTGCCCGGCGGTGACCGCCCGCACCGTCTCCTCCAGATCCACCACGCCGAGATCGAGCGCGAAATGGTTGAGGGTGCCGCCGGGGAACACCGCGACCGGCAGCCGCGCGTCGACGGCGACGTCGAGCACCGCCGCGACGGTGCCGTCCCCGCCGCACACCCCCACCGCCTGCGGCCGATATTCGGTCAGCAGACGTTCCGACTGCTCCGCCGGATCACCGTCGGGATCCAGATCGACGCGACGCACGCTCGGCAGCGCGGCGGTGACCCGCGCGGCGATCTCCTCGGCGGTCCCGGCATCGCGGTTGACCACCAGCAGCATTCCGTCGCCGCCGGGCAGGGCGGGCGCGGCCGCCGCGACCTGCACGGTCGCCGGTTCGCGGCTGCGCACCGCCCACCAGCGGCGCGTCGACCACGCCACCGTCGCCCCGACCGCGGCGCCGACGACGACGTCGCCGGGCCAGTGCACGCCGGTGTGCACCCGCGAATAGGCCACCGCCGCGGCCAGCGGCGCCAGAACCGCCCCAGCCGCAGGGGATTCGAGCACCACCCCGGTCGCGAACGCCGCCGCCGACGCGGCGTGCCCGGACGGGAACGACGACGAGCGGGGGATCGGCACCGTGCGGCGCCGAAACTTCGGGTCGGTGCGCGCCGGGGGCCGGCGGCGCGGCAACAGCGGTTTGAGCAGCCCGTTGGTCAAGGCGCTGGCCCCGGCCACCGACAACAGACCCCGCACCGCCCCGCGGCGGGCGTGACCGCCGGCGGTGGCGCACACCGCGGCGCACGCCACCCACAGCACACTGTGGTTGGCGGCGCGTCCGAGGTCGCGCAGCAGCGGGTCGGCAGGGGACGCGCGCAGCGCCCCGGAGCGCTCGAACAGGGCCCGGTCGGCGGTGCGGTAACGCTCGGGAACGATCACACCTCGACCGTAGATGTCGTTGCGACCCATGGGGGTCGGGTTCGCGCGGTACTGTCGAAGTGTGCAGCGACGAATCATGGGTATCGAGACGGAGTTCGGCGTCACGTGTACCTTCCACGGGCATCGTCGGTTGAGCCCCGACGAGGTGGCCCGCTATCTGTTCCGCCGGGTGGTGTCCTGGGGGCGCAGTTCGAACGTCTTCCTGCGGAACGGGGCGCGACTGTATCTCGATGTCGGTTCGCACCCCGAGTACGCCACCGCCGAGTGCGACGACCTGCTCCAGCTCGTCGAGCACGACCATGCCGGTGAGCGGGTCCTCGAGGAACTGCTCATCGACGCCGAGCAGCGTCTCGCCGAGGAAGGCATCGGCGGCGACATCTTCCTGTTCAAGAACAACACCGACTCGGCGGGCAACTCCTACGGCTGCCACGAGAACTATCTCGTCGCCCGCGTCGGCGAGTTCTCCCGCATCTCCGATGTGCTGCTGCCCTTCCTGGTGACCCGCCAGCTGATCTGCGGCGCCGGGAAGGTGCTGCAGACCCCCAAAGCCGCCACCTTCTGCCTGTCGCAACGCGCCGAGCACATCTGGGAGGGCGTCTCGTCGGCGACCACCCGGTCGCGGCCGATCATCAACACCCGCGACGAGCCGCACGCCGACGCCGAGAAGTACCGGCGCCTGCACGTGATCGTCGGGGACTCGAACATGTCCGAGACCACCACCATGCTCAAGGTGGGGTCGGCGGCGCTGGTGCTCGAGATGATCGAGGCCGGGGTGCCGTTCCGGGACTTCGCGCTCGACAACCCGATCCGCGCCATCCGCGAGGTCTCCCACGACCTGACGGGCCGGCGCCCGGTGCGCCTGGCCGGCGGCCGGCAGGCCAGCGCCCTGGACATCCAGCGCGAATACCACGCGCGGGCGGTGGAATATCTGCACCAGCGCGAACCCGACCCGCACGTCGCGCAGGTGGTGGACCTGTGGGGCCGCGTCCTCGATGCCGTCGAATCGCAGGACTTCGCGAAGGTCGACACCGAGATCGACTGGGTGATCAAGCGCAAGCTGTTCCAGCGCTACCAGGACCGCTACAACATGGAGCTGTCCGACCCGAAGATCGCCCAGCTCGACCTGGCCTATCACGACATCAAACGCGGACGCGGTGTGTTCGACCTGCTGCAACGCAAGGGACTGGCGGCGCGGGCCACCGACGACGAGTCCGTCGACGCCGCGGTGAACACCCCGCCGCAGACCACCCGCGCGAAGCTGCGCGGTGATTTCATCGCCGCCGCGCAGGCCGCGGGCCGCGATTTCACCGTCGACTGGGTGCATCTGAAGCTCAACGACCAGGCGCAGCGCACCGTGTTGTGCAAGGACCCGTTCCGGTCCGTGGACGAACGCGTCGAACGGCTCATCGCCTCCATGTGAGTACCGCCGTCCATCGGAGCGGACCGTCCGGTCCGCTCCGATGGACGGTGATGCGGTGCCGGCGGCGCGCGGGCACTAGGGTTGGCGCGTGGCGATCTCGAAAGTCGAACGGCTGGTGAACCTGGTCATCGCGCTGCTGTCCACCCGACAGTTCGTGACCGCGGAGAAGATCCGTGCCTCGGTGGCCGGCTACTCCGAATGCGCGAGCGACGAGGCGTTCAGCCGCATGTTCGAGCGGGACAAGAACGAACTGCGCGATCTCGGGGTGCCCCTCGAGACGGGCCGGCCGTCGCGGTCGTCGACGGTGGAGGGCTACCGCATCAACCGCGACGCCTACGAACTGCCCGAGATCGACCTCACCCGCGAGGAGACCGCCGCCGTGGCCGTCGCCGCCGCGCTGTGGGAATCGCCGGAGCTGACCGCCGCCGCGCAGGGCGCGGTGCTCAAGCTGCGCGCCGCCGGGATCCGTGTCGACTCCGACGGCGGGGAGGTCGTCGCGCCGCTGCCGCCGCGCGCCCGCGGTTCCGAACCCGCGTTGACGGCGTTGCTCGCCGCGATCGACGCGCGCCGCGCGGTGCGGTTCACCCACCGCAGTTCCCCCACCGAGCCGTGGTCGACGCGAACCGTCGAACCGTGGGGTGTGGTCACCGTGCACGGCCGCTGGTATCTCGTCGGCCACGACCGCGATCGCGACGCCGTGCGCACCTTCCGGCTCTCGCGCATCGGCGACGAGATCACCGCGATCGGCCCAGAGGGGGCGGTGCAGATCCCGGGGGGCGTGGATCTGCGGGGGCGGGTGCTCGCCGCGACCTCCCCGGCGGAGGTCAGCGGATCGGCACGCCTGTGGGTGGCCGATGGACGCGCGTGGGAGCTACGCCGGCTCGGACGGACCGGCGCGGCACGGCGGATCGGAGACCGCGACGGGGTGGAACTCGAGGTGCCGGTGCGCTCGTGGGAATGGATCGCCCGGATCGTCGCCGGGCAGGGCGCGGACGCGTTGGTGCTCGACCCACCGGAGTTACGGGCCGAGGTGCACCGCATCCTCGAACAGGCGGTCACGGATGCGGGGGAGGAGGAGCGATGAGCACACGACTGTCGGCGCGACTGGGACGACTGCTCAATCTCGTGCCCTACTTCCTGGCGCACCCGGGGATCAGCGCGGCCGAGGCCGCCCGCGATCTCGGGGTCACGCCCAATCAGGTGATGGACGATCTGAACCAGCTGTGGGTGTGCGGCCTGCCCGGCTACGGACCCGGTGATCTGATCGACCTGTCGTTCTCCGAGGACAGCATCGTGGTGACCTTCACCGCCGGCATCGAACGACCCCTGCGGTTGACCTCCACCGAGGCCACCGCGCTGCTCGTGGCGCTGCGGTCGCTGCAGGAGATGCCCGGCGTCGTCGACCCGTCCGCGGCGCAGTCGGCGATCGCGAAGATCGAGGCGGCCGCCGGGACCGCCGCGCTGCCCGCCGACACCGCCACCGCCGACACCGCCACCGCGGCGACTGCCGAGCCTGATCCGGAGGCAGCCGGGGACTCCGACGCCGCCGGACAGGTGCGGGCCGCGGTGCGCGACGGGCGCGCCGTGCACCTGACCTACTATTCGGCTTCCCGCGACACCGTCTCCGAACGCGACGTCGACCCGATCCGCATCGTCATCATCGACGAACACGCCTACCTGCAGGCGTGGTGCCGCAGCGCCGAAGGAGTGCGGCTGTTCCGCTTCGACCGCATCGACGCCGCCACCGTGCTCGACGAGCCGACGCGACCGCCGCACCGGGCGATCACCGACGACGAGCACCTCGAACTGTTCGAGGGCGACCCGTCGCTGCCCGCCGCGCGGTTGCGCATCGCCCCGTCGTACACCTGGCTGCTCGACTACTACCCGCTCACCGACGTGCAGGTGCTTTCCGACGGCAGGTGCGAGGCGTCGATGCGGTACGCGTCGCCGGGGTGGATGGCGCGGCTGCTCGTCGGTCTCGGCGCCGGGGTGCAGGTGCTCGACCCGCCCGAGTTGCGGGCCGCGGTGCGGGCGCGGGCCGAGGCGGCGCTGGCCGCCTACGCCGAGCTCGACGGGGAGAACGCGACCCGCGGCGCGGGTCCGACACCGTGACGGTCGCGTTGTGAAACATCTGTGTGAACCCTCCGCGAATTGTGGGTGGATACACCGGCGCGAAGCCTCGGGCTGTGCTCGAGGTCCGGTAGCATCGATCGGAGCCGATCAGTGGAGGTTGTTGTAAATGGGTGCAATGAGCCCCTGGCACTGGGCCATCGTGGCGCTGGTGGTCGTGATTCTCTTCGGTTCGAAGAAGCTGCCCGACGCCGCGCGCGGTCTCGGTCGTTCGCTCCGGATCTTCAAGAGCGAGGTCAAGGAGATGCAGAACGACGACGCCCGGGCGTCCACGCCGCAGCCGGCGCCGAATCCGTTGCCGGCCGCGCAGCCGACAGCCGATCCCGCCGCGCCGAACACGCACACCGAACCGCGGTCTGCCTGACCGACGTTCATCCTGCCGGGGCGCCCACCACGGGTGTCCCGGCGTTCCGCTGACCCCGGCACGCCCGCACGCCGGTGGTCTCGACAGGAGCTGAGAACCGCACCGTGCGCATCCCGTTCGATCCGCGCCGAAGCCGGCGCAAGACCAATCCCGACGGCACCATGTCGCTGGTCGAGCACCTCTACGAATTGCGCACGCGTCTGCTGATCGCTCTCGCTGCGATCGTGCTCACCACCATCCTCGGATTCGTCTGGTACAGCCGCAGCCTGTTCGGCCTCGACAGCCTCGGGGAGATCCTGCGCGGCCCCTACTGCGACCTACCCGCCTCGGCCCGCGCCGACCTGAGCAACGACGGCTCGTGCCGACTGCTCGCCACCGGACCGTTCGAGCAGTTCATGCTGCGCCTGAAGGTCGCCGCGACCGCCGGCATCGTCATGGCGTGCCCGATCTGGCTGTACCAACTGTGGGCGTTCGTCACCCCCGGCCTGTACCGCAAGGAACGCCGCTACGCGATCGGCTTCGTCACCTGCGGGGCGGCGCTGTTCGTCACCGGCGCGGTACTGGCCTATCTGGTGATCTCCCACGCGTTGTCGTTCCTGCTGTCCGTCGGCAACGACGTGCAGGTCACCGCCCTTTCGGGCGCCGAATACTTCGGGTTCCTCATCAACCTGCTGGTGATCTTCGGGGTGTCCTTCGAGATCCCGCTGGTGATCGTCGCGCTCAACGGCGTCGGGGTGCTGCCCTACGCCAAGCTCAAGGCGTGGCGGCGCGGGCTGATCATGGCGGTGTTCGTCTTCGCCGCCATCGCCACCCCCGGCCAGGATCCGTTCTCCATGCTCGCCCTGGCGTTGGCGCTCACGCTGCTCGTGGAGTTCGCCATCCAGATCGCCCGGCTGACCGACCGGCGCCGCGCCCGCAAGGCCCGCGCCGAGGGCTGGGCCGATCTCGACGACGACGAGGGTTCGACGATCCCGGCCCCGAGCCCGGTGGAGCCGGCAGCGCCGACGGCGCCCACCGACACCGTACGGACCGATCCGGCCCGCACCGACTACTCCGACACCCTGTGACCGGCGACCCCACTCCCGGCCCTGCCGGTAACGACGAGACCGGCACCGCGCCGCTCGTCCCCACCCCGCAGCTCGCGGAGTTCGCCACCGGCCTCGGGTTCCCGCTCGATCCGTTCCAGATCGAGGCGTGCCGCGCCCTCGAGGGTGGGCATTCGGTGCTGGTGTGCGCCCCCACCGGCGCCGGCAAGACCGTCGTCGGCGAGTTCGCGGTGTATCTGGCGCTGCAGGGCGGTTCCAAGTGCTTCTACACCACCCCGATCAAGGCGCTGAGCAACCAGAAGTACGCCGATCTGTGTGCCCGGCACGGCCGGGACTCGGTGGGTCTGCTCACCGGCGACCAGTCCATCAACTCCGATGCGCCGGTGGTGGTGATGACCACCGAGGTGCTGCGCAACATGATCTACGCGTCGTCCACCGCCCTGATCGGGCTCACCCACGTGGTGATGGACGAAGTGCACTTCCTCGCCGACCGGTTCCGCGGCGCCGTGTGGGAAGAGGTGATCCTGCACCTGCCGGAGGACGTGCGGCTGGCGTCGCTGTCGGCGACCGTGTCGAACGCCGAGGAGTTCGGCGACTGGATGACCACGGTGCGCGGCGACACCACCATCGTCGTCGACGAGGTGCGGCCCATCCCGCTGCACCAGCACATGATGCTCGGCTCCCGTATCTACGACCTGTTCGACCGCCGCGCCGACACCGACACCGCCCCGACCCGGCGGCGCCGCGACATCGTCGTCAACCCGGAGCTGGCGTCGGCGGTGCGGCAACGGCAGAGTCTGTCCGGGATGGACCGCTGGGGTGAACGCGGCCCCCGCTTCCGGCCGCCGCCGCGCCCGGAGGTCATCGTCCGTCTCGACCGCGACGGTCTGTTGCCGGCGATTACCTTCGTGTTCAGCCGCGCCGGTTGCGACGCCGCGGTGCAGCAGTGCCTGCGCTCGGGTCTGCACCTGACCGACGAGACCGAAGCCGCCGAGATCCGCCGGATCGTCGACGAGCACACCCGGGATCTGCCGCGCGGCGACCTCGAGGTCCTCGGCTACGCGTCGTGGCGCACCGCCCTCGAACGCGGCATCGCCGCCCACCACGCCGGGATGTTGCCGGCTTTCCGGCACACCGTCGAAGAACTCTTCGTGCGGGGGCTGGTGCGGGCGGTGTTCGCCACCGAGACCCTCGCGCTGGGCATCAACATGCCGGCCCGCACCGTGGTGCTCGAAAAGCTCGTCAAGTTCAACGGCGACACCCACGCCGAGCTGACCCCCGGCGAGTACACGCAGCTGACCGGCCGGGCCGGGCGGCGCGGCATCGACGTCGAGGGCCACGCGGTGGTGCTGTGGCAGCCGGGCATCGAACCGGCGGCGGTCGCCGGGCTCGCCTCCACCCGCACCTTCCCGCTGCGCAGCTCGTTCCGCCCGTCCTACAACATGGCGGTCAACCTCATCGACGCCGTCGGGGTGGAGCGGTCGCGGGCGTTGCTGGAGATGTCCTTCGCCCAGTTCCAGGCCGACAAGTCGGTGGTCGGTCTCAAACGCGGCATCGACCGCAACGAGGCCACCCTCGCACAGCTGCGCGACCAGCTCGGCGGTGAGGGCAGCGAGATCCTCGACTATCTGCGGTTGCGCGCCGAGCTGACCGACGCCGAACGCGCCCACGAGCGGCGCGGCAAGCAGGATCGTCGGGCCGCGGCGGTGGCGTCGTTGGTGACCCTGCGGCGCGGTGACATCATCGCCGTGCCCGCTGGTAAACACACCGGCCTGGCCGTGGTGGTGCTGCCGGACACCGACGCCGGCGATCCGCGGCCGCAGGTCGTCACCGCCGACGCGTGGTCCGGTCGCCTCTCCGCCGGGGACTTCCCGACCCCGGCGACGGTGCTGGGCACGCTGCGGCTGCCGCGGCACGTCGATCACCGCACCGGCCGTGGGCGCCGCGACATCGCGTCGGCGTTGCGGTCGAAGGGCCTCGTGCCGCCGCGCCGTCCCAAGCGCAGCACGTCCAAGGGCGACACCCGCGAGATCGACGCGTTGCGCCGCGAACTCAAGCACCATCCGGCCCGTAAGCACCCCGATCTGGACTCGCTGGCGCGTGCCGGGGAGCGCTACCACCGGTTGCTGCGCGAAACCCAGCAGCAGCGCCGCAAGGCCGCCGCGGCGACGGATTCGCTGGCGCGCACCTTCGAGCGGATCGTCGCGCTGCTCACCGAACGCGGCTATCTCACCGAGGGTGACGATCCGGCGACCACCGAGGCGGGGGAGCGGCTCGCCCGCATCTACACCGAATCGGATCTGCTGGTCGCCGAATGCGTGCGTCGCCGTGCCTGGGCGGGACTGTCCGCCGCCGAACTCGCGGCGGTCGCCTCGGCGGTGATCTACGAGTCGCGCACCGACGAACCGGTCACCGTCGTCGGGCCGACCGGCTCGATCCGGCACGCGCTGGCCGAGACCACCCGGATCTGCGACGGCTTGCGGGCCGACGAGATCCGGCACCGGCTGCCCCCGACCCGCGAACCGGATCTGGGTTTCGTCACCGCCGCCTACACCTGGGCGTCGACCGCGTCGCTGACCGAGGCGCTCGTCGCTGCGGAGGCCGCCGGCAAGGAACTTTCACCCGGAGATTTCGTGCGGTGGTGCCGGCAGCTGATCGATCTGCTCGACCAGATCCGCACCTGCGCGGACGATCCGGAACTCGCCCGCACCGCCGGCAAGGCGGTCGGGGCGGTGCGTCGCGGGGTCGTCGCCGTCGATCCCACCGCCGAATGACCCGGCCCCTGCGGGGTGTCCGGGACGCCCGGTAGGCGTGTATGCCCGCGGCGGGTGGACGCTACCGTATGGGCACACAACGGGAAGGGTGAGTGGAGACGACGATGACCGGGCCGAACGAACCGCAGGACTCGCCGGGGCAGAAGCCGCCGGAATCGACGGATCCATGGGCACCCAACCCGACCTCCGGGGGCGGTGAGCAGCCCGGATCACCGTGGGCGCCGCCCGCCGGACAGCAGCAGTGGGGGCAGGGCAGCGGCACCGGCTGGGGACAGTCGCCCGCCGGGCAGTCGCCGTGGCAACCCGACACCGGTGCGGGCGGGAACGCTCCGCAGCCCGGGTGGGCGCCGCCCGCCGGGCAGCAGACTCCCGCGCAGCCCGGTGCCGGGCATCAGAATCCGTGGGGTGCGCCGACCGGTGCGCCGCAACAGGGCTGGGGTCCGGCCCCACAGCCGCCCGCCCCCGGCTGGGGGCAGCCGGCACCCGGTCAGCAGGCACCAGGACAGGCGCCGGGCTGGGGTCAGCAACCGGGCGCACAGCAGCCGTGGGGCGCGCCCGGTCAGCAACCGACGCAGCCCGTCCCCGGGTGGGGTGGGCAGCAGCCCGCCGGGGCGCAGCCCTGGGGAGCGCCCGCGAACACCTGGCAGCAGCCCGGCGGCGCGCCTCAGCAGAACGGCAAGTCGAAGCTGCCGTGGATCCTCGGCGGCGCCGGGCTCGTCGTGGTGCTCGCCATCGTCGGGATCCTCGCCACGACGATGTTCGGTGGGAAGGTCCTCGACACCGAGTCCACCCAGGCGGGCATCGCGAAGGTGCTCACCGAGTCCTACGGGGCCGGGCAGGTCGGCGACGTGCAGTGCCCGAGCGATCAGAAGGTCGAGGCCGGCCACAGCTTCACCTGCGCGGTCACCGTGGACGGCCAGTTCCGGGAGGTGACCGTCACCGTCACCGACGACAACGGCACCTACGAGGTCGGCCGCCCCAACTGACCGGAAGCGGTCATCGGTCGGCCAGGGCCGCGACCAGCGCGGACACCGGCCGTTCCAGACCCCACCGCTGCGCCAGCGCGGTGAGCTGCTCCGGAGCGGCCGGTGCCGCCGGCAACACGTCCGAGCGGGACAGGTCCACGTCGGCGTCGGTGGCGACCCGCACCACCGGCAGCGCCGCATCCAGATAGTCCGCCGCAGCGGCGAGTTTGACCCGCATGCCCTTCGCCATCGACGACGACTCGTCGACCGCGGCCGCGCGCACCGCGTCGAGAGAGCCGTACTGCTGCAGCAACGACGCGGCGGTCTTTTCCCCGACCCCCTTGACGCCGGGGAGTCCGTCCGACGGGTCGCCGCGCAGCACCGCGAGTTCGGCGTAGGCGGCGCCGGCCCGCTCGCCGGGCACCCCGTAGCGTTCGGCGACCAACGCCGGATCGAACAACTCGGCCTTGGCCAATCCGCGCCCGGCGTAGAGCACCCGCACCGGCACCGGACTGTCGGCGACGACCTGCAGCAGGTCGCGGTCGCCGCTGACCACGATCACCCGGTCGATGGTCTCGCGGGCGGCGAGGGTGCCGAGCACGTCGTCGGCCTCGAAACCGGCCGCCCCGCCGGTGGCGATGCCGGCGGCGGCGAGCACGTCGAGGATCACCGGCACCTGCGGCAGCAGCGCGGGTGGGACCTCCTCGACGGTGCCGTCCGACCCGGTGGCGACCCGGTGCGCCTTGTAACTGGGGATCGCCGCGACACGGAAGGCCGGCCGCCAGTCCAGATCCAGGCACACCACCAGCCGGGTGGGACGGTGGGTGCGGATCAGCGAGGCCACCATGTCCACGAAGCCGCGCACCGCGTTGACCGGGCTGCCGTCGGGTGCGGTGACCTTCTCCGGGATGGCGTGGAAGGCGCGGAACCACAGGCTCGCGCCGTCGAGCAACATCAGCGTGGGGTCCGGTGCGGGCGTGGGGTTCTCCGGTGCGGTCACGGACCACATCCTGCCATCCGGCCGCGGCCACTAGGCTCGAAGACATGACCACTGCCGCCCCCCGATTCCCCGCCGACCGTTACGCGGCCCGCCTCGCCCGCGCCGCCGAACTCGGTGCCGCCGCCGGCTTCGACGCGCTGCTCATCACCCCCGGACCGGACCTGCGGTATCTCACCGGTTCGCGCGCCGAGTCGTTCGAGCGTCTGACCTGCCTGGTGATCCCCACCGACGGCTCCGGCGCCACCGTGGTGGTGCCGCGGCTGGAGTTGGCGTCGCTGAACGACTCCGCGATCGGTGAGCTCGGTCTGCCGGTGCGGGACTGGGTGGACGGTCAGGATCCTTACGCGCTCGTGCGCGAACTCGTCGCGACGGCGGGGGCGTTCGCGGTGGCCGAGGCGATGCCGGCGCTGCACCTGGTGCCGCTGACCGCCCGGTTCGGCAACGCCCCGGCGCTTGCGACGTCGGTGATCCGGCAGCTGCGGATGGTCAAGGACACCGACGAGGTCGAGGCGTTGCGCCGCGCTGGTGCCGCCATCGACCGGGTGCACGCCCGCATGGGTGAATGGTTGCGCGCGGGACGCACCGAAGCCGAGGTGGCCGCGGACATCACCGCCGCGATCCTCGAAGAGGGACACACCGCGGCGGCGTTCGTCATCGTCGGTTCCGGCCCGCACGGCGCCGACCCGCACCACGAGGTGTCCGAGCGGGTCATCGAATCCGGCGACATCGTCGTCGTCGACATCGGTGGTCCCGTCGAACCTGGCTACTACTCGGATTCGACCCGCACCTACAGCATCGGCGAACCGGACCCGGAGATCGCGACGAAGATTGCGGTGCTCGAGAAGGCACAACAGACCGCAGTGGATGCGGTGCGGCCCGGCGTGCGCGCCGAGGACGTCGACGCCGCCGCCCGCAACCTGCTTGCCGCCGCCGGCTACGGGGAGGCGTTCGTGCACCGCACCGGGCACGGAATCGGCCTGTCGGTGCACGAGGAGCCGTACATCGTCTCCGGCAACGACGACATCCTGCAGCCCGGCATGGCGTTCAGCATCGAACCGGGCATCTACTTCCGCGGTGAGTGGGGTGCGCGGATCGAGGACATCGTCGTCGTCACCGAGGACGGCTGCGAGTCGATGAACCTGCGCCCGCACGGATTGACGGTGCTGCCGGGCTGACACCCGGCCGGGTTCACCGCTCGTCGAGCAGGGCGAGCAGCTTGTCGGCGAGGGAGACGTCGATGCTCGGGGTGCGGTCACTGTCCATCCCGCAGAGAGTAGAACCCCGCCACCGCATCCCGGAGCTCGACCCGGGACACTGGCCGCATGAACCACACCGCGCAGGGAACCGTCGTCATCTTCGGGGGACGCAGCGAGATCGGCGTCGAGGTCGCCACCCGACTCGCGCCGGGCCGCACCGTGATCCTCGCCGCCCGTCGCGCCGACGACCTGGCCGACGAGTGCGCCGCCGTGCGGGTAGCAGGCGCGACGGCGGTGCACCCGGTCGAGTTCGACGCCGACGCCCTCGACACACACACCGCGGTGCTCGACCGGATCGCCGCCTTCGGGCCGATCGATGTGGCGGTGCTGGCCTTCGGCATCCTCGGCGACCAGGCCCACGCGGAAACCGATGCGGCCCATGCGGTGTCGATCGTGCACACCGACTATCTCGCGCAGGTCGCGCTGCTCACCGACCTGGCCCAGCGGCTGCGCGCGCAGGGCTCGGGGCGGCTGGTGGTGTTCTCCTCCGTGGCCGGGTGGCGGGTGCGCCGCGCCAACTATGTGTACGGGTCGGCGAAGGCCGGCCTCGACGGTTTCGCGTCCGGCCTGGCGGATGCCTTGCACGGCAGCGGGGTGTCGTTGCTGCTGGTGCGCCCCGGTTTCGTGATCGGCCGGATGACGGAGGGCATGAGCCCTGCACCGTTGTCGAGCACCCCACCGCAGGTCGCCGGCGCGACGGTGCAGGCGCTGCACCGCGGGCGCGGGGAGGTGTGGGTGCCGGCGGTGCTGCGCCCGGTGTTCTTCGGGATGCGCCTGCTGCCGCGGGCGATGTGGCGGCGTTTGCCGCGCTGACGACTGCGGCAGACGGCGAGCGCTTCGCACAGACCGGGCCGATGTCGCTTGTCTCCCGCGTAGCCCTTGTCCGTATAGAGCGCCCTTGTCCGTATAGATCCGGTCGTCGCGGACTCCGGCCTTTGAGGGCTGTGCGTTGCGCTCGCAGATCTTGGCCCGCGGTGCTGCATCGGGAATAGCCGATCAGGATTCCATCCATGAGGCGACGAAAGTGCTGTTTGGGTCAGCTATTCGAGACCGACATGCAGGACGGTTAAGCAGGACGGTCGGACGGCCGTCTTCCGCAGGACGCGATCGAGTGCCGGACCGTGTCGGGGTGTGCTGTTTGAGGATCGGTCCGCAAAATTGATCTTGTTCCGAAAACGAAGGTTTTTCGACACAACCAAAGGTGGTGGTTACCGTCTCGGCCTCAACCCCCGCCACCTCCCGGCCGCCGGCCACTCCCGCGCGGTTCCACAGACCATAGGCGTGCACTCAGCCATATCCGCCCGATTTTTCCCGAGTACTACGGCTACCCCATGTGAACACACAGCTATCGCTGGGGTCGGAATGGTGGGACGCTGGACAGAGCCGGATCGGATGCGCCCCGCAGGGGGCTGCGCAGCCGTTCCGGTCACCACTGGCAGATTCGTTCGATGACAGAAGAACGCGTACGTTTCGGTTCCACCACGAGGGGGCACACGGTCGGTACCCAGGCCGGTCTATCCGGAGAGCTCAGCTCGGGGAGGCATCGCCAGTTCAACCCAGCAGCTGGCGATGCCGTCTTCGCACTCGTGCACCCGCACCGGCCTCCTCGAAACCTGAAAGCGAACGTGAACTGCCGCGTCCATTCCGACTAGGACGATGAGCAACAGCACCATGCGAGCTTTTCCGCGAATTCAGGAGTTCATCGCTCACTGCTGCACGTGGTCTCGGCTGATCGGCGAGGCTTCCACGACAGAGGATTCGCTCGTACCACCCTCCTTGGTGGTGGGCACCGATGCAGCTCGGGGTCGGAGCCCGTTCCACGGAAGTCCCGCTTGATCCGGAGATGTTCCACCGACGAGGAGAGACCATGAGTTTGGTGTACTACATCCTTCCCGACGGTCGTGAAGCCGGCTACGGAGTCGCCGCCGAATGCGACGATCCTCAGTGCCATCAGCTGATCGACCGGGGACGCGGGTATCTGTGCGGGGACAATCCCCTCGGGCGTAAGGAGGACGACGAAGCGGGGTGCGGCAACTACTTCTGCCTCGTGCATCTGCCCGACCACCGGTGCCCGGTGCCGGGATGCGATGTGCCCTGCGATGACGCGTTGCCGTGTTCGCTGGTGCGTGGTCACGATCGGCCGCACCGGAACACCACCGCCCGGCCACGCACGCGTACGCGTCGACGCTCACCCCCGAGACACCCGTGACCACCTCACACACCCGCGCTTGTCCCACCTCGATACCTGAGGGCGGTGCCCACACACCGGATCGGAGAATTCGCCGGGCCGCATCCAGCGCCGAGACGGCCGTCGCAGGCGTGGGCCGTCGCTACGGCGCGGGCCGTCGCTACGGCGCGGGCCGTCGCTACGGCGCGGGCCGTCGCTACGGTCCTTCCGCCGGTGGTGTCGTCCCCGGACGGGCAGGTCCCGCCGAGGGATGCGACCTGACCGGCTCTCCCGCAGGCCGACGCTGCGCCTTGGCGGTCTGTGCGCTGGCCGCCACGTGGGCTCTCTCGCGGTGTACCGGGCCACGGTGTGCCGATTCCCGACCACGTGACCGTGGTGACGGTAGGCTGAAGGTGCCGGGGCCTGAAGTGCGAGACCATGCCCGGTCTCGTCGGCGCCGTCGATATGAGCAGGCCGCTCTGCGGCCCAGTCAGGAGCGTCGCGATGACGCTGCACCACGCCCGGATCCGCTCGGATCGCTCTTTCTCTCGTTACCCCGCCGGACCTCGGCGACTGCGCGGTGATTGTCGCGAGTACCGGGTCCGGTGGACAGCCGCCACGGACCTCGGATGCCGGCACCGGCCTCCATCCGGACCCGACACGGGAGTATGACATGAGCAGACTTCCGCGGCGCCTGTTCACCAATCGTGACCTGGGGCGTTTCCGCGCTGCCGCCGACGGTGGACAGCCCTTCGACGCCCCGACCCGCACGGTGCGGCTGCTTCTGCGCGACCCCGACGAGCACTCCGCCGGCGTCGACGGCGCCTGGTGGCCGCGGGGCGACAATGTCACCGCCGAACTCCACAACCTGGTCTCCGCACTGACCTCCCGCCTGGGACGAACCGAACGGATCGCCTTCGACTGGAATGCCCTGAGCATCTCCCAGCGAGGTATCGATCCTCCGGACGGTCTCGACTTCGTCGGACCGGCACCGGATCAGCCACGCAACCAGATGTACGTTTTCGGCCGGGACGGAACCTGTCTCCGGTTGTTGATCATCGAGCCCATGCTCGATGCCGATCGAGCGTACGAAGACATGCAGAAGACCGTGGCACCGAATACCGAACAAGCCTGAGCAACCTAGGTGTTCGGTCATCGACAGACCCTCGCGATGCTGCCGTGTCACCACGACAGGCCTGAATGTGCGTAGCGTTCATCCGGTCCTACCAGCTCCCAGCCGAGGATCACACCCGCACACCGAAGACCACCGGGGATTCGGACCCGCGACGAACCCATCCGCCTCCAGGTGAGGATCTGCACAGCTGAACGAAAGGCGCCGGACGATGCCCATGCTCCCCATGATCGAGGCAGTGCTGCGGACCCATTACCGCCTCCTCCGAGTCCCGCTGGCGGTATTCGAGCAACACCTATCTCGTCCTGCCGGGCAGGGCTCTGCCGTGCATTCGGCCTGCCGACAAGTACTGATCACGTGTGACCGCACGGCCGCGCACGTTCTGCGTGACGGGACGGCCGGCCATGCCGCCGACCGGACCGAGCAGCGCCACACCGCCGACCGCCACGCTCACGCCCGGAAACAACACGACCGAGACCTGCGGGACGCAGCAGTACTCGACGAGCACCGCCGTCGATTCCTCGACAGCCACTACCGGGCTGGACACACCTTGCCACCGGCCCATTCATCGGAGACACCACCGAAAGCCGCCAACGGTAGCGTTGAACAACGATGATCCCCGATATTCGGATGTGCGCTCCGGGGGCCTCCCGCACCGAGAACCGCCAACGATCTGAAGGAATGCGCAGACGAGGGGATCTCCCGTCACGAGATACGGGCAGTGCACCTCATCCTAAAATCCACAAATAGGCTGTAGGTTCTCGCCCAACTTGTCAGTCGTGCAGCAGCGCGTGGACCCGCGGCGTTCCGACTTCGTGTCCGTCAGAGATTCTCGCGAACTTGCCGGAATCCTCAGAAATTCCGACCCCGTCTCGCTGCGCACCTACCCTGAACTGGGGAAACGCGGAGATGAGGGCGCCCTACCGGGGACTGTAAGAACAACGGTGTAACTCTGAAAGGAGATGCACCACCATGACCGATGTGATTGATCGTGAGGACGAATCGAACTCGGCACCTGTGGGTGCCAGCGATGCCCGGCTGCAGGAACTGGTGGATCAGGCGCGGGCCGAAGGCCTCCAGCTCACCGGCGAGGGCGGGTTGCTGGCGAAGTTGACCAAGCTGGTGGTGGAGTCCGCCCTCGAGGGCGAGATGGACGACCACCTCGGCTACGGCAAGAATGACCCGGCCGGCAGGGGCAGCGGCAACTCCCGCAACGGCAGACGCGCCAAGACCGTGCTGACCGAGGCCGGCCCGGTCGAGCTCGACGTACCCCGGGACCGGGAGTCCTCGTTCGAGCCGAAGATCGTGGCCAAGCGGCAGCGGCGGCTGACCGGGGTGCAGGACATGGTGATCTCGCTGTCGGCCAAGGGACTGACCACCGGTGAGATCTCTGCGCACCTGGCCGAGGTCTACGGCGCCGAGGTGTCCAAGCAGACGATCTCGACGATCACCGAACGGGTGATGGACGGCATGGCCGAGTGGCAGAACCGGCCGCTGGACCCGGTGTATCCGGTGCTGTTCATCGACTGCATCCACGTCAAGATCCGCGACGGCAACGTGGCCAACCGGCCGATCTACGTCGTGATGGGGGTGACTGTGGACGGCACCCGCGACATCCTCGGATTATGGGCCGGCGAGCACGGCGACGGGGAGGGGGCGAAGTATTGGCTTCGGGTGTTGTCGGAGCTGAAGAATCGTGGTGTGCAGGATGTGCTGATCGTCGTGTGCGACGGTCTGAAGCATCTGCCCGACTCGATCGGGCAGGTGTGGCCGCAGACCATCGTGCAAACCTGCGTGGTCCACCTCCTCCGCAATACCTACGCCTACGCCTCCCGCAAGGACTGGGCCGAGATCGCCAAGGACCTCAAACCGGTGTACACCGCGCCGTCGGAGCAGGCCGCGCTGGACCGGTTCGCCGAGTTCAGCGACAAATGGGAGAAACGCTATCCCGCGATCATCCGGCTCTGGACCAACACCTGGGCCGAGTTCGTGCCGTTCCTGCAGTTCGACAACGCCATCAAACAGGTCATCTACACGACCAACGCCATCGAAAGTGTCAACGCCCGAATCCGCAGGGCCGTCAAGGCCCGCGGTCATTTCCCGACCGAGGCCGCGGCCCTGAAATGCGTGTACCTGGCCATCATGAGCCTCGATCCCAAAGGCACCGCCCGCCAACGCTGGTCCAACCGCTGGAAGGCAGCACTGAACGCCTTCGAGATCACCTTCGACGGACGCCTGTCCGCTGGACGAAAGTAGCTACAGTTCAACCAGTTACACCGTCAACTTGACAGACCCGAACGCGGGAACGCTCGGTGCTTCACCGTCTACGCGGGGACGGAATTAGGATTAATTTCTTTGTTCGACAGTGCAACGTTCGAGTAGGGCCGCCAACTTTCCGGAGTCGATGCGGTCGTTGTCGTCGGCGATTCCTGTGGAAACGAGAATATGGTCAACAAGGCCTATGAATGACTCGACGTTGTCCGGCGTGACACCGCTGGCCAAGGCGAGCGGATGGTTGTGGAGTCCCTCGCGAAGGGCCTCGAGTTTGTGAGTGTCGGCGGCTAGTCCTGTACCGGGTCCGGAGGTGGTGGGGACATCGACGTGGCGGCGTGCGAGTTCGCCCAGGCGTGGAAGGTCGGTCTCCGAGACGGGGGTCTGGTATTTGAAGGCGATGCCGCCGAAGTGCAGTCCGGTCCATCCGGTTCGTTCTCGTGCTGAGTGGAGTGAATGGAACTCGTGGTCGTCGCCGTCGAGGGAGACGCCGGCGTTGTCGGTCCAGATGGCGTCGAGAGGAATACCGCCAGGAAAGTGCGGTGCGAGGATGTTCAGTGCCTCAGTTGCGCTGCGGCGAATGACGTTTGCGCCCAGGAAGATGTCGGGTTGCTTCAGGCGGACGTGATCGATGCATCGGGCCAGGCGGATGTCATCTGCGTCGTGGTCGATGAGGAAGACCCCGGAAATGGGATGGCGACGAGCGACCTCGACTTGTTCGGACACTTGGTCGAGATCGTGGACGTGGATCACGGGATATATGCGCATCGCGATGCTCCTGCTGGTTGCGTTGGAGGTGTCAGGGTCGTACGCGTGTCACCGTGGATGGGGCAAGGCCCCACTCGGAACGTCCGAGTCGGGTCGGCGGTGCGACCTTGGAAAAGTCGGGGAGTCCGTCGTCGGCCAGTACGGCGCTAGCGACAACGACGTTGACGACGCGTCCGAAGATCAATGAGCAGTTTCCCATCTCCACGATCGTGTGCTTGACGCATTCGAACGCGATCGGCGCTTCGGCAACTCGAGGGACAGCCAGGACGTCGCTGTCGTGGGGGTTCATTCCCGCCTGGGTGAATTCATCGATCTCGTAGGGAAAGGATTCGGAGGTGGCATTAATGGGGTCGATGAGTGTTTCGGTCCCGATGTTCACAACGAATTCACCGGTTTCGATGATGTTGCGCCAGCTGTCCTTGTGCCCGACCGAGTTGAACTGCACGATCGGAGGCTTGGTGGAGGCAACCGTGAAGAAACTGTACGGGGCGAGATTCAAGATCCCGGCGCTCGAGCGCGTCGACACCCAGGCGATGGGGCGCGGCACCACCGAGGCAGCCAGGACGTGATAGAAGTCCGCAGCACGCATCACGGCCGGATCGAAGCGAGTATATGAGTCTGCGGTCGGGTCGATCGAGTACATGGGGGAGCGGCCTTGGGTCAACAGCACGCCCCGGCGGTAAGGATGTCCAGGCGTTTGGCCAAGTTCTTGTCCAGATGGGCAACGGTGCTGATCAGGTGGGTTCGCAAGGCTTGGCGGGCCTGCTCGGGCCGGTGCGCAACGCACGCTGCGAGCATGCGTTCGTGTTCTTCGCGGCGGAGGGTGAGTTGGTCACCATCCTGTTCGCTGGTGACACGGTAGCGTTCGCTGTTGAGCCAGGTCGGGTCGATGGAGCGGAGCATCCATACCGAGCCGGCGGCGCGGTAGATGGCGTAGTGGAAGTCCTTGTGTGCGATGCGAGCCTCGATGATGTCGCCGTCTTCGAGTGCGATGCGCTGCCGTTCCAATGCCTCGCGGGCCGCCGCTTCGTCGTCTGCGTCGAAATTTTCGGCGGCGCGGCTGCAGAGGATGCCTTCGAGCGTGATGCGGGTCCGGTAGGTGTCGATGAGGTCGTCCGTCGATATTTCTCGGACCCGCGCCCCCTTGTGGGGGGTCATCTCGATCACGCCGATGGCCTCGAGCTGGCGGAGTGCCTCGCGGATGGGCATCATGCTCATCCCCAGGGTGGTCGACAGCTCTTGCAGCCGGAGTGGAGCGCCCGGCGGGATATCACCGTTGCAGATGGACTCGAGAATGGCGTTGTACGCCTGTTCGAGTGTTGTCGAACGCTTGGGTTTCTTCACTCCGGCTGCGGTCATATCAGTAGCTCCCGTTCAACAGTTCGCCTGCACGGGGAACGTACCGCTTCAGGCCGAGTTCTTTCAGCAGCTGGTAGGTGGTGGCGACGGCTGCGGACAGCACAGGCTTGCCGATTCGGTCCTGAACGACCTGGACGGCGGCCAGCGATGGCATCTGTACGCACGCGGACAGCACGACTACATCGGCCTGACTGTGGTCGAGCCGTTCGACGATGTCCACCAGCGCCATCGGGTCCCGGGAGCCGACCTCGAGGTTGTCGGGAATTTCGAGGGCGATGAAGTCGGTGACCTCGAAGCCCTCACCGGAGATGTAGTCGACGACCTGCTCGGTCAAG
The DNA here is from genome assembly GCF_900105195.1 of Rhodococcus pyridinivorans. Taxonomy (NCBI): domain Bacteria; kingdom Bacillati; phylum Actinomycetota; class Actinomycetes; order Mycobacteriales; family Nocardiaceae; genus Rhodococcus; species Rhodococcus pyridinivorans. Next base: position 2,838,509 of record NZ_FNRX01000002.1, on the reverse strand, counting down.
GGGCGCATGTACGGGGCGATGAGGGCGACCTTACGGGCACCGAGTACCTTCAGCCCGTCGACCAGGGCGCCGGCGCTGGTGACCACCGGCGCTTCGGCGTCGTTGTCGACGGTCACCTGGTGCAGGCGCTTCTCCGAGGTGCAGTGGTACCCGGCGCCGCGGGTCATGATCGCTACCAGACAGGCGTAGCCGAGGACATCGACGTGGGCGTCGGACAGTTCCAGGGCGCAGCGATCGGACTCGTCGTCCATCGCTTCGAGCTGAGCCTTGGTCACTTCTTTCATCCGCATACGCGAGGAGTGGAAAGTGAAGCGCTCGGGTTCGACCTCTTCGCGGGCGCGCAGCATCGCGGGGATCTCGGTTTCCATCGTGATGTTGGAGCTCGGGACGATCTGGCCGATGCGGTAGGCGCGGGGGGATGCCGGTGTGGTCATGGTCAGACCGCCTTGACGGGGTTGGCCAGGGTGCCGATCTTTTCGATGGTTGCGGCCACGACATCACCCGGGGTCAGGTACGTCGGCGGGGTCATCGCCGCACCTACGCCCTGAGGGGAGCCGGTGGCGATGATATCGCCGGGTTCGAGAGTGACTCCGGAGGTGATATCGGCGATGAGCTGGGGAATCTTGAACAACATGTGCCGAGAGTTTCCGTTTTGGCGCTGCTCACCGTTGACGGTCAGCGACAACTGCAGGGTGTGGGGGTCACCGAGTTCGTCCGCGGTGACGACCATGGGACCGAAGGGCTTGTAGCTGTCCTGTCCCTTGGAGAAGAACCACTGCCCGGAGCGGCGCTGGTCGCGGGCGCTGATGTCGTTGACGATGCTGTAGCCGAAGACGTGGTTCATCGCGTCGTCTTCGGTCACCGACTTGGCGATGTCGCCGATGATCACGGCGAGTTCGCATTCCCAGTCCAGCTGTTCGGTCAGCTCGCTGTTGTGCAGGATCGGCTCGTCGGGGCCGATCACCGCGGTGCCCGGTGTGCTGAACAGCACCGGCCGCGTCGGCAGGTTCTCGTCGGTGTCGAGGGATCGGCTCGATTCTTCGACGTGCTCGACGTAGTTCAGTCCGACACCGATGAGCTTGCCGGGACGGAATGGGGCGTGCAGCACCACTTCGTCCAGTGAACGGGTGGCTTCTGCGGGCCAGGACTGGGTGGTGGCGATGGTCTGGGCGACCCGGCGGTGCAGGTCCGGGCCAGCGGCGATGTAGTCGCGTAGATCGTTGGGAACATCGATCACCGACTGCAGGGCGGGGACAAGATCGAGGACGAGAGCATCGTCGAGGACGACTCCGAGATGACGTTCCCCGTCGGTGCCGAAGCTGAAGTTGACAAAGCGCACGAAATTCTCCTTGTTCGATGAATGTACGGAAATCCCTTAGGCCGTTTCGGTCTCGCCAGGAACTTCCGTGAAGTGGGGAGGTGGGAAGGTAGGTGCCTGGTGACTGTTGAGGACGACGCTGGACTGCGGTTGCTGGTTGACGCTGAGTTGGAAGATGTCGAACCGGTTGTAGTGGCCGATGATGTCGTGCATCTGTTTGGGTTGGATCGATGCATTGATGTCGATGTCGGCGTACACGATTCCCTCCTCGTCGATGAGGGGCGTGGTTATCAGGCGCCCGTCCGGACCGAAGATGCCACTGAAGGCACTGTGCGGACGCTCGAGTAGCGCGCGGGCGGCCTCGTTGTGTGCCACGGTATCGACGATCTGATCTGTGATCGCGGCACAGGCGACGATGGTGAAAACCTTACCTTCGAAGCTGTGTGCAGCAGCGCGGGTCTTGATGGCTTCGACCATGTCGTACTCGGCCGGTGCGACTGGAAGGGCGATGTAGTTGGCGACATGGACCTGCTCTCCTTGTGCCAGGAGACTGAACCGGGCCAAGGTGTTGGTGTTCTCCCCGCAGGCCAGTCCACCGAGTCGCCCGATACCGGTGTCGTAGACGCGCAGTGAGCTGCCGTCTCCGCCGGCCCAGGTCAGCTTCTCGGCCCAGGTCGGCACCAGCTTGCGGTGGACGCCCAGTAGTTCACCGGTATTGCTGATGAACAGGACCGAGTTGTACAGCGTGCCCAAGGAGTACGGATCTCGTTCGTTTACTCCGATGACGACGTGGGCATCGGCTGCGCGAGCAGCGGCGCACAAGGCCGCCACTTCGGGCCCGGGGATGTCGATGGCTGCGTGAAATAGCTTTTCGAACCAGGGGCCCCCTTCAACGGGCGTCATGGTCCAGTTCCAGTAGGGGTACGCCGAGACGAACACCTCGGGAAAAGCGATCAGCTCAGCACCGTGTGCGCTCGCCTCTGCGATCAGACGGCATGCCTTGTCCACCGTGGCGGATGTGTCGAGGAACTCCGGAGCCGCCTGCACTGCGGCGGCTCGAAACTTCGGGTATGCGGTCATCTCCGGTGTCCTTCGTTGCTGAACGTGTAGACCATCATGCCTAGGATTTGATCAAATTATACGTCTACTCGCAAGAGGTGCCTCGATCGAGAGTTGGGCGTTCAGAGGTTCGAGCAGGTAATTCACCACCTATTCGAAGAGTGCCTCTTGCCTAGTCATGTTTCCGTCATGAAAAAATTCGTTGTCAGGTCTCGCATTTGATCAAATTACGGTCTACCGTTCCCTCACAACGCGTTTGTTCCCCCGCAGTGATGTAGGAAGGAGTTGCTGATATGAGGGAAGACATCCTCGGCCGGTCCCGCGTGGAGGACACCGACGAGCTGGTGCAGTTCTACCGCCGGCTCGAGACGATGGGCGCCGGAGCGTTGTGGACGGTGGCCAACGACATCGAGCCGTGGTATCCGCAACCGAAATCGGTGCCGATGCTGTGGCGCTATGAGCAGCTGCGACCGTCGGTGCTCGAATCGGCCTCGTTGGTCTCCGGTGACGATGCCGGCCGCCGGGTGGTGATGCTGGTCAACGACGGTCGCAAGGAGCTCAGTGCGGCCGTGGGTCTGCTCTACACCGGACTGCAGATCATGAACCCGGGCGAGTCGATGACCGCACACCGACACGCAGCCTCTGCCCTGCGGTTCGTCATCGAAGGTGAAGGAGCGTGGACGATCGTCGACGGCGACCGGCTCGAGGCCGGAGCGCGGGATTTCCTGATCACCCCCAGCGGCACCTGGCACGAACACGGCAACGATTCGGCCAGCTCACCGGTGATCTGGCAGGACGGACTCGACATCCCCCTGGTCAACACACTCGACGCGAACTTCTACGCCGTGCATCCGGAGCTGCATCAGCAACCCGGAAAAGTCGTCAACACCTCGCTGCGCGAGTACGGGTCCGGGATCCTCACCCCCGCCGACCGCGGATGGAGCAAGCGTTACTCCCCGCTGCTGGCCTACCCGTGGGAGCGCACCTACGAGGCGTTGCTCGCCCGCGCGGAGGTCTCCGACGGATCACCGTACGACGGCATCATCATGGAGTACGTCAACCCGCTCACCGGCGGTTCGGTCATGCCGACGATGGGCGCGCACATGCAGCTGCTGCGTCCCGGTCAGGCCACGCTCGCGCATCGGCACACCGGGTCGGTGATCTATCACGTGGCCAAGGGCTGCGGTCATTCCATCATCGGCGGGCAGCGGTTCGACTGGCAGGAAAACGACATCTTCTGCGTGCCCTCGTGGGCCTGGCACGAACACGCCAACGACGACGACCGCAACGATGCGTGCCTGTTCTCGTTCAACGACTTCCCCGTCATGCACGCACTCGACCTCTACCAAGAAGCCGCCTACACCGACAACCACGGACACCAGAACCCGTGACCGCCATCTCGGTCACCTCGAGGGGCTCCCAACTGCGAAGGTGATCGCACCATCGAGCCCCACCCCACAAGCCCCCTCCCACCTCCCCTCCAATTCCCGAACATATTCCGCACGGGACGTGAGACGTTCGAAGGACCTGATCGATGACAACTGACACCGGCAATACCGGATCCAACCCCTCACCACCGGCGACTCCGATCAAACGGGTCGCAACGGCCAGCTTGATCGGTAGTGCCCTCGAGTGGTACGACTTCTTCTTGTACGGCACCGCTGCCGCACTGGTTTTCGGCCCGTTGTTCTTCACCGGCGATGATTCGTTGACCGGTACGCTGGCGGCTTTCGGCACCTTCGCCATCGGCTTCGCCGCCCGCCCCATCGGTGGGGTCGTCTTCGGTCATTTCGGTGACCGACTCGGCCGGAAGTCGATGCTGGTGATCACCTTGATGATGATGGGCGTATGTACCGCACTGATCGGTCTGCTTCCCACCTATCAGCAAATCGGCTTCTGGGCCCCGGTCCTGCTGGTTGTGCTTCGCATCATCCAGGGCATCGCAGTCGGCGGTGAATGGGGCGGTGCTGTGCTGCTGATCAGTGAGAATGCTCAACCCCATCGCCGAGGCTTCTTCTCCGCCTTCAGTCAGGTCGGCGTCACCATCGGTTTCATCTTGTCATCGTCGGTCTTCGCCCTGGTCACTCTCCTTCCGGACGACCAGTTTCTGACATGGGGTTGGCGCATCCCCTTCCTGCTGGGCCTGGTTCTCATGCTCGCCGGTTTGATCATCCGCATGAAGATCGCCGAAACCCCTGTCTTCCAAGAACTGCAGACCGAAGGCAAGGTCGAGCGTTACCCCGCACTCGAGGCGATTCGCACGCAACGGCGCTCCATCCTGCTCACGGTCGGTGCGCGGATGGCTGAGAACGGCGGCTCCTACATCTTTCTGGTCTTCTCCCTGGCGTACGGCAGTCATCTGGGTATCAGCAGCGATGTCATCCTGCCGGCCATCATTGCGGCCAACGTCGTGCAGACCTTCACCATGGTCGGCTTCGGCAGACTGTCCGACCGTGTGGGTCGCCGACCGGTCTATCTCTTCGGTGCGATCGGCGTCGTCGTGTGGGCAGTGCCGTTCTTCCTGCTGATGAACACGGGAACACCGGCAATGATCTGGATCGCCATCATCGTCGCCGTGGGTCTGTGCCATAGCGCCATGATCGGCACCCAACCGAGTTTCTTCAGCGAGTTGTTCACCGGCAAGGTCCGCTACAGCGGTCTGTCGATCGGTCATGAAGTCGCGGCGATCTTCGCCGGCGGCATTGCCCCACTCATCGCTACGGCCCTGCTCGCCTGGGCCGGGCACTTCTGGCCGATCGCCATCTACCTGGCGATTCTCGGTCTGATCAGCACCATCGCGGTCTACTGCGCTCCCGAGACCGCAAGCCGGTTCCAGACTTCGACGCCGGGCTCGGGTCGCGATCACAACTCAGCGAACACAGGACGCATCGGAGAGTCGGTATGAGCGCCGCCAACACTGCTGTCCTCATCGGCGCTGCAGAAGAGCCCTACACTCGGCATCCCGCCGGCGCTACGACTACACAATCGATGCTTGCTGCCGCCATCCGCAGTGCTGTCGCCGACGCGGGTTTGACGATTGCGGATATCGATGGCCTGGCGGTATCGAGCTTCACCCTCAAACCCGACCATGCTGTCGATCTGGCCGTGAAGTGTGGTTTGAGTCTGCGCTGGATCATGGAAGACACCAACGGCGGCGCCAGCGGGGTCAACATGCTCCAACACGCGGTACGCGCAGTCGAAGCCGGCGACGCCAACACAATTGTCATCGCCGCTGGTGACCGTATGACTCATGACGACTTCCGGATCCTGGTCTCCGAATACAACGGCATTACTCGAGACCACGTCACACCTGCCGGTATGTCGGGTCCCAACGCAATGTTCGCTCTGCTGACCCAGCGCCACATGAAAAAGTACGAACTGGCGGAAACCGACTACGGCGCCATCGCTGTGGCCCAGCGGCAATGGGCATCGCTGAATCCCCGTGCGGTCTACCGCACGCCCATGACACTCGACGATTACCTCGCCGCCCCGATGGTGGCCGCACCGCTGCGGCGTTTCGACTGCGTTCCCCCCGTCAGCGGTGCTGATGCTGTCGTCGTCACCCGAGCGGACCTGGCTGCCGACCGACATACTGTCCGAGTTCGCGCCATCGGCGGGAGTATCAACTGGGACAACCACACCGGTGACGGATTACAGACAGGATTGACAGATATCGCACCCGGTCTGTGGGAGCGCAGCGGCGTGGACCCGACCGATATCGACCTCGTCAACGTCTACGACGACTACCCCGTGATGGTGCTCATCCAACTCGCCGACCTCGGGCTCGTGCCTGATGACGACTTCGGCAAAGCGGTGCATCGCATGCTCCACCACCGATGGCCCGTCAACACCTCGGGCGGGCAATTGTCCGCAGGCCAGGCAGGGTCGGCAGGGGGACTGCACGGGCTCGTTGAAGCGACTACGCAGTTGCTCGGGCACGCCGGGAAGCGGCAAGTCGAAGCACGCCTGGCGGCAGTGACCGGATACGGCATGGTCACCTACCGCTATGGTGCGTGCGCCAACATGACGATTCTGGAGGCGATGTGACTACCGGAATCCAGATGCAGCGCTGCACCCGATGCGCCACCGTCGCCTTTCCGTTCCGGCTCCTGTGCCCTCACTGCCATGGTCACGAATTCGAGAACGTCATGGCACGGCAGGGCACCGTCGAAGAATGGACCGCCCAACACACCGAACCACCTACTCGCTTCGCCTCCGTCCGCTGCGACCTCGGCCCCATCGTCGTCGCGGCCGTCCACGGTCCGCCCATCACACCGGGAACGACGATCGAGCTGACCTCGATACCTCCGACAGCGCCGGACAACCCGATCGGGTACGTACCGACACCCCACGCCCAGGAGAAACGATGACAGTGGAACTAGCTGCACGCGAACGTGCGTCCGCGCCCTTGCGTGGACTGCCCATCACCGAATGCACGTTGCCGGCGTTGTTGAACCGACAGGCCGACGCCTTCGGGAGCAAGACATTGCTCGAGATCGACGGCTCGTCCTACACCTACATCCAGGTTCGTGATCGCGCTGCCATGACGGCCGCGGTGTTCGAACAGGCTGGAATCCGGTCCGGAGACCGAGTCGCGACACTGACGGGCAATCGACTCGAACTGCTGGAAACCATCCTGGGAGCTACCTGGATGGGGGCGGTGGCGGTGCCCTTGAACGCAGAACTGCGAGGAGAGCAACTTCTCCATGCGCTGGCCAACTCCGGCGCCCGCATTCTGGTCATCGAACCCGCTCTGCTCGAACGGCTCCAGGAGATCACCCTCCCCTCCACATTGGAGCGGGTGTGGTCCTTGGGCAGCCCTTCCGCCGAGCCGGTTTCTGCGCTACGTGTCGAGCGATTCCCCGCACTCTCGGGTGCGAGACCGGCCGCGCCTGTTGCTCCGGGAGACACCGCAGCACTGCTCTATACCTCGGGCACCACCGGTGTGTCCAAGGGAGTGTGTTGCCCTCATGCCCAGTTCTACTGGTGGGGCGTCAATGTCAGTGAGCAGCTCGGTATCACCGAGAAGGATGTCCTTTACACCTGTCTGCCGTTGTTCCACACCAATGCCCTCAATACGTTCGTCCAGGCTCTGGTCTCGGGTGCCACTTTCGTTGTCGGCAGGAGATTTTCCGCCAGTCGATTCTGGCAAGAGGTCACCGAATCGGGTGCTACGGTCACCTATCTGCTCGGTGCGATGATCAACATCTTGTGGTCCCGTGAGCCAGGTCCCTTCGACCGTGCCCACCGGGTGCGTATCGCGTTGTCACCGGCCACACCGGCCACCTTGTTCGAACCTTTCCGGCAGCGTTTCGGGTTCGATCTCAGCGATGGGTTCGGATCCACGGAAACGAACGCGGCGATCAACTCGTCGCCAGAAGCGCCTCGGGCCGGTTATCTGGGGCGCGTGCAACCCGACTTCGAAGCGATTGTCGTCGACGAATACGACGTGGAAGTTCCGGACGGTACTCCGGGCGAACTGCTGTTGCGATCCCGTGTGCCATTCGGCTTCGCCACCGGCTACTTCACCATGCCGGACAAGACCGTCGAAGCCTGGCGGAACTTGTGGTTCCATACCGGTGATCGGGTGGTCCGGGAGCCGGACGGATGGTTCAGATTCGTCGATCGTCTCAAGGACGTGATCCGGCGTCGCGGCGAGAACATCTCCTCGTTCGAGGTCGAGCAGGTTCTCTGTCTGCATCCCGGCGTGGAAACCGCCGCGGCGTTTCCGGTGGCATCGGACATGGCCGAGGACGAGGTCATGGTCTCAGTCGTGCCCAAGGAGGGCTACGAACTGCGCCCAGCAGACATCGTGGCCTATTGCAGCGACAGGCTGGCCAAGTTCGCTGTGCCCCGCTTCGTCGACATCGTTGCCGAACTGCCCAGGACCGCCAACGGCAAGATACGCAAAGCGGAACTCCGCGAGCGCGGCAGGACCGACACCACATGGGATCGCGAACACATTCACGATCGGTAACACCACTTTCCATGACGGCAGGGCTGCCGAAGACTCCGGCAGCCCTGCCGATATTGCGGCCTATCTACGTGGCCACCGATCCGGTGGTGACAGAAAAGACAGTGCACAATGAAGACCCCAGCATCGATCGGCGCGCATCCGTGGCGTCAGTGGCCTCATCGACGTCGTACGCTCCAAGAAATCATTTGTCACGCTGCTGAACACCAGGCGGATGAACCGGTACTGACCGTCGCTGATCGCTCCTATACCGGACGTGACCTCGCCGATGTCGCTGCCCGCTGTGCTCAGTTCTTGCAGAGTCACGGTGTCACACCCGGGGACCGGGTGGTCGTCGCCACCGCCAATCGCCGAGAAATGATCGAACTGTTCCTCGGGTGTGCGTGGAGCGCAGCAGTATTCACTCCTCTCAATCCTGCACTGCGGGGGGAGATGCTGCGCCACCAACTTCGCGCAGCACGCCCTACTGTGGTGGTGTTCGATCGTGTCACCGAGGCCAATCTCGCCGAGGCGAGCGATGTATTCGATCACCCGGATCCGGTGTTGGTCCGGATCTCGACAGAGCCGCTGGACGGATATGCCGACGATGAAGTGGATCGACACCACGCTTCGGTAGCGAATGCAGTCGAGTTCCAGCTCGGGGAGACCGGCGCCGAAGCAGTTACGGTAGCGCCGGAGACGACGGCGGCCATCTTGTTCACCTCGGGTACCACGGGACCATCAAAGGGTGTCATCATGCCCCATGGGCAGTTCTTTTGGTGGTCGGTGATCTGCACCGAGCAGTTGCAGTTGACGTCGGCCGACACCTTGTACACCTGCTTGCCGCTATTTCACACCAATGCGCTGACCACGCTGTTGCAGGCGCTGGGCGCCCAGGCACGCGCGGTCATCGGTCCGAAGTTCTCGGTGTCGGCGTTCTGGGACCGCCTGCGTCAGTCCGAGGCCACGGTCACCTTCCTTCTCGGGGCGATGAGCAGCATGCTGTGGAACCGCAAACCCGAGGTGTTCGACAAGGAGAACTCCGCACTGCGTGTGATCCTCGGACCGGGCATCGAACCTGCCATCAAACGCGACTTCGAAGACCACTTCGGAGTCGAAGTGGCCGAGGGCTTCGGCATGACCGAAATCGGAGTGGCGTTCTATACCCCGTTGGGCCAGCACACCGAAGGGTTGCTGGGATTTCCCCATCCGGACTACGAGGTCGCTGTCGTCGATGCCGCGGATTGCCCGCTGCCGGACGGGCACGTCGGTGAGCTCGTCATTCGCCCCCGGCAACCTGCTCTGATCTCGGCGGGGTATTTCAACGCCCCCGAGGCCACGACTTCCTCACGTCGCAATCTGTGGTTTCACACCGGTGATCTGGTGAGGAAACAGTCGGATGGTATGTACCGATACGTCGACCGGCTGAAAGACTCGATACGTCGCCGCGGCGAGAACATCTCCAGCTACGAAGTCGAAGCTGCCTTCCTCGAGCATCCGGAGGTGGCTGCAGCAGCAGCGATCGCAGTACCGAGTGATCTCGGTGAGGACGAAGTGATGGTCTGCTTGCAGATGACCGACGGTAGTACCACCGAGATCGAAAAATTGATGGCATTCGCGGAACCTCATCTGCCGGCCTTTGCGCTGCCCCGCTATGTGCGTATAGTCGCCGCCTTACCGCTGACTGCCAACGGCAAGGTGTCCAAGGCAGTTCTTCGGAACGAGGGTGTCACCGACGACACGTGGGAAAAGCTGTAGCCGTACCACGGGTTCAGCTCCGAGACGAGTTGCGTTCAGTCACTCTGAAGCAGGCGAGGTTCTCGTCCTGGACAGATGCAGTGCCCCGCCAAGGATGAGCTTGGCGGGGCACTGCATCTGTCTAGGGTCCGGTGTCGTTGTCCTCGTCTATCGGCCGGAGTGTGCGGCGCACGGGTTCCGTTACGTCCTTTGCTGCTCGACGGAAGCGAAGGAACGAAGAGATTCAGTGCCCGCCGCTGACCTTCAGGACATGTCCTGTGATCGCGCCTGCATTCTCGGACGCGAGGAACGCCACCGCCGCGGCGACCTCGGCCGCTGTCACCAACCGGCGAAGCGGAGTGTGTTCGACGAGCTCGGCGACGACATGCGGGGCAATCGTGGCGCCTTTCTCGGCGGTCAGGCCGGGAGCTACGAGATTGACCGTGACTCCTGCCGGCCCCAGCTCCCACGCCAGCGCGCGTGAGGCCGCAGTCATCCCGCCCTTGGCGGCGATGTACGAGACATCGGACTGCATCGAACCGTCGACCAGATCGGTGGAGACGGTGATTATTCGTCCCCAGTGGTGGTGGGCCATTGCCTGTGCGCAATGCCGAGTGATCGCTAAGGTGCCCTCGAGATTCGTGCGCACAAGCGACGCCCAGTCCATTGTGGTCTGGTAGAAAGGCTCCGCCTGCTCGACATTGTCTGGCCAGGCCACCGCATTGTTCACCAGCACACCCAGAGGGCCGAGTTGGGCGTGCATCCTTGCGATCGTCGGAATCACCGAGTCCGGATCGTCCAGCACCGCTGGGACGGCCCTTGCGGCTCCGCCCTCGGTGTTGATCTCATCTACGACTTCCTGTGCCCGTGTGCTGTCACCTCGATAGCCGACTCCGACGGCGAACCCGGATCGGGCCAGAGCAAGGCAGATATGTCGTCCGATGGCGCCGGCGCCGCCGGTGACCAAAGCGCTACGGTGTTGTTCCGGTGCGGAGGCCGTCACGAAATCGGCTTCCCCTCGCTGGTGGACCATTTCGCCATCAACTCGTTCGACGGCAAAGTCTTGTCGACCAGCTTGCGTGCTTGTTCGATTCCTGCCACAGGAAGTCCGGTCGGTTCCAGCAAGCCGATCTGCACCAACACACCGGCCTGATCCCAGTAGATATGTTCGTTGCAAAGCTTGTCGCCTTCGATGGTGACGATGGCCACGAGGGGGATCTCCACATACTTGCCGGTGGGCGGGATACCGGGAAGAAGCCAATCCATCTCTCGATCATGTGTGAAGCACAGCAGCTGTTCTTCGACAATCCGGTTGGCACCGACGGTACGAGACAGGGTGATGGACTTCAGGTCGGAGGGATTGGTAGGGACGAAGTGGTAGGCATAGAACCGGGACAGATCCTTCTGTCCCACTCCGCCAGTAAGTGTCGGGATGTGGTTGACGTACGGTTCGTCGATCATCGTCGCCATGGTCGCGGGCACATCGCGGGTGACGAATTCGTGGTAGACGTGATTGTCCCAGATCGCGTTGAGATCGTATCGGGGGCCGATCGTGTTGCGTAGCACTGCCAGTGTTCGAGCGTAAGCGAGGTCGGCTGCAACCGGATCGAATACGTCTCGTCCGGTCGTGCCGAACGCGTGGTCTACACCGTCGTAGTCGTAGATCTGCACAAGATCGTTGTCGGTAAACGCTGCACGGATAGCGGTTCGCGCCGGCTCGGGGCAGAATGCGTCCAGCTCGGCCAGGTGGAATGCGGTCGGCACCTGCAGGTTCTTTGCCTCGTCGAGGTGCTCATGTACGCCGACACCGTAATAACTTACCGCGCAGTCGATGTCGAGACGTACCGCCGATAGATAGGACAGCAACCCGCCCATGCAGTATCCAACGATGCCAACCCCCCCGGCCTGATTGTCGAACGCACGCAGGGTGCGAACGGTATCGGCGATGTCGTCGATCGCGGTGTCGTTGTCGAGCGCATCTCGAAGTTGCAGTCCGCGGGCAACGCCGTCGTCGTCGTAACCCAGTTCCACGCGCTGTTCGGATCGCCAGAACAGGTCCGGCACGAGCACAACGTAGCCTTCTCGGGCGTACAGCTCGGCGGTTTCGCGCATGTAGTCGTTGACTCCGAAGATCTCCTGTAACAAGACCAGGCCGGGTCCGGATCCCTGCTCAGGTTCGGCGAGGTAGGCGGCGAATGTTTCGCCAGAGGCCTTAACGATATCGATGTACTTACCCATGGAAGTTCCAGATCCTTCTTCGAGGCCGTTGTCTGCGGTGCTCGGGGCACTACATCCACGGTGGTGATGTACTTACTGCTGCACCGTCGTCGCCGGTTCGAGGGTGTCTTCTACGGTTTGGTGTCCGTGGTTGTCGGTGTAGGCGGCTTCTTGGTAGAGGTCGAGTGCGTGCATGACGGGGAAGTCGTTGAACGAGAACAGGCACGCATCGTTGCGGTCGTCGTCGTTGGCGTGTTCGTGCCAGGCCCACGAGGGCACGCAGAAGATGTCGTTTTCCTGCCAGTCGAACCGCTGCCCGCCGATGATGGAATGACCGCAGCCCTTGGCCACGTGATAGATCACCGACCCGGTGTGCCGATGCGCGAGCGTGGCCTGACCGGGACGCAGCAGCTGCATGTGCGCGCCCATCGTCGGCATGACCGAACCGCCGGTGAGCGGGTTGACGTACTCCATGATGATGCCGTCGTACGGTGATCCGTCGGAGACCTCCGCGCGGGCGAGCAACGCCTCGTAGGTGCGCTCCCACGGGTAGGCCAGCAGCGGGGAGTAACGCTTGCTCCATCCGCGGTCGGCGGGGGTGAGGATCCCGGACCCGTACTCGCGCAGCGAGGTGTTGACGACTTTTCCGGGTTGCTGATGCAGCTCCGGATGCACGGCGTAGAAGTTCGCGTCGAGTGTGTTGACCAGGGGGATGTCGAGTCCGTCCTGCCAGATCACCGGTGAGCTGGCCGAATCGTTGCCGTGTTCGTGCCAGGTGCCGCTGGGGGTGATCAGGAAATCCCGCGCTCCGGCCTCGAGCCGGTCGCCGTCGACGATCGTCCACGCTCCTTCACCTTCGATGACGAACCGCAGGGCAGAGGCTGCGTGTCGGTGTGCGGTCATCGACTCGCCCGGGTTCATGATCTGCAGTCCGGTGTAGAGCAGACCCACGGCCGCACTGAGCTCCTTGCGACCGTCGTTGACCAGCATCACCACCCGGCGGCCGGCATCGTCACCGGAGACCAACGAGGCCGATTCGAGCACCGACGGTCGCAGCTGCTCATAGCGCCACAGCATCGGCACCGATTTCGGTTGCGGATACCACGGCTCGATGTCGTTGGCCACCGTCCACAACGCTCCGGCGCCCATCGTCTCGAGCCGGCGGTAGAACTGCACCAGCTCGTCGGTGTCCTCCACGCGGGACCGGCCGAGGATGTCTTCCCTCATATCAGCAACTCCTTCCACAACGAGAGTTCAGCTCGATGATGACAGCGAGGATGTGCCGAGACTACCAAGATTTGATCAAATTTCCACCCCTTCTGTGACGGGATGGCGGTGTTCATCCCTTCCTGCAAAGAACCATTTCTGGAAACTGACACTTCAGCTGCTAGGTTCGCGGAATGAGACCCGGGCGAGAACCCGCTACCGACATTATTTGATCAAATCTATGATTCGCGATTGATCTGGCGAACAACCCAGGTAGGCCTTCCGAACTTGCACGAACAACCGAGTTGAAGGCCGCAGCCGATCCCCAGAAACACTCCTGGACGGGAGAGTCGACAATGGAGGTTCTCGCTGAAGTCGTCAGTAGTGCAAGTGCAGCTCGGGACCTGCGCGGTTCCAAGCTCATACCGGGAAGGGATGCTCGCGAGCTTGTCGAAGTCCACAGACAGCGCGTCCCCATCTCGCTGCGCCTCTACCTCCGAACTGGGGAAACGCCGAGGGGGATTCACCGACACGAATACGGAAACCGATACTGATTCGTAGAACCTACACCCGCTGTCGAGATGCAGCGAAGACTGACAGGACACGCCGCTGCAGATTGACAGAGCGCGGGCGAGGCGAGAGTGCCCGTCCGGCTTGCTTCCGAAAACCGCAGTGAGAGGCCGCGCAAGAATGTCAGCGGGTAAGCAGCATGGAGATGTCACCAACCGGCGACATATACGTTCGACATCTCCCCAGCTCAACCACCGACCCCTGCCCCGGACGCTGCTGACATTCCGTGCGGCCTGCTGCTGACATTGAGTGACGTTTCGCCAGGTCGACCTGCTGGAAATTTCGTGCGGCCTCTCATTCCGCGGACCTAAAAATCAGACTAACCGGACACTGGAGCCAGGCTGAAGGTAGTCACTCATGGTTTGTGCGTAGTCGAGTCTGCTAATTGCCAATTACGCACCATCAGCCTCGAAACCCAAGGTGAGCGCGTTTTCTGGACCGGGACGGTGCCGGAGACCGGCCGATCGCGTCCATAACTTTGCAGAACCAGGGGCAGGTCTGACAAATATTGTTCGTAGCGACAACGGCATTCAGCATCGGTAGACGACCCCGAGTCTGCTGTGTCGCTCGCCCGATCCGCGCCTCCATTCGAGACGGCAAGAACGACGTTCCGAACGGGGCGCTTTAACTGACCGTTTCAGAAACGACGGTCCTGCCGCCGGATACTCCGGCGAGCGTTGAAGAGGTCGAGAGGCGCGCCGGCACGGGAAGCGTCGGTTACCGTGGGCACAACTGCACGTCGTGATCACATGTGGGAGTGTACGCATGGAGTTCTACTCCCTGGTCTTGCCGCGTTCGGGTCTGTCGATCCAATGGCGGGAGGACGACATGATGCGCATCGCTCCCGCGTCCACGATCGAGAACGAACACTGGTCACCGGTGTCCGTCCTGTACACCACCGATCCGGAGAGTTTCCCGCACGAGATCGAACAGCAGGTCTGGCCCGGAGACAGCCCCGATCCGACATGGTGGCTGGTGATCGGCGCGCTGAACACACCGACAGCGGCAGCAGCTCAGCTCGCCGACGGCACCGCCGTCCCGGTGCACCGCCTCGGTCCACTGGTGCTGTGCGAATGGACGAGCACCCCACAGCCGCTGACGTTGACGCTCGGATCCGTCACCCACACATTGGCGCCGTTTCGAGCACCGTCACGGGGACCCGGCTCCCTATCCGTACCCGCGTTCCGATACTCCCGGCGGCGAAGGAGGCTGGGTCGATTTCCCGCGAATCGAGTGAAATACATGGTCACTTCCCGCCCACGTGGTCGACCGCTCGCCGGAGCAGCCCCACCACTGAACGGACTGCTGCTCTGGAGGTATGAGCAGCCGTGACGCAATGGGGGGTCATTGCGGCTGCGGCAACCCCAGTTCCTCGGCCAGCAGCGGCCAGGACCGGTGGAAGGCGTCCTGCCAGTATCCCCACGAATGCGTCCCGGCCGGTTGCAGATCGAACGTCGCGGGAATGTCGAGCTCGTTGAGGCGGGTCTGCAAGTTGGTGGTGCACCAGTGCACGGCCGCTTCGATCACCCCGCCGACGACGACCTGATTGGCCAACGCCAGCCCTTGCTGGTCGAGGGCTGCGTCCTGCTCCCCGATGGTGAACTCGTTGCCGAGGGTGTCGTGCGGACCGGGCAGACCCGTCGCATCCGAGATGAACAGACGCGTGCCGCGCAACCCTTCGGCGTTGACCACCGGATCATTGGCCACCCACGCCGGATCATCGTCCTCGCCGTACATATTGCGCACATCGCCGCCGCCCCAGGTCTCGACGACCAGCTTGACGAACTCGCGGCCGATCGGATCGGAAGTCTGGGCGCATCCGCTGTACCCGGCCACCGCCGAATAGAAGCCGGGTTTGGCGATCGCATACTGCAACACCGCCGTGGCGGTCATCGAGTTCGCCGCGATGGCCTGCACGCCGTTGGTGTCCAATGCGGCGTCGATCAGTGGGGGCAGCTCGTCGAGGAAGAACGTCTGCCACTTGTTCCTCCCGAGCTGCGGGTCTTCGCGTTTCCAGTCGGTGTAGTAGGAGAACGCCCCGCCGAGGGGCATGACCACGTTGACATTCTGACCGGTCAGGAACTCCCCGACATCGGTGTTGGCCCACCACGTCGCCGAATCGGTGCCGCCCCCGGCACCGTTGACCAGATACAGCACCGGACGCGGCTCGGACGCATCGTGGGGGCGTTGCACCCGCACCGGGATGGTCGTGTCCATCGCCGCCGAGTACACCTGCACCGTCAGGTACTGGCCGTCGATCTCACTCGAGACGATGCGCGAGCCGTTCGGGGCGACCGGATCAGCGAGCAAGCCCTGCGAGGCCACGATCGGATCGACGTCGCGGTCCTGCGCCGACGCCACCCCACCGCCCAGAGACGCGATCATCATCGCCGCCACCGCCGCGGCAACCACCCTCGCCCGGACCCGCCCCATCGATGCTCCCCCTCGCACGTCGACTCCTCTGCTCTCGTCCCCCTGCCGGAACCCGGCCTGCCCCGACTCTTCGCGGCCCGGACGCGTCGACGCTACCCAACACCGGAGGGCAGAACGACACCGACACCGACCGTGAGGCACGGCCGTCACGAGTCCGTGTCGGGTCACAGCCCGCGAATCCGAACTACAAGCTGATAGAACCGGTAGGCGTCACCTCACAGCGACGGTCGGCGCCGCGAAGCCGACCGTTCCACAACATGCTCATCATTCGTCTGCTTGCGATAGGAGACAGCGATGACCTTCCCCGACGTCGATATACCGCTGTTCCGGCTCGACTACAGCAATGAGCAGGCATGGAACGACGTCCTGCACACAGCTCTCGGCGAGGAGTCCGAACGCACCGATCCACTGACCATCGTCGACGACCCCGAGTTCGACGGCATGGACATCGACGACCTCCTCGCCCGCCTCAACGAAGACGACCCGGGATGCCGATTCTTCGTCATCGCCGATGCGGCCACCTTCACCGAGACGGACCACCCGTTCACCCTCGTCACCGCCACCAGTCCTCCGCACAGATTGCCGATTGCAGCGCACACGGTCTCGGACGTGGTCGCCAACTTTGTGGATCAGCAACCTCGACGTCGAGGACCACCTCACCGCGGCCGGCCCGGACGGAATCTACCGAGCAACCCCACCGCAGCGCACCGGACCGCAGGACGCACGATCGAGGTCGAGGAGATCGTCGACGCGATGGGAGACGGTCCATGGCCGGGAACGCTCGAAGAGTTCCGCCTGGGCCTGCTCGAGTACCGCGCCCGGGCGGGATTTCGCGCGGTCACGACCCTCGTCAATACCCAACGCGTCCGCAAGAACAGGTCCCTGCGCCCCTCTCGGGGTACCCTGAAGTACTGGGATGTGTACGGGCGCGAAAGCTACACGGAGTACCTCGCCGCGCTCAGTGAAGAACGGCAGGTTCTCTCCTTCGAGTTCTCTTTGACGAGCGGTGATCCGGACAATCATTGGCGGGCGATCCTCGATCCGTCCACCCTGCGGGTACTCGCAGCGGAGCGGTGGATCAAGCGCTTAGCCTAGTCGTCTTTGAGGTCTCGGGGTGCTGGTCGATTCATCGCGCCGCAGTCACCTCGTCACACCATGTGACGCTTGCGCAGACAGTATCCCTGCCGTAGCCCACCGCTGAACGAACTGCTGCCGGGCGATATCGGCCGCCTCGACGCTGAGCTCGGCTCGATCGGCATCGATATCCTGTCGTCTCACCCCCTGTTCGACGCCGCCCACCCGCGACAAGGACCCTGCCATGACCGCACGTCTGCCGAACAGCATCGCCGCCGCCCTTGTCACACTCGTGGCGCTCTGTGGGTGCAGCACCGATCCGGGCGCGCCGGCCACCAGGGGCATGTCCCCACGTCTGCAGAAACGTTCCCACCGGCGCATTCGTCCCTCGAGTTGCCCGCCTCCAGCATTCCGTCCGCGGAGCAGGTCACCGAGATGTTTGCTGCCGCGTTCGACTACGACCTGGAGCTGGATACGCGAGTGCGCCTGTTCGAAAGCGCCAGCCTCGACACCCCCGATCCCGTCCAGCAGGTCGCGCACACCGGCGAAGCAACATTGCGCGCCACCACTGTCGTATCGGATGGTGCACAGGCTCTGGCGGTCTCGGTGATCGGCACCGGTGCCCCCGGCGGCGTTGCGCAGGCCATCACCGTCGCGCCCGGCAACAGCGCCGTCGTCCCGCTCGTGGCTGAGCACGGCATCTGGAAGATCAGCAGAGCCTGGATATGCACCTTGGTCGGGCCGCACTGTCGGTAGCCCGCATTAGTGATCGCGTCGTCGGTCCTGTTGCTTGTAGGCGACGTGCTCGGTCGAGACCCCTTATGGCCGCTGAAGCCTACGGGTACCGGTAGCTACGGCGATACTCGACGTTGCTGGACGTGGTGAACGTGAGCGTTCGCCTCGCGCATTCGTGCTCGCGTAGCCAGGCCGGCGCGGCGTCCTCGTCCGGGGGATATGAGTGATAGTGATGTGACGTCACCCGCGGTCGGTCCGCGCAACATTTATGTGCTTGGTGCGGAACCACATCCAGCTCCCCACGCCGGCCACCGCGACGACAAGACCAACGATCGCCAATGCCGACGGCCCCCATTCCACGACATGCTCGGACACGGAAGCACCGGCGTGGGGCCCGGTCGCGAACGTCCACTGACAGCGGGATGCGACGATCCCCACCCACTGCTTGCCGGCGCTCGCTGAGGTCGCTACCACTGCCTCGGAGCCGGTCATGTGCGATGTCAGTCGAGTCATGCACACCTCGGTCGGTGCGGTGATGAAGAAGGCAGCGACATACAAGATCAGGCCGACGGCGACACCTGCCAGCGCGAACACCCGAACGATCCCCGGCCGATATCGGTGTCGAGACGTGTCTCGGAAAGTCACAGGGATCCCCTCAGCAGCGACGTTGCGGGTAGGGGTCCACCTACCGCCCCAGAGGCGGAGCGACCAGTTCTCCGAAAGGCACCTTTCCGAGACTAGGGTCATCGTCGCTCGTGCACCCCGAGGTAGACGTTTGTCCGTGTCCAGCCCGTCTCGGAGCGCTCGATCGCGTCCACGACCTTGCAGGACCAGCCGGATGTCTGTGGGAATGTTGAATATTCGTGAGCGAAAGTTCCCGACAGACGATACCGCCACTGCTCAAGGTTGGGGAACAGTGCGGTTATGAATGACTGTCGTGACGAGATTCGGACCTGCGTTGACCACGACGAGTATGGAGAGGACGGCGTCGAGACTCCGTCCAGGGGCCGTATTCCACAACGCCTCGCGACACCGAACGCACCGACAATGCTGAGCAGCCACCCTGCTGTCTGAGCGCGCTTGACCCGACGCGTCGGACGCACCGGATACATGCCCCACAGATAAGGAAACCGAGAGCCGAAATTCAGTCGAGCGGCTGCCACGGCTGCCCACGTATGGAGCAGACAACCGAGGACTGTGGCCAGCACACCTACCAGCACAATCGCCTCCTTCCCTCGCTCGCGTCCTGGTCCCAGCCTACGGTCCGACTGTCCTTCACCGGCGCGGGGAGCCGACAAGGACATCGACAGGGGAATCGGAATGACGATCTTCGATCGTTCACGATGTCGTCCGCGCCGGTCGGCCATCACATTGTCAAACCCACCGTCCTGGTGGTGGTGTCGGTCGGAGCCAGGGAACTACGGGCGTGAAACAAACGGTGAGCAGGTAGGTGGCGGCACCGGCGTATCCGGTGACAGTCACCGCTGTTGATGAGGTCCGTGGCGTCCGCATCACCGGAGGCAACCCGCGCTCATCGTCGGCCCGGGCTCCAACAAGTCGCCGGTCTACGTGCCGAAATGCACGTAGACCGCGGGGACCTGCGTGCCCTCGGCACCGTCGGGGGAGCGCAGGGTGCGGCGCAGCATGTCGTCGGTGTTCTTCGGGATGCGCCTGCTGCCGCGCGCGGTGTGGCGGCGTCTGCCGCGCTGACCGTCGGCGTGCAGTTCTCGTCGCCACGCGGCGTGTCACGACGACAACTGCACGTTCGAGAGGCGGTCAGCTGCGGCGGGATTCGAGCAGCCGCAACCAGATCTCGCTGATGGTGGGGTAGGACGGCACCGCATGCCACAGGGCGTCCAGCGGCACCTTCCCGACCAGGGCGATCGTGGCGGCGTGGACGAGTTCGGCGACCTCCTGGCCGACGAAGGTCGCGCCGACGAGGGTGTCGGTGGCCCGGTCGACGACGAGCGCGGCGTGGCCGGCGTAGTCGTCGCGGGCGAGCGAGGCGCCGGCGACATCGATGTCGGCCTCGAGGACCTCGACGTCGAGTCCGTCGGCGCGGGCCTGCTCGGCGGTGCGGCCGACCGCGGCGATCTCCGGGACGGTGAAGATCACCTGCGGGACCTGCCCGTGGTCGGCGCTCGCCCGGAATCGTGCCCCGTCGGTGGGGCGGTTCTCGGCGCGGGCGGCGATGACGTCCCCGCACACCCGCGCCTGGTATTTGCCCATGTGGGTCAGTGCGGCGCGACCGGCGATGTCCCCGACCGCATACAGCCACTGGCCGTCGACCCCGTCGACGGTGAGATCGTCGGCGACGGTCACCTTCCCGTCGGTCAGGCCGACAGTGTCGAGACCGAGCCCGTCCACGGCGGGGCAGCGGCCGGCGGCGACGACGATCTCGTCGACCTCGAGAGTGCTGCCGTCGGACAACTCCACGGTGGCGGGACCGCCGTGGATGCGGCCGACGCCGGTGTCCTTGACGTCGGGGCGCTGCACCGAGCGGATCTCGGTGCCGTAGCGCACATTCAGGCCCTTGTGGGCCATGCGGGTGGCGACGCGTTCGGCGGCGAACGGCTCCACGCGCGGCAGCAACCGGTCGCCGCGCACCGCGAGGGTGAGTTCCTCGACGCCGAGTTGCCGCAGCCAGGTGGCGGTTTCGCAGGCGACGACACCGCCGCCGACCACCAGCACCCGGCGGGGGACCTCGAGCAGATTCGTCGCATCCCGGGAGGTCCACGGCAGCGCGTCGCGCAGACCGGGCAGGTCCGGGATCGACGCGACGGTGCCGGTGGCCAGGACGACGGCGTGCCGGGCCTGCAGGCGACGCTCCCCGTCGGCACCGGAGACGGTGATGGTGCGTTCGCCGGCGAGGCGGCCGTGGCCGCGCACGACGTCGATACCCGCGCCCTCGGCCCAGTCCACCTGGGAACTGTCGTCGCGATTGTGGGTGAAGCTGTCGCGGCGGGCGAGTACGGCCGGTACCTCGACGCCGTGGGCGCTGATCTTGTCGGCGACGCCGGGCATGTTGCGGGCGGTGGTGAGCACCTGGGTGGGGCGCAGCAGGGCTTTGCTGGGCATGCAGGCCCAGTAGGAACATTCGCCGCCGACGAGTTCGTGTTCGACGAGCACCGCGGTGCGGTCGCTGCCGGCGATGGCGTACTGGGCGGCGTTCTCCCCGGCCGGGCCCGCGCCCAGGACGATCACGTCATAGCTGTCGGATTCCGCTGTCGGACCGCTCATCCGTCCACGATAGGCGCGGCCGAACCGTCGGCGGGCCGGATCGGGGGCGACGGTCCGGTTCGCGAAGTCCGCCCGTTCGTGCAGGTCAGCGGCGGCTCAGCGCAGATGCGGGGAGTCGGCGTCGAAGATCAACCCCATCGGGGCGAGCACCCGCACCACCTGTTCGGCGGTCCACTCGTCGAGATCGCACAGCAGCACCGACCGCCACGGGGTGACGATCACCGAACGTTCGACGGCGGCGAGGAATTCCGCCAGTCGTGCGGGAAGGATCCCGCCGGGCAGCCCGCCGGCGAGGGTGACGGCCCCGTCGGGCTGGTCGAGCCACCCGATCGGTGGCCGCGGCTGCTCCGGTACCGGTTCCGGATCCCCGGTGGGGTCGGTCGGTGGGGTGAGCAGCGCCTCGGCGGCGTCCTGCGGGTCGACGCGCACCCCGGTGTCGGCGCCGTCGCGGATCACCGCGAAGCGGCCGTCGGGGCGGGCGAGGACCGCGACGGTGGGGGCGAGGGCGACGATGTCGCCGGTGCCGTCGTCGAGCCCGAGGACGGTGCCGGCCGCCACGGGCCGGTCGTCCAGGCGCGCGATCACCGTGGCGGTGAGTTCGCGCAGGTCGTGGTGTCCGCCGATGCGGCCGCTGAGCGGGGAGACGAGAAGCCGTGCGCGGGTGGGCACGTCGACGGTGAGACCGGCGGCGGTGACGGCCGCGCTGATCGCGGCGCGGTCGCCGCGCACCCGCAGCTGGGCATGGGCGGTCAGGTGCAGTTCGCCGCCGCCGTGGGTGTGGGCGAGTTCGGCGAGCAGCTGCACCTGCGCGGAGGTCAGGTGCCCGGCGGGCAGGTGCACGTCGACAGCGGTATCGGCCATGACTGCCAGCGTAGAACGCGGCGCCGGGGGGACGAGCGGTGCCGTGAGACCGGGCGGTTTGTAGGGTGGTGGCCATGCCCGAGTCGACGACCCCCACCTTCGCGGACCTCGCCGCCGCCAAGTTCGTGCTGCTGACCACCTACCGCAAGGACGGCAGCGCGGTGGACACCCCGGTGTGGGCGGCGCCCGACGGGAACCGGCTGCTGGTGTGGACGGTCGCCGACGCCTACAAGGTGCGGCGACTGCGCCGCGATCCGCGGGTGTCCCTGGCGATCTGCGACGCGCGCGGCAACCCGAAGTCGGCGGCGGTGCCCGGCACGGGGGAGGTGCTCGACGCCGACGGCTCGGCGCACGCCCGGTCGGTGATCGCCCGCAAGTACGGGCTGCTCGGCCGGGTCATCGTCGGCGCGAGCGTGGTGCGCCGTGGCCGCACCGGCACCGTCGGGTTGGCGTGTGCGCTCGATCCCGCCGACGACACGGCAGGCCGGTAGACGTCGTGGCGCGCTCTCACACCTACCGGTCCCAGGCGATCGCGGTGGCGCTCGCGAGCAACCCGCTGATCTCCGGTTCGAGTCGCTGGAAGTGGTTGCGCCGCGCCGGTGTCGACGCCGCACCGCCGAGCCTGATCCACACCGGCGTGGTGGTGCAGGGCCTCGGCCGGCTCACCCTCGGCGCGGGCTCGTTCGTCAACCACGGCTGCTATTTCGACACGGTC
Organism: Rhodococcus pyridinivorans; assembly: GCF_900105195.1. Lineage (NCBI taxonomy): Bacteria > Bacillati > Actinomycetota > Actinomycetes > Mycobacteriales > Nocardiaceae > Rhodococcus > Rhodococcus pyridinivorans. Next base: position 2,815,391 of record NZ_FNRX01000002.1, on the reverse strand, counting down.
GCCGACATCACCCTCGGGCAGCGGGTGTTCCTCGGCGACCACGTGCGGGTGCTCACCAGCAGCCACCGCATGGGCACCGCCGAACAGCGCGCGTCGACGCTGACGGGGGAGCCGGTGACCATCGGCGACGGCGCGTGGATCGGCTCCGGTGCGGTGATCATGCCGGGCGTGAGCATCGGCGCCGGTGTGGTGATCGGCGCGAACTCGCTGGTGACGAAGGACTGTGCCCCACACACGCTGCATCTGGGCAGCCCCGCCCGGCACGTCCGCGACTTGGACTGACCCCGCACCGGCAGCCCCGCCCGGGTCGTCCGATCCCGTAGGGTCCGTGGTGATCTCGGCCTCACCTGCGGGGCCGAGCCGATCGAACCCAGTTCAGGAGAGCGCATGTCCGTGCACGAGTACACCGTGGCCACCGCCGACGGCGGCAGCGAGGATCTCGCCCGCTTCGCCGGCCGGCATCTGCTGATCGTCAACGTCGCCAGCAAGTGCGGCCTGACCCCGCAGTACGAGGCCCTCGAGGCGCTGCACCGCGAGCTGGGCGAGCGCGGCCTGCAGATCCTCGCGTTCCCGTGCAACCAGTTCGGTGGTCAGGAACCGGGTAGTGACAGCGAGATCCAGGAGTTCTGCCGCGTGGACTTCGACGTCACCTTCCCGGTGTTCGCGAAGGTCGATGTCAACGGCGACGATGCGCACCCGCTCTACCGGCACCTGCGCGCCGAGGCTCCCGGTGATTTCGGGCCGCAGCACGGTTTCCTGTTCGAGCACGTGAGCAAGACCCGCCCCGAGGCGATCGGCACCGACGAGGTGAAGTGGAACTTCACCAAGTTCCTCGTCGACCCGCAGGGCGCGGTGGTGCGCCGCTTCGAGCCGACGGTCACCCCCGAGGAGATCGGCAAGGAACTCACCGACCTGCTCTGAGCCCCTACCGGTCCGGTCGATGGACGTCACCGACCGGACCGGAGGTCAGTGGGCGGCGCTGACCGAGGACATGTGGAAGTCGGGGATGCGCACCGGCGGCATCGCGGTGCGGGTGAACCAGTCCTTCCACTCCCGCGGCAGGGTGCGTTCGGTGGCGCCGATCTCGGTGGCGCGGCCGAGCAGATCGACCGGGGATTCGTTGAACCGGAAGTTGTTCACCGCCGCCCGCACCTGCCCGTCCTCGACGAGATACACCCCGTCGCGGGTCAGGCCGGTCAGCAACAGCACCGCCGGATCGACCTCCCGCAGGTACCACACGGTGGTCAGCAGCAGACCGCGTTCGGTGCGGGCGATCATGTCGTCCACATCGGCAGTGCTGCCACCGGTGAGCAGCAGATTCTCACCCGGCGCCGTGGGGGTGGCCCCGAATTCGGCGGCTGCGGCCCGCGGATACGCCAGCGCGTGCAGGGCGCCGTCGCGGAGCCAGTCGACCCGCGAGGCGCTCATCCCGGTGTCGAACACCGAGACGCTGTCGGTGGAGGCGGTGGCGACCACGAACGGCGCATAGCCCAATCCCGGCGCGGCCGGATCGGACGTCAATGTCACCGGCAGCGCCGCGATCTGCTCGCCGAGGCGGGTTCCGCCGGGCCCGGCCCACACCGACCGGCCTTCCTCGGCGCCGCGCCCGTCGAGGGACCACAGCAGCGGGATCATCAGGTCCGCGACCACCGAGGGTGGCAGCAGCGTCTCGTACCGTCCGGCGGGCAGGTCGACGCGGGTACCGGCCCAGTCCAGCCGCCGCGCCAGTTCAGCACGCAGCGGATCCATCGCGATGTCGGTGAAGTCGACGGTGCCGGCGCCGACCCAGGCGCTCGCCCCGGTCAGGCCGCCGCGTTTGCCGTTGATCTCGAGCGACCCGTCGCGCTGCACCCAGCGGCGCCGCACCCCGGTGGAGGTGCCCAGCCACATCGTCGTGGATTGGTGGTGGGCGAATCCGTAGAGGGCGTCGGTGTCGTCGAAGCCGGCGGCGAGCCCGTCGAGGAGCGGGGCGAAGACCTCGACGTCGGTGCCGACGGCCTCTTCGCCCCACTGCGGGTCGGTGTCGTCGCCGTCGATCAACGGCATCGCATCCGGTGCCGCCGGGGCCTGCTGCGCGGCCGCCCACGCCGCGGCAACCACCGCGCCGATGTCGTCGGCGTCGACGATCGGGGCGCTGACCACCCCGCAGTGTGCGCCGTCGGGGGTGCGGCGGATCGCGAGGATCGTGGCGCCGCGGGCACGGGCGGAGCCGTTGGTGGTCATCGAACTGCCGGCCCACCGCAGCGACGCCTCGGCACTGTCGGTGACCATCACGACGGTCTCGTCGGCAGGGGAGGTCGCCAGGGCGGTTTCGACGAGTCGGTCTCCGGGGATCATCGGCCACCTTCCTGCACCGTGTTGAGCACGTTCACGCCGCGCACCAGCACCGACGGGCAGCCGTGCGAGACGGACGCGACCTGCCCGGGTTGCGCCTTGCCGCAGTTCATCGCGCCGCCGAGCTGCCAGGTCGACGCGCCGCCGACCGCCTCGAGGGCACCCCAGAACTCGGTGGTCGACGCCTGATAGGCCACATCGCGGACCTGCCCGGCGAGCCGGCCGCCGCGGATCCGGTAGAACCGCTGCCCGGTGAACTGGAAATTGTGCCGCTGCATATCGATCGACCAGCTGCGATCACCGACGATGTACAGCCCGTCGTCGACCCCGGCGATCAGATCGGCGGTGCTGCGATCGACGCTCGGATCGGGTTGCAGCGACACGTTCGCCATCCGCTGGATCGGCACGTGATGCGCCGAATCGGCGTAGGCGCAGCCGTTCGAGCGGGCCACCCCGAGCTTCGGGGCGAACGCCCGGTCGAGTTGGTAGCCGACGAGCACCCCGTCCTTCACGAGATCCCAGGACTGGGCGGCGACCCCGTCGTCGTCGTAGCCAACGGTGGCCATGCCGTGCGGTTCGGTGCGGTCGGCGGTGACGTGCATGACGTCGCTGCCGTAGCGCAGGCTGCCGAGCAGGTCGGGGGTGGCGAAGGAGGTGCCGGCGTAGGCGGCCTCGTAGCCGATGGCGCGGTCGTATTCGGTGGCGTGCCCGACCGATTCGTGGATCGTCAGCCACAGATTCGTCGGGTCGATCACCAGATCGGTGCGGCCCGGGATCACCGACGGGGCCTGCGCCTTCTCCGCGAGCTGCTCGGGCAGTTCGGCGAGCTCACGGCTCCAGTCCCACCACCGGTCCGAGGCCACATACTCCCAGCCGCGGCCGGCCGGCGGGGCCAGGGTGCGCATCGACTCGAAGGTGCCGGCCGCACGGTCGACGCGGGTCGCGTCGAGGTCGGAGTGGATCCGCACCCGCTGCTGGGTGATCGTCGACCCGGCGAGATCGGCGTAGAAGGTCTGCTCCTTGACCAGCGTCAGATTCGCGGCGACATGGTCGACACCGACGGCGTCCTGCAATCGCCGCGAACGGTCCTCGAGCACCGCGATGCGCTCGGCGGCGGGGACGGTGAACGGGTCGATCTCGTACGGCGAGACCCACACCGCGTCCCGGTGGACCGCTTCGTCGGCCCACTGCACCGGATCCCGGTTCAACGCGCGCAGGGTGCGGGCGACCGCGACGGCGCGGGCCGCGGCGTCGGCGGCGCCGTCCGGGCCGGGCACCGGATGCGACGCGAATCCCCAGGTGCCGTCGAGCAGCACCCGCACCGCCACCCCGCAGTCGCTGTCGTCCACCGCCGCCTGCAGGGCGCCGTCGCGCAGGATGCTCGTCCCGGTCCGGATCCGATGCACCCGCACATCGGCGTGACTCGCGCCCGCCGCCCGCGCGACCGTCAGGCCCGCGTCGGCGGCCGCGTGCAACGGCAGGGCCAGGAAATCGTCGTCCACCGCATTCACCCGCCCACGGTAACGCCGGGATGTGCGGCATCGGGGTTGCCGCACCGAGCCCCGCGGGGTGGTTCAGCCGAACTGTTCGATGCCGAGGCGGATCACCATGGCGATCACCACGATCAGCAACACCACCCGCACGAACCCGGCGCCGCGGGCGAGCGCCATCCGGGAGCCGAGCACCGAGCCGGCGACATTGCACACCGCCAGCGCCGCCCCGAGCGCCCACCACACGTGCCCGCCGACGGCGAACAGGACCAGCGCCCCGAGATTCGAGCCGAAGTTGAGCACCTTCGCCATCGCCGCCGAGGTGACGAACTCGCTGCCGAGCATCGCCGCGAACACGATGATGAAGAAGGTGCCGGTGCCGGGCCCGAGGATCCCGTCGTAGAAGCCGATCACCGCCGCGGCCGTGACCACGACGGTGGCCAGCCGCAGCGTGGACGGGCGGCGGGTGCTGCCGGTGCCGAGTTTCGGGCGGGCGGTGACGAACACCGCCACCGCGACGAGCACGACCATCACGATCGGGATGAACACTTCCCGGTCGATGAGCGAGACCGCCGCCGCCCCCGCCGCCGCGGCCAGCGCGGCGACCAGGGCGGCGGGGCCGAGCAGCGACCAGCGCAGCGGGATGCGCCGCGCGAAGGTCAGCACCGCCGCGCCGGTCCCGCAGATCGCGGTGAGCTTGTTCGTCGCCAGCGCCGCCTGTGGCGTCAATTGCGGGGCGACGAGGAACAGGGCGGGCAGCAGGATCAGCCCGCCGCCGCCGACCACCGCGTCCACCCAGCCGGCGGCTGTCGCGGCGGTCATCAGCAACGCCCAGTCACCTGCAGTCATGGCGGCCATTCGATCACGCGCCGCATCCGCGGGTCGGGTGCGGGAGCAAAACCGGTGGCCCGTTCGTTGACCGGACAGAAACCGCCGACGGAAGGAAGTCCCGCCGTGTACCCGTTGTTGTTCGTGCTCTACGTCGTGGCGGAGATCGCGGTGCTGGCCTGGCTCGGCTCCACCCTCGGAGCCCTGGCCACCGTGTTGATCTTCCTCGGTGTCAGCGCCGCCGGTTATCTCGTGCTTGCCGCCCTGGGTCGCCGCGCGCTGCGCAACCTCGGTGAGCTGCGCGGTGGCCGGGCGCCGCACGCGAATTCCCCGGAGCGGGTGCTCACCGACGGCGCGCTCATCGGCGCCGGCGCGGCCCTGGTGCTGATTCCCGGCATCGTCAGCACCGTGCTCGGGGTGCTGCTGTTGCTGCCGTCCCGCGCCGCGCTGCGTCCGGCGGTGCGCACGCTGGTCGCGCGGCGGGCCCGCGCCGCCGGGTTCTCCGCGCAGCGGCTGGTGGTGGTCGACGGGCAGGTCGTCGATCACAGTGTCGTCGGTGGTGCCCCGCACCTGACCGGTGGTGCGGCCGTGACCGAGCAGGTCGACGACCGTGGCACCGTGCTCGAAGGGGAGATCGTGGAGACCCCGCGCCGCCGCGAGGAGCGGTAACGGGCAGACTGGGCACTCGTGAGCCCTGCACCGCACACCCAGCTTCTCGTCGGCGGCCGCATCTACAGCGCCAGCGCCCCCGATGCCACCGCGATGGCCGTCACCGACGGCACGGTCGTGTGGGTCGGGCAGGACCGGCCCGGCCGCGCCCTGCACCCGGACGCCGAGATCGTCGATCTGCACGGCGCGTTCGTCGCCCCCGGTTTCGTCGACACCCACGTGCACACCACCAGCCACGGCCTGGCGTTGACCGGGCTGGATCTGACCGACGCCGTCGACCGCGACGACGCATTGCGCCGGGTCCGCGCGCACGCCGATGCGCACGACGACGCGGTGATCTGGGGGCACGGCTGGGACGAGACCCGCTGGCCCGACCCGACGCCACCGACCACCGCCGACCTCGATGCCGCCGCCCCGGCCCGGCTCGTCTATCTCGGCCGGATCGATGCGCATTCGGCGGCGGCGTCGAGCGCGTTGCGGGCCGTCGCCGAACCCCTCGACGAGCTGGCCGGCTTCGATCCGCAGCAGCCGCTGACCGCCGCGGCGCATCATGCGGTGCGCGGCGCCGCCCGCCGCGGGCTGACCGCCGCGCAGCGTGCCCGCGCCCGCCTGGCGGCCCTCGACGATTTCGCCGCGCACGGTTACGTCGCGGTGCACGAATGCGCCGGCCCCGACATCTCCGGGCTCGACGACTTCACCGAACTGCTCGGCACCGACCATCCGGTGCAGGTGCGCGGCTACTGGGGTGAGGCGGTGCGCACCGGCGAGGAAGCCGCGGAGCTGCTCGCCGAGACCGGCGCCGATGCCCTGGGCGGGGATCTGTTCGTCGACGGGTCGATCGGTTCGCACACCGCCGCGCTGGCCCGCCCGTACGACGATCTGCCGGACTGCTGCGGCACCCGTTATCTGACCGAGGACGAGCTGACCGCGCACGTGCGCGCGTGCACCTCGGCGGGCATTCAGGCCGGTTTCCACGTCATCGGTGACGCGGCGACCACCGCCGCGGTCGCGGCCTTCGAGGCGGTCGCCGCGGAGGTCGGGGGACCGGTGCTCGCCGCGCGCGGGCATCGGCTCGAGCACGTCGAGTCGTTGACGGTCGCGCAGGCGGAGGTGTTGTCGCGGTACGGGGTGATCGCGAGCATGCAGCCGAGCTTCGACGCCTTGTGGGGCGGGGCGGACGGGATGTACGCGCAGCGGCTCGGCGCCGACCGCGCCGCGGCGTTGAACGCGTTCGCGCCGCTGGCAGCGACCGGGCTGGCGTTGGCGTTCGGCTCGGATGCGCCGGTGACGGCGCCGCGGCCGTGGCCGATGCTGCGGGCGGCGGTGCACCACCGCACCGAGGGCAGCGGGATCTCGCCGCGGGCGGCGTTCGCCGCCGCGACCCGCGGGGCGTGGCGTGCTGGTGGGGTCCGTGACGGTCTGGCCGGCACCCTCGATCCGGGTGCGCCGGCGTCGTATGCGATCTGGGAGGTCGGGGAGCTGGTGGTCAGCGCCCCGAAGGATTCGGTGCAACGGTGGTCGACGGATCCGCGGTCGCGGGTGGCGCCGCTGCCGGATCTCGCCCCGGGCACCGCCGATCCGGTGCTGGTGCGCAGTGTGCACCGCGGCCGGGTCGTGTACGCGCGGTGACCGGCCGGCCCCTCGCGACGGTCACCGTGCGGGCGGTGCGGGTCGTCGCGCTTCGCGCGCTGCTCGCCGTCGTCGCGGGAGTGGTGCTGTTCGCGTCGTTCCCGCCGCGTCCGCTGTGGTTCCTCGCCCCCGTCGGGATCGCGCTCCTGGTCGGTGTATCGACTGCAGTACCGATGCGGCGACGCGCGGGGTTCGGCTACGGCTATCTCGCCGGCCTCGGTTTCCTGGTGCCGCTGCTGCCCTGGATCGGCGTGTACGTCGGTCCGTTGCCGTGGTTGGCGCTCGCCGCCGCCGAGGCGGTCTTCGTCGGCCTGTTCGGGGCGCTGGTGGTGCACCTGCGGTCGTTGCCGGTCGCGCCGTTGTGGATCGCGGCGGCGTGGAGCCTGACCGAATGGTTGCGGTCGAGCGTGCCGTTCGGCGGGTTCCCGTGGGGTCGGCTGGCGTTCGGCCAACCCGACGGTGGGTTCGTCTCCCTCGCCGTCGTCGGCGGCGCCCCGCTGGTGTCGTTCGCCGTGGCCGCGACCGGCGCCGGGCTCGCCGCCCTCGCCCTGACCGCCTCCCGCCGTCCCCGCCCCGTGCGGGCCTGGACGGTGCCGGTCGCGGTGACGCTGCTCGGTCCGCTGCTCGCCGCGGCGGCGTGGCCGCTGGTGCGCACCGCCACCGACGAGTCGTCGACGGTGACGGTCGCGGCGATCCAGGGCAGTGTGCCGCGCCTGGGTCTGGACTTCAACGCCCAACGCAAGGCGGTGCTCGACAATCATGTCGCCCGCACCCTCGCTCTCGCCGAGGACGTCACCGCCGGACGGGCTCCGGCCCCGGATGTGGTGATCTGGCCGGAGAACGCCTCCGATATCGACCCGCTGCGCAACGCCGATGCCGCACGCGACATCTCCGCCGCGTCCGCCGCGATCGACGCGCCGATCCTCGTCGGGGCGGTGCTCGTCAACGACGACCGGACCACCACCAATTCGGTGATCGTGTGGGACGCGCAGACCGGTCCGGGGGAGCGGCACGACAAGAAGATCATCCAGCCGTTCGGCGAATACCTGCCGTGGCGGTCGTTCTTCCGGTTGTTCTCCGAGTACGCCGACCGCGCCGGCCATTTCGTGCCCGGCGACGGCGACGGCATGGTCACCGCCGGCGGCATCGACATCGGGGTGGCGACCTGCTACGAGGTGGCCTTCGACCGGGCGTTCCGCGACTCGATCGACGCCGGCGCGCAACTGCTGGCGGTGCCGACGAACAACGCCACCTTCGGCGACACCGAGATGACCTATCAGCAGCTGGCGATGTCGCGAGTGCGGGCCGTCGAGCACGGCCGGGCCGTGATCGTCGCGGCGACCAGCGGGGTCAGCGCGATCGTCGATCCGGCCGGTCGGGTGCAGCAGAGCACACCGTTGTTCGTGCCCGATGCCCTGGTGGCGCAGGTGCCCGTGCGCGCAGACGTTACGCTGGCTAATCGGCTCGGAGTGGCGCCGGAGCTTGTGCTCTGCGCCGCGGCCGTGGCCGCCGCCGGTTTCGTCCTGGTGCGAGGACGGCGGGAGAAGGCCGGTGCGGCAGCTCGCACCAGCACCGGCGCAGCAGGAGCACCGGCCGGTGGCCGGTTCGACAAGGAGGACCTCTGATGGCAGCGGCGACGCCGGCCGGGAACGACAGCGCACCCAGCGCCCGCACCCTGGTGATCATTCCGACCTACAACGAGCGGGAGAACCTCGGTCGGATCATCACGCGGCTGCACGCTGCGCTGCCGCACACCCATGTCCTCGTCGTCGACGACGGCAGTCCCGACGGCACCGGTGACCTCGCCGACGACCTCGCCGCCGCCGACGAGCGCATCGCGGTGCTGCACCGCACCGAGAAGAACGGTCTCGGTGCCGCCTACATCGCCGGTTTCCGGTGGGGGCTCGAGCACGGCTACACGGTGCTCGTGGAGATGGACGCCGACGGCAGCCACGCCCCCGAGCAGTTGCACCTGCTGCTGGAGAAGGTCGACGCCGGCGCTGATCTGGTGCTCGGCTCCCGTTACGTGCCCGGCGGCACGGTGGTGAACTGGCCGTGGCACCGCGAGGTGCTCTCCCGCGGCGGCAACATCTACTCGCGTCTCGCGCTGGGGGTGTCGATCCAGGACATCACCGGCGGCTACCGTGCCTACCGCCGTGAGGTGCTCGAGAAGCTCGACCTCGACGCGATCGCCTCGCACGGCTACTGCTTCCAGGTCGATCTGGCGTGGCGCACCCTGCAGGCCGGATTCACCGTCGCCGAGGTGCCCATCACGTTCACCGAACGGGAAATCGGCGAGTCGAAGATGAACGGCAACATCGTGCAGGAGGCCCTCGTGCGGGTCACCGTGTGGGGGCTGCGCAGCCGTCTCGCGCGGTTGCGGGCACTGCTGGGCCGCTGACTCGGCCCGCGCGGCCGGGATACCAGGCGCTGTGCGGCCGAGGCGCTAGGCGCTGTGCGGCCGAGGCGCTAGGCGCTGTGCGGCCGAGGCGCTAGGCGCTGCGCGGCCACGGCCAGCGGGCGTCGAGTTCCTCCCCGAGCCCCAGTCCCGCGCACAGCCGGCGGATGGCGCTGCAGTCCTGCACCACCGGCCGGCCCTCGGTCACGGCGATGGTGTCGGCGACCAACTCGTCGCCGCCGGGGATGTTCTCGCGCGCGATGATCGCCGCCCAGGTGGAGGTGTCGGCGCCGGTGAACGCCGCGACCGCGGTACCAAGCGCGTCGAGCAGCCGCACCCGATCGGTGTCGTCGAGTTCGGTGAGCACCGCAGTGAGCAGCCCACCCGCGAGGGAGGCGTGGCACAGCTCGTCGCGGCGGTGCACCGCCACCGTCGCGCGGTTGACCGGTTGCAGCTCCGGGTCGGTGGTGAGCAACGCCAGATAGGCGCTGATCGAAGTCTCTGCAACGGTGGTGAACGCCAGCTGCACCAGCGCCGCGTCCCGCGGGGTCTCGGCGTGCGCGACCGCGGCGCGATGCTCGCGCACGGTCGGGCACGGCGGCAGCACCGACTCCTTCAGCGCCCAGCCGCGGCGGCGGCGGGTGAGCACGTTGGCCTGCTGGTGCATGAGGGTGTGGTACTGCTCGTCGACCATCGCCTGGAGCACCCCGGTGACCACCGTGTCGGACGGGCCGATACCGAAGGCGTCCTCGGTGATCAACGCGAAGCCGGGGTTGACGACGTGCTGTTCGATGTCGACGACGCTCTTGTTGTAGGCAATCCACGCCCAGGCCCGCAGCCGCGCCTGTTGTTGTTCGTCGAGCGCGAGATAACGCGGATGCTCGGCGAAGGGCAGCATCTGCTCGGGATAGTCGGCGCGGTCCGCCTCGAACAGCGCGTCGAGGTCGACCTCGGGTTTCTTGACGGCGGCGCGGCGCGGCCACGAGCGGGTCAGCCCGGCGATCACCGCGCTCTCCGCCGGATCGGACGGGTCGTACTGCGGGAGTTCCGGCGCGCGCAGCTGCGGGCCGGGGATGTCGGATTCGTTCATGTCCGGCTCCTTTCCTCGCTCGGACCGCCGACCGCGCCCGGATCGCGGGGCAGTGCCGCGAACAGCTGCCCGCACAGCTGCGCGGCGGCCGGTTGCCCGTCGCCGAGCGCGGCGCGGGCCCGGTCGAGCAGCGCCGCGAAGTCGGGCAGGGCGTCGGTGGCGGCGTCGAGATCGGCGACCGCGCCGGCGAGGGCGCGGCGGGCGGTGGCGGCGTACGGGTTGGTGAGCTGGATGTCGTGGTAGACCTCGGCGGTGCCACCGGAGACGCGGGCGAGCAGCGCGCGCAGCACGGTGTGCGGGGGCGCGGCGACCCGCGCGGCGGCATCCGGCACGTCGAGCCGGTCGAGGGCGATACCGAACGCGAGGATCGCGGCGTGGGTGAGCACCTGCACGGCGGCGGTGATGCGGTCGTGTTCGTCGGCGGTGGTCTCGACCACGGTGGCACCCCAGTCGCGCAGCGCCGCGACGAACTCGGTCACGACCGGTGCGTCGTGGTGGCGCACCGTCAGCACGGGTCGGCCGGGCAATCCGAGATCGGGGGCGAACATCGGGTTGATGCCGAGCGTGGGGGCGCCGGGCCGGTAGGTGTGCAGCGCCGCGGCGATCGGGGTCTTCACCGACAGGGTCTCTACCAGTAGGGTGTGCGGGGGCAGCAGCCGCGCGAGCACCGGCAGGGCGGCACCGGCGACGACGTCGGGGACGGCGAGGGCCACGATGTCGGCGCCGTCGAGTGCCGCGGCGAGGCGGGTGTCGGGGGCGGTCAGATCGGCGCGCAGCATCCCGGGTGCAGCCGGGGCGGCGGCCGGGTCGACGACGAGCACCTGACGGCCGGCCTCGCGCAGCGCGGCGGTGAGCAGGGCGCCGACGGCGCCGCATCCGCCGGCGACGATCACCCGGCCGGGCGTGGTCACGGCCCGGCCCGCCCCGGCAGCACCGGTGGCCCGTCGACGAGATCGTCCGGGTCCGCGGAGCCGACCGCCCCGGATCCGTTGGTCGGGGTGGTGTCGCGCGCGGCGGCGAGGCAGCGGCGCATCACCACGGATTTGACGAGGGTCTCGTCGAGTTCGTCGTCCGGATCGGACAGCGCCACGATCGCCCCCCCGATCCCGAAGGTGACCTCGTGGGCGGTGGCGACGAGGGTGCGGATGACCACCGACAGGTCGGCGGCGCCGGTCGGCGACAGATATCCGATGGCCCCGGAGTACACCCCGCGGGGGCCGTCCTCGAGCTTGTCGATGATCTCCATGGTACGCAGCTTCGGGGCACCGGTCATCGATCCGCCGGGGAAGGCGGCGCGCACACAGTCCACCGCCGAGACGTCCGGACGCAGCGTGCCGCGCACCGTGGACACCAGCTGATGCACCGCCGCATAGGTTTCCACCGCGAACAGTGCCGGCACGTGCACCGAGCCGGGCACGCACACCCGCGACAGGTCGTTGCGCACCAGATCGACGATCATCAGGTTCTCGGAGCGGTCCTTTTTGCTGGCCCACAGTCCGTCCCGCAACGCGGCGTCCTCGCCGGGGGTCCGGCCACGTGGGCGGGTGCCCTTGATCGGTTTCGATTCGACGGTGCCGTCGGCGTCGATCCGCAGGAACCGTTCCGGGGAGGCGCTGAGCACCGCGACCTCGGGGAAGTCGAGCAGCGCACTGTAGGGGGTGGGGCTGATGCGGCGCAACGCCCGATAGGTGCTCAGCGGGTCGATGCCGCCGTCGACGGTGACGGTGTTCGTCAGACACACCTCGTAGGTCTCGCCGCTGCGGATCTCGTTCTGGCACTGGGCGATCAGATCGAGATAGCGCTGCGGGGAGTGCCGCAGCCGCAGTTGCGGGCCACCGTCCGCGCCGATCAGCGGCACCGGGATCTGCTCGTCGGTCACCGGTTCGGGCAGCGCCGACAGGATCGCGGCGGTCGCGTCGAACCAGGCAAGGGTCTCGGGATCGTCGGTGTCCTCGGTCAGGGCGAGCAGATAGCAGCAGCGGTCGTCGTGGTCGACGATCACCGCCCGGTCGGCGAAGACCAGCGCGGCGTCGGCGTAGGGGGAGGTGTGCACGAGTTGCGCGCCGGCGTCGGCCTTGAGTTCGTAGCCGAGATACCCGACGTAGCCGAGCGCGAACCCGAACGGCAGGTCGTCGCGGGCGGCGGCGCGGCGCTCCGCGAGGCGGGCGGTGAGATGGTCGAAGACGGGGCGGCGGTGTTCCTCGACGGTGCCGTCGGCGCGGTGTTCGCGCACGATGCCCTCCCCGACCCGGTAGGTCAGGTAGTCGGCGCGGGGTCCGGCGCCGTTGCCGAGGACGGTGAACCGCGACTGCGGCTCCAGCGCGGCGCTGCCGTCGAGCCAGAAGCCGTGCGGGCCGGCGGCGAAGAGCGCCTCGTACACCGCGGACGGGTCGGGGTGCAGCGGCAGCCGGCGGCTGGCCAGCAGATAGCGCGGAGCCGGTTCGGGTACCGGTTCCGGATCGACGGGGGCGGTGACGGTGATCGGGCTGCGCGGCGGGGTGGCGTCGCGGAAGTTGGCGAGCAGTTGCGCGCCGTGGGCGGTGCCGATCGATTCGGGATGGAACTGCACCCCCCACAGCGGCCGGTGCCGGTGCGCGACGGCCATGAGCAACCCGTCCGGGGTGTGGGCGGTGGCGACCAGCTCGTCGGGGACGGGGTCGGCGATCAGCGAGTGGTAGCGCACCGCCTCGAAGGGCGACGGCAGCCCGGCGAACAGGCCGGTGCCGTCGTGCAGGATCGGGCTGGTGCGGCCGTGCACCGGTTCGGGGGCGGTGATCACGGCGCTGCCGAACAGCTGGCACAGCCCTTGATGGCCCAGGCACACCCCGAGCAGCGGCACCCCGGCGTCGGTGAGGGCGCGGGCGCTGATCCCGAAGTCCCTGGCCCGGTCGGGTCGGCCCGGGCCGGGGGAGATGACGATGTTGTCGAACGGATCGGCGACGAGCTCGTCCCAGCTGCGATCGTTGGTGAGCACCCGCGGCGGGATGCCGTTGACGCGGGTGATCAGGTCGTAGAGGTTGTAGGTGAACGAGTCGTAGTTGTCGATCAACACCGTGCGGATCGGTCGGGGCGCGGACACGACGGGCCTCAGTTCGTGCCGTCGCCGCGGCGACCGGAGCCGACCCGGTCCGCGGGGGCGCCGCCGGAGACGATGCGGTCCTCGACCCGGCACGCCTCGTCGATGAGCAGGGTGTACAGCGAGCGCACGAAGTCGCCGGACAGGCCGTGCCGGTGCGCGTAGTCCTGGGCGCGGCGGTGCACGACCTCCATGCGGCCGGGTTGCAGCACGTCGAGGCCGTGGCGTTGCTTGAGTTCGGCGACGCGTCCGCACACCTCGAGGCGGGCGCGGATCCCGTCGAGCAGGGTCCGGTCGATGTCGTCGAGTTCGGCACGCAGGTCGGCCAAATCGGCGGCGGCCTGTGTCGACGGCGCGTCCGCCGCAGTGTGGTGACGGTCGGTCACGGACATTCACCCCCTTGCAAGCGACCCGCCGGAGCACCGGCGCGAAGGTCGTGGATCGGGCGTGCCGATCATGATCGATCGGCGTGCGATCATGATTGCACGCACCGTCCGGCCGATATCGACGATTGATCGATTCGTGGCGGGGCCGCAATCGAATTCGCGGAACCACCGTCCCGTCGGGCTGCGCTTGCGGGGTCCGTAACGACGTGTGCCGCCCCGGACGATCGTCCGGGGCGGCACACGTACGTGTTCGGCGGCGCGGGTGTCAGGCGCCGCGGCGCTTGGCCTTGAGCAGGTCCAGGCGCTCCTTGAGCAGGTCCTCGAGTTCCTCGACGGAGCGACGCTCGAGCAGCATGTCCCAGTGGGTACGCGGCGGCTTGACCTTCTTCGGCTCCGGTGCGGCGCCCTCGACCAGGGTGCCCTCGAGGCCGTTCTTGCAGATCCAGGTGCCGGGGATCTCCGCGTCGTCCGCGAACGGCACGTCGTATTCCTCGCCGTTGTCGCAGCGGTAGCGCGCGATTCGCCGCGGCGCCAGATCGTGGTCGCGGTCGGTTTCGTAGCTCACCGCCCCGAGTCGGCTGCCTCGCAGTACACGATCTGCCATGGTGGTGTCCTTCCTTGTGTGCTCCGCCCGGGTGACGATGCCGTGCGGCATCGACACCGGGCTCGACGTCCACTGTGCTCAACGTCTGCGGAGCCGATTCCGTTCCCGCGGCCCACCGAGGAGCCGAGGGACCAGTCTACCGACTCGCCGCACCGCCGCGCGCACGGTGCCCGCACCGGCCCGTGCGTCCGGGGTTCCCGCCGCCCCGCCGGGGGTGCAGGTGGGCAGTACAGTGACGCTCGTGACCGGACGTGACACCCGAGCGAGCACGTGCCTGTGGTGCGGGCGCCCGGTACCGGAGATCGGCACCGGGCGGCGACGCCGCTACTGCCGCCAGTCGTGTCGGCAACGCGCCTACGAGCAGCGCAGCAGCGCCCGCCGCGCCGGACTGCCCGAGGATTCGGTGGTGCTCACCGCCGGCGAGGTCGAGGCACTCGCCGACCGCGCGTTCCGGGCGCGCTGCGCCGCCGAGGACGTCGCCACCGCGGTCGCCGAGGGCGCCGCGGCCGACGAGCTGACCGCCCTGTGCGCGGAGCTGCTCGATCTGGCCCGCGACGCCGAACGACTGCGTTGACCGCCCCGATCGGGGAGCGCGGGCTCAGGCGAAGAAGCCACCCATGGTGTAGATCACCTGGCAGAACGCACCGTTGGCGTACTGCAGCGAGCCGAACAGGGCGCCGAGCACCGCGCCGGGACCGCTGTCGATCACTGTGGACTGCAATCCGCCGCCGTTGTTGTCGAGGGTGGCGACCCCGGCCCGGATGTTCTCCATATTGATCCACACGAATTTCAGGTCCGAGGCGGTCACCGGCGCACCGGCGGTGGGTTCGACGATCACCTCGATCGACCCGAACGGCACCTGACCGTGCGGGCCGGGATGCACCCACGCGGTGGTCATCGCGAACGGCACGAAACCGCCGCCGCAGCCCGGACCGACGGTCGGTGCGGGTGACGAGAACGGCTGCGGGATGTTCTTCGGTGGCGGCGCGAACGGATCCGCCGAGCCGGAGTCGGCGACGAGCCGCTCGAGCGCGGCGAGGGTCTCGGGGGAGTCGGCGACCTCCGCGCGCAGCTGATCGAGCGGCACCCCCGGCGGGGCGGTGTCGGCGGCGGCCTGGGCGGGGGCCGCGAGCAGGGCTGCGGCGAGCAGGGCGGTGACGAGCGGGGCGGATCGGCGACGCAACATCTCGGGCTCCTTCGAATCGGGTCGAGCGGGCGGGACGAGACGATCCGGTCGCGATCCGATCACGCACGGGTCGCGGCACGGGGGCACGAAGGTGACGGCCGCTTCGAGAATAAGGAGAGCTGTCCGGTTTCGGGGCGTTTCCGGCGAGCCCGATCCTGCTTCGACGCCGACCTCATTCGTCACTCCGGTCACGAACAGGGCATTCCTCCCGGCCGTCGGGAAAACGTTATCGAAACGCGACCGATCCCCTGCACGGGAACGATTTCCGAGGTCACTCGCGGTTCCGTACCGGTCCTGTCGCGGCACGGGCACGGCCTCCGGGGCGCATCGGCGGGTGGTGGTGCGGTCGTCGCCGCAATCCGGTCGTACCGGTCGCACAGGTGGTCTAGCTTGTTGTGTGGTCCCGGTCACACGGGATCACACGATCGAACGGGGGTCCGATCGCGGCGCCGCACGCCCAGCGGCACCGGGGTCGGCCCCTGCACGCGATGTCGGGGGACACACGCCGATCACGGCCAACAACATCGCTTTCGGAGGGGACATGTCGCTGCGACACCGTCGTCCGCAGATACCGGCCGGCGCTTTCCCGCTGTCGTCCGCGCAACGGGCCATCTGGTTCGCGCAGCAGCTCGCACCCGAGGTACCCGTGTGCATCGCGCAGTATGTGGATCTGCGCGGCGCCCCGGACCTGGATCTGCTGCGTCGCTGCGGATATCGCGCCGGTGCCGAGTTCCGGTCCGCCTATCTGCGGGTCGTCGACGTCGACGGTGAACCCGTCCAGTACGTCGACCCCACCGTCGAGGACCGCAACGGGATCCCGCTGCTCGACTTCCGCGGCGAACCCGACCCGATGGCCGCGGCGCACGAGTGGATGACCGCCGACTACGCCACCCCGGTGGACCTGGCGAACGACCTGCTGGTGAACATGACGATCCTGCAGGTCGCCGACGACCGGTTCCTCTGGTACGCCCGCATCCACCACGTCGCCCTCGACGGATTCGCGGCGATGACCATGGTCAACCGCATCGCCGCCCTCTACACCGCGGAGATCGACGGCCGCGAGCCGGAACCGTCGAAAGCCGCCGACCTGCGCGCCCTGTACGACTGGGACCGCGAGTACCGCACCTCCGAGCGCTACCGCACCGACCGCGACTACTGGATCGAGCGGGTCGCCGGACTCGAGGACGGCTCGACTCTGGCGCAACGCGACGCCCCCACCGCGGCGGTGTCGCTGCTGTCGAGCCACACCCTCCCCGACGACCTCGTCGACGCGCTGACCGCGGTCGACGACGAACCGGGACTGTCCTCGACGGCGGCGGTCATCGCGGCGTTCGCGTGCTATCTGGCGCGGATGACCGGCCGCGACGACGTGATGATCAACCTGCCGGTCTTCGCCCGCACCACCGCCATGGCCCGCCGCTCCGGCGGCATGCTCGTCAACACCGCGCCGCTGCACATCTTTCTCGAACCGGACGACACCCGCACCGACCTGGTGCGGCGGGTGCAGCTCGAACTCACCGGGGCGCTGCGCCACCAGCGATTCAGCCTCGAGGACATCCGCCGCGAGACCGGCGCCGCCGGCGACCCGTACCGCTATGCCGGGCCGATGGTCAACGTCATGCTGTTCCGGCAGGAGATCGTGCTCGGCGACATCCGCGGCGAGTTCCACATCATGACCTCCGGTCCCGTCGAGGACCTGCTGGTCAACATCTATCAGAGCGGCGACCCGGCCCGGACCTTCCTCGACTTCCGCGGCAACCCGCACCGCTACGACGAGGACGAACTCCGTGCCCACCACGACCGGTTCGTCGAACTGCTCGACGATTTCCTGCGCAGCGCCCCCGACCGCGCGGTCGCCGTGATCCATCCGGCCAGCGTGACCCTGGGCGAGCAGCGCCGCCGCGCCGCCGCCGACGCCGGTTTCTGGCGGCAGCAGCTCGCCGACGCCGCCGAACGCCTCGAACTGCCCCGCCCCGTCACCGCCCCCGCCGACGACACCCCCGCCGACGTCGAGGACCGCCTGGCGGTCACGGCCGCGGCGCTCGCCGCGCGTTTCGCCACCACCGAGGGCGACGCCCCGGACACCACCGTCGCCGCCGTGCTGCACGCCGCCACGGCGGCTCTCATCGCCCGGCTCACCGGTCACGACGACGTCCTCGTCGGCGTGGCCCGCGACGGGCGGGTGCTGCCGCTGCGCGTCGAGCTGGACCCGGCCGAGCCCTTCGCCGAGCTGGTGCGGCGCGTGCGCACCCTCGGCGCCGATCTCGCCGCCCACGCCGAGGTCGACCCGGCCGTGCTCGCCGGCCTCGCCCCCGCCTGCCCGGTGGTGCTCACCCTCGACGACCCGACCTCCGCCCCCGCGGACGCGGTGCTACGCGTGACGATCGACACCACCGGAACCGCCCTGCAGGTCCGCACCGGCTACCGGCCCGACCGGGTGGACGCGCACACCGCCACCACCACCGGCCGGCGACTCGGCCGCGCCCTGACCGCGGTGCTCACCGACCCGCACCTGCCCATCGGGGATCTGCCGTTCGTCGGCAGCGACGAGGTCGCCGGTCTGGTCCCGGCGCACGGCGACCCGGCCCGCTCCGCGCAGACCCTGCCGGAGATCCTGTGCGCGGTCGCCGCGGTGGTGCCGGACACCGAGGCGGTGGTGTGCGAGGACCGGCGCATGACCTACGGCGAACTCGACGCCTGGTCCAACCGGCTCGCCCGCGTCCTCATCGACGCCGGCGCCGGACCGGAGACCTTCGTCGCGGTCGGCATCACCCGCTCCCTCGAATCGGTGGCGGTGATCTGGGCGATCGCCAAGTCCGGGGCCGCCTTCGTGCCCGTCGACCCGAAGTATCCGGCCGAACGCATCGAGTACATGCTCACCGACTCCGGGGCGATCCTGGGCCTGACCACCGCCGCGCACCGCGACGAGCTGCCCGACACGGTGCCCTGGCTCGTCCTCGATCCGGATCTCGACGCGCGGATCGCGCAGGCGAGCGATGAGCCGGTCACCGACGACGACCGGCCGGCCACCCTGCTGTTCGACCATCCCGCCTACCTGATCTACACCTCCGGCTCCACCGGCCGCCCCAAGGGTGTGGTGGTGCCGCACCGCGGCCTGGCGAACCTGTCGGCGACCCTGCACACCCGCCTGGCCCCACCCCCGGCGGCCCGGGTCTCGCACTTCTCCTCGCCGAGCTTCGACGCGTCGATCTTCGAGTACATGACCGCCTTCGCCATCGGCGCGACCCTCGTGGTGGTGCCCGCCCACATCTACGGCGGCGACGAACTGGCGGCGCTGCTGCGCCGCGAACAGGTCACCCACCTGTTCTCCACCCCGGCCGCGCTGGCGTCGGTGGACCCGACCGGCGTCGAATGCGAGGCGGTCACCGTCGCGGGCGAGGCGTGCCCACCGGAACTGGTGGCGCGCTGGGCACCCGGCCGCCGGATGTACAACGCGTACGGGCCCACCGAGACCACCATCGTCTGCAATATCACCGACATGCTGGTGCCGGGGGAGACCGTCACCATCGGCCACCCGGTGTGCGGTATCGACGAGCTGATCCTCGACGGCCGGTTGCACCCGGTGCCGGTCGGGATCGCCGGGGAGCTGTACATCGCCGGGCCGGGCGTCACCCGCGGCTATCACGACCGGCCGGGCCTGACCGCCACCCGTTTCGTCGCCGACCCCTTCGGCCCTCCCGGCTCGCGCATGTACCGCACCGGTGACGTCACCCGCTGGCGCATCCGCGACCCGCACCGTCCCGCCCGCTCGGTGACCGTCGAATATCTCGGCCGCTCCGACTTCCAGGTCAAGATCCGCGGGTTCCGCATCGAACTCGGCGAGATCGACGCCGCCCTCAGCGACCGCCCCGACGTCGCCTTCGCCGTCACCCTGGGCCGCGCCGCGCCCTCCGGGGAACAGATGCTCGTGTCCTATGTGCTGCCCGATGCCGGCTGCACCCTCGACCCGGAGCAGCTGGCCGCGGCGCTCGCGGCGCGGTTGCCCGCCCACATGGTGCCCGCCGCGATCATGGTGCTCGACGAGATCCCGCTGACCGCCGTCGGCAAACTCGACCGCACGGCACTGCCCGAACCGGTCTTCGCCGGCGCCGGTGGGGCGGCGGCGATGTCGCCGACCGAGACCGCGCTGGCCGCGATCTTCGCCGACCAGCTCGGCGTCGCCGAGGTCGGTGCCGACGACAGCTTCTTCGAGCTCGGCGGCAACTCGCTGGTCGCCACCCGGGTGATCTCCCGCATCAACGACGCCTTCGGCACCGATCTGGGGGTGCGGTCGCTGTTCGAGGCCCCCACCGTGCGGGCGCTGGCGGCGAACCTGCCCGCCGGTGACGACGTCGACCGGCTCGCCCCGGCGCCGGTGCTGCCGCGCCCGGACCGCATCCCGGTCTCCGCCGCCCAGCAACGCCTGTGGTTCGTCGACCAGCTCGACCCGTCCTCGGCCGCCTACAACATCCCGATCGCGCTGCGGCTGCGCGGCGCCCTCGACCACGCGGCGCTGGTCGCGGCGACCCGCGATGTGCTCGACCGGCACGAGGCGCTGCGCACCGTCTACCCGGCCACCCCGGCCGGGCCGATCCAGCAGGTGCTGCCCGTCGACGCGCTCGCCCTGGATCTGACCCCCACGGTCACGGACGATCTCGACGCGGACGTCGCGGCGGTGGTCGCGGCCGGTTTCGACGTCACCGTCGACCCGCCGCTGCGGATGCGGCTGTTCCGCGTCGCCGGCGACGAGCACGTGCTCGCCGTGGTGGTGCACCACATCGCCGCCGACGGCGCGTCGCTGGCACCGCTGTCCCGGGATCTGGTCACCGCCTACGCCGCCCGCGCCGCGGGCACCGCCCCGGACTGGGCGCCGCTGCCGCTGCAGTACGCCGACTACACCCTGTGGTTCGCGGATCTGCTCGGCGACGTCGACGACCCGACCTCCCGCGCCGCCCGGCAACTCGAGTACTGGCGCGAGATCCTCACCGGCGCCCCCGACCTGCTGGCGCTGCCCACCGACCGGCCGCGCCCACCGCAGCAGTCCTTCCGCGGCGCGAGCGTCGACGTCGAGATCGCCCCGGAGCTGTACGGGCGGATCCGGCAGCTCGCCCACGCCCACACCGCCACCGAGTTCATGGTCGTGCACGCCGCCCTGGCGGTGCTGCTGGCCCGCCTGTCCGGCGGCGACGACATCGTCGTCGGCACCCCCGTCGCCGGGCGCAGCCACCGCCACCTCGACGACCTGGTCGGCATGTTCGTCAACACCGTCGCGCTGCGCACCGCCGTACCCGCCGACCTGTCCTTCGCAGACTTCCTCGCCGCGGTGCGCGACACCGACCTGGCGGCCTTCGCGCACACCGACCTGCCGTTCGACCGGCTCGTCGACGCCGTAGTGCCCGCCCGCTCGGCGGCCTACTCGCCGCTGTTCCAGGTGATGCTCGCCTTCTCCGACACCACCGCCGCGCACCTGACCCTGCCCGGCCTGGACGTCGACATCGCCGAAATCGACACTCACACCACCAAATTCGACCTGCATCTGCAGCTCGGCGCGGTCGCCGACGGCGACGGCCGCACCCACGCACTGCGCGGCGCGCTGTCCTACGCCACCGACCTGTTCGATCCCGCCACCGCCGCCGCGATCGGGCAGCGCCTCGTGGGGCTGCTCGAGACGGTCACCGCGGATCCGGCGGTGCCGGTCGGCGACGTGGAGCTGCTCACCGCCGACGAACGCCGCACCGTTCTCGACACGTGGAACGCCACCACCGCCGACACCGGACCCGCCACCACCCTCGGGGAACTGTTCGCCGCGCAGGTCGCCGCGACCCCGGACGCCCCGGCCGTCACCGTCGACGGCCGCACCCTCGGCTACGCCGAATTCGACGCGGTCACCAACCGGCTCGCGCGGCGGTTGCTGCGCGCCGGCGCCGGACCGGACCGGGTGATCGCCCTCGCCGCGCCGCGGTCGCTGGATCTGCTCGTCGGCATGTACGCGATCGTCAAGAGCGGTGCCGCCTACCTGCCGCTGGATCCGGAGCATCCCGCCGAGCGGCTGCGCTACGTCCTCGACACCGCCGCCCCGCGCGCGGTGCTCACCACCAGCGATGTCGCCGACGCCCTGCCCGACACCGGCGCCGAGGTGCTGCGCATCGACCGCCTCGACCTCGCCGACGAATCCCCGGCGGCCCTCACCTCGGCGGATCGACCGGAGCCGACCGGCGCGCATCTCGCCTACGTGATCTTCACCTCCGGCTCCACCGGCCGCCCCAAGGGGGTGGCGGTGCCGCACGCCGCGATCGTCAACCGGTTGCGCTGGATGCAGCACACCTATCCGCTGACCGCCGACGACACGGTGGTGCAGAAGACCCCCGCCACCTTCGACGTGTCGGTGTGGGAGTTCTTCTGGCCGCTGCAGGTCGGGGCGCGGCTGGCCGTCGCCGCCCCCGGCGGGCACCGCGATCCCGGTTACCTGCTGCGGCTGTTCGCCGAGGAGCGGGTCACCGTGGCGCATTTCGTGCCGTCGATGCTCGCGGTGTTCGTCGACGCCCTGCACGGCCGCGGCCGGGAGCCGCTCGCGCTGCGGCACGTGTTCGCGTCGGGGGAGGCGCTGCCCGCCGAGACCGCCGCCGCGCTGCGGGAGGCGCTGCCGCACACCGCCCTGCACAATCTGTACGGGCCCACCGAGGCCGCGGTGGACGTCACCGCCTGGACCACCACCGACACCGGTGCCGGGTCGGTGCCGATCGGGTTGCCGGTGTGGAACACCCGCGCCTACGTGCTCGACGCGCGGCTGCATCCGGTGCCCGCCGGCGCCGCCGGCGAGTTGTATCTGGCCGGGATCCAGCTCGCCCGCGGCTATCTCGACCGCCCGGGACTGAGCGCCGACCGGTTCGTCGCCGACCCGTTCGGGGCGCCGGGGGAGCGGATGTACCGCACCGGGGATCTGGCCACCCGCCGCGCCGACGGTGCCCTGATGTACCTGGGGCGCACCGACTTCCAGGTCAAGATCCGCGGTCTGCGCATCGAGCTCGGGGAGATCGAGCAGGTGTTGCGCGCCCGCGAGGAGATCGGACAGGCGGTGGTGCTCGTCCACCACGGCGCCGACGACCGGCTCACCGGCTATCTCGTGCCCACCCCGGGCCGCAGCATCGACACCGCCGCGGTCACCGCCGATCTCGCCGCGCACCTGCCGGATTACATGGTGCCCGCCGCCCTCGTCGTCCTCGACGCGCTGCCGGTCGGCCCCAACGGCAAACTCGACCGCAACGCGCTGCCCGCTCCGCCGGCACCGACCGCCGCCGGTGGCTACCGGGCGCCGCGCACCCCCACCGAACAGCTCGTCGCCACCGTCTTCGCCGACCTGCTCGGCGTCGACCGGGTCGGCGCCGACGACCACTTCCTCGACCTCGGCGGCACCTCCCTGCTCGCGATGCGCGCCGCCGCCCGGCTCGCCGCGGACACCGGCGGTGAGCTCGGCATCCGGGAGATCTTCGATCATCCGGTCGTCGCCGATCTCGCCGCGCATCTCGACCAGCCCGACCGCACCGGCGCCGGGCGCGGCGCCCCGGTGGCCGGGCCGCGCCCCGACCCGGTCCCGCTGTCCCCGGCGCAGCAGCGGATGTGGTTCATCAACCAGTTCGACACCACCTCCCCGGCCTACAACATCGCCGTCGCGCTGCGCCTGAGCGGCCGGCTCGATCAGGCGGCGCTGCAGCACGCCATCGGCGACGTCGTCGCCCGGCACGAATCGCTGCGCACCCGCTATCCGCTCACCGACGACGGGCCCGTGCAGGTCGTGGTGCCCACCGGCGCCGCCGTCCCCGATCTGGTGATGCTCACCGTCGACGACGGCACCGACCTCGACAGCGAGCTCACCCCGATCCTCGCGGCCGGATTCGATGTGGCCACCGAGATCCCCACCCGCATCCGGGTGCTCGCCCTGGCCGAGGACGAGCACGTGCTCGTGCTCGTCGCCCACCACATCGCCGCCGACGGTTTCTCCATGGGGCCGCTGGCCCGCGACGTCATCGCCGCCTACAGCGCCCGCCACGCCGGGCAGACCCCGCAGTGGACCCCGCTGCCGGTGCAGTACGTCGACTACACCCTCTGGCAGCACCGGGTGCTCGGCGACGACACCGACCCGACCTCCCTGGCCGCCGAACAGCTCCGGTTCTGGCGCGCAACCCTCACCGGCGCCCCGGAACTGCTCGAACTGCCCTTGGATCGGCCCCGCCCGGTGCAGCCGTCGCGGCGCGGCGCCCGCATCCCGTTCACCCTCGACGCGGCCGCGCACCGCCGGCTGCTCGACATCGCCCGCGCCCACGACGCGTCGGTGTTCATGCTGGTGCACGCCGCACTGACGGTGCTGCTCGCCCGCCTGTCCGGCAGCGACGACATCGTCGTCGGCACCCCCGTCGCCGGGCGCGGCCACCGGGCCCTCGACGACCTGGTCGGCATGTTCGTCAACACCGTGGTGCTGCGCGCCCGCGTCGACGACGACGAGCCGTTCACCGCGCTGCTCGACCGCATCCGCACCGGCGACCTGACCGCCTTCGGGCACACCGAGGTGCCCTTCGAGCGGCTCGTCGAGGTCCTCGACCCGCCCCGCTCGACCGCCTACACCCCGCTGTTCCAGGTGCTGCTCGAATTCCAGGACACCGAACGCCCCGAGATCGAACTGCCCGACCTGTCGGTGCGGGTGATCGACCTCGACCCGATGCTGGCGCTGTTCGACCTGCAGCTGTCCATCGCCGAGACCACCGACGCCGACGGCCCCGCCGGCATCCGCGCGTCGTTCACCTACGCCACCGACCTGTTCGACGCCGCCACCGTCGCCTCGTTCGCCGACCGGTTCGTGCGCATCGTCGAGGCGATCACCGACACCCCCGACATCGCGGTCGGCAACATCGACATCGTCACCGACCGGGAACTGGCCGACCTGACCCCGGCGCGGGGCCTGCCACCGGTCTCACCGCAACTGTGGCCGGAACTGCTCACCTCGATCGCCGCGATCCTGCCCGACGCGGTCGCCCTGCGCTTCGCCGACCGGCAGATCACCTACGCCGAACTCGACGCCTGGTCCACCCGCGTGGCGCGGCTGCTCGTCGACGAGCACCGGATCGGCCCGGAAACCGTCGTCGCGCTCGCGCTGACCCGCTCGCTCGAATCGGTCGCGGTGGTGTGGGCGGTCACCAAGACCGGCGCGGCGTTCGTGCCCGTCGACCCCGCCTACCCACCGGAGCGGGTGAGCTACATGCTCACCGACAGCGCTGCCGCCCTCGGCATCACCACCGCCGCGCACCGCGACGCGCTGCCGGTGCAGGTGCCGTGGCTGGTGCTCGACGACGACGCCGTCGCCGCCCGGATCGCCGCGACGAGCGACGCACCCATCACCGACGCCGACCGCACCGCCGCGCTGCACTTCGACCACCCGGCCTACCTGATCTACACCTCCGGCTCCACCGGCCGCCCCAAGGGCGTGGTGGTCACCCACCGCGGCATGACCAACCTCAACGCCGAGGTGCGCAGCCACTTCACCATCACCCACCAGGCTCGCGTCTCGCACCTGGCGTCGCCGAGCTTCGACGCGTCGATCTTCGAGTTCACCAAGGCGTTCTGCGCCGGCGCCACCCTGGTGATCGTGCCGCCGGACATCTACGGCGGCGACGAACTCGCCCGGCTGCTGCGCGAGGAGAAGGTCACCCACGCCTTCATCACCCCCACCGCGCTCGCCTCCCTCGACCCCACCGGACTCGACGACCTCGAGGTCCTCGTCGTCGCCGGCGAGGCCTGCCCACCGGAACTGGTGGCGCGCTGGGCACCGGGACGGCGCATGTTCAACGGCTACGGCCCGTCCGAGGCCACCATCGAGACCAGCGTCAGCCCGCAACTGCGGCCCGGGCACACCGTCACCATCGGCGGGCCCGCCGTCGGCTTCCACCAGACCGTCCTCGACGACCGGCTGCGGCCCGTCCCCGTCGGGGTGGCCGGCGAGCTGTACATCGCCGGGCCGGGCGTGGCCCGCGGCTACCATCGCCGCCCCGACCTCACGGCCGCCCGGTTCGTCGCCGACCCCTACGGCACCCCCGGCGAACGCATGTACCGCACCGGGGATGTGGTGCGCTGGCGGCACGACGGCACCGTCGAATATCTGGGCCGCTCCGACTTCCAGGTCAAGGTGCGCGGCTTCCGCATCGAACTCGGCGAGATCGACGCCGCGCTCACCGCCCACGACGCGATCGCCTTCGCCCACACCATCGGGCACCCCGCACCCAGCGGCGACACCGTGCTCGTGTCCTACATACTGCCCGACACCACCGCCACGCAGATCGATCCGCGGGCACTGCGCGCCTGGGCCGCGGCGCGGCTGCCCGGTCACATGGTGCCCGCCGCGGTGGTGGTGCTCGACGAGCTGCCGCTGACCCCGGTCGGCAAACTCGACCGCCGCGCCCTGCCGGTGCCGGACCTGACACGGCTCGGCGGCGACTACCGTCCCCCGAGCACCGACCTCGAGGCAACCGTCGCCGAGATCGTCGCCGAGGTCCTCGGGCACCCGCAGGTCTCCGTCGACGACAACTTCTTCGATCTCGGCGGCAACTCGCTGATCGCCACCCGCGTCGTCGCCCGCCTCAACGCCGCGCTCGGCACCGACGCCGGGGTCCGCGCCCTGTTCGAGGCGCCCACAGTGCGGGCGCTCGCCGCGCGGATCCTCGACGATCACGGTGGGCACGGACGGGTGCCGCTGGTCGCCGCCGACCGGCCCGAACGGTTGCCGCTGTCCCCGGCCCAGCAACGCATGTGGTTCGTCAACCAGTTCGACACCACCTCCGCCGCCTACAACATTCCGCTCGCCATCCGCCTGTCCGGCCGCCTCGACGTCGCGGCACTGACCGGAGCGGTGCGCGACGTGCTCGACCGGCACGAGAGCCTGCGCACCTGGTATCCCGGCGACGAACAGGGCCCGCGCCAGGTCGTCGTCGACACCGACCGGGTGCTGCCGGCGCTCACGGCGCGGCCGGTCACCGGCGACGACCTGCCCACCGACCTCGCCGACTTCATCGGTGCCGGTTTCGACGTGGCCGCGGCGGTGCCGGTGCGGCTACGGCTGTGGCGCCTGAACGAGCACGCCCATGTCCTGGCGGTGGTGGTGCACCACATCGCCGCGGACGGCTCGTCGATGGCGCCGCTGGCCCGCGACCTGATGCTCGCCTACACCGCCCGCACCGGCGGGACGGACCCGGATCGGTCGCCGCTGCCGGTGCAGTACGCCGACTACGCCCTGTGGCAGCGCCGGCTGCTCGGCGACCCGGACGACCCGACCTCCCTCGCCGCCGCGCAGCTGCGGTTCTGGCGCGACACCCTCGCCGACGCCCCCGAACTGCTGCCGCTGCCCACCGACCGGCCGCGCCCCACCCAGCGCAGCTTCCACGGCGCCCTGCACCGCTTCACCGTGCCCGCCGACGTGCAGCGGCGCCTCGAGGCGCTGGCCGCCGAGCACGACACCACCGTGTTCATGGCCGTGCACGCAGCGTTCGCGGCGCTGCTGGCCCGCCTGACCGGCACATCCGACATCGTCATCGGCTCCCCGGTCGCCGGTCGCGGCCACCGCGCCCTCGACGACCTGGTCGGCATGTTCGTCAACACCGTGGTGTTGCGCACCCCCGTCGACGGGGCGCTGTCGTTCACCGACCACCTGCACCGCACCCGCGAGATCGACCTCGCGGCCTTCGGGCACACCGAGCTGCCCTTCGAGACCCTCGTCGACGTGCTCGCCCCGGCCCGCGAGACCGACCGGTCCCCGCTGTTCCAGGTGGTGCTCGAATACGGCAACACCGAACGGGCCCACCTGGTGCTGCCCGAACTCGAGGTCGACGCCCTCGACCCGGAGCTGCCCGTCGCCAAGTTCGACCTGCAACTGACCCTGCAGGATCCAGACCCGACCGGAACAGGGGAGAGCGACGGAATGCCCGCGGCGTTCACCTACGCCACCGACCTGTTCGATCCCGACACCGTCGCCTCCTTCGCGCAGCGGCTGGTGCGGCTGCTCGACGCGGTCACCGCCGACCCGCACCGCCCCATCGGCGACGTCGACCTGCTCACCGACGACGAACGTCCCACCGCCCCGGCGCCGCTGCGCCCGGCCACGGCGAGCGTGCTCGGCTCCGCCTCGGCGTCGCTGCTCGATCTGTACGCCCGCGGCGCCGGACTCGACCCGGCGGCGATCGCGGTCACCGCCCCCGACGGGACGCTGCGCTACGACGAGCTCACCGACCGGGTGCAGCGCCTGGCGCGGCTGCTCGTCGAGCACGGCGCCGGACCCGACCGGCTCGTCGCCGTCGCCCTGCCGCGCGGCACCGACCTGATCGTCGCGCTGCTCGCCGTATTGCACAGCGGCGCCGCCTATCTGCCCATCGACGTGGCGTTCCCCCCGGACCGGCTCGCGTACATGTTCGACGACGCGGCCCCGGTGTGCCTGCTCACCACCGCCGACCACGCCACCGCTCTGCCCCCGCACACCCCGCCGATCGTGGACCTGCACGACCCGGCCGTGCGCACCCGCCTCGACGAGATGCCCAGCGGCGGTGACGGATTGCCACGCGTGCACCCGGAGGCGGCGGCGTACGTCATCTACACCTCCGGCTCCACCGGCCGCCCCAAGGGCGTGATGGTCCCGCACCGCACCGTCGTCACCCTGCTCACCGACACCACCGAGATGTTCGGTTTCGACGCCTCCGATGTGTGGACACTGTTCCACTCCTACGCCTTCGACTTCTCGGTGTGGGAACTGTGGGGCGCCCTCGCCCACGGTGGCCGGCTCGTCGTCGTCGACTACCACACCGCCCGTAACCCGCAGGAATTCCTGGCACTGCTGCGCCGCGAACGGGTCACCGTGCTCAACCAGACCCCGACGGCCTTCTACCAGCTCATCGACGCCGACCGCGCCGCCGGCACCGACCTGCCGGCGCTGCGCCGGGTGATCTTCGGTGGGGAAGCCCTCGACTTCGGGCAGCTCGACCGCTGGTACCGGCGCCACGACGACACCGCCCCGACGCTGGTGAACATGTACGGCATCACCGAGACCACCGTGCACGTCACCGCCCGCACCATCACCCGCGAACTCGCTGCCACCGCCGCGGCAAGCCTGATCGGCCCACCGTTGCCGTCGCTGCGCCTGCACATCCTCGACAACCGGCTGCATCCGGTGCCCACCGGGGTGATCGGCGAACTGTACGTCTCCGGCGCCCAGCTCTCCCGCGGCTACCTGCACCGCCCCGATCCGACCGCCACCCGGTTCGTCGCCGACCCGCACGGCGCCCCCGGCGACCGGATCTACCGCACCGGGGACCTGGCGCGCCGCACCCGCGACGGCGAGATCGAATATCTCGGCCGCGCCGACTTCCAGGTGCAGCTGCGCGGTTTCCGCATCGAGCTCGGCGAGATCGAAGCGGCGCTGCTGCGCGCCCCCGGTGTCGGCCGCGCCGTGGTCGTCGTCCACACCGACCCGGCCTCCGGTACCGACCGGCTCGTCGGCTACGCGGTACCCGAACCCGGCCACGACCTCGACGTCGACGTGGTGCTCGAGCATGCCGCCGGGGAACTCGCCGCGTACATGCTGCCGTCCACCCTGATGGTGCTCGACACGCTGCCGGTCACCGCAACCGGCAAACTCGACCGGCGCGCGCTGCCCGCCCCCGACTTCGCCGCCCGCACCACCGTCTCCCGCGCCCCCGCGCGCGGCCACGAAACGGTGCTGGTGGAACTGTTCGCGCAGGTCCTCGGTCTGCCGACGGTGGGGGTGGACGATTCGTTCTTCGCCCTGGGCGGCGATTCGATCATGTCCATCCAGCTGGTCTCCCGCGCGAAGGCTGCCGGCCTGGACCTGACTCCGCGCGAAGTGTTCGAACACAAGACCCCCGCCGCGCTCGCCGCCGTCGTCGGCACCGCCACCCCCACCGAAACCCTCGCGGAGCTGCCCGGCGGTGGGGTCGGGGACATGCCGCTACCGCCGATCGCGCACTGGATGCTCGACCGCGGCGGCAGCATCGGCCGCTACTCGCAGGCGCTGCTGCTGCGCCTGCCCACCGGCCTGGACGCGGCGACGCTGCGGGCGATCGTCACCGCGGTCCTCGACCGGCACGACATGCTGCGCGTGCACCTGCACGCGGTGCCGGACGTCCCCGGCGGGCACGTCCTGCACGTGCCCGCCCCGGGCAGCGTCGACGTCGACACCGTCATCCACCGGGTGCCGGTGACCAGCGCCGCGGACAGCGACGACTTCTTCGCCCTGGCCGCCGCCGAACTCGACGCCGCCGCCGACCGACTCGACCCGCACAGCGGGCGGGTGGTGCAGCTGGTGTGGTTCGACGCCACCAGCGGCGCCGGCCGACTGCTCATCGTCATCCACCATCTCGCCGTCGACGGGGTGTCCTGGCGCATCCTCGTCCCCGACCTGGCCGCCGCGTGGGCGGCCGCCGCGGCCGACGGTGCCACGAGTGGTGCGCTGCTGCCCCTCCACACCGGCACCAGCGTGCGCCGCTGGGCCCACGCCCTGCGTGACGCCGCCCCCACCCGCCGCACCGAACTCGACTTCTGGCGCGCCACGCTCGACGGACCGAACCCGCCGCTCGGGCACCGCCCCTTCGATCCGGTCCGCGACACCAACGCCACCGTCATCACCGTCGCCACCGAACTGCCCACCTCCGTCACCGAGGCGCTGCTCACCGCCGTGCCCAACGCCTTCCACGGCGCCGTCGACCACGGCCTGCTCACCGCACTCGCCCTCGCGGTGGCGGCGTGGCGCCGCGACCGCGGCCACCACCCGGCCCAGCTGCTGCTCAACCTCGAAGGGCACGGCCGCGACAGCAATGCCGCCGCCGGCGCCGACCTGTCCGGCACCGTCGGCTGGTTCACCACCATCCACCCGCTGCGCCTGGACCTGACCGGCATCGACCTCGACGACGCGCTCGCCGCCGGCCCGGCCGCCGGTCGCGCCGTCAAGACCGTCAAGGAACACCTCGCCGCCGTCCCCGACCACGGCACCGGCTTCGGGCTGCTGCGCTATCTCGACCCCGACACCGCCACCGAACTCGCGAACGCACCGACGCCGCAGGTCAGCTTCAACTATCTCGGCCGCCCCACCGCCGGGGTCACCGACACCGACACCCCCTGGCTGCCCATCGACGGCTTCCCCCACGGCGGGGCACAGAGCCCGGACATGCCCGCCGCCGCGGTGCTCGACATCAACGCCGTCACCACCGACACCCCCACCGGGCCGGTACTCGAGGTGCACTGGTCGTACCCGGCCGGGCTGCTCGACGACACCGACGTCACCGCCCTCGCGCACCACTTCGCCACCGCCGCCACCGCACTGACCCGGCACACCCGCAGCCCGCACGCCGGTGGCCTGACCCCCTCGGATCTGCCGCTGGTGCGACTGCACCAGGACGTCATCGAACGCCTCGAGCAACGCTACGGGCCCCTGGACACCGTGTGGCCGACCGCGCCGCTGCAGACCGGGCTGCTCTTCCACGCCCTGCTCGCCGGGGACCGCCCCGACGCCTACATCGTGCAGCTCGTCCTCGACCTGCGCGGCGAGGTCGACGCGAGCCGGATGCGCCGCTCCCTGCAACTGCTGCTCGACCGGCATCCGGCGCTGCGCGCAGCGTTCCCCGCCGCCGGCGACGGACACGTCCAGGTCATCCCCACCCACGTGGAAGTGCCGTTCACCGTCGCCGACACCAGCGACGACCCCGACCCGGACGACGCCGCCGCGCAACTGCTCGCCCTCGATCGACGCACCCGCTTCGACACCGAGACCACGCCGCTGCTGCGCGCGACCGTCGTGCACACCGGCCCGGGCCGGCACCTGCTGGCGTTGACGAACCACCACCTGCTGCTCGACGGCTGGTCCACCCCGGTGCTGATCCGGGAACTGCTGATGCTCTACGCCACCGACGCGGACCAGCGGGCACTGCCCCCGGCGCCGCACTACGGCAGCTACCTCACCTGGCTCGCCGACCGCGACCCGGAAGCCTCCCTCGACGCCTACCGCCGCGCCCTCGCCGGAGTGGACGAACCGACCCTGCTCGCCCCGCAGCACCGTCCCGGCACCACCGCCGGGATCTCCGAGGACCTCGACCTCGACCTGGACACCGCTCTGTCGGTGCGGCTGCACGACACCGCCACCGCCCGCGGCGTCACCGTCAACACCCTCGTGCAGACCGCCTGGGGTGTGGTGCTCGGCGCCCTCACCGGCCGCACCGACGTGGTGTTCGGGGCGACCGTCTCCGGGCGGCCACCGCAGATCCCCGGCATCGAGGCGATGGTCGGGTTGTTCATCAACACCGTCCCGGTGCGCATCACCGTGCGGCCCGACGACACCGTCGGTGCGCTCGTCGACCGGGTGCAGGCCGAACAGGTCGCCCTGCTCGATCACCACCATCTCGACCTGGGCACCCTCGACCGGCACCTCGGGGCCGCCGTGCGATTCGACACCCTCACCGTCTTCGAGTCGTACCCGGTCGAACGCGCCGGTCTCGACCGCGACACCGACCTCGGCGGCATGCGGGTCGCCGACATCACCGGCCGCGACGCCGCGCACTACCCGCTGTCGGTGGTCGTGCACACCGACACCGCGGTGCACCTGCGCATGAAATACCTGCCGGAGGTCTTCGACCGCGACGCCGTCGCCGCGATCGCCGCGCGCATCACCGCTGTGCTCGACGCACTCACCGGCGACCCGGCCGCCCCGATCACCGCGCTGCCGGCACTCACCGCCACCGAGCAGGACGCGCTGCTGCCGGTGCACGGCCCGGCCGGGGGCAGCGACGTCGCCCTGCCGCAACTGCTCACCGCGACCGCCGCCGCACACCCAGACCGGCCGGCCCTGCGCGAGGGGGAGCGGGTGCTCACCTACCGCGAACTCGACGAACGCTCCACCCGGCTGGCGCGGGTGCTGCTGCGCCGCGGCGCCGGACCGGAGACCTTCGTCGCCCTCGGCATCGCCCGCTCCGTCGAGTCGGTGACCGCGATGTGGGCGATCACCAAGACCGGGGCGGCGTTCGTGCCCGTCGACCCGCGCTATCCGGCCGAACGCGTCGCATTCATGCTCGACGACTGCGGCGCCACCGTCGGCGTGACCACCACCGCACACCGCGACCGGCTCCCGGACACGGTGCCGTGGCTGCTGCTCGACGACCTCGACCGCGACGCCGCGGGCGAGGACACCACCACGATCGACGACACCGACCGCCCCGTCGCGCTGCGGCTCGATCATCCCGCCTACCTGATCTACACCTCCGGCTCGACCGGCCGCCCCAAGGGTGTGATCACCACCCACCGCAGCCTGGACAACTTCGCCCGCGACCAGCGCAGCCGCTTCGGTGCCGGACCCGGCGCGCGGGTCATGCACGTCTCGTCGCCGAGCTTCGACGCGTCGATCTTCGAATACCTCCTGGCGTTCGGGTCCGGCGCCGAACTGGTGATCGTGCCCCCGCACATCGTCGGCGGCGCCGAACTCGGCGCGCTGCTGCGCGAGCAGCGGGTCACCCACGGGTTCATCACCCCCGCCGCGCTCGCCTCCCTCGACCCGGCGGATCCGACCGACCTCACCGATCTCGCGGTCGGTGGGGAGGCGTGGCCGGCGGACCTGCAGGCCACCTGGGCGCCCGGGCGGCGTCTCGTCGACGCCTACGGGCCCACCGAGACCACCATCATGGCCGCGATCAGCGACCCCCTGGGCGTCGACGACCCACTGACCCTCGGCGGTCCGCTGCGCGGGGTGCACGCCGTCGTCCTCGACACCGCGCTGCGACCCGTGCCGTTCGGTGCCGTCGGTGAGCTGTACCTGGCCGGCTGGGGCCTGGCCCGCGGCTATCACGCCCGGCCCGCGCTGACCGCCGCCCGGTTCGTCGCCGACCCCTACGGCGCCCCCGGCGAACGCATGTACCGCACCGGGGACCTGGTGCGCTGGGTCGGTGACCTCGACCGGCGGGATCTGCGCATCGAATACGTCGGCCGCAGCGACTTCCAGATCAAGATCCGCGGCTTCCGCGTCGAACTCGGCGAGATCGACGCCGTGCTCGCCGCCCACCCGGCCGTCGGATTCGCCGCCACCGTCGCGCACCGCGCCCCGAGCGGAGAGACGGTCCTCGTCGCCCACCTGCACCCCGCACCCGGCGCCGACATCGACCACGCCGCAGTGAAATACCATGTCTCCGAGCATCTCCCGGCGCACATGGTGCCCACCGTCATCAGCGTGCTCGACGAGATCCCGCTGACCCCCGTCGGTAAACTCGACCGCGCCGCCCTGCCCGCACCGAACCTGACCGCCGGCACCGGCGACCGTCCGGCACCCACCGACCCGCTCGAGTCGCTCGTCGCCGACGAACTCGCCGACGTGCTCGGCCTCGACCGACTCGGCGTCGACGACAACTTCTTCGACCTCGGCGGTAACTCACTGCTCGCCACCCGCGCCGTTGCCCGCCTCGGCGACCGGCTCGGCCGACCCGTGCCGGTGCGCGCCCTGTTCGAAGCCCCCACCGTCGCCGCGCTCGCCGCACACCTCGACCACCGGCCCACCACCGAGGTCGAGGAACCCACCGCCGACACCACCTCCGGCCCGATCGCCGGACCGCGCCCCGAGCACATCCCGCTCTCCCCGGCGCAGCAACGACTGTGGTTCATCAACCAGTTCGATCCGACCTCCGCCGCCTACAACATCCCCCTGGCGATCCGGTTGTCCGGGCATCTGTCCCCGGCCGCGCTCGGCGCCGCCCTGCACGACGTGCTGGCCCGGCACGAGAGCCTGCGCACCATCTACCCGGCGTCGGCGGCCGGACCGCACCAGCGGATCCTCGCCGCCGCCGACGCCCCGCTGCCGCTGGACGTGGTGCCCGCCGGAGAGGACACCGTGCACACCGCCATCGCCGACTTCCTCGGCGCCGGATTCGACGTCACCGTCGACATCCCGGTGCGGGCACGGGTGTTCTCCTTCGGCCGCGACGACCATCTCGCCGTGCTGGTCGTACACCACATCGCCGCCGACGGCGGCTCCACCGGCCCGCTGGCCCGCGACCTGATGATCGCCTACGCCGCCCGCAGCCGCGGCGAGACCCCGGCGTTCGGACCGCTGCCGGTGCAGTACGCCGACTACACCCTGTGGCAACTCGACCGGCTCGGCGACCCGGACGACCCCGGCACCCTCGCCGCCGACCAGACCACCTACTGGCAGCAGCGCCTCGCGGGGCTGCCGGAGGTGCTGCCGCTGCCCACCGACCGGCCCCGGCCGCCGCAGCAGTCCTTCCGCGGCGACATCACCCGCTTCACCGTCGACGCCGATCTGCTCGCCCGGCTGCAGCAGCTCGCCGCCGTCCGGCACAGCACCGTGTTCATGACCGTGCACGCGGCGTTCGCGGTGCTGCTCGCCCGCCTGTCGGGCAGCGACGACATCGCCGTCGGCTCGCCGGTCGCCGGTCGCGGACACCGCGCCCTCGACGATCTGGTGGGCATGTTCGTCAACACCGTCGTGCTGCGCACCCCGGTGCCCGCGCAAGCGTCGTTCACCGAGCTGCTCACCGCCATCACCGACAGCGACCTCGATGCCTTCGCGCACGCCGACCTGCCCTTCGACCGGGTCGTCGACGCGCTCGCCCCGACCCGCTCGACCGCACACTCACCGCTGTTCCAGGTCTCCATCGAATTCCACACCGCCGAACTGCCCGCGGTGGAACTGCCGCACCTGAGCGTGCAGGGCGTCGCCCTCGACCCGACGGTGTGCAACTTCGACCTCGAACTGCTCGTCGGGGAGAACGCCGAAGGTGGCCTCGACGCCGCCTTCGTCTACGCCACCGACCTGTTCGACGCCGAGACGGTGCGTGGCTTCGCCGACCGGTTCACCCGGCTGCTGCACGCGATCGCCGCCGACCCGCACCGTCCCGTCGGCGATCTCGACCTGCTCACCACCGCAGAACACACCGCGCTGGTGCCCGCCATCGGACCGCAGGCCGAACCGGCGGTGCTGTGGCCGCACCTGCTCGACACCGCCGTTGCCACCGCCCCGGACGCGGTCGCGGTCATCGACGACGACCGGCAGGTCACCTACCGCGAACTCGACGCCCGCGCGCACCGGCTCGCGCGGCGCCTGCTCGACCGCGGCGCCGGACCCGAACAGGTGATCGCCCTGGCGATCCCGCGCTCGCTCGAATCGGTCACCGCGGTGTGGGCGACGGTGCGCAGCGGCGCGGCATTCGTGCCGGTCGACCCCACCTATCCGGCCGACCGCATCGCCTTCATGCTCGACGACAGTGCCGCGCGCATCGGCATCACCGTCGCCGCGCACCGCGACGCGCTGCCCGACGAGGTGGACTGGCTCGTCCTCGACGACCTCGACCTCACCGCCGGGCCGCTCGCACCGATCGACGACGCAGACCGGCCGACGGTGCTGCGCCCGGATCATCCGGCCTACCTGATCTACACCTCCGGCTCCACCGGCCGCCCCAAGGGCGTGGCGGTCACCCACCGCGGCCTGGCCTCCCTCGCCCGGGAGGAACGCGACCGTCTGCAGGTCACCGCCGCGGCCCGGGTGTCGCATCTGGCGTCGCCGAGCTTCGACGCGTCGATCTTCGAGCAGATAATGGCGCTGTGCGCCGCGGCGACGCTGGTGATCGTGCCGCCGCACGTCTACGGCGGCGACGAGCTCGCCGCGGTGCTGCGCGCACAGCGGGTCAGCCACGCCTTCATCACCCCCACCGCGCTGGCCTCGCTCGACCCGCACACCGTCCCCGAACTGCACACCCTGCTCGTCGCCGGCGAAGCACTCCCACCGGAGCTGGTGGCACGCTGGGCGCCGTCGCGGCGGGTGATCGACGCCTACGGTCCCACCGAGGCGACGATCATGACCTCCCTCGGCGAGCCGCTCACCGTCGGCGAACCCGTCACCATCGGCACCCCCAGCCGCGGTTTCCACGCCCTGGTCCTCGACGGGCGGCTGCAACCCGTCCCGGTCGGGGTGGCCGGGGAACTATATGTCGCCGGGCCGGGTCTGGCCCGCGGCTACCACGACCGGCCCGCGCTGACCGCCGCCCGGTTCGTGCCCGATCCCACCGGCACGGGGGAGCGGATGTACCGCACGGGGGATCTGGTGCGGTGGACCACCGATCATCGCCTCGACTACGTCGGCCGCACCGACTTCCAGGTCAAGATCCGCGGCTTCCGCGTCGAACTCGGCGAGATCGACGCCACGCTGACCGCGCACCCGCAGGTGGTCTTCGCCCACACCCTCGGCCACACCGCCCCGTCCGGGCAGACCGTGCCGGTGTCCTACCTCCGCCTCGCCCCCGATACCGACATCACCGCCGCCGAGGTGAAAACGTTCATCGCGCAGCATCTTCCGCCGCACATGGTGCCGGCGGTGATCACCGTGCTCGACGACATCCCGCTCACCCCGGCCGGCAAACTCGACCGCGCCGCGCTGCCCGCCCCGGATTTCACCGCCCCGGTCGGGGACTACCGGGCGCCGCGCACCGACCTCGAAAAGCTCGTCACCGACCTGTTCGCCGAGCATCTCGGCCTCGACCGGGTCGGTGTCGACGACGACTTCTTCGACCTCGGCGGCACCTCGCTGCTGGCGACCCGGTTGCTACCGGCGCTCGGGGAACGACTCGGGCGGCGGGTGCCGATCGCGTCGATCTTCACCCATCCGACCCCGGCAGAACTCGCCGCACACCTGAGCAGCGGCGAGTCCGAGGAGAGCAACGGCATCGACGAGGCGTTCCGGGTGCTCGTGCCGCTGCGCCCCGGCACCGGCACCGCGCTGTTCTGCATCCATCCCGCCGCGGGGCTGGCCTGGCCGTACAGCGCCCTCGCGCACCGCCTCGACGACGACCGGCCGGTCTACGGTCTGCAGTTGCCGGCCCTGTCCGGTGGTCCGCGGCACGACACCATCACCGCGCTGGCCCGCCACTACGTGCGGGAGATCCGCCGGGTGCAGCCGCACGGCCCATATCACCTGCTGGGCTGGTCGCTCGGCGGGGTGGTCGCGCACGCCGTCGCCGTCGAACTGCGCCGCGACGGGGAGATCGTCGACACCCTCGCCCTGCTCGACAGCCACCTGATGGTCGGGGCGTCCCCGGCCGTCGGCACCCGCGACATGCTGCGCGATCTCGGGCTTCCCGTCGACGACGGTGAGCCGAGCTTCGAACACGCCGCCGCGGTGCTCGACGAGGCGCTCGGGGGCGGCACCGGCCTGACCGCCGCCCACCTCGAACGGCTGCACGCCGGGTCGACCGACACCGCCCGCGCCGCGCGGCGGCACGAACCGAACACCTTCGACGGGGACGCGTTGTTCTTCACCGCGGCCCGCTCGGAGACCCCGGTCCCGGCGGTGGCGGCCTGGCACAACGTGATCGCCGGCGAGATCCACCAGTACCGGCTCGACTGCGATCACCACGAGATGGTGAGTGCCCGGGCGGTGGAGACGATCGTCGCGGTGCTCTCGGCGCGGCTGACCGAGAGCGACGCGGCGCTGCGCCGGTGGGGACGAGTCGCGGTGCAGGTCGCCGGACGCAACGGGGACCGCCGGAACTGACCTCGACGCATCCGCTCACCGGGCCCGGATCTCTCAGCCGAGCCCGGTGAGCGCCGCCGGCGCCCATCCCGGCCAGCGCACCGCACCCACCGGCACCCCGCCGGCGAACCGCGCCACCACCACCGGGGTCCCGGACGCCGTGTCGTACACCGACGCCTGATCGGCGCGGCCGATCGCTTCGGTCACCAGCGGCCACAACCGCCGATAGCGCGCCCGGATCTTGTCCTCGGGCACCGCATGCCCACCGGAGGCCACCCGGTGCTGTACACGCAGCACCGACATCGCCTCGGGCACCAGCATCACGTGCAGCACCACCGTGAACCCCACCTCGTGCGCGCGGTCGATCAACTCCAGCTTCGACGGATGCGAGAACACCGTTTCCGCAATGAACGACCGGCCCTGCCGCAGCAACCGGTCCCGCGCCGCCGCGGCGAGTTGCGCCGCCTCGTACGACATCTCCTCCGCCCGGTCGGGCCAGCGCTGCCGCGCGATCACATCCGCATTGACGAACACGCTGCGCGGCAGCAGGGGAGCGAGGGACAACTCGACGAACGTCGACTTGCCGGAACCGTTGGGACCGACGATCAGATCCAGACGCCTCATGCGTCGTCGAGCACCTGACGACTACCGTCGGGACGCTGCTCGACCAGCCGGCCTTCGTCGTCGAGCACCACCGTGGTGACCCCACGCGCGGCGAGAATCTCGGCGTAGTCGGTGCGGGCCAGCCCGTCCGCCAGGCGCGCATCGATCTCCGCGTCGAACAGCCGTCCCTCGGCGGCGGTGAGCTCGCTCAGCTCCCGTGTCCCGGCCAGCGCCTCGTGCACCCGGTGCAGGGAGGCGGTCTCGTGGGCGGTCATCGCGCGGCCGATGCGGGCCCAGTATTCGAGTTGCTGGCGTCCGGTGCGGTTCTGGCGGCCGCCCTCGGCGATGGCGCTGTCGACGAGTTCGGCGTCGAAGCGGGTGACCTTGTCGGTGGATGACGTCATGACGGCCTCCTGATGTTGCAGTCTGCTACAAGCGTAGCTGTCTGCAACACGCCACGCACCCCCGAATCCTCCCGCCACCACCCGGTTCGTGACCTCCTGCTACGCACCGCCACCCGGATCGACACCCGATCGAACCCGAGCCGTCGCCGCGGAACCGGCCACGCGACCTACCGTGAGCGAGTACTCCCATCGCCAGGAGGTGCGTGATGACCACGGAGATGCACGAACCCGACCAAGCACGACTCGAGCAGACCCTCGGACAACTCGTCGTCGACATGGGTGCGGCCATGAATGGCGCACTGGTGCTCATCGGCGCCGAACTCGGACTGTGGCGCGCGCTCGACGAAGCCGGCCCGGTCAGCAGCGAACAACTCGCCGACCGCACCGGCATCCGCGAACGCTATCTGCGCGAATGGCTCTCCGCCGAGACCGCCAGCGGCTATCTCACCTACGATCCCGACGCCGGAACGTTCAGTCTGGCACCGGAACACGCCATGACCCTCGCCCGCGAGGACAGCCCCGTCTACCTGGCCGGCGGCTTCCACCTGATCGGCTCCGTGTACAAGGACCGCAGCCGCATCGCCGAACGCATCCGCAACGGCGAAGGTTTCGGCTGGCACGAACACGATCCCGAACTGTTCGTCGGCACCGAACAGTTCTTCCGCCCCGGCTACCGCGCCAACCTCGTCGACGTGTGGCTGCCCGCCCTCGACGGGGTCGTCGACACACTGCGCGCCGGCGCCACCGTCGCGGACATCGGCTGCGGCCACGGTGTCTCCACGACCCTGCTCGCGCAGGCGTTCCCGCAGTCCACCATTCGCGGCTTCGACTACCACGACGCGTCCATCGCGCGGGCGACGGAACTGGCCGCGGAGGAGGGCGTCGACAACGCCACCTTCACCGTCGCCTCGGCGACCGACTTCCCCGGATCCGACTACGACCTGATCTGCTACTTCGACTGCCTGCACGACATGGGCGATCCCGTCGGCGCACTGCGGTACGCGCGCGGCGCGCTCGCCGACGACGGCGCGGTGATGCTCGTCGAACCGTTCGCCCGCGACAGCCTGCCCGAGAACCTCAACCCGGTCGGCCGGATGTACTACGCCGCATCGACGGTGCTGTGCACCCCGTCGTCCCTCGACCAGCCGGTCGCGCTCGGGCTCGGCGCGCAGGCCGGGGAGCGACGGCTCGCCGATGTCGCGGCCGAAGCCGGATTCGGCACCTTCCGCCGCGCCACCGAAACACCCTTCAACCTCGTCCTCGAAGCACGCCCCTGAAACAGTCTCCGGGACACCGGATCGGACTCATCGGCGACTACGGCGGCGCCGATAGGCGACGATCGGAGGATGGACCGCGTCACCCGACTCTCGCTCGCCCTGGACCGTCAGGACGGGCGGTGCCTGTGGTGTGGACGGGAGTTCGGGCGGCTGATCACCCCGACCACCGATCATCTGGTGCCGCGCCTGAAGGGCGGGCCGAGCATCACCGCCAACGAGGTCGCCGCGTGCCGACGCTGCAACGCCGACCGCGGACACATCGCGCCGGTCGAATGGCTCGACCGGTGCCGGCAGCGCGAGGGCTGGTCACCCGACGAGGAGCTGCTGTCACGACTGCTCGAGGAGCTCGCCGACGAACTCGTCCGGGTCGGTGGTCATCGCCGTGCCCGGGATTATCTGTCCGCGCAGTTGCGGCGGTTGCGGCGAGCGTCATAATGCACGGGAGGCGAGATTAATACGTCACTGTGACGTTTCTGGGTTTATCGTCCGAGGCAGAGGAGGGGAGTCCGCACCCTCGACCCGGCGGGATGCGACCCGCAGACAGGTCAGGACGAGCACGGCGACCCCGACGGCCACCGCGGACGCGACAGGCGAGCAGATCCCGCTCGCCGCCAGGAGCGTCCACCGTCCACCCGAGTTCCTCGCACACCGTCGCAACGAAATACGCACCGGCGACCGCCACGAGGGAGACCGAGATGCCGGACGGACCGGTACCGGCGACCACGATGGATGCGACCAGCACCAGCGCAGCTGATACAAACAGTGCGACGATCAGCCACAGCGCGCGCGGCAGCGTGCACATGCGCCGCCGGGCCGACTCGCGCCCGCCGCCGGCGGCGAGGGCCGCAAGTGCCGGGCAGACGAACATCAACGCACTGACCGGCAGACGCGCACCGGTGATGTCGAATTCACCGTCGGTGAGTGCACCCCAGAGATAGAACGGGACGGTGGTGATCGCGAAGACCACCCAGGAACGCAGGAGCCGTGGTTGCGTCACGGTCGACCTTCCCGGATCGCGTTGTCACTGCCGCGCCGATGATATCGACGCAGATAGGTGTCCACCGCGGGACCCGCTAGACCACGTGAAAACGTCACTGTGACGTTTTCACGACGGCCGGGCGGACAGGCAGGGGGCGAGGGTGGCGGGCCCGGAAGGTCGTATCGGGCGTCCGAGGCAGCGAACCGACACCAGGCGGCGGACCGGGCCGGGCACGGACCGGGCCGGGCACGGCGAATGCGCGGCAAGCTCGAGTGCCGGGAGCGCGTCGTTCGGCGCGGTTCGCACGTCGCACGAGGCGGAGGGAACAACGCGCGCCGGACGGCACGGCGCACGACGCGATGCAGTGCGTGCGACGACGGCGCGAATCTGCGGATCAGGGACGTCACTCGGCAGCATCGGGATTATCAGCGCCGAACCCCAGTTCACCGCCCATATCCAAATTGCCGATAATCTACATTATGTTAACTGGAGTGGAACCGGACCTCCTCCGGACAGGTGCGGCAGGGCGTCCGAGGCGTTCGGAGATCCCTGGTTCGCCCCGGATCGATGCGATGGGCCCCACCTGTCACTCGGCCTCTGGCTCGAGTCCGGCTCACCTCCGGACTGCGACCGGCCTGCCCGCGCCCGTGCCGGATCGAGCCGCCGATCCGCTCGACGCGCGTTCGGCTGCTCATGCATCGGGTGCCATGCCGCAGCGACGCGCACACTGCACCGACCCACGGTTCACCGATGCGGCGTTGCGGCAGCACCGTGTGGTCGTCGCGTGCGCGTTGCGCGCCGCAGATCGCGCGGACGATACGCATGTTGGTGGCGCGGGATCATCCCGTCCCCCGGGGTGCTGCGACCACCGATCGCCCCTTCTCGCCTCTTCCACATTTGATGGATAATCACCGTTATCCATGAATCGTGTTGGCTGCCAAAGAATTTCACGCACACAGAGGTGAACGGTTCCATTGTGCCCCGCGCATGTCCCCTGCACAGCCGATCCGGTCCCGATCTCCTCGAACCTCGAGGGCGAGCCCGATCTCCGCACCGCATCCCACCGACACCAGCGCATGCCTTCCACCCCACTATGTGCCTGGGTCGGCACGATTCAGGGGCCCCTTCTCCCCTGTCCGCCCGTCTCGTCAGCCGTGATGGCGCCGGTACGCGGCCACCGCT
The DNA here is from genome assembly GCF_900105195.1 of Rhodococcus pyridinivorans. Taxonomy (NCBI): domain Bacteria; kingdom Bacillati; phylum Actinomycetota; class Actinomycetes; order Mycobacteriales; family Nocardiaceae; genus Rhodococcus; species Rhodococcus pyridinivorans. The sequence goes on along the minus strand of NZ_FNRX01000002.1, from coordinate 2,772,695 downwards.
CCCGGATGCAGCGGGACATCGGCGGTGACGATCAGCGATTGCCGGTCGAGGAACTGGCTGCCGGTGGCCTGAGCCGGCACGAGTTCGGAGGCGTGGTCGACGAGCAGATCGACCAGTGCGGCGGCGGCCTCGTCCGACACCGAGGCTCCGGCGAGCAGGAGGTTGCCCAAGCCGATGGTGGCGACGGCGTCCGGCTGCCCGTACGTGCCGGGCTGGATGAGCACCGGTTCGTAACGCGAACCGAATCGCGCCCGCAGCGGTTCGAGGAGCACGGACAGATCGATCAGCCGTAGCGACACACCCAGGTTCGCAAACGACGGGGTAGGAACACCACCCGCCCACAGCACCGCGTCGATCTCGCCGTCCACCAGCGCGCGACCGGCGTCGGCCATCGACAGGTGCACCCGGGTGACGGCTCCCGGCTCGGCGAGCCCGGCGACGGCGAGGATGCGTTCGCCGGTGAATTCGGCACCCGATCCGGGAGCGCCGAGGCTGATCCGTGCGCCCCGCAACTGGGCGATCTTCCGGATCGGTGAGTCTGCACGCACGGCCAACTGCATGTAGTTCTCGTAGACCCGCCCGATCGCCGTGAACTGCGCGCCCTCGTCGTGGGCCCGCACCGCGACGTCGGTAAGGGTCAGCGCCAGCTCCGCGTCCCCCGCCGTCAGCGTGGCGAGATTGGTGACCGACCCCGGCGTGCGTTCCGGCACTATCGCGATGGGCAGGCCCGCCCGGTCGGCGGCGGCCGCGGTGAGTTCGGCGAACTCCCAGAAGAACCCACCCTCCTCCCCTGCCGCCAGGATCAGTTCCTCACTCTCTCCGGTGCGCGTGCAGCCGGCGACGGCTCCGCCCACCGCCAGCAGCGCGACGGACCGCAGGAGATCGCGGCGGGTGATCATGATGCCTCCGCGCGGGAGTCGGCGGGCAGGGTCAGGGTGACGGCCAGTCCGTGCGGGTCGGCGGCGGCGAGGTCGAGGGTGCCGCCGCCGGTCTCGACGAGCGCGACCGCGATGGACAGCCCGAGGCCGGTGCCGGGCCCGTCGGCTCCGGACCCGCGGAAGAACCGGGAGGTGAGGGCGCCGAGCTCATCGGGTGCGACTCCGGCGCCGTCGTCCTCGACGCGGATCCGGATGGTCCCGTCGTGGTGTCGGGTGGTGATGCGGACCCCGGTGGCCGCGCGGGCGTACTTGCTCGCGTTGCTGAGCAGCACATCGAGCACCTGGGCGAGATGGTCGGCGGAGAAACAGGCGTGCAGGCGCGGCCCGGTCGGTTCGTCCACGGTGACGGTCATGCCGGCCTCGGCGAGGGCCTCGGACCAGGCGTCGACGCGGTCGGCGACGACGGCGCCGACATCGCACCCGTCGTGTCCTTCGGTTCCCGCTGTGTCGGTGGGTGATTCGGCGGTGGCGAGGGCGAGCAGGCCGTCGAGGATGCCGCCGAGCCGGTCGACTTCGACGGCCGTGCGCCGGTAGGTCTCCGCGCCGGCGGCGGCGACGTGCGGTTCGAGGGAGTCGAGTCGGATGTGCAGGGCGGCGAGCGGGTTCCGGAGTTGGTGCGCGGTGTCGGCGATGAGTTGCTTCTGGGCGCGGGTGGACGTGCGGACGGCTTCGGACATGGTGTCGAAGGCCTGCGTGAGTTCCCGGACCTCCGGTGGGCCGTGGTACCGGACCGAGACGGTGGTGTCGCCGGTGCGGGAGCGTGGATGCAGTGCCGGGACGCTGTCGGTGAGCGCGGCGACCCGCGCGGTGAGCGCGGTGAGCGGACGGACTGTCCACCGCGACAGGGCGGTCGCGAGGATCGTGACGAGCACGAGGGCCGCTGCCGCGCCGGTGACGATGAGCAGCCACGAGGTGCGGATGTCGTGGCGGGCGGCGTCGGTGGACACGTCGACGACGACGGCTCCTTCGACCTGGGCGCCGGTACCCACCGGCACGGCGAGCAGTACCCGGTGCGGGGACCACGGGGTCAGCGGACCGCCGATGCCCTGTTTCTGGTTGCGCAGACCGGCGGTGATCGCCTCCGGCACACCGGGGTCGGTCGGGGTCAGGCCCGCGCTCGCGCGGGGTGCGCCGCGCGCGTCGACGATGAGCACGCCCTCGTCGTAGAGCCGGTGGTAGCGGGTCACCTCCTCGTCGAGCAGGGCGGTGCTGCCGGGGGCGCGCGTCTGGACGGCGAGGGTGGCGAAGTGGTGGGCGTCGGCTTCCCGGTTCGCTCCCAGGACGGCGGTACGGCCGGCGCTGGTGGCGAGGGCGAGCGGGACGGCGAAGGCGACGACGGCGACGGTCGCGAAGACGAGCAGCACCGCCAGGACCCGCCGGTGCATGTCAGCCGCCCCACCGGTAGCCGTAGCCGCGGATGGTGGAGATGAGTCCGGGGCGGGCGAGTTTGGCGCGCAGCCCGGTCATGTGCACGTCGAGCGACCGGGAGATCGCCACATACGCGTCGCCCCACACGGCGTCCATGAGTTGTTGGCGGCTGACCGCGGCGCCGGGGCGGGCGACGAGGACGGCGAGCAGGTCGAATTCCTTCGGGGTGAGGGTGACCGGTTCGCCGCCCACCTCGACTTCGCGGGCATCGAGGTCGACGACGACGTCGCCGGCGCGGACGATGCGGGAGGACTCGGACAGCGCGCGGCGCCGTTGGGTGACGACGTCCACGCGGGCGAGCAGTTCGGCCAGGCGGGCCGGTTTGACGAGGTAGTCGTCGGCGCCGCCGCGCAGGCCGCGTACCACCGAGCGTTCGTCGCCGCGCGCGGTGAGGATCACGACGGGGACGTCGTTGACGGCCCGCAGTTGCCGGAGCACCTGCAGGCCGTCGGCGTCGGGCAGGCCGAGGTCGAGGATGACGACGTCGAGGTCGCGGTGTCCGAGGAGCAGGTCGGCGCCGCGCCGCATGCGGATCGGCCGGTGGCCGTGGGAGGTGAGGGCTTCGACGAGGGCGTCGCCGACGCCGTCGTCGTCCTCGACCACCGCGATCTGCACGTGGGTCCCTTTCGATCAGTGCCGCGAGGTGGCCAGGTCGGCGTGCTCGTCGGGGGTGCTCGTGCGGTCGGTGCTCGTGCGGTCCAGGGGTGATCCGTCGGAGGTCTCCCGCATGAAGAAGTACACGACGAGCGAGACGGCGATGCAGCCGGTCACGTAGTAGAAGAATAGCGATTCGTGGCCGGCGCGCTTGAGCGCGAGTGCGACGGTTTCGACGGTGCCGCCGAAGATCGCCAGGGTCAGCGCGTAGGGCAGGCCGACGCCGAGCGCGCGGACCTTGGTGGGGAACAGTTCGGTCTTCACGATGGCGTTGACCGAGGTGTAGCCGGTGACGACGGTCAGGCCGAGCATCATCAACCCGAACGCGATCAGCGGGTTCGTGGTGCTGCCGAGGATCGTCATCAGCGGGACGGTGAGCACGGTGCCGCCGACCCCGAAGAAGATGAGTAGTTTGCGGCGGCCGATGCGGTCCGACAGGGCCCCGCCGATGGGTTGCAGGACGATGAACACCAGCAGGGCGGCGAAGTTGATCCAGGCGACGGTGTCCTTGGAGATGCCGGAGGTGTTGATCATGTATTTCTGCATGTAGGTGGTGTAGGTGTAGAACGCCACGCAACCGCCGAGGGTCAGCGCGCACACCAGTAGGCATTCGCGGGGGTACTGCAGCAGCATCCGGATGCCGCCCTGCTCGGGCGTGCCCTCCGGCCGGTCGGTGGCGCTCTTGGCCGCGACTTCCTCGGTGAACGCTTCGGATTCGTCCATGGTGCGGCGCAGCCACATCACGGCGACGGCGGCGACGGCGCCGATGACGAACGGGATGCGCCAGCCCCACGCCTGCATGGCCTCGGCGGAGAGGGTGAGCTGCAGGACGATCTGGACGCCGAGGGCGATGAGCTGTCCGGCGACGAGGGTGACGTACTGGAAGCTCGAGTAGAACCCGCGGCGTCCGGGTGAGGCGACCTCGGCGAGATAGGTGGCGCTGGTGGCGTATTCACCACCGACGGACAGTCCCTGCATCATGCGGGCGAGGACGAGAAGAAGGGGTGCGGCGAGTCCGATGGTCGCGTAGGCCGGGGTGACGGCGATGATGAGGGAGCCGACGGCCATGACGGTGACCGACAGGGTCAGCGCCGAGCGCCGTCCGCGCCGGTCGGCGTAGCGGCCCATGATCCAGCCGCCGATCGGTCGCATGAGGAATCCCACGGCGAAGATCGCTGCGGTGGACAGCAGTTGGGCGGTGGGGTCGCCTTCGGGGAAGAATTCCTTCGCGAAGTAGACGCTGAACGCGGCGTAGACGTACCAGTCGTACCACTCGATCAGGTTGCCGACCGAGCCTTTCAACACGTTGCCGATGACTCGGCGTTCGCCCGTCGAGGTGGTGCTCACCCGGGACTCCTTTCGCTGCGTGGATCTGTGCGCTCCCCACAGTGGTTCGGGTCACAGTGGTTGCGGAAGGGTCTGTGGCGGTTCCTAACACTCCCTTAGGAATGTGGTCGGACGGGTGGGATCGGCGTGGCGCGCGGAGTGCCGATCCCCCGCTGTGCCGGTCGGAGGTTCTACGGTGATCGACGTGACGATCCCCGCATCGAGTTATCTGTTCCAGGCCCGGACGTTCGTGAGCGGTTCCCGTAAGTGGCGGTTCGAGGCGGCGTTGGCGACCGCGCGGGTCTGCGAGCGGTTCGAGCGGCCGTACCCGAAGTCGGTGCGGACGCTGGCGCACACCGCGTACGACATGTTGCGGATGGATGCGCCGGAGGTCGCTGCCGAGTTCGGGCCGCCGCCGTTCTGACCCTGGTGCTCACGCGACCCGGGTGCCCGGTGCCTCCGGTGGCCGGTACTGTGCAGCACAACTCGATCACGATGTCTGCGCGGCGAGGAGGGGCCGATGAACCCTGCTGTATGGCTGACACCCGGCCAGTTGGCGGACCGTTCCGGGGTGGCGGTCTCGGCGCTGCACTACTACGAGTCGCGTGGTCTGATCACCAGTCGCCGCACCTCGGGCAATCAACGGCGTTATCGTCGCGACACGCTGCGCAAGGTCGCGTTCATCAAGGTCGCGCAGGGTGTGGGGGTGTCCCTGGACGAGATCAAGGAGGCGTTCGATTCGTTGCCGGACAGTCGTGTGCCGACGACGGAGGACTGGGCGCGGCTGTCGCGGGCGTGGCACGACCGGCTGACCCGCCGCATCGAGGATCTCACCGCGTTGCGCGACAGTTTCACCGATTGCATCGGCTGCGGTTGTCTGAGTTTGGCGTCGTGTCCGCTCGCGAATCCCGGTGACGTGCTCGGGCAGCAGGGTCCGGGTCCGCGTCGGCTACCGGTGCACGACGACGATCCGCCGGTGGAGGCGGCGCCGCGCGCGGAGTCGTCCGGCTGAGGTCATGCGGTCAGGTGCGCGCGGCTTCGATCTGCTGCACGAACCGGGCGGTGGCGTCGGCGACGTCGCGGGGATGGGAACGCGGCGACCAGTGCCCGGCGTCGAGCGGGTGGATGCGCAGGTCGGTGACCCAGCGGGAGGTGTCCTCGTAGCCCACGGGGCGTACCGCGCGGTCGCGCAGGTTCTGGATCAGCTGGACCGGGACGTCGGTGCGCCGCTCGCGGGGTCGGGTGAGACGCGCGCGGATGTTCGCCCGGTACAGGGACAGTCCGTGCACCATGTCATCGGCGAGGGTGGGGGCGACCGGTGCGATCGCGGTGGGATCGATGCGGTCGAAGAACCCGACGAAGGCCGGCCAGTGGTGGGCGAGCGGGCCGCGCAGCACCGGATTCGGCAGAGCGGGGATCTGGAAGGCGAGGGTGTAGGCGGAGGCGAGAGCCTGTTCGGCGGGGCCGAGTGGGCGTTTCTGTCGGAGACGACGGCGCATCCACAGGCCGAGATGGTCGAGGTTGGGGCCGGAGATCGAGGTGTAGGAGGCGATGCGATCGCCGGCGTCGGGTTCGCATACCGCTTCCCAGCACAGCACCGCGCCCCAGTCGTGGCCGAGTAGGTGGACCGGTTCGTTCGGGGCGAGGGCGTCGATGACGGCGTGCAGGTCGGCGGCGAGGTGCTCGAGCCGGTAGTGCGCCACCGCGCGGGGCACGGTGGAGGCGCCGGCGCCGCGGTTGTCGTAGCGCAGGATGCGGAAGTCGTCGGCGAGCAGGGGTGCGACGCGGTCCCACAGGGCGTGGGTGTCGGGCCAGCCGTGGACGAGGACGAGCGTCGGGCCGTGCGGGTTGCCTTCTTCGACGACGTGGAGTCGGATAGGCCCGTTGGGGACGGTGTGGGTGGTCATGGTTGTCCTGTGGTCATGGTTGTCCGGGCGTCTCGGGGGCCGGGGGGTGGTCGCCGGTGGGTCGGGTGAAGAGCGTGCGGCGGCGCAGGCTGCTGGCGATGGCGAAGAGGGATTCGGAGACGGAGGTGGGCCGGCCGTGGCGGCGCTGGACGAGATGTCCGAGGGCGGACAGCAGTCCGGCGCCGAGGGGGACGGCGAGGACGAACAGGATCCGATGTCGGAGTGGGCTGCCGCGCAGCATCGACATGGGAGGCCTCCTTCGATACCGGCCACTGTATTTGTGACCAACGGTAACACTATTTCCGGTGATGGGAACCACTCCTGATGTTTCGCGACGGTCCCGCGCGTGCATCCCTCCCGAAGGCGACAAGGGATGGGACAGCGCATGAGAGTTCTCGTGATCGGTGCCTCCGGCTACGTCGGCAGCCGGGTCGTCCCCGCCTTCCTCGCTATCGGCTGCACCGTGCGCGCCGCCGCTCGGAACCCGACGGCCTTGCGACGCTTCTGGTGGCACGACCAGCTTGAGACCGCGCAGGTGGACGTCACCGCCGCGCACACTCTCCCACCGGCGCTCGACGATGTCGACGTCGTGGTCTATCTCGTGCACGGGATGCGCTCGGCGCACTTCCGGGACCTCGACCTGGCAGCGGCCCGCACCGTCCGGCACGCGGTCGATGCCTCTCCGGTGACGCGTGTCGTCTACGTCTCCGGGTTCGTCCCCGAGTGTGCGCCGGACGCGCTGTCCGAGCATCTGCTCTCGCGCTGGGAGGTCGAGCAGGAACTGTCCCGCTCCCGCCGCACGGTGATCACGCTGCGAGCCGGGATGGTGCTCGGCTCCGGGTCGACGAGCTTCGAGGTGCTCGGCCAACTCGCGGGGCGCCTACCCGTCACCGTGGTACCCGACTGGATGGACTCGCGGGTCGAGCCGATCGCGGTCGTCGACCTGGTCGCCGCAGTGCTCGGGGCGGCCGTCGCGGACACTCCCACGGACTCGTTCGATGTGGGCTGCGGACAGTCGCTGCATTATCCCGAGTTGCTCCGCCTCTACGGGCAGGTCACCGGCATGCCGCGCGCCCAGGTCACCGTCGCCGGATTGCCGGGCGCGGTGATCGGCCGGTTCGGCTCGTGGTTGACGGAGGTGCCGTCGGGAACCGTGGCGGCGTTGATGGAGAGCCTGCGGCACGACATGACGGCCCGCGATCGTCGGTGGATCGGCCGCCTGGCCCCGGCTGCTCATCGGCCGTTGGGGATCGTGCAGGCGCTGCAGCGCGCAGTGCTGCCCGCCGATGTGAGTGTGCCGTGCGCGCAGCGGGACCCGATGGGCGCGCTGCCCGGGGATCCGGAGTGGGCGGTCGCCGCGGCGGAGGCGCGCCGATACTCTGCCGTGGGGATCCCCCCGCGCCGCCGTCCGTCGGTGTAGCTTCACGACATGCCCCGTCCGGATCCGGCGTCACCGAACGATTCCCGCAGGCGGCACGAGGACCGCGAACCGCACACCGCCGGGTTGGCGAGCAGACTCAACTGGTTGCGGGCGGGTGTTCTCGGCGCGAACGACGGCATCGTCTCGACCGCGGGACTGGTCGTCGGTGTGGCGGCCGCGACGACGAACGAGGCGGCGATCCTCACCGCCGGTGTGGCCGGGCTGGCCGCGGGGGCGGTGTCGATGGCGCTGGGCGAGTACGTGTCGGTGAGTACGCAACGCGACACCGAGCGCGCGGCGCTGTACACGGAAGGTCGTGAGCTCGCCGCCATGCCGGAGGCCGAACTCGACGAACTCGCCGCCCTGCTCGAGGGCAAGGGATTGTCGGCGGTCACGGCGCGTGCCGCGGCGGAGGAGTTGACGGCGCGGGATCCGCTGGCCGCGCATGCCGAGGTGGAGTTGGGGATCGATCCGACCGAACTGGCGAATCCGTGGGTGGCGGCGTTGTCGTCGGCCGTGTCGTTCACCCTGGGGGCGCTGGTGCCGCTGCTGATGGTGGTGTCGGTGCCCGACACGGTGCGGATCCCGGTGACGTTCGTGGCGGTGTTGTGTGCGCTGGCGGCGACGGGATCGATCAGTGCGTGGCTCGGCCGGGCCCGGCGGGGTCGGGCGGTGATGCGGGTGGTGTTCGGTGGTGCGCTCGCGATGGTAGTGACCTACGGAGTCGGCCAGTTGTTCGACACCGTCATGTAACGGGGCGCAAGCGCGGCGTCCCCGCTCCGCGGGCCGTGCCGGTCCGCGAGGCGGGGTGTACCGAGCGGTGCGTCAGTCGACCGGGCCGAGCGCGGGAGCGGTCACGAAGCTCAGCGCGTCGTTGCCGGCGAGATGGTTGTCGATGATGCGCTCGATGGCCTGCCGCCATTCCTCCCGCACCGTCCCGGCGTCGTCGCCGGCATCGAGTCTCTGCAGGATGTTGTGCTGCGCAACGTGATAGGCCATGGGCGTGTCGATGTCGAAGGTCGGTAATGCCATGGCCCAGCACCCTACGTCCGAACCACCTGTGGCCCAAACCTCCGGTTCCGGCCGTGCACAACGGCCGGATCCGAACCCACCCCCGATCCATACCATCGGATAATCGACTATCCGATGGTATGTTCCGGGGATGGCATCGGTTGACGTCGCGTCCGGCTGGCCCGCGGTCACCTACGAACAGCACCCGTGGGTGAGCAGCGATGCCTACGGCTCGCGGCGGGAGAAACGCCTGACCACCGGCCCCTACCGCGCCGCGGTCCCCCCGCTCATCGCCCACCGGCCCCTCCCGCTCGACGGCGAACTGCAGGCCCTCACCGAGGAAGCCGCGACGGAACTGACCCGCTTCGATGTCGAGGTCGGGCATATCACCGCCCCGTTCGCCTCCATCCTGCTGCGCACCGAGAGCGCGTCGAGTTCGGAGATCGAGAACCTCTCCAGCGGGGCGCGGCAGATCGCGCTCGCCGAACTCGGCGAACACGCCTCCCGCAACGCTCGCCTGATCGTCGGCAACGTGCGGGCGATGCGCGCGGCGCTCGAATTGTCCGATGCGATCGACGCCGCCGCGATCCTGCGGATGCACCACGCGCTGCTCGAGTACGACGATCCGACCATCGCGGGACGGTGGCGCACCCAGCAGGTGTGGATCGGCGGGGGCAGCCTGGGCCCGCACACCGCGCAGTTCGTGCCCCCGCACTACGCGCGGGTGCCCGAGCTGATCGACGATCTGGTGGCCTTCGCCCACCGGGTGGATCTGCCGGTGGTCGCGCAGATCGCGGTCGCGCACGCGCAGTTCGAGACCATCCACCCGTTCCCGGACGGCAACGGCCGGGTGGGTCGCGCGCTGATCCAGGCGATGTTGCGCGGCGGGCAGCTCACCCGCAGTGTCGCCGTGCCGGTCTCGGCGGGCCTGTTGCACAACACCGGGGAGTACTTCGATGCGCTCGGCGCCTACCGCGCCGGGGACATCGGGCCGATCGTGCACTCGATCGTCGACGCGTCGTTCGCGGCGGTCGCCAACGGCCGCACGCTCGTCGCCGATCTCGAGGCGGTACGCGAGCTGTGGCGGTCCCGGGTGACGGCGCGGCGGGATTCGGCAGTGCACCGGCTCTCGGACGTACTGCTGCGCCAGCCGGTGATCGACAACCGGTCGGCCGCCGCGGCCTTGTCGGTGACCGGCGCCAACGCGCAGATCGCCATCGATCGGCTGGTGGACGCGGGGATCCTCACGCAGATCACCGAGGGGCGCCGCAATCGCATCTGGCAGGCCAAGGATGTGGTGCGGGTGCTCGACGAGTTCGCCGCGCGCGCCAAACGCCGCCGCGACTGACCTCCTCGGTATCGATCGCCCCGGCGACGGTCGGTTCGGGGTCGATCAGCCCGGGATGTCGCGCGGGTCGTGACCGTAGGTGTTGCGTTCGCCGATCGTCCCGTCGAGGTTGTGGACAAGGTGTTCGACCTTGCGGCGGCGCGCCTCGTCGCGGCCGGCGGCGACGGCCTCCTCGCGGGTGGGATAGGTGCCGAGCAGGTCGCTCGAGCCCTCGATGCGGTTGTGCCAGGATCCGTCCTGGTGGAACGTCTCGACATCGCCTGCGGGCATGGGGTGCTCCTCTCCACGAACGGCCGGTTGTCCATCGCGTACCCGGCGCCGGTCTCCCCGAATCCGGACGCGGTCTCTGCTGTCCCGTCGGTCCCTGCTGTCACACTGGACTCGCACATCTGTACGAGCGGATCTTCACGGGAGGGGCATCGTGGCGGGCAGCGCGACCGAGCCGGGATTGTCGGACTGGATCGGGTCGTATCTGGAGACCTTGCAGACCGCGAAACGGTCTCCGCACACCATCAAGGCCTACCGGCTCGACCTGCACGCGGTGCGCGCGCATCTCGCCGCGACCTGCGCGGTGCCGCAGGACGCGCTGACGCTCGGGGACGTGACGGTACGCGGGCTGCGGTCGGCATTCGCGGCGTTCGCCGCCGAGCGGCAACCGGCGTCGGTGCGCCGCGCCTGGTCGGTGTGGAACAACTTCTGCAACTTCCTCGTCTCCGAAGGGGTGTCGGAAGGCAACCCGATGGCCTCGATCGCGCAGCCCAAGAAACCACAGCACACCCCGAAGGCGTTCTCCCCCACCGCGATCAACCAACTCGTCGACACCGTCACCGTGGAGGCGCAACGCCCCGCGGAGTCGGCGCGGGACTGGCCGCAACGCGATCTCGCGCTCATCGCGACCCTGCTGCTCACCGGGATCCGCTCCGACGAGTTGATCCGGCTCGATGTGGGCAGCATCCTCGGTGGCTGCCGGGCACCGGTGCTGCGGGTGCTCGGCAAGGGCGCGATCGAACGGGAGATCCCCCTCGAAGACAGCTGGACGGCGATCGTCACCGCCTATCTCGAGGAACGCTACGCCCGCTTCCCCGCCGCGCGGCGCCGCACCCGCGACCGCGACGAGTTGCCCGTGTGGGAGCGGCACGACCCGGCCGACCCGCTGTTCGTCGGCGCGGACGGCAAACGCATCACCCGCGGCACCCTGCAGTACCGGGTGCGGCGCATCTACCGCCGCGCGGGTATCGAGTCCGAACGCAAACGCGGTGCGCTCGCCCACGCGCTGCGGCACACCTTCGCGACGAGCCTGGCCGACAGCGGCGCAACGATGGTCGAGTTGCAGCAGCTGCTCGGGCACCGGTCGTTGCAGACCGTGCAGGTGTACACCTCGGCGACCAACGATGCGGTGCGGCACGCCGCCCGGCACAACCCCGTCTACGGGCTGCTCGGGTCGCTCGGCGACGGGCCGGGCTAGCTCGTCGGTTGCGCTGTGGGCGGGCGCGGCAACTGCAAGACTGGGGACAAGATCCATCCGGCAACGTGAAGGAGCATCCATGAGCGTCGAGCAGACCGAACCCCGCCGTCATCGTGTGGTCGTGATCGGATCCGGTTTCGGTGGGCTGTTCGGGACCCAGGCCCTGGCTCGTGCCGATGTGGACGTCACGCTCGTGGCGCGCACCACCCATCACTTGTTCCAGCCGTTGCTGTACCAGGTGGCCACGGGCATCCTGTCGGTCGGCGACATCGCCCCCGCGACCCGCATGGTGCTGCGCAAACAGAAGAACGCGCAGGTGCTGCTCGGGGACGTCGAGAGGATCGACCTGGAGAACCGGACGGTGACCTCCCGGTTCCTCGAGCGCTACACCACCACGCCCTTCGACAGTCTCATCGTCGCCGCCGGCGCCGGCCAGTCCTACTTCGGCAACGACCAGTTCGCCGAGTTCGCGCCGGGCATGAAGACCATCGACGACGCCCTCGAGCTGCGCGGCCGGATCCTCGGGGCGTTCGAGCAGGCCGAACTGTCCCACGATCACGACGAACGCGCCCGGTTGCTGACCTTCGTGGTGGTCGGTGCCGGTCCGACCGGGGTGGAGCTGGCCGGGCAGATCGCCGAGCTCTCACGCCGCACCCTCAAGGGCACCTTCCGCAACATCGATCCGACCGAGGCGCGGGTGGTGCTGCTCGACGGCGCCTCCGATGTGTTGCCGGTCTACGGCGGCAAACTCAGCCGCAAGGCCCGTAACACCCTCGAGCGGCTCGGGGTGGAGATCCAGCTCGGCGCGATGGTCACCGATGTCGACGCCGACGGTCTCGTCGTCAAGGAGAAGGACGGTTCGCAGCGGCGCATCGAGTCGCAGTGCAAGGTGTGGTCGGCGGGCGTGTCGGCCAGTCCGCTCGGCAAGCAGCTCGCCGAGCAGTCCGGGGCGCAGGTCGACCGGGCGGGGCGGGTGGAGGTGCTGCCGGATCTGACATTGCCGGGGCATCCGAACGTGTTCGTCATCGGCGACATGATGTCGCTGAACAAGCTGCCCGGTCTGGCGCAGGTGGCGATGCAGGGCGGCAAGTACGCGGCCCGGCAGATCATCGCCTCCCTCGACGGCGCCGACCCGACCCATCGGGAACCGTTCAAGTATTTCGACAAGGGCAGCATGGCGACCATCTCGCGGTTCAGTGCGGTCGCGAAGGTCGGCAAACTCGAGATCAGCGGGTTCCTCGGCTGGGTGGCGTGGTTGTTCATCCACCTGCTGTATCTGGTGGGGTTCTCGTCGAAGCTGTCGACGCTGTTGTCGTGGGCGCAGGCGTTCTTCTCCACCGGCCGCAACGAGATGGCCGCGACCGAGCAGCAGGTGTTCGCGCGGATCGCGCTCGAGCACATGCGCGCGGACGAACCCGACGGCGACTCGCAGAACGGCGAGAGCGCGACGAAGGGCGGGGACCGCTCCGCACAGGCGCCGGCCGGGCAGGGCCGCGGCGGGACGCAGGCTGCGGGCTGACCGTCGGCGGCTCCGGCCGGGCGCGGTGTCCCGGCCGGAGCCGCCCGGCTACAGGGTCAGTGCCCGATGCGGTCCGCGTTCGTGATGTTCGCCAGGCGCACCTGTCCCTGCGCGACGAGACGGTCCTGCTCGTCGACGATCTCCACCCGCCACACCTGCTGGGTGCGGCCGCGGTGGACCGGGGTGCCGGTCGCGGTGAGGACCCCTTCGCGGGTGGCGCGGAGGAAGTCGGTGTTGTTGTTGACCCCGACGACGTTGCCCTTGTCCCCCAACCAGTTGGCGCCGGCGACGCTGGCGACGGTCTCGATCACCGCGCAGTACACCCCGCCGTGCACGATGCCGTAGGGCTGGTGCTGCGTGGGGGTGATCGTCCACCGGGCTCGCGCGAGATCGGGGCCGAGTTCGACGAACTCGAGGCCGAGGGCAGTGTTGAAGCCGGTGTCGTTGACGGCGTTGATCGCCTGCACGTCGTGCTGGGCCGGGGCGGAGGTGGACTGGTCGCTCATACGGGCTTCCCTTGTTCGTGCGTGGTCTCGACCGGCCGCCGGGACAGGTGGCCGTCGAACGATGGTAGGACATGGCGGTTTTCGGCCGGCCCACCTCCGACCGTGGCAAGCGGGGTGGTCACTGCAGGGTCACCAGCAGCGCGTAGGCGACGATCGAGTGGCCGTCGGGGATCGGCCCGAACCGGTGCACGGTCCGCGGGCCCTCGTACTCGACGCCGTACCAACCCGCGTCCGCGGTCGGAATCCTCCTGGTTCGTTGGATCACCGGATGCCGTTCGGCGACCCGGGCGCGCCCGTGCGGTCGGATGCGGTACAGCATCCACAGATAGCGGTCCCACACCAGATGCCCCGTGAGCACGACGTCACCGAGGGTGTCGAGCTGCGGTGGCAGCACGGTGGTGAAGCCGTGACCGAGATGGGCGAGCAGCTCGACCCGATCGTCGACGGTGATCTGCTCGACCCGGGCGGGCACGTGCCGCGCGAGTTCGCGGATGCAGTCGCTCGCGCCCGGTGTGATCCAGGAGGTGGTCGGTTCACACACCTGGCCGGGAGCAGGCGGGTCGGGCCACGGTTCGAGGTCTTCGATCATCCACAGGGTGGTCATCTCTCGGTGCTTCCCAGGACACGGTCGAGAAGATGCTCGACGAGGTCGAGCGGTGTCCGTGAGGTCGAGTATCCCTGCAGCATGCCCTGCGCCAGTCCCCCCGCTGCCATGACGACGAGATCGGCGCCCGCTTCCGGATCACCGGCGTCCTCGCCGGTGCGTGTCCGCCGGAGTTGGTCGGCGACGATGGTCGCCAGGGCGCGCGGCGCCGCGAAGGTGTCCTCGGCGGTGATGCCCCCCGCCGGTGATCGCAGACCATCCGAACGCGCCGAGCACCAGGGTCTCCTCGCGTCGTTGCTCGTCGAGGGGCAGCAGTCCCGTCAGGACCGCGCGGATCGCCTCACGGGGGGTGGCGTCGGGGCCGAGTTCGCTCCGGCGTCGTGTGAAGCGGGCACCGGCGTCGTCCATGACCGAATTGCCGTGCACGCCGGGCGCGGGGTGCTCCGGACACACGACGGCGGGCCCCACATGGATGTGAGGCCCGCCGCGGGAAGGGACCGGGAGTCACTGCAGCCCTCAGGACTCCGCTGCGGTCCGGCAGTCGGAACGGATTCGATTATAGGGAAGGCTGCCCTAATCCGGCAAGGCCTCGGACGGGATAGCCGGCGGCGACGAAGGCGTCGAGCAATGCCTGACCGCGGCGCGCGGCGGTACGGCGGGAGGCACCACCGAGCACGGGTAGCTGGGCGGCGCCGGTGACGACGGTGCGCCCGACGATCGCCCAGAAGCGGTTCCGGTCGAGCGGGACGAGGGACCGCAGCGCGAGATGGACGGCATCGAGCGCGGTCGCGGCGCGGTGCGCGGTCCACACTGCCATCGCCTGCTCGCACGGCAGCACCACCACGTCGCGTTCCCCGACGGCGCGGTCCTCGGGCAGCACCCGCAGGGTGTCGTCGGCGAGACCGGCCCAGTCGATGCAGCCGTCGCTGTCCTGGTGCAGCCACAGATTGTCCAGACCCGGATCCCAGACGCGGCCCTCGAGGGCGTAGGGGGCGAGGACGCGGCCGACCACGGCGTGGATGAGGGCGCCGGCGACCTGCTCGACGGCGATGCGCGGGTCCTCGGTGTCGAGCAGGGCACGGTCGTAGAGCGCCTCGATGCGCTGCTGGCGTTCACCGCCGCCGAGGAACCACCAGCGGCGGCGGGGTTCTTCGTCGATACAGGCCACCGCATACACGCGCGGGGCTCCCGCAGCGAGTGCGCGCAGCCGAGCGCGCGTGTCCTCGAACGGGCGGACGGGTGCCGCCGTGGGCGGCAGCAGCAGCGTCGTCATCCGACACCTCCTGATCGACGGTGAATCTTGATTAGGTAAGCCTAACCATTGCATCCGGGGGTGGTGTGCGCAACCCCATCCCCTACTCCCGTCGGCACATAGGATTCCGTAACCTAACTCCGAAGGCCTTCGCGTTCCCCACGATCCGCGACGACCCGAACCGCACCACCGCCTTCCCGAGGAGCACCCCGCGCCCGTGACCGTCACCCCCCACGCCCCACCGGACGCCGACCCGACCGCCCCGCCCCGCCCGGGACGCCGGATCGCCGCCGTCCTGTGCGACCTCGCGCTCCTCGCCATCCCCCTGCTCATCGGTGCCCTCGTCGTCGACACCCTCGCCGACGCCAACGGCGGCGGCCAGACCGACCGCATCGTCTTCGGCGGCGCCGCCCTGGCCGCCGCCGCCGGACTGCTGTGGTGGAACCACGGCTACCGCGCCGGCCGCACCGGCCAAAGTCTGGGCCTGCAGTGGACCGGGCTCGTGCTGCGCGACCGCGCCACCACCGGACCGGCCGGCACCCGCCGTGCCCTGCTGCGCCGCGGCACCGAGATCGTCACCGAACGCCACGCCCGCCACGACGAGTTCACCCCGCGCCCCACCGACGGCAACGTCGCCGCCCTGCGCCGCCGGCGCCTGCTCGGCCTGGCCGCGCTGCTCGTACTGCTGGTGCTCGGCGCGCTCGCCAGCATCGCCGTCGGCGCCCGCCCGATGACCTTCGCGGAGGTCTTCCACGCCCTCGTCGTCAACGACGGCTCCGAAACCGACGTGATCGTGCATTCGCTGCGCATCCCCCGCACCCTGCTCGCGCTGCTGGTCGGCACCGCGCTCGGCGTCGCCGGCGCACTGATCCAGGGGCACACCCGCAACCCGCTCGCCGACGCCGGTCTGCTCGGCATCAACGCCGGCGCCGCCTTCCTGGTGGTGCTGTCGATCTACCTGTTCGGGCTCTCCACCCCGGCGCAGTATCTGTGGTTCGCCTTCGCCGGGTCCGCGCTCGCCAGCATCGTGGTGTTCGGATTCGCGTCCATCGGCAACGGCGGCTCGAGTCCGCTCAGTCTCGCGTTGGCGGGCGCGGCGGTGGCGTTCTTCCTGCAGGCGATGATCCAGACCATCGTGCTGCTCGACCAGACCAGCCTCGACGGCTACCGCTTCTGGGTGGTCGGCTCCGTCGCCGGCCGCGGCATGGACGTCTTCTGGCAGGTGTTGCCGTTCATCGTCGTCGGACTGCTCATCGCGCTCGCCTCCACCCCGGCCCTGAACCTGCTCAGCCTCGGCGAGGACGTCGCCCGCTCGCTCGGCACCAACGTCGTCACCACCCGGGTGATCGGCATCGCCGCGATCACCGTGCTCACCGGCGCCGCCACCGCCGCCTGCGGACCCATCGCCTTCGTCGGATTGATCGTCCCGCACATCGCCCGCGCGGTCACCGGCCCCGACTACCGCTGGCTCGTGCCCTATGCCGGGCTGCTCGGCGGGGCACTGCTCGTCCTCGCCGACGTCGTCGGCCGCATCGTGGTGCGCCCCGGCGAACTGCAGGTCGGCATCGTGCTCGCCCTCATCGGCGCCCCCTTCTTCATCGCCCTCGTCCGTCGCCGGAAGCTGGTGGCCTTGTGAACGACACCCCCACCCCGTCCCTCGACACGAACGAGCCGACGACGGACAAGCGCCGCTCACCCGTGCACGTCTCCACCCGCGTCCCGGGCCGGCCCGCCTTCCGGCTCGGCTCCGTCTCCGTCGTCTGGCGTGCCCGCATGGTCATCGTGTGCGCACTGATCGTCGTCGCCACCGCGGTGCTGCTGTCGATCTCCCTCGGCCGCGGCGACTACCCGCTCAGCCCCCTGCAGGTCGTCGAGGTGCTCCTCGGCGGCGGGGAACGCCTCGACCGGTTCATCGTCTTCGACCTGCGCCTGCCGCGCGGTGTCGCCGCCGTGGTCGTCGGCGCCGCCCTCGCGGTCTCCGGCGCCATCACCCAATCGGTGTCCCGCAACGCCCTGGCCAGCCCCGACATCCTCGGCATCACCGCCGGCGCCTCCGCTGCCGCCGTGGCCCTGATCGTCGTCACCAGCGGCGGTTCCATCGTCGGACTGCTCGCCACCCTCGGATTGCCGATGTCGGCGCTGCTCGGCGCGCTGCTCACCGCCACGGTCATCTATCTGCTGGCCTGGCGGCGCGGCGCCGACGGCTTCCGGCTCGTGCTCATCGGCATCGGCATCAACGCCATGCTCATCGCCCTGACCCAGTGGATGCTCGTCTCCGCCGACATCAACGACGTCAGCCGCGCCCAGGTGTGGCTGACCGGCTCGCTCAACGGTGTCTCCTGGAGTCAGGTGGTGCCCGCCGCGATCGCGCTGCTGCTCGTCGGCGGCTGGGCCGCGACCGCCTCCTTCACCGTCGGGGCGCTGCGCCTCGGCGACGACACCGCCCGCTCCCTCGGCGTGAAGCTGCAGACCCAGCAGGCGCTGCTGCTCGTCGCGGCGTGCGCGCTCGCCGCCGTCGCCACCGCCGCCGCCGGCCCCATCGGCTTCGTCGCCCTCGCCGCCCCGCAGATCGCCCTGCGCCTCGTCGGCTCGGCGGGCAGCCCGATCATCGCCTCCGCCCTGACCGGGGCGCTGTTCGTCGTCGCCGCCGACCTCATCGCCCGCACCATCCTGCCGGTGCCGCTGCCCGTCGGCCTGGTCACCTCCGCACTCGGCGGCCCCTTCCTGCTGTACCTGCTGGTGCGTTCCAACCGAAAGGTCTCCCGATGACCGACACCCATCTGCCTGCCGTCCCGGCCCCCGGCCCGATCGAGCATGCGGCGCCGCGACTGGTCGCCGAGCACATCAGCCTCGGCTACGGCGAACGGCTCATCGTCGACGACCTGGACCTGTCCATCCCCACCGGGGTCGTCACCACCGTCATCGGCCCTAACGGCTGCGGCAAATCCACCCTGCTGCGCGCGCTGAGCCGGCTGCTCAAGCCCCGCACCGGCACCGTGCTGCTCGACGGGCACGACATCACCACCATGCGCACCCGCGAGGTCGCCCGGGTGCTCGGCATGCTGCCGCAGGCCCCCGTCGCGCCCGAAGGGCTCACCGTCGCCGATCTGGTCTCCCGCGGCCGGCACCCGCACCAGTCGTGGTTCCGGCAGTGGTCCTCCGACGACGAGGACGAGGTCGCCATCGCCCTCGAACGTACCGGCATCGCCGACCTCGCCGACCGGCCCATCGACGAACTGTCCGGCGGGCAACGGCAACGCGCCTGGATCTCCATGGCGCTCGCACAGGGCACCGACATCCTGCTGCTCGACGAACCGACCACCTATCTCGACCTGGCGCACTCGGTGGAGGTCCTCGACCTCGTCGACCGGCTGCACAGCGAACTCGGTCGCACCGTGGTGATGGTGCTGCACGACCTGAACCTCGCCGTGCGCTACAGCGACCACCTCGTGGTGATGAAAGACGGCCGCGTCGTCGCCTCCGGGGTGCCCTCGGAGGTGATCTCCGTGGAACTGCTGCGCGAGGTGTTCGACCTCGACGCCTCGGTCATCGACGATCCGGTGTCCGACCGGCCGCTGATCGTGCCCATCGGCACCCGCCACGTCTACGGCGCCGCCGGAGGTCCCCACCGGAGGTGACGATGGTCCCACCGCAGGTCAGAACCTACGACTGGGGGTAGTACGCACATTCGTCGGAGAAATCCGTAGAATCGACCCATGGCAGCACTCGGCGAACTCGAACGCGCAGTGATGGACCACCTGTGGTCCACCCCCGAACCACAGACCGTCCGGCAGGTCCACGAAGCCCTCTCGGCTCGACGCAACCTCGCGTACACCACCGTCATGACGGTCCTGCAGCGCCTCGCCAAGAAGAACCTCGTCATCCAGCAACGCGACGACCGCGCCCACCGCTACCTGCCGGTGCACGGCCGCGACGAACTCGTCGCCAGCCTGATGGTCGACGCCCTCGACCAGGCCGACGAGACCGCCGGCCGCGCCGCCGCCCTCGTCCACTTCGTCGGCCGCGTCGGCGCCGACGAAGCCGCCGCCCTGCGCGCGGCGCTGGCGAAACTCGAAGCGCAACACGGCGACGACAGCACCGGCCACGACACCGAGCGGGCCGGCTGACACACTCGATGTCATGAACGCGACCACGGCGCTGTTCTTCGGAACCACAGCGCTTCTCCTCGCCGGTCCGGTGCCGGGGCTGCTCGCCCGCGCCACCTGGCCGCACCGCAACCCCCGGGCCGCCCTCGTGCTGTGGCAGTCCGTGGCCCTGGCGGCGGTGCTCTCCGCGTTCTCCTGCGGCCTGGCCATCGCCGCCCGCCTCCTCGCACCCGGCGCCGACGGCCGACCCACCACCGGGCCCCTCGAAGAGATCGACGCCCTCGGTCTGCCCCTGTGGCTGACCTACGTCATCGTCTTCGCCCTGACCGTGTTCATCGGTGCCCGCCTGACCTTCTCCATGCTGCGCGTCGCGGTACGCACCCGCCGCCGCCGCTCCCGCCACCGCATGCTCGTCGACCTGCTCGACCGCCGCGAGAGCGGCGCCGCCGTCCGCCACCACCCGCACGTGCGGATCCTCGACACCGCCGACCCCATCGCCTACTGCCTGCCCGGGCTGCGGCACCGGGTGGTGCTCAGCGAAGGCACCCTCGACAACCTCGGCGACGACGAACTACGCGCGATCCTGCGCCACGAACACTCCCACCTGCGCGCCCGCCACGACCTCATCCTCGAGGCGTTCACCGCCGTCTACGAAGCGTTCCCCCGCGTCGTGCGCTCCGGCTCGGCGCTCGGCTCGGTCAAACTGCTCGTCGAGCTGCTCGCCGACGACTCCGCCGTCCGCAAGACCGGCCCCGCACCGCTGGCCCGCGCCCTCGTCGCCTGCGCCGGCGCCCACACGCCCACCGGTGCCCTCGCCGTCGGCGGACCGAGCACCGTGCTGCGCGTGCAGCGCCTCACCGGACCGGGGCCCAACCTCGGCATTTCCGCCGCCGCCTACACCGCCGCCGCCGCCATCCTCGTCGTACCCACCATCGCCGTGGCGGTGCCCTGGCTCACCGAACTGTCCCTGCTGCTCGGCCTCTGAGCCGCGACACGCCGCACCGTTCGGCCCGCCCCGATTTCGATCGGCCCCCGTTTCGGGGGAAGCTGTAGACCATGACCGTCGAACGCACCGAAACACCGCAGGCCCAGATCGGCGTGACCGGACTGGCCGTGATGGGCTCGAACATCGCCCGCAACTTCGCCCGCCACGGCTACACCGTCGCCCTCCACAACCGCAGCATCGCCAAGACCGACGCGCTGCTCGCCGAGCACGGCAGCGACGGCACCTTCGTCCGCACCGAAACCATCGACGAATTCGTCGCCGCCCTCGAAAAGCCGCGCCGCGTCCTGATCATGGTCAAGGCAGGCGACGCCACCGACGCGGTCATCAACGAGCTCGCCGACGCGATGGAACCCGGCGACATCATCATCGACGGCGGCAACGCCCTCTACACCGACACCATCCGCCGCGAAGCCGCCCTGCGCGCCCGCGGCCTGCACTTCGTCGGCGCCGGCATCTCCGGCGGCGAGGAAGGCGCCCTCAACGGCCCGTCCATCATGCCCGGCGGCCCCGCCGAATCGTACGAGGCGCTCGGCCCGCTGCTCGAAACCATCGCGGCCCAGGTCGACGGCACCCCCTGCTGCACCCACATCGGCCCCGACGGCGCCGGCCACTTCGTGAAGATGGTGCACAACGGCATCGAATACGCCGACATGCAGCTCATCGGCGAGGCCTACCACCTGCTGCGCGACGCCCTCGGCTACGACGCCGGGCAGATCGCCGACGTCTTCGCCGACTGGAACACCGGCACCCTCGAGTCCTACCTCATCGAGATCACCGCCGAGGTGCTGCGCCAGACCGACGCCGCCACCGGCAAACCCCTCGTCGACGTCATCGTCGACGCCGCCGAACAGAAGGGTACCGGCCGCTGGACCGTCAAGGCCGCCCTCGACCTCGGCGTCCCCGTCACCGGCATCGCCGAAGCCGTCTTCGCCCGCGCCCTGTCCGGCTCCCGCGACCAGCGCGCCGCCGCCCGCGGCCTTGCCGCCGGCAACCTCGGCGCCGCCCCCACCGACGCCGCGCAGTTCACCGAGGACATCCGCGCCGCCCTGTACGCGTCGAAGATCGTCGCCTACGCGCAGGGCTTCGACCAGATCGCCGCCGGCAGCGCCGAATACGGCTGGAACGTCGACCGCGCCGCGCTCGCAACGATCTGGCGCGGCGGCTGCATCATCCGCGCCCAGTTCCTCAACCGCATCAAAGAGGCCTACGACGCCGACCCGGCCCTGCCCAGCCTGATCCTCGCCCCGTACTTCCGCGACGCCATCGAGATCGGCATCGACAGCTGGCGGCGCGTCGTGGTCACCGCCACCCAACTCGGCATCCCCGTCCCGGCCTTCGCGTCGTCGCTGTCCTACTACGACGGGCTGCGCGCCGACCGGCTGCCCGCCGCCCTCACCCAGGGCCAGCGCGACTTCTTCGGTGCCCACACCTACGAGCGCACCGACAAGCCCGGCAAGTTCCACACCCTGTGGAGCGGGGACCGCTCCGAAGTGCAGGCCTGACCCGATGACGGGCACGGCAGTCGCCGTCCTGTGCGCACTCGCCGCCGCCGCGCTCATCGCGGTCGGCAGTGTCGCGCAACAGACCTCGGCCGCTGCCGTGCCCGACACCGACTCCTTCGTCGGCTCGCTGCTGCGCAGCCCCCGCTGGTGGGCGGGCATCCTCGGCGACGGCGGCAGCTACGTACTGCAGGTCATCGCGCTCGTCTTCGGATCGGTGCTGCTCGTCCAGCCCCTGCTCGTCGCGTCACTGCTGTTCGCGTTGCCGCTCGCCGCCGCCACCACCGGCCGCCGCGTCACCCGCACCACCTGGCTACTCGCCAGCGCACTGTGCGCGGCGCTGGCGATCTTCCTGCTCGTCGGCAACCCCAGCGAAGGCACCGGAGATGCCGCCGCCGCCCGCTGGGCGCTGCCGCTCGGAACGGTGCTCGCCGTCACCGCCGCCGCAGTCGTCGTCGCCCTGCTCTCCCCGCGACGGCGGGCACTGTCGTTCGGGATCGCCGCCGGCGTCCTCTACGGCGTGACCAGCGCGTTCACCAAACACGTCACCGACCTCGCCGAACACGGCATCCCGCAACTGCTCGGCTCGTGGCAGACCTGGACACTCGTCGCCGCCGGCGCCACCGCGATCTACCTGCAGCAACGCGCCTTCCAGGCCGGATCGCTCACCGCATCGCTGCCCGCCCTGACCGTCGGCGAACCGCTCGCCGCGATCGTGCTCGGCATGACTGTGCTCGGCGAACACCTGCGCACCGACGGCCCCGGACGGATCCTCGTCAGCGCCGCCGTCGTCGTGATGCTCGTGACCACCGTGGCGCTCTCCCGCGCCCAGGCCGCCGACACCCCCGCCGACGCCGCGGCTACGCCCGCCCCAGCACCGCCACCAGAAACTCCGCGTCATCGCTGAACGGCCGCAGATCCCAGGTCGACAACCGCACCTGCACCGCCAGACCCGCCTGCTGCGCATCGGCGAAGAACTCCTCGAACGGATACTCACGGCCCGCCCCGAAACCGATCACCCCCCGGCCCTGCGGCGCCAGATGCGCCGCGAAATTGCGCAGCACCGCCACCCGGGTCGACGGCGCCACGAAGGTCATCACATTCCCCGCGCACACGATCACATCGAAATCGGCGTCGACACCGCGGGCCGGCAGATCCAGCTCGGCCAGATCCCCCACCAGCCACCTCGGCCCCGGATGATCCTCCTCCGCCGCCGCGATCAGCACCGGATCGACATCCACCCCGACCACACTGTGCCCGGCCCGATGCAGATAACCGCCGAGCCGGCCCGGCCCGCACCCTGCGTCGAGAATCCGCGCCCCACGCGGCACCATCGCATCGATCAACCGGGCCTCCCCGACAGTGTCCTGCCCCCGGGCGACCATCGCACGGAACCGTTCGACGTACCACGACGAATGCGCCGGATTCTCCGCCACGATCTCCTCCCACCGGCTCGGCACCCGCTCGCCGCCACCGTGTTCCGGACCCTCGCCGCCGCTCATCCACGCTCCTTCGTTCCACCGGGACACCTGCTCGATCCCCACCGTAGGCGCCGCGCCGTCACCGGCACCGCAACACACGGCAACCACCCTCAGTAGAATCGGTACCCGTCGAAACCACTTCCGGCAAGCAGACACCGTCCGCGACCGGACCCGACGAGAGGACACCGGTGCCCGCGGCACCCACAGCCACCCCACCGCCCGACACCTCCTCCCCCTGCACGGAGTGCGACTCCGGGCCGGAAGGATCCTCTATCGGGCCGGGGCACCACCCCGGCCACCACCCCGCCCGGCAGGACCGCCTCTGATGTCCGTCCTGCTCGATATCGTCGCGCTCCTCGGCTTCGTGGCGCTCACCGCAGGCACCGCCCTGTTCGTCGCCGCCGAGTTCTCCCTGACCGCCCTCGAACGCAGCGCCGTCGACGCGCACGCCCACGACGGCGACCGGCGCGCCCGGCAGGTCCAGCACGCGCACCGCACCCTGTCGTTCCAGCTGTCCGGCGCCCAGCTCGGCATCACCATCACCACACTGATCACCGGCTATCTCGCCGAACCGATCCTCGCGCAGTTCTTCACCCCGCTGTTCGACGCGATCGGATTGAGCACCTCCGTCGCCTCGACCGCCTCGCTGGTCCTCGCGCTGCTCATCGCCACGTCCTTCTCCATGGTCTTCGGCGAACTGGTCCCCAAGAACATCGCCATCGCCCGGCCCATGGGCACCGCCCGCGCCACCGCCGGTCTCCAACTGGCGTTCTCCCTGCTGTTCCGCTGGGCGATCCTCGGACTCAACGGCGCCGCCAACCACATCGTGCGGCGCTTCGGCATCGAACCGGCCGAGGAACTGCGCTCAGCGCGTTCCCCGCAGGAGCTCGGTTCGCTGGTGCGCGCCTCGGCCCGCAGCGGCACCCTCGACGAGCACACCGCCCGCCTGGTCTACCGATCCCTGCAGTTCGGGGACCGCACCGCCGAGGACCTCATGACCCCGCGCAGCACCGTCGAGAGCCTCGACCGCAACGCCACCGTCCTCGACCTCATCGAACTGTCCGCCCGCACCGGCTACTCCCGCTTCCCGATCGTCGACGGCGACCTCGACGCCCCGCTCGGCGTCGTGCATGTCAAGCACGCGTTCACCGTGCCCGGCCCGGCGCGCGGCACCACCGCCGTCGGCGCCCTCGCCCGCCTCGTGCCCACCGTGCCGACCAGCCTCGACGGCGACACCGTCATGGAACGGGTGCGCTCGGACGGCATGCAGGTCGCGCTCGTCGTCGACGAATACGGCGGCACCGCCGGACTGATCACCATGGAGGACCTCGTCGAGGAGATCGTCGGCGACGTCCGCGACGAACACGACGAGACCGAACTCGACGCCCACCGCGACGGAGAGGGCTGGTCGTGCACGGGTCTGCTGCGCACCGACGAGCTCGCCCAGCTCACCGGCTACCGCGCCCCCGACGGCGACTACGAGACCCTCGCCGGGCTGATCCTCACCGAACTCGGCCGCATCCCCGAGGTCGACGACGAGATCCAGCTGCCGCTGCGCCGCGGCGAACGCGACCTCACCTGGTACGCGCGCATCCTCGAGATGGACGGGCACCGCATCGACCGGGTGCTGCTCGTGCCCGGCGCCGCCCCCGACCCCGAGAACCCCGACGGCGACAACGGTGACAGGGACGACGCCCCGGCCGCCGACGAGGGGGGTGCGCAGCGATGAGCGACTGGTTCGGAATCGTCCTCGCCGTTCTGCTGCTCGCCGGCAACGCCTTCTTCGTCGGCGCCGAGTTCTCCCTCATCACCGTCCGCCGAGACCGGCTCGAGACGCTGCTCGCCCAGGGCAAGACCCGGGCCCGCACCGTCATTCACGCCGGCGAACACCTCTCGCTCATGCTCGCGGGCTCCCAGCTCGGCATCACGATCTGCTCGATCCTGCTCGGCCGCGTCGCCGAACCGGCCATCGCGCACCTGATCGAGGTGCCGCTGCATGCGGCCGGGGTGCCCGACGCGCTGCTGCACCCCATCGCGTTCACCATCGGGCTCACGATCGTGGTGGTGCTGCACATCCTGCTCGGCGAGATGGTGCCGAAGAACATCGCCATCGCCGGCCCGGAACGCGCCGCGATGCTGCTCGTCCCGATCCACCTGCTGTTCATGCGACCCGCCCGGCCGGTCATCGCCTTCTACAACCTGTGCGCCAACGCCACCCTGCGCGCGGCGCGCATCGACCCGAAGGACGAACTCGACACCTCCGTCTCCGCCGTGGAGCTCACGGAGATGATCGGCGAATCCCGCTCCGAGGGGCTGCTCGACGAGGAGGAACACAAGCGCCTCACCCGCGCCCTGGCCACCGGCAACCGCACCGTCGCCGACGTGATGATCCCGCTCGCTCGGGTACGCACCGTCCCGCACACCGGCGCGGGCCCGACCCTCGGCGACGTCGAGCACGCGGTCACCACCACCGGCTTCTCCCGGTATCCCACCCGCCGTCCGGACGGCACGATCACCGGCTATGTGCACATCAAGGACGTGCTCGATCTGGTGCGGGAACAGTCCACCGGTCCCGAGACCGTCATCCCCGCCGCGGTGATCCGGGAGCTGCCGACCATCGGGATCGGCGACGGTCTCGACGAGGCGCTCGCCGCGCTGCGCCGCAGCAACGCGCATCTGGCCGGGGTGACCGACACCACCGGAGCACTGCGGGGCATCGTCGCGCTCGAGGACCTCGTGGAAGAGTTCGTCGGAACGGTCCGCGACGCCACCCACCGGGTCGCGGATCCGCTGGGCAACCGCCCCCGCACCACCGCACCCCGATCGACCGAACGAGAACCATGACCCGCTCCCTGTCCGTGACCGACCGCCCGGCGATCCTCACCGAGAACGAGTGGACCGCGCGGCGCGACGCCCATCACGCCGCCGTGGACGAGCTGCTCGCCGGGCATCTCGAACGACGCGCCGCCGGCCGCACCCATCCCGTGCACGACTTCCTGTTCACCTACTACAGCCTGCGGCCGAGTCAGCTGCGGCGCTGGCATCCCGGCTACGGCACCGTGCTGCTCGGCGCGGCCGCGGTGCGCGGCTACCGCGACCATCCCGGCTACGAACGGGCCACCGTCGACGGGCAGCCGGGGGTGCGGGTGAGCCGGGAGGTGCTCGACCGACGCGCCGACACCGTCGACTTCGTCGCGGGGCTGCTCACCGCGACCTCCTCCCGTCCGCCGCAGCTCGGCTGCTTCGGATTGCACGAATGGGCGATGGTGTACCGGGCGGGAGCCGACGGGGTGCGGCACTCGTCGGTGCCGTTGCGGCTCGGCCACACCGGAACCGACACAGTGGTGGAATCAATGCAGCTCCGATGCACCCATTATGATGCGTTCCGGTTCTTCACCCCCGACGCCGTCCCACGCAACGCCACCGAACTGACCCGCGACCAGCAGGTACGCACCGAACAACCCGGCTGTCTGCACGCCGGCATGGATCTGTACAAGTGGGCGTACAAGCTGCTGCCCCTGACGGATTCGGAGCTGACGGTGCGGTGCCTGCGACACGCGTCCGCAGCCCGTGAATTGGACATGCGGGCGAGCCCGTATGATCTCGAGGACTACGGCTACTCGCCCATCAGGATCGAGACTGCCGCAGGACGCGCACAGTACGTCCGCGAGCAGTCGGCGCTCACCCGTCGCGCCGCAGCTCTGAGAGAAGAGCTGGTGAATCGATGTACCGTCCTGCAGACGCACAGAACCACTGCGTCCGTTACTACCGGCGGGTAACATAATCGACGATTCCGTGTGGCCGGGACGTTTCCGGCCGCACAGCAACCGGAAAGAGTGAGGGTGATGACAGAACGCGTGCAGGTCGGCGGACTCCAGATCGCGCAGGTTCTCTACGACTTCATCAACAACGAGGCCATCCCCGGCAGCGGGGTCGACGCGGACACCTTCTGGGCGGGTACCGACAAGATCGTCCACGACCTCGCCCCCAAGAACCGGGCACTGCTCGCCAAGCGTGACGACCTCCAGGCCAAGATCGACGGCTGGCACCGCGACCGCGCCGGACAGCCCCACGACCCCGTCGCCTACAAGGCCTTCCTCGAAGAGATCGGCTACCTCGTCCCCACCCCCGAACCGTTCACCATCGGCACCGAGAACGTCGACACCGAGATCGCCGAGACCGCCGGTCCGCAGCTCGTCGTGCCCGTCCTCAACGCCCGCTTCGCGCTCAACGCCTCCAACGCGCGGTGGGGATCGCTCTACGACGCGCTCTACGGCACCGACGTCATCCCCGAAGAGGGCGGCGCCGAGAAGGGCACCGGCTACAACAAGGTCCGCGGCGACAAGGTCATCGCCTGGGCCCGCGACTTCCTCGACAAGGCCGCACCCCTCGCGCAAGGCTCGCACGCCGACTCCACCGGCTACAGCATCGACGGCACCGAACTGAAAGTCACCCTCGAGGGCGGCACCGTCACCGGACTCGCCCAGCCCGACAAGCTCGTCGGCTACCTCGGCGACAAGGCCACCCCCTCCTCGGTGCTGCTGCGCAACCACGGTCTGCACATCGAGATCCAGATCGACCCCGAATCCCCCATCGGCAGCACCGACGCCGCCGGCGTCAAGGACGTCGTCCTCGAATCCGCCGTCACCACCATCATGGACTTCGAGGACTCCGTCGCCGCCGTCGACGCCGACGACAAGGTCGTCGGCTACCGCAACTGGCTCGGCCTCAACCGCGGCGACCTGTCCGAGTCCTTCGACAAGGGCGGCAAGACCCTCACCCGTAAGCTGAACCCGAACCGCGTCTACACCGCCCTCGACGGCAGCGACCTCGAACTGCACGGCCGCTCCCTGCTGTTCGTCCGCAACGTCGGGCACCTCATGACCAACCCCGCCATCCTCGACCGCGACGGCAACGAGGTCCCCGAAGGCATCCTCGACGCGCTCATCACCAGCCTGTGCGCCATCCACGGTCTCCACATCGACGAGGACCACGGCCCGCTCGCCAACAGCCGCACCGGCTCGATCTACATCGTCAAGCCCAAGCAGCACGGCCCCGAGGAATCCGCCTTCACCACCGAACTGTTCGGCCGCGTCGAAGAGGTCCTCTCCCTGCCCACCAACACCCTCAAGGTCGGCATCATGGACGAGGAGCGACGCACCACCGTCAACCTCGCCGCCTGCATCAAGGCCGCCTCCGACCGGGTGGTGTTCATCAACACCGGCTTCCTCGACCGCACCGGCGACGAGATCCACACCTCCATGGAGGCCGGACCCGTCGTCCGCAAGGCCGCCATGAAGCAGCAGCGCTGGATCGCCGCCTACGAGGACTGGAACGTCGACACCGGCCTCGCCTGCGGCCTGCAGGGCAAGGCCCAGATCGGCAAGGGAATGTGGGCCATGACCGACCTCATGCGCGACATGGTCGAGCAGAAGATCGGCCAGCCCAAGGCCGGCGCCAACACCGCCTGGGTACCCTCACCCACCGGAGCCACCCTGCACGCCACCCACTACCACGAGGTCGACGTCTTCGCGGTCCAGAACGAGCTCCAGGGCAAGAGCCGCGCCACCGTGGACGACATCCTCACCATTCCCCTCGCCGAGAACCCCAACTGGTCCGCCGAGGAGAAGCGCGAAGAACTCGACAACAACTGCCAGTCCATCCTCGGCTACGTCGTGCGCTGGATCGACCAGGGCGTCGGCTGCTCCAAGGTCCCCGACATCCACGACGTCGCGCTCATGGAGGACCGCGCCACCCTGCGCATCTCCAGCCAGCTCCTCGCCAACTGGATCCGCCACGACGTCGTCACCGCCGACGACGTCGTCGCCTCCCTCGAGCGCATGGCCCCCGTCGTCGACCGGCAGAACGAAGGCGACCCCGGCTACCGGCCGCTCGCCCCGAACTTCGACGACAGCATCGCCTTCCAGGCCGCCAAGGAACTCATCCTCGAAGGCACCACGCAGCCCAGCGGCTACACCGAGCCGATCCTGCACCGCCGTCGCCGCGAGTACAAGGCCAAGTACGCCTGACCCGCACACCGACACCACAGGGCCCCGATCCACACGGATCGGGGCCCTGCCCGTCCCCGCACCGCGCGGCGGAGCCGGATCACATCCCGCCCCTCACTAGACTCGACCATCGGATCGACGAACGAAACGAGGCGGACACGACGTGAGCGGGCGACATCGCGGTAGCGGACGACGAGGAATCAGCACCAGCGTCATCGTGGTCACCCTAGGCGTAGTATTCTCCCTGCTCGCCGTCCTCGGCTGGTTCCGCCTCCGCGACAGCATCGACAACCAGGCCACCGCCGCCGCCGAAACCTGCGTCGAAGGCGACACCGTCCTGCACATCGCCGCCGACCCCCTCATCGCCCCCGCCCTCACCGAACTCGCCGAACAATGGACCGACGGCGGCGTCCGCGTCATCCGCGACCACTGCGTCACCGCCGAGATCACCACCGTCGACAGCCTCGCCGCCGCCGACACCCTCGGCACCGACGCCTGGGATCCGACGCTCGGCCCCGAACCCGCCCTGTGGGTACCCCTCGACACCCGTATGAGCGCCCGCGCCGCCGACGCCATCGACGGCACCCCCCGATCCCTCGCCACCTCCCCGGTCGTGCTCGCCGTCCCCACCGACCTCGGCCGCGCCCTCACCACCGCCACCGTCCGCTGGCAGGACCTGCCCCGACTCCAGAACGACCCCGCCGCCATGCGCGAGAGCGGACTCGACATCTGGGGCACCCTCGGCCTCGCCCTGCCCACCGGCACCGAGACCCACGCCACCACCCTCGCCCTCGAAGCCGTCACCGCCGCCACCACCGGCATCGGCGCCGGACCGGTCACCCTCGAACAGGCTGCCACCCCCGCCGCCATCACCGCCGTGAGCACCCTCGCCCTCGGCGCCGACACCCTCGGCGCGGTCGGTACCACCGCCGACACCCTCGCGGCGCTCGGCACCCACCCCGACACCGCGGCCCCGATCCACGCCGTGCCGGTCATCGAACAGCAACTGCACCGCGCCCTCACAGATGGACAGGTCCGCGGCCTCACCGGCCACCTGCCGATCGGCGTCGCGCCCGTCGTCGACTTCCCCACGGCCGTCGTCGACGCCCCCTGGGTCGACGAGACGCTCGCCCGCGCCGCCGCGGAGTTCACCGACTACGCGCGGCGCCCCGAGCAGGCCGGCATCCTCACCGCCCACGGTTTCCGCACCGCCGACGCCGTCCCCGAACCCGCCGGGGAACTTCCGCTGCCCCGCGTCGACACCGTCCTCGCCCCCGCCGACCCCACCGTCGACGACGTCCTCGTCGCACTGCGTCTCGCCCCGGTGTCCCCGCGCAAGGTCACGATGGTCGTCGACACCTCCACCTCCATGGGCACCCCCGCCGGCGACGGCACCCGCCTCACCGCGACCGCAGGCGCCGTACGCGAGGCCATGCGTCGCGCGTCCATCAACTCGGTGATGGGCATGTACGTCTTCGCCGACACCCCCGAGGGACACCGTGTCGCCGTCATCCGCGACGGACTCACCGCAGCCAAGCGCGCGGCGATGTCCTCGATCCTCGACGACATCGATCTCGTCGACCGCGAACCCGTCTACGCCACTCTCACCGCCGCCTACCGCGACGCCGTCGACAACTACGACCCGGGCCGACCGAACTCCGTACTCGTCGTCGTCGACAGCGACGACCCCGACGAAGCAGCCGCCCGCGACCTGCGCGCCGCGATCGATGAACTCTCGTCCCCCGACACCCCCGTGCGGATCGACGTCGTCGTCCTCGGCGACCGCGCCGACCTCGTCCTCGAACAGGCCGCCGAAGCTACCGACGGCAGCCTCACCGTCGTCGACACCACCGACCCCGCCGATCTCACCGACCTCCTCCGAAAGCTGACGTCCTGACGTGCTCCGACTTCTCGTCGTGGGGGTCTTCCTTGCCCTCCTCACCTACCTGCTGCATCGACGACTCGTCCGGGCACCCGGCCTGCCGCGACCTGCCGCACTCGCCGCCGATCTCGTCCTCGTCGTCCTGTTCGTGCTCACGCTCGGCGCCTCCGGGGTGGGCACGGTGCTCGATCCTGCCTGGGCCCGCCCCATCGGGTTCCTCGGCTGGAGTTGGTTGGCGGTGGTGCTGTACCTGATGCTCGGGCTCCTGCTCATCGGAGTCGCGTTGTTCGTCGCCCGCCTCGCCCGACGCGGGCAACCCCGGCCGATCACCGAGGACGGCACGGTCGAGACCCCGGGACGGGGGCTGCGTATCGCGACCGCCGTGCTCGTCGTGGCCGCGGTCGCCGCCGTCGGATACGGCACGATCGAGGCCGACCGGCCGCAGATCGTCACTGTGCCCGTCGCCCTGCAGGACCTGCCTGCCGGCTTCGACGGTGCCCGCATCGCGCTCGTCACCGACCTGCACGTCGGACCCTCCCGCGGAGCCGACTTCGTGCAAGGTGTCGTCGACCTCGTCGCCGAGGAGCAACCCGACCTGATCGTGCTCGGCGGCGACCTCGCCGACGGCACCGTCGAACTCGTCGGCTCCGATCTCGAACCGCTCCGGCAACTGCAGGCCCCGCTCGGGGTGTACGGCGTCAGCGGCAACCACGAGTACTACTCCGACGACGCCGAATCGTGGCTGAACCACTGGGAGACGCTCGGTGTACGCACCCTGCGGAACGACCATGTCGTCCTCGAGCGGGACGGCGACGTCGTCGCGCTCGCCGGCGTCCACGACTACACCGCCCCCGAACCGCACCACCCCGACATGCCCGCCGCCCTCGCCGGCATCGCGGACGGTACCCCGGTGATCCTCGCCGCCCACCAGCCGCGGCACGTCGACGAGGCACGCGAGCTCGGAGTCGACCTGCAACTGTCCGGGCACACCCACGGCGGACAGATGTGGCCGCTGCGGCCGTTCGTCTCCCTGGCCAACCCGACCGTCACCGGACTCGACCGCTTCGGCGACACGCAGATCTACACGTCCCAGGGCACCGGCGCGTGGGGACCGCCCGTGCGGGTCGGCACTCCACCGGAGATCTCCGTCCTCGAGCTGACCGCCGCGAACTGACGGCCTTGTCTTAGTGGCTCGGTGAGTTTAGTTGTGGACGGAGGACAGTTCTGGATTTCTATAATTTCCGTATCGTTCGGAGTTATCCCATCGATGACGATGGCCGACGGACGTGTCCGTCGGCCATCCCCGGCATCAGCCGCTGTACGCCTCCAGGGGCGGGCACGCGCACACCAGGTTCCGGTCGCCGTGTGCGCCGTCGATACGCCGCACCGCCGGCCAAACCTTGGCTCGGCTCTTCCCCATCGGGAACACCGCGATCTCCCGCGAATACGGGTGGTTCCACTCGCCCACCAGGCATTCCGCGGTGTGCGGAGCGCCGCGCAGCGGATTGTCGTCCACCGGCCACTCCCCTGCCCCGACCCGGTCGATCTCACTGCGGATCGAGATCATCGCGTCGATGAACGCGTCGAGTTCGGCGATGTCCTCGCTCTCGGTGGGCTCGACCATGAGGGTGCCGGCCACCGGGAAGCTCATCGTCGGCGCGTGGAAGCCGTAGTCGGCCAGACGCTTCGCGACGTCGTCGACCGTCACCCCCGTCGCTTTCGTCAGCGGACGCAGATCGAGGATGCACTCGTGGGCGACCATGCCGGTCTCCCCCGTGTACAGCACCGGGAAGTACTCGTCGAGACGACGCGCGATGTAGTTGGCCGACGCGATCGCCGTCAGCGACGCGCGACGCAGCCCCTCGGCACCCATCATCTTGATGTACGCCCAGGTGATCGGCAGGATCGACGCCGATCCGTAGGGCGCCGCCGAGACCGGTCCCGCTCCCCCGAGTCCCGGCTCCGCCGGATGGCCCGGCAGGTACGGGGCCAGATGCGAACGGACGCCGATCGGGCCGACACCCGGACCGCCGCCACCGTGCGGGATGCAGAACGTCTTGTGCAGGTTCAGGTGGCTCACATCGCCCCCGAACTTGCCCGGCCGCGCCAGACCCACGAGAGCGTTGAGGTTGGCACCGTCGATGTACACCTGACCGCCGGCGTCGTGCACGGCACCGCAGATGTCGGCGATGTCGTGCTCGTACACACCGTGCGTGGACGGATAGGTGATCATGATCGCGGCCAGGCGCGCACCGTGGTCGGCGATCTTGGCGCGCAGGTCGTCGAGATCGACATCCCCGTTCGGGCGGCACGCGACGACCTCGACACGCATGCCCGCCATCACGGCGGATGCGGCATTGGTGCCGTGCGCGCTCGACGGGATCAGGCAGATGTCCCGATCGGTGTCGCCGCGATCGAGGTGGTAGTGACGGATCGCGAGCAGACCCGCGTACTCGCCCTGGCTGCCGGCGTTGGGCTGCAGGCTCACGGCGTCGTACCCCGTCACCGCGGCGAGCCAGCCTTCGAGGTCGGCGATGAGGCGGCGGATCCCCGCCGTCTGATCCGCCGGAGCGAAGGGGTGCAGACCCGCGAACTCGGGCCAGGTGATGGCTTCCATCTCGGCGGCGGCGTTGAGCTTCATCGTGCACGAGCCCAGCGGGATCATCGTCCGGTCGAGGGCGAGGTCCTTGTCGGACAGGCGCCGCAGGTAACGCATCATCGCGGTCTCGGTGCGGTAGCGGGTGAACGCCGCATGCTGCAGGAACTCGCTGGTGCGGGCAAGGGCCTGCGGCAGCGCCGTTCCCTCGGCGGCGTCCCCGGCGGTGACGCCGAAGGCGCGCAGGACCGCGTCGACGTGCGCCGCGGTGGTGGCCTCGTCGCACGAGATCGACACGTGATCGTCGTCGACCCGGTGCAGGTTGATGCCGGCCTCGAGGGCGGCGGCGAGCACGGCGTCGACACGCCCCGGGACGCGCACGAGGACGGTGTCGAAGAACTCATCGTGGACAACCTCGACGCCACCGGCGCGCAGACCGTCGGCGAGGCGGCGGGCGTGCCCGGCGACGCGGCGGGCGATGCCGGTGAGGCCTTCGGCGCCGTGGTACGAGGCGTACATGGCCGCGAGCACGGCGAGGAGCACCTGGGCGGTGCAGATGTTGCTGGTGGCCTTCTCACGGCGGATGTGCTGCTCACGGGTCTGCAACGCGAGGCGGTAGGCCGGGTTGCCGTCCGCGTCCACCGAGACACCGACGAGGCGTCCGGGCAGGGTGCGGGTGTGGGCGCTACCGACGGCGAGGTAGCCGGCGTGCGGCCCGCCGAAGCCCATCGGCACACCGAACCGCTGGGTGGTGCCGAAGCACGCGTCGGCACCCTGCTCCCCGGCCGGGGTGATCAAGGTCATGGCCAGCAGGTCGGCGCCGATGGCGACGAGCGCGCCGCGGCCGTGGGCCGCCGCGATGATCGGAGCGGCGTCGATGATGCGGCCCGAAGCGCCGGGCACCTGGAGGATCACGCCGAAGAACTCGCCCTCGGGAAGTCCGTCGGCAGCGAGGTCGACGGTGACGATCTCGATACCGAGCGGTTCGGCGCGGGTCGCCAGCACCGCGGCGGTCTGCGCGAACAGGTCGACGTCGACGACCAGGCGCGGGCTCTTGGACTTGCGGTTTGCGCGGCGCAGCAGGGTCATGGCCTCGGCAGCGGCGGTGGCCTCGTCGAGCATCGACGAGTTCGCGATCTCCATGCCGGTCAGGTCGGCGACCATGGTCTGGAAGTTCAGCAGCGCCTCGAGGCGTCCCTGGCTGATCTCCGGCTGGTAGGGGGTGTAGGCCGTGTACCAGGCGGGGTTCTCGATGATGTTGCGCAGCAGCACGGGCGGCGTGAGCGTGTCGTAGTAGCCGTGGCCGATCATCGACGTCGCCACGGTGTTCTGCGACGCGAGTGCCTTCAGTTCGGCGAGTACGTCGTGCTCGGAGCGGGGCGCGTCGAGGACGTCGAGGCCGGTCGGCACGTTGTCTGCACGGTCGTCGAGGATGGCGGCCGGCACCGCGGCGGTGGCGAGGGCGTCGAGGGAATCGACTCCCACGACGTCGAGGATCCGGTTCAGGCCGGCGGTGTCGGGGCCGATGTGGCGATCGGCGAAGTTCGAGGTGACGGCATCTGTCATCGCAGCTCCCGGGCTGGTCGGCGAGGTCCACATGCGCGCGGTCGCGCGAGGTGGTTCCTCCCCCTCTGTCGTGAGCTCGCGGAGCGAGCGCCTGAGAGATTCGGCCGGCCAGAGCCTTTCCCCGTGGGCGGGCGGGTGCTCCCGCCACTTTCCAGAGACGTCGGA
The DNA here is from genome assembly GCF_900105195.1 of Rhodococcus pyridinivorans. Lineage (NCBI taxonomy): Bacteria > Bacillati > Actinomycetota > Actinomycetes > Mycobacteriales > Nocardiaceae > Rhodococcus > Rhodococcus pyridinivorans. Next base: position 2,737,008 of record NZ_FNRX01000002.1, on the reverse strand, counting down.
GCTCACGCGGTCCCGGTTGCCTGAGAGATTGACGGGGAGGTGCTGCTCCTTCGGCGCCCGGCTCGGTGTCCGGGTCTCTCCCGCGTGATGGCGACGCGTCTTCGAGTCTAGTTCACGTCGCGGGGGTCGAAATACCGCAGGTGCGGAAAGTGCCGCCGGCGGTGGAGTGGAGCGGTCATGTGGTCGGCCGATGCGACATCAGTGGTGTGGTCAGCCGATGCGGCGGTTGATGCGTTCGCGGCGACGCGACGCCAGTTCGTCCTCGGGGCGTTCCTCGACGCCGCCGCCGTCGGCGCGTTCGGCGGGGAAATCGGCGATGCTGCCGGTGAGCTCGCGCATCGCGCCGCTCACCGCGATCCCGAAGACGCCCTGCCCGCCCTGCAGCAGGTCGACGACCTCTTCGGGCGACGTACATTCGTAGACGGTGGTGCCGTCGGAGAAAAGAGTGATCTTCGCGAGGTCGCCCACCCCACGGCTGCGGAGATGGTCGACGGCGACGCGGATGTTCTGCAGCGAGACGCCGGTGTCGAGCAGGCGCTTGACGATCTTGAGGACGAGGATGTCCTTGAACGAGTACAGCCGTTGGCTACCGGAACCGGCAGCCCCGCGGATGGACGGTACGACCAGATTCGTGCGGGCCCAGTAGTCGAGCTGGCGGTAGCTGATTCCTGCGATCTGGCAGGCGATGGGCACGCGGTAGCCGACGAGCTCGTCGGGCGCCGAGTTGTCCGGAAACAGGCCCGGTTGGATCTCGTCGGTCTCGTTCGTCCGCGGCGCCGGATTCGAGCGATCGCCGGAATCGACGCCGAGTGGCTGTCCCTTCGTCCGATCTCGCACTACTGACTCCCTCTCGCGCGCCCAGTTCTGCCTCGCAACGATCGATTGGTGGATCCCCCGACCACATCCGATCATCGAGCCCTCCCAGGCTCACCGAGTCATCCCTGGCGGATCAACTCAGCGTACGCTCCGGTGTTGGGCGTCGGGCTGCGACACGCCGACCGGAAGGCAACGTTCGACATTACTACCGTCACGGCCGACGCGCGCGCCAACGCTCGTCGCCGTGCGACGGACGGCGCTCAGCCGTCCGTCGCCTTGAAATCGTCGGGCGAGACGGAGTCGAGGAACTCCTTGAACTTCTCGACCTCGTCCTCCCGTTCGTCGGGCATGACCAGTCCTGCCTCGGTGAGCACCGGTTCCTCGACGTGGACCGGCGCGCCGATGCGCAAGGCCACCGCGACCCCGTCGGAGGGCCGGCAGGAAACACGCATCCCTCCGTCGAAGACCAGATCCGCGTAGAACGTCCCTTCGCGCAGGTCGACGATGCGCACCTCGCGGAGGTTGCGACCGAACGCCTCGAGGAGGTTCTTGATCAGGTCGTGGGTCAGCGGCCGTGCCGGTTCGACCCCCTGCTGTTCGAGGGCGATGGCGGTCGCTTCGTTCTGCCCGATCCAGATCGGCAGATACCGATCGCCGTCGACCTCCCGCAGCAGGAGGACAGGCTGGTTCTGCGGCTGTTCGATACGAATCCCTACTATCCGCATCTCGCTCATCGCGATGCCTCCGTCCTGCTGCTCGTCGGTGGTGGGACCACCCGACAGGTACTGCCTGGAATTCTAGTGTCCTCCAGCGCATCCGTCAGGTGCCGTAGGTCACCACCTGACGGAGGGCCGTGGTCGCACTCGACGACGAATTCGTCGCCTAACGGTCGAGGGCTCCTTGCACCGCCGCTTTCACCAGGCAGGTGTGCAATGTCAACGACAGTGCGGCCAGTTCGCGCACCATCTCCTCGGCGCGCTGCCGTGCCCCGGCGTCGCGGCCCTTCGCGATCGGGCCGGCGATCTGAGCGACGAGCGCGGCCTCGCGGTCGGCGGCGAGCTTGAACGCCCGCAGGTGCCGAACCTCGAGGCCGAACTCCGCCATCGCCTTCGCCGTGCGGGCGAGCAGCACCGCGTCCTCGTCGAAGAAACCGGCCGGGCCCGGCTTGAGCAGGCCCGCCCCCACCAGCTCGGTGAGGAAGGCCGCGTCGATCCCGGCACGGGTGCACAGATCCTCGCGGCTCACCCGGATCTCGCGATCGGTGCGCAGATCCTCCGGCGAGACCTCGCCGCGGGCCACCGCCAGCGGACGCGGCCGGGTGATCCGGGTCTCGACCGATCCCACCGTGGCGGCGCCGCGGTCGATCGCCTCGAGCTGCTCCTTGATCACCTTGAGCGGAAGGTACTGATCGCGCTGCGCGGTGAGCACGTACCGCAGACGCTCGCAATCGGCGATCGAGAAGCGGCGGTAGCCCGAGGGTGTGCGTTCCGGGCTGATCAGTCCCTCGGCCTCGAGGAACCGGATCTTCGAGATCGTCACGTCCGGAAATTCCGGACGCAGGCGGTCGAGCACCGACCCGATCGACATTCCGGCCGGCGCCGGCTGGCGGGCCGCGGTCATCAGCTACCTGCGCCCTGGTTACCTCGCGGACCGGTCAGGAACACCAGCCGGAACTTGCCGATCTGCACCTCGTCGCCGTTCGCGAGAACGGCGGAGTCGACCGGCTCGCGGTTGACGTAGGTGCCGTTGAGGCTTCCCACGTCGACGACCTGGAATTCGCCCTCGTCCTGGCGGAACTCGGCGTGCCGACGGCTGACGGTCACGTCGTCGAGGAAGATGTCGCTGTCGGGATGCCGACCCGCCGAGGTGGTGGGCTGGTCGAGCAGGAAGCGCGATCCTGCATTGGGCCCCCGCTTGACGACCAGCAGCGCCGATCCGGCGGGCAGGCCCTCGACACCCGAGACGGGCGCTTCGGTGGTGGCCGAACCCGCGCCCTCCACTTCGTTCAGGAAGTCGGCGCGAAATACCGAAGTGGTCTCTGCAGGAGTCTCCTCGTAACCCGCGTTGCCGTTCTCGCTCACCGTTTCTCCTTATCCGTTCGACCACCCGGGTGATCCCGGACGGTCGCTGATTCGTTCGCCCCGTTCAGGTCCGACACGGCACACGCCATATCCGACCGTACCCCGCTCGGGGGTACTGACGCAGACAGTCGCGGTCACGTTACCTGTCGGGTCCGTCAGCCTTCCGTGATCCCGCGGTAACCTTCCGCGTCGAGCGTCTCCGCGAGCGCCTCGTCGAGGTCGTTCTCGCTGCCCATCTCCACGTCGACGAGCCAGCCGTCCTCGTACGGGCTGCTGTTCACCAGTTCGGGATTCGCGTCGAGTTCCATGTTGACGGCGGTCACCTTCGCGGTCAGCGGCGCGAACACGTCCGACACGCTCTTGGTGGACTCGACCTCTCCGAAGGACTCGCCGGCGGCGATCTCGGCGCCCGCCTCGGGCAGCTGCACGAAGACCACGTCGCCGAGTTGGGACTGTGCGTAGTCGGTGATCCCGATGCGCACGGTCGTCGCGCCCGTCCTGCGCACCCACTCGTGCTCGGGGGTGTACCGCAGATCCTCGGGTGTCGCGAAATCGGTCAAGACTGGTCCTTTCGGAGACGACGTTCGACCGGAACGTCGGATTCAGTTACCGGGCTGAGAGTATTGGCGTGGCTCGATCTCCCGCAAGGCGGACACCTCCACCTGCGGAGACTGTTCTACGGACAATGATCCGCCCGCACGGGCGACCGTGTCGACCACTCCGCCGGGAATGTTCAGCGCGGCGGCGAGAGTCGGTCCGTCACCGATGGCGGTGACGGTGTACGGAGCATCGAGTCGGCGGTCGTCGACGACGATGTCGCCGCCCGGTCCGGTGACCCACGAATCGACCCCGATGCGCACGGTCTCACCGTTCGCCCCGGCGATCTGCATCGTGTCGGCACCCGCCGCGCGCAGCTCCTGGATCATGTCGAGCAGCACCTCCGATCCGACACCCTCGCGCGGATCGTCGACGGTGAGAACCACTCCGGGCCCGGTGGCGGGTTCGGTGCCGAGTTGCGCCGACAGCGTGTACAGGCGCGTGCGGGCTTCCTCGAGTGCCGCTTCCGAGCCTTCCTGTTCGAGACTCGAGAGGGTGCGCTCGAGTTCGGTGATCTCCTGGCGGAGAGCGGCTTCGCGGCGATTGAGGTTGTCGAGCAGCACGAGCAGGTCCGCAGGGCGCGCCGAGTCGAGGTCGTCGCCGGTATCGGTCGTACGCACCTGGGTGGCGATGCCGGCGCCGAGCAGGACGACGAGAATCGCCGCGAGGACGAGGAAGACGCGTTGCGATCGGGTGGCGCGCGCAGTGCCGGTTTCGGGCGTTGCGCCGGTGTCGGGTGCGGGGCCGGGTTGTTGCGGTTCGGTCACGGTCAGGCCCCGAACAGGCGACGACGTAGGGCTGCAGCGTTTCCGAAGATGCGGATGCCGAGGACGACGATGACCGCGGTCGACAACTGGGTGCCCACGCCGAGCTGGTCGCCGAGCCACACGATCAGGGCGGCGACGAGGACGTTGAAGACGAACGACACCACGAACACCTTCGCGTCGAAGATGTCGTCGAGATAGGCGCGCAGACCGCCGAAGACCGTGTCGAGCGCGGCGACCACCGCGATGGGCAGGTAGGGCTGCACGACATCGGGTACCTGTGGGCTGAACACGATTCCGGCGCCGATCCCGATCGCCAGTGCGAGCACCGCGTAGAGCGCGTGACCGTGTTCGAGTCGCTTCACCTGTACCCCGTTTCTCCACTGCTGCCGAGTTTCCGGACCGTGGCGGCCGGAAACTCGAGATCGTCCTCCTCTGCGAGGGTGAATCCCACCCCGTAGAGCTGCTGTATCCCCGCGATGCGCAGGTAGGCGTCGCTGACGACGAAGGTCGTCTGCAGTCGGGAGGGAGATCCCACCGCCGAGACCGTGTACGGGGAGAATACGGGCCGGTTGTCGACGAGCATCGCTCCCCCGGCCTGCCGGATGGTCACCCCGGGACCCACCCGCACGCCCCCGACCTCTACGGCCTCCGCACCGGCCGCCCACAGCGCGTTGACGACCGACTGCAGGTCGCGGTCGAGGACGAGCGCGGTGGGTCGGTCCTCGATTCGCGCCGCATCCGACAGGTTCGGTCGCGCGGTGGGTTCGGTGAGGGTGACCGTGATCCCCGGACCGCGCACCGGTGTTGCCGCGGCTGCGGCCTCGGCGTCGCGGAGTCGGTCGAGGATGGTCGCGCCGTCGCCTCCGTCGGAGAACAGGGCGGTGCGTCGTTCGTCGACCGCGGCACCGAGTTCGTCCCGCTGTGCAGTGAGCGCGGTGATGCGTTCATCCCCTGCCCGGAGGGAGTCGAGGATCTCGACGCGGGTGCTGTCGGTGCCGGCCTGCACGTCGGCGTTGTGCGCGTACGCGATGCCGATCACGAGGCCGGCGAGGAGAACTCCGGCGCCGAGCCACGCGCGCGACGCGCTCGGAGAGGTGCTCGAGCGCCCCGCAGCCCGGTCCGCGGCGGACGCAGCGTAGCCGGGGTCGAGATGATCCTCGAGGAGCGACTTCAGGAGCGAGGGCACCGGATTGCGCCGGATGCGTTCCCACGCGCGGCTCATCGGATCACCGCCCGGCCGGCACGGTCCGTGCCGTCACGACGGCCTGCCCGAGGTACAGCAGGCCGGTCCACACGTACAGTACGGTCCCCCAGATCAGGGAGGCCCAGCCGAGCGGTCCGGTGATCTGCTCCGAGGCGGGCACGGCGACGGCCCCGAGCATCAGCGGCAGCGCGCACATGAGCAGGAAGGTGGCGCCCTTGCCGAGGTAGAGCACGTCCGGCGGGGACAGTTCCCGGCGCCGGTAGACGGCCAGGGTCGGCGCCAGGACGAGTTCGCGGCCGACGAGGATCACCGCGATCCACCAAGGCACGATGTCGCGCGCCACGAGGGCGACGAGGGTGGCCACGATGTAGAGGCGGTCGACGGCGGGATCGAGAAGGGCTCCGAGGCGGGAGGTCTGGTCGAGCAGCCTGGCGAGTTTGCCGTCGGCCCAGTCGGTGATGCTACTCGCGGCCAGCAGGATCAGCGCCCAGACGTCGGCGTGGGCGACGAGGATGAGATAGAGGAAGACGGGCACACCCAGCAGCCGGACGAAGCTGAGGACGTTCGGCACGGTGAGGATGCGGTCCGATCCGCGCGCGTCGGCGGTTCCGGTCGCATCGGTCATGGTGGGGCCGCTCCGTGTTCTCGTGAGGTCGTTCTCGTGATGCCCCGCCGGAGTTCCGTTCGGGCGCGGAGTCCAGCCTTCCACAGCCGCGCGAGCGGAGATTCCGGGGTGTCAGCGCCAGGCGAAGACCGGCTGCTCGAGACCGTCGATGCGGGTGGCCCGCCGGCGCAGCACGACTTCGCGGAACTGGTAGACCACCGCGGCGGTCGGTGCGTGCACGAGATGACCGCGGAACGGCCACTGGATCACCGGCTTGTCGGATTCGGGGATGGTGACGAAGCGCGGGTCGACGTCGAGTTCGTCGGTGGTGACGGCGAAGAGCACGTCGACCTCGTCGGGGCTGGGCTTCAGATCGCTCACCGCGGTGTCCGACCACACGACGAACGGTGACATGACGTAACCGGAGCGGGTGATGTAGTCGTCGAGCCGGCCGAGGACGGACTCGGGGCCGAGGTCGATTCCGACTTCCTCGTGCAGCTCGCGCAGGGCGGCCTCCTCGGGCTGCTCCCCCTCGTCCAGACGTCCGCCCGGCAACGCGAACTGGCCGGGATGTGCCCGCAGACGGGTCGGTCGCCGTGTGAGGGGCATGACGGGGTTACCGTTCCCGTCGTCGAGCACCGCCACGACGACGGCTGCGTGCCGGCGGCCGTCGAGCGGCAGTCGGCGCGAATCGAACGCGTCCAGCGCGTCGCGGACGTTGTCTCTGTCGAGAGGGTGAGCAGCGGGCATGGGTCGACAGTAGTTCGTCACAACTGCCCTGGCGGCTAGGCGCATGTCCTGGCCGGTGTCGGTGACACCGGCCTCGAGGGGGGGGAGTTCTGGATATTTATGGTTTCCGTGCAGTCCGGATTATCTGCGTGGGGTGGGAGTTCTCCGAACACGGATCCCCACCCGCGGTCATAGTGGGAGCCGACGGAAAGGAGCTCGATGAACGACGTGCCCGCCGGCCTCGACCTCGATGCGCTCGATGCCTATCTGCAGACCTCCGCCCCCGACCTGTTCTCCGGTCCCCTCCGCGCGCGCCTGATCAGCGGCGGACGCTCGAATCTCACCTACGAGGTGACCGACGGCGATCGGCGGCTGGTGTTGCGCCGTCCCCCACTCGGACACGTCCTCGCGACCGCACACGACATGGCTCGCGAGTACCGCGTCATCTCCGCGCTCGCCGGCACCGCGGTACCGGTCCCCCGCTCGCATCTGCTGTGCGAGGACGATTCGGTGCTCGGCGCGCCCTTCTATCTCATGGATCTGGTCGTGGGGACGCCCTATTGCACCGCGGAGGAACTCGAACCGCTCGGCGCCGAGCGCACGCGCGTGATCTCCGAGCGGATGGTCGACACCCTGGCCGCCCTGCACGCGGTGGACCCGGCGACCGTGGGTCTCGAGGACTTCGGCCGCCCCCAGGGCTTCCTCGAGCGGCAGGTGCGGCGCTGGACCACCCAGCTCGAGAACTCGCACAGCCGGGACCTCGACGGCGCCGACGAGCTGCACCGGCTGCTCGTCGACAATCTGCCGGGCGACGGCGAGGTGGGCATCGTGCACGGCGACTACCGGCTCGACAACGTTCTCGTCGACGACGACGACAAGGTGGTCGCGGTGCTGGACTGGGAGATGGCCACGCTCGGCGATCCCCTCACCGATGTGGCGTTGCTGCTGGTGTACCAGCGGCTGGCGCGGGAGAACACGGAGTTCCCCGTGTCGACGGTGTCCCGCGCTCCGGGCTTCCTCGGCGACGACGAACTGCTTGCCCGGTACGAGGCCGCCGGTGGACGCGACCTGTCGGACATGGCGTTCCACCTCGCCCTGGCCTACTACAAGCTCGCGGTGATCCTCGAGGGCATCTACTTCCGGTTCCGTCAGGGCAAAACGGTCGGCGACGGGTTCGAGGAACTCGGCCGCGGCGTCGAGCCGCTGTTGCACGCCGGTATCCATGCGCTGACGAGTCGGAAGAGTTGATCTCGCGACCGTTGTCGTAGTCGCTCGGTACGCTCCGCTCATGCCGCATCCGGTGATGTTCGACGAGGCGGATCCCCTGCTAGCTCGTGTGCGCTCGCTCGCGCTGGCCCTGCCCGGCGCCTCCGAGAAGATCTCGCACGGCCGTCCGTTCTTCTCCACCCGGACGGCCTTCGCGGTCTACGGAGGCGGCGAGAAGGGCACCCGCGCACCGTTTCCCCGCTCCCTCATCGTCAAGCCCGACGAGGAGGAGCGCCGCGCGCTGCTCGAGGAACCCCACACCTATGTGCCGACGTATTTCGGGCCGTCCGGGTGGGTCGGGTACGACCTCGCCCGTCCGGAGGTGGACTGGGACGAGGTCGCCGAACTGCTCGACATGTCCTATCGGCAGACCGCGCCACCGAAACTGGTGCGCGAGCTCGACGCCCGCCTCGGCTGACGGGCGCCGAGCGGCGCGGGTTCAGCCCTGCTGGTCGCCGATGCTGACCATCCACGACACGCCGAAGCGATCGGTGCACATGCCGAACAGATCGCCCCAGGGGGCACGCTCGAGCGGCATGTCGACGCGACCGCTCTCGCTCAGCGCGTCCCACCAACCCCGGAGCACGCTCTCGTCGTCCCCGCTGAGCGACGGCGAGAAGTTCGTGCCGGGCGTGTAGTCCATGCCGTTCGGGGTGTCCGAGGCCATGAGCACGAAGCCGCGGTCGGTGGTGAGCATCGAGTGCATCACCTTGTCGTCCTCGCTCGGATCCTGCGAGGCGTTCATGTCCGCGAATCTGCTCACCGTCAGTTCGCCGCCGAACACCGACCTGTAGAACTCCATGGCCTCGCGCGCGGAATCGCGGAATGCGAGATAGGGATTGAATCGTGTGGTCATCGTGGTCCTTTCGCGGGTGCCGCAGGGCACGGATGGTGCCGCACGAAGAATGACCGTCTGCCGACGCATTTCTCATCGTGGACGGTGCGCACCCCGCTCCGGGAGCGTTCGGCGCGATCCGTGTCAGGAGACCGTCACTGTGGCGCGGGCGTACTCGGGTCGGTCGACCAGATCGGCCAGCACGCGCCCGACCGCACGTCGCGGGACCGCCCACGACGAGACGTCGCCGTCGGACACCGTTGCCTCGGCGTCGTCGCCCTTCGGGCAATCTCCGATCGCGTACCCGACGATGCTCCGGACGGAGCGAATGGCAGCATGTCTGCGCACCACGGCTGCGCCGATCACGACGATCGCTGAGCGGGCGGGGTGGGGCGATCCGAACTTCGCTGCCCGTCAGTTTCGCCGTAGCGTGGGCGTCACTCCTAGTGGCTGTCGGGCGTTGAGCCGCGCGAAGGCTCCGCAGGTGACCGGGCAAAGCTCTCGTATCTGGCATTGAGGGTTGCCGCCCGGTCGCGGAGGGTCGCACGCAGCGACTCGGGTGCGAGGACTTCGGCGGCGGTGTCGAGCTGCCAGATCGCCCAGACAGCGTGCCGCAGGTCCTCGAAGGTCACGTCGAGACGCACCCAGCCGTCTTCCTCCGGTTCCTCGGCGCGGACAGCTCGCGCGGTGTTCAGCAACTCCTCACGTCGCGTGGGTTCGACCCTGACCAGCACAGGGATGTGGTTCTTCGACAAGAACTGGGCGCTGCGCTCGGCCCAGATGCGGTCGAGGTCAACCTGCGCGGGACGCTCGGCCAGTTCCGGAAGCTCCTCGGCGGTCACCATGCGCGAGAGCCGGTACGTCCGATCCTCTCCCGACTTGGTGGCCAGCAGGTAGGTGCGGCCGCGAACGGTGACCAGACCGATCGGATCGACGGCGTGCCAGCGGGGTGCCTTGTCCGGTGCGGTGTACTGGAAGCGAAGCTTGTGCCCGGTGAGCACGGCATGGCGGACTACGCCCATCACGCCACTCGCCACGTCCTCGGTGACCAGCCGTCGTGAGAGCAGGTCGGTGTCGGGCTCGACCAGGAACCGCCGGGCCGCATCGTCCAGGCTGGTGCGGTGGCCTTCGGGCAGCGCATCGACCACCTTGCGCATCGCGGAAGCGAGCGCGGTGCCGAGGCCGAAGACCTTCTCGCCGCGGCCCGACCCGGCGGTCAGCAGCGCGAGGGCTTCGTCATGGTTCAGTCCGGTCAGCTCCGTGCGGAAGCCGGGAAGCAGGGAAAACCCGCCGTGTCGCCCGCGATCGGCGTAGACCGGGACGCCGGCAGTGGACAGCGCCTCGATGTCGCGCAGCACCGTGCGGGCGGAGACCTCCAGCTCGCCGGCGAGCTCGTCCGCGGTCATCCGACCCCGCTGGCGCAGCAGCAGCACCAGTGAGACCAACCGATCGGCTCGCATAGTTTCATTCCTATCAAAAATCATGACACAAGATGTCGCGTTTTGTTGGGAGGCTGAGTTTGCGGGCGTTGAGGACGGCGACCACCCGGCCGCCGGGCGCTCGCAGTCGCAACGATTGGAGTGGCAATGGAACGAACAGCGGTCAACCCGGTGACATGGTCGCAGGAGATGGGATTCAACCAGGGCGAGGTCGTCGCAGGGCACACCCGGACCCTCTACATCTCGGGGCAGACCGCGATGAGCAAGGACGGCCGGCCCGAGCACGACGGGGACATCGCGGCCCAGCTCGCGCTGGCCGTGGACAACCTCGAAGCCGTGCTCGCCGAGGCCGGCATGTCCCTAACAGACCTCGTCAGGCTCAACGTGTACACCACCGACGTGGACGCGCTGTTCCCGCACTACGGCGTGCTCGCCGGGCGGCTCGGCGCCGCGGGCGTCGCGCCCACAACCACGATGCTCGGGGTGACGCGGCTGGCGATCCCCGGTCAGATGATCGAACTCGAAGGAACCGCTGTCGCGTAACGCGGCCTTGCCACTCCTGCTGCTCGTGCCGGTCTCGCCGGCGCGAGCAGCAGGAAGATGGGGAGCATACGATGCTCACGATCATGACGATCGGGGTCTATGGCTGCGATATCGGCGCCTTCTTGGAGCGGCTGCGGGAAGTGAACGTCCGCCTGTTGCTGGAGTGCGCCGGCGCCGGGGTGCCCGGGACCCGAGTACGCCTGGACCAACTCGCTCAGGCTCCAGGCCGCCCTCGCCCAGGTGAAAATCGACTACCGGCAGGCCAACGCCCTTCTCAGCAGATCGTCTCGCGGTGCCGCGAAGTCCAAGGCACCGCGAGCCCGGCAGGGGCGCAGGCTGTGACCGCCGATCGACCGCTTCGCTGCGGCCCTGGTCCCCTTATCCACAGGAAGCCGCCGAGCCAACGTCGCGCACCGACGCGGCTGCTCGGTCGGCCGGGGGACCAGGCAAAAACGCCCCCGGGACATGACGAAGCCCAGGCGAGAAACTTACTCTCACCTGGGCGTTTACGTCGGGCTGACAGGATTTGAACCTGCGACCACTTGACCCCCAGTCAAGTGCGCTACCAAGCTGCGCCACAGCCCGTCCGCGCTCTCTCCGAGCGCTCTCAGAGATTACAACAGGAACGGACCGAAACACTAATCGGCTGGTCAGCGCGTTTTCACGACCGGACGTCGGGAGCTCACTTGCGGCGGTCGCGCTTCTCCCGCACGCGCACCGAGATCCGCACGGGACTGCCGTCGAAGTTGAACTCCTCCCGCAGGCGACGCTCGAGGAAGCGGCGGTAGCCGGCCTCGAGGAAGCCCGTGGTGAACAGCACGAAGGTCGGCGGCCGCGTGGCCGCCTGGGTGGCGAACAACACCCGGGGCAGGCGACCGCCGCGCATCGGCGGCGGAGTCGCGGCCACGACCTCCTTGAGCCACGAGTTCAGGCGTCCGGTCGAGATGCGCTTGTCCCACGACTCGAGGGCCGTCTCCATGGCCGGGACGAGCTTCTGCACGGCGCGACCGGTCTTGGCGGAGATGTTCACCCGCGATGCCCACGGCACCCGCAACAGGTCGCGGTCGATCTCGCGGCCGAGTTCGTAGCGGCGATCCTCGTCGACGAGATCCCACTTGTTGAACGCGATCACCAGGGCGCGCCCGGACTCGACGACCATCGTGATGACCCGCTGGTCCTGCTCGGTGATGGGCTGCGAGGCGTCGATGAGCAGCACCGCCACCTCGGCCGCGTCGATCGCACCCCGCGTGCGCAGGGAGGCGTAGAACTCGGCGCCGGACGCACTGTTGACGCGCTTGCGCAGACCAGCGGTGTCGACGAAGCGCCACGGCTTGCCGCCGAGCTCGACGATCGAGTCCACCGGGTCGACGGTGGTGCCGGCGATGTCGTGCACCACCGACCGTTCGTCGCCGGCGAGCTTGTTGAGCAGGCTCGACTTGCCGACGTTCGGCTTGCCCACCAGCGCGACGCGGCGAGGCCCTTCCCCACCGGTACCCTCGCGGGGCGTGGCCGGCAGCTTGGCGAGCAGCTCGTCGAGCAGATCACCGGTGCCGCGACCGTGGGTGGCCGATACCGAATAGGGCTGGCCGAGTCCGAGGGACCACAGTGTCGCGGCTTCGGATTCGACACGGTCGTCGTCTACCTTGTTCGCCACGAGCAGCACCGGAGTCTTCGACCGACGCAGCACCTTCGCGACGGCCTCGTCCACGCTGGTGGCGCCCACGGTGGCATCGACGACGACGAGGATCGCGTCGGCGGTGCGCATCGCGACCTCCGCCTGGCGGGCCACGGACTGCTGCATGCCCTTCGCGTCGGGTTCCCATCCGCCGGTGTCCTGCACCATGAACCGGCGGCCGTTCCACGACGCCTCGTACGAGACGCGGTCGCGGGTGACGCCCGGGACGTCCTCGACGACGGCTTCCCGTCGGCCGATGATGCGGTTGACCAGGGTGGATTTGCCGACGTTCGGTCGGCCGACCACGGCGACGGTCGGGACCGGGACGAACTCCTCGAGGTCGCCGCCCTCGGCGAATTCGATGTCCCAGTCGCCTTCTTCCGACCACGTGCCGTCGCCGTCGAACCCGGTGTAGTCGGTACTCAGGTCGTCGCTCACAGCTTCGCTCCAGTCTGCTCGGCGACCACCGCGAGCAGCGCGGCGATCACCTCGTCGATGTTCATGTCGCTGGTGTCCACGACGACCGCGTCGTCCGCCGCACGCAGCGGGGACACCGCGCGGGTGGAGTCGAGGTGGTCGCGGCGCTGCACCGCGGCGAGGACCGCCTCGTAGTCGTCGCCGCGACCCTCGGCGATGTTCTGGTTGTTGCGCCGGTGCGCGCGGGCCTCCGCCGAAGCGGTGAGGAAGATCTTCACGTCCGCGTCGGGGAAGACGACGGTGCCGATGTCGCGTCCTTCGATCACGACGCGGTGCTCGGCGCGGCCGAGCCGCTGCTGGGCCTCGACGAGCAGGGTGCGCACCTCGGGCACGGCGGAGACCGCGGAGACCGCGGCCGTGACCTCGGCGCCGCGGATGACCTCGCGCACGTCGTCCCCGTCGAGGCGGATGTCCTCGACGGTGGGGTCGGTGCCGATCGACCACGGCAGGCCGGCGGTGACCGCGGCGATCGCGGCCGGATCGGTCAGATCGGTGCCGCGGCGCAGGGCGTGCAGCGTCGCGATGCGGTACATCGCGCCGGTGTCGAGATAGGCGGCACCGAGATGCTGCGCGAGACGCTTGGAGACGGTGGACTTGCCCGTGCCGGACGGCCCGTCCATCGCGACGACCAACGCGTCGGCCGGTGCGCCCGTCACAGCTTCACCGCCTGGTACAGGCCCCCGACCTCGTTGCGGCCGAGGACACGGAGGGTGCCGGGACGCTGGTCGCCGAGCGCCACGGGACCGATGTTGGTGCGCACGAGCCGGATCACGGGGAACCCGACCGCATCGAGCAGACGTCGCACGATGTGCTTGCGCCCCTCGTGCAGCACGAGCCGCACCAGCGACTGGCCCTCGTGGACCTCGAGCAGCGAGAACTCGTCGACGGAGGCGGGTCCGTCCTCGAGTTCGATGCCTGCCTTGAGCTGCTTGCCGACACCGCGGGCGAGCACACCCTTGACGGTCGCCAGATAGGTCTTGGGCACCTCGAAGGACGGGTGCATCAGCCGATGGGCCAGTTCGCCGTCGTTGGTGAGCAGCAGCAGCCCTTCGGTGTCGGCGTCGAGACGACCGACGTGGAACAGGCGCTGCCCGGCGGCGACGCGTTCGGAGACGATGTCGCCGACGCACGGACGGCCGAGATCATCGGACATCGTGGACTGCCAGCCGCGGGGCTTGTTCAGCACGAGGTGCACGAGATCCTTGTTGATGACGACGCGGACGCCGTCGACCCGGATCACGGCGTTCTCCGGGTCCACGCGCAGGCCCTGCTCGACGACGATGTTGCCGTCGACCTCGACGCGACCCGCGGCGATGAGTTCCTCAGCGGCGCGGCGCGAGGCGACGCCGGCCTGGGCGAGCACCTTCTGCAGCCGCACGCCTTCACCGGCGGGCAGCTGGGCGGGGCCGGCCTCGCGATGCTGGTGCCGCGCGGGACGGGCGTTGCTCACGGTCGGAACGACGCGCTGCGCGACGCGCTTGGCGGCAGGCTTGGAGGGCTTACCGGTCGAGGTGCCCTTGCGGTGCGGTTTGCGACCTCCGGCCGACTGTGCCGGTTTGCGACCTCCGGCCGACTGTGCCGGATTGCGGCCCCCGGCCGACTGGCCGGGAGTGGCCCGGCGATCGGAGCGGGGTGAGTCGGTGCGCTCCCCCGAACGGGGAGCCCCTGCGCGCCCCGAGCGGGGAGCTTCGGTGCGTCCTCCGGAACGCGGTGCTTCCGCGCGTCCCGAGCGGGATCCCCCGGTGTTGCGCGTGTTCGCGCTACGGGGATTGTTTCTTCTACGGTCCGGTGTGCCATCACGGCGAGCGGGTGTATTCACTTGGTTCCTGTCAGTTCTCTGGATCGAACTCCGCGGGCGAGAGAGTCTCGGGACGCGCGTTCCTACCCATTCTCTCAAATCGTGGGTCCGACTCGAGACTGTCGGCGATGTCGTCGATCACATCGACATCGGGCAGAAGCGGCGCAACGGGCGGCAGATCCTGCAGAGATGCCAGGCCGAGGCGTTCGAGGAACAGCTCCGTGGTGACGTAGAGCGTGCCGCCGGTCTCCGGATCGGTGCCCGTCTCGGCGATCAGATCGCGCGCGAGCAGGGTGCGCATCACCCCATCGACGTTGACGCCGCGCACGGCACCGACACGGCTGCGGGTCACCGGTTGCCGGTAGGCGATCACGGCGAGCGTCTCGAGTGCGGCGCGGGTGAGCTTGGTGCGCGCGCCACCCTGCAGCAGCTTCTCGACGTAGGGCGCGAAATCGCGGCGCGTGTAGAAGCGCCAGCCGTCGCCCGCGAACCGCAGGTCGATGCCGGATCCGCGCGCGGTGAGGTCCTGTGCGAGACGCCGCAGCGCGGCCTCGGCGCGGTCGGCGGTGACCCCGATGGCGGTCGCGAGCTGCTCGGTCGGCGCGGGGGTATCGACGACGAGCAACAGTGCCTCGAGTGCCGCAGTGAGTTCGTCGGCGGCGATCTCGAGAAGTTCACCGTCCCACGCGCGTTCCGGCGCAGCAGTGTCTTCGTCACGTTCCCGCGCGGTGTCGTCCGTGCTCCCCGGCGCAGCGTCACTCTCGGGCGCAGCATCGTCCGCGTGCTCCCGCGCGACGGTGTCGTCGCTCACCCGTAGTCCTCCTCGAAATCGATGGCCTCCCCGTCGGTCTCCCCCGTCCACGCGACCTGCAGATGTCCGAGCGGGTCGGGTTGTTCGAAGGTGACGGCACGTTCGCGGTAGAGCTCGAGCAGCGCGAGGAACCGGGCGACGACGAGCAGTCCGAGATCGCAGTCGGCGACGAGTTCGTCGAATCCGACCCAGACGCCGGCGCCGCGGGCGCGCAGCAGACCGAGGATGTGGGCGGCCTGTTCGGGAACCGACACCTTCGGAGTGTGCAGGTGGTCGAGGCCGACGGTCGGTGGTGGTTTCGGCCGGAACGCCGCGGCCGCGATCTCGGCGAAGCGGTGCGCGTCGACACCGAGCACGACCTCCGGTACGAGATTCTCGTAGCACTCCTCGAGCGACACCGCGCGCGGATAGCGGCGCAGGGCGGCGGCCTCGAGGGCGGCGAACTGTTCGGCGATCTGCTTGTAGGCCCGGTACTGCAGCAGACGCGCGAACAGCAGGTCGCGGGCTTCGAGCAGGGCGAGGTCCTCGGGGTCGTCGACCTCGCCGGCGGGTAGCAGCCGGGCGGCTTTGAGGTCGAGCAGGGTCGCGGCGACGACCAGGAACTCGGTGGTCTGATCGAGGCCGAGTTCGGGACCGAGTTTACGGGTGTAGGCGATGAAGTCGTCGGTGACCTCGTGGAGAGCCACCTCGGTGACGTCGAGGCGACGCTGCGAGATGAGGGTGAGCAGCAGGTCGAACGGGCCCTCGAAGTTGCGCAGGCGCACATGGAAGCCCGAGGTGGTCTCCTCGACCTCCGGCCGGTCCGGTTCGGTGGGTTCCTCGAGGACCACCGCGTCGGCCCCCGCTTCGGGTGCCGTGCCGGTGTCCGCGGTGTCGTGAACGGGAGCGTGCACGGGGCTCAGCGACCGCTCCGGTGGATCACTTCCCGCGCGAGTGCGCGGTACGATTCGGCGCCGGCAGAGGTGGGCGCCCAGCGGGTGATGGGTTCGCCGGCGACGCTGGTCTCGGGGAACTTGACGGTGCGGTTGATGACGGCGTCGTAGACGAGATCGCCGAAGACCTCCACGACCCGCGACATCACCTCACGACCGTGCAGGGTGCGCTGATCGAACATGGTGACGAGGATGCCGGCAACGGTCAGCTTCGGGTTGAGCCGGTCGCGGACCTTGGCGACGGTGTCGTTGAGCAGTGCCAGGCCGCGCAGGCTGAAGAACTCGCATTCCATGGGGATGAGCACCGAGTCGGCGCAGGCGAGCGCGTTGACGGTGAGCAACCCCAGCGACGGCTGGCAGTCGACGAGGATGTAGTCGTAGCGGTCGAGCATCGGGTACAGGGCGCGGCCCAGGGCCTGTTCGCGGCCGACCTCGGAGACGAGCTGGATCTCGGCCGCCGACAGGTCGATGTTGCTCGGCAGCAGGTCGAGGCCCTCGACGTGGGTGCGCACGAGCACGTCGTCGGTGGACACCCGCGGTTCGACGAGCAGGTTGTGCACGGTGAGATCGAGATCGTGGTGGGCGACACCGAGTCCGGCGGACAGTGCGCCCTGCGGGTCGAGGTCGACGAGCAGGACGCGGCGCCCGTACTCGGCGAGGGACGCCCCGAGGTTGATGGTCGAGGTGGTCTTGCCGACCCCGCCCTTCTGGTTGCACATCGCGATGATGCGGGCCGGTCCGTGGGTGGACAACGGCACCGGTTCCGGGACGGGACGGCGTGGCCGGCCGGTCGGTCCGAGATCGGGCTCGGCAGCGGTTCCGGAGGTGGTGGAAGGCTCGGTGGTGGACGTTCTGTCGGTGTCCTCGCGGCCGTGTGCGTCGACCGGGACGGTGTTCGACCGGAGGTGCTCCGGCTCCGTGTACGTGGCGGGTGGCCGAGGTGTGCCCACGTTCGGTACTCCCCCTGTCTTGCGACCCGGATGTCTTCTCGTCGACCCGTCGGGTGACCCGGCGGCTCGTCCCCAGAACGCTACCGCTTCGTCGGCAGGATCACCGCACGGACACGCGTCCCCTGCGGAGTCGGTCATCGTGCCCGCGGATGCGCCTGCGCCCATACCTCGCGGAGGGCACCGGCGGTGACCAGGGTGTATATCTGCGTGGTCGTCACAGAAGCATGCCCCAGTAACTCCTGTACCACGCGTACCTCGGCGCCACCGTCGAGCAGGTGCGTCGCGAAGGAGTGCCGCAGCGTGTGCGGCGACACCCCGACGTCGACTCCGGCGCGCTCGGCGGCGGTCTGCAGCACCTTCCACGCGCTCTGCCGCGACAGGCGGCCGCCGCGCGCGTTGAGGAAGACCGCGGCGGTGCGGCCGGTTGTCAGGGCGGGTCGTCCCCGCACGAGATAGGCGTCGAGCGCGCCGAGCGCCGGGCGTCCGACCGGGACGAGTCGCTGTTTGCCGCCCTTGCCGCGCAGCAGCACGGAGCGTGATTCGGTGTGGATGTCGTCGACGTCGAGCCCGACGGCCTCGGAGATGCGGGCGCCGGTGGAGTACAGCAGTTCGAGCAGGGCGCGGTCGCGCATGCTGCGGGGTCCGTCGGCGTCGCGGCCGGCGGCGTCGAGGATCGCGGTGACCTGGTCGACGGTCAGCGCCTTGGGCAGGCGACGCCCGGGCGCCGGGGGTTTGACGGTGCGGGCGACGTCGACCGGGGTCTGTCCTTCGGCGGCGGCGAAGCGGTGGAGGCCGCGCACGGCGATCAGGGCGCGGGCGGCCGAGCTCGCTGCCAGCGCCGGGCGGTTGCGTTCCGGGTCTCCGCGGCGCAGGCTCGCGGCGAAGTCGCTGATGTGGTGTTCGTGCACGTCGGCGAGGTCACCGATGTGGATGTCGGTGAGGTGTTCGACGTAGCGCAGCAGGTCGCGGCGGTAGGAGGCGAGGGTGTTCGTCGCGACCCCCCGTTCGACGGTCAGGTGCGCGAGATAGGCGTCGAGTTGCCCGGTGAGTGTCGGGGACGGCTGCGGAGCGACCTGCGTGGCGGGACGCTCCTCACCGGGCAGCACTGCTCACCCCTCCGCGCGCGTGCGGGCGAAGGTGGTGGGCCGGTCCGGCCACGGCGCGTCCGGTGCGCGGGTCGCGGTGCCCGTCGCGCGGGCGGTTGCGAACGCGAGGAGACCGGACACCGCGGTGGCATTGACGATCTCCCCGCGCAGCACCATCGCCACGGCCTCGTCCACCGGGACGCGGCGGACCTCGAGATCGGCCTCCTCGTGCTCGGGTTCGGGCCGGTCGACCTCGCTCAGGCCGCGGGCGGCGAAGACGCGCACGGCTTCGTCGGTGAATCCGGGTGAGAGCGCGATGTCGACGAGGAGTTCCCAGTCGGCGGCGGCCAGGCCGGTCTCCTCGGCGAGTTCGCGGCGGGCGGTGTCGAGGGGGTCCTCGCCGGGTGCGTCGAGCAGCCCGGCGGGCAGTTCCCACAGTCGCCGGCCGAGCGGGTGCCGGTACTGGTGCACGAGCACCACCCGGTCCTTCTCGTCGACGGCCACCACCGCGACCGCACCGTGGTGTTCGACCACTTCGCGTTCGGCGGTGTGCCCGTCGGGCATCGCCACGTTGTCGACGCGCAGCGACACGATGGCGCCCGTGTAGATCCGCCGGCTGTCCAGGGTGCGGAAGTCGTGTCGCTGCGCCATGTCGACTACTCGGCGTCGCCGGCGGTGGACGTCGACGCGGTCGAGCCGACCGATTCCTCGGAGGTGCTGTTCTCGCCGTGGATGTCGACCGGGAGTCGCTCGGCCGCCTTGTACTGCAGTGCCGCGGCAACGAGGCCGGAAAACAGCGGGTGCGGGCGGGTGGGCCGGCTCTTGAGTTCCGGGTGCGCCTGGGTGGCGACGAAGAACGGATGCTGCTCGGCCGGGTACTCGACGAACTCGACGAGCCGCCCGTCCGGGGAGGTGCCGGAGAACACCAGACCGGACTTGGCGATCTTGTCGCGGTAGGCGTTGTTGACCTCATAGCGGTGCCGGTGCCGTTCGGAGACCTGCTCGCTGCCGTAGGCCCTGGCCACGACCGAGCCCTTCTTCAGCGTGGCCGGGTAGGCACCGAGACGCATGGTGCCGCCGAGATCGGCCTCACCGGCGACCGCCTGTTCCTGGTCCGCCATCGTGGAGATCACCGGGGCGGTGGTGTCGGGATCGAACTCGGTGGACGACGCGTCCTCGATGCCGACCGACCGCGCGGCCTCGATGACGACACACTGCAGGCCCAGGCACAGGCCGAGCAGCGGGATCCGGCGGGTGCGGGCGAACCGGATGGCGCCGAGCTTGCCCTCGATGCCGCGGATGCCGAAGCCGCCGGGGATCAGGACGGCGTCGACGTCGCCGAGGTGCTTCTCGGCACCGGCCTCGGTCTCGCACTCGTCGGAGGCGACCCAGCGGATCTTGACCTTCGCGCGGTGCGCGAAACCGCCGGCGCGCAGCGCCTCGGTGACCGACAGGTAGGCGTCGGGCAGGTCGATGTACTTGCCGACGAGCGCGACCTCGACGGTCTCGCGGGGGTTGTGGACCCGCTCGAGCAGGTTGCCCCACACGGTCCAGTCGACGTCCCGGAAGGGCAGGCCGAGCTGGCGCACGACGTAGGCGTCGAGTCCCTCGCTGTGCAGCACCTTCGGGATGTCGTAGATGCTCGGCGCGTCGGGGCAGGAGATGCAGCCGGCGACGTCGACGTCGCACATCAGCGAGATCTTCGCCTTGAGCGAGGCCGGCACGTCGCGGTCGCAGCGCAGTACGAGCGCGTCGGGCTGGATACCGATGTTGCGCAGCGCGGCCACCGAGTGCTGGGTCGGCTTGGTCTTCAGCTCACCGGACGGCCCGAGATAGGGCACGAGCGAGACGTGCAGGAAGAAGCAGTTGTCGCGGCCGACCTCGTGGCGCACCTGGCGGGCGGCCTCGAGGAAGGGCTGCGACTCGATGTCGCCGACGGTGCCGCCGATCTCGGTGATCACCACGTCGGGGGTCTGGCCCTCGGAGTCGGGTGCGGCCATCGCGAGGATGCGGCGCTTGATCTCGTCGGTGATGTGCGGGATGACCTGCACGGTGTCGCCGAGATATTCGCCGCGGCGTTCCTTGGCGATGACCGTGGAGTACACCTGCCCGGTGGTGACGTTCGCGTCGGCGGACAGGTCGCGGTCGAGGAAGCGCTCGTAGTGGCCCACGTCGAGGTCGGTCTCGGCGCCGTCCTCGGTGACGAAGACCTCACCGTGCTGGAACGGGTTCATCGTGCCGGGGTCGACATTGAGGTACGGGTCGAGCTTCTGCATCGTCACGCGCATGCCGCGTGCGGTGAGCAGAGTGCCCAGGCTCGACGCTGTGAGCCCCTTGCCGAGAGAGGACGCGACGCCCCCGCTGACGAAGATGTGCTTGGTAGGGGTACGCGAGTGGCGTGACTGTGGCAAAGAAGCTCCCGTGACGTCAGGTGCAGGACTTTTGGACTGATGCGATACAGCTGGGGCCTGCCGACCCACGGAACTTCACGGTAACACCTCCGTGGGCGGGCGCGTACCCGACTCGCGATTGCCGACCCCCGGTGCAATCGACGTCACAGGCGGCGACGCTCAGCGGGCCGGGGAGCCGACGGTGACGGCGGTGGCGCTCGGCCCCGTCCCGTACCGGCCGGTGCCCCCGTCGTACTGCTCGCGCAGCGCCAGAACCGTCGTCAGGCGCCCCGATTCGCGGTCGAGATTGTCGACCGTGGACAGGCCCGCGGCGAGCGCGGCGTCGGCCCGCACGACGGCGATCGGTCCGTTGCCCTCCGCTGCCCCCGTGCGGCCGGCGAGCACCGCGCCGGCGCCGCGGCCGTCGACGACTCCGGCGAAGCGCGCGATCAGCGACCCGCGATTGCCGGCGCGTTCGGCGTTGCCGCTGTGGTCGCCGGTGACAACGAGGGCGCTCTGGGCCGGTTCGACCTGACCGTCCTCGTAGGTGACGAAACCGCCGCTGCGCAGCGTGGTCAGGGCGAGGGCGCGTTCCTCGGGAGTGCTGCGCGGTTGCCCGGTGCCCGGATCGACGAGCAGCACCGCGCCGAGCAGATCCCCGGCGAGACTGCCCGGGTCGACGGCGCCGGTCTGCAGTTCCACGCCGGCGGGCACGACGTTGGTGACGGTTGTGCGGAGCTGGTCGGTGCCGGAGGCGTCGACGAACGAATCGGTCAGCGCGATCCGGGCGGTGACCCGGCCGCCGGCATCACCGACGGACCGCACGACGGCGTCGACGTCCTCGGGTGCGGCGTCCGGGGTGGTCACGAGAAGGACGGTGCGGTCGAGGAGTTCGTCGCGCACGATCCGCGGGCCGACGGTCGAGTCGAACCCGTCGGCGGCGAGCAGTTGTGCCTCGAGCCGGCTGCCGTGGTCCTCGGCCTCCTGGATCTCGCGGCGCAGCTCGGCCTTGTCGTCGCGCAAGCCGGAGACGACGCTGTCGGCCAGCAATCCGGAGCCGAGCACGATCCCGACCGCCAGGCCGAGGAACACCGCCACCAGGGAAACGACGTGATGGCGCATCGAGATCACGCGCGCAGACCCCGAATCCACTCGACGGCGGAGTCCCACCACTGCCGGGCGAGTTCGACGACGTCGGCACCGAGATTGGACACGGCGAGTGCGGCGATCACGGCGATGAGGGCCGCGAAGACGAGCAGGGCGATCACGCCGCCCGAGACGCGGCTGCGGTAGAGGGTGGCCACCGCCTTCGCATCGACGAGTTTCGGCCCGACCTTCAGACGGGTCATCACCGCCGACGGATTGGTGTCGCGACGGCCGTGGTCGAAGAACTCGTCGAGCGAGACAGTGCTGCCGACGGTCACCACCAGCGCCGCACCGTGATGCTCGACGAGCAGCAGCGCCAGGTCGGTGGGGGTGCCGACGGCGGGGAAGGTCATCGCGCCGATGCCGAGATCCTGTATCCGCTCGAGACCCGGGGCGTGGCCGTCCGGGTCGGCGGGCAGCACCACTTCGGCGCCCGATTTGAGGGTGGAAGTGCCGATCTCGTCGGGGTCGCCGACGATGAGGTCGGGGCGATAGCCCGCCTTGGAGAGGGCGTCCGCGCCGGGGCCGACGCCCACCAGGATCGGTGAGTACTCCTTGATGAACGGCTTGAGATCCTTGAGGTCCTGCACATGCCCGGGGCCGTCGGAGACGACGACGACGTGCCGGTCGCGCAGGTCCAGGTCGATGTCGGGGATGCCGACGCCGTCGATGAGCAGCGGGCTCTCCGAGCGGATGAACTCGATGGTGTTGCCCGAGAACGCCTCGAGATGATCGACGAGCCCGGTTCGCGCCTCGATCATGCGGTCGGAGATCTCGATGTCGGTCTGCTCGTCGCCCTCGATGAGCAGCTTCTCCCCCGCGTACACGCCACCCTCGTGCACCCGGACCTTCGCGCCGTCCTTGATCTTCTTGAAGACCTCGGTGCCGACGTTGTCGACGAGCACGATGTCGTGCGCGACGATCACTTCGGGACCGAGATTCGGGTACCGGCCCGAGATCGACGGGGACGCGTTGATCACCGCGGTGACGCCCGCCTCGACGAGCGCGTCGGCGGTGACACGATCGAGGTCGATGGCGTCGAGGACGACCACGTCGCCGGGACCGATCCGGCGCAGCAGCTTCGCGGTGTTCCTGTCGACCCGGGCAATGCCACTCACTCCGGGCAACGTTTCGTTGTTACGGGACAGCAGCGCCGGCATCTTCATGCAAGAGATGATGCGCCGGTATACGAGTGAGGTTGTGGAGGCGCGCCGGTAGTCGTGTGAACATCACCCCGGCGCGCCGGGCGGGTCAGCCGGTGCGCTCGGCGTGGGCGACGGCCAGCAGTTCCTCGGCGTGCGCACGTCCGGTCTCGGTATCGTCGAGACCGGCGAGCATGCGGGCCAGTTCGGTAACCCTCTCCTCCTCGCTGAGGGTGCGCACCCCGCTGCTGATCACCCCAGCCCGGTCGTCGACCTTGTCGACGACGAGATGGGTGTCGGCGAACGCCGCGACCTGCGGCAGGTGCGTGACCACGATGACCTGGTGGGTGCGCGACAGGCGCGCGAGACGCCGGCCGATCTCGACGGCGGCGCGGCCACCGACCCCGGCGTCGACCTCGTCGAAGACCATCGTCGCGCCGCGCTCGGAACCGGCGAGCACCACTTCGAGGGCGAGCATGACGCGGGAGAGCTCACCGCCGGACGCGCTGCGGGCGAGCGGGCGGGCCGGGGCGTCGCTGTGCGGAGCGAGCCGGAACTCCACCTCGTCGATCCCGGATTCGCCGGCGTGCAGGAGCCGGTCGCCGACCGACAGCGGGGCGGTGTCGCTCACGGTCGCCGCGCGGTCGGCGATGTGCACGTCGAGCACGGCGCGCCCCATCGCGAGGCCGGACAGTTCCTTGCTCACGGCCTTCGCGAGTTTGCCGGCGACCTTGTGCCGCGCCGCCGACAGCGCGGTGGCGGTCTCCGCGGTCGCGGCGGCCTCCGCGTCGACCTCGGCGGCGAGCTTGTCGATCGCCTCCGCGGAGACGTCCAGTCCGGACAGGCGTTCGCGGGCCTCGCGCGCCCACTCGAGCACGCCGTCTATGTCGGCGGCGTACTTGCGGGTGAGGTTCTTCAGTTCCGCCTGCCGGTTGAGCAGGGTCTCGAGCGCGCTCGGGTCGGACGGCAGGTCGGACAGATAACCGGAGATGTCGCCGGTGACGTCGGTGACCACCGCGATCGCCTCGCCGAGGCGGGGCCCGAGCTCGCGCAGGGCGGGATCGTCGCAGCCCTCGAGGCGGGCGCGGGCCTCGCCGAGCAGGTCGAGTGCCGCCGAGTACGCGTCGGCGTCGCCGCTGTCGTCGCCGGCGAGGGCGTTGTGCGCGACGGTGGCCGCCTCGCGCAGCGAGTCGAGGTCGGACAGGCGCCGCACCTCGTCGACGATGCGGGTGTCCTCCCCCGGTTCGGGTGCGACGCGGTCGATCTCGTCGAGACCGAAGTGCAAGCGATCGGCCTCCTGCGCGAGCTCACGCGACCGTTCGGTGCGTTCCTGCAGTTCGGCGCGGGCCTCGAGCCAGCGGCGTCGCCGGGTTCGGTAGCGGTCGAGCAGACCGGCGACGGTCTTGCCGCCGAACCGGTCGAGCGCGGCGCGCTGCTCGTCGGGACGCAGGAGCCGCAGCTGGTCGTTCTGGCCGTGCACGGTCAGCAGCGGCCCGGTGAATTCGGACAGCACCCCCACCGGCACGCTGCGTCCGCCGAGGTGGGCGCGGGAGCGGCCGTCGCTACCGACGGTGCGCACGGCGATGATGCTGCCGTCCTCGTCGCGCTGGGCGCCGGTGGCCTCGAGCAGTTCGGCGATCTGCTGTTCGATGTGGCTGGGCGCCGGTTCGATCTCGAAGCGTCCTTCGACCACGGCGCGGTTGGCGCCGACCCGTACCCGGGAGGGGTCGGCGCGCACCCCGGAGAGCAGATGCAGGCTCGTGACGACCATCGTCTTGCCGGCACCGGTCTCGCCGGTGAGCACCGTCAGTCCCCCGTGGAAGCGCGCGTACGCCTCGGAGATCACACCCAGGTTGTCGATCCGGATCTCTGCGAGCATCTCAGAGTTTCCTTCCCCGCCAGCCCTTCACCGGAAGTTCGAACTTGCGCACCATCCGATCCGCGAACGGTGCCGAATCGAGCCGCACCCAGCGGACCGGATCGCATCCTCGCACCACTTCGAGCCGGGCCCCGGCCGGGACGTCGATGATGCGGCGACCGTCGCAGAAGACCACCCCGTCGTGGCCGCCGGCGAGGGTCTCGACGGCGATGATCGACTCGGGGCTGGTTACCAGCGGGCGCGCGAACAGAGCGTGTGCGTTGCTCGGGATCACCAGCAGCGCTTCGAGTTCGGGCCAGACGATCGGTCCGCCGGCCGAGAAGGCGTAGGCCGTCGATCCCGTCGGGGTGGCGACGAGGACACCGTCGCAGCCGAACGACGAGACCGGACGACCGTCGACCTCGAGCACCACCTCGAGGACCCCGAGCCGCGACTTGTTCTCGAGACTCGCCTCGTTGAGCGCCCACCCGCGGTCGAGGACCTCGGCGTCCATGCGCACCGTCACGTCGAGCGTCATGCGTTGTTCGACGCGGTACTCGCGGCGCACCACCTGCATGAGCGCTTCCTCGAGGTGTTCGGCCTCGGACTCGGCGAGGAAACCGATGCGGCCGAGGTTGATCCCGAGGACGGGCACCGCCGAGTACTGCGCGAGTTCGGCGGCCCGCAGGAAGCTGCCGTCGCCCCCGAGGACGATCACCATCTCGCAGCCGGCGGCCGCCTCCGGTCCCGGTTCGACGACGCTGATGAAACTGCCCGGCAGGGCGAGGACGCCGAGTCCGTTGCTCACCGCCTCGTCGTCGAGGGTGCGCAGACCGATACCGGCCTCACCGAGCATCTTGGCGACCCGCAGCGCGGTGCCGGCGATCTCGTCGCGCCCCGAATGGGAGACCAGCAGGATCTCCCGGCCCGATCGCACCGCGCCCTCCGCGGCGGTCTCTTCGCTCACTGTGGTCCTTCCTGCACCGCACGCTCGATCAGTTCGACCACCGCAGGGTCGAGTTCCGCCGGCCCCGGCTCTCCGGCCCGCAGCCACAGGAAGTACTCGACGTTCCCGGACGGTCCGGGCAGCGGACTCGCCACCGCTCCGAGGGTGAGCAGACCCTGGCGTTGCGCTTCGCGCGCGACGTCGAGCACCGCCTCGGTGCGCAGCGCCGGATCGCGCACCACGCCACCGCTGCCGACGCGGTCCTTGCCCACCTCGAACTGCGGTTTGACCATCGGCAGCAGGTCGCCGCCGGGGGCGACGCAGGCGACGAACGCCGGCAACACCAACTTCAGCGAGATGAACGACAGGTCCGCGACCACCAGGTCGACACGCCCGTCGATCGTCTCCGCGTCGATGCTACGCACATTCGTTCGATCGATCACGTGGACACGCTCGTCGGACTGCAGGCGCCAGATCAGCTGGCCGTAGCCGACGTCCACTGCGACGACCTCCGCGGCACCCTCGTGCAGCAGGACATCGGTGAAACCGCCGGTTGACGCGCCGGCGTCGAGGCAGCGACGCCCCGACACCTGCAACCCCTGCGGCGTGAACGCCTCGAGGGCGCCGAGGAGCTTGCGGGCACCGCGGGACGCCCAGGAGACCTCGTCGCTCCCCTCGGTGACGATCAACGGCGTGTTCGGTTCGACGGCGGTCGCCGGTTTGGAGGCCACGGTGCCGGCGATCAGCACCCGACCTGCGGCGATCAGTTCGCTGGCGTGCTCGCGTGAGCGCGCCAGACCCCGCCGCACCAGTTCCGCGTCGACGCGTGCCCGGCGTGCCACGTCAGATCTTGTCCACGGTCGACAAAGCCTGCACGAGGACCTCGTGGGCTCGTTCGAGCAGGTCGGCCTGCTCGAGCAGCACGGACTGATCGGCGCTCTCGGCACCGGGGACGGATGCGCCCTCGCGGACACGCGCCAGCAAAGCGTCGACCTCCTCGCGGACGTGTGCGGGATCGACGGTGGGGCGTGCGCCGGGAAGGTGTTCGCCCGGACGTGGAATCGGCGTGCTCATCGCCGTCCACGCTAGTCGATGGATGCGACCGGGCTACACCCTCCGGTGCGGATCAGACCGTCGCCGCCCACGCGTCCACGACGGACCGCGCCCGCTCGTCCACCGGACGGACCTGTCCGAATCCGGGGTTGGCCCAGGCGATGTCGAGCAGACCCCGCAGCGCCTCCATCGGATCGGCGGCCGACGGCGCGGCGGCGAGGTGAAGATCACCCCCGACGACCGTGACGTCCCACGAGTCGTGCGATGCGACACGGAGCCGGTCGGCCGGCTGATCGAGACTCGTGAGCGAGGCCGCGACGTAGGTCGGGCGCTGCTCGGCCGGAGCCCGCAGCAGATCGTCGACGGTGCTGACCCCGGTCAGCACGAGCAGGGAATCCGCACCGACGGCGTTGGCGCCTTCGATGTCGGTGTCCAACCGGTCACCGATGACGAGGGGACGACGGGCACCGCCGCGACGGATCGCGTCCTCGAGCAGCGGAGCTGCAGGTTTGCCCGCCACGATCGGGGTCGCGCCGGTGGCGTTGTGCACCGCCGCGACCATCGACCCGTTGCCGAGGACGAGTCCGCGCTCGGTCGGCAGAGTCGAGTCCACGTTGGTGGCCACCCACAGAGCGCCTGCGCGGACGGCGAGCGTCGCCTCCGCCAGGATCGCCCATCCGGTGTCCGGGGAATGCCCCTGCACCACCGCCACCGGATGCGCGTCCGCGGACCGAACCGGGGTGAGGCCGACACCGGCCACCTCCTCGGCCAGGGCCTCGGTGCCGACGACGAGCACCGGAACGCCGGCCGGGAACCGCTCGGCCAGCAGGCGCGCAGCGGACTGCGAGCTCGTCACCACCGACGAGTCGTCGGCCGGGAAGCCGAGTTCTCGCAGGTGCAGGGCGACCTCCGACGGCCGGCGGCTGGCGTTGTTCGTCACGTACAGAACGGTGTCGTCACCGGCGGCCAGCGCCTCGCGGGCACCCGGGACGGGTTCGGCGCCCCGGTAGACGGTGCCGTCGAGGTCGAGCAGCAGGACGTCGTAGATCCGACGCAGACTGTCGCTGGAAGCCGTACTGCCGGAAACGTCGGTGCCGTCGGTCACGGCGACTCTCCGGTGAGCTCCTCCACCCGCTCCTCGGCGTCGGTGACGCCTTCGATGTCCGCGCCTGCGGAGTGCAGGAACCATTGCAGGCCTTCTTCGGTCCGCCCGGCGGCGACGAGAGCGTCGGCGTAGGCGTAGAAGAGACGGGCAGCCGGTGTACCGGTCCGCTCGGGGTCGAGATCGGGCGTCTGCAGGGTGACGACGGCCTGGTCGTACTGACCGAGATCCATGCGGGCACCGGCGAGGACAATCCGCAGCTCTGTCGCCTCGTCGCCGGTCAGCTTGCGAGCTTCCTCGCTCCGGCCCAGTTCGAGCGCCTTCTCGGGGCGACCGAGACCGCGTTCGCAGTCGGCCATTACGGCGAGCAGTCCGGTACCACCGGACATGCGACGTGCTGCGCGGAGTTCGGACAGCGCCTCCGCCCACTCCCCGGCGTGGTAGGCGGTGATGCCGGCGGCCTCGCGGACGACCGCGATACGGCCGGCGCGCTGACGGGCGGCGCGAGCATGGGTGAGCGCGGCGCGAGGATCGTCGTCGAGCAGACGACCGGCCATCACCAGATGCCGGGCGACGGAGTTCGCGTTCGACTTGTCCAGGCTCAGCAGATCGCGGCGGATCGTCGGGTCGAGCTCGGATGCCTCGACGTCGTCGGGGATGTCCGGCTCGTCCGGACGTGCATCGCGACGCTGCGGTGCGACGCCATCGCGCCCGCGACCCGGACCGAATCCACCTTCACCGCCACGACGACGGGGTGCTCCCTCGCCACGACGGTCACCGGACTGGGGGCCACGGCGGTCGCCGGAATAGCCTCGCCGGTCGCCGCCACCTCGCTGGTCACTGCCTCGCTGGTCGCCGCCACGACGATCGTCGCGGTTGCCGTAGCTGCGCTCACCGCCGGGACGGTCCGAACCCTGACGGGGACGGTCGCCGTACTGCCGACCACGCTCGTCGCCGCGGCTCGACCGGTCATCGCTGCGGCGGGGGCGGTCGTCGCCTCCGGAACGTTCGCGGTAGGGACGGTCGCTGCGACCGGAACGAGCGTCGTCGCGGCCGCGATCCCGGCGGTCTCCGCCCTGGAAGGAACGGCGGTCGTCGCCACGCTGGGAGCGCTGATCGTCACTGCGCTGGGGGCGCCGATCGTCACTGCGCTGGGGGCGCCGATCGTCGCTCCGGTGCGGGCGCCGATCGTCACCGCGCTGCGGACGGTCGTCTCGTCCGGACGAACGTCCGGCGGATCCGTAGCCACCCTGCCGGCGGTCGTCGCCGCGTCCACGCTCGTCGCGGTCGCGGGGTGCGCGCTCGTCGCGGTCGCGGGGTGCGCGCTCGTCGCGGCTGTCGCCGGCGCGTTCCTCGCGCTCGTTCTTGCGGCCCGACCACGGAGTGGATCCTCCACTCCTGAAGGACCGACGTTCACCGTTGCCGTCGGACACAGAAAAATCCTCTCATGAAAACACGAAAGGGGACCCAAACGAGTGGGTCCCCTTTCGGAACGGGTGTTCGGCGGTGTCCTACTCTCCCACACCCTGTCGAGTGCAGTACCATCGGCGCAGACAGGCTTAGCTTCCGGGTTCGGAATGGGACCGGGCGTTTCCCTGTCGCTATGACCGCCGTAACTCTATGAAACAATAGTCCACGCAGATTCCTCGAATCACCTGCTGCTGCAGGATTTTCGGATCTGTGTGTGTTGTTTCAGATACCGCACAGTGGACGCGTAACATCTTCGTGGTAAGTCCTCGGCCTATTAGTACCGGTCACCTCCACCCATTGCTGGGCTTCCAGTTCCGGCCTATCAACCCGGTGGTCTGCCGGGGGCCTTACCCCCTCGAGGGGGTGAGAAACCTCATCTTGGAACAGGCTTCCCGCTTAGATGCTTTCAGCGGTTATCCCTTCCGAACGTAGCCAACCAGCCATGCCCCTGGCGGGACAACTGGCACACCAGAGGTTCGTCCGTCCCGGTCCTCTCGTACTAGGGACAGCCTTCCTCAAGTTTCTAACGCGCGCGGCGGATAGAGACCGAACTGTCTCACGACGTTCTAAACCCAGCTCGCGTGCCGCTTTAATGGGCGAACAGCCCAACCCTTGGGACCTACTCCAGCCCCAGGATGCGACGAGCCGACATCGAGGTGCCAAACCATCCCGTCGATATGGACTCTTGGGGAAGATCAGCCTGTTATCCCCGGGGTACCTTTTATCCGTTGAGCGACACCGCTTCCACATGCCGGTGCCGGATCACTAGTCCCGACTTTCGTCCCTGCTCGACCTGTCAGTCTCACAGTCAAGCTCCCTTGTGCACTTGCACTCGACACCTGATTGCCAACCAGGCTGAGGGAACCTTTGGGCGCCTCCGTTACATTTTGGGAGGCAACCGCCCCAGTTAAACTACCCACCAGGCACTGTCCCTGAACCAGATCATGGTCCGAGGTTAGAGGTCCAATACGATCAGAGTGGTATTTCAACAACGACTCCACCCATACTGGCGTATGAGCTTCACAGTCTCCCACCTATCCTACACAAACCGAACCGAACACCAATACCAAGCTATAGTGAAGGTCCCGGGGTCTTTTCGTCCTGCCGCGCGTAACGAGCATCTTTACTCGTAATGCAATTTCGCCGAGTCTGTGGTCGAGACAGCAGAGAAGTCGTTACGCCATTCGTGCAGGTCGGAACTTACCCGACAAGGAATTTCGCTACCTTAGGATGGTTATAGTTACCACCGCCGTTTACTGGGGCTTAAATTCTCAGCTTCGCGGATTGCTCCGCTAACCGGTCCTCTTAACCTTCCAGCACCGGGCAGGCGTCAGTCCGTATACATCGTCTTACGACTTCGCACGGACCTGTGTTTTTAGTAAACAGTCGCTTCTCTCTGGTCTCTGCGACCACCCCCAGCTCACGGAGCAAGTCCGGTCACCGGGCGTGGTCCCCCTTCTCCCGAAGTTACGGGGGCATTTTGCCGAGTTCCTTAACCACAGTTCTCTCGATCGCCTCGGTATTCTCTACCTGACCACCTGTGTCGGTTTGGGGTACGGGCCGTGTACCAACTCACTAGAGGCTTTTCTCGGCAGCATAGGATCACTGAATTCCCCTCAACGGGTACGCATCACCTCTCAGGCTGCATGAATGGCGGATTTGCCTACCATTCGCCCTACCGGCTTACACCAGGTACTCCATCACCTGGCCCAGCTACCTTCCTGCGTCACCCCATCGCTTGACTACTACAATCAGGGTCCCGTGCAGCCATCCCCACAATTCCCGAAGGAACAGCGGAAACTTTTGGACGGTTAGCACAACTGATTCGCCATTGGGCGCGAATACACGGGTACGGGAATATCAACCCGTTGTCCATCGACTACGCCTGTCGGCCTCGCCTTAGGTCCCGACTCACCCTGGGCGGATTAACCTGGCCCAGGAACCCTTGGTCATCCGGCGGACGAGTTTCTCACTCGTCTTTCGCTACTCATGCCTGCATTCTCACTCGCGCAGCCTCCACACCTGGATCACTCCGGCGCTTCCACGGCTGCACGACGCTCCCCTACCCACCCACACCACTGCCGGAAAAGCCGTAACCCTTCCGGGGTGTTGTGTGAGTGCCGCGGCTTCGGCGGTGTACTTGAGCCCCGCTACATTGTCGGCGCAGAACCACTTGACCAGTGAGCTATTACGCACTCTTTCAAGGGTGGCTGCTTCTAAGCCAACCTCCTGGTTGTCTCAGCGATCCCACATCCTTTTCCACTTAGTACACGCTTAGGGGCCTTAGCCGGCGATCTGGGCTGTTTCCCTCTCGACTACGAAGCTTATCCCCCGCAGTCTCACTGCCGCGCTCTCACTCACCGGCATTCGGAGTTTGGCTGATTTCGGTAAGCTTGTGGGCCCCCTAGACCATCCAGTAGCTCTACCTCCGGTGAGAAACACGCGACGCTGCACCTAAATGCATTTCGGGGAGAACCAGCTATCACGGAGTTTGATTGGCCTTTCACCCCTACCCACAACTCATCCCCTCAGTTTTCAACCTAAGTGGGTTCGGGCCTCCACGACGTCTTACCATCGCTTCACCCTGGCCATGGGTAGATCACTCCGCTTCGGGTCTAGAACATGCCACTACATGCGCCCTATTCGGACTCGCTTTCGCTACGACTACCCCACACGGGTTAACCTCGCGACATGCCACTAACTCGCAGGCTCATTCTTCAAAAGGCACGCCATCACCCACCACGAACTGAATCGTGCATCGGCTCTGACGGATTGTAAGCGCACGGTTTCAGGTACTATTTCACTCCCCTCCCGGGGTACTTTTCACCTTTCCCTCACGGTACTAGTCCGCTATCGGTCACCAGGGAGTATTCAGGCTTATCGGGTGGTCCCGACAGATTCACACCGGATTTCACGGGCCCGGTGCTACTCGGGTATTCGAATCGACAGTCACCGTGTTTTCGTCTACGGGATTCTCACCCTCTACGACAGGCCGTTCCAGACCACTTCGACTAACACGACGATTTCTCACTGTCGGCCGGCATGGCAGCGCCGACACAACGAACCCCACAACCCCGAATACACAACCCCTGCCAGGTATCACATGTACTCGGTTTAGCCTCATCCGCTTTCGCTCGCCACTACTCACGGAATCACATGTTGTTTTCTCTTCCTGTGGGTACTGAGATGTTTCACTTCCCCACGTTCCCTCCACACACCCTATATATTCAGATGCGGGTAACACGACATCACTCGTGCTGGGTTTCCCCATTCGGAAATCCTCGGATCACAGCTCGGTTGACAGCTCCCCGAGGCATATCGCAGCCTCCCACGTCCTTCATCGGCTCCTGGTGCCAAGGCATCCACCGTACGCTCATAAACACTTACAACAAAGATGCTCGCGTCCACTGTGCAGTTCTCAAACAACACACAACAACCCCTACCAACGCCGGCTACACGGCCAACCGCCTTCGTAAGTCATCGTCGCTGATCAAACACTCGCGTGTTCTCTCAGGACCCAACAGTGCACCGATATAACTTTCTTCCTGCCGGCACTCGGGCCCGCAGTAGTGAAGAAAATGCTTGTCAGCGTTCCACCCATGAGCACCACCGGATTACCTGTGAATCCGTAATGGCTCTGCCTGCATGCGTTTACCGTCCCCGACTACTCGGGGTGCATGAGGAGTTGCTCCTTAGAAAGGAGGTGATCCAGCCGCACCTTCCGGTACGGCTACCTTGTTACGACTTCGTCCCAATCGCCGATCCCACCTTCGACGGCTCCCTCCCACAAGGGGTTAGGCCACCGGCTTCGGGTGTTACCGACTTTCATGACGTGACGGGCGGTGTGTACAAGGCCCGGGAACGTATTCACCGCAGCGTTGCTGATCTGCGATTACTAGCGACTCCGACTTCACGGGGTCGAGTTGCAGACCCCGATCCGAACTGAGACCGGCTTTAAGGGATTCGCTCCACCTCACGGTATCGCAGCCCTCTGTACCGACCATTGTAGCATGTGTGAAGCCCTGGACATAAGGGGCATGATGACTTGACGTCGTCCCCACCTTCCTCCGAGTTGACCCCGGCAGTCTCCTGCGAGTCCCCACCATCACGTGCTGGCAACACAGGACAAGGGTTGCGCTCGTTGCGGGACTTAACCCAACATCTCACGACACGAGCTGACGACAGCCATGCACCACCTGTCTACCGGCCACAAGGGAAACCACATCTCTGCAGTCGTCCGGTACATGTCAAACCCAGGTAAGGTTCTTCGCGTTGCATCGAATTAATCCACATGCTCCGCCGCTTGTGCGGGCCCCCGTCAATTCCTTTGAGTTTTAGCCTTGCGGCCGTACTCCCCAGGCGGGGCGCTTAATGCGTTGGCTACGGCACGGATCCCGTGGAAGGAAACCCACACCTAGCGCCCACCGTTTACGGCGTGGACTACCAGGGTATCTAATCCTGTTCGCTACCCACGCTTTCGCTCCTCAGCGTCAGTTACTGCCCAGAGACCCGCCTTCGCCACCGGTGTTCCTCCTGATATCTGCGCATTTCACCGCTACACCAGGAATTCCAGTCTCCCCTGCAGTACTCGAGTCTGCCCGTATCGCCTGCAAGCCCGCAGTTGAGCTGCGGGATTTCACAGACGACGCGACAAACCGCCTACGAGCTCTTTACGCCCAGTAATTCCGGACAACGCTCGCACCCTACGTATTACCGCGGCTGCTGGCACGTAGTTGGCCGGTGCTTCTTCTCCCACTACCGTCACTTGCGCTTCGTCATGGGTGAAAGAGGTTTACAACCCGAAGGCCGTCATCCCTCACGCGGCGTCGCTGCATCAGGCTTGCGCCCATTGTGCAATATTCCCCACTGCTGCCTCCCGTAGGAGTCTGGGCCGTGTCTCAGTCCCAGTGTGGCCGGTCGCCCTCTCAGGCCGGCTACCCGTCGTCGCCTTGGTAGGCCATTACCCCACCAACAAGCTGATAGGCCGCGG
The DNA here is from genome assembly GCF_900105195.1 of Rhodococcus pyridinivorans. NCBI lineage: Bacteria > Bacillati > Actinomycetota > Actinomycetes > Mycobacteriales > Nocardiaceae > Rhodococcus > Rhodococcus pyridinivorans. The sequence goes on along the minus strand of NZ_FNRX01000002.1, from coordinate 2,702,302 downwards.
GCTCATCCTGCACCGAAAAACTTTCCACCCCAGAACATGCATCCCGAGGTCATATCCGGTATTAGACCCAGTTTCCCAGGCTTATCCCAGAGTGCAGGGCAGATCACCCACGTGTTACTCACCCGTTCGCCACTAATCCACCCAGCAAGCTGGGCTTCATCGTTCGACTTGCATGTGTTAAGCACGCCGCCAGCGTTCGTCCTGAGCCAGGATCAAACTCTCCGTTGAAGACTCACAATCACCCCGAAGGGGCAATCAGTCAAAGACAAAAGAGTCAAATCACTAGCAAAAAAACTCAAACTAGCTCAAACACTGGACCACCGCAGACGGAAGAATGCGATGTCCAGCAACAACCACCCACAAAAGTGAAGTGGCCGCACCAAATATTATTTGGCACTGACATTCATCGGCACACTGTTGAGTTCTCAAAGAACACGCACACATCATCACGTTACCGGACACCTGTCCGGCTCGCTCCGAGGCAACCGTTCTAAGCTATCACGTCCGATTTCAGGGACGCAAATCGCTGCTTTCCCGTTCTCTTCCGTGAGAGCCGATCGATGCGACATCGAACATGCCTGTTTCCGAACCTCTCGGTCCGGCGGGCTGTTCGGTGTCGCTCGAACGACGACTAAGTTACGCCGACGCTAACGCGCCGTCAAATCCACTGGTCAGGGGCTCGCCAGCGTCGGCAAAGGCCTCAGTCGCGGACGACTCGCACACCGGCGAAGTTCCGCTTGCCCCGACGCAGGACGAGCCAGCGTCCGTGCAGCAGCTCTCCGTCGCGCGGGGTCCACTCCTCCGAGGCGATACGGACGTTGTTGACCGACGCGCCGCCTTCCTTGATGGTGCGACGCGCAGCTCCCTTGCTCTCGCACAGCCCCGACGCGACGAGCAGGTCGATGATCGTGTCCGGCTCGCCGGCGCGGAGCTCCGTCACGGACGCCTCGGTCAGGGCGGCCGCGAGCGTGGGCTCGTCCAGCTCGCCCAGCTCGCCTCGCCCGAAGAGGGCGCGGCTGGCCAACTCGACCGCTGCGGTGTTGTGCGCTCCGTGCACGAGCGTGGTCATCTCGGCAGCGAGTCGCTTCTGGGCCTCCCGTGCGTGCGGACGCTCCGTGGTGGCGGTCTCGAGTTCGGCGAGTTCGTCCTTGTCGAGAAAGGTGAACCAGCGCAGGTACTTCATGACGTCGGCGTCGGCAGCGTTGACGAAGTACTGGTACCAGGCGTACGGGCTCGTCATCTCCGGGTCGAGCCACAAGCTGCCACCACCGGTGGACTTGCCGAACTTCTTGCCGTCGGACGAGGTCACGAGCGGGACGGTCAAGGCGTGCACACTCTCGCCGTCGGTACGGCGGTTGAGCTCGACGCCGGCGATGATATTGCCCCACTGATCGGAACCGCCGACCTGAAGCGCACATCCGTACTCGCGGCGGAGCTGCACGTAGTCGTTGGCCTGCAGGAGCATGTAGCTGAACTCGGTGTACGAGATGCCGTCACCTTCGAGGCGGCGCTTGACGGTGTCGCGGGCGAGCATCACGTTGATCGAGAAGTGCTTCCCGATGTCGCGCAGGAAGTCGATCGCGGACAGCTTGCTGGTCCAGTCGAGGTTGTTCACGACCACGGCTCCCGTCGGGGAGTCGTCGAAGTCGACGAACCGCTCGAGCTGCCCACGGATCCGCCCTGCCCATTCGGCGACGGTGTCGGCGGAGTTCATGGTGCGCTCCCCCACGTCCCGCGGGTCACCGATCATGCCGGTCGCGCCACCTGCGAGAACGATGGGCCGATGGCCGGCGCGCTGGAAACGCTTGAGTGCGAGGAGCGGAACGAGGTGACCGGCGTGCAGGCTCGGGCCGGTCGGATCGAAACCGGCATAGAGGGTGATCGGACCCTTGTCGAGTTCGCCTCGAAGTGCGTCGAGATCGGTCGATTGCGCGATGAGCCCGCGCCAGGTCAGTTCGTCGAGAATGTGCTCAGTCACCGTTCGATCATCCCATCACGCTCGAGGCGCAGCGGGCGCGCGTGGGCTGCGCCGGTACGCGGAGACCCCGATCGCCCCGGGAACCCACAACCGCCACGGTCTGTCGGCCGCCACGCTGATCCCCACCCGCGGCCCCCGCGCGGCCTCCCCGACCAGCGGTTCGGCCGGGAGTTCCACCCGCACCCGAGCGTCGGAACCATCCACGTCGATGCCGTTGTCGGCCAGATCGAGACCGAGCGCAGCAGCGAGATTGCCCGGACCGCGCGCAAGGTTCGCGAACGGCGTGCCGGACGTGCGCCGGGAACGGACGGCCTGCTCCCCCGCGATCACCTCACCACCGCGCAACAGCACCGCCGCGGCGGTGCCGTCGGGACCGAGGGAGACGTTCGCGCAGAAGTGCAGTCCGTAACTGCGGTAAACGTACAGATGTCCCGCTGGTCCGAACATGACCGAATTGCGCGGGGTCGGTCCGCGGTACGAGTGCGCGGCCGGGTCCGGCCACGGTCCGTCCTCGGGGCCGCCGTAGGCCTCGACCTCCGTCAGCAGGACGGCGGTCTCCCCCACTCGGATGGTTGCTCCGAGCAGCGCTTCGGCAGCCTCGACCGGATCGAGTCTTTCGAGTTCGCCGCGGACGGATCGATGATTGCGGCTCAGTCGGTGCTCCATCCGGCGACACCGCGCGCGGTGAAGTCCTCGTGCTCGGCGTCGCTGACCTCGCGCGCCTCGTCGACGAGGAGGACGGGAATACCGCTCTCGATCGGATACGCCCGCCGCAGTCGCGGGTTGTACAGGACGGCGTCGTCGACGAGAAGCAACGGCCCCTTGTCCTCCGGACAGGCCAGAATGCTCAGCAACGTGGGATCGACAGCCACGGATGTCCTTTCGAAGGGCGGAACCGAACCGGACCCAGGCTACCGCGCCCCGGCGGGCGAACCGGCCGTGCCCGCCTTCCACGCCGTGGCCACGGCCTTGGTGAACCGCTTGTACGTCCCGGTGTCGGGGTTCAGGTACCAGGTACGGACGGTGGGCACGGGCAATCCCTGTTCGCGCAGACGATCGGCGGACGGGCGATAGGACGGGCCCAACGGGATGTCGGGCACGACGTGCACGAGATCGGGTCGCTCGTCGGCCGGGACCGAGTCGAACGCCGCAGTGATCTCCGCGGCCGTCGGTGCACGGTTGCCCCGCAGCGAGCAGCCGGCCACTGCGATGTCGCGACCTCCCACCGAGATGCCATAGGCGACGGCGAGATCGACACGCGGGATCGCTTCGAGCACGTCCGCCACGCTCTGGGTGAAAACCGGGCCGTGGAAGGTGGGAATCACCGTCCCCCGACTGTCGAGCAACCAGTAGTCGCCGTCGTCGTCGCGTCGGAACAGGTTGTCGGTGGGCACCCACACGTCGCCCGGTTCGAACACGCCGCGCATCACACCGGTGATTGCCGAGGCTGCGGGACCGGGTCTGCCGAGCAGCAGTCCGACCTCGCCGACCTGCGCCTCCCGCACGAAGCCGCGTTCGTCCTCCACGAGTCGGCCGACGCCGGCGTCGTAGGCAGCGAGGCGCACATCGGCGCTACCGGGCAACGGCCGGCCCTTCGAGCCGATCTTCGAACCGGAGACGTTCGCGAGCACGACGTTGCCCTCGGTCGACGCGTAGAACTCGAGAACCCGGGCGGGCTCAAACCGGTCGAGGGTGCGGCGCCACAGGCCCGGTGGCATGCCGGAACCGATGAACAACCGGATGGGATGGATGGCGTCGATGTGCAGCGACGGGCTGTCGAGCACCTCACGCATCATCGACCAGGTATAGGTGACGACGGTGACGCCGTAGCGGTGCACTTCGTCGCTGAAGAGCGACGGATTCAACCCGCGCGACAGTGCGATACGCGCCCCGCCCGCGAGCGCCCCGCCGAAACTGACCAGCAGACCGGACGAATGATGCAGGGGCGCAAGGCAGTACATGGTGTCACCGCGGCCGAGCGAGGCGGCGGTGGCGGTACCGAAGGCCGACAGCGCCCACCGGTAGTTGGTGACCCGCCGCACCGCGAGCGTGTCGCCACCACCGGAGAACAGGATGAATGCGAGTTCGCGCGCGAGTCCGGGATCGGGGACGTACCAGCCCGGCAATTGCACGGAGGAGATGTCGAGTCGTTCGAGATCGACGACGTCGGCGCCGGGCTCGACGTCGAGGTCGCGGACGTCGCCGCCGCCGAGGACCAGCACGGGAAGACCGGTCGCGACGGCCGCGTCGAGGTTCTCGGGATCGGCGACGATCTTTTCGACACCGCCCAGTCGCACGGCCTCGGCGATGTCCGGTCCCGGGGGGATGAGGGCGGAGACGGCGCCGAGGCGGGAGATCGCCGCGACCGCCGCCATTGCGCTGGGGCGCACGTCCATGAGGATGCCGACGTGCATCGCGGGACGGATGCCGTTGTCGGCGAGCCCGAGGACGACGTTGTCGATCCGCCGGTTGACGGCCTCGAAGGTGTAGACCCGGTCCTCGAAGATGAAGCACTCCCGCTTCGGCGACTTGCGGCCGATCTCGGCGAGCAGACCGCCGACGGAGATGCGGGTGCGCGGCTGGATCTGCCCGAGCCGCGCGAGGCGGGGAAGGGCGCGGGCGGCCTCCCCGGTGAGATCGCGTGCGCCGCGGACGGCACCGACCGCGATCCCCGCGAGCCCCTTGCCGAGATCGGTCCCGACGTCGGCGAGCGTTGCGGCCGTGTGCGTGATGCGGGATGCGACCGAGACGCCCGTGCCCTCGTCGGTGGGGTTCGGCACCGCCATCGGCGCGATGCCGACGGGCCGGTCCCCGACGCCCTCGCGCCACTGCACCCATTCCCCGACCGACGGCCACGTCTGCTGGCCGGCGACACTGCCCACGACGAGTCCGAAATGACCTGCGCGCAAGGTGTATTCGTAGACCTCCGCGCGGGGTGCGGCCTTGCGGATGCCGCGCACGGCGAGCGGTTGCCCGATGTCGTCGACCTCGCCGACGACTGCGAGGACGGGACAGGTGATCTCGGCGAGGCTCACGGCCCGGTCATTGATGACGAACCCACCGCTGACCATGCGGTTGTGGGCGATGAACTGGCGCAGTACCTCCGCGACGGCGGGACCGGACCACGCCACCCATCCCTCGGTGTCGAGGAATCGGCGCTGCGGCTCGCGCGGCAACAGCGCCTCCCGGTCGTGGAGCTGGAGCAGGAAGTCGATGCGCGATCGCAGCGTCTTGACCGGATCGAGCAGCTGGAAGCCGGTGCGCGCCATCCATCCGGTGATCGCGAGGCGGTTGAAGACGTGGTCGGCAAGGAAGTCGGCGGAGTGGGTCGCGACGATCTCCGGGATCCCGAACGGCAGGGCGGCGAGGGTGTCGACCGGGCTGCCGAAGGTGATCAGGCTCGCGATGCCGCGGCTGCGCCGATAGGCCGCGACCTGATAGCAGAACATGCCACCCTGCGAGTATCCGCCGAGATGCACGTCGCGACCGGTGTAGGCACGGACGCAGTCGACGACCTCGTCGAGGGCGAGGATGTGATCGGTGAGGGTGCGCTTCCAGCCGCCCTCCTCCTGGTCGGGCGATCCGAAGTCCACGACCCACGGATCGAGACCCGCTTCGTGGAGGCTGCCGACGGCGCCGGCGTCACGGGTGACGTCGTACACCTCGGCGGACACCATCATCGGTGGTACGAGAACGACGGGGATGCCCGTGGAGGCGGTGTCGGATTCGGGGAAGTACCGGCGGAGCCGGTACATGGAGGTGCGCTCGACGACCTGATAGGGCGACGACGACCGGCCGGGTTCGAGGCCACCGAAGCGCAGGACTTCGAGACCGTTCTGGGCAGTGGCGACGAGCCGTCGCACCGACTCGGTCACTACATCGGCGTCCAGTCCCACGGTCCGTTCCCCTTCTCGACGATGTATCCGCACCGGTCCCCGGCACCTGCGGTTCTACACCGGTACCCGCTGCATGCCGAGAGTATGTGCCAGCCTGCCACACGGCCCTCACCGTCCCGGGCAACTCGGGGTGTGCCCGGGACGGCAGGCGTGTCAGTCGCGAACCCGGTCGCGCAGTTGTGCCGCGGCGTCGCGCACGCGGCCGAGTTGCTCGGCCACCCGCACGCCCGCGGTGCCGCCGCGAGCGTCGCGCGAGGCGATGGAGCCTTCGACGGTGAGCACTTCCCGCACCTGCGGGGTCAGTGCCGGATCTACACCGGCCAACTCCTCGTCTGTGAGGTCCTCGAGGCCGGCTCCGCGGCCTTCGGCGACCCGCACGCACGCCCCGGCCGCCTCGTGGGCGACGCGGAACGGCACACCCTGGCGGACCATCCACTCGGCGATGTCGGTCGCGAGGGTGAATCCGGCGGGTGCGAGCTCGGCCATGCGCTCGGTGTGGAAGGTCAGCGTCGAGACGAGCCCTGCGATCGCCGGGAGCAGCAGCTCGAGCTGAGCGACGGAGTCGAAGACCGGCTCCTTGTCCTCCTGCAGGTCGCGGTTGTAGGCCAACGGCTGCGCTTTGAGCGTGGCCAGCAGACCGGTGAGGTTGCCGATGAGGCGACCGGCCTTACCGCGGGTGAGCTCGGAGACGTCCGGGTTCTTCTTCTGCGGCATGATCGACGACCCGGTCGACCATTCGTCCGCGAGGGTGACGTACCCGAACTCGGGGGTGCTCCACAGGATGATCTCCTCCGCCATGCGGGAGAGGTCGACGGCGATCTGCGCGAACACGAACGCCGCTTCTGCAGCGAAGTCGCGGGAGCTGGTGGCGTCGATCGAGTTGTCCGCCGCCGAGTCGAAGCCCAGGTCGGCCGCAATCGCGTCGGGGTCGAGACCGAGCGACGATCCGGCGAGCGCTCCCGACCCATACGGCGAGACCGCCGCGCGCTTGTCGAAGTCGCGTAACCGGTCGACGTCGCGCAGCAACGGATGCGCATGGGCGAGCAGGTGGTGCGCGAGCAGCACGGGCTGCGCCGCCTGCAGGTGCGTCTTGCCCGGCATGACGGCATCGGGGTGCGCCGCGGCCTGGTCGGCGATCGCATCGACCACATCGAGGACACCGTCGGCGATGCGCCGCGCGCTGTCGCGCAGCCACATGCGGAACAGCGTCGCGACCTGGTCGTTGCGGGAGCGGCCCGCGCGGAGCCGGCCGCCGACCTCGGGGCCGACCCGTTCGATGAGTCCCCGTTCGAGCGCGCCGTGCACGTCCTCGTCGGACTCGGCGGGGCCGAACGCACCGGAGGCCACATCGGCGGCGAGCCGGTCGAGGCCGTCGAGCATCGTGGCGAGGTCGTCGTCGGTGAGGAGTCCGGCACGGTGCAGAACCTTGGCGTGGGCCTGGGAGGCGCGCACGTCGTACGGGGCGAGCGCCCAGTCGAAGTGCGTGGACTTGCTCAGCGCCGCCATGGCGGCGGCCGGTCCGGATGCGAACCGGCCGCCCCACAGGGCACCTTCGTTGGTGCCGTGAGCCGTCATGACTACAGGCCCAGATCGCGCTTCGCGGCGACCTTCGACGACAGGCCGTGGATCTGCACGAAGCCCTTGGCGTTGGACTGGTCGAAGCTGTCACCCTCGTCGTAGGTGGCGAGGTTGAAGTCGTACAGCGACTCGGGGCTGCGACGGCCGTTGACGGTGATGTGTCCGCCGTGGAGCACCATGCGGATGTCGCCGGTGACGCGCTCCTGAGTGTTCTTGATGAAGGCGTCGAGGGCGGTCTTCAGCGGCGAGTACCACAGGCCGTCGTACACCAGCTCGCTCCAGCGCTCCTCGACGCGACGCTTGTAACGGCCGAGTTCGCGCTCGAGGGTGACGTGCTCGAGTTCCTGGTGCGCGGTGATGAGGGCGATGGCGCCGGGGGCCTCGTAGATCTCGCGGCTCTTGATGCCGACGAGGCGGTCCTCGACCATGTCGAGGCGGCCCACACCCTGAGCGCCGGCGCGACGGTTGAGTTCCTGGATGGCCTCGAGGACGGTGACGTGCTTGCCGTCGATCGCGACGGGGCGACCGGCCTCGAAGCTGATGATCAGCTCGTCGGGGGCCTGCCAGTGGGCGGTGGGGTCCTCGGTGTAGTCGTAGACGTCCTTGGTGGGGGCGTTCCACAGGTCCTCGAGGAAGCCGGTCTCGACGGCGCGGCCCCAGACGTTCTGGTCGATGGAGAACGGCGAACGCTTGGTGACGTTGATGGGCAGGCCGTTCTCCTCGGCGAAGGCGATGGCCTTCTCACGGGTCCAGGCGTAGTCGCGGACCGGTGCGATGACCTGGAGGTCGGGTGCGAGGGCGCCGAAGCCGACCTCGAAGCGGACCTGATCGTTGCCCTTGCCGGTGCAGCCGTGGGAGACGACGGTGCCACCGTGCTCGCGGGCGGCCTGCACGATGTGCTTGACGATCAGCGGGCGGCTGATGGCCGAGACGAGCGGGTAGCGATCCATGTAGAGCGCGTTGGCCTGGACGGTGGGCAGGCAGTACTCGTTGGCGAACTCGTCCTTGGCGTCGACGACGATCGATTCGACGGCACCGCAGTCGAGGGCGCGCTGACGCACGACCTCCATGTCCTCGCCACCCTGGCCGAGGTCGATGGCCACGGCGACGACCTCCTTGCCGGTCTCCTTACCGATCCAGCTGATGGCGACGGAGGTGTCCAGCCCGCCCGAATAGGCGAGTACGACGCGTTCGGCCATTGTCTTTGTGCTCCTTCGTATTTCGACGTGCGTCTATGAGTGGTAGGTCAGGCGAGTGATTCGATTTTCGCGGCCAGTTCGGCTCCCGTCGTCGGTTCGCGGGCGATGACCGCGATGGTGTCGTCGCCGGCGATCGTTCCGACCACCTCGGGTAATGATGCCCGATCGAGTGCACTGGCCAGGTAGTGCGCCGCCCCCGGCGGGGTGCGCAGCACGGCGATGTTGCCGCTGGAGTCGGTGGACACCAGCAGTTCGCCGAGCAACCGGGACAGGCGGTCGGTGCCTCCGGTCACGCCGCGCACAGGGCTGCCGTCCTCCGGGACGACGTACACCCCGGCGCCCCCATCGGCCGCGCGGAGCTTGACGGCGCCGAGTTCCTCGAGGTCGCGGGACAGGGTGGCGGTGGACACCTCGATGCTGTCCTCGGCGAGGAGTGCGGCGAGTTCGGTGTGGCTGCGCACCGGGTGCGCGGCGAGCAGTGCGACTATGCGGGCCTGCCGCGCCGCGCGCGTCGGCGCGGTCGCCGCACTGTCCGCATGGTTCGCCGCGGTGCTCACGGTCAGCTCCGGCTCTGCTCGAGCAGCCACACCAGCAGGGCCTTCTGTGCGTGGAGGCGGTTCTCGGCTTCGTCCCACACCACAGACCGCGGTCCGTCGATGACCTCGGCGGTGATCTCCTTGCCGCGGTAGGCCGGCAGGCAGTGCAGCACGATCGCGTCGGTGTCGGCAAGGGAGACGAGGTCGTCGTTCAGCTGGAACGGCCGGAAGGGTGCCTCGCGATCCTTGCCGTCGTCCTCCTGCCCCATCGACACCCAGGTGTCGGTGACGAGCACATCGGCGCCGCTGGCTCCGGTACGCGGGTCGTCGGTGACGGTGACGCTGCCGCCGGTCTCCTCTGCCCGTGCGCGGCTCGCGTCGACGACCTGCGAGTCGGGGGTGAACCCGGCCGGGGACGCGATGGTCACGTGCATGCCGGCGGTGACGCCGCCGAGCATCAGCGAGTGCGCCATGTTGTTGGCGCCGTCGCCGAAGTAGGTCATCCGCAGGCCCGCGGTGGCGCCCTTGTTCTCGCGGATGGTCTGCAGGTCGGCGAGGACCTGGCAGGGGTGGAAAGTGTCGGTGAGCGCGTTGACGACGGGCACGGTCGAGTGCTCGGCGAGCGTCTCGATGCGGTCCTGGCCGTAGGTGCGCCACACGACCGCTTCGGTGAACCGGGAGAACATCCGGGCGGTGTCCTCGAGGGTCTCACCCTTCCCGATCTGGGTGGAGCCGGTGTCGACGACGACGGCGTGCCCGCCGAGTTGGGCGATGCCGGCGTCGAAGGAGAAGCGGGTGCGGGTGGAGGTCTTGTCGAACAGCACGGCGACGCTGAGGGGCCCTTCGAGGGGGCGGCGGGACAGCGGCGCCTTCTTCAGTTCGGTGGCGAGTTCGAGCACCTCGGTCTGTTCGGCCGGGGTGAGGTCGTCGTCGCGCAGGAAATGGCGGAGCACGGGTCGTCAGTTCCCTTCCCGGTCGGCGGTGTCGAGGACGGCGGGCAGCGCCGTCACGAAGCTCTCGGCCTGCTGTTCGGTGAGGATCAGCGGGGGCGCGAGGCGGATCACGTCCGGTGCGGCGGCGTTGACGAGGAAACCGGCCTCGCGGGCGGCGGTCTCGACGGCCGGCGCCTTCGCGGCGGTGAGGACGACACCGAGGAGCAGCCCGGAGCCGCGCACGTGCGAGACGAGCGGGTGCCCGAGTTCCTCGATGCCGGCGGCGAGGGTCTTCCCGACGGTGTTCACGTGGTCGAGCAGGTTCTGCTCGTCGATCGTGCGCAGCACCGCGAGGGCGGCCGCGGCGCACACCGGGTTGCCACCGAAGGTGGTGCCGTGCTTGCCGGGCCGGAACAGCTCGGCGGCCGGACCGGTGGCGAGGACCGCACCGATGGGCAGTCCGCCGCCGAGGCCCTTGGCGAGGGTCATCACATCGGGGGTGATGCCCGCTGCCTGGTGGGCGAAGAAGGTACCGGTGCGGGCGATACCGGTCTGGACTTCGTCGAGCACGAGCAGGGCGCCGCGTTCGGTGGTGATGCGACGCGCGCCGGCGAGATAACCCTCGGGCGGGACGACGACGCCGGATTCGCCCATGATCGGTTCGAGGAAGACGGCGGCGGTGTTCTCGTCCACCGCGGCCTCGAGGGCGTCGAGGTCGCCGTAGGGCACGAACTCGACGCCGGCGGGCATCGGTTCGAAGGGGGCGCGCTTGTCGGGCTGGCCGGTCAGGGCGAGGGCGCCCATGGTGCGGCCGTGGAAGGCCTTCTCGCACGCGACGATCCTCGGCCGTCCGGTGAGCCGGGCGATCTTGAAGGCCGCCTCGTTGGCCTCGGTGCCGGAATTGCAGAAGAAGGCGCGGCCCTCGTGACCGAAGCGATCGAGGAGCTTCTCGGCGAGTTCGAGCACCGGCGGCGAGGCGTACAGGTTCGACACGTGGCCGAGCTGGTTCAGCTGGGCGGTGACGGCCTCGATGATCGCCGGGTGGCGGTGGCCGAGGCTGTTGACGGCGATGCCGCCGAGCAGGTCGAGGTACTGCTTGCCGTCGGCGTCGGTGAGCACGGCACCGTCGCCCGCGACCAGCGCGACCTTGGGCACGCCGTAGTTGTTCATCAGCGAACCCGCCCAGCGCTGCTGGAGGTCGGACGTGCCGGTCATGCGGGGCCTTCCTTCTCGGAGGACGGCACCACCATGGTGCCGATGCCTTCTTCGGTGAACAGTTCGAGGAGCACGGAGTGCGGCTGGCGCCCGTCGATGACGTGCGCGGTGGGCACTCCCCCCTGAACGGCGCGCAGGCACGCCTCCATCTTCGGGACCATGCCGGAGTCGAGCGACGGCAGCAGCGCGGTAAGCGCGTCGGCGTCGATCCGCGAGGTGAGCGAGCTGCGGTCGGGCCAGTTCGTGTAGAGGCCTTCGACGTCGGTGAGCACGACCAGCTTCTCCGCGCCGAGCGCTTCGGCAAGGGCGGCCGCGGCGGTGTCGGCGTTGATGTTGTGCACCACGCCGTCGGCGTCGGGCGCGATCGTGGAGACGACGGGGATGCGCCCGGCGGCGATGAGGTCGAGCACCGCGCCGGGGTCGACGCTGGTGACGTCGCCGACGAGCCCGATGTCGGTGGCCTCGCCGTCGACGACGACCGTGCGGCGGGTCGCGGTGAACAGTCCGGCGTCCTCGCCGGAGGTGCCGACGGCGTAGGGGCCGTGGCTGTTGATCAGGCCGACGAGTTCGCGTCCGACCTGCCCGAAGAGCACCATCCGCACGACGTCCATGACCTCGGGGGTGGTGACACGGAAGCCGCCGCGGAATTCACCTGCGAGGCCGAGTCGCTCGAGCATGGCGTTGATCTGCGGGCCGCCGCCGTGCACGACGACGGGGTGGATGCCGACGGTGCGCAGGAACGCCATGTCGGCGGCGAAGGCGGTCTTGAGGGTGTCGTCGATCATGGCGTTGCCGCCGTACTTGACGACGACGATCTTGTCGCGGAACTTCTGCAGCCACGGCAGGGCCTCGGCGAGGACGAACGCCTTCTGGTGCGAGGTGAGGTCGGCGATCAGTGCGTCGGTCACGTCGTCTCCTGTGTTCGTTCCGGTCACGACGAGTACGCCGAGTTCTCTTCGACGTAGGCGTGCGAGAGGTCGGTGGTGCGGATGGACACCTGCGCGTTGCCGAGGCCGAGGTCGATGTCGAGTGCGATGTCGGCCGCGGACAGGTCGACCTCGCGGGCGCCGGGCGCACCGACACCGTCGATGCACACCGGGTTGCCGTTGAACGACACGGAGATCTTGTCGGGGTCGAGTTCGATCGGTGCGATGCCGATGGCGGCGAGCACGCGGCCCCAGTTTGGGTCGGAGCCGAACAGTGCGGTCTTGACGAGGCTGTCGCGGGCGACGGTGCGGGCACCGATCAGGGCGTCGGCCTCGCTGGCGGCGCCGCGGACGGTGACGGTGACCCGCTTGGTGACGCCCTCGGCGTCGGCCATCATCTGCTCGGCGAGGTCGTCGCACACGGCGAGGACGGCGGCGTTGAGCTCGTCCTGGCTCGGGGTGATCCCGCTCGCGCCGGAGGCCAGCAGCAGCACGGTGTCGTTGGTGGAGGTCGCGCCGTCGACGTCGAGGCGGTCGAAGGTGAGCCGGGACGCGTGGCGCAGCGCGGTGTCGAGCTGATCGGCGGTCGCGACGGCGTCGGTGGTGACCACGCACAGCATCGTCGCCAGGGCGGGGGCGAGCATGCCGGCGCCCTTGGCCATGCCGCCGACGTTCCACTTGTCGGCGTGGTGCAGGGCGGCCTGCTTGGGCACGGTGTCGGTGGTCATGATCGCGTAGGCGGCGTCGGTGCCACCGGAGATGCCTCCGGCGAGTTCGTGGACGATCTCCTGCACCCCGGAGAGCACCTTGTCCATCGGCAGACGGTCGCCGATCAGGCCGGTCGAGCACACGGCGACCTCACCGGCACCGGTCTCGGTGCCCCAGTTGCTCAAGGCGTTGGCGACGGCCTCGGCGGTGGCGTGGGTGTCCTGGAAACCACCGGCGCCGGTGCACGCGTTGGCGCCGCCGGAGTTGAGGATCACCGCGCGCAGGCTGCCGGACTTCAGTACCTGCTGGGACCACAGGACGGGGGCGGCCTTGACCTTGTTGGTGGTGAACACACCGGCGGCGGTGAGTTCGGGGCCCTCGTTGACCACGAGCGCGAGGTCCTGTCTGCCCGAGACCTTGATGCCGGCGGGGATGCCGGCGGCCCGGAAGCCGGCGGGACTGGTGACACCCTGGGTGCGGATCAGGCGTCCCCCGGCGATCTCGGTGGCGCCGGTGTAGACGTCGTCTGCGTACTTGTTCTCGGTCACGGAGCCACTCCCACGGTGGACAGGCCGGCGGTCTCGGGCAGGCCGAGTGCCAGGTTCATCGATTGCACGGCGGCACCGGCGGTGCCCTTGGTGAGGTTGTCGAGCGCGGCGACGACGATGAGCAGTCCGGCGTCGGTGTCGACGGTGACGGCGATCTGGACGGCGTTCGAGCCGACCACCGCGCCGGTGGCCGGTAGTGCGCCTTCCGGCAGCAGCTGCACGAACGGTTCGTCGGCGTAGGCCTTCTCGTAGACGGCGCCGGCCTCGGCGGCGGTCACCGTGGTCGGTGCGGTGCAGGTCGCGAGGATGCCGCGCGGCATGGGCGCGAGGATCGGGGTGAACGAGACCTTCACGTCGGTGTCGGCAAGAGCGGAGAGGTTCTGCTTGATCTCCGGGGTGTGCCGGTGGGCGCCGCCGACGCTGTAGGCGCGGACCGAGCCCATGACCTCGGAGCCGAGCAGGTCGACCTTCGGGGACTTCCCGGCGCCGGAGGTGCCGGAGACGGCCACGACGTTCACGACGGGTTCGACGATGCCGGCGGCGACGGCCGGTGCGAGTGCGAGCAAGGCGGAGGTCGGGTAGCAACCGGGGACCGCGATGCGGGTGGCGCCGACGAGGGCGTCGCGCTTGCCGGGCAGCTCGGGCATGCCGTAGGGCCAGGTGCCGGCGTGGTCGCTGCCGTACCAGCGCTGCCAGTCGGCGGCGTTCTCGAGCCGGAAGTCGGCGCCACAGTCGATGACGACGGTCGTCTCGGGCAGCTGCTCGGCGATCACGGCGGAGTGGCCGTGCGGCAGGCCGAGGAAGACGACGTCGTGCCCGAGCAGGGTGTCGATGTCGGTGGCGCCGAGCACGCGGTCGGCGAGCGGCAGCAGATGGGGATGGAACTCGCGCAGGGTGGCGCCCGCGTTACCCCCGGCGGTGAGCGCGCCGATGACGAGCGAGCCGTCCTGGTAGGCGGGGTGGCCGAGGAGCAGGCGCAGGATCTCGCCGCCCGCGTAGCCGCTGGCGCCGGCCACGGCGACCCGTAGCGGCGACTCGGAGGTGGCGGTGAAGTCCGGTGAAGTACCCATACGAATGATTATGCACCCTCATGCAAATCATTTCATAGGGGGTGTCCCTTTCGGAGGATTCACTCCGACCGCAACGACCGCCGGATCTCCGCGAGCCGGTCGGCAGCGGCCGCCTTGCGCTCCTCGTACTGCTCCTCGAGCGTGCGACCCGCACCCGTCGCGTGCGCGAGTTCCTCCGCGCCGAGCGCGGTCGCCGAACGCTGTTCGATCTTCTCACGCACCGATTCGAAGGTCGGCACCCCGTCCGCGGTGTATCCGGTGATCTCCTCGATCGTCGGTGCGCGGACCGGGCCGTCGACGGATCCGGTGTCGACGACACCCGGTTCGACGATCTCGGCGTCGTGGACCTGAGCGTCGTGGACGTCTTCCTCGCGTGGGGTCACGTCGGGATCGGGGCTCGGCTCGGGGTCGATCGGCGGCACGTCCGGGATGTCCGGGGCCGGGGGAATATCCGGCACTGTCGGCGTCTCCGGCCCGGCCGGGGTCACGTCGGGGACGGGCTGCTCCGGCTTGTCGGGCTCCTCGGGAGACGGCACCCGGCCGGCTTCGTCCTTGCTCATGCCTCCAGGCTACGTCGCCCGGCTGCCACTGAGTCCTCTTCGGCGCGAGCCAGCAGATACGCCTCGAGGGCCTCCCGGCTCGTGTACCGCAGGGGCACACCGAGTTCCTCACGCAACCGCCGGTTGTCGAGCACCGGACGGTACTGCAGGAAGGCGACCCGCTCCGGGCCGTGCTCGGTCGATCCCCACGCGCGCCCGATCCTCAGGGCGAACTTCAGGACCGCGCCGGGCACCGTGAGGGATTTGCGGTTCGTCATCGCGGCGATCTCGGGCACGGTGACCGTCGAGGTGCCGTGGGCGGGCGCCGACCTGGGGAAGCTGCCCGGCGTTGCGTCGATCCGCACCCACGTGGTCTCGGAGTGGTTCACCGAGGGCGGGGCGTGGCGGCTGAACGCGCTCGGTCCGGGAGAGCGAGGGGAACTGACGTCGGGCTCCCGGCGGGTGGGTGAGCGGCGCGGACGCACGACGATCTCCGCCACCGACCGCGCGATCCTGTCGGCGCTCGCGGTCGACGGCCGCACCCCGATGCGCACCCTCGCGGAGATCGCCGGGCACATCCTCGACCGGGCGGTCCGCAAGGTCACCACGGTCCCGCCCGAGGTGTGGCTGCCGGGCGGGGACGCGGGCGGCTCAGGCGCGTAGTTCGGCACCGACCGCGGTGGCCGCGGCGGCCACCGCTGCCTCGCGGGCGGCGCTGGCCTCGTCCTCGGTGAGGGTGCGATCGAGGGCGCGGAAGCGCAGCGCGAACGCGAGGGACTTGCGGTTCTCCCCCAGCTGGGCGCCCTGATAGACGTCGAACAGACGGATGTCCTCGAGCAGCTCGCCGCCACCCGAGCGCAGGGCGCTCTCGACGTCGGCGGCCGGCACATTCGCGTCGACCACGACCGCGACGTCCTGCAGGACCGCTGGGAACGGCGAGACCACCGGCGCCGGAAGCGATTCCACGATCGGTAACGCGTCGAGGTCGAGTTCGAAGGCGCACGTGCGTGCGGGCAGACCGGCCCGTTCGATCACCGCGGGATGCAG
This sequence comes from Rhodococcus pyridinivorans, assembly GCF_900105195.1. Classification (NCBI taxonomy): domain Bacteria; kingdom Bacillati; phylum Actinomycetota; class Actinomycetes; order Mycobacteriales; family Nocardiaceae; genus Rhodococcus; species Rhodococcus pyridinivorans. The sequence goes on along the minus strand of NZ_FNRX01000002.1, from coordinate 2,686,130 downwards.
TTCACCGGCGTGGCCGACGACGACCCCGTCGACAAGCAGTTCGGCGCAGCGGCCGGGATGCCAGGGCAGGTACTGCGCGGCGCGGCGCTCGAGGCGCACCCCGGCGGCACGTGCCACGGTCTCCGCGGCGGCGAAGGCATCGAAGGCATCGGCGGCGCGTCCCGTGCCCCACGGCCCGGCCGGTTCGCGCAAACCGGCGAGCACACCACCGACGTGGACCGGCTGCTTCGGCAGCGACCCTTCGAGCAGGGCGATCTCGTCGTCGGTGGGACGACGGTCGACCGGGAGCGCGTCGACCGGCTTGGTCTCGGAAGTGGGATGCACGACCTGCGCGATTGCGTAGAGCGACAGGTCGCGCTGGCCGCGCGAGACGTTGCGGCCGAGGATCTCGAGCAGGCCCGGCAGCAGCGTGGTGGCCAGCTCCGGACGATCGGCTTCGAGGGGGTTGAGCACCTTGGTGGTCACCCGGCGCGGGTCGTCGGCGTCGAGCTTCCAGGTATCGAACACGCCGGCCGGCAGGAACACCGGGGCCAGGACCTCGACATAGCCGTCGTGGGCGAGCGCGCGGGAGACGGCGCGGCGGCGCTTCTGCGTGGCCGTGAGACCGCGGCCGGCGGGAGCGGTGGGCAGCACCGACGGGATCTGCTCGAGGCCTTCGAGGCGCAGCACCTCCTCGACCAGGTCGGCAGGCTGGCGCAGGTCGGGGCGCCAGGTCGGCGGGGTGACGACGAGCTGGCCGTGGCCGTCCTCGCCGACACCGACCTCGACCGCGCATCCGATCTGCGTGAGACGGCGGGCAGCGGTGCCGTTCGGGTAGCTCACCCCGGCCATGCGGTCGGGCAGGTCGATGTCCATGCGGATCGTCGGACTCTCGGTGGGCACGACGATGTCGGTGAGGGTCGACTCCACGCGGCCGCCGGCGATCTCGACGAGCAGGCTCGCGGCCCGGTCGAGCGCGGCGCGGGCCAGGGCCGGATCGACGGTGCGCTCGAAACGCTTGCCGGCCTCGCTGCTGACCTTGTGCCGACGGTTGCCGCGGAAGACGGCGAGCGGATCCCAGGTGGCGGCCTCGAGCAGCACGTCGGTGGTGCTGTCGCCGACCTCGGTGGTCGCGCCGCCCATGATGCCGGCGAGGGAGATCACCCCGGAGTCGTCGGTGATGACGACGTCCTCCGGATCGAGATCGCGCTCGACACCGTCGAGGGTGGTGAGCTTCTCCCCTGCCCGGGCGCGTCGCACGACCAGCTCACCCTGCAGGCTGGCGGCGTCGAAGGCGTGCAGCGGCTGGCCGAGTTCGAGCATGACGTAGTTGGTCACGTCGACGGCCGGGGAGATCGGGCGGACACCGGCGGTGTGCAGGCGGCGCTGCATCCACCACGGGGTGACGGCCTTCGGGTCGATGCCGGTGACGCGGCGTGCGGCAAACCGGGTGGCCTTCGTCTCGGACTCGAGCCGGATCGGGTAGGCCTCCCCGCCGTCGGACGGCAGTGCCGGCACGGCCGCGGGATCGGCGAATTCGAGGTCGAAGCCGCACGCGAGTTCGCGGGTGAGGCCGCGGACGGAGAAGCAGTATCCGCGGTCGGGGGTGATGTTCAGTTCGACGACGGTGTCGCCGAGACCGAGCAGATCGTTGGCGTCGGTGCCGGGTTCGGCCGTGCCGGGCTCGAGCACGAGGATGCCGGAGTGGTCCTTGCCGATGCCCAGCTCGGACAGCGAGCAGATCATGCCGTCGGAGATGTGCCCGTAGGTCTTGCGCGATGCGATGGCGAAGTCGCCGGGAAGCACGGCGCCGGGCAGGGCGGCGATGATGAGGTCGCCCTCGGCGAAGTTGCGGGCACCGCACACGATGCCGCGCGGTTCCTCCTCACCGACGTCAACCTTGCAGAAACGGATGGGCTTCTTGAACTCGGTGAGCTCGGTGATCTCCACGACCCGTCCGACGACGAGGTTGTCGATGCGGCCGAGGGTCTCGATGTCCTCGACCTCGAGTCCGACCCGGACGAATCCCGCGTCGAGTTCCTCGGCGGTGACGTTCCACTCCGGGGTGGCGCGCTGCAGGATCTCGGTCAGCCAGGACTGCGCTACTCGCACTTGTGCTCAGCTCTTTCGTTCGGTCGTCGGTCGGTGGAGTCGGTGTCGGGAGCGGGCTGTCAGCCCTGCACGCCGAACGGCAGGGTGAAGCGCACGTCGCCCTCGACGATGTCGCGCATGTCGGGGATGCCGTTGCGGAACTGCAGGGTGCGTTCGAGGCCCATTCCGAACGCGAACCCGGTGTACACGTCGGGGTCGATGCCCGAGGCCCGGAGCACATTGGGGTTGACCATGCCGCAGCCGCCCCACTCGACCCAGCCGGCGCCGCCCTTCTTGTTCGGGAACCACACGTCCACCTCGGCGGACGGTTCGGTGAACGGGAAGTAGTTCGGGCGCATCCGGGTGCGGGTCTCCGGCCCGAACAGCGCCCGCGCGAACGCGTCGAGGGTGCCGCGCAGGTGCGCCATGGTCAGGCCCTTGTCGACGGCGAGACCCTCGACCTGCGAGAAGACCGGGGTGTGGGTGGCGTCGAGTTCGTCGGTGCGGAAGGTGCGGCCGGGGCACACGACGTAGATCGGGATGTCGCGGTGCAGCATGGTGCGGACCTGCACGGGCGAGGTGTGGGTGCGCAGCACCTGCCGCGAACCCTCCGGGGCGATGTGGAAGGTGTCCTGCATCGTGCGCGCCGGATGGTCGGGCAGAAAGTTCAGGGCGTCGAAGTTGAAATGCTCGGTCTCGACCTCGGGGCCTTCGGCGACCTCCCAGCCCATCGCGACGAAGACGTCGGCGACCTCGTCGGAGATGATCGAGATCGGGTGGCGGGCGCCGAGCGCGCGGCGGGTCGCGGGAAGGGTGACGTCGACGGCTTCGGCGACGAGGACCGCGGCGTCGCGTTCGGCCTGCAGCACGGCCTTGCGGTCGTCGAAGGCGGCCTGCACGGTGGTGCGGTGGGCGTTGACCCGCTTGCCGGCGTCGGCGCGCTCGTTGCCGGGCAGCGAGCCGAGGGCGCGCTTGGCGAGGGAGATGGGCGCCTTGTCGCCGAGGTGGTCGATCTTCGCCTGGGCGAGTTCGTCGAGGTCGGTCGCAGCGGCGAACGCGTCGATCGCGGACTTCTCGGCGGCGGTGAGCGCGTCCTCGGTCAGGGCGCTCGGATCGACTGCCGGCGGGGTCCCGCCCTCTTTCTTGGCCACGACCGGTGCATCTCCTTCTTCGGACGAACGGGTGATCTCGGTGGTGCGGTCCGGGCCGGAGGCCGCGGCGCACCCGGGAAATCCTATGTGATGGGCCGAGCGGCCCGATGTTGTACCCGCGCGCTCGCATACAGGCAGATCGAGGCGGCGGTGGCGAGGTTGAGCGATTCGGCGCGTCCGCGGATGGGGATGCGGACGCGGTGGTCGGCGCGGGCGGCGACCTGCGGATCGAGTCCGTGGGCCTCGTTGCCGAACAGCCACGCGGTGGGCGCGGCGAGCAACTCGTCGGCGTCGTCGAGGTCGATCTCCCCGTCGGCGGCCGTCGCGAGGATCTGCACGCCGGCCTCGGCGAGCGTGGCCAGTACCCGGTCGGTGTCGCGTTCGCGCGCGACCGGCAGGTGGAAGATGCTGCCGGCCGAGGAGCGCACGCACTTGCCGTTGTGCGGGTCGACGCTGTCGCCGGCGAGGACCACGGCGTCGGCGCCGACGGCGTCGGAGACGCGGATGAGGGTGCCGGCGTTGCCGGGTTCGGCGACCGCGACGGGCACGGCCAGCAGCCGCGACCGCGGGGTCACCGCTTCGGCGAGCGGCACGTCGAGGGTGTCGCACACGGCGACGAGGCCGGGCGGGGTGACGGTGTCGGACAGCCGGGCGGCGGCCCGCTCGGTGACGATCCCCACGCGCACACCCTTGTGGCGTGCTTCGTCGACGACCGTCGCGTACCGGCCGGCGGCCGCCTCGGTGACGAATAGTTCGTGCACGCGTGCAGCGGCGAGCGCCTCGGTGACGGAGTTCTCACCCTCGGCGAGGAACCGCCCGGTCTTGCGACGCTCGGCGGTCCGGAGCAGTTTCACAGCAGAAACGACCCGTGGTGTGCGCTCGGTGAGCGTGTCCACGGGTCGTTCCTGGATGTTGTCGTAGCTCAGGGCAGCACTCAGGCAGCCGGAGCGTTGACGTCGGCCGGAAGGGCAGCCTTGGCGACGGCCACGAGGCCGGCGAAGGCTTCGGCGTCGGAGACGGCGAGCTCGGCGAGGATCTTGCGGTCCACCTCGACACCGGCGGCCTTAAGGCCCTGGATGAAGCGGTTGTAGGTGATGTCGTTGGCGCGGGCAGCAGCATTGATGCGGCTGATCCACAGCTTGCGGAAATCACCCTTGCGGGCGCGACGGTCGCGGTAGGCGTAGGTCAGCGAGTGAAGCTGCTGCTCCTTGGCCTTGCGGTACAGACGCGAGCGCTGTCCGCGGTAGCCCTTCGAGGCCTCGAGAATCGAACGACGCTTCTTCTGGGCGTTGACGGCCCTCTTCACGCGTGCCACTGGTTATGTGTCCTGTCAGAGTTCGGGGGACGAACGAGGTGTCCCCGGATGGATCGGTCGGAGAGGCTCAGAGCCCGAGCATGCGCTTGACGCGCGGAGCGTCGGCATCGGCGACGACGGCCTTGCCGTCGAGGCGACGCGTCACCCGCGAGGACTTGTGCTCGAGCAGGTGGCGGCGACCCGCCTTCTGGCGCAGGACCTTTCCGCTACCGGACACCTTGAATCGCTTCGCGGTGCCGCTGTGGGTCTTCGACTTGGGCATGGAGTCCTCAGTTCTTGTCGTGTGCGTACATCGGTGCTCACGGACAGCACCGGATGTGCTGCCTGAGCGGGCTAGTTGCTCGGGGCGTCGCCCGTCCCGGGAGCCGGCGCGGATGGCGCGGACTCCGTGGTCGGGGCAGCGGAGGCTGCCGGGCGCGGTGCGGCCTGCGCCGGTGCGGCCTGCGCGGCTTCCTGAGCCTTCGCACGGGTCTTCGCACCCTTGTGCGGGGCCAGCACCATGGTCATGTTCCGGCCGTCCTGCTTCGGACTGGTCTCGATGAAGCCGAGGTCGGCGACATCGGCGCCGAGGCGCTGCAGCAATCGGTATCCGAGTTCGGGGCGCGACTGCTCGCGGCCGCGGAACATGATCGTGACCTTGACCTTCGAACCGGCCTCGAGGAAGCGCACGACGTTGCGCTTCTTGGTCTCGTAATCGTGGTCGTCGATCTTCGGACGGAGCTTCTGCTCCTTGATCACGGTCTGCTGCTGGTTCTTGCGCGATTCGCGCGCCTTCTGCGCGGCTTCGTACTTGAACTTGCCGTAGTCCATGATTTTGCAGACCGGCGGCCGGGCGTCGGGCGCCACCTCGACAAGGTCGAGGTCGGCTTCGATTGCCAGGCGGAGGGCATCTTCAACACGCACGATTCCGACCTGTTCACCGCCGGGTCCGACGAGCCGGACTTCGGGAACTCGGATGCGTTCGTTGATGCGGGTCTCAGCGCTGATGGGGCCTCCTAGGTAGAGCGGTGTGGTCGGTTTGACCGCACCGCAGCACGTGGCCCTACTCCTCGACAAGAAGACCCCGCTGTGGTGCCGAGGCTCCACGCGGGGTCCGATACCGACCGGTCGACGGCACCCAGCTCACGCTGCGTGATCCGCACCGCCCGATGCAGGGCGGACATCCGGGCTTCTACACCCGGAGGACCGGACCTCTCAGCTGCATCGATGTGCCGCCAGAGGTGGGAGTCGGACTCCACTTTGCTGCCCACGGAGGATCACCGCGGGCGGTCGTGGGATCAAGTCTAACAAAAAGCCACGTCGACGACGAATCGGCGCGTCGGCGCCGCACCCGCACGGTCGGCGCCGAGCGGCGCGACCCTATGCTCGACGCTATGACGGATGCTCCCGAGACCCCCGATCAGGACGCTGCGGCGGAGGATGTGCGCGAACTCGCCGACATCCCGGCCGTCGAGGTGATCAGCCGCGCAGCCGTGATGCTCATGAGTTCGGCTGCCGAGAAGCTCGGTCTCGCTGACGAGGATCCCGACAGCAGCGCGCGACGTGACCTCGACGAGGCCCGCCGCGTGATTACCGCACTCGCCGGCCTGATCACCTCGTCGGTGGAATATCTCGGTCCGCACGCCGGCCCGCTGCGCGAAGGACTGCAGGCACTGCAGCGCGCCTTCCGCGAGGCGTCGGCGGTGCCCGACGAGCCCGGCAAGGGCCCGGGCGAGAAGTACACCGGCCCGGTCTACTGAGCCGAACCGGAGTCCCGCCCACTTCACGCTCCCCGGCTGCTTCACGAGCCACGAGATCGAGCCGCCCGCCTCTTCCGAGGCGGGCGGCTCGATTCGTCAGCTCGCGGCCGCCACCTTCTTCTTGGCGGTCTTCGCCTTCGTGGCCGACTTCGTAGCGGCAGTCTTGGTCGCGGTCGCCTTGGTCGCCTTCGTCGCCTTCGTCGCGCGCTTGCGTACCGGCGCGGAAGCAGGTGCAGTGATCCGCCCGTCGAGGATCTCCGCAAGGAAGCGTCCGGTGTAGCTCTCCTCCACCGTGACCACCTCTTCCGGAGTGCCCTCCGCGACCACCGTGCCGCCACCGGAACCGCCCTCGGGACCCATGTCGATGATCCAGTCGGCGGTCTTGATGACATCGAGGTTGTGCTCGATGACGATCACGGTGTTGCCCTTGTCGACCAGACCGTTGATGACCCCGAGCAGCTTGCGGATGTCCTCGAAGTGCAGGCCCGTGGTGGGCTCGTCGAGGATGTACGCGGTGCGCCCGTTGGAACGCTTCTGCAGTTCGGCGGCGAGCTTGACGCGCTGCGCCTCACCGCCGGACAGGGTCGTCGCCGGCTGGCCCAGGCGCACGTAACCGAGACCGACCTCCGCCAGCGTGTTGAGGTAGCGGTGGATGGAGGTGACCGGCCGGAAGAACTCCGCCGCCTCCTCGATCGACATGTCGAGCACCTCGGCGATGGTCTTGCCCTTGTAATGCACCTCGAGCGTTTCGCGGTTGTAGCGGGCGCCGTGGCACACCTCGCACGGCACGTACACGTCGGGCAGGAAGTTCATCTCGATCTTCAACGTGCCGTCGCCCGAGCACGCCTCGCACCGCCCGCCCTTGACGTTGAACGAGAACCGACCCGGCTGGTAGCCGCGCACCTTCGCCTCGGTGGTGGAGGCGAACAGGCTGCGGATCTTGTCGAATACACCCGTGTAGGTCGCGGGGTTCGAGCGCGGGGTGCGGCCGATCGGCGACTGGTCGACCTGCACGAGCTTGTCGAGCTGGTCGAGTCCGTTGATGCGGGTGTGCCGTCCGGGAACCTGCCGCGCGCCGTTGAGCTTGTTGGCCATCACCGTCGCGAGAATGTCGTTGACGAGTGTCGACTTCCCGGAGCCGGAGACACCGGTGACGCACGTGAGGACGCCGAGTGGGAACGCCACGTCGATCTCGCGCAGATTGTTCTCGCGGGCGCCGACGACGGTGACCTGCCGGCCCTTGTCGATCGGCCGCCGGAGCGCGGGGATCTCGATCTCCTCGCGTCCGGACAGATAGGCGCCGGTGAGCGATTCCGGGTTGTCGAGCAGCTCCTTGTAAGTGCCGCTGTGGACGACCGTCCCGCCGTGCTCGCCCGCGCGCGGTCCGATGTCGACGACCCAGTCGGAGGCACGGACGGTGTCCTCGTCGTGCTCGACGACGATGAGCGTGTTGCCCAGATCGCGCAGTCGCGTGAGGGTGTCGATGAGACGACGGTTGTCGCGCTGATGCAGACCGATCGACGGCTCGTCGAGCACGTACAGAACGCCGACGAGACCGGATCCGATCTGCGTGGCGAGACGGATGCGCTGTGCCTCACCACCGGAGAGGGTGCCCGCGGCGCGCGAGAGGGTGAGGTAGTCGAGTCCGACGTCGAGCAGGAAGCCGAGCCGGGCCTGGATCTCCTTGAGGACCTGCCCAGCGATGGCGGCCTCGCGGGCGCCGAGGACGAGACCGTCGAGGAAGCGTGCGCACTCGGCGATCGACAGGTCGCTCACCTCGGCAATGGACATCGCACCGAAGTCGCCCGCGCTGACCGTCACGGCCAGAATCTCGGGACGAAGGCGGGCACCGGCGCAGGCCGGGCACGGGATCTCCCGCATGTAGCCCTCGTAACGTTCCTTCGCCTGCTCGGACTCGGACTGCTCGAGACGGCGGTGCAGGAACGGCATGACGCCCTCGAACTCGGCGTAGTACGAACGGACGCGGCCGTAGCGGTTCTTGTAGCGCACGTGCACCTGCTCGGTGCTGCCCTCCAGCACGGCCTTGCGCACCTTGACGGGCAGTTTCCGCCACGGGGTGTCGATGTCGAATTCGAGGGCGTCGGCCAGGCCGGACAGCAGTCGGCCGAAGTATTCGGCGCTCTGGCCCATCGACCAGGGCGCGATCGCGCCGTCGGCCAGGCTCAGATCCGGGTCGGGCACGACGAGATCGGGATCGACCTCCTTGCGCACACCGAGACCCGCACACTCGGGGCACGCACCGTAGGGCGAGTTGAAGGAGAACGACCGCGGCTCGAGTTCGTCGATCGACAGCGGGTGCGCGTTCGGGCACGCCAGGTTCTCGGAGAACCGACGCTCGCGATCGGGGGCATCCTCCTCACGATCGACGAAGTCGAGCACGACGACACCCTCGGCGAGCCGCAGCGCGGTCTCGATGGAGTCGGTGAGTCGCTGCTGCGCGCTGGGCTTGACGGCGAGGCGGTCGACGACGACCTCGATGTCGTGCTTCTCTTGCTTCTTCAGCTTCGGCGGATCGGACAGCGGGTGGACGACCCCGTCGACACGCACGCGGGAGTAGCCCTGGACGGTCAGCTGCTCGAAGAGGTCGACGAACTCGCCCTTCCGGGTGCGCACGACGGGCGCGAGGACCTGGAAACGGGCCCCGGCCTCCATCTCCAGCACCTGGTCGACGATCTGCTGCGGCGTCTGCCGGGAGATCTGCTCGCCACAGACCGGGCAGTGCGGAGTGCCGGCCCGGGCGTACAGCAGACGCAGGTAGTCGTAGACCTCGGTGATGGTGCCCACGGTGGACCGCGGGTTGCGGTTGGTGGACTTCTGGTCGATCGACACCGCAGGCGACAGGCCCTCGATGAAGTCGACGTCCGGCTTGTCCATCTGACCGAGGAACTGGCGGGCGTAGGCCGACAACGACTCGACGTAGCGCCGCTGCCCCTCGGCGAAGATGGTGTCGAACGCGAGGCTCGACTTGCCCGAACCCGACAGCCCGGTGAACACGATCAGACTGTCGCGCGGCAGGTCCAGGTCGACACCACGCAGGTTGTGTTCCCGGGCTCCACGCACGATCAGGCGGTCTGCCACGCCACATCCTTCCTGTAGACAAGGCCGGAATTCGGCCCTCAGCCATGGTAGGCGCGGGTACCGACACGTTTCCGTGACGAACAACCGCGCGCCTCAGGCTCACGCGCGCACCCGAAGGTAGGTTTAGCTGCATGACGCAGCAGCCCGTGATCATCGAAGACACCTACACCGGCGACGTCACTCCCGGCGGACCCGCGCAACGCCGAAGGATTCCCGGAGCGAGCATCGTCAAACTTGCCGTCGGCGAGATGAACAACAACACCTATCTCGTCACCGACGACGCCACCGGCAAGTCCGTCTTCATCGACGCCGCAAACGAACCCGACCGTCTCGTGCAGTTCCTCCGCGACAACGCGCCGGAGCTCGAGCTCATCGTCACCACCCATCAGCACTGGGATCACTGGCAGGGTCTCGAGCGGGTCGCCGCGGAGACCGGTGTGCCTACCGCCGCACACGAACTCGACGCCGATCCCCTGCCGGTGACGCCCGACCGGATCCTGGCCGAGGGCGACACCGTGCAGATCGGTGAGCTGAATCTCGAGGTGATCCACCTCTCAGGACACACTCCGGGGTCGGTTGCGTTGGTCCTCACGGAACGGGGCACGGGTCGTACGCACATCTTCACCGGCGATTCACTGTTCCCCGGCGGCGTCGGCAAGACCCCGAACGACGACGCCTTCCGATCGCTCCTCGGCGACGTCGAGTCCAAGATCTTCGACCGCTTCGACGACGAGACGATCTTCTACCCCGGACACGGCAAGGACTCGACCCTCGGAGCCGAACGTCCGCATCTCGGCGAGTGGCGCGAGCGGGGCTGGTGACGGTCCGTCCCGGTCCGCCTCGGGCCGGACGGCACTCGGTACGAGGCCTAGCCTGCGACGGCCGGATCTGTGACACCCGAGCGTGCTCGCACGACGTCTAGTCGGGGGCACCGTCCCTGTCGGCCGACCCTTCGCCCTTGCCCGCTCCGGCGGGCTCGTCCCTCGAGCGCTCGCCCGCCATATCCGCGAAGGCCGTTCCCGAGACCATCCCGTTCGTGCCCGGCACGACCGTGGTCGGCCGCGCTCCCGGTTCGTACATGTGGTCGATCTCCTCGGCCTTCTCCCTCGCCTGCCGTTTCTCTTCGTCGTCGAGCCGATCCCAGCGGGTCGGATTCTCCGCGTCGGTCATGTCCGGGCCCCCTTCCAGCACGCGGCAACGACCCGAGCGGGCCGCTTGTGCTGCGTCCGTTCCAGCGTGCGCCCCGTCGCAGAGGCGCGGAGGCCGAACGAGGATCGGAGTTCGCCGGAATCCTCCTGTGCTCCACTGCCGCGAGTACGCTCGAAAACCGGACGAGCTCGCACGAGCACGGAGGCCTGACACTGTGGCGGATCTCGTACTGGGGCCGGTGCTCAGGCACATCGGCGATACGGACGCCACGATCTGGGTGGAGACGTCCGAGCCGTGCACGGTGCATGTGCTCGGCAGTTCCGAACACACGTGGACCGTCGCGGGGCACCATTACGCGCTCGTCACCGTCCGAGACCTCGAACCCGGATCGGTGACGCCCTACGAGGTGGATCTCGACGGCCGGGTCGTGTGGCCACCCGTCGGTGTTGCATCGCCGCTGATCAGGACCGCGGAAGACGACCCCGAGGATTTAGTGCTCGCCTTCGGGTCGTGCCGGGTGGCCTCGGAGAGCGCGGAACCGACAGCCGTCCTCGGAAAGGACGCTCTCGTCGCCTACGCGCAGCGCATGCGTTCCCTACCGGTCGACGAATGGCCCGACGCGCTGTTGCTGCTGGGAGATCAGGTCTACGCCGACGAGCTGTCGGAGGAGATGAAGCGACGGGTCGGTGAGCGTCACGATCTGTCGGAACCGCCCGGAGCCCAGGTACGCGACTTCGAGGAGTACACCTGGCTGTACAGCCGGTCGTGGTCCGAGGACAACGTCCGATGGCTGTTGTCGAACGTGCCGACCTCGATGATCTTCGACGATCACGACGTGCACGACGACTGGAACACCTCCTATTCGTGGCGCAGGGAGATGGAGGCCTCCGCGTGGTGGGAGGAACGCATCGTCGGGGCGTTGGCGTCGTACTGGATCTATCAGCATCTCGGTAACCTCGCTCCCTCGGAGCTGGACGAGGACCCGCTCTACGACCGGGTGCGGAACTGTGCCGGGGACGCCGAACCGATCTTGCGTGCGTTCGCGTCCGGCGCCGACGAGGAAGCCGACGGCAGTCCGGGAGTGCGATGGTCGTATCGCCGCGATTTCGGACCGGTGCGTCTGCTGGTGATCGATTCGCGGTGCGGGCGGGTGCTCGCGCCCGACCGGCGCGACATGGTGTCCGATCCGGAGTTCGACTGGATCGAGGAGCAGACCGACGGCGACTACGACCACCTCCTGATCGGCACGTCGCTGCCGTGGCTCCTCCCCCGCACGATGCACGACCTCGAGGCGTGGGACGAGAAGCTCGCGTCCGGTGTGCGCGGTGACCGATGGGCGCGGTGGGCCGAGAAGCTCCGGCGCGCCGCCGATCTCGAACACTGGGCGGCCTTCCGCGATTCGTTCGAGCGACTCGCCCGTTTGTTGCTGGATGTCGCTGCCGGGCGTCGCGCCGAAACGTCCGGCTGCGCGCCCGCGACAATCTGTGTCCTTTCGGGCGACGTGCACCATGCCTACGCCGCCCGCGTCCGATTCGCGACGCCGACCGCCGGCACGGTGTACCAACTGACTTGTTCGCCCCTGCACAACCACGTCCCCGCAGCTGTCCGGGTCGCCTTCCGCGCCGCATGGGGACGCAAGGCGGAGCGCGTCGTGCGGTTGCTGCTCGGTCCGGTGACGACCGTTCCCGAGACGTCGTTCTCGTGGTCGAAGATGGCAGGTCCGAGCTTCGGGAACCAGATCGCCACCCTGCGGACGCGAGGACGCGTCGCGCACCTGACCATCGAGCGCAGCGTCGACACCGCCTCGGGTCCGCACCTGTTCGAGACCGTCACGGATCTGCCGCTCACTACTGAGGATCGGCCGCCTGAGATTCCGACGTCCCGCGCGGCGAGTCGGCCGTCGAGGTGATGTCGGGGGCGCTCGTCGACGACGAAATTCGGGTTTTTTCGAGTTTCCGTATGGCCCGAAATATCGTTTCGTACCCTTCGGCCCTGCTTCGTGCATATTCCCGTGACGCTTGGGGTACCTGTGTCAGGGTTTGGAAACACAGCCGACCACGGGAGGAACCACATGCTCGTCCGGAGAATTGCGCGGCCCATGCTCGCGTCCATCTTCATCGCCGGGGGTATCGACGCCCTGCGGAAGCCCGAGCCGAAAGCAGGTGCCGCGCAGCCCGGGCTCGATCAGGCTGTGAACGCCTTGCCGGCGTCGATCACCGACCGGCTTCCCAGCAATCCCGAGACTCTCGTCCAGATCAACGCCGCAGTGCAGATCGGCGCCGGGACCCTGTTCGCACTCGGGAAAGCACCTCGTCTGTCCGCTCTCGCGCTGATCGGCAGCCTCGTGCCGACGACCGTCGCGGGCCATGACTTCTGGAACGTCGAGGACCCCGAGGCCCGCGCCCAGCAGCGCACCCAGCTCATCAAGAACGTGAGCCTGATCGGCGGTCTGCTCATCGCCGCCGTGGACACCGAGGGCAAGCCGTCGCTGGGCTGGCGGAGCCGTCGCGCCGCGCGTGCCGCGCAGAAGTCGGTGGCCGCTGCACTGCCGGGCCATTCCTCGGACGGTCACACGGCCGAAACGCTGCACACCGTCGCCGAGCGGGTCAAGACGCTGACGGAGGAAGCCGGCGAGCAGGGTGGACACATCCTCGAGATCGCCAAGGAACGTGCACCCGAACTCGCAGAGGCCGCACGCGAGCGGAGCAGCGGACTGCTCGAGGTCGCCCGCGACCGCGGCCCGGTGCTGACCGAACGGGCGCGCGATCGCAGCGCCGAGATCCTCGGTGTCGCGCGTGAGCGCGCCCCCGAACTCGCCGAGGGCGCCCGTGAACGCGGCACCGAACTGCTCGGGCTGGCGCGCGAGCGCACCCCTGAGCTCGCCGACGTCGCCCGCAAGCGTGGCTCGAAGCTGTGGGACACCACGGTCGATCGCAGCTCGGAATGGGCGAAGCTCGCCGAGGAGCAGTCCGCGACCCTGAACGCTCGGGCTCACGTCGCCGCGGAGAAGGCCCGTCTGCGTGCCGAGGCCGCGCGCAAGCAGGGCACGAAGGCGGAGAAGAAGCTCGCGAAGAACCTGAAGGCGCTCGAGAAGAGCATCGAGAAGAAGAAGTAGTCCGGTACGGCACCGTGGTGCGGGCGTGTGTGGGCATCGCACGCCCGCACTGCTGTGATCAGGCTTTCTGCCCGTTTTCCTCCTGCGGCGACTAGACTTCTCGGGCACTTTCGTCGACGCGTCACCCCTGCGGCGGCGAGCGATCTCGTCCTGTCTATCCCCGAGGAGTCCCTGTGCCGGTTGATGGCGCGTCCCATCCGGAGCTCGATCGCGAGCAGGCCTACGTGGCGATGCTCTACACGCATCTCGACGGTCTGCGCGACTACGCGAAGACCCGGCTGGCCCGCGTGCTGCGCGAGACCGGAGGCACCCCGCAGGCGCGCAGCGAACGCGAGTCGTACACCCACATGTACACCGAGGACATCGCGAAGTACGACGCCGCCGAGCACGGCTTGTGCTTCGGCCGCATCGATGTGCGGGACGACGGGACGGACACCTCCGGCCCCGTGACGGAGGACGGCGCGGAGACCCGCTACATCGGCCGCCTCGGCATCCTCGACGAGGACAACGACTACGAGTCGCTGCTGCTCGACTGGCGCGCACCCCAGGCCCGCCCGTTCTACCTCGCGACCCCCGCCGCTCCGGACGGTGTCGTGCTGCGCCGCCACATCCGCAGCCGCGGCCGCTCCGTCACCGCACTGCACGACGAGTACCTCGACCTCGACGCCGCGCTCGAGCACGCCGACACCCCACCGGCCGGTGGCGTGGCCGGAGAATCGGCGCTGCTCGCCGCTCTGAACGCCGCGCGTACCGGGCAGATGCACGACATCGTGGCGACGATCCAGGCCGAGCAGGACGCGGTCATCCGGTCCGAGCATCGCAGTGTGCTCGTCGTCCAGGGCGGTCCGGGCACCGGCAAGACCGCGGTCGCGCTGCACCGCGCGGCCTACCTGCTCTACACCTACCGCAAGCAACTGGCCAAGAGCGGCGTGCTGATCGTGGGTCCGAACAGCCGCTTCCTCGACTACATCGGTCAGGTGCTGCCCTCGCTCGGTGAGACCGGCGTGCTGCTGTCGACGGTCGGGGATCTGTATCCGGGGGTCACGCCGACGATCGAGGACGATCCGATGGCCGGCGAACTGAAGGGCTCCCTGGACATGGTGAAGGTGCTCGAGAAGGCGGTCCGCGACCGGCAGGAGGTGCCCCGATCCCCCGTGCAGCTGAGTTTCGACACCTACGCGCTCACCCTCGACCGCACGATCGTGACCCGTGCGCGGGGTCGCGCCCGGTCGTCCCGTCGGCCGCACAACCTGGCCCGGCCGATCTTCGTGAACGGTGTGATCGATGCCCTCGCCGACCAGTTGGCCGGGATCATCGGATCGAACCCGCTCGGTGGCGCGAACCTGTTGAGCCGGGAGGACATCCACGACATCCGGTCCGAGATGCGTTCGGATCCCGACATCGTCGGTGCGATCGACGCGCTGTGGCCGGAACTGTCCCCGCAGCAGGTGCTCTCGGATCTGCTGGCCTCCCGCGACCGGATCGCGTCGGCGGCTCCGGCCCTGACCGACGAGCAGATCGATGCGCTGCACCGTCCCGATGCATCGGGACACTTCAGCGCCGCCGACGCTCCACTGCTCGACGAGCTCGCCGAACTGCTCGGGGTGGACGACGCCGCCGAACGCGAACGCGCGAAGCGGCGCTGGCGCAAGCAGATCGCCGACGCGCAGGGCGCACTCGACATCCTCACCGGTTCGGCACCGCAGGATCTCGAGGACGACCTCGATCCCGAACTGCTCATGGCGTACGACCTGATCGACGCCACCCAGCTCGCCGAACGGCAGAACCACCGTCGTCACGAGACCACGGCGGAGCGGGCGGCCGGCGATCGCACCTGGACGTACGGTCATGTGATCGTCGACGAGGCACAGGAGTTGTCGGCGATGGCGTGGCGAACGATCATGCGCCGCATCCCGAATCGCTGGATGACCCTGGTGGGCGACACCGCGCAGACCGGGGATCCGGCGGGAACCGAGTCGTGGCAGCAGATTCTCGAACCGTATGTCGCGAACCGGTGGAAGAAGACCGAACTGACGGTCAACTACCGCACGCCGGCGGAGATCATGCGGATCGCGCACGCGGTGCTCGCGGAGATCGATCCCGACCAGGTGCCGCCGCAGTCGGTGCGCGAGTCCGGTTTCGAGCCGTGGTCGCAGCACGTCGAGGCGGACGCGGTGCTCGCCACCGTGCAGGCAGCTCTCGAGGCGGAGACCGGCCCGGGTACGACTGCCGTGCTCGCCCCGGCGCGACTCGTGGGTGCGTGGGAGCACCTCGCGTCCGAGTCGGTCACGGTCGCGACCGTCAAGGAGGTCAAGGGACTCGAGTTCGACGCGGTGCTGCTCGTCGAACCTGCGGAGATTCTCACCGATTCCTCACGCGGGATGAACGACCTGTACGTGGCATTGACCCGCGCCACCCAGCGTCTCGGGGTGGTCCACTCGGAGGCGTTGCCGGAGGTGCTGGCCGGTATCGCCGGACCGACACGCTGCTGAACCGACACGGTTCGGCCGACACCGCCGAGCGGACCCCGGGACCGGCCACCGGACGGTACCGTCCTTCGGGGCAAGGAGATGGGACGGATCATCCGCGGAGGGAACGAACACGTGGCCTATCGGGCAGCGCACCACCGGATACGTCGAGCGGGGTGCGCTGCGATCGCGGCGCTGAGCGGGTTCTTCGTCTCCGCCGCGTGCGGATCGGTCACGCCGACCCAGGACGAGGCGCAGGCCGCGACGTCCACGACGTCGGTATCCCCTACCTCGTCGACGCCGCCCGACGCGCGTTTTCTGCGGGTGAAGGAGGCACTGGAGGCGTCCGGTCTGGTCGCCGACGTCACGGACGACACGGTGCTTGCGGTGGTGCGAGGGGTGTGCGACCAGTTGCGCGCGGGCGTGCCGGAGCACGACGTCCTCGTCACGCTCCGGCCGATCGCCGCCTACGCCGCGGGCGCCTCGGGTTCGCGCATGTCGGCGGACGACGCCGCCGCGCGCTATCTCGAAACCGCCCGCGAGGAGTACTGCTGATCCGTCAGCGGACCGTGTGCACTACCAGCACGTCGCACAGGGCCTTGCGGGCGACGTCCGAGGGGACGGAGCCGAGCAGCCGCCCGGTCAGCGTGTTGAGGCCGCGATTGCCGATGACGATGAGATCGGCTTCGACCTCCTCGACGAGCGTGAGGAGCGATTCGACAGGTGCACCGACGATGGGCCGCTCGGTGATCTTGCGGGCGCCGGCGACGGTTGCCTTCTCCCGTGCGGTGCGCAGGATCTCGTAGGTCGGTGCCGAGCCGGTGACCTGGTACGCCTCGTCGCGCAGCGCGTCGGCGGCCTGTGCGGTGTCCTTGGGGTCGGCCGGGTAGTAGGCGCAGGCGATCACCAGTTGGGCGCCCGCGTCGCCGGCCAGAGCAGCTGCCTTCTCCACGGCCCGATACGACGATTCGGAACCATCGGTTCCGACGACTATGGTCCGGTAGGCGCTCATTCATCCTCCATCGAGTGTGTGGTCCATCGACGCGGGTCGCCGATGCCGTCGTCGACGGAGGACACGCACGCTCCCCCGCCATACGCTGCGTCGACAGTAGCGGGATGGGCGGCCCGGGTGGGAGGTTTGGGTCTCATCCCACAATCAGGTTTGATGTTACCGCGCGTCACCGTAACGCGGGCCGAACAGGCCGGCAGGGAATACCTCGGCGTCGACGAAGGCGTCGCGCCACGGCAACGCGAGGTCGAGCAAACGTTCCACCCCCTCCTCACCGAGCGCAGTCCACGGCGCGACCGCCAGGTCGTCGGTGAGATCCTCGACGAGTTCGCGGACCTCGAAGCCCTCACCGGTGAGCTCGCCGCGCTTGTCGAGCAGGCCGCGCCCGCGCAATCCCTTCTCGGCGTCCGCCCACTCGTCCCGCGACCAGCCCCGCAGCTTCCGGGCCGGATCAGTGGCGAACCCGATACCGGTCGCCGTGTGGGTGACGAGCGCATCGAGCCCCGAAAGCCCTGCCGTCTGCAGGGCCGCGATATGACCGTCGCCGCGATACTCGCGCAGCAGGGTCAGGGCGTGCCACAGGCGCAGGTGCGCCTCCTCGGGCCAGGGCAGGTCGGCGTAGGCGGCGTAGAGCGGGCGACCGTCCGGGCCGGGAATCGCCCGCGCCGCGGTGGCCGCGAGGTCCGCCGCCTCGTTCATCTCCGCGGAGCCGAGTACGTCCTGCCCGAGGACCCGTCGATGGAGTGCGTCCAGAGCCCGCAACCGCGCCGCGATGATCGTGGCCGGCTCGGCCGTCTCCCACACTGCCGGGACGGCCGATGCCACCAGGCGGGGCGAGAAGCTGCAGAACGTCGCGGTCACGACCCCGGGGCCGACGGCACCCAGGGGTGCCGCGCGTCCACCGAAGTACTGCGCAGCCGGTCCGTCGACACCGAGCGCGGCGAGTTCACCCGCGATGTCCGGCGCGAAGTAGACGACCGAGTGCAGCAGCTCGAGTGCGCGGGCAGCACGCCCGGCGGAAGAGGGATCCATGGGAGTGGACCCTACCGAGTCGCCGGCGCCGATCGGGCCGGGCGACTACTTCAGACCCGCGGCGTCCATCCCGCGCAGTTCCTTCTTCAGATCGGAGATCTCGTCGCGAAGCCGTGCGGCCAGCTCGAACTGCAGGTCGCGGGCGGCCTGCATCATCTGGTCGGTGAGCTGCTGCACGAGATCGGCGAGCTCGGCGCGCGGCATCGTCGAGGTGTCGCGACCTTCCACGACACCGGAGCTGACGGCCCGTCCGGACTCGCCCTGGGCTCGGCGACCACGCGAAGCGTTGCGGCCGGAGCCGCCCACCTCGACGGCCTCGGTGTCCTCGGCCTCCTGATAGACCTGGTCGAGGATGTCGGCGATCTTCTTGCGCAGCGGCTTCGGATCGAGACCGTGTTCGGTGTTGTAGGCGATCTGCTTCTCGCGCCGCCGTTCGGTCTCCTCGATGGCCCGCGCCATCGAGTCGGTGATCTTGTCGGCGTACATGTGCACTTCACCCGAGACGTTGCGGGCCGCGCGGCCGATGGTCTGGATCAGCGAGGTCGTCGACCGTAGGAAGCCTTCCTTGTCGGCGTCGAGGATCGCCACCAACGACACCTCGGGGAGGTCGAGACCCTCGCGGAGCAGGTTGATGCCGACGAGCACGTCGTATTCGCCCAGGCGCAGTTGTCGCAGCAGTTCGACGCGGCGCAGGGTGTCGATGTCGGAGTGCAGATAGCGCACCCGGATACCGAGTTCGAGCAGGTAGTCGGTGAGGTCCTCGGCCATCTTCTTGGTGAGGGTGGTGACGAGGACGCGTTCGTCGCGCTCGGCACGTTCGCGGATCTCGTGCACGAGATCGTCGATCTGCCCCTTGGTGGGCTTGACGACGACCTGCGGGTCGACGAGGCCGGTGGGCCGGATGACCTGCTCGACGAACTCGCCACCTGTCTGTCCGAGCTCGTACGGGCCGGGGGTGGCCGACAGGTAGACCGTCTGCCCGATGCGGGCGGCGAACTCCTCCCAGGTCAGTGGCCGGTTGTCGACCGCCGACGGGAGACGGAAACCGAAGTCGACGAGGTTGCGCTTGCGCGACATGTCGCCCTCGTACATCGCACCGATCTGCGGCACGGTGACGTGCGACTCGTCGATGACCAGGAGGAAGTCCTCCGGGAAGTAATCGATGAGCGTCGCGGGCGCGGATCCGGCGGGGCGCCCGTCGATGTGGCGGGAGTAGTTCTCGATGCCGGAGCAGAAGCCGACCTGCCGGATCATCTCGATGTCGTACTGGGTGCGCATGCGCAGACGCTGCGCCTCGAGCAGCTTGCCGCGGTTCTCCAGATCGGCCAGGCGCTCCTCGAGCTCGGCCTCGATGCTCGCGACGGCGCGTTCCATGCGCTCGGGACCGGCGACGTAGTGGGTGGCCGGGAAGATGCGCAGGGAGTCGACCTTGCGCACGACGTCGCCGGTGAGCGGATGCAGGTAGTACAGCGCGTCGATCTCGTCGCCGAAGAACTCGATCCGCACGGCGAGTTCCTCGTAGGCGGGGATGATGTCGACGGTGTCGCCCTTGACGCGGAACGATCCGCGGGTGAACGCCATGTCGTTGCGGGCGTACTGGACGTCGACGAGCAGGCGCAGCAGCGCGTCGCGCGGCACCTCCACACCGACCTCGAGCTGGATGGACCGGTCGAGATAGGACTGCGGGGTACCGAGACCGTAGATGCACGAGACGGACGCGACCACCACGACGTCGCGGCGGGACAGCAGCGACGAGGTGGCGGAGTGCCGCAGCCGCTCGACGTCGTCGTTGATCGACGAGTCCTTCTCGATGTAGGTGTCGGTCTGCGCGATGTACGCCTCGGGTTGGTAGTAGTCGTAGTACGAGACGAAGTACTCGACTGCGTTGTTGGGCAACATGTCTCGCAGCTCGTTGGCGAGCTGCGCGGCCAGGGTCTTGTTGGGCGCCATCACGAGGGTGGGTCGCTGGACGCGTTCGATGAGCCACGCGGTGGTGGCGGACTTGCCGGTACCGGTGGCACCGAGCAGGACGACGTCCTTCTCCCCCGCCCTCAGCCGGCGCTCGAGCTCGTCGATGGCGGCCGGCTGATCGCCGGCCGGTTCGTACTCGCTGACGACCTCGAAACGGGCCTCGGTGCGCTCGATCTCACCCACCGGCCGGAACTCGGAGTGTGCGACGACGGGATGCTCACTTGCGAACGCCATGGAATCCAGAGTAAGCGCTCCCACCGACACGCATCGCGGTCCTGCGTGCGGCGCGGTTCGCACGCTAGCGTGCATCCCGTGTCCGCGACCCCGCATCCCGTGAAGACCGAGATCTTCGACGTCGCCACGAAGACCAACATCGACCCCAAGGGCTTCGCGCGGGCTGTCGACGAGTACCGCGTCGAGGAGTGGGGGCTGTACATGGCGCGATCGTCCGACCACCCGCAGTTCCACTATCTCGAATCGTGGTTGCTGCCGGACCTGCGTCTGCGGGCCTCGATCTTCCATTTCACGCCGGGCAACGAACGCGACCAGGACCGCTACGTCGACGTCGGTGAGTTTCGGCGCGACGGCGACGTCTGGTACTCCCACGACCACTATCTCGACCTGATCGTCCGCACGGGCCGCGACACGACGGTCGAGGACATCGACGAACTGGTGGTCGCAGTCACCACCGGGATGATCGACGCGGCGGCGGCCGAGACGGCGATCGACACGGCACTGCGGGCGGTGGACGGCATCGCCGCGCACGGCCACGACCTCGACGCGTGGCTGCGGGAGCGGGGCGCGCCCGTCTCCTGGCGCTGACGCGCACCACCGCTGCGCAGGTGCCGTCACCTGCGCAGACAGCGGGGGCGCAGGAGCGAAAAAGTTACTGCCGCAAAGGACATGGTAATCTGCCCCGGCCGGCGAAGCAGTGCACCGAGAAGGCGACCATCGGGGCCGGCCCGGATCGCCCCTCCGCGTGCACATCACCCGACCGAGGACACCCCTCGCGCCGGCGGCGCGCGCCCGTGCAGCCCACGAGCGCCGACGAGAACGCCGCCGATCACTTCGTCGGCACACGCCCGGATCCGGGCGTGCCCTGCTGGAGCGGTATGCCGCGCCCGCCGGCCCGTGGCCGATCGGGCGCCCGACGCATGCCCACCGTCCGGCGGTGGATCGGACCGACGCCGCAGCGGAACCGACAGACAGGACGCGTGCAGCGCGCCCTGCGTTCCACTGCGCTCCGACGACCGCGGACGTGACGCGAACACGAAGGAGGTCGCAGTGAACGGCACCGAGCTCGTTCAGTTCAGCGCCGCGACGATCGTTGCCCTGCTCGTAATCTTCTACGGCGGAACGCTTCTCGTCTCCGCCCGAATCGGGAAGAAGGACGAGAACGCCGACGGCTACATGACCGCCGGCAACAAGGTCGGTTTCGGGGTGTCGGCGGCCAGCATGACCGCCACCTGGATCTGGGCGTCCTCGCTGTACGCGTCGGCGACCTCCGGATACACCTACGGCATCTCCGGCCCGATCCACTACGGGCTGTGGGGCGCGTTGATGATCCTGTTCATCTACCCCTTCGGGAAGCGCATCCGCGCGGTCGCCCCGAAAGCACACACCCTCGCCGAGGTCATGTTCGCCCGGCACGGGCGGTCGAGCCAGCTCATGCTGGCCGGTTCGAATCTCGTCGGCAGCCTCATCAGCCTGATGTCCAACTTCATCGCCGGCGGTGTGCTCATCTCGCTGATCTCGCCGTTCGGCTTCGTCCAGGGTGTCGTCTTCATCGCCGCCGGTGTGCTGCTCTACACCCTGTGGTCCGGCTTCCGAGCGTCCGTGCTCACCGACTTCATGCAGGTCGTGGCGATGCTCGGTGCGGTCGTTGTCATCATCCCGGCGGTCTTCTTCATCACCGGCTTCCCCGACGCGTTCGACGGTGGTTCCGGGAACCTCACCGACCAGCAGAGCGACTTCTTCTCCAGCGATGCCTTCCTGAACCAGGGCGCGCCGTACATCGCCGCCGTGCTCGCGTACGCCATCGGCAACCAGACGATCGCGCAGCGCCTGTTCGCGGTGCGGGAGGATCTCATCAAGCCCACCTTCGTCACCGCGACGATCGGCTACGGCGCCACTGTCATCGGCGTCGGCATGTTCGGTGTGCTCGCGCTGTACCTGGGCATCGACCCGATGGACGGCGACGTCAACAACATCGTGCCGCAGATGGTGGCGTCCTTCCTGCCCACGGCTCTGGTCGTCGTGTTCTTCGTCATGATCATCGGTGCGCTGTCGTCCACGGCCGATTCCGATCTGTCGGCGCTGTCGTCGATCGTCATGGCCGACATCTACGGCCAGAACATCGCCGGCGGCACCCGCAATGCCGATCCCAAGCGGATGCTCTTCATCGGGCGCGCCACGATGGTCGTCGCGACCGCAGCCGCCGTGGCGTTCGCGAGCATGAGATTGAGCATCCTCGACCTGCTCGTGTTCGTCGGCGCGCTCTGGGGTGCGCTGGTCTTCCCCGTCATCGCGAGCTTCTACTGGCACAAGGTCACCAACAAGGCGTTCACGACGTCGGTGCTCGTCGCCCTGGCAGCGTTCCTGCCGGTGCGTTTCGGGTGGTTCCCGATGGACGGGGTGCTCGCCTGGACGGTGGACATCGCATCGGTCGTCGGTGTCGGCGTGATCGCGGGTCTGATGGCATTCGGCTTCTTCGGACTCCGGGCCGCACGCGTCATCGGTGTCGTCGCCGCGGGGGTCGTGGCGCCCTTCGCGCTCGGCTCGGTCCACGACTACGCCGTGCTCAGCGCCTCGCTCGTCGCCTACGCGGTCAGCACGGTCGTGTGCTGGGCGATGTCCGTGAACTCCGACGAGAACTTCGACTTCGAGGTCATCGCGCAGCGTGTCGGTGACTTCGACGTGGCTGCGGACGACGTGACACCCGAAACCGACCCTGACTCCCCGAACGCCCCTGCCTCGGCGAACGTCCCTGCCTCGCCGAACGTCCCTGCCTCGGCGAAAACCCCTGCGTCCGAGACGGACGCCGCGGCGACCACTCCGGAGAAGGAGAACCGATGAGCACGCTCGCACTGACCGTCTACGTCCTGATCTGGCCCGTACTCGTCGCCGGTGTGCTGGCGGCGCTCTGCCGCGGGTTCTTCAAGGAGTGGCTGCAGGCCCGACGGGACGGCGAGGATCTGATCTGACCGTCACCGCAGGATTCCCTCCCGCACGGCTCGGAGGACCGCATTCGTGCGGTCCCGGGCGCCGAGCTCGAGCAGGATCGACGACACGTGGTTCTTCACGGTGCCCTCGGCCAGGAACAGCACGTCGGCGATCATGCGGTTGCCGAAGCCCTCGGCCATCAACCGCAGCACCTCGAGTTCACGTTCGGTCAACTCCTGCACGACCGGGGTGTCGTCGGGCTGTGGAGCGGAGCGGATCGCGCGCAGCAACCGGTCGGTGATCGAGGGGGCGACGAGCGTGCCACCCTCCTCGAGGGTCCGTACCGCACGGGCGAGTTGCTCGAGCGTGACGTCCTCGAGGAGATATCCCCGGGCTCCGGCACGTAGGGCCGCGAGCACGAGTTCGTCGTCGCCGAAGGTCGTGAGCACGAGCACCGGGACTTCGAGGCTGCGCTCGCGGAGACGGTCGATGGTCCACGAGCGGTACGTGGCCGAACTCTCGGGCTGCGGCCGGTGGAGAACGAGGCTCCCGAGAACGACTCGCTTCGTACGATGTCACAGCGCTTGGCCACCCAGTACGTGAAATTCGTCCGCTCCGAGGAGATAGGCTTGGGCGAGAACTGATCTCGCGGTATTGTCGACGGGTGGTCGACGCTGCCCCCGACGGCGTCGACCACTTCGGGCCGCGAAACGTTCGTAACTCCGCCGCCCGTCGAACCGAGTCTCGAATGCGCATGTGGGGCAATGTGACTGCTCGGGATGGCGAGGGGGCTCGATGGACGAAGCCGAGTTGATCGAGCGGTGCCGGGCAGGCGATCGGGCAGCGTTCGCCGAGCTCGTCGCACCGTCACGGGAACGCGTGTGGGCGGTCTGCGTCCGGATCACAGGAAACCGGCACGACGCCGAAGATGCACTGCAGGATGCGCTGGTCGCGGCGTGGCAGAATCTCGGCAGATTCCGTGGCACAGCAGCATCCGGAACGTGGTTGTATCGCATCGCGAGCAATGCGGCGCTCGCTGTCGTGCGGACGCGACGTGGTGAGGTCCTCGACGAACGGCTCGGGGACGAATACGTCTCCGGGGAAACGCCTCTCGCCGAGAGCGTGGTCGACGGTGATGTGGTCCGGCGAGCTTTTCTCCTTCTCCCCGAACAGTTTCGGGTTGTCATCGTGTTGCGTGAGTATGCGCAGCTCGGTTACGCCGAGATCGCAACGCACCAGGGCGTGGGTGTGCAGACGGTGAAGAGCCGGATCAGGCGTGCCCGTATGCAACTCGCCGATCTACTGAGTCCGGAACTGCTCGGCGCCGAAGAGGTTGCCCTCCGACCGACGGTCGGGTACGCCGACACGGAGGGCACCGAACCGCCGAGGACAACCCGGAAGGATGAGCAATGACGCAGAGCGAACCGATTTCGTTGCCCCCGTCAAGGGAATCGCTGGGACTCGATCCGATGGACCGGATTCCCGAACTACCCGAGGACGCCTGGCGTCGGGTGCTCCATATCGCCACCGATCCCCTCACCCCTCGCATCGGAACCGAACTGGTTCCCGTCGAGGGAATCGATGAGAACGATATCGAGCACCCCGCCATCGACGACCTGCCGATCGAACAACTCGATGATCACGGCAACGACGAGCTGCCGAAGCCGGAATTCGTCGTCGACGCAACCGATCCCGACTCGAGGTAGCCGGCCCTGCAGAGATCCGGCCCGCATCATCGCAGTCCCATCCCGGTCGATCCGAGATCGGCGACCACCTCGTGCAGTGGTCGCCAGACCGGACCGACCGCCAGTAGACCTCGGATCGTCGCCGTGAGGACCATCGTCGAGAATCCTTCGTGGTCGAATTCCGGAAGGTCGCGATGGGCCTCACCCAAGCGTTCGTCGGTGCTCAGCCGTTCGGCGACGTCGTCGCGTTGCTGCCGGAGCCCCGAGATACGCTCGAGCTGCGCTTCCTCGGCGACCGCGAAGTTGATCGCGGCGCTCGCCACCGCACTCGCCAGTGCGACCGCGACGTCGGGTGTGTACCCGCGGCGCACGAGAGCCTCGACCTCGCTCACCATCAGCCGCTGCCCCGCTTCCCCACGCGGAAAGAGGGTCTGCATGTAGGTTCCCAGGCCCGCATGGGCAAGGACGAACGCGCGTAGCTGCAGACCGAACGACAGCAGGTGCCCTTCGATGTCGTGCTCCGGATCGTCATGCAGAACGAGATCGCCGAGCAGACTCTCCCCCACGACGAGTTCGAGTCCCCAGCGACCGTCCACGTGGCGGTACAGCGCCGTTGTGGAGACGCCGAGTTCCGCGGCGACAGCGTTGAGGCTCAACTGTCGCAGCCCGATCGCTCGACCGACACGGATGATGTCCTCCATGTCGATCTTGCGTACACGTCTGCGGACGCCGGCCACCCCGCTCGTTCCTCCGGTCACCTTAAGTTAGACCCCATAACTTAAGGAACTATAGGTGTGGCTTCAGGGAACGACAAGTCGCCGATTCGTTCTCGGCGGGCTGCACCGGGCGAACGGCCCGGCGGCCGAGCTTCGCTCTCGCCGCGAACCTGCTCAGCGCGCATCCGCCGGCGGACGACCGAACCGGTCCGCGACGTCGGGGCTCACCCCAGGTGACGTCCGAGCAGTTCCCGGAAGGACGGCCCGTCCGTGCGGACCGCGTTTCCCGACACGCGCGGCCGTCCGGCGGGCACGGCGTCCGAGAACCCGCGGGGTGATCCCGTGCTGCGGGTGATCTGCTCGGCGAGTTCGTCCGCCGCCCTGCCGATCCGCCCCTTCAGTGCCGTGGCGGCCTCGCCTGTTCCGAAGTCGTCGGTGGTGGCGAAGACGCCGGTGGGCACGACGAGCGCACGCAGATAGCTCAGCAGCGGGCGCATCGCATGGTCGAGGACCAGTGAGTGTCGGGCGCTACCCGCGGTCGCGGCGAGCAACGTGGGCACACCGGTGAGCGTGTCCGGATCGAGCGCGTCGAAGAACATCTTGAACAGACCCGAGTAACCGGCGGCGAAGACCGGGCTCACCGCGATCAGGCCGTCGGCAGTCGCGAGTTGTTCACGGGCTCGTGCGACCGCTGCGGTAGGGACACCGGCGGTGAAGGTGGTGGCCAGATCCATCGCGAGGCTGCGTAATTCGATGACCTCGGTTTTCCGCGTCGTCTCCGCGCGTGCCGACCGCGACACGAGTGGCCTCGGCGATGCGGTCGGCGAGCAGACGGGTGGTGGACGGCTCGGCCAGGCCACCGCTGACGACGACGATACGGCGGGTCATCGGGCGTCCACCTCTTCCGGCACGAGGTCGACGCGGGCCGGGATCACCTGACGGTGCGCCGAGTCGGCTCCCTGCGCGGCGAGCGTGCTGTGTGTGGGCGGGTCGGACGGCACGTGGGCGGGGCGGCGGCGTTCGAATTCCGCTCGCAGTACCGGCACGACCTCCCGGCCGAGGATCTCGATCTGCTCGAGCACGACGTCGAGCGGCAGGCCGGCGTGGTCCATGAGGAACAGCTGACGCTGATAGTCGCCGGCGTAGTCGGCGAAACCGAGCGTGCGTTCGACGACCTGCTCGGGTGTGCCGACGGTCAGCGGTGTCATCGTCGAGAAATCCTCGAGCGACGGGCCGTGGCCGTAGACGGGGGCGTTGTCGAAATAGGGACGGAAGATCCGTTTCGCCTCGGCCTCGGTCTCCGCCATGAACACCTGGCCACCGAGCCCGACGACGGCCTGGTCTGCGGCACCGTGACCGTACTGCTCGAACCGCTGCCGGTAGAGAGCGATCATCTGCTGGATGTGTTCCTTGTTCCAGAAGATGTTGTTGTGGAAGAAGCCGTCGCCGTAGAAGGCGGCCTGTTCCGCGATCTCGGACGAACGGATGGAACCGTGCCAGACGAAGGGCGGGGTGTCGTCGAGCGGCCACGGGGTGGAGGTGTAGCCGTGCAGCGGTGTGCGGAACTTGCCCTCCCAGTCGACGACGCGTTCGCGCCAGAGCCGTCGCAGCAGGTGGTAGTTCTCGATGGCGAGCGGGATGCCCTGCCGGATGTCCTTGCCGAACCACGGGTAGACCGGTCCGGTGTTCCCGCGTCCCATCATGAGGTCGACGCGGCCGCGGGACAGGTGCTGGAGCATCGCGAAGTCCTCGGCGATCTTCACCGGGTCGTTGGTGGTGATGAGGGTGGTCGCGGTCGAGAGGATGAGCTTCTCGGTCCTCGCGGCGATCCAGCCGAGCATCGTCGTCGGCGAGGACGGGACGAAGGGGGGATTGTGGTGCTCG
This sequence comes from Rhodococcus pyridinivorans, assembly GCF_900105195.1. NCBI lineage: Bacteria > Bacillati > Actinomycetota > Actinomycetes > Mycobacteriales > Nocardiaceae > Rhodococcus > Rhodococcus pyridinivorans. The sequence continues at coordinate 2,658,565 of NZ_FNRX01000002.1, read as the reverse complement.
CCGGACGCGAAGACGTCCAGGCCCACCTCCTCGGCCTTCAGCGCGATCTTCGTCATCGCGACGATGCGCTCATGTTCGGTGGGGACCCGGCCCGTCGTGGGGTCGCGCGTGACGTCGCCGATGGTGAAGATGCCGAACTGCACGGTCGAACCTCCGTCAAGTAGTTGAACTGTCAACTATTCTAACGGGCGGGTCGCCCGGAAGATTCCCGGGCGGGTCTCCGCCCGGGATCCGGACCCCCTAGGCCGACCAGCCGGTGCTCTCGGCCCACTCCCACGCCCGGTGATGCGCCCGGTCGAACCACGGCGCCTTGAGCGCTGCGTAGGTGGCCGCCGCCTCGGCACGATCCGTCTTCTGCGACGCCCCGACTGCGGCATCGGCCTTGAGGTCGGCGTACTCGCGCTTCGCGGTGTCGACCGCGGACAGCCAGTCGCGCAGTAGCAACGCGAACTGCTGGGCGGGCCAGCCGTCCACCCGGACCGCCACCCGCGCCGGACGGCCGGGATCGGCGCTGCCGTGCAACCGCATCTCCCACACCGCCGGGTCGGTCTCTCCCCCGGCCCCGTAGGACGGTTTCGGATCGTCGGTCACCACATCGTCGATGCGCGGGAAGCCCGCAGCAGCCAAGGCGGGTGCGAGCGCATCGGCTGCCGCGAGATCGCCGACGGTGATCTGCAGGTCGATGACGTCGACGCCGGCCAGACCGGGCACCGCGGTGGAGCCCACGTGGTCGATACGCTTCGCCGCGCCCCCGGCTGCGAGGGCCAGCCGGGCGACGAGCCGCTGCGCCTGCCGATGCCATTCCTCGCGCGCGGGCACGAGAACCGGATCCGCCTCGACCACCACACCGGTGCGCAGATTTCTCTCGAACGGCACCAGGCGATCGTTCCACAGCGTCCGGACCTGCTCGACCAGCACCTGCTGATCACCGGTGTTGTCGAGCCACACGTCGGCGACCTCGCGTCGCTGTTCCTCCGTCGCCTGCGCCGCGATCCGCGCGCGGGCGTCCGCCTCGGGCATGCCGCGCAGTTCGACGAGACGCCGGATCCGCTCCGCCTCGTCGGCGTGCACGACGGCGACGAGGTGGAAGGCCGGCGCCATCCCGCCCTCGACGAGCAACGGGATATCCTGCACGACCACCGCGTCGTCGGGCGCAGCGGCGACCAGCTCGGCGGTGCGGCGCCCGACCCGGGGATGGGTGATGGCGTTGAGAACCGCGCGCGCGTCCTCGCTGGCGAACGCCTTCGCGGCGAGGGCAGGACGGTCGAGGGTGCCGTCGGGCTGCAGGATGTCCTCACCGAAGGCGTCCACGAGCTCGGCGAGGCCCTCGGAGCCGGGAGCGACGATCTCCCGGGCGACGACATCGGAGTCGACGATCACCGCCCCGAGTTCGACGAGCTCCTTGGCGACGGTCGACTTGCCCGCGCCGATTCCTCCGGTCAACCCCATTCGCAGCACGTTGCCCAGTCTCGCATCACTACGTCACCGAGGCACCTTCGCGGTCCCTACGAGGCCTCGCGCATCGTCAGCCCCGACAGCGCGAGGACATACTCGCCCGCCTGTTCGTCGAAGTCGACGGTGTACACCGTCGGGTAGTAGCCGGTCCGCCGGTAGGACGACGGTTGTTTCACGATCTCCCGCAGGGACGGCTTCGTCGCCAACCACTCCCGCGTCATCATCGGCTCGATGAAGATGAACTCCCCGTCCCACGATCCGTTGAGCAGCATCTCGGTGAACTCGAAGGAGCCGGGGATCACGTCGTCCGCGGTGTCTGTCCAGTGCATGCCCATGAACGGCACGGTGTTCTCGACGGGTGGACCGGGTGGTGGGATGTATCCCTCCGGAACGTACTCGGGTTCGGGGAGCCGCGCCGCGCGCGCCGCGAAATCGGGTGCGGCCGGGTCCACCTCGTGGTCGGCGTCCGTCGTGTAGAAGTGCATGTCGAAATGGGGCGCGCCGTAGAGGATCTCCGGGTCGTGCCCGTTCGGGTTCCAGCCCAGCATCACGTGGTCTGAACCGGTGTCCGGAGCACCCGCGGGAAGAGCCGGCATGAGCATCGTCGTGCCGACGCCCGGACCCTCGGGAAGGCCGGTGAGCACGGACTCCGACATCCGGATACCGACCTCGCGCGGTCTCCCGCCGTGATCGACGACGATATATGCGCGGGAGATTCCCTCCCCCAGTTCGTTTTCCGGCCCGTAGAGGGTGGTGACACCGTGGTCGTGCCCTGCCGTCTCCGCACCCTCGGCGGTCGGGACGGATCCGTCGCTGCAACCCGCGATGGTCAGAACGGTGCAGGTGGAGAAGGCGAGTGCGGTGATCGATCGAGAAGTGCGCATTGCCTGCCTTGCGTGAGTGGATGGGTTCGCGGTGGGAGGTGTCGGTCTCATCGGGGTCGGCGCACGACCTGCCCGACGCGCAGCACACCGTGGGTGTCGTGCTCGTCGGCGAGAGCGCCGAGCCAGTGCGTGGTGTCGTCGTCGTAGGTCCGCGCGATGCGGTCCGGATCCGAGGTGGCGGTGAAGTTGGGCAGCGACGTGCCCGTGGCCCACGGTGCCAGTGCCCGATCGATGACCTGGATGTGCGCGACGACGACGTCGGCCGAGGGTGGCGCGAGGACGCCGCTGACGAAGAGGGAGAAGGCGGCGTCGCGGTGGCAGAAGGCGCTGCGATGCCGTGGTTCACGTGCCAGCGCTCCGCCGAGGAGCCGCATCTCGATGATGGTCTGCGGCGAGTGGGAACCAGGTCCCGCCACCGAGAGCAATACGTCGATCGCGTCGTGCGTCAGTTCGCGTGTCAGCGCACTGTGTTCGTGGACGGGCATCGGGTCGACCGGGTCGGCGTGCACTGCTCCCAGTGCCGTGTACGGCAGGGTGCCGATGCCGTCGAGGATCGGGGTCGCGACCGTGCGCAGCGCGCCGAGGATCTCCTCGGACTCGGCTTCGCCGGCGACGCTCGCGAAACGGACGGCCACGGTGGCGCGACCGGCCAGCGGTTCCGGGACTCCCGGCAGCGGTGGCAGTTGAAGGAAGGCCAGCGAGGTCGAACTGTGCTCGGGCAGGCCAGCGCACAGGTCCAGCCAGGCGTGCGCCACCGCGTCCGCGTCGGCGCCGTCGAAATACAGCGCGCCACCGTAGAAGTGCGGAAGGAGCACGAGATCGATCTCCACCGCGGTGACGATCCCGAGGGTCGCCTTGCCGCCGCGCAGGCCCCAGAACAGTTCGGCGTGCTGTTCGGAAGTCACCCGGAGCAGGTCTCCGTCACCGGTGACGAGATCGAAGGCCAGCACGTGGTCGGAGGAGAGTCCGTAGGTGCGTACCAATGGGCCGATGCCCCCGCCGGTGAGGAAACCGGCCACGCCGACGTGGGGTGCCGATCCGGCGAGCGGGGCCAGGCCGTGGGGTGCGGCGGCGTCGACGACCTGCTGCCACACCAGGCCGGCGCCGAGACGGGCGGTGCGGGTGTCGGGGTCGATCGAGCATTCGGTGAGGCGGCCGGTGTGCACGAGCAGCACCTCGTCGCCGAGTGGCACGGCGCCGTGACCGGTGCGCTGCACGGCCACCTTCAGGCCGTGTTCGCCCGCGAACCGGACGGTGGCGCTGACGTCGAGGGCGTTCTCGACCGCGATCACCGCGCGGGGACGGACCGGCACCGCCACGTTCCACGGGGTTGCGACGTCGTAGCCGGGTTCGCCCGGAAGGGAGATCGATCCGGTGACCGCGGTACGGAGAGCGTCGATGGGGTCGGTGCCGACGGTGGGCGTCCGCTGGTTCATGTGCACTTCCTTTCGTCGCACTGGATGGGGTGCGACGAAAGAGTGCCGGGACCGGCTTGGCGGCTTCTTGCGGTGGCGCGGGCCGCCGTCCAAGCGGTCGCCAAGAACCGGTCAGGTGGGGATCGAGCGGGCGTAGGCGGCGAGTCCGAGCATGCCGGTGTGGGCCGCTTCGTCGGCGATCGCGGCGATCTCCCGGCTGCGTTCGGACGCGTCCGGCCGCAGTTGGGCACGCAGTAACCGGCACCGCAGCAGCGTCGGGGGGCTCGATGTGCGGGTCGCGAGGTCCTCGGCCCGATCCAGCAGCGCCGCGGCGTCGTCGGTGCGCCCGAGCAGTGCCTGCAGGCGTGCGCAGACCTCCGCCACCGAACCGATCACCCCGACCTGTCCCACCGTCGCGATGCGATCGGTGAACGGATCGAGGAGCTCGAGGAACATCTCGGCGTAGTCGACGAGGGCGAGGTCGGCGACGACGCGCGCGATGAGTGTGCGATGCCCGAGGGTCGTCCAGGTGAAGGGTGCGCCTTTTGCCGCCCATTGTTCGATGTCGCGGATCACCGTCCCGGTGTCCCGACGGGCGCCGGCGATCGCGATGCTCCAGGAATCCGGTTCCACGGTGCCGGGATCCGCGTCGGCGAGGGTGCCGTACTCCCATTCGAGGGTGTTGGTGGCGAGGTCGGAGCTGCCCGCCGTGTACAGCTCGGTCTGCAGGTGGAACTGAGTGGCGGTGTCGTAGTGGCGCCGGGTCTCGGCGAAGTCGCCGTGCCATGCCGCAAGCGTCGCTTCCATCCATCGTAGTTGTACGCGCAGCACGGGCAGACGCAGCAGATCGCAACCGGCGATGCCCAGGCGGACGTGGGACGTCGCGGCGTCGACGTCGCCGAGGTTCGTCAGTGTCATGCTCGCAACGGCGTGGGCGATCACCTCGTCGAACCGGGCCTGCTGGTGCGGCAGTGCGAGGAGTTCGTCGGTGAGCCGGGCGGATTCGCGGCTGTGTGTCGCGACCCCCGAGTAGAGGAGGATGCGGCCCAGCAAGGCGTCGGCGACGACGTCCGGGTCGGCGAGTTCGCGTGCGATCTCCAGCGCGGTGCGGCTCATCCCGTCGGGGACGGACGAATCGGGGTGATAGCAACTGCCCACGGCGAGCGCCGCGAGTACCCGTGCGTGCGCCGCGCGGTCGGCCGCGACGAACGGTTCGAGTGCGGCGAGGCGGTCGAGGACCGGTCCCGGATCCTTGCCGTAGGACACCCACGGCCATGCACCGGCTGCGCGCAGCAGCGCTGCGGCCAGGCGACCGGCCGTCGACGTTCGGCCGTCCCGGACCGCGTCGAGCAGGCCCGCGTCGACGACGTCGAGTACGGTCTGGCCGCGCCCCGCCCGGGCGAGTGCCTCGACACGCGCGACGAGCAGATCGTCGCGATCGCCCGGGGATCGTTCCGCGACGGGCAGCAGGTCGAAGGCCCGGACGGCATCGTCCCACCAGCGTGCCGCCTCCTCCGAGTTCCATCTCTCGGTGGCCTCGCGGGCGGCGATGACGCAGGCGTCGAGCACGACGCGAGCGTCGACGAGCGGCAGTGCCGCCATGAGATGCCGGGCTCGTCTGCCGGCACGATCCGGGTCGCAGGAGTCTGCCAGGACCTCCGCGACGCGTGCGTGCATGCGTTGGCGGCGGAGGGCGGGAATCGCCGCGAGGACCTCGTCGCGGAGCAATCCGTGGGCGAAGGCGTACCCCCGCAGTCCCGGATCGGCGACGATGATGCGCTCGTCGGCGGCGTCGTCGAGGTAGTCGGCGAGGGTGTCGGGATCGAGGCGCGTCGCACCGGTGAGGATGTCCATCTCGATGGTGTCGCCGACGACCGCGGCCACCCGGAGCACCTGCAGCACGGCCGGTTCCACCGCGGCGAGCCGCCGCGCGAGGACCGACCGGACCGCCATGGGGATCCCACCGTCGAGGCGTTCGTCCCGGGGAAGTCGCGCGTATTCGGACACGAACAGCGGGTTGCCGCCGGTGCGTTCGGCGAGCAGGCGCGCCTCGTCGGAATCGAGCGGCGCGCCGCTCACATGCCCGGCCAGGGCGGCGACCTCGGGTTCGGCGAGCGCCGGGACGTCGATGTGCCGGTTACCCTCGCCGTGCAGCACGGCGTCCACGAACCGCTGGACGCCGGGGGTCGTCTCCGAGTCGCGGAGTGTGCACACGATCCAGACACCCCGCTTGTGCAGGGCTCCCACGAGGTACAGCAGGCAACGCAGAGAGGTCGGGTCGGCCCACTGGATGTCGTCGAGCACGACGGTGAAGACGGGAGTCTGCGTCGCGGCCGTTTCGACGACGCCCAGAACCCGTTCGTAGACCGCGAAGCGGGCTTCGTCGGACTCCACTCCGGTGGGCGGGATCAGGGTGGTGTCGGCGTCGACGCCGAGTTCGCGCAGGATGCGCCGGATCGGCCACCAGGCGGGTGCTCCGTCGTCCTCGAGACACCGCGCCCACACGGTGTTCCCGCCGATCGCGGCGGTCCGGGCGTCGCATTCCTCGGCGAGGCGGGTCTTGCCGATACCGGCGGGCCCGGTGAGGACGACCCAGCGGGTGGCGCCGGAGCGGACCTCGTCGAGCATGCGGTCGAGGACGCCGGTCTCGGAGGTGCGTCCGACGAAGATGCGTCCGGGGCCCGGCGCCGGGGTGGGTACGGGAATGGTGGGCGCGGCCGGTGTCGGAACCTCCTCCGCGCCCGTCCATCCCGGGGTTCGGGGCCACGCGGCGAGTCCCGGTTCGTGCCGGAGGATCGCGCCCTGCAAGTCGGTGAGTTCGGTGCCGGGCCGCAACCCCAGCTCGGTGTCCAGCCTTGTCTCGTGGACGCGGAACTGTTCGAGTGCTTCCGACGAACGCCCCGCTCGGTGCAGGGCGAGCATGCGCAGCCAGCAGGTGCGGTCGCGGAACGGGAACTCGCTGCACAGTTCGGTGGCGTCGACGAGAGCGGGCGCGAGGCGACCGAGGGCGAGCAGTGCGGTGATCCGGGTCTCGCGGCATTCGGTGCGCACCTCGTCGAAGGATGCCGCCGCGACCTCCACCCAGTGTTCGTCGCGCAGGTCCTCGAGGAGATGCCCCCGCACGGAGTCGAGGGCACGGTCGGCGGTGTCGAGTGCGAACTCCCATTCCCCGTTCTCGGCATGCCGACGGGCGGTCTCGGCGTCGTCGAGGAAGCGGGCCAGGTCGACCGACTCGGCCGGGATATCGAGGACGTAGCCGGGCGGCTGGCGCACGATCGGGGAGGCCGCACCGCTCTCCCCTCTCAGCACCCTGCGCAGATTGGAGATGTACGCCTGGATACTCGCCATCGCACTGGCAGGCGCCTCGTCCTGCCACAGGGCGTCGATCAGCCGGTCGGTGGAGACCACCCGCCCCCGGTTGAGCAGCAGGACGGCGAGGACCGCTCGCTGCTTGCGCGGCCCGAGATCGACCTGCGACTCCGACGAGGGCACCGCCGGATCGGCCGTCGACGCGACCCGGACCACCTCCAGCGGTCCGAGCAGTCGGTACATCATGTGGTGAGCCCCCTCGACCCCGGCCGAACTACGCGATCGTTGCAGTGTAAGGACGTTTTCGCCGGGTGCGCGGCGACTTCTCATCCCGTCACGGCCGGGAGTACGACCGTGTCGCTCTCGGCGTCCCCGAACACCGGTGCGGTCTGCGGCCGGGGACGCAGGCAGACTGCACACACCACGGTTCCGAGAGCCGCAACGAACGCCGCCGCCACGAGCGCCCCCTGCAGGCCCGACACGAAGTCCTGCGGTGATCCGCCGGGCAACAGCGACTCGGCCGGCAGGAACATCCCGAGCACCGCGACGCCGACGGCGATGCCGGTCTGACGGAAAGCGTCGTTGATACCGGCCGCGAGACCGGAATGCGCCGCGGTGCTCTCCCCGAGGACGATCCCGCTCATCGCCGGGTTGAACACGCCGGCGGCCGCGCAGGCCACGACGAGTCCCGGCAGCAGGACGTACTTCGAACTGTCCGCCTCGGCGACCGTCATCATGAGCAACCCGACGGCGACGAGCGCCAGTGAGCACGACAACGAGACCCACGCAGGGACGACACGATCGAGTTTCGCCGTCGCACCGGCGACGACGAACATGGCGACGGTCGCGGGCAGGTACACCAGCCCGGCCTGCACCGGCGACAGCAGCAGGACGTTCTGCAGATACAGCGTGGTGTAGACGAATACCGCGAACAGCGACGCCGAGATGGCGAAGGCCGCGACCTGCGCTCCGACGAAGGCCCGGTTGGCGAGCAGGTACGGGGGCAGCATCGGTTCGGCGGTGCGCATCTCGTGCGCGACGAAGGCGACGAGGGCACCGACAGCGAGCACGAAGGCGATGACGGCCTGCGCATCGGACCACCCGATCTCCTGGCCACGCAGCACGGCGAACACGAACGCCGCCAGCCCCACCGCGGCCAGGAGCTGGCCCGGCACGTCGGCGGCGCGCGGACGGGGATCTCGCGATTCGGGCACCCAGCGCAGGGTCAGGAGCAGGGTCACGAGACCGATCGGCACGTTGACGAAGAAGATCGCGCGCCAGTCCAGCAGTTCGGTGAGCAGACCTCCGACGAGCGGACCGACCGCGAAGGCGCCGCCGATGGTCGCGCCGTAGGCGGTCAGGGCCGACGCCCGCGCCCGCCCTCGGTCGAAGACGTCGGCGAGGAGGGCGAGCGAGCAGGCGAACAGGACCGCCCCACCGATGCCTTGCACTGCCCGGGCGAGATCGAGGACCCAGATCGTCGGTGCGAGGGCGCACAGGAGCGAGGCGCCCGTGAACCAGACGAGGCCGACGACGAACACTTGGCGGCGGCCGCGACGATCGGCCCACGACCCGGCGCCGAGGACGGCTGTGGCCAGGGCGAGGGTGTAGGCGTCGATCACCCACTGCAGTGAACTGACGCCCGCGTCGAGGTCGACGGCGATCGACGGCAGTGCGGTGTTGACGACGGCGATGTCGAGCATGAGCATCGCCGTCGTCACGCACACGACCAGCAGCGTGATCCGTTTCGTCGCGGTACTTCTCGCAGGGGTCGGTGTGGTCATCGAGAATCCTTCCGTGTCGAGGTGTGTGGACCTCGGACACGATGCGCCGCGTCGCTTGGGACGAACCGGGTGTACTTCTTGGACGGCCGAGAGAACCGTCGACGTCTCCCCTCAGAGGGGCGCCGGGGATCACACATCGATCACGGCGGGGTCACGAGGCGGTCGCAACGCCGCTCGGAAACTGGACACACCCCCTTCTACCTGGGGTAAATGCGGAGAATTCGACCGACTGTCCGATATCGTCGTTGCGAAGCATCCGTCCCGGCTCGTCCGGAGCATTCGAGAAGGCAGGCCATGCGATCCTCCACCTCAACCACAGGTCGGCATCGCCTCGGCATGGAAAACGGTGTTCACTGCATCCTCATCCCCGAGGTCGCTGCCGCCCTCGCCGAGCACCGGCGGAACTGGTTCACCGCGCTGCTGACGAACGCGCGCCACAGCCACGCCGCGATGCGCAAGCGGGCGACGGCCCTACCCGCGCAGTGGGCCACTCCCGCCGTGGGATGAGCTCGCCGTGAGTTGAGCACCTGCTATCGACGACACACGAAGACCGGCCCCCTCCGATTCGGAAGGGGGCCGGTCCCGTTGTGGCCCGGGAGCCCCTGTGCCACAGCAACAATGACCCCCCGGAACGCGGACGACCCCGCACCGAACAGTGCGGGGTCGTCCGTCGAAGCGCTGTATCAGGCGTTACCCGACAGCTTCTCGCGCAGAGCGGCGAGCTGGGCGTCGCTCGCGAGCGATCCACCGGTGGTCTCCGGAGCCGCCTCGGCACCCGACTCGGAGGAGTAGTTGCTACCGGACACGCCGGCCGCAGCCTCGGCGGCCTCGTCGGCAGCCATCTTCTCGATCTGAGCGGTGTGCATCTTGTGGCGACGCTCGGCCTCCGCGTAGCGGGACTCCCACTCCTCACGCTGCTTCTCGTAGCCCTCGAGCCATTCGTTGGTCTCGGGATCGAAGCCCTCGGGGAAGATGTAGTTGCCCTGCTCGTCGTAGCTGTCGGCCATGCCGTACTTCGACGGGTCGAACTCGGCCGTGTAGTCCTCGTTCGCCTGCTTCAGCGACAGCGAGATACGACGACGCTCGAGGTCGATGTCGATGACCTTGACCATCGCGTCGTCGCCGACAGCAACGACCTGGTCCGGGACCTCGACGTGGCGCTCGGCCAGCTCGGAGATGTGGACGAGGCCTTCGATGCCCTCCTCGACGCGGACGAACGCGCCGAACGGAACGAGCTTGGTGACCTTACCCGGCACGATCTGACCGATCGCGTGGGTGCGGGCGAACTGACGCCACGGATCTTCCTGCGTCGCCTTGAGCGACAGGGAGACGCGCTCGCGGTCGAGATCGACGTCGAGAACCTCGACGGTGACCTCGGTGCCGACCTCGACGACCTCGGACGGGTGATCGATGTGCTTCCAGGACAGCTCGGAGACGTGCACGAGGCCGTCGACACCGCCGAGATCGACGAAGGCGCCGAAATTGACGATGGAGGACACGACGCCCTTGCGGACCTGGCCCTTCTGGAGCTGGTGCAGGAACTCGCTGCGAACCTCGGACTGGGTCTGCTCGAGCCATGCGCGGCGCGACAGGACCACGTTGTTGCGGTTCTTGTCGAGCTCGATGATCTTGGCCTCGATCTCCTTGCCGACGTAAGGCTGGAGGTCGCGGACGCGCCGCATCTCGACGAGCGACGCGGGCAGGAAGCCACGCAGGCCGATGTCGAGGATCAGGCCGCCCTTGACGACCTCGATGACGGTGCCCTTGACGGCCTCGTCCTTCTCCTTGAGCTCCTCGATCGTGCCCCAGGCGCGCTCGTACTGAGCACGCTTCTTGGACAGGATCAGACGGCCTTCCTTGTCCTCCTTGGTGAGAACAAGAGCCTCGACCTCATCGCCCACCGACACGACCTCGTTGGGGTCGACATCGTGCTTGATGGAGAGCTCGCGGGACGGGATGACGCCTTCGGTCTTGTAACCGATGTCGAGCAGCACCTCGTCGCGATCGACCTTGACGATGGTGCCCTCGACGATGTCGCCATCGTTGAAGTACTTGATCGTGGCGTCGATGGCGGCGAGGAAATCCTCGGCGGAGCCGATGTCGTTGACGGCTACCTGCGGCGAGGTGACGGTGGTGGAGGCCATGTGTTGAGTTGCTCCGGACGGGTTGATAGTCGGTTGGTCAAATTCGGTCGGGCACGTGAAACACCCACTGCGATACGGCGATGTGCGAGTCACGGCGAGTTCCTCGTTCGATCCTGGGGCCGAACTGCGGACACTCGCGATCACCAGGCTACGCGCTTCGAGGGGACCCGGGCAAACCGATATCGGGACCGCTCCCCCGCACCCGATAGGCTCACACCCATGCCGGGCTCCGCGAACCCCCCTTTTCCAGACCTTTCGGGCGTCCCGGAGGGAACCGACGACGAGGCCGCGCGGCACGCGGACGCCGAGACGATCCTCGGCGAGACCCGACCCACCCGGACCCGCCTCGGCTCCCTCGAGAGCGAACGCGCGAACCGGGTCTGGTGGGACGCCGACACCGACGACTACCACCGCACGCACGGCGAGTTCCTGGGCGTGGACTCGGCCGCCGGGGAGTTCGTGTGGTGCCCGGAGGGCCTGCACGAGGGCGATGTGCAGTTGCTCGGCCCGGTTGCCGGACGCGACGTCCTCGAACTCGGGTGCGGTTCGGCGCCGTGCGCCCGCTGGATCGCCGGGCAGGGTGCCCGGGCGGTCGGGCTGGACATCTCCATGGGGATGCTGCAGCGCGGACGCGCGGCGATGACCGGTTCCGGCCCGACGGTTCCGCTCGTACAGGCCGGCGCCGAGAACCTGCCGTTCGCCGACGGAAGCTTCGACATCGTGTGCTCGGCGTTCGGCGCGGTGCCCTTCGTCGCCGATTCCGCCCGGGTGATGAGCGAAGTGGCGCGGGTGCTGCGACCCGGCGGACGGTGGGTGTTCTCCGTGAACCACCCGATGCGGTGGATCTTCCCCGACGATCCGGGCGAACAGGGCCTGGTCGCGATGTTCCCGTATTTCGACCGGACCCCCTACGTCGAGGTGGACGCGACGGGCCGGGCGACCTACGCCGAGCACCACCGCACCGTGGGCGACCGGGTGCGCGAACTCGTCGCCGCCGGCCTCGAGGTCTACGACATCGTCGAACCCGAGTGGCCCGAGCATCTCGACCGCGAGTGGGGACAGTGGAGCCCGCTGCGCGGTTCGATCTTCCCGGGCACCGCCATCTTCTGCAGCCGCAAACCCACCTGATCCCGACTCACAGCAGCCGGGACAGGAACTCCCGGGTCCGGCTCTCCTTCGGGTCGGCCAGCACCTGGCGGGGATCACCGGCCTCGACGACCACGCCGCTGTCCATGAACACGAGCTGATCGGCGACCTCCCGCGCGAAGCCCATCTCGTGCGTGACGACGACCATCGTCATGCCGCCGTCGGCGAGATCGCGCATCACCGCGAGCACCTCGCCGACGAGTTCGGGGTCGAGGGCCGAGGTGGGCTCGTCGAACAGCATGAGCTTGGGATCCATGGCGAGCGCGCGGGCGATCGCGACGCGCTGCTGCTGGCCGCCCGAGAGCTGCGCGGGATAGGCGTCGACCTTGTCGGCCAGCCCGACCCGCGCGAGCAGGTCCCGGGCCTTCTCCACCGCCTCGTCACGCTTGAGCTTCTTCACGAGGATCGGCGCCTCGATGATGTTCTCGAGCACGGTGCGGTGCGGGAACAGGTTGAAGTGCTGGAACACCATGCCGATGTCGCGGCGCTGCTTCGCGGCGGCCCGCGGGTGCAGTTCGTACAGTTTCGAACCCCGTTCGGCGTAACCGACGAGATCGCCGTCGACGTACAGGCGACCGGCGTCGACGCGTTCGAGGTGGTTGATGCACCGCAGGAAGGTCGACTTGCCGGATCCGGACGGACCGATCAGGCAGGTCACCTGGCCGCGCCCCACCTCGAGCGAGATGCCCTTGAGCACCTTGACGGCGCCGAAACTCTTGCAGACCCGGTCGGCCCGCACCATCGGCGTCTCGACGGACGTCATATGTGTTCCTCCCCCGGTGCGCCGGGCTTCGGCGTCGGCTTGCCGGCCTCGGCGACCGGTACGTTCTGTGCGTCGGCGAGTGCCTGCAGCTGACGGGCCGTGAGCTGCCGGCTCAGGCCCTTCGAGTAGTGCCGCTCGAGGTAGTACTGGCCGATCATGAGCAGGCTGGTGATCGCCAGGTACCAGGTCGCGGCGACGAGCAGCAGCGGGATCGGCTGGAAGTTCGCACCCGAGATGTCGCGGGCACGGCCGTACAGCTCGAGGCTGTAGGGCACCGCGGCGACCAGCGAGGTGGTCTTGAGCATGCTGATCAGCTCGTTGCCGGTCGGCGGGATGATAACCCGCATCGCCTGCGGCAGGACGGTGCGGCGGATGGTCTGCGACCACGACATGCCGAGCGCCGTGGACGCCTCCAGCTGCCCCTCGGGCACGGAGGTGATGCCGGCGCGCACGATCTCCGCCATGTAGGCCGCCTCGTTGAGTGCCAGGCCGATGACGGCGAACAGGAACGCCGCGTTCAGACCCTGCACGTCGATGTGAACGAACTGGTGGACGAACGGGATCCCGAGGTCGATCTGCTTGTAGATCGACGGGAACAGTCCCCACAGCACGAGTTGGACGTACACCGGGGTACCGCGGAAGACCCACAGGTACAGCCACGCGACGGAACGCAGCACGGGATTCGGGGACAGACGCATCACCGCGAGCACCACGCCGAGGACGACGGCGATGGCCATGGCGAGCACCGTCAGCTGCACGGTCTTCCACGCGGCTGCGGTGATGCGGGCGTCGAACAGGTACCGGGCGTAGATGTCCCAGCGGTAGGCCTCGTTGGTGGCCGCTCCCCAGGCGAACAACCCGAGTGCGATCAGGACGATCGCGCCGGAGATCCATCGTCCGGGATGTCGCAGGGGTACTGCGCGTATCGGCTCCGGGTCGTCCGGTCGCGGTTCCGCGGATCTCGCGGACGTGGACTCGCTCATGGTTCCCTTTCTCAGCTCGTCGCGCCGTTGATCTGCGAGGCGGTGATCGCGCCGTCCTCCATGCCCCAGCGCGCGGTGATCTCGTCGTACGCACCGGAATCGATGAGGTACTGCACTGCCTGCTGCAGTACGGGACCGAACGGCGACCCCTTCGCGACGACGAATCCGTAGGGCGCGGCGTCGAAGACCTCACCGGCCGGTTCGAGTCGTTCCTCGCTGCGGGCGATGACGTACGCCGTGACCGGCGAGTCGGCGGACAGTGCGTCCACCCGGCCGAGGATGAGGGCATTGGCAGCCTCGTCCTGGCTGTCGTACTTGACCTTGTCGATGGGCGGCAGCCCGCGGGCGACGCATTCCTCGCTCTTCGCGGGGACCTCCTCGAGGTCCTCGATGGTGGTGGTCTGTACCGCCACCCGCAGTCCGCACGCGTTGTCGGGGTCGACGGATTCGCCGGTGCGCTGCGCCCACTGCACTCCGGCGCTGTAGTAGGTGACGAAGTCGACCGATTCCTCGCGTTCCTTCGTGTCGGTGAACGACGACGAGCCCATCTCGAAGGTGCCCGCCTGGACGGCCGGGATGATCCGGTCGAAGTCGGCTTCGTTGAGCACCGCCTCGAGTCCGAGGACGTCGCCGAGGGCGTGGACGAGTTCGACGCCGAAGCCGACGATGGTGCCGTCGTCGTCCTTGAACTCGTTGGGGGCGTACGGGACGTTCACCCCGACCTCGAGGGTGCCGCCGTCGGCGATGTCGGGCGGCAACTGCCTCGCGATGGCGTCGACCTTCTCGACGGTGACTCGGTCGCCGGGCGGCACGGTCGATTCGCCGTTCACCACGCACCCGGTCGCGAAGGCAAGCACCGCCGCTCCCGCCGCCAGCCTGCTCAGGGTCCGGACATGACGACGCCCCCACGAGGTCACGCGGCGGGTGTGCACTGCTCGATTCACAGTCGCACAGTATCCAACCAGGGAGGGGTCCGAATGCAAACCCGAAGCTCAGGCTTCGAGGCGGGCGATGACGGCGGCGGTGAACTCGTCCGTCGACGCGGTGCCACCGAGGTCGGCGGTCGCGACACCCGCCGCGACGGTCGCGCGCACGGCGTCCTCGATGGCGCGGGCGGCCGCGGAGAATTCGATGTCCGCGCGTGCACCGACACGGTCGAGAAGCATGGCGGCGGAGAGGATCAGCGCGATCGGGTTGGCGCGGCCCTGCCCGGCGATGTCGGGTGCGGCGCCGTGCGCGGCCTGGGCCATGGCCTTGGTGCGCGACGCGTTGATCGACGCCGCGGTACCGAGCGAGCCGGACAGTTCGGCGGCGAGGTCGGACAGGATGTCGCCGAACATGTTCTCCGTCACGATCACGTCGAACTCGGCGCCGCGGCGGACGAGCAGCGCGGCCATCGCGTCGACGTGCTGGTCGTCGACAGTGACGCTCGGGTAGAGACGACCCACTTCCTGGCACACGTCCCGGAACAGGCCGGTCGTGCTGGCGAGCACGTTGGCCTTGTGCACGATGGTCACGCGCTTGCGGCGACGCGACGCGAGGTCGAAGGCGGTGTGCGCGATGCGTTCACAGGCGGCGCGGGTGATCACTCCGACCGCGAGTGCGATGTCGGGTGTGGGCATGAACTCGCCGCTGCCGACGGCCATGTTCCGGTCGGCGTAGAAACCCTCGGTGTTCTCCCGGACGACCACGAGATCCATCTTCGGTGACACCGACGCCGCTCCCGGCAGTGCGCACGCCGGCCGGATGTTCGCGTACAGGTCGAAGTGCTTGCGGATCCGACCGCCCGGAGTGAGCTGACCCCGGAACTCGGGTGGGTACGAGGCGCTGTCGTGCGGGCCGAGGATCCACGCGTCGAGCTCGGCGAGGGTGTCGAGGGTGACCTGCGGCAGCGGGCTGCCGTGCGTCTCGATCGCGGAGGCACCGACGGGCAGCGGCACCCAGTCGACCGCGACCCCGGCTGCCGCGACGGCGGTGTCGACGATCCTGCGGGTCGCCGGCACGATCTCGGGACCGATGCCGTCCCCCTCGAGAAGTCCGATGCGATGGGTCTGAAGCGTTGCGGTGTCGTCGGTCACCCGGTCATCATTGCCTACCGTGGTCCAGTCGGTGGAACTCCTCCTCGACGCCCCGCTCGACACGGCGGTGCGCGACGAGTGGACCCGGCTGCTCGACGCCGGCCTGCACAGTCAGGGACGCGTCCGTTCCGAATCCAACCGTCCGCACGTGACGCTGTTCGTCGCCCATGCCCTGCCGGACGAACTCGAGGACGCGCTGCGGGCCACCATCACGGTCCGGCGGATCACCCTCCGGCTCGGTGGCGTGGTGATCTTCGGTGGCCGGTACGCGACGCTCGCCCGCACGGTCGTGCCGTCGATCGAACTGCTCGAACTCCAGGCGCGGGTGTTCGAGGTGCTCTCGGAATGCCCCGGCATCCCCGCACACATCCGGCCGGGCGAGTGGACGCCGCACGTCACCCTCGCACGGCGGGTGCCGGCCGCGCGCATCGGTACCGCGGTCCTGGCGGCGCAGACGCCGGAGCGGCAGCTGACCGGATCGAGTGCAGGAGTGCGGCGCTGGGACGGCGAGGCCAAGCGGGAGTGGCTGCTCACCTGAGCAGCGGGACGGTGCGCCGTTCAGAAACGGTAGTCGCCGAACTGCGTCACTTCCATATGGGTGTCGGGCGTGCGTCCGGTGAGGGCCAGCACGTCGAGGAGGAGAAAGACCGCCAGAAGTACGAGGACCAGCAGGATCATGCTTCGAGCCTGCCGCGCCGGGGTCCCACCCGACAGTGGCAGAGCCGTCGGAGAACATCGTTTTTCTGCCACCACGGTGTCACACTGGGTTGCGTGTCCGGAACACCTGGAACCACCGGCCGGCTCGAGAAGGTGGTCGTCCCCGTCCTCCCCTACGTCGAGACCTTCGAACTCGGCGTGGCGTGCGAGGTGTTCGGCTTCGACCGCTCCGACGACGGCCTGCCGACCTACGACTTCCACCTCGTCGCCGCGACCTCCGATCCGGTGCGCACCCGCTTCGGCTACACCATCGAGGTGCCTCACAGGCTCGATCTCCTCGACGACGCCGACCTGATTCTCCTGCCAGCGGTGAACAGCGACGGCATCGCGCTCGACGACGGGCGCCTCGAACCGTTGTTCGCGAAACTGCGGGCCGCCGTCGACCGCGGCGCGCGCGTGGCGAGCATGTGCACCGGGGCGTTCATCCTCGGTGCGGCCGGGTTGCTCGACAGGCGTCGCTGCACGACCCACTGGATGCACGCCGACCGTCTCGCCCGGACCTATCCGACGGCGCAGGTCGACCGGGACGTGCTCTACGTCGACGACCATCCGGTCCTCACCGCCGCAGGCACCGCGGCCGGCATCGACCTGTGCCTGCACATCGTCCGCTCCGCCCAGGGAGCCCAGGTCGCCAACACGATCGCCCGGCGCATGGTGGTGCCACCGCACCGCGACGGTGGGCAGGCCCAGTACGTCGCGATGCCACTGCCCGAATGCAAGGACGAGTCGCTCGCGCCGTTGCTCGACTGGATGAGCGAGCACCTCGACCGGGAACTCCCGGTGGCCGCACTGGCGCAGAAGGCGCACATGTCGGCGCGGACCTTCGCGCGGCGGTTCGTCGCCGAGGTTGGGGTCACGCCCGCGCGCTGGCTCCGCGATCAGCGGGTCCTGGCCGCGCAGCGCCTGCTCGAGGAGACCGACCTTCCGATCGACGTGGTGGCCGACCGCGTCGGTTTCGGCACCGCTGCGGTGCTGCGCCAGCATTTCCTGCGCCTGCGGCAGACCACTCCGCAGGCCTACCGACGGACCTTCCGGCGGTCCGTCGAACCGGTCGGCGTGTGACGCGTCCCTCGATCGGCACCTCCCGACGACACCCCCGGATCGGACACGTCACGTAGCGTGGCGGAAGGAACCCCGTCACGACGCGTGACGGCGGGAACGAACGGGAAGAAACAGCGGCGGCCGGATGTTGGACCCGTCGACACGCCCGACCGAAAGGATTTCCGTGGCAACCAAGGCTCTCACCCAGCAGGACTTCGACGAGGTCGTCACGAGCAATGACATCGTGCTCGTGGACTTCTGGGCCGACTGGTGCGGCCCCTGCAAGCAGTTCGCGCCCACCTTCGAGGCATCGTCGGACAAGCATCCCGACGTCGTGCACGCGAAGGTCGACACCGAGGCCGAGCAGGCCATCGCGGCGGCGGCGAACATCCGCTCGATCCCCACGATCATGGCGTTCCGCGAAGGCATCCTCGTCTACAACCAGGCCGGTGCTCTTCCGCCCGCCGCTCTCGAGGATCTCGTCTCGCAGGTCAAGGACCTCGACATGGACGATGTGCGCAAGCAGATCGCGGAGGCTCGCGCCGAGCAGAGCTGACCCACTCGTCGCGTCGACCGCGCCCGTCCCCGGTGATCCGGGGGCGGGCGCCGTCGTACGTACGGTGTGTGTACCTGCGGCCGGTGTCCCTGCGACTCGGTGTCCCCGCGACTCGGTGTCCCCGCGACTCAGTGCGCCGCGGCGTCCCAGCTGCGGCCGTAACCGACCGAGACCTCGAGCGGCACCGACAATTCGATGACGGAGTCCATCTTGTCGCGCACGAGCGCCTCGACCTGTTCGCGCTCGGCTTCGACCACTTCGAGCACGAGTTCGTCGTGCACCTGCAGCAGCATCCGCGACCGCAGTCCGGCCTCATTCAGCGCCTTCTGCACGTCGATCATCGCGACCTTGATGATGTCGGCGGCCGTGCCCTGGATGGGGGCGTTGAGCGCGGCGCGCTCGGCGATCTCCCGGCGCTGCCGGTTGTCGCTGTTGAGGTCGGGCAGGTACCGGCGGCGGCCGTAGAGGGTGGACGTGTAGCCGACCTTGCGGGCCTCCTCGACCACGTTGTAGAGGTAGTCGCGCACGCCGCCGAAGCGGGTGAAGTAGGCCTCCATCTGCTCGCGGGCCTCGTCGGTGGAGATCTTCAGCTGCTGGGCGAGACCGTAGGCGCTCAACCCGTAGGCGAGACCGTAGGACATCGCCTTGACGCGGCGACGCAGCTCCGGGGTGACCTCCTCGAGCGGCAGCCCGAACGCCCGCGACGCCACGAAGGTGTGCAGGTCCTCGCCCGTACGGAATGCCTCGATGAGCCCCTCGTCGGCCGACAGGTGCGCCATGATGCGCATCTCGATCTGGCTGTAGTCGGCGGTGAGCAGCACGTCGAATCCGTCGCCCACCACGAAACCGTCGCGGATCCGGCGACCGGCCTCGGTCCGCACCGGAATGTTCTGCAGGTTCGGCTCGGTCGACGAGAGCCGGCCCGTCGCCGCGACGGTCTGGTTGAAGGTGGTGTGGATGCGACCGTCGTCGGCGACGGACTTGATGAGTCCGTCGACGGTGGTCTTCATCTTGGTGTGCTCACGGTGCGCGAGCAGGTGTTCGAGGAAGGGATGGCCCGTCTTGTCGAACAGGTTCTGCAAGGCATCCGCGTCGGTGGTGTAGCCGGTCTTGGTCTTCTTCGTCTTCGGCATCTCGAGCTCGTCGAACAGCACCACCTGCAACTGTTTCGGCGAGCCGAGGTTGATCTGCTTGCCGATCACCTCGTAGGCGGCGTTCGCGGCGGCGGCGACCTGGGCCGCGAATTCGGACTGCAGGTCGTGCAGGTGCGCCGAGTCGACGGCGATGCCGGTGGCCTCGAGTTCTGCGAGGACCTCGAGCAGGGGCAGTTCCATCTCGGTGAGCAGGCGCACCGATTCGATCTCGCCGAGTTCGGTGTCGAGGGCCGCGGCGAGGTCGACGACGGCGCGCGCCGCGAGGATCTGCGCCTCGGCCGCTTGCGCGTCGGCGGCGTCTTCGTCGTCGAGCAACGAGAGTTGTTGCGCGCCGGTGTCTTCCACTCGCAGCTCACGCTTGAGGTAGCGCAGCGACAGGTCGTCGAGCTTGAACGAGCGCTGGCCTGGCCGCACCAGATAGGCGGCGAGCGCGGTGTCGCTGGTGATGCCGGCGAGCGTCCAGCCGCGTCCGCGCAGCGCGTGGATGGCGAACTTCGCCTCGTGCACGGCCTTCTCCACGGCGGGGTTCGCGAGCCATGCGGCGAGGGCGTTCTCGTCCTCGGGCGTGAGCGCCACCGTGCTCACATAGGCGCCCTCACCGTCGGCCCCGGCGACGGCGATCGCGGTCGCGTCGCCTCCGTAGGGAGTGCCGGTGCCCACCACGGCGAGCCCATGACGTCGACCCGCCGGGGCGTGCTCGGCGAGCCAGTCGCCGAGGGCACCCGGCTCGACGATCCCGCCGCGCACCTCGAAGCCCTCCTCGGCCTCAGGCTCGGCCGACGAGAGCGTCTCGAACAGCCGGTCGCGCAGCACCTTGAACTCGAGGTCGTCGAACAGGCGGTGGATGCGGTCGCGGTCCCACGGGGCGAGGGCGAGTTGTTCGGGGGTGTACGGCACGGCCACGTCGCGCACCATCTCGGTGAGCTGGCGGTTGAGCAACACGTTGGACAGGTTCTCGCGCAGCGCGTCGCCGGTCTTGCCGCGCACCTCGTCGACGCGGTCGACGAGTCCGCTCAGGCTTCCGTACTCGCGGATCCATTTCGCGGCGGTCTTCTCGCCCACGCCGGGGATGCCGGGCAGGTTGTCGCTCGGGTCGCCGCGCAGCGCCGCGAAGTCCGGATACTGCTGGGGGGTGAGTCCGTACTTCTCCTCCACCGCGTCGGGGGTGAAGCGCGTCAGGTCGGAGACGCCGCGCCGCGGATACAGCACCGTGATGTCACCGTTGACGAGTTGGAGCGCGTCGCGGTCGCCGGTCACCACGAGCACCCGGAAGCCCTGGGCGTGCGCCTGCGTCGCGAGCGTGGCGATGATGTCGTCGGCCTCGTAGCCCTCGATCGCCATCACCGGGATCCCCATCGCGCCGAGGACGTCCTTGGTGAGGTCGATCTGACCCTTGAAGTCGTCGGGTGCGGCGCTGCGCTGGGCCTTGTAGGCGGCGAACAGTTCGGCACGGAAGGTCTTGCGGCTGACGTCGAATGCCGCCGCGACGTGCGTGGGCTGCTCGTCGCGCAGCAGGTTGATGAGCATGGAGGTGAACCCGTAGACCGCGTTCGTGGTCTGCCCGCTGTGGGTCTTGAAGTTCTCGGCGGGCAGCGCGTAGAACGCGCGGAACGCGAGGGAATGGCCGTCGAGGAGCAGCAGGGTCGGGCGGTCGTCGGTGGCCGCGGTGGACGTCGCGGAAGTGGATGCACGGGTCACGCGTGCCAGTCTAGGGACCGAGGACGACAGCGTCGGCCACACCGCCCGACCAGCACCTCTCCGGTATGTGCGAACACTCGTTGTCCGAAGAAACGAGACCGAAACGTCCGGGTGATCCAATTTTTCCCGTGGACGTGCGATCCAGCCGCTAGAGTCCCCTGTCACGACACCGTAGTCCGGCGTCATCGAGGTTGACGATGATGCCCCGGGCGCAGTGCCGCGCTCGATGACAGCGCACCCACCGGGAGGACCTGCGTGGCCCCTACCTCGGGATGTCGGCGACGACCGACCTCGACCCTCCACCGATCGGTCCGCGCCGCACTCGTCACGCTCGCGAGTGTCCTGTTCGTCCTCGTCGGCTCCGGCCTCTCCTCCGCCCAGGATCCGCCGGACCCACCCTCACCGCCCGCGAACACGGCACCGGCCGCACCCGACGAGGAATCCGCGGAGGGGGTGACCGTCCGCGGAACGCTCAACAATGCCGGCGAACGACTCGACGGTGTCGTCGTCCGTGCGACCACCGAGAGCGGCGAGGTGGTCACCGAGACGGAGTCCGCCGACGGTGGGCGCTGGGAACTCACCGTTCCGCCGGGCACGTACGTCTTCGAGGTCGACACCGAGAGCCT
Organism: Rhodococcus pyridinivorans; assembly: GCF_900105195.1. Taxonomy (NCBI): domain Bacteria; kingdom Bacillati; phylum Actinomycetota; class Actinomycetes; order Mycobacteriales; family Nocardiaceae; genus Rhodococcus; species Rhodococcus pyridinivorans. The sequence continues at coordinate 2,636,812 of NZ_FNRX01000002.1, read as the reverse complement.
GCCCGACGACGTCACCGTCCAGACCTCGGTGACCCGCGATGTCGCTCCGGGACGGGCGAACACGGTGATTTTCTCGTTCGGGGAGGCGCGTAGCGGTTCGACGGTCGCGTGGGGCGAGACGCTGGTGCGCACGATCGTCGACGGTCTGCGTTTCGGTTTGGTCATCGCGATCGCCGGAGTGGGCCTCAGTCTGATCTTCGGCACGACCGGCCTGACGAACTTCGCCCACGGCGAGCTGGTCACCCTCGGGGCGGTCGCGGCGTGGATCTTCAATGTCACCCTCGGTGTCCAGCTGATACCGGCCACGATCCTGGCGGTGATCGTCGGCGTCATCATCGGCCTACTCAACAACGCACTCATCTGGGCTCCGCTCCGGCGCCGCCACACGGGCCTGATCGCCCAGCTGGTGGTGTCGATCGGCCTCGCGATCTCGTTGCGCTATCTCATCCTGGCCTTCTATTCCGACCGCACCCAGCCGTTCGACGACTACCAGGCACAGCAGCAACTGGTGTGGGGGCCGGTCGCGATCACCCCGGTCAACCTCGCGTGCATCGTGATCAGCCTGGTGGTGCTCGTCGGGGTCGCCCTGCTGCTGCAGCGCACCCGGATCGGCAAGGCGATGCGCGCGGTGGCCGACAACCGCGACCTCGCGGCATCGTCGGGGATCGACGTCGAACACGTCATCCGCTTCGTGTGGGGTCTCGGTGGCGGGCTCGCCGCGCTCGGCGGGGTGCTGTTCGGCCTGTCGGAACTCGGCGGGCGCGTGCAGTGGGAGATGGGCTTCAAGCTGCTCCTGCTGATGTTCGCCGGCATCATCCTCGGCGGCCTCGGCACCGCCTACGGCGCACTGGTCGGCTGCGTCGTGGTGGGACTGCTGGTCCAGTTGTCCACCCTCGTGATCAACCCGGACCTGAAGTACATCGGCGGTCTGCTCGTACTCATCGTCATCCTGGTCATCCGCCCCCAGGGCATCCTCGGCAGTCGGACAAGGATCGGTTGACCCATGGATATCGTGTCGGTACTCCAGGTTTCCTTCGCCCAGCTCATCGGTCCGTCGGCGATCTTCTACGCACTGCTCGCGATCGGCCTGAACCTGCACTACGGCTATGCAGGGCTGCTGAACTTCGGGCAGATCGGTTTCGCCCTCCTGGGCGGTTACGGCGTGGGCATCATGACCGTCACCTACGACCAGCCGTTGTGGGTGGGCATCCTCGTCGGCCTCGCACTGGCAGGTCTGCTCGCGCTCGTCCTCGGCATCCCCACCCTGCGGTTGCGGGCCGACTATCTCGCCATCGCGACGATCGCCGCGGCGGAGATCCTGCGGCTGATGTTCCGCTCGACCGCGTCCGACTCGGTGACCGGATCGACCCGCGGCCTGTGGGGTTTCGCCGACCCGTTCACGTCCCTGAGCCCGTTCGATTCGAGTCGCCAGTACAACCTGCTCGGTATGCGGTTCTACGGCGACGACCTGTGGGCGATGGTCGTCGGCTGGACCCTCGTGCTGTTGCTGTGCGGGCTGGTCTACCTCCTCTCCCACAGTCCGTGGGGGCGGGTCCTCGAGGCGGTGCGTGAGGACGAGGACGCTGCCCGCGCGCTCGGCAAGAACGTCTTCGCCTACAAGATGCAGGCCCTGGTACTCGGCGGCATGATCGGCGGTCTCGGCGGCGTCTTCAACGCCCTGCAGACCAAGTCGATCAACCCCGACTTCTACTCGACCGCGCAGACCTTCTTCGCGTTCGGCGCGCTGATCCTCGGGGGTGCGGGAACGGTCTTCGGACCGGTGCTCGGCGCCATGGTGTTCTGGTTCCTGCTCACCCTCCCGGACGCCTTCCTGCGTCAGGCGATCGCCGGACCCGACCCGCTGCTCCCGCTCACCGAACAACAGGTCGGCGCGATGCGGTACGTGCTGCTCGGCATCCTCATCGCGGTGATGATGGTCTTCAGGCCACAAGGCATCCTGGGAAGCAAGCGGAAGGTGCAACTCGATGCCTGACACGATCCGACCCGACCCGACACCACCGCGCACGGTCCTCGGCGCGGACGAACGCGCCGCACTGTTCGCCGGCGTCGACCGCGCCCCCGGCGCCGCCAAACCCGACCCGATCCTCGTCGTCGACGATCTGTGCCGCACATTCGGAGGGCTCAAGGCCGTGGACGTGGCCCACCTCGAGATCCAGCGCTCGTGCATCACCGGCCTGATCGGCCCGAACGGCGCCGGCAAGACCACCCTCTTCAATCTCCTCACGGGCTTCGACCGGCCCGACACCGGCACCTGGGCGATGGACGGCGTCCCGCTCGGCCGGTTCCATCCCCATCAGGTGGCGCGGCGCGGGATCGTGCGCACCTTCCAGCTCACCAAGGCGCTGTCGAAGATGACGGTCCTCGACAACGTCCGCCTCGGCGCCCGGCACCAGACCGGCGAGCGCATGGCCGGTGCACTGCTACCGTGGACGTGGCGCCGCCAGGAACGCGAGATCACCGCGCGCGCATACGAACTGCTCGACCGTTTCGGTCTGGCCGCGAAGGCCGACGACTTCGCCGGTTCACTGTCCGGCGGTCAACGCAAACTGCTCGAGATGGCCCGTGCGCTGATGACCGAACCGACCGTCGTCATGCTCGACGAGCCGATGGCCGGCGTCAATCCGGCGCTCACGCAGAATCTGCTGGGACACATCAAGACCCTGCGCGACGACGGGACGACCGTGGTATTCGTCGAGCACGACATGGACGTCATCCGCGACATCTCCGACTGGGTCGTGGTGATGGCGCAGGGTTCGGTGATCGCGGAGGCACCGCCGGACGCCCTGTCGTCCGATCCGGCCGTGGTCGACGCCTATCTCGGCAGTCACCACGACCAGGCACTCGAATTCGACGACGAGGGCAATCCCGTGGGCGCGACCGCCGAACTCGCCGACGCCCTCGCGGACGCGGAAGCGCAGACCCTCGAGGCCGGAGGCGACCTGTCCGATCCCGATTCGGCGTCGACCGACGCGACGGCCACGACCCTGGAGAAGCCTTGAGCGACAACATCACTCCTGCACTCACCGGGACGACGCCGGCGGAACGTGCCGCGACCCCGGAGGAACATGCGCGCCTGGCGACCGGAGCTCTCCTGCGCGCCGACGATCTCGTGGCCGGTTACTTCCCCGGGGTCGATATTCTGCGCGGTTGCAACTTCTACCTGCGCGACGGTGAGATCGTGGGCATCATCGGCCCGAACGGAGCCGGCAAGTCGACCCTGCTCAAGGCGTTGTTCGGCCTCATCCCCATCCGCAGCGGCACCGTCACGCTCGGCGGGGACGAGATCACCTCGGCGCCCGCACACATCCTGGTGCGCAAGGGGATCGGCTACGTGCCGCAGACGCAGAACGTGTTTCCCTCACTGACCATCGAGGAGAACCTCGAGATGGGGATCTATCTGCGTCCGAAGGACTTCGAGAAGCAGTTCGAGCGGGTGGCGTCGTTGTTCCCGTTGCTGTCCGAGCGCCGGAAGGTCAAGGCGGGAGCGCTCTCCGGTGGTGAGCGGCAGATGGTCGCGATGGGCCGCGCGCTGATGATGGAGCCGTCGGTGCTGCTCCTCGACGAGCCGTCGGCGGGACTGTCGCCGATGTTCCAGGACGAGGTCTTCATCCGCTGCAAGAAGATCAACGCGGCGGGGGTGTCGATCATCATGGTCGAGCAGAACGCGCGTCGCTGCCTGCAGATCTGCGATCGCGGATACGTTCTCGACCAGGGCCGCAACGCGTACACCGACACCGGCAGCAATCTCATGCACGACCCGAAGGTCGTCGAACTGTATCTCGGCACTCTCGCCGGCAGCCGGGAGAAGCGGAAGGGGTGACCGCCTACCGGCGATCACCCCTTCGCTCACGACCGGCGGGTCACTCACCCACCACGATGTAGTCCTCGGTGGTCAGGGTGTTGTCGGGACCGAACACGAGTCGGCCGTACGAGCCCACGCCGGGTTCGCCCGCGTCCACGAAGGTGAGTTCGCCGGTGGCACCGTCGTAGTCGATGTCCTGATCCGCACGGAGCAGGTCGAGGCACTGCTGGTAGCTGGTGCACTTCTCCCCGTCGCGGGTCACCGAGTTGATGTTCGCGGCGATGTCCACCCCGGCGGTCGACCCTGCCTGTTCCGCGGCCAGCGCCGAGACGATCACGGCGTCGTAGGACTCTCCGGCGTAGTTGAAGTCGATCAGACCCGGATCGACGCCGAGCAGTCGCTGCTGGAACTCCTCGCCGGTGTCGGTCAGCGGCGTGGTGCCGGCCATGCCGTCGAGCAGTCCTTCGGCGACGTTCTCGCCCAGCGCGTTCCCCATGTTGCCGTCGACACCGAAGACCGCCATGCCGTCGGACGGGCCGATACCCACCTCGTGCATGCGAGTGATGATCTTCGCCGACTCCTCGAAGCCGATGAGTGCCACAGCATCCGGTGCGAAGTTGGCCACCTGGTCGACCTCCGCGTTGAACGACTGCGCGTTGGGGTCGTAGATGATCTTCTGGATCTGGTCCTCCGGGATACCGGCGTCGACGAGGTTGGTCACGGTGTTCTCGGCGAGGCCGGTGCCGTACGGATCGTTCAGCGCCAGGATCGACACGCGCTGCGCCCCGTCCTCGGCGATCAGCTGCGCGAGCGCCTGCGCCTGGAGCACGTCGGTCGGGGCGGTGCGGAAGTACAACCCGCGGTCGGCGTAGCAGACGAACTGGTCGGAGGTGTTCGCCGGCGAGAACTGCACCACGCCGGCACTGACGATCTTGTCGATCACCTTGAGCGAGACCGACGACGAGGCGGCGCCGACGATCACCTGGGTGCCGTTGGCGAGATGTCGGTCGACGGTGGTGTTCGCGGTGTCGGTCGTCGTGTCCCCGGAATCGCCCGGGAACAGTTCGACCGGCTGGTCGAGAACACCGCCCGCGGCGTTGATGTCGTCGACGGCGAGCCGGACGGCAGCGACCTCGGGCGGTCCGAGGAAGGCGAGACTGCCGGTCTCGGGGAGAATCGTGCCGATCTTCAGCGGTCCCGTGGCGGGAGTCGCCCCTGCTGTGGCCTGCTGTGGTTCGCAGTCGGTCTCGACGGTCGTCGCGGCCGCCGACCCCTCGTCACCGGCCGACGTACCGGATGCCGAATCGTCGCTGTCCGAACCACACCCGGTGAGGGCGAGCGTCGCAGCACCGAGTACCGCTACGGCGCGGACCAGAGTCCGTCTTGCCATTCAACTCTCCTTCGAACGCCTGACACCGCATCCGGCGGATTCCGGATGTGGTCGAAACATAGCGGTCGGAAGCACCCCGCGAACCCGGCCGAAATCCTTGTGATACGACCGTTATCTGCGGGGCGGAGATTTGATGTGGCGGTAACGCGTCGGGCGCCGTGAGCACTCGAAACCGGTTCGCGCGGCTAGCCGGCGGTGTCGCTTCCGAGGGTCTCGAGGACGACCACCGCGACCTGCTTCATGGTGGTGCGGCGGTCCATCGCGGCGCGCTGGATCCAGCGGAACGCCTCCGGTTCGGTCATCGCATGCTTCTCCATGAGCAGTCCCTTGGCCCGGTCGACGAGCTTGCGGGTCTCGAATCGCTCGTTGAGCCCTTGCACCTCGCGCTCGAGCTCGCGCAGCTCGGCGAAGCGGCTGACGGCCACCTCGATGGCGGGCACGAGATCGCTCTTCGAGAACGGCTTGACGAGATACGCCATGGCGCCTGCGTCGCGGGCGCGTTCGACGAGTTCGCGCTGACTGAAGGCTGTGAGAATGACCACAGGGGCGATGCGCCGCTGTGCGATCTCCGAGGCGGCGTCGATGCCGTCGCGGCGCGGCATCTTGACGTCCATGATCACCAGGTCGGGCCGGAGTTCCTCGGCGAGTTCGACGGCACGCTGTCCGTCGCCGGCCTCACCGACCACCTCGTAGCCCTCCTCGCGCAGCATTTCGACGAGATCGAGCCTGATCAGGGCCTCGTCTTCCGCTACGACGACCCGACGAGGAGTTGGTGTGCTGTCGTGCGGCGCGGAGGTCATGGTCGGGCCTTCCCCTCGGTACTGGCGGTCCCCGGTGCAGGGTGGAACGTAAGAAGGGTACCGGTGCGCGCCCACTTCGCCCGATCCTCTACAGTGGTGTCCGCAACGCCCCCGTATCCCAATTGGCAGAGGAAACGGATTCAAAACCCGTCCAGTGTGAGTTCGAGTCTCACCGGGGGCACCACTTTTCGGTTCGCGCCACACGGCCGGAGCACGCCTTCCGCATCCCGCCGATTCCGGCTCCGCTGTCGTAATGTTCCGGCGTGAGTATCTGGGTTCCCGTCGTCGTTGCACTCGTCACCGGGGTGGTGTCGTGGGCGGCCGCACGTCTGTCGCGCGAGCTGTCCCGTCGAAACCTCCGGACCCGGATCGCAGCCGATCTGGCCATCTACAACGGACTCGGCGACGAGTTCCGGAAGCGCCCCCTGCGGGAGAGCGTCGATGCCCGGTTGTGGCAGCTCGCGGCCCAGTCGATGCCGTTGGCGCCGGGATCGCGTCCGAAGCCCAGGATCCGCCAGATCCTGGCCCTGATCGCAGTGGTGTTCGTCGCCGTCGGAGCGCTCGTGTTCGTGGAACTCGTCCTGGGCATCCGGGAGGGCGACTCGGCGCGGGTGGCGCTCGCACTGCTGGCAGGTGCCCTGGTCGGATTCTCGATTCCCGGCCTGTCCGCCGATCCGGCGGAGTTGCAGGAGCGGCAGCTCATCCGGGCGCTGCGGGAGCGACGGGCCATGGAACAGCTGCAAAACGGGCAGAGCTCCTCCGCAGGTACTCCCCCGGACCTGGCGGAGACCGCGTAGCTACGATTCTCCGGGTGACCGGTTACGACGAGTTCGACATGTTCGGGGGCCTCGACCCCGCGTCCCTGCCGCTGCGCCAGCAGCAGATCCTGGCCGCGATCCGCGACTGGATCGTTGCGCAGGGATCGTCGCCGAGCACCCGGCAGATCGCCGATTCGGTGGGTCTGCGGTCGACGTCGACGGTCTCGAAGCATCTGAAGAGCCTCGCGGACAAGGGTTTCCTCCGCCGCGGCACCGCTGTGGCGCGCCAGCTCGACGTGCGCCCCTTCCTCGGCTCGTCCGGCGGTGAACGCGCATCCGACGACACCGTGACCGTGCCGGTCGTCGGCGACATCGCCGCGGGCGCACCGATTCTCGCCGAGGAGCACACCGACGACCTGCTCACCCTCCCCCGCGGTCTGGTCGGCTCCGGCACGGTCTTCGCGCTTCGCGTGCGAGGCGACTCGATGGTCGACGCGGCGATCTGCGACGGCGACACAGTGGTGGTTCGGCGGCAGCACGAGGCCCACTCCGGTCAGATCGTCGCGGCGATGATCGACGGCGAGGCGACGGTCAAGGTGTACCGGCGCCGAGGCGGCCACGTCTACCTCGAACCCCGGAATTCCGCCTATCCCGTCCTCGACGGCGACGAGGCGGTGGTGCTGGGCACCGTCGTGTCCGTCATGCGCCGCATCTGATCCCTGCCGAGATCAGCCGCAGATCCGATCGGTGACGACCGGCGGTAGTCCGTCGAGGAGATCCTGCGCGGGCGGTCCGAGGAGCGGATCGCCGGCGAGCCAGCCCAGCGGCGGGCAGTCCTGCAGGCGAGGACCGGGTTCCGGTCCGGGCGGAACCCCTTCGGTGAATGCGCCGAGGACGTGCTCGGAGAGCTGCGCCGCCGATCCGTAGGTCGACGCCGCGACGGAGAAGTCGGGGCCGAACGAGGCGGAGGCGTGGAACGAGCGGTCGTCGCTCCAGCCCCATTTCGTGCCGACGACACCGGCGATCAGCGCCGTGCCGTAGTCCTGCGGATATCCGTCGGCGGCGGTGTCGTAGGCCGTGGCCATCGCGGCGAGCACCGGCGAACCGGGGTCGGTGCGCTTCTTCGTCTCGAGATAGGTGACCATGTCGTGCGTCGACGTGGTGCCGACACCCCAGTAGCCGGGCACGTGGGTGTCGGTGAGCCCGAACTCCGCCACGGTCGACGAGATCGCCTGGGGGTATTCCGCGTGCAGGCGGTCCGCGATCGCGTCGTTCGACGACCGGATCATCTCCGTCGCGTCGGCGTGATCCGCAGGATCGACGTAGGTGAAAACGTACTCGGCCGGATACATCTTGACGATCGACACGTCGGCGCGGGACTCGTGCTCGTTCGCAGTGCCGGCGCGCAGACCGGTCGGGGTGTGCGCGAACGAGATCTGGGTACTGCTCGGAGCAGCGATCGCGCCGGTGTCGTCCACGATCGGCACGGGCGCTGCGGAGGCGATGTGACCGCCGAGGGCGGTGAGGGCGGCTACGGCGAGGGCTGTCGCAATCGGGCGGTTACCCCGAAGCGGACGAGCAGTGACGGCCGCGACCTGCACGCGGCCGTTCCTGTCGGTGCCCGCCTCTACAGTTCGGTCGTCCGAGGATCGCTCCGGAACCAGCGACACGAAACGGATCCACCATGTCGATGCCCGCCACTCCGCCCACTCGTCGACCGTGTCGATCGTCTGTCCCGGTGCGCCCCGCTCGCGGACCGGGCTCCCGGGTGATCGCGTGCCGGACGACGATCCCGTTCGGGCGCGACAACGACGGCACGCCCGTCTCGTGGGATCTGTCCGCCGGACGGCACCTGCTGATCCGACGCGACGAGCGCCGCTCGTCGCCCAGCGTGTCGCTCGACCTGATCGCGATGACGACACTGACCGGCGGCACCCACGACCTGGTGGTCATCGATCCGCACCGTCGTCATCGCTGGCTCGGTGGCTCCGCCTCGCTCCCCACGGGGCCGTGTTGCTGGGCCACCACCACCGATCAGATCACCGACGTGGTCGCCGAACTCGATTCGCCGGTCGTCGACCCCCCGCGCGTGTTGCTCGTCGCCGATCTCGCCGCGACGGTCGCGGCGCTCGACGACGAGGGGCGCACCCGGCTCGCCCGGGTAGCCGTGGACGCACGCGAACACCAGTTGCTGCTCGTCGCCACCACCGCCGACACGAATCCCCGCTGGTATCCCGAGGGGCTGATCGACGCGTTCGACGACATCGTCGCGCGGCGGCGCGAGGAGAGTCCGTCCTTCGGCCTTCGCTGATCGCTCGATCGGCCGAGGAAGTTCTCGATACCCCGCAATGCTCGATTGACGCCGAGAAAGACCGATCGAGCTGCCACAATCGTTCTACGAACACCCTCCCGTAGCGACTCGGTGATCGTCACGGTGCGCGGAGGACGGATCGATGAACGTCGGCAAAGTGGTCATGCTGGTCGTCGGTATTCTCCTCGTGCTCATCGGAGGCGCTGCCGCGGTCGGAGCGCTCATTCTGGGGTGGTTCTTCGTCGTCCAGCGCGCCGACGGTTTCATCACCGGTCCCGAGGGGACCCTCCGGACGCAGACGCACGCGTTGGTCTCCGAACGTCTCGACCTCGTCACCGACGATCAGAGCCCCACGGGTCTGCGCAGTGAGGACATCGGCCGGCTTCTGGTGCAGGCCACCGCACTCGATCCCGCATCGGCGGTGTTCGTCGGGATCGCTCCCGTCGGGGAGGTCGAGGCCTATCTCTCAGGGGTCGCCCACGCCGTCGTGACCGATCTGCGGTTCGAGCCGTTCGAGGTCACCTACCGTGACGTTCCCGGGGGCGACACTCCGGCTGCTCCTTACGCGCAACAGTTCTGGGTCGCATCGGCGGAAGGGACCGGCACCCAGCAAGTGGAATGGGATCTGCGCGACGGCACATGGACCGTGGTGGTGATGAACGCCGACGCATCCGCAGGGATCGGCGTGGACGTGCGCGCCGGGATCCACATCGACCTGCTCGGACCGGCCGTGCTCGCCCTGCTGATCCTCGGTCTGGTTCTTCTCGCCGTCGGTGTCCCTCTGCTGCTCGCCGGCGCGGTCGGACTCGGTCGGCACGGGCCTCCGCCGCCCAGTCCGGTGTCCGCTCCCGCTACCGGCGCCACTCCGGTCACCGCACCTTCGCACCCGGCGGCGGTGCCCTATCCGGTGCATCTGCGCGGCGATCTCGACGAACCGTTGTCGCGGTGGCTGTGGCTGGTGAAATGGCTGCTGGCGATCCCCCATTTCCTCGTGCTGTTCTTCCTGCACATCGCGTTCGTCGTGGCGACCTTCGCGGCCGGGATCGCGATCCTGTTCACCGGTCGTTATCCGCGCGCACTGTTCGACTTCGACGTCGGCGTGCTGCGGTGGACCTGGCGCGTCGCCTTCTACACCTATTCGGCGCTGGGCACCGACAGGTACCCGCCGTTCGGCCTGCACCGCACCGATTACCCGGCCGACTTCGACGTCGAGTATCCGGAACGGCTCTCCCGTGGGCTCGTCCTGATCAAGTGGTGGTTGCTCGCGATCCCCCATTACGTCGTACTGGCCGTGCTGGCCGGAGGATGGCTGGGCGGGTGGACCCTCGGTATCGCGGCCGGCGACGGCAGCGACGGTGCTACCGGGAACGGCATGTGGGCCTTCGGATCGCTGCTGGGCGTGCTGGTGTTGTTCGCCGCGATCGTGCTGCTGTTCACCGGCACCTATCCGCGATCGCTGTTCGACTTCGTCATGGGCATCAACCGGTGGCTGTACCGTGTGTGGGCGTATGCGGCACTGATGCGCGACGAATACCCGCCCTTCCGTCTGGACCAGGGCGCGCGCGAGCCGATCGAGCAGGTCTCCGTCACTCCCCCGGCCGGCCCGACCGGCACCGGTCAGCCCTGATCACGCGGTATATCGATGAGGCCTTCCCGGATCCTCTCCGTCCACGCGTCGACGTCGACCCAGTCCCGGGCATCGCCGTAGTGTCCGCCCATCAGCCGGAAGACGATCCGCCCGATTCCGGCCCAGTCGCCCGAAGCGATGGCACCGGCGAAGAAACGGTGATCACGCACATCGGTGATCGAACGGAGGTTCTGCACCGCCCGAGGTTCCGGCGTGACCCGTCGCAGATATGCCGCCACCCGGGGCGAGAGAATCGTGCTGGTCGCTCCGATCGACGAGACGGAGAACGCCCACACCGGTCGCCCTTCCGATTCGGTGCCCAGCCGATAGATCGCATCGGAAGCCTCGGGGAGCCACTGCCCGTTGTGGATCGCACTTCCGACGATCAGCGCCTCGTACGTTCGTACCGACGCGACATCGCCGAGCGCGCGCAGTTCCACGGCACCGCGGCTTTCCAGTCCCGCAGCGATGCGTTCGGCGATTCCCCGCGTCGACCCTCGAGCGGTCGCGTAGCCGATCAGGACGGACATGGCGGGGCCTTTCGGCAGTGGGTGATTGCGCCGGATGCAGTCTCCAGTGTGAGAAGCGGCGTGCACGGCACGTGAGGGTCTTCGGTCACTTCCTGCGGGCAGGTCGGGACCGTCGACTCTTGTGCGACCGACCGGTCCGAGCGTGTGCTGGCAGGGTCCCGAAACCGCAGGATCCCGGAAAAGCAGGGCCCGAAACGGCCGTGCCCGCAGCTCGGACAGGCACCGAGGTGATCGTGATAACAGCACACCACCCCATCGTCGCCGGAGTGGACGGATCGAGAGCGTCCCTGCAGGCCGTGGTCTGGGCAGCTCGCGAGGCGGAACGGTGCCGGCTCCCGTTGTCGCTGGTCACCATCGTGTCGGTCCGCAACACGTTCGGTGTCCCGATCGGCATGCCCGCCGGATTCTTCGAGTAGGAGGGATCCGAGGGACGCGACATGCTCCTCGATGCCGCCGAATACGCGCGCCGCGCGGTGCCCGAGGATGAGCTCGACATCGAGACCCACCTGTGCACCGATTCTCCGTCGCTCGAACTGGTGGACCGATCGAAGTCGGCGTCGATGGTCGTGGTCGGGGCCGGGGCCGGGGACAACCGGTTCGGCTGGGAGCGATTCGGTTCGGTCAGCCGCGCGGTGGTCACGCGTCCGGTGGTCGTCGGCGTCGACGGTTCGGAGCACAGTGTGCGCGGTGTCCGCCGCGTTCGAGGAGGCCTCGCTGCGCGGCACCGACGTGGTGGCAGCCCACGCGTGGTCCGACCTCGATGTGCGCGGTCCGTTCCGATTCCGGATCGAGTGGGACAGCGTGGAGAACAAAGGAGCGGGCACTGTTGTCCGAGAGTCTCGCCGGGCACGGCGAGGAGTTCCCCGACGTGCGGGTGCACCCGGTGGTGGTGCTGGACCAGCCCTCCCACTATCTGGCATCGCACGCTGCCGATGCGCAGTTGCTCGTTCTCGGCCGTCGTGGTCGAGGCGGGTTCCCGAACCTGATGCTGGGATCCACCACATGGGCGCTGCTGCACACGGTGACCTGGCCCGTGATGGTCGTCCCGTAGTGCGCGGCGCCCCTGACGAAGGACGGTTCCCCGCCGGTCATGCCCCGGCGCGCCGGGCGCGGTCGAGCAGGATGCGTTGTTCCGCTCGCGCCACCGTCCGTCTCGTCTGCGCCGCGGCGTCGGGCGCGACCGACACGGAGGTGATGCCGCGCCGCACGAGATGCTCGGCGAGGTCGGTGCTCGTCGACACGGCCTGACCGCACAACGACGTCGTCAGTCCCGCGGCCGAGGCCCGTTCGATGATGTGGTCGATCGCGTCGAGCACCGCGGGGTCGAGGGTGTCGAACAGGTCCTTGCACACCTCCGAGTCCCGGTCCACGCCGAGCATCAACTGCGTGAGGTCGTTGGTTCCGATGGACACGCCGTGGATGCCGAGCTTCGCGTATTCCGGCAACCAGTAGACGACCGACGGGACCTCGGCCATGATCCAGCGCTGCATGCGCTGGTCGGAACCGAGCGGATGCCGGTCGAGTTGGGCGAGGCAGTCCCGCAGCTCCCAGCGGGTGCGCACGAACGGGATCATCAGATGCACGTTCGGGTGTGTGCGCCGAACCCGGTGCAGCACATCGAGATCCAAGGAGAACAGTTCCGGATCCCGGATGTACCGGAAGCACCCGCGGTAACCGATCATCGGGTTCTCTTCGTGGGGTTCGACCTCCCCACCCTCGAGATCGGCGAATTCGTTGCTGCGCAGGTCGATCGCACGGTATACGACCGGACGCGGGGCGAATGCCGCCGCGATCCGCGCCAGGCCACCCGCCATCTTCTCCACGTACTCGTCGCGGCGTCCCTGCGCGATCATGTGCGAAGGGTGTTCGCCCGCGAGTGCTTCGGTGATCATGAACTCGGCACGGAGCAGACCGACGCCGTCGACATCGGTCGCGGCGACCGACTCCGCGGCATCCGGAGTCGCGAGATTGACGTAGACCGCTGTGGCCGTAACGGTTTCGGCGGCGACGGCCGACGCCGCAGACGCGGATACCGTCGCGACGGGCCGTTCCGCCGTGTGGACTGCGCCGTCGAACACCACACCGGCGTTGCCGTCGACGGTGATCAGTTGCCCGTCCTTCAGATCCTTGGTGGCGGTACGTGCACCGACCACGACGGGCTTGCCGAGTTCGCGTCCGACGATGGCCGCGTGGCAGGTGATACCACCACCGTCGGTGACGATGCCGCCGGCGCGGCGCAGAATCGGCAACCAGTCGGGTCTGGTCATCGGCGCCACGATGATCTCGCCGTCGCTCAGCTTCTTCCCGTCGACCAGTTCGTGGAGCACCCGCACTCGGCCGGTCGCCGTCCCGGGGCCGGCACCGAGACCGGTCAGCAACGGTCGCGCTTCGCCGTTTCCGGACGGGGCGGGCGCCGCCGGTTGATCGAGCGTGGTGATCGGGCGGGTCTGCACGATCCACAATTCGTCGTCCGCGAACGCGAACTCGAGGTCCTGGGGGCGCCCGTAGTGCTCCTCGACTCCGGCGGCCAGGCGCGCGACGCGCACGAGCTGATCGTCGTCGAGCACTCGGGTGCGGCGCGTGGGATCGACGGCGACGCGACTGTCCCCGCTGTCGGTGGAGGTGATGCGGAACTCCTGATGACCGAGACGCACGTCGAGCACCTCGAGGCCGTCCTTCGCGACGACATAGGTGTCGGGTTCGACCTGCCCGCCGACGACGACCTCTCCGAGACCGAGAGCTGCCTCGATGACGATGCGATCGAGTTCGCCCGTGCGCGGGTCGGCCGTGAAGGCCACGCCCGACAATTCGGACTTCACCATCACCTGGACCACCACCGCGATGGACGGCTCGTCGGTCACCCCGCGCAACCCTCGGTAGGTGCGGGCGCGTTCGGACCACAACGAGGCCCAGCACGCCTGCACCGCGCGGATCACCGCGTCCGGACCGATGACGTTCGTGTACGACTCGTGGATCCCGGCGAACGATGTGTCGGAGGCGTCCTCCGCGGGAGCCGACGACCGCACTGCAACCGGCGCGTCGGGACCGAGGCTCTCGTAGGCGGAGACGATCGCCGCGCGCATCCCGGCCGGGACGGTCGAACCCGTCACCAGGGCGGCGAGTTCCGCGGAGGTACGGATGAGGGTGGCGTCGTCGATATCGGGGTCGGGCACGGCCTCGGCGGCCAGTCGGGATCGGATGCCGGCTGCGTCCATCGCGTCGAGATAGGCGGCGGTGGTGACGGCAAACGCCGGCGGTACCGGAAAGCCTGCGCGGGTGAGCTCTCCGAGGTTCGCGGACTTGCCACCGACGGTCGGCGCGTCGGCGGCGCCCACCTCCGCGATCGGTCGGACCCACAGTTCGTGTTCGGTCATCGACGACTCCCCACACTCCCCGCCCGCGTCGACCTTCCGGGCCGGATCGGATACTCGGTCTTCCCATCGTCGCCCCGGCCCGATCGATACCGTAGGGGCAAAGGTCATCATTCCGGGACGGGGACGACCGTGGCCGATCCTCCGCGCACACCTGATCCGCGGGAGCGGAAACGGTTGATCCTGACCGCGATAGCGCGTCCGACGCTCACCGCCTTCGTGCTGGTCAGCGTTTACTTCGTGATTCCGGTCGAGCATGTCCGCAGCACGTCCGAGGTCCTGACCCTCGTCGGTGGTGGCACTGCGGTCCTGATGGTCGGCTGGTGGCAGATCCGCAGGATTCTCGCGTCCGAGTACCCGGCGGTCCAGGCCGTCGAGGCACTCACCACGATCGTGTCCGCCTATCTCGTGGTCTTCGCAACCCTTTACCTCCGCATGTCCGTGGCGCATCCGGACAACTTCACCGAACCACTGTCCCGCGTCGATGCCCTGTACTTCTGTCTGACGGTCTTCTCCACGGTGGGATTCGGGGACATCTCCGCTGTAACCGAGACCGCGCGAGCCGTCGTGTCGGTGCAGATGATCGCAAATCTGATCTTCCTGGCTCTCGGGATCCGATTGCTCACGGCCGCCGTGCAGTGGCGTCGTCGCAATCGCGGGGACGAGGAGTGACCGATCACGGGATCGACCTACGCGATTCGGCGTCCGGGTATTCCCCAACCGCTGCGCGGGGTGATCCTTGAAAGGACTCGACGTCCACTGGCAGATGTCGGAGGTCCGAGATGCTGAATGGGAACCGTCGTCGACAGCGTCATGTTGACCGCGAAAGCGCCTCGGAGTTCGCAAATCGGACAACAATTCTCACTTCGGCGGGAAATCGGGCGTCCGGACTTGGCGATATGGCCCGGTATCGCGTAGTAGTTGTGTCGCGTCATAAACTTGTGATGGGGGTCATGGTTTGACGCACATGTCGGCGGGGCAGCAGGGGGCCTCGCCACGAACTGCCCGGCGATCCGGGTGGAGGAAATGTGCCGATGCGTCCACCCATGTCGCCCACCGATTCGATGTTTCTCCTCGGGGAGTCCCGTGATCATCCGATGCATGTGGGCGGACTGATCCTTCTCCGGCCTCGTGAAGGCACGACCGCCGCGGATCTGGGAGCACTGTTCACCGCCGCCGCGGAGGACGGCGAGGTCGCTCCGCTGTGGCGTAAGCGCGCGGTCCGCTCCCTGGGCACCTTCGGCCAGTGGGCCTGAGAGGAAGACGGGAACTTCGACCTCCCCCACCACGTGCGACGCAATGCGTTGCCACAGCCCGGCGGGCTCGACGAACTGTGGGATCTCGTTTCTCGGCTGCACAGCACGCTGCTCGACCGGAGCCGACCCTTGTGGCAGATGCACATCATCGAGGGTCTGGCGGACGGGCGCCTGGCCGTCTACACCAAGATCCATCACGCCCTCGCCGACGGCGTGGGCGCGATGAAGTTGCTGCGCCGCGCCCTGAGTCCGGACTCCGAGCAGACCGGCATGCCGGCACCGTGGGCGCCCTTCGACGCGCCGAGCCGCTCCCACTCGTCCGGGACCGCGCTAGATCTTCCCGAAGCCGCCATGCAGGCGGTGCGGACGGCGACGTCCGAGGTCACCGGCTTCGTGCCCGCGCTGGCCGGCACCGTGAACAGGGCGCTGCGCGGCGGTGGCGGATCGCTGTCGCTCGCCGCGCCGAACACCATGATCAACGTGCCGATCTCCGGGACGCGCCGGTTTGACGCGCGCTCGTGGCCGCTGACCCGCCTGCGCGCTGTGTCGAGAGCGGCCGACGCGACCGTCAACGATGTCGTGCTGGCCATGTCGTCGGGAGCACTGCGCGCCTTCCTGAGCGAGCAGGGGGCGTTGCCCCACAAGTCGCTCGTGGCCATGGTCCCGGTGTGCCTGCGACCCGACAAAGATTGCGCCGGAAACGAACTCGGTGTCCTGATGGCTGATATGGGTACGGATCTCGCCGATCCGGCCGACCGGCTGGCCAGGGTGTCGGCATCGACGACGCAGGGCAAGGCCTCCATGCAGGGGATGTCCTCCCTGTCCCGGTTGGCGGCCAGTGCACTCGGCGTCGCGCCTCTGGCGGTGGGGATCCTCACCCGCAATCGTGCACTCCCGCGACCGCCCTTCAACGTCATCGTCTCGAACGTGCCGGGAGCTCCGGATCCGTTGTACTGGAAGGGCGCTCGCGTGGATGCGGTGTATCCACTGTCCGTGCCGGTCGACGGTCAGGCACTGAACATCACGTGCACGAGCACCGACGACGCGATCGCTTTCGGCCTGACCTCGTGCAGTCGCAGCCTGCCGCAGCTGCAGCCTCTGCTCGACCACTTCGATACCGCCCTCGGAGAGCTGGAGGACGCGTTCGACATCGTGCCGGTCGCCGACGAGACATCCGTCCGTGCGGGCTGACACCACGGAATAACGGCAGCACGCCGGTGCCCGAGTCGGACATCTGCCCCAGGAATCGCCGTCCCCGTGTGAGAAGGCGCTCTGCCGGAGCACTATCGACCGATAGCGGTGTATGGCCGGGACGCACCGACGCCCCGCACCGGAACTCGCGGCCCACTCCTCGCGGAGAGTAGGTCCGAATGCAGCAACTGACGCCGTTCTACGAGAAGGTCCAGACCCACTACGACCTGTCCGACGACTTCTTCGAACTGTTTCTCGACCCCACGCGCACGTACAGTTGCGCCTACTTCGAATGCGACGACATGAGCCTCGAGGAAGCTCAGATCGCAAAAGTCGATCTTGCTCTCCGTAAGTGCGATCTCCGGCCCGGGATGACGCTGCTGGATATCGGTTGCGGTTGGGGCTCGACGATGATGCGGGCGGCGGAGCGATACGACGTGCACGTCATCGGTCCGACGTTGAGCCGCAACCAGTACGAACACGTGTCCGGTCTGCTCTCGGGCATGGCCTCCGGAGGCCGTACCGCGGAAGTGCGTCTACAAGGCTGGGAAGAGTTCGACGAGTCGGTGGTCCGCATCGTCAGCATCGGAGCGTTCGAGCATTTCCGTCGACAGCGGTACGACACTTTCTTCGACCGCGCCTCTCGCATCCTGCCAGACGACGGCAGGATGCTGCTGCACACCATCGTGGGCCATTCCCGCGCCCAGTTCGAGGCGATGAAGGTGCCGGTTACCCGCGAGGACGCACTGTTCCTGCGGTTCATCATGAGGGAAATTTTCCCCGGAGGACAGCTCCCCGACCGGGATCTGGTCATCACCGGCGCACAACGCAACAGCTTCTGGGTGCAGAACATCGAGTCTCTGCAACCTCATTATGCTCGCACGCTCGACCTGTGGGCGCGAGCCCTCGAGGCGCGGCGCAACGACGCGGTGCGGATGGCCTCCGAGGAGGTCTACCAGCGATACATCAGGTACCTCACCGGGTGCGCCGCGAATTTCCGACGTCGCCTCATCGACGTCCAGCAGTTCACCCTCGTGAAGCAGCAGCACCGCTGAGGCTCGGTCCCGAGGGACCGGCGGCACAACGAAACCGGTGAGCCTGCACGCCGATCCGCTGCCCGGGTGGACAACGGATCAGCGAGGGGCAGATCAGTGCGAGCCGCGGCGCTTCTGCTGCAGCTTGGCGAGCATCTCCTTGGCCTTGCGCTGATTCTCGGGCTTGGCCGCTTCGCGTCGGGCGACCTGGATCGCCTTGACCACGGCGGCGCTCTTCATAGCCTTGCCGAACATTCCCATCGAGCACTCCTCCGCAGTGGCGTCACAACCTGTACCTCCACGATACGGATCCGCGGAAGGAACCACCCGTGCGCGTGATTCAGTTCGCCGCGTCGGCGATGCGACTGTTCGGCAGCCTCCAGTCCGGCCGCGGGAAGTGGCAGGTGTACCCGTTCGGGTAGTGCTGAAGATAGTCCTGGTGCTCGGGTTCGGCCTCCCAGAAGGTGCTCGCGGGAGTCACCTCGGTGACCACCGTGCCGGGCCACAGACCCGACGCCTCGACGTCGGCGATGGTGTCCACCGCGACCTGCTTCTGCTCGTCGTCGAGGTAGAAGATCGCAGAACGGTAGGACGCCCCGACGTCGTTGCCCTGCCGGTTCAGGGTGGTCGGATCGTGGATCTGGAAGAAGAACTCGAGCAGCGCCCGGTAGTCGGTCCGTGCGGGGTCGTAGACGATCTCGACGGACTCCGCGTGCCCCGGATGGTTGCGGTAGGTAGGGTGATCGTTCTGCCCACCGGTGTAGCCGACCCGCGTCGACACCACCCCGGGCTGTCTCCGGATCAGCTCCTCCATACCCCAGAAGCATCCGCCTGCCAGAATCGCGTTGCGTGTATCGGTCATTACGCCTCCTCGGGAGGTGGAACCGATACGACGGTCGCGACATTCCCTGCCCGCGCCCGCTCGTGGTCAGAGGACGAACACCGCCGCCCGTTCGGCGAGGTCGAGGACGGGTTGCGGCAGGATGCCGAGCAGCACCGTCGCCACCGCCGCGAACGCGATCGCCGCGCTCGTCGCCACGGTCGAGGTCGCGAGCCGCGGGGCGTCGTCGGTCGGGTCGGTGAAGAACATCAGCACGATCACCCGCACGTAGAAGTAGGCGGCGACCGCACTGACCAGCACACCGACGATCACGAGCGGAGCCGCACCGCCCTCGATCGCCGCACCGAAGACCGCGAACTTCGCGATGAACCCGCTGGTGAGCGGAATGCCCGCCAGCGACAGCAGGAACAGCGCGAACGCCCCGCCGAGCAACGGTGAGCGCCGCCCGACACCGGCCCAGCGCGACAGCTCCCACGTCTCGCCTTCCGGGTCGCGCACCAGCGTCACCACGGCGAACACACCGACCGTCCCGATCCCGTAGACGAGCAGATAGAACAGCGTCGACGACACCCCGGACGCGGTGCCGGCCACGACACCGGTGAGCACGAATCCGGTATGGCTGATCGCCGAGTACGCGAGCATGCGCTTGATGTCGTTCTGCGTCACCGCCAGAACCGCGCCGACGACCATCGTCGCGATCGCGACGGCCCACAGAATCGGCCGCCACTGGTCGGCGGAACCGGGAACCGCGACGTAGAGCACACGCAGCAGTGCACCGAAGGCGGCGATCTTCGTCGCGGCGGCCATGAACGCCGTCACGGGGGTCGGTGCCCCCTGGTAGACGTCCGGAGTCCACCAATGGAAGGGCACCGCCCCGATCTTGAAGAGCAACCCGACGGCCAGCAGACCCACCCCGACGAGCGCGGTGGTCTCGCTGCCCGCACCGGTGTCCATCGCCAGGGCGATCCCACCGAGGTGGACGGTCCCGGCGTAGCCGTAGAGCATCGCCACCCCGTACAGGAAGAACGCCGACGAGAACGCGCCCAGCAGGAAGTACTTCAGTGCTGCTTCCTGGGAGAGCAACCGCCGGCGCCGCGCCAGACCGCACAGCAGGTACAGCGGCAGCGACAGCACCTCGAGCGCGACGAACATCGTCAGCAAGTCGTTCGAGGCCGGGAACACGAGCATCCCGCCCACCGCGAACAGCAGGAGCGGGAAGACCTCGGTCCGTGCGCCGCCCGCCGCGAGCGCCTGCCGTTCGGCCGCGGTACCCGGAATCGCCGACGCCTGGGGCGCGAATGCGTCGAGATGCGCACCGGCCGCGGCGCGGGAAACTGATTGCGCGCGAACCTGTTCGATACTCCGTTCCGCGACGAGCGCAACCGACAACACCGCCACGATCAGGACCGATCCCTGCAGGAACAGCGCCGGTCCGTCGATCACGACCGCCCCCGACAGGGTGGTCGCACGGGTTCCCGCGAGCATCACCACGGCGACGAACGCCGCCACGAGCGCACCCGTCGTCAGGAGCACGTGGGCGAGGTAGCGTGCCGAGGTCGGCGCGAACGACTCGATCAGCACACCGACGACGGCGGCGGCGAAGACGATGAGGATCGGTGCGATCAGTCCGTAGTCG
This sequence comes from Rhodococcus pyridinivorans, assembly GCF_900105195.1. Taxonomy (NCBI): domain Bacteria; kingdom Bacillati; phylum Actinomycetota; class Actinomycetes; order Mycobacteriales; family Nocardiaceae; genus Rhodococcus; species Rhodococcus pyridinivorans. The sequence goes on along the minus strand of NZ_FNRX01000002.1, from coordinate 2,616,244 downwards.
ATCGCCGGGGCGGGAATTGATGCGGCTAGAACGACGATGCCCTCGGAGGGGTTCATTCGGCTTCACCTTCCTCGGAACCGTTCGCGGGAACACCACTCTCGGCGACGGGTCGCTCGGCGGGCACCACCGGTTCGGGCCGGGAGATGTCGATCGAGACGAGCGTGTCGTCGACCGCCGGGGTGATGACATCGAGCGCGGGTTTCGGATAGATCCCCAGAACGAGCAGCAACGCGATCAGCGGCGCGACCACCGCGACCTCACGAGGCACGAGATCGGAGAGCCTGCGGGCGTGTTCGGCACCGCCGTTCCCGTCGTCACCGTCGTCCCCACCGGGCAGGCGCACGGGTCCGCCCATCATGCGCTGGTAGAGCCACAGCACGTAGAGCGCGGACAGCACGAGCGCGAGTGTCGCGATCACCGCAGCCACCTGGTAGCGCGGATAGGTGCCGACGAAGACGAGGAACTCGCTGACGAACGGCGCGAGCCCGGGCAGGGACAGGGTCGCCAGTCCGGCGACGAGGAAGGTTCCGGCGAGGACCGGAGCGACCTTCTGCACCCCGCCATAGGCGGCGATGGTGCGGTCTCCGCGCCGCGAGACGAGGAAACCGGCAATGAGGAACAGTGCGGCCGTGGAGATCCCGTGGTTGACCATGTACAGCGTCGAGCCGGCCTGCCCCTGCGAGGTCAGCGCGAAGATGCCGAGGACGATGAACCCGAAGTGCGAGATGGAGGTGTAGGCGATCAGGCGCATCACGTCGGTCTGACCGATCGCGAGCACCGCGCCGTAGACGATGCCGATGACGGCGAGAGTCACCACGACCGGCGCGAAGGTCACCGAGGCGTCGGGGAAGAGCTGCAGGCAGTAGCGCAGCATGCCGAAGGTGCCGACTTTGTCGACCACTGCCATCATGAGCACCGCCGCGACCGGCGTGGTCCGCACCGCCGCGTCGGGTAGCCACCCGTGCAGCGGCCACAGTGGAGCCTTCACCGCGAAGGCGACGAGGAAACCGAAACACAGTGCGGCGAGCACGGCGGGGGTTGCGTCGAGATCACCGGCGACGGCGGCGGCGGTGACGGTCCGGACGTCGAAGGTGCCCACTCCCGCGGTCTCCCCCAGCCCGGATCGGGCGGTGACCACGTACAGGCCGATCAACGCGGCGAGCATCACCAGTCCGCCGAGCAGGTTGTACAGCAGGAACTTCACGGCGGCTCGTGCCCGGTCGGCACGCGGTGTCCCCGGCGACCCGAACCCGCCTATGAGGAAGTACATCGGGACGAGCATCGCCTCGAAGAAGACGTAGAACAGCAGGATGTCGAGGGCGGTGAACGACACGAGCACCATCGACTCGACGAGCAGGATCAGCGCCACATAGGTGTGCGCGGAGCGTGGGCGGGCCGCGCCGGCGTCCTCGTCGGCGGCGCGGTGATCGTGCCATCCGGCGGCCAGGAGCAACGGCACGAGCGCGGCGGTCAACAGGACCAGCACCAGGGCGATGCCGTCGACGCCGAGCCGGTAGCCGGCGCCGAACGAGGGGATCCAGTCGTGCGATTCGACGAACTGGAAACGCTCTCCCGCGCGGTCGAATCCGACGGCAACGATCACCGCGACCACCAGAACGGCGATCGACACCGTCAGGGCGATCGACCGGGTGGCGGAACCGAGGCGTGCGGGCAGGGCCGCGATCGCGGCGGCGCCGAGCAGCGGGAGCACCCACAGGATCGTCAACCAGGGAACGGTGGTCACCAGTACACCCCCATCACAGCGTCATCAGGACGAGCGCGCCGACCACGACGGTCGCGCCGGCGAACATGTACAACGCGTACGAACGGACGAAGCCGGTCTGCAGCCGGCGCAGTCCGCGCGAGAGCGCACCGATCCCGGTGGCGGCGCCGGTGACGGAGCCGTCGATGCCGGTGGATTCCACGCCGTCCAGGGCGCGCACCAGACCCTGACCGGGACGCATGAACACCGCTTCGTTCACGGCGTCGCCGTAGAGGTCGCGACGCGCGGCGACGGTCAGCGCCGACACCGCTTCGGGTGCCGTCGCCGGGACCGGTGCGCGCACGTACTGCCGGTAGGCGACGGCGACACCGGCGAGCACGACCGCCAGCGTGACGGTGGTGACGAGCCAGACGGGCAAACCACCTTCGTGATGGTCGTAGCCGACGACGGGTTCGAGCCAGTGCTGCAACGCGCCACCGAACACCAGCAGACCGCCGGCACCGACCGAGCCCATGGCGAGAGCGATCATCGGCCAGGTCATCGAGGCCGGCGACTCGTGCGGGACGGCGTCGGGCGCCCATCGCCGGTCGCCGAAGAAGGTCAGGATCATCACGCGGGTCATGTAGAAGGCGGTCAGTCCCGCACCGAGCAGCGCGACGACACCGAGCACGATGCCTTCGACACCGCCGGCGGCGAAGGCCACCTCGATGATCTTGTCCTTGGAGAAGAAGCCGGCGAACGGCGGGATCCCGATGATGGCGAGGTACCCCAGCCCGAAGGTGGCGAAGGTGATCGGCATGACCGCGCGCAGTCCGCCGTAGCGGCGCATGTCGGTCTCGTCGTTCATCGCGTGCATCACCGAGCCGGCGCCGAGGAACAGTCCGGCCTTGAAGAAGCCGTGGGTGAGCAGGTGCAGGATCGCGAAGGCGTACCCGGCGGGACCGAGACCGGCGGCGAGCACCATATAGCCGATCTGGCTCATCGTCGATGCCGCGAGCGCCTTCTTGATGTCGTCCTTGGCGCAGCCGATGATCGCGCCGAAGAGCAGCGTCGCTGCGCCGACGATCACCACCGCGAGTCGCGCGGCCGGTGCGGCGTCGAAGATCGCGTTCGCGCGGACCACGAGGTAGACACCGGCGGTGACCATGGTCGCGGCGTGGATGAGCGCGGAGACGGGGGTGGGGCCCTCCATGGCGTCGCCGAGCCACGACTGCAGCGGCAGCTGAGCGGATTTCGCGCACGCGGCCAGGAGCAGACACAGGCCGATCGCCGTCACCGTGCCTTCGGTCGCGGCGGGGACCGAGGCGAAGACGGTGTCGTAGTCGAGGCTGCCGAAGGTCGCGAACATGATCATGAGAGCGATGAGCAACCCCATGTCGCCGACGCGGTTGACGACGAACGCCTTCTTCGCGGCGGTCGCGGCGGTGGGCTTGTACTGCCAGAAGCCGATGAGCAGGTAGGAGGCGAGACCGACGCCCTCCCACCCGAGGTACAGGACGAGGAAGTTGTCGGCGAGGACGAGCACCAGCATCGCCGCGAGGAACAGGTTGAGATAGGCGAAGAACTTCCGGCGTTCCGGATCGTGCGCCATGTAGCCGATCGAGTAGAGGTGGATCAGCGAGCCCACGCCGGTGATGAGCAGTACGAAGCAGATCGACAGCGCGTCGAGCCGGAGGCCGAGATCGACCTGCAGCTCGCCGACCGGCACCCAGGTGAACACGGTCTGCTGTGCGAGCCGGGCGTTCGCGTCGAGTCCGAGCAGTCCGGCGAACATGACGGCTCCGACGACGAAGGAGGCGATCGCCGTGGCGCATCCGAGCAGATGTCCCCAGCGGTCGCTGCGCCGCCCGAGGAGCAGCAGTCCGAACGCGCCGGCCAGGGGCAGTGCCGGTATCGTCCACAGCGCCGAGTTCAGGAACGACGTCATGTCGCGTGTCCTCTCGGTTCGTCGTGAGCTCTCACACTCACTGTCCTCGTGGAATCGTCAGTACTTGAGCAGGTCGGCGTTGTCGACGGAGGCCGATCGCCTCGTCCGGAAGATGGTCACGATGATGGCGAGACCGACGACGACCTCGGCGGCCGCGACGACCATCGTGAAGAAGGCGAACACCTGTCCGTGGAGGTTGCCGTGCATCCGCGCGAAGGTGACGAAGGCCAGGTTGGCGGCGTTGAGCATCAGTTCGACGCACATGAATACGACGATGGCGTTGCGGCGGACGAGAACTCCCACTGCGCCGATGGTGAACAGCAGTGCGGACAGGTAGAGGTAGTTCTCAGGGTTCATCGCCGATCCTTCCTCGCGTCGTCACCGCCGGGTTCGCGCAGGCCGAGCTCGGTGTGGTCCCAGTCGCGGCCGATGCGGCCGAGCAGCTCACCGACCGACAGTTCGGAGAACGAGCCGTCCGGGAGCAGGGCCGGAACGTCGGCGGCGTTGTGGCGGGCGTAGACACCCGCAGCCGGCAGCGGAGTGACCCGTTCTCCTTCTCGGAACCGGCGTGCGGCGAGTTCGCGTTGGGTCTGCTTCGGCTGCAGACGTTCCCGGTGGGCGAGCACCATCGCCCCGACGGTGGCGGTGATGAGCAGCGCTCCGGTGAGTTCGAACGCCCAGACGTAGTCGATGAACAGCAGCACCGCGATAGCCTCGACGTTGCCGCCGGCGTTGGCGGCGTCGAGTCCCGCGAAGCCGGAGACCGCGGTGTTCCCGATGCCGCCGATGAGCATCACCGCGAATCCGATCGCCACGACGATCGCGAGAACGCGCTGGCCCTTGATCGTTTCGACGAGGGAATCGGACGAGTCGATGCCGACGAGCATGAGCACGAACAGGAACAGCATCATGACCGCGCCGGTGTAGACCACGACCTGCACCACACCGAGGAACACGGCGTCCTGCGCGATGTAGAAGACGGCGAGCACGATCATCGTCATGGCGAGGAACAGCGCCGAGTACACGGCCTTCGGGGCGACGACGACACCGAGCGCCCCGAGTACCGCGACGGCACCGAGGATCCAGAACTGCACGGCCTCCCCGGTGGAGGTCGTGGTGAGTTCGGCGGCGAGCAGGGGAGTGGTCACCGGCTCTCCTCCCCGTCGGCGGCGGACGCGTGTTCCGGGACGGGGATCGTGCCCCGGTAGTAGTCCTCGTCGGTGGCGCCGGGCGCCATGGGATGCGGAGGTGGCTGCATTCCGGGTTCGAGGGGGGCGAGCAGGCGGTCCTTCTCGTATATCATGTCGGTGCGGTTGTCGGCGGCCATCTCGTACTCGTTCGTCATCGTCAGCGCGCGGGTCGGGCACGCCTCGATGCACAGTCCGCAGCCGATGCACCGCAGGTAGTTGATCTGGTAGACGCGCCCGTACCGTTCGCCGGGCGAGTACCGCTCCTCGTCGGTGTTGTCGGCGCCCTCGACGTGGATGGCGTCGGCCGGGCACGCCCACGCGCACAGTTCGCAGCCGATGCACTTCTCGAGTCCGTCCGGATACCGGTTGAGCTGGTGGCGTCCGTGATACCGGGGTGCGGTGGGTCTCTTCTGCTCCGGATACTGCTCGGTGTTGGGCTTCTTGAACATCGTCGTGAGCGTCACACCGAAACCGGCGAGCGGGCCGCGGAATTCGACCATCACGATCCTCCTGGGAGACGACCCGCCGGGGCGGGCGGACTCGATCGGGTGCTCGACCGAGCAGGTAGTGGCGGCACGGGGAAGCCCCCGGCCATGGCGTCGAATTCCGCGTCGACGTCGGCGGGTGGTTCTGTCGCCTGGGCGATGCGCCGGGTCCGCCGCCCCTGCAGGGTGAGGTAGGCGAACAACAGGGCGGTGGACAGCACCCCGGCGACGATGAGGCTCGCGGTGCCGGGCAGGACGTCGTCGGTGTCGAGGATGCGCAGCGCGGCCACGATCATCACCCACACCACCGAGACGGGGATGAGCAGTTTCCAACCCAGGGCCATGAACTGGTCGTAGCGCAGTCGCGGCAGGGTGCTGCGCAGCCACACGAAGACGAACAGCACGACCCACACCTTGATCACGAACCACAGCAGCGGCCACCAGCCCGAGTTCGCGCCGCTCCACAGCGTCAGCGGCCACGGCGCGTGCCAGCCACCGAGGAACAGCGTGGTCGCGAGCGCGGAGACGGTGACCATGTTGACGTACTCCGCGAGCATGAACATCGCGAATCGCAGCGACGAGTACTCGGTGTGGAAACCGCCCACCAGTTCGCCCTCGGCCTCGGGCAGGTCGAAGGGAGCGCGGTTGGTCTCCCCCACCATCGACACCGAATACACCAGGAAGGACGGCAGCAGCAGCACGACGAACCACAGGTCGTTCTGCGCGGCGACGATGCCCGAGGTCGACATCGTGCCCGCCTGCAGGAAGACCGCGGCGAACGCGAGTCCCATCGCGATCTCGTAGGAGATGACCTGCGCGGTCGAGCGGAGGCCACCGAGCAGCGGATAGGTCGAACCCGAGGCCCAGCCGGCGAGCACGATGCCGTAGACGCCGACGGAGGTGATCGCCAGGACGTAGAGCACCGCGACGGGAAGATCGGTGAGCTGCAACGGCGTCCGGTTCCCGAAGATCGACACCTCCGGCCCGAAGGGAATCACCGCGAACGCCATGAACGCCGGGGCCGTCGCGATGATCGGGGCGAGCATGTAGATCGGCTTGTCCACCCCGGTCGGGATGATGCCTTCCTTGAGGGCGAGCTTCAGGCCGTCGGCGACGGTCTGGAACAGTCCCTTCGGTCCCACCCGGTCGGGTCCGACCCGCATCTGCATCCGGGCCATGATCTTGCGTTCGGCGAGGATCATCACGAGCGTCGTCAGGACGAGGAACGCGAAGATCGCCACGGCCTTGACGACGACGAGCCACCACGGGTCGATGCCGAACATCGACAGATCCACGGGCTGGGCGATAACGCTCATCGCGGATCCTCCTCGTCCGATCCGGAACCCGTCGTGGCGGCGGCCCGGATCCGCACCACATCACCGGCGGTGACACCGAGATCGACGTGCACCATCGATCCCGGCGAGGCGGTGGGCAGCCAGACCACGCGGTCGGGCAGGTCGTCGACCACCAGCGGCAGAGTGATCGAGCCGCGCTCGGTGGAGACGGTGAGCGAATGATGTTCGGCGGCACCGATCTCCGCGGCTGTCGCGGCCGACAGCCGGGCGACGGGTTCGTGCGCCGTTCCGGCGAGGTGCGGTTCGTCGTCCTGCAACCGGCCCGCGTCGAGCAGCATCCGCCAGGTGGCCAGGACCGCTTCCCCGAGGACGGGACGTCGCGCAGGTCGCGGGGACACTTTCGGCGACTCGGGGACGGTGCCCGTCCATCGTCCGAGCTCGGCGAGTTCGTGGCGCAGGGTCTCGACGTCGTGGGGGCCGGGATCGTCGAGACCGGCGCCGAGGTCCATCGCGTCGGCGATCGCCGCGAGCACCCGGTGGTCGGGCAGTGCTCCGGTGTCGCGGAGCGCGATCGGGAAGGCACGTTCGCGTCCCTCCCAGTCGAGGAAGCTCCCGGCCTTCTCCACCACCGGCGCGACGGGGAAGACGACGTCGGCGCGGTCGGTCACCGCGCTGTGTCGCACTTCCAGACTCACGACGAATCCGGCGCCGTCGAGACCGGCGAGTGCGGCATCGGGTTCGGGCAGGTCGGCGGGGTCGATGCCGGCGACCACGAGCGCATCCACGTCACCCTCGGCGGCGGCGGCGAGGAGGGCGACGGTGTCGCGACCCGGTTCCGTCGGCAGGGTGTCGGCCGGGAGGCCCCACGCCGACTCGACGTCGCGCCTGGCCTGCGGGTCACCGACCGGACGGCCGCCGGGGAGAAGTGTCGGGAAGGCGCCGGCTTCGAGAGCTCCGCGATCACCGGCGCGGCGCGGGATCCACGCGAGGCGGGCTCCGGTCTCGTCGGCGAGGACGGCGGCGGCGGACAGCGTGCCGGGCGAGGCTGCTGCCCGCTCCCCCACCAGCACGATCGCACCGGGAGCCCGGAGCGCGGCCGCGGCGTCGGCGGATGCGCCGGTGCGGATCGCGTCGAGCGCGCGTGCCTCGTCGCCCGGGACGCACTGTTCGACCCGCCCCGACAGCTTGTGGACGCTGCGCGAGGCGAACGGTGCGATCGTGAAGACCTGCAGCCTGTTCCGCCGGACCGCCTTGCGCAGCCGCAGAAAGACGATCGGCGACTCCTCCTCCGGCTCGAATCCGACGAGGAGCACCGCGGGCGCGCGGTCGAGGTCGAGGTAGGTGACGTCGAGACGCCGTCCGGCGACCCTCGAGGCGAGGAAGTCCGTCTCCTCCTCCGACAGGGCTCGGCTACGGAAGTCGATGTCGTTGGTGCCGAGCGCCGTTCGCGCGAACTTCGCGTACGCGTAGGCGTCCTCGACGGTGAGTCGGCCACCGGTGAGGACTGCGGCTCTGCCGTGCGCCGCCGCCAGCCCGCGCGCAGCGACGCCGAGCGCCTCGATCCACGATGCGGGAACGAGCGCTCCGGTGTCGTCGCGGACGAGCGGCGTGGTGAGGCGGTCGTCGGCGGTGGCGTAGGTGAACGCCCAGCGTCCCTTGTCGCAGTTCCATTCCTCGTTGACCGCGGGGTCGTCCCCGGCGAGTCGGCGCAGCACGGCTCCACGACGATGGTCGGTGCGCTGGGCGCAGCCGCTCGCGCAGTGTTCGCACACACTCGGCGTGGAGACCAGATCGAACGGGCGGGCGCGAAACCGGTAGGCGGCGCCGGTGAGCGCGCCGACCGGACAGATCTGGACGGTGTTGCCGGAGAAGTACGACTCGAACGGTTCCTCGGTGTAGATACCGACCTGCTGCAGCGCCCCGCGGTCGAGCATGTCGACGAACCGGTCGCCCGCGATCTGGTCGGCGAAGCGGGTGCACCGCGCGCACAGCACGCACCGTTCGCGGTCGAGGAGCACCTGCGAGGAGATCGCGATGGGTTTCGGGTAGGTGCGTTTGGTGTCCTCGAAGCGGGACTCGGCGCGTCCGTTGGACATCGCCTGGTTCTGCAGCGGGCACTCGCCGCCCTTGTCGCATACCGGACAGTCGAGCGGATGGTTGATGAGCAGCAGTTCCATCACGCCGCGCTGGGCCTTGTCGGCCACCGGTGAGGTGAACTGGGTGCGCACGACCATCCCGTCGGTGACCACGGAGGTGCACGAGGCGAGCGGTTTGCGCTGGCCCTCGACCTCGACGAGGCACTGGCGGCACGCACCGACCGGTTCGAGCAGCGGGTGGTCGCAGAACCGCGGGATCTGGACCCCGATCAGTTCGGCGGCGCGGATCACGAGAGTGCCCTTGGGCACGGCGATCTCGGTGTCGTCGATGGTGACGTTCACGAGGTCGGTAGTCTCGGACTTCTCCGCACCGGCACCGGACACTGCGGTCATCGCTCGCCTCCTTCCGCGGGGGCGTCGGCGGCGAGCGTCGACAGGTGCGGGTCGAACGGGCAGCCGCCGTGCTCGAAGTGGGCGACGTATTCGTCGCGGAAGTACTTCAGCGACGACGTGATCGGGCTGGTCGCGCCGTCCCCGAGCGCGCAGAACGCCCGGCCGAGGATGTTGTCGGAGATGTCGAGCAGCTTCTCCAGGTCGGCTTCGGCGCCCCGGCCGTGTTCGAGCCGCTCGAGGATCTGCACGAGCCACCAGGTGCCCTCGCGGCAGGGGGTGCACTTGCCGCACGATTCGTGCGCGTAGAACTCGGTCCAGCGCAGCACCGTGCGGACGACGCAGGTGGTCTCGTCGAAGATCTGCAGGGCCCGGGTCCCGAGCATCGACCCGGCGGCGGCGACGTTCTCGTAGTCCAGGGGGACGTCGAGGTGTTCGTCGGTGAAGATCGGGGTCGACGAACCGCCGGGTGTCCAGAACTTGAGCCGGTGGCCGGCGCGCACACCCCCGGCGTAGCCGAGCAGCTCGCGCAGGGTGATGCCGAGCGGGGCCTCGTACTGGCCGGGGGTGGTGACGTGCCCGGAGAGCGAGAACATCGCGAATCCCGGTGATTTCTCGGTGCCCATCGAGCGGTACCAGTCCACACCGTTGCGGATGACGAGCGGGACGTTCGCGATGGATTCGACGTTGTTGACGACGGTCGGGCATGCGTACAGGCCGGCGACGGCGGGAAAGGGCGGGCGCAGGCGTGGTTGGCCGCGGCGGCCCTCGAGGGAGTCGAGCAGCGCCGTCTCCTCACCGCAGATGTATGCGCCCGCACCGGCGTGGACGACGAGTTCGAGGTCGTATCCGGAGCCGAGGATGTCGCGTCCGAGACAACCGGCCTCGTAGGCCTCGGCGACCGCCGCGTGCAGGCGCCGCAGCACCGGGACGGCTTCGCCGCGGAGATAGACGAACGCGTGCCGGGCGCGGATCGCGTAGGCGGCGATGATCACGCCTTCGACGAGGGCATGCGGGGTGGCCAGCATGAACGGGATGTCCTTGCAGGTGCCCGGTTCGGATTCGTCGGCGTTGACGACGAGATAGTGCGGCTTGTCGTCGCCCTGCGGGATGAACGACCACTTGGTGCCCGTGGAGAATCCGGCGCCGCCGCGACCGCGGATCCCGGAATCCTTGACTGCGACGATGACCGCATCCGGGTCCATGCCGAGCGCGATGGGCAGGGCTTCGTATCCACCGTGCCGCCGGTAGGCGTCGAGGGTCCACGCCTGTTCCTCGGCCCAATAACGGGTGAGTACGGGGGTCAGACCTGTCGGTGATTTCCCGACGGCGACGACGGCCTCGTCATTCTCCGGCGGTTCGGGTGCCCGCATGTCGTGCTTGCGGGCGACCTCGAGCCCGGCGAGGGAGGCCGGCCCGGCGGTACCGGCGGCCTCGAGCGCACCGGGCCGGTCGTCGGGGATCCCCGCGAGCAGGCGTGCGGTGTCGCGGAAGCTGCGCAGCGGGGCGCCGCGCGTCGGTGCGGGGGTGCCGCCGGCGAGCAGGTCGTCGACGAGTTCGATCGCGGACTCGATAGTGCGGTTGTCGAACAGTTCCCAGTCGACGGTCATCACGGGGGCGTAGTCGCACGCCGCGTTGCATTCGATGTGCTCGAGGGTGATCGCGCCGTCGGCGGTGGTCTCGTCGTGTCCGATGCCGAGCCGGGTGCACAGCGCGGAGAAGATCTCGTCGCCGCCCATCGTCGCGCACAACGCGTTCGTGCACACTCCGACGTGGTGGCGGCCGGTCGGCGAGCGGCGGTACATGGTGTAGAAGGTGGAGACGGCGGCGACCTCGGCGCCGGTGAGTCCGAGCCGCCGGGCGCAGAACTCGATGCCGGCCGGCGTGATGTAACCGTCCTCCGCCTGCACGAGGTGCAGCAGCGGCAGCAGCGCTGATCGTGGCTGCGGGTAGCGCGCGATGATCCGGTCGGCGTCGGCGTCGAGGCGGGCGCGCGCGTCGTCGGGATAGCGGCGCGGTGCGTCAGGTGGGGTGAGATAGGTGTCCTCGTCGGGTCGCGGCCCGAGCGGCACGAGGACGGGTTCGCGTCCGGCCGGTTCGGTCATCGGCACGGCGGCGGTGGTCTCGCTCGTGGCCGCGGTGCCGGTGGTCTCCGCGCCCGCAGCCCGCACGAATTCGGTGCTCATCGGTCCACTCCCCCCATCACCGGGTCGATGCTGGCGACGGCAGCGATCACGTCGGAGACCATGCCGCCCTCGCACATCGCCGCGACGGCCTGCAGATTCGTGAACGACGGGTCGCGGTAGTGCACGCGGTACGGGCGTGTGCCGCCGTCGCTGACCATGTGGACGCCGAGTTCGCCGCGTGGCGATTCGACGCCGATGTAGACCTGTCCCGCCGGGACACGTATGCCTTCGGTGACGAGCTTGAAGTGGTGGATCAGACCCTCCATCGACTCGCCCATGATGTGCCGGATGTGGTCGGGCGAGTTGCCGAGTCCGTCCGGTCCGAGCTGCAGTTCCGACGGCCAGGCGATCTTGCCGTCCTGGACCATCACCGGTCCGGGGCGGAGCCGGTCGAGGCACTGTTCGACGATCTTCAACGATTCGTGCATCTCCCCGATCCGGACGAGATAGCGCGCGTAGCAGTCGGATCCCTCTGCGGTGACGACGTCGAACTCGTAGGTCTCGTAGCCGCAGTAGGGTTCGGCGCGGCGCAGGTCGTAGGGCAGTCCGGTGGACCGTAGGATCGGTCCGGTGATCCCGAGGGCCATGCAGCCGGTGAGGTCGAGGCAGCCGATGTCGCGGGTGCGTGAGATGAAGATGGGGTTGTCGGTGAACAGGGCTTCGAGATCGGCGAGCCGGCCGGGTAGGAGGGCGAGCAGGTCGCGGATCATCGGCACGGCTTCGTCGGGCAAGTCCTGGGACAGTCCGCCGGGCCGGATGTAGGAGTGGTTCATCCGCAGTCCGGTGATCGTCTCGAAGACGTCGAGGATCAGTTCGCGTTCGCGGAAACCGAACAGCATCGGGGTGGTCGCGCCGAGTTCCATGCCACCGGTGGCCAGCGCCACCAGGTGCGAGGAGATGCGGTTGAGTTCCATGAGCATCACCCGCACGACCTGCGCGCGTTCGGGGACGAGATCCTCGATGCCGAGCAGCTTCTCGACGCCGAGGCAGTAGGCCGTCTCGTTGTGGAACGGGGCGAGGTAGTCCATGCGAGTGACGAAGGTGACGCCCTGCGTCCAGTTGCGGAATTCGAGGTTTTTCTCGATTCCGGTGTGCAGATAGCCGATTCCACATCGGGCCTCCGTGACGGTCTCGCCGTCGATCTCGAGGATCAGGCGCAACACTCCGTGGGTGGATGGGTGCTGGGGGCCCATGTTGACGACGATGTGGTCCTCGCCGCTGTCGCGTACGGCAGCGGTGATGCCGTCCCAGTCGCGTCCGACGGCGTCGAAGACGGTCTCGGTCGCGGGTTCGCTCGTCACGTGTACGCCCTCCGTTCGTCGGGTGGCGGGATCCGGGCGCCCTTGTATTCCACCGGGATGCCGCCGAGAGGGTAGTCCTTGCGTTGGGGATGTCCGTGCCAGTCGTCGGGCATCTCGATGCGGGTGAGCGCGGGGTGCCCGTCGAAGACGATTCCGAAGAAGTCGTAGGTCTCGCGCTCGTGCCAGTCGTTCGTCGGGTAGGTGCGGTAGAGCGAGGGGACGTACGGGTCGCTGTCGGGGATCGCGACCTCGAGCCGTATCCGACGGTTGTGGGTGATCGAGACGAGCGGATACACCGCGTGCAGTTCGCGGCCCGTCTCCTGCGGGTAATGCACCCCGCTGACCCCGAGGCACAGCTCGAAGCGGAGGTCCGCATGGTCGCGCAGGGTGCGGGCCACGAGCGGCAGATGTTCGCGGCGGACGAAGACGGTCAGCTGGTGGCGGTGCGCGACGACCTTCTCGACCGCCTGGGCATAGCCGACGCCGGTGTCGCCGGATCGCTCGTCGAGGACGTCCTCGAGCGTGTCGACGAGGTCGTCGAGGTACCCGCCGTAGGGTCGCTCGGTGCTGCCGGGCAGCGTCACCCGGCGCACGAGGCGGCCGTAGCCGCTGGTGTCACCGGATCCACGCACCCCGAACATGCCGCGTCGGACGGCGATCACCTCGTCGGCGCGGTCGTCGTGGTCGGATCCTGTCCGTTCGAGATCGGTCATCGCGGCGGCACCGTCAGTTCGATGAGGGGACGTTGGGCCAGGGCCGCTTCCTCGGCGGCGCGGATCGCCTCGGCCCGGTTCACACCCAGTGGCATCTGCGCGATCTTCTCGTGCAGCATGAGGATGGCGTGCAGGAGCATCTCGGGCCGGGGCGGGCAGCCCGGAAGGTAGATGTCGACGGGGACGACGTGGTCGACCCCCTGAACGATCGCGTAGTTGTTGAACATGCCGCCCGACGAGGCGCACACGCCCATCGCGAGCACCCACTTCGGTTCGACCATCTGGTCGTAGACGCGGCGCAGGGCGGGAGCCATCTTCTGGCTGACTCGGCCGGCGACGATCATGACGTCGGCCTGTCGCGGGGAGGCCCGGAAGGCCTCCATACCGAAGCGGGCGATGTCGTAGCGGCCACCGGCGGTGGCCATCATCTCGATGGCGCAGCACGCGAGCCCGAAGGACGCCGGCCACAAGGAGCCCTTGCGCGCGAAACCGGCCAGGGTCTCGACGGTGCTGAGCAGAAAACCGCTGGGGACCTTCTCCTCGATGCCCATCGCCCGTCACCTTCCCCGGAATCGGACCGGACGCCCGGTCGTTTGTCGTCCGCTCTCGTAACCCCTTCGCTGGCAGGACATCCCGTCGTACACGCGGGTCGTCAGTCCCATGTCAGGCCTCCTCGTTTCCACTCGTAGGCGTAGGCGACGAAGACGTTGAACATGAACAGCGCCATCGCCGCCAGACCGAAGACGCCGAGCGTGTCGAAATGGACCGCCCACGGGTACAGGAAGACGATCTCGATGTCGAAGATGATGAACAGCATCGCGGTGAGGTAGTACTTCACCGGGAAGCGACCACCTCCCACCGGCTGGGGTGTGGGGTCGATGCCGCACTCGTACGCATCGAGCTTGGCGCGGTTGTATCGGCTCGGGCCCGCGAGGCTCGCCACCGCGACGGAGAAGACCGCGAAGGCAAGCGCGATGCCACCGAGTACCAGGATCGGTACGTAAGCGTTCATGCGACCTCCGGTTGCTTGCGCGAATCCGGCCGCGGGTCTGCTCGTCGCCCGCGAACCCACCCCCGCCGTGCACCGGGCGGTTCCGTCCCGGCCCAGGGTTGTGAGTCACGGCACACACTAGTGCTGTTCGCGTCGGACTTGTCGCGATTTCACGCCCTCGATTCGGGGCGGCGTGTCGGGCTGCTCGACAACGGGAAGGAGGGTAGATTTTCCGGCCCCACATACGAGTTCGCGGCCGGGCGGTCGCGCGTCGGAAGGGTCAGGAGGGGCGGGAGCGAGGGGTGAGCAGCGCGAGGACCTGCCGGCCGAGCCGAATCGGGTCGACGGGATGACGCAGCACCACCTCGGCGCCCGACCAGCGGGCGAGCCATTCGTCGTCGGCCCGGGCGATCAACACGATGATCGGCGGGCACGAGTCGAGTTCGTCCTCGAGTTGTTTCGCGAGGCCCATGCCGCCCGCGGGGGCGGCCTCACCGTCGAGCACGGCGAGGGCGATGTCGCCGGCGTGCATGCGTTCGACGACGACCGGCGGTGTCGCGACCTCGACGTAGTCGAGTGGAGGCAGATCCGGGTGCAGCCGGGTACCGAGGGCATCACGAACCTGTTGCCGCACGGTCGCATCGTCGCTGTAGACGAGGATGCGCAGCGAGTCGGTCACGGGCAAGATGCTAACCGAGCACACCCGCCCGTCCGGGGAACCCGCGTGTCGCGGCGGTGCCGCGACGTCGGCGGGCCGGGACGAGCTCAGGATCCGCTACCGAGCGGATGCCACCGCTCGCGGATCTCGGGACGGATGGCCGTCTCCGTCTCGTCGTCGTGGATGATCGAGGCGGGCGCGATCATCAGGTGCGCCAGCACGATGCATGCGCCGGTGAGCATGGCGAATGCGGCACCGATCAGATACGACGCGGTGAACACCGCAGCCAGGAATCCGATCGTGAGCATTCCCGTGAGCGCGATGATCGCGAGAATCCGCCGGTTCGAGCGTGGCATCGAATCGGACCTCTTATCCGTGGATGCAACCATGAGCATCTCCGTTCCTCCCCGGAACGACGCATCCGGTACCCCCGCATCCACTCATCGTTCCCGGTCGACGAATCGTCGGTGATGAGCGAACCCCCGCGGTGGCCGAGTGCGGCCGTCCCCTTTCCCGCTCGGGGCGTGAGCGGTTTCGATAACAGAATACTATCAAATGTGACATCCGTCTCGTGATCTGTTTGTGGGACATCACGAAGTTGCGGACGGCCCGGAAATCTGCCGATAACCGTCATCCCCTTCAGAAGGTTAGGCTCACCTCTCGAACCGGTCCGATCAGTGAGAGGTATCCATGAAATTTCTGTCCCCGCGCCGCCTCGGGTCACGCGCGGTAGTCGCGCTCGCCGCCGCCGTCGCACTCACCGCCTGCTCGTCCGGCAGTGGCGACAACTCGAACGGTTCTCCGACGGGCGACTTCGAACCCGTCGCGATCGAGCACGCACTGGGCACCGCCGAGATCGACGCGCAGCCCGAAAGGGTCGTCACGCTCGGGATGGGTTCGGCCGAGACGGCGATCGCACTGGGTGTCACCCCAGTGGGGATGGAGGAATATCCCTGGGGCAGCGACGAAACCGGATATCTGCCCTGGATCCACGAGGAACTGACCGAACGCGGCGAGCCGCTGCCCGAGCAGTTCACCGGTGGCGCCGAGGTGGACGTCGAGGCGATCGCCCGACTCGCCCCGGACGTCATCCTCGCGCCGTGGTCGGGCATCACGCAGGAGCAGTACGACCTGCTGTCGGCGATCGCCCCGACCGTCGCCTACCCCGAACTGCCCTGGACGATCACCTGGCAGGACCAGATCGAGACCGTCGGCACCGCACTCGGCAGGCACGACGAGTCGCTGGATCTGATCACGGAGATCGACGACACCTTCGAACGCACCGCGGCGGAGCATCCCGAATACGCCGGGGTGACGTTCTCGTATATCTACAACACCGGCCCCAGCACGCTGGGCGTGTTCATGCCCGACGAGCAGCGCGTGGCGATGGTCCGCGGACTCGGGCTGACGGTCGACCCGGTCGCGGAGACGCTCGAGGAGACCGAGGGCACCGACTCGGCGGTCATCGGGCTCGAGAACGCCGGACTGCTGAAGGACTCGGATCTGATCTTCACGTTCTATTCCGACCCGGCGAACCGCGCGGAGATCGAATCGCAGGCCGTCTACCAGCAAATTCCGGCGATCGGGCGCGGCTCGCTCGTCGCGCCGGAGGAACAGCCGTTCGTCACGGGATCGTCGATGATCAATCCGCTCACCGTGCCGTGGTCGATCGACCGCTACGTCCCGCTCGTCGACGAGGCGATCGCGAAGCTCGACCGCTGAGCCGGACGCACCGGTGGTGCGCCCGGCTCTCGGGCGTCACCGCCGGTGCGCGAGCCTGCGGACCATGAGATCACCGATCGACTGCATGATCTGCACCATCACGATGAGGACGACCACCGCGAGCAACAGCACCGGCGTGTTGAACCGCTGGTAGCCGTAGACGATCGCGAAGTCGCCGAGACCGCCACCACCGATGACACCGGCCATGGCCGAATAGCCCACCAGCAGCACGAGGGTGAGGGTGGCACCGGCGATCAGCGGGGACAGTGCTTCGGGCAGCAGCACCTTGCGCACGATCTGCCCGTTGGTGGCCCCCATCGCCTGGGCCGCCTCGACCCGGCCCCGGGGCACCTCCCGCAGAGCGGATTCGACGATCCGGCCGAAGAACGGGATGGCACCGATGGTCAACGGCACGATCGCCGCGGTCGGCCCGATCGCGGTACCCACGATGAAGCGGGTGAACCCGATCAGCGCGATCAGCAGGATGAGGAAGGGCAGCGACCGGAAGAGGTTGACGATCACGCCGAGGACGGTGTTGAGCGTCCTGCGCGGCCACAGTCCGGACGGGGACGTCAACTGCAACACGATTCCGACCAGCACACCACCGACGACGGTGAGCACGAAGGACACCGCAACCATGTAGAGCGTCTCGAGGGTGGCTTCCCACACCTCCGGGAAGGCGTCGTACCACTGCAGTTTGTTCATCGCGCCTGCACCGTCATTCCGTGAGTCCCTCCAATTCGGCTTCCGTCCCCCACGCCAGGCTCAGATACGGGCGTTCGGCCACGAACCCCTCGATGAGTGCCCGATCGGTACCCGCCGTGAACCGAAGGCGCATCCGGCCCACGGTGACGCTGCCGACCTGTTCGACCCGGCCGCCGACCACAGCGATGTCGGCGTCGATCGCGCGGATCATCTCAGCGAGCCACGGTCCGTGCGCGGCATCACCGATCGCGGTGACCAGAGCCGTGTCGGCACCCGAACCCGTCGACGGGTCGGTGCCGACCGGGACGAGCGCATGCCCGAGCGCCGACTCGGGATCGGCGACGAGATCGACGATCCGGCCCGTCTCGACCACCTGTCCGGCGGCGAGCCGAGCTGCCGAGCTGCAGATCCGGCGCAGCACCCCGAGTTCGTGGGTGATCACCACGACCGTGACGCCCAGTCGTCTGTTCACCTCGGCGACGAGATCGAGGACCTGATCGGTGGTGTCCGGGTCCAGGGCGCTCGTGGCCTCGTCGCACAGCAGTACCTCGGGTTCGACGGCGAGTGCGCGGGCGATGCCCACGCGCTGCTGCTGTCCACCGGACAGCTGCGAGGGATAGCTCTCCCCCTTGCCGGCCAGGCCGACGAGATCGAGCAGCTCGAGCGCCCGCTTGCGGCGCTGTTCCTTGTCGATCCCCGCCACTTCGAGCGGGAATTCGACGTTCCGGATCACGGTGCGCGAGTGCAGTAGGTTGAACTGCTGGAAGACCGTCCCGATCCGGCGACGCGCCGCTCGCAGTTCCGCGCCGGACAGGGTCGACAGGTCGTCCCCGCCGAGCAGGATCCGTCCCGAGGTAGGCCGCTCGAGCAGGTTCAGACAGCGCAGAAGGGTGGACTTGCCGGATCCGGACGGGCCGACGATGCCGTAGATCTCGCCGTCGGGGATCTCGAGCGACACCCCTCGCAACGCCGCGACCTCCCCGGAGCGCCCGGCTCCGGGGAAGGTCTTGACGAGGTTCTCGACGACGATCATCAGTTCGTCGAGTGGACCGGCAGCACGGCGCCGGAGTAGGTCTCCTCGATCCAGGCAGCCGTCTCGGGCGACTCGAGGGCCTCGGCCAGCGCGGTCACTGCCGGGTCGTTCTCGTTCTCGGCCCGCACGACGAGCAGGTTGGAGAAGGGGTTGTTCTCGACCTCTTCGGTGACGATGGCGTCCTCGGCCGGGTTCAGGCCGGCTTCGAGCGCGTAATTGGAGTTGATCACGGCGGCGGTGATCTGCGCGTCGTCGAGCTGACGGGCGAGCTGCGGACGCTCGATGCTGACGAGGTTCAGGTTCTTCGGGTTGGCGGTGATGTTCGATTCGGTGACCACCGACAGGTCGGCCTCCTCGAAGGGCACGTCCATCTCGAGCAGACCGGCCGATTCGAGCAGGTACAGCGCGCGGGCGTAGTTGGTGGTGTCGCGCGGCACGGCGACGGTGTCGCCGTCCTTCAGCTCGTCGAGCGAGGCGATCTTGTTCGAGTAGAGGCCGATGGGCTCGAGGTGCACGTCGGCGACGGCGACGAGGTCGTCGATACCCTTCTGCTTCTGCCAGTCCGTCAGGTAGGGCTCGTGCTGGAAGAAGTTCGCGTCGACGTCACCGGCCTCGAGCAGTTCGTTGGGATCGACCTCCCCGGTGATCTCGACGATGTCGAGCTTGTAGTCGCCCAGCGCCCCGGTGCTCACGATCTGGTCGAGGATCTCGACGTGCGGGGTGGACGACGCCGAGATCCGGAGGGTGGTGTCGTCACCTTCGGACGACGAGCAGGCCGCGAGACCCGCAGCGAGGGTGAGCGCGGCGGACGCGACGACGATACGACGCAGTGACATCGGGTGGATACCTTCCGTTGGGAATGCGGGGACGTTGGAAATACGGGGACGGACAGATCGATTATCGGGGTGCGGCGAAGCGGGCGAGGAGATCCGCGTGAAAACGCTCCGCCACGTTCGGATGTGCCCGCAGGCGGGACTTGAGTGCGTTGAGGCCGTAGACGGCGTGCAGCGTGCCGCCGTGTGCGTCGGGGCCGACGCCGCGGGCGGCCGCGGCCAGATCTGCGGGCAACTCCACCGCCGGGAGTTCGCGGTCGAGACCGGGATTGAGGAAGAAGGGCAGCGACACCCGGTCGGTGCCCGCCGGGGGCGGCAGCACACGATGGACGGTCGCCTGGAGGTAACCGCCGGTGGCGACCTCGAGGAGTTCTCCGATGTTGACGATGAAATGCCCTGGGAGCGGGTCGATGTCGACCCAACGTCCGTCGCGTTCGACCTGGAAGCCGGTGCTGCCGGGTTCGGGATACAGCAACGTCAGCGCGCCGACGTCCTTGTGGCTGCCGACCCCTTGATCGGTGACCGAGCGGTCGTGCCCGGGATACCGCGCGATCTTCAGCAGCGGGTCGGGATCGGCGAAGGCGTCCTCGAAGTGATCGGCGGGGGCACCGAGGGATTCGGCCCATGCACCGAGCAGTCGGCGTCCGACGTTGCCGGCCTCGTCGATCCACCGCAGGGCCAGTTCGCGTAGTCGGGGGACCTGCTCGGGCCACAGATTGGGGCCGTGCAGCACCTCCCAGGGGCGGTCGGGGTCGACCTCGGCGACGGCATCGCGTTCCGGGCCGATGTCGAGTTGTTCGCGCCAGTCGACATAGCCCTGGGTGCGTTCGCCACCGACACGGGTGTAGCCGCGGAAGTGGGGCGAGCGGATGTTCTCGATCGCGAGCTTGTCCGCCTCGGGGAGGGCGAAGAATTCGCGTGCCGCCGCGACGAGCCCGTCGGCGAGCGCGGGCTCTATCCCGTGACCGGCGAGATGGAAGAACCCGATCTCGTGGGTGGCCTCCCGGAGGCGATCGAGCAGGGCGTTGCGTGTGGTGTCGTCGCCGTCGAGATCGGACAGATCGATGACGGGCAATACTGTCGAATCGGACATGATGTGCCTTTCGAACCGCATCGGATGCGAGGAATTCCCGGTCACCGCCGGATCGTCGGTCACAGCGGACTCAGGGGAATCGTGAGAGCAGTGCGAGCAGCCCCGACAGGGGTGATCAGCGGCAACGACAACACGCAGGAGCCACGGCGCTTCGAGCGCGTGTGCTCACAGTCTGCGCGTGAGTGTTGCCCATGTTCTCCTCCGATGAGGTCGCGTGCGACCTTCGACGACAGTGGCGCCACGACGTGGTCCTGATCAAGGCTAATCGCCGCCTGGACCACCCGGCAAATCATCCTCGACCGGCAGTGCGACACCATTGACAGCAGGCTGTCGTTTTGTCAGCATACTGTCATGACCGAAACAGTTCACGTCGCCGTGTACGACACCCTGGCGGACTGGGAGATCGGATACGTCACGCCACATATCGCAGATCCCGAATGGCAGCGCAGCCCCGGCCGGTACCGCGTCCGTACCGTCGGAGCCACGACGGAACCGGTCACGACCAAGGGCGGACTCCGCATCCTTCCCGACGCCGTGCTCGCAGACATCACGCCGGAGGACAGCGCGATGCTGATCCTCGCGGGCAACGACATCTGGCCGACCGACGCCTACGCCCCGTTCGTCGACAAGACCCGGCAATTCCTCGACGCCGGCGTTCCGGTGGCCGCGATCTGTGGCGCGACCGGAGCGCTCGCGGCTGCCGGCCTGCTCGACGAGCGGCCGCACACGAGCAACGCTCCAGAATTCCTGCAGAGCGTCGGATACGGTGGCGCCGATCTGTACCGGGACGAACCCGCGGTCACGGACGGCGATCTCATCACCGCGAGCGGCATCGCCCCGGTCGACTTCGCCCGCGCGATCTTCACCCGGCTCGACATGTACGAACCGCGCGTCCTCGACGCCTGGTACGCCCTCTACGGCGAGCGCGACCCGCGCGGCTACTACGAGCTCATGTCCTCCGGCTCGTGACGGAGCAGAACGCGGCCGAGCAGCACCCGGCGGAGGCCGAACTGCTCAGCGCGGCCGCACTGACGGCCTTCCGGCTCAACGGCCAGTTCTTCGCGCTGGCCGAGACCCTGGCGCGTCCGGTGGGCCTGACCGCGGCCTGGTGGCAGGTCCTCGGCGCGGTCTCCTCCGCTCCGCTGCCGGTGTCCGCGATCGCCCGCGAGATGGGCATCACCCGGCAGAGCGTGCAGCGCATCGCCGATCTCCTCGTCGACAAGGGCCTGGCGGAGTACCGGCCCAATCCGGCGCACCGTCGCGCCAAGCTCGTCGCGATGACACCGGCCGGTCGCGACGCGATCCGTGCCATCGGCCCCGCTCACGCCGACGCCGCGCGGGCACTGTGCGAGGAGACCGGATCCGAGAACCTGGCGCGGATCGTGGAGGGCATGCGCGCGCTGTCGGCCGCCCTCGACCGATCGGCCGATCAGCTCCCCGACGGACGACGCGGCGGGAAGTGACGGATGAGCCCTTCCTGCACGACGGTCGCGACGAGTTCGCCCTCGATGGTGAAGTAGCGTCCCGTCGCCATACCACGGGAACCGGCCGCTACCGGGGATTCCGTGGCGTACAGGTGCCATTCGTCGAAGCGGAGCGGACGGTGGAACCAGATCGAATGGTTGACCGTCGCCGCCACGATCCGGTCGAGTCCCCACGACAGGCCGTGCGTGGTGAGGATCGAATCGAGGACGGTCGTGTCGGACGCGTAGGCCAGCGTGGCGACGTGGAGCAGCGGATCGTCGGGCAGTTGCCCGTCGGCGCGCATCCACACGCGGTTGTGGCCGAGCTTCTCCCCCGTTCCCCGCAACACCCAGGCGGGGTCGTTGGCGTACCGCATGTCGATCGGCTTGAGCGCGCCGACGAAATGCGGCAACTGCTCCTCGAAGCCGCGCAGGCGTTCGCCGATCGGCGGAAGCGCTTCGGGCAGGGGAACATCGGGAACGGTCACCGAGTGTTCGAGGCCTTTGCCCCACCGCTGGAAGGCGGCGAGCATGACGAACAGTTCCTGGTCGTCCTGGTAGGCGGTGACCATCCGGTTCGCGAAGTCGCGGCCGTCCCGGTGGGTGACGACGTGGTAGTCGATGGGCCGCTTGACGTCGCCGCCCCGGATGAAATGGGCGTTGATCGCGTGCACAGGACGATCACCCACGGTGCGTCCGGCCGCAATGAGCGCCTGCGCGACGAGCTGACCGCCGAAGGTGCGGCTGCCGACCTGCTCGGGATGACCACCACGGAAGACGTTCTCCTCGACCTGCTCCAGATCGAGGAGGCCGAGGAGAACGTCGAGATCCGTTGTGTCCGACAGTGTCACCGGGTGTCTTTCTCACCCAACCGGTGCACGTGGATGAGGTTGGTCGAACCCGAGCGTCCCGGAGGCGCTCCGGCGACGATCACCACGAGGTCGCCGCGCTGGTACCGGCCCAGCGACAGCAACGCCGCGTCGACCTGTTCGACCATCTGGTCGGTGGTGTCGACCGGCTCGACCGAGAAGGTCTCGGTGCCCCACGTCAGCGCCAGCTGGTTGCGGATGTGCGGGACGGGCGTGAACGCGAGCAGCGGCAGCGGGGTGTGCAACCGCGCGAGTCGTCGCACGGTGTCGCCCGACTGGGTGAACGCGACGAGCGCCTTGGCGTCGAGACGCTCGCCGATGTCGCGGGCGGCGTACGAGATGACACCGCGCTTGGTGCGCGGAACGTGCGTCAGCGCAGGCACTTCCGTCGAATCCGACTCGACGGCGGCAATAATGCGCGCCATCGTGCGGACCGTTTCGACGGGGAACTTGCCGACGGAGGTCTCACCCGAGAGCATCACGGCGTCGGTGCCGTCGAGCACGGCGTTGGCCACGTCGGAGGCCTCGGCTCGAGTGGGACGCGAGTTCTCGATCATCGATTCGAGCATCTGCGTCGCGACGATGACGGGCTTGGCGTTCTCACGTGCTATCTGGATCGCGCGCTTCTGCACGAGCGGTACTTGCTCGAGCGGAAGTTCGACGCCGAGGTCGCCGCGCGCCACCATGACCGCGTCGAAGGCGAGGACCACGGCCTCGAGATTCTCGACGGCCTCGGGCTTCTCGAGCTTGGCGATCACCGGCACGTGCCGCCCGACACGGTCCATGACCTCGTGAACGAGTTCGACGTCGGCCGGCGACCGCACGAACGACAGGGCGATGAAGTCGACACCGAGGCGCAGTGCGAACTCGAGATCCTCGATGTCCTTCTCCGACATGGCCGGAACGGAGACGTTCATCCCCGGCAGGGAGACACCCTTGTTGTTGCTGACGGGTCCGCCCTCGATGACGCGACAGACGACGTCGTTGCCCTCGACCGCCTCGACGACGAGACCGACCTTGCCGTCGTCGACGAGCAACCGGTCGCCGGCGACGGCGTCCTGGGCGAGTTCCTTGTAGGTGGTCGAGACGCGGTCGTGGTCTCCGACCACGTCGTCGACGGTGATGCGGACCACTTCACCGTGTTCCCACACGGTGCGGTCCTCGGCGAATCGTCCGAGCCGGATCTTCGGCCCCTGGAGATCGGCGAGGATACCGACGGCGTGCCCGGAGGCCTCCGACGCAGCGCGGACCCGGTTGTAGTGGCCCTCGTGGTCGGCGTGTTCACCGTGGCTGAAATTCAGGCGGGCGACGTCCATTCCGGCGTCGACGAGATTCCGCAGGACATCGGGGTCGGCGGTGGCCGGCCCCATAGTGCAAACGATCTTGGTGCGTCGGGTCACGCTTCGAGCCTAGCCTCCGAGCCTGCGACCCTCCATCCCAGCACCCCGGTGCGTGTCGCCGGGGTGCCGATGGGACGGAGACGTCGGGATGTCACAGGCGACGGAGACGTCGGGATGTCACGGACGGAGCTGGCGTCCGTTCTTGTCGCGGACCTTGCCGGTGAGCATGAGGATGCCGTCGATCAGCGGCCAGATGCCCCCGATACCGCAGGTGAGCCACGTGACGGCGATCTGCGCGACCGCCGTGCCCGGCTGGTCGAGGTAGAAGCGTCCGGCACCGAAGGCGCCGAGCAGGATCCCCAGCACACCTGCGGTGACCTTGCTCTTGTCGGAGTACGGCTCGCCGGTGTAGGGATCGCGTCCGAAGGGCGCTGCGGCGTCGTGACCGTACGGGTTCGACGGGTCGGGGTAGCCGTAGGCGGGCATCACCCCGTAGCCGGGCGGCGGACCGTATCCCTGTCCGCTCTGCGGAGGCGGACCGTAACCCTGCCCGCCCTGCGGAGGCGGACCGTAACCCTGCCCGCCCTGCGGAGGCGGACCGTAACCCTGCCCGCCCTGCGGAGGCGGACCGTAACCCGGCTGCTGCGTTCCCTGCGGACCGGTGTACCGGCCCTGCGACGGGTCCTGCTGCGGGGACCCGATCGGGTAGTGCGGGTCGGGTGTCCCGTAGACCGGTCCGGTGCCGGTCTCGGGCCGGCCCTGATGCTCGCCGTAGGGGTAGTCGCCCGGGGACGGATAGTCGGACTCGTGCTCGGCCGGCGGCGGGTAGCTGGGCGTGGTCCCCCAGCCCGGTCCGTTGCCGACACCCGAGTAGGTGTCCCATCCCGGTCCCGGAGTGCCGGTGGCGCCACCGAGGGAGTCGAGTGTGGGCGGTTGAGCGGACAACGAGGCCTGCGCGGTGGCGTCGTAGTCGAACGCGCGTCCGAGATCGGGCGGCGGGGTGTGCTCGCTCTCCGAGGACCGCTCCGGCGTGTCGGCGCCGGAGGCGGACTCGCTCCGCTTCGTCAGGTCGGGCTGGGCAGGCTCCGTCTTGTCGGGCTCCGGCTTGGCAGGCTCCGAATCGGATGCTCCCGAAGCTTCCGGGTCCTGTCTGGTCACGGGTGATCCCCTTTGCTGTCTCCGGACGTCGCTTCGTCGACTCTACCGGCGGCGGACGACGAGCTGTCCGACTCCGCATCCGCCGACTCCGAAGTGGGCGCGGCCTCGTCTGCGGCCGCCCCGCCCTCGTCCTGTGCGGCCGGCTCTGCGTCCGCGTTCCCGGCGACCGGATTCAGCGTCGCAGGGTCCTCGCGGCCCTTACGTGCGAGGACGAAGTAGGCGACCGCAAGCACGAATACGATGCCCGAGGTGAACGAGTTGATCCGGATACCGGCGATCTGGGTCGCCGCATCGGTGCGCATCAGCTCGATCCAGAACCGGCCCGCGCAGTACCCGGCGACGTAGAGGGCGAACAGGCGTCCGTGACCGATCGTGAACTTTCGGTCGACGAACACCAACAGCAGCACGACGGCGAGGTTCCACAGCAGCTCGTAGAGGAAGGTCGGGTGCACGACGAAGGCCACCTCGCCGGTGGACACGCCGTCGACCAGCCCGGGCGCGACCTGACCTGCGTCGTTGCGCCGTTCGTAGATCTCGAGTCCCCACGCCACCGTGGTCTCGCGACCGTAGAGTTCCTGGTTGAACCAGTTGCCGAGGCGTCCGATGGCCTGCGCCAGCAGGATCGCCGGGGCGAGGGCGTCCCCGAAGGCCGGCAGCGGGATCCCCCGCCGACGGCACCCGATCCACGCACCGAGCGCACCGAAAGCGACCGCACCCCAGATGCCGAGGCCGCCCTCCCAGATCTTCAGGGCGTCGACCGGGTCGTTGCCGTCTCCGAAGTACTTCTGCCAGTCGGTGGCCACGTGGTAGAGCCGCCCACCGATCAGACCGAAGGGCACCGCCCACACGGCGATGTCGAGGACGGTGCCGGCCTGTCCGCCGCGTGCGACCCAGCGGCGGTCGCCCCACCAGATCGCCACGACGATCCCGACGATGATGCACAGGGCGTAGGCGCGGAGGGCGAACGGTCCGAGATACCAGACGCCCTGCGGCGGACTCGGCAGATAGGCCAGAACAGACGCAGTGGATGTCACGAGTGCACGTTAGCGGAGCGAACGCCCTTCGCGAGATCCCGAGTCAGTGCGAGCAACGCGTCGGGCCCTTCGGCGACGGCGGAGACCAGCGCCGAACCGACGATCACGCCGTCGGCGTAGCCCGCGATCTCCGCGGCCTGGGCACCGTTGCGCACACCGAGACCGACACCGACCGGGATGTCGGAGTGCGTGCGCACCCGGGCGACGATCTCCGGCGCGCGGTTGTCGACGCTGTCGCGGGCGCCGGTGACACCCATGGTCGAGGTGGCGTAGACGAAGCCGCGGCACTTGTCGAGGGTGGTCGCGAGGCGCTCGTTGGTCGACGACGGTGCGACCAGGAAGATCCTGCCGAGTCCGTACTTGTCGGCCGCGGCGATCCATTCTTCCGCCTCGTCCGGGACGAGGTCGGGCGTGATGATGCCGAGTCCACCCGCGGCCGCGAGGTCGCGCGCGAAGTTCTCGACGCCGTACTTGAGCACGAGGTTCCAGTAGGTCATCACGACCGCGGCGCCGCCGGCGGCGGTGATCGCCTCGACGGCCGGGAAGACGTCGCGGACCCGGACGCCGTTGGCGATCGCTTCGAACGCCGCGTTCTGGATGGTGGTGCCGTCCATGACCGGGTCGCTGTAGGGGATGCCGACCTCGATGAGATCGCAGCCGCCCTCGACGAGCGTCTTCATCGCCTCGACGGAGCGCTCGACGGTGGGATAGCCGACCGGCAGGTAACCGACCAGTGCGGCGCGGTTCTCGGCGCGGCAGGTCGCGAAGATCTCGGTCAGGCGTTCGTGCGGGGCGCTCACTGGGCTGCTCCTTCGGGGCCGGTCCGGTCGGCGGACTCGTCGGTCGGCAGGTAACCGAACCACTTGGCGGCGGTGTCGACGTCCTTGTCCCCGCGGCCGGAGAGGTTGACCAGGACGATGGCGCCCATGCCGAGTTCGGGGCCGAGTTCGACGGCACCGGCGACGGCGTGGGCCGACTCGATAGCGGGGATGATGCCCTCGGTGCGGCACAGCAACGCGAAGGCCTCCATGGCCTCACTGTCGGTGACGGCGCGGTACTCGGCCCGGCCGGTGTCGGCGAGCCAGGCGTGTTCGGGGCCGACGCCGGGATAGTCGAGACCGGCGGAGATCGAATGCGATTCGATGGTCTGGCCGTCCTCGTTCTGCAACAGGTACGAGAACGCGCCGTGCAGGGCACCGTGAGTGCCGCCGCCGATGGTGGCGGCGTGCCGTCCGGTCTCCACCCCGTCTCCCCCGGCCTCGCAGCCGACGAGCTTGACGGACGGGTCGTCGATGAACGGGTGGAAGATGCCGATCGCGTTCGATCCGCCGCCGACGCAGGCGACGACGGCGTCGGGCAGGCGACCGGTGAGTTCGCGGATCTGTGCGCGGGCCTCGAGGCCGATGATGCGCTGGAAGTCGCGGACCATCGCCGGGAAGGGGTGCGGGCCGGCGGCGGTGCCGAAGCAGTAGTAGGTGTTGTCGGCGTTGGTGACCCAGTCGCGCATCGCCTCGTTGATCGCGTCCTTGAGGGTGCGCGAGCCGGTCTTGGCGGCGATGACCTCGGAGCCGAGCAGACGCATGCGCGCGACGTTGAGGGCCTGCCGTTCGGTGTCGACCTCGCCCATGTAGACGCGGCATTCGAGACCGAGCAGCGCGCATGCGGTGGCGGTGGCGACGCCGTGCTGGCCGGCGCCGGTCTCGGCGATCACGCGGGTCTTGCCCATGCGCTTGGCGAGCAGCACCTGCCCGAGCACGTTGTTGATCTTGTGCGAGCCGGTGTGGTTGAGATCCTCGCGCTTGAGGAAGATGCGCGCTCCGCCGGCGTGTTCGCTCAGGCGGGTGGCCTCGTAGACCGGGGACGGGCGGCCGGTGTAGTCGCGCTGCAGGCGGTCGAGTTCGGCCAGGAAGCCGGGATCGACGCGCTCCTTCTCGTAGGCAGCGGTGACCTCCTCGATCACCGCCATGAGCGCCTCGGGCACATAGCGGCCACCGAAGACTCCGAAATGGCCGCGGACGTCGGGTTCGTGCGCGGTCGGAGTGGCGAGAGCTTCGCTCATCGAGGGAAGCCCTCGGCCCTTGGCGGAAAGTGCGGAATCGTCTGCAGTCACGCGTCCAGTCTGCCCCACCACGCGACGCGGATCACGTGGGGGTCCGGACCTGCCGGGACGGTCAGCGTGCGGGCTTGGGGCACGACGGATGCGTGCCTACCGTCACCAGTTCGGCGACTGCCTGGCGCGGATCCCCACTGGTCACCAGTCCCTCTCCGACGAGCACCGCGTCGGCACCCGCGCCCGCGTACGCGAGCAGATCGGCCGGGCCGCGAACACCCGACTCGGCGATCTTGAGCACGTTGCTGGGCAGGCCCGGCGCGATGCGCGAGAAGGTCGTCTTGTCGACCTCGAGGGTCTTGAGGTTGCGGGCGTTGATCCCGATGACGGTGGCGCCCGCCTCGAGGGCACGGTCGGCCTCCTCCTCGGTGTGCGCCTCGACCAGCGCGGTCATGCCGAGCGACTCGACGCGGTCGATCAGCGCCGTCAGGACGGTCTGCTCGAGGGCCGCGACGATGAGGAGCACGATGTCGGCGCCGTGTGCCCGCGCCTCGTGGATCTGGTAGGGACCGACCACGAAATCCTTGCGCAGTACGGGAATACGGACAGCGCGACGGACGGCGTCGAGGTCGGCGAGACTGCCGTGGAATCGGCGTTCCTCGGTGAGAACGCTGATGGCGCGAGCGCCTCCGGACTCGTACGCTGCTGCGAGTTCGGCGGGATCGGCGATGTCGGCGAGAGCACCCTTCGAGGGGCTGGCACGCTTCACTTCGGCGATGACCGCGATGCCCGGTTCGCGCAGCGCGGCCTTGGCGTCGATCGGTGGGGGCGCGGCTGCGGCGGCAGCCTTGACGGACGCGAGATCGAGGGCCGCCTCACGGGCGGCGACGTCTGCTCGCACTCCTTCGAGAATCGAATCGAGAACTGTCATCGTGGCTCGAGTCCTTTCCCACCCTGCTCAATCCCGATGTGATCAAGCTCATCGGATCTGTCTAGAAGAGTAGTGAAGTGGTTTACAGCGGTCACCGGCGGGTGCCCGTATCACCCTCGCCACCGTCGTCGGTGGGATCCTCACCTGCGTCCAGTGCGTCCCACAGACCGCGTTCGGACAGGGGTTCATCGTTCTCGGCGCGCCGGGCGGCCGCCTCGCGACGTGCTGCCGGGGCGTCGTACTTCGACGACAGTCCGGCCGCCTCGCGCGGGGTGCGCCACAGCGTCACCGCCGCGGCGAGGGCCGCGACGGCGCCGACGATCGCAAGGACGGCGGGCAACGGATAGGTCTCGACGGCGGTCACGGTCGCGCGGTCGGGCAGCGCAGCGACACCGGCCGCGGTCTCGGGGTCTGCGTCGCCGGTGAGCAACCGGACGGCGGGGATCGCGGCGGCGACGGCGACGGCCGCGACCACGAGCGAGACGAGACGCAGCGCGAGTCCGCGCACCGCGAAGACGGCGGCGACCGCCGCGAGCAGCACGAGAGCGAGCGGGGTCAGTGCCGCCGCCCAGCGGCCACCCTCGAGGTCGTCGACGCGGTCGATCCCGAGTCCGTCGGACGAGACCGCGGTGACCCATGCCATTCGGCTCGACGCCCAGAACAGGGCCGCACCGACCCCGAGCAGCAGGGCGGCGATGACGGTCGGCCGGCGCCGGCGTCCGGTGGTGGGGCCGGCGTCCGGCGTCTCCGCGGTCACCGTGCGTCACCGCCGTAGGTGGTGAGGGTGGACGCGGCGGCCACGGCGGCGAGGGCGGACATGGCCTTGTTGCGGGCCTCGGTGTCCTCGGCCTCCGGGTCGGAGTCGGCGACGATGCCGGCACCCGCCTGCACGTAGGCGACGCCGTCCTTGACGAGCGCGGAGCGGATGGCGATGGCGGTGTCGGCGTCGCCTGCGAAATCGAGATAGCCGACGATGCCGCCGTAGATGCCGCGGCGGGTGGGTTCGAGTTCCTCGATCAGTTCCATCGCGCGCACCTTCGGCGCCCCCGACAGGGTCCCGGCGGGGAAACACGCCGTGACGGCGTCGAGGGCGTGTTTGCCCTCCGCGAGTCGCCCGGTGACCGTGGAGACGAGGTGCATCACGTGGCTGTACCGCTCGATGTGGCGGTAGTCGTGCACCTCGACGGTGCCCGGCGTGCACACCCGGCCGAGGTCGTTGCGGCCGAGATCGACGAGCATGAGGTGCTCGGCGTTCTCCTTCTCGTCGTGGACGAGGTCCTTCTCGAGCAGGATGTCCTCCTCCTCGTTCGCGCCGCGCCACCGGGTCCCTGCGATGGGATGGGTGGTGGCCATCCCGTCCGAAACCGTCACGAGCGCCTCCGGGCTCGATCCGACGATCGAGAAGGCCGTCTCACCGTCCGGGCCGGGGATGTGGAGCAGAAACATGTACGGGCTGGGGTTGGACGCGCGGAGCATCCGGTAGACGTCGATCGGCTCTGCGTCGCAGTCGATCTCGAAGCGCTGCGAGAGCACCACCTGGAAGGCCTCACCGGCCTCGATGTCGCCGATCAGTTTGCGGACGTCCGTGCAGAACGACTCGGTGGTGCGCTGGCGGCGGTAGTCGGGTTCGGGCCGCGAGTAGGTCGCGACGGTGGCCGGTGCGGGCGCGGCGAGGGCCGCGGTCATCCGGTCGAGGCGGGCGACGGCGTCGTCGTAGGCTTCGTCGACGCGCTCGTCGGAGCCGTCCCAGTTCACGGCGTTGGCGATGAGCCAGATCATGCCCTCGTGGTGGTCGACGGCCGCGAGGTCGGTGGCCAGCAGCATCACCATTTCGGGGATCTGCAGATCGTCCTCGGCGAGCGTCGGCAGCTTCTCGAGATGGCGGACGACGTCGTAGCCGAGATAACCGACCATGCCGCTGGTCAGGGGCGGCAGTCCGTGGATGCGGTCGGTGTGGAGCAACTGGAGGGTCTCGCCGAGGACGTCTACGGGGTTGCCACCCGTGGGCGCGCCGGCCGGGACGTTGCCGTACCAGGCAGCGTCGCCATCGACGACGGTCAGTGCGGCCGGGCTCCCGGCGCCGATGAACGACCACCGCGACCACGACCGGCCGTTCTCCGCCGACTCGAGCAGGAAGGTTCCGGGGCGGTCGGCCGCGAGCTTGCGGTAGGCCGACAGCGGGGTCTCCGCGTCCGCGAGCACCTTGCGGGTCACCGGGACCACGCGGTGCTCGGCGGCCAGCTGGCGGAACTGCTCGCGGGTGGTCGTCGAATCGGAACGGCCGCCACCCGAGGAGTCGGTGGTGGCTGCGGGAATGGTGGTGGGCTCGCCGGACATGCGCCCCATCATCCCAGGGACCTCGTCCGGCTCTGCAGCCGCCGTCAGGCGACCTGGAACGAGCGCTTGGCCAGGCCCATCCAGAAGCCGTCGACGACCTGGTCGATGCCGCGGCCGGGGGCGTCGGAGGCACCGAGGGTGACGAACAGCGGAGCGAAGTGCTCGACCGACGGATGCGCGTAGGGCATGCCCGGTGCGCGGTGCCGGAAGTCCAGCAGAGCGTCGACGTCGCCGCGCGCGAGTTGCTCGGCGGTCCAGTGGTCGAACTCCGACGACCAGCCCGGCGCGGCGGCCTCGGGCCGCGGGTCGCGCAGGAAGGGCAGACCGTGCGTGGTGAACCCGGACCCGATGATGAGTACGCCCTGCTCACGCAGCGGACGCAGCCGGGCGCCGAGGTGCAACAGCCGTTCCGGGTCGAGGGTGGGCAGGGAGATCTGCAGCACCGGGATGTCGGCGTCCGGGTACATGACGGTCAGCGGTACGTAGGCACCGTGGTCGAGTCCTCGGTTCGGCTGCTGCACCACCGGTTCGTCGTCGGGCATCAGTGCCGCGACCTGCCGGGCCAGTTCGGGCGCGCCGGGGCTGGTGTAGGTCACCTCGTAGAAGCGGCGCGGGAAGCCGCCGAAGTCGTACACGAGCGGGGTGCCGGTGATCGTCGACCCGATGGTCAGCGGAGCGGATTCCCAGTGCGCCGAGACCACGAGGATCGCTGTGGGTCGCGGCAGGTCGGCCGCCCAACGCTGCAGCTGCGAGACCCACAGTTCGCTGTCGACGAGCGGCGGGGCGCCGTGACTGAGGAACAGGGCGGGCGTGGTCGCGGAATCGATGGTCATGACATCCCCTCAAGTTGAAGCTTCAAGTATCATAGAGGAGAACCCGTCGCGCGGCCATTCCCATTCCCCGACCGGGTGCGACAGCGAAACCGAACGAGCGAGGAGCAGGCATGAGCAACGAGGACCCGCAGTGGCTCGATCCGGCGCAGCAGAACGCCTGGCGGGCGCTCGTCTCCGTCGTCACGCGACTGCCGGCCGCGCTCGACACCCAGATGCAACGCGACTCCGACATGACGCACTTCGAGTACTTCGTCCTCGCACTGCTCTCCGAGAACCCCGAGCGTCGACTGCGTCTCAACGCCCTCGCCGCCGAGGCCAACGCGTCGCTGTCGCGGCTCTCGCACGTCGTCACGCGCCTCGAGAAGCGCGGCTGGATTCGACGCGAACCCGTTCCGGGCAGTCGCGGTTCGTACGCAGTGCTCACCGATGCCGGCTACGACACAGTAGTCGAAGCGGCACCGAGCCACGTGAAGGCGGTGCGCAGGCTCGTGTTCGACGGCCTCGACGACAACCAGGTCCGCGAGCTCGCGCGTCTCGGTTCCGTTCTAGTCGAGCAGATCGACGAGGGGATCGCCGGCGGTATCGGCAAGGCCTGAGCCGTCCCACCGTCACGTGGTGGGGCGGCTCCTCGGTACGTCCCGGAACGACATGTTCGGGTCGTGGCTGCGCTCGTCCCGGACGGCACCGCTCGCGTCGGTGACCTCGTAACCGAGGGTGTTCAGCCGAGGGGAGTTCCACCCACACCCCAGTTCTCGCGGGGCACCTCGGTGATCGTCACCCACACCGACGACGGATTCTTGCCCGAGGCCTCGGCGTACGCGCGGGTCACTGCGGAGATCACCTCGGCCTTCTGCTCGTCGGACAGGCCCGGCGTCTGGCTGATCTGGATGAGAGGCATGCGGGCATTGTCGCAGCCCGCCGCACGACCCGCCGATCGGTCCCGGCTATTCGGCGATCTGCGGCGTTTCGAGCAGGACGTCGGTGTCGAAGCAGGTGTGCGTGCCGGTGTGGCAGGCGGCACCGACCTGGTCGACGACCAGCAACACCGTGTCGCCGTCGCAGTCGAGGCGCACCTCGTGCACGTACTGGGTGTGCCCGGACGTCTCGCCCTTGACCCAGTACTGCTGCCGCGACCGCGAGTAGTAGGTGGCCTTACGGGTCGCCAGGGTGCGGGCGAGCGCCTCGTCGTCCATCCACGCCATCATCAGCACGGCGCCGGTGGCCCGCTCCTGCACGACGGCGGCGAACAGACCGTCGTCGTTGCGCTTCAGCCGGGCGGCGATCGCCGGATTCAGGATGTCGCTGCTCATCGAACCGTGATCCCTTCCGCACGCATCGCGTCCTTGACCTCGCCGATCGTCAGCTCCCGGAAGTGGAAGACGCTCGCGGCGAGCACCGCGTCGGCACCGGCCTGCACGGCGGGCGCGAAATGCTCGACGGCTCCGGCGCCCCCGGAGGCGATGACGGGCACGTGCACGGCCCCGCGCACGGCCTCGATCATCTTCAGGTCGAATCCGTTCTTCGTGCCGTCGGCGTCCATCGAGTTGAGCAGGATCTCGCCGACGCCGAGTTCCTCGCCGCGCCGGGCCCACTCGACCGCGTCGATCCCCGTACCGCGGCGGCCGCCGTGCGTGGTGACCTCCCAGCCGCTCGGCGTCGGTTCCTGACCGGCGGGCACGGTGCGCGCGTCGACCGACAGCACGATGCACTGCGAGCCGAAGCGCTCGGACATCTCGCGCAGCACCTCGGGCCGGGCAATGGCCGCGGTGTTCACCGAAACCTTGTCGGCGCCGGCACGCAACAGACGGTCGACGTCCTCGACGGTGCGGACGCCACCTCCCACGGTGAGCGGGATGAACACCTGCTCGGCGGTGCGCGTGACGACGTCGAGCATGGTGCCGCGGTCACCGCTCGACGCGGTGACGTCGAGGAAGGTCAGTTCGTCGGCGCCCTGTTCGTTGTAGAGGGCGGCGAGCTCGACCGGATCACCCGCATCGCGCAGGTTCTCGAAGTTGACACCCTTGACCACCCGCCCCGCGTCCACGTCGAGGCACGGGATGACCCGCACGGCCAGCGTCATGTTCGATCTCCTTCGGAACCCAACTGCTCGGCCACGGACCGTTCCGTCGCCGACTGCACAATCTTCAGTATCTCGCCGTGTACTCCGGGCGCTGCAGCGACCACCGATCCGGACCCGATCCGCCAGGGCCGGCCCGCAAAGTCGGTGGCGATGCCACCGGCGGCCCGCACGAGTGCGACACCAGCGGCGTTGTCCCAGGGGTGGTGGCCGAACACGACGGCACCGCCGATCGCGCCTCCCGCGGTGAACGCGAGGTCGGCGCCGGTGGAGCCGTGCATCCGCAGCCGGGCGACGCGCCGGCTCAGCTCGGTGATGACGGCGAGACGCCGGGTGCCGGGTACCCGACCGCGACTGTCGATGTCGAAACTGCCGACCGCGATCATCACGTCCTCGAGCCGCGCCGGCTGCAGCGGTGCGGTGGGCTCGCCGTTCACGAGCAGCGGCCCGTCGGCGATTCCCGCGAAGCGCTGATTCGTCAGCGGCAGCCACGTGAGGCCGAGGATCGGTTCGCCGTCCTCGACGAGAGCGAGGAGGATCCCGGCCATCGGCAGCCCGGCGGAGTAGTTGATGGTGCCGTCGATCGGGTCGAGCAACCAGACGGTGCCCTCCCCCGCGGACGGGCCGCCGAACTCCTCACCGTGCACGGGGATACCGGTGCGCTCTGCGAGGGCACCGGAGATCCGCCGCTCGAGTTCGAGATCGAGATCGGTCGCGAAGTCGTTCGGTCCCTTGTCGACGGAGCGCGGCGCACCGTGCCCGGCGACGAACCGTTCCGCGACCTCGTCGAGTACACCGCTCGCGACGGCGAGCAGCCGGTTCAGGTCTGCGGGATCGGCCATGGGTCAGCGCGAGACGGCGTCGAGCGCCTCGGTCAACGTGAATCGGCCTGCGTAGAGCGCCTTTCCGATGATGGCGCCTTCGACGCCCTCCTCGGTGAGCGTCGCGATGGCACGCAGGTCGTCGACGGTCGAGACGCCGCCGGAGGCGACGACCGGAGAGTCGGTGGCCGCGCACACCTCGCGGAGCAGGTCGAGGTTGGGGCCGGAGAGGGTGCCGTCCTTGGTGACGTCGGTGACGACGTAGCGCGAGCAGCCGTCGCGTTCGAGGCGCTCGAGCACCTCCCACAGGTCGCCGCCGTCGGAGACCCAGCCGCGGCCGCGCAGTCGCCACTGGCCGTCGAGGAGCTTGACGTCGAGGCCCACGGCGATGCGGTCGCCGAACTCGCCGATGACGCGCGAGCACCACTCGGGATTCTCGATCGCGGCGGTGCCGAGGTTGACGCGGGCGCAGCCGGTCGCGAGGGCGGCGGCGAGGGTCTCGTCGTCGCGGATGCCGCCCGACAGCTCGACCTTCACGTCGAGTTCGCCGATGACCTCGGCGAGGAGGGCGCGGTTGTCGCCGCGACCGAACGCCGCGTCGAGGTCGACCATGTGCACCCATTCGGCGCCGGCGTTCTGCCATTCGAGGGCGGCGTCGCGGGGCGAACCGTAGCCGGTCTCGCTGCCCGCCTCTCCCTGAACGAGGCGAACTGCTTCACCGTTGACGACGTCGACTGCGGGCAAAAGGACCAGGCTCACTGCGTACACATTAGTGCCTGTACCTGTGACATCGCCAAACGCGTGGCCGGGGCGCCGGGAAAGCGCCGCGCGTCATGCCGACCGTGCTGCGTCGAGGGCCCGGCAGGTCGGGGTCGGACGGCCGGTGTACTCGTCGACGGACCCCTCGTACAGCACGGTTCCGCCGTGCCGTCCAGGTCCCGGCCCGAGGTCGACGATGTGGTCGGCGTGCCGGATCACGTCGAGGTGGTGTTCGATGACGACGACGGTGTGCCCTCGGTCGACGAGGTCGTCGAAGACGCACAGGAGGGTGCCGACGTCCTCGGCGTGCAGGCCGGTGGTCGGCTCGTCGAGGACGTAGAGGGTCGGCGTCTTCGCTCGTCCGAGTTCCTTGGCGATCTTCACCCGTTGACACTCGCCACCGGAGAGCGTGTCGAGCGACTGTCCGAGGCGGAGGTAGTCGAGGCCCACCCCGGCGAGCGCACTCAGTCGGTGCGCGATCTCCGCGTGCGGCAGTTCCTCGATGGCGCGACCGACGGTGAGGTCGTCGACATCGGCGATCGACAGGCCGTTCACGGTGTGCCCGAGCACCTCGGCGGTGAACCGGCGGCCGTGGCAGGTGTCGCAGACGACCTCGCGTCCGTCCATGAAGGCGAGGTCGATGTACACGACACCGGCCCCCGTGCAGGTCGGGCACGCACCCGCCGAGTTCGCGCTGAACAGGCTCGCCGGCACACCGTTGTGTTCGGCGAACATCCGCCGCAGGGTGGGTGCGATGCCGGCGTAGGTGATCGGGGTGGAGCGGCGATTGGTGCTCACCGGCCGCTGGTCGATCACCGTGGCGTCGTACTGATCGACGAGTTCGGCTGCGAGACTGGACTTTCCCGAACCAGCGACCCCGGTGAATACGGTGAGCACGCCGGTGGGGATCCGCACCGTCAGGTCGCGGAGGTTGTTGCGACACGCATCGGCGATCGTGAGACGACCGGTCGCCTCGCGGGCGGGGTGACCGCGGCCGATGTCGCGCCGCAGCGATCGGCCGGTGGGAGTGTCGGCCGTTCGGAGCCGGTCGAAAGTGCCCTGGAAGACGAGGCGACCACCGGACGAGCCCGCACCGGGACCGATCTCGATCACCTGGTCGGCCCGGGCCATCACGCTCGGGTCGTGTTCGACGACGAGGACGGTGTTGCCGCTGTCGCGGAGCCGTTCGAGGAGGTCGATCATCGTCTCCATGTCGGCGGGATGCAGACCGACCGTCGGTTCGTCGACGACATAGGTCATCTCCGTCAGGCTCGACCCGAGGTGCCGGACCAACTTGATCCGTTGCGATTCGCCGCCCGAGAGCGTGGTGGTCGCCCGGGCGAGCGCGAGATAGCCGAGGCCGATCGTCACCATCGCCTCGAGACGGCCCACCAGTGCGGACACCACAGGTGCGGCGCGCGAGTCGTCGATCGTGCGCACGAATTCGAGCAGCTCGATGATCTCGAGGCGGGACAGCTCCCCGATCGTGCGGCCGCGAAGGGTGACCGCCCGCGCGGCCGCGTTCAGCCGTTCTCCGGCGCAGTCCGGGCACGTCTCGGCGCGGGTGAAACGTCGGATGACGTCCTGTTTGCGTTCGGAGAGGTTGTCGGAGGTGTGCAGGTGGATGCGCTCGAACCTCTCGACGACGCCCTCGTATCCGTCCGGCGGTTTGTGGCCCAGCGCCGCTGCGGCCTCGCCGCCGTAGAGCAGTGCCTCCCGCTCGGCGGGCTTCCACTCGCGCAGGGGTGTGTCCGCGTCGAAGGAACCGATGTCGGCGTACTGGGAGTACCAGTACCCACCGTTGCCGAAGCCGGGCACCAGGATCGCGCCCTCGGCGAGGGACCTGTCGAGATCGAGGAACCGCTCGACGGCACTGACGACGATCTCGCCGAGCCCGGAGCAGGTCGGGCACATCCCGGTGGGGTCGTTGAACGAGAAGCGGTTCGACTCCCCGAGGACGGGTGTGCCCACACGGGAATACAGCAGCCGCAGATAGGTCCAGGTGTCGGTGATGGTGCCGACCGTCGAGCGGGCGTTGCCGCCGAGGCGGCGCTGGTCGACGACGATCACCGGCGTCAGACCGTCGATGTGGTCGACGTCGGGTCGTGTCCACTTCGGCAACCGATTGCGCGTGAACGGCGGGTACGTCTCGTTGAGCTGGTAGCCGGCCTCCGCGGCGATCGTGTCGAAGACGAGCGACGACTTCCCGGAGCCGGACACCCCGACGATCACCACGAGCCGGTTGCGCGGAACGGTCAGATCGACGTCGGCCAGGTTGTGGGTGCGGACGCGACGGATCGTGATGGCGCGGCCTCGCACTGCCGCCTCGGTGGTCGTGACGGTGGTGGTCATGGATTCGACGCTACGACCGGTTGCGGCCGGATCCTGACCGCAACCGGTGGGAGGATGACGGCATGGCGGACGTCACCGAGCGGATGCTCGCGTTGTTGTCGATCCTGCAGACCGGACGCGCGATCGGCGGGGACGAGCTGGCCCGGCGGCTGCAGGTGAGCCGCCGGACGCTCCGCCGCGACGTCGACCGGCTGCGCGGCTACGGATATCCCGTCGAAACCCGCTCCGGGCCCGGCGGTTTCTACCGTCTCGCGTCGGGACGTTCGATGCCGCCGCTGGTGCTCGACGACGACGAGGCCGTCGCGGTGCTTCTGGGGCTCGGCGCTCTCGCCGCGACCGGGCCGGCCGAAGGCGGACTCGACGACGCTGCCACCCGCGCCTACGGCAAGCTCGACCAGTTCCTGCCCGCGCGGCTGCGCCCGCGGGTCGCGGCCGTCCGCAGCGCGGTGGAGACGAGTGCGCTGCAGGCGCCCAGCGTGTCGGCGGAGCTGCTCGGCTCCGTGGCGGAGGCGATCGCACGGTGTGACACGCTCACCTTCGACTACGTCGACGCGCAGGGCTCGCCGACCTCGCGCAGGGTCGAGCCGTACCGGCAGGTCCACCACCTGCTGCGGTGGTACCTCCTCGGATGGGACGTCGATCGCGAGGACTGGCGGGTCTTCCGCCTCGATCGTGTGCGCGACCTGCTCCGCACCGGCCGACGGTTCGCACCCCGCCGACTTCCCGCCGGGTCCGCCACGGAATACCTGCGGCAAGGACTCCGGCAGGGGCGGACACCGGTGCACCTGGACGTGGCGGCCTCGGCCACGCACGTCGCCGACGCGCTGAAGTACCAAGACGCCGAGATCCGGCCGACGGGGGACGACCGGACCGAGGTGCACCTCGCGGTCGAGTCGTGGCAGTGGCTCGTCCTCGCGCTCGCCACCCTCGACGCCGACGTCCGGATGCGCGCGGACCCGGAGATCGTCCGGGCCTGCGCGGTGTTCGCCGATCGTCTGCGCGCGGCGGCGCAGGACGCCGTCGTCCCCTCCGAGGACGGCGCGAGGTGAATCTGGGCGCGGCAGATCGATTTCGAGTTCCGCACAGCTGCGTTACGAAGCTCCTCGCGCGCCCGACCGGGGTTCGCTACCGCAACACGCCGGGCGAAATCCGGTTCGGCGCGTCAGCTTCCGGGGCGGTCGTCCTCGGCGGGACCGAAGGCGCGGCGGGCCGACCGCGTCGACACGACACCCATCGCCACGACGGCCGCCACGATGCCGACGAGTGCGACGACCAGCCCGACGACCGGCGTGGGACGGACCGCCACGACGACGATCGCGGTGACGAGCAGCACGACGGTCGCCGTGCCGACGGACATCAGGGCGTGACGGCCGAAGGAGAAGTCTCCGCTCGACCGGCCGCGCCGCGGGTCGGTCACAACGAGTCGACCCAGTTCTGCAGCAGCTGCGCGCCGGCGTCGCCGGACTTCTCCGGGTGGAACTGGGTGGCCGACAGCGGACCGTTCTCCACGGCGGCGACGAACCGGCTGCCGTGTTCGGCCCAGGTCACCTTCGGCGGGGCGAGGCGCTCGGGAGCATCCAGTTCCCACGTGCGGGCGGCGTAGGTGTGGACGAAATAGAACCGGGTGTCGGCGTCCATGCCGGCGAAGAGCACCGAATCGGCGGAGGCCTCGACGGTGTTCCAGCCCATATGCGGCAGCACCGGCGCGTCCAGACGCTCGACCGTGCCCGGCCACTCCCCGCAGCCCTCGGTCTCGATGCCGTGCTCGACGCCGCGTTCGAACAGGATCTGCATGCCGACGCAGATGCCGAGCACCGGGCGTCCACCGGCGAGGCGGGTGCCGATGATCTTGTCTCCGCCGACGCTGCGCAGGCCCCTCATGCACGCGTCGAAGGCGCCGACGCCGGGGACGACGAGTCCGTCGGCGGCGAGCGCGATCTTCGGGTCGGCGGTGACCTCCACGTGCACGCCGGTACGGGCGACCGCCCGCGTGGCGGAGTGGAGATTGCCCGAGCCGTAGTCGAGGACGGCGACCGTGGTTGCGCTCATGATGTCGATTCTATGTGGTGGGACGGGGACGTTCCGACGGCCCGGCCAGTCGGGCCAGCAACGGCAGCGCCGGGACCAGGACCGCGGCGGCGGCGAAGGCCGCCGGGTATCCGGCCGCGGCGGCCACCGCGCCGAGGGCGAACGAACCGGCGCCGGTGCCGGCGTCGAAGCCGATGTTCCAGGCGGCGCTCGCCGACCCGGTGTTGCCCGCGCCGGCGCGACGGAACGCGACGAGCAGCGCCTCGTTCTGCACGACACCGAAGCCGAAGCCGAAGGCGATCGCGGCGACGATCAGCAGCACCGCTCCCCCTCGGTCGTCGGCGACGAGCGCGAAGGGAATCATCGCCAGGCCCGCGAGCCCGAGACCGACCGGCAGCAATTTGCCGGCGCCGATCCGGTCCGCGACGGAACCGGCCGCGTACCGCCCGATCAGCGAGGACGCGCTGAGCACGGCCAATGCCGCCGCGACGGGCAGACCGGCGACCGCGATGCGCAACAGCGAGGTGAGACCGCCGTAGGCGATCGCACCCGCGCCCACCGCGACCAGCGGGAACAACAGCACGACCGGAGGCACCCGTCGCGCCGTCCGGGATTGTTTCGCGGTCAGCCGCGGCAGACGGATCGCGGCGAGCAGACCGGCGGACGAGATGATCGCGCCGAGCACGAACACCGGCGTGGTGGAGAACCGCTCGGCGATCGCCAGGCCGGCGGGCAGGCCGATCGTCTGGGACGCGGCGATGGCGATGCCGAGCATGCCGGTGGCCCGGCCGAGCAATCGCGGCGGCGCGAGTTCGCCGACGAGGGCGGCCGCCGCCACGGTGATCATGCCGAAACCGATACCGCGCAGCGCGGAGATGCCGAGCACCGCCGCCGGAGCCATCGATACGAGGAACAGCAGCGACGGCGGCCCGAGGAACAGGCAGCCGGCCGCGAGCGTCGCGCGGTGACCGAACGCGCGCAGCAGTCGCGGCATCGCGAGCTGGGTGAGGACGGTGGTGAACATGAACACCGCCGTCACCGACCCGGCGAGCGTGTCGCTGCCGCCGGCCTCGGCGATCGCCCATGGCACGACCGGCAGCAGCAACGAGAAGCCGCCGAAGGCCGCCGCGGACGTCGACCACGCCGGGATCAGACCACGAACGGTGAACAGTCCTTGTTGTTCCGCCACGTCAGAGCAGCCGGAAGACGCCCGCGGCGACTGCCAGCACGGTCAGAGCCAGCAGCACACCCGCGAACAACGTGTTGCGCGCCTTCCACATCGACCACGTTCCGCCCGCGGCGAATCCGGCCACGATGAAGCACAGGTAGGTGAGGACGACATCCATATGTCAGAGACTGCCCTTCGTCGACGGGATGCCGGTCACCCGCGGGTCGGGTTCGACGGCCTCACGCAGCGCGCGGGCGACCGCTTTGAACTCGGCCTCGGTGATGTGGTGCGGGTCGCGGCCGTAGAGCACCCGCACGTGCAGTGCGATGCGGGCGTGGAAGGCGAACGACTCGAACACGTGCCGGTTGATCACCGTCGAGTAGGGCACGCCCGGATATCCCCCGATCACCGAGTGCACCATGTAGTCGGGCTCACCGGTGAGCACGCAGTAGGGACGGCCGGAGACGTCGACCGACGCGTGTGCGAGGGTCTCGTCCATCGGGATGAAGCAGTCGCCGAAGCGCCGGATGCCACGCTTGTCGCCGAGGGCCTGACCGAAGGCCTGGCCGAGGACGATGGCGGTGTCCTCGACGGTGTGGTGGGCCTCGATCTCGATGTCGCCCTGCGCCTGCACGGTGAGGTCGAACGAACCGTGCTGGCCGAGCGCGGTGAGCATGTGGTCGTAGAACGGGATCCCCGTGGAGATCTCGGTGCGACCGGTGCCGTCGAGGTCGATCTCGACGGTGATGCTCGATTCCTTGGTGGTGCGTTCGACGCGCGCGATGCGGTCGCTCATCGGGTTTCCTCGATTTCCGTGGCCGCGAGCTTCTCGCTCACTCGCAGCAACTCGTCGTTCTCGTGGGTCAGGCCGATCGTGGTGCGCAGGTAGCCGGGGATCCCGACGTCGCGGATGAGCACACCCTCGTCGAGATACCGCTGCCAGGTGGCAGGGGCGTCCGCGAAGTGGCCGAAGAGGATGAAGTTGGCGTCGGAGGGAATCACGTCGTAGCCGAACCGGGCGAGTTCGGCGGCGACGCGGTCGCGCTGGGCGGCCAGTTCCGCAACCGACGCGAGAGTTTCGTCGGCGTGCCGCAGGGCCGCACGCGCGGCGGCCTGGGTGACGACCGACAGGTGGTAGGGCAGGCGCACGAGCAGCAGCGCCTCGATCACCGCGGGGGCGGCGGCGAGATAACCGAGCCGTCCGCCGGCGAAGGCGAACGCCTTGCTCATCGTCCGCGAGACGACGATCTTCGTCGGGTACTCGTCGATCAGCGACAGAGCGCTCGGCTGCGAGGAGAACTCGACGTACGCCTCGTCGACGATCACGATGCCGGGGGCGGCGTCGAGGATCACCCGCAACTGGTCGAGCGGGATGCTGTGTCCCGTCGGGTTGTTGGGGCTGGTGACGAAGACGACGTCGGGCCGCCGCTCCCGCACGGCCGCGGCGGACGCCTCGACGTCGAGGGTGAAGTCGTCGCGCCGGTAGGTGGACAGCCACTCGGTCTGGGTGCCGTCGGCGATGATCGGGTGCATCGAGTACGACGGCACGAAGCCCATCGACGTGCGCCCGGGGCCACCGAAGGCCTGCAGGAGCTGCTGCAGGATCTCGTTGGAACCGTTCGCGGCCCAGACGTTCTCGACGCCGAGGGGAACACCGGACGCCTTCGTCAGATAAGCGGCGAGGTCGGTGCGCAGCGAGACCGCGTCGCGGTCGGGATAGCGGTGCAGCTGCGTCGCCGCCTCACGCACGGCCTCGGCGACGTCGTCGACGAGCGCCTGCGTGGGCGGGTGCGGGTTCTCGTTGGTGTTGAGCTGGACGGGCACCGTCAGCTGCGGTGCACCGTAGGGCGACTTGCCGCGCAGATTCTCGCGCAACGGCAGGTCGGCGAGGGTGATGCGGGAGCCGGGGATCTGGGTCACTTCAGCGCCTCGAATCGCAGACGGACGGCTTCACCGTGGGCGGGCAGGTCCTCGGCGTTCGCGAGGGTGATGACGTGACCGGAGACGTCCTTCAGGGCCGCCTCGGTGTACTCGACGACGTGGATGCCGCGCAGGAAGGTCTGCACGCTCAGGCCCGACGAGTGCCGGGCGCAGCCGGCGGTGGGCAGCACGTGGTTCGATCCGGCGCAGTAGTCGCCGAGGGAGACCGGCGCCCACGGCCCGACGAAGATCGCGCCCGCCGACCGGACACGCGCGGCGACCTCGGAGGCGTTCTCGGTCTGGATCTCGAGGTGCTCGGCGGCGTAGGCGTTGACGACCTTCAGGCCCTGCTCGATGTCGTCGACGAGGACGATGCCGGACTGGCTGCCGGACAGCGCGGTGGTGACGCGCTCGCGGTGCTCGGTGAGCTCGAGCTGCGCGGCGAGCGCGGTATCGACGGCGTCGGCGAGGTCGGTGCTGGTGGTGACGAGCACCGAGGCGGCCATGACGTCGTGCTCGGCCTGACTGATCAGGTCGGCGGCGACGTGCACCGCGTCGGCGGTGTGGTCGGCGAGGATCGCGATCTCGGTGGGACCGGCCTCGGCGT
Organism: Rhodococcus pyridinivorans; assembly: GCF_900105195.1. NCBI lineage: Bacteria > Bacillati > Actinomycetota > Actinomycetes > Mycobacteriales > Nocardiaceae > Rhodococcus > Rhodococcus pyridinivorans. The sequence goes on along the minus strand of NZ_FNRX01000002.1, from coordinate 2,572,156 downwards.
CGATGCCGACGACCGCGCGGCACAGCCGCTTGGCGGCGGTGACGTAGATGTTGCCGGGGCCGGTGATCATGTCGACCGGGGCGAGTTCGGCGCCGTCGGTGTCGGTGCCGCCGTAGGACAGTAGTGCGACACCCTGTGCGCCGCCGACGGCCCACACCTCCTCGACGCCGAGCAGGGCCGCGGCGGCGAGGATCGTCGGGTGCGGCAGTCCGCCGAAGTTCTTCTGCGGCGGCGAGGCGATGACGAGCGATTCGACGCCGGCGGCCTGCGCCGGCACGACGTTCATCACGACCGACGACGGGTAGACCGCGTTGCCACCCGGCACGTAGAGGCCGACGCGTTCGACCGGCACCCAGCGTTCGGTGACGGTACCGCCGGGGACGACCTCGGTGGTGACGTCGGTGCGGCGCTGGGCCGCGTGCACGACGCGCGTGCGCGCGATGGCCTCCTCGAGAGCGGCACGGACGGCGGGGGCGAGTTCGGCCAGCGCGCGGCCGAGTTCCGCGGCGGGAACACGTACCGAGGCGGGGCGGACCCCGTCGAACTTCTCGCAGTAGTCGAGCGCGGCCTCGGCGCCGCGATCGCGTATGTCGTCGACGACGGGACGGACCTGATGGAGCACCGCGTCCACATCCACTCCGCCGCGGGGCAGTGCGCCCCTGAGCTCCGCAGTGGTGGGAGTACGACCGCGCAGGTCGGTGCGGGCAAGCATGAGGTGTCCTCTCTCGTCGAACAGGGGTCACCTTCTACTATCTCGCATCGAGTGGTGACGTTCGAAGTCGCGCCCGCGTGAGGATGCTCTCGACACGGATCACCGTGCTTATGCTGACGGCATGGACGAGGACGAGTCGCGCCCGAGCACGTTGGGCGAATTGATCCGCCGCCAGCGTGAGCTCGCAGAACTGCCCATGCGTCAACTCGCGGCGATGGTGGGCATTTCGAATCCGTACCTGTCGCAGATCGAGCGGAACCTGCGGGCGCCGAGCGAGCGTGTGCTGCAAGCGATCGCCGAACAGTTGCACCTGTCAGCGGACACCCTCGCGACCCACGCGCAGGCCGACGACGGAGCGGAGTCCGCGGTCCTGCGGGCGATCCGCGAGGATCCCGACCTGACCAATCCCCAACGGCGTTCGCTCGAGGAGATGTACGAGGCGTTCCGCGAGGTCACCGTCGCGCGCCGTCGGCGTGGTGGAGGACGCGAACCCGACGAGAAGTGAGCATTCTCACAATCGGTACCGAGTGCGTTCGTGCGCCACCCAGCGTCCGAGGTCAGCCCGATTTCGTCGCCTCATCGACGAACATGCAGGTAGCACGTACCTGGGGGTAAGATGCGCACCTTTCTCGGCGACGTCACCATCGGCTCCGGACCATTCACCCAGTTCTGGAGTTGCTCGGTGCTCAACCATCTGCAGAAGAAGCTCACCTCCTCCCTCGACCCGATCGGGTGGGGACCGGCCGTCGCATCCGTCGCCGGCCGTGCAGTGAAGAATCCGCGGGCCGTGGCCGGCGCGACCACGGAGTACGCCACCCGCCTGGCGAACATCCCGGCAGCGGCGACACGCGTGTGGAACGCCGCCGATCCGCAGCCCCCGATGCCGCTGGATTCGAAGGACCGCCGGTTCTCCGATGCCGCCTGGAAGGAGAACCCGGCCTACTTCTCGCTGCTGCAGAGCTATCTCGCCACCCGCGAGTACGTCGAGGATCTCGCCGACGCCGGCTCGGGCGATCCCGTGCAGGACGGCAAGGCCCGCCAGTTCGCGAACTTGATGTTCGACGCACTCGCCCCCTCGAACTTCCTCATCAACCCGGGTGTGCTCGTGCGCGCGCTCGACACCGGTGGCGCAAGCCTGTTCCGCGGCGCGAAGTACGCCATCGAGGACGTCGTGCACCGGAAGGGCCTGCCGCTCAAGGTCGACCGCGAGGCGTTCACCCTCGGCGAGAACATGGCCGCGACCCCCGGCAAGGTCGTCTTCCGCAACGACCTCATCGAGGTCATCCAGTACGCCCCCCAGACCGGTGAGGTGCACGAGATCCCGATCCTGGCGGCGCCACCGTGGATCAACAAGTACTACATCCTCGATCTCGCGCCGCAGCGCAGCCTCATCGAGTGGGCCGTGCAGCACAACCGCACCGTGTTCGCGATCTCGTACCGCAACCCGGACGAGTCGATGCACGAGATCACGATGGACGACTACTACCGGCAGGGTGTCGCGGCGGCTCTCGACGCCGTCGAGGAGATCACCGGATCCTCGCGTATCGAGGTGCTGTCGATCTGCCTGGGCGGCGCGATGGCGGCAATGGCCGCGGCCCGCATGGGCAGGCTGGGCGACAAGCGGATCAGCGCGTTCACGATGCTCAACACACTCCTGGACTACAGCGAGGTCGGCGAGCTGGCACTGCTGACCGACGCGGCCACACTCGACCGCGTCGAGTTCCGGATGAGCAAGCAGGGCTTCCTCTCCGGCAACGAGATGGCCGGCAGCTTCGACATGATCCGCGCGCGCGATCTGATCTTCAACTACTGGGTGTCGCGGTGGATGAAGGGCGAGAAGCCCGCCGCCTTCGACATCCTCGCGTGGAACGAGGACAGCACCCGCATGCCGGCGAAGATGCACTCGCACTACCTGCGGTCGCTGTACGGCCGCAACGAGCTCGCGCGCGGCGTGTACGAGCTCGACGGCGAGGTCCTCGACCTGTCGGACATCACGTGCGACACCTATGTGGTGGGCGCGATCAACGACCACATCGTGCCGTGGACGTCATCGTATAAGGCCACGGGCCTGCTCGGCGGGTCGGTCCGGTACGTCCTGACCAGCGGCGGCCATGTGGCCGGCGCGGTCAATCCCCCCAACCCGAAGGCCTGGTTCGAGGCCGTCGGCGCGCCCGACGGCGAGAAGCTGCCGACGCTGCCCGAGGACCCGAAGGCGTGGTCGGAGAAGGCCACTCGCACCGCCGGGTCGTGGTGGGAGGACTGGACCGCATGGTCGACGAAGCGCGCCGGTGAGCTGGTCGCTCCCCCGGCGATGGGCAGCGCGCAGCATCCGCCGCGGTGCGATGCCCCGGGAACCTATGTCTTCGAGTGACGTTGCGCGTTAGCTATCATATTGCTAACCTGCTAACAGCGCTGATCCGAGCGCACCCCCACAGGGGAAGCCCCGCTCCTGTCACGAGCGCCCACGGAAGGTACACACCATGACCGCACCGACCAAGACCACCGCCGCCAAGGCCACCGATGCCACGGCCAAGGCGACCGAAGCCGCCACGAAGGCCGCCGCCGAGGCCACCGCAACGGCCCAGCAGTCGGCCGAAAAGCTGACCTCGACGGCCGCTGCGGTTGCCGACAAGGCCGCGACCGAGTTCACCAAGACCGTCGACGAGGCCACCGAGCGCTTCCAGGAGTTCAACGCGAAGTTCGTCGACGCCGCGAAGCAGAGCGGAAACCTCGGTGTCGACACCTACGAGAAGGCCGTCTCGAGCCTCCTGGATCTGCAGGAGAAGGTCGCCGACGCCACCCCCGTCGAGTGGGTCGCCGATCTCGCCAAGGCGCAGGTCTCCTTCGCTCGCGAGCTCACCACCACCGTCACGAGCACTGCTCGCGACCTGCTGAAGTAATCGTCGACTCACTCGATGCAGTCGATACCGAACACCGCATCAGCGGACGTTCTCCGGTGCAGTGCATGCTGACACTGACACCAGCCCGGATCGCCGCGGCCCCGTTTCGTCTCGGGACCGCGGCGATCGCCGGCTGGAGCGGCTATCTCGCCGGCCTCGTACGACGCGGCGCCACGCCGTGCACGCTGATCTCCGACGCGAACCGGTACAGCCGCGCCCTGACATCGGCCACGCCGCCGCGCTGGACCACGGACTGGCCGGTCGTGCGCCGGTGGCCCCTCGGAGGTCTGCGTGATTGCAGCACCTCCGACCCCGCACGCGACGAGATCCCGACGCTGCTGTTGCCGCCGCAGGCGGGCACCCATTCGTGCATCGTCGACCATTCCGCCGACCGCAGTCAGGTCGAAGCCCTCCGAGCCGGTGGCCTGACCCGCCTGCACTGTCTCGACTGGGCGCCCGCGACCCTCGCGACGGACGGCTGCTCGATCGACGAGCACCTGGCGGTCGTCGCCGAGGCCGTCGACCATCTCGGTGGCCGGGTGAACCTGATCGGCGACAGCCAGGGCGGGTGGCTCGGCACGGTCTACGCGGCGTTGCATCCCGAGCGCGTGCACTCGCTGACCGTGGCGGGAGCACCCATCGACTTCCACGTCGACCAGCCGGCGTTGTCGGTGCTGGCCCGCGCGCCCCACGGTGCCGCGGCCACAACGATCGACTTCTGGTACGGGGCGGCTCGGACCGTCGGAGTGCCGACCACCGATCCGATCGGTGAGATCGAACGAGCGATGACGCTGCTCGCCCTGCTCCACGATCCCGACGAAGTGGCGCGCTGGGAGGCCGAACGGCACTGGTTCACGTGGAAGCAGGAGATCCCTTCGGCCTTCCGCGCGTGGATAATGCGCCACCTGTTCGTGGGCAACGAACTCGTCGCCGGCAGCATGAAGGCCGAAGGACGCGTCGTCGATCTCGCGGCCGTCGACTGCCCGGTCCATCTGATCGCCGGCTCCGCCGACCCGATCGCGACTCCCCGGCAGGTCACCACGCTCGCGGAGTACGTATCGACCCCGCCGCAGAGGATCACCACCACCGTCGCCGACGCCGGTCACATCGGGCTGTTCATCGGCCGCCGCACCCTCACCGAAGTGTGGACGCCGCACGCCCGCCGTGTGGCGGCGACGGCCTGACTCATCCCGGGCCGTTCGGCGATGCGGCGCGCCGATTCTCGAAACGGCACGGTCAGTCGTTCCCGGCGTCGTCCTCCCCGCTCTCCTCGTCGTCGACCTCCACCCGGACGCCGAGGGCGGATTCCAGCGCCTCGAGTTCCTCGTCGAAGCGATCGAGCAGCCAGACGAGATCCGGGACCGTGCGACCGCACGCCGTGAGACCGAAGGCGATCTCGTCGTCGGTGCTCGTGCACGTGATGTTCAGCGCCTGCCCGTCGACGGGCACCGACAGCGGATACAACGCGTCGACGCGCGCACCGTTCCAGTACAACGGCGCATCGGGACCCGGCACGTTCGAGACGATCACGTTGAACGGCGGCCGCGGCAGCGCCCGGTTGCCGGTAAGTACTCCCACCGCCAGAGGCGCCACACCCACCGCGCTCGTCGCGAGACGACCGAGCTTCGACATCGAGTTCATCGCGTGCTTGCCCTCGATCATCGAACCACGCACGCGCGCAAGACGTTCTACCGGATCCACGCACTGCGTCCCGAGCGTGCACATGAGAATGCCGATCTCGTTGCCCGACGAGCTCCTGCTCTGACGCAACGAGACCGGGACCATCGCCACCAGCGAATCCTCCGGCAGCGCATCGTGTTCGGAGAGATACGCCCGCAACGCCCCACCGGACAGTTCGAGGACGACGTCGTTGAGCGTCGCGTCGGCCGCCTTGGCCGCCATTCGCAGTCGCTCGATCGGCCAGGATCGGGCCGCGAATCTGCGCGATCCGGAGATCTTCCGGTTGAGGATCGTGTTCGGAGCGCCCAGCGACAACGAACCACCGCGATTGTGCAGGGCACGGTCGACGGTGCCGACGAGCGCCGGAACCAGAGCGACCGCCTCGGACACGACGTTCACTGCATCGTTCACCGCACCGGTCGCCGCACGGACGGCGGCGCCGGGGAACCCGATCGCGGTACCCATCACCGAGCGGCTCGACGACTGCGCGTCTGCGACCGCCCACGGGGCCGGCATGTCGGTGCGGCCCGGGTCGGTGCTGAGCGCACGGCGCAGCAGGCGCATCGCCCCCACCCCGTCGGCGACCGCGTGGTGGATCTTCACGTAGAGGGCGTAGCGACCGTCGGCCAGCCCTTCGATCAGGTGCATCTCCCACAACGGGCGGGTGCGGTCGAGCAGCGACGCGTGCAGGCGGGAGACGAGTTCCCACAGATCGTCCATCGTGCCCGGGGACGGCAGCGCGTTGAACCGGACGTGGTAGTCGATCGAGAAGCGCGGATCGTCCTCCCAGGCCCACTGCCCGAGGGTGAACAGCGAGCGGGTGGGCCGCTTGCGCCACAGCGGCCCGGCGGGTTCCTCCCGGGCGAGCGCCTCGGCGAACATCGACTTCAGGTCACTCGCGTCCTTGCCCTCCGGCGACTGGAACAGCAGGAGACCGCCGACATGCATCGGGTGGTCGCGCGACTCGCCGAGCAGGAACATCGAGTCGGTCGGTGACATCGGTAACCGCATCGTGTTCTGTCTTCCTCCCCCACCCGGCACCGGCGACAACCGGAGCACCGCCCCTACGTGACCGGTACCGGCACGTCGATGTGCTGTCAGTTCTACCCCAGAAAGCGCACGTGCGGGGACCGTCTCACCGACGGATGTTCCGGTGGCGCGTCCGATTCATCCGTGCCGCGACCTGCGACCTACACGCTCACATGTCGAGGCCGAAGTCCAGGACGGTCACAGAGTGGGTGAGCGCACCCACCGCGAGGAAGTCGACGCCCGTGCGCGCGTAGTCCGCGGCGACATCGAGGGACAGGCCGCCGGAGGATTCGAGTCGTGTCTGCGGCGCGTGGGTGTTGCGCCGCTGCACCGCGATCTGCGTCTGCCACAGCGGGAAGTTGTCGAGCAGGATCAACTCGACGTTCTCGGCGAGCACCTCGTCGAACTGTTCGAGGGTGTCGACCTCCACCTCGCACGCGATGTCGGGGGCATGCTCGCGGACGGCTCGCAGCGCCGCGACCACCGAACCGGCCGCCGCGACATGGTTGTCCTTGATCAGCGCCTCGTCGCCGAGCCCCATGCGGTGGTTGACGCCGCCACCCATCCGCACCGCGTACTTCTGCAGCGCGCGCATTCCCGGCAGTGTCTTGCGGCTGTCGCGGATCTTCGCCTCGGTGCCCGTCACCGCATCGACCCAGTGCGAGGTCGCCGTCGCGATGCCCGACAGGTGACACAGGAGATTGAGCATCGTGCGCTCGGCGGTGAGCAGGCCGCGGGTCGGCGCCTCGACGGTCAGGACCGAATCCCCGGGCAGCACGCGCTCGCCGTCGGACCTGCGATCGAGCACGCGGTAGTGATCGGCGCCGATGACCTCGTCGAGGACGAGCAGACCGACATCGAGACCGGCGAGGGTGCCGGCCTGCCGCGCGACCACCGAGGCAGTGGCGACGGCGTCGGCGGGCACGGTGGCGTCGGTGGTGACGTCCGCTCCGTAGCGTAGATCCTCGTCGAGCGCCTTCCGGACCAGCTCGCGGGTCTCGGCGAGGTCGAGTCCGTCGGGCAGGGCGGTGGTCATCTCAGTTGACTCCTGTCAGTTCCGGTGTGGTGAAGGACAACTTGCCGTCATCGTCGATGCGCAGTTCGAGGCTGCGTGCCTGCGTCGGGTCGGTGTCCGGACGGTCGCTGCGGGTGTGGCATCCCCGCGATTCGGTGCGGCGCTGCGCCGCGAGCAGCAGGGCCCGCGCGGTGACGGTGAGGGCCGAGTCCTCGAGCCGATCGGCGTCGGTACAGCTTGCTGCGACGCTCATCCTGTCGAGTTCGACTGCGGCAGCGGCCAGTCCGTTCGCGTCGCGCACGACCAGCGCGTGCCGGGTCATGAGCTGCTGCAGCACCGTCCGATCACAGACGGCCGAGGCGACGGCGGGAATGCCGTCGGTCTCGACACGCGTTCCGGCCCGTTCGATCGCCGCGGCCATCCCCGCGCGCTCGCCGAGGACGAGCCCTTCGAGAAGGCTGTTGGAGGCGAGCCGGTTCGCGCCGTGCAGGCCGGTACGTGCCACCTCACCGGCCGCGTACAGACCGGGAATGCGGGTGCGGCCGTGCACATCGGTCACGACACCGCCGCACGAATAGTGCGCGGCGGGAGCGACCGGCAGCAGATCACGGGCCGGATCGAGACCGGCGTCGGCACACATCGCCGTGATGGTCGGAAAACGCGTGGCAAAGCCGTCGAGGTGACGGGCGTCGAGGTACACGTGATCCTCACCGAGTGCAGTGAGTCGCTCGGCGATGGCCCGCGAGACGACGTCTCGGGGTGCGAGGTCGCCGAGCGGATGCACACCCTCGGTGATCGATCGGCCGCGGGAGTCGACCAATCGTGCTCCCTCCCCGCGCACTGCTTCGCTGATGAGCGGCCGACGTCCGGTGCCGCCTTCCGCGAACAGCACGGTCGGGTGGAACTGGACGAATTCGAGGTCGGCGACACCGGCGCCGGCGGCCAGGGCCAGCGCGATGCCGTCGGCCGTGGCGCCGGGCGGATTCGTGCTGCACGCGTACAGCTGCCCGAGGCCACCGGTCGCGAGCAACACGGCCGGGGTGTGGACGACGCCGAACCCGCGCTCGTCGAGGACGAGCAGTCCGGTGACGCCCCGCGCATCGGTGAGGATCCGGGCGGCAGCGGCGCCGAACAGGACGGGCAGACCCGCCGCGCCGAGGGCGCGCTGGACCGCCGTGCCGAGGGCGCGCTGAACTTCGGCGCCGGTCGCGTCGCCACCGGCGTGGATGATGCGGCGGGTGCTGTGCCCACCCTCGCGGGTGCGGGCGATGTCGCCGTCTCCGGCGGTGTCGAACACCGCTCCGAGGTCACGCAGGGCGGTGACGGCGTCGGGGCCGGCGGTGACGATCGAGCGCACCGCGTCCTCGTCGCACAGTCCTCCGCCCGCGGCGAGGGTGTCGGCGACGTGGGCGTCGACGCTGTCGCCCACCGGCGCCACCACGGCGATGCCGCCCTGGGCGTACTGGGTGGCCGTGTCGGTGGGGCCCCCTTTGCTCACCATGAGCACCCGTGCGCCGCGCCGGGAGGCCGCGCGCGCGGCCGTGAGACCGGCGACGCCACCCCCGACGACCACCAGGTCGGCGTGGTCCTCCCACGCGACCGTGATGGCGGTGGTCACTCGCCGCTGCCCGGGTTGCCGATGGCGATCATGCGCTGCACCGACAGGCGTGCCCGCTCGGCGACGTCGGCTGCGACGTGGACCTCGTCGCGTCCCTCCTGCAGGCAGCGCAGCAGCGCGGCGGGCGTGATCATCTTCATGTAGGGGCACGACGCCCGGTCGTTGACCGCCTGGAAGTCGATGCCGGGCGCGGCCTTGCGGAGCTGGTGCAGCATGCCGACCTCGGTGGCGACGAGGACCTGCTTCGCGCCGGTCTCCCGGGCGGCGTCGATCATCCCGCCGGTGGACAGGATTCTGACCTTGTCGTCGGGCACGAAGCCCTCCCCGGCGAGATACAGCGCCGAGGTGGCGCAACCGCACTCGGGGTGGACGAACAGGTCGGCGTCGGGGTGCGCCTTGGCCTGCGCGGCGAGCTCGTCGCCGTTGATGCCCGCGTGCACGTGGCACTCCCCAGCCCAGATGTGCATGTTCTCGCGACCGGTGACGCGCTTGACATGGGCGCCGAGGAACTGGTCGGGCAGGAACAGCACCTCGCGGTCGGGGTCGATGGACGCGACGACGTCGACGGCGTTCGAGGACGTGCAGCAGATGTCGGTCAGGCCTTTGACCTCGGCGGTGGTGTTGACGTACGAGACCACCACGGCGTCGGGGTGGTCGGCCTTCCACTCGCGCAGCTGGTCGGCGGTGATCGAGTCGGCGAGCGAGCAGCCGGCGCGCTCGTCGGGGATGAGCACCGTCTTGTTCGGGCTGAGGATCTTCGCGGTCTCGGCCATGAAGTGCACGCCGCAGAAGACGATGGTGTCCTCCTCGGCCTCGGCGGCGATACGCGAGAGCGCGAGCGAGTCGCCGACGTGGTCGGCGACGTCCTGGATCGCGGGAAGCTGGTAGTTGTGCGCGAGCAGCGTGGCGTTGCGCTCACGGGCCAACCGGCGGACCTCCTCGGCCCACTCCGGCGTCGCCTCGACGCCCGTGTATCCGCCGGGGCCGTCGACGATGGTGGCGGCTCCCGCCCACTCGGTCGTGGTCATGGCCTAGCTCCTTCGAGGGTGTCATCCCGGCGGGTTCTACCGGAATTGCCGTATTCGAGGTTTTCGACTTAGGATCGAAAACATGACACATGGTAACACCCGTCACGAAGTGCTCATCGCCGTGTTCCAGGTTCGCCGCTTCCCGGACGCCTCGGGAGCCCTCCGCGAGGAGCCCGAACTCGGGGTGCTGCTGTGGCAGCGGGCCCTCGATCCGCAGGTCGGCACGTGGTCGCTCCCCGGCGGCCAACTACGCAACGACGAGGACCTCACGACGTCGGCGAGACGGCAACTGGCGGAGAAGGTCGACGTCCGCAAGGTCGCGCACCTCGAACAGCTGTCGGTCTTCTCCGACCCGGATCGGGTGCCGGGACCGCGCACGATCGCGTCGACCTATCTCGGTCTGATCCCCCTCACCTCGGATCCCCAGCTGCCGTCCGATACGGCCTGGCATCCGGTCTCGGACCTTCCCGCGATGTCCTTCGACCACGGGGTGATGGTGGCGAACGCCCATGCGCGCCTTGCCGCGAAGCTGTCGTACACGAACATCGCATTCGGCCTCGCACCGGCGGAGTTCTCGATGTCCACGCTGCGCGACATCTATTGCGCTGCATTGGGTTACGAGGTGGATGCCACCAATCTCCAACGGGTGCTGGCGCGCCGGAACGTGCTCACCCGCACCGGCAACACCGCACCGTCCGGCAAAGCGGGAGGTCGCCCCCCGGCGCTCTACCGCTTCACCGATTCCAGGCTGCGCGTGACGGACGAATTCGCCGCCCTGCGACCGCCGGTGTGAACCTCCCGGAGGAGATCAGAAAGGCCGTCCCATGATGACCTCGAGCAACTGCAGCGGCATCGTCAGGAAGGCCGACCCGACGAACAGCGCCGAGCGCAGCGGGTCGCCCGCCAGATAACCTTCGCGGATCCATTCCAGAACATCGACCGAACCCATGCTGCCCCTCCCCTGATCGTCATGTGATTCCGACGTGTTTGTCGGACAAGAGGAGTCGCGCGTTACATGCTCGAAGACGGGATGCCCTCGGCCGAGCGCGTCAGGCCGGCGAGGACGGTCTCGACCAGTGTGCGGACGTAGTCCTCCGACGGGGGTTCGCCGGTGGTCGACCATTTCTGGGCGACAGGCGCGAACAGCATGTCCACGGCGACACCGAGATCGAGGTCGTCCGGCAGTTGCCCCGCACTCTGCGCGGCCCGAAGCCTGGCCTTCTTCATGTCCCGCATCGGCGCGTCGAGGCGGTGTTCGTATTCCGCTGCGAGTTCGGGGTCTTCGAGTACCGCCACGGTCAACGCTCGCAGGGGGACGGCGAACGTCGGATCACGCAGCTCCGCCACGGTGGCCTGCAGCACCGCGACGAGGTCCGCGCGGAGGTCGCCGGTGTCGGGCAGCGCGGCCTCGTCTCCGGCATCGCCCTGCGTGTGTGCCAGATACGCGTCGAGGAGGACGGCTCCTTTCGACGGCCACCAGCGATAGATCGTCTGCTTCCCCACGCCGGCCCGGGCGGCGATCGCCTCGATACCGAGTTTCGAGTAGCCGACCTCGGCGACCAGGCCGAAAGCGGCATCGAGGATCGCTTTCCGCGAGGCGGGGTTCCGCCGGGAGTGTCCGGTTTCGGGGCGTGGGGGCATGGGACGACGATATCTCATCGAGACGAGACGTTGCGTCTTGACAGGCGCCCTCCGGAGGGTCATCCTCGAATGAACGAGACGGACCGTCTCGTCTCACTCAGGAGATATGCATTGAAGACCCAACCGACGACCGCGTCCCCCGCCACCCCCGGCGTCCGTCCCCGCACCTGGTTGATCACCGGCGCGAGCCGCGGCCTGGGCAGGGAGTTCGCCCGTGCGGCGCTGTCGAGAGGCGACAACGTCGTGGCCGTCTCCCGATCGATCGAATCGGCCGATCTCCCCCGGGATCCGGAACGTCTCCTCCGACTCCCGGCCGACGTCACCGATCGCACGGCGGTGTTCGCCGCTTTCGACACCGCCCGCGAGCATTTCGGAGGCCTCGACATCGTCGTCGACAACGCGGGCACCATGGCCTACGGATTCGTCGAGGAGTTCACCGAGGAGCAGGCGCGTGCACAGTTCGAGACGAACTTCTTCGGAGCGATGTGGGTCAGCCAGGCCGCCATGGCGGCCTTCCGGAGCCGAGGACGCGGGCATCTCGTGCAGATCTCGAGCATCGGGGGCGTACTGAGCGGGCCCGGCACAGGGCTGTACAGCGCGAGCAAGTTCGCCCTCGAAGGACTCAGTGAAGCCCTGGCCGTCGAGGCCGCGCATTTCGGCATCGACGTCACGATCGTCGAACCGGGCGGCTACCGGACCGATCTCTACACCACCATGACGGTGAGCACTCCGCGATCGGACTACGACTCGCTGCGAGCCGAGATCGAAAAGCAGAGCGCGTCCACGAGCATCGACAGCCACCCCGCCCTGGCCGCGCGGGCACTGCTCGAGGTCGTCGATGCCGACCGGCCACCTCGACGCATCGTCCTGGGCAATGCCGTCCTGGATGCGGCCGTGGCCGCCACCCGGGAGAAGATTGCCACCTGGCTCGAGTGGGAGTCGGTGAGCCGTGCCGCGGAAGATGCCGTACCGGCATTGGAATCCGTGAGTGGGGAGCGATCCGCGATCTAGAATGGGCAGATCGTGTGTCGGGCGGACCCCAGGTCAGGTGATCCCATGAACGTCGACGACATCTGGAACACCATCGACGAGCAGCGCGCACGAACTGCAGACCTGCTGGAACAACTGACCGAGGACGAGTGGCGCCGGCCGTCGCTGTGCGAGGGCTGGACCGTGCGCGACGTCGCCGCGCACCTCACGTTGCAGCAGCTCACCGTGGTCGATTTCGTCCGGATGGTCGTGCGTCATCGCGGCGGGGTGAACACGATCATCCGCGAGTCCTCTCGCGACCGTGCCCGGCGACCGACGCAGGAGTTGATCGCCGACCTCCGGGGAATGATCGGCTCCCGGCGGCACAATGTGGGCATCACCCCGCTCGAGGCCATGATCGATCTGCTCGTCCACGGTCAGGACATCGCGGTGCCGTTGCAGCTCGACCTGCCGATGCCACCGGATGCCGCGGCGGCGGGGGCCAGTCGGATGTGGTCCACCCGCGGCACCGGGAAGGCCCGGGTCTTCGCCGACGTCCCGCTCGACGGATTCCGTTTCAGCGCAACCGATACCGAGTGGTCCTCCGGTTCCGGACCCGAGGTGCGGGGACCGATCTCCGCGATCCTGCTGCTGCTCTCGGGCCGTCGCGCGGGGTTGTCCCGATTGGAGGGCGACGGCGCCGGCGAACTGCGCCGCCGGCTGGCGCACGCGTGATGGCACGATGGGAGGCATGAGTGCCGACACCCGCGTCCTGTGGACCATCGGCCACTGGACGTGCCCGCAGTCCGTCCTGCTCGACACGCTGACCTCGGCCGACATCGAACTCGTCGTCGACGTGCGGAAGATGCCCGGTTCGCGCCGCAGCCCGCAGTTCGACGCCGACGAGATGCCGTCCTGGCTCGACAGCGCCGGGATCGGCTATCTGCACCTCACCGAACTCGGTGGCAGGCGCCCCAAGCAGAAGGGCATCGATCCGGCCGTCAACGCGGGCTGGAAGAACGCGAGTTTCAAGAACTACGCCGATTACACCCTCACCGACGACTTCGAGGCCGGATTGGAGCGCCTTACCGAACTGGCCGAGCATCGGCACGTCGCGATCATGTGCGGCGAGCCGATGCCGTGGCGCTGTCACCGACTGTTGATCGCGAACACCCTCGCCGCACGGGGATGGACCGTCGTGCATCTCGTCAACAACGCGAAGCCGCGACAGCACGAACTGGGACAGTGGGGCGCGACGCCGTCGGTGGGTTCCGACGGGATCGTGACCTATCCTGCCGAAGAACGTGAGCTCCCGTAGCGTTCCGAGCCTCGCAGAGGCCCGCGTGCTCGCCCCGCCCGGGAGACAGCGACAACACGCATCATCCGAGATCCCGTGAGTAGTGCACGGCGAGGGCTTCCGCCCCCGACGGAGTGACGGTCCGGGTTCGGTCACCGCGGATGTAACCACACCGCTCGAGCACGCGCTGTGATGCTTCGTTCTCGGGGAGGGTGCGCGCGGTCAGGCGAAGTAATCCGCTGCGCCGCGCGAGCTCGGCCGCAAGTTCGAGTGCATCGGCAGCGAGCCCTTCCCCACGACCGTGCGGATGCAACCAGAATCCGACTTCTGCCTCCTCGTCGGCGATGTCGAACAACACCAGGCTACCGGCAAAGCGATCGGTCTCCGGATCGGCGATCGTCAGTACGGCCAGATCTCCGCGCTCCAGCCCGTGCCGAATCGCGCCGTCTATCAACGCTGCGACGGACGCTTCCGTATACGCCGGTTCGGGCAGGTGCGCGTACCGGCGCACGAGTGGATCTGCCGTCCCGGCGGCGTAGGCGGCCGCGTCGTCGCCGATCATCGCCCGCAGCTGTGCTCGGTCGTTGCGTAACGGCAGCAGTCGAGTATTCAGCATGCACACGAAGTTACATCGTTCGGTCGCCGTAACTTTCGCGAATCGGTCGCGCAGTCGGCCCGGCACGATCCGAGACGCGCCACGGTAGGTCAGCGTTGTTCGCTCATCACCGAGTCGACGGTCCCGTGGCGCGAGCACCGTGCCCACCACCCGTCCGGCGCGATCTGGACGATCATCCGGCGACCGCACTGCGCGCAGAAGCGCGGCGGTTCGAGCCCGAGTTGCACTGCTGTGGAACGGGTTCGGATCGTCCCGTCGACGATCGCTTCGCCGGTGAACGGATCGAACATCAGATCGTCTCGCCGAGGGCCTTGATCGGCATCTTGAGTTCGCCGAGCAGATCGAGGTCGGTCTCTGCCGGTCGGCCGAGCGTGGTGAGGTAGTTGCCGACGATGACGGCGTTGATCCCGCCGAGGATCCCCTTCTGCGCGCCGAGGTCGCCGAGCGTGATCTCGCGGCCACCGGCGAACCGGAGGATGGTGCGCGGCAACGCCAATCGGAAGGCCGCCACCGCCTTGAGCGCCTCGGTGGCGGGCAGCACCTCGAGATCCCCGAAAGGGGTGCCGGGGCGCGGATTGAGGAAATTCAGCGGCACCTCGTCGGGTTCGAGCGCCGCGAGGTCGGCTGCGAATTCGGCTCGCTGCTCGACGGTTTCACCCATTCCGAGGATGCCTCCGCAGCACACCTCCATACCCGCCTCGCGGACCATGCGCAGCGTCTCGAAGCGCTCCTCCCAGGTGTGGGTGGTGACGACATTCGGGAAGTGCGAGCGGGCGGTCTCGAGGTTGTGGTTGTAGCGGTGCACACCCATCGCGACGAGTCGGTCGACCTGTTCCTGGGTGAGCATGCCGAGCGAGCACGCGATCTGGATGTCGACCTCGTTGCGGATCGCCTCGATACCGGCCGCGACCTGCGCGAGGAGGCGTTCGTCGGGTCCGCGTACGGCCGCGACGATGCAGAACTCGGTGGCTCCGGTCTTGGCGGTCTGCTTCGCGGCCTCGACGAGCGACGGGATGTCGAGCCGGGCGGCCCGCACCGGGGAGGCGAACAGGCCGGACTGCGAGCAGAAATGGCAGTCCTCTGGGCAGCCACCGGTCTTGAGGCTGATGATCCCCTCGACCTCGACCTCCGGTCCGCACCACGCCATGCGCACGTCGTGGGCGACCGCCAGCAGGTCGTCGATGCGATCGTCCGGCAGCTGCAGGACCTCGAGGGTCTGGTCGCGGTCGAAACCGATGCCGCGACGGAGCACCTGGTCGCGAGCGATGTCGAGGATGTCGGTGCGGGCGGGCTCCTGGGTCACTGCCGTCTCCTGGGGTGGCGAGAACTTGAACATCGTTCAATTGAACAGCGTTCAGGTTAGGGCGAAGCGTCCGATAGTGTCAAAGGCACGAATCCTTCGGTTCGGATCCCCGGTGGCGCGGTACCGCCGCGGGCAGTGGGAGAAGCGGGAGCAGAAGAGCAGTGCAGTTGCGACGCGGCGACGTCCTCGACGGCGCCATGGCGATCCTCGACGAGTACGGGCTCGGCGACCTGACGATGCGCAAGCTCGCGTCGTCGCTCGGCGTCCAGCCCGGTGCGTTGTACTGGCACTTCCCGAACAAGCAGACCCTGCTCGGCGCCATGGCGGACCGCATCCTCGATGGTGTCGACGAGCCGCCCGCGAGCGATGTCTGGGACGACGCCCTCTCCGAGCTGGCGCACCGTTTCCGCGCCGCGCTGCTCGCCCATCGCGACGGCGCCGAACTCGTCGCCTCGAGCTACGCCTCCCGGCTGACCACTTCCCGGGCCCGCGACGCCTTCGTGGCCACCGCCGAACGTGCGGGTCTGTCCCGGGCGTACGCAGAACTGACCGGCTACGCGCTGCTGCACTACGTGCTCGGCCACACCGTCGACGAGCAGTCCCGCGCGCAACTCGAGCAACTCGGTGCGCTCACGCGCGCACCTCTCTCCCCCGATGTCGCGACCGAACAGCCGGCCGAGGCCGACGACGACCTGCTCGACGGCGACCCCGCCGTCCGGTTCGAATTCGGTCTGCGGTTGTTCGTCGACGGCATCCGCGCACGTCTGGAGACCCGTGCGACATCCTGATCCCGCCGTTCCTGTCGGACCCGTCTCCTACCTTCGACGCTCGTGACCGCCCCCTGGACCCTCCAGCAGATCAACGCCGTCGCGCCCGATCCGTCCTCGATGACGGCTGCGCGCGGCGTCGCCTCCGCATGGCTCGAGACCGGTCACGACACCACCGCCCTGTGGGGACTGTGCCGCGGACGCGGCACCACGCCGTACCGCACGGCGATCGACCCGAGCGCTCCCGCCTACACGTGCACGTGCCCGAGCCGGAAGCTGCCCTGCAAGCACGCCCTGTCACTGCTCGTGCGCTGGTCCGAGGGTGCCGTGCCGGCCGCGCAGGCGCCCGACTTCGTGACCGGATGGCTCGCCGCCCGCATCGCGTCCACCACACTTCCCGCACCGGCGGACGAGCCGGTCAAGGCGCCCGACCCTGCGACCGCCCGGCGTCGCGCCGAGCGGGTCGCGGCAGGACTCGACGACCTCGACCGCTGGCTCACCGACCGCATCCGGCACGGCCTCGGGGCGGTGGATCACGGCTACGACATCTACGAGGCGATCGCTGCCCGCATGGTGGATGCCCAGGCTCCCGGCGCGGCGTCGGCACTGCGCGCTCTGGCCGCCGTCGTGAACGACGAAACCGATTGGCCCGCCAGGCTGCTCGAAGAGTATGCGCGCCTGCACGTCATGGCCGTGGCGTACCGGCAGCGCGACGAGCTGCCGAGGCCGCTCCTGCGTGCGCTGCAGACCCATCTCGGTTTCGGCACCCGCAGCGAGGAGGTCCGCGCCGAACCGGCTGTGCGCGACCGCTGGCAGGTCCTCGCCGTGCGCGTCACCGAGGAGAGCCGGATGTTCAACCGCAAGACGTGGCTTCGGGGGAGGTCGAGCGGACGCTGGGCGATCCTGCTCGACTTCGCTCATGGCACAGCGCGTTTCGCCACGCCCCTCCCCTTCCCCGGTTCGCTGGTCGACGCCGATCTGCACTTCTACCCCGGCGCGGCCCCACTGCGAGCCGTACTCGGCCGGCAGCACGGGGAGACGGAGCCGTTCACGACCCTGCCCGCCACCGGACTCGACGCTGCGCTGGACGAGTACGCCCGCATGCGCGGAGCAGATCCGTGGTTGCGCACCTGGCCCGTCCTGCTCGACGCGGTCACTCCCACCGACAGCGAGGACGGCTGGTACGTCGTCGACCCGTCCGGACGGGCACTGCCGCTGGCCGGTGACGACGACAGCCGCTGGCGGCTGCACGCCGTCGCGGGAGGCCGTCCCGTGACGGTCTGCGGCGACTGGGACGGAACCGCTCTCGCTCCCGTCTCACTGTTCACCGGAGGACAGGTGATGACCTGGTGACCGCCTTGCCCGAATCGCTGACGGCCGCAGCACTTCTCGGAACGGCACGCTCCGCTCCGGAGTTCGGCGCGCTGCACACGGCCGGTGCCGCGGGCGAACTCGCCGGAGACCCCGCCGCGACACTGCTCGCCGCTGCCGCCCTGGAGGCGACCTTCCTCACCGCCGCGACCGTGCCGGTGATCCGCGAGCTGCCGTCGCCGGCCCCGGACGACGACCGTCCCGTCCTGCCCGGCGCGGCTGCTGAACGCCTGCGCGCGCTGCTCGCCGTCCGCTCCCCGCTACTCGACGAATGGTTCGAGGTGGCGGCCCGGCTCCGCGCGTCGCACGACATCGTGGTCGACCTGTTGATCGTCGCGACCACCGACGCGGTGCACCGCGACCGGCTGATCGCTCTCACCGGCGCCCGCGGGCGCTGGGTGGCCGCGCGCCACCCGGAATGGGCCGATCTGCTGCCACCCGACCCGCTCGACGACACGCCCTGGCACGTCGGTCCGCCCGCCCGGCGACGCCGATGGTTCGAGGTGCTCCGCGCACACGATCCGGCCGCGGCGACAGCCACGCTCGCGGCGTCATGGGGTGCGCAGACCGCCGCCCAGCGGGCCGAGCTCGTCGCCCTGCTCGCGGTCGGTCTCGGCCCGCACGACGAGGACCTGCTCGAGCGCGCCCTCGACGACCGTAGCCGCAAGGTTCGCGCCGTCGCGCTCGACCTTCTTCCCCGCCTCCCCGACTCCGCGTTCGCGCGACGCATGGCCGAACGAGTGCGGCAATGGCTGCTCGTCGACGGCTCGACCGTCACCCTCGCCGTCCCCGAACGGCCGGACGAGAGCGCACTCCGCGACGGTCTCTCCGACGGTCCGGCCCGCGATCTGCTGGTGGCGGCAGTCGCGGCCGCTCCGCTGTCGGTGTGGCGCGAGCACGTCGGAGACGGGGTGCTGCCGGAGTTCGACGTCGACGACGCCCTCCGCACGGCACTGACGAACGCGTGGGGCCGCGCGGCGGTCCGGCAACGCGACAGCGGATGGGCCGCGGCGTTGCTGCGACGCGACGGCACCGGCGACACATCGGTCGCCCGGGTCGTACCTCGCGACATCCTGCTCACGCACCTGCGCGAGGCGTCGCCGCCCGCGGTTCTCGACGACGCGTTGCTCGCCGCGCTCCCGGCGCCGTGGCCGCGCGATGTCGCCGAGAAGGTGCTCACCGCGCTGTACACGAAGCTGACGACCACCCGTCTGGTGCGCGACGTCCTGACGCTGCTCGCCCACCGGGCACCGTTCGAGCTGGCCGATCTGCTGGCCGACGCCGCGAACCGCACCGACGATCTCGGTCGCCTGCACCTGTTCGCGAGCGCAGCCGACACCCTGACCCTCCGCAAGACGATCCACGAGGAGCTGAGTTGACCGACTTCGAGTCGACCCCTGCAGTTGTCGGCACCGACGAGGCCGCGATGCCCGAGACGGGCACGTCCGAGACCGCCGGGTCCGGCACCGACCTGCTGCGCCCACACGCCGAGCAGCAGTACGCGCACGAACTCGCGGCGCTCGCGCGACTCGACGACCGGCCGCGCCCGCCGTCGTGGCAACTGTCCCCGTGGGCGGTGGTGACCTATCTGCTCGGCGGCGAACTGCCCGACGGCACCGTGATCACCCCGAAGTACGTCGGTCCGCGCCGGTTGATCGAGGTTGCCGTGGCGACCCTGGCGACCGACCGGGCACTGTTGCTGCTCGGTGTGCCGGGTACCGCGAAGACCTGGGTGTCGGAGCATCTCGCCGCCGCGATCAGCGGTTCGTCGACCCGGCTCGTGCAGGGAACGGCGGGTACGACCGAGGAGTCGGTGCGGTACGGCTGGAACTACGCGCGGCTGCTCGCCGAAGGGCCGAGCGCCGACGCGCTGGTCGCCTCCCCGGTCATGACCGCGATGCGCGACGGCGCCGTGGCACGGATCGAGGAACTCACCCGCATCCCCGCCGACGTGCAGGATGCGCTGATCACCGTCCTGTCGGAGAAGACGCTTCCCGTCCCCGAACTCGGCATCGAGGTGCAGGCGACGAAGGGGTTCAACGTCATCGCCACCGCCAACGATCGCGACCGCGGGGTCAACGACCTGTCGTCCGCGCTGCGTCGACGGTTCAACACCGTCGTGTTGCCGTTGCCGGCGAGCGAGGAGGACGAGGTCGCGATCGTCACCCGCCGCGTCGAACAGCTCGGCACCGCACTCGAACTTCCCACCGTGCCTGCGGCCGCGGAGGAGATCCGCCGCGTCGTCACGGTGTTCCGGGAGTTGCGCAGCGGCGTCACCACCGACGGCCGGACCAAGCTGAAGTCCCCGTCGGGCACGCTGTCCACCGCCGAGGCGATCTCGGTGGTCACGGGCGGCCTGGCGTTGTCGGCGCACTTCGGTGACGGGGTGCTTCGGCCCTCCGACGTTGCGGCCGGAATCCTGGGGTCGGTGGTCAAGGACCCTGTCTCCGATCGGGTGGTCTGGAACGAATATCTCGAGGCCGTCGTCCGAGAACGCGGCGACTGGACCGACTTCTACCGGGCGTGCCGGGAGATCACCGGGTGACCGACGCTCTCTTCGACCGCGCGGATGCGCCCGCGGAGATCCGGGTCTTCGGGATCCGGCACCACGGGCCGGGTTCGGCGCGTGCGGTCCTGCAGGCACTCGCGGAGTTCGAACCCGACACCGTCCTCATCGAGGGTCCGTCGGACGCCGATCCGGTGCTCCCGCTCACCGTGGCCGACGACATGGTGCCGCCGGTGGCATTGCTGGCCTACGCACGCGACGAACCGGCGCGGGCGGCGTTCTGGCCGTTCGCGGCCTTCTCCCCCGAATGGCAGGCCCTGCGCTGGGCGTACCTGCACGATGCCGACGTGCGGTTCTGCGACCTTCCAGCGTCGATGTCGCTCGGCGCGGAGCGCGAGGTCGGCGACCGCGCGACCGACAACCTGCTCGGCATACTCGCCCGCGCCGGCGGATACTCCGACTTCGAGCAGTGGTGGGACGCGGTGGTAGAGCACGGCACCGCACAGGCCTTCGACGAGATCACGGACGCGATGCGCGCGCTGCGCGAGGACGTCGGGATCGACGACCACACCGCGCGACGCGAGGCGCACATGCGGCAGGTGCTGCGCGCGACGGTCAAGGCCGGGGCCCGCGCGATCGCCGTGGTGTGCGGAGCGATGCACGCACCCGCACTGACCGGCCGGCTCGGACCGGCAGCGCCCGACGCGCGCCTGCTCAAGGGCATGCCCAAGGTCAAGACCACCCTCACGTGGGTGCCGTGGAGCCACTCCCGGTTGTCGCTGTCGTCGGGCTACGGCGCCGGCATCACCTCACCCGGCTGGTACCACCACCTGTTCACACAGCCCGCGGACACGACCGCACGCTGGTTCACCCGCGTGGCCCGTGTCCTGCGCGAGGAGGATCTACCCGTCTCGAGCGCCCACATCATCGAGGCGACACGTCTCGCCGACACGCTCGCGGCGTTGCGCGGTCGCGCGGTGGCCGGACTCGACGAGGTCGTCGAGGCGACGCGGTCGGTGCTGTGCGACGGCGAAGACGTCCTGCTCGGTCTCGTCTCCCGCCGGCTCGTCGTCGGTGAGGCACTCGGTTCCGTCTCCGAGGACACCCCCACCGTCCCGCTCGACACCGACCTGCAGCGGAATGCGAAGTCGTTGCGTCTCAAGCGGTCCGCCGAAGCCAGGCATCTCGATCTGGACCTGCGCCGGGAGATCGACGTCGCCCGGTCGCGACTGCTGCACCGCCTGGCGCTGCTCGGTATCGACTGGGGTAGACCGGCGGAGAGCGAGGTGCGCTCGACCGGCACCTTCCGCGAGACCTGGACGCTGCGGTGGGAACCGGAGTTGTCGGTGGCGATCGTCGAGGCGTCGCGGTGGGGCACGACGGTGGAATCCGCAGCGGGCGCCACAGTGGCCGACCGTGCCACTCGTTCCGGGATCGCGCTCGCCGACCTCACCGAACTGCTCGAACGGGCGTTGCTCGCCGACCTGCGGACCACGATCCCGTCGCTGGTGACGGCGATCGACGCGGCGGCTGCACTCGATCACGATGTGCTGCACCTGATGAGCGCCCTGCCGACCCTCGTGCGCACCGTCCGTTACGGCGATGTGCGGGGCACCGATCTGTCCTCCCTGGAACATGTCTGCGACGCCCTGCTCGCGCGTGTGTGCGCCGGTCTCCCGGCGGCGGTCACCGGTCTCGACCACGACGCCGCCGATGCACTGCGCACCGCGATCGACGACGTGCATCTCGCTCTCGCGCTGCGTGAGGACCCGACCGCGACCGTCCGATGGCTCGACACACTGACGTCGGTGAGCGATCGTGACGACATCGACGGTCTGCTCGTCGGCCGCACCACCCGGATGCTGCGCGACACCGGCCGACTCGGCGAGTACGAGGCGTCCGTGCGGGTCGCGCGAGCGTTGTCGGTGGGGTCATCGGCACCCGCGAAGGCGCGCTGGATCGACGGGTTCCTCGGCGGGGGCGGACTCCTGCTCGTCCACGACAGCGCACTGTTCGATCTCGTCGACGAGTGGATCAGCGGTCTCACCGACGACGATTTCGTCGACGTCCTGCCCGTCCTCCGGCGCACCTTCGGGTCGTTCGCCTTCGGTGAGCGACGCCTGCTCGGGCAGACGGTGCGGGGCGAACGCACCCGCCGCACGGAGGCACCGCCCGCCGTGGATCGCGGCCGGATCGCCCTGACCGCCACCGCGTCGATCCTGGGAGTGTCGGCATGACAACCGAATCCGGAGACACCGAACGTTTGCGCCGCTGGCGGCTCGCACTCGGCGAGGCCGCCGAGGACTCGACGGGCTCCCTGTCCTCGGCCGACGACAGCGCCATGGACGCCGCGCTCGCCGCGCTGTACGACACCGCGCCCGGCGACGGCACCGCACCGCGCACCGCAGGTCTCGGCGCGTCCGCGCCCCGGGTGGCGCGCTGGCTCGGCGACATCCGCACCTACTTCCCGACATCCGTCGTCCAGGTGATGCAGCGCGACGCGGTGGATCGGCTCGGGTTGACCCGGCTGCTCCTCGAACCCGAGATGCTCGAGGCCGTCGAACCGGACGTGCATCTCGTGGGCACGTTGCTGAGCCTGAACCGCGTGATGCCGGAGACCACCAAGGCGACGGCACGGACGGTCGTCGAGAAGGTCGTGCGCGAGATCGAGGCTCGCATCGCGCAGCACACCCGTGCCGCCGTCACGGGTGCGCTCGACCGGTCGTCGCGGACGTCGAACCCGAAACTCCGCGACATCGACTGGGATCGCACGATCCGCGCGAACCTGGCCCACTACCTGCCGGAGCATCGCACGGTGGTGCCCGAGAAGCTGGTGGGCTACGGGCGCCGCTCCCAGGCGGTGAAACGCGACGTGGTGCTCGCGGTGGACCAGTCCGGGTCGATGGCGTCGAGCGTGGTGTACGCGTCGGTGTTCGCGGCGGTCCTGGCGTCGATGCGGGCACTGCGCACCTCGTTGGTCGTCTTCGACACCGCGGTGGTGGACCTGACCGATAAGCTCGCCGACCCGGTGGACGTGCTGTTCGGCACCCAGCTCGGCGGCGGCACCGACATCAATCGGGCGATCGCCTACAGCAGGTCGCTGATCACGCGCCCGGCCGATTCGCTGTTCGTGCTCATCTCGGATCTGTACGAGGGCGGCATCCGCGCCGAGATGCTCTCGCGCATCCAGGAGATGCTCGCCGCGGGTGTGCAGGTCGTGGTGTTGCTGGCTCTGTCCGACGACGGGGCGCCGTCCTTCGACCGCGACAACGCGGCGGCACTCGCCGAACTCGGAGTTCCTGCCTTCGCGTGCACGCCCGACCGTTTCCCGGAACTGCTCGCCGTCGCGCTCGAGCGGGGTGACGTCGGACGCTGGTCGCAGTCGTTCTGACCGCCTGACCGACCCGGACTGCGTGAGGATCCGGGTTCAGTGGGCCGGTTTTTCCGACGAGTCGACCGCCGCGTCACCGTCCTCCTCGGCGTACCGTTCGAGCAGCGCGATCTCGGCCGAGCGTGAGGGGAACGCAAGGGCCACCAGCGCCGCTCCGACCAGCACGATCGCGATCGCGGCCGTGTAGGCGCGGGTGTCGCCGTCGAGGAAGGCCGACCGCGCGGCCTCGATGATCTGCTGCGCGTACTGCGGATAGTGCTCGGCGATCCCGACGGCACCCGCGAACGACTTCTCCAGTGCGGTCTCGGTCTGCTCGTCGACGGCCGTGGCCTGAGGACTCGCCGCGATCGTCGCGGCGAGGGAGGCCGAGTATCCGGCGGTGAGCAGGGCGCCGAGGATCGACTGGACGATCGCGCCACCGAGATCGCGTTGCAGATCGGCCGTGCCGGAGGCCATCCCGGCACGGGCGACCGGCACCGAGCCGGTGAGCGAATGCGAGGCCGGGGTACCGGCGAGACCGACACCGGCTCCGAGACACATGTATCCGAGGGCGATCACCCAGTAATGCGCGTCCTCGTCCCAGAGCATCAGTGCGACGACGAGTCCGGCCACGATCGCCACGTAACCGGACAGCAGCGTGAAACGGGAGCCGCGCGACCCGACGAGTTTCGCCGACTGCGGCGCCACCAGCACCATCACGAAAGCGGCGGGCAGCGCCGCCGATCCAGCTGCGAGAGTCGAGTAGCCGAGCACGTTCTGCAGGTACTGCTGACTGATGTACATCGTGCCCATCAGGGTGCCGAACACGATGATGCCCGCGACGGCCGCGACCCAGAACACGCGACGCCGGGCGACCCGCAGGTCGAACAGGGGGTTCGCCGCTCGCAGCTGGCGCATGACGAAGAGGATCACCGCGACGAGAGCGATCACGAGAGCGGACACCGCGATGGTCTCCATCCCGTCGACGGGCACGAAGTTGATGCCGAGGACGAGCGAGCCGACCAACACGATCGAGACCACACCGCCGAGATGATCGACCGGATCGGTCGATTCGTTGACGTGGCTGGGCACGAATATCCAGGTCAGGGCGAAAGCGATCAGCGCGAGCGGAATCGTCACCAGGAAAACCGAACCCCAGAAGAACTGTTCGAGCAGGGTGCCGGCGACGAGCGGGCCGAGCGCGGTCAGGCCACCACCGATCGACGACCACAACGCGATCGCGCGCGTGCGGGCTGCGCCCGACCACAGTGCAGTGATAAGGGCGAGAGTGGTGGGGAACGCCAGACCGGCGGAGAGACCGCCGAGCACCCGCGCCGCGAACAGCACCTCGGTGCTCGGCGCGAACCCGGCGACCGCCGAGGCGGGAACCGACAACGCCATGCCGAGCAGCAGCATCGTCTTGCGTCCGTAACGGTCGCCGACGGCACCGAGGTAGAGCACGGACGCGGCGAGACCGACGGAATAGCCGACTGCGACGAGGTTGAGCTGGGTCTGGCTCGCGTCGAACGCCTTCCCGATCTCGGGCAGTGCCACGTTCGCGACGGCGAGGTTCGAATTCGCCACGGCGGCGACGAGGATCAAGGAGGCCAGCACCGGTTTCGCCCGTGCCGGCCGACCGTCGTCAGGTCGGGTCACGGACACATAGTGCGCGCTCGAGCGGCTGCCCTGCGCGGTTTCCGGCGGGTTTTCACCTTCGGTCACCCCGCCGGGTTAGGATCGCCTCACTTGTTGTTCGACAGACTCGAGGCCCGTCATGACACGCCGATCCGCTGCGTTGCTCCGTTCCGCCGCTCTGTTCACGGCCACCGCGATCGTGCTGACCGCGTGCGGATCGTCCGACACGGAGTCCGACTCCGGTTCGGCACCGGCCGACGGCGCCTTCCCCGTCACGGTCGACACGAAGTTCGGGGAGGTCACCATCGAGTCCGCCCCCGAACGCGTCGCGGCTCTGGGCTGGGGCGACGCCGAAACTGCACTGGCACTCGGCGTTCAGCCGGTGGCGGCGAGTGACTGGCTCGCCTTCGGCGGCGACGGCGTGGGGCCGTGGGCGCAGGGGCTGTACGACTCGCCGCCGGAGCTCATCGGCACGATCGAGCCGTCCTTCGAGATGCTCGCGGCGCAGGAGCCCGATCTGATCCTCGACACCAAGAGTTCCGGTGAGCCGGCCCGCTACGAGACGCTGTCGGGGATCGCCCCGACCGTCGGCGGCCCGGAAGGCAGCGACGCCTACCTCACGTCGCTCGACGACCAGGTGGCCACCGTGGCAGCGGCGCTCGGTGTCCCGGACAAGGGTGCCGAACTGCTGTCGCAGATCGACGCGGATTTCGCGCAGGCCGCCGCCGACAATCCCGAGTTCGCGGGCAAGACCGTCACCGTCGCCTCCTACACGTCGGAGGGGTGGGGCGCCTACGTCGTCGGCGACTCGCGCGTCGACTTCATGACCGAGCTCGGCTTCGTGAACAATCCGCAGGTGCAGGCCGCGGCGACGGACGACTTCTTCATCACAGTCTCCGACGAGAACCTGGACATGCTCGACTCCGACCTGCTGATCGTGCTGCCGATCTACGTGCCGGCCGCCGAGGTGACCGACAATCCGGTCTTCCAGCAGATCCCGGCGGTGCGCGACGGCCGGTTCCTCGTGCTCGACAGCGATTCCCACATCTCCGCGGCGTTCTCGACGAACTCGGTGCTGTCGGTGCCGTTCGCGCTCGACGAGCTGGTTCCGCTGGTCGCCGAACGCGTGAACTGAGCCGGTCCCTGCGTCCGGCCCGGTCCCTGCTCCCTGCTCAGCGCCGGAACAGCTTGTTGCCGAGCCACACGATCGGGTCGTAGCGGCGGCCGGCGACGCGTTCCTTCATCGGGATCAGCGCGTTGTCGGTGATGTGGATGTTCTCCGGGCACACCTCGGTGCAGCACTTGGTGATGTTGCACATACCCAGGCCGTGCTCGTCCTGCGCGACGTCGCGCCGGTCGGCGACGTCGAGCGGGTGCATCTCGAGTTCCGCGATGCGCATGAGATAGCGGGGACCGGCGAAGACCTCCTTGTTCTCCTCGTGGTCGCGCACCACATGACAGACGTTCTGGCACAGATAGCATTCGATGCACTTGCGGAACTCCTGGGAGCGCTGCACGTCGACCTGCTGCATCCGGTACTCCCCCGGCGCCAGATCAGGAGGCGGCGCGAAAGCCGGTATCTCGCGTGCCTTGCGGTAGTTGAACGAGACATCGGTGACGAGATCTCGGATGATCGGGAAGGTGCGCATCGGGGTCACGGTGATCGTCGCGTCGGGATCGAACAGCGACATGCGGGTCATGCACGTCAGGCGCGGGCGACCGTCGACTTCCGCCGAACACGATCCGCACTTGCCCGCCTTGCAGTTCCAGCGCACGGCGAGATCCGGTGCCTGGGTGGCCTGCAGACGGTGCAGGATGTCGAGGACGACCTCCCCTTCGTTGACCTCGACGGTGTAGTCCCGCAGTTCCCCGCCGTCGGCGTCGCCCCGCCAGATCCTGAACGCCGCCTGGTGTCCCATCTCAACCCCTCCGTCCGGGATGATCCGCGAGTTCCTCGTCGGTGTAGTACTTCCCGAGTTCGTCGATGTCGAACAGCTCCAGCAGGTCGGGACGCATCGGTTGCTGCCGTTCGGCGGTGACCGTCACGGCGGGGACGAACGGGTCGCCGCCGTCCAGGCGACAGGCGAGCAGAGTGCGACGCCATTCGGAGTCCATCGACGGGTGGTCGTCGCGGGTATGTCCCCCGCGGCTCTCGGTGCGCTGCAACGCGGCCCGCGCGACGCACTCGCACACGAGGAGCATGTTCCGCAGGTCCAGGGCGAGATGCCAGCCCGGGTTGAACTGGCGGTGGCCCTCCACCGCGACGTTGCGGATCCGTGTGCGCAGGGTGTCGAGTTCGCGCAGGGCACGTTCGATCTCGTCCGCGCGCCGGATGATGCCCACGAGGTCCTGCATGACCTGCTGCAGGTCGGTGTGCAGGGTGTACGGGTTCTCGGCGCGATCGGTGTCGGCCGGATCGAAGGGCGAGAGCGCCGCACGGGCGGCGGCGTCGATGTCGGCGTCGCCGACGATCGGCCGCGAGGTGAGGCTCTGCACGTAGTCGGCGGCGCCGAGACCTGCCCGGCGACCGAAGACCAGCAGATCGGACAGCGAATTCCCGCCCAGCCGGTTCGATCCGTGCATGCCACCGGAACATTCCCCGGCGGCGAACAGCCCCGGGACTGCCGCAGCGGCGGTGTCGGGGTCGACCTCGATGCCGCCCATCACGTAGTGGCAGGTCGGGCCGACCTCCATGGCCTCGGCGGTGATGTCGACGTCGGCGAGTTCCTTGAACTGGTGATGCATCGACGGCAGGCGGCGCATGATCTCGTCGGCCGGCATCCGCGAGGCGATGTCGAGGAAGACTCCGCCGTGCGGAGTCCCCCGGCCGTCCTTGACCTCGGAGTTGATGGCGCGGGCGACCTCGTCGCGCGGGAGCAGGTCGGGCGTGCGGCGATTGTTCTCCTGGTCCTCGTACCAGCGGTCGGCCTCCTCCTCGGTCTCCGCGTACTGGCCTTTGAACACCGGCGGGATATAGGAGAACATGAACCGCTCCCCCTCGGAGTTCTTCAGCACTCCGCCGTCGCCTCGCACACCCTCGGTGACGAGGATGCCCTTCACGCTCGGCGGCCAGATCATCCCTGTCGGGTGGAACTGGACGAACTCCATGTTGATCAGGGTGGCGCCGGCACGCAGGGCGAGGGCGTGACCGTCGCCCGTGTACTCCCAGGAGTTCGACGTGACCTTCCACGACTTGCCGATACCACCGGTGGCGATGACGACCGCGGGCGCCTCGAACAACACGAAACGCCCGGTCTCGCGCCAGTATCCGAACGCACCGGCGATGCGTCCCTCGTCGTCCTTCAGCAGTTCGGTGATGGTGCATTCGGCGAAGACCCGCACCCGGGCCTCGTAGTCGCCGTGCTCGGCGTGGTCCGCCTGCTGCAGCGACACGATCTTCTGCTGCATCGTGCGGATGAGTTCGAGTCCGGTGCGGTCGCCGACGTGGGCGAGTCGCGGATAGGTGTGGCCGCCGAAGTTGCGCTGGCTGATCCGTCCGTCGGGGGTGCGGTCGAACAGCGCTCCGTAGGTCTCCAGCTCCCACACGCGGTCGGGGGCCTCGCGGGCGTGCAGTTCGGCCATCCGCCAGTTGTTGAGGAACTTGCCGCCGCGCATCGTGTCCTGGAAGTGCACCTGCCAGGAGTCGCGGGGGTTGGCATTGCCCATCGCGGCGGCACATCCGCCCTCGGCCATCACGGTGTGGGCCTTTCCGAACAGCGACTTGCACACCACGGCGACGGAGAAGCCGCGTTGCCGCGCCTCGATCACCGCGCGTAGCCCGGCGCCGCCTGCTCCGATCACGACGACGTCGACCTTGTGCCGTTCGACATCCACCATCCGTGTTCCCCCTCCTCCGGTGCGGCCGGTGTCGTGCCGTGCGCGTCAGCCGATGAACCGCAGATCGGCGATGGTGTCGCTCGCCACGAGCATGATGTAGAAGTCCGTGAGGATCAGGGTTCCCAGCGTGATCCACGCGAACTGCATGTGCCTGGTGTTGAGTTTCGAGACGAACGTCCAGATCCGGTAGCGCACGGGGTGTTTCGAGAAGTGCCGCAGCCTGCCTCCGGTGACGTGCCGGCAAGAGTGGCATGACAACGTGTAGCCCCAGAGCAGCACGACGTTGATCAGCAGGATCAGGTTGCCGAGTCCGATGCCGAACCCGCTCGGACCGCGGAAGGACAGGACGACGTCGTAGGTGTTGATCAGCGACACCACGAAGCCGGCGTAGAAGAAGTAGCGGTGCGAGTTCTGCAGGATCAGCGGGAACCGCGTCTCCCCGGTGTAGTGCCGGTGCGGTTCGGCGACCGCACACGCGGGCGGCGACAACCAGAACGATCGGTAGTAGGCCTTGCGGTAGTAGTAGCAGGTCAGCCGGAAGCCGAGGAGGAACGGCAACGACAGGAAGGCGAGCGGGATCCACATCGGGAGTTCGCCGACCCACGTGCCGAAATGGCGGGCGCCGTCCACGCAGGACGCGCTCACGCACGGCGAATAGAACGGCGTGAGGTAGTGGTAGTCCTCGACGTAGTAGGCGCTGCGCACGAACGAACGGATCGTCGCGTACACCACGAACACACCGAGACCGAGGACGGTGAGTGCGGGTGTCTGCCACCAGCGGTCGGTCCGCAGCGTCCGCGCGGTGATCCGTGCGCGGCCCTCGGATCGGACGCCGGTGGCCGGCTCACCGCGAGCCGCCGGCGTCGCCTCGGAGGTGCTCACCGCGAGCCGTGCAGCCCGCCGAGACCTTCGTCGTCCGTATCCATTCCGCGGAACAACGAGTCGTCGTACGGCGTATCGGGAATCGGGATGCGTTGACCGAGGCTGTTGACGACCTCGCGCGGAGGATGTTCGGCGAAGTCGCGTATGTCGATGTCGAGACGTTCGACGTCGTTCGACAGCCTCTTCACCGGGGCTGCGTCCCCGTAGCGCGATCGTAGGGATCCGAGGCATTGGCGCAGGTGGGCGGCGGTGCGCTGAAGTTCCTGCAATTCGCTGATGGACATCCGTACCTCCGGGCCGAGCGGTCGACATGTCCCTTCCGTAGCGGGTATCGGCATGTCGCGCCGGCCGACACGATGGGAACAGGCCAGTTGCAATGTGGCATCCATCACAGTACAGCGGAAGATCCGCCCGCACGCCGTTTCGTCGGGAGCGGCAGATCCGACCACCGAGAGGCACGGGTGGCGAAGACGCGGGCGTCGAGAGCGCCGCTGCCGGCCGGGATCCTGCCCACGATGGGGACGCCGGTGACGTCGGGGAGGTCGTCGAGATTGCACTGCTCCGCCAGATCCGGTGCAGCAGGCCAGGATCCGACGATGACCCCCGGACATTCGATCCCCGCCGAGCGGAGCGCGGCCACGGTGAGCGCGGTGTGGTTGAGCGTGCCCAGTCCCGCGGCGGCGACGATCACCGCCGGCGCTCCGAGCGCGGCCGCGACGTCGGCGAGGGTGAAACCGCCCGCGCCGAGCCGGACGAGCAGACCTCCCGCCCCCTCGACCAGGGTGAGGTCGTACTCGGTGTCGAGAATCCGGACGGTGTCGACGATCTCCTCGAGGGTGAGCATCGGGCGTCCGCTGCGCCGCGCGGCGGTATCCGGTGCGAGCGGATCGGGATACCGCGCGAGTTCGACGAGCCGGACACGGTCCCCGGCCAGTCGCCGGATCTCCTGCAGGTCGCCCGGCCCGTCGTCCGTCACGCCCGTCTGGGCGGGTTTGCACACCGCGACCCGCAGTCCCGCGGCCACGGCGTTCGCGGCGAGTGCCGCGGTCGCGACGGTCTTGCCCACATCGGTCGACGTGCCGGTGACGACGAGGATGCTCACGCCCGGGCTCCCGCGAGGACGTCGGTGAGCACCTCGTCGACGAGGGCGCGTTCGTCGTCGGTGAGGTTCGCGCGTGCCGTCAGGCGCAGCCGCGAGGTACCGGCCGGAACCGAGGGCGGCCGGAAGCAGCCGACGTGCACGCCGCGGTCGCGGCACCGCGCCGCGGCGTCGGCGGCGACGCGCGGGTCGCCGAGGATCACCGACACCACGGCGGACGGCGGCGCCTCGACGCCCGTGAGACGAGCCAAGCGCCCGGCCTGCTCGAGCACGGCAGCGGCACGTGCGGGTTCGGCGCGCAGCACCTTCAGCGCACCCCGGGCGGCACCGACGGCGGCCGGGGCGAGTCCGGTGTCGAAGATGAAGGTGCGCGCGGTGTCCACGAGATGTTCCCGCACACGCCCGTCGGCGAGGACGGCTCCGCCCTGGGAGGCAAGGGATTTCGACAGCGTCGCGGTGACGACCACATCGGGCTCGCCGGCGAGGCCCACTTCGTGGACGAGTCCGCGGCCCCCCGCGCCGCGGACTCCTACCCCGTGGGCCTCGTCGACGAGGAGCAACGCGCCGTGCGCTCGGCAGACGCGATGCAGTTCCCGCAGCGGCGCGAGGTCGCCGTCGGTGCTGAACACCGAGTCGGTCAGGACGAGCGCGCGGGCCTCGGTGCGGGTCGCGAGGGCGTGCGCGACCGCGTCGACGTCGTTGTGCCGGGTGACGACGATCCTCGAGCGGGACAGCCGGCACGCATCGACGAGCGAGGCGTGACCACCGGCGTCGGAGACGATCAGTGCGTCCTTGCCACCGAGGGCGGCGACGGCACCGAGGTTCGCGGCGTATCCGCTCGAGAACACCAGGCCGCTGTCGGCCCCGACGAAGTCGGCGAGTTCGCGTTCGAGGAGTTCGTGTTCGGCGGTGGTGCCGGTGACCAGCCGCGATCCGGTGGCGCCGGCTCCCCATCGCCGCAGGGCAGCGGTCGCTCCCGCGAGGACCTCGGGATGGCGGGTCAGGCCGAGATAGTCGTTGGAGGCGAGGTCGACGACGGTCGTGCCGGGGGTTCGGACGACGGGGTCGCGGTGCAGGCCCGCTGCGCGTCGCGCCGCTGCGGTGTCGTCGAGCCACGCCAGGGCGGGATGTGCGGTCATGAGCGGTGACCATACTTGAACACCGTTCAAGTCGTCACGTCGGTCGGCTCGGGTCGTAGGCTCGGACGGTTCGGCAGACCCCGACGAACGGCATGGGAGGTGGTCGTCCACATCGAATCCCGGGACGGAACGACGATCGGATTCCGCAAGCTCGGGCAGGGTCCGGGTCTCGTCGTCGTGCACAGCAGCATCGCGACCGGGGACGAATGGTCGCGTATGGCATCCGCCCTGGCGGACCGCTTCACCGTCCATCTCGTGGACCGGCGCGATCGCGGGGTTCCTCACCGCCGTCCGCTGACCCCTTCGGTCACCGAGCATTCGCGCCGACGGCGGCGATCATCCCCGAGGTGATCGCCGCGAGATCGTCGGCCGAGCAGATGTAGGGCGGCATCGTGTAGACGAGATTGCGGAACGGCCGCAGCCACACCCCGGCCGCCACGGCGGCGTCGGTCGTCGCGCGCATGTCCACCGGATCGGTGAGTTCGATCACGCCGATGCCTCCGAGGACGCGGACGTCCGCGACCCCCGGCAACTCGCGTGCCGGCGCGAGTCCCTCCGTCAGTCCCGCGTTCACCGCCGCCACCTCGGCCCGCCAGTCGCGGGAGAGCAGCAGTTCGACCGCCGCGACGGCGACGGCGCACGCGAGCGGGTTGCCCATGAAGGTCGGGCCGTGCATCACACCGCCACCCTCCCCCGCGCTGATCGCTTCGGCGACGGCCCGCGTGCACAATGTCGCCGCGAGGGTCATGTATCCGCCGGTGAGTGCCTTACCCACGCACATCACGTCCGGGCTCACTTGCGCGTGGTCGGCGGCGAAGAGTTCGCCTGTGCGCCCGAAACCGGTCGCGATCTCGTCGAAGATCAGTACCAGTCCGTGCTCGTCGCACATCCTGCGCAGCTCGCGCAGATACCGCGGGTCGTGGAAGCGCATGCCGCCGGCGCCCTGGACGACCGGTTCGACCACGATCGCGGCGAGCTCGTCGACGTGCTCGAGCAGGATCGCCTCGAAGTGCGCGACGTAGTCGGGATCGAAACGGGCCGGTGGGGCGGGGGTGAAGACCTGCCGCGCGAGCATGTCGGTCCACAGTGCGTGCATGCCGCCCTCCGGATCGCACACGCTCATCGGGGCGAAGGTGTCGCCGTGGTAGCCGCCGCGCCAGGTGAGCAGGCGACGCCGTCCCGGCCTGCCGACGGCACGCTGGTACTGCACCGCCATCTTCACGGCCACCTCCACCGACACCGAGCCCGAGTCGGCGAGGAAGACGGTGTCGAGACCGGCGGGGGTGATGTCGACGAGCAGTTCCGCGAGCCGCGCGGCGGGCTCGTGGGTGAGGCCGCC
Source organism: Rhodococcus pyridinivorans (assembly GCF_900105195.1). Classification (NCBI taxonomy): domain Bacteria; kingdom Bacillati; phylum Actinomycetota; class Actinomycetes; order Mycobacteriales; family Nocardiaceae; genus Rhodococcus; species Rhodococcus pyridinivorans. The sequence continues at coordinate 2,538,403 of NZ_FNRX01000002.1, read as the reverse complement.
GAACATCACGTGGCTCATCCGGTCGAGCTGATCGCGGACGGCCGCGTCGAGCACGGGATGCCCGTATCCGTGCACCGCGGCCCACCACGAACTCATGCCGTCGACCAGCTCACGACCGTCGGCGAGGACGATCCGAGTACCGTGGGCACGGTCGACCACCAACGATTCGGTGGTCGCCGGAAACGCGCCGTAGGGGTGCCAGAGGTGCCGAGCGTCGAGGGTGCGGATCCGCTCGACCGGGAGAGGAGAGTTGCCCACGCCCAAACTGTAGGCGGTTGGAGGTCGCCGCCCGCAGCCGCGTAGTCTGCCCGAGTTGCCGTGAACGACGCTCACGGCAATCGGCCGGTGCGTTCGTCGCCCGGTTCGCAGCACAGCCGAACACGTAAGACACCGGGGGTATCCGTCACATGTCCGTCCACACCTCGGGACCGGAACTCGAGAGTGGCGCGCGGACAGCAGGCAGGCGCCCCGCGCGTCGTGCCGACATCGACGGATTGCGCGGTCTCGCGATCGCGCTCGTGGTGATCTTCCACGTCTGGTTCGGTCGCGTCTCCGGTGGTGTCGACGTCTTCCTGGCGCTCTCCGGCTTCTTCTTCGTGGGCACGCTCCTGAGGACCGCCGACTCCTCGGCCCCGCTCGATCCGCGTCCCGTCCTGCGGCGGATCGGCCGGCGTCTGCTGCCTCCGCTCGTCGTTGTGCTCACCGCTGTCGCGGCCGCCACGGTGGTGCTGCGGCCGTTCACGCAGTGGCTCGAGGTGGCCGACCAGACCGGGGCGTCGCTGCTGTTCTTCCAGAACTGGTATCTCGCCCGCACGGCGAGCGACTATCTGGCCGCGGATCCGATGGTCAGCCCGCTCCAGCACCTGTGGTCGATCGCCGTGCAGGGCCAGTTCTACATCGCGGCGCTCGTGGTGGTGTTCGGCTTCGCGTGGCTGTTGCGGCGGATGTCGGTGCCTGTCCGCCTACCCCTGACGGTGCTGCTGGCCGCCCTCACCGCGGCGTCGCTGGCGTACGCGGTGCTCGCCGACCGGCCGCAGTCGTGGATGTACTACGACAGCGCCGCCCGTGCCTGGGAGCTGACTCTCGGCGGACTGCTGATGTGCCTGTCGCCGTGGCTGCGGGTTCCGCGCGCGCTGCGGATCGTGCTCGGTGCGCTCGGACTCGCGGTGCTGCTCGCGTGCGGCTTCGTCCTCGACGGCAACTCCCTCTTCCCCGGGCCGTGGGCGCTCGTCCCCGTCGGTGCGGCCATGGCGCTCGTCGTCGCGGGTATCCGCTCCGGCTCCGGCTCCGACTCCGAGCACGACACGCCGTCGGCGCGACTGCTGGCATCCGCGCCCATGGTGCGCCTCGGGGCGATCGCCTACGCGCTGTACCTGTGGCACTGGCCGATCCTCATCGGTTACCTGATCGTGCTCGGGCACCCGTCGGTCGGCCTGGTGGGCGGGCTCATCGTGATCGCCCTGTCGCTGTTGCTCGCCGAGGCGTCGACCCGGTGGTTCGAGGACCCCATCCGCCGCGTCGAACCCCCTCGGCCGTCCCGCACCGCGCTCGTGGGTCTCGTGACGGTCCTGGCCGTCACCCTCGTCGGGGCCGCGAACCTCTGGCACACCCACGTCGACCGTTCGACGGAGGCCCTCGAGGGCGTCGCCGCCCTGCCGACGGAGCTGTACCCCGGCGCTGCGGTGTTCGATCCCGCCGTCTCCACCGAGCCGCAACCGGTGCAACCGCCGCTGCTCGTCGCCCATCGCGACCTGCCTCCCGCGACGCTCGACAACTGCATCGCCCAGCACACCAATCGCGCACCGTTGACCTGTACCTACGGCGACCCGCTCGCGACCCGCCGCATGGTGATCGTCGGGGGGTCGCACTCGGAGCACTGGCTCGCTGCGCTCGACGCGCTCGGCATCGAACACGGTTTCCGCCTCGACACCTATCTCAAGGTCGGGTGTCCGCTCTCCGATCCCCTCGCCCCGCTCGTCGAGGAGTCCCCGACGGTCGAGTGCGACACATGGTCGACCGCCGTGCTCGCCGAACTGCGCGCGGATCCGCCCGACTACGTGTTCACCACGTCGACGCGCACCAAGGACCAAGGCGAAGGGCCGGGCGACTTCGTTCCGTTCTGGTACGTCGATCTGTGGGAGACGCTCGCCGACTACGGCATCCCGGTGGTGGCGATCCGCGACAACCCGTGGCTGTTCCGCGGCGATCTCGCCTATCGGGCCGCCGACTGCCTTGCGGGGGGCGGCACCGCGGAGACGTGCGGGGTGCCGCGCGAGGAGGCGCTGGACCCGATCGACCCGGCCGTCGCCGCATCCGCGCACCTGCCCACCGTGTCGCTGCTCGACCTGTCCGACAAGTTCTGCCGGCAGGATCTGTGCCGGGCGGTGGAGGGAAACATCCTCATCTATCGTGACGAGAACCACCTCACCACGACCTACGTCCGGACGCTGACGCCCGAGCTCGGCCGACAACTCGGTCCCGCCACCGGCTGGTGGTGACGCGCTCACCCGGTGCCGGGACCGCCGGAAGACTACTGTTGGCGGGCATGGAGACCACCGAAGCGAGCGCCAGCGACGAGATGCCCGAGCCCCTGGAAGTGTGGCCGGGATCCCCTTATCCCCTCGGCGCGACCTACGACGGGGCGGGCACGAACTTTGCACTGTTCTCCGAGATCGCCGAGAAGGTCGAGCTGTGCCTGATCTCCCGTGACGGGACCGAGACCCGCATCCCGCTCGAGGAGGTGGACGGTTACGTCTGGCACGCCTACCTTCCGACGGTCTCCCCCGGCCAGCGTTACGGCTACCGCGTGCACGGTCCGTTCGATCCGGAGAACGGTCACCGGTGCGATCCGAGCAAGCTGCTCCTCGACCCGTACGGGAAGGCGTTCGACGGGTCGTTCGACGGCGACCCGTCGCTGTTCTCGTACCCGCTGCCCGGTGCCGAGCCCGTGGCCGACAGCGCCTCGGACGAGAGCACGGACGACACCGAGGACACCGACACCGAGGACACCGACACCGGCGACGCCGTGTCCACCGACGACGCCGAGCCCGAGGCGATCGCGACGGGGCAGACCTCCGACGCCGCCGCAGAGCTTCCCGGCCTGGATTCGCTGGGCCACACCATGACGACCGTGGTGATCAACCCGTTCTTCGATTGGGCGACGGATCGTCATCCCCGCCGCCCCTACAACGAGACGGTCATCTACGAGGCCCACGTCAAAGGCATGACGGCCACGCATCCGGACGTCCCCGAACACATGCGGGGCACCTACGCCGGTCTCGCGCACCCGGCGATCATCGACCATCTCCTCGATCTCGGCGTCACCGCGATCGAACTGATGCCCGTGCACCAGTTCATGCACGACCAGGTGCTGCTCGACCAGGGGCTGCGGAACTACTGGGGGTACAACACCTTCGGGTTCTTCGCGCCGCACGCCGAGTACTCGTCGTCGACCAAGCCGAGCGCCGTGGTCGCCGAGTTCAAGGCGATGGTGCGGGCCTTCCACGAGGCGGGCATCGAGGTGATCCTCGACGTGGTCTACAACCACACCGCCGAGGGGAACCATCTCGGTCCCACCATCTGCTTCCGCGGCATCGACAACGCCGCCTACTACCGCCTCGTCGACGACGACAAGGCCTACTACATGGACTACACGGGAACGGGCAACAGCCTCAACGCCCGTCACCCGCACACCCTGCAGCTGATCATGGACTCGCTGCGCTACTGGGTGACCGAGATGCACGTCGACGGCTTCCGGTTCGATCTCGCGTCGACCCTGGCGCGCGAGCTGCACGACGTCGACCGGCTGTCGGCCTTCTTCGATCTCGTCCAGCAGGATCCGGTGGTCTCGCAGGTCAAGCTCATCGCCGAGCCGTGGGATATCGGTGAGGGCGGTTACCAGGTGGGCAACTTCCCCGGTCAGTGGACGGAGTGGAACGGCAAGTACCGCGACACGGTCCGCGACTACTGGCGCGGCGAACCGGCCACCCTCGGCGAGTTCGCGTCGCGCCTGACCGGCTCGTCGGATCTGTACGAGGACACCGGCCGCCGTCCCGGCGCGTCGGTCAACTTCGTCACCGCCCACGACGGGTTCACCCTCGCGGATCTGGTGTCGTACAACGAGAAACACAATGATGCCAACGGCGAGGACAATCGCGACGGTGAGTCGCACAACCGGTCGTGGAACTGCGGTGTGGAAGGCCCCACGGACGATCCCGAGGTCCTCGCGCTGCGCGGGCGCCAGCAGCGCAACATGCTCGCGACGCTGATCCTGTCGCAGGGCACGCCGATGCTCGCCCACGGCGACGAGTTCGGTCGCACCCAGCAGGGCAACAACAACGTGTACTGCCAGGACAACGAACTCTCGTGGGTGGACTGGTCGCTCGCCGAGTCCAACGCCGACCTGGTCGCGTTCACCCGCAACGTGATCGCGCTGCGCACCGACCACCCTGTCTTCCGTCGTCGCAGGTTCTTCGAGGGCCGGCCCATCCGCAGCGGTGATCAGTCCCGCGACATCGCGTGGCGCACACCGGCCGGCGACGAGATGATGCCCGAGGACTGGGACAGCGGTTTCGGCAAGTCGCTCGCGGTCTTCCTCAACGGCGAGGGCATCCCCGAACCCGATCAGCGGGGGCAGCGCGTCGTCGACGACTCGTTCCTGATGTGCTTCAACGCCCATCACGAACCGATCGAGTTCGTCACCCCCGACGGCCCGCACGCCGAGGAATGGACGGTCGCGCTCGACACCGACGTTCCCGACGGTCTGCGCGAGGAGACGGTCGTCGCCGGTAAGCCGGTCGGGGTGCAGGCACGCTCGGTTCTGGTGCTCCGGAAGACCCGGTGACCACCGGCGGTACGGAGTCGGCAGGTGTGAACGGCGCCGGCGCGGGGAATACTGCGCCGGTGTTGTCCACCTACCGACTCCAGATGCGCGGCGACGAGTGCACCTTCGCCGACGCCGTCGCCCTGCTCGACTACCTCGACGCCCTGGGTGTCTCGCACGTCTACCTCTCCCCCGTCCTCAGCGCGACGATCGGGTCCACCCACGGATACGACGTGGTCGATCCCGGCACGGTCTCCGAGTCGCTCGGGGGACGCGAGGGTCTGGAACGGTTGTCGCGGGAGGCACGCGCACGGGGCATGGGGCTGGTCGTCGACATCGTCCCCAACCATGTCGGGGTGGCCGACCCACGTCAGAACGCGTGGTGGTGGGACGTCCTGAAGCACGGCTCCGGATCGCGCTACGCGTCGTTCTTCGATCTCGACCTCGCTGGTGACAACGGTGTGGACGGTCGGATCGCTCTGCCGGTGCTCGGATCGGACGACGCGGTGCAGGAGCTGACCGTCGACCGCTCCGGCGACGAGCCGATGCTCGCCTACTACGACAAGCGATTCCCGATCGCTCCCGGGACCGACGAGGGCACCGGTGAGGAGGTCCACGCGCGGCAGGCCTACCGGCTCGTGGCGTGGAACTCGGGGTTGATCGGATACCGCCGCTTCTTCACCGTCGACGATCTCGCCGCGGTGCGGGTGGAGGATCCCGCGGTGTTCGACGCGACGCACGAGCAGGTCGCGTCGTGGATCGCCGACGATCTGGTCGACGGGATCCGCGTCGACCATCCGGACGGTCTCGCCGATCCGTCCGGTTATCTCGCGCGCCTGCGCGAGGTGATCGGCCCCGAGCGGTGGCTCGTGATCGAGAAGATCCTCGGCGATGCCGAACCGCTGGATGCGACGCTGCCGGTGGACGGCACCACCGGCTACGACGCACTCGGCGAACTGTCGACGGTGTTCGTCGATCCGTCCGGCGAGTCGGAGCTGAACGCCCTGTCGCGCAGGTTCACCGGCGCCGAAGGCGACGCGCCGTGGCTGCACGCCCGCGAACACGACCTCAAACGATCGGTGCTCGGCAGCGGGCTCGCGCCGGAGGTGCGCCGCCTCGTGCGGGCGATCCGACGCGAGACCGGCGACACCGGCTGCGACGACGCGGCGCTGCGCGAGGCCGTGATGGCAGTCGCCGCACAGCTTCCCGTCTACCGCGCCGACTACGCGCCGCTCGCAACCCTGGTGCCGCGCATCGTCGGCGACCTCGCGCGGACGCAACCCGCGCTCGATCCTGCGCTCGCGGTGTTCGCCCGGGCGATGGCCCTCGGCGGTGAGGCCGCGTCCCGCTTCGGCCAGGTGTGCGGTGCCGCGACGGCCAAGGCGGTCGAGGACTGCCTGTTCTATCGGGCGGCGCGGCTGATCTCGCTGCAGGAGGTGGGCGGGCAACCCGGCCGTTTCTCGGCCACCCCGGCCGAGTTCCACCTCGCGTGGACCCAGCGGGCACGGCACTGGCCGCGGGCGATGACCACCCTGTCGACCCACGACACCAAACGCAGCGAGGACGTCCGGGCGCGGATCGGTGTGCTCTCGCAGGTCGCCGACGTGTGGTCCCGTCGGCTCGGGCAGTGGAACGAGTCGGCGCCCGCACCGGATCCGGCGATCGGACTGTTCCTGTGGCAGACCCTGTTCGGAGTCTGGCCGCTCGACGGAGTGGTGACCGACGAACTGCGCGAACGGGTACATGCCTACGCGCAGAAGGCGCTGCGCGAGAACGGAACCCGCACCACGTGGACCGAGGTCGACGAGGAATTCGAGACCGCGGTGGGCAGCTGGCTGGACGCGGTGATCGACGGACCGGTCGCGGGTGAGCTCACCGCTTTCGTGACCGAGGTCGAACCGCACGTCGCGGCCGTCTCGTGCGGCCAGAAACTGTTGCAACTGCTCGGCCCCGGCGTCCCCGACGTCTATCAGGGCACCGAACTGTGGGACGACTCGCTCGTCGATCCGGACAACCGGCGGCCGGTGGAGTTCGACGTCCGACGGCGGCTGCTCGACGCCCCTGATTCGGCGCCGGCGAAGTTCACGATCGTGCGCACCGCGCTCCGGTTGCGCCGCGAACGACCGGCGAGCTTCGTCGGTGGCGCGTACGTTCCGGTCCTCGCCACCGGCCCGGCCGCCGAGCACCTGCTCGCGTTCGGCCGCGGTCCGGCGTCGGACGACCTCGATGTCCTCGCGGTGGCTTCCCGCCGCACCGTGGCGCTGTCGCGTTCGGGGTGGAAGGACACGACCGTCGACCTGCCGGACGGCGATTGGTCGGATGCCTTGACCGGACGCTCCTTCACCGGTCGGGTGCGGGTGGCCGATCTGCTCGACTCCCAGCCGGTCGCAGCACTCGTCCGCGCGCGTTAGTCCTCGAGCGCGTCGAGCGCTTCCTCCGCGTCGAGCCGGCGCTGGGTGCGTCGCCGACTCCAGGCGAGAACCAGTCCTGCGAGGACGATGGCGACCGCCGCGCCGACGACGCGCCCCGCCCAGGTCGCGGCGTCGTTCTCGAAAGGATGGCTCTCGTAACGCAGGCGGAGGAAGATGCCGGCGACGCCGACGAGATAGAGCGCGGCGGCGGCGGCACTGCGGGGTCGCCACAGTTTCGCGGTGGCGTACAGGTCGACGTCGCGTTGCCGCGCGTACAACTGGGTCACGATCGACACGACGAACCAGGCCACGAGGATGCCCAGTGCCGTCCACGCCCCGGGCCGGCCGGCGAGCCACGGGAGCAGCGCCGCCGCCACCAGCGCGATCCACAGGGACAACTGGAATCCCACCGCCGATGCTTCGTTCCAGACGTCTCGCTGACGTTCGTCGCGGTAGAATTCGTCGTCCAGATCGCCGATGAAGCGCGCGGTTCTCACGAAGACCGTCATGAGGGCTCCTAGGTGGTGAGCGGGAACAGTTCCTCGACCGTGCTGTCGAGTCTGAGGGCGAGACGCAGGGCGAGGTACACGCTGGGCGCGTAGTCACCCTTCTCCGTCGAGACGATGCTCTGTCTGCTGACGCCGACCGCGTCGCCGAGCGCGGCCTGGGTGAGTCCCGCTTTCTTGCGGAATTCGCGGACCCGGTTGCTCCTCGGTGTGTCGGTCACACCAAAAGTAAACTCTGCTTGTCATTCCATGTCAAGCATTCTTGTCATTTTCGATTACCGAACCACCCCGGCACACCCGTCGGGCCGGACATGCAATCACCCCTCGGCGTAGTCGATCACGAAATGGAGAATTACATTCTCACGGTCGAAGGTTCCGTCACCGTTCCACCCTTCGGCGAATCATGCAACAATGCCGGGATTTCCGAGCAAGATCCGATCCCGACGAGGGGTGAATTCAGGATCGTCACCTACGGAATCCACGCGATACGCAGCAGTCCTTGGTTTACGTTCTCGAGCACGGAAGATCTAGTCCTCATCGCGAGCGCCGTCGCCGGCAGGACTTTGCGCAGTCAGAGAGAGGTTTCGATGAAGGCCGAAGACATGGTGATGATCAGCATCGACGACCACGTCGTCAACCAGTCCCGGACCGGCACCAGCTTCCTGCCGGCCGGCATGAGCCCGACGGACGTGTGGCGCAAGAACTTCCTCGCCTGCTACATCACCGAACCGAGCGGACTGAACAACCGTCACCGGCTCGGCGTCGACACCATCGCGTGGGAATGCGACTACCCGCACTCCGACTCGACGTGGCCGAACTCCCCCGAGATGCTCGAGGAGGAACTCGACGCATGCGAATGCACCGACGAGGAGATCGACAAGATCACCTTCGCCAACACCGCGAAGTTCTTCGACTGGGATCCCTTCGAGCACATCCCGCGTGAGGAGGCCACCGTCGACGCCCTGCGCGCCCGCGCCACCGACGTCGACATCAGCGAGACGTCCCAGGAGGAGTACCGCCGCCGTTACGAGCTCACCAACTCCGGCTCGTAGATTCCTGCTCCACAGGAGTCCACAACAGACGATGCCCGCCGATCCGGATCGGCGGGCATCGTCGCGTCTACGGTGTCGTGCCTACTGCGTCGCGTCTACGGTGTCGTGCCTACTGCGTCGTCACGGTCGGCTCACATCGGGTCCTTGCGCCACAACAGTGCGTGCAGGCACTCGACGGCCTCGGCGGGCGATTCGACGTCGAGCACTCCGGCGGCGGGCATCCGCCAACCGCCGATCGCGATGACCGGAACACCGATGCGGACCGCGAGCGCGATCTCGCTCATGGTGCCCCAGCTTCCACCCACCGCGATCAACGCGTCGCTGCTGCGCACGAGCAGCGCGTTGCGCATCTCTCCGAGGCCCGTGGGAACGGCCACCGTCAGATAGGGATTGCCCTCGGCACGGTCGTCTCCGGGCAGCAGGCCGAGGGTCGTCCCACCGGCTTCCACAGCGCCACGGCAGGCTGCCGCCATCACCCCACCGAGACCGCCGGTGACCACGACGGCCCGGCGTCCGGCGAGGAGTCCCCCGACCTGGCGGGCGAGGCGTCGCTGTTCGGGCGTGGCTTCACCCGGCCCCACGACCCCGACATAGCGCTGCGCATTCATGTCCGGCATTCTGCATCACGGAGCGCTCCGGAGCGCGCGGTCCGAGAACATCATTCACGCCCGGCATCGTCCGCTCCCGCTCTGACCGCCCCGAGGCCGGGCGATCGAGCCCATCGGGGGAGACTGTGGCCATGAGCAGAGCCGACCGCAGCACCGACACCCGCCCGGATTCCCCGTGCCCGTGCGGTCGCGGCGTTCCCCTGTCCGAATGCTGCGGGCCGCTGCTGGCCGGTGCGAGCGCGCCCACCGCCGAACGGCTGATGCGTTCGCGGTACACGGCATTCGCGACGCGCGACGCGGCGCACCTGCTGCGCACCTGGCACCCGTCCACACGTCCGCGCTCGATCGAGTTCGACCCCGGTCAGCGCTGGACCGGGCTCGAGGTCCTGCACATCACCGGAGGCGGATTCCTGCATACGACCGGCACGGTGGACTTCCGCGCGCACTGGACGGCGGACGGGGTGCCCGACTCGATGCGCGAGCACAGCCGGTTCGTGCGGGAGGACGGCGAGTGGCTCTACCTCGACGACTGCGGCGACGACTGAACCGACTCCGTCACGGCGCCGTTCGTCGCAACAGCGTCGCGCGCAGCGTTCCCGAGAGCCACTGACGGTACTGGTCGACGTCCCATCCGCGGTCTCGCCTCAGCAGCGCGTGCACCTGTGGGGAACTCAGGGTGAACAGGACATCGGCCGCGTGCTCGACGGTGACGTCCTCGCGCAGCCAGCCGGCATGTTCGAGTCCTTCCGCGAGGGTGCGGGCGTTCTCGGCCGTCGCCTTCGCGTCGTCCGCGGCGAAACGACGCATGTCGGGGTCCGCCCCCGATGATTCCACGGAGGTCATGAGCAGCCCGCCCGCGCGTTCGAGCATCGCGGTGCCGTAGCGGACCACCTGCTCGACCACGAGGTCGACGTGCGAGACCACGCCGCCGGCATGGGACGGTTCCGGATCTGTCGCCTCGCTCGCGCGCGGATCGCCGTCGCCGGCCACCGCGTGATCGAGCGCCTCGCGGAAGATCTCCGCCTTGCCGCCGGGGAAGGCGGTGAACACCGTCCGCACCGCCACACCCGCTTCGTCCGCGATGTTCTTGACGGTGGTGCTGACGTAGCCGTCGCGAACGAACAGCCGCGCCGCGGCGTCGCGGATCGTCTCGCGGGTTCGGCGGGCCGCTTCCTCCCGCAACGGCGAGGTGTACCGTCGGCGGGCTCGCTCGGGATTCGGGTTCACTCCCCCAGTATCGAGTGCATTGCAGCTGCAACAAAATTGACGCGCGGCAGGGTGGTACGCCGGTGGCGCCATCCCCTGCACCGACGCCTCCGACACGGCATGCTGGTCGAGTGCACACCTTCGAGGTCTGGGCTCCGATCCCGTCGTCCGTCCGACTGTTCGCCGACGGACGGTTCCACGACATGCAACGCGGCGACGACGGCTGGTGGCGCACCACCGTCGGCGTCGCTCCCGACACCCGATACGGTTTCGTGCTCGACGACGACACCGGGACGGTCCTTCCCGACCCGCGATCTCCGCGGCAGCCGGAGGGCGTGCACGAGCCGTCGCAGCTCCACGTGCTCGACGAGACGAAGTGGACCGACCACGGCTGGACCGGCCGGCAACTGACAGGAAGCATCGTCTACGAGATGCACGTGGGGACCTTCACCCCCGAGGGCACACTCGACTCGGCGATCGACCGTCTCGACGAACTCGTGGACCTCGGTGTCGAGTTCGTCGAACTCATGCCGCTCAACGCGTTCAACGGCACCCACGGATGGGGCTACGACGGCGTGCTCTGGTACGCGGTGCACGAACCCTACGGTGGCCCCGATGCCCTGCAGCGTTTCGTCGACGCCGCCCACGCGCGCGGACTGGCGGTGGCACTCGACGTCGTCTACAACCATCTCGGTCCGTCGGGGAACTATCTGGGCCGCTTCGGTCCCTATCTCTCCGCGGCCCCGGGAATCTGGGGCGACAACATCAACCTCGACGGTCCCGGATCCGGGGAGGTGCGCCGGTACATCCTCGACAATGCGCTGCGCTGGTTCCGCGACTTCCACATCGACGCCCTCCGGCTCGACGCCGTGCACGCGCTGATCGACCACACCGCCACACACCTCCTCGAGGAACTGTCGGTCGAGACGTTCCGCCTGTCCGCCCATCTCGGCCGCCCCCTGTCGTTGATCGCCGAATCGGACCTCAACGATCCGAAGCTGATCACTCCCCGGCCCGGCGGTGGATACGGACTGCACGCGCAGTGGGCCGACGACGTCCACCACGCGATCCACGCGGCGGTGTCCGGTGAACGGCAGGGCTACTACGGCGACTTCGGTTCGCTGGACTGCCTCGCGTACACGCTCGGGCACGGCTTCTTCCACGCCGGGACGTATTCGAGCTTCCGCGGCCGGGTCCACGGGCGCCCGCTCGACACCCGGCGCACGCCGGCGAGCGGTCTGGTCGCCTACACCTGCACGCACGATCAGGTCGGCAACCGGGCGCTCGGCGACCGGCCGGGTGCCTATCTCGAGCCCGGTCAGCTCGCCCTCAAGGCGGCGCTCGTGCTCACGTCCCCGTTCACGCCGATGTTGTTCATGGGCGAGGAGTGGGGTGCGAGCACACCCTTCCGGTACTTCACGTCGCATCCCGAACCGGAACTCGCCGCGGCCGTGGTCGAGGGTCGCCGGCGCGAGTTCGCCGAACACGGCTGGGACGCCGCCGACGTACCCGACCCGCAGGCTCCGGAGACCTTCATCGGCTCGAAGCTGCGCTGGGACGAACGCGACGAGGGCGGGCACGCCCGGTTGCTGGAGTGCTACCGCGCGCTCATCGCGCTCCGGCGGGACCGTGCCGAGCTCACCGATCCCTGGCTCGAGCACGTGCACGTGACGTACGACGAGGACGAGAAATGGCTCGTCGTGCACCGCGGGGCGCTGCGCGTGGCGTGCAATCTCGGACCCGACCCCGTCACCGTGCCGGTCGGCGGGAAACCACTGCTCTGGTGGGACGAACCGGTGGTCAACCGTACCGAGTCCGCAGTGTTGATCCCGGGCTGGTCCTTCGCGATCCTGGAGGCTCCCGAGATGCCCCGCCGATAACGTTCGTCAGGCGAAAAAAGTCGTTGATTATGCCACGAGTGGGCGAGTACCGTCTCAAGTACCTTCGAATTCTCGAGGTGAATCACCATGCAACCCAAGAAGATTCTGGCGAGTGTATTCCTCAGCACCGCCCTCGTCCTCGCTCCCGCCGGAGTCGCATCGGCGACCCCCACCGTCGACACAGCACCCGGGATCGTGAATGTCAGCGGAGGACACGACGACCACGGAAAGTACGACCACCACGATCACGACAAGAACTACAACCATCACGACAAGAAGTACGACCGCGACCATCACCGGAACCACTACTGGCGGCCCGACTGCTATTGGTGGGGCCCATGGCTGGTGTGCAATCGCTGGTGACCGCACACCAACCGTGACGTGACCGGGCCACCCGGTTACGTCAGATAACGGTAGGCCGGCGACCCCGGCTCGAGTCGCTGCGCGTCGATCGGCGACGCGTCCATGCGATTGAGCAGAGCCGAAAGGTCTTCCGCGGCACCCAGTTCGATACCGACGAGGGCAGCGCCGGTCTCCCGGTTGTTGCGCTTGACGTACTCGAACAGGGTGATGTCGTCGTCCGGTCCGAGGACTTCGTCCAGGAACCGCCGCAGTGCGCCGGGCTCCTGGGGGAAGTCCACGAGGAAATAGTGTTTGAGCCCGCGGTGGACGAGCGACCGCTCGATGATCTCGCCGTAGCGTGAGACGTCATTGTTGCCGCCCGACACCAGGCACACCACGTTCGCTCCGGGCTGCACCGAGATCGACTCGAGGGCAGCGACCGACAGGGCGCCGGCGGGCTCGGCGATGATGCCCTCGTTCTGGTACAGATCGAGCATCGTGGTGCACAGCGCACCCTCGTCGATCTGGGTCATCCCGAACGGGGCCCGGCCGAGCCCCTCCCGGCGCAGCGTAGCCACGAGCGGCAGGCTCGAATGGGACACGACCTCGGCACCGAGTTCGGAGACCACGGCGTAGGGGACGTCGCCGATCCGCTTGACCGCAGCGCCGTCGACGAACGGCTCGACCTCCGGCAGCGTGACGGGACCGCCCGCGACCAGCGCGGCGGTCATCGACGCTGCACCCGCCGGCTCGACGCCGACGATCGACGTGCGTGGGGACCGCTCGCGCAGATAGGCGGCGACACCGGCGATGAGGCCGCCCCCGCCCACGGGGACGAGCACGACGTCGAGATCGCCGTCGAGCTGTTCGAGGACCTCGCGCGCGATGGTGCCCTGCCCGGCAGCGGTGCGGGCGTCGTCGAAGGGCGGGATCATCGTCGCACCGGTGCGGATCGCATCGTCGGCTGCCGCTGCGGCCGCGGCGTCGAAGGTGTCGCCGACACCGATGAGTTCGACGCTGTCGCCGCCGTGGACACGGATCCGATCGCGCTTCTGCTTGGGAGTGCGGGTGGGCACGTAGATCCGGCCCTGGATTCCCATCACCCGGCACGCGTAGGCGACACCCTGCGCGTGATTACCGGCGCTGGCCGTGACGACGCCCGCGGCGCGCTCGGCCGCGTCGAGCTGCGCCATGGCGTTGTACGCCCCACGGAGCTTGAAGGACCGCACCCGGGTGAGGTCCTCCCGCTTGAGGTAGACGTTGGCGCCTACGAGCGCCGAGAGTCGAGGGCTGCGCTCGAGCGGCGTTGGGTCGACCGCCTCCGAAATTCGCTCGGCAGCCGCATCGATGTCGGCCGCGCGGGGCACGGCGGTCAGAGTCATCGGTTCTGCTGTTCGCGAAGTGGAGGTCACCCGTCAATGCTGCCACTCCCCCGATTCGACCACCACGGCGGGATCCGCATCGAGGGGGTAGCAGCACAGTCCGTCCGAGCGTGCTCGGTCTACGGGCCTTCGACCGGTTCGAGAACGAAGACGGGGATCTCGCGGTCGGTCTTCTCCTGGTACTCCGCGTAGGGCGGGAACGCCTCGACGGCACGTTCCCACCACTGCGCCTTCTCCTCGCCGTGGACCTCGCGGGCGGTCATGTCCCACACCTCGGTGCGGTCCCTGACCTCGACGTGCGGGTTCGCGACGATGTTGTGGTACCAAACGGGATGCTTCGGTGCACCGCCGAGCGAGGCGACAGCGGCGTACCTACCCTCGTGCTCGACCCGCATGAGAGGGATCTTGCGGAGCTTGCCGGACTTGGCGCCGACCGTGGTCAGGATGATGACCGGTCGACCCTGGAGGGTGGTGCCGCGGGTTCCGCCCGACGACTCGTACTCCTCGACCTGCTTGGCGCTCCATTCGACGGGACTCGGTTCGTACTCTCCGTGCAGTGGCATACCGACCAGTCAACACAATCGTTGTAGCAGTCGCCGCCCGATCGTCGAGTTCGGTGGCCCGAACTCTTCCCTGCGCCTATCCTGAAGAAAGAATTCTGCCCGGCCTACAGTCGCTCGGCCTACAGGAGGTGCACCGCGATGTCCGTGCTCGACCCCCGGATACACCGTGAGCGCACCGACGGTGTGGACATCGCCGGCACGATCTGGCCCCTGTACAAGCTCGAAGCACTCGCGGCCGGTCTCCTGACCCTGCTCGTGGTCCTCGTCGTCACCACCAGCGCCCAGAGCGCCGTCATCGGTGCCGCTGCGGTCACCGTCGTCGTGTGGTGGGTCCGCAGGATCCAGCAGCACGCACTCCGTTCCTAGACGCACCGGCCGACCCCGGCTTCCCGCGCGGCGCTCACCGAAGGGCTCGTGCCGCGCGGCGGACCGCTAGGTCGCCAGGCAGCCCGGCCCGAGCAGGGCCTTGAGGTCGCCCATGAGCGCCGACGACGCTTCGACCCGCAGGCTGTCGTCGAGCTTGAGGACGGTGACCTTGCTGCCGGTGATGAGCCGCACGTGCACGTCGGACGAACCGGGATGGCGCGTGAGCACATTCTTGAGGGCACCGACCTTGTCGGGGGTGCACAACCGGGTGGGCATCGACACCGAGACCGGCTTCGCGACGCCGATCTGCGACAGGTCGGGGACGGCGAGATCGTTGGCGATCAGGGAGATCCGGTCGTCACGGATCGACACCCGGGCCTTGACCAGCACCACCGAGTCCTCCACGACGTCCATGCCGTAGACGGCGTAGGACTGTGGGAAGAACAGCACCTCGATGCCACCGGTGAGGTCCTCGAGCTGCGCGGACGCCCAGGCGAGACCGTTCTTGTTGATGCGCCGGTTCACCGAGGCGAGGATGCCGCCGACGGTGACCTGGCTGCCGTCCTTGAGCGCGCCTTCGAGGATCGCGGGGATCTGGGTGTCGGCCTGGGACGCGAGGACGTGCTCGACGCCGTTGAGCGGGTGCCCGGAGACGTACAGGCCGAGCATCTCCCGTTCGAGGGCGAGGCGGTGCTTGGTGTCCCATTCCTCCTCGGGGATGCGGACGTTGAACACCGCGGCGACGGACTCGTCGGCGTCGTCGCCGCCGAACAGGTCGAACTGGCCGATGGCCTCGGCCTTCTTCGTGCTCATCACCGCGTCGATCGCGTCGGCGTGGACGAGCATCAATCCCTTGCGCGGGTGTCCGAGCGAGTCGAATGCACCTGCCTTGATGAGGGATTCGGTGACCTTCTTCGAACACGCGACGGTGTCGATCTTGTTGAGATAGTCGGAGAAGTCGGTGTAGCGGCCCTTCTCCTCCCGCCCCTTGATGATCGAGGCGACCACGTTCGTGCCGACGTTGCGGACGGCGCCGAGGCCGAACCGGATGTCCTCACCCACCGACATGAAGTTGGTGTGCGACTCGTTGACGTCCGGCGGCAGCACCGTGATGCCCATCTTGCGGCAGTCGGACAGATAGACCGCGGCCTTGTCCTTGTCGTCGCCGACGGAGGTGAGCAGACCGGCCATGTACTCGGCCGGGTAGTTCGCCTTGAGGTAGGCGGTCCAGAACGAGACCAGGCCGTAGCCGGCGGCGTGCGACTTGTTGAACGCGTAACCGGCGAAGGGCAGAACGGTGTCCCACAGCGCGGTGATCGCCGCCTGCGAGAAGCCGTTGTCCTTCATGCCCTGCGCGAAGCCGTCGTAGGCCTCGTCGAGGATCTCCTTCTTTTTCTTACCCATCGCGCGACGCAGCAGGTCTGCCTGTCCGAGCGAGTAACCGGCCACCTTCTGAGCGATCTGCATGATCTGCTCCTGGTAGACGATCAGGCCGTAGGTGTCGGCGAGGATCTCCTTCAGCGGTTCCTCGAGCTCGGGGTGGATCGGCTTGACCTCTTGCCGCCCGTTCTTGCGGTCGGCGTAGTCGTTGTGCGCGTTCATGCCCATCGGGCCGGGGCGGTACAGCGCGAGCACCGCGACGATGTCCTCGAAGCCGGTGGGCTGCATGCGGCGCAGCAGGTCGCGCATGGCGCTGCCGTCGAGCTGGAACACGCCGAGCGTGTCGCCACGCGCGAGCAGTTCGTAGGTCGCCGGATCCTCCAGCGGGAGGGTGTCGAGGTCGAGATCGATCCCGCGGTTGACCTTGATGTTCTCGATCGCGTCGCCGATGACGGTGAGGTTGCGCAGACCGAGGAAGTCCATCTTCAGCAGGCCGATGGCCTCGCAGGACGGATAATCCCAGCCCGTGATGATCGCGCCGTCCTGCGCGCGCTTCCACAGCGGGATCGCGTCCATGAGCGGCTCGGACGACATGATCACCGCGCAGGCGTGGACGCCGGCGTTGCGGATCAGGCCCTCGAGCCCGAGCGCAGTGTCGTAGATCTTCTTGATGTCCGGGTTGGACTCGATCAGCTGACGAACCTCGGCAGCTTCCTTGTACCGCTCGTGACTCGGATCGGTGATACCCGAGACCGGGATGTCCTTCGCCATGATCGGCGGCGGAAGTGCCTTGGTGATCTGGTCGGCGATCGCGAATCCGGGCTGGCCGAACTGCACTCGCGCGGAGTCCTTGATCGCCGCCTTCGTCTTGATGGTGCCGAACGTGATGACCTGGGCGACCTTGTCGTTGCCCCACCGCTCGGTGGCGTAGCGCACCATCTCACCGCGGCGACGATCGTCGAAGTCGATATCGATATCGGGCATCGACACGCGCTCGGGGTTGAGAAACCGCTCGAACAGCAGACCGTGCGGGATCGGGTCGATGTTGGTGATGCCCATCGCGTAGGCGACGAGCGAACCGGCGGCCGAACCACGGCCGGGGCCGACGCGGATGCCGACCTCGCGGGCGTGGTTGATGAGGTCGCCGACGACGAGGAAGTAGGCGGGGAAGCCCATCTGATTGATGACGCTGATCTCGTACTCGGCGCGCTCGACGTACTCGCGGGGCGGGCCGGCGGGGAAGCGACGGTCGAGGCCGCGCATGACCTCCTTGTGCAACCAGCTCGCCTGCGTCTCCCCTTCCGGCACCGGGAAGATCGGCATCCGGTCGCGGTGGGTCCACACGTCCTCGTAGGACTGCACGCGCTCGGCGATGAGCAGCGTGTTGTCGCACGCACCCGGCACCTCGCGGTCCCACTGCTCGCGCATCTCCTGCGCCGACTTGAGGTAATAGCCGTCGCCGTCGAACTTGAACCGGGTGGGATCGGAGAGGGTCTTACCGGTCTGGATGCACAGCAGCGCCTCGTGGTTCGCGGCCGCATCCTTGGTGACGTAGTGGCAGTCGTTGGTCACCAGCGGCGGGATGTCGAGCTTGCGGCCGATCTCGATCAGACCCTCGCGCACACGACGCTCGATGGACAGGCCGTGGTCCATCAGCTCGAGGAAGAAGTTGTCCTTGCCCCAGATCTCCTGCCACTTCGCGGCGGCTTCGAGCGCTTCGCGCTCGTGGCCGAGGCGCAGGCGCGTCTGGATCTCGCCCGACGGGCAGCCGGTCGTGGCGATGATGCCCTCGTGATGGTGGGCGATGAGCTCTTCGTCCATACGGGCCCACTTGCCGAGCTGACCCTCGATCGATGCGAGGGAGGACAGCTTGAACAGGTTCCGCAGGCCCGTCGAGTTCTCGGCGACCATCGTCATGTGGGTGTAGGCACCCGAGCCGGAGACGTCGTCGGACTTCTGGCCGGGATCACCCCACTGCACACGCTTGGTGGAGAAGCGCGACTCCGGCGCGACGTACGCCTCGATGCCGATGATCGGCTTGATGCCGAACTTCTTGGCGACGTTGTAGAACTCGCTGGCGCCGTACATGTTTCCGTGGTCGGTCATGCCCACGGCCGGCATCCCCAGCCGTTCGGCCTCCTTGAACAACGGTCCGACCTTCGCGGCACCGTCGAGCATCGAGTACTCGGTGTGGGTGTGCAGATGAACGAACGAGTCAGCCACGCGTGCCTCTCCCGGGATGTCTGTGGGCAGAGACGAGTCTAAGCCGCGCGAGGCTCCGCAGTGACCACGGCACGCTGACGACGGGCCCGCACGAGCGCGTCCGTGCTGTACACCGCCAGGGCGATCCAGATCAGGACGAAACCGATCCACCGCGAGGCGGGCATGTCCTCCCCGAGCACCACCACACCCCACGTCATCTGCAGGCTCGGCGTGAGGTACTGCAGCATGCCGAGTGTCGCGAGCGGGACCCGTTGTGCGGCCGCGCCGAAGAGCAGCAGCGGCACTGCGGTCACCAGCCCCGCCGATACGAGCAGGGCCGTGTGATCCACGCCGTGCCCGAGGAAGGTGCCGGTGCCGGTCACCGCGAGGAAGATCACGTACCCGAGCGCCAACGGGGCCGCGACGATCCCCTCCCCTGTCAGGGACGTGCGCGGATCGAGCGGCACGATCTTCTTGATCACCCCGTAGGACGCGAAGGACAGCGCCAGGGTCAGGGCGATGATCGGTGGTCTGCCGTAGTCGACGGTGATGACCACCACCGCGCACACCGCGAGCACCAGCGCCGCGATCTGCGCCGGCCGCAATCGTTCCCGGAAGAACAGGACACCGAACACCACGCTGACGAGCGGGTTGATGAAGTAGCCGAGTGCGGTCTCCACGACCCGGCCCGAGACGACGCCGTAGATGTAGACGCCCCAGTTGACCGCGATCGCGGTGGACGCCGCGGCGACCAGGCCCCAGGTGCGGGCCGACAGGCCGCGCAGGGTGCCGAGGCGTCCCATGACGCCCAGTACAATCAGCATGAGCACGAGGGTCCACAGCACGCGGTGCGCGAGGATCTCGACGGCGCCGGCGGGTTCGAGCAGACCGAAGTAGGCGGGGAACAGTCCCCACAATCCGTAGGCACCCAGACCGCACAGCACCCCGGTGCGCACGATGTTCCGCTGCCCCGAGTCGTTCCGATCCTCCGAGTCGCTCACCGGCTCACCCTACGGCTCCGCCGGTGCGCTGTCGTTCCGAGACACTGTCGTTCCGAGACACTGTCGTTCCGAGACACTTTCGTTCCGAGACGGGATCCACCGCACCGTCACACCTCCCCGTCGTCCGGGCCGGGCACGACCGTCTCGACGTGGGTGGGCAGCAGCGGGGTCACCGCGAAGCGTCCCGCGATCGCGTCTGCGGGCAGGACCTCCACGGCCCGCACGTCCGGGGCGTCGGCGACGGCCCGGAACTGTGAGGGAGTGCCACGGAGCACCGCCGCGACGACGCAGTCGCAGCCGTCGGCGAGCCGCTGCGCGGAGACCGCCCCGACCCGCGCGGCGCGTTCGGTCCCGAACTCCACCAGGCTCAGCCGGCCCGCGGCGACCGAGGGGGCACGACGTACCGCCTCCGAGTTCTCCGGCACCGCGACCGGCACCAGTGGTGTCTGGACGCGGTCGATCGGCACACGGAACAGCACCTGCGCCACGCGCACCTCGTCGGTGAGTTCGACGACCCGGTCGATGCCGACGGCGTCGGTGAACGACACCAGTCCCCAGTGCTCGAGGTCTCCGTCCGCTTCGGCCTCGGTCAGGCTGTCCGCGGCCCGTGTCAGATAGTCGGCGACCGCTTCCCCGTTGTCGGGACCGAGGGTGTCGCTGCCGACCGGGGCCGGCCGCGGCGGTGAGGTCCACCCGGCGACGAGCACGGCGACGACGAGAACGACGACCGCCGCCCAGGGCAGGACGCGTCCCATCGGTCAGGCGTTGCGCAACACGGCGAGCGCGTGTTCGAGATCCGGCGGGTACTTGCTGGTGATCTCGACCCAGTGCCCACGCGTGGGGTGCGAGAACCCGAGGGTGCACGCGTGCAGCCACTGCCGTTCGAGACCGAGACGCGCCGCGAGACGTGGGTCGGCTCCGTAGGTGAGGTCGCCGCAGCAGGGGTGACGCAGTGCCGAGAAGTGCACCCGGATCTGATGGGTCCGGCCGGTCTCGAGATGGATGTCGAGCAGGCTCGCGGCCTGGAACGCCTCGATCGTGTCGTAGTGCGTCACGCTGGGTTTGCCGTCGGCGGTGACCGTGAACTTCCAGTCGCTGCTGCGGTGGCGGCCGATCGGTGCGTCGATGGTGCCGCTGCTCGGGTCGGGATGCCCCTGGACGAGCGCGTGGTACCGCTTGTCGACCGTGCGTTCCTTGAAGGCGCGCTTGAGGACGGTGTAGGCGCGTTCGGACGTCGCGACCACCATGACGCCGGAGGTGCCCACGTCGAGCCGGTGCACGATGCCCTGGCGTTCGTGGGCGCCGGACGTGGAGATCCGGTAGCCGGCGGCGGCGAGGCCGCCGATCACAGTCGGTCCGGTCCAGCCGACGCTCGCGTGGGCGGCGACACCCACGGGCTTGTCGACCGCGACGATGTCGTCGTCGGCGTAGAGGATCTCCATGCCCTCGACGGGCTGGGCCTCGATGGTCAGGGGGCGGGGCGGCTCGGGCAGTTCCACCTCGAGCCAGGAGCCTGCGGACAATCGGTCGGACTTGCCCACCGCCGCGCCGTCGACCACGACGGCGCCCTCCTCGGTGAGCATGGCGACCACGGTCCGGGACAGACCGAGCAGGCGCGCGAGGCCTGCATCGACACGCATCCCGTCGAGCCCGTCGGGTACGGGCATCGCGCGGGTTTCCCTCACTGGTGTGATTCCTTTCTCGTTTCGTCCGCACCCGGCGCTGCGTCCCGGCCCTTCGAGGCACTACCGTCGGGTTCGACGCCGAAGACGGTCAAGGCCACGAGCAGGATCGCTCCGCACACGATGGCCGAGTCGGCGACGTTGAACACCGGCCACCATCCGACCGACACGAAGTCGACGACGTGGCCCTGCAGCGGTCCGGGCGAGCGGAACAGACGGTCGGTGAGATTGCCGAGCGCTCCCCCGAGGACGAGGGCGAGGCCGAGCGCCCACCACCTCGATCTCAGGGTCCGGCCGATCTTCACGACGCCGACGACGACGGCGATCGCGACCAGCGTGAGCAACCAGGTCATGCCCGTGGCCATGGAGAACGCGGCACCGGGATTGCGGACGAGTGTCAGGGTGACCGTGTCGCCGACGATCGAGATCGGATCGGCTGGGTCGATGTAGTGGACGGCGAGCACCTTCGTCACCAGATCCGCGACGTAGACGACGAGCGCCACGAGCAGCAGCGGCCGCAGCATGCGCCGGCCGACGGAGGGAGACGGCTCGTCGGCACGACCGGGAACCGGCGTCTCCGCGTCGCGGTCGGGTCGGGAAGCTTCGTTCGTCACCGCTCCATCATCCCCTACCGGACGACCGCGGCGGTTCCCCCTCCCGTCGTGGCTACCCTGGGTGGCGTGCCTGCGCTGTCCAGATTCCCCCGCTCGGGGCCGTGTGCCCTCGCGGCTGTGCTGTCCCTCTCCGCTCTCGTCGCCGGTTGCGGTGGTCCTTCGGACGGCGCGCCCGCCGTCACGGCGGCGACATCGACGGAGGTGACGGTGCCGGTGTCGACGGTGACCACGACAGTGCTCGACCCCGGTGCCGAACCCCGATCGGTGGTGCGGCTCGTACCGGAGGCCGGGGTGCAGCAGGGCGTCGTCCTCACCACCCGGTCCGAGGTCTTCCAGCGCGTCGGCGACGACCCGCAGCAGGACTTCTCCACTCCCGAGCTGACCCTTCCGCTCTCGGCGACGGTCGAGCGGGCGGTCTCCGACGAGGACCCGAGCACCGTGGTCGACATCACCGTCGGATCGGCGACGTCGCCGGACGAGACGCTCGGATCGGCACTGTCCGATGCCGAGGGTTCCGGAGCCGGACTGACGATCGGCCCCACCGGCGCGATCAGTGCGCTGCGCCTCGAGCCCACTCCCGATGCGGCGAATATCGCACGGTCGGCGATCGAGCAGGCCTTCTACCAGGCCGTCTATCGCATCGTCTCGTTCCCGGAGGAAGCCGTCGGGGTGGGCGCGGTGTGGGAGATCCACCAGCAGGTGATGAGCGCGGGCATCACCCTCGACCAGGTCGGGACGGCGACGCTCGTCGAGCGGGAGGACGACCGCATCACGGTCGACGTGAAGATTGAACAGACACCGCGCGAGTCCACCTGGGTGCTGCCGAACGGGCAGGGCCGTCTCGACATCGAGCAGTACACGATGGCCGGTGAGGGGTCGATGACGATCGACGCGTCGCTCCCCCTGCCCGTCGGCGGGGAACTGACGGTGCGCGGCGATCAGACCTACGTCGAGCCGGACGGCGGAACGCGCCTGTCGCAGTCGCAGGTCGACCGGGTGGGCTGGAACACCCCGGATCAGTAGTCCGGGAGACGGACGAACGCCGACGGCCGGCGCGGATGATCCGCGCCGGCCGTCGGTTCGTTCGGGACGAGTACTACATCACACGCAGGCCGGGGACTGCAGCTGCGCCATGTTGATGACGATGGAGCACGCGTAGTCCTTCGACACCTTCCAGGTGTCGTCCTCGGCGACGAAGTCGACCGTGCCGAAGGACGGCTGGTCGCTGCCCGCGAGCGCCATCTCGACACCGGCGGTGATCGTGCCGTTCTCGTTGTCGGTCACGTCGACGACGTTGACCTGCACACCGGCGTCGTTGGCCGCCTGGGCGACCATGTTGATCAGCTCCGGATCCTCCTCGGCACCCTGAACCAGGTCGGTCTTCTCGGCGGCCGGGACGCTCAGGTCGAATGCGCGCGCGAGGTCGGCGTTGAGCTCCTCGACGGTGGGCACCGGCGGGTAGTCGACGGCCGGAGCCGCGGCGGTCGTGGTCGTGCTGGTCTTCGCGGTCGTCTCGGAGGAGCTACCGCTGTCGTCCGAGCTGCAGGCGGACATCGTGAGGGCGGCGGCGAGCGCCACGGTGGCGACGGTGATCTTGCGAAGCTTCAACTTCTCGTCCTTCTCGTTCGGTCGTGCACGATGTGTTCGTCGTGCTCGGTCATCCGGCAGCGGATCGCCCGCAAGAGTACCCGGCGGTAGTAAGAAGACCATGAGGGCGCCGGGAACATGTTTCAGTTCAGGCTCGCGAGCGGGTCGGCGACGGTGAGGTCGGGATCGTTCTCGTCGAGCGTCCGCGCTGGTCCCGGACCCGTGCTGCGTGTCTCGAAGCGGACGGTGACCACGCCGTGGCCCGCGCCCTGCACCCATCCGTTCCCGAATTCGGGATGGCAGACGTCGGCGCCCGGCGTCCACCGGGTGGCCGGCCCGCTCGCCACGACGCGCTCCTCGTCGTCCTCCTCGGCCGGTCCGATCTCCTCGGTCGTCGTCCGGTCGAGTTCGGGGAACAGGCTGTCCTGCGCGATCGCGGACAGACCCGCATAACCCACCCCGACGAGCCGGACGGGGCCGATCTCGAGGGGATCGAGCGCGAGGCGCTGGGCGGCGGCGGTGAGCACCTGCACGTCCTCGGTGGCGTAGGGCAGGGTCGACGACCGGGTGAGCACCGACATGTCGGCCTTGCGCAGCTTGAGCACCACCGTGCGGGCGGCACGCCCGTCCTTGCGCAGGCGTGTGTGCGCGGCGGTCGCGGACGCGGCGATCGCCCGCCGCAGTCCGGGCATCGCGACGATGTCCGTGGGAAAGGTGGTCTCGGCGCTGACCTGTTTCGCCTCGGCGCGTTCGGCGACGGGCCGGTCGTCGAATCCGTTGGCGAGCCGGTGCAATCCCGGTCCGATGGTGCCGCCGAGGATCGACGCGGCCTCGGCGACGGGCAGCGCCGCGAGATCGCCGATGGTCTCGATACCGAGTCGCCGCAACCGGTCCTCGGCCACCGGACCGATCCCCCACAGCTTGCGCACCGGCAGGTTGTGCAGCAACGGAAGCTCGCCTTCGGGCCGGACGACGAGCAGCCCGTCCGGTTTCGCGAGACCGGACCCGATCTTCGCGATCTGCTTACCCGATCCTGCTCCGATGGAGGCGACGAGACCCGTTTTCTCCCTGACGTGTTCGCGTAGCTCCGCACAGAAGCGTTCGACCTCGTCGGCGTCGGCGCCGGCCAGTTCGAGAGGTTCGGCGAACGCCTCGTCGAGCGAGAGGGTCTCGAGAATGGGGATCCGGGCGCGCAGGGTGTCGAAGACGAGTCCGCTCAGTTCGCGGTACAGGATTCCGCGCGGAGGCAGCACGACCGCCGCCGGTCCGACGAGGCGCCGTGCCCGGCTCATCGGCATGGCCGAGCGCGCACCGTAGACGCGAGCCTCGTAGCTCGCGCCGGCCACCACCCCGCGGGCACCGAGCCCACCGACGAGGACCGGCCGGCCCCGCAGGGTCGGCCGGGTCAACTGCTCGGCGGACGCGAAGAACGCGTCGAGATCCAGGTGCAACACCCAGCGCCGACTCACGGAAGCGGGCACGTGTCGAGACTAGTGCGCCGCACCCACACGTCCGGCGGGAGGCCGCAGACCGGTGCTTCCGGAAGGACGCTCGATCCTCCCGGAAGCACCGGCCCGGTCACGCCTTGACGATGGACGCGCGGGTTCCCTCGCCGAGTTCGATCGCCTCGCCCTCGGGGGCACCGAGTTCGAAGGTCGTGGCGAGGATCTCGCCGGCGATCAGATCCCGGTGGCGGGCAGCCCATTCGGCGCGTTCGGCGGGAACCTCGAACCGCACCGAGATGCGGTCGGAGACCTCCAGGCCGAGGTTGCGGCGCGCGTCCTGGAACTCGCGGATGCGGTCCTTGGCCCAGCCCTCGGCCTCGAGTTCCTCGGTGACGGCCGTGTCGAGGACCACCAGGCCGTTGCCACCCGGCAGCGCGGCGGTGGATTCCGGCTCGGCCGCGACCAGACGGCTGGTGTACTCCTCGGGCAGCAGGGCGATGCCGGCCGCGGTGACCGTGCCGTCCTCCGCCTGCGTCCAGTCTCCCGCCTTGACGGCCTTGATGACCGTCTGCACGTCCTTGCCGAGACGCGGACCGGCGGCACGCGCGTTGACGACCACCTCGAACCGGCCGTGGGCCTCGACGTCGTCGGTGGTCACGACCCGCTTGACGTTGACCTCGTCCTTGATGAGATCGACGAACGGATCGAGATGCGACGAACCAGGCGTCGCCACCGTCACCTCGGGCAGCGGCAGCCGCACGCGCAGCTTCTGGGCCTTGCGCAGCGACAGCACGGTCGAGCACACCCCGCGCACCTCGTCCATCGCCGCGACGAGCGCGGGATCCGAGGGCAGGTCGTCGGCCGCCGGCCAGTCCGCCAGGTGCACCGACCGACCACCGGTCAGACCCCGCCAGATCACCTCGGACGCCATCGGCAGCAGCGGCGCGGCCAGGCGCGTGACGACCTCGAGCACCGTGTGGAGGGTGTCGATCGCGTCGGTGTCCTCGTCCCAGAACCGGTTCCGCGAGCGGCGCACGTACCAGTTGGTCAGCGCGTCGCAGAAGGTGCGCAGCTCGTCGCACGCGCCGGCGATGTCGACGGTCTCGAGTGCCTCGGTGATGACGTCGCGGGTCTGCGCGAGCTTGGCGAGGATGTACCGGTCGAGCACGTTCGTCGAATCGGTCCGCCAGGTGCCCGGCTTCGACGCGTACAGCTGGAGGAAGCTCCACGCGTTCCACAGCGGCAGCAGCGCCTGCCGCACGCCCTCGCGAATACCCTGTTCGGTGACGACGAGGTTGCCGCCGCGCAGGATCGGCGAGGACATGAGGAACCAGCGCATCGCGTCGGAACCGTCGCGGGCGAAGACCTCGTTGACGTCGGGATAGTTGCCCTTCGACTTGCTCATCTTCAGGCCGTCGTCGCCGAGAACGATGCCGTGGGCGGCAACGCATTTGAAGGCGGGACGGTCGAACAACGCGGTGGCCAGGACGTGAAGCGTGTAGAACCAGCCGCGGGTCTGGCCGTTGTACTCGACGATGAAGTCGCCCGGGTAGTGCGTGTCGAACCAGTCGCGGTTCTCGAAGGGATAGTGCACCTGGGCGAACGGCATCGAGCCGGACTCGAACCAGCAGTCGAGGACCTCGGGGACGCGACGCATGGTCGACTTCCCGGTCGGGTCGTCGGGATTCGGCCGGGTGAGTTCGTCGATCATCGGCCGGTGCAGGTCGGTGGGCCGCACGCCGAAGTCGCGTTCGAGTTCGTCGAGCGAACCGTAGACGTCGACACGCGGGTACTCCGGGTCGTCCGAGATCCACACCGGGATCGGGCTGCCCCAGTAGCGGTTACGGCTGATGTTCCAGTCGCGGGCACCTTCGAGCCACTTGCCGAACTGACCGTCGCGGATGTGCTCGGGCACCCACGTGATCTGCTGGTTGAGCTCGACCATGCGGTCGCGGAAACGGGTGACGGCGACGAACCACGACGGCACCGCCATGTAGATCAACGGCTGACCCGACCGCCACGAGTGCGGGTAGGAGTGCTCGATGGTCTCGTGCCGCACAAGCTTTCCGGCGGCCTTGAGGTCCTTGATGATGGCCGGGTTGGCGTCGAAGACCTGCAGACCCTCGTACGGCGGCACCATCGAGGTGAACTTGCCGCCCGGATCGAGCGGCTGTACGAGCTCGATGCCGTTGCGCTGGCAGTACTCCATGTCCTCTTCACCGAAAGCCGGTGCGAGGTGGACGATTCCGGTGCCGGACTCGGTGGTGACGTAGTCGGCGGCGATCACCCGGTGGGCGTTCTCGCGGCCGGTGAAGAAGTCGAAGGGCGGCTCGTAGGCGAGACCGACGAGGTCGGTGCCGCGGTAACGGCCGAGCACCTCGGGCTCCTCGCCGAGTTCGCGGGCGTAGTGGCCGAGACGATCCTGCGCGAGCAGGTAGGTCTTGTCGTCGGCCCCGCGCACGGCGACATACTCGATCTCGGGGTGCACCGCGATCGCGAGGTTGGACGGCAGGGTCCACGGCGTGGTGGTCCAGATGAGCGCGCACGCGCCGTCGAGTTCGGAGCCGGGGGCGCGCAGCACCATCTCGACGGTGACCGCCGGGTCCTGACGCATCTTGTAGGCGTCGTCGAGACGGGTCTCCTGGTTCGACAGCGGCGTCTGCTCGTACCAACTGTAGGGCAGCACGCGGAAGCCCTGGTAGATCAGGCCCTTCTCGTACAGCGACTTGAACGCCCACATGACCGACTCCATGAAGTCGAGGTCGAGGGTCTTGTAGTCGTTGTCGAAGTCGACCCAGCGTGCCTGGCGGGTGACGTAGTCGCGCCACTCACCGGTATAGCGCAGCACCGACTGCTTGCAGTAGGCGTTGAACTCGGCCACGCCCATCGAGTCGATCTCGGACTTGTCCTTGATGCCGAGCTGCTTCTCCGCCTCGAGCTCGGCGGGCAGGCCGTGGCAGTCCCAGCCGAAGCGACGGTCGACCTTCTTGCCGAGCATGGTCTGGAAACGCGGGACGACGTCCTTGACGTAGCCGGTGAGCAGGTGCCCGTAGTGCGGGAGTCCGTTCGCGAAGGGCGGGCCGTCGTAGAAGACGAACTCGTCGGCGCCGTCGCGGTTGCGCAGCGAGGCCTCGAAGGTGCCGTCGGAGGCCCACTGTGCGAGCACACATTCTTCGAGCGCCGGGAAGTCGACACCCGAATCGCGCGGCAGGTCGTAGTCGACGCGCGGATATCCGGCAGTACTGCCGGCGGTTGCTGCGGTGGGATCCGGTGCAGCGTGGTTCTCGGTCACAGCGTGGCTCCTCCGTGCCTGGATACGTCTCGGCACGGGGACGATCGCCGTGCGCGTGCACGGCCACCGCGGTACCACCCCGCTTGCTCGTCCCGGGGGACGGCCACTCGTTCGGGCTGTGACGGGCCCACCCGTCCGGTTCTACTGGGCGACCGGCAAGGTCGCCGTTCTTCCGGAGGCTCCCCGGTGATGGCCGGATCGACGCCGCCCGCGATCGCGGGATCGAGCTTCACGCTCGGTGATGCATATTGTAGGACGCTTCAGCGATCCGAAGAATTCCGGTCGCCGCGACGCCGGCGCGATGCACGCCGACCGGGACGTCCGCCCGAGGCTCCGGCCTGCCCGACGGAACGGGGATCGGCCCACTCACCTTCGGCCGAACTCCGTCCGCCGAGCGTGCTCGCCAGCAGGAGCACCGCTCCCACGACGCACACCGCGATACAACCCCATGCCCAGAGCACCGAACCGGTCATCAACGCGATCACGAGAAGACCGAATCCGACAGCTGCGAGTACCAGCGTGACGACGAGCACGACGCTCCTCCTCTACCGAGGTACAGCACCAGGCCGTACAGCACCAGCCGGAGAGACCGTCGGTCAGCTGTTGCCCTTCGCGAAGGACGACGATCCGAACGACGACGACGAGTTGGACTGGTTGAACACTTCCTGTCCACCGTCCACCGGAACGGCGGAACCGCGCTGCTCGAGCTCTTCGAGCTGCGACTCCAGATAGGACTTCAGGCGCACCCGGTATTCACGCTCGAACGTCTTGAGCCGCTCGATGCGCTCCTCCAGCACCGAACGCTGCTGGTTGATCGTGGCCATGATCTCGGTGTGCTTCTTCTCCGCGTCCGCCTGCAGCGCGTCGGCCTTCTCCTTGGCCTGACGCAGCTGGGTCTCCGAACGGGTGCGGGCATCGGCGAGCATCGCGTCGGACTTCTGCCGCGCGTCGGCGATCATCGCCTCGCTGCGGGTGCGGGCGTCGGAGACGAGCTGCTCGGAGTTGGTCCGAGCGTTGCGCACGAGCTCCTCGGCCTCGGCCTTGGCGTCGCCTGTGAGGCGGTCGGCCATCTCCTGCGCGAGCCCGAGGACCTTGGCGGCCTGCATGCTCGCGTCGCCGCTCGACGGCGCAGCGGCGACCGGGACGGGTGCCGGAGCCGGCGCCGGGGCGGGTTCCGGCTTGGGTGTCTCGACGACACGCGCGGGTTCGGGTTTGGACGGGGCCGCCGGCGCGGACGACGACGCGCTGCGCGGCGCCTTCTTGGCTTCGGCAAGCTCCTGGTCGAGTTCGGCGACCCGCTGACGCAGGTCGGCGTTCTCCTCGATGAGGTTCGTCAACTCCTGCTCGACGAGATCGAGGAAGGCGTCGACCTCGTCCTCGTTGTAACCACGCTTCCCGATCGGAGGCTTGCTGAACGCGACATTGTGCACATCAGCTGGTGTCAGCGGCATGGAAGGATCCCTTCACGCGTCGAGTAAGCGGTCAAGCAGGCGTTCTGAGTAATCGACAGTGCGTTACGCGTATCAAAACCCACTGTATATGGCACTCCATTGTGGCACACGGCAGCTCCGGGACGGCTCGACCCGACGTCCGACGCAGGCATCATGCTGCGCCGCCCCTGGGCAGGAATGCCATGAGGAAATACACGATGAACAGCAAGACCATGATGGACAGATCGAGCCGTACACCACCGAGATTGAGCGGCGGAATCAGTCTCCGCAGCAGCTTCACCGGCGGATCCGTGACCGTGAAGATCGCCTCGAGAACGACGACCACGAAGCCGGACGGCTTCCACTCCCGCGCGAAGGTTCTGATGAACTCGACGATGATCCGTCCGATCAGCAGAAGCCAGAAGATGAACAGCAGGAACCACAGCACCTCGAAAACGGCCACCTGCCCACAATGCCCGACGATGACGGGTCGATCAAAACCGAAACGCCCGGCCTGCAGTGATCTGCATCATGGCCGGGCGTGTCGGAACGCTCGAGGGACGGCGACGGGCATGCCGCGACGGACGTGCCGGGTGCACGCCCGCGCAGCGCGCGTCGACTACTGCTGGTTGTAGAAGCCGGTCTCGGCGATACGCCGCCGTTCCTCGGCGGAGACGTCGATGTCGGCGGGCGAGAGCAGGAAGACCTTCGTGGCCACCTTGTCGAACGAACCGCGCAGCGCGAAGGCGAGCCCGGCCGCGAAGTCGACGAGTCGCTTGGCGTCGGCGTTGCTCATCTCGACGAGGTCCATGATGACCGGCGTTCCGTCGCGGAAACGCTCACCGATCGTGCGCGCCTCGCTGTAGTCGCGGGGGCGCAACGTGGTGATCTTGGACAACGGACCTCCCTCGTCGAAGAGCGCACCACGCCGGGGCTCGGCGCGCTCGAGCCGGCTCTCCGCCGTCAGTGGTGCACGGCTGGGAACCGCGCGGGCCGGGGTGGGCGCCGGACGGGGACTGCGAGCGGTGATGGGTTCGACCCGCGGACGCGGTGCCGGCTCGTACCGGTCGAACTCGTCGTGCTCGAACTCGCGAACCGGTTCCTCGCGGTGCGACGGGGCGTACTCGTCGCGATGCGACGGCGCGTAGCCGCCATAAGTGGCCTCGCCGTAGTCGCGATCACGGTCGCGGCGGCCACTCGCCGGATCGTCGAGGTACTCGTCCTCGTAATCCTCGAGCGGCACCATCCCGAAGTACGCCTTGAACTTGTGGAGTGTGCTCATCGATCGCCTTTCCCTCGCGCGGCGGATGTCATTCAGGCTAACGGTCGATACCCCAAGACCGCCGTTCCGACACGCACGCACGTCGAACCCCATCGAACCGCGTGCTCGAGGTCACCCGACATGCCCGCGGACAGCTCCACCGCCGCCGGGTGGTCCTGCAGCAACCGTGCATGCATGGCGTGAAGCTGCTCGAATGCCCGCTCGGGCTCCCACCCGAGCGGCGGCACTCCCATCAAGCCTCCGAGTTCGAGGACCTCGGACGCGGCGACCGCCTCGGCGAGGGCGGGAAGATCCTCGGCGACCACGCCGCCGCGCTCCCGGTCGCCGTCGAGGCTGACCTGCAGCAGTGCCCGCAGCGGTACGGTGCGTTCGCCGGTGTCGAGGGCGGCCCGCGCCCCCTTCTCGAAGGCCTGCACGAGACGGAGACTGTCGACCGAGTGCACCGTGTGCGCCCAACGGGCGACGGCACGGGCCTTGTTGCGCTGCACCCGACCGATCATGTGCCACTCGACCGGCGCGTCGACGCTCTCCCGGAACACGGCGATCTTCGCGCTCGCCTCCTGCTCGCGGGACTCGCCGAAGCGTTCGCATCCCAGCTCGTGGAGGAGCACGGCGTCGGAGGCGGGAAAGAACTTGGTGACAGTCAGCAACGCGACGTCCGACGGATCGCGTCCGGCGGCGCGCGCCGCGGCGTCGAGCCGCTCGCGTACGGCGGCGAGACGTCCGGCGAGTTCGTCGCGCCGCTCCTCGGAGGTGGGGCTCACGCCGTTCCCTCCTCGCCGGCCTCCTCGAGCCAGACGACCGAGGCGAACCGCCCCGTGGGTGCCGAACGCCGGTGGCTGAACAGCGAGGTGTCCTCGATCGTGCAGCGCGGATCCTCCACCACGGCGGTCACGCCGTGATCGGCGAGCTGGCGGCGCAGTCCGGCACGCAGGTCGAGTCCGGGAGTACCGCGGTTCGTGCGGGTCGCGCTGCCGGGCAGGTGTGCCTCGACATCGGCCCTCATCGCCGCGGGCACCTCGTACTGCCGGCCACTCGCGGCCGGTCCGAGCAGCGCACCGATGCGATCGGGGCGGGCGCCGAGATCGACCATGACGTCGAGCACGCGCGGGAGGATCCCGATGCGCGCCCCCACCCGGCCGGCGTGCACCGCGGCGATCACCCCGGCCACCTCGTCGGACAGCAGGATCGACACGCAGTCGGCGCTGAGGGTCACGAGCGCGAGCCCGGTCTCGCGGGTGACGAGCGCATCGGTGGCGGGAACGGGTTCGGACACCGGCCCGTCGACCACGGTGACGTTGCGGCTGTGGATCTGTTCCATCCAGACGAACCGCTCGGGCGGCAACCCGATGACGGACGCGAGCCGCCGCCGGTTGGCAGCGACTGCGGCCGGGTCGTCACCGACGTGATCGGCGAGGTTGAAACTGTCGTACGGAGCTGCGGACACCCCGCCGGCTCGTGTGGTCACGACCCGGCGGGCGCGCAGCAGGCGGTGCGGAGCCGTCAACGGCGCATGAAGATCGGCACGTCGACGTCGTCGTCACCGTCGTCGTCGATGTCCACGCTGCGGGGTGCGTTGCCGCCTCCGGCCGGCGGCTGGCTGCCGACGGGGGGCTGCTCGCGCACGGGGGTGGTTTCGACGGTCTCGCGCTCGGGACGGCCGAGTTCGCCGGCGCGCGCGACGCCGATCGCACCGGGCCGACCGGCCGGCTGCTGCTGCTGCTGCTGAGGCTGAGGCTGCTGTTGCGCCTGCCCCTGCTGCTGCTGGCCGACCTCGACGGGACGGCGGGCAGGCGTTCCGCCCTCGAAGCCCGCGGCGATGACGGTCACGCGGACCTCGTCGCCGAGCGAGTCGTCGATGACCGTGCCGAAGATGATGTTGGCGTCGATGTGCGCGGCCTCCTGCACGAGCGAGGCAGCCTCGTTGATCTCGAACAGGCCGAGATCGGATCCGCCGGCGATCGACAGCAGCACGCCGCGCGCGCCTTCCATCGACGCCTCGAGCAGCGGCGAGTTGATCGCGGCCTCCGCGGCCTTGATCGCACGCCCCTCGCCGCGCGACGAGCCGATGCCCATCAACGCGGAGCCGGCACCCGACATGACGCCCTTCACGTCGGCGAAGTCGACGTTGATCAGACCCGGTGTGGTGATGAGGTCGGTGATGCCCTGGACACCGTTGAGGAGCACCTCGTCGGCGGAGCGGAAGGCGTCCATGAGACTGACGGCGGCGTCGCCGAGCTGGAGGAGCCGGTCGTTGGGGATGACGATGAGCGTGTCGCAGGACTCGCGCAGCGTCTGGATGCCGGTGTCGGCCTGACTGCCGCGGCGCTTGCCCTCGAACGAGAACGGACGCGTGACGACACCGACGGTGAGCGCGCCGAGCTTGCGGGCGATGCTCGCGACGACGGGAGCGCCGCCGGTACCGGTTCCACCACCCTCGCCTGCGGTCACGAAGACCATGTCGGCGCCCTTGAGTACTTCTTCGATCTCGTCCTTGTGATCCTCGGCGGCCTTGCGGCCGACCTCCGGGTCTGCGCCGGCGCCGAGTCCGCGGGTCAGTTCGCGGCCGACGTCGAGCTTGACGTCGGCATCCGACATGAGCAGGGCTTGCGCGTCGGTGTTGACGGCAATGAACTCGACTCCCTTGAGTCCCTGCTCGATCATGCGGTTGACCGCGTTCACGCCGCCACCGCCGATACCGACGACCTTGATTACGGCGAGGTAGTTGTGCGGGGGCGTCATGTGCTCTCGCCTTCCTGAAGTTCCGGGTGGTGCATGGTGTCCGGGTTGGTGCTGGGTCTGGGTCCGACTCGATGTCGGTCACGTCCGCCGGTCGGGCGGACGGCTCCGCAGCGCGCTGCCCCGACAAACCCTCAACCACAGCTTGAAGGTTATGTCAAGTAACGCGACTGTCCGAAACGCTATGGCACGGGTACCGAGATTAGCCAGTAGACGCGCCGGACACGCCGGACGAATTTCGTCGATCCCTCACCTCACCGTCGGCAGGTCGGGACTCGCCACGTCGAATCGCTCCCCCGGCTGTGTCAGCAGCGGGCCGACGACCGCCGCCTTCCGCTCGGAACGATCGGTTCCACCCCACACCACGACACGCCCGTCGGTGAGGACGATCGAGATGTCGGACGGGGAGGGCGCTTCGACCGTCTCCACCTGCACGCGCAGGTCGGGCGGTAACTTGTCGAGCACCTCCACGGCGGCGCGGGTCGCGGGATCGCCGGTGCCCGGCGTCGGAGTGACGAGACGGGGAGTGAACATCGGAGGCGGCTCGACCGCGAAGTCCACTCCCTCGATGTCGACAGAGTGGGTGCCGTCGGGGGCGTCGAAGAAGACCATCGCCTCGCGCTCGGTCACTGTCACCCGGACGGTGGAGGGATAGACCCGCTGGACCCGGGCCGACGCCGCACGCGGAATCGTCGCGACCCGCTGGGCCGCCGCGGCCGTGTCGACCCGGAGCAGCGGCGTGCCCTCGGCGACCGCGAGCGCGTCGACCACCTCGTCGTAGGTGACGACCTCGATCCCGTCCACCTCGATCACCCGCACGGACAGCAACGGCGACAGCCACGCCACCGCGATGGCGCCGAGGAACACCGCGACGACAGCCGCCCCTAGCAGTACCGTCCGCAGGCGCACCGACCGCCCGGACGGGCGACGGGCAGTGCTGCGTTCGCGGGCTTCATCGGGCTCACGCGGTTCGCGTGACGGTCGTCCGCGACGGCGGCGCGACGAGACGGCGGCGGGCGTCACGAGCTGATCGGTCCCGGTCCGGAACCGCCGGGTGCGCGGAATCCGCCGGGCTCGGGAGCCGCCCCGGCCGGACGGAAGCGACCCGGTTTGCTGTGGAGCGCGTCGAGGATCTGGCGGCCCAGCATCGTGACGTCACCGGCACCCATCGTGATCACAACATCACCCGGCCGGGTCAGACGCGCGACCTGCCGCGGCACCGCGGACAGATTCGGCTGGTAGTGCACAGGCTTGCTCACCGCCCGCGCGACCAGCGCACCGCTCACACCCGGGATCGGTTCCTCCCGGGCGCCGTAGACGTCGAGCACCACAACCTCGTCGGCGAGGTCGAGAGCCTGCCCGAACTCGGTGGCGAACGCCTCGGTGCGCGAGTAGAGATGCGGCTGGAAGACGACGATCACGCGGGGCCGTTCGGTGCCGGTCTCGGTGTAGCGCAGCGGCTCTCCCGCCACGAGTTCGGCCGCGGCCGCAAGGACCGCGCGGACCTCGGTGGGATGGTGGGCGTAGTCGTCGAACACCCGCACACCGTGTTCGCGGCCGGTGTACTGGAACCGCCGGTGCACACCACCGAAACCGGCGAGGCCTTCCAGCGCCTCGTCGACCTGCGCTCCGGCTTCGAGCGCGGCGAGCAGCGCGGCGAGAGCATTGAGCGCCATGTGCCGGCCGGGGACGGACAGTCGCACGGTGCGCGGCGAATCCTCACCCGCGAGGTGGAACTCGGCGACGCCGCCGACATCCTTGGCCTCCCAGCCGAGCAGCCGCACCCCGACGGGAACGCCGCGGTGGTCGCCCACGGTGCCGATGACGTCGGCGGTGCCGTAACCCTGCACCCGCAGGTCGTCGCGGCCGAGGGCGACGACGCGCTCGGCGAGGGCCGCCGAGCCGGGGTCGTCGAGGCAGACGACGAGCAGGCCGCCGGGGGCGATGCGGGCGACGAACTCGTCGAAGACCGCCGTGTACGCCTCCGGCGTGCCGAAGTAGTCGAGGTGATCGGCCTCGATGTTCGTGACGATCACGGTGTTCGGGTCGTACTGCAGCAGCGAGCCGTCGCTCTCGTCGGCTTCGGCGACGAAGACGTCCCCGCTGCCGTGGTGGGCGTTGGTCCCGGATTCGTTGAGTTCACCGCCCACCGCGAAGGACGGATCGAGGCCGCAGTGCTGCAGCGCGACGACGAGCATCGACGTCGTGGAGGTCTTGCCGTGGGTGCCGGAGACCAGGAAGGTGCGGTTCCCTCGCATCAGCGAGGCGAGGACCGCGGGTCGCAACAGGATCGGGATGCCCCGCTCGCGGGCGGCGACCAGTTCGGGATTGTCCTTCGGGATAGCCGCGAACGTTGTGACCAGGGCGGTAGGACCACCCTCCAGCAGGTCGAGAGCCTCGGCGGCGTGGCCGATGCGGACCTGCGCGCCGCGGGCCCGCAGCGCGAGCACACCGCGGCTCTCCTTCGCGTCGGAACCCGATACCTGTCCCCCACGGGCGAGCAGGATCCGGGCGATGCCCGACATCCCGGCACCGCCGATACCGACCATGTGCACCCGCTCGAGTTCGGCGGGTAACTGCGCACTCATCGTTCACTCCTGTTCGGTTCCACTCCGGCAACCTCGAGCACTATGCGCGCCATCTCGTCTGCGGCGCTGCGGTGACCAGCGGCCGCGGCGCTGCGCCCCATCTCCACGAGTCTCCGCTCGTCGCCGAGCAGCGACACCACTTCCGTGGCGACATAGTCCGAAGTCAGGTCGCCGTCGGCGACGATCCTGCCACCGCCGGCCTCGACGATGGGGCGGGCGTTGAGTTCCTGTTCACCATTCCCGTGCGGGAGCGGCACGTACACGGCGGGCAGACCCACCGCCGAGACCTCCGCGACCGTCATGGCCCCGGACCGGCAGACCACCGCATCGGCGGCGGAGTACGCGAGGTCCATCCGTTCGAGATAGGGCACGGTGACGTACGGGGCGCGGGCGTGACCGACATGGGCGGGGATGTCCACGGTGTTCTTCGGTCCGTGCGCGTGCAGCACCGCGATGCCGGCCTCCGCGAGTGCCGAGGACGCGCCGGACACGGCCTCGTTCAGCGAGCGTGCACCCTGCGACCCACCGAAGACGAGCAGCACGGGTACGTCGTCGGGCAGACCGAAGTGCCGGCGTGCCTCCGCGCGCAGCCCGGCGCGGTCGAGACCCGTGATCGACGAGCGGACCGGGATCCCCACGATCTGCGCGTCACCGCGCCGGACGATTCCCGAGCGCGGGACGGCGGCGAGCACGCGCTCGGCCCGCAGGGCACCGATGCGATTGGCGATGCCCGCACTGGCATTGGCCTCGTGGACGACGACCGGGATGCGCCGGCGTCGACGCAGCGGACCGGCTCCGGCCGCGAGATAGGCGGGCAACGCCACGTACCCGCCGAAACCGACGACGACGTCGGCGCCGACCTCGTCGAGGATCTGCCTGGTACGGCGCACCGACGAGACGACCCGGCCGGGAAGTCTCAGCAGGTCCACCGTCGGCTTGCGGGGCAGCGGCACCGGTGGGATGAGTTCGAGGGGATATCCGCGGCGCGGCACCAGCGTCGTCTCGAGTCCCCGTTCGGTGCCGATAGCGGTGATCCGCGCGTCAGGCACGAGTGCGCGAACGGCGTCGGCCACCGCGAGTGCCGGTTCGATATGACCGGCCGTGCCGCCTCCGGCCACCACCACCGACAGTGCCGGCCTCTCCCCACTCACCTACGGTTCCCTCTCTCTCCGCTTCGTCCGTTCGATCCGCGTGTCGTGCGGTTCGTCTGCTGCCGGCCGCGAGCCGGTTCGCGTGCAGGTTGTGCACGCCGGGCCCGGCCGGTCCCCTCCCGGGGTTCCGTCCGGCCTGCCGATGTCCGGCGGTCCGTCGCGGCTCCCCGTTGCCGCTCGTTCGGTGCGGGGGACTGCCGCTTGCGCGATCCCCCACCTTTCGACGCGGGGCGGGCACTGCGCTCGGGCGCCGCGGCCCGCGCTCGCGGCTGTCGTGCTGCGACCGTACGCGCCGCCGAGGAGCGACCGGCCCGGTAGGCCTCCGGCTTGCGCAGGCGCAGCAGCCGCGCGAACCGGCCGTCCTGACCCGCGTGCAGCGCGGCGATGGCCTCGGGTTCGTGTCTGGCTGCGTTGGCGATCAGGCCGAACATCAGCAGGGTGGTGGCCGTCGAGGTACCACCGGCCGACACGAGCGGCAACTGCAGGCCGGTCACGGGCAGCAGTCCCACGACGTAGCCGATGTTGATGAAGGCCTGGCCGATGATCCACGTCGTCGCCGTCGCAGTGAACAGGCGCAGGAAGGGGTCGGCCGAGCGCATCGCGATCCGCAGTCCGACATAGGCGAACAGACCGAACAGGCCGATGACGGCCACTCCACCGAGGAAGCCCAGTTCCTCACCGATGATCGCGAAGATGAAGTCGTTGTGGGCGTTGGGCAGATAACTCCACTTCGCGCGGCTCTGACCGAGCCCGCGACCCCACAGGCCGCCGTCCGCGAGGGAGAACTTCGCCTGTCGCGCCTGGTAACCGGCACCCTGCGGGTCGTCGCCGGGGTTGAAGAAGGCCCGCACACGCTGCGAGCGATAGCCGGCCGTCAAGGCCAGGATCACCGCGAGTGTGGCGGCCGTGCCGACGATCCCGAGGAACACCTTGAGCGGCAGTCCCGCGAACCACAACAGGGCGATCACGATGATCACGATCGAGACGGTGGTGCCGAGGTCGGGCTGGAGCACGATCAGGCCGGTCACGAGCAGGGCGGCCGGGACGAGCGGGACGAGCATCTCGCGCAGCGTCGAGTTCTCCCCACGCCGGGAGGCGAGCAGGTGCGCACCCCACACGGCAAGGGTGATCTTGGCGATCTCCGCCGGCTGCAACGAGATACCGGCGATGACGAACCACCCCCGGGTGCCCTGCGAGACCGTACCGATGCCCGGTATGAGCACGAGCACGAGCAGCACGACCGAGAACGCGAACGCCGGGAAGGCGAAGCGTCGCATCACCCGGACCGGGATCTGCAGCGCGATGTAGAAGATCACCATGCCCAGGACGGCGAAGATCGCCTGGGAGGTGAACAATCCGTAGGCCGATCCCGCCGCGGCCACCGCGCCGACGCTCGACGACGACAGCACCATGACGAGGCCGAGCACGGTGAGCAGGACGGCGATCGTCACCACGAGATGGAAGGACGCGAGCGGTCGCGCCATCCAGGCCCCGAACCGGCCGCGTACTCCGACCACCGGCTCGTCGGTGTTCGCCCCTGCTCGGGTCGCTCCTGCCCGAGGGGTCACGGTTGCGTCCCGCCCCCGCGGAGTTCCTCGACCGCGGACGCGAAACTCCGGCCGCGCTCCGCGTAATCGGCGAACATGTCGAGCGATGCCGCGGCCGGGGCGAGCAGCACCGTCTCCCCCGGCGAGGCGAGTGCGGCCGCTTCCCGGACCACCACGCGCATCGCGGCAGGACCGTCGGCGCCCGGTGCCACGGCCCTCCTCACCGAAGACGTGTCGGTCTCGCTCGTCGCATCGGTCATCGCTTCATCGTCGCCCGTGTCCACGACGACGACCGGGACCTGCGGGGCGTGTCGCGCCAGCGCGTCGGCGATGTCGCCGGCGTCGCGGCCGAGCAGCACGGCTCCGGACAGTCGCGGCGCAACCTCGGCGACCAGGTCGTCCACGCGGGCGCCCTTGAGCAGACCACCGGCGATCCACACCACGCGGTCGCGGGCGAGCAGCGAACTACGGGCCGCGTGCGGATTGGTCGCCTTCGAATCGTCGATGTACTCGACGCCGTCGACCTGCCCGACCGGCGCGGCGCGGTGCGGACCGACGCGGTGCCGTCGCAGGCCGTCGTGCACCGCCGAGGCGGGCACGTCGATGGCCCGGGCGAGGGCTGCGGCCGCGAGTGCGTCGGACAGTCCGGCGGGGCCGGGCGGCGTCACGTCGTCCACCCGGGCGAGCACGGCGGAATCGGCGAACGCCCGGTCGACGAGCAGTTCGCCGCTGATCCCGAGTTCGCCTTCCTGGGGATAGCCCAGGGTGAAGCCCACGGTGACCACGGCACGGGACCGGTCGCCGAGACCACCGGCGATCGGGTCGTCGAGACCGATGACCCCGACGGCGCCGGTGAGCGCACCGAGTTTGGCCTCGATGTAGTTCTCGATGCCGCCGTGCCAGTCGAGATGGTCCTCGGCGATGTTGAGCACGACGCCGGCCTCGGGCCGAACCGAGGGCGCCCAGTGCAGCTGGAAGGACGACAACTCGACGGCGAGTACGTCGGCCCGCGGTTCGTCGCGGCGCAGGGCGTCGAGCACGGGAAGACCGATGTTGCCGCACGCGACGCTGCCGAGGCCGGAGGCCTCGAGGATCGCGTGCAGCATCATGGTCGTAGTGGTCTTGCCGTTCGTCCCGGTGACGGCCAGCCACCGACGGGCCGGTCCGTAGACCTCGGCGCGGTCGATGCGCCAGGACAGTTCGATGTCGCCCCAGATGGGGATCGCCGCGCCGGCCGCGCGCGAGAGCAGCGGGGCGTCGGGCGGGAATCCGGGACTCGTGACCACCAGGGCGAACTCGCGCAGCGCAGCGGGGTCGTCGACGAGACTGTCGAGGTCGACCGTCCGGGCGCCGAGCGCCGCGCACTCGGCCAGTGCCCGCTCGTTGCGGTCGGTGACGGTGACGTGGGCGCCGAGATCGGTAAGGGGTTCGATCGTCGCGCGGCCGGACACCCCTGCCCCGGCGACGAGCACCGCCCGTCCTCTGAGCCGTTCGAGTTCGTCGTTCACGGTCAGTCCCCGATCGCCGCGAGGTATTCGCTGTAGAAGAGGGCCAGACCGATCGCCGAGGCGATGGCGGCGAGCAACCAGAACCGGATGATCACCGTGGTCTCGGCCCATCCGCCGAGTTCGAAGTGATGGTGGAAGGGTGCCATCCGGAACACCCGCCTGCGGCTGGACCGGAAGACCGCGACCTGGATGACCACCGAGGCGGCCTCCGCGACGAACAGCGCGCCGATGACCACCATGAGCAGCTCGGTGCGGGTCGTGATGGACAGACCGGCCAGCATGCCGCCGAGGGCGAGCGAGCCCGTGTCGCCCATGAAGATCTTGGCCGGTGCGGCGTTCCACCACAGGAAGCCGATGCAGGCGGCGGCGCCGGCGGCGCACAGCAACGCGAGATCGAGCGGATCACGGACGTCGTAGCACCCGGCGGTCGGCTCCACGGCGCACGCGTTGCGGTACTGCCAGAAGGTGATGATGACGTAGGCGCCGAGCACCAGCGCCATCGAACCCGCAGCGAGACCGTCGAGGCCGTCGGTGAGGTTCACCGCGTTCGACCACGCGCTGACCAGCAGATAGACGAACAGGATGAACACGATCGAGCCCATCGAGACCGTGGCGATGTCGCGCACGTAGGACAGATCGGTGCTCGCCGGGGTGAGACCGTCCGCATTGCGGAACTGCAGCGCGAGGATGCCGAAGCCCACCGCGACGACCAGCTGGCCGACCAGCTTGGCCGTCTTGTTCAGACCGAGATTGCGCTGCTTGCGAATCTTGATGAAGTCGTCGAGGAAGCCGACGCCGCCGAGCGCCGTCGTCAGGCCGAGCACGAGCAGACCCGAGGCCGTGGGACCTTCCGCGTCGTATCCCGTACCGATGAGATGCGACCCCCAGTAACCGGCCCACAGACCGGCGAGGATCGCGACGCCGCCCATGGTGGGGGTGCCGCGCTTGGACTGGTGGCTCTGCGGGCCCTCGACCCGGATCTCCTGCCCGAAGCCCTGCCGGGAGAACATCTTGATCAGGAGGGGGGTGAGCAGGATCGAGACTGCGAGCGCGATGCCCGCCGCGAACAGGATCTGTCTCACCGGGCGTCCTCCGTCCCCACAGCAGCGTCGTTGTCTCCGGCACCGGGGTCGTCCGCGAGGACGGCCTCGGCGACGGTCCACAGTCCCACGGACTGCGATGCCTTCACGAGCACGATGTCGCCCGGTTGCAGTTCGTCGCGCAACAACGCGATCGCGGCGTCGGCATCGGGTACGTGGCTCGCTTCCTCACCCCACGATCCTTCCATCACGGCGCCCTGGAACAGACCCCGGACCGGCCGCGTGGCACCGACGGCGATGATGCGGGTGACGTCGAGGCGCACGGCGAGGCGTCCGATGGCGTCGTGGGCGACGACGGCGTCGTCCCCGAGCTCGGCCATCTCCCCCAGCACCGCGAAGGTGCGCCGGCGATCCGGACCGGACCGCGCCATGGTGACCAGGGCCTTCACGGCTGCGCGCATGGAATCGGGATTGGCGTTGTAGGCGTCGTCGATGACGGTCACCCCGTCGGATCGGGTGTGCACCGCCATGCGGTGCGCCGAGACGGGACCCGCCGTCGCGAGCGCCTCGGCGGCCTGCTCGACCGTCGCACCGCACTCCACGGCGACGGCGATCGCCGACAGGGCGTTGCCGATCTGGTGTTCGCCGTGCACGGCGAGCCGCACGGGCACGCGCCGCTCCTGTCCGTCGGCGCCGGGGACGACGGCGGTGAAGGAGGCACGCGCCTGGTCGTCGAGGTGGATGTCCTCGGCGCGATAGGCGGCACCGGACCCGGTCCCGACGGTCACCACACGACCGGTGGTGCGGGTCGCCATCTTCGACACGAGGGTGTCGTCGGCGTTGAGGATCGCCACTCCCCCCTCGGCGGCGCTGGGCAGCGCCTCGACGAGTTCGCCCTTCGTCTCGGCGATGACCTCCTGCGAGCCGAACTCGCCGAGGTGTGCGGTACCGACGTTGAGCACGACACCGATCCGCGGCGGGGCGATGCGGCTCAGGGTCGCGATGTGCCCGGGGCCCCGCGCCGACTTCTCGAGGACGAGGAACCGGGTGGATTCGGTGGCGCGCAGCGCGGTCCAGGGGTGGCCGAGTTCGTTGTTGAACGAGCCGGGCGGGGCGACGACCTCACCGAGCGGTGCGAGCACGGCGGCGATCATGTCCTTCGTGGACGTCTTGCCCGCCGAACCGGTGACACCGACAACGGTGAGGCCGGCGCCGGTGAGCGTGTCCACCACGGTGCGGGCGAGCTTCGCGAGGCCGGCGAGCACGGCCGCGCCGGATCCGTCGCTGTCGTGTTCGAGCGCGAGGGTGTTGGTCTCGGTCGGCGGGATGGGCGGCACGACGATGGCGGGCACACCCACCGGCCGTGCGGCCAGGACCGCGACCGCACCGGCGGCGACGGCGGCCGCGGCGTGATCGTGCCCGTCCGAGCGCGCACCGGGCAGCGCCAGGAACAGGCCGCCGGGACCGATCCGTCGCGAGTCGAACTCGACGGAACCGGTCACCTCGGCGGACGGATCGTCGACGTCGTGCAGGGTGCCCCCGACGACCTCCGCGATCCGAGCCAGTGTCATCGGGATCATGCCTTGCCTCCGTGATGCGAACCGCCCGCAGCAGGCGGATGGTCACCGTCGGGTCCTGCGGTCCGGTACTTGTCGAGAGCTGCGCCGAGGACCTCGCGGTCGTCGAAGGGGTGCTTCACTCCGTCGATCTCCTGCCCCGTCTCGTGGCCCTTGCCGGCGACGAGGACGACGTCGC
Source organism: Rhodococcus pyridinivorans (assembly GCF_900105195.1). Taxonomy (NCBI): domain Bacteria; kingdom Bacillati; phylum Actinomycetota; class Actinomycetes; order Mycobacteriales; family Nocardiaceae; genus Rhodococcus; species Rhodococcus pyridinivorans. Next base: position 2,495,022 of record NZ_FNRX01000002.1, on the reverse strand, counting down.
CCGGGCGGGCCCACGCGACCGCGGCGTCGATCGCCGCGGCGCGATCGCCGATCTCGAGGATCTCGCCGCGTTCGGCCGCCGGGACGGAGTGTGCACCGTCGAGGACGGCCGCGCGGATGGCGGCGGGGCTCTCGGTTCGTGGGTTGTCGTCGGTCACGACCACCAGATCGGCGGCCCGCGCCGCGACCTCGCCCATGATCGGCCGCTTCGTCCGGTCGCGGTCGCCGCCCGCACCGACGACGACGGCGATGCGTCCCTCGGTCGCGGCGCGCAGGGTTCCGATGACCGCTTCGAGCGCCGCGGGCTTGTGGGCGTAGTCGACGACGGCGAGGAAGTCCTGACCGCGCTCGACCCGTTCGACCCGGCCGGGCACCGCGACATCGGCGATACCGCGGATCGCGGCGTCGATGTCGGCGCCCACCTCGGCGCAAAGCGCTACGGCGAGAGCGGCGTTGGTGACGTTGTAGCGGCCCGGCAGGCCGACGGTGGCGCGGCGGGCGATCCCGTCCGGACCGGTCAGGGTGAACTGCTGCACTCCCGTCTCTTCGGGGACCTCGTCGGTGACCGTCCAATCGGCCGCGGCGCCGGCAGCGTCACCGTCGCCACCTGTGGTGACCGTGCGGACTGCGGTCGCGTCGTCGCGGCCCGCGCGCGCGACCTCGGCCATGCGACGTCCCCACACGTCGTCGGTGCACACCACCGCGCGGCGGGCCCGGACCGGCGAGTCCTCGGCGAACAGCCGGGCCTTCGCGCCGAAGTAGTCGTCGAGGTCCTTGTGGAAGTCGAGATGGTCCTGGGACAGGTTGGTGAACCCGCCGACGGAGAACTCGGTGGCGTCCACGCGACCGAGTGCGAGGGCATGGCTGGAAACCTCCATCACGACCGTGTCGACACCGCGTTCGCGCATGACGGCGAACAGGGCGTGCAGCTGCGGCGCCTCGGGTGTCGTGAGGGTGCTCGGCACGCGAATGCCTTCGATCCGGGTCTCCACGGTCCCGACGAGACCGACGACGCGTCCGGCCGCGACGAGGCCTGCCTCGACGAGATAGGACGTCGTGGTCTTACCGGACGTGCCGGTGATGCCGATGACCTGCATGCTCCGGGAGGGGTGTCCGTAGACGGTGGCCGACGCCGCCCCCAGCGCGACACGCGGTTCGGGATGGACGAGGACCGCGACCGAATCGGAGGTGGCCTCGGCGACGAGGTCGCGACCGGCCTCGTCGGTCAGCACGGCGACCGCTCCGCGTTCGAGCGCGGTGCCCGCGTAGGAGGCGCCGTGGGCGCGCGCGCCGGGCAGCGCGGCGAAGACGTCGCCGGGGCGGATGCCCTGGGCGCGCAGGTCGATGCCGGTGATCGCGGCCGCGCGGGCCGCATCCTCTCCGGCGGCTGCATTGACGATCTCGACGCGCGCCCCGATGGCGTCGGCGAGAACCGAGATCTGCGTCATCGGTAGGTGCTCGGGTCTCCGCCCCTCCTCCGGAGGAGCCGGATCCGGACTCGATGGCACAGGCACCAGTTTCCTCTCGCTTCGCTGCAGCTCGTCTGCAGGCACTCCGACGGATGTTTCCGGGTTCGTTCCCGATCCGCTCTCGGCGACGACCGTCGTGTCACGTTACCGACCTGTCAGCCTACCGAGACGCCACGGTCACCTCGTCAGTCGACCTGGAGGATCAACTTGCTCTCCGGTTCGGCCGACAGCGGCACGCCGTCGCGCTGCAGCAACCACGACGCGATGTTGCGGAACAGCGGCGCGGCCGATTGGCCCCCGCTGCCGTCGGAGCTGCGGGTCGGGGCGTCGAGCATGATGCCCACGACATAGCGCGGATCGTCGGACGGAGCGATGCCAGCGAAGGTGATCCAGTAGTCGGAGTTCGAGTAACACTTGCAGTTCTGGTCGATCTGCTGGGCGGTACCCGTCTTGCCCGAGATCTGATAGCCCTCGATGGCGGCGCCCGCACCGGTGCCCTGCTGGTTGCCGGTATCGGACTGGACGACGGAACGGAACATGTCGCGCACCGTCGCGGCGGTCTGCGGGCTCACCACCCGCACCGGATCGGGACGGGGCGTCTCGGTGCGCGTGCCGTCCGGCGCGATGGTCGCGCGCACGACCCGCGGCGGGACACGTTCCCCGTCGTTCGCGATGGTCTGGTAGATCGCGGTCATCTGCAGCAGGGTCATCGACAGACCCTGGCCGATGGGCAGGTTCGCGAAGGTGCCACCCGACCACTGCTCACGGCTGGGCAGCAGACCCGCGGATTCGCCGGGCAGGCCGACATCGGTGCGCTGGCCGAGACCGAACAGTCGCAGCATCTCGGCGAAGCGGTCCTCACCGATCCGCTCGGCGAGCATGAGCGTGCCGACGTTCGACGACTTCCCGAACACACCCGTCGTGGTATACGGCACGACCCCGTGATCCCAGGCGTCCTTGACGGTCGCGCCGGCCATGGTGATCGTGCCGGGGACCTGCAGGACCTCGTCGGGGCGGGTCAGACCGTCCTCGATCGCCGCGGCCGCGGTGATGATCTTGTTCACGGACCCGGGTTCGAACGGCGAACTGACCGCGAGGTTGCCCTGTTCGGCGTCGGGCGGGTTGTTCGCGACACCGATCGACGGGTCGAAGGTGCGGTCGTTCGACATGGCGAGCACTTCGCCGGTGTGCGCGTCGAGCACCACAGCGGAGGCGTTCTTCGCCCCGGACAGGTCCTTCGCGCGCTGGACCTCCTGCTGCACGTGGTACTGCAGGTCGTTGTCGATCGTGAGCTCGACGGAGGAACCGTCGACGGCGGGCTGACGGTCGCGCCAGCTGCCCGGGATGACGGCGCCGTCGGATCCACGGTCGTAGGTGGACGAACCGTCGGTACCCGCCAGCACGGCGTCCATCGACGCTTCGAGCCCGATCAGGCCGTGTCCGTCCCAGCCGGTCGCGCCGACGAGATTGGCGGCGAGCGATCCGCCCGGATACAGACGGATGTCCTGACGCTCGGTGCCGACCTTGTCGTACTCGTCGACGATCTCCGCCGCGACCCCCGGATCGACGCCGCGGGCGAGGTAGACGAAGGTCTCGTCGCTCTCGAGCATCTCGAGCACGTCCTTCTCCGGCGCCGCGGCGCCGAGCGCCTCGTGGACCGCCGACGCGACGCCCTCGAGATATTCGGAGACCTCGGGCCGGGACGGGTCCTTCGCGCGTTCCTCCTCGAGTTCCTTGCGCACCCGCACGGGTTGGAAGGTCAGCGCCTTCGCTTCCATGGTGTACGCGAGCGGTTCCCCGTTGCGATCGGCGATGGTGCCGCGGGTCGCGGGTTCGACGAGTCGGGTGGTGCGCTGGCTGGCGGCTTCGGCGGACAGTGTGGGGGCCTGGACGAGCTGCACGGACAACAACTGGGCGACGGCTACGCCCAGAATGCCGAACATGCCGATCCGGCCCCACTTGTTGCGGAACGCGAAACTCGTCCGGTCGCGCTGCTTGCGATCGCGCGGCGCGGGCATTCTAGCGCGGCCGCCGCGCGTCGCCGGGGTGGAACGTCGCTGCGGTGCACGCCGAGGGGTGGAGCGGTTGTTCACCGAGGCCCGCCCTCGGGTTCCGTCGGCACGGCCTGGACTGGTGCTTCGGGCGCCGCCTCACGGGGCGCTTCGGATTGCGGCAGTTCGCTCACGGGTACCGATTGTCCTGCCGCGGGCGGTACAGGTGCGGCACCCTCGACATCCGGCGTGGCGGCCGCGGGAGCTTCCGCCGCGGGTACCGGCACGGGAGCCGGTGCCGGTTCCTCGCCCACCGGGCGGCCGTCGGCCGATGGCGCGGCCCGACGCGTGCCCTCGGTGTCGGTGCGCGGCCGGGGTTCCTCGCTCACGTCACCGAGCGGCCGCGGGGTCTCCGCCCCGGCGCTGCCGGCCAGCGGGGTCTGGACGCGGGCGTCCTCTCGGGCGGGCGGATCCAGCGGGACCGGCGGGGCACCCTGGGCCGGAACCGGATCGCCCACCACCTGCACCGAACCGTCCGGAGCGACGACGATCCGCGCGACCTGCCCGGTGGGGATCATCCCCAGTTCCGCCGCGGCGACCGCGAGCGCGGGAGCCGACTCGGCCGTGGCGACGTCGCGCTGGAGCACCGCCCGCTTCTGGGCGAGCTCCTCGTTGAGGGACCGCGCCGCGCTGAGCTCGTAGGAGTCTTCGGTCGCCCGGGTGGTCAGCAACAGCGTCACGGCCATGCCCACGCCCAGGAGCCCGATGATGGTGGCGACGAACGGGATCCGGGTGCGGACACGTCCGGCACCCGTCGTGCGCCCGCGGGTCTGCACCTGTTCGACCCCGAGCTGCGCTGCGCGCTGCGACCGTCGCTGATAGGCACGCTGCGCTGCGGTCGATCGCCCCGGGTTCCGGCGCTGCGGGGGTGCCACCTGTACGGTCATCGGTTACCTCCTGGCGATTCGTTCTGCAGCACGCAGGCGGACGGGCGCCGAACGTGGGTTGGCCTCGATCTCGTCGTCCGTTGCCCGCTCCGCACCGCGGGTGAGGATGCGCAGTTCCGGTCCCGTCCCGGGCAGTTCGACCGGAAGCCCTTCGGGACTGCGGGACTTCGCACGCGGTGTCAGTTCCTGCTTGACGACCTTGTCCTCGAGCGACTGGTAGGACATGAAGACGATCCGGCCGCCCACCGCGAGAGCGTCGAGAGCGTCGGGGATCGCGGTGCGCAACGAGTCGAGCTCCGCGTTGACCTCGACCCGCAACGCCTGGAAGGTGCGCTTGGCCGGGTGACCACCGGTACGGCGGGTCGCCGCCGGGATCGTGCGGTACAGCAGTTCGACGAGTTCGCCGCTCGTCCGGAAGGGAGTCTTGGCCCGGGTCCGCACGATCTCGGAGGCGATCCTGCCGGCGAAGCGCTCCTCGCCGTAGGTGCTCAGGATGCGAGCGAGGTCGCCGTGACTGTAGGTGTTGAGGACATCGGCCGCGGTGATGCCGGTGGTGGCATCCATCCGCATGTCGAGCGGGGCGTCCTTGGAATAGGCGAAACCGCGCTCCGCCTCGTCGAGCTGCATCGAGGACACGCCGAGATCGAACAGGGCGGCGTGGACCGAGCCGTACCGGTCGAGGCCGACGCTCTCGAGCGCGTCGGCGATCCCGTCGTAGCGGGTGTGGACGAAGTCTGTGCGGTCGGAGAACCGTGCGAGTCGCTCGCGGGCGATCGCCAGTGCGTCGGTATCACGGTCGAGGCCGACGAGCCGCAGCCTCGGGTAGATCGTCAGGAAGTGTTCGGAGTGCCCCCCGAGACCGAGTGTCGCGTCGACGTAGACCGCGCCCTCGCCGTCGGGACCGACGCTCTCGATGGCCGGACCGAGAAGGTCGACGGCGCGCTGGAGCATGACGGGCACGTGGCCGAATTCCGCCGCAGATGTCACATCGGCACCGGTGGCCTCATCCGTACCATTGACGGATTCGTGCTCGCCGTCCACCATGTGTCCTCCGGAATCCTGCTCGGGCCGCTTACGGTCTGTCGGGTACTCGTCGGGTGGACGGTGGTATGCCTCGTGCCTGCCTGTCGCTCGTCTCGATACCGTGCTCGCCGCCACGGGGGTGGATACGGAAGACGGCGAATGCCTCGAGGTCTCTGTCCGAGTCCGAAGAGACCTGACGCCGGGGAAGTGCGTCAGGGCCCTCCGGTCCGTACCTGGCGCTGGGGAAGTGCGTCAGGGCCGGCACATCGGGCAGAGGCCTCGCGGCACTCGCCGCGCAGCCCGAGCCGTGGTTACAAGATGTCGCGTAGTGCTTCGTCTCTCGCTTCCGAGAAGTCTTCTTCGTGCTCGGCGAGGTAGGTCTCCCATGCCGTCGCGTCCCAAATCTCGAGGTACCTGACCGAACCGATCACCACGCAGTCCTTGGTGAGACCGGCGTACTTGCGGTGAGCTGACGACAGCGTGATCCGGCCTTGTGAGTCGGGTCGCTGCTCCTCCGTTCCCGACGCGAGACTCCGCAGGAACGCACGTGCCTGAGGGTTGCTCCGTGAGGCACTCGCAGCGCGTTCGGCCAGAGCGGCGAACTCGTCGCGAGGGAACACGGTGAGGCTGTGATCCTGCCCCTTCGTGATCATCAACCCTCCCGCCAGCTCGTCTCGGTACTTCGCCGGCAGTGTCAGCCGGCCCTTGTCGTCCAACTTCGGGGTGTAGGTACCGAGGAACACTCGGCGCCTCCCCGCTGCCGGACGGATGCTTCGCGCGACAGGACACCTTGTCCCGCCGCGCCCCACATTACCCCACTTTGCCCCACCGGAAACGGATTACTGCCGCCCGGCCGCGCGTGTTGTCGTCACATTCCCAGCTCAGAGCAGGTGGCGGAAAATGGGGACACGCGCTCGCGTGACGACGACGGATCCACCGCTGTCGGCGCCCCGACGATCCGCCCCACCGGCGGAGCGAGGGCCGAGCAATCGGCGACCAGGGAAAACACTGCGGCCGGAGCCGAGGTGGGAGGCGGTGGGGAGACGGAGATTGCGCGAGTGGGGCGCGGTGGTGGAGGGGCGGAGAGGCGGACGACGCCGGGTCGGTGAAAGGTCTGCAGACGAACGACGACGGCACGACCCGTGGGTCGCGCCGTCGTCGGTACACCTGATGGTCGAGGAGGTCAGTCCTGCTCGAAACGCCTCCGGAACCGCTCTTCCATGCGGTTGGTGAAGCCACCACCCGAGGACTTCTTGCCGCCGCGGGAACTTCGACCGGACTTTCCGGAACCGGAACTACCGCCCGTCGCCCCTGGAGTCGACGGCCGACGACCGCCGAGGAGCAACAAGACTCCGGCGGCGAACATCACGAGGAACCCGAGCAGACTGATGATCGGGAAGCCGCCCGGCTTGAGCGGCAGGGCAACGCCGGCGATCAGCAGCGTCAGGCCCAACACGAACAATGCGCCGGCCTGTAACCGCCGCCGGTTCGACGCCATCCCCAACCGGCTGCCACGCACGGTCGAGGCGAACTTGGGATCCTCAGCATAGAGCGCGCTCTCGATCTGATCGAGCATGCGCTGCTCGTGCTCGGAGAGTGGCACGGTACCTCCCCCGGCACTAAACGGTGGCCACCGGATCCGTGGGGCGAATCCGGTGGGGGGCCGTCCGTACGGCCGCCTGAGTCAATAATACGAGCAGATGTCGCTGTGGACCACAAACTCCACACGTGAGTTCGATCCCGTCGTCGGCGAAGGCCCTCGTGAAGGGGCGAAAGTCACCCACCGACACCGACCTCCGGCTCTGCTTCGGCGTCGAGATAGCCCTCCACATCGTGCAGGAAGTGGCCCACCTCGTCGTAGAAGGCACCGGATTCGTCGGCTCCCACCGCCTGCGCGACCCCCGCCTCGACCGCGGTGCGGGTGGCGGAGCGATCGGCGAAGTAGTCGGCCCAGACGGCGAAGGACTCGTCGGCGCGCGCCATGAGTGCCCATGCGTTGCGCGTCGCGGGTCGGCGGGGCCGGATCCCGGAGCGCAGCTCCGCGGCCGCGACCACCGCACCGGCACCGCGCAGCGCCGCCAGGTAGGCGAGGCGGAACCGCTCGCCCGGATCGCCGGCACCGGCGGCACCGGAAAGCAGATCGTCGGCCTTGCGCAGCAGCGTCGCCGCGCGCGCCGAGGTGGCATGGTCGATGCATGCGGACGGCCCGAGCGTGGGAGACGTTCGGCGCGGGCCTCGACTCGCGACCTGACCGTTGGCCATGTTCACGCACCTCCTCGGCGTGGTCTCACCACTCGTTACAACGAGCGGTATCCGGTGGCATTCCCGCCGAAACGCCGAGGAACGGAGATCACTGTCCTCGAGTGAGGCCCGACACGGACGCCGAGCGGGAGACCCCAGGGTGATCCGGGGATGTTCGCTTCCCTCGAACATCCCCGGATCACCGATGTCGAACATGCGTTCGACGTATTCAATATAGCTGGACCCACCGACAACCCGTCAAGAGAAAGCGGCCACGTCATCCCGAACGATCAGCGAGACCCGAGCACCTCCGACGCACCGCGAGCCACCCGAACGAGTCACGCATGACCACCGATCCCTGCCAGGACGCCCCGATCCTCACCGAGCTCTCCCCCGCGGACTTCCGTGCGCACCTGCCCTCGCTGCTGACCGTCTACGTCGCGGCGATGCGATATCCCCGAGGCACGGAGTACCACCGCGCGCCGATGTGGTCCGAGCATTCGGCCCGCGCGGGTTGGCAGGCGTTCGCCGCGAGCCTCCCCGAGGATCCGGACACCGTCGTCGGGATCGCGTACGGCTACCGGGGCGACACCCGCCAGTGGTGGCACCAGCAGGTGCGCGCCGGCATGCGCCATTCCGGACGGTCCCCCGAGGAGATCGATCGCGTTCTCTCCGACTACTTCGAGCTCACCGAACTGCACGTCCGACCCGACATGCAGGGACGCCGCATCGGTGAACTGCTCCTGTCGGCGCTGCTGCGGGGACGCACGGAAGCGGCCGTACTGCTGTCGACACCCGAGGTGCCGGGCGAGGACAACCGGGCGTGGCGGCTGTACCGTCGGTTCGGATTCCAGGACGTCGTCCGCCGGTTCGTCTTCACCGGCGACGCCCGCCCGTTCGCGGTCCTCGGCAGGAGCCTGCCCCTCGAGCCGGACCTCGTTCCGCACCACCATCACACGATCGGCGATCCGGACGGAAGCGGTACCCCATGAACGCCACACTCGACGTCGTCGTCGTCGGCTCGGGCCACAACGCCCTGGTCTCCGCGTGTTATCTCGCCCGCGACGGATGGTCGGTGGAGGTTCTCGAACGCGACACCGTGCCGGGCGGCGCCGTCTCCACCGTCGAACGTTTCCCCGGATATGCCGTCGACCGCGGCTCCTCGGCGCACATCATGGTGCGCCACTCCGGGATCGTCGAGGAACTCGATCTCGCCGCCCACGGCCTGCGCTACATCGACTGCGACCCGTGGGCGTACGCGCCGCCCCCTGCGGACTCCGACCGTCCCGGCATCGTCTTCCACCGCGATCTCGACCGGACCTGCGCCTCCGTCGAGGCCGCCTGCGGACGCCGCGAGGCCGACGCGTACCGCCGCTTCGTGCAGGACTGGGGCCCGCGCAGCGCGGCGGTGATGACGTCGTTCACCCGTCCCCCGACCGGCCGGCACCTGCTGTCCTCGTTCTGGGGACTCGACGCGGGTGAGGGTGGCAGCGCCCTGTCCCGCCGGTTCCTCACCACCGGCGACAGCCTGCTCGACGAGTACTTCGACGACGAACCCCTCAAGGCGGCCCTCGCCTGGTTCGGCGCGCAGTCCGGCCCGCCCATGTCCGAACCCGGCACCGCGGCGATGGTGGGCTTCGCCGCCCTCATGCACACCCTTCCCCCGGGTCGCGCGATCGGCGGAAGCGGTGCGCTCACCCAGGCCCTGCTGTCGCGGCTGCGGTCCGATGGCGGCACGGTGACCTGCGGCGACGCCGCCACCGAGATCCGCCGGACCGGCGATCTGTGGACCGTGCGCACCGAATCGGGACGCTCGGTGCAAGCCCACAGGGTCGTCGCCGGATGCCACGTGCTGACCACGCTGGATCTGCTCGACCGCGGCGGATACGACCGCGACCGGCTCGAGGGCTGGCGTCGCAGCATGCGGGTCGGTCCGGGCATCGGCATGGTCCTGCGCCTCGGCACCGACTCGCTGCCCCGCTACCGCGGCTGCGACGAGCCCGAATCGACGACCTCCGGTCTGCAACTGCTCGTCGACGACCGCGCCCACCTGCGCGCCGCGCATGGTGCCGCGATGGCGGGAGACCTGCCCCCGCGACCCACCGTCCTCGCGATGAGCTTCTCCGCCCTCGACCCGACGATCGCACCCGACGGCAAGCACCAGATCACGCTGTGGTCCCAGTGGCATCCGTACGCGCTGCGCGGCGGACGTCGCTGGGCGGACATCGCCGGCGCCGAGACCGACCGCATCCTCGCCGAGATGGAGACGCGCTCTCCCGGCTTCACCGCGAGCGTGGAGCACTGCCACGTGCAGACCCCCGCGGACATCGAGAGCGAACTCGGCCTGCTCGGCGGGAACGTCATGCACGTGGAGATGTCGCTGGACCAGATGTTCCTGTGGCGTCCGCTGCCGGAGCTGTCCGGCTACCGGGTGCCCGACGCGCCCGGCCTCTATCTCACCGGCGCCTCGACCCATCCCGGTGGTGGAGTCTCCGGTGCGAGCGGCCGCAACGCCGCCCGGGTCGCCCTCGCCGACGCCAAGGGCAGTCTCGTGGACCGCGTGAAGGGCTGGGTGTCGCGGTGACCGACACCCGCGTCCCCGCACCGCCCCGACCGGCCCGGTGGCGGACGGTCCTTCCGATCGTCCCGGCCGTCGCCGCGGTCCTCGCCCAGATCGCCTATCCCCTCACCGAGGGCGGCGCCCGGGACGCCGCGACCGTCGCGGTCGTCACGCTGCTCACCGCCGCCTGCCTCGTCCACGCCGCGTTGAACCGCGGCATCACCTTCGCCGTCGTCCTGTTCGTCAGCTCGGCGGGCATCGGGTATCTGTCCGAGGTGGTCGGCACGATGACCGGCTATCCCTACGGCTGCTACAGCTACGTCACCGACAGGCTCGGGCCGGCCGCACTCGACGTCCCGCTGGTGGTGCCGCTGGCGTGGTCGGCGGGCCTGTACCCCGTCTGGTGCGTGGCCTCCCGCCTCGTCCGCAACGGTCCCGGCAGGGTCGCGGCGGTCACCGTCGGCATGCTGGGCTGGGATCTCTATCTCGACCCCCAGATGGTGGCGGACGGGCACTGGTCGTGGTGCAACGCCGGCGGCCTGCCCGGGATCGAGCACATCCCGCTCACCAACTACGCGGGCTGGCTCCTCGTCGCCGCGATCATGGCGACCGTACTCGTGCTCGTCGACTCCCGCTCGGACCGTGCCGACGCGCCCCGGCACGACGCCGTGCCGATTGCGCTGTTCCTGTGGACGTGGCTCGGTTCGGCCCTCGCCCACAGCGTATTCCTCGACGCTCCCCAACTCGGCTACTCCGCGGTTTACGGGCTGGTCGTCATGGGGGTACTGGGTCTTCCCCTGCTGGTCTCACTCGTCCGGTCGTGGCGCGCAAGCGTGTCCGGTCCCGGGCGGGACGAGGCACGACTCGCCGCGAGCGACCCGAAGAACCGACGAGGATGACCGTGCCTGGCACCATGTTCTCCGTGCAGTCGTCCATCCTGTCCGTCCGCCGTCGTGTCGTCGCGGTCGTGGGGCTCGTGCTCCTCGGCCTCCCGCTCCTCACCGGCTGCCTGCGCGTGCAGGCGACGATGGGGATCTCCTCCGACGACCGTGTGTCGGGGCAGATCGTCGCCGCGACCATCCCCGCCGACGAGAACGATCCCGGCCCCGAACTCACCGCTCCCTCGGCCCTGGCCGGGAAGGTGCGGGTGCAGGAGTACTCGCAGGACGGCTACGTCGGGAGCCAGGTCTTCTTCAACGACCTCACCTTCGGCGACGTCCAGCAGCTCGCCACGATGTCCGATCAGAGCGCCGGCATGTTCCAGCTCAACCTGCAGCGCTCGGGCGATCTGGTGGCACTGAACGGACGTGTGGATCTCGAGTCCGCTCCCACCCAGGGCACCGACGTGCAGTTCACCATCGCGTTCCCCGCCCGGGTGGCGACCACCAACGGCACCCGCGAGTCGGATTCGGTCGTGACCTGGAAGATTCCGGCCGGCGAGGTGAGCACCCTCCGCGCGGAGGTGCGCTACGCCGATCCCAACACGCGCGGTTTCGCGGGCTGGGCCGGAATCATGGCCGGCGGCGCCTTCGGTGTCACGCTGATCATCGCCGGCGCGGCCTGGTTCACCCGCAATCCCGCGCCGCAGTGGTCGTCGGCGAACGGGACGCGGTCCTGACCCGCCTTCCGCGCGACCCGTCCCCCGGTCTCACGCGACTCGTCGCCGGTGGCGCTCTCGTCGCCTCCTACGGCGCGGCCGTTGCCGTCGCGAACCGGGTCTCGCTCCCTCGTCTCGTGCCGGGACCGGTGGTCGACGAGCAGGTCACCGTCGTCGTCCCCGCCCGCGACGAGGCGCCCCGCATCGCCGCGATCGTCTCCGACCTGCGGGCACAGACACGACTGCACGCCCTGCGCGTGGTGATCCTCGACGACGACTCGTCCGACGGCACCGCCGACCTGGCCACGGCCGCGGCCGAGGGCGACGAGCGCATCACCGTCGTCCGATCGACACAGCCACCGCCCGAAGGATGGACCGGGAAGGCGGCCGCGTGCGCCGCAGCCGTCGCCCACGCCGGATCGACTACCGACAGCGGCATCGTCGTGTTCGTCGACGCGGACGTCCGGCTCGCACCCGACGCGCTCGCCGCCGCCGTCGCTCTGCTGCGCCACCAGGACGCCGCGCTCGTCTCACCGTTCCCGTACCAGCTCACCGGATCGGCGCTCGAACGGCTCGTGCAGCCCCTGCTGTTCTGGTCGTGGTTCTCGTTGCTCCCCGTCGCGGTCTCGCACCGCACCCACCGGCCGTCGATGGCGGTCGCGTGCGGACAGTTCCTCGTCTTCGACGCGCGCGCCTACGCGGCGATCGGCGGGCACGCCGCGGTCGCGGCGAGTCCCACGGAGGATCTGGATCTGGCCCGGACACTGCGTCGCGCCGGACTGCCTACGACGGTCGCGGCCGCGGGCGGACTGGCGTCGTGCCGGATGTACGACGGAGCCCGCCCGCTGATCGGCGGTTACACCCGCTGGCTGTGGTCGGCGTTCGGATCCCCGGTCGGGGCGGCCGCGGTGGTCGCGCTGTATCTCCTCGCCTACTTCGTGCCCCCGACCGCGGCGCTTCTCGGCGGGGGACGGACGCGACGCTGGGGCGTGGCCGGTGCCACCGCGGGCGTGACGTCACGCCTTCTCGCGCGCGTCACCGAGCGGGGAGGACGCCGACACCCGGACGCTCCGGACCGTCCCGTCGACGATCTGCTGGACGCCGCGGCGCACCCGGCATCGGTCCTGGCGGTCGGTGCGCTCACGGCGTCGTCGATCCGGGCACGGCGCAGCGGACGCGCGGCGTGGAAGGCCCGCGTCCTGCCCTGACCCCGAACCGGCGCGGGCCGGATGTCAGGCCGGCTGCACCGCGGCGGGAGCTTCGAGTTCGTAGCCGAGGCGGTCGAGCACCTCGCCGGTCGCGCGGGCGAAGTTGAGCGTGATGAAGTGCAGGCACGGCGCACCCTCGGAGATCAGCCGCTCGCACATCTCCGTCGCCACCTCGATACCCACCTCGCGCACCGCGGCGCGGTTCTCCTCCGGACCGTCGCCTGCCGCGCGCCGCAGCCGCTCCTCGAGAACGGGCGGCAGGTGCGAACCCGACAGTTCGAGGCTGCGCCGCGCCGAGCGCAGCGACGTGATGGGCATGATCTCGGGGATGATCGGCTTGAGCCCCTGCTCGGCGTCGCAGGCCACGACCCGGTCGCGCAGCCTCAGGTAGTGCTCGACGTCGAAGAACATCTGGGTGATCGAGTACTCGGCACCCGCACGGAGCTTCTGCACGAGATAGCGGGTGTCGTGATCGAGGTCCGGGGACCGGTGGTGTCCTTCGGGGAACGACGCGACGCCCACGTGGAAGTCGCCGAGCTCGCGCACCAGACGCACGAGCTCGTCGGCGTATTCGAGACCTTCGGGGTGCTTTTCCCACTCGCCGAGCGGGTTGCCCGGCGGGTCACCGCGCAGCGCGAGGATGTTGGTGATGCCGCGGTCGGCGTAGGCGCCGACCATCGCGCGCAGTTCGTCGATGCTGTGCCCGACGGCCGTGAGGTGCGCGACCGGCAGGAGGGTGGTCTCCTCGGCGAGGCGTCCGGTGACCCGGACCGTACGGTCGCGGGTGGAGCCCCCGGCGCCGTAGGTCATCGATACGAAGGCCGGGCCGAGACGTTCGAACGTCCGCACGGCGCGCCACAGTCGTCCCTCGGCCTCGGCGTCGCGAGGCGGGGAGAACTCGACGGAGAACGGAATGCGGCCCGAACGCGCGGACCCGAGACGGTCCACGATCGACGGGGTCCGAGAAATCCCGCCGTCCTCGGTTGCCCTGACGAAGTCGCTTGTCACCGGTCCAGCATAGTTGGCGCCCCCGGGGCGGTCGCTACCGGCGACGACCCGACTGTGCGGATAGGCTGGTCGCGGCACCTCCGGCTCACCCGCCTCCGAGGTGCCGTCACCCATCGACCTGGAGGTTTCGTCCTGTCTACCGGCGCCGTTCACCTGTCTGCCGAGCAGCTCCCCCATCGGGTGGAGGACTCCCTCCGGCAGTTCTTCACCTCACGCTCCGACCTGGTCGACTCGGTGGGCAATGGATACCGGCAGGCCGTCGACACGCTCGAGGCATTCGTGCTGCGCGGCGGCAAGCGGGTGCGTCCGCGTTTCGCCTGGACGGGCTGGCTCGGCGCCGGTGGTGACCCGACCGGGCCGGACGCCGAGGCCGTCCTGCAGGCGTGCTCCGCGCTCGAGCTCGTGCAGGCCGCGGCGCTCGTCCACGACGACATCATCGATGCCTCCACCACGCGCCGCGGATTCCCCACCGTGCACGTCGAGTTCACCGAGCAGCACCGGAAGGCCGGCTGGCACGGCAGGCCGGAGCAGTTCGGCGAGTCGGTCGCGATCCTGCTCGGCGACCTCGCCCTGGTCTGGGCCGACGACATGCTGCACTCGGCGGGGCTCGACCCCGCGACCGTCGCGCGCGTGGTCCCGGCCTGGACCGCGATGCGCACCGAAGTGCTCGGCGGGCAGTACCTCGACATCGCCAACGAAGTGGCGGCGGACGAATCGGTGGAGGCCGCTACGCGGGTCAACCGGTTCAAGACCGCGGCGTACACGATCGAACGCCCCCTGCACATCGGCGCTGCCCTCGCCGGCGCCGACGACGACCTCATCGCCGCATACCGCCGCTTCGGCACCGACATCGGCCTGGCGTTCCAGCTGCGCGACGACCTGCTCGGTGTCTTCGGCGACCCCAAGGTCACCGGCAAGCCTTCGGGCGACGACCTGCGCTCGGGCAAGAGGACCGTCCTGTACGCGCTGGCACTGGAGACGGCCGATGCCTCCGATCCGGCCGCGGCCGAGCTGCTGCGCACCTCGATCGGGACCGATCTGTCCGACGCGCAGGTCGAGCACCTCCGCTCGCTGCTCGTCGATCTCGGCGCGGTCGCCCGAATCGAGGACCGCATCTCGGAACTGACCGACAGCGCGTTCGAGGCGCTCGAGGCGTCCGGCGCCACCGAGGAGGGCAAGGCCCTTCTGCGCGAGTCGGCGGTCGCGGCGACGCGACGGGTGGCGTGAGGGCGGTGCGGACCGTTCCCGGCGCCGACCGGGTCGTCGTGGTCGGTGCCGGTCTCGCCGGTCTGTCGGCGGCACTGTACCTGCGCGGCGCCGGTAAGGACGTCACGGTGCTCGAACGCGCCGACGACGTCGGCGGCCGGGTCGGCAGCTATCACGGCCCGGGCTACGAGATCGACAACGGCGCCACCGTGCTGACGATGCCCGAGTTGATCGACGACGCGCTCGCCGCGGTGGGCACCGACCGCAACTCCGTCCGGCCGGCCCTGCGCACCCGGCGACTGTCCCCCGCCTACCACGCGCGGTTCGCCGACGGCACCTCGATCGACGTGCACTCCGACCCCGACGCCATGGTCGCGGAGATCTCACGGGTGTGCGGTCCCGACGAGGCACGCCGCTATCTGGGGTTGCGCGCGTGGCTCGCCGACATCTTCGACGCCGAGTTCGACCGCTTCATGGACGCGAGTTTCGACTCGCCGCTCGACCTGGTCTCGTCCCCGGCGGCGCTGCGCGATCTGGCGCGTCTGCTCCGACTGGGCGGGTTCGGCAGGCTCGGCGCGCAGGTGAACCGCAGGGTCACCGACCCGCGCCTGCGCCGCGTCTTCACCTTCCAGGCGCTGTACGCGGGGGTCGCTCCGGCACGGGCCCTCGCCGTCTACGGGGCCATCGCCCACATGGACACGTCGCTGGGCGTGTACGCGGTGGACGGCGGCATGCGGTCGGTCGCCCGCGCGATGGCCGCGGCGTTCGTCGAGACCGGCGGACGGCTCGAACTCGGCCGGGAGGTGACCTCGCTCGACCTCTCCGCCGGTCGGGTCGACGGCGTCCGCACCCGCGACGGACAGCGCTTCCCGTGCGACGCGGCCGTCCTGACCCCCGACACCCCGGTGGTCGACGGATTGCTGCCGCGCCGACGGTGCCGCCGCACGCTGGCCGCGCCGTCGGCCGTCGTGCTGCACGGGTCGATCCCCACCGGGGTGACCCGTGGCTGGGCGGCGCAACACCACCACGTGATCGATTTCGGCGGGGAGTGGGACCGCACCTTCGCGGAGATCACCCGCAGCCGCGGACGCGGCCGGCCGATGTCGGATCCCTCGCTGCTCATCACGCGACCGGCACTGTCCGATCCCGGCCTGCGATTCACCCGTGAGGGCGTCGAGCACGAACCGTTGTCGGTGCTGGCGCCATGCCCGAACCTCGACAGCGCTCCGCTCGCCTGGGCCGAGCTCGCGGTGCCCTATCGCAACGAACTGCTCGACGTCCTCGACCGCCGCGGATACGGCGGCATCACGGACGGTTTCCGCGTCGACCACATCGACACGCCGGCCACCTGGCACGCTCGTGGCATGCAGGCGGGCAGCCCGTTCTCGAGCGCTCACGTCTTCCGGCAGACGGGACCGTTCCGGCGCCGCAACCTCGATCCGGCCGTTCCCGGCGTGGTGCTCGCGGGGTCGGCGACGGTGCCGGGCGTCGGTGTCCCCACCGTCCTGTTGTCCGGAAGGCTCGCCGCCGAACGGCTCGGTGTTCCGCGAAGGCGGTGACACCGGGCGCACCACGCTCCGCGTCTCCACTAAACTGTCCTCGTTCGCCAGCTATCTGCGCGCCGCGCATCCACACGTCCACGGGGGAGGAACCGTACCGATGTCGTCCCCTGCCTCGCCCGACGCCGAACCGCAGACCTCGCCCGCGCCGGAGGGGACGGCCGCACCGAAGGGTGAGCGTCCGAAGCACGCATTCCTGAGGAGTCCCGCCGGCCATGCCGCGCTGCTCGGCGCGTGGGGCGCGGTACTCATGACCTTCGGCAGTTTCGGATCGGGCAGTGTCCGGCGGATCGACCCGCTGCTCGAGGACATCTATCTGTCGTGGCTGCGGTTCGGCCACGGCCAGTTGCTCTCGCGGATCATCCTGTGGGTCGGTGTGCTCCTCATGATCGCAGCGTGGGTGCGCGTCGGCCGGGCGACCCTCGCCGGCCACGTCACGGTGCGCGATCTGTGGACGGTGCTGCCCGCGTGGACCGCTCCCCTGCTGGTCGCGACACCGATGTTCAGCCGCGACGCCTACTCCTACCTCGCGCAGGGCGCACTGCTGCGCGACGGTTTCGACCCGTACGAGGTGGGCCCGGTCGTCAATCCGGGCGTCCTGCTCGACAACGTCAGCAATGTGTGGACAACGACGACCACGCCCTACGGGCCCGTCCACCTGCTGCTCGGTGCGGGCATCACGTCCATCACCGACGACAACGTGGTGACGGGCACCTGGCTGTGGCGCCTGACCATGCTTCCCGGCCTGGCACTCATGGCGTGGGCCGTGCCGAAACTCGCCCGTCGCATGGGCGGAAATCCCGCGATTGCCCTGTGGCTCGCAGTGCTGAACCCGCTCGTACTGATCCACCTCGTCGGCGGTGTGCACAACGAGCTGCTGATGGTCGGTCTCATGATCGCCGGCATCGTGTTCGTGCTCGAGGGCCGGCACCTCGGCGGCATCGCCCTGGTCTCCCTCGGCGCCGCGATCAAGGCCACCGCAGGATTGGCACTGCCCTTCCTGGTGTGGGTGTGGATGATCCACGAACGCGATCGTGCGCTTGCCGAGGGACGCGAACCGGCAGCGCCCGTGCGCCTGTTCGCCAAGGCCGTCGGCCTGGGACTGGGGGTCTTCGCCGCGGTCTTCGGTGGCACCTCGCTGCTCGCCGGTGTCGGCATCGGCTGGCTCACCGCCCTGTCCGGCTCGTCGAAGATCATCAACTGGCTGTCGCTGCCGACGATGATGGCGCACGCCGTCACCTGGGTCACTCCGTGGCGGCTCGGATCGGTCCTCGACATCACACGCATGCTCTGCGCGATCGCGCTGGTGGTGATCCTCGTGTGGGCGTGGTGGCGCTTCCGCCGCACCGAGCGCGACGCGATCTTCGGGATCGTCGTGGCGCTGACTGCGGTGACCCTGCTGTCGCCCGCCGCGCTGCCCTGGTACTACTCCTGGCCGCTCGCCGTCGCCGCCGCCTTCGCGATGTCGCCCCGGGTGCTCATGGTGCTCGTCGCACTGTCGACATGGCTGATGTTGATCTTCAACCCCGACGGGTCGATCGGGATGTACAACATCGCGCACGTCGCGCTCGCAGTGTTCGCCTCGATCGTCGCGGCCCGTTCGCTGGTCACCTACGACCCGCTGCGCCTGCGGTTACGACCTCGACCGGCATCACCCGCCGGCGCTGCCCTGGACGACCGTGCCTGAGCGCCCCACGGGGATCGCGGCCGACGATCTCACCCGGGCCTACGCCTACTGCGCCGAGCTCACCGCCGAACACGGACGCACCTACAACCTCGCGACCCGGCTGCTGCCCGCCTCGCGACGACACGCCGTGCACGCGCTCTACGGCTTCGCCCGACACGTCGACGACATCGTCGACGTCACCGCCGTGGACGACCCGGAGGCCGCGATCCGTGGTGTCGACGACGCGCACAGCCGTCTGCACGCCGCACTCGCGGGCGCTCCCGGCCCGCTCGACCACACCGGTCTCGTGGTCCGCGCGCTTGCCGACACGATCGGGCAGTACCGCATCCCGATCGACTATTTCGAGGCGTTCATCCGATCCATGCGCATGGACGTGCCCGGCACGCCCGAGTTCCGGCCCCGCTACGGGACCATGGAGGAACTGCGCGAGTACATGTACGGCTCGGCGGCGGTGATCGGTCTCGAACTGCTGCCGATCCTCGACGTCGACGATCCGGCCGCCCCGCCCGCCGCAGCCGCGCTCGGGGCGGCGTTCCAGCTCACCAACTTCATCCGCGACGTGGGCGAGGACCTCGAACGCGGACGTCTCTACATCCCGCTCGAACTGTGGTCGGCCTTCGGGGTCGACATCGACCTGCTGCAGGAATGCCGGCGCACCGGCGCGATGGACCCGAGGGTCCGGCGGGCACTCGCCCACGCGGTCGCGCTGACCCGCGCCGAATATCGCAAAGCCGAACCCGGGCTGGAGGTACTCCCCGACCGGATCCGGCCGGGTATCCGCGCAGCCTTCACGCTCTACGGGCGGATTCTCGACGAGGTCGAACGCAGCGGGTTCCGGGTGCTCGACCGGCGCGCGACGGTTCCGCGCCGCACGCGCGCCGCGGTCATGATCACCGAGTACGTCGCCGGCTCACTGCTCCGGAAGCGGTAACGACGCCCCGGAGACTCAGAAGGCGAGCGCCTGCGCCCGCCGCACGACCTCGCGCGCGGACTGCGTGTGCATCGCGGCCACAGGGCATCCACCGGGAAGAGAATCGTCCTCGGCGAAGAGCCACCGCAGGATCTCGTCGTCCTCGTAACCGCCGTCGTGCAGCACCGCGATCAGGCCCGGAAGACCCTTGAGAACGTTTCCTTCCTCGTCGAGAAAGGCCTCGGGCAGGACCGGCACGCGGTCGCGCTTGAACGCCAGCAGCTGCCGGTCGCGCACCATCTGGTGTACGCGGGAGGTGGCGACGCCGAGGCTCTTGGCCACGTCGACGAGCTGCACCACAGGCACGGAGCGGTCGAGAACGTCGTCGCAGTAAGGGATTGCACTCACCCCACCACGTTATCGCTGCGGCCGCGCAGGCAGCTACGCGGCTACCGTCCACGGGAGCTGGCTACGATCGACGGGGACGAAATCGCTCCGCACACGCGGAGCCGGAGCTTCGTCACGTCGATACCTCGAAGGCCCGGGTACCGGCGTCCCACCATCACGCACGAGACACGGGGGTACACCGGGTGACCGCTGGAGGCGACCGACTGGTCGGCGTCGTGCTCGACCGGCGTTATCGCATCGAATCGCAGATCGCGCGGGGCGGCATGTCGACCGTCTACCGCGGCACCGACATGCGTCTCGACCGTCCCGTCGCCGTGAAGATCATGGATCCGCAGTTCGCGGCCGATCCCCAATTCCTGGCACGGTTCGAGTTCGAGGCCAGATCCGTCGCGCGATTGACGCATCCCGGGCTCGTCGCGGTCTACGACCAGGGCCAGGACGGCGATCACGTCTTCCTCGTGATGGAGCTCGTCGAGGGCGGCACCCTGCGCGAGCTGCTGCGCGAACGCGGGCCGATGCCGCCGCACGCCGCGGCCGCCGTGGCCGCACCGGTCCTCGGGGCTCTGGCCGTCGCCCACCGGGCGGGTCTCGTGCACCGCGACATCAAGCCCGAGAACATCCTCATCTCCGGCAACGGTGAGGTGAAGATCGCCGACTTCGGGCTCGTCCGGGCGGTCGCCGCCGCGACCACCACCTCGCGCAGCGTGATCCTCGGCACCGCGGCGTACCTGTCTCCGGAGCAGGTGACCATCGGCAGCGCCGACGCGCGTAGCGACGTCTATTCCGCCGGTGTGCTCGTGTACGAGATGCTCACCGGCCGCACTCCCTTCACCGGCGACACGTCCCTGTCGGTGGCGTACCAGCGCGTGGAGAAGGACGTGCCGGATCCGAGTTCGGCCATCGACGGGGTTCCTCCCGAACTGGACGCCTTCGTCCGCCGGGCCACCGAACGCGAACCGACGGAACGCTACGCCGACGCGCAGGTGATGGCCGTCGCGCTCGGCGAGATATGCGACACGCTCGATCTCCCCCGCTACCGGGTTCCGGCTCCGAGACGATCCGCGGTGCGGACGCCACCCGTGGTGGATCCCGATGCCGCGGCACCGACCCGCACCATCGACGGCGCCGCTTCCGGGCCTGCCGATCCTGCTCCGGCGACGACGGTGCTTACCGGCTCGGCCGCGAACTCGCATGCTCCGACGACCGTGCAGACCGCCGTGCCGGCCACGCCCGGCCCCAATGCACCGGCCACGCGCCCGCACCCGACCCGGGTCGCGACCCGCACCCATCCGCGTCCCGACACCGAACCGGTGGCGCCCCCGCCCGACTACGCCGTCGACCGCCGCCGTCAGCGCCGGTCCGCCGCCGGTTGGATCGCCGCGATCATCGTGCTCGCGTTGTTCATGGGGATCGCCGGGTGGTGGCTCGGCGCCGGCCGGCTCAGCGACGTCCCGACCGTGCTGGGACTCGACAAGGCGGCGGCCGTGTCCGCGATCGAGACGGCCGGATTGTCCAGCGAGATCCGGGGCGAGTACTCCGACGACGTTCCCGTCGACACCGTCCTCGGCACCGACCCCACCGCGGGCTCACGCGTGCCCGACGGCGACACGATCGCGTTGCTCGTGTCGCTCGGCAGACCCACCGTCCCGTCCATTCCCGGCGCCGGTGAGAGATCCGTCGTCGAGGACGAACTGCGGAGCCGCACCTTCGAACCGGTCGAGGGCGGTACCGCGTTCAGCACCACGGTGCCCGAGGGCGGAGTGGCCGCGCTCGACCCCGCGCCCGGCACCGTCCTGCCCGTGGGGTCCGAGGTCGCGCTTGTGATCAGCAAGGGATCGCCGCCCGTGACCCTGCCCGATCTGACCGGGCGCCCGGTCGACGAGGCGCGTCGCATCCTCGACGAGGCAGGCCTGACCGTCGGGGACATCCGTGAGGTCTTCGACGCCGATGTCGACGAGGGGCGGGTCATCGGCACCGACCCGGAGGAGGGCGAAGACGTCAGCGCCGGCGGAACCGTCACCCTCCTTGTATCCAATGCAGTGAAGGTGCCGTCGATGTTGGGACGCTCGGTGGGCTCGGCCCGCGACGAGCTCACCCGCCTCGGATTCGAGGTCGAGGTGCGGCAACTCGGCGACTCCGACCGCTCGGTCGTGATCGGCCAGAATCCCGGGGCGGGGCGGAGAGCAGAACAGGGCAGCACGGTCACGCTGACCGCACTGCCCTGATCCGACCGCCTGTCCCCTACCCGCGGAGCATCTCCACTGCGATCAACCGCGGAGCATCTCCACTGCGATCAACCGCGGAGCATCTCCGCGACCAGGAACGCGAGTTCGATCGACTGCTGCGTGTTCAGCCGCGGATCGCACGCCGTCTCGTAGCGACCGTGCAGGTCGAGATCGGAGATGTCCTGGGCACCGCCGAGGCACTCGGTGACGTCCTCACCGGTGAGCTCGACGTGGATGCCACCCGGATGCGTGCCCAGCGCGCGGTGCACCTCGAAGAAGCCCTGCACCTCGTCGACGATGCGGTCGAAGTGACGGGTCTTGTAGCCGGTGGACGCCTCGTGGGTGTTGCCGTGCATCGGGTCGCACTGCCAGATCACCTTGTGACCGGAGGCCTCGACGCGCTCGATGATGCCGGGCAGCAGATCGCGGACCTTCGAGTGACCCATCCGGGAGATCAGGGTCAGTCGGCCCGGCGTGTTGTGCGGATCCAGGCGCTCGACGTACTCGACGGCCATCTCCGGGGTGGTCGACGGACCGATCTTCAGACCGATCGGGTTCGACAGCAGTTCCGCGAACGCGATGTGCGCGCCGTCGAGCTGGCGGGTGCGATCACCGATCCACAGGAAGTGGGCCGACAGGTCGTACAGGCGCGGCTTGTCGCCCGAATTGTCGAGGCGCAGCATCGCGCGCTCGTAGTCGAGGACGAGAGCCTCGTGGCTGGCATAGATCGTCGCCGCGCGCAGATTCGGGTCGATGACACCGCAAGCGTCCATGAATCGCAGACCACGATCGATCTCGGAGGCGAGCGCCTCGTAGCGGGCACCGGCGGGCGAGGCCGAGACGAAGGCCCGGTTCCAGTCGTGCACGCGGTGCAGGTCGGCCTCACCGGCGGCGGTGACGGCACGCACGAGGTTCATCGCGGCGCTCGCGTTCGCGTAGGCGCGCACGAGGCGCGACGGATCGTGCCTGCGCACCTCGGCATCGGCGACCAGCGAGTTGACCATATCGCCGCGGTAGGACGGCAGACCGAGCGCGTCGGTGTCGGACGAACGCGGCTTGGCGTACTGGCCGGCGATCCGCGCGACCTTCACGACCGGCGTCGACGCACCGTAGGTCAGCACCACCGCCATCTGCAGCAGCGTGCGGATGTTGCCCTTGATGTGCGGCTCGGTGTTGTCCGCGAACGTCTCGGCGCAGTCGCCACCCTGGAGGAGGAAGGCCTCACCCCGAGCGACGGCGGCGAGCTGGTTCTGCAGCTCCTCGACCTCGCGGGGCACGGTGATGGGAGGCACGCTCTCGAGCACGGTGCGCATCGCCGCGGCCTGTTCCTCGGGCCAGCTGGGCTGCTGCAGCGCCGGCTTTGCAAGCGCCGCGTCGAGGTTGGCACGCAGCTCCTCGGGCAACGGGGGAAGTTCGGGCAAGCGGTCGATCGGCACGTCGACAGTCCAGTTCACCCGTCCAGGATATGGCGTGACGGCCGGAAGCGGCGCAGCACCCCGTTACCCGCGTCACCGCGACCGGCGAGCAACCTCGATCGCTTCGAACTTTGCGAGGTTGTGGCGGGCGTCGGCGAGGGCGTCGTGGTTGTCGTCCGGCGCCGGGGGCAGGGGCGGTGAGCCCGAGTCCTCCCAATACTGCCGGAGCTCGCGGGTGAAGCGGGGCAGGACGTCCGGGAGTTCGGGCATGGTGCCCCACAGCTGGACGAGCACGACGTGGTCGTAGGCTCCGATCCACGCCCACAGTTCGGGCCGGATGCCCGGTCGTGGCACGAGGAACTTCAGCAAGTCGTCGCGGATCCTCGATCGCGACTTCCAGGCGGGGTGCGCCGGGGGCGGGAGCTTCGGGAGGACGTTGCGGCGCACCCAGGCTCCGGCCCGGGTCGGATCGAACTCGGTCGACACCGCGTAGAACTCGCGGCCGTCCTCGCAGGCGACACCGATCGAGACGAGTTCGATCGTGCGTCCGTCCTCGATGAACTCGCAGTCGTAGAAGTAGCGCACCTGCTCACCCGGCACGCGTGTCGGGAACGCGGTCCGCGACGGGACCGTCCTGCGGCGGGGTCGCGGCACTGCCGTTCGTCGACGCGCCCGTGTCCCCGACCCCCGACTCGTCCGCCGAGCCCTTGTTCTTGAGGGAGGCGGCGTAGATGTCGACGTACTCCTGGCCCGACAGCTGCATGAGCGAGTACATGACCTCGTCGGTGACTGTGCGCTCCACGAACCTGTTTCCGCCCATGCCCTCGAACCGGGAGAAGTCGATGGGCTCACCGATCCGGACGGTGATCTTCGCCGGTCGCCACATCTTCGACCCGATGGGGTTCATCCGGTCGGTGCCGATCATGGCGACGGGGATCACGGGGACGCCGGTCTCCAGCGCCAGTCGCGCGAGGCCGGTCTTGCCCTTGTAGAGGCGTCCGTCGGGTGAGCGGGTGCCCTCGGGATAGATGCCGAGCAGCTTGCCCTGGCCGAGCACCCGGACCCCGGCGTTGAGCGCATCCTGCGCGGCGTCGGCGCCGGTGCGGTCGATGGGGACCTGCCCGACGGACGAGAAGAACCAGCGCTGGAAGGCGCCCTTGAGTCCGGTGCCGGTGAAGTACTCACTCTTCGCGAGGAAGGTGATGCGCCGACGTACGAGGAGGGGAAGGTAGAACGAGTCGAGGACGGCCCGGTGGTTACTGGCCAGGATCGCCGGTCCGTGCGCCGGAATGTTCTCGCCGCCTTCGAACTTCGGACGTCCTATGAGCCACAGCAGCGGCCCCAGGAGGGCGTACTTGAACAGCCAGTACCACATGGCATCCTTCCCGAATCCGATCATCCCCCACACGGATCGGTGCAGCACCGCCCGCCGGTCGACTCTACGACGACGCGACTGCCCCTCGCACATCGCCCCAGTGCTCGACCCCACCCTTTCAACGTCGACGTGACGATAATCTCACCTCCGGCGAATCTCACCTCCAGTGGAATCCGACTACAGCGGCGGTCGTGAGGTTTCGATCGCGGATCGGGCGAGATCGGCGGCACCGATGAGCCCGGCGGCGTCGCCGAGCTGCGCGACCCGGACGCGCGCGAGAGGACGATGGCCGGCGCCGGTGGTCACGGCCGCGTAGTGCTCGCGCGCGGCGTCGAGGAACAACGGCGCGGAACCGGAGACCCCTCCCCCGATGACGACGAGCTCGGAGTCGTAGACGTCGGCGACGAGCGCCAGTCCGAGCGCGAGCCTGCGGGCGAAATCGTCGAAGGCCGCGAGAGCGACGGGGTCGCCGTCGTGGGCCGCACCGGCGACCCGTCGGCCGGTGAGCGATCCGGGATCCGAGGCGATCTCGCCCGCGAGAACGGACCGCCCGGGTTCGGCCGCGAGCATCTCGACGGTCGTGTCCACGAGACCCGTTCCGCTGCAATACCTCTCCCAACATCCCTGCTTGCCGCACGGGCAGGGCCGCCCGTCGGGCACGACCTGCAGGTGACCGAGTTCGGGCGCCACACCGTAGGCACCGCGATAGATCCTGCCGTCGAGCAGCAGGGCCGCGCCGATGCCCGTTCCGAGCGCGACCATCACCGCGATCGTGCTGCCCGCGGCGGCGCCGAAGCAGTACTCGGCCCAGGCCGCGGCATTGGCGTCGTGTTCGAGAACGACCGGCAACCCGAAGCGTTCGGTGAGCGTCTCGGCGAGCGGCGTATCGCGCCAGGGCAGATGCGGTGCGAACCGCACGGTGGTGCGGTCCTCGGTGAGGAAACCCGCGACCCCCAGCCCGACCGCGCCGATGTCGTTGCGCTCACGCAGATGCTCGACGAGCCGGTGCAGCGCGTTCTCGAGGGCGACCGCGGAGGACGGCGTCTGCGTGCGCACACTGTCGACGACGTCGCCGTTACGGTCGACGGCTGCCGCGCGGATGCTCGTGCCCCCGATGTCGATCCCGACCGTGAGCCCGGGGTCGTGCGTGTTCACGTGCGGAGGTTGACGGAGATCGGCTCGAAGGCCGGACGATCCCGTGTCGGCGGATCAGGGGTCGGCTCGGGCGGGACGCCACCGGTCGAGGGCAGGAACTGCGCGAGGAACTTCCGCAGCAACGCGATCAACGCCGCCAGTTTCGACGCCAGCCTGCTGACCAGTTCGTGGTTCTCGCCGCGAACCAGGGCTGCGGCGGCACAGAGCGGGCACCACGCGCACCCGTTCGGGGTGGTCGCGGCTTCGGCGTCACCCGGCGCCGTCGAACCGGTCGCGGTATCGGGGGAGGTATGGGCCGACGCGTCGCCGGTCGCGGCGACGAACTGCTGCACCGTGCCCTCGACGCGGTCGAGCACGGCGTCGGCGAGCAACAACAATTCGGAGATCAGGGCTTCGTGGTCGTCCCTCACAGCGGCCACACCGCCGGATCCGGTACGAATCGCACCACCAGATCGGTTCCGTCGAACTCGGCATCGGAGACGGTGCACCGCCGCAGCCCCGAGGCGAGTCGCACCCGGCGTCGCATGCCGTCGGCGCCGACGACGAGGTCGTCGCCGATCCGTCCGAGTGTCAGGGACGCGGGATCGGCGAGCGGCAGGTACATGCGCATCGCGTACACCGACTCCACCCCCGTTCCCGATTCGTGCTGCACCCGGACCGGCTCGTCGGTCTCCGACGAGGGAACGAGTGCATCGCGGCGGAGCGCCGTGGCGAGCTCCTCCAGAGCTGCCAACCCTACCGGCTCCGCAGCACGGCGCTCGCACACGATCACGGGAACGTCGGTGACGGCCGCCCCGATCTCGGCAACGATCGCCTCGTGCGCGGCCCGTTGATCGGCCAGCAGCCGTGCAGCCGCACCCGAACCGCCCACCGCGGGGACGACGCCGTTGACGACGACCGCGTCGACGCGAATGCCGGACAGGGCGAGCCACGATCGCACCCGTGCGAGCTCGGCACGACCGGCGCGGTCGGGCGTCGCCACGATCACCGCGGCGCTGCGTCCGCGATCGTCGAGCAGGTCGCGTACCGCGGTGATCCCCGACAGCAACCGATCGAACAGCGCGACGAAGACACCCGTGCGGGGGTCCGGACCGGTGGCCGCCGCGACCCGGCTGTGCTGAGGCCAGATCCGTTCCAGCGAATCGGAGACCGTGCGCGGCGCGGTGAGGGTGCGCAGGGCGTCGGCGGAGGCCGGGGCGTCGACGACGACGAGAGCCCACCGTCCGCTGTCCGCGAGTCGCGCGACCTCGGCGAGCACGAGCAGTTCCTCGACGCCGGGAAGCCCGGTCAGTTCGTCGGGCTCGGGCAGGTCGAACTGGTCTGCGTGCTCGTGCGTCCCGGCGAGCGCCGCCATCGAGGCGAGGACCGCGTAGCGCGTGCGGAGCAGCTGCAGCGAGTCGATCTCGACCATGCCGAGGTTGTCCTCGACGGTGCGGATGTCCGTCGCGCCGGCGTCCCGGTTCGTGGCCGGAGGCAGGTCGAGCACGTCGCCGAGGGAGTGCGCCCGGTCGATGGACACGACGAGCACGGGTTCTCCCGCACGGGCGGTCGCGAGCGCCTCGGCCGCGGCAAGGGTCGTCTTCCCGGCACCGCCCTTTCCGAGGAACCATCGCACGCGGGCCGGGGCGTGCCGGACGTTCAGCCCTCCACCTGCTTCTTGAGTTCCTTCAGCGCGGTGTCGGTGATGACCTTCTCCGCCTTGCGCTTGAACAGACCGATCATCGGGATCGTGAGATCCACGGTGAGCTGGTAGTCGACGACCGTGGTGCCGCCGGGGGCCTCGGTCAGCACGTACGAGCCGGACTGGGCCTTCTGGATCTCACCGCTCTCGAGCTCCCAGCTCACGGCACGGTTGTCGGACGCCCACTTGTACCGCAGGACGTAGGTGTCCTTGACGATGCCGGCGTCGAGGACGAAGCGCACGCGTTCGGCGCGGCCGTCGGGACGATGTTCCACGACCTCCACGGTCTTCGCCGCCGACACCCACGTCGGATAGGCATCGAAATCTGCGATGACCTCCATGACACGCTCGGCCGGCGCGTCGATGGTGATCGACCTCTTCGTCTTCTCGGCCATGTGGTGACGGCTCCCTTTCTCGGTCCCTCGGGTGTGCACCGATCAGTCCCGCCCCGAGGGTCTATCACACACCGTGGGAACAACGGTATCGGGACGACGCGCCTTCGGTGGCTTCAGCGTCGCGGCGGTTCACCTGCCGGACGACCGGCCTCGAGACGCTGCTTGACCTCGAAGGTCATCACCTTCCCTTGGACCCGGCGCGTACGGTTCATTCCCGCGAGGTCGAGACCCGCCACCCGCTCGGGCGCGACACCGGCCGGCTCGCAGTGCAGGAAGTAGTGGATCACCGCGCCGTCGAGAACCGGCTCGATCCACACCTCCATCGTTCCGTCGAGCGGACCCGACACCGTCCACCGGATGCCCTTCTCGGCTCGGTCCTCCCGCACGGTCAGTACGAGATCGGGCCACCATGCACGCCACCGATCGAGGGCCGCGACCTCCTCGGCGATGCGCTCCGGAGGCGCCGCTACGAAGGTCTGGTCCGCCACCTGAATGCTGCTCACGCAGAACAGCTTCACATATCGCGTCGGCGGCCCGTCCGGTCACCCCGCCGACGGCGTCACCGTCTCGTTCGGGGGCGCCGAGGCGTCGAGATAACCGCGCAATCTTGCGCCCAGGACGTCCCATCTCCAATCGCTGGAGACCCACTCTCGACCGGCCGCGCCCATCGCGGCGGCACGATCGGGATCGGCGAGGACACCGGACACCGCGGTCGCGACGGCTGTGACGGAGGTGCCGTCGACGACGTAGCCGGTGCGACCGTCGCGCACCGTTTCCGGGGCCCCACCCGACCGGCCTGCCACGACGGGCACCCCGGTCGCGGACGCCTCGAGGTACACGATGCCCAGGCCCTCGACGTCGAGACCGCCGCCGCGGGTCCGGCACGGCATCGCGAACACGTCAGCGATGGTGTGGTGCGCGGCGAGCTCGGCCGACGGCACGGTGCCGGTGAATACGACGTGCTCCTCGACATCCGTGCGGCGCGCGAGCTCCCGCAGGCGCGACTCGTACGGTCCGCCGCCGACGATGACGAGGACGGCACCGTCGATCCGCTTCCGGATCGCGGGCAGCGCGCGGATGAGCACGTCCTGTCCCTTGCGCGGCACCAGGCGCGACAGACACAGCACGGTGGGCCGGTCGCCGAGACCGTAACGTGCCCGCAGTTCGGCGCGGGCCGCCGGATCGGGCCGGAAGACGTCGGTGTCCACCCCGGACGGCAGGTGTTCGAGACCCGCTTCGGGGCCGAATGCCGAGGCGAACCGCCCCCTCGTGTAACGACTGACGTAGGTGACGGTGTCGGTGTGCTCGCCGATCCGCCGCAGCGCCTGCCGGGCGGCGGGAAGCATCGACCATCCCACCTCGTGGCCGTGGGTGCTGGCGACGATGCGATGAGCGCCGGCGCGGCGCAGCACGGGCGCCAGCAGCGCCAACGGTGCAGCCGCTCCGAACCAGACGGTGTCGCAGTCGTGTTCGGTGAGCAGCCGCGTGGCCCGTCGCGCGACGTCGGGTGTCGGCAGCATCAGTGTCGTGGGATGACGGACGACCTCGAAGGGGACTCGTGCGTCGAACTTCACATGGCTGTCGCCGCGCCACCGCGGCGCGTAGACGACCAGGTCGTCGGACGGCAGCTGGTTCGCGAAGGCGTGCAGATAGGACTGGATGCCCCCCGGTCGGGGCGGGAAATCGTTCGTCACCAGCAGGGTCCGCGACATGGGACCACCGTAGAAGCAGCGCGACGGGAAGGCGCCGACGGGTCCCGAGCTCCGGACGGTGCCGATGGGCCCGGCCCGGACCGTCCCGGTCAGCGGATGTCGCGGATGCGCTCTCCGAGCCAGCGACCCCAACCGCCCACGAAGCCGGCGGTGTCGACGCCGAGCAGGTCTGTGAGCACGTCGTCGAGGTGTTCGTCGGTGACGGGACCCGCGGCGAGGGCGCGGTAGAGGGAGACGAGCGTGTCGTGTCCGAACTGGTCCGCGGTGTACGCGGCGATCGACCAGGAGCTCTCGTAGGCGAGCGTCGACCGGTCGCCGATGAAGTCGCCGTCGGCGGGCAGCGACGTCGGTGCACCCGACGCCCGTACCTGCCGGGTCAGCGTCGGCGCGATCCGCTGCACGTCGACCGGCCCGGTGGCGAGGCCCTCCGCGGCCGTGCGGTGGCCGACGTAGTCGGCGAAGCCCTCGAGGACCCACATCGGGGAGCCGTCCACGGTGCCGGCGCGTGCGGCGACGTGCACCGTCTCGTGCGCGAGCACGATCCGGCGAGAGGTGTCGTCCAGCCGGTCGCTCGCGGCCGGGTTGAAGACGATGCGCTGCCCGGTGGCGATCCCGCGCTCGTGGTCGACATCGTCGGAGACCGCGACGGCCGCGATGTCGTCGCCGTCGTGTCGTGGCCCGACGAGGTGCGAGAACTCCTCGTGTGAGGACGTCACGACCACCAGTGCGCGTCGCGGCCAGGAATCGCCCCAAAGGTCGTCGACAGCCTCGACCACCGACGGCAGTTCGCCTGCCAGGTCGTCGACGAAGGCGGCGTTGTCCGGGTGTCCGATCACGAGCGAGCGACCACCCTCGGTCTGCGCGGTCGCGAGGTGGAGGCTGCCGTGGTCCCAGGGCCCTCGCCAGGTGACGGTCTGCGCCCCGGCGAGATCGGGTGCGTCGTCGGCGATCCGCCAGCCCTGCGGTCGGTGGACGAACAGCACGGTCACCGGTCGCCGGGTGGGTATGTCGTCGATTCCGTCCACGGCGTACCGCAGGTGGACGCGGTGCGCCCGTACCTCGTCGGCCGCGAACCGGGCGATCGTCTCGGGCGGCAGGGGCAGCGCGGGTTCGGAGGCGAGTTCGTAGCCGAGATCGGCGAGGGGAACGGCGGAGATCGCCGCGATCCGCTCCCGTTCGGCGTCGAGGAGTTCCGGAGACGCGTCGTCGATCAACTCCGCGAGGGACCCGTCGTCGCCGGTCCGGACGGCGTGCGCCCAGTCGTCGAGCACGACCTGCAGTTCGGCCCGTACCCGGCTGTCGGCGTCGTCGGTGTCCACCGGGTCGACGGCCAGCAGCAGTCCTGCCGTGACCAGCGCGACCACGAGTCCGGCCAGGCCGAGACGTTCCCACTTGCGGGTACCGGCGGTGAAGGACGATCGCGCGGGCACCGCGTCAGTCTAGGTCGGTGTCCGAGGGTGGTCCCGTACGCCCTCGCCCACCGGCTGCGATCCCGCCTCTACCCGGTCAGTACCGCCGGGCGCTGTGGAACGGGAAGCGGTCGATCGACTGCACCTTCACCGGCACACCGAAGGTCGACGCGTGCACCATGTTGCCATCGCCGACGTACATGCCGACGTGGGAGGCGTCGTCGTAGAAGATCACGAGGTCGCCGGGCTGCAGATTGTCGCGGGAGACGGGGATGCCGCCCTGCGCCTGGGCCTGACTCGACCGGGGCAGTGATTTGCCGACCTGGTTGTACGCCCACACCATGAGTCCCGAGCAGTCGAACTGGTCGGGGCCGGTCGCGCCCCACACGTACGGCGAGCCGATCCGCGACAGGGCGGCGCGGAGCGCGGCGCCGTTGCTGCCGGGGACGAGGTGCTGCAGGATCTTCTCGGCGTCGAGGCCCGGAGGGAAGGGAGTGCCGGCGAGTTCTGCCTTCTCCGCGTCGCTCAGCGCCTCGAAGGCGTTCAGGACCCCTTCGATCTGCTCCTCGAGTTCGGCCTGTCGCCGCTGGAGTTCGTCGCGGAGGGTCTGGGCCTGCTCGGCGGCGGCACGCGCCTCGTCGGCGGCATGCTGCGCGGCGACGGCCGCCTCGGCCGCAGCGGCGGTGGCCGCCCGGAAGCCCTCGACCTCACGCGAGGTCTGCTCGCCCAGGACGTCGAGCAGGACCATCTGGTCGAGCATCTGCTGGGGCGAGTCGCTCACCATGACGGCGAACAGCCGGTTGGTGCGCGCACCGCGGTAGTTGGCCCGCGCGAGCTTGTCGACGGTGGGCTTGAAGCGGGCGATCTCGGCGCGAGCGGCGCCGAGCGCGTCGTCGGCCTGGCCGGCACGCACCTCGGCCTCGTGCTGCGCAGCGACCTTCGCTTCGAGATCGGCCCCGGCGGCGTGCAACGCCTCGGTGGCCTGTTCGCTGCGACGCGACAGATCCGCGAGGTGCTCGAGGCGTGCTGCCGGGCTCTCCCCTGCGGGTTGCGCCGTCGCCGGCGCCAGGGTGAAACCGAGGACCATCATCACGAGGGCTACGACGAGCGCCGGACGGCCGGTCCGTCGCCTGTCCTGCACTCGTACGAGGTGCTTCGTCCTGTCGGAAACCACGTGGGCTCGCATCCTTTCCCAAAGGTCTCGATCAGGTTACGGAATTGCATAGGTTTGTGTCTACCTGCGAGTAGCCCTCCCACGCAGCGGCCGTTTGTGCAAGCAGTTCCTGCATCGGAAAGGACGTGCAGACACACGAGGAGGGTGGGTCCGGTACGTACCGGACCCACCCTCCTCGGGCAGTGCGTCGGCGCTGGAGCGGGGGTGCTCAGCCCGATCGGAAGCGACGGGCGCCGACCGATCAGAAGCGACGGGCGCCGACCGATCAGAAGCGACGGGCGCCGTCGACGGGCATCGAGTTCAGCGGTGCGATCTTGACCGGCTGGCTCGAGGTGGAGGCGTGCACGATGTTGCCGCCGCCGATGTAGATGCCGGTGTGGCTGCCGCCGTAGAACGACACGACGTCCCCGGGCTGCAGAGCCGCGACGTCCACCGGGGCACCGGCGGAGGCCTGCTCGTAGCTGGTGCGCGGGACGCTCAGACCGGCCTGCTTGTAGGCCCACTGCACGAGACCCGAGCAGTCGAAGGAGCTCGGGCCGGCAGCGCCGTAGACGTAGGGGGCACCGATCTTCGACTGCGCGGCGTCGGCAGCGCGCTGGCCGACAGAGCTGAAGGGGGCGGTGAAGGAACCGGACTGAGGCGCGGGGGCGGCCTCGGGGGCCGGCGGAACGATGTTGGCGATCTCCGGCGGCACGGTCACACCGGCCGGGAGGTCGAACGTTCCGACACCGGGAATGTTGATCGGCTCGGCCATCGCCGGGCCGGCCGAGACGGTGACTGCTCCGAGAGCAATGGCACCGGCGACGAGTGCGCGCCGGACGGTGCGCGTGCTGTTGTTCGAAACCACGAGGGGACGTTCTCCGTTTCTTCCGTTCACCCGCCGACCGAGTTAGCTGACGGGTTCGGGCCGGAAGATCAGCCCTACCCCTCCCCGCGAGCAGCGGAGGGGATTCACCCCGAGTACTACGTGTGGGTCCCCGGCTCACCGCTCCCGCAGACGGGAGAAGCGATTAGGCGGTAACCGTGCGGCTCCGACCCGGGGGTGGGGCGGAAACTCTCCGCTCGGTCTCGAAAAGATTACGAAACGGCATCGGTGAAGTCGACCGCCTTGCCGTGCGACCCGACCTTCTCGGCCCACCCCTGGAGGAATGCCGTCGCGGGGCAACGGTCCGATAACGGCGCGGTAACGGCCACTGTCCGGCGCGCCTCCGCTCGGGAGAGGCCCGGCGCCCGTTTCACCCGAGTTCCTTCCGGAAGAACCAGGTCAGGGCACGCTGACTCATCGACCGTCGACGAGGCGATGCGCCCGATTCGCCGGATTGTCGTTCCCGGAGGCCGATCGGTCTGTTCTCCGGCCTCCGTTTACCCTTCATCGAGCCGAAAAGAACGCAGTGTGATCCTCATCTCCCCGTGCTCCGAACCCCGCTCCGAAGCCCGCTCGACGGCGTGTCGGTGACGCTTCCTAGGCTCTGCCGCATGACCTCGCCGCAACCATCCGCCCTCGGCGTGCAACTCGGTTTCGACGAGCTCGACACTCCGCTGCGCGAGACCACCTTCGTCGTCGTCGACCTCGAGACGACCGGCGGGAAGGCAGCCGAGGACGCCATCACAGAGATCGGCGCGGTGAAGATCCGCGGGGGCGAGGTGCTCGGCGAGTTCGCGACCCTCGTCGATCCGGGGCGACCCATCCCCCCGTACATCGTGCAGCTCACCGGCATCACCACCGCGATGGTCTATGCGGCGCCCAAGGTCGAGGAGGTGCTGCCCGCCTTCCTGGAATTCGCGTCCGGAGCGGTGCTCGTCGCACACAACGCCGGATTCGACGTCGGCTTCCTCGAGGCGGCCACGGCGCAGTGCGAACTCGCGTGGCCCCGCTTCCAGGTGCTGTGCACCGTCAAGCTGGCCCGCCGCGTCCTCGGACGCGACGAAGCGCCGTCGGTGAAGCTGTCCGCGCTGGCCGAACTGTTCCGGGTCTCCACCGTGCCCACCCACCGCGCCCTGGACGACGCACGCGCCACCGTGGACGTCCTGCACGCCCTCATGGAACGGGTCGGCAACCAGGGCGTCCACAGCCTCACCGAACTGCGCGACTATATGCCGGTGGTCACCGCCGAGCAGAGGGCCAAACGCGCACTCGCCGCGCATCTGCCGCGCAAACCGGGTGTCTACATGTTCCGCGGCCCGTCGGACGAGGTGCTGTACGTCGGCACGGCGGTCGACCTGCACCGGCGTGTCCGTACCTATTTCACGGGCTCCGAGACGCGACCGCGGTTGCGCGAGATGGTCGCGCTCACCACACGCATCGATCACGTCGAATGCGCCCACGGGCTCGAGGCCGGCGTCCGCGAACTCCGGTTGATCGCGGCCCACACCCCTCCCTACAACCGCCGGTCGAAATATCCGATGCGCGGTTGGTGGATCATCCTCACCGACGAGGCGTTCCCGCGCCTCGCCGTGAGCCGCACCCCCGGACCCGACTCGGTCGGCCCGTTCTCGGTGCGCGCCGACGCCGCGGATGTCGCGGCACTGCTCGCGGAGATGTGCGGTCTGCGCACGTGCACGCGCAGGATCGGCCGTACGGCCCGCCACGGCGACCGCTGCCCGCCCGTCGCGGTCGGGGGCTGCGCCGCAGCCGCCTTCGGGGTCCAGGACGCCTCCGCCTACGCAGCCCAGGTCGAGCGTGCGCGCGCGGTCGTCCGCGGAACCGCCGACGACGCCGTCGAATCGGCGCAGCAGCGACTCGACGCCCTCGTGCGCGACCAGCTGTTCGAGAACGCCGCCCGCCTGCGCGACCGCCTCGCCACCGCCCTCGTCGCGCTGCGGCGCACGCAACGCCTCGCGGCACTGGCGGCCGTCGACGAACTCGTCGCCGCGCGACCGCGGGCCGAGGGCGGGTGGGAGTTCGCCGTCGTGCGCGCCGGTCGTCTCGCGTCCGCCGGAGTGGCACCGCGCGGTGTGCGCCCGATGCCCGTCGTCGAGGCGATCGTCGCCGCGGCCGAGACGGTGCGGCCGTCACCCGGCCCGCTCCGGGGCGCGTCCCCGGAGGAGATCGGTCTGGTCGCACGTTGGCTCGACGGCGAGG
The DNA here is from genome assembly GCF_900105195.1 of Rhodococcus pyridinivorans. NCBI lineage: Bacteria > Bacillati > Actinomycetota > Actinomycetes > Mycobacteriales > Nocardiaceae > Rhodococcus > Rhodococcus pyridinivorans. Next base: position 2,459,586 of record NZ_FNRX01000002.1, on the reverse strand, counting down.
GCATCCGCATCGTCCGGGCGAGCGAGGGCTGGTGCGAACCGACACGGGGTGCGGGCCGGTGGAGCACGTGGGCCGAGCTCGCCCGCGACGCCCGCGCGGTCCGCAGGCTCCTCTCCGCCGACGACCCGCACCGCTTAGGCTGATGCAATCCCCGAGGAAGGTTGAAGGAGACCACATGATCAACGCGATCGTCCTGATCGACGCCGAGGCGAACCGTATCCCCGAAACCGCGCAAGCGGTGGCCGACCTCGACGGTGTCGACACGGTGTACTCCTGCGCGGGCGACGTCGACCTCGTGGCCGTGGTCCGGGTCCGCGACCACGAGAAGATCGCGGAGGTCGTCACCCGGGGCATCAACAAGATCGACGGCGTGACGAAGACCGTCACCCACATCGCATTCCAGTCGTACTCGAGCGCCGACGTCGAGGCCGGTTTCTCGATCGGGAACTGACACCCCGCAGCACCACCGACGACCGCCGGGCCCGCACCGATGCAGTGCGGGCCCGTCGTTCGTGTGTCCTTACTCTTCTCCGGTCATTTGTGTCCGGAACCGGCACCCAGCCGCGTGGTGACCTCGGCCCACTGCTCCAGGACGGCCGTGGCCCGGCCGCTGTCGATCGCCTCTGCCGCCGTCTCGAGCCCGGCCGTGAGGGCATCCTCGAGAACGCCGTCGACGCCCCGGAAAGCCGCGATTGCCCCGGCGGCGTTGAGGAGCACGGCATCGCGCACCGGCCCTGTCTCCCCCGCCAGCATCGCCCGCGCGATCGCCGCGTTCTCCGTGGCGTCGCCTCCGCGGAGTGCCTCGAGCGGAACCCGTTCGATACCGAGATCGCGCGGATCGAGCGTCACGACCCGGACCTCGCCGCCGTGGACGACGTGCACGCGCGAGGTCGTGGAGGTGGTCAGTTCGTCGAGACCGTCGTCGCCTCGGACGACGAGCGCCGAATTGCCGCGCTGCGCGAGCACACCGGCGACGGTCGGGACGAGCGGTTCGAAGGCGCACCCGATCAGGCCGGCGCTCGGGCGGGCCGGATTGGTGAGCGGGCCGAGGACGTTGAAGACCGTCGGGATGCCGATCTGCTTGCGCGGTGCGGCCGCGAAACGCAGCGCCGGGTGGTAGACCGGCGCGAAGCAGAATCCGATCCCGGCCTCGGCGACCGAGCGGGCCACCTCGTCGGGTCCGAGATCGATGTGCACTCCGAGCGCTTCGAGCACGTCGGCGCCGCCGCTCTTGGACGAGGCGGCGCGGTTGCCGTGTTTGACCACGCGAATACCCGCTGCGGCGACGACCAGCGAGGCCATCGTGGAGATGTTGACGGTGTTCGCCCGGTCGCCACCGGTGCCCACGACGTCGACCACGTCACCGTCGACCGGGACCAACCGGGCGTAGTCGAGCATCGTGTCGGCGAGTGCCCGCACCTCCTCGGGTGTCTCGCCCTTCATCTTCAGAGCGACACCGAAGGCCGCGATCTGAGCGGGAGTGGCGTTGTCGGAGAAGATCTCGCTCATCGCCCATCGCGCCTCCGCGGCGGACAGGTTCTGCCCGGCCGTGAGCACTCCCAGGACGGAGGGCCAGTTCTGCGTCACCTCGTCCGCGTCTCGCGTCGCGTTCATCGCACCTGCCCTCGCCGCATCTCGCTCCTCACCGGGCACCGGCGTGCCCTCCGACCGGTCAGCTTAGCCAGCGGAATCCTGCGGTTGCAGAGCGTCCCATCCCAGGGCCGTTCCACCGAGCCGCTGGGCGAGCGAGGCCATGCGCGACTTCTCCTGCGCACAGTGCAGTGCATCGAGGACCTGCACGCGCTGCAGGATCACCGAGGCGCCCGCGACGGCCGCGGCTGGGACGTTCCCGTCGCCGGTCCCGGCCACGACGTAGCCGTCCTGCCCGGCCAGTTCCGCCGCCCGGTCCACCCTGTCGGCGGGCAGGGCGAGGTGGTGCCGCAGAACCGCCTCGTCCTCGGCCTGCCACACAGGTGTCGCCTCGGCGGCACGCTCGAGCGCCGTCGAACACGCCTCCGCGTCGTCGAAGGACGAGACGACCACGACCAGGTCGGGCCGGTTCGCGTCGAGCGGTTCGCTGCGCCGACCGATCAGGGACCGCAGCCACCCCCGAACACCCTTTCCGGTACTCATGTCACCACGATCGCACGTGACCTCCGCGACCCTCCGAAATGTCCCGTGTGGCACCCCTCCGAGCACCCGCCACCGAGTGCCCACCTGGAGAAATACAGGTCCGGGACCTGCACGGACGCGCCGATTTCGGCCCCGATTGCCCAAGACGTACTACGACGGGTCATACTAGCCAGCGTGACGAGCGCAGTAGGGACTTCAGGATCTGCAATCACACAGCGCGTGCACTCGTTGAACCGGCCCAACCTGGTCAGCGTCGGCACCATCGTGTGGTTGTCCAGTGAGCTCATGTTTTTCGCAGGGCTCTTCGCCATGTACTTCGTGGCACGGGCACAGGCCCCGGAGGGCATGTGGCCGCCCCCGCCCACCCACTTGAACCTGTGGTTGGCGGTACCGATCACCATGGTGCTGATCGCTTCTTCCTTCACCTGCCAGCTGGGCGTCTTCGCCGCCGAGCGCGGCGACGTCTTCGGCCTGCGACGGTGGTACATCATCACCCTCGGCATGGGCACCTTCTTCGTGCTCGGTCAGGGCTACGAGTACATCACCCTGGTGAAGGACGGCACGACCATCCCCGGCAGCGTGTACGGCTCGGTGTTCTACATGACCACCGGTTTCCACGGCCTGCACGTCATCGGCGGCCTCATCGCATTCGTGTTCCTGCTGTTCCGCACGAAGGTCAGCAAGTTCACGCCTGCACAGGCCACTGCGGCCATCGTCGTTTCGTATTACTGGCACTTCGTCGACATCGTTTGGATCGCGCTGTTTGCCACGATTTATTTCATCCGTTAGCCAGCTGAACGCCCAGGCAGCCCCCTGACGTCCAGTCCGTCCCGACATAAAAAAAGGGATACAGATGAGTTCATCCCCACCTCTCGCCTCCGAGGGTGACATGCCCGGTCGATCCTCTGCAGCCGATGCTGCGAAGTCCCGCCGCCAGCGCAAGATGCGCCGGCGCGTCACCGGAGCGTTGGTCCTTGCGCTCGGTCTCCTCAGCGCAGGCTTCATCGCCTCCGCGCTGACACCTGCCCCGCAGGTGGCTACAGCGCAGGACGACCAGAGCGCTCTGATCCGCGAGGGTCAGCAGCTCTACGAGACCTCCTGCGTGACCTGCCACGGTGTCAATCTTCAGGGCGTCCAGGACCGCGGTCCCAGCCTCATCGGTGTCGGCGAGGCCGCCGTCTACTTCCAGGTCTCCTCGGGCCGCATGCCGATGATGCGCAACGAGGCCCAGGCCCTCCGCAAGGACCCGAAGTTCGACGCTGCGCAGACCGACGCGCTCGGCGCGTACATCCAGGCCAACGGTGGAGGCCCGACGGTCATCCGCGACGAGAACGGCGAGATCGCCCAGTCGTCACTGCGCGGCAACGACATCGGACGCGGTTCGGAGCTCTTCCGCCAGAACTGCGCGTCCTGCCACAACTTCACCGGACGCGGCGGCGCGCTCTCGTCCGGCAAGTTCGCACCGAACCTGGATCCGGCCAACGAGCAGCAGATCTACACCGCGATGCTCACCGGCCCCCAGAACATGCCGAAGTTCTCCGATCGTCAGCTGACGGTCGAGGAGAAGAAGGACATCATCGCGTACATCAAGTCCGCCAGTGAGACGAGAGACCCGGGTGGCTACGGGCTCGGCGGCTTCGGCCCCGGTGCCGAAGGGCCGACCATGTGGGTCGTCGGCATGGTCGCCGTCGTCGGCGCTGCACTGTGGATCGGAGCAAGGTCATGAGTGGCGGCGAAACGCCGAACAAGCACACGGTCGAAGATCTCGACCGGATGAGCCGGGACGATCTCGTCACGCTCGGCACGAACCTCGACGGCGTCGACGTCGCGTTCCGCAAGGATCGCTGGCCCGTCGAAGGCACGCGTGCCGAGAAGCGGGCCGAGCGCAACGTCGCTTTCTGGTTCGCCCTCGCGGGCATCGCGGGTGTCGCGTTCATCGCGATCTACCTGTTCTGGCCATGGGAGTACCAGGGCATCGGCGACGAGAACTACGGCTGGTACAGCCTCTACACCCCGATGCTCGGACTGACCCTGGGTCTGTCCATCCTCGGCATCGGCGTGGGCGCGGTGCAGTTCACCAAGAAGTTCATCCCCGAGGAGGTGTCGATCCAGGATCGGCACGACGGCGGCTCGCCCGAGGTCGATCGCAAGACGATCGTCGCCGAGCTCTCCGACTCGCTCGAGACGTCCACCCTGCCGCGCCGTAAGCTGATCAAGCGCACCGCGATCTTCGGTGGTGGCGCGCTCGGCCTCGGTCTGATCATGCCGCTCGGCGGCCTGATCAAGAATCCGTGGGCCGAGGGTGACCAGTCGTCGCTGTGGGTGTCGGGCTGGACTCCGCGCTACCCCGGCGAGACCATCTACCTGCGTCGCGACACCGGCCGCCCCCAGGACATCGTCCTGGTGCGCCCGGAGGACCTCGACGCCGGCGGTATGGAGACGGTGTTCCCGTTCCGCGAGTCCGATCGCGGTGACGACCACGCTCTGCTGCAGAGCCTGCGCGGCATCCGCAACGCCGTCATGCTCATCCGCCTGCGCACCGAGGACACCGAGCGTGTCGTCAAGCGCAAGGGCCAGGAGAGCTTCAACTACGGCGACTACTTCGCGTACTCGAAGATCTGCACGCACCTCGGCTGCCCGACCTCGCTCTACGAGCAGCAGACGCACCGCATCCTGTGCCCGTGCCACCAGTCGCAGTTCGATGCGCTGGAGTACGGCAAGCCGATTTTCGGTCCCGCTGCTCGCGCACTGCCGCAGCTTCCGATTACAGTGAACGAAGAGGGCTTCCTGGTCGCCAACGGTGACTTCATCGAGGCACTCGGCCCGGCATTCTGGGAGCGTCGCCCGTGAGTACTGCAACCCCGTCCCGCGCCGCACAGATCGGCGAGAATCTCGATTCTCGCTACCACCTGTCCGCGGGCATCCGCCGCCAGATCAACAAGGTGTTCCCCACCCACTGGTCCTTCCTCCTGGGTGAGATCGCGCTCTACAGCTTCGTCATCCTGTTGATCTCGGGTATCTTCCTCACCCTGTTCTTCGACCCCTCGATGGCGCACGTCATCTACGAGGGCGTCTACACGCCGCTGCGCGGTGTGGGTATGTCCCGCGCCTACGAGACGACCCTGAACCTCTCCTTCGAGGTCCGCGGTGGTCTGTTCGTGCGACAGATCCACCACTGGGCAGCACTGATGTTCGCAGCGTCGATCGTCGTCCACCTGCTGCGCGTGTTCTTCACCGGTGCGTTCCGGCGTCCGCGTGAGGCCAACTGGGTGATCGGCTCGCTGCTGCTCATCCTGGCGATGTTCGAAGGCTTCTTCGGTTACTCCCTCCCCGACGACCTGCTCTCGGGCACCGGCCTCCGCGCCGCGTTCTCGGGCATCACGCTCTCGATCCCGATCATCGGTTCGTGGATGCACTGGGCGATCTTCGGTGGCGACTTCCCGGGTGAGCTGATCATCCCGCGCTTCTACGTCCTGCACGTGCTGCTCGTCCCGGGCATCATCCTGGCCCTGATCGCCGCGCACCTCGCGCTGGTCTGGTACCAGAAGCACACGCAGTTCCCCGGCCCCGGCCGCACGGAGCAGAACGTCGTCGGCGTTCGTATCCTCCCGGTCTTCGCCGTCAAGTCGGGTGCTTTCTTCGCGATGACCTTCGCGGTGCTCGCCCTGATGTCCGGCCTGCTGCAGATCAACCCGGTCTGGAACATCGGCCCGTACAACCCGTCGCAGGTGTCCGCCGGCTCGCAGCCCGACATCTACATGATGTGGACGGACGGCATGGCCCGTATCTGGCCCGCCTGGGAGCTGTACCTGTTCGGCCGGTACACGATCCCGCAGCCGTTCTGGATCGCGCTGATCATGGGCCTGGTGTTCGTCGTGCTCACGGTCTACCCGTGGATCGAGAAGAAGTTCACGAAGGACGACGCACACCACAACCTGCTGCAGCGTCCGCGCGACGTGCCGGTCCGCACCGGCATCGGGTTCATGGCCCTGGCGTTCTACGCCGTCGCCACGATCATGTGTGTCAACGACATCATCGCGTACAAGTTCGACATCTCGATCAACGCGACGACCTGGATGGGCCGCATCGGTCTCGTCCTGCTCCCGCCGCTCGCCTACTACATCGCGTACCGGTTCTGCCTGGGTCTGCAGCGCAGCGACCGTCAGGTGCTCGAGCACGGCATCGAGACGGGCATCGTCCGTCGCCTGCCGACCGGCGAGTACATCGAGATCCACCAGCCGCTCGGCCCGGTGGACGAGCACGGCCACCCGATCCCGCTGGAGTACCAGGCCGCCCCGGTTCCGAAGCGGATGAACAAGCTCGGCACCGCCGGCAAGCCCGGCTCCGGCAGCTGGTGGAGCCCGGACCCGGCCGACGAGGCCGCCGCTCTCGAGGCCGCCCACCACGAGGCCGAGCTCGAGCTGCGGAACACGCTCCGCGAGTACCAGGAGCGCGTCCACGGCAACGGAGACGGCGCAGCCCAGCTGCCCGACAAGTCGCAGCACTGATCCGCATCAGCGGCTCGTAACGGGGCCCCGGACCATCACGGTCCGGGGCCCCGTTCGTCGTTCGGGGGTTCTCCCATCCCCCACCGGATATCGTCCGGAGCGTACGTCTTGACCTTGACACTGTGACAAGCGCTCGAATGGGTCGTGAAGGAGGTGCCTCCCATGCGCACACATCAGGACCCGTCCACCCGCCTCGTCGAGGCCCTGTCCACCCGCCTCGTCGAGGCCCTGTCCGCCGACGACGCCTCCGTGCGTCTGCGCGCCGCACTCGAGTCGGGTACCGCACCCGATCCCGAAACGGTGACCGCTCTCGTCGACCGGTGCGCGGTGGAGCCGGACTTCTTCGTCCGCGACATGCTGACCTGGGCGCTGTGCCGTCTGCCGGCCGGGGTGACCGTGCCGCGTCTGCTCGCCGAGCTCGGTTCGGATGTCTCACAGGCACGCAGTCAGGCCCTGCACACGTTGTCGAAGATCGGCGATCCCGTCGCATGGCCGAAGGTTTCGGGGATGCTCCACGACGAGCACGACGAGGTGGCACGCAGCGCGTGGCGCGCGGCGGTCGCTCTCGTGCCACCGGGCTCGGAAGGCGGCCTCGCTGCGGCTCTCGGCGCCGAACTGGGCCGCGGCGACCGCGACCTACAACTGAGCCTCGGTCGCGCTCTCGCGGCACTCGACGAGGCCGCGGCGCCGGTCCTGGACACGGCGATGAACAGCCCCGACCCGCGCGTCCGCGCTCACGCGGAGGCCACCGAACGGATCCGCGTCGACCCCGACAGCGCGTTCGTCCTCTCTGTGGAGTCGGCGAAACGCGTCGCCGCACTCGGCGCCGACGGTATCCGGGAGTGAGCCGGTGCTGATCGGTGAGGTCTCGCGGCGCTCCGGTGTCAGCAGCCGCATGCTGCGGCACTACGACCGCCTGGGGCTGGTGACGCCGACTGGCCGTACCTCGGGCGGCTACCGCGAGTACACCGAGGACGACCTCAGGAGGCTTTTCCACGTGGAGAGTCTCCGGAGTCTCGGCCTGTCGCTGAACGAGGTCGGACGTGCGCTGGGGGAACCGGATTTCGCTCCGGCGGATCTGGTGCAGGAGCTGATCCGGCACACGCGCGAACGGATCGCCGCCGAGACCGAACTCCTCGCTCGTCTCGAAGGCGTCGACTCGGCCTCCCCCAGCGGCTGGGACGACGTCCTGCGCCTCGTCGCGCTGTTGCGCGCGTTCGAATCCGATTCCGGCTCCCGCCGCCAGCAGGCGATCCTGTCCCAGGACGAGGACACGACGCTGCCGGTCGCAGCGCTGGTCCGGGCGGCGCTGTCGGAGGAGGATCCGTTCGTCGCCGGCGCGCTGCGCTGGTCGCTCGCCCGAGCAGCGGAGGCATTCGACGCTGCGCTGCCGGCACTCGCGGAGGGCCTTCACTCCGACGAGGTGCCGGTGCGGCGACGGGCGATCGCGACACTCGCGGAACTCCGTGTGCCCGAATCGACGAGGCTCCTGGAGGGGGCCCTCGACGACACCGATCCCAAAGCACGTTCCACGGCGGCTCTGACGCTCGGGGCGCGAGGGGTGGACGTGGCCGTCCCCGTGCTCGTAGAGATGATCGTGGAGGGCCGGTCGGACGTCGAGGCCGCCGAGGTACTCGGCCTGCTCGCAGATCGGCCGCTGTCGTCCGCCGAGATCGTGCGGTTGCTGCAGCACGCGCTCGGCGGCTCGGACGATGCCGGTGCCCGGCTACGTCTCACGCAGGCACTCGCGGAGATCCCCGGGTCGGCCGCCGACGACGCGCTCGAGGCTCTGACCGACGATCCGAATCGTACGGTCGCAGCGACCGCGAGGGTCGTCCTCACCACGCGTCGGCCTCCCTGAAGAACTGAACCTCGAGAACGACGACGGAAACGACGCAGGCGCCGCACCCGAAGGTGCGGCGCCCGTGTGGTCGAGGGTACCGGCTCAGTGCTTCTCGGGTCCGATGTGGTACTCGAACACCAGGCCGGCTGCTGCCGCGATGATGAGCGCGACCGCGAGGACGATCATCCACGGCTGGTAGAAGGCCAGTGCGATGGCGGCGAACGCTGCTGCGCCGGCGAGCAGGATCGGCCAATAGCTACCCGCACTGAAGAAACCGAGGTCGCCCGCACCGTCGCTGATCTCGGCGTCCTCGTAGTCCTCGGGACGGGTGTCGAGACGACGAGCAACGAAGCGGAAGTACGTTCCGACGATCAGGGTCAGACCGGCGGAGAGGACGATGGCCGTGAGGCCGGCCCATTCGATGCCCTTGTCCGAGAGCCCGGTGAACACGCCGTACACGATGGCGACGAGCACGAAGAACACCGTCACGACCTCGAAGAGCTTGGCTTCGATCTTCATATCAGCACTTGTCCTTGTCGGAGGGGGTGGCCGTCACTCGCCTGCGGCGACGGTCGCCGACCGATCCGTGCGGTCGGTCTTGAACGGAGTCGTCGAGGTCGCGATCGGGCTCTGGCCGATGGCTTCGAGCGCACGAGCGTTCGACAGGCCTTCGCCGCCGTCCTCGACCGGCTTGCGGAGCTCGATGTACCGGGCGAAGTCCTCCGGGCTGACCGCGCGGACCTCGAAGTTCATCATCGCGTGGTAGGTGCCGCACATCTCGGCGCAGCGGCCGACGAACGCGCCCTCACGCTCGATCTCGGAGATCTGGAAGACCGGATCGGAGTTGTTCTCACGCGGGTTCGGGTTCACGTCGCGCTTGAACAGGAACTCCGGCACCCAGAAGGCGTGGATGACGTCGGAGGACGCCAGCTGGAACTCGATGCGCTTCCCGGTGGGAAGAACGAGCACCGGAATCTCTTCGCTGGTGCCGATCGTCTCGATCTTGTCGTAGTGCAGGTAGGACAGGTCCTCGGCGGGCTTGCCGTGGATCGCTCCCGGAGCCTCGTGCTCCTCACCCGATTCACCGTGCGCGGTGGACGGGTCGAACGGCTCCTGTGCGACTGCCGCCTCGGCGACCTCGTCGATACCGTTGTAAGGGGCCGTGCCGTCCTGCAGATCGATCGTCCGGTAGCCGAACTTCCAGTTCCACTGGAACGCCGTCACGTCGACCACGACGTTCGGGTTGTCTTCCTTTTCCAGGACGTAGTTCTGCACCACGACCGTGAAGTAGAAGAGGACACACACGGCGACGAACGGCGCCGCGGTGTAAGCCAGCTCGAGCGGCACGTTGTATGCCGTCTGACGCGGGAACTCCGGATCGTCCTTCCGACGCCGGTAGGCAATGATCACCCAGAAGGTGAGTGCCCACACGAGAATTCCCATGACGAGGGCGGCGACAACCGACCACGTCCACAGTTCACGCATACGCTCGGCCTGAGGAGTGATGCCCTCCGGCCAGCCGAAACGAAGGATTTCTTCGCTCGAGCACCCGGTCAGCACCAAGGCTGCAATGCCGAGTGATGCTGCGAGCCCGAACCGCCGAAGGATCCGACCTTGCGCCACGTTCACGCCTTCCTGATCGCCGCAATTCCACTAGGGCACACCCGGAGGGCCGGCCCAATTACTACGCAGCGTAGACCAAACCCGGGCGCTATCCATCGCCGGGGCACGAAGAAAGTGTCGGACTGGGCGTTTCGACCGGAAGACCCGGCTCGTGACGTCGGTTTTCTCCTGTCGGGCGAGTGATCGTCAGTGGCGTCCGGGCGCGGCTGCCCGATGTCGACCGTCTGCGGCATACTTCGGTAGAACCAACGCCGGACCCCGAGTGGTAGTTCCCGGTGTCATGCGCGGTGCGGTGTCCCGCGCTGGGCACCCACCGGGGTTCTTCGCGACACCCCCGACCGGAATGAGGTAACCCACGCGTGTGCGGATTGCTCGGGTTTCTGACCACTGACGGCACCAGCGACGACGCCGTCGCGAAGGTGGACTCCGCGATGCACTGCCTGCGCCATCGCGGCCCCGACGAGCACGGCACCTGGCACGACGCCGACCTCGTCTTCGGATTCAACCGGTTGTCGATCATCGACATCGCGCACTCGCACCAGCCGCTGCGCTGGGGCCCGCCGGAGCAGCCCGACCGCTACGCGCTGACCTTCAACGGTGAGATCTACAACTATCTCGAACTGCGCAAGGAGCTCACCGAGACGTTCGGTACCTCCTTCGCGACCGAGGGCGACAGCGAGGCGATCGTCGCGGCCTACCACCACTGGGGAGTGCGCGCGGTCCAGCGCCTGCGGGGTATGTTCGCCTTCGCGATCTGGGACACGCACACCCGCGAGCTGTTCGTCGCCCGCGACCCGTTCGGCATCAAGCCGCTGTTCCTCGCGACCGGCACCGGCGGTACCGCCTTCGGCAGCGAGAAAAAGAGTCTGCTGGAGCTCGCCGACGTGATCGGCATCGACACCGAGCTCGATTCTCGTGCGATCGAGCACTACACGGTGCTGCAGTACGTTCCCGAGCCCGAGACGCTGCACCGGCGGATCCGCCGCCTCGAGTCGGGCTGCTACGCGCGTATCACGCCCGGCGCCGAGCCGGAGATCACGCGATACTTCCATCCCACCTTCCCGGTCCGGCCGTTCGTGGCGGGCCGCGAACAGGATCGTTACCGCGAGATCGCCGAGGCCCTCGAGGACTCGGTGGCCAAGCACATGCGCGCCGACGTGACCGTCGGGTCGTTCCTCTCGGGTGGCATCGATTCGACGGCCATCGCCGCGCTGGCGATGCGCCACAACCCGAAGCTCATCACCTTCACCGCGGGTTTCGAGCGGGAGGGTTACTCCGAGGTCGACGTCGCCGCAGAGTCGGCGGCCGCGATCGGTGCCCGGCACGTGGTGCGGGTGGTCTCCCCCAGCGAGTTCGCCGCGGCTATCCCCGAGATCATCTGGTACCTCGACGACCCTGTGGCCGACCCGGCGCTCGTGCCGCTGTGGTTCATCGCCCGGGAGGCCCGCAAGCACGTCAAGGTCGTGCTGTCGGGTGAGGGCGCCGACGAGCTGTTCGGCGGTTACACGATCTACCGCGAGCCGCTGTCGCTGCGTCCGTTCGAGTTCCTGCCGCCGGCGCTGCGCCGGGCTGCCGGGAAGCTTTCGGAGCGCATCCCCGAGGGCACCCGAGGCAAGAGCCTGCTGCACCGTGGCTCGATGACGCTCGAGGAGCGCTACTACGGCAACGCCCGCAGCTTCAACGACGCGCAGCTGCGCTCGGTGCTGCGCGACTTCCGTCCGGAATGGACGCACCAGGACGTCACCGCCCCGATCTACGCGCAGTCTGCCGGCTGGGATCCGGTGGCACGGATGCAGCATCTCGACCTGTTCACGTGGCTGCGCGGCGACATCCTCGTCAAGGCCGACAAGATGACGATGGCCAACTCGCTCGAGCTGCGCGTGCCGTTCCTGGACTCCGAGGTGTTCCGGGTGGCGTCGCAGGTTCCGCTGGACCAGAAGATCACGAAACAGACGACGAAGTATGCGCTGCGGCAGGCGCTGGAGGGCATCGTCCCGCCACACGTGCTGCACCGCGCGAAGCTGGGCTTCCCGGTACCGCTGCGGCACTGGCTGGCCGGCACGGAGCTGTTCGACTGGGCGCACGAGGTGATCGCCGAGTCGCAGACCGATCACCTGCTCGACAAGGGCGCGGTGGCGAAGATGCTCGACGAGCACCGGACCGGCCCGATCGATCACAGCCGTCGTCTGTGGACGGTGCTGTGCTTCATGGTCTGGCACGGCATCTTCGTGGAGAAGCGCATCGTGCCGCAGATCCAGGAGCCGGCCTACCCGGTCGAGATCTGATCACCCGACCCGTACGCGACGGCCGCGAACATCCCCAGGGATGTTCGCGGCCGTCGCGTTTCCAGGATCGGGTGTTCCGCCGCTCAGGCGCCGAGAATCGCGCCGATCTCGTCGGCGGCGGCGGTGCCGTAGGCGTCGGCGAGACGCTTGAGGGCGTCGGTGCGGTCGAAGTTCCACTCCTGCGTGCCGGTGGTCTCGAGGACGTGCACCGCGACCAGCGAGCCCAGCTGCGCGGCCCGTTCGATGCTCAGACCGGAGCGGTGTCCGAGCAGGAAGCCGGCGCGGAAGGCGTCGCCCACACCGGTGGGGTCGACCTTTGCGCGCTCGGGCACCACACCGACCTGCACCTGGTTGCCGTCGCGGTCGACGATCGTCGCGCCGTCACCGCCGAGGGTGGTGATGCGCATGCCGACCTTCGTCTGCACCTCGTCCTCGGTGAGACCGGTCTTCTGCAGCAGCAGTCCCCACTCGTACTCGTTGGTGAACAGGTACTCGGCGCCGTCGATGAGCTGCTCGGCCTGCTGCCCGTCCAGGCGGGCGAGCTGCTGGGACGGGTCGGCGACGAACGGGACGCCGAGCCGGCGGCACTCCTCGGTGTGCCGGATCATCGCGTCGGGATCGTTGGCGCCGACGAGCACGAGGTCGACGCTGTGCTTGCTCACCACGTCGGCGATGGAGATCTCGCGGGCCTCGGACATCGCACCGGGGTAGAACGAGGCGATCTGCGCCATGTCCAGGTCGGTAGTGCACACGAAGCGGGCGGTGTGGGCGGTCTGCGAGATCCGCACCGACGAGCAGTCGACCCCGTGGTCCTCGAGCCAGGTGCGGTACTCGGTGAAGTCGGCGCCGACGGCGCCGACGAGCACCGGCGTTCCGCCCAGGACACCCATCGCGAAGGCGATGTTGCCGCCCACTCCGCCGCGCCGGACGACGAGGTCGTCGACGAGGAAGCTCAGGGAGATGTGCGCGAGCTGGTCGGCGAGCAGCTGCTCGGCGAACCGGCCGGGAAAGCGCATGAGGTGGTCGGTGGCGATGGAGCCGGTCACGGCGATGGTCACGTGGCTGAGCCTTTCCGCGGATGTCGATGGTGTGGCTGCTCACACGGAGAGCCGGAGCGGTCCCACGGTACTACCGCGGAAACGACGAAACCCCGGCGCCGTGAAGCGCCGGGGTTCCGAGGTGCGTTCTCGGTTCAGTTGAACGAGTCGCCGCAGGCGCACGACCCCGTGGCATTCGGGTTGTCGATGGTGAAGCCCTGCTTCTCGATGGTGTCGACGAAGTCGATCGACGCACCCTCGACGTACGGCGCGCTCATCCGGTCGACGGCGAGCGTCACACCGGCGAATTCTTTCGTGAGGTCGCCGTCCAGCGTGCGGTCGTCGAAGAACAGCTGGTACCGCAGACCGGCACAGCCTCCGGGCTGCACGGCGATACGCAGTGCGAGGTCGTCGCGGCCCTCCTGATCGAGCAGTGCCTTCGCCTTCGCAGCGGCGGCCTCGGTCAGGATGACGCCGTGAGTATCGGTCTCTTGCTGCACAGTCATGGGCGCTCCCTGTCGTTCGTGTCGAAACCCGATGGTTCAACGGTACCGCGCCGGAATCTATTCCTCGTGGACGAGTTGCGCCGAGCGTGGTATGGCGTGCGGAATTTCCCGCTTCTCTCCACTATCCCATAGCCTGGTGGTGTGAAGTTGCTACGCCGCGGTGGTTCCGACGACTCCGCCGATCACCAGGTTCCTGCGACCGAGGACTCCCCGGCCGCGACTCCCGACGATTCCGCGTCCGCGAAGGCGACGACCGGTAAGGGGCGTCCGACGCCCAAACGGCGCGACGCCGAGAACCGTCGTCGCGGTCCCGTCGCCCCCGCTCCCCTGACTGCGAAGGAAGCCCGCGAGCGCCGCAAGGCCGCGCGCAAGTCGCAGAGCAAGGAGGAGCGCAAGGCGGCCGCCGCGCAGCGTCGCGCCGACGCGTCCGAGCGTCGCAACCGGATGCTCGCGGGCGAGGAGAAGTACCTGCTCCCCCGCGACCGCGGCCCGGTGCGCGCCTACGTGCGCGACATCGTCGACAGCCGGCGCAATCTCGTCGGCCTGTTCATGCCGCTCGCGCTCGTGCTCATCATGTCGATGTTCCTCGGGCCGGTGGTGCAGCAGTACGTCACGCTCGCGATGTTCGTGATGATGTTCCTGATGATCATCGAGGGCATCTATCTCGGGCGCATGGTCAACAGGAAGGTGCGCGAGCGCTTCCCGGATTCGACGGACGGTGGCTTCGGCCTCGGCTGGTACGCCTTCGTGCGCGCCTCCCAGATCAAGAAGCTGCGTGCACCGCTCCCCCGGGTCGGCCCGGGCGACGCCGTCTGACCGTCCGGCGACCCTCAGTTGTGAGGCGACCCGCACACCACCGGCGGTAGCTGCCGGATCTCGGCCGCGGCCTGCATGTCCTGCGACATGCGGTGCCGCGGCCGAGTCGTCTGTGCGGGGCGTTCCCAGTGGAGCCCCCAGGGTGCACGCCGGACCCAGGCCGGCGCGGGAGCAGTCCGCCGGCGGAGCATCTCGAGACCGATGATCAGGGTGGACAGGACCACGACGGTGACGGTGAGTTCGATCATGTCTCGATCCTCCGACTGAACCCGATCGCCGAAAAGTGGCAGTGATGACGCATAACGTCGAATTTCTGCCAGACCGGGCGGTTGATAGCGTTCTCGCGTGAAGATCCGTCCGAGAGGTGACCTGTGACCAGCGGTTCCGATTCCCCCGCCGACGTCGAGTTCCCGCGCGTCGACCTACCCGATCTCGAAGCACGCGTCGCCGCCGAGGAACGCCAGCGAGATCTGACGAAACCCGCCGGCTCACTCGGACGGCTCGAGGAACTCGGGTGCTGGGTCGCCGCCTGCCAGGGCGAGGTCCCGCCCCATCCCTTCCGCCGACCGCGGGTCGTGGTCTTCGCAGGTGACCACGGCGTCGCACGCAACGGGGTCTCGGCCTATCCGCCGGAGGTCACCGCGCAGATGGTCGCGAACCTGTCCGCAGGGGGCGCCGCCGTGAACGTGCTCGCCGCCGCCGCGGGCGCAGGAGTGCGGGTCGTCGACATGGCAGTCGAGAGCGACACCTCCCCCGAGGTGTCCGAGTTCAAGATCCGCCGCTCGAGCGGCAGCATCGACCGCGAGGACGCGCTCACGCACGACGAGACGGTCCGCGCGATCGAGGCCGGCCGTGCGCTCGCCGACCGCGAGGTCGACGAAGGTGCCGATCTGCTCGTCGCGGGCGATATGGGAATCGGGAACACCACTCCTGCAACCGTTCTCATCGCCACCCTTACCGCCACCGAACCCGTGGCCGCGGTCGGCCGCGGCACCGGCGTCGACGACGCGGGGTGGATGCGCAAGGTCACCGCGATCCGCGACGCCATGTGGCGGGCGCGGCCCCACGTACGCAATCCCGTCGCCCTGCTGCGCACCGCCGGTGGCGCGGACTTCGCCGCGATGGCGGGATTCCTCGCGCAGGCCGCGGTCCGCCGGACGCCGGTGATCCTCGACGGAGTCGTCGTCACCGCCGCCGCGATGGTCGCCGAGGAACTCGCACCCGGCGCGGCACGCTGGTGGGTGTCCGGTCACCGGTCGGCCGAACCCGCCCACGCCATCGCGCTGCGTCATCTCCGACTCGAACCGATCGTCGACCTCGGTATGCGCCTCGGCGAAGGATCGGGAGCCGTGACGGCGCTGCCGGTACTGCAGGGTGCGGTCGCGATCCTCGCGCAGATGGCCACCTTCTCCGAGGCGGGCGTGAGCACCCGCGACGAGAGCGCTCCGGCGACCGCGGACTGATGATCCGCGCCTGGATCGGCGGGGTCGCGCTGGCCCTGTCGTGGTTGACGGTCCTGCCCGCGCGAGGCCCGTCGGAGATCGACCGGACGGTCGCCGGACGTGCGATCTCCGCGGCGCCGATCGCCGGTGCCGTACTCGCCGCCGCGACCACGGCCGTCTGCCTGGTCGGTTCCGCCGTCGAGACGCCACCACTGGTGACGGGCCTGGTGTGTGTCGGGGTGCTGGCGGTCGGCACCCGGGGAATGCACGTCGACGGCCTGAGCGACACCGCCGACGGTCTCGGTTGCTACGGCCCGCCCGAGCGGGCGCGCGAGGTGATGCACAGCGGCGGCGCGGGTCCCTTCGGTGTCGCGGCGCTCGTCGTCGTCCTCGGTCTGCAGGCCGCCTCGTTCGGTGCGCTCGTCGACACCGACGCGTGGGGGGCGGTCGGGTTCGCGGTCTTCTCGGGACGTGTGGCCGTGGTCGTCGCGTGCCGGCGCGGTGTCCCGGCAGCGCCCGGCAGCGGCTTCGGCTCGCTCGTGGCGGGGACGCAGGGTGTCGTGCCGATCACGGTGTGGACGGTGGCCGCGGTGGCACTGTCGCTCGTGTGCCTGCCCGGTCCGCTCTGGGCGGGACCGCTCGTCGTCACGGTGGTACTGGTCGTCGCGGTGCTTTTCGCCCGGCACTGCGTCGCGCGCTTCGGCGGCATGAACGGCGACGTGCTCGGCGCAGTCACCGAGGGCACGGTCGCCGCCGTCGCGGTGGCAGCGTCGGGGCTCCTCTAGATCGCACTGCGTCCGGAAACGACGAAGGGGTGCTGCCGGAATCGGCAGCACCCCTTCGTCGTCGTTCGTGGCTACGTCACTTGCGCAGCGTCGTCATCCACCCGTGGGTGTCGGCGAAGGTACCGCGCTGGATGCCGGTCAGGGTGTCGCGCAGGGCCATCGTGATGGGGCCGGGCTCGCCGTCGGCGATGGTGAACTCGCCGTCCTTGTCCTTGACGCTGCCGACCGGCGTGATGACCGCGGCGGTACCGCACGCGAATACCTCCGTGATCTCACCGCTGCCGGCCTTCTCACGCCACTCGTCGGTGCTGATGCGCCGCTCCTCGACCGAGAGACCGGAGTCCTTGGCGAGGGTGAGCAGCGAGTCGCGGGTGATGCCGGGCAGCAGCGAGCCGGACAGCTCCGGGGTGACCAGACGCGCGTCGGCACCCGACCCGTACACGAAGTACAGGTTCATGCCGCCCATCTCCTCGACGTACTTGCGCTCGATGGCGTCGAGCCAGACCACCTGGTCGCAGCCTTGCTCGGCGGCATGCGCCTGCGCGACGAGCGAAGCCGCGTAGTTGCCGGCGAACTTCGCGGCGCCCGTGCCACCCGGGGAGGCGCGCACGTACTCGCGGGAGAGCCACACGTTGACGGGCTTCACGCCGCGCGGGAAGTAGGCACCCGCCGGGGACGCGATGACGAGGAACTTGTACTCCTTCGCGGGCCGCACGCCGAGAGCCGGCTCGGTCGCGAACGCGAAGGGACGCAGGTAGAGCGAATCCTCGCCGCCGGCGGCGGGAACCCACTCGTTGTCGACCTCGACCAGCTCGGTGATCGCCTTCACGAACAGCTCCGGCGGCAGGTACGGCATCGCGAGCCGCTCCGCGGACCGGTTCATGCGCGCGGCATTGGCGGTCACGCGGAACGACGCGATGCTGCCGTCGGCCTGCCGGTAGGCCTTGAGACCCTCGAAGATCGCCTGCCCGTAGTGCAGGACCATCGCGGCCGGGTCGAGCGGGATCGGGGCGTACGGCTCGACTTTCGCGTCGTGCCAGCCGATTCCGTTGGTGTAGGTGATCGACACCATGTGATCGGTGAAGTGCTGCCCGAATCCGGGATTCGACAGAACCTCCTGTCGCCGCTCCGCAGAGCTCGGTGAAGGATGCTGGACGCGGGCGAATTCGAGGACACCTGTCATGGGGGACAATGGTACAACCGCCCGCAGAACCGTTATCTGGTGTGGTCCTCGACGAACGGCGGAGCCACCACTTCGGCACGCAGCGATCGTCCGCGCACGTCCACGGCCACTTCGTCGCCCGGCTCGAGTCCGGCGGAGGTGTCGAGGAGCGCGAGGGCGATGCCGATCTTGAGGGTCGGAGAGAAGGTGCCCGAGGTGGTCCGCCCGACCTCGTCGCCGTCGCGTCGCACGGTCAGATCCTGACGCAGGACGCCGCGGTCGAGTGCCCGCAGGCCCCACAGTTTCCGCGCCGGGCCCGCCTCCTTCTCGCGGAGCAGGGCGTCGCGCCCCCAGAACTGCGGCTTCTTCCAGCCCACGGCCCAGCCGACCCGCGCCTCGAGCGGGGAGATGTCGACGGACAGCTCGTGCCCGTGCAGCGCGTAGCCCATCTCGGTGCGCAAGGTGTCGCGGGCGCCGAGACCGGCGGCCTGGCCGCCCTGCGCACGGACGGCATCGAGCAGGGCGCGGAAGACGCGTTCGGCGTCGTCCCAGCGCGGCAGCACCTCGTAGCCCCGTTCGCCGGTGTAGCCGCTGCGGCACACGCGCACCGGAGCACCCTCGTACTCGGCGTCGGCGAAGCCCATGTAGGCGATGTCGGTGGGCAGGCCGAGCGCCTCGAGGACCTCGACGGCCTTCGGCCCCTGGACGGCGAACACCGCGTGGTCGCGATGCTGGTTCGTCACTGTGACGCCGGCCGGTGCCGCGGCGGTCAGCGCCTCGACGACCGCTGCGGTGTTGGCCGCGTTCGGAACGAGGAAGAGCTCGTCGTCGGAGACGTGGTAGACGATCAGGTCGTCGACGACACCGCCGTTCTCGGTGCAACACAGGGTGTACTGCGCCTTGCCGGGACCGATGCGGGTGAGGTCGTTGCTGAGCGTGGTGTTCAGGAACTGGGCGGCATCCGGTCCGGCGACGAGTGCCTTGCCCAGGTGGCTGACGTCGAACAGTCCCACGTTCTCGCGCACGGCCGTGTGCTCGGCGACCGTCCCTGCGTAGGAGACCGGCATCTCCCAGCCGCCGAACGGAGCGAAGGTCGCACCGAGTTCGACGTGCACGGTGTGGATGGGGCCCTGCTTCAGTTCCTCGTCGCTCATGGCGTACGACGCTATCCCACCGCCACCGTGTCCGACAGCGACGCCGGGCGTCGTTGTCATTAGGGTCGATTACATCGAGACGATTCCCCTCGCACCGAACGACGCCGCAAGAGAACGACTCGCTCGTTCCCGACCAAGCTCCAAGGAGATGCCCTGTGAGTGCACCCACTCCCGATCTTCCCGAACTCGTTCTCGCCGGTTCGGTTTCCAAACGAGCCGATGTCCTGGTGATCGGCGTGACCTCCGCCGACGGCACCCCCGAGATCCTCGCGGGCGACGCCCCGATCGACGAAGCGGTTCTCGGCGAACTGCTCGACTCCCTGGTCGCCGTGGGCGCGAAAGGCCGCGGCGAGGAGCTCACCCGCGTGCCGGCGCCTGCCTCCCTGCCCGTGACGAGCGTGCTCGCCGTCGGTCTCGGCGACGCCGACAAGATCGACGCCGAGCAGATCCGCCGCTCCGCCGGGGTCGCGGCACGCGCACTGACAGGTGTGGAGACGGTCGCGACCACACTGTCCGCCGTCGACCTCGGTGCCGCGGCGGAAGGTTTCGCGCTCGGCGCCTACACCTACACCGAGTTCCGGTCGGAGAAGTCCGCACCCAAGAAGGACGCGCAGGCGGTCGCGCGGGTGGAACTGCTCGTGCCTTCGACCCGCGACCGCGCGGCGAAGGCGGCGCTCTCCCGCTCCGTCGCGATCGCCGAGGCCGTCGCGACGGCCCGGAACTTCGTGAACACCCCGCCGAGCCACCTGTTCCCGGCAGAGTTCGCCGAGCGCGCGAAGGCACTCGGCGAGGCCGCCGGTCTGAAGGTCGAGATCCTCGACGAGAAGGTGCTCGAGAAGAAGGGCTTCGGCGGCATCGTCGGCGTCGGCAAGGGCTCGTCGCGTCCCCCGCGTCTCGTGCGCCTGTCCTACTCGTCGAAGAAGCGCAAGGCCCCGAAGGTCGCGCTCGTGGGCAAGGGCATCACCTTCGACACCGGCGGCATCTCCATCAAGCCCGCCGCCGGCATGGAGGCGATGACCTCCGACATGGCCGGCGCCGCCGCGGTCGTCGCGACCGTCGTGCTCGCCGCGAAGCTCGGTGTCGCCGCCGACGTCACCGCGACCGTGCCGATGGCCGAGAACATGCCGTCGTCGACCGCGCAGCGTCCGGGCGACGTGCTGACCCAGTACGGTGGAACCACCGTCGAGGTCATCAACACCGACGCCGAGGGTCGCCTGATCCTCGCCGACGCCATCGTGCGCGCATGCGAGGACGATCCCGACTACCTCATCGACACCGCGACCCTCACCGGCGCACAGATGGTCGCCCTCGGCACCCGGACGCCGGGCGTCATGGGTCACGACGAGTTCCGCGACCGCGTGGCCGCTCTGTCCCAGGAGGTCGGCGAGAACGGCTGGGCGATGCCCTTCCCGAAGGAACTGCGCGGTGATCTCGAGTCCCGCGTGGCCGACCTCGCGAACGTCTCCCCCCATCGGTGGGGCGGCATGCTCACGGCCGGCATCTTCCTGAAGGAGTTCGTCGCCGAGGGTGTGCAGTGGGCGCACATCGACGTCGCCGGCCCGGCCTTCAACACCGGCGGACCGTTCGGTTACGTCGGCAAGGGCGGCACCGGCGTGCCCGTGCGCACCATGCTCGCCGTGATCGAGGACATCGCCGCCAACGGATGATCTTCCGCACCGGTCCTCTCCCCGCCTGGCCCCGCCCGGGGCGAGGGAGAGGACCGGTGTGATCGGTAACAGCGGAACCCCGGTGTGAGGTGATCCGCCCCTCCCCGAACATCACCGAAAGATAGGTGCAAGGATGGGAGGGGCCATGCCTCGCCGGTATCGGCCCGACCGAACACGTGAACCAGCAGGCACGGGGTTCCTGGCCCGCGCACAATGGTCAACGACCACACAATGGTCGGCGACCACGAGTCGGTACAACTCAACACACACGAACACAACCGTCGAGGAGTCAACAGACATGGCCTTCTCCGTCCAGATGCCAGCGCTTGGTGAGAGCGTCACCGAGGGAACTGTCACGCGATGGCTCAAGCAGGAAGGAGACACGGTCGAAGTCGACGAGCCCTTGCTCGAAGTCTCCACGGACAAGGTCGACACCGAGATCCCGTCGCCTGCAGCCGGCGTGCTGGTCAAGATCGTCGCCCAGGAGGATGACACGGTCGAGATCGGTGGCGAACTGGCGGTGATCGGTGACGCCGGTGAGGAAGCCGGCGAAGATTCCGCACCCGCCGCCGAAAAGGCACCGGCCGAAGAGGCTCCCGCGGAGGAGCCCGCCGCGGAGTCCGCCCCCGCGCAGCCCGCATCCTCGGGTGGTAGCGGCGAGGGCACCCCGGTCACCATGCCGGCACTGGGCGAGTCGGTCACCGAAGGCACCGTCACCCGCTGGCTCAAGGCCGTCGGCGACGAGGTCGCCGTGGACGAACCGCTCCTCGAGGTCTCCACCGACAAGGTCGACACCGAGATCCCCTCCCCGGTCGCCGGCATCCTCACCGAGATCACCGCTCAGGAGGACGAGACCGTCGAGGTCGGCGGACAGCTCGCCGTCATCGGCAGCGAGGCCCCGGCCCAGCAGTCCGCTCCCGCCGAGCAGTCCGCCCCGGCCGAGGAGTCGGCGCCGGCCGCCGAGCCCACCACCGAGCCGTCCGAGGAGGCCGCTCCGGCTCCGTCCGCCCCCGCGCAGCCCGCACCCTCGGGTGGTAGCGGCGAGGGCACCCCGGTCACCATGCCGGCACTGGGCGAGTCGGTCACCGAAGGCACCGTCACCCGCTGGCTCAAGGCCGTCGGCGACGAGGTCGCCGTGGACGAACCGCTCCTCGAGGTCTCCACCGACAAGGTCGACACCGAGATCCCCTCCCCGGTCGCCGGCATCCTCACCGAGATCACCGCTCAGGAGGACGAGACCGTCGAGGTCGGCGGACAGCTCGCCGTCATCGGCAGCGAAGCCCCGGCCCAGCAGTCCGCTCCCGCCGAGGAGAAGCCCGCGCCGAAGCAGGAGGTTCCGAAGCAGGAGACTCCGAAGCCCGCCGAGCAGAAGCCCGCCGCACAGCAGCAGGCCCCGAAGGTCGAGCAGGCCACCCCGGCTCCCGCACCGAAGCCGGTCGGGACCGCGGCGACGACCCCGAAGCCCGCGCCTCAGGAGGAGTCCACCCCGAGCGGTGCGACCCCGTACGTCACCCCGCTCGTGCGCAAGCTCGCCTCGCAGCACGGCGTCGACCTGTCGACGGTGAAGGGCACCGGTGTCGGTGGCCGCATCCGCAAGCAGGACGTCCTCGCTGCCGCCGAGGGTGGCAAGGCCGCCGGTGGCGAGCAGCAGAAGTCTGCCGCGCCGACGAGTCCGGCTCCGGGTGTGCGCCCCGAGCTCGCCAAGCTGCGCGGAACGACCCAGAAGATCAACCGCATCCGCCAGATCACGGCGAAGAAGACCCTCGAGTCGCTGCAGACCACCGCGCAGCTCACCCAGACCTTCGAGGTCGACGTCACCAAGATCGCCCAGCTGCGGGCCCAGGCGAAGAAGGCGTTCTCCGAGCGCGAGAGCGTCAACCTCACCTTCCTGCCGTTCTTCGCCAAGGCCGTCGTCGAGGCGCTGCGCGCGCACCCGAACGTCAACGCCTCCTTCGACGACAGCAAGAAGGAGATCACCTACCACGCGGCCGAGCACCTCGGCATCGCGGTGGACACCGAGCAGGGCCTGCTCTCCCCGGTGATCCACAACGCCGGCGACCTGTCGCTGGCCGAGCTCGCCCGCGCGATCGCCGACATCGCCGAGCGTGCCCGCAAGGGTGGTCTCAAGCCCGACGAGCTGGCCGGTGGCACCTTCACCATCACCAACATCGGTAGCCAGGGCGCGTTGTTCGACACCCCGATCCTCGTGCCGCCGCAGGCCGCGATGCTCGGAACCGGCGCGATCGTCAAGCGTCCGGTCGTGGTGATCGACGAGACCGGCAACGAGTCCATCGGCGTCCGCTCGATGTGCTACCTGCCGCTTACCTACGATCACCGCCTGATCGACGGTGCCGACGCGGGCCGCTTCCTCAAGACGATCAAGCATCGTCTCGAGGAGGGCGCGTTCGAGTCCGATCTGGGACTGTAGGTTTCCGGATCCGGACTATCCGTCCGACGACCTCCGACGGGGGCATCACCACTGCGGTGATGCCCCCGTCGGCGTCCGCGCCACAGCGGGTGCCCTCCCCCTGCGGTGCGGCGTAGAGTTCAGGAACATGAGTGATCCCTCGTCTTCCGCCCGTTCCGATTCGGCTCCCGTCGCCGTCGCATGTCTCGGAACCCTCGGTTATCTCGAGGCCTGGGAGAGGCAGCGCGAACTCGCGAACGAGCGCGCCGACGGCATCGGCGCCGACACCCTGCTCCTGCTCGAACACCCGCCCGTCTACACGGCCGGGCGCCGCACCGAGGACGGCGACCGCCCCACCGACGGCACGCCCGTCATCGACGTCGACCGCGGCGGCAAGATCACCTGGCACGGCCCCGGGCAGCTCGTGGGCTATCCCATCGTCAAGCTCGCCGAGCCGATCGACGTCGTCGGCTACGTGCGTCGCATCGAACAGGGCCTGATCCGCGTCTGTACCGACATGGGCCTGAACTGCGGCCGCGTGGAAGGACGCTCCGGTGTCTGGCTTCCCGCCGAGCTGCGCGACGGGCACTGGCTCCCCGAACGCAAGATCGCTGCGATCGGCATCCGGGTGCAACGTGGTGTCGCCATGCACGGCTTCGCACTCAACTGCAATTCGGCTCTCGACGCGTTCGACTCGATCGTCCCGTGCGGCATCCGCGACGCCGGAGTCGCGTCGCTCACCGGCGAACTCGGCCGGGAGGTCACCGTCGACGACGTGATCCCGGCCGTCACCGAGGCCGTCATCGCCGCTCTCGACGGCCGAATCCCCGTGACCGAGTGCGACATCGAGCGGGTCACCTTCGAGCACGCCGTCGGGGCGTCCGGAATTCCCACCACCACCCCGGAATTCACGACACACCGGTTCTGAAGGGCGGTCGCACCCGCCGGGTCCGGGCAGGACCGGCGGCGTACGATCGAGTGCGTGACTGTGGCCCCAGAAGGACGCAAGCTGCTGCGGATCGAGACCCGAAACGCGCAGACGCCGATCGAACGCAAACCCAACTGGATCAAGACCCGGGCGAAGATGGGCCCGGAGTACACCGACCTCAAGGGCCTGGTGCGACGCGAAGGTCTGCACACGGTCTGTGAGGAAGCCGGTTGTCCCAACATCTACGAGTGCTGGGAAGACCGCGAGGCGACATTCCTCATCGGTGGCGAGCAGTGCACCCGTCGCTGCGACTTCTGCCAGATCGACACCGGTAAGCCCGCCGCGCTCGACCGCGACGAGCCGCGTCGTGTCGCCGAGTCGGTCCGCTCGATGGGTCTGCGCTACTCCACGATCACCGGCGTCGCCCGCGACGATCTGCCCGACGGCGGCGCATGGCTGTATGCCGAGACGGTGAAGCAGATCCACGCGCTCAACCCGGGCACCGGCGTCGAGAACCTCATCCCCGACTTCAACGGCAAGCCCGACCTGCTGCAGGAGGTCTTCGAGTCGCGTCCCGAGGTGCTCGCGCACAACGTCGAGACCGTGCCGCGGATCTTCAAGCGCATCCGTCCGGCCTTCCGCTACGAGCGGTCGCTCGACGTGATCCGGCAGGCCCGCGACTTCGGACTGGTCACCAAGTCCAACCTCATCCTCGGCATGGGCGAGACCCCCGAGGAGGTCACCGAAGCGCTGCACGACCTGCACGACGCCGGCTGCGACATCATCACGATCACCCAGTACCTGCGGCCCTCCCCGCTCCACCATCCGGTCGAGCGCTGGGTCAAGCCGCAGGAGTTCGTCGATCACTCCGAGACCGCCCGCGAGATCGGGTTCGCCGGTGTGATGGCCGGTCCGCTGGTGCGTTCGTCGTACCGCGCCGGTCGCCTGTACGCGCAGGCGATGGCCCACCACGGACGCGAACTTCCCGCCGACCAGGCGCATCTCGCCGAGGAGGGCACGGCGTCCCAGGAAGCCGGCGCCGTTCTCGCGCGCTTCGGCAACTGACCTCGCGCCGCTCGTCGCGGCAGGTCCTCAGGCGGCCCCGGTGGTGGTAAACGTGCCATCACCGGGGCCGTATCCTTGAGTACATGGCGAAGGGCAGCAAGACCGACAAGGAAGCGAAGGCCGCGGCGAAGGCCGCACGCAAGCAGGCGTCGAAGGAGCGTCGAACCCAGCTGTGGCAGGCGTTCCAGATCCAGCGCAAGGAGGACAAGGCACTCCTGCCGTGGATGATCGGTGCCCTCGTCGGTTCGATCGTGGTGTTCTTCCTCGTCGGCCTGATCTTCGACATCCAGTGGTTCCTGCTGCCGGTCGGCATCCTCGTCGGCGTCCTGTTGGCCTTCATCATCTTCGGGCGCCGCGTGCAGAAGAGCGTGTACGCGAAGGCCGACGGTCAGGCCGGTGCGGCCGCGTGGGCGCTCGACAACCTGCAGGGCGCGTGGCGCGTGAGCCAGGCGGTCGCGGGCACCACCCAGCTCGACGCCGTGCACCGCGTCATCGGACGTCCCGGCATCATCCTCGTCGGTGAGGGCAACCCCGGTCGCGTGAAGGGCCTGATGGCCCAGGAGAAGAAGCGGGTCGCGCGTCTCGTCGGCGACACCCCGATCTACGAGTTCGTCGTCGGCAACGAGGAGGGCCAGATTCCGCTCTCCCAGCTGCAGAAGCGTCTGAACAAGCTGCCTCGCAACATCGACACCAAGCGGATGGACACCATCGAGGGTCGCCTGTCCGCGCTGAGCACGAAGAAGTCCGGGCCGGCCATGCCCAAGGGTCCGCTTCCCGCCGGTGCGAAGATGCGCAGCGTGCAGCGCACGATGCGCCGCCGCTGATCTTCCGAAGTACGCCCAAGGCCGCCTCTCGTCCCGGGGACGAAGGCGGCCTTCGGCGTATGCGGAGCAGTTTTCGGGTGATCGGCTCGAACGGACGCGTGCGCGGTCAGCGCGAACGGACGACCGCGGTGCCCGTGGCGCGATCCTGCAGGCCGCGACCGTCGATGTCGGTGACGAGCGCCGGGGCGATGAACACCAGCAGCACCTGACGTGCGAGCGCGCGCACGATGCCGACCCGCACGGGGGCGTCCACCCGCACGACCTGCAGCCCGGCGACGAACTGGCCGGGGGTGAACGAGAACAGGCTCACGCATCCCACGCCCACCACGAACCAGATGATGAGGGTGTACGACGACAGCAGCGGGCTCTCGAGCGGGTTGCCCCCGACGAGGCCGGCGGCGATCGCCATGGACATGAACCAGTCGACCGCGAGGGCGAGTACCCGGCGGACGGTGGGCACCATGGAGCCGGGGCCGTGTTCGGGGAGGCCGAGCAGTTGCCCGGGATAGTCCTGCTCCTGCTGGAGACCTTTGGGAAGCGCCGCAGCAGGCCCGGAAAGCCAACTGCCCGTCATGCGTGCCATGGCACCAGGATAAGCTCTCATGGGCGGACCAGCGTCGACCCGTGTTGGCCGCGGTGACTTATACCACCTTTTCGACCTCACAGCAGGACGAAAGCATGTGTAACACCCGCGAAACATAGGCTTGATGGACGGGCAACACCAGATCCATAACGTCTGATCCGACGCAGGCGCCCAGCACCCATGGCGCGCACCGACTGAAGGAGCACAAGCGTGGCGTTCACCACGGCCGAAGAGGTCATCAAGTACATCGCGGAAGAGAACGTCGAGTACGTCGATATCCGCTTCACGGACCTGCCCGGCATCGAACAGCACTTCTCGATCCCGGCGAAGGCGTTCAACGAGGACGTCTTCGAGGACGGCCTGGCATTCGACGGATCCTCCGTGCGGGGTTTCCAGTCCATCCACGAGTCGGACATGCTCCTGCTCCCCGATGTGACGACCGCCCGCATCGATCCCTTCCGCGCCGCCAAGACCCTGAACGTCAGCTTCTTCGTCCACGATCCGTTCACCCGTGAGTCCTACAGCCGCGACCCCCGCAACGTCGCGCGTAAGGCCGAGGAATACCTGATCAGCACCGGCATCGCCGACACCGCCTTCTTCGGTGCCGAGGCCGAGTTCTACATCTTCGACTCCGTCTCCTACGACTCGAAGATGAACGGCGCGTTCTACGAGCTCGATTCGATCTCCGGCTCGTGGAACACCGGCGCCGAGTACAACGCCGACGGCACCCCGAACCGCGGCTACAAGGTCCGCCCGAAGGGTGGCTACTTCCCCGTCGCTCCGTACGACCACTACGTCGACCTGCGCGACGAGATCTCCACCAACCTGCAGCTCGCCGGCTTCGAGCTCGAGCGCGGCCACCACGAGGTGGGCACCGGCGGCCAGGCCGAGATCAACTACAAGTTCAACACGCTGCTCTCCGCAGCCGACGACCTGCAGCTGTTCAAGTACATCGTCAAGAACACGGCGTGGAAGAACGGCAAGACCGCCACCTTCATGCCGAAGCCGCTCTTCGGCGACAACGGCTCGGGCATGCACGTGCACCAGTCGCTGTGGAAGGACGGCAAGCCGCTGTTCCACGACGAGTCCGGCTACGCGGGTCTGTCCGACCTCGCCCGCTGGTACATCGGCGGCATCCTCCACCACGCGCCGTCGCTGCTCGCCTTCACGAACCCGACGATCAACTCGTACCACCGTCTGGTGCCGGGCTACGAGGCTCCGATCAACCTCGTGTACAGCCAGCGCAACCGTTCGGCCGCCGTGCGTATCCCGATCACGGGCAACAACCCGAAGGCCAAGCGTCTCGAGTTCCGCGCTCCCGACTCCTCGGGTAACCCCTACCTGAACTTCGCGGCGCAGATGATGGCCGGCCTCGACGGCATCAAGAACAAGATCGAGCCGCTCGCTCCGGTCGACAAGGACCTCTACGAGCTCCCGCCGGAGGAGGCCAAGAACATCCCGCAGGCCCCCACCAGCCTGTCGGCCGTGATCGACAACCTCGAGCGCGACCACGAGTACCTCACCGAGGGCGGCGTCTTCACCACCGACCTCATCGAGACCTGGATCTCGCTCAAGCGCGAGCAAGAGATCGCTCCGGTCAACCTGCGCCCGCACCCCTACGAGTTCCAGCTGTACTTCGACTGCTGAGTCGAGTCCGGTAAGCACTCTTCGAGAGGCCGTTCGTCCCTTCCGGGACGGGCGGCCTCTCGCCTTGTCTGCGCCCCTTCCGCTCCGGCATCCTCGCGCGCCGAAACGGGGTTCGCCCCTGCTGCAGCAGCAGCAAGCCCCGGTTCGGCGCGCGAGATGCGTTCGTTCGTCATCGAATCCGGCGAAATCGCGACCGGTTCCAGAAAAGTGGTCCATAGTGGGCACGTGCCCTCGACGCGGGATTTCTCCGAGCGGTTACGCGCGGCCGGTCTTCGCGTGACCCGACAGCGTCTGGCGGTGCTCGATGCGGCGCACGAGCACCCGCACGCCGATGCCGATCGCATCTTCGACGCGGTCGGCGCCGTCGTTCCCGGCATCGGTCGGCACACCGTGTACGACATCCTTCACGCACTCTCGACACACGGCCTGCTCCGACGAATCCGGCCCGCAGGTTTCCACGCGCGGTACGAGGTGCGTGTCGGCGACAGTCATCACCACCTCGTCTGCCGGTCCTGCGCCGTGATCTCGGATGTCGACCACACCGTCGGTGACTCGCGTTGCCTGTCACCGGTGGACGACGCAGGTTTCGACGTCGACGAGGCCGACGTCGTCTTCTGGGGCCTGTGCCGCGACTGTTCGACAGACGATCCACGACAACAGCCCTGAATCGGTCCGATCGACCCTGATCCGGAAGGAAACCGCAGTGTCCGAAAGCGAAAACCCGGCAGT
This sequence comes from Rhodococcus pyridinivorans, assembly GCF_900105195.1. NCBI lineage: Bacteria > Bacillati > Actinomycetota > Actinomycetes > Mycobacteriales > Nocardiaceae > Rhodococcus > Rhodococcus pyridinivorans. The sequence continues at coordinate 2,430,442 of NZ_FNRX01000002.1, read as the reverse complement.
CCCCTCCCCCGAGCCGTCACCGCACCGGCCGAGGACCAATCAGGACTGGTGGCCGGACCAGCTGGATTTGACGGTCCTGCACCAGCATTCACCGCTGTCCAATCCGTTGGAACCCGACTTCGACTACTCGAAGGAAGTCGAATCCCTCGATGTCGAGGCGCTCCGTCAGGATCTGATCGACCTGATGACGGATTCCCAGGACTGGTGGCCGGCCGACTTCGGTCACTACGGGGGTCTGTTCATCCGTATGAGCTGGCACTCGGCCGGCACCTACCGCATCGCCGACGGTCGCGGTGGCGGCGGCAAGGGCGCGCAGCGGTTCGCTCCGCTCAACAGCTGGCCCGACAACGTCAGCCTCGACAAGGCCCGTCGTCTCCTGTGGCCGATCAAGCAGAAGTACGGCCGCAAGCTCTCCTGGGCCGACCTGCTGGTCTTCGCCGGCAACTGCGCCTACGAGTCGATGGGGTTCACGACGTTCGGCTTCGCGTTCGGCCGCGAGGACATCTGGGAGCCCGACGAGGTCTTCTGGGGCCCGGAGGACACCTGGCTCGGCGACGAACGCTACGTCGGTGAGCGCGAACTCCAGGGCCCGCTGGGCGCCGTCCAGATGGGTCTGATCTACGTCAATCCCGAAGGCCCCAACGGCAACCCGGAGATCCTCGCGTCCGGACGCGACATCCGTGAGACGTTCGCCCGGATGGCGATGAACGACGTCGAGACGGCCGCGCTCATCGTCGGCGGTCACACCGTCGGCAAGACTCACGGTGCCGCCCCGGCCGACAATCTCGGGCCCGAACCCGAGGGTGCCCCGATCGAACAGCAGGGTCTCGGCTGGAAGAACTCGTACGGCACCGGTGTCGGTGGCGACACGATCACCAGCGGTCTCGAGGTCACCTGGACGCCCACTCCGACCAAGTGGGACAACAGCTTCCTCGAGACGCTGTACGCCTACGAGTGGGAGAAGACCAAGAGCCCCGCCGGTGCGTGGCAGTGGACGCCAAAAGGCGGTGCCGGCGCGGACACCGTGCCCGACGCCCACGACCCGACGAAGAAGCACGCGCCGGGCATGCTCACCAGCGACCTCGCGTTGCGCTACGACCCCGTCTACGGCGAGATCACCCGGCGCTGGCTCGACCATCCCGAGGAACTCGAGCAGGAGTTCGCCAAGGCGTGGTTCAAGCTGCTGCACCGCGACATGGGTCCGATCTCGCGGTACCGGGGGCCGTGGATCCCGGAACCGCAGATCTGGCAGGACCCGGTGCCGGAGGTCGACCACGAGCTTATCGACGACAGCGACGCCGCCTCCCTCAAGGCGAAGATCCTCGACTCGGGAGCGACGATCCCGCAGCTCGTCGCCACCGCCTGGGCGTCGGCTGCGAGCTTCCGCGGCACCGACAAGCGCGGCGGCGCGAACGGCGCGCGCGTGCGGCTCGAGCCGCAGAAGAACTGGGAGGCCAACGAACCCGAACAGCTCGCACAGGTGCTGCAGATCCTCGAGGGCATCCAGCAGGACTTCAACGGCTCCGGCGGCAACAAGAAGGTCTCCCTGGCGGACCTGATCGTGCTCGCCGGTAACGCCGCGGTGGAGAAGGCCGCCAAGGATGCGGGACACGACATCACGGTTCCGTTCTCCCCCGGCCGCACCGATGCGACGCAGGAGTGGACCGACGTCGAGTCGTTCGAGGTGCTCGAGCCGAAGCACGACGGTTTCCGCAACTACCTGCGCGGCGGCGAGAAGCTCCCGCCCGAGAAGTTGTTCCTCGAGCGCGCCAACCTGCTGACGCTCACCGCTCCCGAGACGACGGTGCTCGTCGGCGGTCTGCGTGCGCTCGGCGCGAACCACGGCGGCAGCAAGCACGGGGTTTTCACCCACCGGCCGCAGACCCTGACGAACGACTTCTTCGTCAATCTGCTCGACATGGGGACCGAGTGGAAGGTCTCGCAGAACAGCGAGGGCGTCTACGAAGGACGCGCTCGGGGCTCGGACCAGGTCAAGTACACCGCGACCGCCGTCGACCTCGTCTTCGGGCACAACTCGCAGCTGCGGGCGCTCGCCGAGGTCTACGCGACCGACGATGCCGGCCCGAAGTTCGTCCACGATTTCGTCGCGGCCTGGACGAAGGTGATGAACCTGGATCGTTTCGATCCGAAGAAGTGACCGCGCCGGCGGTCCACGACCGCGCCTGACGCACCGTCCCGGAGCCACCCCTCGTATTCGGCGGGTGGCTCCGTCGTGTGCAGGGGGGTCGTGCGCAGGTCGGCCGAGCCGAAACCGACGGGACCGCCGTACTGCACACGGGTGTACCGTGAGGACACAGCTTTGGTGATGTTCGTCACGCCCGCTCGCGGGGGAGTGGATGCGACGTGGTCCGTATCCGAACGACACGTCTCCTCGGGAGGCCACCATGCGTAAATCCCTCGTTTCGGCAGCATGCGCCGCCGTCATGCTGTCCCCCGTCCCTCTATCCGTCGCACTCGCGGGCACCGCAGCGGCGCAGACCGACATTTCCGTCGTCGGCATGTCGCAGGAGCAGGCACAGCACGTGCTCTCCGACGCGGGAGTCCCCTACATCATCCTCAACCGTTCCGGCAGCACCATGCAGAACTGCCGGGTGACCGAGCAACGCGACCGTGGCTACGACGTCGAGGTCGAGTACGACTGGGACCACGAGAACAAGGAGTGGGACAAGACCGAGGTCGAGGTCTGGCGAGGACTCGCACTCGTCGTCTTCTGCGACTGACGCTCGGCTAGTCCCAGAACACCCGCTCGACGACCGCCCGCGCACGACGCGTGACGCGCAGGTAGTGGTCGAGAAACTCCGACGCGTCCTCACCACGCCAACCCGTCACGCGGGCAACGGCTTCGAGCTGCCGTCCCGGCCCCGGGAGCTGGTCGGTCGGCTTGCCGCGGACGAGCACGAGACAGTTCCGCGCATCCGTCGCGGTGATCCATGCCGTGCGCAGGAGTTCGACGTCGGTCGCGCTGAGCAGCTCGGCGGCGCCGATGCCGCCGAGCGCCTCGAGCGTCGAGGTCGTGCGGAGCGCCGGGAGCCGGTAGGCGTGCTGGAGCTGCAGCAGCTGCACGGTCCATTCGATGTCGGCGAGACCGCCCCGTCCGAGTTTGGTGTGGGTGGCCGGGTCGGCCCCGCGCGGCAGCCGCTCGGAGTCCACGCGTGCCTTGATGCGCCGGATCTCGCGGACGGCCTCCTGCGAGACCCCACCCTCGGGATAGCGCACGTCGTCGATCATGTGCAGGAAGCGGGTGCCGAGCTCGCGGTCACCCGCGACGGCGTGTGCACGCAGCAGCGCCTGTACCTCCCACACCTCGGCCCACTGCGTGTAGTACGCCCGGTAGGAAGCGAACGTCCGGACGATGGGACCGCTGCGACCTTCCGGACGCAGATCCAGATCGACCTCGAGCGGTGGGTCGGTGCTCGGCGCGCCGAGCAGTCGCCGCACCTGCTCGGCGATGCTCGTGGCCCACTTGACCGCATCGGTCTCGTCGGCGTCCGGCAGCGGGTCGCACACGAACAGCACGTCCGCGTCGGATCCGTAGCCGAGTTCGCCGCCTCCGAGCCGGCCCATCCCGATCACCGCGATACGCGCCGGCGCCGGTCCGCGGGACTGTTCCGAGCCCCGGATCACCGCGTCGAGCGCGGCTTCGAGGACACCCGCCCATACCGTGGACAACGCCCGGCACACCTGCGGCACGTCGAGCATGCCGAGGATGTCGGCGCTCGCGACGCGCGCGAGTTCGGCGCGGCGCAGCGAACGCGCGGCGGCGATGGCGCGAGCGGGATCGGAGTAGCGCGACGACGATGCGACGAGGGCGCGCGCCACCTCGGGCGGGTTCGCCTCGAGCAGCCGCGGCCCGGTCGAGGCGTCGGCGTACAGGCGGATGACGTCGGGAGATTTCACCAGCAGGTCGGCGACATAGGCCGACGAGCCGAGAACCGTCATGAGGCGTTCGGCCACCGCCGGTTCGTCGCGCAGCACCCGCAGGAACCAGACGGTGTCGTAGAGCGCATCGGACAGCCGTCGATAGGCGAGCAGGCCGGCATCGGGATCGGTTGTCTCCCCGAGATATTCGAGCAACTGCGGGAGCAGCAGTGCCTGAATGCGCGCCTTGCGGGAGGCTCCCCCGGACAACGCCGCCAGATGTTCCATCGCGTGCTGCGGGGCGTTGTAGCCGAGCGCCGCGAGCTGACGGACCGCCGCGTCGGGCGACAGGCGCAGGGCTTCCTTGTCGAGCTTGCTCACCGAGTCGAGCAGCGGCCGGTAGAACAGGCGCGCGTGCAGTTTGCGGATCCGCGACGAGTTGCGCTTGATCTCCGACTCGAGAACGCCGAGCGCGTCCTTGCGTCCGTCCGGTCGCATGTGGGCGGCACGGGCGAGCCAGCGCAGCGCCTCGCGGTCCTCCGGGGGAGGCAGGGTGTGGGTCCGCTTGAGCCTCTGCAACTGCAACCGGTGTTCGAGCAGGCGGAGGAATTCGTAGGACGCCCGCATGTTCGCCGCATCGTCGCGGCCTACATAGCCGCCGTCGGCGAGCGCGCACAGCGCTTCGACGGTGTTGGGGACGCGGAGCGACTCGTCGACGCGGCCGTGCACGAGTTGCAGCAACTGCACGGCGAATTCGACGTCGCGGAGGCTGCCGCGTCCGAGCTTGAGTTCGCGCTCGCGCAGTTCGGGCGGGACCATCTCCTCGACCCGGCGCCGCATCGCCTGCACATCGGGGACGAAGTCCTCGCGTTCGGAGGCGGTCCACACCATCGGGCTCATGGCGTCGATGTACCGGCGGCCGAGGTCGAGATCCCCGGTCATCGGTCGCGCCTTGAGCAGTGCCTGGAACTCCCAGGTCTTGGCCCACCGGTTGTAGTACGCGACATGGGATTCGAGGGTGCGGACGAGTTCGCCGCGCTTGCCCTCCGGGCGCAGCGCGGCATCGACCTCGAAGAACGCCGACGTGCCGATGCGCATCATCTCGCCGGCGATCCGGCTCGCCCGGGCATCGGCGGGTTCGGCGACGAACACGACGTCGACGTCGCTGACGTAGTTCAGTTCGCGCGCACCGCACTTGCCCATCGCGATGACGGCGAGGTCGATCGGGCACGGGCCTTCCGGAATCACCGTGGACACGGCCACCGCGAGCGCTGCGGTGAGCGCCGCATCGGCGAGGTCGGCGAGCAGCGCACCGACCTCGAGATAGGGCACCACCGGTTCGTTCTCGACGACCGCGGCGAGATCGGCGGCGGCGATCAGCATGAGCTGGTCGCGGTAGGTGGTCCGCAGCGCCGCGACCGCGTGTGGGCCGACGAGTCCGGCCCGGTGGATCAGCCGGCCGGGCCGCCCGTCGGGCTCGGGTTCGGCGTCGACGCTGTCGAGCATCCGCGCCGTGAAGGTGTGCTTGTCGGGCAGCGCCGCGCTGCCCGCGAGCATCGTCCAGCGATCCGGGTTGGCGACGACGTGGTCGCCGAGCGCCGACGACGCACCGAACAGCCCGAACAACCGGCCGCGCAGGCCTGTGTCCGAGCGGAGCGCCGAGTCGAGCTCGGCCCAGTCGTCACCGAGCGCGTCGGCCAGTCGCACGAGAGTGCGCAACGCCAGATCCGCGTTCGGGGCACGGGACAGCGACCACAGCAGTTCGACGCTGTCGGCGTCGTTCCATCCGAGTCGAGCGAGTTCGGCAGGGGCGGTCGGCTCGACGAGGCCGAGCCGACCGGGGCCGGGAACTACCGAACGCGCGCTGGGCGGTCTCACCACGTTTCCATCGTCGCTTACAACCCCAGGTACTGCTCGAGTTCGAACGGGGTGACCTGGCTGCGGTAGTTCTCCCACTCCCGCCACTTGTTGCGCAGGAAGTAGTCGAAGACGTGCTCACCGAGAGTCTCGGCGACGAGTTCGGACTTCTCCATCTCGCGCAGCGCGATGTCGAGATCGGTGGGCAGTTCGCGGTAACCCATGGCGCGACGCTCGGCGGAGGTCAGCGACCACACGTCGTCCTCTGCCTCGGGTGCGAGCTCGTAACCCTTCTCGATGCCGCGCAGACCGGCCGCGAGCAACACCGCGAAGGTGAGGTAGGGATTGCACGCCGAGTCGGGGGTGCGGATCTCGACGCGCCGCGACGACGCCTTGTTCGGGGTGTACATCGGGACACGCACGAGCGCGGAGCGGTTGGACGGACCCCAGCAGGCGGCCGTCGGTGCCTCTCCCCCGTGCACGAGACGCTTGTACGAGTTGACCCACTGGTTGGTGACGGCGCTGATCTCGTTGGAGTGTTCGAGGATGCCGGCGATGAACGCCTTGCCGGTCGCCGAGAGCTGCAGCGGGTCGTCCGGGTCGTGGAAGGCGTTGGTCTCACCTTCGAACAGCGACATGTGGGTGTGCATCGCCGAACCGGCGTGGTCGCGGAAGGGCTTGGGCATGAAGGTGGCCCGCACGCCCTCCTGCATCGCGATCTCCTTGACCACGTAGCGGAAGGTCATGACGTTGTCGGCCATGGACAGCGCATCGGCGTAGCGCAGGTCGATCTCCTGCTGGCCCGGTGCGGTTTCGTGGTGGCTGAACTCCACCGAGATACCCATGGATTCGAGCGCGTCGATGGCGTGACGCCGGAAGTGCGGGGCGGAACGGTGCACCGACTGGTCGAAGTAGCCGCCGATGTCGGCCGGCACGGGTGCACTGCCCTCGGGGCCGTCCTCGACGAGGAAGAACTCGATCTCGGGGTGCACGTAGCAGCTGAACCCGAGATCGGAAGCCTTGTTGAGCTGACGCCTCAGCACGTGGCGGGGATCGGCCCAGCTCGGGGTGCCGCCGGGCATGGTGATGTCGCAGAACATCCGGGCCGAGTACTGGTGGCCCCGGTCGTCGCTCCAGGGCAGCACCTGGAAGGTGGTGGCGTCGGGACGCGCAACCATGTCGGCTTCGGAGATGCGGGAGAAGCCCTCGACGGCCGAGCCGTCGAAGCCGATGCCCTCCTCGAAGGCCCCTTCGAGTTCGGCAGGCGCGATCGCCACCGACTTGAGAGTGCCGACGACGTCGGTGAACCACAGACGCACGAACCGAATGTCGCGCTCTTCGAGGGTGCGGAGCACGAACTCCTTCTGGCGATCCATACCCGCGAGACTAGGCACAATCCGTTAATTCCGTGTTACATCGGCAGGCGCATCCGGATGGCGTGTCGCTCACACGCCCCTCCGGTCAACAGCGAGGATCCCGCGCGGGCACCTCGAGATCCACCAGATAGCTGGTCACAGCGGTGTCCACGCACTCGTTGCCGTCCAGGGCGACGGTGTGCTGCGTTCCCTCGAAGGTCACCAGGACACCACCGAGCCGGGCGGCGAGTTCGACCCCCGCGTCGTAGGGGGTCGCGGGATCCCCGGTCGTCGAGACCACGAGCACGGGCGGCAGATCGCGAACGTCGGGAGTGTGCGGTTCCCCGGTGGCCGGCACCGGCCAGAAGGCACAGACGTCGAGGGCCGCCGATCCGGTGCCGCGGCCGTCGTCGAGGAAGGGTGCGGCCGCGCGGAACCGCGTGTCGAGTTCGCCCGCGAGCGCCCGGTCGGTCACCGGTGGGTCGTCCACGCACCGGATCGCGTTGAAAGCGTCGGTGATGTTGCTGTAGGTGCCGTCCTCGCCGCGCCCTTCGTAGAGATCGGCGAGCCGCAACAGGGTGTCGCCGGTGCCGGTGCTCGCGAGCGACTCCAGCCCGCCGCGCAACGACCCCCACAGCGTCGGCGAGTACAACCCCTGCTGCACGCCGGTGATCGCGTCGCGGTGACTCAGTCCGCGCGGGTCGGTCGTGGGTGCGGGAGCGTCGAGCAGCGGGTCGACGAGCCCCCGGAACCGCTCGGCGGCCCGGGCCGGATCGGCCCCGAGGGGGCACCCCGCGTACTGCGCACAGTACGCCGCGAATTCGTCGAAGGCCTTCTGGAAGCCCACGGCCTGCAGCACGATCTCCTCGACCGGGTCCTGCTCCGGATCGATCGCACCGTCGAGCACCATCGCCCGCACCCGGCCCGGGAAGGCCTCGGCATAGAGGGTGCCGAGCCGGGTGCCGTAGGAGTAGCCGAGATAGGTCAGCGCGTCGTCGCCCAGAACGCCGCGAAGCACGTCCATGTCCTGCACGACCTCACGAGTGCCGACGTGGGCGAGCAGATCCGTACCGTTGCGTTCGGCGCACAACTGCGCGTACTCGCGATTGCGCTTCTCCGTCGCGGCGATGCCCTCAGGGCTCGTGTCCCCGTCGTCCACAGCACGGTCGGCGTCGAACTCGGCGTCGGTGAGGCAGCGGACCGCCGGTTCGGACGATCCGACACCGCGGGGGTCGAAGCCGACCACGTCGAAGCGGTCGGCGAGGACGGTGCCGTCGGCCGCGAGCGCGGTGGACAGTCCCGAGGCGCCCGGGCCGCCGGGGTTGACCAGCAGGGAACCGATCCGGTCGCCGCCGGCGGGCAGTCGCGACACCGCGAGGGTGATCACCTCACCGTCCGGGTCCTCGTAGTCGAGGGGAACCTCGATGCGTGCGCACTCCACACCCTGCCGCACCATCATCGGCCCGTCGGCGTCGTACGGCCCGCACGACTCCCAGTCGACGTCCTGCTCATAGAACCGTTCGAGGCCCGGAACCACTCCGACCGCCGACGGCTGTCGTTGTTCCTGCGCGGTGTCACCGCACGCGGTCGCCGCGGCAGCGGCCACGAGCGCCAGGACGGACAGACGACGGATGCGCGCGCGAGCAGGGTGGGGCACGATCCGATCGTGCCATGCCCCGGTCAACCTGCAGCGACACGACCTGCACTCTCTTCCGAGCGGTCGTTCGGTGTGACGAATCGCACCGCTGCGCGGCCTTCGCGCTCTCCGGGCCGAGTGGCAGACTGAGACAGTCATCACCCGACCCGGGGACCCCGAGGGCCTCGAGGAAGAAAGGGACAGTGATGTCCGACAACGTGACGTCCGTATACGGCGGCGCGGCCTCCGCTGCAGCCCCTGCCGACACCCCCAAGCGCAAGACACGAGTCCATCACCTGCAGGCGATGAAGGCCGAAGGCCGCCGCTGGGCAGAGTTGACGGCCTACGACTACTCCTCCGCCCGCATCTTCGAGGAGGCGGGTATCCCCGTCCTGCTCGTGGGCGATTCCGCAGCCAACGTCGTCTACGGCTACGACACCACGGTGCCCGTGACCGTCGACGAACTCCTCCCCCTCGTCCGCGGCGTAGTGCGCGGTGCTCCGCACGCGCTCGTCGTCGCCGACCTGCCGTTCGGCTCGTACGAGGCCTCGCCTGAACAGGCCCTCGCCACGGCCGTGCGGTTCATGAAGGAGGGCGGCGCCCACGCGGTGAAGCTCGAGGGTGGCGAGCGGATGGCTCCGCAGATCGCCGCGATCACCGCCGCCGGCATCCCCGTGCAGGCACACATCGGCTTCACCCCGCAGTCCGTGAACACACTCGGCGGGTTCCGGGTGCAGGGCCGCGGCGACGGCGCCGAGCAGCTCGTCGCCGACGCGATCGCCGTCCAGGAGGCAGGCGCCTTCTCCGTCGTGATGGAGATGGTGCCGGCCGACCTGGCCGGGCAGGTCACCCGCAAGCTGAGCATCCCGACCGTCGGTATCGGCGCCGGCAACGAGTGCGACGCCCAGGTCCTCGTCTGGCAGGACATGGCCGGCTACACGAGCGGGAAGACCGCGAAGTTCGTCAAGAAGTTCGGACAGGTGGGCGACGAACTGCGCCGCGCCGCAACACAGTACGCAGCAGAGGTCGGGCAGGGCACCTTCCCGGGGCCCGAGCACTCCTTCTGAGGATCTGCGACGACGGGCACCATCGACGAGTTCGGTGGTGCCCGTCGCATTCTTCGGGCGCCTTCCGGATCGGTGGCAGACTCGACGACGACCCGACCGTACGAAACCACGAGGTGTCCATGCAGCTCCGCTTCAGTCTCGTCCCCGCCGTCACCGCCGCACTGGCCGGTGTTCTCGTCGGCTGCGCACCGACTCAGGATCCGGCACCCAGCGGAACGTCGACCGACGCCACGGTCGAGACGTCGCGGTCGACGGAGCCCACGCGTTCGCCGTCCGCGGCAGGCTCACCCTCGGAAGCCGGAGCCGGGGGCTTCACCGAAGCGCAGACCGCCGACCTGTGTGCTCGTCTCGAAGGTCAGTTGTCGAACTGGCGCACCTACACCCCGTCGGTGGGTCGCGGCGGTCTCAACATCCTCGTCGGTGAATGGGGTGCGGCGAACGGTGTCGATCTCGTCGTGCTCGCGGGCGATCGGGGCCGCATCGACGCGGCGACCTCCTCGCAGTGCCCGCAGGTGCGCGAGGAGGCCCTGCGCGGCCTCGACATTCCCGATCTCGCGTCGGGTCTCGTCGGGTTCTGACCCATGGAGCGACGCGAACTGTATCCGCCGATCGAGCCGCACGAGACGGGCATGCTCGACGTCGGTGACGGCCAGCAGCTGTACTGGGAGGTCAGCGGCAACCCGCAAGGCAAGCCCGTGGTCTTCCTCCACGGTGGTCCGGGTGGCGGCACCGCACCCCTGCACCGGCGCTTCTTCGATCCGGGCGCCTACCGGATCGTGTTGTTCGACCAGCGCGGCTGCGGCCGGTCGCAGCCCCACGTGGCCGACGGCGCCGATCTGTCGGTCAACACCACCGACCATCTGGTCGCCGACATCGAGCGGCTGCGCACCTTCCTCGGTGTGGACCGGTGGATGGTCTTCGGCGGGTCGTGGGGCTCGACGCTCGCCCTCGCCTACGCCCAGCGGCACCCCGAGCACGTCACCGAACTCGTCCTGCGCGGGATCTTCCTGCTGCGCCGCAGCGAGATCGACTGGTACTACAACGGCGGCGCCGGGCAGCTGTTCCCTGAGGCGTGGGAAGGATTCTGTGCCCCGCTCGCCACCACTGGGCCCGGCGAGCATCCCGTGGACGTCTACCACCGCCTGCTGCACTCGACCGATCCGGACGTCGCCCTGAACGCGGCGATCGCGTGGTCCACCTGGGAGGGCGCCACGAGTTCACTGCTGCCGAACCCGGATCGCGTCGCGGAGACGGCCGAACCCCGGTTCGCGTTGGCCTTCGCGCGTATCGAGAACCACTACTTCCACCACCGTGGCTTCTTCGACGAGGGGGCACTCCTGCGCGACGCGCATCTGCTGCGCGACATCCCGGGCGTGATTGTGCAGGGCCGCTACGACGTGGTGTGCCCGACGCGCAGCGCGCACGACCTGCACGAGGCGTGGCCGTTCTCCCGCCTGCACATCGTCGACGACGCGGGCCATGCGGCGACCGAACCGGGAATCGTGCACCGGCTCGTCGAGGCCACCGACACCTTCCGCTGACCCGGATCAGCCCGGCAACCGCCCGAAGCCGACCACGGCGTCGTCCCCGGTCACGTCGAGTTCGTGGACGCGGATGCGGCCCATCTCGTTTCCGCCGACGGTGATCGCGGAATCACCGTCGACGGCGACGACGATGTTCGTGTGCTCGCGCTGACCGACACCGATCCTGTTGTGGTACAGCACCACATCGCCGACCTCCGGCCGGTAACCCGTGCCCGCCGGTTCGTAGCGGTCGGCTTGCTCGTAGAACTCACCGAGCGTGAACACGCCGGGGATCCGCCAGTGGCCCGAATGCGGATTGGACAGCGGCACAACGGCTTCCCGCATGATCCAGCTGACGAAGTCGGCGCACCACGGTTCGCGGACACCCTCCGAGTAGAACGTGCCGGGATTCTGCGCCTCGTGCTGCTCCTCGAGCAGTTCGACGATCCGCACCTGCGTCGGTGTCAACGCCGAGGTGTCGATCTCGGGGAATGCCGCGCTGTCCCACGGGAACAGCCGGTTCGGCAGGATCCACCACACGAGCACCGCGAGCACCGCACCCAGTGCGAGCACGACGGTGAGGACGGCAGCGACCGGCCGTCGCCGCCGCCGCGGCGTCTCACCGGTCATGGTCGAAACGGATCTTGCGTGCCTGCGGGTCGGCGAGGGTGAGCCGCACCCGCACCGTGCTGCCCTCCTCCGGCGCCCCGCCGCACGGGCCGATGACGGTCTCGGAGGCGACGAACACCTCCGCGTCGCGCCGCTCGGTGGCCTCCTTCAGGACCGTCGCCTCGAAGGTCTCCCCCACCCGTGGCGCGAGCACGACGGCCTCGGTCAGGTCGATGCACGCGCGGTTCACCTTGCCGGCGAGCGAATCGGTCGACGACATGATCTTCGGCATCGCAGCCAGTGCGGTGCGGACCTCGTTCGGGACGTCCCGGCCCGACGACACCGCGAGGCACACCTCGGTGGCGTACCGGTCGGACAACCGGCGCAGCGGCGCGGTGACGTGCGCGTAGGGCGCACCGATCGCGCCGTGCAGGATCGTCTCGGGCAGGTCACCGTCGAAGGCCGCGTAGGACGCACCGCGCAGCAGTGTCGGCGCTTCGCTCATCAGCACGAGCGTCTTCGGGTCGTTGGCGTCGAGCGAGGCGAGGAAGGCACCGACACCCAGCCCCGTCGGCCACGGCATGTCGAGCGACCGCGCGGTGCGGCGCAGAGCATCGACCGCGGCGGGATCGGTGGGTGGGAGCGTGCGCAGCAGCCCGACCCGCGCCCCGATCATGATCTGCGCGGCGCACATCCCGGTGAGCAGCGAGATCTCGGAGTTCCACTCGTCGGCCTCGGTGCGCGGTTCGATCTGCAGCGTCCAGCCGTCGCCGTCCTGCACGACGTCCTGCGTGGGCAGGCGCAGTTCGATCGCTCCACGGGCGAGCGCTGCGGCCTCCCGCAACCGCCCGAAATCGGGCAACGCCTCGACGGACGGATGCAACCGGCCCGCGTCGGCGTCGCGTTGCACTCCGGCGTAGTGCATACGTGCGACCGATTGGACGAGGGCACGACGCACGCTCACCGCGACGGGCTCGGCGCGGTGGTCGGTCTCGATGCGCCACAACACCGCCGGACGGACGGCGTCCGGCAGCAGGCTCGCGGTGCCCTCGGACAGCTCGCGCGGATGCAACGGCACCGAGCCGTCGGGCAGGTAGTAGGTCTGCCCGCGGCGGTGCGTCTCGGCGTCCAGTGCGCCACTCGGTTCGACGAGTGCGTACACGTCGGCGATCGCATAGTGCAGCACGAAGCCGTCGTCAGTGCGTTCGAGGTGCAGCGCCTGGTCGAGATCCATCGACCCGAGTGGGTCGATGGTCACGAGAGGCAGATCGGTGCGGTCCTCACGTACGTCCGCGAAGCGGTCGGCCGCCCGCCGCGCCTCGGCGAGGGCCTCCGGCGCGAACTCGTCGACGAGGTCGAACTCGGCGCGCACGTCGGCGAAGTCGATCGCGGGCGCGACGACGATGGGAGTGGTCACCACGATGCTCGTGAACTCCTGGTGGTTCGGGTGCTCGTCGTCGGACTCAGCCGTTCTTCCAGTCGTCATCGGCGGCGTCGGCCGCCTTGTTCCGTTCTGCCGCGATCTCCAGCGCCCGCTGAGCGGTCTCCCTGTCCGGATAGGGACCCATGCGGTTGAGGGCGTGCGGATCCTTGCCCTGGGAGACCTTCCCAGTGCGCACGTCGTAGTACCAGCCGTCGTCGCTCATGGTCTCAGTGTGCCCGAATCGCATCTGTCTGTACGGACAACCCGACGGTTGGCGTGGCGCGGTACTGTCGGGCCGCACGCATGTGCTCGACGTCCGAACGAAGGAGCAAGCAATGTCCTACATCCTCTACGACGCGTTGCTGCCCTGGCTGGGTCCGGATGCGGCCTCCTACTGGGCGCACCTGCTGGTCATCTATCCGATCTGACCCGACCGGTAGCAACGCGGTGGGATCGGGAGACGCCGGGCGAACGAGCCGGCCTGTAAGCCGGATCCTGTCCCCCGCCGAAACGGGGTGGCGACCATCCATCTGGGCACACCGTCGCCGGGTACCTCGAGCGGTTCACCCGCAGGCTCGGGCGAGCAGCCCTCGAACACCTGCGCAGCCGCACCGCACGCGGTGCGACCTTCAACCTTGCTCCGGGCGGGGTTTACCTAGCCGCCCCGGTCACCCGGGGCGCTGGTGCGCTCTTACCGCACCCTTTCACCCTTACCTGCCGTACGGCAGGCGGTTTGCTTTCTGTGGCACTGTCCCGCGAGTCACCTCGGGTTGCCGTTAGCAACCGCCCTGCTCTGTGGAGTCCGGACTTTCCTCGATTCAGGGCCTGGCACCATCCGGTACCGGTTCCCTGCTCCGCGGCCGCCCGGCCGACTCGTTCGCTCGACCAGACTATCCCGCGGCGTATCGGCGCCGCCAACTACGGTGCACTCATGACGCGACTCGTGGCCCTGCTCCGCGGAATCAACGTCGGCGGCATCCGCATCCGGATGGCCGATCTGAAGAAGGTCTTCGTCGGCCTCGGCTTCGAGAACGTCCGCACGGTACTCGCGTCCGGCAACGTGCTCTTCGACTCCGAGGACGACCCCGCCACCGCGAAGGCCCGGATCGAGGCCGCACTCACCGAGCGGTTCGGTTACGAGGCCTACACCTTCGTCGTCGAGCAGTCGTATCTCGCGCGGGTCGTCGAGGCGTATCCCTTCGACGACGCACGCGCCGACCGGCATTCGTACGTCGTGTTCGTCTCCGATCCCGCCGTACTCGAATCGCTGGCCGCCCTGTCGGACGATCTCGATCCGAATCTCGAGTGCATCGAGGTAGGCAAGAGGGTCCTCTACTGGCAGGTCGTGAAGGGCTCGACGCTCGACAGTGCCGTGGGGAAACAGTCGGGTTCGACCCGGAACAAGGCGACGACGACCGTCCGGAACCTCAACACGCTGCGTCGACTGGCCTGACAGGGCACGTCGCCGGCCATCGCACCTGCGTACAGACTGCAGGTAGCGTCCCTCCTCGCCGTGGCCGGCGACGGATCGCTGCTCTCCGGCGGGATCGGCTGGGTCGTCGACGGTTTCATCTCGGCGACGAGCCGTGGGCGTCGCTGGTCGTCGAGCAGCAACTCAGCAACCGCGCCCCGGCAATGCCGATCTTCGTGGCGCAGAGCACGGGCGACGACTTCGTGCTCGTCCAAGGGGTCGACCCCATGGTCGACAAGTGGTGCTCGGCCGGCGCCGACGTCACCTACCGCCGCTACGACGTCGGACCCGTTCTGACGAAGACCGGGACGGGCCATCTGATCGGCATGTTCCCGGCCGTCGTCGAAGGCCTCGACTGGCTCGATCAGCGGTTCTCCGGCCGGGAATCCCAGTCCGGCTGCACCGCCTGACATCCCGCCGGAAGAATTTCTCGGGACCGTGTAACACCCTCGGTCGGCCGACAGATAGACCTGATGAGTGGCCGCGCAGGCAACCCCCCGACATGTCTGCGCGGCCACTTGTCGTTTCGCGACCGCTACGGGTTCACAGGTGCGAGGTGTCGTTGACGAGCCGCACGGACGAGCCGCCGTCCGCGTAGAACTCGGCGATGCTGAGCGACGCGAGATCCAGGTGCAGGCGGTACAGCAGCGACGGGCCGGACTCGAGCGCCATCTGCAGGAACGTCTTGATGGGCGTGACGTGCGAGACGACCAGCACGGTCGAGCCGGCGTAGTCGGTCAGCAGGTCGTCGCGCACCGAGGCGATCCGCTTGGCGACCTCGTCGAAGCTCTCGCCGTTCGGGGGTCGCACGGAGGTGTCGCCGAGCCAGCGGCGGTGCAGTTCGGGATCGCGACGCGCGGCCTCGGCGAAGGTGAGACCCTCCCAGTCGCCGAAATCCGTCTCGATCAGCCCGTCGTGCACCGTCACCGGGAGATCGAGGGCGTCGGCGGCCGCAGCGGCCGTCTCCCGCGCTCGCCCCAGCGGTGACGCCAGCACGGCGGTGATCCCGCCGCGGGCACCGAGTCGCCGGGCCGCGGCGACCGCCTGGTCGCGACCGAGTTCGGTCAGCTCCGGGTTGCCCCGCCCCGAGTAGCGACGCTCGACCGACAGCGAGGTCTGCCCGTGACGCAGCAGCAGAAGACGGGTCGGTGATCCGACCGCACCGGTCCAGCCGGGTGAAGGCGGCACTGCCGGATCGGGCACAGGCACGGCCGGCGGGGTGGCGACGTTCTCGGTCCCCGCATTCGACGGCGCCACGGGACGCGTCACAGTGTCGGACGCGACGTCCAGCAGCGCTTCGGCCGCCGCGTCCATCGCGGCGTTGGCCAGCCGGTCGGCGTGGGCGTTCTCCGCACGCGGGATCCACGTGAAGTCGACGCTGCGGAACCGGCCGGCGAGCTCACGTGCCTGCGCGGCCAGCGGGATCATGTCGGCATGTTTGACCTGCCACCGTCCGCTCATCTGCTCGACGACGAGCTTGGAATCCATGCGGACGTGCACCTCGTCGGCGCCGAGCTCGGCGGCGGCGGTGAGACCGGCGATCAGACCCTTGTACTCGGCGACGTTGTTCGTCGCGCGCCCGATGCTCGCCTGGCGTTCGGCGAGGACGGTCCGATGGTCGGCATCGAAGACCACGGCACCGTAACCGGCCGGTCCGGGATTCCCGCGAGAACCACCGTCCGCTTCGACGACGACCGTCGTCACAGTCCGGATTCCTTGGTGCGAACCAGGATCGCGTCGCACTCCGGGCACCGGACGAGCAGATCGGCGGGTGCGGCGGCGATCCGGGCGATCTCACCGCGGTCCAGTTCGAGACGGCACGCGCCGCAGCGGCGGGCCTGCAGCAGTGCGGCGCCGATGCCGGACTTCTCGCGCTGCTTCTCGTAGAGCGTCACCAGTTCCGTAGGAAAGACGGCGAGCAGTGCCTCGCGGTCGCTGCGGCACCGCTGCTCGGCCACCTCGATGTCGGCGAGCGCCTCGTCGCGGGCCCGGACGGCGTCGCCGAGCTGGTCGTCGACCTGCGAGACCCGCGCACCGGCGTGGTCGTGGTCGGCCTTCGACGCCTCACGACGCTCCATGACCTCGAGCAGGTCGTCCTCGAGTGCCGCCTGGCGACGCTCGAGGCTGGTGAGCTCGTGCTGCAGTTCGGTGAGCTGCTTCGATCCCACCGAGCCGCTCTGGAGCATCGACCGGTCGCGGTCGGCGCGCATGCGCACGGCCTCGATCTCGCCCTCGAGCTTCCGGATGTCCCGGTCGAGGTCGTCGAGGATGATCTCGACTGCCACCGCGGCGTCCTTGCGCGCGTTGCGCTCGGTCTGCAAGCGGTCCACCTCCTGCTGTTCGGGCAGTGTCCGACGGCGATGCGCGAGGCGGTTCAGCTCTGCGTCCACGGCGGCGAGGGACAGCAGCTTGGCCTGCACGGTGGGTTCGACGTTCACTCGGGTGGTTCCTGCTTTCGATGGTGTGTCGGTGGACCGGGAGTCGGCGGCCACGCGGGACGTGTCGTAGCTGATTACCGTACCGCGCCCGCCGCGGTCGTCCAGGGATCGGTGCGCAACTCGCTGACCCGCGCCTGCCAGCCGTCCCGATCGGCGAACGCCCTATCGAGGACGTCGCGGGCCTGCGCGCACCACGGGTACTCGCTCGCCCAGTGCGCGACGTCCACCAGCGCGGGACCCCCGGCGCGCAGATGCTCGTCGGCGGGATGGTGCCGCAGGTCGGCGGTGACGTAGACGTCGACGCCCTGCGCGGTGGCGAGCCCGAGGAAAGAATCACCGGATCCGCCGCACACCGCCACGGTCCGCACCGGCCGGTCGGGGTCGCCCGCACCGCGCACACCCCATTCGGTGGCCGGCAGCGCGGCGGCGACGTCGGCGGTGAACTCGCGCAACGTGCGGGTCTGCGGCAGCTCCCCCACCCGGCCGAGCCCGCGATCGCTCGGCAGGTCGGCGAGTTCGATGATGTCGAAGGCCGGTTCCTCGTACGGGTGCGCGTCGCGCAGGGCCGCGAGTACCGCCGCGCGCGACCGGCGCGGCGCGATGACCTCGATCCGGTCCTCGGGGACGCGTTCGAGGTCGCCGACCGAGCCGACGGCCGGGTCCGCGCCGTCGACCGGGCGGAACTGGCCGGTGCCCGTGGTCGACCAGCAGCATTCGCGGTAGTTGCCGAGAGCACCCGCGCCCGCTGCGAACAGTCCCGCGCGCACCGTGTCGGCGGCGTCGGACGGCACCATCACGACCCACTTGTCGGTCGCGGGTTCGGGCTTGGACTCGAGCGGTCGCAGGCCGGTCAGGCCCAGCGCCCCGGCGAGGGCGTCCGAGACACCGGGGTTCGCACGGTCGGCGTTGGTGTGCGCGGTGAACAGAGCGCAGCCGCCGCGGATGAGGCGGTGGATCAGCGCGCCCTTGGGGGTGTGCGCGCCCACCGTGTCGACTCCGCGCAGCAGCAGCGGGTGGTGCACCAGCAGCAGTTGCGCGCCCCATTCGATCGCCTCGTCGACGACAGCCGCGGTCGCGTCGACGGCGAGCAGCACCTTGCGCACCGGCTCGTCGGGGTCGCCGGCGACGAGTCCCACCGAGTCCCAGCTCTCCGCCAGCGACGGCGGGTAGGCCGTCTCCAGAACGTCGATCACCTCACGCAGCGTCGCCGCCGTCACGTCCACCTCCAGCCGATCCGCTCTCTCCTACGCGCACGACCCTACGCGGCGGAAGACCGAACGAACGGGGAGAATGGCCCGGTGACCGTTCTTGCTGCCACCCAGCCGCTCGTGCTCCCTGCTCCCGTCGTCCTCTTCGATCTGGACGGCACGCTCACCGATTCCGCGACCGGGGTGATCAACGGGTTCCTCCACGCCGCCGAGACGACCGGCTTCGAGGCACCGGACGGCAACCTGCAGTGGCTGCTCGGACCGCCCATGCGCGACACCCTGCAGAATCTCGGGCTCGACGAGGAGCAGGTCGCTGCGGGACTCGCGGCCTACCGGGACTACTACTCCGCCACCGGCTGGGCGGAGAACGCCGTCTTCGACGGCATCGAAGCAGTGCTCGAGGCCGTCCGTGAGGCAGGTAGCCGCCTGGCGGTGGCGACGTCGAAGTCCCAGACGTTCGCCGAACGGATCCTCGACCACTTCGGTCTGACCGGATACTTCGAGTTCATCGGGGGTGCGAGCGACGACGGCGCCCGGCGGCACAAGTGGGAGGTCGTCGCGCACAGCCTCGCCGCTCTCGGGATCGATCCGCAGGATGCCGAGGCGGGCGGCACGACCGGTGTGGTGATGGTGGGCGACCGCGAGCACGACATCCACGGTGCGGGCCGGTTCGGCATCCCCACGGTCTTCGTCGAGTGGGGTTACGGGACCGAGACCGAGGGTCGTGCGGCGGCGCGGACGACCGCCTCGGTCGAGGAACTGCGGGAGGTACTCACGGGTGGACGCTGACGACCGCTTCCACGTGACCTTCGTGTGCACCGGCAACATCTGCCGGTCGCCGATGGCCGAGAAGATCTTCGCCGAGCACCTGGCGGCCGACCTCGTCGTCGCCATGACCACCACTCACGAGCGGGCGCTGGCGCAGCTCGGTGTCCCGTCCGATCGCCGTGTGCTGCTGCGTTCGTTCGATCCCGACGCCGACGACGATTCCGTGCCCGATCCGTACTACGGCTCTCTCGACGAGTTCGAGCAGGTCCGCGAGCAGATCGAAACCGCCGTTCCGGGCCTGCTCGAGCGGGTGCGGCAGCAGTGAGACGCACCTCACCGGCTACCGTGGATCTGTGCGCCGATTGACATTTCTCCTACGCCCCGGCTGGTTGGTCCTGGCACTGGTGGTCGTCGGCTTCGCCTACGCGTGCTTCACGGTCCTCGCGCCGTGGCAGCTGGGCAAGAACACGAGCACCGAGGACCGCAACGGTCGCATCGCTGCGTCGATGGCACAGGATCCGGTTCCCGTCGGTGACCTACTGGGCGGCGACGGTCCGACCATCGAGGACGAGTGGCGCCGTGCGCTCGCGCAGGGCTCCTATCTGCCCGAGTCGGACGTGCTCGTGCGGTTGCGCAGCGTCGAGTCGCAGCCGGCCTACGAGGTGCTGACTCCGTTCGCACTCGATTCCGGCGGAACGATCCTCGTCAACCGCGGGTACGTGCGGCCGGTCCGCGGCACCGAGATCCCCGAGATCCCGCCCGCGCCGTCCGGCCCCGTCACGCTCGACGCCCGCATCCGGATGTCCGAGGGAACGGTCGAGGACAAAGCCCCCTTCGTCGACGACGGCTACCAGCAGGTCTACTTCATCGACGCCCCGCAGGTCGCATCCGTCACTGGTCTTGATCTCGAGGACGTCTACCTGCAGCTCGACGCCGACCAGCCCGGCGGTCTCGGCGTGATCCCGCTCCCCCAGCTCGATTCGGGCCCGTACCTGTCGTACGGCCTGCAGTGGCTGGCGTTCGGGATCATGGCTCCGCTGGGTCTGGGCTATTTTGTGTGGGCCGAGCTGCGGGAGCGTAGGAAGTCCAAGGGTTCGCAAGACGGTGGTGACGCAGCCGAGGCCCCGGCGGAAGCGGCACCGCGCACCGCGAGCGAGAAGCTCGCCGATCGATACGGCCGGCCGCGGTGACCGAGCCGACCACTCTGCCCCGATTCGAGGAGCTCCCGATGTACGCGACCGTCGACGACTATCTGGCCGACAAGGATCCGGCCGCCGTCGATGTGTTCCGGCACGTGCGCGCGATGATCCTCGACCTCGGCGGCGACGTCACCGAGCACGTTCACGCGTCGGAGATCTCCTGGTCGCGGGGCCGTCCGTTCGCGGCGGCGTTCGTCTACGCCTCGCGTCTCGAGGTGGCTCTGGATCTGCCGCGGCGCATCCACCACGCGACGCTGCGTGAGGCGTTCCCGAAGAAGGGGACGGTGACGACGCACCGGCTGAGCGTCTCGTCGGTCGACGACCTCGACGACCACTTCGTGGAGTTGCTGAACGTCGCCTACCGCACCGCGGCGGAACCACGCGACTGACGTCTAGGGGATTTGTGTGGATCGGACCCCGCTAGACGGTGGCCGGATCCACCGGAATCGCTACATGTGATTGTGGGCGCGGAGGGTTTCGAACCCCCGACCGCTGGTGTGTAAAACCAGAGCTCTACCACTGAGCTACACGCCCGAAAGACGGCGGCAGGTGCCGCCGACTTCGCATCAGGACTTTAGCGCGGCGAGCGCTCTGGCCCAAGCTCCCTGGTCACGGGCCTCTCCGGGCTGGTTCTCCTCCGCGAACTGCACGATGCCGTCCTTGTCGATGACGAACGTGCCGCGGTTGGCGAAACCGAACTTCTCGTTGAACACACCGTAGGCCTGCGCGACCTCGCCGTGCGGCCAGAAGTCGGACAGCAGCGGGAAGGTGTATCCCTGCTCGGCTGCCCAGATCTTGTGGCTCGGCGACGGGCCGACCGACACCGCGAGGATGGCGGTGTCGTCGTTCTCGAAGGTGGGCAGGTCGTCGCGGACGGCGCACAGTTCGCCCTGGCAGACGCCGGTGAAGGCGAGGGGGTAGAAGACCAGGAGCACGTTCTTGCTGCCCCGAAAGCTCGACAGCGTCACCTCCTGGTTGTTCTGGTCCTTGAGAGTGAAATCGGGGGCTTCGGCGCCCACGGCGATCGGCATGCGTATGGATCCTTACGTTCCGGGAGCCGGTTCAGCGGCGGGGACGGCCGGCCTTGGGCTGGACGAGGCGGCTGCCGATCCAGTCACCGAGGTTGGTGGCCGTGGTCTGGGTGAGGCCGGCCGTGGCGGCCGACTCGGCGATCTCGCTGGGCTCGACGTGATCGGGGCGCCCGGTCTTGGGGGTGAGCACCCACACGACGCCCTCGTCGGCGAGGGGGCCGATCGCGTCCATGAGGGCGTCGACCAGGTCGCCGTCGCTGTCGCGCCACCACAGCAGCACGACGTCGACGACCTCGTCGGAATCCTCGTCGAGCAGCTCGGTACCGGTGACCTCTTCGATCGCAGCTCTCAACTCGTCGTCGGTGTCCTCGTCCCAACCGAGTTCCTGCACCACGTGGTCGTGAGTGATACCGAGCTTGGAGACATAGTTCTTGGCATCCGCCGCGGCGACCACGGTGGCTCCTCCTAAGGGTTGTGGTGCGCGAATCGGATCCGCGTACCGGCGTGACGATCAATTGGTCAAAGCGAACATCGTTGCGGGCCTCAACGCAACCCGAATCGCTGGGAAAAGCGGGAGAATCTTTCCAGAGGGACCCATTGCACCGCCTCGCACGGTGTCCGTTCCGTCCTGTTGGCCGGGCCACGGCGTGATCCTTCGTCGCGGATGGGGGAAGATGAGGGGTGCATCATGTTCAGATGTCGATTGCGTCGGCTCCCACAAGAGCCGGCCGACGGAGAGGGCGCTCCACCTACGCGCCCACCACGATGAGGAGCAGACGTTGACAGACCTGATCCACGGATCCGACTCCCGAGAAGGCGCCGCACCGGGCGCGTCGGGACCGGATTCCTCGGCCAAGCCGGCATCGACCAAGGACAACCGTGTCCGGGTGATCCGCGAGGGTGTGGCCTCCTATCTGCCGGACATCGATCCGGCGGAGACCGAAGAGTGGCTCGAGTCGTTCGACGGGATGCTCGAGGCCGCGGGCCCCACCCGCGCGCGCTACCTGCTGCTGCGCATGCTCGAGCGTGCCAACGAGCGCAAGGTCTCCCTTCCCGCCCTGACCTCCACCGACTACGTCAACACCATCCCCACCGAGAGCGAGCCGTGGTTCCCCGGTGACGAGGAGGTCGAGCGTCGCTTCCGGGCGTACATCCGGTGGAACGCGGCGATCATGGTCACCCGCGCGCAGCGCCCGGGTGTCGGCGTCGGTGGTCACATCTCCACCTACGCGTCGTCCGCCGCCCTGTACGAGGTCGGCTTCAACCACTTCTTCCGCGGCAAGGACCACCCCGGCGGCGGCGACCAGGTCTTCATCCAGGGCCACGCCTCCCCCGGTATCTACGCCCGAGCCTTCCTCGAGGGCCGCATCGGCACGGAGCAGCTCGACGGCTTCCGTCAGGAGCACAGCCACGCCTCGCTCGGCGGCGGCCTGCCCTCGTACCCGCACCCGCGCCTGCTCCCGACCTTCTGGGAGTTCCCGACCGTGTCCATGGGCCTGGGCCCGATGAACGCGATCTACCAGGCACGGTTCAATCACTACCTGCACGACCGGGGCATCAAGGACACCTCCGATCAGCACGTCTGGGCGTTCCTCGGCGACGGCGAGATGGACGAGCCGGAGTCGCGCGGTCTGGCGCACGTCGCGGCCACCGAGGGTCTCGACAACCTGACCTTCGTCGTCAACTGCAACCTGCAGCGTCTCGACGGCCCGGTGCGCGGCAACGGCAAGATCATCCAGGAGCTGGAGTCGTTCTTCCGCGGCTCCGGCTGGAACGTCATCAAGGTCGTGTGGGGCCGCGAGTGGGACGCCCTGCTGCACGCCGACAAGGACGGCGCACTGGTCAATCTCATGAACGCCACCCCCGACGGCGACTACCAGACCTACAAGGCCAACGACGGCGCGTTCGTGCGCGAGCACTTCTTCGGCCGCGACCCGCGGACGAAGGAACTGGTCAAGGACCTGTCCGACCAGCAGATCTGGAACCTCAAGCGCGGTGGCCACGACTACCGCAAGATCTACGCGGCCTACAAGGCGGCGATGGAGCACAAGGGTCAGCCGACGGTGATCCTCGCGCACACCATCAAGGGCTACACGCTCGGTAAGCACTTCGAGGGCCGCAACGCGACCCACCAGATGAAGAAGCTCACCCTCGAGGACCTCAAGTACTTCCGCGACATCCAGCGGATCCCGATCTCGGACGAAGAGCTCGAGAAGGATCCGAAGATGCCGCCGTACTACCACCCCGGCTTCGAGTCGCCCGAGATCCAGTACATGCTCGAGCGTCGCCGGGCCCTCGGCGGTTTCCTTCCGGAGCGCCGCACCACCGCGAAGCCGTTGGCGCTGCCCGCGGAGAAGACCTACGACGTCGTCCGCAAGGGTTCGGGCAAGCAGGAGGTCGCCACCACCATGGCGACGGTCCGTGTGCTCAAGGAACTGTTGCGCGACAAGGAGATCGGCAAGCGCATCGTGCCGATCATCCCGGACGAGGCCCGCACCTTCGGTATGGACTCGTGGTTCCCGTCGCTGAAAATCTACAACCGCAACGGTCAGCTGTACACCTCGGTCGACGCCGATCTGATGCTTGCCTACAAGGAGAGCGAAGTCGGGCAGATCCTGCACGAGGGCATCAACGAGGCCGGTTCGACGGCGTCGTTCACGGCGGTCGGGACGTCCTACGCAACGCAGGGCGAGCCGATGATCCCCGTGTACATCTTCTACTCGATGTTCGGTTTCCAGCGCACGGGCGACGGCCTGTGGGCGGCGGCCGACCAGATGGCACGCGGGTTCGCCCTCGGCGCGACGGCCGGTCGCACCACGCTGACCGGTGAGGGCCTGCAGCACGCCGACGGGCACTCGCTGCTGCTCGCGTCGACCAACCCGGCCGCGGTCACCTACGACCCGGCGTTCTCCTACGAGATCGCCCACATCTTCCGCGACGGTCTGCGGCGGATGTACGGCGGCACGGAGGGTGTCGACGGCTTCGGCGGTGAGGACGTCTTCTACTACATCACCATCTACAACGAGCCGTACTCGCAGCCGGCCGAGCCGGAGGATCTCGACGTCGAGGGCCTTCTCAAGGGCATCTACCTGTACAAGCGGGGACCGGAGTCGGGTCCGAAGGCGCAGATCCTGGTCTCGGGCGTGATGATGCCCGAGGCGCTGCGTGCGCAGAAGATGCTCGCCGACGAATGGGGAGTGTCTGCGGACGTCTGGTCCGTCACTTCGTGGGGCGAGCTGCGCCGCGACGGCGTCGAGTGCGACCGCCAGGCGCTGCTGAACCCCGGTGAGGAAGCCTCGGTGCCGTACGTCGCGTCGGTGCTCAACGACGCGGCGGGTCCGTTCGTCGCGGTGTCCGACTGGATGCGCGCGGTGCCCGATCAGATCCGCAAGTGGGTTCCGGGCGACTACACGGTGCTCGGCGCCGACGGCTTCGGCTTCTCCGACACCCGTGGCGCCGCCCGCCGCGTGTTCAACATCGACGCCGAGTCCACGGTGGTCGCGGTGCTCTCGGCACTCGGCCGCGAAGGCGCGATCGATCGTGAGAAGGCCGTCGAGGCGGCCCGCACCTACAAGATCGACGACGTGACGGCCGCCCCGGTCTCGATGGCGGATCCGGGCGTCGCCTGATCCGTCCGCCGGTCACGTCCGAGTGGCGTGACCGGCCGGGTCGCGGGCGCCGGGTACTTTCGTCCCATGGTCGACGAGCCGCAACCCCGCCGGACCGGGCAGGTACCGGGCGTTCACAGGGAACGCCCGGTACCGCCGTCCCGTCCCGAGCGGGCACCGCTGCCCGACGCGCTGCTCCGTCGGGTCAAGCAGTTCTCGGGGCGACTGTCCACCGAAGCGGTACACGTCATGCAGGAGCAGTTGCCCTTCTTCGCCGATCTCGACGCGTCGCAGCGGTCGACCGTGCAGCTGGTGATCCAGACGTCGGTGGTCGACTTCCTCGAGTGGGTGCGCAATCCCGACAGCGACCTGCGCTTCAGCCTCGACGCCTTCCAGATGATCCCGCAGGATCTCGCCCGGCGACTGACGCTGCGCCAGACGGTGGACATGGTCCGCGCGGCGATGGAGTTCTTCGAGCAGTGGCTGCCGGCCCTCGCCCGCAACGAGGAACAGCTCGTGGCGCTCACCGAGGCGATCCTGCGGTACGGGCGCGAGCTCGGTTTCGCTGCCGCGGCGGTGTACGCGGGGGCGGCCGAGTCGCGGGGCGCCTGGGACACGCGGCTCGAGGCCCTCGTCGTCGACGCCGTGGTGCGTGGGGACACCGGGCCCGACATGCAGTCGCGGGCCGCGACCCTCAACTGGGACGCGACCGCCCCGGCGACGGTGATAGTCGGTACTCCCCCGCCCGACCAGGGCGTCTCGGTGATCACCACCGTGCACACCGTCGCCCAGGAGCACGGTCGCGCGGCTCTCGCGGTGGTGCAGGGCGAACGCCTGGTGATGGTGGTCAGCGGTGAACTGCACGGGACGGTCGACGCGGCGGACTTCCGCTCCGAGTTGATGCGCGCGTTCTCCGACGATCCGGTGGTGATCGGTCCGACGACACCGACGCTGGCGACCGCACACGTCTCCGCCGTCGAAGCGCTCGCCGGCATGGAGGCGGTCGTGGGGTGGCCGGGGGCTCCCCGGCCGGTGCACGCCGCCGAGCTGTTGCCCGAACGTGCGCTGCTCGGTGATCCCGGCGCGATCGCCGCGCTC
The DNA here is from genome assembly GCF_900105195.1 of Rhodococcus pyridinivorans. Classification (NCBI taxonomy): domain Bacteria; kingdom Bacillati; phylum Actinomycetota; class Actinomycetes; order Mycobacteriales; family Nocardiaceae; genus Rhodococcus; species Rhodococcus pyridinivorans. The sequence goes on along the minus strand of NZ_FNRX01000002.1, from coordinate 2,404,272 downwards.
GAGGACTTCGTCGTCGCCCCGCTCGCAGCCGCCGGGCCGTCCCTCGCGGACACGCTGGACGCATACCTCGACAGTGGGGGCGCTGTCGAGACTTGCGCCCGGAAGCTGTTTGTTCATCCAAATACCGTGCGGTATCGATTGAAGCGGATCACAGAAGTAACGGGTCGGGATCCCACAAATCCTCGCGATGCGTACGTGCTTCGAATCGCTGCCACGGTAGGCCGCCTGGCACGAAGCCATAACGAATTGAGATCGCCTGCACCACCTGTCACACGATTCACAATTCGCGAATCGGACACGTAACGTCCCCGGCCTTTCCACCGATAGCGAGCACCGACGTGCAGATTTGTGGGAACCCTACAAATCGAGGGGCAACCTTTCATCGCTACCGACATCTCGCAGGCACCCGTTCGCGGTGTTCCCTGGTGATCGTGATTTCGCTGCTTGCCCCCGGCCAGGGGTCTCAGACACCCGGAATGCTCGCCCCGTGGCTCGAGCAGTCCGGAGCGCGCGACCGGATCGACCGGTGGTCGCAGACGGCGGGACTGGATCTCGCGCGTCTCGGCACCACTGCCACCGCCGAGGAGATCACCGACACCGCGGTGACCCAGCCGCTCGTGGTGGCCTCCGCCCTGCTCGCCTTCGAGGATCTCGACCGTCGCGGCCTCGTGCCCGCCGACACGATCGTCGCCGGCCACTCCGTCGGCGAACTCGCAGCGGCCGCCATCGCGGGTGTCATCAGCGCCGACGACGCCGTCGCCCTCGCCGCCGTCCGCGGAGCCGAGATGGCCCGCGCCTGCGCCCTCGAACCCACCGGAATGTCCGCCGTCCTCGGCGGCGCCGAGGACGAGGTGCTCGCGCGCCTCGCCGAGTTGGATCTGGCCCCCGCAAACATGAATGCGGCCGGTCAGATCGTCGCAGCCGGGCGCCTGAGTGCGCTCGAGGAACTCGCTGCGAACCCGCCCGAGAAGGCCCGCGTCCGCGCCCTGCCGGTCGCCGGTGCCTTCCACACCCGATTCATGGCACCCGCCCAGGACGCCGTGGCTGCCGCCGCGGCGAAGATCACACCATCGGATCCGACGCACACGCTGCTGTCGAACTACGACGGCAAGCCCGTCACCTCCGGAGCCGACGCCCTCGAACGTCTCGCAGCTCAGGTCACCCGGCCCGTCCGGTGGGACCTGTGCACCGCCTACCTGCGCGCGGCGCAGGTGAGCCGGATCGTCGAGCTTCCCCCCGCCGGCACGCTGGTGGGCATCGCCAAGCGCGAGATGCGCGGCACGCCCACCGTCGCCCTCAAGACCCCCGCGGAGATCTCCGCTCTGGCCGAAAGTCTTCAACTCGGTTAGGTTGCTGCGCGCGCCGTCGCACAGCACGGGCACCTCACCGGGACCTCCCCGGACCCCCGACCGGAAACATCCGGCCGGTTTCGAACGACATAGTCGACAGATCGAGAAGGGAGCCACATCGTGGCCGCCACCCAGGAAGAAATCATCGCCGGTCTCGCGGAGATCATCGAAGAGGTCACCGGCATCGAGCCCTCCGAGGTGACCGTCGACAAGTCCTTCGTCGACGACCTCGACATCGACTCGCTGTCCATGGTCGAGATCGCCGTCCAGACCGAGGACAAGTACGGCGTGAAGATCCCTGACGAGGATCTCGCCGGTCTGCGCACCGTCGGTGACGCCGTGAACTACATCCAGAAGCTCGAGGCCGCAGGCGTTCAGGCCACGAACGACAACGAATGAGTTCTGCTGTGACCTCCCCTTCTCCTCGGGCACTCCGCAACGTCGTCGTCACCAGCCTCGCGGCTACGACGTCGATCGCCGGCGACGTGGACGCCACCTGGAAAGCACTGCTGGCCGGTGAGAGCGGGATCGGCACCATCGACGGCGGATTCGTCGACGAGTTCGACCTCCCGGTGCGCATCGGCGGAACCCTGAAGGTCAGCCCCGACGAGGGACTGTCCCGGGTGGAACTCCGTCGCATGAGCTTCGTCGAGCGCCTCGCGCTCACCCTCGGGCGCACCGTCTGGCAGAACGCCGGCAGCCCCGAAGTCGACCAGGACCGTCTCGGTGTGGTCATCGGTACGGGCCTCGGTGGCGGCGAGTCGCTCATCGACGCCGTCGACAAGCTCCGTGCCGGCGGCTACCGCAAGGTCTCGCCCTTCGCGGTGCAGATGATCATGCCGAACGGACCGTCGGCCACCGTCGGGCTCGAACTCGGTGCTCGCGCAGGGGTCATCACCCCGGTCTCGGCGTGCTCGTCCGGATCCGAGGCGATCGCCAACGCGTTCCGCATGATCGCCTTCGGCGACGCCGACATCGTCGTCACCGGTGGTGTCGAGGGTCAGCTGGACGCGGTCGCCACCGCGGGCTTCGCGATGATGCGGGCGCTGAGCACCCGCAACGAGGCCCCGAAGGGCGCCTCGCGTCCGTTCGACAAGGACCGCGACGGTTTCGTCTTCGGCGAGGCCGGCGCACTGATGGTCCTCGAGAGCGAGGAGCACGCCAAGGCACGCGGAGCGACCATCCACGCTCGTATCCTCGGCGCCGGCATCACCTCCGACGGTTACCACATCGTCGCCCCCGATCCGGAAGGTACGGGAGCGGCTCGGGCCATGCGGCGAGCGATCGAGACCGCCGGGCTCACCAAGGCCGACATCGGGCACGTCAACGCGCACGCGACGGCCACCCCGATCGGCGACGTGGCCGAAGCCAAGGCCATCAACGCGGCCGTGGGCAACCACGCCGCGATCTACGCCCCCAAGTCCGCGCTCGGTCATTCGATCGGTGCGGTGGGTGCACTCGAAGCAGTACTCACGGTCCTGGCTCTGCGTGACGGGGTCATCCCGCCCACGCTGAATCTCGAGAACCAGGATCCAGAGATCGATCTCGACGTGGTCAAGGGCGAACCACGTTCCGGCCGGATCGATTTCGCGCTGAACAACTCGTTCGGTTTCGGTGGGCACAACGTGGCGCTCGCATTCGGTCGCGCCTGACCGTCGACGCCGCTGCGCCCCATGCGGTGGAGGCTCCACCCGGAGCCTCCACCGCAGCCCACCACCACCGCGTCTGCCCGAGGAGCACCCGATGACCATCCTGGATCCAGCCACCCTGCGTGAGACGACGGTGGACCCGAGAGATCCGTTGGCCCGTCTCGAGAAACTGTTCGACCCGGGCAGCCTGGAACTGCTGCACACCCGCGACAAGTCGGGCGTCCTCGCCGCCGTCGGCGAGGTCGACGGCATCCGCACCGTCGCATACTGCTCCGATGCCACCGTCATGGGCGGAGCCATGGGCGTCGAGGGATGCAAGCACATCGTCTCCGCCATCGACCACGCCATCGACCACGAGATCCCCGTGGTCGGCATCTTCCACTCCGGTGGCGCGCGTCTGGCCGAGGGCGTCGAAGCCCTCCACGCCGTCGGCCTGGTCTTCGAGGCCATGGTCCGCGCGTCCGGTCTGATCCCCCAGATCTCCGTCGTTCTCGGCTTCGCGGCCGGCGGTGCCGCCTACGGCCCGGCCCTGACCGACATCGTCATCATGGCCCCCGAGGGCCGTGTCTTCGTCACCGGACCGGACGTGGTCCGCAGCGTCACCGGTGAGCAGGTCGACATGGAGTCGCTCGGCGGCCCCGACACGCACACCAAGAAGTCCGGTGTCGCGCACATCGCCGCGCACGACGAGGCCGACGCCCTGCACCGGGCCCGCCGCCTGGTGTCGATGCTGGCCGAGCAGGGCGAATTCGACGTCGTCGCAGCGACACTCGGCGACACCGACCTGCGGGCGCTGATGCCCGCCTCGCCGCGACGCGCATACGACGTGCGGCCGATCGTCCACCAGTTGCTCGACAACGTCGACGGCGAGTCCTCCTTCGAGGAACTGCAGGCCGGCTGGGCCCGCAGCATCGTCACCGGCTTCGGCCGTCTCGGCGGCCGCACGGTCGGGGTCATCGCCAACAACCCGCTGCGCCTCGGCGGCTGCCTCAACTCCGAGAGCGCCGAGAAGTCAGCGCGTTTCGTGCGGATGTGCAACGCCTTCGGTGTTCCGCTCGTCGTCATCGTCGACGTTCCCGGTTACCTTCCCGGTGTGAGCCAGGAGTGGGAGGGTGTCGTGCGACGCGGCGCCAAGCTGCTCCACGCGTTCGCCGAGGCGAAGGTTCCCCGTGTCACGCTGGTGACGCGCAAGATCTACGGCGGCGCGTACATCGCGATGAACTCCCGGGCGCTCGGGGCCACCGCCGTCTACGCGTGGCCGGAGTCCGAGGTGGCCGTGATGGGCGCGAAGGCCGCTGTGGGCATCCTCCACAAGAAGGCCCTCGCCGCGGCTCCCGAGGAAGAGCGTGAGGCGCTGCACGACCGTCTCGCCGCCGAACACGAGGCGATCGCCGGTGGCGTCGGTCGTGCGATGGCCATCGGTGTGGTCGACGAGATGATCGATCCCGCCACCACGCGCAGCACCCTGGCCGCCGCGCTCGCCGCCGCACCCGCGGTTCGCGGACGGCACAAGAATATTCCGCTCTGATCCGGACACAGCACGAGAACACCGGCACCGCTCCTCGGAGCGGTGCCGGTGTTCTCGTATCAGGAAGATGTGGGGTGCGTTCCGGTCGCGTCGCCGGGGCGGCGGACCGCGGTCAGCCGACGTCCCGGCGGAGCCACGTCACCTGCGCGCCTTCGTCGCCGCTGCGGTACGGCTCGAGCTCTTCGTCCCATGCCGTTCCGAGGGCGCGGTGCAGTTCGCTCGTGACATCGGCGGAGGACAGCATGGCGCGCAGACGCATCTCTCCGACGACGATGTCGCCGTTGGCGCTGGTGCACCCGCGCCACAGACCCAGTCGGGGGGCGTAGCTGAAACGTTCGCCGTCGACGCCCTCGCTGGGATTCTCGGTGATCTCGAAGCGGAGCATCGGCCACGACCGCAGCACGTCGGCCAGTCGCGCGGCCGTGCCCACGGGCCCGACCCAGTCGACGCAGGTGCGCAGCAGCCCCGGTGCGGCGGGCTGGCCCGTCCACGAGAGATCGGGCCGGCAGTCGAGGATGTCGGCCAGTGCCCACTCGATGTGCGGGCACACCGCCGCCGGTGAGGAGTGGACATAGATCACCCCCGCCGTGGCATCCGCGAATTGGTTGGATGCGCGCATACATTCACCTCCGGTTCGACCAGGACGTCTTCCCCAACGACCTTCGTCGACCAAGGCTTCTCCATGCAGGCTGCGTACAAGTGTGCCCGTGTGGCGTGTGTTTCGCCAGCGAACCAGAGAGGTTCATGTGAATTCGGTGATGATCGCGTCTCCGAGGGCAGGCCAGAGCGGTTTGGCCCAGTCTCCGAACGCACGATCAGTAAGTACCACAGCGGCGACGGAAATTTCGGGATCTACCCAAATGAATGTGCCCGATTGACCGAAATGACCGAAAGTACGCGGTGAATTACCGGGAGCGGTCCAATGCGGGTTCTTTTCGCCCCGGATCTCGAATCCGAGACCCCAGTCGTTGGGCTTGAACATCCCGTAGCCGGGCACGAGTCCGTTCAGACCCGGAAACTGCACGCTGGTCGCCTCGGTGAGGGTTTCGCGCGAGACCAGCACGGGGTCGAGCAGCTCGCGCGCGAACAACGCGAGATCGGCGACCGACGACTGCGCCCCGTGACCCGCCGGCCCCGGCAGGGACGAGGACGGCATGCCGAGCGGCTCGAAGACCGCTTGCCGGAGGTATTCCGGGAACTCGATACCGGTTTCCGTCTCGACGAGTTCGGCAAGCACTTCGAAGCCCGCACTCGAGTAGATCCGCTTGCGTTCGGGTTCGGTCTGCACGGTGCGCTCACCGAACGCCAGACCGGAGGCGTGGGCGAGCAGGTGGCGCACCGTCGACCCCGCGGGGCCCGCGGGCTGGTCGAGCTCGATCGCGCCCTCCTCGACGGCCACCAGCGCGGCGTACGCCACGAGCGGCTTCGTCACGGATGCGAGTGGGAAGACCTCGTCGAGGTCTCCCCTGGACGCGACCGTTCCGCCGTCGCGGGTCACCACCGCGGCGGCGGAACGGTCGACAGGCCAGTCGCTGAGCAGATCGAGGCTGTGCACGCGATCAGCCTACGAGACGCCCCGGCGGCGCGGGGTCACCGGTCGGTACCGGTCACCAGTCGGCTTCGGTGTAGCGGATGACGCCGCGGATGTTCCTGCCCTCGAGCATGTCCCGGTATCCGTCGTTGATCTGCTCGAGGGTGTAGGTACGCGTGACCATGTCGGCCAGGTTCAGTTGACCGGACTTGTACAGGTCGAGCAGGTTGGGGATGTCCACCCGCGCGTTGCAGCCACCGAAGATGTTGCCCTTGAGGTCCTTCTGCAGCATCGAGAGCAGGAACGAGTTGAGCTTGACGTCCATGTCGGACATGTAGCCCATCGCCGTGACGACGCACCGGCCGCCCTTGGCCGTGAGTGTCAGTGCCGGATCGACCAGCTCGCCCTTCATCTCGCCCACGGTGATGATCGTCGAGTGGCACATGCGGCCCCACGTGATCTCCATGATGGGCACGATGGCCTCCTCGATGGAGGCGTAGGTGTGGGTGGCACCGAACTTGAGCGCCTGCTCCCGCTTCCACGGCTCCGGGTCGATCGCGAACACGTGGCGCGCACCCGAGGCGACGGCGCCCTGCAGAGCGCTCATGCCGACACCGCCGACGCCGATGATGGCGACCGAGTCGCCGGCCTTGACCTCGGCGATGTTCGTCGCCGAACCCCAGCCGGTGGGCACGCCGCAGCCGACCAGCGCCGCGAGCTCGAAGGGTACGTCCTTGTCGATCTTGACGACCTGGCTCTGGTTGACCGTCATGTACGGCGAGAAGGTGCCGAGGAGGCACATCGCGATCACGTTCTCGCCGCGGGCCTGGATGCGGTAGGTGCCGTCGGAGATCGCCTGGCCGCCGAGCAGTCCCGCCCCGAGGTCGCACAGATTCGAGTGCCCCGAGGAACAGGACGGACACCGTCCGCACGCAGGGATGAAGGACAGCACGACGTGGTCGCCCACCTCGAGACCCACCACACCCTCACCGACCTTGGTGATCACGCCCGAGCCCTCGTGACCACCCATGGCGGGGAAGGACGGCATCGGGGTTGCGCCCGTGACGATGTGATGGTCGGAATGGCACATGCCGGCGGCTTCCATGCGGATCTGCACTTCGCCCGCGACGGGATCGCCGAGGTCGATCTCCTCGACGGACCACGGTTCGTCGATGCCCCACAGCACTGCACCCTTGGTCTTCATCTGGCTCGCCTTCCATCGCATTGCCGGTTGTGCACGTGACGATAGCCACAATCGCACAGAATTGGAACAGGTTCTACATCCTTTCCCGGTCCGGTGGGACACCCGCGCTCGATACGGTGAGAGGCAGTCCCGCGGGTCACCACCGCCCGAGCGTCCGAGGAGATGCCGTGTCCGACAATCCGGAACTCACTTTCCACGGGGCGGCGAGAACCGTCACCGGTTCGTGCGCGACGGTCGAACTCGGCGACGCACGGATCCTGATCGACTGCGGACTGTTCCAGGGCTCCCGCAGCCTCGAGAACCTGAACGTCGCAGAGTTCCCGTTCCCCCCGGAGTCGGTCGACGCCGTGATCCTCACCCACGCCCACATCGACCATTGCGGCCTGCTCCCCAAGCTCGTCGCCCGCGGCTTCGACGGCCCGATCTTCTGCACGGCCCCCACAGCGGAATTGCTCTCGTTCATGCTTGCCGACTCGGCTCACATCCAGGAGTTCGAGGCCCAGCGCCGCAATCGGCGACGCGACCGCGCGAACCGCGCCGAATTCCACCCGATCTACATCGAGGAGGACGCCCGGCTCGCCGCCTCGCGCGCCCGGCCGATACCGCTCGAGGAGTGGTTCGAACCGGCGCCCGGTTTCCGGGTCCGCCTGTGGAATGCCGGACACATCCTGGGATCGGCCTCGGCGGAGATCGAGGCCGGCGGTGTGCGGATGTTGTTCTCGGGGGATCTCGGGCCGGAACAGAAGGCCTTCCACGCCGATCCGGAAGGTCCGACCGGACTCGACTACGTCGTCTGCGAATCCACCTACGGGGACCGCTCACGCCCTCGACTCACGATCGCCGAGCGCCGCGACCTCCTCGCCCGGGAGGTGAACGAGGCGCTCGGGCGGGGCGGCAACCTGATCGTGCCGTCGTTCGCGCTCGAACGCACCCAGGAGTTGTTGCTCGACATCGGATATCTGCTCGATGACGAGCGTATTCCGGGGGTGCCGGTCTTCGTCGACTCCCCGCTGGCGATCCGCGCGACCGACGTCTTCGCCGCACATGCCGGAGAACTCGAGGATCTCGACGGCCGGAACGTCTTCCGCCATCCGGGCATCCGGTACACCGCCGAGGCCGAGGAATCGATGCGGATCGACAGCTACGATCGCGCGATCATCATCGCGGCCTCCGGGATGTGCGAGGCGGGACGGGTTCGGCACCACCTGCGGAACAACCTCGCCCGCCCCGACTCGACGGTGCTCTTCGTCGGCTATCAGGCGCAAGGCACGCTCGGCAGGGTGATCCTCGAGGGTGCCTCGAAGGTCCGGATCTCGGGTGAGGACATCGATGTCCGGGCACGGATCCGGCGGATCGACAGCTACTCCGCGCACGCCGATCGCGGCGAGTTGGTGCGCTGGGTCGGGCAACGCGCGCCGATCTCCGGTGCAGTCTTCCTCGACCACGGAGAACCCGATGCGCTCGCCGCCTTCACGGCGGCGCTGCACGACCTCGATGCCGGACTGAACGTGGTCGTCCCGGAGATCGGCGCCCGATACCGGCTCGTGGCGGGCGGTCCGCCCGAGCACATCGCCACGGTCGCACCCCCGGCGCCGGTGCACGTCGGCCGCGACTGGCAGAACGAGTACGCCGAGTTCGCTACCGGTCTGCGCGACCAGCTGCTCGAGATCGACGACCCGCGCACCCGGGAGCGCGCGATCGCTGCGATGCGGAAGGTGCTCGACGAATACCGCACGGGTGCCCAGACCCCGGAGGAGCACCGGCGCCACTCGAGGCCGGGCCGGCGCAAGCCTCCGCCCCGCCGGAGGCGCCGTTTCTGAGCGTGATCCTCATGTTCGACCGCGGCGAGGGCCGCCGCATCGGCATCGGACAACGGAGGACGAACCATGACGACGAAGGCGCTCGCGCCCGACGTATCCACGTGGCCGGCAGAGAACCCGCAGCTCATCGGCAGCCGCTGCGACGACTGCTCCGCGACCACATGGCCCACCCAGCCGCGTTGCCCCCCGGTGCAGCGGGGCGAACTTCTCGGAGCTGCTGCTGCCGCGTCGCGGCACGCTCGTGGCATGGACCACGCAGGGCTTCGTGCCGATCTGATCCGCACACATCCCATCGAGGAGTTCCCGACATCGTGAACGACGTTGCCATCATCGGGGTGGGCCTTCACCCGTTCGGTAGATTCGGCGCCAACCGGCATTCCCTTCACCAACGTGTTCAACACGTGCGCGACGTCCGCTTCACCGCCGATCCCGCCATGCTCGGTCTGCCCGCCTGGTACGCCGAGAACGGACAGTTCGTCACCACCAAGTTCTTCGGCATGAAGGCGAACCGCTACGCCATCGACCACAACATCTCGCACAAGACGCTCGCACGGGTCGCGGCGAAGAACTACCGCAACGGCGGCCTCAACCCGAATGCCTTCCGCCGCACGGAGTTCAACATCGACGACATTCTGTCGTCGCCGATGCTCAACTACCCGCTCACGGCGAAGATGTTCTGCGCGCCGGACGAGACTGCCGCAGCGGTGATCATGTGCTGCGGCGATCTGGTGTCGAAGCACACTACCGAAACGCCGGTCTACCTGCGCTCCAACGCGATTCGCACGCGCACCTACGGCGCGTACGAGGTCCGTGTGACGTGGGCGTCGGTCGAGGAGGACGTCTCCCCCACCGTCTACGCAGCCAAGGCCGCCTTCGAGGGCGTCGGCACCAGCCCCGAGGGCGTCGGCATCGGCCCCGAGGGCGTCGAGGGAGCCACCGCGATCGGCGGATCCCTCCCTGCGAACACCGACGGGTGGTCTCATCGTCAACGGTGAACCCGTCGACGTCTCCGGCATCCGCCAGGTCCACGAACTGGTGTTGCAGCTGCGCGGTCCGGCCGGCGAGCGGCAGATTCCGGGCGAGCCGAAGGTGGGCCTCGCCCAAGTCCACGGTGCCCCGGCACCGCAGCCGCATCGATCCTGTCACTCCGAGCACCACGTAACCGCACGAAAGTTCGGTCGCCGCACGAGATCCCGAGTGCGGTGGCCGAACTCGTCTCAGGGACACCGCGAGGCCGGAATCACAGCACCCCGAGGCACTTTTCGCAACCGGAGGAAGGTACTGTCCAGCTCAGCGAGTCGAACGCGGGGGACGACTCTCGGCATCACTTCGAGTCGAGGCGTTCATCCGTGCGTCGATCCGTCGTGTCCCGTCGTGGCTTCCGCAGCCTTGCGGTCGGTCTCGCAGGCCTCTCGTCGCTCGTGTTCGGCACCGCCACCGCGCACGCCGATCCCGAGCAACCCGACGCCGAGCCCGCCACCGCCTACGTCGAGGGCGTCGACGAGGTGACCGACCAGCACTGGACGGTCCGCGTCTATTCCCCGGCCGTGGATACCGTGATCCCCCTGGACGTCCTGCGTCCGGCCGATCCGCGCGAGCCGCGGCCGGTCGTCTACGCCCTCGGCGGCGCGGGTGTCGGGGTGATCGACGGCACCGGGTGGATGGAGAGCAGCGACATCGCCGAGTTCTTCTCGGACAAGAATGTCAACGTGGTCATCCCCGCCACCGGCAACTTCGGCTACTTCACCGACTGGGATCTCGACGATCCGGTTCTCGGTCGCAACCAGTGGCAGACCTTCCTCCTCGAGGAACTGCCGCCCGTCGTCGACGAACTGCTCGACACCGACGGCAAGCAGTCGATCATCGGGATGTCCATGAGTGCCGGCTCCGCGCTGGACCTCGCGATCCGGAGCGGCGACCTGTACTCCGGCGTCGCATCCCTCAGCGGATGCGTGCGCACCAGTGATCCGGTCGGTCAGCTGTACGTGAGGCTCGTCGTCGAGCGCCGCGGCAAGGGCGACGTCGAGAGCATGTGGGGTCCGGCCGACGGGTCCGCGCTGGGCCGAGCACGACGTCTACCTCAATGCGGAAGGCTTGCGCGGCAAGGCCTTGTACCTGTCGAGCCGCAACGGTCTGCCCGGCACGTACGACGTCCCCGGTCAGGAACGCGCGGCGGGTGAATCGTTCGCCACGCAGATCGTCGCAGGCGGAGCGATCGAGGCCGCCACGAATGCCTGCACGCACCAGCTGGTGGACCGGCTCGAAGCGCTCGACATCCCGGTCACGGCCGAACTCGATGCCGACGGAACGCATTCGTGGGGTTACTGGGAGGACGACCCGCGCAAGGCGTGGCCGATCCTCGCCGAGTCGATGGGCGCTGAGGCCTGATCGCGAGGCTTCGCTCGCGGGGGGCCTGATCGCGAGGCTTCGCTCGCGGGGGGCCTGATCCCGAGGCGTCACTCGCCGGGGTCCAACCGGATCCGGGCGACCACCGAACGGTGATCCGCCCTGGGAAGGTCGTCGGAGTCGAACGCGACGGCCGTCCCGTTCCCGACGAGGATGTGATCGATCGCCACCAGCGGCGGGCCGGGTTTGTCGGTCGGATAGGTACGCACCGCCCCCGCTCCCGCCTGCTCCGCGGCATCGGCGAAACGCCCCGAGAGCAACGCGCGGAACTGCGCATGGTCGTAGGTGGCGTTGAAATCGCCACCCACGACTGCGGGGACGTCGGCCGGAGATCGATCGAGGATGTTCTGCAACCGTGACAGTTCGGCAGCCCAGTCCTGCGCGTCGAACACCGGTGGGACCGGGTGGAACGCGTGGACCGCGACCGGTCCCGCTCCCGGTACGTCCGCGAGCGCAGAGAGTTGACGGAAGACGAATCCGTCGTGTTCGACGGTGTCCGACAGCGGAAATCGGCTCCAGATCCCCGTTCCCGACGCCAACTCTCCGGGGACGAGATACCGATGGGGTAACAGCTCGTCGAGACCGGCACGGGTGAGTCCATCGACCCCCGCAGAGGTGAGTTCGTTCACCGTGAGCAGGTCGACGTCGCGGTCCCGGACCCGGGACACGACGACCTCGGGATCGGCACCCCTGTCGAACAGAATGTTCGCGTGCATCACGGTGATATCGGGACCCGCACCGGCCGCAGCCGTCGCGACGTGGAGAGGCGCCTGGGTCCAGACCGCAGTCGCAGCAATCGCACCCGCAACGAGGGCCCCGAATAGGCGTCGACGGACGGCAAAGGCGATCAGCCCGATCACCGCACCGGCCATCAGATACGACGCGCCGGACGCTGCGAGCACCAAGGGTTGGGCCGACCACCTACCGAAGTGGAGCGCGAGACCGACCGCGCCTGTCGCGGTTGCCGTCCACCCGAGAACGTCCGATCCGAGCCGGAGCCACTTCGCCGTCACCACGCCACACAACCATGCCGCAGGTCGCGTGCGCGAGGACCCGTCACCGATCGGAGCGGGAGGCGATCGCGGCGAGGTGCGTCGCGAGCCGGTCCGCGGCCGCCCGAAGTTCCGGTGGCTCGAGGACGACCGCCTCGAAACCCATTCGCGCGACGTGCATCACGACCCAGTCCGGGTCGTCCGCGCCGACGACGAGCACGCACCACCCGTCCTCGTCGTCCTCGACCCGCCCGACCTGCGGCGGCACCATGTCGCGCACCTGGTCGGCGTCCGCCCGCAGGCGGATCCGCGCGATGTACCGGTAGGGCGACTCCGTCACGGACCGCTGGACGTACGACACCGGATCGGGATGCTGCCGCGGCCGGAACCGCCACGTCGTGGGTGTCACGTCGCGCATCCGGTCGAGCCGGAAGGTGCGCCAGTCGTCGCGATCGACGTCCCATGCCATGAGGTACCAGCGCTGTCCGGCAGCGACCATCCGCACCGGTTCGACGGTGCGCTCGTCGTCCGCCTCCTGCCGGGTGGTGTACCGGAATCGCACACGGGTCGCGTCGCGGCACGCGCGGGCCAACGCCAGCAGCGTGTCGGCGTCGATCTCGGTGCCCGCGCCGACGACGGTTTCGGTGGCGCCGTAGATCGCCCGCACCTCCTCGCGCAGACGCGGCGGCATCACCTGATCGAGCTTTGCCAGTGCGCGCAGGGCCGCCTCGGCGGCACCGGCGATGGTGCTGCCCGACGCCAGTCGCAGCGACACCGCCGTGGCGATCGCTTCGTCGTCGTGCAGGAGCAGCGGCGGCAGTCTCGTGCCGGCACCGAGCTGATAACCACCGCCGACACCGGGGGTCGCGCGGACGGGATAGCCGAGGGCGCGCAGCCGATCGACGTCGCGGCGCACCGAGCGATCGGTCACGCCGAGTTCCGCAGCCAGTTCGTCAGCGGTCCACGAGGGGCGACTCTGCAACAGCGCAAGCACCCTCAGAACCCGTTCGGTGGTCGACTCGACGGTCACACGACGATAGTCGCACGGATCACGGACCGAACCTGTCCAGAATATGCGTCAACCTGGAGCCATGACAGAACTCGACTGGAATCACCTACTGCGACAGCAACTCGACTATCCGGTTCGCCGTCGCCTCGACGGCCTCACCGACGACGAGTACTTCTTCGAGCCCGCACTCGCCTGCTGGAGTGTTCGGCCGCGCGGGACGGGCACCGCTCCCCTACTGGGAGGCGCCGGGGCGATGACCATCGATTTCGCGTTCCCCGAACCGGATCCGCCACCCATCACGACGATTGCGTGGCGGCTCGGGCATGTGATCGTCGGCGTGCTGGCGATGCGCAACGCGAGCCATTTCGGACGCACAGCCACCGACTACATGTCGTTCGAGTACGCAGCGACCGCGGACGAGGCCCTCGCCCAGCTCGATGCCGAACTCGCCACGTGGATTGCGGGCGTCGAGTCCCTCGGGGAAGACGGACTCGCCCGACCGTGCGGTGAAGCCGAAGGACCGTACGCCGAGTACCCGATGGGCGCGCTGGTCCTGCACATCCACCGCGAACTCATCCATCATCTGTCCGAGGTCTGTCTTCTGAGGGACCACTACCTGCACACCCGTACCCGCGCCCGACAGGAGGCGAGCTGACATGGCCCGCGACATCCAGATCACGTTCGACTGCGCCGATCCCGCGGCTCTCGCGGACTTCTGGGCGGACGCCCTCGGCTACGAACTCCAGAAGCCGCCCGGCAATTTCGTGTCGTGGGACGACGCGCTCGACGCGATGGGGGTGCCACTCGAACGACGCAACGACGCGTCGGGCATCGTCGACCCGGACGAGGCAGGGCCCCGACTGTTCTTCCAGAAGGTGCCCGAGGGCAAGCAGGCCAAGAACCGGATGCATCTGGACGTGCGTGCCGCGCCCGGACTCGACGGCGCCGAGCGCATGGCCGCCCTGGAAGCCGAGGCCGAACGGCTCGTCGCACGCGGGGCCACGCGCCTGGAGCGTCACGACCCGGCGCCGCCGTTCGGGGCCGGCCACATCGTCATGGCCGACCCCGAGGGCAACGAATTCTGCCTCGACTGAGACTTCGCATGGTCAGGCCGGTTCCGAGACCCAGTGGACGAGTTGCCAGATGATCCCGTTCGGATCGGCGAACTGGCAGTACCGTTCACCCCACGGCTCGGTCTCCGGCTTGGTCACGACCGTCGCACCGGCTTCCGCGATGCGCGCGAACTCGGTGTCGACGTCGTCGACGACGAAGGCGATGAGCATGCCCTGACCGGCCGGGCCGGCGACGGATTCCGGCTTGAAGGTCGACAGCCCGGTACGCAGGAACACGATGTTGAATCCTGCATCCGGGTGAGTCAACGAGACGAATCCGTCCGCCGACATCTCCTCGGTGAAACCGAAGTGCCGGAGCGCGAAATCTGCCGATGCGGCAGTGTCGGCGACGTTGAGCGACAGTGCTGTGGACTTGATTTTCATAGGACCTCCCCCAGAGCAAGCACCTTGTACGGCGTATAGAGTACTCCCGAGAGCGAGTTTTCGGGAGGCATTTATGGCGCGCGATCTGATCGACCTGCTGTGGCGCGAGCATCCCGACGCGCCGACCGGTGGTTCCCGCGGGCCGAAAGCCAAGATCACCACCACATCCGCGGTGGACGCTGCGGTAACCGTCGCCGACGCGGTGGGCCTCGACGCGGTGACGATCCGTCGCCTCGCGACCGATCTGGGCGTCTCCGCCATGGCCCTCTACACCCATGTCGGGTCGCGCGACGACCTCCTCGTCCTCATGGTCGATCGGGTCCACGCCCGGCAACCCCGGCCGCCCTACGAGTCCCCGTCGTGGCGGGATCGGGTACGACAGGTCGCCGAATCCGAACTCGAGCACTACGCCGCACACTGGTGGCTGCTGGACGTCGACGATCAGCGCACGGCCCTCGGCCCCGGCACGATCGCGAAGTACGACCACGAACTCCACGCCTTCGACGGCACGCCCCTCTGCGACATCGATCGCGACGCCGCGCTCACGTTCGTCGCGGACTTCGTGCGGGGTGCGGCCCGAGCCCGACGACCTGATCCGCACGCCGCCGACATGGGCGAGGCCTGGGCGCGATGGAACGAGCGACTCGCGCACTATCTCGGTGACGACCATCCCCTCGCACAGCGGGTGGGAGCGGCGGCCGGAGCAGAGATGAACGCCGCCTACAGCCCGCACCACGCATGGGAGTTCGGGCTGCAGCGCGTCCTCGACGGGCTCGAACCGCTCGTCTCGAATGGCGGGGTGCGACCCACCGGGGAATGATTTCCCCGAAGGTTCGTACGAGAGATTCGAGGATTTCATGAAGCGATTCGCCGCGGGCGTGCTCGGTTGTGCCGCAATCGCCTTTGCAGTGCCGGCCACGGCGTACGCAGATCCCGGCACACCTACGCTCCCCACGGAGGACTACTCCGGGTGCCGCTTCGCGTCGATCTCCGCGGAATGCCGCTGGGAAACGCTCCTCGCCAGCTTGGCCGGCCTGTTACCGACCGGATCCGCGGAGGCCGGACCCACCATCCGGTAGAAGCCGTCACGACTTGGGTGGATCCGCCCCCGCTTTCCGGGGTCGGATCCACCCGAATCGCATCACCTCTCGCGCACCTCTTCGAGCCTGCGGATCAACGTCGCCGCGTCGAACGGGCCGGTGTGCCGGGCGAGGTCCGATCCGGTGGCGCCGAGGTAGAAGGTGGGCGTTCCGAAGACGTCGCTGGTCTCGGCGTCGAGATCGTCGTCCTCGACACGGTGACGATACCGCCCCAGGCGAAGGTCCTCGTCGAACCTGTCCATATCGAGACCCAACTGCTGGGCGTGTTCGTAGATCTCGTCGCGGGACAGAGCGTCGCTGTGGGCGAACAGGTGGTCGTGCATGTCCCAGAATCGTCCCTGCGCCGCCGCAGCCTCGGCCGCTTCGGCGGCGAACCGGGCGTGCGGGTGGTGTTCATCGAGGGGAAGGTGCCGGAAGACGTACCGCAGGTCGTCGCCGAAGTGCTCGCGCACGTCGCGGATGCTGCCGGTGGCCTTGCTGCAGAACGGGCACTCGAAGTCTCCGTACTCGACGAGTGTGAGCGGAGCGTCGACCGGTCCCCGTATGTGGTCGCGGTTCGGATCCACCGGACGCAGCAGCACGAGCCCGGCAGATCCCTGCGGCGGATTCAGGCGGTCGGACAGCCGGAACAAAGCCCAGCCCAGCGCCGTGGCGAGAACAGCCGCGAGAAGGACGCCGATTCGGGCGTCGTTGGCCGCTTCGGGAGATTCGATCGCCAGATCCACGATGA
Organism: Rhodococcus pyridinivorans; assembly: GCF_900105195.1. Classification (NCBI taxonomy): domain Bacteria; kingdom Bacillati; phylum Actinomycetota; class Actinomycetes; order Mycobacteriales; family Nocardiaceae; genus Rhodococcus; species Rhodococcus pyridinivorans. Next base: position 2,387,458 of record NZ_FNRX01000002.1, on the reverse strand, counting down.
ACAGTGAGATCGTGAACCCGATGCCGGCGAGCGCGGCACCCCCACCGACGTGCGAGAGGGTGAGTCCCGGCGGCAGGCTGCCCGGACGCAGGCTCGAGAAGACGGCAGTGGCCGCGGTGATGCCCACGAGTTTGCCCACCACGAGACCGAGGACGACTCCCCACGTGATCGGCGACCGGATCGCAGTGCCGACGGTCTCGGCGGAGATCACCACACCCGCGTTGGCGAGGGCGAAGATCGGCACGACGAGGAACGCCGTGTACGGCTGGTAGAGCCGTAGCAGCCGCTCGTTCACGGACACGGCGCGGAGCACCCCGAGTTGCGCGGCGCGCGCGTAGTCGGAGTTGGGCGACTGGCGGAACGCCCGCGTGAGTTCGCCGGCGCGCTCCACCTCGCTGCGGCGCGGCGGATAGACGGGAAGGATCAACGCGATCAGTACACCGGCGAGGGTCGGGTGCACACCGGATTCGTAGAACGCCACCCACGTCCCTGCCGCGACGACGAAGTAGACGACGCCCCGCCACACCTCGAGCCGGCGGAACTGCAGGATCAGCAACAGTCCGATCGCGGCAGGTATCAGGTAGACCGGCTGCAGATCGTCGGTGTAGACGAAGGCGATGATGGCGAGGGCGCCGATGTCGTCGGCCACGGCCAGCGTGAGGATGAACACGCGCAGGCGGGCCGGGCAGCGGGGTCCGACCAGCGCGAGCGCACCGAGCACGAAGGCGGTGTCGGTGGACACGACCACACCCCACGCTCCTGCGGCCTCCCCGCTGGGGTTGAGCAGCAGAAACAGTCCCGCAGGTAGCGCGAGCCCCGCGATTGCCGCCACGAGCGGGACCGCGGCGCGCGTCCGGTCGGTGAGCTCTCCCATGGTGAGCTCGCGTTTGACCTCGAGGCCGACGACGAAGAAGAACAGCGTCATGACGGCGTCGTTGACCCAGTGCTCGAGGTCGAGATCGATGCCGTAGTCGCCGATGCTGATGCTGAGAGGTGTGTGCCAGAACGCCTCGTACGAGTCGCCCAGGTTGGCCCAGACCAGAGCGATCAGGGTAGCCGCGAGTACGACGCCTGCCGCGAGCGTGTCGTCGTCCGTGCCGTCGCGGACCCCTGCCAGAAGGTCGGACGCCCGGCGGAGCGTCGTCGGGTTCTCGTCGACCGTCATGTGCTCCCTCGTTCCGCAATCCGCTCCGAGCAACTCGGTGCCGGTGAGTACACCGACGACATCGCACAACGCCGGCCCCCGGGGCGATTGTTTCCGGTATCGGCCGTTCGAACCTGCATTGTCCGAACACAACAATGCAACCGGTTCCGCCGTACAGGAGGCGGAATGCACCCCTTCGACTACCGACCTCATCCGAAACTAGACCGAATCGTTGTGCCAACAATCGATTTCGGCGTTTCGACAGCCCGACCGTTACATTCCGCCGCTACCTGTCGCCTCGACGGAGGATAGCCCTGCGCGTCCGCCCCGGGTATCGTCACGATCCACCGAAGCATCGGTTCCGAATAACCCTCGGTGAGAACAACTTTCCTAAGTTCTCTTACGGAGAGGAGGTGGATCCGTTGCTGCACACGGGGACGATCCGAAGAGCCCGATGGATGTTGATCACCGCACTGGGAGCAGGGGTGCTCGTCGCGGCGACGACGCACCAGCCCGACTCTGTGGTCCGGGCCGACCCGACGGTCGCGCATGCCCGGTCGTCGCACTCCTCGGTCTCGGTGTGCGCACCGCCGGACGGTGCGCCTGTCTGGCGTCCGGACGAGCTCGGCGACCACCCGGATCCACCGGCTGCGATCGGAGCGGTGGCGAACGGGCGGATCGGAGGCGTCTTCCATCCGTCCACCACGATTCGACTGACCGGCCTGGACGTGTGCGAGCAGTACATCGACCGCACCATCGTCACGACGAACGACGGTTGGTTCCTGTTCACCGGTCTCATGCCGGGTCGCTACACGCTGCGGGGGGACGACGGAACGGTGCTCACCGAGGTCGAGGTCTCCGCCGAGTCATCGGATCATTCCGGACTGGTGTTGGCTCCCGGTTAGGTCGTCAGCACGAGGAGGTAGCCGCCGCCGGCCTGCTCGATCCTGGTATCGAACCGCACTCCCGGCTCGAGTCGCGACAAGCGGTCGAGGAGCCATTCGGAGGCGTCCTCCGCGTCCGACTTCTCGGGACACCGGGCAACGGCGACTCGACCACCCTTGCGGGTGAGCTGCTCGACGACGCCGATGATGGGCGCCGGGTCGACGACGAAGAGCCGGTCGGACCACGGCACGACGGGTTTGACGGCACCCTTCTTGGTGTTGCAGGCGCGGTGCGCGAGTCGCTCGACTCCGCCCTTTCCCTTGCCACCCTTCTTGGCGGTGTTGATGCTGTCGATGCTGGGACCGCGCGGGTCGTTGACCGACATGTCGGGGTCCACGGGCTCGTCGCACAACCAGCAACGCCACGCCTCGCGCTCACCGACTTCTCGAAGGGTGCTCATGGGGTCGAACGCTACCGTTCCGACAAGCAGGAACATCTCGCGGCCATGAGCGAAGGATGTGGGGCGGGCGGGGCTCGAACCCGCGACCAGCGGATTATGAGTCCGCGGCTCTAACCGACTGAGCTACCGCCCCGTCGCGACGACATGCGTCGCACAGTGCCGCACTGCTCGCACGGCGCGATCGAATGCTACCCGGACACAGCGGGCAACACTCTACCGGGTACGAAGAAACAGAGATCACATCGGTGGATGTTCTGCCGCATAGGCACCCCCGGATACACAGAATCCTCCCACCCGTGACGGGTGGGAGGATTCTGTAGGCGCTCCCCCGGCTGGACTCGAACCAGCAACCGTTCGATTAACAGTCGAATGCTCTGCCAATTGAGCTACAGGGGATTGTCCTGCGGTGCTCCGCGGTTTCCCCCGGTGCGTGAAAAACCATAGCGTCCCACCCGCCGCAGCACCAAATCGCCTGCTTGTGGGCATGCTGCGGGGTCATCGGGCAGGATGGGGACGACGCAGTCACAGGTGGAAGGACAACACATTGATGGGTTTGCTGGTCGGGGTCGCTGCGGGATACGTACTCGGCACCCGAGCGGGTCGCGCGAGGTACGAACAGATCAGCAAGACGGCCAAGGCGGTGGCCGCGAGCCCCGTCACGAAGAAGGCGATCGAGGTGGGCCGGCAGAAGCTCGCCGACTCGCTCAGTCCTCAGCCCAAGCTCGAGCCGATGAAGCCCATCGACGAGACGACCACGATCATGATCCCGCGGGACCAGTTGAAGAAGTAGACGGTCAGCCGGCCAGGCCGTCACCGATGGCCTGGTCGAGCAGGCTTCGCCGGTACTGTTCGAGCGCCATGAGGTCGCCGAGCAGGGCGTGGAACTCCTCGGACTCGGTGGCCGGGGAAATCCGCTGCAGTTTGGACTTCAGCTCGGCCACCTGCTCGCCGACCCAGACCTCCTGCAGCCGGGCCAGCACGCCACCGATGTAGCGCGGCAGCCGGTCCTCTTCGGCGGGGACGGGTTCGACGGCGAGTTCCATCACGAGCGAGTGCGCGACGGGATCGGTCGCTGCCCTGCCGACGGCGTCGACCCACTCGGCTCCCCCGAGGCCCGCTGCAGTTCCGCCGGCGTCGGCGACGGCCTGCCGCACGGCCGCGTAAGCAGGGTCGGTGAAGGTCTCCGGCGGCAGGGAGTCGAAGACGGTCCCGGCGATACCCGGATACTGCAGCGCGGCCTTCAGCGCGTCGCGCTGCGGCCACAGCGTCGGATCATTCGGCCGAGGGCGGCGCAGGGCCGACACGGGCTCCGCCGTGGCCGTCGCGGGCCGCGCCTTGGCTTCCGGTGCACGAACTCCTCGCCGTGCCTCCTCCTGCACACGCCGACGCACGGTGGGGATGTCGTCCCATCCCGTCCAGTGCGCGAGTTGCACCGCATAGTTGTCGCGGATCGTGCGGTCCTTGATCCGGCCCACGACGGGGACACATCGGCGCAGGGCCTCGACGCGACCTTCGACGGTGTCGAGATTGTGTTCGGCGAGAATCGATTTCACGACGAACTCGAACATCGGGGTGCGGCGGGCCACGAGGTCGCGCACCGCACCGTCGCCCGACTGCTGCCGCAACTCGCACGGGTCCATGCCCTTGGGGGCGATCGCGACGTAGGTCTTCGCGGCGGTTTTCTGATCGCCCTCGAACGCCTTCATCGCCGCCGCGCGACCGGCGTCGTCGCCGTCGAAGGTGTAGATGACCTCCCCGCGGAAGAAGCTGTCGTCCATGAGCAGGCGACGCAGCAGCGCGAGATGTTCGTCACCGAAGGCCGTGCCGCACGCGGCGACCGCGGTCTTCACGCCGGCCAGGTGCATGGCCATGACGTCGGTGTAGCCCTCGACGATCACGGCCTGATGTGACTTGGCGATCTCGCGCTTGGCGAGGTCGAGCCCGAACAGCACCTGAGACTTCTTGTACAGCACCGTTTCCGGTGTGTTCATGTACTTGGCGGTGATCTGGTCGTCGTCGTACAGACGGCGGGCACCGAAGCCGATGACGTCGCCCGCGAGATTGCGGATGGGCCACAGCAGTCGACGGTGGAAGCGGTCGATCGGACCGCGGCGACCCTGCCGGGACAGTCCTGCGGCCTCGAGTTCCGAGAATTCGAATCCCCGGCCGAGGAGGTGCTTGGTGAGCGCGTCCCAGCCGGCGGGTGCGTAGCCGCAGCCGAACGTCTCGGCGGCTGCCTGGTCGAAGTTGCGTTCGGTCAGGTAGTCGCGGGCGGCCTGGGCGTCGGGCGCGCGCAGTTGCTCGGCGTAGAACTGTTGGGCGGCCGCGTTCGCCGCGACCAGCCGGGCACGCGTGCCCCGGTCGCGTTGGACGGACGGACCGCCGCCTTCGTAGTTCAGCGTGTAGCCGACACGCTCGGCGAGCTGCTCGACGGCTTCGACGAAGCTGACGTGTTCGATCTTCTGCAGGAACGAGTAGACGTCGCCGCCCTCACCGCAGCCGAAGCAGTGGTAGTGCCCGTGATTGGGCCGCACGTGGAAAGACGGGGACTTCTCGTCGTGGAAGGGACACAGGCCCTTGAGCGAGTCGGCGCCTCCGCGCTTGAGTGCGACGTACTCGCCGACGATGTCCTCGATGCGCACGCGGTCGCGAATGGCCGCGATGTCTCTGTCTGAAATACGGCCGGCCACGAGACGAGTCTAAGCCGCCGGGCAGACTGCCCGGCACGACGGTCCGGCGCAACCCACACCCGCGAGCGCGTAAGCGCGTCCCTCCGGACAGATGCACGGCGCCGGACTCGTGCTTGTGTCCGCGAAGGGCGCAAACGTCGGTGTCAGCCCCAGCTCGCCTGCGCGGCGAGGCTGTCCCGGTCGATCCGTTCGAGGCGCGATTCGGTGCACGACGCGATCTGATCGACCACGACCCGTACCTTCGCAGCATCGTCGGGCGCGGCCTTCCAGGCGGCGACGAAGAACGGGTCGAGACCGACCGGCGCGGTGCGCAGTAGCCACTCGGCGACGCGGTGGATGCGTTCGCGTTGCGATTCCTGGCGGGTGCGGTGGGCGCGGTCGGACATGACGAACTGCAGCGCCATCGTCTTGAGCAACGCGACCTCCGAGACCACGATCGGCGGGACCACGAGGTCGGCGTCGTACCGGGTGACGCGTCGGCCTTCCGTCGCCTCCCGGGTCCCGAGGATCGCTGCGTTGGCGAAGCGGCCCACCAGCTCGCTGGTCAGCTTCTTGAGCGCGACCGAGCAGGCGAGGGTGCCGTCGAAGGTGCCGACGGCGCGGACCACCGGCATGGAGGACAACCGCTTCGCCGCCTCGGTGAGCTCGGCCGGGTCGAGACCCGAGAATTCGCGCATGCCCACCTCGATGAGTCCGGCGACATCGTCGGGATCGTCGAGCATCCGCAGGTCGATGCGACCGTCGATCACACCGTCCTCGAGGTCGTGCACCGAGTACGCGACGTCGTCGGACCAGTCCATGATCTGCGCCTCGAGGCACTTGCGGCGCTCGGGTGCGCCTTCGCGGATCCAGTGGAGGATCTCGGCGTCGTCGTCGTACGAGCCGAACTTCGCGCCCGGGCGCGGACGCGTCCAGGGGTACTTGAGCGTCGCGTCGAGCGAGGCGCGCGTGAGGTTGAGACCGGCGGTCGAGCCGTCCGGATAGAGGATCTTCGGTTCGAGGCAGGTGAGGATGCGCAGGTTCTGCGCGTTGCCTTCGAATCCGCCGCAGGACTCCGCGACCGCGTCGAGTGCCCGCTCGCCGTTGTGCCCGTAGGGCGGGTGCCCGATATCGTGGGCGAGGCCGGCCAGGTCGACGAGATCGGGGTCGGCGCCGAGCCCTTCGCCGATGCTGCGGCCGATCTGCGCGACCTCCATCGAGTGCGTCAGACGGGTGCGCGGGGTGTCGCCGTCACGGGGGCCGACGACCTGTGTCTTGTCGGCCAGGCGGCGCAGGGCCGCGCAGTGCTGCACGCGCGCACGGTCGCGTGCGAAGGCGGTCCGCTCGGACGCCGCTCCCTCGGACCCGGCGAGCGCCGAGGTCTTGCGCGGCTCGGCGACGCGCCGTTCGAGATCGTGTTCGCTGTAGCCCTGCATCACACTGCCTTCCGTCACCGAAGACCCTACGTTCCGCCTCACTGCTGCGCCGTGTACGGGAAATCGGCGGAGAAGTGGGTGATCTGGTACCAGATCAACGCGCCGGTCTCGCGGGCGATGCCGTGCAGCTGCGACTCGCGGGTGAACACCGCCGGACCCTGGCGGGTGGGAGCGGTCCAGGCGTCGAGACCGGCGTCGCGCGCCATGGTCCGGGTACGCAACGAATGCCACGGGTCGCTGACGAGCACGACCGACGACAGGCCCAGCTCCGACATCTCGCGGCTGACGGCCTCGACGCTGAGCAGTGTGTCCGAGCCCTCTTCGACGGCGACGATCGACTCGGCGGGCACCCCGCGCGAGACGAGATAGTTCTTGCCCGCCGCGGCCTCGGTAAACAGGTCGCCCTCCTGCTTGCCGCCGACGGTGACGATCCGCGGCGACACTCCCGCTTCGTAGAGCTTGAGGGCCTGCTCGAGGCGGGCCTCGAAAACCGACGACGGTGTGCCCGAATACTGCGCGGCCCCGAGCACGACGATGGCGTCGGCGGGGGTGCGGTCGTCGATCCGCGCGACCTGCCACACCCGCAGCGCCGTGCCGCCGACGACGAGGACGGCGGCGAGCAGCACCCCGATGATCAGTCGCCGGAGCCAGCGCGCGATGCGCGCGCCGACCCCGAGGTCGTCCCCGGTGTACGTCGCGGTGGTGCCGGTGCGGCGGGATGCGGTGCTCACCCCCTGATTCTGCCAGCGAACGAGAACGCGTCGACCGGACGACGCGCCGACCCCGTCCTCACCTCGGAACCACTAGATTCGATTCCATGGCACACGTATCGGCCGCACCGCTCCGGCGACCTGCAGCACCGCTCCGGCGACCTGCACGGTCCGCGCTCGCATTCGTCCCCGCCCTGCTGGCAGTGACCGCGTGGCTGCTCCTTCCCGCGGCGGCCTCCGCGGAGCCACCCTCGCGGCTCCCCCAGCCGATCACCGACACCGCGGGCGTGCTCGACGACGCCGACGTCACACGCATCCAGGAAGCGACGAACACCCTCTACGACGAGCACGGCCTGCAGTTGTGGGTGACCTACGTGTCGAGCTTCGACGGACGCGACTACAACAGTTGGGCGCAGGCCACCGCGGAGGCAAGCAATTTCGGTCCCGACACCGCGCTGCTGGCGGTGGCGACCGACGACCGCGAGTTCGCGCTGTGGACACCGACGGGTTCGGAGATCTCCGAGAGCGAGCGCGACCGGATCAGCTCGTCCGGCGTCGTGCCGGCCCTGCGCAACAGCGATTGGGCGGGCGCCGCCGTGGGCGCGGCCGACGGGTTGAGCAACGCCCTTACGCCGTCGGCTGCTCCGGTGACGACGCTGCTCGTCGGCGGCGGTGTCATCGCGGCCGGTGGTGCCGGGCTCTACGCCTACAACCGGCGGTCGAAGAGGAAGCGCGCCGACGCCGGTGCCGCGCAGGCCGCGCAGGTCGATCCGGCCGACACGACCGCTCTGCGCGGTCTGCCGGTCGAGGGTCTAGACCAGTATGCACAGACCCTCCTGGTGGACACCGACAACGCGGTGCGGTCCAGCGCCGAAGCGCTCGAGCTCGCCCGGGGTGAATTCGGGGACTCCGCGGTGGCTCCTTTCGACCGCGCACACCGGCAGGCACAGGTCGCGTTGGCGAACGCCTTCGAGATCCGTCAGCGCCTCGACGACGACATCCCCGAGACGCCCGAACAGCAGCGCGACATGCTCGTGCAACTCGTCTCCTCGTGCGGGCAGGCGAACCGCGAACTCGATGCGCAGGTCGAGGCGTTCGACAAGATGCGCAACCTGCTGCTCGATGCCCCGGCCCGTCTGGACGGCCTCACGCAGCGCGCGATCGCGCTGCAGGCCCGCATCCCCGAGGCCGAGCGGATTCTGGGGCAGCTGCACTCGGAGTTCCCGGCGGGCGCCCTGACTCCGGTGGTCGACAACGTCTCGCTGGCGCGGGAGGAGATCTCGTTCGCCGAGAACGCGATCGACCAGGGACGCACGGCGGTGGCGCGACCGGTCGGTGAGCAGGGCGACGCCGTGCGCGCGATCCGCGAGGCCGAACGCGCACTGGGGCATGCCGCGACGCTGCTCGACGCGCTCGACCATGCGGCGGAGGACATCCGGCGCGCGATCGCGACGCTTCCCGCCGCGGTGGAGGACGCCGAACAGGGTGTCGCCGACGCGAAGCAACTCCTCGACGCGGGCGGCCCGGAACTCGTCGACGCCCTGAAGGCCGTGCAGGAAGCCCTCGACCACGCCCGGGCCGAGCAGCACACCGACCCGCTGGGCAGTTTCACGCGGGTCGTCGAGGCCGATGCGCGTCTCGACGAGTTGCGTGCCCGGACGCGGCAGGCGAAGCAGCAAGCCGAGGAGATGCGGCGCCGCCTCGAACAGGATCTGAGCGCAGCGCAAGCGCAGGTCACCGCCGCGGCCGACTTCATCGGGACCCGCCGCGGCGTCGTGGGCGCCCAGGCACGCACCCGCCTGTCGGAGGCGCAGCGGCACCTGCAGGCCGCGCAGCAGGCAGCCGAGTCCGATCCGGCGGCCGCCATCCAGTACGCGCGGTCCGCCGCGTCGCTGGCCGCGCAGGCACTGCGCAGCGCCCAGAACGACGTGCAGCGCTGGAACAACCAGCACCGTCCGCCCCGCGGTGGTTCGTCGGGCGGCAACGTCGCCGGTGCCGTGCTCGGCGGCATCCTCATCAACAGCGTGCTCAACAGCGGCCGCGGCGGTGGCTTCGGTGGCGGTTTCGGTGGGGGCGGTTTCGGGGGCGGCGGCTTCGGCGGATCTAGTGGAGGACGCTTCTAGACCGGACGCTACCCCCACTACGAACTCGTGGGACGCCTCGGAACGGTCGACGTCGCGCTGCCACCGACCGACACGGACACGGTCTCATGGTTCTTCCGCAGCCCGCTCTACAAGCACTTCGGGTTGCTCACCGAATACGAGGGCACCTTCACCCACCAGGGTCGCAGCGTCACGGCCGACGGTCTGTGCTCGTTCGAGTACGGGGCGATACCGAGCCCGTATCTGATGCGGTCCACTCCTCTGCCGCCCGCGGCGAAGGCTCCGCTCGACCATTTCGTATACCAGATCGTCGATCTCGACGCCGACACGCAGATCCTGTTGAGCCGCTACGCGATCGGTGACCGACCGTTCATGACGACGGCGATCCTGCGTACCCGCAGCGGTGACGGAACCCGTTGCCGGGACGTGGATTTCGAGATGGTTGAACTGCGCGACCAGTCCGAGCCGACTCCCTACGGCATCCCGATGCAGGTGCCGCGCCGGACCCGGTTCCTGGTGAAGGACACCCGCGGTCGTCCCTGGTTGGATTTCGAAGGGATCATGGACACCCCCTTCACCTACGGGCTGAGCACCGGATTCGTCACCGGTTTCGCATGGTCGGCGATCTGGCGGGGTGAGGAGATCTCCGGCCGCAGATATTTCGAGTACATCGATCGACGCTCGACGAGGTGACCGCTACGAGCACCCGGCTACGAAGCGACAGATGCCCTCCGGTCCGTCGGGACCGGAGGGCATCTGCGTCGATCGGATCGGTCAGCAGCCGATCAGGCGCTGCGCGAGGTAGCCCTCGACCTGGTCGAGGCTCACACGCTCCTGCGCCATGGTGTCGCGCTCACGGATCGTGACGGCCTGGTCCTCGAGGGTGTCGAAGTCGACTGTGATGCAGAACGGGGTGCCGATCTCGTCCTGGCGACGGTAGCGGCGGCCGATGGCGCCGGCGTCGTCGAACTCGATGTTCCAGTTCTGGCGCAGCTTCGCGGCGAGGTCCTTGGCCTTCGGGCTCAGGTCGGCGTTGCGGCTGAGCGGCAGCACGGCGGCCTTGACCGGCGCGAGACGACGGTCGAGGCGCAGCACGGTGCGCTTGTCGACGCCACCCTTGGCGTTGGGTGCCTCGTCCTCGGTGTAGGCGTCGACGAGGAAGGCCATGAGCGAACGGGTCAGGCCGGCCGCCGGCTCGATCACGTAGGGCGTGTAGCGCTCATTGGTGGCCTGATCGAAGAAGCTCAGGTCGGTGCCGGAGTGCTTCGAGTGCGTCGACAGGTCGAAGTCGGTGCGGTTCGCGACGCCCTCGAGCTCACCCCATTCGCTGCCCTGGAAGTGGAAGCGGTACTCGATGTCGACGGTGCGCTTCGAGTAGTGCGACAGCTTCTCGAGCGGGTGCTCGTAGAGGCGCAGGTTGTCCTTGTTGATGCCCAGATCGGTGTACCAGTTCATCCGGTAGTCGATCCAGTACTGGTGCCACTGCTCGTCTTCGCCGGGCTTGACGAAGAACTCCATCTCCATCTGCTCGAACTCGCGGGTGCGGAAGATGAAGTTGCCGGGCGTGATCTCGTTGCGGAAGCTCTTGCCGATCTGGCCGATGCCGAAGGGCGGCTTCTTACGCGAGGTGGTGAGCACGTTCGCGAAGTTCACGAAGATGCCCTGCGCCGTCTCGGGGCGCAGGTAGTGCAGGCCTTCCTCGCTCTCGATCGGGCCGAGGAAGGTCTTGAGCATCATGTTGAAGTCGCGGGGCTCGGTCCACTGGCCCTTGGTGCCGCAGTCCGGGCAGACGATCTCGGTCATCGGCACGGCGTCGGGGTCGTCGAGCTTGTTCTTCTCGGCGTAGGCCTCCTGCAGGTGGTCCTGCCGGTGACGCTTGTGACAGCTCAGGCACTCGACGAGCGGGTCGTTGAAGACACCGACGTGGCCGGAGGCGACCCAGACCTGACGCGGCAGGATCACGGACGAGTCGAGGCCGACGACGTCCTCGCGGCTGGTGACCATGTTGCGCCACCACTGCTTCTTGATGTTGTCCTTGAGCTCCACGCCGAGCGGCCCGTAATCCCACGCGGACCTGGTGCCGCCGTAGATCTCACCGCAGGGATAGACCAGGCCCCGGCGCTTGGCGAGGTTGGCGACGGTATCGATCTTGGATTTGGGTGCCACTCGGTTTCTCCATCTTCGATGCGGGTTTTCGCAGCATGCGTCGATCTGTAAGCCTATCGCTCCTCGTTCGCAGCTCGAATTCGCGCCGGTTGACATGCACAACCGTGCATATCAAAATGGAATCGATTTGCAATAAGGCCCGCCGACCGGCGGCCGCCCCTGCCCCGAGGAGCCCCGTGAGCATCGACGCCGATCCACGCGAGTGCAGCACGGGCGAGCGCGCCCGCGGCCCGATCGGCAGCGACGCCCTGCCGTCCCCGGTCGATGTCTCCCCCGGCGCCCTGATCGCGGCCGGTGAGCTGCTGCGCGCACTGTCGGCACCCGTCCGCATCTCGATCGTGCTCGAACTGCGCGAGTCGGCCCGCTGCGTGCACGAACTCGTCGGCGCCCTCGGCGTCACCCAGCCGCTCATCAGCCAGCATCTCCGCGTGCTCAAGACCGCCGGCGTCGTGCGCGGCGAACGCTCGGGACGCGAAGTGCTCTACCACCTGGCCGACGACCATCTCGCCCGCATCGTCGTCGACGCCGTCGCTCACGCCCAGGAAGGACGATCGCAGTGACCTCCGCCCGCAAACCTCTCGTGGGGGTCCGCTCGACCCGTCAACGCAGCGCCATCGTCGACCTGCTCGACAACACCGAGGAGTTCCGGTCCGCCCAGGACCTGCACGACGAGCTGCGCAAGCGCGGCGAGGGCATCGGCCTGACGACCGTCTACCGCACCCTGCAGTCGCTCGCCGAGGTCGGCAGCGTCGACGTGCTGCGCACCGACAGCGGCGAGTCGTTGTTCCGGCGGTGTTCCTCCGGGCACCACCACCATCTCGTGTGCCGCCACTGCGGCTTCACGGTCGAGGTGGACGGCCCGGAGGTCGAACGCTGGTCGCACGAGGTGGCCGAGTCGAACGGCTTCGTCGACGTCAGCCACACCGTGGAGATCTTCGGCAACTGCCGCGAGTGCGCCCTCGCTCAGGGCTGAACCGACGGCCCGCGGCCGTCAGCCGCAATCGCAGTCATCACAGCCGCAGCCGTCGGCGAGCAGGTTCTCCTCGCCGTCCTCGGCCTCACCGTCGAAGACCGACGCTTCTCCGCCGAGACGCTGCGCCAATGCGCGTGCCTGCTCGACGACCGGCACGAGCGACGCGACGGCCCGCACGAGATGGATCGGGACGAGCGGCGACGCCGCGACCCGCAGTTCGACGGTGACTCGGTCCTTGTCGAGGACGAACTTGACTTCGGGGAACTCGACCTGCAGGTCGCCGAGGACCTCGGCGGCGCGGGTGCGGCCCGTGATGCCCTCGACCAGGTAGGTGGTGAGCAGCACGAAGCCGCCCTCGGCGTCGACCGTCGCGTAGGTGAGCACGTCGTCGATCCAGATCGGGATCTCGCCGTCCTCGTCGGGCTCGGGCGCTTCCTCGAGAATCTCGGACAGCGTCTCCACCACAGCGGCGCGCAGCATGTCGTCGTCCTCGGTGGGGATCGCGACGGCGTGCGTCCCGTCGGCGGCGACGACCTCCTCGGTGGTGGTCTCGGCGTCGATGTCGGTGGTGGTCACGAATTCTCCTTGGGATCGGGGGTGCCGGCCACGGCGCCACGCGCGTCGGCGGCACCGTCGAGCACGAGCAACAGCATGGTGGTCAGCGCCGTGTCGTCGAGCCCGGTCGCGGGGAACGAGTACCGCAGCACGACGTCGGCGTCGGTCTCGCGTTCGATGAGGTGGACCGAGCCGAACTGCAGGGCGTCGGCGGCGGCCGCGACCCGACCGCGCACGGCGTCGTCGAGCGGAAGATCCCACGCGAGCACTCCGGTGACGGAGACCACGTCGAGTCCTTCGGTGAGCGTGACGACCTGCAGCGCGAAGGGCACGGCGCCGTAGTCGAATCCGAACGAGCCGTCGCCGTCGGCGGCGGACGACGGGGTGCGGACGTCGACGAAGGGCGTCAGCGCGCCCGCGATCCGCTCGCGCAGCGAGGTCACTTCACACCACCGAACCGCCGGTCGCGGGAGGCGTATTCGACGCACGCCGCCCACAGATCGCGCCGGTCGAAATCGGGGAACATCGTGTCCTGGAAGACGAGTTCGGCGTAGGCCGACTGCCACAGCAGGAAGTTCGAGGTGCGCTGCTCGCCCGAGGGCCGCAGGAACAGGTCGACGTCGGGCATGTCGGGCTCGTCGAGATACCGCGCGATCGTCGACTCCGTAATGCGTTCGGGATCGAGTTCCCCTGCCGCGACCCGGCGGGCGATCTCCCGTGCGGCGTCGGCGATCTCGGCGCGACCGCCGTAGTTGACGCACATCGTGAGAGTCATGACGTCGTTGTCCTTCGTCAGTTCCTCGGCGATCTCGAGTTCCTTGATCACGCTGCGCCACAGGCGGGGACGGCGACCGGCCCACCGGACGCGCACCCCCATCTCGTGCATCTCGTCGCGGCGGCGGCGGATCACGTCGCGGTTGAAGCCCATGAGGAAGCGGACCTCGTCGGGGCTGCGCTTCCAGTTCTCGGTGGAGAAGGCGTAGGCCGAGAGCCACTCGACGCCCATCTCGATACATCCGCACACCGTGTCCATCAGCACGGCCTCGCCGCGTTCGTGGCCGGCGGTGCGCGGCAGACCGCGCTCCTGCGCCCAGCGACCGTTGCCGTCCATCACGAGCGCCACGTGCTGGGGGATCAGCTCGGGTTGCAGCACGGGAGGTCGCGCGCCCGACGGATGCGGGTCGGGCGGCCGGATCACCCGCTCAGGCGATGGGGGCGTGGTACGTCGTCGAATCACGGTCCCCATCCTGCCGGACACCCCGGGCGACGTCATCAACCCGGTTCCCCGTCGCAGGTTCGGTGCGACCGCGCTCCACGAGGGGCAGCGAACGCAGTTGCCGTTCGAGATGCCACTGCAGGTGCGCGGCGACGAGCCCGCTGGCCTGGCGACGCACCGCCGTGTCGGCGGCCTCGGTGTCGGCCCAGCGTCCGTGGTTGAGCGCGTCGAGCAGCGCCAACACACCCGGGGCCGGGGTGGCCGCCCCCGGCGGACGGCAGTGCACGCACACCGCACCACCGGCGGCGACGTGGAAGGCGGTGTGCGGGCCGGGACGGTCGCAGCGCGCGCAGTGGGTGATCGCCGGCGCCCATCCCGCGTAGGCCATGGCCCGCAGCAGATAGGCGTCGAGTACGAGTTCGGGTGGCCGGGTGCGGTCGCACACCGCGCGGAGGGCGCCGACGGTGAGTGCGTGCAGGCGCGGCACGGGCGCGCGTTCCTCACCGGCGAGGCGTTCGGCGGTCTCGAGGATCGCGCACGCGGTGGTGTAGCGGGGGTAGTCGTCGACGATACCCACCGCGAAGGCGTCGAGGGTCTGCACCTGGGTGATGACGTCGAGACTGCGGCCCGGGTGGAGCTGGACGTCGATGTGGGCGAACGGTTCGAGCCGTGCGCCGAACTTGGAGCGTGTCCGGCGCACGCCCTTCGCGACGGCCCGCACGAGACCGTGCCGACGCGTCAGCAGGGTGACGATGCGGTCGGCCTCGCCCAGCTTGTGCTGGCGCAGCACCACCGCGTTGTCCCGATAAAGCCTCACTCCCCGAGTCTGTCATGTCGCGGTGACACGGGACGGTCCACGAAGGGACTCGACACCCAGAACGGGAACGCGTTATTGTTCGTTCGAACGAACGGGGGAACGAATGGACGCTCGAACCGACCTGCGCGACCTGAAGGCGACCGTCGAGGCACTCGACCGCGGCGAGACCACCTCCACGGACCTCGTCCGTGCGAGCCTCGACCGGATCGACGAATCGCAACCGCACCTGAACGCCTTCCGCGTCGTGCGCCGCACCACCGCACTCGACGAGGCCCGCGAGGCCGACCGGCGCCGCGCGAACGGCGAACGCCTCCCCCTGCTGGGTGTCCCCATCGCGATCAAGGACGACACCGACATCGTCGGCGAGACGACGATGTTCGGCTGCGCCGGCACCTTCGCCCCGAAGGACACCGACGCCGAGGTGGTGCGTCGCCTGCGGGCCGCCGGCGCGGTGATCGTCGGCAAGACCCACTCCCCCGAACTCGGCCAGTGGCCGCTCACCGGCGGCGACGCCTTCGGGCACACCCGCAGCGCGTGGTCGCGCGACCACACCCCCGGCGGCTCGTCGGGTGGCAGCGCCGCGGCCGTCGCGGCGGGACTCGTGCCGGCCGCCCTGGGATCCGACGGCGCCGGATCGGTCCGCATCCCCGCCTCGTGGTCCAATCTCGTCGGCATCAAGCCCCAACGCGGCCGGATCTCCATGTGGCCCGACGCCGAATCCTTCAACGGACTCACCACGCACGGCCCACTCGCCCGCACGGTCGCCGACGCGGCCCTGCTCCTCGACGTCGTGTCCGGGAACCACCCCGGCGACCGGCACGCGTGCGCGCCGCTGACCGTCTCCGACGCCGTGGGACGAGATCCCGGCAGACTGAACATCGCTCTGTCGCTGAAGATCCCGTTCACCGCGACACCCACCAGCCTCGACGCCCGCGTCCGCACCCGCATCGCCGCACTCGCCGCGGTACTGCGCGATCTCGGCCACGAGGTGACGCTCGCCGATCCCGACTACGGAATGACGTTCGGTCTCACCTTCCTCCCTCGATCCATGGCCGGTATCGAGGATTGGTTGTACCGCCTGCCCGACCCGTCCCTCGCCGACGTGCGCACCCGCGCCAACGCCCGCACCGGCCGGTTCCTGCACGGTTATCCGTTGCGGGCGGCGCGCGCGGTCGAACCGCGACTGCACCGTCGGGTCGGCCGCATCTTCGACCGGTTCGACGTCGTACTCGCCCCCACCACTGCCACACCGCCGCTGCCGGTGACGGCGATCGACGGCATCGGCGGCTGGGCGACCGACAAGGTCATCACCGGCGCATGCCCCTACGCGTGGCCGTGGAACGTGCTGGGCTGGCCCGCGATCAACGTCCCCGCGGGTTTCACCGAGGAGCGACTGCCGGTGGGTGCCCAGCTGCTCGGCCCGGCGAACTCCGAACCGCTGCTGGTGTCCCTCGCCTCCCAACTCGAATCGGTGCTGCGCTGGCACGAACACACCCCGGAGCGATGGTGGTGACCACGCGCGACGACGCCCGCTCGCGGATCGTCCACGCCACCCTGTATCTCGTCGGCACCGACGGGGTCGCCGGGGTGACGAACCGGCGCATCGCGGCGCGCGCCGAAGTGTCGCTCGGTTCGATCACCTACCATTTCCCCACCCAGGCCGACCTGCTGCGCGCCGCGCTCGAGTTCTTCGTCGACGAGGAGACCGAGCGGCTGCGAGAACTCGCCGAGCAGTATCGATCCCGGGCCCTGTCGCTGACGGAGGCCGCCGAACTCACCGAACGCGTCGCCCACGACCTGACCTTCACGGCCGAACGCATCGCCCCCTTCGAGCTCTATGTGCAGGCGGGGCGCGACGAGGAACTGCGGCGGGTCGCCGAACGCTGCTGGCGTGCCTACGACGCGTTGACTGCCTCCGTCCTTTCCGCGCTGGGAGTGCCGGATCCGGAGACGATCGCCCCGACGGTCGTCGCGACCATCACCGGGTTGCAACTGCGCCGCCTGTCGACGGGTACGGAGCCGGATCTGTCGGAGGCCGTTCTGCTGCTGCTGCACGGCGCGGCGGCCACGCGTCGCTGAGTTCTCTTCGGTCACCGGCCCCGGCGTGACGACGCGTTCACACCCGCGTCCGCGACGAAACACCACCGTCACGAATTATGCCGTGTGCACAATTCTTTCGCGTCGCGAGTGGTTGGTCGGCCGATTGCCGAGTCCTGTCCGACTCTTCGGGATCGACATGTTCCGGCCGACGACGGCGGTGCCGCCCATCGATGCTCGCGGCGATGCTGCACCATCGGCGCCGACGAACTCATGGTGCGTCCCTTCGGGCGCTGGATGATCAACGGCCGTATCGCCTACGTCGTGCTGTTCGTCGTCACCTATCTGCTGTCGTTGTTCTTCTGCCCACACCTGCTCTCGCGATCATCGGTGCCGTGCTGCTCCCGGCGGCGATCAAGGCCGGGCTGCCGCCGCTCGGCCTTGATCGCCCTCGCGATTTCCGGACAGGGCGTGGCCCTCGAACATTGCGCCACCCATTTCGTCGACGGCTTGGTCCACGCGTTCAAGGCCATGGGAATCATCCTGCCGGTGGCAGGATTCGTGTACCCCGGCATCCCCGACTACTCCGGCTCGATCCTGGGACTCGAGGACGGCACCGGGCCGGCCTTCCTGTTCGACGCCGTCGAGAGCATCCAGACCCGCATTCCCGACAACGGTCTCTTCGCCGCGTTCAGCATGATCCTGATCGGCATGCTCATCGGTCTGGACGGCTCCGCTGGGCCGGTCTGCCGCTTACCGGTGGTATCGCCGCTGCGCTCGCCCCGCAGGCCGGAACGGACACCGCAACGCTTGCCGCCCTTGCGCAGAACGCCGCGACCTGGACCGGCGGCGGCACCCGCGTCATCTGGTCGTCGCTGATCGTGGTCGCGGGCTTCTGCCGCGTCCCGGTCGGAGATCTCGTGCGACGACTCGCGATCCCAGTGGTGAGCGGATTGCTCGTCGCCGCTGTCGCCGCTTCGACGTCTCCGCCGCCGTCACCATGACACCGCGGCCGGCGGAACTGATCGACCGCTTCAGCGCGTTCGTCGGCACCGACCTACCTCGCGTCGATGTGGGTCGCCCGGCCGATCACCGCGTCCACCCCGTAGGGCTCGGCGTCAGAATCCCAGACGGCCCAGCTGTTTGGGGTCTCGCTGCCAGTCCTTCGCGACCTTCACGTGCAGGTCGAGGTAGATCTTCACGCCGAGGAGCTTCTCGATCTGGGTGCGTGCGGCGGTGCCCACTTCGCGCAGCCGCGCGCCCCCCTTGCCGATGACGATGCCCTTCTGGCTCGGCCGTTCGACGTAGAGCAGGGCGTGCACGTCGAGCATCTCGCCCTGCTTCTCGGTGCGACCCTCGCGTTCGGTGATCTCCTCGATCACGACGGCGAGCGAGTGGGGCAGCTCGTCGCCGAGACCTTCGAGGGCGGCCTCGCGGATGAGCTCGGCCATCAGGGTCTCTTCCGGCTCGTCGGTGAGCTCGCCGTCGGGATAGAAGGCCGGTCCGGGTTCCATGTGCGAGACGAGGACGTCGACGAGGACCTCGACCTGCTCACCCGAGGCCGCGGAGACCGGCACGACCTCGCAGTTCTCGCCGAGGAGCTTCGACACGGCGAGCAACTGCGCGGCGACCTGCTGTTTGCCCACCTTGTCGATCTTCGTGACAATGCCGATGACCGGGGTCTTCGGCGCCATGTGGCGCACCTGCTCGAGGATCCAGCGGTCGCCGGGGCCGATCTTCTCGTCGGCGGGGAAGCACATGCCGATCGCGTCGACCTCGGAGTAGGTGTCCTGCACCAGGTCGTTGAGCCGCTGGCCGAGCAGGGTGCGCGGGCGGTGCAGTCCCGGGGTGTCCACGAGGATGAGCTGGGCGTTGTCGCGGTGGACGATGCCGCGGATGGTGTGGCGGGTGGTCTGCGGGCGCGACGAGGTGATCGCGATCTTGCTGCCGACGAGCGCATTCGTGAGCGTCGACTTCCCGGTGTTGGGCCGGCCGACGAAACAGATGAAGCCGGAACGGAAGTCGGTGTCGGTCATGCATGCTCCTCGGTGGTGGCCGTATCGGTATCGGTGGGTTCTTCTTCGGGGCTGACGCGCTGCACGAAGACGGTGCTCACACGCACCCGCCCGCGGACGTCCGGTCCGCCCTCGCCGCGGAGCAGCAGGCCGTGGGTCCGTACCTCCGCACCCGGCAGAGGAACTCGGCCGAGTTCGTAGCCGAGGAGTCCGCCGACGGTGTCGACCTCGTCGTCCTCGATGTCGATGTCGAACAGTTCGCCGAGGTCCTCGACGGGAAGTCGCGCGGAAACGCGGTAGGTGTCGTCGCCGAGTTCCTCGACGTCGGGGATCTCCCCGGTGTCGTACTCGTCGGCGATCTCGCCGACGATCTCCTCGATGACGTCCTCGATCGTCACGAGACCGGCGATGCCGCCGTATTCGTCGACGAGGATCGCCATGTGGTTGCGGTCGCGCTGCATGTCGGCGAGCAGATCGTCGAGGCGCTTCGAATCCGGCACGAAGACCGCCGGTCGCATGACGTCGGCGACGGAGACGCTGCGTCCGCCGTCGCGGTGGTAGTAGGTCTGCTGGACGAGATCCTTGAGGTAGACGACACCGCGGATGTCGTCGACGTTCTCACCGATCACCGGGATCCGCGAGTGCCCGCTGCGGACGGCGAGCGAGGTGGCCTGACCGGCCGTCTTGGTCTCCTCGATCCACACCATCTCGGGGCGTGGAACCATGATCTCGCGAGCGGTGGTGTCGCCGAAGTCGAACACCGACTGGATCATCCGGCGTTCCTCGTCGGCCACGACCCCGCTCTCCTGAGCGAGATCGACCAGTTCGCGCAGCTCGATCTCGTTGGAGAACGGGCCGTTCCTGAAACCGCGACCGGGTGTGACCGCATTGCCGACGCTGATGAGGATTCGGCTGATCGGACCGAGCAGGACACCGAGTACCCGCAGCGGTCCGGTGGCGGCGAGCGCGATCGGGTACGCGTGCTGGCGTCCGAGCGTGCGCGGGCTGACCCCGATCACGACGTAGTCGACGATCACCATCACCGCAGCGCCCACGACGAGCGCCCATGTGCGGTCGAGCACGGCGAGCAACGCACCGACGAGCACGACGGTGGCGGTGATCTCGCAGAGGATGCGCAGCAGCACCGTCAGATTGACGTAGCGGGGCCGATCGTCGAGCAGACCGAGCAGGCGGCGCGCACTGGGGCGGCCCTCCTTCGCGAGTTCCTCGGCGCGCGCCGCGGATACGGTGTTGAGCGCGGAATCGACGGCGGCGAACAGGCCGCCGAGCACCACCAGGACGACCGCCAGGACGACGAGGGGCACGGTACTCACGCGATCGTCACTCCCTCGATCGGTGCCGTCCGATCACGATGGCTCGCACTGTCGCCGCTCATGATTCGGGGGTGTCGACGAAACCGGCCTTGCCCAGCAACTTCCGGTCGCGGGCGGCGAGCCGCGCCTCGTGCTCGGCGCGGCGGATCTCCTCGTACCACTCGGCGAGGAGCTGGTTCTGCAGGCCGAACATCTCCTTCTCCTCCTCCGGTTCGGCGTGGTCGTAGCCGAGGAGGTGGAGCATGCCGTGCACGGTGAGCAGGGCGAGTTCGTGGGCCACCGGGTGACCGGCCTTCGCCGCCTGGTCGGCGGCGAACTGCGGACACAGCACGATGTCGCCGAGCATCGACGGTCCCGGTTCGGGAGCGTCCGGACGCCCCCCGGGCTCGAGTTCGTCCATGGGGAACGACATCACGTCGGTGGGGCCGGGAAGGTCCATCCACCGCACGTGCAGATCGGCCATGGTGTCGAGGTCCACGAGCACCATCGACAACTCCGCCGCCGGATGCACATCCATCCGGGCGATCACGAAACGGGCGACGTCGAGGAGTTCCTCCTCCGAGACGTCCATTCCCGATTCGTTCGAGATCTCGATGCTCATGACTGGAGTTCCTTCTGCACGACGGTATTCGGTTGATCTACAAGGGCGTTCATCGACGCTGCACCCGCTGCGCGCGACGTTGAGCACGGTTGCCGGGGATCCCGTCGCCGTCGCGGGTGGCCTCGAAACGGCTGTAGGCGTCGACGATGTCGGAGACGAGCCGGTGCCGCACGACGTCGCTGCTGTCGAGTCGCGCGATGTGGATGTCGTCGATGCCGTCGAGGATCTCGGTGGCGGCGGCGAGACCCGAACGGGCGCCGCCGGGCAGGTCGATCTGCGTGATGTCGCCCGTCACGACGATCTTGGAATTGAAGCCCAGACGCGTGAGGAACATCTTCATCTGTTCGGCGGTGGTGTTCTGCGCCTCGTCGAGGATGATGAACGCATCGTTCAGGGTGCGGCCACGCATGTACGCCAGGGGTGCGACCTCGATGACCCCGGCCTGCATGAGCTTCGGGATCGCCTCGGGATCCATCATGTCGTGCAGCGCGTCGTGCAGTGGACGCAGATACGGGTCGATCTTCTCGTGCAGGGTGCCCGGCAGGAAGCCGAGCCGCTCCCCTGCCTCGACGGCGGGACGCGTGAGGATGATGCGGTTGACCTGCTTGGTCTGCAGCGCCTGCACGGCCTTTGCCATGGCGAGATAGGTCTTGCCCGTACCAGCCGGTCCGACACCGAAAACGATGGTGTGGGCATCGATCGCGTCGACGTACCGCTTCTGGTTCAGGGTCTTGGGCCGGATCGTCTTCCCGCGCCGCGACAGAATGTCGAGGCTGAGCACGTCGGCCGGCGACTCGGAGAGCCCCTGGGTGAGCATGCCCACGGTGCGACGCACGGCGTCGGGCGCGAGCGATTGTCCGCGACGGACGATGGTGACGAGTTCGGCGAGCGCACGTTCCGCGAGGGCGACGTCGGCGGGCGCTCCGGTCAGCGTGACGGTGTTGCCCCGCACGTGGATGTCCGCCGCCAGGAGGGCTTCGAGGGCGATCAGATTCTCGTCCGCGGCTCCGAGCAGGGGCGCTGCGGCCTCCGAGGGGAGGTCGAGGCTCGATTTGACCGTGGTCGGCTCGAATTCGGGGGGCTCGTGGGGTCGGTCTGGTTCACTCACGTGGACGGTACGTCCTGCTTTCGGTTCGGCTCCTGCACGACGGTCGTCGTGTTCGTGCCAGTCTAGCGCCGGACGAAGCGCACCCTCCCGCAACAGGGAGTTTCAGCGGGGTTGGATTCCGCCTTCACCAGAACCCGCCTCCGCGAGCCACCGCCGTGCCTCGGCGAGGATCCCGGGTGCCCGGTCGGGTGAGACCCCACCGAGCACGAGATTGCCCAGGACGATCGTGTCGCCCGAGTCGTCCACCAGCCCGAGATTGGCCTGCTCGAGTGTGGCCATCGTCAGGCCCTCCATCATCCCTACGAGCACGGGCGCCGGTAGGTAGTCGGAGAGCTGGCTCTGCGCGAGGCCGCGTTCGACGTGCCCGAGGACACGTGAGCGCACCGGGGAGACCAGCTCGGCGATGCGCTGCTCTCCCATCTCCTTGCGGGCGAAGGAGAGCAGCACGCGGTAGCGGTCGCCGATGGGCCAGGTCCGCAACGCCACGACCGCGAGCGCGACCGCGGGATCGTCCGGCTCGGGGTGGTCGAGAGCCTCGGCGAGTGCGGTCGAGGCGTCGTCGACGATCCCCTCGACGAGGGCTTCCCGGTTGGGGAAGTGCGCATAGACGGTGCGGCGGACGACACCCGCGGCTTTGGCGACATCGTCCATGCTCGCGTCGGAGTCGGCCGCAAAGCACATCACCGCAGCGTCGAGTATGCGCATGCGGTTCGCATTGAATCGGGTTCGCGGTCGTGTGACCGAGTTCTCCACGTTCTCGCCCTCTTCCGCCGACTGTGATCTGTCTTTCATTTTAGTTGCACACGGATGTGCAGCTGCGTAATTTGCACACCACCGTGTAGATCGGGGCTCAGGTCCCCGGCCCGTGTCGCACCCGAGGAGAGCCCATGCCCACTGCCGTGACCCTCGCAGGAGGGACCGCAGCGAAGGAACCCTACCGGCTGCGCTGGGCCGGACTGGCGGTGCTGTGCCTGAGCCTGCTCATCGTCGTGATGGCCAACACCTCGCTCATCGTCGCCGCACCCGGCATGCTGCGCGAACTGCAGCTCACCAGCGCCGACATGCAGTGGATCATCGACGGCTACACCGTCCCCTATGCCGCGCTGATGCTGCTGTTCGGCGTGCTCGGCGATCGATACGGACGACGTCGCGCGTTGCTGGCGGGCCTGGTCGTCTTTGCCGCCGGCGCGGTCTACGGATCGTTCGCCGACAGCGCCGGCGACGTGATCGTCGCGCGCATCGTCATGGGGGTGGGCGCCGCCGTGATCATGCCTGCGACACTGTCGCTGCTCGTCGCGATGTTCCCCGTGCACGAGCGTGCCCGCGCGATCGCAGCCTGGGCCGCCACGTCCGGACTCGCCATTGCGCTCGGTCCCCTGCTCGCCGGATGGCTCCTCGAATCGAACTCGTGGGGTTCGACCTTCCTCATCAACGTGCCGATCGCGGCATTCGCCGCGATCGCGGCCCTGATCCTCGTGCCGGCCTCGAAGGCGGACGATCTCACCCGCACCGACTGGGTCGGCGGCGCCCTGTCGGTCGCTGCTCTCGGCGGAATCGTCTACGCGATCATCGAGGGGTTCCACTTCGGTTGGGGCACCGGGGTGATCGCCACCTCGATCGGCTCGGTGATCGCCGCGGTGCTCTTCGTGGTGTGGGAACTTCGCCACCCCCGGCCGTTGCTGGACGTGCGTCGGGTCGCGGACCGGACCGTCGGCGGTGCGTGCGTGTCGGTGTTACTGCTCTTCCTCGTCGCCTTCGGCGCCATCTACTTCGTCGCGCAGCAGTTCCAGTTCGTGCTCGGTTACGGCCCGCTCGAGACCGGTCTGCGTCTGCTTCCCCTCGCGGTGACGGTCTCGCTCGGCGCGGCGCTGAGCGGCCGGCTCGCGCCCCGACTCGGTGCGCGGGTCCTCGTGGGCACGGGCATGGTCGCCGCTGCGGCAGGCATCCTCACCTTGACCGTCACGGACGGCGCCTCCGGCTTCACGCCCTTTCTGATCTCGTTGTTGCTGCTCGGATTGGGCATCGGCCTGGCCACATCCCCGTCCACCGACCTGATCATGGGCGGCTTCCCCGACTCGGACCTCGGAGCGGCGGGCGGGTTGAACGACACCGCAGTGGAATTCGGCGGGTCGCTGGGCATCGCCGTGCTCGGCTCGATCCTCGCGACCACCTATCACCGCGAGATCTCCGGGTTCCTCGACGGATTGCCGTTGGCGGACCTGACAGGTCCGATGGCCGATCAGGCCGCGATGGCGATCGAGGCGGCCGGCGATTCGGTGGGCGGTGCGGCGATCGTCGCGGAGGAACTCGCGGCGAACCCATTCGCGGCGTCGTACGCACAACCGCTGCTCGACGCGTCGTCCGCAGCGTTCGCCGAGGCGATCTCGTCCGCGAGCCTCGTCGCCGGCATCGTCCTGCTCATCGGCGCCGCGGCGGTCACCGCGCTACTCCCCCGCGGACTCCACACCCGCACCGGCAGCGAGGCCGAGATCGGCCACTGACCGGACGGTGAGCAGGTCGAGCGATCGCGCCCAGGCCCGGGTGCTCCGGTTCAGGAAGGCGACGTGATCCTCACCGTCGAACAGCTCCAGCGACACCGGATCTCCTGCCGCGTCGGCCGCGTCGACGTAACGGTGCGCGACACTCGCCGACACCTGCTCGTCGGCGGTGCCGTGCAGCACCGCGACCGGCACACCGATCGGCGGCCGGTGCATCGGCGAGGCCGACCGATAACACTCGGGTGCCTCCGCGTAGGACGCACCGAAGAGCGCCTCGAACGCCTCCACGCGACGACCGCGCTCCCCGGCGGTGACGAGGTCGAGCGCACCCGCCTGCGAAACCACGAATTCCGGTCGCACCGACGTGCTCTCACCCGCGAGCCACACCGCCAGCTGGCCTCCCGCAGAGTGACCGACGAGCCGCACACGGTCGAGATCGACCTCGACACCGCCGCGCTGCGCGTGCGGAACGACCTCGGTGAAGATCGTCTCGTACGCCGCGACCACATCGGCGGACATCTCGTCCCACGCGCCACCGGCCTCGAGACGGCGGTACTCGACGTTCCACGCCACCACACCGCGACGCGCGAGTTCCACGGACAGCGCCGTACCGAGGGTGAGCTGGTAGCGGCCGTGCCACGAACCGCCGTGAACGACCATGACGGCGGGAACGGGCCCCGTCACCGTCGCGGGGTCGGGTAGGAAGACGTGCCCGAACTGCTGCGAGTGGGTGCCGTAGGCGATCTTCGTACGAGCCAAGAGAGGAAATTCCTTCGATACGTATGGTCGGGACCCGCAAGCGATCCCTCAGCACAGAGAATCGGGACCCGCAAGCGATCCCTCAGCACAGAGAATCGGGACCCGCAAGCGATCCCTAGTGCAGGGGCCTGGTACGCCACCGGTCGGTCAACACACCGATCGCGCCGAGTGCGACGGCCGCGGCGGTCGAGGTGCGCAGCACCGTGGGGCCGAGACCGACGGCCACCGCGCCCGCGTCGACGAGGGTCTCGACCTCCGCGTCGTCGAGTCCGCCTTCGGGACCGACGATCAGCGTCAGCGAATCGACGTCGCGCACGGGCAGATCGGCGAAGGGGATCGTGGCGGATTCGTGGAGCACCGCGACGACGTCGCCGCGCTCGACGGCCGAGCGGACCCGTGCGACGACCTCGGGTGTGCGGTGCAACCCGGCCACCGTCGGCACGTGCGCGCGCCGCGACTGCTTCGCCGCGGACGTCGCGACCGCCTGCCACTTGGCAACACCCTTGTCCGCCTTGGCATCCCACCGGGCGACACAGCGCACCGACTGCCACGGTACGAACTCGTCGGCGCCGGCCTCGGTGGCCAGTTCGACGGCGAGTTCGGACCGGTCGGACTTCGGCAGCGCCTGCACGACGGTCACGCTCGGACGCGGCGGGTCGACAACGCGACGACCGAGCACGAGCGCTTCGAGCCGGTCCTTCGCGACCGCCGTGACCTCGACGTCGGCGACCTCACCGGCACCGTCGGACAACACGAGCCGCTCGCCTACCGCGATACGGCGCACCGTCGCGGCGTGCCGGCCCTCCTTGCCGTCGAGCACGGCCGTCCGCCCCTCGTCGGGCAGCGGGTCGAGGTAGAACAGTGTCGCGGCCACCCGAGCGACCTAACGGGCGCTGAACGCGTCGCGCAGGCGCGAGAACAGGCCGCCGGTGTTCTGCGAACCCGTGGTCACGACCTCGACATGCTCCCGGTCGCTGTGCCGGCGCAGGTCCTCGAGCAGCTTCGTCTGCTTGTGATCGAGCTTGCTCGGCACCACGACCTCGAGATGCGCGTGCAGGTCGCCGCGCGTACCCGAGCGCAGCTTCGGCATGCCGTGGCCGCGCAGCACCGAGACCGAACCGGGCTGGGTGCCGGGATCGATGGTGATCTCGGTGGGGCCGTCGAGGATGGTCTCGATCGTCACCTTGGTGCCGAGCGCAGCGTCGACCATGGGCACGCGGATGGTGCAGTGCAGGTCGTCGCCGTCGCGCACGAAAACCTCGTGCTGCTGTTCGAGCACCTCGACGTAGAGATCGCCGGCAGGACCGCCGCCGGGGCCGACCTCGCCCTGGGCCGCGAGGCGGATGCGCATCCCGTTGCCGACGCCGGCGGGCACCTTGACGGTGACCTCGCGGCGTGCGCGCACGCGGCCGTCACCACCGCACTTGCGGCAGGGATCCGGGATCGTCTCGCCGACACCGCGGCAGGTGGGGCACGGGCGGGACGTCATGACCTGGCCGAGGAAGGAACGCTGGACGGACTGGACCTCACCGGCGCCACCGCAGGTCTCGCAGCGCACGGGCTTCGAATCGCCGTGGGTGCCGGAACCGGTGCACGCGTCGCACAGGATCGCGGTGTCGACCGTGACCGTCTTGGTGACGCCGCGAGCGCATTCCTCGAGGGTCAGGCGGGTGCGGAGCAGCGAGTCGGCGCCGGGCTGGACGCGGCCGCGCGGACCGCGGGAACCGCCGGCCCCACCACCGAAGAACGCCTCGAAGACATCACCGAGGCCGCCACCGAAGCCGGCGCCGCCGAAGCCGCCCGCACCGCCGCCACCGGGTTCGAGCGGGTCGCCGCCGAGGTCGACGATGCGTCGCTTCTCGGGGTCCGACAGCACCTCGTAGGCGGCCGAGATCTCCTGGAAACGCTTCTGCGCCGACTCGTCGGGGTTCACATCCGGGTGGTGCTCGCGCGCCAACTTGCGGTACGCCCGTTTGATCTCCTGGTCGGTCGCGTTCTTGGACACGCCGAGCGTCCCGTAGTAGTCCCGTGCCACGTTTGGTTCTCGTCCTTACGTCGTTCTACAGAGCAAAAATGGACGGTGCTCAGCGTTCGCCGAGCACCTCACCGATATATCTCGCAACGGTGGCGACCGATGCGATGGTTCCCGGATAGTCCATCCGGGTGGGGCCGAGCACTCCCAGACCACCGAAGACCGTACCCGCGGCCCCGTAGCCGGTGGACACGACCGAGGTGGTGCGCATCTCCTCGAACTGGGTCTCCTCACCGATGCGGACGGTGACCCGGCCTGCGTCCTGGCTGGACGCGAGCAGTTTGAGCACCACGACCTGCTCCTCGAGGGCTTCGAGGACCGTACGCAACGAGCCCGGCAGCATGCCGTGGCCGTCGAAGTCGGCGGCGTTGCGGGTGAGATTGGCGGTGCCGCCGAGCACGAGACGCTCCTCGGGGTGCTCGACGAGGGTCTCCACCAGCACGGTGGTGCACCGGATGAGCGCGTCGCGCAGATCGTCCGGTGCGTTGTCGGCGAGCTCGGTCACTGCGACGGAGGCCGCGGCGAGCCGCTTGCCGGTCAATGCCCCGCCGAGCAGCTCACGCAACCGCGACAGGCCGTCCTCGTCGATCACGTCGCCGAGTTCGACGATGCGCTGATCGACGCGGCCCGAGTCGGTGATGAGCACGAGCAGCAGCCGCGCCGGTGTCAGCCCGACCACCTCGAGATGTCGCACGGACGACGCGGAGAGCGTCGGGTACTGCACGACCGCGACCTGGCGGGTGAGCTGCGCGAGCAACCGCACCGCGCGGCGCAGCACGTCGTCGAGGTCGACGCCCGATTCGAGGAACTGCAGGATTGCGCGGCGCTCGGCCGACGAGAGCGGTTTGACCTCCGCGATCCTGTCGACGAACTGGCGGTAGCCCTTGTCGGTGGGCACGCGTCCCGAGCTCGTGTGGGTCTGTGTGATGTATCCCTCTGCTTCGAGCACAGCCATGTCGTTGCGGACCGTGGCGCTGGACACTCCGAGATTGTGCCGGTCGACGAGAGTCTTGGAGCCGATCGGCTCCTTGGTGGACACGTAATCCGCCACGATGGCGCGCAAGACCGTGAATCTCCGCTCCTCGGTACTCGACAACCCGCCACCTCCGTTTCCGCCGCCTGCAGGACTGCACCTCTCGGGGCCGTACCCTGCCAGTCTAATCGCGCGACGACCTCGAAGGTGTCGGGCACGTGTGCGATACCACCCCGAACCGGAAGCGACGCCTTCGGCGCGTCCCCCGTAATGTGTTCACATGATCTTCAAGGGCGTCCGGGACGGCAAGCCGTATCCCGATCACGGACTGTCTCTGCGCGACTGGTCGAGGATTCCGCCCCGCCAGGTGCGCCTCGACGAGATCGTCACGACGACGAAGGTGCTCGAACTCGACCGGCTGTTGTCGGAGGACTCGACGTTCTACGGCGATCTGTTCCCACACGCCGTCCAGTGGCAGGGCGTGCTGTACCTCGAGGACGGACTCCACCGTGCCGTGCAGTCCGCGCTGCGGAACCGGACGGTGCTGCACGTGCGTGTCTTCGAGTACGACGTGCTGATTCCCGGTGGCGTGCCCGACCCGGGCGCCGAGGTTCGGGGCCCGTCGCCCGCATAGCCCGATCAAGGGTGGATACCGTGGAGCCCCGCGATGTGTCGAGTGTGATCGTCACCCTCACGTTCGTCACCGTCGACGGCCGGACCGAGTCGGAGAAGCACTGGGTGTCGGTGGTCGAGAACCGTGGGCGGCTGTCGGTCTACGACTCGGAGCGCATCGGAGCAGCATGACGCGACCGGTCGGTCGGAGCAGCATGACGCGACCGGACGGTCAGTCGTCCGCGCCGAGCAGGATGGTGCGGACCACCGCGTCGGCGAGCAGCCGGCCCCGGTCGGTCAGCACGAGCTGATCGTCGCGCTCCACGGCGAGCCCGTCGGCGACCACCGTCTCTGCTGCCTCGCGCTCACCGTCGTCGAGCTCCGACAACGGCAGGCCCGTGCGCAGCCGGACGGTGAGCATGACGAGTTCGGTGTGCCGGTCCTCGGCCGTGAGATGTTCGCTGCCCCCGACGGGCAGGACTCCGTCGGCGAGGGTCGACGCGTAACGGGCGGGATGCTTGACGTTCCACCAGCGCACGCCACCGACGTGGCTGTGCGCGCCCGGCCCGGCGCCCCACCAGTCGCCGCCGTCCCAGTAACCGAGGTTGTGGGCGCAGCGCGCCGACGGATCATCGGCCTTCGCCCAGTTGGACACCTCGTACCAGGTCATCCCGGCGTCGGCGAGTCGCGCGTCGATCCGCTCGTACCGCGATGCGAGCACGTCGTCGTCCGGAGCCGGCAGCTCGCCGCGACGGACACGGCGAGCGAGGGCGGTGCCGTCCTCGACGATGAGCGCGTACGCCGAGACGTGGTCGACCCCCGCTTCGAGCACGGCGTCGAGGGAGGCGTCGAGGTCGGCGTCGCGCTCGCCGGGAGTGCCGTAGATCAGATCGAGGTTGATGTGGCCGAAACCGGCCGCGCGCGCTTCCTTCGCCGCCGCGACGGGACGCCCGGGTGTGTGGGTGCGGTCGAGGACCGCCAGCACGTGGGGCGCCGCGGACTGCATGCCGAGCGACACGCGGGTGTATCCGGCCTCGCGGATCGACGAGAAGAACTCCGTGGAGGTCGACTCCGGGTTCGATTCGGTGGTCACCTCGGCGCCGGGAGCGAGCCCGAACGAGTCGCGGATCGCGTCGAGCACCTGCGCGAGACCGTCCGCGCCGAGCAGCGAGGGTGTTCCGCCGCCGACGAAGACCGTCTCGGCAGCGGGAGTCCGTCGTCCGGATTCGGACAGCAGCCGGGCACCGGCGTCGAGTTCGCGGCGCAGACCCTCCAGCCAGGACTGCGGCGACGCCGCGCTGCCGAGTTCCCCGGCCGTGTAGGTGTTGAAGTCGCAGTAGCCGCAGCGGGTCGCGCAGAAGGGCACGTGCACGTACACACCGAACGGTCGCGTCCCCACTCCTGCGAGTGCCGAAGCGGGAAGTTCGAGACCGGCCGGACGACCCGCGATACCGATTTCCGTGCCGGTGCGTCGACCGATCTCAGTGCTGTTCACGCCCTCCAGTGTTCCAGAGACCTGAAGGGCGGCTCCGCGCGCGACGCCCCTACCTCGACATTTCCCGAAAATCGGGTGGAAATACCGCCCGCAATTCGGAATCGTCCCGGTGACGTGGCACAATGGTCCGCATGACAGGACACGGAGTGCGACTCGTGGCGCGACGCCACGTCGACTTCAAGCGCGTCTGCGCATCCTGTTGTCTGCCTTGCGCCGCTTGTCTCTGCGCCGACTGTCTCTAGTCGGCACTCCCCGGCACATCCCAGATCCCGCCGGGTCGAAGCATGCGTGCACGAGGTCAGCTCCCTCCTGCGCTCGTCGATCCGGTTCCAGCGAGTATCAGGAGACCCTGTATGTCGTCGACCACCGACGTCACGCCCGCCGACGAGTCGGCCACTCCCGCCCGCCGCGCGCGTCCCGCCAAGCGTCGCGCCGAAGGCCAGTGGGCCCTCGGCTACCGGGAGCCGCTCAACGCCAACGAGCAGACGAAGAAGGACGACAACCCGCTCAACGTCCGCAAGCGTATCGAGAACATCTATGCGCAAACCGGTTTCGACGGAATCGACAAGAGCGATCTGCGCGGCCGCTTCCGCTGGTGGGGTCTGTACACCCAGCGCGAGCAGGGCTACGACGGCACCTACACCGGTGACGAGAACATCGACCTGCTCGAGGCGAAGTACTTCATGATGCGGGTGCGCTGCGACGCCGGCGCCCTGAATCTCGCGCAGCTGCGGACGATCGCCGGTATCTCCACCGAGTTCGGTCGCGACACCGCCGACCTGTCCGACCGCGAGAACGTCCAGTACCACTGGATCGAGGTCGAGAACGTCCCCGAGATCTGGCGTCGTCTCGAATCGGTCGGCCTGAAGACCACCGAGGCGTGCGGCGACTGCCCTCGCGTCGTGCTCGGTTCGCCGCTCGCCGGTGAGTCCCTCGACGAGATCATCGACGGCACCCCCGCGATCGACGAGATCGTGCGCCGCTACATCGGCAACCCCGAGTACTCGAACCTGCCGCGCAAGTTCAAGACCGCGATCTCCGGCCAGCAGGACGTCGTGCACGAGATCAACGACGTCGCCTTCATCGGCGTCGAGCATCCCGAGCACGGCCCCGGCTTCGACCTGTGGGTCGGCGGCGGCCTGTCCACCAACCCGATGCTCGCGCAGCGGGTCGGCGCCTGGGTGCCGCTCGAGGAGGTCGCCGATGTGTGGGAAGGCGTCGTCGCGATCTTCCGCGACTACGGCTACCGGCGGCTGCGGTCCAAGGCACGCCTGAAGTTCCTCATCAAGGACTGGGGCATCGAGAAGTTCCGCGAGGTGCTCGAAACCGAGTACCTGAAGCGTCCGCTCATCGACGGCCCGGCCCCGGCCGCACCGGAGCGTCCCATCGATCACGTCGGTATCCAGAAGCTGCGCAACGGCCTCAACGCCGTGGGTGTCGCGCCGATCGCCGGTCGTGTCTCGGGCACGATCCTGTCGAAGGTCGCCGACGCCGCCGAACGTGCGGGTTCCGACCGGATCCGGTTCACCCCATACCAGAAGCTGATCGTGCTCGACGTGGCCGACGACAAGGTCGAGCAGCTCGTCACCGAGCTCGAGGCGCTGGGTCTGCCGGCCTCGCCGTCGCCGTGGCGCAAGAATCTCATGGCGTGCACGGGAATCGAGTTCTGCAAGCTGTCCTTCGTCGAGACGCGCAAGCGTTCGCAAGCCCTCGTGCCCGAGCTCGAGGAGCGTCTCGCCGACATCAACGCGCAGCTCGACGTCCCGGTGACGATCAACATCAACGGCTGCCCGAACTCGTGTGCGCGCTCCCAGATCGCCGACATCGGCTTCAAGGGTCAACTCGTCGACGACGGTGAGGGCAACCAGGTCGAAGGTTTCCAGGTGCACCTCGGCGGTGCGCTGGGCTTCGACGCGAAGTTCGGACGCAAGCTGCGCCAGCACAAGGTCACCAGCGCCGAGCTCGGCGACTACATCGAGCGGGTGGTGCGCACCTTCGTCAAGGAGCGCACGCCCGGCGAGCGCTTCGGCGAATGGGTCGTCCGCGCCGAGGAGGCAGACCTGCGATGACGGGCACTGCTGCAGCGGTCGACACGAAGACGGATCGGGAAGGGACGCGATGACGATCGATACGAACATCGACGAGCTCCGGAGTATTGCCGCGCAGGGGGCGGCAGAACTCGAAGGTGCGTCGGCGCAGGAACTCCTGCGGTGGACGGACGAGACCTTCGGTACCCCCACCACCGACGGTGGACGTAGCGGGTACATCGTCGCGTCCAACATGCAGGACGGTGTCCTGGTCCATCTGGCCGCGCAGCAGCGCCCCGGCGTGGACGTGCTGTTCCTCGACACCGGCTACCACTTCGCCGAGACGCTCGGCACGCGCGATGCGGTGGAGCAGGTGTACGGCGTGAACATCGTCAACGCCCGGGCGCAGCAGTCCGTCGCGGAGCAGGACGCCCTGCTCGGCAAGGATCTGTTCGCCCGCGACCCGAACGAGTGCTGCCGCCTGCGCAAGGTGGTGCCGCTGAAGGAGAGCCTGAAGGGCTACCGCGCCTGGGTGACCGGAATCCGCCGTGTCGAGGCGCCCACCCGCGCGAACTCACCGCTCATCTCGTTCGACGACGCGTTCGGACTGGTGAAGATCAATCCGATCGCGGCATGGTCCGACGAGGACATGCAGAACTACATCGACGAACACGGGATCCTCGTCAATCCGCTCGTCGACGAGGGCTACCCGTCCATCGGGTGCGCCCCGTGCACCACCAAACCACTTCCCGGAGCCGATCCGCGCAGCGGGCGCTGGGCCGGCCGAGCCAAGACCGAATGCGGGTTGCACGCCTCATGACACTCACCGATACGAATCCCACCGAGACCCGGACGCTGCTGGACGGCAACCGGTTCGACACCCTCGACGCCCTCGAGTCGGAAGCGATCCACGTCTTCCGCGAGGTCGCGGGCGAGTTCGAACGCCCCGTCATCCTGTTCTCGGGAGGCAAGGACTCCACCGTCCTGCTGCACCTCGCCATCAAAGCGTTCTGGCCCGCGCCGCTGCCCTTCGCGCTGCTGCACGTCGACACCGGCCACAACCTCCCCGAGGTCCTCGAGTTCCGCGACCACGTCGTCGAAAAGTACAACCTTCGACTGCACGTCGCGAGTGTCGAGGACTACCTCGCCGACGGCCGGCTCACCGAGCGTCCCGACGGCATCCGCAACCCGCTGCAGACCGTGCCGCTGCTCGACGCGATCTCGGAGAACCGGTTCGACGCCGTCTTCGGTGGCGGCCGCCGCGACGAGGAGCGTTCGCGCGCCAAGGAGCGGATCTTCTCGCTGCGCAACGCATTCGGCCAGTGGGATCCGAAGCGTCAGCGTCCGGAGTTGTGGAATCTGTACAACGGGCGGCACGCACCCGGGGAGCACGTGCGTGTCTTCCCGCTGAGCAACTTCACCGAGCTCGACATCTGGCGCTACATTGCCCGCGAGAACGTCGAACTGGCGAGCATCTACTACGCGCACGAGCGCCCCGTCTACCGCCGCGACGGCATGTGGATGACCCCGGGTGTCTGGGGCGGTCCGGCCGAGGGCGAAGAGCCCGAGACGCGTTCGGTGCGCTACCGCACCGTCGGCGACGGATCGACCACCGGCGCGATCCTGTCCGAGGCCTCCACGAACGAGGAGATCCTCGCCGAGGTCGCGGCATCACGACTGACCGAGCGCGGCGCCACCCGCGGCGACGACCGGGTTTCCGAAGCGGCGATGGAAGACCGCAAGCGAGAGGGCTATTTCTGATCATGAGCGACCTTCACGAGCAGAGCGTGCAGAGCGACACGCAGCTGCTGCGCCTCGCCACCGCCGGTTCGGTCGACGACGGCAAGTCCACCCTGGTGGGACGACTGCTCTACGACACCAAGTCCGTACTCGCCGACCAGATCGACGCCGTCACCCGCGCGTCGGTCGACCGCGGCCTCGACACCCCCGACCTCTCGCTGCTCGTCGACGGCCTTCGCGCCGAGCGTGAGCAGGGCATCACCATCGACGTGGCGTACCGCTACTTCGCGACGCCGAAGCGCAGCTTCGTCCTCGCGGACACCCCGGGTCACGTCCAGTACACCCGCAACACGGTGTCGGGTGCGTCCACCGCGCAGCTCGTCGTCCTGCTCGTCGACGCGCGCAAGGGTGTCGTCTCGCAGACCCGCAAGCACGCCGCCGTGCTGGCCCTGCTCGGTGTGCCGAAGCTCGTCCTCGCGGTCAACAAGATCGACCTCGTCGAGGATCCGGCCTCGGTGTTCGCGCAGATCTCCGCCGAGTTCGGGGAACTGACGAGTTCGCTCGGCTGGGCACCCGAGGACGTGCAGGAGATCCCGGTCTCCGCGCTGCACGGCGACAACGTGGCCGTGCGCAGCGAGAGCACCCCCTACTACGACGGCCCGACGCTCATCGAGCACCTCGAGTCGGTTCCCGTCGACGCCGATGTGCACGGCCGGCACGAGACCGGTCTGCGCTTCCCGGTGCAGTACGTGATCCGTCCCCGCACCGCCGAGTTCCCCGACTACCGCGGCTACGCCGGTCAGGTCGCGGCAGGGTCCGTGCGCCCCGGTGACGAGGTCGTCGTGCTGCCGTCCGGTGTCCGCACCACCGTCGAGCGCATCGACAGTG
The DNA here is from genome assembly GCF_900105195.1 of Rhodococcus pyridinivorans. NCBI lineage: Bacteria > Bacillati > Actinomycetota > Actinomycetes > Mycobacteriales > Nocardiaceae > Rhodococcus > Rhodococcus pyridinivorans. The sequence continues at coordinate 2,352,206 of NZ_FNRX01000002.1, read as the reverse complement.
CCGACGGCGCATTCGATGTCGCGCACGCCGGCCGGTCGGTGACCCTCGTGCTCGCCGACGACGTCGACGTCTCCCGCGGCGACATCATCGCCACCCCGGAGGCGGCACCCGAGCCGCTGTCGGAGTTCGAGGCCACCGTGTGCTGGCTCGCCGAGAAGCCGTTGCGCCCGGGCGCCCGGTTGCTGCTCAAGCACGGCACCCGCATCACGCAGGCCATCGTCGGGACGATCGACGAGCGGTTCGACGAGCAGGATCTCTCCTCCGTCCCGAGCCCGGAGAGCATCGAGCTCAACGAGATCGCGCGCATCACGGTGCGTGTGGCCGAGCCGATCGCCGCGGACGACTACCGCATCAACCGCCGCAGCGGCAGCTTCCTGCTGATCGATCCGGCCGGGGGCAACACCCTCGCCGCGGGTCTCGTGGGCGACGGACTCGCCGACATCGAGCTCGGGGACCGCGTCCCGGCATGATGCCGCTCGTCGCCGTCGCGCACGGCAGTCGCGACCCGCGTTCGGCGCAGGCCGTGGCTGCCGCGCTCGACACCGTCCGGGCCGAGAACCCCGGTCTGGACGTGCGACTCGCGTTCCTCGACCTGAACACCCCGTCGGTCGGTCAGGCTCTCGACGCGCTCGCCGCGGACGGGCACCGGCAGGTCGCGGTGGTGCCGCTGCTGCTCGGCAGCGCCTTCCACGCGCGGGTCGATCTGCCGGCCCTGTTGCACGAAGCGCAGCAACGTCATCCGCTGCTCGAGGTGCTGTGCTCGCCGATCCTCGGCGACGACGATCTCCTCGTCGACGCGGCTCGCGATCTCATCACGGCCACGGGGGTGTCGGCCGACGATCCGTCCGTCGGTATCGCAGTGTGCGCGGTGGGATCGCGACGCCCCGAAGCGAACCGGGCGACCGGGCTGGTCGTGCCCCGCATTCTCGTCGGCACGGCGTGGACGCAGGCCGCGGCGTGCTTCGCCACGACCGGTCCGTCCGTGGGGACGACCCTCGCCGACCTCACCTCCCGCGGTGCCCGCACCGTCGTGCTGACACCGTGGATCCTCGCCCCCGGACTGCTGTGGGACCGTGCCTGCGCCGAGGCCGACAGCCTCGGGCACGTGCGGGTCGCGCAGACCCTCACCCGGCACGATGCCGTCGCGCGGGTGATCACCGAGCGCTACACCGAGGCCGTGCACCGGCGGCGCGGACTGCGCGTGGCCTGAGTCACTTCCGGATCTCCACCCGAGTTCACGCACGATTTGCATTCCTCCGCTACAACGGAGTCACGGTCGTCGTCCGACGACATCGGTGATCCGGGAGGGCCTCACGTGCAGAACGAACTTCGGCGCTACATCGATCGGCTCCGCACGGAGGGCTATTCGGTGCGCGACGACCACGGTGAGGACCCCGATCTGATCGACATCGAGGGCCGGGCCGTCGACACCTGGCGGGAGAACTATCCGTACGACACCCGGATGGACCGCGCCACCTACGAGGTCGAGAAGTATCTCCTGCAGATCGAACTGCTGAAGTTCCAGTCGTGGGCCAAGGACAACGGCTCCAAGCACATCATCGTGTTCGAAGGTCGCGACGCCGCCGGCAAGGGCGGCACGATCAAGCGGTTCCAGGAGTACATCAACGTCCGGCACGCCCGGACCGTCGCGCTGAACAAGCCGTCCGACCGTGAGCAGGGCCAGTGGTATATGCAGCGCTACATCCAGCACTTCCCCACCGCCGGTGAGCTCGTACTGTTCGACCGCTCCTGGTACAACCGAGCCGGCGTCGAACGGGTCATGGGTTTCTGCAGCGACGACGAGTACGAACGTTTCATGGAGCACGTCCCGTTGTTCGAGAAGCTCGTCGTGGACGCCGGCATCACCCTGACGAAGTTCTGGTTCTCCGTCACCCGGAGGGAGCAGCGCACGCGCTTCGCCATCCGCCAGCTCGATCCGGTGCGACGGTGGAAGCTGTCGGAGATGGACCTCGAATCGCTCGACAAGTGGGACCAGTACACCGACGCGAAGGAAGAGATGTTCCGGCGCACCGACACCGACTGGGCGCCGTGGACGACCATCAAGTCCAACGACAAGAAGCGGGCCCGGGTCAACGCGATGCGGTTCTTCCTCAACCAGTTCGAGTACGACGACAAGGACCGTCAGATCGTCTTCCCGGCCGACCCGAGGATCGTGCAGCGCGGCAAGGACGCCGTCGGCGACTAGCTGTCGGGAGGTCGTGCTCCGGGCGTGCCGAGGTGCGCAGGACTGGCGCCCAGACTGCGATCCGTACCACACTGGATGGTGACGCGAGGAGGCAGCATGGGCACAGCCAATGTCGGTCACGGAATCGTCGTCGGCATCGACGGATCGGACAGCGCACTCGATGCGGCCCGGTGGGCCGCCTGCGTCGCCCGACGTCTCGGCGAACCGATCGACCTGGTCCACGTTCATCCCCCCACCTCCGGCGACGGGACCGACCCGTCGGAGGAAGCCGTTCTGACCGCCGCGGAAGCGGCAGTTCGGGGCGCGGTCGACCGGGGCGCGGTCGACCGGGTCGAGGTCCGGCGGTCCACTCCGTCGGGCAAGCCGGATCGAGTGCTCACCGACCTGTCGCGCGAGGCACGGATGATCGTCCTCGGCCACACGACCACCACGGAGTGGGAGTCGATGATCCGGCGCTCCGACGTCGTGTCGGTGGCCAACCACGCGGAATGCCCGGTGGTGACGTGGCGCAGCCGCGACGGATTCCAACCGCCCGACGGGCGCCCGGTCGTCGTCGGAGTGGACGGCACCGAGGTCAGCGAGTCCGCCGTCGAGCATGCGTTCGCGACCGCCGCGGCGCTCGAGGCACCCCTCGTCGCGATCCACACCTGGACGGAGCAGTCCACGCTCACCTACGGCGAGGGGTCACGGTTCACGGACTGGACGGCCTACGTCGAGCACCGGAGGGAGGAGATGAAGTCGCATACCTCCGGGCACACCGAACGGTTCCCCGACGTCGCGGTCTCCTACCGGGTCGAGCGGGGCAAGCCCGACATCGTCCTGCTCGAGGAATCCAAGAGTGCCCAGCTCGTGGTGGTCGGCAGCCACGGCCGGAGCCCGCTGGCCGCTGCGGTGGTCGGCTCGAGCAGTCAGGGACTCATCCATCACAGTTGCTGTCCGGTCATGATCTGCCGCGCCCACCACCGATCGGAAACCGAGGCCCACTGAGCCGACCGGCGTGACCCTCGAGTCCCCCGCTCGGTTACTGTGCGGCGGTACCGAGCGGGGCGGTCTCCGACGCGGCCGGAGCGTGCGCGTAGACGGTGTCGCCCGCGACGAGCCCCAGGTCGTGGGTTTCGCCGCGGGTGATCTGCGTCGTGAACTGCTCACCCGTCGCGTCGTTGCGCAGTTCGACGCGCACCTCGAAGCCCAGCCGGACCACACGCTCGACGGTCGCCCGCGTGACACCGACCGAGCCGCCGGAGGTGTCGGAGAGCGCAGGTTGCCGGGCGAGCCGGATGTCGTGCGGCCGCACCAGCACGCCGTTGAGCTTGGACACCGTCCCGAGGAACGACATCACGAAGCTGTTCGCCGGGCGATCGTAGAGTTCCTCCGGCGTTCCGACCTGTTCGATACGTCCGGCATTCATCACCGCGATGCGGTCGGCGACGTCGAGCGCCTCCTCCTGGTCGTGCGTGACGAGCACGGTGGTCACGTGCACCTCGTCGTGCAGGCGGCGCAGCCAGGTCCGCAGGTCGGCGCGCACCTTCGCGTCCAGGGCACCGAACGGCTCGTCGAGCAGCAGCACCTGCGGGTCGACGGCGAGAGCACGGGCGAGCGCCATGCGCTGACGCTGGCCACCGGACAACTGCGCCGGATAGCGTCGCTGGAACCCGCCGAGCCCGACGATCTCGAGCAGGTCGTCGACCCGCTTCGTGATCTCGGCCTTGGGCCGCTTGCGGATCTTGAGTCCGAAGGCGACGTTCTCGCGCACGGTCATGTGCTTGAACGCGGCGTAGTGCTGGAAGACGAAACCGATGTCGCGCTTCTGCGGGGTGACGCCGGTGACGTCCTTACCGGCGATGTGGACGGTGCCCGCGTCGAGGGTCTCGAGGCCGGCGATCGAACGCAGCAGCGTCGACTTCCCCGAACCCGAGGGTCCGAGCAGGGCGGTGAGCGAGCCGGACGGGATGTCGATGTCGACGTCGGCGAGTGCGGCGAAATCTCCGTAGTTCTTGCGCGCCCCGGTAACAGTGATCATTCGGTGGTCCTCTTCCGGTCGAGCAGGGTCATCAGCAGCAGGACGATCACCGCGATGGCCATGAGCAGGGTCGCGGCGCTGTAGGCGCCGAAGGTGTTGTGGTCGTCGATGTACCGGGCGTGCACGAGCAGCGTCAGGGTCTGGGAGACGCCGGGGAAGCCGGACGAGACCATGATGACGGCGCCGAACTCGCCGAGGGCCCGCGCGACGGTGAGGACGATGCCGTAGGTCAGGCCCCAGCGGATCGCCGGCAACGTGATCCGCCAGAAGGTCTGCCAGGTGTTCGCGCCGAGGGTCGCGGCGGCCTGCTCCTGCTCCTCACCGATCTCGCGCAGCACCGGTTCGACCTCGCGCACGACGAACGGCAGCGTCACGAAGATCGTCGCGAGCACCATGCCCGGCAGGCCGAAGATCACCTTGAAGCCGAGATCCTCGACGGCACCGAACCAGCCGTTGGCGCCCCACAACATGATCAGGGCGACACCCACGACGATCGGCGAGACCGCGAAGGGCAGGTCGACGACGGCCTGCAACAGTCCCCTCCCCGGGAATCTGCCGCGGACGAGCGCCAGCGCGACGACGATGCCGAAGATCACGTTCACGGGTACGACGATCGCGACGATGAGCAGCGACAGGTTCAGAGCCGAGATCGCCGCCGGGGTGCTGATCGACTCGGCGAACGCCACGATGCCGTTCTCGAAGGTGCGGTAGAGGATCACCCCGATCGGGACGAGCAACAGTACGAACAGGTAGGCGAGCGCGACGAAGCGCAGCGACAGTCGGGATGCGAGGGACGGTTTCACCGGTCGTCCTCCTCTCGGCGCAGCCCCCGATTTGCGACCAGGCGCAGGACGAACAGCACGACGAAGGCGATCACCAGCAGCGCGACGGAGACCGCGGCGGCGTTGACCGGCCGGTCGATCTCGATCTGCTGCTGGATGTACTGCGACGCGACCTGGGTCTTGTACGGGATGTTGCCGCCGATGAGCACGATCGAGCCGTACTCGCCGATGGCGCGGGCGAATGCCAGGCCGGTGCCGCCGAGGACCGCAGGCGCGAGCACGGGCAGCACGACCGTGCGGAAGATCGTGAAGTTGCCGGCGCCGAGCGAGGCGGCGGCCTCCTCGACCTCACGGTCGGCCTCGATGAGCACCGGCTGCACCGAGCGCACCACGAACGGCAGCGTGACGAACGCCAGCGCCACCACCAGTCCCGGCTCGGTCGCGTTGAGCTGCACACCGATCGGGCTCTGCGGCCCGTACAGCGAGAGCAGCACGATGCTCGCGACGATCGTCGGTAGCGCGAAGGGCAGGTCGATCAGGGCATTGACGAACTTCTTGCCCGGGAACTCGTCGCGGACGAGCACCCAGGCGATCACCGTGCCCATCACCGCGTTGATCGCCGCGACGACCAGCGAGACGACGACGGTGATCCGTAGGGTCGCCAGGGCGGCCGGAGCGGTGATCGCATCGACGAACGTCCCGAGACCGTCCGAGACGGAGTGGAAGGCCAGGGCCGCGAGGGGAAGCAGGACGATCAGGCTCAACCACAGTGTGGCGATGCCGATACCGAGGGGCCCGACGGCGCCGGTGAACATCCGGCGTCGTGGTCGGGCGGGGGCCGTGGCGGACGGCCGGCGACGCGAACCCGCCGGGGCGGGAGACGAATCTCCCGACCCGGCGGTGTGTTCCGAAACGGTCACGCGCGTGCTCTACTTCGTTGCGTTGTCGTAGATCACCGCGATGGTGCCGGTGCTGTCGGCGAACAGCTCCTCGTTCACGGTCTCCCAGCCGCCGAGATCGGCGACGGTCCACAGCTTCTCCGGCTGCGGGAACTCATCGGCGAATTCCTCGGCGACGGTCGGATCGACGGGCCGGAAACCGGCTTCGGCCCACAGGCGCTGGGCCTCGGGGGTGTACAGGAAGTCGTTGAACGCCTGCGCGACCTCGACGTCCTTCGCGTTCTTCAGTACCGCCGCAGGGTTCTCGATCTTGAAGGTGACGGGCGGGGTGACGTGCTCGACGGGGTCGCCGTTGCGCTCGATGAACAGTGCCTCGTTCTCGTAGCTCAGCAGCACGTCGCCGGTGCCCTGCAGGAAGGTCTCGGTGGCCTCGCGACCGGACTTCGGCTGTACCTTCACATGGTCGGTGACCAGTGCGGTGACGTAGTCGATGCCGGCCTGCGGGTCGGCGCCGCCGTTGCTCTTCGCGGCGTACGGTGCAAGCAGGTTCCACTTCGCCGAACCCGAGCTGAACGGGTTGGGGGTGACGACCTCGACATCCGGCCGGAGCAGGTCGTCCCAGTCCCGAATGTTCTTCGGGTTGCCCTCACGGACGACGATGGTCACGACCGATCCGAACGGTATCCCGTTGTAGGCGTTGTCGTTCCAGTTCTCGTCGACGAGTCCCGCGTCGACGAGACGGGTGATGTCGGGCTCGACGGAGAAGTTCACGAAGTTCGCCTCGGCGCCGTCGCGCACCTTGCGGGACTGGTCTCCGGAGGCGCCGTAGGACTGCTGGAAGACGACGCCCTCGCCTTCCTCGCTCTCCTGGAAGGCGGGGATCAGCGAGTCGAATCCGACCTTGGGCACGGCGTAGGCGTAGAGGTTGACCGTGCCGCCGGATCCGTCGCCGCCGCTCTCGGCTCCGACGGTGTCGCTCGAACCACCGGAGCAGGCGGTGAGGGAGAGTGCGGTGACCGCGGCGAACGCCGCGACAACGAACCTGGAACGTTTCATGACGAGCCTCCTGAGGGGCTGTTTCGAGGGGGGATGAACGCGACCGGCACCGGACGAGGGGCTGCCGGAATCGGACCGGCCGGGATTCGCGAGGATGCGGCACCGACGGACGAGAGGATCCGGAAGACGGGGACCGCGGAGAGAAGGAGGATTCAGCGACAACAGTCGATGTCGGCGACCGATGGCATGCCCACAGCGCTCAACGCCAACTCGTGGCGGAGGCGGGGCAGAGTGGTCGCGGACACGCGGCAGAGATTAGCAGAGGTCGAGGGTCGACCGAAATCGACGATTCGGACACCGGACGTCGAGCACCGAACCGGATGCGCGAGCGGCGTGCTCACATGGAGACGAGCCATGCGACGACGACGATGATCAGCAGCGCGATCAGCGCCAGGGTTACGCGCGAACGCGGCATGTCAGCAATCCTCCGTCGTCGTGGCGGGCGAGTCCGTCTCTCCGCGGCCGAGCAGTCCGAAGACACCGGCCATCGCCCGATCGAGCAGCCATGCGACCCCTGAGCAGGCCGGCACCAGCACTGCGAGCACCAGGGCCACCTGGGGGACGAAGGACAGGCCCGCGAGCCACAGCTCGAAGCCGTCCCACCACGAAGCCACCCGATCCATTGCCTACACCCTAGTAGGTTCGGCAACCGCGCTGCGATCCGCCCGGCCCGCGGTGATCATGGAGGGATGGACCACTACCACTCCTCCTCACCGCTGTCGGGGGCACCCTTCCGACGGAGTCCGTTCCCGCCGATCGACGACTACGCATTCCTCTCGGATTGCGAGAGCACCTGCCTGATCGCACGTGACGGCACCGTGGAGTGGATGTGCGTGCCCCGTCCGGACTCCCCGAGTGTGTTCGGGTCGCTGCTGGACCGCAGCGCGGGACATTTCCGGTTGTCGCCGCACGACCGCACCGTTCCTGCGGCACGCCGGTACCTGCCGGGCGGTCTGGTGCTCGAGACGACCTGGCAGACCGACACGGGTTGGATGATCGTGCGGGACGCGCTGGTCATGTCACCCTGGTACGACGTCGAGGAACGCTCCACCACGCATCGCCGGACCCCGTCCGACTGGGAGGCCGAGCACATGCTGTTGCGCACGGTGCGCTGCGTGAACGGGACGGTCGACCTGTACGTCAGCTGCGAACCCGCCTTCGACTACCACCGCGGCCGCACCGAATGGAGCTATACCGGCAAGGTCTACGAGGAGGCCACCGCGGTATGCCGGAACGCGCCGGACGAACATCCGACGCTGCGCATGACGACGGATCTGCGCCTCGGAATCGAGGACCGCGAGGTCCGCGCGCGACGTCGACTCCACAAGGGCGACACGGCCTTCGTCGCATTGTCGTGGTCGGACTGCCCGATGCCGCACACCTTCGACGAGGCCGCCGTCAAGATGACCGCCACCCAGGACTACTGGCGCGAGTGGATCACGACGGGCCGCTTCCCGGATCACCCGTGGCGCACCTACCTGCAGAGCAGCGCTCTGACGCTCAAGGGACTGACCTACAGCCCGACCGGGGCGCTGCTCGCAGCGTCGACGACCTCACTCCCCGAAACACCTGGCGGAGAACGTAACTGGGACTACCGTTACGCGTGGGTACGCGATTCGACCTTCGCACTGTGGGGTCTGTACACCCTCGGGTTCGACCGGGAGGCCGACGACTTCTTCTCGTTCATCCTCGACGTCTCGCGCGACGCGGACGGCGTCCGCTATCCGCTCCAGGTGATGTACGGGGTGGGCGGTGAGCGCGAGTTGCCGGAGTCGACCCTCGATCATCTGAGCGGCTACGACGGCGCCACCCCGGTCCGCATCGGCAACGACGCCTATCACCAACAGCAACACGACATCTGGGGCACACTGCTCGACTCGGTGTACCTGCACGTCAAGTCCCGCGGGCACTTCCCCCAGACGCTGTTGCACACCCTGCGCCGGCAGGTCGAGGAAGCAGCGGCCAACTGGCGCAAGCCCGATCGCGGCATCTGGGAGGTGCGCGGCGAACCCCAGCACTTCGTGTCGTCGAAGGTCATGTGCTGGGTGGCACTCGATCGCGGCGCGAAACTCGCCGAACTGCAGGGTCGTCCCGACTACGCCCGGAAGTGGGCGGCGATGGCCGACGAGATCAAGGCCGACGTCCTCGAACACGGCGTCGACGAACGCGGCGTCTTCACCCAGCGGTACGGCCACCCGTCACTCGACGCGTCGGCTCTGCTGATCCCCTTGTTGCGCTTCCTGCCCGCAGACGACCCCCGGGTGCGGGCCACGGTGCTGGCGATCGCCGACGAACTCACCGAGGACGGGCTGGTGCTGCGCTACCGGGTGGAGACCACCGACGACGGGCTCGCGGGCAAGGAGGGCTCGTTCACCATCTGCTCGTTCTGGCTGGTCTCGGCGCTCGTCGAGATCGGCGAGGTCGAGCGGGCCGCCGCACTGTGCCAGCGCCTGCTCGACTACGCGAGCCCCCTGAAGCTCTATGCCGAGGAGATCGACACCGAGAGCGGACGTCATCTGGGGAACTTCCCGCAGGCGTTCACCCACCTGGCGCTCATCAATGCCGTCGTCCATGTCATCCGCGCAGAGCGGGAGATCGGAGCGGGCAACTTCCGGCCCGCGCATCTCGGACCGTGAGCCGGTCTCAGGCGTTCGCGACCGCCTCGATCTCGGCGTTGCGGTCGGCGATGATCCTCTCGGCGTCGTCGGTGCGGCCGAGGACCTCACCGAGCACGCGCACCTGTTCGTCCCAGCGGTCCACGCCGGTGTCGCCGAGAGGCCCGATCGTCGGGGCGACCGCGGAGATCGTGTCGTAGTCGTTCTGCGAGGCGATCTGCCAGGCGCCGAGGATCAGGTCGGGTTCGAGAGCGGCCACCTCCTCGACGGGCACCGACGTCTCCGCCGCCGCACTCAGCGCCACCGCATCCGGGGAGACGTCGGTCTGCCACGGATAGAGGCCGCGCTCGTCGCCGTACGAGCCGGCGCTGTAGTACGCGATGGGCTGCACCCCGAGTTCGACGAGAGCGTCGAGCCATTGGCTGGAGGTCGCGACGATCCGCTCGGGTGTGCCCTCGATCGTCGTCGTGCCGTAGGAGTGCTCGACGGTGACGGTCTCACCGCCGGCGGTCGCGGTGTCATCGGTGTCCGACGAACACGCCACGAGGGTCGGGGCGACGAACAGTACGAGCGCTACCGCGGAGAGAACGACTCGGCGCATGGGCGACCTCCACCTCAGGTGAGGCTCACCTCAGCTCGAATGTGGACGTCCGTGTGCCGGCGCAGTGCTCAACGGAAGCGGGACAGCAGGGTCTCCGCCTGTTCGGCGATACCCCGGATCACCTCGCCCGCGGGTCGCTCGGAGCGCACCAGACCGGCGGCCTCCCCCGCGTAGACCACCCCGATGTCGGGATCGTCACCGGTGTACGCCGCGGCGAGGGTGTCCTCGTCGGCGCCCCGGCCGTGCCACTCCTCGGTGAACGCATTGCGCAGGGCGCGTCCGCCCCAGCGCGCCGGCCACGGCTGGTGCCGGGCCTTGTCGAAGACGTCGGTGTAGACGGTGTCGGCGCTGCCGGCCTCCACGAGCCGGCCACGGGCGTAGTCGGGGCCGACGGTCTCCGGGCTGGCGAGCAGCGCCGTCCCGACCAGGGCGCCCTGCCCACCGGCTGCGAGCACCGCTGCCAGACCGCGACCCGTGGCGATGCCACCTGCGGCGAGCACGGGCAGCGACGTCGACTCGAGCACCTCCTGCAGCAACGGGAGGGTACCGATCCTGCCCGTGTGCCCACCGGCCTCATGGCCCTGCGCGATCACCGCGTCGACACCCGCTGCCTCGACCACGCGCAGATCGTCGACCGTGTTGATCTGCGAGAGGACGACGGCCCCGGCCTCGTGGACGCGCTCGATGTAGGGAGCGGGATCGCCGAACGAGAGCGTGACCAGTTGCGGGCGGTGCTCGAGCACCGCGGTGAGGAGGCTGTCGTCGTCGGCAAGCGCCCAAGTCATCAGACCGAATCCCACGGCCCCACCACCGATCTCGCGGGCGGTGCGCACCTCGCCCTCGATCCACTCGGCGGTGTTGTACCGGGCGGCACCGATCAGGCCGAGTCCGCCGGCCCGCGTCACCTCGCCGGCGAGCCGCCCACCGGCCCGGCCACCCATGGGCGCACCCAGCAGAGGAACGGAGATTCCGAGTTCACGGGTGAGCCAGGTGTCGAGCACGCGAATCCTTCCGGTGGGCGTCGCAGCAGGAGCGACTACTTCTTCGGCTTGTCGGACGAGGCCTCGGACGACAACGCGGCGACGAACGCCTCCTGCGGAACGTCGACGCGGCCGATGGTCTTCATCCGCTTCTTGCCTTCCTTCTGCTTCTCGAGCAGCTTGCGCTTACGGCTGATGTCGCCGCCGTAGCACTTGGCGAGAACGTCCTTGCGGATCGCCCGGATGTTCTCGCGGGCGATGATCTTCGAGCCGATCGCGGCCTGGACGGGCACCTCGAACTGCTGCCGCGGGATGAGTTCCTTGAGCTTGGTCGTCATCTTGTTGCCGTAGGCGGCCGCGGCGTCCTTGTGGACGATCGCGCTGAATGCGTCGACGGCCTCGCCCTGCAACAGGATGTCGACCTTGACCAGCGCGGCCTCCTGCTCTCCGGCCTCCTCGTAGTCCATCGAGGCGTAGCCGCGGGTGCGCGACTTCAGCGAGTCGAAGAAGTCGAAGATGATCTCGGCCATCGGCAGCGTGTACCGCAGCTCGACGCGGGTCTCGGACAGGTAGTCCATACCGCCGAGCTCACCGCGCCGCGACTGGCACAGCTCCATGATCGAACCGATGAACTCGCTCGGCGCGATGATGGTGCACTTGACGATCGGTTCGTAGATCTCGCGAGCCTTGCCCTCGGGCCAGTCGGACGGGTTCGTCACGACGACTTCCTGGCCGCCTTCGAGCACGACGCGGTAGACGACGTTGGGAGCCGTGGAGATCAGGTCGAGGCCGAACTCGCGCTCGAGGCGCTCGCGGGTGATCTCCATGTGCAGCAGACCGAGGAAGCCGCAGCGGAAACCGAACCCGAGAGCGACGGACGTCTCGGGCTCGTAGGTGAGCGCGGCGTCGTTGAGCTGGAGCTTGTCGAGCGCGTCGCGCAGCACCGGGTAGTCGGAGCCGTCGACCGGGTACAGACCGGAGTAGACCATCGGGCGCGGTTCGCGGTAGCCGGTGAGCGGCTCCTCCGCACCGTGGCGGGCGGTGGTGACGGTGTCGCCGACCTTCGACTGGCGCACGTCCTTCACGCCGGTGATGAGATAGCCCACCTCGCCGACGCCGAGACCGGCGGTGGCCTTGGGTTCGGGCGAGACGATGCCGACCTCGAGCAGTTCGTGGGTCGTGCCCGTCGACATCATCTTGATCTTCTCGCGGGGCACGATCTTGCCGTCGACCACACGCACGTACGTCACGACGCCGCGGTAGGTGTCGTAGACGGAGTCGAAGATCATGGCGCGGGCGGGCGCGTCGGCGTCACCGACCGGCGGCGGCACCTGGCGGATCACGGCGTCGATGAGTTCGGGGACGCCCTCGCCGGTCTTGCCGGAGACCCGGAGCACGTCGGACGGCTCACAGCCGATGATGTTCGCGATCTCACCGGCATAGCGGTCGGGATCGGCCGCGGGCAGGTCGATCTTGTTGAGGACCGGGATGATCGTCAGGTCCTTGTCGAGCGCAAGGTAGAGATTGGCGAGGGTCTGCGCCTCGATGCCCTGCGCGGCGTCGACGAGCAGGACCGCGCCCTCGCACGCCTCGAGCGCGCGGGAGACCTCGTAGGTGAAGTCGACGTGGCCCGGGGTGTCGATCAGGTGCATCACATAGTCTTCGCCGTCGAGCTTCCACGGCAGACGTACGTTCTGCGCCTTGATCGTGATGCCACGCTCGCGCTCGATGTCCATGCGGTCGAGGTACTGGGCGCGCATCTGCCGCTCCTCGACCACCCCGGTGAGCTGCAGCATCCGGTCCGCGAGCGTCGACTTTCCGTGGTCGATGTGCGCGATGATGCAGAAGTTCCGGATCTTTGCGGGGTCCGTGAACGTGGTGTCGGCGAAGGTGCTGATGTCGTGCTCCTGACTCGGACTGGCAGCGGCCAGCAGACCGCGGTCACCCTGCAGAATATCCAAGTCGGGCGACGGCCGGGATTTCGCCCGGGTCAGGTCCGGTTAAGCTCGGTTCCCGTGGCCGGTACATGGAAGAAGTTGGGCAGGCAGCTGGGGCGTCTCGCCGTCGACCAGGGTCCGAAGATCTACCAGCAGTTGCAGCAGTCCGGGGCGCTCGACAAGGCGCGCGCCGCGTTGAACGCGGCCGGCCGGACCGGCGCAGCGAGCGGAACCTCGGGGAGCGGTACCACTGCGGCACCGAAGCCCGGCGCGTCCGGGACCACGGCGCCGAAGCCAGGTGCCGCGAAGACCCAGTCCGGCACGAAGCGTCCGGCCCCCGGTCGCCCGGTGGCGTCGCGCACCACGCCCACGGCGCAGCGTGCCCGCCGCCTCGAGTACTCCCCCGACCTCGACGGTCGCGCCGATCCGGGCGAGATCGTGTGGACCTGGGTGGCCTATGAAGAAGATCCGACGGAGGGCAAGGACCGCCCGGTGCTCGTCGTGGGCCGCGACGACAGGACGCTGCTCGGGCTGATGCTCTCGTCGAACTCCGAACGCGACGGTCACCGCGACTGGCTCGGAATCGGCTCCGGACCGTGGGACGCGGAGAACCGCCCGAGCTGGGTGCGCCTCGATCGCGTGCTCGACGTTCCCGAGGACGGCATCCGCCGCGAAGGCGCGATCCTCCCCCGCGCACGATTCGATCAGGTCGCGACCCGGCTCCGTACCGATTTCGGCTGGAGCTGAATCGGGCCGCGCCCTGACCGCAGGCCCTCAGGAGGCCCGGAGCCCGTACCGCCGCCCGAAGAGGAAGGTGTAGACGAGCGCTCCGAGCGCTCCGCCGATGAGCGGGAACACGATGAATGCCCACAGCTGCCCGAGCGCACCGTCCTGGTAGAAGGCGACGGCGAGGCTACGGGCGGGATTGACCGACGTGTTGTCGATCGGGATCGAGATCAGGTGGATCACCGCGAGAGTGAAGCCGATGGCGATGCCGGCGATCGGCGCGTCGGCCACCTGATCGGTCGCACCCAGCACCACGAAGACGAGCACGGCCGTGAGCAGGACCTCGACGACGATCATCGCGCCGATGCCGTAGCCGTTCTCGAGCACGCCGCCGAGCGGACCGTGCACCGCCGAGGGGCTGTGCGCGCCCCAGCCGTTCGCCCCGAGGCCGTCGGCGGCACGGTCGTAGCTCGGCAACGACGACGCCACCGCGTAGAGCGTCAGACCGGCGACCAGACCGCCGACGACCTGCGCGATCCAGTAACCCACGGCGCGCACCGGCGTCACGTGACCGACGATGAGCTGCCCGAGCGTCACCGCCGGGTTCACGTGACACCCGGAGATCGGGCCGATGGTGTACACGAGGAACAGCAGGGTCAGGCCGAACGCCAGTGCGACGCCGAGCTGACCGACATAGGTTCCGGCGAACACCGCGGTACCCACCGCGGAGAACACCAGGAGGAAGGTTCCGATCGCCTCCGCCACGTACTTCCGCAGGTCGGAGAACTCACCGGGGTCGCTGATTTCCAGGGAGGTCTGGCGTGCGAGATCTTCGTCGATTCGGGACTCGGGATCGCGTGGGGGTTCCATGGGTCACCTCGATGTTCGCGGTCCCGCTCGCAGGCGGAACCTGGTGGTAGAACACTTCGAGTCGATGCACCGCAGCCGCGAACTCGTCGTTCGCGCTGTGAGGGAGATTACGCATGCGCCGTGACCTCGACAACGACATCGTGCACCGTGGCGTGTCCGCCCATGTAGATGCCCTCCCGCGGCGGCACGCAACAACAACAGTCAGGTGCGCGTAGTCCTGGCCGAAACGATCAGGCCGGTGAGAAGGGTGATTCGACCGCCGGTTTGGGCTTTGCGATCCGTTCTTGGTAACCTTGTCCATCGGTGCTCAGATGCACCCAGAGCTTTCCTACCAGCTACCAGCAAGACGACAGGATTTTACGCGTGGCCAACATCAAGTCCCAGGTGAAGCGGATTCGCACCAACGAGCGCAACCGACTCCGGAATCAGTCGGTGAAGTCGTCGCTTCGTACGGCGATCCGTTCGTTCCGCGAGGCTGCGGCCGCTGGCGACAAGGACAAGGTCAACGAGCTCCTCGTCGCCACGAGCCGTCAGCTCGACAAGGCTGCCAGCAAGGGTGTCATCCACCCCAACCAGGCTGCCAACAAGAAGTCTGCTCTCGCGAAGCTTGCCAACAAGCTCTGAGTTCATCGCTCCAAGGTAGTAGACGCAGGCTCTGCTTCACGAAGGCCGTCCCCCGCCGGGGACGGCCTTCGTGGCGTTGAACGACAGATATGATGCCGCCCGCCCGGAATCGGCCGCGGGCACGAGCACGGGCACGGGCACGGGCACGGCGGAGAAGCCTCAGGCCGCCAGCTCGGAGATGACCCGCACGGCGTGCTCGAGGGCGTAGTCCGGATCGGCCGCGGCTCCCTTGACGTCGGCGTTGAGCGCAGCGACCACCGTGAGTGCGGTCCCGATCGACGCCGGCGCCCACGTGCGCGCCTGCGCCTGCGCCTTCTTCACCTTCCACGGCGGCATACCCAGCGACGACGCGAGGGAGAACGGGTCGCCGCGACCGGCCGAGCCGACCCGGGCGATCGTGTGCACGGCGTCGGCGAGAGCATCGGCGAGCAGCACGTGGGCGACACCGCGGTGCATCGCCCACCGTAGCGCTTCGAGCGCACCGGCCGTATCGCCGGCCACGGCCTTCTCGGCTACGTCGAATCCCGACACCTCGGCCTTGCCCGAGTAGTAGCGTCGCACGGCCGCAGCATCGATCTTGCCGCCGGTGTCGGCCACGAGCTGGCTGCACGCCGCAGCGAGTTCGCGCAGGTCGGAACCCACCGCCTCGATGACGAGCTGTTCGACATCGCCCGAGACTCGCACCCCCGCAGCCTGGAACTCCTTGTGGACGAACGTCCGCACCCACGCCGCCTTCTCCCCCGCCTTCGCGGGAGCGGCACACATGTGCTCCTCGGCGCCGCGCTTGCGCAGCGCGGGCACCATCGCCTTGGTGCGTCCCCCGCCGCTGTGGAGGATCACCAGTGTCACGCCCGGAGGCGGATCGCCCGCGACATCGAGGATCAGCGCCGCGGCGTCCTTCCCGGCGTCGGCGGTGGATTCGAGGATCACGATGCGTTCTTCCGCGAACAGCGACGGACTCAGCAGCTCGGCGAGTTCGGGTACGCCCGCGTCGCCGGCGCGGAGCCGGGAGACGGGGAGATCGCCGGGAGTTTCGCTGCGCGTGCGGACATCGGACACGATCTTCGCGACGGCACGGTCGACGAGCAGTTCTTCCTCACCGAGGATCAGATGCAGGGACGCGTCGCTCACGGTTCGATCGTGCCACGCACGTCCGACACCACCGCGAGCGCCCCGGAGGCGGCACGGAGCACTGCAACGTCGCCGTGCAGGTCGGTCCGCAGGACCCGCGCCCCGATTCCGGTCAGGGTGGAGACGATCTCGGGATGGGGATGCCCGAACAGGTTGTCTCGCCCGGCGCTGACGAGGGCGACGCTCGGCCGCACAGCGGTGAGGAAGCGTGCGGGTGTGGTGCGCGAGCCGTGGTGCGGCACCTTCAACACGTCCGCACGCACGTCGGTGCCCGACCGCACGAGTGCGTCGAGCGCGGCCTCCTCCGCGTCTCCCGGCAACAGGACCCGGCCCACGACGGTGTCGACCGCCAGGACGAGCGAGTTGTCGTTCTCGGAACCGCCTGTCCGTCGCCCAGCCGGGCCCAGCACCCGGATGTCGAGATCGCCCGCACGCAGGGTCGCACCGGCACCCACTTCCCGCACCACGACACCGACCCCGGCCGCCGCGTCGAGCACACCCGCCGCGTCGTCACCGGCAGCACCCGGCCCGACCACGACCATCTCGACCGAGCGCCCGGTGAGGACACCGCGGATCCCACCCGCGTGGTCGGCGTGCAGGTGCGACACGACGAGCAGTGCGATACGGCGAATCCTCAACCGGCGCAAGCACCGATCGACGGGTTCCGGTTCGGGTCCGGTGTCGACGACGACCGCGCGCCCGTCCCCCGTCGCCAGCACCAGCGCATCGCCCTGACCGACATCGCATGCGACGAGTACCCATTCGGCTCCGGGCCAGCCCGGTCGCAGCATCCGCACCGGCAGCCACACCGCCGCGACGGCCACCGCAATCACGAGAGCCGTGATCCGCACCCGCCGGTGACGAGCCACCGACCACGCCACCGCGACCAGCACCGCCGCGACCACTGCCCCCACCGGCCCGTCCGGCACCTCGAGTTCGGCCGACGGCAACGATGCCGCCCGGTCGGCCACCGTGATCAGCCACCACAGGAACGGCCCGGTGCCGCGCGCGAGCACCTCCCCAACCCACGGGACGACGGAGGCGCCCAGCGCGACCAGCGAACCGAGGACCGTCAGCGGCGCAAGTACCGGGGCGACGAGGACATTGGCCGCGACCGACACGACACTCACGGTCCCGCTCACCGCCGCGACGAGAGGTGCGGTCGCTACGAACGCGACCAGCGACATTGCCGCGACCTCCGCGATGGGACGCGGCCACCCGCGATCCACGAGCCGGGTCACGACAGGTGGCGCGGCGACGATCAGTGCCGCCGTCGCGGACACCGACAGCGCGAACCCGACGTCGACGGCGAGGTCGGGCAGGAGTACGAGCAGTACGCCCACCGCGGTGCACAGGGCGGGAAGTGCCTGTCGCTCACGACCCGTCACGAATGCCAGCAACCCGATCGATCCCATCGCGGCCGCGCGCACCACACTCGCCGACGGACGGACCACGACGACGAAGGCGACGAGAGCCGTCGCGGCGAGGATGGTCCCGGAACGCGGTCCGAGTCCTACCGCGCGCACGAGGAGCAGTACCGCTCCGAGGACGATGCTGACGTTGGCTCCGGACACGGCCGTCAAATGCGTCAGTCCGGCCACCCGGAAGTCCTCCCGCACCTCGTCGGTCAGCGCCGTGGTGTCGCCCACCACGAGACCGGGCAGCAGGCCGGCCCGATCGGCGGGAAGCACCGCGGAACCCACCTGCGCGAGCCGGTCGCGTACCGTGCCAGCCCATCGCTGCCACACCGGGGGCGGGCCGACGACCGTGGGTGCGTTCTCCGCGTGGAGCACCGCCACCGTGGTGCCCGGCCCGGTGTGCGGCGCCGCCCGCACGCGTGCGGTGACCGACTGCCCGGGCAGGAGATCTCCCCACGAGTCGGCCGGGGCGAGCACCACCACCGATCCCCCGGTGTCCATGGATCGTCCACCGACCATCACGTGCTCGAGCCGGGCCGGGATGCGTACCCGGGGTGTGTCGTCGAAGGCCGCGGCCCGGATGCGTCGCGGGTCGTCGGTGGGGAGGAGGACGACGCCGGCCCACGCTCCCCTTTCCGCTGCGGAGGCGATCGGGTGCTGGTCGGCGGCCCATATCCGTAGACCGGCGGCCGGCCCGAATCCCGCGACGACGGCCAGTGCGGCGAGGAGGATCCGCGCACCTCCGCGTGGGATGCGACCGGTCGCGACGAGACGGACCGTCACGGCGCATCCGACGACGGCCGCGACCGCCACGGCGGTGACGATCCGCCATCCCGTGTACAACCCGAGAAGTGTCACGGCCCACGCGGCCAGCGCGCACGGCACCAACCGGGCATCGAGAACCGTTGCGGCGTCGGACCCGTCGTTCCGTCCGGTCACACCGTCACCAGTTCACGCAGCCTCGCGAGTCGCGCCGGTCCGATCCCGTCGACCTCACCGAGTTGTTCGACGTCCGTGAACGGTCCGTTGGTGTCGCGCCACGAGACGATCGCCGCGGCCGTGACGGGACCGACGCCCGGCAGCGCGTCGAGCGCGGTCTCGTCGGCGGTGTTGAGATCCACCGGCCCGCTTGCCTCCGGTGGAGCATCGCCCGGTGTCTGCGCCCCGACGATTCCACTGGCCTGCGGAACAGGTTGGGGCGGGGCGATTCCCACGACGATCTGGTCACCGTCGGCGACCCGCCGGGCCAGATTCAGGCCGATGAGGTCGGCGCCGTCGACGGCACCGCCGGCAGCGTCGAGCGCGTCGGCCACACGGGATCCCGCCGGCAGCCGCACGAGCCCGGGACGTGTCACCGCACCCACGACGCTGACGACGAACTCAGCGGAATCCGGTTGTGCCGTGTCCGTCTCCCTCGCGGCGGACGGCTCTGCCGTGTCCACGACTTCGACTCTCGGCAGCGGCGGTACCGGTTCGGGGACCGGCCGGTCGCGCCACACGACGACGAGTGCCACTGCGGCGGCGAGCACTCCGATCGCGGCGAGAGCAGCGGTCCCACGTCTTCCCGTGTCCCATCGCGCGGCGGTCAGCCGATCGACGAATCGTACCCGGCCGGGACCGCTGTGGAGGGGTTCGTCGCCGTCGTCCGGATCCGCCCAGGGGTGGTCGTTAGCCGACCTGTCGTCGGTCCAGGGCGGTTCCGCGGGCATCGCCGAGGAACGCGTGATCGCGCCGAGGCGGGTGCGCGCGAGATCACGGTGGTCACTGCTCGCCATGCCGCGACGCTAACCGCGGCCGCGACCGCCGGATTCGGTGTCGGCGCCGATTCGGCCGGGGTTGTGGATGACCCGCACCCCTGTGGATGAATGCCCGGAGGGGGGCCTCCACCGGCATCATCCGGGCCGGGAGGTGGTGTAGGTGGTCAGTCCTCGGAGACACCGGTCGCCGCGGAGGCGACGACCACACCGACCGCACCCGGCCCGACGTGCGCGCCGAGAACCGCGTCGAGTTCGGACACGACGATCTCGGTGCCTTCCGGAAGGCGCTGTGCGAGCTGATCGACGAGGCTGCGCGCCCGCTCGGGTGCCCCGCGGTGGTGCACCGCGACGAGCGGTTCGTCGCCCACGTCGGTCGCGGCTCCGTCGACGAGCTTGGCCATCGCCTTGGTCATCGTGCGGGTCTTCTCCCGCAGGACGAGCTTGCCGTCGGAGATGTGCAGCACGGGCTTCATCGCGAGCGCGGTACCCAACAGCGCTGTGGCCGTGCCGATCCGGCCACCGCGACGGAGGTGGTCGAGCCGGTCGACGACGAGCAGGGTCCGGGCGGACGCCGCGACCTCCACGGCCCGCTCGTACACCCGGGCCAGGTCTTCTCCGGCCCGTGCGGCGCGCACCGCTTCGAGGACGGCGAAACCCGAACCCATGGCGGTGTTCCGCGAATCGACGAGCCGGATCCGGTCGCCCAGCGATTCGGCGGCGTGCCGGGCTGCGTCCCATGTGCCGGACAGCACCCGCGAGAGGTGCACGGCTACGACGCCGTCTCCTCCACTGTCCTCGAGCGCCTCGGTATAGGCGTCGGTCAGTTCTGCGGGAGACGGACCGGAGGTCGTCACGGTCGACAGGTCCTCCGGTAACTCGTCGACGCCCTCGCGGAGGTCGCGTCCGCCCGCGATGATGTGCAGTGGCACAACACGGATGTCGTACCGACGGACCAGTTCAGGGTCGATACAACTCGACGAATCTGTGACGACGACGACGGACACGACGCCTACCGTAGGCCCTCCACCGGGACTTCCGCATCCCGATGCACGATCCGGACCGCGTCGCCGACAGCGGCGGCGACACGGCGGTGTCCTTCCCAACCCCAGTGGATCCCGTCGGGATTGGCGTCGTCGGAGAAGACGTTCTCCCGCACCGCTTCGGCGAGATCGACGAGGGGAACCGACTTCTCGGCCGCCCAGCGGGTGATCGCGCGTGCCGCGGGGAGCCGGCCGGCATGCACCGACCGGTACTGCTCGCTGCGGTGCACCGACGGCATGGTGCCGATGACGGGCAGATCGGGGCGCATGTATGCCAATGCGTCCCTGATCGTTTCGAGGTACTCGACGCTGACCCGGGGTGGGAGCGCCACCGGTCGCCCGAGCGGTGACAGTCGCGGCTGCAACCACCCGTAGGCGTTACGCGCCGCGCGACGCAGGGCCGGCGGGCGGATGTAGCGCAGGCCCTCCCGCAGTGCGGTGGGCAGCGGGGACGGGAGGGTGTCCATCCCGCCCACGGCCAGGACGACGGCTCCGGCGTGCGGGATCGCGGCCCACACCCGCGGGTCCTGGGTCATGGCCCACCACGCGTCGCGTGTGGTCCACCCGATCCGGGCGACGAGTTCGACGTCCCATCCGAGTTCGGCCGCGACCAGGTTGGGCCAGATCTGCGGATGGTCGGCGGGCAGGCCGCCCTTCGGGCCGTAGTAGCTCAGGGAGTCACCGATCACCAGCAGGACCGGGCGCTGCGGGGCGGCGTCGGTTCCGATCGGCGTGGGTTCAGAGGACGTCATCGGGCGCCACTGTGGCCGACGCGTTCCAGACGTCGAGGCGCCAGGACGGCACCTCGCCGTATCCGCTGAGCTGCACCCAGCCGGTGTTCCCGAGACCGCCGAGGACGGACCACCGATCGACGGGCAGGTCGAGCAGGGCGGCGGTGAGCGCGGCGATCAGGCCCCCGTGTGCGACCAGCACGATGGGCCGATCGCTCCAGTCCTCGTACTTGTCGAGCAGTTCGCCGACGACGGCCATGCTGCGCCGCGCGACGTCGATCCGGTTCTCGCCTCCCGGCGGTGCCCAGGTCGCGTCGGCGCGCCACGCGCTGCGCGCGCCCGGGGCCACGGCGTCGACCTCGGTGTGGGTCAGGCCCTGCCATTCGCCGAGATGCGTCTCGCGCAGCCGCGTGTCGATCGCGACCGGCAGCCCGATGCGATCGCCGAGCGCGGTCGCCGTGTCGTAGGCGCGGCGCAGATCGGACGAGACGACGGCGAGCGGATCGAACCGGGCGATCGCGTCGGCGACGGCGAGCGCCTGCTGCCGGCCGAGCTCGGAGAGGTCGGTGTCGAGTTGGCCCTGCATCCGCCGCGTGGCGTTGTACTCGGTCTGGCCGTGGCGCAGCAGCACCAGCTGCCGCACCCGCGGGCTCTGCGAACCCTCCTCCGGACGACTCACACGTCCTCCGGCGAGTCGGCGGCGTCGATCGCCGAACGGGGGCCACCCACACCGTCGACCTCGATGGTCGGGCAGTCCTTCCACAGGCGGTCGAGGGCATAGAAGTTGCGCTCGTCCTCGTGCTGGATGTGCACCACGACGTCGACGTAGTCGAGCAACGTCCACCGTCCCTCGCGGGTGCCCTCGCGGCGGACGGGCTTGTGGCCGGCCTCGCGCAGCTTCTCCTCGACGTTGTCGACGATGGCGTTGACCTGACGCTCGTTGGGTGCGGACGCGATGACGAAGCAATCGGTGATCACCAGTTGCTCGGACACGTCGAGCACCACGACGTCGGTGGCGAGTTTCTCGTCGGCGGCCAGGGCTGCGATTCGGGCCATCTCCGTGGCTTCTGCCGTTGCGCTCACTGCGTGCTCTTTCTCTCGATGGTGCCGGGGGTGTTTCCGTCGAACACCGGGACGGGATCTCCGTCGGGGTGCGTATTCGTGCGGTAGAGCCGGCGTTTGCTGATGTACTGCACCACTCCGTCGGGGACCAGATACCAGACGGGACGGTTCTCGCGGGCCCTCCTGCGGCAGTCCGTGGAGGAGATCGCCAGTGCCGGGATCTCCACCAGGCTCACCGCCTCGGCCGGGAGTTCGTCCAGATGCGGTGCCAGGTGTTCGGCGTGAAGGTCGTATCCGGGCCGGGACACCCCGACGAAGCGGGCGAGGTCGAACAGGGTCTGCCAGTCCTGCCAGGACAGGATCGATCCCAGTGCGTCCGCGCCGGTGATGAAGTACAGATCCGCGTCGGGATACTGCTCGCTGAGATCGCGCAGGGTGTCGACGGTGTAGGTGGGTTTGCGTCGATCGATGTCGACGCGGCTGACGGAGAACCGCGGGTTGGATGCGGTCGCGATCACCGTCATCAGGTAACGGTCCTCGGCGAGGCTGACGTCGCGTCCGGTCTTCTGCCAAGGTTGCCCGGTGGGCACGAAGATCACTTCGTCCAGGTCGAAGCTCGCGGCGACCTCGCTGGCCGCCACGAGGTGTCCGTGGTGGATCGGGTCGAACGTTCCACCCATGACGCCCAGGCGGCGCCTGGGGGCCGAGGGCCGATCCGTTGGCTGATGCACGGTTGTCCAGCTTACGGGTTCACACGGGGAGCAGACTCGCCACCACCGTTGCGAGCTGCTGCGCCGACCGGCACTCGTGCATCGTGACGACCTCGCTGTAGACCCTGGCGGCCGAATCCCCCGAACCCCATTGTCCCTTCGGCTCGGGATTGAGCCAGTGCGCGTGCCGTGCGACGGACACGAGATGTTCGAGGACTTCGAGGTTCGGATTGCGGTAGTTCGTGCGGCCGTCGCCGAGGATCAGCAGCGAGCTGCGGCTGGTGAGGGCGTGGGCGTGGTTCTCGGCGAAGCCGCCGAGGGCGTGTCCGTAGTCGGAGTGACCGTCGTAGGTGATCAGCTCCGCTTCCTTCAGCATCCGCGACATGGACTCGCCCAGATCGGACCCTGCGGCGAAATGATGGGTGACCTCGTCGGCGGTGTCGATGAACGCGAACACGCGCACGCGGGAGAACTGTTCGCGTAGGGCGTGCACGAGCAGCAACGTGAAGTGCGAGAAGCCGGCGACGGAGCCGGAGACGTCGCAGAGCACGACGAGCTCGGGACGCGCCGGACGGGGCTTGCGGTTGACCAGGTCGATGGGCACGCCACCGGTCGACATGGACTTGCGCAGTGTGCGCCGCAGGTCGATGGCGCCGGCACGAGCGCGCCGGCGGCGCGCCGCGAGACGGCTCGCGAGCAGACGCGCGAGCGGCATGACGCTGCGGCGCAGGGCGACGAGTTCCGCGTCGGACGCGCGCAGGAAGTCGACCTCCTCGGCAAGCTTGGGCACCCCGTACTTCTCGACGCGTTCGCGGCCGAGCTGCTCGGCGGTGCGTCGCCGGGTCTCCCGTTCGACCATGGCCCGGAAATCGGCGATGCGCTGGGCGGCGGTGCGCCGCGCGACCTCGCTCTCGTAGGCGGCGTCGTCGCGTTCCTCGCGGGTGCTGTTGCCGAGCAGTCCCTCGAGGATCTTCGTGAGCAGGGTGTCCGGGGAGACGTCGCGAAGCGCCTGATAGGCCGAGAAGGACGGGCCGTTCGACGACGCATACTGGCCGAGTTCCTCGACGATGGCGGAGACGAGCATCTCGGAGGCCTCGAGTGCCTCCGGCGACTCGTCGGACAGCAGCTCGGCGATGAGATCGCGTAGGGCCTCGAAGTCGACCTCCCCCGTGGGGGTGCGTGGGATGCTCGCCTGAGGGTCGGTGGCCTCGCGGCGTCCGATCGCGGGCGGGAACCACAGGTCGAACAGGGCGTCGAAGGTCGGCCGGTGTGTGGACCGGCGGAGCAGGGTGCACGCGAGGCCTTCGCGGAGGGCCTCCCGATCGAGGAGATCGAGCACCGTCATGACCCGTCCGGCGTCGACCGTCTCGGACGGCCCGACCGCGATGCCGCGACGGCGCAGCGCCTCGACGAATCCGACCAGGTGCCCGGGCAGTCCGTGGGGTGCCGGGGGCGCCTCGGATCCGGGAAGGTGCGCGGCGGCCATGTCAGTTCAACCGGAGCTCGGCGGCAGCGCGGATCTGGTCGGACTGGTGCTTGAGGATCACGCCGAGCGTGCTGCGCAGCGCGGTGTCGTCGAGGGTGTCGAGTCCTAGTGCGAGCAGGGTGCGACCCCAGTCGATCGTCTCGGCCACAGACGGCACCTTCTTGAGTTGCATGCCGCGGAGCACGCGGACCGTGCGTACGAGTTGGTCAGCGAGCGCGTCGGGCAGATCGGGGACCCGGCTGGCGAGGATGCGTCGTTCGAGGTCGGCGTCGGGGAAGTCCAGGTGCAGGAACAGGCACCGGCGCTTGAGCGCTTCGGACAACTCGCGGGTGGCGTTCGAGGTGAGCACCGCGAACGGCTTGCGGGTGGCCCGGATGGTGCCGAGTTCGGGCACCGTGACCGCGAAGTCACTGAGCACCTCGAGCAGCAGGCCTTCGATCTCCACGTCGGCCTTGTCGACCTCGTCGACGAGCAGCACGGTCGGATCCTCGCGGCGGATCGCGGTGAGCAGCGGCCGCGACAGCAGGAACTCCTCGGAGAAGACGTCTTCCTTGGTGCGGTCCCACGACTCGCCCGCCGCGGCGGTCGCCCCTGCCGACTGGATGCGCAGGATCTGCTTGGCGTGGTTCCACTCGTACAGCGCGCGGGACTCGTCGACGCCCTCGTAGCACTGCAGGCGCACGAGTTCGGCCTCGGAGGTCTCGGCGACGGCGCGGGCAAGTTCGGTCTTGCCCACGCCCGCGGGTCCCTCGATCAGCAACGGCTTGCCGAGGCGATCGGCGAGGAACACCGCGGTCGCGGTGGACTTGTCGGCGAGATAACCGGTACCGGCCAGACGATCGACGACGTCCTGGACGTCCGCGAAGATCGGCGGGGTGGTGGGCAGCGCACGATCCACACTGGTTCCTTTCGTCGGGCCGGTCTCGATCAGGCGGGACGGGTGTGGCCGTCGCCCCACACCACCCACTTCGTCGACGTCAGTTCGGGCAGACCCATCGGGCCGCGAGCGTGCAGCTTCTGGGTGGAGATGCCGATCTCCGCGCCGAATCCGAACTGCTCGCCGTCCGTGAACGCCGTCGAAGCGTTGACCATAACGGCTGCGGCGTCCACGCGCGTCGTGAACTCCCGAGCAGCGGCGAGGTCCGAGGTGACGATCGCCTCGGTGTGGCCGGTGCCGTAACGGTCGATGTGGTCGACGGCCGCGTCGAGGTCGTCGACCACCGCGAGGGCGACGTCGAGCGAGAGGTACTCGTCGGACCAGTCCTGGTCGGTCGCGGGCACGAGGCCGGGCAGGTCGCCGTGGACCGTCACGCTGTGTTGCTGGAATGCCTGCAGGAGCTTCGGGACGGCGGTGTCGGCGATCGCCTTGTCGACGAGGATCGTCTCGGCGGTGTTGCACACGCTGGGCCGGCGGGTCTTCGCGTTGATCACGATCTTCTCCGCCATCTCCAGATCGGCCGCGGAGTGGACGTAGACGTGGCAGTTGCCGGTGCCCGTCTCGATCGTGGGGACGGTCGCGTCGCGCACCACCGCGGCGATCAGACCGGCGCCACCGCG
The DNA here is from genome assembly GCF_900105195.1 of Rhodococcus pyridinivorans. NCBI lineage: Bacteria > Bacillati > Actinomycetota > Actinomycetes > Mycobacteriales > Nocardiaceae > Rhodococcus > Rhodococcus pyridinivorans. Next base: position 2,325,998 of record NZ_FNRX01000002.1, on the reverse strand, counting down.
CGGGATCACGACGTCGACCAGGCCTCGGGCCTGGATCAGATGCGTGACCGACGAGCGGTCGGCGCTCGGCAGCAGCTGCACGGCATCGGCGGGGATGCCCCGGCTCTCGAGCGAGGCGCGCAGCACCTCGACGAGCGCGGCGTTGGAGCGGGCCGCGGACGACGAGCCGCGCAGCAGCGCGGCGTTGCCGGACTTCAGGGCGAGACCGAATGCGTCGACCGTGACGTTGGGCCGTGCTTCGTAGACCATGCCGACCACGCCGAGCGGGACGCGCACCTGGCGCAGCTCGAGACCGTTCGGCAGCGTCGAGCCGCGGACGACGCCGCCGATCGGGTCGGGCAGTCCGGCCACCTGGCGCAGGCCGGCGGCGATCCCGTCGATCCGGGCGGAGGTCAGGCGCAGCCGGTCGAGGATGGCCTCTTCGGTGCCACCGGCGCGGGCGGCCTCGATGTCCTCCGCGTTCGCGGCGAGGACGGTGTCGGCGGCGGCGAGCAGAGCGTCGGCCGCGGCGTGCAGAGCCGCGTCCTTCTCGATGGTGGTGAGCAACGCGAGACGACGGGAGGCCACGCGGGCGCGACGCGCGGCCTCGTGGACGGCCTCACGGGTGTCCGTGCCGGCGTCGGTCGCAGCTGAGTCGGGGGTCACGGCAGTCATGTATCCAGCCTAGTCGGATCCTCGCGGAAGCCGACAGGCCGTGTGCCGTCAGCGCAGGCCGGTGCCCCGCGCCAGCGCCGTCTCCACCAGGATCGACAGCAGCTCGGCGTACTCCACGCCGGTGGCCTCCCACATCCGCGGGTACATCGAGATGGAGGTGAATCCGGGCATCGTGTTGATCTCGTTGATCACCGGTCCGTCCTCGGTGACGAAGAAGTCGACGCGGGACAGGCCGTGGCAGTCGAGGGCGCGGAACGCCCGGACCGCGAGTTCGCGGATCCGGTCGGAGGTCTCTTCGTCGAGCTTGGCCGGGACGTCGAACTCGCAGACGTCGTCGAGGTACTTCGTGTCGAAGTCGTAGAACGCCTCGTGGTCGTCGGAGGTGTCGGGCATGCGGATCTCGGCGACGACACTCGCGCGGACGTCGCCGTCCGGGAACTCGAGCACGCCGCACTCCACCTCGCGGCCGATGATCGCGGACTCGACGATGACCTTGGGGTCGTGCTGCCGGGCCTTCGCGACGGCGTCGTCGAAGGCGGCCCAGTCGGCCACGCGACTGATGCCGATGGACGATCCGCCGCGGGCGGGCTTGACGAAGACGGGCAGGCCGAGGCGGGTCTTCTGCTCCTCGGTGAGGGTCGCGGTGCCGGGACGCAGGACGATCTGGAAGCCGACGGGCAGGCCTTCGGCCGCGAGCAGTTTCTTGGTGAACTCCTTGTCCATCCCGGCGGCGCTGGCAAGAACCCCGGGACCGACGTACGGGATGTCCGCGAGTTCGAGCAGACCCTGGATGGTGCCGTCCTCGCCGTAGGCGCCGTGCAGGACGGGGAACACCACGTCGACCGAGGCGAGCACCCGGCCGTAGGAGCCCTCGTCGAGGGCGACGATGTCGCCACCGCGGGTCGGATCCGCGGTGAGGACGAGATCGGAGCCGTCGCCGGCGACGACGGGCAGTTCGCGACCGGCCGCGGCGAGGCCGGCGGGGTCCGCGTCGCCGAGGACCCATGCGCCCTCGGGAGTGATGCCGATGGGCACGACCTCGTACTTCTGCGGATCCAGGTTGCGCAGGATGCTCCCTGCCGAGATGCAGGAGACGGAATGTTCGTTGCTGCGACCACCGAAGACGACGGCCACCCGGGTTCGGGGCATACTCACGTGTCGAACCGTACCGGGTGGCGATCTCCGCGTGTCGAGCGAGTCCTACGCGGGTGGGGCCGGACACCCTGCTATGTCTCCGCGGGCTCCGGTCTCCCTCGGTGGAGGGTCGTCTCCTTCAGCGCCGCGTCGAGATCGGCGAGCAGATCCGCGGTGTCCTCGATTCCGCACGACAACCGGACGAATCCCTCCGGCACCGCATCGCCCCATCGTGCGCGACGATCCGCTGTCGTGTGGATACCGCCGAAGCTGGTGGCGGGTGCGACGAGCGTGGCCGCGCGGACGAAGCGGTGCACCTCGTCGCGGCCGGGTAGCCGGAAGGTGACGAGGGGGCCGAAGCGGCTCATCTGGCCGGCCGCCACGGCGTGGGCGGGGTCGCCGGCGAGTCCGGGATAGCGGACGTCCGTGACAGCGGCGTGCTCGAGCAGCATCCCGGCGACGGCGAGCGCGTTGGCGCACTGCCGTTCGAAGCGCAGTCCGGCGGTGCCGAGGCTGCGGTGCGCGAGCCAGGTCTCGAAGGGTCCCAGCACGGTTCCCGACAACAGTCGTTCCCGGTCGATCGCGGGCAGCAGTTCGGGATCCGCGACGGCGATGTATCCGAACAGCAGGTCACTGTGTCCGCTGAGCGATTTCGTCCCGCTGGCCACCACGACGTCGGCGCCGAGATCGAGGGGCAGCTGGCCCAGGGGTGTGGCGGTGGTGTTGTCGACGAGCAGGAGCGCGTCGGAGACGTGGCACGCGGTCGCGATCGCGCGCAGGTCGACGGTGTCGAGGCCTGGATTAGACGGGGTCTCGACCAGTACGACGGAATTGTCGGGAGCGGTCACCAGAACGTCGGTCAGGGTGCCGTCACCGAACTCCGCGACCGACATCTCGACGACCTTCACTCCGTGCGGCGCCAGGAATTCCTGCGCGTACGTGCGCACCTGGTAGTAACCGTCGGAGGGGACGACGACCGTGCCGCCCGGGGCCACGAGGGATCGCAGGGCGACCGTGATCGCCGACATTCCCGAGCCGACGACGCGGGCGGCCGAGGCGTGCTCGAGGTCGGCGAGCGCCGATTCGAGTGCGCGCCAGCCGGGATTCGAGGCCCGCGCATAGGTGTCGACGTCGTCGCGCTCGTCCTCCCCGAGGAGATACGGCGCCGCGAAGACCGGTCCCGCCTGCAGCGGGGAGCCCGGAACACCCTCGTGTGCAACTGCCTTCACACAGCGAGTCGAATCGCCCGTCATGCCACTCATTCCGGCTTGATCCGGCGTCCGAGCAGCTGCCCGATCGCGTCCTGCACCGACATGCCTTCGTGGCACACGCGGTGCACGGCGTCGGTGAGCGGCATCTCGACGTCGTAACTCGCTGCGAGGGCGCGGACCGAGGTGCACGACTTGACCCCTTCGGCCACCTGACCGTGGGTGGCCTCCTGCGCGCTCTCGAGGGACTCACCGCGGCCGAGTCGTTCGCCGAACGAACGGTTGCGGGACAACGGGGACGTACATGTGGCGACGAGATCGCCGACACCGGCGAGACCGGCGAGTGTGGCCGGCTTGGCCCCGAGGGCGGTTCCGAGCCGGGTGATCTCGGCGAGACCGCGGGTGATGATGCTCGCGACGGTGTTCTCACCGAGCCCGACTCCGGCGGCCATGCCGCACGCGAGGGCAATGACGTTCTTGCAGGCGCCGCCGACCTCGCAGCCGATGACGTCGGAGTTCGTGTACGGACGGAAATATTTTGTGGCGCAGGATTTCTGGATCTCCATGGCGCGGGTGGAATCGGGGCACGCGATGACGGTCGCGGCCGGTTGCCCCTCGGCGATCTCACGGGCGAGGTTGGGGCCGGACAGCACGGCGATGCGATTCTGCTCGGCGCCGGTGACCTGACCGATCACCTGACTCATGCGCATCAGGGTGCCGCTCTCGATTCCCTTGGCGAGACTGAGAAGTGTCGCGTCCGGTCCGATATCTGCCTTCCACTCCTCGAGATTGGTACGCAGGGTCTGACTCGGGACGGCGAGGACCACGAAATCGGCGCCCTCGAGGGCCACCCGATGATCGGCCGTCGCCTTCAGCGAGTGCGGCAGTTCCACACCGGGTAGATAGTCGGAGTTCTCGTGCCGCTCGGCGATGCCACGCGCCACCTCCTCGCGCCGCGCCCAGATCGTCACGTCCGTTCCGGCGTCGGCCAGCACCTTGGCGTACGCCGTCCCCCACGAACCCGCGCCCAGAACTGCTGCTGTGGTCACGCCATCCTCACTCTCATCCGATGCCCGGCACTCACGCTCGCGATCGGCCCGGAGCGGGCGGTCGCGACCGGTTCGGTCCGGGCGGTCACCACCCACGGTCGCACCCAGTATCGCGCAGGCTCCACCGACACCGCGCCGGGTCGGAGGACGGACCGCACACGACCCGGTCGCACCGGGCGCTCGTGCGGTTCGTCACCTGGCGCGACCGTGCGATTCGATACTGATGGCACAATCGGGCAATGCCCGCGACGCACGTGCTCGTTCCCGTCAAGGCCCTCGGCCTGGCGAAGTCGCGGCTCTCGCACGTCCTCGACCCGGCAGCACGGGAATCACTGGTGCTTGCGATGCTGCAGGACACCGTGACGGCGGCGCTGTCCGCCGGAGACGTGACGGTCACCGTCGTCACCGCCGACGAGCGGGTCGCGGCCGCGGCGCTGGACTGCGGCGCGGACGTCCTCCCCGACCCGGTGCGTCCCGACTCCCCCGACCCGCTGAACTCCGCACTGCTCGCAGCGGCCCGCCGGGCGCGGGAGCACGCACCCGGCGCCGAACTCGTGGCGTTGCAGGCCGACCTTCCGTCCCTGCGGCCCGAGGATTTCGTGCTCGCACGCGAGACTGCGCGGCGGACCGGAACGGCCGTGGTCGTCGACCACACGGCGAGCGGTACGACGGCGTTGCTGCACTGCGTGAGCGGCACCCTGCCGCCACTGTCGTTCGGTCCGGGATCGGCCGGTCGCCACATCGATGCCGGTGCGTACCCGGTACCGGACGCCCTCCCCGGACTGCGACTCGATGTGGACACACCGGACGATCTTGCCGCCGCACTGCAACTCGGCGTCGGACCGGCCACCGCGGCCGTGCTCGACACGGTCGAGTTCCCCCTGTGCCACCCGTGCGACAGCGCTGCAGGGAGCCGTCGCTCTGCAACAATGAACTCGTGACCAACGGCGATTCCCCCGATCCCACGAGTTCCGAGCACGCGGCACCATCCGGTGCCGCACGACCCGCCGGTCGCGTAGCGACCGCCACCAGCGCCCCTCCGGCCGCGACGGGACTGCAGTCGAGGACCGATCACGACAACACGCTTCCCGTCGACCGCTATCTCAACCGCGAACAGAGCTGGCTCGATTTCAACGCCCGCGTTCTCGCGCTCGCGGAGGACACCTCGCAGCCGTTGCTCGAACGCGCCAAGTTCCTCGCGATCTTCGCGTCGAATCTCGACGAGTTCTACATGGTGCGGGTCGCCGGGCTGAAACGTCGCGCCGAGACGGGGTTGTCGGTCCGGTCCGCGGACGGACTGACCCCGCGCGCCCAGCTCGCGCTCATCGCGTCGAGCACGCGCGAACTCGCCGGTCGCCAGGCGCAGGTCTTCCTCGACTCGGTCATGCCCGCCCTGGCGGCCGAAGGCATCTCGATCATCCGATGGGCGGATCTGACGGAGGACGAACGCCGACGACTGACACAGTATTTCGCCGACCAGGTCTTCCCGGTCCTGACGCCGCTCGCGGTCGATCCCGCACACCCCTTCCCGTACATCAGCGGCCTGTCCCTGAACCTCGCTGTCACGGTCAAGGATTCGCAGTCGTCCGGTGAACACTTCGCGCGCGTGAAGGTGCCCGACAACGTCGATCGGTTCGTCCGGGTCGATCGCGCGGGTTCGTCGCACGGACTGCCGGCCTTCCTCCCGCTCGAGGAGCTGATCGCCGCCCATCTCGACGTGTTGTTCCCGGGCATGGAGATCGTCGAGCACCACGCATTCCGCGTCACCCGCAACGCCGACTTCGAGGTCGAGGAGGACCGCGACGAGGATCTCCTTCAAGCCCTCGAACGCGAACTCGCCCGGCGGCGCTTCGGATCTCCCGTGCGGCTCGAGGTGTCGGACGACATGACCGAGCACATGCTCGACCTCCTGTTGCGCGAACTCGACGTCGATCGGGTGGACGTCGTCCAGTTGCCCGGGCTGCTCGATCTGTCGTCGCTGTGGCAGGTGCACGCCGTCGACCGACCGGATCTGAAGGACGCCCCCTTCGTGCCGGCGACCCATCCCGCCTTCGGCGAGCGAGAGACACCGAAGAGCGTGTTCTCCACCCTGCGCGAGGGCGACATCCTCGTCCACCACCCGTACGACTCGTTCTCCACGAGCGTGCAACGGTTCATCGAGCAGGCCGCCGCCGACAGCCAGGTCCTCGCGATCAAGCAGACGCTGTACCGGACGTCGGGCGACTCCCCCATCGTCAACGCCCTGATCGCCGCTGCCGAAGCGGGCAAGCAGGTCGTCGCGCTCGTGGAGATCAAGGCACGCTTCGACGAGCAGGCCAACATCAAGTGGGCGCGCAAGCTCGAACAGGCCGGTGTCCACGTCGTATACGGACTCGTAGGTCTGAAGACACACTGCAAGACCTGTCTGGTCGTGCGGCGCGAGGGTTCGACGATCCGCCGCTACTGCCACATCGGCACCGGCAACTACAACCCGAAGACCGCTCGTCTCTACGAGGACGTCGGCCTGCTCACGTCGTCACCCGAGATCGGCGCCGACCTCACCGACCTGTTCAACACCCTCACCGGATACTCCCGGAAGGCGCAGTACCGCAATCTGCTCGTCGCACCGCACGGAGTCCGCAAGGGCATCATCGAACGCGTCGAGCGTGAGATCGAGCACCACGCGGCCGGTCGCCCCAGCGGGATCCGGCTCAAGGCCAACGCCCTCGTCGACGAGCAGGTGATCGACGCGCTCTACCGCGCGTCGCGGGCGGGGGTGCGGACCGAGGTGGTCGTGCGCGGGATCTGTGCCCTCAAGCCGGGCGTGCCCGGCCTGAGCGAGAACATCACGGTGCGCTCGATTCTGGGGCGGTTCCTCGAACATTCGCGGTTGTTCCATTTCCGGGGCAGCGACGAGTACTGGATCGGTAGCGCCGACATGATGCACCGGAACCTCGACCGTCGCGTCGAGGTGATGGTGCAGGTGAAGAACACCCGGCTCGCAGCGCAGCTGGACGGCATCTTCGATTCCGCGCTCGACCCGGTCACCCGCTGCTGGATTCTCGAGGGCGACGGCACCTGGACGGCGTCCCCCGAGCCGGGAACCGCTGCCCGCGACCACCAGGTCGAACTCATGCGTAGTCGTGCGTCCTGAGGTGGAGGGAACGTTGACCGAATCACGCGACAAGCCCGTGAAGGCCAACATCTTCGCGGCGGGCGCGGTCCTGTGGCGTCCTGTCGACGAGAACGCTCCGGACGATGCGCAGGTCGCGCTCGTGCATCGCCCGCGCTACAACGACTGGTCCTTTCCGAAGGGCAAGCTCGACGCGGGTGAGACGGCCGTGGTTGCCGCGGTGCGGGAGATCGAGGAGGAGACCGGATTCCGCTCCGCGCTCGGCAGTAGTCTCGGGAAGGTCGTCTACCCCGTTCCGGGTCACCGCAAGCTCAAGCGGGTGGACTACTGGGCTGCGCGGTGCCTCGACGGGCAGTTCGCGCCCAATGACGAGGTTGACGAATTGCGTTGGGTGTCCACCGAAGAGGCATTCGATCTGTTGTCCTATCCGATGGACCGCAGTGTCCTGCGCCGGTTCCGCCGGGTGCCGCTGGACACGACCATGGCGCTGATCGTGCGGCACGCCAAGGCGGGTAGTCGGAAGAAGTACAAGGGCGACGACCGTTACCGGCCCCTCGATGCGTCCGGACGGGCACAGGCCGAGGCGCTCGTTCCGCAGTTGACGGCGTTCGGCGGCGACAGCGTGGTGTCCGCCGACCGCACGCGGTGCATCGCGACGGTCGAACCCTTCGCCTCCCGGCACGGGCTCGAGATCGCCATCGAGCCGGCCCTGTCGGAGGAGGAGTACCGCGCCGATCCGGACCACGGCCGCAAGCGGGCGCTGGAGATCGCGTCCGGTCCCGGCACTCCCGTGATTTCCAGTCAGGGCAGGGTGATCCCGCCGCTCCTGGAGTGGTGGGCCGAGCGCGACGGTCTCGTGCTGCCTCCGGCGCGGAACCGGAAGGCGAGCATGTGGGTGTTGTCGCTGCGCGGCGATCGTCTCGTCGCGGCCGACCACATCGACAGCCCTCTTCCCACGGGCCGTCCACCGGCGGACAACGAGAGCATCTGACCGAGTACACACGACGGCGGCCACCGGATGTCCGGCGGCCGCCGTCGTCTCACCTGTGCGGCTCGCACGTGTGCGAGCCGCATCGCGGGTGGGTGTTACTTCTTGGTGCTCTTGCGGGCCGTGGTCTTCTTGGCCGTGGTCTTCTTCGCTGCGGTGGTCTTCTTCGCCGCGGTCGACTTGGTGGCGGTGGTCTTCTTCGCCGGAGTCGACTTGGCCGCCGTGGTCTTCTTCGCCGCGGTGGTCTTCTTCGCCGCGGTCGACTTGGTGGCGGTGGTCTTCTTCGCCGGAGTCGACTTGGCCGCCGTGGTCTTCTTCGCCGGAGTCGACTTGGTGGCGGTGGTCTTCTTCGCCGCCGTGGTCTTCTTCGCTGCGGTGGTCTTCTTCGCCGCGGTCGACTTGGTCGCCGTGGTCTTCTTCGCCGCCGTGGTCTTCTTCGCCGCCTTCTTCGCTGCCGCGGTCTTCTTGGCCGCTGCAGCTGCACCGCGCTTCACGGCCGGACCCGAAGCCGGGAGCTTCTGGGTGCCCGCGATGATGTTCTTGAAGGACTGGCCGGGACGGAAGGCCGGCACCGAGGTCGGCTTGACCTTGACCGTCTCACCCGTGCGCGGGTTCCGCGCGACACGCGCGGCCCGACGACGCTTCTCGAAGACACCGAATCCGGTGATGGTGACGCTCTTACCGTCGTGCACGGCGCGAACGATCGCGTCCACGATGTGCTCGACGGCCGCGGTGGCGGTGCGCCTGTCCGAACCGAGTTTCTCGGTCAGAACGTCGATCAGTTCTGCCTTGTTCATTGATTTCCTCCGCACATACACGGTCCACCGTCAGACCGACTCCAGTCCACGGTAGACCCGCAAACGGGCAAGAGTCTATGTGCCACGCGGATTCTCATGCAAATAACCTCCGGGCCCGGCCCGACGGGAGCGTCGGACCGGGCCCGGAGAAGGCGCGTTCGGGGGTGTTTTCAGGGCGCCGGAAGGGTACTCGGTTTCCATGACGGCCTTGACTTTTCGTACTCGGAAATCGCGTCTACCTGGCGCAATGTCAATCCGATGTCGTCGAGACCCTCCAGCAGACGCCACCGCGTGTAGTCGTCAATGGTGAACGGCACCACGGTGGTTCCGGCGGTCACCGTCCGGTTCTCGAGATCCACTTCCAGTTCGAGTCCGGGCTGCTGCTCGATGAGCTTCCACAGCAGTTCGACGTCGTCCTGCGAGACCTGAGCGGCGAGCAGACCGGCCTTTCCGGCGTTGCCCCGGAAGATGTCGGCGAAGCGGGACGAGATCACGACCCGGAATCCGTAATCCGACAACGCCCACACGGCATGCTCACGCGAGGAGCCGGTGCCGAAATCCGGTCCGGCGACGAGAACGCTGCCGCGGTCGAAGGGCGGGGTGTTGAGGACGAAGGACGGGTCGTTGCGCCATGCGGCGAACAGACCGTCCTCGAATCCCGTACGGGTGACGCGCTTCAGGTACACGGCCGGGATGATCTGATCCGTGTCGACATTGGAGCGGCGCAGCGGGACGCCGATGCCCCTGTGGGTGGTGAAGGCTTCCATCGAAAATTCTCCTCGTCGGTCCTGTGGTCTAGTCCAGATCCGCCGGTGCGGAAAGCGTTCCCCGCACCGCGGTTGCGGCGGCCACGGCCGGCGAGACGAGATGCGTCCGTCCGCCCTTGCCCTGCCGTCCTTCGAAATTCCGGTTCGAGGTCGACGCGGAACGCTCGCCCGGCGCCAACTGGTCGGGGTTCATCCCCAGGCACATCGAGCACCCGGCCTGACGCCACTCGGCCCCTGCGGCGGTGAAGATCTCGCCGAGACCCTCCTCCTCCGCCTGCGCGCGCACCCGCATCGAACCCGGCACGACGAGCATCCGGACGCCGTCGGCGACCTTGCGGCCCTGCAGGACATCCGCCACGGCACGCAGATCCTCGATGCGGCCGTTGGTGCACGAGCCGACGAAGACGGTGTCGATCTTCACGTCGCGCAGCGGCATGCCCGGTTCGAGATCCATGTAGCGCAACGCCTTTTCCGCTGCAGACCGCTCGGTTTCGTCGGCGATCTCCTCGGGTACCGGAACGCTGGACCCGAGCGCAGCGCCCTGGCCCGGGTTGGTGCCCCACGTGACGAAGGGGGTCAGAGCGCTGCCGTCGATGTGGACCTCGGCGTCGAAAACCGCGTCGTCGTCGGTCTTCAGCTGCTCCCACGCCTCCACGGCAGCATCCCAGTCGGCGCCCTTCGGGGCGTGCGGGCGGCCCTTGATGAACTCGTAGGTGGTCTCGTCGGGGGCGATCATGCCGGCGCGGGCGCCCGCCTCGATCGACATGTTGCAGATGGTCATCCGCGCTTCCATCGACAGTGCGCGGATCGCCTCGCCGCGGTACTCGAGGACGTAGCCCTGTCCGCCGCCGGTGCCGATCTTCGCGATGATCGCGAGGATGAGGTCCTTGCTCGTCACTCCCGGCGCGAGGGTGCCGCCGACGTTGATGGCCATCGTCTTGAACGGCCGCAGCGACAACGTCTGTGTCGCCATGACGTGTTCGACCTCACTGGTGCCGATGCCCATCGCCAGTGCGCCGAAGGCGCCGTGGGTGGAGGTGTGGCTGTCGCCGCACACCACCGTCATGCCGGGCTGCGTGAGACCGAGCTGCGGGCCGACCACGTGGACGATGCCCTGATCGAGGTCGCCCATGGGGTGCAGACGGACACCGAACTCCTCGCAGTTGCGGCGCAGGGTCTCGACCTGTGTGCGCGAGACCGGGTCGGCGATCGGCTTGTCGATGTCCACCGTGGGGACGTTGTGGTCCTCGGTGGCGATCGTGAGGTCGGGACGCCGCAGCGGGCGTCCTGCCAGCCGCAGACCGTCGAAGGCCTGCGGGCTGGTCACCTCGTGTACGAGATGCAGGTCGATGTAGATCAGGTCCGGCTGTCGCGCCGATCCCTCTCCTTCACCGCGCACGACCACGTGCTGGTCCCACACCTTTTCCGCCAGAGTCTTTCCAGCCATCTTCTCCACCTTGTCGTACGTGACGAACGCGGGATCCCGGGGGGCTGTCCGGCCGCGTATGGCGTCGTCCCCACCGTTCTCGGCATGCGATATGCTTCCCATTATGCGAGACGGAGGTATCGACCTATGAGACAGCATAGCGGGATCGGAGTGCTGGACAAAGCGATGACAGTCCTCCATGCGGTTGCCGAACAGCCGTGCAACCTCAACGAGTTGTGCGCGCGGACCGGCCTGCCCCGTGCCACGGCGCACCGTCTCGCCGTGGGCCTCGAGGTCCACCGCCTCCTCATGCGCGACAGCGACGGACAGTGGCGTCCCGGCCCCGGACTGGCCGAATTGTCCGCGGGCGCAGGCGACACGCTCGTCGAGGCCGCCTCGCTCGTCCTCCCCCGTCTGCGCGAGATCACCGGCGAGAGCGTGCAGTTGTACCGCCGCGAGGGCACCCAGCGGGTCTGCGTCGCCGCTCTCGAACCGCCGACCGGTCTGCGCGACACGGTCCTCGTCGGCGCACGCCTTCCGATGACGGCCGGCTCCGGCGCGAAAGTTCTGCTCGCGTGGGCCGATACGGCGACCCAGCGCGCCATCCTCCCCGACGCGGCCTTCGGTGAACGCGTGCTCGTCGAGGTCCGCCGCCGCGGCTGGGCGCAGAGCGCCGCCGAACGCGAACCCGGTGTGGCGTCGGTCGCCGCACCCGTGCGCGACAGCAGCGGTGGCGTGATCGCGGCGATCTCCGTATCGGGCCCCATCGACCGCATGGGCCGCCGACCGGGCGCCCGCTGGGCCGCCGACCTCCTCGCCGCCGCAGAAGCGCTCCAGAAGCGTCTCTGAGGCCGACCGCATGTCCGTGTCCCTTCGGGTGGAGCCCGGGCGGGGCGGGAGGAAGACAGCCGTGCGGCTCCACGCTCTGCCAGAGTGCTTCGCATGGGAACCAACCGCCGCGCAGGCATCACGATGACGGAGTCGGAGATCGACGAGTTCCTCCACCGCAGCCGGGTCGCGAACCTGGCGACCCTCGGACCGACGGGCACCCCGCACCTCGTCGCCATGTGGTACGCGGTGCTCGACGGGGAGATCTGGTTCGAGACGAAGGCGAAATCGCAGAAGGTGGTCAACCTCCGGCGCGACGATCGCGTGACCGTCCTCGTCGAGGCCGGCGACACCTACGACCAGTTGCGTGGCGTCTCGATCGAGGGGCGGGCGGAGATCGTGGACGACCACGACCGCCTGTTCGAGGTCTGCCGCGACGTGTGGGAGCGGTACACCGCCCCGTACACGGAGGAGGCGCGCCCCGCGGTGGAGCAGATGATGCACAAACGGGTGGCCGTCCGTGTGGTGCCCGCGCGGGTGCGTTCGTGGGATCACTGCAAGCTCGGGATGCCTGCCATGGAGATCGGCGGCACGACGGCCGCCTATCTTCCGTCCGCCGCGCACTGACCGCCCATACGCGAAAGGCTCTCCGATCGATGATCGGAGAGCCTTCGTGGTTGTACCCCCGATGGGATTCGAACCCACGCTACCGCCGTGAGAGGGCGGCGTCCTAGGCCGCTAGACGACGGGGGCCTGGAACTTTCCGAGGAATCGACGAGCCGACGCCTCCGAGAGAAGAACACCCACCGACCCGGAGATCGGTGGGTAGTCCGTTGTACCCCCGATGGGATTCGAACCCACGCTACCGCCGTGAGAGGGCGGCGTCCTAGGCCGCTAGACGACGGGGGCCTATGGAACTTCTTCTCTTCGCTTCCCGAAGGAAGCTCAGCCAGCATAGCTGGCTGAGACGTTGCGGGCAAACCGCCGCGTCTCAGCTGGGGTACCAGGACTCGAACCTAGAATGGCTGAACCAGAATCAGCTGTGTTGCCAATTACACCATACCCCAATGGTTTGTTCCTTCGGCCTGCCCTGCGGGCGTTGTGGCCTCCGTTCCGAACCGAGAAGAAGATTAGCACCAACCCCGCCACCAACTACAAATCGGCTGGTCAGAGGAGTGCAATCGAGCTCAGGACGAGCTCGGTGGCATGAAATCGAGCCCGGAACGAGTTCGGCCCGTCGCCGGCGGGTGCCGACGACGGGCCGAGAGCGACCATGCAGGGGTCAGGCGATGCGCGCCCGCCCGGCACGCAGTCGTGCAAGGGTGCGCTCACGGCCGAGCAGTTCCATCGACTCGTAGAGCGGCGGGCTGACGTGCGAGCCCGTCACCGCGACCCGCACGGGAGCGAAGGCCTTCCTCGGCTTCAGTTCGAGCCCCTCGATCAGTGCGCTCTTGAGCGCCTCCTCGATCGCCGGCGTGGTCCACTCGGTCAGGCCCTCGAGGGCGGCGACGGAGGCGTCGAGCACGGGCGCGGCATCCTCCTTGAGATTCTTCGCCGCGGAGACCTCGTCGAGCGTGAAGTCGGCGTCGTCGACGAACAGGAACTTCAGCAGGTCCCACGCGTCCCCGAGAACGACGATACGGGTCTGTACGAGGTCGGCGGCCGTCCGGAAGAGCGCGTCGTCGACGTCGGCCCCGATCCGGCCGTGCTCGACGAGGTACGCCTTCAGCCGGGTCGCGAACTCCTCCGGCTCGAGCAGGCGGATGTGCTCGGCGTTGATGGCGTCGGCCTTCTTCTGGTCGAACCGGGCGGGGTTCGAGTTGACCTTGGAGATCTCGAAGGCCGCGACCATCTCGTCGAGGGAGAACACGTCGCGGTCGTCGGCGAGACCCCAGCCGAGCAGAGCGAGGTAGTTGAGCAGGCCCTCGGGGATGAACCCGCGATCGCGGTGCAGGAAGAGGTTGGACTCCGGGTCGCGCTTGGAGAGCTTCTTGTTGCCCTGCCCCATCACGAACGGCAGGTGGCCGAACTCGGGCGTGAAATCGGTGACGCCGATGCGCTGCAGCGCCGCGTACAGCGCAAGCTGACGCGGGGTGGACGACAGCAGGTCCTCGCCGCGCAGGACGTGTGTGATCTTCATCAGCGCGTCGTCGACGGGATTGACGAGCGTGTAGAGCGGGATGCCGTTGCCGCGGGTCAGCGCGAAGTCGGGCACCGAGCCTGCCTTGAAAGTGGTCTCGCCGCGGACCAGGTCGTTCCACGTGAGGTCCTCTTCGGGCATGCGCAGTCGCACGACCGGCTTGCGCCCCTCGTCGAGGAATGCCTGCCGCTGCTCCGGGGTGAGGTCGCGGTCGAAGTTGTCGTAGCCGAGCTTCGGGTCGCGGCCGGCGGCCTTGTGCCGCTCCTCGACCTCTTCCGGCGTCGAGAACGACTCGTAGGCCTCACCGGAGTCGACGAGCTTCTGCACGATCTCGAGGTGAAGGTCGCGTCGCTGCGACTGCCGGTACGGCTCGTACGGTCCGCCGACCTCCGGACCCTCGTCCCATTCGAGACCAAGCCACCGGAGGGCGTCGAGGATCGCCTGGTACGACTCCTCGGTGTCGCGTGCGGCGTCGGTGTCTTCGATGCGGAACACGAAGGTGCCGCCGTGATGACGTGCGAAAGCCCAATTGAACAGGGCGGTGCGCACCAGACCCACATGCGGGGTTCCGGTCGGTGACGGGCAGAAACGTACGCGTACTTCGCTGGTGGTCATGACTCGCTCAGGGTTGAGGATCGACGGGAGACCTTCCCAGGCTATCCGCCCCGCAGCGAGCTCCGGTCAGGATCCCTTGGCGACGACCGGATTCGTGAGCGTTCCGATGCCCTCGACGGTGATCGAGACTGTGTTGCCCGGCTCGATCGGTCCGACACCTTCGGGAGTGCCGGTGAGGATGACGTCGCCCGGCAGCAGGGTCATGACACCGGAGATCCATTCGATGAGCTTCGGGATGTCGTGCACCATCTTCGAGGTGCGGCTGCGTTGGCGGATCTGCCCGTCGACCTCCGCCGAGATCTCGAGATCGGAAGGGTCGATGTCGGTTTCGATCCACGGACCGAGCGGGCAGAAGGTGTCGTGGCCCTTGGCTCGGCCCCACTGGCCGTCCTTGCGCTGATGGTCGCGCGCGGACACGTCGTTGGCGATCGTGTAGCCGAGGATCGCCTCCCGGGCCTTCGCGGCGGGGACGTCCTTGCAGGGACGCCCGATGACCACGGCGAGTTCGGCCTCGTGATGGACGAGCGAGGTGGTGGGCGGAATCACGATGGGCGCGCCCGGGCCCACGATCGACGTGTTGGGCTTGAGGAAGATCATCGGCTCGTCGGGGACCTCGTTGCCCGACTCGGCGGCGTGGGCGGCGTAGTTGCGACCGACCGCGATCACCTTGGTGGCGAGGATCGGGGCGAGAATCCGCACGTCGGCGA
Source organism: Rhodococcus pyridinivorans (assembly GCF_900105195.1). Classification (NCBI taxonomy): domain Bacteria; kingdom Bacillati; phylum Actinomycetota; class Actinomycetes; order Mycobacteriales; family Nocardiaceae; genus Rhodococcus; species Rhodococcus pyridinivorans. The sequence goes on along the minus strand of NZ_FNRX01000002.1, from coordinate 2,310,573 downwards.
GGGGCCAGCTCCGGCCCGTGAAGGTGGGGTTCCCGAAAGGATGCTCGGCGATCTCCTTCGCCGTCGCGGACTTCCCCTCCCCTTCGATGCTCACGAACGCGACACCATCCGGGCTGGCAATTCGACCAAGGCGCATGTCCGGAGTCTAACGGTGCGCGCACACTGCGATCGACGCCCGGGTGCCGCGGGTATAGAGTCCGACCAAGATTTCATATAACGGTACGACTTTCTCAGATAGTGGGACTCATGGACAATCCGGACATCGGTCGGCGCCGATGGCTGATCCTGGCCCTCGGCGTCCTCGCCCAGGCCTCCCAGGCCACCGTCATCAACGGCGTCGCCTTCCTCATCCCAATCCTGAACCAGGAGGGTGGCTTCACCCTCGCCCAGGCCGGAACCCTCGCCGGCGCACCGATCCTCGGCGGCGTGTTCACGCTCGTCGTGTGGGGCGCGATCGCCGACCGGTTCGGCGAACGTCTCGCGCTGGCCGCCGGACTCGGGATCGCGGCCGTCTCGATGGGACTCGCGAGCGCGACCACCTCACTGGACCTGTCCCGCACCACCTCCGCAGCACTGCTCGGCCTATTGCTGATGTGTGCGGGAGCCGGCGCCGTGAGCGCCAATTCGGCGAGCGGTCGCGTGGTGGTCGGATGGTTCCCGCCGCACCAGCGCGGCCTCGCGATGGGCATCCGGCAGATGTCGGTGCCGCTGGGTGTCGCCGCGGGCGCACTCGTCATCCCCACTCTCGCGGGCGACCACGGGATCGCCTGGGCGCTCTCGTTTCCCATGCTCGCGTGCGGGCTCGCAGCCGTCGTCTGCGCGGTCGGCGTGGTGGATCCGCCCCGACCCGGACGGGTGGAGGCCGAGCGCGCAGGCGTGCTCGGCAATCCCTACCGGAGTTCCATGTCCCTCACGCGGATCCATCTCGCGTCGATCCTGCTCGTCGTTCCGCAGTACGTCGTGTGGACCTACGCCCTGGTCTGGCTCATCGCCGACCGCGGCTGGGACGAGGTCGGCGCCGGTCTCGTCATCACCGCCGCCCAGATCCTCGGCGCCCTCGGACGTGTCGTCACCGGGGCCTGGTCCGATCGGGTGGGCAGCAGGCTGGGACCGATGCGCCTCGTCGCCGCATCGGTCGTCGTGTCGATGGTCGCGCTCTCCGTCACGGCGTGGACGGATTCGGCGATCGCGGTGGGCGTCCTGCTCGTCGCGTCGATCCTGACCTCGGCGCCGAACGGGTTGGCATTCACTGCCGTCGCGGAGATCGCCGGCCCGTTCTGGGGCGGCCGCGCACTCGGGATCCAGAACACCGGGCAGTTCGTGTTCGCCGCGGCCGTCGGACCGGTCTTCGGTGGGCTCATCGCCGCGGTCGGATTCCCCGCGGCCTTCGCCCTGTCCGCCATCGCTCCCGCAGCGGCGGTCCCGGTGATACCGAAGGACTGATACGCGAAACGCGCGTGGCGCCGGACGGGACGTACCCGCCGGCGCCACGCGCGTTTGTGCCGAAGAACTCGGTGCCCGGAGAGAATCCGCGCTCAGAGATCAAAGAGAAGCAGCGATCCGATCGCCGATCTCGGTGGTCACGATCGGACCGGGGCCACGATTCGCGAGGTCGGCCTCGACGGCCCGCTCGACGCGTGCAGCATCCTCCTCGCGCCCGAGATGGCGCAGCAGCAAGGCGGTGGACAGGATCGCCGCGGTGGGATCGGCGATGCCCTTGCCGGCGATGTCCGGTGCCGAGCCGTGGACCGGTTCGAACATCGACGGGTTGGTGCCCGAGGCGTCGATGTTGCCGCTCGCGGCAAGGCCGATACCGCCGGTTACGGCGCCGGCGAGGTCGGTGATGATGTCGCCGAACAGGTTGTCGGTGACGATGACGTCGAAGCGCGACGGGTCGTCGACCATGTAGATGGTCGCGGCGTCGATGTGACAGTAGGCCGTGGTGACCTCAGGGAACTCCTTGCCGACGGTCTCGACGGCGCGGGTCCAGATGGCGCCGGCGTTCGACAGCACGTTCGTTTTGTGGATGAGCGTGACGTGCTTGCGGCGGGTCTGCGCGAGCTCGAAGGCGTAGCGGACCACGCGCTCGGCTCCGAACCAGGTGTTCACCGAGACCTCGGTGGCGATCTCGTGCGGGGTGCCGACGCGGATCGCTCCCCCGTTGCCGGTGTACGGGCCCTCGGTGCCCTCGCGGACGACGACGAAGTCGATCTCGTGGTCGGCGGCGAGCGGCGACTTCGAGCCCGGGTACAGGCGCGACGGCCGCAGGTTGACGTGGTGGTCGAGTGCGAACCGCATGTTCAGGAGGAGACCGCGTTCGAGGACGCCCGGCGTGACCGACGGATCGCCGATGGCACCGAGGAGGATCGCGTCGTGCTCGCGGATCGCGGCGAGATCGGCATCGGGCAGGAGTTCGCCGGTCGCGTTGTACCGGCGGGCACCGAGGTCGTACTCGGTCGTCTCGAGATCCGGGACGAGGGCGCGGAGCACCTTGAGAGCTTCCGCCGTGACCTCGACACCGATGCCGTCACCGGGGATGACCGCAAGTTTCATGAGCACTACTCACTTCCTGTGCGACGGTGGCCGCGACCGTGCAGACGGTCGCGGCCACCGGATGATGGAGAACCGAAGGATCAGGACAGGTCGACCTGGGCGACGCGCGCGTCGAGCGCCTCGGTGATCTGTCCGACCTCGGCGTCGCCGACGACGCGGTCGACACGGAGGATCACGGTGGCGCCGGGGCCCTCCGCGTCCTGGCTCAGCGCCGCGGCCTGGATGTCGATGCTCGCGTTGCCGAGCACGGTGCCCAGCGTTCCGAGGACACCCGGACGGTCCTGGTAGTGGACGATCAGGTTGTGGCCCTCGGCGCGGAGGTCGAAGCTGCGGCTGTTGATGTTGACGATCTTCTCGACCTGCTGCAGGCCGGTGAGCGCACCCGCGACGGACGTGACGTGTCCGTCCGGCGCCACGGCGCGGACCTCGACGGCGCTGCGGTGCGTGGTGGCCTCGCTGACCTTCTCGACCTCGACCGTCACGCCGCGCTGCTCCGCGAGCTTGGGGGCGTTGACGAAGGTGACGGGCTCGTCGCTGCTCGCCGAGAACAGGCCGCGGAGGGCGGCCAGGCCGAGAATGTCGGTGTTCTCGGCCGAGAGCTCACCGCTGACGACGACCTGCACGTTCTGCACGGCCTCGGGCGAGAGGGTGCCGGCGAGCAGACCGAGCTTGCGAACGAGCTCGAGCCACGGCGCGACCTCCTCGCCCACGGGGCCACCGGAGACGTTGACGGCATCGGGCACGAACTCGCCGGCGAGGGCGAGCAGCACGCTCTTGGCAACGTCGGTACCGGCGCGGTCCTGGGCCTCGGCGGTGGATGCACCGAGGTGCGGGGTGACGACGACGTTGTCGAGGTCGAACAGCTTCGAATCGGTGCACGGCTCGGTCTCGAAGACGTCGAGGCCGGCAGCGCGGACCTTGCCTTCGACGAGCGCGTCGTACAGCGCGTCCTCGTCGATCAGGCCACCGCGGGCGGCGTTGACGATGATGACGCCGTCCTTGGCCTTGGACAGACGCTCGGCGTTGATCAGGCCGGCGGTCTCCTTGGTCTTGGGCAAGTGCACCGAGATGAAGTCGGCGCGGGCGACCAGCTCGTCGATGTCGACGAGCTCGATGCCGAGCTGTGCGGCGCGGGCGGCCGGCAAGTAGGGGTCGTACGCGATGACGTGGGTTTCGAACGCCGCAAGACGCTGGGCGAACAGCTGGCCGATGCGGCCGAGGCCGACGACGCCGACCGTCTTGCCGAGGATTTCGGTGCCGTTGAAGCTCGACCGCTTCCAGGTGCGCTCACGCAGGGTGCGGTCGGCGGCGGGAACCTGCCGCGCCGCGGACATGAGGAGCGCGACCGCGTGCTCGGCGGCGGAGTGGATGTTGGAGGTGGGCGCGTTGACGACCATCACACCGCGCTCGGTGGCAGCAGCGATGTCGACGTTGTCGAGGCCGACACCGGCGCGACCGACGATCTTGAGGTTGGGCGCCGCAGCGAGCACCTCGGCGTCGACGGTGGTCGCGGAGCGGACCAGCAGCGCCTGGGCCTCGGGCACGGCCGCGAGCAGGGCGGGGCGGTCGGGGCCGTCGACCCAGCGCACCTCGACACCGTCACCGAGCGCATCGACGGTCGACTGCGCAAGCTTGTCGGCGATCAGGACTACTGGACGGCCATTCTGGCTCACGTGCGGACTCCCTGTGTCGTGAATGTGTGAGTGGTCGACGGCGCTCGCGCCCGACAGCATGCGTGGGCACCCGCGACCGCCCACAGTTTAGTGCCCCGGCCCCTCCCACGGGGCCACCGGGACCGGGATCACGGTGGTGCGGGCCGATCCTTCCGCGGGGGCGGGACGATGTCCTGCGGGGGTGCGTCGAGCACACTGCGCTCGATGCCGGGCTGGTTCCGGTGCCGGAAGGCCACCACGGCAGTGCGGACGGTCGGATGGAATCGACCGGCCCCGAAGCGATTCCCCGATTGCATCCGGTGCAACTTGTCCTTGACCGGCCCCTTCATCGCGGCGAAGGCGAGCCGTATCCCCCTGTGGGCGAGGTAGTCGTCGAGACGTTCGATCTCCTCGACGGCGCTGATATCTAGATCCGTGATCGGTTCGGCCGCGAGTACCACCCACTCGATACGGTCCTCGCGTTCGCGGACGAGTTCACGGACGAACTTCGTGAGGATCACACCGTTCGCGAAGAACAGCGGAGCGTCGAATCGCACGAGCACGAGACCCGGGATGCGGTGGCCCTCGGGATGCCGCTCCCGGTCGTGATATCCGGCGATGTTCTCGAGTTCGACGAGTTCGGTCCGGTGGGGTTGCCAGGCACGCACGATCACGACCGCCAACGACAATGCGATCGCGACGAGTACACCCCTCAACACACCGGCGAGACCGACCGCCACGAATGCGGCGAAGGACAAACAGAATTCGATCTTGTTGACCCGCCACAGGCGACCGAGCCCCTTCGCATCGACGAGCGCACTCGCCGCGGCGATCACGACGGCAGCGAGCGCGGCCTGCGGCAGGTACGCCGTCGCCCCCGGCGCGGCGAGCAGGAAGATCGCGACCGTCACCGCTCCGACGGCACCCGCGAGCTGGGTACGCGCTCCGGCCTGTTCGAGGACGGGAGTGCGACTGCCGCTGCCGCAGATGGGGAATCCGCCCGTCGCACCGGCTGCGATGTTCACCACACCGAGGGCGCGCATCTCGGAACTGCCGTCCACGTCCTCGCCCCGTCGGAGCGCGAACGAGCGCGACAGCACCGCGGTGTCGGCGAACGCGATGACGGCGACCGCGACCGCGGGTGCGAGCAGTTCGATCACGTCTCCCCGTTCGATACCGCCCAGAACGGGCGCGGGGATCCCGGAGGGCAGCGCCCCCACCATCTCCACCCGATCGGTGAGCCCGAACACCTCGACCGCCGCGGAGGCGGCGACCACCGCGACGAGCACCGCGGGTATGCGGGGAACGACCTTCTGCAGCACGAGGATCACAGCGAGGGTGCCGGCGCCGAGGAGAAGTCCGACCGGTTCGACACCGTCCTCGAAGACGTCGTCGACGACGTCGAGAACCTCGGCGACGACACCGGATTCGTCGGCCGAGGTGCCCAGCAGGAGCGGGAGCTGCCCGACGATGACGATGATCGCGATCGCGTTGAGGAAACCGACCCGGATCGGTGTGGAGAGCAGATAGGTCAGGAATCCGAAGCGGAGTATCCCCCCGACGAGGAGGATCGCCCCGACGAGGAGGGCGAGCACACCGGCGAGGGCGACCGCACGCTGCGGGTCACCGTCGGCGGCGAGCGGGATCACCGCGGCCGCGATGAGCGGGGCGAGCGCGGAATCCGGTCCGAGCACGAGGATCCGGGACGGACCGACCACCGCGTACACGAGCATCGGCACCACTGTCGCGTAGAGACCTGTGTAGGGCGGCAGTCCCGCCGCCTGGGCATATCCCATGCCGGTGGGGACGAGCAGGGCGCTGAGCGCGAGACCCGCCGTGACGTCGCCCCGCAGCCACCCCCGCCGGTAGGACCGTGCGGTGGCGACACCCGGGAGCCGCCCGAACGCGGCGAGGAGCCACATCAGCCAAGTATCCTCCGCGGCCTCGGCCCGTGGCTGCGACATCGCTCACGCGCACCGACGACGGCGGCCCGGCACCCCCGTAGGGGTACCGGGCCGCCGTGACCGGATCAGGTGGCTGTCACGCCGTCTCGGTGATGGGGCGATCGACCCAGCTCATCAGGTCGCGCAGCTGCTTGCCGACAACCTCGATGCCGTGCTCGGCGTTCTGCTTGCGCAGACCTTCGAGCTCCTTGTTGCCGCCCTCGACGTTGGCGACGAGACGCTTGACGAAGGTGCCGTCCTGGATGTCCTTCAGGATCTCCTTCATGCGCTCCTTGGTGCCGGCGTCGATGACGCGCGGGCCGGAGAGGTAGCCGCCGAACTCCGCGGTGTCGGACACCGAGTAGTTCATGCGGGCGATGCCACCCTCGTACATGAGGTCGACGATGAGCTTGAGCTCGTGGAGAACCTCGAAGTAGGCCATCTCGGGGGCGTAGCCCGCCTCGACCATGACGTCGAAGCCGGTCTTGACGAGCTCCTCGGTGCCACCGCAGAGCACGGCCTGCTCGCCGAAGAGGTCGGTCTCGGTCTCTTCCTTGAAGGTGGTCTTGATGACGCCGGCCCGGGTGCCGCCGATGCCCTTGGCGTAGGACAGCGCGAGCGCCTGGCCCTCACCCTTGGGGTCCTGATGGACGGCGATGAGCGCGGGAACGCCCTTGCCGTCGACGAACTGACGACGCACGAGGTGGCCGGGGCCCTTGGGGGCGACCATCGCGACGGTCACGTTCTCCGGAGCGGTGATGAGACCGAAGTGGATGTTGAGGCCGTGGCCGAAGAACAGCGCGTCGCCGTCCTTCAGGTTGGGCTCGATGTCGTTGGTGAAGATCGACGCCTGGGCGGTGTCGGGCGCGAGGATCATGATGACGTCGGCCCACTCGGAGACCTCGGCGGGGGTGCCGACGGTGAGACCGGCTTCCTCGGCCTTGGCCCGCGACTTCGAGCCCTCCTTCAGACCGATGCGAACGTCGACGCCCGAGTCGCGCAGGCTCAGCGAGTGCGCGTGTCCCTGACTGCCGTAGCCGATGACGGCGACCTTACGACCCTGGATGATCGACAGGTCGGCATCGTCGTCGTAGAACATCTCGACTGCCACAGTGATTACCTCTTTCAGCAAGTATGGGTGTGTTAAGGCTAACGGGTAGCCGTGATGGACTTCGGACCGCGTCCGACGGCGACGACACCGGACTGGACGATCTCGCGGATTCCGTACGGTTCGAGCATGCGCAACAGCGCGTCGAGCTTGGACCGCGTACCGGTCGCCTCGATGGTCAGCGACTCGGGCGAGACGTCGATCACCTTGGCGCGGAACAGATTCACCGTCTCGATGACCTGGGTGCGTACACTCGCGTCGGCGCGCACCTTGATGAGCACGAGTTCGCGGGCGACGGACGCCTCGTCCTCCTGCTCGACGATCTTGATGACGTTGACGAGCTTGTTGAGCTGCTTGGTGACCTGCTCGAGCGGGAACTCGTCGACGGTCACCACGATCGTCATCCGCGAGATGTCGGGCACCTCGGTGCCACCGACGGCAAGGGATTCGATGTTGAAGCCGCGTCGCGAGAACAGCGATGCGACTCGGGCGAGCACGCCCGGCTTGTCCTCGACGAGAACACTGAGGGTGTGACTCGTGCTCACTTGGTCTCCTCCTGGGCCGCAGCGTTCTCGCTGCGGGTTTCGAGCGCGTCGATGGTCTCGTGGATGACGGCGGGATCGTCGGCAGCGGCGTCGTCGTCGAACAGCGGCCGGATGTCGCGAGCCGCCATGATCTCGTCGTTGCTCGTGCCGGCGGCGACCATCGGCCACACCTGCGCGTCCTTGCCGACGATGAAGTCGATCACGACGGGACGATCGTTGACCTCCTGCGCCCGGCGGATCGCAGGCTCGACGTCTTCCTCGCGCTCGACGCGGATGCCCACGCAGCCGAGGGCCTCGGCGAGCTTGACGAAGTCGGGGATGCGTAGCGAGTGCGTCGCCAGGTCGGTGTTCGAGTATCGCTCCTCGTAGAAGAGGGTCTGCCACTGCCGGACCATGCCGAGATTGCCGTTGTTGATGAGCGCGACCTTGATCGGCACACCCTCGACGGCGCACGTCGCGAGTTCCTGGTTGGTCATCTGGAAGCAGCCGTCGCCGTCGATGGCCCACACCTCGGTGTCGGGGCAACCCATCTTGGCGCCCATCGCGGCGGGCACCGCGTAGCCCATGGTGCCGAGACCACCGGAGTTGAGCCAGGTGCGCGGCTTCTCGTAGTCGACGAACTGCGCCGCCCACATCTGGTGCTGACCGACGCCTGCGCAGTAGATCGCGTCGGGACCGGCGAGCTTACCGACGGCCTGGATGACGTACTGCGGCGACAGGGTGTCGTCGGTGGGACGGTCGTAGCTCAGCGGGTAGGTGCGACGGATGTCGTCGAGGTAGGCCCACCATGCCGTGTAGTCGAGCTTCGTGCCGGTCGCCAGGTCGGCGCGGATCGCCTCGAGCAGTTCGACGATGACCTCCTTGCAGTCACCGACGATCGGCACGTCGGCGTGCCGGTTCTTGCCGATCTCCGCCGGGTCGATGTCGGCGTGGATGACCTTGGCGTCGGGCGCGAAGGAGTCCAGCTGACCGGTGACGCGGTCGTCGAAGCGGGCACCGAGGGTGATGAGCAGGTCACTCTTCTGCAGTGCGGCCACCGCGGCGACGTTGCCGTGCATGCCGGGCATGCCGCAGTGCAGGTTGTGGCTGTCGGGGAACGCACCGCGGGCCATGAGCGTCGTAACGACCGGGATGCCGGTCAGCTCGGCGAGCTCGAGCAGCTCGGCCGACGCCTCGGCCTTGATGACACCGCCGCCGACGTACAGCACCGGGTTCTTCGCGTCGGCGATCAGTCGCGCGGCCTCGCGGACCTGCTTGCCGTGCGGCTTCGTCACCGGGCGGTAGCCGGGCAGGTGCATCTCCGGCGGCCAGCTGAAGGTGGTCTGTGCCTGAAGGATGTCCTTGGGGATGTCGACGAGGACCGCGCCCGGTCGGCCCGAGGAGGCGAGGTAGAACGCCTCGGCCAGGATGCGCGGGATGTCGGCGCCGTCGGTGACCAGGAAGTTGTGCTTCGTGATCGGCATCGTGATGCCGGAGATGTCGGCTTCCTGGAAGGCGTCGGTGCCGATGAGCGGGCGACCGACCTGGCCGGTGATCGCGACGAGGGGCACGGAGTCCATCTGCGCGTCGGCGAGCGGGGTGACGAGGTTCGTCGCGCCCGGACCGGAAGTGGCCATGCACACGCCGACCTTGCCGGTGGCCTGGGCGTAACCGGTGGCAGCGTGCCCGGCGCCCTGCTCGTGACGGACGAGCACGTGGCGCACGCGCCGCGAATCGAAGATCGGGTCGTAGACGGGCAGGATCGCGCCGCCGGGGATGCCGAATACCGTGTCGACCTCGAGTTCCTCGAGTGCGCGGACCACCGACTGGGCGCCGGTGACCCGCTCGGGGGCGACCTGGCGTCGATTGGCGGGCTGCGTCGCGGCAGCTGCGGGAGTCGGGGTGGCGGACCCCGGCTTTCGCGGCGAGGGTTGAGGCCGTGCGGTTGGTGCGCTCACTGCGAATTCCTCTGATTCTGGCTCCGGGCAACAAAAAACCCTCGTCAGCAAGTCTGCTGTACGAGGGTGGCGCGTCGTGGGCGAGTTGCGAAATGCGGCTCAGGCGACGACGCGCCGGCCGATTACGAGCAACCCATTCTGATTCACGCGCTCGACGGTAGGCGCATGGTGTCCAGACAGTCAACTTGGTGCGGTCCACTGTCCCAGAATGTGAGATGCCGCGGCTGCAGTGCGAAGATGTAGAGGTGTCATCTTCCCAGCAGCCCGTGCCACCGCCCCCATCATCCCACACGCCCGATTCGACGACGCAGGTCATCCAGATCTCGCGACTGTCCTTCCTCGCGTGCGCTCTGCTGTTCCTCGCCCTCGCCTCCCCCGCGCTGGCGTGGCCGGAGGCCTTCGCATGGACGCTGATCATCCCGTTCCTCGTCGCCGCCTGGGTCGTGCGGGTACGCACCGTCGTCGGCCCCGAGGGCATCGTCGCGCGAGCGACCTTCAAGACGACGAACCTGAAGTGGGACGAACTCGACGGCCTCCGGTTCCCGAAGCGGGGCTGGGCCCGCGCACGGCTCACCGACGGCAGCGAGGTCGCACTGCCGGTCGTCACCTTCGGCCGGCTGCCGCAGCTGTCGGAGGCCAGCGGAGGCCGCATCACCGATCCGTACGCGGCCGCACAGCTCGCCGAGGAGAAGGCATACCGCGAGAAGGCGGCCGCCGAAGCCGGTCCGGATGCCGAAACCACCGACGACGCAGTCACCGTCGAGAAGAAGGGGGACCGCTCCTCCTGATCCTCGCGACCGGATGCGAATAGAGGCATCCGGAAGCACGCGAGTAGATTCGTCGGTGCCGTTGCCCGGATCCGCCCAGCCCGGCGCCCGGACGCGGCCCGGCCGATTGCGCACCAGCCACCGTCAAGGAAGTCAGCCCATGCCCCCGTTGAGGTCACGCACCACCACCGTCGGACGAAACGCCGCGGGAGCGCGCTCCCTGTGGCGCGCCACCGGCCTGACCGATTCCGACTTCGGCAAGCCGATCGTCGCCATCGCGAACTCCTACACGCAGTTCGTACCCGGTCACGTCCACCTCAAGGACGTCGGTGAGATCGTCGCGAAGGCCGTGCGCGAAGCGGGCGGCGTGGCGCGCGAGTTCCACACCATCGCAGTCGACGACGGCATCGCCATGGGCCACGGCGGCATGCTCTACTCGCTGCCGAGCCGCGAGATCATCGCCGACTCCGTCGAATACATGGTCAACGCGCACACCGCCGATGCACTGGTGTGCATCTCGAACTGCGACAAGATCACCCCGGGCATGCTCAATGCCGCGATGCGCCTGAACATCCCGACGGTCTTCGTCTCCGGTGGTCCGATGGAGGCCGGCAAGGCGGTCGTCGTCAACGGTGTCGCGCAGGCCCCCACCGACCTCATCACCGCCATCTCGGCCTCCGCCAGCGAGGCCGTCGACGACGCGGGACTCGACGAGGTCGAGCGCAGCGCGTGCCCGACCTGCGGTTCGTGCTCGGGCATGTTCACCGCCAACTCGATGAACTGCCTCACCGAGGCTCTCGGTCTCGCGCTGCCCGGCAACGGTTCGACCCTCGCCACCCACGAGGCGCGACGCGCACTGTTCGAGACCGCCGGCCGGACGATCGTCGAGGCCGCCCTGCGCTACTACCGCGACGACGACGAGTCGGTGCTTCCGCGCAACATCGCCACCCCGGCCGCCTTCCGCAACGCAATGGCGCTCGACGTCGCCATGGGTGGTTCCACCAACACCGTGCTGCACACCCTCGCCGCCGCGCAGGAGGGTGAGGTCGACTTCGATCTCACCACCATCGACGAGATCAGCCGCCGGGTGCCCTGCCTGGCGAAGGTCTCCCCGAACTCCGACTACCACATGGAGGACGTGCACCGCGCCGGCGGAATCCCCGCCATCCTCGGCGAGCTGCGCCGCGGTGGTCTGCTCGAGACCGACGTCTCCACGGTCCACACGAAGAGCTTCGACGAGTGGCTCGACACCTGGGACATCCGTTCCGGCAAGGCGTCCGAGACGGCCCTCGAACTGTTCCACGCCGCACCGGGCGGTGTGCGCACCACCGAACCGTTCTCGACGGACAACCGCTGGTCGTCGCTCGACACCGATGCCGCGAACGGTTGCATCCGCGACATCGAGCACGCCTACACCGTCGAGGGCGGCTTGTGCGTGCTGCGCGGCAATCTCGCACCGGACGGCGCGATCCTCAAGACCGCCGGTATCGACGAGGATCTGTTCCACTTCGAGGGCCCGGCCTACGTCGTCGAGTCGCAGGAGGAGGCCGTCTCGGTCATCCTCGGCAAGAAGATCAAGGCCGGCGACGTCGTCGTCGTCCGCTACGAGGGCCCGGCCGGCGGCCCCGGCATGCAGGAGATGCTGCACCCGACCTCCTTCCTCAAGGGCATCGGTCTGGGCAAGGTGTGTGCCCTGATCACCGACGGTCGCTTCTCGGGCGGCACCTCCGGTCTGTCCATCGGGCACGTCTCCCCCGAGGCCGCGTCCGGTGGTGTGATCGGCCTGATCGAGCAGGGCGACCGGATCCGCATCGACGTCGCGACCCGCACCCTCGAGGTGCTCGTCGAGGACGAGGTGCTCGCGGATCGTCGCGCGAAGATGGAGGCCTCCGAGCGTCCGTGGCAGCCCGTCGACCGTGAGCGCACGGTCTCGAAGGCACTGCGCGCCTACGCCGCTCTGGCGACCTCCGCCGACAAGGGTGCCGTCCGGCGCGTGCCGTAACACTTCACGACAGCAGGAACGAGGGCCCCGCGATCATCCCGATCGCGGGGCCCTCGCCCTTCGTAATGTCCGGCTTGCGGTGTCTCAGCGTCCGAAGATCCACAGGCACACGCCGGCCGCCACACCCAGCAGCAGCACGACGAACGAGCCCAGGAACGGACGCGTCGCCCACCCGCGTCGTCCGTCGATCGCGATGCGTCCCGGTCCGGTGAGGGTGATCGCCACCGCGCACGCGACGAGGAGGGCCTCGAATTCGAAGCCCGACGATTCGGCGGCGAAGAACTGGACGCCCGGTTCGAGTTCGTGCTTGAACAGCACCGCGTTGACCATGATCGCGACGATCGCGGCAGCGGCGAACGGGGTGAGCAGACCCAGGACGAGCAGTCCTCCGGCTGCGATCTCACCGACCGCGCCGACGATCGCGAGCACGGCGGGCTGCTGGTATCCCGCATCGCGGAGCAACGACTCGAAACCGTCGAGTCCAGGCCCGTTCCACAGACCCACCAGCTTCTGCAGTCCGTGGGCGACGAGGATCGCCCCGACCGCCGCACGCAGGACGAACAGACCGAGGTCGAGCGTTCCGCGGCGCACCTTCGCCGGGGCCTGTTCGCCGGCGACCACCGCGCCGCCCGTATCCGCACCGTAGACCGGCTCCGGCCGGTACATCTGCTCGGTGGGAGCGGCGTAGGCGTCGCTGCCGAGGGGAGTTCCGCCTGCGCCGAAGTCATCGTCGGATCCGAGATACGACTCGCGTGGTCGGCGCATCTCGAGTGTGTGTTCGTCGGGCTGGTCGCCGTAGGGATTCGAACCCGCGTCCGGTATGCCACCGTTCTTGTTGTCGGCCACGTCCTCAGCCTATGCCCGTGACCGTCCCCGCACCCGGCATCCGCGGGTGCGCGCGTCGTGCCGGTAACGTCTGCGGCATGACACCGGGTACGCGATGGACGGGTTCGTGGGGCGTACGTGCGGCAGCGGCGGTGCTCGCCGTCGGAGTCCTCGCCGTCCCATCCTGCGCCCGCTTCGACGACTCCGCGTCGACCCCGTTCACTCCCGAGCCCACCTTCGACCCGGGACCGGGCGTCGGACCCCAGGACCCCACCGAGACGACGACGACGAGCGCCTCCCCCAAGCCACCGGGGCCCTGTGTCGACCCCGATCCGTCCGTGATCGCGACCTGCCTCGACGTCACCGGCGGCCTGGTGACGATGCCCGATGGCAACTCCGCGCTCGTCACCGAGCGTCGGACGGGCCGGATACTGCAGGTCGCCCCGGAGACCGAGCCGGTGGAGATCGCGACGATCCCGGTCGACGGATCCGGGGACGGTGGGCTCCTGGACGTGGCACTCTCCCCCACCTTCGCCGAGGACCGACTGCTCTACGCCTACATCACCACGGCCTCGGACAACCGCGTGGTCCGCATCGCCGCGGGCGACACTCCCAAGGACGTGCTGACGGGAATCCCGCGCGGCGCGACGGGCAATTCCGGCGCCATCGAATTCGTCTCGCCCACCGAGCTCGCCGTCCTGACCGGCGACGCCGGAAACGCAGCGGCCGCAAACGATCCGAACGTCCTGTCCGGCAAGCTCCTGAACCTGCCGCTCCCGGCACCCGGCGCAGCACCCGCTCCCTCGGTGATGCTGTCGGGGATCGGCACCGCGGGCGATGTGTGCCGCGATCCGAACGGCAACCTGTGGATCACCGACCGCACTCCCCTCGAGGACCGGCTCCAACGGGTCGGGGTCGACGGCTCGACCGGCACCGGCCCGGCCTGGACGTGGCCCGAGCGGCCCGGTGTCGCCGGGTGCGCGGCGGCTCCCGACGGGATCGCGATCTCGCTCACCGACGCGAAGGCCGTCGCGGTCGTCGCTACCGATCCGGGGACCGGCGCGGTCACGGCGTCCCCCGTCCTCGCGGCGGAGGACCGCTACGGCATGCTGCGCGGCGCCTCTTCGTCGCCCGACGGCCTGCTGTGGGTCTCGACGGTCAACAAGTCCGGCGCCGAACCGGGACCGAACGACGACCGCGTCATCCGCATCCAGTTCCCGGCCGGTGGCGGCGGATTCGACTGATCATGCCCGCCCCGGTGTCTGCGCCGCAGCGGGGTGGTGGAGCAGCCCCGCGAGCATCGGGAGAACGAGGACGGTGACGGCGCCCGCCGCCACGAGGATCGACGCGCTCGCGTTCGTCATCTGATCGGCACTCACCGCGACGCCGGTGACCGCGACGATCAGTGGCAGACCCGTAGTGGAGTACAGGGCGATCTGCAGTTGTTCGGCGGTTCCGAACATGCGGTTGCCGGTCTCGTCGCGTTCGAGGCGCGATGCGACGAACACCGGTACACCCCTCACCAGGACGAGCAGTCCGAGGAATGCCAGCAGGATGCCCGGGGCACTCGCAACTGCACCGACGTCGATCGCCATGCCCGAGGTGACGAAGAAGATCGGGATGAGGAAGCCGTATCCGAGACCGTCGAGCTTCTTCTCGAGCCGCTCGTCGCCCGCCGGGATCGTGCGGCGCAGGATGAAGCCGGCCGCGAAGGCCCCGAGAATGATGTCGAGATCGAAGACGGCGGCGACGGCGATGAGTCCGACGAGCAGCAACATTGTCAGGCGCACCGGGATCTGGGCGGTGGTGTCGGAGCCGAGCCGGACGAACTGGGTGAACCGTGAGCCCTCCCCCAGGATCCAGGTCGGCAGCACGGCGACGGCGACGGCCACGACCGCGAACGCCAGCAGGACGATCAGCGAGCCGAGTGCGCCGCGCGCACCGAGCAGGGTTGCCATGGCCACAACGGGCAGCAGTTCTCCGAACGCACCGTGATTGAGCACCGACCGTCCGAGTGGGGTCGCGACGAGCCCGCGGTCGGCGAGGATCGGCAGGAGCGTCCCCAACGCTGTGGATGTCAGGGCGATCGCCACGGCAATCTCGGCGTGCACCTGGCCGACCGCTCCCAGGGCGGCGACGGTACCGAGCGCCAACAGCATGCACACGCACCAGGTGAGCATCGCGCGGCGCCCACCCCGCCCGCGCAACTCGGCGGGGTCGATCTCGTATCCGGCGAGCAGGAAGAGCATCCCCAGGCCGAGTTCGCGCAGGATGCCGATCTCGCTGCCCGTCTCCGCGAGGTCGAACGCGTAGGGGCCGATGAGGACACCGGCCACCAGCAGCAGCACGACCTCGGGCACCAGCCGACGCGGGACGGCGCCGGCGATCAGCGGTGCCAGCACCGCCGCGACGGCGATCCAGAACAGCGAGGTGGCGACAGCAGCGTCCATGCGCCGCTACTCTAGCCGCGCAAGATCAACTGCACGCAGCGATGACGAGTTCCTTCACGCGCGCCGGATCGGCCTGTCCGCGAGTGGCCTTCATGACGTCGCCGACGATCTTGCCGGCCGCCTGGACCTTGCCGGAACGGATCTTGTCGGCGATGTCGGGGTTGGCGGCCAGCGCGGCGTCGACCGCGGCCTGCAGCGCCGAATCGTCGCGCACGACCTCGAGACCGCGAGCGGCGACCACCTCGTCGGGCTCGCCCTCACCGGCGAGCACACCGTCGACGACCTGACGGGCCAGCTTGTTCGTCAGCTTGCCGTCGGCCACCAGCGCGATGACGCGGGCGACCTGTTCGGGTGTGATAGGCAGTTCGGCGAGTTCGACACCGCGGGTGTTGGCCTGCTGGGCCAGGTAGGCGACCCACCACGAGCGGGCCTCCGAGGCGGGGGCGCCGGCCTCGGTGGTCGCGATGACGAGGTCGAGCGCTCCGGCGTTGACGAGGTCGCGCATCTCCTCGTCGGAGACACCCCAGTCGGCCTGGATGCGGGCGCGGCGCAGCCACGGCAGCTCGGGCAGCGTCGCGCGCAGCTCTTCGACCCAGGCGGCGTCGGGCGCGATCGGCTCGAGGTCGGGCTCCGGGAAGTAGCGGTAGTCCTCGGCGGTCTCCTTGCGGCGACCGGGCGAGGTGGTGCCGTCGGCCTCCTGGAAGTGCCGGGTCTCCTGGATCACCTCACCACCGGAGACCAGTACGGCCGCCTGGCGCCGCATCTCGTAGCGCACGGCCACCTCGACGGACTTGAGAGAGTTGACGTTCTTCGTCTCGGTGCGGGTACCGAACTCCTTCGCGCCGATGGGCATCAGCGAGATGTTCGCGTCGCACCGCATCGAACCCTGGTCCATGCGGACGTCGGAGACGTCGAGTGCCTCGAGCAGGTCGCGCAGGGCGGTGACGTAGGCGCGGGCGACCTCGGGGGCGCGCTCGCCGGCACCGACGATCGGCTTGGTGACGATCTCGACGAGCGGCACACCGGCGCGGTTGTAGTCGAGAAGCGAGTGGCTCGCACCGTGGATGCGACCGGTGGCGCCACCGACGTGCAGCGACTTGCCGGTGTCCTCCTCCATGTGCGCGCGCTCGATGTCGACCCGCCAGGTGGTGCCGTCATCGAGTACGACATCGAGATATCCGTCGGTGGCGATCGGCTCGTCGTACTGCGAAATCTGGTAGTTCTTCGGCTGATCCGGGTAGAAGTAGTTCTTACGCGCGAAGCGACCCCACGGGGTGATCGAGCAGTTCAGCGCGAGGCCGATGCGGATCGCGGACTCGACCGCGGCCTGGTTGACGACGGGCAGCGCCCCCGGCAGACCGAGGCAGACCGGACACACCTGCGTGTTGGGCTCGGCGCCGAAGGTGGTCGGGCAGCCGCAGAACATCTTGGTGGCGGTGTGCAGCTCGACGTGCACCTCCATGCCCATCACGGGCTCGAACTTCGCGAGCACGTCGTCGTAGGCGAGCAGGTCAGCGGACACGGAGGCAGTCATGGTGTCGATTTTAGACGGCGCCGACAGTGCCGACGCGCCGCCTCACCCGAACAGGATCCGCATCTCCTGATAGCGCTCGTCGGGCACGTACTTCGGTTCGGCGAGCTCGTCGAAATCGACCCGAGCGATGTCGGTGCCGTGCAGGGCGACCATGCGCCCCCAATCCTCCTCGGCGACGAGATCGGTCACCGCCATGCCGAGTCGCGTGGCGAGCACCCGGTCGAATGCCGTGGGGACACCGCCCCGTTGGATGTGACCGAGCACCGTCGCGCGGGCCTCGACGCCGGTGTGCTTCTCGATGAGCGGCGCGAGCACCTCCGCGATACCGCCGAGACGCGGCCGGTCGAATCCGTCGAGCCCCTTGGTGGAGTACGCCTCCTCCATCTCGGGCAGTGTGAAGCCCTCAGCGACGACAACCATCGGCGAACGCCCGCGGTCGCGGACGCTGGTCACCCACTCGCAGATCTGTTCGAGGCTCTCGGGGTGTTCGGGGATGAGGATGGCGTGTGCACCACCGGCAGTACCCGCGTGCAATGCGATCCATCCGGCGTGCCGGCCCATGACCTCGAGCACCATGCACCGCTTGTGGGAGTTGCCGGTGGTGCGGAGACGGTCGATCGCCACCGTCGCGATCTCGACGGCCGTGTCGAAACCGAAGGTGTAGTCGGTGTGGCTGAGGTCGTTGTCGATCGTCTTCGGCACACCGACGATGCGGATCCCTTCACCGAACAGTCGCTTCGAGGCGGCAGCGGTGCCCTCTCCCCCGATGGCGATCACCGCGTCGATCCCGAGGCGGCCGAGGGTCTTCTGGATGTTCTGTGCCCCACCGTCGGGTCCCTGGTACGGACCGAACCGGCTCGTGCCGAGGATCGTGCCACCCTGCTGGGCGAGACCGCGAACACGGCTGCGGTCCAACGGGATCACATCGCCCTCGACGAGACCGCGCCAGCCGTCGAGGAATCCGACGAACTCCTGTCCGTGGACCTCGGTGCCCTTGAGCACCGCACCGCGGATGACCGCGTTGAGCCCGGGGCAGTCCCCGCCACTGGTGAGAATTCCGATCCTCGTCACGCACTACCTCCCGTCGCATGGTTCCGTACCGCACGGACCGATACCGCCCGGACCGCTGCTGCATTGCCATCCTGCCCGTTCACCGGCGCGACGGCAGCCCGATTCAGCCGGGTGTGACGAGACCGGACTCGTAGGCGAGCACCACGGCCTGTGCCCGGTCGCGCAGGTGCAGTTTTGCGAGAACCTTGCCGACGTGGGTCTTCACGGTCTGCTCGGCGACGAACAATCGTTCTGCGATCTCGGTGTTCGACAGGCCGTGTGCGATCAGTTCCAGCACCTCGAGTTCACGCGGGGTCAGCGGATCGAGGACGCGGTCGCGCCCTCTCGCCGGCCCGCGCCGGCTGGTGACGTCGGCGATGAGGCGACGGGTGACGGTCGGCGCGAGCAGTGCCTGACCATCGGCGACCACCCTCACGGCCCGCACGAGTTCGTCGGCGGGGGCGTCCTTGAGCAGAAACCCGCTTGCTCCCATCCCGAGCGACTCGTAGACGTAGTCGTCGAGGTCGAAGGTGGTGAGCATGAGCACCTTCGACCGCGGCTCACGGGTGTCGGCAAGGATGTGCCGCGCCGCGTCGAGACCGTTCATCTCGGGCATGCGCACGTCCATGAGGACGACGTCGGGCCGCAGTCGCGCGACCTCCGAGACAGCCGCTCGACCGTCGGGGGCATCGCCGACGACGCTGATGTCGGGCTGGGCTCCGAGCAGTGCTCCGAAGCCCTGCCGGACCATTGCCTGGTCGTCGGCGATGAACACGGTGATGGGAGGGTGCGGTTCGGTCATCGGCACCCACCTTAGGCCCCGGTCAGCACCGGGAGAACCGCTCGGACCTCGAAACCGCCGCCGGGGCGGGGATGGGCGACGAGTTGCCCGCCCACGACGGACGCACGTTCGACCATGCCGAGGATTCCGTTGCCGCCGCTGCGGTCCGACTGCCGAACGGTGGTGTCGACCTGACCGGGCGAGGCCGGCCCGTTGGTCACCTCCACCGTGACGGTCGCCGGCTCCCACTGCAGTCGTGCGGACACGCGGGCGCCGGGTGCGTGCCGGGCCGCGTTCGCCAGAGACTCTTGCAGGATCCGGTAGACGGTGAGTCCGACACCGTCGGAGACGGGTGCGGGGACGCCGACCGTCTCCGTCTCGAGCGCCATCCCGGCTCGGCGGGAGGACTCGAACAGCTCACCGATGCGGTCGATGTCGGGCTGCGGTTCGTGTTCGGGGAGCTGCCCGTCGCTGCGGAGTACTCCGAGCAGGGTGCGGACCTCGTTCAGCGCCTCCCGTGCGGTCGCACCGAGGGCGTCGAATTCGGCGCGCACGTCGTCGTTCACGTCCGGGAGCCGGTAGGGCGCGCTCTGCGCCTGCACGACGATCATCGACATGTGATGGGCAACGATGTCGTGGAGGTCGCGTGCGATGTGGGCCTTCTCCTCGAGGATGGCGCGCCGTGCACGTTCGAGCTCGCTGGCTTCCTCCTGCTGGGCGAGTTGCCGTCGGGAGATCACCAGCCAGCGCACCAACAGCCCGAACACCACCAGCGCGCTGATCCCGATCCCCCAGCCCCAGCCGTCGCTGCCGGGGACGAAGGCCGCGAAGAGCAGAACCGTCGAGACCCAGACGACGAGGACGATCCGGATCTCCTCGCGGATCGCCACGGCGAACACCAGCGCGAGCATCACCATGATGTGCACGACCTGCCACGGATAGTCGTAGCCGGGGACCAGGTCGAACGTTATCGGGATGACGAGTCCCGCCGCCGCGGCCGCCGCCCACCCGAGCGCCGGCCGGACGAGCACGAGGAGGAACGGGAACACCGCCATCCCCGAGATCAGCGGCAACAGGGGTGGGGAGACGTCGTGGGTCAGGGGCAGCGTCGGCCACGCGATCGCATAGAGGATCAACGTCACGGTGACCACGGTGATGACGCTCCACCGTCCCCGGCCCAGGCGTCCCGCGGTTCTCACGCCGGACTTCGCAAGCTCTTTCACCTCACCCACGCTAGGAGCCGGGGTCTCGACTGTCCTCATACCTGGGGGTGAGATCCGCATAGCTCTGCGGGTGGTGTCGGTCTCCTCGAGATCGCTCCGTCGCGGGGTCCGGTGCAGGGCTGCGCGTTCCTAGCGTCACCGGCATGACAGTGAGATCCGCAGCGGTCCGAGTCGCGTCGGTCGCCTTCCTCGCCACCGCAGCATATGCCGCCGTGCCGGGGGCGCTCGCCCACTCCGCCGCGCCCCCGACGGAGGACGCCGCGGCCGCAGCGACGGTGACGGCGCTCGTCGCCGACGACGCGGAGGGAGCACTGTCGTCCCTGCCGGCCGATTTCACCGCCGTGATGGGGTATGCGCCGATCGTCGAACAGTGGGCGGACGGGACGACGGTGCTCGCCGACCCCGAAGGTGACTGCTCCGCCCCGGTGCCGCTGCCGGCGGCGTTCGAATCGGCATGCCGGGTGCACGATCTCGGGTACGACCTCCTGCGGTACGCCCACACCACCGGTGGCGAGCTGGGCACCGGTGCCCGCCGCGACCTCGACGGTCTGTTCGCACGGCATCTCGACACCGTCTGCCGTTCCGAACCCGGCATCCCCTCCTGCACGCCGATCGCAGGGATTTCTTCTGCAGCAGTGGAATTCAACTCGTGGCGACAGGGTCACCGGACACCTGTCGCGGAATCGCCGTGGGCCCTGGCCGTCGCTGCGGGCTCGGTCGCTCTGGGCTTCACGGCACGAAAGGTACGGCGATGACGATCCTCATGGTGGTTCTCGCGACGGTGATCTCCCTCGCCCCTCCCCTGCTGCCGCGACAGTCGGTCGTGCAGGGCGTCGTCACAGGGGTGTTCGTCCTGGTCGCGCTGGCCGTTCTCCGTCTCGTCGTGACCGCGAGGCGGCGGACCGGTCGGGCTCCGCGGCCGGCGAGACCGGAACTGCGTGTGCCCGTCGCGCTCGTCGGCGGATCCGTCGTGCTGGTCACGGCCGCCGGTGCGCATCGGTGGCAGAACGGTCTGCGGGAGGCGATGGCGGTCCCGGCGCTGGATGTGCGCTGGTGGCTGGAGGCACTGGCAGTCGCGATCGTGGTCGTCGCGGCGCTGCTCGCCCTTCCGCGCCTCGTGCACCTCCTGTCGCGACGCGGGGTGGCGGTGGCCGTCGCCGCGACGCTGGGAATCGGCGCCACGGTTGGGATCGGCACCACGGCGGCCTTCTCACCCGGAGGGGCGGTCGACACGGTCGCCTCCCCCACCGCGCTCTCGGCGGGATTGTCGGGTGGCGTGGGATCGGCGGTGTTGTGGAACCGGTTGGGTCGAGAGGGGCAGAAGTTCGTGTCCCTGCCCTCCGAGAGGTCACCGATCCGGATCTACATACCGTTGTCGGCCGCGCCGGATCCGTCTGCGCGCGCCGAGTTCGCGGTGGACGAACTCCGCCGGGCGAGAGCCTTCGACCGACCGCATCTCGTGGTGGCCGTGCCGACCGGCTCGGGCTGGGTCGATGCCGCTGCGGTTCGCGGCTTCGAGAACCGGTGGGGCGACGATGTCGCCATCGTCGCCCAGCAGTACTCGGACATGCCGAGCTGGGTGACCTTCGTCCTCGATCGCGGTGCTGCGGAGGAGGAGGCCCGCGCGCTCGTCACCGCCTTGCGGGCGCACCTGTCCACGCTGCCCGACGAGCGACGCCCCGCCCTGCACGTCTACGGGCAGTCTCTGGGAGCGTCCGGCGCGAGCGCCGTCTTCGACGACGAACCGGAGCCGTGTGCACTGTTCCTCGCGGGGCCACCCGCGGGGGTCCGCACCGCCGGTGCGAGTGTCCGGGCGAACACCTCCGACCCGGTGGTGTGGTGGCGGCCGTCGCTGCTGTGGTCGCCGCCCGATCTGTCGCATGCGCGCGCCGATGCCCCGACCCCGCCGTGGCTGCCGGTGGTGTCGTTCGTGAACACAACGGTGGACCTGCTCACCTCGCTCGAGGCGGCACCCGGTCACGGTCATCGCTACGGCGACGATCAGGCGCGGTGCACCTCCGCCGACGGGTAGATCGCGCCCACACGGATCGGCGTCCGGATACACCGCGACCCGCCGGCCGACGAACGGCACGACGGGTCGTGGTGCGGGAAAGGATCAGGCGACGATGGGTCCTCGTGCCGCCTCGAAGGCCGCACCCACGCGGTACAGGCGCTCGTCGGCCAGGGCCGGGGCCATGATCTGCAGACCGACGGGGAGACCGTCGTCCGCCGAGAGGCCGGACGGCACCGACATCGCGCAGTGCCCCGCGAGGTTGGTCGGGAGCGTGCACAGGTCGGACAGGTACATCGCCAGCGGATCGTCGACCTTCTCGCCGAGCTTCCACGGCGTGAACGGGCTCGTGGGCGAGACCAGCACGTCGACCTGCTCGTAGGCCTTGTCGAAGTCCTGCGCGATGAGGCTCCGGACTTTGAGTGCCTGACCGTAGTAGGCCTCGTAGTAGCCGGAGGACAGCGCGTAGGTGCCGATCATGATGCGGCGCTTGACCTCCTTGCCGAAACCGGCGGCGCGGGTCGCGGCCATGACCTGCTCGGCACTCATCGTGCCGTCGTCGACGCGCATGCCGTACCGCATCCCGTCGAAGCGGGCCAGGTTGGAGGAGACCTCCGACGGCAGGATCAGGTAGTACGAGGCGAGCGCGTACTCGAAGTGCGGGCACGAGACCTCGACGACCTCCGCGCCGAGCTTCGTGAGCGTCTCGACCGCCGCATCGAACGACGAGAGCACGCCGGGCTGGTAGCTGTCGGAGTGCAGCTCCTTGACCACGCCGACCTTCAGGCCCTTCAGGTCGCCGGCCGCACCCTGGCGCGCCGCCTCCACGACGGGACGCACGGGGGCGTTCACCGACGTCGAGTCGCGCGGGTCGTGCCCGGCGATGACCTCGTGCAGCAGCGCCGTGTCGAGGACGGTGCGGCCGCAGGGACCACCCTGGTCGAGCGACGACGCACAGGCGACGAGGCCGTACCGAGAGACCGTGCCGTAGGTGGGCTTGGTGCCGACGGTGGCGGTGACAGCGGCGGGCTGGCGGATCGAGCCACCGGTGTCGGTGCCGATCGCGAGGGGTGCTTGATACGACGCGAGCGCCGCAGCGGAACCGCCACCCGAGCCACCCGGGATACGGCTGGTGTCCCACGGGTTGCGGGTGGGGCCGTAGGCCGAGTTCTCGGTGGACGAACCCATCGCGAACTCGTCCATGTTGGTCTTGCCGAGGATGGGGATCCCGGCCTCGCGCAGCTTCGTGGTGAGCGTCGCGTCGTAGGGCGAGACCCAGCCCTCGAGGATCTTCGAACCGCACGTGGTGGGCATGTCCGTGGTGGTGAACACGTCCTTGAGCGCGAGCGGCACACCGGCGAGCGCCGAGGCCGGTTTCTCGCCCGCGGCGACGGCACGGTCGACCTCCTCCGCGGCGGCGAGCGCCTGCTCGGAGGCGACGTGCAGGAAGGCGTTGTACTCGCCGTCGACCTCGGCGATGCGATCGAGGTGGGCCTGGGTGACCTCCACCGACGACAGTTCGCCGGCATGGATCTTCGACGCCAGAGTCGCGGCGTCGAGGCGTGTCGTATCCGTGCTCATTCGCCCTCTCCCAGGATCTGCGGGACCGAGAAGCGATCCTCCTCGACGGCCGGCGCACCGGAGAGCGCCTGCTCGGGTGTGAGACCGGGGACGACGACGTCGGGTCGCGTCACGTTGGTGACGGCGTTCGGGTTCGCCATGGGAGCCACATCGTCCGCGGCCACCTCCGACACCGCCTTGACGTGGTTGAGGATCGAATCCAACTGACCGGCGAACTCGTCGAGTTCGGCATCGGTCAGCGCAAGCCGGGACAACCGGGCGAGATGCGCGACCTCGTCACGGGAGATGGCAGGCACCGTGAATGGCCCCTTTCCGATGGAGAGTGAACGTCCTGTCCAGGGTAATGCGTCCTGGAAGCGACGGCGCACGCGGTTCGGCGACATCACTCGTCGCCCGGTCGGCGTCGCGTCCCGTCCGCCGATGTTGCAAGCTTCGCAACGCTGTGTTGCGTTCGTGTGACATGCACCGTCGCGACCGGGGATTATCGATGGGGTCGGCATAATTTCGGATCTGCGCCGTCCCGGACGCCGGCGCCGAGGTGCAAGGATGTGGTCTGCCAGAGGTCGACACGGGCCCCTGGGCCGGCACTCGGATGCCGGCGCACCATGTGCCGTCGATGTGGCGTTCGTCGACGGCAGGAAACCGACTGGGGAAAGGACTCACGTGTCGTACCTCTTGCGTGTCAGGCTCCCCGATCGTCCCGGTAGCCTCGGCTCGCTCGCCCTGGCGCTCGGTTCGGTCGGCGCCGACATCCTGTCGCTCGACGTCGTCGAACGCGGCACGGACTTCGCGATCGACGATCTCGTCGTCGACGTCGAGCCGGGCAAGCTCCCCGACACGCTCCTCACCGCGGCCGAGGCCCTGCCCGGTGTGACGGTCGACTCGATCCGTCCCTACGCCGGAATCCTCGACACCCATCGCGAACTCGAACTGATCGATCACGTCGCCGCCGCCCGCGACGACCGCATCCAGATCCTCGTCGACGGTGCTCCCCGGGTGCTCCGCGTGGGTTGGGCGACCGTGCTCGGAGTCGGCCCGAACGGCATCTTCCGCCTCGCGGGGAGCCCGGGTTCGCCGGAGACCCACCTCGACGGCGTCCCCTGGATGCCGCTCGCCGAGGCCACCCTGCTCGACCACGACGGTGAGTGGGTGCCGCAGCTCTGGCGCGACATGGACACGATGCTCGCGGCCGCTCCCCTCGGCTCGCCCGAACGTGTCCTCGTCCTCGGCCGCCCCGGCGGACCGGAGTTCCGTCCGTCCGAGATCGCACGCATCGGTTACTTCGCGGGCATCGTCGGCACCGTCCTCCGATAGTCCCCGGGGTTCCGGTCGTAGCTTCGGGAAAGGGTCTCAGCCGACGACGAGCCTGTGTGCCTGCGCGATCGCTTCCTCACGCGAATGCACGCCCAGTTTCCGGTAGAGGGAACGCAATTGGGTCTTGACGGTGTTGAGGGTGACGAACTGTTCCTTGGCGATCGTGCCCGCCGTGCCGCCGGCGAGCAATGCGTCGAGGACCGCGCGCTCGCGTGGGGTCAGCCGTACGACGACACGGATCTCGCGGAAGATGCCGTACTCGGCCATCGCCGGGTCGAGATCGATCGGCAGGTCGACCCCGAGCGACAGGATGTCGCGCACGGCCGAGGGCGGGACTCCGACGAACGGCCGTGTCACCCCGGCATGTTCCGCCAGCACCACGGCCCGCTGGAGATGCCGTCGCGCATCGGTGCGGCGACCGAGTCTCAGAGACGCCACCGATCCGATCAGGGCGAGTTCCGCACCGACGGCCGGACAGTGCTCACGGGCGGCATCCCCACGATGCACGATCACCTCCGCGCCTCCGGGATCGCCGCCGAGCAGACGCAATCGCGCACGGGCCGGAGCCGTGAGGGGGTGCGTCGAGCTGTCGACCAGCTCGCACGCCGCGCGGGCCTCGCCGAGCGCGAGGTGCAGGTCGGCACGCGCGGCATCGACCAACACCGCGGAGATACCGGTGAGGCGATGGGAGAAGTGCTGAAGTTCCGAATCGATGTACAGCAGGCCGTCGGCGGGCACACCGCTCAGCAGCGCCAGTCGCCCCCGCGCGTACATGACGGCCGCCCACAACTCTTCCGTGTGGCGGAGAGTGCCGAGTTCGGAGAGCGCGCGGAAGGCCGTGCCGGTGTCGAGCCTGTCGAGGGCCACGAGCGCGGTGGCGACCAGGCCCGCCGTACGGATGAGGGCCTCGGCCTCTCCCATGATCGGCGGATGCCGGAGCTCCTCCTCGATCCACCGGGTCGCCTCGTGGGTCCGGCCCCGGAGGGCTTCGAGGAGCGCGAGTTTGCCCGCGGCCTCTCGCTCGACGAACACACCGCGACCCGCCGTGTGGGCACGGCGCAGCATCGTTCCGGCATCGGTGGTGCGTCCGCCGAGGAGGTAGACGGTGCCGAAGTTGAGGTATTTCAGTCCGTGGGCGTGCCGGGTCGTGTCGTCCAGCGTCTCGAAATTCGGCACGGGTTCGGTGGCCAGGCCGTCGCACACTTCCATCGCCTCGTCGTAGGCACCCTGCATCCGGAGACTTCCGAGGCGAAGGATCGTTTCGAAGGATCGAGGGAAGGCCCACTGTTCCGGCTCTCCCGCCTTGTTCCGGGCACAGGTGATCGTCCGCAGCGACGCGACGGTGCGATCGTTGGTCGTCATGTCGTCGGGGAGCAGCTCGAGCAGCACGATCCCCAGGGAGCGGAGCGATCCGCTTCCGTACAGCGCCACCCAGTTCTTCTCGACGATGTCGATCGCGCATCGCCAGTCGCGCCGCTCCACGGCATGTTCGAGGGCGATGTCCGGACGCGAGCGCTGCAACCAGTAGTCGATGAGAGCCGACCGCGCATCCCGCAGCTCCTTCGGGTATTCGGCGCTGCCCACCCGCAGGAGTGATCTGTGGACGACCTCGGGATAGCGCCAGGCGGTCTCGCCGTCCGTGGAGTCCTCGTCCGTCGAGCAGGCCTCGATCAGTCCCGACTCGGTCAGCGCGGTGAGGAAGGCGTCGCTGTCGTCGATGTGCGGTAGAGCCGAAATCGACGACTCCGTCACCGTGTTGGGTGCGGCGGAGACGAGGACCGAGCGGGAGGACAGTGCCAGTGAGGGATCCGCGGCCACGACATGCATGACGACGAGATCGACGGTCGAGTCGACCAGGACGTCGAGGGCGTCGGTGCCGTAGACCCGATCCGGCTTCTCGGCACGCAGCGTCGCACACACCGCCGCGACGAATGCGGCGAATCCTTCGGTGCGGCGGGTGATCCACTCGATGGTGCGTTGGTCCCGCGCAAGTCCGAAGAGCCGGCACAGTGCAGCGGTCTCGTCCACGGTGAACGCCAGGTCGTCGTCGCCGACGATCGTCCTGTGCGGGTGTCCGTCGACAAGTTCGGCCCACGAGCCTGCGGCCCTGCTGGTGACCACCATCCGCACCTGCGGCCCGAGCCGCAGCAACTGCCCGACCCGGTCTTCGATCGCTTCGACCGACCGGACACCGTCGAGCACGAACATCACGGGCCGGGGGTGCCGGACCAGTATCGAACACAACGAGTCGAAGGAGCCTTCCGCCGCAACGGGTTCGTCGACTCCGAGGGAGGTGCACAGCGACGATGCCACCGTCGCCCAGTAGGTCTCGGGTGTGACGTCGTGCGCGGGTTCGGGAATCACCACCGGCGCCCACTCGGGACACGGGTCGGTCGCCAGCCACGTGTCGACGAGGGTCGTCTTGCCGGAGAAGGGGCCACCGAGGATCACGGCGAGTTCGGAATGCGCGGACAGAACGGAGAACAATCGGCGACGGGACAAAGGCAGTGTTCTCGGCACGTCCACTATCCCTTTCGCATCCGGGCAGCATCGCCCTCGAAACGGACTCACAGGTATGTGCAAATATTAGCAGCCGGCGGGGGAAATGACGGATTTCGCCGGAACTCCGATCGCGCGCCAGGAATCACATCGAAGTAACTCCGCACCTCCATTCACACGGTCCACGAACGGATTTCACGTCGGCGGGGGAGAAACTCGGTGAGCTTCTCCCCCGCTGCGACTTCGTTCAGTGTGCGAATGCCTGGTCGGTGTGGCCGCGACCGACACCCTCGCGGAGATATCCGACTACATCGGCGATGTCTTCACCGAGCTTGTGGGCGATGTCCCGGCTGAACCCCTCGCGAAGCACGATTCGCAGAACCGCGACGTCCTCCGCGTCGGCCGGCATCGTGTAGGCCGGAACCTGGAATCCGCGGGCCCGCAATTCGTGGGAGATGTCGAACACCGTGAAGCCGGGGTCGCCCGTCACCTCGAAGGAGATGACCGGGATGGCGGAGCCGTCCGTGATGATCGCCATGTTCTCGATCTCGGAGATCTGCTTCGACAGCATGAGCGCGGTGTCGCGCAGGGTCTCCATGATCTGCGTGTACCCGGCGACACCGAGCCGGATGAAGTTGTAGTACTGGCCGATGACCTGGTTACCAGGACGCGAGAAGTTGAGCGTGAACGTCGGCATGTCGCCACCGAGGTAGTTGACCCGGAAGACCAGGTCCTCGGGCAGATGTTCCTTCGAGCGCCAGACGACGAAACCGATACCCGGATAGGTCATGCCGTACTTGTGACCACTGACGTTGATGGACACGACCCGCGGCACACGGAAGTCCCATTCGAGGTCCGGATGGAGGAAGGGCACCACGAAGCCACCGGAGGCGGCGTCGACGTGCAACGGGACGTCGGGACCGCCGGAGGCCGCGAGCTCGTCGAGCGCGGCGGCGATCTCCGCCACCGGCTCGAGTTCACCGGTGAAGGTGGTGCCGAGGATCGCGACGACGCCGATGGTGTTCTCGTCGACCGCTTCACGGACCTGCTCGGGGGTGATGGCGTAACGGCCGGGCTCCATCGGCAGGTACTTCGGCTCGACGTCGAAGTAGCGGCAGAACTTCTCCCACACCACCTGCACGTTGCTGCCGAGCACCAGGTTCGGCTTCGACGCGTCCTTGCCGGCGGCCCTACGGGCCTCACGCCAGCGCCACTTGAGCGCGAGACCGCCGAGCATGACGGCCTCGGACGAACCGATCGTCGAGACGCCGGTGGCCGACGACGGATCGGCCGGATCGAGGTTCTCGGCGTGGAACAGGGCCGCGACCATGTTGACGCAGCGGGTCTCGATCTCCGCCGTGGCCGGATACTCGTCCTTGTCGATCATGTTCTTGTCGAACGTCTCGGCCATGAGACGACCCGCCTGCGGATCCATCCACGTGGTGACGAAGGTCGCCAGGTTGAGCCGCGAGCTGCCGTCGAGCATCAGCTCGTCGTGTATGAACTGGTACGTCGCCTCCGGATCGGTCTCCGACTTGGGAAGTCGCAGAGCAGGAATCGGGTCGGTACCGAGTCTGCCGGTGAAGGCAGGTGCGAGTGTCTCGGCTGGAGCATTGGACTCTGACATGGTTTCCTCCATTTCCCGCATCGAACACTCGTCGATCCGGTGACTTCAGGACATACGGGGCGGCTCTCACACCTCGATCGGCGGGTACAGCCTCTCCATCGTGTAGCGGCGGTTGCGCCGAACCGACAGGGCACTCAGCGTCAACGATACGAGCAGGATTCCGGCCAGGACAGCGATTGCGATCCACAATCGCGAATCGATGTTCTCGGCGACGGTGAGCTGCCGCAGACCGTTGACGGTGTAGGTCATCGGGTCGAACGGGTGGATGTACTGGAACGGCTTCGCCGTGGTCGGCACGGGGTAGATACCGCCGGCCGAGACCAGTTGCAGCATCAGGAAGGCCAAGGTCACCACCCGACCGACGGCGACGCCGAAGATCGCATTGAACGCTTGGATCATGGCCAGATACGTTGCGGAGATCAACATCAGGAACAGGATCGTCCCCACGACGTGCTTCACGTCCAGTCCGACGCCGAAATGGACGACCGTGTACATCACGACCACCTGCAGGATGCCTACCAGCAGAGCCGGCCAGTACGACGCGAGGACCGTGCGGTAGGCACCGAGTCCCGCGACGGTGGGCCGCGACTGTAACGGGGTGAGCAGCATCCAGGTGATGATGCCGCCGACGAACAGGGCGAGCGACAGGAAGAACGGGGCGAAACCGGTACCGAAGGTGGGTGCCTCGTTCGTGTAGTTCTGTTGCAGAGCAACCGGAGTCGACAACGTCTCGGCGGTGGCGGTGCGTTGTTCGTCCGTCCAGTTCGGCACCTGGGTGGCGCCCTGACTCAGGGCCTGCGCGAGTTCCTGCGAACCCGACTGCAACTCGACCATGCCCGAGGACAGCTCTCCTGCTCCGTCGGCCAACTGGACACTGCCGTCGGTGAGTTGGACGAGACCGGAGTTCAGCGTGGCGGCACCGGAGCTCAGTTCGTCGACACCGCTGCGGAGTCGGTTCACGTCCGCCGCCAGTCCCCCGTTCGACAACGTCGCCAGGGCTCCCTGTAGCGGACTGTTCGGGTTGCCGAGTTGATACTCGAGTTGTTCGGCGCCTGCCTGCAGACGCATGATCTCAGCGCGTAGGGCGTCGGCATCGGAGGCCGCCTGTTGCGCCGTCAGCGGTGTCAACGCGGTGATCGCCTGCTGCACGACCGGATCGGAGCTCCGGTTCAGGATGTCGACGACCTGCTGTACGGCCTGGTTCACCGTCGACTGCGTGGTCTGCGGTACCCGCGATTCGAGGGCGTCGAGCGAGGCCCGCAGCTCCGCTACCTGCCCGGCGACACCCGAGAGGGCACCGCTGTCGAGCGCGCTGAGCAGCGGACCCGTCACGCCGTCGATCGCGGTGGCGAGTTCGTTCGCGCCGGTAGCGAGCTGCGCCGACCCGTCTCGCGCCGTGACCATGTTCGTCGCGAGCTCCTGCGATCCCGAAGCGAGCTGGTCCGCGCCGCTCTTGGCCGTGTCGATGCCGTCGGCGAGTTGCCCGGCACCGTCGGCGGCCTGCTTCAGACCCGAGCCGGCGCTCTCGAGACCGGTGAGCACGGTCCCGACACCTTGGGCACCGATCGTGGAGTTCACCTGTCCGATCACCTGTTCGGACGCGTCCTGCCCGATGATCGTCGCGAGATAGTTGTTCGCGTCGTTGAAAGTGAAGACCAGATTCGCCTTCTCCGGGTTGTCGCCGTTGGGGGATTCGACCGCTTCGGTGAAATTCTCCGGAATCGTGATGGTGTAGTAGTACTTTCCGTCGACCAGACCCGCGACGGCGTCCTCTTCCGACACCTCCGCCAGATCGAGCTGACCGGATGCGATGAGGGACTTCACGACCTGATCGCCGGCGTCGACCTGTTCCCCCGTCGACGAACGACCGGTGTCGTTGTTGACGATCGCCGCGGGAATCTTGTTCACCGCACCGAACGGATTCCAGAAGGCCCACAGGTACATGGCCCCGTACAGCAACGGCATGAGAATGATCGTCGCGATCGCGATGCGCGGCATCGTGCCGCGGAAGTATCGCTTCGAGTCGCTACCGAGAGAGACGCCTGCGAGCACTCGTCACTTCCTCTTCGTCAGGACGCCGATGTCACCAGGTCCGAGCAGATCGTGCATGTCCACCACGGCCCGTACCCCGCTATCGGGGTCGACAGGGTTCACGTCGCCGATGATCACCGCCTGGTTCTCACCGAGCGCGACGAGCCGGCCGAGCAGGGTGGCACGTTCGACGTCGTCGGCGATCCGATCGATCCGGCCCACCACCAGCAGTGGCGGACGCCGGGTGTTCGCAACCGAGATCCGCAGGAGCAGTTGCTGGAGTTCGGGGAGGTCGTCGACGAACGCCTCGAGCGGTGGCAGCGGTACGTCGCCGAAGATCTCCTCGCACATCTCGGCGATACCGTCCTCACGGACCCGCGGAACGAACTTGTACCACGGGGAATCCCACCGCTTCTGCTCGGTGACGAGATCGCGCACGGTGACCGACGGGCGTACCTCGTCGAGCTCGTTCATGCACGCAATCGCCGACCGCGCGATGATCTTCTGCGGTCTGTCCTCGCCGAGAACCGTCAGCGATCCCCGGGTCAGTCGCATGCGACCGCACAGAGCCATGAGCAACGCGGTACGCGCAGCACCGGCCTGCACGGCCAGAACCGTCACTCCCCCGGCGTCGAGGTCCAGGTCGAGGGGGCCGAAGACATGGCCCCAGGGTCCGTGGAGTTCGATCCCGCGCGCCGACACGAGTGTGCCCGGCGTCTGCCGGGCGGTTGCCCGCTGCACGACCGGAGCGCCGTACGGCGGAGTCCCGACATCATCCGGTTCGGCTGTGCCCACCGGTGTTCCGCCGTAGTTTCCGTCCACGACGAAGGGATCCTCGAGCTGCTCGTCCGACAACTCGTCCCAGGCCTCTGCGTCGCTGCGCTGCCCGTAGTGAGTCACCGACTGTCCTTGCGCCGAGCGAGTGGGGTGTGGTGCCGTGTCCGATGCGCTGCCACGGTCACAGGCTGTTCTTGACGACGTGGCCGTTCTTCACGATGACCGACAGGTTCTTTGCTGGATCGGCGATCAGACTCAGATCCTCGAGCGGGTTGCCGTCGACGAGGAGCACGTCCGCCCAGGCGCCCTTGTCGATCACACCCCATCGGGCCTGACGGTAGGGATCGCGTTCGCCTGCGAGCCGGAACAGTTCGGCGTTTCCTGAGGTGAGCATCCGCAGCGCGTCGAGGTTGTTGTAGTGGTCGCCGAGCCGCGCGGCCATCTCGCTCTGGCGCGGCGCGATCTGCGGCTCGAGCAGCAGGTCGGTTCCCCAGGCCGTCTTCACGCCGTGCTTCTGCGCCCACTCGTAGACGTGGTCGGTGCCGGTGCAGATCTGCTTGTCCTTCTCCGCGCGATCCGGGTCGGGATAGTGGTGGTCGCCGAGCGCGAAGGGCTGCATCGACAACCACACCTCCTTCTCCGCGAGCAGTGCGACGGTCTCCTCGTCGGCGAGGTGGCCGTGCTCGATCGACTTCACCCCGGCCGCGACCGCGCGGCGGATCCCGGTGACGTTGTAGACGTGGGTGGCCACGTACGTGCCGTAGTCGGATGCGGCCTGGACGGCGGCACGCAGTTCTCTGTCGATGAACTGGACGGTGTACAGCGGGTCGTACATGGACGCCGCTCCGCCGCCGACCATCAGCTTGATCTGCGATGCACCTTTCTTGAGTTGCTCGCGCACGGCTGCGAGGACCCGGTCCTCACCATCGGCGACCCGCATGAAGCCGATCTGTTCGGCGCGGGCCTGATCCCCACCGAGGGCTGTGGGGCATTCGTAGACGAAGCCGAAGTCGCCGTGCCCGGACGTCTGCGAGATCGCGGCCTGGGACGGGTAGATGCGGGGACCGTCGAACAATCCCCGGTCGATCACCGATTTGATGCTGCCGGTGTCGCCGGCCATGTCGCGGACGGCGGTGAAGCCGCGCAGCAGCATGTTGCGGGCCTCGGCGAGGCCGTTGAGCGCGATGTGCGCTTCGCTGCCCATCACCATGTCGATGTAGGAGTTCGCGTTACCGACGAGGTGGACGTGCGCGTCGGACATGCCGGGCATGAGGACCCGCCCGCCGCCGTCGATCACGTCGGTCTCGCGGCCGGGTTCGTCGCCGATCGGCGATTCGGATACGGCGACGATGCGGTCTCCGTCGATCAGTACGTCGCCGGTGACGAGCTCTCCGGAAACTCCGTCGAAAACTCGCACATTACGAAAAAGAAGGCGCTGAGTGGACTTACCGGTTTCCGTCATGGCTGGGACGCTAACGCGCATCGAACACGACTTCCGACCAACCGAAAGGATCCCGAACCAATTCACCCCAACCGTTCACCCTTTTCGAAAGTTCGTTCTGAACTGCACCTATTCGATCGGATAGTTTCTTTTGAAAACACACAAATTTCCGATCTTCGACTTACACTGCGCCAATGCTGATTCACCCGACATTGCGCATGCAGTCCTGGGGATTCGTCATCGGCGCCGCCCTGTTCGCATTGGGTTCGGCGCCCGGAATTGCGACGCTTCTCGGCACCGCCGGTGCAAATACTTCGTTCTTCGTGGGTTCCTGGTTCTTCACGGGTGCAGCATTCGTCCAATTGATGCTCAGTGGGCCGGCCACCGTCACGGACAAGGGCAGCCCGGCGATCCGCGCCGACTGGCTCGCGTCGCTGATCCAGTTCATCGGTACGCTGCTGTTCAACGTCAGCACGGGAGCCGCACTGCACGCCCACACCGTCAAGGGTGAGAAGCACCTGGTGTGGAACCCCAATCTCGAAGGTTCCCTGTGCTTTCTGGTGTCGAGCGCGATCGCGTGTGCAGTCCTCTGGCGAGCGGGCTCGCATTGGGCGCCGCGCTCGAAGGACTGGATCAGCGGGTGGCTGAACATGCTCGGGTCGATCGCTTTCGGGGTCTCCGCCGTCGGTTCGTTCGTCCTCGACGACGGAAACACTCTCGACCCGAGCCTTGCCAACACCGGCACGTTCGTCGGGGCGATCTGCTTCCTGCTCGCCGCGGCGGTATTCCTCGGGAGGCGCAGCGCCGAGGAACCGGAATCCGCAACGGCCTCCTGAGAATCCGCGGGCAGGGCACCTCCCGGCGGAGAGCGTCTCAGTTCTCCCCTTCGCGCCCTTCGAGATAGGCGCGAGCGGCGTCGGGCCCCTCGTCGAGCAGGATCCGGAAACCGTCCTCGTCGAGCACGGGTACTCCGAGATCGGCGGCCTTGTCGGCCTTCGAACCAGGGTTGTCGCCGATGACGACGAAAGCCGTCTTCTTCGACACCGATCCGGCGGCCTTGCCTCCGCGCGCGAGGACGGCCTCCTTGGCCTGGTCGCGGGAGAATCCCGCGAGCGTGCCCGTAACCACGATCGACAGTCCTTCGAGGGTTCGCGGGATCGATTCGTCGCGTTCGTCGGCCATCCGCACACCCGCTGCCGCCCACTTGTCGACGATCGCGACGTGCCAATCGACGGTGAACCAGTCGGTCACCGCCGCGGCGATCGTCGGTCCGACGCCCTCGACGGCCGCGAGCTCGTCGACGGACGCGGCCCGGATCCGGTCGAGGCTGCCGAACTCGGTGGCCAGCGCACGCGCAGCGGTCGGTCCGACGTGCCGGATGGACAGGGCGACCAGCACGCGCCAGAGCGGCTGTTCCTTCGCCTTGTCGAGGTTCTGCAGCAGACGGTCGCCGTTCTTCGACAGCACGCCCTTGGTGGTGCGGAAAAACGGGATGCGTTCGAGGTCTTCCTTCGTGAGCGAGAACAGGTCGCCCTCGTCGGCGATGATCTTCCCCTCGAGCAGCGCCGTGGCCGCCTCGTAGCCGAGGGCTTCGATGTCGAACGCTCCCCTGCCCGAGACGTGGAAGACCCGCTCGCGCAATTGCGCCGGGCACGACCGCGAGTTGGGGCAGCGCAGGTCGACGTCGCCCTCCTTCGCCGGGGCGAGGGTGGTACCGCATTCGGGGCACTGCGTGGGCATCTCGAAGGCGTACTCGGAACCGTCGCGCAGGTCGACGACCGGGCCGAGGACCTCCGGGATCACGTCGCCGGCCTTGCGGATGACCACGGTGTCGCCGATGAGCACGCCTTTGCGCTCCACCTCGGACGCGTTGTGCAGCGTCGCCAGCGAGACGGTGGACCCGGCGACGGTGACCGGCTCCATGTAGGCGAAGGGGGTCACGCGTCCGGTGCGCCCGACACTGACGCGGATGTCGAGGAGCTTGGTGGTGACCTCCTCCGGCGGGTACTTGTAGGCGATCGCCCACCGTGGGGCGCGGGACGTGGCACCGAGGCGTCGGTGCAGCCCCATGTCGTCGATCTTGACCACCAGGCCGTCGATCTCATGTTCGATGTCGTGGCGGTGTTCGCCCCAGTAGCGCATCCGCTCGACGACCGCCTCGGCGCCCTGCACGCGAACAGTGTGCGGTGAGACGGGCAGGCCCCAGGCCGCGAAGGCCGCGTAGGCGTCGGATTGCGAGCGGGGTTCGAAGCCCTCCATGCGGCCGTAGCCGTGGCAGTACATGCGCAGACGCCGGCGCGCGGTGACGGCCGGGTTCTTCTGCCGCAGGGAACCGGCGGCGGAATTGCGGGGATTCGCGAAGGGCGGCTTGCCTTCGGCCACCAGCCCGGCGTTGAGGGTCTGGAAGTCCTCGAGCCGGAAGAACACCTCGCCGCGCACTTCGAGCAACGTCGGGATCGGGTATTCGGCGGTGCCGGTGAGCTTTTCGGGAACGTCGTCGATCGTGCGGGCGTTGAGGGTGACGTCCTCCCCGGTGCGTCCGTCGCCGCGGGTGGCCGCGCGGACGAGTTTGCCGTTCTCGTAGACGAGGCTGAGCGCCACGCCGTCGATCTTCACCTCGCACAGATAATCGGGGTGAGTGCCGGTCTCGACCTCGGCGCGCGAGAGCCACGCGCGCAGTTCGTCCTCGTCGAAGACGTTGTCGAGGCTGAGCATCCGTTCGAGATGCTCGACGGCACCGAATTCGGTGGCGAAGCCGCCGCCGACCAGCTGGGTGGGCGAATCCGGCGTGCGGAGTTCGGTGTACTGATCCTCGAGTGCCTGCAGTTCGCCGAGGAGCGCGTCGAACTGACCGTCGGAGATGATGGGGGCGTCGCGCACGTAATAACGGAACTGATGCTCGCGCACCTGTTCGGCGAGATCCTGCCAGCGCTCACGCGCCTCCGGAGGAGCGGTGATGGGTGCGTCCGTCGGTTCACTCACAGCCTGCAAGCCTAGTCGAGGGGACCGACCGGAATACTCAGAGCGTGTCGGCTTCCTCAGCGAAGGCCGACGCGACGTCGCGCAACGAACGCAGAGCGGCCCGTGCCCCCTCCGTGGAGGCCGAGGCCAGCCCGCAGACCGGGCTCACCGCCACCGATTGCAGCACCTTCCTGGGGAACCCGAGCCGGTCGATCAGCTCGACGGCCGGTGCCGCGTACTCGCGCCAGCCCGTCGAGGCCGGTGCGGTGGCGGGCACGAGTCCGAGTATCGGGACCGTGCCCGAGTCGAACAGTTCCCCGAGTCCGTCGAGGTCGGAGCGTCGCACGCATCCGACGTCGAAGGCCACAGCGTCGGCAGCGCTGCGCCGCAGGAAGTCGGCCGGGAAGGTGCCCGCGCAGCAGTGCACCGCGACGGAGAGCCCAGTGCCCCGAATCGTCGTGTCGAGCACGTCCAGCGCTTCCGGGTCCGGCACGGCAGGGACGGTCTCGAGGACGGTCCGGCCCTTCAGCGTTCCGGCGAGCACATCCGGCAGCGACGGTTCGTCGAGTTGCGCGACCACCTGAACCCCGAGCCGGCGGGTGATCTCGGCGGCGTGTCGGGCCAGGCCCTCCGCGAGCGATTCGGCCAGGTCGCGAACGGCGCCGCGGTCGGTGAGCACCCGGCGTCCCGTGGCGAGTTCGACGTGGGCGGCGAGGGTGAGCGGCCCGGCAGCCTGCACCTTCACGGGGCGGCCGGCATCCAGCCCGGCGCGTTCCCAGGCCTCCTCGAGCGCATCGAGGTCCTGGGCGAGCAGGTCGCGCGCCCGGGCAGCCACACCGCCGCGTCGCGACACGAGGCGGTAGCCAGTGGTCGAGGTGTCGAGGTACATGTCGACGAGCAGGGCGCTGACCCGCCCGATCATGTCGGCACCGAGGCCGCGTGCCGGCAGTTCGACGAGGTGGGGCAGATCCGTGAGTTCGCCGACGACGACCGCCGCGGCCTCGCGCGGGTCCGTCCCGGGCCACGAACCGATGCCTGTCGCGAGACCGGACCACACCTCGCGGCCGGTGGCAGGTGCCGTCACCGGTCCCCTGCCGCGATGGTTCCGCTGCCGAGGACGATGTCGCCCGCAGCGTCGGACCGGTACAGCACGGCGGCCTGACCGGCGGCGACACCGGTGAGCGGTTCGCGCAGCGAGATCTCGATGCCCGGACCCACCGCTTCGGCGACGGCCGGGGCCAGGCCGCCGTGAGCGCGGACCTGGACGACGCACTCGATCGGTCCGACAGGAGCGGTGCCGGAGGTCCATACGGCGCGCTCGGCGCGGATCGACTCGACCTTCAGCTGTTCGGCGCTGCCGACCCGGACGGTGCCGCTCTCCGGTTCGATCGCGGTGACGTAGCGGGGGCGTCCGTCCGGTCCGGGCCCGGCGATACCGAGTCCCTTGCGCTGGCCGATGGTGAAACCGTGCACGCCCTCGTGCTGCGCGAGCACCTCACCCGAACGGTCGTCCACGACGGCGCCGGGACGCACACCGATCCGGGCACCGAGGAAGGCGCGGGTGTCGCCCGACGGGATGAAGCAGATGTCGTGGCTGTCGGGCTTGTTCGCCACCGCGAGTCCGCGCTCGGCGGCCTCCTCGCGGATCCGGCTCTTGGGGGTGTCGCCGACGGGGAACACCGCGCGCGACAACTGCTGCGCGGTGAGCACGGCGAGTACGTACGACTGGTCCTTGTCGGCGTCGACGGCGCGGCGCAGCACCCCGTCGTTCAACTGCGCGTAGTGACCGGTGGCGACGGCGTCGAAGCCGAGCGCGACGGCACGGTCGGCCAGCGCCGAGAACTTGATCTTCTCGTTGCAACGCAGGCACGGGTTCGGGGTCTCACCGGCGGCATAGGACGCGACGAAGTCGTCGATCACGTCCTCCTTGAAGCGGTCTGCGAAATCCCAGACGTAGAAGGGAATTCCGAGCACGTCGGCGGCGCGGCGAGCATCGCCGGCGTCCTCCTTCGAGCAGCATCCGCGCGAGCCGGTGCGCAGTGTGCCCGGCGCGGCCGACAACGCGAGATGCACTCCCACGACGTCGTGTCCGGCCTCGACCATGCGGGCGGCGGCGACCGCCGAGTCCACACCGCCGCTCATTGCCGCAAGAATCCTCATCTCCGGTCACCTCCTCGTCCACCGGCGCTCGCCAGTCCGGCGGCGCGAGCCCTGTCCACCACGGAAGGGAGAGTTTCGATCAGTTTGTCGATGTCACTGCGGGTTGTGGTGTGCCCCAACGAGAATCGGAGCGAACCGCGTGCCGTGATCGGGTCCGCCCCCATCGCGACGAGTACGTGACTCGCGCGCGCGACCCCGGCGGTGCACGCCGAACCGGTCGAGCATTCGATACCGGCCGCGTCGAGCAACATCAGCAGCGAGTCGCCTTCGCATCCGGGGAACGTGAAGTGCGCGTTGTTGGGCAGTCGTCCGACCTCGCGAGGACCGTTGAGGATCGCGTCGGGGATCGCCGCCTCGACACCCGCGACAAGAAGATCGCGCAGGTGCGCGAGTTCGGCGGTGCGGCCGGGCAGATCCGAGGTGACCTCGCGCAACGCCGCGGCCATCGCCACGATGGACGCGGTGTCCTGCGTCCCGGACCGCACGTCGCGTTCGTGGCCCCCACCGTGGGCGAGCGGCACGCACGGTACCTGCCTGCCGAGCAGCAGCGCTCCCACTCCCTGCGGACCACCGAACTTGTGAGCGGCCAGGGTCAGTGCCGACAGTCCGCTCGCGGTGAAATCGACTGGGAGATGCGCGACCGCCTGCACGGCGTCGCTGTGCATCGGGACGTCGAACTCGGCGGCGACCGCAGCGAGTTCGGTGATCGGCATGACGGTGCCGACCTCGTTGTTCGCCCACATCACGGACACGAGGGCGACCTCGTCGGCGTGGCGCGAGAGTTCCTCGCGGAGCGTGGTGGGATCGACGCGGCCGGAGCCGTCCACCGGCAGCCACGTCACCTGGGCATCCTCGTGCTCGACGAGCCATTCGACGGCGTCGAGCACGGCGTGGTGTTCGACCGCGCTCGCGAGGATCCGGCGACGCCGGGGGTCCTGGGCGCGGCGACCCCAATAGATGCCCTTGACGGCCAGATTGTCGCCCTCGGTGCCACCGGAGACGAAGATCACCTCGGAGGGCCGGGCGCCGAGGGCGGCCGCAATCGACTCCCGCGACTCCTCGACGCGCCGGCGCGCTGCGCGCCCCGATCCGTGCAGGGAGGACGCGTTTCCGACGGTGGCGAGGACCGACGTCATCGCCTCGACGGCCGCAGGAAGCATCGGCGACGTCGCGGCGTGATCGAGGTAGACGGTCGTGGAGGTACCGGAGGGACCGGCGGCGGGCGAGGTCATGACCGATCCAGGATAGCGGGTCGGCGCAGGTGCCCGCCGCGCTCAGGGGGGTCGCCCGTCAGGCGGCGTCCACCGTCCGTGCCGTTCCACCGGCCGGTGAGCCGCCGACCGGCAGGAATGTCACGGCCTCGACCGGGCGCTCGGCACGGACCGCGCGGGCGCATCGGGCTGCGAGATCGTGCCGGTCCCGACCCGGATGTTCGAGCGGAGCGAGCATGACTTCGACGACGACACCGCGGTTCCGGATCATCCGCCGGATCGAGGAACCGATCGTCTCGTCACCGACGAAGGCCGGCGCGGCGGTGAGGTCTCCCCCGCGCTCGCCGTATCGCAGGCCGACGGGCTGGACGGGGCACTGCGCGTCCACGGCCGCCTGCAGCAGGGCGGGGCGGAAACCGCCGTGGGACCGTCCGCATCGCGTCGTGCCCTCGGGGAAGACGGCGACGCACCCGCCCTCCAGCAAGCGGGTGCGTACTCGCTCGATCACGGCGGGCAGCAGTCGCAGTCGTTCCCGTTCGATGGGGATGACACGCATCCGGCGTGCGAGCGCGCCCAGCAGGCCCCAGTCGAGCAGGTCCGCTCGTGCGACGAACTCCGCGGGAGCGACTGCGGTGAGGACGAGGACATCCGTCCACGAGATGTGCGGTGCAACGACGAGCACGCCCCCTGCGCGCGCCCGTCGGTCACGCCGATCGTCGATCGTCGGACGGATGCCTACGCACCACAACAACAGGCGCGCACTGCGCCGCACCGTGCTCTCCCGACGCGCCGCGGGAATCATCCGTCCTGCCAGCAGGAGCGGCACCACCGTCAGCACGACCGCGACCGTCGCGATGCGCAACCACACCGTCGGCAGACCCACACGATCCGTCCCGTCCGGCAGGCACCGGATCCCGCACGGACTCGACGGCATCCACGCGTGCACCCGTGTCGTACCGACCCGAGTCACCGCGACCCCCGCTCGGCACGCTCGGCGGCCGCGCGCAGGCGGGCGAGATAGCGGGTGTCCGCCCGGTCCACGGCTAGTATCGCGACGAAGTCGGCGACCCCGAAGTCCGGATCGTGGGCCGGTTCACCACAGATCCGGGCACCGAGCCGCAGGTATCCGCGCAGGAGCGGCGGGACCACGGGACGCGGCAACGGAGCGATCTCGTCGAGCGGGTGGCCTTCGACCATCACGGGATTCAGCGGTCGGACCCGCGCTGCGGGTTCGACGGCGTGTCGTTCGAGCAGCAGGTCGCGCACGGCCCGAACGTTCGACGCCTCGGGCTCGTCGGGCGTCGTGCGCATGGGCACCGAGACGCATCCGACGACCTCGTTGTGTCCGGTCGCCTCGAGATAGTGCAGGATGCCGGCCCACATCAGGGTGAGGACCGATCCGGAACGGTGGGCTGGATCGACGCAGGCCCTGCCCATCTCCACCAGGCCTCGCCCGTGTGGGTCGAGTGCGGAGAGATCGAATTCGGTGGCGGTGTAGTACCCACCGGCCTCGCGGGCGGCTTCGGGCGGCAGCATCCGGTAACAGCCGACGACGTCGTCGGTGACCCGATCGCGCACCAGCACGTGGTCGCAGAACTCGTCGAACCGGTCGGCGTCGGATGCGCCCCCCGCATCGGGGATCCGGAAGCCGGGTTCACCGGAGAAAACCCGGTACCGAAGGCGTTGCGCAGCCAGGCGATCCGACGCTTCCGTCGACACGACGAGGGAGTAGTGGGGGCCGGACAGGACGGGAGCGGTGAACCCACTCGGGCGGTACAGCACCGGCGATGTGGTCATGCCCCAAGGTGTAACGACCGTGGGAGGCGCGCCGGCGGCGACGGGGTGTCGCGGCGATGCATCGCCGATGAACACTCCCGCAGAATGCACGCGGCCCCGCTCCTTTCGAAGGAGCGGGGC
Source organism: Rhodococcus pyridinivorans (assembly GCF_900105195.1). Lineage (NCBI taxonomy): Bacteria > Bacillati > Actinomycetota > Actinomycetes > Mycobacteriales > Nocardiaceae > Rhodococcus > Rhodococcus pyridinivorans. The sequence goes on along the minus strand of NZ_FNRX01000002.1, from coordinate 2,268,673 downwards.
CGCGCAGGGATCGATCTGCCGGAGCGGATCAGCCCTTGTGCTTCTTGACCTCCTCGGTCAGCTGCGGAGCGACGTTGAACAGGTCGCCGACGACGCCGTAGTCCGCGATCTCGAAAATCGGGGCCTCTTCGTCCTTGTTGACGGCGACGATGGTCTTCGACGTCTGCATGCCGGCGCGGTGCTGGATGGCGCCGGAGATGCCGAGCGCGACGTACAGCTGCGGGGAGACCGTCTTACCGGTCTGACCGACCTGGAACTGGCCCGGGTAGTAGCCCGAGTCGACGGCGGCGCGGGAAGCACCGACGGCGGCACCGAGCGAGTCGGCGAGCTCCTCGACGACGGAGAACTTGTCGGCCGAACCGACACCGCGGCCACCGGAGACGACGATCGACGCCTCGGTCAACTCCGGACGGTCGCCGCCGACGATCGGATCGCGCGAGACGATCTTCACGGCGTTCTCTTCCTGGGCCGGAACCTCGACGGCCACACGCTCGGCGGCGGCAGCCTCGGGCTTGGCCTCGATGGCGCCCGGGCGGATGGAGATCACGGGGACCTCACCGTTGGCCTTGGCGTCGACGGTGAACGCGCCACCGAAGATCGAGTGCACGGCGGAGCCGTCGGCCTTGACGTCGACGACATCGACGAGCAGACCGGAGCCGATGCGGGCGGCGAGGCGGCCCGACACCTCCTTGCCCTCGACGGACGCGGCGGTGATGACGGCGGCGGGGCTGGTGGACTCGACGAGCGACGCGAGGACGTCGACCTTCGGGGTCACCAGGTAGTTGTCGACGTCTTCGGACTCGGCGGCGTAGACCTTGACCGCACCGGCGGCGGCGAGGGCGTCCTGCAGCGCGTCGGCGGTGCCGGGGGCACCTGCGACGACGGCGGAGGGCTCGCCGAGCACACGCGCGGCGGTGATGAGTTCGGTGCTGACCTTCTTGAGCGCGCCCTCGGCATGCTCGACGAGCACGAGTACTTCTGCCATTACTACTTCTCTCCTAGATATGTCAGATGTTGTCGCGGGGCGCGATCAGATGATCTTCTGGCCGACCAGGTACTGAGCGATCTTGCTGCCGCCGTCGCCCTCGTCGGTGACGCGCTCACCCGCGGTGCGCGGGGGCTTCGGAGTCACACCGGTGACGGTGGACGCAGCGTTCGCAACACCGAAGATCTCGGGATCGAGACCGATGTCGGCGAGGGTGAGGGTCTGAACTTCCTTCTTCTTCGCGGCCATGATGCCCTTGAAGGAGGGGAAGCGGGGCTCGTTGATCTTCTCGGTGACCGAGACGATGGCGGGGAGCGGAGCCTCGATGCCGAAGACGCCCTCGTCGGTCTCGCGCTCGCCGGCGGCCTTGCCGTCCGCGATCGTGAGCTTGCGCAGGTGCGTCAGGTGGGGCAGGCCCAGGTACTCGGCGATGATCGCGGGCACGGCGCCCACGCGACCGTCGGTGGCCTCATTACCGGCGATGACCAGCTCGACACCCTCGATCTGGCCGAGCGCAGCGGCGATCGCGTACGCGGTCTGGATCGAGTCGGAGCCGTGCATGGCGGGATCGTTGAGGTGGATCGCCTTGTCGGCGCCCATGGACAGCGCCTTGCGGATGGCGTCGGTGGCGCGGTCCGGGCCGGCGGTCAGAACGGTGACCTCACCGCCGTCGCGCTCCTTGATGAGCAGAGCTTCCTCGACGGCGCGCTCGTTGATCTCGTCGAGCACGGCGTCGGCGGCCTCACGGTCGAGCGTGTAGTCGCCGTCGCTGAGCTTGCGCTCGGACCACGTGTCGGGGACCTGCTTGATCAAAACGACGATGTTCGTCATGGGTCTGCGTCGACCTCCTGTGTGTAGCTGCCTTTGGTCGGCAAGGCGCTGCCTGAACCGAGCACTCGTGTCTTTCGCACGGCGTGTGCGATAGATTATCAGCCGCTAAGTTACCAGTCAGTAACTTGACGGGATTCCCGGTTCACCATAGCCGTACGGAAGGACGACGAAACCTGTGATCTGGAACACCGGAGACCACCCCTCCGGGGAGAGGTCTAATGTCGTGGCGGTGAGCGACACCCCCGCCCGCGCCGATGACGCGCACGCCCTCCCCCTCACCGGCGAACGGACGGTCCCCGGCATCGCCGAGGAGAACTATTGGTTCCGACGTCACGAGGTCGTCTACCAGAACTTTCTCCCCCGTTGCGTGAACCGGGCCGTGCTCGAGGCCGGCGCCGGCGAAGGCTACGGGGCCGACATGATCGCCGATGTGGCGACGCGCGTGATCGGCCTCGACTACGACGAGAGCGCCGTCGCACACATCCGCGCGCGCTACCCCCGCGTGGACATCCGGCACGGAAACCTCGCCGAACTTCCCCTCGAGGACGAATCGGTCGATACGGTCGTGAACTTCCAGGTGATCGAGCATTTGTGGGATCAGACACAGTTCCTACGCGAATGTCACCGCGTTCTTACCCCCGGCGGCGAATTGCTCATCAGTACTCCCAACCGGATCACCTTCTCCCCCGGCCGCGACACCCCGCTCAACCCCTTCCACACCCGTGAGCTGAACGCCGCCGAACTGACCGAACTGCTCGAGGACGCCGGCTTCCGCGTCGAACTCATGACCGGCGTGCACCACGGCCCCACGCTGCGCGCACTCGATGCCAAGCACGGCGGATCGTTCATCGACGCCCAGATCGAGCGCGCCCTCGCCGGGCAGCCGTGGCCGGACGATCTCACCGCCGACGTCGCGATGGTCTCCACCGACGACTTCGCCATCGTCCCCGAGAACATCGATGCGAGCCTCGATCTGGTCGCGATCGCCGTGAAGGACCCCGCAGCGAAGGACACCGCTCCGTGAGTGCCGCATCGTCCCGCGAACCCGGGATGTTCGCGCTCGTCCTCCACTCCCACCTCCCGTGGCTCGCCCACCACGGCCGGTGGCCCGTCGGCGAGGAATGGCTCTACCAGTCGTGGGCAGCGACCTATCTGCCCGTCACCGACGTGCTGCGGCGGCTCGCCGCCGAAGGCCGAACCCGGATGCTCACACTCGGCATCACCCCGGTACTGGCCGCGCAACTCGACGACCCGCACTGCCTCGCCGGGATGCACCACTGGCTCGGCAACTGGCAACTGCGCGCGCACGAGGCGGCCGGCATGCGGGAGGAGTCCTACCGCGCACTCGGCGCCCGCGAGCACCGCGCCGCCACCGCGGCACTGGAGGACTTCGAAACCCAATGGCGCCACGGCGGATCTCCCGTCGTGCGGCAGCTGATCGACGCCGACGCGATCGAACTGCTCGGTGGGCCTCTCGCCCATCCGTTCCAGCCCCTCCTCGACCCGCGACTGCGCACCTTCTCGTTGTCCGAAGGTCTCGCCGACGCGCACGCCCGCTGGAACCATCGCCCCCGCGGCATCTGGGGCCCGGAATGCGGTTACACGCCGGGCATGGAGAACGATTACGCCGCAGCGGGAGTCGAGCACTTCATGGTCGACGGTCCTGCGCTGCGCGGCGACACCTCGCTCGGCCGCACGGTCCGCGACTCGGACGTCGTGTGTTTCGGCCGCGACCTGCAGGTCTCGTACCGGGTGTGGTCGCCGAAGTCCGGCTATCCCGGCCACTCCGCCTACCGCGACTTCCACACCTACTGCCACGACACCGGACTCAAACCGTCCCGCGTCACGGGCCGCACGGTGCCCTCGCACGAGAAGGCGCCCTACGATCCCGAACTCGCGTCGCACGCCGTCGACCGGCACGTCGCCGACTTCGTCGAGACCGTCCGGCAGCGATTGCGCAGCGAATCCGGCCGCATCGGCCGGGACGCACTCGTCGTCGCGGCCTTCGACACGGAACTGTTCGGCCACTGGTGGTTCGAAGGTCCGATCTTCCTCGAACGACTGCTCCGCGCGCTTCCCGAGGCCGGCATCGAGGTGGGAACCCTCGCCGATGCCCGCGACCGCGGATACGTCGGCGCCTCCGTCGATCTCGAGAATTCGTCGTGGGGTTCGGGCAAGGACTGGCGGGTCTGGGCCGGCGACCAGGTCGCCGATCTCGTGCGTCTCAACGACGAGGTGGTGCGCACGACCCTCGACAGCATCGACAAGTCCCGCGAGCAGAGCACGTCGTCGGTCGCGCTCCGCAACCGCGTGCACGACCAGATGGTGCGCGAAGCGCTGCTGACGGTCTCCAGCGACTGGGCGTTCATGGTCAGCAAGGACACCGCCGCCGCCTATGCCCGCGACCGCGCGCACAAACACGCCCACGCCCTGCGTGAGATCGCCGAGGCGGTCGACTCCGGACGCACCGAGACGGCACGGCGTCTGGCCGACGGATGGAACCGCGCCGACAATCTCTTCCCAGGACTCGACGCCCGACGACTGCCCGGACGCCACGGAGGCCCGCGATGAAGATTCTGCTCGTCTCATGGGAGTACCCACCCGTCGTCGTTGGCGGCCTGGGCAGACACGTCCATCATCTCGCCACCGAACTCGCCGCGGCGGGCAACGAGGTGGTGGTGCTGTCACGTCGCCCGACCGGCACCGATGCGTCGACCCACCCCACGATCAGCCACATCGCCGACGGCGTGCTCGTGGTGGCGGTCGCGGAGGACGCACCCCACTTCGACTTCGGCGAGGACATGATCGCCTGGACGCTGGCGATGGGCCACGCGATGGTCCGCGCCGGGATCGGGCTGACCCGCGGCGGCATCGGCGAAGGTTGGTATCCGGACGTCGTCCACGCCCACGACTGGCTCGTCGCCCACCCCGCGATCGCGCTGGCCGAGTACTTCGACGTGCCGCTCGTGTCGACCCTGCACGCGACCGAGGCCGGTCGCCACAGCGGTTGGCTGTCGGGCCGGATCAACCGCCAGGTGCATTCCGTCGAGTGGTGGCTCGCCAACGAATCCGACCGTCTCATCACGTGTTCGGCGTCGATGCACGACGAGGTCACCGAGTTGTACGGTCCGGACCTGCCGGAGATCTCCGTGATCCGCAACGGCATCGACATCACCACCTGGTCGTACCGCGACCGCGAACCGCGTCCCGGGCCGGCACGACTGCTGTACGTCGGCCGCCTCGAATACGAGAAGGGTGTGCAGGACGCGATCGCCGCGCTCCCCCGCATCCGCCGCTCGCATCCCGGCACGACCCTCGTGGTCGCCGGTGAGGGCACCCAGTTCGAGTGGCTGCACGAGCAGGCACGCGTACACCGCGTCGCACGCTCGGTGAGTTTCCTCGGCAACCTCGACCACACCGAACTGCTCGGCTGGCTGCACGGCGCCGACGCGATCGTGCTGCCGAGCCGCTACGAGCCGTTCGGCATCATCGCCCTCGAGGCCGCCGCAGCGGGTACCCCGCTCATCGCGTCCACCGCCGGCGGCCTGGGCGAAGCCGTGGTCGACGGCGTGACCGGACTGTCGTTCCGGCCCGGCGACGTGGCCGGACTCGTCTCGGCCGTCCGGGAAACCCTCGACGATCCCGAGGCCGCCCGAGTGCGCGCGCGGGCGGCTCGGGCACGACTGACCGACGACTTCGACTGGCGCCGCGTCGCCGAAGAAACCGCGCAGGTCTACTCGTCGGCGAAGCGGCGGGTGCGTCACCCGCTCGCACGCCCCACTGTCCCCCAACGTCCCCTCCCGGACCGCGGATGAACGAGCAGCACACGCTCCAAATCGAGCGCCTGGCACCGCACGAATCCGATATCGTCGCCGTCACCGCACTGCTCAACGCGGTCTACGCGGTGGCCGAGGACGGCATGTGGGTACCGGGCACCACACGGACCGACACGGACGAGATCACCCGATATGCGCGGGAGGGCAGCATTCGCATCGCCCGCTCGCACGGCCGGGTGGTCGGCTGTATCCGCGTGACCCCGGTCGACGCGACGACGGCCGAGTTCGGGATGCTCGCCTCCGACCCGAAGGTCCGCGGCACGGGCGTCGGCCGCGTCCTGATCGACACCGTCGAGACGGAGTTCGCCGAGCGGGGTTTCGAGGCAATGCAACTCGAGGTGATCCGTCCGCGCGACACCTCACACGAGTCGAAGGTGTTCCTCGACCGGCTCTACACCCGGCTCGGGTACGTGCCGGAGGAGCCCGCGCCGCTCGATACGCGCCATCCGGAACTCGTTCCGGCTCTTGCGGTCCTATGTGAAACGGTCGTCTACCGGAAGCCACTGGGCCGACCCTGAGTCGACCTTCGACTCACGAGGTAGCGGACAACTCGGCCGGAGCGAGCGGCGGCTGCCGATCGAACCACGGCCGGGCCTGTTCGAGTTCGCCTGCGAGGGCGAGGAGCACACTCTCCCCACCGAGTGGGCCGACGAACTGCACCCCGAGCGGCAGACCGGACACCGTCCAGTGCAACGGCACCGAGATCGCCGGGCGCCCGGTGATATTGGCCAGCTGCGTGTAGGGGGTGCGCCCCAGATTGTCGTCCACCACCCGGTCGATGAAACCGGCCCGGGTCGCGATCCACGCGGTGCGGGTACGCAGGAGCGCCTCGCCGGCACGCCGCATCCAGCGGGGCGTGTCGAGTTCGCCGATGCGCGACGGCGGGAAGGCGAGTGTCGGCGTGAGCAGCAGATCGTAGCGTTCGTGGAACTGCGCGAGACCGCTCGCGTACTCGGCCCAGCGGGCATGGGCCGCAATGTAGTCCGACGCCGAGGTCGCCTTGCCCACGGCGGCGATGATGCGGGTGTCGAACTCGAAGTCCTCGGGTCGTGCTCCGGTGAGGCGGCAGGCCTCGGCGACCTCCGCGGCAGCCGTGGCGAACCACATGATGAGGAAGTCCTCTGCGAGACGCCGTTCGTCGATACCCGTCGAGGCGGGTTCGACGTGATGGCCGAGTTCCTCGAGCACCGCGACGGCAGCGTCCACCGCGGCCTTTGCCTCCGGATCGACCGGCGTCCCGATCGGTGACGCGGTCTCGTATCCGATCCGCAACCGCTTCGGCGCCGAGCGCGCGGCCTCTGCGTACGACCGGGCACGCTCGACGAGATACGGCCCACCCGCGTACGGGCCCGCCATGACGTCGAGGAAGGCAGCGGCGTCGCGCACCGTCCGGCAGATCACCCCGTTGGTAGCCGCGCCGTGCAGCGGTTCCCCGCCGCGCATACCGGTGGGCACGAGTCCGCGTCCGGGCTTGAGCCCGAGGAGCCCGCAGCAGGCGGCGGGAATGCGGATGGAGCCGCCGCCGTCGCTCGCTCCCGCCGCGGGAACGACGCCGGCCGCGACCGCCGCGGCGGAACCACCCGATGACCCGCCCGGCGTCACCGACGGATCCCACGGGTTTCGGGTGGCCCCGAACGCCTCGGGCTCGGTGATGCCCTTCGCCCCGAACTCGGGGGTGTTGGTCTTGGCGAACGGGACCAGGCCGGCTCCGAGCCACCGGTCGACGATCACCGAGTTCTCGTCCATCGGCAGGTCCGCGAGGACACGGGACCCGCACGAGGTCGGCTCACCGGCCAGATCCTGCCCCAGATCCTTGAGCAGGAACGGCACCCCGGCGAACGGACCGTCGAGCGGTTCGCGTGCCAGGACACGGGCCTTGTCGTCGAGCCTGCGGACGACGGTGTTCAGTGTCGGTTCGACCGTGTCGAGCCGCGCGATCGCGGTCTCGAGCAACTCGCTCGCCGATACCTGCCCCGTCGCGACGAGTTCGGCCAGGCCGGTCGCGTCGTGACTCCGATACTCCGAGTAGTCCATCTGCTGTCCCCCGACAGTGTCCCGGCCCGCGTCGCTACTGGTGGACGCCCGCGGGCGTGTCTCCCGACTTCTTCCGTGCGATATCTGCGAGCGCCGCTTCCCGGGCGGCACGCTCGGCAGCGGCGCTCTCCCACGCCACCTTACGGTTCTTCACGACCTTGGCGGGCGAACCCACCGCGATACTGAAATCAGGGATGTCTCCCTTGACGACCGCGTGGGCTCCGAGCACCGAACCGCGGCCGACCCGGGTGCCGCGGAGCACGGTGACCTTCGCGGCGATCCAGGTGTCCGGACCGATCCGGACGGGGCTCTTGACGATGCCCTGGTCCTTGATCGGGTAGGTGATGTCCTCGGTGCGGTGGTCGAAGTCGCAGATGTAGCACCAGTCTGCGACCAGCGTCGACGCGCCGATCTCGATGTCGAGATAGGTGTTGACGACGTTGTCCTTGCCGAAGACGACCTTGTCGCCGATCCGGAGCGAACCCTCGTGGCAGCGGATGGCGTTGCCGTCGCCGATGTGGACCCAGCGGCCGATCTCGAGGCGCGACAGTTCGGGCGTCGCGTGGATCTCGACGTTCTTGCCCAGGAAGACCATGCCGCGCAGCACCACGTGCGGATTGGCCAGCCGGAACTTCGCCAGGCGGTAGTACCGGACCAGGTACCAGGGCGTGTACGCCTTGTTGTCCAGCACCCATTTCAGAGAGGACAGCGTCAGGAATCGTACCTGTTCGGGATCCCTCCGACGGGACCCGCGCCACCTCGCCGTCAGAGGTGCACCCCACATGCTCGTCATAGGGGCAGCCTACGGTCCGCCTCGTTCGCGGCTCACGACCCCCGGCCCGATACGCTGACACGTCGAATCGTTCGCCTGTGGAGGAGTTGAGTGATGCGGGGTGTCCTGCGGACCGCGGTCCCGGCGCTGACGGTGGTCTTCGCGCTGAGCGCGTGCGGCGGTGGGGCCGGCACCGACGACGTGTTGTCGAGCGGTGGCTGGCCGGGACGGCACTCCGATGCCCGCAACAGCAACACCGCGACCGCCGAGAGCGTCGACGACCTCGCGCCCGGCTGGACGCGTCCGCTGGGCGGCCCGGTCGGCTCCCCCGCCGGGATCGCGGCCAACGGCCAGGTCTCGGTGGCGGCCGCGACGGAGGCCGGATGCAATCTGTTCTCCTTCCAGATGGACACAGGCCGCAAGCGCTGGTGCACGCGTCTCGCCCCGGCCGTCACGACGATCACCCCCGTCTCCGACGGCGTCGCGAACATCTACGTCGGTGAGGACGGCGGACTGCTGTCGTTCAACGAGCACGGCCAGCGTCGCTGGCGCATTCCCGTGAGCGGCAGCCCCCGCAGCGCACAGTTCACCTCCGACGGAAGCCTGTTGGTGGTCACGCATTTCGGTCAGGTCAACGTCGTCGACCCGCAGACGGGACAACTCGAGGCACCGCTGTTCGATCTGGTGCCGGTGCCGACCCTCGAGGACGGGCAGAACCTGCCGCGACTCGCGAGCGATCACGGCCTCCCCGCCTGCTTCGGGGGCTCGGAGGACTGCCCGGTCGCCACCACCCCGGCCGTCGACACCGCCACCGACCGTGTCTTCGTCACCGTGTGGCGTCCGGGTTCGGACAGGTCGGCGCTCGTGGCGCTGCGCTACACGGCCGGTGATGACGCCGTGGTCATCGAGGAGTGGTCGGTACCCGACCTCCCCGGAGGTGCGGTGACGAGTCCGGTTCTGTCTGCTGACGGTTCGACCGTCTACGTCCACGACGGGGAGGGTGCCCTGTGGGCGCTCGACGCCGAGACAGGCGAAGCGCGATGGACCCACGAGACCGGCCGTCCCACGGCGCTCGGTCCCGCCGTCACCGAGGACGGACTGCTGCTCCTCGCGTCGGCCGACGGCAGCGCCCCGCTGACGGCCCTGCGCGACGGCGGCGACAGCGTCGAAGTCGAGTGGGAGCGGGCGGACGTGACTCCGTACGGTGCGCCGGCGGTGACCGCCGACGGCCGGGCCTATGTGGTCGTCGACGGCGATCGGGGTCTCGCAGCGGCGGTGCTCGATCTCGCGGACGGAGCGACGATGGAGGAGGAACCCCTCGATCCCGCCACCGGATTGCCGGTCGGCACCGGCGTCGGCCCGGGCGGGGAGTTCGTGATCACGACTCTCGACGGGGACGTGGTGGTGCTGCGCGAACCGCAGTCCGTGTGAGGACGGCCGCCCGTGTGAGGGCGGTCAGCGCGACGGCGTGCAGACGAAGGCTTCCGGCGTCCGGCCGATGCGGGTGAGCACCACGCTGAGCGAGGCCGACCCGCGCAGTTTCAGGCGCGGACGCAATACCGCCGGGTCGACGTCGACGCCGCGCACGAGGATCTCGACCGCGCCGCAGTCGTGGCGGGCGAGCGCCTGACGGAGTGTCTTCTCGCTGTACTTGAGACGCTCGACGATCCGGAAACCCCGTACTCCGTCGGGCAGGCTGTCGCCGGTGAGATAGGCGATCCGCGGGTCGAGTTGCCACAGTCCGTGGGCTGCCGCGTAGTGGCGGACGAGACCGGCGCGCACGATCGCGCCGTCGGGGTCGACGATCCACTCCCCCGGCTCCCGTTCCGGAATGTCGTCGTCCGCGGCGTCGGTGATCTCGAAACCGGTTCCGTCCGAACGCAGTACTGCAGCCCGTCGGCGCACGCCGGGAGTGCTCAATCCCGGCGAGTACAGGCACGCTTCGCGGACTCCACCGTCGAGCGAGACGACCTCGACCTCACCGGCCCAGTCGAACGAGTCGAAATCCAGTCCCGGTGCGCACTTCACGGCGAGATCGCGGCCCGCGTAGGCGTCGAGGAGATCGGGCAGCGGTGGTTGCAGCGCGGCCGGATCATGGGTCCGTCGCCCGCCCGAACGGCGTGCGGGATCGGCGATGACGGTGGTGCCTCGCGTGACCGGACGCAGGGCGTCGGCGCGCAGGAGGTACGCCCCGGGGACGTTGTGCGCGGCCATCGCCAGCCGCACGTCGTCGAGATCGCTGCCGATCACGGTCTCGGCGACTCCGACGAGTTCAGTGAGCTCGGCGCCGATCGAACACGTCACGTCGTGCACTGTGCGCCCTCGCAACCGCTTCGCGCGGTGGGCCGCGACGCGCGTGGGCGTGGACTGCTGCAGAGCGTCGTCGGTGAGCACCCACTCGCCGCCGCCTGCGATCTTCGCCTCCGTCTTGCGTCGGAGGATGACGGTTTCGACCAGCATTCCGGCACGATCGCCGAAACGCGTACGCGCCCAGCCGATGTCGGCGAGGCGCGTACGCGTCGACAGCTCCCGGTCGGCGACGCTCGCGAGAGCGTCGCGGCCGTCGTCCGACGTCAGGTACTCGACGTCGGCGAGGGTGAAGTCGTAACCCAACTACTTGCCGGGCTTCACACCGGTGATCATGACGTTGTAGAAGAAGCTACGGGGCACGACGTGCTCGAGGATGTTCTCGTCGACCCAGCTCAGCGCCTTCCAGCCACCGAAGGCGAACTTCGCCCAGTTCCAGCCCAGCTTCTCCTGCGGGACGGCGGCCTCGAAGGTGCGCACCGGCCAGCCGAGCAGGGCCGCGGCGAACTCCTCGCTCGACGCCTTGACCTCGACGGCTCCGGCCGAGGAGGCCAGCTTCTCGAGATCGGAAGGATCGAAGGTGTGCAGATCGACGACGGCCTCGAGGGCGGCCGCCCGGGAGGACTCGTCGAGCTCGGTCTGCGGACGACGCCAGTCGCGCAGGAAAGGCAACTTGGTGATGTTGGTGGTGGCCTCCCACGTGACCCGGCCGAGCATGCGGGCGTAGAAGTTGCCGATCGTGCTGGGCTCACCGGCGAAGACGAAACGGCCGCCGGGCTTGAGCACGCGCAGCACCTCGCGCAGCGACTGCTCGACGTCCGGGATGTGGTGCAGCACGGCATGGCCGACCACGAGGTCGAAGGTGTCGTCGTCGTACGGAATGGTCTCGGCGTCGGCAACGCGGCCGTCGACGTCGAGGCCGAGATTCTCGGCGTTGCGGAGCGCGACCTTCACCATGCCGGGCGACAGGTCGGTCACCGAACCGGTCTTCGCGACCCCACCCTGCATGAGGTTGAGGAGGAAGAAGCCCGTGCCGCAGCCGAGTTCGAGTGCGCGCTCGTAGGGCAGCGGCTGATCGCCGGCCGCGGCGACGAACCGCCCCTTGGCGTAGTCGATGCACCGCTCGTCGTACGAGATGGACCATTTCTCGTCGTACGTCTCGGCTTCCCAGTCGTGGTAGAGCACCTGGGCTAGCTTGGTGTCCTCGAGCGCGGCTGCGACCTCTTCGGCAGTGGCGTGCGGATTCGGCGCGGGGTCGACCCCGTCGGTCCTGCTGGCAGTCATGCGGTGATCCTACTCATCGGTAAGCTGTGGACAAGTGCAGGTGCCGGTCGGCATCACTCGCCGACGAACTTCGCCTTGCCCGGCCCGTTCTCGATGAACGATTCGAGGCCGATGGTGCGGTCCTTCGTGGCGAACAGCGCGGCGAAGACGTGCTGTTCGATCTTCAGACCCGTATCCAGATCGGTGTCGAGGCCCTGGTCGATCGCGGCCTTCGCAGCGGCGAGCGCGCGCGAGGCGGCGCCTGTGAACTGCCCGGCCCAGCGACGCGCAGCCTCGTAGACGTCGTCGGGGGCGACGACCTCGTCGACCAGACCGATCGACAGGGCTTCGTCGGCGCCGACGAAACGACCGGTGAAGACGAGATCCTTCGCCTTCGCCGGGCCGACGAGCCGAGCCAGTCGCTGGGTGCCGCCGCCACCGGGGATGATGCCCAGCAGGATCTCGGGCGTGCCGAGCTTGACGTTGTCGCCGACGATGCGCCGGTCGGCGCCGAGGGCGAGTTCGAGGCCACCACCGAGGGCGTAGCCGGTGATCGCGGCGACGGTGGGCTTGGGGATGTCGGCGATCGACCCGAGGGCCGACTGCAGGTCGCCGACGATCTCGCTCATCTGCACGTAGCTCAGGTCGGCCATCTCCTTGATGTCGGCGCCGGCCGCGAACACCTTCTCGCCGCCGTAGACGATCACCGACTTCACGTCGGACCGGACGGTCGCCTCGCGCGCAGCGGCCCGGATCTCCTCCTGGAGCTGCCGGTTCAACGCGTTCATCGGAGGGCGGTCGAGACGGATGGTGCCGATGCCGTCGGAGACGTCGAGGGTCACGAATTCAGCCATGGTCCTCAGCCTAGATGTCGGAGCGCTGGGCCCACGGATGAGTACCGACCTCGTAGTAGGCCTCGTCCCCGTCGAACGCGATGTGGACCGCCCCGTCGCGACGGCTGATGATCGGCAGGATCGGCTCGATGACCGGATCCGCCGCCATGAGGTCGGCGACCGTGGCGAAGCCCGACAGGATCGACAGCTGACTCCACGTGGGCGGGAGCAGGATGCACCGGCCCGACCGCCAGTCGGCGAGGGCCTCCTCCGCGGTCTGCCACTGCACCAGATCGGTCTCGCTGGTGTTGCCGTCGGCCCGCTGTCCTTCCGGTACCGCGGCGACGAAGAACCGCGTATCGTAGCGGCGCCGCTCCCCCAGCGGGGTGATCCAGTTCGCGTGGGGACGCAGCAGGTCGGCGCGCAGCACCAACTGTTCCTTCTCCAGGAAGTCGCCGAAGGACAACTCGCGCGCTTCCAGCAGACGACGCGCCTCCGCGTAGTCACCGGTGTCGGCCACCACCGAATCCTCGGTGGGTCCGGCGAGCAGCACGCCACACTCCTCGAAGGTCTCGCGCACGGCCGCGAGCACCAGTGCACGGGCCTGCGCCTCGCCGATACCGAACCGCTCGGCCCACCAGGTCACGTCCGGTCCGGTCCACCGCACCTCGGCGTCGGTGTCGGAAGTGTCGACACCGCCGCCGGGGAAGACGGTCATGCCGCCGGCGAAGTCCATGCCGACGACACGACGCTGCAGGAACACCTCGACGCCGCGCGCAGAGTCCCGCACGAGCATCACGGTGGACGCGTCGCGGATGGGTACCGCGGTGGGATCGAAGGTGGATGCCGAGCGATTGTTGGCCATGGCCTCAACCTAACCGATCGGTCCCGGCACCACCCGACCCGGAGTCACCGGCGGTGCCGTCCCGCCTGGCGGGTGCGGCGGGCGAAGAACCGGTCGTCGACCTTGTCGAGCGAGATGGACTGACTGAACGCCGCGCTGAGGTTCTCGGCGGTGATCACGTCGTCGAGCAGGCCCTGGGCGACCACACCGCCCTCCTTCAGGAGCAGCGCGTGCGTGAAGCCCGGCGGGATCTCCTCCACGTGATGGGTGACGAGCACGATCGCAGGGGCATCCGGGTCGGCCGCGAGCGTCCCGAGCCGGGCCACGAGTTCCTCGCGACCGCCGAGGTCCAGACCGGCCGCGGGCTCGTCGAGCAGCAGCAGTTCGGGGTCGGTCATGAGCGCCCGGGCGATGAGCGCACGCTTGCGTTCGCCCTCCGACAGCGTCCCGTACAGACGGTCGGCGAGATGTTCCGCGCCGAGGCTCTCGAGCATCTCCACCGCGCGGCTCGTGTCGATGTCGTCGTACTGCTCGCGCCACCGGCCCAGCACGCCGTAGCCCGCGGAGAGCACGAGATCGGTGACCTTCTCGTCGTTCGGCACCCGGTTGGCCAGGGCCGCGGAGGACAATCCGATCCGGGGTCGTAGTTCGGACAGATCCGTCTTTCCGAACGTCTCCGCGAGGACGTGCGCGGTGCCGGAGGTGGGGAACGTCTCGGCCGCCGCGACCCGCAGCAGCGAGGTCTTTCCTGCCCCGTTGGGTCCGAGAACCACCCAACGTTCGTCGAGTTCCACCTTCCAGGTCACGGGACCGACGAGGACGTTCCCGCCGCGTCGGACCACTACGTCGTCGAATTCGATGAGCAAATCGGGATCAGGTTGTGCCACGCGGACCATCTTCTCTTACGCCCGAGCCCGAAACGCGGCAGGATCGGTTCCCGTGTCGTCCTCCGCATCCGAATCTGCTGTCGTGTCCGGCTCGGTCGCGCTCCCCGACCGGGCCGCCTTCCCGCTCGGCCCCACCCCGGTCGACGGTGGGACACGCTTCGCCGTCCACGCCCCGCACAGCGACCGCGTCCAGGTCTGTCTCGTCGACGACGACGGGAACGAACACCGCGTGGACCTGCCCGACCGCACCTACGGGGTCTGGCACGGGGTGGTCCCCGGCGTCGGCGCCGGGCAACGGTACGGCTACCGCGCCTACGGGCCGTGGCAGCCGCAGTGGGGGTTGCGTACCAATCCGCACAAGATCCTGCTCGACCCGTGGGCCCGGCGGATCGTCGGCGACGTCGGTGATCCGGACCGGCTGATCCCCCACCAGGGTGACCCGTTCGGTGCGATGTCGAGCACCGACTCGCTCGGCCACACACCTCTGTCGGTGGTGACCCCCGTCCTGACGCCCATGCACGACAAACCCAGCGTGCCGTGGGAGAACACCGTCGTCTACGAACTGCACGTCGGTTCGTACACGGCCCGTCACCCGCTCGTGCCGCCGGAACTGCGCGGCACCTATCTCGGACTCGCCCACCGGTCGGTGATCGACCACCTGGTGGGGCTGGGAGTGACGACGGTCGAACTGCTCCCCGTGCAGGCCTTCGTGACCGAGCCGTCGGTGCGTGCGCGGGGGATGCGCAACCACTGGGGCTACTCGACCGCCTCGTACTTCGCGCCGCATCCCGCCTACGCCGTCACGCCCGGCAACGAGATCGCCGAGTTCCGAACGATGGTCGACGCCTTCCACAGCGCCGGGCTCGAGGTGCTGCTCGACGTCGTCTACAACCACACGTGCGAAGCATCGGTCGACGGTCCGAGTCTGTCCTGGCGCGGTCTCGACGCGCCCGGCTACTACCTGCTCGACGCGCACGGACGGGACATCGACCTGACGGGGTGCGGCAACACCCTCGACGCGTCCTCACCGATCGTCGTGCGGATGGTGTGCGACAGCCTCCGGTACTGGGCGGACGTGATGGGGGTGGACGGCTTCCGCTTCGACCTCGCCAGTGCGCTGGCCCGTCCCCGCGGTGGGGCCTTCGATCCGCGAGCGGCACTGCTCACCGCGATCGTCACCGATCCCGTCCTCTGCGACGTCAAGCTCGTCGCCGAACCGTGGGACGCCACCGCACACGGTTACCAGCTCGGGAACTTCGGCGCGCAATGGGCCGAATGGAACGACCGCTACCGCGACACGGTCCGCCGTTACTGGGCGGGACGTTCCGGGATCCGCGAGATGGCGTCGCGGCTCACCGGTTCGGAGGACCTCTACGACAGGAACATCCGGCAGCCGTGGATGTCGGTCAACTTCGTCACCGCCCACGACGGTTTCACCCTCGCCGATGCGGTCTCGTACGAGCGCAAGCACAACGACGAGAACGGTGAGGAGGGCCGGGACGGGTCGAACAACAACGAGTCGGTGAACCACGGGGTCGAAGGGCCGACCGACGATCCGGAGATCCTCGCCGCCCGCGACCGGCACATCCGGGCGATGCTCGCGACGCTGCTGTTGTCGACGGGCACACCGATGCTGCTCGCCGGCGACGAGTTCGGGCACACGCAGAACGGCAACAACAACGCCTACTGCGTCCCCGAGGACGTCCCCGTCCGCGACGCCTGGCCGCTGGACTGGGAGCACGCCGACCGTGCGCGAACGGATTACGTGCGCGAACTGCTCCGCCTGCGCACGCGCGTCCCGGTGCTGCGGCAGCGACGCTTCTTCGAGGGCCGCGCCCGGTCCGTGGGCTATCCCGATCTCGTGTGGTTCGGCATCGAGGGGATCGAACTCGACGAGGATGCGTGGCAGGACGACAGTCGCCGCACGCTGCAGGGCTGGGTCGACGGCTCGCAACTCGGCACCGTGACCCGCACCGGCGTCACTCTCGAGGACAGCAGCGGGCTGTTCGTTCTGCATTCGGGCGACGCCGCCACGGTGACCCTCGCCGGACCCGAGTGGTATCGCGGCAACATCGTGTGCGTCTTCGATTCGAGTGCCCCCGACGGCAGGCCCGCGGACACCTCCCCGATGCGGGTGGGAAGTTCGTACCCGGTCGACGGTCCGACGGTGCTGATCTTCTGGATCGCGGACGACGGACCCATCGAGCAAGGATGATCCACGGCGGCACGACGCCGGTGGAGGTCAGGCTCGTTCGTCGACCGTGCCGGGCACCGCGATCACGGTGATCGAACCCGGGGCCACCTCGGTGAAGCCCGCGTCGCGGACCGCGACGGCCGTGCCGGCTTCCACGCGAGCGAGCAGCTCGCGCCAGGTGGCCTCGTCCGCATCGCGGACGGCACACGGGAATCCGTCGGAAGCCCAGGCGCGTGCGGTGTCGACGTCCAGTGCCCCCGCGAACAGCATCGCAGCATGACCGACCTGCGCGGCCGCCTTGCCGACGGTCATCTCGAGGTCCTTCTGCACCCAGAGGACCGGAACGCCGTCCGCCGGTGGGGGCGGATCGTCGTGGGGCAGGTCGGTGCCACCGATCTGCAGGCGGGAGATGCGCGGGTCCAGTTCCCCCACCGGGCCGGGCACGAACGCCCGGGCCTGGGCACCGGCGTGGTCGACGGTGACTCCGTCGACGTCCTGTGCGGCACGCCAGTGCGCTCCGCGGGCGCGGCGGGCGACCTTCCGGATCCGCGCGTCGTTCCATGCGAGGAAGGGTTCCTGCCACGGACCGGGTTCGCCGTCCGGGCCGGGACCGACCCGCGGGTCGAAACACAGTGCCACGGTGGCCATCGCGGCGGCTTCGAGCACCGCGCTGCGGGCGGGTGGATCGACCTTGGGGATGTGCAGCACGATCGGCATCGCCTGCACCTTCGCCGGATCCTCCGGGTCGGGCCGGTGCCCGTAACCGCGGGTGAGTACGCCGTGGCGCTCGGCGAAACCCGGATCCGAGGCCGGGTCGAAGACCCGATCGGGTGCGGCCTCGAAGACCGGCTCGGGTGCCGTGTCCGCGAAGTCGGGGTCCAGCTCAGACACTGCCGTCGATCGGGACGCGGCGCAGGGTTCCGTCGACGCGGTCGGCCGCCTCGATCTCCTCGCGGGTGACGCCGAGGACGAAGAGCACCGCATCGAGGTAGGGATACGACAGGGCGGTGTCGGCGACCTCGCGCAAGGCCGGCTTGGCGTTGAACGCGACGCCCAGGCCCGCGGCCGAGAGCATGTCGATGTCGTTGGCACCGTCGCCGACCGCGACGGTCTGCTCGACCGGCACGCCCGCCTCGTCGGCGAACTCGCGGAGGGCGCGTGCCTTGGCGGCGCGGTCGACGATGTCGCCGACCACTCGCCCGGTGAGCTTGCCGTCGACGATCTCGAGCGTGTTGGCGCGGACGAAGTCGAGTTCGAGTTCGTGTGCGAGCGGGTCGATCACCTGACGGAAGCCGCCCGAGACGACGCCGCAGCGGAAGCCGAGCCGACGCAACGTCCGGATCGTGGTGCGGGCACCGGGAGTGAGTTCGAGCTGCTCGGCGACCTCGTCGATGACGGTCGCCGGCAGACCCGCGAGGGTCGCGACGCGTTGTTCGAGGGACTGCGCGAAGTCGATCTCACCGCGCATCGCAGCCTCGGTGACCTCGCGGACCTTGTCCTCGACACCGGCGTGCGCGGCGAGCATCTCGATGACCTCGCCCTGGATGAGCGTGGAGTCGACGTCGAAGACGATCAGGCGCTTGGAACGACGGGCGAGACCGCCGCGCTCCACCGCGATGTCGACGTCGAGGCCCGCGGCGAGTTCGACGAGGGCGTGCCGCAGCGCGGCGTCGGCCTCGACGCTGGTGTCGGGCGCGGTGATCATCAGCTCGAGGCCGGTGAGCGGGTAGTCGGCGATGCCGCGGATCGAATCGATGTTCGCGCCCTGGGCCGCGAGGGTGCGGCCCACCGATCGCAGTGCCTTGGCACTGACCGGGCTGCCCAGCACGACGACGGCGTGGGTCGAGACGGTGCGGGCGCCGCGCTCGGCCCCGATCTGGACGTCGGCGTGCATGCCGATGGTGGCCATCGCGGACTCGACCTCGTCCTGCATCGCTTCGACATCGGTCGGGCAGACGAGGAGGACACCGAGGGTGAGCCGGCCACGGATCACGACCTGTTCCACATCGAGGAGGTCGACGTCGTGCCGCGTCAGCGCTGCGAAGAGCACCGAGGTCACGCCGGGATGGTCAGGTCCGGTCACGGTCACCAGCACCGTGCTGTCAGACGCCACTACGTCTCCGATCGCTTGTCTGTCGAGGTACACACGGACGCACGCGCGTACCGGCTCGCTCGTTCATTGTTGCAGGGCGAACCGCCGCTCCCGTTCGCGGGTCCGGACCCACGGAAAGGCCGAAGCCCCACCCGGTGAACGGGTGGGGCTTCGGTCGATCGTCGATCTGCGCTCAGGCGCGCGGATGGTCGCCGGGGGTACGGTCGGCACCCTCGAGGACGTTGACGTTGTGCTTGTCGCTGCCCGGGCCGACGTGCGCCTCGGCGCGCATCTTCTCGACCATGTGCGGGTAGTGCAGCTCGAAGGCGGGACGCTCCGAGCGGATCCGCGGCAGCTCGGTGAAGTTGTGCCGCGGCGGCGGGCAGCTGGTGGCCCATTCGAGCGAGTTGCCGTAACCCCACGGGTCGTCGACCGTGACGACCTGGCCGTAGCGGTAGCTCTTGAAGACGTTCCACAGGAACGGCAGCGTCGAGGCACCGAGCACGAACGCACCGATGGTGGAGATCGTGTTCAGGGTGGTGAACCCGTCGGACGGCAGGTAGTCGGCGTAGCGACGGGGCATGCCCTCGTTACCGAGCCAGTGCTGCACCAGGAAGGTGGTGTGGAAGCCGATGAAGGTCAGCCAGAAGTGCCAGCGGCCGAGCTGCTCGTCGAGCATGCGTCCGGTCATCTTCGGGAACCAGAAGTAGATGCCGGCGTAGGTCGCGAACACGATGGTGCCGAAGAGCACGTAGTGGAAGTGCGCCACCACGAAGTACGAGTCGTGCAGGTGGAAGTCCAGCGGCGGGCTCGCGAGGATGACACCGGTCAGACCACCGAAGAGGAAGGTCACGATGAAGCCGACCGAGAACAGCATCGGCGATTCGAACGTGATCTGGCCCTTCCACATCGTGCCGATCCAGTTGAAGAACTTCACACCGGTCGGGACGGCGATCAGGAAGGTCATGAACGAGAAGTACGGCAGCAGCACGGCGCCGGTGGCGTACATGTGGTGCGCCCACACGGCGATGGACAGCGCCGCGATGGCCATCGTGGCGTAGACCAGACCGGTGTAACCGAAGATCGGCTTGCGGGAGAAGACCGGGAAGATCTCCGAGACGATGCCGAAGAACGGCAGCGCGATGACGTACACCTCGGGGTGGCCGAAGAACCAGAACAGGTGCTGCCACAGGAGCACACCGCCGGTGGCGGGGTCGTAGATGTGGCCACCGAGGTGACGGTCGACGAACAGGCCCATGAAGGCGGCGGTCAGCAGCGGGAACACGAGCAGGATCAGCAGGCTGGTGATCAGGATGTTCCAGGTGAAGATCGGCATCCGGAACATGGTCATGCCCGGTGCACGCATGCACACCACGGTGGTGATGAAGTTGACGCCACCGAGGATGGTGCCCAGACCCATCACGCCGAGGCCGAGGATCCAGAAGTCGGCACCGACACCCGGGGAGTGGATCTCACTGGTGAGCGGCGTGTACGCCGTCCAACCGAAGTCCGCGGCACCGCCGGGGGTGACGAAGCCGAGCATGACGATCGTCGCGCCGAACAGGTACAGCCAGTAGCTGAAGGCGTTCAGGCGCGGGAAGGCGACGTCGGGGGCGCCGATCTGCAGCGGCAGGATGTAGTTCGCGAAGGCGAACACGACCGGCGTCGCGTACATCAGCAGCATGATCGTGCCGTGCATGGTGAACAGCTGGTTGAACTGCTCGTTCGACAGGAACTGCAGGCCGGGGACCGCGAGCTCGGTGCGCATCAGCAGGGCCATCAGGCCGCCGATGAGGAAGAAGGCGAACGAGGTGACCATGTACATGATCCCCAACATCTTGGGATCTGTGGTCGTGATCATCTTGTAGATGAACGAACCCTTGGGTCCCTGCCGCGGCGGGTACGGCCTTGCTGCAGCTATCTCTGGGACTGGCTGGGGCGCTACGGCAGTCACTAATCCTCCTGAATGCGCGCTCGACCTCGGGCTGGAGGCGAACGGTCTCTGGCTTGCGCTCATCGAATCGTAGACCCTGCCCGAAACGGTCGCCCTCCGGGTCCTACTCACTGTCGTACTCGACTCGCGAGGCTACCTGGAGCGGAGCGGACAACCACAATCGGATTTTGTGCTGCACTTCACACGCAGGGCGACAGCAGGTGACCCCACCACGCGCGAACAGCACGGGTTAGGGTGCACTTCCCCCCGCAATCACAGAAGGACGACCCGTGCCTGTTCTCTCCTCCCGACCAGCCCGGTTCGCGGCAGCACTGCTGACCGCCGGACTCCTCGTCGCCGGCTGCAGTTCGGCCGACACCTCCGACGACGCGACCACCGACACCGCGTCCGACTCGGCCGCCGGCTTCCCCCGGACCGTCGAACACTTCCGCGGTTCCACCACGATCGAGAGCGAGCCGACCCGCATCGTCGCGCTCGACACGAGCTATTCCGACGCCGTGCTTCTCCTCGAGGCACCTCTCGTCGGGTACGTCGACTACCGCACCGACGAGTTCCCCGACTATCTCGGCGACTCGCGGCAGCACGCGACCGACGCCGTGTCCGTCGGCAAGACCGCGGACGTGAGCCTCGAACAGGTGGCCGCGCTCGAACCCGACCTCATCCTCTCGGCGGAGGTGCGCGACGGAGAGAACTACGAGGAACTGTCCGCCATCGCCCCGACCGTCTTCTCCCAGTCGACCGGACCGACGTGGAAGGACAACATCCGCCTCGTCGCGCAGGCCATCGGCAAGGAGGACCTCGCCGAGCAGAAGATCTCCGAGTACGAGGAGCGCGCCGCGGCCATCGGTGCGGACATCAACGAAAAGGCCGGCAACCCGACGATCTCGATCGTCCGCTTCGCCGGTGAACCGACGGCCCGGCTGTACCGCACCACCTCGTTCAGCGGCATCGTGCTCGAGGACGCCGGTCTCGCCCGCCCCGCGAGCCAGGGTCCCGATCCGTCGGATCCGTCGAGCATCATGAACGCCATCAGCCCCGAACTGATCACCGAGGCCGAGGCGGACGTCATCTTCGTCACCACCTACGACCTCGGCGACGGCAAGGCGCAGGCGGCGGCCGAACCCTTCGTCACCAATCCGTTGTGGCAGAACCTGCAGGGAAGGAAGGTCGAGGTCGACGACAGCGTGTGGATGATGCCGGTGAGCATCCAGGGTGCGCACCGCATCCTCGACGACCTCGCGGACACCTTCGGCGTCGACCGTCACACGACCGGATAGCCTGAGCCGTCCGATCCGAGCAGCGTCCTACAGGAGTTGGTCCGACGTGTTTTCCGTGCACCGGTCACGAGCAGTACTCGTCGCAGCCGTCGCTGCGGTGACGACAGCCCTGGCCGGATGCTCCACACCTCCCGACGACGACGCATCGGAGATCGTGCGCACCACGACCCGCATCGCCGGTGCGTCGGTCGTGGGCATCGACCGGGACACGTCGACCGCGTGCGCACTCCCCTCCCCGCTCGATCCGGGACAGCCCACCACCGGCACCCGGCCGGTCCTGCACACTGCAGGCCGGTCGGATGTGCCCGCCGACCCGCAGCGGATCGTCGTCCTCGACCCCGCGGCGCTCGACGCGGTGTGCGCCCTGGGGCTGTGGGAGCGCGTCGTGGGAGCGAGCGCCGAGCTCACCGGCCGGCCGGAATATCTCGGCTACGGGATCGGCGAACTCCCGCCCGTGGGTGGCGCGGGCAACCCGGACGTCGCGGCGATCGAGCGCGCACAGCCGGATGTGATCCTCGGCTCCTCCACCGCCCCGGACGTCTACGCCTCCCTCAGCGGCATCGCACCCACCGTGCTGGTCGGGTCCGATCCGGTCTTCTGGAGGGAACAGTTCGTGCGGGTCGGTGAGGCGCTCGGGCGCACGGAGGCCGCACGTCGCGTGCTCGACGACTACGCGACGGCCGCGCGCGATCTGGGCCGCGAGCTCGTGTCGTCCCAGACGCAGGCGTCGATCGTCCGGTTCACGGCCGACGGCCCGACCGTGGAGGGCACCGCGTCGTTCGCGGGGCAGGTGCTCGGCGACGTCGGCGCTGCCCGGCCGCCGGCCCAGCGGTTCGCGGTCGTCGACGGACAACCGTGGCAGGCCGTCGACACGGAGGACCCGGCCCCGGCGGACGGCGATGTGATCTTCGTCCGTTTCGCCGGTGAGGACGGGCTCGAGGCCGGCAAGGACTACATGCAGACCGACGAGTGGCTCGACCTCGGGGCCGTGCGCGACAACCGTCTGTTCTCCGTGACCGACGACGTGTGGTCGACCCCCGGACCGGTCGCCGCGCGGGCGATCCTCACCGACCTGACGTACACCCTCAACGGATATTCGAACTGATCGCCGGCTCGACCGGCGGCAGCACGCCTGCCGGTATAGAAACGAGGGCGTGCCGATACCCGATTTCGTCGTCCAGCTCCGCTCACACGTAGGAACCGCTCCCCTGTGGCTGCCGGGGGTGAGCGCGATAGTCACGGACGACGACGACCGCGTCCTGCTCACCCGCCGCGCCGACAACGGCATGTGGGCCGTGGTGTCCGGCATCCTCGAACCGGGCGAGGAACCGGCGGTCGCCGCGGTCCGGGAGGTGCTCGAGGAGACGGGTGTCGCCGCCGAGATCGTGCGGCTGACGAGCGTCGACGTCACCGCGCCGATCACCTATCCCAACGGCGACGTGGCGCAGTACCTCGACGTGTGCTTCCTGCTCCGCGCGACCGGCGGGGACGCACGCGTTGCCGACGACGAGAACCTCGAGGTGGCGTGGTTCGTGCCGGACGACCTTCCCGAGCCGCTCACCGAGACGTCGCGTCTGCGGCTCGGGAAGGCGCTCGCCGGGCGTGCGGAGGCCTGGTTCCGTCAGTAGGCAGTGTTGATCGGACCCGGGCTCCACAGACCGCTGCGCGTGACCGTGGCGGTGTCGAGTTCCGCGGTCTCCGTCGACGGATCGATCGGTGTGTACTGCTCGATCGCTCCCCAGTCGCGGTCCCAGTCGTGATCGAGATACGACGGGATCGTGCGGGCCCGCAACAGCTGGTCGGTCCAGCCGAGAGGACCGCCACCGTTGTGGTCCTGCCACAGATCCGTGGAGATAGCACCGATCCGGTCCGGCAGGATCCGGTACTCGGGGATCTCGGCGATGCCGTTGCGGTGCACCATCTGCCGCTGGCACGGGAAATTGAGACCGACAGCCCAGTCCAGCAGGACCGGTGTGTCGCTCCCGACGACCTGCTGCAAAGTCTGCGTCTGCGGCACGCGCGGCGGGGTGAACGCCAGCCACTGTTCGGGCGCGAGATCGTTGTCGGAGGCGACGATCCGCACCGCGTCGACCTCGGCCGGCAGCGTGTCCATCGGGACACGCAGATTCCTCCACGAGGGCGACGGACCGATGTCGATCGGCAACGCCCGTCCCAGCGCGGTCACGCTGCCGTCGGCAGCGGTGGTTCCGTATTCGAGTTCGAGCCGCTGACCGTAGGTTTCGGTGCCGTCGGCGTCGACGGAGAAGATCCGGCCGGCCGCGGCGATCGTGACGAGATCCCCACGCGATCCGGTCGCGTCGGGCTCGGGCAGCCGGAACCAGGCGCTCGTGACGTCGCCGAGGGACGATCCGTGGCTGCCCAGCACCGGCGTGGTCACCGGATCGAGGCCGAACGGCAATGCGACGGTGCTGCCGTTGATTCCGACTCTGCCGGTACCGCCGCCGGTGCCACCGGTACCGCCGGTCGAGCTCTGGTCGTCGTTCGTGTCGACGGTGTTGGCGGTGCCGGCCGAGGCCGAGTCGTCGTCCGGGGTCAGATCGAGCGCGACACCACCCGGCGTGAACCCGTCCCCTCCCCCGGCATCGAGAGCGGAGGCCGCGTCGGCACCGATGGGGGTGAGCACCGAGGCGTTCGGATCCGTTTCGAGCAGCACGTCGTTCGCGAGCGCACACGAGTTGCCGGTGAGCGTGTCGACGTTGGACCGTGCCACCGAATAGCCCGGGTACTGCGAGATCGCGCCCTTGGCCAGTGACAGCACCTCGAACAGCACCATCGCCGCGGCGGCGACGGTCAACGGCGGCACCGCCCACAACCGCGACGGGGTGTCGGTGCGGGTGGAGGCGACGGGGTGGATGTGCCACCACGCGGCCAGCAGCAACGCGACGACCGTCACGGCGAAGAAGACGGTGGAGAAACCGAATCCGGCGACCGACGGCGGCTTGTCCCACCACGGGACCCCGTAGCTCGAGACGTACCACCAGCCGTTGGGGCCGATGAACGACATGGTCACCACGAACGACACCGCCGCGGCGAACAGGGCGCGGTTGCGTCGCGAACGCAACACCGCGGGTCCGGTGGCCACGGCGGCGAGCATCGCCACCGCGGCGGCCAGACCGGCGTAGATACCGAAGTGGTGGGTCCACTTGGTGGGCGCGAACATCATCAGCACCAGCGCGCCGAGGGTGATGCCGACGATGCGGCGGGACGGTCCCTGCGCGGTGCCGGGGATGTGCCCACCGCGGCGCAGCATCGCCACGATCGCCACCGCCAGGCACAACACCAGGGTGAAGACCGCGAACCTGCGGGCCAGCGAGCCGTCCACGGTGATCTGCAGCAGGTACTGGTAGCGCAGATACTCCTGGAACCACGGCACGTTCGGACCGACGCCGTGCACGTGCTGCATCTCCAGCACCGCCGCGAGGGTCTGGTCGGCGAAGACCGGCACCAGGATCACCAGTCCGGCCGCGAGCATCGGCGTAAGTACCGGCAGCCATCCCAGGGTCTGCGCACGCCGATGGAGGATGCGGGCGATCGGGCGGGCACCGGCGATCAGCGCAGCGAAACAGATGATGCCCGACGGTCCCGCGGTCACGGTGAGCGCGGCGACGACGATCGCGGCCGCCGCGGGCAGCAGACGCCGGGTGGCGATCGCGCGTTCGACCGAGCACCAGGTGAGCACGACGCCCGTCGCGACGATCGGTTCCGGGCGCAGTCCGTTGTTGAGCGGCAGCCAGAACGCCAGGAACACCAGCGCCCCGGTCCACAGCGGAAGCCGGTTGCGACGCAGTGCGACGCCGAGACGTGGAGCGACCTCGCGGCTGAGCACCCACCAGCACAGGATTCCGGCGGTCAGTGCCGGTAGCCGCATCCAGATGCTCGCCGTCGAGACCTGGGTCATCAGGGCGAGGACGTCGTAGAAGGGAGTGCCGAAGGGTGCCTCGGGCACACCGAACCACCGGAAGTAGTTCGCCATGTACCCGGCCGCGCCCGCGGCGCGAGCCATTCCGAGCTGGTAACCGTCGTCGGCGGTGTTCGCCCCGATGACGTGCCAGACGAGCAGCGTTCCGACGACCAGCGCGTCGATGCGGGTGAACGACCACCACGACGCCGGCAACAGGCGGCGGTGGCGACGACCGTCGGCGCGATCGAGCCGGGCCAGCGTCCACAACGCCAGTGCCGTGGCGACCACCGCGACGATCATCGCGACGATCTTCAGCACCGTCGGAGACGTCGTGAAGCGGGTGTCGACGGTCGCGGTGACCGAGACACCGTCGAGTGCGGGACCGGGCAGGTCGGTGAAGATGCCGACGAGCTGGGGCCGCAGGTCTCGGTCGAAGGTCCGCTCCCCTGACGCCGCGGCCGAGCCGGTGATCGTGGCGACGGTGCGTTCCGAGTTCGAGGACAGGGTGACCGAGCAGTCCCCGGCCAGGTCGTCCACCGGCGCGGAGGCGAGCAGTGTGTTGCGGGAGATCACCTCGAACACCGCCGGCCCGTCGTCACCGGCCGGCCGGACACGGGCGATCAGCCCGTAGCGTTCACGGTCGGGAGCTCCTGCGGGAAGTGTGGAGAAGACGGTGCCGCCGTCCGGCAGCGCGTCGCGCACGGACCGGCACTCGATCGTGGCGTCGAGATCGACCGGTGCGTAGGACACCAACGGCGCCGAGATGCCTGCGTTGCTCTCGCTCTGCGGCCAGTCGATGGTCGCAGTGGTCTGCGTCACGGGCAGGAACGGCATCGCGATGGATGCGACGATCCCCACGACGGCGGCGAGCACCGCCCACAGACGGGTCCGCTGCTCGACTGCCCGCCCGCCCGACGGCACGCGTTCGATTGTCACCGGCCGAGGCGAGCCCGACGCTTCTCTTGTCTCGGTCACGAGGAGCGATGCTATCGGGGACGGGCCGGGCCGCGAAAAGCACGCGATCCCGCACACGGGCGCTGCTGCGCCCGGTGTACGGGATCGATGCGTTCGGGCCGGTGACAGAGAACGTCTACGTCAGAAGTCCCAGTCGTCGTCTTCTGTGACGACGGCCTTGCCGATCACGTAGGAGCTGCCGGAGCCCGAGAAGAAGTCGTGGTTCTCGTCGGCGTTCGGCGACAACGCCGACAGGATGGCCGGGTTGACGTCCGTCTCGTCCTTCGGGAACAGCGCCTCGTAACCGAGGTTCATCAGCGCCTTGTTCGCGTTGTAGCGCAGGAACTTCTTGACGTCCTCGGTGAGCCCGACCTGGTCGTAGAGGTCGGCCGTGTAGTGGGTCTCGTTGTCGTACAGCTCGAAGAGCAGTTCGAAGACCCAGTCCTTGAGCTCGTCGCGCTCGGCCTGCGTGATCGTCTCGAGCCCGCGCTGGTACTTGTAGCCGATGTAGTAGCCGTGGACGGCCTCGTCGCGAATGATCAGGCGGATCATGTCGGCGGTGTTGGTGAGCTTGGCCCGCGACGACCAGTACATCGGCAGGTAGAAGCCCGAGTAGAACAGGAACGACTCGAGCAGCGTCGAGGCGGCCTTGCGCTTGAGCGGGTCGTCGCCCTTGTAGTAATCGAGGATGATCTGCGCCTTGCGCTGCAGGTGCTCGTTCTCCTCCGACCAGCGGAAGGCGTCGTCGATCTGGCGGCTCGAGCACAGCGTCGAGAAGATCTGCGAGTAGCTCTTCGCATGCACCGACTCCATGAACGCGATGTTCGTCAGCACCGCTTCCTCGTGCGGGGTCACCGCATCGGGGATGAGCGAGACCGCGCCGACCGTGCCCTGGATGGTGTCGAGCAGCGTCAGGCCCGTGAAGACCCGCATCGTCAGTTCCTGCTCGTACTCGGTGAGCGTGCCCCACGACTGGATGTCGTTGGAGACCGGCACCTTCTCCGGGAGCCAGAAGTTGCCGGTGAGACGATCCCAGACCTCGGCGTCCTTGTCGTCGGGGACGCGGTTCCAGTTGATCGCGGAGACGCGATCGATGAGTTTGACGCGCACGCCGTCGGCCGGCGAGTGTGCTGCTGCAGTCATCGGTTACCTACCTGAATTGTGTGCTGATGCAAAGACTGTCGTGGAGCAGGGTCACAACATGCAGGAGACGCAACCCTCCACCTCGGTGCCCTCGAGCGCCATCTGCCGCAGGCGGATGTAGTACAGGGTCTTGATTCCCTTGCGCCACGCGTAGATCTGGGCCTTGTTCACGTCGCGGGTGGTGACGGTGTCCTTGAAGAACAGCGTCAGCGACAGCCCCTGGTCGACGTGCTGCGTCGCGGCAGCGTAGGTGTCGATGATCTTCTCGTAGCCGATCTCGTAGGCATCCTGGAAGTACTCGAGATTCTCGTTCGTCATGTAGGGCGCCGGGTAGTAGACACGCCCGATCTTGCCCTCCTTGCGGATCTCGATCTTCGACGCGACCGGGTGGATCGAGCTCGTCGAGTGGTTGATGTACGAGATCGAACCGGTGGGCGGAACCGCCTGCAGGTTCTGGTTGTAGATGCCGTGCTTCTGCACGGACTCCTTCAGCTCGCGCCAGTCCTGCTGCGTGGGGATCGCGATGTCCGACTCGGCGAACAGCTGACGGACCCGTTCGGTCGCCGGCTCCCACACCTGATCGGTGTACTTGTCGAAGAACTCACCCGAGGCGTACTTCGACTCCGGGAAGCCCTTGAAGTACGAGCCGCGCTCGATCGCGATCTTGTTCGACGCACGCAGGGCGTGGAACAGCACGGTGTAGAAGTAGATGTTCGTGAAGTCGACGCCTTCTTCGGACCCGTAGAAGATGTGCTCGCGGGCGAGGAAGCCGTGCAGGTTCATCTGGCCGAGGCCGATGGCGTGGGATTCGTTGTTGCCCCGCTCGATCGACGGCACCGACGAGATCGTCGTCTGGTCGGAGACGGCCGTCAGGCCGCGGATGGCGACCTCGATGGTCTGCGCGAAGTCGGGCGAGTCCATCGTCTTCGCGATGTTCAGCGAGCCGAGGTTGCACGAGATGTCCTTGCCCACATGGCTGTAGGACAGGTCGTCGTTGAACTCCGAGGGAGTCGAGACCTGCAGGATCTCCGAGCACAGGTTCGAGTGCGTGATCTTGCCGGCGATCGGGTTGGCCCGGTTCACCGTGTCCTCGAACATGACGTAGGGGTAGCCCGACTCGAACTGCAGCTCGGCGACGGTCTGGAAGAACTCGCGCGCCTTGATCTTCGACTTGCGGATGCGCTTGTCGTCGACCATCTCGTAGTACTTCTCGGTGACGTCGATGTCGGCGAAGGGCTTGCCGTAGACGCGCTCGACGTCGTACGGCGAGAACAGGTACATGTCCTCGTTCTTCTTCGCCAGTTCGAAGGTGATGTCGGGGATGACGACGCCCAGCGAGAGGGTCTTGATGCGGATCTTCTCGTCGGCGTTCTCGCGCTTGGTGTCGAGGAAGCGGTAGATGTCGGGGTGGTGCGCGTGCAGGTAGACCGCACCGGCACCCTGACGGGCACCGAGCTGGTTGGCGTAGGAGAAGGAGTCCTCGAGCAGCTTCATGATCGGGATGACGCCGGAGGACTGGTTCTCGATCTTCTTGATCGGAGCGCCGTGCTCACGAATGTTGCTGAGCAGCAAGGCGACACCGCCACCGCGCTTGGACAGCTGCAGTGCGGAGTTGATGGAGCGGCCGATCGACTCCATGTTGTCCTCGATGCGGAGCAGGAAGCAATTGTGCACCACAGCGCCGCGAATCGTATAGGTATGTGTGCCCTCGACGTGCAGGTTATACACCTTGCTCGGCGTCTCGTCGGTCTTCGCGATCTCACGGATTCCGTAGACATGACGCCCGTGCGCCACCTGATAGGTCGTGCGCTTGGCGCCCTTCCGCCCGACATAGTTGTGCAGGTTCTTGCCGACGTCGAAGATGAAGTCTTCGTTGGTGCCGGGCACCCCGGGGACGAACACATGGCCCGTCACATTGCCCGCCTGGTTGATGTACTGGCGAACGACCGACACGATGCCCAGGCGGCGCAGGATCAACTGCACCTGATCCACCAGTTCCGGATTGACGAGATCGAGGATCATGCCGCCATTGGTGCTGCAGCCGTCGCCCCTGAACAAGCCCGCAAGCAGACCGCGCTGAAACTCTTCATCGGCAGTCATGACATCGCGCGTCAGGCGTTTCGTACTGTAACCGGTCCCGGCAAGCGACAGCAGCAATGACGCCACCACCTTGCTGTTGCAACCCATCTTGGTCGAGTGGTCCGACTGGTTGGTGGACTGAGAGAGTTCGACGCCGAATACTTGCTTGAACGCCGCCGCCAGATCTGCCTGGTACTCGACCTCGTGTGCACCGAGAGTGAAGTGAACACCATTGGGTTGCACACCATCGACACCCGCACGCTTGGATACGTAGCCCTCGGCAACATACCAGCCGAGAATCAGTCCGAACTCGTACGATTCCTCGACGTATCGGTTGACACCGACGAAGCGCTGACTGTGACGCTGCTTGGCATCAACGTTCACCTTACGAATCAGACCATCGACCTCTTCGTACAGTCCATTACCAACATGGTCCATGAGGTCGAAAACGCGCTTGTCGCGCTCACCCAACGGCGCCGCGGTGACAATGAAGTCGGTCGGGCGCACGTCCTGGGCAGCGAGCCATACGAAACCGTTGAAGGGATCCGCTCCATCGCCGTCGATCAAGGTCTCGACATCACGCTCGGTCCACACCAGGATAGGATGCTCCGGAGTGCACCGAATCGGCTCTTTGTGCCCGAAGTGCGAAATCGACACCAAGGCTTGATCATTCGGGTTCTCGATCAGCTCCTCGACCGCGTGGTACGCCCCGTCGTGCGACAGGACCAGATCCCCCGCCTGCAGGGTCTCGATAGCCCGCTGCCCGTCGATCGTGTCGATGAGCGTACCGGCGGGAAAGCACGAGACGGGCTCGCCGCGCTGCTTCTTGCCCGAGTTGAGGAAGGTCGGGGTGGCCGGCTGGAAACGACCCGAGATGATCTCGTCGACGAGGTGCCGGGCGAGGATCTCGTCGCCGTCGGCGAGCGTCAGCGCGACCATGCACACACGGTCCTCGAAACGCTCAAGGTAGCGCTTGCCGTCGAACGTCTTGAGCGTGTACGAGGTGTAGTACTTGAACGCACCGAGGAAGGTCGGGAACCGGAACTTCTTCGAATATGCGTGCTCGAACAGCGATTTGACGAATGCGCGCGAATACTTCTCGAGCACCTCGGGCTCGTAGTAGTTCTCCTCGACGAGGTAGTCGAGCTTCTCGTCGAGGTTGTGGAAAAAGACCGTGTTCTGGTTGACGTGCTGCAGGAAGTACTGACGGGCGGCGGCCACATCCTTGTCGAACTGGATCTCGCCGTTGGGGCCGTACAGATTCAACATCGCGTTGAGCGCGTGGTAGTCGAGATCCTTGAGCGAATCGTCGAGGTGTGCGCTCGTGGCGGGAGCGGGATCGGTAATGGTCACAGTGCTGTCCCCACTTGTCGGAGTTAGGAAACGGCCGCGCAGTCACGTCCGCGACGCGCGTCGAATACGGATACGGATGTGGCTCAGGCGTTCTGGAGAACGGACTCCCAGAATCGGGCGAGACCGTCGCGGACACGCTCGACGTCGTCGGTCGTGCCCATCAACTCGAACCGGTACAGATACGGCACCTTGCACTTGCGCGAGACGATGTCTCCCGCGAAACAGTACGAGTCGCCGAAGTTGGTGTTACCCGCCGCGATGACACCGCGGATCAGGCCCCGATTGTGCTCGTTGTTGAGGAATCGGATGACCTGCCTGGGAACGTAGCGGGTATCACGGCCCGTGGCGGTCGTCCCGCCACCGTAGGTCGGCACGATCAGCACGTACGGATCGTGGACCTCGAAATTCCCCTCACGATCGTGCAATGGGATACGGCTGGCCGGAAACCCGAGTTTCTGCACGAATCGGTGGGTGTTCTCGGATGTACTCGAGAAGTACACCAGCGATGTTCCCGGGATCGACCCCAGCGAAGCCATCGGTAGTCACCACTCTTCATTCGATTGCGAAGACCGGCCCGGGCGGACACGGAAGAACACGTCCGCCCGGAGACGACGACGATCGGGCCGCGGCGAACGCGGCCCGGGCTCAGGCAGCGACGGTAAGCGCCTTGATGCGATCGGGGCGGAAGCCCGACCAGTGGTCGTCGCCGGCGACGACGACGGGCGCCTGGAGGTATCCCAGCGCCATGACGTAGTCGCGGGCCTCGGGGTTCTCACTGATGTCGACGACGTCGTACTCGATGCCGGCCTTGTCGAGGGCGCGGTAGGTGGCGGTGCACTGGACGCAGGCAGGCTTGGTATAGACGGTGATGTTCATGAATGCCCCTTTTCCGACGGCCGTGGGCGGCCTGACGACTGACTGCTGTGCGTTACCCGGAAGCCCACTCATCCGTCCGATCCCGCTTCCCCGAGAGATCGTCGGCACTTGTGGCCCTCCAGCGGTCTAGACACTACACCTTGTGTCCGTCGGATACACAGAACCCAGGATGTTGTGACTTACAAAGGTGATATTCCCAGGTCGCGCCCCTCCCTCCACGGCGTTTCGGGCGTGTCTCGGCGTGTCGCCGCAGCGCGCACGAGAGAGACCTCGAGCACAGTGTGGCGGGTGCCACCGACAACTTCGCGAGGGCACCGCGAGAACACCCTCCCGACTGCCCTGTGCGGGGAAACCGGAGGCGGGACGAGCGACCGTTTCCGCGCGCTCGTCCCGCCTCCGATCCGGTGTGTCAGGGCAGTCCGGCCAGCAGGTCGTCGAGGTGGGCCGGCAGGTTCCGGACCCGCACTCCGGTCGCGTGCCACAGGGCGTTGACGACCGCCGCGGCGCTGCCCACGATCCCGATCTCACCGATCCCCCGCGACCCCATGGGTGTCGCGTGCAGGTCCTCGTCATCGAGCCAATCCGCTTCGACCCGGCGGATGTCGGCGTGTGTCGGCACGTGGTATTCGGACAGATCGTGGTTGACGACGTGCCCGAAACGCGCGTCGCGGATGCTCTCCTCGAAGAGCGCCATCGAGATCCCGAAGGACATCCCGCCGATGACCTGCGAACGCGCGGTTCGCGGATTGATCACCCGTCCCACGGAGAACAGACCGAACATCCGGGGCACCCGGATCTCGCCGGTATCGGCGTCGACGTGCACCTCGGCGAAGTGCACACCGAAGGACTGCGCGGTGTAGTGCTCGAGTTCGCGGTTCTCGGCTGCCGACGCGGACAGTTCGGCACCCACCGGCGGGTCGTCGCCGAAACGTTTGCCGAATTGCTCTGCGGCCGTGACGATCGCGGTTCCCCAGGACGAGGTGCCCGACGACCCGCCGGCCACCGTGCCGTTGGGCAGTGCGCTGTCGCCGATCTCGAGGTCCACGTCCTCCGGTCGGCATCCGAGTGCGTCTGCGGCGATGAGGGTCAGGGTCGTCCACGCACCCGTACCGAGGTCGGTCGCTCCGATACGGACGGAGTAGCGCCCCTCCCCGAGGTGCCGGATCTGGGCTTCCGAGCCGGGATTGACCATGTGGGGATAGGTCGCGACCGCCATGCCGGTACCGATCAGGGTGTTGCCCTGCCGCCGGCGGCCGGGTTCGCGGTCGGACGGATCCCATCCGAATCGCTGCGCTCCTTCGCGGAGGCATTCGACGAGTCGGCGCGACGACCACGGCTTTCCCGTCTCCGGATCCGACTCGGGTTCGTTGCGGATGCGCAGTTCGATCGGGTCGATCCCGAGTTCGGCGGCGAGCTCGTCCATCGCGACCTCGCCGGCGAACATGCCCGGCGCTTCACCTGGCGCGCGCATCCAGAACGGCGCCGGCACGTCGAGGGTGATCGCGCGATGCGACGTACGGGCGTTGGCGACGTCGTAGAGATTGCGCAGCGGCACCCCCGCCTGTTCGACGAATTCGGTGACCCGGGACGACTGGGCGAACGCCTCGTGCACGAGACCGGTGAGCTTGCCGTCACTGTCGGCCGCGAGCCGGATGTGCGAGGCGGTCGGAGCGCGGTACCCGACGTAACCGAACATGTCTGGTCGGGAGACCGCGAACTTGATCGCTTTCCCGGCCAGGGCCCGCGCCGCGAGTCCGCCGAGGACGTCGTGCGCGTGAGGACCGCCCTTGGAACCGAATCCCCCACCGATGTACGGACAGACCACCCGCATCCGGGCCGCGTCGAGACCGAAGACCGGCGCGAGGGTCTCGACGACACCGTGCGGATGTTGCGTCGAGGTGTACAGCGTCAGAGTGTATCCGTCGGTCTCACTGTTCGACGGCACGACGTCGTTCCGCCAGATCGCGACCACGGTGTGCGGTTCGAGTGGATTGTTGTGTTCCTCAGGGGTGGAGTACCACTGATCGATCACCGTCTCGGCGCGGGCGAACGCCGCGTCGACGTCGCCTCGCTCGGTGTCGGGTTCGTAGCCGCCGTTGACGGTCTCGGGTGTGTACGCGTCAGGATGGTCGGCGCGGAAGAGCGCGTCGTGCGGTTCCTCGCTGTACTCGACCTTCAGGAGCGAGCATGCCTCCCGGGCGATCTCGAAGGTCTCCGCGACGACCGCGCCGATGATCTGACCCCGGTACAGCACGTCGGGTGTCTGCAGGACGGAGTACTCGTCCTCGGCCTCTTCGGTGAGACGTGGGGCGTTCCAGGGAGTGAGGACCTTCAGCACCCCGGGCACCGCTTCTGCGGCGGCGGTGTCGATGCGGTCGACGCGTCCACGGGCGATGGTGGAGGTGAGCGGTACGAGGTAGGCGGGATCGTCGACCGGGTGCTCGTAGGCGTACGGTGCCGTCCCGGCGACCTTCGCCGGTCCGTCGATGCGCGCGGTGGAGCGTCCACCTGCTCGGATCGGCTCGGGGCTCATGCGGATCCACCTCGTTCCCGTCGTTCGTCGAGTTCGCGCAGGGTCGCCACCACGGTTCGCCGCAGCAGCGGAATCTTGTAGGCGTTGCCGTCGAGGGGACTCGCGTCGGCGAGTTCGGCCTCGGCCGCCGCAGCGAAGACCTCGTCGGAGGGTTGTTGCCCGAGGAGTGCTTCCTCCGCGCGGTGTGCCCGCCAGGGCCGGTGTGCGACCCCACCGAATGCGATGCGGCACCCGGTGATCGTCCCGTCCGCAACGGTCATCTCGGCCGCTACGGAGACCAACGCGAAGGCGTAGGACGCCCGGTCGCGCACCTTGCGATAGGTGGACAGCGAACTCTGCGCCGCGGGGATCTGCACGCCGACGATGAGGTCGTCGCGTTCGAGCACGGTGTCGCGCTCGGGTGTGTCGCCGGGGAGTCGGTAGAAGTCCTCTACCGCGATGGCGCGCTCGCCGTCCGGGCCGAGGACCAGGACTTCGGCGTCGAGCGCGAGCAGGGCGACCGCCATGTCGGACGGATGGGTGGCCACGCAGTGCTCCGAGGCGCCGAGGATCGCGTGGTAGCGGGTGTATCCGCCGATGGCGGAGCAGCCGCTGCCGGGTTCGCGCTTGTTGCAGGGGGTGCTCACGTCCCGGAAGTACGAGCACCGCGTGCGCTGGAGCAGGTTGCCGCCGGTGGTCGCGGTGTTCCGGAGCTGGGGTGAGGCACCGGCGAGCAGTGCGCGCGACAGCACCGGGTAGTTGCGCCGCACGAAGGGATGCGCCGCGAGGTCGCTGTTGCGGACGTTGGCGCCCACCCGGATTCCCCCGTCGGCCGTCTCCTCCACGGCGTCGAGCGGAAGATGCGAGACGTCGACGAGGAGATCGGGGGTCGCGACGCCGAGTTTGAGGTGGTCGACCAGATTCGTGCCGCCCGCGAGGAAGACCGCACCCGGTGTCTCGTGCACGACGGCGACGGCGGCGGCGGGATCTGCCGGTCGCTCGTAGCGGAGGGGGCTCATCGCGTCTCCTCCGTATCGAGGCGGCTGTCGCCGACACCGATTCGGCTGTCACCGGCGGCGACGGTTCGGATCGCCGAGACGATGTTGGGATAGGCGGCGCAGCGGCACAGATTGCCGCTCATGCGTTCCCGGATCTCGTCGTCGTCGAGTTCGGGTGCCTGTTCGAGATCGGCCGTTACGTGACTCGGCGCCCCGTCGGCGAACTCGTCGAGCATGCCGACGGCCGAACAGATCTGGCCGGGGGTGCAGTAGCCGCACTGGAAGGCGTCGTCCTCGATGAACTGCGCCTGGAGCGGATGCATCTCCCCGTCGCCGAGTCCGGCGGCGGTGACGATCTCGGCGCCGTCGTGCGAGGCGGCGAGGGCCAGGCACGAGAGGGTGCGCCGGCCGTCGATCAGCACGGTGCACGCTCCGCACTGACCGAGATCGCATCCCTTCTTCGGGGACGTGATCCCGAGGCGGTCGCGCAGTGCGTCGAGCACGGTGGTGCGGACGTCGATCGGGACGCGACGCTCCACCCCGTCGACGTGGAGAACTATGTCGAGATCGGGTCGGTGGCCGGTATCGGTCCTCGTGTTCCCGCTTGTCATGGGCAAACCTCCGAACAGTGGGCTGTGTTCGGGGCATTCCCGCTGCAGGCGTCATCGAACCGTCGAGATGCGACGAGCGACGAGGGGAGCGTCCGCGGCTCGGCCGGACCCTGCGGATACGCGGTGCCGGAGACCTCGCGGGTCTCCGGCACCGGGGGTGTCGGTCGGTCCGCCGGCCGCTCTCGGTGCCGGCGGTACCGGCAGGGACGACGGACGTCTCGATCAGGCGTCGGCGAGCACCTTGGTGGCGTCGGCCAGTGCGGCGACGACCGTTGCGACCTGCTGCGCGGTCTCGGCGTGCTCCTTGGCGTGCTCGCCGCCGAACTTGCCGAAGGTTTCGCCGACCGACAGCGAGCCGCCGTCGACGACCTTGCCGCCGGCGATTCCGACGACCTTGACCGCGTCCTCGAGCGCCCACTTCGCAGCGTTCTGGCTGGGCGACTGGCTGACGATGGCGACGGGCTTGCCGCTCAGCGCGCCGGCACCGTAGGGGCGCGACAGCCAGTCGACGGCGTTCTTGAGCACCGCGGAGACGGTGCCGTTGTACTCGGGCGTGACGATCAGCACGGCATCGACCTCGGCAGCGGCGTCGCGCAGAGCCACGGCAGCAGCGGGGGCAGCCTCGCCGTCGAGATCCTCGTTGTAGAAGGGAACGTCGGCGAGGCCCTCGTAGAGGGTCACCTCGACGTTCTCGGCAGCAACCGCCGCGGCGGTCTCGGCGAGCTGGCGGGAGACGGAGCCGTCACGCAGGCTGCCGACGAGGGCGAGAACTCGGGTCATGGGAACATCCTCGGGTCGAAGTGGTTGACTACGCAATTTTAAACGGACCGTGGTCCGCTTTATTCCCTGCCCCGCTAGAGTGTGACCTTGTGAACACTCGCCCCCTCCCGCACGCGGACGGTCGGGCGCTGTCTGCGGCGAACAGCCGGGCTCTCCCCCTGGCGGACGAACGACTCTCCGAACGGGGCGACGCAGCGCGCAATCGTTCCCGTCTGCTCGACGCCGCCGCCCTGCTCGTCGCCGAGCGCGGCGTCGATGCCGTGACGATGGACGCCGTCGCGGCGCGGGCCGGGGTCGGCAAGGGCACCGTCTTCCGCAGGTTCGGCTCCCGCGCCGGGCTCGTCCGGGCACTGCTCGACCACAGCGAGCGCGAGTTCCAGCAGGGCTTCCTGTTCGGCCCGCCACCGCTCGGCCCCGACGCCGAGGCCCTGGACCGGCTCATCGCCTTCGGTCGTGCACGCATCGAACTCGTCGAGGTGCAGGGCGAACTGCTCCGCGCGGCCGAATCCGCCACCGACTCCCACTACACCGCTCCCGCCCACCTGGTCTCGCTCGCCCACGTCGACGCACTGCTGCGTGCCGCCGGAGTCACCGGCGACACCCGATTGCTGGCGACCTCGCTGGTCGCGTCGCTCGAGGCCACCCTCGTGCTCCACCAGTGGCGCGAGCTGGGACATCCGCTCCGCCGACTCGCCGACAACTGGGCCGAACTCGCACACCGTGTCGTGACCGGTCGAGGTAGCCGCAAATCTGGGTCGAGCGCCGTACCGTAACGGCATGATTCGCACATTCCGGGTGCTCGCACTGGTCTCCCTGGCAGCGGTGGCCGCCGCGTGCAGCACCGATTCGGATTCGGCCGACGGCAACTCCGCGGAGGACCTCACCGGCCGCACCTTCGTCTCGACGAGCGTGAGCGGCACGCAGATTCCGGGCGCCGGACCCATGGTCGTCGAGTTCCCGGAGGACGGACGCATCTCGGCGACTGCCGGCTGCAACCGCTTCGTCGGCGGCGTCGACCTCTCCGAGGGCAGAGTGAAGGCGCCGGACCTGGCGAGCACGATGATGGCCTGCCTGCCGGAACGCGAGGGAGCCGATGCCTGGCTCACCACGCTGTTCGACGCCGAGCCGCGCTGGTCGCTCGACGGGAACACCTTCACGCTCACCGGCGACGACATCACGGTCTCGCTCCAGGACGAGAAGGTGGTCGACCCCGACCTGCCGATCACCGGGACCGAGTGGGTGGTGACCTCGCTGCGCACCGCCGACGCCGTCGTCAGGTCGGTCGCGCTGGAGAACGCCGCGCCGACACTCACCCTGTCCGACGACGGCACCCTCACCGGGAACACGGGGTGCAACGAGTTCGGCGGCAGCGCCGAGGTCGGCGACAATGTCATCCTGTTCGAACCGCTCACCATGACCCGCGCGGCCTGCGCCGATCCCGAGCTCGCCGACATCGAGACGCACGTCCTGAACGTGCTCGCAGGTGAGACCACCTACATCGTCCAGGGCTCGTCGATGACCCTCACCGCGGCGAACGGCACCGACGGACTGGAGTTCACGGCCCGCTGATTCCTCCTCGGTACCGTGAGACCCATGCCGGGAGCAGTCCGCGTGGTCGTCGTCCTCGCACTGGGTGCGCTGCTGTCCGGGTGCGGAGTGTTCGGATCGTCGCCGTCCGACCCGATCGGCCGCCGTTATGTCTCGACCGAGGTCGAGGGGCAGTCGATCCCCGGCGGCGGCCCGCTCCAGTTGTCGTTCCCCGCCCGGGAGCGGGTCGCGGCGTCCGCCGGGTGCAACCGGTTCACCGGCACCGCCGACCTGTCCGGGGGCAGGATTCGCGCCGGGACGCTCGCGTCCACGAGGATGGCGTGTCCTCCCCCGCGCGACGGCGCCGACGACTGGGTACGGACGCTGTTCGCGGGCACACCCCGGTGGGCTCTCGACGGGGAGGTGCTCACCCTGACCACCGGCGCGGTGACCGTCACCCTCACCGAACGTACGGACGGGCGCTGAGATCGTTCGTCATGGAATCGTTCAGTAACGCTCGACGAGCCAGCGGGCGAGTTCCTGCGCGCTGCGGTCGACCTGCTTCGGCCAGTCGAGCGCCGAATCGTCGGCCCGGTCGCTCACGTGCTTGACGAGCCGGCACCGCGCGCCCATGCGGCGGGCGGCATAGGCAACCGCGAAGCCCTCCATGTCGACGAGATCGGCGCGCGCGGACAGCGCGTCGCGGATCTGGGCGTCCGAGACGAACGAATCACCGGTGGCGAGCACGCTGCCGTCACCGTCGTCGATCTGCACGACGTCCTGCACGGGATGACCGAGGCTCTTCAGGATCTCGCTGCTGATGTCGTGGTTGATCGCGGCGGACGGCAGGAACAGTCCCGAGTGGTGGGTGTGCAATGCGCCGGCGGTGCCGATGTTCACGACGAGCGGCCGCGCGTCGGCCGGATACCCCGCGAGCGCCGCGGTGACGGCCACCGCTGCGTCGACCTTCCCGATCCCGGTGATCACCGTCTCGTAGCGTTCCGGGACGTGCGCCGCCTCGGCGCGGGTCGCGGATACGACGAGAATCCCGTTCACGTACTGCCTCCGAGTTCGAGGGTCGCGAGTGCCGCCCGGTGCAGCTCCCGCCCGTACCCGGCACCGTATCCCGCGGCGTGCACCGCCAGTGGATGCAGCTGGTGCACGGGCACCCGCTGCTCCCACCCGACGCGTAGCGGATGCGCCGCCTCGTAGCCGTCGACGACCCGGCCCAGGTGCGGGCAACCGAAGAGCGCGAGCATCGCCAGATCCGTCTCGCGGTGGCCGCCGTGCGCGGCCGGATCGATCAGGACGACGCCGCGCGGCGACCACAGCACGTTGCCGTTCCACAGGTCTCCGTGCAGGCGCGAGGGCGGATCCTCGTCGTCGAAGGCTCCGGCGGCGACGAGATCGCAGGCGGCCTCGATCTCGTGGCACTGACGGCCGGTGACGCTGCCCGCCTCGACCGCGATGCGCAGGAAGGGCAGCACCCGCTCTGCGACGTAGAACGATCCCCAGGTGTCGTGCACGGTGCGGCTCATGGGGCGGCGGCCGATGAACAGCTGCCCGTCGTAATCGTCGGGTGCCGCACCGAAACCGGCGGCGCCCACGTCGTGCATCCGGGCGAGTGCCGCACCGAACTCCCGTGCGGCCTCGGCGGACGGGGATGCCTCGGCGATCCGCTCGAGTTCGATGTGGTGCTCGCTCACCGACCGCACCGCCACCACCGGCATACCGGCCTCGGCGAGCCAGGCCAGACCGGCCGCCTCGGCCCGGAAGAAATCAGGATGGGTGTGCGGGTCGTGTTTGCGGAAGACGTCTCCGGTGCTCACCCCGAAGAGTCTGCCCGACCGCACACTTCGTCCCGCCCTCTTCGCCCACCCTCTTCTCCGTTGTATCGCAGCAGTAACACAGGAACGCTAGGGTCGTGAAGATGACGAACCTTCGCGATCGGATCATCGAAGAACTCGGGGTGAAACCCTCCATCGACCCGCGCGCCGAGATCGACGCGCGGGTGCAGTTTCTCGCCGACTACCTGCGCAGCACTCCCGCGAAGGGATTCGTGCTCGGCATCAGCGGCGGGCAAGACAGCACCCTCGCCGGCAAGCTCGCCCAGCTCGCCGCGGAGAAGCTCCGCGCCGAGGGCCACACGGCGGAGTTCGTCGCGGTCCGCCTGCCCTACGGCAAGCAGGCCGACGAGCACGACGCCCTCGTCGCATTGGAGTTCATCGGAGCCGACCGCACTCTCGGTGTGGATGTGAAGCCCGGCGCCGACGCGACGGCTTCGGAAGCGGCTCGCGCGCTGTACGGCACCGAGACGCGTCTGCGCGACTTCGTGCGCGGCAACATCAAGGCCCGCGAACGCATGATGATCCAGTACGCGATCGCCGGAGAACTCGGCTACCTCGTGGTCGGCACCGACCACGCCGCCGAAGCGGTGACCGGTTTCTACACCAAGTACGGCGACGGCGGCGTCGACATCACTCCCCTGGCCGGTCTGACGAAGCGGCAGGGTGCGGCGCTGCTGCGCGAACTCGAAGCACCCGAGAGCACCTGGATCAAGATCCCCACCGCCGATCTCGAGGACGACCGTCCCGCGCTGCCTGACGAGGAAGCGCTCGGCATGGCCTACAGCGAGATCGACGACTATCTCGAGGGCAAGGACGTCACCGACGACCTCGCCAAGCGCCTCGAGGCCAAGTTCCTCGACACGCGGCACAAGCGCGTGATGCCCGTGGGGCCCTTCGACACCTGGTGGCGTGAGGATTAACCACCCGCGAAGGGCGGCAGGACGTCCACTCGGGACCCGGCCGGCCGGCCGAGGTCCCGGGTGAGTTCGCCCGTGCCGCCGTCGCCGGGTTCGAGCAGGAAGGCCGCCACCGACAGGACCCGCTCCATATCGGCGCCGTAACGATCGACGAGGACGGCACGCAGCGTGCCGAGATCGGCGCCTTCCGGCAGGTCGATCGTGTCCTTCTCGCGTCCGGCCGCATCTGCTGCGGCCGCGAAGTACCGCACCTCGATCCCCGTCGTCACCTCAGCCACCGAT
This sequence comes from Rhodococcus pyridinivorans, assembly GCF_900105195.1. Taxonomy (NCBI): domain Bacteria; kingdom Bacillati; phylum Actinomycetota; class Actinomycetes; order Mycobacteriales; family Nocardiaceae; genus Rhodococcus; species Rhodococcus pyridinivorans. The sequence continues at coordinate 2,226,763 of NZ_FNRX01000002.1, read as the reverse complement.
AGCTCCCATGCTCCGCTGCGGCGGCGCGAAGTCCGCCGCGTCCATGCCGTGTCCGGCCGACTTGTTCCACATCGCCCCGCGCCACAGCGCGGCGAGTTCGTCGTCGGTGGCGCCGCCCCGCAGAGCGGCGCGCAGGTCGGTCTCCCGGTCGCTGAACAGGCAGGACCGGACCGTTCCCTCGGCCGTCAACCGCGTGCGGTCGCAGTCGCTGCAGAACGACCGCGTAACCGACGCGATGATCCCGACGGTCGCCGGTCCGCCGTCGACGAGCCAGCGTTCGGCCGGCGCGGACGGGTCCTCGCGTTCGGTCTCCGTGAGCGTGAACCGCTGCCCGAGCACGTCGAGCAATTGCTGGGCCGGCACCATCTGCGAGCGCGCCCAGTTCTGATCGGCGTCGAGAGGCATCTGCTCGATGAACCGCAGTTCCACGCCCTCGTCCAGGCACCACGCGAGCAGATCGGCCGCACCTTCGAGGGTTTCCGGCATCAGGACAGCGTTGACCTTGACCCGACCCAGTCCGGCGGCCACCGCGGCGCGGATACCGTCGAGCACCGAATCGAGCCGATCGCGGCGCGTGAGCCGCGCGAAGTGCTCGCGGTCGATGGTGTCGAGGGAGATGTTCACGCGGGTCAGTCCGGCGTCCGCCAGCGCCCGCGCACGGTGCCGGAGACCGACCGCATTGGTGGTCAGCGCGATCGGCAGCCCCGGCGTCTGCTGCGCGCATCCGGCGACGATCTCCTCGAGATCGCGGCGCATGAGCGGTTCCCCACCGGTGAAGCGCACCTCGTGGACACCGAGTCGACCGGTCGCGATGCCCACCAGACGCACGATCTCGGCGCTCGCGAGCAGCTGGTCGCGCGGAATCTCGGGAAGGCCCTCGGCCGGCATGCAGTAGGTGCAGCGCAACGAGCACTTCTCGGTGAGGGACACGCGCAGGTCGCGGGCGATGCGACCGAAGCGATCGAGAAGCTCGGGCACGTCGGGCCGATCGGACGCGTCGTCTGCGCGATCGCGCACGACCGGGATGCCCATGTCCACCGCTGTCATACGACCATCGCTTTCATACAGCCCAGTATGCCCACAACCGCCGATCGTGACATCGCATCCGGACAGACGGGGCACACGCGGCGCGTCGTGGGCGGCGGGGCACGGCCCTCGTGTGCCTAGGATGGCGGCATGACGAGCGGCAGGCGGTCCGTGGAGGAACACGAACAGCACGTGGCGGCGTTGCTCGACCCGTTGCGGAAGAAGAGCCCATTGCGTGTGCCGCTCGCGCACGCGCTGCACCGCACCCTCACGGAGGACGTCGAGTCGCCGCTGGACCTGCCACCCTTCCGCAACTCCCAGATGGACGGCTACGCCGTCCGCGCCGGCGATCTCGCGTCGACCCCCGCCGACCTGCCCGTCCAGGGCGTGCTGGCCGCGGGCGACACCGTCGCGGCACTCGAACCGGGGCACGCGCTGAAGATCATGACGGGCGCTCCCGTCCCGGACGGCGCCGACGCCGTCGTCCCGGTCGAGGACACCCGTGCGACCACCCCCGACTCGGACGGCGCCGGCAGCGTGACCGTCGAGCGCAGCGTTACGCCCGGAACCTATGTGCGTGAGGCGGGAACCGACGTCCGCAAGGGCGATCTGCTGCTTCCCGCGGGCACGGTCCTCGCCGCCCGACACATCGCCGCGCTCGCCGCCGTCGGCCTCACCTCGATCCCCGTCCGTGCACGGCCGCGGGTCGCGATCATCTCGACCGGCAGCGAACTCGTCACGGCCGGGAGCGAACTCGGGCCGGGCCAGATCTTCAACTCGAACGGACCGGCGCTGGCCGCGAGCGCGTCGGCCAACGGTGCCGACGTCGTGACCATCGACCACTGCCACGACGATCCGGAGGAGTTCGTGACGATGCTCGAACATGCCGTGGGCGTCGCCGACGTCGTGTTCACCTCCGGCGGAGTGTCGAAGGGCGACTTCGAGGTCGTGAAGGACACGCTCGCGCCGCGGGGCGGGCAGTTCGTCTCGGTGGCGATGCAGCCGGGCGGCCCTCAGGGCACCGCCGTGGTCGACGGCGTGCCGATCCTGACCTTCCCCGGCAATCCTGTCAGCGCGCTCGTCTCGTTCGAGGTGTTCGCGCGACCCGCACTGCGGGCCGCCGCCGGCTATCCGCCCGTCGTGTGCGAGAGCTTGCCGCTCACCGAGGATCTCACGTCGATCCCGGGACGCCGGCAGTTCCTGCGCGGGCGACTCGACGAGAAGGGGGTGACCCCCTTCCGCGGGCACGGGTCGCATCTCGTCGCCGGACTCGCCGCCGCCGACGTGCTCCTCGACATCCCCGCCGACACCACCTCCCTCGAAGCCGGAGACCTCGTGAAAGTACGGATCCTGTGACCGACCTCAGCCACCTGGACGACCAGGGACGCGCCCGCATGGTGGACGTCTCCTCGAAGACCGACACCACACGGATCGCCGTGGCGGCAGGCGAACTCGTCACCACTCCCGAGGTGGTCGCGCTCGTCCGCGCCGACGACATGCCCAAGGCCGACGTCCTGGCCACGGCCCGCATCGCCGGCATCGCGGCGGCGAAACGCACCTGGGAGCTCATCCCCCTGTGCCACCAGCTGGCGCTGTCGTCGGTGAAGGTGATGTTCGACTTCACCGACACCTCGATCACGATCGAGGCCACCGCGAAGACCAAGGGCCCGACCGGAGTCGAGATGGAGGCGCTCACCGCGGTCGCCGTCGCCGGCCTGACCCTGCACGACATGGTCAAGGCCGTGGATCCGGCCGCCGTTCTCGACGGCGTGCGGCTGATCTCCAAGGAGGGCGGCAAGCGCGGCCACTGGACCCGTGACGACACACCCGGCCGGGACGGGACCCCCGGGGCCGGCGAACAGCCCATGGAGAAGACCGGACGCTCCGCCGCCGTGGTCGTCGCGTCGACCGGTGTCGCCGCGGGCACCCGCGAGGACCGCACCGGACCGCTCATCCGGTCGTGGCTCGAGGACAAGGGATTCGCGGTCCGCGGTCCCCTCGTCCACGCGGACGCCGACATCGCAGCCGGTCTCGCCGACGCGGTCCGTCCGGGCCCTGCCCTGGTCGTGACGACCGGCGGAACCGGGGCGTCGCCGACAGACGCGACCCCCGAAGCGACTCTCGCCCTGCTCGATCGTGAACTGCCCGGCATCGCGGAGTCGATCCGGCAGCGCGGACTCGAGGCCACCCCGCACGCTGTGCTCTCGCGCGGCGTCGCCGGTCTCGTCGGCCACACGGTCGTCGTGAACCTGCCCGGCTCGCCCGGCGGGGTGAAGGACGGTCTCGCCGCCCTCGACCCGATCCTCGACCATCTGTTGGCACAAGTCGCAGGAGGCGGCGCTCATGAGTGAACTACTGGCCCGGCTCTCCTCGGAACCGCTCGATCCCGCAGCGGTGGACGCCGCGGTGGCAGGCGCCGAACACGGTGCGGTGGTGCTCTTCACCGGTGTCGTCCGCAATCACGACGGTGGACAGTCGGTGACCGCGCTGCAGTACCAGGCACATCCGGATGCCGAAACGTTCCTGCGGCGGTGCTGCGAGGACGTCGCGGCGAAGTCCGGGCTTCCGGTCGCGGCGGTGCACCGAGTGGGCGATCTCACCATCGGCGATCTCGCGCTGGTCGCGGCGGTCGCCGCCCCACACCGCGCAGAAGCCTTCGCCACCTGCGCCGAACTGGTCGAACGCATCAAGGCCGAAGTGCCGATCTGGAAGCGTCAGCACTTCACCGAGGGTGCCTCGGAGTGGGTGGGTCTGTAGTCACATCAGGGACTGACGCACCCTGTGCGGTAGGGTGACATGGTTCGGGCGTCACGACGACGCCCACCGTCGTGGGATACCGGCGGCCCGGGATCGTGCCCGGCTCGCATGCACAGATGCAGTACGCACAGATGCACCGGCCTTCCTTGCGGCGATCGCACAGCACCACGGGCACACGGTCCGTCGAGTGCACACACGCCGCATCGAAAGGCAGCGCTGTTCCATGACCACATCTTTCTCCGATCTCGGGGTGCCCCGCCCGCTCGTCGCCACGCTGAACGACGCCGGGATCACCAGCCCCTTCCCCATCCAGGTGGACACCCTCCCCGACACCCTCGCCGGTCGTGACGTGCTCGGACGCGGACGCACGGGTAGCGGTAAGACCCTGGCCTTCTCGATCCCGCTCGCCGCTCGCCTCGCCGGCAGGAGCACCCGGGCGGCAGGCCGTCCGCGTGGCCTGATCCTGGCTCCCACCCGCGAACTGGCGACCCAGATCGCCGCGGCCATCGAACCGCTCGCGCATTCGTCGGGTCTGAAGGTCACCACGATCTTCGGCGGCGTGTCGCAGAAGCGCCAGGTCGAGGCCCTCCGTCGCGGCGTCGACATCGTCATCGCCTGCCCGGGCCGCCTCGAGGACCTCATGCGCCAGAAGTTCGTGGCGCTCGACGACATCGAGGTCACAGTGCTCGACGAGGCCGATCACATGGCAGACCTCGGCTTCCTGCCCGGCGTCACCCGCATCCTGACGGCGACACCGAAAGACGGTCAGCGCCTGCTGTTCTCGGCCACCCTGGACAACGGCGTCGACAAGCTCGTCAAGCGGTTCCTGAAGAACCCGGTCATGCACTCGGTCGACGAGGCCACCTCCCCCGTCGCCGCGATGACCCACCACGTCTTCGACGTCGCGGGCATGGATACGAAGAAGGACCTCGTCCGCACCCTCGCATCGGGAACCGGTCGCCGAATCCTGTTCATGCGCACCAAGCATCAGGCCCGCAAGCTCGCCAAGCAACTCACCGACTCCGGCATCCCAGCGGTGGACCTGCACGGCAACCTCTCCCAGAACGCCCGCGACCGCAATCTCGCCGCGTTCTCGTCGGGTGAGGCGCGGGTGCTCGTGGCGACGGACGTCGCCGCACGTGGTGTCCACGTCGACGACGTCGAACTCGTCGTGCACGTCGATCCCCCGGCCGAGCACAAGGCGTACCTGCACCGCTCCGGTCGCACGGCCCGCGCCGGCAGCACCGGCGACGTCGTCACCGTCGTCCTACCCGACCAGCGCAGGGATCTCGCGGCCATCATGCGCAAGGCCGCCATCGACGTCACCCCCATCAAGGTGACGGCGGATTCCGAGCACGTGCTGAAGCTCGTCGGCGAGATCGCGCCGTACGTCGCGCCGGCACCGAAGCAGGCTTCCGCGCCGTCGCGTCCGCAGCGCAACGGCGGCAGCCGCCGTTCGTCGGCTCCCCGCCAGGGCTCCGGTTCGGGTCAGCGTTCCTCGTCGAGCGGACAGCGTTCCGCCGGTGGTCAGCGCTCCTCGGGTGGGCAGCGCTCCTCGGGTGGGCAGCGCTCCTCGGGTGGGCAGCGCGCGGCCGGCGGTCAGCGTTCGGCCGGTCAGGGCGCCGCAGCTGCCACCGGTGGCCGTCGTCGTCCCCAGCGCCGTACCTCCGCCGCTCGCTGAGCCGAAGGGCCTGCCTCCCGCGTCAGCGGGGGTGAGTCGGCCTTCCGCCTCAGCGGGATGAATCGGCCTTCCGCCTCAGCGGGGCGTGAATCGGTGTATCGCGTACATCGCGTCCGCGGACACCGGTTCGGTCGGCACGCAGCGGCGTAGTCGCTCGCGTACGTCGTCGGAGTCGAGATCGGCCCCGATGACGACGAGCTGCGTCCCGTCGGGCACGTCGTCGCCGCGACCCGCCGGTTCGAACCTGATGTGGTCGCCGACGGTGTGCAACAGATAGGTGCCGGTGTCCAGTCCGGCAGCGACTCGCACGTATCCCTTGATACGGAACACCCCTGCGGGCTGGTTCTCGAGGAGATCGACCAGCACGCGGGGGTGCAGTGCATCTGCTGACTCGAAGGTGATCGCGTCGTAGCCGTCGTGCAGATGGGTGTGCTCGTGGTTGTCCTGCTCGTAGAGCAACCGGTCGAGGGTGAGCTGCTCCCCCGGCTGCGGACCCGGCCGCTCCGGGATGTCGAACAGCAACGCCGGGTCGAGGCGACCGTGATCGGTCGAGACGACCGCGGCGCGGGAGTTGAGCCGGCACAGGCGCGTCAGCAGATCGTCGTGGGCCTCACCGTCGATCCGGTCGGTCTTGTTGATCAGCACCAGATCGGCGAGCGCCACGTGCTGTTCGACCTCGGGATGCTGCTCGGCGGTCGCGTCGAACTCCACCGCGTCGACGACCAGCACGAGGCCACCGTAGGAGACGTATTCGTTCTCCGAACCGGCGACGAGCCGGATCATGTTGCGGGGCTCGGCGAGTCCACTCGCCTCGACGACGATCACGTCGAGATCGGACGAGCGGTGGGCGAGCTTGTCGAGCATCGCGTCCATGTCACTGACATCGACTGCGCAGCACAGACATCCGTTGCTCAGCGAGACCATCGAGTCGACCTGCCCCGCCACCATCATCGAATCGATGTTGACGGAACCGAAATCGTTGACGATCACACCGATCCGCGCACCGCGGGTGTTGCGCAGCAGGTGGTTGAGCAGCGTCGTCTTCCCCGCGCCGAGAAATCCGGCCACCACGATCACCGGGATCTGCTTCTTCGCCATGGTGGTGAGACTAGCCGTGCGCTCGTACGCGGTTCCGACGGCAACCGCCGCCGGAACCGCGCACCGGCAGCATCAGCTGCCGCGCTTGATCCACTCCTCGAGGTGCGGCGACTCGGTGCCGATCGTGGTGCCGTCGCCATGACCGGTGTGCACCTTCGTCTCCGCGGGCAGGACGAACAGCTTGTCGCGGATCGACCCGATAATGGTCGGGAAGTCCGAGAACGAGCGGCCCGTCGCGCCCGGTCCGCCGGAGAACAGGGTGTCGCCGGTGAACAGCTCACCCGCTTCCGGCAGGTACAGGCAGGTCGAACCCGGCGAGTGACCCGGCGTGGCGATCGCCTGGATGTCGGTTCCGGCCACCCGGATCCGCTCCCCGTCCTCGAGCGTGCCGTGCGCGACACCCGGGTGGGTCATCTCCCACAGCACGTCGTCGGCCGGGTTGAGCAGGATCGGCGCGTCGAGCTTCTCGGACAGCTCCGGCGCCACGGTGATGTGGTCGTTGTGTGCGTGCGTGCACACGATCGCCACGACCTTCCGTCCACCGACGGCGTCGATGATCGGCTGCGCGGTGTGCGCGGCGTCGATCACCACGACCTCGGAGTCGTCGCCGACGAGCCAGATGTTGTTGTCGACCTCCCATTCGCCGCCGTCGAGCGCGAAGGTGCCCGACGTGACGACCCGGTCGACGCGGATCGGCGAGGTGCTCACAGGACCACCACCGAACGGAGGACCTCACCGCGGTGCATCGTCTCGAACGCCTTCTCGACGTCGTCGATGCCGATGCGCTCGGTGACGAACTTCTCGAGCGGCAGGCGTCCCTGCTGGTACAGGTCGACGTAGGTCGGGAAGTCGCGCTCGGGCAAGCAGTCGCCGTACCACGAGCTCTTGAGCGAGCCGCCGTGCGAGAAGAAGTCGATCAGCGGCATCTCGAGGGTCATATCCGGGGTGGGTACACCGACGAGGACGACGGTGCCGGCGAGGTCGCGGGCGTAGAAGGCCTGCTTGTAGGTCTCCGGCCTGCCCACCGCGTCGATGACGACGTCCGCACCGAAACCGCCCGTCAGCTCCTTGATCGCCTCGACCGCGTCGACCCCGCTGGAGTTGACGGTGTGGGTGGCACCGAGGTCGGTGGCCCACTCGAGCTTCTTGTCGTCGCGGTCGACGGCGATGATCGTGACGGCACCTGCCAGGCGCGCACCCATGATCGCGGCGTCGCCGACACCGCCGCAGCCGATGACGGCGACGGACTGGCCGCGGGTGACTCCGCCCGTGTTGACGGCGGCACCGAGACCGGCCATGACACCGCAGCCGAGCAGGCCGACGACGGCCGGATCGGCGCTCGGGTCGACCTTGGTGCACTGACCGGCGTGGACGAGGGTCTTGTCGGCGAACGCGCCGATGCCCAGCGCCGGAGTGAGTTCGGTGCCGTCCTCGAGTGTCATCTTCTGGGTGGCGTTGAAGGTGTCGAAGCAGTACTGCGGCTGACCGCGCTTGCAGGCGCGACACTGGCCGCACACCGCGCGCCAGTTCAGGACGACGAAGTCGCCCACGGCGACCGAGTCGACGCCCTCACCGACGGATTCGACGACACCGGCGGCCTCGTGGCCGAGCAGGAACGGGAACTCGTCGTTGATGCCGCCCTCGCGGTAGTGCAGATCCGTGTGGCACACGCCGCACGCGGCGATCGCGACGACGACCTCACCGGGGCCGGGATCGGGGATCACGATGGGCACGACCTCGACAGGCGCTCCCTTCGAGCGAGCGACGACTCCGCGGACTGTTTGCGACATGCTGTCTCCGTTTCGTGATGCGACCGGCAGTATCCGGTGTTTCCGACTTCCGGTGATTCCGACCCTAGCCACTCCCGCGGCGCTCTGCTCCTGATCGTTCGGCGGGCCCGACCCAGCCGAACGGCCAGTCGCTGAGCGGCGAACTCGAATTGTCCGATTGACGCATTTCCCTTGGATTTCGCGGCTTGGTGTTCGCGCCTGCATTTCTCCGTCGCCACCTCGGTAAACCCGTGTCGATGTAACGCTGCGAGCGACCTTCACGAAATCCGTTACGACCCGCCGCACTTCGGCGGGCCGGCAATTCCTCGGTCAGAAACGGATTGGTAGAGGCCCATGGCACTTCGAAAGTCGCTGTCGCGTCGGCGGATTCTCGCCGGCGTCTTCGCCCCCACCGCGCTCGGAGTCGTGGCAGCGGCCGCGATCGTGCTTCCGCAACAGGACACCCCCACCGTTGCCGACCCGTACCTCGCCGGCCTGGCGAAGACCACCGAATGTCACGACATGGTCAGCCTGGGTATCGGCGGTCGCGGTGACATCCCTCGCGACGAGTCGAAGATGCTCGTCGACGAGAACGGCAACCGCCTTCCCGCCGCCCAGCAGGGCGCCTACCGTAGCCATTGGGTCGAGCCGGTCATCAGCGCACCGCTCGAGAACCACGAGGCCGGCGACGGCTACGCGGCCATCTACATCGAGTACCCGGCCGACCTCGCCAGCTACGAGAACGCCGTGAACAAGGGCGCCGAGAACACCATCGAGGTCATGAAGGCCATCCGGCGGTCCTGCCCCGACACCCAGTTCGCCATCGTCGGGTTCAGCGAGGGCGCGGACGTCGCGCGCCGCGCCGCGATGCAGATCGGTGCGCAGGAGCAGAGCGAGGACGGTTCCTGGGAGATCATCGATCCCGACGCCGTCAGCGGCGTGGTCATCCTCTCCGACGCGGGCCGCGAGGCCGGAGAAGGCTTCTTCCCCGGCGCGGAAAACGGCACGAACCCCGACGGCTTCGATCGCCCCTACCAGCCGGGCAGCGACGCCGTTTCCGGACGCGGTGTCCTCCCCGACACGAACGGTGGTTTCGGTCATCTCGCCGGCAAGGTCGCCTCGTTCTGCTCCGAGGGCGACTTCACGTGCTCGGCACCCGAGAACATCGCGCTGATCGAACTGCTCGCGAACGTGGGTCGTCAGGTCAACGGCGACGCCCTCGAGCGTGAGGGACTGACACCCGCGACCGGTGCCGACCTGGCCCAGGTCGTCGGCCGGGTCGCGCTGCTCGCCCTCGCCGACATCTCGGCGAATCCGGACTGGATGCGGTCGGACGAGACCTTCCTCGAGGTGCTGATCAAGGTCTCCGACCCGAGCTACGATCCCGCCGCCCGCCCCACCACGCCTGTGGCTGCCGACGCCGACTCCGGCGCCACCCGTGAGGACGGGGCCGAGGCGCCGATCCCCGCGGAGCGTCTGTCGAACCTCGCGTACCTGCCGGAGAAGATCGTCAAGGAGGTCGTCGGGTTCATCCGGAGCAACCAGAACACCCTCGCGGTGGTGCTTGCCGACCCGTACGACCAGACCTTCGGCTACGACCGTGAGAACGACGACCACTACGGGCACCACTTCGACTACTGGGACGACGACATCGACGGCAAGGGCACATCCACCGTCGAGTACGCCGCCGCCTGGCTCGAGCACCTGGCCCGCCAGGCCAAGGAGGGCAACGCGGTCGATGCGAACAAGGTCGACAAGGCCGCGGTGCTGATGATCGCCGAGGAGACGGCGAAGGCCGAGACCGCCGAGGCGTCCACCACGCCGGAGACCTCGCCGTCCTCGACTGTGACCGACGATGCGACGGTCGCCGACAGCAGCGTGCCCACCCCCGTCGACGCTGTCCCGGCTCCCGCAGGCGACCCCGCTGCACCGGTGGCCCCGCCTGCACCCGAAGCGGGCGTGACGACAGCCACGCCCACCCCGATGACCACCACGGCTCCGGTCTCCACCCCGTCGGAGACCACGACTCCGGCCACGGGCGAGACCACCACGGGCGCCGGGTCGACCACCTCCTCCGGAACGCCCACGACGACCGTCGCCCCGACGACCACGTCGCCGGCACCGGCTGCCTGACCGTCCTCGACGGGCCACCCGCCGACCGAGAACTCGGCGTCAGCCCGCGGCGCGGACCCCGGCCTCTGCACCGAGAGCCGCGGCCTCACCGCGAGTGCTGACGCCGAGTTTTCGTAGTACGCCGGCCACGTGGAACTTCACCGTCGACTCGCTCACGCCGAGACGTTCGGCGATGACGCGGTTGCGCCGTCCGGCCACGAGATGTTCGAGGACCTCGATCTCCCGGGGCGCGAGCGCGGCGAGCGCATCGAGAGCGGGTCCGTCCGTCGCAGCGATCGGCAGGTCGAGCGGGAAGCTCACCGCGATCCGTGTGCCCCAGCCGGGGGTCGACTCGGATTCGATTCCACCGCCGAGGGTTTCGACGCGGTCGCGGAGCTGGCGCCCGAGTTCGACGACGTCGATCTCGCCGCTGCCGTCGTCACGCACGTCCACCAGCAGGGTCGAGTCGTCGCAGGTCCACGCGACGCGCACCCGCGTCACGTCGGTCTGACCGGACATCGCCAGCACGGCGCCCCGGGCGATCGCGCGGGCCGCGTGCGCGACCTCGCCGGGCAGTCCCCGTCCACCCACCGGCGGAGCGACCATCTGCAGGTCGAGCGGGCGGTGCCGCACCAGATCGCGCAGTTCACCGTGGAGTCGCGCGAACGCGGTGGTCAGTGCCTCCTCCGCGAGTTCGCGGTGCAGGTCCACCGCCGATCGCAGGCCGATCAGGGCCTCGGTCGCCGTCTCCCGCGCCGTGGTCCGGGCACGGGTGTCGTCGAGATCCTTCGACCGCAGGGTCGCGAGGATCGTCTCGAGGGTCACGGCATGGGATTCGGTGAGCTCGGCGACGGTGCGGGCCCGCTCCGCGGAGGCGGCCCGCGATTCCGCGAGATATGCCGGGCTGGCGGTGTGCACCTGCAACCGGATGCCGGTCGCGACCACCCCGAACGCCGCCCGCACGAGAACGAGGGCCGCGGAGGTGGCCCGGGCCCCGCGAGGCACGAACACCAGGAGCGTGTCGGTGCTGTCGAGGATCGCGCACACCTCACGATCGCGACCAGCGAGACGGAAGCTGCCGCGGCGGATCTCCCCCGCGACGAGGTCGTTCCGCACCCGGTCCAGCTCGGCGATGGTCACCCGGTCGACGATCGACGGGTCGCCGGCCACCTTCCGCGGCCGGCCGGTGCATTCCCTCGTGAAGATCACCAGGGCACTGTGCGGAGCGAGGTCGTCGACATAGGTGGAGAATCGCTGCGCGATCTCCGCGAGCGGACCGGTGAGGACGTCGCGCAGCTCGGCGATCAGGACCTCAGGGCGACGGGCAGCGGGACTCACATGCCCACGATATCGGCGTCCACCGGCGCCTTCCCGGGAGGAGCCCCGGCCCCTGCCGACGCGTGCATCGCGTACTGCGCCACTTCGGCCCCTCGGACCCCGGCCGGCGGTAGCATTCCGATCACTGGGGCGACATCGATTCCTCGTCCGTGGGAGGTGCTGCGAACAGTGGCGGACCCCCGCGCGACGACGGGCACCGCGACCGCGATCGACGGTCGCGACGGGTTCCCCGCGACCGTGCCGCGTCTGCTGCTCGACCGGGTGTCCCGCTCCCCCGACTCCGTCGCCTACCTGCGCCCGGACGGTGAACGGTGGCGTCCTTCGACGTGGACGGACGTACGCCGCGAGGTCTTCGACCTCGCGGCGGGACTGATCGGTCGGGGTGTGGGAGCCGGATCGCGGGTCGCGATCTGCGCGACGACCTGTTATCGGACCGTCGTCGCCGACCTCGCGATCGCGTGCGCGGGCGGCGTCACCGTCCCGATCTACCCGGCGACCCGCGACGACGAGGTGCGGTCGCAGATCCGGCGTGCGCACACCGTCCTCACCGTCGCCGACCGGCCGGTCGCCGCCACCGACGTCCTGGGCATCGACGGACTCGACAAGCTCGCCGACGAAGGGCGCCGTCTGCTGCGCACCGACCCCGACGTCGTGGAGCGACGGATCGCGGCGTTGTCCCCGGATGACGAGGCCGCGCTGATATACACGGCGTGCGAGGACGGCCGCACCAAGGGCGCGTGCCTGACCCACCGGGGCACGACCTACGGCGCCCGTGCCGTCGCGCAGACCGGGATGATCTCGTCGTCCGACCGTCAGTTGCTGTGGTTGCCGCTCGCGCACGTCTTCGGCCGGTCGTTGCTGCTCATGGCCATGCACACAGGTGTGAGCACCGCCGTCGACGGTCGCGCCGACCGCGTCACCGCGAATCTGCGCACGGTCCGGCCGACCTTCCTGGGATCGGTCCCGCACGTGCTCGAGAAGATCGCCCGGCTGGAACGGGACGAGCTCGGGGGTCGGCTCCGCTTCGTCGTCTCCGGATCGGCGCGATTGTCCGAAGACGTCGCCCGGCGGTTCGAGCAGCTCGGTGTACCGGTGCTCGAGTGTTACGGGATCACGGAGACCTCCGGACCGTCGTGCGCGAACCTGCTCGGCGCGCACCGCCCCGGCACGGTCGGCCGACCACTGCGCGGCACGGAGGTCCGGATCGCCGACACCGGCGAACTCCTCATTCGGAGTCCCGGAGTGATGACCGGTTACCACGACGATCCCGCAGAGAGTGCCGCCGCGCTCGACGCCGACGGCTGGTTCCACACGGGCGATCTCGCCGAGATCGACGCCGACGGATTCGTCGTCGTGACAGGGCACCGCAAGGACACCTTCAAGACCAGCACCGGAAAGTACGTCGGCCCCACCGCGCTCGCCGACCGCTGGCGCCGGATGTGTCCGGGCAGCGAACTCGTCGTGGCCGGGGAGCTGCGCCCGTACTGCGTCGGTCTCGTGTTCACCACCGCGCCGGAACCGGTCGTCGCGGCCGCGCTGGAACAGCTCGACGCCCGATCGGATCCGTGGGAACGCATCCGCCGTTTCGTCACGGTGAGCGAGCCGCTGGAGACCGACGATCTCGATCCGGCCGGGCGTCCGATCCGGGATCGCGTGCTCGCCCGGTACGCCAGTCTCGTCGACGAGATGTACGCGAACGGTCGTCGCGCGGGCCAGGACGGGTCGCGGCAGACGGATGCCCTCTGAAGTAAGGTTCGCCTAAACGCAGGTCACCGCGCGGGCGGAGAGACCGGTCGTTCCGCCGTCCACGATCCCCTGCCGAGGAGAACGCACCCATGGCCCGTAGTCTTCGCCCCCTCGAGGTCTTCCCGATCACCACGCGGTACCTGAAGGTGCTCCGCGTGACGGACGTGAGCCCCGGGATGCGGCGGGTGACCCTCGGGGGCGAACAGTTGCGGGCGCACGTCGCGCCGAACGGATTCCCGGTGGAGGCGTTCCGGTCCGACGGTGTGGACGACGAGTTCAAGCTGATGTTCAAGCATCCCGAACTCGACGAGGCCCTCGGCCCCACCCAGGCTGACGGCGTGGTGAACTGGCCGCGCGATCCGAAGCTGCTCATGCGCACCTACACCGTCCGGCGCTGGGATCCGGTCGCCGGCGAGATCGACGTGGACTTCGTGCGCCACGGCGTGGGTCCCGCGTCGAGCTGGTCGTACCGCGCGGAACCCGGTGAGACCATCCAGATCGCCGGACCGAAGTCGTCGGCCGGACACCCGCAGGGCGTGGACTGGACGCTCGTGGCAGGCGACGAGACGGCGCTGCCGGCCATCGGGCGCTGGCTCGAGAACTGGCCGGAGGGTGCACGCGGCCGGATCTTCGTCGAGATCGCCGACGACTCGAATCGGCAGGATCTTCCCGTTCCCGCCGGTGTGGAGCTGACCTGGCTGAGCCGCGACGGCGCCGAGCCGGGCACGACCACCCTGTTGTTCGATGCCCTCCGGGCCGCCGAGTGGTGGGACGGCACGGTCTTCGCGTGGGTGGCCGGTGAGGCCCTCACGCTCACCCCGATCCGGCGGTGGCTGCGCAATGAGAAGGGCCTGCCGAAGGAACAGGTGGAGGTCACCGGCTACTGGCGTCGTCAGGAAGTCGCGGTGTCGGAGGCCGACGCCTCCCTGCCCGATTTCGAGGCGACCGAGGACGAACGCGACCGTTTCGACGAATTGGCCGAGATCGCACCGGGTTTCGCGCTGCGGGTCGCAGCGACCATCGGACTGGCGACGGCCTTCGACGCGTCGCCGCGCACCCTCGACGAACTCGTGGCCAAGACAGGGACCGACCGCACCGGTCTGGGCAAACTTCTCCGTTATCTCGTCGCCGTGGGGGTGGCCGAGGATCTGGGCGAGGGCCGGTTCCGGCTCACCGGCGTCGGCCGTGAACTCGAGGACGACCACCACCTCGAGGAACTGCGACTCGACGGTGTGCACGCGCAGCGGGAACTGGCGGGCATGCTCGCACTGCTCGCTGCCGTCCGCACGGGTCGCGGGGACGACGCACATCGGTTCGGCAAGAGCTTCGCGCAGCGCGTCACAGACGACACCGCTCTCCTGACGGATCGGTACGAGCAGGAAGCCGAAATGGCCGTCTACTTCGCCAGTGCCCTCGCGGCGAAGGTGCCCTCCGATGTCTCCACGATCGCGGTCTCCGGTGAGGCCGCCGGTTCCTACGCCCACGCCCTCGTCACGGCGAATCCGTGGGTACGGGCGACCGTGGTGGCCGCGCCGTCGGAGATCGAGGTCCTGCGTCGCGTCCACGGCGAGCACGAGCGCGTCGCCTATACGCCGGGCAGCATGCTCGAAACCCGCCCCGAACCGGTCGACGCGGTGCTGCTGACCGGGCGGTTGAACGAACTGCCCGATGCCGACGCCGTGCACGTGCTGCAGCAGGCGGCGGCGGGACTGAATCCGGACGGCCGGGTCCTCGTCTTCGGCACTGTGCTCGACGACATCGCCGGTGAGCACGACTACGAGGACGATCTCGTCGACTTCGCGCTCAGCGGCGGCGGTGGTCGTACGCACGAGGACCACCTGGCACTGTTCGAGGCGGCCGGCCTCGCGGAACCCGAGCGCACGACGGTGGGTTGGGGCATGACGCTGTACACGTCCACCGGCTCGGCGGGCTGAGATCGTGAGAATGCAGCGGCCTCGCGACGCGCGGGGCCGCTGCAGAACGACAAGAAGAGCTGCTGCGAGGAAGTCTCCCGCGAGGAATGTCTTCCGAACGGTGGACCTAGCGGGAGGCTTGTCGAAACTCGCCCCAGCGCTGGACGGATGGTCCCGAGCCACAGGGCTATTCGGAAGCGTGCGTGTCCACCAGGCGCACCGAGGCGGAGCCTTCCTCAGCTGTCTCGACCGGATGAGGTTCGTCAGGTTCCGGAAGTTCAGGGCCGAGCCGCGGAGGCGCTCCAGGCACCCGTTGACGGTCCCGGTCGGGCCGTTGCACGTGCCGGTCCGGTCGAAGAACGCGAGGATGTCTCGTGGGCGAGACGCCGCGTGTCCGTCCCGCGCGAGAGCGCCCGGCTACCGCATCCCCGGCACCACGGGTCCGGCTCGGCGACGCGGCACTCGATCACCGCGCGATCCGGCTCGAGCAGCTGACCGACGGCCACAAGACCGAGCTCGTCGAGGTGGAAGAAGACGGTCAGGTCGGGGGTCGCGAAGGTAGCGTGGTGCACGTCGAGGTCTTCCGGCGGATGGTCAGTGTGAGAGCTTCCATCATCGGAAGGCCTCGACTTTCATCCGGCGACCGACGCGCTCAGCCACCCACCCCCTCAACTGCGCGACACTCCTATTGACTTGCTGTCAAGCGGCGGTCGTTTGGCGTCGAGGCTGCAGCGTCTGGACGATGAGTGGATAGAGCTGCCGAACGAGATACCGTTTCAGGCAGCGGATGATTTCCATCTTCGTCTTGCCTTCCGCGATCCGTCGTGTCGCGTAGTTACGGGTCTGCTGGTCGTAGCGCAGCCGCACGAGCACGATGTGGTAGAGCGCTGAGTTCGCCTGCCGGTCGCCTGCGCGGTTGAGTCGGTGACGGTTGGTCTTGCCCGACGACGCCGGTATCGGACAGGCTCCGGCCAGTGCCGCGAACGCGGCTTCCGAGCGTAGCCTGTCAGGGTTGTCGCCGGCGGTGATCAGCAGCTGCGCCACGGTGTCTCGGCCGCAGCCGAAGACGCTCATCAGGTCCGGGGCATGGTCTTCGAGTAGCCGTTGCAGGTGCCCGGACAAGTCCTCGATCTGCTCGGTCAGTGCTTGCCAGCGCCGCGCCAGCAGCCGCAGGCTGTAGGCCGTGGCCTCGGCTGCGGTCACCGGCGCAGGTGTCGGTCGTGACGCCGCCAGCGCAGCGATCAACTTGGTGTTCGACAGGCCCCGGTAACGCGAACGCAGCTCCTCTGGCGCCGTGATCAGCATGCCCTTGATCTGGTTGATCGTCGCTGTCCTGGCGGTCAGTGCAGACGACCTCGAGGTGCGCAGCACCCGGAGCGACTCCACCAACCCATCGCCACCCTTGGGTGCGGCGCTGGCTCGACCCGACAGCACCGCCTCAGCGGCCGAATAGGCGTCGAAGGGATCGCTCTTGCCGCGAATCCGGCGATCGAACCGGTTGGGGCGGTTGACCTCACTGACCGCGATGCCCGCGACCTGCATCGCACGACTGACCCCAGCCCCGTACGAGCCGGTGCACTCGATGCCTACCTTCACCAGCCCAGGCCAGGACCGCAGGAACCGCAACGCCGCCTGGTAGCCGGCCGCGGTCGCTGGGACCTGTACATCTGCCAGTCGTCGTCCGGTGGCATCGATCGCTGCGACGTGGTGGGTGTCGGCGTGGGTATCGATTCCGCCGTAGACCTCGAGGTGATCCTGATTCACCATGGGACTGCGCCCTTCCATCTTGTCGGGTGCGCAGTCCGGCCGGGCGTCAGTCAGTTCACTATCGGGGATCTCGCCAGACTCCTATCAGGACATGACGGCCCGCCGGGCTGCACTCAAACGAGTGAGCCGAGCCGGTCGACACGTCGCAGACAGGACAGCCACCAACCTGCAGTGGCGTCAGAAGAGCCGTGAGCCAGACCCGCCCACCAGACCCATCCTGCGCCCACCGAGCCGAGACCGTCACGCCCATCAAGGAGTCAGACCAACCGGTCCACGAGATCCATAGTGAAGAACCACAACACCGGCCACGCCTGTCGCCGATCGCGTGCGTACGCCCTTTGCGGTCCGCAAAAAAATGAGTACGCTCATTAATGTGAGCGAGGTGCAGCAGCTTTCAGAGCGCGGACGGCGCCCGGGCGTTCGGGAGATAGAGTCCCGCCGCGAGCAGAACATGCGGCTCAAGCGGGAGCGAATCTTTCGCGCCGCGTCCGACCTGTTGCGTGCGCGCGGGTTCTCCGCAGTGACGACGCAGGAGGTGTCCGCCGCGGCCGGGGTCGCAGCGGGGACCTTGTTCCGGTACGCAGCGACCAAGAGCGAGTTGCTGCTCATGGTCTACAACGAGGCACTCCGGGCATCGATAGATGAGGGCGCCGCGCGTGCGGCGTTGACGCCGGATCCTGCCGCCGCGGTCTTCGCCCGCCTGCACCCGCTCGTCGTCGCTGCCGCACGTGAGCCGGAGAACAGTGCTGCGTACCAGCGGGAGCTGCTGTTCGGCCCTCACGACGCGAAGTTCCGGGCCGAGGGCATGGCGTTGATCTTCGAGCTCGAGGCGTCCCTCTCCGACGCGCTACGACGCGCCGCTCCGACCCTCAGCGACGGGGAGGCACGCGTCGCAGGATCCTCGCTGTTCGCCGTCACTCATCTCGCGATCGCTCGGATGACGGCCTCGGACATCCCCGAGGCTGACGCGATCGACGACCTCAGACGTCAGGTCACGCTCATCGTGACCGGCGTGCTGCACACACCCCGGCGGCCGGATCCGCCGCCCGAGAAGGAATGAAGGAAACAGAACAATGAGCAACATCACACACGTGACCGTCCTGGGAACCGGAGTCCTCGGCACCCAGATCGCCTTCCAGACCGCCTACAGCGGCTTCCAGGTCACCGCATATGACATCAGCAGCGACGCCACCGAGGCAGCCAAGAAGCGGTTCGACGCTCTCGTCACCACCTACAAGGACGACGGAGTCGCGGGGGCAGCCGAGGGGAAAGCGGACGAGGCGCTCACCCGCGTCCGGTTCTCCTCCGACCTCGCCGACGCGGTCGCGGACGCGGATCTGGTCATCGAGGCGATCCCCGAGGTACTGTCCATCAAGCAGGACACCTACCGAAGGCTCGGCGAGCTCGCACCGGAGAAGACGATCTTCGCAACGAACTCGTCGACACTTCTGCCCAGCGACCTCAAGGACTCCACCGGACGCCCCGCCAAGTTCCTCGCGCTGCACTTCGCGAACCGGGTCTGGAAGTTCAACACCGCCGAGGTGATGGGCACCGCCGACACCGATCCGGCCGTGTTCGACGAGGTCGTCGCCTTCGCCGGCAACATCGGGATGGTTCCGATCCCCGTGTACAAGGAGAAGTCCGGCTACGTCCTCAACTCGCTACTGGTGCCGTTCCTCAACGCCGGGTACGCACTCGCCGCCGGCGGATACGCCGAGCCGAAGGACATCGACAACGTGTGGCGGATCGGCACGGGAGCGCCGATGGGCCCCTTCCAGATCACCGATGTCATCGGCCTGGCCACCCCGTACAACATCCTCGCCCACGGCGGGGAGGAGGACCAGGCGCTCGCGGCCTGGCTGAAGAGCGAGTACATCGACCACGGCAAGCTGGGCGTCGCCACCGGCGAGGGCTTCTACACCTACAACTGACCCACGACCGCGGCAGAACAGTCCACGAGAGGACGTGCAAGCCAGATGTACTACAGCAGTGGAAACTACGAAGCCTTCGCCCGCCCCCGCAAGCCCGAGGGAGTCGAGAACAAGACCGCCTGGTTCGTCGGCGCCGGGCTCACCTCGATGGCCTCGGCGGTGTTCATGATCCGCGACGGGCAACTCTCCGGCGACAAGATCACAATCCTCGAGCGCCTGGACCTGCCCGGCGGCGCGCTGGACGGTATCAAGAAGCCGGACAAAGGGTTTGTCATCCGCGGCGGGCGCGAGATGGAAGACCACATGGAGTGCCTCTGGGATCTGTTCCGCACCATCCCGTCGCTCGAGGTCGACGGATCCGTCCTCGACGAGTTCTACTGGCTCAACAAAGACGACCCCAACTACTCACTCAACCGGGTCACACACCGGCAGGGCGAGGAGTTCGTCACCAACAATGAGTTCGGCCTGAGCGAGAAAGCTACGAATCGCTCGTGCTGCCCATGTACCGCTGGCTCCTGGACCAGGGCGTGAGATTCGAGTTCTCCACCGAGGTCACCGACATCGACTTCGTTTTCGACGGCGACCGTAAACAGGCCACCCGCATCCACTGGACAAAGGGCGGCGTGCCCGGCGGCGTCGACCTCGGTCCCGACGACCTCGTGCTCGCCACGATCGGTTCGCTCACAGAGAACTCCGACGACGGCACCCACCACAATGCGGCCAGACTCGACGAAGGTCCCGCGCGGGCGTGGGACCTGTGGCGGCGCATCGCGGCCAAGCATTCCTCTTTCGCCAACGACCCGTCATCGCTGCGACGCGCAACGCGTCTCCCGTCACGGCAACGGATCGCAACCACGACCCGCCCACGGCGCCTCGCGGGACGGAGGGCAAGTTGACACAGTTGCGCTGCCATGGAACCGCGCTGGCTCTCTCGATGACCACCGGTGAAACAGTGCCGCTCCAGGCTTGCGCCTGGTGTTGCCTGGCCTCCTCGTGATCGGCCCGTCGGGGATCGTCAACGTGGTGCGGGTGTCGAGGCGGTCGGGTCCGACGGCTCGGCGGGGCGCGATCGTCTCGTGCGTTGGCGGACTACGGGAGCTTGGACGCGAGGACGTCGGCCGCCAGGATCTCGGGTGCTGCGCCGAGGAGGTGCTGGTTGGCCATCAGGGCTGCGACGATGGCGCCGTTGGCGTGGGCGTCGCGAGCGGCCTCGTCGGGGAATGCATCGAAGATCCAGAAGGTGTCGGCGTGGGTCCTAGCCGCGAACCAGACAATCGTTCCTACTTCTTCGTTGGCGAGTGCGACAGCGCCGGCGAGCAGATCGGCGAGCGCGTCGTGCTGTCCATCGGCCGCGACGATCTTGGCGACGAATGCATACGGAAGTGATGCTGGTGTGGACATGAGGGGTTCTCCTTGAAGTCGGGGTTCTTCGTGGGGCGAGTTCAGCGTATGACGAGCGAGGGCCGGTGGGGAGTGGCGTATACGACAGTATTGCTATTGTTCGCGCCATGCGTATCGGACTGATCGCGATCGACGGCTGCTTCGGTTCGGCTGTCGCGTCGGTCATCGACATCGTGCGGGTGGCCGACGGAGCCCGCGGCGATGTCGACCCGCGGATCGACCCGATCGAACTCGCCATCCTCGGACCGAAACGGCGAGTGACCACGACGGCATCGATGACCCTGTCGGTAGACCACCCGCTGTCGGAGTCCGGAGAGTTCGACGTGGTCATCGTCCCTGCGCTTGGAACCCTCACGGCCGCCGCTACCAACGACGCCCTCCAGAGCCGAGATGCACGTTCGGTCATCGCCTCACTCGGGCGCCTCGACGACGCGACCACCCGGATCGCCGCGGCGTGCACCGGCGTGTTCGCCGTCGCCGAGACCGGACGGATGAATCATCGGCGGGCGACGACCAGCTGGTTCCTGGGGCCGGAGTTCCTGAAGCGCTATCCGACCGTCGCCCTCGATCTCGACACCATGGTCGTGGTCGACGGGAACCTCGTCACCGCCGGCGCCGCGTTCGCCCACATCGACCTCGCGCTCTCACTCGTGCGATCGATCAGCCCCGACCTGGCCCAATATGTCGCCAAGCTCCTCATCATCGACGAGCGTCCGTCGCAGGCGGCCTTCGTCGCCTACGAACATCTCCGGCACGAGGACCCGATCGTCGTCGAGTTCGAACGCTTCGTGCGCGCCCGCCTGGACGAACCGTTCAACGTCGCCTTCGTCGCGCAGTCGCTCGGCACCAGCCGGCGGACCCTCGAACGACGAGTCCGTGCGGCGCTCAACCTCACTCCGCTCGGCTTCGTCCAACGGCTTCGCATCGAACGAGCTCGGCACCTCTCAGCAACCACGGACCTCACCTCCGCCGAGATCGCGCTACGGGTCGGCTACGCGAACGCCGAGACTCTGCGCTCCCTCCTGCGCAGGGAGCGACGCCGTTCCTGACCTATCGCCATGCCTGTAGCCGGTGTCCTAGCGCTCGGTTGGAACCACCTC
Source organism: Rhodococcus pyridinivorans (assembly GCF_900105195.1). Lineage (NCBI taxonomy): Bacteria > Bacillati > Actinomycetota > Actinomycetes > Mycobacteriales > Nocardiaceae > Rhodococcus > Rhodococcus pyridinivorans. The sequence continues at coordinate 2,205,124 of NZ_FNRX01000002.1, read as the reverse complement.
TCAGCACGTCGCGTCGACGCTCCTGCGTCGCCCCTGGACGACCCACTCGACACGCCCGCAGCACAGGCCATGTGACGTGCCCCGGCTTCCCGGACGGTCGGGGTCGGGTGGCTGTGATGTCGCTGCGTTCTCGTCGAGGAGGTCAGCAGACCCGATCAGGGTCGATTGGGATGAGCCGCGAAGGCGGTCAGGTCAGGGCGGCCGAAGCCGGCCGGCGGGGTAGCGTCGGACACGTCGAGGTCTTTCGGATGGATGGCGTAGGAACCTCCATCGTCGGGAGACCTCGACGTCTATCTGCGGACCGACGCGCCCGGCCGACCTACACCGTCATCTGGGAAGAGCCTGTAATGGTCGCACGGAATGCTCAGGCTGGGGAGAAGCGGTAGAAGTATTTGGTGACGTAGAGTTCGTCGACGATGGTGGTGACCATCAGGATGAGGTCGGGGCCGTCGGTGAACAGGTTGCTGTTCATGTCGAGGTCGCTGTCGGAGTACTTGCTCACCCAGGTGCCGTCCACGAGTCGCTCCATGCGGAGGTATGGCGCCACGCTGCTGACGATGCGTCCGTCCTGGTCCTCGATCGAGTCGGTCAGGACGCCCTGCTCCTTCTCGGCGGAGGTCCAGGGGACCTTGGCGCCGCCTCGCATCGAGAAGTGGACCTCGCCGTCGGAGTCGGTGATCTCGAGCGTTTCGCCTCCGGCGGGGGAGATGGTTTCCGGGGTGTAGAGCGAACGGTCGCGGAAGATGATCGCGTAGCTGCCCGAGCGGTGTCCGGCGTCCTGTTCGGAGAAGCCGGTCAATTCCCACCGGCCGAGCAGCGCTGTCGGGTCAGTCGTCTGGGGAGCGGGCATGCCAAGTCCTCTCAGTGGGGGTCGGGTCAGGGGGCCAGCGCGGCTCGAAGCTCCATGGAGTTGTCATCGTTGAAGCGCCAGGCCTCGGCTTCGTTGCCGAGGTGGTAGGTCACGGTTGCGGACTTCGCCTCGAGGTCGCACTGGATCACCCCTGCGACAGGTTCGCCGGGTTGGTCTTCCCGGTTGTCGAGCCAAGTGTTGTTGACTACCGCTTTTAGAATCCCAAACGTCTTGGGGTGGATGTCGCCGACGTTATCCTCACGCTGAGACCCATAAGCGGCGGCAAGGAGTTTTATTGTGTTTGACTCGTAAAGAGGATAAAGGCAGCGTGGTCTGCGGGATATTCGGCGAGAAAATAGCGGTCGTTGGAGAGTTTCTCGACAAGAGCTTCGACTGTTTCGTTATCAACTGTCAATGTGGTTGGCATTGCTGTATCACTTTATCCTTGATCGGCTAAACGTCTGGCCTGCCTCGTTCTTGAATCTCTCGGTTATGGTTTCGGGGAGGCCAAGTGAACTGTATCCAACGGTAACTTCTGATGCCCGAGAGCCATCCGGTGGGTGGCTCAAAACTATCTCACCTCGGACCACCGCCGAGGCTCGATCCTCCAGCCCGAGATCGAGTTCGTGCTGGTTAGCGTTGATTCGTTGCTTAGCAATCTCGATCAATGCCGCAAGCTCGCCGGCGTGTGAGCCGAGCCGATGTGCGCGATCATCTGGCGCCGACCGCGGATCTTCTCCCAGATCTGCACGCCGATGGCCCCGGAGGCGGTCTTGCACTGCACCACGTACAGATCCACCACCCCCAAACTCCGCTCGATTAGTGACCCGCGCGCCACATGCTCGAACTCGTGACCTGCAGCGATCCTAACGAATTGGCTAGAAACGACGTCAACTCGTGGAACTCAGGTCTAACACGGGGTGATCCTCGCTGATGTCCTGCACCCGTTTGACGAATTCGTCGCCGGGCTGAACCTCGACCGCGTCGACACTCTCGTCGGCTCGTTCCTCAGCGTCGAGTGCGGTTTCGAGCACGGTCTTCGTCAACTGCCCGAGCAGTCCGTTCGGGCCCATCAGTTAGACGCCTTGTTCCTCGGCCTGGGCCAGTAGTTGCTGCGCCAACTCCAGCTGGTTCATCTCGTCCGCCATGGGCTCCAGTGTTTCCGTCATGGTCGATCCTTCCGCCAAGCTCGCTGCTCGGCGTGTCAGGCCGACCCGGATCACGTCAACACCGACATCCCCGAGCCTGTGACCGCAGAAACGAGCCTGCCCCGCACTCAGGCGGGGCAGGTTTCGATTTTCTCAACTTACGTGGAGCTAAGGGGACTCGAACCCCTGACCCCCACACTGCCAGTGTGGTGCGCTACCAGCTGCGCCATAGCCCCTTGCACGGCCCTGACGGGGACCGCCACCGAAGACTACAGGCGAGAGCGTGAACTCTCGCCTGTAGCGATCTTGTGGAGCTAAGGGGACTCGAACCCCTGACCCCCACACTGCCAGTGTGGTGCGCTACCAGCTGCGCCATAGCCCCGTATTCGGTTGTACCGTTGCGCTCCGGTTGACCCCTTCGCGCTGAAAGAAAACTACACCATAGCGCTCGACGCCAACAAATCGGCTGGTAGACAGCGTGACTGTGGCGGGAGCACGCACCGTGCGCAGCTCCCGCCACCGCTCCGTCTATCCGACGAGTTCGGTCACCCAGTTCTCGTCGCCGAGGGCGTCGATAACGGTCCCCTCGTACACGACAGCCGGCGTGCCGGCCGCTCCGGTCGTCGCGAGCAGACGGCGTCCCGCCTCCGCGTCGGCCGAGGCCTGATCGATCCGGGCGCCGTCGGTGATGCACTGCGCGACGTCCTCGGAGGCACCCGCGTCGCGCGCCATCTGCGCGAGACCCGCGTTGTCGATGTCACCGTCGCCACCCTCGGCCGGTTGGTTGTCGGGCGACAGCAGGGCGTCGTGGAATGCGGAGAACGCGCGGGCATCGCCGCTCTCGGCGACGCACTGCGCCGCCGCCACCGCGCGGGTCGAGTAGTCGCCGCTGCTCGACGCCCGGTCGAGGAAAGCGAGCATCCGGTACCGGATCGCCAATTGGCCGTCGTCGATCGCCTGGGCGAGCTCCTGCGAGTGCTTGTGTTCGAGTTCGGCGCAGTAGGGGCACAGCGGGTCCTCGAACAGGTCGACGGTCCGTGGGGCGTCGGGGCGGCCCAGCAGGATTGCGCCGTCGTCCTCGATCGACACTTCCACCGCGCCGTTCTGCACGGAGCCGTAACCGTCGTTGCGGGGATCGCCGCTGCCCGACGACCACAGGACACCACCGATGACGAGCGCACCGATCACCAGGATCGCGATGCCGCCGAGAATGTAGGTGACCCTGTTCGACGTCGGCTGCGGTGTGTACTTGCCGGATGAGACCTTCTTCGCGCTCACGGATGCTGCCCTCTACTGCTCGTCGGTGGGGAAGGACGATCTCACTCTGCCATCGACGGCTGAGGGGCCGCTGAGAGGGAAGCACATGAACCCGGACCGAGCGCGAACCAGGTGCGCGGCCGGACGACCAGCCATATCGACATCGCCAGGAAGCCGACGTCGCGGGCGATCTCGATCGCGTAGTCGCGGCCGTCGACGCCCTCGACCACACCTCCTCCCCCGAAGCAGCCGCAATCGATCGACAGGCCGCGCGCCCACGCCGAGGCGATCGCGGCGACGAGCGCGACCAGCCCCAAGGCGCTGACGAGCGCTGCGAAGCGCGTCGCGAGACCGACGAGCAGGACCAGGCCCAGGGCCAGTTCGAGAACGGGGAAGGCGGCGGCGAACGGCCGCACCCAGCCGGTGGGCAAAATCTGGTACGCCCGTACCGCCACGACGGTCTGCGTCGGATCCGAGAACTTCACCCAACCGGAGACGAGCCACACTGCCGCCAGACCGTATCGGGCGAGCGTGGAGACGAGACCGACCCACATGCCGGCGACAATACCGGGCGGTCGTCTCACCGCGCCGTGTCGTCGGTCACCTGTGTCGCCTGCTCGACGACCCGGGGGCGTCCGACGACGAACCACGGCAGCGTCGCCGCTAGCATGATCACACCCGTGACCGCGAAGGCCGTCGAGTAGGACAACCGGTCCGCGAGGAAGCCTGCGGCGACCGGACCGATCACCGCGCCGACATCGGCGACCATCTGGAAGGTCGCGAGCACCGGCCCGCCCCGGGCCTTGCTGCCCACGACGTCGGCGACGGCGGCCTGTTGCGAGGGATTCGACAGCCCGGACCCCATACCCGCCACGAACGAGGTGATGAGGAACCAGACGACGCTCTCGGTGAATCCCATGGCGATCGTGCTGACCCCGCACACCACCAGACCGGCCAGGACGAAGGGGCGCCGCCCGAACCGGTCGGACAGCTTGCCCGACTTGATGAGGACGAGTGCGTTGCCCACCGCGAAGGCGGTCAGCGCGACACCCGCGAACGCCTCACCCTCGTCGAGCGCCTCGACGACGAACAGAGGCACCATCGCCACGCGGACCCCGAACACCACCCAGCCGTTGGCGAAGTTCGATCCCAGCGCCGCGCGGTAGACCGGCGAGCGCAGCGCGTCGCGCAGGCGCATGACGGGCACGCCGTCCCCACTGTCGGGACGGGCGAGTTCCGACGAGCGCAGGCTGATCCCCACGACCGAGGCCGCGACGAGCAGCGCCACGGCGTAGATGAGAAAGGGTGCGCGCAGCCCCAGTCCGATAAGGGCACCGCCGAAGAGCGGGCCGAGGATGTTGCCCATGAGGAAGCTGGTCGCGTACAGGCCGGACACACGCCCGCGGGCGTCCGGGGGCGCGATCCGCACGAGCAGACCGAGCGCCGACACCGTGAACATCGTCGACCCGATGCCGCCGAGGGCCCGGAAGACGAGCAGCTGCCAGTAGCTCGCCGCGAATGCGCACGCGCCCGTCGACAGGGCGACGATGAGCAGGCCCGTGATGTAGACGGGCCGCTCCCCCAACTTCTGCACCAGCGACCCGCTCGCGGGTGCGAAGAGCAGTCGCATCGCCGCGAACGACGACACGACGACCGTCGCCGCCGTCACACCGACGTCGAAGCTTCGCGCGAATTGGGGCAGCGCGGGAGCGACGAGACCGAAGCCGAGCGCGATCACGAAACTCGCGACGACCAGAACCCAGATTTCCCGCGGCAAAGCCGCATCACGTGTCCGCATGATGCCCACGATGTTAGCGAGGCGCACGACCTCGCCCGGTCGCGCGGTGGGCGAGCGGGCTCAGGACAGGACGGACGAGACGAGTTCGCGTGCCGCCTGCTGGACCTCGGCGAGATGGTCGGGGCCGCGGAACGATTCGGCGTAGATCTTGTAGACGTCCTCGGTGCCGGACGGGCGGGCGGCGAACCACGCGTTCTCGGTGGTGACCTTCAGGCCACCGATCGCGGCACCGTTGCCGGGTGCCGCAGTGAGCGTCGCGGTGATCGGTTCGCCGGCGAGCTCGGTGGCGCCGACCTGCTCGGACGACAGTTTCGACAGCACCGCCTTCTGCTCGCGCGTCGCCGGGGCGTCCACGCGCGCGTAAGCGGGGTCGCCGTACCGATCGACGAGTTCGGCATAGTAGCGGGACGGGCTCTTCTCCGTCACCGCGGTGATCTCCGCCGCGAGCAGGGCGAGGACGATGCCGTCCTTGTCGGTCGTCCACACCGAGCCGTCGCGCCGGAGGAAGGACGCACCGGCGCTCTCCTCCCCGCCGAAGCCCAGCGAACCGTCGCTCAGCCCGGGAACGAACCATTTGAAGCCCACCGGCACCTCGAGCAGGTCGCGGCCGAGGCCGGCGGCGACCCGGTCGATCATCGACGAACTCACGAGCGTCTTGCCCACCTTGCTCGACTCCGCCCAACCGGGGCGATTGCGGAACAGGTAGTCGATCGCGACGGCGAGATAGTGGTTCGGATTGAGCAGACCGGCGTCGGGGGTGACGATGCCGTGCCGGTCGGCGTCGGCGTCGTTGCCGGTCGCGAGGTCGTAGGCCTCGCGGTTGCCGATCAGCGATGCCATGGCGTTCGGCGACGAGCAGTCCATGCGGATCTTCCCGTCGGTGTCGAGCGTCATGAACCGCCAGGTGGCGTCGACGAGCGGATTGACGACGGTGAGGTCAAGGGCGTGCCGTTCGGCGATCTCGCCCCAGTAGTCGACGCTCGCACCGCCCATCGGGTCGGCGCCGATCCGTACCCCGGCAGCACGGACGACGTCGAGATCGACGATGTTCGGCAGATCGTCGATGTAGGCGGCGAGGAAGTCGTGTCGTCCGGCGGACGCGAGCGCCGACGAGAGCGGCACCCGCTTCACCCCGTCGAGTCCGGCGGCGAGCAGTTCGTTGGCGCGAGCGGCGATGACCGACGTCGCGTCGCTGTCGGCCGGACCACCCGACGGGGGGTTGTACTTGAAGCCACCGTCGCGCGGAGGATTGTGCGAGGGGGTGACGACGATCCCGTCGGCGCGGGCACCGGAGCCGGAATTGTGCTGCAGGATCGCGTGACTGACGGCCGGAGTCGGGGTGTAGCGGTCGCGGGAGTCGACGACCACTTCGACGCCGTTTGCGACGAGCACTTCGAGCGCGCTCGCCCAGGCCGGTTCGGACAGGGCGTGCGTGTCGCGGCCGAAGAACAGCGGGCCCGAAGTGCCCTGCTGGGCGCGGTATTCGACGATGGCCTGGGTGGTCGCGAGGATGTGGGCTTCGTTGAACGCACCGTCGAGGCTCGAGCCGCGATGACCGGACGTGCCGAAAGCCACCTGCTGCGAGGCGTTCTCGGGATCCGGTTGCACGGTGTAGTAGGCGGTGACAAGGTGTGCGAGATCTTCGAGATCCGCCGCGGTGGCCGGCTGTCCCGCTCGTTCGTGCGCCATGTGCTCTCCTCGTCGATGGTGGTGTTCTCATCTTGCCGCCGATCCGCGGCACGCGCGGGATGAGTACCCCGATCCGCGCGTCGGTACGGATACTGACGAAAAGGTCATCACGGCCATGGGACCAAAGTTTCTGACCCGAAAGTAGTATTGGCGTTCACAATTAGGTGGGCTAACTTCAGTGAACGAAATGAAGACGATGCCGGGGAGGACATTTCTTCGTTTCGCTCTCACTGTTTCGGCGCCGTCTCCGACGTCTCCGGGACCGACAGCGACCGTGCCCGTCGTCGAGAACACTCACCCTCTGAGTCTCGACGGCGGGCACTGCCGTTTCCCGAAGCTGCCGATCAGGCTCACCCGGACAACAAGAAACCCGGGTAGGTGATCGATGGTCGATCACCTACCCGGGTCGATGGTGGAGCTGCCGGGAATCGAACCCGGGTCCTCCGCCGCCTCGCGAGGGCTTCTCCGTGTGCAGTTCGCTATGTCTCTACTCGGATCTCCCGTTCTCGCGAACAAGACGAGATGACGATCCCAGTCGCTGTTTGTTGTCCCGCACGTCTCCGCGACCGAGCCGTACGGTAGAGCTCTCTAGTCGATGCCAGGATCCGGGTCGAGAGCAAACCCGGGCTGACAGAGACGCGCTCGCTTAGGCAGCGAGGGCGTACTCGCGCTGAGTGGACTCGGCGCTTAATTGGTTGCAGCGACGCTTACGGTGGTCTCTTGCCTGCACCGACACGCTTCCCCTTGCTCAACGTACGCAGTCGAAACCGTTCAGCCCCGTACGCGCCTGCGACCTTCGCAGGACTACCTACTGTAACGACCCGAAGGCCCGATGTCATTCCCATTTTCGAAAACGATTCGTTGCCGGGTCATGAGGCTACTCACACCGCCGCTCACCGGCAACGGAACCGGGTCGGGGTGACCCGAGTCCGGCGTCGCCGGGTGTCACCCGTAGCGCTCCGTCCGGTGACGCGCTTTCCACGATGCCGGGTCCAGCGCCTCCAGGATTCGTGTTCTTCCCACCCCACCCCGGATCAGCCGGGCAGGCTGACGAGTGCGACGGCCAGTCCGGCTGCGAGCAGGCCGAGCAGTTTCACCCGGCTCACGCGCTCTCCGAGCACGATGACGGCGAGTAGCACCGTCACCGCCGGATACAGCGCCGCGATCACGCTCACCAGCGACAGCAGGCCGTGCTGGTAGGCGAACAGCAGTGCACCGTTCGCGATCACGTCGATCACGCCGATCCCGATCAGGATCGGCAGGAGCGACCGGATCGGCCACACCACGGTGCGCCACGAGAAGGCGATCACCAGCCAGACCACGAGGGTGGCGGTCGCGCGGGAGGCGGCGAGCGGCCACAGGCCGGTGCCGGTACCGACCTGACCGAGGCCGATGAACGACAACGCGAAGGCGATGCCCGATCCGACCGTCCACCACGCGATCCTCGACGTGAAGCGCGGGTGTCCGACACCGGTGACGGTCTCGTCGGATTCGCGGCTGACCAGCCCCACCGCGATCACCGCGACGACGATGCCGAGATAGGCGAGCAGACCTGGCCGGTCCCCCGTCGCGATCCCGAACAGCACGGGGATTCCGGCCACGACGACAGCGGTGACCGGTGAGACGACCGACATCGGCCCGTTCGCCAGTGCGAGGTAGAACCACCAGACGGCGATGCCGCCGGCCACGCCCGCTGCGGCACCCCACGCGAGGGACGCCGCGGTGAGGTCGCCGCCGACGATCGACGCGGCGATCAGGGACACGACGAGCGAAGCCGGGTAGGTGACGGCGACGACGCCGAGTGCGCTCGCGCGACGGGAGGCGGCACCCCCGGCGAAATCGCTGAGGCCGTACCCGACCGCCGCGAGAAGCGCGAGCGCGACCGCGATCAGCGGCTCATGCCCTTCACTCGCCGGCCGAGCTCGCGGGTCACCTCACGTTCGGCGGTCCGGCGGGCGAGATCCTGACGCTTGTCGTAGTCCTGCTTGCCCTTGGCGAGCGCGAGCTCGACCTTGACCTTGCCGTCGGAGAAGTACATCGACAGCGGCACGAGGGTCTGGTTGCCCTCCCGGGTCTTGCCGACGAGCGCGTCGATCTCGCGACGGTGCAGCAGCAGCTTGCGGGTGCGGCGCGGAGCGTGGTTGGTCCACGTGCCGTGCCCGTATTCCGGAATGTGCAGACCCCGCAACCACACCTCGCCGTCGTCGACGGTCGCGAATGCGTCCACCAGGGAGGCCTTTCCCTCCCGCAGGCTCTTGACCTCGGTACCGACGAGGGCGATGCCCGCCTCGTAGGTGTCGAGGATGGTGTAGTTGTGGCGCGCCTTCCGGTTGGTCGCGATGACCTTCCGGCCCTTTTCCTTCACGTGCAGGCCTTTCCGGTCCACGATCGATCGAACAGAACACCGTCCAGCATAGGAACCTCGCACGACACCTTATTCACGCACGTACAGACGCAAGGTCACATACGAGGTGAGAGCGGCCATTCCCACGCCCACGAGGACCAGGAACGGCGAGACCAGAAGGATGTCGCTGTCGGTGATGCGGGCGACGATGTTCGCGTCGTAGACCTCGGTGAGCATGTCGTCGACGAACATGCTCTTGGCGACGAAGAGTCCGCCGATGGCGAGTGCGGCACCCACGATCGCGGCGATCACCGCTTCGAGGAGGAAGGGCAGCTGCGTGTACCAGCGGGTCGCGCCGACCAGCCGCATGATGCCGACCTCGGTGCGGCGGGTGAAGGCCGCGATCTGCACCATGTTCGCGATCAGAAGCACGGCCGCGATCGCCTGGATCGTGGCGATGGCGAACGCGCCGTTGCGGATGCCGCCGAGCACGCCGAACAGACGCTCGACGAGATCCTGCTGGTTGAGCACGCTGTCGACGCCGGGCCGGGTACCGAAATCGTCCTGGATCGCCGCGAATCGATCCGGATCGGACATCTTGATCTTGAAGGAGGCAGGGAAGCTGTCGGCACTCACGAGTTCGGCGAGTTCGGGCTGATCGGCGAAGACACGATCGGTGGCGTCGAGGACGGCGTCGTCGCGGCTCAGGTACTGGACCGACACCACGTCGTCGGTGCTCTCGAGGTCGCTGCGCAGGGTGGAGCAGAGATCCTGCTCGCACTCCGGATCGAGCGAGGAGATGTCCTCGGTCAGGAACACCTGCACCTCGACCCGGTCGAGGAAGATCCGTTCCGTTTTGCCCGCCATCTGGACCACGAGCAGCCCCGCACCGAACAGCGCGAGGGAGATCGCCGTGGTGAGGATCATCGCGATGGTCATGGTGAGGTTGCGGCGCAGGCCGGTGGTGACCTCGCTGAACAGGAAGCTGGCACGCATCGGGTGGGATTCCTTCGGTTGCCTGGTGGGGATGCTCGGGTGACGGGATCTAGCGGCCGACGCCGTAGACGCCGCGTGCCTCGTCGCGCACGACGCGTCCGAGATCGAGTTCGACGACCCGTCGCCGCATCGAGTCGACGATGTGGTGGTCGTGGGTCGCCATGAGCACCGTCGTGCCCGTACGGTTGATGCGTTCGAGCAGCAGCATGATGTCCTGGCTGGTCTCGGGGTCGAGGTTGCCGGTCGGTTCGTCGGCCATCAGCACGAGCGGCCGGTTGACGAACGCACGCGCGATCGCGACACGCTGCTGTTCGCCGCCGGACAGTTCGGCGGGCAACCGGTCGGCTTTGCCGGACAGTCCCACCAGGTCGAGAACCTCCGGCACCGTCCGTTCGATCACTCCGCGCGGCTTACCGATCACCTCGAGAGCGAACGAGATGTTCTCGGCGACCGTCTTGCGCTGGAGCAACCGGAAGTCCTGGAAGACGCATCCGAGATTCTGGCGCAGCTTCGGTACGCGACGCGCCGGCAGCCGGTTGACGTGGAAATCGGCCACGTGGATGTCGCCGGTGGTGGGCTTCTCCTCTCGCAGGAGCAACCGGAGGAAGGTCGACTTCCCGGATCCGGAGGGACCGATGAGAAAGACGAACTCGCCCTTCTCGACGTGCACCGAGACCCCTTCGAGCGCGGGACGCGTGGACGTCTTGTAGGACTTGGACACACTCTCCAGCCGGATCACGTGGACATGCTAACCGTTACCGGACGGTGACCTACGGCACCGGCTCGTCGGTGCTCTACGACGACGGAGCGTCGGTGTCCTCGGTCACCGTCGGATCCTGCTGGTCGTTCAGTCCGGGGATCGTGGGCAGGTCGAACGGGAACTGCCTGTTCGTCGTGGTGGGGGGCGCTGTCGTCGTGGCATCCTGCGGCGGCGTCCCGCCCTGTTCCCTGCCCGGCACGCCGGTCGCCGTCGTCGGCGGGAAGGTCGACGAGGTCGTCGGCGGATAGGGCGTGTCGGTGGTCTCCGGCACGGACTTCTCCTGCGGGGCGGTGGTCGCCGGCGGCACGTACGGCACGTAGGGCGTCTCGGAGATGATCACGGCGGTCGACGGCGCATCGGGGGTGTCCTCGGGCTGGTTGAGGAACAGGTAGGTCACCCACAGCGCAAGCCACAGGGTGCACAACGCGAAGGTCGTGGTCCTGATCCGCCCACCGAGGAGGTGCGACGGGATGCGCCTGCGGTGCTTCTCCTCCGGCTCGGTGGCCGCGCCCCCACCCGACGTCCCTCCACCCGGTGTCACTGTGCCTCCACTCGATCGACCACGCTGGCGGTGTCGAGCTGGGGCGTGACGGTGATGCCCCGTTCACGCAGTGCTCGCGCGATCCGCGCACGCAGCAGACGGCCCACCTGGAACTGCTTGCCGGGCAGCGTGCGCGCGACCATGCGGACGCTGAGCTGATCCACCTCGAGGCTCTCGACACCCATCACACTCGGTTCGTCGAGCAACAGCTCCCGCAGGCGGGGTTCCTTGTATGCGGCGACACCCAGTTCGCGCAGCATCTCGGTGACGTCGGCGATGTCGGCGGTCACCGGGATCGGCACGTCCACCACGGCGCGCGCCCAGTCCTTCGACAGGTTGACGGCCTTGTTGATCTGCCCGTTGGGGACGGTGATGACCTCACCCGCCGTGCTACGCACCCGGGTGACGCGCAACGTGACGTCCTCGACGGTGCCGATCGCGTCCTCGGACGCACCGGTCACGGAGATCTGCACGGTGTCGCCGAAGCCGTACTGCCGTTCGGTGATGATGAAGAACCCCGCGAGGATGTCCTGCACGATGCGCTGGGCACCGAAGCCGAGCGCCGCGCCGAGCACGGTCGCCGGCGCGACCAGGCTGCCGATGGGCAGCTGCAGATAGTCGAACACCTTCAGGGTCGCAACGATGTACACGAACGAGATCGCCATCCACGTGACCACCTGGGCGACCGAATGGCGATGCTTCGTCGCCTCGGACCGCACGAGGTCGTCGGACTGCGTGTAGCGCTCGTCGATGCGGCGCGTGATGCGGCTGCCGATCCAGGAGACGAACCGGGCGATCAGAACCGCCCCCAGAATCGTGAGTGCGATCAGCAGCCCGCTCGTCGACAACCAGTCGAGCAGTCTAGCTCCGGGAAGAAACGGCACAGGCCCCTCTCCTGTTTCCGATCACGATTTCTGCTCTTCTCGCATACGCCAGCGGATGCCCGATTCGAGGAATCCGTCGATGTCGCCGTCGAGCACCGCCGAGGGGTTGTTGACCTCGTACTCGGTGCGCAGGTCCTTGACCATCTGGTAGGGATGCAGCACGTACGAGCGCATCTGGTTGCCCCACGAACTGCCGCCGTCGCCCTTGAGCGCATCCATCTCGGCGCGCTCCTCCTGGCGCTTGCGCTCGAGGAGCTTGGCCTGCAGGACACGCATGGCCGCGACCTTGTTCTGCAACTGCGACTTCTCGTTCTGACAGGTGACGACGATGCCGGTCGGGATATGCGTCAGGCGCACGGCGGAGTCGGTGGTGTTGACCGACTGGCCTCCCGGGCCGGACGAGCGGTAGACGTCGACGCGGACGTCGTTCTCGTCGATGTCGATGTGGTCGGTGGTCTCGACGACGGGCAGCACCTCGACCTCGGCGAAGGAGGTCTGGCGGCGGCCCTGGTTGTCGAAGGGGCTGATGCGGACGAGACGGTGCGTGCCCATCTCGACCGACAGGGTCCCGTAGGTGTAGGGCGCCTTGACGGCGAAGGTGGCGGACTTGATGCCGGCCTCTTCCGCGTAGGAGGTGTCGTAGACCTCGACGCCGTAGCCGTGCTTGTCGGCCCAGCGGATGTACATACGCATGAGCATCTCGGCCCAGTCGGCGGCGTCGACGCCACCGGCGCCCGCGCGGATGTTGACGAGCGCGTCGCGCTGGTCGTACTCGCCGGACAGCAGCGTGCGCACCTCCATCGCCTCGATGTCGGCGCGCAGGCTCTCGCGTTCGGCCTCGGCGTCGGCCAGGGCGGCGGTGCGGGCCTCGCCCTCCTCGCCCTCGGCGAGCTCGTACAGAACCGGGAGATCCTCGAGCCGCTGGCGCAGGCCCTCGACCCGGCGCAGCTCACCCTGTGCGTGCGACAGTTCGCTGGTGACCTTCTGGGCGTGGTCCTGGTCGTTCCACAGCTCGGGGTCGGCGGCCTGGTGTTCGAGTTCGTCGATGCGCCGTCGCAGCTCCTCGACGTCGAGGACCGACTCCACGGTGCGGAGGGTCGTGTCGAGCTCGGTCAGGGCTGCGGAAACATCGGGATGCACGATTCAACAGGTTACCGGAGCGACGAACCGGCCCGCCGTGGGCAGCGATCGACACGGCAGGGCCCCGGTCGGGTCGAGCACCGCGCCGACCCCGGAGTGGACGGCAAGCTGCTCGGCCCCGGACGACGGCGGCTAGCGTTTCCGTCATGACCACCGACTACACCGCCGACCTGGACCTCGCACTCCGACTCGCCGACGCGTCCGACGCCATCACCCGCGACCGCTTCGGTGCGCTGGACCTGAAGGTGGACGACAAGCCGGACCTGAGTCCGGTCTCCGACGCCGACCTCGCCGTCGAGCGCGCCATCCGCGAGATGCTCGGCGAGCAGCGACCGGACGACGCGGTGCTCGGCGAGGAGTTCGGTGGCGACGCGGTCTTCCGCGGGCGGCAGTGGGTCGTCGATCCGATCGACGGCACGAAGAACTTCGTGCGTGGCGTACCGGTCTGGGCGAGCCTGATCTCGCTCCTCGAGGACGGTGTGCCTGTCGTGGGCGTGGTCAGCGCCCCGGCACTGAACCGTCGGTGGTGGGCGGCCGCGGACGGCGGCGCCTGGGTGTCGCACGACGGCGCCGAGCCCCGGCGCATCTCGGTGTCGGAGGTGACCGACCTCGCGTCGGCGTCGCTGAGCTTCTCGAGCCTGAGCGGCTGGCACGAGCGTGGCATCCGTGATCGTTTCGTCGCCCTGACCGACGACGTGTGGCGGGTGCGCGCCTACGGCGACTTCTTCTCCTACTGCCTGCTCGCCGAGGGCGCCCTCGAGATCGCGCTCGAACCCGAGGTTTCGCTGTGGGATCTGGCCGCGCTCGACGTGCTGGTGCGCGAGGCAGGTGGACGGTTCACGAACCTCGAGGGTGCGGACGGTCCGCACGGCGGCAGTGCGGTCGCGACCAACGGCACGCTGCACGACGAGGTGCTCGGTCGACTGAAGTGAGTGGCCGGCCCCACGCACGGATGGTCACGCGTGGGGCCGGGTTCGTCAGCGGACCGGGAGATGCACAGCGGTCTCGAGGTCGGCTTCGTTCGTGACGCCCGGATCATCGAGATAGACGTTGAAGTGGTGGGTGGCCACGTCGTCGTCGACCCGGGCCGCGGACAGGCCGTGTTCGGTCAGGAATTCGGCGATCGCCTCGTGGGCCCGCGGGATCGATTCGGCGTACGGCCCGGTCACGGTGGCGACGACCGCCCGGCGTGAGGGGAACTCGTGGACCGTCAGCGGCTCGCGGGCCGTGGTTCCCGGCGCCACCGGCAGGAACACCGATTCGTCGACGTCCGACTCACGGAACTCGCCGTCGTGTTCGATACATCCGCCGGGTCCGGTCGGGACGATGCCCTGCTCCTGCAGGGCGGGCATGAAGCGTTGCCACAGTTCACCTTCGGCCGAGTAGTCGGCGACGGTGCCGCGGAGGCAGACGTACGTCTGCTGAGGAATCTCGCGCGGCATCGGCGGTCTGCTCGGGGAGGTATCGGCGGTAACCGCTGACCTCGTCGACCACGGCGGGGATCAGCACTCCCTGCGAGTCGTAGTGCCGCAGCATCCGCACGCTGATCCGGGTCAGGGACGAGAACTCTCCGATGGACATCAACCTGGTGGTGTCGGCCATGGCGCCGAGTCTGCGACCTCACACGGTGTGAGAGTCAACTCGTGCTCGCGACACAGCGGACGATGCTGGGCGACACGCGTCCACCGCGGAACTTACTGCGCGGTAGACAGTGACCTTACTCAGAAGTAAGATCGGGAGTGTCCGCTGCCGCATCGAGAGACTTCTGGTGATCATGAGCAAGCAAGACAGCGTGGGCCGCCACACGCCTCGCGACACGTCCGCCGTCGGCCTCAATCCGATCAAACGCGACGCCATGGGTGCTGCCATGCGCGTGCTCACCCGGATCACGGGTTCCGAACTGGCCGACCGGTACAAGATCCGCGAGACGATCGACCGGATCACGTACCAGTCCACGAAAACCGGCTTCAAGACCCTCGGCGCCGCCACGCGCACCTTCAAGAAGATGTCCGGCGGCGCGAGCGGCCCGCAGCGTCTCACCACCGCGAAGAACGCCGACTTCTTCGATCTCACCCCGACCGACGATCAGCAGATGATCACGGAGACGGTGCGTGAGTTCGCCGCCGAGATCCTGCGCCCCGCCGCGCACGACGCCGACGAGGCCGCCGCGGCCCCGGCCGATCTGCTCGCGCGCGCAGCCGAACTCGGCATCACCATGGTCAACGTACCCGAGGCGTTCGACGGCGCCGCCGACGAGCGCGGCGTGGTCACCAACGTGCTGGTCGCCGAGGCCCTCGCGCACGGCGACATGGGCCTGGCCCTGCCGATCCTCGCGCCGAGCGGTGTGGCCGTGGCGCTCACACAGTGGGGCACCGAGGACCAACAGAAGACCTACCTGCCGGCCTTCGCCGGCGACGATGTCCCCCAGGCGTCGGTCGTCGTCGCCGAGCCGCGCGCCCTGTTCGATCCCTTCGCGTTGCAGACCAAGGCGGTGCGCTCCCCCAGCGGCTACCGGCTCAACGGCGTGAAGTCGTTCGTCCCGGCGGCGGGCAGCGCCGAACTGTTCGTCGTGGCAGCCGAACTCGACGGTAAGCCGTCCCTCTTCCTCGTCGAGGCGAAGAGCAAGGGCGTCGTGATCGAGGCCGATCCGGGCATGGGCCTGCGCGCCGCCGGACTGGGCCGCCTTCTGCTCGAGGACGTCGCGGTGCCGGAATCGGCACGTCTCGGCGACGACGACGCCGACGTCCGCGCCGAGCAGTACGCCGACGCCGTGCGCCTGTCGCGCCTGGGCTGGGCAGCTCTGGCGATGGGCACCGGTCAGGCCGTGCTCGACTACGTGGTCCCCTACGTCAACGAGCGCGAGGCGTTCGGCGAGCCCATCAGCCACCGGCAGGCGGTGGCGTTCATGGTGGCCAACATCAAGATCGAGCTCGACGGTCTACGTCTGGTCACCCTGCGCGGTGCGTCGCGGGCCGAGCAGGGCCTGTCGTTCGCTCGCGAGGCGGCCCTGGCCCGCAAGCTCGCCACCGACAAGGGCATGCAGTTCGGCCTCGACGGCGTCCAGCTGCTCGGCGGCCACGGCTACACCAAGGAACACCCCGTCGAACGTTGGTACCGCGACCTGCGAGCAATCGGAGTCGCCGAGGGCGTCGTCCTCGTCTGATCGGCCCGACCCGAACAAGGAACCTGTGATGATCAATCTCGAACTTCCCCGGAAGCTCAAGGCTTCCGCGAACCAGGCCCATCAGGTCGCCGCGCAGATTTTCCGGCCGATCTCCCGCAAGTACGACCTCGCCGAGCACGAGTACCCCATCGAACTCGACACCATGGCCGCGATGGTCGAAGGGCTCAACGACTCCGGCCAGGGCGCGGCGGGTGCCGCGCTCGGCCGCGACAGCAAGGCCAAGCAGGACGGCCCCGCCGGAAATGCCAACGGCGGCAACATGGCCGGACTCCTCAATGTCATCGAGACGTGCTGGGGCGACGTCGGCCTGACCCTGTCGATCCCCTACCAGGGCCTGGGCAATTCCGCGATCGCCGCGGTGGCCACCGACGAGCAGCTCGAACGCTTCGGCAAGGTGTGGGCCTCCATGGCAATCACCGAGCCCGGTTTCGGATCCGATTCGGCGGCCGTGACGACCACGGCCGTGCTCGACGGCGACGAGTGGGTCCTCAACGGCGAGAAGATCTTCGTCACCGCCGGTGAGCGTTCCACGCACATCGTCGTGTGGGCGTCCGTCGACAGGTCGAAGGGCCGCGCCGCGATCAAGTCGTTCGTCGTGCCGCGCGAGGCTCCCGGACTCTCGGTCGCGCGTCTCGAGAAGAAGCTCGGCATCAAGGCATCCGACACCGCGGTGCTCGTGCTCGACAACTGCCGCATCCCGAAGGACAACATCCTCGGCTCCCCGGAGGTGAACACCGAGAAGGGGTTCGCCGGGGTCATGCAGACCTTCGACAACACGCGTCCGATCGTGGCCGGCATGGCCGTGGGTCTCGGTCGTGCAGTACTCGAGGAACTGCGCACGATCCTGAAGGAGGCGGGCGTCGAGGTCTCCTACGACATCCCCGCGAACAACCAGCATGCCGCGGCCGCCGAGTTCCTCGCGCTCGAGGCCGACTGGGAGGCCGCCTACCTGCTCGCGCTGCGCGCGACGTGGATGGCCGACAACAAGAAGCCCAACTCCCTCGAGGCGTCGGTGTCGAAGGCGAAGGCCGGCCGCACCGGCACCGCGGTCTCGCTCAAGGCCGTCGAACTCGCCGGAACCTACGGGTATTCGCAGCGGCCGCTGCTCGAGAAGTGGGCACGCGATTCCAAGATTCTCGACATCTTCGAGGGCACCCAGCAGATCCAGCAGCTCATCGTCGCTCGGCGGGTGCTCGGAAAGTCGTCCTCCGAACTGAAATAGCGCTCGGGGCATGGGGTCCGTCCGCGGGCGCCGGAAGGATGGGACCGGTGTCTGCGCACGGTACCGGACGTGTCGGAGGATCCATCGGGGTAGAGCCCTCGCCGCAGGTGCGGCGAGGGCTCTACCCGTTCCAGGAAGATCATCCGTGGAAGATTGCCTGGAATGTGAGCTACGTCACGGCTACTGTGTGTGCTGACGCCGACACACAGCTAGGGGGACGGATGCTCGGTCAGGACATTCTCGGCAGGATCACGAGTGGGCGGATCACGCTCGACGACACGATCGGCCAGGTCAAGGACACCATCGGATCACTCGCGGTACTCCATCGCGCAGGTCTGCTGCACTTTCCGCGCGTGGACCACAGCATCGGGACGATCATGGCGGCCAACAAGTACGGCCCCTTCGCCGGCGCCGTGCACGCACAGGCCGAACGCGGTCTCGACGCCGTCGCCCTGATCGACGAGGCCGGCGATGTCACCTACAAGGAACTCGAGGCCCGCTCCAATGCCCTCGTGCGTGCGTGGCAACGCGCCGGGGTGGAGCCGGGATCGGTCATGGGCATCATGGCCCGGAATCACCGCGGTCTCGTGTTGACGATGCTCGCCACCGCCAAGCTCGGTGTGCGACTGGTGATGATGAACACCGGTTTCGCGCCGCGGCAACTCGTCGATGTCGCAGCGCGCGAACAGGTCTCGACGTTCGTCTTCGACAGCGAATTCGCCGAGGTCGCAGCCGCGCTCCCCGACGACGTGCGCCGGTACGTCTCCTGGGCGGACGACGAGGTCCCCGGCATCCCGACGCTGGAGCAGTCGATCGAAGGGCTGGACGGCTCGTCCCTGCCCGCGCCGGAGGTCTTCGGTGGATTCGTATTGCTCACCAGCGGCACCACCGGCACCCCGAAGGGCGCGCCGCGCGGCCGCACGTCACCGTTCGCGTCGGTCCAGTTCCTCGATCGGGTTCCGCTGCGCCCCGGGCAGACGATGCTCATGGCCGCCCCGGCCTTCCACGGCACCGGCGTCTCCCAGTTCGCGCTCGCCCTCGCACTGGGTCAGACCGTGGTGATGATGCGGCGCTTCTCCCCCGTCGACACCTTGGGCCTCGTCGAGCAGCACGGAGCGATCGTGCTGGTGGTGGTCCCGACGATGCTGCAGCGGATCCTCGACCTCGGACCGGAGAAGATCGCCGAGTACGACACCTCGAGCCTGAAGATCGTCTTCTCCGCGGGTTCGTCGCTCTCGCCCGACGTGTGTCGCCGGACGACGGAGGCGTTCGGACACGTGCTCTACAACCTGTACGGCTCCACCGAATGCGCCGTCGCGACGGTCGCGACCCCCGACGACATCCGGCAGGCCCCCGGCACGGCCGGTCGCCCTCCCGTGACGTGTCGGGTGGTGCTGTTCGACGACGACGGCAACCGCATCACCGAGCCGCACGTCCCCGGCCGCATCTTCGTCTCGAGCGGCCTGTCCTTCGCCGGCTACACCGACGGTCGCGACAAGGAACGCATCGACGGGTTGCTGTCGATCGGCGACATCGGGCACTGGGACGAGAACGGCCTGCTCTTCGTCAACGGTCGCGACGACGACATGATCGTCTCCGGCGGCGAGAACGTCTATCCGCTCGAGGTCGAGAACCTGCTCGCCGAGCGGGAGGACATACTCGACGCCGCCGTGGTGGGTGTCCCCGATCCCGAGTTCGGGCAGCGGCTGCGAGCCTTCGTGGTTCCCTCCCCCGACTCCTCCCGCAACGCCGAGGACATCAAGGCGTTCGTGAAGTCGAATCTCGCCCGGTACAAGGTTCCGCGCGAGGTGGTTTTCCTCGACGAGCTGCCGCGCAACGCCACCGGGAAGCTGCTGCGCCGGGTGCTGGTGGAGATGGATCTGCCCGAGGATCCCGAGAAGGGGTACACCACCGCTCGGGGGTGACCCCCTCGAACGAACGAAGGCCGGTCGTCCGAGACGACCGGCCTTCGTGGTGGTAGCGGGGACAGGATTTGAACCTGCGACCTCTGGGTTATGAGCCCAGCGAGCTACCGAGCTGCTCCACCCCGCGTTGCATGAATGAACCTACACGAGCACGGAAACGGAATGCAAATCGCCTCGTCGGACGCGGATGGGCCTCGACGACAACCGAAATCGCAACCCCGAGGTGTCTCGGTTCACATTTCCACCATGACTATCGCCACATAACGGAGGTGTAACGATCTTGCATCGACCCCCGTTATCACCTTCCTGAGCTGCGAAGACTCAATCGTCCCATCCCATCAGGTGGACAAACACCTCTCCCGGCGGGGGATGACGGGCCGCGGAGCGCTTTGTACTGTCGGTCCCGGCTCGAAACAGCCGAGCCACCACCGGCCCGTCGCCGCCAGTCTGCCCCGCGGGATCCGGTGCCTACGAAGACCCGAGGGGCAGGGACGCAACCGACGTGGTCCCCGATCCGGACGGAGACATTTCTCCGTCGACCGAGATCGACGAGGGCCGTCGCGCTCCGCGAGCGCGGGAAGGACTCCACAGAATGACCAACTTCAGCACGCGTGCATTCCGCACTGCCGTCGTCACCGGTGCACTCGCCGCGGTTCCGTTCGCGCTCGCCACCGGCACCGCGTCCGCCGCCCAGCACAACTGGGACGGCGTCGCCCAGTGCGAGAGCGGTGGCAACTGGGCCATCAACACCGGCAACGGCTACTACGGCGGCCTGCAATTCTCGCAGAGCACCTGGGAGGCCAACGGCGGCAGCGGCCGCGCGGACCAAGCCTCGAAGGCGGAGCAGATCCGTGTCGCCGAGAACGTCCTGCAGACGCAGGGCCCCGGCGCGTGGCCCGTCTGCGGTCAGTACCTGACAACCGAATCCGCGCCGGCTCCCGCCGCACCCGAGGCGCCCGCACCGGCACCCGAGGCTCCGGCACCCGCGGCTCCGGCCGCCCCCGAGTTGCCGGCCGAGGTCACCCAGGCCGTCGATACCGCGAACCAGCTCGCCCAGCAGTACGGCTTCGGCGCCGAGTTCGCGCAGATCGTCGATATCACGCTGGCCGGTCGCTGACGCAGACCGTCTCTGCGAACACGACGAAGGCCCGCGGTGCGAACCGCGGGCCTTCGTCGTGTCGGTTTCCGTTACCGGATCAGCCGCCGGTGGATTCAGCCGCCAGTGGATTCGTAGGCATCGACGGCCTGCTGCACCCGCCGCAGCGCCCGTCCGTAGGCTTCGAAATCGCCGCTGGTCTGCGCGTTGGCCAACTCCGCGAGTGCCGAATCGAGCTCCGCGACCGCGGCATCGCGATTCGCGGGAGTCGTCGGCGCCGGCGAGGTGGGCTGCTGTTGCTGCTGATCGGAAGGCTGGTTCTCGTCCGTGGTGCCCTCGATCACCTCGCCCCGCGTCTCGTCCTCCACCTCGGCGGTGGGCAGCGCCTCGCCACCGGGAGCGGTGGCCGCGTCGCCGACGCCGGGACCGAACACCTGGTCGAGCGCACCGGCGAGAGTCGGTGCGTAACCGATCCGGACGCCACCGCTGGCACCCGGCTCCCGGTAGCTGACGAGCACGCGCGACAGCTGCGGGAAGGTCGACGTGCTACCCGCCGTCGCGTTGCGCTCGGTGTACATCGGCTGGACGTACAGGATGCCGCCGTCCGCGATGGGCAGGGTGAGCAGGTTGCCGTATTGGATCCGGTTGGACCGTTCGAGCAGGGTCCGTTCCGAAGCCACTCGGGTGTCGGAGATCATCGCGTTCTGCGTCTGCTCCGGACCGAAGGTCTGCGTATCCGTCGGCAACTGCAGGATCGTGAACTTCCCGTAGTTCTCCGGATCGGATTCGACCGAGATGTACGCCGACAGGAACTGCCGGTTGTAACCCACCATCGCCGAGGTCAGACGGAACCGGGGATCCGCCGTCTCGCGATCGCCCATGAGCAGGTAGTAGGGCGGCTGGTTCGCGCTGGTGTCGACCGTCGGGTCCGCTGGCACCGACCAGAACGCATTGTTCGTGAAGAACTCGCGCGGGTCGTCGACGTGGTACTTGGCGAGCATCTCGCGCTGCACCTTGAACAGATCCTCCGGGTACCGGAAGTGCGCCCGCAGCTCGTCGGAGATCTGGTCCTGCGGGGTCACCGCATCAGGGAAGACACCCATCCACGCCTTCAGGACCGGGTCCTCATCGTCGACCTGGTAGAGCGTCACCGTGCCGTCGTAGGCATCGACCGTCGCCTTCACCGAGTTGCGGATGTACGAGACCTCCTTGCGGGGCAGCAACCGGCCGGTGTTCTGGTCGATGCTGTCCTCGACGAGGCCCTCGAGCGACGCGCGCTGCGCGTACGGGTAGTAGTCGAGCGTGGTGTACGCGTCGACGACCCACTTGATGCGGCCGTCGATCGCGGCCGGGTAGGCGTCGCCGTCGGCCGTCAGCCACGGCGCGACCTTCGTCACGCGCTCACGCGGGTCGCGGTTGAACAGGATCTTCGAGTCGCTGCCGATGGCGCTCGAGAACAGGATGTTGCGTTCGCCGTACTTCGCGGCGAAGGCGAGCCGGTTGAACCAGTTGCCGATGTCGACGCCGCCCGAGCCGGTGTAGGTGTACTTTTCGGTGTCGGTGTCGTACTCGCGCGGACCGGACGAGTCGGCGCTGTTGCCGACGATCGCGTAGTCCGGATCGGCCTCGGCGATGACCTCGCCGTAGTAGATGCGGGGCTGCTCGACGGGGATGACCTGGTTCTCCGCAGCGAGCGACGCCAGGTCGCTGACGAAGTAGACGGGATAGCCGCTGTTGCTGTTGGCGGCCTCCTCCGCCGAGGCACTCGCGGCGGCGTTCACGCGGTTGGCGGGCGCCGCGACGAGACCGTTGCCGTGCGTGTACACGGTGTGGCGGTTGATCCAGTCGGTCTGGTTGCCGGTCAGGCTCGTCGGCGAGAGCTCACGCGCCGCGACGATGTAGTCCTCCATACGACCGTCGAGCTCGTACCGGTCGATGTCGAGCGACTCGGGGTAGCCGTAGAAGTTCTTCAGCTGCGTCTGCTGCGTGAACGTGCGGGGAAGCACGTTCGGGTCGAGCAGGCGGGCGTTCGCGATCGTGGTGATGTCGGCCGGGATGTTCTCGGGCGAGGTGGTGCCCACCCCCGGGTAGTCCTCGTACGCCACCTTGTCGTCGGTGATGCCGTACGCCTCGCGGGTCGCGGCGATGTTGCGCTCGATGTACTCGCTCTCCTTGTCGGCAGCGTTCGGGCGCACCGAGAACTGCTCGACCATGAGCGGGTACACCGCGCCGACGAGGATCGACGAGAGCACGAGCAGCGCCGTCGCGAGCGCGGGGATCCGCAGGTCGCGCAGGAAGATCGCGGCGAAGAACGCGATCGCGCAGATGACGGCGATCGCGAGCAGGATGAGTTTGGCCGGCAACACCGCATTGATGTCGGTGAAGCCACCGCCGGTGAAGGTGGGTTCCTTGCGGCTGCTCCACAGCAGTTCGTACCGATCGAGCCAGTAGGCGAACGCCTTGAACGCGACGAACAGGCCGGCGAGGACCGCGAGCTGCACACGCGAGGCCGTCGACATGCTTCCCCCGCGACCGGCGAGGCGGATGCCGCCGAAGATGTAGTGGGTGACGAGGTTCGCGATGAACCCGAGCACGATCGCGACGAAGAACCAGTTGAGCAGGAAGCGGTAGAACGGCAGGTCGAAGGCGTAGAAGCCGACGTCGAGACCGAACTGCGGATCGGTGGTGCCGAAGTCGCCGCCGTTGAAGAACATCTGGACGGTGACCCAGCCGGCCTGGGCGACCAGACCGGAGAGCACACCGAGCACGACCGGGATACCGATCCCGAAGGCGCGCATGCGCGTCATCACGGTGGTGCGGTAGCGCGCCACCGGATCGTTGGGTCCGGTGGTCGGCACGAAGACCGGGCGCGACCGGTAGGCGAGCAGCATCGCCAGCCAGACGACACCGCCGATGAACAACCCGACCGCCAGGAACAGTGCGATCCGCGTCAGGAGAACCTTGACGTATACGTCCCGGAAGTCGACCTCGCCGAACCAGAGCCAGTTGGTGTAGGTGTCCACCAACCGTGGTCCGAGCAGGAGCAGCACTGCGGCCACCACTGCCAGGATCAGCAGAACTCTGCTCCGCTTCGACAATGTAGGTACTCCGGTCGGGGGCCTCATGCCCACGTGCCACGCTCCCAACTCGTCCGGCGGCGCGATCGCACCGCATCTGTACATCTCGCGCTCGACGAAAGCGTGCGAGCACGCCTCGTTCTCACGGAGTGACCGTTTCGCCCCACTCTACGGAATCCTCGTACAGGGGGTCGCACGACGCAGGTCCGGCAGCGCACACCCGCGTACGGGTGCC
This sequence comes from Rhodococcus pyridinivorans, assembly GCF_900105195.1. Taxonomy (NCBI): domain Bacteria; kingdom Bacillati; phylum Actinomycetota; class Actinomycetes; order Mycobacteriales; family Nocardiaceae; genus Rhodococcus; species Rhodococcus pyridinivorans. The sequence continues at coordinate 2,180,978 of NZ_FNRX01000002.1, read as the reverse complement.
AGGATAGGCCGGTGAACCAACGTCTTCCCGTACCTTCCGAACAAGGACTCGCGCGCGCCGTCCACGAGATCATCGATTTCGCGGATGTGGAGGGTTGGGACCGCCCTCCCGTCATGTTCGCGCTCGTCCCGACCGTGCTTCTCGCAGCCGCCGAACCCGCCCTCGCCGACCAGCTCGACGAGGGACACGAGTACACCCCGATCGCGCAGGAATCTTTCCCCGACGACGTCGAGGGCGGCAGTCCCGCACTCGAGGAGTTCCTCGCCACGACCACCTGGCCCGGATCGGTTGCCGGGTGCGCTCTCGTGCAGGAGGTGGTCGTGCTGCCGCCGAGCGCCGAGAACGAACTCGACGACGCCTTCACGCCATTGCTCGCCGACGCCCACGCGGCAGACGAGGCGGCCCGGCTCGCAGCGCACAGTCACCCGGAACGACGCGCCGCCCGCCTCATCTCCGCGGTCCTGCGCGACGGGCCGTCACTCTCGCTCCTTCAGTTGCGCCCCCTCGACGACGACGATCCGTTCGCGGGCACTGAACTGCGGACCTACGACAACCTCGCCCCGCACGTCGTGGCCGCGTTGTACGCGACCCTCGAGGCGAGCGACGACGACTACTGAGACGGCGATCACCGCACTGCCGGCCCCCGTGCGGCGCGCGGGATCGGCTGCCGACGGGCGGGATCAGCTGCAGGCGGGCGCGTCGCGCCCGTCCGCGATCGCTGCCAGCGCGTCGATCGCACCCTCGAGCGTCTCGACCTTCACGAGCTGCACACCCTCGGGGGCGCCGCTCTGCGCCTCCGCGCAGTTCTCGGCGGGCACCAGGAAGACGGTCGCGCCGTCCTCCGACGCCGCGGTGAGCTTGTGGGTGATCCCGCCGATCGGACCGACCATCCCGTCCGAGTCGATGGTGCCGGTACCGGCGACGTCCAGACCGCCGTTGAGCAGGCCCGGGCTGAGCTTGTCCACCACGGCCAGACTGAACATCAGGCCGGCGGACGGTCCGCCGATGTCGGCGAGGTTGAAGGTGACCTCGAAGGGCACCTCGGGAACCTCCTCGGTGGCGATGCCCAGGAAGCCCTTGTCCGGATCGCCGGGCCGGGGACCGACGGGAACGTCGAACGACTCCTCGGCATCGCCGCGCCGGACGGTGACGTCCACCGACTCACCGGGCGGCACGTCGCCGACCGCGCGCTGGACCTGGCCGGCCGTGCGCATCTCCTCGCCGCCGACGGCGACGATCCGGTCGCCCGCCTCGAGCAACCCGGCGGCAGGGGCGTCCTGGCCCACCTCGGCGATCCGCAGGGTCACCGGCAGGTCGAGATAGTGCAGGGCGGCGAGTTCGGCGGACCGCTCCGACTGGGCGAACTGCGCCTGGTCGACGGCCTGGACCTCGTCCTTGCTGCGGTCGGGCGGGTAGACCTGCTCGCGCGGCGCCACGCCGTAGCGCCCGCTGATCCAGGCGGTGAAGGTCTGCGCGAGGGTGAGATTGTCGGTGACCCCGACGGTCGTCATGAACAGACTGCCCTCGGTCTCGTCCGCCTCGATCCCCTCGAGCGCGACGACCGGGGTGCCCTCGATCTCCCCGAGCGTGTCGAAGACGGGGCCGGGGCCGAGCGCCACGTACGGCGCCCGGACGTTGAACGCCACGACCACAATGACGAGGATCGGGAGCACGAGCGCGAGCGGCAGGACGTAGCGACGATTCACCCGGCCAGGGTAACGGTCGCCCGACCACCCCCTTCACACCACGACCGTGTCGTGTTCGCCATGAGCGTGACCACGACGCCGGTCCCCGCCCTGGACGCCTTGTACCGTTGGATACATGAGCGACACGCCCTTCGGATTCTCGAATCCCGACGACGACCCCGACCGTAGGAAGGACGAGGGTTCCGGTAGCGGCGGAGCCGGTGGCGGCATGCCCTTCGGATTCGGACTCCCCGGCAGCGGTGGGGGCGACAACCCGTTCGGCGGTCAGGGCTTCGATCCCGCGCAGTTCGGTCAGATGCTCAGCCAGTTCGGCCAGATGCTCGCCGGTATGGGCAGCGCCATGGGTTCCGGCGGCGGCTCGGGTCCGGTCAACTACGACATCGCGACGAAGCTCGCACGTCAGCAGATCGGGTCCGTCGACCCGGTCTCGTCCCGTACCGTCGACGCCGTGACGGACGCTGCGCGCCTCGCGGAACTGTGGCTCGACGCGGCCACCACGCTGCCCGCGGGTGCGTCGAAGGTCGTGGCGTGGACGCCCGTCGACTGGCTCGACAACACGCTCGAGACGTGGAAGCGCCTGTGCGATCCGATCGCCGAGCAGGTCAACGGCATGATGCTGAACGGTCTGCCCGAGGAGGCCCGTGCGATGGCCGGGCTCATGCTCGGGATGTTCTCGCAGATGGGTGGGGTTGCTTTCGGCTCCCAGCTCGGCCAGGCCCTCGGCCAGTTGTCGAAGGAAGTGCTCACCTCCACCGACATCGGTCTCCCCCTCGGCCCGGAGGGCACCGCCGCTCTCCTGCCGGCCGCGGTCGAGAGCTTCGGTGAAGGACTCGAGCAGCCCGCTCAGGAGGTGCTCGTCTTCCTCGCCGCACGCGAGGCCGCCCACCAGCGCCTCTACAGCCACGTGCCGTGGCTGCGTCAGCGGATGCTGGCGACCGTCGAGGAGTACGCACGCGGCATCCGCATGGACATGTCGTCGATCGAGGATCTCGCCCAGGGACTCGACCCGTCGGCACTCACCGACCCGTCCAAGCTCGAGGAAATCCTCAAGCAGGGCGCGTTCGAACCCCAGACCACCCCGGAGCAGAAGGCCGCACTCGAACGACTCGAGACGATGCTCGCGCTCGTCGAGGGCTGGGTCGAGACGGTCGTCGCCGACGCGCTCGGCGAGCGGCTCCCGGGTGCCTCGGCCCTCACCGAGACCCTGCGCCGTCGCCGCGCCACGGGCGGACCGGCCGAGCAGACCTTCGCTACGCTCGTCGGCCTCGAGCTCCGGCCCCGGAAGGTGCGCGAGGCCGCTGCGCTGTGGCGACGCCTCACCACCGACGCCGGCACCGAGGCCCGCGACCATGTGTGGGCGCATCCCGACCTGCTGCCGGACTCGTCGGATCTCGACAACCCGACGGCCTTCGTCGATCGTGTGATCGGCGGTGGCACCGGAGCCTTCGAGGATCCGATCGCCCAGCTTCAGGCGACCATGGAACGTGAGCAGGCCGAACGGGATCGCGCGGCCGAGGACGGATCCGGCGAGGACCGGCCCGGGGACGACAGCACCTCCTAGAACGACCCGATAGAGGCACCCGCGCCTGTGGACAAACTGCTCCTCGTGAGCCGTCCACGGGCGCGGATACTGTCAGTCTGTCTCCATGATCACCGCATCGCGCGAGACGACCACGAATCCCGCGCCGGCCGAGGCTGCGGTTCTCCGGGTCGATCCGGAACTGGCCGTGCTCGAGCGGTCCGACGGCTCGCTCCAGCTCGGCTGGGGTCCCGGCACCGCGACCGTCGTCCTGCCACCCCAGGGCATGGACAGCTTCGACCTCGGCGTTCTCGTCCGACTGCTCGACGGCCGGCTCACCCTCGACGAGGTGCTGGACGTCGCAGCCGAGCGCGGGCTTCCGTCCGGACGGGTCCGGCAGGTGCTCGATGAGCTCACCGCGACGGGTGCGGTCCGGCAGGTCCCCGCGTCGCCCGGTCCGGCGCGACCGCGGCGGGTGCGGGTCCACGGCTCGGGTCCGCTCGCTTCGGCGATCGTCGAGGATCTCCCGGTATGGGATGTGCGGTGGGTGCGCTCGTCGTCCGGTGACGAACTGCAGGACCCGGCCGACTGTGTCGTCCTCGCCGACGGGCAGGTGCCCGACCCCCATCTCGTGAACATGCTCGTGCGGGCCGGTGTCCCCCATCTCGCGGTGCGGATCAGGGACGGACGCGGCATCGTCGGCCCGTTCGTACTCCCCGGCCGGAGCAGTTGTCTGCGCTGCGCCGATCTCGTGCGGGCCGATCTCGATCCGTCCTGGCCGCGACTGGCGAGTCAGCTGTACGGGCGGCAGGGCCACGCCGGCAGGGCGGTGACGTCGGCGACCGCGGCGATGGCCGTCGGCCAGATCGAGGCGTTCCTCTCCGCAGATCCGTCCGTGACCCCGGCGGTCGACCGCACACTCGAACTGGACCTGCGAACCCACCGCATCGTCACGCGCCGATGGTTCCGTCACCCCCGGTGCGACTGCTCGGCCATCGCTCGGGTCGGTCAGGCATGATGGGGGGCGTGCCAGACATCCCTCGCAGAAGCTCGTCCCGCACTGCCAAGCTCGCGAGCATTCCTCTGGGAATCGCCGGGCGCGCCGCTGTCGGTTTCGGCCGTCGACTCGCCGGTGGAGATCGGGAGGAGATCGACGCCGAGATGACGGCGAAGGCCGCCGAACAGTTGTTCAGTGTGTTGGGCGAACTCAAGGGCGGCGCCATGAAGTTCGGCCAGGCCCTGAGCGTGATGGAAGCCGCCGTCCCGGAGGAGTTCGCCGAGCCGTATCGGGAGGCGCTCACCAAACTGCAGGCGGAGGCCCCTCCACTGCCCGCCCAAGCCGTGCACCGCGTGCTCGACCAGCAACTCGGCACGAAGTGGCGTGAGCGCTTCGAGTCGTTCGACGACGTGCCCGTCGCGTCGGCCAGTATCGGCCAGGTGCACCGGGCCGTGTGGTCGGACGGACGCGAGGTCGCGGTGAAGGTCCAGTACCCGGGCGCCGACGAGGCTCTGCGCGCCGACATGCGCACGCTGTCCCGGTTCGCCGGATTGTTCGCCACGATGATGCCGGGTGCCGATGTGCGTGCGCTGCTCGACGAGTTGTCCGCACGCACCGAGGAAGAGCTCGACTACCGGATCGAGGCCGACAACCAGCGAGCCTTCGCGAAGGCCTTCGCCGGCGACGAGAAGTTCGTGATCCCGCGTGTCGTCGCGAGCGCCCCGAAAGTCGTCGTGACCGAATGGCTTTCGGCCACTCCGCTGTCTGTGATCATCAGCGGTGGCACGCGGGAGCAGCGCAACCGGGCCGGTGCGCTGCTCGCGGAGTTCCACTTCTGTTCGCCCGCGCGCGCCGGTCTGCTCCACAGCGACCCGCATCCGGGCAATTTCATGCTTCTCGACGACGGCCGTCTCGGAGTCATCGACTTCGGGGCCACGGCGTCGATGCCCGACGGCTTCCCGCCGGTGCTCGGACGGATGGTCCGACTCGCCCTCGAGGAACGTTTCGACGAACTCACCCGGCTGCTCTACGACAACAAGTTCGTCCTGCCCGGCCGCACGGTCACCGACGAGGAGATCGCCGACTACCTCCGGCCGTTCACCGACCCGATCCACACCGAGTCGTTCCACTTCACCCGCACATGGCTGCAGCGGGTGGCGGGCACGGCCACGGACTTCTCGAGTTCGACCTTCAAGACGGCTCGGACGCTGAATCTTCCGCCCGAGTACGTGAGTGTGTTCCGGGTGCTGCTCGGCTCGGTCGGCATCTGCGCTCAGCTCGACGCCGAGGCACCGTACATGCGCATCCTCAGTGAATGGCTACCCGGCTTCGTCGAGGAGTGACAAAGCCGGGCAACCGTATTCACGCACAGACCAGTTCCTTGCGGGGTTCGGGTAGCGGATTCTTCCGCGGCCGGCCCCGCGGCCGCTTGCGGGCCACGACGACACCACGGTCGATGATCTCCCCGCCCCACACGCCCCAGGGTTCCTCCCGCTCGAGAGCGGCGTCGAGACACTGGGCACGCACCGGGCAGCCCGCACACAGCGTCTTGGCGTACTCGAGATCGGCCGGGGTCTCAGCGAACCAGAGGTCGGGGTCGTTGTCGTGGCACGGCAGGGTGTCGCGGTCGGCGCGGGAGACCGCGAAAGTGTCGCTGCGCGACAGGATGTCGGTACGCATCTCGTCTCCTTCCGTTCGGTTCGGCAGGCTCGACGGGTATTCGCTCGGCACGTGAGCTCCTTCGTTGGTTCGGTGGAATGCGATGCGAACCCGGCCGGAGAACGAGAAAGGCCACGGTCCGCTGGGCGGGGTCCGTGGCCTGGAGGAGACGAAAGGTCTACCGGGAAACAGTTCCCGATCGACTTCCGACCACGGACGAGACGGCGGCGGCGTGCACACGTCGGCGTGCACGCGGCGCGGCTGCCACTGCGGGTGCCACAGATGTGGCGGTGCGAGTGGTAGCGGCGGCCCCAGCGACACGAGGGGCCGCTGCCGCTGCAAAAGCATCGAAACCGAGCATCGGGGCCACCTCACTTTCTCGTCGCGCACGGGCCGTCTCCCGTGACATCGTCATCCAGACTAGATTCGTGAGCACGATCGGCACAAGTTATTTTCTACCTGCGGTTTCGTGCCGCGTTCTTCGTCCCCGCACCAAAGTCGGAGGGCATGTCCCTCGCGACCACGAGACTCCTGCCCGACCTCGACGAGGCCGAACGCCTCGTCCTCGGGCTCGATGCGTTGCGCGCCGACGACGGCTCGAACAAAAGCACCTTCCGGGTGTTCCGCGACCGGCCGGGCACTACTTCTGCCTGTGCGCCGAATGAACACGGTCGGGTAGTCGTCAGAGGTCGAGGGTGTCGACGGTGCGCTCCCCCCGCACGAGGGCGAGCACGTCGGCACCGTACTGCTCGAGCTTCTTCGCCCCGATCCCCGGGATGGCGACCAGCGCACGATCGTCGCGCGGCTGCTGTTCGGCGATCGCGACGAGGGTGTTGTCGCTGAAGACGACGTAGGCCGGAACCTTCATCTCCTTCGAACGCGCCCGGCGCCATTCCTTGAGCGCGACCAGCAGATTCTCGTCGAGATCGGATGGGCAACCCTCGCAGCGGCCGAGCATGGTCGAGGTGGTGCCCATGAGCGGCTTGCCACAGACGCGGCATTGCGGGCGCTTCTTCCGCGGGGAGGACGGTTCGGCGATCTTCGACGCGGGTGAACTGTCGGGGATGAGCCCGTGAAGGAATCGAGAGCGTCGCCGCGACCGACGTCCGCCCGCCGTGCGGGACAACGCCCACGACAGTTGCAGGTGCACACGGGCTCGGGTGACACCGACATAGAGCAGCCGCCGTTCCTCCTCGATGCCGGCCTCGTCGGGCGGTGTGTCCTTGTCGCCGGTGACATGAGTGATCGGCAGGGTGCCGTCGGTGAGTCCGACGAGGAAGACGGCGTCCCATTCGAGGCCCTTCGCCGCATGCAGCGACGCGAGGGTGACGCCCTGGACCGTCGGTGGCTGGCGCGCCTCGGCACGGGCCGCGAGATCGCGCAACAGACCCTGCAGATCGAGATCGGGTTCGTGCTCGAGCAGTTCCTCGGTGAGCTGCACGAGCGCGACGAGCGACGCCCAGCGCTCGCGTGCCTGCGCACCCACCGGTTCGGTGTCGGTCAGGCCCAGCGGCACCAAGGTGGCCCGGACGAGGCTGCGCAGCCCGGCACCGCGACCGGCATCCTCCGGCAGGTCGTCGCGCGTACCCACCTGACGCAGGGCGTTGACCGCCTGCCGGACCTCCGCGCGGTTGAAGAAACCTTCACCGCCGCGCACCTGGTACGGGATACCCGCCTGCGTGAACGCCTGCTCGTAGGCCTCGGACTGGGCGTTGATGCGGTAGAGCACCGCGATCTCGGCCGCCGGGACCCCCTTGCCCATCAGCTTCGCGACGGCCTTGGCGACCGCCTGCGCTTCGGCGGGTTCGTCGTCGAACTCGGCGAAGGTGGGCTCCGGCCCGGACGGACGCTGACCGATGAGCTTGAGCCGGGTGCCGGCGATGCGGCCCCGCGCCGCACCGATCACGCGGTTGGCGAGGTCGACCACCTCCGGCGTGGAGCGGTAGTCGCGTTCGAGGCGCACGACCGTGGCGTCGGGGAACCGGCGGGAGAAGTCGAGCAGGTGCTTCGGGGTGGCGCCCGTGAACGAGTAGATGGTCTGGTTGGCGTCGCCGACCACCGTGAGGTCGTCGCGCGCGCCGAGCCACGCGTCGAGCACGCGCTGCTGCAGCGGCGTGACGTCCTGGTACTCGTCGACGACGAAGCAGCGGTAGCGGTCGCGGAACTCCTCGGCCACCGCGAGGTTGTCCTCGAGGGCCGCGGCGGTGTGCAGCAGCAGGTCGTCGAAGTCGAGATACATCCCGTCGCCCGACCGGGTCTTGAGCTGCTCGTACGTCTCGTAGACACGCGCGACCCGCTCGGGATCGGCCGGTGGGGTGCGGTGGGCGCGGGCGGCCGCGGCGGGATAGTCCTCGGGCGCGACGAGCGTGCCCTTGGACCATTCGATCTCGGACAGCAAGTCGCGCACGGTGTCGGTGTCGGTCGGGAAGCCGCACCGGTGCGCCGCCTGCGAGACCGCCGCGAACTTGCGATCGAGCAGTTGCCAGGGTGTGTCGCCGACCACCTGCGGCCAGAAGTACCGCAGCTGCCGCAGCGCAGCGGCGTGGAAGGTGCGGGCCTGCACCTGCGTACCGTCGCCACCGATGCCCAGGGCGCGTAGGCGGGAACGCATCTCCCCTGCCGCGCGGGCGGTGAAGGTGACGGCGAGGACTTGGCTCGCGGAGACGTGACCGGCCGAGACGAGATGGGCGATGCGGCGGGTGATCGTGCGGGTCTTGCCGGTACCGGCGCCGGCGAGCACGCAGACCGGCCCGCGTGGGGCGAGCACCGCTGCTGCCTGCTCGGGGTCGAGACCGTCCACCACATCCGCACACATGGCCTCCATCATGACAGCGACCGCCGACAGCGCAGCCCACCGGTGAGATCATCTGGTGTGGTGAGGACCACAGCTCACCCCGTCGCGGAACATGTTCGGCGGCTGTGATGTTCTCGAAGACATGACGCCCACCGACGCACCCGCCCTCACCGTCTACTCCACCACCTGGTGCGGTTACTGCAGGCGGCTGAAGACCCAGCTCGACCAGAACGGCATCCCATACGCCGAGATCGACATCGAGTCGGATCCGGCCGCCGCGGAGTTCGTCGGCAGCGTCAACAACGGCAACCACGTGGTGCCCACCGTCAAGTTCGCCGACGGCAGCACCGCGACCAACCCGTCGCTCGCCGAGGTCCAGCGCGCTCTGGGTCTGTAGCTCCCGCTCTTCCGGTAAGGCCGGTCGCGTTCGTCGCGGCCGGCCTCTCCCGTGTCCGGGCCCGACTCGATCCTGTGCCCTCTACCGCAGTGCCCTCTACCGCAGTGCCCTCTACCGCACGGACTGCTACTCCTTGGCCCAGCCCTCGAGCATCCCGCGCGCTATGGAGATCGAACCGGGCAACAACAGCGGGGCGTCCTCGGCGGACGCCCAGTCGCCAGTCGCCAGCGCCGCGCGGACCTCGTCACGAGTGAACCACCGCGCCTCGGTGATCTCCCCGTCGCGGAAGTCCAGCGCCTGCTCGGGATCGGCGATCGCCGCGAATCCGAGCATGAGCGATCGAGGGAACGGCCAGGGCTGACTGCCGAGATACCGCACGTCGCGCACCTCGACACCGACCTCTTCACGGATCTCCCGCACCACGCACGATTCGAGCGACTCACCGGCTTCGACGAAGCCTGCGAGAACGGAGAATCGCCGCTCGGGCCACACCGGTTGCCGGGCGAGCAGCACCCGGTCGTGTCCGTCGTGTACGAGGCAGATGATCGCCGGGTCGGTGCGAGGGAACTCCTGGTGTCCGGTCTCGGTGCTGATCCGCGACCAGCCGGACATCGTCGGACGGGTGGGCGAGCCGTCGACCGCGCTGTAGCCGGCGTTGTCGTGCCAGTTCAGCAACGCGACCGCGCTGACCATCAGATCGGCGTCGGCATCGTCGAGACGCTCGCCGATGCGCCGCAGATCGGCCACCGTGCCCGTCTGCGCCAGGACGCGAGACGCCCAGACGTGGTGTCCGTCGCGGATACCCAGGAAGATCGCGCCCTCGACCGGTTCGGGACCGAGCTCGGACGCCTCACCGAGCACGAGCGCGTTGTCGGAGACACGGACCTGGTTGCGACGATCGACCCGCAGGAGTTTCGCACCGGCCCAGCCGGCGCGCAGGGCGTCCTCGTCCGAACGCAGTTCCTCCGCCCGGTCGACGACGGTACGTGAGAGCAGCGGGGTACCCGACAAAGCGAAACCGGTCACATCAGCACCCTAGCCACGCATGGCGCCCGGCGACGAACCCACCAGCCGGATGTAGAGCAGTTTGTCGTTCGCTTCGAGCGCGTCGACCTCGGGCGAACCGATCCGCCACATCCGCCCGTCGCGGACGACGGCGAGCACGATGTCCTTGAGATGCCGCGGGGATCCCCCGACCTCGCTGGGGTCGACATCGCGTTCGGTGATGGCGAACCCGGCTTCCGGGGTGAGCAGGTCCTCGATCATCTCGACAACGTTCGGCGTGGTCGTGGCGATGCCGAGCAGTCGCCCCGCCGTCTCCGACGAGATGACCACCGAGTCGGCACCGGACTGACGCAGCAGGTGGGTGTTCTCCGACTCGCGGATGGCGGCGACGATCTTCGCGCGCGGGGCGATCTCGCGGGCGCTGAGGGTCACGAGCACCGCGGTGTCGTCGCGGTTCGCGGCGACGATCACCGCCGACGCGTGCTGCACCCCGGCGAGCCGGAGCACATCGGACTTCGTCGCCGAACCCTGGACCGTCACGAGGCCCTGGCCGGCCGCGGACTCGAGAACCACCGGATCGGTGTCGACCACGACGATCTCGGACGGGGGTACCCCGTCGCCGAGCATCGCGTCGACTGCGGTACGGCCCTTGGTGCCGTAACCGATGACGACGGTGTGATTACGCACGCGGCGCCTCCAACGCTGGATCTTGAATGCTTGCCGGGAACTCTCGGTCAGTGCCGACAGAGTGGTACCGACGAGCACGATGAGGAAGAACACCCGGAGCGGGGTGATCAGCAAGATGTTGATCAGGCGCGCTTCGGGTGTGAACGGGGTGATGTCGCCGTAGCCGGTGGTCGAGAGCGAGACCGTGGCGTAGTAGACGCAGTCCAGCAGCGACAGTTCGTCGCCCTGGGCGTCGCGGTAGCCATCGCGATCGAGGTAGACCACGACGACCGCGAGGAACAGCGCCGCGAACGCGTAGCCGATGCGACGCGCGATCGCGAGTCCGGGACTCGTCTGTTCCTGGGGTACGCGCAGCACACCGACGAGCGCGAAGTCGGGGCGCTCGGTGAGCTGATCGGAGCGGCTGAACCGCGCACGCAACCTCCCGGGCATCGCGGTGTCCCACCTTCCTGCTGTCGGCCTCCACTGGTGGCCACCCTCGGTCGTCGCGGTACCGAACGAACTGCGCCCGATACCGGATCGCAGCGTACCGCCGCGCGCTAGTGTGGCACGCATGTCCACGAAAGCGTCGCAGCGCTCTGCGATCCGGCTGGCAGGTCTACTTCTCGGCGTGGGGGTCCTGCATTTCGTGCGACCGGAACCGTTCGACGGCATGGTGCCCCGCGCCCTGCCGGGTGATGCCCGCACCTACACCTACGCCTCGGGGGTCGCGGAGATCGCCGTCGCCGGCGCGCTCGCCGTGCCCCGCACCCGGCGCCTCGGCGGTTCCCTGGCCGCGGCGCTGTTCCTGGCGGTCTTCCCCGCCAACGTGCAGATGGCCGTGACGTGGCTGCGCAGCCCGAAGCTCTCCCCCGCCGCCAAGGCGGTGTCGCTCGCCCGGCTCCCGCTGCAGGTCCCGCTCGTCACCGAGGCACTGAAGGTCCGCCGCACATCCTCCCGCTGAGCTGACCACACGCGGTGAGTGAGGTCACAGCGAGCGGGTATGCGTCGGTATGGACACCGCACGTGGTCTGAAGGTGGTCGTCGTCGGCGCGACCGGAAATCTGGGAACCGGGATCGTCGAGGCGCTCGGACGCGAACCCGACGTCGCCGAGATCGCCGGCGTCGCGCGACGACCGACGGAATGGACGTCCCCCAAGGCGACCTTCACGGTCGCCGACACCACCACCGACGACTTCCGCCCCATCGTGCGGGGCGCGGACGCGGTGATCCACCTGCCCTGGCTGTTCCAACCCACGCACCGCCCGGAGGTGACCTGGGAGAACAATGTGCTCGGCGCGATCTCTGTCTTCGAGGCGGCTGCCGCGGAGAAGGTTCCCGCGCTGATCTACTCGTCGTCCGTCGCGGCCTATTCGCCCGGACGCTCGACGGATCGCGTCACCGAGGACTGGCCCACAACATGGGTGGCCGGGTGCCGCCTATCCCCGCGAGAAGTCGTACCTGGAACGTTTTCTCGACACCCTCGAACTGCGGGCGCCGGAGATGCGCATCGTACGGATGCGGCCCTACTTCCTCTTCAAGCGCGAATCGGCGACCTCACAGCGACGCCTGTTCGTCGGCCCCCTGCTCCCGGGAAACCTGCTGCGCAGCGGACTGCTCCCCGTGATGCCGCTGGTCGAGGATCTGCGTGCCCAGGTACTGCACACGAGCGACGTGGCCGACGCCTTCGTCCGTGCGACCGTCCGGCCCGTCCGCGGCGCGTTCAACCTCGCCACGGAACCGCCCGTGGACGGCGCGTTCCTGGCAGAGATGTTCTCCGCCAGGAAGATCCCCGTACCGCGTGCAGCACTCCGCAAGGCCGTGCGGGCGGCCTGGCACGCACATCTCGTTCCGGCCTCCCCCGGCCTGCTCGACACCGTGCTGCAACTTCCATTGCTCGACAGCACGCGCGCCCGCACAGAACTGGGCTGGGAACCGCAGTATTCGCCGCCCGAGATCCTCGAGGAATTCCTGTCGGGACTGCGGGAGGGAGCCGGGATGCCCACCGCTCCCCTTGCACCCGATACCGCCGGACGCCGGGCACACGAAGTGGCCACCGGTATCGGGCAGCGCCCCTGAGGTTGCGTCACTCGCCGTCGGCACGCCCTCGCAGATTCCCCGCCTCGAGCACGAGGCGTTCGAGCATCGCCGCATTCGGCAGTTCCTCGGGCGCGACGGTGCGTCCGGTGCGGACGTAGTGGAAGGCCGCTCGGACCTTGTGCAGCGGCAGTTCGGCCGGTCGGCCGGTGAGCCGCTCGGTCCGCGCTGCCATCAACTGGGCCCAGGCGAGCCGGTAGGCGGCGAGCTGCACACCCACCGCGGCGAGCTTCTCGCCTTCCGGTTCGGCGCCGGTCTTCCAGTCGATGACCGTCCAACCGCCGTCCGGATCCTCGAAGACGGCGTCGATACGTCCGCGGATCACGGTGCCGCCCAGGGCCGTTTCGAACGGCACCTCGACCTCGACGGGGTTGCGCGACGCCCACTTCGACCGCAGGAATGCCTCCTGGAGCCGGTCGAAGTGCGAATCGTCGCCGTCCTCGTCGTCGGCACCGGGAAGCTCGTCGAGGTCGAGCAGGCGCGTCGCGCCGAATCTGCGCTCGAGCCACGCGTGGAAGGCAGTGCCGCGACGCGCGAGCGGATTGGGCCGGAACGGCAACGGACGACGCAGACGCGCGGCGAGGGCGTCGGGATCGGTGGCGAGATCGACGAGTTGGCTGACTGACAGCTGTGCGGGCAGCACCACCTCGGCGCTCTGCTCGGCGCGCTGTTCGCGTTCGGCCAGGAGCGCATCGACGTCGGTGGCCCACTCATCGGGATCGTCGTCGTATTCGGTCGGGAGGTCGGTCCGGTCGAACTCGGAGAGGACCAGTGCCGCGCCGCGTTCGACCTCGGTGCGCCGGGCACCGAGCGGGTCGCGCGGCCACAGTGCGCTGCGCGGTGAGGCCGTGAGCGGGTTCTCCTCCTCCGGTTCGGGTTCCGGAGCCCAGTGGTCGATCGCACCGAGTTCGGGCCGGGCCGTGACGATCTCGTGCAGTTCCTCGAGGAACTGCGAGGGTCCCTTCGGTTCGGATCCGGTGTCTGCCCAGTGGTGGGCGGAGACGAACAGTGTTCGTTCGGTGCGGGTGAGAGCGACGTAGAACAGCCGACGGTCCTCGTCGAGCTTGCGGCGCTTGAGCGCGTCCTTGTGGGAGTCGATGGCCCGCTCGAGCATCTTGCGATCGGAGAGGTCGTCGAGCTCGAGCACGGGCACACCGTCGGTGCTGCCCGGATCGTCGGCGGGCAGCACCCGGTCGCCCCGCAAGTGCGGGGGAAGTTCGGTCGTCGAACCGAGCCAGGTCGCGGCGGCGGTGGAGGATGGGAAGACCCCGGCAGCGACATGTGGGACGGCGACGACCTCCCATTCGAGGCCTTTCGCGGAGTGGACGGTGAGGACCTGCACGCGGTCGGGGTCGACTTCCACCTCACCGGGCGCGAGCCCCTGCTCGATCTCCTCCGCCGCCGCGAGATAGGACAGCAAACCGGGCAGGGTCGCGTTGGTCCGCCCCGCGTAGGACGCGACGACCGAGGCGAAGGCGTCGAGATGCTCGCGGCCGGCGACACCGCGTCGGCGGCCCACGCGGGCCTCGGTCTCGATGCCGATACCGAGCACACGCTCGACCTCGGCGACGAGTTCGGTGAGCGGCTGGCCGAGCCGCTCGCGCAGGGAGGTCAGCTCGCGACCGAGCGCGACGATGCGCGCGTAGCCGAACTTCGAATAGCGGCTGCTGTCGCCGGGATCGGAGATCGCATCAGCGAGACCGGCCTGGTCGGCATATTCACCGGGCAGCGCCGAATCGAGGGCGTCCTCGAGCGCGTCGGGATCGGTCACCGCCCCGGCGACACCCCAGCGTCCCGCGATGGCCAGTTCCTGGGCGCGCTCCCACAGTGCCTTCAGGTCGGCGGCACCGAGCTGCCAGCGGGCGCCGGTGAGCACCCGCACAGCTGCGCTCCCGGCCAGCGGATCCGCCGCCAGGCGCAACATCGCGAGCACGTCGGCGACTTCGGGCGTGTGCAGCAACCCGCCGATGCCGACGACCTCGACCGGAAGGTCGCGGGCGCGCAGCGCCTCGGCGATCGGAGCGGCGTCGGCGTTGCGCCGGACGAGGACCGCAGCGGTCGGCGGTGTGCGTCCGGCCTCGCGGGCGGCGGCGTACTCGTCGGCGATCCGGTCGGCGACCCAGTCGCGTTCCACCGCGACGTCGGAGTGCAACGCGAGGCGGACGTCGCCGGCGGCCGCGTCGGGGCGGGGACGCAACCGGCTGACCGACACCCCGCGATCGCGCAGAGGTTCGGACGAGACGTTCGCCAGTTCGAGGGCCTGCGGCGGATTGCGCCAGCTGGTGAGCAGTTCGCGGGTGGGTGCCGGCTCGCCGTCGGCCGCCGGGAAGTCGGTCGCGAACCGCGGCAGGTTGGCGGCCGACGCGCCGCGCCAGCCGTAGATGGACTGCATGGGATCGCCGACCGCGGTGACCGCGAGACCGGGATCGGCGCCACCGCCGAACAGGGCGGCGAGTAACACGCGCTGGGCGTGCCCGGTGTCCTGGTACTCGTCGAGCAGCACAGCCCGGAATCGTTCCCGCTCCCCGGCTCCCACCTCGCGGTGATCGCGGGCGACCCGCGCGGCGAGCGACATCTGGCTCCCGAAGTCGAGAGCACCTTCGCGGCGCAGTGTCTCGGACAGCCGTTCGACGAGCGGAAGCAACTGCAACCGCGCGTGCTGCGTCTCGAGGTATCCGAGCAGCGTCTTCGACGGTGCTCCGCGCTGCCCCGGGCCGGGCGGGAGGGTGTGCACCAGCTGTTCGAGTTCGACGTGGGCGTCGCGCAGCAGATCCGGCTCGACGAGGTGCTCGGAGAGCTGGCCGGACAGGGCGAGAACGGCCTCGGTCACCGATGCGGGATTGCGGTCGGTGTCGAGTTCGCCGTCCCACGAGCTGACCACGCGGTGCGCGACCTGCCACAGCTCGGTCTCGGACAGCAGCGTCGCCGACGGTTCGATGGGCAGCAGCAGACCGTGCTCGGTGAGCAGGCGACCGGCGTATGCGTGGTATGTGCTCACCTCGGGTTCGCTGCCGAGGATCCGTGCGCGCAACCCGCCGCTCGGATCGAGGTCGCGCAGGAGCGCCGATCCGGCGAGCTTGGCCAGGCGCGCCCGGATGCGGGCCGTGAGCTGCTGCGCGGCCTTACGCGTGAAGGTCAGGCCCAGCACCTGCTCGGGTTCGACGAGACCGTTGGCGACGAGCCACACCACCCGCGCGGCCATCGTCTCGGTCTTGCCGGCACCGGCCCCGGCGACGACCAGCATCGGGCCGGGCGGGGCCTCGATGACGGCGGCCTGCTCGGTCGTCGGCGGCAACTGTCCCAGTGCCTCCGCCAGGCGCTTCGCGCTCACCCGTGGTGCACTCATTCCCCTGTCACCTGTCTGCCTTCGTCGTGTGCCGGGCAGCTCGACAGCACCGGGCAGTGCCGGCACCCGTCGTTGACCCTCGCAACGAAGCGGGGGCCGCGGGTCGCGGCCGCCGCGTCGTGGATGATCTCCCGCCACTGCGCGAGACCGTCCTCGTCGAGGGGCAGCTGCACGCGCTGCGTCGCGCCTTCCTTGTTGTGCGGCTTCGCCACGAAGACCAGGCGCGCGCCACCGGGCTCCGATGCCGGTTCGCCCTCGATCGCGCCGGCCGCCGCGGCCACCTGGTAGGCGGCGAGCTGGGCATGATCGCGCGCGGCGTCCTTCGACACCGGGTTCTTCGCGGTCTTGACGTCGATGACGACCGGGCGGCCCTCGGCGTCGCGTTCGAGCCGGTCGATGCGACCACGGAGCCGCACGCGGGGCTTGTCGTCGGAATCGGGTTCGAGGATGCCGTCGACCTTGATCTCGACGCCGATCTCGGTGAGCTCTCCGCGTGTGCCCTGCAGCCACGTCGAGAAGGTGTCGAGCATGCGGCGGGTGCGTTCGAGCTCGCGGCGGGCATACCATTCGGCACCCAGATCGACCGAGTCCCATGCCTTCTCGAGGGCCTGGTCGATGCGGTCGGGAGGGATCCGCCCGGCGAGCGCCTGGACGAGGGTATGTACCAGCGTGCCGGTGACGGCATGGCTGTTCTCGCCGTCGGAACCGCCGTGGCGCTCGAACATCCACCGCAGCGGACACGTCGTGAGCTGTTCGACCGTGGACGGCGACAATCGCACCGCGTCGTCGTCGGGATCCCACAGCGGGTCGGCGGTGCTGGGATCGGCCGTGCCGTACCAGTCGTCGGGGTGGGCGCCGCGCACCCCGGCGCGCGCGAGCCGCGCGAGTTGCTGGGCGGCTCGCTGCTGTCGTTCGGGTTCGGTCTCGGCGATCTCGGGATCGCAGACCACGCTGCGCAGTTCGGCGACGAGGGCGGGCAGGGCCAGCACGCGGGTGCGGACCTCGTCGGGCACCGGTTCGGCCAGGAGGTCGTCGGGCGCGTCGAGGTCGTCGGTGCCGACACCGCGCAGTTCGTCGACGAAACGGGACCGGACCAGTTCGCTGTCGCCGCTCACCGAATCGACGGCGGTCACCAGAAGGTGGGTGCGGGCGCGACTGCACGCCACGAGGAACAGGCGTCGCTCCTCGGCGAGCAGCGGTGCGGTGCGGGAAAGCCGCGCACCGGCCTCGTCGCCGCCGTCGGCACCGGAGACCGCGTCGATCAGGGCCTCGATGCCGAGCAGGGTGCCGCGGGCGCGCAGGCTCGGCCACAGCCCTTCCTGGACACCGGCGACCACCACGACGTCCCATTCGCGACCGGCGGCGGAGTGCGCGCTGACGACCGTGACCGCTTCGGATTCGGCGGCGACACGGGTGCGAGCCGTCGCAGGGATCTCCTGCTCGGTGAGATAGTCGACGAACCCGGCGATGTGTGCGCGGGGCAGACGGTCGACGTAGTCGGCGGCGGCGTCGAACAGAGCGACGACGCCGTCGAGATCGCGGTCGGCCTGCGCCCCGATCGGCCCACCCCAGGCCGACGCGGCGGCCCATCGCCGTTCGAGTCCGGTGGCCTGCCATGCCTCCCACAGCACGTCCTCGAGACCGCCCCCGCGCAGCGCCGCCGAGCGGGCCTTGCGCAGCACACCGAGCACCTTCCTCAGCGGTGCGGCCTCGACGTCGGTCAGCCCGCGGATCAGATGCGAGTTCCCGGCGGTGTCGTCGCCCTCGGTGAGCAGGATGCGCAGCAGTTCGGCGGAGTCGCGGTCGTTGCCCGATGCTAGCTCGACCCGCCGCAGACCACGCCGCAGTCTCCGCAGCGCGACCGGTTCGGCACCGCCGATGGGCCCGGACAGCAGGGCAAGTGCTTCGTCCCCGCCGAAGCCACTGTCGGATACCGCGCGCAGCACGAGCAGCAGTCCCGCGACGCTGTGCTGGCGGGCCAGCGGGAGTTCGGAGGCGGCGGTCGTCATCGGGACGCCCGCCGCGAGCAGCGCGCGACGCAGCGGCGCGAGTACCCGCGGCACGGACCGGACAACGATCGCCATGCGCGACCACGGCACACCGTCGACGAGATGGGACCGGCGCAGGGTGTCGGCGACCAGTGCCGCCTCCTTGGCCTGCGACGAGCACACCGCCACGCGGACCTGCCCCGGATCGCCCTCCTCGACGCGGTGCCCGGCCATACCCCGGTGCGGCGGCAGGCCCGGCAGTCTGCGGGTGATCCCGTCGGCGAGGGACGCCACCTCGGGAGCGGCACGATGGTTGACACCCAACACGATGCGGCGCGATCCGTCGGCCTCGCCGAGGCTCTCGAGGAAGGAGGTGTCGGCGCCGCGGAAGCCGAAGACGGCCTGATCGGGGTCGCCGGCGATCGTGCTCGTGCGGGTGCCGGTACCGATCACGCGGACCAGGTCGGCGGCCTGCGGGTCGAGATGCTGGGCGTCGTCGACGAGCAGGTGGCGGATGCGGCCGCGCTCGGCGGCCAGCAGATCGGGATCGGTCGCGAACGCCGCGAGCGCCGCGCCGACGAGTTCGGCCGCGTCGAGTGCCGGAGCGGTGGCCTCCGGAGCTTCGAGACCGACGGCACCGCGAAGCAGCATCACCTGCTCGTAGCGCTCCGCGAAACGCCCGGCCGCGACCCATTCGGGCCGATTGCGGCGCTCCCCGAGCGCGACCAGATCCTCCGGGCCGAGACCGCGCTCGTTGGCGCGCAACATCAGGTCGCGCAGTTCGACGGCGAAGCCCGTCATGCCCAGTGCCGGACGCAACCGCTCGGGCCACATCCCGGCGCCGTCATCGATGTCGCCGCGCAGCAGTTCGCGCAGCACGGCGTCCTGTTCGGCGCCGGTGATCAGACGGGGCGGCGGATTGCCGTGCGCCGAGGCCTGCAACCGCAGCACCGCGAAGGCGTAGGAGTGGACGGTACGGACGAGCGGCTCGCGTGTGGCGCGGGGCACTGCGCCGTCGCCGAGCGCGATCAGACCGGCCGTGATCGCCTCGCGCACGGCGGTGGCGGCCCGCCGCGAATGCGTGAGGATGAGCACCGACTCGGGATCGGCGCCGGAGGCGATGCGGTGGACCGCGAGGTCGACCAGCAGGGACGTCTTGCCCGTGCCGGGACCGCCGAGGACCTGCCACGGCCGCCAGCGGAGAGAGGGCGGGGCGTCGTCGAACAGCACGCACACGTCGTCGGGCCACTCGCGGGCCACCGGCGCCTCGGCGGACCTGCGCACGAGGCGCGCGGCCGGGCGGCGGACGCGATCGGGGATCTGCGGTTCGGACATGCGCGAGACGGTGGCGGGCAGGTCGGTGACCTGCGCCCGTGGTGGGTGCAGGTCGGGGATGCCGGTATCGACGTCGAGCATGACCCCATCCCACCAGACGGGTACGACAGCGTCCGGGGCACACCGCGGAGTCACGACTGGGATAGTGGTCGGCGTGAGTGCCACGGATCTTCTGCACACCCATCTGTTCGGCCCCGTCGACGGACCGGAGGTCCTCGCCCTGCACGGACTCACCGGTCACGGCCGACGCTGGCGGAACCTCGCCGAACGACACCTGCCCCACCTGCGGTTCGTCGCTCCGGACCTCCGGGGTCACGGCCGGTCGCCGTGGACTCCCCCGTGGTCGTGCGAGGCGCACATCGCCGACCTGAAGGCCGTGCTGGACGCACACACCACCGGTCCCGTCACCGTGGTGGGCCACTCCTTCGGTGGTGCCCTCGCGCTGCATCTCGCCGCCGCGGTGCCCGACAGGGTGCGGGCGCTGGTACTCCTCGATCCGGCGATCGGCCTCCCGGCCGACCGGATGCTCGAGATCGCCGACCTCACCCTCCACAACCCCGACTACACGGACGAGGCGGAGGCGCGGGCCGAGAAGGTCCACGGCGACTGGGGCGAGGTGGCCCCCGAGTTGCTCGACGAGGAGATCGCCGAGCACCTCGTCGAACTCGACTCGGGGCGTGTCAACTGGCGGATCTGCGTACCTGCGCTGGTGACCTCGTGGGGCGAGCTGGCCCGCGGACCCGTCCTGCCGCCGGCCGGTATCCCGACGATCTTCGTGCAGGCCGGGAAGGTGCAACCCCCGTACACCACGTCAAATTTCCGTCGCGACCTGGCGGAACGACTCGGCGACGACCTGACCCTGCTCGAATTCGACTGCGACCACATGATCGACCAGGCGCGTCCCGCCGAGACCGCCGAACTCGTGGCCCGGATGGTGTAGCCGGTGGTCACCACGGACGAGCAGATCGAGCGGGTCCGCGAACTCGTGGCCTCCGTGCCCGCAGGCCGGGTCGCGACCTACGGCGACATCGCCGGTGCCGCGGGCCTGTCGAGTGCACGCACCGTCGGATGGATCATGCGGACCGATTCCGCCGACCTGCCGTGGCACCGCGTGGTCCCGGCGTCCGGGCGACCGGCCTCGCACCTCGCGCGCCGGCAACTCGCGCGTCTCGAACTCGAGGGCGTCCCGATCTCCGGCGACCGGATCGATCTCACCCGTGCTCGACACCGGTTCCCGCCGGGCTCAGGCGAGCACGGCGGCGAGCCACGCGCAGACGACGAGTAGGTCCGGTCCCCGTGCCCACTGCCGGAGCAGATCGACCGGAATCTGCCCGACGGCCGTCTCGAGGATCAGACCGTCGTACCCGATCGGAGGTCGCGTGCGCATCCGATAGGCGGCCGCGCACCCACCGACGATGACGATCACGACGCTCGCCACCGACGCACTCCCGGCGAATCCCGTCACGGCACCGGCGACGACCGCGGCCGACCCCGGGACCGCCGAGAGTGCGCGACGCAGATACGTGTCGCTCGTACCGAGCAGGACGGCGAAATCGGGATCGCGGCTCACGTCGCGCAGACCCGCACCGAAGATCGTCGCCACGGTGAAGACGGCGACGAGCTGCACCACGACAGCGGCGGGCGGCGATACGACCGACATCAGCACCACGACGCCGAGCAGCGCCACGCACGCGACGAGCACGGGTGTGGGCCTACGGACATGGCGGAGCAGATCGGAACGGACGAGTGCCGCGATCCGGCGGCGCGGCAGGGCCCGCGAGCGGCGGGATCCGATGCGCAACCAGGCCTTCCGTTCGACCACGCCTGTCAGCAGCGAAGGATCGAGTGCCGTGAACGACGCCGACACACCGACCGCGGTGTCCGATCCCACCCTCCACTCCGGTGCAGCGATCCTGTCGCATCGACGCAACGCCGAGACCGCCGGTGCCGCAACGGCGATCCACGCCCCCACCACGAACAACGGTCCCGGCGGTGGCACCGCGACGCCGACGGCGGCGACCGTCACCACGCCCGGAACGGCGACGAGGCACAGCCCGACCACGACCCGCACGACCGCGGGCACGAGTACCCGGCACTGCACGAGCATCGGAAGGGCGACGGCACCGACACCGAGAGCGGCAGCGAGACATGTGAACGCGACGCGCCCCTCCGGGGTGGTCACGAACGTCGCGAACCGTCCCGCGAGAGCACCCGCGATTGCACCGCAGATCAGGAGCGCCGCGACTCTCGGGTGGAGTGCCGCACCGCGATCCACCGGTGTGGACAGCAGCCAGAACTCCGTCTCGGTACCGCACGTCACCGGACCTGCGGCCCGGGTGGACGCCGTCCCCGCAGCGACCGCGATCGCGACGACGGCCCATCCCCACGCCGAGGTGCACCCCGAATCGCGCACGATCGGGTCCCCGCACGCGAAGGTCGTCGCCGGAAGGGAGAACAACCACCACGCCAGTCCCCCGCCGACATACAAGCCGAGGACGACCAGCACAGCGAGGGCCGGACGATCCACCAGCGGCGCGCGCCGGCGCTCGAAGGCGTGACGGAGCGCGCGGAGGTCGCGCGCGCTGGGGACGGTTCCGGTCAGCTCCATCGGTCCGCCTCCACCACCTGGTCGGCGACCGCGTCCACCAGCGCGACATCGTGCGAGACCATCAGCACGGTGCCGCCCGCGCGCTTCTCGGCTTCCAGGGTGGACGCCAGCCACCGGCGACCGGCGTCGTCGAGATGCTGTTCGGGTTCGTCGAGGACGAGCAACCGCCGGGGCCGTACCAGCGCGGAGGCCAGCGCGAGCCGGCGGCGTTGCCCGCTCGAGAAGGTCAGCGGCAGTCGATCGGCCGACGCGGCGAGACCGACCTCCTCGAGGACCTGTGTCGCCGCGTCGAACGGGTCGGTCACGCCGTGACCGGTGGCGACGAGTTGCAGGTGTTCGTGCGCGGTGAGATGCGCGAATGTCGCCACGTCGCCGAGGACTGCGGCGACCTGCCGTCGCAGCGTCGGCGAGCTCTCGTCGACGGGGACGCCGTGGATCTCGACAACGCCCTCGTCGAGTCGGTCGACGCCGACGACGCATCCGAGCAGGGTGGACTTGCCGGTGCCGTTCGCGCCGATCACGGCGCAACATCGGCCGGGGGCGACGTCGACGTTCACCCCGGTGAAGACGGTCAGGTCACCGAACGAGCGGTGGGCGTTGCGGACGGACACAGCGGGTGTGCCGTGCGGATAGGGATCGAACATGGAGAATCTCCCGGTGTTCCTCGTCGGACGGAGTGTCGAGGGCGAGGACGGAACCGGGTGAGCGCGGACGTGGCCGTCCGGCGGTGTCGGGGTGGGAGTGGCGGCGGAACCCGCCGCGCAGACGTCGTTCCTCGGAGGTCGGGCCCCGGATGCTGCGACCGAAGGCGAACAGCGGATCCTCCGCGGCGGCGACGAACGTGAGTGCTGCGACGACCACCACCAGCAGGCCGAGGAGCAATCCGGCGGTGTCGCCGGTGGAGACCGCGGTGACCGGAACGACCGCGGAGACGAGCCAGGACATGAGGACGACGAACACCGCCGCGCCGTTCCGCCAGCCGAAGAACATACCCGGCAGTCTATCCGCGACACGGCAGTGCGATCGGTGCCGGACACGGCAGTGCGATCGGTGCCGGACACGGCAGTGCGATCGGTGCCGGACACGGCAGTGCGATCGGTGCCGGACACGGCAGTGCGATCGGTGCCGGACACGGCAGTGCGATCGGTGCCGGACACGGCGAGTACAGACGATCACGAGCGCGGCGGATGAGGCAGCATGAAGACATGAGCACGCTCACCCACGTCGAAGCCGTGATCGTCGCGGGAGGCCGCGCGACCCGCATGGGAGGCGTCGACAAGCCCGCTCTGACCGTCGGCGGCCGCAGGATGCTCGACACCGCCCTGGGCGCGGTCGAGGGGTGCGCGCGGGTGACGGTGGTGGGTCCGCACCGCGACGATCTCGACCTGCACGTGCTGCAGATCCAGGAGACACCGCCCGGCGCGGGTCCGGTCGCGGCGCTGGCAGCGGCGGATCCGGTCGCCGATCTCGTGGTCACTCTCGCCGCCGACCTTCCGTTCGTCACACCGACGACGGTTGCGGCCCTGCTGGAGGCCCTGAACGAGGATGCGACGGCCGAGGCCGCCTTCGCGGTGGACGACACCGGCCGGGTGCAGTTCCTGCTCGCCGCGTGGCGGACACCGGCGCTGGCCGCGCGTCTGGACTCTCTCGGTGGAGACGTCGCGAACCGGCCCATGAAGGCGTTGTTGCCCGAGCGGTACGTCACCGTCTCGGTGTCCGAGGCGACCGACTGCGACACCCCTGCCGATCTGGAGGCGGCGCGCGCCGGATCCGCGACCACCCGTGTGGCCGCCGATCCGGACCAGGCGCGGAGAATCCTACGGGAAGCGTTGTCGCCGTTGCCTTTCCGCACCGTTCCGGTCGAGGAGTCGCGGGGCGCCACATTGGCGGCTCCGCTCGTCGCGGTGGAGGCGTTGCCTCGCGTCCGCACCTCGGCGATGGACGGTTACGTGGTGGCGGGCGACGGACCGTGGTTGTTGCGCAACGAGATCCGCTACGCGGGCGACGGAGGCTCGCTCACGCTCGGCGACGGGGAAGCGGCCCGGATTGCGACGGGCGCCCACCTGCCGGCCGGCGCGACCGCCGTCGTGCGCGACGAGTTCGTCCGCATGGAAGGCGGTCTCGTCAGTCGCCTGCCCGATGCGCCCGTGCGCGACGACGCGCGGCGCCGCGGGGAGGACTGGGAGTCGGGGACGGTCCTCGCCGAGGCCGGCACCGCCGTGAGCCCGGCGGTCGCCTCCGCGGCCGCCAGCGGTGAGGTCACCGAACTCCGGGTGCGAGGTCCTCTACGGGTGCATATAGTGCTCACCGGCGACGAGATCCGACGCACCGGCCCTCTGCGCGAGGGGCAGACGCGCGACTCGCTGGGTCCGGTACTCCCGGACTTCGTCCGCTGGTGCGGCGCCACGGTGGTCGGTGAAGGGCATCTCCGCGACACCGCCGACGGATTCGATGCGTTGTTCACGGGCACCGATGCCGATGCGATCGTCATCGTTGGCGCGACGGGCGGTGGCGCCGCCGATCAGTTGCGCGGTGCGCTGGCGCGGGCCGGCGCGCAGGTGGTCGTCGAACGGGTGCGGTGCAAGCCCGGCGGATCACAGGTCGCGGCGACGCTGCCGGACGGCCGTGCCGTGCTGGGACTGCCCGGGAATCCGGTGGCGGCGGTGTCGACGCTGCTGGTGCTGCTGCCTGCGATCGTCGACGGCCGCACCCTCCGCACCCCGGCGACTCCTGTGACCGCTCCGCTGGCGAACGCCTCGGAGGTCGTCGGCGACATCACGCGGTTGCTCCCCGCCCGCCAGGACGTGCAGGGACGATGGTTGTGCGACAACACGATTCGTACCGCGCATCTCGCCGGCCTCATCGGGCGCAGCGCGATCGCCGTGGTGCCACCGGGAGCGGTGGACGGCGACCGCGTCGAATTGCTGCCGCTCCCCCGCTGATTCAGGCGCGGTGGCGAGCCGCTCCCACGGGAGCGAGGCGCAACGCGTCGACTGCGGAGCGGTAGCGCCGGGCCACGAGGTCGACGACGGGTTCGGCGACACCGATCGGCGCAGCGACGCCGTCGGCACCGACCTCCGCCAGGCGGTGGTGGAACAGACCGTCGGCGAGAAGATACGACGCGACGAACACCCGGTGTGCGCCGCCGGCGCGGACCTCGTCCACGACGGTCGCGACCCGCGGTTCTCCGGTGGCGATCCATCCGACGCGCACCGGGGTCTGCACGAGCGACGAGACCATGCGGGCCGTCACGTGGACGTCGTGGCGGGCGCGAGGGTCGGACGAGCCGGCGGCCGCGAGAACGACGTCGTCGCCCTCGACCCAGCCGGCCTGCCGCAACCGCTCGACGAGGACACGGGCGAGAGCAGGATCGGGACCGAGCGCGGGGGTGATCGTCACCGCGTCGTTCCCGCCGGCCGCGACCTCGCGCGGAACGTCGGTGTGCACGTGATAGCCGGAGGCGAGGAAGGCGGGGACGAGCACGGTCGGACGGCCGGTGTCGCGCAGGACCTCCGAGGGCGACGGTCCGAGGACGTCGACGAAGGCGACACGGGTGGGGCCGACGCGGGAGGAGACGGCATCGGCGAGCGCCGCGATCATGTCGACACCGCGCGGATTGCGGGTGCCGTGCGCAACGAGCAGGAGCGCCGGGTCGGCGTGTGTACCGGTCATGGATGCATTCCTTCCGGGTCGACGGCGAGGCGGTAGCCGCGCTTGACGACGGTCTGCACGATCGCCGGTGCGCCGAGAGCCGAGCGCACCCGGGCGACCGCGGTTTCGACGGCGTGAGTGTCGCCGCCACCGCCGGGCAGGGCCGCGAGGAGTTCCTCGCGGGAGACGACGAGACCGGCGCGCGCGACGAGTGTGCGCATCAGGGCCATCCCGGTAGGGGGAAGGCACCGCACGGTGCCGTCGACGATCACGCAGCGCCCTCGCGGACTGAGTACGTGACCGCCGGCCTCGATGCGCACAGCCCGCCGGGGCAGTTCCTCGGCGATGTGCCGGGCCAGCGAACCCAGCCGGGATCGGGTGGGCATGCTGACGGGTACGTCGAGTTCGGTGAGCGGTGCCGCGGTGACGGGACCGACGCACACCGCGGTGACGCCGGTCCGCAGCGACCGGAGCATCGGCTCGAGCCAGCCGGTCTCCTTGGCCCGCATGAGCATCGACGCGACGGCCGGTGCACTGGTGAAGCTCACGGCGTCGAGTCCGCGTTCGACGATCTGCTCGATCATCCGGTCGAGCGCGGTGAGATCCTCGGGGGCCGTCCATCGGTAGACCGGGACGGGCACGACGTCGGCGCCCGCAGCGCGCAGCGCATCGCACACGTCGGTCCCAGGCTCCCATTCGGTGCGCTCGCCGTGCAACTGCACCGCGATGCGGCGGCCGGCGACCCCCTCCTTCAGCAGAAGTTCGAGCACCTCGGCGGACGATTCCGAGGAAGGAGACCACTCCTCGCGGAGTTCGGCGGCCCGGATCGCGCCCGTGACCTTCGGGCCACGGGCGAGGATCCGGCTCGAGCCGAGCGCCTGCGCGAGGTCGTCGGCGAGTCCCCAGCCCTCCGCTGCACCCATCCACCCGCGGAATCCGATCGCCGTGGTGGCGATCGTGATGTCCGGGGGCTGCGCGACGATGCAGCGGGTGACGCGCTCGAGCTCGTCGTCGTCGGACAGCGGAATGATGCGGATGGCGGGGGCGTGCACGACCTCGGCCCCACGCCTGGTGAGGAGCGTGGCGAACTCGTCGGCACGCCGAGCTGCCGTCACGCCGATGGTGAATCCCCGCAACGGCACGTTGTCGTCGCTCACGAACCCTCTCCGGTCGGCCCCTCGTGCCGCTGGTCACGGGGGACGAGGCTGTGGATCTGGACGACTCCCGCCCATACGCGCACCTCGTAGACGGGCAGACGCACCGACGGATCGTCGAGGTACCGGCCGTCGTCGAGGGAGAAGACCTGCTTGAGCAGCGGCGACGCCACGGTGGGCTCTCCGCCCCGGTCGCCCACGATACCGCGGGACATCACCGCGGCGCGGCCGAACGGATCGAAGTTGCTTACTGCACGCAGCGTTCCGTCGTCGAGCAGGAACAGGGCCACCTGCTCGCCGCCGCGCAGCAGCACGGCCACGCCGCGGCCCGGAATGAGATGGCTGAGCGGACAGGCCGAGGTCCATTCCAGTCGCCCGTCGAACACGCTGTCGCGCGTCGATCCCCCTACGGTGTGCGTCTCGATGACGGTCATCGCTGTCCTCCTTGAAACTGCTGTCCTGAAGTGTGGGTGCCGGGTGTTTCGAGCGCGTTACCCGCTCGTTCCCTCGGGGTAAGCGGTCGTCACGCCCCGGTTCCGGGTCCGATGCCCGGCATACCCACGAGTACGGGGACCTTGCGGGGGCCGCTGTCGTCGAAGCGGACCGTGGGGTCGGGCTGCTCGGGCGCGTTGACGAACGAGACGAACCGCGCCAGCTTCTCCGGATCCTCGAGGACACCGGCCCACTCGTCCTTGTAGCCCTCGACATGCTTGGCCATCGCGGCCTCGAGATCGTCGGCGATGCCGAGGACATCGTCGCACACGACCTCCTCGAGGTGCGCGAGACCGCCCTCGAGTGCGTCGAGCCACGGCGCGGTGCGCTGGAGCCGGTCGGCGGTGCGGATGTAGAACATCAGGAACCGGTCGATGTAGCGGACGAGGGTCTCGTCGTCGAGACCACCGGCGAGGAGCTGTGCGTGCTTGGGCGACTGGCCGCCGTTGCCGCACACGTACAGGTTCCAGCCGTTCTCCGTCGCGATGACACCGACGTCCTTGCCGCGTGCCTCGGCGCATTCACGGGCGCAACCCGACACACCCATCTTGAGCTTGTGGGGCGATCGCAGTCCGCGGTAACGCAATTCGAGGGCGACGGCCATCCCGACCGAGTCCTGCACGCCGTAGCGGCACCAGGTGGAGCCGACACAGCTCTTGACGGTGCGCAGCGACTTGCCGTACGCCTGGCCGGATTCCATGCCGGCGTCGACGAGACGCTTCCAGATCTGCGGGAGCTGTTCGACGCGGGCACCGAACAGGTCGACGCGCTGACCGCCGGTCATCTTCACGTAGAGACCGAAATCGCGTGCCACCTCACCGATCACGATGAGCTGCTCGGGGGTGCACTCGCCACCGGGCATGCGCGGCACGACCGAGTAGGTGCCGTTCTTCTGGATGTTGGCGAGGAAGTGGTCGTTCGTGTCCTGCAGACCTGCCTGCTTCGGGTGCAGGATGTGGTCGGAGTCGGTGGACGCGAGGATCGAGGCGACCACCGGCTTGCAGATGTCGCAGCCGTGTCCGGTTCCGTACTGCGCGATGAGCACGGAGAAGGTGCGGATGCCGGTGGCCTGGACGATCTCGAACAGTTCGGCGCGCGACTGCTCGAAGTGCTCGCACAGGGCCTTCGACATCTGCACACCCGACTGGGCGAGCAGTTGCTTGATGCTCGGGAGGCAGCCGCCGCAGGTGGTGCCCGCACTCGTGCACGACTTGATCTGCGCGATGTCGCAGGCGCCCTCGGAGATCGCGCCGCAGATCGCGCCCTTGGTGACACCGTTGCACGAGCACACCTCGGCGTCGTCGGGCAGCGCGCCGGCGCCCGGCTTCTCCCCCACCGGGGAGATCAGCGTGGCCGGATCACCCGGCAGTTCGCGGCCCACCAGCGGTCGCAGCGTGCCGTAGGCGGAGGCGTCGCCGACGAGGATGCCACCGAGCAGGGTCTTCGCGTCGTCGGAGACGACGAGCTTGGCGTAGGTGCCCTTCGCGGAGTCGGACAGCACGACCTCGAGGGCGCCGGGCGTCGTCGCGTGGGCGTCGCCGAAGCTCGCGACATCCACGCCGAGCAGTTTGAGCTTCGTCGACAGGTCGGCGCCGGGGAACTCGGCGGTGCCGCCGACGAGCCGGTCGGCGACGACCTCGGCGGTGCTGTAGCCGGGGGCTACGAGTCCGTAGCAGGTGCCCTCGACGGCCGCGCATTCACCGATGGCGTAGACGGCCTCGTCCGAGGTGCTCCGACAGGTGCGGTCGGTGAGCACACCGCCGCGGCCGCCGAGTTCGAGTCCGGCCTCGCGGGCGAGTTCGTCCTGGGGACGGATGCCGGCGGAGAAGATCACGAGCCCGGCCTCGAGGACGGAGCCGTCGGACAGGGTCACCTGGAGCGCCTCAGGTCCGGCCTCGATCTTCTCGGTGCCCACACCGGTGTGGGTGACGAGGCCGAGGTCGGTGACGAGACGGTCGAGGACACGGCCGCCGCCCTCGTCGACCTGGGCGGGCATGAGCCGGTTGTTGTACTCGACGACGTGCGGGGTCACGCCCAGCAGGCGCAGCGCGTTGGCGGCCTCGAGTCCGAGCAGGCCACCACCGATGACGATGCCGGCGAGGCCGGCGGCCTTGGCGCGTTCGGCGGCGGCGCGGATGCCGTCGAGATCGTCGAGCGTGCGGTAGACGAAGCAGCCGGGCAGGTCGTGGCCGGGCACGGGGGGCACGAAGGGGTACGAGCCGGTCGCGAGGACGAGGCTGTCGTAGGGCAGAACGTCGCCGCCGGCGGTGGTGACGGTGCGGGCCGCGCGGTCGATTCCCACGGCGCGGGTGCCGACACGCAGGTCGACGAGGTCGTCTGCTGCGTAGTCGTTTCCGGCGAGGGCGAGTTCCTTGCGGTCCCAGGCTCCGACGTAGGACGACAGTCCCACGCGGTCGTAGGCGGCGTCGGCCTCCTCGCCGAGCACGGTCACCGACCAGCTGTTCTGCTCGTCGCGGACCCGAAGGGCTTCGACGAAGCGGTGGGCGACCATTCCGTGTCCGACGACGACGACGTTCTTGCGGCTCATGATGTTCTCTTTCTTCGTGCCGGGATCGGTCAGACTGCGACGCGGGCCGGGGCGGGAGCCTCGCTGGACGGCTCGCTCGTGGGGGTGGTGTGAGGGCGGCGGAGGAAGACGAACCAGGTCACCGCGATGCACACGAGGTAGAAGATCGCGAAGACCCAGAAGGCCATCGTCGCGGACTGCGCCTCGCCGCCGTAGGAGGCGCGGAAGACGAGGTTGATGCCCACGCCGCCGAGTCCGCCGATGGCACCGGCGAAGCCGATGAGGGCACCGGACATGCTGCGCGACCAGGCGGCCTTCTCGTCGCGATCCAGTTCGTCGAGATCCTGCGCACGGGCCTCGAAGATGGACGGGATCATCTTGTAGACCGAGCCGTTGCCGAGCCCGGAGAGCAGGAACAGGGCGATGAAGCCGAGCACCATGGCGGTCAGCACACCGCCGGTCGCGGCGCCGGTGGTGCGGTCGTCGAGGGTGCCGGCGACGATGAGCACCGCGGCGGCCAGGGCCATCGCGACGAAGGTGTAGAGGGTGATCTTCCCGCCGCCGATGCGGTCGGCGAGCTTTCCGCCGAGCGGGCGCGAGATGGATCCGAGGAGCGGGCCGATGAAGGCGATCTGCGCGGCGTGCAGTGCGGCCTGGGCGGGGGTGTCGCCGCCGGCGAGGAAGTTGATCTGCAGGACCTGACCGAAGGCGAAGCTGAAGCCGATGAACGAACCGAAGGTGCCGATGTAGAGGAAGGAGATGATCCACGAGTCGCGGAACTTCAGCGCGGCGCCCATGGCCCGCAGGTCGGCCTTCTGATCACGGAGGTTGTCCATGAACAGGGCGGCGCCGAGCGCGGCGACGGCGCACAGGACCAGGTAGACCGCGCACACGATCCAGGGCTCGGTGTTGCCGACGGTGGCGATGACGAGCAGGCCGATCAGCTGGACCGCCGGGACACCGATGTTCCCGCCGCCGGCGTTGAGTCCGAGGGCCCAGCCCTTCAGTCGCTGGGGGTAGAAGGCGTTGATGTTGGTCATCGACGAGGCGAAGTTGCCGCCGCCGACACCGGCAAGTGCCGCGACCAGCATGAACGTCGTGTAGGAGTGACCCGGGTTCAGCATCAGGTACAGCGCCCCGATGGTGGGGATCAGCAGTACGAGGGCACTGAAGATGGTCCAGTTGCGGCCACCGAAGCGGGCGGTGGCGACGGTGTAGGGGATGCGGAGGATCGCGCCGACGAGCGTGGGGACGGCGACCAGGAAGAACTTGCCGGCGGCGTCGATGCCGTACACCTCGGTGGGCATGAACAGCACCATCACCGACCAGATCGACCAGACGGAGAAGCCGACGTGCTCGGCGATCACCGACCAGATCAGGTTGCGCTTGGCGACCTGCTTGCCGCCGGCCTCCCACGCCTCCACATCCTCGGCGTCCCACCGCTCGATGTTGTGCTTGCGCGCGAATTTGTCTCTGAGACTTTCCTTTTCGATGAAGGTCGTCATCGCCGTTCCTCCTCGGGTCCGTGTTGATCCCCAAGGTAGGAAACGGGTGTTGCTACGGTGCTGCCCGCGGTGACCGTCGCGTCAAGAGTTGCTCACCCCGGCCCCGGCCGCCCTGTGAGGTGTTACAGGAGGAACCGCACGAGGTCGGCGGTGTGCGCCAGGCCCGGGAAGGCGTCCTCGGTCGAGCGCGGGTGCAGCGCGTGCACGGCCAAACGGAAGATGACCGCGCGCAGCAGCATCTGCGGCCATTCCGGCAGGTCCTCCCAGCGACCGATGAGCCCTTCGTCGGCACCGCCCCACGACAGTGCGTCGACGACGGCGACGGCGGCCGCCCACGAGGCCGGGCGCCAATAGGGAGTGATGTCGGTCAGACCGGGCGCCGCACGCCCGGCGAACAGGACCGTGCCGAACAGGTCGCCGTGGACGAGCTGATCAGGCAGGTGCACGGGCTTGCGGAAGGTCGCGAGCTGGTTGATCAGGTCGAGACTCTTACGGCCGTCGGGGGTCACCGTCTCGGGCGCACCCGCCGCGCGGGCGCTGCGCAGGGGCACGGTTTCCCAGGCCGCGCGGTCGGCCGCGACGAAGACGTCGACGTCCTCCCAGGGTGCGACCGGAGGCTGCATGAGGAAACGGGGACGTTCGAGCTGCGCGGTGGCGGTGTGCAGCCGCAGCGACAGCGAGACCACTTCGTCGTGCCTGGGCTCGGACGTACCGACGATGTAGGTGTCGGCGCGCCATCCGGAGACCACGTAGCGACCGTCGGTGGACCGCACCGGACGGGCCAGCCGCACACCGTCGACGGTCAGGGTCTCCCGCACTTTGGCGGACCAGGCCGCGCGAGCATGATCGGCGACTCGGGACAGCACCACGTCTCCACACCGGAAACCGCCGTCCCAGTCGGGCCCGAGCGGGACCGGTTCGACGTCGCGGAGACCGAATGTGGAGCACACGTGCTGAGGCGGTTCGAGTGAGCTCACGCAGCTCAACCTACCGCCGCACACCGCTCGGATCGGGAAGGCACTCCGCTGTTTCAGGTCACAACGAGGTCACCGTCAGTACACCGGTAGCGAGGGATCCACCTGCTGCGCCCACGCGATCACCCCGCCGTGCAGATGTGTCGCGTCCGAGAATCCGGCTCGCACAAGCACTTCGAGTGCCTCGGCCGATCGGATTCCCGTCTTGCAGTACAGCACGATCGGCGTGTTCTGCGGCAGGTCGGCGAGGACCTCACCGGAGAGGATGCGGTCCTTCGGCACGAGCCGGGCACCGTCGATACGGACGATCTCCCATTCGACAGGTTCGCGCACGTCGATCAGCGCGAGGTCGCGGCCCTCGTCGAGCATCCGGCGCAACTCGCTGGGGGTGACGGCCGATCGCGCCGACGCGGCGGCATCGGGAACGATCCCGCAGAAGGCCTCGTAGTCGACGAGTTCGGTGACCGGCACCCGTCCCGGATCGCGACGCAGGGTCACCGTCCGGAACGACATCGCAAGCGCGTCGTAGATCATGAGGCGGCCGAGCAACGGCTCACCGATCCCCGTGATGAGCTTGATCGCCTCGGTCGCCATGACGGTGCCGATCGTGCCGGGCAGGACACCGAGCACACCACCCTCGGCGCATGAGGGAACCATCCCCGGCGGCGGGGCCTCGGGGTAGAGGTCTCGGTAGTTCAGGCCGCGTCCGTCCGGAGCGTCCTCCCAGAACACCGACACCTGCCCCTCGAACCGGAAGATCGAGCCCCACACGTAGGGCTTGCCCGCGAGGACCGCGGCGTCGTTGACGAGATAGCGGGTCGCGAAGTTGTCGGTGCCGTCGAGGATGAGGTCGTACTCCTCGAACAGCTGCACGGCATTGCTCGACTCCAGGCGCGTCTCGTGCAGGCGCACAGTCACACCGTCGTTGATCGCCAGGATGCTGTCGCGGGCACTGTCCGCCTTTGGCCGTCCGACGTCGGAGCGGCCGTGGATCACCTGGCGCTGCAGGTTGGACGTCTCCACGTCGTCGAACTCGACGATGCCGATCGTGCCGACCCCCGCCGCCGCGAGATACAGCAGGGCGGGCGAACCCAGGCCGCCGGCGCCGATACACAGCACCCGCGCGTTCTTCAGGCGACGCTGGCCGGTGACCCCGACATTCGGGATGATCAGGTGACGGCTGTACCGCGCGACCTCCTCGCGACCGAGCTCCGGGCCGGGTTCCACCAACGGCGGAAGGGATCGGCGCGTCGACGGTGTCGTTGCGGTCACGGGTTCTCCTGTCGCGATGCGTCCTGCGTCACCGTCCATGGTGCCATTCCCTGCTGCGACCCCCATTCCGCCCGTCGACCGCCACCTCGCCCGTCGACTCCGCCCGGCCCGTCGACCCCGACCGGCGCCTACGCCCGCGGGTACGGCCAGGGATTGAACCGGCACCGCAGTCCGTCGGCCGGGACGGCGCCGTCCGGGTCGAGGCGGGCGATGTCGTCGTTGGCGGTTCCGAAGGTCTGCTGCATCATGATCGGCGCCAGACCACCGTCGATGGTGCAGGCGTCGTGCTGCGCCAGGCCGATGGCGTGACCGACCTCGTGATTGACGAGGTATTGGCGGTACGACCCGATGTCGCCCTGGAAGGCGACGGCACCGCGCACCCACCGCGCTTCGTTGAGGAACACCCGCTCCATCGAGGGGTTGAAGCACGATCCCTCGAGCGGGATGTCGTAGCCGCATCCTTCGCGAATGGTCATCTGCGAGGTGAGGGAGATCCGGAAGTCCGGCTCGCCGGTGTCGATCCGGCGGAAGGCGACCGCCTCGTCCCCGATCCAGCTGCGCGGGTCGGCGAGGGTCCGGTCGACCATCGACGCGAAGGCCGCGTCGCCGCCGTAGCCGGTGGTGTCGATGCCCTCCTCGAGTTCCACCGTGTAGGTGAACACACGGGTCTGCCCCGCGCCGACCTGACCCGTGGTGCCGGGCACGACCCGCCACTCCCGCGCACCGACCTCCGTGAATGGGCCGCCCTCCGGCAGCGCACCGGACTCGAGCGACTCGGGGAAGGTTCCCTCGGGTTGCGGGGCCTCGACGATGATCTCGGTGACCTCGCTCGCGTCGGTCTGGTCGGCGGGCTCCTCCGCTCCGGCGCCACGCGCGGCGTCCCACAGCACGATCAGGGTCACGACGGCGAGGATCGGAACGGCGTAGGCGCGCCAGCCGTAGGTGGCGACGAACCTGCCCACGCGGGTCTGCTTGCGGACGTCCCGTTCGGGTCGCGGTCGGCGCGGCGGCCGGTCCGGCCGTCCCACCGGGTCCCACACGGCACGCAGGGGCTGGTGCGACCGGCGACCCGCCTCGGGTCGTTCCGTTCCTCGCGACCGGGACGAACCGGGCAGCGTCGGGGAAGGATCTGTCGGCGAGGAGCCCTGCGGGCCCCTGCTCTCGCGCACTCCTCCACGCTCGATCACGGATGTCAGGATGTCATATCGAGACCATTTCGATATCCGAAGCGCCGAACCTGCGCCCCCATTCGTGCACCGGGAACGGATACTGGGCGGTAGGCCGATCCGTTCGACACGCGACTTCACCTGTAACGTGCAGAGACGAGGAGCGCCGAGGTGGTACAGGCCACGTTCGGAAGTAGTGCAGATTGGGAGTAAGCATGACCGACGTCACCGAACGAGCATCCGGCCGGGGTTCCAACGGCAAACGGGGCGCCCGGATGCCGCGTGACGAGCGTCGTGCCCAGTTGCTCGAGGCTGCCAGCGAGGTATTCGTCACACGCGGTTACCACTCGGCCGGCATGGACGAGATCGCCGAGTGTGCCGGAGTGAGCAAGCCCGTCCTGTACCAGCACTTCCCCGGCAAGCTCGAACTGTATTGCGCCGTGCTCCAGAACTACGTGGACACCCTCATCAACGGCGTACGTCAGGCCCTGCGGTCCACCACCGACAACCGTCAGCGCGTGCGCGCCGCAGTGCAGGCCTTCTTCGATTTCGTCGACAACGACAGCCAGGGATTCCGGCTCGTCTTCGAATCCGATCTGATGGGCGAACCGCAGGTGTCGCGGCGAGTGGAGCAGGCCACCGAGGCGTGCGTCGACGCCGTCTTCGACCTCGTCAGCCACGACTCCGGTCTCGATCCGTACCGGGCCCGCATCCTCGCGGTCGGCCTGGTGGGAACGAGCCAGTTCACCGCACGCTACTGGCTCGACGCCGCACGCCCGATCCCCAAGGAGGACGCCGTGGACACCACGGTCGCGCTGGCCTGGGGCGGTCTGAAGCACGTGCCGCTGCAGCCGGAACTCCGTCGTCGCTGACGACATATGAGCACCGTCGTCGCTGACGACACATACCGAGAACGACGAACGGGCCGGGGCGACATGCCCCGGCCCGTTCTCGTCGGTCGCTCTCAGTTGGCGGCGAAGCCGACCTTGCCCAGCGTGGCAGGACCGATGTCCACGTAGCTGATCTTGGCGGCCTGCACGAGAACCTTGCGGCCCTTCTCGTCGACAAGGGCGAGCACCCCGTCGTCGGCGCCGTTCAACGCGGCCCGGACGAGCTTCTCCACCTCGTCGGGCGTCTGGTCGCTGACGACGACAACTTCGCGCGGGCTGTCCGCGACGCCGATCTTGACCTCCACGGTGGACCTCCGATTCTCATGCATTGAAACCGAGCTGGTACTGCTATCAGCCCCAGGCTAATGCAGTCCGAGCACCGACATCCGCTCGGCGTGCTCGACCTGCATGCGATCGAACAGCGCGGCGATGTTCGCCAGGTCACCGGACGCGAGAATCACCAGCTCGGCGAGTTCCTCGTTCTGCGCGAGGACGTACTGCGCCTGGGTGATGGCCTCGCCGAGCAGCCGGCGTCCCCACAGCATCAGGCGGTCCTTCTGCAGCGGGCTGCGCTCGACGACCTCACGGACCTCATGCACCACGAACTCCGAGTGGCCGGTCTCGGCGAGGACCTCCCGGACCACCGTGGACACCTCGGGAGCAAGCATGTCGGCGATCTCACAGTAGAAATCTGCGGCGATCCTGTCACCGACGTATGCCTTCACGAGAACCTCGAGCCACGTCGACGGAGTGGTCGAGGCGTGGTAGGCGTCGAGGGCTTTGCGGTAGGGCTCCATCGCCGCGTAGATCTCCACACCACGATCGGTGAGCGCGGTGTGGAGCGTCTCGAAATGGCTCATCTCCGCAGCTGCCATGCTTGCGAGGGCGACCCGCCCGCGCAGGGACGGGGAGAACCGTGCGTCCTCGGCGAGCCGGTAGAACGCCGAGATCTCGCCGTACGCGAGCAACGCGAAGAGCTCTGCGACACCGGGGTGATCGGCGGGGACTGCGGGTCCGCCCGGCGTCGTGCCGGACTCGGAGGTGGACTGCGGCGTATCGGCTCCCATGACGACGAAGCGTAGTACTACCTCGTGGAATGCGCCGGAACCGGTACAATGGATCGGGAAGCCCGCGCTTCGAGCCGCCG
Organism: Rhodococcus pyridinivorans; assembly: GCF_900105195.1. Lineage (NCBI taxonomy): Bacteria > Bacillati > Actinomycetota > Actinomycetes > Mycobacteriales > Nocardiaceae > Rhodococcus > Rhodococcus pyridinivorans. Next base: position 2,144,083 of record NZ_FNRX01000002.1, on the reverse strand, counting down.
ACCGTGGCCCGCGAGCTTCCCAGATAATGTGCGCGCACTCGAACTGCGGATCGCTGCCGCGCTTCGCCGAGCCTGGTGGAAACCGCTCGCGCTGAGGTGCAGGCCGGTCGCCTTTCCCCCTCGTGCGTGCGTGCCGAGACCAGGAAGGCCGGACCCCTGAGCAAGATCACCATCGACCACGAAGACGACGCGAGCGAAACGACCGTCTCCGCACAACTCGACTCCACCCACGTACCCCCCACCTTCGGCGAACTCGGTGTCCGCGACGAGATCGTCCGCGCCCTCGCCGAGGTCGGCATCGAACGCACCTTCGCGATCCAGGAACTCACCCTGCCGCTGGCCCTCGCCGGCGACGACCTCATCGGGCAGGCCCGTACGGGTATGGGCAAGACCTTCGGCTTCGGCGTTCCGCTCCTGCATCGCATCGCCACCGAGGGCTCCGGCACGACCACCCTCGACGGCACTCCCCGTGCACTCGTGATCGTCCCGACCCGCGAGCTGTGCATCCAGGTCACCAACGACCTCGTGAACGCTTCCAAGTACCTGCCCGGCAGCCGCAAGTCGGGCCTCGAGGTCCTGTCGATCTACGGTGGGCGCCCCTACGAGCAGCAGATCGACGAACTGAAGAAGGGTGTCGACGTCGTCGTCGGTACTCCCGGCCGTCTGCTCGATCTCGCCAACCAGGGCCATCTGATCCTGGGCAAGATCGGCGTGCTCGTCATGGACGAAGCCGACGAGATGCTCGACCTCGGCTTCCTGCCCGACATCGAGCGCATCCTCACGATGGTCCCCGACCGTCGTCAGACGATGCTGTTCTCGGCCACCATGCCCGGCCCGATCATCACCCTCGCCCGCACGTTCCTGAACCGCCCGACGCACATCCGGGCCGAGGAGGCCGAATCGTCGGCCGTGCACGAGCGCACCCAGCAGTTCATCTACCGGGCGCATGCACTCGACAAGGCCGAACTCGTCGCCCGCGTACTGCAGGCCGAGGGTCGCGGCGCCACCATGGTCTTCACCCGCACCAAGCGCACGGCGCAGAAGGTGGCCGACGACCTCGTCGAGCGCGGTTTCGCGTGCGGCGCGGTGCACGGCGACCTCGGTCAGATCGCGCGTGAGAAGGCACTCGACAAGTTCCGCAGCGGCAAGATCGACGTGCTCGTCGCCACGGACGTCGCCGCCCGCGGCATCGACATCGACGACGTCACCCACGTCATCAACTATCAGTGCCCCGAGGACGAGAAGACCTACGTCCACCGCATCGGCCGTACCGGTCGCGCCGGACGCACCGGTATCGCGATCACCCTCGTCGACTGGGACGACGTGCCGCGCTGGCAGCTCATCGACAAGGCTCTCGATCTCGGTATCCCGGATCCGATCGAAACCTACTCGAGCTCCCCGCACCTGTTCGAGGAGCTGAACATCCCGTCCGACGCCACCGGACGCGTCCGCAAGGCCGCTCCCGCCGCCTCGGAGAACGGTGAGAAGCCCGAGCGCGTCGAGCGCGAGGGCGGATCCCGCCCGAAGCGCAACCGGGTCCGCCGTCGTACCGTCCGCGGAAAGTCTGCCGACGGCTCCGCAACGGATGTGGCCGCAACCGGTTCGGACGACTCGGTGAAGGTCGAGAACGAGCCTGCCGCAGCGGAGACGGGTGAGGACACCGGGGCGGCCGCTCCGGCACGTCGTCGCCGTCGTCGCCGTCGCACCCGCTCGGGCGAGGGCCCGGCCGGTCGCGCAGAGCAGCAGGACACGTCGAACGTGGAAGCGGTCTCGACGTCGTCTGCCCGATAACCACGTGCTCGCGCCCGAGCGCCGCACCCGCACCGACCTTCTCGTCGCAGCCGCACTCGTCGTCACCGCTCTGGTGGCGGCGAGTGTCGTCTGGCTGAACTCGGATGCGCGGGGCACCACGTCGACCACCTGGGACGGTCCTGTCCCCACTCTCGCTGCCGCGCAATCTCTTCCGCGCACGCTCGCCGAACTGTGGCGTGCTCCGAGTACGGCGACGACCGCACCGGTGGTGTCCGGCGGCACGGTCGCCACGGCAGACGGTGGTGCGGTCGTCGGCCGCGACCCGCAATCCGGCGAGGAACGCTGGCGGTACGACCGCGACCGGGCGTTGTGCGCGGTCACCGAGGCCTGGGGCGACGTGGTCTCGGTCTATCGCGGCCCGCGGGGATGCGGTCAGGTCACCGCGCTCGACTCGGGCAGTGGCTCTCGGGGCGCGCAACGGTCGAGCGACGCCGACGATCCGATCCGGGTCGTCGGCGCCGGTTCGCACCTGATCGCCTTCGGCGAGTCACGTCTCGAGATGTGGCGCTCCGATCTGGTGCGCACGGTCGAGTACGGGCGCGTCGACGCACCGGTGAACCCGAACGCGCAGCCACGATCGGGTTGCGAACTGCGCTCGGCGGATTCGGGCGCCGAAGTGCTGGCCGTGCTCGAGCAGTGCGCGAACGAGCCGACCAATCGGCTCACCCTTCTCGATCCCACCCCCGACGACAGCACCAAGCCCGAGGAGTTCGCGTCGTCGGTGCTGCCGGAAGCGGGCGGGGACTCCCGCATCGTCGCGGTGGTCGGCGACCGCACGGCGGTCTACCTGGCCCCGGACGACAACGACGGGCCGCGCATCGAGGTCTTCGACAGCGAGGGCGTCCTCCTCGACACGCACGCCCTGCCGCGTCCTGCCGGCGAATCGGACGACTCCGCCCTCGAGCGCGGCGGCGTGCTCGTGTGGTGGACGGGCCGCGACACCGTCGCATTGTCCACCACCGATTTCGCCCCGCAGTGGACCGTCGAGGACACTCTCGGCAACGGCGACATCATGGCCGGTTCGCTGCTCCTTCCCGTCGAGGACGCCCTCGTGGGAGTCGACTCACGGACCGGTGAACCCGGCCCGCGCATCGACGTCGAGCGCGGGACGGTCTCCACGGTGAACGTCGCCGTCGCGGGGAATGTCGTGGTCGAGCAACGCGGCGATGAGCTCGTGGCACTGCGCTGATGGCGAGCCGTCCCGGTCGGTGCTGAAAGCGAGCCGTCCCGGTCGGTGCTGACGTCTCAGTCCGCGACGGCGGTCTCGAAAGTCTCGAGTTCCGCCTCCCCCGACCAGTAGCGCAGCAGGTTCTCGGAGAGCGCCCGGTACGCCTCGGCGCCCTTGTTCTTGCGTCCCGCCAGCACCGTCGCGCCCGAGGCGGAAGCCTCCGCGAAGCGGACCGTGCGGGGTACGGGCGGGGCCAGCACCGGCAGGTCGTACCGGTCGGAGACATCGGCGAGCACGTCGCGACTGTGCGTGGTCCGCGAGTCGTACAGGGTCGGCAGCGCGCCGAGCAGTTCGAGATCCGGATTGGTGATCTGTTTCACCTCGTTCACCGTGCGCAGGAGCTGCCCGACTCCCCTGTGCGCGAGCGTTTCGCACTGCAGCGGAACGAGCACGGACCGCGCCGCGGTCAGCCCGTTGAGGGTGAGGACGCCCAGAGAGGGCGGGCAGTCGATGACGACGACGTCGTAGTCGTCCTCCACCGACGCCAGCGCCCGCTTCAGGGTGTATTCACGCCCCGGCTTCATGAGCAGCATCGCCTCCGCACCCGCGAGGTCGATGGTCGCCGGCAGCAGCGACATCCCCTCCGCTGTCCCGAGCAGAACGTCCTTCGTCTCGACACCGCCCACGAGCACCTCGTGCACGGATTGTTCGAGCTTGTCGGGGTTGTGCCCGAGAGAGAAGGTCAGACACCCCTGAGGATCGAGATCGACGACGAGCACCCGCCGGCCCAGCGCCGACAGCGCGGCCCCCAACGACGCGACGGTGGTCGTCTTGGCGACGCCACCCTTCTGATTTGCCACTGCAAGTACCGTTGCCACGACCCCGATCCTCGCGCACTCGGCGGCGCAGCGCGAGGTGAATCCGCCCACGAGACCGCAGGAGGCAGCCCGCCGTGATCCGCAGAGCCACACCCGAGGACGTCCCCGCGATCACCGGGCTGATCTACGACCTCGCCGAATACGAGAAGGCCCGGCACGAGTGCACCGTGGTGCCCGAGCAGATCCACGAGGCTCTTTTCGGGCCGCAGCCCTCGGTGTACGCGCACGTCGCAGAGGAATCCGGAGAGGACGGCACCGAAGGCCGGGTCGTCGGGGTGGCGTTGTGGTTCCGGAACTTCTCCACGTGGGACGGCGTGCACGGGATCTACCTCGAAGATCTGTTCGTCCGTCCCGAACACCGCGGCAAGGGACACGGACGGGCACTGCTCGCGGCGCTCGCCCACGAATGCGTGGAGCGCGGTTACACCCGCCTGAGTTGGTCGGTGCTGGACTGGAACGAGCCGTCCATCGGTTTCTACCGATCCCTCGGTGCCGTCGCGCAGGACGAGTGGACGACCTTCAGGCTCAGCGGCCCCGCCCTGCAAGCGCTCGGCAGCTGAGCCGGATCACTCGTCGACGTCGGGCGCGTACTCGTGCGCGAGCCACCGCGACGTGGGCGGGCTGAACAGCAGCACGAGCGTGGGGACCACGACGAGCGCCAGCACAGTGCCGATGACCGGCTGGTGGGAGTCCGTCAGCAGCGACCACACCACGGGCAGCAACAACAGCTGCGCGAGTATCGCCACGGCACGTCCCCAGCGCACACCGCGCACGAGCGCGATCCCGCCGGCCAGGACCCCGCCGAACAGGATGAACAGCCACAGCGCGAAGCCGTAGCCATTGGTGACCGACTGATCGTGTTCGCCCGAGGCGGCGCGGATGATCGAGTACACCGCGAATCCCATCGCGACGACGCCCTCGAGGACGACGAGCCAACCGGCGGCACGCACGGTCGACGGAACGCTGCTGCGAGGTGTTTCGAGAGGCACCCGTCCAGCGTAGTGGACCCGCCGGGCACCACTTAGGCTGATGTTCCGTGCGCGCCCTGCTGATCGTGAACCCGAATGCGACGACGACCACCCCGGCCGGTCGCGACCGCCTCGCTCACGCCCTGAGAGGCCGGCTCGCGCTGACCGTCGCGCACACGACCCACCGCGGGCACGCCGCAGAACTGGCGCGTTCGGCGCACGCCGACGGGATGGACGTCGTCGTCGCGCACGGTGGCGACGGCACCGTCAACGAGATCGTCAACGGCCTCCTCGGCCCCTCCCCCGACCGAGGCGCCGATCCGACCCTGCCGCGACTCGCGGTGGTGCCCGGCGGCTCGGCGAACGTGTTCGCGCGATCCCTGGGACTGTCCGCCGATCCACTCGAGGCCACCGAGCAGGTACTCGAGTCGTTGCAGGAGGGCAGGACCAGCCGGATCGGCCTCGGCCACTGCGACGGGCGGTGGTTCACCTTCAACGCGGGCCTCGGTCTCGACGCCCAGGTGTGCGAGGCCATAGACCTGAGCCGCGCCGAGGGCAAGAAGGTGACGACGGCGCGCTACGTGCGGCACGCGGTGGCCCGGTTCTTCGCGTCGAAGCGGGCCGAACCGGCGCTCACGCTCGAGATGCCCGGATCCGAACCTGTTTCGGGGGTGCACTATGCGTTCGTGTCGAACTCGAGTCCGTGGACCTATCTCGAGTCCCGGCCGGTGCACACGAATCCCGGCACCTCGTTCGACACCGGTTTGGGTGTGTTTGCTATGATGACGACCCGGGTACTTCCGAGCCTGCGGGTGGTGAGACAACTTCTGGCCGCCCGCGGCGAGCCGGCGTCGCCGCATCTGGTGCGTGCGGACGATGTCGCGCGCGTGCGCGCCCGGGCCTCGCGCCCGATCGGACTTCAGGTCGACGGCGACTATCTCGGACTCCGGACCAAGGTCGAGTTCGTGTCCGTGGCGTCGATCCTCGATGTCGTCGCGCCCCGCTGACGATCCCCCCAGCGGGACAGCGACAGAAAGAGAAGCACGAATTCTGTGATTGCCACTACCTTCTCGGCTCGAGGGGAGTAGAAAGAGGGATTGGCGAACTCGTAGCCCACACCAGCGTGAGCTTCCCCACGATCGTGGTCGATTCTATTGACTCCACGCTCGTTCGTGAAAGCATTCACAAGTAACCGCGCGGAAACACTCCGTGCCACAGGCGTGAACACGCATTGACCAATCAGCCGGTGCACACGCACCATCGAAGGAGAGTAGAAGCATGGACTGGCGCCACAAGGCCATCTGCCGCGACGAGGATCCGGAACTGTTCTTCCCCGTGGGAAACAGCGGCCCGGCTCTCGCGCAGATCGCGGATGCCAAGCTCGTGTGCAACCGTTGCCCCGTCACCGCCGAATGCCTCTCCTGGGCGCTCGAATCCGGCCAGGATGCCGGCGTCTGGGGCGGTATGAGCGAGGACGAGCGCCGCGCCCTCAAGCGTCGCAACGCCCGCACCCGCGCTCGTACGGCGGTCTGAGCAACTCCGATAGACGTTCGAAGGCCCGGCTCCCCTACGGGGGAGGCCGGGCCTTCTTACGTGCACGGTCGTAAGGACGATCAGGCGACCGGCACCTTGCCCAGCGGTAGTTGCAGGCGTGCATCGGTCCCGCCGAACTCGTTGGACGTCAACTCCAACGATCCGCCGAGCTCGGCAGCCACGAGGGTCCGGACGATCTGCAGACCGAGCCGGTTCGACGCCTCGAGGCTGAACCCCTCGGGAAGACCCTTCCCCTCGTCGCGGACCACGACGTCGAGCATGCGGGCCGAACGCTGGGCATTGACGGTGACCGTGCCGTTCACGCCCGGATCGAAGGCGTGCTCGACGGCGTTCTGGACGAGTTCGGTCAGCACCATGACCAGAGGCGTGGCGCGATCCGCGGGGAACACGCCGAGATTCCCCTCCCGCACCACCCGGATCTGGCTGCCGACCGTCGACACGTCGACGACGATGGGGATCAGCTGGTCGAACACACCGTCGAGATCGACCTCCTCGTCCACTGACATCGACAGCGCCTCATGGACCAAGGCGATGGATGTCACGCGACGGACCGCCTCCCCCAGGGCCTGCTGGGCTTCCGCGTTCCCGGTTCGGCGCGCCTGCAGTCGCAGCAGCGCGGCGACCGTCTGCAGGTTGTTCTTGACACGGTGGTGGATCTCGCGGATGGTCGCGTCCTTGCTCAGCAGTGCCCGGTCGCGTCGCTTGACCTCGGTGACGTCGCGGACGATCACCGCGGCGCCCCGGATCTTCCCTCCCGGGTTCAGGACCAACGCACGGATCAGAACGGTGGCCCCGAGTGCCTCGATCTCCATGCGCTGCCCCAGACGGCCCTCCACGGCCCCGCGGAGGTAGTCGGTGACGTCGCGACTCTCGAAGGGGTCGGTGACCAGTGCGCGGGTCGTCTCGACGAGATCCTGACCGATCAGGTCGGAGTTCAGACCCATCCGGTGATAGGCCGACAGCGCGTTGGGGCTCGCGTAGACGACCTTGCCCTTCCGGTCGAGCCGGATGAATCCGTCGCCCGCACGCGGACTCGACTTGGTGTCCGAGCGCGCCTCGGGCGTCGGGAAAGTGCCCTCGCTGATCATCCGGTAGAGGTCGTCGGCGCATTCGAGATAGGCCGTCTCGAGCGCGCTGGCCGACCGCCGCGACACGCGGGCGGCGTCGCGGCTGAGCACCGCGACGACCCGACCGTCCCAGCGCACCGGCACGGCCTGACGGATGTTGATCCCGGCGCCCGGGGACGACTTGACGTCGACGATCTCTCCGGTTTCGAAAGCCTTACGGACGTAAGGATGTTCGTTGTCGGAGACGAGCGTGCCGACGGCGTCCTCGGGGATCACCGTCGAGGCGGTGGTGGGTCGGCACTGTGCGACGCACACGATTCCGGACGGCGCCGCGTCGACCCACAGGAGGACGTCGGCGAACGACAGGTCGGCGAGCAACTGCCACTCGCCCACGACACGTTGGAGGTGATCGACGGCCGCGCCCGGAAGATCCGTGTACCTCGCGAGCAACGAACTGAGTGTGGACACGGGAACCGCTTTCGTACTCAGGAGATACCCGCCGTCAGGAGATCACGGCGATGAGGTCGCCCTGCTGGATGACATCCCCGACCGAGACTCCGACGGAGGTCACGGTGCCCGCCGACTCGGCGAGCACGGGAATCTCCATCTTCATCGACTCGAGGATCACCAGCGTGTCGCCCTCGGCCACCACGTCACCCTCTCGCACGACGACCTCGAACACGGTCGATACCATCTCCGCGCGTACGTCTTCCGCCATCGAACACCTCGTTTCACGCTCCGGCGGCGGACCTGCCGACAGGACCACTCGACCGCACGTGAAACACTGTAATGAACGAGAAAGGAGATCCCACCATGGGTAAGCGAGGTCGCAAGAAGCGCAGCCGCAAGGGTAACGCCGCCAACCACGGCAAGCGTCCCAACGCCTGAGACGCGGACAGGGGCCGGAAAGCAGCAGCTTTCCGGCCCCTGTCACGTTCGGGGGTCTCACCCAGGACTCGGTACGAGTGAACTCGCCTACGACTCGGTACGAGTGAACCCGCCTACGACTCGGCGCTGTCCGTCTCGGTGATCACCACGGTGCGGCGGATCTGCAGCATGAGCCGCTCCCGCAGGCCCTCGGGTGCGTGTTCCCCGCCGCACTTGCGGCTGAGCAGCGATTTGATCTTCTCCTCGATCCCGTAGGCCTCGAGGCAGGTGCCGCACTCGTCGAGGTGCCGCTGCAGCTTCTCGCGGGAACCGGCGTCGCATTCGGAGTCGAGAAGCAGGTAGACGTCCGCGATGACCGCCGAGCAGTCGAGTCGATCGAAGTCGGGTTCGCTCACTGCGGTGCTCCCTTTCCGCTCTCGGGCTGATCCGATGTTCCGGTTGTGGCGTCCACGGCCTTCTCCCGCATGAAACCGCGATCGCGCGCCACGTCGGCCAACAGACCCCGCAGCTGCTTGCGACCCCGGTGCAGTCTCGACATCACGGTGCCGATCGGCGTCCCCATGATCTCGGCGATCTCCTTGTAGGGGAACCCTTCGACGTCGGCGTAGTAGACGGCCATGCGGAACTCCTCGGGAAGCTCCTGCAACGCCGCCTTGATGTCGTCGTCGGGAAGCGCGTCGAGTGCCTCGACCTCCGCGGACCGCAGACCGGTCGACGAATGCTCGGCCGTGGCGGCGAGCTGCCAGTCGGTGATCTCGTCGGTCGGGTACTGCGCGGGTTGCCGCTGACGCTTCCGGTACGAGTTGATGTAGGTGTTGGTGAGGATCCGGTACAGCCAGGCCTTGAGGTTGGTGCCCTCGCGGAACGACCGGAAGGCGGAGAACGCCTTGATGTAGGTCTCCTGTACGAGGTCCTCGGCGTCGGAGGGATTGCGGGTCATCCGCAGCGCAGCGCCGTAGAGCTGATCGAGCAGGGGAAGCGCGTCCCGCTCGAACCGCTCGGTCAGTTCTTCCACAGACTCCTCGATCACACCGATCCCTTCATCGACGCCTGTCGAGAAGGCTACCGGTCCGACGGCGTCCGGATCGGGGGGACGTCCGATGGCGTCCGGTCGAGGCGGGCACAGCACTGCCACGAATTCTCCGATCGTCGGGTCTCGGGTGGCCGGTGGATCCACCCGTCGGTGTGCAACGCCGTGCCCACCGCGCTTGTTCCCCACCTCCGGTTCTCTAGAGTGATCGGATGGCCTCGACATCCACTCCCGCGACGGTGTTGTTGAAGCGCGAGAAGGTCGCGCACCGGGTCCACGAATACGCACATGACCCGAGGTCGTCGTCCTTCGGCGCCGAAGCCGTCGAGGAACTCGGCACACACCTCGGGGTTTCCGCCGAACAGATCTTCAAGACGCTGGTGGTGTCGCTGTCCGACGGCAAGCTCGCCGTCGCGGTGATCCCGGTCCCGGCGACGCTGTCGCTCAAGGCCGCAGCCGGGGCGCTGGGCGGCGGCAAGGCCGTGATGGCCGATCACACCGCCGCCGAACGCGCGACCGGGTACGTCGTCGGCGGCATCTCCCCGCTCGGGCAGCGCAAGCGTCTGCGCACCGTGATCGACTTCTCCGCCGAGCAGTGGGACCGGGTGCTGTGCAGCGCGGGTCGGCGAGGGCTCGAGATCGAACTGGATCCGCACGATCTGATCCGGCTGACCGGCGCCGTCGTGGCACCGATCACGGCCGGTCCGTAGGGCCCGTCCGCTCCGGCAGCGCCTACAACAGCACCATCTGATCGCCAGCGCCGTCGTCGGGTTGCAGCAGTTCGGGGCCATTGTTGCGGATGCTGTTGACCTTCGCGGACACGCGGCGGATCTCGATCGCCGAGATCGCCTCGACGCTCGGCACGATCAGATCCGGATGGCCGAGACTGTCGGGGTCGAGCCACGCATCCCACCGCTCCGGCGGGAGGATCAGCGGCATCCGTTCGTGCACGTTGCCGAGTTGCTCGACCGACTGAGCGGTGAGGATCGCCGTGCTCGACAGCGGCGGTGCCTTCGGGTTCCGCGGGTCGCGCCACTCCGCCCACACCCCGGCCATGCAGATCCGCGAGCCGTCGGCCGGCGCCATGAAGTACGGCACCTTGCGAGGCTTGCCGTCCGGCGCGGGTTCGACCTGCCATTCGTACCAGCCGTCCATCGGGACGAGGCACCGCTTGTAGCGCAGCGACCGCGCGAAGCTCGGCTTGATGGCGACCGATTCGGATCTCGCGTTGATCAGTGGTGCGCTTCCACCCACCTCTTCGGCGAAGTGCGGCACGAGTCCCCATCGCATGCGGCGGATACGGCGGCGGACGGGACCGTCGGGATCTTCCCCGTCGTGCCGGGCGACAACGGTGAGCACCTCGGTCGTCGGCGCGACGTTGTAGTCGGGCCCCCGCCCGTCCCGGCTGCTGTCGTCGCCGGTCTCGTCGAGTGCGTCGAGTTCGACGGCGAGCGTCGCCGGGTCGGCGGTGGAGACATACCTTCCGCACATGCCGTCGAGTGTGGCATCGCCGGGTGACGGAACCGACACCGGCGCGCACCGGGTGGGCGAGGGTGCCCGCACCGGTCCGGATGGGCGAAGATGGTCGGGTGAGTCTGTGGAGAGCACCCCGCGCCGTGTCCCCGGTTCGAGCGTCGGTGACGCTGCCGGGATCGAAGTCGATCACCAACCGTGCCCTGATCCTGGCCGCACTCGCCGACGGGCCGTCCACCCTGACCGGCGCGCTGCGCAGCCGCGACACCGACCTGATGATCGGGGCCCTGCGCACGCTCGGCACGACCGTCACCGAGCGCGACGGCGGCACCACCCTCGACGTGACCCCCGGCCCCCTGCGCGGAGGCGAGGTCGCCTGCGGACTGGCCGGCACCGTCATGCGGTTCGTACCGCCGCTGGCCGCACTGGCCGACGGCGACGTGCGGTTCGACGGCGACGAACAGGCCCGCGTCCGCCCGATGAGCACCGTGCTCGACGCCCTGCGCGCCCTCGGCGCCGACATCGACGGCGACCGGCTGCCCTTCACCGTGCACGGCCGCGGTGCGGTGCGCGGCGGTTCCGTGACCATCGACGCTTCCGCGTCCTCGCAGTTCGTCTCGGGTCTGCTGCTGTCCGGGGCCGCCTTCGACGAGGGCGTGGTGGTCCGCCACGCCGGTGAACCGGTGCCGTCGATGCCGCACATCGAGATGACGGTCGAGATGCTCCGAACGGCCGGGGTCCCCGTCGACACCTCCGAGACCGACACCTGGCGGGTGCCCCCGACGACGATCAAGGCCGTCGACGTCACCGTCGAGCCCGACCTGTCGAACGCCACGCCCTTCCTCGCGGCCGCGGCGGTCACCGGTGGTGTCGTCTCGGTGCCCCTGTGGCCCGAGTCGACCACCCAGGCCGGCGACGCGATCCGCGGCATCCTCGAGCAGATGGGCGCCGAGGTGACGTGGGCCGACGGGACGCTGACCGTGCGCGGCCCGGGCGAATTGCGAGGCATCGACGTGGACCTGCACGACGTCGGCGAGCTGGCGCCGACCGTCGCGGCCCTCGCCGCGGTCGCCGCCTCGCCCTCCGACCTGCGCGGTATCACGCACCTGCGCGGTCACGAGACCGACCGGCTGGCGGCGCTCGCCACCGAGATCGGTCGTCTCGGGGGTTCGATCACCGAGACCGAGGACGGCCTGCACATCGAGCCGACGCCGCTGCACGGTGGGATCTGGCACTCCTACGCCGACCACCGGATGGCCACGGCCGGTGCGATCCTCGGGCTCGTCGTCGACGGGATCGAGGTCGAGGACATCGGCACCACTGCCAAGACGCTCCCCGATTTCGAAGGCCTGTGGGAGTCGCTGCTGACGGGGAGCGACTCCTGAGGCGGCGGGAGTACGACGAGTCCGACGTCCGGGTCCGCCCCGGGCGCGGCTCGCGGCCGCGCACGAAGGACCGCCCGGCCCACCGCAATGCCGAGGAGGGCATGGTCGTCTCCGTCGACCGCGGGCGGTGGGGTGTCGCGCTCGGCGGTGATCCCGACCGGATCGTGACGACGATGCGGGCACGCGAGCTCGGCCGGACCCCGATCGTGGTGGGCGATCAGGTGGGTGTCGTCGGCGATCTCTCCGGTCGCCCCGACACGCTCGCGCGCATCGTGCGGGTCGAGGACCGCAGCACCGTCCTGCGGCGCACGGCCGACGACACCGATCCGTTCGAGCGCATCGTCGTCGCCAATGCCGAACAGCTGCTCATCGTGGTCGCGCTCGCCGATCCCCCACCACGGACCGGACTCGTCGAACGCGCACTCGTCGCGGCCTATGCCGGCGGTCTCGCTCCCCTGCTGGGACTGACCAAGAGCGACCTCGCCGATCCCGACGAGTTCGCCGCGCACTTCGCGGATCTCGACATCCCGGTGCTGCTCGTCGGTCAGGACGACGATCTCACCGCCCTGCACGAGCGGATCGACGGTCGCGTGACCGCCCTGATCGGGCACTCGGGGGTCGGCAAGTCGACACTGGTGAACAGGCTCGTCCCCGACGCCGACCGCGCCACCGGCGAGGTCTCCGGGGTGGGCAAGGGACGTCACACCTCCACCCAGTCGGTGGCCCTGCATCTGCCCGAGGGCGGGTGGGTGGTCGACACCCCGGGCATCCGGTCGTTCGGGCTCGCGCACATCGGGCCCGACGACGTCGTCGCGGCGTTCGGGGACCTGGCCGAAGCGGTCGAGGACTGCCCGCGCGGGTGCACGCATCTCGGCCCGCCCGCCGATCCCGAATGTGCCTTCGACTCGTTGGAGGGCAAGTCGCACAACCGGGCGATGGCCGTGCGCGAACTGCTCACGGCGCTCGCGTCCAACGACCCCTGGTGAACCGACGAACCCCGGCCGAACGCACGAACCCCGGCACCTGTAGGTGCCGGGGTTCGTGCTCGTTCTCGTGACCGTCAGCGCATGCCGAGCGCGCGGCGGACGAATCCGCGCTTGCGTGTCTTCTCGATGGTGGTGGCCAGACCCACGCGGCGGCCGGTGGCCGGATCGATCTCCGGCGCTCCGCCGAAGCCCCGCTCGGAAGCGGTCTCCGGGGCGGCGTCGCGGTCGTCCTTGAGGTACTTGTCGGGCAGCGACAGCTTGGCGATGGTGCGCCAGGACTTCCAGTACTGCACCGCGAGCGGGCCGGTGGTGTACGGCAGGTCGTACTTCTCGCACAGCTCACGCACGCGCACCGCGATCTCCGCGTACCGGTTGGACGGCAGGTCGGGGTAGATGTGGTGCTCGATCTGGTAGCTCAGGTTGCCGGTCATGAAGTCCATGACCTTACCGCCGGAGATGTTCGCGGAGCCGAGCATCTGACGCAGGTACCACTCGGCACGCGTCTCGGTCTCGATGTCCTGCTTCGTGAACTTCTCCGCACCGTCCGGGAAGTGACCGCAGAAGATCACCGCGTTGGTCCAGATGTTGCGCACGAAGTTGGCCGTGGCGTTGGCCCTCATCGTGGACTTCCAGGACTTGCCGGTGAGCGCCGGATAGATCACGTAGTCCTTGAGGTGCTGTTTGCCGAGCTTGGCGAGCACCTCCTTGCCGCGTGCCTTGGTGAGCTCGCGGTCGTCGCGCCCCTGGACGACCTTGCCGAGCTCGAGCAGCTGGATGGCGATGCCGTACTGGAACAGCGCTGCGAGGATGGCGTTGTACGCGACGTTGCCGAGGTAGAACGGCTTCCATCGCTGGTCGCGGGTGACGCGCAGCAGGCCGTATCCCACATCGTCGTCCATGCCGAGGATGTTGGTGTACTTGTGATGCAGGTAGTTGTGGGTGATCTTCCAGTGCGCCGACGGGTCGACGTTGTCCCACTCCCAGTTGGCCGAGTGCACCTCGGGGTCGTTCATCCAGTCCCACTGCCCGTGCATCACATTGTGCCCGAGTTCCATGTTCTCGATGATCTTCGACAGGGAGAGCATGCCCGTGCCCAGCAGCCACAGCGGACGCTTGTTCGAGCCGAGCAGCACGAGGCGCCCGCCGATCTCGAGGCCGCGCTGTAGCCGGATCGTGTTGCGGACGTACCGAGCGTCGCGCTCACCGCGGGACTCCTCGATATCGTGCCGGATGGCGTCGAGTTCGCGGCCGATGGCCTCGACGTCCGCCTCCGTCAGGTGCGCGTACTCCTTGACATCCGATATCGCCATGCGGGCTACTCTACCGTAGGTTACGGTCCCGTAGGTTAGCCGGATTCGGAGCTGTGGCGCGAATCACAGAGTGACGGAAGGTCGCCGGTGACCCGATTCACCAGGCGACGACGACGTTCTGCTACCGCATGCTCGGCATGGACCCGCAGCGCCGTGAGCAGACCCCGGTGACGTCCGGTGGACGCCTCGGTGACCACCGCGGGCGCCTCCGGGCGCCACCTGTCGAACTTGCGCTCGGAGGAGGTCTCGGGGGCGTCGTCGGCCGTCGCCTTGAGGAATCGGTCGGGCAACGCGAGCTTGTGGATCGTGCGCAGGGCGAGCCAGTACTGCCGGGCGAGCGAACCGGTCGTGTACGGCAGGTCGTACTTGCCGCACAGCGCCCGTACACGGGCGGCGATCTCCGGGTAGCGGTTGCTCGGCAAGTCCGGGAACAGGTGATGCTCGATCTGATAACTGAGATTCCCGGTGAGGAAATCCATCGCACGCCCACCGGAAATGTTTGCGCTACCGAGCAACTGGCGCAGATACCACTCTCCGCGCGTCTCGTTCTCGTAGTGCTCGGTCGTGAACTTCTCTGCGCCGTCGGGGAAGTGGCCGCAGAAGATCACGAGATACGCCCAGATGTTGCGGATCACGTTCGCGGTGAGGTTCGCCGACAACGTGCTGCGCCAGGCCGGCCCGGTGAGCGCCGGGAAGAACACCAGGTCCTTGACGACCTGCCGGCCGGCCTTCGCTGCGAATTCCTTGTTGGGCCCCGAATTCCACTGCACGGGCGGGACGCCCTCGAGTTCCTTCTTCGCCGAGAGGTCGTGCAGCGCGATCCCCCACTCGAAGGTCAGCGCGAGGACGATGTTCGCGATCGGCTGCGCGAGATTGCGCGGACGCCACTTCTCGTCGCGCGTCATCCGCAGGATGCCGAATCCCACGTCCTCGTCCATGCCCACGATGTTCGTGTAGGTGTGGTGCGCGTAGTTGTGGGCGCGCTTCCAGTGCTCGGACGGACCGGTCTGATCCCATTCCCACGATGTCGAGTGGATCTCGGGGTCGTTCATCCAGTCCCACTGCCCGTGCATCACGTTGTGCCCGAGTTCCATGTTCTCGATGATCTTCGCGAGCGACAGCGCAGCGGTACCGATGATCCAGCGCGACCGTCGACGCGAACCGAACAGCGCGCAGCGTCCGACCACCTCCAGCACACGCTGCGCACGGATGACGGAATGGATGTAGCGGGCGTCCCGCGGGCCGCGCGAATTCTCCACATCCCGTCGAATCGCGTCGAATTCGTTTGCAAGAGCAACGATGTCGTCTTCGGTCAGATGAGAGAACGCGCGGATGTCGGTGATGGCCAAGCGGGATCCTTCGGAGGTTTGCTGTCGGTGTCTACACGTCCAGTGTGCAGTCGCCGGCAGCGGCGGAGATGCAGGTCTGGACGCGTTCGCCTTCTGCGTGCTCCTTGCCGGATCGCAGATCGACGACGTGCCCCTTCTCGAGCGGCACAACACAAGTCTGACAGATTCCCATGCGGCAACCGAAAGGCATCAGCGCACCGACGCTCTCACCGGCCTCGAGAATCGTCGTGGCGCCGTCCACAGTGACGGTCTTGCCGGACTTCGCGAACGTGATCGTTCCGCCCGAGCCAGAGGTGTCGGCGCGGCTGACGGCGAAGCGCTCGAGGTGGACCTGATCCTCGATGCCCTCCGCGGCCCAGTGCGCGGTGATGTCGTCGAGCATCTGCTGGGGACCGCACGCCCAGGTCTGACGCTCGCGCCAGTCGGGGCACACCTCGTCGAGCTCCGAGAGCGCGAACTTGCCCTTCTCACGGGTGTGACGCACGTGCACGCGGAAGCGATCGTGGGTGGCGTCGAAACGCTCGAGTTCGGACCGGAACATCACGTTCTCGGCCGTCGGCGCGGAGTGGATGTGCACAACGTCGGGCAGGTCGAGTTCGCGCTCGACCGCACGCCGGTCGAGCGTCCGCAGCATCGACATGATCGGCGTGATGCCACTGCCGGCCGTGAGGAAGAGGATCTTCGCCGGCGGCGGGTCGGGCAGGACGAAATCGCCCTTCGGGGCGGCGAGGCGCACGACGGTGCCCTCGGGAACCCCACCGACGAGGTGGCTGGACAGAAAACCCTCGGGCATCGCCTTCACGGCGATGGAGATGACCTTGTCGTCCCAGGTGGGCGACGAGGTCAGCGAGTAGGAGCGCCAGTGCCAGCGACCGTCGACATGCAGACCGATGCCGATGTACTGGCCGGGCGCGTATCCGAAGTCGAAGCCCCAGCCGGGACGGATGACGATCGTCGCGGAATCGGGGGTCTCCTGGCGCACCGAGACGATGCGCCCGCGCAGTTCACGGGCGGACCACAGCGGGTTGACCAGATGCAGGTAGTCGTCGGGGAGCAGAGGGGTGGTCAGCCGGGCCACCGCGCCACGCAGGACGTTGGAGAGCGACTTCTCCCCTGGCGCGACGTGTGCCGCAGGCTTCTCGATCCATTCCTTCAGGCCCATCCGACCGTTTCTCCTCACTCCGGTTACGGCTCCGTAGGTTATCAGAGGTTACGGAAGCGTAGGTTGAGCAAGAGACGGTCGTCACACCTATGACGTGGCGATATGCGAGGTCAGAGCAGTTCGAGGAGGAAGGGCAGTTCCTGTGCCGCGTACCACGCCAATTCGTGGTCCTCCGCGTCGCCGAGGACGAACTCGGCCTCCTCGTCGCCCAGTTCGGCGGCATCGACGATCTCGCGTGCCCGCGCGACGTCGGCCTCCGCCTCCTGCAGGTCGATGTGCACCGACGCAACCGCACGCATCGTGATCGGCCCGGCGAGCTTGACGACCGCATCGTCGAGATCCGGTCGCGGCTTCACCTCGTCGACGTCGGCCGCGATCACCACCCGACGCGACGCGAAGGACGGATGATCGTTCGGCTCCTCGGACCCGAGCAACCGCAGCGACGCGCGTGCCGCCTCGGCCATAGCGACCTCGGCGAGCTCCTCGTCATCGCCCGCCGTGTAGGCCTCGCGCAGAGCGGGGGTCACCGCGAAGGCCGTCCGGCCCACCGCGTCGACCTCACCGTCGGCGACGAGGCCCTGCAACATCGCGAGCGTTGCCGGTACATAGACACGCGTCACTTCTCACCTGCCGGCATCCGTCAACTCCTCGAGAGATTCCTGGATCAGCGTCGCTGCCACGTCCACATCGGGCATCGCATCACGATCCGCATTCAAACCGTAGTAGATCTTGCCGTCGTAGGACGTCAACGCGATGCTCAGGGCCTGATTCTTCAGCAGCGGCGAGACCGGGAAGATCTCGAGCAGCCGGGATCCGGTGAGGTAGAGCGGGTGCTGCGGACCGGGCGCATTGGTGATCATGAGGTTGAACATCCGCTGCGAGAAACCCATCGCGACCCGGGCTCCCACCGCGTGCATCGTCGCCGGGGCGAAGCCCGACAAGCGGACCATCGTCTGCGCCGCCACCCGCCGCCGCTGCCGCGAGTAGGCCTCGCCCGCATGCGCGATGTGCGACAACCGGACCACCGCGTTCGGCTCCCCCACCGGCAGATCCAGCAGGAAGGACGACACCTCGCCCTGCGGGTGCACCTGGATCGTGTCGTTGTCGCCGCAGTCGTCCGGATCCTGGGTGTACACCGACATCGGGACCATCGCCCGCACCACCGTCGCCTCGGTGACCGGCTCCCCACGGGAGAGCAGCCAGTACCGCAACGCGCCGGCGAGGACCGCGAGCACCACGTCGTTGATCGTGCAGCCGTAGCGGGAGTGGATCTTGCGGTAGGGCTCCAGATCGGAGCGCACCACGGAGAACCGACGGCTCCTCGAGATCTGCGTGTTCAGCGGAGTCTCGGGCGCCGACTGCGCTGCCGTGCGGGCGATCCGGCCGACGGCGTCGACGGTCTCGGTGAGGGTCGCCGTGAGATCGCCCACGGCCGATCGCACGGCGGCGATCCCCTCCCCCGGGCGCGCGACGAGTTCGGCGAGCGCTCCGACGAGCAGAGCGGACTCCGACGGTTCGCGTTCGGGCATCCACAATTCCTCGGGGACCTCACGCGGCACCGGCTCCTTGTCGAAGAGCACCTGGACGATGTCGAGGGCCTCCTCGCCGTCGACGAGCGCCGAATGCGACTTCGTGAACAGCGCCACCCGATCGTTCGCGAGCCCCTCGACGAGATACATCTCCCAGAGCGGTCGCGTGCGGTCGAGCGGTCGCGAGACCAGACGCGCGACGAGGTCGTGCAGCTGTTCGTCGGAGCCGGGTTTCGGCAGCGCGGAGCGCCGCACGTGGTAGGTGATGTCGAAATCGCGGTCGTCGACCCACACGGGTCGCGAGAGCCCGAATGCGACCTCACGCACCTTCTTCCGGTAACGGGGCACCTCGGGCAGTCGCTGCTCGACCAACCGCAGCACGCTCTCGTAGTCGAGACCGCCCTCGGGGGGTTCGAGGATCGCGAGCGACCCGACGTGCATCGGCGTGTTGCTCGTCTCCAGGTAGTAGTACGACGCGTCCTGCGCCGTCATCCGGCTCGTCATCGACCCCGTTCCCCCTCCTGACCCGAACCTCCCGAACATCGCCACCACGACTCGGCGCCGTCCGTGGCTCCGCTCCCGATCTCCTCGGGATCGAGATCGAAGAGTACGGCCAGTTCGCCCGGCGCGTCGTGTGAACCATCATGGTGTACGCCGACCATCCCCGCAGCGGCGGCGCCTCGCACATTGCCGACCGAATCGTCGACGAAGACGCACTCGCCGGGTTCGAGGTCCAGCAGCCGGGCGACCAGCAGGTAGCTCTCGGGGTCGGGTTTGGCGACACGTGCGTCACCCGAGAGCACCACGCGGTCGACGAACGGACCCTCGAGATCGCGCAGCCACTGCGCTCCGGGCCCACCGGGATCGTTGCTCAGCAGGGCGGTCCGCACCCCACGCGCGCGCAGGACCGTCACGGCCGCGCCGAAGGTGTCGGGGTCGCTTCCCGGCCCGACCAGGACGCCACCGACGTCGAGTACGAGTCCTCGCATCACGACACCACCGTAGGTCCTGGACGTCCTGCTCGCGCAGCGCATCCCGCGCGCGTCGAACCGGGACCGTCGCCCGGAGATGTGGCATCATGTGCGCGGTTCGTCCTCTCCCGAACCGATCCGCCGTCACGGTGTCACCGTGACGATCCGTTCTCATGCCCTTCGGGAGAGCCCATGTCGCATCACACCGGGCGCTACGTGCGCCGCCTCACCCGCCTCGAACCTCCGGTGGAGGAGAGCTGCCACCGTCCCCGCAGCCACGTCGCCCGTCGGCCCACGCCGCACGACGGACGCTCGGGACGCGCCACGCTCCGCCGCGGCGGAACCGGACGTCCGGCCGAGGGCCCGAGCATCGAAGGCCCGGCCACAGAGCCGAGCGACCGACCCGCGATCGTGCTCGATCCGGGTGTCGTGCGGGTTGCGGAGACGGCGGTGCGCCTGGTCCTCGAGGTCGTCGACGGCCGCCGCCCCGCGGTGCAGTCCACCACGGTCCTCGATCCGCGTCTCGTCGCGACGATCACCGCGGGCCGGCCTCCGCGTGCCGGACGCAGCACCGCGATACTGCTGCGGACGCGGGTGCGTCCCGTCGACGCCGACACCGTGGAACTGTTCGGCAGCTACGGTCGCGGGGACCGGGTGTTCGCCTTCGCCGGCCGGATGGTGCGCAAGCGTCCCCGTCCTCGTGCTCCGCACCGCTGGACGATCACGACCCTGTGGCTCGGGTGAGCCACAGGGTCGTGGGGTGATCGTGAGTCCTCGACTCAGCGCCTACGTGAGTCTTCGACTCAGCGCCTACGTGAGTCTTCGACTCAGCGCCTACGTGAGTCTTCGACTCAGCGCGTTCAGCGTCGCCGGTTGGTCTTCGCATCGCGCCGGGCCGCGGCACGACGCTCCTTGCGGGTGCCCGCCTGCCTGGGCGCGGAGCGCGCGTCGGAACCGGCGGTCGTACGCGCGACGTGGGCGCGGCCGTCCTCGTCGGGACCGGTGTAGGTCAGACGCCGCTCGGTCTCGTCGAGACCCTTGGCCCGCAGCGCGGCCGGTGCGGGCTCCACCTGCGCCGCCGGAGCCGGCTGTGCCTGTTGTGCCGCCGGCTGTGCCTGTTGTGCCGGCTGTGCCTGTTGTGCCGCCGGGGCCGGCTGTGCGGGTCGGGCGGGAGCAGCCTTGGCGAGGCTCGGGGCCGCCTGCGCGGCGGCCGCCGCAGAGGCCGGCGTGACCGCCACACCCGCGGACTGCTGCTGTTGCGCGGCCTCGACCTGGAGGTTGAACAGGAATCCGACCGATTCCTCCTTCAGGCCCTCGAGCATCGCGGTGAACATGTCGAAGCCCTCGCGCTGGTACTCGACGAGCGGATCACGCTGCGCCATCGCGCGCAGGCCGATGCCCTCCTTGAGGTAGTCCATCTCGTAGAGGTGCTCGCGCCACTTGCGGTCGAGAACCGACAACAGCACGCGACGCTCGAGTTCGCGCATCGCGTTCTCACCGGCAATGGCCTCGAGTTCGGCCTCGCGACGTGCGTAGGCGGCGCGGGCGTCCTCGAGAAGGACCTCGAGCAGACCGTTGCGGTCGAGGTCCTCGTTCTCGGCGACGAGCGTCTTGTGGTCGACACCCACCGGGTAGAGGGTCTTGAGCGCCGTCCACAGCTGCTCGAGATCCCAGTCCTCGACGTAGCCCTCGGCGGTCGCACCGTCGACGTAGGCGGTGATCACGTCGGTGAGCATGTGCTGCACCTGACCCTCGAGGTCCTCGCCGCGCAGGATCCGGCGACGCTCCTCGTAGATGACGGTGCGCTGCTGGTTCATCACCTCGTCGTACTTGAGGACGTTCTTGCGGATCTCGAAGTTCTGCTGCTCGACCTGCGTCTGCGCGCTCTTGATGGCCTTGGAGACCATCTTCGCCTCGATCGGCACGTCGTCGGGCAGGTTCAGTCGCGTCATGATCGACTCGAGCGCGGCGCCGTTGAAGCGTCGCATCAACTCGTCGCCGAGCGAGAGGTAGAACCGTGACTCGCCCGGATCACCCTGACGACCGGAACGGCCACGGAGCTGGTTGTCGATACGACGCGACTCGTGCCGTTCGGTGCCGAGCACATACAGGCCACCGGCCGCTCGCACCTTCTCGGCGTCGGCCTTCGACTCGGCCTTGATCCGCTCGAGGGTCTCGTCCCAAGCCGCCTCGTACTCGTCCGGCGTGTTGACCGGGTCGAGGCCGCGCTTGCGCAGCTCGATGTCGGCGAGGATATCGGGGTTGCCGCCGAGCACGACGTCGGTACCGCGACCGGCCATGTTCGTCGCGACCGTCACCGCGCCGGACCGGCCGGCCTGCGCGATGATCTGCGCTTCCTGCTCGTGGAACTTCGCGTTGAGCACGCTGTGCGGCACACCTCGCTTGGTGAACTGCCGCGACAGGTATTCCGACCGCTCGACGCTCGTCGTACCGATGAGGACCGGCTGGCCCTTCTCGTGACGCTCGACGACGTCGTCGACGACGGCCGCGAACTTCGCTTCCTCGGTCTTGTAGATCAGATCGCCCTGGTCGACGCGCACCATCGGGCGGTTGGTCGGGATCGGGATTACACCCAGGCTGTAGATCTGGTGGAGCTCGGCGGCCTCGGTCTCGGCCGTACCGGTCATGCCCGACAGCTTGTCGTACAGGCGGAAGTAGTTCTGCAGCGTGATCGTGGCGAGCGTCTGGTTCTCGGCCTTGATCTCGACGCCTTCCTTTGCCTCGATCGCCTGGTGCATGCCCTCGTTGTAGCGGCGGCCCGACAGGACGCGGCCGGTGAACTCGTCAACGATGACGACCTCGCCGTTGCGGACGATGTAGTCCTTGTCCTTGGCGTAGAGCTCCTTGGCCTTGATGGCGTTGTTGAGGTAGCTCACCAGCGGCGAGTTGGCCGCCTCGTACAGGTTGTCGATGCCGAGCTGGTCCTCGACGAACTCGACGCCGGCCTCGTGCACACCGACGGTCCGCTTGCGGATGTCGATCTCGTAGTGCACCTCGGGCTTGAGCAGCTTGGCGATGCGCGCGAACTCGGAGTACCACTTGCTCGACGCGTCGGCGGGACCCGAGATGATCAGCGGGGTCCGGGCCTCGTCGATGAGGATCGAATCGACCTCGTCGACGATCGCGAAGTTGTGGCCACGCTGGACGAGATCGTCGAGCGAGTGCGTCATGTTGTCGCGCAGGTAGTCGAAACCGAACTCGTTGTTGGTGCCGTAGGTGATGTCCGCGGAGTAGGCCGCGCGGCGCTGGGCCGGGGTCATGCCGGACAGGATCACGTCGGTCTCGAGTCCGAGGGAACGGTGCACGCGGCCCATCCACTCGGCGTCGCGCTTGGCGAGGTAGTCGTTCACGGTGACGACGTGGACGCCGTCGCCGGAGATCGCGTTGAGGTAGGCCGGCAGCACGCAGGTGAGGGTCTTGCCCTCACCGGTCTTCATCTCGGAGATGTTGCCGAAGTGCAGCGCCGCGCCACCCATGATCTGGACGAGATAGTGCTTCTGGCCGAGCACACGGAAGGACGCCTCCCGGGCGGTCGCGAAGGCTTCCGGAAGCAGATCGTCGAGCGTCTCGCCATCCTGGTAGCGGCTCCGGAACTCGTCCGTCTTGGCCCGGAGCTCGGCGTCGGTCAGGGCCTCGAAGTCCGGGGAGAGGGAATCGACATGCTCGGCGATGTGCTTGAGCCGCTTGACCATGCGACCTTCACCGATCCGGAGCAGCTTCGTCAGCGACAGCACTGGTGTGTTCGTCCTCAATCTCGGGTACCTGCACGGACAAGAAATCCGGCCGAGGCCTTGTCGGACCCCGGCCGGATTCCATGGTAGGCGCTGCGCGGGAGTGACCGCGATGGCGAGGTGCCTTCGGTCACTCCCGGCAGTGTCACACGAGCCTGATCAGACCGTAGTCGAAGGCGTGTCGCCGGTAGACCACGGACGGCTTGTCCGTCTCCTTGTCGTGGAACAGGTAGAAGTCGTGACCGACGAGTTCCATCTCGTAGAGGGCGTCGTCGACGGTCATCGGCGCAGCGTTGTGTTCCTTCGTCCGGACGATGCGACCGGGACCGTCCTGAGGCTCCTTCTCGCTGTCGCCGAGCGACAGGTCGGGCGAGATCGCGAGCTCGTCATCCTGGGCGAGGGCCGCGGTGGCTTCCGCCACGGACACGGGCGTCTTCTCACCGTAGGAGACCTTGCGGCGCTCCTTCGTCCGTCGCAGGCGCGATTCGAGCTTGCTGATCACAGACTCGAAGGCAGCGTAGAAGCTGTCGGCACTGGCCTCGGCGCGTACGACAGGTCCCTTTCCGCGGGCAGTGATCTCGACCCGCTGACAACTCTTCCTCTGACGCCTGTTGCGTTCGTGTTGCAACTCGACGTCGAAGATGAAGATCGTCGGATCGAAACGTTCGAGCCGAGCGAGTTTCTCGGAGACGTAGATCCGGAAGTGATCGGGGACCTCGACGTTGCGTCCTTTCACGACAACGTCGGCACGTGGGCCTTCCGTGGCTGCATCGGCCTCTGCAACGGAACCTCTGGACTTCGAAGGGGTCGTCACGCGTACCTCCCGAGTTACGGCCGGCGCAGCCCGCGCGCCGGCATGATGTATGAGCGCGAGAGCGCGCTCACCCGGAATCGGAAGAACAGGCGTTTCCACCCGTCTACCTTGTTGTTTCCGGGTCTGATGGCGACGGTAGTACGTAACGCGGAGGTGTGCCACCGTTCCCGCGCGATTTCCCATCGCGTCGCCTTCCGGTCACTCGGTGAGGTACTTTCCGGGCCCGTCTGCGGGCTCACGCGTGGGCGATCACGAGCACTCCGAGAGGGGCGAATCCGGCGCGTCGGAGTGCCCGCACCGACTCGCGCGCGGTGGTTCCGGTGGTGAGCACGTCGTCGACGACGAGGACCGGGATCGTGCGCGGCAGACCGTCGGCGCGCACCCCGACACGGCCGGCGAGGTTGCGCTGCCTGTCGGCTGCCGAGAGCCCCACCGAATCACGCACCCCGGCCGCCACACTCAGGATCGGATGCACGTGGAGGCGACGGTCGTGGGTCGCGGCGGCCCGGGCGGCACGCGTGACGGGATCGCCTCCGCGTGCCCGCGCCGCACGCGTCCGGGTGGGGGCGGGCGTCACGATCAAGGGACCCTCGGGCAGCTCGCTCCATCGGCGCAGCCGCGCGATCGCGACGGCCCACGCGAGCCCGAGCGGCTCGGCGAGATCCCGGCGGGCACGCTCCTTCGCGACGATCACCGCGCGGCGCCTGGGGCCGGTGTACGGGCCCAGGCTCCACACCGGGGTCCCGGGGTCGACGCGCGGCGCGACGGCCACGGGGTGATCGGAGAGCTCGCGTGCGCACGCCCGGCACCAGCTCGCTCCGGGAGCGGCGCACCCACCGCACCGGGCGGGCAGAACGAGATCGAGAAAGGCGGTGAGCACACCGGGAGTGTGCCCGCAGTCACCGACGCCTGGGCGTCACCGTCGGCACGCTCTAGCCGGGAAGGACCGGGATCGCCGCCATCCCGGCCAGTCCGGGTACCTCGCGCCAGTACCGGTCGCCCGCGGGATCGCGGTTGTTGAGCTGGAAGACCGTCCGGGAATCGGCGACGAACTCGCTGGCCGTCGACGCCTCCACGGCCACCACCGGAGGGGTGAGATTGCGGCTCGGGAGTGCGTCGATGCGTGAGCCGTCCACCGCGACCTGCACGACGGGCACGTCGGCCGACGCGCGGGAGACGACGATCGTGTCGGCCGTGCTCCAGTCCAAGGCGAGCGCGGGACCACCGAGACCGAAGCCGATCTCGCGCGGATTGGTGAGCGAGTACTCGCCGGTCGTGGTCGGCACGACGGTCGCGACGAAGACCCGCCCGTCGATGATCATGGCGGCGCGGACACCGTCGCGCGACAGGCGCAGTTCGGTGATGCGGTCGCCGAGACCGCGGACCGCGCCCGCCTCCACCCCGACGACGGTGACCCGCCCGGTGCCGGGTTCGCGCACCGCGCGCACCACCGAGGTCCCGTTGACGACCGCCCACACCGAATTGTTGTTGGGAGACCAGGACGGCCGGGTGATCGACTCGCCGTCGACCGCCGGCTCGGCACCGCCCTCGCTGTAGGCCCCCACCATGAGTTGCACGGCCGGTTCCGGTGCCGGTTTGCCGGTGTTCTCGACTGCGGCGACGAGCTCTCCGTCCAGCGACAGGGCGACCGACTGCAGGTCGTCGGACGCACCGAAGAAGCTGCGGACCGGTGTCACGCCGGTCTCTGCGACGCTCACCAGCGCGCCGTCGAGCAGCGCGTGCAGGCCCACCGTCACGCTCGATGCGGCAAGGGGGTTCATCGATGCCACGTCGGCGGTGGTCCACCCGTTCGGGAACCGTTCGTCGAGGGGCTGGCCGTCGGCGAGGAGCTGGTACGGGCCGCTGATGTCTGCGTTGGCGAGGGTCCAGATCACCTGCGCGGCGAGCAATTCGCGATCCTGCCGGCCCATCGAGCCGACCCCCTGGAAGTCGATGCGGATACCGCCGAGTCCGACGCCGACGTCGGTCGTGCGGCCGTCCGCCTTCGTCACCGAGCCGATGACGGTGACGTCCTCGAGGAGATTCTTGACCGCAGGCGCGAGGACCTCTTTCGGCCCTTCGACGAGCAACCCGATCAACTGCGACGCCGTCTGTTCGGGGGTACCCGTGATCCAGCGGGGGTCGGGGACGACGGCGGTGCCGGTCGGGTCGAGGAAGTACAGCGAGCGGCGCTGATAGGTGTTGAGGAAGCGCGGGCGGTCCATGATGACGCCGGCCGGCAACCGGTCGATGCGCCACTCCCCGTCCGTGCGGACCAGGGAGAACCGCGCCTCGAACTCCCCGTCGGCGGGACGGTAGATGCCGCCCTCCTCGAGGTAGCCGACGGTGCTGGCCCGCACCACGTAGGTGGCGCTGTCGCCGTCGCGTTCCTCGACGAGGACGTCGACCTTGTCGACGATCGTCGCGCTCGCCGCGTCGTCCCAGGACTCGGACATCGTGGGGGTGAGGAACTGCCGGGCCGCGCGGTGGCGGTTGGTCGGATCCGTGCTCGCCTGCAGGAAGTCGCGCAGGAGCAGGTCGGGCTCGCGACCGGGCACGGGAGCGGCGACCTCGGTGGTCGCGGGGCCGCGTTCAAGGGTTCCGATGGCCTGCGGTGACGACGAATCTGGCAGCGTGGCGCATCCCGACAGCACGAGTCCGGCCACGGTCAGGAGTACGACGAGCACGCCCGCTGCACGCGGAGTCGAGCGGCTCATGTATTGGCTCCTTCGGACGATGTGCTCGCAGGGTCGGTCGGGATCTCTCCCGTCGAAGGCCGCTCCGGGGTGTCGTCACCCGGCGGGGGCTTGCCCTGCACGGCCTTCGCGGCGCTGGGTACGAGAGGCAGGGGGCTGCGACCCACCTTACGTCCGCGTTCGCGCGGGAGGGTGAGCCGGAAGCTGGCACCTCGTCCCGGTTCGCCCCACGCTTCGAGCTTGCCGTTGTGCAGGTTGGCGTCCTCGACGCTGATCGCGAGACCGAGGCCGGTGCCGCCGGAGCGCCGGACCCGCGACGGATCGGAGCGCCAGAACCGGTTGAAGACGAGTTTCTCCTCCCCCGGTCGCAGGCCCACGCCCTGATCGCGCACGACGAAGGCCGCGGCCGCGTCGTCGGCGCGCAACCGCAGCAGGATGGGTTTGCCCTCGCCGTGATCGATCGCGTTGGCGAGCAGGTTGCGCAGGATGCGTTCGACGCGGCGCGGATCGACGTCGGCCTCGACGGACTCGTCCGGAAGGTCGACGATGAGCTCGGTGGCGGTCTCGCGGGCGAGGTGCCGCACGGTCGAGACGGCGGCACGCGCGCACATCCGCAGATCGAGTCGTTCGGAGGCGAGTTCGGCGACACCCGCGTCGTGCCGGCTGATCTCGAGCAGATCGTTGAGGAGGCTCTCGAAGCGGTCGAGTTCGGCGACGAGCAGTTCGGAGGACCGCTTGAGGACGGGGTCGAGCTCGTCGCTGCCGTCGTGGATGAGGTCGGCGGCCATACGGACGGTCGTGAGCGGGGTGCGCAGTTCGTGGCTCACATCGGAGGTGAACCGTTTCTGCAGGTTGCCGTACTCCTCGAGCTGGGTGATCTGCCGCGACAGGCTCTCGGCCATCTCGTTGAACGACATCGCCAGGCGCGCCATGTCGTCCTCACCGCGGACCGGCATGCGTTCCTTGAGCCGTCCGTCGGCGAAGCGCACGGCGATCCGGGAGGCCGACCGGATGGGCAGCACGACTTGCCGCGCGACGATCATCGAGATCGCGGCCAGCAGCACGAGCAGGACCACGGCACCGACGAGCAGGGTGCCGCGGACGAGGGCGAGGGTGCGTTCCTCACCGCCGAGCGGGAAGACGAGATACAGCTCGAGTGTCGAGATGTCGGAGTCGGTGGGGCTGCCCATGATCAGGGCCGGCCCGGTGTAGCCGTCGGGATCGGCGACCGTCGCGAACTGGTACGCGATCTGCCCGTTCTGGACGAAGGCACGCAGGTTCTGCGGGATCTGGTCGGCGGGCCCGCTCGAGGTGGGGGCCCGCGGACCGTCGCCGGGAACGATCAGGACGGGGTCGAAGGTTCCGGCGACGCCGGTGTCCTGTCCCCCGTCGCTGCCACGGCTGGTGAGGATCGCCGCGGCACCGTCGAGGCGGACCGCGAGCGAACCGGAGTCGTCGGCGCCCGCGAGTTGTCCCTCGACGAGTGCGCGCGAGCGATCCATTTCCTCGGTCGCCGCGTCGATCTTCACTTCGAGCAGTCGGTCGGTGATCTGGCTCGTGAGTACCACTCCGAGCACGAACATGACGATCAGCGACAGCGTGAGGGTCGAGGTCACGACCCGGAGCTGCAGGGATCGTCGCCAGGTGTGCGCGAGTCGGCTGCTCATCGACCGCGACCACCTCACCAGCGGCAGCGTCCTACGCGTGATACGCCGCCGAAGCCGGTAGGTTCGAATCACGGCGGTCCGGCCTTGTAGCCGACCCCCCGCACCGTGAGCACCGCCTCGGGATTCTCAGGATCCTTCTCGACCTTCGCGCGCAGACGCTGGACGTGGACGTTCACGAGCCGGGTGTCGGCGGCGTGCCGGTAGCCCCAGACCTGCTCGAGCAGGACCTCACGGGTGAACACCTGGCGCGGCTTGCGTGCGAGCGCCACGAGCAGGTCGAACTCGAGGGGCGTGAGCGAGATCGCCTCGTCGCCGCGGGTGACCTTGTGGGCGGGGACGTCGATGGTGATGTCCCCGATGTTCAGGACCTCCGCCGGTTCCTGCTCGGTGCGACGCAGCCGGGCCCGCACGCGTGCGACGAGCTCCTTCGGCTTGAACGGCTTGACGATGTAGTCGTCGGCGCCCGATTCGAGGCCGAGCACGACGTCGACGGTGTCGGACTTGGCGGTGAGCATCACGATCGGCACACCGGAATCCGCGCGGAGCACACGGCACACGTCGATGCCGTTCATGCCGGGGAGCATGAGATCGAGCAGGACGAGGTCGGGCCGGATCTCGCGCACGGCACCCAGCGCCTGAGTGCCGTCCCCCACCACGAACGGTTCGAATCCCTCGCCGCGCAGCACGATCGTGAGCATCTCGGCCAGCGCGGTGTCGTCGTCGACTACCAGAATCCTCGGCTTCATAGCCTCTATCGTGTCACCCCTCGAGCGTCGTGAAGCAGATTTGAGATGTCAACGGCGAGTTGTCGCGGGGAGGTCTGCGGGCCTGCGACCTCCCACGGAGACATCCACTGCTGCTGCGCGAGCCCGTCGTAGACCGCGCCGGTGCGCTCCTGCAGACCGGCATCGCGCTCGTAGGCGTCGCGATCGCGGTCGACCTCGGTCGCGGCGCGGTTACGGGCACGCTCGGCGGCGAGGGCGACCGGAACGCGGAGCAGCACCTGCAGATCGGGCACCGGAAGCCCGAACCGTTCGAACTCGAGACGGCGGATCCACTCCACCGCCGGGCCGGTCGCATCCTGGTTCCGGCGCGCCGCGGTGTACGCGGCGTTGGACGCGACGTACCGGTCGAGCAGCACGATATCGTTGTCGGCGAGCAGCTTCCGCAGCTCGTCGGCAGCATCGCGACGGTCGAGCGCCCACAGCAACGCCATCGCCTCGACGCTCGAGGCGGTGTCGCCGTGCTGCCCGCGCAACGCCTCCGCGCCCAGATCGGCGTGGATCGACTGCCCGTACCGCGGGAAGGCCAGCGTCGCGACCTTCCGTCCGGCCTCGCGCCAGGTCTCGACGAGACCGGCGGACAAGGTCCGCTTGCCGGCCCCATCGAGACCCTCGACGACGATCAGATCACCCATGTGCCCTGTGATTTCCGATCACTCATGCGCTCTGCGTTCCCGTCGAGTTGCCGGGATCAGTAGCGGTAGTGCTCGGGCTTGTACGGGCCCTCGACGTCGACGCCGATGTACTCGGCCTGCTCCTTGGTCAGCTTCGTGATCTGTCCGCCGAGTGCCTCGACGTGGATTTTCGCGACCTTCTCGTCGAGGTGCTTGGGCAGGCGGTAGACCTCGTTGTCGTACTGGTCGGGCTTGGTCCACAGCTCGATCTGGGCGATCACCTGGTTGGCGAACGAGTTGCTCATCACGAAGGAGGGGTGGCCCGTGGCGTTGCCCAGGTTGAGCAGGCGGCCCTCCGACAGGACGATGATCGAATGGCCGTCGCCGAAGGTGAACTCGTCGACCTGCGGCTTGATGTTGATCCGCGTGACGTCGGCGGCCCGCTCGAGGCCGGCCATGTCGATCTCGTTGTCGAAGTGGCCGATGTTGCCGAGGATGGCCTGGTGCTTCATCGCCTTCATGTGCTCGAAGGTGATGATGTCCTTGTTGCCCGTGGCGGTGATGACGATGTCGGCCTGGCCGATGAAGTCCTCGACCGTCACGACGTCGTAGCCGTCCATCATGGCCTGCAGGGCGTTGATCGGGTCGACCTCGGTGACCGAGACGCGTGCGCCCTGGCCGCGCAGGGCCTCGGCGCAGCCCTTGCCGACGTCGCCGTAACCGCACACGAGCGCGGCCTTGCCGCCGATGAGGACGTCGGTGCCGCGGTTGATGCCGTCGAGCAGCGAGTGCCGGGTGCCGTACTTGTTGTCGAACTTGCTCTTGGTGACCGAGTCGTTGACGTTGATCGCGGGGAACGCGAGCTCGCCGGCCGCGGAGAGCTGGTACAGGCGCAGGACGCCCGTGGTGGTCTCCTCCGTGACGCCCTTGACGGACTCGGCGACGGTGGTCCACTTCTTCGAGTCGGCCGCGAGCGAGCGGCGCAGCAGCTCGAGGAAGACCTTGTACTCTGCGGAGTCCTGCTCTTCGTCGCTCGGCGGGACGACGCCGGCCTTCTCGAACTGGGCGCCCTTGAGCACGAGCATCGTGGCGTCGCCGCCGTCGTCGAGGATCATGTTGGCGGGTTCGCCGGGCCAGGTGAGCATCTGCTCGGCCGCCCACCAGTACTCTTCGAGGGTCTCGCCCTTCCAGGCGAACACCGGGACGCCCTTGGGCTCCTCGGGGGTGCCGTGCGGGCCGACGACGACGGCCGCGGCGGCGTGGTCCTGGGTGGAGAAGATGTTGCATGACGCCCAGCGCACCTGCGCGCCGAGGGAGACGAGCGTTTCGATGAGCACAGCGGTCTGGACCGTCATGTGCAGCGAGCCGGAGATCCGTGCGCCCTTCAGCGGCTGCACCTCCGCGTACTCGCGACGCAGCGCCATCAGGCCCGGCATCTCGTGTTCGGCGAGCCGGATCTCCTTGCGCCCGAACTCGGCGAGGGACAGATCGGCGACCTTGAAATCGAGACCGTTGACCCGGTCGGCTACGAGCGTGGTGTCAGACACGTGCAGATGCCTCTTCCTGTCGGCAGACGATGTTGGTTCCAGGCTATACAACCTGCGCGAGAAGAGGCCCGGCAGATCGTCCCCCGACGGGATCCGTCCGCCGCACCTTCCGGTACGACGCCCGGACGTCAACCGCGTATGGCGGCCCGTTCGACGAACGGCACGAGCAGATCGGCGAGGTCGGCGGCGACATCACGCCCCGAGGCCGGGGGCATCGAGACGAAGCTCAGCGCGACCCGCACGACAGCGCGCGCGAGGATCCCCGCGTCGGATTCGGACGCTGCGATCCAGCTGTGGTGGAAGGTCTCTGTGAGGCGACCCGCGCCCCGCTCGAGGATGGGGGCGGCGTCGGTGGTGATCAACCGCAGCAGGTCGGGTTTGGCCTCCCCGCTCAGCAGCGACTGCACCAGGGGGTCGGCGGCGGACGCCTCGAAGAAGAAGGTGAATCCGTCCACGAGCGCGGCCCGCGCGTCGCCGACGTGGGCGTACACCGAATCGGCCACCGCATCGACGAACTCGTCGACCAGACGCAGCGCATATCCCTGGGCGAGCCCCTGCCGGGAGGAGAACTCCTTGTACAGGGTCTGCCGGCTGATACCGGCGGCTCGGGCGACGTCGCTCATGGTGACGGCCGACCAGTCGCGTTCGTGTAGCAGCTCGCGCATGGCGTCGAGGATCGTCGAGCGCAGCAGCACCCGACTTGCCTCGTGGAAGGGAACCCGCGCGTTCGGCATGGTGGGAACGCTCTCACGCACGGATGTGCTCGTCAAAGCAAGACGGGTAGTGATCCCCCGTGCAGCGGTTCACCGGCGGACGATCTCGACCATCTCGAAGTCGGCCTTGGCGGCGCCGCAGTCCGGGCACGACCAGTCATCGGGGATGTCCTCCCACCGGGTGCCGGGTCCGATGCCCTCGTCGGGCCACCCTTCGGCCTCGTCGTATTCGAATCCGCAGACGAGACAACGGAACAGACGGTAGTCGGCACTCACTGGGTGTACTCCTCGAAATCGGTCTTCTCCCGGACTCCGCAGTCGGGACACGGCCAGTCGTCGGGCACGTCGGACCAAGGGGTGCCGGCCGGAAAGCCCTCACGGGGAACGCCGGCGGTCTCGTCGTACACGAACTCACAGACGGGACAGCGGTAGGACGCCACGATCACTCCCCTTCCGCAGTAGTGGGATCCGATGCTCCGTAGCGGGCCAGGATCTTCTCGCGTCGACGCGGTTCGATGTTGACGCGGGTGATGTCGCCGTCGTAGTGGTCGAGCACGCGGTGGTCCATGACCTTGCGCCACAGCGGCGGGATGTAGGCGAGGGTGATCATCGTCGCGTAACCCGCGGGCAGTTGCGGTGAGATCTCCATGCTGCGCAGGGTCTGGTAGCGCCGCGTGGGGTTGGCGTGATGGTCGCTGTGCCGCTGCAGGTGGTACAGGAAGATGTTCGTCACCAGGTGGTCACTGTTCCAGCTGTGCGCGGGCGAGCAGCGCTCGTAGCGCCCCTTCGCGGTCTTCTGCCGCAGCAGACCGTAGTGCTCGAGATAGTTCACGGCCTCGAGCAACGAGAACCCGAACACCGCCTGGATCACGAGATACGGCGCGATCGACAGACCGAAGACACCGAGGAGCACCGCGTACAGCGCGACGGAGATCGCCCACGCGTTGAGGACGTCGTTGTGCACGCTCCACACCGGCTTGTCGAGCCGTTCGAGGCGGGCCCGTTCGAGGCGCCACGCCGACCGCAGGCTGCCGACGACGCTGCGGGGCAGGAATCGCCAGAAGCTCTCCCCGAACCGGGCAGAGGCCGGATCCTCCGGGGTGGCGACCCGCACGTGGTGGCCGCGATTGTGCTCGATGTAGAAGTGCCCGTAGAACGACGGGGCGAGCGCCCACTTCGACAGTCGCCGTTCGAATTCGATCTTCTTGTGGCCGAGTTCGTGTGCCGTGTTGATACCGATGCCCGCGACCACGCCGACCGAGATCGCGAGTCCGATCTTCGACATCACGCCGAGCCCGCCGTCGATGCCGAGCCAGGACAGGTCGTCGGCCGACCAGAGGTAGCAGGCGAAGACCAGCGACGCGAACTGGAAGGGCAAGTAGAGGTAGGTGCAGTAGCGGTAGAAGCGGTCGTTCTCGAGTTGCTCGAACAACTCGTCGGGTGGGTTCTCGCCGTCGGGGCCGACGAACAGGTCGAGCAGCGGGACGAGGACGTAGATCAGCAGGGGGCCTATCCACCACAGGACCGGGGTGACGCTCTGCAGCCCGAGTTCGTTACCGCCCCACACCAGGGCGGCGGCGACGAACAGCGCCGTCGGGGGCACCAGCCCCAGAAGCCACAGATGGCGTTTCCGGTCGCGCCACTGAAGGTCGGGTCGATCCACCGAATCCGCGGATGCCGTACTCATGTCGGGTCTCCTTCATCACCGTTGATGGCGCCGGGCACGCCACCGCACGGTGACGCACACCACTCATATCTTGACTCTAGGCCACTGTTCGTCCTAGGTCTAGACATATAGCCGATTTTGTAAATCTCACGAAGGTGCATCCGGAAACGACGAAGGCGAGCCCGTGCGGGCTCGCCTTCGGTTCGATTCCGTCCCTACCGGGACTCTGCTTCAGGACTCGTCGGTCGCCGATCCCGGCATCTCCCCGAGCCGGGCCCGGAAGACCTGGGTGTCCGCGGCACAACCGTGGACGGTCGGATTCCGGTCGCACGCCGACAACCACGCCGAGTCGCCGGGCCTCAGCGTCACCGACTCGCCGTCGCACTCGACGCGGGCATCGCCTGCGGTGCACAGCAGGATCTGTGGTCCGTCGGCACCGACCCCGAGGGCGTCGCCCGCGCCGAGATCGATGCGGGACAACGCGAACTCCGGTGCCGGGGTGCGGTAGCGGCGTTCGATCGGACTCTGCCCCGACCCGGTCTCCGCCGGGGCCTCCGGCACGGCTTCGAGAATCGGCACCGAGGCCGCACCGAAGTCGAGCACCCGCAGCAGTTCGGGCACGTCCACGTGCTTCGGGGTGAGACCACCGCGCAGCACGTTGTCGGAGTTCGCCATGACCTCGACACCCATGCCGTGCAGGTAGGCGTGCAGATTTCCCGCGTCGAGGTACAGGCCCTCGCCCGGCTGCAGGGTGATGCGGTTGAGCAGCAGCGAGGCGAGCACTCCGGCGTCGCCGGGATAGAAATCCGCCAGCTGCAGGGCCGTGCGTACCTCCGGAACGAAATCGCGTTCGCCGTCCCGTCCGGCCGCGAGATAGGTGACGCAACCGTCGAGCACACGCGGCAGCAACGCTGCGAGAGCGGGCGGGGGCAACGTGATCCAGGTGGTGAACAGCGCCCGCAGACCGCTCGAATCGGGTTGGCCCGCGAGCAGTCCCACATAGGGGTCGAGTTCCGGCACGGCGAGCGCCTCGAACAGCTCCACGGTCCGTTTCGGGTCACGGAAGCCGGCCAGGGCCTCGAACCGGGTCAGCGCCACCACGAGTTCGGGCTTGTGGCTGGCGTCCTTGTAGTTACGGACGGGCGAGTCGATCGGGATGCCGAGTGCTTCCTCACGAGCGAAGCCCTCGGCCGCCTGGCCGGCGCTGGGATGCGCCTGCAGCGACAGCGGCTCCTCCGCCGCCAGTAGCTTGAGCAGGAAGGGCAGGCGGGGACCGAACGCCCCCACCGTGCGATCACCGAGGTGTCGCTGCGGATCGGCCGACAACACGTCGAGCAGCGAGTGCTCGTCGCCGTCCGGATCCACCAGCCTGGCGGGATCGGCCGGGTGCGCACCGAGCCACAACTCGGCCTCGGGATGATGGGACGGCACATTGCGGCCACGCAGGGTGGCGATCGCGGTCCGCGATCCCCAGGCGTACGAGCGCACCGCACCTTCGAGTCGGTGCACTATCTCCCCCCTGCCAATCCGAGATATGCGGCCGCCATCTCTGTGCGGACGGTCAACACTGCCACCTGTTCCAGCACGGTCGGAACCGTGCTCGATTCGAATTCTCCGATCACGGACATCAATTCCACATCCGGAAGTGCCGCCGTCCTGCGCTGCGCCGCCGAGCGGTCGGGGTCGGTGCTGAGCACGAACACCCGTGCCGGTGCGATCGGCGCCGGTCCGTCCAGTTCCTCGTCGTGGAAGAACGGGTCGTAGTTCTCACCGCTCGCGGTGACCACATTCGTGAGCCGGTCGCGCGCGACCAGCACGTCGCTCAGTGCCGCAGCGCCGGCGACCACACCCGCCTCCTGGAGCAGGGCCTCCGACGCGTGCCGTGCGAGCACCGTCGTCGCGGCGGAGTCTCCCGCGAACGCCACGCGACGCGACTGCATGCGCACCGCGAGCGACTTTGCGGGATTGTGGAAGACCTCGTTCGCCGGATGATTGCGCGCCGCTTCCTCGTCGGCCGTGTCGGCGACCTCGGCGAGCGGCGGGACACCGGTGATCCGGACGGCGCGCTGCAACACGCCGAGCACCGCACAGAACACCGCGACGTGCCGGGCGAGCACGTACCGGGTCTGGACCCGGACGCGCGGCGGCAACAACATCGCGCGACCGGCCGAGACCGCCCGCACCGGACCTTCGTCGGGGGCGTCGACGACGACCTCAGCGCTGCGACGCAGTCCGGCGTCGATGCTGCGCGCCAGCTCTGGATCGCCGGCGTCGTTTCCCGAGACCACCACGACATCGAGCGCGCCGACCCACGGCGGTGTGGTCGGCGCGGAGATCAGCGGTACACCGGCCTGCCCACCGAACATCGCGACGACCAGTTCCGCGGCCGAGCGGGCGCGGGCGTCGGTGCCGACGAAGACCACACTGCGGGGGTGCATGTCGGTGAGCCGGCCGAGCAGACCTTCGTCGACCGCCGCGGCGACCGCGCGGATCTGGGCGCCGCCGAGGGCCGCGCTCCTGAGGATGCCGTCGACATCGGCGGCGAGAACACCGCCCGCATCGTCGAAGTCGAACAGCGGTGAGGGTGCCGTCACGACCGCATCACCTTCCTTCCGCCGCCGCGACCTCGGCGAGCCGGCTGACAGGGCCCGGTGGGGCCACCGACCCGAGATCGGTGCTCCGCCGAACCGACACCGGCACGACCTGTCCCGGCACTTCGATTATTCCCGTTGTCCCTCCGCCTACGCACGAACGACGGAAAGGATCTCCTTCACCAATGCCTCGACCTCACCGTCCGTGCGGGCCTCCACGTTGAGCCGCAGCAACGGCTCGGTGTTGGACGCACGCAGGTTGAACCATGCGTTGTCGGGCAGGTCGACGGTGACACCGTCGAGCCGGTCGATCGATACCGCGCGGTCCTCGAACGCCGCGACGACGGCCTCGGTGCGCTCGGCAGCATCGGCGACCGTCGAGTTGATCTCGCCCGACGCCGCGTACCGGTTGTAGGAGCTCATCAACTCGGAGAGCGGACCGTCCTGCGAGGCGAGTGCGGCGAGGACGTGCAGCGCCGCGAGCATGCCGGAGTCGGCACCCCAGAAGTCGCGGAAGTAGTAGTGCGCCGAGTGTTCCCCGCCGAAGACGGCACCGGTCTCGGCCATCTGCTGCTTGATGAACGAATGCCCGACCCGGGTGCGCACCGGCTTGCCGCCCTGCTCGGCGACGAGTTCGGGCACCACGCGCGAGGTGATGAGGTTGTGGATGATCGTCGAGCCGGGTTCCTTGGCGAGTTCGCGGGCGGCGACGAGCGCCGTGACCGCGGACGGGGTGACCGGCTCGCCGCGCTCGTCGACGACGAAGCAGCGGTCGGCGTCGCCGTCGAAGGCCAGGCCCACGTCGGCACCGGACTCGACGACCAGACGCTGGAGGTCGACGAGGTTGGCGGGGTCGAGGGGGTTGGCCTCGTGGTTCGGGAAGGTGCCGTCGAGTTCGAAGTACAGCGGCACGAGATCGACGGGCAGGGCACCGAAGACGGCGGGGACGGTGTGGCCTCCCATGCCGTTGCCGGCGTCGACCGCCACCTTCAGCGGACGCATCTCCGCGAGATCGACCAGGCCGCGGACGAACGAGGCGTAGTCCTCGAGGACGTCCTGCTCGGTGATGTTGCCGCGCTCGCCGTCGTAGGCGGGCACCCCCTCGACGAGGTCGGCGGAGATCTGCGCCAGACCGGTGTCCTGACCGACGGGCTTGGCACCGGCACGGCAGAGCTTGATGCCGTTGTACTTCGCGGGATTGTGGCTGGCCGTGAACATCGCGCCGGGTGCGTCGAGCAGGCCCGACGCGAAGTAGAGCTGGTCGGTGGATGCGAGGCCGATCAGCACCACGTCGAGTCCCTGGGCGGTGACCCCGTCGGCGAAGGCCTGCGAGAGCGAGGGGGACGAGGCGCGCATGTCGTGCCCGATCACCACACGGTCCGCGCTGCCCTCACTGCGCAACAGGCGTGCGAACGACGCTCCGACCTCGCGGACGAACTCTTCGTCGATCTGCTCTCCGACGACACCCCGTACGTCGTAGGCCTTGATGACTGCTGACACCGACTCGGCAGCTCTCGCCACTGTATTAGCTCCTGAACTCGACTCGTGCGATACCGTCCTCCGCGACATCGCACTCGCTCAGCCTAGTGCGAACGGCTCAGGACGTGGGATCGGGAAGAACACGCAGGTGACCGCGTCGGCCGGTGCGTGCGGTGGGAGGCACGACGGCCCGTTGGGGTTGCTCGGCGTCGTCGTCGCTCGCGTCGGAACGGGAACGCTCCCCCAGGCCGGCCTCGCGTACGGCCTCGGCGAGGGCGGTCAGATCGTCCTCGTCGGGGGTGGCCGACGAGAACGCTCCCTCGTATCGGACGAGTTCCCAGCCCTTGGGTGCCGTGATGCGCGAACCGTGCATCTCGCAGAGATCCCACGAGTGCGGTTCCGCGACGGTCGCCAGGGGACCGACAACGGCAGTGGAGTCCGAGTACACGTAGGTCAGCGTCGCAACAGCAGGGTTCTTGCACCCAGGCCGGCAGCATCGACGCAGTGTTCTCACGACTGGGAGCGTAGCGCGCCGGACGCGCCAGGACTATTCGGACACACCGAAAGGGTGGAGCGATTTTCGTGTCGTAGTGTCCATGGCATGGTCCGCGCACGACGTTCCCGCCCTGTGTCGTCCCGTGCCGTGGCACGCCGCGGCAGGGGAATCCGCGGTCCCCTGTTCCCGCAGAGCCTGCCGGCGTGGAAGACACGCGCAGAGAAATTCGACCTGCTCGTATTGGGGGCGTTCGCGCCGATCGACGCGCGCTGGCACGACCGCCTCACCAAACTCGACATCGCCGTCGACGAGGTCCCGAAGATCCGGGCACGCGACCCCGACTCGGTCAACTGGCCGGACGAGGTGGTTGCCGACGGGCCGGTGCCGCTGTCCCGGCTCGTGCCGGCGGGGATCGATCGACGAGGCGCTGCCACCCGGGCGCGGATCGTGTTGTTCCGCCGACCTCTCGAGGTGCGCGCGAAGGATCCGGACGATCTGACGGATCTGGTGCACGACGTCCTCGTGCACCAGGTGGCCACCTATCTCGGCGTCGAACCGGAAGTGGTGGATCCGACACTCGACGAGGACGACGAGGACTGAGAAACGTTCCGGATACATGACGAAGGCCGGGTTGCTCGTCCCCCACGGCCGCAACCCGGCCTTCGTCATCCGATTCGGTGTTTCACTCGGTCCCGCACTCCCCGTACCGGGCCGAACTCCTCGTCAGACTATTCCGCGCTTGAGGCGACGGCGTTCCCTCTCGGAGAGCCCGCCCCAGATACCGAACCGCTCGTCGTGAGCGAGAGCGTATTCGAGACATTCGTCCCGGACCTCACACCCCATGCAGATGCGCTTGGCCTCTCTGGTGGAGCCACCCTTCTCGGGGAAGAATGCCTCCGGATCGGTCTGCGCACAGAGCGCACGCTCCTGCCACTGCTCCTCGCCGTCCGCTGGGTCACCGAATCCCGAGATCAAACTCAGGACGGGCACCCCGACGTCCGGGTAGTCACAGACAGCCTCGACTGCAGTATCGCTTCGAGTGAGCTCGAAGCTGTCGCGCTCGCCGGCCATTGTCCCTCCTCACCTGCAGCGCCGAATCATGACCGGGGATCAACCCGCTGCCATCCTTCGAATACTCGTTCGAATGCGGGTTCACCGCAAGGGATCTCGAATTCGATTATCGAATGACATGTATGTGATTAGACACTTCGGGTGTGTCGCGGTCAAGCGGAGCGGCGTTGTTCACATATCATCGGCCGCTTTGCCGAAACGCGTTTCGGACGGTGCGCGACCGGGTAGGCGACGCACCGCTTAGGCTTGGGCCGTGAATGTGACTGTATTGGTCGGAGGTGTCGGTGGGGCGCGTTTTCTCTCAGGTTTGCGCCGGCTTCTCGATATTTCTCCGGGCGTGGAGCCGAATCCGGACGCGGCACACCGCATCACCGCGATCGTCAACGTCGGCGACGACGTGTGGATGCACGGCCTGAGGATCTGTCCGGATCTCGACACCTGCATGTACACCCTCGGCGGTGGGATCGACACCGAACGCGGCTGGGGCCGCGCCGGTGAGACCTGGAACGCCAAGGAGGAACTCGCCGCCTACGGGGCGATCCCCGACTGGTTCGGTCTCGGCGACCGCGACATCGCCACCCACCTCATCCGGACGCAGATGCTGCGGACCGGCTATCCGCTCTCCGCGATCACCGAAGCACTGTGCACGCGGTGGAAGCCGGGTGTGACCCTGCTGCCGGTCTCCGACGACCGCAGCGAGACCCACGTCGTCATCACCGATCCTGAGGACGGTGAACAGCGGGCCGTGCACTTCGAGGAATGGTGGGTCCGCCACCGCGCCCAGGTGCCCACCCACAGCTTCGCCCACATCGGCGCGGAAGAGGCAGAGCCCGCTCCCGGTGTGCTCGAGGCGATCGAGAACGCCGATGCCGTCGTTCTGGCCCCGTCGAACCCCGTCGTGAGCGTCGGAGCGATCCTCGCGATCCCCGGTATCCGTGGGGCGCTGCGCACCACGTCGGCGAAGGTCGTCGGCCTGTCCCCCGTCATCGACGGCAAGCCCCTGCGCGGCATGGCCGATGCGTGCCTGGACGTCATCGGAGTGGAGACCACCGCCGAGGCGGTCGGCCGGTACTACGGCGCCCGCTCGGGCACAGGCATTCTCGACGGCTGGCTCGTGCACTCGACCGACAACGCCGAGGTGCCAGGCGTCGAGGTCCGATCCGTTCCCCTGCTCATGACCGACACCGACGCGACGGCCGAGATGGCCCGCGCCGCCCTCGACCTCGCCGGAGTGACCCTGTGATGCCGGACGCCGTCGCCGACCCTGCAGTGCGCGACCACGCGCCGGGCGGCCCGATCGAGATCCTGCCCGTCGCCGGGCTTCCCGAATTCCGGCCCGGCGACGACCTGGCCGCAGCCGTCGCTCAGGCCGCACCGTGGCTGGCCGACGGGGACGTCCTCGTCGTCACCAGCAAAGTGGTCTCGAAGGTCGAGGGACGGATCGTGGCCGCGCCCACCGATCCCGACGCCCGCGACGCGCTCCGCCGGCGCCTGGTGAACCAGGAAGCGGTGCGCGTGCTGGCACGCAAGGGCCGCACCCTCATCACCGAGAACAAGCTCGGCATCGTGCAGGCAGCCTCCGGCATCGACGGATCCAATGTCGACAGCGCCGAACTCGCGCTGCTGCCCGAGAACCCCGATGCGAGCGCAGCGGCGCTCCGCGAACGGATCGGTGCGCTGCTCGGCGTCCGGGTCGCCGTGGTGGTCACCGACACCATGGGCCGCGCCTGGCGCAACGGCCAGACCGACGCCGCGATCGGCTCGTCCGGGCTTCCAGTCCTGCACGGCTACGCCGGCTCCCACGACTCGCAGGGCAACGAACTGCAGGTGACGTCCGTGGCGGTCGCCGACGAGATCGCCGCCGCAGGCGATCTGGTCAAGGGCAAGCTCGGCGGTGTGCCCGTCGCCGTGGTACGCGGACTCGGCCTGCCCGACGACGGATCCACCGCCCGCGCCCTGATCCGCAGCGGCGAGGACGACCTGTTCTGGCTCGGCACCGAGGAGGCTCTCGAACGCGGTCGGCGCGAGGCGCTGCTGCTGCGCCGGTCGGTGCGGCAGTTCGCCTCCGAGCCCGTCGATCCCGAGGATCTGCGCGAGGCGGTCGCCGAGGCCCTCACCGCACCCGCACCTCATCACACCCGTCCGGTCCGGTTCGTGTGGGTGCGCACCGAGCAGGTGCGCCGCCGGCTCCTCGACCGCATGCGCGACAGGTGGGCCGAGGATCTCCACGGCGACGGACTCGACCCGGTGGCCGTCGAACGCCGGATCTCCCGCGGCGCGATCCTCTACGACGCACCCGAGGTGATCGTCCCCTTCTGGGTGCCCGACGGCGCACACCATTATCCGGATGCCCGTCGCACCGCGGCCGAGGCGACGATGTTCACCGTCGCCGCCGGCGCCGCGGTGCAGGGCCTGCTCGTGTCCCTGGCCACCCGCGGGCTCGGCAGCTGCTGGATCGGTTCGACGATCTTCGCTCCCGAGGTGGTCCGCGAGGAACTCGGTCTTCCTGCCGAGTGGTCGCCGCTCGGGGCGGTCGCCGTCGGTTACCCGCTCACCGAACCGGAACCGCGCGAACCCGCGGACCCGGGCGACGCCCTCGTGGAGCTGTAGTCGTGTCGGCGCGTTCCCTGCACGCCTCGGCGATCGACCGGCTCACCGCCTGGCGCACCGACTCGGAAGACGCCGAATCGCTGCGGCACACGATGCTGGCGTTCCTCGATTCGGCGCCCGACGGGTGCCTGCGCGAACACGTGCCCGGCCACATCACGGCGTCGTCGATCGTGCTCGACGCCGACCACCGCAACGTGTTGCTCACCCTGCATCCGCGGGTGGGGCGGTGGATCCAGCTCGGCGGTCACTGCGAGCCGTCGGACGACACGGTCGTCGACGCGGCCCTGCGCGAGGCCACCGAGGAATCCGGCATCGCCGATCTGGTGATCGATCCGGAACTGCTGTCGGCGCACACGCATCCGATCACGTGCTCCCTCGGCGTGCCCACCCGTCACCTCGACCTGCGGTTCCTGGTGACCGCACCCGTCGGTGCCCGGCCGGTGCGCAGCGACGAATCCACCGACCTGCAGTGGTGGCCCGTCGACGCGCTTCCGCCGGAGGCCGAGCACGAGACCATCGCGCACATGGTCCGGCTCGCCGCGGCCCGACGGGCCTGAGACGACCACGCTCGTCCCGGTGGGTTGCCGGGACGAGCGTGAGGTCGGAACCGGGCCGTGAGGTCAGAACCGGACAGGGCCGAGGTCGGGGTATTTCGGGGTGATGCCGTCGCCGGAGGATACTCCGCGCAGCCGCCGGCCCACCCAGGGGACGAGGAACTCGCGCATCCACGCGCGGTCCGCGGCGCGTTCCTGGGCCCGTGTGAGGACGGGTGCCTCGTCGAACTCCACCGGTCCGAGACCGTGTGCGACGCCCAGCAGATCGAGCACGCGGATCGCCATGTTGTGGTGGCCGGCCGCGGACATGTGCAGCCGGTCGAAGTCCCACATGCGCAGATCGCGGTACTCGTCGAACCGCCAGAAGTCGACGATGGTCGCCCCGTGTCGATCGGCGATCGCCCGGACGAGTTCGTTGTACACGGCCCAGCGGCCGCGCAGCATCCCGAAGACCGGCGCCCAGCTGCCGTCGTAGGCCGTCCACATCAGGATGCGGGCGCCGGTCGCGGCGAGCTTGCCGATCGCCTCGTCGTATTCCGCCGCGAGCGCGTCGAGGTCGAGCTTCGGACGCATGAGGTTGTTGCCGCCGGCATAGATCGTCACGAGATCGGGACGCATCGCCACGGCGGTCTCGAGCTGCTCGTCGATGATCGGTCGCAGCAACCGGCCCCGGATGGCGAGGTTCGCGTACGCGAAGCTCTCCGAGTGCCGCGCCAGCTCACCGGCGACGAGATCGGCCCAACCGCGCAGCCCGTTGGCACGCGCCGGATCCGGGTCGCCGACTCCCTCGGTGAACGAATCACCGAGGGCCACGTATCTTTCGAAACCCACTTCGACCTCTCGACTCACACGTCGGTACTGAACCGGATACCGCCGTCGGGGATCTTCACTCCCGGCCACACCCGGGCACCGCGCAGCAGCTCGCATCGCGCACCGATATCGGCGCCGTCACCGATCACACCGTCGCGGATCAAGGCCCGCGGACCGACCCGTACACCGAAACCGATGATGCTCCGTTCGACCACCGCACCGGCCTCGACCCGCGCACCGTCGAAGATCACCGCGCCGTCCAGGCGGGCACCCGCACCGATCTCGGCGCCGCGGCCGACGACCGTGCCGCCGATGAGCAGGGCGCCCGGGGCCACGGAGGCACCCGGATGCACGAGCGACTCGCCGCGCTGCGGCGGGAGCGCCGGGGACGGAGCGATACCGCGGACCAGATCGGCCGAGCCGCGGACGAAATCCTCCGGGGTGCCCATGTCGCGCCAATAGGCCGCGTCGACGTGCCCGAACACCTTCTTGCCCTCGGTCAGCAGCGCCGGGAACACCTCGCGCTCCACCGACACCGGACGGCCTTCGGGGATCTGCTCGATGATCTCGCGGCGGAAGACGTAGCAACCGGCGTTGATCTGATCGGTCGGCGGATCCTGAGTCTTCTCGAGGAAGGCGGTCACCCGGCC
Source organism: Rhodococcus pyridinivorans (assembly GCF_900105195.1). Lineage (NCBI taxonomy): Bacteria > Bacillati > Actinomycetota > Actinomycetes > Mycobacteriales > Nocardiaceae > Rhodococcus > Rhodococcus pyridinivorans. The sequence continues at coordinate 2,100,041 of NZ_FNRX01000002.1, read as the reverse complement.
GTCCTCGTCGGTCGGCACACAGCCGAAGGCACGCGGATCGCTCACCCGCACCAGGTGCAGGGTCACGTCCGCCTCGGTCCGCACGTGGGTGTCGAGCACCGCACCGAGATCGGTGCCACCGAGCACGTCGCCGTTGAAGACCATCACGTTGTCGGCGCGCAGCCTCGGCAGCACGTTGCGGATACCGCCGCCGGTGCCGAGCGGCTCGGTCTCGGTGACGTACTCGATCTCGAGACCGAAGTCGGAACCGTCGGCGAAGTGCTGCTCGAAGACCTCGGCCTTGAACGAGGTGCCGAGGACGACGTGTTTGATGCCTGCCTCACGGATCCGCGCGAGCAGATGGGTGAGGAAAGGCACCCCCGCGGTGGGCAGCATCGGCTTGGGTGCCGACAGCGTCAACGGGCGTAGCCGCGTGCCCTGTCCGCCGACCAGAATCACCGCATCGGTGTGCGGTGCCGACTCACTCGTCATCGTCTCCCCTGTTCACTGTCGTGCCGACCCGAATGTTCCGGTCGGTCCTCCCGTTCCGACGCTCCCGCACGGCCGCTGCGACCGCCACTCGCGATCGCACCGCGAGCCCGGCCCGCAGAGCCCACCGCAGCGGTGCCTGCCACCCGTGGGGGTGACGGTCCGACTGGAAGCGGTAGGCACTCTCATGATGTGCCGGAAGCATCAGTTCGGGGTGCCGTCCGGCCGCGTGGCCCTTGGCGTGCGTGACCACCGCGGACGGCACGTACACGTTGAGCCAGCCCGCTCGTCCGAGCCGGTCGCCCAGGTCCACGTCCTCCATGTACATGAAGTACCGCGAATCGAAGCCGTCGATCGAATCGAAGGCCGCTCGCCGTAGCAGCAGGCACGATCCGGACAGCCAGCCCACGGGGCGTTCGCTGATCTCCTCGTTCTCCTGCCGGTAGCGACGCGTCCACGGATTGGCCGGCCAGACGGTGCCGAGCAGCGCGTGACCGGCACCGGAGGCGAGGGTGGGGACGGTGCGTGCCGAGGGGTAGACGCTTCCGTCGGGTTCGTGGATCAGCGGCCCGAGCGAGCCGGCTCGCGGCCAGCGAAGCGCCGCCTCGAGCAGTTCGTCGATCGAACCGGGGTGCCACCGGACGTCCGGGTTCGCGACGATCACGAACTCCGCGGACGGGTCGATCTCGGCGACCGCGCGATTGATCGCCCCGCCGTATCCGATGTTTCCCCCGGTCCGGAGCAGTCGCACGTTCTCGTGTGCCGCGTCGGCGGCCTCGGGAGCACCGTCGATCGAACCGTTGTCGGCCAGGATCACCTGCGTCGGCAGAACGGTCGCGGAGGTGAGCGAGGTGAGAAAGTTCTCGAGGTGCTCACCGGGCGAATAGGTCACCGTCACCACGGCCAGCGTCGAATCCACGCCGGTCACCTTAGCGACCTCGACGGTGTGCGACACCTCACGGGCCGTTTCCTCCCACGTCATCGCGCGGGCGGCACGGTTCCGCTACCGGCGATCGCCTCGTGCAGTGCCTCCCGCCACGGACGGAAGCGCGTCAGGCCGGCACCGATCCAGGCACTGTCGTCGAGCACCGAATAGGCCGGCCGCGGCGCGGGGCGGACGAACTCGTCGCTGCCACAGGGTTGCACCCGCTCCGGGTCGGCGCCGATCTCCTCGAAGACCGCCCGGGCGAGGTCGAACCACGTCGCTTCTCCGGCGTTCGTGGCATGCAGAATCCCACCGGGGATCCGGTCACCGTGCTCGGCGAGTTCGATCAGTCCGTCGGCCAGGTCGCGCGCGTAGGTGGGGCAACCGCGTTGGTCGTCGACGACGCGCAGGGTCTCCCGCTCGCCCTCGAGCCGCCGCATGGTCGCGACGAAGTCGTTGCCGTCGCCGGTGTACACCCAGGCGGTGCGCACGACGTGCGCGGTGGGAAGCACCTCCAGCACCGCCCGTTCACCGGCGAGTTTGGTGCGGCCGTAGGCCGTGCGCGGGCCGGTCGGCGCGTCCACGCAGTAGGGCTCGGTCGCGTCGCCGGCGAAGACGTAGTCGGTGGAGACATGGACGAGACGGGCACCTTTGTCGGCACAGACGGCGGCCAACACGCCCGGGCCCGTGCCGTTCACCACAGCGGCCCGGTCCTCGTCGGTCTCGGCCGCGTCGACGGCGGTGTACGCGGCGGCGTTGATCACCACGGATCCCGGTTCGACCGCGGCGGCCACGGCCTGTGGATCGGTGATGTCCACCTCGGACGATCCGACACCGCGGATCGGTATCCCCGCCGCGGTGCCGCGGTTCACGAGATGACGGCCGAGCTGGCCACGGGCTCCGGTGACGAGAACGCTACGCACTCGGAGAAGTCTGGCACGCCGGAGTGGTGCGCGCCGGGCGAGCGTCCCCACCAGTAGCCTTCAACCGAGAGCTACATCCACAGACCCCGTACCACCCACAGGAGGAGTACCAGGTGCCGCCAGAGCCGCGTCGCCGCACCGGCCGACGTCCCGCCCCCACGGGACGTCGCACCCGCGCGGGCGATCCGACAGCTGCCGACGGCAGGTACGGGTCGGATCCCGGTCCCCGGCAGTCCCGGCGTTCCGCGCGTCGCGAGCCGCCCTCACGCAGCCCCGGAGCACCGGCGGAGGCACGGGTGTACAGCGGAAGGCCGTGGCAGATCGCCGTCGCGATCGCGGCGTGCCTCGTGCTGGTCGTCACCGGTGCGGCGTGGCGCAGCGTCGACGCGCTGCAGTCGTCGCTGGCCTCGGTCCGCGGCCTGGCCCTCGGCGACGGCGAGGACGGCGCCGTCGACATCCTGCTGGTGGGCACGGACAGCCGCACCGACGCGCACGGCAATCCTCTCTCCCAGCGCGAGCTCGACGCGTTGCGCGCCGGCGAAGAAGTAGCGAACAACACCGACACGATCATCCTGATCCGCGTGCCGAACGACGGCCGGTCGGCCACTGCGATGTCGATCCCCCGCGACACCTACGTCGAGGTGCCCGAGATCGGGATGTCGAAGATCAACGCGGCCTACGGCGCCACGAAGGCGAACCGGCGCGCCGAGCTCGTCGAAGCGGACGCCGACGCGACCGAGGCCGAACTCGAGAAGGAATCGACCCAGGCAGGCCGGGAGGCGCTCATCGAGTCGGTCGCCGACCTGACGGGTGTGACGGTCGACCACTACGCCGAGGTCGGACTCCTCGGCTTCGTGCTGCTCACCGACGCCGTCGGCGGTGTCGAGGTGTGCCTGAACGCACCGGTCGACGAGCCGCTGTCGGGTGCCCGTTTCGATGCCGGTGAGCAGACCCTGCAGGGTTCGGACGCACTGAGCTTCGTCCGCCAGCGTCACGACCTGCCGCGCGGCGATCTCGACCGGATCGTGCGGCAGCAGGTGTTCATGGCGTCGCTGGCACAGAAGGTGCTCAGCGCCAAGACGTTGTCCAACCCGTCGAAGGTGAGTCAGCTGACCGCCGCAGTGCAGCGCTCGGTGGTGCTCGACTCCGATTGGGACATCATGGCGCTCGCGACGCAGTTGCAGGGCCTCGCCGGTGGCGACGTGACCTTCTCGACGATCCCGGTGCAGGACATCAACGCGATGACCGACTACGGCGAGTCGGTCGTGCAGGTCGATCCGGACGAGGTGCGCTCCTTCGTCGCCGAGTTGATCGGCCGCGAACCGGACGGCAGCGAGACCACCTCGACCCCGGTGCCCGCTCCCGACATCGACGCGTCGACCGTTACGGTCGACGTCGCGAACGCCGGATCCGTGTCCGGCCTGGCCTCCCAGGTCTCCACGGCTCTGTCCGAGGAGGGCTACGTCGAGGGCGAGGTGGGCAACTACACCGGTTCCGGTGTGGGCACGTCGACGGTCTTCGGTGCCGATGAGGACTCCGACGAGACCCGCGCGGTGGCCGCGGCGCTCGGTGGTCTCGCCACCGAGTCCGATCCCTCGCTCCCGGCCGGCACCGTGCGGGTCGTGCTCGCCGGCGACTACACCGGCCCCGGCTCGTCGTCGTACTCCGGTTCGTCCACCGCCGCATCCGCCTCCGACATCGGCGTGAGCCCGGCCGGTGGCACCGCCACCCCGGCTCCCGCCGCACCGCCCATCGATGCGGGCTCCGACGGCCCGCGCTGCGTGAACTGACACCTGTGTGAACCGACAGTCGCGCGAACAGAATCCGAGAAGAAGGACATCGTGACCACCCTGACCGACGCACTGCTCGACCCGATCCTCGCCGAAGATCCGGCGGGTCCGCGGATCACCTGGTACGACGACGCGACCGGCGCGCGGATCGAACTGTCGGCGCTCACCCTCGCCAACTGGGCTGCCAAGACGGCCAATATGATTCGCGACCAGTTCGGAGTCCTTCCGGGAGGTCGGGTGGCGGTGCTGCTTCCCGCCCACTGGCAGAGCGCCGCGGTCCTGCTGGGCGTGTGGTGGGCAGGGGCCGAGGTCGTCCTCGACGCCGACCCGGATGCCGATCTCGCTCTCGTCACCCCCGACCGGTTGGACGAGGTCGACACGGTTGCCGAGGTCGCGGCGTTGTCGCTCGACGCCTTCGGTGCCCCCGTGCGCGACCTGCCGCCAGGGATCACGGACTATGCGACGGACGTGCGGATGCACGGCGACCAGTTCCGATCCTCCGGTGCGGGCGACGCGGTGCTCGCCGGACGTTCGCAGTCGGACGTGCTCGCTGCCGCCACGGAGTCGGCGTCGGCGGCGGGTATCGGCAGCGGCGACCGCGTGTTGTCGTCCCGGTCCTGGTCGCAGCCCGACGCTCTCGTCGCCGGACTGCTCGCGGTGCTCGCGGCCCGGGCGTCGCTGGTACAGGTGAGCAATCCCGACCCGGAGGCCACCGAACGCCGCGTCGCGAGCGAGAAGATCACGGTTCGTCTGGACGGGTGATCCCGCGCTCCGCGCGGTAGCCGCCATCGGCGAGTCCCGCCTCGATCTCGAACCTGTTGCGGGAGCCCGGGTTGCGGAGTTCCTCCCACAGATAACGCACCGCGAAGCCGATGCCGTAACGGGCCCACTGGTCCGCGTGCACGGATTCGTGGCGCAGCAGCGCCCGCGTCGGTGGCCTACGGGTGAGGAAGACACCGCCGACGGTGGTGCCGCCGCGCGCGAAGCCACCGCGCATACCGCTGCAGACGAACAAGCCGAACTCGTCGTCGAAGGACACCGAGCCGCCCCAGGCCCTGCCCCACACCGTCGCGAGCGCGGTGACGAACCGCACCGACGGGACCCCGCGCGACACCCGTATCGCCCTGGCACGCTTCCGGTCCCGTCCCGACACGGCTCGAGCCTACGCCGACTCGATCGGTCCGATCCTCTGCCGACTTCGTCGGCCTAGTTCTCGGCCGGTCGTCTCGAACCGCCGATTCGACGACGAACGCCCCCGAGCCGCGGAAGGACTCGGGCGCGTTCCGGTCGACCGGGAGCACCGTCGGGCGGAGGACCGACCGTCACCCCGCCATCGCCGCGACCGGCGACACCCGGCTCGCGCGCTGGGCGGGGACGAGCGAGGCGACGACGCCCGCCACACCGCCCACCAGGACGATCGCCGCGAGCTGCCACCACGGCACCGAACCTGGTGCGATGTGGCCCGGGCCGATTACCGAGGCCGTGCCGGCCGCCCCGAGCAGCAGGCCGAGCACCACGCCGAGCAGCGACGCCACGCCGGCTATGATCGACGCCTCCCGCACGAGCAGACTCCGCACACCGGCCCGCGAGAGACCCACCGAGCGCAGCATCGCGGTCTCCCGTCGCCGCTCGAGCACGGACAACGCCATCGTGTTGCCCACGCCGATCAGGGCGATCACCACGGCCACGGACAGCAGCCCGCCGACGATCAGCAGCATCGTGTCGAGGATCTTCTCGAGCATCTGCCGCATCTGCACCGCACCGACCACCTCGCTGCCCGGAACCTCGGCCGCGGCGACCCGAGACAGGTCGTCGGAAACGGCGACGAGGTCCTCGTCCGACATTCCCCGATCGAGTTTCAGCCACACGGTGTCCGCCGTGACGGGGCCGGCGACGGCGGTCAGGTCGCTCCACTCGATCATGTCGGGCATCCCCGGCTCGGTCGTGGCGACGGTCAGCTCGCGGGTGCCCACCGGGCCGCCGACGGTGATGACGGCTCCGTCGTCCACGCCCACCGACCTCGCCAGAGAGCGTTCGAGCACGATCGTCCCGGCCTCGGGCAGGCGCACGTCGGTCCGGACGGTCGAGGCCATCGCCGCGGGATCGACGCCGAGGACCGACGCCTCCGTGCCGCCGATCGTAAGGTCGACCGCCGCGAGTTCGGCGCCGCTGCTCACCCGGTCGACCGCCGTCAGCCGCTCGGTCACCTCCGGTGCGAGCCCGTCGCGTTCGGGCGCGGTCACGGCCATGTCGACGGGGAACTGCTCGTCGATCACGTCCGGCGCCCCGGCCTCGAGCGTGCCGATCCCCACGACGAGGGTCGAGGTCAACGTCACGCCGATGAACAGCGCGGTGGCCGTCGACGCGGTGCGGCGCGGATTGCGCCGGGCGTTGCCGGCGGCGAGCACCGCGAGCGGGCCACCGGCACGGGCGAGCACGTCCCCCACCGCACCGACCGCGGCGGGCACGAGACGGCGGGAGGCGAGCACCACACCGACGAACAGCAGCAGTCCACCCGGGCACGCGACGAGCACGTTCGCCACGACGACCCCGAGACCGAGCAGGGCCGTGCCCCCGACGATCGCCAGCGCGGCACAGATGCGGCGCACCCACGAATCGCGCACCGGTTCGGGGCGGGTCTCGAGGGGCTGCAGAGCCGCGAGCGCCCGCACGCGGGTCGCCGCCCGCGCGGCACCGTTCGCGGCGACCACCGTCATGCCCGTTCCCACGATCAGACCCGCGATCACTGTGGTGGCCGTCACCGAGACCGACGTGAGCGGGATCGGGGCGTCCACGGCCCGCGCCGCGGACACCACGGCCGCGGCGAGTCCGGACCCGCCGAGCACGCCGAGGACGGCCGCGACGAGGCCGACGACGAACGCCTCGCCGCGGACACTGCGGCGGACCTGGGTGGACGTCACGCCCACGCAGCGCATCAGGGCCAGTTCGCGGGTGCGCGCGGCGAGCAGGACGGAGAAGGTGTTGGCGATGACCAGGCCGGCCACGACCACCGAGATCGCCGCGAAGCACAACAGGACGTTGCGCAGCAGGGCGACGTCCCCGACGTAGTCGTCGGCGACCGCCGTGGCGCGATCGGCACCCGGCACGACGTCGACGCCCGGCACCGGCGCGAGTGCCGCTCGCACGGCGTCGGCGTCACCGACTGCACGGACCTCCCAGTCCGTCGTGTCCCCGGACCACGACCGCACCTGCGCGGCGTCGCCGAAGACCGATCCCGGGCTCAGGGCGAGCGGTGATCCGTCGAGATCGACGACACCGACGACCTCCACGGTGGTCGGGGGGACGGAACCCGTCGGGCCGGCGACGGTGATCTCGTCACCGATCGCCCGGCCGGACGACGAGCCGACGGCGACCTCACCCGGGTTCGACGGCCAGCGTCCGTCCCCGAGCTGCTGCCACCGCAGGGCGCCCTCGGGTGCGATGCTCGTCGCGGTGCCGTTCGAGGACGACCCGTCGGCTCCGATCAGCCGGACGGGACCGCTGACGTCGAGCGCCGCCGCCTCGACGCCCGGTGTCGTAGCGACCAGCGTGAGCACCTCGTCGGGTGCGACGGTGGAGTCGGCGGGAAGAGCGACTGCCGCGACCCCCTCATACCGGGCCGCCGTGGATTTCGAGACCGACGCACTCACCGTGTCGCCGAGCACGAGGGTGGTGACGACGAACGCGACCGCGACGAAGACCGCCAGCACGGACGCGACGTACCGCCCCCGATGGGCGCGGGCCTGGGCCAGGACGAGATGCCTCATCGGACCGGCACCACCGTTCGGGATGTGCGCAGGTCGCGCATCGCATCGATCACCGAATCCGCTGTGGGTTGCGCGATCTCACCGGCGAGCCGGCCGTCGGCGAGCAGCACCACCCGATCGGAGTAGGAGGCCGCGACCGGATCGTGCGTCACCATCACCACGGTCTGACCGGTCTCCCGCACGCTCGACCGGAGCATCGAGAGCACCTCCCCGCCGGACTGCGAGTCGAGGTTTCCGGTGGGTTCGTCGGCGAAGATCACGTCGGGCTGCGGCAGGAGCGCACGCGCGACGGCGACGCGTTGCTGCTGACCGCCGGACATCTCGTGGGGAAGGTGGTCGAGCCGGTCGGTCAGACCGAGCCGGCCGGTCACCTCGTCGAACCACTCGGGCGTCGGGCGCGAGCCGGCCAGCCGCATCGGCAGCAGGATGTTGTCGCGGGCGGTGAGCACGGGCAGCAGATTGAACGCTTGGAAGACGAATCCGATGCGGTCGCGGCGCAGTTCGGTGAGCACCGCATCGGGGGCGGTGCTGATCTCGACGTCGGCGCGGCGGCCGTCGCCGTGGAGGATCACGCGCCCGGAATCGACACCGTCGAGACCGGCGAGGGTGTGCATGAGTGTCGACTTGCCGGATCCGGACGGTCCCATGATCGCGGTGAAGCGTCCCCGCGCGAAGGCGACGGACACCCCGTCGAGGGCACGCACCTCGGCGTCGCCGCGCCCGTAGACGCGGGCGACCCCCTGAGCCGAACATGCCGGTACGAAAGAGCTGATCGAAGTCATGCTTCGACGCTAGAAACGATGCGGCGCACGCACATCGACCCGCGAGTCGATCTTCGCCGCCCCGGTGTCCTACCCCGGGAGGACCGGTCGTCTCCGGGATGGCACCACGGTCCTACTCCCCCGAGCCGAGCAGATCGTCGGGATGCACGAGACCGGCGCGGAAGGCGAACAGCACCGCCTGCACGCGGTCGCGCGATCCCGTCTTCGCCAGCACCCGGCCCACGTGGGTCTTGACGGTCGTCTCGGAGAGCACGAACCGCTCGGCGATCTCCCCGTTGGTCAGGCCGTGTGCCATCGCGACGAGCACCTCGAGTTCGCGTGGAGTCAGATCCTCGGGCACCGCGACCGGCACCGCGCGCCGCTCCGCACCGTCGAGCAACGGCGAGACATGGTGCAGCAGTGAGCGGGTGGCGCGCGGGGCCATCACGGCGTCACCGCGGTGCACCGTCCGTACCGCGGCCAGCAGGTCCTCGGGCGGCGCGTCCTTGAGCAGGAAGCCGCTCGCACCGGCGGCGATCGCCTGGACGATGTAGTCGTCGTTGTCGAAGGTTGTGAGCACCACGACCTTCGGCGCGTCGGCCGAGCGCAGCAACGACCGCGTCGCCGAGATCCCGTCGACCCGCGGCATCTGCACGTCCATCAGCACGACGTCGGCGCGGACCCGTTCGAGTTCGGCGACGGCGGCCTCGCCGTCGGACGCCTCGACGACGACCTCGATGTCCGGCTGCGATTCGAGCACCATGCGGAAACCGGCGCGCACGAGTTGCTGGTCGTCGACGAGCCCGATACGGATGGTCGTGTCGGATCGGGTGTCGCGGGCGGGTTCGGTCACGGACGCCACCCTAGGGGGGAGACCGCCGGTGCGGGCAGTTCGGCACGGACCCGGTAGCCGCCACCGTCCCTCGGACCGGCCGCCGCGCGACCGCCGTGCAGCCGGGCCCGCTCCTCGATACCGGTCAGCCCCTGCCCACCCGGGCGGGCCTCGACGAGCGCCGCCGCTCCCCTGCCGTCGTCGACGATCTCGACGACGAGCGTGTCGGGCCGCCAGTCGAGACGGACGTGGGTGCGGGCGCGGGGACCCGCGTGCTTGAGGACATTGGTGAGCGATTCCTGCACGATCCGGTAAACCGACAGCCCCAGTCCCTCGGGCACCTCGCGGCTCTGCCCGTCGACCGAGAACTCGACCTCGAGCCCGCTCGTGCGCATCTGCTCGACGAGCGCCGGCACGTCGCCGACGCCTGGTGTGGTGGTGAACTCGCGCGGCGTGTCCTCACGGAGCACCGACAGCAACCCGCGCATGTCGGTCAACGCGCGACGCCCGGTCTCGGCGATGGTGGTCAACGCCCCTGCGGCCGCCTCCGGGTTCGTCGCGGCGGCGTAGCGACCACCGTCGGCCTGCGCGATGATCGCCGTGAGCGAGTGCGCGACGATGTCGTGCATCTCCCGGGCGATGCGGGTGCGCTCCTGGGTGGCGGCCAGTTCGGCCTCCTTGAGGCGTTCGAGTTCGAGCAACCGGTTGCGCTCGGTGAGCGAATCCATCTCGCGCAAACGCAACCCGCGGACCCGGCCGAACGCCCACACACCAGCGAGGAAGACCGCGACGAAGGTGGCCGTCACGAACGCTTCGAGCGCGGTGCGGCCGTCGTAGCCGAAATAGAGCACTCCGGCGAGTGCGCCCCCAACCACCGCGACGGGCAGCGCGGTGTTGGCGGCCCACCGCGGAGCGTAGGCGGCGAGCGCGTACACCGCGATCGGCACCGCGATCGCCGCGATCGGCAGGACCTCCGGCAGGACGAGCAGGTGCGCGTAGGCGGCGAGCGCGACGAGCGAACCCGCCACCACCGGGCGGGTCCTGCGCCAGGCCAGCGGCAGCGTGAGCGCGAGGGTGACGAACAGACCCGCCACCGATCGCGCGTCCGCCACGTGCAGGGCGACCCCGAACAGGGCGAGCACCGCGGCCAACGCCCCGTCGATCACTCCGGTGTGCCCGCGGGCCCACCGGTTCCAGCGTTCGAGCAGCGGGGTCGTCTGCACGGCGACGCTCCGTCAGCCGAGCAGCTTCTGCCGCAGCGCCTCGTCCTTCTCGAGCACCATCTGCTCGAGACCCGCCTGGAACTTCTCCATCTGCTCGCGCAGCGCCGGATCGGAGGCACCGAGGATGCGCGCGGCGAGCAGACCCGCGTTGCGGGCGCCGCCGATCGAGACGGTGGCGACGGGGACACCGGCGGGCATCTGCACGATCGACAGGAGCGAGTCCATACCGTCGAGGTACTTCAGCGGCACCGGAACGCCGATCACCGGCAGCGGGGTCGCCGAGGCGACCATGCCGGGTAGGTGGGCGGCGCCGCCGGCGCCCGCGATGATGACCTTGATCCCGCGGCCGGCGGCGTCCTTGGCGTAGTCGAGCATCCGCTGCGGCGTGCGGTGCGCCGAGACGACACCCACCTCGAAGCGGATCCCGAACTCGACCAGCGCCTCGGCCGCGGCCTGCATGGTCGGCCAGTCCGAATCGCTGCCCATGATCAGGCCGACCCGTGCACCCTGTGCCACGTCACTCACCGATTTCTCCCGTGTGTTCGTTCCAACCGTCGGTCCACACCGCGTGCGAGAGCCAGTGCGCCGCGCGTTCCGCGCGTTCGCGCACGGCGGCGAGGTACTCGGGATCGTCGATCGACCCGGACGGCGCGCCGAGCACGTTGACGTGGCCGATCTTGCGGTCCTTGCGCTCACCCTTGCCGTAGAGGTGCACGTGCACGTCGGGCATCCGGGCGAACAGGTGGTGCAGTCGCTCGTCCATGCTCATCGCCGGCGCCTCGGGCGCGCCGAGCACGTTCGCCATCACCGTCACCGGCGCGATCGGGTTCGTGTCGCCGAGCGGGTAGTCGAGCACGGCGCGCAGGTGCTGTTCGAACTGGCCGGTGCGGGCACCGTCCATGCCCCAGTGACCGGAGTTGTGCGGACGCATCGCCAGTTCGTTGACGATCAGCTCACCGGAGCGCGTCTCGAACAGCTCGACCGCCATGACACCGACGACGCCGAGCTCACCGGCGATGCGCAGCGCGAGCTGCTCGGCGGCGGTGGCGACGTCCTCGGGCAGGTTCGGGGCGGGTGCGATGACGACGGCGCACTGGCCGTCGCGCTGGACGGTCTCGACGACCGGCCACGACGCGCCCTGGCCGAACGGGGACCGCGCGACCATCGCCGACAGCTCGCGCGTCCACTCGACCTTCTCCTCGGCGAGGAGCGGGACACCGGCAGCGAGCTGATCGGCGACGACCCGCTCGAGTTCGGCGTGGTCGTCGAGAATCCACACGCCACGGCCGTCGTAGCCACCGCGTGCGGCCTTGAGCACGTACGGATCGCCGAGCGCGTCGAGGGCGGCGCGGGCATCCTCGACGGAGGTGATCTCCGCGAACTTCGGCATCGGTGCGCCGAGCTCACCGAGCCGCTTGCGCATCGCGATCTTGTCCTGGGCGTAGATCAGGGCCTGCGGGGGCGGCAGCACCGCGACGCCTTCGCGCTGCAGGACCTCGAGATGTTCGGCCGGGACACCCTCGTGATCGAAGGTCAGCGCGTGCGCGCCGGTCGCGGCGCGGCGGAGGGCGTCGAGGTCGTCATGGCTGCCGAGCACCACATTCGGGCTGACCTGCGCGGCGGGTTCGTCGGCGCTCCCGGCGAGGACGCGGAGCGTCTGGCCGAGCGCGATCGCCGCCTGATGGGTCATCCGCGCGAGCTGTCCACCACCGATCATCGTGACGACCGGCATGCCCGTCGTCAGGGTGCGGGGCGTATCGGATCTGGGGGACGATTCAGGTCTGCCTGTCACGGCTGTCCATGGTGTCACAGCATGTCGTGACGTCGTTCCGCTGCTCCCCCGCCGAGCGTCGAGGGACCTCCCACCGGCCCGCCCAGCGGTGTGGGAATGCCGACATGTGCGGTCGGGTTTCGGAAATTCACCTCTTCGTTTCGTACACTTCTCCAAGTGACAATCGTCGATGAAGCGTTGAGCAGAGTTCCCCAGCCTTTCCGGGGGCTGTTGCTCCGGCATCGCGAATTGATCAAATTCGCCATCGTCGGCGGCACCACCTTCGTGATCGACTCGGCGATCTTCTACACGCTCAAGCTCACAGTTCTGTCCGAGAAGCCGGTGACCGCCAAGATCATCGCCGGTGTCGTCGCGGTGATCTGCTCGTACATCCTCAACCGCGAATGGTCCTTCCGTAATCGCGGCGGTCGCGAGCGCGCCCACGAGGCGTTCCTGTTCTTCTTCGTCAGCGGTATCGGCGTCGTGCTCTCGTTCATCCCGCTATGGATCTCGAGTTACGTCTTCGACCTGCGCGTACCCGAGGTGAGCCTCGCGACGGAGAACATCGCCGACTTCGTCAGCGCGTACATCATCGGCAACCTGCTGCAGATGATCTTCCGCTTCTACTGCTTCAAGAAGTTCGTCTTTCCGGAGGAGATGGTCCCGGACGCCCCCTGGGCGAGCCCAGCGAGCAGCTCGACCGCTCCTGACGGGAAGAAGGTCTAGCGGGGTTCGCGCGTGCCGGTCGGCGTACAGGTGTCCCGATCGCGGGGCGCGCCGAGGAACAGCGCAAACAGTGCCGGCCGGCGTCGCTGCAGTTCGAGGCGACCGCCGTCGGCCTCCGCGAGGGCACGTGCGAGCGCCAGTCCCACCCCGGTCGACCCGCCCCCGGAGAAGCCGCGGTCGAAGACGTACGGCGCGACCTCGTCGCTGACACCCTCTCCCTCGTCGGCCACCTCGACACACACCGTGACGTCGCCGCGGGTCGCGACCTGCCGCACCGAGACCGTGCACGTGCCTCCTCCGTGCACGAGCGCGTTGTCGACCAGCACCGCCACCGCCTCACGCAACCGCGAACCGGTCACCGCCGCCCGCAACGACGGATCGCCGCGCAACACCAGCTCCCGTCCCGCCTCCTCGTAGGGACCGCGCCAGTCGGCGACGACACCGGTGAGTTCGCCGACCACCGAGACGTCGGTGCGCTGGTCGGCACTGCTGTCGCGGGACTGGCGCACGAGACCGTCGATCGCGGTGGTCAGCCGGTCCACCTGTGCCATGGCCGCCTCGGCCTCCTCCACCACGGCAGGATCCTCGTGGGTGGACAACTCGTCGAGCCGCAGCCGGATCGCGGTCATCCGGGAGCGGAGCTGATGCGAGACGTCGCCGACGAGCGCGTGCTCGCGCTGCAGGCGGTGCGAAATCTCGACGGCGGCCGAATCCAGCACGTCGGAGACGCGATCGAGTTCGGGGATACCGTGCCGCCGGGCCACCGGGCGGAAGTCGCCCTCGGCGAGACGGGCCGCGCGGTTCGCCACGTCGCGCAGCGGGTCGGCGAGTCTTCGGGCGGTCGCCACCGCGACCAGCGCCCCGGCCGCGACGGACAGCAGCACCAGCAGGCTCACCGCGGCGAGCACCTGCTGCTGCAGAGTTCGCATGCTCTCCGAGGGCACCTCGATGAGCAGCGAGCCGGACGTCCCCATCGACAACGACTCGACGATCGACGCCCCGAGCACCGGCGTGCCGATGTCCAGCCGCGCCGCGACGTTCTCGGGTGTCGGGTAGACCACGACAGCCCGCCCGTCGGTGGGGACGAGCAGACGCAGGGAACTCGTGTCGAGACCACCGACGACGAATCCGTCGGTGCCCTCCTGGGCGATGATCTCGTCGGCCATGCGTTCGAGCCGGTTCTGCAGGTCGCGGCGGGCGGTGTCCTCGACGAACAGGAACGCCGTGTAGGCCAGCGGAATGCCGAGCAACAGCGCGACGAGCAGGACGGTCGCCAGGACGGCGTTGAGGATGCGGCTGCGCACGCCGGAGACGCTAGTCGGTGTTCAGCCGGAAACCGACACCGCGCACCGTGGCGATGCGACGTTCCCCGGCCGGCCCCTCGTCGCCGATCTTGCGGCGCAACCACGACATGTGCATGTCGAGCGTCTTCGAACCGCGCAGGTCGGCGTCGCCCCACACCTCCTCGAGGATCGCGTCGCGGGAGACGACCTGCCCCGCGTGCTCGAGCAGCACACGCAGGAGCTCGTACTCCTTGTTGGCGAGCGTCACCTCGGAGCCGTCCACGAGGACACGGCGCGCGGCACGTTCGAGCCGGATCCCGGCGACGTCCACGATGTCGTCGTTCTCCGGGCCGCCGCGCCGGCGCAACAGCGCGCGCACACGCGCCATGAGCTCAGCGAGACGGAACGGTTTGCCGACGTAGTCGTCGGCGCCGGCATCGAGACCGACGACGAAGTCGACCTCGTCGGTGCGGGCGGTGAGCATGAGCACGGCCAGATCGGAGCGGCTCGCCCGGATCTGGCGACACACTTCGAGTCCGTCCATCCCAGGTAGACCGAGGTCGAGGATGAGCAGTTCGAACCTGCCCGACAGTGCCTGTTCGAGCGCGGCCGGACCGTTGTCCTCGACGGTCACGTCGTACCCTTCGCGTCCCAGTGCGCGGGACAGCGGTGCAGCGATTGCGTCGTCGTCTTCGGCGAGTAGAACGGCAGTCACCACGCCAGCGTACGGATCGCGGTTCGCTTTGTCGGGATTACCGGCGACTCGCGTCGGCGCACCTGCGACTCGCGTCGGCGCACCTGCGACTCTCGTCGGCGCACCTGCGACTCGCGGTCACCACCCCTTGCGGTGCTCATGCCCGTGCTCGTCGCGCCGGTAGCGGGTGGTGTGACGGTCACCGGGCCGCTGGTTCTGCGCGTCGAAGGCCTGCCGGTAGAGCAGGGCGTGCACCTGCTGGACGTCAGGGATGTCGTCGAACTCGATGGGATCGTCGGCGGCGGACACCACGACGAGCGTGCCGGTCCGGAGCATCCGGTCGACGAGGCCGTGCCGGAACTGGACGTTGCTGATCCGGCCCATCGGGATGTCGATACCCGTGTGGGTGAGCACACCGGTGCGGACGAGGACGCGCCGGTCGGTGACGATGAAGTGCGTGGTGAGCCACCCGACGAAGGGAGGGACGCACCGCCAGCCGACGAGGCCGATCCACGCCGCGGCCACGGCGAGGCCACACCAGGTCGCGGCGGCACCGTCGAGCCGCGCCTGGACGAGTCCCACCAGGAAACCGGCGACCATCGTCGACACGAGGAAGGTGGCCGTCGGCAGTACGAGAGACTTCCAGTGCGGATGCCGGTGCAGCAGCAACTCTTCCTCGGGTGCGAGGGCGTCCTCCGGGTATCCCATACCGCCCACGATGGCATATGTCGGTCTTGTACCGATGCGAGCAGTCGCAGGGTGCTCAGACCGGTCGCAGATGTGTGATGTCGCCCGCAGCGACCGCCACGGACTCTTCCCCGCCGTCGGGGCGGATCACGATCCGTCCCTGGTCGTCGACGTCGGTCGCGACGCCGTGCAGATCGGTGTCGCCGGGCAGGATCGCACGGACGCGCTGCCCGACCGTGCCGCATCGTTCGCGGTAGGCCGCGGCGAGTTCGGTGGTGTCCCATCCCGCCCGGGCCCACGCCCGGATCCGCTCGCCGAAGCCGGCAAGCAGCGCCTGCGCGAGCGGCGTGCGATCGAGTTCGGTGGCGTCCTCGAGCAGCAGCGAGGTGGCGGTGGGGACGGGCAGTTCGTCGCGTCCGAGGGTGGCGTTGATGCCGATGCCAGCGACGACCGTGGGCACCGGCGAGGTGGCCGCGACCTCCACGAGGATCCCGGCGAGCTTGCGTCCGTCGACGAGGACGTCGTTGGGCCACTTCAGTTGTGCCGCAACGCCGGTCACGGATCGCACAGCGTCGACGGCGGCGATGCCGCACAACAGCGGGAGCCAACCGAGGTTCTGCAGGGGGCACTCGGGCAGCCGCAGCAGGACCGACACGATGACCTGCGCGCCGGGCACACCGTTCCAGGTGCGGGAGTGGCGACCGCGGCCGCCGTGCTGGAACTCGGCGAGCAGCACGCGACGGTCGTCGCCGGTCGCGGCGACGGCGAGCAGATCCGCGTTCGTCGAGGCCGTGTCGGCGACGACGTCGAGACGTGTGTAGAAACCTTCGCGCTCGACGCCGACAAGGGCATCGCGCAACGCCGCCTCGTCGAGCGGTGTGCGGAGGGCGAGGAGATCGGTCGTGGGCCGGTCGGATGCCATGTAGACAGCCTAAAGTGGGCCTTCGCCACCTACCCGCCGGTAGGTCCGGAGCGGTGGTCCGGCCTTCGGGACCTCGATGCAGCGGCCTTGTATGACGATCGCTAAGCTGACTGGCCATGACCACTGTCCAGGAGCCGTCCGCGCCCGAGGCGGCGAGTACGCCCGATATCCACACCACCGCCGGCAAGCTGGCCGACCTGCGCAACCGTCAAGCACAGGCCAAGGTCCCGGTCGGTGAGGCCGCAGTCGAGAAGGTTCACGCCAAGGGCAAGCTGACCGCTCGCGAGCGCATCCAGGCGCTGCTCGACGAAGGATCGTTCGTCGAACTCGACGCCCTCGCTCGCCACCGCAGCACCAACTTCGGCCTGGCCGACAACCGTCCGCTCGGCGACGGCGTCGTCACCGGCTACGGCACGATCGACGGCCGCGACGTCTGCGTCTTCTCGCAGGACGCCACCGTCTTCGGCGGCAGCCTCGGCGAGGTCTACGGCGAGAAGATCGTCAAGGTCATGGACCTGGCCCTCAAGACCGGTCGTCCGCTGATCGGCATCAACGAAGGCGCCGGCGCGCGCATCCAGGAGGGTGTCGTCTCCCTCGGTCTCTACGGTGAGATCTTCCACCGCAACGTGCAGGCCTCCGGTGTCATCCCGCAGATCTCGCTGATCATGGGCCCCGCGGCCGGTGGTCACGTCTACTCCCCCGCACTCACCGACTTCGTCGTGATGGTCGACCAGACCAGCCAGATGTTCGTCACCGGCCCGGACGTCATCAAGACCGTCACCGGCGAGGACGTCACGATGGAGGACCTCGGCGGCGCCCACACCCACATGGTCAAGTCGGGTGTCGCGCACTACGTCGCCGACGGCGAGCAGGACGCCCTGGACTACGTCAAGGACCTGCTGTCCTACCTGCCGAGCAACAACCAGGCCGCTGCACCGCGCCTCGCGCCGAGCGACCCGATCGAGGGTGCGATCGAGGACTCCCTCACCGCCGAGGACATCGAGCTCGACACGCTCATCCCGGATTCACCGAACCAGCCGTACGACATGCACGAGGTCATTCGTCGCCTGCTCGACGACGACGAGTTCCTCGAGGTCCAGGCCGAGCGCGCGAAGAACATCATCGTCGGCTTCGGGCGCGTCGACGGCCGCAGCGTCGGCATCGTCGCCAACCAGCCCACGCAGTTCGCCGGCTGCCTCGACATCGACGCGTCCGAGAAGGCCGCGCGCTTCGTCCGCACCTGCGACGCGTTCAACGTGCCGATCATCACGCTCGTCGACGTTCCCGGCTTCCTGCCCGGCACCGAGCAGGAGTACAACGGCATCATCCGCCGCGGCGCCAAGCTGCTCTACGCCTACGGCGAGGCGACCGTCGGCAAGATCACGGTCATCACCCGCAAGGCCTACGGCGGCGCGTACGACGTCATGGGTTCCAAGCACATGGGTGCCGACGTCAACCTCGCATGGCCCACCGCGCAGATCGCCGTCATGGGTGCCTCCGGCGCCGTCGGCTTCGTCTACCGCAAGCGCCTGCTCGAGGCCGCCAAGAACGGTCAGGACGTCGACGCGCTGCGCCTCGAACTGCAGAACGAGTACGAGGACACCCTGGTGAACCCGTACGTCGCCGCCGAGCGCGGTTACGTCGATGCGGTGATCCCGCCGTCGCACACGCGCGGACAGATCGTCTCCGCGCTGCGCCTGCTCGAGCGGAAGATGGTTTCGCTCCCGCCGAAGAAGCATGGAAACATTCCGCTGTGACGCTCGGCGGCAGGACCGGGCGCAGCTCGGTCCTGCCGCGACCGTACGGCGTAGCACGTCGCCGACGACGTGCGATGAACCCGAGAGAGGGATCGACATGACAGCGACCCGGTGGGCATCCGATGCCTGTGTGGACGCGTACCCGGGGGGTGCCCTGTGACAGCGACGGCAGAGGACAAGATCATCACCGAGTTCGAAGTCGAAGAGCAGCCGCCCGCGGTCGAGGCCACGGCCGCCGACGACGCGACCGAAGCCGCCCAGGAGAGCACCGCGGTCGCCGAAACCGCGGCTGCCATCCGCATCGTCAAGGGCAACCCCGCCGACGAGGAGATCGCGGCTCTCGTCGCCGTGCTCGCCGCTGCCGCTGCGTCGGCGGGCGACGAGGTGGTCGACACCCGGCCGCCCGAGACCTGGGGCGATCCGACGCGGACGCACCGGCAGTGGGCGCCGTTCTCGCCGTATTCGTACCCGAACCGCGGCTGACATGCCCCGGCTCGTTCTGGCCTCGGCTTCACCCGCCCGCCTCGCGGTTCTCCACGCGGCGGGCGTGAAGCCGTTGGTGCAGGTGTCGGAGGTCGACGAGGACGCGCTCATCGCGTCCCTCGGCCCCGGCACGCCGCCGGCGCAGGTGGTCACCGAGCTTGCCCGCGCCAAGGCCACCGACATCCTGCCCGTCCTGCGCGAGCAGAAGCTGCGCGACGCCGTCGTCATCGGCTGCGACTCGATGCTGCTGATCGACGGCGCTCTGCAGGGCAAGCCCGGCACCGTCGAGGCGGCCCGCGAGCGCTGGCGGGCGATGGCAGGCCGCAGCGGCGAGCTGCTCACCGGTCATGCCGTGCTCCGTCTCCGCGACGACGAGGTCGTCGCGGAGGCCGCCGACCACAGCGGCACCGTGGTGCACTTCGGCATCCCCACGGACGAGGAACTCGAGGCCTATCTCGACAGCGGTGAGCCGCTCGAGGTGGCCGGGGCCTTCACGCTCGACGGTCACGGGGGCTGGTTCGTCGAGGGCATCGAAGGCGATCCGTCGTCGGTGATCGGCATCGGGCTCCCGCTGGTGCGGCGCCTCCTCGCCGAGGTCGGCATCTCCGTCGCCCGGTTGTGGGCCGAGAACGCCGCGATCCCCGTCGAGGCGCTCGAGAACTGAGCCGTACCCGGCACTATCGGGCCGTGCCGCCGTACAAGGTCTTCTGCAACGAGCCCACCATCGCCTCGGCCTTGGTCTTCGCACGTTCGGCATCCACACCGTGGAACATCTCGTCCACGGTCCCGCACCACAACTGCAACCACCGCTCGAACCGGGCGGGGGTCAGTCCGTGGTGTCCGTGCAGCGCCCGGTGCACCGGCACGAACGCTCCGCGATAGCGGGTGGTGCGGAAGAGGATCTGCTCCCAGAAGTCGCCGACCACTACCAGATGGTCGTCGAGTCCGATCACGGCGAGGACGTCGAAGGCCGGCGCGAGCACGGGATCGTCGAGGGCCCGTTCGTAGAACCGCCGGACCAGCAGGTCGATGTGCTCCCGCGATGCGAGCTCGACCGGGGCCGGCCGGTCGCCGTGGGTGTCACTGCGGGTCACGTCCCGTCACGGTACCGCCTAGAATCGACGGCGCACCTGCCACCACAGCCTCAGGAGCCCATGTGCCCGTCGCACCCGATAGCAACCCTTCGTTCGCGGTATACGCCGATCCCAACCGTCTCGTGTCGACGGAGTGGTTGTCCGCTCATCTCGGTCATCCCGAAGTGAAGGTCGTAGAGTCCGACGAGGACGTCCTGCTCTACGACGTGGGGCACATCCCCGGTGCGGTGAAGATCGACTGGCATCTCGATCTCAACGACCCCGTCACCCGCGACTACATCGACGGCGAGCAGTTCGCCGCGCTCATGGATCGCAAGGGCATCCGCCGCACCGACACCGTGATCATCTACGGCGACAAGTCCAACTGGTGGGCCGCCTACGCACTGTGGGTCTTCACCCTCTTCGGCCACGAGGACGTCCGCCTGCTCGACGGTGGACGCGACGCGTGGATCTCCGAGAACCGCGACACCACCCTCGACATCCCCGCCGCCACGACGAGCGGTTACCCGGTCGTCGAGCGCAACGACGCCCGGATCCGCGCATTCAAGGACGATGTCCTCGCGCACCTGGGCAAGGGCCCGCTGGTCGACGTGCGGTCGCCGCAGGAGTACACCGGCGAGCGCACCCACATGCCCGACTACCCGGAGGAAGGCGCCCTGCGCGGTGGCCACATCCCCACCGCGGTGTCGATCCCGTGGGCGAAGGCAGCGGCGCCCGACGGCCGGTTCCGTGCGCGGCCCGAACTCGAGGAGATCTACGGCGACATCGACCAGGACGCCGACGTGATCGCCTACTGCCGGATCGGCGAGCGCTCGAGCCACACCTGGTTCGTCCTCACCTACCTGCTCGGATACTCGAACGTGCGCAACTACGACGGTTCGTGGACCGAGTGGGGCAACGCCGTCCGCGTGCCCATCGCCAAGGGCGACGAGCCCGGAGAAGCGCCGGCCGCATGAGCATTCCCGCCCCCCTCGCCGAGATCGTCGACGACTTCGCTGCCGTCGAAGGTCAGGACAAGCTGCAGTTGCTTCTCGAATTCAGCCGCGAGCTCCCGCCGCTTCCCGCCGAACTCGAGGAAGCGGCGATGGAGCCGGTGCCCGAGTGCCAGTCGCCGCTGTTCCTGTCCGTCGACGCATCCGACCGGTCGCAGGTGAAGCTCCACTTCAGCGCACCCGCCGAAGCCCCGACCACCCGCGGATTCGCATCGATCCTGCAGCAGGGACTCGACGGTCTCAGCGCACAGGAGATCCTCGACGTGCCCGACGACTTCTATGCCTCGCTCGGTCTCGCCGAGGCGGTCAGCCCGCTGCGGCTGCGAGGGATGAGCGCGATGCTCACGCGCATCAAGCGGCATCTCCGAACCTGACGCGGTCATGGAGTTCACCGAGCTCGCCGACTACCGGATCCCCCCGGGCGTTCTCACCGAATGGCTGCCGTGTGCGGCCGAGGACGACTGGCGCGAGGACCCTCGTCCCGCCTCGTACATCCACGAGGCGCATCTCAGGCGCACCTCGGGGGTCCGGTACGGCGGGGGCCGCGACTCCTGGCTCGGCACGGCCTTCGAGGTCCCCGGGCCCCTCGACACCGAGCGGTTCCGGCGGGCCCTGCAGCGCTGGATCGATCGGCACGAACCGCTGCGCAGCCACGCGCACCTCGACGAGGAGCAGAGCGGCGGCGGTCTGGTGCGGCGCACCGCTCCCCCCGGCCGGGTGTCGGTGCGACCCATCCGGCACGATCCCGCCGATCCCGACACCATCCACGAGCACCTGCTCGGTCTGTTCGACGACTACACGACCCCGCACTTGTGGCCGTCCTACGTCTTCGCGACGCTCGAGCGGACACCGGACGGGGATCCCGACAGCGCAGAAAGCGCGAAGGACACCGACGAGCGGTTCACAGTCTTCTTCGGCGCCGACCACTCCATCATCGACGGGTACTCGGTGGTGCTCGTGGCGCACGAGATCTCGGCGCTCTACGAGGAGGAGCGCACCGGTCGCGCCGCCGACCTGTTCCCGGTGGGCAGCTACATCGACTTCGGCGCCGCCGAACGCGACGAGTCCGCGCATCTCGACGACGACGACGAGGCCGTGCAGATCTGGCGGCGGACCCTCACCGAATGCGGCGGCGAACCGCCCGCCTTCCCCCTCCCGATCGGGGCGCGACCCGCGCACGCCACACCCCAGCAACGACTGTCGGAACGCTGGTTCGACGACGACGAGGCGAGCGCCTTCTCCGCATGCTGCCGACGCGCCGGGACGGGATTCTTCGCCGGCGTGCTGGCGTGCTTCGGCCGGGCGACGGCCGAACTCACCGGTGCGGATCGGTTCCGGACCGTCGCGCCCGCGCACACCCGCGCCGGGCCGATCTGGGCGGGTTCGCTCGGATGGTTCGTCGGCCTGCGTCCGATCGATCTGAAACTCACGGACACAACGGATTTCGAGACCCTGGCGATGCGGGCCGGCGACGAACTGCACCGCACCCGCGCGAGCGCACGAGTGCCGTTCGCGCGGGTGGGCGAACTCCTCGGCGTGCCCATCCGTCCACGTTTCGTCGTCTCGTACATGGACGTGCGGTTCGTACCGATGGCCGCCCAGTGGCCCGAATGGAACGCTCAGGCGCTGCGCAGCCGCAGCTTCACCCACGACGTCTACGTCTGGATCAACCGCACGCCCGAGGGTGTGAACATGTCGGCGCGATTTCCAGACAATACGGTCGCGGACAAGAACGTCCCGAGCCTTCTGACGCGCACCCGCGAACTGATGCACGAGGTCGCGGTGGGTGGACCGTGGATCGCACGGCCGGAAACGGCGGCAGTCCCACCTACCGGTGAGTAGCATTGTGCGCTCGAACGGCCGCCGTAATGTATACGGGCATCCGGTTACATCGTCGATCCGAATGGCGCTTAGACTGCCCGTCGACGGAAATAACCTAACGATCGATCAACAGGAGGCTCCGTGCCCAGTCATGCCAGCGCGCAGATCACGAAGGTGCTCGTCGCGAATCGCGGCGAAATCGCTGTGCGGGTCATCCGAGCCGCCAAGGACGCAGGCTACGGCAGTGTCGCCGTCTACGCCGAACCGGACGCAGACGCACAGTTCGTGAAGCTCGCCGACGAGGCGTTCGCACTGGGCGGCAACACCTCGGCCGAGTCCTACCTGGTGTTCGACAAGATCCTCGACGCCGCGGCCAAGTCCGGCGCCGACGCCATCCACCCCGGCTACGGCTTCCTCTCCGAGAACGCCGACTTCGCCCAGGCCGTGATCGACGCCGGCCTCATCTGGATCGGCCCCTCGCCGCAGTCCATCCGCGACCTCGGCGACAAGGTCACCGCCCGCCACATCGCCGAGCGCGCCAAGGCTCCGATGGCGGCCGGCACCAAGGATCCGGTGAAGAACGCCGACGAGGTCGTCGAGTTCGCCGAGAAGTACGGCGTGCCGGTCGCGATCAAAGCCGCCTTCGGCGGTGGTGGACGCGGCATGAAGGTCGCGCAGACCATCGAGGAGATCCCCGAACTGTTCGAGTCGGCCACCCGTGAGGCCGTCGCCGCCTTCGGTCGCGGCGAGTGCTTCGTCGAGCAGTACCTCGACAAGGCCCGCCACGTCGAGGCCCAGGTCATCGCCGACCAGCACGGCAACGTCATCGTCGCCGGCACTCGCGACTGCTCGCTGCAGCGCCGCTTCCAGAAGCTCGTCGAGGAGGCCCCCGCGCCGTTCCTGACCGACGAGCAGCGCAAGCGCATCCACGACTCCGCCAAGGCCATCTGCCGCGAGGCCGGTTACTACGGCGCCGGCACGGTCGAGTACCTCGTGCAGGGCGACACCGTCTCCTTCCTCGAGGTCAACACCCGCCTGCAGGTCGAGCACCCGGTCACCGAGGAGACCGCCGGCATCGACCTCGTGCGTCAGCAGTTCCGCATCGCCAACGGCGAGAAGCTCGAGCTCACCGAGGACCCGACCCCGCGCGGCCACAGCTTCGAGTTCCGCATCAACGGTGAGGACGCCGGTCGCGGCTTCCTCCCCGCTCCCGGCCCGATCACCGTCTACAAGGAGCCCACGGGCCCCGGCGTGCGTGTCGATTCGGGTGTCGTCGCCGGCGACGTCATCGGCGGTCAGTTCGACTCGATGCTCGCCAAGCTGATCGTCACCGGTGAGACCCGCGAGCAGGCGCTGCAGCGTGCTGCCCGCGCGCTGGCCGAGTTCGAGGTCGAGGGCCTGGCCACGGTCATCCCGTTCCACCGCCACATCGTCGAGAACCCGGCGTTCGTGGGCGACGGCGAGAAGTTCGACGTCTACACCAAGTGGATCGAGAACGAGTGGGAGAACACCATCGAGCCGTACACCGGTGGTGCCCCGATCGAGGACGAGGACGAGGCCCTGCCGCGGCAGAACGTCGTCGTCGAGGTCGGCGGACGCCGCGTCGAGGTGTCGCTGCCCGGGCAGTTCTCGCTCGGCGGTAACGGCGGCGGCGCCGGCGTGATCCGCAAGAAGCCGAAGCCCCGCAAGCGCGGTGGCGGCGGCGCCGGCAAGGCGTCGGGCGACGCGGTGACCGCACCCATGCAGGGCACCGTCGTCAAGGTCGCGGTTGCCGAGGGCCAGGAGGTCGCCGAGGGCGAGCTCATCGCCGTGCTCGAGGCCATGAAGATGGAGAACCCGGTCAACGCCCACAAGGCGGGCGTCGTCACCGGCCTGGCGGTCGAGCCGGGTGCCGCGGTCACCCAGGGCACCGTGCTCACCGAGATCAAGTAGGACCCCGCCCGAGCAACGCTCGAGCAGTACGGCCGACGGTCCCCCGCATCGCTCACGATGCGGGGGACCTCGCCGTATCGGGCCCCCGTGACCGGCTCATGCGCGCGAAGAACCACTAGCCTGGAGTCATGGCCGACCGCCCCGACATCCGCATCGGCACCGCCGAGCGTGAAGAAGCCGTAGCGCTGCTCGGCGAGCACTTCGCCGCGGGCCGTCTCAGCCTGGCGGAATTCGACGAGCGGGTCGCACTCGCCACGCAGGCCACGGTGCGTGGCGACCTGATCCCCTTGTTCGCCGACCTGCCCTCGGCGCCGGCCGCGATGGCCACCACCGGGCCACGCGATCTGGCGGAACAGCTGCTCACGTTGGTTCCGTTCATCCTGGTCGCGCTGCTCGTGATCGTCGTCTTCCGGCACCCGATCGCGCTGCTCATCGCCTTCGGTGTGCTGTTCGTCGCGGGTCGCCGGGCCTACCGGCTCCTCGGCGAGGGCCGCGGGCCGTCCTGACCTCGCGGTACCCGGCCGCGTCCTTCTGCTGTTGCAGAGATCCTGTAGCGGATATCACAGCTCTTCGAGAGGTGCCCGTGGCTGTTGCCGGTCCGACGGCACAGGTTAGTGTGGCCGGCATGCCCGAACACCCCGACGTCCGGATCGGCAACGCAGAACGCAGTGAGGCTCTCGACCTGCTCGGCGAGCACTTCGCGCTCGGCCGGCTGACGCTGTCGGAGTTCGACGAACGCAGCGCGATGGCGTCGGCGGCCGGGACGCGCGGTGATCTCGACGTGCTGTTCACCGACCTGCCCGCCCACCTCACCGATAGCTCGGCCACGACCCGGGACGATCTTCCGGTGATCATCCCGAAGAGGGATCCCGAGCGGTGGCGCGAGGTCGTGATGGGCCTGACGCCGCTGGTCGCGCTCGTGCTGTTCTTCACCTTCGACACGTGGTTGTTCTTCCTGCTGATCCCCGCCGTGGGCATCGTCCTGTTCGCCGGTCGCGACCGGGACGGGCACAGCACCGACGACGCCGACACCCACCGTGGTGAGAAGAAGAACGCTTGAACCGTGCCGTCCACGCTCCTCCGGCATCGTGCACTGCCCCTGATCCTCGCGGTCGTCGTCATCACCGCGATGCTGCTCTCCCCCGGCAGCACGGTGCCGAGCGGCCCGCCGCACGCCGACAAGGTCACACACGCGCTGATGTTCCTGGCGCTCGCGCTCTGCTCCCGCTACGCACGAATCTCCCCCGTCGTCACGGTGGTGTGGCTGGGCCTCTACGGCGTGTTGACGGAGATCCTCCAGGCCACGGTGGCCGTGCGGCGTTCCGGATCGTTCTGGGACTGGTGCGCCGATCTCGTCGGCGTTGCGATCGGCCTCGCCGTCGCGGCCGTCGTCGGCTCACGTTCTCGCGTACGGTCGAAACCGTAAGCATCAATCCGTGATTCGTCACAAACCCTGACGCTGGTAGCCTCCTCTGCGCCGACAGTCCGACGGGGGATCGGACAGGCTGCTCACGGGGGAACGAATGTCGCAGGAACAGGTCGCGGACGCACTACCGACGGTGCTCCCGCCGTATCTCTATCTACCGTGCGCGGAAGCGGTCCCGGATCCGGCCGATGCCACCGTCGACTATCGGTATCTCAGCGACGGCCGCATCGCGCTGCTCGCCTACACGGCTCTCGACCGTCTCCACTCCTGTTGCGGCGCCGGGCAACCGTGGCTGGTGCTGCCCACGCACATGCTCCCGCGACTGCGGGAGGCACAGCCGTGGGATTCGCTGCTGCTCGACGTCCCGATACCCGAAGCGGAACGTCGGCACCCGGCCTCCGGAGACGCGAGATGAGCCTGTACGTCGATCCCGACGAACTCGATCGGGCCGCGGGCATCTACACGGGTGCGGCCACCGACACCGCGGATCTCGCCGATACCTGCCCCACGAGCGTGGACGCGGGTCTTGCGACCGGCCCACTCACCGGCATGCTGGCGCAGATCGTCACCGACCTCGCCGGCACGGTCGAGGTGCTCGGCGGAACGGGTGGCCTGCTGACGACCACAGCGCAGACGTACCGGGAAGCCGACGACGAGGCCGCCGCCGCGCTCGTCCGGACCTGGTCGGAGTGACCGTGCCGATCGACACCTTCATCGCCGGCAACCCCACCGATATCCGACGGGTCGAGGACTGGATCCGCACGACGCTGGGCACCACGATCGGGAACGTCGCCGACGCCGCAGCCCGGGCGCGTCGCATCGCCGACGACGCCTGGGAGGGCGACGCTTCCGAGACCTACCTCGACAGGTCGAGCGAACACGTCCACGCCGTCGACGATTTCCACGAGCGGACATCGAGGACCGCCGATGTCTTCGCGGGCCTGGCGGGCGAACTGTCGCGTGCCCTGTCCGACATGGCCGGCATCCGGGCTCGCGCCGCGGCCGCGGGACTGCCGGTCGTGGGCAACACGATCGGTGATCCTCCCCCGGGTGACGACGAAGTCGCTTTCCGAAGGGCCTCGGCATATCAGGAGGCGAATGACGCCGCCGAGGCGGTGCACGCTCGATGGTCGGTCGCAATCGCAACTGCCGTGAACACCTGGATCGGACACGTGTGGTCCGCGACTTTTCTGACAACCACCGGGTTCGACTCCGCCGACCTGTACCGGAGTGGTCGGGTGAAGGCATTGCTCGAGCTTCGGGAGAGTCTTCGTAACGCAGCACTCCTGTCGATGGAACGATTTCTCGCACTGCCGGACGGCACACCCTACGGTGAACTGCGACGTCTGTTCGATATCGCTCAGCATCCGCTTCAAGACCTCGCCGACACAGGCAGACACCTCGACGACGCGGTACCGCTGTCCCGAACTGCCGCCAGAGTCGCAGGGGCCGCAAACGCTCTCGGTTTCGTCGCCGGCGTAGGGCTGGACTATTTCGCCGGCGGCGAGTCGCTCGAACAGGCTGTGGCCTCCAACAGCGCGGGTCTGATGGCATCGATGACGACCGGCGCCGCGGTAGGAGCCGCAGTCGGATCGGTCGTTCCCATTGCCGGCACCGCTGTCGGCACTGTGATCGGTGTGCTGGCGGGAACCGCCGGCGGAATCTTCACATCCGGCATGGTCGACCACATCTACGAGTCGGGCACGAGCTCCGCCTTGGGAACGGTCATGGCCGGGGTGAACGAACTCGGAGGTGCAGCAGACGCTACGGCGGATCTCCTCGACGCGACCGTCGGTGGAGTGACGCGACTGGGACGAGGAGTTCTCGATGCAGTTTTCTGACGGTTCCGACCTCCGCACCTACGGAAATCCGCGGGCACTGTACGTCATCGTGTTCACAGCCGTCGTCGGCCTGTTGTTCCCCGCACTTCTCGTCGGCGTCTTCGTCGAACAGGCAACAGCAGGAATGCCACTCGAAGCACCCACCGGCACGACCTTCCTGTTGGCTCTGGGGGCAACGGTTCTGGTGTATCCGGTGATCGGTTTCCTCATGTACAGCCCACGCACCCGAGCGGAGCACATCGTCGCGGAAACCGAAACCGACTCCCCGGCCTTGGTTCTGCGACAGTCACCTTCGGTCTTCTGGGCCGCTCCCGCTCAGATCGGGATGCTGACGCTGATGTTGCTCGCCGCCGTCTGGACGACCCCGAACGCCGGAGACCGGACGAGCGAGAACGTGATCATGACGATCGTCATCTGCTCGTGGCAGGTCGGTTTCTACTTCTTCGTCGCCCGGCGGACGCTGCGCCCCGGCCGGATCGCACTCTCCGTGGACGGAATCCGCTTCAGCGATCACGCCACCGACACCTGGATACCCTGGAACGCCACGGCATCCGGCGTTCAACCCGATCCCCGGTACGTCGTGCTGGTCGCCCTGCCGCAGTGGGGCGCCGTGACGAGCGCACGAGTTCCGTTGCCGTGGCGGATCATCGACGACCGCAAGGACAGCGACCTACGTCCCTCATCCCGACGCCACCCCGGTCATACTGCCCGCATCGACCGGCGCCGGTTCGAGATCGCTCCCGAACTCCTCGACGCCGTGCTCGACCACTATCTCCGCGACCCCGACGCTCGCGCCGAACTCGCCGATCCCGACGCTGTCGCACGCCGAGTCGACGAGCTGCGCTCCTACGCACCCGGACCGCGGTGGCGACGCTACGGTCCGGTCCCCGTGCCAACCCTGAGCACGCCGGCGCCGAGGTGACGGTCAGGCGGTCACGTCCGGATCGACGAGCCGGGTCCGCAGTGCCTGCAGGGTGTCGTCGTCGAGACCGAGTCCGGCGGCGAAGTACTGCTCGATGGTTCCGTAGCGCGACAGCGCCTCCTCGATCGCCACCTCGAGGTACTCGCGACGCACACCGAGCAGGGGTGTGATCAGTTCCGGATCGCCGCCGAGCGATGCGAACCGGGCGAAGAAGTCGTCGAAATGCGGGAGCAGTTCGTCGTTCGTGCGCAGGTAGTCGGCGAAGACGGCTTCCTGGTCGGCGCCGGCGAACAGGAGCAGCGACGCCGCCGCCCACCCGGTGCGGTCCTTGCCGGCACTGCAGTGCACGAGCCCCGGAACGTCGCCGTGCGCGACGGTGTCGGCCAGGGTCCGGTACGACGCCACTGCGCTCGGAAGAGTGACGAAATCGCGGTAGCTCTGACGTAGGTAGTCGGTGGCGCGACCGTCCCCGAGTATCTGCGACACCAACTCCGGATTCGACACGAGTTGCGGCAGCGCCGCCGCGATCGATCCGCCTTCACGATCAGCGAGGACGTCGAGGCCGAGGTGCCGGGCGCCGTCGGGGACGCGATCGGGACGGGCCTGCTGCTCCTCGAGCGTGCGCAGGTCGAAGACCGTCGCAATACTCAGGGCATCGAGGGTCTCGAGGTCGGTGTCGGTCAGGCGGCTGAGGTCGGTGGAACGGAAGACCACCCCGGTGCGGACCACGCCGCTGAACGAACTCGGGCAACCGCCGATGTCCCTCAGGTTGGCGAGCGACGGAATCGCGAAGGACTCGCCGCCGGTCACGGTCTCGTCCAGTGCATCGGCCATATCCGACAAGCTACCGCCGTGCGGCCCCGAACAGGGGGACCCGCCCCGTCATTCGTACTGCGAGGTCACCCTGTCGAGCGCGTCGAGGGCCTCGTCGAGCTCGTGGGTGGTGACGATCAGCGGCGGCCGGAAGCGGATGCCGCGCGTGCCCGTCCCGATCACGAGGACGTGCTCGTCGCGGTACAGCCGTCGCAGCACCTCGTCGCGGATCTCCGGAGTCGGGAGGTCGACGGCGCACATCAGTCCGCGTCCGCGCGGCTCGGTGACGACCGGTCGTCGCGCGGCGAGCTGCTGCAACCCCGACAGCAGGTGCGCCCCACTCAACCGTGCACGGTCGATCAGCCGGTCGTGCTCGACGACCTCGAGGATGCGGCGGGCCCGCACCATGTCGGTGAGGTTGCCGCCCCACGTCGAGTTGATCCGCGAACTCACGGCGAACACGTTGTCGGGCACCTCGTCGATGCGTTCGCCGGCCATGATCCCGCACACCTGCGTCTTCTTGCCGAAGGCGACGATGTCGGGGGTGACGCCGAGCTGCTGGTAGGCCCACGCGGTGCCGGTCGTGCCGGCGCCGGTCTGCACCTCGTCGAAGATCAGCAGAGCGTCGTTCTCGCGGCACAACTGCGCGATCGCCCGGAAGAACTCGGGACGGAAGTGGTGGTCGCCGCCTTCGCCCTGGATCGGTTCGGCGATGAAGCACGCGATGTCGTGGGCGCGTTCGGCGAAGGCTCGGCGGGCCTGCTCGAGGGCCTTCTCCTCGGCCACGGCGACGTCGCGTCCGTCTGCGAGATAGGGCGCGTCGATCCGCGGCCAGTCGAACTTGGGGAACCGGTCGGTCTTGACCGGATCGGTGTTGGTCAGCGACAGCGTGTATCCGGTGCGGCCGTGGAAGGCCTCGGTCAGGTGCAGTACCGATCCGCCCAGGTGGGCGGGCAGACCGCGGGATTCGTTGAGACGGCTCTTCCAGTCGAACGCGACCTTGAGCGCGTTCTCCACGGCGAGCCCGCCGCCGTCGACGAAGAACAGGTGCGGGAGCGCCGGGTCGCCGAGGACGCGCACGAAGGTCTCGACGAAGCGTGCCATGGGCACGGTGTAGATGTCGGAGTTGCTGGGCTTGTTCGCCGCGACGGCGGCGAGTTCGTGCGCTGCCTCCGGATCGGTCAGTGCAGGATGATTCATTCCGAGCGTGGACGACGCGAAGAACCCGAACATGTCGAGCCACGTGGTTCCGTCCCGGGCGTCGACGAGGCGTACTCCGCGGGAACGGTCGAGATCGAGGACGAGGTCGAAACCGTCGGCGAGCATGTGCCGGCCGAGGATGCTGTGTACCCGGTCGGGGGCGAGATTCTCGGCACCGTCCGGGTTTCGGAATGCAGTGCTCATGACCCCACCGTACGCGAAACTCAACGGGACAAACCCGGTATCGCAGCAACATTTACGGCGCAGAGGCCTATCGTTCGTAAAATGTTTGCAGAACGACGGTGCTGCGGGTGGCGACATTGGCGGTCGCCCGGATCTCCTGCAGCAACCGCTCGAGAGCGCGAGGAGACTCGACACGCACGAGGAGGATGTAGCTTTCGTCGCCTGCCACCGAATGACACGATTCGATCGCGGAGATGTGCCGGAGGCGGGCCGGCGCGTCGTCGGGTTGCGACGGATCGAGAGGGGTGATCGCCACGAACGCCGACAGCATCAGCCCGAGCGCTTCGGGATCGACGCGCGCACTGTATCCGCGGATCACGCTGCGCGCTTCGAGCCGGCGCACCCGCGACTGCACGGCCGAGACGGACAGCCCTGCCTTCTCGGCGAGCGCCGCGAGTGTCGCGCGACCGTCGGCGACCAGTTCGCGCAGCAACATCCGATCGATGTCGTCCAGCGACTCCTTCGACGAGTCGTTTCTCGAGGATTCGGGCACCAGCGCAGGGTATCCGAGCAGCAAAGGAGCTCACCGATGAATGCGACCACCGATCTCGCCGACCGCGCGGCGACCGCGCTGAGGCAGTGCGGCGCCGACGCCGTGCCCGACAGCGCCCTGCCCGCCGGCGTGACACTCGCGGTGACCAGCCCGATCGACGGCAGCGTGCTCGGGCACGTACCCGTCCACTCGGCCACCGAGGTCGATGCGACGATCACCGCGGCGGCACGGGCCTTCGAGCAGTGGCGCCACGTCCCCGCCCCGGTGCGCGGCCGCGTGGTGCGACGGCTCGGCGAACTGCTCGTCGAGCACAAGCGGCATCTCGCCGAGCTCGTCACCCTGGAGGCGGGGAAGATCCCGTCGGAGGCCGCGGGCGAGGTGCAGGAGATGATCGACGTCTGTGAGTTCGCCGTCGGTCTGTCGCGACAGCTCTACGGGCGGACGATGCCGTCCGAGCGGCCCGGGCACCGGCTCATGGAGATCTGGCATCCGCTCGGCGTGGTGGGCGTGATCTCCGCGTTCAACTTTCCCGTGGCGGTGTGGTCGTGGAACACCGCGATCGCGCTGGTGTGCGGCGACCCGGTGGTGTGGAAACCGTCGGAGACCACCCCGCTCACCGCCCTCGCCTGCGACGCGCTGCTGCGCCGCGCCGCCGCCGACGTCGGCGCCCCCGGCGGTCTCCATCACCTGCTCCTCGGCGACCACAGGGTGGGTGAGGCGCTCGTCGACGATCCCCGTATCGCCCTGGTGAGTGCGACCGGCTCCACCCGGATGGGGCGGATCGTCGGGCCGCGGGTCGCGGCGAGGTTCGGTCGCTGCCTGCTCGAACTCGGCGGCAACAACGCGGCGATCGTCGCTCCGTCCGCCGATCAGGACCTCGCCGTCCGGGGCGTCGTGTTCGCCGCAGCCGGCACGGCGGGCCAGCGCTGCACCAGCCTGCGCCGGCTGATCGTGCACCGATCGATCGCCGACGAGTTCGTCGAGCGCATCGCGAAGGCGTACTCGCGTCTGCGGGTGGGGAATCCGCTGGACGAGGGTGTCCTCGTGGGTCCGCTCATCTCCGAACGGTCCTACGAGGCGATGACCGCGGCGCTCGACCGCGCGCAGACCGACGGGGGCACGCTCGTCGTCGGCGGCGAACGGGTGGAGGTCACCGGTGGTGGCGTGTACGTCTCCCCCGCACTGGTCCGGATGCCGGCGCAGACCGAGGTGGTGCGCGAGGAGACCTTCGCCCCGATCCTGTACGTCCTCGACTACGACGACCTCGACGAGGCGATCGCCTTGCACAACGGTGTACCACAGGGCCTGTCGTCGGCGATATTCACGCTCGACCAGCGCGAGGCCGAATTGTTCCTCGCCCGATCCGACTGCGGCATCGCGAATGTCAATATCGGCACCTCGGGGGCCGAGATCGGCGGCGCCTTCGGCGGGGAGAAGCACACCGGCGGCGGGCGCGAATCCGGATCGGATGCGTGGAAGGCGTACATGCGGCGGGCGACTAACACCGTCAACTACTCGACGGAGCTGCCGCTCGCCCAGGGTGTCGAATTCGGCTGATCCCGAACTCAGGGGTCCGGGCGGCTAGTGGTTGCGCAGTGCGTCGATCAGTTCGTCCTTCTTCATGTCGGAGTAACCGGTCATGCCCAGTTCCTTCGCACGCTTCTTCAGGTCGTCGACCGTCCAGTCGTCGTAGGAGCCGGACTTGCCACCCTTCTTCCCGACCTGCGACTTACCCTCGTTCGCAGCCGCGTTGGAGATCCGGGCCGCCTTCTCCTTGGAGGCACCGTCCTCGCGCAGGTCCTCGTACATCTTCTCGTTCTTGATCGACGGATTCGGCATCGTCTTCTCCTTTCCGTGTCCTGCGGAAGGGGTACCCGACGACACTTCACCCAATCAGAGGATCTATGGCCTGTGACACATCCTGTGGTAGACCTGGGGCGTGTATCCGGGGAACCTGCTCGACGAACTCCGCGGGCAGCTGCCCGCCGGCGCACTGATCATCGATCCCGACATCCTCGCCGGCTACCGGCAGGATCGGGCGCAGGACCCGGACGCCGCGGTTCCCCTCGCGCTCGTACGGGCCACATCCACCGCGGACGTGCAGGCGACACTGCGGTGGGCGGACGCCCACCGGGTGCCGGTAGTGCCCCGCGGTGCCGGCACGAGTCTGTCCGGCGGGTCCGGCGGGCTCGCCGACGGGATCGTGCTCAGCACCGAGAAGATGCGGGCGATCACCGTCGACACCGCGACCCGCACCGCCGTCGTCCAGCCCGGTCTGCTCAACGTCGAGGTGAAGCAGGCCGCGGCCGAACACGGACTCTGGTATCCACCCGATCCGTCGTCGTTCGAGATCTGCACGATCGGCGGCAACGCGGCCACCAATGCCGGTGGGCTGTGCTGCGTGAAGTACGGGGTGACGACCGACTACGTGCTCGGACTCGAGGTGGTCCTCGCCGACGGTACCGCGGTGCGGCTCGGCGGTCCGCGGGTCAAGGACGTCGCGGGCCTGTCGCTGACGAAGCTGTTCGTCGGCAGCGAGGGCACTCTCGGGGTCATCACCGAGGTGACCTTGCGCCTCGTCCCACCGCCGCCACCGGCGTCCACGATGGTCGCGACCTTCGCCACCGTGCAGGCCGCCGCCGACGCGGTCGTCGCGATCACCGCGGTCCTGCGACCGGCGATGCTCGAATTCATGGACAGGGCGTCGATCGGGGCGGTGGAGGACATGCTGCGCATGGGACTCGACCGCACCGCCGAGGCCATGCTCATCGCACGCTCCGACGCACCCGGCAACGCGGCCGCGGAGGAGATCGAGATCATGGTGCGGGCCTGCCGCGAGGCCGGCGCCGACGACGTCTTCGCGACCGACGACCCCGAGGAGGGTGAGGCGTTCACCGTCGCCCGCCGCATGGCGATCCCGGCCGTCGAGCGCACCGGCAGCCTGTTGCTCGAGGACGTCGGGGTGCCGATCCCCGCACTGCCGGAACTGGTGAGCAGAATCGCCGATCTCGCAACCCGACACGACGTCACCGTCGCCGTGATCGCCCACGCCGGGGACGGCAACACCCACCCGCTGATCGTCTACGACCCCGCCGACGAGGACATGACGGCGCGGGCGCAGACGGTCTTCGGGAAGATCATGGATCTCGCGATCGAACTCGGCGGCACCATCACCGGTGAACACGGTGTCGGCCGGCTCAAGAAGGCCTGGCTACCCGATCAGGTGGGACCGGACGTGATGGCGTTGACCGAGCGGATCAAAGCCGCGCTCGACCCGAACGCGATCCTGAATCCCGGCGTGGTGATCTGATGACCCACACCACATCGGCTGCGGTCATAATCGTCGCGTGAACACCCGTGTGCCCCCGTCAACGACCGCCCTGCCGCTGCGCGAGACCAAGTACCGCGAGCTCGAACAGTATCCCGAGTTCGGCTCCGTCACGGCCTGGCTCCGCGACGTCGTGTCGTCGATCGTGCCCAACGCCCGCATGAGCGAATGCGAGTACTGGTCCGTCGTGTGTCTTCCCGCCGGCGAGCCGGACGACCTGCGGAAGCCGCTGGTGTCGGTGCACGCCGGCAACATGGCGGTCGCAGGGATGTTCCTCGACCTCTCCGACGGGCAGCGGAGCCTCGCCGGCTACGTCCGTGTGTCGGGGGCCGAGCTGGAGAAGGCGTCGGGTTCGACCCGCGAGCAGCTCGCGGCGGACTCCCCCGGCCTCTCCTTCATCGACGAGGGCTCCGTGGTGTCCGTGGTGTGGAGCGACGAACCCGCCGCGCGGGAGCAGTTCGAGGCGCTGCCGTGGCGGGCCCCGGCGCGGGCGCTCGTGACGGAACTGATGCGCGGCGGCCGCAACTCCTGGGCCGACGATCACTGCCGGCAGATCGCCCGGTTCGCGTACGACGACTGAGCGGGTTCACGTGCGGCGACTGACTGGGTTCACGTGCGGCGACTGAGTGTGTCGGTCGGCGGGTAGACGATGGGATGGTGACCGACATCCTCGATCGTTTCTCCGCGCCGACCCGGGCGTGGTTCGCCGGGGCGTTCGAGTCCCCGACCCCGGCCCAGCTCGGCGCGTGGGATTCGATCTCCTCGGGAGCCCACACGCTCGTCGTCGCCCCCACCGGCTCGGGCAAGACCCTGTCGGCGTTCCTGTGGTCGCTCGACCGGCTCTCGTCCACCCCGGCCGACGAGCACGCCGCGCGCGAGCACCGCACCCGCGTGCTGTACGTCTCGCCGCTCAAGGCCCTCGCCGTCGACGTCGAGCGCAACCTGCGGTCTCCGCTCGTCGGCATCACCCAGACCGCGAAACGGCTCGGTCTGACGCCACCCGACATCACCGTCGGTGTGCGTTCCGGCGACACCTCCCAGGCCGATCGTCGCGCCATGGCGCGCACGCCACCGGACATCCTCATCACGACGCCCGAGTCGCTCTTCCTCATGCTCACCTCGTCCGCGCGGGAGAACCTCGTCGGTGTCGAGACGGTGATCGTCGACGAGGTCCACGCGGTGGCGGGGACGAAACGCGGGGCGCATCTCGCGCTGTCGCTCGAGCGTCTCGACCAGCTCCTGCGCGCGCCGGCCCAACGCATCGGGTTGTCGGCCACCGTGCGACCGCGCGAGGAGGTCGGCCGGTTCCTCGCCGGTTCCGCCCCCATCCGGATCGTCGCGCCGCCCTCGGCGAAGACGTGGGATCTCGCGGTGCGCGTACCGGTCGAGGACATGACCGAACTCGGGGTTTCCGAGCCCGACGAGGAATCGTTCTCACCCACACCGCAGGCCGGGTCGATCTGGCCGCACGTCGAGGAGCAGATCGTCGATCTCATCACCGAGCACCGGTCGACGATCGTGTTCGCCAATTCCCGGCGACTGTCCGAACGTCTCACCGCCCGGCTCAACGAGATCCAGGCCGAACGCCTCGGCGAGCAGGTGGACCGCGAGGGCGCACCGCCTTCGCAGCTCGGATCGCCCACCGAGACCACCGCCGGCGCTGCACCCGTGCTCGCTCGCGCCCACCACGGGTCGGTGAGCAAGGACCAGCGCGCTCTGATCGAGGACGATCTCAAGTCGGGCCGGTTGCGGTGCGTGGTGGCGACGTCGAGTCTCGAACTCGGCATCGACATGGGTGCGGTCGATCTCGTGATCCAGGTCGAGGCTCCGCCCTCGGTGGCCAGCGGTCTGCAGCGCGTCGGTCGCGCCGGGCACCAGGTGGGCGAGACCTCACGCGGCGTGCTGTTCCCCAAGCACCGCACCGATCTCGTGCACTGCGCGGTGACCGTCGAGCGGATGGTCGAGGGACACATCGAGGCGCTGCAGGTCCCGGCGAATCCACTGGACGTGCTCGCCCAGCAGACGGTCGCGGCCACGGCCCTCGAACCCGTCGACGTCGACGACTGGTTCGACACGGTGCGGCGCAGCGGATCGTTCGCGACGCTCTCCCGCGGCGTCTACGAATCCGTCCTCGACCTGCTCGCCGGCCGCTATCCGTCCGACGAGTTCGCCGAGCTCCGTCCCCGGGTGGTATGGGACCGCACGGCCGGCACCCTCATCGGCAGGCCCGGCGCCCAACGGCTCGCCGTCACCTCCGGCGGCACGATCCCCGACCGCGGCCTGTTCACCGTGTACATGGTCGGCGAGAAGAACACGCGGGTGGGCGAACTCGACGAGGAGATGGTCTACGAGTCGCGAGTGGGTGACGTCTTCGCGCTCGGTGCCACCAGCTGGCGGATCGAGGAGATCACCTTCGACCGGGTGCTGGTCTCCCCCGCCTACGGCCGGCCCGGCCGGTTGCCCTTCTGGCACGGCGACAGTCAGGGTCGACCCGCCGAACTCGGTGCCGCGCTCGGCGCATTCCTGCGCGAGATGGGCCACGCCTCGCCGGAGGACGCCGAGACCCGCTGCCGCAAAGGTGGTCTCGACGACTACGCCACCGGAAATCTCATCCGTCTGCTCGACGAGCAGCGCACCGCCACCGGTCACCTACCCACCGACCGAACACTCGTCGTCGAACGGTTCCGCGACGAACTCGGCGACTGGCGGCTGGTGCTGCACTCGCCGTTCGGGTTGCGAGTGCACGCACCGTGGGCGCTCGCGGTGGGCGCGCGGCTGCTCGAACGCTACGGCATCGAATCGCACCCCACCCCGTCCGACGACGGCATCATCGTCCGACTGCCCGACACCGACGACGCCCCGCCCGGCTCGGAGATCTTCGTCTTCGACACCGAGGAGATCGACGACATCGTCACCGAACAGGTCGGCGGCTCCGCGTTGTTCGCGTCCCGCTTCCGGGAGTGCGCGGCGCGGGCCCTGCTCCTGCCCCGCCGCAACCCGGGCAAGCGCGCCCCGCTGTGGCAGCAGCGCCAACGATCGGCGCAACTGCTCGACGTCGCTCGCCGCTTTCCCGACTTCCCGATCCTGCTCGAGACGGTGCGCGAGTGCCTGCAGGACGTCTACGACCTGCCTGCTCTGCGCGACCTGCTCGGCAGCATCGCCCAGCGCAAGATCCGGCTGGTGGAGGTCGAGACCCCCACGGCCTCACCGTTCGCGACGTCGCTGCTGTTCTCCTATGTGGGTGAGTTCCTGTACGAGGGCGACAGCCCGCTCGCCGAACGTCGGGCCGCGGCACTGTCGCTCGACTCGACGCTGCTCGCCGAACTTCTCGGCCGGGTCGAGCTGCGCGAACTGCTCGACGCCGACGTCATCACCGAGGCCGAGCACGAACTGCAACGCCTGACCCCGCAGCGACGCGCACGCGACGCCGAGGGCGTCGCCGATCTGCTGCGTCTGCTCGGTCCGCTCACCGAGGCCGAGCTGCGCGAGCGCACCACCGACGACCCGACGTCCTGGATCGAGGATCTCGAAGCGCAACGCCGCGCGTTGCGTGTCTCGTACGCGGGTGAGCACCGATGGGCGGCGGTCGAGGACGCCTCACGGCTGCGCGACGCGCTGGGCGTGCCCCTGCCGATCGGGGTCCCGACGGTGTTCGTCGAACCGGTCCCCGACCCGCTCGGCGATCTGATCGCCCGGCACGCCCGCACCCACGGCCCGTTCACCACCGCGCAGTCCGCCGCCCGGTTCGGACTGGGCACGGCGGTCGTCGAATCCGTCCTCGGCCGGCTCGCGTCCGAGAAGCGCGTCACGGCAGGCGAATTCCGCCCGGGTGCGAGCGGATCGGAATGGTGCGACACGGAGGTGCTCCGAAGGCTGCGGCGCCGGTCGCTCGCCGCCGCCCGGCAGGACGTCGAACCCGTCAGCACCACGACCCTCGGACGATTCCTGCCCGACTGGCACCACCTCGGCACCGGCCCGGGCACGAGTGCGCTCTACGGCATCGACGGTGTCCTCACCGTCGTCGAACAACTCGCCGGGGTACCGGTGCCCGCGAGCGCCCTCGAACCGCTGATCCTCGCTCCCCGCGTGCGCGACTACACCCCGACGATGCTCGACGAACTCACCACGACCGGTGAGGTCCTGTGGTCGGGTGCCGGGTCCATCTCCGGGAAGGACGGCTGGGTGGCACTGCATCCGGCCGATCTGGCCCCGGCGAGCCTCGCTCCGGTCGACGACATCGAGCTGGGGCCGGTGCACCGGGCGATCCTCGAGTCGCTCTCGGGCGGCGGCGCGTACTTCTTCCGGCAACTCGTCGACGCCGTCACCGTCCTCCACACCACGGCGAGCGACACGACGGTCGCCGACGCCCTGTGGGAGCTGGTGTGGAGCGGGCATATCGCGGGCGACACCCTCGCCCCGCTGCGCGCCCTGATCGGCGACACCTCCCGTGCCAAGCCCGCCCACCGCACCCCGCGCCGGGCGCCGCGCGCCCGGATGTACCGGGCCCGGCCCACGCTGCCGAGCCGCACCGGGCCACCGACCGTGAGCGGGCGCTGGTCGATGCTGCCCGAACGCGAGACCGACGCGACGGTCCGCGCACACACCACCGCCGAACTGCTGCTCGAGCGGTACGGCGTGGTCACCCGCGGTGTCGTCGTCGGCGAGGGTGCGCCCGGCGGATTCGCGACGATGTACAAGGTGCTCAGCCGGTTCGAGGAGACGGGCCGGTGCCGCCGCGGTTACTTCGTCGATTCGCTGGGCGGAGCGCAGTTCTCGACACCGTCGGTCGTCGACCGTCTCCGGTCGTTCTCGGATTCGATCGAGGGCCGGCACTCGGAGACCGCGGCCGTCACCCTCGCGGCGTGCGATCCGGCCAACCCGTACGGTGCGGCACTGCCGTGGCCGAAGTCGTCGGCCGACGACGACGCGCCGCGGCACCGGCCGGGCCGCAAGGCCGGTGGACTCGTGGTGCTCGTCGACGGGGCGCTCGTGCTGTTCGTCGAACGCGGCGGACGCACGCTGCTCACCTTCGACGACGATCCGGGCCGGTTGCGCAGCGCATGCGCGTCGCTCGCTGCGAGCGTCAAACGCGGTGGTGTCGACAAGATCGTCGTCGAGAAGGTCGACGGTGAGACGATCCATGGGCACGAGTTCGCCGGATATCTTGCCGAAGCGGGATTCTCGGCGACCCCGCGCGGCTACCGGCTGAGGTTCTGACGTGCCCGAGGGAGACACCGTGTTCCGCGCCGCGCACCGCCTCCGAACGGCACTGGAGGGAAAGGTGCTCACAGAGACGGACTTCCGCGTTCCGCGTTTCGCCACGGCCGATTTCACCGGGTGCACGGTCGACGAAGTAGTCTCGCGGGGCAAGCACCTACTCGTCCGCGTCGCCGACGTCTCGATCCATTCGCACCTGAAGATGGAAGGCGAATGGCACGTCTATCCGCGCGGAACACGGTGGCGCAAGCCCGGATACAAGGCGCGCATCGTGCTCGGCACCGAGGACGTGCAGGCGGTGGGTTTCGAACTGGGCATCGTCGAGGTGCTCGCCCGTGACCGGGAGGACGACGCCGTGGGCCATCTCGGGCCGGATCTGCTCGGTCCCGATTGGGATCCCGAGCGTGCGGCGGCGAATCTCGTGCGCGACCCGGACCGTCCGATCGGGGTGGCCCTGCTCGATCAGCGCATCATGGCCGGCGTCGGGAACGTGTACCGCTCCGAATTGTGCTTCCTGCGGGGCGTCGATCCGTGGACCCCGGTCGCGCAGGCCGGGGATCCCGCTGCGTGGGTCGACCTCACGCATCGGTTGCTGGTCGCGAACCGCGACCGGACGACCCGTATCACCACCGGCGACCGTCGTCCGGGCCGCAATCTGTGGGTCTACGGGCGTCGCGGGAAGCCGTGCAGACGCTGCCATACCCCGATCCGGTTCGGCGAGATCGGCACCGCGACCGATCCCGAGCGGGTGGTCTACCGGTGCCCGCGATGTCAGCCGCGCCCGGAAGGATCCCCGCCCTGATCGCCCTGCAGACACGCCGCCCTGCCGGCGTCCTCGACGAGCGCGACGCAGTGCCGGACGAGGGTGTCTCGCGACACGGCGAGGTCGCCTTCGAGGTACCTCATGAACAGGCTGGTGAGGGCGCCGACGGCACCCACGGCCACCATGTGGCGCTGTCCCTCGTCGCCGCCCGGGGGTAGTTGGTCGCGGACCAGCGCGACGAAGGCCGGGGCGAGTTCGATACCGCGCCGACTGATTGTGGGTTCGCGCAGCGGGGCGAGGAGGAGCACGCGTCCCTTCGCGGGGTCGTCGACCATGAGCTCGACGAACGCCCGCACCGCGGCCTCGGCCCGGCCGAGGGTGGGGGCGGACAGTACCGCCTCGGTCAGCGCGTCGCGGGCGCGGTCGGCGACGTGGTCGTAGACCTCGCGGACGAAGGTGTCGCGGTCGGTGAAGCTCTCGTAGAAGTACCGTTCGGTGAGTTCGGCGGCCCGGCACACGGCCCTGACGTTCGCTGCCGCGCCGTCGGGCGGTCCGAGCAGGTCGACGCCCACCGCGAGGAGGCGTTCCCTGCGCAGCCGACGGCGTTCGTCGATGCCGACGCCCGCCCAGCTGCGGCGCGTGGTGTCCACCTTGTCGCTTCCCGTCGTTGACTGCATGCCCGACGGACCCCTGACAACATGCGTAGTCAGGGGTCCGTCGGGCCGGACACCGCCGAGTCGTCGCACCACGCGGCACCGCGCCCTGCGCGGCCGGAACCACCGGAACCCCTGGGCCCCGATTCGTTGACCTGGCGATACTTCGGCGGCCGGCGCGGCATGCTCTTCGGGCCGTGGACGGGGTCGATGCAGAACATGCATCCCGGACTCGGCGCCGGGGTCGAGGAGCACTCGAAGTTCTTCGACGAACGGTGGGAACGGCTCTACCGATCGCTGTACCCGATCTACGGCGTCGTCTTCGACGGTCCCCGCGCCCCGGAGACCGCAGCGAAGGTGCGCGGCTACCACAACACCATCAAGGGGATCGACAAGAAGGGCCGCAGGTACCACACACTCGACCCCGACACCTTCTACTGGGCGCACGCGACCTTCTTCTACAGCCTCGTCGTCTCCATCGAGTGGTTCGACGGCCCGCTCACCCTCGAACAGAAGCACCGCCTGTTCGACGAGCACGTGCAGTGGTACCGGCTGTACGGCATGCCGATGCACTCGGTCCCCGCATCCTGGGAGGACTTCCTCGAGTACTGGGACCGCGGTGCCGCACCGTGCTCGAGGACAACAAGGCCACCCGAGACGTGCTCGACCTGTCGAATCTCGACCGTCCGCCCTTCCTGCGGTGGTTCCCCGAAGAGGTGTGGAAGTTGATCCGCCGCTGGTGACGGCCGGTTTCCTGTGGCTCACCGTCGGGTTGTACGACCCGCCGGTGCGCGAGCTGCTCGGCTACCGATGGAGCCGACCGGAGGCGGCACCGCACGCTCTCGTCGGTCGCGCCATCGGACTCGGCACGAAACTCGTTCCGTGGCGATACCGCTACCACCCGCGGATGCACTACAGCCCGAAGGTGACGGATCGCCACCGTCCCACTTCTGTTTCACCCTGACGCACCCTTCCGGTAGCGGCGTCGACGAGGGCGTTCTGTGTCACGCTAGCGAGGTGTCCACGCCCTCGTACCTGTCGTCCGGACGGCGCCGCCCTCTGTCCCCGGAGTCGGCGGCCTCCCGCATCAGCGCCTACGTCTACGGCAACATCCTGGTGCTGGCCGCGCTCGTCCCCATCACGACCTCGCCCGAGTACATCGGGATCGCGATCGTGATCGGCACCGCACTCTCGAC
The DNA here is from genome assembly GCF_900105195.1 of Rhodococcus pyridinivorans. NCBI lineage: Bacteria > Bacillati > Actinomycetota > Actinomycetes > Mycobacteriales > Nocardiaceae > Rhodococcus > Rhodococcus pyridinivorans. The sequence goes on along the minus strand of NZ_FNRX01000002.1, from coordinate 2,057,095 downwards.
GTTCATCGCCCATGTCTTCGCGGAGTCGGTCGCTCAGTCCGTTCGTTCGGGTGCTCAACTCACGCGCAGCGAACGCATCGAGGAACTCCGCGACTCCGTTCCCATCCTGTCGTCGGCGGTATTGCCCTGTCTCGTGCTCGCCACGGCCTGGGTCGGCTGGCTCGAGCCCCGGACGGCCCACATCCTCGCCGAGGTCGCCGTGCTGATCCGTATCGGCTCGACCGTATTCGTCGTGCGCCGGTTACAGAATCGCAGCCCGACCCACCGGACCGTGGCGGCCGCGGTGGGGGTGGCTCTGATCGCGACGGTCGTGGTCGTCGTGAAGGTCGTGCTCACACACTGACCGCCGAGAAGGCGGTGTCACGCACCGACACCCGTCACGAACCACCCGCGGCTACGTGATGGGCACCGGTTCGAGGATCTCCGGCCGGGCCTCAGGGGCCGCTGCCCGGAGCGCGTCCGCGGATTCGTCGTCGGGTCGGTTCTGCGACTCGATCTCCGCCTCGACGCGCGCCCGGTAGGTCGCGACCTCCCGGTCGATCGTCGCGTCGTCCCAGCCGAGGACCGGAGCGACCAGCCGGGCCGTCTGCTCCGCACAGTGCAGCCCGCGGTGCGGGTATTCGATCGAGATCCGGGTCCGGCGCGCCAGGAGGTCCTCGAGATGTAGGGCTCCTTCGGCCGCAGCGCCGTAGACCATCTCGACCTGCAGGTACTGGGGGGCATCGGTCAGCGGTTCGAGCAACTCGGGCCGGCCCTTCGCGAGGCTCAGCACGTCCTCGACGAGGGAGCCGTAGCGGTCGAGCAGATGCTTGACGCGGTAGGGATGCAGACCGTACTGCTCGGCGAGATGCATGGTCTGGTTGACCAGCGCGAAGTACCCGTCGGCCCCGACGAGGGGCACCTTCTCGGTGATCGACGACGCGATCCGGGCCGGGATGTCCTCGGCCGCGAGATCGACGGCGTCCTCGGCCATGACGCGGTAGGTCGTGTACTTGCCACCGGCGATCGCCACGAGCCCCGGCGCCACCCGCGCGACGGCGTGTTCACGCGAGAGCTTGGACGTCTCGTCGCTCTCCCCCGCCAGCAGCGGGCGCAGACCAGCGTAGACACCGTCGATGTCGTCGTGGGTGAGCGGGACGACGAGTACGCGGTTGACGTGGTCGAGGATGTAGTCGATGTCGGCCTTCGTCGCTGCCGGGTGCGCCAGGTCGAGATTCCAGTCGGTGTCGGTGGTGCCGATGATCCAGTGGTTGCCCCACGGGATGACGAACAGCACCGACTTCTCGGTACGCAGGATGATCGCCGAATCGCTGACGATCCGGTCGCGGGGCACGACGATGTGCACGCCCTTCGACGCGCGGACCCGGAATCGGCCGCGCTGCCGGGACAACGACTGGATCTCGTCGGTCCACACACCGGTCGCGTTGATCACCGCGTGCGCCCGCACCTCGGTGACCGAACCGTCCTCGCTGTCGCGCACCCGCACACCCGACACGCGGTCGGCCTCGCGCAGGAAACCGACGACCTGCGTCGACGTACGCACCACCGCACCGTAGTGCGCGGCCGTCCGCGCGACGGTCATGGTGTGCCGGGCGTCGTCGACGACCGTGTCGTAGTAGCGGATTCCGCCGACGAGCGAATTGCGCTTGAGACCGGGAACCATCCGCAGGGCGCCCGAGCGGGTCAGGTGCTTCTGCGCCGGAACGGACTTCGCGCCGCCGAGACGGTCGTAGAGGAAGATACCCGCCGCGACGTAGGGCCGCTCCCACACCCGATGGGTGAGCGGGAAGAGGAACTTCAACGGCCTGACCAGGTGCGGGGCTAGGGTCGTCAATGCGAGTTCGCGCTCGCGCAAGGCTTCTCGCACCAGACCGAATTCGAGCTGTTCGAGATAGCGCAGGCCGCCGTGGAACATCTTCGACGACCGGCTCGACGTGCCGGACGCGAAGTCGCGGGCCTCGACGAGAGCGACTCGCAGGCCCCGGGTTGCGGCGTCGAGCGCTGCTCCCGCCCCGACGACACCACCGCCGATGACGACGACGTCGAACTGTTCGGTGGCGAGACGACGCCAGGCGTCGGCGCGCTGTTGCGGTCCGAGGAGTTGCACACCCGATTGGTTGGTCACCGCACCTGCTCCCGTGAGTCGTCGACGTATCCCGATCAAGGGTAGTAGCTTCGGACCCGCAGCGCGCAGCGGAAGCGTTGCCGAACCGAGCCGTCCCCTTCACCCGAGGATCACCTGTGAACCAGTTCATCGCGGCGATCGACCAGGGCACCACGTCCAGCCGGTGCATCATCTTCGACCACGACGGGCGCATCGTCTCGCTCGCGCAGAAGGAACACCGCCAGTTCTTCCCGCGGTCGGGATGGGTCGAACACGACCCGGAAGAGCTGTGGCTCAACACCCGTGAGGTGGGAGCCGCGGCGCTTGCCAAAGCGGATCTGCGACGCAACGACGTCGCGGCGATCGGCCTGACGAACCAGCGCGAGACCACGGTGGTGTGGGACCGCACCACCGGAAAACCGGTGTACAACGCGATCGTCTGGCAGGACACCCGCACCGACAGGCTCGTCGAGGAGCTTGCCGGTGACGCCGGGCCCGACCGCTACCGCGAGATCACCGGACTACCGCTGTCGACCTATTTCGCCGGACCGAAGGTGCGGTGGATCCTCGACAACGTCGACGGTGCCCGAGAGCGCGCCGAGGCCGGCGACCTCGCGTTCGGCACCATCGACAGCTGGATCCTGTGGAATCTCACCGGTGGTGTCGGCGAGGAGGGTCAGCCACCCGGACTGCACATCACCGATGTGACCAACGCGTCCCGGACGCTGCTGATGAATCTCGGGACACAGCAGTGGGATCCGGCGATCTGTGCCGAACTCGGCATCCCGGAGTCGATGCTGCCGGAGATCCGCAGTTCGTCGGAGGTGTACGGGCACGCCCGCGAGCGCGGACCGCTCGCCGGGGTCCCGGTCGCCGGCATCCTCGGCGACCAGCAGGCCGCGACCTTCGGCCAGGGCTGCCTGTCCCCCGGCGAGGCGAAGAACACCTACGGCACCGGCAACTTCCTGCTGCTCAACACCGGCACGACCCCGGTCCGCAGCGAGCACGGCTTGATCACCACCGTCTGTTATCGCATAGGTGACGCCCCCGCGGTCTACGCCCTCGAAGGTTCGGTGGCCGTGACCGGTTCGCTCGTGCAGTGGCTGCGCGACAATCTCGGGTTGATCCGGTCCGCCGACGAGATCGAAGCGCTCGCCACGAGCGTCCCCGACAACGGCGGGGCGTATTTCGTGCCGGCCTTCTCGGGATTGTTCGCGCCGCGCTGGCGACCCGACGCCCGCGGCGTCATCGCCGGCCTGACGCGCTTCGTCGAGAAGGGCCACCTCGCGCGGGCGGCGCTCGAGGCGACGGCCTACCAGACGCGGGAGGTCATCGAGGCGATGAACGCCGACTCCGGGGTCGACCTGCGCACCCTCAAGGTCGACGGCGGCATGGTCGCCAACGATCTGCTCATGCAATTCCAGTCCGACATCCTCGGTGTGCCGGTGGTACGACCCACCGTTTCCGAGACCACCGCACTCGGCGCCGCCTACGCGGCCGGTCTCGCCGTCGGCTTCTGGGAGGACGAGGAGGACATCCGCCGCAACTGGACCGCGGACCGCACGTGGGAGCCGGCGATGCCGGTCGACGAACGCGAGCGCCTGTTCGGCGAATGGAACAAGGCGGTCGAACGCACCTACGACTGGGCCTGAGCAGGGCGGGATCGCCGCGAATCCCGCCCCGTCCGGTGCCTAGTCCAGATCGTCGTGGCGCATCAGCTGGCGGGCGGCCTCGGTGACCGATCCGCTCAGCGACGGGTAGACCGAGAAGGTCTGCGCGAGGTCGTTGACCGACAGGTTGTTCTGCACCGCCAACGCTATGGGAAGGATGAGCTCGGACGCGGTCGGGGCGACGACCACACCGCCGATGACCACACCGGTCGCGGGGCGGCAGAAGATCTTCACGAAACCGCGCCGCAGGCCGGACATCTTGGCGCGCGGGTTGGTGTTGAGCGGGAGCATGACTGTGCGGGCGGGCACCTCGCCCTTGTCGATCGTCGCCTGACTGACACCGACGGCGGCGATCTCGGGACGCGTGAACACTGCGGCCGCAACGGTTTTCAGCTTGATGGGGCTCACGCCTTCGCCGAGCGCGTGGTAGATCGCGATGCGGCCCTGCATGGCCGCGACCGACGCGAGCGGCAGCAGTCCGGTGCAGTCGCCCGCGGCGTAGATGCCGGGGACGGCGGTACGGGAGACGCGGTCGACGGGAAGGTAACCGCCCCGGTCGAGTTCGAGCCCGACCCTGTCGAGACCGAGATCCCGGGTGTTGGGCACCGAGCCGACGGTCATCAGCACATGGCTGCCCTCGACGATGCGGCCGTCGGCAAGGAGCACGCGGACGCCGTCCTCGGTGCGTTCGACCCGGTCGGCGCGGGCGTGCTTGACGAGGGTCACACCGCGCTCGGTGAGGACGTCCTCGAGCACGAGAGCCGCGTCCTCGTCCTCGTGCGGCAGGATCCGGTCGCGGCTCGACACGACGGTGACCTGCACGCCGACCTCGGTGTAGGCGGAGACGAACTCGGCGCCGGTGACACCCGAACCGACGACGACGAGGTGCTCGGGAAGCTTCTCGAGGTCGTAGAGCTGACGCCAGGTGAGGATCCGCTCACCGTCCGGCTCCGCGCCCGGCAGGACACGCGGGCTCGCGCCGGTGGCGATCAGCACGACGTCGGCGTCGAGCACCTTTTCCTCGCCGGTCAGCAGCTTGGCGCGCACCTGATGGGCGGCCATGCCGGGCTGCGCGTCGACGAGTTCGCCGTAACCGGAGAACAGCTTCACCCCGGCGGCCTCGAGCTTGGTGCGGATGTCGGAGGACTGCGCGCGGGCGAGGCTCTTCACACGGCCGTGCACCTGCGGCAACGACACCTCGGCACGGTCGAGTTCGATGCCCAGGTCGGCGGCGCGGCGCATGTCGGTGCGCACGCCGGTCGAGGCGATGAAGGTCTTGGAGGGGACGCAGTCGAAGAGCACGCAGGCGCCACCGATCCCGTCCGAATCGATCAGTGACACCGTCGCGCCGTACTGGGATGCCACCAGCGCCGCCTCGTATCCTGCGGGGCCGCCGCCGATGATGACGATCCGGGTCATTGTTCTCCTCTGTATCGATTCCGAAGGGTGCCGGGTCGGGCTGCACGTGAGCGCCTGGTGGGCACACACGTGGTCTCAACGCTATGCCAATGCCCCCACCTCGCGCACAGGGACCGGTGGACCCGGCACGCAACGGCCCCCCGATACTCCTCGTCCGTCCCTGCGCCGCCCCTCCGACGACTCCGGTGGACGACGGGTTAGCCTTATCCTCGTGCCGATCTACGCCGCCTACGGGTCCAACATGCATCCGGAGCAGATGCTGACGCGCTGCCCGCATTCGCCGATGGCGGGAACCGGGTGGTTGCACGGTTGGCGACTGACCTTCGCCGGCGCCGACATCGGCTGGGAGGGCGCCCTCGCGACGGTCGTCGAGGATTCGGACGCGAAGGTGTTCGTCGTGCTCTACGACGTGCCGGAGGACGACGAACGCAGCCTCGACCGCTGGGAGGGAGCCGAACTCGGTTTCCACCGCAAGATCCGCGTGCGCGTCGACACGGCCGACGGTCCGGTCCTCGCGTGGCTGTACGTCGTCGACGGATACGAGGGCGGCCTGCCGTCGGCACGCTATCTGGGCGTGATGGCCGACGCGGCCGAGATCGCCGGGGCCCCCGCCGAATACGTTCGGGATCTGCGTACCCGCAACAGTCGCAATGTGGGTCCGGGGCGTCCCGACGGCTTCTAGACGCCGGCCTTCCTACCCTCCGGGATAGAAGGGCACCGGTCGCCGGACGCTCACCGTCACCGGGTCGCCCGCCTGCAGACCGTGCAGGGTGGTGCACAGGGCACGGACGGCGATTCCCATCCCCTCGACCCGCACTTCGCTGTGTGCGCCGCCGAATGCCGTGTCGCGCACAGTGAACGATCCGGCAGCAGGGCACTTCGTCGGCGCTGCCCCGACTTCGATCTGTTCCGGTCGCAGCAGGACGCGACCCACGCCGTGTCCGGGTGAGACGAGCTGAACCTTCCCGAGCGGGGTCTGCGCGCAGTCGCCGAACGCCTCGGCCTCGAGTACGATCGCCTCCCCCACGAACTCGCCCACCGCGACGGATGCCGGCCTCCCGTAGACCTCCTCGGGCGAGCCCACCTGGGCGATCCGGCCGTCGAGCATCACCGCCAGCCTGTCGGCCATGGCCAAGGCCTCCGTCTGGTCGTGGGTCACGAGCACCGCCGCGACCGACTGTTCGCGCAGCAGCGTACGGACATCCGCGCGCAGACTCGCGCGCAGACCGGCGTCGAGCGCGCTGAACGGCTCGTCGAGCAGGACCACGGACGGTCGCGGTGCCAGTGCACGAGCCAGAGCGATCCGCTGCTGTTGCCCGCCGGAGAGCGCGCTCGGCTTACGGTGCCCGACTCGCGGAAGACCGACGAGATCCAGTAGTTCCTCGACCCGGCGTCGATGTTCCTCCCGCGCACCTCCGCGCCACGGCCGGTTCGCTCGCCCCAGACCGTAGCCGATGTTGCGCGCCACGTTCAGATGCGGGAACAACGCGCCTTCCTGCGGCACGAGGCCCACCCCGCGACGTTCGGGTGGCACGTCGGTCACGGTCACGTCGTCTACGGAGACCCGTCCCGACGCTGCGGGATGCAGCCCAGCCGCCACTCGCAACAGCGTGGTCTTGCCGCCACCCGACGGTCCGAGGACGGCGAGCAGATCGCCGCGCGGCACGTCGAGGGTCACATCGGTGACGACTTCGGCGGCGCCGTATCGCGCGGATACATTCTCGATGGTCAGACCGGTCACTCTTCGCCTCCACTTTCCGCGCCGACCCGGCCGCGCAACAGACGTCCCAGCACGAGCGACGGCAGTGCCGCGATGAGGACGAGGATTACCGCATAGGGTGCTGCCGAGCCGTACGCGAGGGTTTCGGTATGTCGCCACATCCCAGTCGCGAGCGTGTCGTGCCCGATGGGGACGAGCAGCAGCGTCGCAGGCAGTTCCTTGGCGATGGTCAGGAATGCCAATGCCGCACCGGCGACCACGCCGGGTGCGGCGATCGGGATCGTCACCCGCAGTCCGGTGAGCAATCGTCCGGAACCGAGAGTCGCGGACGCATCTTCGAGACCCCGGGGGATCGCGGCGATTGCCGCATGGATCGACCCCACCGCGAGAGGGAGGAACAGGACCGCGTAGGCGATCACCAGCATCGGGGTCTGCTGGTACCACTGCGGGAGCAGTCGGATGCCGAAGAACACGAGCGCCAGACCGACGGTGATGCCGGGCAGCGCGAAGCCGATGTAGGCGGCGCTCTCGGTGAAGCGGGACAATCGGGAGTGCGACCGTGCGGCGTAGATGCCCACCGGAAGTGCGAGCACCGTGGTCAGCAACGCACCGAGCGCGGACACCCACAGAGTGTAGGTGGTGGCGGTCCAGATACCGGACCAGTCGACCGCGATCTGCTGTGACCTCCACAACCAGCGGGCCAGGCCCGCGACCGGAACTCCCACGCTCACGACGAGCAGAGCGACGAGGAAGCCGATCGCCGGCCATCGCCGTGAGCCGAGCATCACGGGTTCGGCCGTGCGCGCGGTACCGGATCCGATCCGCGCGGTGGCGCCGCGGCGCGCGCTCCGTTCGGCGACCGTCAGCACCACGGCGATCGCGACCAGCACGAGGCCGAAGACAGCGGCGGGCGTGCGATCGAGAAGTCCCCGGTAACTTCCGTAGATCGCCAGGGTGAACGCTTCGTAGCGCATCAATGCGACGGCGCCGAAATCGCTGAGCGTGTAGAGCGCGACGAGCAGTCCGCCCGCCGCCGCGGTAGGCCACACCTGCCGCAGGGTGACGGTGAGGGTGGCGGCCAGCCGGGACCGGCCGAGAGTGCGGGCCACTTCCTCGAGCCCCGGATCCGCCGAGGCGAGTGCCGCCGCCACGGGCAGGTAGACGTAAGGAAAGGACGCGCAGGTCAGGACGAGGGCAGCACCAACGAAACCTTCGAGCGCGGGGAACTGGGCGATCCAGACGAAGCCCGACACGTACGAGGGGATCGCCAAGGGCAGACTCAGGGCCAACGCGAACCAGCGACGGCCGGGGAGATCCGTGCGGGTCGTCAACCATGCTGCGGCGAGCCCCAGGATCAGGCAGGCCACCGTGACCGTCACGGCGAGCGCGCCGCTGCGCCACACCAGTTCGAGAGTGCGTGGCCGGAACACGAGCGAGAAGACCCGCTCGGGGCCGTCCGCGAACGCGCGCATCAGCAGGTGCACGACAGGTGCGAGCGCGAACACGGCAACACCCAGCGCAGCCGTGGCCAAGATCGGCCGGCCGCGTCGGGTGCCGTCGCGCGGGGTAACGAGGGTGATCAGATGAATTCCAGTTCCTGCAGGAGCGCCTGTGTTTCGGCCAGGGACGCCAGTTCGGCCAGTTCGATGTCGGAGGTCCCGATCTCGGAGAGCGGGCGCAGGTCGGTCTGGGTTTCGGTCCCCTCGACGACCGGATACTCCGCGGTCTCGTCGGCGAAATAGGTCTGCGACTCGGGCGAGAGCAACGCTGCCACGAACTGCTCGGCCTGCTCGCGCTGGTCGGTAGTGGCGAGCACCGCGGCGCCGGCGATGTTCACCAGGGCACCGGGATCGCCCGCGTCGAAGAAGTGGAGCTGCACGGCAAGGTTGTCGGCGCCCTTCTCGTCCGCGAGCCCGTACCAGTAGTAGTGATTGGTGAGGCCGAGGGTCACCTGGCCGGTGTCGACGCCCTCCATGAGAGGTCCGTTGCCTTCGAAGGCGACCGGTTCGTTGGCCTTGAACGCCTCGAGCCATTCGCGGGCACCGTCCTCGCCCCGGGAGACACGGAGTCCGGTCACGAACGACTGGAACGACGCATTGGTCGGCGCGAAGCCCACCTGGCCCTTCCACTTCGGGTCGAGGAGCCCGTCGATCCCGCTCGGCAGGTCCTGCGGCTGCACCTTGTCGTCGTTGTAGACCAGGACGCGAGCCCGTGCAGAGGTGGCGACCCAGGTGCTGTCCTCCGCGCGGTAGTTCTCGGGCACCTGATTCGTCACACTCGCGGGCAGCTGCTCGAGCAGACCCGAACGGTCGAGCAGACCGAGCGCGCCGGCATCCTGGCTGAAGACCACATCGGCGGGCGATGCGGCACCTTCTTCGACGAGCTTGCCCGTGATCTCCGGCGTGCCGCCGTAGACGACGTCGATCGGGAAACCGAGAGTGCCTTCGAGTTGTTCGACGAGCGGGCCCACCAGGTTCTCGCTACGCCCGGAATAGAGCGTGAGCGCCTCCCCGTTCGAAGCGTCCGGGGTGGTGTCGCCCGAGCCGCTGTCGCTGCACGCGGCGAGAACGGCGACGAGCGTGGCTGCCGTCAGCCCTGCGCCGATCCGGTGTCGAAGGGACATTGATTCCTCCTGGTATGGGTGAGCTCACATCCTACCGTTCAGGTAAGCCTGAGCTTACTTCGGACTGCGTCACGCAGCGCCGAGAACCAGATTCGTCATCACCCGCACACCCACGGCCAGCGCCCGCTCGTCGAGATCGAAGGTGGGCTGGTGGATGTCGAGTTCGGGCCCGACCCCCGGCCATACCCCGAGCCGCCCCATGGCGCCGGGGACGTGTTCGAGATACCACGAGAAGTCTTCTCCCCCACCGGATTGTGGGGTGTCCGCGAGGGCGTCGGGGCCGGTCGCGCGGATCGCGTCCTCGAACATGCGCGCCGACACTTCGTCGTTGACCACCGGCGGCACGCCGCGGCGATAGTTCAGTTCGTAGCTGACACCGGTGGGCGCGAGCAGACCGTGCACGATCTCGCGGACCATCGGTTCGAGCAGCTGCCAGGTGTCGTGGTCGCCGGTGCGGACGGTGCCCGCGAGCATGCCGGTGCGCGGGATCGCGTTCGGTGCCTTGCCGGCGCTGACCGCACCCCACACCATGACGGTGCCGGTGCGCGGATCGATGCGACGGCTGAGCATGCCGGGAAGACCCGTGATGACGGCACCGAGGCCGTAGACGAGATCGCCGGTCAGGTGCGGCCGGGAGGTGTGCCCACCGGGTGAGTCGAGGACGAGTTCGACAGTGTCGGCCGCCGAGGTGATCGCCCCGACCCGCATACCGACCTTGCCCGCCTCGAGACGCGGGTCGCAGTGCAAGGCGAAGATTCGCGCGACCCCGTCGAGTCCGCCCGCCGCGACGACGTCGAGCGCCCCGCCCGGCATGACCTCCTCCGCGGGCTGGAAGACCAGCCGGACACCGATCGGCAATTCGGGCATCGAGGCCAGCGCCAGACCTGCACCGAGCACGACGGTGGTGTGGGCGTCGTGCCCACACACGTGCGAGACACCGGGGACGGTGGATTCGAACGGCAGGCCGGTGGCCTCCTGCATCGGCAGGGCGTCCATGTCTGCACGCAGGGCGATGCGCGGTCCGCCGGTCGGACCGAGATCGCAGATCAGGCCGGTGCCGCGAGGCAGGACCTTCGGCTCCAGTCCGGCCGCGCGCAGGTGCTTCGCGACGAACTCGGTGGTGGCGTACTCCTGCCGGGCGAGCTCGGGATTCGCATGGATGTGACGGCGCCAGAGCGAGAGGTCCTCGGTGTGGCGGTCCAACCACTTCTCGACGTAGGGGTTCATCGACGGCCGGCCTGTTCGAGGAGCCGTGCCCGGTGGACCGGATCGGTCGCCGCGCGTACGGCGGTCGCTGCGAGCGCACGCGCTCCGTCGAGTACTGCCCGATCGGCCGACTCGGTGACACACGCGGCCGCGAATGCAGCCTGATGTGTCACCGCGCCACCGGAGTCGAGTCCGATGACCGGATGGATTCCCGGCACCACGTTCGTCACGTTTCCCATGTCGGTACTGCCCAGGGGGCGCGCTCCTTCCTCCTCGACGGGCAGCGGTCGGCGCCCGAGATCGATGATCTCCTCACGATATGCCTGCACCAGCCACGGATCGGGAGTGAGTTCGGTATAGGTCGGCGAGACCGTCCGGATCCGGTGGTTGCATCCGGTGGCCAGCGCCCCGGCGGCGAAGCAGTTGCGTGCGCGGTCGACGAGGTCGTCGAGGAGTTCGCTCGTCCCGGCCCGCAGGTAGTACAGCAGTTCGGTGTGGCTGGGCACGATGTTCGGTGCCGTCCCGCCCTGCGCGACGATGCCGTGGATCTGTTGCCCGGGATGCAGGTGCTGCCGCAGCAGTCCGACCGCGACCTGGGCGACGGTCGCAGCGTCGGCAGCGTTGAGCCCGTATTCGGGGGCCGCGGAGGCGTGCGCCTCGCGGCCGTCGTACTCGACGGCGATGTCGGCGAGGGCGAGCGACGTCGCCCCGGTGATGTCGAACGGGCCGGGATGCACCATCATCGCCGCACCGACGCCGTCGAAGACGCCGCGTTCGAGCATGAGGACCTTGCCGCCGCCGGTTTCCTCCGCGGGGGTTCCGACGACGCGGACGGTCACGTCGAGTTCGTCGGCGAGCGCAGCGAGACCGATCCCGGCGCCCACGGCCGACGCCGCGATGATGTTGTGGCCGCACGCGTGCCCGATGCCCGGCAGTGCGTCGTACTCGGCGCAGAACGCGAGGACGAGTTCGCCGCTGCCGAACCGCGCATCGAAGGCGGTGGGCAGGTCGGCGATGCCGGTGGTGACCTCGAAATCGTGGTCGCGCAGCACCTCGACGATCTTCGCGGCGCTCCGGTGTTCCTCGAACGCGAGTTCCGGTTCGGCATGGATGGAATGCGACAGGCCGACGAGGGTGTCGGAAGCAGCCTCGATCGCCGTGGCGTAGTCGGTCGTCACGGGGTCCAGTCTGTCATGCTCACCGCGTCCCGATCGATCGGCGCGTACGACCGGTTCGTCGACTTCGCGGCGGGGCGATCAGCCGAACCGGAAGTTCGACGCGTCGGTCCGGATCTCCAGTGCCGAGATCAGCGGCGCGTGCAGACCGCGCTTGATGCCCGACAGATTCGGCCCGCGGGTTGCGGTGAGCGCCGCTGCGCGCTCGACCGCCGTTGAGAGCACGGCGTCACCGGTGACGGCCTGCTCGGCGATGCCCGCGGCCACGGCGTCCTCACCGCCGTAGCGACGGCCGGTGGTGATGGCCTCGACCGCCGTCTGGATCGGCAGGCGGGAACGGATCAGCGCGGACATCCCGACGGTGAACGGCATGTTCAGCTGCACCTCGGGCAGACACCAGTAGCCGCGGTCGCCGCGCATCACCCGGAAGTCGTGCACGAGCGCGAGCATCGCGCCGGCACCGAAGGCGTGCCCCTGCACGGCCGCGACCGTCGCCGCCGGGAAGGTGAGCAGCCGCACATAGAGGGCGTGGACGGAGTCCAGATAGCCCGGCAGATCCGGCAGGTTCGCGCCGACCCAGTCGATGTCGAGTCCGTTGCTCCAGAACTTTCCGGTCGCCGCGGTCACGAGGGCGGCGGGTCCGTCGTGCGCTTCCACCTCGTCGAGGAGGGAGTGGATCGCGGCGAGACGATCGGGGTGGAACCGGTTCTCGGAGACCTCCGCGTCACGGTCACCGAGATGCAGGACGAAGACGTCGCCGTCACGTTCGAGGTAAGGCATGCGCGTCAGCATACCGCGCCTACTTACCCACGAGTAACAAGCTGTGAGCGATTAGGGTCCGATGCCATGGGAGAACCCGATCACGTCTTCGACCCCACCGCGGCCGCCGACGCCGCAGCCGCCGCTCTCGCCGAACGGACGGGGGTCGCCGAACACTCCGTCGCCGTCGTCCTCGGGTCCGGCTGGCGGGCCGCAGTCGAGAGTTTCGGCATCCCCGTCGCCACGATCCCGATGAGCGAGCTACCCGGCTTCGCACCGCCGACGGCGGCAGGGCATGCCGGGAACATCCACTCCGTGCGCGCCGGTGACAACGCCGTCCTCGTCCTCGCCGGCCGCATCCACGCCTACGAGGGGCACGACCTCGCCCGCGTCGTCCATCCCGTGCGCACGGCAGTCGCAGCGGGTGCCCGCACCGTCGTCCTCACCAATGCGGCGGGCGGCATCGATCCCGAGTTCTCCGTGGGACAACCGGTTCTCATCTCGGACCACCTCAATCTCACCGGTCGCTCGCCGCTGGTGGGTGCCCAGTTCGTCGACCTCGTCGACGCCTACTCGCCGGATCTTCGTGCACTCGCCTGCGAGATCGATCCGTCGCTGCGCGAAGGGGTCTACGCCGGTCTGCCCGGGCCGCACTACGAGACCCCGGCGGAGATCCGGATGCTGCGCACCCTCGGCGCCGACCTCGTCGGCATGTCCACGGTCCACGAGACCATCGCGGCGCGCGCGGCCGGAGCGCGCGTGCTCGCGGTCTCGCTGGTGACCAACGCCGCGGCCGGCATCACCGGCGCTCCCCTCGACCACACCGAGGTACTGGCCGCGGGTCGTGCGGCCGCGACCCGGATGGGCGATCTTCTGCGCGATCTGGCGGCCCGGCTGTGACGCTGCGATTCGGCACCGCGGGGTTGCGCGGCCCGGTCGGCGACGGACCGGACTGCATGAACGTACCCGTCGTCGTCCGCACCACCGCCGGACTCGCGGCGTGGCTCGAGGCGAACGGGCAGGGCGACGGCACCGTCGTCGTCGGCCGCGACGCCCGTACGGGCTCGGCGGAATTCCACACCGCCGCGGCAGAGGTTCTCGCCGCGGCCGGCTTCGAGGTCGTCGCCTTCGGAGAGCCGCTCCCCACCCCGGTGACCGCCTTCGCGGTACGGGCGCTGGGCGCCGTTGCGGGCGTGCAGATCACGGCATCGCACAATCCCGCCGCCGACAACGGGTACAAGGTCTATCTCGCCGACGGAGCGCAACTGGCCGCACCCGCCGATCGGGAGATCGAAACGGCGATCGACGCCGTCGGTTCCGCCGCGGACGTGCCCCGGATGCCGGTCGCGCCGTCGGGTGACGACCTCGTCGACCGCTATCTCGCCCGGGTCGCGTCGCTCCCCCGCTCACCGCACCGAGGCATGCGCATCGCCCTGACGGCACTGCACGGTGTCGGCGGCGAGACGGCAGTCGCGGCCCTGCGTTCCGCGGGATTCGACGACATCCACGTCGTGGCGTCCCAGTTCGCACCCGACCCGGCGTTTCCCACCGTCGCCTTCCCCAACCCCGAGGAACCGGGCGCAACAGAGGCTCTGCTCGCGCTGGCGGCCGAGGTCGACGCCGACATCGCCCTGGCGCTCGATCCCGATGCCGATCGTTGCGCCGTCGGTGTCCCGGGCCCGCGGGGATGGACGATGCTGCGCGGCGACGAGACCGGGGTCCTGCTCGGCGACCGGATCCTCGCGTCGTCACCGCCCGGCTCACTGGTCGCGACCACCATTGTCTCGTCGACCATGCTGGGGCGACTCGCGACCGCACGCGGCGCGCGATATGCGCAGACGCTCACGGGTTTCAAGTGGCTCGCCCGCGCCGGTGACGGCCTCGTCTACGCGTACGAGGAGGCGATCGGGCACTGCGTCGATCCGGACGCTGTGCGCGACAAGGACGGCATCGCGACCGCCGTAATGGTCGCCGACTACGCGGCCGATTTGAAGCAGGCCGGCCGGACACTGCTCGACGCACTCGACGACCTGCATCGCGAACTCGGTGTCCACGTCGGCGATCAGGTGTCGACCCGCGTCGACGACCTGCAGCGCATCGGCACCGTGATGACGCGACTGCGTGCGGAGCCGCCGACGACCCTCGCGGGTCTGGAGGTGACCGCGACCGATCTCGCCGAGAGCCCGGGACCGATGCACACCGACGCTCTCGTCTTCGAGAGTCGCGAGGACGTCGCGGGCGGGCCGAGGGTGCGCGTGGTGGTGCGCCCCTCGGGCACCGAACCGAAGCTCAAGGTCTACCTGGAGGTGGTCACGGATCGGGACCGCCCGGCGGCGGAAGCGATACTCGACGCCCTGCGCGGATGGGCGGCCTCGCTCGGTGACGAGAACCCCTGACCCGGCCGGATCCGGCCGGGCCAGGACCCGATTCGATCAGACCTGCTGCTGCAATCAAACCTGCTGCGGCACACCGTAAGTGACGACGGTGTTCCGGTCGGCGGTGACAGCCTTCAGGTACGGACGGATCATCACCGGCCCGATGGCTCCCGAGACCGAGCCATGCACGCCGGCGATCCGGATGGTCGTCGAGCTGCCGTCGAACTCGAAGCCCTCGACGATCGGGACGGACGTGATGCCGCCCGGCTCGAGCGGGATCTCGACCTCCTGGGACGGGATGATGTCGCCGCTGAGCGAACCACCCGCCTCCAGGCCGAGATCGAGCGAGGCACCACCTTCGTTGTCGAGCGAGAGGCCGATGGCCGCACCGTTGTCCACACCCCAGGACAGGCTCGGAGTGATGACGGTGACCGTCGCCCCCGGCAGCGCGACCGGGTAGCCGACCTGGAAACCGACCTCCACCGCCGTCCCGACGAAGTTCGCCGCATTCGGACCGGTGATCCGAACGGTAGCAATCTCGTCGTGGAAGAACTCGACACTCAGCGGTGAGCTGTCGAGCGGCGGCACCGACTGTGTCGAGGTGTCGGCCTGGATCACTTCGATCGCGTGCCCTCCGTCCAACGGGAGGATACGCGAGTTGTCGACAGCAGCCGCAGCCGTGCCGTGACTCGTCACTGCGGCGAGGACGGCGACCGCGCCCACCGAAGCCGCTCTGACACTTCCACGAATCAGATTGCGGGAGAAGATTCTTGCCATTCCGCCGACCCCATCTCTGGCTGTACCTACGCAGTGGACTTCACACGGAGCACACCGAGCGTAAGAAGAAATCGAGACCTGCGGGTTGTTTTTCGATAACGAGATGACTGCGGTCGGGTGTCACATCCGTACCGTCAGTCACACGAGTAACACACGACGTGCGGTTTATCGCGGCCCGAACTGCCTGTCCCCCGCATCGCCGAGACCCGGCACGATGTACTTGTTCTCGTTGAGACCTTCATCGACCGACGCCGTGACCAACCGGACCGGATGACCCGAGGCAGCAAGGGCCTCGACGCCCTGCGGCGCCGCGACCACACAGATCGCGGTGATATCCGTGGCACCGCGCTGGGCGAGGATGTCGAGGGTGTGCACCATCGACCCCCCGGTCGCGAGCATCGGGTCGAGCACGAAGACGGGAAGACCCGACAGGTCCTCCGGCAACGACTCCAGATAGGGCACCGGCTCGAAGGTCTTCTCGTCACGAGCGAGACCGACGAAACCGACCTGCGCCTGGGGAATCAGGGCGTGGGCCTGTTCGACCATGCCGAGGCCGGCGCGAAGAACCGGGACGAGCAGCGGAGGCTGCTGCAACCGTACCCCCGTCGTCACCGCGACCGGCGTCTTGACGTCGAACGTCTCGGTGGGCGCATCGCGCACCGCCTCGTAGACGAGCATCTGGGTGAGCCGCCTCAACGCGTGCCGGAAGGCAGCGTTGTCGCTGCGTTCGTCGCGAAGGATGGTCAGGAGCGAAGCAGCGAGCGGATGGTCGACGACGAGCGAATCCATGTCCGAAGGATAGAACGACGGAACCGATCGGCAGTCGGGTGCGTCGAACCAGGCAGGGACGGAACCCTCCGAAGGTGCCGAATCCCACATCAACGACGCGAGAGGCGACGAGGTGACCGAGAACTCCGGTAGGGACGCGATACGGATCGACACGAGTGCCGTCGGGAGGTTCGGCGACGACGCTGTCGAACTCGCCGCGCGCCTGCACGAGGCCGCCGAACGGACACGGCACGGCGACCCCTCGGCGCTGAGCGCCGCACTGGGTCCGATCGGGGCACCCGTGCTCGCCGCTCTCACCGCGACCCACTCCGCGCACGTGCGCGATCTCGGCCGGCTCGGCGACCTGCTCGGCGGAATGGGAGACGCCGCGAAGGCCTCCGTGGCCGCCTACGAGCACACCACCGACGACACCGCCGCACGACTCGACTCCGTCGTGGAGTCACTGTGATCGGAGGGGATCTGCTCGTCGCTCCGCTGACCGGCCTGCTCGACGCGTTCGGCACCGCGCTGCCACCCGGCGTCGATCCGGGCGAGATGGTGCGCATCGGTGCGCAGTGGGCCGAGGAGGTACATGCGACCGGGCGCGACGCCGTCGCCGAGCTCGCCTGGGCCTGGGGTGGCCCGGCCGCCTCGCAGGCGATCGCGAGTGCCGAGCAGGTCCTCGCCGACGTCCTCGCGGCGGCCGATCGTGGGTCGGCACTGGCCGGGATCGCGCTCGAGGCGACCGTCACGGTGGTCACCGGTGCGGCCGAGATCGCTCGTCTCGTCGACTCGTTCGTCACCTTCGCCGAGCAGGCCGCACCCGCGACGTCGCTTCCACAGGGGCAGCTCGCGCTCCTCGCAGTGGCGATCGACCACCTCGTCGCCGGGCTGGACGTGCTGACACAGGTGACCGGAACGCTCGCGGAGCTGACCGATCGGGCGTCCGCACTCCTTCCACCCGAGCCCTCCGCTCCCCCGATCGACTCCGGTCACCATCCCGGCCCCGACCCGGCCGGCGACGAGCCACGTTCGCTCCACACCTTCGGTGGAGGGCTCTCGACGGGCGTGGAGGTGCGGCTTCCGGACGGCAGCGTCAGCCTGGCACCGAACGAGACCGCTGCGGCAGCGGTGCGTCACGCCCTCGCCCAGCAGGGCACCCCGTACGTGTGGGGCGGCACGAGTCCCGGCTCCGGCCTCGACTGCAGCGGACTGACGCAGTACGCCTACGCGCAGGCCGGGGTCGAACTGCCGCGGTTGGCCCAGGAACAGGACGTCGGCACACGGGTGGATCCTGCGGCCGCCCTGCCCGGAGACCTCGTCGTGTGGGACGGGCACGTGGCGATGGTGGTGGGCAACGGCCTCATGGTCGAGGCGGGCGACCCCGTCTCCGTGACGCCGATGCGCACCAGCAACGGTGGAATGGCCTTCCACGGTGTCTACCGCCCGACCGCCGGCTGATTCCGGAGAATCTCCGCACCGGGAGGGAACCGGCCGGGCTCGCGCTGCGTCCAACCCGATATGGACAGCACGACGACGGAACCGATCACGGCCACCGCCCACAACCGGGCCGGGACGATCTCGGTGCGCACAACGGACGGTGGACTACCCGTGGACCTTCGCATCGACCCCCGCGAGTTGCGTTACGGAGCACGGCAACTGGCCGATCAGATCCTCGCCCTGAACCGGCAGGCCGCTCTCGAGGCCGCGGTGGTCCGCGGCGAACGCCTCGCCGCCGAAGGTGTCCCCCGCGAGATCCTCGACCGGATGCGGCTGCCGTCCCGCGCCGACCTGGCGGACGGACCGACCGATCGTCGTGAAAGTCTCGTTCGATGAGCAAACCGATGGTGGAGGCGATCGTCGACCGAGCCCACGTCCGGCTCGATGCGCTCGAACGCACGGTGGAGAGGCTCGGCGCGGTCCGGGGCACCGCGAGCAGTCCCGACGGACGCGTGACCGCCCGTGTGGACGGTTCGGGAGCGCTCGAAGGACTCGAGCTGGCCGAGCCGATCGGCGGCACCGACCCCCGCGAACTGGCCGCGGTGATTCTCGCGACCGTGCACGACGCCGCACGGCAGGCCGCTGCCGCGCGCGTCTCCGCGATGGACGAGCTCCGCGCGGCCCTCGACGCGAGCGACGCCGGTCCGGTCGCCGTCGGTCACCACCCGGTCACCGTCGGCGACCGTCCGGTAACGCGATGAAACCGATAGCGAGCCGCCCCCGGCTATATTCTCGGCGCCGACATGGCTAGGCTTCGCGCCATGGCTGGAGACATCGTCCCGATCGAGCTCGGTCTCACCGACGGCAACCTCGTGACGCTCTGGGCGCCGCGCTGGCGCGAAGGCGACGACGAGTGGGAGGCATTCCTCGGCCACGGCGACGATCTGTACGCCTTCCCGTCGGTCCCCGAGCTCGTCGCGTTCGTGCGTTCGGGTGCCGACAACGACCTCGTCGAGCACGAGGCGTGGCCGATCGTGTCCAAGCTTGCGGCCTCGGAGTTCGAACCCGACGAACCGCACACCTACGACCTCGTCGGCGTCCCCGAACTCGTGGCCGACGATCCGGATCCCGTGTCGGTGTCCGAGCTGCAGGACACCTTCGACATCGTGAGCATCCTCGGCGACGTCTGCGATCTCGACGTCGTGACGAAGTTCTTCGAACGCGAGGAGATCGACCTCCTGTTGCAGCACGGTGTCTCGGCCTTCCGCACGCGTGAGGGCCTCGACCTGTGGAATCGCGTCGGAACCGCGGTCGCGCAGGACTGGGACGGCGTGATCGACGCGCTCGACGCCGTGATCTCCACTCCCGACGTCGATGCTGCCGTGGTCGCCGAGATCGAATCCGAGCTCGTCGCGGTCGACGAGAACGAGGTCGAGGCCGACGACACGGTCGAGGACGTCGACGCCGACGACGAGTACGAGTTCATCGACACCGATGACGAGGACGACGGCTACAAGTTCTGGGCCCGGGTCGGCATCGATCCCATCCGGATCATCACGACCGACGGCACCTGGTACTCGCTGCGGTGCTACGTGAACGACGACGCCGTCTTCCTCGGCCACGACGGCACGATCGACGTCTTCCCGTCCGAGCGCGCGCTGGCCCGCCACCTCGCCGACAACCACGACCACGACCTCGCGACGCTCGAGCCGTACACGGAGATCCAGCTCGCCGCCGTCGACGGATCGCTCGACGTGACGGTCACCGACGACAACGTCTATGTGCTCACCGGGATCGCCGACGACATCGCTCAGGGTGTTGCGGCCGTCGACCCCGACCAGCTCGAACTCGCGGTCGAGTTGTTCGTCGACGCAGCGAACTTCGCGGACGACGACTCGACGGAGGCCGCGCTCGCCGCGTCCACGGAACTCGGCTGGTTCGTCAACCACGTGATCGAACCCGACTCGGGACGAACGGCACCCAAGCCGCCGTTCGACACCGAATCCCTCGCCTGGCGCGAGCTCGAGCGCGAGTTCGAAGCGCGACTGCGTCGGCACTGACGCGCGTCGCGTCGGGTCGGCACTGACGCGCGTCGCGTCGGGTCGGCACTGACGCGCGTCGCGTCGGGTCGGCACTGACGGCAGCTCCACTTGGGCACTCCGGCGCGCGAAGTGGTCACAAGAGCGCGTTGTAACGCGCTCCGATGACCATTTCCCGCCCCGCGCACCCATAGAGGTATCTGCGGGTCGCGGTCTCTACCCGACGAGGACGGCGTATCCAGGCTTGATGACGTCGTCGATCAGTTCCAGTCGCTGGTCGAACGGGAGGAAGGCCGACTTCATCGCGTTGATCGTGAACCGTTCGAGGTCGACCCAGCTGTAGTCGAAGGTCTCGACGAGCCGCACCATCTCCTGCGTCATCGTGGTGTCGCTCATCAACCGGTTGTCGGTGTTGACGGTGACGCGGAAGCGCAGGCGGGCCAGCAGGTCGAAGGGATGCTCGGCGAGCGTGCGCACCGCGCCGGTTTGCACGTTCGACGACGGGCACAGTTCGAGGGGGATGCGCTTGTCGCGGATGTAGTTCGCGAGCCGGCCCAGAGTGGCGGTTCCGTCGTCGTGCACTTCGATGTCGTCGACGATGCGCACACCGTGGCCGAGTCTGTCGGTGCCGCAGAAGGCGACCGCTTCGTGGATGGACGGGAGCCCGAACGCCTCACCGGCGTGGATCGTGAAGTGCGCGTTGGCCGCGCGGGTGTACTCGAAGGCGTCGAGATGACGGCTGGGCGGGTTGCCCGCTTCGGCGCCGGCGATGTCGAATCCCGCCACGCCGCGGTCCCGGAAGCGCACGGCGAGTTCGGCGATCTCCAACGAGCGTGCAGCGTGCCGCATCGCAGTGAGCAGGCAGCGCACCCGGATGCGACGACCACCGGCGGCCACCTCCGATTCCCCGGCTCGGAAGCCTTCGAGGACGCGCTCGACGACCTCGTCCAGAGACAGTCCCTTCTCCAGGTGCTGCTCGGGCGCGAACCGCACCTCGGCGTACACCACGCCGTCGTCGGCGAGGTCGAGGACGCACTCGCGTGCGACGCGTTCGAGTCCTTCTGCCGTCTGCATCACGGCGACGGTGTGCTCGAAGGTCTCGAGATAGCGCTCGAGCGACCCACTGTCGGCGGATTCGCGGAACCAGCGGGCGAGATCCGCTTCGGTGTCCGCGGGCAACGACCACCCGCACGCGTCCGCGAGTTCGAGGACCGTCCGGGGACGGAGTCCGCCGTCCAGGTGATCGTGTAGGACCACTTTGGGTGCGGTGCGAACGAGTTCGGGAGTCAGACGGCCGTTCATGATCGGGACGGTAGTCGGCGGCGGCCGGTTCCGCTCGGTCTCCGGCCACCGAGCCCCTACGCCCGGATCCGTTCGATCACGAGCGGCTGCCGAACGGGGGCCGTGTCGGAGATTCGGACACCGCCGCGGAGGGCGGCGAGCGCGTCGGGGATACGTCCCGGGGTGTCGGTGTGCAGCGTCGCGATCGGCTGCCCCGCGCGGACGCGATCACCGAGGACCGCGTGCAGTTCGATACCGGCCCCGGGCTGCACGTCCTGACCCTGCCGTTCGCGACCGGCTCCGAGCCGCCAGGCGGCGATACCGACCTTGTACGCGTCGAGTTCGGAGACCACCCCGTCCGCGTCGGCGTGGAAGGTCTCGGTGTGGGTCGCGACCGGCAACGGCGCCGCGGGGTCGCCGCCCTGGGCGACGATCATCGCGTTCCACCGGTCCATTGCGGTGCCGTCGCGCAGTCGGTCGGCGGGATCGACATCGTCGACACCGGCGGCGGCGAGCATCTCGCAGGCCAGGGCCAGGGTCAGCTCGACGACGTCGTCGGGTCCGCCGCCGGCGAGCACCTCGACGGCCTCCCGGACCTCGAGCGCGTTGCCCGCCGTGCGCCCGAGCGGGCTGTCCATGCGGGTGAGCAGGGCCGTCGTGGGCAGCCCTTCGTCGGTGCCGAGTTCGACCATGGTGCGCGCCAGCTCGCGGGCCTCGCCGAGTTCCTTCATGAAGGCGCCGCTGCCGACCTTCACATCGAGGACGAGGGCTCCGGTGCCCTCGGCGATCTTCTTGCTCATGATCGAGCTGGCGATGAGCGGGATCGACTCGACGGTCCCGGTGACGTCGCGCAGCGCGTAGAGCTTGCGGTCGGCGGGGGCGAGATCGGCACTCGCCGCGCACACGACCGCACCGACGGCCGGGTCGCTGAGGATCTCGGCGATCTCCGCGGTGGTCAGATCGGCCTTCCAGCCGGGGATCGCCTCGAGCTTGTCCAGGGTGCCGCCGGTGTGACCGAGACCGCGGCCCGACAATTGCGGGACCGCGACGCCGCAGGCCGCGACGAGCGGTGCGAGCGGCAGTGTGATCTTGTCCCCCACACCGCCTGTCGAGTGTTTGTCGACGGTGCGCAGGCCGAGAGCGGAGAAATCGAGACGACGACCGGAGTCGATCATGGCGGTGGTCCAGCGTGCTGTCTCGGCCCGACTCATGCCGCGGAACCAGACTGCCATCGCCAGGGCCGACATCTGGGCGTCGGAGACGATCCCGTGGGTGAACGCCTCGATGACCCAGTCGATCTCGGCGCCGGAGAGCTCGTGTCCGTCGCGCTTGCGGCGGATGACGGTGACGATGTCAGGCACGGCGGTCCTCGTTCTCCCGCACGGCCGCCAGATCGTCGGGGCCGAACGCGTCGGGGAGGAGCTCGCAGAGGCGACGCGGGCCACCCTGGGCGTCGACCTCGAGATCGGGACCGCCGTGTTCGAGGAGCACCTGCCGACACCGGCCGCACGGGGTCAGGACGTGGCCTCGGGAGTCGCAGACGGCGACGGCCCGCAGACGCCCTCCACCCTGGGCGAACAAGTTACCGACGAGTACACATTCGGCACACAGCCCCAGTCCGTGTGAGACATTTTCCACATTGCACCCAAGGACCATCCGACCATCGACGGTGAGGCCGGCAGCCCCCACCGGGAACCCGGAGTAGGGGGCGTAGGCTCGACCCATCACCTCATGTGCTTTGGCGCGCAACATTTTCCAGTCGATGTCCGGCATGGTTCCCCATCCTGTCACGGTGGCGTGGACGACGATAGGCGACCCCCACTGCGCCAGATCACAGTTGGAAAGGCAAACCTAACTTCGCTTTTGGGGCCTGTACGAATGGCGCAGGAGATTGGTTCCCGAGTTTGGGATGGGTCTAGAGTCGATCCAAGTCGGTTCAGGTTCACGTCGGGCCCGTACTGCGGAATCCCCCACAGGTAGGAGCAGCTCGACGCGTCCACCATTGACGTTGGAGGCACAGCACTCGATGAGCAGCACGACTGAAGCCGCCCCCGCAAAGGCGGGGCGCACACGGTCGCTTTACCGGGGAGATCCCGGCATGTGGTCCTGGGTATTGCACCGGATCACGGGCGTGGCGACATTCTTCTTCCTTTTCGTCCACGTCCTCGACACCGCACTCGTCCGGGTCAACCCCGAGACCTACGACGCGGTGATCGATACGTACAAGAACCCGATCGTCGGCCTCATGGAGCTCGGCCTGGTCGCGATGGTCCTGTACCACGCACTCAACGGCCTGCGGGTCATGCTCGTGGACTTCTGGTCGAAGGGCCCGAAGTACCAGCGCGTGATGCTCTGGACGATCCTCGCGATCTGGTTCGTGGTGATGATCCCCGCGGCCGTTCGCATCCTCTTCAACACGTTTGCGGGGCACTGACATGACCGAAGCGAAGACTCTGGGTAAGGAATACGACCGGCCCGCAGGCCTCGACAACCCGCGCACGCCGCGGCGTGCCGCGAAGAACAACTTCGAGCTCTACGCCTGGTTGTTCATGCGCCTGTCCGGCCTGGCCCTGATCATCCTGGTCCTCGGTCACCTCTTCATCATGCTGATGCTCGATGACGGCGTGCACCGCATCAACTTCGCGTTCGTCGCAGGCCGCTGGTCCAGCCCGTTCTGGCAGTTCTGGGACCTGTCGATGCTGTGGCTCGCACAGCTCCACGGCGGTAACGGTCTGCGCACCGTCATCGCGGACTACGCACGTAAGGACTCCACCCGGTTCTGGCTCAACACGATCCTCGTCGTGTCGATGATCCTGATCATGGGCCTGGGCACCTACGTGATCTTCACCTTCGACCCGAACATCACGGCGAGCTAGGGGAGCCGAACCTTCATGCAGGAACATCGTTACGACGTAGTCATCGTCGGCGCCGGCGGCGCCGGCATGCGTGCGGCCATCGAAGCCGGCCCGCGTGCGCGCACCGCAGTGCTCACGAAGCTCTACCCCACCCGCAGCCACACCGGCGCCGCTCAGGGTGGCATGTGCGCCGCCCTCGCGAACGTCGAAGAGGACAACTGGGAGTGGCACACCTTCGACACCGTCAAGGGTGGCGACTACCTGGTCGACCAGGACGCTGCGGAGATCATGGCCAAGGAGGCCATCGACGCCGTTCTCGACCTCGAGAAGATGGGTCTTCCGTTCAACCGGACGCCCGAGGGCAAGATCGACCAGCGTCGCTTCGGTGGTCACACCCGCGACCACGGTAAGGCCCCGGTCCGTCGCGCGTGCTACGCCGCCGACCGCACCGGCCACATGATTCTGCAGACGCTGTACCAGAACTGCGTCAAGCACGACGTCGAGTTCTTCAACGAGTTCTACGCACTCGACATCACCCTCACCGAGACCGAGAACGGTCCCGTCGCGACGGGTGTCGTCGCGTACGAGCTCGCGACCGGCGAGATCCACGTCTTCCACGCCAAGGCCATCGTCTTCGCGACGGGCGGCTCGGGCCGTATGTACAAGACGACGTCGAACGCCCACACCCTCACCGGTGACGGCCTCGGCATCATCTTCCGCAAGGGCCTCCCGCTCGAGGACATGGAGTTCCACCAGTTCCATCCGACGGGCCTGGCCGGTCTCGGCATCCTCATCTCGGAGGCCGTGCGCGGTGAGGGCGGCATCCTCCGCAACGCCGACGGCGAGCGGTTCATGGAGCGCTACGCCCCCACCATCAAGGACCTCGCGCCCCGCGACATCGTCGCCCGCTCGATGGTGCTCGAGGTGCTCGAGGGTCGCGGCGCCGGACCGAACAAGGATTACGTCTACATCGACGTGACCCACCTCGGCGAGGACGTCCTCGAGGAGAAGCTCCCCGACATCACCGAGTTCTCCCGCACCTACCTCGGTGTCGACCCCGTCACCGAGCTCGTGCCCGTGTTCCCGACCTGCCACTACGTCATGGGCGGTATCCCGACCAACGTCGACGGCGAGGTCCTCCGCGACAACGAGAACGTCGTGCCCGGCCTGTACGCGGCCGGCGAGTGCGCGTGCGTGTCCGTCCACGGCGCCAACCGTCTCGGCACCAACTCGCTGCTCGACATCAACGTCTTCGGTCGTCGCGCCGGCATCGCCGCCGCGGAGTACGCCAACAGCACGAAGCACGTCGAGATGCCCGAGCAGCCGACGAAGTACGTCGACGACTGGCTCGATCTGATCCTGCACCAGGGCGGCAAGGAGCGGGTGGCCGACATCCGCACCGAGCTGCAGCAGACGATGGACAACAACGCGTCGGTGTTCCGCACCGAGGAGACGTTGACGCAGGCGCTCAACGACATCCACGAGCTGAAGAAGCGCTACAAGGAGATC
Source organism: Rhodococcus pyridinivorans (assembly GCF_900105195.1). NCBI lineage: Bacteria > Bacillati > Actinomycetota > Actinomycetes > Mycobacteriales > Nocardiaceae > Rhodococcus > Rhodococcus pyridinivorans. Next base: position 2,031,375 of record NZ_FNRX01000002.1, on the reverse strand, counting down.
ACGGTCCACGACAAGGGCAAGCGCTACAACAGCGACCTGCTCGAGGCTCTGGAGCTCGGCTTCCTCCTCGAGATGGCCGAGGTCACCGTCGTCGGCGCGCTGAACCGCAAGGAATCGCGTGGCGGACACGCCCGCGAGGACTACCCGAAGCGCGACGACGAGAACTTCCTCAAGCACACCATGGCGTACAAGGTGGGCGAGGAACTGATCTCCGACATTCGCCTGGACTACAAGCCGGTGGTCCAGACCCGGTACGAGCCCATGGAGCGTAAGTACTGATGACAACCATCGAGAAGACCGACACGGGCGCGTCGACACTGCCACCCGTGCCCGAGGGCGCGACGATGGTCACCCTCAAGATCGCCCGGTTCAACCCGGAGGACGACAAGGGTCAGCACTGGGATTCGTTCCAGGTGCCGGCGCTGCCGTCCGACCGTCTGCTCAACCTGTTGGGCTACGTCAAGGGTTACCTCGACGGCACGCTCACTTTCCGTCGCAGCTGCGCCCACGGCGTGTGCGGCTCGGACGCGATGCGTGTCAACGGCGTCAACCGTCTCGCCTGCAAGATCCTCATGAAGGACATGCTGGACAAGAACGGCAAGGACGTCACGATCACGATCGAGCCGATCCGTGGCCTTCCGGTCGAGAAGGACCTCGTCGTCGACATGGAGCCCTTCTTCGACGCCTACCGCGCCGTGAAGCCGTTCCTCATCGCCTCCGGCAACGAGCCGACCCGCGAGCGTATCCAGTCGCAGGCCGACCGTGCCCGGTTCGACGACACCACCAAGTGCATCCTGTGCGCGTGCTGCACCACCTCGTGCCCGGTGTATTGGAGCGACGGCAGCTACTTCGGTCCCGCCGCGATCGTCAACGCGCACCGGTTCATCTTCGATTCGCGTGACGAGGGTGCCTCCGAGCGGCTGGACATCCTCAACGACAAGGAAGGCGTGTGGCGCTGCCGCACCACCTTCAACTGCACCGACGCGTGCCCCCGTGGCATCCAGGTGACGAAGGCGATCCAGGAGGTCAAGCGCGCGCTCATGTTCGCTCGCTGATCACCTCGCACGACAGCAGGTCCGTCCCTTCGGGGACGGGCCTGCTGTCGTCGGTGCCCACTCCGCTGTGCCCACTCCCCTGTGCTCCGTTGCCGGTGGCCGCACCGATGCGGATCAGCGTCCGCGTGCGAACAGGAAGCCCGCGACCCACCCGACCGCGAAGATGATGACGAGCACCAGCCACAGCGGTGCCTGCAGCGAGATCCAGAAGAGGTCGATGCTCGTACTGTTGCGGTTCTGGAGAACGAACAGCGCAGCGAGCAGGACCAGGACGGCCGCGAGCGCTCTGCGCGGAGTCACCCGGAACGCGCGTTGGGGCGCGGCGGATCGCGTCTGTTTTGCCACGCCTCCATCGTCGCCCGTCCGCGGCACGATCGGCACCCCCGAACCGAGTTTTCACCCCGGGAGTTCGCTCATTTCCTCCGGAAGCGCAGCCCGGCGAGGAGTCCACCGACCAGGCCCGCACCGAGGATTGCGGCGCCGCGGCGCGCGTCGAGACCCTCGTGCACCTCGAGGCGAGGCGTGATGACCGCCCCTGTGGGCGCGGGATGGTGTGCGAGTGCGAGGCTCGCTCGGGACGTCGCTGCGAACGCGGTGCAGAAGAGCACCAGGCGGGCCGTGAGGTTACCGAACACGAGGATGCCGAGGATCGGGCCGAAGGCGACGCCCGCCGGGCCGTTGAGCACACGTTCGAGGTAGATCGAACCCGTCTGCTTGAGCAGTTCGAAACCGATCCCGGCGATCGCACCCGCGACGAGCGCGCTGCGGAACGGAACGGGTTCGCGGGGCAGGCGAGCGATCACCCAGGTGAACACCAGACCGGTGGCGGCAGTGGCCGCCACCAGAGCCAGAATTCGCAGACCCACGCCGATGCCGACGAGATTCTCCATGTTGAGCAGCTCGACGATCCTGCGCGCGATCGGCCCGCTGCTCAGCGCCGAGAGCCCCAACGACACGGTCATCGCGAGTCCGAGACTGAGAAGTGCGCCCCCGTCGCGCAACTTCACTACGAGGAAGTTGCCCTTGTCGCGCGGGTGCTCCCACATGGCGGTGAGGGCTTCGCGAAGATTCGTGATCCAGCCCAGACCGGCATACGAGGCGGTGAGCAGGCCGATGAGGCCGACCGCGCCGCGGGATTCGATCGCCGAGTCGATCAGGCTCTGCACGGTGCCGCCGAGCTGACCGGGAATGTTCTCGGAGATGATCTGCCGGATCTGGTCGAGCAGTTCGGGTCGCCCGGCGAGCACGAAACCGGCCAGAGAGAACACGACCATGATGATCGGGACGATCGCCAGCACCGTGAAGTAGGTCAGGCCGGCCGCGTAGTAGTCGCCCTTGTTCTCCTGGTACCGCACCCCGGCCCGAAGGACGCGGTCGAGCACCGGATGGGCCGCGCGTTGACGTTCGAGAAACCCCGGCTTCTCGTCGGGTTCGCCGGCCATCCGGGTGCTCCTTCGTCTAGGTCCGCGGCAGGAAACCCACCTTGTCATAGACCTGCGCCAAGGTGCGGGATGCGACCTCGCGAGCGCGGTCCGCGCCGCCCGCGAGAATGCGGTTCAGTTCGGCCGGGTCGGCCAGGTACTCGTCGACCTTGGTGCGGATCGGGGTGACGAACTCGGTGAGGACCTCTGCGGTGTCGGCCTTCAGATCGCCGTAACCCTTGCCCTCGTAGCCGGCGACGAGTTCGTCGATGCTGCGACCCGACAGCGCCGACTGGATGGTGAGCAGGTTCGACACTCCGGGCTTGTTCTCGCGGTCGAAACGGATCTCACGCTCGTTGTCGGTCACCGCGGAGCGGATCTTCTTCGCCGAGACCTTCGGATCGTCGAGCAGGTTGATCAGGCCCGCGTCGGTCGCCGCGGACTTGCTCATCTTCGACGTCGGATCCTGCAGGTCGTAGATCTTCGCGGTCTCCTTCACGATCGTCGGCTCGGGGACGACGAAGGTCTTGCCGAAGCGGGAGTTGAAGCGCTGCGCGAGATCTCGCGTGAGTTCGAGGTGCTGACGCTGGTCCTCCCCCACCGGCACGTGGCTCGCGCGGTAGAGCAGGATGTCGGCGGCCATGAGGATCGGATAGGTGAACAGGCCGACGCCGGCGTGCTCGGTGCCCTGCTTGGCCGACTTGTCCTTGAACTGCGTCATCCGGCTGGCCTCACCGAAACCGGTGATGCAGCTCAGGACCCAGGCGAGCTCGGCGTGCTCGGGCACCTGGCTCTGCACGAACAGCACGGACTTCTCCGGATCGATACCGATCGCGAGCAACTGCGCCACGGAGACGAGCACTCGCTTGCGCAGCAGCTTCGGCTCGTGCGGAACGGTGATCGCGTGCAGATCGGGGATGAAGTAGAAGGCGTCGTTCTCGTCCTGCGCCGGAACCCACTGCGCCAGTGCCCCGAGGAAGTTCCCGAGGTGGAACGAATCCGAGGTGGGCTGGATGCCGGACAGCACACGGGGGCGGGCCTTCGGCTTCGTGGCGTTCTGTTCTGCAGTGCTCGACATGCCGTCGATGATTCCACGCAGGCCACGCCGCGCTGCGACCGAGGTGGGCACTTCTGCGCCGATCCGCAGAAGCGGTCAGCGATCGAAGGTCACGGTCACCGGTGCATGGTCGGACCAGCGCTGGTCGTAGCTCGCTGCGCGTTCGACGCGGGCCTCGCTCGCGCGGGCCGCCAGGCCCGGGGTCACGAGGTGGTAGTCGATGCGCCAGCCTGCGTCGGTGTCGAATGCCTTGCCGCGGTACGACCACCACGAATAGGGGCCCGCGACGTCGCCGTGGAGGTCGCGCACCACGTCGCGCCAGCCGGTCTCGAGGAGGTCGCCGACCCACGCGCGCTCCTCGGGCAGGAAGCCGGACTTCTTGACGTTGCCCTTCCAGTTCTTGATGTCTCGCTCGGTAGGGGCGATGTTCCAGTCGCCGCACACCACCATGTCGCGACCTGCGGCCGTCACCGCGGCGTACCGTTCGGCGAGGTAGGTCGCGAAGCTCTTCATGAAGTGTTCCTTCTCGTCCTGCTTCGGCGTCTGTGCTTCACCGGTCGGCAGGTAGAGGCTTCCCACCGTGACGTCGCCGAAGTCGGCCTCGATGTAGCGGCCGGCCGAGGCGAACTCGTCGACGTCGAATCCGACGCGGACGGCGTCCGCCGGGACACGCGAGAGGATCGCCACCCCGGCGCGGCCCTTGGCCGAGGACTCTGCGCCGACACAGTGCCATCCGGCCTCCAGCGCCGGGGCGATCGCGGCGTGGAACTGCTTCTCGGTGGCCCGCACCTCCTGCAGGCACACGATGTCGGCGGCCGACGAGGCGAGCCAGTCGACGAGACCCTTGGCTGCGGCTGCGCGCACGCCGTTGACGTTCACGGTGGTGATCACGAGAGGCACCGGGTCACCGTAGCCGACGCCGGCGATGCCACTGCTCCACCGTGGAAGGAGCCTGCCGTGAGAGTGGCTCACCCCACGACCGCGAGTTCCACAAGACGGAACACATTCACCAATTTCTCTCATTCAGCGGAACGTCCCGAGAGTATTAAACTAGGTGAAGTCGGTGACCCACTTCCGGTTCGGCACCTCGGCGGTGAAGTCACGATCGACCAGGTCAGGCGCCCGATCTGCCTTCCGGCCGCCGGGGATCGTAGTCCGATCCCGGCGCCCACGAGTCACACCGGACAGGCCCTCGTCGCGCATCAACCGATCCACCGTGTGCTTGCCGACCTCGTGGCCCTGGTTGCGCAGGTGCACGGTCATCTTGCGGCGCCCGTACAGCCCCTCCGCGGCGCCGACGGTGCCGAGCAATGCATTCGTGACATGCGCGTCGGCGACGGTCCGTTCCGACGGCGGAGCGGTTTTCCAGTTCCGGTACGTGCGTGGGGCGACCTTGACGGGCCGCTGCCGCCCAACCGGTCCGGTCCTTGCCCGTCGTGCAGTGGATGAGCGCCGGCCGTACCTCGGGGTCGGCGAGCGCGGTGTACAGATGCCGGTATGCGGCCAGTGCGCTGTCGGATCCGACTATGTCGCGGTAACTTTCGGCGAGTAGCTGTTCCGCCCGTCCGTCGGGGCGTCGGCGAGCACGTCGACCACCACGTGAGCGGTGCCCTCGGGAAGTCGGTCCGGCTGCGCCGCCCGCTCCATCTCCGTGCGCAGGTCGAACACGGTGTGCACGCCGAGCGCAGCGACGCGGCGACACCGACGTCGCTGAGGCGGTTGAGTTCGACCGAGCGGTACAGGGCACCCCGACGAACGTGGCTGCCGTCGGAGACCGGCCATCCACCGATGTCGCGGAGATTCGGCAGGCCGTCTATCACGATGAGTTCGCCGGCGGCGCGTTTCACGTTGCGTCTCGCAATCTGTCGGGATCGGTCGTGGGGAAGCCGGGACCGCGGCTTCCCCCACGACGGTCAGTGGGCGAAGTGCGTCTTCGCCGGTCGATCGGTGTTCTTGCCTCGCAGCTCCCCGGTCACGCTGTCGAGGGCGTCCGCCAGCTTGGCGGCCAGGTCGCGACTGAAGCCTTCGCGCAGCACGATCCGCAGAACCGCGACGTCCTCGGCATCCGCGGGCATCGTGTAGGCCGGGACCTGGAATCCGCGGGCGCGCAGTTCGTGTGAGACGTCGAAGACGGTGAATCCCGGGTCGTCGACGATTTCGAAAGACAGAACGGGAATGGCGGTGCCGTCGGTGATGACATGCATGTTGTCGATCTTGGAGATCCGTTCGGAGAGCATCAGTGCGGTGTCGCGCAGGGACTCCATGATCGCGGTGTAGCCGGCGACACCGAGTCGGATGAAGTTGTAGTACTGGCCGACGACCTGGTTTCCGGGGCGCGAGAAGTTGAGGGTGAACGTCGGCATGTCTCCGCCGAGGTAGTTGACCCGGAACACCAGGTCCTCGGGCAGGTGCTCCTTCGAGCGCCAGACGACGAATCCGATGCCCGGGTAGGTCATGCCGTACTTGTGGCCGCTGACGTTGATCGACACCACACGGGGAATCCGGAAGTCCCACTGCAGTTCCGGGTGCAGGAACGGAACCACAAAGCCACCACTCGCCGCGTCCACGTGCACCGGGACGTCGGGCCCGCCTGCGGCGGCGATCTCGTCCAGCGCCTCGGCGATCTCGGCGACGGGTTCGAGCTCCCCGGTGAAGGTGGTGCCGAGGATCGCGACGACACCGATGGTGTTCTCGTCGACTGCATCCCGGACCTGTTCCGGGGTGATGACGTAGCGCCCCTTCTCCATGGGCAGGTACTTCGGTTCGACGTCGAAGTAGCGGCAGAACTTCTCCCACACGACCTGTACGTTGCTGCCGAGGATGAGGTTCGGACGGGTGGCGTCCTCTCCCGCCTCCTGACGCTTCTGCCGCCACTGCCACTTCAGGGCCAGACCTGCGAGCATCACCGCCTCGGACGATCCCACGGTCGACACACCGGTTGCCGACGCGGGATCGGCGGTGAGGTTCTCCGCGTGGAACAGGTCGGCCACCATGTTCACGCAGCGGGTCTCGATCTCCGCGGTGGCCGGGTACTCGTCCTTGTCGATCATGTTCTTGTCGAAGGTCTCGGCCATCAGACGATCGGCCTGCGGGTCCATCCAGGTGGTGACGAACGTGGCCAGGTTCAGCCGTGAACTGCCGTCGAGCATCAGCTCGTCGTGAATGAACCGGTAGGCCGCCTCGGGGTCGGTTTCGGACTTCGGAAGGCGGAGCGCGGGGACCGGGTCGGTCCCGAGCCGTCCGGTGTATGCCGGGGCGAGAGTCTCCGCGGGGGCCGAGTTGCGTTCTGACATCTGTTCCTCCACCGGGTCGAACGGACGATCCTTGGCGTGTACGGGTCGAGCGGGGGGTGGCCGGTTCGGGGTGGATCAGACCTCGATCGGGGGGTAGAGGCGTTCCATCGTGTAGCGGCGGTTGCGTCGCACGGACACGGCGCTGGCCGTGAGCGTGACGAGGAGGATGCCGGTGAGTACCGCGATCGCGATCCGCAGCCTGGAGTCGACGTGACCGGCGACGGTGGGCTGCCGGAGCCCGTTCACCGTGTAGGTCATCGGGTCGAACGGGTGGATGCACTGGAATGGTTTCGCGGTGGTCGGCACCGGATAGATGCCGCCGGCCCGGATTCCTTCACCCGGGGCACCATCCGGTACCACGGGGAATCCCCAGCGCAGCTGTTCTGTGACCAGGTAGCGGACGGTGACGGACGGCTGTACTTCTTCGAGTTCGTTCACGCACGCGATCGACGACTGCGCGAACACCGTCGTCTGCTTGTCGTTGCCGAGGACGGTCAACGAACCGGCATTGAGTCGCATCCGGCCGCACAGTGCCATCAGCAGTGCGGTTCGGACTGCACCGGCCTGGGCGGCGATGACGCTGACCCCGCCGAGGTCGATGTCGAGGTCGAGTGGGCCGAACACGTGCCCCCACGGCCCGTGCAGTTCGATGCTGCGGGCTGATACCAGGGTTCCTGCGGTGTTCGTGACGATTGGCGGCGGTGGCTGCCAACTCTCGGACTGCATGTCGACCAACTCGACCTCCGGATTCGGGTACAACGCACTGACCGATTCCGGCCACGTCACCCGGAATCGGATGTCTGTTAACGTGCGCTACTGGAGAAGGTTCTTGACCACGTTGCCGTTCTTGACGATGACGGAGAGGTGTTTCGCGGGGTCGGCCAGCAAGCTGAGATCTTCGAGTGGATTGCCGTCGACCAGCAGGACGTCCGCCCACGCGCCCTCGGCGATCACCCCGAACGGGGCCTGCCGGTACGGATCTCGCTCGCCGGCGAGCCGGAACAATTCGGCGTTGCCCGAGGTGAGCATCCGGAGGGCGTCGGCGTTGCTGTAGTGATCGCCGAGGCGTGCTGCCATCTCACTCTGCCGGTGCGCAAGCTGAGGTTCGAGCAGGAGATCAGTGCCCCATGCGGTCTTGACGCCGTGCTTGCGCGCCCACTCGTATACGTTGTCCGTTCCCGAGCAGATCTCCTTGTCCTTGTCGGCTCGGTTCGGATCCGGGTAGTGGTGATCTCCCAACGCGAACGGCTGCATCGACAGCCAGACATCCTTCTCCGCCAGCAGGGCGATGGTCTCCTCGTCGGCGAGGTGGCCATGCTCGATCGACTTCACCCCTGCCGCGACCGCCCGGCGGATGCCCGTGACGTTGTAGACGTGCGTGGCGACGTAGGTTCCGTAGTCGGTGGCGGCGTGCACAGCCGCACGAAGTTCGGGATCGGTGAACTGGACGGTGTAGAGCGGGTCGTACATGGACGCGGCACCACCGCCGACCATCACCTTGATCTGGGATGCGCCCTTCTTGAGCTGCTCACGGACGGCGGCGAGGACGCGATCCGGCCCGTCAGCCACCCGCATGAACCCGATTTCCTCTGCGCGACTTTGATTTCCGCCGAGCGCTGTCGGACACTCGTAGACGAATCCGAAGTCGCCGTGCCCGCCGGTCTAGGAGATCGCGGCCTGCGACGGATAGATGCGAGGTCCCTCGAAGAGTCCGCGGTCGATCACCGACTTGATACTCCCGGTGTCGCCGGCCATGTCGCACACCGCGGTGAATCCGCGGTGCAGCATGTTCTTGGCTTCGGCGAGACCGTTGAGTGCGATGTGGGATTCGGTTCCCGCCACCATGTCGACGTAGGAGTTGGCATTTCCGACCAGATGCACGTGGGCGTCACTCATGCCCGGCATCAGGACACGATTTCCACCGTCGATGACGATGGTATCCCGGCTCGGATCTTCGCCGACAGGGGAGCTGGACACCCCCGCGATGGTCGCCCCGTCGATCAGGACGTCACCGGTGACGAGTGACGGCGACACGCCGTCGTATACACGAACGTTACGGAACAGCAAACGAGTACCAGCGTCCGATTTGGGTGGCATGGGCCGACCGTAACACCGAGGAAGCCGTCCTGCTCGCCACGGCGCGGGCAACCCGTTCCGTGTCGACCCGAGGGGCGCGATTCGTCGAATCACACGAGGTTGTCGTGTCGACAAATGGACCGAGTGTCGTGCTGAAAGTATCTGGGATTCTAACTATCATGCGGCGCATGTTGATTCACCGGACACTGCGAATGCAGTCCTGGGGCTTCGTGATCGGCTCCGCCCTCTTCGCGCTCGGTTCGGCGCCGTATCTGTCTGCTGTCTTCGGGGGTCATGCTCGCGAACGTCTTCTTCTTCGCGGGATCCTGGTTCTTCACCGCAGCCGCGTTCCTACAGCTAACGTTGAGTCAACCGGCCACCGTCGTCGACGCCGGCCGTCCCGCGGTCCGCGCGCTGTGGCTGGCTGCCGCAGTCCAGCTACTCGGGACGATCCTGTTCAACATCAGCACCGGCTCCGCACTCCACGCCCACACCGTGAAAGGGGAGATGCACCTGGTCTGGAATCCGAACGCGGAAGGCTCCATCGCCTTCCTCGTTTCAAGCGCCCTCGCCGTACTCATTCTGTTCAGAGCCGGAACCTACTGGGCACCGAAGTCGAGGGACTGGCAGAGCGTCTGGCTCAACACCCTCGGTTCGATCGCGTTCGGCATCTCCGCAGTCGGAGCATTCGTCCTGCACCACGGGACCTCGCTCGACCCCAACTTGGCCAACGTGGGCACGTTCGTCGGCGCAGTGTGCTTCCTCCTGGCGTCTGCAGTCTTCCTCGGTCGCAGGAAATCGGCGCCGGAGCCGCTCCCGGTGTCGTGATTCCGCGGTGTCCATCCCGCTTCCGCCGCGACAGTGTTCGCCGAGCGATCATCGAGGCGACCGCAGACGTGCCCGGCAAGTACCCGTTCGAGACAACCAATCAGGCCGCACACGCGGCCTGAACCGCTCAACCCCACGAGTCAACTGAAGTGGGGGAAGTCCCTTATCCACGGTGCGATCCATGAATGCCCATACAGCTAAGCGGGGAAAGTGCATGCGCAACGCCTACAAGGTGCTTCGTCGTGACCTCACGCGTATCCGTCGGGCTCCGAAGTCGTGGGCGATCATCATCGGACTGCTGGTGCTGCCCTCGCTCTACGCCTGGGTCAACATCATCGCGTTCTGGGATCCGTATGGGAACGCGGACCACATCAAGGTCGCCGTCGTCAACCAGGACGAGGGAGCCAGTACCGAGCTGACCGGTGAAGTGAACGTCGGCGAGCAGGTGGTGGCCCAGCTCAAGTCGAACGACCAGCTCGGCTGGCAGTTCATGGATGAGGACGCGGCCATGGAATCGGTCAGGTCCGGCGAGAGCTACGCCGCGATCGTCATGCCCCCCGATTTCAGCAAGAACCTCCTCACCATCGTCACCGGCGACTTCGTCCGGCCGGAACTCGAGTACTACACCAACGAGAAGGCCAACGCGATCGCCCCGAAGATCACCGAGGTCGGTGCGTCCACGCTCGACACGCAGATCAACTCGAACTTCGTCTCCACCGTCGCACAGACCATCGCTAAGGAAGCCGAGCAGGCCGGGGTCGATGCGGGAGACTGGCTGGTCGATTCGCGCAGCCAGACGCTGACCGCGTTGGACCAGGCCCTCGCGACGGTCCAGGCCACCCGCACGACCCTGACCGAGTTGAACGGCACGCTCGAGCCCGGGGCGGCGGCGCTCACCGATGCCAGGCGAGCCCTGGAGCGGGTGGACGCGGCCATCGGGGACGTCACCGCAGCGGTCTCCGACGCGCAGGGCCTCGTCAACGAGGTCCAGGGCGACCTGGTCAAGTTCTCCGACACCCTGACCGGCGCCTACGTCTCCGGCACGGCGAACCTCACGGGCGCCACCACCCGCCTCAACGAGAGCGTCGGGCAGGTCGCGGTCGGCGCCGACGCGGCCCGGTCGGCTCTCAGCACAGCTCAGCGTGATGTGCAGGCGGTGATCACCGCAAATCAGGCGCTACTCGCCACCATGCTTCCTCTCGTCGCCGCCACCCCTGACGGGCTGCCGCTCAAGAACCAGCTGAACCAGGTGATCGGCGCGCTCGAAGCGCAGACGGTCCGCGATCAGGAGCTCCTGGCGACCCTGGAGGCCGCGCAGGCTGGTGTGTCCACGGTGGCCGATCAGACGGCCGCCGCGTCGGAGGCCATGGCCGCCGCCCAGCGTTCCTCCGGCGCGCTGCAGAGTGTGTTGTCGGGGACCTTCCCGGGGCTCAACCAGTCCATGTCGTCGCTGTCCGCGACCGTCGGGGCGTTCTCCTCGGCGCTCGATTCGCAGCGTGTGCTCGTGGGCGAGGCCGTTGGCATGCTCACCGAACTGGAATCGGTCATGGATGAGACCGGCACCGCAGTGTCGTCGCTGGACGGGAACCTCGCGGACGTGCAATCGGATCTCATCGCCCTGCAGACCGACCTCAGTGCGATCAGTGCCACGGACCTCCTCAACCAGGTGAGCACACTGACCTCGCTCGACCCGGACACGATCGCCGAATTCATGGCGGGGCCCGTGGTGGTCCACGAGAACGACCTGTTCCCGGTGCCGGCCTACGGCTCGTCGATGGCGCCCCTGTTCACCAACCTGTCGCTGTGGATCGCCGGGTTCGTGTTGATGGTGCTGTTCAAGCTCGAGGTCGACGACGAGGATGTCGAGGGCCTGACGGTGCGGCAGGCGTACTTCGGGCGCTGGCTGCTGTTCGCGGTGATGAACGTCATCCAGGCGCTGCTGGTGAGCATCGGCAATGTGGTGATCGGCGTCCAGACGGTCAACCCCGTCGTGTTCGTCGCCACGGCGGTGTTCATCGGCCTCGTCTACATGTCCATCATCTATGCGCTCTCGGTGTCCTTCGGCTACATCGGTAAGGGCATAGCCGTGTTGCTGGTGATCATGCAGATTCCCGGCGCCTCAGGAATCTATCCGATCGAGATGATGCCGGACTTCTTCCGGGCGTTGTTCCCGTTCTTCCCGTTCACGTACGGGATCGACGCGCTGCGCGAGACCATCGGCGGCTTTTACGGCTTGCACTACCTCCGGTACATGGCCGTACTCGTACTCTTGGCCGCGCTGGCCTTCATCCTCGGGCTGTTCCTCCGCCAGCGGCTGGGCAACTTCGCTCGATTGTTCAACAGCAAGTTGGCCGATACCGGTCTGTTCCTGAGCGAGGACGTGCAGATCCTCGGCTCCCGTCACAGGCTCACCCAGTTGGTGCAGGCCCTGACCGATCGGGACAAGTTCCGGGAGGACAACGCCCGCAAGCGTCGTTGGCTGGACACCAACCACAAGGCCGCGCAGCGCGCCGCACTGTTCGCCGGCCTGATCGGGGCCGTGGTTCTCTTCGTGATCGGGTCCGTCTTCCCCGATGAGAAGGCCACAGTCCTCGGACTGTGGGGGCTCCTGTGCCTTCTCGTTATGGGTTCGATCGTGGTGGTCGAGTACATCAACCAGAACGTCCTGTACGGCGCAGAGGTCAGCGATCTTCCAGACGATGCGTTGAAGCGAGCTCTGGCACAGGAAGATATCGCGATCAGGTCGGACGCCCGACTCGACCAGCTTGAGAAGCAGGGACAGAACGCGTGAACAACATCATCACCCTGATCCGTCATGACTTCCGTCAGGCCACCAGCAACGTGGTCGCGGCGGTGGTGCTCGTCGGCGTCATACTGATCCCCTCCTTCTTCGCGTGGTTCAACGTGTTGTCGAGCTGGGACCCGTTCGACAACGTCAATAACCTCAAGGTTGCGGTCGCCAGCGCCGACGAGGGTTTCGAGAGCGACCTGTTCCCGATGCGCGTGAACGTGGGCGACCAGGTGGTCTCGCAGCTGCGCGCCAACAGCGACATCGACTGGCAGTTCGTCTCGGAGGAAGAAGCGATCGAGGGCACCAAGTCCGAGGAGTACTACGCAGCGATCGTGCTGCCGAAGGACCTCAGCCAGAAGATGCTGACCTTCATCGCCCCCGGCGCCTCGCCGGCGGAGATCGACCTCTACGTCAACGAGAAGAAGAACGCACTCTCCTCGCTGATCACCGGCGAGGCCGCGACGGAGGTATCGACGCAGATCAACACCAGCTTTACCAAGACCCTCAACGAGGTCGGCCTGGCGCTGGTGTCGTCATTGGCCACCTATCTCGAGGGCTCCGAGACGCAGCAGACTCTGGACCGGCTGCAGGCTTCGGTGGGCGGGATCTCCACCCAGCTGAATTCGGCAGCCGGCACTGCCGACATCTTCGCAGTGGTGCTCTCGTCTGCCGACAGTCTGCTCTCCAGCGCCGGTTCGCTCGCCACCGCATCGTCCGATGCCGTGCGGGACACCTCCGGAGCAATCGGACAGGGTGCCGGCGCCGTCACCTCCGCCCGGGACGTCCTCGCATCGACGTCCGAGCGACTCTCGCAGGCCTTCAGCGCCAGCGCCGGAAGCTTCGAGGCTCTTCGTGCCGAGGTCGACCGGATCTTGGGCAACTCGCCGTCGCCGCAGTCCGTGGCGACGCTGTCGCAGGCCTCCTGGATAGTCGGGCAGCAGGCCGAGTCGTACGCCCAGCTTCGTGATCGGTTGCGGGACCAGGCATCGGCGGCAGGTCTGGACCCTGTGACCCGGGACGCTGTGAATCTTCTCGCCAATCGAGTCGCTGGCATCGTCGACCGTCAGGAGGCTCTCGAGCAGCGCCTCGACGCGGCGGCGGCCGGTCCCCAGTCGACGGGTGACGTTGCCGCGGCGCGCAGCGCAATCCTGCGGGACGTGGATGCCGTACAGGCAGCGATCGTCGGGGCGCGGGACCAGTACACCAACAGCCTGCGGCCGAAGCTCGACCGACTCGCAGGCGACCTCTCCACATTGGAGGGGAACTTCGCGGGTATCGGTCAGGATCTGCGAGCAGCGGAGCAGTCGCTGTCCTCCGGGGCGGGTTCGCTGAGTGCCGGCCTCTCCGACGCGGAGACCGCGGTCCGGCTGCTCGCGAGCGATCTCCGTGGGACCTCGGATATCTTTGCCGATCTCGAGGCGGCCCTCGCGCGTGCCGAGAACACCGGTGACCTCAGCAAGGTGACCGAGATCATCGGCTCGAACCCGGCGACGTTCGCCTCCCAGCTCGCCTCTCCGGTGAACCTCAAGGAAATCCCGGTGTTCAAGGTCGACAACTTCGGTTCGCAGATGGCGCCGCTGTACACGGTCCTCGGGCTCTGGGTGGGTTCGCTGCTGCTCGCGGTGCTCATCCGCACCGAGGTCTCGCGCGAGTTGCTTCCACCGCTCGATAAGCCGCTCAAGCCGTGGCAGGAGTATTTCGGCCACTACGCGATCTTCGGCGGGATGGCTCTTCTGCAGAGCACGATCCTCTTCGTGGGCCTTATCGGCTTCGTCGGGGTTCGTCCGGCGCACCCGTTCCTGTTGATCCTCGCCGGGTGGGTGATGTCGTTCGTCTTCTCGCTCATCACGTACACGCTTGTGCTTGCATTTGGCGAGGCGGGTAAGGCAATAGGGGTGCTCCTGCTGGTCGTGCAGATCTCCGCGGGTGGGGGTGCGTATCCGTTGGCGGTCCTGCCGGAGTGGTTCCAGAACATCAGCCCGTTCGTCCCGGTCTCCCATGCCACGACAGCGGTGCGCGCGGCTATCGCGGGAATTTACGATGCCGACTACTGGAAGGCGCTAGGCTTCCTGCTGCTGTTCACTCTGCCGGTCCTGCTGATCGGTTTGGTCTTGCGCCTGGCGGTGAAGAATTTCAACGATGATCTGAATTCGTCGTTGGAGGGGACCAAGCTCCTGAGCGTGTGAGCGCTCAGCACCCGACTACTGCTTCAGGAGATCAGCCACCTCATCAGAGATGGCGACTGCACGGTTAAATCTACTGGGGAAACACTCATGTGTTCCATTCTGCGGATTGTTCGGACTGTTCTGTGGGCCTGGAGTGACTCGCATGACACAGGCATCGACGGTCGCTGGAGCCGACGGCGGCGTGCGGAGCGTCGCCCGCGCGTTCGATCTGCTCAACGCATTCGACGCCGAGCACCCGATCCGGACGCTGCGCGAACTCGTCGGGATCACCGGGCTCCCCAAGTCGACGGTGGTGGACTGGCCGCTCTCGGATCGACCACCGAGATCACCGTCCGGGTCCGCCGTGCAGGCGAGATCGTGTGGGAGGGCACGGCGCTCTCCCGGATCGACACTCCCCTCGAGTGGGAATGGCTGCGCGCCGGGGGTCTGTTCGGCCACCTGCTGACCGAGCAGACGGAGCGGCAGCGCGCTACGCACCGCGATCCGGTGGGCGCGCACCGGTAGACGAGTGGATCGACGGGACCGTCCTCCGAGGAGGACGTCCCCGTCGTCATGTCCGGTCCGCCGGAGCGACACGGGCGACGGTGCGCGCCCGCACGATCAGATGACGGAGCGGCGGGACGGAACCCTCCGCTCGACCGTTTCTCCGACCACCGTCGAGCTCGGCGCGCCGCACCCGGTACCGCTCGCGCAGCACCGCGGCGCGCAGGGCGGCAGTGACACCCGGAAAGCGACCCCGACGGCCCACCCCGACGGTGCCGAGGAGCAGGACGGCGGCCGGCAGGACTATCCAGGCGTACAGGACGGCGGCGGAGGCGATCGCCTCGGCGACGGCGTCCTCGTCGAGTGCCGCCCACACGATTCCCGCACCGACCACGACGTAGAGGGTGCCACCCAACGCCGCGGCCAGGACCGCGCCGACGTATCGGCGGAGCAACCAGCAGCGGACCGTCCACAGCACGAGGACGACGGCCGTGAACATCGTGATCGCGGACGTGACCACCACGAAGACCATGTCCGAGGAATCCAGGAAGGGCCCGGAGCCCGACTCGTCGTCGAACACCACGATCATGAGGAGCCCCGTCACCACCGTGACGACGGCCAGGACCGCGAGTTCGACGGCGAGCGCCGCGAAGGGGTGGCCGGCGACCCGCGGGTCGCCCGGTCGCAGCCTCGCCGCCGTGGCGAGCAGTTCACGTCGGCGCAGCAGCGACGCCTCCCGGCGCAGACGACGGCGGGCACCGACGCCGCGTTGGGTCGCGAGGAACAGGTCCTGGCTGAGTACCACGATCACGAAGACCGCCGGGAACAGCAGCAGCGCCGCCAGATCCACGGAGTGCGGGAGACCGTCGAGCAGCGCTGCGACGAAGGTCATCGTCGCTCCCACTCCGAAGACCGACCCGCACAGTTCGAGGTGCTCGAGGCGCAACGCCTCGGTCGATCGGGACGAACCCTCGGCGGCGATGACCGGTCCGAGCGACCACGCGATGAGATTGAGCGCGATGACGAGGGCGGCGAGCACCCCGAGGACGGCGGCGGCCTCACCCATCGTGAGGGTGGTGAGCACGCCGCTGCGCACCGGCGTGGACCGGTCGTAGGCCAGTTCGTCGGTGCGGCGGGCGATCGCGTGGATCAGATTCGGCGCGAGCGCGACGGGCAGGTAGGCCAGCGCCGAGCCGAACATCAGCGCCCACACCCGGGTCCAGAAGCGCCGGCGGGCATGCGCCCCGCCGCGACCTTCGGAGTCGGCACCAGTGGTGGTCACGGCCGTCCTCCTCCCGGGCACTACGGCGGTGATGCGACTGACAGTGGTACACGGAACGGTAGCCCGTGCCCGGAGTGCTCGGGAAACACGACACGGGACGCCCGGTGCGGGCGTCCCGTGTTCGTGCTGCCGAGAAACGAGCCGAAGGTCAGGCGCGAGCCTTCTGCAGGTTCTCGTCGAGTGCGCCGAGGAACTCCTCGGTGGTCAGCCAGCCCTGCTCCGGGCCGACGAGCAGTGCGAGGTCCTTGGTCATCTGACCGGCTTCGACGGTCTTGATGACGACGTCCTCGAGCTGCTGCGCGAACTCGATGACCTCGGGGGTGTTGTCCAGCTTGCCGCGGTGCTCGAGGCCGCGGGTCCAGGCGAAGATCGACGCGATCGGGTTGGTCGACGTCGGCTTGCCCTGCTGATGCTGGCGGTAGTGCCGCGTGACGGTGCCGTGTGCGGCCTCCGCCTCGACGGTCTTGCCATCCGGGGTCATCAGGACGGAGGTCATCAGCCCCAGCGAGCCGTAGCCCTGGGCAACGGTGTCGGACTGGACGTCGCCGTCGTAGTTCTTGCAGGCCCAGACGTAGCCGCCCTCCCACTTGAGGGACGATGCGACCATGTCGTCGATGAGGCGGTGCTCGTAGGTGAGACCGGCGGCGTCGAACTCCGCCTTGAACTCTTCCTCGTAGATCCGCTGGAACTCGTCCTTGAACATGCCGTCGTAGGCCTTCAGGATCGTGTTCTTGGTCGACAGGTAGACCGGGTAGTTGCGCTGCAGGCCGTACGAGAGCGAGGCGCGCGCGAAGTCCTGGATGGACTTCTTGTAGTTGTACATACCCATGACGACGCCGCCGTCCTCGGGGATCCGGCAGACCTCGTGCTGGATCGGCTCGCTGCCGTCCTCGGGCGTGAAGGTGATGGTGACGGTGCCCGGGCGGTCGACCTTGAAGTCGGTGGCGCGGTACTGGTCGCCGAACGCGTGGCGGCCGACGATGACGGGCTTGGTCCAGCCCGGAACCAGACGCGGCACGTTCGAGATGATGATGGGCGCGCGGAAGATGGTGCCGCCGAGGATGTTACGGATGGTGCCGTTGGGCGACCGCCACATCTTCTTCAGGCCGAACTCCTCGACACGCGCTTCGTCGGGGGTGATGGTGGCGCACTTGACGCCGACGTTGTGCTTCTTGATGGCGTTCGCCGCATCGACCGTCACCTGGTCGTCGGTGGCGTCGCGGTTCTCCACGCCGAGGTCGTAGTACTCGAGATCCACGTCCAGGTACGGGTGGATCAGCTTGTCCTTGATGAACTGCCAGATGATGCGGGTCATCTCGTCGCCGTCGAGTTCGACGACCTTACCTTCAACCTTGATCTTGGACATATGCGTTTCGTGTCCTCCTAGGACGTTTCTGTAGGTCCCCAATCGACCGCACTTTGTGGGTGCGGTCGCCGTCGGCTCGCGAGCAGCGAGCATGGCCGTGTCCACGTCCTGAACCGCGGCCAAACATGACAAGCGTACTGCTATTACCGACGACCGCAAAGCGCCTCGTTCCACCCTCACGCCCTACCGACCGGTAACTTTCCTGCTGGTCAGGGATGTTCAGAGGGTGCATAAAGACCCTGCAACGGAGAGTCGCTAGACTGCCGGGAAAGTCATGAGTGCCAGCGTCAAGCCCCGGCTTGCTGGCCGGCAACCCTCCGACCGGGGTGGGGTGCTCCGGGTGATGACACGGTCGGTGGAACCCCACCGACAAGCCTGTTGTCGGGAGGACTGAGATGATGATGTGCTGTCGCACCCAAGCCACGATCACACCTCCCATCACCGCCGGAAGGACACGATGACCGACATCCGCAGCCGGCGCTGCCAGCCCACCGCGAGCCTCGAGGCGGTCATCTCTTGACGGCGGGCACCGAGCGGCGTCGCGTCGAACTGCCCCCGGCAGACGGACGCCTCGACACCATCGACATCGGCGATCTCGCGCTCGAGAGCGGCGAGACGCTGCCGAACGTCACCGTCGCCGTGCAGAGGTGGGGCGAACTGTCCCCCGCCCGCGACAACGTGGTGCTCGTCGAACACGCCCTCACCGGCGACTCGCACGTCACCGGCCCCGCCGGACCGGACCATCCGTCCCCCGGCTGGTGGTCGGGCATGGTCGGCCCCGGTGCTCCGATCGACACCGACCGCTGGTGCGTGGTTTCGACGAACATTCTCGGCGGGTGCCGCGGCACCACCGGCCCCGGCAGCACCGCACCCGACGGCAAGGCCTGGGGATCCCGCTTCCCGCTGATCACCGTGCGCGACCAGGTGGCGGCCGAGGTGGCGCTGCTCGACAGGCTCGGCATCGACGTCCTCGCCGCCGTGACCGGCGGATCGATGGGTGGCATGCGCACCCTCGAGTGGATCATCGCGTACCCGGAGCGGGTGCGAGCGTCGCTCGTCCTCGCCACCGGTGCCCGCGCGACCGCCGACCAGATCGGCACCCAGACCGCGCAGATGGCTGCCATCACGGCCGACCCCGACTGGCAGGGCGGCGACTACTACGGCACGGGGCGGCGTCCCGAAGCCGGACTCGCCATCGCCCGGACCATCGCGCACCTCACCTACCGGACCGAACTCGAACTCGACACGCGCTTCGGGAATCTACCCCAGGACGACGAGGACCCGTGGCGCGGCGGCCGGTACGCCGTGCAGAGCTATCTCGAGCACCAGGCGCGCAAGCTCGTCGCGCGTTTCGATCCCGGTACCTACGTGGTGTTGTCCGACGTGATGAACCGGCACGACGTCGGGCGCGGACGCGGCGGCGTCGAGGCCGCACTCGCGTCCACCCCGGTCCCGACGATCGTCGCCGGCGTCGACTCCGACCGCCTGTACCCGCTGCGCCTGCAGCAGGAGATCGCCGATCTGCTCCCGGGATCGGGCGACCTGCGTGTGCTCGTCTCCCGCGACGGACACGACGGATTCCTCACCGAGGCCGACGAGGTCGCGAAGCTCCTCGTCGAACTGATGAAGCTCGCCGAGGGCTAGTCGGTTCCCAGCGGGTCGATCGACGCGGCGAGCGCCACCACGATTCCGCCGACGACCATCATCGAGGCGACGTCGAACGCCTTGCCGCGTACCGCGAGGACACCGACCTTGTCCTCGTCGAGAGCCCAGCGGAACAGGCCGGCGAGGATGGTGGCGCCGCCGAAGACGAACGCTCCGCGTCGCCACCGATCGGCGATCACCAAGATCACCGCTGCCGCGATCACCAGGGTGACCGCGAGCAGCGGCAGGTTCAGACGCGTGAATCGCATAGCCTGAGCCATCTCGTCTCCCGGGGTCGTCGACCCGCTTATCGGGTCGCGAGCAGCTCGGCCCGCTCCACGACGTTGGTCAGCAGGAAGGCGCGGGTGAGCGGTCCGACGCCACCCGGGTTCGGGGACACGAAGCCCGCGACCTCGCGCACGTCCGCGGCGACGTCGCCGCGCAGTCCGTCCTCGGTGCGGGAGACACCCACGTCCAGCACAGCGGCGCCGGGCTTGACCATGTCCGCCGTCACCAGCCCGGGAACACCTGCGGCGGCGACGATGATGTCGGCGCGACGCACCTCTGCAGCGAGATCACGAGTGCCGGTGTGGCAGAGGGTGACCGTCGCGTTCTCCGAACGACGGGTCAGCAGCAGACCGATCGGGCGGCCGACGGTGACGCCACGACCGACCACCACCACGTGCGCGCCGGCGATCTCCACGTCGTAGCGGCGCAGCAGGTGGATGATGCCGCGCGGCGTGCAGGGCAGCGGAGCCTCCTTGCCGAGCACGAGCCGGCCGAGGTTGACCGGGTGCAATCCGTCGGCGTCCTTGCCCGGATCCATGCGCTCGAGCGCCGCGTTCTCGTCGAGATGCTTCGGCAGCGGGAGCTGGACTATGTAGCCGGTGCAGGCAGGGTCGGCGTTGAGCTCGTCGATCGCCTCGAACAGCTGTTCCTGGGTGATGTCGGCGGGCAGATCCTTGCGGATCGACGTGATGCCGACCTTCGCGCAGTCGTTGTGCTTACCGCGCACATAGGCCGCGGATCCCGGATCGTCGCCGACGAGGATCGTGCCGAGACCGGGCGTGACGCCCTTGGCCTTCAGCGCATCCACGCGGACCTTCAGGTCCTCGAAGATTTCGTCGCGGGTTGCTTTGCCGTCCAGGATCGTCGCAGTCACGTCGTTCATTCTTCCAGGCGCCCGTCCGGCGTCGAATCGCGGCCGGTACCGGAAACCGTCCGCGCGCCGGGAGGCAGGCAGTCCCGGGATAGTTCCGCGAAGGCTTCGGCGAGGTGCCGCTCGTACTGCTCGGGGTCGGGCATGCAAGAGTCCGAGGCCAGAAAGGACAAGGTGAGAACCTCGCCGAGCGAGGTCACGGAGTGGACGAGACCGTAGTTCCGGTTGAGCATCGGAGTACCGATCGCCTCGACGGCGGGACTGCCACCGAATCGGAGGCCCTCGACCGGCCCGCGCGGCACATTCGTCACGGTGGTGTTGGCCAGCGGCACCACGTCTCCCGTGGGCCCCACCCGCCCGCGGTGCGCTCTCCGGATCGTCATCGCCAGGTCGAACGCGGGCGATGCATCCACCGCCGCAACGGAGGCAGCCGACTCCGGACGCCGGATGCGCTGTTTCTCGAGAGCAGCCGACTCGTGGACTCGGCGGAGTCGCTCGCGCGGATCAGCCCGATCGAGGTGCAGGTCGACATACATGAGCGTGACCTTGTTCTCCGACTCCGCTCCCGCTCCGTCCCGGAGGGATCCCGGAACGATCGCCGCCGGTGAATCGGTGGGAATTTCCTCGTAGGACGCGAGGTAGGCGCGTAGTCCGCCCGAGACGACCGTCAGGATCACGTCGTTCACCGAGGTATCCGTGGCGCGCGCGACGGCACGCACCTCCGGCAACGGCATACGGACGACGCCGAGCTGCCAGGCGCTGCCGGCGTCGGTGTCGAAGCGGGTGCGGGGACGCTGCGGCCGGGGGGCGGTGATCTCCCCCGATGCGGTGAGACCACCCAGTGCTCGTCGAGCGCGACGTGCTGCGACCAGAGCCGGGAGCATCCTCGCGTACCGGAAGGGCAGCGAGACCGCCGCGCGGACCGGTCCCGGCACGGCGACGACGCGTCCTCCCGTCGAAGGGGCGGCAGCCGGATCGTCGAGCAGTGCACGAGCGATCTCGACGGCTCCGAGCCCGTCGGTCACCGAGTGGTGCAGGAGCAACGCGACGATGGTGGCGCCCTCGGGAAGGTCCTCGACACCGCGGATGTCGGTCAGGACGTGCACTTCCCACGGCGGTGCGGACAGATCGAGGCAGCGTTCCTTCATCGACGCGAGCAGCCGATGCAACCCGCTGCGCGAGGTCGGTCCGATCGTCTCGTACCGGACGTGATCGTCCGGATCGACGCCGGTCTCGACCCAGTACGGGAAGTCGAGGTTCGCCGGCACGCGGTGCAGGCGTCGGGTGAGCGCCGGTGTGCGATGCAGGCGCTCCCCGATCCAGGTGACGGCGTCCCCACGTGTGCGGATGGGAGCCTCGCCTCCCCGGGCGTCGAACACGTAGAAGCTCACCATGGTCGACGGCGGAGCCTCGGGGTCCGTGTCCTCCACGAAGACGTGGAGCGCGTCCCGCGCGGCCAGTCTGATCCCGCGTCGGCGTGTCATCGCGATGGTTCTCTCCCGGGTCGCCCGCTGCTCGTGCCTCTCGATTGAACCAGTTACCGCTCGGGGCCACACCCGGTCGACGATTCGCGTACACGAGCGCGGAGCGGTGTAATTCGGCCATGGCGCACCGAGTCGGATCGACGACCGGCAGTACACGAGGCCGGGCCGTGCGTCGCGTCCTGTTCTCGTTCGCAGGCGGCCTCGGCCATCTCGCACCGATGCTCCCGATCG
This sequence comes from Rhodococcus pyridinivorans, assembly GCF_900105195.1. Classification (NCBI taxonomy): domain Bacteria; kingdom Bacillati; phylum Actinomycetota; class Actinomycetes; order Mycobacteriales; family Nocardiaceae; genus Rhodococcus; species Rhodococcus pyridinivorans. The sequence continues at coordinate 2,009,019 of NZ_FNRX01000002.1, read as the reverse complement.
CCGACGTCCTGCGCGGGGCCGGCCACCGTCTCGGCGTGTGCGGGGAGGCGGACGTCCTCGCAGGCACCGAAGGCTTCGACGCACACTTCCCCGAGGGGGAGACGACATCTCCTTCCGGTCGGTCCACGGGCACGCTCGCTCCTCCCGACCTCGACCACGAGTACTCGGTGATCGGCACCCACTTCGCCGGTGTGCTCGCGGCGCGACGATTCGACCTGGTCCGCGATGTCATCGACCGCTGGTATCCGGATCTGGTGATCTGCGACGAGATGGACTTCGGTGCGATGACGGCGGCCGAGCACGCCGCCGTTCCCCGCGTGGTGGTCGCCGTCATCGCGTCCGGAGCACTCACCCGGATCGACCGCATCCGTGAGCCACTGGGACGACTACGGGCCGCCCACGACCTCCCTTCCGATCACGAGTGCTCTTTCCTGACACAGGATTTGGTCATCTCACCGTTCCCACCGTCGTTCCGTGATCCTGATGTCCCGTTGCCTCCCACAGCCGTCTCGACAGGGCCGGGCCCGTCGCTCGCATCCCGCGAACACCCTGCGATCGACTGGCTTCGTAGCGGCGAGAAGCCCCACCGCGTGTACGTCACGCTGGGTACCGTCTTCAACACCGAGTCCGGTGATCTCATCGTCCGTCTCCTCCGGGGGCTGCACCGACTACCTGCGCGCGTGCTCGTCACCGTCGGCCGGGACATCGACCCGGCCACCCTGCCGTCACCGGGCGGCAACGTCCGCATCGTGCGGTTCGTGCCCCAGTCGGCCGTGCTCCCGCACGTCGATGTCGTCGTAAACCACGGCGGATCGGGCAGCGTCATCGGTGCGCTCACCCACGGCGTTCCGGTCGTCGCGCTTCCGATGGGCGCGGACCAGGAACTCAACGCCCGACGGCTGGTCGCGCTGGGCGCAGGGACCACGGTCGATCCCGTCACCGTAACCTCGGCGGAGATCGGAGGGATCACCCTCGACGCGCTGTCCTCGCGCTCTCTCCGCCGTGGGGCCGAGCAATTGCGCGACGAGATCTCACGATTGCCTCCCCCGGCATCCGTGCTCGCGCTGCTCGAGGATCGGATGTTCCGGTCCCGGCTGCGCTGAACCTCTCCGCTCACACGACGGAATAGCCGTTCGGCAACGCCATCCGACCGGTCAATGCCCGCAGCACGGTCGTGCCGTCGCCGAGTGCCAGAGCGATTCTCGCCGCCAACAGGGCGGACTGCTCGAGAACCTCGGCGGGAGGTTCGTAGGGAACATCCGCGGCGGCGGCGATGTCGAGACCGTGGACGGCGAGTTCGAAGGTGCGTGTCGGGAGGTAGGAGTGCAGACGGATCCCCTTGTCTCCGATCACCCGGATCAGACGGTCCTCGCCGGCACCGAGCCGGTCGATCACCGCGGTCGACAGAGCATCGATCGTGGCCACCGGATCGTCGCCGAGGTCGGCACCGGCACGACGTCCGCGTTCGACGATGTCCTCCGCGCCGAGAACCGAGGTGAGTTCCTTGACGTGGACGTAGTACTGCTCCGCGCTCGCGAGGTCCTCGGTGTCGGCGGGACTGTCCAGATAGGTCATGACGGTCGTCAACGAGCGTGAGGTGTGTCCGATCAGTGCTCGGAGGTCCCACTCACCCAGGCCCGGACCGTCCCAGCGGCCCTCCGGCACGGCACGGACCAACTCCGCGAAGCTGCGTACCGCCGAGACATACGTCGCTACCGGCGATTCCATGACATCTCCCGCGGCCGACCGGATCGAACCCGACACGAGAATGAAAGCACGCGTCTCCCGGCTACACCGTCGGTGTGCGCACGCGGGTCGGCACGGATCGCTCGCGCAACGTGAATCCCAGCTTCTCGTAGAGCCGGATGGCGGTCATGTCAGAGACCGAGGCCGGTGCCGTGGACACCGTACTCGTCGATGACCGCGAGCTCGTCGTCGGTGAGCGGCGGGAAGCTCAGTGTCTCGACGTTGTGGTCGAGCTGCCAGGTCGAGCTCGCGCCGACGAGCGCCGAGGTCGCGGCGGGCTGCCGGAGCACCCACGGCAGTGCCAGCTGGGCCAGCGACTGCCCACGCGACCGGGCGAGCTTGTCGAGTTCGGTGACGCGCTGCCGGTAGGTCTCGTCGATCACGTCCGGAGACAGGAACGCACTGTTTACCGCTCGCGCACCGTCCGGGATGGTCTCGAGATACTTGTCCGTCAGAAGTCCCTGTGCGAGCGGCGAATACACGACGAGTCCGAAGCCGTCCTGCTCGGCCGCGTCGAGCAGACCGTTCTGCTCGACGCTGCGGTCGAAGATCGAGTAGCGCGGCTGGTGGACGAGCCGTGGGACACCGGCTTCCCGCAGAAGTGTCGCGGCCTCATGCGCACGATCCGGTTGGTAGTTCGAGATGCCGACGTAGAGCGCCTTCCCCTACTCGACGGCGGAGACGAGTGCCCCGACGGTCTCCTCGAGCGGGGCCGTCAGGTCGGGACTGTGACTGTAGAAGATGTCGACGTAGTCGGTGCCGAGGTCACGCAGGCTGTGCTCGAGCGAGCCCAGCAGCGACTTGCGCGACCCGCCCTTCTGGTAGGGACCGGGACCGATCGGGTTGCCGGCCTTCGTCGACAGGATGATTTCGTCCCGGTAGGGCGCGAGGTCCCTGCCGAGGATCCGGCCGAAGTTCTTCTGCGCGGCGCGGTGCGGCGGACCGTACCGGTCGGCGTTGTCGAAGTGGGTGATTCCGAGGTCGAAGGCGTGGAGGATGATCTCCCGCTGTGCCTCGAAGGGGTAGTCGGTGCCGAATTTCTGCCACAGCCCGAACGAGAAGGCGGGAAGATCGAGCCCGGACCGCCCCGAGCGACGGTAGGGAATCGTCTCGTAACGGTTCTCGGATGCGGTGTACGGGGTTTCGACGGTGCTGTGCGACATCGGGCGGGATTCGCCTTTCGGTTCCAGCGGAATTCGGGTCCACGCCACTCGATCACGGGCACTTCCGGACTGTCACCGGTTCCGCTCAGGCTGCGCACAATGCACCTTCGTTTGCAGGACGTCGCGTGGCTCTTGCGAACCCCGGATGGCTGCTCGGAGAGGTATGCGAGCCGGGACACACAGTGCCGACTTGTTAACCTGCATCGTGTTCAGAGTGATGTTCCACGAGCCGCGCATTCCCCCCAACACCGGCAATGCCATACGCATGGTCGCCGCGACCGGCGCGGAACTGCACCTGGTGGAACCCCTCGGTTTCGACCTGTCCGAGCCGAAGCTGCGCCGCGCAGGCCTGGACTACCACGATCTCGCGTCGGTCACCGTGCACAGCAGCCTCGAGGCGGCGTGGGTGGCGCTGGTCCCCGAGCGGGTGCTCGCGTTCACCGCGCACGGCACGTCGAGTTATGCGGAGATCGAGTACCGGGCCGGCGACGTGCTGCTGTTCGGACCCGAACCGACAGGGCTGTCGCCAGAGGTGCTCTCCGACCCGCACATCACCGAGCAGATCCGTATCCCCATGCTGCCCGGGCGGCGTTCGCTGAATCTGTCGAACGCCGCAGCCGTCGCCTGCTACGAGGCGTGGCGGCAGCACGGTTTCCCCGGAGGGGTTTAGGCGCCGCTCTCCACCGGACGACCCGAGCGGGCCCATCCGTCGGTGCCACCCGCGACGGACACGGCGTCGACACCGCGACCGGCGAGATACTGCGCGGCCTGCAGGCTGCGGCCACCCACGGCGCAGACGACGTAGACGGTGCCCTCGGTGGGGATCTCGTCGATCCGCGCGACGAACTCGCTGAGCGGGATGTTCGTGACGCCGGGTACGCGCACCTGGGCGTATTCGTCGCGTTCACGCACGTCGATGACGGTCGCCCCGTCGGTGAGCGCGGATTCGAGTGCGGCCAGGTCGACCTCACGCATCGCTGTCGGTCCTCTCGGTATCGGGCGTCCCGGTGGTTCCGGACGAACGTCCCCGTCGGGTGATGAGCCGGATGACCAGGTAGAGGACACCTGCACACACGAACAGGAACGCCACCCACGGTAGCGCGGCGCCGATACCGACCACCGCTGCCCCCAGCGCGGCCCACAGGCTGTTCCATCCTGCGACCAGCCCGTCCCAGAAACTGTCCTGTTCGGAGGGAAGGCGGTCGGTGGTGATGTCGACGGTGAGCGTGGACAGTTCGATCCGGTCGCCCAGCTGCCGTCGCTGCGCCTCGAGGCTGTCGAGTTCGGCCTGTCGTTCGGCCAGCGCGGTCTCTGCAGCGATCAGCGCCTCGACGTCGGCCGACGACTCGAGCAGTGCCCGCAGGCGGTCCACCGAGGCCCGCAACGCACCCACCCGGGCTTCGAGGTCGGTGTACTGCATCGTCACGTCGTCGCGGGTGGTGCTCAGGCTGGTGACACGGCCGAGTGTGCGGATCTCGTCGACGACCTCGTCGAGCCGGTCGGCGGGCACCCGCACCGTGAGCACGCTGCTCGCCTCGGGTTGTTCGGTGAGCGAGTCGACGCGTCCACCGGCTTCCTCGACGACCGTCACGACCCGGCGGCCCGTCGTGACGGGATCGCCGGCATCCATCTCGAGGTAGCCGGTGACAACCTCCTTGCGGTCGGCCTCTTCGGGTTGCGACTCGCGGAGACCGCCGTCGACGATCGCCGGTGCCGAGATCGCAGGCGCGGACGCCGAGGAGCCCTCGCCTCCACCACCCTCGTCGCAGCCGGTGACGACCAGAGCGAACAGAGCCAACGAGACCGGCCACAGGCGTTTCACACTCGGCGATGTTAGCGAAAGTCGCGTGATCTGCTCGGCATTCGCAGATCCATGGCTTCGAGATGGTCGGCGAGGAGCGTGACCACGCCCTCGGCGTTCTGGAGCCGGCCGCGGACGAGCAGGGCGGGAGCCGTGTGGGCCACGGTCCGGTAGCGCGCCCACAGACCGACCGAGCACACCACGTTCACCATTCCGGTCTCGTCCTCGAGGTTGAGGAAGGTGACACCGGCGGCTGTTGCAGGTCGCTGCCGGTGTGTCACGGCCCCGCCGACGAGGATGCGCGTCCCGTCGGGGACCTGCCACAACTCCGCGGCCGGGATCACCCCGAGTTCGTCGAGCCGCTCGCGCAGAAACTGCGTCGGATAGCTGTCGGGCGAGATTCCCGTGGCCCAGACGTCGGCGGCGGCAAGTTCGAGAGCGCTCATCCCCGGCAGGGCCGGAGTCGGCACCGTCCCGATCCCGGGGAGCCGCCCGGGGCGTTGTGCCGCGGCCGGGGCCGCACCCCAGAGGGCTTCGCGGCGGGTGACGCCGAACGAGGAGAAAGCTCCTGCGGTGGCCAGCGCCTCGACCTGCGTGGTGATGAGACCGACGCGGGCGGCGAGGTCGGCGGGCGAGGTGTACGGGCCGTGGGCACTGCGTTCGGTCACGATGCGTTCGGCGAGGTCGTCGCCGATGTGCCGCACCGTGGCCAGGCCGAGCCGGACCTCCTTCCCTTCGTTCTCGAGGGTGGCGTGCGCGAGACTCGCCGCGATGTCGGGGCCGTGGACGACCACACCATGACGGCGGGCATCGGCGACCAGCGATTGCGGCGAGTAGAAACCCATCGGCTGAGCACGCAGCAGGCCCGCACAGAACGCTGCGGGATGGTGCAGTTTGAACCATGCCGAATAGAACACCAGCGAGGCGAAGCTCTGCGAATGACTCTCGGGAAAACCGAAATTCGCGAAGGCGTAGAGCTTCTCGTAGATGCGGTCGGCGACGTCCCCCGTGATGCCGTGCAGGTCCCGCATGCCCTGATAGAGGCGTCCGCGCAGACGTTCCATCTTCTCCGTCGAGCGTTTCGATCCCATGGCGCGACGTAATCGATCGGCCTCCGCCGCGGTGAATCCCGCGGCGTCGACGGCCATCTGCATGAGTTGCTCCTGGAAGAGCGGAACGCCGAGGGTGCGTTCGAGGGCCTTCTCGAGGCAGGGATGGTCGTAGGTGACGGGTTCGAGACCGTTGCGCCGCCGGATGTAGGGGTGCACCGAACCGCCCTGGATGGGGCCGGGCCGGATGATGGCCACCTCGATGACCAGATCGTAGAAGCATCGCGGCTTCAACCGCGGCAGAGTGGCCATCTGCGCCCGCGACTCCACCTGGAAGACCCCCACCGAGTCGGCGCGGCACAACATCTCGTAGACCCCCGGCTCGGAGAGATCGAGGTGTGCGAGGTCGACTCGGACGCCTTCGTGTTCGTCGACGAGGTCGATCATGTAATGCAACGCGGAGAGCATGCCGAGGCCGAGCAGATCGAACTTCACGAGACCCGCTGCAGCACAGTCGTCCTTGTCCCACTGCAGGACGGTGCGCCCTTCCATCCGCGCCCATTCGACGGGGCACACGTCGGCGACGGCCCGGTCGCAGATCACCATTCCGCCCGAGTGGATGCCGAGATGCCGTGGGAGACCTTCGATCTGTTCGGCGAGATCGAGAACCGTCTCCGGGATCCGTTCGTCGGTCTCGACCCGCACCCCACCCCACCGGCCGATGAGCTTGCTCCACGCGTCCTGCTGTCCCTGCGAGTATCCGAGGGCACGGGCCATGTCGCGGACGGCGGAGCGACCGCGGTAGGTGATGACGTTCGCGACCTGCGCGGCATTGATCCGCCCGTACTTGCGGTAGACGTACTGGATCGCCTCCTCGCGCCGGTCGGATTCGATGTCGAGGTCGATGTCGGGTGGGCCGTCGCGTTCGGGCGACAGGAAGCGTTCGAACAGCAGCTTGTTGCCGACGGGATCGACGTTGGTGATGCCGATCGCGTAGCAGACCGCCGAGTTGGCGGCTGATCCTCTTCCCTGGCACAGGATGTCGTTTCGCTTGCAGAAGTCGACGATGTCGTGGACGACGAGGAAGTATCCCGGAAATCCCAGCCGGCCGACGACATCGAGTTCGTGTTCGATCTGCCGATAGGCGTCGGGGCGGCGCTCGACCGGACCGTAGCGGCGATGCGCCCCGTCGTAGGTGAGTTCGCGCAGCCAGGTGAACTCGGTGTGCCCGTCGGGAACATCGAAGGGCGGCAGTTTCGGGGCGACGAGACGCAGGTCGAAGGCGCATTCACGGCCGAGTTCGGCGGCACGGTGCACGACACCCGGAAAGGCCTCGAACAGCCACGCCATCTCCTCCCCCGACCGCAGGTGTCCGCCTCCGGTCGGCGGGATCCGGCCGACGGCGTCGTCGAGGCTCTGCCGGTCGGAGATCGCCGCCACGGCCATTGCCAGGCGTCGCCGACGGGGGTGCGCGAAGTGCGCTGCCGTGCTCGCGATGCACGGAATTCCGTGTCGCCCGGCAAGTTCGAAGAGGGCTGCGTTGCGTTCGTGGTCGTCGGGATATCCGTGACGGGTGAGTTCGACGGTCACGCGGTCGGCACCGAACCGGTCGACGAGATCGAGCAATGCCGCTTCGGCGGCGGGGATCCCGCCCGTGGCGAACGCTTGTCGCAGGTGCCCCCGACGACAACCGGTGAGGATCTGCCAGTGCCCACAGGCGGCGTCGGTGAGCGCGTCGTAGTCGTACGTCGGGTTGTTCTTCTCCCCTCCTGCGAGGTGGGCGTCGGCGATCTGCCGCGACAGGCGTCGATAGCCCTCCTGACCGCGGGCGAGGACGAGCAGGTGCGCATCGTCGAGGCCCAGCTCGGCTCCGAAGACGGTGCGGATGTCGAGTTCGCGTGCGGCTTCGGCGAATCGCACCGCTCCGTACAGTCCGTCGTGGTCGGTCACCGCGAGGGCCTCGAGTCCGAGTCGTGCCGCCTCCTCGGCGAGTTCCTCCGGCGTGGAGGCACCGTCGAGGAAGCTGAACGCGGAGTGGGTGTGCAGTTCGGCGTAGGGCACGACCGGCCCCTCGGGACGTCGGACCCGCGCCTCGTACTCGGCGCGGGTGCGCGACCACGCCGGGCTGTCGCTCCCGTCGCCGGGATGTTCGGTATCGCGACGGGAAGTGCCGGGTCGTCCCGAGAGCACGCGCTCCATCTCCGACCAGGTCGGCGGACCGTTTCCCCATCCCACTCCGGCACCTCCTCGACCGATTCAGTATCGCACATGTGTTCGAGTTCGATGCTCGAACGCGTGCAGATCTCGTCGATGCATCCAGGCATGTCGACGAGAACTGCACAATCGACTGCAACCAGGGGGTTGCACCATGGGCGATAGGGGTGCAACCCTGGAGTTGCATTCCCATCGGAGGAGACAGTCATGACCGACGAACTCGACCGCATCGAACGCGACATCACCATCGACGCCCCCGTGGACCGGGTATGGACACTCGTGGCCGAACCCGGCTGGTACATCAACGACAACGAGTGGACCGAGCACCGCCTCGAACACGACGGAGATCTCACCACCGTGCACGATCCGGTCCACGGCGCCTTCGTCTTCCGCACCGTGACCCTCGACGAACCGCATTACGCGGCCTTCCGCTGGCTCGCCGACCACACCGATCCCGACAGTCCGTCGACCCTCGTCGAGTTCCGGCTCACCGCGCTCGACACCGGCACAACCGAATTACGAGTCACGGAAACCGGATTCGACTCCCTGCCCGGCGACGCGAGCGAACGCCGCACCCGCTTCGAGGAGAACTCCCGCGGCTGGACGGCCGAACTGGAAATCGCCAAGCACCATCTCGAGAAGGACGAAAGCGTTGCCCGACGCTGAGTTCTCCGCCGATCTGCATCCCGTTTTCGCGGCCCTGGCCGACGACACCCGATGGCGCATCCTGCAGCGACTGGGCCGGTCTCCGGCGTCGGCGTCCGGACTCGCGGCCGAGTTCACGGTCTCCCGTCAGGCCATCGCCAAGCATCTGGCGGTGCTCGAACAGTGCGGTCTCGTGACCTCCGAGCGCGCCGGACGGGAGATCCGCTTCTCCGCCCTCGGATCGCGGCTGAGCGCGGTCGGGCGTGCGATCGACGCCGTGGGGACAGGCTGGGACCGTCGCCTGTCCGCGATCAAGAAGGCGGCCGAACGGCCTCAGTAACCCGCGTTCGGATCGACCCGGGCGATCAACTCCTCGCCCGCGACGAACCGGCGCACGTTCTCCTCGAGGGTCGGCGCGAACGTCTGCGTCAGCCGACTACGTGTATTGGCGATGTGCGGTGTGATCACGGCGTTGTCGAGATCCCACAGCGGATGCCCCTCGGGCAACGGTTCGGGATCGGTCACGTCGAGAACCGCCCCGGCGATCGCACCGTCCCCGAGCGCCTTCACCAGCGCGTCGGTGTCGACGAGGTTGCCCCGCGCGACGTTCACGAGCCACGCCGACCCGGGCATCGCCGCGAGCGCGGCAGCGTCGACGAGATGATCGGTCTCGGCGGTCGCAGGTGCGGCGACGACGAAGTGATCGGCCATCGACCACACCTCCGACGTGCGGTCGGCCGGCAGCGTGACCTTCGCACCGTCGACGGGACGGCCCGAACGATTGACCGCGACGACGTCCGCGCCGAGGGCGTGCAGGCGCGGGATCATCGCCCGGCCGATACCGCCGCATCCGACGATGGCCACGGTCGAGCCGTGGAGGGTCTGCACCCGCGGGTCGAGAACGTCCTTGGTCCACCGCTTCGCGGCGACCGAGGCGTGGAACTGGCGCAACCCCACGAGCAGTGCTCCCACCGCGTACTCGGCCACGTTGTCGGCGTACACACCGGACGCGTTCGCCCACACCCGCCGGTCGTCGATCAGACCGGCCCGGAAGAACGGTTCGATGCCGGCATAGGTGAGCTGCACCCACCGCACGGTGTCGGGCAGGTCGGGGAACTCCTCGGCGCTGCCGTCCCACACCAGGGCATCGGCGTCGTGCAGTTCGGAGAGGGTTCCGCCGCCGGAGACGATCGCTGCGGCGAGGTGGTCGTCGTGGCCGGGTCCGAGATGAATACGCATGCCGCGACCCTAACCTCGAATCGTTCGCGGAGGGATGTCGAGAATCCGGAAGCGGCTCCGTCTCCTCCATGAACGCGGCCACAATGGGCCGTACCGCACGGAGGAGAACATCATGGCCAAGTACCTGCTGCTCAAGCACTACCGCGGCGCCCCGGCAGCGGTGAACGACGTACCCATGGATCAGTGGGAACCGGAGGAGGTGTCGGCCCACGTCCGCTTCATGCAGGATTTCGCCGCCCGTCTCGAGAGCACGGGTGAGTTCGTGGACGCGCAGGCGCTCTCCCCGGAAGGCGCCTTCGTCCGCTACGACGGCGAGGGACGTCCCCCGGTCACCGACGGGCCGTTCCCGGAGACGAAGGATCTCATCGCCGGGTGGATGGTGATCGACGTCGACAGCTACGAACGGGCACTGGAACTGGCCGGCGAACTGTCGGCCGCGCCGGGAGCCGGCGGGAAGCCGATCCACGAATGGCTGGAGGTGCGCCCGTTCATGTCCGAGCCGCCGACCGTCACGGAGTGACGCCGTGGACACCGTCACGGAGTAGACGTGGACGAGGCTCTACTGCGCACACTCGTCCCCACCGTGATCGGCATCCTCGTCCGCCGCGGAGCGGATTTCGCGTCGGCCGAGGATGCCGTGCAGGACGCGCTCGTCGAAGCCCTGCGGGTGTGGCCGGAGGATCCGCCGCGCGACCCGAAGGGCTGGCTGGTCGCGGTGGCGTGGCGCAGATTCCTCGACGCCGTGCGCGCCGACGCGTCTCGTCGACGCCGCGAGATCCTCGTCGACGCCGAGCCCCGGCCGGGTCCGGGCACACCGGTGGACGACACGCTCGCGTTGTACTTCCTGTGTGCCCACCCGTCGCTCACGCCCGGGTCGGCGGTCGCGCTCACGCTGCGTGCCGTCGGCGGGTTGACCACCCGGCAGATCGCGCAGGCCTATCTCGTCCCGGAGGCGACGATGGCCCAACGCATCAGCCGGGCCAAGCGCACGATCGCGGACGTCCGGCTGGATCGGCCGGGCGACGTCGCGACGGTGCTGCGGGTGCTCTATCTCGTGTTCAACGAGGGCTATTCGGGTGACGTCGACCTGGCCACCGAGGCCGTCCGGCTCACGCGCCGGCTGGCAGCGGTGATCGACCACCCCGAGGTGTCGGGTCTGCTCGCGCTGATGCTGCTCCACCACGCCCGGCGAGCGGCGCGCATCCGGTCGGACGGCAGTCTCGTCCCCCTCGCCGAACAGGACCGCAGCCTGTGGGACACGCGCATGATCTGGGAGGGCGTGGAGATCCTGCAGGCCGCACTCGCCCGCGACCGGCTCGGCGAGTTCCAGGCGCAGGCCGCCGTCGCCGCCCTGCACGCCGACGCACGCACCGCGGAGGAGACCGACTGGGTGCAGATCGTCGAGTGGTACGACGAGCTCCTGCAGTTCACCGACAACCCAGTGGTCCGCCTCAACCGTGCCGTCGCGGTCGGTGAGGCGGACGGACCCCACGCCGGTCTCGCAGCGCTGGCCGAGCTCGACCCCAGCCTGCCCCGGTACACGGCGGCCGCGGCGTATCTCCACGAACGCGCCGGCGACACCGCGACGGCGGCCCGGCTCTATGCGGAGGCCGCGCACCTGGCGACCAGCGTGCCCGAACGCGACCATCTCGTGCGGCAGGCAGCACGACTGCACAGCGCTTCCTGAGGTTCCGTCAGGGTTCTCCCCCATTACGAAATCCGGTGCCACGCCGGATGTGCCGAGGGTGTGGGAGAACGAGCATGGATGTCGTGAAAATCCTGGTGCGTCTGCTCGCCATACCCTTCGTGCTCTTCATCGGGTTCGTGGCGGTCATCGGTGGCCTGGCCGTCCACGCGTGGACCACGCGCGCACTCGACACCACCGGACGCGTCGACTTCGACACCGCCCTGCGCATCCCTCCCGTCGAGTCGGGCACCGTCGACGCCGACGGCACGCGCGTGTTCGACCTGACCATGCAGCGCGGCACGACCGACCTCGGGCACGGCCCCGACACCCGGACGTGGGGCGTGAACGGCAGCTATCTCGGACCCACTCTCCGCGCCGTGCGCGGCGAGAACGTGCGCGTGAACGTCACGAACGAACTCGGCGAGACGAGCACGATGCACTGGCACGGCATGCACCTGCCCGCGGCGATGGACGGCGGACCGCACCAGCCGATCGAGCCGGGAACGACATGGTCGCCGTACTGGACCGTCGATCAGCCGGCCGCGACCCTCTGGTACCACCCGCACCTGCACGGTTCCACCGCCGCGCACGTGTACCGGGGCGTCGCGGGCATGTTCCTGATCGACGAGCCCGGCACGTCGCCGCTCCCCCACGACTACGGGGTCGACGACATCCCCCTCATCGTTCAGGACCGGAAGTTCGACGGCGACCAGTTCGACGACAGCAACGCGATCTTCGCCGACGCCGGCACGCTCGGCGACGAGATCCTCGTCAACGGCACACCGCGGCCGTTCCTGGACGTCGGCACCGAGACGGTCCGGCTCCGGGTGCTCAACGCGTCGAACGCGCGCGTCTACAACTTCTCGTTCGACACCGGGATGCCGTTCCTCCTCGTCGGCAGCGACGGTGGTCTGCTCGAGGAGCCGCGGGCCGTCCGCAGTCTCCAGCTGTCGCCGGGCGAGCGCGCCGAGATCGTCGTCCGGCCGGAAGCAGGTTCGAGGCATGTGCTGCGCAGCACCCCGCCCGAGCTGAAGGCCGGCTTCTGGCAGGACCGCTTCTCCGGTGGCGACGACCGCATGGACGTCCTCGAGCTGCGGGCGGCACCCGTCCTCGGGTCGTCGGCCGCGATCCCGGAGAGGCTGACCACCCTTCCGGAGCTCGGGGAACCGAGCAGCACCCGCCGCATCGACCTGACCTCGTCGACGACCATCAACGATCGCGAGATGGACATGGGCCGGATCGACGAGGTGGTCGTCGCCGGCACCACCGAACTGTGGGAGGTGCGCAACGTCAGCGGCACGATCCACAACTTCCACATCCACGACGTGCAGTTCGAGGTCCTCGGCATGACCGGGGTGAGTCCCGACCATCCGTCCCTGGCCGGTCGCAAGGACACCGTCTTCGTCCCGCCGGCGGCGACCGTGCGGCTGCTCGTTCCGTTCGGTAGCCACACCGATCCGGCGATGCCGTACATGTACCACTGTCACCTGCTCGAGCACGAGGACAGCGGCATGATGGGACAGTTCGTGGTGGTCGGCGCCGACGAGGTGCACGACGTGACGCAGGCGGCCGGCACCGCCCACCATGCCCACGACGGCGGGTGAACCCGGTCACGTCCGGCAGGGCCGGGAATGGATCCTTGCCCACCCCTGTTGAGGAGTGTGGATCGGCGCGTCGCGTACGCCCCGGAGCCAATGAGAAACCGCCTTCGTGGAATACCGTCCGGCTGGAGCCACGTTGCGCAACGTGCCGTGAGGCATCCGGCGCGTCGGTCCACCTTCTTCCTCCCCTGATCTCGCGGCCGTTCCGGCCGAGCAGGGTGAAGCCCTCCCACTCCACGCCAGTACAGTTGCCGATCGTCACAATCGTCAGCGGAACCGGGAGTGGGCATGAGTCGCTGGGCCGAGATCGTCGTCACCAGGAGCCGATGGGTACTGGCGATCGTGCTGCTCGTCGTGCTCTTCGCCGGCGCCTGGGGCGTCGGGATCTTCGGCAAGCTGACCGGCACGGGCTACTACGACCCGAACAGCGAGGCCGTCGAGGTCGAGCAGATCATCTACGAGAACTTCGGGTCGCAGGCCGCGGACATCATCGCGCTCTACACCGCACCCGAGGGACGCACGGTCGACGACATCCGTCCCGACATCGAAAGAACCCTCGCCGAGTTCCAGGACGCCGTCCCCGCCGAGTCGATCCAGACCTACTGGACCGCTCCGCCGCCGATGAACCAGCTGCTGCTGTCGACCGACCAACGCAGCGTGGCTGCCTCGATCACGCTCGGCGCGAACTCCGGGCTCACGGCCGCGAGCTTCCCCGAAGCCCTCGACCTGCTCGAGGTGCCCGGCGTGGAATCGCAGTTCGCCGGCAACACCGTGGTCGCGATCGAGTTCACCGACACCCTGGAGAGCGATCTCGTCCGGTCCGAGCTCATCGCGGTGCCCATCACGCTGGTGCTGCTGGTGTTCATCTTCGGCGGGGTGATCGCCGCCGCGGTCCCGGTCTTCGTGGGTGTGCTCGCGATCTTCTCGTCCCTCGCCACCCTGCGCCTGCTGTCGAATTTCACCGAGGTGTCGTCGTACGCGCTGAACATCACGTCGCTGATCGGTCTGGGCCTGGCGATCGACTACGGCCTGTTCATCGTCAGCCGCTACCGCGAGGAACTCGCGGCCGGTTCGGACGTCACCTCGGCGGTCAAGCGGACGATGTCCACCGCCGGTCACACCGTGATGTTCTCCGCTGCCCTGCTGATCTGCGCGTTCGCGGGCATGCTCGTCTTCCCGCAGACGGTACTGCGGTCGCTCGGCCTCGGTGCCATGGCCGCCGTCCTCGGTGCCGCCGTCCTGTCGCTGACCGCGGTTCCCGCCCTGCTGACGATGCTCGGCCACCGCATCAACGCGTGGACCTGGGACCGTGAGACCTCCACCCGCGCCGAAGCGCGGGCACGTCGTTTCTGGGGTGGGGTCGTCCGCAAGGTCGTGCGCCGTCCCGCCCTGATCGCGGTGGTGATCACCGGCGGTCTCCTCGTACTCGCGTCGCCCCTGTTCGAAGCACGGTTCGGGGAGATCGAATACACCGCCCTGCCCGAGGACAGCCAGGCCCGCGCAGCCACCCAGACCTTGCTCGACGAGTTCCCGAGCACCGGCAACGGCGCCACGCTCGTCCTGCGTGGTGAGAACGGACAGGCCCCGGACAGCACTGCCGTGCGCACGGTGTCCACCGAGGTCGCCAAGGTCGACGGCATCTCGCAGACCGTCATCGTCGGGCAGGAGTCCGACGTGGTGGTCCTGCAAGGCCTCTACGCTCAGGGCGTGGACGGCACCGCACGGGCGAGCGAGATCACCGGCGAACTGCGCGCCCTGGACGTGCCGGACGGCACCGACCTGCTCGTCGGCGGCGGCCGGGCTCTCGTCGACGACGCCAACCAAGCCGTCTCGGATTCGCTCCCCTGGATGATCACGATCATGGTGCTCTCGACCCTGGTGCTGCTGTTCCTGGCATTCGGGTCGGTGGCACTGCCGATCAAGGCGGTGCTCATGGCGGCACTGAGCCTCGCCGCGACCTTCGGCGTGCTGACCTGGGTGTTCCAGCTGGGCCACGGTGCTTCATGGCTGCACGTCGTTCCCGCGGCGATGGAGCCGACCTTCGTCGTCCTCATCCTCGCCGTGGTGTTCGGCCTGTCGACCGACTACGAGGTGTTCCTCATGTCGCGCATGATGGAGGCCCGCGCGGCCGGAGCGACGACGGTAGAAGCCGTCGAGTACGGCATTGCCCGCACCGGACGTGTCGTCACCGCCGCTGCACTGCTGCTGATCGTGGTCACCGGGGCCTTCACCATCTCCGGCCTGTCGATCATGCGGTTCCTCGGCGTCGGCATGATCGTCGCGCTGATCATCGACGCAACAATCGTGCGCATGCTGCTCGTGCCGTCACTGGTCAAGCTCATGGGCGAGGCCAACTGGTGGGCACCGGCGTGGATGAAGCGCGTGCACGCGAAGGTCGGACTGGGTCACTAGACCGCAGAGCGGCGGGATCACTAGACCGCAGAGCGGCCGGGTGGTCGGGGTGTCGCTACAGCGGCGTGATCGTCGTCGCGACGACGGGACGCGCCGGCTTGGCCGCGGCACCGCAGCTCGCCGGCCGGGCCGGTAGTTCCGAGGTCTCCACCCCGACCTGCCATGCCCGGCCGTCGCGATGACGCACGATCGGCTCGTCCCCGTCCTCGACCGTCACGGCGTCGATCGCGAACTCGTCGATCGCCTCGCGCACCGCGATCTCGGCGGCCTGCCCGGCCGCACCCCAGGTGCTGCGACCCCGCAGACCGGCCGCGTGGACCTTGCCCTTCCCGGCGTCGCGGACGGCGGCGAGACTGTCGTCCTCGTCGAGCCGCCCGTAGGTGTAACCGGTGGGCAGCATGATCATCGACGGCGCGAAACGGTGTCCGCCGGTGTGCGAGCACTCCCACACGTCCTGCCCGAACTCGGCGGTCAGAGCGGCCGCGATCGGGCGCCCCAGCACAGCGCAGCACCGGTCCCGCTTTCCGTGAGCGCACACCAGGGCGATCGGGTCCTGCACGGCCGTGCCGAAACCGGGGGCCGGACCTGCGACCACACGGGGGACGATGTCGAGCAGCTCCGCCGGCTCGGTGATCTCGAGCCGCTCGCACCAGGTGTTCTCCGGTTCGGTGCGGGCCAGCAGGACGGTCCGGGTCTCCCGCACCACGTCGCGGCCGGGTCTCCGGATGAACAGGATCCGCACGTCCGCGGCCTTCGCCCGGGCGGACAATTCGTCCGACAACTCGGCGCCGAGGGCGGTGCCGTCGAGCACGTCGCGGCCCCAGCCCGTCGGCACCTCGAGGCACACGTAGCCGGGCGCGGTGGCCGCCGTACCGGGCAGCGGCTCGTCGAGCGCGGACAGTGCGGAACAGGTGGGGGCGGAGATGGTGGTCACGCGGACATTGTGGCCCGGACACCCTCGTGATGGCCCGGCACCCCGCGGTGACCGGTCAGCCGCGGCGAAGAACCCGCTGTGCCGCACCGCCCCACATCCGCAGGAATCCCTGCGACAGGTACGCGAAACTGCCCAGCGCCAGCACCCACTTGGTGACGCTGACGGTCGAGGCAGCCCGGACCGTCCGATCGTCGATCCGGGTGCGGTGATCCAGCAGGTACAGGCCGACGGCGTTCTCGACGTAGTCCCCCGCCGCGGCGACGACGGGCGCCGCCATCAGGATCCGACGCGTGCTCGGCGACAGCGGGCGGTGTTCGTCGAGCGATCGTGCACCGGCCCGCAATGCGATCGCGAAGGTCGCCGGATGGACCATGTCCCAGTAGTAGTGCTGCCGGTAGCGCTCGATCTCCTCAGGACCGAGATTGTCGAGGATCTTTCGGTACTTCGCGGCCGAGAAGGTGGTCTGGAGGGTGCCCACCGTCGGGGCCGTGGAGCCGAGAACCCGACCGATGTTCGCCTGGGACACGAGGAAGACTGCGGTAGCACCGATGAGGAAGCGGTCGGCCCGGGTGAGTGTCATGCTCGTGATGCTAGAGGCGGAGAATCCGCGACTCTACGGAAGGGAGACTCGTGCAGATCACCGGAGCAGTCCTGGAGGAGATCGGACGTCGACGGCGGTACGAGGAGTCCACCCCGCTCAGCGTGGACCTTCTCGAACTCGACCCACCGGGCCCGGGTGAGGCGCTGGTCGAGATCGAATGCGCCGGTGTGTGCCACTCCGATCTGTCCGTCGTCGACGGCAACCGGCCTCGTCCGGTTCCCATGCTGCTCGGGCACGAAGCGGCCGGACGCATCGTCGAACTCGGCGACGACACCACGGGATTCTCCGTCGGCGAGCGGGTCGTCATGACCTTCATGCCCCGCTGCGGTGAGTGCGAGGGCTGCGCGAGCAACGGCATCCGCCCCTGCATCCCGGGATCGGCCGCGAACGCGGCGGGAACCCTGCTGTCGGGCGCCCGGCGGCTGCACCGCGACGGGAACGACGTCCACCACCATCTGGGAGCATCGGCCTTCGCGACCCACGCCGTCGTCGACACGCGGTCGCTCGTCGGTGTCGGCGACGACGTCCCCGCCGAGGTCGCCGCGCTGATGGGTTGCGCCGTGCTGACCGGTGGCGGGGCGGTCGTCAATACTGCTCGTCCTCAGGCCGGGGACACGCTGGTCGTCGTCGGTCTCGGCGGAGTGGGGATGGCCGCGCTGCTCGTGGCGCTGGCCCACGACGACGTCACCGTGATCGCCGTCGACACCTCCCCGGACAAGCGCGATACGGCCCGGTCGCTGGGAGCCGAACGCGTCCTCTCACCGGACGAGGCCGTCGAACAGGGCGTGAAGGCGCGGCTGGTCATCGAGGCCGCGGGGAGCGTGCCCGCGCTCGCCACGGCGGTCGCGCTCACCGGACCGGGAGGCACTACGATCACTGTCGGCCTGCCCGCCCCCGACGCCCGGCTCGAGATCTCGCCCACCGCTCTCGTCGGCGAGGGCCGCTCACTGGTGGGCAGCTACCTCGGATCCGCCGTCCCGGCCCGCGACATCCCCCGCTTCGTGGACATGTGGCGCGAGGGGCGACTGCCGGTCGAGCGACTCGTCACCGACCGTCTGCCGCTGGGTCGGATCAACGAGGCGATGGACGCCCTGGCCGACGGAACCGCCCTCCGTCAGATCCTCACCATGGACTGACCACGAGCCCTACATATCAAGCTCAGACGTCGTAGTCCACGACAGTCACTCAGATGTCGTAGTCCACGACAGTCACTCAGATGTCGTAGTCCACGACGACCGGCGCGTGATCGCTGATCCTCCGGTCCGGCGCCGGATCGCGGTCGGTCCCTGCGGAGATCGCGGTCCGGGCCAGTCGCGGCGTGGCGAGGTGGTAGTCGATCCGCCACCCGGAATCGGAGGCGAACGACTCCCCCAGCCACGACCACCACGAGTAGGGACCGTCGACCTCGGGATGATTCCGGCGGACGACGTCGACGAGCGTGCGCGGCGACAACAGTGAATCGAACCAGGCGCGTTCCTCGGGCAGGAAGCCCTCGGCCTGCCCGCGACGCCGCCAGTTGCGCACGTCGTAGCGCGTGTGGGCGACGTTGAAATCACCCATGATCAGGAACTCCCGCCCCTGGGCGCGCGCCGCGAGTCGGCTACGGGTCAGCTGCCGGGCGAAGGCCGACAGGAACCGCATCTTGCGTTGGTAGCGCATCCCACCGTCCGGTTCGTCGCGCATGCGCCCGGGCTTCTGGAGGTGCGCCGGGAGCCCGCCCTTCGGCAGGTACAGCGACGCCACGGTGATCGGTGCGTCGGCGAGATCCACCTCGACGTACCGCCCCTCGTGGGCGAATTCGGACAGTCCGCGTGCCAGCGCTCCCCGATCGAACTCGATCCGGTCGACGTGTTCCTCACCGGGAAGTCGCAGCAGTGCGGTGCCGCTCCAGGTGCGCACGGCGGCAGGTTCGTGCAGGGTCAGGATTCCGACGCCGTTGCGGCCGGGAAGGGTGCCCTCGTCGTAGGCGAGGTGGTACTTGCCGAAGACTCCCTGCGGGATCGCAGCCGCCGGAGCGCGTACCTCCTGCAGGGCCACCACGTCGGGGTTGCGCTCACGCAACCAGTCCTCGAATCCGCGGCGCTGTGCGGCGCGGATTCCGTTGATGTTGAAGGTCGCGATGCGCACGATCGTCCAGTCTAGGCAACCGTTCGATCCGTGAGGAACGGGACGACGGCCGCTGCGAAATCGCGGGCACGGTCGCGGTGGATGCTGTGCCCGCAGCCGATCTCCCGCACTGAGGCCGAAGGCAGCGCGTCGACTGCCGCCGTCAGCAGGCGCGGGTCGACCATGCTGCCGCGGCGCGCTCCGCGCAACAGCAGGGTCGGAGCGTCGAGGGACGGAAGATGCTTCCACCACACCGGATTCGGCGTGTGGAACTGGGCGACGACCGACGGCGTCATCGAGCGGTCGAAGGCGGTGACCGCGCGCGGGTTGAGCGCCATGCTGGTCGCGGCGTGCCACAACTCCGCGGGAGTCGGGCGGTGGGCCGGCACCTCCGGAACCGGATCCCCCTCCCGCAACGGCAGAGGTGTCTCCTCGAGGACAAGTCGCCGGACGAGGCCGGGATTCTGTTGCGCGACCAGCGATCCCACATGACCGCCGAGCGAGTGCCCGACGAGATCGACGGCCTCGACACCCAGGTGGGCGCACAGGCCGGCGACGTCGGCGGCGAACTCGTCGAAACGGTACGAGGGGGCCCGGCCGCTGCGTCCGTGCCCGCGCAGGTCGACGGTGATCACCCGTCGGCCCGCCTTCACCAGGTTTCCGGCGAACCGGGTCCATGTGCGCCCGTCACCCCCCATCCCGTGCACAAGCAGTACGGGCACGGAACGGGCGGCGGACCCCGCGGATTCGCGGGACGCAGCGTATTCGCGATACGCCAGGGCGACCCCGTTCGGCGCGACGGTGAGGACCGGAGATCTCATGATGCTCGAGCCTACTCAGTCGTAGACGCCCTCCACCCGCCAGCCGTCGGCACCGAAGAACACCAGCAGGGCCCGTGATTCCTCGAGCAGCACCTGCAGACGGGCGGCGCACCGGGCGGCGGCCGGATCCCACCAGTACTCGTCCACCGGCCACGGACCGGCCCATCCGATCACCGTCCAGCTGCGACTTCCCCATCGCAGCCGAGCAGGTGCCCCGCTGAGCAGTCCGCGCTCGGTCACCGAGACCGGATTCCCCACGTCGTCGTCCAGCCGGATCGCGGGAGGTGTGTGCAACACCAGCGCGGGAGCCGGGGGCGGGAGCCGGCCCGGCCACGGTGCGTCCGGGTCGGAGTGCGGTATCGCCTCGTCGCCGACGGGCACGAGGACGATCCGTTCGGTGGGTCCCCGGCCGCCGCCGAGCACTCCGATCCGGACGGCGTCCCCACCGAGCAGGCCCTGCACTCGGACGAGCGCCCGACGTGCGCGTTCGTCCTCGTCGCCGACACCGCCCCAGAGCCCGAGCTGCAGCGCGCCGGCGGCCACGACCTCGACCGGTTCGAGACGTAGCAGCACGATTCCCGCCGTGGGCCGGTTCGTGTTGCGGCCGGTGAGCCATCCGTCGAGCTGCCATCGCACACGATCGGCCGTACCCTCGGGGGTGAGCGGCTCGGCGCAGCGCCAGGTGCGCGCGAGTTCCTCCCCGGCCCCGGTGCGTGCCGTCACGAGCAGTCGCGTGCATGCGACTCCCGCTGCCGCGAGCCTGGTGTGGAGCAGTTCGGCCAGTGCGCGACCGGCGAAGGCCGCGGCGTCGACCCGCTCCACCGGCGGGTCGCAGGGCTGCTCGACCGTCAGGTCCGGAGGGATCGGCCGCCCCGACGGGGGACGTTCCGGCAGGCCCCGTGCGCTCCGGTGCGCAGCGACGACGTCCGCGTCGAAGCGTGACGCAACATCGATCGGGGACAACGCGGCGAACGCTCCGATGGTGCGGATACCGAGACGGCGCAACAGATCCACCGTGTCGGCCCGCCGAGGAGCCGCCAGCGCCGGTTCCACCGCGAGATACGAGACCGGCAGCGGCGCCAGGAACTCGGCGCCCCTCCCCGTCGGGACCAGCGCGTTCCGGCGCGCGGCGAGGACCGCTGTGGACAACTCGTCGGCGACACCGACCTGGCATTCCACGCCGGTCGCCGCGACCGCGTCGATCAGGGCCTCCGCGGCGGCCTCCTCCGAACCGAACCACCGGACTGCACCGCGCGCGGCGAGGACCACCAGCCCCGGGCGCAGCACCTCCACGCCCGGGGCCACCGCATCGATTGCGGCCACCACCGCCTCGAACGTCCGCGCTTCCAGGTCGGGATCCGAGCGGGCCACATGCAGTTCCGGGCAGCGTGCCTGCGCCTCACGTCGTCTCAGGCCGCGCCGGACACCCGCGGCCCGCGCCGAGGCCGAGCAGGCGACGACACGATTCGCCGAGACCACCGCCACCGGGACGGTCGCGGGCAACTCCGCGGCGGTGGCGGCGGCGACGGCGGGCCAGTCGGGGCACCAGAGGGCCACGACCCGCGCGGGCGCCCGTCGAGAGGACGAGTCGTTCACCGGACCGCTTTACGGAAATGCCCGTCCTCCAGCCGATTTCGCTCCTCACTCACCCATTCGACGGCACTGCGGCCGGCGCACACCTCCACGCGGGTGGCGCGCGGAGGAAACGCACGCCCGTGCGCCCGGACCGACAAGCGGGTCGCGCACAGCCGGTCCCGGCCGGGACCGTCCACACCCCGATAACCGTCGACCCGCGCCTCCAGTCGCACGTGTGCACCCTCCCAGCGACCGTCCGTGACCACGAGGACGGACTGCTTGCTCCGCGCCCGGGCGGCGACCGCACGAGCGCGGGACGGCGGCACCGATGCCCCACCGAGCCCCAACACCACCAGGTCGATCCCGTCGAGCAGCACCGCGGCGATCTCCACGGGATCCGGTCCGGGATCGGGGATCACAGCCAACCGGTGCAGACGGGCTCCCATCTCCGCGGCGGCGAGCAGACCCAGCCGGCGCTGACCGATCACGGCGGCGTATCCGCCCGAGGCAGTCACGGACGCGAGCATCCCGAGGAGAAGGGAGGTGGCCCCCGAGACCGAGACGACGCTGCCACGCACCAATCCGCCCTGGGGCAACAGTTCCGCGAGCGGAGCCGGGACGGGCAGGATGCGGTCGGAGGGGGCCTCGACCCGGCCTCGCGCGACGGACTGGACCTCGCCCCGCGCCGGCACTGCCGCGATCCGACGTCGCAACGCTTCGATCCGCTCCGCGCGACCCGCTTCCTCGTCGTCCACCGGAAATTCGGCCACCTCGCCCACTGTCACCCCTGTCATCCGCCTGCCGCCTGACACACACGACCGGCCGACCACGGGGAAGTCGTGGCCCGGCTCGCACTTTATTCGAACATACTTTCGATCCCCATCAAGTAGAACCGACCCGAATCCTTCCCGTCAAGCCGGGAGCACCGCCCCCGACGGTGACTACAGTGCAGCTCACACGTTTTTCGGCCGGGGCGAACACCTCCGATCGACTACTCTCGATCGAGTGGCGGAGCAGGCATGGGCAGGACGGGCCGTAGGACCGGATCACTTGGTGGCCGGTCGATATCGGCTCGACTCCAAGCTCGGCGGTGGCGGCATGGGTGCCGTCTGGCTCGCCCGCGACAACCGTCTGGGCCGCGACGTCGCCGTCAAGCAGGTGATCTCCACCGCAGACCTCGATCCCGACGAGGCCGAGGATCTTCGCCGCCGCGCGCTCCGAGAGGGCCGGGCCGCCGCCCAACTCGCCCACGAGCACGCCATCTCGATGTACGACATGGCTCTGCACTACGGCGAACCGTGGCTCGTCATGGAGCACTTGCCGTCCCGCAGCCTGGCGCAGGTGATGAACGTCGTCGACACTCTCCCGCCGTACGTGGTGGCGCAGATCGGCGCGAACGTCGCCGACGCCCTCACCGCCGCGCACGCCGCCGGGATCGTCCACCGCGACGTCAAGCCCGGCAACATCCTCATCGCTGAACGCGGCCGCGACGCCGGCATCGTGAAGATCAGCGACTTCGGCATCGCTCGCGCGAAGGGCGACAACGACCCCGACGGCGTGATCATCGGCACCCCCGCCTATTTCGCACCCGAGGTCGCGCGCGGCAACGATCCCACCGAGGCCAGCGACGTCTTCTCGCTCGGCGCCACCCTCTACACCGCGGTGGAGGGGCAACCGCCCTTCGGCTTCGAGACCGACTCGATCGCGTTGCTGCACCGGGTCGCGCGGGCGGAGATCATCATGCCCACGCACACCGGTCCGCTCACCGAGCCCCTGCTCGAGATGCTCCAGCCCGATCCGGCGCGACGCCCGACGATGGCGCAGGCGCGCGATCTCCTCGCCCGCGTGGTCCTCGGACCGAGCGGATCGGCGGCGGCCCTGCGCGGCCGTCCCATCCAGAACGAGGACGGCACGATCCCGTCGTGGGCACAGCGTTCCGCGCACTTCGCCGAACCCGCACGCCCCCGTGGTTCCTTCGTCGACCGCCCCCTCGGTGCCGCGACGCAGGCCACCGGTGGTCCGAAGAAGTCGGCGAAGGGTTTCGCCCCGGCGGATCTGCTCGACCGCCTGCTCCCGAAGGGCCCCGTGCCCGACAACCCGCAGGACCGCATCGTCGCCTATGCACCCCTGGCGATGGCGGCGATGATCGCGGTGATCCTGGTGGCGTTGCTCGTCGCCGTCATCATCGCGCTGGTCGTCTGATCTGCGCCGGCTGCGCAGTCCTCGTCGATGATTTCGCTCGCGAGCGACGAGAACTGCACGCCGCCGGCATCGGCACGACGAGCACCGGTCACGCTCAGTCGATGCGGCGGCGGTGTGCCCAACGGGTCAGCGCGTTGCGGTTCGACTGCTGCGTCTTGCGCAACACGTTCGACGCGTGCGTCTCGACGGTCTTCACCGAGATCACGAGTTCCTCGGCGATCTCACGGTAGGTGTAGCCGCGAGCGAGCAGGCGCAGCACCTCGAGTTCCCGCGGCGTCAGCGAGTCGAGCTCGGGATCGAGGGGCGGTTCCGGCGCGGCCGACCGGCCGGTGAACGAGTCGAGC
Source organism: Rhodococcus pyridinivorans (assembly GCF_900105195.1). Taxonomy (NCBI): domain Bacteria; kingdom Bacillati; phylum Actinomycetota; class Actinomycetes; order Mycobacteriales; family Nocardiaceae; genus Rhodococcus; species Rhodococcus pyridinivorans. Next base: position 1,984,879 of record NZ_FNRX01000002.1, on the reverse strand, counting down.
ACGAAACCGGCCAGACGCGGACTGAACACGGCGTCTCCCCCTGCGACCCGCCGGACGGCGTCGGCCAGATCCGGACCGGAAATCGTCTTCGTCACGTACCCGCGGGCGCCGGCGCGGATGACGGCAATGACGTCCTCGGCCGCGTCGGACACGCTGAGCGCCAGGCAGACCGGCCCGTCCGGGATCCGCTGGAGGACGGCGACGCCGCCGCCGTCGGGCATGTGGACGTCGAGGAGCACGACATCCGGCTTGGTCGCCTCGATCCCGGCGACGGCCTCGGCGACTCCCCCGGCCTCGCCGACGATCTCCATGTCGGCCTCGCGCCCCAGTTCGGCGCGCACTCCGGAGCGGAAGACCGCATGGTCGTCCACCAGGAAGACACGATAGGGACGGTTGTTCTCGGTGGCATCGGACGATGTCGCCGGAATCGAAGTCACTGTGTCTGCTCCTCGGGGTGGGGGTCGTTCACCCCCCACTCTAAGGTCGACTCGGTGTCCTGTTCGCGTTCGGTCTCCGTCCGGCCGGCGCGCGGTGCATGGATGCGCACCTCGGTTCCCTTTCCGGGACTCGACTTCACGACCGTCCGGCCGCCGCGACGTTCGATGCGCGCCCGGATCGACTTGGCCAGACCCTGCCGATCGGCCGGCACCTCGTCGGGATCGAATCCGACGCCGCGATCGCGCACGAACACGCTCACCTGATGCGGTTCCACCTCCGCGAAGAGGTCGACGCTGTCCACCCCGGCGTGCTTGGCGGCGTTGACGAGAGCCTCGCGGGTCGCGCCGAGCACGGCGGTCGCGGCCTCGGGGGTCAGATCGCTGTCATCCGGCGCGACGTCACCGACGATGACGGGTTGAACGGACAGACCGTACTGGTCCTCCACCTCACCCGCGATGGTGCGCAGCGTCTCGGCGAGCGAGGTGCTCGGCGTCTCGTCCCCACCGAACAGCCAGCGGCGCAGTTCGCGTTCCTGGCTGCGCGCCAGTCGCACGACCTCTTGCTGGTCGCCGGCCTGCTTCTGGATGAGCGCGAGGGTCTGGAGTACCGAGTCGTGCAGGTGCGACGCGATCTCCTCGCGCTCCTCGTTGCGCACCCGGGCGGCACGCTCGGTCTCGAGGGCACGCCACATCCGGATCCACAGCGGCACCGACAGCAGGGCGGCACCGACCAGCGTGACCACCACGGCGACCAGCGACGAGCGCAGCGCCGCGACGTCGACCTGCGCGATGACCATCACTCCGAGTCCGGTGACGACGAGGGTCAGGCCGCCGAGTACGCGGGCCCATGTGAGGACCGTCGGATGTGCGGGCAGACCGAGTACCGATCGGGGGCCTTCGACGTCGAATTCACGCCATACGAGCGCCGCACCGACGACCACCACGACGATCGGCAGCACCACCCCGGCGGCACCACCACTGAACAGCCACGAAAGACCCACCGCCAGGCCGATACCCATGAAGGCGAGGCCGATGGCTCGGCGCCGTTCGGGGCCGGTGGGGCGATCGGTGTCGGAGCCCGGGGGCACGAACATCCACAGCAAGCCGTAGGCCGCGATCCCGAACCCGCCGAGGGCGGCGAGCACTGTGAACGCGACCCGCACCTTGGTGGCGTCGATGCCGAGATGGTCGGCGACACCGCCGGCCACACCGCCCACGATGCGACCGCCCACCCGTCGTTCGAGGCGGGGAACGGTCACGGGTAATCCAGGTACCGGTTGCACACCTCGATACTGGCACGGAGATCGCCGGCCCGGCATCGGGGACGAACCCTGATGTCCGGGTTCCGATCGGGCCCTCGGAAATCAGGGTTGGTCCCTGATGTGCCGCGCGCGGAAGCCCAGCAGGATGGGTGCCATGGACACGAGGAGCTTTCAGGACCAGGTGGCGGACATGTGGCGGACCCGTCCCGTGCGTCTGCCGAAGGAGGGGCACATCGCGGGTGTGTGCTCGGGTATCGGAGTGCGCTACGGCGTCGATCCCGTGCTGATCCGTGTCGTCTTCGTCGCGTCGGCGCTGTTCGGCGGTGGCGGTCTCGTCCTCTATCTGGCCGCCTGGCTGATGTTCCCCCGTCACGGCGACCAGGTCTCCTCGCTCGAATCGCTCGTCGGGCGGGGTGCGAGCTCGGACTCGACCACCAAGGTCGTCGTACTCCTCGTGGCCCTGGCGATCGCGGCGGGTGCCATCGGTCCGGTGGGTGCGGGTTCGGGCGGTTCCGGATTCATCGGAACGCTCCTGCTGCTCGGCGGTTGGTGGCTGCTCTATCAGCGGCGTCCCGAACCGCCGGTGCTGCCGGCGCCCGAGGGAACCTCCTTCCCCACCCAGGCGGCCTTTCCTCAGCCTCCGGTGACGAACGCGTACTGCTCCCCGTGGGGCGCACACACCGGTGCATGGCACATGCAGGCGGGTCCGGCGGCCACGACGACACCGGGCGGAGAGGCAGCCGGCACAAAGACAACCAGCACAGCGGCAACCCCGCCTGCGCAGACCACCGACGCGACGGAGGTCCTGAGCACCACCGACGCCTCGGACACCCCTGCTTCGGGCACCGATTCCACAGCGCCCACCGAGGCGACTGAGAGGAAGACGTCCCCGATGCCCGACCTACGCAAGGACACCGACCGCAAGGACACCGACGTTCCGCTCCCGGATGTCGACGCGCTCTCCCCCCACCGTTCGGCACCGCCGGCATGGGATCCCCTCGGGGTCGCCCCGTTCGCATGGGATCTGCCCGAACCGGCACCGAAGCACGAACCTGCAATCGTCACGAATCGACGCTCGCGCCTGACCACCACGGTCCTCGGTCTGGCCGTCATCGCCGCTGCCGTGACCGGCGCGCTCGGTGCCGCCGCCGACCTGGCCTGGGTGACCCCCGCCCGGGTGGGTGCCGCGGCCCTCGCGGTCGTCGGTCTGGGCCTGCTGATCGGCGCGTTCCTGCACCGCGGGCACGGACTGCTCGTCGTCACCGGCCCCCTCCTCGGATTCGTCGTCCTCGCCTCGATCGCCGGCCCGGTCGACACCTCCAACTGGGGCGACCGGACCTGGGCTCCGACCAGTACCGATCAGCTCGAGTCCGAATACAGCTTCCAGTTCGGGGCGATGACCCTCGATCTGCGGGGACTCGAACTCACCGAGGACCGCACGGTGCAGGTCGACGGCCGGTTCGGCAACGTCGAGGTGCTGTTGCCGGAGAACCTGGACGTCCGCGCCGACTGCACGGTCGGTCCCGGTGAGATCAAGGGATGCCCCGCCCCCGGCATCGACGGTGGTGCCGACGGAGTCGACGACGGGCCGGTCCTGGACCTGAACGCGAACATGGAATTCGGATCTCTGGAGGTGCGTCGTGGCTGATCACGAAACCGGAACACACACCGAGGATCGGACCGAGCGCACCCGCAAGGGACCGTCGCTCCTGCTCCTGCTCGCCGCACTGGCAGCGCTGGTCGTGAGCGGATGGGCCATGATCGGGCCGTTCTCCGTCGAGTTCCTCGCCGCCGTCGACCTCGGATGGGTCCTGGTGGGCGCGGCCCTGCTGATCGGAGCGGTGCTGGTCTTCCTCCCCAACCGCCGGAGATAACCACCCCCACCTACGCGACGTCCCCCGGACCTGACCGGTCCGGGGGACGTCGTCTCACCGCTTACGGCGAGCGGAAATCACTCCCACTCGATCGTTCCCGGGGGCTTGCTCGTCACGTCGAGCACCACTCGGTTGACCTCCGCCACCTCGTTGGTGATACGAGTGGAGATCCGCTCGAGGGTCTCGTAGGGCAGGCGCGTCCAGTCGGCGGTCATCGCGTCCTCGCTGGAGACCGGACGCAGCACGATCGGGTGTCCGTAGGTGCGGCCGTCGCCCTGCACGCCCACGCTGCGGACGTCGGCGAGCAGCACGACCGGGCACTGCCAGATCTGTCCGTCGAGGCCGGCGGAGGTGAGTTCCTCGCGGGCGATCGAGTCGGCGCGGCGCAGGATCTCGAGGCGTTCGCGGGTGACCTCACCGATGATGCGGATGCCGAGGCCGGGGCCGGGGAACGGCTGGCGGCCGACGATCTCCTCGGGCAGACCGAGCTGACGTCCGACCGCGCGCACCTCGTCCTTGAACAGCAGGCGCAGCGGCTCGACGAGCTCGAACTCGAGGTCCTCGGGAAGTCCACCGACGTTGTGGTGGCTCTTGATGTTCGCGGTGCCGGAACCGCCGCCGGACTCCACGACGTCCGGGTACAGGGTGCCCTGCACGAGGAACTTCACGGTCTCGCCCTTGTCGGCACCCTCGCCGAGCACCTCGGAGACCGCGCCCTCGAAGGAACGGATGAACTCGCGGCCGATGATCTTGCGCTTGGTCTCGGGGTCGGTGACGCCGGCGAGCTCGCGCAGGAAGGTCTCGGACGCGTCGACGGTGACCAGACGGGCACCCGTCGCGGCGACGAAGTCCTTCTCGACCTGCTGCCGTTCGCCCTCGCGCATGAGGCCGTGGTCGACGAACACACAGGTCAGGCGGTCGCCGATGGCGCGCTGCACCAGCGCGGCCGCCACGGCGGAGTCGACGCCGCCGGACAGGCCGCAGATGGCACGACCGTCGCCGATCTGCTCGCGGACCTGCTCGACGAGCGCGTCGGCGATGTTCGCTGCAGTCCAGTCGCCCGGAATTCCGGCGATGTCGTGCAGGAACCGGCTCAGCACCTGCTGGCCGTGGGGCGAGTGCAGCACCTCGGGGTGGTACTGGACACCGGCGAGGCGACGGGCGCGGTCCTCGAACGCCGCGACCGGGGCACCGGCGCTGGTCGCCGTGACCTCGAAGCCCTCGGGGGCCTCGGTGACGCCGTCGCCGTGGCTCATCCAGACGGGCTGCGTCTCGGGCAGACCGTCGTGCAGCACACCTCCGGAGACCGACAGCTCGGTGCGGCCGTACTCGCGCGAGCCGGTGTGCGCGACCGTGCCGCCGAGCGCCTGCGCCATCGCCTGGAAGCCGTAGCAGATGCCGAAGACGGGGACGTCGAGATCGAACAGCGTGGGATCGAGACGCGGTGCGCCCTCCTCGTACACGCTGGCGGGGCCACCGGACAGCACCACCGCGCGCGGGTTCTTCGCCGCGATCTCCTCGACACCGGCCGTGTGGGGCACGACCTCCGAGTAGACGTTGGCCTCACGAACGCGCCGAGCGATCAGCTGCGCGTACTGAGCTCCGAAATCGACGACGACGACCGGTCTGGACTGCTGGCTTTGCGACGACACCCGAACAGTCTAAGCGGCCGCGCCGGGTGTTCCCGACGCGGCCGCTCATCCGATCACTTCCGGGTCGCTACGCGACGCCGCTGTGCTTGACCTCGACGACCGGCAGTCGCAACGCACCAGGTGCGTCGACGGGCACCACGGGGTTCTTCGGTTCGATCGGCGCGATACGACGGTAGGGCTGTCCCTGCTCGGGACGCTGGTCGTCCTCACCCTTGTTGGGCCACAACGACGCAGCGCGTTCAGCCTGCGCCGCGATGGTGAGCGAGGGGTTCACACCGAGGTTCGCGGAGACCGCGGCGCCGTCGACGACGCTCAGCGTCGGGTAGCCGTGGACGCGGTGGTACGGATCGATGACCCCGTGGTCGCGATCGGATCCGATCACGGCGCCACCGAGGAAGTGTGCGGTGAGCGGAATGTTGAAGATCTCACCCCACGTGCCGCCCGCGACACCGTCGATCTTCTCGGCGATGCGGCGCGTGGCCTCGTTGCCGGCCGGGATCCAGGTGGGATTCGGCTGCCCGTGGCCCTGTTTGCTCGTGACCCTGCGGCGGCCCAACACACCCTTGGTCGTGTAGGTGGTGATGGAGTTGTCGAGGTTCTGCATCACCAGCGCGATGATGGTGCGCTCGCTCCACCGGTGCACCGAGAGCATCCGCAGCATCTTCACGGGGTTCCGCACGACCTGCCCGAGGAACTTCACCCAGCGCGGGGTGCGTCCGTCGCCGTCGGTCATGAGGGTCTGCAGCAAGCCCATCGCGTTCGATCCCTTGCCGTACCGCACGGGTTCGATGTGCGTGTCGGGGGTGGGGTGGAACGACGACGTGATCGCGACGCCCTCGGTGAGCTTCAGATCGGGATCGATCCGCATCTTCCCGGCGCCGACGATCGATTCGGAGTTGGTGCGGGTCAGTTCGCCGACCTTGTCGGACAGTTCGGGCAGCGCACCGGTGTCCTTGAGGTGGTGCAGCAGGTGCTGCGTGCCCCACGTTCCGGCGGCAAGGACGACGTGCGCGGCCGTGTAGGTGCGCCGCCGCTTGCGGACCCACGCGCCGGTGCGTTCGGTGATCACGTCCCAGGTGCCGTCGGCGGCCTGACGGAGATCGGTGACGGTGGTCAGCGGGACGATCTCGGCTCCCGCCCGCTCGGCGAGACCCAGATAGTTCTTCACGAGGGTGTTCTTGGCACCGTGGCGGCATCCCGTCATGCACTCACCGCACTCGATGCAGCCGGTGCGGTCGGGACCCACGCCACCGAAGTAGGGATCGGCGACCGTGCGGCCGGGTTCGCCGAAGAACACGCCCACGGGCGTCTGGATGAAGGTCTCGCCGACGCCCATGTCGTCGGCCACCGACTTGATCACCTTGTCGGCGTCGGTCATCCGGCCGTACTGCACCACGCCGAGCATCCGCTTCGCCTGGTCGTAGTACGGGCTCAGTTCGTCCTGCCAGTCGGTGATGTGCGCCCACTGGCGGTCCTCGAAGAACGGCGCCGGAGGCTTGTACAGGGTGTTCGCGTAGTTCAGCGACCCGCCGCCCACGCCGGCACCGGCGAGGATCAGGCAGTCGCGCAGCAGGTGCACGCGCTGAATGCCGAAGCAGCCGAGCTTGGGCGCCCACAGGAAGCGGCGCAGGTCCCAGCTGGTCTTCGCGAAGTCGGCGTCGGCGTAGCGGCGACCGGCCTCGAGAACGCCGACCTTGTAGCCCTTCTCCACGAGGCGCAACGCCGTGACGCTCCCACCGAAACCCGATCCGACGATCAGGACGTCGTAGTCCGTGACCCGTTGCTTACCCATGGAACCTCCAGCGGCGAGAGTTGTTACCGGCAAGTATGCACTTCGGCGGTGTGACTACAGGCACAGCCCCAACTCTACCCGTTACGTGGAGTTGCACGAAAACGAAGTGTGAGAAAAATCGATGGCCGGTCACCGCGTCCTGCGACGCTGTGACCGGCCATCGGGATGTACCGGGAAGGTCCTTATCCGCGGACCGACAGACCGACCTTCTGGAATTCCTTCAGATCGGAGTATCCGGCCTTCGCCATCGATCGACGCAGGCCGCCCACAAGATTGAGCGAACCGGAGGGGTCATCGGACGGGCCGAACAGCACCCGGCCGAGGCCCGGTCGCCCGTCCTCGGCGACCCGGACCGCAGCGCCGCGCGGCATCGACGGATGCCCGGCCACGGACGGCCAGTACCAGCCCTTACCCGCGGCCTCCTCGGCGAGAGCCAGGGGCGCGCCGAGCACCACCGCGTCGGCGCCGCACGCGATCGCCTTCGCGAGGTCGCCGGCGTTCTCGATGTCGCCGTCGGCGAGCACGTGGACGTAACGGCCCCCGGTCTCGTCGAGGTAGTCGCGCCGGGCCGCAGCGGCGTCGGCGATGGCCGTGGCCATCGGGATGCCGATACCGAGCGAGGAGGACGTGGTGGTCGCCTGCTTCGTGGAGCCGAAGCCGACGATGACACCGGCCGCACCCGTGCGCATCAGATGCAGCGCGGTGCGGTGGTCGCTGACACCACCGGCGATGACCGGCACGTCGAGCTCCGAGATGAACGTCTTGAGGTTCAGCGGCTCGTCCTCACCGTGGGCCACATGCTCGGCCGAGATGATGGTGCCCTGGACGACGAGGAGATCGATGCCCGCCTTCACGAGCTCGGGCGTGAGGGCGCGCGCATTCTGCGGGCTGACGCGGACCGCGGTGGTCACCCCGGCATCCCGCACCTGCGCGACGGCCGCGGCCAGCAGATCGCCCTGCAGCGGAGCCATGTGCAGTTCCTGCAGGTAACGGACGGCTGCGCGCGGATCCGTGCTCGCGATCTCCGCGAGACGGGTGACGACGGCGTCGACATCGGCATGACGACCCCACAGGCCCTCGCCGTTGATGACACCGAGACCGCCGGCCTTGCCCAGCTCGATCGCGAAGGTGGGCGACACCAGCGCGTCGGTGGGGTGCGCCAGCACCGGGATGTCGAAACGGTAGGCGTCGATCTGCCAGGCCGTCGACACCTCCTTCGACGACCGCGTCCGGCGCGACGGGACGATGTCGACGTCGCCCAGCTCGTACGTACGTCGGGCCGTGCGACCCATGCCGATTTCAACGAGGTCGCGCACGCGCGCCCCTTTCTCCTCTTGGACGATGCTCCCGTCCTAATCGGAACGGGACCCTGCTGCGAACGCGAAAACTACCGGACCACGTAGTTCGGTGCCTCGGCAGTGATCGTGATGTCGTGCGGGTGGCTCTCCTTGAGGCCGGCGGCGGTGATCTGCACGAACTGCGCCTCCTGCAGTTGCTCGATCGTCGTCGCGCCGGCGTAACCCATCGCTGCGCGCAGGCCACCGATGAGCTGGTGCGTGACCTGCTGCAGCGGGCCGCGGAACGGCACGCGTCCCTCGATGCCCTCGGGCACGAGCTTGTCCTCGGAGAGCACGTCGTCCTGGAAGTAGCGGTCCTTCGAGTACGACTTGGCCTCGCCGCGGCTCTGCATCGCGCCCAGCGAGCCCATGCCGCGGTAGCTCTTGAACTGCTTGCCGTTCACCAGGATCAGCTCACCCGGGGACTCCGTGGTGCCGGCGAGCAGCGAACCGAGCATCGCGGTGGACGCACCGGCCGCCAGAGCCTTGGCGACGTCGCCGGAGAACTGCATACCGCCGTCGGCGATGACCGGCACGCCGTGGGCGCGCGCCACCGTGGACGCCTCGAGGATCGCCGTGATCTGCGGCGCGCCGACACCCGCGACGACACGCGTGGTGCAGATCGAGCCGGGGCCGATACCGACCTTGACCGCGTCGACGCCGGCGTTGATGAGCGCCTCGGTGCCCTCGCGGGTCGCGACGTTGCCGCCGATGATCTGCACGCGGTCGCCGACCTCGCTCTTGAGCTTCGAGATCATCGACAGCACGTTGGCCGAGTGGCCGTGGGCGCTGTCGACGACGAGAACGTCGGCTCCGGCATCGACCAGCGTCATGGCGCGGGTCCAGGAGTCGTCGCCGACGCCCACGGCGGCACCGACGAGCAGACGGCCGTCGCGGTCCTTCGTGGCGTTGGGGTGCTGCTCGGTCTTGACGAAGTCCTTGACGGTGATCAGGCCGGTGAGCTTGCCCTGACCGTCGACGATCGGCAGCTTCTCGATCTTGTGGCGACGCAGGAGACCGAGCGCGGCCTCAGCGGTGACGCCTTCGCGGGCCGTGACCAGCGGAGCCTTCGTCATGACCTCGGCGACCGGGCGGTTCTGGTCGACCTCGAAGCGCATGTCGCGGTTGGTGATGATGCCGACGAGCTGACCCTCGTCGTCGGTGACCGGCAGACCCGAGATGCGGAATCGCGCGCACTTCGCGTCGACCTCGGCCAGCGTGTCGGTCGGCTTGCAGGTGACGGGATCGGTGACCATGCCGGCCTCCGACCGCTTGACGGTCTCGACCTGCGCGGCCTGCACCTCGGTAGGCATGTTGCGGTGCAGCACGCCCATACCACCGGCCCGGGCCATCGCGATGGCCATGCGGGACTCGGTGACGGTGTCCATCGCGGAGCTGACCAGCGGGATCCGCAGGCGGATCTCGCGGGTGAGCTGACTCGACGTGTCGACCTGACTCGGAACGACGTCGGAAGCCGCGGGAAGCAGCAGCACGTCGTCGAAGGTCAGACCCAGCATTGCGACCTTGTTCGGGTCGTCACCGCCGGTGTGCACGCGCCCTCCGGTACTACTCATGCGGTTCGGACCCTCCGTGACAGTCGATGGGAGCGGACGGCAGAACCGTCCGACAGCAGGAATGAATGAAGGCTGTGCGCGCTCGTCGCACCGACGGGCGGTTGGAGAGCGGCACGCACCCCTTCATGTTATCTGTTCGGGGAACAAGCTCGGCTCCCACCCTGTTCCCCGATGTTCGTCACATCACCCCGTGTGATTTCACGGCGTGTCCCCTGGCGACCGCTGGCGCAGACCCCCTCGGTCTGCGTACCGTGGAGTCGTGCGTGATCAGTTGCCTCCCGGACTCCCACCGGACCCGTTCGCAGGAGACCCCGACGATCCGTCCGCAGCACTGGACGCGATCGAGCCGGGCCAGCCCCTGGATCCTGCGGAGCGGCTCGCGGTGGAAGAGGACCTCGCAGACCTGGCCGTCTACGAGGCGCTGTTGGCTCCCCGCGGCGTCCGCGGACTCGTGGTGTGCTGCGAGGACTGCCACCAGGACCACTACCACGACTGGGACATGCTGCGGGCGAACCTGCTGCAGCTGCTCGTCGACGGCACCGTCAGACCGCACGAGCCCGCCTTCGATCCGTCCCCCGACGCCTACGTCACCTGGGACTACTGCCGCGGCTACGCGGACGCGTCCATGAACGAGGCTCTTCCCGTCGACCCCTACGGTCTGGATTCCTGACCGACTGTTCCCCACGCGGACCACGCATCACGTCACTTCCACGAACGACCCGGGCCCGACAGCACATGCTGCCGGGCCCGGGTCGTTCTGTACTTCTAGCCGCCTTCCGAAGTGGTCACGGACCCCGGAGCGAAATCTGCTCCCGGTCCGTCCTGCGTCGACCGCGGCGACGATGCCGTCGTCGTCGGAGCGGGAGTCGGGGAAGAAGCCGATGTCGACGGAGGAGCCTCGCTGGGCACCGACGGACCCGGCGTGCTCGACGGGGGCGGTGGCGCGGTCTGCGACGGCGTCGTGGTGTTCGAAACCGGAGGCGGCGGCGCTTGCAGGATGGTCGGATCCACCGTCGTGGAAGTGGGCGGCACGGTCGTGCCGGTTTCCGCACCGGTCGTCGGGGCAGGCTGCTGCCCATCCGTGCCGGGCGTCGTGACCGGCGGGGGCACGACGGCACCGGGAACCACCGGCACCTCGGGTGCCACCGGCGCTGCCGGCGGCGGAGGCACCTGCGGCACCAACCGGCCGAGTTCCTCGGCGAGGCGTTGCACCCAGTCGCCGAGCGCATCGCGCTCCTCCGCGTCCCGGACGTCGCCCGAACGGGACTCCGCGGACGTCAGCAACTCGCGTGCTTCCTCCGTGTTGCCCTCGGCGATGAGTTGTTCGGCACGCTCCAGGGTCGATGTGGTGTCGATCCGGGCCTCGGTGGATTGCGCCTGCTCACTGAACACGACCTGCTTGACGCCCCACAACGGGTCGCCGGGCTCGGCGCCGTAGGACACGGCGGTCGCGCTGCCGACGGCGATGGCGACGAGCGCTGCTGCACCTGCGAGCGGACGGAGCAACCGGAGTTGCCCCTTCGATCGCGGGCGCAGAGGGGTGACCTCCGGGGCCCGAGCGAGCGTTTCCCGTGTTCCCAGTTCCCGGTGGACGGCGGCGACCACTTCGTCGAGGTCGGGGCCGGCGGGCATCGGTTCGGCGAGGATCTCTGCACGCCAGTCGGCGAGCAGAGTGGCGAGTTCGTACTCCTCGTTGTCCTTCGTCTCGACGAGCCCGTTACCGGAGATCGCATCGATCAGCGCGTCGTCACGACGCACGGCGGCGAGGTCCACGGAGGTTTCGTCGTCGGGAAACTCGTCGTCGAAGCCGTCGCCCGAGAAACGCCCCCTACCCATTCCGCTCACCTGCTCTCGTGACTTCCTTCTTGAGTCTCGCGATGGCCCGGTGCTGGGCCACCCTGATCGCTCCTGCAGTACTACCCACTGCTGCGGCCGTCTCCTCGGCCGACAATCCCATGACGAGACGGAGGATGAGGATCTCGCGCTGCTTCTCCGGGAGGATGCCCAGCAGCTGCTTCATCTGCCGGCCCGCCTCGGAGTTGATCGCGTATTCCTCGGGGCTGTCGTCGAGCGACATCACCTCCGGCACATCCGCCACGGGTTCCGCGCGGTTGCGCGCCGCACTGCGGTGCGCGTCGGCGACCTTGTGAGCAGCGATCCCGTACACGAACGCCATGAAGGGGCGGCCTTGGTCCTGATATCTCGGCAAAGCGGTCATCACGGCCAGGCACACCTCCTGTGCAACGTCGTCTGCAGAGAGCTGGCCGCGCTCTGCAGATCCGACCCGTGCGCGGCAGTACCGCACGACGAGGGGCCGGACACTTGCAAGAACCTGAGCGAGAGCCGCCCGGTCGCCTTGCGCAGCCGCAGCAACCGCGGAGTCCAACTCCTCACCCATAACAGTCATCGATTGCGCAAGTCCTGGCGTTACAGACGGCACCACCCCCCGGGCGGGCTTCCACCTGACCGTGGAACACCCCCAGAGTAACTACAACGACCGACCGGTCCGGTCACCCCCCGCGCGCGACTGGAACTCAGCAGGCAGACAAGGTCACGAAGCGACCCCCACGCCCCCTGATCACGGTCGCGCAGAAGTCACGGACGCGACCCGCATCGAGATCACGGACGCGACCCGCATCTCTCCCTGCCCCCAGCCCGTCGAGGAGCATCGCCGCGGCCCATTGCAACGGAATGAGTTCGTGTTCCTCCGCGCGCGCGAGGACGTCGGCGGCCAGATCCATAGCCGGACCATGGTCGGGCAGTCCGGTCAAAGAGGCCGACCGAACGAGGTCCGACTTCACGGAGTGCCGGATCGATCCGAATCCGTCCGCAAGTTCCACCGCGCGGTCCGCCCGGCTGCGCGCACGGGTGAAGTCGCCTGCCGCGAGAGCGGATTCGGCCCCGACCCATGCGAGACGGATCCGCTGTCGCACGAAGGCCTTCTCCCCCGCTTCCGATTCGGCAGCGTCGAGAGCGGCTGCGCATCGGTCGAGCAGCGACCCGCACACCGCGAGACGGCCCCGCCCGAGCGCATCGGCCGCCAACCCCGTGGCAGCGTCACACCATGCAGCGACAACATCGACGTCGCGCCGTGCGGCGACAGTGCCGACGTCGCGCCGTGCGGCGACAGTGCCGACGTCGCGCCGTGCGGCGACAGTGCCGACGTCGCGCCGTGCGGCGACAGTGCTCCCGGAGCTGGTTCGCAGCGACCCCGCCTCCGCGAGAGCACGTCCGTCCAGGACGGCGGCCGCGCGATGTCCGCCCAACTGACGGAGAAGGGAGGCCTCGGTGCTCGCTCCGAACGACGACCACACTCCTCCGGTTCCACGCACTCGGGCCAGCTCGGCCCGCGCGGCGGCGTAACGTCCCTGTCCACCGAGCGCGACGGCCCGCAACCAGTTCTGTTCGGGTCCGTGCGCCTCAGGGAGCGGATGTGCCCCCGGGGACGAGCCGAAGGCCGCGGCGACCAGGATCGCATGGCGGTCGGACGGTGTCGGTGCCGTGTGCCGGCGGGCGTCGGAATGTGCCATCGCGGAATCATCGCACCAGCGGATACCGACGATACGCGGGGCTCCGGGCCGACGCCGGGCATTTGTCGGAGAGAAATTATCACCGCGAGCGCAAATAGTCTCGATGATTGGAACGCAGGGATGCACAGAAGACATTTCCGAACATTTTGTTAAACATCGAGTTAAAACATGCGTGGTGCATGTATGGTGCCGCCCCGACCTCCGAGGCCGAGTCGGAGTCCGCATCCAGCCGCCGAAAGGCCGGGTTACCAGGGAGTAAGGGGCTTTTTACCCACATCGGGAGCATAAGATACCCCGGATCACCCCCGCCCGCAGCGCACAGGCACGACTCCTCACGAAAGTAAATATTTCCGCGGTTAAATCTTGGCTGTTCGGTTATGGACTATCCCACTCATCGAAAACATTGACGACGAATCGATACAGATCCTACGGTGAGTTTGTTTGATTCGGATCACAGCGGGAATCCCGATGTGTCCACGGTCCGCTCGCACGATTCACGCGAGCTTGCTGCAAAGGAGTGCCACATGCCCGCACCACACACACTGCCCGGCCCCAACGCGGACCTCTGGGATTGGCAGATGCACGGTAAGTGTCGTGGTGTGGACTCCTCGGTGTTCTTCCACCCCGACGGAGAGCGCGGTCGTGCCCGCGCCCAGCGGGAGAACCGCGCGAAGGAGCTGTGCCGCACCTGCCCCGTGCTGGCCCGTTGCCGCGACCACGCCCTCGCCGTCGCCGAGCCGTACGGCATCTGGGGCGGCATGTCGGAGACCGAGCGGGAGATGTACACGAGGCAACGACGGCGGAAGGTCGCTGTGTGAGGCGGTCACCCGCCCCGTGACGACACCGTCACGGTCGTGACCATGTCAACACCGTCACGGTCGTGATCATGTCGACACGACCGTGACGGTACGACCGGGAGGCCGGTTGGAGGAGTTGCGTCGATACGACGAAGGCCCCGCAGGGAATGCGAACATTCCTTGCGGGGCCTCGCTGTATTCGTGCCGTCCGGAACGACTTTCACGTCCGGCTCGACCTACGGACCCGCCGGGCGGCGGGTCCGCGGCCCTGACCGGTCGCTCAGTGCGCGTGACCGTGGCCGTGCCCGGCCTCGGCCTCTTCCTCCGGCTTGTCGACGACGGCGCTCTCGGTGGTGAGCACCATGCGTGCGACCGACGCGGCGTTGACGACGGCGGAACGCGTCACCTTCACCGGGTCGACGACGCCCTCGGCGACGAGGTCGCCGTAGGAGAGGGTCGCGGCGTTGAAGCCTTTACCCGTCTCCTCGACCTTGCTCACGACCACCGCACCGTCGATGCCGGCGTTCGTGGCGATCCAGTACAGCGGCGCGGTGAGCGCGGTGCGCAGCGCGGCGACGCCCGTGGCGGCGTCGCCGGAGAGGGACGCCTGGAGCTCTTCGAGCGAGCGTGCGGCCTGTACGAGAGCCGACCCGCCACCGGGGACGATGCCCTCCTCGATGGCCGCCTTCGCGGCGTTGACTGCGTCCTCGACGCGGAACTTGCGCTCCTTGAGGTCCGTTTCGGTCGCCGCACCCACACGGATGACGGCGACGCCACCGGCGAGCTTCGCGAGGCGCTCTTCGAGCTTTTCGCGGTCCCAGTCGGACTCGGTGGCCTCGATCTCACGACGCAGCTGAGCGGCGCGCGCCTCGATGTCCTCGGCGGTACCGGCACCGTCGACGATCGTGGTGCTGTCCTTCGTGACGACGACGCGGCGGGCCGAGCCGAGCAGGTCGAGTCCGGCCTCCTTGAGGGACAGACCCAGATCGGAGTTGATGACCGTACCCGCGGTGACAACGGCGAGGTCTTCGAGGAAGGCCTTCCGGCGATCACCGAAGTACGGAGCCTTGACGGCAACGGCCTTGAGGGTCTTGCGGATCGCGTTGACCACCAGGGTCGACAGCGGCTCGCCCTCGATGTCCTCGGCGATGATCAGGACCGGCTTGCCGGACTCTGCGATCTTCTCGAGGAGCGGGAGGAAGTCGGGAAGCGAGCTGATCTTCTCGCGGTACAGCAGGACGAGCGCGTCCTCGAGGACGGCTTCCTGCGCGTCGATGTCCGTGATGAAGTAGGGCGACAGGAAGCCCTTGTCGAACTGCACGCCCTCGGTGACGACCAGTTCGGTGCTCAGGGTGGAGGATTCCTCGACGGTGACGACACCGTTCTTCCCGACGCGGGTCAGCGCCTCGCCGACCATCTCACCGATCTCCTCGTCGCGCGAGGACACGGTGGCGACCTGCGCGATGGCGGTCTTGCCCTCGACGGGAGTGGCGGCAGCGAGCAGAGCCTCGCTCACCTTGTCCGCACCCTGGGCGATACCGGCACCGAGCGCGATCGGATTGGCGCCTGCGGCAACGTTCTTCAGGCCGGCCTTGACGAGCGCCTGAGCGAGAACGGTCGCGGTGGTGGTGCCGTCACCCGCGACATCGTTGGTCTTGGTCGCGACACTCTTGACGAGCTGGGCGCCGAGGTTCTCGAACGGATCCTCCAGCTCGATCTCACGGGCGATGCTCACACCGTCGTTCGTGACGGTGGGACCACCGAAGGCCTTGGCGAGCACGACGTGCCGGCCACGCGGGCCGAGCGTCACCTTGACGGCGTCGGCCAGCTGGTCGACACCGCGCTCGAGAGCCCGCCGCGCGGTCTCGTTGAACTCGATTTGCTTGGACATGTTCTGCGACTACTCCTGGACTCGGATGTTCCCCAACGTATTCCGCCCCGGGTCCGAAACGGGACACCGGGGCGGAATACAAGCGGCCTACTTGGCGACGACAGCCAGGACGTCGCGCGCAGACAGGATCAGGTACTCCTCGCCGGCGTACTTGATCTCGGTTCCGCCGTACTTGCTGTAGATGACGACGTCGCCTTCCTTGACGTCCAGCGGGATGCGCTTGTCGCCATCTTCGTCCCAGCGGCCGGGGCCGACAGCGACGACGGTGCCCTCCTGGGGCTTCTCCTTCGCCGTGTCCGGGATGACCAGGCCGGAGGCAGTCGTCGTCTCGGCCTCGTTGGCCTGGACGAGGATCTTGTCCTCGAGCGGCTTGATGTTCACGCTCGCCACGATGAGCCCTCCACTTTCAGGGGTAATGGGGTCCGAGAACCGGTGTTCTCGGACACGGGTGTGTTCAGTCATCACGGTGACTCCGCACGCGTCCCGTCGTCGCGGGTGCCGGGCCGGCGCTCGGTGTCACTAGCACTCTATACACGAGAGTGCCAGCGCTCAAGGGCAACGGATGCAAACACGCCGACCTGCGTGGAACCCGACGTCATGTTACGGTTGAATAACGGAAACCCATGAGCGTGATCGTTCGGTGACCTCAGCCGAGGTAGGCCCTGGACGCCTGGTCGTCGATCACGCACGGAAGGTGAACAATGCCCACGTCGCTCGGCATCTCCGTCGGCGCCTCCGGCGCCGGCTCGGCCCTGCGCGTCGATGCTGCACACGCGCCCACAACGGAATTCCGCAGACTCGCCTCCGAGTCGCAGCCCGGGCGCGATCTCGGAGATCTCGTCTTCGACGCCGTCTCGCTCACGTCTCCTCGCGGAACCGCCCGCGGAGCCGACAGTCCCGCCATCATCACGGTCGCATACCGCACCGAGGAACAGGCGCACGAGATCCGCACGGCCGCCGAGCGGACGGGCCACATGGTCCGCCTCGTTCCGGAGACCACCGCCGCCCTCGAGTATCTCTACACAGTGGGGGTCCGTCGCGAACCCGGCGCGATCGCGCTCGTGGACATCGGAGCCACCGGCACGACCGTCTCCGTCCTCGACCGCGAGACCGGCACCCTGCTGCGGTCCGCACGTACCGAGACCGTCGGCGGCGACGCCCTGACCGCACGTGTGCTCGATCATGTCCGCAATGCCACCGAGCGGATGCGCACCCGGAGGCAGATCGACCCCGGCCTGCTGGCGGCCCGGTGCCAGGGCGCCCAGGAGGCACTCTCCTCGGCGACGACGACCCGCATCGACATCGCCGAGGCCGGTCCCGACGCGACGGTCACCATCACCCGAGCGCAACTGGACGAACTGACGACCGATCTCGCCGACGAAGCGGCGGCGTTCACGCGGCGCATCTGCTCGAGCACCGATCCGGTCCCCGAGACCATGGCCCTCATCGGGGGCGCGGCCGCGTCCCCCGTCCTCGCCGCGGCGATCTCGGCGGAGTTCGACGGCGAGATCGTCACCGTCCCCGAACCGGGAGCGGCTGCCGCGATCGGTGCGGCACTGTCGGCCGATTCCCCGTCCTCGGTCGGATACACCGTGGTCGGCGCCCTGTCGCGCACCGGCAACCGGTCCTCGGGTCGTGTCTCCGGTGCGGTCGCCGGGCTCCTGGTGCTCAGTGCGATCATGGCCGGCTTCGCCACCCAGCACTTCACCGAACGCGACAGCAGCGACGCCCAGGTGTCGCCGCGTTTCACGAGCGGCGACGTCCCCACGCAGGAGGCCGGTCCCGGCGAGTCGGCCGTCCCGTCCCACGACCCGCCGCCCGAACCCGTGACGTCCCGGCGCACCCGGGACGCACCCGCGCCGACGACGGTTCCCTGGCCGTTGCCGACCGTCGAGCACACCGTTCCGTCGACCCAAGATCCGTGGCCCACTGTGCCCGAGTCGTCGAGCACCACCGTGACGCCCACGCCGATCGATCAGGTGCCGACCCCCGGGTCGACAGCGGAGGAAGAGTCCGACCCGGACCGACCGTTCACGTCGCCGGATTCCGAGACCGCACCGAGGCCCGATCCCGACTCCACGGCTCCGGACTCCACGGCTCCGGACACGACCGCTCCGGACACCACGGCTCCCGACACGACGGCTCCCGACACCACCGAGCCGACCACACCGCCGGAGACGACGAGCCCTGCGCCCACCGATCCGGAGACGACCGAACCGAGCACCGGTGTGAGCCCGACACCCCCGTCGACCACCTCGCCGACCGAGACGCCGTCCGCGTCGTCCACCGGCGCATATCCGACCGACGTGTCCTCCACGATCGCGTCCGTCACGGAGGAGGGCACGACCGTGCCATCCACCGGACAGACCACGACGGGGGAAACGACCACCGGGGAGACCACCACCGGATCCGGGACCTCGGAGATCGCCTCCACCTAGGCAGCGCGCCCTCCTCGGGTGGGGGTCGGTCGGGAAAGGTCAGGCCACGACCTGCGACACCGACACCGACAGGCCCGGATCCGTCGCAGCGCCCAGCGAGGACGGCTGCGCCCCCGCGGCGATGAGATGCGCGCCCAGCGACGCGATCATGACGCCGTTGTCGGTGCACAACTTCGGCCGCGGCACGCGCAGGGTAATACCCGCAGCAGTGCACCGTTCCTCGGCGAGTGCGCGCAACCGGCTGTTGGCGGTCGCTCCACCACCGAGGACGAGCGTGTCGACACCGAGATCCTGGGCGGCCCGCACAGCTTTCATGGTGAGCACGTCCGCCACCGCCTCCTGGAAGCCCGCGGCGACATCGGCGACCGGCACCGGCTCGCCCTCACGTTCCTTCGCTTCGACGAAGCGGGCCACCGCGGTCTTGAGACCGGAGAACGAGAAGTCGTGACGCGCGTCGCGCGGACCGGTCATACCCCGCGGAAAGACGACCGCGGAGGGGTCGCCCTGGCGGGCCAGCCTGTCGACCTCGGGACCGCCCGGATAACCGAGCCCCAGCAGTCGCGCGACCTTGTCGAAGGCCTCCCCGGCGGCGTCGTCGACGGTGGTGCCGAGTTCGACGATGGGTTTGCCGAGATGTTCGACGTGCAGCAGGTGGGTGTGACCACCGGAGACGAGCAGCGCCACGCAGGGCGGCATCGGTCCGTGCTCGAGGGTGTCGACCGCGACGTGGCCCGCGAGGTGGTTGATCGCGAAGAACGGCACGTTCCACGCTGCCGCGTAGGCCTTGGCGGCGGCGACACCGACGAGAAGTGCTCCCGCGAGACCCGGCCCGATGGTTACGCACACCGCGTCCGGCTTCTCGATCCCGGCCTCGTCGAGGGCGCGCCGCATCGTCGGCACCATGGCTTCGAGGTGGGCGCGGGATGCGATCTCCGGCACCACACCACCGAAGCGGGCGTGCTCGTCCACGCTCGACGCCACGGCGTCGGCCATCAGCTCGAGGGTGCCGTCACCCACCCAGCGGACGATGCCGACACCGGTCTCGTCGCACGAACTCTCGATGCCCATCACGACGGGGCGCTCGGGCAGCTCGAATCGGGGGCTGGTGGTGCTCACGCCGGTGACTCCTCTCGCGGATCCGGACGACGCATCGTGTACGCGTCCGCGCCGCTCGGCTGGTAGTAACGCTTCCTGGTTCCGACGATCTCGAAGCCCTCGCGCCGGTACAGGGCGATCGCCGCGTCGTTGTCGGTGCGCACCTCGAGGAAGACCGGCCCTCCCCAGCGGTCGGCGACGGCCAGCAACTCCCCCAGGAGGGCTCCGCCGATCCCCCGGCGACGCGCCACGGGGTCCACACCGATGGTGTGCACCTCGGATTCGGGTTCGATGGCCGTACCGAGTCGCGCGAGTCCCGCGTAACCGATCAGCCGGCCCTGCGGGTCGCGGGCCGCGAAGTAGCGGTTGTGGGGCGAGGCCAGCTCCGAACGGAAGGCGTCGGCGCTCCACGGGTCGTCGCCGGGGAACAGGATCTGTTCGAGTTCGGCGCAGCGGGGTGCATCCTCGGGGCGCAGTGCGTCGATGACGACCGCGTTCTCTGCGGCCGTATTCTCCTCGGGTGTGGCGTTCATGCTCGGCGATTCGCGGTCTCCACCGCGTCGGGGCGGCGCAGGTACAGGGGCACGAGCGGCTCCGGTTCGGCGCCCGCGCGCAGGGCGTCGGCCGCGACTGTCACCAGGCCCGCCGGGGACGGCGTCTGCACGTCCACCGCCGGAAGGTCGAACAGCGCGACGTGCGACGACGAGCCCGCCACCCGCACCGACGGCTCGGCGGGCACGTCGGCGGGCTTGCGCACCTCGGGCCCTTCGACGCGGCGGCCGCCGGAATAGCGTGCCCAGTAGATCTCGCGACGACGGGCGTCGGTGACGACGAGCAGATCGTCGTCCGTACCGTGTTCCCGGTGGACGTCCGCGGCGATCGCGTCGAGGCTGCACACACCGTGCACGGGGATGCCGAGCGCATCACCGAAGGCCGCAGCAGTGGCCATGCCGACGCGGAGACCCGTGAACGGGCCGGGTCCGATGCCGACGACGATCGCGTCGAGATCGATGGGGGCAGCGCCGGCCTCGGCGAGGCATTCGAGGATCTGCGGGGTGAGGACTTCGGCGTGCGCTCGCGGATTGTCGAGCACGCGCGCAGCGACCGTCTCGGGTCGGGCATCGTCCCGACCGCGGTCGAGACGGACGACTCCCGAGGTCACGGCGGGGGTGGCGGTATCGACAGCGAGCACGAGCACGATGTACCAGCTTACCCCGCGCGACCTGCCCGGTCGGTGTGCAGTGACGGAAGCCACCGGCATGCGGACTGCCGGTGGCTCAGCCGATCCATTCCCACGAGGCACGGCGGACATCGGTGCCCGGGTCGCGCCGGAGCCGGACCCTCAGATGCCGTTCGGCGAGCTGTTCGACCAAGCCACCGCCCCATTCGACCACCACGACGGTGTCGGTCAGGTCGGTGTCGAGGTCGAGCGCGTCGAGTTCGTCGAGGGCGTTCGGTCCGTCGCCGAGACGGTAGGCGTCGACGTGGACGAGCCCGACCGGTTCGCGTCCCTCCGGACTACCGGGACGGTGTTCGCGGGCGATGACGAAGGTCGGGGAGGTCACGCGTCCCTCCACCCCGAGGCCGGCGGCGATTCCGCGGGTCAGCGCCGTCTTTCCCGCGCCGAGCGGCCCGTCGAGCACGACGAGGTCCCCGGCCCGCAGCTCGGCTGCAAGCCTGTGCCCGAACGCCTCGGTGTCCTCCACGGTCGGCAGTTCGATGGTCTGCTCCCCCACCTGCGGCCCACTCGATTGCGAATCACCCAATTGCGATCTGCCTTCCGTTCACTCCCTGCGTGAAACTCCGCTGGATCAGACGATCGAGGGCACGGTCGACCACCTCGGGGAACTCCAGCTGCACGAGGTGCCCGGCACCACGTACCCGCTTGAGTTCGACATCGGGCAGTTGCTCCGCCAGCGCCTCGGAACTCGCGTACGGGATGACCATGTCGGCGTCGCCGGACAGCACCAGCACGGGCACGGTGCCCAGGACCGGAAGCGCCGCGGACTCGTCGTGCAGTTCGAGGGTGCGGAGGAAGTTGACGATGGTGAGCACCGACGTCTCGTCGAGCATCCGGTCGGACAACTTCACCAGGCGGGGGCTCACGACCGTGCCGTAGGACGCCGCACGCAGGATCGGCGTCACGACGGCACGGGCCGCGCCGCGCGCGAACTGCACGAATCCCGGTGCGGTACGCGCCGCGTACCGGAACGCGTCGATCACCGGGTTCTCGAGATTGCGTCCGATACCGGTCTTGCTGAGCCCTGCCGCGGTGGTCGCCAGCAGACCGACGCCCACGATGCGTTCACCGAACAGGTCGGGCCGCTGGGAGGCGAGCGCGATCGCGGTCATGCCGCCCATCGAGTGGCCCACCACCACCACCGGACCGGTGGGCGCGACTTCGTCGATCACCCGACCCAGGTCGCGGCCGAGCTGCGCGATGGTGCACGTCGCGGCACCGGAGAAACCGGATTCGCCGTGACCACGCTGGTCGTAGAAGACGGCACGCACGTCACGCCCCCACTGTTCGCGCAGGTGGCGGTACTGCATATGCCAGGCCTGCATGCGCAGGCAGTAGCCGTGGACGAACACGACGGTGAGCCGAGCCAGGGCCGAGCCGCTCTCGCGGACCACGAGCGGGACACCGTCCTCGGTGGTCACGATGCGGCGCGGGAGCCGGAGGATCTCGTCGAAGTCCTCGTTCTGATAGATCTCATGGGCGGGCGCGCCCGCGGTCTTGACCGCGTACAGTCCCGCCGACGATGCGAGCGTCGCAAGGCTCGCACCGAGGAGTCCCATCCTGTTCACGAGGGACATGACGTCACGCTCCCTTCGCTCCGACATAGGTCCGGACGGTCCGTCCGCCGATGCCGGTCACGATCTCGTAGTTGATCGTGCCCAGCTTGTCCGCCCAGTCCTGGGCGTTCGGCTCTCCGTGACGCCCGTCACCGAAGAACAACACCTCGTCGCCCTCGCTTACTCCTGCCCCATCGGGGCCGAGGTCGACGACGACCTGATCCATGCACACGCGCCCGATCTGCGGGCACCGGCGCCCGCCGAGCTGCACCTCGATGCGCCCGCTGAGATTGCGGCGGATCCCGTCCGCATATCCCATGGGCAGCAGCGCCACCGTCGTATCCGCGGGAGCAGTCCAGGTGTGCCCGTAGGACACCCCGTCTCCCGCCTTCACCTTCTTCACCAGCACCACCCTCGCCCGCACGGTCATCACCGGCCGGAAGCCCAGGTCGCCGAGTTCCGGGATCGGTGTCAACCCGTACATCGCAATTCCGGGCCGAACCATGTCGAATCGCAGGTCGGGACGGGTGACGGTGGCCGCGGAATTCGACAGGTGCACCACTTCGGGAGCCAGATGGTGCCGCCGCAGATCCGCGACGGCCTCGCTCAGCCGGTCGCGCTGCTCGGCGTTGCCCGGATGCTCGGGTTCGTCGCCGTGGGCGAGGTGCGAAAAGGCTCCACGCAGCCGCACGACACCTTCGGCCTGTGCCCGGCCCAGGTCGCGCACCATGTCGTCCCACTCGTCGACGGCGACACCGTTGCGGTTGAGGCCGGTGTCGACCTTGACCGTGACGGTCGCGGTGACCCCGAGCTGCCGCGCCGCCTCGACGACGGCCGCTAGATGCCGCGGCGAGGACACGCCCAGTTCGATCCCGGCCTCGACGGCGGGAGCGAAATCGGAGTCGGCGGTGTGCAGCCACGACAGGATCGGAGCCTCGATACCCGCGGCGCGGAGTTCGAGGGCCTCGCCGAGCGTCGTCACACCCAGTTCGCGGGCGCCTGCGGCGAGCGCGGCACGCGCGACCGGCACGGCCCCGTGGTTGTAGGCGTCGGCTTTGACGACGGCCATGACCGCAGCGGGACCCGCGTACTCCCGGAGCGCTCGTACGTTCTCCGCCACGGCATCGAGATCGATGAGGGCTTCGGCTTGGGGAAGGACGGTACGTGCAGGTCGCGGGGTGCGTTGGGTCGTGGTCACGTCTGTCGATCCTGCCACTGTGCCGTCGGACGCCGACGTCGTGTCCCCGTGTACCACGTCACGATTCGGCAATGTGGGTGCGCAGCAGACGAATCGAGTCGCCGAGTCGCGAGAGGATCGCGCTCGCCGAGGTCGGCGCCGCTCCAGGGGACTCGGGGTCCTGCGCGGCCAGGTTCGCGGCGAGGGCGTGCGCCCGAGCACCGGCCGCCGCGGCCAGGTCCACCGGCATGCCCGACGAGAGCAACGACCCGATGACACCGGCCAACACGTCCCCGGCACCCGCGGTCGACGCCCACGAACCGCCCGCATCGTTGACGAAGACGTGCCCGTCGGGCCGTGCCACGAGCGTCGCGCGCCCCTTGAGCAGCACGTGCACTCCCCAGTCGGCGGCGAGGGAACGTACCGCCGCGACCCGGTCCGGTTCGGGGCGGTTCCCGGTCAGGCGTGCGAACTCGCCGGCGTGCGGGGTGAGCAGGGTGTGCGCGGACCGGCCCCGCACGAGACCGGGTTCGCGGGCGAGGAGCGTGAGTCCGTCGGCGTCGACGAGCACCGGCAGGTCGGTGGCGAGGATGTCGCGCAGGTTCGCGCAGGCCTCATCGTCGGTACCGGCACCCGGCCCCACGACCCAGGCCTGCACCCGCCCGGTCTCGGCCACCGAGGGCGACACGACGACCTCGGGGAACCGCGCGAGCACCTCGGAGGCACCCGACCCGGCGTAGCGCACCATGCCGGAGGTCGCGGCGACGGCCGCTCCCGTGCACAGCACACCCGCCCCCGGATACCGGGCGCTGCCGGCACGGACACCCACCACACCCTGGGAGTACTTGTCGTCCTCGGCGCCGGGCACCGGCCAGATCGCGCCGATCTCGGACGGTTCCGCCGCGACCAGCCCGGCCTCCGGGAGTGTGAGTCCGATGTCGACGAGTTCGACGCGACCGCAGCGCGTGGCGCCGAGTGCATGGACCGGCTTGTAGGCGCCGAAGGTGACGGTCACCGCGGCCGTGATCGCCGGTCCGTCGACGGCACCGGTATCGGGGTCGACACCGCTCGGGATGTCGACGGCGATGATCGGCGCGGTGATCTCGTCCACGAGCGCGGCCGCCGCCGGTCGCAGCGGGCCGCGCCCGGAGATGCCGACGATGCCGTCGAGCACGAGGTCCGGGTCGCCGAGGTGCTCTGGAGTCGCCGGGACGATCCGCCCGCCGGCCTTCCGCAGTGCCCGCAGACCCGCGGGGTGCGCCCGGTCGGGGTCGAGCAGCAGTGCAGTGACGGACACGCCCCGCCGGCGCAGGAAGGTTCCCGCCCACAGCGCGTCGCCGCCGTTGTCGCCGGACCCGACGAGCAGGCTCACCCGCCGACCGGCGATCCCACCGGTGCGTTCACGCAGTTCGGAAGCCACGACCCGCGCGAGTCCGTAGGCCGCGCGCCGCATGAGGGTTCCCTCGGGGAGAGACTCCAGCAGCGGCGCCTCCGCCGCGCGGACCACGTCGGACGGGTGAAAACTGCGCATCGTCCCTCCTGCACCGGCGGGTGGGTCGCTATTCGACGGTGACCGACTTGGCGAGGTTGCGGGGCTTGTCGACGTCGTAACCACGGGCCTGCGCGACCTCCGCGGCGAAGACCTGCAACGGCACCGTCGACAACAACGGCTGCAGCAGCGACGCCGACGACGGGATCTCGACGAGGTGATCGGCGAACGGCCGGACCGTCTCGTCGCCCTCCTCGGCGATGACGACGGTGACGGCCCCGCGGGCCTGGATCTCGCGGATGTTGCTGAGCAGCTTGCTGTGCAGCACGGCGCGGCCCTTCGGCGACGGCATCACGACGATGACGGGCAGCCCGTCCTCGATCAGCGCGATCGGGCCGTGCTTGAGCTCACCGGCCGCAAAACCCTCGGCGTGCATGTACGCCAGCTCCTTGAGCTTGAGCGCACCCTCGAGCGCGACCGGGTAGCCCACGTGCCGACCGAGGAACAGCACGGCCGGCGAGGCCGACAGCTCCCGCGCCAGCGCCCGCACCGGCTCCATGCCGGTCAGCAGCTCGGCGATCTTCTCCGGCATCGCCGCCAGGTCCTGGTACTCGCGGGCCACCTCGTCGGGATACTTCGTGCCGCGCGCCTGCGCCAGCGCCAGACCCACGAGGTAGTTCGCGGCCATCTGCGCCAGGAACGCCTTCGTCGAGGCCACACCGATCTCCGGGCCGGTGCGGGTGTAGAGCACCGCGTCGGCCTCCCGCGGGATCTGCGCGCCGTTGGTGTTGCACACCGCCAGCACCCGCGCCTTCTGATCCTTGGCGTGCCGGACCGCTTCGAGGGTGTCGGCGGTCTCCCCGGACTGCGAGATCGCCACGACCAGCGTGGACCGGTCGAGCACCGGATCGCGGTAGCGGAACTCCGAGGCCAGCTCGACCTCGACGGGCAGGCGGGTCCAGTGCTCGATCGCGTACTTGGCGACCAGGCCCGAGTGGTACGAGCTGCCGCAGGCGACGACGAACACCTTGTCGATGTCGCGCAGTTCCTGATCGGACAGGCGCTGCTCGTCGAGCACGATGCACCCGTCGACGAAGTGACCGCGCAGGGTGTCGGCGACCGCGGCCGGCTGCTCCTCGATCTCCTTGAGCATGAAGTAGTCGTGGCCGCCCTTCTCGGCGGCGGCGAGATCCCAGTCGATGGTGAACGGACGCGTCGCCACGTCGGTGTTGCCGTCGAAGTCGGTGACCTCGTAGGAGTTGTTCGTGATCACCACGACCTGGTCCTGACCGAGCTCGACCGCCTCCCGGGTGAACTCGATGAACGCCGCGACGTCCGAGGCGATGAACATCTCACCGTCGCCGACCCCGACGACCAGCGGCGTCGACCGGCGCGCCGCGACGATCGTGCCCGGATGATCGGCGTGGGCGAAGACCAGTGTGAACGCACCCTGCAGCCGGCGCAGCACACTGCGGGCGCTGTCGACGAAGTTGCCCGCCGTCGGACCCTCGGCGTAGGCGCGGGCCACCAGATGCACCGCGACCTCGGTGTCGGTGTCGCTGGCCAGCTCCACACCCGACTTCTCGAGCTCCTCACGCAGCGGCGCGAAGTTCTCGATGATGCCGTTGTGCACCACCGCGACCTTGCCGGTCGCGTCGCGATGCGGATGCGCATTGCGGTCGGTGGGACGACCGTGGGTGGCCCACCGGG
This sequence comes from Rhodococcus pyridinivorans, assembly GCF_900105195.1. NCBI lineage: Bacteria > Bacillati > Actinomycetota > Actinomycetes > Mycobacteriales > Nocardiaceae > Rhodococcus > Rhodococcus pyridinivorans. The sequence continues at coordinate 1,958,028 of NZ_FNRX01000002.1, read as the reverse complement.
TATGCCCCATCCCCGCGGTACCGGCGAAGTGCTCCTCGCCGATCTCGGCGAGCTCGGCCTCCAGATTGACCAGCCGCCCCGCCTTCCGCTCGACGGCCAGACCACCCTTGCCGTCGAGGATGGCGATTCCCGCCGAGTCGTAACCCCGGTACTCCATCCGCCGCAGCGCTTCCACCACGACGTCGAGAGCACGACGGTGCCCGACATAGCCCACGATTCCGCACATGCCTAGCAGGGTACTGGTCGACCCCCGCCCGGGAACAACACACCGGTGAGCCCGTACACCTGCATCGGGGCACGCCGTCCGGTACGCACCGACCCCGGCGGGCATCACCATCCGCTAACGTTCAGGCCGTGGCGGCGAACCCCAAGAAACTGGCTCAGGAACTCTCCCGGCGCGGCCCGCACTCGGTGCTGCGCGGCGACCTGGCGCTCGCCGGTCAGCCGGGTGTCGTGTACACCCCCGCGGAAGGTTTCGACCTGCCCGCGATCGCGTTCGGGCACGGCTGGCTCACCGGGGTCACGAAGTACTCGAAGCTCTTCGAGCATCTCGCGTCCTGGGGAATCGTGGTAGGCGCGCCCAACACCGAGCGCGGACCGGTGCCGTCGGCGATCGGGTTGTCGACCGACCTGCTCACCACCCTCGACATCTGCACCGGCGTGCGTCTCGGTACCGGGCGGATCAGTGTCCATCCGTCGAAGCTCGCGCTGGTGGGCCACGGCTCGGGTGCCGGGGCGGCGGTGCTCGCCGCTGCGAGGCGTGAGGTCGCGGCCGTCGCCGCGCTCTACCCCTCGCCCGTCTCCCCCGCTGCCTCCGAAGCCGCGGGCCGCGTGCGGGCACCGGGCCTCGTCCTCGTCGGCGAGAAGAGCATCGGGTCGATGACCAGCGACGCCGTCGCGGTCGCCCGGGGCTGGGGCAGCGACGACGTGCAGCTGCGGGTCGTCGAGAAGGCGAACGACGAAGGACTCGTCGAGGGGCGCCGCCTGCTCGGAGCGCTCGGCGTCGGTGGTGCCGAGCGTCGCACCCAGGAACGCACTCGTGCGCTGCTCACCGGCTTCCTGCTGCACCGTCTCACGGGCGACAAGACGTACGCGATCTTCTCCGACCTCACAACAGAGCTGCCCGGCTCCACGGTGATCTCCGACCCCGACGTCGTCGATCGCGATCTCGGCACGCAGGTCAACCTGCTCCTCGGGCGCTGACGTTCCGTCGTTCGCGTCACAGCGGTCCGGCTTCCGCGAGCACGACTCCTGCACCGCCCTCGTCGTTCTCGTCCTGCCGGCGGTCGGCCTCGACCGGTCCTGGGGTGTGTTCGCGTCTGCGTTCGCCCGGGCGGATCCCGGGAACCGTCAGCAGTGCACCTTGATTCGGCGGGTCGCTCGGTCCGTGCTGCGTCGACCCGTCGTCGACGACGGGAGCCACCGTCCCGGCACCGGATACGCCCGCGGCCGCCGCCCCGGCATCATCGGCGACGCGTTCGGTGGTCGTCGCCAGGTCGGTGACGCTGCCGGCGATCCGGCGGACGGCCTCCTCACATGCCCCGAGCACCACGTCGACGGCGTCCCGGACCGCCGGGACCAGACGTTCCTCCATCCATCTCCGGCACTCGGCGGCAGGGTCGGACACGTCGCCACCGGGCGGGTCGCCCAGGTTGCCACCGGGCGGGTCGCCCACGTCGCCACCGGGCGGGTTGCCGAACCAGCGGGCATGCTCCTCCGGGCTCGGTCCGTGCGGGCCACCGCTCGCTCCGGCGACGATCGTGTCGATCTCGTCCCTCGTGCGACCGTCGACGGTGCCTTCCGCGAGTGCCCCGACGACGCGGGCCTTCTCACGCAACGCTGCGGCGATCGCGGTGGCCGCCGATTCCAGCGCGACCGCGAGATCGGTCAGCGACGCACACAGCGCCACTCCGGAACGGACGGTGGCCGTCAGCTCGGCGCGAGCCCGGTCGGCGGCGGATCCGTCCCACGACTCGTCGAGTTGCTGCAGGAGGCGACGCTGTTCGTCGGTCCGACGACCGAGCGAGGTCGCGAGCGAGCGCGTCGTGGCGGCGTCGTCGGCGAGGGCGGGCAACGAGAGGGTTCGTTCCTCGTCGTAGCGTGCCCGGACGTCCGCGACGCAACAGCCGGACTCGAGCCCGAGAGTGTGCAGGGACTGCACGAGGTCGGTCAGGCGGGCCAGGCCGGGCGCTCCCGCGTCGAGGATGTCGCCTGCGCTCTCGGGAGGGGTCCTCACGGCTGCCGGGTCCCTGCGTCGCCGAACCCGACGCTGTCGAGTTCGGCACCGGTCACAGCGGTGAGGGCGATGCCGGTCGCGTCGTCCTGGTGCCGGTATCTGTCTGCCGCCGCGCGCAATGCGTCGGCCTGCGCCTGTACGGTCGCCGCCCAGCTCTCACACGTCGCACGCATCCTGCGATATCCGGTCTCGACGCGAACGCCGGCCGACCGGTGCGTCGATCCGGCACCGGAGCCATCGAAGACGAGACCGCCGAAGCCACGACGGATCTCGTCGTCGGCGTCCTCGGCGACCTCCTCGAGTCGTGCCGCGACGGCTCGCACCGCGTCGCCGTCGACCTGGATCGTGCTGTGCTGTGTGTCCATGTCCGCCCTTCACCCACCGAACCCTCTCGAAGGGTTAGGACGCAGCGCAGGACGATCCGGTTCCACCGCAGCGTGACTGCGAGCGGAAACCGGCAGCGAAGGGCAGGGACCGCGCAGGTCAGACGGCGGCGACGACTCCCGCGAGACGGTCGGCGACCGCCCGGGCGTGATCGTCGTCGGCGGCTTCGACCATGACGCGTACGAGCTGCTCGGTGCCCGACGGACGCAGCAGCACCCGGCCGGTCTCACCGAGTTCGCGCTCGGCCTCCGCGACCGCGTCCGCCACCGCAGGATCGCTCGCGACGGCGACCTTGTCGTGGACCCGCACGTTCACGAGGACCTGCGGAAGCGATGTCATCACCGAGGCGAGCTTCGCGAGCGGCAGACCCGTCGTGGCGATCCGCTCCATCAGGCGCAGGCCCGTGAGCACGCCGTCGCCGGTCGTACCGTGCGCGGGCAGGACGATGTGGCCGGACTGCTCACCGCCGAGGCCGTAGCCACCGCGGCGGAGCTCCTCGAGCACGTAGCGGTCGCCCACGCCGACGGTGCGCACCTGGATCCCCGCCGCGCGCATCGCGAGATGCAGACCGAGATTGCTCATCACCGTGGCGACGAGGGTGTCGTCGGGAAGTTCACCGGCTTCGTGCATGCCGAGAGCGAGGATCGCCATGATCGCGTCACCGTCGACCACCGTGCCGGTCGCATCGACGGCGAGGCAGCGGTCGGCGTCGCCGTCGTGCGCGAGACCGAGGTCGGCGCCGTGCTCGAGCACGGCCTGCTGCAGCACGGACAGGTGCGTGGATCCGCAGCCGTCGTTGATGTTCAGTCCGTCGGGTTCGGCGTTGATCGCGATGACCGTGGCACCTGCGGCCGCGTAGGCGGCCGGGCCGGCCTGCGAGGCGGCGCCGTGCGCGCAGTCGACCACTACGGTCGTACCGGTGAGCGGCTTGTGCACGGCCGTCGCGAGATGCGCGAGATAACGGTCGAGGGCGTCGGACACGACGCGCACCCGGCCGATACCGGAGCCGGTGGGGCGTGCGGCGCTCTCGGCGTCGCCGTGCAGCACCGCTTCGATCCGGTCCTCGACCTCGTCGTCGAGCTTGTGCCCGCCGGCTGCGAAGATCTTGATGCCGTTGTCGGGCATCGGATTGTGCGACGCGGAGATCATCACGCCGAGGTCGGCGCCGTAGTCACCCGTGAGGTACGCGACCGCTGGGGTGGGCAGTACGCCCACCGACACCACGTCGACTCCGGCTGCGGTGAGTCCGGCCGTGACGGCCGCCTCGAGCATCTCCCCGCTCGCGCGTGGATCTCGACCCACGACCGCGACCGGTCGCCGCTCGGCACCCTGCGGGGCCAGGACCGCTGCCGCAGCGCCTGCCAGGCGTACTGCCAGCTCCAATGTGAGCTCGGCGTTGGCCAAGCCCCGGACTCCGTCGGTGCCGAACAACCGACCCATGTACACAGCCTCCCAGTCGTGTGCGGCCCCCGCCGCGGGTGTCGATAGAGGACAGAATGCACGAAAGCAGGCGCCGGTAGGAGATGTCTACCGACGCCTGCTCTCGTGATGGAACAGGTGCCGACTCTGACGAAATCAGCGTCGGCGGCACATCAGCGCTTGGAGTACTGCGATGCCTTACGGGCCTTCTTCAGGCCGTACTTCTTGCGCTCGACGGCACGCGGGTCACGCGTGAGGAAGCCGGCACGCTTGAGCGCGGGGCGATCCTCGGGGGTGACCTCGGTGAGTGCACGCGCGATGGCGAGACGCAGCGCGCCGGCCTGGCCGGACGGACCGCCGCCGTGCAGGCGCGCGTGGATGTCGAACGACTCGGTGCGCTCGACCGTCACCAGGGGCGACTTCACGAGCTGCTGGTGCACCTTGTTCGGGAAGTAGTCCTCGATGGTGCGGCCGTTGAGGGTGAAGTTGCCGGTGCCGGGCACGAGGCGGACGCGGACGACAGCCTCCTTACGGCGACCGACGGTCTGGACCGGACGGTCGAACACGATCGGGGCAGCAGGTGCCTCGACGACGTCCTCGACGTACTCGTCTGCAGCGACCTCGACGTTCTCGACGTACTCTTCGGGGTTCACGTTCTGTTCCTCGGGCGTCGTCACTGTGCCACCTGCTTGATCTCGAACGGCACCGGCTGCTGCGCGGCGTGGGGGTGGTTCGGGCCCGCGTAGACCTTCAGCTTCTTCGCGATGGCGCGACCGAGCTTGTTCTTCGGGAGCATGCCGGTGACGGCCTTCTCCACGAGGCGGTCGGGGTTCTTCTCGAGAACCTCGCCGACGGAACGAGCCCGCAGACCGCCCGGGTGACCGGAGTGGCTGTAGAGGAACTTGTCGGTCCGCTTGTTGCCGGAGACGGCAACCTTGTCGGCGTTGATGATGACGACGAAGTCACCACCGTCGACGTGCGGCGCGAATGTGGGCTTGTGCTTGCCGCGGAGCAGGTTTGCCGCCTGCACCGCGAGGCGGCCGAGCACCACGTCGGTGGCGTCGATGACGTGCCACTGATGGGTCACGTCGCCGGCCTTCGGTGTGTACGTAGACACAGATCTTCCTCGTCTATCGTTTCGCTGCTGGCCTGCATGCCGACGGTTGCCACGCCCGGCGGCCAGTTGGGACCCGGGAGAGGTGTTCGTCGCACCACAGGGCACGACGACGTGCGACACGCCGAGGGGACACTCTACCGGGCGGACGCCGGGCCGGTCAAAGCGCCGCAGCAGCCCTGCCCTCGCGCACCCTCCGCTGGAGCACCCCGGAAGCAGCAGCACGTCCCGGCGGCCTCTCCACCACCGGGACGTGACAGCGCCGGATCGGTCCGGATCCGGCAGACCCGGATCAGCCCGGGAAGCGCTGCTGGTTCAGTCGCTCGACCTCCTGCATGTTGTCGTTACCGGTCGAGACCACCCGACCGATGTCGTGCAGCACCTGGATGAGGCCGGCCTCGGCCTCGTTCCAGCGCGCCTGCGTGGCGGCGTAGCGCTCCTGCGCCCCACTGTCCCAGGTGGCGATGAGGGGCGCCACCTGCCCCTCGATGCGGTCGAGCGTCGCCTCGATCGCCTTCTGACCGGACACGAGCTGGGCGTGCAGGTCGGCGACGCCGGCGAAGTTCTGATAGATCTCGGACACGGATCGTTCTCCTTGTTCTCGAATGTGTGCCGGAGGGCTGTGTGCCGGAGCGACCGGCGATCAGTTGAACGACCCGTTGAGCACCGAACCGCCATCGGGGTCGATCGCCGACAAGGACTGGGCCTGCTGGTCCTCGGCAGCGGCGTACGACCGTCCACTGGTGCGCACGGCTTCTGCCAGTTCGTCCAGGGCGTTCGACAGCTTGGTGTGGTTGACGTTCCAGCGCTCCATGATTCCGGCGAACTGTTCCGCCGAGCGGCTCCGCCAGACCGACGGCGCGGACTGCACCACGCCCGTCAGACGACCGAGGATCGCGTCGAGTTCGGCGCGGGAGTCCTGGAGTTGTCCCGCGACGACCTCCATCGTCGCTACATCGGTGGTGAGGTGATTCGAATTGCCGGTCGGTTGGGTCAACGGCGTACTCCTTCGCTCGTGCGTGGATCATCCGGCTCGGTGTCGAGCCGGTCCTGGCTCCTACATCTGGTTGGACGCACCCGATCCGGTATCGGTTCCGCGCCTTCCGAAATTCGTGGACCTACTTTTCTCACCCGCCCCGGAGGGTGTGGACGGCCTGCTCGCATTCACTCCGGATACGGGTCCATTCCCCCTCGAGGTACTGGCATCCCACGGAGACCTGAAGTCCGGGGAAGACCAGGACCGACCACCGCACCACCGAGTAGTCGTCGGGAACTTCGGTGTACGCCACGACCTTGCGGTCGGCGAAGGTCGTGTCGGTGTCGAGGTCGCGGATGACAGGTGCACGTTCGGCGGCCCGCTCCGCCAACGCGGAGGCGACCGAGCGCTCGTCGATCCCGTCGGGAAGATCGCGGTACACGACCAGGATCCGGCGATCGGTTCCGCCGACCGGTATCAGTTCCGCGCGCCCCTCGGGCACAGTCGCGGGGTCGCGGACGCGCCAGCCCTCCGGCAGGTCGAGGTGCAGCGGACCGGCGTCGATCCGCGTCGACGGGGAGGGACCGGCGTCGGCGGCCGACTCGGGCTCACGAGCGTCGGTCGGCGGCTCCTCTGCAGCAACGACTTCCGGCGGAGCCGGGACCTCCGCGTCTCCACCTTCTCCGGTGAGAAGCGGCCACAGGAAGATCGCAGCGGCGAGCAGGAACGGAATCACCGCCCCGGCGACGACCAGCGCGGGCACCGTGCCGGCCCGCCCGCCACGAGGGGGATCCGGGCGTGCGCGCACCTCGCTGAGCCACGGCAGTGTCCTGTCGGGTCCGTCGGTCGTCGGAGCGATGGCCGGGGCTCTCGCGGTCCCTCCGGTTCCTGCCGGTGGCGCCGGAGGGCCGGTCACGGCGCTGAGCATCTCCGAGGCCGCGACGGGCAGCACCCGCCGACCCGAACCCACGAGATCAACTGCGAGAGAGAAGGATTCGACACCGGACGGTTCGCCCGGGCCGCCGGTGACCACCACGACCTCCGGCCCAGCCCCGCCGCACACCGAGGTCAGCAGGTTCTCGAGTCGCATCGCGGCGTCCGGGGAGTGCACCGACAGACCCGGATCGCGTGCGAGTCGTTCGACGGTCGGCCCGTCGGGCCCCGGCGGAGCGATGCTCACGGCGGTGACTCCCCCGGCGGCGAATTCGAGCACCGCACACCGCTCGTGCGGCGCAGGATCGGCGGCGCGCGCGGCGGCCACCGCGGCCGGAAGCAGGATCGTATCGCCTGCGACCTGCCGCACGGCGGTCCGGAAGAGATCGCGGCGCCGCTCGTTCCACCAGGTCGGGTGTATCGCGCACGCCACCCCGCCGATGTCCGGTGCACCCACGGTCGCTGCAGCGTAGGAGACGAGCCCGCTCAGCAGTTCTCCGAGTTCGGTTTCCCCTTCGACCGCGGCCGCATCCACGAGTTCCGTGACATCCATGAGTCCTGCGACGCCGGCCGGCTCCGACGGTTCCTCCGCTGCCGCTCCGTAGACCCGTCGGTCGCCGAGATCCGCGGCGAGAGCGGGCACGCTGCGCGTGGTTCCGGGCCATCCGATGTGGACGGATCCGGGTGTCAGCGTGAACGCGACCGCGACGACCGTCTCGTCCCGGAGCGCCATCACACCTCCGGCGCCCACGCGGTCTGGACGAGCGCCGTGCCGTCGCGTCGTACGAGTGTGCCGCGGCCCGGCGGTACCGGCGACGGACGGACCGCGCCGACGAGCGCTCCCTCGTCGCGGCTACCGCTCATGATCAGACCCGGAGTCGACAACTCCCGCAGACGCCCGAGGATCGGTTCGTACATCGCGCGTCCGGCACCACCCGAGCGACGTGCGACCACCAGGTGCAGGCCGATGTCACGTCCCTGCGGGAGATAGTCGAGCAACGGCAGCAGCGGATTCTGGCCAGAGGTGGCGACCATGTCGTAGTCGTCGATCACCACGAACACTTCGGGTCCGGTCCACCACGATCGATCGCGCAGCTGTTGTTGCGTCGTGCCGGGGCCCGGCAGCCGGCGCTCGAAGATGCCGGCGAGTTCGCGGGCCATGGCTGCGAGGACCGTTGCCGACGCAGCGTATCCCCCGAGATGGTCGCCGCCCACGACACCGAGCAGCGTGCGGCGGTAGTCGCCGACGATGATCCTGGTCTGCGCACCGCTGCCGGCTTCGACCAGTCCGCGGCACAGCCCTCGCAGCAGATTGGTCTTGCCGCACTCCGAGTCGCCGAAGATCAGCAGGTGCGGATGGTCGGTGAAATCCACCGATACGGGCGCGAGTTCGGATTCGTCGATGCCGATCGGGACGGAGAGCCGGGCCGCCGGGGACGCGTCGGCCGGTGGCGGCCACCCTGAGGGCAGAGCTGTGAGAAGGTCGGGCCGGTCGATGCGTTCGGGCAGCATGCGCACCGGTGGCGCCGAACGCCCCGGCGTGGCAGCACGGACGGCCTCGACCGCCGCTGCGACGCCGACCGCGAGATCGGCCGGATCGGAGCTTCCGTCCACCCGCGGCAGCGCCCCCAGGATGTGCAGGCCATCGCGGTCGATACCGCGTCCCGGCCGCCCTTCCGGCACCATCGCCGCTCTCTTTCGGCCGTACTCGGAGTCGGACGGGTCGCCGAGGCGGAGTTCGAGCCGCGTACCCAGCAGGTCGCGCATGGCGGGCCTCACGTCACCCCAGCGCGGGGCGCTGAGCACCACGTGGATGCCGTAGGACAGACCCTGGGCAGCGAGGATCCCGATCGTCTGTTCCAGTGCCTCGAAGTCCTGCCGGATGCTCGGCCAACCGTCGACGACGAGAAAGACGTCGCCGAACGGATCGCCGGTGGCCGGTGCGACCGCGTCGGCGCGCATCCGCCGCAGCTGAGCTATGGACTCGATGCCGTTCTCGGCGAAGGACCGTTCGCGACGACGCAGCAGCGACATCATCTCCGCGACCGTGCGGCGCACCCGGTCGGTGTCGTGCCGCCCCGCGACGGAACCGACGTGCGGCAGGCCGGCCAGACCGGACAACGTGCCACCACCGAAATCGAGACCGTAGAACTGCACCTGCTCGGCGTTGTGCGTGAGGGCCATCGACAGGACGAGGCTGCGCAGCAGTGTGGACTTCCCGGACTGCGGGCCGCCGACCACCACGACGTTGCCGGCCGACCCGGACAGGTCGACCACCAGCGGGTCGCGGCGTTGCTCGAACGGCCGGTCGACGACACCGACGACGGTGCGCAAGGTTGCGTGACGCGGCACGTCGCCGGTGAGCACCGACCTGGGCAGCAGCATGTCGAGCGACGGGGAGTCGTCGAGCGGAGGAAGCCACACCTCGTGCGCCGGTGTTCCGTGCCCCCGCATCCGGTCGACGACCACCTCGAGCACGCTCCGGCCGTCGCCCGCGGGAAGAACCGGGAGCGGCTCCGTGACCGGGGCGGGCGGACCGGCGTCGACCGGCACCGCCCGCGCGGTGAAGAGCCGGGGCCGGGACGTGCCGGCCGGCACCGCCGATCGGGTGCGCCGGGTGGGGCGGCCGGGCTCGTACGGCCCCGAGACGTACGCCGCGGAGAACCGCTGGATGTCGGCGGAATCGGTCCGCAGATATCCGGCGCCGGGTGTCGACGGCAGGTGGTAGGCGTCGGGAACGCCGAGAACGCTCCGCGATTCGTTTGCGGAGAAGGTCTTCAGGCCGATGCGGTACGACAAGTGGCTGTCGAGACCGCGGAGGCGACCCTCGTCGAGTCGTTGGCTGGCGAGCAGCAGGTGCATGTGCAGCGACCGGCCCAGGCGTCCGATCGCCGCGAAGAGGTCGGCGAATTCGGGCTGTTGAGAGAGAAGTTCGGAGAACTCGTCGACCACGATGAACAGCGCGGGCAGCGGGTCGAGCGGTGCACCTGCCGCCCTGGCCTTCTCGTAGTCGCCGACGTTGGCGAAGTTGCCTGCCGTCCGGAGCAGTTCCTGGCGGCGGTTCATCTCGCCTTCGAGGGCGTCCTTCATGCGGTCGACCATCGCGATCTCGTCGGCGAGGTTGGTGATCACCGCCGCGACGTGCGAGATCCGGTCCAGACCGAGGAAGGTCGCGCCGCCCTTGAAGTCCACGAGGACCAGGTTGAGTGCCTCCGGCGGGTGCGTCGCCACGAGACCGAGGACCAGCGTCCGCAGGAACTCGCTCTTTCCCGATCCGGTTGCGCCGATGCACAGTCCGTGCGGTCCCATCCCGTTCTCGGCGGCCTCCTTGAGGTCGAGTTCGACAGGCGCACCGTCGATGCCGACACCGATCGGTACCCGCAGGCGGTCGCGCCCGCGGCGTGGCACCCATACCTGCGCGGGGTCGAAGCGGGCCACGTCCCCGAGGCCCAGCAGCTCCTGCCAGCTCGACGGCCGGTCGTCGCCGGCGCTCTCGTCCACCGCTCCGCTCGTCACCCGGTACGGCGCGAGCAGTCTGGCCAACGTCTGTGCCTGCGGAGTCCCGATGCCGTCGGCATCGGCGAAGATGTCGACGTCGGTGCCGGTGGCGACCCCGACCCGTCCTTCCTCGACCACCAGGCGCAGGCCGCGCGTCGCGCTGAGCCGCGTGGCGTAACCGGAGAGGTCGAGCACGGTCACTGCGTCGAGACCGTCGTCGAGCACCCCCGAACCCGATCCCGTGACCCCGCCGTCGACGACCACGACGAGGTGCACGGCACCCTCGGTGGCCGGGGCGTTCCGGACGAATCTGCTGCGACCGGCGAGGACCGCCGCGAGATCGGTCTCGAGTTCGAACAGCGAACCGAACACCGTGCGTGCACTGCCCGCACCGTCGCGCAGGACCGGGTTCTGCGCATGCGGCAGCCACTTGATCCATTCCCATTCCGCAGCGGTGTCGGGCCCGCACACGACGGCGACCTGCAGTGTGTCGGGACCGTGGAAGGTGCACGCCTGCGCGAGCATCCCCCGAGCGAGCGAGCGCGCCGCGCGGCGATCGCCCTCGAGGCCGATCGCCGCGAAACCCCGCAGCGACACAGCCGTGGGCAGCGCCTGCACCACCGAGTGCGCGCGCACGAACCTGCGCAGCGACAAGGCGGCGACGGGTTCGAGATCCTCGACCGGCCCGGTGTCCGGAGGCACGAGTCGGGTCGCGAGTCGCTGCCCGCCGCGCCCCACCCTGAGGTGACCGAAGTCGGGATCGGTGCTGCGCCGCTCCCACATCCGGACGGTGCCGGCGAGGGTCCACAGCAGGGCCGGGTCGGGATGCGACCATTCGAGCGCCCGACGTTGTTCGTGCGCCGTCTCGGTGACCTCGCGCCGGAGCTGGTCGAGATAGCGCAGATAGTCCTTGCGGTCCTCGTTCGCCTCGGCGGTCTTCGTTCCCCCGCTGCGACCACCGTTGGCGAGCATGCCCACCAGGGACACGACCATCATGAGCGGGAAGATCATCGCCATGGGGCTGCGTGCGGCGCCGGTGGTGAACATCAGCGCGACCATCCCGATCATCGCCGCGACCATCACGAGCGGGAGCAGTCTGGTCACCAGATTGCCGGGCGTGGCCCGGGGAATGTCCGGTGGCGGTTGGACACTCACCTCACCGCTGGGAGCGCGCGGTGCCTCCCGCCGTGCTCTGCGTACGAAACGCACGGTACTCACGTTCGTCACCCCCGGAACGCCGTCGGCCGCCCCCTACGGCCCCACGGTCGTGGAAGACTAACCCATGGCTGCGACCTTCCGTGCTCCTGTTCGCCCCTCGGCCCCTCGACGGACAACTCGGGCACGACACCGGTCGGGACGATGTCGTATGGTCTGCGTCGTTCGGACTGCAGTGACGGGGGGAACCGAGGCCGATGACATCTGTGCGTGCGCGATCCGAGACCCCGGGGCAGGTGGGCGCCCCGGATCTGTGCCGGATCACCGTGCTCGCCCGCCACACCGAGGTCGATCTCGCACTGCCCCTCGACGTTCCGGTGGCGCTGCTGCTCCCGGGGATCGTGAATCTCGTCGCCGGCCACCGGCCCGACAACGACTTCGACGCGACACCCGAACGCACGGAACCCGACGGCTGGGCGCTCGCCCGGATCGGTCGGGCCCCGCTGTCCGGTGCGCTGAGTCTCGACGAGCACGGCGTCCGCGACGGGGAGATCCTCGTCCTGGAGGACGCCGGATCCCCCGCTCCTCCACCGTTGTTCGACGACGTCATGTACAGCGTCGCGGCCTCGGACCGGACCACGACGCCGTGGGGTGCGGGCCCGTCGGGTCTCATCGCGGCCGTCCTGGGTCCGGTCGCCCTCGCCGCGGGCTGCGTACCGTTGCTGTTCCTGCCCGACGGCGCGAGCCGTCTCGCCCTCGGAGCCGTGTGCGCCGCGCTGCCTCTCCTGGTGCTGCTCGCCGCAGGCATCCTCGCCCGGCTCCACGACGATCGACGGACCGCGACCGCGCTGCTGTGGTGCGCCTTCCCGCTCGCAGCGACGGCCGGGGCGCTGCTCGTTCCCGGCGAATCGCCGGCGCCGCGTCTCGTCCTCGCCGCGGCACTGACCGGTGCGGTCGCAGTGCTCGCCGTGCGTGCCACCCGCATCGGCCTCGCACCGTGCACGGCGGTCGCCGCGACCGCCGCGGGCGTCGTCGTGACGGCCACCCTCGCATCGACCACCGAACTCGAGGCGCGCGCCCTCGGAGCCGGAACGGTGGTGGTGGCGCTGCTGCTCGCCGGCACGGCACCACGCCTCGCGGCGATGCTCGCGAAACTCCCCATCCCCCCGGTCCCTGCTCCGGGCGCTCCGCTCGAACCGGAGACCCCCGAGAGCAGCGTGTCCGGGTTGCCGTCACAGGCGGAGCTCGAGCACCGTGCGAATCGGGCACGGAGCGCGCTCACCGGAATCGTCCACGCCGTCGTCCTACTCACGGCGGGCGGAGCGTGGTGCGCCGCGTTCCCGTTGGACGGAGACGTGTCCGTGCCCGCGGTAGCACTGGCCGTGGCGTCGGCCGTGGCCCTGGTCTTCCGAGGCCGCACCTACACCGCGACCGCGCAGGCGGCTCCCCTCGTGGCCGGTGGCGCGGTACTGCTGCTCGGGCTGCTCGTCGGTGCGGCAGCGAGCGGAGCGTTGCCGCCGTGGGCGGTGTTCGCATCCGCTACGGGTCTCGCGTGTGCCGGTTTCCTCTTCGGTGTGGTCGCGCCGCGACGGACGTTCACCCCGGTACAACGCCGGATCGCCGAGATCGCGGAGTACGCGACCATCGCCACCGTCGTGCCGTTGGCCTGCTGGGTCGCCGGTGTGTACGCAGCGATCCGCGGACTGTGACGGTGCGGCTGTCACACCGGTTCGCGGTCCTGGCCCTCGCCGCCCTGATAGCGACCACTACTCCGGGTCTCGCGACCGCCGCGCCCCCGGTACCCGATCCGGCGCAACTGCCCGCCGGCGCGACGCCTGCGCCTCCCGAGGCCACCGAGATGCGGGTGTTGTGCGCAGAACTGCCGGATGCTCCCGACGGACCGCAGATCCCTCGGGCACAACGCATCCTCGACTTCGCGTCCGTGTGGCCGATCACCCGGGGAGCGGGGCAGGTGGTCGCCGTCATCGACACCGGGGTCCATCCGCATCCGCGGTTGCCGGCCCCGAGGCCGGGTGGCGACTACGTGTCCACGGGTGACGGCACCGAGGACTGCGACGCGCACGGCACCCTCGTCGCCGGCCTGATCGCGGCGCGGCCGACACCCGGATCGGGTTTCGCCGGTGGCGCACCCGACGTGGGGATCATCGCCATCCGCCAGTCGAGCGGCCATTTCTCCGACCGCTCCCGATCGGACGACGATGCCGCGCGCAACGCCTCCGGATACGGCGACGTACGGACCCTCGCGGCGGCCGTCCGGCAGGCGGTGGATCTCGGCGCCACCGTCGTCAACATCTCCGAGGTCGCCTGCCGGACGGTCGCCGAAGGCCTCGTCGACGGTCCGCTGGGAGCGGCAGTGCAGTACGCGACGGATGTACACGACGCGGTCGTCGTCGCGGCGGCCGGCAACACCGACACCTGCCGCGAAGGCAATCCGCGCTCGGCGGATCCGGCCGATCCCGGTGCGGATCCGTGGGATTCGGTCGTCACCCTGGCATCACCGGCCTGGTACGACGAGTACGTCCTCACCGTCGGCGCGGTCGAGGACGACGGCACACCGGCCGGGTACAGTCTGCCCGGGCCGTGGGTCGACGTCGCCGCTCCCGGGAGCGGGCTCGTCTCACTCAATCCCGGCACCGACGGTCTGGCCGACCTGATCCCCGGCCCCCAGGGCGGCAGACCGGTGTCCGGGACGAGTTTCGCGGCGCCGCTCGTTGCGGCGACGGTCGCGCTGGTGCGCTCGCGGTACCCGCATTTGTCCGCCCGAGAGGTGATGACGCGCATCGAGAGCACCGCCCACTCCCCCGCGGAAGGATGGAATCCGCAGGTGGGACACGGGGTCGTCGACCCGCTCGCCGCCGTCACCGCGCCGCTGCCGGCCGGGCGCGCGGAGCCGATGCCGGCGGTTGCCGTCGCCGAGCCGACTCCTCCCCCGGTACCGGATCACCGGCCGCGCACCATCGCACTGATCTCGGCTGCGGCCGTGATCGCCGCGACCGCCCTCGTTCTCGTCCTCACTGCACCGGCACGACGACTCGCCCGATCACGGACCTGAATCAGTTGCCCGCCCCGACGGGGACCGCCTCCGGGTCGGCGGCGACACCGTCGTGTGCGAGCAGCGCCTGTTCCCGGCCGAGCGCGGGTCCCGGAGCGAGCAACTGCAGGATGGGCCACGGGACCCGGGCGGGTGGATCCGTGAAGCCGAGTGCCGCAGCGGCGTCCGCATCGGTGATGCCGTACCGCACGCCGGTGTCGGCGACGTAGAACAACGAACCGAGACGGTCGGTGTCCGAGGTCAGCGAGGTGGTCTGCACGTATCTGCCGCGGCCCGGCGGGATGTGGATCGCGTCGACCTGCGGTCCGGCATCGTCCGCCTGGGCCGGGACCACCGGCACGGCGTCCTTGCCGGTGGGCAGGGCCGTCCCCGCGGACAACCGCAGAGTCGAGCGGTGCCGGTCGTTCTCGCCTGTGCCGGGCTGCCAGGTGGAGCACGCCACAGGCCTCTCCCCCGGATCGACGATGCGCGGGACGACCTCGGGAAAGGTGTCGACCGGCAGTTCGTGCACGACCGGCGCGGCTGCGAGGACGTCGGGTGGAATCACCGGAATCTCGGGTGCTCCTTGCGAATCCGAGAAGTGGATGAGATGTGCGGTGGCCCGCGAGACCTCCTGCACACCGTTCTCGAGCACTACGTGGAAACTCTGCCCGTCCGGTTCGGACACCGCGACGACCGACCCGACTCGCACACCCGGGATCGACATGCCCGGGACACCTCCGGCGCCGGTGATGTGGGGTGCCGCCAGCTTCGGCGATTCCGGCACGGCGGCGAGCAGTCCGGGACTCGCGGGGCGCGCACGGGAGACGTCGATGCCCAGCAGGCGCACGAGCGACCGGTCGTTCGGGTCGATTTCGGCGCGTCTGCCCTCGTAGAGCAAGTGGTATCTGCCGTCCGCGGCCACGAGGAGCGCTTCGTCGTCGGCGAGCACCGAGCCTGCCCGGTGGTCGGGTGTGCCGGCGAGCACGGCGGTGGTCGAGGACTGCAGACCGTTCGGGTCGGCGACGTCGCACACCGTCCACGGCACCTCCTCTGCATCATGGACCAGGGAGGACGGCGCACCCGGGATCCCCACCAGCGGTCCGCGTGGTCGTGTCGTCAGTTCCTCGTCGGCTACGACCGCCGGTTCGGTGGGCGATCCGAGGATCAGCCGGGCCGACGCGAGATTCAGGACGGGATGGAAGGTCGTGCCGATCGCGACGTAGAGCGCACCGGAGTCGCGTCCGACGACGACGGAAGCATCACCGATCCGGTCCTGGGGGCGGAACAGGGCAAGGGCGGCACAGCCTCCCAGCACGACACACGCGACGACGACTCCGACGACGAACGCCCGGAACTGGGAACGCATGGGATCGTGGATCATTCGTACGTCGCCCCGCACCAACGCATGATCCATGCGTCGTGCCAGGAAACGGTATCCACTGACCTGCCATCGCGTGGTCGGTTGCGCTGCCATCGATCTCCCCCCGTACGGCACGCTCTCTGGCGCAACACAGTACAGTCCAGTCGGGCGTCCACCACAGGCGCTCCGCGCGGTCAGGGGGAAGGTCGGCACCGCGCCGGAATCATTGCCGGCCGTCGTTCGGGGGGGATCGATGCAACGAACCGTCTTCGAGTCGGGGGATTCACGGGTCAGCACAGCGCCCACCGGTGCACGGGTCAGCACAGCGCCCACCGGTGCACGGGTCAGCACAGCGCCCACCGGTGCACGGATCAGCACAGCAGCAGGTGATGCGAGAAGCCGTGTCGCCGTGCGGCTCGTGGGTGCCCAGTGCGTCGCCGCCCTCGTATGGACGCTGGCGGTGGTGTCGGGGGCGTCCGTGTGGGTGGCCTGCGCGATCGCCGTGCCACCGGCCGCGCTGTGCCTCGTGCGGATCGGCGGACGCGGCACAGCCGAATGGATCGCGACCGTTCTGCGCCGACGCCCGGACGACGTCTCCGTCTCGGGTGTCCTCCGCGACTTCCACGTCGGGTCGGCAGTCCCGGTGGGGGTGCTATGGGACGGCCCGTACGCGACCGTGGTTCTCGAACCGTTCTCACCGGCCGGTGCGATCACCCGACTCGGGCGCGACAGCGAGGAGACGGGGCGAACGCTCCCCCTCGACGCGATCGCCGCCTGCCTGTACCGGCACGACGTCGTCCTGGACGGGATCGATGTCGTGGTGCAGGGGCGCCGGGTTCGCGACTCGACCCCCGCGGGGCAGGCCTACGCACAGTTGCTGGGCCCGCTTCCCGCCGCGGCCGAACGCACGGTGCGGGTGGTGCTCCGACTCGACGTCACGTCCTGCGCGGCCGCTGCCGCCCGTCGGGGCGGAGGCTCCGAGGGTGCCGCCCGGACCGTCGTCGCGGCGGCGCGGCGCGTGATCCGCGCGCTCGGCGACGCCGGGTACGGTGCGCGACTGCTCACCGCGAGCGAGATCGAACAGGCCGCGCTGCGCATCTCCCACGGGGTCCCGGCGACGGAGTGGGCCCCGACGCGCCGGCACGTCGCCCTGGCCTCCGCGTTCGACTCGGGCGGCGCCTTCGACCCACGTCGGATCGACCGCCGCCACACGGCGGCGATCTGGTCGCATCCAACTTTGGCGTCGACACTGGTCCTCCGGTTGCGACCGGGTGATGACGGGTCGGTTCGGGTCGGGGCGCTGGCACGGTTCACCACGCGCGAGGCGGACGTCCCCTCGGTGGCCGGACTGTTCCCGGCGTACGGACGTCACGCCGAACTCCTCACAGCGGCATTGCCCCTCGGGGTTCCGCAACTGGAAGACCGGGTTCCCTTGCGCGAATCGCGTAGCGGGGAACTCGACGCCCTCGCTCTTCCGGCCGGTGGGTGTGGGCAGCTCATCGGATCGGACGACGCCGGTCGCGCCGTCACCGCGCGTCTCACCGGTCCCGGAGTCCGCTCGGTCCACATCGCGGGCGAGTTGTATCTCGCCCAGCAGGTGGTCTTCCGCGCCGTCGCGGTGGGGGCGCGGATCGTCGTCCACACCGACCGGTCCGGTGCGTGGCGCGGCCTGGTCGGATCCGCGGCCGGACCCGACCGGCTGCGTCTGGCGGGCGAGTACGCGGGCGACCACGATTTCGACACGGTCGTCTACGACGGCGTCCCGCCCACCTCGTCCATGCCGCACGCGACCGCGATCCACGTGCACATCCACCCGGACGGATGGCCGCGCGAGCGCCCCACGGTGTCGTTGCTCCAACCCGGAGCGGCCGGGGGCCGTGTGGTGCTCACGGTAGGCGGCGAACGCACGCCTCTCACCCTCGTGACGATCGCGGCGGAGAGCACCCATCTCGGCCGGTCGCGCATGCCGGATCCGGCGCCTCAGCCGGGATAGCGGTCGAGGGCGGTTCCGGCGCGGACGGTGCGGGCCCACCAGGCGATCTGGTCGAGCATGCGTTCCGCGCCGTCGATCGCGGCCTCGTCCGTGGTGGTGCCGTCGGCCGCGAAGGCGTGCTTGACGCGGTGGAAGCTCACCGACTGCCGCACCGGCACCATGTGGACCTCGACGACGACCTGCCGCAACTGCTCGACCGCGCGCAATCCGCCGGACAGGCCACCGTAGGAGACGAATCCGACCGACTTGGTGCGCCATTCGTGCTTGACGGTGTCGATGGCCGTCTTCAGCGCGGCGGGATAGCCGTGGTTGTACTCGGAGGTCACCACCACGAAGGCGTCCGCAGCACCGATGCGACCGGTGAAGGCGTCGGCGTCGGGACCGCCCGAGAGGTCGTGCGGGAGCGGAGTCTCGGCGAGATCGAGAACGCCGACGTCGAACTCGGGCCGACGCCGTGCGGTGGCCGCGAACCAGTCTGCGACGACCGGCGCGATGCGACCGGCGCGGACACTCGCGACGACGACCTCGAGGCGGATCGGATCGTTCGGTGCAGCCGTGGTCATAGGGTCGATCGTAGGTGCGGTGCGGTCGAGAGCCCGTGCGCGAGCAGTGCGGCGAGTTCCCGGTAGGCACGTGCGTCCTCGAGACCGGTCGCCTCGGCCACCTGTCGTTGCTGGATGCGGACCATGACCGAGGCGACGACGTCAGCGACGAAGGCCGCGTGGACGTCGCGCAGTTCGCCGGCCGCAACTCCCTCGGAGATGAGCTGGCGGACGCGGTCGGCGGCGAACCGGGTGTTGCGTTCGTAGACCTCGCGCGCGACCGGCGTGTGGGCGATGTCCTCCATGAACCGCGTGGAGGCGGGTTCGAGTTCGCGCCCCACGGCCTCGAGATAGGCGCCGATGCGAGCCTGGGCGTCCGCGGCCCGCGCGACGTCGGCCTCCACCCGGTCGGCGGCACCCTTGAAGAAGTGGACGGTCGCCGCGTAGACGAGCCGGTCCTTGTTCTCCGCGAGTGCGTAGAGCGTCGATTTCGAGCAGCGCAGACGCGCGGCGATGTCGTCGAGGGTCAGGTGCGCGAAGCCTTCTGCCAGGAACAACGCGACCAGATCGTCGAACAGTTGCGCCTGCCGGGCGGTGGGCCGCCGGCTACCGACTCTTGCCATACCGAGAACAGTACTGCAGTATCGTCCTCAGTACTATTTTTGGTCCCCAGTCTTCCAGGAGGAACCACCGTGCCCGTCGAGCGTCTGCTTCCCACCCGCGAGGCCTACGACCTGATCGACCTCACCCGCGACGTCGCCGACAAGGTGCTCGCCCCGCGCGTCGACGAGCACGAGCGCAAGGAGACCTTCCCCGAGGGCGTCTTCCCCGCACTCGGCGCCGCAGGGCTGCTGAGCCTGCCGTACCCCGAGGAGTTCGGCGGCGGCGACCAACCCTACGAGGTCTACCTGCAGGTCCTCGAGGAACTCGGCGCCCGCTGGGCTGCCGTGGCGGTTGCGGTGAGCGTGCACGGACTGTCGTGCTTCGCGCTCGCCACCCACGGCACCGACGAGCAGAAGAACAAGTGGCTCCCGGAGATGCTGGGCGGCAACACCATCGGCGCGTACAGCCTCTCCGAGCCGCAGGCCGGATCCGACGCCGCGGCCCTCGCGTGCCGTGCGAAACCCGTCGACGGCGGCTACCGCATCACCGGCTCGAAGGCGTGGATCACCAACGGCGGCAAGGCCGACTTCTACACCCTGTTCGCCCGCACAGCCGACACCGGCAGCAAGGGCATCTCGTGCTTCCTCGTGCCCGCCGGCACCGAGGGCCTGTCCTTCGGCAAGCCCGAGGAGAAGATGGGCCTGCACGCCATCCCCACCACCTCCGCCCACTACGACGACGCCTTCGTCCCGGCCGAGCGCCGGATCGGCGCCGAGGGACAGGGACTGCCGATCGCGTTCAGCGCACTGGATTCCGGACGCCTGGGGATCGCCGCCGTCGCGACGGGTCTGGCCCAGGCCGCCCTCGACGAGGCGACGGCCTACGCCAAGGAACGGCAGGCCTTCGGCAAGCGCATCATTGACCACCAAGGCCTCGGCTTCGTTCTCGCCGACATGGCCGCCGCCGTCGACTCGGCCCGCGCCACCTATCTCGACGCTGCCCGGCGCAAGGACGCCGGCCTGCCCTACTCGCGGCAGGCGTCGGTGGCCAAGCTCGTCGCGACGGATGCCGCCATGAAGGTCACGACCGACGCTGTGCAGGTCCTCGGTGGATACGGCTACACCCGCGACTTCCCGGTCGAGCGCTTCATGCGCGACGCGAAGATCACGCAGATCTTCGAGGGCACCAATCAGATTCAGCGACTCGTGATCGCGCGGTCCCTCGCGGGGTGAACGATCACAAGCCGGAAGCGACAGGGGTTTTCGCGGCGAAAGATCGCTAGAGTGCCTTCATGCCGGACGCCCTGGAGCGGCTCACTCCACAGCAACGCCACCTGCTGACGCAGCGGTTCGGCCGCATCGTCGTGGTCTCCGACATGAGTTGGGGACTGGTGTCGACCACTGTCCTCGAGGTCGACACCGACGACGGGCTGCTGGTCGTGAAGGCGGGCGGAACTCCGGATCGGCACATCAGCCGCGAGATCAGCGCGCACGAGCGGTGGACCGCTCCGTGGGTACGGTGCGGTCGGGCCGCCCGCATGGTGTTCGCCGACCGCGCGACGAAACTCGTCGTGACGGAATACCTTCCGGGACGGCTCGTCCTGGGCACCGCCGCGTCGTCCCGTCTCGACGTCTACGAACAGGCCGGCGCGCTGCTCGCCCAGTTCCATCGCCAGGAGCATGTGGTGGACGAGGGGTACGAGCGATCGGCGAACACGAAGACGCTGCGGTGGCTCGCGGCGCCGCACCGTATCGGTCCCGACGTCGCCGGCCGATTGCGCTCGATGGTCGAGGGATGGCCGACACCGACGGCCACCCTGGTGCCCACCCACGGCGACTGGCAGAGCCGCAACTGGCTCGCCGACGACATCGGTGTGGTGAAGGTGATCGACTTCGGGCGTGCCGCGATGCGCCCGGCGGGTGAGGACTTCGAGCGGCTCGCGGTACGCGAGTTCCTCCGGGTCCCCGGTGCCGAGCAGGCCTTCCTGCGTGGCTACGGCGAGGATCCCCGTGAGGAGGACGCCTGGTTCCGCCGACGTGTCCGCGCGGCGGTCGCGGTCGCGGTGTGGGCCTTCCATGTGGGCGACGACTGCTACGAGGCCGAGGGCCACCGCATGATCGCCGAGGCGCTCGGCCGCTTCCCGGTTCGCTCGATGCGCTCATCAGCAACGTCCTCGAGTTCCTGGACTGGCTGATCCGACGAACATGTGAGAACGCCCGAGGGGGTGAGGTCGCGGACCTCACCCCCCGGGTGTCTTATCGAGCGCAGCGCTCTCGGCTCAGGCGCCGATGGCCTCGCCGAGCACGGGCCACGACTCGTGCAGGGCCTCCTGCCAGTAGCCCCAGGTGTGGGTACCGTCGGGCCGGACCGAGTAGGTCGCCTCGACCCCGGCTGCGTCCAGCGCACCGCGCAGTCGCGTCGTGCAATCGTTCACGCCGGCCTCGATGATCCCGAGCAGAGCCACATCGGGAAGGACGGCGACACCGTCCTGCTCCCATGCCTTCAATTCGTACGGGCCCGGGACACCGCTGCTCGTGGAGACGTACACGGCCTTGCCGCGCAGCTTCTCGGCGTTGAGCACGACGTCCTGTTCCGTCCAGTGCTCACCGGCGACCGGTCCCCACATGTTCTCGACCTCGCCCCCGCCGAACGCGACGACGATCTCCGCATAGCGCGAACCGATCTCCGAGGCGGTCTCGGCGCATCCGCTGTACGAACCCACCGCCTGGTAGAGATCGGGCGCCTGCTGGGCGAGCGCCAGCGCCGACGTCGCCGACATCGACACACCGGCGATCGCGTTGCGGCCGCTCGCGCCGAGCGTCTCGTCGACCACCGACGGGATCTCCTCGGTGAGGAAGGTCGTCCACTTGTTGCGTCCGAGAACGGGATCGTCCTCGAGCCAGTCGGTGTAGTAGCTGAACGCGCCACCGACCGGAGTGACGACGTTGACGTTCTTGTCGCCGAAGAACTCCACGATGTCGGTCTGCTCGCGCCAGGTCGCCCGGTCCAGTCCCCCGCCGGCACCGTTGAGCAGGTAGAAGACCGGTCGCGGCGCGCTCGTGTCGGCCGGTCGCAGCACCTGCAGCTCGATGGTGCGTTCCATCGACGGCGAGTACACGAACAGCGACCAATCGCGGTCGGTGTGCTTCTCGATGCGTTCGACAGTCGCGCTCTGCGACCGAGTCTCGCCGGTCGCGGCGGCCGGGAGATCCTCGGCGTGGGCGACCGCGGCACCGGACAGGACCAGCGACGAGACGGCGAGCGCCCCGATCGTCCCCATCAACGCAAACCGTCGTGCGCGCACATTCGTTCCCTTCATCCGCAACAGCCGGGCGTGATGGGCCCGCGCATCTCCCGCGTCGCAGCGTTGCGCGCGGCGAGTTCCTCGTCAGCAGGGTAGTCGACGCGAACCAGTGACAGGCCGTGGGCCGGTGCCACCGCGACGGACGCCGCACGTTCGCGTTCGTCGAGCAGGGCCGTCATCCACTCGACGCTGCGACGCCCCTCCCCCACGGCCAGGGCCGCGCCGACGAGGCTGCGCACCATCGACCAGCAGAAGGCGTCGGCGCTGACATAGGCGGTGAGGATGTCACCTTCGCGGGTCCAGTCGTATCGCTGCAGTTCACGTACGGTCGTCGCACCCTCCCGCCGCTTGCAGAAGGCGGCGAAGTCGTGCAGGCCGAGCAGCGACTGCGACGCGCGTTGCATCGCATCGAGATCGACGGCCTTCGGCCACGCGACGGTGTCGCGGGCACGCAGCGGCTCGGCGCCGTACACCGCTGTGGTGAGGCGGTATTCGTAGTGGCGCCGGATCGCCGAGAAACGCGCGTCGAAATGTTCGGGGGCGACGGAGATCCCGGTGACCCGCACGTCGCGGGGCAGGAACCGTGCGAGACGGCGGACCCAGCGCGACGGATCGTCGGGCAGCACCGCGGTGGGGACGTCGACGTGGGCGACCTGCCCGGAAGCGTGCACGCCGGCGTCGGTGCGACCGGCGACGGTGAGCAGCACGGGGGTGCGGACGATCGCGGAGAGCTTTTCCTCGATCTCCCCGCACACCGTGCGACGTCCGGGCTGCCGTGCCCAGCCGGAGAAGTCGGTGCCGTCGTACGCGATGTCGAGTCGCAGACGGGTTGTCTCGTGAGAAGCCACGAGCCCGCCGCCCTCGGAAGGGTCGGCGGGCTCGTGAGCTTCAGCAGATGCCGAAACCAAGTGGATTAGTCCTTCTTGGCCTCGTCCGCCTCGGGTGCGTCGGCAGCCGTGGCGTTGGTGTCCTCGACACCCTCGACGACGGCGTCGGCGTTCGCGACCTCGGCGTCGGTGGCCTCGGCCTCGACGGCCTGGACCGCGTTGTCCTCGGCGGGTGCCTGCGAGGCGGCGACGCGGCGAGCGCGGTCGGCCTCGGAGGTGACGGTCTTCTCGCGCACCAGCTCGATGATGGCCATGGGGGCGTTGTCGCCCTTGCGCGGCATCGTCTTGATGATGCGGGTGTAACCGCCGTTGCGGTCCTCGAAGGAGGGACCGATCTCCGCGAACAGCGAGTGGACGACGTCCTTGTTGCGGATGACCTTCAGCACCTCACGACGCGAGGCCAGCGTGCCGGCCTTGGCGTGCGTGACGAGCTTCTCGGCGTACGGGCGCAGGGCCTTGGCCTTGGCCTCGGTGGTGGTGATGCGGCCGTGCTCGAAGAGCGCGGTGGCCAGGTTGGCCATGAGCGCCTTCTGATGCGAGGCCGATCCGCCGAAGCGGGCGCCCTTCTTGGGCTTGGGCATGATTTTCTCCTAGTAACGGACCGTGAGCTGCTACAGCTGCTCGGTCTCGGCGTAGTCCTCGTTGCCGTCGTTGTCACCGAAGGAGCCGGCCTCGGTATCGCTCCAGGTACCGGTCGCGGCGTCGTAGCCGGCGACAGTGCTGGGGTCGAACGATGCCGGGCTGTCCTTGAGGGACAGGCCGAGCGAGTGCAGCTTGACCTTGACCTCGTCGATGGACTTCTGGCCGAAGTTGCGGATGTCGAGCAGGTCGGATTCCGTCCGTGCCACGAGCTCGCCGACGGTGTGGACACCTTCGCGCTTGAGGCAGTTGTAGGACCGGACCGTGAGGTCGAGGTCCTCGATCGGAAGTCCGAAGGAGGCGATGTGGTCGGCCTCGGCGGGCGAGGGACCGATCTCGATGCCTTCTGCTTCGACGTTCAGCTCACGAGCCAGACCGAAGAGCTCCACGAGGGTCTTGCCCGCCGAGGCGAGCGCGTCCCGCGCGCTGATCGAGTTCTTGGTCTCCACGTCGAGAATGAGCCGATCGAAGTCGGTGCGCTGCTCGACGCGGGTCGCTTCCACCTTGTACGTCACCTTGAGCACCGGCGAGTAGATCGAGTCGACCGGGATACGGCCGATCTCGGCGCCGGACGCCTTGTTCTGCACGGCAGGAACGTAGCCGCGACCGCGCTCGACGACGAGCTCGATCTCCAGCTTGCCCTTGTCGTTCAGGGTGGCGATGTGCAGATCCGGGTTGTGGATGGTGACACCGGCCGGGGGCACGATGTCGCCGGCCGTGACGGTGCCCGGCCCCTGCTTGCGGACGTACATGGTGACCGGCTCGTCCTCTTCGGAGCTCACCACGAGACCCTTGAGGTTCAGGATGATGTCGGTGACATCCTCCTTCACCCCGGGAACGGTGGTGAACTCGTGGAGAACGCCGTCGATGCGGATGCTGGTGACAGCGGCGCCCGGGATCGACGAGAGCAGGGTGCGACGAAGCGAGTTGCCGAGGGTGTACCCGAAGCCAGGCTCGAGCGGCTCGATGACGAACTTCGAGCGGTTTTCAGCGATGACCTCTTCGGTCAGTGCGGGTCGCTGAGAGATGAGCATCTGTTGCCTCCTTGTGGGCGTCCGCCATATGACGCCCTAGTGGAATGGAGCGGTGTCCTCCCGCCCGGACGGACCGGAGGACACCACGACACCGAGGTGTCTTACTTCGAGTAGTACTCGACGATCAGCTGTTCCTGCAGCGGGATGTCGATCTGCGCGCGCTCGGGGAGCTGGTGGACCAGCACTCGCAGACGCGGGCCGACGACCTGCAGCCAACCCGGAACCGGGCGCTCGCCCTGGGTCTCGCGGGCGACCTGGAAGGGCAGCGTGCTCAGCGACTTCTCGCGGACATCGATGATGTCGTACTGCGAGACGCGGTAGCTGGGGATGTCGACCTTCTTGCCGTTGACCAGGAAGTGGCCGTGGCTCACCAGCTGGCGGGCCTGACGACGCGTGCGGGCGAGGCCGGCACGGTAGACGACGTTGTCCAGGCGCGACTCGAGGATGACCAGCAGAACCTCACCGGTCTTGCCGGGGCGGCTTGCGGCCTCTTCGTAGTAGCGACGGAACTGCTTCTCCATGACGCCGTACGAGAAGCGGGCCTTCTGCTTCTCCTGCAGCTGGAGCAGGTACTCGCTCTCCTTGATCCGCGCGCGGCCGTGCTGGCCGGGCGGGTAGGGGCGACGCTCGAAGGCCTGATCGCCTCCGACCAGGTCGACACGGAGACGACGCGACTTACGAGTAACGGGACCGGTATAACGAGCCATTTTTCTTTACCTTCCTTTCCCGTTAGACGCGACGCCGCTTGGGCGGACGGCAACCGTTGTGGGGCTGCGGGGTGACATCGGAGATGGTGCCGACCTCGAGGCCTGCGGCCTGGAGGGAACGGATCGCCGTCTCGCGGCCCGAGCCCGGGCCCTTGACGAAGACGTCGACCTTCTTGACACCGTGTTCCTGCGCCTTGCGGGCGGCGTTCTCGGCGGCGAGCTGTGCGGCGAACGGGGTCGACTTGCGCGAACCCTTGAAGCCGACGTGGCCGGAGGACGCCCAGGAGATCACGTTGCCCTGCGGGTCCGTGATGGACACGATGGTGTTGTTGAACGTGCTCTTGATGTGAGCGGCACCGTGCGGAACGTTCTTCTTGTCCCTGCGCCGTGCCTTCTGGGTCTTCTTCGGACCGGTGCTGCGTGACTTGGGAGGCATTACTTCTTCTTTCCTGCGACGGTGCGCTTCGGACCCTTGCGGGTGCGGGCGTTGGTCTTGGTGCGCTGTCCACGCACGGGCAGACCACGACGGTGTCGCAGGCCCTGGTAGCAGCCGATCTCGATCTTGCGGCGGATGTCCGCCTGAACCTCGCGACGGAGGTCACCCTCGACCTTGTAGCTCTCCTCGATGTACTCGCGGAGCTTGGCGAGGTCCTCGTCCGTCAGATCCTTGCTGCGCAGGTCCGGGTTGACACCCGTGGCCTCGAGGATCTCCTGGGAGCGGGTACGGCCGATGCCGTAGATGTACGTGAGTGCGATCTCCATCCGCTTTTCGCGGGGAAGATCGACACCTGCGAGACGTGCCATGTGGCATTCCTATTCGGTGTGCGGAGGTCTGCTCCCAGCCCGTCCCCTGCGTCGAAGAACTGTGTGATTCAAAAACACAGTGGGGCCCCGGCCTCCGTACCGGGGGTTGATCGCGCAGCTCCTCGACGGATCGAGGATCGTAACCACGCGACTGGTGCTGGAAGGTCTTCGTGCTTGTTGCCAAGCAGATCTTCGAGACGAAGGTGGATCTAGCCCTGACGCTGCTTGTGACGCAGGTTCTCGCAGATCACCATGACCCGACCGTTACGGCGGATCACCTTGCACTTCTCGCAGATCTTCTTGACGCTAGGCTGAACCTTCACGTAAGTCCGATCTCCTGTATGTGCGCCGCCGGACACGGCAGAGCCGGCCCGGCGACATGATTCTCCCCGACCGTGTGGCCGGGGAAGCTTCGTTACTTGTAGCGGTAGACGATGCGTCCACGCGTGAGGTCGTAGGGAGAAAGCTCCACGACAACGCGGTCCTCGGGAAGGATACGAATGTAGTGCTGACGCATCTTTCCGCTGATGTGGGCGAGAACCTTGTGCCCGTTCTCCAGCTCGATGCGGAACATCGCATTGGGCAGCGGTTCGATTACCCGGCCCTCGACCTCGATTGCCCCGTCTTTCTTAGCCATATCCTCCGCGATCCGTTGTTCGGCGTTGTGGTTGCATCGGCATCCGTTACCGTGACGCTCGGCAACTCCGGGACCGGACACGAACCGAGATTCGAAGGAATTCGACACGGGACCGATCGGAGCGCAGCGCGCACCACCGATCAATGGTACGGGAAGTTGACCGTCCAGGACAAATGAGCTCCGGCACACTCGTGCCCACGACCAGGAGGAGGACCGCACGTGCGGGCGTTGATCCAGCGGGTGACCACGGCGGCGGTGGCGGTCGACGGAGCCGAGGTGGCCCGCATCACGCCGGCCGAAGACGGTCACGGTCTGCTCGTGCTGGTCGGCGTCACGCACGACGACGACGAGACCAAGGCCGCGACGCTCGCCCGGAAGGTGTGGACGATGCGCATCCTCGAGGACGAGCGATCCGCCTCCGACGTCGACGCCCCGATCCTGGTGGTCAGCCAGTTCACGCTCATGGCCGACACGAGGAAGAGCAGGCGTCCGTCGTGGTCGGCCGCCGCTCCCCGCCCGATCGCCGAACCTCTCGTCGATGCGTTCGCGAACGCTCTACGAGATCTCGGCGCGACGGTGGAGACCGGGAAGTTCGGGGCCCACATGGAGGTGAGCCTCGTCAACGACGGACCGGTCACGCTCCTCGTCGACGTATGACGCCGCGGAGTACGACCGCTCGCGTCACTCCGGCCGGACGGTGAGGATACGGGGGCCGTCCTCGGTGACCGCTACCGTGTGCTCCCAGTGCGCGGCCCGGCTGCCGTCGACGGTCACCACCGTCCACTCGTCGTCGAGGACCTCGGTCTCGTAGGTACCGAGGGTGAGCATCGGCTCGACGGCGAGCACCGATCCGACGACGAGCTTCGGGCCCTTGCCCGGCTTGCCTTCGTTGGGGAGGAACGGATCCATGTGCATCTCGCGCCCGATACCGTGACCGCCGTAGCCGTCGACGATGCCGTACAAGCGGCCGTGCACCTTCTCGGCGGCATGCGTGCCTTGCTCGATCGCATGCGAGACGTCGGTCAGGCGGTTGCCCGGGAGCATCGCCGCGATACCGGCCTCG
Source organism: Rhodococcus pyridinivorans (assembly GCF_900105195.1). Classification (NCBI taxonomy): domain Bacteria; kingdom Bacillati; phylum Actinomycetota; class Actinomycetes; order Mycobacteriales; family Nocardiaceae; genus Rhodococcus; species Rhodococcus pyridinivorans. The sequence goes on along the minus strand of NZ_FNRX01000002.1, from coordinate 1,929,685 downwards.
AGCGACAGACGGGTGGCCTCGCTCAGGTCGATGTCGGCCTGCGACAGCTCCCCGATCCCGAAGGTCCATGCCGAGTCGCCGTGCCAGCCGTCGAGGATCGCGCCGCAGTCGATCGACACGAGGTCGCCCTCGGCGAGCACCACCGACACCGACGGGATGCCGTGGACGACGACCTCGTTGACCGACGAACAGATCGAACCGGTGAAGCCGTGGTAGCCCAGGAAGGACGGAACGGCCCCCGCATCGCGGATGACCGATTCCGCCACCTGGTCGAGTTCCAGGGTGCTCACGCCCGGCTTGGCGGCCTCGCGCACTGCGACGAGTGCGGCACCGACCACGGCTCCCGCCGCCGCCATCGCGTCGAGTTCACCCGAGGTGCGGAACGGAACCACTGAGCGCTTGCGCCCGAAACCCATGTCGAACTACCCGTCTACTTTCCGAGTGCGGACAGAGCCCGCGAATTGATCTCCTCGACCTCACCGATCGCGTCGACCGTGATGATCGAGTCGGCGTAGTAGTCGAGCAGCGGGGCCGTCTCCTCACGGTAGACCCGGAGACGGTTGCGGATCACGTCTTCGGTGTCGTCGGCGCGACCGCGGGCGAGCATGCGCTCGACCACGACGTCCTCGTCGATGACGAAGGACAGCACGCCATCGAGCTCGACACCGAGATCCTTCAGGATGTTCTCGAGTTCCTTGGCCTGCTCCACGCTGCGCGGGAAGCCGTCGAGGAGGAAGCCGTTGGCGGCGTCGGGCTCGGCCAGACGCTCACGCACCATGTTGTTGGTGATCTCGGCGGGAACGAGCTCCCCCGCGTCGATGTACTTCTTGGCCTCGACGCCGAGCGGGGTGCCCTGCCCGATGTTCGCGCGGAAAAGATCGCCCGTCGAGATGGCGGGGACGCCGAGCTTCTCGGACAGAATCGCGGCCTGTGTGCCCTTGCCGGCACCGGGAGGACCGAGCAGTACAAGTCTCACTTGAGGAACCCTTCGTAGTTGCGCTGCATCAGTTGACTTTCGATCTGCTTGACAGTGTCCAGCGCGACACTGACGAGAATGAGAACCGCGGCGCCACCGAAGATGCTCGAGGCCGTCTGGCTGCCGGACAGGAAGAAGTTCGGCAGCGTCGCGATGAGACCGAGGTAGATCGAGCCCGGAACCGTGATGCGGTTGAGCACGAAACTGAGATATTCGGCGGTCGGGCGACCGGGGCGGATGCCCGGGATGAAGCCGCCGTATTTCTTCATCTCGTCGGCCCGCTCCTCCGGATTGAAGGTGATGGCGACGTAGAAGAAGACGAAGAACACGATCAGGGCGAAGTAGATCGCGATGTAGACCGGGTTGTTCGGATTGACCAGGTACTCGTTGATGATCCGCTGCCACCAACTCGGATCCGGGTTCGTCGTGGCACCGGTGAGCTGCGCGACGAGATTGGGCAGGTACAGCAGCGACGACGCGAAGATGACGGGGATGATGCCCGCCTGGTTGACCTTCAGCGGCAGGTAGGTCGACGAACCGCCGTACATACGACGGCCGACCATGCGCTTGGCGTACTGCACCGGGATCCGGCGCTGACCCTGCTCGATGAACACGACACCCGTGATGAGGGCCAGGGCCACGACGCAGACGATCGCGAAGACGAGGCCGCCGCGGGATTCGAGGATCATGCGACCCTCGCTCGGCAGCGCGGCCGCGATACCGGCGAAGATCAGCAGCGACATGCCGTTGCCGACACCGCGTTCGGTGATGAGCTCACCGAACCACATGACGACGGCGGCACCGGCGGTCATCACCAGCACGATGACGACCATCCCGAAGATGCTGTCGTCGGCGAGGATCGGCTCCGAGCAGCCCTGCAGCAGCTGCCCTCGGGCGGCGAGCGCGACGATGCCGGTGGCCTGCAGGACGGCGAGCGCGACGGCGAGATAACGCGTGTACTGCGTCATCTTGGCCTGGCCGGACTGGCCCTCCTTGCGCAGTTCCTCGAAGCGTGGAATGACCACGGTGAGCAGCTGGACGATGATGCTCGCGGTGATGAACGGCATGATGCCGATCGCGAAGACCGACAACTGCAGTAGCGCGCCGCCGGAGAACAGATTGATCAGCGAGTAGATGCCGGCCTGCTCGCTGCCGGCGAGCTGATCGACACAGGCCTGGACGTTGCCGTAGTCGACGCCCGGGGACGGCACGGTAGCACCGAGGCGGTACAGCGCCACGAGCCCGAGGGCGATGAGAATCTTCCGCCTCAGGTCCGGTGTCCTGAGGGCCGAGACGAAGGCGGAAAGCAAAGATCCTCCTGGCGGGCCGATCGGGGACGACGGATCGAGAGGGATCCGTCGGACGGTAGACAACTCTGAAACTCTAACAGTGGGCCCCGATGAGAGGCGTAGCCCGGTAGCCTATGTCACCGCTGCGAACGCAGCTTGGGACACCGGTGCGAACGCGCGAACGGCCGCGGTGCAGGTATCTGCACCGCGGCCGTTCGACAGCCGTGACTCACACGCGAAAGTACAGGTCAGGCCTGGACGGTCGCGCTGCCACCGGCTGCAGCGATCTTCTCCTGAGCGGAGGCCGAGAACTTGTCGGCGGTGACCTGCACGGCCACCGTCAGCTCGCCCTCGCCGAGGACCTTGACGAGCTGGTTCTTGCGAACCAGACCCTTCGCCACGAGGTCCGCGACACCGATCTGTCCACCCTCGGGGAACACGCGAGCGATGTCCCCGACGTTGACGATCTGGTACTCGGTACGGAATGCGTTCTTGAAGCCCTTGAGCTTCGGCAGACGCATGTGGATGGGCATCTGGCCACCCTCGAAGGCCGGCGACACGTTCTTGCGTGCCTTCGTGCCCTTCGTACCGCGGCCGGCGGTCTTGCCCTTCGAACCCTCACCGCGTCCGACGCGGGTCTTGTCCGTCTTCGCACCCGGAGCCGGGCGCAGGTGATGCAGCTTGATGGTCATTCTCAGACCTCCTCAACGGTGACGAGGTGACGCACCACGTTGATGAGGCCACGATTCTGCGCATTGTCCTCGCGGACGACGGACTGGCGGATCTTCCGCAGACCGAGGGTCCGGAGGCTGTCGCGCTGATTCGACTTGGCCCCGATGGTGCTCTTGATCTGGGTGATCTTCAGCTCTGCCATTACTTCACGCTCCCAGCAGCCTGTGCACGTGCGCGCAGCATGCCGGCGGGGGCAACTTCCTCGAGGGTGAGGCCACGGCGAGCCGCGACTTCCTCGGGACGCTGCAGACCCTTGAGGGCCGCAACCGTCGCGTGCACCACATTGATGGCGTTGTCGGAGCCGAGCGACTTCGACAGGATGTCGTGGACACCCGCACACTCCAGCACCGCGCGCACAGCGCCACCGGCGATGACACCGGTACCGGGGGAAGCCGGACGCAGCAGGACGACACCGGCTGCAGCCTCTCCCTGGACGGGGTGGGTGATGGTTCCGCCGATGAGCGGGACGCGGAAGAAGTTCTTGCGAGCTTCCTCGACACCCTTCTGGATGGCCGCGGGAACTTCCTTGGCCTTGCCGTAGCCGACGCCGACCAGGCCGTTGCCGTCGCCCACGATCACCAGAGCGGTGAAGCTGAAGCGACGACCGCCCTTGACGACCTTCGACACACGGTTGATCGAGACGACACGCTCGATGTAGTTCGACTTCTCGGCAGCGTTGCCGCCGCGCGAGTCGCGGTCGCGGCGGTCGCGACCGCCACGGTTGTCACCGCTGTTGGGGTTCTGTCCGGCGGGGCCGTTGCCGCCGTCACGCCGCTGACGTCCCGGCATCAGGCGTTCCTTCCGTTCGAGAAAATGGTCATCAGAACTTCAACCCGCTTTCGCGAGCCGCGTCCGCGAGGGCCGCGATGCGTCCGCTGTAGGTGTGGCCACCGCGGTCGAAGACCACGGCTTCCACGCCGGCAGCCTTCGCGCGCTCGGCGATCAGCTGACCGACCTTCGCGCCGCGAGCCTTCTTGTCGCCCTCGAGAGCGCGCACATCGGGTTCGATGGACGACGCTGCGGCGAGAGTGGTGCCCGTCAGGTCGTCGACCAGCTGCACGTGCAGGTGGCGCGAGGACCGGTTGACGACGAGGCGGGGACGCTCGGCGGTGCCGGAGATCTTCTTGCGGAGGCGGAAGTGACGACGCGTCTTCGAAAGGCGACGCGTGGTGGAGGCGTCCTTGCCGCGCGGGATGCGCTTGGCCTTCTGGTTCTCGGTCTGGCTCATGATCACTTACCCGTCTTTCCGACCTTGCGACGGACCTGTTCACCCTCGTAGCGGATGCCCTTGCCCTTGTAGGGGTCGGACTTGCGCAGCCGGCGGATGTTGGCCGCGATCTGGCCGACCTTCTGCTTGTCGATGCCCGAGATCGAGAAGCGCGTGGGGTTCTCGACGGCGAACGTGATGCCCTCGGGCGCCTCGATCAGCACGGGGTGGCTGTAGCCGAGCGAGAACTCGAGGTCCTTGCCCTTGAGGGCCACGCGGTAGCCGACGCCGTGGATCTCCATCTTGGTGGTGTAACCCTCGGTGACACCGACGATGAGGTTCTGCACGAGCGTCCGCGACAGGCCGTGCAGCGCGCGGCTGCGACGCTCGTCGTTCGGGCGCGTGACGTTGATTGCCCCGTCCTCGCCCTTGGCGACGGCGATCGGCTCGGCGATCGTCAGGGACAGGTTGCCCTTGGGGCCCTTGACTGCAACATCCTGGCCGTCGATGGTGATCTCGACGCCCGAAGGAACTGCAACGGGGAGTTTTCCGATTCGCGACATTGTGGTGGCCTCCCTTTACCAGACGTAGGCGAGGACTTCCCCGCCCACTCCCTGCTTGGCCGCCTGGCGATCGGTGAGCAGGCCGGAGGACGTGGAGATGATCGCCACGCCGAGGCCGCCCAGGACCTTGGGCAGGTTGGTGGATTTCGCGTACACGCGCAGGCCGGGCTTCGACACGCGGCGCACGCCGGCAAGGCTGCGCTCACGGGAAGGTCCGTACTTGAGGTCGACGATGAGGGTCTTGCCCACCTCGGCGTCCTCGGTGCGGTAGTCGGAGATGTAGCCCTCGCGCTTGAGGATCTCGGCGATGTTCACCTTGATCTTCGAGGACGGGAGCTTGACCTCGTCGTGGTACGCCGTGTTGGCGTTACGCAGACGCGTCAAGAAGTCTGCGATGGGGTCGGTCATGGTCATGGCTGACCTGTTCACCTTTCTCGATGCGGTTCCCATGCAACGCCGGAACATGCCGGCCGTGGGCCTACATCGAAACTCGGTTTCGATAGCGGATTCGTCGACGGATCGGCGACGAACCCATGACAGCGTGACAGTGGGCGGAGAACTTCTCGGTCCTCCGCCCACCGCTCACGTCACCAGGAGCTCTTGTGAACTCCCGGAAGTTCTCCGCGGTGTGCCATCTCGCGAAGGCAGATGCGGCAGAGTCCGAACTTGCGGAAGACCGAGTGCGGGCGCCCGCAGCGCTGGCAGCGGGTGTAGGCGCGCACCGCGAACTTCGGCTTCTTGTTGGCCTTGTTGACCAGTGCCTTCTTAGCCATGGGCTCAGTTCTCCTTGAACGGGAAGCCGAGGTGCTTGAGCAGGGCACGGCCTTCTTCGTTGTTGGTAGCGGTGGTCACGACAGTGATGTCCATGCCGCGCGGGCGATCGATCTTGTCCACGTCGATCTCGTGGAACATCGACTGCTCGTTCAGGCCGAACGTGTAGTTGCCGTTGCCGTCGAACTGGTTGCCGTTGAGGCCGCGGAAGTCCCGGATACGGGGAAGCGCGATGGACACGAGACGGTCCAGGAACTCCCACATGCGGTCGCCGCGCAGCGTGACGCGCGCACCGATCGGCATGCCCTCGCGCAGCTTGAACTGTGCGATGGACTTGCGGGCCTTACGGATCTCCGGCTTCTGACCGGTGATGAGCGCGAGGTCGTTGACGGCTCCGTTGATGAGCTTCGCGTCGCGGGCGGCGTCGCCGACACCCATGTTGACGACGACCTTCACGACGCCGGGGATCTGCATGACGTTCGCGTAGTCGAACTCCGCGTTCAGCGCGTCCTTGATCTCGGCGCGGTAGCGGGCCTTCAGGCGCGGCTGGGTCTTGTTCTCGGTGGAAGTCATGTCAGAGGTCCTTCCCGTTCTTCCGGGAAATCCGAACGCGCTTGCCGGTTTCCTCATCGGTGCGGTAGCCCACGCGGGTGGGGTTTCCGTCCGAGTCGACGACCGCAACGTTGGAAACGTGGATCGGGGCCTCCTGCGTCACGATGCCGCCGGAGGAGGCGCCACGCTCGTTCGCAGAGACGGCGGTGTGCTTCTTGATACGGTTCACGCCCTCGACGAGGACCTTGCCGGTCGCCGGGTAGGCCGCGATGACCTTGCCCTTGGCACCCTTGTCCTTGCCCGAGATGACGAGCACGGTGTCACCCTTGTGCACCTTCATCACAGCACCTCCGGAGCGAGCGAGACGATCTTCATGAACCGCTTGTCGCGGAGCTCGCGACCGACGGGTCCGAAGATGCGGGTGCCGCGAGGATCGTTGTCGCCCTTGATGATGACGGCAGCGTTCTCGTCGAACTTGATGTAGGAACCGTCCGGACGGCGGCGCTCCTTGGCGGTGCGCACGATCACGGCCTTGACGACATCGCCACGCTTGACGTTGCCGCCGGGGATCGCGTCCTTGACGGTGGCGACGATGACGTCACCGATTCCGGCGTAGCGACGGGACGAGCCACCGAGAACGCGGATGCAGAGGATCTCCTTGGCACCCGTGTTGTCGGCGACGCGCAGTCGCGACTCCTGCTGGATCACTTACTTCTCCTTGACCTGGATTGGTGTGTACGTCAGATTTCCGACCTGGACGTACGCGGTCGTCGGTTGCCTGCGGCGCACGCGCGAATCACACACGGGGTCCCGTAAGCAACCCGTCCAGAGTAGGCCATATACCGTACGCAGGGCAAATTCGCGAATTGTGATGTCACTCCCCACCCCGGAACCGGGCGTGTCGCAGCGACGTCCACCGCTCCCCCACGCGAGGGCTGCACCTACTACCCGACGCACAGCACCCCACCGCCCGCGGTGCGGGTGGTGGGGTGCTGCATGTTCTCGGTCCTGTCGAGGACGAGGAGGCCTTACTTGGCCTTCTCGAGCACCTCGACCAGACGCCAGCGCTTCGACGCGGACAGCGGACGGGTCTCCATCAGCTGCACGCGGTCGCCGATGCCGGCCAGACCGTTCTCGTCGTGCGCCTTCACCTTGGTCGTACGGCGGATGATCTTGCCGTACAGCGGGTGCTTCACCCGGTCCTCGAGCTCGACGACGATGGTCTTCTCCATCTTGTCCGAGACGACGTAACCGATGCGGACCTTACGGCTCGCGCGCTGTTCCTGGTTGCTCACTGCCTTTTCCTCACTCATGCCACGTCACCCGCATTCGGGCCGGTGGCCAGTCCGAGCTCGCGCTCGCGCAGCACCGTGTAGATACGGGCGATCTCGTTGCGCACCACGCGGAGCCGACGGTTGTTGTCCAGCTGGCCGGTGGCCATCTGGAAGCGGAGGTTGAACAGCTCTTCCTTGGCTTCGCGGAGCTTGTCGGTCAGCTCTTCGTCGCTCAGCTCGCGGAGTTCCGCGGCGGGGGTACCGGTAGCCATCAGAACTGCTCCTCCCTCGTCACGATGCGGCACTTGCAGGGGAGCTTGTGCATCGCGCGACGCAGAGCCTCGCGCGCAATCTCCTCGTTGGGGTAGCTCATCTCGAACAGCACGCGACCGGGCTTGACGTTCGCGACCCACCACTCCGGCGAACCCTTACCGGAACCCATGCGGGTCTCGGCAGGCTTCTTGGTGAGGGGGCGATCCGGGAAGATGTTGATCCAGATCTTGCCGCCACGCTTGATGTGCCGGGTCATGGCGATACGAGCGGACTCGATCTGCCGGTTGGTGATGTAGGCCGGCTCGAGAGCCTGGATGCCGTAGTCACCGAAGGCCACCTGGGTTCCGCCCTTGGCGGCACCCGTACGGCTCGGATGGTGCTGCTTGCGGTGTTTGACCCGCCGGGGGATCAACATTGCGTCAGCCCTCCTTGTTCTCGGTCGAGGCAGGAGCGTCGCTCGATGCGGCGCGGCCGGCCTCGGTGCTCGTCGCGGTGGTGCCCGACGCGCCGGAACGACGCGGGCGGCTCGGACGCTCACGACGCGGCCGGTCGGCGGGAGCAGCTGCAGCAGCAGCGAGCTCACGACGGCCACCGACGATGTCGCCCTTGTAGATCCAGACCTTCACGCCGATGCGGCCGAAGGTGGTCCGTGCCTCGTAGAGGCCGTAATCGATGTCCGCGCGCAGCGTGTGCAGCGGGACGCGACCTTCGCGGTAGAACTCCGAACGCGACATCTCGGCGCCACCGAGGCGGCCCGAGCACTGCACGCGGATGCCCTTGACGTTCGGCTGACGCATGGCCGACTGGATGGCCTTGCGCATCGCACGACGGAAGGCGACACGGTTCGAGAGCTGCTCGGCGACGCCCTGCGCCACGAGCTGAGCCTCGGACTCCGAGTTCTTGACCTCGAGGATGTTCAGCTGGACCTGCTTACCGGTCAGCTTCTCGAGCTCGGCGCGGATGCGATCGGCCTCGGCGCCGCGGCGTCCGATGACGATCCCGGGACGAGCGGTGTGGATGTCCACACGCACACGGTCGCGGGTGCGCTCGATCTCGACCTTCGCGATGCCGGCGCGCTCGAGGCCGGAGGCCAGGAACTTGCGGATCGCGACATCTTCCTTGACGTAGTCCGCGTACTGCTTGTCCGCGTACCAACGAGACTTCCAGTCGGTGGTGACGCCCAGACGGAAGCCGTGCGGGTTGATCTTCTGGCCCACTACTGAGCTCCCTTCCGGCGGTTACGAGTCGAGGCCGACCCGACGCTTTCCACGATCACGGTGATGTGGCTCGACCGCTTGCGGATGCGGAACGCACGGCCCTGGGCACGCGGCTGGAACCGCTTCAGGGTCGCACCCTCGTCCACGTACGCAGTCGCGACGACGAGCGTGCTGGGGTCGAGGTTGTAGTTGTTCTGCGCGTTCGCAGCGGCCGACGCGATCACCTTGGCGACCGGCTCGGCCGCGGCCTGCGGCGCGAACTTGAGGATGGCCAGGGCCTCCTCGACGGACTTACCGCGAACGATGTCGACGACGCGGCGCGCCTTCATCGGGGTCACGCGCACGTGGCGCGCAACAGCCCGAGCGCTGTTGGTGGTGGTTTCAGTGCTCATCGACGCTTGCTCTTCCGGTCGTCCTTGATGTGGCCCTTGAACGTACGGGTCGGCGCGAACTCACCGAGCTTGTGACCGACCATGGACTCCGAGACGAACACCGGCACGTGCTTGCGTCCATCGTGGACAGCGAACGTATGACCGATGAAGTCGGGCAGAATCGTGGAACGGCGCGACCAGGTCTTGATGACCTGCTTGGTGCCCTTCTCGTTCTGCGTGTCCACCTTCGCCAGGAGGTGGTCGTCGACGAACGGGCCCTTCTTGAGGCTGCGTGGCATTCTCTAACTCCCTCCTTGACTAGCGCTTCTTGCCGGTACGGCGACGACGGACGATGAGCTTGTCGGACGCCTTGTTCTTGCGGGTGCGGCCCTCGGGCTTGCCCCATGGGCTGACCGGGTGGCGACCACCCGAGGTCTTGCCCTCGCCACCACCGTGCGGGTGGTCGACCGGGTTCATCACGACACCACGGACGGTCGGGCGCTTGCCCTTCCAGCGCATACGGCCGGCCTTGCCCCAGTTGATGTTCGACTGCTCGGCGTTGCCGACCTCGCCGACGGTGGCGCGGCAGCGCACGTCGACGCGACGGATCTCGCCGGAGGGCATACGCAGCGTGGCGTAGGTGCCTTCCTTACCGAGGAGCTGGATGCTCGCGCCGGCGGAGCGGGCCATCTTGGCGCCGCCACCCGGACGCAGCTCGACCGCGTGGATGGTCGTACCCGTCGGGATGTTGCGCAGCGGCAGGTTGTTGCCGGGCTTGATGTCGGCGTTGGGGCCCGACTCGACGGGAGCACCCTGCACGAGGCCCTTGGGGGCGATGATGTAGCGCTTCTCGCCGTCCACGTAGTGGAGCAGCGCGATGCGCGCGGTGCGGTTGGGGTCGTACTCGATGTGAGCGACCTTGGCCGGCACGCCGTCCTTGTCGTTGCGACGGAAATCGATCAGGCGGTAGGCGCGCTTGTGTCCGCCACCCTTGTGACGGGTGGTGATGCGGCCGTGCGCGTTACGTCCACCGCGACCGTGCAGCGGGCGCACCAGCGACTTCTCGGGCGTCGACCGAGTGATCTCGGCGAAGTCCGCCACGCTGGCGCCACGACGGCCCGGCGTAGTCGGCTTGTACTTACGGATTGCCATGAGTCTTCTCGTCCTCTATCTCTCGAGAGTTCCGATCGCTAGGCGACCGGGCCTCCGAAGATCTCGATGGGCTTGCTGTCGGCCGTGAGGGTCACGAGCGCGCGCTTGGTGTTCTTGCGCTTGCCGTAACCGAACCGGGTCCGCTTGCGCTTGCCCTGACGGTTGGCGGTGTTGACGCTGCTCACCTTGACGCCGAAGACCTTCTCGACGGCAATCTTGATCTGCGTCTTGTTCGAGTCCGGATGGACCAGGAAGGTGTAGGTGCCCTCTTCCATCAGCCCGTAGGACTTCTCGGAGACGACGGGAGCCAGCAGGATGTCGCGAGGATCGGCGATCGTGCTCACTTGCTCTCCTCCTTCACTTCCTGGCCGGACTCGGCCGGCCCGTGGATGAACGTGTTGAGCGCCTCGACGCTGAACACGACGTCATCGCTGTAGAGCACGTCGTAGGTGTTCAGCTGATCCGGCGCGAGCGCGTGGACGTTGGGAAGGTTCTGAACCGACTTCCACGCCGCCACGTCTTCACGGCCGACGACGAGCAGGACCTTCTTGCGGTCGCTGATCTCGCCCAGGAACGTGCGAGCACTCTTCGTCGACGGGGTCTGACCCGCGACGAGTTCGGTGATCACGTGAATGCGCTCGTTGCGCGCCCGGTCGGAGAGGGCTCCGCGCAGGGCGGCGGCCTTCATCTTCTTGGGGGTGCGCTGGCTGTAGTCGCGCGGCTGCGGGCCGTGGACGGTGCCACCGCCGGCGAACTGCGGCGCACGGGTCGAGCCCTGACGTGCGCGGCCGGTGCCCTTCTGGCGGTACGGCTTCTTGCCACCGCCGCGGACCTCGCCGCGGGTCTTGGTGGCGTGCGTTCCCTGGCGGGCCGCGGCGAGCTGCGCGGTGACGACCTGGTGCAGCAGCGCGATGTTCGCGGGAGCGTCGAAGATCTCGGCGGGGAGATCGACGGAGCCGGAGGTCTGGCCACCGGGGGCCTTGACGTCCAGGGTCAGCTTGGTTGCGGTCTCGGTGCTGGTCATGCCCGTGCACCACCCTTCACTGCGGTCTTGACGATCACGAGGCCGCCCTTGCGACCCGGGATCGCGCCCTTGATCAGCAGCAGACCGTTCTCGGCGTCCACCTTGTGGACCGAGAGGTTCTGCGTCGTGATGCGGTCGGAGCCCATACGGCCGGACATGCGCGTGCCCTTGAACACGCGGCCCGGGGTGGCGCAACCACCGATGGAGCCCGGACGACGGTGCACGGCCTGCGTACCGTGCGACGCACCCTGGCCGGCGAAGCCGTGACGCTTCATGGTGCCGGCGAAGCCCTTGCCCTTCGAGGTGCCGGTGACGTCGACGTAGGCGCCGTCCTCGAACACCTCGGCGGTGAGTTCCTGGCCGACCTCGTACTCGGAGGCGTCCTCGATCCGGAGCTCGACCAGGTGACGGCGCGGCGTGACGCCGGCCTTCTCGAACTGGCCGCGAACCGGCTTGTTGACCTTGCGCGGCGCGATGGCACCGTAGGCGAGCTGCACGGCGTTGTAGCCGTCGCGCTCCTCGGTGCGGATCTGCGTGACCACGTTCGGTCCGGCCTTGACGACGGTGACCGGGACAACCCGGTTGTTCTCGTCGAAGACCTGGGTCATGCCGAGCTTGGTGCCCAGGATTCCCTTGATCTGGTTAGTCATGTGTTGTCTCCGCTGCGTCTTTCACAAGCTCGCTGTAATCGAATGTCACTGAATGTTGACGTCGACACTCGCCGGGAGATCGATGCGCATGAGCGCGTCGACGGTCTTCGGCGTCGGGTCGAGGATGTCGATGAGCCGCTTGTGCGTCCGCATCTCGAAGTGCTCGCGCGAGTCCTTGTACTTGTGCGGCGAGCGGATGACGCAGTACACGTTCTTTTCAGTGGGCAACGGCACCGGGCCGACCACGCGGGCACCCGTACGGGTCACCGTCTCGACGATCTTGCGCGCAGATGCGTCGATCGCCTCGTGGTCATAGGCCTTGAGCCTGATGCGGATCTTCTGTCCCGCCACGCTTAGTGTCCTTTTCTTGCCGCGTTTCGTGATCCCCGGCGGAGCCGGAAACCACCTCGTCTGCACAGTTCCCCAGGGAACGGCGACCGAGAACAGCACTCGAACACAGTGCGAGCCGGACGTATCCGATCCGCTTGCCGCTGTTCATCTGTCATTGTTCTCCGGTCCACGCGGTCGGGCGTGTCGGCCCGCCGCTCATTCCCAGGCGTCGATGCTGGAAGGCTTCGACACCGCAAGGAACGGAACCGGCTGCGCTCCACAGGAGCACACAGGGGTACTGCTTCCGTCTTGCATGTGGCCGCGACCAGGCCGTGAGGCTCGATCCGCGACTGTCACGTCTTTCCCGATCCGAGCCGCGAAACATCCATGGCCCGGTCAAGGCAACCCGACCAGTATGCAGGAGCACGGCCGAGAGTTCAACTCACGACGGTGCGTGATGTACACCTCGGCGATACGCCGTGCGGTCGGATCCGCGTGGTCGAACCTAGCCGATGGGGTTCATCGGCAGGGTCCGAACCGGAGCGGCCGCCCCGATCGTATTCGTCGGGTCGGGACCGGGGCCCGGCTGCACCTGCGCGACCTCGGGGACCCGCGCGCCGGCGGCGACGAGCTGCGGCTCGTCGCGCCAGATCGGCAGTGCCTTCTGCAGTTCGAGCCCGATGCCGATGAGATGTTCGTCCTGCCACGGCCGCGCACCGAGCTGCACACCGACCGGCATCCCCGTCGCGGCGGAGTACCCGGCGGGCAGGGTCACCACGGGGGCACCGGAGTAGTTCGCCCATCGCACGGGGCCCGTCACTCCGGCCGTGACACTGATGCCGAGGAACTCCTGGCGTCGTGCGCCGTCGACGGAGGCGCCGGGCAGCATGATCGCGTCGAGATCCTGGTCGACGAACATCCGGTTGTAGTCGCTCTGGTACCGCAGACGGTCGCGTTCGAAGGTGAGGTAGTCGCCCACCGGCACGGCCAGCGAGGCCACCGCCGTGCCCGCGGCCACCGCGTTCTCGGGGCGATACAGGCCGAGCCGGTCGGTGAACTGCTGGTGGTAGGCACCCATCTCGACCTGGTCGCCGGTCGCGAGGGATTCCGGCAGGGACGGCATCGTCACCGGGACCGTGACCGCACCGAGCGATTCCGCCACCCGTGCCGCGTCGTCGACGACGCGCTGCACCGCCTCGGGGGGTGCGGGATTCGTGTTCACGGGCAGTCCGATCCGCACGCCGGCGAGGGGACTCGCTCCCCCGACGGCCGTCACGGGATAACCGCCCTCGGGAACGTCGGGGCCGAGTGCCGTGATCGGGTCGGCCGGATCCGCGCCCGCGAGCACGGTCATCATCAGGGACGCGTCGGCGACGCTGCGGCCCATCGGACCCACGTGGTCGCGGGTCCAGGTCAGCGGGATCATGCCGTGCGAGGTGATGCGCCCGTAGGTCGGCTTGATCGACGAGACACCGCAGGCGCTCGCCGGGAACCGGACCGAACCGCCGGTGTCGCTACCGATCGCGAGGGGCGCGAACCGCGCGGCGAGCACGGCCGCGCTGCCGCCGGACGATCCGCCGGGCGACATCTCGGTGTTCCACGGATTGCCCACCTGAGGGGTGGCGACACCGATCGCGAACTCGTCGGTGTGCGCGTGCCCCATGAGCACCGCACCGGCGTCCTCGAGTCGACGCCACACACCCGAGTGCCCGGCCGCGATGTTGCCCTCGAGGACGCGACTCGACGCGGTGAGCGGAAGCCCGGACACCGCGAAGATGTCCTTGAGAGCGATCGGGAGCCCGCACACGAGCGGCGCCGGGGTCCGATCGCGGCGCGCACGGGCGAGCCGCTCCCCCGCCGCCTCGGCCGCCGCGTAGGCCACTTCGGGGTAGAGCCGGATCCACGCACCGATCGCTCCGTCGTACGAGCGCGTGCGGTCCAGACAGGCATCGAGCAGTTCGCGCGGGTGCAGCTCGCCGGCGTGCAGCAGCGCTGCCGCCTCGACCGCACTCATCCTCGCGGGATCGGTGACGGTGTCGGGTGGAGGAAGCCTGCGTGGCGGAGCCGCACGACCGCTCCCCGCGGTCGCACCCCACGCGAACAATCCGCCGGCGGCCCCTCCCAGTAACCGTCGGCGTGATACTCCGGTGCTCACCCGCCAACCAAACCATCCAGTGCGTTGCGAGCCAGGTTAGGGCACGGTAGGTGTGCCACATGTCACCTCCGGCTGTGATGCTACCGAGACCGTGAAGTGACAAGGCGGATCATGTACTAGGAGAAGGCGCGCAGCTGGGGGACGGATGCGGTCGCCTCGCACGAACGGTTGCTGCAGGCGTTGCGCACCGGTGACGTCGAGGCCACCGGACGCGAGACGCGCGAACACTTCACCGACGGGGCCCATCGACTCGTCGAACACCTCGACGATCTCGGCGTCTGGTCCTGACCGGCCGGCGTGGACACCCCAAGGGGCAGGGCGTCGGCGCCGACGCGCATGTCCGTCCGCCCCTCCCGGGACCGTTCGCCCCGGTACGATTCCGACGGTGACGGACCGACCCGTCCCCGACGGGGACCGAGATCTACGGCGGGGTGTGATGTGAGCGATCACGACCAGGCAGTTCTCGTGGAGGACGTCCACAAGTCGTTCGGCGACGTCCACGCACTCGACGGGATCAGCTTCTCTGCACCGCCGGGCCGTGTCCTCGGCATCCTCGGCCCCAACGGCGCCGGCAAGACCACGATGGTCAAGGTGCTGTCGACGCTGTTGCGCCCCACCTCGGGTCGCGCCGTGGTCGCCGGGCACGACGTGGTCGCCGACGCCGCGGCGGTCCGGCGTTCGATCATGATGACCGGCCAGTTCGCAGCACTCGACGACACTCTCACCGGCCGGGAGAACCTGATCCTGTTCGGGCGCCTGATGGGCCTGGACAAGAAGTCCGCTACCCGACGCGCCGACGAGCTGCTCCGGGAGTTCGATCTCGTCGACGCCGGTCGCCGTCCAGTGAAGGGCTACTCCGGCGGTATGCGTCGACGGGTCGACATCGCGTGCGGCCTCGTGGTCCGGCCCAAGGTGGTCTTCCTCGACGAGCCGACCACCGGTCTCGACCCGCGCAGCCGGCAGGGTGTGTGGTCGCTGGTGGCAGCGCTCAAGGAGCAGGGCATCACGGTGCTGCTGACCACGCAGTACCTCGAAGAGGCCGACGTGCTGAGCGACAACATCATCGTCATCGACAAGGGCACCGTGATCGCGGAGGGCACCGCGAACCAGCTGAAGTCCTCCGCCGGTGGCACCCACTGCGAGATCGTTCCGGTGGACCCGCGGGCGATCCCCGAGATCCTGCACGTCCTGGACGGTCTCCTCCCCCAGGACGTGCTCGTGGGCACGGTCCCCGACACGGATCGGGTGTCCGTCCCGGCGCCCGACGGCGCCGCGACCCTCACCGAGGTGCTGCGGCGCATCGAACCCCTGGGCATCGAACTCGCCGACATCGGCCTGCGACGTCCTTCGCTCGACGACGTCTTCCTCCGCCTCACCAGGCACTCCGCATCCGCTCCCGACGGCAGCAACCCGGCGGACGGTGGCCTCACGGACGGCGGCCCGGCAGCACTTCCCGACCCGGAGCGGGCGGAGCCTGCGTCGGCAGGTGAGCGGCCGTGACGGCCCGCACCGACGAGACGGTCCGCGGGACGGAGACCCCCACGGTCTCGTTCACCGACTCCTCGTCCACCCTTCCCGCACGCCGGGGAGGCGTCCACCGCCGGATCACGCCGTCGGGGGTCGAGCAGTGGTGGGTGCTGACGCTCCGGTCGTTGCGCACGATGGCGCGGTACGGCGAGCTGGTCCTCGCGGTCCTGGCACCGTTCGTCTTCGGTCTCGGTTTCTATCTGCCGCTCAAATTCGTCATGCAGTTGCAGGGCATCGACTACGCGCAATTCCTGATGCCCATCATCGTGCTGCAGTCGATGGCCTTCACCGCCATCTCGGCGGCGCAGCTGGCAGCGCAGGAGGGCACGACCGGCGTGACCTCGCGTCTGCAGACGCTGCCCGTCGCCCCGGCGGCGCCCCTGGCCTCACGGATGACGGCGAGCATGGTGCGGTCGGTCATCTCCTTGGCCGCCGCGATCGGATTCGGTTATTTCATCGGTTTCCGTTTCTCCGCCGGCCCCGGGCAGGCAGTGTTGTTCTGCGCGACCGCACTGATCATCAGCCTGTTGTTGTGCCTGGGCGCCGACGCGATCGGATGTCTGTCCCGGAGCCCCGAGGCGACAGCGCAGGCGCTGACCCTGCCGCAGCTGATCCTCGGGATGCTCTCGTGCGGTTTCGTGCCCGAGGAGGGATTTCCCGAGTGGATCAGACCGTTCGTCCGCAACCAGCCGATCTCGCAGTTCTCCTTCGCGATGCGCGATATGGCCCAGGACGGGGTGACCTGGGAAGTCTTCCGGCCGAGCCTGTTCTGGATGATCGGGCTGGCCGTGATCTGCATCCCGGGCGCCGTGTGGGCCGCGACGAGGCGGGAGTGAATCGATGAGCGAGACCGTCGAGACACAGCGGGCGCGGGCCCGATCGCGAGAGCGGGCAGGGACGCCGGGCCGCGCCTTCGCCTATCCCGAACCGGATCGCATCCGCAGCGAGAGTTCCCTCGGTGCGTTGTGGGAGCACAGCCGCCTGCAGTGCGGTCGACTGCTGCTCAGATGGGCCCGTGATCCCGCCACGATGATCCAGGCGCTCATCTATCCGGCGCTCACCCTGGTGATGTTCCGCATCGTGCTCGGCGACAGCATCACCGCCGCGACCGGCTATTCGTCGATCTTCGGCACCGTCCCCATGATCGTGCTCGTCGGCGCAATGTTCGGCTCGGTGGTCAGCGCGGTGGGATTGCGCACCGAACGTGATTCCGGCCTGCTGAGCCGCTTCCACACGCTGCCCGTTCATCGTTCGGCGGGGCTCGTGGGCCGGTTGATGGCCGAGATGGTGCGCGTGTTCGTCACCTCTCTCGTGATCTTCGCCGCCGGCATGGCGCTTGGCTTCCGGTTCACCCAGGGCCTCGGTCCCACCCTGCTCATCCTCGTGGTCCCACTGATCTTCGGTCTGGGCTTCGCGATGATGGTGACCGCTCTGGCGACTCTGCCGGGGCGCACGCCCCTGGTCGAGACCGTCTCGATTTTGTGCACCCTGCTCATGTTCTTCAACTCGGGGTTCGTGCCGGTCATGGCGTATCCGAGCTGGTTGCAACCCGTCGTGGCGAACCAGCCGATGTCCTGCGCGATCGACACGATGCGCGCGCTGGCGATGGGAGGGCCTGTCGCCGAGCCCTTCCTGAAGACGGTCGCGTGGTCGGTGGGGATGGTGGCGGTCTTCGTGGTCCCCGCCGTCGTCGGTTACCGGCGCTCGGCCGAACAGAATTGATCTTCCGCTGCCCGGAACGTCCCCCGACGGGCTGCTATCCTACTCGGCGATCCCCCAACCAGCACGAACATACGATCCCCATGTTCGTCGAGGAGTACCGATGATCCGTGCGCGTCGCAGCGTCGTAGCCACAGCCACTGCTGCCCTCGCCCTTGCGTCGTCGATGTTCGCCACCCCGGCGGTATCGGCGGCCGATCCTGCCCCTGCCGCGCCGGCGCCTACCATCACCGTGCCCGATCCGGCTCCCCTGCCCACCTCGGCAGACGCTCCGGGGAGCCCCCTCGCGACCCTGCTGAGCACGATGGGTGAGGGGGTCGAGGGAGCCAACGACCTCGGCTGCGTCCCGTCGCCGGACCATCCCCGGCCGGTCGTCCTCGTGCACGGCACCGGGACGGGCATGTACCCCACATGGGTCTACGTCGCTCCCGAACTCGCACGGCTCGGCTACTGCGTGTACGCGTTGAACTACGGCGCTGCGCAGGGATACTTCGATCCCGAGCGCACGGTCTGGGGTGTCTCGGACATCGAACGGTCCGCCGTGGAACTCGGAACGTTCGTCGATGCCGTTCGCGAGCACACCGGCTCCGAGCAGGTGGATCTGGTCGGCCACTCGCAGGGGGGTGTCGTCTCCCGTCAGTACCTCAAGTTCGAGGGTGGGACGGACGCGACGGATCCCTCCCGCAACCGGGTCCGGAACCTCGTCATGTTGGGCGCGACGAATCACGGCACCACCTTCAACGGCCTGCAGCAGCTGTACACGGTGCTCGCGGTGCTCGGCGTGACGAACGGCAACGATGCCTTGGCCGAGTTGCTGTTCCGCGGGAGCAATCTCGGCGCGGCCGGGCAGCAGCAGCTGATCGGGTCGCGCATGCTCAGCAATCTCAACGAGGGTGGCGACACGCTTCCCGGCGTGACCTACACCTCGATCGCGACGCGCCACGATCAGATCGTCACACCGCCCGAGAGCTCGTTCCTGCGCCCGGGACCGGACGCCGAGGTCCACAACGTGTGGGTTCAGGACGGCTGCCCGGATTCGCCCGCCGACCACTCCACGATCCTCGTACGACCCGAATCGCTCCACCTCGTGAAGTCGGCGCTCGACCCCGGATACGCTGCGGCCCACGCGGTGCCGTGCGACCTACCCGAGAACGGATAGGGCCACCCGGCGATTCGCTCGTCGACACGGACCGGCAGCGTGCCGACCAGCGTCACAAGGACATCACGGATCGTCTCGGCAGGGTGGTCCCCGTCGGGCAGGTGCCCGAGCATCACGTAACGGGTCGTGCGTTCGACGAGCGTGACGATCGCGGACTGTTCTGCTCCCCGGTGATGTAGGGGTGGGACCGGGGCGCGGTGTCGGGATTACCCCCGGTCCGTTTCCCCGGCCCGCCCTCCGCACCGGACGTGCGACTCTCATCGCATCCGGCGCTCCACGGACTGCCACCCTCAGGCGGGAACCGACGTTCCCGTGCTGGACCATGGTGTGGGGATGTTGCTCGCTCGCCACCGATACCGAGTAACCGCAACGGTGGTGGTGTCGAACATGACGATCCCGTTCTCCTGCGGACGATTACCTGGCCTGCCGGTCAGGAACCGTCGGTAGAGATCCGCCCACGTGATCCGTCTTCGACGGATAGGTGTAGACACTCATCTTGTTCGTGCCCTTCCTGCGACGCCGCTGGATGCGGAACCCCAGAAAGTCGACACCCTCGTCCAGGTGGCATACCCGGGTCTTCTCGGCGGACAGCCGCAGCCCCAAAGGGGCTATCACGTCCGCCACTTCGTCCCAGAGTGCATCCGCATGCGCTTTGGTTCCGACCACCATGATCGAAGAAACCGTCCGCATACCGCACGATCCGATAGGTGGCGCCGCCGCGTTTGCGGTGCACCTCGCGCCCGTAGGAACTGCCGTGGGCGTCCCATTTCGCACAGAAATGTGCATCCAACACCGTCAGAGCGATGTTGGCGAGCAGCGGTGAGAGTATGCCGCCCTGGGGTGTGCCGGTGTCGGATTCCCTGACCGTTCCGTCGCCGGACATGATGCCCGCCTTCGACAAACGCCTTGATCAGAGCTAGAACGCGCCTGTCGACGATCCGAGTGCGGACCCGCTCCATGATCGCGGAATGGTCCAATTCGTCGAAACACGCCGCGATATCGGCCTCGAACACCCAATGATGATTTCGGGTCCCCCAAGCATGCATCTCGGCGATCGCGTCCTGAGCGCGACGCCTCGGACGGAAATCGTAGCTGACCGGTGTGAAATCCGCCTCGAAGATCGGCTCCAACACCAGCACAACAGCGACGCTTGCACCGTGCGGTCCATCGCCGTGGGGATACCGAGCCGCCTGAGCTTGCCGCTCCCCGGCTTGGGCATCATTCTCTCCCGCACCGGAAGAGGAGCAAAGGTCCGAGACTTCACCTGCTCTCGCACCTGCCCCAGGAATGCTCATGCTTGCCGGACCCAGACCATCCGGTAGTGCTGGCCTGTCCCGTCGTTGTCGGGGCTGCTTGCCACCCCTCGCCGGCGTCTCCCGGTTCAGGCTGCCCCCAGCTTCGTTATGCTGCTGCGACAGCACAACGGCGCAGGTCTTTCACCTCCGCTCGGTTGCACAGCGCCTCGTGGCGCACCAGGTCGCCTTCCCAATGGCCTGGAACAGCACGATCCTCGACCTCGGCGGGACGCTCGCTGATCATCACCATCGGGTCGACAAACCGGCTCGTGCCAAGCTCAGGCGAGCAGCGCCGGTTTCGGGCGTGCCCGTGCGCCACGCGCAGTTCGCTCATCGACCTCGACACGCTCCACGGCCTCTCGCCGCGTCATCCCCAGCCCGCGCAGTTGCAGATACTCGGCCCCTGCATGGATGCCCCAACCGGTGCGACGACAACCCGGCCTGCCGAGCCCATCCATACGCGGTGTTCCGATCGACATCGAGCCGACGCGCGACCTCAGCCACGCTCCCGACCTCATCCATCAACGCCAGGAAACGGACTTTCAACGACGTGGTCGTCTCCGAAAAAGACACGGTGGTCGCAACCTCCCGAAACTCGGGGTGTTGCGACCACCGTTAGAACCCGCCAAGCGGTAGGGGCCTTTCCGGTCGGTCACACGAACCGACCGACGAGGACGGTCAGAGGCCGAGGGCCTTCTGCAGCACCGGCCACGAGTCCTTCAGATCGTCCTGCCAGTAACCCCACGAATGGGTGCCGGAGTCGCGGAAGTTGTAGGTGGCGGGGATGTCCAGCTCGTCGAGGCGGGTACGGAGGTTGTGCGTGCAGTAGTTGGTCGCCGCTTCGATGACGCCGCCGACCACGATCTGGTTGGCGAGCACGTCGACCTGGCCGTCGATCTCCGGACCGTTCAGGGTGTCGTAGCGCCCCGGCAGGCCCGTGCCGTTGGAGATGTAGAGATCGAGACCGCGCAGCTCCTCGGCGTGCACGTAGGGATCGTTCTCTGCCCAGGCCGGATCGTTCAACTCACCCCACATGTTGCGGGTGTCGCCGCCACCCCAGGTCTCGACGACGAGCTT
Organism: Rhodococcus pyridinivorans; assembly: GCF_900105195.1. Classification (NCBI taxonomy): domain Bacteria; kingdom Bacillati; phylum Actinomycetota; class Actinomycetes; order Mycobacteriales; family Nocardiaceae; genus Rhodococcus; species Rhodococcus pyridinivorans. The sequence continues at coordinate 1,908,372 of NZ_FNRX01000002.1, read as the reverse complement.
GACGAACTGCTGCCCGATCGGGTCGGAAGTCTGGGCGCAGCCGCTGTACGCCGCGACGCCCTGGTACAGGCCGGGTGCAGCGATGGGCAGCTGCAGGACCGACGTACCCGAGGACGACAGACCCGCGATCGCGTTGATCCCGTTCGTACCGAGCGCCGCGTCGATCAGCGGCGGGATCTCCTTCGTCAGGAAGGTCTCCCACTTGTTGACACCGAGAACCGGGTCCTCTTCCTTCCAGTCGGTGTAATAACTCCATTTGCCACCGACCGGGGAGACGACGTTGACGTTCTTGTCCTTCATGAACTCGATCGCGTCGGTGCGGAAGCGCCAGGTCGCGCTGTCCTCGCCACCACCGGCTCCGTTGAGGAGATACAGCGTCGGGCGCGGCTCGCTGGTGTCGGCGGGACGCCAGACGTCGAGCAGGATCTCCTTGTCCATCGAGGCGGAGTAGACGTAGACGAGCAGCTGCTGCTCGCCGTAGTTTTCGATACGGGTGATCTTCGAGCCGTTTTCGCTGGTCACCGACTGGAGCGGCTGTTGGTTCTCGGCCACAGGGTCTGCCGGCTGGGCAATTGCCGGAGCCACAGACAACGCAGCCGAGAAAACTGCGCATGCCGCGCCGACGGTCAGTACGCGAAGTCGTCCGGATCCTCGCATCGGATGCCTCATACGGTTCTCTCACCTTTTCGAATAGGCAGTGGTGGTCGGCGTCGGGCGCGGTGCGGTCCGATGCTCGAACGGAACCTACCCGATGGCGGCCTACGTACAGTTACATGCGTCGTCGTCCGGGAGCAACTCGTTACATCCACTCCCTGTGGAGGTGTTCCTCGAGCACCGGCCCGATCGCTGCCAGCGACTCGGGTGTGGTCATCGCGCCGTGCACACAGTCGATCGGAACGTCCGAGATGGTTCCGGTCACCAGGTGCGACCAGCGTCCCGCGGCACCGTCCTGGGCGGGCGGATGATCGGCCGCGCTGAAGTACATCAGGTCTCCTTCGAACACCCCGGGGGTGTGCGACGCGATGAGTTCCGCCGATCGCAGCGCACTCTCGTACAGATTGCGGAAACGCTCCGCGGTGAGCGTGACCATCTCCTGCGGAACGGTCTCCATCACGCGCTGGAGATGCTCGTCCGACAGGCTCGTCACGTCGGCCGAGTCGTCGAGGACGACGCCGATCTGTTCGAGCTCGTCGCGGATCGCTCCCCGGAAGTCGCCGACATCGAGATTCAGATGGCTGTCGAGCATGGCGAGGCAGTCGACGCTCTCCCCCGCCGCCTGCAGTTGCACGGCCATCTCGTGCGCGAGCACACCACCGAGCGACCAGCCCATGAGGTTGTACGGACCGTGTGGCTGCACCGTCCGGATCTCCTCGACGTATCGCGCCGCCATCCCGGCCAGGGACTCCGGCAGGTATCCGTCCTCCGACAGCGCCTTCGACTGGATGCCGTAGATCGGCCGATCGTGCACGAAGCGGGTCAGGCCCGAGTACGTCCACGCGAGTCCGTACATCGGATGGACACAGAACAGTGGTGCCCGGGAACCGCGTGCCCGGAGCGGGAGCAGCACCTGCATCGCACTGTCGGCGAAGGGATCGAACTCCTCGCTGGCGTCGCGTTCGGCCGAGATGCGTCCTGCCAGTGCAGCGACGGTGGGGTCGGTGAACAACCACTGGACGCGGACGTCGGCGCCCACGCTGTCGCGGAGCCGGCTCGCGACCTGCGTCGCATTCAACGAGTTGCCGCCGAGCGCGAAGAAGTCGTCGTCCACACCGACCTTCTCGACGCCGAGGACCTCCTCGACGACGCCTGCGACGAGCTCCTCGAGCGGAGTACGCGGCGCCGTGTACGCGACGGTGTCGATCACCGGGGTGGGAAGCGCCTTCCGGTCGAGCTTGCCGTTGGCGTTGAGCGGCAGTTCGTGCAAGGGCACGAGGACCGCAGGCACCATGTACGACGGCAGCGAATGCCGCGCATGCACGGCGAGTTCGCCGACATCCAGCGACACTCCTTCGGCAGCGACGACATAGGCCGCGAGACGGTCGCCTCCGTCCGGTCCCGCGACGACGGTGACCACGGCGCGCGCCACCTCGGGTCGCGATACGAGCACTGCTTCGATCTCACCGAGCTCGATGCGCTGCCCGCGCAGTTTGACCTGGAAATCGGACCGGCCGAGGTAGTCGAGTCTGCCGTCCTCTCTCCACCGGACGAGGTCTCCGGTGCGGTACAACCGCGCTCCGGTGTTGCGGGGATCGGCGACGAAACGCTCCGCCGTGAGAACCGCTGCGTGGGCGTATCCGCGGGAGAGTTGCACTCCCCCGACGTACAGTTCGCCGACGCTTCCGACCGGCACCGGCCGGAGCCGACTGTCGAGTACGTGCACCGTCGTGTTGGCGACCGGTGCACCGATCGGCACCGGCCGGCCGTGCACTCGGGCCGTGTCCACACTGGTGACCACGGTTGCTTCCGCAGGGCCGTACCAGTTGACGAGTGCCGCCGTGCCGATCGCCCGGTAGGCGTCGACGGTGTCGGCGGTCAGTTCCTCCCCGGCCGCGAAGACGTACTTCAGCGATGCGAGGTCGCCGGAATCCGCGGACTCGCAGAAGACATCGAGCATGGACGGCACGAAATGCACCGAGCTCACCGACCGGCGACGGATCGTCTCGGCGAGATACTGCGGGTCGCGGTGCCCGTCGGGCCGGGCCACCACGACCGTCGCCCCGGTCTGCAACGGCCAGAACAATTCCCATGTGGAGATGTCGAAGGTGACGGGAGTCTTGTGCAGGACCACATCCCCCACAGAATGCGGGAATGTGCGCTGCGCCCAGCGGAACTGGTTGGCGACCTGCCGGTGGGTGATCTGGACACCCTTGGGACGGCCCGTCGACCCCGACGTGTAGATCACGTAGGCCGTGTTGTCAGGCCTCAGGGAGCCGAGCCGTTCGCAGTCGTCGAGAGGGTGAGAGGGCAGGTGACCGAGGTCGAGGCGATCCACGTCGATCACCGGAACGGTCGTCGCGACGTCGACACCCTCACGGCTCGTGGTGAGGACGCATGCGGGACGCGCCCCATCGAGTACGAGCGCGGTGCGATCGGCGGGATGATCCGGGTCGATGGGTACGTACCCACCACCGGCCTTGACGATCGCGTAGATCGCGAGCGGCAGTTCGAGCGAGCGCCGCATCGCCACCGCGACGAGCGTCTCCGGCCCCACGCCCAGTGCGACGAGGTGCCGGGCGAGCCGGTTGGCTTCCGCGTCGAAGGTCGCGTAGTCCCACTCGGTGTCCTCGAACACGAGTGCCGGAACCTGTGGGGTGCGGGCCGCCTGCTCCTCGAACAATGACACCAGCGTCGCCTCGTCGAGCAGTTCGGGGACGTCCGTCGCATTCCATCGGTCGAGACGCGCCCGATCGTGTCCGGTCGACACGTCGAGCTGCCCGATCCGCCGGTCGACCGACTCGGCGAACGCGTCGAGCACGACCTCCAGCCGGCCGGCCACGTCGCGCGCGAAGGTCCCGCCGATCACGTCTTCCAGATACTTCACCGTCACCCGAACCCGGTCGTCGGCGACCACCATGAGTGTCAGTGGATAGTGTGTGCCGCTGGCCGCGTCCACGGCGGCGACGTCGAGACCGATGCCGGAGCGCGCCTCCGACAGGGCGGCCGCGTCCACCGGGAACGATTCGAAAACCACGAGCGAGTCGAACAGTGCGTCCGCACCGGTCGACTCCTGGATCTCGGCCAACCCGAGATAGTGGTGATCGAGGAGCTCACCCTGTTCGCGTTGCACCGTCGAAGCCAGGTTCGCGACGGTCTCGTCCGGGTCGATGCGCACCCGGACGGGGACGGCGTTGAGGAACAGGCCGACCATCGACTCGATACCGGGTAGCTGTGGCGGACGTCCGGATACGGTGGCGCCGAAGACGACGTCGTCGCGGTCGGTCATCCGGGAGAGCAACAGCCCCCATGCCGTCTGCACCATGGTGTTGAGGGTGACGCCGAGTCGACGCGCCGTCGCGGACAGCTTCGCCGTGGTGTCCGGCGTGAGTTCGAAACCGGCTTCGCCGATGCCCGCCTCGATCCCGCGAGCGGTGTCGAGCGTGGTGATCGTCGTGGGACCGTCCAGGCCGTCGAGCGAGCGCTTCCATGCCTCCCGCGATTCGGCGTGATCCCGTGCGTGCAGCCACTCGAGATAGTCCCGATAGGGAGCGACGGGCGGCAGCACGGCCGGATCCGCGTCGGCTGCGTACAGCACGAGCATGTCGCGCATCAGCAGCGGCATCGACCAGCCGTCGATGAGGATGTGATGGCTCGTGACGAGCAGATCGACACGGTCCGAGGCGGCACGGAACAGGGTGAACCGGAGCAGCGGGGCGCGGTCCATCACGAAATGCGTTGCGAGATCCTCTGCTTTCGCCTGCTCGATGCGCGCGTCGATCGCGTCCGGGTCGCCGGCCTCGGTGACGTCCACCTCACGCCACGGAACCTCGATCCCGCGCTGCACGACCTGCACCGGCACACCGCTGCGCGTCGTGGTGAACGCCGCGCACAGGTTGGGGTAACGGTCGAGCAGGGTCTGTGCGGCCCGGTGCAAGCGGGCGGTGTCGAGATCACCGCGGAGACGGAGCACGAACTGGGTCGTGTACACGTCGACGCCGTCGCTCGCGAGCAGGGCGTGGAACAACATGCCCTGCTGTAGCGGGGTGAGCGGCCACACGTCCTCGAGGCCCGGGTACCGCTGCTCCCATATCTCGATGTCGTCGGCATCCGCGTCGACGAGGGGTAGATCGGAGGGGGTGAGTCCGCCGATACCGGGTTGTGCCGCGTACCGGGCGAGTGCGTCCACCGTCGCGGTCCATGTCCGGATCACGTCGGCGAGTTCGTCTTCGTGGACGCGCGCGGGATCGGCGGTGAGGGTCACGGCGAGTTCCCCCGCGACCGACGAGGCGTGGATTTCGAGCCGATGTTCCGGTGCGGTACGGAAGACGGGCCGGATCCCGTGCTCGGCGGACAATCGCCAGGCCTCGCGCATGTCCCCGGCGCGTGGTTCGCCGTGCAGGGTCACCATCGTGTCGGGACCAGCCGTCACCGCGTCGTCGGGCGACCGGCGTAGCGCCGCACGGAGTTGTTCCTTGACGGCCTTGACGAGTGGGGCTGCCCCTTCGGGCCCGGTGAGTTCCCCGACCCCCTCCAGGTCGATGTGCGCCGGATACTGCACCTGCAGACCGCCGACCGTCCGGGACGTACCGGCCGCAGATGCGAGTCGTCGCCCGTCGGCGCCCACCACGAGATCGACCTGTGTCGACCCGCGGGTGCCGGTGACCGCGACCGCAGCGACCGCGACGAGCACGTCGATCGGTTCGGCGCGGAAAGCCGCAGCAAGATCGGCGAAGACGGATGCGGTGTCCGAGGCCGAATGACGGACGATGGCCCCGAGGGGGGCCCGCTCGTCCGAATCCGCAGTCGCGACTCTCGTCACCGGCGCGGCAGGAGGCATCGCGAACGTGTTCGACCATGCCCGCGTCGAGACCTTCTCGGCCGCCACGGTGGGGGCGCGACCGGCGGCACGGGCGGTCCAGGCGGCGGCCAGATCGTCGGCGAGCACCTGCCACGACACTCCGTCGACGGCGACCGCGTCGCCGACGGCCACGAGCAGATCGGAGTCACCGGCGGACACCCGGACGAATTGCACGACGATGCCGGCAGCCGGGTCCAGCCGGTCTGCGGCCTCCCGCACGACGCCGTCGACGATCACCTCGAGCGCAAGGGGGCCTTCGACTACCTTGTGCCGCAACACCTTCGAGATATCGAGGGCCGACGCGGCAACGACCCGCGGGGGCTCGTCGACCTCGCGCGGCACGACCAGACGCAGCAGCGGATGCGCCGCAAGTACAGCGGTCAGGCACTCGGCCGGACCGTCGTCGTCGACTCCGCCCGGCATCTCGATGACGACACTCGTGACACCGTGGTGCCCGCCTGCGCGAACACGCGCGATCTCGGGTGTCCGAGGAGCGGTGTCCTCGGCTGCAGGATCCGCCTCCGCCTCCCCCGCCTCCGTGGCAGCCCCGGCATCGACGAGTTCGGCGAGTGCCGCGACCGTCTTCCGTTCGAAGACGTCGCGCGGGCTCAGTTCGAATCCGAGCGCCCGGGCTCGGGCGACGAACTGGATGGACACGATACTGTCGCCGCCGAGGGCGAAGAACGAGTCGTCGGCGCCGATCTCGTCGACACCGAGGATCTCGACGAAGATCCCGGCGATCGCGGTCTCCGCCGGAGTCGACGGTGCGCGACGCTCCGCGGAAGCGAACACCGGTTCCGGCAGGGCCTTCTTGTCGAGCTTGCCCACCGGGGTCAACGGCACCCGGTCGATGACGACGACGGTCGTGGGCACCATGTAGTCGGGCAGCGACCTGGCCACGAACGCGAGCAGTTCGTCGGTGTCGACGGTCCGCGCTTCGCACGGCTTGACGTAGGTCACGAGAACTACGGCGCCGGCTGCGGTCTCGTGCCCGAGAGTAGCCGCGAAGTCGACGTCCGGATGTGCGACGAAGGCCGCGTCGACCTCCCCCAGTTCGATCCGGAACCCGCGGATCTTGACCTGCTGGTCGGCACGTCCGACGTACTCGAGTTCTCCGCCTGCGGCCCAGCGGACGAGATCGCCCGTGCGGTACAGGCGTTGCCCGTCGCCGAACGGGGATGCGACGAACCGTTCCGAGGTGAGCCCGGCCCGGCGGTGATATCCGCGGGTCAGCGCCGGTCCCGAGAGGTAGAGTTCGCCGGTGACGCCGAGCGGGACGGGATGCAGTCGGGCATCGAGCACGTGCACACCCACACCGCGCAACGGATGACCGATAGGCATCGCGCCTCCCGGCACGAGCGGTTCGGAGCTGGTGGTGATACACGTGGTCTCGGTCGGGCCGTACACGTTGTAGAACCGACGGTCGCTTCCCCACCGGGTCACCAGATCGGAGGAGTACGCCTCGCCGCCGACCATCACCGCCTCGAGTTCACCGAGGCCGGACGGATCGACGGTGGCCAGCGCGGCCGGAGTGACGAAGGCGTGCGTGACGGCCTCGCGCCGCAGGACGGCCGCAAGTTCCTCGCCGCCGTAGATCGCGGGCGGCACGATCACCATCGTCGCTCCCGCTCCGACCGCGAGCAGCATCTCGAGCATGGACGCATCGAAGCTCGGTGAAGCGAACTGCAGGGTGCGTGCGTCGGCTGTGATTCGGAAGGTCTCGCATTGCGCGCGTGCAAGATTCGCCAGACCCGCATGGGTCGAGACGACACCCTTCGGCCGGCCGGTGGAGCCGGAAGTGTAGATGACGTAGGCCGCGTTGCCGACGCGGATCGCGCCGTGCAGTTCCGTCGCCTCGATCGGTTCGGACGACATCCGGTCGCATCTGTCCCGGAACTCGTCGTCGTCGAGCACGAGCCACTCGGCGTCGGGGAGCCTGCCGGCGTGAGCCGAGGAGGTGACGCCGAGACGTGCTCCCGAATCCTCCAGCATGTAGGCGATACGGTCGGCCGGATAGTCGGGGTCGATGGGCACATAGGCCGCCCCCGTCTTGGCGACCGCCCATACCGCCCGGATCATGTCGATCGAGCGTGGGAAGGCGAGGCCGACGAACGTCTCCGGACCTGCACCGTGGTCGAGGAGCACCCGGGCGAGACGGTTCGTCTGCTCGTCCAGCTCGCGATAGGTCAGTGCCTCGTCGCCGCAACGCACGGCGGTGCGGTCCGGTCCCCCCGCCACAGCGAGCGACAGGAGCCGTGACAGGGTCTGCGGCTCGACCGATTCGGCGCCGCGCACTCCCGCGAGACGTGCACGCTCCTCGGCGTCGAGGATGTCCACGTCGCCGATCGCCCGGTCGGTGTCGGTGAGGACACCGTCGAGGAAACGCACGAAGCGACGCGCGAAGCCGTCGATCGTGTTCTCGTCGAACAGGTCTCGTGCATACGAGAACTCGGCCGCCATACCGGCCGGTTCGCCGGCCTGATCGAATTGTTCGGCGAGGGTGAGCGACAGGTCGAATTTGGCGACGTCGATATCGGAATCCACGATGCCGAAACTCAGGCCCGGCAGATCGAAACCGGTCCGGCCCAGGTTCTCGAAGGAGAGTGCGACCTGGAACAGTGGCTGCCGCGCGGTGGACCGTTCCGGCGCCAGGATCTCGACCAGACTCTCGAACGGGATATCGGCGTGTGCGAACGCATCGAGATCCGTCTCACGTGCCTCGGCGAGCAGGTCGGCGAACGACCGGTCGCCACGCGGCGCGGTCCGCAGCACGAGAGTGTTGACGAACATACCGATCAGGTCGTCGAGTTCCTCGTGTCCGCGGCCGGCGACGGGCGTACCGATCGCGATGTCGACGTCACCGGTGATGCGGTGCAGGAAGCCGGCGAGTGCGGCGTGCAGCACCATGAACAGGGTCGCGTTGTGCGTGCGGGCGACCTCGGTGAGCCCGTGATGAGTCGACGGGTCGACGACGAAGCGCACCTTGCCACCTCGCATCGACTGCACGGGCGGGCGTGGACGATCGGTGGGCAGGGCGATCTCGTCGGCGATCCCGGCGAGAGCGTTCTTCCAGTAGGCCGCCTGTCCGGCGAGAACCGAGGCGGGATCGTCCTCCGCACCGAGCATCCGTCGCTGCCACAGAGCGAAGTCGGCGTACTGGATCGGGAGTGCCGCCCAGGCGGGCACCGCGCCCGCCGAGCGTGCACTGTAGGCGACCACGAGGTCTCGCGTGAGCGGCCCGACCGACCAGCCGTCGGCGCTGATGTGGTGCACCACCGTCACGAGGACGTGCTCGGTCGCGGCGAGACGGAACAGCGCGAGCCGGACCGGGATCTCGGTGGTGACATCGAAGCCGCGCGCGACGATGTCGTGTACCCGGGCCGGCAGGTCGGTCTCGGTCACGTCGACGGGTTCGAGGCGAACGGTGGCCTCCACTGCCGGGAGGATCTGCTGGATCGGACCTTCCGTCCCGCGCGGATATCGCGTACGGAGGGTCTCGTGTCGCGCCACGATGTCGTCGACGGCGTGCTGCAGGGCCTCGGCGTCGAGCGATCCGGACAGCCGCACCGCCGCAGCGACGTTGTAGGCGGGCGAGGACGTGTCGAACTGGTTGACGAACCACATCCGCTGCTGCGCGAGCGAGAGGGGTATCTCTACCGGGCGAATCACTGGGACGAGAGGTTCGTGGTGTTCGACCGCGGAGAACTGCTCGAGGCGGGCAGCGAGCGCACCCACACCGGGGGCCTCGAACAGTGCGCGGACGGGAACGCGCAGTCCCGACATCTTACCGAGACGCGCGACGACCTGGGTGGCGAGCAACGAGTTGCCGCCGAGATCGAAGAAGTCGTCGTCCAGACCGATGCGGTCGACGCCGAGCACATCTGCGAACACACCGGCCACGGTCTGCTCGATCGTCGTGGTCGGGGCGCGGAACTCCGTGGACTCGAAGACGGGCGCGGGAAGTGCTGCGCGGTGGAGCTTTCCGTTGGCGGTCAGCGGAAGCTCGGTCAGAACGACGAACGCCCCGGGGATCATGTATCCGGGCAGTTCCCGGGTGAGAGCCTCGGCAACCCGGCCGGTGTCGACGACCGCACCGGCAGCGGGAACCAGGTACGCGACGAGCCGATCACCGAGACGCGCATCGTGGTGCGCGGTCACGACGGCCGCAGCGATATCGTCGAGGCGACGGAGTGCCGATTCGATCTCCTCGAGTTCGATGCGGAAACCACGGATCTTCACCTGGAAGTCGGAGCGGCCCCGGTACTCGATCTCGCCGTCGGTGCGGAGCACCGCGAGATCACCGGTGCGGTACATGCGCGTCCCGGCCGGTCCGAACGGGTCGGCGACGAAACGGTCCGCCGTCAGGGCCGGTCGATCCTGGTAGCCGCGGGCGAGCTGGATACCGGCGAGGTAGAGCTCCCCGATCACCCCGGCGGGCACCGGATGGAGGCGCCGATCGAGGATGTGGACGCGGGTGTTCCATTCGGGTGTGCCGATGGGCACGACGTGCTCGTCCGCGTCGTCGACCTCGTGCGAGGTGACCGACACGGCGGCTTCGGTCGGGCCGTAGAGGTTGAACAGTGCTGCACGGTGGGTGCGGCGGAACGCGCGAGCGGTCGTGGCCGGCAGCGCTTCACCGATCGCGAGGACGACGCGCACGGATTCGGGGAGCGACCCCTCCGAGGCGGTCATGAGCATCTCGAGCATCGAGGGCACCAGGTGCACGACGGTGACACCTTGCTCCTGCATCGTGGCAAGCAGATAGTCCGGGTCCTGATGACCGTCCGGTCGTGCCACGACCAACCGGCCGCCTGTGGTGGGCGCCGACCAGAACTCCCACACCGACAGATCGAACGTCGAGGCGGTCTTGAGGAGCACGACGTCGTCGGGGCCGAGATCGAATTCCTCGGCCTTCCAGAGCAACTGGTTGGTGACGGCGCGGTGGCTGACCGCGACGCCCTTCGGCCGGCCGGTCGACCCGGACGTGAAGATCACGTATGCGAGATCGTCGGGCCGCAGCGGTGAGCTCCGGTGCGCGTCGAGTACCGGACCGGACGGATACCGGGCCGTGTCGATCTCGTCGAGGTCGACGATCTTCGGCAGATCGAGGGCGCAGGTCCGGCGAGCGTCGCCGTTCGTGAGGACGACCGTGGGGGCGCTCGTCTCCAGGATGTACTCGACGCGGGCCACGGGCATCGCGGGATCGATCGGTACGTATGCCGCACCCGTCTTCGCGACCGCGTACATCGCGATGGGGAGCTCCGCACAACGCGGCAGGAGGAGCGCGACACGATCCTCCGTACCGACACCCCACTCGAGCAGCATGTGCGCGAGCCGGTTGACCTCGGTGTCGAGCTCCGCATAGGTCCAGTGCCTGTCACCCGATACGAGAGCCACCGCGTCCGGTCGGCGTGCGACCTGCTCGTCGAACAGGGTCGCCAATGTGGCGGAACCGTCCGTGGTCCGGTCGGTGTCGTCGAGCTCGGCGAGCCGTTGCCGATCGGCCTCCCCGAGCAGATCGATGTCGCCCACCACGACGTCCGGGTCGGCGGTCACCGCGCGCAGGACCGTCTCGAGCACTTCGGTGAACCGCACGACCGTGGACTCGTCGAACAGGTCGGTGGCGTAGGTGACGAAACCGCCGACACCGAGGGGCGATCCGTCCTCGGCGTAATGGTCCGCGACGATGAAGTGCAGATCGAATTGGGAGATCTCGGTCTCGATGTCGAGACCCGTGACCGTCAGGCCCGGCAGTTCGAGGCTCGACCGCTCGACGTTCTGGAACGACAGGCCTACCTGGAACAGGGGGTGCCGCGCCTGCGATCTGGTGGGGTTGAGGATCTCGACGATCCTCTCGAACGGCAGGTCCGCATTGGCGTAGGCGTCGAGATCGATCTCCCGCACGCGGTCGAGGAGCTCGCCGAATCGCGCGTCGTCGTCCACTCGGGTGCGGAACACGAGCGTGTTGACGAACATGCCGATGACGTCGTCGAGCCGGGCCTCGCCGCGACCCGCGATCGGCGTGCCGACCGCGACGTCGGAACTCGCGCTCAATCGTGACAGGAGGACCGCGAGCGCTGCATGGAACGTCATGAACAGCGACGCCCCGCGCTCGCGCGAGAGAGACGACAGCGCGGAGTGCACGTCCGCCGGGATCCGCAACGGAACGCGGCGGCCCCGCAGGGACTGCACCGGTGGGCGGGGACGGTCGATCGGCAGTTCCAGCTGGTCGGGAAGACCGTCGAGGGTCTCGACCCAGTACCGGATCTGCGCTGCCGCGACGGAATCCGCATCGGATTCGGAGCCGAGCACCTCGCGTTGCCACAGGCTGTAGTCGGCGTACTGCACCGGCAGCGGCGTCCACGACGGACGTTCACCTGCGAGTCGCGACATGTACGCGGTCATCAGGTCGCGGGTGAGCGGCGCCATCGACGACGCGTCGGCACTGATGTGGTGGACGACGAACGCGAGCACGTGGTCGTCGGCATCCAGGCGGAACAGCCTGGCACGAAGCGGGGCATCGGTTGTGACGTCGAATCCGGCGATGGCCAGCGCGGTGACGGCGGTCTCGAGATCACCGGGGACGATCTCGACCGGTGTCAGATCGGGAACGGACCCGGCCGCCGGCAGCACGACCTGCACCGGACCGTCCTCGGACTCCGGGTAGACGGTGCGCAGGATTTCGTGCCGATCGATCACGTCGGCGACCGCGGCTTCGAGAGCCCGGGCGTCGAGAGATCCCGTGATCCGGAGCGCCACCGGCAGGTTGTAGGCCGGCGATTCCGGATCGAATCGGTTGAGGAACCACATGCGCTGCTGTGCGAGCGACAGTGGCACGCGCTCGGGACGGGGCCGGGCCTCGAGACGGGGCCGGTCCTCACCTGTTCCGTGTGATTCGAGGCGCACGGCCAGCGCCGCGACCGTGGGCGATTCGAACAGTTCCCGAACCGGGACCCTCGTGCCGAGTGCGTCGGAGATCCGTGATGCGACGCGCGTCGCGACGAGCGAGTTGCCGCCGAGTTCGAAGAAGTCGTCGTCGGCACCCACCCGGGCCACGCCGAGCACGTCGGCGTAGACACCTGCCACGATCTCCTCGATCGGGGTACGGGCCGCACGGAACTCGCGTGCTTCGAAGACCGGTGCGGGCAGGGCCTTGCGGTCGAGCTTTCCGCTGGTGTTCAAGGGGAACTCGTCGAGCGCGACGACGGCCGAGGGCACCATGTAGGAAGGCAACGTCTTCTTCACCGCATCGAGCAGCGCCGCCCGGTCGACGGTGTGTCCCGGTGCCGGCACGACGTACGCGACCAGTTGCTCACCGGTGGATGTGGGCACGACGAGCGCGACTGCCTGCGATACCTCGGCACAGCCGAGCAGAGCCGTCTCGATCTCGCCGAGCTCGATGCGCTGGCCGCGGAACTTGACCTGGAAGTCGGTGCGACCCAGATAGTCCAGGACGAGCTCTCCCGCAGCGGTACGACGCCACCGCACGAGGTCGCCGGTGCGGTACATCCGGCTCCCCGGTCGTCCGAGCGGACTCGCGACGAACCTGTCGGAGGACAGGTCGGGGCGCTTCTCGTAACCCCGAGCGAGTTGAACCCCGCCGAGATACAGCTCACCCGGCGTCCCGACGGGTGTGGGAGCCAGACGCGAGTCGAGGACGTAGACCTGCACGTTCCATTCGGGCACACCGATCGGCACGGAGTGACCGTCGCCGTCGGCCGGCCAGTAGGTCGCCGAGACCGCCGCCTCGGTCGGGCCGTAGAGATTGTGGAGCGCCGCATCGCCGAGCCGGCGGAAGGCCGACACCGTTTCCGGCGGCAGTGCCTCTCCGATGACGAACACGTGCCGCAGGCTCGCGCAGCTGCCGGCGGGTGCCTGTGCGGCGAAGACGGTGAGCATCGACGGGACGAAATCGGTGAGGGTGACGCGGTGGCGTGTGACGGCATCCGCCACCCAGGCCGGGTCGCGATGGGCGTCGTGCGGCGCCACGACGAGGGTGCCCCCGGTGCGCAGTGGCAGGAAGTAGCCCCAGAGCGAGACGTCGAAGGTCGTGGCGGTCTTCTGCAGGTACACATCGCTCCCGGCGATGTCGTACTCGGCAGCCATCCACTCGAGCTGGTTGACGATCGCTTCGTGGGGGACGGACACACCCTTCGGCCGTCCCGTCGAACCCGATGTGAAGATCACGTAGGCCGGTGATGCGGGCTGTACGGTGCCGCGCAGTTCGTCCTCCCGGACAGGATGCGCGTCGTACCCATCCGCCTCCAGGGTGTCGAGGAGGATCGGGGCGATTCCCTCGGGGAGGTCGCCGGCGTCCGCGCTCATGCTGAGCACACACACCGGTCGGGCGGTGTCGAGGATGTGACCGATCCGATCGGCCGGATGGTCGGGATCGAGCGGCACGTAGGCACCGCCGGCGGTGACGACCGCGTACATGGCGACCACGAGATCGATCGACCTCCGGATCCCCAGGGCCACGAGCGATTCGGGTCCGACCCCGGACGAGATCAGGTGCCGCGCGAGTCGGTTGACGCGTGCGTCGAACTCGGCATAGGTGAGCGACTCGTCGCCGAAGAGGACCGCGGTCGCTCCCGGGACGCGGTCGACCTGGGCTCGATAACGTGACAGCAGTGTCCCCGTGTCCGTCGGATGGTCGGTCGCGTTGACCCCGACGGTGAGTGCATGACGCTCGTGCGGGGTCAGCAGGTCGATCTCCCCGACCGGGATGTCGGCGTCGCTCGCGAAGGCTCCGAGCACCGACACCAAGCGATCCGCCAGGGCGCGAACGGTCGAGTCGTCGAAAAGATCGGTGGCGTAGGTGAACTGGGCTCCGATTCCGGCGGGGTGCCCGTCCACCTCCCGGGGGGTCACCGTGAGCTGGAGATCGAACTTGGCGATGCTTCCGCCGAGATCCACCGGTACGAGCTCGAGATCGCGCAGCGCGAGTTCGGGCTGCGCCATGTTCTGGAAGAACAGGGCGACCTGGAAGAGCGGGTGGTGCCCCGCGGAGCGGACCGGATCGAGGATCTCCACGAGCCGCTCGAACGGCAGATCGGCGTGCGCGAATGCGTCGATGTCGGTATCGCGGACCCGGTGCAGGAGCTCGGCGCAGGTCAGGTCGGGCGTGATGTCGGTCCGCAGCACAAGGGTGTTGACGAACATGCCGATGAGGTCGTCGAGGGCCTGCTCGCCACGCCCGGCGACGGGTGTGCCGATCGCGATGTCGCGTGCGCCCGAGATCCTCGACAACAACACCGCGAAGGCTGCGTGGACGACCATGAACGGCGAACATCCCGCTGCCCGGCCGAGTTCGGCGACGGCCGCGTGCAGTGCCGGATCGATCTCGAAATCGACGGTGGCGCCGCGGCCCGACGCCTCGACCGGCCGGGGCCGGTCCGTAGGGAGTTCGAGCCGGTCCGGTAGGTCGGCGAGAACGGACGTCCAGTACGCGATCTCCTTCGCCACCGGAGAATCAGGATCGTCCTCGGAGCCGAGCACCGCACGCTGCCACAGGGTGTAGTCGGCGTACTGCACGGCGAGCGGTTGCCAGCCGGGGACCGCTCCGGCGGTGCGGGCGAGGTAGGCGGTGACGAGGTCGCGTACGAACGGTTCGGTGGACGCCCCGTCTGCGGCGATGTGGTGGACGACGATGACCAGGACGTGCTCGTCGGGCGCGACCCGCAGGAGTTCGAGCCGCAGCGGCACCTCCGTCGTCACGTCGAAACCGGCCGACACGGTGCGCAGGACGCGGTTCTCCACTTCGGAGACCGGGACGTCCTCGACACGCACAGTCGGGGTGGCCGCCGACGGGGGAAGGATCACCTGACTGCCCACCCCGTCGCGATCGGGGTAGACGGTGCGGAGCGTTTCGTGCCGATCCACGAGGTCGGCGATCGCCGCGCGGAGTGCGTCGACGTCGAGCGCCCCGCGCAGCCGGAGCGCGACGGGAATGTTGTTCGCTGCCGAGCCGGTGTCGAACCGGCTGAGGAACCACATCCGTTGCTGGGCGAGCGACAGCGGAATCGTCTCGGGCCGCGTACCGGCGGTGAGCGGGATACGGCCGCCGGTGCCGAGGGGTTCGATCAGCGCGGCGAGCGCAGCCACGGTCGAGCCCTCGAACAACAGTCGGGCCGGCACACGGGTGTCGAGGCGTTCACCGAGCCGGGCCGCCACCCGAGTCGCCACGAGCGAGTTGCCGCCGAGATCGAAGAAGTCGCCGTCGAGACCCACCCGTTCCAGGCCGAGCAGCGTCGCGAACTCCTCGGCGACAGCGATCTCGGTATCCGTGACAGGCGGGCGGAACTCGACGGTCACCGGATCGGGGTCCGGCAGCGCCGCGCGATCGACCTTGCCGGACGGCGTCAGCGGGATCTCGTCCAGTACGACGATCACCGACGGAACCATATGCGACGGAAGAACGTTCGATATCTCTTCGGTAACCACGCGGGTGTCGATCCCCACCCCCTCCGAGGAGTGCAGGTAGGACACCAACTGCGCTTGACCCGCCGGCGTCTCGCGACCCACCGTCATCGCGAAATCGACTCCGTCACAGGCGGCGAGCGCTGCGTCTATCTCACCGAGTTCGACTCGGAAACCGCGGATCTTGACCTGGAAGTCGTTGCGTCCCAGGTAGATCAATTCGCCGTTCGTGCCGCGGGAGGTACGGACGAGATCGCCGGTACGGTAGAGCCTGGTACCGCCCGGCCCTGCGACGAATCGTTCTGCGGTCAGACCGGGGCGTCCCCGATAGCCTCTGGCCAGAGCCGTCCCGGACACGTACAGTTCACCGGCCACGCCGGGAGCGACCGGATTCAGGCGGGCGTCGAGGACGGACGCGCTCAGATTGCGAACCGGCGTACCGATCGTCACGGGCCGTCCCGGTTCGAGCGGCCCGCTGCAGTGCGTCATGATCGTCGACTCGGTCGGTCCGTAACCGTTGAAGAATCGGCGCCCGGGTGCCCAGCGCTCCACGACATCCGGCGGACATGCCTCACCAGCGGAGAGCACCATCTCCAGATCGGTCAGAGTGCTCGGGTCGATCGAGGTCAGCACGGCCGGGGTGATCACGGCGTGCGTCACGCGCTCGCGGCGTAGCAGTTCGGCGAGCTCGTCCCCGCCGAACACGGTGGGCGGTGCGACGACCATGGTCGCGCCGACGGAGATCGTCATCAACCATTCGAAGACCGACGCGTCGAAGCTCGGCGACGCCACGTGCAGCACGCGCGACTGCGGTGTCAGATCGAAGCGTGCCGCGACTTCCTGCGCGAGGTCGTCGAGGCCCGTGTGGGTGACGGGGACGCCCTTCGGCCGGCCCGTCGAACCCGAGGTGTAGATGACATAGGCCGGGTTCTCGGCCCGCAGCGGCAGCACCCGCTCGTCGAAGCTCACGGGAGCGGACGGCAGAGCGTCGGCATCGGTGATCGTCTGCGGATCGTCGAGCGCGATCCACTCGACGGTCTCGGGCAGCGCGGCCACCGAGGCCGACCGGGTCAGACCCAGGCGTGCACCGGAGTCGTCGATCATGAACTCGATGCGGTCTGCCGGATAGTTCGGGTCGACGGGAACGAATGCCGCGCCCGACTTGGCGACCGACCACACCGCGAGCACGGACTCGATCGAACGGGCGAGCGATACCGCGACCACGTCCTCCGGGCCGACCCCCCGGTTGATCAGGAGACGAGCCGTTCGCGACGACGCGGCGTCGAGTTCGGCGTAGGTCAGGGAACGGTCGCCGAAGACCACGGCCGTGGCCGCCGGGTCTCGTTCCACGGCAGCCGCCAGCAACTGCGGAAGGAGCACGGCACGCGGTCCGCGCCTCCGGGCAGGGCGCCGACGGGGCCGGCTGCCGCGGTCCGTCCGTGCCGGATCGGCGTTCCGGACGTCGTCGAGGTTCGTCCGAGCCTCGTCCCCCTGCTGCCCGCCGACCTCGCGCGAGAACTCACTCACCACTGGTACCGATTCCCTCGAACGTCCCGTTTCGGCCGCGACCACCCGTTGTGACCGGGTGGTCAGTTGCCCCATTAGAGCATCGCGGGGCAAGGCGTCATGTTACGACGAGCCTCGGGCACGCCCGCATGGGGCGACCCTCGGCGGTTCGCCCCATGTGGCAGAGATATCGAGTTCTTGCCGGTCAGCGCCCCGAATCGAGCCGTCGGCCGAGGGCGGGACCGATCACGGCCCAAGCCTTCCGGGTGGCGAGGTCCCAGTGGGAGACGGGGACCTCGCGCGTGGTCACCAGTCCGTTCACGAACGGGTACCACGTCTCTGCGGATGACGCGGAGCGGTCGGCCTCGGCGACGAAGACCGTCAGGTCCCCGTCGTAGACCTCGGGTCGATGTGACGCGAGGAGGGTGTAGGAGTGACGCACACCCTCGACGATCCGTTCGATCCGCTCCGGGGTGAGTACGTCGAACGGGGCCGGTAGACCCTCGACGATCTTCTGCGCGTTCTCGGGGGTGAGCTCGGTGAAGGGCACCGAGGCCTCCGGGACGTCCCTGCCGAAACCGAGGACCTCGGCGACGGTGGGTGCGGTCGCCCGCTCCGGAGCCGCAGCGCCTCGTGTCTCCGGGTAGGCGTCGAGCAGCGCGAGGGTCGGAACCTCCTGCCCGGCGCGGCGCAGTCGTATCGCGACGGCCTGGGCGAGGATGCCTCCCATCGACCAGCCGACGAGATGGTAGGGACCGTGCGGGTGGATCTCCCGGATACGCCGGGCGTACTCGTCCGCCCACGCATCGATGCTCGAGGGGAGAGCGCCACTCGCCCCGAGGGCGGGCGACTGCAGGCCGTAGACGGGACGGTCGCCCAGATACGGGACGAGACCGGCGAAGCCCCATGCGAGTCCCGTCACGGGATGGATGCAGAACACCGGCGCACCCTCCCCACCGGCACGCAGGGGTAGAACGAGATCCAGGCCTGCGTCGCCGAGTGCGTCTCGCGCCGAGTCGCCGAGTGCGTCTCGCGCCGAGTCACCGTGCGCATCGATCCGGGCGGCGAGTTCCTCGACGCCCGAATACAGGAAGAGCCAGGGCAATTCGACGTGGGCGTCGAGGACGTCCCGCAAGCGGGCGGCGACTTTCACGGCGCTGAGCGAGTTGCCCCCGATTCCGAAGAAGTCGTCGTCGAGACCCACGCGGTCCCGGGTACCGAGCACTTCCGCGTAGATCGAGGCGACGACCGTCTCCGTGCGGCTGCGCGGGGCGCGATACGGCGCCGAGGCGACCTCCGCTTCCGGAAGAGCCTTGCGGTCGAGCTTACCGTTGGCGTTGAGCGGCAGGACGTCGAGCGTGACGAAGCCCTGGGGGACCATGTAGGACGGCAGTGTCCGGGTCAGCGCGGCGCGGATCGACGCGATGTCGGGGGATTCGGCGACGGGAACCACGAATGCCACGATCCGATCGCCGTTCTGCACAGTGACGACGGCGTCACGAACCTGCGGAAGCGCACGCAACGCCGATTCGATCTCCCCCAGTTCGATGCGGAAACCCCGCACCTTCACCTGGAAGTCGGCGCGATCGAGGTATTCGAGCGTGCCCGACAGCCCGTCGTCGTCGAACCGCCAGCGCACGACGTCGCCGGTGCGATAAAGACGCGTACCGGGTGCACCGAACGGGTTCGCCACGAACCGTTCGGAGGTGAGCTCGGGACGCCCGAGGTAACCGCGAGCGAGCTGGGCACCGGCGAGATACAGCTCTCCCGCGACACCCGGAGGCACCGGATGCAGGCGGTCGTCGAGGACGAACACCTGCGTGTTGGGGATCGGCGACCCGATGGGCACGGATGTTTCCGCCGTCTCGGTGACTCGGTGGGCTGTCACCGAGACCGCCGCTTCGGTCGGACCGTAGAGGTTGACGAGGTCCGTGTCGGAGTGTTCGAGGGTGCGCTCCGCGGTGTCGACCGGAAGTACCTCGCCGATCGCCAGGACGCGTCGTAGCGAACCCGGCAGTTCTCCTTCTGCGTCGTCGAGCAGCGCATCGAGCATCGAGGGGACGACGTGCAGGGTCGTCACGTTCTCGCGGCGGATCAAGTCGTTGAGGTAGGCGGGGTCACGGTGTCCGTCGGGCGACGCGATGACGAGCTTCGCACCCGAGGTCGGCGCCGACCAGAACTCCCACACCGACAGGTCGAAGGTCGCGGCGGTCTTGAGGAGGACCGCGTCCCCCTCGCCGAGCCGGTACTCGTTCTTCTTCCAGACCAGCTGATTGACGATCGCCTCGTGCGAGACGACGACTCCCTTCGGACGGCCGGTCGAGCCCGAGGTGTAGATCACATACGCCGCGTTCCCGGCGCGCAGGGGTGCGAGACGGTCGGAGTTCCGCAGGGCGCGACCGTCGTACGCGGCGAGATCGACCGTGTCGACCTCGATCGTCGGGCGGTCACCGGGGAGGTCGATCCGGTCGCGGCCGGTGGTGAGCACACATGCCGGGTCGGCCGACTCCACGATGTACTCGATCCGCTCGCGGGGATGGTCGGGGTCGAGCGGCAGGTACGCTCCGCCGGCCTCGACGACGGCATACATCGCGACGACGAGATCGATCGAACGACGGATGGGGAGGGCGACGACCGTCTCGGGACCGACTCCGTGTTCGATCAGCATCCGTGCGAGACGGCGTACCCGCGTGGCGAATTCACTGTAGGTGAGTTCGCTCTTCGCATCGACGAGCGCGCAGGCCGACGGTGTTGAGCGGACCTGGTCGGCGAACAGGTCGGCGAGGGTCCGGCCGGGGCCCACCGCGACCTGCTCGGCCTCCCATGCTTCGAGCATGGCGGCGAGCTGGTCGGGATCGTGCAGGTCGATGTCGCCGACCACGACGTCCGCGTCGTCGGCGACGACCGACAGGATCCGCAGATAGCGGTCGACCATGCGGCGGACGGACGACTCGTCGAACAGGTCGGTGGCGTAACCGAATTCGATGTCGAACCCGCCGGGTCCGCCGTTCACGCCGCGGTCGACGATCGTGACGTGGAGGTCGAACCGGACCGACGAGGACGAGGCGTCGAGCGGTTCGACCCGCAGGCCCGGCAACTCGAGCGCGTCGAGGGTGAAATTGTGGTACGACAGGCCCACTTGAAAGAGGGGATGGCGCGCCGGCGACCGAACCGGGTCGAGCACCTCCACGAGCCGCTCGAACGGGACGTCGGCGTGGTCGAAGGCCGCGATGTCCACCCGGCGCGCCTGGTCGAGCAGTTCGGTGAAGGACGCGCCGAGGTCGACGTCGGTACGCAGGGCGAGCATGTTGACGAACATGCCCACGAGGTCGTCGAGCTCGGGTGCCGATCGACCCGCGACGGGCGTCCCGATCACCACGTCGTGGGTGTTCGACAGTCGCGCCAGCAGCGCCGCGAGCGCGGCGTGGACGACCATGAACGGCGTCGTCCCGGTGCGGCGTGCCAGCGCGGTGATCGACTCGTAGGTGTCGCCGTCGAGTTCGGTGCGCACGGTGCCGCCACCCGAGCCGAGGATGGCGGGGCGGACGTGGTCGGTGGCGAGGTCGAGGTGGTCGGGGATACCGGCGAGCGCTTCGGTCCAGTACGCCAGTTGCCGGCCGGCGACGGACCCGGGATCGTCGTCGCTGCCGAGGACCTCGCGCTGCCACAGCGTGTAGTCGGCGTACTGCACCGGCAGCGGCGTCCACGCCGGCGGACGGCCTTCGGCTCGGGCGGTGTACGCGGTCACGAGATCGCGCACGAGCGGCGCGAGCGACGTGCCGTCACCGGCGATGTGGTGCATCACGAGCATGAGCACGTGGTCGTCGGTTCCGGTCTCGAACAGGTGCGCGCGGACCGGCACCTCCGCGGTCACGTCGAAACCACGTCCGGCGACGGTCGCGAGCCGCTCGACCAGTGCCTCTGCCGGAACCTGCTCCACCGGCACGTCGACCGTGACCCTCCCGGGTTCGAGGATGCGCTGTTCCCCGGTACCGTCGACCTCCGGGTAGACCGTGCGCAGCGTCTCGTGACGTTCGACGATGTCGGCGAACGCCGTACGCATCGCGTCGATGTCGAGGGTGCCCGCGAGCCGGACCGCCAGCGGAATGTTGTAGACGGCGGACTCGGGATCGAGGCGGTTGAGGAACCACATGCGCTGCTGAGCGTAGGACAGGGGCAGGCGTGCGGGTCTGAGCCGTGCGACGAGCGGCACCGTTCCGCCGGACGAGGTGGCGTCGAGGCGGCACGCGAGTCCCGCGACGGTCGGTTCCTCGAACAGCGCCGCGGCACCGACCGTGACTCCGAGCCGTGTCCGGAGACGACCGGTGACGGAGGTCGCGAGCAGCGAGTTGCCGCCGAGATCGAAGAAGTTGTCGTCGAGCCCGACCCGGTCCACCCCGAGCACGTCGGCGAACACCTCGGCGATCGCCCGTTCCGATACCGTCGCGGGGGAACGGAACTCGGTGGCCGTGATCCCGGGTTCCGGCAGGGCGGCGCGGTCGACCTTGCCGGACGGGGTGAGGGGAATCCGGTCGAGGACGACGACCGCTGCGGGAACCATGTACGCCGGAAGCAGGTCTGCGACGTGGCGGGTGAGGACATCCGCATCGAGCGCCGCACCGGCACCGTGCACGTACGCCACGAGGCGTGTCTCCCCGGCAGGTGTCGGACGGCCGAGGGTGACGGCGAAATCCACTCCGGGGAAGGACGACAGCGCCGCGTCGATCTCCCCGAGTTCGATGCGGAAACCGCGCACCTTCACCTGGAAGTCGTTGCGGCCCACGTAGACGATGCCCGCATCGGCGCTTTCGGGTCCACGGACGACGTCACCGGTGCGGTACATCCGTGTGCCTCCGGCAGCCGCGACGAATCGTGTCGCCGTCAATCCGGGACGTCCGTGATAGCCGCGGGCCACGCCCGGACCCGAGACGTACAGTTCCCCCACGACACCTGCGGGAACCGGATGCAGACGCGAGTCCAGCACGGACTCCGACACGTTGCGGATCGGGGGCCCGATCGTCACCCGGTCGCCGGGAGCGAGTTCGTCCGAGATGTTCGACATGATCGTCGTCTCGGTGGGGCCGTAGCCGTTGAAGAATCGGCGTCCGGGAGCCCATCGCGTCACCAGTTCGGGCGGGCATGCCTCACCACCGACGACGACCGTGTTCAGCATGCCGAGCCCGGACGGGTCCACCGAGGACAACGCGGCCGGAGTGACGAAGGCGTGGGTGACCCCGTGTTGCAGAACGAATTCTGCGAATTCGCCACCGCCGAAGACCGAGCGCGGCGTCACGACCATGGTCGACGACGCCCCGACCGCCAGGAGCAGTTCGAGTACGGAAGCGTCGAAACTCGGCGATGCGAAGTGCAGGGTGCGCGAATCGGCCGTCAGGCCGTAGCGTTCGACCTGCTCCGCACAGAAGTTCGCGAGACCTGTATGGGTGACGACCACACCCTTGGGCCGTCCGGTCGAACCGGACGTGTAGATGACGTAGGCGGCGTTGTCCGGTCGCAGCGGACCGCGTCGCTCGTCGAAGCCCACCGGGGTCGAGGCCAGCGCCTCCGCTTCGGACGACACGTCCGGTGCATCGATCCGCAGCCACTCGACGGTCTCCGGCAACGAGGAAGCGGTGTCCGAAAGGGTCAGTCCGGTAACAGCGCCGGAGTCGACCACCATGTGCTCGACCCGATCGGGCGGGTATGTGGGGTCGACGGGAACGAAGGCCGCGCCCGTCTTGGCGACGGCCCAGGTGGCGACCACCGATTCCGGCGACCGGACGAAAGCCAGCGCCACGACGTCCTCGGGGCCGATACCACGGCCGATCAGCAGTCGCGCCAGACGTGACGAAGCGGCGTCGAGTTCCGCGTAGGTCGTCGATCCCGATTCGGAGAGCATCGCGATACCGGAAGGATCGCGCTCGACCGCCGCGGCCAGCAGATGCGGGAGAAGCGCGGTCGCGGGACGGCGGCGTAGACGGTGATTCCACCGGCGAGAACCGCGCTGTCGGTGAGCGTCTGCGGACACCGCCGGACTCGATTCCGGCCCGATTGCACTGGTGGTCATGCCCTCCCCGATCTCGCCGGGGGTACGCAGAACCAGACGTCGCGAGAGTTCGCGGCGCCCATCGATCGAGCATCTGTGTGGACTGGTCCCCGACTACCGGTCCACATCTGCCGATCGTGATCGAGTCTGGCACAGGCCGGGCTAGGGCTCCACTCGAACGGACGGACCGACTCCGCCTCCCCGGTTGCCCGACTGGGCAATTCGGACATTCTCACCGCTGGTGAACTTCGCCAGGATCGGCCCGATCTCACGGCATCCTTCATCGGAGGTGATGCCCCAGTGATCGACGTCCACGATGTGCCGCACCACGCGACCGGTGACGAACGGATCCCATTCCCGAAGCGAAGGCTGTTCCCGGCGGGAGGATTTCCCGGCCTCGACGAACAACATGTTCCCGTCGAACAGGCCCGGTGTGTGACCTTCGAGCACCTCGAAGGAGTGGGTTATGCCGCGCAGAATCCCGTCGAGGGGAAGCGACCCGAGCGCCGGCCCGTTGTCGTCCGCCGGGTTGTTTGTGAAACGAAACACACCCGCGGGTGGTGTGTCGCCACCCTGCCCGGCCCCGATCAGGCCTGCCATCGCGACCTCCGCCGGATCGACCCGATCGGTCAGGACGATCCGTACGTGCGCGTCGAGGAGGGTCAGCGACGAGACGATCGAGCCCGCGCGCTGCAACCGGACCGCCATCTCGTGAGCGATGACGCCACCCATCGACCAACCGACGAGGTGATACGGACCGGCGGGCCGGACTTCACGAACGGCCTCGACGTAGACGGCGGCCCATTCCTCGATGGTTCCGGGTAAAGGCGCGTCACCCGACAGTGCCGGTGACTGCAGTCCGTAGACCGGGCGTCCGCCCTCCACGTACTCGGCCAGCCCGGCGAAACTCCACGCCAGGCCTACGACGGGATGCACGAAGAACACCGGTGGACCATCGGCATCCGGTGTGCGCAGCGGTAGCACGATGTCGAAAGCTGCCCTGCGTCCGTCCTCGCCGGTCGGGTCGGTGCGATCGATCCGTTCCGCGAGATCGGCGACCACAGGACTGTCGAAGATCCACTCGACCGGCACGGTGTGCCCCACCGCAGCCGCCAACTCGCCGTGGACGGCGATCGCGAGCAACGACGTTCCGCCGAGTGCGAAGAAGTCGTCGTCACGTCCCACTCGCTCGATCCGGAGCGTGCGAGCGAATGCCGACGCGACAGTTGCTTCGGTGTCCGTCCGTGGCGGACGGTACCGAGCGGCTTCGGCCCGCAGAACGGGAAGAGCATTGCGGTCGAGTTTTCCGGTGGTCCCTCGGGGCAGTCGGTCGAGCAGGCCGATCGCGGTCGGAATCATGTATCCCGGCAGCCGCTCGGTGAGGGCAGGTCGTAGCGCTTCCACGTCGAGGTCGGTGTCGTCGTCCGCCACGACGAAGGCCACCAGCCGGTCTCCCCGGTCCGCATCTTTCTGCACCGCCGCAGCGGCGGTGATCACCCCCGGGCACGAACGCAGCGCATCCTCGATCTCGGCCAGTTCGACCCGGAAACCGCGGATCTTCACCTGCTGGTCCCGACGTCCCACATACTCGAGTTCGGTGCCGGCCGATGTCTCCACCCACCGCACCAGATCACCGGTGCGGTACAACCGTCCGTCGCCGAACGGGTCCGCGACGAACCGAGCGGCGGTCTCTGCCGTACGGCCGAGGTATCCGCGCGCAAGCTGCACCCCACCCAGATACAACTCGCCCACGACCCCCACCGGAACCGGGTTCAGGCGCCCATCGAGCACGCGCACGGTCGTGTTCCATGCGGGCACACCGATCGGAACGACATGCAGGTCGTCCTCCCGCACCTCGTGGGCAGTGACCGAGACGGTCGCCTCGGTGGGACCGTAGAGATTCGTCAGCACGGCATCCGAGCACTTCCGGAATCCCTCGGCCGAGGCGGGCGACAGCGCTTCCCCGATGGACAGCACCCGGCGCAACGAGGCGGGATATCCGCCGGTCGCTGCCGCGGTGAGCATATCGAGCATGGTCGGTACGGAGTGGAAGGTGGTGACCTCCTCCCGGTCCATCAAGGCCAGCATCGCCGCAGGATCGAGATACCGTCCGGGCGGCGGAACGACCAGGCATCCACCGGAAGTGAGCGCACCCCAGAACTCCCACACCGACAGGTCGAAGGTCGGCGGTGTGTGCAGCACTGCCACTTCACGGTGGTCCGCTCCGAACCGGGAACGGATCCATTCCAGCTGGTTCACCACCGCCCGGTGCGGGACGACCACTCCCTTCGGTGTTCCCGTGGAGCCCGAGGTGAACAGCACGTAGGCCGCATTGTCGGGTGACAGCGGCGAAGTCCGGTCCGCATCGGTGAAATCGTCCGCCGGCAACTCTTCCCACGCCGGGTCGTCGATGTCGAACAGAACCGCGTCACGGGTATCGACCGTGCGGGTTGCGCCGGTCGTCTTCGACGAACGGAGAACGAGCGCGGGACGGGCGGTGTCCACGATCTGTTCGATCCGGCCGGACGGCAGAGAAGGATCGAGGGGCACGTAGGCGCCGCCGGCCGTCGAGACGGCGAACATCGCGACGACGAGCTCGAGAGAGTTCGGCATCAGAAGCCCCACCCGGGTCTCGGGTCCGACACCTGCTGCGACGAGTGCGCGTGCCGTACGGTTCACCCGCGCAGCGAATTCCCGGTACGACGCTCGTCCGCCGGGGTGGACCACCGCGGTGGCCTCCCGGACACGGGATACGTTTCTGCGGAAGAGCTCCGGTAGCGTCTGCGCGTCGGCCGGGTGTCGCCGGCCGCCCGAGATGTGCAGGAGGCGGGTGCGTTGCGCGGGGTCGAGCATCTGTGCGTCGCCCACCGGCCGCGTGGGGTCGGTCACGAGGTCGCGAACCAGGCGCACGAACATGTCCGCGAGTGCCTGCGCGGTGGACTCCTCGAAGAGCTCTGTCGCGTAGGTGAGCACACCGGCCAACCCGTCCACCACGCCCTCGCCGTCGTAGCGTTCGGCGAGGATCAGGTGCAGATCGAATTGGGAGACGTTCCTTTCCGCTGCGAGACTTTCGGCCTCGAGACCCGGTAGGTCGAGATACGCGCGCGACAGGTTCTGGAAGGACAATCCGACCTGGAACAACGGGTGGTGCGCGAGAGACCGCACCGGATCGAGCACCTCGACGAGACGCTCGAACGGCACGTCGGCGTGCGCGAACGCGGCGAGGTCCGCCTTCCGGACCCGGGAGAGCAGAGTGGAGAACGACTCCGCGAGATCTACCTCGGCCCGGAAGACGATGGTGTTGACGAACATTCCGACGAGGTCGTCCAGTGCCGGGTCGTTCCGTCCCGCGACGGGAGTGCCGACCACGATGTCGCGCATGCCGGACATCCGGGAGAGCAGCACCGCGAACGCCGCGTGAACCACCATGAACGGCGTGGCGCCGTGATCCTGCGCAAGTGCCCGGAGCGCCGTGTGGACCTCCGTACCGATCGAGACATCCACGCTTGCACCACGATACGACTGCACCTTCGGCCGCGGGTGATCGGCGGGAAGGTCGATCCGGTCGGGAATTCCGTCGAGGGCGCGACGCCAGAAATCCATCTGTCGGGAGGACATCGAGCCGGGATCGGACTCGTCGCCGAGGATCTCGCGCTGCCAGAGTGCGTAGTCCGCGTACTGCACGGACAATTCGGGGAGCCGCGGTTCCGAACCGGAGAGTCGGGCGACGTAGCAAGCCGCAAGATCCCGGGTCAGCGGCCCCATCGAGTAGCCGTCGGCGGAGATGTGGTGCACCACGACGACGAGCACGTGCTCCTCCGGCGCCGTCCGGAGGAGTTCGACGAGGAACGGGACCTCACGTGTGACATCGAATCGAGTGCAGACGACTCGTTCGATCCTGCCGGCCAGTGCATCCGGCGAGATGTCGACCGGGACGAGCACGGACCGCACCGAGTCCGCACCGAGAATGTGCTGTACGGGACGGCCGTCGACCTCCGGGTAGACCGTCCGCAACGACTCGTGCCTGGCCACGACGTCATCGATCGCACGGCCGAGCGCGTCTGCGTCGAGCGCTCCGGTGAACCGGACGACGACCGGAATGTTATAGGCCGCAGACGAATCGACACGGTTGAGGAACCACATGCGTTGCTGCGCCAACGACAACGGCACCCGCTCCGGACGCTCCCGCACCGCCAACACCACAGTCCCGGCACCGGCACCGGCGGTGTCGATATCGACACGGGCCGCCAACTCCTGCACCGACGACGTCTCGAACACCACCGGCACCGCCACCCGATACCCCAACCGCGCCGACAACCGCGCCACCAACCGCGTCGCCGCCAACGAATTACCCCCCAGATCGACGAACGAATCATCCAACCCGACCCGCTCGACCCCCAGAACCTGCGCGACCTCCTCGGCCACCGCGATCTCCACCGATGTCCGCGGCGCCCGATACTCGGCCACCTCGAACACCGGCGCCGGCAACGCCGCCCGATCGACCTTCCCCACCGGCGTCAGCGGCACCTCGTCGAGCACCGTCACCGACGACGGCACCATATAACCGGGCAACACCTCCCCCACCGACGCGCGCACCTGCGCCGGATCGAGCACCGCCCCCGCCTCGGGCACCACATACGACACCAACGCCGACTCCCCCGACGCCAACGCCGCCCCCACCGTCACCGCGAAACCGACCCCCGGCACCGACGACAACACCGCATCGATCTCCCCCAACTCGATCCGGAACCCCCGAATCTTGACCTGGAAATCACTGCGCCCCACATACTCGAACACCCCATCGCCGCCCCGACGCACCAGATCCCCCGTCCGGTACATCCGACCACCCGGAGTGAACGGATCGGCCACGAACCGCGCCGCGGTCAACCCGAACCGACCGTGATAACCCCGCGCCACCTGCGCCCCGGCCACATACAACTCACCGACCACACCCTCGGGCACCGGACGCAACCGCTCATCGAGCACGAACGCCCCCACCCCCGCGATCGCCGACCCGATCACCACCGGCGCATCGGGCACCAACTCCGCCGACGAGGTCGCCAGAATCGTCGTCTCCGTCGGACCATAGGCATTGAAGAACCGCCGCCGACCCGGCACCGACCACCGCCGCACCAGATCCGGGGTGAACGACTCACCCGCCACGACCACCACACGCAGAGCATCCAACCCGGCAGGATCCATCGACCCCAACGCACCCGGCGTCATGAACACATGCGACACCGACTGCGACGCAATCACATCCGCCAGATCCGGACCACCACCAACCCCCGCCGGCGCCACCACCACCGTCGCCCCCGCCGAGAACCCCACCCCCAACTCGAGCAACGACACATCGAAACTCGGCGAACACACATGCAACACCCGCGACGAGCCATCGACCCCGAAATGCTCACGCTCGGCCGCAATCACCCCACCGACACCGGCATGCGAGACCACCACACCCTTCGGCCGCCCCGTCGACCCCGAGGTATAAATCATCCACGCCGCATCCGACGGCTCGAGCGAACGCACCCGATCCGCATACGAGACCGGCCGCGACGACAACCCCCGCACCTGCGCGGCCACCGACACCTCGTCGACCACCACCACCGGCACCGACCCCGCCGACCCGGCCACCACCTGCGCCACCGACGCCACCGTCAACGCCAACACCGCACCCGAATCGGCCACCATGAACTGCACCCGCTCAGCCGGATAACCCGGATCCACCGGCACGAACGTCGCCCCCGACTTCGCCACCGCCCACAACACCACCACCGACTCGAGCGACCGCGGCACCGCCACCACCACCGCATCCCCCGGCCCCACCCCACGACCGATCAACCACCGCGCCCACCGCGACGACACCGCATCGAGCTCCCGATACGACAACGACCGAGAACCCTCCACCACCGCCACCGCATCACCGGCCGACTCCACCGCCGACACCAACAACTGCGGCAACAACACACCACGACGACCACGCCCACGCCGCTCCGGGCGGGGTCCGCCGGACCGGCGACCACTCCGCGACTGTGTCGCGGCTCCTCCGAACCTGTCGATTCCTCGTTCGGACCCCGCCTCGGCCACGTGACAACTCCTCCCGTCGGAGCACCCCGACGGCCCCGGTCACGGTAAAGTTACCGTTCGGTCACGTGTCCTGCACGCCCGATGGGGAGGGCCGTCGGGCGCTCGTGTTCGTCACAGATCACAATCCGTCCTGAGTGTCACCCCGAGAAGTCGATCATGAACCGGACGACCACGGGTGAGTTCTCGCGCAGATGGTGGCGTCGACCGATTCGGAAGCCGCCGTCCGGATCCCGTCCGTGACCGAGACGAACTCGAGATCCGCACAGCCGACGAGGTCGGCCACCGCCTCACCGGGAACGAATGCGTGTGTCACCCATTCCTCTTCCGCAGCACGGGCGAGATCGTCACGGTTTTCGGGAACGATCACGACAGCACCGGCCAGTGCGGCAGCGAGCACCGCATATACCGACCAGGGGTCTGCCGCCCGCCCTGACACCAGGATCCGAGCATCGTAGGTGAGACCGAACTCGGTGTGATCGCGGCGAAGAGCAGCCACCGCACGTCCCTGAGTGAGGTCGCCCTGCGGCAGCCTCAGCGCAGGGTCCCCGGCACGGAGGACGGACGTGCGCTCGGTGTAGGCGACGGGGCGCTCCGATTGCACCGACACCCTCGACACCAGTTCCGGGTCGTCCATCGGAAGCAGAACCGCCGAGCCGTCGGCGGTGCGCTGTGAGGTCGTGAGAATCCAACGAGCCTCGGAGGACGTCCCCACCGCGATCGCGGCCCCCGCCTTCACGGTTGCCCAGATCGCGGTCACCAGGTCGATTCCGGCGGGGACATCAACGGCGACGGTCTCGCCCGGACCCGCACCGAGCGAGATCAGATGCCGCGCCCACCGAGAGGATCGTTTCTCGACCTCCGCGAAGGTCGACTCGGTCTCGCCGAACACGACGGCAGGAGCGTCCGGATCCGATTCGACCACAACGCGCAGTTCCTGGGCGATCGTCGTATCGGGGACCTGCGAAGACGACTCCGGCACGGCGCGAGGGGCACCGGTGACCACCGCGACCTCGTCAGCGGTCCGGATATCGATGTCCCCGACCACCGCGGCGGGATCGGCGGCCACCGCGTCGAGCACCGCCACGAATCGACGCGCGTAGGCCTCCGCGGTGTCCGCGTCGAACAGATCGGTCGCGTAGGTGAAGGCAACCGCCATCCCACCCGGCCCGCTCGCGGAGTCCTCCCGAGGCTCCACCGTGACCTGCAGATCGAACTTGGCGGAGAGCTCTCCCGTGTCGAGCGCTTCGACGGTCAGCTCCGGCAGTTCCATACGCACGGGGTCGAGGTTCTGGAAGGACAGCACCGTCTGGAAGACCGGATGCCGGGAGCTCGAACGAGCGATCCCCAGTTCGTCCACGACACGCTCGAACGGCACGTCCGCATTCGCGAAGGCTTCGAGGTCGCCGGCTCGGACCGTGTCGAGCAGGGCGTCGAACGCCGTGGCCGGGTCGACGTCGCTGCGCAGTGCCAGCGTGTTGACGAACATGCCGACCACGTCGTCGAGTGCCCGAGCACCGCGCCCGGCCACTGCCGTCCCGATCACGACGTCGCGCGAACTGCTCAGTCTCGACAGCAACACCGCGAGAGCGGCATGCACCACCATGAACAGCGAGGCACGATGTTCCGAGGCGAGAATGTCGAGGCGAGCACGGGTATCCGCGGACACATCGATCATGGTCGTGGCACCGCGGGTGCTGGTTTGTGCGGGTCGCGGCCGGTCGGCGGGAAGGTCCAGCAGGTCCGGCACCCCTGCCAGGCGTTCACGCCAGTAGTCGAGCTGCTTCCCCGCAGGCGATGCCGGATCGTCGGCGTCCCCGAACACGTCCTGCTGCCACAGCGCGAAGTCCGCATACTGCACCTCGAGCGGAGGGAGCTCGACGGAGCTGCCGGAGATGCGCCCGATGTACGCCGACACGAGGTCGCGGGCGAGCGGTGCGAGCGACGCACCGTCCGCCGAGATGTGGTGCACGACGAGCACGAGGACGTGGTCGTCCGGCGTGAGCGAGACCAACCGGCCCCGCACGGGTACGTCTGTGGATACATCGAAGCCCTGCGACGCGACCTCCACGACCGCCTCGAACGCCTCTCCCTCGGTACCCGCGGTGACGACCGTCAGTTCCTCGACCGCGTCGACGGACCGGATCCGCTGGTACGGACCGTGATCGTCGTACGGGTAGACGGTACGCAGTGTCTCGTGGCGCTCGACCACATCGCGCACGGAAGCTGCGAGTGCCTCGGTGTCGAGGTTTCCGCGCAGCCGAATCGCCAGGGGGATGTTGTAGGTGGACGAACCGGGGTCGAGCTGATTGAGCACCCACATCCGCTGCTGTGCGAGCGAGAGCGGGATGCGATCGGGACGCGGCCGTGCGACGAGCTCCGGCACCGCGCGATCGGAACTGCCGCCATCGACGCGCGCCGCCAGACCCGCGACGGTGGGAGCTTCGAACAGTTCCCGGATGGCCAGGCTCGCTCCGGTCGCCTCGTTGATGCGGGCGACGACCCGTGTCGCGACGAGGGAGTTGCCGCCGAGGTCGAAGAACGAGTCGTCGGCACCGACGCGTTCGATACCCAGCACCTCGGCCCAGACCTGCGCGACGATCCGTTCCGATTCGGTGGCCGGTTCGCGGAAACGATCGGCGTCGATGTCGATGCGGGGCACGGGGAGAGCGCGCCGGTCGAGCTTGCCGTTCACCGTGAGCGGCAGTTCGTCGAGCACGGTCACCACATCGGGAACCATGTACCCCGTGAGAAATTCGGATGCGTGCGCGCGCACCGCGGCCGGATCGACGGTTTCACCGGTGCGGGCGACGACGTAACCGACGAGACGTTCGCCGAGTCCGTCGTCCCGGACCATCGCGACCGCCTGTGCGACACCCGGAGCCTGCAGCAGCTGCGACTCGATCTCGCCCAGTTCGATACGGAAGCCGCGGAGCTGGACCTGCGAGTCGCTGCGGCCCGCGTATTCGAGGATGCCTTCGCCGTTCCACCGCGCGATGTCGCCGGTGCGGTAGAGACGACCGCGACCGAAGGGGTTCGCGACGAAGCGCGCGACCGTCAGGTCGGGGCGTCCGAGATATCCGCGGGAGAGCTGGTCGCCGGAAATGTACAGCTCCCCCGGCACGCCGGCGGGCACGGGATGCAGACGCCGGTCGAGGACGTAGGCGTCCAATCCGGGAAGCGAGCGTCCGATCGCGCTGGCGGCACCGGCCTTCGCGAGGGCGCGGTCGATGCGCTGGTACGACACGTGCACCGTGGTCTCGGTGATGCCGTACATGTTCACCAGTTGTGGGCCGGCGGGGTGACGATCGAACCAGCCCGCGAGCCGGGCCGGGTCGAGTGCCTCGCCGCCGAAGACGACGTAGCGCAGCGCGAGCGGTGCCGTGTCGGCCGCGAGAGTGCGATCGGCCTCGTCGAACTGGTAGAACGCCGACGGCGTCTGGTTGAGCACCGTGACGCCCTCGCGCCGCACGAGCTGCGCGAACAGCTCGGGTGACCGGGAGGTGAGGTAGTCGACGACGACGAGCCGGCCCCCGTACAGCAGCGGTCCCCACAGTTCCCACACCGAGAAGTCGAAGGCGTAGGAGTGGAACAGCGTCCACACGTCGTCCGGGCCGAAGCCGAAGCGGGGCTCGGCGTTGGCGAAGAGGGTCAGCACGTTCCGGTGCGTGACGGCGACACCCTTGGGGCGGCCGGTCGAACCGGAGGTGAAGATGACGTACGCGAGATCGTCCGGTTGCGGCGATGCGATCCGGTCGGCGTCGGTGAGCGGATCGGCCGAGACCGAGTCGTCGTTCTGTGCGTCGGCGACATCGAGCATCTCGATTCCGCTGCCGCGCAACGCCTCCGCTCCGGGCTCGTCTCCGAGTGCATCGGAGGTGAGGATCACGCGGGGCCGCGCCTGGTCGAGGATGTACCGCACACGGTCCTGCGGGTGAGCGGTGTCGATCGGCAGGTAGGCGCCGCCGGAGAGCACGACCGCGGTGAGGGCGACCACGAGGTCCTCGGTCCGCGGCAGGGCCACCGCGACGAGAGTTCCCGGTCCGATGCCGGCGCCGACGAGCCGGCGTGCGATCCGGTTCGCGCGGGCACCGAGCTCGGCGTACGTGAGGGTCGTCTCGCCGTGGGTCACCGCGGCATTCGCGGCGTGGGCGCACACGACTGCGTCGAAACGTGCAGCCAGCGTGGCCGGTTCGACGACCGGGACGGATTCGCCGAGCGTGTTCCACTCGGTGAGGATGCGGTCGAGTTCGTCGTCGGTGACGAGCGGCACGTCGCCGACCGCGATGCGCGGATCGGTGGTGACCGCCTGGAGGATCCGCGAGAACCGTTCTGCGACAGCGGCGACGGTCTGCTGATCGAACAGTTCGGTGGCGTAGTTGAACTCCACCACGAGACCGGAGGGATCGCCGGCGGCGTCGACGACATCCGCGACGGTGACCTGCAGGTCGAACTTGGCGACCTGCGCGTCGAAGTCGATACCGGAGACGGTGAGCTCGGGCAGTTCCAGCTGCGAGACCGGCATGTTCTGGAAGGTGAGCATGACCTGGAAGAGCGGATGACGTGCCTGCGAACGAGGCGGATCGAGCACCTCGACGAGCCGCTCGAACGGCACGTCGGCGTGCGTGAACGCCTCGAGGTCGGCCGTGCGCACCGAGTCGAGGAAGTCGCCGAAGGACGCCCCGGACTCGACTGGTGTACGCAGCACCAGGGTGTTGACGAACATGCCCACCAGGTCGTCGAGCGCGGCGTCGCCGCGGCCGGCGACGGGGGTACCGATCGTGATGTCGTCGTTGCCGCCGAGCCGCGCCAGAAGTACAGCGAGCGCGGCGTGGACGACCATGAATTCCGTTGCGCCGCTGCGGCGGGCCAGATCGGCGATCGCTGCGCGGACGCGCTCGTCGAGGGTGAGCCGGTGTGAGGCACCCCGATAGCTCGCGACGGCCGGCCGGGGACGATCGGACGGCAGCGTCGACTCTTCCGGCAGATCCGCGAGGGTCCGCTTCCAGAAATCGGTCTCCCGCGCCATGAGCGACTCGGGGTCGGACTCGTCTCCGAGGATCTCGCGCTGCCAGAGTGTGTAGTCCGCGTACTGCACCTCGAGCGGTGCCCATCCGGGTTCCCCGCCCGCGACACGCGCGGCGTAGGCCGTCACCACGTCGCGGGTCAGCGGTCCCATCGAGTAGCCGTCGGCGGAGATGTGGTGCACCACGACGACGAGCACGTGCTCGTCCGGGGCCACGGAGAACAGGCGCACTCGGATCGGAACCTGTTGCGTCACATCGAATCCGGTGGTGACCGCTTCGGCGACCCTGGCCGGGACCTCATCGGCGTCGACGATCTCGGGGCGGACCTCGACGACCGCGTCCGCGGCGGGCAGCACCTGCTGGTAGCCGACACCGTCGATCTCGGGGTAGACGGTGCGAAGCGATTCGTGGCGTTTCACCACGTCGGAGACCGCCGCCTGCAACGCGTTGGTGTCCAGTCGTCCCGAAAGGCGAATGGCCACAGGGATGTTGTTCACGGCGGAGTGCGGTTCGAGCCGGTTGAGGAACCACATGCGTTGCTGCGCCAACGACAACGGCACCCGCTCCGGACGCTCCCGCACCGCCAACACCACAGTCCCGGCACCGGCACCGGCGGTGTCGATATCGACACGGGCCGCCAACTCCTGCACCGACGACGTCTCGAACACCACCGGCACCGCCACCCGATACCCCAACCGCGCCGACAACCGCGCCACCAACCGCGTCGCCGCCAACGAATTACCCCCCAGATCGACGAACGAATCATCCAACCCGACCCGCTCGACCCCCAGAACCTGCGCGACCTCCTCGGCCACCGCGATCTCCACCGATGTCCGCGGCGCCCGATACTCGGCCACCTCGAACACCGGCGCCGGCAACGCCGCCCGATCGACCTTCCCCACCGGCGTCAGCGGCACCTCGTCGAGCACCGTCACCGACGACGGCACCATATAACCGGGCAACACCTCCCCCACCGACGCGCGCACCTGCGCCGGATCGAGCACCGCCCCCGCCTCGGGCACCACATACGACACCAACGCCGACTCCCCCGACGCCAACGCCGCCCCCACCGTCACCGCGAAACCGACCCCCGGCACCGACGACAACACCGCATCGATCTCCCCCAACTCGATCCGGAACCCCCGAATCTTGACCTGGAAATCACTGCGCCCCACATACTCGAACACCCCATCGCCGCCCCGACGCACCAGATCCCCCGTCCGGTACATCCGACCACCCGGAGTGAACGGATCGGCCACGAACCGCGCCGCGGTCAACCCGAACCGACCGTGATAACCCCGCGCCACCTGCGCCCCGGCCACATACAACTCACCGACCACACCCTCGGGCACCGGACGCAACCGCTCATCGAGCACGAACGCCCCCACCCCCGCGATCGCCGACCCGATCACCACCGGCGCATCGGGCACCAACTCCGCCGACGAGGTCGCCAGAATCGTCGTCTCCGTCGGACCATAGGCATTGAAGAACCGCCGCCGACCCGGCACCGACCACCGCCGCACCAGATCCGGGGTGAACGACTCACCCGCCACGACCACCACACGCAGAGCATCCAACCCGGCAGGATCCATCGACCCCAACGCACCCGGCGTCATGAACACATGCGACACCGACTGCGACGCAATCACATCCGCCAGATCCGGACCACCACCAACCCCCGCCGGCGCCACCACCACCGTCGCCCCCGCCGAGAACCCCACCCCCAACTCGAGCAACGACACATCGAAACTCGGCGAACACACATGCAACACCCGCGACGAGCCATCGACCCCGAAATGCTCACGCTCGGCCGCAATCACCCCACCGACACCGGCATGCGAGACCACCACACCCTTCGGCCGCCCCGTCGACCCCGAGGTATAAATCATCCACGCCGCATCCGACGGCTCGAGCGAACGCACCCGATCCGCATACGAGACCGGCCGCGACGACAACCCCCGCACCTGCGCGGCCACCGACACCTCGTCGACCACCACCACCGGCACCGACCCCGCCGACCCGGCCACCACCTGCGCCACCGACGCCACCGTCAACGCCAACACCGCACCCGAATCGGCCACCATGAACTGCACCCGCTCAGCCGGATAACCCGGATCCACCGGCACGAACGTCGCCCCCGACTTCGCCACCGCCCACAACACCACCACCGACTCGAGCGACCGCGGCACCGCCACCACCACCGCATCCCCCGGCCCCACCCCACGACCGATCAACCACCGCGCCCACCGCGACGACACCGCATCGAGCTCCCGATACGACAACGACCGAGAACCCTCCACCACCGCCACCGCATCACCGGCCGACTCCACCGCCGACACCAACAACTGCGGCAACAACACACCACGACGACCACGCCCACGCCGCTCCGGGCGGGCAGCACGCTCGGAACGCGCGGCACGCTCGGGGCGGGGAGCACGTTCGGGGCGGGGAGCACGTTCGGGACGCGACGCCCGGGCACGAGCGCGATCGGCCGGAGATACGTGCGAGTCCGCGTCACTCGATCGCGATGCGTTTACCGGAGTGGCTCCGTCCGCGCTGCCGTCGTGTCGTGAACGCATGAAAAAGCCCACACCCTTCGCTTTCGATACCAGTGGTCGCGCCTGCGAACCGAGCAAGCATAGTCATCCACCCGAATCGCGTGACCTTACTCGACAGTAACCTCTCTGGTTCATCTCCCGAGTCGCCCTCGACGTTACCGGGCGGTACCTCCGGGGTCCCACCTCGCGCATCGGCGGGGCCGTCCGAGGACGGCCCCACCTGCGGTCAGTCCGGATCGGAGAGCCGGTGCACCCGGTGCGCCGCGCCCCATTCGTCGAGCAGATCCTGGGGCGCCTCGTCGACCACGACGACCACCGCGAGATCCTCGAGACTGCCCGGCTCGAGCGTGCGCAGCGAGGCTTCCGGCAGGTGGACGTGCGTGACCCACTCGTTGTAGAGCACACCGTCCAGGGAGGCCCCCGACACCGTCTTCTCGGGTACGACCACGACGACCGCACCCGTCGCGGTCACGGCCAGCGGCTCGAGGGCCACCGATTCGACGTCGACGCTGCCCAGGGCTGCGCTCCGCGACTCGTAGGTCAGCTCGTACCTCTCGCGCAGCTCGTCGATCCGCTCGAGAAGTTCGGCGTTCGTGAACGTCCGCGACCCGATGACCGCCGCCGCGTCCGACGGTTCCACCGGACGCAGCCGGTCCGAGTACGTCACGGGAGCGGCCGAGAGAGCCGACAGGTCCGTCTGCACCTTCTCGTCGTCCACGACGATCCAGTCGCCCGACAGGGATCCTGCCGCCTTCGAGAGGGTCAGACCCACCGCGGCTCCCGCCGGCAGCTCTTCGCCGTGGCGAGCCGGGTCGACCATCACCAGTGCCGAGCCGGTCTTGGCCACCGCCCACTGCGCGACCACCGAGTCCACCGATCGTGGCATCGAGACGGCGACAGCATCGCCTGTTCCCAGCCCGCGATCGATGAGCATGCGGGCCAGGCGGGAAGACCGTTCGTCGAGTTCGCGGTACGAGATCTCCACACCCTGCCCGTCGGCCTCGGGTTCGGCGGGCACGGCGAGTGCGGGCGCCGAGGGGTCCATTTCGACCACCTCCGCGAGCACAGTGGCGAGGGTGCCCGCTCCCGTACCGCCCACAACCGCGGAGGGCCCGGATTCGGCCACGATGCGCGCGAGTTCGTCGGCCTCGACGAGTTCGATATCGGCGACCGCCGTGTCGGAATCCTCGACGAACGCCTCCAGCACACGCACGAATCGTCGGGAGAGGTGAACGACCTCGGCCTCGTCGAAGAACCGCTCCAGGTACTTGAAGGTCAGTTCGATCTCGCTGTCGGCGACGGTGAGCAGCGTTATCGGGTAATGCGTGGCGTCCTTCACTCCGACGCCCGTGATCGTCATGCCGTCGATCGAGCCCGCAGCGTCGGACAACGCGTCCCGATCGATCGGGTACGACTCGAACACCAGCAGGGAGTCGAATCCGATCGGCGTTCCGATGCGCTGTTCGATGTCGGACAGGCCGACATAGTGGTGATCGAGCAACCCCGCCTGCTCCGCCTGCAGACGTCGGAGCATCTGCGACACGGATTCGTGCCGGTTCGTCCTTACGCGCACCGGCAATGTGTTGATGAACAGACCCACCATCGACTCGACGCCGGGCAGGTCGGCGGGACGACCCGACACGGTCGCGCCGAACACGACGTCCGAGCTGCCGGTGATGCGGCCGAGCACTACGCCCCAGGCAGCCTGCACGAGGGTGTTCACGGTTACGCCGAGATCGGCCGCGAGGGCGGTCAACCGGGCGGTGCGCTCGGTGTCGAGCAGGACGCGGACCGTGGAGATCGTGTCGTTCCCGGGGTCGCGCTGAACCGGAGCGATGGCGGTCGGATCTCCGAGCCCTTCGAGCGCGGTGGCCCACGCGTCGAGCGAAACCGTCCTGTCCTGCTCGGCGAGCCACGCGAGGAAACTGCGGTAGGAGCGCGCGCGCGGCAGTGCCGTGGGATCACCGCGGAGCACGTACAGGGCCATTAGATCCTGCATGAGCAGCGGCATCGACCAGCCGTCGAGAAGGATGTGATGGGTCGTGACTCCGAGGTGGTACCGGTTCGTTCCGGATCTCACGAGCAGGAACCGAATGAGCGGTGCCGACTCCATGTCGAAGCGACGGGACTGCTCGTCCGCCAATGCCGATGCGACCGCGGCCATCCGTCGCTCGTCCTCGGTGTCGCTCGAATCGAGTTCTCGCCAGGGAAGCTCGACGTCGTCGAGCACCAGTTGCAGGGACCGTCCCTCCGCGTCCGTGACGAAAGCGGTCCTGAGATTCGGGTATCGGTCCAGCAGTGCTTGTCCGGCCGCACGCAGGCGCGCCGGATCCACCTCACCCTCGAGGTCCAGCACGGCCTGCATGGTGTAGACGTCGACGTGCTCCTCGGTCACCATCGACGCGTGGAACAGCAGACCCGCCTGCAGCGGCGACAGCGGCCACACGTCCGAGAGCGCCGGGTAGCGCTGCTCCCATTCCTCGATCTCGCTTTGTCCGAGACCGGCGAGCAGCAGGTCGGACGGTGTCAGGCCCCCCGCATCCGGTGACGCCGCGTACTGGGCGAGAGCGCTCAGTGCCTGCGACCAATGCTGAGCAAGCTCGTCCACGTCGTCGGAATCCAGCAGCCCCGACGGGAAGGCGATGCTCGCGCCGAGCTGTGGTCCGCCGTCGCCGTCCGAGACGATCGCATTGATATCGACGCTCGCGTTGGCGGGCATGTCGGCGTCCTGAGCAACATCCAGCTCGCCGAGCGCGGAGGTCGGTGCCCAGCCGATCTCCGCGAGGCCCTCCGGTACGTCCGCCGACGACATCCGGCCCAGATAGTTGAAGCTCACCTGCGGCACTCGGGCGATCGACGCCAACCGCGCCGACGATTCCGGATCCAGATAGCGCAGCAGGCCGAATCCCATACCCTTGTCCGGGATGGCCAGGAGCTGTTCCTTGACCGCCTTCACGGCCGATCCGATCGCAGCGCCACCGGCGAACGCCTCGTCGACGTCCACTCCGGTCAGGTCGACCCGGACCGGGTACGCACTGGTGAACCACCCGACCGTCCTCGACAGGTCCGCTCCCGGCAGGACGGACTCCTCCCGTCCGTGACCTTCGAATTCGACCAGGGCCGAAGACGATTCGATGCCTCGATCGCGTCGCCACCGCACGAGTGCCAGGCCGAGCGCAGCCATCAGGCCGTCGGCGACACCACCGCGGAACAATGTCGGCACCGACGTCAGCAGAGCATCGGTTTCGGACGCCGGGAGAGACAGCTCGATCCGTCGGACGGTGGAGATGGTGTCGACGGCAGGATCGAACGGACGTGAGCCCAGAGCCGGGTCCGGGCCCTCCAGAATGCGCTCCCACAGAGGAAGTTCCGCCCGGCGCTCCGAGGCCGCAGCCACGAGACCGTGCGCCCATCGCCGCAGGGACGTGCCCACGGCGTCGAGCGACACTTCCCGGCCGGAGACGATCTGCCCCCAGGCCAGACCGAGGTCCGGCAGCAGGATGCGCCACGAGACGCCGTCCACGACCAGATGGTGGGCGACGACCGCGAGGATGCCCGCACGCTCACCGCCGAAATCGAACCACACGAACCGGAGGACCGAACCGCTGCCAGGATCGAGCCGGCCCAGCG
The DNA here is from genome assembly GCF_900105195.1 of Rhodococcus pyridinivorans. Taxonomy (NCBI): domain Bacteria; kingdom Bacillati; phylum Actinomycetota; class Actinomycetes; order Mycobacteriales; family Nocardiaceae; genus Rhodococcus; species Rhodococcus pyridinivorans. Next base: position 1,867,587 of record NZ_FNRX01000002.1, on the reverse strand, counting down.
CCGCGTCGATCTCGCGTTCCGCAACGATGGTCAGATCTGCGTCGCTGATTCCGGCGGGTAGCTCGACCCGTTCGAGAATCGACACCGGATCGACACTTCCTGCGGCGCGAACGCGTAGGACATGCTCCCCATCGGTTCCGCGCTCGAGGATCGAACGCAGGGCATCGTGGTGATCGACGACGGCACCGATCGTACGAACGAGCACGTCCTGATCGATCCCGCTCGGCAATGTCACGGCGACGATCTGCGAGAACCGATCGAAACCACCGGGCCACGACAGGACCTCATGCATGATCGGCGTCAGCGGAACCTCGCCGACACCGCCACCGGGAAGCTCGGCCGGACGCAGTGTCGTCCCGCCCTCGGAGCGCGTCGCGACCTCGGCGAGACCGGCGACCGACCGACGCTCGAAGACGTCCCGGGGGGTGAACACCACACCGCGCGCCTTCGCCCGCGACACCAACTGGATCGACACGATGCTGTCGCCGCCGAGCGCGAAGAACGACTCGTCGACGCTCACCTTGTCCAGATGCAGAACCTCCGCGAACACCTCGGAGATGATCTGCTCGACCTCACCCTCGGCGGCCCGGTACTCACGCTCCTCGATCACCGGTTCCGGCAGCGCATCGCGATCGAGTTTGCCCACCGGCGTGAGCGGCACCTCGTCGAGTACCACGATGGCCGACGGCACCATGTGCGGCGGCAACGACCGTGCCACGAACTCGGTCAACTCCGCCGTGTCGACCGTTCGGCCCCGCACGGGCAGCACGTACGACACCAGCACGGTGGCGCCGGAACCGGTGGTCCGGCCGAGAGTAGCCGCGAAATCCACACTGTCGTGTCCGGCGAGAGCCGCGTCGATCTCGCCGAGCTCGATACGGAAACCGCGGACCTTGACCTGGAAGTCGCTGCGGCCGACGAATTCGAGCTCGACGGGACCGCCCTCGATCGAACGCCAGCGAACCACGTCGCCCGTGCGGTACATGCGCGAGCCGTCGCTGGTGTAGGGATTGGCGACGAACCGCTCGGCGGTCAGGGCGGTGCGCCCGTGGTAACCCCGCGCGAGCGCGCCACCTGCCATGTAGAGCTCGCCTGCGACACCCTCGGGCACCGGGTTCAGCCGGGCATCGAGGACGAGCGCGGATACACCGTGGGTCGGGTTGCCGATCGTGATCGGCCGGCCTGGTTGCAGGCGGGCGAACGACGAGATGATCGTGGTCTCGGTGGGGCCGTAACCGTTGAAGTACTTCCGTCCCGGCGCCCAGCGACCGAGCAGCTCGGGTGTGGTGACGTCGCCGCCCACCGACACCACCTCGAGGCTGTCGATACCGGCAGGATCCATCGTGCCCAGCACTGCGGGCGTGATGATCGTGTGGGTCACCTGTTCGGTCTGCAGCAGTTCCGCAAGATCCGGGCCGCCGATGATCCGGCCCGGCACGATCACCAGCGTCGCACCGCTCGAGAATGCAGCCATCCACTCGAGCACCGACGGGTCGAAGCTCGGCGAGCAGATGTGCAGGAACCGGTGGCCGGCACGCAGGTGGTAGAGGTCCACGGCGGTGTCGACGACGCCACCGAGACCGGTGTGGGTGACCACGACGCCCTTGGGCCTACCCGTCGAACCCGACGTGTAGATCACATAGGCCGGGTGTTCGAGCCGGATCGGCCGCACGCGATCGGCGTCGGTGACCGGCGCACCGGACCGCGCGTCCAGTTCCGCGGCCGTCTCCGGCGCGTCGAGCACGACCCAGTCGGAGTCGTCCGGCATCGCCTCGCGATATTCGGCCCCGGTGATACCCATGGCCGCTCCGGAATCCGCGAGCATGTAGCGCACGCGGTCGATCGGGTAGTTCGGATCGACCGGCAGGTGGGCGGCACCGGCCTTCGCGATCGCCCACACGCTCAGCACCATCTCGTACGAACGCGGGTACGCGACGGCGACGATGTCCTCCGGTCCGACCCCTCGCTCGATGAGCATGCGGGCCAGGCGCGACGAGGTCTCGTCGAGTTCCCGGTAGGTGACCGACCGGCCCTCGTACCGCACCGCGACGGCCTCGGGGGCCCGCGCGACGCCCGAAGTGAGGATGTCGGTGAGGCTTCCACCTGCACTGACGCGGTCGCCGTGGACGTGCGTGAGCCGGTCGAACTCGTCTGTGTCGAGAAGCGGTAGATCTCCGACCGGCAGGTGCGGATCGCCCAGTACTCCCGCGACGAGCATCTCGAACCGTCGAGCGAATCCTTCGATCGTCGAGCGGTCGAACAACGCACTCGCGTAGGAGAATTCAGCCGAGATTCCGGCGGGGCCATCCGATCCGCCGCGATGCTCGCGGAGGGTCAGCGACAGGTCGAACTTGACGGTGTCGACCTCGAAGGGCACTCCGGACACCGTGAGTTCGGGCAGTTCCAGCGCCGTCTCGGGCAGGTTCTCGAACGACAGTGCCACCTGGAACAGCGGGTGGCGTGCCGTCGACCGCTCGGGGGCGAGGATCTCCACGAGCCGCTCGAAGGGGATGTCGGCGTGGGCGAACGCCTCGAGGTCGCCCTCCCGCACGCGCGAGAGGAGGTCCGAGAAGCTCTTGCCCGCGTCCACCCGGGTGCGCAGGACGAGCGTGTTGACGAACATGCCGACCAGGTCGTCGACCTCCGATTCGCCACGACCGGCGATGGGCGTGCCGATCGCGATGTCGTCGCTGTCGGAGATCCTCGACAGAAACACCGCGAGCGCGGTGTGCATCACCATGAACATCGTGGTGCCCGTGGAGCGTGCGAGTGCCGCGAGGCCGCGGTGCAGGTCCGCGCCGAGGACGAACTCGATCTTGCCGCCGGTGAAGGACTGGATCGAAGGACGCGGCCGGTCCATGGGGAGATTCAGCTCGTCAGGCAGACCCGCGAGCGTGCGCTTCCAGTACTCGGCCTGCGCAGCGAGCAGGCTCTCGGCATCATCCTCTCCGCCGAGGACCGCGCGCTGCCAGATGGCGAAGTCGGCGTACTGCACCGGCAGCGGCGCCCAGCCGGGGGCTTCACCCTCGGCGCGGGACATGTACGCCGTCATCACGTCGCGGGTCAGCGGCGAGATGGACCAGCCGTCGGCGCTGATGTGATGGACGACGAAGACCAGCACATGATCGCGCTCGGAGAGCTCGAACAGTCGTGCGCGCAGCGGGATCTCGGTGGTGACGTCGAACCCGCGGGAGACGACCGCCGTCACCTTCTGCAGCAGGTCGTCCTCAGTGGCCGATTCGACGTCGATGTCGGGTGCGGCCTCCGCGACCGGGAGTATCAGCTGGTAGGGCTGTCCGTCGATCTCGGGATAGATGGTGCGGAGCACCTCGTGCCGGGTGAGCAGGTCTTGGACCGCTGCCTGCAGCGCACCGAGGTCGAGTGCCCCGGTCAACCGGACCGCCACTGGGATGTTGTCGACCGACGATTCGGTGTCGAAGCGGTTGAGGAACCACATGCGCTGCTGCGCGAGCGACAGCGGCACACGTTCAGGCCGCGGCTGCGGCACCAGCGGCGGACGTGCCGCCGCACCGGTGTGCTGCTCGGCCGCGACGGCGAGCGCCGCGACACTGGGGGCTTCGAACAGCACGCGCACGGGGACGCGGGTGTCGAGTGCCGCGCCGATCCGCGAGACGACCTGGGTGGCGAGCAGCGAGTTGCCGCCGAGTTCGAAGAAGTCGTCGTCCACACCCACGCGGGTGAGGCCGAGGACGTCGGCGAACACGCCGGCGACGATCTCCTCGACCGGGGTGCTCGGAGCGCGGAACTCACGGGCCTCGAAGACCGGCTCGGGCAGGGCCCTGCGGTCGAGCTTGCCGTTGACGTTCAGCGGCAACGCATCGAGCGTCACGAACGCCGACGGCACCATGTACGACGGCACCTGCGTCGCCAGTTCGCTCCTGACCGTCGCCACGTCGAGGGTGTCGGCTTCGATGGGTACGACGTACGCGACCAACTGGGTGCCGACCCGCTCGTCCTCACGAGCGATCACCGCGACATCACGCAGCACATCCATCGCCCGCAGAGCGGATTCGATCTCACCGAGCTCGATACGGAAACCACGCACCTTCACCTGGAAATCCGTACGCGACAGGTAGTCCAACTGCCCGTCACGGGTCCACCGCACCAGATCGCCCGTACGATACAGACGTTCACCATCACCGAACGGCGACGCGACGAACCGCTCCGCACTCAGATCCGCACGCCCGAAATACCCGCGCGCGAGCTGCGCACCCGCGAGATACAGCTCACCGGCGACACCGGTCGGAACCGGATGCAGACGCTCGTCGAGCACATACACCCGGGTGTTCCACTCGGGCACACCGATCGGCACCGACGCACCCGAGACATCGGTGACATCACCGGCGGTGACCGACACCGCAGCCTCGGTCGGACCGTACAGGTTCACCAGCCGGGCGGCATTGTGCTCGACGAACCGCTTCGCGGTGGCCGGCGGGAGGGCCTCACCGATCGCCAGCACCTGCCGCAACGAGGGTGTGAGGATGCCGCCCGCATCGACCATCAGAGCCTCGAGCATCGACGGCACCACATGCAGCGTCGTCACCGACTGCTCGGTCAGCAACCGGTTCAGATACGCCGGATCCCGATGACCGTCGGCCGACGCGATCACCACACGCCCACCGGAGACCAGCGCCGACCAGAACTCCCACACCGACAGATCGAACGTCGCCACCGTCTTCAACAGCACCGCATCATCGACACCGAGACCGAAATACTCACGCTTCCACAGCAACTGGTTGACGATCGCCGCATGCGGCACCGCCACACCCTTCGGCCGACCCGTCGAACCCGACGTGAAGATCACATACGCCGTGTTCGACGCACGCAACGGCGCGATCCGCTCGGTGTCGGTCACCGGCACCGCGGACAGCTCGGACAGATCCAGGCTGTCGAGCAACAGGATGGGGACAGACTTCTCCCCCGGTGCCGTGAACTCGTCGCGTTCGGTGGACAGCACCACCACCGGAGCGGCGGTGTCGAGAATGTAGGCATTGCGCTCGTCCGGCTGATCCGGATCCACCGGCACATACACGCCACCGGCCTTGACCACCGCATACATACCGACCAGCAACTCGACCGAGCGACGCATCGCCAGCGCCACCGTCGACTCCGGACCCACACCCTCCGAGATCAACCTGCGCGCAAGACGATTGACACGCGCATCGAACTCCGAATAGGTCAGCGACTCGCCCTCGAACACCAACGCCGGCGCATCCGGCACCCGCGAGACCTGCTCGTCGAACAGATCGACCAACGTCGCCGACCTGGTGGGGTGTGTGGTGTCGTTCCACGCCTCGAGCACTCGCGCGGTTTCCACGGTGTCGAGGAGGGTCAGATCGCCGACCGGCAGTGCCGGGTCGTCGACCACGGCGTCGAGCACGCGGATGAACCGGGCGGCGAACTCCGCGACCGTCGACTCGTCGAACAGATCGGTCGCGTAGGTGAAGTAGCCGGTGATGCCCGTGGGCGTGCCGTCGTCGCTGTAGCGGTCGGTGACGATCAGGTGCAGGTCGAACTGCGAGATCTCCATGTCGGTGTCGAGTCCGGAGATGGTGAGACCGGGGAGTTCGAGTGCGGCCTGCGCGAGGTTCTGGAACGACAGACCCACCTGGAACAGCGGGTGGCGTGCCGTGGATCGTGCGGGGTTGAGCACCTCGACGAGCCGCTCGAACGGCACGTCGGCGTTCGCGAACGCGCCGAGGTCGGCCTCACGGGTCCGTCCAAGGAGTTCGGTGAACGACGCGTCCGAATCGACGTGGGTCCGGAACACCAGCGTGTTGACGAACATGCCGATCAGGTCGTCGAGTTCGCGCTCGCCACGACCGGCCATCGGCGTGCCGATCGCGATGTCGTCGCTCGAGGACATGCGTGCGAGGAACACCGCGAGCGCGGTGTGCAGCACCATGAACATCGTGGTGTTCGTGCGCCGGCCGAGATCGGCGAGGCGTCGGTGGAGTTCGGCCTCAACGGTGAAGTCGACGCGGCCGCCCCGGAACGACTGGACAGCGGGACGCGGCCGGTCGCTCGGGAGATCGAGCTGGTCGGGCAGTCCGGCGAGGGCCTGCTTCCAGTACTCGACCTGCTTGGCGGCCAGCGCTTCCGGGTCGTCCTCGTCGCCGAGCACCTCGCGCTGCCAGATGGCGAAGTCGGCGTACTGCACCGACAGCGGCTCCCATGCCGGGGCGTCGCCCTGCGACCGCGCGACGTAGGCCGTCATGAGGTCGCGCGTGAGCGGACCCATCGACGAGCCGTCGGCGGAGATGTGGTGGACCACGAAGGCGAGGACGTAGTCGGATTCGCGGACCCGGAACAGTCGCGCACTCAGCGGCACGGTCGTGGTGACGTCGAAGATCGTCGCCGCGAGTTCCTGGACGGCGACGACGATGTCCTCCTCCGGCACGTCCACCGGGGTGAGGTCGGGGACCGTCTGCGCGGCCGGAACGATGACCTGGACGGGACCGTCCTCGGTCTCCGGATAGAAGGTGCGCAGCGATTCGTGACGGGCCACGACGTCGCCGACGGCGGCCTGCAGCGCGTCGACGTCGAGATCGCCGGTGAGCCGAATCGCGATCGGCACGTTGTAGGCCGACGATTCGGTGTCGAATCGGTTGAGGAACCACATGCGCTGCTGCGCGAGCGACAGCGGGATGCGTGCGGGCCGCTCGATGGCTTCGAGAGGCCGGCGGTCCTCGCCACGCTGCGACTCGACCGCACCGGCGAGCGATTCGACGGTGGTGTTCTCGAAGAGGGCACGCACCGGAACCTTCGCGCCGAGTGCGGCTCCGAGCCGGGAGGCCACCTGGGTGGCGAGCAGCGAGTTGCCGCCGAGTTCGAAGAAGTCGTCGTCGAGACCGACCCGTTCGACGCCGAGCACCTCGGCGAAGACCGCGGCGACGGCCTGCTCGGCCGGCGTGACGGAGGTCCGGAATTCGCGGGTCTCGAAGACCGGCTCGGGCAGGGCCCTGCGGTCGAGCTTGCCGTTGACGTTCAGCGGCAACGCATCGAGCGTCACGAACGCCGACGGCACCATGTACGACGGCACCTGCGTCGCCAGTTCGCTCCTGACCGTCGCCACGTCGAGGGTGTCGGCTTCGATGGGTACGACGTACGCGACCAACTGGGTGCCGACCCGCTCGTCCTCACGAGCGATCACCGCGACATCACGCAGCACATCCATCGCCCGCAGAGCGGATTCGATCTCACCGAGCTCGATACGGAAACCACGCACCTTCACCTGGAAATCCGTACGCGACAGGTAGTCCAACTGCCCGTCACGGGTCCACCGCACCAGATCGCCCGTACGATACAGACGTTCACCATCACCGAACGGCGACGCGACGAACCGCTCCGCACTCAGATCCGCACGCCCGAAATACCCGCGCGCGAGCTGCGCACCCGCGAGATACAGCTCACCGGCGACACCGGTCGGAACCGGATGCAGACGCTCGTCGAGCACATACACCCGGGTGTTCCACTCGGGCACACCGATCGGCACCGACGCACCCGAGACATCGGTGACATCACCGGCGGTGACCGACACCGCAGCCTCGGTCGGACCGTACAGGTTCACCAGCCGGGCGGCATTGTGCTCGACGAACCGCTTCGCGGTGGCCGGCGGGAGGGCCTCACCGATCGCCAGCACCTGCCGCAACGAGGGTGTGAGGATGCCGCCCGCATCGACCATCAGAGCCTCGAGCATCGACGGCACCACATGCAGCGTCGTCACCGACTGCTCGGTCAGCAACCGGTTCAGATACGCCGGATCCCGATGACCGTCCGCCGACGCGATCACCACACGCCCACCGGACACGAGAGCCGACCAGAACTCCCACACCGACAGATCGAACGTCGCCACCGTCTTCAACAGCACCGCATCATCGACACCGAGACCGAAATACTCACGCTTCCACAGCAACTGGTTGACGATCGCCGCATGCGGCACCGCCACACCCTTCGGCCGACCCGTCGAACCCGACGTGAAGATCACATACGCCGTGTTCGACGCACGCAACGGAGCGATCCGCTCGCCGTCGACGATGGAGGCGGACGAGACGTCCGAGAGATCGAGCGTGTCGATCGCCAGGCTCGGGACAGACCTCTCCCCCGGCACGACGAAGGCATCGCGTTCGGTCGACAGGATCACCACCGGCGCCGCGGTGTCGAGAATGTACGCGTTGCGATCGTCCGGCTGATCGGGATCCACCGGCACATACACGCCACCGGCCTTGACCACCGCATACATACCGACCAGCAACTCGACCGAGCGACGCATCGCCAGCGCCACCGTCGACTCCGGACCCACACCCTCCGAGATCAACCTGCGCGCAAGACGATTGACACGCGCATCGAACTCCGAATAGGTCAGCGACTCGCCCTCGAACACCAACGCCGGCGCATCCGGCACCCGCGAGACCTGCTCATCGAACAGATTCACGAGCGTCGACGCCTGGTCGACCGTGCGGTCGGTGGCGTTCCACGACTCGAGGATCTCGATCCGTTCGGATCCGTCGAGCATGTCGATGTCGCCGACAGCCGTGGTCGGGTCGGTGACGATCGCCTCGAGGACACGCACGAAGCGCTGCGCGAAGCCCTCGACCGTCGACTCGTCGAACAGATCGGTCGCGTACGTGAAGGTGGCGTCGATGATGTCGGGCGCACCGTCGTCAACGTAGTGGTCGAACACCGTGAGCTGCAGGTCGGTCTTGGCGAGCTGCAGCTCGAAATCGGTGGAACTCACTGTCAGACCGGGCAGTTCGAGCTGGGTGCGCGCCAGGTTCTGGAACGACAGACCCACCTGGAAGAGCGGGTTGCGGGCGGTCGAGCGCACCGGATTCAGCACTTCCACCAGGCGTTCGAACGGCACGTCGGCGTTCGCGAAGGCACCGAGGTCGGTCTCGCGGGTGCCTTCGAGGAGTCGCTCGAAGGACTGGGCCGGGTCGACGTCGCTGCGGAAGACCAGCGTGTTGACGAACATGCCGATCAGGTCGTCGAGTTCGCGCTCGCCACGACCGGCGATCGGGGTGCCGATCGCGATGTCGCGGGTGCCCGAGAGCCGCGCCAGCAGAGTCGCGAAGGCCGCGTTGACGACCATGAACAGCGTCGCGTTCTTCGACCGCGCGAGTTCCTGCAGGCCGCGGTGCAGTTCGGGCGAGATCGTGAACTGCAACGATTCACCGCGGAAGCTCTGGCTCGGCGGACGCGGGCGGTCGGACGGGAGATCGAGCTGGTCGGGCAGTCCGGCGAGGGCCTGCTTCCAGTACTCGACCTGCTTGGCGGCCAGCGCTTCCGGGTCGTCCTCGCTGCCGAGCACCTCGCGCTGCCACAGCGCGTAGTCGGCGTACTGCACGGGCAGCGGCTCCCACGCCGGCGCGTCGCCCCGCGACCGTGCCACGTAGGCCGTCATCAGGTCCCGGGTCAGCGGGCCTACCGACGCGCCGTCGGCCGACACGTGGTGTACGACCAGCGCGAGAATGTGCTCGTCGTCGCTGACACGGAAGATGCGCACCGCGACCGGCACCTCGGCGGTCACATCGAAGGTCGTCGACATGAAGGCCACGATCTCGGGTTCGAGTTCGGCCTCCGCGACGTCGCGCACGACGAGTTCGGGCAGCGCACCGTCGAGCGGGAGCACCACCTGGTGCGGTCCGTCGGGTGAATCCGGGTAGATGGTGCGGAGCGATTCGTGCCGGGCGATGACGTCGCGTGCTGCCGCGCGGAGCGCGTCGACATCGAGGTCGCCGACGAGCCGCACAGCGATCGGGATGTTGTCGACCGCCGAGGACGCCGTGTCGAACTGGTTGAGGAACCAGTAGCGCTGCTGCGCGAGCGACAGCGGAACCCGGTCGGGTCGTTCGCCGGCGACGAGGGGACGGCGCGGGCCACCCGACACTCCGTGTTCGAGGCGCGCCGCAAGGTCTTCGACGGTCGCGGCCTCGAACAACAGTCGCAGGGGCACGGTGGCATTCAGCGCGGCACCGATGCGGGAGACCACTCGGGTGGCGATGAGCGAGTTTCCGCCGAGCGCGAAGAAGTCGTCGTCGAGTCCGACGCGGTCGACGCCGAGAACCTCGGAGTAGGTCGAGGCCACGACCTGTTCCGTGGAGGTGGTGGGAGCGCGGAACGCCCTGACCTCGAAGACCGGGTCGGGCAGTGCCTTGCGGTCGAGCTTGCCGGACGCACCCAGCGGCATGGCGTCGAGGAGCACGTAGGTGGCGGGCACCATGTAGGCCGGCAACTGCGCGGACAGTGCCGCACCGGACGCCACCTGATCGAAGGTCGCACCGGGCTGCGGGACGACGTAGGCGACGAGCTGGTCCTGACGGACGAGCACGACGGCCTGCTCGACCTCGTCGAGGGCGAGCAGCGCGGTCTCGATCTCACCGAGTTCGATGCGCAGACCGCGGAGCTTGACCTGGAAGTCCGTGCGGCCGATGTAGTCGAGTTCGCCGGCCCCCTCCGTCCAGCGCACGAGGTCGCCGGTGCGGTACAGCCGCTCGCCGTCGCCGAACGGCGAGGCGACGAAGCGCTCGGCCGTGAGGTCGGGGCGCTGCATGTACCCACGCGCGAGCTGGGTGCCCGCGAGATAGAGCTCTCCCGCGACCCCCACGGGCACGGGCGCGAGACGCTCGTCGAGGACGTAGACGCGGGTGTTCCACACGGGGGCACCGATCGGCACGGACACCGTGTCGGCGTCGGTGGCCTCGTGGTAGGTCACGTCGACGGCCGCCTCGGTGGGGCCGTAGAGGTTGTGCAGGCCGGCGTCGGTCAGCAGTGCGCGCGTGCGTGCGGCCAGTGCGGGCGGCAGGGCCTCACCGGAGGCGAAGACGTGCCGGAGCGAGGTGAGTTCGTCGGCTGATGCCTCGGCGACGAACACCGCCAGCATCGACGGCACGAAGTGCACGACGGTCACGCCGCACCGCTCGATCACCGAGGTCAGGTACCGCGGATCGCGGTGACCGTCCGGCACGGCGACCACCAGTCGGGCACCGACCTGCAAGGGCCAGAAGAACTCCCACACCGACACATCGAAGGTGAACGGGGTCTTCTGCAGCACCACGTCGGCCTCGGTCAGGGGGTATTCGTGCTGCATCCAGCGTAGGCGGTTGACGATCGCGCCGTGCGGCACCGCCACACCCTTCGGGCGCCCGGTCGATCCGGACGTGAAGATGACGTAGGCGGTGTTCGAGGCCCGCAGCGGGGACGTCCGCTCGGCGTCGATGACGGGATCGGACGCCGTCGCGGACAGGTCGAGGGTGTCGACGAGCAGGATCGGGACGGACGTCTCCCCCGGCACGCGGAACCCGTCACGCTCGGTGGTCAGCACCGCCACGGGAGCGGCGGTGTCGAGGATGTAGCCGTTGCGATCCTCCGGCTGGTCCGGGTCGATCGGCACGTAGGCACCACCGGCGGTGACGACCGCGTACATACCGACCAGCAGATCGAGCGAGCGACGCATCGCCAGACCCACCCGCGCGTCGGGGCCGACGCCGAGCGAGATCAGGTGCCGCGCAAGACGGTTCACGCGCTCGGAGAACTCGCCGTAGGTCAGCGACTCGCCCTCGAACTCCACCGCGACCGCATCCGGCGACCGCCGGACCTGCTCGGCGAACAGATCGACGAGGGTCGAGGTGCCGTCGAGCGCGTGGTCGGTGTCGTTCCACTGCTCGAGGACCTGCACGCGTTCGGCGTCGTCGAGCAGGTCGACATCACCGATCGCGACGGAGAGATCGCCGGTGACCGCATCGAGGAGACGGACGAAGCGCTCGGCAATGCGCTCGACGGTGCGGGTGTCGAACAGATCGGTGGCGTAGGTCAGGCCCACCGAGTACTCGGCGGCACCGGTCGCGGTCGGCGTCTCGGTGACGACGAACTGGAGGTCGAATTTGGCGGTCGCGATGTCGAGGTCGACGGCCTCGACGGTCAGCCGCGGAAGTTCGAGCGTGCGAGTCTCGAGGTTCTGGAACGACAGCATCACCTGGAACAGCGGGTGACGTGTAGTGGAGCGCTCGGGGTTGAGCACCTCCACGAGTCGTTCGAACGGCAGGTCGGCGTGGCCGAACGCCTCGAGGTCGGCGCCGCGTACCCGGCCGAGCACCTGCTCGAACGACTCGCCGCCCTCGACCCTGGTGCGCAGCACGAGGGTGTTGACGAACATGCCCACCAGGTCGTCGAGCGCCGCGTCGCCACGACCGGCCACCGGGGTGCCGATCGCGATGTCGTCGGTTCCCGACAGACGCGCCAGCAACACTGCCAGCGCGGTGTGCACCACCATGAACGGGGTCGCGTTGCGTTCGCGGGCGAGCGTGACGATGCGGTCGTGCAGCGTCTCGTCGATGGTGAACTCGTGCAGGGCACCCCGGTTGGTGGCGACGGCGGGGCGCGGGCGGTCGGCCGGCAGGTCGAGCTGCTCGGGCAGACCCTCGAGCGTGTCCCGCCAGAAACCGACCTGCGAGGAGATGACCGACTCCGGATCGTCCTCCGAGCCGAGCACCTCCCGCTGCCAGATCGCGAAGTCGGCGTACTGCACCGGCAGCGGTTCCCAGCCCGGTTCGCCGCCGGCGGCGCGGGCCGCGTAGGCGGAGACGATGTCGCGGGTGAGCGGACCCATCGAGAAGCCGTCGGCGGCGATGTGGTGCACGACGAGTGCGAGCACGTGTTCGGTCGCCGACACCGCGAACAGCTGCGCCCGGAAGGGTGCCTGGGCAGAGACGTCGAAGCCGGACGAGACGAGATCGGTGATGCTCTGCACCAGCTGCGTCTCGGTGACGTCGATCGGCGTGAGGTCGGGTTCGACCTCGGACACCGGCAGCACCTGCTGGTAGCCCACACCGTCGACGTCCGGGTAGGTCGTCCGCAAGGACTCGTGCCGGCCGAGCACGTCGACCACCGCGGAGCGCAGCGCCTCGACGTCCAGCGCGCCGATCAACCGGATCGCGCCGGGGATGTTGTTGACCGCCGATTCGGGCTCGAAGCGGTTGAGGAACCACATCCGCTGCTGCGCGAGCGACAGCGGTACCCGCTCGGGACGTTCCTGCGCGATGAGCGGCGTGCGGCCCTGGGTCTCGCTCTGCTCGACGCGGGCGGCGAGGGCGGCCACGCCGGACGCCTCGAACAGGACACGAACGGGCACAACGGTTCCCAGTTCGGAGCCGAGGCGCGCGACGACCTGCGTCGCGATGAGCGAGTTGCCGCCGAGGGCGAAGAAGTCGTCGTCGAGCCCGACACGGTCGACACCGAGGACGTCGGCGAACACGCCGGCGACGACCTCTTCGACCGGAGTCGTGGGTGCACGGAAGCCGCGGGCCTCGAAGACCGGATCGGGCAGCGCCTTCCGGTCGACCTTGCCCGAGCTGCCGAGCGGCATCTCGTCGAGGACCACGAACTGCGACGGCACCATGTAGGCCGGGAGCACCGCGCCCAGCGCGGCCTGCGCGGCGTCGCGGTCGAAGGTCGTGTTCGGGGCCGGGACCACGTAGGCGACGAGCTGTTCGTGCCGCACCTGCGCGGCGGCCTGCGACACCCCGGTGTGGTCGAGCAGCGCGGTCTCGATCTCCCCGAGCTCGATACGCAGACCGCGGAGCTTGACCTGGAAGTCGGTGCGGCCGAGATACTCGAGATCGCCGCGGCGGTCGTTGCCCCAGCGCACGAGGTCGCCCGTGCGGTACAGACGCTCACCCTCGCCGAAGGGCGAGGCGACGAAACGCTCGGCGGTCAGATCGGGGCGGCCGACGTAACCGCGCGCCACCTGCACACCCGCGAGATACAGCTCACCCACGACACCGGCGGGAACCGGCGACAGTCGCGAGTCGAGCACGTAGGCGCGGGTGTTCCACACCGGAGCGCCCATCGCGACGGAGCCACCCGTCGTTCCTGCGACAGGGCGGGCGGTGGCGTGCACCGTGGCCTCGGTGGGGCCGTAGAGGTTGTGGAGCTCGGCGTCGCTGATCCGCGAGAACTGCTCGGCCACCGACAGCGGGAAGGCCTCACCGGCGACGAGCACGGTGCGCAGCGACGCGCAGTCGTCGGGCGACACCGACGCGGCGAACACCGCGAGCATCGACGGGACGAAGGAGGTTGCCGTCACCGCGCGCTCGCGGATGACGGTGCCGAGATAGGCGGTGTCGCGGTGACCGTCCGGGACCGCTATCACCATGCGCGAACCGACGGCGAGGGTGCCGAAGAGTTCCCACACCGACACGTCGAAGGTGAACGGGGTCTTCTGCAGCACCACGTCGTCGGGGCCGATCCCGTATTCGGTGGTGATCCACCGGATCTGGTTGACGACCGAGGCATGGGCGACCGCCACACCCTTCGGGCGTCCCGTCGATCCGGAGGTGAAGATCGAGTACGCGGTGTTCGACGGCCGCAACGGCGCGAGGCGGTCGGCGTCGGTGACCGGCTCGGCCGGTGTCGCGGACAGGTCGAGGCCGTCGATCGCGAGCGACGGCACCGATGCCGTGGCCGGCACGGAGAATCCGTCGCGTTCGGTGGTCAGCACCACCACGGGAGCGGCGGTGTCGAGGATGTAGCCGTTGCGATCGTCCGGCTGATCCGGATCGATCGGCACGTAGGCACCACCGGCCGAGACGATCGCGTACATACCGACGAGCAGATCGAGCGAGCGACGCATCGCCAGACCCACCCGCGCGTCGGGGCCGACGCCGAGCGAGATCAGGTGCCGCGCAAGACGGTTCACGCGCTCGGAGAACTCGCCGTAGGTCAGCGACTCGCCCTCGAACTCCACCGCGACCGCATCCGGCGAACGCCGGACCTGCTCGGCGAACAGATCGACGAGAGTCCCGGCGTCGCCGAGTTCGTGCTCGGTGGCGTTCCACGTGGCGAGCACATCGGTGCGCTCGGCATCGTCGAGCAGCGCGACATCACCGACCGGAAGTGCGGGTTCGGTCACGACCGCGGTGAGGATCCGGGTCAGGCGCTCGGCGAAGGACTCCATCGTCCGGGCGTCGAACAGATCCGTGGCATAGGTGAGGTCGACGAGATACCCCTCGGAGGTCGCGTCGTCCGAGACGGTGACCTGCAGGTCGAACTTCGCCAGTGCCGCGTCGACGTCGAGCGCCGAGACGGTCAGGCCGGGCAGTTCGAGGGAGTCGGCGTCGAGGTTCTGGAACGCGAGGAGCACCTGGAACAACGGGTGCCGTGCCGTCGACCGTTCGGGGTCGATGATCTCGACGAGCCGCTCGAACGGCAGGTCGGCCTGCCCGAACGCCTCGAGGTCGGCGCCGCGTACCTGTCCGAGCACCTGCTCGAACGACTCGCCGCCCTCGACCCGGGTGCGCAGCACGAGGGTGTTGACGAACATGCCCACCAAGTCGTCGAGCGCCGCGTCGCCACGACCGGCCACCGGGGTGCCGATCGCGATGTCGTCGGTGCCCGACAGACGCGCCAGCAGCACCGCCAGTGCCGCGTGCACGACCATGAACTCGGTGGTGGAGGTGCGACGGGCGAGATCGCGGACGGCGGAACGGAGTTCGGAGTCCAGGACGAACCGGTGCGAGGCACCGCGGTAGCTCGCGACGGCCGGTCGCGGACGGTCGGCCGGCAGATCGAGTTGCTCGGGCAGACCCGCGAGGGTCTCCCGCCAGAACGCGACCTGCGAGGAGATGACCGACTCCGGATCGTCCTCCGAGCCGAGCACCTCCCGCTGCCAGATGGCGAAGTCGGCGTACTGCACCGCGAGCGGTTCCCACTGCGGGGCGTCGCCCGAGACGCGTGCGGCGTAGGCCGTCACGACGTCGCGGGTCAGCGGACCCATCGAGAACCCGTCGGAGGCGATGTGGTGCACGACCAGCACCAGCACGTGCTCGGCCGCGGTCCCGGTCTCGGTGACGGCGAACAGCCGGGCCCGGAAGGGGACCTGCGTCGTTACGTCGAAGCCGGTGCCGACGATCTCGGTGGCCCGGGCGATCAGATCGGACTCGGCCACCGGGACCGGCGTCAGGTCGGGCACCACCTCGTCCACCGACAGCACCTGCTGGTAGCCCACACCGTCGACGTCCGGGTAGATCGTCCGCAGCGACTCGTGCCGGCCGAGCACGTCGGTCACCGCGGCCTGCAGGGCCGCCGCGTCGAGTGCACCCGACAGGCGGATCGCCACGGGGATGTTGTCAACCGCCGATTCGGGCTCGAAGCGGTTGAGGAACCACATCCGCTGCTGCGCGAGCGACAACGGCACCAGTTCCGGGCGCACCTGCGGGACCAGGGGTGCGCGTCCGTCGCCACCCGAGGCCATGGCGGCGTCGACGAGCGAGGCCAGTTCGGCCGCCGTGGGGGCGTCGAAGAACTCGCGGACGTCGATGCGGACCTTGTGGTCGGCGCTCAGTCGCGCGACGACCCGCGTCGCGCTGAGCGAGTTACCGCCGAGTTCGAAGAAGTCGTCGTCGACACCGAGCCGCTCGACACCGAGGACCTGCTCGAACGCCGCGACGACGGCGTGCTCGGTGGCCGTCGACGGTGCGCGGTACTCACGCTGCAGGGAGCTGAAGTCCGGTTCGGGCAAGGCCTTCCGGTCGAGCTTGCCGCTGCCGCCGAGCGGGAACTCGTCGAGTTCGACGAACAGCGACGGCACCATGTAGTCGGGCAGGCGCCGGCGCACGGCGTCGGCGAGCTCGGACCGTTCGATGTCGTGCCCGTCGGTGACGAGATAGGCGACGAGGTGGTCGCCGAGCGTGGGGTCGGAGTGCACGACGACGACCGACTGCCGCACGCCCGGATGGTCGAGCAGCGCCGATTCGATCTCGCCGAGTTCGATGCGCAGACCGCGCAGCTTCACCTGGAAGTCGGTGCGACCGATGTACTCGATCTGCCCGTCGTCGTTCGTCTTCACGAGGTCGCCGGTGCGGTACATGCGGTCACCGGGCTCGCCGAACGGGTCGGCGACGAAGCGATCGGAGGTCAGATCGGGGCGACGGAGGTAGCCGCGCGCGAGCTGGACGCCCGCGAGGTAGAGCTCACCCTCGACACCGTCCGGGACGGGACGCAGGCCCTCGTCGAGGACGTAGAGGCCGGTGTCGGCCACGGCGGCACCGATCGGCACGACGGTGTCGTCGGCCGAGGTCGCGAAGTAGGTGACGTCGACCGCGGCCTCGGTGGGCCCGTAGAGGTTGTGCAGACGCGCCGAGGAGATCTCGTAGAAGCGGGCGACGGTCTGCGGCGGCAGCGCCTCACCGGACGCGAAGACGTAGCGGAGGGTGCTCACCGACGCGGCGGTGGGCTCGGTGAGGTAGACGGCGAGCATCGACGGCACGAAGTGCGCGATCGTCACGCCGCGTTCGATCATCGTCTGCGCGAGATAGGCCGGGTCGCGGTGCCCGTCGGGCACCGCGATCGTGAGGCGGGCACCCACCTGCAGCGGCCAGAAGAACTCCCAGACCGACACGTCGAAGGTGAACGGTGTCTTCTGCAGCACCACGTCGTCGGCGCGCATCCCGTATTCGGACTGGCGCCAGTCGATGTTCGCGACGATCGCCCGGTGCTCGACGGCGACGCCCTTGGGCCGTCCCGTCGAACCGGACGTGAAGATGACGTAGGCGAGGTGATCGGCCGTGAGCGCGCCGCGGCGCTCCTCCGGGGCGATCGGCTCGTCGGAGACCTCCGACAGGTCGAGGGCGTCGATCGTCAGCGCCGGGACCGAATCGGGAAGATCGACGGCGTCGCGCTCGGTGGTGACGACGGCGACCGGCTCAGCGATCTCGAGGACGTAGGCGAGGCGATCGGCCGGATGGTCGGGATCGAGCGGCACGTAGGCGCCACCGGCCTTGACGATGGCGTACATGCCGACCAGCAGATCGAACGACCGGCGGACGGCGAGACCGACCCGTGCGTCCGGGCCCACACCGAGACCGATCAGGTGACGTGCGAGACGGTTGGCGCGGGCATCGAATTCGCGGTAGGTCAGGGCCTGCCCGTCGAACTCGAGAGCGACCGCATCGGGGGTCCGCGCCACCTGGGCGTCGAAACGCGCCACCAGTGTATCGGGATCGAACGTGGCCGGTGCTGCTGCATCGTCGCCGAGCACCTCGACGGCGTCGGCCAGCAGGGCGTCGACCACCCCCGCGAGACCCGGAGCACCCAGCAGAGCGGGCGCGATGTTCGACAGGACGACGGGGAACAGCGCGTCGAAACCGAGCGCGCCACCCATCGCGGTGTCGAGCGTGGCGATCTCGTCGCGCAGGCGCGCGTAGCCGATACGGGTGTCACCGTCGGTGAGGGCGACGCGGTCGGGTTCGATCTCCGCGACGGCGGCGAGCAACCGGGGAAGGTCCTCGATCGCCAGCGCCGGCTTGCCCGCCATGTCACCCGTCATCTACGTCAGCCTCCTGAAATAACCTGCGCTCGGCATCACGCTGCGCACGCGACACCGCCCCCCGCTGCCACCCGGCACCGTACTGGCCGGGCAGTCGAACGACAGCCGATCTTCCATTATCCCGAAGTGACCGACACAGGACTAATCCGCGTCTCCCACCGCGTCGGCATCGACGCCTACCGCGACGGCGATCACATCGCGCACCAACTGTGCGAGACCGTCGGCGCCGAGTTGGGGCAGCATCCCCGGTACGAGCCCGTTCAAAACCACCGACACGAGTGCTTCTGCGGTGAGCGCACCGCCGGTCGTGGTTGCCATGGTGTCCAGACGCTGTGCGAACTCGCCGAGTGTGACTTCGCGCTCACCGTGCCGGAAGGCGACGGTGTCCGGGGCCACGGCAGCCGCTGCCGCCACGAGTGCCGGCAGATCGGCGACGGTGCGTGCCTTCTTCGGCCGGGCCGCCCGCGCCCGCTCGGCATCCGTGCGGATGTCGAGCGAACGGAGGACGACCTGCGGGTCGGCGCTGACGGTCTCGAGGATCCGGACGAAGCGGTCGCCGAAGGTCTCGACCGTCGCGGCGTCGAACAGTGCCGTGGCGTAGGTGAAGGTCACATCGAGTGCGGTCAGCGCTCCCGACTCGGAGAACCGTTCGACCACCGTGCACTGGAGGTCGAACTTCGCCTGGTCGGCTCCCGTCTCGAGCGCGGCCACCTCGAGCCCCGGCAGGGCGAAGGTGCCGGTGTCGATGTTCTGGAAGGTGAGCATCGCCTGGAACAGCGGGGTGTACGCGCTGTTGCGCCGCACACCGAGACGTTCGACGACCCGCTCGAACGGCACATCGGCGTTGCCGAACGCCGCGAGATCCTTCTCCTTGGCCTGAGCGAGCAGCTCCGCGAAGGTCGCCGAGCCGGCCACCCGGGTGCGGAGCACGAGGGTGTTGACGAACATGCCGACGAGGTCGTCGAGCGCTTCCTCACCACGACCGGCGGTCGGCGTGCCCACCGCGATGTCCTCGCTGCCCGACAGGCGGGCGAGCAGCACCGCGAAGGCGGCGTGCATCGTCATGAAGACCGTTGCGTTGTGCTCGCGGGCGGTCTTCTCGATCCGCTGCGCGAGTTCCTCACCGATCGTGAAGGTGAACGACTCACCGACGGTCGACTGGCGGGCGGGGCGCGGACGATCCGTGGGCAGGGCGAGAACCTCCGGGACACCGGAGAGTTCGTCGGCCCAGTAGTCGAGCTGACGCGACAGCTCGCTCTCGGGATCGTCCTCGGAACCGAGAACGCTCTGCTGCCACAGCGTGTAGTCGGCGTACTGGACCTCGAGCGGCGCCCAGCCCGGGGTCTCCCCCGCGGTATGCGCGAGATAGGCGGTCATGACGTCGCGCACGAGCGGGCGCATCGAGTACCCGTCGGCACTGATGTGGTGCGCGACGACCGCGAGGACGTGTTCGGCGGCGTCGAGACGCAACAACGCGACCCGCACCGGCGGGACCGATGCCGTCACGTCGAATCCGCTGCCGAGGATCTCGGTGAGACGGTCGACGAGTTCGTCGGTGGTCACGTCCACCGGGGTGAGCTCGGGCACGGCCTGCGCAACCGGCAGCACGACCTGCACCGGACCGTCACCGCTGTCCGGGTAGACGGTGCGCAGCACCTCGTGTCGTGCGAACAGGTCGGCGACCGCGGCGCGCAGGGCGTCCACGTCGAGCGCACCGGTCAGGCGCACGGCGACGGGGATGTTGTAGACACCCGATTCCGGATCGACCCGGTTCAGGGTCCACATGCGCTGCTGTGCGAGCGACAGCGGCACCTGCTCGGGACGCGGGACGGTCGTGAGCGCCGGACGGGCACCCTCGCCCACCGACGGCCGGAGGCGGGCGGCGAGCGCGACCACCGTGGACGACTCGAAGACGGTCCGGACCGGCACGCGGGTGTCGAGTGCGGCACCGAGCCGGGCGGCGAGCTGCGTCGCGAGCAGCGAGTTGCCGCCGAGTTCGAAGAAATCGTCGTCGAGGCCGGCCCGCTCGACGCCGAGCAGTTCGGCGACGGTCGCGGCCACGATCTCCTCGACGGGATCGGTCGGGGCGCGGAACTGCCCCATGTCGAGTTCGGGGTCGGGCAGGGCCCGCCGGTCGAGCTTGCCGTTGGTGTTCAGCGGCAGCGCGTCGAGTTCGACGAACGCCGACGGCACCATGTACGACGGCAGTCGCTCCGCGAGCGCCGTCCGTGTCGCACCGGCGTCGAACGCCCGTGTCGCACCGGCGTCGAACGCCCGTGTCGCACCGGCGTCGAACGAGTCGGCGGCCGGCACGATGTACGCGACGAGCCGGTCGCCGAGGTGGGCGGTGCTGCGCACCAGGACGGCGACGTCCTTCACGCCCGGCAGCTCGCGCAGGACGGTCTCGACCTCGCCGAGTTCGATGCGGTAACCGCGCACCTTGACCTGGAAGTCGGCGCGGTCGAGGTATTCGAGGCGACCGGCACGGTTCCACCGGACGATGTCGCCCGTGCGGTACATGCGTCCGCGCCTGTACGGGTCGGCGACGAACCGGTCCGCGGTGAGGTCGGGACGGTCGTGGTAGCCCCGCGCGAGCTGGGCACCCGCGAGGTACAGCTCGCCGGCGACACCCGGCGCCACCGGCCGCAGCCGGTCGTCGAGGACGTAGACGGCGGTGTTCCACTCTGGCACACCGATCGGGACGACGGTCCGGTCGGCATCGTCGACCTCGTGGACGGTCACCGAGACCGCGGCCTCGGTCGGTCCGTAGAGGTTGTACAGCGTCGCGGTGTTGTCCGCGCGGAACTGCTGGGCCACCGCCGCGGGCAGCGCCTCACCGATCGCGAGGATCCGCCGCAGCGACGGCGCCACCGGACCGGCCGCGACCGTCATCAGCATCGACAGCATGGACGGAACGGTGTGCAGCGTGGTCACCTGCTCGTCGCGCAACAACGCGAGCAGATAGTCGGGATCGCGGTGTCCGTCGGCGGTGGCGATCACCAGGCGGGCGCCGGAGGTGAGCGCCGACCAGAACTCCCACACCGACAGGTCGAACGTCGCGACGGTCTTGAGCAGCACCGCGTCGTCGGCCCCGATACCGAAATACTCACGCTTCCACAACAACTGGTTGACGATCGCGGCGTGGGAGACCGCGACGCCCTTGGGGCGGCCGGTCGAACCCGACGTGAAGATCACGTACGCCGTGTTGCCCGGCCGCAGCGGAGCCGACCGGTCGTCGTCGGTGATCGGATCGTCGGAGAGCCCGGCGAGGTCGAGGCCGTCGAGTTCGACGACCGGCGCCGTGGCGTGCTCGACCCGGTCGCCGCTCGTCGTCACGATCGCGACGGGAGCGGCCGTGTCGAGGATGTAGGTGTTGCGCTCGGCGGACTGGTCCGGGTCGACCGGCACGTAGGCAGCGCCGGTCTTCGCGATCGCGTACATGCCCACGAGCAGCTCGGGTGAACGACGGATCGCGAGCGCGACCCGATCCTCCGGCCCCACACCGAGACCGAGCAGGTGCCGGGCGAGACGGTTGACGGACGAGTCGAACTCGCCGTAGGTCCACCGCCGGCCCTCGTACACGATCGCGACGTCGTCGCGGTGTGCGGCGACCTGCTCGTCGAACAGACCGACGAGGGTCGCGCCGGGGTCGGTTCCGTGCGCGGTGTCGTTCCACGCGCCGAGCACCGTGTCGCGCTCCTGCGGCAGGAGCAACGCGTGATCACCGACGGGCAGTGCCGGCGACTCGACGAGCGCTTCGAGCAGCTGCTCGAAACGGGCCGCGACGGCCTCCGCGGTCTCGCGGTCGAACAGATCCGTCGCGTAGGTGAGGATCGCGTCGATGCCCTGCGGCGCGCCGTCGTCTCCGTAGCTGTCGGCGACGATCAGGTGCATGTCGAACTGGGCGGTGCCACCTTCGAGGTCGACCGGTTCGATGTCGAGGCCGGGCAGGGCGAGTTCGGAGCGGCTCTGGTTCTGGAACGAGAAGCCGACCTGGAACAGCGGATGCCGGGCCGTCGAGCGGGCCGGGTTCAGGACCTCCACGAGACGCTCGAACGGCACGTCCGCGTGCGCGAAGGCCTGCAGATCGGTTTCCCGTGCCGCGGAGAGCAGTTCGTCGAAGGACGCACCACCGTCCACCTCCAGCCGGAGCACCAGCGTGTTGACGAACATGCCGATGATGTCCTCGGTGGCCTGCTCGGTGCGGCCCGCGATGGGGGTGCCCACCGCGATGTCCGTCGAACCGGACAGGCGCGCGAGCAGCGCCGCGAAGGCCGCGTGCACGGCCATGAACACGGTCGCGTTCCGGTTGCGTGCCAGATCCCGCAGCTCACGGTGGAGATCGGCACCGATGGTGAACTCCACGCGGTCGCCGCGGAAGCTCTGCTGCGCCGGCCGCGGACGGTCGAGCGGCAGGTCGAGCTGGTCGGGCAGGTCGGCGAGCGCGATGCGCCAGTAGCCGAGCTGCTCGGCGGCGGTGGACTCCGGATCGTCCTCGGAGCCGAGGACCTCCCGCTGCCACAACGCGAAGTCGGCGTACTGCACCGCGAGCGGCGCCCACGCCGGATCACTGTTCGCGGACCGGGCGGCGTAGGCCGTCATCACATCGCGGACCAGCGGCACCATCGACGAACCGTCGGCGCTGATGTGGTGGACCACGGTGACGAGGACGTGATCGTCGTCGGCCACGCGGAGCAGATGCATCCGCACCGGCACATCGACGGTCACGTCGAAGCCGGCCGCGGCGATCTCCCGCATCCGCGGCTCGAGATCGGCGGCGGTGACGTCCACCGGTTCGAGTTGCGGCCGGACCTGCGAGGCCGGCAGGATGCGCTGCACCGGACCGGATTCGGTCTCGGGGTAAACGGTGCGCAGGGACTCGTGCCGTGCGACGAGGTCGGTGACGGCGGCACGCAACGCGTCGACGTCCAGTGCGCCCGTCATCCGCAACGCGAACGGGATGTTGTAGGCCGTCGAGTCGGGATCGAACCGGTTGAGGAACCACATCCGCTGCTGTGCGGGAGACAGCGGGATCGACTCCGGCCGTGTCCGCGCCGCGAGCGGCACCCGAGCGCCGCGACCGGACTCCTGCTCGACCCGTGTCGCGAGTTCCGCGACGGTGGACGCCTCGAACAACGTCCGCACCGGCACCTGCGCATCGAGCGCGGCACCGAGTCGGGCGACGACCTGCGTCGCGATCAGCGAGTTGCCACCGAGTGCGAAGAAATCGTCGTCGGCGCCGATGCGGTCGACATCGAGGACGTCGGCGAACACGCCCGCCACGATCTCCTCGATCGGGGTGCTCGGCGCGCGGAAACCACGCGTTTCGAACACCGGCTCGGGCAGCGCCCGGCGGTCGAGCTTGCCGTTGACCGTCAGCGGGATCGCGTCGATCACCACGAACGCCGAGGGCACCATGTACTCCGGCAGGACCACGGCGACACCGCTGCGCAGCGCTTCGGTATCGATCGACATGCCGTCGTGCGGAACCACATAGGCGACGATCCGGGCTGCTCCCGGGGTGTCCTCGCGCACGATGACCGCCGCGTGGGCGACCTCGTCCTGCGCAAGCACCGCAGCCTCCACCTCACCGAGCTCGATGCGGAAACCGCGGATCTTCACCTGGTCGTCGGCGCGTCCGAGATATTCGAGATCGCCCGAGACGACCCAGCGTGCGACATCGCCCGTCCGGTACAGCAGCGCACCGTCGGACGAGAACGGATCGGCGACGAAACGTGCCGCCGACAGCTCCGGACGGCGCAGGTATCCACGCGCCAACTGGCCGCCGCCGACATACATTTCGCCGGCCACACCCACCGGCACCGGCTTGAGCCGCCGGTCGAGCACGTACACCCGCAGACCCGCGATCGGGACACCGACCACGCTCGCGGACGCACTCTGCGCCAGGTCGGCACCGATCTCCCGGTACGACACGTGCACGGTCGTCTCGGTGATGCCGTACATGTTCACCAACCGCGGAGCTGTGCCGATCCCCAGTCGCTGCGCTCGCCCCGCATCCCCGTGACGCTCGAACCACCCGGCCAGACGACGCGGCTCGAGCGCCTCGCCACCGAAGATCACGTACCGCAACGACAACTGCGCCTCGTCGACCGCGACCCGGTCGGCCTCGACCAGCTGGTAGAAGGCCGACGGCGTCTGGTTGAGCACGGTGACGCGTTCGCGGATCAGCAACTCGCGGAAGGCTTCCGGCGAACGCGACGTGAAGTAGTCGACGACCACGAGGGTTCCGCCGTAGAGCAGCGGCCCCCACAGCTCCCATACCGAGAAGTCGAAGGCGTAGCTGTGGAACATCGTCCATACGTCCGACGAGTCGAAGCCGTACACCGATTCGGTGTTGACCATCAGCCGCACGACATTGCGGTGCGGGATCAGCACACCCTTCGGGCGTCCGGTCGATCCCGACGTGTAGATCACGTACGCCAGGTTCGTCGATGTCAGCGGGGCACGGCGCTCCGCGTCGAGGATCGGTGCGTCGTCGACCTCCGACAGATCCAGACGATCGATCTCGACGACCGGCACCGAGTCCGGGAACGGCACCTCGGCATCCGAGGTGGTCACCACCGCCACCGGCGTCGCGTCCGAGACCAGGAACTCGATCCGGTCGGCCGGCGAGTTCGGATCGATCGGCAAGTATCCGGCACCGGCCTCGAGCACCGCGAGCAACGCCACGATCAGATCGAGCGAGCGCGGCATCGCGACCGCGACCAGATCCTCCGGTCCGGCACCGACATCGATGAGATGACGTGCCAGGCGGTGCACCCGCGCACCGAGCTCACGGTAGGACAACTGCTCGTCGCCGAACCGCACCGCGACCGCGTCGCCGCACTCGGCGACGCGCGCCTCGAACATGTCCACGAGCGTCGCCCCGGCCGGTGCGACGTCGTCGCCCAGCGAGTTCCAGCGCGAGACGACCAGTTCCCGCTCGAAATCGTCGAGGATCTCGATGTCCCCGACCACGGCCGAAGGGTCCTCCACGACCGCACGCAGAATCCGGAGCAACTGCTCCGCGAACGCCGCGACCCTCAGGTCGTCGAACAGGTCCGTCGCGTAGGTGACGGCGAAATCCATACCCGCGTCCGCATCGTCCTCGCCCTTCCTCTCCGCAAACGTGAACTGCAGGTCGAACTTGGCGGTATCCGCGTCGTAGTGGAGGGCCCGGGCGGTGACGCCGTCGAGAGCGAACTCGACATCACCGGTGTTCTGGAACGTGAGCGCCACCTGGAACAGCGGGTGACGGGCCTGTGACCGCTGAGGATCGAGGATCTCGACGAGCCGTTCGAAGGGGACGTCGGCGTGCGCGAAGGCGTCGAGATCGGTCTCCCGCACCTGCCCGAGCAGGTCGTGGAAGGGACGATCGTTCCGCACGTCGACGCGGAGCACGAGCGTGTTGACGAACATGCCCACGAGGTCGTCCAGTGCACGCTCGCCGCGACCGGCGATCGGGGTGCCGATGGCGATGTCCTCCGAGCCGGACACCCGGGCCAGCAACACTGCGAGTGCCGCATGCACGACCATGAACAGCGTCGTGTTCCGTTGCCTGGCCAGCTCTTCCAACGAAGCGTGCAGCTGTGGCTCGATCCGGAACCGGCTCGTGCGGCCGGCGTTGGACGCCACCTCCGGGCGAGCACGATCGGACGGCAGATCGAGCTGGTCGGGCAGGTCCGCCAGCCGATCGGTCCAGTACTTCGTCTGCCGGGAGAAAACCGAGTCCGGGTCACTTTCCGAACCGAGGACCTCGCGCTGCCAGAGGGCATAGTCGGCGTACTGCACTTCCAGCGGCGCCCACGCGGGAGCTTCCCCACGCGAGCGGTTGGCGTACGCGAGCATGATGTCGCGCGCGAGCGGTCGCAGGGAGAAACCGTCGGCTGCGATGTGGTGCACCACGAGGAACAGCACATGTTCGCGGGCACCGAGAGTGAACAGCACGACCCGCAGCGGCACCTCGCGCGTGACGTCGAAACCCTCCGAGGTGAGCTGTTCGGCCCGATCGAACAGGGCGCTCTCGTCGACACGCTCGACCGGCAACTCCACTGTGTAGGGCGGCAGGATCGACTGGTGTCCTGCGCCGTCGACGTCGGGATAGACGGTGCGCAGCGACTCGTGTCGTTCGACGACGTCGCGCAGCGCGGTGCGCAGTGCCTTCACGTCGAGGTCCCCGGTCAGACGCACCCCTACCGGGATGTTGTTCGCGCCGGATTCGGGATCGAACCGGTTGAGAAACCACATGCGCTGCTGCGCCGGCGACAACGGAATACGTTCGGGGCGCGTCGTCCTGGCGAGCGGGACGCGTTCACCTCGGCCGGCCTCCCGTTCGACGCGCACCGCGAGTGCGGCAACGGTGCCGGCATCGAAGAGTGCACGTACCGGCACTTGCGTGTCCAGGATCGCACCGAGGCGGGAGACGACCTGGGTCGCGAGGAGCGAGTTCCCTCCGAGCTCGAAGAAGTCGTCGTCGAGCCCGACATCCTGTACGCCCAGCACATCGGCGAACACTCGCGCGACGGATTCTTCGACCGGGGTGGTGGGTGCACGGAATTCGCGGTAACGGAGGCCGAACTCCGGTTCGGGTAGCGCGCTGCGGTCGAGTTTGCCCACGGGCGTCAACGGCACCTCGTCGAGCACGATGATCTGCGAGGGGACCATGTACGAGGGCAGCGAGCGTGCGACGTGCTCGGAGAGTTCGGCAGGGACGAGCCCCGCACCGCCCTGCACGTATGCGACGAGAGCCGTTTGCCCCGAGGGCATCTCGTGGCCGACGGTGCTGGCGAACACGACGAGCGGGTGTGTCAGGAGCACGGCGTCGATCTCACCGAGTTCGATCCGGTATCCGCGGATCTTGACCTGGAAGTCCGAGCGGCCCACGAACACCAGACGACGCTCGGCGTCCCAGCGCACGATGTCGCCGGTGCGGTACATCCGAGCGCCCGGCACGCCGAACAGGGCCGCGACGAACCGCCCTGCGGTGAGACCGGGACGATGATGGTATCCCCGGGCGAGTACGTCACCCGCCAGATAGAGCTCGCCTGGTACCCCTGTGGGAACCGGTCGCATCCGGCCGTCGAGAACGAGAGCGTGCACACCCGCGGTGGGTGCGCCGATCGTGATCGGCCCGTCGGCCTCGAGCTGTTCGCGAGTCGAAACGATCGTGGTCTCGGTCGGCCCGTAGGCGTTGAAGAATCGCCGGCCGGGAGCCCAGCGCGCTACGAGGTCCGGAGTGGACGCGTCGCCACCGACGTTGAGGGTGTGCAGCGAGTCCAGGTCGCCGGGATCCACCGAACCGAGTACCGCCGGGGTGATCACGGCGTGCGTGACCTTCGTCTGCGCGATGAGTGCCCGCAGTTCGGCACCACCGTAGATCGACGGCGGCGTGATGACGAGTTCGGCGCCCGTCGAACCCGCCATCGTCCAGTCCAGCACGGAGGGATCGAAACTCGGCGAACAGATGTGCAGGATCCGGGACCGGGCGGTCACCCCGTACAGTTCGACGGTTTCCCGGACCAGACCGGCCAGGCCGCGGTGGGTGACCCCGACGCCCTTCGGGCGACCCGTCGAACCCGAGGTGTAGATGACGTACGCGAGATGGTCGACTCGCAGCGACGCCGTGCGGTCGGCATCCGTGATCGGGGCCGCCGACCGGGCGGAGTAGTCGGCGACGAACGCATCGTCGTCGAGCCGAACCCATTCGGTCCGGGAGGGCAGCTTCGCCGCGTGCGCCGTCGCGGTCAGCCCGAGCAGGGCTCCCGAGTCGTCGAGCATGTGGGCGACGCGTTCGATCGGGTATTCCGGGTCGATCGGCACATAGGCCGCACCCGTCTTCGCGACCGACCACACCCCCAGCACCATTTCCCACGAACGAGGGAAGGCGAGTGCAACGAGCCCGTCGGGACCGGCACCGCGTCCGATCAGATACCGTGCGATCCGGTTTGACCGTTCGTCGAGCTCCCGGTAGGTCAGGACGGTGTCGCCCGCCCGGACGGCAATGCGATCGGGATGGTCGGATACCGCAGAGGTGAGCAGTTCCACGAGCGTCGCCGTCCGTGCGACCGCCCGTCCACGGACGGAGAGCAAGTGCTGTGCCTCTCCGTCCGAGAGGACCTCGAGATCACCGACTGCAGTCGACGCATCGGCGACGACCCCTTCGAGCATCCGGACGAATCGCGCACCGAAATCGGAAACGGTGTCCGCGTCGAACAGGTCCGTGGCATAGGACAATTCGACGACGTAACCACCGTCCGTCCCGGCGCTGTCCTCGTCGAGGACGGTGACCGCGAGATCGAACTTCGACAGGTCGCTGTCGAACGCCAGATTCGAAACCGACAGTTCCGGCAGCTCGAACGAGACCGGGCCGATGTTCTGGAAGGCGAGCATCACCTGGAACAGCGGATTGTGCGCCTGGGTGCGCACGGGAGCCAGGACGTCGACGAGCCTCTCGAACGGAACATCCGCGTGTGCGAACGCCCCCAGGTCCACGTCGCGTACGTGGCCGAGAAGTTCCTCGAACGGAGCCGAGACGTCGACCTGTGTACGCAGCACGAGCGTGTTGACGAACATGCCGACGAGCTCGTCGAGGACACGCTCACCGCGGCCGGCGATCGGGGTGCCGATCGCGATGTCGTCCGAAGCGCTCATGCGTGCGAGGAGCGCTGCGAGCACCGCGTGCACGACCATGAAGTCCGTCGTCCGATGTTCCTTCGCGAGGCGTCCGATCGCGGCCCGCAGCTCTGCGCCGATAGTGAATCGCGACGTCGCTCCACGATAGGAGGCGACGGCGGGCCGAGGGCGGTCGACCGGGAGGTCCAGGCTGTCCGGCAGATCCTCCAGCGTTTCGATCCAGTACTCGATCTGCTGCGCTACCAGCGAATCCGGGTCTTCCTCGGAGCCGAGGACATCGCGCTGCCAGAGGGTGTAGTCGGCGTACTGGATGTCGAGCGGTTCCCAGCCCGGCGCCTCCCCGGTGGACCGAGCGGCGTAGGCGATCATGATGTCGCGCGTGAGCGGTCCCATCGAGAAACCGTCCGCCGCGATGTGGTGCAGCACGGCTACGAGCACGTGCTCGTCCGGAGCCGACTCGAAGAGCCGGACGATCAGAGGGACGTCGCGAGCAAGGTCGAACGGGGTCGCGGCGAGCTGCCGGAGTTCGGCAGGAAGATTCTCCGGGTCGATCGACCGCGCTTCGAGTCGGATCGTGACATCGGCCGGGGCGAGTACCTTCTGGTATCCGTAACCGTCGATGTCGGGGTAGACGGTGCGTAGCGACTCGTGACGCGAGATCACGTCGTGGAGCGCGGCTTCGAGGGCCTCGACGTCCAGCTTGCCCGACAGATGCACGGCGACGGGGATGTTGTTCACCGCCGACTCGGGGTCGAAGCGGTTGAGGAACCACATGCGCTGCTGGGCGAGCGACAGCGGCACCCGTGCGGGTCGCGGACCGGCGACGAGCGGGATCCGGTCGATGCCGGACGACGCTGCCTCCACGGCCGCGGCGAGACCTTCGACGGTGGACGCCTCGAAGATCGCGCGCAATGCCACTCGGCCACCGAGGGATTCGCCGATGCGGGAGACGGCCTGTGTTGCGATCAGCGAGTTGCCGCCGAGCGCGAAGAAGTCGTCGTCGAGACCGACGCGTTCGAGTCCGAGGACGTCGGCGAAGACCGACGCGACGATCTGTTCGACCGGGGTCGTCGGGGCGCGGAACTCCTTGACCTCGAAGATCGGGGCCGGCAGGGCCTTGCGGTCGAGCTTGCCCGACGATCCGAGCGGGAACTCGTCGAGCACGATGTAGACCGACGGCACCATGTAGGCCGGCAGCGAGCCGGCGAGACGACGCGAGACGGAGGTGGTGTCGAGCGACCGGCCGTCGGCGGCGACGAGATAGGCGACGAGGTGCTCACCGGAGTGGGCGTCCGAGCGCACGAGCACGACGGCCTGATCGACGTCGTCGAGCGCGAGCAGAGCCGTCTCGATCTCGCCGAGTTCGATGCGCAGACCGCGCAGCTTGACCTGGAAGTCGGTGCGGCCGATGTATTCGAGTTCGGCACGCGCCGTGCGTGCGTCGGAGGTCTCCCGGGCGACCCACCGCACGAGATCGCCCGTGCGGTAGAGCCTCTCCCCCGCCCCGTACGGCGAGGCGACGAAGCGTTCCGCCGTCAGATCCGGCCGCGCCACGTAACCGCGCGCCAGCTGGACACCCGACAGGTAGAGCTCACCCGCGACACCGACCGGCACCGGATGCAGTCGGCCGTCGAGGACGTGGACGCCGGTGTTCCAGACCGGGACGCCGATCGGCACCGACACCGCGTCGGCTGCGGTGACCTCGTGGTAGGTCACGTCGACGGCCGCCTCGGTGGGGCCGTACAGGTTGTGCAGGCGAGCGCCCGGCAGGATCGACCGCAGGCGTGCGGCGACCGAGGCGGGCAGCGCCTCGCCCGAGGCGAAGACCATTCGCAACGACGAGGCCGAGGCCGCGGCGTTCTCGGCGACGAAGACCGCGAGCATGGACGGCACGAAGTGCGCGACCGTGACGCCGCGGTCGGCCATGACCCGGGCGAGATAGGCCGGGTCCCGATGACCGTCGGGAAGTGCGATCTCGAGTCGCGCACCGATCTGCAGGGGCCAGAAGAACTCCCACACCGACACGTCGAAGGTGAACGGCGTCTTCTGCAGCACCGCGTCGTCGCGGGTGAGGCCGTACTCGTCCTGCATCCACAGCAGGCGGTTGACGATTGCGCCGTGCGGCACCGCGACACCCTTGGGCCGTCCCGTCGAACCGGACGTGAAGATGACGTAGGCGGTGTTCGCCGGCGTGAGCGTGGCGATGCGATCGGCGTCGGTGATCGGGCCGGACGGCAGGTCGGACACATCGAGCGTGTCGATCTCGATCGTGTGCGCGGCCGCGGTCGACCCGAAGGCGTCGCGGGTGGTGGTCAGCACCGCGACCGGCGCCGCCGTGTCGAGGATGTACGCGTTGCGGTCGGCGGGCTGATCGGGGTCGAGCGGCAGGTAGGCGCCGCCGGCCTTGACGATCGCGTACATGCCGACGAGGAGGTCGAGGGATCGCCGCACCGCGAGTCCGACGGTCGACTCCGGTCCGACACCCTGCGAGATCAGATGGCGGGCAAGGCGGTTCACTCGCGCGTCGAAGTCCGCATAGGTCAGTTGCTCGCCCTCGAAGGCCACGGCCACGGCGTCGGGATCCGTCGCGACCCGGGCGTCGAACAGGTCGACGAGAGTGGCCGGTTCCAGCTCGTGCGCGGTGTCGTTCCACGATTCGAGGACCGCGAGACGCTCGTCGGCGCCGAGCAGGTCGATGTCGCCGACGACGACCTCGGGCTCGAGCACCACGGCCTCGAGGATCCGGACGAAGCGATCGGCGAATCCGCGCACCGTCGCGTGATCGAACAGGTCGGTCGCATAGGTGAACGCCGCTCCGAGACCGTTCGGCGTGCCGTCCTCCGCGAAGTCCTCGGTGAGGGTGAGCTGCAGGTCGAACCTGGCGACCGCCGTGTCGATGTCGAGCACGTCGAGGGTCAGGCCACGCAGTTCGACGTGCGCGGCGCGCAGGTTCTCGAACGAGAGCATCACCTGGAACAGCGGGTGCCGGGCGGTGGAGCGGGTCGGGTTGAGCACCTCGACGAGCCGCTCGAACGGCACGTCGGCGTGGCCGAAGGCGCCGAGCGCCGCGTCGCGTGCCCGTGCGAGGTGCGCGGTGAACGGCCTGCCCGAATCGACATCCGTGCGCAGCACGAGGGTGTTGACGAACATGCCGATCAGATCGTCGAGCGCCTGCTCGCCGCGACCCGCGACCGGGGTGCCGATCGCGATGTCGTCCTGACCGGACATCCTCGCGAGCAACACGCTCAGGGCCGCGTGTACCACCATGAACAGCGATGCATTGCGGGTACGTGCCAGCGCCACGAGCTCGCGGTGCAGTTCCGGATCGATCGGGAAGTCCACGGTCGCACCGGAGTACGACTGCACGGCCGGGCGCGGACGGTCGGCGGGCAGATCGAGCTGGTCGGGCGCACCGGCGAGGGTGCGACGCCAGTAGTCGAGCTGCCGGGAGATCAGCGACTGCGGATCGTCCTCGGATCCGAGTACCTGCCGCTGCCACAGCGTGTAGTCGGCGTACTGCACCGGCAGGGGTGCCCACGAGGGCTCCTCCCATTCGGTGCGGGCAGTGTAGGCGACCATGATGTCGCGCGCCATCGGACCGGTGGACCAGCCGTCGGCCGAGATGTGGTGCACGACGAGCGCGAGCACGTGTTCCTGGTCGCCGAGTTCGAACAGTTCGGCGCGGATCGGCACGTCCGACGTCACGTCCAGTCCGGTGAAGACCAGGCGCCGCACGGACGCGGGCAGCTCGTCAGGGGTGATCCGGGTCGGGGTCAGATCCGGCACGACCTCCGCCGCGGCACGGACGACCTGGTGCGGTCCGTTCGGCGAATCGGGGAAGACGGTGCGCAACGACTCGTGCCGATCGATGACGTCCATGATCGACACCTGCAGTGCGGCGACGTCCAATTCGCCGGTCAGGCGCAGCGCCATCGGGAGGTTGTAGGTGGACGACCGCGGATCGAAGCGGTTGAGGAACCACATGCGCTGCTGCGCGAGCGACAGCGGAACACGTTCGGGCCGCGGCATCTTCGTCAGGGCGATGCGCGCTCCGCGACCTGCCTCCTGCTCGACGCGCACCGCCAGGGCCGCCACCGAACTGGATTCGAACAACGCCCGAACCGGCACCTGCGCGTCGAGGGCGACACCGAGCCGGGAGACGACCTGCGTGGCGAGCAGCGAGTTGCCGCCGAGTTCGAAGAAGTCGTCGTCGAGACCCACGCCCTGGACGCCGAGCACCTCGGCGAAGACGTTCGCGACCGTCTCCTCGATGGGAGTGGTCGGGGCACGGAACTCGCGGTAGCTGATGCCGAGATCGGGCTCGGGCAGGGCACGGCGGTCGAGCTTGCCGACCGGGTTGAGCGGCACCTCGTCGAGCACGATGATCTGCGAGGGCACCATGTACGACGGCAGCG
The DNA here is from genome assembly GCF_900105195.1 of Rhodococcus pyridinivorans. Taxonomy (NCBI): domain Bacteria; kingdom Bacillati; phylum Actinomycetota; class Actinomycetes; order Mycobacteriales; family Nocardiaceae; genus Rhodococcus; species Rhodococcus pyridinivorans. The sequence continues at coordinate 1,834,197 of NZ_FNRX01000002.1, read as the reverse complement.
AGCGGCCGACGTGATCGGCGAGTTCGGCAGGATCGATCTGCTCGTCCCCGTGCACGTACGCGACGAGCGCGGTCTGGCCCGAGGGCATCTCGTGTCCGACGGTGGTCGCGAAGGCGACCGAGGGGTGGGTCAGCAGAGCGGCGTCGATCTCCCCGAGTTCGATGCGGTAGCCGCGGACCTTGACCTGGAAGTCGGCGCGTCCGGCGAACTCGATGCGGCCCTGCTCGTCCCAGCGCACGATGTCGCCGGTGCGGTACATCCGGGTTCCGTTCGCGCCGAACGGGTTCGCCACGAACCGGTCGGCGGTGAGCGCCGGACGTCGATGGTAACCGCGGGCGAGCACGTCGCCCGCGAGATAGAGCTCACCCGCGACACCGGCGGGGACCGGGCGGAGCCGGCTGTCGAGGACCAGGGCGTGCACGCCCGCCACGGGCCGTCCGATGGTGATCGGCCCGGACGGTTCGAGCAGAGCGCGCGTCGAGACGATCGTGGTCTCGGTCGGCCCGTAGGCGTTGTAGAAGCTGCGGCCGGGCGCCCAGCGGGAGACGAGGTCGGCCGTGGACACGTCGCCACCGACGTTCACGACGCGCAGGGCGTCGAGTCCGCTCGGGTCGACGGAACCGAGCACCGCCGGGGTGATGACGGTGTGGGTGACGCCGGTGCGTTCGATGAGCGCGCGCAGTTCGGCGCCGCCGTAGACGGACGGCGGTGTCACGACGAGTTCGGCGCCGGTGGACCCGGCCAGCGTCCAGTCGAGGACCGTCGGGTCGAAGCTCGGCGAGCAGATGTGCAGGAGCTTCGATTCCTCTGTCACGCCGTACAGTTCGACGGTCTCGCGGACGAGACCGGCGAGGCCGCGGTGGGTGACGGCGACGCCCTTGGGCTTGCCCGTCGAACCGGAGGTGTAGATGACGTAAGCGGTGTGGTCGAGGCGCAGCGGCGCAGCGCGGTCGGCGTCGGTGAGCGGGCCGTCCGGGTAGGACGCGCACGCGTCGACGAATTCGGGGTCGTCGAGGCGGATCCACTCGGTGGCCGAGGACAGACCGGTGGCGTACTCCCCCGTCGTCAGGCCGAAGACGGCCGACGAGTCGTCGAGCATGTGGGTGACGCGTTCGGCCGGGTACTCCGGGTCGACGGGCGTGTAGGCGGCGCCGGTCTTGGCGACCGACCACACGGCGAGCACCATCTCCCACGACCGCGGGAAGGCCAGCGCGACGATGCCGTCGGGCCGGGCACCGAGCTCGACGAGCCGCCGGGCGATGCGGTTCGACCAGGTGTCGAGTTCGCGGTAGGTCAGGACGGTGTCGCGGTCGCGGACGGCGACGCGGTCGGGATGGTCGACGGCGCCGATGGTCAGCAGCTCCACCAGGGTGCGGGCCTCGGCGGGCTCGGGTCCCGTCGCCGTGAGCAGGCGTTCGGCCTCCCCGGGCGAGAGGATCGCCAGGTCGCCCACGCAGGTCGACGCATCGGCGACGATCCCGGCGAGAATCCGCGCGAAGCGTTCGGCGAAGACGGCGACCGTCGCGGCGTCGAACAGGTCGGTGGCGTACTCGAACAGGGCGTCGAGGCCGGCGGGTTCGCCGTCGTCACCGGTCTTCTCGGTCACCCACAGCTGGATGTCGAACTTCGAGATCGGCACGTCCAGTTCGGCGCCGACGGCGTGGACTCCCGCGAACGAGACGTCGCGCGCGGTGCCCGGTTCGAGGGACAGCGCGGCCTGGAACAGCGGGTGCCGGGCGGTCGAGCGTGGCGGGTTGAGCACCTCGACGAGACGCTCGAAGGGGACGTCGGCGTTCGAGAACGCCGTCAGGTCGGTCTCCCGGACGCCGGCGAGGTAGTCCTCGAACGACACGCCGGGATCGACCCTGGTGCGCAGGACGAGGGTGTTGACGAACATGCCGATCAGGTCGTCGAGATCCTTCTCCCCACGACCTGCCACGGCGGTACCGATGGCGATGTCGTCGGAACCGCTGAGGCGGGACAGCAGCGCCGCGTAGGCAGCGTGGACGACCATGAACAGCGACGCGTGCTGCCTGCGGGCGAGGTCGACGAGACCGCGGTGGGTCTCGGCGTCGATCGCGAAGCGGTGCTTGTCGCCGTTGTAGGAGGAGACGGCGGGCCGGGTCCGGTCGGTGGGCAGGTCGAGCTGGTCGGGCAGACCGTCGAGCTCGTTCACCCAGTAGTCGAGCTGCTGCGCCGCAACGGAATTCGGGTCGGCCTCGTCGCCGAGGGCCTCTCGCTGCCAAACGGCGTAGTCGGCGTACTGGACCGGAAGCGGCGTCCAGCTCGGCTTGTTCCCCTCGGCGCGGGCGCTGTAGGCCGTGACCACGTCGCGGGCGAACGGGCCGAACGAGGAGCCGTCGGCGGCGATGTGGTGCAGCACCATCGCCAGGACGTAGTCGTCGGGGGCGAGCCGGTACAGCGCGACCCGGAAGGGGACGTCGCGGACGACGTCGAAACCGCGGCTCGCGAGGTCGACGACGGCCGCGTGCAGGTCCTGCTCGTCGACGTCGATCGGCTCGAGCGGGACGACGACCTGCTCGACCGGAAGGATCGTCTGCTGCGGCTCGCCGTCCACCTCGGGGTAGACGGTCCGCAGGCTCTCGTGCCGCGCCACCACGTCGGCGAAGGCGTCGGACACCGCTGCGGGATCGACGGCGCCGGTGAGCCGCACCGTGAACGGAAGGTTGTAGGCGGCGGTGTTGACGTCGAAGCGGTTGAGGAACCAGATCCGTTGCTGCGCAGTCGACAACGGCAGCACGTCGGGTCGCGGCCGGGCGACGAGCGGGGACCGCGCGCCGGTACCGATCTGCTTGGCGAGCCGGGTCGCGAGACCCACGACGGTGGACGCCTCGAACAGCACACGCACGGGCACCTGGGTGTCGAGCGCGGCTCCGATGCGGGAGACCACCTGGGTGGCGACGAGGGAGTTGCCGCCGAGTTCGAAGAAGTCGTCGTCGAGACCGACACGTTCGACACCGAGGACCTCGCCGAACGCTTCGGCGACGGCACGCTCGGCGGGGGTGCGCGGCTCACGGAAGACGCGGGTGCTGCTGAAGACCGGCTCCGGCAACGCCTTCCGGTCGAGCTTGCCGCTCGTGTTGAGCGGCAGCGCGTCGAGCACCATGAGCGACGCCGGAACCATGTACGACGGCAGCGACCGGCCGGCATGATCGGCGAGATCGGAAGGGTCGATGGTGCGACCGGGAGCCGCGACGACGTACCCCACGAGCTGGTCCCCGGTGGGGGTCTCCACCACGAGCACGACGGCCTGCGAGACGGCGGAGTGCGCGAGGAGCACCGCTTCGATCTCACCGAGTTCGATGCGCTGGCCGCGGAACTTGACCTGGAAGTCGGTGCGGCCGATGTATTCGAGCAGACCCGTGCCGTCGGCGGCGGTCTCCCACCGCACCAGGTCGCCGGTGCGGTACATCCGCTCGCCGGGCGCCCCGAAGGGGTCGGCGAGGAAACGGTCGGAGGTCAGGTCGGGACGGTCGAGATATCCGCGCGCGAGCTGGACGCCGGCGAGGTAGAGCTCGCCGGGTCGGCCCACCGGCACCGGCCGCAGCCGCCGGTCGAGGACGTATGCGCGGCTGTTCCACTGCGGGACGCCGATCGGGACGCTGTGCACGTCGCCGGGAGCGGCCCGGTGGTAGGTGATGGAGACCGCGGCTTCGGTGGGTCCGTACAGGTTGTGGAGCCCGGCCGGGCACATGCGCGCGAAGTCCGCGGCGGTCTCGGACGGCAGGGCCTCACCGATGACGAAGACGTGCCGCAGCGAATCACACGTCCCGGCAGGCGCATTCGCGACGAAGACGGTGAGCATCGACGGCACGAAGTCGGTGATCGTGATGCCGTGCTCGGCGATCTTGTTCGCGACGTAGACCGGGTCGCGGTGCCCGTCGGGCGTCGCGATCACGAGGGTCGCGCCGACGCGCAGGGGCATGAAGAAGCCCCACAGCGACACATCGAAGGTCGTCGCGGTCTTCTGCAGGTACACGTCGGTGGAGGTCAGACCGTACTGGTCGTTCATCCACTGGATCTGGTTGTCGATCGCCACGTGGCTCACGGCCACGCCCTTCGGCCGGCCCGTCGAACCGGAGGTGAAGATGACGTAGGCGGTCGTGTCCGGCAGGATCGGTCCGCGTCGTTCGGCGTCGGTGAGCGGTGTCGTGCCGAACCGCGCGTGGTCGAAGGTGTCGACGTCTATCGTGGGGATGCCCTCGGGCAGCGTCACGTCGTCGCGTGCCGTGGTGAGCACCGCCGCGGGGTGGGCGGTCTCGAGGATGTAGGCGGTGCGATCGGCGGGGTGGTCGGGGTCGATCGGCACCCAGGCACCACCCGCCTCGACGATCGCATACATGCCGACGACGAGCTCGAGCGAGCGTCGGATGGACAGTCCGACGAGGGACTCGGGGCCGACACCGAGATCGACCAGTGCCCGGGCAAGGCTGTTCACCCGCGCGGCGAATTCGGCGTAGGTCAGCGATTCGCCTTCGAAGACCAGCGCGGTCGCCTCGGGAGAGGTCGCGACCCGGTCGTGGAACTCCGCGAGCAGGTCGCGGCGCTGCACGGGATGGTCGGTGCGGTTCCAGTCGCGGACGACCCGGTCGAGTTCGGTGCCGCCGGCGAGCGGGATGTCCCAGACGGGCCGGTCGGAGGCCGAACCGACGAAGCGGTCGAAGAACTCGACGAACCGCGCGTGGTCGGAGGCGGCCCGGTCGGGTCCGTAGAGATTCGGGTTCGACTCGAAGTCGATGTGGGTGTTGTCGCCGCTGGTGTAGACGTTGACGCCGAGATCCTCGATCAGACCGGTGGACAGGATGTTGATCCGTCCCACCATGTCGCCGAGTCGGACCTCGTTGTCGAACAGCATGATGTTGACCCACGGTCCGAAGAAGGTGGACTGCGCTCCACCCGCCGAGGTCGCGGCGCGGTCGCGGACGATGTCCTCGTGCCGGTAGCGCTGGTGACGCAGCGCGCCCGAGACAGCAGCACCGGACGCCGCGATCAGGTCGTGCACAGTGGTCTCGTCGGTCACGCTCAGCCGGAGCGGGACGACGTTCGAGACCATGCTGCCGGAGCGGCGCAACAGGGCGGTCGTGCGAGCCGCGACGGGCAGGCTCAGGACGACGTCGGTCTGCCCGGTCATCTGGGCGACGTAGGCCGCGAACGCCGCGATGACGGCGGTCGCCAGACTCGTGTTCTCCCGCTCTGACAGCTGCTCGACGCGACGTTCGGTCTCGTCCGACAACGCCGCGCTGTCGATGCGGCTGACCGGCGCGGGCGCCGCGGTGCGGCCGGCGAGGCTCGTGGGTTCCTCGATGCCCTCGATCTGCTGCGCCCAGTACTCGCGGTCGTCGGCGAACCGCTTCGATCCGCGGTACTCCATCTCGACGTCGTGGACCTTGCGCAGATCGGACGCGAGGCTCGGGGACGGTTCGACGCCGTCGACCGACGCCGTGTAGAGCTCGGCGATGCGGGTCATGAAGGTCGCGGCGGCGAAACCGTCGAGCGCGAGATGGTGGACGCGGTTGTACCAGAAGTAACGACGGTCACCGATGCGCAGGACCGTCGCGGAGATCAGCCGGTCGCGGAGGACGTCGACGGGACGGCTGCGGTCGTCGCGCATCCAATCGAGCGCGGCCTGGCGAGGATCGGGCTCGCCCCGAAGATCCTCGTACCCGACGGACTCTTCGAGAGTGGGGTCGACGAGCTGGTAGGGCTGGGCGTCGACCTCGATGAACCGGAGGAAACCCGATCCCATCTCGTGGGCGGCGCGGACACTCGCGGCACGCAGCAGGTCGCGGTCGAGGTCGCCCTCGAGTTCGACGTACTGAGCGATGTTGGCGGGCACCGTCGGATCGACGTGCTGAGCGAACCACATGCCCAGCTGTGCCGGCGAGAGCGGAAAGGCCCCGGGCGGCACGATGCCCTGCGCGTTCGCCGCTTCCGATCCGCCGCTACCCAGCGAGTCCAATCCCCAACCTCTCTCTCACCGTCGCGCAACCCCCATCGGCGGCAGCTTGCGCAGCGCACAACCTTCTCGGTTTATCTGCTGACCAGGTGGGAATCGTTACGGCGCGGCCGGGCGGTAGGACTCTCCGCAGGACCGGACGCAGCAACGAATCCCCGGCCTTTCGGCCGAGGCGCCCGAAGCAGGTTACCCGCCGGTCATCACCGGAGCCCATGACATACGCATCGGTCCCAATCTACAGGGTGCCCACCCGGCGCCGACCAGCTGTCACCCGAGTGCGGACGATCACGTCCACGCCACGGCGATGATCACGTTGAGAATGCCCAGACCACCGGCGACGTGGGCGAGCGTCGCGGTCGAGCCGGGATTCTGCTTCTCCTTCCTCAGGCCGATGAACGCCACGACGAGCACGGCGAGGGCGACCAGCAGCTTGATGCCGATCTTCATGTGGTTCACCTCGACGACGTCCTGCGCCTCCCGCAGACCGACCAGGGCCAGACCCGTCACGACCTGCAGGATGGCGCCGTGCAGCATGCCGGCGACGACGCGCGGTTCCTTGATGACCGCGAGCCACGAACCGATGATGCCCGCGAGGCCGATGAAGTGCAGGATGAGGAAGATCTTGATGGCGATGTCCATGGGCGCAATCCGACCATTCGGGACGGGGACTGTCCAGTTAGGTGACGCTCATGGTGTGCCCCGGATCACGCCTGGTCGCGGTACCAGTCGAGCAGGTCGGGTTCGTCGATCGCGGTGCGGTCGACGACGCGGCCGGGATCGGCTCCCTGCAGGATCCGTTTGAGGGGAACCTCGAGCTTCTTACCGGTGCGGGTGTGCGGCACCCCGGGCGCGGCGACGATCTCGTCGGGCACGTGCCGGGGCGAGGCGTGCTCGCGCACGGCCGCACGGATCCGTTCCTTCAGGTCGTCGGTGAGCGTGACGCCCTCGGCGAGGACGACGAACAGCGGCATGCGGTACGTGCCGTCGGGTTGTTCGATGCCGAGGACGAGCGACTCGACGACCTCGGGCAGGTTCTCCACGGCCTGGTAGATATCGGCACTGCCCATCCGCACACCGTGGCGGTTGAGGGTGGAGTCGGACCTGCCGTGCATCTCGAAGGTTCCGCGCTCGGTGATCGTGATCCAGTCGCCGTGGCGCCACACACCCGGATAGACGGAGAAGTACGCATCGCGGTAGCGACTGCCGTCCGGGTCGTTCCAGAACCGCACGGGCATGGACGGCATGGGGACGGTCACCACGAGTTCGCCGACCTCTCCGCGCACCGGCCGCCCCGTTTCGTCGAAGGCGTCGACCGCCACGCCGAGGCAGGGCACCGAGATCTCTCCCGGCCACACGGGCACCGTGGGGACGGCGCCGACGAAGGCCGTCACGACGTCGGTCCCGCCGGAGATCGACATCACCTGCACGTGCTCGCCGGCGTTGTCCGACAGCCACGCCGACGACGAGGCGGGCAGCGTCGACCCGGTGACCCCGACGCCGCGGAGGGCCGACAGATCGTGGTCGTCCTGCGGGACGACACCGGCCTTGATGCAGGCCAGCACATAGCCGGGGCTCGTCCCGAGCACCGTGACGTTCTCCTCGGCCGCGATCCGCCACAGGCGATCGACCTCGGGATGGGACGGGGCGCCGTCGTAGGTGACGACGGTGCATCCCACGAGCAGCCCCGAGAGCAGGAAGTTCCACATCATCCAGCTCGGGCTGGTGTACCAGAGGAAGCGGTCGCCGGGACGGAGGTCGAGGTGCAGCGACAACGCCTTGAGGTGTTCGAGCAGCACACCACCGTGGCCGTGCACCAAGCCTTTCGGTGGGCCGGTGGTGCCGGAGGAGAAGACCACCCACAACGGATGGTCGAAGGGAACGGGTAGGGGTTCGAGAGCGGCGTCGCCGGAGACAGCGTCCCGCCAGTCCAGAACGGTCCCGGTCTGCCCGGACGTGTCGAACCCGGACGTGTCGAACGATGTCTCCTCCTCCGACACGACGACCGTCAGGGCGAGGCCAGGCATCGCGGCGCGGAGTACGTCCACCTCGTCGACGCGGTCGTGCCGCCGTCCTGCGTAGCGGTATCCGGTTGCCGTGACGAGTGCTCGTGGTTCGAGTCTGCCCAGACGGTCGATCGCCGCAGGTGCGGCGTAGTCCTGTCCACATCCGGCCCAGACGGCCCCGATGCTCGCCGTGGCGAGCAGGGCGACGATCGCTTCGGGGATGTTGGGCAGGTAGCCGACGACACGATCACCCTCCCCCACCCCGTGCGCGCGGAGCGTCGCGGCGAGCGCGGCCGTCCGGCGTTCGAGTTCGGACCAGCAGACCTCGCGCCGGCGTCCCTCCTCGTCGAGGTGGACGATGGCGGCCTCGTCCGGGGGACGCTCCCGGAAGACGTACTCGGCGAAGTTCAGTCGCGCGCCCGGGAACCACACGGCACCGGGCATGGAGGCGTCGGCCAGAGCCGGGCCGGGGTCGGTGTGGGAGACGACGTCGAAGGCGTCCCACACTGCCTGCCAGAATGCGCCGGGCTCGTCGACGGACCACTGCCACAACGCCCGGTAGCCGGGCAGGTCGAGTCCGTGTCTCTCCTCGACGAACCGGGTGAATCCGGTGACGTTCGCCTGCTCGATGTCGACGTCCGTCGGAGTCCATTGCGGTTCCACCACAGTTCACCTCCCGGTCCGGGACCGTACCTGAACACGGACGAAGGCCCGCCCGGACCGGCCGGGAACCGTCGTGCACGGACGGACTGCCCGTGCACGACGTCCGAGACGTCCGAAACGGAGCCTCGCGCGAGGACTCTCGGCTACCGCCGCTCGCGCGTCGCAGACGTGTAGATGAGGGTGAGCACCACAGCGACGGCGATGGAGATGATCCAGCGGATCCAGTCGATGCCGGAGGTGTTCTCGTTCCCCTCGGACGAGATCAGACCCCAGATCCAGTAACCGATCAGCGCACCGATGATGCCGATGACGATGGTGATGAGCATCCCCATCGCCTGCTTACCGGGGATCACCAACCTGGCGAGGATACCGATGACTGCGCCGAAGATGATCGTGCCGATGATCTGTCCCATGGTGAGCCTCTCTGTTCGGCGCCGCACCCGGGGCGGCGCAACCTCGACGACCATGTACCCCATCAGTGTCGATCATGAACCCCTCACACGAGGCGGATTCGACGTGCCTGTCGAGTGAACATCCTTCTCCGGCAGGGCCGTGGTCTCACCGGCCCCCGTCCGCTCGTGTCGCCTCGAGCAAGGCGATCGCCTGCTCGCGCATCTCCACCTTGCGGACCTTCCCGGTCACCGTCATCGGGAACTCCTCGACCACGTGCACATAGCGCGGGATCTTGTAGTGGGCGAGCTTGCCGGTGCAGAACGTCCGGAGCGAATCGGCGTCGAGCGGTTCGGCGCCCTCGCGCATCCGGATCCACGCCATGAGTTCCTCGCCGTACTTCGTGTCGGGCACGCCGACGACCTGGGCGTCGAGGATGTCCGGGTGGGTGTAGAGGAATTCCTCGATCTCGCGGGGGTAGATGTTCTCCCCACCCCGGATGACCATGTCCTTGATCCGGCCGGTCACCGAGACGTACCCGTCCTCGTCCATGACGCCGATGTCGCCGGTGTGCATCCATCGGGCCGCGTCGATCGCCTCGGCGGTCTTGTCGGGCTGATCCCAGTAGCCGAGCATCACCGAGTAACCGCGGGTGCATAGTTCGCCGGGTTCGCCGCGCGGCACCGTCAGTCCGGTGACGGGGTCGACGACCTTCACCTCGAGATGCGGGCCGACACGACCGACGGTGCTCACGCGCCGCTCGATGCTGTCGTCGCTGCGGGTCTGCGTCGAGACCGGGGAGGTCTCGGTCATGCCGTAGCAGATGGAGACCTCGCTCATGCCCATCCGGTCGATCACCTGCTTCATCACCTCCACCGGACACGGTGATCCCGCCATGATTCCGGTCCGCAGACTCGACAGGTCGTAGTTGTCGAATCCGGGGTCGGCCAGTTCGGCGATGAACATCGTCGGCACGCCGTACAGCGACGTGCACTTCTCCTCGGCGACCGCACCGAGCGTCGCAGCGGGGTCGAATCCCGGCGCCGGCAACACGATGGTCGCGCCGTGACTCGTGCACGCGAGGTTGCCCATCGTCATCCCGAAGCAGTGGTACAGCGGGACGGGGATGCAGACCCGGTCGCGTTCGGTGTAGTGGCACAGCTCGCCGACGAAGAAACCGTTGTTGAGCACGTTGTGGTGACTGAGGGTGGCGCCCTTGGGGAAACCGGTGGTGCCCGAGGTGTACTGGATGTTGATCGGATCGTCGGGCGACAACGAGGCCTGGGCCGCGTCGAGCGGTGCCCGGTCCTCGGTGAGCGCGGCGCGGCCGGAGTCGACGAGTTCGTCCCACCGCGGCGAGTCGAGCAGGACGACGTCCTCGAGATCGGGGCAGTTGGGCCGGACGGTCTCGATCATCTGCGCGTAGTCGGAGGTCTTGAACGTCGGGGCGGACACCAGCATCCGCACACCGGCCTGCTCGAGGACGTACTGCAGCTCGTGCGAGCGGTAGGCGGGGTTGATGTTGACGAGGATCGCCCCGATCTTCGCGGTCGCGTACTGCACGAGCACCCACTGCCAGCAGTTGGGTGCCCAGATTCCGACGCGGTCACCCTTGGTGATGCCCGCCCGCAGCATACCGAGCGCGAGCACGTCGATGTCCGCGGCGAATTCGGTGTAACTCCAGCGCTTTCCGGCGGCAGAATCGACGAGCGCCTCACGGTCGCCGAAGCGGGCGGCGGTGCGGTCGAGGTTGTCGCCGATGGTGTCGCCGAGCAGCGGGACGTCCCAGGCACCCTGGGTATAGCTGGGCAGACGGTCGACGTCGAGGCCGGACATCGCATTCTCCTTCACGAGGCGGGGAAACGGCTGTGGTGGCGGTCGTCGGGCTGCTGCCGGACGACCGCCACCGGGGGTGGATCGGTGGGGCGGTGGATCAGAGGGCCCGGTCGCGGGTCTCCACGAGCGCCGCGGTGCAGACCAGGCTCACGAGGCCGATTCCGGCCAGCATGATCCCGATCGCGATACCGCCGTAGGAGGCGGCGAGCGGTGCGGCGATCATCGGCGGGATGGCGCCGCCGAGGACACCGGCGAAGTTGTAGCCCAGACCGGCACCGGTGTAGCGGTAGCGGGTCGCGAACATCTCGGGCAGCAGTGCTCCGCACGGCCCGTAGGCGATACCGAAGATCGCGAGGGTGATCATCATTCCGAGCACGAACGCAATCGGTGAGCCGGTGTCGAGGAGCGGGAACAACACCAGTGCCCAGACCACGGAGAAGGCGCACGAGACCATGATGACCTTCTTGCGCCCGAAGCGGTCGGAATACAGCGCGGACAGCACGATCGCGAGACCGAAGACGAGCGACGAGGCGATGCCCACCACCAGGACGAACGGCCGGTCGAATCCCAGCTCGGACGTCGCGTAGCTGGTCAGGTAGGCCGTGCCCATGTAGAAGAAGGCGAACATGATGGCCAGCGCGCCGCCGGCAAGGAAGATCTCCTTGGCCTGGTAGCGCAACGCGTCGAGGAAGGGCAGCCGGCGCGGGGCCTCGATCTCGGCGGCCGGGGCACTACGGCGGGCTTCCTGCTCCGCACGAAAGACAGGAGTCTCTTCGATGGCGAGGCGCATGTAGAGGCCGATGCCGACGAGAACGATGCTGAGCAGGAACGGGATCCGCCAGCCGTAGTTCAGGAAGGCGTCGTTGGTGTCGCCGAGGGCGAGACCGGTGAACAGGAAGGTTCCGCTCGACAGGGCGAATGCGATGGCGGGACCGAGCTGCGGGAACATCGCGTACAGACCGCGTTGGCCTGGTGGCGCGTATTCGGCGGTGAGCAGGGTCGCACCGGCCCACTCACCGCCCACTGCGAAGCCCTGGGCGAATCGCAGCAGCACGAGGATGATCGGGGCGGCGACACCGATGGTCTCGGCGCCGGGCAGGAGGCCGATGAGCAGGGTGGAGATACCCATCAGCAGCAGCGTGGAGATCAGCGTCTTCTTGCGTCCGATGCGATCGCCGAAGTGCCCGAACAGCATTGCGCCCACGGGGCGGGCGATGAAGGCGACGGCGAAGGTCGCGAAGGAGGCGACGGTACCTGCGGTCGATCCGAGCGCGGGGAAGAAGACCGTCGGGAAGACGAGCGCTGCGGCGGTGCCGTAGATGAAGAAGTCGTAGAACTCGATCGTCGTGCCCATGCAGCTGGCGACGGCGACGCGCCGGATACCGGGCCCTTCCTTCGAGGGGCCCGCGTGGCGGGGTGTGGATGGATCGGGACGCGAACGTCCCACCGGTCCGGCGACGGGGGGTTCGGCAGCCCCCGGGGTCGACACACTGGTCACGTGAGTCCTCCGTTGTCCGTTCGAACCGCGGGCGTGATCGCCTCGGCGGATGAACGAAACGTAGTGATGCCGGTCACCCCCGCACCACCCCCGAAAGGGGGGTAGAGGTGACCGGCATCACATAGTGCGCCGAACGAACGAAATTGTCAGCGGCCGGCGGCGCCCGCGATCTCCTGGCGCATCTCGCCCCACACGGAGGCGTAGGAGTCGATGTTGGCGGCCGTGGCCCACGCCAGCGAGCCGCCCTTGATCTTCTCCAGGGCCTCGGCGAACAGGTCCTGGTAGCGCGACAGGCGCGGCACGAACGCCGACACGTCGTCGAACAGACTCTGCGCCCGGCGGTCGAGGTCGATGAGGCCGTCGACGAATCCGTCGGCGTCCGCGTTCTCGAGGAGCGTGTTCAGCTCCTCGTCGAGCGGGAGGAACTGGTCGTAGAGCTCCGAGATCGAATCCTCGTCGATGGAGACCCGTTCGGCATCGAGCTGATCGTTCAGCTCGGAGGTGCCCTTGTCGGTGAGGCTGATGCCGCCGCCGTTCTCCGACGCCTTGCCCTGTTCGAGGAGCGCGGCCACCGCAGCCTGGCCGGCCGCCACCGACACACCGAGGTGCGCGGCGATCACCTCGGCAGTGACCTGCTTCTTCAGGCGCACCGTCTGCAGCAGTGCCAGTTCGTCCACGTTGCCTGCGAAGGCCATGCCCACTCCTCGTCGCACCCGCCGGGCGCCCACGTCGTCGTCCGGAATCCGGACGGATTCCGTCCCGATTCTGACGCACACCGGCAACCGGCAGGCGAGTCACCCTCCTCCCGATGGGATCACGCAGATGGGATCACGGGGACAGGCCGGGTACCGGGCACGCGTCGGCGGCCTCGGCGACCACGGTGGGCACATCGGACACGGCGGGCTCCACGCCGGCCTCCCGGTCCCGCCCGGTGAGTGGCCGGTGGGCTTCCAGGAGAGCCATTTCGTCGGAAGTGAACGCGCGCCCCCTGCTGAGGAACCGCACCCCCTCCGGACTCTCGAGGCTGAACCCGGAGCCGCGCCCGGGCACCACGTCGAGGACGAGACAGGTGTGCTTCCACGCCTCGAACTGCGAACCGGAGATCCACACCGGCACGGCGTCCGCGCCGACCGGCGGATCGGAGCGGGTCTCCCCTGCCCCGAGGCGCAGGTCGAGGACTCCGAGGAGCACGTCGCAGTCGCCGACGACGAAATCGCCGTCGGGATAACACATCGGCGCGGAGCCGTCGCAGCATCCGCCGGACTGATGCATCATGAGCGGTCCGTTGCGCTGCGCGAGGCGGCGCAGCAGGGCGACGGCATCGACGGTCGCCACGATTCGCGGGACGGTCACAGGCCTGCCTTTCCGTTGGGGTGCACGGTGTTCCGAGCGTATGGCAACGGCGCCTGCCACGTCGTGCGGACGTGACAGGCGCCGAAGTTCGGATCAGAAGAAGCCCTGTGCCTTGGGGGCGTAGGACACCAGGAGGTTCTTCGTCTGCTGGTAGTGGTCGAGCATCATGTGGTGGTTCTCGCGGCCGATGCCGGACTGCTTGTAACCACCGAAGGCCGCGTGCGCGGGGTACTGGTGGTAGGTGTTCGTCCACACCCGGCCGGCCTGGATGGCGCGACCGGCACGGTAGGCGACGCCACCGTCGCGGGACCACACACCGGCACCGAGACCGTAGAGGGTGTCGTTGGCGATCGAGATCGCATCGTCGAAATCGCTGAAGGACGTCACGGACACGACCGGGCCGAAGATCTCCTCCTGGAAGATGCGCATCTTGTTGTTGCCCTGGAAGATCGTCGGCTGCACGTAGTAGCCGCCCGAGAGGTCGCCGCCGAGATCGGCGCGCTCACCACCGGTGATGACCTTGGCACCCTCGCTCTTGCCGATCTCGATGTACGACAGGATCTTCTCGAGCTGGTCGTTCGAGGCCTGAGCGCCGATCATCGTGTCGGTGTCGAGCGGATCGCCCTGGCGGACGGCCTTGGTGCGGACCGCGGCGAGCGAGAGGAAGTCGTCGAAGATGTCCTGCTGGATCAGCGCACGCGACGGGCACGTGCACACCTCACCCTGGTTGAGGGCGAACATCGTGAAGCCTTCGAGCGCCTTGTCCTGGTAGTCGTCGTTCGCCGACAGCACGTCGGAGAAGAAGATGTTCGGGCTCTTGCCACCGAGTTCGAGGGTGACCGGGATCAGGTTCTGCGAGGCGTACTGCATGATCAGCCGGCCGGTGGTGGTCTCACCGGTGAACGCGATCTTGCGGATGCGCGGGCTCGACGCGAGCGGCTTGCCCGCCTCCACACCGAAACCGTTGACGATGTTGACCACGCCGGGCGGCAGCAGGTCGCCGATGATCGAGATCAGGTGCAGGATCGACGCCGGTGTCTGCTCGGCGGGCTTGAGGACCACCGCGTTGCCGGCGGCCAGGGCCGGCGCGAGCTTCCACACGGCCATGAGGATCGGGAAGTTCCACGGGATGATCTGGCCGACGACGCCGAGCGGCTCGTGGAAGTGGTAGGCGACCGTCTCGGAGTTGATCTCGGAGATCGAACCCTCCTGCGCGCGGATGGCTCCCGCGAAGTAGCGGAAGTGGTCGATCGCGAGCGGGATGTCGGCGTTGAGGGTCTCGCGGATGGGCTTGCCGTTGTCCCACGACTCGGCGAGGGCGATCGACTCGAGGTTCTCCTCGATGCGGTCGGCGATCTTGTTGAGGATCACAGCGCGTTCGGCGGGCGAGGTCTTCCCCCAGGCCGGCGCGGCGGCGTGGGCTGCGTCGAGCGCGAGTTCGATGTCTTCCTCGGTGCCGCGAGCGACCTCGGTGAACACCTGGCCGGTGACGGGGGTGACGTTCTCGAAGTACTCCCCCTTCACCGGGGGCACCCACTGGCCGCCGATCCAGTTGTCGTACCGGGACTGGAAGGACATGTGGGCGTCGGGCGAACCGGGGCGGGCGTACACGGTCATGTGCATCTCCTGCAGCGTCGAGCGGTCGGTATGTGATCCGAAACACTACGAACGCGAGGGTTGCAACTACGTTGCGAGCTGCCTGTCCAATCGGGTCAATGTGGCGTCGACCTGCGCGAAGCGGGGCGAACGGGGATCGATCGATGCCCGGTAGGCCGCCCAGGCGGTGATGTCCTCGCGGCCGTGGACGGACGCGGTCCATTGCGCGAGCAGATGCTCCTCGCCGCAGCGCAACAGCGCCGCCCGCACGCCCGAGCGGAGTTCGTCGCGGATCTCCTCGATGCCCGGCGCCACCGATCCGGGCAGGATCTCCCCGGTACAGAGGCGGACCGCCGAGGCCACGTCGCCGCGGTCGAGTGCGCGGCGCACGTCCGCGACATCGGTGTCGAGCGTGGTGAGCAGCCGGTAGGGCCGCGATCCGAGGTGTTCGGCCCCGAGCACCTTGCGCAGGCGCGACATCTCGGCGCGGATGGTCACCGAGTCGAGTTCGTTCTCGTCGAGCAGCATCGCGAGCCTGTCGGAGCTCAGGCCTTCGGGGTGATCGGCGAGGATCAGCAGGATCTCGGCGTGCCGGCGGGACAGGCCGACGCGTTCGCCTCCGCGGTGCAGGGCGGGCCGCCCGGCGCCGATCGTCTCGATGCGCGGCGTCGCCGACGGGAACAACGGGCGGCCGCTCAGGGCATGCAACCGCAGTTCGGCCTCCGCCGCCGCGACCGTCGCGCGGACGAGTTGCAGGACCTCGGGCGCGGCGACGCGGTGCCCACCGGTGATGTCGATGGCACCGAGGACCCGGCCGCTGGTGGGGTCGTGCACGGGAGCGGCCGAACAACTCCATTCGTGCACCGTGCGGTTGAAATGCTCGGCGCCGAAGATCTGCACCGAATGATCCACGGCGAGAGCCGTTCCCGGAGCGTTCGTGCCGACGCGGTCCTCACTCCAGTCGGCCCCTTCGACGAAGCTCATCGACAGGGCGCGGTCGCGCGCGGCGTGATCGCCCTCGACCCACAGCAGCCGTCCCTGTCCGTCGGTGATGGCGACGAGCAGTCCACTGTCGTCGGCGTCCTCGACGAGGAGCTTGCGCACCACCGGGCGGATCAGCGACATGGGGTGGCCGGCGCGGTACTCCTCGAGGTCGTGCCCGGAGAGCAGTGCGGGTTGTTCGACGACGTCGGGATCGATGCCGCGCTGCAGGCTCCGGCTCCACGAGTCGCGGACCACCGAGCGCACCCCGTCGAGCCGATCCTTGCCGCGGGCGGAGACGAACGTGCCGTGCGCGCGCAGTACCGCACGTGCGTGCGCG
This sequence comes from Rhodococcus pyridinivorans, assembly GCF_900105195.1. NCBI lineage: Bacteria > Bacillati > Actinomycetota > Actinomycetes > Mycobacteriales > Nocardiaceae > Rhodococcus > Rhodococcus pyridinivorans. Next base: position 1,817,560 of record NZ_FNRX01000002.1, on the reverse strand, counting down.
GCCACGTCCGCTCCCGGGTCGAGTGCCACCCAGGGGTTGGTCGTCGCGATTCCACGATCCGTCATGTACCGGCGCCTCCTCCCCCGACACTGTAGTCGGGATCACACCGTGTGGGGCAGGGCATCCCTCGCGGTCGCGGCGATGCGGTGGGCGAGCATCACCGCGGTGGCGTGCGGCCCACGGCTGGGGACCTGCGGAAACACCGAGGTGTCGACGACGCTCAACCCCTCGATCCCGCGCACGCGGCACCACTCGTCGACCACGGCGTGCTCGTCGTCGCCCATCCGGCACGTGCCGGACAGGTGCAGGGACGTTCCGAGCCTGCCGCCGCGCGCGTCCACGCTGCCGGCCTCGACGACGCCGGTGGTCGCGGCGAGGAGGTCGGCGGCGAGCCGGACACCCTCCTCCAGAGCTTGCCGGTCGGCCGGGTCGGTCAGGTATCGATAGTCGAGCAGAGGTGGACGTCGCGGGTCACGTTCGTCGAGCACGATGCGTCCGCGACTGCGTGGGCGCGTCAGGACGACGCCGAGCACCGGATCGGCGACACCGCTGCCGGGGATCGCCGCACCGAATGCCGCGGTGTACGGGCGCAGTTCGAGGTTCTCGGTGTGCAGGACCGTCTCGAGCAGCAGCGTGTGCGACGGGAGGCCCGGGCGGAATCGGTACGGGACGGCGAACTCCGGATGGTCGGAGAAATCGCGGCCCACCCCGGGAAGGTCGTGCAGCGGATCGACGCCGAGCCGGCGCAGTTCGTCGGCCGGTCCGATCCCGGAGAGCATCAGCAACTGCGGGGACCTCACTGCGCCTGCGGCGACGATCACGTGTCCGGCCGAGATAGTTCGTGGTCCGTCGGGTCCGGCGATCTCGACACCCACCGCGCGACCGCCCGTCATCACGACTCGGGTCGCGCTCACCCCGCCGGCGACCGTCAGATTCGGCCGGTCCAGGACGGGTGCCAGGTACGCGAGGAACGGACCCACTCTCGTGCCGTCGCGCATGTTCGACGGAACCGCACCCACCCCGTCGGGTCCGGGAGCGTTGAGGTCGGCGACCGGTGCGAATCCCGCACTTTCGGAGGCGTCGACGAAGGCACGCGAGAGCGGATGCATCCGTTCGCGCGGCACCCTGGCGACCGGTATCGGGCCGGAACTTCCGTGCAGGTCGCCGGGGACATCCGTGTCGGTCTCGACGGCCCGGAAGGACGGCAGCACCTCCTCGTACGACCACGAGGCGGGCCACGACGCGAAGTCGTCCGGCCGCGCACGCACGAAGTACGCGCCGTTGACCGCGCCGGAGCCCCCGAGCACCCGGCCCCGCGTCACGGTCGCCTGGACGTCCGAGGTCAACCGTCCGGGAAAGTCCGCCGTCCACGGGCTCTCCGGACCAACCGGAAGGACGGCAGCGTCACGGATCTCGCGCGGAACAGCGGACGCCGACCCGAACGCCGTGCCCTCCTCGAGCAGCAGCACGGTGCGGTCCGGATCGTCGCTGAGCCCGGCGGCGAGAACGCAGCCACAACTTCCCCCGCCGACGATCACCACATCGGCGTGCGCCGGGATCATGTCACTTCCGGATGTCGGGTACGAGCGCGGCCGCCGTGCGGGCGTCGAGCGCACCCTTCCACAGCCCCGCGCCGTAGGCGAGGTCGTCGAGGCGCTTGTAGAGCAGGTACCGGACGGGATCGAGGCCGCCGCTCTCGCGGTGCGTCTTCCAGTCCCAGATGCCTTCGGCCACAGCGCAAGCCAGAACCGCCCGCCGAACCTTGCGGGAGAACACCGCTGCGACGACCGTGACCGGCCAGTAGTGCCGGCACACCGCCGACGCCACCTGCCACAGACCACCGGCGAATCCCTGGGCGGTGAGCAGCGCGGCGATGCGGTCGGGCCGGTCGAGTTCGGAGAACATCCGCCGCAACCGCACGAAGGTGACCACCTGGGTGAGCACCGCTGCGATCACCCCGACGCGGGTGAAGGTCGCGATCGCGACGCACGCGAGGAGCGTCCAGATCGACATCACCATCGGTGGGACGGAACCCGGATGCCGCTCGGCGAGCGGAGCCGCACCGGTTCCGTAGAATGCCTTGCGCGTCAACCACGTCCGGAAGCGGGTGCGATGGTCGTGCGCGACCCGCGAGATGGGCTCGTACCGCAACCGCCACCCCGAGGTCTGCAGTCGCCGGCACAGATCGACGTCCTCGGCCACGTGCATCGTCTCGTCGAAACCACCGCAGGCGACGAGCGCGTCGCGACGGACGAGCAGCGCCGCGCTCGGCACGTACGAGACGGGACCACCCGCGACCACAGCGGATTCCCGGCTGCCGAGGTCGAGCGACGAGCGTGCGTGCTCGTACTTCGCGAGCGCGCTGCTGTCGGGTTCGAGGGCCACGACGCGCGGCGCGACGAGTGCGACCGCAGGATCGGTGAAGTGCCCCAGTGATCGTTCGAGCCAGCCCAGCTGCGGCACCACATCGGAATCGAGGAAGGCGACGAATTCCGTTGCCACCTGCTGCAATCCGGTGTTGCGGGCCGCCGCCGGCCCGCGTGCGGTCTCGTGCCGGATCACCCGGACGCGACCACGTTCCGGCGCCTCGACCGGTTTCTCGGAACCGTCGTCGACGACCACGACCTCGTGCCCTTCGACAGCGGCGAGGAGACGGGCGAGGCCGGACGGATTGTCCTTGACCGGGACGACGACGGTGACGGCGGAACTCGGCGGCAGCTTCGTCGGCCGGGGGTTTCCGATGCCCGAGTCGAGCAGGCGTCGCGCGACCGCGGCGCTCTGCGCGTCCACCACCTCGACGAAGTCCTCGTCGATCATCGCTACGGCGGCGGGGGCAAGTGTGAGCATGCGCGTGGGCGATCCTCCGACGAGGACGCGTCCTCCGGCGAAGCTGCGCACCCGCGCGTCGATGCGCACACCGAAACCGTCGGGGAGCCGGGTCGCCGAGGGCTGCGCCGCCTCCGGGGACGTCGCCTGTGGAGTGATCGCCCGACTCACCGAAGCCTTCCTTCCGTTCCCGGCTGCCACCGGGCGACCTGTGCACTCGCCCGCTCGACCAGACTCGCGAACAGGCGCGCGCCGAGTTCTGCGGTGGCCTCGGTGGGGTCTCCCAGCACTCCGTTCGCGGACACCGAGACGATACCGGCTTCGCGCAGTCGTGGCATCAGTGCTCCGATCGGTTCCGTTGCGCCGACCGCGGCCCGCGTCATGTCGACCGCCCCGGGCGCCAGGTGCAGCAGCAGACTCGTCTCGGTGACACCGGCGTGGGCATCGGATCCGGGCACCGCGCACGGAAGCCAGGCAGCGTCGCGGCCTTCGTATCGCAGGAGGCTCACCGCCTCGATCAGCGGATAGGCGTTGCCGCCGTGCCCGTTGACGAAGACGACCCGCTTCGCCCATCGGCACACCGACCTGCCGTATTCGACGATCAGCGCCTTCGTCACCTCGGCTCCGATCGAGACGGTGCCGGCGAAACCTTCGTGTTCCCCGCTGGCTCCGTAGGGCAGGGGTGGCGCGAGGACCACCTCGGGCAGCTCGGCGGCGACAGCAGTCGCGATCCGGGTGTCGGTGTCGAGGGGAAGGTGTGGGCCGTGTTGTTCGAACGCACCGATCGGGACGGCCACCGTCACCCGGTCGGGTTCGATGTCCGTCCAACAGGCGTCGGCGAGCTCCCGCATCACCGCTCCGATGCTAAGGGTTTCGCGGGCGTGCACGAAACCCGGAGGTCTCGGTGGGTCCGCCCGGACGCCGAGATCCGGTCGGTACGCTTTCCCGGTGCTGATCGAACCTCGTCCGCTGGACGATCCGGACGTGCAGGACCTCATCGGCGAGGTCCAACTCGAATACGTGCGGAGGTACGGCGGACCCGACGACACCGAACTGGCGCCGCACGAATTCGACCCTCCGCGCGGGGTGTTCCTCCTGGCGGTGGCCGACGGGGTTCCGGCCGGGATCGGCGGCTGGCGTGCACCGGAGCATGCTCATCGAGGGGTGCGCGACGATGATGCCGAGATCAAGCGGATGTACGTGCGGGCGAGCATGCGGCGACGTGGTGTGGCAGCACGGGTGCTGGGTGCGCTGGAGCGCACGGCGACCGATGCCGGTCGCCGTCGCATGATCCTCGAGACGGGCAGCGAGCAACCCGAGGCGATCGCGCTGTACGCGAAGGCCGGGTACGTGCCGATGACCGAGCGCTTCGGGCTCTACGCAGAATCACCGACGGCGATGTACTACTGCAAGGAACTGCCCCCGATCCGTCCGGCGACCGACGACGACCTGCCGGTGCTGCAGGAGATCGAACGCGCGGCGGGCAAGCCCTTCGCCGAGATCGGGATGGCGTTCGTCGCCGACGACGATCCTCCGTCCGTCGAGGAGTTGCGCGCTCACCGGGACGCGGGCCGCTGCTGGGCGTGGTTCGACGAGCAGGGACGAGCGGTCGCGTATCTCGTGGCCGACCTCGTCGACAACGGTGTCCACATCGAGCAGGTGTCGGTGCATCCCGATCACGCGCGTCGCGGGATCGGCCGCAAGCTGATCGACCATGTCGCGGGGTGGGCTCGGGACGCCGGGTTCGGATCGCTGACGCTGACCACCTACCGCGACGTGCCGTGGAACGGCCCGTACTACGCCCGTCTCGGCTTTCACACGGTCGCGGACGATGCCCTCTCCCCAGTTCTCACCCGGATCCGCGCGGAGGAACGGAAGCACGGCCTCGACCGTTGGCCGCGCATCGTCATGCGCCGCGGGCTGGAGGCGTAGGAGCCAGGTCCCTGGCGGCCCGCTCCCCCTCGACGATCGCGGCGTGCAGGCGGCGTGGCGTCACCGCGTCGCCCACACGGATCACTCTCGTGCCGGATGCCGAAAGCTCCTGCCACAGCTCGTCGACGGGATCCTGATGGGTGGCGACGACGACCGCGTCCACCGCGAGCGTCGCCGGTTCGCCGGTCGCGTGGTGGATCAGGGTGACCTCGGCGCCGTCCGGCAGGTCCACGACACCGCCGACGGCGACGCCGGTGAGTCGCTCGATCCGCTTGTCGTGGGCGCGGCGCAACCAGCCGTCGAGCTCGAGCGTCAGGCCGAGGTCCTGGCCCACGCGCATTCCCGGCGTGCACACTGTCACCGCACTCCCCCGGTCGGCCAGTAGTTCGGCGACCGAGGTCGCCTGGTGGAAACCGAGATCGTCGACGACGAGGACGCGGCCGGAGGGTGCGGTGCGACCGGTGAGCACGTCGCGCACGTCGCTCACCCGCGCCGACGAACCCGCCCAGGCGGGCCGGTGTGGGCGCGCGCCCGTCGCGACGACCACGACGTCGGGCGCGAGCGCGTGCAGCGTCGCGGCATCGGCGGTCACACCGGTACGCACCTCCACTCCCCTGCGGCGGCACTCGGCGTCGAGGTGGGTCACCGCACCGAGCAGTTCGGCACGGTGCGGGGCTGCAGCCGCCTCACGGATCTGGCCGCCGGTGCACCGGTTCCGTTCGAGCAAGGTGACCGAATGTCCTTCTCCGGCAGCCGTTACCGCCGCCTGCAGGCCCGCGGGTCCGCCGCCGACGATGACGACCCGGTGCGGTACGGCGGGCGCGGCAGGAGCGTCGGATTCGTACCCGGCCTGGGGATTGACCGCGCACGCGATGGGACGGTTGAGCCCGACCCGTCCGATGCATTCCTGGTTGCAGCCGGTGCACGGCCGTATCTCGTCGTCGCGGCCGGAGAGAGTCTTGTTCGTGAAGTCCGGGTCGGCAATCTGAGCACGCACGGCACCGACCAGATCGCACACTCCGTCGGCGAGCGCGGCACCGACCTGTTCGGGTCGGGTGAAGCGCCCGACCCCGACGACCGGCAGCGACACCGCTGCCCGGATCGCGTCGGGGACGAACAGGGAATAACCGTGCGGGGTGGACATCGGCGCTTCGACCAGATGCAGCGTCTCGGTCGCGACGCCCACGGACGTGTTGAGGTAGTCGACGTCGCCGCTCGCCTCGAGCATCCGCGCGACCTGCACGGCGTCGTCGATACCGACACCGCCGTCGGTGCCGTCGTGACCGGTCAGTCGCACGCCCACGACACGGTCGCGCCCGACGGCCGCCCGTACCGCGGACACGACCTCGAGCAGCAGACGGGCCCGCCCGGCGAGATCCCCGCCGTAGCGGTCCGTGCGACGGTTCGTCGCGGATGCGAGAAAAGCGCGCAGGACGGATGCCTGGGAGCACTGGATCTCGACACCGTCGAAGCCGCCCTCGGCACAGCGGCGGGCGACGTCGGCGTAGCCCGCGACGAGTTCGGCGATGTCGGATTCCGTCATCACGCGTGGGACCTCGCGGAAGAGCGGGTCGGGTTCGGGGCTCGGCGCCCACAGCGGTTGCCCCGTGTACATCGAGGTGCCCTGCGCGCCGTTGTGGTTGAGCTGCGCGAGGATCCGCGTGCCGTGTCGGTGGACGGCGTCGGTGAGGCGGCGGTAACCGGTGACGATGTCCGGGTCCCAGCCCCGGATCAGTTTCTCGTAGGGCCGGTCCGAGGGGTGCACGGTGTGCTCCTCGGTGACGATCATCGACGCGCCGCCTCGTGCTCTGGCTTCGTAGTACGCGATGTGGCGGTCGGTGACGGTGCCGTCGACCGAGAAGTTGGTCAGGTGCGCCGGGAAGACGATGCGGTTGCGCAGGGTGACCGGACCGATCCGCAACGACGCGTGCGGAACGGTGCCGGTCGCCGTGCGCGTCACCGTCAGACCTTCGAGTTGCCCTGGTCGATGGCCATCTGGCTGCCGGTGATCGTGGAGGCCCGATCGCTCGCGAGGAACAACACGGTCTCCGAGATGTCGTCGGGGTCGGCCGCAGGCTTCTCGGTGAGGATGGGGACGAAGTTCGGTCCCCACGACGGGTTCTTCTCGAACAGCTTCAGGACGCTGACGTCGGTGCCCATCGGGGTGTTCACGCCGTAGGGGTGGATGGAGTTGACCCGGATACGGTACGGGCCGAGTTCCTTCGCCGCTGCCTGCGTGATACCGACGAGGCCGAATTTCGCTGCCGCGTAGTTGATCTGGCCTGGCATCGCCTTGAGGCCCGCCACCGAGCTGACGACGATGATCGATCCGCCGTTCCCGGCCTCGATCATCGCGGGGGCAGCGGCCTTGAGGGTCTTGAAGACACCGGTGAGGTTGATGTCGATCAGCTCTTCGAACTGGTCGTCGGGCATTTCCCAGAAGCGGTTCCAGCTGCAGATGCCGGCATTGGCGACCACCACGTCGAGTCGCCCGAACTGGGCGACGCCCTCGTCGACGACGGCCTTCAGTGCGGCGCTGTCGCGCACGTCCGCGACACGGGCGAGGATCTTCCCGCCGGCCTGCTCCACGAGGCGGACCGTCTCGTGGAAGTCGTCCTCGGTGGCCTGCTCGTAGGTCACGTACTCCGATACCGGGGCCGCGATGTCGACGCCGATGACGGACGCGCCCTCACGCGCGAACCGGATGGCGTGGTTGCGGCCCTGCCCGCGCGCGATCCCGGTGATGAAGACGACCTTGCCGTCGAAATCTCCCATGTCGGCCCTTCCGTAGACCCAAATTAGAACGCGTTTCAGTGTGCCCCACGTTACAGCGCCGTGGCCACCCGGTATCCCTCTCGGACGGCCTCGCGCACGGTCCTCGGGGCCACCTGGTCGCCGATCGACCGCGATCCCGGCCACTCGGACACTTCTGCCGGTAACGGGGGTGCGCAGTCGACCAGGACAGCGTCCGCCACCGGCGTGGATTCCCCGGACACCCGGTCGACGAGCACGACGCCGTCGGCATCGACCGAACCGACCCGGCACCCGAGATGTCTCGCCACGCCCGCCCGCTGCATGCGGACGTCGAAGGCGACGAAGTCCCCCGTCGGCGCAAGTCGTGATCCGGCGACCGGGTCACCCGTCGCATAGTGGACCTCCGCGCCGCGCTCCACGAAACGGTCGACGACGGCACTCGCCACCGGACCACCCGTCGGATCCCACACGACCATCCGGGACGCAGGCGGCCGAATCCCCGACAGCACCTCCGCGGCGGTCGCGTACCGCTCGGGCTCGGTCACCGGAAAGGAGGGTGGACGTGGAAACCCGCCGGTGGCCTGCACGACCTCCGTACCCGCAGCGAGCGCACTCTCGATCTCGGCAGCGCTCACTTCCGTGCCGGTACGGATGTCGACGCCGGACTCCAGGCACTGCTGTTCGAGCCAGTCGACGAGCGCAGCGAAGTCGGGCCGGCCACCGCGCGAGACGGCGGCGATCGTCCCACCGACCCGTTCGTCCGCCTCGACCAGGACGACACGGTGACCGCGCGTCGCTGCCACGCGCGCTGCTTCCAGACCGGCGGGTCCAGCACCCACCACGAGTACGTCGCGTGCGGAGTCCACCGGTCCGGGAGAGCTCCGTGTCTCGTCGCCGGCCTCCGGGTTCGCGATGCACCCCACGATCGGGTTGTGGAAGTCGTCGACGAGGCACGCCTGGTTGCAGCGCACGCAGGGACGCGGCCGACGACCGCGACGGACGGCGACGACGAGGTCGGGGTCGGCGATCTGCGCGCGGGTCATCTCGACCAGGTCACACGCACCGTCGGAGAGGGCCCGCTGCGCGTGGCCGGCGTCGACGATGCTGCCCTGCAGAGCGATCGGGACCGATCCGGAGATCTCGTCCCGGATGCGGCGGCACAGGTCGTCGTTGAATCCGGCGGGGACATGTGCGTCGGGCCGATACGACTCGGGTGAGAACAATCCACCGCGCACCACGGTGAGCAGGTGGACCGATGATGCGATCGCGCGGACGTATCCGGCGGCGACGTCGGGTGTGATGCCCGCCCACGGCGCGTTCTCGTCGCACGAGAGTCTCAGTGCAACAATGTGATCCGAGCCGATTTGCGCGCGAACGGCGGCGATCGCCTCACGCAGCAGCCGCAGGCGTTCGGTGCCGTATGCGTCGTCGCGACGGTTGGTCAGCCCGGAGAGGAACTGCCGCAGCAGCGAGGTCGGTCCGGCGTCGAGTTCCACTCCGTCGAGACCCGCTTCCGCGGCGACGACGGCAGCACGGGCGAAGGACTCGACGAGCTCGGCGATTTCACGCTCGGTCGCCTCGGCAGGCAGTTCGCGTGTCACCGGATCCGGCACGCGCGAGGGTGCCCACAGCGGTGCCCGGGTCCACGCGCTCGAACCCTGCAGGCCGCGATGACCGAGGCCGGCGAGCACGAGTGTGCCATGCGGACGGCAGGCCTCGACGATCCGCCGGTAGCCGTCCCCGCAGCACTCGGCCAGCGGTGCGCGTTCGTAAGGGTGGTCGGACGGGTGCACCGACGCCGTCTCCGTGACGACGATCCCGCACCCACCCTGCGCACGTCGCGCGTAGTACGCGACGTGACGGTCCGAGAACGACCGGCCGTCACCGAGATTGGTGACGTGCGGACCGAAGATCACCCTCGACGGAGCGGTGCGTCCGGCGAGGGTGATCGGTTCGGTGAGCGCGGGGCTCATATCGTCGGTTCGGTCAGATGCCGAGATCGCGGCGGAAGCCGTCCGGCACGAAGACGTCGTCGGGGGTGAGCTCGTGGATCGAGTTCTTGCCCAGACCCATGAGGGCGGAACCGATTCCGCCGGAAAGGATGTCGAGGACGTTCTCCACGCCTGCCTGACCGTTCGCGGCCAGACCCCACAGGTACGCGCGGCCGATGAGCACGGCCCTGGCGCCGAGCGCGATCGCCTTGACGACGTCGCTGCCGCGGCGGATACCGCCGTCGAGCAGCACCTCGACGTCCTTGCCCACCGCTTCGGCGATCGCCGGCAGGGCCCGGATCGGCGCCGGGGTGCCGTCGAGGTTGTTGCCACCGTGGTTGGACACCGAGATGGCGGTGACCCCGGCATCGACGGCGCGCTTGGCGTCGTCGACGCGCATGACGCCCTTGAGCATGAACGGTGCATCGCCCCACTGCTCACGCAGCCACGCGACGTCCTCCCAGGTGGGCAGGGGCGTGGTCATCCACTCGCCGTAGGCGCCGAAGAAGGTCGGGGCCTGGCCGTCCGGCGGTGTGAGGTTGGGGGTGGTCAGATCCGGCACGGCACCGGTCTTCGCCCATTCGAGGAGCCACTTGGGCCGGGTGATGCCCTCGGGGGCGAACTTGACCATCGCCTCGAGGTTCATCCGCTCCGGGATGGCGGGGCTGCCCCAGTCTCGACCGTTGGAGAACGACCAGTCCAGGGTCATGATCAGACCCTTCGCGCCCGCAGCGCGGGCACGTTCCATGCGTTGGATCAGCGTGTCGCGGCTGCCGACCCAGTACATCTGGAAGAAGGTCTTGTCGTTGACCGCCGCGACTTCCTCGATGGACTTGCTCGCGAACGACGACAGACCCATCGCGGTGCCGCGGGCGGCGGCCGCGCGGGCCACGGCGACCTCACCGTCCGGGTGCACGGCCTGCACACCGGTCGGCGAGATCATCACGGGCAGGGACACATCCTGTCCCATGATGGTCGTAGACATCTCCCGCTTGTCCGACAGTCCCGCGACGTGCGGGGCGAACCCGAGTTCGCGGAAGGCGGTGGTGTTGTCGTCGGCCGTGATGCCGGCCTCGGATCCGGCGACGAGTGCGCCGTAGACGGACTTGGGCAGGCGTTTACGGGCGCGCTGCTGTGCGATTGCGACGGTCTCGAACCATGGGTCCTGGGCCCACGGATTCTTCAACCAGGAAGGCTTGGCCATCGTCGGTCGTCTCCTCGGAAGGTCTAGAGCCCTGCGAGCGGATTCTCGTCGCAGAACTTGGCGGGGGGCTTGGTGAGCAGGGTCAGCGGTACCGGTGCGGCCGGGGTGCGCCGTTCGGCGCGCTTGCCGGTGCGCGAGTGGTCGACGCTCGACTGCGGCACGGTGCGCTCGGCTTCGAGCGCGGACTGCCCGTAGCCCTGCACGCACTCGGGATCGGGTCCGTCCATCGGCAGGCCGGTGAAGAACTTCGCGGCCATACAGCCGCCGCGGCACGCGTCGAAGAAGTTGCACGAGCCGCACGCACCGGCGGACTGCGGTTCGCGCAGTTCGCGGAACAGCTCGGAGTTCTTCCACACCGACGCGAAACCACCGTCGGTGAGGATGTTTCCGGCGTGGAAGTTCTCGTGGATCGCGAACGGGCACGCGTAGACGTCGCCGACCGGGTCGATCAGGCACACCACGCGTCCCGCACCGCACAGGTTCAGTCCGGGCAGCGAGCCGCCGCCCTCGCCGCCGAAGGCGGACAGGTGGAAGAACGAGTCGCCGGTGAGCACGCCCTCGCCGTGGGCGACGAGCCAGTCGTAGAGCTGCCGCTGCTGCTCATGGGTGGGATGCAGGTCGTCCCACACGTCCACGGCGCGGCCGGACGGGCGCAGTCGCGTGATGCGCAGGGTCGCGCCGTAACGGTCGGCGAGAGCCTTGAATTCGTCGAGCTGGTCGACATTCTGGCGGGTGACGACGACGGAGATCTTCGCGTCGCGGAAGCCCGCCTCGGACAGGTTCTCCAGGGCACGCACGGCCATCGCGAACGAACCCGGCCCGCGCACGGCGTCGTTGACCTCGGCGGTGGCGCCGTCGAGGGAGATCTGCACGTCGACATAGTCGGAGGCGGCCAGCCGGGCGGCGACCTTCTTGTCGATGCGCACACCGTTGGTCGAGAACTTCACGCCCACCTGGTGTTCGGTGGCGTAGTCGACGAGTTCCCAGAAATCGGATCGCACGGTGGGTTCGCCGCCGCCGATGTTGACGTAGAAGACCTGCATGCGCTGCAGCTCGTCGATGATCGCCTTGCACTGTTCGGTCGACAGTTCACGCGGGTCGCGCTTGCCCGACGAGGACAGGCAGTGCACACATGAAAGGTTGCAGGCGTAGGTGAGCTCCCAGGTCAGGCAGATCGGGGCGTCGAGGCCCTTCTCGAACTGGTCGACGAGGCGACCGACCTTCGGTGGGGCGGAGGTTGTGGGCGGTTCGAGCAGCGAGGTCATGGGCTGGTCCTTACAGACGTCAGACAGGAACGATCATGTGCGAATCGGCCAGGGTGCCCAGGGCACGCACGTAGGGCCGCTCGGCGTTCTCGTCGATCCCGTGCGCTCGCAACGCGTCTCGCACCGACCCGTGGTCGCCGAGGGATCGGACGACGTCGACGATGACGGTGTTCTTCAGGAACGACAACTTGCGGGTGCCGAAGTGGTAGAGCAACGCCCCGAACGGCTCGGGGCGAAGCGCTACCTGCGGGTGGAGCCGCCAGCCGGCACCCGGATCGAACATCTCGGTGTCCGTTGCTGTCTCGGTGTCCATTGCCAGGGGGGACACGTCGGTGGCTCCGGGCGCGGTCATGTCAGTACACGCCGCACATGCCGTCGATGGAGACCTCTTCGACGAGGGACTCCTCGATCAGATCGGATTCGATCACGGCGTTGTCACGATCGGACATGTTTCCTCCTCGGTTTCTTCTCCTGGATCGGAGCCGGTCGTCACAGTGGGACTTGCGCTGTGAGACAGTTCACCACTGTAATGGCATCGAGTGCAGAATGTCACGCCTTCGGGAGGAAGAATGACGCGTAGTCGCGGGAAACCGTCCGCTCGGATAGGTCGCCGCCCGTCCACCACGAAGGAGGAACTCGCCGCAATCGGCATCGAGCTGTTCATGGAGGCGGGCTTCGACGAGACGAGCATCGACGACATCGCCGAGGAGGCCGACATCGCGCGACGCACCTTCTTCCGCTACTTCCCGTCGAAGAACGAGGTGGCCTGGGGAAACTTCGACGAACACCTCGCCGGCATGCGCGCGAGCCTCGAAACGATCCCCGAGGACGTTCCGCTCTCGGAAGCGCTGACCACCGCCCTGCACGACTTCAACACCTTCCCCGACAGTGAGGCCGAACGACACCGCGCGCGGATGGGTCTCATCCTGCACACGCCCGCGCTGCAGGGCTATTCGTCGGTGATGTACCAGGGCTGGAGACGTGTCGTCGCCGAGTTCGTCGCCCGTCGCATCGGGGCCGATCCCGACGACCACATCCCCCGCACCGTCGGCTATCTGCTGCTCGGTGTCGCGATCTCCGCCTACGAGGCGTGGCTCGACGAACCCGGATCGGATCTGCACGACTTACTGGCCACCGGGATGGGGACACTGACGGCCGGTCTCGACTACAGTGACCCGCACTCCCCTTCCACACCGCCCCCTTCCACACCTCCGAAAAAGGTTGCGAAACAATGACCCTGCTCGATTCGCTCGCTCCCTGCAGCCCGGGCCGGTGGACACACGATCACGTGACGGTCGAACGCGTACCCGCCGGGCCGCTGAACGTCCGGCGCGAGGACGACCGACTCCACGTCACGCATTCCCTCACGGCCGAGCAGATCAGCGAGCGACTCGTCGCCGAGGTCACCGCCTCGATCCAGGACATCGAGTTCGGTCAGGACGAGTTCGAGCTGACGATGGTGGGACTCGTCCGCTCCACGGTGCCCGGCGCCCTCGACTCGTGGGTCACCTACTACCGCAACTCGCTCGGCGAACTGCTCGACGGTACAGCCGATTTCGCGCCCATCCATAATCGGGCCGCCGAACTCGTGCGTGGGAGCGTGCTCGACCTGGGGTCGTGTTTCGGCTTCCTGCCGCTGCGGCTCGCCGCCGCCGGCACCACCGTCACCGCCACCGACATCCTGCCCGGCACGATGCGCCTGCTCGATGCGGTCGCACCGCGGCTCGGGCTGCACGTCGACACGCTCGTGTGCGACGCGGCGAACGTCCCGGTGCCCGACGGCAGCGCCGACACAGTCACCGCGATCCACCTGCTCGAGCACGTCGACGACGCCCTCGGTGCCACGATCCTCGCCGAGGCGCTGCGGATCGCCCGGCAGCGGGTGGTGGTCGCGGTGCCGTTCGAGGACGAGGCGACGGCCTGCCACGGACACGTGCGCACCTTCGACCTGCCCGCACTCGAGGAACTGGGCCGCAGTACGGGGCGTCCCTTCGAGGTGTTCGAACACCACGGTGGGTGGCTCGTCATCGGGTGATCCACCCGGGCCATCCGCCTGCCCGCCCATCCGTTTCCCGTCCGGCGACGAATACCCGGTATGTACGGAAGGAGGTGGCGTGATGGACCACATCGTCGAGAGCCACTTCGGCTGGACGACTCGTCGCGTCGTCCTTCCCCACCCCGGCGCATCGCGGGACATGTCGTGCGGAGTGGTGACGGACTGTCGGCCGCTCCCCGAGCGACCGGACGTGCGGCTGCTCGTCTTCCACGACGATGCGGACGACTCCGACTACGACGCCGTGGCGATCGGAAAGACCGAGGGCGCGAACGACATTCCGGTACTGACCACCGTCGAGGAGTGTCTGCTCGTCACCGCGACCCGGCCCGGTTCCGGTCCCGCGATCGTGCTCGCCGCGCCGCCGGGTGAGGACGAGGGCCGACGGGTCCGGGAGATCACCCGGCAGCTTCTCCGAGGCGGACCGCTACTGCGCCTGATCCTGTATACCGGCGCACTGTCGGTACTCGTGCCATTGCACTCGCCTGCTCCGACCGGACGCTGACGCGGTGTGGACGTCGGGTCCGTACCCGCCAGTCCCCCGTCGCCGTATTTGCGGACGCGGCCACGCTCGTCGCGGACACCGAACGCGAAACCGTTGGCCGTCGCCGCGTGGCTCGACGACTGGGGTGCGGCCTACAGCAGCAAGCTCACCGCGCAGAGCTGAGCCGCGGAAGGGGCCAGGCGGTCAGATCAGCCCCTGCTTGCTGGCGGCGTAGACCGCCTCGGCCCGGCGGCTCACCCCTAGCTTGCGCATGATGTTGCTGACGTGGAACTTCACGGTGGTGGCCGAGATGAAAAGCTGCTCACCGATCTTCACGTTCGACATGCCGGCGGCGAGAAGCTTCAGCACCTCGAGTTCCCGGCCGGTCAACTGTTCGGCGGATGTGCCCTGCCCGTTGAGCGAACGCACGACCGCCGCCGCGCTGCGCGAGTCGAAGGCGCTCTCACCGCGAGAGACCGCCCGGATGGCGCGCACCAGTTCGGTGGTGTCGACGTCCTTGACGACGTAACCACGCGCGCCCGCGTGCACCGCCCGCACGACGAGTTGTTCGTCGAGGAAGGTGGTGAGCACGAGCAGACCGATGCCCGGGTGCGCCGAGGACAGCCGCCCGCACAATCCCAGTCCCTCGAAGTCCGACCCGGCCGAGAGCTTGAGATCGAGCAGCACGATGTCGGGGCGCATGCGGTCGACGAGCGCGAGCGCCTCCACGTCCGTCGAGGCCTCCCCCACCACTTCGAGATCCGGTTCGCGATCGAGGATCGAGCGGAGTCCCTGACGGAGGATCGCGTGGTCGTCGACGAGTGCGATGCGCACCGTGCCGGGCCGCGCCCGCGGGGTCATCCGAGGCGGCGTGACGGTCATGACGGTTCTCCCACCTGTTGAGCTACAGCATTGTCCTGCAACGGGATACGGGCCGCGATTCGCACTCCACCGAACCGGGAACGACGCACCTCGAGGGTGCCACCGAGTTCGCGGGCGCGGGCCTGCATGTTCGCGAGACCGCGATGGCTCCCGTCGAGGTCGTTGGCGGCGAGTCGCAGCATCACCCGCAGACGTGCCGGGTCGCCGTCGCCGTCGTCAGCGACCGACAGCAGGACCGCATCGCGTCCATAACTGAGCCGCAGCACCACGCGACTCGCGTTGGCGTGCACCGCCGCGTTGAACAACGCTTCGCCGGCGATCCGGAGCAGGGCGTGCTCGGCCTCGCCGCTCAACTCGACCGGTGTGCCACCCATTCTCGTCTTGACCTCGAGTTCGCCCGGCATGTGGGCCACGCTGAGCTGTTCGAGCATCTCCGGCAACGACATCCGTTCGGAATCGGACGGCCGGTTCAGCGCGTAGATCGCGGATCGCAACTGCTCGACGGCACCGCGGGTGAGTTCCTTGGCGAGGTCGAGTCGTTCGCTGCGTTCGGCGTCGGGAATGTCGCTGCGGCACACCTCGATCTGCATGCCCGCCGAGAGCACGGCCTGCGTGACGCTGTCGTGGAGCTCGCGCGCGATGCGGTGGCGTTCCTCGTCGAGCGCCTGGTTCCGGTGGGCGACGCCCAGCTGCCGCTGCGTGAGAGCGAGTTTCTTCAGGGTCGCTTCGAGTTCCTCGTTGCGTGCCTGCAGATCGGCGGCGGAGCGGTTCGCTTCGCGGTAGGCCTGCTCGGCGCGTTCGAGCAGGAGTTGTCCGCGTTGGTAGAGCGCGGAGTTCTGCAGCGCGACCGCGGTCTGGCTGGCGAGGATCGACAGAACGGCGCGGTCAGTGGTGTCGAGGACGCGGCGGTCCGGCGTCCACGCGGCGATGGCACCGGCGACTCCCCCGTCCAGGACGATGGGGACGAACGCGTGGTGGTTCTCGACCAGCTCGCGACGTTCGACAGCACCGGTACGCACGGCGTCGAGCAGGGCCACGACCTCGTCGGGCAGGGGCGGTCCCTCGACGTTGTCGACGAGGAAGGGAGTGGCGTCGGGGCCGAGCACGAGCCTGCGCGGCCCGGCATCGGGAAGGACACCGTCGGCGAGGGCGAAGGCAACCCACGTCGCGCTCAGGTGCGCGCGAGCGGCTTCGGCGACGGCGCAGATAAGCGTCTCGGGCCCCTCGACCGTGCGCACCAACGCCCTGGAGATCAGTTCGAGTGCGTGGACGACGCGTTCGAGCCGTTCGGCGGCGCCGCGGTACTGCGGATAGAAGGTCGACTTCCCGGAGCGGAGTCCGGTCAGTGCCGACAGGTCGGGAGCACTCACAGCGCCGTCCGGAACAACTCGATCATCTGGTCGCGGGTCGCGGTGCGCGGATTCGTCGACATGCACGCGTCGCGCAGTGCTCCCTCGGCGAGTCGCGGCAGGTCTTCCTCCCGCACGCCGAGTTGGCGCAGTCCGCGCGGCACACCCACCTGACGGGCGAGGGCGTCGATGCGCGACGCGACGGCATCGACGGCCTCGGGCGCGGCACCGCGCGCCTCCTCCAGACCGAGGGTCGCGGCGACCTGGACGAACGGCTCGGGATCGTCGGCACCGTTGAACCGGATGACGTGCGGCAGCAGCACGCCGTTGATGACCCCGTGCGGCAGGTCGAGCAGACCGCCGACCTGATGGCTCATCGCGTGGGCTGCACCGAGGATCGCGTTGGTGAACGCGAGTCCGGCCTCGAGACTGGCCTGGGCCATGCTGGCGCGAGCGGGCATGTAGGTCGGGTCGTCGATCGTGCGCACGAGCGTGCCGGTGACCATGCCGACCGCCCGCAGTGCGTGATGGTCGGTGAGGGGGTTGTGGGCGCGGGAGACGAACGCCTCGATGCCGTGGGTGAGGGCGTCGAGTCCGGTGGCGGCGTTGAGGTCGTCGGGCATGGTGGTGAGCAGTCGCGGATCGATCACCGTGAGGTCGGGGACGAGCGACCGGCCGATGATGGTGATCTTGCTGCCGCGCGCGGTGTCGGTGACCACGCAGAACTGGGAGACGTCGGCTCCCGTCCCGGACGTCGACGGCACCATGACCATCGGCGGGATGGGCAACGGCGCTCGGTCGACGCCCTCGTAGTCGAGGATGTTGCCGCCGTTGGCGGCGAGGATCGCGACGCCCTTCGCGGCGTCGATCACCGAGCCACCGCCCAGCGCGACGAGGACGTCGCAGCCCCGCGACCGGTACACCTCGTGGCCGGTCGCGACCTCGTGGTCCTTCGGATTGGGGGTGAGACCGGCCCACACGGTGGCGTCGACCCCCTGATCACGCAGGTGCTGCAGGAGTTCGTCGACCCAGCCGGCTTCGATCAGTCCCGGGTCGGTGACGAGCATGGGGCGGACACCGCCGAGCCGGACGGCGGCGTGGGCCGCTTCGACGAGCGAGCCCTCCCCGAAGACGATCTCGGGGGCGTGGAACTTGACCAGGGCCGGCCCCGAAGCGGGGTGGCCGTCCCGAGGGGGCGCGGAAGCACGGGGATGGGTCGTGTTCTGGTGTCCCGGCATGACGACGGCCACTGTTCACTCCTGACGATCCGCACGATCCGCGCACCTGTGTGATCCAGCTTACGGTGCGCGGGTTGTCGGGCGCAGCGGGCACGGGACGCACCGGACCGATGGTGAGGTCGGCACCTATTCGACAGGGTAGGTCACGGGCGTCGATCCGCGCTCGACGGATATAGGGCGCCGATCGTCACTGCCCGCCGGTATCACCCATCACGGCGCCCTCGCGTCGGGGGTCGGCGCCACCGATCCATCCCTCCCCCTGACGCAGCAGCGCGCTCAGTCCACTGGACTGCGGGGCGACGGACACCTCGTGGCCCCTGTCGCGGAGCTGCTGCACGAGTGGATCGGTCGCTCCGTCGTCGGCACCGTCGATCGCCGGATGCTCGCCGCCGACCCCTGTGACGGGGGTGTTCGCAGCGCCGAACGACACGGCCGAGACGGCCTGCTGCGGGTCGAGTCCCCAGTCGAGAGTGTTCACGAGTGTCTTGACGACGAACTGGATGATCACCGAGCCGCCCGGCGACCCGACCACCATCCGGATGTCGCCGCGACCGCCGTCGGAGGTGCGATCGAAGACGAGCGTCGGGGCCATCGAGCTGCGCGGCCGCTTGCCGGGTTCGACGCGGTTGGCGACGGGCAGCCCCTCCTCGTCGACCGGTTCGGCCGAGAAGTCCGTGAGCTGATTGTTGAGGAGGACGCCGTCGGTCATGTGGAACGAGCCGAAGGCCGACTCGATGGTGGTCGTCATGGATGCGACGTTGCCGTAGCTGTCCGCGACCGAGATGTGGCTGGTGCCGTGTTCGGGGCTCTGCGGCGGCATGCCGAGCGGGACCGGACCGAAGTCGCCGGGCTGCGCCTCGCCCATGCTCTTGCCGGGGTCGATCAGCCCTGCGCGTTCGGACAGGTAGTCCGGGTTCACCAGGGTCTCGAGCGAGCCACCCGGCAGGGGCACGAAATCGGCGTCGGCGACGTACTTGTCGCGATCGGCGTAGGCGAGTCGTTCGGCTTCGGAGATCAGGTGCACCGCATCCGCGTCGGGGACGCCACCGTCGGCATCGACATCACCCGGCGGCAGCGACGCGAGGTCGAAGTTCTCGAGGATGCCGAGCGTCGCCGCGACCGCCATGCCACCCGAGGACGGGTTGGGCATCCCGCAGATCTCGTACTCGCGGTAGGGGGTGCACAGCGGTTGCCGTTCCTTCGCCTCGTAGACGGCGAGATCGTCGAGGGTCATCGTTCCGGGTGTACGCCCGCCCGAATCGGTGCCGGTGGACTCGACGATGCCGGCCGCGATGTCACCGGTGTAGAAGGCGTCGGCGCCGTCGGTGGCGATCGCCGAGAGCGTCTTGGACATCGCCGGATTCGTGAGGATCTCACCTTCGGGCTTGGGCGAGCCGTCGGCCTGCAGGAAGTAGGCGCGGGCCTCGTCGTCGACGGCGAGCTGTTCGGCGGAATCGGCGATCGACTGCGCCAGACGGTCGCTGATCACGATGCCCTGATCGGCGAGATCGATCGCGGGGCGGAACAATTCGCCCCAGGCGGCACTCCCGTGCTTCGCGTGGACGGTTTCGAGCATCCGCACGACGCCGGGCACGCCGATCGAGCGGCCGCTCGCACGCGCGTCGGGGCGGGGTTCGGTGCGATCGGTGTCGCTGGTCCAGCGCAGATAGTTCTCGGTCGCGGACATCGGTGCCGTCTCGCGGCCGTCGTATGCCTTCACCTCACCGGACTCGGCGTCGTAGTACACCAGGAACGCTCCGCCGCCGATACCCGACGACTGGGGTTCGACCAGACCGAGGACCATCTGGGCGGCGACGAGTGCGTCGGCCGCGGTCCCGCCGTCGCGCAGGACCTCGCATGCCGCTTCGGTGGATGCGGGATTGGCCGTCGACACGGCGAAGGAGGAGGTGGTCACCGCGGTCATGCCGGCGCGGTAACCGGTCGCGATCTCGGGGTTCGTGGAGATGTCGCGATCCCCGGTCTCCGTCGCCGGCTGCGTCTCGGCGATCGGGGTGCCGTTGGGTTCGGCGGTGCAGGTCGCGGCTGCCGCGGTCTCCTGCACGTCAGCCGTACCGCCCGACTCCATATCGTCCGACGCGGACGTACACGCGCCGAGGAGGGTGATCGAGACGGCCGCGGCGAAGGCCGCGCGGACACCGGACCGGGCTCTCGAGGGCAGGACCATTCACTGACCGTAGCCGGGCACGTGAGTGCCCGTAGGGAATTCGACCGCGATCCGTTTGCGCACGCGCGACGCCCAGCGCCGGCCCGTCCACCTGAAGCCCGCACGGCTGGAGATGCTGACCTCCTGGATCGACCGCTACCGGTTGGTGAAGGAACAGCAGTTCCGCGGTCTCGACGCCGTCGCGCAGTGGCTCGGCCCGCGCGGCCTGGAGATGAAGATCGAGGAGTACGACCTCCGCACCGGTGGGTCGTACCGCTACGAACACTCCGACGACAGCGGCAGCTACCGCTTCGCTGGTGTCTTCCACACCGTCCGCGAGAACGAGTTCATCGTCCAGACCTTCGAATATCTCGGGTTCCCTGATGTGGTGAGCCTCGAGACGCTCACCTTCGTCGACCTCGGGAACGTCCCTGCAAGCTGGTCGGCCATTCCGTGTACCCGAGACAGGAGGCCCGCGACGGCATGGCGGAAGCGGGTATGGAGACCGGCCTGACCGAGGGCTTCGAACGACTCGAGGAACTGCTTGCCGGGTCCGCGACGCGGTGAGCGCCGTTCACCGCAGGGCGTGGCCGAGTTCGGCGGCGCGCGCGAGCAGTTGCGCGCCGTCGCGGGCGACGACCACCTCGTCGCACAGTTCGGCGTAGCCGGGCATCGCGCAGGTCGCCTGCGTCCAGTACCGCTCGGGTTCGGGCGTGATCCACGCGAGGCGGTGCACGCGGCGACGGAGTTCCTCGAGCCGATCGGTGCGCGGGGGCAGGCCGTTGCAGCGCCCGTCCCCCACGACCAGCACCGACGTCCGGCCGTCGATCGATCCGGAGTGCTCGGTGAGCAGTTCGTCGAACATCCTTCCGTAGTCGCTGCTCGCCTCGAGATCGACGGCAGGATGGGCGAGTACGGCGGCCAGGGCACCGTCACCGCCGGCGGCGAGCAACTGTGTCGTCACGTCCACCGGACGATCGACGAAGGCGACCACCCGGCACCGGTGCGCCCGCCCGTGCATCGCCTGGGCGAGCCGGAGCGTGAACGATGTGATCGGGCGGACCGACAGCGAGACGTCGGCGAGGACGAGCAGCCGCACCCGGTCGGGGCGGGGTGCGCGGACGACGAGCCGGAACGGCACACCGTCGGTCCGCATCCCCGCCCGGGCGGTCCTGCGCATGTCGAGCCGTCCGCGGGTCCGCTCACGCGGATGGGGCCGGACCGGTCCGCGCATGCGGCGCAGCACCTCGTGGCACGCGAGCTCGATCTCGGCGCGATCGATGCCGGCGGCGTCGTGCGATTCGGGCGCCTCGACACCCTCGGCGCCCGGCACCGCGGCGGCGAGTGAGGCGACGAACGCCTCGACCGCGTCCACGAGTCGCGCGAGTTGCGATGCGGAGAGGGGTTCGTCGAGGACCTCTCCCCCGTAGGTGCGGTGCGGGTCGTAGGCGTCGAGCCACGCGAGGATCGACGCCGGGTCGTCCCACGACAGCGATCCGACGACCGCGGCACCCGGTTCACCGGACAGATCACCCACCGTCGTGGTCGCCGCATTCTCGACGTCGACGGTGTAGGTGACGCCGCGACGGCCCGAGTCCGCACCCGTGTCCACCGACAGATCGGCATCGGACGACGTCATCGACACATCGTCGTCGTCCTTGTGCGGGTTGAACCCCTTGCGGGCCTCCGGGGTGTCGAAGTGGTCGCCGACCTCGGCTGCGCGGTCGTTGTACTCGGCGTAGCGCGCGATGCTCGGGTCGTCGCCGATCTCGAGCGCCGCCGGCAGGGATTCGGCGAACTGCGCCCGGGCGGGACCGCCGCCGCTCGCGGCGACGGCGGCGTCGACCGCACCGAACAACTCGTCGAAAGCGCGCTCGAAACCGGCCCGCTCGTGCGGGTACTTGGCGCACACCGCCCGCAGGCACGAGCGCAGTGAATCCCGCTCGCGGACGGAGACCAGGTCGAGCACCCGGCGCACCTCGATGCTCTCGGCCGGTGACGCCGCGACACCGTGGCGTCGCAGGAGCAGGCCGAACACCGCCGCTACCACGTCGAGCACGTAGCGGGGGCGACGCTCGTCGAGCGCGGTCACCTGTGTGACCCGGGATGCGTGCATTGCGGGGTCACCCCCGCAGTCCGCTGCCCGCGGCGTCGCGACCGCCACCACCGCGTCCCCGGAAGACGGCCGTCGTGGTGTTCGCCGGTCGCGATGCGACCGTCACGCGTTCACGCGACGAAACAGATTCGTTCACAACAGCTTCGGGCGCACTCGCTTCGGGTGCGATCGGTTCGGACACCGCGGCTGCCGGTGCCGCACCGCCGAGCCGGGTCTTCGCGAGGTCGACGTCGCCGGTGTACTTGAGCAGCGTCGCCAGCAGCACGTCGCGCATGCCGCCCAGCGAATCCGGGTCGTCGGCGTCGTGTCCCATCACCGTCGCCGCACGTGCGGCGTCGATGACCTCCGAGATCGAGGGACTCTTGCGTAGCGGCAGATCGCGCAGGGTCCGGGACAGGTCGACGATCTGGTGAGCCGTTCCCGGGCGCACGTCCGGCACCCGCGCGGTGACGATCTCGCGTTCACGCTCGGGTGTCGGGTATCCGACGTGGTAGTGCAGGCAGCGACGCTTGAGCGCGGGTGACAACTCGCGAGTGTCGTTGGAGGTCAGGATCACCCACGGTGTGGACCGGGCCGTGAACGTGCCGACCTCGGGGATCGTCACCTGCCGTTCGGCGAGCACCTCGAGCAACAGTGCCTCCATGGATTCCTCGGTGCGGTCCACCTCGTCGACGAGCAGGACCACCGGCTCCTCCGAGAGCACGGCCTCGAGCAGCGGACGGACCGACAGGAAGGTCTCCGAGTACAGTCCGAAGTCCTGCTGCGCGAGGAACTTCGACGCGTCCGCGAGGTCGGCGCGACCGGCGAGCAGTTCGCCGATGCGGTCGCGCAGCATCTGCACGTGCAGCAGCTGTTTGGCGTAGTCCCACTCGTAGAGGGCGCGGCTGTCGTCGAGCCCTTCGTAGCACTGCAGTCGAACCAGTTTCCGGCCGCCGACCGCGGCGAGCGCCTTGGCCAGTTCGGTCTTGCCGACCCCGGCGGGGCCTTCGAGCAGTAGGGGCCGCTCGAGTGCGGTGGCGAGGTGCACGACGGTCGCGAACTCGTCGTCGGCGATGTAGTCGTGCCGGCGCAGCGCATCCTTCAACTCGGCGCCCGAGGCGAACGGGGTCATCCGGGGTCTCCTTCTGTGGCGTGGTCGCAGCGGAGCAGGGCGCTCCCGGGGCGCAGGGGACGCCCCGGGAGCGCGGGTTCTCAGTAGGACCGGTTGATGCAGTGGTCGACGACCGGGATCATCGAGTCGACGGTGACCTCGCGGGGGTTGCCCGGGGTGCACCAGTCGTCCTGGATGTGCTCGGAGATCGCCCGGACGGTCTTCTCGTCGCCGCGGATCGCGTCTCCGCGACCCGCATACTTCTTGGTGTTCATCTGGTTCTTCTCGTACGAGTCGGTGCGCACCTGCCCGAAGTTGTCGGGGATGCCGACGTCCTTCGCGAGCCGGATCGCCGCTTCGACGGCCGCGTCGGCGGCCTGGACGGTGGTCATGTTGCGGGTGTCCACGCCCATCGCGGTGGCGATGCGGGCGTAATGCTCGTAGCGGGAGGGCAGGTTGTACTCCCACACGCGCGGTAGGGCGATGGCGTTGTTGAGGCCGTGGTGGCTGTCGAAGAAGGCCGAGACGGCGTGCGAGATGGAGTGCACGATGCCGAGGCCGCCGGAGTTGAAGGCCTGCGCGGCGATGTACTGGGCGTTCATCATGCCTTCGCGGGCCTTGAGGTTGCGCGGCTCGAAGACCGCTTCACGCAGGTGCTTCGCGACGAGCTCGATCGAGTACAGGGCGTTGCCGAGCGACGGGGCGAAGTCCAGCCGGGAGACGTACGGCTCGGAGCCGTGGGCGAGGACGTCGAAACCGCAGTAGGCGGTGAAGTGCTGGGGGCAGCTGTAGTAGAGCAGCGGGTCGTCGATCGCGAGGGTGACGATCGTGGCCTCGTCGAAGCCGACCCACTTGTGTGGGTGGTCCATGTCGGAGGTGTCGGTGATGACGTAGGCCCAAGACGTCTCGGAGCCGGTACCGGCGGTCGTGGAGACGGCGATGTGCGGCGGGTTCTCCTTGTTGGTGGACTTCGCGAAGCCCTCGAACTCGTTGATGTTGCGGCCGTCGTGGGCGATCACGACGCGGGCGCCCTTCGCGGCGTCGTGGCTCGATCCGCCCCCGACGGAGATGATCGAGTCGCACTTCTCCTTCTGGTAGAGCGCCGCGGCCTCCATGACGTTGTAGTCCTTGGGGTTGGACTCGACCTTGTCGTAGAGGACGACCTCGACGCCCTGGTACTCGATCTTGCCGATGAGCTCCTCGATGATCCCCGATCCGCGCAGGCCGGTGGTCATCAGCAGGGCGCGCTTGAAGCCGAGGTTCTTCGCCTCGACGCCGAGGATGTCGTGGGCGCCGACACCCATCAGCGCGCGGGGGAAGGGGTGGAATTCCTTGATCGGGAAGTCCCAGATCTGATTGAGCTCGATTGCCATGGTGTATCTCCTCGCAGAGGGGGTGTACCGGATCGGGAGTGTGATGTGGACCTCATCCGCGATTCACCATCGACCAGAGCTGCGAGGCGTGAAAGACGCAGCGGCCGAAACCGTCCGGTCGCCGCGGGGGCACCACCCGTTCGGGTAGGGCACCTCCCGCTGACCGGGTGGGCGCCGCACCCGCCCGAGCAGTGCCGGTACCGTTTTCCTCATCCCATGTGCGCTGGTAACCTGAATTAGAACACGTTCTAGATTCGGTCGTGCGCGGCCATCTTTGCAGGAGAGGACGAGACCCACCCATGACGACTGTCGAGGTGCCCCACGGCTCACGCTCGGTGATCCTCACCGTGTCCGCCGTCGTCGAGGAGACCGCCGACACGCGGTCGATCGTGTTCGCCGTCCCGGACGAGCTGCGCGACAAATTCGCCTACCGGCCCGGCCAGTTCCTCACCCTGCGCATCCCGAGCGACCGGACGGGCTCGGTGGCCCGCTGCTACTCGCTCGCGAGCTCGCCGTTCACCGACGACGCCCCCAAGGTCACCGTCAAGCGCACCTCCGACGGCTACGGATCCAACTGGCTGTGCGACAACATCGCGGCCGGACAGACCCTCGAGGTGCTCCCTCCCGCGGGCGTCTTCACCCCGAAGTCGCTCGACCACGACTTCCTGCTGTTCGGCGCCGGCAGCGGCATCACCCCGGTGATCTCGATCCTCAAGTCCGCGCTCACCCAGGGCGGCGGCACGGTGGTGCTGGTCTACGCCAACCGCGACGAGAAGTCCGTCATCTTCGCCGAGGAGCTGCGGGCTCTCGCGGAGAAGTACCCGACGCGCCTGACCGTCGTGCACTGGCTCGAGTCCGTCCAGGGTCTGCCCACCGCCGACCAGCTCGCGGCGATCGCAACGCCCTACGAGTCGTACGAGGCGTTCATGTGCGGCCCCGGACCGTTCATGGACACGGTCCACCAGGCACTGAACACCGTGGGCATGCCCCGCGCCCGCGTGCACGCCGAGGTCTTCAACTCGCTGTCGGGCGACCCGTTCGCCGACCAGGCGCCGGTCGAGGTCAGCGACGAGGACGCCGCCGACGCCGCGACCGTCGAGGTCGAACTCGACGGCGAGGTCCACAAGCTCTCGTGGCCGCGTACGCAGACCCTCGTCGACATCATGCTCGCGAAGGGCATCGACGTGCCGTATTCGTGTCAGGAGGGCGAATGCGGATCGTGCGCGTGCACCGTGCTCGAGGGCAAGGTCGAGATGGAGAACTGCGACGTGCTCGACCCCGAGGACATCGAGGCGGGCTACATCCTCGGTTGCCAGGCCCGGCCGGTGACCGACCACCTCAAGATCGAGTTCTGAGCCGGCGGGTTCACGCCCCGCTGATCCCGCTCTCTGCGGAAGTGCCCGGCCCCTACGAACGGGCGGGGACGGGCACTTCCCGCATCCCGGCGGAGTCGGGCTTCGGCTTTCGCACGAGCACGCCGACCCCGGCCACGAGCGCCAGCACGGCGACGACCACGCCGTAGCCGACGGCGGTGGACATCAGGCCGAACGATCCGGCCGCCGCCCCGGCGGCCATCGCGGGCACCGAGAACGCGAAGTAGCAGACGACGAAGGTCGTTGCGAATATCCGGCCGCGCTCGTGGGGTCGGCCGAGCGAGCCGACCACGCCCATGGCCGCGACGAAGGTCGAACCCCAGCCGAAGCCGGCGACCGCGGTACCCGCGTAGTACGCCGCGACCCATCCCGTGAGGAGCGCGGTGATCACCGCGGCCAGTCCCGTCGCGAGCAACACGGCCCCGAGGATCACGATGCGATGGGGGTCGCGGCGGGCCGTGGTGGTCGCCGCGACCGTGCCCGCCGTGAACAGCGTGCCGATCGCCAGACCCGCGGCGAGGCGGTTGTCGATACCGAACACCGAGTCGACGATCGAGGGCCCCAGCGACATGTACAGCCCGCCGAGTGCCCACGCCGACATCAGACTGGGCAGGATGAGCAGATAGCGGCCCCGGACCTCACGGGGCACCGACGCGCTCGGCACCAGGCTCCGCAGGGCGTCGCGTCGCGACGGGAAACCCACCGACGGCGAGGTCTCCGGCACGAAGATCAGCGCGATCGCCAGCACGACGGCGAGAACGCCGACGACCGCATAGCTCAGGACCGTGGGGAGCGGCGCGAACTGTACGAGTACGCCGGCTCCCGCCGCGCCGAGCGCGAGGCCGAGCGACGGCGCCGCGGTGTTGATCAGCGGACCGATGTGCCTGTTCGGCTGCATCTCGATCACGGCCGCCGCCAGCGCGCTCGTCGCCGCGCCCACCGCGAGACCCTGCAGGATCCGCGCGACGATCAGCCACCCCACCCCCGGGGAGGCGATGAAGACCACCATGCTCGCCGCGAGCAACAGCAGGGCCGTCACGATCACGGGTCTGCGCCCGACGTGGTCGGACAGCGACCCCACCGTCACGAGCGCCGCGAGCAGTGCGAGCACGTAGACCGCGAACACCACCGTGAGCATCGCCGCGGAGAACCCCCACATCTGCTGGTAGACGGGATACAGCGGTGACGGTGCCGACGACGACGCGGTGAGGGTGAACGCTCCCAGGCCGACCACGGCGAAACCGAACGAGCGGATACGGCCGCGGGGCTGGACGGGAGCAGTCATCGAACCTCCAGAAGGTGATCGGCGCGTTCCACGCGAGAGACGAACGGCGTGTCCCACGCGGAAACGAACGAGCGCCTCCGCGCGAATTGGTGAACACCCCTTCAGCAACATACTTCGCTCGACGAAGTATTCCTCCGGCCATCCACCCGACGGCTCGGACACTCAGAGGGAGGTGGCGTCCTCGACGTCCTCGTCCCGCATGTCGCCGGGCGCCGCGAGCAGGGCGCGACCGGCAGCGAAGACCGTCGCTGCCAGCGGCAACTCTCCGGGCACACCGCTGCGGAAGACTTCGACACGGCCCGAACCCGAGGCGGGTCGCCCGAGCGCATCGATCCGGCGCAGCGTCTGCCGTGCGACGGCCTCGGCGCTGTCGAACAGGCGCACTCCGGCCGGCAGGTGTTCGATGATGGTGTCGGCGACAAGCGGATAGTGGGTGCAACCGAGAACCACACCCTGGACATCCCGAGGGGTGCGCTCGGCCGCGGAGGCGACCGCTGCGGCGACGGCCCCCCGATCACCCGCATCGATGGCGTCGGCAAGTCCGTGACACGCCACGCCGACGACCTCGGACCCGTTCGCGAACTGGTCGATCAGATTCGCCTGGTACCTGCTCGCGGTGGTCGCCGCGGTGGCCCAGATCGCCACCGAATCGCACGCCGCGGCCGCGGGCTTGACCGCGGGGACCGTGCCCACCACGGGCACCGCCGGACCGAGATCGGCCCGGACGTGTTCGAGGGCGGTCACCGATGCGGTGTTGCATGGGAGCACGACCACCTCGGCGCCCCGAGCGACGGCGCGACGGGCGGTGGTGACGACCCGGTCGATCACCCAGTCCGGAGACTTCGGGCCCCACGGGGCGCCGTCGGGATCCGTCGACAACATGAGGTCGAGATCGGGACGCAACCGTCGCAGCCACGCGGACGTCGGCAACAGCCCGAGACCCGAGTCGATGAGCGCAACGATCACCCTACGAATCTAGCGGGTCGCGCACGGCCGGCCCGACGGCGGTCGTTCCGGCGCGCAGCTCACTCCCCTAGACCGCCGCCGTGAGCAGCTCGTCGATCGGGGCGCCCGCAGCGATCTTCGCGCGCGACTTCATGACCAGCGCGGGCAGGCCGCCGCCCACAGCGCCGACGAACCTGCCGTCGCGCTCGTAGTACGCGAGGAACTTGCGGCCGTCGTCGCGCACGACGTGCACCGTGTCGTCGGCGGTGACCGCACCGAGGCCCTGGATCTTGATGTCGTACTGGTCGCTCCAGAAGTAGGGCACCTGTGCGGCGGCCCCGGCCTCGACGCCCATGATGGTCTTCGCCAGGACGGATGCCTGCTCGCCGGCGTTCGTCCAGTGCTCGATGCGCCTGCGCCCACCGGCCGGTACTTGCCAGGACGCGACATCGCCGACGGCCCACACGTGCGGGGTGGAGGTGCGGCCCGTGCCGTCGCACACGACACCGTTCTCGACTTCGACACCCGATCCCTCGAGCCACTCGGTGGCCGGGATCGAACCGATGCCCAGCACGACGAGGTCGACGTCGATCTCGCTGCCGTCGCCGAGGACGGCGGAGGTGACACGGCCGTCGCCGAGGACGGCGGAGGTGACACGGCCGTCGCCGCGGATCTCCGACAATCCGACGCCGGCACGCACGTCGACGCCCTCGGCGGTGTGCAGGCGGGTGACGAGAGCACCGACCTCGGCACCGAGCACCGATGCGAGCGGGGTGGGCTGCGGTTCGACCAGCACGACCTCCACCTCGCGCGCCCGCAGGCTCGCCGCGACCTCGCACCCGATGAACCCGGCACCGACGACGAGCGCGCGGGCACCCGGAACGATCGCCTCGCGCAGGGCGCGGCTGTCCTCGAGCGACCGCAGGACGTGGACCCCCGCCAGATCCGGCAGACCGGGGATGCGGCGGGGCCGCAGACCCGTGGCGACGACGAGTTCGTCGTAGCCGAGTTCGGTGCCGTCGCTGAGCGTGAGGATGCGCGACGCGGTGTCGACCGAGCGAGCCGCGGCACCGAGCATCAACTCGATGCGGTTCTCGCCGAAGAACTCGCTCGGCCGAAGAGTCGTGTCGTCGCGGTCGCCGCGCAGGACCTCCTTCGACAGGGGCGGGCGGTCGTAGGGCAGGTGCGTCTCGTCGCCGACGAGCACGAGTTCGCCCTCGTATCCGGCCCGGCGCAGCTCTTCGGCGGTACGCACCGCCGCCAGGCCGGCGCCCACGACCACGACGCGCTCCGGCGTACTCTCGGTCTCCCGCTCGTTCGACACCCTCGGCCCATCCTTCGCTTCGTCTGTTGTGACACGCATGCGCGTTCCGCGCGGTAGTGATGCATCCCACTCCGCGTCCCACGTTCTTACCAAACAGCGACGACGGGTGACAGACCTACGTCGGCCGTTAGAGTTCGAGGCACCGTGAGGACAATGGGATCCAGCACAGGATCGAGCACGGAACACGACCGGTACACCTACCTGGGAGCCCCTCATGACCAGCGACAGCGGCGCAGGTATCAGCCGCATACAGTTCGGCGCCGGAACCTCCTCCGGATCCGCCGACCCGCAGGGCCGCACGATCATCGCGGACGCGGTGGTGGCCAAGATCGCGGGGCTCGCGACCCGCGAGATCAGCGGCGTCATCGAGGTGGGCGCCGGCACCGCCCGCGTCGTGGGCGCACTGCGCGACCGCATCCCCGGTGCGCGCATCAACCACGGACAGGGTGTCGCCGTCGAGGTCGGTGAACGTCAGGCCGCGATCGACATCGGCATCGTCGCCGAATACGGCGTCGCGCTGCACGAACTCGCCGTCGCCATCCGGCACAACGTCATCGCTGCGGTCGAACGCATGACGGGACTCGAGGTCACCGAGGTCAACATCACGGTCTTCGACGTGATGCTCCACGAAGAGGCCGCGGCCCTCACCGACGACGCCAAACCCCGCGTGCAGTGAACCCCGGATCAGCAGCGCAGGCGAATGCGGCCGACCTGGTGGCGGACGCCGCGCTGTCCGTTCCCGGCGTCGTGGGTCTGCACCGCGGCGCATTCGGGGAGGTCGCCACCTATCTGCCCGGCCGACGGGTCGAAGGTGTGCGGCTGACCGATCAGCTGTGCGCGGTGCACATCGTCGTGCGGATCCCCGCCGATCTCCCGGCCGTCGCCGACGCCGTCCGCGTCCGGGTGTCCCCGCTGGTGGACGTCCCCGTCCAAGTGACCATCGAAGATGTCCACGCCGGTGAACGAGAAGGAGCCCCATCGTGAACCACACACCCGTCAGCAACACCGTCGTCGGACTCCTCGCGGGGCTGCTCCTGGCCCTCGCCGGCATCATCGGCGGGTTCAGCGGTCTGCTGTTCGCCGTGCTGCTCGGCGCGCTCGGTGCCGCGATCGGCGCCCATCGCGACGGCCACCTCGACCTCGGCGCCCTGTTGAGGAGTCGGGGCCGTGGCTGATCCCACCGCGTCCGACGTCGGGACATCCGACGACACCGGGACCGGGGTCGTTCCCCCGGGCGAACGCGGCAGCCTTGTCGTCAAGGACCGTGCGATCGAACGCATCGCCGCGGCTGCCGCGCTCGGCGTTCCCGGTGTGGTGCGGCACAGCGGAGGTGGGATCCTGCGTCTCACCGGCCGCGACCTGCCCCGGGCCGACGTCACCACCGGCGCGAAGGCCGTCGCGGTGAATCTCTACATCGCCGCCGAATGGCCGTACGACGCGGCGATGCTCACCCGCCGGGTCCACGACGCGGTCGAACGCCAGCTGAACGACCTGACGGGCATGCGGATCAGCGAACTCAACGTGCTCATCGTCGCGACCGCGCTCGTCGAGGACGGCGAGACCGACGAGGCGCAGCCACCCGTCGAGTACCTGGAATCCGACATCGTCGCGGCGCGGACCACTCCGCATCCCGACATCCCCACCGTCGCTCCCCTGCCACCGCTGGCGCCGCCCGCGGCCGCACCCGCCGCCGCGATCGTGGCGATCGCGGCGCTCGCCCTGTCGTTCGTCGCCGCCCGGGAACTGCTCATCGTCAACGGGACGTACGGCGGTGCCCCGTGGCTGCGCAACTCCTTCGAGTGGTTCGGCCGTCTGCACTGGCACACCTGGCTCGCACCCGTCGCGGGCGTCTGCCTCGTCCTCGGGATCGTCCTGATCGTCGTCGCCCTCAAACCCCGCCGCCGGACGCATGTGCCGCTGCAGGTCGCGGGGCCGGTGCCCACGGTGTGGATGCGGCGCACGGACGTCGCACGCATGTGCAGCGCTCACGCGTCCGCGCTCACCGGCGTGCGCACGGCCCGCACGGTCGTCGACCGTCGCCGTGCCGTGGTGCGCATCTCGATCGAGGACGAGACACCGGTCGACGAGATCACCGCGTCCGTGCGCGGCGCGGTCGCCCCGAACCTCGCGGCGCTCGCCGACCCCGTCGAACTCGTGGTGGAGGTGGCGCGGTGAAACTCCGTACCGTGCTGGCGAATCGGCTCGTCACCTTCCTGGCGGGCCTCGCCCTCGCCGGTGCCGGCGCATTCGCCCTGGCGTGGGTGTGGCAGGTTCCCCTAGCTCGAGAGCAACTCTCGCGTCTCGACCGTCCCCGCGTGACCGACGTCCCGGACCAGTCGTGGTGGACACCGGCCCTGTGGTCGGTCTTCGCGGGCGGACTCGTGCTCGGCATCGCGTTGCTCGCTGTCAACCTGTCGCGCCGGCGCACGTCGACCGTGCAGCTCTACGACCAGGTCACCGACGCCACCCTCGGTGTCGAACTCGGTCCCGTCGTCGACGGTGTGGCAGCCGAACTCGCCGCCCTGCCGGGCGTGCGGGCCGTGCGCGGACGCGCGGTCGTCGAACGCCACCTGCCGACGCTCTCGGTGGTGGTGCACGCCGACCCGACCATCGATGTCACCGAGCTGACGGAAGCTGCGGAGGATGCCGCCCAGCGGGTCGCGCGCGCTCTCGGCGGGGCGCACGTGGCGACGCAGGTCCTGGTACATCTCGACCCGGCTGTGGACGTCCACTGAGCCCACCCACCCCGGGCCGGAACCCATCCGGCCCGGGGCGGCTCAGCTTCGGGCCGCGTCCACGAGGTCGTGCTCGACGCTGTAGTCCACGCGCATCCGGTCCATCGCCACGTCGCGCACCTTGTACGCCCGCTGTGTGGTGCGTTCGAGGTCCGGATAGCGGAATTCCTGGACGCGGTCGACGAGCGCGAGCAGCGGCCCGACGCGTCCGAGGACGTGCTTGAGCGGGCTGTCGGGGATGTGCAGGGCGTCGGCGTCGGCGTCGCCGATGAACACCCGCTGCAGCGAGTGCATCACCGTGCGGGCGACCGTCGTCCGGATCGGTGCGGTGCCCGGCAGCAGGTTGGCCAGCTCCGGGACGAGATACTGCTCGGTCAGCGCGGTGACGAAATCCCGGTCCTCGTCGCTGGGGCCGGGCGAGGTGAGCCGGTACAGGTCCTCGACCGCGATGTGATCGCGTTCGGTGCGCAGGCCCAGTTCCTCGCCTATCCCGATCACGTGCCCGACGTAGCGCCACAGGTGGTAGATGTCGTCGAGTTCGCGATCGGTGAAGCGCACCCCGAGGATCTGCATCGCCTCGACCGCGATGTGCCCGAACTCGGCCATCGTGAGCGCCATGTACGACTGCGGGATCGGCACTCCCCAGGCGTCCTCGTCCCACACCCCGCTCGCGAGAATGCCCTTGCGCACGTGGGCGTGGATCAGGCGCACCCGCACCGTGAACGCGAATCCGCCTCCGTCGCGGCGCATTCCGCCGCGAGTGAGGACGTGCCGTAACCACTCCCCGACCTCGACCGACCGCACGGCCGGCTGACTCACATAGCGGCCCGTCAGTGCGAGAGGCTTTCCGGCGATGAAGTTTCCGGCACCGCGCAGCAGCGAGGCAGCACCGAGCACCATGCCGAGGATCGGCGTGTGCCGAACGAGCGCGTCGGCGGCGTTGTCGATGCGGTCGTGGTCTACCCAGGCGGGTTCGTCGTCGAGGAAGGCGAACAGCTCTCGCAGGGATTCGGGTGCGTCGGGGACCGCCTCGACACCGTGGGTGAGTGCGACGCGCACGGCAGCCGTCGCGGAGTTCGGACCGAAGTCGTCGTTCACCACGGCGTCGGCCGGCGGGTCGGCCTGCCACATGCCGTCGAGCCAGCGCTCGCCGAGATCTGCGTATCGGCGCACCGCAAGGTCGGCGTTGACGAGATCACGTGGGATGTGTCGCTCCATGCATCCATGGAAACACGAGG
Source organism: Rhodococcus pyridinivorans (assembly GCF_900105195.1). Taxonomy (NCBI): domain Bacteria; kingdom Bacillati; phylum Actinomycetota; class Actinomycetes; order Mycobacteriales; family Nocardiaceae; genus Rhodococcus; species Rhodococcus pyridinivorans. The sequence goes on along the minus strand of NZ_FNRX01000002.1, from coordinate 1,783,939 downwards.
AATCCTCACTTACTATTCACTTTTCATGAGCTCCCCGCGCGGCAACAGAACCGCAGGCAGAATCCCTCGAAAGCGTCCTGTGCAGCAGCGAAGTCACGACACCCGCAAGTTGCTCCTCACCTCTGCGTACGAGTTGCTCGAGCGCAGCCCCACCGCGCGGATCAGCACCACGGCACTCGCCGAGCACGCCCACGTGAGCATCGGAACGGTCTACCGATACTTCCCCGACGTCGACGCCGTGCTCGACGAACTCCGCATGACCGCCGTCCACGCGATCACCACCTCGCTGTCCACCGCCATCGGGCGGGCGATGGACCAGCAGCCGGAGGACGCCATGGCGACGGTCGTGGAAAGCCTCACCGCCGCGTTCGAGAAACACGCCGCGGTGCTCCGGGTGTCGTACACCTCCGAGGAGATCGAGTTCGGACTCGCGTGGGCCGAGGTCGAAGGTCCGCTGCGGCCGCTCGGACGCATCATCCCGGCGCGGCTGCGACCCGATCTCGACGACGCAGCACTCGACGATCTCGTGTTCATCGTGATGGGAGCGACGGCGAGCCTGTGTTCACGGATCGCCCTCTTGCGGCCCCGGAGATCCGATCGGACCCGGATGATCGCGGTGACGGCGCGGATGCTCCTCGCCGCGATCGAGAGCGCCTGACGCACGGCGCATCGTGTACGACGCGCTCATCTCCGGGTTCGAAAAACAGACCCGACGTCCTGCCGAACGGCACATACTGATCACTGCCGTTCTCACACCGTCGTCTCGACCGAGGAGAGTGCTGTGCGTCGACTACCGATCGTGTTGTCCGCCGTGATCCTCACCGTCGCGGCCGCCTGCGGCAACGACACCTCGAGCGAATCACCGCTCGCCGCAACGTCCGAAGCGACCGCGACCGATGCGACCGCTACCGGCGCGGCGCCCGCCGACGAATTCCAGGACGTGCTCGACCGCGTCCGCGAGGAAGTCGGCTTTCCGGGAGTCGTTGCGCGCGTGGTCACCCCGGAATACGAGTGGACCGGTTCGTCCGGCACGATCGGTGCGGATCGATCGGAGGAACCCGGCCCGGACGACCACACCCGCATCGGCAGCATCACGAAGACGATGACGATCACCGCTCTACTGCAACTGGCGGAGGACGACCGCCTGTCGCTGGAGGATCCGATCGGCGGCTATGTGCCGGGCCTGCCGAACGGCGACGTCGCCACCCTGGGTCAGCTGGCCTCGATGGTGAGCGGCATCCCCAGCTACACCTTCGACGAGGAATTCCAGCAGCAACTCTTCGACGATCCGGAGGCACCGTGGACCCCGGACGAACTCCTCGACTACGTACGCGGTGACGCACCGAACTTCGCTCCCGGGGAGCGGTTCGAGTACTCCAACACCAACACGATCGCGCTCGGGCTGGTCGTCGAGCAGGTTTCCGGGCAGAGCCTGCACGAGTACTTCCGGGCGAACATCTTCGAGCCCCTGGGCATGGCCGACACCGTCATGCCCACCGACGCGGCCATCGCGTCACCGCACCTGTACGGGATCACCGAACAGGGACAGCCGGACGGGCAGACGGCCGATGCGACCGGTTGGAACCCGTCGTGGGGATGGTCGGCCGGCGCGGTGATCTCCACCGTCGACGACCTCGAACTGTGGGGCACGGCCCTCGGGACGGGCGAGGGCATCCTCTCCCCCGAGATGCAGCAGCTCCGTCTCGACTCGTTCCTGTTCGACGTCCCCGGTGCGACCGACACGCGCGCCTACGGCCTCGGGCTCGGTATCGAGAACGGCTGGCTCGGCCACACGGGCGAACTCCCCGGTTTCAACACCTACGTGGGATATCTGCCCGAGCGCCGGGCCGTGGTCGTCGCCGCCGTGAACAGCGACATCCCGACGGCCGACGGGGAGGAACCGGTGACCCCCGTGGCAAACCAGCTGAAGGAGATCGTCGGCTGATCGCTTGTGATCCAGAAACGCCGAACGGCGCCCACCCGGAGGGTGGACGCCGTTCGAGCGTCAGTGAGGACTAGCTCACTTGATGATCCCGTAGGCGGTGCCTACTTGATGATCCCGTAGGCGGTGCCTACTTGATGATCTTCGTGACGCGACCGGCGCCGACGGTGCGGCCACCCTCGCGGATCGCGAAGCGGAGGCCCTCGTCCATGGCGACCGGCTGGATCAGCTTGACGGACATCTCGGTGTTGTCACCGGGCATGACCATCTCGGTGCCCTCGGGGAGGGTCACAACGCCCGTCACGTCCGTGGTACGGAAGTAGAACTGCGGGCGGTAGTTGTTGAAGAACGGCGTGTGGCGGCCGCCCTCCTCCTTGTTGAGGATGTAGGCCTGGCCCTCGAACTCCGTGTGGGGAGTCGTGGTGCCCGGCTTGACGACAACCTGGCCACGCTCGACGTCCTCGCGCTTGATGCCGCGGACGAGGAGACCGACGTTGTCGCCGGCCTGGCCCTGGTCGAGCAGCTTGCGGAACATCTCGATGCCGGTGACCGTGGTCTTGGTCGAATCGGGGCGGATGCCGACGATCTCGACCTCTTCGTTGACGTTGATCACGCCACGCTCGATACGGCCGGTGACGACAGTGCCACGACCCGTGATGGTGAAGACGTCCTCGACGGGCATGAGGAACGGCTTGTCGGTCTCACGGACCGGGTCCGGGATGGAGTCGTCGACGGCCTGCATGAGGTCGACGATCGACTGGACCCACTTCTCGTCACCCTCGAGAGCCTTGAGAGCGGAGATCGGGACGACCGGAGCGTTCTCGTCGAACTCCTGCGAAGCGAGGAGCTCGCGCACCTCCATCTCGACGAGCTCGAGGATTTCCTCGTCGTCGACCATGTCGGCCTTGTTCAGGGCGACGAGGATGTAGGGAACGCCGACCTGGCGAGCGAGCAGCACGTGCTCACGCGTCTGGGGCATCGGGCCGTCGGTGGCCGCCACGACCAGGATCGCGCCGTCCATCTGGGCGGCACCGGTGATCATGTTCTTGATGTAGTCCGCGTGACCCGGGGCGTCGACGTGCGCGTAGTGGCGCTTGTCGGTCTGGTACTCGACGTGGGAGATGTTGATCGTGATACCACGAGCCTTCTCCTCAGGTGCCTTGTCGATCTGATCGAAAGCGAAGCTCTCGTTCAGGTCGGGGAACTTGTCGGCAAGCACCTTGGTGATCGCAGCCGTGGTGGTGGTCTTGCCGTGGTCGACGTGACCGATGGTGCCGATGTTCACGTGCGGCTTGGTCCGCTCGAACTTCGCCTTCGCCACTGGATGTCCTCCTGGACTGTTGTTGCTTGCTGTATGCAGCAGTGCGGTTTGTATTACTTGGTCGTGCAGGTGACCGAGGGATAACCCGGAGGCTACTCGCCGGTCGCCTTGGCGATGATTTCCTTCGCGACGTTCGAGGGAACCTCTGCGTAGGAATCGAACACCATGGAGAAGTTCGCACGACCCTGGGTCTTCGACCGCAGATCGCCGATGTAACCGAACATCTCCGAGAGCGGAACCAGCGCCTTCACGACACGGGCACCACTGCGTTCCTCCATGGCCTGGATCTGGCCACGGCGGGAGTTCAGGTCGCCGATCACTTCACCCATGTAGTCCTCGGGCGTGGTGACCTCGACCGCCATGAGGGGCTCGAGGATCACCGGGGCGGCCTTGCGGGCCGCTTCCTTCAGTGCCTGCGAACCGGCGATCTTGAACGCCATTTCGGACGAGTCGACGTCGTGGTACGCACCGTCGATGAGGGTGACCTTCAGGTTCACCAGCGGGTAGCCGGCGAGCACGCCGTACTGCATGGCGTCCTGGGCACCCGCGTCGACCGACGGGATGTACTCGCGCGGGATGCGACCGCCGGTGACCTTGTTCTCGAACTCGTAGGTCGCGCCGTCCTCGCCGACGAACGGCGAGAGGCCGATGATGACCTTTGCGAACTGGCCCGAGCCACCGGTCTGCTTCTTGTGCGTGAACTCGAGCTTCTCGACCGGCTTGGTGATCGTCTCGCGGTACGCGACCTGCGGCTTGCCGACGTTGGCCTCGACCTTGAACTCGCGCTTCATGCGGTCGACGAGGATATCGAGGTGGAGCTCGCCCATACCGCCGATGACGGTCTGGCCGGTCTCGTCGTCGAGCTCGACCGAGAAGGTCGGGTCCTCTTCGGCGAGCTTCTGGATGGCCGTCGACAGCTTCTCCTGGTCGGCCTTCGACTTCGGCTCGATGGAGACCTGGATGACCGGGTCCGGGAAGGTCATCGACTCGAGGACGATCGGGGCGTCCTGCGCGCACAGGGTGTCGCCGGTCGTGGTGTCCTTCAGGCCGATCATCGCGTAGATGTGGCCAGCGACCGCCTCGTCGACCGGGTTCTCCTTGTTGGCGTGCATCTGGAACAGCTTGCCGACGCGCTCCTTCTTGCCCTTGGTCGAGTTGAGCACCTGGGTGCCCGAGTCGATCCGGCCGGAGTACACGCGGACGAAGGTCAGCTTGCCGAAGAAGGGGTGCGCAGCGATCTTGAAGGCGAGAGCCGAGAAGGGCTCCTCCTTCGAGGGCTTACGACGCAGCTCCTCTTCTTCGTTCCCGACCTGATGGCCGATGACGTCGCCGATGTCGAGCGGGTTCGGCAGGTAGTCGATGACCGCGTCGAGCATGGGCTGGATGCCCTTGTTCTTGAAGGCGGAGCCGCACAGCACCGGGTAGAGCTCGGAGTTGACGGTCATCTTGCGGATGGCCGCCTTGATCTCGGCGACGGTGAGTTCCTCGCCGCCGAAGTACTTCTCCATGAGCTCTTCGTCGGACTCGGCGACCGTCTCGAGCAGCTTCTCGCGGTACTCGGCAGCCTTGTCGGCGAGGTCGGCCGGGATCTCCTCGACCGTGGCCTCGGTGCCGATGTCGGTGGTGCCACGCCAGGTGAGCGCCTTCATCTCGACGAGGTCGACGACGCCGTCGAAGGCATCCTCGGCACCGATGGGGAGCTGGAGGACCAGCGGCTTCGCGCCCAGGCGATCGATGATCGTCTGCACGGTGAAGTAGAAGTCCGCGCCCATCTTGTCCATCTTGTTGACGAAGCAGATGCGCGGCACGTCGTACTTGGCCGCCTGCCGCCAGACCTGCTCGGACTGGGGCTCGACGCCCTCCTTGCCGTCGAACACGGCGACTGCGCCGTCGAGGACGCGCAGCGACCGCTCGACCTCGACCGTGAAGTCGACGTGGCCGGGAGTGTCGATGATGTTGATCTGGTTCTTGTTCCAGAAGCAGGTCACAGCAGCGGAGGTGATGGTGATACCACGCTCCTTCTCCTGCTCCATCCAGTCGGTGGTCGAGGCACCGTCGTGCGTCTCACCGATCTTGTAGTTGACACCGGTGTAGAAGAGGATGCGCTCGGTGGTGGTGGTCTTGCCGGCATCGATGTGCGCCATGATGCCGATGTTGCGGACCTTGTTCAGGTCGGTCAGCACTTCCTGTGCCACAGGTAACCCCGCTCGTAGCTCGTGTCGGTCCTTGGGTGCGGACCACATGTTCTTGTGTTGTCAGCCGGCCTTTACGGGACCGACACAGTTGTGCGAGCAGCCGACCGGGAGGTCCGTGATGACGGCATCTCCCGGTCGGCGACGACTCACCAGCGGTAGTGCGCGAACGCCTTGTTGGCTTCAGCCATCTTGTGCGTGTCCTCGCGGCGCTTCACGGAGGCGCCGAGGCCGTTGCTCGCGTCGAGGAGCTCGTTGGCGAGCCGCTCGACCATGGTCTTCTCGCGACGCTGACGCGAGAACGTCACCAGCCAGCGCAGCGCGAGCGTGGTGGAACGACCGGGGCGAACCTCGACCGGCACCTGGTAGGTGGCACCACCGACGCGACGGCTGCGGACCTCGAGGGCGGGCTTGACGTTGTCGAGCGCGCGCTTGAGGGTGACGACCGGATCGGTACCGGTCTTCTCGCGAGCCTGCTCGAGCGCCTGGTACACGATGCGCTCGGCGGTGGACTTCTTGCCGTCCAGCAGGATCTTGTTGACCAGCTGGGTGACCAGCGGCGAACCGTAGACCGGATCGGCGATCAGCGGACGCTTGGGAGCGGGACCCTTACGTGGCATCAGCCCTTCTCCTTCTTCGCTCCGTAGCGGCTGCGGGCCTGCTTGCGGTTCTTGACACCCTGGGTGTCGAGCGAGCCGCGGATGATCTTGTAGCGCACACCCGGGAGGTCCTTCACACGACCGCCACGCACGAGCACCATCGAGTGCTCCTGGAGGTTGTGGCCCTCACCGGGGATGTAGGCGGTGACCTCGACCTGGGAGGTCAGGCGCACACGGGCGACCTTACGGAGAGCCGAGTTCGGCTTCTTCGGGGTGGTGGTGTACACGCGAGTGCACACACCGCGACGCTGGGGGCTGCCCTTGAGCGCCGCGCTCTTGACCTTGGCGGCCTTGTCGCGGCGGCCCTTGCGGACCAGCTGATTGATGGTTGGCATTAACCGGCTTTCTTCGTTGTCTGAAGCTGCTCACTTCGAGCAACCTCGGCTGTTCTGAAATTAGGGATCCATCGGTTGGGGCAAGAAAGCTGCTGCCCCGCACTCGCCCCTCGTGTGCACACGAGGTCGGGTGTGTCGCGTACCCCCACACAGGCAGCCGGGGGCTCGCTCCTGCAGATATCCACAGACCGCGCGCACGGCACTACCTCGCATAGGCACACAGACCGGCCCGGGCATGCCGGACACGACCCACAACGATACCCGGCGTGCGCGCATGAGGTCAAAGTGAGAAGCGCGCACCCTCCCGAGGATCCGCACACACCGTCAACTGCTGAGGTTCAGTGTGAGCCGGGCCAACGTAGCAGCAGCTTCACACGGGTCCGCTCCCCCGGAGGTGTACTGCACCCACCAGCCGAAGATGCCGGTCGTCGACGCCCCGGAACTGACCCCGCACGACAGCGGATCGCCGGGTCGGCGCATCTGCAGTGCCCGCCGGCCCTCGATGGTCGTGTTCTCGATCTCGTAACCGAGCCCCTCGGCGGCGGCGCGTTCGTGGTCGAGGGAACCGGTCTCGAACCAGTTGAAGGTGACCTTCACTACTCCCGTGGGTCCCTCACCGTCCCAGCGGCAGATCGCACCGAAGAATCCGCGATAGACGTAGTCCGCGCCCACGGCCTCGGCGATCTTCTCGTCGGCGACGGCATCGCACTCGGTGAGCAGCCGGGTGAACTCGGCGCCCGTGCCGCCGCCGATCCCCTCCGGGACGGCCCGCCCCTCGATGGTGCGGGTACATCCGGTGAGCAGAGCACCCGTCGTGAGGACGGTCGCGAATGCGGCGCACCAGCGGCGGGCGTTCACTTCTGCACCCTTTCCACACTCGTGGTGGCCAGGCCGCGAGCGACGACGCAGGCGTCGGCGACGGGCGTGAGGTTCGAGTACGAGACCGACCAGTGGACGAAGTCGCCGCCGAACTCCACGCCGATCTCGCACAGCGTCGTCTGCCCCAGGTCGTTCTGATAGGACCCCATGAAGCCGGACCGTCCCCCGATCTCGACGTCGGCGGCGGGCCGGCCGATGAGATCGGAGCCGGCGCGTTCGCGACCGATGGGACTTCCCCGGTACCACGAGAAGCTCACACTGGGGCCGCCGACGTAGATCTCCCACTCGCAGCCCACCGAGTTGCGCGTCACCGTCGTGAAACTGCCGAGACCGAAAGCCGCCGCCACCTCGTCGTCGGACATCGCGCCGCACTCGTCGAACAGCGGGCCGGGGTCGGTGACGGACGCGGTCGGCGAGGTCTCGACCTGTCCGGCGTCGTCGGAGTTCCCGCACGCCGCCGCACCGAGACCCACGAGACCGGCCGTCGCCACGGCAGCCGCCGTCCTTCCGATGCGCGGGAGAGGCATGGCGGGAAGACTACCGAGCCGGGCCCGCCTGTGTGCGACGACCCGAGGACTCCCGGAGCACCTCGTCGAGCTGCGCGGCCCAGTGCCGGACGATCTCCCGCCGGCGGGCCGAGTCGTCCGTCAGCACGTCGGCCAGGCCGAGGCCGCGCGCGAGATCCAGGGTCGCCTGCACCGTCCGGTGCACGACCGGGTCGGTGTCGTCGGCACCGAGCTGCTCGACGGCCACCGCGTGCGAGACACGGCCGAACTTCTCCTCGAGCGGCAGGAGCATCTCGCGCAGAGCCGGATCGGCCGCCGCGGCCGTCCACACCTGCAGGGCGGCCTTGAACATGTTGCCGGTGCATTGGTCGACGATGCGCTCGACCACCGCCTCCGTGCGGCCGACGCCCTCGGGCACGTCGAACGGTTCGGTGCGGACCCGCTCGATGCGACTGTCGAACATGAACTCGAGCGATGCGGTGATGAGATCCTCCCGGGTCGGGAAGTGATGCTGGGCGGCCCCGCGCGACACTCCTGCCCGCTCGGCGACCACACTCACCGTGGTTGCGGCCCAACCGGATTCGACGAGGCAGTCGATCGTCGCCTCGAGCAGTCGCCGCCGCGTGGCGCGGCTGCGGTCCTGCTTCGGTTCTCGCGCCATCGGGACTCCTGTTCCTGCCTGTCCTGTCACGACCCCGTGGTCACGACCGTTCCGTCACGACTGATCTTCCGCCGAACGGGTATTCGTGCGACCCCGAGACCGTACGCAAAGGTCATCATCCGTACACTCGTATAACAGGTCGGGGGGAAAGGGGAGCACCACGTGGCGACCACCGTCAGGCGCGAGGACTACTTCGACGCCGCGCTGGCCATCCTGGCCACCAACGACCATGCCGGACTCAAGCAGGCACGGTTGTGCAGTCACCTCGAGGTGACGACCGGCTCGTTCTACAACTATTTCGAGAGCTGGGCGCAGTTCAAGACCGAATTCCTCCAGCACTGGCTCGAGAGCCAGACGCTCCAGCTCGCCGCCGCGGCGCGCCTCGAGGGTTCGATGACCCGGCGGCTCCGGTTGCTCGTCGAATTCGCGTGCAGCCTCCCCCACTCCGCCGAGTCCGCCATCCGCGGTTGGTCGCACAGCGACTCCGGCGTCCACGAGGTGCAGAGCGAGGTCGACGACCTGCGGTACGCGGTGGTGGCCGAAGCGGTGGCCCAGTACCTCGGTTCGAGGGACCAGGCCGAGCGGTTCGCGCGGCTGGCCCTGTACACGCTCGTGGGCTACCAGCAGACCGTGCCGCTGCAGGACGTGAGCTCGTTGCGGTGGTCCCTCGCCTATCTGCTGGGGACGCTGCTCCCAGCGGAGGAGGCGACCGGTCTCTTCCCGCCGGATTCCTTCCCGCCGAACAACGGAACCTCCGGGTTCGAGGTGTCGAACCCCGAAACCTCGAACCCGGAAGCATCCGACTCGGAAGCGTCGGCCTAGTACGACTTCGGCAGGCCCAGCGAGTGCTGGGCCACGAAGTTGAGGATCATCTCCCGGCTGACCGGCGCCACGCGTGCGATGCGCGCGGCGCCGAGCATCGCCGCGAGGCCGTACTCCCGAGTGAGGCCGGCACCGCCGTGGGTCTGGATCGCCTGGTCCAGCGAGGCGATCGCAGCCTCACCCGCGGCGTACTTGGCCATGTTCGCGGCCTCGGCGGCCCCGAAGTCGTCGCCGCTGTCGTAGAGGACGGCGGCCTTCTGCATCATGAGCTTGGCGAGTTCGAGCTCGATCCGGCGCTGCGCCAGCGGGTGCGCGATGCCCTGGTGCGCACCGATGGGCTGCTTCCAGACGGTCCGCTCGTTGGCGTAGCGCACCGCGGCGTCGAGGGCGTACCGGCCCATACCCACTGCCATCGCCGCGCCCATGATCCGTTCGGGGTTCAGTCCGGCGAACAGCTGCATGAGCGCGGCCTCCGGCTCACCGACGAGTGCGTCGGCGGGAAGTCGGACGTCGTCGAAGAACAGGGAGAACTGGTAGTCCGGCTCGAGGATGTCCATCTCCATGGGCGTCTTCGTGAAGCCCGGGGCATCGGTCGGCACGATGAACAGGGCCGGACGGAGCTTGCCGGTCTTCGCGTCCTCGGTGCGGGAGACGACGAGCACGGCGTCGGCCTGGTCGACACCGGAGATGTAGACCTTGCTGCCGGAGAGGATCCAGTCGTCACCGTCGCGGCGCGCGATCGTGGTGATGTTGTGCGAGTTGGATCCGGCGTCGGCCTCGGTGATGCCGAAGGCCATGATGCAAGAGCCGTCGGCGAGGCCGGGCAGCCATTCCTGCTTCTGAGCGTCGGTGCCGTACTTGGAGATGATGGTGCCGCAGATCGCCGGTGAAACCACGACGAGCAGCAGCCCGGCGCCCTTCGCGGAGAGCTCCTCCTGCACCAGCGCGAGTTCGTAGATGCCGGCGCCGCCGCCTCCGTACTGCTCCGGAAGGTTCACACCGAGGAAGCCGAGCTTGGCCGCCTCCGCCCACAATTCGGTGAGCGGCTCGTGCGCGCGCGACTTGGGAAGTACGTAGTCGACGTAGTTGTAGCGCTCGGCCAGAGCCGCCACCGCAGCGCGTAGTTCCTTCTGTTCTTCGGTCTCGATGATGCTCACGGGGATGCCTTCCGGGTCGGGTGAGAGGACGCGCGGCCGTGGACGGTCGCATGAGGGAACAGGTGGGTCAGGCGCCGTAACCCAGCCGCTTGGCGGCGAGTTCGGTGAGGATCTCTGTGGTGCCACCACCGATGCCGAGGATGCGCATGTCGCGGTACTGCCGTTCGACCTCCGATTCGGCCATGTACCCGAGGCCGCCGAACAACTGAACCGCCTGGTCGGCGACCCATTCGCCGGCCTCGACCGCGGTGTTCTTCGCGAAACACACCTCGGCGATCAGGTCGGTCTCTCCCGCCACGGCGCGCTCGGTGACGTGCCGCGTGTAGACGCGCGCGACGTCGACGCGACGCGCCATCTCGGACAGGGTGCGCTGCACGGCCTGGCGGGTGATCAGCGGCCGGCCGAAGGTCTCGCGGTCGCGGCACCACGCGACGGTCAGGTCCAGGCACCGCTGCGCACCCGAATAGGCCTGGGCGGCGAGGGCGATCCGCTCGGAGACGAAACCCTGTGCGATCTGCCAGAATCCGGTGTTCTCCGCGCCGACGAGGTTGGTGACCGGTACGCGGACGTCGGCGAAGGACAACTCGGCGGTGTCCGACGCGCGCCATCCCATCTTGTCGAGCTTGCGGGAGACGGTGAAACCCGTTGTGCCCTTCTCGATCACGAGCAACGAGACTCCCCCGGCGCCGGGACCTCCGGTGCGGACGGCGGTGACCACGAAGTCGGCGCGGCATCCCGAGGTGATGTAGGTCTTCGCGCCGTTGACGACGTAGTGGTCGCCGTCGCGCACCGCGGTGGTGGTCAGATGACCGACGTCCGATCCGCCGCCCGGTTCGGTGATCGCGAGGGACCCGACGAGTTCGCCTGCGAGAGTGGGCCGTACCCACTTGTCGATCTGATCGGGATCGCCGGCCGCGATGAGGTGCGGCAGGGCGATGCCGCACGTGAACAGTGATGCGAACGCGCCGCCCGAGGCCCCCGCCTCGTGGAACGCCTCGCACACGGTGAGCGTGTCGGCGCCGTCGCCACCGGAACCGCCGACCTCCTCGGGGAATCCGGCGCCGAGCAGGCCGATCTTCGCGGCCTCGACGTGCAGTTCGCGGGGCAGTTCGCCGGCGCGCTCCCAGTCGTCGAGGTGGGGCAGGATCTCACGCTTCACGAAACCGGTGACGGTCTCGCGGAGGGCGAGACGCTCGGGGGTGGTCCACATGCTCACGATGTCTCCGATGGTGTTTTCGGTCGAGGATGGTGTTTCGGTCGAAGATGTCTCGGCCGGAGGTGTCTCGACTGTGGGGCGGGCGGTCTCAGGTGGCGGACGAGCCGGGCTCGCGCCCGGCGCCGGGGGCACCGGCGAAGGCCTGCGCGAGGCCGAGCCATTCCTCCGCGTCCGGGCCGTCGGCGACGAGGGCGGTGTCGTCGCGGTGGATGCGCTGGGTGACGAGCAGGCAGAAGTCCAGGGCCGGGCCGGTGACCGACTGCGCGGCGTCCTCCGGACCCCATTCCCAGCTGTCCCCGTCGGGGGCGGTAAGCACGACGCGGAACGGCTCGGCCGGGGGCTTCCGGTCGCGGATGACGTACGCGAAGTCGCGCGTCCGCACCCCCAGGTGCGCGACGTTCTTCAGGCGCGCGGTGGGCGTGCGGGTGACACCGAGGGCGTCGGCGACGTCACCCCCGTGCGCCCAGGTCTCCATGAGCCGCGCGGTCGCCATCGACGCCGGCGACATCGGCGGTCCGAACCACAGGATCTTCGTACCCCGCGGGAGTTCGGCGAGCGCGTCGGCGAGTTCGCGGCGGGTGTCGCGCCAGTCGGCGAGCAACTCCGCGGGCGGCCGCCCCGCCTGTTCCTCGGCACCGACGTCGACGAATCCCAGCGGGTCGCCGAATGCCGCTTCGACCATCTTCACGAAGGCGTCCGGGTCGCGCACGGCGGTGAGCGCCGCCCGGTCGGTCCACAACAGGTGACCGATCTGGTGAGCGATGGTCCAGCCCTCCGCCGGGGTGGGCAGTGCCCAACTCCCGTCGGGCAGGGTCGCGACGAGAGCGTCGAGATCGTCGCCCTCCGCGCGGAGATCGTCGAGCACGATGTACAGATCGGACATGCGGCAAGCGTCACACGCCACAGCCCCAAAATCAAGCACGTGTGATTGTTTTTTGCGGCAGGCGTCGTTCGTGCTCGTCGGACAGACTGACGAGATGGCCGACGATTCCCGCACGCACACCGTCGGCCCTGTCGTCGCGGTCCTCACCGCGGTGCTGTCGATGCAGTTCGGGGCGGCCTTCGCCGCGACCCTGTTCGACCGGGCTGGTGCTCTCGGCACGGTGACCCTGCGCCTGCTGTTCGCCGCCGTGATCCTCTGCGCGTTCACCCGGCCCCGGCCGTGGACGTGGACACCGGAACAGTGGCGGGCGGTGGTGACACTGGGCGCGAGTCTCGCGCTGATGAACACGGCGTTCTACGGAGCGTTGACGCGACTGCCGCTCGCCGCGACCGTCACCATCGAGTTCCTCGGCCCTCTCGGGCTGGCCGCGATCCTGTCCCGACGTATGCGCGACGCCCTGTGGGTGGTGCTCGCGCTGGGCGGGGTGGTCCTGCTCGGCGTCGGCGACGGTGCCGGGCTGTCCACCGGTCCCGATCCGCTCGGAGTCGCCTTCGCGCTGGTCGCCGCATCGGGGTGGGCCTGGTACATCGTGGCGGGCTCACGTGTGGCGACGACCCTGCCCGGATCGGCGGGGCTGGCCGGGGCGACGACGATCGCGGCCGTCGTCGTCCTGCCGTTCGGCGCGGCGACGGCCGGCACCGAGCTCCTCCGGCCCGGCCTCGTCCTCGCAGGACTCGCCGTGGCGCTGCTGTCGTCGGCGATCCCGTACACCCTCGAGATCCGTGCCCTGCGCGACCTGCCGAAGAAGGTGTTCGCGATCCTCATCGCGCTCGAACCCGCCGCCGCAGCGCTCGCCGGCGCTCTGGTGCTGAGGCAGGTCGTCGAACCTCTCGCCCTCGCGGGTATCGCACTCGTGGTGGTCGCGGGGGCTGGTGCGTTGCAGCACTCGCGCGCGTGACCCGGCGCCGGATGTAAGCCAGGTCAGCGGGTACGGGTGATCAGTCGGACCAACTCCCCCGCCGGACCGGACAACACCCGCGGCGGCCTCCAGACCGCGCGGAGCACACGCTGCAGGTCGAGTCCGTCCACCGCGACCGCGACGAGCCGGCCGGAGTCCAGATACTCCTCCACCGCCAGGGTGCTCAGCACCGCCGGGCCCGTGCCCCCGAGCACACTCGTGCGGACCGCGGCTCCGCTCCCGAGTTCGAGCAGCGGTGCGGCCCGGTCGTACTCCTGCAACGCGAGGTCGAGGGTGCGGCGGGTACCGGACCCCTCCTCGCGGACGACCAGTGGTGTCGCCGCGAATTCGGCCACGGTGAGCGGGCGCCGCCGCCGTGCCCACGGATGCTGCGGCGGGACGACCACGACCAGGCGGTCGCGTGCCACCGCGACACTGTGCAGTCCCTCCGGAACCGTCGGCCCCTCGACGAACCCGACGTCGCATCCGCCCTCGGCGACGACGTCACACACCCGCATCGAGTTGTGGACCTGCAACTGGATCTGGACGTCGTCGCGGAGCGTGCGGAAGGCGCCGAGCCACCGCGGGATGAGGTGTTCGGCGACCGTCATCGACGCCGCGACCACCAGTTCGGGTTGCTGTTCGACGCGCAGTGCTGCAGCGGCGTCGAGGAGGCGTTCCGCGTCGGCCAGGACCTCCCGCGCCCAGTGCGCGACCACCGTGCCCTCCGGGGTGAGCACCGAACCCGTGCGGCCCCGCCGCACGAGGACCGCGCCGAGTTGCCGTTCGAGTCGGCGCAGCATGCGGGTCGCGTTGGGTTGGGCGAGACCGGCCGCGCGGGCCGCGGCGCCGAGCCCGCCCCGGTCGTCGACCCCGACGAGCAGTTCCAGAGCGACGAGATCCGGCCAGCTGGTCATGCACGAACGATATGCCGCACTCGCCACTCATATCCATTCGATATGAGCTCATGTCCGATCGACGGCTGGTGCGGACACCGCTGCGGCGGAAGAGTCGAGGCATGCTCACCGTCCACGCGCCCGTGTCCCGGCCCACCGTCGTCCCGGGTCTCCTCGTGGCCGCGGCGGGCGCGGTCGTCGCACTGGGAGCGGCGCACCTGATCCCCGGGACGAGCCCGTTGCTCGTCGCGATCGTCCTGGGTGTGGTCGTGGCGAATATCGGTCTGCCCGCACCGGTGGTCGGCCTTCTGGAGCCGGGCCTGGGTACGGCGTCGAAGCGTCTCCTCCGAGTGGGCGTCGCTCTTCTCGGCGTGCAGCTCGCGGTCTCCGATCTCGTCGACCTCGGGTGGGGCACAGCGGTCGTCGCGGCGACCGTCGTCGTCGCGGGTATCGGCGGGTCGCTCGCCTTCGGCCGGTGGCTCGGGGTGGGCTGGACCCAGCGCCTGCTCATCGCGTGCGGTTTCTCGATCTGCGGAGCCGCGGCCGCGGCGGCGGTCGACGGTGTGATCGATTCGCGCAAACGCGAACTCGTCACCACCGTCGCATTGGTGGTCGTCTTCGGCACCGCGATGATCCCGCTCGTTCCGCTCGCCGCCGGGATGCTCGGGCTGACTCCCGGGACCGCCGGTCTGTGGGCGGGTGCGGCGATCCACGAGGTCGCCCAGGTGGTCGCGACCGGCACCGCCCTCGAGGCCACCGCCGGTGGGGTGCTCGCCGCGGCGGTGACGGTCAAGCTCGCACGGGTGGCACTGCTGGCCCCGGTCGTGGCGGTCGTCGGGGTCGTCGCTCGGCGGCGCGGTGAGGACCGCCGCGACGAGCGCACTCCCCCGATCGTGCCGGTCTTCCTGCTGGGTTTCCTCGCGTGCGTCGCACTGCGCTCGACCGGACTGCTCGATCCGATCGTGGTGGAGGCTGCGGGGACGGTGCAGCGCACGCTGCTGACCGTCGCGATGTTCGCCCTGGGCGCGGGGGTGCGCCGGGAAGTGCTCCGCGGCGTCGGATGGCGTCCGATCGC
Source organism: Rhodococcus pyridinivorans (assembly GCF_900105195.1). Taxonomy (NCBI): domain Bacteria; kingdom Bacillati; phylum Actinomycetota; class Actinomycetes; order Mycobacteriales; family Nocardiaceae; genus Rhodococcus; species Rhodococcus pyridinivorans. The sequence goes on along the minus strand of NZ_FNRX01000002.1, from coordinate 1,768,437 downwards.
GCTCGCGGCAGCGGCGACCGTCTGGGTCGCGGCGATAGCCCTGATCGGCGTGTTGTCACTCAGCGGGCGGTGACGATCAGGACGGCCGACGAGATCGCGAGCACCACGACCGTGGCGGAGACCGCGACGTTGCGCCACCAGAAATAGGGCGCGCGACCCGCGACCAGACCGCGCACTCGCGCGCGGTGACCGATCCGGGAGGCGAGCAGCACCGCCAGCACGGGCACGAGGCAGATCAGGCCGATCGACGCGACCACGGCACCCGGGCCCGGCACGAACCGCATGAATCCGAGCACCACCGCACCGAGCACCGAGGCGGTGCGCAGCCACGCCAGACTCGTCCGTTCGGGCTGCAGACCGACGTCGCCGTGCCGCAGATCGTCCCGGCTCACGGTGCGGCTCGTCTCACCGGGCGATCGCGACGGCGAGCACGACCCCCGAGACCCCGAGGGCCACGGCGAGCAGATAGGCCACCCACGGCACCGGGAGTGCCCGTCCGGTGCGCATCGCGTGCTCGACGCGGTGCCAGCGGATCAGCGCGAACACCGTGAGCACAGCGGCGAATCCGAGCAACACGCACGCCAGCACCGTGCGGAGCCCCTCCGACACGATGCCGCCCGCGAAGGTCTCCAGCGCGACCGCCGCGGCGATGACGCCGAGCGCGGTCCGCACCCACGCGAGGAAGGTGCGCTCGTTGGCCAGCGTGAAACGAGGGTCCGGGTCCGTACCGTCACGCAGCGCCTTCGGGCGCCAACCGTGCAGCGCCTTCGGGCGCCGGCCTCCGCTGGTCTCCACGGAGCGGACTCTATCCCCGGACCGATCAGCCCACGACGAGATCGGACCCGCGGGCCGCCACGGGACGGGTCTTCAGCGGCCGCTTCGCCGGTCCTTCGACCGGCGCGCCGTCGAGGTCGTACCGGCTGCCGTGGCACGGGCAGATGATGCGATCGTCCTCGACACCGCTGAGATTGCAGCCCTGATGGGTGCAGATCGCGATGAACGCGCGGAAGTCGCCCTCTGCGGGCTGGGTGACGACGAGCCTCTTCGATTCGAGCATGACGCCTCCGCCGACCGGCACGTCCGCGACGGCGGCGACGACCTCCGCATCGGGTCCGGGAGGCGCCGTCGTGGTCGGTGCGGGCACCGCCGATCGCGCCTCGCCGGTGTCGCCGGACGATCCGCAGGCTGTAAGGGCCGCGCCGGCCGCCACCACACCGGCGCCGCCGATGAGGGTGCGGCGCGTGAGCGCCGTGCGGTCGAGGTTGTCGCTGCTCATGCACATGTCCGTTCGGGTCGGGATTCGGTTCTCCCGAGCCTATCGACGAACGTCCGGGCAGGCCGCGACCTGCGTCACCCGCGGCTGTGTCAACGACGCAACGAGGCGAGCAGCGGAAGACGGCGTCGGCGACGACCGAGTTCGACGAGGCTCTCGCGATCGGTGATCTTGACGCGCGGCCGACCCTGGGCTCGTCCGGCCTGCCGCTCGGCGGCGTCGATGGTCTTCCAGCCGTCCAGGTCCACCCGATCGGGCCTGCGCTGTGCGAGCAACCGGTTCAGCGCACGACGGTCGCCGCGGGGAGCGGCGAGTGCACCGGAGTCGAAGTCGGCCAGCAGCGCGGCGACGGTCTCCTTCGCGCATCCCTTGTTGGTGCCGATGACGCCGCTCGGGCCGCGCTTGGCCCACCCGGTGACGTAGACGCCGGCGTCCACACGACCGCCGGTGTTGGGAACGACCCCGCGGACGTCGTCGAAGGGCACACCCGGCAGGGGAACGCCGCGATAGCCGATCGACCGGAGTACGAGCGTGGCGGGCAGGTCCTCGAAACGGCCGGTGGGTCGGGCGGAGAGACGACCACTATCGTCGACGAGTTCGGTGCGTTCGATCCGCACGCCGGTCACGTGGTCGTCGCCGAGCAGGTCGCTCGGCGCGGCGAGGTACCGGAAGACGATGCGGCGGTGCCCGGGACGGACGGGCCGGCCGGCGTACTCGCTGGCGAGACGGACGCGCAGCGCGGTCGCCGCGTCCTCCTCCACGGCCCGGGCGCTCACCGGATCGAGTTCGAGGTCGGCGTCGTCGACGACGACGTCGACTCCGGTGAGGTCGCCGAGGGCGAGGAACTCCGGATTGCTGTACGCGGCCTGGGCCGGGCCGCGCCGGCCGAGCAGGACGACCTCGCGGATGTTGCTCTTCCGCAACGCCGTCAGGGCGTGGTCGGCGATGTCGGTGCGCGCGAGTTCGTCGACGTCCATGGTGAGTATCCGCGCGACGTCGAGGGCGACGTTGCCGTTGCCGACGATGACGGCGCGTTCCCCGGACAGATCGAAAGTGCGGTCGGCGTAGTCGGGGTGGCCGTTGTACCAGGCGACGAACTCGGTGGCAGCGTGGCTGCCGGGCAGGTCCTCACCGGCGACCCCGAGGCGGCGGTCGGACGACGCACCGGTCGCGTAGATCACGGCGTGGTGGTGCTCGAGCAGTTCGGCGTGGGTGATGTCGCGACCGACCTCGGTGGCAAGGTGCAGGGCGAACTCCTCGCGCCGGAACGACCATTCGAACGATTCCGTGACCGCCTTGGTCCCCGGATGATCGGGGGCGACACCGGCGCGCACGAGGCCGAAGGGAGTCGGGAGCCGGTCGAACATCTCGACCTCGACTTCGGAACGTTCGAGCAGTTCCTGGGCGGCGTAGCAGGCCGCGGGGCCGGCGCCGACGATCGCGACCCGCAGCGTTCCACGATCGCGCGGAGGCGCCGGGGTGGGCACGAGGGGCTTCCACCCCTCCGGCGCCGGGTGGTCCTCGTACCAGGCCGCGTTGATCTCGGCGAACCGCATCTGGGAGGGATCGAGCTTGTCGTCGGGCAGGATCGCCTCGACCGGGCACGCGTCGGCGCAGGCGCCGCAGTCGATGCAGGTCTTCGGATCGATGTGCAGCATCTCGGCGGTGGCGAACTCGGGCTCGCCCGGCGAGGGGTGGATGCAGTTCACGGGGCAGACTGCGACGCAGCTCGCGTCGTTGCAGCAGGTCTGGGTGATCACATAGGCCATGGGAAGGGTCCTCGGCAGCCGGGCGGAGCGTCCGCAAATTTCATGTAACGATCCGTAACAGTTAATTCGACTGTAGCGGCTGTCGCCGTGGGTTCGCAAGAGAACCTGCGACCGCCCACCGAAACTGCGAGAATCGCACGATCGGACATCCGACCCGGGGGGGACACATGGCCACGTCGACGCCGAGCACCGATCTGCCTCGGACGCGACCGCTCACGGAACTGCCCGAGCAGGCGAACCCCTTCTCCACCGAGCGCACCGTCCGCACCGGCGACGTCGACACCGATAAGCGACTGCGGCTCGACGGCATCGCCCGCTATCTCCAGGACATCGGCACCGACAACCTCGCCGCCGTCGGCGCGTCCGAGACCGACCCGCTCTGGATCGTCCGGCGCACGATCGTCGACGTGCACCGCCCCGCCGAGTACGGCCGCACGCTCCGGCTGCGACGTTGGTGCGACGCCCTGTCGACGCGGTGGGCGAACGTGCGGGTCCGCTTCGACGACCCCGGCGACGCCCCGGACGGCCCGCTGATCGAGACCGCGGCGTTCTGGATCGACATCGGTCCCACCACCGGCGCCCCCACCCGGATCAGCGACGGCCTGTTCGAGCACATGGCCCGCTACGCGCACGACACACGCCTGAAGTGGACGGCGTGGCTGCCCGCTCGCGCACCCGACGAGGTCGACGACGAACGCGTCTTCCCCCTACGCGCCACCGACCTCGACCCGTTCGGGCACGTCAACAACGCCGTCTACTGGCACGGCCTCGAGGAGCTCCTGCCCCTCCGGCCGGACATCCCGGACGCGCCGTACCGGGCGGTGATCGAACACCTGCGCCCCGTCGCCGCCGGCGAGACCCTCACACTGCGGACGACCCTGCGAGAGGACGGACTGACGGTCTGGTTCACGGTCGAGGATCACACTCGCGCGGTCGCGTGGATCGGCCGGAAACCGGACGCTCTACGGTGGACCCCATGACCCGTACCCTGATCTTGCTGCGCCACGGCAAGTCCGCGTACCCGGACGACGTGGACGATCACGAGCGTCCCCTCTCCCCCCGCGGACGCCGCGAGGCCGGACTCGCCGGTCGCTGGATCCGGGCGAACCTGCCCGAAGTGGACGCCGTTCTGTGCTCCACCGCGACCCGGACGCGCAAGACACTCGCCGAAGCAGCCGTGGAGGCTCCCGTCGAGTACCGCGACAGCCTGTACCACGCCGATCCGGAATCCCTGGTCGCCGAGATCCGGGGAACGGCCGACGACGTGCACACCCTGCTCGTCATCGGGCACGAGCCGACCCTCTCCGCGACCGTCCTCGGGCTCATCACGGATCACAGCACCGACGCTGCCCATCAGGTGGCCGAGAAGTTCCCCACCTCCGCGATCGCGGTCCTCACGGTGAGCGGATCCTGGTCCGAACTGTCGCGAGGCACCGCCGAACTCGTGGACTTCCACATCCCGCGCTGACCCGCGTCCCGAGCGACCCACCCCGAGCGGAACTGCCACGGGACGCTCGCACGCACGCCGTGACGGCATCACCGTCGAGAACAAATGACGAAGGTCCCGCCCCCGAAGAGAAGAGGGCGGGACCTTCGTCGTCTACTACGGCAGCGAACTACCGGTAGTCGTTGGAGTAACCGTAGTCATCCAGCGGCACTGCAGCGCCGGTGTTCTGGCCGAAGCCGTCCGGCGAGTAGTACTGGTCGTCGTACGCCGGGATGGCGTACGCGGCCGCACGGGCCTCCTCGGTCGGCTGGACCTCGATGTTCCGGTACTTGTTGATACCGGTACCGGCGGGGATCAGCTTACCGATGATCACGTTCTCCTTGAGACCGATCAGCTTGTCCGAGCGGCAGTTGATCGCCGCGTCGGTGAGCACGCGAGTGGTCTCCTGGAAGGACGCCGCCGACAGCCACGAGTCGGTGGCCAGCGACGCCTTCGTGATACCCATGAGGACCGGACGGCCGGCAGCCGGCTCGCCACCCTCCTGAACCACACGGCGGTTCGCAGCCTCGAACTCGCTGCGCTCGACGAGCGAACCGGGCAGGAACTCCGTCGAGCCCGAGTCGATGATCGTCACGCGACGCAGCATCTGACGCACGATGACCTCGATGTGCTTGTCGTGGATCGACACGCCCTGGCTCCGGTAGACCTCCTGGACCTCGTGGACCAGGTGGACCTGAACCTGACGCGGGCCCATCACGCGCAGCACCTCGTGCGGATCGGCAGAGCCCTCGAGGAGCTGCTGACCGACCTCCACGTGATCGCCGTCCGCGAGCACGCCCTCGGTGCCGTCGGCCTTGCGGATGACGTGCAGACGCTGACGCTTGGACAGCTTGTCGTACACGACCTCCTCGCCACCGTCGTCGGGGATGATCGTGATCTTGTAGAAACGATCGTCGTCCTCGAGACGGATGCGACCGGAGACGTCGGCGATCGGGGCCTTGCCCTTGGGGACGCGAGCCTCGAACAGCTCCTGGACGCGGGGCAGACCACCGGTGATGTCCTCACCGACGCCACCCTGGTGGAAGGTACGCATCGTCAGCTGCGTACCGGGCTCACCGATCGACTGGGCGGCGACGATACCGACGGCCTCGCCGATGTCGACGAGCTTGCCCGTCGCCATCGAACGGCCGTAGCAGGTCGCGCACACGCCGGTGCCGGTGTCGCAGGTCAGGACCGAGCGGACCTTGACCTTCTGGATACCGGCCTCGAGCAGCGCCTCGATCGCCGGGTCGCCGAGGTCGGAACCACGCTCGACGACGACGTTGCCGTTCGCGTCGACCGCGTCCGTCGCCAGCGTGCGAGCGTAGGTGCTGGTCTCGATGTGAGCGTCGCGCACGAGCTCACCGGTCGGCTGACCGGTCGCGTCGCGTGCGAGCTCGGCGATGGTCATCTCGATGCCGCGCGGCGTGCCGCAGTCGACCTCGCGGACGATGACGTCCTGCGAGACGTCGACCAGACGACGGGTCAGGTAACCCGAGTCGGCGGTACGGAGAGCGGTGTCGGCCAGACCCTTACGCGCGCCGTGCGTGTTGATGAAGTACTCGGCGACGGTCAGGCCCTCACGGAAGGAGGACTTGATCGGGCGCGGGATGAACTCGCCCTTCGGGTTCGTCACCAGACCCTTCATGCCCGCCAGCGAACGGATCTGGGTCATGTTGCCCGCAGCACCGGACTTGACGATCGTGGGGATCGGGTTGTCGTCCGGGTAGTGCGCCTCCATGACCTGACCGACCTCTTCGGTCGCTTCCTGCCACAGCTTGACGAGCGAGTCGCGACGCTCGTCCTCCGAGAGCTTGCCTCGGTCGTACTGCCGCTGGATGGCGTCGGCCTGGGTCTCGTACCGCTCGAGGATGTCCTTCTTCTCCGGCGGAACGAGCACGTCCGCCATCGAGATGGTGACACCCGAACGCGTGGCCCAGTAGAAGCCGGCGTCCTTGAGCTTGTCGACGGTCTGCGCGACAACGATCATCGGGTACCGCTCGGCCAGGTCGTTGATGATCGCGGCCTGGCGCTTCTTCGGCATGATGTCGTTGACGAACGCGTAGTTCGTCGGCAGCAGCTCGTTGAACAGCACGCGACCGAGGGTGGTCTGCGTGGTCCACGGCTCACCGAACTTCCAACCCTCCGGGAACAGCTCGTTCTCGACGTCGCGCGGCGGACGCAGCTGGGTCAGGCGCACCTTGATCGGAGCCTGGACCGACAGCACGCCACGGTCGACGGCCATCTGGGCCTCGGCCGGCGACGAGTAGACGCCCTGCTCGGGCTCGTCGGCGGTCGCGGCCGTGTAGGCGCCGGGGGCGTCCTCGACCAGACGGGTCAGGTGGAACAGACCCGTCACCATGTCCAGACGCGGCATGGCGAGCGGGCGGCCCGATGCCGGCGACAGGATGTTGTTCGACGACAGCATCAGGATGCGGGCCTCGGCCTGCGCCTCCGCGGACAGCGGGAGGTGCACGGCCATCTGGTCGCCGTCGAAGTCGGCGTTGAAGGCCTCACACACGAGGGGGTGCAGCTGAATGGCCTTGCCCTCGACGAGCTGCGGCTCGAACGCCTGGATACCGAGGCGGTGCAGCGTGGGAGCACGGTTCAGCAGAACCGGGTGCTCGTTGATGACCTCTTCGAGGACGTCCCACACCTGCGGGCGCTGACGCTCGACCATGCGCTTGGCGGACTTGATGTTCTGCGCGTGGTTGAGGTCAACGAGACGCTTCATCACGAACGGCTTGAACAGCTCGAGCGCCATCAGCTTCGGCAGACCGCACTGGTGCAGCTTGAGCTGCGGACCGACGACGATGACCGAACGGCCCGAGTAGTCGACGCGCTTACCGAGCAGGTTCTGACGGAAGCGGCCCTGCTTGCCCTTGAGCAGATCGGACAGCGACTTGAGCGGCCGGTTACCGGGACCGGTGACCGGCCGGCCACGACGGCCATTGTCGAACAGGGCGTCGACCGACTCCTGCAGCATCCGCTTCTCGTTGTTGACGATGATCTCGGGGGCACCGAGGTCGATCAGTCGCTTGAGGCGGTTGTTGCGGTTGATGACGCGGCGGTACAGGTCGTTGAGGTCGGAGGTCGCGAAGCGGCCACCGTCGAGCTGCACCATCGGACGCAGTTCCGGCGGGATCACCGGCACGGCGTCGAGAACCATGCCCATGGGCGAGTTGCCGGACTGCTGGAACGCCGCCACGACCTTCAGGCGCTTGAGAGCACGGAGCTTCTTCTGGCCCTTGCCGCTGCGGATGGTCTCGCGCAGCGACTCGGCCTCGGCATCGATGTCGAAGTTCTCGATGAGCTTCTGGATCGCCTCGGCACCCATGGCACCGGTGAAGTACTCGCCGTAGCGGTCCTGGAGCTCGCGGTAGATCATCTCGTCGACGATCAGGTCCTTCGGCTTCAGCTTCGTGAAGGTCGTCCAGATCTCGTCGAGGCGGTCGAGCTCGCGCTGCGCACGGTCGCGGAGCTGACGCATCTCGCGCTCGCCGCCGTCCTTGACCTTGCGGCGGACGTCGGACTTGGCGCCCTCGGCCTCGAGTTCGGCGAGGTCGGCTTCGAGCTTCTGTGCACGGGCCTCGAGGTCGGCGTCGCGCTGGTCGGCGACCGACTTCTTCTCGACCTCCATCTCGGCTTCGAGAGTGGAGAGCTCGTTGTGGCGCAGCTCGTCATCGACCGACGTGATGACGTACGCGGCGAAGTAGATGATCTTCTCGAGATCCTTCGGCGCGAGGTCGAGCAGGTAGCCGAGGCGGCTCGGCACACCCTTGAAGTACCAGATGTGCGTCACCGGAGCGGCGAGCTCGATGTGGCCCATACGCTCACGGCGGACCTTGGCGCGGGTCACCTCGACGCCGCAGCGCTCGCAGATGATGCCCTTGAAGCGGACACGCTTGTACTTGCCGCAGTAGCACTCCCAGTCCCGGGTGGGACCGAAGATCTTCTCGCAGAACAAGCCGTCCTTCTCGGGCTTGAGCGTGCGGTAGTTGATGGTCTCGGGCTTCTTGACCTCGCCGTACGACCAGTTACGGATGTCCTCGGCGGTGGCCAGGCCGATCCGGAGTTCATCGAAGAAGTTGACGTCGAGCACGTAACTTCCTTTCCCCTGTGCGGGTTGTATTGCTGCTAGTTGTCGCTATCGCTGCCGGGGCCCGACGCGGTACGCGCCCAGTGGTGTCGGGGTGCGTACCGCGTCGGCTCGGCTCCTAGTTCGCGAGGTCGTCGACCGTGGCCGACTCGTTGCGGGAAAGGTTGATGCCCAGGTTGGCGGCCGCCCGCTCGAGGTCCTCGTCGTCGCCGTCGGCCATCGCGATGGCCGCGCCGTCGCTGGAGAGGACCTCCACGTTCAGGCACAGCGACTGGAGTTCCTTGAGGAGCACCTTGAACGACTCGGGGATACCCGGCTCGGGGATGTTCTCGCCCTTGACGATCGCCTCGTAGACCTTGACGCGACCGACCACGTCGTCGGACTTGATCGTGAGCAGCTCCTGGAGGGTGTAGGCGGCGCCGTAGGCCTGCATGGCCCAGCACTCCATCTCACCGAAGCGCTGACCACCGAACTGTGCCTTACCACCGAGCGGCTGCTGCGTGATCATCGAGTACGGACCGGTCGAACGCGCGTGAATCTTGTCGTCGACCAGGTGGTGCAGCTTGATGATGTACATGTAGCCGACCGACACCGGGTACGGGAACGGCTCGCCGGAGCGACCGTCGAACAGCGTCGCCTTGCCGTCGGGGCCGACCATGACCTCGCCGTCGCGGTTCGGCAGCGTCGAGGACAGCAGACCCGTCAGCTCCTCCTCGCGGGCACCGTCGAACACCGGCGTGGCGATGTTGGTGTCGGGCTCGGCGGCGAGCATCTCATCGGAGAGGTTCTGCGCCCACTCGGGACGGCTGCCGTCGTCGGCCACCTGGATCTGCCAGCCGGCCTTGCCGATCCAGCCCAGGTGCGTCTCGAGGACCTGGCCGATGTTCATACGACGCGGAACACCGTGGGTGTTCAGGATGATGTCGACCGGGGTGCCGTCGGGCAGGAACGGCATGTCCTCCTGAGGGAGGATCTTGCCGATGACGCCCTTGTTGCCGTGGCGGCCGGCGAGCTTGTCGCCGTCCTGGATCTTGCGCTTCTGCGCCACATACACGCGGACGAGCTCGTTGACACCCGGAGGCAGATCGTCGTCGTCCTCGCGCGAGAACACGCGAACACCGATGACCTTGCCGTTCTCGCCGTGGGGCACCTTCAGCGAGGTGTCGCGGACCTCGCGCGCCTTCTCACCGAAGATCGCGCGGAGCAGGCGCTCCTCGGGGGTCAGCTCGGTCTCGCCCTTCGGCGTGACCTTGCCGACGAGGATGTCGCCGTCGCGGACCTCGGCGCCGATGCGGACGATGCCACGCTCGTCGAGGTCGGCGAGGACCTCGTCGGAGACGTTCGGGATGTCGCGGGTGATCTCCTCGGCACCGAGCTTGGTGTCGCGAGCGTCGATCTCGTGCTCCTCGATGTGGATCGAGGTGAGCACGTCCTCCTCCACGAGGCGCTGCGACAGGATGATCGCGTCCTCGTAGTTGTGGCCTTCCCACGGCATGATCGCCACGAGCAGGTTCTTGCCGAGCGCCATCTCACCGTTCTCGGTGCAGGGGCCGTCGGCGAGGACCTGGCCGGACTCGACGCGCTGTCCTTCGTCCACGATCGGACGCTGGTTCGAGCAAGTGCCCTGGTTCGAACGGTCGAACTTGCGCAGACGGTAGGTCTTGCGGGTTCCATCGTCGGCCATGACGGTGATGAAGTCGGCGGAGACCTCTTCGATCACGCCGCTCTTCTCGGTGACGATGACGTCGCCGGCGTCGACGGCGGCACGCAGCTCCATGCCGGTACCGACGATCGGCGACTCGCTGCGCACCAGCGGCACGGCCTGACGCTGCATGTTCGCGCCCATGAGGGCACGGTTGGCGTCGTCGTGCTCGAGGAACGGGATCATGGCGGTCGCGACCGACACCATCTGGCGCGGCGAGACGTCCATGTACTCGACCTGGTCGGCGGAGACGTACTCGATCTCCGCGCCCTTCTTACGGACGAGCACACGCTCGTCCGAGAAGCGGTTGTCGGAACCGATCGGCGAGTTGGCCTGCGCGATGAGGTAGCGGTCCTCCTCGTCGGCGGTGAGGTACTCGACCTCATCGGTGACGACACCGTCGACGACCTTGCGGTAGGGCGTCTCGATGAAGCCGAACGGGTTGACCCGCGCGTACACCGACAGCGAGCCGATCAGGCCGATGTTCGGACCTTCCGGGGTCTCGATCGGGCACATGCGGCCGTAGTGGGACGGGTGGACATCGCGGACCTCGAGGCCGGCGCGCTCACGCGACAGACCGCCGGGGCCCAGCGCCGACAGGCGACGCTTGTGGGTCAGGCCCGAGAGCGGGTTGTTCTGGTCCATGAACTGCGACAGCTGGGAGGTTCCGAAGAACTCCTTGATCGCGGCCACGACCGGACGGATATTGATCAGGGTCTGCGGCGTGATCGCCTCGACGTCCTGGGTGGTCATGCGCTCACGGACCACGCGCTCCATGCGGGACAGGCCCACGCGGATCTGGTTCTGGATGAGCTCGCCGACCGTGCGCAGACGACGGTTGCCGAAGTGGTCGATGTCGTCGACCTCGACGGGAACCTCGACGCCGCCGGGGACGGTCATCTTGTTCTCGCCCGCGTGCAGGCGCACGAGGTACTCGATCGTGGCGACGATGTCTTCCTCGGTGAGGGTGGACGCCTCGATCGGCTGGCCCGTGTTCAGGCCGAGCTTCTTGTTGATCTTGTAACGGCCCACGCGCGCCAGGTCGTAGCGCTTGTCCTTGAAGAAGAGGTTCTCCAGCAGGGTCTGCGCGCTCTCCTTGGTCGGCGGCTCGCCCGGACGGAGCTTGCGGTAGATGTCGAGGAGCGCCTCGTCGGTGCCCGCCGTGTTGTCCTTCTCGAGCGTCGACATCATGATCTCGGAGAACCCGAAACGCTCGACGATCTGCTCGGTGGACCAGCCCAGCGCCTTGAGCAGCACGGTGACCGGCTGACGACGCTTGCGGTCGATACGCACGCCGACGGTGTCGCGCTTGTCGACGTCGAACTCGAGCCAGGCACCGCGACCCGGGATGACCTTGACGCTGTGCAGGTCCTTCTCGGTGCTCTTGTCGACGTTCTTGTCGAAGTACACACCGGGCGAACGCACGAGCTGCGACACCACGACACGCTCGGTGCCGTTGATGATGAAGGTGCCCTTGTCGGTCATCATCGGGAAATCACCCATGAAGACCGTCTGGCTCTTGATCTCACCGGTGTTGTTGTTGATGAACTCGGCGGTGACGAACAGCGGAGCCGCGTACGTCATGTCCTTGTCCTTGCACTCCTCGACGGAGGCCTTGACCTCGTCGAAGCGCGGATCGGAGAAGGACAGGGACATCGAACCCGAGAAGTCCTCGATGGGCGAGAGCTCGTCGAGGATTTCTTCCAGGCCACCGACGACGTGACCGTCGCCGCGCTCGGCAGCCTTCGCGCGCCAGCGCTCCGAGCCGATCAACCATTCGAACGAATCGGTCTGTAGATCGAGGAGCCCGGGAACTTCGAGGGGTTCGCGAATCTTCGCGAACGACACCCTCGTCGGGGCTCCGGGGATTCCGGCTACTGCCTTGGTCTGGCTAGAGACTGCCAAGATGCGTCCTTCCAGCACCTCACGCGGGCCGCTCCAACCGGTGCGACCGCCGCTGTACCTGCTTCTTCATGTGGGGCGTTTTCGCTGGTCGCAACCCGAACGAGAACCCCACCGACGCACCGAAACGGTCTCGCTCGAAAGAGCGAATTCCGACTCGACGATCAGAAGGTGAACAGGAGGCAGCCAGCGCAAAGAACTAACCTACACCTGAGTAGGCGAAATGTCCACAGGGGTGCCTCAAAGAAACCTGGCAAACGACCTCGAGCGGCTCACGAGGAAGCCTTCAGTCGAACAGGCGTACCGATAGAGTGACCGCTCGCGTCGCCTGCGTCAAGACTGCGCGTCCGGAACGATCCGCGCGTCGCGGCCGCGGACGCCCCCGGTGAGGGGGCGATCCGCAGCCGTCGTCACCGGTCGCGGATCTCCGAGACCAGCCATCGTCCGTCCGACTTCTCCATCCTCACCAGCAGCGGTGCGGCCGCACTTCCCTGGGCGATCCCGTCGCCGGTGGCGCTGACGTTGATGTAGGCGGCGACCTCGGCGCGGGTGTCGTCGATCATCGTCACGCCGATGTGCTCGACCATCACCTCGGTGACCGTGCGGGTGTCGATCGCGGCCTTCTTGGTGACGTCCGCGGTCGAGTCGAACTCCTCGAGCCGCTCCGGGGTCAGCAACTCCCGGATCCGGCCGAAGTCCTCGTCGATGGTGCGGTAGTCGTAGCCGTGCATGGTCTCGATCGCGACCTTCGCGGCCTCGGTCACCTCGCGTGTCTCCGCGGTGTCGACCCACGCGACGTTCGAGATCTCGGCGCCGGGGCGGAAGGCTGCGACCGCGGCGATCACCGCGAGCACCACCGCCACCGCACCGACGACGATCACCGGACGCCACCCACCGGAGGCACGCGACCTGCCGGCGTCACCGGCGGGAGGCTCGGGCGGATCAACCGGCTCGGCCGGAGACTCCGTCGGGTGCTCTGCGGGAGTTCCGTCGCCGGCCGCCGGGGCCGGCTTCTCCTGCTTCTCGTCCTGCTTGTCGAGCGTCACCTCGGAGGGTCGTGACTGCTCGGCAGAAGTTTCCTCGGCAGAGTTTTGCTCTGCCCGGGTCGGGCGTTCGTCCTCTGCCCGGGTCGGGCGTTCGTCCTCTGCCCGGGTCGGGCGTTCGTCCTCTGCAGGGGTCGCCCGAGGCGGTCGGGACGTGCCGGCGACCTTCGGCCGACGGCGCGGGGGCCCACTGGGGCCGGTCTTCCGTCGCTGCGGGGGCACTACACGTTCTCCTTCGTCGACTTGCCGAACATCACGGGCCCGCCTCGCCCTCGGGCGCGGGCGCCCCGGAACCCTCGGGCGCGGGCGCCCCGGAACCCTCGGGCGCGGGCGCCCCGTCCGGTGCGGGCTGCGCGCCGGGATCGGGAGCCGGAGCACCGGGGACCGGTCCCGACTCCATCTCGACGGAGGCGAGCGGTTCGATGGTCTCGGCCTTCCACACGTCACCGTCCTTGCGCAGCGACACGAGCACCGGGACCTTGTTGGTCACGAAGTACTCGGGAGTCTGGGTGCGCACGGCCAGGACGACGAGCGCCTTGCCCAGGTCGTCGTCGGTGTTGAGTTCGGTGAGCGTTCCGAACAGCACCTCGGCCGACATGCTGGTGCCGGTCTCCGCGACCCGGGCCCGGATGTCCTCTTCGGTCGCCGCGAGATCGTTGCGCAGGGCGTCGCCGGTGATCGACGACCGCATGTTCTCGATCGACAGGTCGACGTCGTTCGCGTCGACGCTGTTCAGGTTGACGGCCGCCTGCATGGCTCCCGAGAGCGCGGCGTCGCGCGCCTCGGCAGCCGAACGGTCCACCAGGAGCGCGCGCCCCCAGCCGTAGCCGAACCACACCGCCGCCGCGAGGGCGACGACGGCGAGCACCGAGACGACGGCGAGGGCCGCCCTGCGTGCCCCGCCCGGCCCCCGCCCGTCCGCGGACGAGTTGCCGTCGGCGGAGGGGGGCGGGGTGGGCGGAGCGTCGGAGGAAATTGGTGCACTCACTCCACAAACCTACTAACTGCTCACTTCGGGGTGACTCCGAGCAACGGCGCGAGCTGCGTCGCGATCGGATTCAGGTTGAGCTTGTCGGGGTCCTTCTTCGGCTTGAAATCCCAGGGCTGGATCGTGTTCGGATCGGCGAAGACGATGCGGTTCGCGCTGCGCACGCCGGTGACACTGCCCTGCGGCACCTCGCACGAGGCGTTCGTGTTGAACGGGAAGTCCTGCTGGGTCTCGTCGAAGTTCGGATCCTGCGCGCGCATCTGCGCGAGGATCTCCTGCGTCCCCTCGTACCCGATGGTGCACGAAGGCGGATTGTTGGTCTCGAGCACGATGCCCTGACGCACCGCGCCGTCGCCCGGAGCGACCGTACTCGCACTGCCCGCGACGGCGGGAAGGAAGGCCAGCAGCGGCTGCAGAGCGATCGACTGCGGGGCTGCCGCTTCCGCCACCGCCGCGAGGTTGGCGAGGTCGGTGGTCAGGCCCGGGCCGGAGCCCTCGATCAGCTGGGAGAGCTGGTCGCTCGCGTCGGTGCCGGTGTCGATCAGGCGCCGCAGGTCGGGGTCGCTGTCGCGGAGCTGCGCGGTCACCAGATCCAGATCCGAGCTGAACTGCTGGATCGCCGACGACTGGGCGGACTGCGTGTCGAGCACCGTGAGGCTGTCGCGGATGAGCGTAACGGTCTGCGGCAGGTATTCGGTGCCCTTCTCGCTGAGACCGGCGAGCGCGTCGACGAGCACCTGCAGGTCGTCGCCGCGGCCGTCGAAGGCCGCGCCGAGCTCGGTGACGACGGTGCGCAGCGGCTCGAGCGGAACCGAGTACACGAGGTCGTTCGTGCTCAACAGCAGGTCTTCGACCGGCGTGGGCAGATCGTCCTCGGTGCCCTCGATGATGGAGCCCTGTTCGAGATAGGGGCCCTCGTCGTTCGGCGGCTGCAGATCGACGTACTGCTCACCGATCGCCGACCGGTTCGCCACGACGGGACGCGCCGACGCCGGGATCTGCGGTCCGCCGTTGTCGAGGCGCAGTTCGACGTTGATTCCGTCGTCCGTGAGGCTGAGCGCCCCGACTCGACCGACGGGCACCCCACGGTAGGTGACCTCGGCGTTCGGGAAGATGCCACCGCCGGTGGGGAACCGCGCGTCGACGGTGTACTGGCCGAAGCCCATGAGGTTGTCGAGCCGCACGTACCGGGCACCGACGAACACGATGCCGAGCAGGGCGATGACCACGAACAGCGCGAGCTGCACTTTCACCAGGCGCGATCTCACTGCCCACCCCCGAGTCCGAGCTGATTCAGCAAACCTTCCAGCGGCCCCGGCGGCGGGGCCTCGTCACCGTCGGTGCCGGTGCTGGTGCCGGTATCGGTGTCCGTACCGGCCTCGGTGACCCCCGGGATCTCGATGCCGTCGGGCAGCGACACCCCTTCGGGCAGGGTCACACCGGGCAGACGCGGAGTAGGAAGCACCGGCAGCAACGACACGGTGGGCCAGCCCGGGGCAGGTCCGTTCCCGTCGTAGTACGGGTTGGACGGGTCGACGAGCGGCTTCGGATTGCCGAACTTCGGCTGGCGGTAGACCGGGTCGCCCTGGCCCACACCGAGCGCGGCCAGCGCATCGCCGATCTGCAGGTCGACGAGGAGGAAGAGGTTCACCGAGTTGCCCAGCGCGACCTTCTCGACACCGTCCGGGAACGGCACCGTGGGCACGAAGGAGAGCGCCTCGACGAGATCGTCGCCCGACGCCGCGAGTGCCTGGAGGGTCGGGCGCAGCGCCAGGAGATCGGCGATCAGATCCTCCTTGGACTGATCGAGGACGTCGACACCTGCGGTGCCGAGCCGGTCGAGCTGGCCGAGCAGCTGGGTCAGCTGCGGCCGCTGTTGCTCGAGCACCTCGGTCGCGACCGGCAGTTCGTCGAGCACGGCGGCGATCTTGTCGTTCTGCTCCGCGACCCGCACCGTGAGCTCGTCGAGTCCGTCGAGCGCCCGGGTGATGTCGTCGCGTTGCTGTTCGAGACCGGTGATCAGGGTCTCGGCCTGCTCGATGAGGCTGCGCGTGGTTCCCTCGCGGCCGTCGAAGGCCGTCGACAATTCGTTGACGATCGGCGCGAGCTGGCCGACACCGCCACCGTTGAGCAGCAGCGACAGCGCGCCGAGCACCGGTTCGAGTTCGGTGGCGTGCCGGGTGCGGTCGAGCGGGATCACGTCGCCGTCGGCGAGCCGGCCCGTCGGGGGCTCGTCCTCCGGAGGCGTGAGCTGCACGAACTTCTCACCGAGCAGACTCGACTGTTCGACGCTCGCGAGCGCGTTCGCCGGCAGGTCGACGCTCGAGTCGAGCACGATGCCGACGTCGGCGGTCCATCCGAAATCGGATGCGACCGAGATCGATTCGACGCGCCCGACCGGCACACCGTCGACCTTCACGCTCGACTGCGGAACCAGGTCGAGCACGTCGTCGAACTGGATGGACAGACGGATCGGATCGCTACCCACGTCGGCGCCGCCGGGCAACGGGACGTCGGACAGACCTCCGCACCCCGTGACCGTCACCGCGACCACGCACGCGGCCGCTCCGAAGACACCTGTGCGGCCCATCCTCTTCGCGCCGCTCACCGATCTCCTCCCCGGAGGTCGAGCCGAGGCGAGACCACGCCGGGCACCGTGCCCGGGGTGACCTGCCGCTGGATGTTCTCACCGCTCAGGACACCGAACGGCAGGATCAGATCCGGGGACCGCTGGTCCTCGGTGATCTGCGTGGCGACGTCGCGGCACCGGTCGATCAGCGGCTGCATCTGCCGGCCGAGCTGCTCGAAACGCTCGTCGCCGGGCACGAGATTGCCGAGATCGATGAGCTTGCACACCGCTCCCGCAGGGTCCTGCAGGTCGGGCAGCACGAGCCGCGATGCGAGCACACCTGCTTCGGCGTCGTACGAGTTGACGAGGTTGCTCACCGCGAGCGGGAGCAGCGTCAGCGAATTCACGAGTTCCTGCCGGCGGTTAGCCAGGGTCTCCGTGATCGGCACGAGTGCGTCGACGTTGTCCTTCACGGCCGCCTGGTTGTCGCGCACGAACGTCGCGACGTCGCCGAGCGTGACCGACAGTGTGTTCAGCGCCTCACCGAGGTTCTGCCGCTCCCCCGCCAGGAATCCCGACAGGTCCGAGAGCTGCGCATTGAACTGGCGCACCTGCTCGTCGTTGGCCGCGAGAGCACTGACGAACACCTGTAGGTTCTCGATCGTGCCGTAGAGGTCGTCGCGCGACTGGTCGAGCGTGCGCGCGGCGGCCGACAGGTTCTCGATGCTCTGCCCGAGGGCCTCACCGTTGCCGGCGAGGTTCTCCGCACCGACTTCGACGAAGTCGGTCAGCGCGCCCTCGCGGTTCGCGCCGTCGGGACCGAGCGCGCGGGAGAGCTCGTCGATGCTCGCGTAGAGCTCGTCGACCTCCACAGGGGTGGCGGTGCGCTCGCGGTCGATCACCGCACCGCTGCTCATCGTGTCGCCACCGGTGTAGGCAGGGGTGAGCTGTACGTAACGGTCGGCGACGACCGACGGGGTGATCTGCACGGCGCGGGCGTCGGCCGGGATGTCGACGCCGCGGTTCACCCGCAGACCGACCTTCACGAGGTCGCCCTGCGGTTCGACGGAGGTCACCTTCCCCACCTCGACGCCGAGCACCCGCACGTCGGAGCCCTCGTAGATGCCGACGGCATTGTCGAAGTAAGCGGTGATCTCGGTGGTGCCCAGTCGGGCGAACATCCACCAGCCCGCTCCGGCCAGGGCCACCACGCCCGCGACGACGGCTGCGAGCAGCGCGATGCGCCCGCGATTGCTGCGGGACTCGCCGTTCTCGGCGTGTGCCATCAGTTGCCCCCTTCCAGGCGGCGACCGGGCTCGCGGTAACCGGGGATCTCCGGTAGGCCCGGCGGGGTCAGGTTCACGACGACCTGGTCGAACCACCGGCCGTTGCCGACGACGTTGGTGTAGACACGCACGAACGGCTCGTACAGCTCCATGGCCCGATCGAGGTTGTCGTTGTTTTCCTGGAGGACGTCGACGACGCCGCGCAACTGTTGCAGGGCGGGACCGATGGTCTCGCGGTTCTCCTCGACGAGCCCGGAGAGCTCGGCCGACAACCGCTTGGTGCCATCGAGCAACTGGGAGATCGCCTCCTGCCGATTGTTCAGTTCCGCGACGAGCAGCGCACCGTCGGAGAGCAACCGGTTGAACTCGGCGTTGCGGTCGGCGAGCACCTTCGAGACATTGCCGGTCGCGTCGAGGAGCTTCTTCAGCTCCTGGTCACGACTCGCGACGGTCTCGGACAGGCGGCTGATGCCGTCGAGCGAGGCCCGGATGTCGTCGGGTGTCTCCGAGAACGCCTTCGACAGGGTCTGGAAGCCGGTCGCGAGCTGCTCGGAATCGATCTCGCCGAGGGTCGTGGCCGCCGACGAGAACGCTTCGATCACGTCGTACGGCGCGACCGTCCGGTCGAGCGGGATCCGGTCGTCCGGGTCGAGCACCTCCGTACCCCGCGGCTCGAGTGCCAGATACTTCTGTCCGAGGATCGTCTTGATCTGGATGGAGGCCGCCGTGTCGTTCCCGACCCACGCGTCCTGGACCTTGAACGAGACGATCACGCGGTCGCCCTCGAGGTCGACTCCGGTGACCTTGCCGACCTTCACGCCGGCGATACGCACCTCGTTGGTGGGTTTGAGACCCGCGGCCTCGCTGAACTCGGCCTCGTAGGTCGCGCCCGCCCCGATAATGGGCAGTTCGTCGAGGAAAAAGGCGGACAGTGTCCCCAGCAGCACCACGACGATGCCCAGGGCACCGGCGGCGGCCGGACTGCGACGTTTGCTCATCGTCCCTGCAACTCCTGCATCCCCTCTTGCGAGCAACGCTTCGCCGCATTCGTGTAGATGGGTTGGTTCACGGTGGGCAGCCCCGTCGGCAGATTCAGATACGGGACCGAACCGGGACCTGCGATGATGTCGATACCGCACAGGTAGAACTGGAACCACGAACCGGAGCTGGCCACGCGCCCGAGCTTGTCGAGCTTGACCGGCAACGTCTCGAGGACGCGGTCGACCTCGTCGCGGTTCGCGTTGAGATTCGAAGTGACCTGTTCGAGCGCCGTGATCGACTGTGCGATCGACGGGCGGGTGGGCTCGAGGACGTCGGAGACCGCGTCGGTCAGCCCCGCCATCGACGCCACGGCCGAACCGACGGTCGCCCGGTCGGCCGACAACCCGCTGACGAGTGCCTGCGTGTTGACCAGCAGCGAATCGAGCTGCTCGTCGCGCTGGTCGATCGTGGCCAGGACGGTGTTGAGGTTGTCGATCACCGCACCGATCACGCGGTCCTTGTCGGCGATGGTGTTGGTCAGCGACGCGGTGCTGCGCACCAGATCGTCGATCGTTCCGGCCTCACCCTGGAAGACCTGGATGATCTGGAACGAGAGCTTGTTGACGTCGTCGGCGCTCAGCGTCTGGAACAACGGCCGGAAGCCGTCGAAGAGCGTCGTGAGGTTCACCGCCGGCTTCGTACGCTCGATCGGGATCGTATCGCCGCCCGTGATCTTCTCGCCCTGCGCGCCCTCACCCTGACCGAGCGCGATGTAACGCTGGCCGACGAGATTGCGGAACCGGATGGTCGCGGTGGCACCGGCCGGGAGCCAGTCGCGCTCCTCGAGCGAGAAGGTGACCCGCGCCTGCCGTTCGTCGAAGACCGAGATCTCCTCGACCTGCCCCACGCGGACACCCGCGATGCGGATGTCGTCGCCCTTGTTGAGTGAGGTGACGTCGGAAAAGATCGCGTGGAACTTCGTTCCTCCCCCACCGCCGACATTGGCGATGGTCGCGGCGAGGACACCGGTCGCGAGGACGGTGACCACGGCGAACACGATGAGTTTGATCAGGGGTGCTGCGAGACCTCTCACTGGAAGCTCACCTCCGTACCGCGGATCGCCGGAGCGCCGAGCCGGGTGGTCCAGGACGGGACCTCCTCGGGGTCGACACCGGTGGCCTGTCCGTAGATGACGTCGAGCGTGTCCTGTTCCAGACGCGAGCCGGCGTACGAGACGGGAGTCGCGCCGCCGTCCGAGGTGCCGATGATCTCACCGACGTCGTCGGGGACGCCGGATCCTGCCGGGGCAGGGAAGAAATCGATGGTCTCGGGGCCGGGATTACGCGACGGCACCTGGTACGAACCGTCGTTGATCGAACCGCCCGGATACTGCGGGAAGTTGCGGCCGGGCGCGGTCACGTCGTCGTAGCAGGCCGGTCCGCGATCGTCGAGCAGACGCGGTTCGTCCTGGTTCGGCAGGTAGCGGCCCTTCGGGTTCGTGAACTGGATGTTCGCGCGCACACCCGGGAACGGATCGTCGGCCGCGAGCAGATCGACGGCGGCCGGCTTCGCGTCGGCGAATCCCTCGAAGGTGCACGGGAAGGACGGCGAGTAACGGGCGAGCAGCTGCAGCGCCTCCTTCGAATCGGCGGACAGCGTGATGATCGAGTTCGAGTTCTGCTCGATGAAATCGGCCGTCTGCGACGACGCTCCCGTCGCGCTCGCAAGCAGCGTGCGGATCTGGTTCTGCTGTTCGACGACCGTGCCACCCGTCGTGCGCAGGTTGTTCAGCGCCTCGACGAGATCCGGTGCGGCCTCGGAGTAGGTCTGCGAGAAATCGGCGAGTCCGCGCAGATCCTCCTGCAGTGTGGGCAGTTCGCCGTTCACCTCGCGGAGGATCTGTTCGAGGTCGTCGACCGTCTGTCCCAGCTTCTCGCCGCGTCCGCTCAGTCCCTGGGCCAGGGCGCCGAGCGTGTTGGCGAGGTCCTGCGGCGGGACGGCCTCGAGGAGCGGGAGCAGCCCGTCGAGCACGTCGCCGAGTTCGACGGTGCGCTCGCTCGTGTCCTGCACCAGCACATCGCCGTTCGTGACGGGACGCCCCGGATCGTCGGGGATGATCAGCGAGACGTAGCGCTCACCGAAGAGGGTCTTCGGCAGCAGCTGTGCGGTGGCGTTGACCGGGATCAGTTCGGCCTTGTCGGGGTCGAGCGCAAGATGCGCGGTGACGTCGCCGCCTTCCGCGCTCGTTCCGCGGACCTCGCCGACGAGCACACCGCGTGCCTTGACGTCGGCGTTGAGCGGCAGGGCGTTGCCGATGCTGTCGGTGCGGAGGTCGACCTTCACGACCTTCGTGAACGTCTTGTTGTACATCGCGATCGTGACGTACAGGAACAGCGCCAGCACCACGAAGAAGATCAATCCCAGGGTGCGGCGACGCAAGGGCGAAGTGGTCGTGTCGCTCATCCGGCCACCCTCACCGTGGTCGTCGTGCCCCAGATCGCGAGGCTGAGGAAGAAGTCGAGGATCGCGATCGTCACGATCGCGGTACGTACCGCGCGGCCCACGGCCACCCCGACGCCGGCGGGACCGCCGCTGGCGTGGAAACCGTAGTAGCAGTGGATGAGGATGACCACGAACGCGAAGACCAGCACTTTCGCGAACGAATACAACACATCCTCCGGTGGGAGGAACAGATAGAAGTAGTGGTCGTACGATCCGCTCGACTGGCCGTTGAACAGCGTGCTGATCGTGCGGGTCGCGAGATAGGCCGCGAGGAGACCGATGATGTACAGCGGGATCACGGCGACGAAGCCGGCGATCATCCGGGAGGTCACCAGGAACGGCAGCGACGGCACGGCCATCACCTCGAGGGCGTCGATCTCCTCGCTGATCCTCATGGCACCGAGCTGTGCCGTGAAGCCGCAGCCCACGGTCGCCGACAACGCGAGCGCCGCGACGATCGGGGCCAGTTCACGGGTGTTGACGTAGGCCGAGAGGAAGCCGGTGAGCACCGACGAGCCGAGCTGCTCGAGCGCGGCGTAACCCTGCAGACCCACAACGACGCCGGTGAAACCGGACATCATCGCGATGACGCCGATGGTGCCACCGATCACGGCGAGTGCACCGCTGCCGAAGGTGACCTCGGCGAGCAACCGCAGGACTTCCTTGCGGTAGTGGGTGAGGGTTCGCGGGGTCCACGCGACGGCGCGCGCGTAGAAGGACATCTGGTCCCCCGCGCGGTCGAGCACGTTCAGCGGTGCGCGCACCGCTCGGCGACCCCGGAGAAGAACGAGATCTCCGCGGCCTCTGGAGACTGTCATCTGGTCAGGATCCCTTCGCAGGAACGATCTGCAGGTACACCATCGTCAGGATCAGGTTCGCGAAGAAGAGCAGCAGGAACGTGATGACGACAGTCTGGTTCACGGCCTCCCCCACGCCCTTCGGGCCTGCACCGGGGTGCAGCCCCTTGTAGGACGCGACGACGCCGGCGATCAACCCGAAGATCGCAGCCTTGAGTTCGGCGACGTAGAGGTCGGGTAGCTGCGCCAGGGCGGAGAAGGAGGCGAGGTAGGCGCCGGGGGTACCGCCCTGCAGCACCACGTTGAAGAAGTAGCCGCCGGCGATGCCGATCACGGAGACGAGACCGTTGAGCAGGAGCGCGACGAGCACCATCGCCAGTACTCGCGGGACGACGAGGCGCTGGATGGGATTGATGCCCAGCACCTCCATCGCGTCGATCTCCTCGCGGATCGTCCGCGATCCGAGGTCGGCGGTGACCGCGGAGCCGGCGGCACCGGCGATCAGCAGAGCCGTCACGATCGGACTGCCCTGCTGGATGACCGCCAGGACGCTCGCGGCACCGGTGAACGATTCGGCGCCGAGCTGCTTGATCAGCGAGCCGGTCTGCAGCGACACGACGGCGCCGAACGGGATCGCGACGAGCGCCGTCGGAAGAATCGTGACACTGGCGATGAACCACGCCTGTTCGATGAATTCCCGGAACTGGAACGGTCGGCGGAAGGTGTTCCGCACGACGTCGACGAACAGTTCGACGATGTTGCCGGCCTGGGTGAGTGCGCCGTGAACCGGCCGCACGAGCGAGCTGCCCGCCCCCATCTACTCTCCTACTTCTCCAGCCTGCGGCTGTACCACTGCTGACGCTGTACCACTGCTGCGGCTGGTGCTACTGCTGGGCCTGCTGCTCGTATCTCTCTCCGGTATATGCGGGAATGATCTGGGTGTCGTCGTCGGCATAGCCCCGGGCTGTGTGGGGCGCGCCGTTGTGATCGAGCGACTCGAGGATGGCGCTCTGGGCGGCCGGGGGCAGGTTGTGCAGGATCGACCGCACCCGCTCCTGCCGACGCGCCACCGCCTGCCGCTCCGGCATCCCCGGAGTCGCCTGCATCTGCGGCACGATCCCCTCGACGTCGTCCACACCACCGGCATGATGACCCGCCTCGACGAGCGCCTGCTCGTGCGCCATCGTCGCCTCGTCCTTCTCCTCCGACATCCCGATCGGACCGATCATCGTGCCGTTGAGGAACTGCTTGACCACCGGCTCATCCGAAGTCAGCAACACCTCACGCGGACCGAACATCACCAACTGCCGGCGGAACAACATCCCGATGTTGTCCGGCACCGTGCGCGCCAGATTGATGTTGTGCGACACGATCAGGATCGTCGCATCGATCTCCGCATTGATATCGATCAACGTCTGCGAAATATAGGTCGTGCGCACCGGATCGAGACCCGAATCCGGCTCGTCCACCAGAATGATCTCCGGATCCAACACCAACGCCCGCGCCAGACCGGCGCGCTTCCGCATCCCCCCGGAGATCTCCCCGGGCAACTTGTCCTCGGCGCCGAGCAGACCGACGAGCTCGAGCTTGCTCATCACGATCTGCCGGATCTCCGACTCGGACTTGCGGGTGTGCTCACGCAACGGGAAGGCGACATTGTCGTAGAGGTTCATCGACCCGAACAACGCACCGTCCTGGAACAGCACCCCGAACAACTTGCGGATCTCGTAGAGCTCCTTCGAGGAGCACTGCAGGATGTCGGTGCCGTCGATGACGATCGAGCCCTCCTCCGGGCGCAGCAGACCGATCAACGACTTGAGGAACACCGACTTACCGGTACCCGACGGCCCGAGCAACGCGGACACCTCACCGGCCGGCAACGTCAACGTCACGTCCTGCCAGATACGTTGCGAGCCGAAGGACTTGGTCAGTCCCTCGACGGAAACCTCGACTCCCACGATCACCTCCGCTGTCCGATACCGTCGCCCCCGTGTGCGTTGGGCCACTCTATCGCATGGATAGTGGTACCTGTGACACGCGATCCTACTCATGAGTAAGGACGTTGTACAAGGGGGTACGCGTGTCTCGACTTACGCCGTGACCTGCATGAACACGGCGTAGATGTCGATTTCTGCCGATAACGGACATATCACTCGGCATTCATGCCCGAAATGCAGAAGGGCCGTTTCCGCGAAATGAATTCGCGGAAACGGCCCTGTGCGGAACCGTTCCGGAGAGCGTCGGAACGCTCGACGGAAAGTTCGGAAACCGTCTTACTTGACGGTGACCTTGGCGCCGGCCTCTTCGAGCTTGGCCTTGGCAGCGTCGGCAGCATCCTTGGCGACCTTCTCGAGGATCGGCTTCGGAGCACCCTCGACGAGGTCCTTGGCTTCCTTCAGGCCCAGGCCGGAGACGATCTCGCGAACGACCTTGATGACCTGGATCTTCTTGTCGCCGGCACCCTCGAGGATGACGTCGAACTCGTCCTGCTCGGACTCGGCCTCGGCAGCAGCGGCCGGAGCACCGGCGGCAGCGACGGCAACCGGAGCAGCAGCGGTGACCTCGAAGGTCTCCTCGAATGCCTTGACGAACTCCGAGAGCTCGAGCAGGGTCAGTTCCTTGAACGCGTCGAGCAGCTCTTCGGTGGTGAGCTTCGCCATGGTGGCGGTCCTTCCTGATAAGTCCCATGTCGCTGATCCGCGACCGGATGGGATGGTGCGTGCCGGAGCACGCGTGGATGTATCTTTCGCGGTGATGCAGATTCGCAGTGATGCGGATCAGCGTCAGGCGGCTTCTTCGCCCGCCTTCTTCTCCTGCAGAGCGGCCGCGAGGCGGGCCACCTGCGAAGCGGGGGCGTTGAACAGGCCTGCGGCCTTTGCCAAGTTGCCCTTCATCGCGCCGGCGAGCTTGGCCAACAGCACCTCGCGGGACTCGAGGTCCGCGATCTGGTTGACCTGCTCCACGGACAGCGCAGCGCCGTCCATGTAGCCGCCCTTGATGACGAGAGCCTTGTTGTCCTTCGCGAAGTTCTTCAGAGCCTTCGCAGCATCCACCGCTTCGCCCTTGACGAACGCGATGGCGGTCGGACCGACGAACAGATCGTCGAGACCCTCGACGCCCGCCTCAGCGGCGGCACGCTTGACCAGGGTGTTCTTGGCGACGGAGTAGGTGGCACCCTCTCCGAGAGCGCGACGCAGCTCGGTCAGACTTCCCACCGACAGACCACGATATTCCGTGATCACGGCAGCGGTGGAGGTCTTGAACTGCTCGGTGATCTCCGCAACTGCGGAAACCTTCTCGGGCTTTGCCATACTTCGCCTCCTCTCAGTAACAGTCGTTTTCCCGGTGTCCCGAGTGGGACGCCCCACCGGACGACCGCCGGGACCGGAAAACGACGAACGCCCCGGCGCAGGGCACACGGGGCATACAAGGAGGAGGAACTCGAATGCACCCGGAAGGCACATCGCGGTTCGTATCTCCCCTAACCTCGTCCTCCTGCGTGGGCCGCCGGACAACTCCGGACCTTCAACCGATCCGCACGCGGATTCGGTGACCAACGGTCTTGGGTAGAACATGATCGGGGTGAAGATCGGCGCACGCCGAACTACCCCACCACTGTAGCGGACGATGTGCACGAGATGCAAAACGGCCGGCACAGCGATGCTGTACCGGCCGCTTCAGGACGCACATCCACTGCGTGCAGTGCGAATTACTCCGCGGTCTCGAGGAGGTTGCGGGTGCGCTGCGGATCCACCGGGATGCCCGGGCCGGTGGTCGTAGCGATCGTGACCTTCTTGATGTAGCGGCCCTTCGCGCTGGACGGCTTGGCGCGGAGCACCTCGTCCAGAGCAGCAGCGTAGTTCTCGACCAGCTTGGTCTCGTCGAACGAGGCCTTGCCGATCACGAAGTGCAGGTTGGCGTTCTTGTCGACGCGGAAGCTGATCTTGCCACCCTTGATGTCGGTGACGGCCTTCGCGACGTCCGGGGTGACCGTGCCCGTCTTCGGGTTCGGCATCAGACCACGGGGACCGAGGACGCGGGCGATACGACCGACCTTCGCCATCTGGTCGGGGGTCGCGATCGCGGCGTCGAAGTCCAGCCAGCCGCCCTGGATGCGCTCGATCAGATCCTCGGCGCCCACGACGTCGGCACCTGCGGCCTCGGCCTCGGCAGCCTTCTCGCCCACCGCGAAGACGATGACGCGAGCGGTCTTACCCGTGCCGTGCGGCAGGTTGACCGTGCCGCGCACCATCTGGTCCGCCTTGCGGGGATCCACACCGAGTCGCATGGCGACCTCGACGGTGGCGTCGTAGTTCTTCGAGCTGGTCTCCTTCGCGAGCTTCGCAGCTGCGAGGGGGCTGTACAGGTTGTCCGAGTCGATCTTCTCGGCCGCGGCGAGGTATGCCTTGCTGCGCTTTGCCATGTTCTTTCCTAACTTCTCACCGGCAGGTGAATGGTTCGGGCGTGGTAGCGGGCCTGGCCGGCCCTCCCACGAGTGCTATGCAAGCCCGGGGACGGAGCCCCGGAACAGCGAGGGGCTCAGCCCTCGACCGTGATGCCCATCGACCGAGCGGTGCCGGCGATGATCTTCGCGGCAGCCTCGATGTCGTTGGCGTTCAGGTCTTCCTGCTTGGTCTTGGCGATCTCGCGCACCTGATCCATGGTCACCTTGGCGACCTTGGTCTTGTGCGGCTCGCCGGAGCCCTTCTGCACGCCTGCGGCCTTGAGCAGGAGCTTCGCGGCCGGCGGAGTCTTCAGCTTGAAGTCGAACGAACGGTCCTCGTAGACCGTGATCTCGACCGGCACGACGTTGCCACGCTGCGACTCGGTCGCCGCGTTGTACGCCTTGCAGAACTCCATGATATTGACGCCGTGCTGACCCAGCGCGGGGCCGACCGGCGGAGCCGGGTTGGCCTGGCCGGCCTGGATCTGGAGCTTGATGAGCCCGGCGATCTTCTTCTTCTTGGGGGGCATCTCTATTCCTAGTTTCGTGCTCGGTGTGGTTCTTGCGTACTGCTACTGCAAGCTTGTGCGCGCCGGATGCCGGCGCCGTCGGATCCTGGGGATCGTCAGATCTTCGACACCTGGTTGAACGACAACTCCACGGGAGTCTCACGGCCGAAGATCGACACCAGGACCTTGAGCTTCTGCTGCTCGGCGTTGACCTCACTGATGGAGGCGGGCAGCGTCGCGAACGGGCCGTCCATCACGGTGACCGACTCGCCGACCTCGAAGTCCACCTCGAT
Source organism: Rhodococcus pyridinivorans (assembly GCF_900105195.1). Taxonomy (NCBI): domain Bacteria; kingdom Bacillati; phylum Actinomycetota; class Actinomycetes; order Mycobacteriales; family Nocardiaceae; genus Rhodococcus; species Rhodococcus pyridinivorans. The sequence goes on along the minus strand of NZ_FNRX01000002.1, from coordinate 1,740,794 downwards.
GGCGGGCTTCGCAGCGGCGGCGGGAGCCTGCTCGCCTGCGGTCGAAGCACCGGCCGCCGGCTTCTTCTTCGCCTGCTGCGGGAGGAGGAACTTCACGACCTCCTTGATCGTCAGCGGCGACGGACGCGACGTGGCTCCGACGAAGCCGGTCACGCCGGGGGTGTTCCGGACGGCGCCCCACGACTCGTCGTTGAGTTCCATCCGGACGAGGATGTAGCCGGGCAGGACCTTGCGGTTGACCTGCTTGCGCTGACCGTTCTTGATCTCGGTGACCTCTTCGGTCGGCACCTCGACCTGGAAGATGTACTCGGTGAGGTCGAGGTTCTGGACGCGGGTTTCGAGGTTGGTCTTGACCTTGTTCTCGTAGCCGGCGTAGGAGTGCACGACGTACCAGTCGCCGGGCTCGCGCCGCAGTTGCTTCTCGAGGGCCTCGGCCGGGTCGACCTCGTCCTCTTCGGCGGCGGCGTCGTCGGTGCCCTCCGCTGCGTCGGAGACCTCGACATCGGTCTCGGCATCGGTGCCGGACTCGACAGCAGCGTCGGACTCGGAGACCTCGGTGTCCGCATCCGCCGACTCGGCCGTCACGTCGTCAACCAAGGCCTCGTCCGAAACGTGCTCCTCGGCCGAAGCCTCGTACGAGTCGTTCTCGGGGGTGCTCACCGGGCACTTTCCTCTCGTCGATCACATTTTTCGTCTCGCGCGGACAGGCGCTAACCGAACAACCAGCTGACGCCCTGTACGAACGCCAGATCCAATCCGAAGATGAACGCCGTCATGACGGTCACGAACGCAAGGACCACGAGCGTGTAGGTGGTCAACTGCTTGCGGTTGGGCCAGATCACCTTGCGGAGCTCGGCGATGACCTCACGGAAGAAGCGCACGAGTCGCTTGAAGATGTTCTCGGACTTCGCGGCGGGACGATCGCTCACGGCCGTGGCCGAACGCGACGTCTTCTTCATGGACACAGCACTCGTCGTGGATGCCGAGGGATCGGCTGCACCACGACGGGTGGCCCGCTTGCCGGTCGGCCGAGCAGCCGCGGAAGAACCGTCGGGGGTCGCGCCGGTAGCCGTTCCAGCGTCGCCGGGAATGTTCCCTGCGGTGCCGCTGTGGCGCTGACCGCGCTCCTCGCTCACATCGTTCCTCTCGGTCGCTGGCAGTCCGGGGGCAGGGGCGACAGGACTTGAACCTGCAACCTGCGGTTTTGGAGACCGCTGCTCTGCCAATTGAGCTACGCCCCTCTGGTCGGACATCCACACTCGTACGAAGCGAGTGTCCGGAACCGACCCATCTGCGACCACATGACACGCGCGCTACCCCGTCGGGCCGTTACGGCCTTCGTAGAGCAGCGCGCTGCTATGCGATCCCAGAAGCCTAAGTGTACTGCATTGCCCCGGGACAAACCCAATCCGCTCGGCCGTCAGGCCAAACGGACCGTTGCCGTGGCGCGACCGAAGATCTTACGACCGTCGGACTTCGCCACGATAGCGACCACTGCTGTCTTGCTCTCCGCGTCCACCGACTTGATCTTGCCGGTGAACTCGATCTCGGCGGCCTTGACGGCCTCCACATATACCGGACTGGTGAACCGAACATTGTATTCGGTCACCGCGCCGGGGTCTCCCAGCCACTCCGTGACGAAGCCGGCCGCGATGCCCATCGAGAGCATGCCGTGCCCGACGACGTCGCGCAAGCCGGCCAGTTCGGCCACCTTGTCGCTCCAGTGGATCGGGTTGGGATCACCCGACACACCTGCATAGTTGACCAGATTTCCGCGCGTGAGCGTGACGACCTTCGACGGAAGCTCGTCCCCTACCGCGACATCCGCGAAGCTACGGAGTGTCACTGTGCATCACCACATCCTTGACCGCGTGCGCGATGTTGTCGTCGACCTCGCCACCGGAACGGGCGACGAGCGTCGTCCAGGAGGTGAGCACGAGATTGTCGTACTGATCCGTGATCACGTTCTTGGTGGTGATGATGTCGCTGCCGGCAGCTTGCCGGAAATCGTCGAGGTAGACGTCGCAGAACAGCCTGTCGCCGGCCTGGATCGGGCGGTGGTAGACCATCCGCTGGTCGGTCTGCATGATCTGGCTCAGGTCGTAGCCGGTGACGACCTCTTCGAACAGCTTGCGCTGCGCGATCATGCCGACGATCGAGACGAAGGTCAGCGGCGCGATCACTCCGTCATATCCCAGCCCCCGGGCTGCGTCGTCGTCGTGATGGGCCGGATGCGAATCGCGCACGGCACGGGCGTACTCGCGGATCTTCTCGCGACCGACCTCGTAGTAGTCGCCCACCCGGTAGTGGTGACCGACCATGGACTTGGCGTGCGCGGCGGCATCGAACGGGATCCCGGCCTGTTCGGTCGCGTCCACCGATTCCTGGTTCTCGAGTATGTTCGTCATACGCAAAACCTCCGCAATTCCGACGACGCCAACTGGCACGGTCGGTATTGCGGAGACCTTATGCGTCGACGTCGTTGCGACCGGCTACTTGGACTCGCGGTGCGACTGGTGCGTACCGCAGTTCGGGCAGAACTTCTTCAGCTCGAGCCGGTCGGGGTCGTTGCGACGGTTCTTCTTCGTGATGTAGTTGCGGTGCTTGCACACCTCGCAGGCCAAGGTGATCTTCGGCCGAACGTCAGTAGAGGAGGCCACGGGATGCCTTCTTTCGCGTCAATCCGATCAGTATCGATCAGGGTGGATCAATGAACTTTTGGTAGCGGTGACCGGACTTGAACCGGCGACGCAACGATTATGAGTCGTTTGCTCTACCAACTGAGCTACACCGCCTCGGTGCCGAGTGTCGCTACGAAGGCGGCACCTCAATCCAGCGAGCCCCCTGACGGAATCGAACCGTCGACCTTTTCCTTACCATGGAAACGCTCTGCCGACTGAGCTAAGGGGGCGTGGCCTCCGGAGCATCTCTGCTCGCTGCGGCCTCCAAAAGATTACACACACTCGGTCCTGGTGCAAAATCCGCTGGTAGAGGCGCATAAACGCCGCTCCTCTCCGACCTCTGCCCACCCGCACCCACCCGTGCCCACACATACGCGCGCGGCGGGCCGGCGGGAGGCATCGGGCGCGAGGCGGAACGGCACCGCGTGCCGAGCCGCCCGGAACCTCGGGGAGAGCAGGACCCACACTCCGGAGCCCGCACCGAAGGGCCCCGGAATGCAGAACAGCCCCGGTTCCGAAGAACCGGGGCCGTTCCGGTGGCAGGTGTAGGATTCGAACCTACGTAGGCGTAAGCCGACGGATTTACAGTCCGCTCCCATTGGCCGCTCGGGCAACCTGCCGGGGTGCGATCGGGACCGCGTCCTCGATGCGTTTGGAAGAATACAACGCATACCCCCCCGAAACGCAAACCGAGTGGTCACAGCTCCGCGCGACCCGATAGCGTCGGGTGGACAGAACCCTTACAGACCGACCCCGAAGTGGAGTGAGACGTGGCTGATTCGTCGTTCGATGTGGTGAGCAAGGTCGACCGCCAGGAAGTGGACAACGCGCTGAACCAGGCGGCGAAGGAGATCGCCAACCGCTTCGATTTCCGGAACACCGGGGCGCACATCGAGTGGTCGGGCGACGAGGCCATCACGATCTCGGCCGAGACCGAGGACCGCGCGCTCGCCGCGCTCGAGGTCTTCAAGGAGAAGCTGATCCGCCGCGACCTGTCCCTCAAGTCCTTCGACGCCGGCGAGCCGACGCAGTCCGGCAAGGTCTACAAGATCACCGGCACGCTGGTGCAGGGCATCAGCCAGGAGAATGCCAAGAAGATCTCCAAGCTCATCCGTGACGAGGGCCCGAAGGGCGTCAAGGCGCAGATCCAGGGCGAGGAGCTGCGCGTGAGCAGCAAGAAGCGCGACGACCTGCAGGCCGTCATCTCGCTGCTCAAGAACGCCGACCTCGACATCGCCCTGCAGTTCGTCAACTACCGCTAGTACGTCGACCACTGCCGACGACGCCCTCTCCTACGACTCCGCCCGCGACCGTCGTCGCGGGCGGAGTCGTCTGGGATGTCGTCTGTGGGGTGCCGTCCGGTCAGCGGATCCCGGCCATGCGCTCGAGCCGTTCGATGCGGTCGGCCATCGGCGGGTGCGTCGAGAACAGCCGGCTCATCTTGTCGCCCGCCCGGAACGGGTTGGCGATCATCAGGTGCGACTGGGCCGCGAGTTTCGGTTCGGGTGGCAGCGGCGCGGCCTGCGTGCCGAGAGCGAGCTTGCGCAGCGCCGACGCGAGGGCCAGCGGGTCGCCGGTGAGCTCGGCACCGGACTGGTCGGCCTGGTACTCGCGCGACCTCGACACAGCGAGTTTGACGACCGACGCCGCGATGGGGCCGAGCAGGGAAACCAGCAGCAGCGCCAGTGGGTTCGCGCCACCCTCCCGGTTGCCGAAGGCCGAGGCGAAGAACGCGAAGTTCGCCAGGCCCGAGATGACGGCAGCCATCGCGCCGGCGACCGACGAGATGAGGATGTCGCGGTTGTAGACGTGGGCGAGTTCGTGGCCGAGCACCGCGCGCAGTTCCCGTTCGTTCAGGATCTCCAGGATGCCCGTCGTGCAGCACACGGCGGCGTTTCGCGGGTTACGACCCGTGGCGAACGCGTTGGGGGCGTTGGTGGGGCTGATGTAGAGCCGCGGCATGGGCTGGTGCGCCGCGGTCGCGAGTTCACGCACGATCCGGTACATCGCCGGTGCCTGCACCTCGGTGACCGGCTGGGCGTGCATCGCCCGCAGGGCGAGCTTGTCGCTGTTGAAGTACGCGTAGCCGTTCATGCCGACGGCGAGCACGATCGATATCAGCAGGATCGTCGAATTGCCGAACAACGCTCCGACGAACACGATCAGCGCGGACATTCCGATCAACAGACCGGCCGTCTTGAGACGGTTCGAGTATCCGTGCACGTCGCACCCCTTCCGCACCACGATTTCCCACTCATTCGTCCAACGAACGAGCGAACGGCGCGGTTCCCGCCCCGACCGGGGCGGGACGACACGACGGTCCGTCAGCCGACGCGGGCGACGGTGAAGTCCACGAGGCGACGCAGCGCCTCGTTCGCCGACCCCTGCGGCAGGGCATCGAGTTCGGCGTGAGCGCGGGCGGCGTAGGTCGCGAGAGTCGCCTTCGCCGCATCCATCCCCGGCGAGCGGACGAGCAGTTCGAGCGCCTCCGCGACGTGTGCTTCGTCCTCGATGGGACCGACGAGCAGTTCACGCAGACGATCCGCCTCCGGTCCGGTCTCCCGCAGCGCGTAGAGCACCGGCAGGGTGTACACACCCTCGCGGAGATCGGTTCCGGGGGTCTTGCCCGACTCCGTGGTGTCGGACGCGATGTCGATGATGTCGTCGACGATCTGGAAAGCGGTGCCGACGGCGTCACCGAGCCGTTCGAGACGCTCTACATGTTCCGGATCAGCGCCCGAGAACGTACCGCCGAAGCGACCGCTGGCGGCGATCAGCGAACCGGTCTTCTCCCAGATCACCCGCAGGTAGTGCTCGACCGGGTCGTCGTTGGTACGCACACCGATGGTTTCGCGCATCTGACCGGTGACCAGCTCGGCGAACGTCTCCGCGATGATCTGCACGGCCGACGGACCCAGCGTCGACACCAACCGCGAGGCGTGCGCGAACAGATAGTCGCCGGCGAGGATCGCGACGCTGTTGCCCCAGCGCACGTTGGCGCTCGGGGCGCCGCGACGCATCGTCGCCTCGTCCATCACGTCGTCGTGATAGAGCGTCGCGAGGTGCACGAGCTCGACGACGGTCGCCGCCGTCACCACGGCGGGATCGGTGGGCTTCGGCCCGAGCTGCGCGGTGAGGATAGTGAACAGCGGCCGGAACCGCTTGCCACCCGCCTTAGCAAGGTGCAGTGCGGCCTCCGTCAGGAAGTCCTCACCGTCGGACAGTTCCTCGACCAGGAGTTTCTCGACGCTCGCGAGGCCGTCCCCGACTGTCGCGGCGAGGACCGGATCGCCGAGTTCCACACCGGCCACGACGGTGCTCGGCGCCGCATCGGCCGAACCAGCGGTCCGAGCCGCCCCCTCAGTGCTCACGATGACGTACCCATCCTGTTCTGTCGCCTCGACTTCACCGTAGTGAACCTAGCCGTTCGTTCCCCGATCCACCTCGTCGAGGCGGCCGATCGCGGCCTGAGAAGATGGAGCGGTGGTGGCCGAACACTCCGCGCGAGATCCGCGGCAATCCCAGTCCTGCGTTCCCGACAGTACCGATGTTCTCGTCGTCGGTGCCGGTCCAGCCGGTTCCGCCGCCGCCGCGTGGGCTGCCCGCGCCGGTCGCGAGGTGTTGCTCGTCGATGCCGCGACCTTCCCTCGCGACAAGACCTGCGGTGACGGATTGACCCCGCGTGCCGTCGCCGAACTCGACGAACTCGGCCTCGGCGACTGGCTGCGCACCCGCACCGTCAACCGCGGTCTGCGTCTCGAGGGCTTCGGTGGCCGCTTCGAACTCCCCTGGCCCGACTCGTCGTTCCCGGTCGTGGGCAGCGCCGTGCCGCGCACCGAACTCGACGCCCGGATCCGGCAGGCCGCGCTCGACTCGGGTGCCCGCGCCGTGGACGGAACGAAGGCCGTCGACGTCGAACGCGACGGCGACCGGGTCTCGGCCGTGATCTTCCGCACCGCCGACGGACCGCGGACCGTCCGCTGCCGCACGGTGATCGTCGCCGACGGGGTGCGTTCTCCCCTCGGCAAGGTGCTCGGTCGTCGCTGGCACCGCGACACCACCTACGGCGTGGCCGCGCGGGCCTACGCCACCTCCCCGCGCAGCGACGATCCGTGGATCACCTCGCACCTCGAACTGCGCGACGACGCGGGGGCCGTCCAGCCGGGCTACGGCTGGGTGTTCCCGCTCGGCACCGGCGAGGTGAACCTGGGAGTGGGGACCCTCGCGACCGCCTCGCGACCGGCGAGTGGATCGCTGCGGCATCTCATCGACCTCTACGCGCGGCAGCGCCGCAAGGAATGGGAACTCGGCGAGGTGACGCGTGTGGCGTCGGCGCTGCTGCCCATGGGCGGAGCCGTGTCGGGGGTCGCGGGCAGGAACTGGGCGCTGATCGGCGACGCCGCGGCGTGCGTCAATCCGCTCAACGGCGAGGGCATCGACTACGGACTCGAAGGCGGTCGGTTGCTCGCCGGGCTGCTCGACTCCGACGACCTCACCGACCTGTGGCCGGCGACGCTGCGCTCCCACTACGGCCGGGCGTTCTCCACCGCGCGTCGCCTCGCGAGCCTGCTCACGATCCCGAAGTTCCTGCCGGCGACCGGCCCGATCGCGATGCGGTCGCGGACGATGATGTCGGTCGCGGTGCGGGTGATGGGCAATCTCGTCACCGACGAGGACGCCGACTTCGTGGCCCGGGTGTGGCGGACGAGCGGTCATCTCTCGATGCGCTGGGATCGGCAGCCGCTCTTCGCCTGAGCGCCGATACAGCGCCGCGCGGCAATTTGCGTACCGCGCGGTGCCGATGCGCCCGGCTACTTGCGTACCGCGCGGTGCAGGGCGGTGATGCCCCCGGTGAGATTGCGCCACTTCACGTCGCTCCAGCCCGCGGCCTCGATGCGCCGGGCGAGCTGCTCTTGATCGGGCCAGGCCCGGATCGATTCGGCGAGGTAGACGTAGGCGTCGGGATTGCTGCTGACCGCCCGCGCGACCCGCGGCAGCGTCCGCATCAGGTACTCCATGTAGACGGTGCGTAGCGGTTCCCGCACGGGTGTGGAGAACTCGCACACCACGAGGCGTCCACCCGGCTTGACCACCCGGGCGATCTCGCGCAGTCCCTCGTCCGGGTCGGCGACGTTGCGCAGGCCGAAGGAGATGGTCGCGGCGTCGAAGACCGCGTCGGCGAACGGCAGTTTCATCGCGTCGCCTGCGACCATCGGGACGTTGCGGAACTCACCGGCGTGCAGCATGCCCTTGGAGAAGTCGGTGGCGACGACCCACGCGCCGGACCGTCCGAGTTCGACGGTGGAGACCCCGGTGCCGGCGGCCAGGTCGAGCACCCGCTCGCCGGGCTTCAGGTCGAGAGCCGCACGGGTCGCGCGACGCCACCCGCGGTCCTGCCCGAACGACAGGACGGTGTTGGTCAGGTCGTAGCGTGCAGCGACCCCGTCGAACATGGACGCGACCTCACGCGGGTCCTTGTCGAGCGACGCGCGTGATCCGTGAGTTGTTGCCACGGCCGAAACGTTACCCGCTCCCCTAGTGGACGCCGGCGCTCATGCGGCGCGGCGGAGCGCGTGCGCGGGAAGGCCCTGCACCCGCCGGTAATGGGCGAACAACTCGTCGCACAGCACGGGCCAGGTGCGGCCGAGCACTCCACTGCGTGCCGCACCACCGAACTCGTCCCGGACCCCAGGAGCGAGCAGCGCATCGACGGCTCGGGGCAGCAATTCGACGAAGCGGTCCACCGGCAAGCGGTAACCGTTGCGGCAGTGGGCGACGAGGTCGCGTGGTCCGCCCGCGTCCGGCACGATCGCCGGGACCCCGCTCGCCAGGGCTTCCTGCACGGCCTGGCAGAAGGTCTCGTGTTCGCCGGGATGGACGAAGACGTCGAGGCTCGCGTGGGCGCGGGCCAGTTCCTCACCCCCCAGCTGCCCGGTGAACACGGCCGACGGCAGCTGACGTTCGAGCCGCGACCGTTCGGGACCGTCGCCGACGACGACGAGCTGCAGCCGCGGGTCGTGGGCGAGGATCGCGAGCCGCTCGACGTGCTTCTCGGGCGCGAGGCGTCCCACGAAACCGACGATCGGACGGCCGTCCGGCGACCAGCAGGAGCGCAGGTCCTCGTCCCGCCGGGACGGCGCGAAGCGGTCGGTGTCGACGCCCCGCGACCAGCGCCGCACGCGCGGGATGCCGTGGGCCACGAGGTCGTCCACGGCGGAGGTCGAGGGAGCGAGGGTGAGATCGCAGCCGCGGTGCAGGCGCCGAGTCCACCGCCAGGACGCACGCGCGGCGAGGCCGAGCCCGTAGCTGGAGGCGAATCCGGCCACGTCCGTCTGATAGATCGCGACCGTCGGAATGTCGAGGCGTCCCGCGGCGGCGAGACCGCCGGCACCGAGCACGAACGGGGACGCGAGGTGCACCACGTCCGGCGCGAAAGTGCGCAACACCGGAAGGAGTTCCGGGCCGGGCACGCCCACCGGGAGGGAGCTGATCCTCGGTACGCGCACCGCCGGTACGCGGTGGACGGGTGTCCCGTGATGGTCGGACGGAGCAGGTGGCCTGCCTGCGACCGTGTCGGGTGCGACGACCAACGCGTCGTGTCCGGTGCGGTCGAGGTGCTCGAGGACGCGGAGCACCGAGTTGGTGACGCCGTTGACGTTCGGGAGGAAGGATTCCGCGACGATGGCTACTCGCACGCCGACAGCGTGGCGAGCCTGCGAGTCGAGCAGGTGCGAGCTCGGTGACCGATGGACGAAGTCGCGACGAACGTTTCGTTCGTCACACCTGCAGCTGTCGATCCTTCACGTCGGGAGCGACAGCGGGTGCGGCGGTCGCCCTCCGCCGCAGCCAGATCAGCACCGGCGTGGCGATCAACCATGTGACGACGATCACCGATCCGGCCGGGATCAGGGCGACGCGGGCGTCGCGACCGGTCACACGAACGAGATCGGGATCACTCCGGGCGTACTCGACGGCGATCCGCTGCCCGGTGGTCAGCCCCGTCGGGTACAGAACGCCGAGCTCCGGATTGTGCGTCACACCGTCAGGAGTGACGAAACTCACGGCGGACCGCACGGAGCCAGCCGAGAGCACCTCCGCGACGGCCGTGCCCGTGTCGGAGCGGATGGTGAGGTCGTTGCGGAGGGCGCCGAGCAACAGGATCACCGCGAGGGCGGAAATCGCCGCCGCGACCATGAGAACCGCGCGCCGCGCGCGCTCGGGTCCGCTCACAGCTGCGCCCGCACCGCCGCGTGCAATTCGCGCAGCCCGGCCCGATCGGTGGTGACCTCGACCACACGGATGCCCGCGGGTGGCGCCGTGTCGTTCGAGAGGGCGAGCGCGAGTCCCTGCAGATCCACCAGCTCGTGCGGGACGCGGTAGGCCGCACACAGTGCCGCGAGGTCCATACCGTGCGGGGTGCCGAAGACACGCTCGAAAACACCCGCGTACTGCGGGTCGCCCTGTTCGAGCAGTTCGAAGATTCCGCCGCCGTCGTCGTTCGCGACGACGATGGTGAGGTTCTGCGGCCGCGGCTCCGACGGCCCGATGAGCAGGCCCGACGCGTCGTGCAGGAAGGTCAGGTCGCCGAGCAGCGCGACGGTCCGTCCCTGCTCGTAGGCGAGTGCGGCACCGACGGCGGTGGAGACCGTACCGTCGATCCCGGCGACACCCCGGTTGGACAGCACCTTCACGTCGGGTTTCGGGTAGCTCACGAGCGCCGCGTCGCGCACCGGGTTCGACGCCCCGAGCAGCAGCTGGTCGCAGGGCTTCAGCGAGTCCGTCACGACCGCCGCGACGTGCAGTCCGGTGGCCTTCGGATGCCCGTCGAGCTGGGCGCGCACGGCCTTGTCGGTGTGTGCCGACAGCTGGCGGCATCGTTCGAGCCACGCCTCGTCGGGTGTTCCCGACACCACGGCGCGGGTGCCTGTCGCGATGACGTTGCCCGACACGTCGGGCCAGCGCGGGCCGGTGGTCAGCGCGTACACGGTGACGGCGGGGTCGGCGAGCAGGTTCGACACCGGCCGGTGCAGCGTGGGCCGTCCGGTGATGATCGCCTGGCGCGGCTTCAGGTGCGGCAGCGCCATCGGATGCACCGGGATGCCGTGCAACGGTGCGGTGGGTTCGGCGACGGTCGGCAGCCCGGACAATTCGGGGCGGTGGGCGGAACCGTGACCGGAGACGACGATCGTGTCGGGGGTCAGGTCGATCTCGAGCGGGACGTCGAGGGTGGCGTTCACCGTGGTGGTCCAGGCATTGCCGTCGGGGCGGCCCTCGGGCACCGGGCCCTTCGCGTCGAGCTCGGGCACGAGCGGTTCGCGCAGCGGGATGTCGAAGTGGACCGGGCCGGCGTTGCCCGATCGGGTTCCGCGGGCGGCAGCGAGAACCCGGGAGACAGCCGAACGCCACTGGCTGTTCTGCTCGATGCCTTCGGCGAGGCCGAGACTGATGGTGGCGCGCACCTGGCTGCCGAACAACCCGAGCTGTTCGACGGTTTGGTTCGCACCGGATCCGAGCAGTTCGTAGGGGCGATTGGCGCTGAGCACGACCAGCGGGACGCGGGCGTAGTTCGCCTCGAGCACAGCGGGCGCGAGGTTGGCCACGGCGGTACCGGAGGTCATGACGACCGGGACGGGACGCCCCGATGCGAGGGCCAGGCCGATCGCGAGGAATCCGGCGGTGCGCTCGTCGATACGCATGTGCAGGCGCAAACGTCCTGCGCTGTCGGCGGCCTGGAGCGCGAAGGCGAGCGGCGCGTTGCGCGAGCCCGGGCACAGCACGACGTCCCGAACACCGCCCCGGGCGAGTTCGTCGACGACAGCAGTGGCCTGGGCAGTGGACGGATTCACGGAGTCCAGGGTAATTGCGCCGGAAGTGTGGCCGGGTACAGGTGCGGTCAGAATGGAGGCCGTGCGCACAGTCTTCGATCCCGCCGAGTCGAGTCCCGGCCGCTTCTACCGCCTTCTCACCGCGACAATCGTGCCGAGACCGATCGCGTGGGTGTCCACCGAGGCCGAGGACGGTGTGTTCAATCTCGCTCCCTACAGCTTCTTCACGGTGGCGAGTACGGCCCCGCCGGTCGTGCAGTTCACCTCCGTGGGCCGGAAGGACAGTCTGCGGAACATCGAGCAGACGGGCGAGTTCGTGATCAACATCGCGACCGTGCCGTTGATGGAGAAGGTCAACGCCTCGTCGGCGGCGTTCCCGCACCACATCGACGAGTTCACCGAGGTGGGGTTGCACGCCGAGCCGAGCGAGCGGGTGCGGCCCCCGCGGGTCGCGGAGGCACCCGCCTCGATCGAGTGCCGGTTGCACCGTGTGATCGAGATCGGCGACTCGTTCGTCGTGATGGGCGACGTCCTCGCCGTGACGGTCGATCCGGAGGTGCTGGCGGAGGACGGTGCCCCCGACTTCGCCGCGCTCGGCGCGGTGAGCCGGTTGGGGCGGACCGAATGGGGACTGACGCCCGCGGTGCGGAGACTGCAGCGGCCCGGCACTCCCGGGTGACGACACAGGTTAGGCTCCGCTGAACGATCGTCGGGATGCTGCACGTCGTCAGTGGTGGCATCCGAGCAACCTCGGAGGGCCGTATGGCGAAGAGCACCGGAACCGCACGGCGCAATCCCTATCTCAAGCCCGAGTCGCGGCGGATGGTGCGCGCGCAGGTACTCGCCGCCCAACGCATCAGCCGGACCTTCGTGCGCATCACCGTGGGCGGCGACGACGTCGACTCGATCGCACCGATGGGCTTCGACCACTGGTTCCGCATGTTCTTCCCCACCCCGGATCAGCAGGAGCTGACCCTTCCCGGCGCGACCGACGACCGTTGGTGGCCCGAATACCAGGAACTGCCCGAGGAGCGGCGTCCGGCGTTGCGGAACTACACGTTCCGCCGTGTGCGACCTGCGGGCACCGGGCTGTTCGGTCCGACCTCAGAGATCGAGATCGATTTCGCGTCGCACGGCGATCTGGGTCCGGCTTCGGCGTGGGCGGAGCGGGCACAGCCCGGCGACGAGATCGGCATCCTCGACGAGGGCATCAGCAACCTGCCCCTCGACGAAGCACGGTCGTGGCTGCTCGTCGGCGACGAGAGCGCGGTGCCCGCCGTGGTCGGCATCCTCGACTCGATTCTTGCCCTCGACCCGTTCGCGGCCGTGGAGGTCTTCGTCGAGGTTCCGCACCCGGACGATCTCAGCGCCCAGAATCTGCCGACGGGCGAGAACGTGCTGGTGCACCCGGTGATCAGGACGGATGGCGAGGCGGTTCCGGGCAGTCTCGTCGTCGACGCGGTGCGGGAGTCGACGCCCTCGTCGGATTCGGCCCACGCGTTCGTCGCAGGCGAGTCGTCGCTCGCGACCGGCGTGCGCCGCCATCTCGTGCGCGAGTGCGGCTGGGACCGTGCGGCGGTGACCTTCATCGGCTACTGGAAGTACGGGGAGCCCGTCTACTGACGGACCCCTCGAACGACCCCCTCGAACGACGAACGTCGCGGTACCGAACGACGAACGTCGCGGTACCGACCGGCGAACCGGTTCGGGACCGCGACGTCCGGATGTCGCTGGTGTCGGCTCAGCCGGCGTGCTTCTGGATGAGATCACCCAGGCGCGGCAGGGCCTCGACGACGTGCTTCTTGGCCGAGGGGCGCAGCGAGTCGTAGACCTTCTTGACGCCGGACTTCGACGTGCCGGCGATGCGCTCGTCGGTCACGCCGAGGAGAGCGTCGGCGACGACCTCGCCGCGGGCGACCAGGAAGTCCGCGAACGAACCGTTGCCTGCGTACTCCACCCAGAACGGCTGGAGCTTCTCGACGAATTCGGGCAGCAGACCTTCGACGGCACCCGGCACGATGCCCGGGCCGACCTTCTTCACTGCTGCGTAGCCACCCTTGAGGGCGAGACCGGACGCACCCTTCTTGTCCGACACCTCAGCATCGATCAGGGCTTCGACGTCTGCCTTGACCGCCGGGAACTTGTCGGCGCCGAGGAGGGCATCGCCCAGAGCTGCAACCACTTTCACTGCCTCCGTAGATGTGACACTTGTGACCGTTGGGACGCGGGGAACGATATACGACGATTCCGTGCCGTCACAGTCCGCGTCCGGCGAGGTCGTCACAGTCCGCGTCCGGCGAGCACCGTACGGCACCGACGCACCCGCTCGCACCACCACTCGACTCGATCGGGATCGGCCCGCAGCGCGTCGAGCCGCTCGGGTTCGGGCTCGACCACGACGACATCGAGCGCTCCGTCGGACATGTGCAGAGCCGGCGCGACGTCGGCGTCGAAGAAGCCACCCGTGCCCAGCCCGCAGGCGTACGGGAGGTCGGGCAGGGCGGCTGCCGCCGCGAGACCGGTGGCGATCCCCACCGCGGAGTCGAGGGCGCTCGAGACGACCACCTCGACGCCGTGCCCGGCGAGTTCGTCGGCGAGCGCGACGAGGCGTCGGACCCCACCGAGCGGCGAGACCTTCACGACGGCGACGTCCGCTCCCCCGGCCCGCACGACCCGCAGGGGATCCTCGGCGCGGCGGATGCTCTCGTCCGCCGCGATGCGCACCCCGGGCAGTCGCCGGCGCACCTCGACGAGTTCGGGGACGGTCGCGCACGGCTGCTCGGCGTATTCGAGCGGACCGTCGGCGGTGAACGCCGTGAGGGCGCGGACGGCCTCGTCCACGCTCCAGCCGCCGTTCGCGTCGATCCGGACGTGGGGCACGTGTTCGCGCACGGCCCGGACGCGAGCGACATCCTGCGCGAGATCCTGGCCCGTTTCGGCGACCTTCACCTTCGCGGTGCGCGCGCCGGGGAACCGGGTGAGCACCTCGGGGACGCGCTCCGGGCCGATGGCGGGCACGGTCGCGTTGACCGCGATCCGGGAGCGGCGCGGAGCCGGATGGCCCTGCCAGGCGGCTTCGATCGCCGACTGCAACCAGTGCGCCGCCTCGTCGTCGCCGTATTCGGGGAACGGTCCGAACTCGCCCCACCCGGCGGGTCCGCGCAGCAGCAGCACCTCGCGTTCGGTGATGCCGCGGAACCGGACGCGCATGGGCAGCGAGACGACGACTGCCCCGTCGAGCAACTCGTCCGCGGACGGGAGGGGCAGCGCGGACGGGAGGGGCAGGGAGGTCACGGCTGGCCCGGCAGCAACTGGACCATCAGCGCCTCGCAGTCGGCGAGGAGGTTGCCGTCGACATCGCGCAGTTCGGCCTTGCAGAAGGCCTTGCGACCGTCCACGCGGTCCACCCAGCCGTCGACGACGAGTTCGGTCTCGATCGGAGTGATCCTGCGGTAGTCGACGTGGAGATAGGCGGTGCGGGCGATCGGGCGGCCGTTGGCGTGGATGACCATGCCGAACAGGTCGTCGAACAGCAGTGGCAGCGTGCCGCCGTGCGCGGCCCCGTTGCCTCCGAGGTGGTAGCGGCGGAAGACGCCGCGCTCACGGACACCGTCCGGTCCGTACTTCTCGATCGTCCACGGCAGCAGCAGCGCGCTGCCGCGTCCGGGCAGGTCGACGTTGAATCCGGCGGGCGAGCGGCCCTCGGGCACGGCGTGCTCGGCGAGCAGGCCGACGAGTGCCTCGGTCTGCTCGATCGCGCGGTCGACGACCTCGTCCGGCGGGTTCGTGGAGACCATCAGATCCTGCAGACGCCGGAAGGTCTCGACGAGGCGACCGTAGTTCGGCCCCGCCTTCACCGGTTCGTAGACCGGGAATCCGCCGTGGTGTTCGTAGTCGTCGCGGGGATCGGTCTGCTCGGTCATGGTTGTGCACGTTATCGGGCGGCAGCGCACGTCGCCGAGATGTCCGGCCCTTTATGGTGACGAGGTGACCTTCGATCCAGAATTGTGGCGCCCGGTACCCGGGTTCGAGAACCTCACCGACATCACCTATCACCGACACGTCACGCAGGGCACGGTCCGCGTCGCGTTCGATCGTCCCGAGGTGCGCAACGCCTTCCGTCCGCACACCGTCGACGAGCTCTACCGCGTGCTCGATCATGCGCGGACCACCTCCGACGTGGGCGTCGTGCTGCTCACGGGCAACGGCCCGAGCCCGAAGGACGGCGGGTGGGCGTTCTGCTCCGGCGGCGACCAGCGGATCCGTGGCCGCAGCGGCTACCAGTACGCGAGCGGCGAGACCGCCGACACCGTCGACAAGGCCCGCGCGGGCCGGTTGCACATCCTCGAGGTCCAGCGGCTGATCCGGTTCATGCCGAAGGTCGTCATCGCTCTGGTCAACGGCTGGGCCGCCGGTGGCGGTCACAGCCTGCACGTCACGTGCGACCTGACGCTCGCCTCCCGCGAGCACGCCCGCTTCAAGCAGACCGATGCCGACGTGGGCAGCTTCGACGGGGGCTACGGCAGCGCCTACCTCGCCAAGATGGTCGGCCAGAAGTTCGCGCGGGAGATCTTCTTCCTCGGCGACACCTATACGGCCGAGGAGATGCACCACATGGGTGCGGTGAACAAGGTCGTCGACCACGACGAGCTCGAGAACGTCGCGCTGGAGTGGGCGCAGAAGATCAACGGCAAGTCGCCGCAGGCGCAGCGCATGCTCAAGTACGCCTTCAACCTGCAGGACGACGGCCTCGTCGGTCAGCAGTTGTTCGCGGGCGAGGCCACGCGTCTGGCCTACATGACCGACGAAGCGATCGAGGGTCGCGACGCTTTTCTCGAGAAGCGCGAGCCCGACTGGTCGCCCTACCCGCACTACTACTGATCCTGACGCGACGAACCGGCTTCGCCCCTGCTACAGCAGGTGCAAAGCCCGGTTCGCCGCGCAGGGAGGGGTCGTCCGACGGAAGGTCAGACGCAGTCGCGGCAGTAGGCCTGCTCGCCGGCGCTCGTCGCGCGACGGCTGTGGTGCTGGACGAGGAAGCAGCCCATGCAGGTGAACTCGTCCGACTGCTTCGGCAGGACCTGCACCGAGAGCTCCTCCGCCGACAGTGCCGAGAGGTCGGCGCCGGGCAGGTCGAGGGTCTCGAGGATCTCGCCCTCGTCGGTGTCGGCGGCCGCGGTGGGCTTGATGTCCAGCTCGTCCAGGGCAGTGCCACCGCCGCCCAGGATGTCGGTGGTGCGGGGAGCGTCGTAGTCGGTCGCCATGGCAGTTCTCCTCACTCGTTGTCGGCGGTGCCGCGCAGCCGCGGTAACGGCTGCGTCGGATCCGCTGTGGCAGGCCGGCGCTGTCATGGGCACCGTTGCCGTCAGTAATGTCCCATCGAAAGCTTCGTCAAACACATATGTTCAGTTACGTTCGAACCGTGTGCTCTCGGGCACACTGTGGGACATGACCGATCGCCAGAGTCCGCGAACCGCCCACACCCGCCCGGAAAGCGTCTCCGACGCCACTGTGAAAGCGACCGGCAAACTGTCCGAGGCCCTCGAGACCGTCGAGCAGGCGCGAGGCCATCTCTATGCCTTCCACCAGCTGATGGGCCGCGCCGATCTGCTCACCGGCGACGCCGAGGAGTTGTTCCGCGAGGCCGGGCACGACGAGATCGCCGAGCGGCTCGGCACCGAGATCATCGGACGCAACATCGCCGAGGGTCGCTGGACCTTCCAGCTCGTCGAGGAGTTCGACGACGGCTACTGGTCGGACTTCCGCACGTTCGAGAAGCAGGTGCGCGACGAACTCGTGGAGGGCCGGCGCCATCTGTTCGAGGCCGAGATGAAGGAATCGCGGCGCACGCACGGCCGCCGCCATCACGAGGCCTGCCCGGCCGAGGAGCAGTGACCGTGGAGATCCTCAGCAGCCGCACCATCCTCCGTCCGCGCGACCCCGAGGCCGCCCTCGAGTTCTACGGTTCGACGCTGGGACTGGCGATCGCCCGCGAGTATCCCGGCGGAACCGTCTTCTTCGCGGGGCAGTCGCTCATCGAGATCGCCGCGCACGGCCGATCCGACGACAGCGACGAAATGTTCCACGGCGCCCTGTGGCTCCAGGTGCGCGACGTCTACGACGCCGAGGCCGAACTGGCGCTGAAGGGCGTGCGCATCGTCCGGGGTGCGAAGCAGGAGCCGTGGGGACTGCGCGAGCTGTGGATCGCGGATCCCGAGGGGATCCCGATCGTCCTGGTGCAGATCCCCGAGGACCATCCCTTGCGGCGCGACCTCCGTTGACGAACGGAGGTACCCGGGCACGGCCGGAGGCAGTCGCGCGGCGCCGGTGATCTTGCACACAAGCCGTGCGGTCTGCTCTGCACTCCGCTCATGGTCGGAGTCCGAAAGAACCGGTCGGGTGTGACGGCGAGACGCAGAATTCACATCCCCGTCGCTGTACATTCACCTGCCCGCTACCCCACAATCGACAGACGTGACCGCAGAGTTCGTCGTGCTCCTGGTGGTGGTCGTCACTGCCCTCGCTTTCGATTTCACCAACGGCTTCCACGACACCGGCAATGCCATGGCGACATCCATCGCCACCGGCGCCCTCAAACCCAAGACCGCGGTCACTTTGTCCGCGACTCTCAACCTCGTCGGCGCCTTCCTGTCCGTGGAAGTCGCCGCGACCGTCGCGAAGGGTGTCGTCGACCTCGACACCGTCGGCGGTACCGATCTGTTGCTCATCGTCTTCGCCGGTCTGGTCGGAGCGATCCTCTGGAACATCTCGACCTGGCTGTTCGGCCTGCCGTCCAGCTCGTCGCACGCTCTGTTCGGCGGTCTCGTCGGCGCTGCACTGGCGTCGATCGGTGTCCAGGGCGTCGTGTGGGACGGAGTCCTGGGCAAGGTCCTGATCCCCGCCGTGCTTGCGCCCGTCATCGCGGCGCTCGTGTCCACGGTGGGCATCTGGTCGATTCACCGCCTGACCCGATCCGTCTCCACCGAGCACCGCGACCGCGGCTTCCGGCTGGGACAGATCGGCACGGCGTCCCTGATGTCCCTCGCGCACGGCACCAACGACGCGCAGAAGACGATGGGCGTGATCTTCCTGGCCCTCGTCGCCCACGGCACCATCACCGCCGACACCGAGATGCCGTTCTGGGTGAAGGTCGCCTGTGCCGTCGCGATCGCACTCGGCACCTATCTCGGTGGCTGGCGCATCATCCGCACGCTGGGCAAGGGCCTCGTCGAGATCGCCCCGCCGCAGGGCCTGGCCGCCGAGTCGTCGTCGGCCGCCATCATCCTCACCTCGAGCCATTTCGGTCTGCCGCTGTCGACCACGCACGTCGCCACGGGGTCGATCCTCGGAACGGGTCTGGGCACCAAGGGCGCCGAGGTGCGCTGGTCGGTGGCGCGACGGATGGTCGTCGCGTGGGTCATCACCCTGCCGTGCGCCGCGGTCGTCGGAGCGATCTGCTGGGCGCTCGCCCACCTCATCGGCGGCATGTCCGGCGTGCTCGTCGTGTTCGCGATCCTGTGCGCCCTGGCCCTGTTCATGTGGGTGCGCTCGCGCCGGCAGCCCGTCGACGCCTCCAATGTCACCGCCGACTGGGACGACAAGCTGGCCCCGGCGCCGGGTGCCTCCGCAACGGTCAGCGGGGAAGGACGCTCGTGAACCTGTTGACGCACACCCTCGATTCCCTGTGGCAGGTCGTTCTCGTGGGCCTGCTGCTCGGCGCCGGCCTGCCCTCCCTGTTCGCCCTGGGGGTCCGCGCGCTCGACACCGGTCGGGGCAGCGACGGCCTACCGACTCCCGTGGCGCGGACCGCCGCGGTGTTGTGCTTCGCCGTGGTCGCCTGCGCGATCCTGGCGGGAATCCTCTTGCTGGCGTCCGATTTCCTCGCCGGAACGTTCGGCATCGACATCTTCTGATCGGAGTGACGGGTGGCTCTCCCGCCGTTTCTCGCTTCCATCGTCGAGTGGCTCC
Organism: Rhodococcus pyridinivorans; assembly: GCF_900105195.1. Taxonomy (NCBI): domain Bacteria; kingdom Bacillati; phylum Actinomycetota; class Actinomycetes; order Mycobacteriales; family Nocardiaceae; genus Rhodococcus; species Rhodococcus pyridinivorans. The sequence continues at coordinate 1,721,320 of NZ_FNRX01000002.1, read as the reverse complement.
GCGCCGGTTACCCCGAAGGGGTACCGGAACAGGACTACGTACCCCTGTTCGCACTGCTCGCGCGGCGCCTGTCCGACGAGGAGGTCGCCCAGGTCGCCGACACCTTGGTCGAGGACGGTGACCTGTCGATCAACCGCATCGACATCGCGGTCCTGATCAGCAAGATCACCAACAACATGCCGTCGCCCGACGATGTGGACCGGGTCCGCCGCCAGCTCGAGGCAGGCGGATGGGACACGACACAATACGATCTGTGACCACACTCGAGCTCCTGCCCGTCCCTGCCGGGTCCGCCGTCCGCTCCGTGCTGCCCACCCTGCAGCGCATGCTCGACGGTGACGGACCGGCGCTGCTCCCCGTCCCCGCCGGGGACGAGCGGGAGACGCTCCGACTCACCGCAGCACTGAGCCCCGGTGAACCCGTCGCGGACGGTGTGGGACTGGTGGTCGCGACCTCCGGCACGACCGGGACCCCGAAGGGTGCCATGTTGTCCGCGCAGGCGCTGCGCGCGAGCGGCGACGCCACCCACGCCCGGCTGGGCGGGACGGGCTCGTGGCTCCTGGCCCTGCCCGCCCATCACATCGCGGGCATGCAGGTGCTGCTGCGCAGTCTGCTCTCCGGAACCGAACCCGTCGTCGTCGACGTGTCCGCCGGTTTCGATCCTGCGGATCTGCCGGCGGCGGTGGACGCCGTGCCGGGCCCCCGCCGGTACAGCTCGATGGTTCCCACGCAGCTGATCAAGGCCCTCGACCATCCCGACGCCACCGCGGCGCTTGCCCGCCTCGACGCGATCCTGCTCGGTGGGGCCGCGACTCCCGTGCCAATCCTCGACCGCGCCCGCGCGGCCGGCATCACCGTCGTGCGCACTTACGGCATGAGCGAGACCTGCGGCGGCTGCGTCTACGACGGCGTGTCGCTCGACGGCGTGTACGTGCGCGTCGACGGGGACTCGCGGGTGTGGCTCGGCGGCGCCACGCTCGCCTCGGGCTACCGGAACCTGCCCGACCATCCTGCCTTCGCCGAACCCGGCTGGTTCCGCACCGACGACGCGGGCCTGCTCGACGACGGGGTCCTGCGCATCCTGGGACGGCTCGACGAGGCCATCTCGACCGGTGGGCTCACCGTGGTCCCCCAGGTGGTCGAGGCCGTGCTCGTCGAGCACCCGGCCGTTCGGGAGGTCGCGGTGGTGGGTCTGCCCGACGCCCGGCTCGGTCAGCGCGTCGCGGCGGTCGTCGTGCCCGTCCCCGGCGCGACGCCGACGCTCGCCGAACTCCGCGACCACGTCGAGGCCACGCTCGATCCCACTGCTGCGCCGCGTGAGCTGCAGGTCGTCGACACGCTGCCGCTGCGTGGACCGGGCAAGGTCGATCGCCGCGCCCTCGTCTCGCGCTTCTCCTGACGGGGTGCGCACGACGCGGCAGGCAGGCCCGGGTGCGAAGATCGATCCATGGCAACGGCTGGTCAATGGCTCGAAGGCGCTCGTCCGCGCACCCTCCCCAACGCGATCGCACCCGTCCTGGCGGGCACGGGCGCTGCGGCGTGGCTCGGTGAGGCCGTGTGGTGGAAGGCGCTGCTGGCACTGGTCGTCGCGCTCGGACTGATCATCGGCGTGAACTTCGCCAACGACTACTCCGACGGCATCCGCGGCACCGACGACGAGCGGGTCGGCCCGATGCGGCTCGTGGGTTCGGGGGCGGCGAGCCCCGGCGCCGTCAAGCGCGCGGCGTTCGTGTGCTTCGGCATCGCGGCCGTCGCGGGACTCGCTCTCGCCGTCACGACCGCCTGGTGGCTCGTGCTCGTCGGCGCGGTCTGCATCGCCGGGGCCTGGTACTACACCGGCGGAAAGAACCCGTACGGCTACAGCGGCTTCGGTGAGATCGGCGTCTTCGTGTTCTTCGGGCTGGTCGCGGTGCTCGGCACCCAGTTCGTTCAGGCCGGTCGCGTCGACTGGGTGGGTCTGGCCTGCGCGGTCGCCGTCGGCTCGATCTCGACGGCCGTCCTGGTGACGAACAATCTCCGCGACATCGCCACCGACGCGGAGACCGGCAAGCGGACCCTGGCGGTCAAGCTGGGCGACCCGAGGACCCGCACGCTCCACCTGGTGCTGGTCGTCGTGCCGTTCGTGATGTCGCTCGTGCTGGTCGCGGCGACGCCGTGGGCGCTCGCCGGCTTCCTCGCCGCACCGTTCGCGGTCCGCGCGCACAAACCGGTGCGGGCCGGTGCCCTCGGTCTCGCGCTGATCCCGGCGCTCAGCGATTCGGGTGTCGCGATGCTCGTGTGGGCGGTAGCCACCGCGCCCGCGCTGGCCTTCGGCTGACCATGACGCGGGCGCGGCGGACCGGGTCGCGGGCGGACGGGATCAGTCGCGGTCCGGGACGACCAGGCCGAGGACGAAGTTGACGATCGCGATGATCACGCCGCCCCACAGCGCCGCCCAGAAACCGTCGATCGTGAGGCCGTATTCGGTGAATCCGCTCAGCCACGCAGTGAGCATGAGCATCAGCGCGTTGACGACGAGCAGGAAGAGCCCGAGGGTGAGGATCACCAGCGGCAGCGACAGCAGCTTCACCAGCGGCTTCACGAGTGCGTTGACGACGGTGAAAATGGCGGCCAGCACGACGAGCGAGATGACCTTGCGGGTCGTGTCGGAGGTGCCTGCGGGATCGGTGAAGTCGATCCCGTCGACCAGCTCGACCGCGAGCCACAGACCGACCGCGTTGATGATCAACCGCAGTATCAGAGAAATCATGGTGCCACTGTGGCACACCGAACTCGGTCTCGTAACGGGCAAATCGGGCCCATCCGGGATCGCCCCTCCCCCTCAGGGGCCTCTCAGCGACGGACGGTAGCGTCGGCCGGCGTGCGTTCACGTCTTCTCCCCCTGCTTCTCGCTGTAGCCGGTCTGCTCCTCGTGGGCACGGGTTCGGTCTTCGCCTGGCTCGACCGCCCCCAGACGACGGTCGCGACCGTCTCGGAAGAGCCGAGTCCCTCTGCGGACGGCGTCGACGAGGCGCGGAGCAATCTGCAGCGGGCCGGACTGCCGCTGTCGGTGCTCGACGGCGGGGTCGGTCAGCTGACGGAGGGCAGCACCCAGCTCGACGACGGTGCCCACCAGCTCTCCGACGGTCTCCGGCAGGCCCGTGACGGCGGGGAGCAGCTCGCCGACGGTCTCGGACAACTCGACGGCGGTGTCGACATGCTCGGCGACGGTGCCCGCCAGGTGAGCGGTGGCGTCGACGAGGTGGTCGACCGGCTCTCCGGTTTCGGGGAGATGCAGGGCGACGTCACCGCGCAACTCGCAGCTGTCGCCGACACGCTCGGTGCGTCTGCAGATCCGGTCTCGCAGGGCGCGGCCGGCCGACTGCGCGGGCTCGTCGAGACCCTCGACACGCAGGGCCTCGGACCGGACACCCTCGCCCAGCTCGGGCAGTTGCGCGACGGCGCACGGCAGCTCGCCTACGAACTCACCGATCCGAACGCGCAGTTCGTCGCGGGTATGGCGCAGGCCGCCGACGGCTCGCGACAGCTCCGCGACGGCCTCGTTCTCCTCGACGACGGTGGCCGAGCCCTGACGGACGGCACCGGACAGCTGGTCGACGGTGTGGGGCCGGTGGCCGACGTCGTCGGTGGCATCGCCGACAACGTCCGGTCGGCCACCGAAGCGCTGCCGCGCACCGCGCCGGCCGCTACGGACACGCAGGCTGCGGAGGTCACGGCGACATCGGATCGTCAGTGGTGGCCGTTCGCGACGATCGCGGTCGGCACGCTGCTGCTCGTCGCGGCGACGGTCGTCCCGCTCGTCGCCGGGCGTCCGCTCGCCGTCGCCCCCGCGCAGCCGACCCGGTAACCACCCGAAGGCTCGACGACGTCAGGCAGCGGCGTCGAGGTGGCCGCTCAGGCGCTGACGGAGCTGCGCGCGCGGCACGTGCGCTTCCACGAGGGCGCCGGTCGCCGGATCGTCGCTGCGCAGCAGTCCGAGCAGGATGTGCTCGGGACGGATGACCCGTTCGCGGCGTGCGATGGCCTCCCGCAGCGCGAGTTCGAGCGACTTCTTCGCCGCCCGGTCGAACGGGATGTGACCGAGCCGGTTCGCGACGCCCCGCCGATCGGCGTTCTTCCCGTCGAGCACCCCCTTGCCGAAGGCCGCTTCGAGACGGCTCCGGACCTCGTCGAGATCGATCCCGATCGCTTCGAGCGCCGCGGCGTCCTCGTCACCGAGCGGGGCGTCGGCGGTGCGGGCGGCCCGGTCGGAGCGGAGCCCGTCGACCGTGAGACCTTCCTCCGCGAGCAGGACCCGCAGCGGTTCGTCCGCAGCGACAGCGGCCCCGATGAGCAGGTGCGACGCCTCGATCCGGGGATCGCACACCCGGATCGCCTCCTGTTGCGCTGCGACAACGGCGGATCTGGCACCGTCGGCGAATCGTTCGAACATGTCGATCACCTGCGCTTCCGATTGTGCTTCTGATGGACCGCCTGGCGGCTGACACCGAGCTCGTCGGCGATGGCCTGCCAGGACCAACCTCGCTCACGGGCATTCGTGACCTGGACCTCCTCGAGCCGTTCCAGCAGCCGGCGCAGGGCACGCACGGCGCGCAGGCCCACTGCGGGATCGGAGCTCGCGGCGGCAGCGGCGAGGGTGGTGGCTTCACTCATGTTGTCAATATAGGTTGACACCGAGGGCGCGTCAACGACGATTGACAGAAACGGAATCTGCGCAGGTGGTGAAGGCTCTACCGGCGCCAGCCGCCGGTGGTCGCGAACTTCTCCAGCACCGCGAGCGGCCCTGCGAGGTCCATCCCCTCGGCAGCGACCCACTCGTCGGAGAAATAAGTGTCGGCGTAGCGCTCGCCGCCATCGCACAGCAACGTCACGACGCTGCCCTCACGGCCCTTCGCGAGCATCTCGGCGATCAGGCCGAAGGCTCCCCAGAGGTTCGTGCCGGTCGAGCCGCCCACCCGACGTCCGAGCACGGTGCTCGCGTGCCGCATGGCGGCGATGGACGCCGCGTCGGGCACCCGCACCATTCGGTCGACGACCTCGGGCACGAAGGACGGCTCGACGCGCGGACGTCCGATCCCCTCGATACGCGAGGGCATGCCGGTCGTGTAGTCGGCCGATCCCGTCTCGAACCCGCCGAAGAACGCCGAGTTCTCCGGGTCGACGACCGCCAGCCGTGTCCGGTGACGGCGATAGCGGATGTAGCGGCCGAGGGTCGCGCTCGTGCCGCCGGTTCCGGCGCCGACGACGATCCACTCCGGCACGGGATGACGCTCGAGACGCATCTGCGAGTAGATGCTCTCGGCGATGTTGTTGTTGCCCCGCCAGTCGGTGACCCGCTCGGCGTTCGTGAACTGGTCCATGAAGCAGCCCCCGAGCTCGTCGGCGAGCCGCTGAGCCTCGGTGTAGATCTCGGGCGGGCGGTCGATGTAGTGGCACCGGCCGCCCTGCGCCTCGATGAGCGCGACCTTCGCCGGTGAGGTGCGGCGCGGTACGACGGCGACGAAGTCGAGGCCGAGGAGTCGCGCGAAGTACGCCTCACTGACCGCGGTGGACCCGGACGACGCCTCGATGATCGGGGTCCCTTCACGGATCCAGCCGTTGCACAGGGCGTAGAGGAACAACGAGCGCGCGAGACGGTGCTTGAGGCTGCCCGTGATGTGCGTCGACTCGTCCTTCAAGTACAGGTCGATGCCCCAGTCCGCGGGGAGGGGGTAGCGGAGCAGGTGGGTGTCGGCGCTGCGCTGGGCGTCGGCCTCGATGAGCCGGACCGCGTTGTCGACCCAGTCCCGGGGTGCGCTGCGGTCGACGACCGCACCGGTCGCCGTCACCGCCCGTTCTCGCCGCGCATGCGCTTCTCGAGGTCCGCGCGTTCGGTGCGCCGACGCTCATCGACCGCGGCGATGCCCACGTTGACGCGACGCCGAAGCGACGCGAAGAGCACGAGCGAGACGGGCAGGGCGATGAGCACGGCGAACAGGGCCGCGACGAGGAGGGGGATTTCCACCCCGAATGCCCGAGGAACGTAGAGAATGAGCAGAGTGAGCACGACCACGAGGGCGAGTCGGGCCACCGAGTACAACGCGACGTCCCGGATCAGAGACCCGGCCCCCGCCTGACCGTCGGCGGCCGTGGCGCCCTCACCGTGAGGGTGTGGAGTGGGCTGGGAGGGGGTATCCGAGGGTTCGTTCCGGCGTTCGTCGTTCACCACTCCAGGTTAACCGGCCGCCCGGACGACGAGCTCCGCGTCGATTTCCGTAAGTCGGACATCCGTCCGTTTTGTCTATTACTTCCGCTTTACCAACCGTAGACCGTTCGAGCAACCAGGGGTATCGGTGCCACCATGGGCTTGGACATCCCGATCGAACAACTCGATCGCGTCGAACAACACGATCACGACAACCGGGAGGACATTCGCAATGAGCGCACCCACTTTCAACGGCGCGAAGGAATCCCTGCTGACCCCGGGCCAGGTGGCGGCACTGTTCCATGTGGATCCCAAGACCGTCACCCGGTGGGCCCACGCCGGCCGATTGGGCTCGCTGCGGACCCCCGGTGGCCATCGGCGCTTCCGTGAGTCCGAGGTCCTGGCGCTTCTCCGCTCCCTCACGACCGAAGCGACACGCTGATCCGGGACAGCAGAATCCGCACCTCCGGCGTACACCTGCCGGATCTCGGCCGACCACCCGCGGAACCCACGTGCCGGACCGGGTTCCTCCCACCTAGAATGTGGACGAACCGGTCTGCGGTCGCCGCGGCCCGGAGGTGCACGGCGAGGGCACGTCCTCGTCCGGCACCACCACGGTCAGGAGGTGCAACGTGCTCTATCTGTTGGCACTCATCGGTGCGGTGACACTCGCCGTCCTGCTGTGGAAGGCGTACGGTCCCACATCTCGTCCGCCGTCCCGCGTGATGGGGCCGGACGACGATCCCGACTTCCTGTGGAAGGTCGATCGCGAGGTGCACCGCCGCCGGAGTGGCGACGGCACCGGCGAGTCCGATCAGGAGCGGGGCGACTGACCGTTCGCGTTACGCCGAGCGGTCTGTCACCGCGCGGCGAAACCGTCGGTGATATCCGCGGCGAGTCCGAGCAGGGCGCGCCGCGTACCCGACTGCAGCCGGTCCAGGTCGATCTCCGCCCCTTCTTCGAGGTGGGGATCGAAGGGCAGGACGTGGACCGCGCGGCACCGCTGTTCGAAGTGTCGCACCACGAGGTCGAGGTCGACCTTGCCCGACCTCGGCCGCACCGCGTTGACGACGGCCAACGACCGTTCGACGAGTTCGCGATAGCCGTGCGCGTCGAGCCAGTCGAGCGTGGCCGATGCGCTGCGGGCGCCGTCCACCGAACCGGAACTGATGACGACCAGCGTGTCGGCGTTCTCGAGGATCGCGGTCATAGCGGAGTGCATGAGCCCGGTCCCGCAATCCGTGAGCACGATGCTGTAGAACCGCTCGAGAAGACCCAACGTCCGTTCGTAGTCGTCGGCGCTGAAGGCCTCCGAGACCGCCGGATCGGTGTCCGAGGCGAGCACCTCGAGACGATGCGTGTTCTGCGAGGTGTAGGCGCGCACGTCCGCATATGTCTCGAGCAGCGACTGATCGCGCAGCAGCGTGCGCACCGTGGCCGGCGTCTGTTCGGCCACCTTCTGACTCAACGTCCCGCGGTCCGGATTCGCATCGACCGCGACGATCCGATCGCCACGCAGCTCCGCGAAGGTCGAGCCGAGCGTGACCGTGGTGGTCGTCTTGCCCACCCCGCCCTTGAGACTCAGCAGGGCGATCCGATGGCAGCCGTGCAGCGGTGCACGCACCCGCTCGGCCGATTCCTCCTTGCGTTGCTGCCGGGAACTCTCCCCCACGTGCACGCGACCACCGGTCGCCCGGTAGACGACCCGCCGCCAGCCCTTCCGCGGCGGCGCGGCGACCGGACGTACAAGTAGCGACGAGTCCAGCGCCGTCGCGTCCAATGCGTGTCCGTCGAGCCCCGACGACCCGTTACCGGCCCCATTCACCGCGTTCTCCCCCCGTCGACTGTCACGGACGACGGCGCGACGATAGCAGCCTCAGTTGAGCCCGGCGTACGAGTGCAGGCCCGACACGACCATGTTGATGATGAACAGGTTGAACAGCACCGTGACGAAGCCGACGATGTTGATCCACGCTGCGCGGGTGTTCCGCCAGCCGGAGGTCGCACGCGCATGCAGATAGGCGGCGTAGATGACCCACGAGATGAACGAGACCGTCTCTTTCGGGTCCCAGCCCCAGAAGCGTCCCCACGCCGCCTCGGCCCAGATTGCCCCGAGGATGATGCCGGCGCCGAACAGCGGGAAGCCGATGATCGTGGTGCGGTAGGCGAGCCGGTCGAGGGTCTGAGCGTCGGGCAGCCGCTCGGCGATCGCCGCGAACACACCGCTGCGCTCCTCGCCCTTCGGGAAGCGGATGCGCAGCAGGAACAGCACGCTCGCGACACCCGAGACGAGGAAGATGCCGCTGCCGACGCTGATGATCGTCACGTGGATCGGCAGCCAGAACGATCGGAGGGCCGGCACCACGGGAGCGGCGTCGGCATACAACACCGTCGCCGCGAGGAACATGAGGATCAATACGGGGACCACCAGGTACACCCACATGATCCGGTAGGCCGGCTTGCGGAGGACGATCAGCCCGAAGATCACCGCGGCGGTGCACGCCATCGAGACGAACTCGTACATGTTGCCGAGCGGGAACCGCTCGGTGGCCAGCCCACGCAGGACGATCGAGGCGAGCTGCAGGCCCGCGACCACGACGACGAGCGCGCGTCCCATGTTGCCGAGACGCTGCGACACGGTGCGCTTCGGCGTCTGGTCGATCCGTCCCGGCCCGGTCGCGCGCTCGGCGGGGGCCTGCTGCCTTCCGGCGGCCACGAGTTCGCGCTCCCGTTCCGCCACGACGTCGGCCCGGTGGGTCGCGTACTCGGCGATGAGCAGCAGCAGAGCCAGCACGAGCACCGCGAACGCCGATTCGAAGGCCCAGTCGCTGTACTGCGCGAGGGTGTCGTTCTCTGTCATCAGTTCTTCTTCTCCTGTGCCGCCGGGGCGGAGGGTGCATCGTCGCCGAGAAGGCGCTCGACCAGTCGGTCGAACTCGTCTCCCCATCCGGCCTGATCGGTTCGTGCGAGACCGCCGAGCTCTACTACGGTCCGTCGTTCGCCGTCGCTCACTGTACCGTCCGGGTACGCGCGTGCCCACACTCTGCGTCGTTTGACCAGCAGCGACACGAGCAGTCCGCCCATCATGAAGATCGCCGCGACCAGCACCCACTGCTGAGCCGGGTCGTGGGAGACCTGCAGGTTGACGAAGTCGGTGGCCTTGTCGAATCGCACCTCGGTGCCGTCGGCGAGCGTCACGCTCTCCCCCGGACGCAGGTTGACACGATCCTGCTTCACGAGGCGTCCCTGATTGATCAGTTCCTTGTTGAGCGAGAACAGCGACTGCGGGTTGCCGGTGTCGAGACCGGAGTCGCCCTTGTAGATGTCGATGGCGACAGCCGGGTCCGTCAGGGCGGGGAAGATCGATGTGAGCAGCGTGCCGTGGAAGGACGCCGTCGGCGCGAACAGTCCCTCGATCGCGATCTGGTTCTTCCGGCGCTCGTCGGCGTCGGGGTACATGCCACCGGGCGGGTCGAAGCGCATGGCGCCGCTGCTGAGGAAGGTCGTCGCGTCGTCGGGCGCCCACTGCATCGTTTCGGTGCGGGTCTCGCCGTTCGGCCAGGTGACCGTGAAGGTCGGGGCGTAACCGTGACCCTGTAGGTACACGCGGTCGCTGCCGACCCGCAGCGGATGGTTGACCTTCAATTGCGCGTCGCGCCAGGTGTTCGTGACGAGGTCGTCGCCGTACTGGTACTCGATGTCGGAGGTGAACATCTCGGCCTGGCCGTTGTCGAGATAGTCGGCGACGAAGGTGTTCACCCGCACGCACATGGGGTTCAGACCGGTGCCGTCGAGCGTGCTGCCGGCGCGGAACGAGTCGAAGGAGGCGGGCGAGGTGGTGCAGAACTCCTCACCGTTCGCGACCAGGATGCGCTGCCCCTCGTAACCGAAGAGCTTGCCGGCGGCGACGGCGACGAGCAGCCCGACGAGGGAGATGTGGAAGACCAGGTTGCCGGCCTCGCGCAGATAACCCTTCTCGGCGGACAGGGTCACCTCGCCGTCACGCCCGCGGGCACCGCCCTCGCGGCGCACGACCTTCCAACCGCGCAGCTCTTTCTGGATCCGGTCGAGGGCGTCGGCGGGGGCCTCGGCCACCATCGTCTGTGTGTGGTGCGGCAGGCGCTGCAGGTTGCGCGGCGCGGCGACCGGCGGGGTGCGCAGGGCGTGGAAGTGCTCGACGCAGCGCGGCAGGATGCAGCCGACCAGAGAGACGAACAGCAGCACGTAGACGGCGGTGAACCAGAAGCTTCCGAAGACGTCGAACAGCTCGAAGCGGTCCATGATCGGTCCGAGCGTCGGCCGGGCCGCGATGTACTCGTCGACCTTCTGGGTGTTGAGGCTGCGCTGCGGCAGGAGTGCGCCCGGGATCGCGGCGAGCGCGAGCAGGAACAGCAGGACCAGCGCGGTCCGCATCGACGTCAGGCCGCGCCAGGTGTTCCGCACGAAGGCCGTGGCACGTCCGAACGCGGCCTGTCGCGGCGGAGGCGACGGCTGCGGTGCGGGGGTCGGGGTGTGTGTCGCGGTCATACGGGCAGAGTCACTTCCGAGATGAACGAGTCACGGACCCAGGACACGAACAGGTCCCACGCACCGGTGACGAGAGCGATGCCGACGGCCATGAGCATCAGGCCACCGACGATTTGCACGGTCCGCGCGTGGGTGCGCAGCCAGCCCACCCCGCGCAGCGCCCGCGCCGAACCGAGCGCGAGCACGACGAACGGCAACCCGAGGCCGAGGCAGTAGGCGACGATCAGCGTCACCCCGCGTGCCGCGGTGGTGCCCTCGGTGCCCGCCGCGAGCGAGATGACGCCGGCGAGGGTGGGACCGAGGCACGGGGTCCACCCGAGCGCGAACACCGCGCCGAGCAGCGGGGCTCCCGCAAGGTTCGAGATGCGCCGGGGCGCCGGACGCGTGTCGCGCTGCAAGGCCGGGATGAGACCGATGAAGACCAGACCCATCACGATGGTGACGACCCCACCGATCCGCATGAGCAGTTCGCGGTTGACGGCGAGCGCGGAGATCGCCCCGAACACCGAGGCCGTCGCGAGGACGAACACCACGGTGAATCCGAGGACGAACAGCCCGGCGGCACCGGCCACCCGGAGGCGGCCGTCGCTGCGGACGGTCGTGGTGCGGGCACCGGCCTGCTCGGCGGTGACGGCGGGGGCTTCGGCTCCCACCACTCCGGCGAGGTAGGACAGATAGCCGGGAACGAGCGGCACGACACACGGCGATGCGAAGGAGACGAGACCGGCGAGCAGGCACGCGCCCATCGCCAGCAGCAGCGGACCCGACAGGGCCGCGTTCTGGAAGGTCTCCCCGACACCCGACGCAAGGATCACTGTTACTGCTCCGAATCCGGTTCCGCCGCGACCCGTTCGACGACCGGTTGCAGGTCCTCGGCGAGCAGTTCGGTCAGGTAGACCGCAGCCACGCGGTGCTCACGGTCGAGGACGACCGTCGTCGGCACGACCGAGGTCGGGTAGTTGCGGCCGAGGGCGAGCAGCGACCGCATCGGCGGGTCGTAGATCGACGGGTAGCCGATCCGCTGGTCGGTGACGAAGTCCTGGGCCTTGTCGCGCTGATTGTCGCGGACGTTGATGCCGAGGAACTGCACCCCGAGATCTTTGGTGGCCTCGTAGACCTCCTCGAGATCGTCGGCTTCGCTGCGGCACGGCGCGCACCACTGGCCCCACACGTTGAGCACGACGACCTGGCCCTCGTAGTCGTCGAGGGAGATGGTCTCGCCCTCGTTCATGAGGTCCTCGCCGGTGAGCTCACCGAGGGTGCCCCGGTCGGCCGGGGGGTCGTAGAAGATGCGGGTCTGCCCGCCGGGCGAGACGAAGTCGAACGTTCCCCCGGTGGCGACGGCGTCGTCCCCGGTGGCGCAGGAGGTGAGAAGGACGGCACCGCAGATCGCGGCGACCGTCGCCCGGAACACCTTTCTCATGCGCCGTGGACGTTCGGGTCGGAGGCGCCGGCCGGCTCGGAGTAGACCAGGTCGACGAGGGTGTCACCCTCGTAGACCAGGGAGGTCAGCGAGGCGAGGCTGCACTGGCGGCGACGCGGGTCGTGCCACAGTCGCTCGCCCTCGAGGAAGCGGCGCAGCGTCCACACCGGGAGTTGGTGGCTCACGCACACCGCTTCCCGCCCCACCGCGGCCACGCGGGCCGCGTGGACGGCGGCGAGCATGCGGTGGGCGATCTGCAGGTAGGGCTCGCCCCAGGAAGGGGTGAACGGATCGCGCAGCTTCCACCAGTGGCGCGGGCGGCTGAGCGCACCGTCGCCGACCGAGACCTTCAAGCCCTCGAAGTCGTTGGCCGCCTCGATGAGGTTCTCGTCGGTGCGGATCTGCAGTCCGTGCTTCTCCGCGATCGGGGCGGCGGTCTGCTGGGCCCGTTCGAGCGGGGACGCGACCACGTGTGCGATGTCGTGGTCGGCGAGCGACGCCGCGACCGCACGTGCCTGGGCCTCACCGGTCACCGACAGCTTGAAGCCGGACAGGCGGCCGTAGAGGATTCCGGAGGGGTTGTGGACCTCTCCGTGGCGGAGCACGTGCACGATCGTGCGGGTCTCGGACGGGGCGGCGTCGGTCACGTCGATGTTCCTCGAGGGGTGTGGGAGGGGCGGATCGGGCTGGGCAGGCAGGAGAGCGGTGCTACGGCGCGGTCGCCGCGGCGGCCGCGCGCGCGGCGTGCGGCAGCGCGTCGGCGACCCGCGAGAACGCGTCGTCGTCGAGCGCGGACGAGACGAACCACGTCTCGAAGGCACTCGGGGGTGCATAGACGCCGCGCTCGAGCAGCGCGTGGAAGAAGGCCGGGAAGCGCCAGGTCTGCGCGGCCTTGGCCTGCTCGTAGTTCGTCACCGGCTCATCGGTGAAGAAGACGCTCAGCAGCGTGCCGGCATTCTGGACGCGGTGCGGCACCCCTTCGGCGGCGAGTGCCTCCCCCAGCAGACGCCCGAGGGTCTCGGAGTTGCGGTCCAGGTTGGCGTAGACCTCGGCGTCGGCGGCACGCAGGCTCGCGAGGCCGGCGGCCACGGCGACGGGATTACCGGACAGGGTGCCGGCCTGGTAGACCGGTCCGCTCGGGGCGAGATGGGCCATGACGTCGGCGCGGCCACCGAAGGCCGCGGCGGGCAGACCTCCGCTCATGACCTTGCCGAAGGTCATCAGGTCGCCGGAGACACCGTCGATGCCGTGCCAGCCGGTCGGGCTCGCGCGGAAGCCGGTCATCACCTCGTCCATGATCAGCAGCGCGCCGTGCTCACGGGTGAGTTCGCGCAGGCCCTCGTTGAAGCCGGACACCGGCGGGACGGTGCCCATGTTGCCGGCGGCGGCCTCGGTGATGACCGCGGCGATCTCACCGGGGTTCGCCTCGAAGGCGGCGCGCACGGCGGCGAGGTCGTTGTAGGGGACGACGATGGTGTCGCCCGCCTGGGCGCCCGTGACGCCGGGCGAGGTGGGCAGACCGAAGGTGGCGAGGCCGGAACCGGCGTCGGCGAGCAGCGCGTCGACGTGACCGTGATAACAACCCGCGAACTTCACGATCTTCGACCGTCCGGTGAATCCGCGCGCGAGACGGACGGCGCTCATCGTCGCCTCGGTGCCGGAGTTGACGAGCCGGACCTGCTCGACGGGTGCGATGCGGGCGACGATCTCCTCGGCGAGTTCGACCTCACCCTCGGTGGGGGCACCGAACGACAGACCCGCCGGCGCGGTGGATCGGACGGCCTCGACGACCGCCGGATGCGCGTGCCCGAGAATCATCGGGCCCCAAGAACACACCAGGTCGACGTAGGTTTTTCCGTCGACGTCGGTGAGCAGCGGACCCGATCCCGATGCGAAGAAAGGAGGATTGCCGCCGACCGATCCGAACGCGCGGACCGGAGAGTTGACGCCCCCCGGTGTCACCTTCGATGCCCGGTGGAAGAGTGCGGCGGATCGAGTGTCGTGGGTGGACGAAGCATCGGGGGTCGCAGTCACGACTTCCAGTGTCCGTAGTTTCGCGGGATTTGCCAAAAACAGTGTTCCTCAAACCTCATGTGTTTTTTCTCCCTTACCAGGAAAAAGGGACACCGTGAGTGACTTGTCGCACCTATCGTTTGAGGCATGCCGACGACAGCCGAACACCTGCGCATCGCACTCGACGGTGCGTGGCACGAAGCACGCGAACGCGCACGCAAGGATCTCGCGCACGAGAAGTTTGCACCGCACTACACCCCCGAGACCGACAAGGCGCGCGCCATCACGCTCGAGCAGATGCGCATCCTCGCCGAACACGGCTATGCCGCGGCGGGCTTCTCCGTCGAGTCCGGCGGCACGGGCGACGCGGGCGGCGCGGTCGCATCCATCGAGATGCTCGCGATGTCCGACCTGTCGCTGATGGTCAAGGCGGGCGTGCAGTGGGGCCTGTTCGGCGGTGCCATCGAGAACCTCGGCACCGAGCGGCACCACGAGAAGTACGTCAAGCAGCTCATCGACCTCGACGTGCTCGGCTGCTTCGCGATGACCGAGACGGGCCACGGCAGCGACGTGCAGTCGCTCGAGACCACGGCGACCTATGATCCGGACACCCAGGAGTTCGTGATCCACTCCCCCACCCCGTCGTCCCGCAAGGACTACATCGGTGGCGCGGCGCAACACGCCCGGTTCGCGGCCGTCTTCGCGCAGCTCGTCACGCAGGGTGAGACGCACGGTGTGCACTGTTTCGTCGTCCCGATCCGCGACGAGGACGGCAACGACCTGCCGGGTGTGACGACCTCCGACTGCGGTTACAAGGGCGGCCTGCCGGGTGTCGACAACGGCCGCATCGTCTTCGACCAGGTGCGCATCCCCCGGGAGAACCTGCTCAACAAGTACGCGGACGTCGAACCGGACGGCACCTACGCCTCGGACATCGACAACCCGAGCCGACGGTTCTTCACGATGCTCGGCACGCTGGTCCGCGGGCGCATCACCGTCGGCGGCTCGGCGGGTGCGGCGGCGCGGGTCGCGCTGAGCATCGCCACCCGCTACGCCGAGAAGCGTCGCCAGTTCGACGCCCCCGGGCGCGACGGCGAGGTGCCGATCATGGACTATCTCGTCCACCAGCGGCGCCTGCTCCCGCTGATCGCCCGCTCGTACGCGCTCGGCTTCGCCCAGAACGAGCTGCTCACGACGATGCACCGGCTGCAGTCGACGTCGTTGCAGGAACTCGACGCGCAGGAACAGCGCGAACTCGAGGGTCGCGCGGCCGGCCTCAAGGCCGCCAACACCTGGCACGCGTCGCGGGCGATACAGGAGTGCCGCGAGGCGTGCGGTGGTGCCGGCTACATGGCCGAGAACCGGCTGACGGCGCTGCGCG
This sequence comes from Rhodococcus pyridinivorans, assembly GCF_900105195.1. Lineage (NCBI taxonomy): Bacteria > Bacillati > Actinomycetota > Actinomycetes > Mycobacteriales > Nocardiaceae > Rhodococcus > Rhodococcus pyridinivorans. The sequence goes on along the minus strand of NZ_FNRX01000002.1, from coordinate 1,705,792 downwards.
CGGACGTGGACGTGTTCACGACCTTCGAGGGCGACAACCACGTCCTGACCCAGCTGGTCGCGAAGGAACTGCTCACGGCCTACGCCGACGAGGTGCAGGGCATGAGCCCGGTGGAGTGGATGCGCTTCGCCGCGACCACCATCTCCGACATCGTCAAGAAGCGCACCGCGGCGCAGCAGATCATCCAGACGATCGTCGACACCCGCCAGGACAACGAGGAGGACGGCAGCCTCTTCGACCGCGGCACCCAGGTGACGATGTTCGAGGACCGTGAGCAGTACCTGCTGTCCACTGCGGCCCGGCGCCTGCAGGCCGCGATGAAGCGTGAGGACAACCCGTTCGACGCCTTCAACTTCGTGCAGGACCACGTTCTGCACGCCGCCCGCGCGCACATCGACCGAGTCGTGCTCGAGGCGTTCGTCGCCGCGATCGAGGACTGCAAGGACGAGACCGCCCGCGACCTGCTGTCGGAGCTGTGCGATCTCTACGCGCTGACGATCATCGACGAGGACAAGGCGTGGTTCATGGAGCACCGCCTGCTGTCGGTCGAACGCGCCAAGGCCGTCACACGCGGGATCAACGAGCGGGGCCGCAGCCTGCGTCCGCACGCGTTGACGCTCGTGGACGGGTTGGGTGTGCCCGACTACCTGCTCGGCTCGGCCATGCTCGACCGTGAGGGAGCGGTCGTCCCACCTCAGGACGTCGCAGTCTGACCGGGTTCGCCGACGAGCTCGCCGAGCCGTGCTCGCAGCTCGTCGGCGTCCTTCGCCCACGCCCGCACGAACGTTCCTCCGATGAGCCGCAGTCCGACAGGCTTGCGGCCGCGCGGCACATCCGCCAGTTCGCCGAGGCTTCGGGCGGTCTCCCAGCGTTCCGGATCGCGCCGGTCGTCCGGTGGCGGCGGCAGCACCGCCTCGATCTCGGCGACCGGCAGTTCCTCGGTTCCCTGCCGCAGGACCGTGGAGGTGAGCTCGACGCTGACGTGCCGACGAGCAGCCACGACCATCACGTAGGAAAAGCCGGCGAGCACGATCGCGATGATCGGCAGCGCGACCCAGTGCACGACGGGGCCGGTGAACAGTTCGACGACGAGGGCCACGACGCAGACCAGCGGGCCGATGGCGACCGTGCGCCAGCGCGCTCCGGGTTCGTGGAACAGCGGCCCGGCCGGGTCGGTGCCCATCGGATCAGGGGTTGCCGGATCAGGGGTCGCCGGATCGGGGGCCGTCGGGTCGGTCAAGCGGCGAACGCGCCGGGGATCACCAGCAGCACGGTGGTCACCAGTCCGAGGAGGGCGATGAGAGCGATCAACACCAATTCGCGACGGCGCCCATAGGGCCGCGGTTCCACCTGCATGACGTCCTTTTCGCTCGACGGAAAGGGCCGTGCGGCCCACATGGTGAGCCCACCGTACTCTTCGGTCGCGCCGGACGAAACCGAGTGGTACGTCTATTCTTCCGGCAGTCGCAGGAAGAAGCGGTTGGCATCCCGCCGGTGCATCAGCACGATCGCTCCGACGGTCGCGACGGCTTGCAGAATGCCCACCACACCGAGTATCCACCCCGCGCCGCCCTCCCCGACGCCCACACCGAAGACGGTGGGCAGGGTCGACAGCGACATGAACACCCCGAGCAGGGTCAGCAGCATCCGGGCCCAGTTCTTGGCCTTCAACAGCTGCCTGACTACCAGATAGAGCAGTCCGACGATCACCAGGCCGATGCCGGCGGTCAGCGCGACCAGCAGCGGGACCGCCGACTCGAGCTGCTCCGTGGTGACGCCCTCGATGGCCTGCTCGGCGGCCATCGTGGTCATGAGGTCGAGCAGTTCCTCGCGTCGACTCAGCAGATCGGCGAGACTTGCCGCCAAACTCACGACGGCGAGAGCGAGTACCCCGCACCACAATTGGTGGGCCGTCGTGACGTCTCCGGGAACGGGACGATTCGCCGCGGGGCCGGGCCCGACAGGAGGTGCGGGGAAGCTCATGACAGACGACCCGCGACCTCGGCGGCCCAGTAGGTGAGGACGACGTCCGCACCGGCCCGCCGGATGCCGACCAGCGATTCGAGGATCGCCGCATCGCGATCGATCCAGCCCTTCTGCGCGGCCGCGGTGATCATCGAGTACTCCCCCGAGATCTGGTAGGCGGCCACCGGGACGGGCGAGCGGTCGGCCACCTCGCGCAGCACGTCGAGGTACGACATCGCCGGCTTGACCATCACCATGTCGGCGCCCTCGGCGAGGTCGAGGTCCACCTCGTGCAGCGACTCGCGACGGTTCGCCGGATCCTGCTGGTAGGTGCGGCGATCTCCCTCGAGGGACGAGCCGACGGCGTCGCGGAAGGGACCGTAGAACGCCGAGGCGTATTTCGCGGAGTAGGCGAGCTGACCGACCTCGGTGTGCCCGGCCTCGTCCAGCGCGGACCGGATGAAACCGATCTGGCCGTCCATCATGCCGCTCGGGCCGAGCAGGTGCGCCCCGGCGTCGGCCTGCGCGACGGCCATCTCGGCGTAACGCTCGAGGGTCGCGTCGTTGTCGACGACGCCGGTGTCGGTGAGCACACCGCAGTGGCCGTGATCGGTGAACTCGTCGAGGCAGGTGTCGGCCATGATCACCGTGGAGTCGCCGAGTTCGCTGCGCAGCGACCGCAGCGCGCGGTTGAGCACACCGCCGGGATCGCTCGCCGCGGAACCACGGGCGTCCTTGTCCTCGGGGCTGGGCACACCGAAGAGCATCAGGCCGCCGACACCGGCGGACACGGCCGCGGCCGCGGCCTTGCGCAGCGAATCGGCGGTGTGCTGGTACACCCCGGGCATCGACGCGATCTCGCGCGGCTCGTCGAGGCCGTCGGCCACGAACATCGGGAGCACGAGGTGGCGGGGTTCGAGGGAGGTTTCTGCCACGAGCCGTCGGATGGCGGGTGTGCTGCGCAGCCGGCGGGGACGGATGTCGGGAAACATGGGGAGAACACCTTCCATACGGGTCGTGCGCGGCCCCGGTAGTGGCGACTACCGGGACCGCGCACGGATCATCGGATCACCAGAGATCAGCGGCGGGCGCGGGACTTCTTCCGCGGCGGAGGCAGTGCGCCTTCCGCGCGGAGCCGGGCCGCGTGCTCGGCGAGCGCGTCGACCAGGGGCCCGATCTGCGCGGTCTCGGGCTGCACGTCCACCCGCAGGCCGAACTCGATCGCCGTCTCGGCCGTCTTCGGGCCGATACACGCGACGATCGTGCGGGCGTGCGGCTTGCCGGCGATACCCACGAGATTGCGGACCGTCGACGACGAGGTGAAGCACACCGCGTCGAAACCACCGGTCTTGATCATCTCGCGGGTCGCGGCCGGCGGCGGAGCGGCACGCACGGTGCGGTAGGCGGTGACGTCGTCGATCTCCCAGCCGCGCTCGCGCAGACCCTCGGCGAGGGTCTCGGTGGCGATGTCGGCGCGCGGCAGCAGCACCCGGTTGACCGGATCGAAGACGTCGTCGTACGGGGCGAACTCGGCGAGCAGGCCGAGGCTGGACTGTTCGCCGCTGGGCACGAGCTCGGGGATGATGCCGACCGAGCGCACCTTCGCAGCGGTGGCCTCACCGACGCACGCGATCTTGACGCCGGAGAACGCGCGCGCGTCGAGACCGAACGCCTCGAACTTCTCCCACACCGCACGCACCGCGTTGGTGGAAGTGAACACCACCCACTGGTAGCGACCGTCGACCAGGCCCTTGACCGCGCGTTCCATCTGCGCGGGACTGCGCGGCGGCTCGACCGCGATGGTCGGCACCTCCATCGGGATCGCGCCGTGCGTGACGAGCCGCTCGCTCATCTCGCCGGCCTGATCCTTGGTGCGGGGCACGAGCACGGTCCAGCCGTACAGGGCGCGCGACTCCCACCACGACATCTTGTTGCGGTGCGAGACGACCTTGCCGACGGTGACGACGAGCGGTCCGACGAGCTCGGAACCCGCGTCGTTCAGAGTCGCGAGGGTGGCCTCGACGGTGCGCTGCTGACGGGTGGTGCCGCGCACGGTGATCGCGGCGGGGGTCTGCGGCGCCAGGCCGTGTTCGACCAGCGCGCTGGCGGTCTCGGCGAGGTGGCCGGAGGTCGCATGGAGGACGAGGGGGCCGGGGGCGGCGGCGAGCGCGGCCCAGTCGACCTCTCCGCGCACGTCGACCTCGGTGTGGCACGAGCCGAGCGCCATACCGGCGTAGCTCGGCACGGACGATCCGGCGGGCAGGCCCGGCAGGACCTCGAAGACCACCTGGGTGCGGGCGACCGCGTTGACCTCGGCGATCACCGAGTCGGTGGTGAGCGGGTCGCCCGCGACGAGGCGCACCACGTCGCGACCGGCCTTCGCCTCGGCGACGAGCGTCTTGGCGACCTCGGCGGGCTCGCCGAGCGCGGGACGGACCTCGGCGACGGGCTCACCGGTCTCCGGGTCGGTGCCGTGGTCGACACCGACGAGGGCCACGACACCCTTGTCTACATCGGGGTCGGTGAAGGCGATCGTGGCGCCCGCCAGCACGTCACGCGCGCGCACGGTGAGCAGCGCAGGATCGCCCGGGCCCGATCCCACGAACAGGATGCGCCCGGGGTTGTGCTTACGGACTCGGCTCATCGGTCATTCTCCAGTGCGGTCAAATCAGCGGTAAGGGCAAATCGGGTGACGGTGACGGCTGTGTCAATCATCGGCAGGTCTCGTCTCGGGGAGGACCCCGTGCTCGACCATGAGCTCGCGCGCACCGAGGTCGAGCAGTTCGCGGGCGACACGGCGACCGAGTTCCTCGGCCTTCTCCGGCGCCCCCACCGCGCTCGCTCGCAGCACATCCGATCCGTCCATGGCGGCGGCGCATCCGCGCACCGACAGTTCCTCGATCACCCGGCCGTCGTCGTCGAGCGATTCGACGACCTCGGCGATCGCCCCCACCGGTGCGGTGCATCCGGCTTCGAGTTCGGCGAGCAGCGAGCGCTCCGCGACGACTGCGGCGCGGCTCGGCGCATGGTCGAGTCCGGCGAGCAGCTCGATCATCTCGGGATCGTCCGACCGGCACTCCACGGCGAGCGCACCCTGCGACGGCGCGGGCAGCATCTGCACCGGTTCGAGGGACTCGGTGACCCGGTCCAGGCGTCCGATCCGCGACAGTCCGGCACGCGCGATGACGATCGCGTCGAGTTCGCCGGAGTCGACCTTGCCGATGCGGGTGTCGATGTTGCCGCGCAGCGGTTCGATCTGCAGTCCCAGGCCGAGCGCAGCGAGTTGTGCCCGCCGGCGCGGCGCCGAGGTACCGACCTTGGAGCCGGGCGGCAGCTCGCCGAGGACGAGTCCGTCACGGGCGACGAGCGCGTCGCGCGGGTCCTCCCGCTCGGGGACGGCCGCGACGACGAGGCGCGGATCCTGGAAGGTCGGCAGGTCCTTGTAGGAGTGCACGGCGACGTCGACCTCACCTGCGAGCAGCGCCTCGCGCAGCTCGGCGGTGAACACGCCGACGCCGATGCGCTGCACCGGGCCGGGCGTCACATCGCCCTTGGTGGTGATGATGACGAGCTCTGCCGGGCGACCGGCGGCAATCAGTGCGTCGCGCACGGTACCGGCCTGGGTCGTGGCGAGCACGCTGCCGCGGGTACCGATACGCAGGGGACGATCCTGCCGAGCAACATCGTCGCGGGAAACCGATGCGGCTTCGGTGCTCATGCGGTGCCGTCCTTTCGTGAGGCCTGGAGTTCGGTGGTGACAGCGGGGTCGAGTGCGGCGGACAGATCCCCCGAGAGGGTGGGATCGGTCAGCGAGTTCAGATCCTTGGTGGGTGTCGCGACCGCCTCGACCGAGCCCGGGCGCAGCTCGAACAGCTCGCGCAGGGCCTCGGCGTACTGGTCGCCTCCCGGCGTCGACGCGAGCTGCTTGACGCGCACCGTCGGTGCGTGGAGGAGCTTGTCGACGACCCGGCGCACGGTGCGGGCGACCTCGCCGCGCTGGCCGTCGTCGAGATCGGGCAGTCGCGATTCGAGGCGCATCAGTTCGCCCTCGACCACTTCGGCGGCGCGCTGACGCAGTGCCGTCACGGTGGGGGTGACCTCGGCGAGTCGCTGCGCGGTGAGGTACTGCGACAGCTCGGCGGCGACGATCGTGCGGGCGGCCTCCGCGTCGGTCGCGGCGGCGCCGGCCGACGGGTCGCGCTGCAGCGACTCCATGTCGAAGACCTGCACACCGGGAAGACCGGCCACGGCGGTGTCGACGTCGCGCGGCAGACCGAGATCGCAGATCGCGAGGGGGCGTTCGCCGCGGCCGGGCTGCGCGAGTGCGCGGTGCGCGTCGGCGAGCGTGACGACGGCGCCCACGGCTCCGGTGCAGGTGACGGCGACGTCGGCGCGGCTCAGTGCGGTCGCGAGATCGTCGAATCCGACGACCTCGGCGTCGACACCGGCGGCCTGTGCGGTCTCGGCGAGTCGCTCGGCACGGTCGCGGGTGCGGTTGGCGACGACGATCGAGCCGACCTCGGCCCGGACGAGATGCGCGACGGCGAGACCACCCATGGCGCCGGCACCGATCACCGCGGCGGTGCGGCCCTTCAGGGCGCCTCCGAGGAAGTTCGAGGCCTTGTCGAGCGCGACCGACACGACGGATGCACCGGCGGCGTCGATGCCGGTCTCCGAGTGCACCCGCTTGCCGACGCGCAGCGCCTGCTGGGCGAGTTCGTGCAGGGTGCGGCCGGCGGCCTGCTGAGCGTCGGCGGCGGCGTAGGCGGTGCGGATCTGACCGAGGATCTGCTGCTCCCCCACGACCATCGAGTCGAGCCCGCTGGCGACGGAGAACAGGTGTTCGGCAGCGGCCTCGCTGTAGCGGACGTAGGCGTGCTTGTGCAGTTCGGTGACGGGCAGACCCGAGTGCTCGGCGAGCAGTTCGCTGACCGCGGCGAGCGCGCCGTGGAAGGCGTCGACCACCGCGTAGATCTCCACCCGGTTGCAGGTGGAGACGATCATCGCTTCGGAGATCTTGTCCGACGCCAGCATCTTGTCGGTGAGCTTGGGGCGGTCGGTGTCCGTGACCGCCACCTTCTCGAGCACCGGGACCGGTGCGCTCCTATGCGATATCCCGACGAGGAGAACACTCACGGTGCGATCACCGATCCGTTTCTGGTCGCGGCCGAGCCCATCGGACCCGCCTTTCCTGTTGTGGTACGCCGAGCAGAGCTTCGGGTGGACACCCGCGGTATGCCGGCGGGGCGTACGTCGCCGGCAGCAGGACGAACGTCAGCGGTCGCGGCCCGGGGGGTCTCCCCGTTGCGGGTGCTGTTGAAGGACAGGACCTGCATCTCGACGGACAGATCGACGCGTCGGATCTCGACGTGGTCGGGGACATCGAGTTCGACGGGAGCGAAGCTCAGGATGCTGCGCACTCCTGCGAGCACGAGCCGATCGCACACCTGCTGTGCTGCCTCGTCGGGGGTGGCGACGACACCGATGGTCGCGCCGAGTTCATGGGCTCCGTTCTCGAGATCGTCGACGTGACGCACGACGAGATCGCCCACACGTGTGCCCACCACGTCGGGATCGGAATCGAAGAGTCCGGCCATCGTGAAACCGCGGCGGTCGAAGCCCGGATACCGGGCGAGGGCGCGGCCGAGGCTGCCAACTCCGACGAGCACGACGCGATGGCCCCGGTCGAGTCCGAGAGCTGCTTCGATGCGGGACTGGAGGCGCAGGACGTCGTAGCCGACGCCGCGCACTCCGTTGGGTCCGAGGAAGGACAGATCCTTGCGCAGTTTGGCCGAACCGACCCCGGCGGCGGCCGCGAGTTCCTCACTGGAGACGATGAGAGTGCCCGCTTCGGCGAACGCACCGAGGACCCGGAGGTAGGTCGCGAGACGCGTCACAGTAGCCTGTGGGATATCGCGGACCGGAGGAGTGGGAGTGGCACCCTCGCCGGACTCGGCGGTGCCGCGAGCGTCCTCGCCCTGCGGTGGGTGCAACTGCGTCACGGTACGTGGCTCCTCGTCCGGCCGGTGGATACACGCCTGGCCTCACGGTGATCCGGGAATTCGTTCACACCACGGTAACCGCTTGTGAAGCCATGCACAAAGTTGCTCGAAGCACCCCGAATGTGCTTCCCACCTGCTGTACGACGAGGACCTGCCGACTCACCGAGCGAGATCTGCGCGCAGTCGCGGCTCGTCGACCTCCCAGTAGCTGTGCTCGCGTCCGTCGAGCAGAACGACGGGCAGACGGTCCCCGAATTCGGCCCTCAGATCGGGATCGGTTGCGGCAGCGACATCCACGTCGATGCAGGTGACCTCGACGCCGAGCTCCTCCGCGAGCGCCTCGAGCTGCTCGCGCGCAGGACCGCACGCACCGCACCCGGCGCGCACGAGAAGGGTCAGGTGATGACGGCTCGCGGAGCCGCTCGTTGCCGATGACGATTGCTCACTCATGCCTCCACTGTGCGGCACGACCTGTCGAGATGAACGTCACACCCCGTCACGGGGGCGACGGCCTCCCGGTGAGGGGCGGTGTCGCGGGCTAGGCTTGGCGCGGGTCGCCCGTGCATGCGGTCGCCATATGTGCGGCGCCCGGAAGTGCAGGGGTCACACGGGGCCCGCCCGTTTCGACAGCCCCGCCCGTTACGACACCGGAGGTGCGAGTGCCAGGACGTTCGTTTCCCTACGGATGGGGCATGGGTGAGACGTGGGCGAGCATCATCCGTCCCGGACGTCGGCTCTTCTCTCGCAAATTCGGACCCAGCGAGGAAGAGGTCCGCGCCAATCTCGCAGGTGAGGCGAGCGCCGATGCCGCCCTCGCGTTGCAGGAATCCCGCGTCGAACCCGAGCCCTCCCCCGATACCGCTCCCGTCCCGCGCGATCTGACCGCGGCGGCGTTCTTCGACGTCGACAACACGATGGTGCAGGGCGCGTCGATCATCCACTTCGCCCGCGGCCTCGTCGCCCGGAACTACTTCGACAAGTCCGACCTGTTCGAGTTCGCCTGGCAGCAGGTCAAGTTCCGCCTGACGGGCAAGGAGAACATGAACGACGTCGCGTCCGGTCGCGACAAGGCGCTGTCGTTCGTGCAGGGCCGCTCCACGGAGGAACTGCGCCGGCTCGGCGAGGAGATCTACGACGACATCATCGCCGACAAGATCTGGCCGGGCACCCGCGCGCTCGCGCAGATGCACCTGGACGCGGGCCAGCAGGTGTGGCTCGTGACCGCGACGCCGGTCGAACTGGCCGACGTCATCGCCGAACGCCTCGGCCTGACCGGTGCGCTCGGCACCGTCGCCGAGTCGAAGGACGGCGTCTTCACGGGCCGTCTCGTCGGCGACATCCTGCACGGTCTCGGCAAGGCGCACGCGGTGCGGGCCCTCGCGATCCGTGAGGGTCTGAATCTCAAGCGCTGCACGGCTTATTCGGACAGCCACAACGACGTGCCGATGCTCTCGGTGGTCGGCACGGCCGTCGCGATCAATCCCGATCCGGATCTACGGCAGGTCGCTCGCACACGCGGGTGGGAGATCCGCGACTTCCGGACGGCGCGCAAGGCCGCGAAGGTCGGGGTGCCGACGGCGCTCGGTCTCGGTGCCGCGGGTGGTGCTGTCGCGGTCCTCGTGGGTCGCCGCCGCGATCGAGCGGCCTGACAGTACAGCCGCGACCGAGCGGCTTGATTTTCGAGGTGCTCAGCCGAGGAAGACGTTCCGCCGGCGCGTGAGCAGTTTGTAGAGGGTCTGCTGGATCGTCTCGCGCACGTGGTCGGTGACCTCGAACAACACCATCGGATCCTCCGCCGAGGCCTCGTCGTACACGTCGGTGACGATGGGTGTGCCGAACTCGATGTACCACTTCGACGGCAGCGGCACGATCCCGAGCGGGCCGAGCGCCGGGAACAGCGGGGTGATCGGGAAGTAGGGCAGGCCGAGCAGGCGTGCGAGCGAGGTGAGGTCGGCGATGTTCGGGTAGATCTCCTCGGAGCCGACGATCGAGCACGGCACGATGGGCGCCTGGGTGCGCAGGGCCGCCGACACGAAACCTCCGCGGCCGAACCGCTGCAGTTTGTAACGCTCCTTGAACGGCTTGCCGAGTCCCTTGTACCCCTCGGGGAAGACCGCGACCACCTGGTCCTGCCGGAGGAGTCGTTCGGCGTCGGGATGGCACGCGAGGGTGTGGCCGGCCTTGCGCGTCACCGTCCCCACCACGGGCATACCGAAGGCGAGATCGGCGGCGAGCATCCGCAGGTGACGATCCGCGTGGTCGTGCACGGCGACGGAGGTCATCAGTGCGTCGACGGGGAGCGTGCCGGCGTGGTTGGCGACGACGAGTGCGCTGCCGTCGGCGGGGATGTTCTCGACGCCGCGGACCTCGACGCGGAACCACTTGTCGAACAGGGGTCGCAGCACCGGCAGGACGACGTTCTCGGTGAAGTGCGGGTCGAAGCCGAAGTCGTCGACTTCGTAGTCGCCGGTCATCCGGCGGCGCACGAACTCGGCGGTGGCGGTGACCTGTTGTGCGAGCGTGCCGCGCAGGTCGTCGAGGAATCGATCGGTGCGGTTCACCTGCTCGGGGGTGGGCGGTGGCCCCATCGACGGATGGGGTGTGCGTGTGACCCGTTCGCCGGGACGGCGGTTGCCGGCGTGCAACGGGATGACCTTCGCGACCTCCGTCATCGCGTCTCCCTCGTCTCTCCGAGCACGGAGAGCGCCATCGACTCGGCCTTGTCCACCCATTCGGTCTTCACGATGCGGGTGAGGGCGAGGCCCCGGGCGAAATCGTCGAGCGCTTCTCTCGTGGTCCAGCGTGGTTCGAATCCGAACTCGTTGCGCATGCGCGTGGTGTCGAGTCCGCATCCGAAATGGAAATAGTCGAGTTCTTCTTTGGTGAAGGAGTTCATCACGGAACCCATGAGTGCGTGCCCGACCGTGCGGAACAGCGCGTAGGGCATCGGCACGGTGACGCCACCGGCCCGGCGCACGGCCTGGGTCATCGTGACGATCCCCTCACCGGCGATGTTGTACGTCCCTGACGGTCCGGCGACGACCGCGTGTTCGAGCGCACCGAGTGCGTCCTCCTCGTGCAGCAACTGTAGTCGCGCGTCGCGGCCGAGCACGTTGGGGACGAGCGGGGAGGTGAGATAGCTCGACACCGAGCCGGGCAGCCGGTTCCCGACGGTGGGTGCGAACCGGAGGATGGTGGTCGCGATGTCGCTGCGCCGCCGGGCGACGCCGCGCAGATATCCCTCGACCTCTATCATGTCGCGGGCGAAGGCGCCCGTGGGCCGGCGGCGGGCGCTCATCTCCTCGGTGAACTTCGCGGGGTCCTTGGCACTCGATCCGTAGAGGACGGACGACGAGCGCAGCACGATCCTGCGCACCGAGGGTGCCTTCTGGCACACCGCGAACAGCTGCATCGCGCCGAGGACGTTCATGTCCTTCATCGCCGTGCGACTCCCGGACTTCGGGGCCTTCGTGACGGCGGACGCGTGGACGACGGTGTCGACGTCCATGTTGCGGATGATCTTGCCGATGAGTGGGTTGCGGATGTCGGCGAGCACGAACTCGGCCCGCCCCATGCGCCGGAGCATGTCCTTCGACGGCGACTGGGTGTCGACGCCGATCACCCGCTCGATGTCGGGATTCTGGGCGAGCCTGGTGACGAGGAAACCACCCAGGAACCGACTTGCTCCGGTGACTAGCACGACTCGTGGACGTGCCACTTCGTGCCCCTGCGAAACCACTCGTGAAACCCCCTGCTGCACCGCACGCGTCATCGGTCACATTCGCCCCGACGCGGTATGCCGTCCCACAATACGGCCACTTCGCCGCCATCGCACGACTCGTGGGTGAACTTTCGTGTACCGGGATGCACAGACGAACGATGCCCGCCACCATGGAAGGTGACGGGCATCGGATAGGCGCAGGGCTTACTTGCCGAGTTTACGACGCTGCACTCGGGTGCGGCGGAGCAGCTTGCGGTGCTTCTTCTTCGACATGCGCTTACGGCGCTTCTTGATCACAGATCCCATGTGGGCATCCCTCACGTTCCTTGTAGCGTTCCTGCGCACGCCGGTGACGTACGCCTGATGTATGTCGACGCTGGGCCTCGTGGCGACGAGTAACAGCGCCTCACGACACCGGCTGGCCGGTACGACGACAAGCAATCCTACCGGGGCGGCCCACCCGGCGTGAAACCGAGGTCCGTCCCGGAACGCGACTTCCCTCGCGCACCGGATCCGTTCGTCGTACCGTCGTCCCCGACGATGCGCCGATCGTCCCTGTCCGACCTCTATCCGACGTCGAAGTACGACGTCTCGAGGTAGTCGTGGACGGCCTTCGCATGCACGCGGAACGAGCGTCCCACACGCACTGCGGGTAGTTCGCCACTGTGCACCAGCCTGTACACGGTCATCTTCGACACCCGCATGAGAGCTGCCACTTCGGCAACCGTCAGGAACTGGGTACCGGCGAGAACCGACTGTCCGTCTTGAGGTTGACCCTTCGACGGCGTGTTTCCTGAAACCATTACACACCTCCGGCACGCCCGCGCCGCCGGCTTCCCCTCCGGCGGAACAGACACGCACGTGCTGATTCGAGCTTAGCGTGACGAATGGTTCCTGTGCGACGATGCAGCTGGGGAATTTCCGGCGGGCGGCTGTTCGTCGCCACGCTACGCCCTACGGTGACGTCTGTCAGCGTTCCGCAGTGACACCTGTCAGTGCCTCGGGTGGATGCCCTGTCAGGCCGTCCCGGAGAGCCCCTCGCGGGCCGCAGGCGACGGCTGATCCGATGCCGCCCCGAGTTGCGCGGAACGGCGCTTCGCAGCGTCGAGCGCCTCGTAGAAGGCCGTACGCAGGCCTCCACGCTCGAGTTCGCGGATCGCGGCCGCCGTGGTGCCACCCGGCGAGGTGACCGCGGCGCGCAGGTCGGCAGCGTTGTCCCCCGAGCGCGTGAGCATCGCGGCCGAGCCGGTCATCGTCTGCACCACCAGATCGGTGGCCACCGCCCGCGTCAGGCCGAGCGAGACACCGGCGTCGATCATCGCCTCCGCGACGAGAAAGAAATATGCGGGCCCGGATCCGGAAACCGCGGTGACCGCGTCGATCTGCGCCTCCGGGACCACCGAGACCGTTCCCACGCTCGCGAGGATCTCGCGGACCGTGTCGAGATGCTGCTGCTTGACGTACCGACCGGCGGACAGCACGCTCGCGCCCTCCCCGACGAGCATCGGGGTGTTCGGCATCACGCGCACGACGGGGAAGCCGGCCGGGAGCTTGGTCTCGTAGCGGACCGTCGGGATGCCCGCGGCAAGCGACACCAGGATCTGCTCGTCGTCGTTCCCGGCGTCGACCGCCGCGAGGGCGGTGACGACGACGTCCACGTCGTTGGGCTTGACGGCCACGACCACCACGTCGGCGCCTTCCGCGGCGTCGGAGGTGCTGTCGGTGACCCGGATCGAGTAGGCCCGGGACAGTTCCTCACGCCGTTCCTCGAACTTCTCGGCGACCACGAGATCCTTGGTCGCGAAGCCGTTCTTCAGCAGACCCGAGATCAGCGCCTCGCCGATCCTGCCGCCACCGATCACTGCGATTCTCGTCATGGGGACAGCCTGCCACGACCGTCCGTGCGGCCTACACCACGGTCACCCGCCTGTCGGGACCTACCGCGTTCGGGCCTATCAGCGCGGCATCATGGCCAGCTGACGCGATTGCACGACCACCTGGCCGGTCGAGTCGACGACAGTGTGGTCCTCCTCGAACCAGGTGCTGCCGAGCACGCTGCTCTCGGCGATGACCCGCAGCCATCCCGGAGCCGGGACCCGCCGCAGATAGGCGGTGAGTTGCACCGTCGGCGCCCAGCCGAAACGGCCGAGGTTCATCGCGACGGGAGCCGACACGTCGCCGCACATGAGCGCGAACAGCACCGAGGTGTCGACGTCGGCCTCGTCGCCCGGCGACGGCCGCGTCCACATCGACACGAGCGGTTCGCCCTGCTGCCCGTCGAGGAAACGCGCGGTGGCGGAGTCGATCCGGAGGTGGGAGGTGGCGGCGAACTTCACGATCTGCCCCATGGGGTGCTCGGGGGTGACGAGCACCGACTCGGCCGGCGGGTCGGCGGGCATGGTGGTCGCGCGGTGCGGCACCGTGTGGAGGGGCTCCTCGGTATCCGGCGTGCCGAGGGTGACACTCGCCCGCACCGCCACACGCCCGGCCTGGGACAGTTCGACGTCCACAAGGGCGATCTGCTTGCCCTGCTTGCGTAGGACGGTGGTGAGTTCGACGTCGCCGGGGTTGGGCGCGGCGACGAACGAGCCACTCACGGCGAGGGGCTGGGTGAGCGGGTCGACGCCGGCGTCGAGCACCGACCTGCGCGCCGCGGACGCGCAGACCGCGAGCATGCATCCGCCGTGCACCTTGGGCCCGATGGTCCACACCGGATCGATGTGCGCCTGCCAGGCCGCCGTGCCATCCGGGTGCTCTCCCGGCACCCGGGTGACCGAGGTCAGGTCGAGGAAGGGCTGGTCGGTGAGGGTCACTGCTGCTCCTGGTCGTCGTTCGGGGCCGGATCGGCGCCGGTCGTGGGGGGTCCACCGGACCCGAACATGCGGGCGGCGAGATGCTGGTGGGCCAACCGGCGCATGGCCGTGAGGACCGGTTCGTACAGGGCGGTCCCGAGCACGGCCGCTTCCACGGTGGCTTCCCGGGAGTGCGTCGGCAGCAGTTCGAGGTCGAGTTCGGCGATGGCGCGGACGTGACGGCCGTAGGCGTCGATCCGGCGGTCGTCCATCCGCAGGCCGGCGGCTTCGAGTGCCGCGAGCGCGTGTTCGAGTTGCGCCACGGCCGCGAACCGTGGGTCGTAGATCTGGCCGAGGCGTTCGAGCAGGTGGCGGGCGCGGGGATAGCCGGGACCGGCCGAGTCCTCGACGTAGGGTGGCAGCGCGGCGATGGCGTGGCCGAGTTCGACGAAGAGGTCGTCGCGGGGATTGTCGACGAGATCCACGACGGTCTTGATCTTCTCGAGGGGCAGACCCTGCGCGGCGAGTGACCGGACCAGACCCATGCGCCGCACGTGCCGGTCGTCGTAGGTCGCCGAGGTGACGCTCGTCGCCACGCCCGGCATGAGCAGCCCCTCGCGCAGGTAGTACTTCACCGTCGGCAGCGGTATGCCGCAACGCTCGGCGAGTTCCGAGATACGCACCGATCACCTCCGCTCCTCGACACCGGATACTACAACTATCCAGTATTGGATAGTTGTAGTATCCAGTCACGGAGTACCGGCCGAGGAGGCCCTCATGCATCCGCTCGTGACCATCGTTCTCGGGAGCACCGTGCTCACCGTCGCAGGCATCGCCTTCGGAGGCACCTTCCTGCTACGCGTCGCCGCGGGCGGCGTACCCACCAACGACCTGCAGAAGACGTTCTTCCGTGCCGGTCACGCCCACGCTGGAGTACTCGTCACCCTCGGGCTGCTCATCGCCGTTCTCACGCACGTCGTGGGCGCATCACCCGGTTGGTCGGCGGCCGGCGCCATCGCCGTGCTCGTCGCCGCGATCCTGATCCCGGCAGGCTTCTTCCTGTCGGTGCTCGGGCCCGATCCGACGCGGCCCGGCCGGATGTTCGCGGCGGTCCGGCTCGGCGCCGTCTCCCTCACCGCGGGCGTGCTGATCTCAGGCGTCGCCGTGCTCGCCGCCGGAATCGCTGCCCTCTGAGGCGGGGACGCGCGCGATGTCCGTGTGCCGGGGACTCTCGGGGCCGGCGGTGATCGCGCGCGTCGCCGAGCGATCCAGGTGCGTGCGCGCGAAGGCCAGCGAACGCGCCAGCATCCCGGCGCGCTCCGCACGCGTCCGTGCGCTCTGGGTGCTGATCTCGAGCACCACGTGCCCGCCGAAGTCGCTCGCGGCGAGCCGGCGGCACACGTCCGCACACGGCTGCGTGCCCGTTCCCGGGACGAGGTGTTCGTCGAGCGAGGAGCCCCGGCCGTCGGCGAGATGGAGGTGGGCGAGCCCCTCCCCCATCCGATCCGCGAGCGCGAGGGCGTCGGCCCCCGCGGTCGCGGTGTGCGACAGGTCGAGCGTGTAGTGCGCGAAACCGGTGTCGGTGGGGTCGAGCGACGGGCTGTAGGCCGAGACCGCGCGGCCGGGACCGCGCCGGCGCAGACGTTCGGCGCCGCGATCACGACCGCCGAAGACGACGTCGGCCCTCATCGGGTACATGTTCTCGACCGCGAGCACCACGTGGCTGTCGGCCTCGAGCGCCGCGACCTGGTCGGAGAATCCCTCCGCATAGCGACGCTGCCACCGGAAGGGCGGATGGACCACGACGGTCTCCGCACCGAGGATCTCGGCGACACGCACCGAACGGTCGAGCTTGGCGGCGGGATCGGATCCCCACACGCGCTGCGAGATCAGCAGACACGGCACGTGCACGGCGAGCACCGGCACGCCGTACTCGCGGACCAGACGCTCCACCGAGGTGGGGTCCTGGCTCACCGGTTCGGCCCACACCATCAGCTCGACCCCGTCGAAACCGAGATCGGCCGCGAAGCGGAACGCCGCTTCGGTGTTCTCCGGATAGACCGAAGCGGTGGACAGCCCTACCCGGATTCCCTGCGCGGTCGGCATCGGCTCACCCGGGCAGCAGGAACAACAGCGGCCCGAAGGCCACGAATGCTCCCACCGCGAGCGCGATGAGCTGACTCGTGATGTCGTCGGTGCGCCGCAGGACACGCACCAGCGCGACCAGGCCCACGATCACCAGCAGCGCGAGCGCGAAGGCGACCCACGGCATGAGGTCCCACAACCGCTCGAAGCCCTTGAAGAGCAATCCGCCCGCGACGATCGCGGCGACGCTCTCGCCGATCAGCAACGCCCATTGCTTGAGGCCACTGCCCTGCTCCGCGTCGGTGGACTCGTCGTCCGCACTCTTCCGTGCCGAGTCGTCGGCGGCGTCGGACGTCGCCTTCCCACCCTTGCCGCGGGACTTCCGCGACCGCGACGATGCCACTCCCTCCGAAGCGTCGGGCGCGGCACCCGCAGCACCGATGGTGTCGGTCGAGTCGTCGGCGTCGGAACCGGTGCCCTGCAGGTCGCTGGCGGGGCCGGACAGTAGTCGCGGTTCGGCGACGTCGGCCTTGCGCACCGACACCGCCGGGGCGCTCGCCTTCTCGGATTTCTTGTCCGCCTTCTTGTCGGCGACCGCTGCTCCTTCACCGGACTGCGAGCCGGGCGCTGCCGCTCCGAGATGCGCCCGCGCGCGCCGGGGAAGCGCCTCGGGACGGATGACCTCGGTCGGCGACTCGATCTTGGGCGGCGCCGCCTTGGACGCTGCCTTCGTCGATGCGGCCGTCTTCGAGACTGCATCCGTCTTCGACACCGTGTCCGTCTTCGACACTTCATCCGCGGCTGCAGGCACCTTCGCCGCCGGGCCGGACGGCGTCTTCGCAGTGGGTGGTGTTTTCGCGGCAGGCGTCGTCTTCGTGACGGCAGGCGTGCTCGTTCCGGTCTTCACCGGCGGCGTCTTCGTCTCGACGGCAACCCGCGGGGTCACGGTGGTCTTCTCGATGTCGGACAGCGCGAAGGTCGCCGCCTTCGGCGTCTCTAGCTTCGGGGTCTCGACCTTGCGTGGCGCCGGGACGGCCTTCGGCGGGGTATCCGCCTCGGCAGCAGCCGTCGAGGACGACGAATCCGCCTGCCCGGCAGCGCTTTCCGCATCGGTCGGGGTGTGCCGCTCGACCTTGCTGTCTGCGCGGGTGATCGGGATCTCGCCCGTCAGCTCGGCGACGGAGATGCCGCCGCTCGCACCTCGTCGGCGTCGTCCCCCGGCCCGTGTTCCCACCTTCTGGCCGTTACGCGCCAACAGCTCGGCCACGGAGATCTGCCCCGTGTCGTTGCTGCGATTCTCGCTCATCCGGTTGCCACCACCAGTTCGCCACCCATATCCGTATCGAGCTTCCGAAGAATCAGGCCTTCGCGCAACGCCCACGGGCAGATCTGCAGCGTCTCCACTCCGAGGGCACGCATGCTCGCCTCCGCGACGAGGGCGCCGGCGACGAGTTGCTCGGACCGGTCCGAGCTGACGCCTTCGAGTTCTGCGCGGTCGGCCGTGGTCATCCGGGAGATGAAGGCGATGAGCTGGCGCAGTCCGCTGGCCGTCAGGGTCCGTTGTACCCGCAGGCCGGCGGACGAGGGGGCCGCGCCGGTCAGGCGGGCGAGGGTCCGGAAGGTCTTGGAGGTGCCCACACACAGGTCGGGGTCGCCCGCGTTGCGTATGGCCTTCGCCGGCTCGGCGAGTTCGGCGTCGAGCCAGTCGCGCAGCGCCGAGATCCGGCGCTTGCCGGGCGGGTCCTCACGGAACCAGTCGCGGGTGAGCCGTCCCGCACCGAGCTGGAGCGAGTAGGCGATCTCGGGGTCCTCGTCGCCACCGAAGGTGAGCTCGAGCGAACCACCGCCGATGTCGAGGTCGAGGATGTTTCCGGCGCTCCAGCCGTACCAGCGGCGCACCGCGAGGAAGGTCAGCCGCGCCTCGTCCTCGCCGGAGAGCACGTCCAGCGACACCCCGGCCTCCCGGCGCACCCGCTCGAGGACGGCCTCGGAGTTGCCGGCGTCGCGCACCGCGGACGTCGCGAACGCCATGAGCTCGCCGCATCCCGAGGTGCGGGCGATGCTGGCGAATTCGGCGGTGGTCTCGACGAGCTGATCGGCGCCGTTGGAGGTGATGTCGCCGTTGTCGTCCATGTTCTCGGACAGCCGCAGCGTGGCCTTCGTCGAACTCATCGGCGTGGGGTGCCCACCACGATGGGCGTCCACCACCAACAGGTGAACGGTGTTGCTTCCGACGTCGAGTACCCCTAAGCGCACATCAATACGGTACTGGGTCTACCGTCGGGACCTGTGACAGCAGGTATGTCCCATGCCCCACACAAACTCGACCCGGCCCCGGAAGTCCCTCTCGACTTTCCTCGGGAATGGGTGGAGTTCACCGACCCCGACAACGACGAACACGTCATCGCCGCAGACATGACATGGCTGCTCTCGCGGTGGACCTGCGTGTTCGGCACTCCGGCGTGCCAGGGCATCATCGCCGAGCGACCCGACGACGGGTGCTGCTCGCACGGTGCGTTCCTGTCCGACGACGACGATCGCCAGAAGCTGGCGAAGGCAGTGAAACACCTCACGCCGGCCGATTGGCAGTTCATGGACAAGGGCCTGGGCAAGAAGGGCTACCTCGAAGAGGACGAGATCGACGACGAGCCCGCCCTGCGCACCCGCCGCTACAAGGGTGCGTGCATCTTCCTGAACCGTCCCGGATTCGAGGGCGGCCAGGGCTGTGCTCTCCACACCATGGCGTTGCGACGCGGCATCGAACCGCTCGAGATGAAGCCGGACGTGTGCTGGCAGCTCCCGATCCGCCGCACCCAGGACTGGGTCGAGCGCCCCGACGGCACCGAGATCCTGCGCACGGTCATCACCGAGTACGACCGACGCGGCTGGGGTGAGGGTGGGCACGACCTCGACTGGTACTGCTCGGGCTCTCCCGACGCGCACGTCGGCGAGCGTCCGGTCTGGCAGTCGTACGCCCCCGAGCTCACCGAACTCCTCGGTGCGGCGGCCTACGACGAGCTCGCGCGCCTGTGCCGGCGACGCCAGGGACTGGGTCTGATCGCGATCCATCCCGCGACGTCGGCAGCACAGGCGGGCTCCGATGCCGGCTCCGATCAGGCCTCGAGCTTGTAACCCAGACCGCGCACCGTCACGAGGTGACGCGGCTTGGCCGGATCCTCCTCGATCTTCGAGCGCAGACGCTTGACGTGGACGTCGAGGGTCTTGGTGTCGCCGACGTAGTCGGCGCCCCACACCCGGTCGATGAGCTGTCCGCGGGTGAGCACCCGCCCGGAGTTCCGCAGGAGATATTCGAGCAGGTCGAATTCCTTGAGCGGCATGGCAACCGGCTCACCGTTGACGTGCACGACGTGACGGTCGACGTCCATCCGCACGGGTCCGGCCTCGAGCAGTCCGTCGTCCGCCGCTACCTCGCTCTCGGTGTCGGCCCCGCGCCGCAGGACCGCACGGATCCGGGCGATGAGTTCACGCGCCGAGTACGGCTTGGTGACGTAGTCGTCGGCGCCGAGTTCGAGCCCGACGACCTTGTCGATCTCACTGTCGCGAGCGGTGACCATGATGACCGGCACACCCGAGCGGGTCCGCAACTGCTTGCACACGTCGGTGCCGCTCATCCCGGGGAGCATCAGGTCGAGCAGGACGATGTCGGCGCCCTCCCGGTCGAACTCGGCGAGGGCCGAGGGGCCGTCGCCGGCGATGGTCGTCTCGAACCCCTCCTTCCGCAGCAGGAAGGCGAGCGGATCCGCCAACGATTCCTCGTCCTCGACGATCAGCACACGCGTCACGAGCTGGTCCTCCGTCTGTTTCTCGATATCCGTCCGCCCGGGAACCCGGGTGGGGTCTGCGTCACGATCCGACCACCTTCTCGGTGCGGTCGGCGGTGTGGTTCTCGTCGTCCTCGGCGTCCTCGACGTGGGCCGGGACGAGGAGGGTGAAGGTGGAGCCGGTACCGGGCTTGCTCCACAGGGTGATCTCGCCGTGATGGTTCGCAGCGACGTGCTTGACGATGGCCAGCCCGAGGCCGGTGCCTCCGGTGGCCCGCGACCGGGCCTTGTCGACGCGGAAGAAGCGCTCGAAGACCCGCTCCTGGTCCTCCTTGGCGATACCGATCCCCCGGTCGGTGACGGCCATAGCGACCTTGCCGTCGCGCAGCGACCTGCTGATGGTCACCGGTGAGCCGGCCGGGGAGTAGGCGATCGCGTTCTCGATGAGGTTGGTGAGGGCGCTGACGAGCAGCGTTCGGTCACCGAGGATCTCGAGACCGCTCGGCCGGTCGGTGCTGATGGTGATCGAGGCGTTCTCGGCGGTCAGGCGCGTGCGGTCGAGAGCCTCGTCGACGACGTCGTCGACGTCCACGACCTCGAGATCGGGCAGTTTCTCGGCACCCTGGAGCTTCGAGAGGGCGATCAGTTCGGTCACCATGTTGCCGAGGCGCGTCGCCTCGCGTTGGACCCGTTCGCCGAAGTGGCGGACGGTCTCGGGATCGTCGACGGATTCGAGCAGCGCCTCCGCGAGCAACGCCATCGCGCCGACGGGGGTCTTCAGTTCGTGGCTGATGTTGGCCACGAAATCGCGCCGGGTGGCCTCCATGCGGACGTGCTCGGAGTCGTCGAAGGCGTAGAGCACGACGAAGCGCGGATCCTGGTCGAGCAGCAGCCGGACGGTGCAGCGCACCGCGACGGGCTCGCGGCCGAGCAATGCCTTCGCGCCCAGGTCGAGTTCGATCGGCTTCCTCTTCTCGAGCACCTGGCAGGCGGCCGCCCAGGCCCGGTCGTCGATCTGCCGGTTGCGGACGAGGCCGAGTTCCTCGGCGCGCGGGTTCGACAGGACGACGTCGTGGAACTTGTCGACCACCGCGATACCGGTCGACGCCCCGTGCACGACCCGGTCGAGCACGTCGAACATCGTGAGGTCGGCTTGGTCGCTACCGTGGGCCCGGCGCTGCACCAGCCTCCCGGCGGCGACGGTGACGATCCCGCCGAGGACCGCTGCGACCACGGCCAGCAACACGGCCTGCGTAACACTCACACTTCGAATCGTAATGACACCGGTACCCCACCGGACAGCGGGTCAACGGCATTTCCCGCACGTCACACCCCATTTTTCGGATGTTGGAGTGTTGTTCACCCTTTGTTCGCCCAGAACGGACCACTCTGCGACGGACCTGCACGAACGAACCGACCCCGTCACCGAACGGCAACGGGGTCGGATCTCGCTTCCGTGAGGCTGCTACTTGGCGCCCTGGTTCGCGACCGCCGCCGCACCGGCAGCTGCGGCCTCGGGGTCGAGATAGGTGCCACCCGGGTTCAGCGGGCGCAGGTTCTCATCGAGGTCGTAGCGCAGCGGGATGCCCGTCGGAATGTTCAGGCCCGCGATGTCGTCGTCGGAGATCCCGTCGAGGTGCTTGACGAGCGCGCGCAACGAGTTGCCGTGCGCGGTGACGAGCACGGTCTTGCCCGCGAGCAGGTCCCGGGAGATCGTCGACTCCCAGTACGGGATCAAACGGGCGACGACGTCCTTCAGGCACTCCGTGAGGGGAACCTCGTCGACGTCGGCGTAGCGCGGGTCGGCGTCCTGGCTGTACTTCGAACCCGGCTCGATCGGCGGCGGCGGGGTGTCGTAGCTGCGACGCCACAGCATGAACTGCTCCTCGCCGAACTCGTCCTTGATCTCGGACTTGTTCTTGCCCTGGAGCGCGCCGTAGTGGCGTTCGTTGAGACGCCAGTCGCGGATGACGGGGATCCAGTGCCGGTCGGCGGCGTCGAGCGCGAAGTTGGCGGTGCTGATCGCGCGGCGCAGCAGGGAGGTGTAGGAGACGTCGGGAAGCACATTGTGCTCGGCGAGGAGGGCACCGGCCCGCTTGCCCTCGGCGATCCCCTTGTCGGTCAGATGCACGTCCACCCAGCCGGTGAACAGGTTCATCGCATTCCATTCGCTCTCGCCGTGGCGGAGCAGAACAAGTGTTCCGATAGTCATGACCCAATCCTGACATGCACGGATGGGGATTTCGCCACGGGCGCCCCCGATCGTGGGCCATATCTGACAATGTACGTTGCCAGGAACGCGGGAGTCGGCGCCGCGCACCACAGTTCGTCATCACCGACACACACGGGATTCGATGTCACACCGGGGTCCGCAGCCACACCGGGGTCCGCAGCCCGACGGACGCATGTCCCGCCGCACCGTCCTCACCGCCCTCGGCGCGCTCGGGGCCGCAGCCCTGCCGGTCACGGCGGGCGCACAGCCGAGCCGCCGCGCACCGGCGGTGCACTCCGGCGGACGCCGGGTCGCGATCCTCGGCGGCGGGATGGCCGGACCGGCCGCCGCGCACGAGTTGATCGAACGCGGCTTCGAGGTCACCGTCTTCGAGCCGACCGCGCTCGGCGGCAAGGCGCGCAGCATCCCCTCCCCCGGCACCGCGGCAGGCGGCCGCCTCGATCTGCCCGGTGAACACGGCTTCCGCTTCTTCCCTGGCTTCAACCAGCACATCCCGCGGGGTCGCTCGCGAACCGGCCCGAGGCACACACCGCGATCCCGAACCTGTTCCTCGCGGGCGACTACGTCCGCAACGACATCGACCTCGCGACGATGGGGAGCGCGAACGAATCGGCGCGGGCGGCGGTGGGTGCGTTGCTCCAGACTGCGGACTCCCCCGCCGCACCGCCGGCACTGTACAAGTTGCACGAACCGCCCGAACTGGAACCCTTGCGGCGCATCAACGCCGACCGGTACCGAGCGGGACAACCACACATGCTCGCCTGATCGGGCAGGGTCCTCCACGGCCCGAGAGGTCGAGGCCCGGCGGTTCCGTAGCAGGGGCCGGACAGCGGCATCCCCGGGAGACACACGATCTCCCGGGGATCCACACGTCGCCGGTGCGCCCGTCAGGCGTTCAGGGCGCGCAGATCCTTCCGAAGAATCTTGCCCGCAGAGGATTTCGGCACCGTGTCGATGAACTCGACCTGGCGGACCTTCTTGTGCGGCGCGACCCGCGCGGCCACGAAGTCGATGACCTCGTCCTCGTCGATCGTCGAATCCGGCTGCCGGACGACGAAGGCCTTCGGGACCTCCTCGCCCTCGTCGTCGCGGACGCCGATCACCGCGGCGTCGGCGATCTGCGGGTGCGTGAGCAGCAGAGCCTCGAGCTCGGCCGGCGGCACCTGGTAGCCCTTGTACTTGATGAGTTCCTTGAGCCTGTCGACGATCCGGACGGCACCTTTCCCGTCGACCGTGGCGATGTCGCCGGTGTGGAGGAAGCCGTCATCGTCGAGGGTGTCGGCCGTGGCCTCGGGATTGCCGAGATAACCGACCATGACGTTCGGCCCCTTGCACCACAGTTCGCCGGGCGCCGAAACGCCGTCGCCGGTGGGATATTCGACTTCCTCGCCGGTCGCGGGATCGACGATCTTACATTCCATGTTCGCGATCGTCGGACCCACCGAATCGAGTTCGGTCTCGTTGTCCTCGAAGGGAATTGCGTGCGACACGGGCGACATCTCCGACATGCCGTATCCCTGCCGGACGTTGCAGCCCAGGCGCTTCACGACGGATCCGGCGAGTTCCTTGTCGAGCGGTGCGGCACCGGAGAAGACCGTGTGCACGCTCGACAGGTCGTACTGGTCGACGAGGGGGTGCTTGGCGAGCGCGACCGCGACCGGCGGCGCGATGAACACGTACGTGCACTTGTGTTCCGAGATGTAGGTGAGGAAGTCGACGAGGTCGAACTTCGGCATCGTCACCAGCGACGCGCGGTTGTACAGCGCGGCGTTCAGCAGCACCGTCATGCCGTAGATGTGGAAGAACGGCAGCAGTGCGAGCACGCGGTCGTCGGCGGCGATACCCATCCGCGGGATGATCTGGCAGACGTTCGCGACGAGATTACGGTGCGTGAGCATCACGCCCTTGGGCCGGCCGGTCGTGCCCGAGGAATACGGCAGTACCGCGAGGTGGGTGGCCGGATCGAACTCGACCGCGGGAGCCGGTGACCCCTCGGTGAGCACGTCGCGCAGGGACGGATGGCCCTCGGCCCCGTCGAGCACGAAGAGCAGCTCATCGGGGATCCCGGCGGCCGCGGCGGCCTCCTTCGCCTGCGGCAGGAACGGGGACACCGTGAACAGTGCCACGGCCCCCGAGTCGTCGAGCTGCTTCGAGATCTCCCCGGCCGTGTAGAGAGCGTTGATCGTGGTCGCGGTGGCGCCGGACCTCAGGATGCCGTGGAAGACCGAGGCGAAGGCCGGCACGTTGGGTGCGAGCAGCCCGACGACCTTCCCCACACCGATGCCCCGGGCGGCCAGCGCTCCGGCGACGGCGTCGATGTGGGCCACGAGCGTGCGGTAGTCCGTCACCGTGCCGGACGCGCCGTCGATCAGCGCGGGTCGATCGAGCTCGGACTCGTCGAGCGAACCGAACAGGAAGTCGTAGACACTCGATGCCGGGATGTCCACGTCGGGAAAGGGACTGCGGAAACTCATTACTCATCCTCCGAGCATTCTGCTGGCACGCCGTGCCGACTTTCGGTCGAGTTCACACTACCGCAGCGGCTATGAAGCCCGTCACACACGCTGTGTGGGGATTGCGAGGCTACCGTCCCCGGCGCGATTCCCCTGCCGGAAAGCACGAACCCCGCGTGCGACGGATCGCACGCGGGGTTTGTGAAGCTGCTGGAGCTGCACTCACGATGGCGTGTGAGCTGCGCTCGCCACCCCGGAGGGCGCTGCGGTCAGAGGTACTGACCGCAGACCGGCCATGCACCGACGCCCTGTCCGGCGAGGACGTTCTCGGCGACGCGGATCTGTTCCTCGCGCGACGCGTTGTTCGCGGTTCCCGAGCCACCGTAGGCCTCCCAGGTGCTCTGCGAGAACTGCAGACCGCCGTAGTAGCCGTTACCGGTGTTGATCGCCCAGTTACCACCGCTCTCGCACTGTGCGACGGCATCCCAGTTACCGGATGCGGCATTGGCGGTACCGGCACCCAGAGCGAACGGGGTCGCAACGAGTGCAGTGGAGGCAGCGAGGGTGCCCAGGGCGCGCTTGATCGTGAACTTTGCCATGTGGATGAATCCTTTCCGGCTGCTTGCGAGGCCCCCGACGCAACGGGTCCGCCACATGTGGGCTGGACGGTCGGTGCCGGCAACACGGTGCGGTGCTGGCGCACGCCCGGTCGCTCTCTCGCTCCACCCCTCGGCAGATTGTGGATCCGACAATCCCGCGGGGGTGGAACGAGCGGCTGCGGGGCCGGTGTGTAAAGCCCGTCGGTATCGGGCCTACATCGACGGTAAGGGTTCATCACGGCGAGGTCACGGTTCGATTTTCCGGTACGGCTGTGCGAGAAACCGGACCGGCGATCGACAAAACCCCAGGTCGCTTCGTGGGAACGCACCGTTTCCCGGACGTTTTCAGCGGATTTCGATTGTGGGAATGGTCACACCATACGGCCGTGCAGACCTCTCCAACCGGACATGTTCACGGGGAGATAACGGTGTCCGGCAACGCCGTCACCCGTTCGCTTCGCGCCGATCCCCGGGTTCGTCGTCGTCCACATCGGGCTCGAACGGCGTGCCGGCCTCCTCCTCGATGAGGTGACGGAACGGCTCGAGATTGCGCAACGGTTCGCCCCGCGAGACCCGCCACTCCCATTCGCGCTTGATGGACGTGATGAACCCGATACCGAGGATGATGTTGAAGTCGTGGTCCGCCGCCTCGAGGACCTGCCCGAGGACCGCGTCGATCTCCTCGGGGGTCAACGCGTGCGCGGCGATGCGTCCCACCAGATAGATGTCGCCGACCTTGTCGAGCGTGTACGCCACGCCGTACAGGCGACGGTTGCGACGCAGCAGGTAGCGGTACACCGATTCGAAGTTCTCGTCCGGCTTGCGGCACACGAACGCCTCGACCCGCACACCGTGCTGTCCGACGCTGAGCAGCGTGGTCGTCTTGAGCTTCTTCTCGCCCGGAAGCTCGACGACGAAGTGCCCGCCCTCCTTGACGGAGAACTCGAGCTCGCGATCGCGCAGCGTGGATTCGATCAGTTCGATGAGCCGGTCGCTCATGCCGTGACTCCCCTCGTCCGTCGCAACTTCCACACTCCACGCTGCCGTCGCAGCGAATGCTCACCGGTACCGAAGGCGCGGTTGCGGCGCATCCCGGCCCGCCGATAGCTGTCGAGCAGTCCTTCCGCGGTGTGTTCCCACGAGAAGGACTCCGCATGCACGGGCGCGGTCGCCGCGAATCGGGCGAGACGATCCGGATCGCCGACGAGCGAACGCAACGCCGTCGCCCAGTCGTCGATGCGGTGCCCGTCGACGAGCATGCCGGTCTCCCCGTCGCGCACGGCGACGCCGAGACCCCCGACGTTCGCGGCCAGCACGGGCGTGCCGCAAGCCTGCGCCTCGATTGCGACGAGACCGAAGGACTCCGAATAGCTCGGCACCGCAACGAGATCCGAAGCCCGGTAGACCTGGACGAGACGGTCCGGCGGCTGCGGCGGGAGGAAGGTGACCCGCGACGCGATACCCAGCGCGGACGCGAGTTCGATGAGCGCGTCGGGGCGCTCGAGACCCGTTCCCGAGGGACCTCCCACCACGAGCACCCGCAGTGGCATGCCGGGATCGTCGGCGAGTGCCCGCGCAGCGGCCTCGAGCAGCACGTCGGGGGCCTTGAGCGGCTGGATGCGGCCCACGAACGCCACGACGGTCTCGCGCGGATCGAGTCCGAGCTCGGCGCGGGCGGCCGCGCGGTCGCCGGGCCGGTAGCGGTTCAGGTCGGCGCCCGGTGCGACGACGTCGATCTTCGCGGGATCGGCCCCGTAGATGCGTTCGAGCTGCCCCGCTTCGTCGGCGGTGTTGGCCACCAGGCGGTCGGACTCCGCGACGACCTGCTGTTCCCCGATCTGCCGGGCTGCGGGTTCGGGGGTGTCGCCCTCGGCGAGCGAGGCGTTCTTCACCGCGGCGAGCGTGTGGGCGGTGTGCACGAGCGGCACACCCCAGCGGTCGCGGGCGAGCCAGCCGACCTGCCCCGACAACCAGTAGTGCGAGTGCACCAGGTCGTAGTAGCCCTGCGGGTGCCGTGCCTCCTCGCGCAGCACGCCGGCAGCGAAAGCGCACAGCTGCGTCGGCAGGTCGTGTTTGTCGAGGCCTTCGAAGGGGCCGGCCTCGATGTTGCGGACGAGCACCCCGGGCGCGGCCTGCTGGACGGCCGGATCGGCCGACGAGGTCGCGCGGGTGAAGATCTCGACTTCGACGCCGCGACGCGCGAGCTCGACGGCGGTCTGCAGGACGTACACGTTCATACCGCCTGCGTCCCCGGTTCCGGGCTGCGCCAGCGGCGAGGTGTGGACCGATATCACGGCCACGCGGTGCGGGCGGCTGGGCTGGGACGTCACCCCTCCATACTGCCCTGCTGCCGATCTTCGCGTGTCGCCGCCTCCGCCGTCGCGGCGCGAGCGAACTCTCCGACCTCCGACACGAACCGGTGGGGATCCTCGACGAACGGACCGTGGTCGACGCCCTCCCAGATCGAGGTCGTGGCGCGTCGCAGCAGCGACGCCGCGTGGTGCGCCGCGGCGACGTCGACGACCGAGTCGGCGTCGCCGTGCAGGAGGAGAACCGGCACATCCAGGTCGGCGAGCAGGTCGTCGTTGCCCACCGCCCGGTCGAACAGCGCCGCACGGACGCGGGGCGGGGTGCACAGGCTCGCACCGAACAAGGCCTGCGACACCGCGCCCTTGCCTTCGAGGAGAGCGCTGCCCTCGACGACGGGACCGGTGAGGGCGTTACCGAAGGAGCCGAGCGCGCGCACCGCTTCCTTCGGGTCCTCCGACATCGCGGCGGGGATCGCGGCACGCATCGAGGCACCGACGCGTCCGCCCTTCTCGCCACGGCCGATGCTCGTGATGGCACCCACGAGGACCAGGCCGGCGACGGCTCCCGCGCCGTGTTCGGCGAGATAGTCGCAGATCACCAGGCCGCCGTACGACCAACCGAGCAGCACCGCCGGGTTCGTCTCGGAGACGTTCTCGGCGGCGAGCACCGCGGCGAGGTCGCCGGCCCACAGACTGCGATCGGCGTATCCGGTCTCGGGAGCCTGCGAATAACCGTGTCCGCGCAGGTCGACGGCGACGACACGGAAGTCGCGGGCGAGTGCGTCGAGGACCCCGTCGCCCCAGCACCGCGACGACTGCGCCCACCCGTGGAGCAGCACCAGAACCGGTGCCGTCTCGGAGCCGAATGTGCGATAAACGAGGGAGGTGCCGTCGATACCGGCCACTTCACGAACTGCCATGCGCGTCACTCTAACCGTGCTCGCACATGGATCCCGCCGGCACAGGTGACCGCGAGGATGCCCGCGGCGACCGCCACGAGATATCCGGTGCCGGCATCGGTCCGGTCGATGACCTGTCCCACCAGCGCCGAACCTGCGGCGACGCCGACGCCGAGACCCGCGACCGTCCACGTGATGCTCTCGGTGAGCCGGTCGGGCGGCACGATCTGCTGCGTCAGCGACGTCGCCACGATCATGATGGGCGAGATCGCGCATCCGGCAACGAAGTACAGCACCGTGAGCATCGGCACCGAACCGGCGAGCAGCAACGGGCACAGCAGGACGGCGAGAGTGCCGGTGGCGACGAACAACTGGCGGGTCGGAGCACTCGATCCCACCCGGCTACCGAAGATCAGGCCGCTCATCGCCGAACCCGTCGCGAACAGTGCGAGCGCGAAGGTGGCCGAGCCCGGAGAGTTCTGTTCGGCCGTGAACGCGACGGCTGCGACATCGATCACGCCGAAGACCACACCCATCGCGACCATAACCACGACGATCGACAGGAGGACGGGCATGCGCAGGATGTTCGTCCGCGCACGGTCGTCGGTGTGCGGTTGCACGGGAGGCTCCGTGCTGCGCAGCGCCGCAAGGGCAAGGGTGCCGACGAGCAGCAGGACCGCGCCGAGCAACGGGCCGGCCTCGGGGAAGACCGCCACGCTCAGGCCCACCGACAGGACGGGGCCGACGATGAAGCACACCTCGTCGACCACCGCTTCGAGCGCGAAGGCGGTGCGCAGTCGCGGGGTGCCGCCGTAGAGCTGTGTCCACCGCGCCCGCACCATCGCGCCGATCGTGGGCATGAGTCCCGCCGGGATCCCGCAGACGAACAGCCACACCGTGGGCACCTCGAACCGGACGCCCGCGAGCATCGCGAGGGTGGCGACCGCACTGACGGCCGCCGCCGTGGGCAGGACCCGTCGCTGGCCGTACCGGTCGACCGCGCGGGAGACGAGCGGGGTGAGCACGGCGTACGACAGCGCGAACACCGCGGACAGTGCGCCGCCGACCGCGTAGTTACCCTCGAGCTGGGAGAACATCGTGACGATGCCGATCCCGACCATCGCGATCGGCAGTCGCGCCACCAATCCCGCCAGGCAGAACGCGGCTGCACCCGGCGCTGCGAACAACTCGCGGTACGAGCCGCCCTTCTCTCCTGTCACGTACTTCTCGCGTTCTCTTCGGTCCGATCCGGTCCGGTCAACGTTATGGCCGACCGACCACGCGAGGTGAAGGTACCTCCCCCGCGTCCGCACATCGCTGCCCGATTCCGCACGTTCCGTGACGGGAACGGCCATGCCGGGTACATCCGGAGAACGGACAGGACGGATCCACGGAACGGAGCGGGCATGGCGGTGCACGAACGACACGGACGGCTCTCACCGAAGGATCTCTCTCCGAGGAGCCTGTGGACCCGCTACCGCGCGTCGGGAGCGGATCTGCCCTTCGGGAATCCGCTCGCCGCGCACGGCGTCGCGATGGAGGGTTACTTCTGGCGCTTCACCCAGCCCGGAACCGGCCGCGTCGTCATCGCTCTGTGCGGGGTAAACCGTGCGGACGACTCGGGAGGGCCCGGCTCGCACTGGGCGACGCTCGGTCTGGCCGCCCATCCCGGGGGTTTCCTGCGCACCGCCGCGCATCCGGTGGCCGCGTCCGATCCCGATCGGCTCGGCGCATCGGCCGGCGACGTCTTCTGCGGCGACAGAGAACGCGTGTGGATGGATCTCGGCGACGACGCCCGTCTCGACATCCGGTTGTCGGATCTGTGGCTCTGGCCGCGACGCCGCTTCGGCGCGTCGAGCGTGTTCCATTCCGTCCCCGGTCTCAACCAGTACTGGCATTCCTGGCTGCTCGGCGGCCGGGTGGAAGGGCACGCGATCCTCGGCGACGAGAAGTGGGATCTGACCGGCGCCCAGGTCTACGGCGAGAAGAACTGGGGCAAGGGCGGTTTCCCCGAGTCGTGGTGGTGGGGTCAGGCGCAGGGATTCGCCGACCCGCAGGCGTGTGTGGCGTTCGCAGGCGGGCAGGTGCATTCGGGTCCGCTGCACACGGAGGTCACGGCGGTCGTCGTCGCACTACCCGACGGGCGCATCGTGCGGCTGGGCAATCCCGTCACATCCCCGGTCCGGGCGACGGTCACCGACGAGAGCTGGCACCTGCGCGGCCGCAATGCCCGCTGGAGCGTGGAGATCTCGGGAAGTTCACCCCTCGGAGCGGCACACGTCCTGCCGGTCCCCGTGCCCGCGGAACGACGGAACGTCGCCGGTTCGATCGAACATCTCGGCGGTCGCATGACCGTGACGGTCCACGAACGGGGGAAACTGGTGTGGGCCGACGAATCGCACTCGGCCGCACTCGAACACGGCGGGCTGGAGCGGGCCCGAGCGGAACTCGACCGGCGGGGCGCCGCTGCGGACGCGACGGACGCCCCACCGAGCGTGTGAATCCGACGGGATCGCTCAGAGTTCGGTGCGCTTCATCGCCGCGATCGGATCCGAGAACAACGAGCTGAGCGAGACGACACCCGCGGCGTGGGCCTGCACCCGGTTGCCGAAGCCGGTGATGCGGATGTCCTTGCGCGGCAGGGTGGTCGACGCGGCGAACGCGCGGGCGACGTGCGGAACCGCGGCCGGGTACTCGGTGAAGGCCTGTCCGCCGAGAATCACACGGTCGGGATTGAACAGGTCGCGCAGCATTCCGACGGTGCGGCCGAGCACGGTGGCCCGATCGACGAGCAGACCGTGGGCGGCCTCGGAACCGCCGCGCGCGAGGCGGTAGAGCGACTGAATGGTGTTGTCGCCGTCGGCGAGGATGCCCTCGGCCACCGCGCGCTGCACGACCGCCCGATCGCTCACCGTCGCCTCGAGGCAACCCGTGCCGCCGCACGAGCACCGGGTCGACGAACCGGTGGGGAAATGCGTCACCGAACCCGGACCGCCGGCAGGGGTGTGCACCTTGCCCTCGAAAGTGATTGCCACACCGGCCGTCTCACGAACGTAGAAGTACAGGCCGGTGCCCTTGGCCTCGGGGGCGTCGCGATCAGGGGTGAGGAGCAGTTCGGAGGCGGCCATCGCCTCGACGTGCGCGGCCACCGAGACCGGAAGCCCCATACCGCCACCGACGATCGCGCCGACCCGGGCGTCGACCCAGCCGAGTCGCGGGTGCGTGACGACGGCGGTGTTCGAGTCCACCCGCCCGCCGAGTGCGACGCCGACCCACAACGGGGCGCGGCGGTGCCACCGCCCGACGAAGGCCTTGGCGCTCGCGGTGATCGACGCGAGCGCGGCGTCCTGGTCGCCGGTCGGCGTGGGGACCTCGACGGCGCCGATGATGCGACCGCGCAGGTCGCTGGCGACGATGCCGGTGGTGACGGCACCGATGTGAATGCCGACCGTCAGGTACCGCTCGTGGTCGACCTCGACGGGAACACGCGGCCGGCCGACCGCGCCGGGTTCGGTCAGGTCGGCGCGCTCACGCAGCAGACCTGCCGAGAGCAGGGCCGACACCTGACGATTGACGGTGGCGATGCTCGCACCGGTGACCTTGGCGATCACGTCGCGCGAGACGGGGCCACGGTTGGCGGCGACACGGAAGACCGACGCCCCGGTGCCGTCGGCGATACGCAGGTCCGGCGGAACGATCCTGACGGGGCTCGACACACGGGAGGTGCGGGGACGGACGACCGTCGCACGCGTGGATCCACGGACGGCGGAACCGGCGGCGCGACGGGGCGCGGACGACCGCGAGGGAAGGGAAACGGACGGCGAGAGAGTGGGAACCGACACGGCGCTGATCCTTGGCTGCTGATCCGGACGTGATGACCGGAGAACGGGCGGGAGACGATCGACGCACCGAGACCCCGACGTGGAGAACATGATCGGAGACGGACCCGCACAACGAGGGCGGGATCGGTGCGGAGTTACTTTCCGCAGCAGCGACAACAGAGTTCGCGCGCCAGAGGCAGCCGTGATCCCAGCGCGGCGGTCACATAGGTGACCCGCAGTGCGGAGGCGTGGCCGACTGACATGTCGCTCAAACTATCGCCCGAACCGCGTCGTGTCCAATCCTCACCGATCCGGTGGGAAATCTTCCTGCACGTCCCCGCGTGCGTGCGCGGTCTCCGCCGACACCGGGGCGAGCAGCAACGCCTCCCACGCGTCGACGAGTGCGGCGAGTTCTGCCGTGGTGGGTGATTCGCCTGCACGGTGACACCGCGCCAGCGCACCGACGGTGCCGGAGTAGACCAGCCGCAGACGCTGCCCGGCGATATCGTCGGGCAACGGCCCGAGCAGGGTCCGTAGCGCGGTGTCGGACCGGCGGCCGCTCTCGGTTCCCGTCGGTCCGGTGACGCGGAAGCACTCGGCGAACCGGTCGTGGTTCGACAGCCGGTCGAGGAAGGCGACGTAGTGGTTGTTGCGGCCGAGCGTGCCGGCCAGGGGGCGGATGATCACCCACAGCAGGTCGCGGACCGAGAGGGTCTCCCGCGTCCGCAGCATCTCGGCGAGGAGCGATTCCCGCTGGGAGTTCAGGGCGGGCAACCGGTGGGAGAAGACCGCCTCGAGCAACCCCTCCTTGGTGCCGAAGTAATAACCGACCACCGACGAGTTGTGCTGTCCGGCGGCCTTGCGGATGTCGGCGAGGGTGACCCCGTCGTATCCACTGCGGGCGAAGAGCCGCTCGGCAGCTTCGACGAGCCGGATCCGGGTCTGTTCGCCCGAACTGTATCGACCGCGGGTGGTGGTCATACGCCGCAGGGTAGCCGCACGGAAAGGACTTCGCAGGCCGGGACGTGCGGCGGCATCCGGTGCCCGACACTACGATTGCCCCCATGAGCATCTCTCCCGATTCCCGCGTCGCCGTCGTCACCGGAGCCTCCTCCGGAATCGGCGAGGCGACCGCCCGCACGCTCGCCGCACAGGGCTTCCACGTCGTGGTGGGCGCACGCCGCCTCGACCGCCTGCAGAAGCTCGCCGACGAGATCGGCGGTACCGCGCTCGAGCTCGACGTCACCGACGAGGATTCGGTCGACGCTTTCACCACGGTGCTACCGCGGGTCGACGTGCTGGTCAACAACGCCGGTGGCGCCAAGGGACTCGCACCGGTGGCCGAGGCCGTCGAGGACGACTGGCGCTGGATGTGGGAGACCAACGTCATCGGCACCATGCGCATCACCAAGGCGCTGATCCCCAAGCTCATCGCCTCGGGCGACGGCCTGATCGTCACCATCACCTCGGTCGCGGCCTTCGAGGCCTACGACAACGGCGCCGGCTACACCTCGGCGAAGCACGCGCAGGCCGTGCTGCACCGCACGCTGCGCGGCGAACTGCTCGGACAGCCCGTCCGCCTCACCGAAGTCGCGCCGGGCGCGGTCGAGACCGAGTTCTCGCTGGTGCGCTTCGAGGGCGACAAGGATCGGGCCGACAAGGTGTACGAGGGCATCACCCCGCTCGTCGCCCAGGACATCGCCGACATCATCGGCTTCGTCGCGTCGCGGCCGTCGCATGTCAACCTCGACCAGATCATCGTCAAGCCGCGCGACCAGGCCAATGCCGGCCGGTTCCACCGCGTCACCGACTGACCCACCGCGGTGGTGGGCGCGGCGAGGCGGTCGCGCCCACCCCCGTCGGTACTGTCACGGTCACCGTGGGTGGGCGGGAGCTGGTCTTCGATCCCGCCACCGCCTTCGGGGTGTTCGACCGGGGGCGACGGGCGGGCCGTCCGTCAGATCACGCAGTTCACGGTGACGGGTTCGGGATGCAGACGGACCCCGAAGGCGTCCTCGACGCCGTCGCGCACCGTCCGCGCCAGCGCCACGAGGTCCGCGGCCGATGCCGCTCCCCTGTTGGTGAGCGCCAGCGTGTGCTTCGTCGACAACCGCGCCGGTGCGTCGGCGCCGGGGAAACCCTTCACGAAACCGGCCCGCTCGATGAGCCATCCGGCCGACAGTTTGGTGCCGCCGTCCGCGGGGAACTGCGGGATGCGCACGTCCTCCCCCACCTTCGCCGCGATGGCCGCGAGCACCTGCGGCAGGCGGTCGTCGGGGACGACGGGATTCGTGAAGAACGATCCGGCGCTCCAGGTGTCATGGTCGTCGGCGTCGAGCACCATGCCCTTGCTGCGGCGCAACGCGAGCACGTGCTGGCGTACCTGCGCCGCCGGCCGGCGCTCGCCCTCCTCCGCACCCAGCGCGACAGCGAGCTCCCGGTATGCGAGGGGTGCGGACGAACCGTCGCTCCGCACGTCCAGTTCCACCTCGAGGACGACCGCTGCGTCGGTGTGCTTGAGGATGCTGGTCCGGTAGCCGAGACCGAGTGCCTCGGGGCCGGCCCACGAGTCCTGGCCGGTGGCGCGGTCGAACAGGCGGACGCGACGCAGGATCGAGCCCACCTCGACGCCGTACGCGCCGACGTTCTGCACCGGCGTCGCTCCCGTGGAGCCGGGGATGCCCGACAGGCATTCGAGGCCGCCGAGGCCGGCCTCCACGGTGACCGCGACGACGGCGTCCCATTCGGCTCCCGCGTCCACCCGGACATGGTCGTCGCGGAGGTCGACACCGGTGGTCGCGACACGCACCACCACGCCGTCGAAGCCGTCGTCGCCGATCACGAGGTTGGAGCCACCCGCGAGGAGCAGCAGATGCACTTCCTGCTCGTCGAGCAGGCGCACGACCTCGATCAACGACGCGGTGGACGTGCATTCGACGAGATACCGGGCGGGGCCACCGAGCCGGAGGGTCGTGAATTCCGACAGCGACACCTGCTCGGACACCGTGGCTCCCGTTTCGACGAGCCGGGCCCTGGTACGTGGATCAAGCACCAGCAAACGGTAGCGTGCCCCGTATGGGCAGCCCTATCGACCACACTGCGAACTACTCGTCCCCGCCTGCTGCGGTCCACGCGGCGTTCGTCGATCCGCAGTACTGGCAGACCCGGCTGAGTGAGGTCGGGGGCCCGGGTGCGGCGGTCGAACGCGCCGACTCCGGTGACGGCACGATCGAGCTCGACCTCCATCAGGCCATCCCGGCCGAGCACCTGCCGAGCATGGTGACGAGCCTCCGCCCGGGCGATCTCGTCATCCGGCGTCACGAGGCATGGGGCGCGTTCGCAGGCGGTCGCGCCGAGGGCAGGTTCTCGGCGCACGTCGACGGCATGCCCGGCGAGGTCACCGGTGGGATGACCCTCATCACCGACGGGGCGGGTTCGTCCGTCGTCATCGGTGGGACCGTCGAGGTGAAGATCCCGTTCCTCGGTTCCAAGATCGAGGGCATGATCGTCGAGCAGCTCGTCGAGCTGTTCGACGCGGAGCGCACCTTCACCGAGCAGTGGTTGAACGGGGACCACTCGGCCTGATCGCACCCCCGCTGAGCTCTCCGTGGCCGGTCGCGATTTCCGGGCAGGCCGTCCGGCGCGGTAACCTGGCCGGTCGTGGCACGGCGTATCGACTACTCCGCCCGCTTCCCTCATCCACCGGAGCGGGTGTACGAGGCTCTCGCCGACCCCGCCCACTGGGAAGCGCGGATGACCGAGATGCGCAAGTACTCGGAGAACCACGTCCGCGGGTTCACGGTCTCCGAATCGGGCATCGCGCTGGTGTTGCACCACGTCCTGCCGCGTTCCGACCTGCCGGAGATCGCCCGCACGGTGATCAAGAAGGACATGGTCATCACGCGCAAGGAGAACTACGGGCCGTTCACCGACGGCGCGACCGGCACCTACCAGGCCTCGATCCCCGGCGGTCCGGGTAGCCTCACGGGCACGATGGAGCTCTTCGGCGACGACCATGGCGCCACGCTCCGCACCACCTCCGAGGCCAAGGTGCACATTCCGTTCGTCGGCGGCAAACTCGAAGAACTCATCCTCACCAATCTCGTCGACGTGTTCCGCACCGAATCGGCCATCACCGCCGACTGGCTCGCCGGTCGGTAGCGCGTGCGCAATCGAGGACCCGTCGGTGTCGTCACGCGCGGCACCACCGGCATCAACAGGCTGCGCCGCAGTGACCGCTGGGCGATGCACGACCCCCACATCATGAGGGCGTTGACGCACGCCACCGACCCGCTGGTGGTCGATCTGGGTTACGGCGCCATGCCGGTGACGACCCTCGAACTCGCCGCGCGCCTGCGTCGGGTCCGCAGCGATCTGCGCGTGGTCGGTCTCGAGATCGATCCGGACCGTGTGGTCCCGGGCCGCGACGGTGTCGCGTTCGCCCGGGGCGGCTTCGAGCTCGCGGGCCTGCGTCCGACCCTGGTCCGGGCCTTCAACGTGCTCCGGCAGTATCCGGAGGAGGCGGTCGAACCGGCGTGGGCGCACCTGCGTTCCGGCCTCGCTTCCGGCGGCCTGCTCATCGACGGCACGTGCGACGAGCTGGGCCGGCGCTGCGCCTGGGTGCTCCTCGACGAGCACGGTCCCCGTTCGCTGACCCTGGCGTGGAGCCCGTTCCACGTGGAGAGACCGTCCGACGTCGCCGAACGGCTGCCGAAGGCGCTGATCCACCGGAACGTCCCGGGCGAGCCGATCCACGCGCTGCTCCGCGCGGCCGACCGGGCGTGGGCGACGAGCGCTCCGCACGCGGCGTTCGGGCCGCGGATCCGATGGAAGGCGACGCTCGAGCTGCTGCGGGATCAGGGCTTCCCGGTGTCTCCGCCCCGCCGCCGTCTGCGTGACTGCGTGCTGACGGTGCCATGGGACGCGGTCGCGCCCGCCGGCACATCCGTCGCATCCGAGCTGGTCGCGGTCTGAGACCGTCTGTCCGAGTTCGTCCTCGCTCCGGTCGGTCAGCCCGCGGCGAGGAGCGCGAGCTCGATCCGGTCGGCCACCGCGGCCGGCTGGTTCGCCACGGCGGCGTGCAGCTGGTCGGAGTCGACCCGGCCGAGCGCGATCGCGTCGCCGACGAGTTCGTCGAGCACTTCCTGGGACACGCCGCCGGCCGCGAGGTCGACCGCGGTGCGGGCGGGTGTGGTGATCCGGAAGGCCCCGACGACCTCGCAGTCCTCCTCTGCCAGCGTCCGGTGATGCAGCGCGAGCCGGTTGCTCGGCACGGTGCGCTGGTCGGGTGTGGACAGGTGCAGGAAGCGGGGCTGCAGGTGGCCCATGCCGTGCAGGTCGGCGGCGCTCTGGTGCGAGACGACCGCTTCCCCCTCGTACCAGGTGCACCATTGGGCGAACTCGTCGAACTTCGTCCGTGGGCTGTCGCTGAGGCGGAACAGTTCGGTCTCGACGCGGATCCACAGTCCCGCCTCGATGCGTTCCGCGAAGTCGTGAGCTGCTATTCCGTGACCGACGGCCTGGCGTGCGGTGAAGAACCCGGCTTGTGTGGCGGCGAGGCGCCGCAGCGAGTCGTCGGCATCGGCCCGCCCGGTTGCGTCGTAACCTGAATCCGTCCACCCTGTCATGGCGCCCAGCGTAGCCGAAGAATGTGGTACACCTCACATATTTTCCTCATCCTGTGGCCGTGTGCTCAGTCGATCCTCAGCGTCGTCCGGGAGAATCGGCGACCATGACGCAACGGAAGCGCAACCGCACCGTCACGATCGCCGTCGTTCTCGTCGCGGCGCTGGTCGCAGTCCTGGTGGGCGCGGAGGTCTACGTCCGCAACCGCGCGACGGCCTGCCTCGCCCAGTCCTTCGAGAGCGAGCTCGGCACGGGAGTCGACGTCGACCTGAGCTGGAAGCCGGTGTTGCTCCAGCTGCTCGACCGGCAGGTTCCCTCGGTTGCTCTCGACAGCGACGACACCGCCTTCGGTCCGGCCCAGCAGATGCAGGTGCACGCCGAGGTCAACGACGTCGACCTGCGCGACTCCGCCGAGGGCGCCGGCACCATCGGCAGCTCGAGTGCTGACGTCTCGTGGCCCACCTCCGGGATCCTCGCGACCGTGCAGAGCCAGTCGGTCGGCGGCCTCGTCACCGATGTCATGGCCGACGAGAACGCGGGCACCCTGACGTTCACGGTCGGCGGCCAGGGTCTCGCGGAGTTCACCGCGCGACCGGTGGTGAACGGCGGTGTGGTGACGGTCGAGACGACCGACGCGACGATCCTCGGCATCGGGCTCCCGACGGCCCTCGTCGACGGCGTCGTGGAGATCCTGACCTCGGGTCTGCAGCAGTACCCGCTAGGTATGCAGGCCACCGAGGTGAACGTCACCGACAGCGGTATCGATCTCCGCCTCGAGGGTGGCCGCTTCGTGCTGCCGGAGGCCCCGCAGGGACAGCAGCAGCAACAACAGGAGGGCAGCTGCGGCCTCCTGTCGTGAGCGAGGAGGCCGGTCCGGCAGACCGTCGAGAGCTGTCGTCAGCTCTGGAGCCCGTCCAGCACCGCGCGGCTGCCGGACAGTCCGAGTCGCGTCGCTCCGGCCTCGATCATTGCGACCGCGTCCTCGGCGGTGCGGATGCCGCCGCTCGCCTTGATGCCGAGCTTGCCGCCCACCGTCTCCGCCATGAGCGCGACCGCGTGGGTGGTGGCGCCACCCGCGGGATGGAAACCGGTGGAGGTCTTCACGAAGTTCGCCCCGGCCTTCTCCGCGGCGCGGCACACCTCGACGAT
Organism: Rhodococcus pyridinivorans; assembly: GCF_900105195.1. NCBI lineage: Bacteria > Bacillati > Actinomycetota > Actinomycetes > Mycobacteriales > Nocardiaceae > Rhodococcus > Rhodococcus pyridinivorans. The sequence goes on along the minus strand of NZ_FNRX01000002.1, from coordinate 1,666,357 downwards.
CGCCTCGTCGGAGAGCACCGCGGATTCGATGATGACCTTGAGGACAGGGTCGAAACCGATCGCTTCACGCACGGTGAGGATGTCGGCGAGGACGGCGTTGTAGTCGCCGGCCACCGCTGCGCCCACGTCGATCACCATGTCGATCTCGCGTGCGCCCTCGTCGACGGCGAGTCGCGCCTCGGCGCCCTTGATGAGGGAATGGTGCTTGCCGGAAGGGAAACCGACGACCGTCGCGACCGTGACCCCCTCGGCCCGCAGGGGCAGCATCGACGGCGACACGCACACCGCGTACACGCCGAGTTCGACGGCTTCGTCGACGAGGGCCCGCACGTCCTGCGAGGACGCTTCGGGCTTGAGGAGGGTGTGGTCGATCATCGACGCGACCTGCGCGCGGGTCAACGTAGTTCCGGACATGACTGCAGCTTTCCACACGGCGAGATCCGACGGCCGTGCTCAGCAGGCTTCGCCCCGTGCCGGGTAGTCGATTCCCATGGAAATCCTGGTGATCGCGCTTCTCGTCGCAGTTGTGGCCGTCGTGGTGGTCCGGAGGAACAGCAGACGGCGATAATTCGATACCGCCGCACCGCTTCGGCCACGACAATGATCGCGTGCTGATCCGTCGAGAACTCCCCGCCGACGTCCGTGCGACCGCCGACGTGCATCGCGCCGCGTTCGCGCCGTTCGCCCCGGAAGGTCGCGAGCCGGTCGAGCCCGGTCTGGTCGCGTCGTTGCGGGCGAGCGACGCATGGCTGCCGCCGTTGTCGCTCGTGGCCGAGGACGCCTCGGGCGCGATCGTCGGCCAGGTCGTCGCCACCCGGGGTCACGTCGGCGCCACCCCTGCCCTGGGCCTCGGTCCACTCGGTGTCCGTCCCGATTTCCAGCGCTCCGGCGTGGGCGCCGCTCTCATGCACGCCGTGCTCGGTGCGGCGGATGCCCTGGACGAGTCGATCGTGCTCCTGCTCGGACATCCCGACTACTACCCCCGCTTCGGTTTCGTGCCCGCCGCCGAACTCGGGATCTCCCCCGACGTCGAGGAGTGGGCGTCCCACTTCCAGGCACGGGCGCTCACGGCACACGACCCCGAGCTGCGGGGCACCTTCCGGTACGCCGAGCCGTTCTACGCCCTCGAGGAGCAGGCATGAACGACGATCCCGAGAACCCCTGGGCCGATTCCGCCGAGACCGCACGCACCTTCGACGCGGCGAGCGGGGATTTCGACGAGCTGACCCCGACGGTGTGGGGACCGGCCGGGCAGGCACTGGTCTTCCAGCTCGGCGTCGCCCCCGACGAGGCGGTGCTCGACGCGTGTTGCGGAACGGGATCGTCCGCGCTTCCCGCCGCCGCCGCCGTCGGACCCGAAGGTCTCGTCCACGGCGTCGACGTCGCCGACGAGATGCTCGAACACGGCCGCCTGACCGCGGAACGCCGCGGCCTGAAGAACATCGAATTCGTCTGTGCGGACGCCTCGCAGTGGGAGGCACCGTCGGACGTACCCGACGCCGGCTACGACGTGCTGTCGATCTCCTACGGGGTGTTCTTCCTCCCGGACATGGACCGAACCTTCTGGCGTCTGGTCTCGCTCGTGAGGCAGGGCGGACGCGCCGGCGTGACGGTCTGGCGACGCGGCGCGATGGAGGAGTTCTCGTCGATCGTGTTCGATGTCGCGTCGCGCTACTCCCCCGGGCTGCGCGAGCGCGGCGTCCTGCGCGACCGCACACCCCTGCACCGGATCGACACTCCGGACACACTCGAGGCGTGGCTCGCGGACGCCGGAACCGATTCCGTGGAGGTCCGCACCCTGTCGAATCTCCTTCCGGCGACGGAGGAGTTGTGCTGGTCGCTCGTAACGGGCACCGGTTTGCGCGCGGTGCTGACCGGGCTCGACTCCGGGCAGGTGGCGTCGGTGCGGCAGCAGATCGCCGAGGAGGTCACCGCACGCGGACTGCGCACGATCGATGCGACCACTCTCGTCGCCACGGGTACGGTTCGACGTCCTCCGGTCTCGGGCTGACGACCGGAGAGAGGGTCTACCGGGAGCAGGGCCGACCGGAAGTAGGACGCCGTGTGTCACCTGAGAGAATCGGGGCATGACGCTCGCCTCATCCGCCGACGATCGACGTTACGTTCTGACCCTGGGCTGCCCGGACACCACCGGGATCGTCGCCCGCATCGCGACCTTCCTCGCGGAGGTCGGTGGTTCGATCGTCGAGGCGGCCTACCACGCCGATCAAGACACCGGTTGGTTCTTCACCCGGCAGGCCGTCCGGGCGTCGTCGATCCCGTTCGGACTCGACGAGCTGCGCGAGAAGTTCGCGAGCGTCGCCGCCGACATCGGCCCGCAGACCGAATGGACGCTCTCCGACACCGGCAAGCGCAAGCGCGTCGTGCTGCTCGTCAGCAAGGAAGGGCACTGCCTGCACGACATCCTCGGACGGGTCGCCGCAGGGGAACTCGACGCCGAGATCTGCGCGGTCATCGGCAACCATCGCGATCTCGAACCGGTCGCGCAGCGACACGGCATCACCTTCCACTACGTGTCGTTCCCGAAGGATCCCGCCGAGCGCGGACCGGCTTTCGAGCAGGTCCGCAAGCTCGTCGACGCCCACGACCCGCACGCGGTGGTCCTCGCCCGGTTCATGCAGGTGCTCCCGGAGGAACTGTGCGAGCACTGGGCCGGCCGCGCGATCAACATCCACCACAGTTTCCTGCCGTCGTTCATCGGCGCACGGCCCTACCACCAGGCCTTCACGCGCGGCGTGAAGCTCATCGGCGCGACCTGCCACTACGTCACCGCCGAACTCGACGCGGGCCCGATCATCGAGCAGGACGTCATCCGCGTCAGTCACAGCGACAGCGTCAGCGACATGGTCCGTCAGGGCCGCGACGTCGAGAAGCTGGTCCTCTCGCGCGGTCTGCGCTGGCACCTCGAGGATCGGGTGCTGGTGCACGACAGTAAGACCGTCGTCTTCCGGTAGATCCCCCGAGCCGAAACCGGTCCACCCGCGAGCGGATGGACCGGTCTTTCGTGCGTGGGTGATCGGCTCAGCCGACGGGCACACCGGCTCGTTCGACAAGGTGCGCGAGCTCCTCGTCGAACCGGTCGATCGCTTCGACCGAGCTCATGTGGCCGATGCCGTCGAGCACCACGAAACGTTCGAGGTTGCCCGCACGGTCGAGTTCCTCGGCGAGACGCCGGGCGTGGACAGGCGGGGTGAGACGGTCGGCGGTTCCGACCAGCACCGTCGTCGGCACGGTGAGATTGCGCAGACCCTCACGGATGTCGAGGGCACTCAGGGCCCTGCCCCAGCCGCCCCGCGTGCGCGGCGGGCAGCCGAGCACGATCTTCTCGCAGAACTGCACCTCGGCGGCGCTCGCACCGGGCGACAGGGCCACGTAGCGCAGGGCCCGCGTCGTCACCGGGGACGCCGCCAACGGGACGGTCGCACCCATGAGCCGGCTCGCGACGGGCACCGGCACCCGCGGGAAGCGTTGCGGCAGCGGCACGATCGCCGAGTCCGCGACCAGCCGGTCGGTGCCGGTGCTCGCGAGCAGCACGCCTGCGACCGTGCGGCCGACGTTCTCCGGGTACTTCTCGGCCCACGCGATGATGCTCATCCCGCCCATGCTGTGACCTGTGAGCACGGCCTTCGAACCGGGCCGGACCACAGCGTCGAGGACCGTCTGGAGATCGTCGGCGAGCACGTCTGCTCCCAGCGTCCGCGCCCCGGCCTCGCTGTCGCCGTGCCCGCGCTGGTCGTAGACCACCACCCGGTAGTTCTCCGCGAAGGCGTTGATCTGCGGGGTCCAGTACGCGGCGTTGCACGTCCAGCCGTGACAGAACACCAGCACGGGAGCGTCCGCGTCGCCATAGGCGAGCACGTTCAGCCGGGCACCGTCGTCGGCGCGGACGTCGAGGATCTCGGGTTCGAGTTCCGGTTCGCGCAGCAGCTCGTGCGGGGCGACGTCCTCGGTACGGACGACCGTCCGACGACGCCGGCGGACGAGCACGGCGGTGGTCGCCGCGGCAGCGAGGACGATCGAGCCCGCGGCGATCGACGCGGTCGGGGACGGCTTTCTCACGGGTGGAATTCTCCTGTCGGTTCGGTGGAGCAGCGCGACGTCACAGGACGTGCGCGCGACGCAGAAGCAGAGTGGACGGACCGCCGATCAGTCCCACCTCGTCGAGGAACTCGACCGTGCGGCGAGTGCCCTGACGGAGCTTGTCGTGGTAGTGCCTGTTCTCCTGCGCGGCCTTCTTCGCTTCGGCGACGTCGAGTCCGGCCGCGGCGTAGACCTGGTCGTTCACGAGGCTGGTGACGACGAAGTACGCGCTCACCCCGAGGTGGATCCGGATCCATGCCCGCTCGAGACGTCCGAGCCGGGCCGAGCGCCTGCGTGTCTCCTCGCGGGCGTAGCGGATGTGCCGCGACTCCTCCACGACGTGGACGTGACTCACCGTCCGGGTGATGGGCTGCACCCGCTCGTCGCGCATGAAATCGCGCTGCATCATGTCGAGGATCTCCTCGGCGAACAGGGTGCCGCCGTAGGCGAGGGCGCCGCGCGCGACAGCCTTGAACAGCCGGCCGGTCTCGCGGATCCAACGCTTGGGCCGGTAGGAGGGGATGCCGTATCGCTGCGCCGACCGCGCGAACATGATCGAGTGCCGGCATTCGTCGGCGATCTCGGTGAGCCCGAACTGCACGTAGGGGGTTGCCGGATCGTGCCGGTAGAGATCGCGGACGAGCATCTGCATGAGGATCATCTCGAACCAGATCCCGGTGCCGGCGATGCTCGCGGCCTCGTGCTCGGTGAGGGTGATGCGCTGATCCTCCGACATGCGTTCCCACAGGTCGGTGCCGTAGAGACTGCACCACTCCGGGGTCATGCCGTACTTGCCGTCCACGAGCGGCGCGTCCCAGTCGATCTCGAGCTCGGGATCGTAGGAGAGCCGCGCCGACGAATCGAGCAGGCGTTGCGCGGTCTCCTGCCGGTGATCCGTGGAGTGTTCACCCGGCAGGCTGTCGTGCTTTCGCAAGAGCGTCATCGCCGATCACCTCGTCTCGGAAAATTATCCGTTACCCGAAGTGTCATTATCTGGATCACACTTGTCAAGCGAAAGGGAGGCCCGACCCCCTACCACCGAGGGCGCTGGACCTCCTCGACCCGCGGACGGACGTCCACGAGGTACACGCACACGGCGACGACCGCGATGATCCCGAGCAGACCCACCGCGCCGAAGACGACGAGGACGAGCAACGCGGCCACGAGGATGCCGAGCCAGACGGGCTTGGTCAGCTTGTCGACGGCCGGAAACGCCTCGGCGGGCTGACGCACGACGTGGAACAGCGCGAATCCCGCCCCGGCGATGGCGATGATCTGCAGCGCGAGGATGATCAGACCGGCAAGTGAATCGACATTGGTCACCACACCAGTCTACGAGAATCGGCCCTCGTGCGAGTTCGCACGAGGGCCGATCGATCACTGCAGGTCAGGAACCGCTGGTCTTGCGCGGAGCCGCCTTCTTGGCAGGGGTCTTCTTCGCCGGGGTCTTGGCGGCGGTCTTGGCCGGAGCCTTGGCGGCGGGCGTCTTGGCAACCGTCTTGGCCGGGGCCTTCGCCGGAGCCTTGGCGGGAGTCTTCTTGGCCGGAGCCTTGGCCGGGGTGACCTCGACCGGCTCGACCGGGGTGGCCACCGACTCGACCTTCTCCGCAGCCTTGTCGGCCGCTTCGCGGACCTCGCCGCGGGCCGACTCGACCCGTCCGGCGGTCTCGGAGCCCGTCTCTTCGGCACGCTCACCGAGCTCGACGACGCGCTCGGCGGCCTTGTCGCCGGCGTCGGACACGGCCTCGCTCACCTCGCCGCTCGTCTCGGAGATGCGGCCGGCCGCGCGACCCGCGAGCTTAGCGGCCTGCTCGCCGACCTCGCGGGTCCGGCGGGCCACCGTCCCGAGGGCTTCCTCGGTGAGGTCGGCGGCGTCGCCGAGCACGGCTTCGGCGCGACCGAGGCCGTCCTCGAGGGCCGGCTGGGAGCGCAGACGCTCGATGGTCTCCTCACCGCGCTCGGCAAGTGCGGTGTAGAGGTCGGAGGCGACCTTCAGGTACGCCTCGGCGACCTTGCGCAGCTCCTCGGTGCTGAAGCGCTCGCGCAGCTCCGCGATCTCCTCGGGCAGCTCGGCCGGGAGTTCGGCGAGACGCTCGCGGAGGGACTCGACGGTCTCGGTGAGATCGGCGGGCAGGGTCGCGAAGCGGTCGCGGGCGGTCTCGACCCGCTCGGCCACCTCGGTGCGGTTGGTCTCCGCACGTCGGCGCGCCTGGGCCACGAGGTCGGCGACGGCCTGGACGACGGCGTCGCCGGCACCGACCGCGGCGTAGAGGGAGGTACGGATGTTGGTGGGATCGGTCATGGAGTTTTCTCCTCGTCGAAGTCTGTCGGATGGTCGGGCCGGGCCTCGCCGGTGTTCTGCTGGTTCTCTCGGCAGAACGAGTCGTAGATGTCGAGCAGGACCTGCTTCTGCCGCTCGGTGAGAACGGTGTCGACGAGCACCGCGTCGCGCACGGCGCTCTCCGCTCGATGCTCGAGGATCCCCGCTCGCACGTAGAGAACCTCGGCCGAGAGCCGCAACCCCTTGGCGATCTGGGCGAGCACTTCCGCGGACGGCTTGCGCAGGCCCCGTTCGATCTGGCTCAGGTACGGGTTGCTGACACCGGCCAGTTGCGACAACTGGCGGAGCGACACCTGTGCAGCCTCGCGCTGCGACCGAATGAAGGCACCGATGTCCTGGGCGGCGTTGTTGACCACCCGAACGGCGATATCCCCCGGTCCGGCGCTGTCGTCCGGCGTGTCCGAGCCCTCGATCGGATCTGGTTCCGTGGACACACCGACCAGTCTACGGACAAGTGCTAGCTACAGCAAGCACCTTGCTAGCACGTGACCGTCGTCACGCGAACAGCAACTCCGAGACCGTGTAGATCGTCAACCCGGCGAGTGAGCCGACCACCGTGCCGTTGATGCGAATGAACTGCAGGTCGCGACCCACGGCGAGTTCGATCTTGCGGCTGGCCTCCTCGGCGTCCCAGCGCTCGACCGTCTCGCGGATGACGGAGGTGATCTCGTCGGCGTAGTTGGACGCGACGAAACGCACCGCGTCGAGCAACCAACCGTCGATCTTGGTGCGCAGCTCGGCGTCCTCACGCACTCGGATGCCGAACGCCATGACGTTCTCCGCGATCTTCGTGCGCAGGGTGCTGTTCGGGTCGTCCACCGAGTCGAGGATCATCCGCTTGGCCGTCCGCCAGGTCGCCGCGGCGAGCCCGGTGATCTCGTCGCGGCCCATGATCTCGGCCTTGACCTTCTCCGCCTTGGCGATGGTCACGGGATCGCTTTGCAGGTCGCGGGCGTAGTCGGCGAGGAACTTGTTGACCGCGAGCCGCACCTCGTGGTCGGGATTCGACCGCACCTTCCACGTGAACTCCACGAGTTCGCGGTGGATCTTCTCGCCGAGCAGCAGGTCGACGAACTTCGGCGACCACGACGGCGAGTCGCGGCTGATCACGCGGTCGATGGTCTCCTGGCTCCCGAGCGCCCACTGGTGCGCGCGTTCGGCGAGCATGTCGACGAGCGGCAGGTGGCGGTTCTCGGCGAGGAGTTCGGTGAGGACACGCCCGATGGGCGGTCCCCATTCCGGTTCGGCGATCCGCTTGACGATGGTGTGGTCGATGATCTGCTGGATGTCGTCCTCGCGCAGGATTCCGACCACGCCGCGCAGGACCGTCGACGTCTCCTTGGCCACACGCTGGGCGTTCTCGGGTTCGGCGAGCCAGGTACCGACCCGCAGCGGGATCTGCGCCGACTCGACCTTGGCCGACACCACCTCGGGTGCGAGGAAGTTGTTGCCGACGAACGAGCTCAGGTTGGCGCCGAGCTGGTCCTTCTTCCGCTTGATGATCGCCGTGTGCGGGATGGGTATCCGTAGTGGGTGCCGGAACAGGGCGGTCACGGCGAACCAGTCGGCGAGCGCGCCGACCATGCCGGCCTCGGAAGCCGCGCGCACGTAACCCACCCATGCGCCGGCGCCGCGGGTTTCCTGCCAGCGGCAGAAGAGATAGATGATCGCGGCGGCGACGAGGAAGCCGGTCGCGACCGCCTTCATACGGCGGAGTTCTCGGCGTTTGATCTCGTCGTCGGTCGTCAGGAGCTGCACCCGATCGATTGTGCCGAAAGTCGGCACTCGGCGGACGGATCGCCCTCGAGTTCTGAAGGACGGGGGGCCGGATCGTAGACTGAGCCGACGATCGAAACCGAACGGATGTGCCACACAGTGTCCAGCAGACCGCAGACGACTTCGACCACGACCTCGAGCGAGGCCGCCCCGCCCGTGAAGCAGGACGGCCGCAAACGGCGCTGGCACGAGCACAAGATCGCCCGCCGGGAAGAGCTCGTGGACGGCACCATCAACGCGATCCGCTCCCGCGGCCACGAGATCGGCATGGACGAGATCGCCGCCGAGATCGGCGTGTCGAAGACGGTGCTCTACCGCTACTTCACCGACAAGAGCGACCTGACGACCGCGACGATGCTGCGGTACGTCGAGACGGTCCTCGCTCCCCGGATTTACGCGGCGGTCGCGGAGGATCTCGACGAGTACGAGCTCACCCGGGAGGCGATCACCGCCTACGTCGAGACCGTCGCCGACGATCCCGAGGTCTATCTGTACGTGATGAGCAACAGCGCGTCGGCGGGGCGCGACGTGGTGGCCGATTCGGAGCGGATGATCGCCGAGCTCGTCGCTACCGTCCTCGGGGAACGGCTGCGGCTGCTCGAGATGGATTCGGGTGGTGCCGTGCCGTGGGCGTACGGAATCGTCGGCGGCATCCAGCTCGCGACGCACTGGTGGATCTCGAACAAGTCGATGACCGCCGAGGACCTGATCGATTATCTGACGATGATGATCTGGGGCGGCATGAACGGCATCGCCGGAGTCGCCGGATCTCCGGTGCGCTTCAAGTCGCAACCGCATCCACTCCTGCCGGAGTCGTCGACCACTCCCTGATCGACACCTTTATTGTTACTCGAAGTTGCATGTATAGTGCGGACATGAGCGACCACGCCGACGACCTGCACGACGAGGACGATCCCGGCTACCGCGGTCCCGCCGAGGTCACCGTGGGCAACCGCACGGTCGCCGTCGACGTCGAGATCTCCGGACGGTTCGACCCCCTGCTCGGCCGGCACGTGTGGCGCGGCCGGCTCCGCAGGCTCACCGAGACCCTCGGAGCAGACGCCTCGCCCGCCCCCGGCACCACCGTGACGATTACGGTGCCCGACGCCCCCGAGACCGCGACCGCCCGCATCTCGGAGGTCGACCTGTGGGGCAGCCACATGGTCGACGGCATCTCGCGACCGCCTTACCCTCTGCCAACCGAGACCGACGGTGTCGATCCCGCCTGATCACGACTGCGTGTGGCACACGCCCGATGACCACTGCGTGTGGCACACGCCCGATGACGCCTGCGTGTGACACGCTGGCGGGATGACGAAGGACGACGTCTTCCGGCCCGCATCGATCGTCGAAGCCCTCCGGGCGACGCCCGAGACCCGCGTCGCCGACATCGACACGAACGGCACCCCGGGATTCGACGGCGACAAGGCGCTCGGCGAACGTCTGTTCGCCGAACGTGGTGCCGTCCTCTCCGATCTGCAGGAGATGCTGTTCGCCGAGGGGCGGACCGGCGGCACCCGCTCGGTGCTGCTGATCCTGCAGGGCATGGACACCGCCGGGAAGGGCGGCATGGTGCGTCACGTCGTCGGCCAAATCGACCCGCAGGGCGTCGACCATAAGGCCTTCGGGGTGCCGACGGAGGAGGAGAAGCGGCACCACTTCCTGTGGCGGATCGCGAAGGCCCTCCCCCGCAACGGTCAGCTCGGCGTCTTCGACCGGTCGCACTACGAGGATGTGCTGGTCGCGCGGGTGAGATCACTGGTGCCGGAGAATGTCTGGCGCGGACGCTACGACGAGATCAACCGGTTCGAGAGCGAAGTCGTCCGGGAGGGCACGACCATCGTGAAGGTCGCGATGTTCGTCTCGTTGGACGAGCAGAAGAAGCGCCTCGCCGAGCGCCTCGAGCGCCGCGACAAGCACTGGAAGTACGACCCGAGCGATGTCTCGGAGCGCGCCCTGTGGCCGCAGTACCAGCAGGCCTATCAGGACATGCTGGATCGGACCAGCACCGACGAGGCGCCCTGGTACGTCGTACCGTGCGACCGCAAGTGGTACAGCCGCCTCGCGGTGACGGAACTGCTCATCGACGCGTTCGAACGTCTCGACCTCGATTGGCCGGAGCCGACTTTCGACATCGAAACGGAGAAGCGCCGACTCGCAGAGTCGTGATGTCGTGTGAGTGATGCGAGTCGGCTTTCACCGACTCGCGTCAGGTATCACCCTCAGAACAGATGCGGGGTGTCGTAGTGCCGTCTGTGGTCTCGGCGCACGGTTCCGGCCATCATGCCGAATGCCGCGCCGAGTGCGACGACAGCGCCGAGCGCCGCGACGAGCGCCCAGCCCGAGAATCCGTACCCCGCGGCGACGATCGTCAGGGCGATCATCAGGATCGAGGCGAGTGCGAGCGCATAGGCGCTCCAGGCTACGAACAGATTGAGTTTCACGACCGGCCTCCTCGGACGAGGTGTGTCCCTCTCGATGCCGACGGTACCTGCACGTGACTCGCATCACAACCGACCGGTGGATTCCTTCAGCACCTCGTAGCGGAGGACGGCGAACTCGCCGCTCTGCCCGAGCTCGGTGAGGCGCATCTCCACGTGTAGCGGGAGCAACGGACGGCCGGAACCGATGGTCACCGGCGCGAAGGAGACGACGAGCTCGTCGAGCAGACCGCGCTCGGCGAACTGTCCGGCGAGATCACCGCCGCCCACCATCCACAGGTCGCGGCCGTTCGCGGCCTCGGCCATCTCGTCGTAGACCTGACGGACGTCCTTCTGCGTGAAGCGGATGTCGCCGGGTTCGTCGCCTGCCCGGGCGACGGGCAGGTCGTCGCGATGCGTGAACACCCAGCAGGGCAGGTCGTACTCCCACTTGTCCTCGCCTGCATGGTCGAGCACCCAGCGGTAGGTGGACGAGCCCATGACGATGGCGCCGATACCGGCGATGAACTTCTCGTAGTCGAACGGCCCGCCGTCACCGGACTCCCGGGTGAGCAACCAGTCGAGCGAATGGTCCTCGGTGGCGAGGAAGCCGTCCAGTGTGCTTGCGGTGTAGTAGATCATCCGGGTCATGAGCTGCTCCTGTTCCAGTCGAGTGGATCTCCGTGATCGACGTCGAGCCCGACCGCCCGCATCATGTGCCGCGCGAGTTGACGGCGGTGTGCGGCGAAGGTGAGGACGTGGGCGACCACTCCCCCGAGGACGAAGCTCTCGGGAGGGTCGCACAGGGCGTCGATGAGCACGTCGCCCCAGGCGCCGCGGCGATGGATGTCGCGGATCGTCTCCACCCAGCGCGGAGCAACATCCTCGAAACGCACTGTCAGAGAGTCGATCCCGTTGTCAGAATCCTCGGGGTGGTCAGCGCCGGCCATCGAGGCCAACCACATCTCCTTGGCACGTACCAGGTTGCCGAGCACACGTGAGACGGATTCCTCGGGACCGTCCCATTCGAGGACCACCAGTCCGGGGAACCTGATCCGGTCGCGCTCGTCGTCGTCGAGCTCGGTGGCGCGCCCGAGGAGATAGCGGGTGTCCGCGAGGTCGTGCTGCACCATCTGCGCGAGGACCTCGGCGGCCGGGTAGTCGGGCGCGGTGGACCGCCCTCCGTCCTCCTCGACCCAGAGATTGGTGGGCGGATGGAAATGTACGCCGTTGGGGGCGGGCAACCAGTGATCGACGGGCGCGGGCGCCCAGTGGTCGACGGGCGCAGGCGCCCCGGGATCCCTACGGCCGGTGCCGAGCACCCGGGCGGCCTCGCTGGGCGGATATCCGTAGGCACGGACGAAGGCTCGGGCGAACCCTTCGACGCTGTCGTAGCCGGCGGCGAACGCCGCATCGGTGACCGAACTGCCGTGACGCAGTTGCCAGGCGGCACGCTCGAGCATCACCCGGCGCCGCAACGCCACCGGCGACTCGCCGGTGCCCACCGCGAAGGTGCGGCTGAAGTGCCACTGCGACGCGTAGGCGTGCTGCGCCATCCGTTCGAGGGTCGCGTTGTTCTCGTCGAGAACGGCGTCGAGCAGTTCCCGCAGTCGGTCACGGCCGAAGGTCATGCGTTCAGTGTCGCGCACAGACCCCGGCCGCCGCCCGACCGTTCTTGCTCTCTACCGGCTCACCCGGTCAGCCCGGCATGGTCTCGCCGCCGAGCGGGGCGAGTACCTCACCGCTGTAGTACGACGACATCGTCTCCGATGCGAAGAAGACGTAGGACGGGGCGATCTCGTCGGGCTGCGCGGCGCGGCCGAAAGGGGCCTGTTGCCCGAACTCGGAGACCTTCTCCGCGTCCATCGTCGCCGGGATCAACGGTGTCCACACCGGTCCGGGCGCCACGCAGTTCACGCGGATCTGCCTGTCCTGCAGTGCCTGCGCGAGCGAGTAGGTCAGGGCTATCACCGCGCCCTTGGTCGCCGAGTAGTCGATGAGCGTCTTGTTGCCGCGCAGACCGTTGACCGACGCGGTGTTGATGACGGAACCGCCCGGCGTCAGATGCGGCAGGGCCGCCTTCGTCACGTGGAAGAAGCTGTCGATGTTCACGGCGAAGGTGTGGCGCCACTGCTCCTCGCTCAACTCGGCGAAATCGTCGACGGGCTGCTGGGTGCCGGCATTGTTGACGAGGATGTCGAGGCCACCGAGTTGCTCGACCGTCTCGGCCACCACCGCCCGGCAGTGCTGCGCGTCGCCGAGGTCGCCCGCGATCACGTGGCATGTGCGGCCCTCGCGTCGCACCAGGTCGGCGGTGTGTTCGGCGTCGCGGTGTTCCTCGAGGTAGGCGATCGCGACGTCGGCACCCTCCTTCGCGAAGGCGACGGCGACCGCCCGTCCGATGCCGGAGTCGCCGCCCGTGACGAGGGCCTTGCGGCCGGACAGCAACCCGCGGCCGACGTAACCGCGCATCTCGTCGGCGGGGCGTTCGGCCATCTCGTCGGTCTCACCGGGATAGTCGATGGTGTGTGGTTCTCGTTCGCGGTCCTCGCTCATGGCCGCCGGATACCCACAGGCTGCATCGATATTCACGCCCGTTTCCCCGGTCCGCACCGACCGACGGGTCGTTTCTGCACCGACCGACGGGTCGTTTCTGCACCGACCGACGGGTCGTTTCTGCACTGCTCCGAGAGGGTAACCCCGGCGTATGGCTCATGAGACCCGGATGTGCGACGTGCACGACGCTCCGCTTCCCACGCCCCGCGGACCCATCTCCGCCGAGATCGTCGAGCGACTCGGTGGCCCGGTGGACGATGCCGTGTGGGACGTCGCGACCGACGGCGCGGATGCCTACGGCGAGGACGTCCAACTCGCTCTGGCCGTTCTCTACGAGCTCCACTACCGCGGGTTCGCGGGCGTCGACCCGGCCTGGGAATGGGCACCGGGCCCGCTCGGGGTCCGGGCGCGCCTCGAGCGCATCTTCCTCGATCGGCTGCGCGCCGACGTCCCGGCTTCCGACGATCCGCAGGGTGTCCTCGAGGACCTGTGCCGCGAGCCGGACGACTCGTGGGGTGTCTCCCACGAGCTCGCCGCGAACGGCACGTGGGAGATGATGCGCGAGTTCTTCGTGCATCGCTCGATCTACCACCTCAAGGAAGCGGACCCACACGCCCTCGCGATCCCGCGACTGTCCGGTCGCGCCAAAGCCGCGCTGGTCGCCGTCGAGTTCGACGAGTACGGCGGAGGTCGGGCCGAGCGCATGCACTCGCGGTTGTTCGCCGACCTGCTGCTCGCCGCCGGCCTGAAGGACGACTATCTGGGCTATCTCGACGTCGTTCCCGCCGTCACCCTTGCAACGGTGAACTTCATGTCGTTGTGCGGTCTGCACCGCGCATATACGCCGATGCTGGTCGGGATGTTCGCCGCGGCCGAGATCACCACCGCCCCCAGCGCCCGCCGCATGGTCGAGGCTCTCGAGCGTCTGGGCGCCGACGACGCGTGCGTCCTCTTCTACTCCGAGCACATCGAGGCCGACGCCGTCCACGAGCTCGTCCTGCGGCACGACGTGGTGGGTTACATGATCGAACAGGATCCGGCTCGGGCGCAGGACATCTCGTTCGGTGCGCAGGCCATCGAGTTCCTCGAGGGCCGGCTCGGAAGCCATCTGCTGGGCAGATGGACCGCCGGTCGCAGCTCGCTCCTCACGTCGGCGGAGGCACCGGCCTGACACTCGGGTACGAGACAGCGAGTGGAGCCCCGGGACAGTGCGTCCCGGGGCTCCACTCGTCGGTGCCGGGGTCCCGGCTCAGTCGATCAGGCCGGGTTCGTGTGTGGGGGTACCACCGGACCCGCGGAGGCGGCGTCGACGGAGGTTGAGCGCGGACATCACCACGCCGACGACGATGAGCACGGCGGCAGCGATGGCTCCGACGATCACCCATCCCTCGAATCCGTCGCCCGCCGCGTAGAGTACGAGAGCGACGACAGCGATCCCCGCGAGGATGCAGGCGTATCCGACCCAGCCCGAAGCTCGGGACGCAGTGGTGGGAGCGTGAGCTCGATTCGATGGTTTCGTCATGGTGGTGGATACCGCATCCGGCCCTCCACGAAACCAGCCCTCCACGAACCCGCCCTCCACGGCCCAGCAGGGGACGACGGAGGGCGGCGGATGGTTCTGCGCAGGAGAGCGTTACGGCCGAGAGTGTTACGGCGGTATCCGCCGGCCGATGGGCCCACGTTCGACGAGCGCGGCGAGTCGTTCGCGCGCGCTGCGCGGAGAGAGGACGGGGCTGTCGGTGCCCGTCGCGCTGCGCATGCCGCGCACCGTCTCGGACCACACCTCGGGACCGTCGTACTTCGGCGACCATCCGAGTTCCTCGCGGGCCCTTCTGCAGTCGAGCATCGGGCAGGTGTAGGCGAGGTCGATCCATCCGCCCTGCACCGGTTGCAACCGTAGGCGCCAGGTCGCTTCGGCGAGCGCCGACAGACCCCATCGCGGCACCGGAATCGTCGGGCAGTCGAACGGAGCGGCGAAGTCCCGCGCTCCCACCGGGGTCGGTGCACCCAGGTTGAACGGACCGGGCACCCGTCGCTCGAGCGCTGCGACCAGCGCGTCCGCCACATCGTCGGAGTGCACGGCGGGAATCGTGAGCTTGTGATCGATCGGGATCAACGGCAGATGGTTCGTGATGCCGGCGGGCACGAACTCGGGCAGCACGTAGCGTTCGAGGCCCGAGCCGGAGACGAGCTGCCCGATGAATCCCGGGCGGAAACGGGTGAGGACGGGCACGTTCGTGCCGGACTCGAAGTCGTCGAGGAATGTCTCCGCCGCAACCTTGTCGACGCTGTAGACACAGGTGGGCACGCCTTCGCGGGCCCACGACTCGTCGACCTCCCGACGGTAGGCGCCCTCGGAGTACACGGCGGCGGAGGACATGTGGATCACGTGCGCGACACCGGCGTCGGCGGCGGCCGTCATGACGGCGCGGGTACCGTCCACCGCCACCCGCCGGAGATAGTCGCGACGGTGCGAGGGCTGGAATCCCCAGGCCAGGTGCACAACGGCGTCGGCCTCCGCGAAGATCGGAGTCAGGACCCGGGCGGCGTCGGGAGCCCCGAGGTCCACGGCGCACCACTTCGCCGCCGCATACGGATCGCGCGCCGGGGGAATCCGGCGCGCGATCGCGACGATATCGAGTTGCGCGGGGTGAGCGGCCAGCCGGCGCAGGAGCGCCGTGCCGACATTTCCGCTCGCTCCGGTGACGACGATGCGTCGTGGCAGACCGGTTCGGGGTGTGGAAGCCATCGGCATCGTCGGTATCGTCCGGGTGTCCCGGTCAGCGGGCCGATTCCGCTGCGTCCTTCTCCGTCTGCGCATCGGCGTTCGGGAGAATACCGGCAGCGTTCTCGAGGTGCGCGCGGACGAACCACTGGAACTTCTCCAGCTGGCCGGTCTGGCCGATCAGGAGGTCCTCGGTGATCGGGTCGAGCTTGCCGACCTCGTCGATCGCCTTGCGGTTGTCGGTGATGATGCCGTCGTAGACGAGGTCCAGCGCAGCGAGGTGCGCCTGCGCGGTGTCGCGGCCGACCGAGTAGTCGTCCCACGTGCGGTTCTTCTCGATGGCGCCCGGCGTGCCCTTGGGCGACGCACCGAGCGCGGCGATCCGCTCGGCGACCTCGTCCGCGTATCCGCGCACGAGCTCGACCTGCGGGTCGATCATCTCGTGGACGCCGATGAAGTTCGGACCGACGACGTTCCAGTGGATGTGCTTCAGCGTGAGGTGCAGATCGTTGTAGGCACTCAGGCGCTCCTGGAGAATCTTCGCGGTGCGCGAGCCGTCGGCATCGCTCAGACCGGGAACCGTATAGCTCGAGTTCGACATATTCTTCCTCCGGAATGCTCTCGGGTGTGTCGGAAGGCGAATACCCGAGGCACGGTGGAATCCAAACATCCGGGCGCACCGGACGTCCCGTGACCTGCGTCGAATGAATTTGTCCGGATCAGGCGAGTCACAAACGTTTGGAAACGGACCAACCCGGTTATTCGATCGCCGGGCACCGAGGCTTCCAGGTTTCGGTCATGACATCTGAGGTGGCGACAATGATCATTCTGGGTCTGATTCTGTTGGTGGTGGGGTTCTTCACCGGTATCTCGATCCTCACCACACTCGGAGTGATACTTCTGGTGATCGGCGTGATCCTTGCGATCTTGGGCGCGACGGGCCGGGCGATCGGCGGACGCGCGCACTGGTACTGACCCCCTGTCGATCGTCCGTGCCGGAAGGAGACGTTCGGCACGAGGCAGAACTGCGAATCCCGGGTGCTCACGGCACCCGGGATTCGTCGTTTCCGGACCCTTACGACCCCGCCCCGATACGACAGGCCGACCGGCGGCCCGGGGTCCCGGAACGACGTCCGGGCCGGCCCCTGTGCAGGGACCGGCCCGGACCGGAAGGTTAGTTCGATGCCCTAGGTGTCGGTGCGCGCCGCCGCCTTCGGCGTACGGAGTGCGCGATGGCTGGTGTCGCAGAGGGGGTACAGCGCGCTGCGGTGACACCGGCACACGGCCACCACGAAACGGTCCGAGACCGTCTCGGCGCCGTCGTCCTCGACGATCCGCACCGGGCCCTCGACGAGGGTGGGACCGCCCCTCACCTGCCGCACGACCCGTGCTTCGCACTCTCCGTCGGCGGTGAGCTGCGTGATCTTCGGTGCCTTGCTCACGTTCTCAACTCCTCGTGCGGGGGCGGTCGGCGCGGACGACGACCACCTCCTCGGTCAGTGCCCCGGGCTCCGCCAGCTGCGACGAGTACAGATAGTCCGTGCGGTTGCGAAGGACCGGTCCGAAGGGGATACGGCTGCGGGCGACGACGGATGCCTTGAGGTCCGCCTCGCGCAGCCGGGACAGTGTTGCCTCCACACCGGTGAACTCGGAGTGCACGATCAGCGCGAATCCGCCGGGCGTGAGCAGGGTGGGCAGGCTGTCGCACAACGGATCGAGCACGCAGCGGCCGTCGGCGCCGGCATCCCAGCGCGGGTCGCGGTTCTCCCCGTCGCACGGAACGTACGGCGGATTCGACAAGACGATGTCGAACGGACCGTGGCGCAACGCCTCGTCCAGGCCTCCCTGCCGGGCACGGATCGGCAGCCGGCGCGACCACGCGTTGACGCGGGCGCTGAACACGGCTCGCGGGTTGATGTCGAAGGCGGTCACCGACGAGGCACCGAGCATGGCGGCGTTCACCGCCAGAAACCCTGTCCCGGTGCAGAAGTCGAGCACCTTCGCACCCTTCGTACCGCCTGCGTCCGCAAGCGCGCCTGCGAGCAGATACGAATCCTCTTGGGGGCGGTACACCCCCGGAAGACGCCATACCCGCGGCGAATCCGATCCGTCCAGCGCCAGGGAAGCTGTCACGTCACACCACCTCGGTATCTCGAGTTCGCCGGCATCTCCACCACCCCGGGCCGAAAACCCGGATCCGTCCGTTCGCGGGCGGATACCCGCGCGACTTCCGTGTGAAACACGCCACCGTTCCGCGTGGGAGGTCCAGCAATCACGAGAACAGCACCCGGCGAGCGGCATTTCGCACGCGTCGGGTCACCGGAGCGGTGCGTTTGCCGTCCGCGAGTGCGGCGTGAGCGGCGTTCCAGCCACCCATGCCGTGGACTCCCCCGCCCGGATGCGCACCCGAGCTGGCGAGATACACCCCTTCGACCGGCGTCCGCGGTCCGCCGAAACCGGGAGTGGGCCGCAGGAACAACTGCTGGTGGACCTGCGCGGTTCCACCGTTGACGGCGCCGCCGACGAGATTTGCGTCGGCTGCTTCGAGGTCGCCGGGTCGCTGGACGTGCCGGCCGACCACGCGTGCACCGAAACCCGGTGCGTAGGCCTCGAGTTGCGCGTCGACGCGTTCGGCGAGGTGGTCGGCGGACGCGTCGTCGGTGATGCCCCGCGGCAGATGTGTGTAGGCCCAGCAGCTTTCGGTTCCCTCGGGCGACCGCGTCGTGTCGGTGGTGGTCATCTGCCCGAAGAGGAGGAAGGGCGACTCGGGGACGACCCCGGTGGACAGATCGGCCGACCACCGGATCATCGCGTCCGTATCGGCACCGACGTGCACCGTGCCGGCCCCGCTCAACGAGGGCGAACGCCACGGCACGCGGCCGTCGAGCGCGTAGTTCACCTTCACGACCGGGGTGTCCCATTCGAACTTGCGCAGGTCGTCGAGTACCCGTGACCCGACGGCGTCGGCCGGGAGGAGCCGCGTGTACAGGGCCGGGGCCGAGGTATCGGCGAGGACGGCACGTCGCACCTTCACCCGCTCGCCACCGGCGATCCGGACTGCGGAGACCTTCCCGCCCTGCACCTCCACGCCGACGACCGGCGAGTCGCACCGCAGCTGGGCACCCGCTGCGGCGCCGCGCCGGACCAGCGCGTCGGTGAGCGCTCCCGCGCCGCCGACCGGCGCGGGGAATCCGACGTCCTGCGCGAGCATCGTGAGCATGTAACCCATCACGCCGCTGCCGGGCGCCTCGGGCGGTGTGTCGGCATGCATGGCATTGCCCAGGAGCAGCAGCCGCGCCGCCGAACCGCCGAACAACTCCGACGACATCCGGGTGACGGGCAGCGCGAGCATGCGCGCGTAGCGCAGCAGATCTCCCGTCTTCATGGTGCGCAGCAGGTCCACGGAACCCCGGACGGGCGGGAACGGACCGAGGAGCAGTTCGAGAAGCGCGCCGCGTACCTGCTTCCACTGGTCGAACAGCGCCAGCCACGCTTCCCCGTCACCGACGTAGCGACGCTCGAGGTCGGCCGCCGTGTCGGTCGGATCCGGAGAGACGACGATCGCGTCCTCGTCGTCGGGGCCCAGCGGGTGACCGAAGGCCTTCGGGGAACGCGCCCAGCGGAGGCCGTGCGACGCGAGATCGAGGGCTTGGAAGGCCGGTGAGGCCACACCGAGCGGATAGAACGCGCTGAACAGATCGGCGCAGTATCCCGGGTGAAGTTCTGCGCTGCGCACCGCTCCACCGGGTTCGGGTTGTTCCTCCAGTACGAGGACGTCCCATCCGGCGTCGGCGAGCACCGCGGCGGCGGTCAGACCGTTGGGTCCGGCGCCGATGACAACCGCATCGACCGTCGCGTCGCTCATTCGGTGGCGCCTTCGGCGAGCAGCACCAGCCGTCTCAGGCATTCCTGGTTCCGTGGCAACACCATTTCCTCCTGTACGCGATCGGGGACGAGGGCGTACGGTCCTTCGACGACGTGTTCGGCCATCGTGATGCGGGTGCCGCCGTCGTGGGTGGGTTCGAGCGAGATCGCGATCTCGGCCTTGCCGAACAGCCAGGCACGTGCGCGCAGCACCAGTTGCCGTTCGGGCACCACCTCGCTGACCTCGGTGTGGTCGTCGAGCAGGAGAGGCCACAGACCCACCGAATGATGGATCCGGGTGTCCCGTTGCGGCCAGGCGGGGTCGACGGCCCGGATGCGCGACGCACCCACCACCCATGCCGCGTACCGCCAGCCGTCGGCGAGGATCTCCCATACACGCGCCGGTGCCACCGAAGTCTCGATCGTCGCGATCCTGGCCATGCCCGCTCCTCATCCTCTGGACGACAGCTCGCTTGCGGCAGACGCATACCCCGCTTCCTCAGGTGTCACACGACGCCGGGTGTCATCGCTGTTCGGAGGGGGTATCCGGGCGGGCATGGAAGCCGAGAACATCCCCTCCTCCAACCCGTACGCCTTCGTCTTCGCGCCGTCCCCGCTCCTCACGGTAACCCTCGAGAAGGCACCCGACGGAAGCACCGAACTGCACGTCCATCCCGGCGGGCAGGGATTCTGGATCGGCCGCATGGCGGCGACCCTGGGAATGGACGTGCACCTGTGCGGACCGTTCGGCGGCGAGTCCGGCACGATCCTCGTCGACATGATCAACCGCGAAGGCGTGACGGTGCATGCCGTGGAGACCGCATCACCCAACGGTTCCTACATCCACGACCGGCGCGAGGGCGAACGGAAGGAGATCGTGGAGATCGACCCGCCGGCACTCACCCGTCACGAGACCGACGATCTGTTCAGCGCGTCGCTGGCGTCCGCGATGTGCGCGAAGGTCGCGATGCTGGGCGGACCGCACAACGACGACGCCGTACCGAGCGAGGTGTACACGCGCCTGTGCGCCGATCTGGGAGCCCTCGGCATCCCGGTCGTCGCCGATCTGTCCGGCCCCACCCTCGGTGCGGCCCTCGAAGGCGGGGTGACCGTGCTGAAGGTGAGCCACGAGGATCTCATCGAGGACGATCGCGCGAAGTCCGAGGATCTCGACGATCTCATCGAGGCCTTGCACCGTCTCCACGACGAAGGTGCCGCCTCGGTGGTGATCTCCCGCGCCGGCGATCCGGCGATCGCACTGGACAACGGAACCATCTGGGAGGTTGAGGCACCCTCGGTGCAGACCGTGGACCACCACGGTGCCGGAGATTCGATGACCGCCGGCATCGCGTCGGCCTACGCCGCGGGCGCGAAGTTCGAGGACGCGCTGCGTCTCGGCGCCGCAGCAGGTGCGGTCAACGTCACGCGCCGCGGTCTGGCGACGGGGCATCGTGGCGCTGTGGAGAAGATGGCCGAGAAGGTGGAGGTCCGGAAGGTGAAGGGGAAGCGTTCATGAAAGCACTGATCGTCAACGACGACGGCATCGACAGTCCCGGTCTCGCCCTGCTCGCCCGCCTCGCGGTCGAGGCGGGATTCGACGTGCAGGTCGCGGCGCCCCATGTCGAGCGCAGCGGCGCCAGTGCATCCTTGACCGCTCTCCAGGACGAAGGAAAACTCCTGCTCAGCCGTCGCCCGCTCGACGACCTGCCCGAGGTGGAATCCTATGCGGTGGAAGCATCTCCGGCGTTGATCACCTTCCTCGCCTCGTACGGCGCGTTCGGGACGGCACCGGACATCGTGTTATCCGGAATCAACCTGGGCCCCAACACCGGTCACGCGATCCTGCATTCGGGCACGGTGGGTGCAGCCCTGACCGCGGCCACCCACGGTGCCCGCGCGGTCGCATTGTCCCTCAACGGGACAGCTCCGTCGCAGTGGGAGACCGCCGAGTTGGTGACCCGTCGCGCTCTCGAGTGGGCCGTCGAACACAGCCGTCCGGGCACGGTTCTCAACGTCAACATCCCCGACATGCCCGTCCACGAGTTACGCGGACTGCGCAGTGCTCCTCTGGCAGGATTCGGTGCCGTCCAGGCCGAGATCGGGGAGGTCGAGGACGACGGCGACATCTCCCGCGCCTTGCCGGTCACCTTCCGGGCGGTCGAACTCGACGAATCCCACGACAGCGACGCCGTTCTCGTGTGCCGGGGGTGGGCGACCGCGACCGTGCTGACGATGCCTTTCGAGGTGGCGGAAGCCGATCTCGGAACCTTGGAATTCGCCCACTCGGGTAGTTCGCAGCAGTAGGTGCTGTAGAAGGTTCCGGGACCGCTCGGTCACGAGTGCCACGACCGAGCGGTCCCGACTCCAATTGATTCGGGCCGCTGCAGTTCTCAGAGAACTACAGTTCTCAGAGCACTGCAGTTCTCAGAGCACTGCAGTTCTCAGAGCACTGCAGTGCTCAGGCGACTGCGGAATCGGAGACGTAGCGAGAGATCGGCGTGACGACGGACCGTTGCGCACGACCGGTCGTGTCCGTCACGGACTGCACGAACCGGCCGGCCTCGGCGAGCGCACGCCGGCTCTCGGGAACGCTGTCGGCGAAGATCGGGAAGGCGTGCACCTGGTGTCGCCACAGGTGCAGGTCGCAGCTGACCCCTGCCTCCCGCACGGCCCGCGCCATGGATTCTGCGTCGCTGCGCAGCAATTCGTCGTGACCGGCGTGGATCATCACCGGGGGCAGCACACTGAGGTCGTTGTCGAGCGGGCACATCAGCGGTCCGGGCTCCCCGTCGACGGTCAGACGGGTATGGGTGCCCTCGATGTAGCGTACGAGCGACTGCACGGCCGATCCGGGGAACATGGGGCAGGCCGCCTGCATGTCGTGTTCGGCGCGACGATCGGAATCGAGGTCGACGAGGGGCGACAGCGCGACGATTCCCGCGGGGCGGGGCAGATCGGATTCCGCGATGGCCAGGGCCGTCATGAACGACAGGTATCCCCCGGCGGAGTCGCCTGCGACGACGATGTCCTCTCCCCGATAACCTTTCTCGCACAACCACTCGTAACCGCGTACCGCGTCGTCCACCGCGTGTGCGATGGGAGCGTTCGGCAGCATGCGGTAGTCGACGCTGAGCACCGCGCCGTCGGCGCGATCCGACAGGCTCACGGCCAGCGAACGATGAGTGTTCAATCCGCACATCAGGAACGCGCCACCGTGCAGGTACAGCACCGCGCGCTTGGTCGATCGTCCTTCCGCGCGGATCCACTCTGCACTGCACGCGCCCAGGTCGACGTCCACGTACTGGGCTCCGGAGGGCTTGGGGAGGAGGGACGCAGCGCCGTCGACGACCGACAGTGGCCACGCGAGGTCGGGCCGGGCCATCCATGCCCCGACGACCGGCTTCGCGAGTGCGCGTACCGCGCCCCGAACGACTCGGGAGCGCACGCTTCCACCTCGGTGGGTGCGGCTGACGCCCTCACCTCCACCGAAATCGTCGATCTCAGAAGACAGCACTGGAACCTCCCGTGGGACACCCACGAAACCGGTTGATTTATTTCGCCTTACGCGACGTGGTACTGCGGTTTACCCACACCTGTCCGGCATCGAAACACCCGGTTCGGATCACGAACCGGAAACAACGATGCGAGAGGCTCCCGCAGCGCCCCGTTTACCGGTCCGGCCGGGGAGGTAACCAGCGCATATGCCTACCGAGACCACGGTGTCCCTCTGGCGGGATCGCGCCCCGCACATCGCGACGTACGACGACTGGACGGCCCGCCGGGAGTGCTACGACATCGTGGTCGTCGGCGCCGGGATCACGGGCACCGTGACGGCGCTGCTCCTCGCTGAGAGGGGACTGCGCGTTGCGGTGCTCGAAGCCCGGGACATCGGGGCGGTGACCACCGGGAACACCACCGGCAAGGTCAGCGTCCTGCAGGGCACACGCCTGTCGCAGATCGGCCGCAGACATTCCGGTGCGATCCGTCAGGGATATGTCGACGGCACCCTCGCGGCACAACGATGGGTGGTCGATTTCTGCACGCGGCACGGACTCGACTTCGACCGTGCGGACGCCTATACCTACGCGCAGGATCCGTCGAACGTGAGCATGATCGACGCGGAATACCACCACTGCCGCGCCGCCGGGTTACCGGCCGAGAGGGTCGGTGAGATCCCGCTGCCCTTCGGCGTGGCCGCGGCAGTCACGGTTCCCGACCAGGTGCAGGTCGATCCCATGCCCATTCTGTTCACGGCAGTCGACCGGGCGCGTGCGTGCGGCGCCGAAGTGTTCGTCGGGCGGCGCGTGAAGACCGTGGACACCGAGGACGCAGGATGCATCGTCCGCACCGACGACGGCAACATCCGTGCAGATCGCGTCGTACTTGCAACCGGCATCCCCATCCTGGACCGCGGTGCATTCTTCGCCAGGATGGAACCCGACCGCTCGTACTCCATCGCCGTCGAAGTGCCCGGTGGCCCGCCGGAAGGGATGTTCTTGTCCGCGGACAGTCCCACCCGGTCGCTCCGCACCGCCTCTGCGGCGGGAACGTCCTCGTCGGCGGATCGACTACTGCTCGTCGGCGGCAACGGACACGTCGTCGGCCGGCACGATTCGACCTGCTCCGCATACGACGACCTGCTGCGATGGAGTCAACGGACCTTCCCCGGCGCCCACGAACTGTACCGGTGGTCGGCGCAGGACTACACGAACATGGACAGCCTCCCCGAGGTCGGCCCCGTCCTGCCCGGTGCCGACCGGATCTGGGTGGCGACCGGCTTCGGCAAGTGGGGCATGACCGGCGGGGTCGCGGCGGCGCACATCATCGCGTCCCGGTTCTCGGAGTCGCCGGATCCCGAGGTCGAGGCGTGGGCGCCCGCCATGGCGGCATGGCGCACCGAACTGGTGACCGGCATTCCCACCGCAGCCAAACTCAATGCCACCGTCGCATTGCACATGGCCAAGGGCTGGTTGCAGGCCGCGACGTCCTCCGGATCAAAGCCGGAAGAAGGACAGGGACGGGTGGTACGCAGTTGCGGACGTCCCGTCGGCGTGTCCACGGTCGACGGCCGGACGCACCGCGTGAGCGCGGTCTGCCCGCACCTCGGCGGAATCCTGCGGTGGAACGACGCGGAGTCGTCGTGGGACTGCCCGCTACACGGCTCTCGATTCACTGCCGACGGCACTCTGCTGGAGGGGCCCGCGACCGGCAACCTTTCCCCCAGCTGACGCCGAGGGTGGAAAAAGGCGTGAGAGCCCGCGTTTCACACCATCCGAGCCGGGTAATTCTGACAGCAGCCGAGAAAGGACACACGAACATGAATTCCGCCGATGGGGCACGACTGTCCGGACTGACCATCGCAATTCTCGCGACGAACGGAGTCGAGGAGGTCGAGTTCGTCGAGCCGCGTAAAGCTCTCGAGGACGAGGGCGCCACGGTCCGACTCGTCTCGATCGAGCAGGGCGAGATCCAGGCAATGGAGAAGGACGTCAACGCCGCAGGGAAATACACCGTCGATCACCTCGTCTCGGAGGTCTCCCCCGGCGACTTCGACGGCCTGGTGCTTCCCGGTGGAACCACGAATCCCGATCAGCTGCGCCAGGACGACAAGGCCGTGTCGTTCGTGCGGGAGTTCGTCACCTCCGGGCGCCCGGTCGGCGTGATCTGCCACGGACCGTGGATGCTCGTCGAGGCCGACGTGGTGCGCGACCGCACCCTCACGTCGTATCCGAGCGTTCGTACCGACATCCGCAACGCCGGCGGAAACGTCGTCGATCAAGAGGTGGTCGTCGATCGCAACCTGGTCTCGAGCCGCAACCCCGGCGACCTGCCGGCATTCTGCAAGGCACTCATAGATCTCTTCGCGGCGAACCCCGCGAGCTGAATCGTTCGGGCCACGACGCAGGCCGATCCTCGTCACTTCACCGACCGCGACCACAAAGGTCCCGGTCCATCTCCGCCTGTTTTCCGAAAGGACCTCGACGATGCTCGAGCAGAGCCCCGTTTCCGGCGCCACCTTCTTCCCGCCCGCAGCCCTCCACCAGGGCGTGCGATTCAGTACCGCGGAGATCAAGAAGCGTATCGACGAAATGTTCGACAACCCGGCTGCTCCCCTGCCGAGCGAAAGCTGATTTTCCGGAGAACTGCTGGTCGAAGGCCCGCAGCGGTGCACGCAATTTGCGGCCCCCTACCCGCCTTGATAACAAGAAGTAGTCGATTTCGAACATGTGGGATTGGTTCGCCGTAAGGCAGTTGCACGAAGGCGGGATTATGAACGAACCGAACTCCGACGATTTCGTCGTGGTCGCCAACCGTTTGCCGGTGGATCTCGAGACGCCGACCGACGGTGGCCCGCCGGTCTGGCGACGCAGCCCCGGTGGCCTGGTGACCGCGATGGAGACCGTCCTGAGGTCCAACAGTGGCGCCTGGGTCGGCTGGCCCGGCACTCCCGACGTGACGGTCGATCCCTTCGAGGAGGACGGGCTCTCGCTGTATCCGGTGGAGTTGTCCTCCCAGGAGGTCGAGGAGTACTACGAGGGTTTCTCGAACGACACTCTGTGGCCGCTCTACCACGACGCGCTCATCCCACCCACTTTCGATCGCCGGTGGTGGCGGACCTATCGCGCGGTCAATCAGCGATTCGCCGAGGCCGCGGCCCGTGCCGCTGCCCCCGGGGCGACGGTGTGGGTGCACGACTACCAGCTCCAGCTCGTTCCCCGGATGTTGCGTGAACTCCGGCCCGACGTCACGATCGGTTTCTTCCTCCACATCCCCTTCCCGCCTACCGAACTGTTCCTGCAGTTGCCGTGGCGGAAGGCGATCGTCGACGGTCTGCTCGGCGCCGATCTCGTCGGTTTCCATCTCCCCGGCGGGGCACAGAACTTCCTCTATCTCGCCAACCGGCTCTTCGGACTTCCGGCACCGCGCGGGACCTCGTCGGGCGGCACCATCGTTCTCGGCGACCGGCAGGTTCGTGTCGGTGCCTACCCCATCTCCATCGACTCCGCGCAGCTCCGGGAACGTTCCCGCGACACCGCCGTTCAGGAGCGCGCCGCCGAGATCCGCAGGGACCTGGGCGATCCGGAGGTCATGCTGCTCGGCGTCGACCGGCTCGACTACACCAAGGGGATCGACGTACGTCTCGAGGCCCTGCACGAGCTGTTCGCCGAAGGCACCCTAGATCCCGAGAAGGTCGTGATGGTGCAGTTGGCCACGCCGAGCCGCGAGCGTTTGACGGCGTACGCACAACTCCGCGACCAGGTGGAGCGCGAAGTGGGTCGGATCAACGGCGAGTTCGCCCGGCTCGGTTCCCCCGTCGTCCACTATCTCCATGCCTCGGTCGACCGCGACGAACTGCTCGC
The DNA here is from genome assembly GCF_900105195.1 of Rhodococcus pyridinivorans. Taxonomy (NCBI): domain Bacteria; kingdom Bacillati; phylum Actinomycetota; class Actinomycetes; order Mycobacteriales; family Nocardiaceae; genus Rhodococcus; species Rhodococcus pyridinivorans. Next base: position 1,639,213 of record NZ_FNRX01000002.1, on the reverse strand, counting down.
GATGTACACCGGTGCCGATGTCATGCTGGTCACTCCCCTGCGCGACGGCATGAACCTTGTCGCCAAGGAATACATCGCCTGCCACCCCGACGGCAGCGGTTCGTTGGTGCTCAGCGAATTCGCCGGGGCGGCAGCCGAACTCCGCCGCGCTCTTCTGGTCAACCCACACGATCTCGAAGGCGTCAAGCGCGCGATCGTGGAAGCGATAGAGGAGGACCCGGCCGAACGGAAGAAGCGCATGAAGACCATGCACGCGCACGTCATGGAGTACGACGTCGCCCGCTGGTCGCGCACCTTCCTCGAGGACCTGCGGGCCACCTCGGGTGCGCACGTCACCGCCTCCGGAAGCTAGGCGTGCGGGTCCTCTCCGACATCTGTCGGAAGAGGACCCGCACGCTCCGCACCTCGAACAGCGACAGACCCGAAGGAATGCGGACCTACCCGCTCGGCTGCGGCACCTCGCACTCGACCTGGGGATTGACGCCCGCGTAGTTGAGCGGCCCGGCCACCACCGTAACTGCCACCGTCGCGAGACTGCTGCAATTCTGGTCCGAGTCGCTGAAGTAGCCGCGCTGACCGGCCGCCACCGCACCGATGATCAACCAGATCAGGACCACGAGACTCACCAATCGCACGACCTCACCTCGATCCGTCTCATATGCCGGACCGTCCGGCCGGGTAGCAATACCCGAGGGGGAAACCGAACAAACGCACCGAGCGCCCTGATCCGGCCCTAACGGACAAAACTCTCCAAGGTCGGATCGGGCGGGGATGAATCCGGGTCCGGCGGCGCCTGGCGCTCGCAGGAGACGGACGTCGAACTGCGGGCACTGGCCGAACGACTCGTACACGAGATCACGTCCTTGCCGGCCCTCGCCGAACAGCATCGGAGCCACTTCGACCACGTCTTCATGACCGTGCACCAGCACGCCTGACGCCCGGCTCACCCCACCTCTCGTGGGGCGACCACCGCACATCCGGATTGGGCGACCTAGCCGGGGGTACTCGGAGAGCGAGTCACGCCGGCCGTTACGCGCGTGCGCCGCCATCGCGCGTGCACCGTTCGGCCACGAGAAGGAGAGCCATGACCCAGGATGTGGAGAAACGCTGGAACGACCCCCGGACGGCCCGTAAGGCCACGATGTACGCGGGGGGCGTGATCGTCGCTGCGCTCGTGGTGATGGGCATCGCCATCCTCTGGGGCACGAACTCCGGACAGGACTGCAGCGACGCCGCATTCGCGGTGTGCACCGATCCCGCCCGCCAGATCCTGGTCTTCGGACCCACACTCGTGCTCCTGCTCGGCGGACTCGGCGCACTGCTGACGGCCTACCGCACGTGGAAGCACGGCGGTCGCTGGCCGATCTGGCAGGGTGCGGGATGGGTACTGCTGGTGCTGATGGTCGTCTACGCCACCATCTCCGCCCGCGCCATCATCTGATCCGGGACCGGTCGTCCCGGCCCGGTGCGGCCGGAGCCACCGACCCACACGAACGAACAGGTGGGGCAGCAGCGTATTCCGGTTCGTACCGGCGCGCCGCGACCGGTTTATCCCCCACCACACACGGGAATACCGCTGTGGTGAAGATCGCGATGGTTGCCGGACAAGTGAATCCCCTGCTCGGTCACGGCGCGCACGCAGATGCGCCGCCGCAAGGACTTCACGTCCACCTGGCCGAACTGTCGTCCGCCCTCGCCGGGGCCGGTCACGAGGTGGTGGTCTACACACGCCGCGAGGACCGCGACGACCCCGACCGGATCTCCGCCCCCGGTGGATACGAGGTGGTGCAGGTACCGGCAGGACCACCGTCCCCGCTGCGTCCCGACGAAACCGACTCTGCGATGGGGGAATTCGGGAGCTTCCTGGATCGGGAGTGGCGCCAGCGGCCACCGGACATCACCCATGCCCACTACTGGCTGTCCGGACTGGCCACGCAGCTCGCCACCCGTTCGCTGGGCATCCCCACGGTTCAGACCTTCCATTCCCTCGGCACGGTCGAGCACCGGATCCGGGAGAAGACTGCGATGGACGCGTCCGCGCGCGACCGAATCCGCTTGGAGCGGCTCCTCGCCCGGGGCGCGACACGCATGATCGCGACGAGTTCCGACGAGGTGTTCGAGCTGGCGCGCATGGGACTTCCCCGCACGCGGACCACGGTGGTGCCGAGCGGCGTGGACGCCGTGCACTACAGCACCGCTGCCGCTCCCGACACCACGAGGACCCGCAAGCATCGTCTGCTCGCAGCCGGCCCTCTCGAACTGGGCTCCGGATTCGACATCGCCATCGAAGCGCTGGCGGGCATTCCCGACACCGAGTTGATCATCGCCGCGCATCCCGCTCCCCCGTACTTGTCGCGCCGAGCGGACGAGCAGGAGAAGTCCCGTCTCGTGAAGCTCGCACGCGTACGCGGTGTGCAGGGACGCGTCCGGATCCGCCGCGATGTCGGGCGGGACGAGATGCCCGGTCTGCTCCTGTCCGCCGACGCCGTGGTCTCCACTCCCTGGCACGATCCGTCGGGGATGCTCGCCCTGCAGGCGATGTCGTGCGGTCGCCCGGTCATCGCAACTGCTTCCGGTGGAATGCTCGACACCGTGCTCGACGAGGCGACCGGCCTTCTCGTGCCCACCCGCTCCCCCGAGGCCGTCGCGGCCGCCGCGCGCCGGCTTCTCTCCGATGCGACGACACGCGCCACCTTCGGTATCGCCGGACGCGACCGCGTTCTCGCCCGGTACACCTGGGATCGCGTGGCGGAGGACACCCTTCGCGCCTACGAACGCTGCGTGCCGGTCCGGCGTACTGCACACCGGACCGCACGGACCGGCGTGCAGTAGCGCCCGTCGAACCTCTACAGACGCCGGAACGATCAGCGACGGAAGTCCTGATCGTTCCGGTGTGCGCCCGCTGGGCCGGCCTCGTCGCCCGGCACGGTGTTCGGGACCTGATCCGACGAACCTGCCGTCCGCGGAACCGGATCCGCGCGGTGATCACCGCGCTCGGCGTGTTCCGCCGAACGGGGATCCAGCTCTTCCGCCCGGCGACGACGCTCGTCGAGTTCGGCTCGTGCCGCTTCGGCGGTACGACGTTCCTCCTCGGAGCGGGCGCGCAGCCGCTCCGCCTCGGCCGCCTTCGCTTCGGCGTCCGCCGCGGCGCGACGGGCCTCCGCTTCGGTGCGTTCGGCCGACGCCGCCCGCTGTTCGACTCCCGGCCTGTTCTCCTCGACGCTGCGACGCAGACGTTCGGCTTCGGCACGCCGGCGCTCGGCACGCCGGTTGCGGAGCGTCCACCCCAGCACCGCCACTACCACCAACGCGACGACCACCGCTATCACCAGCAGAATCCAGTCGTTCGTGCTCATCTCGACCTCCTCGGGTTCACCAGCGGGTTCCCCCGGGTCGAAGTGACGAAACGGGCACCTCGGGCCGAGCGGCGGATCGGAGATGCCCTCCGAACAGAACCGTTGCCGCCCGGGAAACCCGAACGGCAACGGTATGGAGGGGCGTGGCGGATTGCGGCCACGCCGTATGGTCGGCTCTCCCGGCCTGTTACTTCACGCGAGCGAGCGCAGCAAGCGCTGCTTCACGTGTTCTGCATGCCTTGGAAGCGATGGTCGCGTCGGCGACCCGGAGCAACCGTTCCACCGGTCGCCCACTCAGAAGTGCCCAGCGGACGTTCAGGGCACGCGCACGTTCGTCGAGATCGTCGAAGACCGACAACCCGGCCGCACCGAAGAATTCGACTGCTCCGAGATCGACGACCATACGGATCGATTCTTCGAGCTGCCGATGGGTGAACGCGTGTAGAGCGTGTGCGTTGCGGATGTCGATCTCGCCTCGCACGTCGATCCAGACGAGGTCCGGTTCGATCTTCTGCGCGCTGAATTCTGCGCCGACGACCCGTTCTGCGGGAATGTCGGACCTGATCGGCCGAGCCGACCACCCGGATGGGACGGAATCTACCTGTGCGGCAATTCGCTGAGGAACTGTCATAGCACTTCCCAACATCGAAAATTGCAGGAAGCACGACCTACGAGACAGGCACAACCGGTGACCGATCGGAACCCTCCCGAAACAGGGGTGCTTCCGTGTTCTCGGCTGTGTGCTCAACCTTCTGCCGCCACAGTAGTCCACGAACCACGGGCACTCAACACGCCGATCGTGCATTTCGGGAATGTTGCGGCCCCCTGCCCAGGTCACGGTGGATGGATTGAATTCGCGGTATCTGGGTACTCTCTCCGACGACCAGACAGACACGACCCGCTCGTACCCCCACTCCCCGTACTGGAGACATCAGGCTCATGGCAAAATCCGCGTCGATCGAATCGGCACGCGACCACAATCCCCCGGTAGTCGAACTTCGAGTAGAGGCCCATCCCGACCAGCTCGCAGTGCTCCGAGCGGTAGCCGCCGCGATCGCGCTGCAGCACGACTTCGACCTCGATACCGTTGCGGATGTGAAGCTCGCCGTCGACGAAGCGGCCACGCGGCTGATCATGGGCGCACCCGAGGACGCGATCCTGGCGTGCTCGTTCCGGGCGGCTCTCCCGCTGCTGCAGATCAGCCTGTCGGCGCCCACGAACGACGCCTCCGAGATCGGGCAGCCGCGCTCCTTCGGATGGCACGTGCTCAACTCGCTGACCGAGTCCATCTCGGTGACGAGCGACGACTCGCGCGCCACGATCGACATGTCCATCGCCGAAGGCAGCGCCGATCGGTGACGCGCAACACGGGTAGGTCGAGCGACGAGTACGCCGACGTCACCGAAACGTTGAGAACACTCCTCGCACTCGAGGAGGGCGACCCCGGTCGCATCCGCATCCGCGACGCAGTGGTCGAGCGGTGCCTGCCGCTCGCCGAGCACATCGCCCGGCGCTTCGACGGCCGTGGTGAGGCCTTCGAAGATCTGCTGCAGGTCGCGCGCCTGGGCCTGGTCAACGCGGTCGACCGTTTCGACCCCGAACGCGGTTCGGATTTCGTCTCCTTCGCGGTCCCCACGATCATGGGCGAGGTGCGCCGGCACTTCCGTGACGCCGGCTGGGCGGTTCGTGTGCCGCGACGCATGAAGGAACTGCATCTGTCCCTGAGCAAGGCCACGTCCGAGCTCTCCCAGCAGCTCGGACGTGCGCCCACCGCCTCCGAGCTCGCCGAGGTACTCGGCATCGATCAGGAGGAGGTGCTGCAGGGTCTCGTGGCCGGCAACGCCTACCAGACCGTGTCGGTCGACCGGTCGTCCCCGTCCGGCGACGACGGGCTCACCCTCGCCGACACGCTCGGCGACTACGACGCCGCGCTCGACGAGGTCGAGAACCACGAGGCGCTGCGTCCGCTGCTCGAGGCCCTTCCGGCCCGCGAACGCACGGTCGTGCTGCTGCGCTTCTTCGGCAACATGACGCAGACGCAGATCGCCGAGCGCGTGGGTGTCTCGCAGATGCACGTGTCGCGTCTGCTCACGAAGACCCTCGCGCAGCTCCGCGATCAGCTCGGCGACAACTTCTGACGGGTCGACGTCCCGGGCTCCCGTGCCCGGGACGTCGACGCGGTCAGAACGTCGAGGCGTCGATCACGAAGCGATAGCGCACATCACTGGCGACCACACGGTCGTATGCCTCGTTGATACGGTCCGCGGAGATCAGCTCGATCTCCGCACCGATGCCGTGCTCTGCGCAGAAGTCGAGCATCGCCTGCGTGTCGGGGATTCCGCCGACATTCGATCCGGCCATCGCACGATCGTTCATCGCGAGCGAGAACGCCCGCACCGACAGCGGCTTCTCGGGCAGGCCGAGGCCGACGAGGGTGCCGTGCAGCCGCAGCAACGACAGGTAGCGGTCGAGGTCGAGGTTGACCGAGACGGTGTTGAGGATCAGATCGAATTTCCCGCGCAACTCCTTGAAGGTCGACTCGTCCTCGGTGGACCGGTAGTCGACCGCACCGAAGCGCAGGCCGTCGTCCCGCTTCGACAGCGAGTGACCGAGCACGGTCACCTCCGCACCCATCGCTGCCGCGATCTTCACTCCGACATGCCCGAGACCGCCCATGCCGATGATCGCGACCTTGCTCCCCGGCCCGGCATTCCACCGCTTCAGCGGCGAGTACAGGGTGATTCCCGCGCACAGCAGAGGCGCCGCGGCGGCCGGGTCGAGTCCGTCGGGAATCCTCAGGACGAAGTGTTCGGTGACGACGATGTGTGTCGAGTAGCCGCCCTGGGTGACGGAGCCGTCGCGGTCGACGGAGTTGTAGGTTCCCGTCACCCGACTGGTGCAGTGCTGCTCGAATCCTGTTCGGCAGGGCTCACATTCACCACAGGAGTTCACGAAGCAACCCACGCCGACGCGGTCTCCGACGGCGTGCTTCGTGACACCGGAACCGACGGCGGCGACGGTGCCGACGATCTCGTGGCCCGGCACGATCGGGTACTTGGTTCCGCCCCACTCGTTCCGGGCGGTGTGGATGTCGGAATGGCAGATGCCGGCGAATTCGATGGCGATGAGCACGTCGAGCGGGCCGAGGGCACGTCGTTCGACGGTGGTCTTCGACAGGGGCGCGTCGGGCGCGGTGGCGGCGTATGCGGCGACGGTGGTCGTACCGGTTGTGGACGTCATTCCTCCACAACTACTCCGCCTCGCGACGACGTGCACCCGCGGGGGACTCCCGCAGGTGCACGTCGTGGAGACGGTTCGACTATCCGGCCTGGTCGGACCGGTGTGTCGCCCGGCGGCGCAGTCGTCGCGCCGCAGCGACGAGGTTGCGCAGCGACGGCTCGAGCTGCCAGTGGTGACGGGTCTTGAGACCACCGTCCGGATTGGCCCACAAGCGGTCGAGTTCCACCGATTCCGCCGCCTCGCTGAGCAACTCGTCGAGCTCGTCGATGTCCGGGATCCGCGCCGAGCGGGACTCGTAGACACCGGGACCGACACCGTGGGACAGCGCGCGGTCCTTGATCGCCTCGAGCACCCAGCGGATCGAGCGTGTCGCCACGATCGCCGTGACGTCGGCGTCGAGCCGCTCGATCGCGTCGACCACCGACACCTGACCCGAATAGGTCAGGTGCGTGTGGATCTGCGTCTCCGGCTTCGCGCCACCGGTGGCGAGACGGAAGGCGTCGACGGCCCAGTCGAGGTACTCGGAGCGCCCGTCCTGCCGCAGCGGCAACAGTTCCCGGATGGCCGGTTCGTCGACCTGGATGATCGCGATGCCCGCCCGCTCGAGATCGGCGATCTCGTCGCGGATGGCCAGCGCGAGCTGGTCGGCCGTCTCGTGGAGCGGCTGATCCTGACGCACGTAGGAACGCGCCAGCATCGTCACCGGACCGGTGAGCATGCCCTTGACCGGCTTGTCGGTCAGCGACTGCGCGAACGAGATCCACTCGACCGTCATCGGCTTCGGCCGCACGATGTCGCCGTAGAGGATCGGCGGACGCGTGCAGCGCGAACCGTAGGCCTGCACCCAGCCGAAGTGCGTGGTGGCAAAGCCCTCCATCAGCTCGGCGAAGTACTGCACCATGTCGTTGCGTTCGTGCTCGCCGTGGGCGAGGACGTCGAGACCGATGTCCTCCTGCAGACGGATGGTGGACTCGATCTCCTCCTGGATCCGCTTGACGTACTCGCCGTACGACATCCGGCCACGACCGAGTTCCGCTCGTGCCCTGCGGATCTCCGCGGTCTGCGGGAACGACCCCAGGGTTGTCACCGGCACCGGCGGCAGATCCAGTCGCTTCTGCTGCGCGGCGCGGCGCTCCTCGTACGGCGCGCGCACCCGATGGGCGGGCGTGACCGCGTTCAGACGTGCACGGACGGTGTGCTTCTGCTTGAAGTGCACCGACACGGGCGGCTTGCGCCACCGCTCCTCGGCTCCGGTCGTGAGCGCCTTGGCAAGGGAGACCACCTCCCCCACCTTCTGCTTCGCGAACGCGAGACGGTCGGCGACGTCGCCGGGGATGTCGTACTCGACGAGCAGGTCGTAGGGCACGTGCAGCAGCGAGGACGAGGTCGACACGACGAGATCCGGTGCGACCGCGGCGAGCGACTTCAGGTAGTCGAGGGTGCGGTGGCGGTCGACCTTCCACACGTTGCGGCCGTCGACGACACCGGCGTAGATGCGCTTGCGCTTGAGTCCGGGCACTGCGGCCAGTTCGTCCGCGCTCATGCGGCCGTTGACCAGGTCCAGGCCGATCGCCTCGATCTTCGACGCGGCCAGGATCGGCAGTGCCTCACCGAGATGCCCGTACGGGCCGGTCACGAGCAGACGCGGACGCAGCGGAGCGTGCGAGAGCGCGTCGTAGGTACGCGCGAGGGCTGCGAGCTCCTCCTCGCTGCGGTCCTCGGTGAACGACGGCTCGTCGAGCTGCACGCAGGTGGCACCGGCACGGGCGAGCTGCTCGAAGAGCTTCTCGTATTCGGGGAGCAGCGCGTCGAGCAGGTCGAGGGTGCGGAAACCCTCCTTCGTCGACGTCGGTGCGACCTTCGACAGCAGCAGCAGCGAGACCGGGCCGAGCACCACCGGCCGCAGCTCGATACCCTCGGCCTTTGCACGCTCGAACTCGTCGAGTACGGCCGCCGAATTCAGCTCGAAGACGGTGTTCTCGTCGAGTTCGGGCTGGCGGTAGTGGTAGTTGCTGCCGAACCAGCGCACCAGCTCGAGCGGCGGGAAGTCCTCGCGGCCACGGCACAGCGTGAAGTACAGATCGAGCGGGTCGAGCTCATCGGCCAGTGGACGGAACCGCTCGGGCAGCGCGCCGAACAACAGCGCGTTGTCCAGGACGTGATCGTAGTAGGAGAACGTGTTGCCGGGTACCTGGGTCAGACCCGTGGCTGCGAGCTCGCGCCAGGTGTTCTCCTGGAGCTCGCGAGCGACCGCGACAAGTTCGTCGCGCGTGCCCTCACCGTGCCAGTAGGCCTCGAGGGCGAACTTGAGCTCGCGGCGGGGCCCGATGCGCGGGTACCCGAGGATGCTCGATCCGTATCCGTCGGCGAGAGTTGCCATGTCGGCGTCGACCTTTCCCTCATGCACGTCGCGCCCGTGCACCGGTGACCAGTGTTCGGAACACTGTCGCCGGGCACGGGCGCCGTGTGCGGTGGTGCTACCTGGCTAGCCGGCCTTCTTGACCGTGCGACCGTTGTCGGCGTACTCGTAGAAGCCGGCGCCCGACTTCTTGCCGACGAGTCCCGCCTCGACCATGCGTTGCAGCAGCGGCGGGGCCGAGTACAGGGGCTCTTTGAACTCCTCGTACATGGAGTCGGCGATCGACTTGACGGTGTCCAGACCGACCAGGTCGGTCAGGGCGAGCGGACCCATCGGGTGGGCGCAACCCAGGACCATCGTCTTGTCGATGTCCTCCTTGGTGGCGAAGCCGGACTCGACCATCCGGATCGCCGAGAGCAGGTACGGCACCAGCAGTGCGTTGGCGATGAACCCTGCACGGTCGGAGGACCGCACGACCTGCTTGCCCAGTACGTCGGCTGCGAACGCCTCGGCGCGCTCGGCGACGGTGGGGCTGGTCTTCAGGGTGGTGACGAGCTCGACGAGCGGGAGCACCGGAACAGGGTTGAAGAAGTGCATGCCGATGACACGCTCGGGCGCACCGGTCGCGATACCGAGCTTCATGATCGGGATCGACGAGGTGTTCGAGGCGAGCACCGCGTTGGGATCGGTGACGATCTTGTCGAGCTCCGCGAGGATCTCGCTCTTGACCTTCTCGTCCTCGACGACGGCCTCCACCACGAGCTGCCGATCGGCGAAGTCACCGAGATCGGAGGTGAAGCGCAGACGCCATGCGGCCTGCTCACGCTCCCGTTCGGTGATCTTTCCGCTGCTCACGCCCCGGTCCAGCGACCGGAGGATCCGGGCACGTCCGGCAGCCGCGAGTTCGCGGGTCTGCTCGAACACCAGTACGTCGACATGAGCGCGTGCGCACACCTCGGCGATACCTGCGCCCATGATGCCGGCGCCGATCACGCCGACGCGCTGAATCTTTTCGCTGGTCACGTCAGCTCCTTCTCGTTGTGGGGGTCGTGGCCGAGGCCGGAAGTACAAGCGAGGACCCGTCGGGTGCGCGCGTTTCGAACTGCTCCGGATACGCACGCACCCCGCGGCAGGACATGGGGACCTGTGGATCCCGCCGCGGGGTGGTGGACCTCGGGGTGGCGCTGGTTCCTAGTGGAACTGGCCTTCCTCGGTGGAGCCCTTCAGGGCAGCCGTGGAGGTGTTGGGATCGACGGTGGTGGCGATGGTGTCGAAGTAACCGGCACCGACCTCACGCTGGTGCTTGATGGCGGTGAAGCCGCGCTCCTTGGCCGCCTTGAACTCGCGCTCCTGCAGGTCGACGAAGGCCGTCATGCCCTCGCGGGCGTAGCCGTGCGCCAGGTCGAACATGCCGTAGTTGAGCGAGTGGAAGCCGGCGAGGGTGATGAACTGGAACTTGAAGCCCATCGCGCCGAGCTCCTTCTGGAACTTCGCGATGGTCGCGTCGTCCAGGTGAGCCTTCCAGTTGAAGGACGGCGAGCAGTTGTAGGCCAGCAGCTGGTCCGGGAACTCGCTGCGGACGCCCTCGGCGAACTTCTTGGCGACCTCGAGGTCCGGAACACCGGTCTCCATCCAGATGAGGTCGGAGTACGGAGCGTAGGCCTTCGCACGGGCGATGCAGGGCTCGATGCCGTTCTTGACGTGGTAGAAGCCCTCGGCGGTGCGCTCACCGGTGATGAACGGGCGGTCACGCTCGTCGACATCGGAGGTGATGAGGGTCGCGGCCTCGGCGTCGGTGCGGGCGATGACCACGGTCGGGACGTCCGCGACGTCGGCCGCGAGGCGAGCCGAGGTCAGGGTGCGGATGTGCTGCTGCGTGGGGATGAGCACCTTGCCACCGAGGTGACCGCACTTCTTCTCCGACGCGAGCTGGTCCTCCCAGTGGGAACCGGCGACGCCGGCCGCGATCATGGCCTTCTGCAGCTCGTAGACGTTGAGGGCGCCACCGAAGCCGGCCTCACCGTCGGCGACGATCGGAGCGAGCCAGTTGTCGACGGAAGTGTCGCCCTCGACCTTGGCGATCTCGTCGGCGCGCAGCAGCGCGTTGTTGATACGGCGGACGACCTGCGGAACCGAGTTCGCCGGGTACAGCGACTGGTCCGGGTAGGTGTGGCCGGACAGGTTGGCGTCGCCGGCGACCTGCCAACCGGAGAGGTAGATGGCCTTCAGGCCGGCGCGGACCTGCTGGACCGCCTGGTTACCGGTGAGGGCGCCGAGCGAGTTGATGTAGTCCTCGTTGTTGACGAGGTCCCACAGGATCTCGGAACCGCGGCGAGCGAGGGTGGCTTCCTCGACGACGTTGCCCTGCAGCTTGGCGACCTGCTCGGCGGTGTAGTTGCGGGTGATCCCCTTCCAGCGCGGATTGGTGTCCCAATCCTTCTGGATCTCTTCTGCAGTCCTCGGGGTGCCGGTGGTCGACATCAAATCTCCACTCTCTAGATCTGCCCCGCTCGGGATGAAGCAGTACGCGTGTACGACTTCACATCCTTTGCGTGCCGTTCGGATGTACAAGAACGACAATGACACAGTCCAAAAAGCCCGTCTACCTGTTGCTAATGCCAATCTCGGCTATTTTCGTCGCAGCCATTGCGAAGATTGCCAATCGATGGTCGGTCCAACTACCCGAATCGGGCACGGGTTTATTACCCGCGAGTAGTAACTACCTCGGCTTTTGCCGCTGCCGTCCGGCCCACATCGCCGGGACGCCTCGTCCCGCCGACTCCCCCACCTCGGGACGGATCGGACACCTGCCTGTGACTGCCTTCACAAACGGTGATCGTGGTTTGTGATCCCCATTGACCCCTGGAATCCCATCCGTAACATGTCTCGGGCCGGATCGGGGCCGGTGCATCGTAGTGCCTTCGTGTCTCAGGGCCCCGGCCGAACAGCCCCCGAACACGAGGAGTCGACATTCTCTCGAGTACGTCGCGGTCGATCGTCGAAGCGACCCTGCCGGTGGTCGGCGCCGAGATCGGCACGATCTCACGTGTCTTCTACAACCGGCTCTTCCGGGCCGTCCCGTCCCTGCGGGACACCTTCAACCGCACCAACCAGGCCAACGGGGCCCAGCAACGGGCGCTCGCCGACTCGGTCGCCGCTTTCGCATCACTGCTGGTCACCCACGCACCGACCGACATCGACCCGATCATGGAGCGGATCGCCGCCAAACATGCGTCCCTCGGTGTACAGGCCGCGCACTACGGGATCGTGCGGACCCACCTGTTCGCCGCGATCGCCGAGGTGCTCGGCGACGCCATCACACCGCAGGTCGCCGTGGCCTGGCACGAGGTGTACACGCTGATGGCGAACTCGCTCGTCGAGCAGGAGACGGAGCTGTACCGGCGGGCCGGTGTGGCCCCCGGTGACATCTGGCGTCGGGTTGTCGTCACCGAACACGAGTACGACGGCGCGCACGCGGCCACCTTCCACCTCCGCTCCGTCGACGGTCGGCCGCTGCCGGCCTTCCTTCCCGGCCAGTACATCTCGGTGCGGGTCGCGCTGCCGGACGGCTCCGAGCAGATCCGCCAGTACACCGTCTTCCCGGGCAGGACGAGCGGCGAGTGGGCCGTCACCGTCAAGCGCGTGCCGGGCGGACTCGTCTCCCCCGTGCTGTGCGACGGCCTGGGCGTCGACGATCACCTCCTCGTGTCGCCGCCGTTCGGCAGCGTCGTCGTCGACAGGGGCAGCGAACCGTTGCTGCTCGCCTCGGCGGGCGTGGGCGTGACGATGACGATCGCGGCGCTGCGCGACATGCAGTCCCGGGGCGACGGCCGGAGCGTCGACGTCGTCCACGTCGACCGCACCCCCTACGAGCAACCGCACCGGACCGAACTCGCCATCCTGGTCGACTCGTTGCCGGACGCCCGGCTGCACGTGCGCTACACCGAGTACGACGAGATTCGCAGCGACGGACGAACTCCACTGTCCGGGCTGACGATTCCGGGCGATGCCCGCACCTATGTGTGCGGTCCGATCACGTTCATGCGTGCCATCCGCTCGGATCTCGTCGCGTCGGGGGTATCCCCCGGGTCGATTCACTTCGAGGCGTTCGCGCCGGGCTCGTGGTTCGGCCTCGAGGCCCCACCGGTATCTGTCGATTAACACGCTGCGAACACTGCCTTGCGAAGGCTGCGAGGCAGTTCTACCCTGGGCGAATGGCCAAGACCTATGTAGGCGCCCGGCTGCGGCAGCTACGCACCGAGCGAGGACTCAGCCAGGCCGCGCTCGCCAAGACCCTCGAGATCTCGGCGAGTTATCTCAACCAGATCGAGCACGACGTCAGGCCGCTGACGGTGCCCGTCCTGCTCCGGATCAGCGAGGTCTTCGGGGTCGACGCCACCTTCTTCTCCTCGCAGGACGACACCCGTCTGATCGCGGAGATGCGGGAGGTCGCGCTCGACCGGGAGATGGGCATCGAGGCCGACGCCCAGGAGATCGCCGAGATGGTCGCAGCCCACCCCACTCTGGCGCGCGCGATGGTCAATCTCCACCGGCGCTTCCGCAACACCACCGCGCAGCTCGCCGTCGCGACCGAGGAGAGGTACAGCGACGGCAGCGGCAGCGGTGCGATCACCATGCCCCACGAGGAGGTCCGCGACTACTTCTACCAGCGGCAGAACTACCTGCACGATCTCGACACCGCGGCCGAGGAGCTGGCCAACCGCATCCGGTTCCACCGCGGCGACGTGGGGGGCGAGATCGCTCGCCGCATGACCACGGTCCACGATGTGCAGATCGTCAAGCGCATCGACCTCGGCGAGAACATCCTTCACCGCTACGACCCCGAGACCCGTGTCCTGGAGGTCGCGCCGCAGCTGTCCGGCGGGCAGCAGGTCTTCAAGCTGGCCATCGAACTCGCGTACCTGGAGTGTGGAGAGCTCATCGACCGCCTCGTCGCGGAGGGTTCGTTCACGAGCGATGCCTCACGCGCGCTGGCCCGGCTCGGGCTCGCCAACTACTGGGCGGCCGCACTGATCCTGCCGTACACGCAGTTCCACGAGATCGCAGAGGACTTCCGCTACGACGTCGAACGCCTGTCGGCCTTCTACGGCGTCAGCTACGAGACGATCGCGCACCGGCTGTCGACACTCCAACGTCCGAAGCTGCGGGGCGTCCCGTTCTCGTTCGTGCGCGTCGACCGCGCGGGCAACATGTCGAAGCGTCAGTCCGCCACCGGTTTCCACTTCTCCACCAGCGGTGGCACGTGCCCGTTGTGGAACGTATACGAGACCTTCGCCTATCCCGGCAAGATCATGACGCAGATCGCGCAGATGCCCGACGGTCGTCGCTATCTGTGGGTCGCGCGCACGGTCGAGCGTCGCGCCGCGCGTTACGGCCAGCCGTCGAAGACGTTCGCGATCGGTCTCGGCTGCGAACTGCGGCACGCGCATCGCCTCGTCTATGCCGACGGTCTCGACCTCGACGAGTCCAATCCCGGCACGCCGATCGGCTCGGGTTGCCGCGTGTGCGAGCGGATGAACTGCCCGCAGCGCGCCTTCCCTCCCCTGGGCAAGGAGATCGACATCAACGAGCACCGCTCGTCGGTCTCGCCGTATCTGGTGCGCTGAGCGTCGGTAGGCTCGTCGCATGGCACGCACCCCCGACTCGATAGGCGCGAAGGCACTCGAGTTCCTGTCCGAGTACCACCTCGCGACGCTCACGACCCTCCGCAAGGACGGCTCGCCGCACGTCGTCGCCGTCGGGTTCACGTGGGACGGCGAGGCCGGCCTCGCCCGCGTCATCACCTTCGAGGGCTCCCAGAAGACCCTCAACGTCGAGCGCGGGGGTTACGCGGTGGTGAGCCAGGTCGACGGCGGTCGCTGGCTCACCCTCGAGGGCCCGGCCCGCGTTACGCGCGAGCCGGCCGACGTCCGCGAGGGCGAGCGTCGCTACGCCGCCCGCTACCGCGAACCCCGCCCCAACCCCCGCCGCGTCGTCATCGAGATCGCAGTCGAGCGCGTGATGGGCTCGGTCCTCGACCCCATCTGACGCATCCGCTCGCTTGTTTGCCATCCGCAGCGGAAGCAGATGCGGCACATAGCTGGGACGGTAGCGGTTACCGCCACGCACGGGCGACGGCACGGTCGAAGCGAGCGAGGACGACGTCGAACCGGGACAGTTCGGGCCACGTCCACCTGACCACTTCGAAGCCGAGGTCGCGCAGGGCGCCCTTCCGTCGCTTCTCGTTCCGTAGGGCCTCGACGCCTCCCTCGTCGTACTTGCCCATCCCGTCGAACTCACCGACGACTCCTTCGTCCTCCCAGAGGAAGTCGACCCGGGCGACGAACTGCCCGTCGGGTGTTCGTATCTCCTTCTGGAGCGTCGGTGCGGGCATGCCGGCCTGATGCATCCGGATGCGACTCAGCGATTCTCCCGGACTCTCGCTGCGACCGTCGAGAAATGCAGCCACGCGTCGCGCCGCGGCGATACCCCTACGCGGCCCGGACTCGTCGAGACAACAGAGCAACGCGGAGCCGAACTCGGCATCACGAGCCGCAGCACAATCACCCGCGATCACGGCTTCGTCGAAGTCGAGTGTGCAGGCGAGATCCACGACGGTCCGGGCGAGCGAGGTGCACGCTATGCCCGCGACCTCCGACAGGTCGTGAGGACGCAGAGGGGCGACGTGCAGGTGACGGTTCGCGTTCCTCCGACCACCACCCGATCTGCCGCGGGTGACGTGGACCCGCGTGAGATCCGGCTTCCACAGGGCGAGCCCGTGCAGGACGGCGGCGGACTCGTGGCTGATCACCGTGCCGGGCGCGAGCACTGCCCCGACGGATCGCACGCGCACGCGATAGCGATCGAGTTCGTCGAGGGAGTCGTCGCGGTGGAGGTAGACGCCGGGTTCGAGTCGCTCGAGTTCACCGGCGCGTACCGCACGACGGATCTCGGAGTCGGTCATCCCGGAAGCGAGAGCGGTGGTCCGCAGGAAAGGTGTCGGTCGCATGCGGACAACCGTGCCCGATCGTCGTGGTGCAGACGCGGTGCGAACACCGGTATTCGCGTCGCCTGTGGATGATCCCGCCACCTGTGGACAGACAGTTCGCTACACCGTCAGCTATCCGCCGCAGCGATTGCCGTAGCGGATAGCGAAGGTCGTAGCTGATGCTTGTGCGCACTTTGTAACGCCCACGAAATCTGTGTCACGAGACCGTGACCGGAAGATATTCCCGCGCAACAACTCCCTTCTACTGTGTGGCCTCACGGATACAGCGCTGTATACGCCTCCCGGATACACCGGGGTCCCCTCAGGCCACACCTTCGAAGGAAGGGCTCTACATGTCTGTTGTCAGGTCCAGGCTCGCCACCCGCGCCATCGCGGCCCCCGCAGCACTCGTCGCAGTCGGACTCGTACTGTCCGCCTGCGGAAGCCGCGCAGGTGACGAGGGCAGCACGGCCGCCTCCGGTGCTGCGTCGTGCGTCGACACCTCGGGCGACACCGTCAAGGTCGGCTCGCTCAACTCCCTGTCGGGCACGATGGCGATCTCCGAGGTCACCGTCCGCGACTCGATCGCGCTGGCCGTCGAGGAGATCAACGCCGACGGCGGTGTGCTCGGCAAGCAGATCGAGATCGTCTCCGAGGACGGCGCATCCGAGCCGGCGGTGTTCGCGGAGAAGGCCGAAAAGCTCATCGGATCCGACTGCGTCGCAGCGGTGTTCGGTGGCTGGACATCGTCGAGTCGCAAGGCGATGCTGCCGGTCTTCGAGGACCGCAACGCGCTGCTGTACTACCCCGTCCAGTACGAGGGCCTCGAGTCGTCGTCGAACATCTTCTACACCGGCGCGACCACCAACCAGCAGATCGTGCCGGCCCTGGACTACCTGAAGGAGCAGGGCGTGAAGTCGCTCTACCTCGTCGGTAGCGACTACGTCTTCCCGCAGACCGCCAACCGCATCATCAAGGCGTACGCCGAGGCCAACGGCATCGAGATCAAGGGTGAGGACTACACCCCGCTCGGCTCCACCGACTTCTCCACCATCGTCAACAAGGTGCGCACCGCCGACGCCGACGCGGTGTTCAACACACTCAACGGCGACTCCAACGTCGCGTTCTTCCGCGAGTACACCAACGCCGGCCTCAACGCGAAGGACATGCCGGTCGTGTCGGTGTCCATCGCCGAGGAGGAGGTGGGCGGCATCGGCGCGCAGAACATCGAGGGCCAGCTCACCGCGTGGAACTACTACCAGACCGTCGACTCCCCCGAGAACACCTCGTTCGTCGAGGCGTACAAGGCGAAGTACGGCGCGAACAAGCCGACCTCCGATCCCATGGAGGCCGCCTACACCTCGGTCTACCTGTGGAAGAACACCGTCGAGAAGGCCGAGTCCTTCGAGGTCGACGACGTCGTCGAAGCCGCCGACGGCGTGACCTTCGACGCCCCCGAGGGCACCGTCACGATCGATGGCGACAACCACCACATCACCAAGACCGCTCGCATCGGTGAGATCCGCGGCGACGGCCTGATCTACACCGTCTGGGAGTCCGACGGCGCCATCGAGCCCGACCCGTACCTCGAGTCCTACGACTGGGCGTCGGGCCTGTCCGGTAACTGAGCACGGAAGCCGAAGAGGGAGACGACATGGATGTCCTTGTAGGACAGCTCTTCACAGGATTGAGTATCGGATCGATCCTGTTGCTGGCAGCACTGGGGCTGTCGCTGACGTTCGGCCAGATGGGCGTGATCAACATGGCCCACGGCGAATTCATCATGGCCGGCAGCTACACCGCCTTCGTCGTGCAGCAGGTGATCTCCTCGGCCGGGATGTCCCTGTTCGTCTCCCTGCTCGTCGGCTTCCTGGTGGGCGGCGTGATGGGTGTGATCCTCGAGGTCACCCTCATCCGCCGCATGTACCACCGCCCGCTCGACACCCTGCTGGTGACCTTCGGTGTGGGCCTGCTGCTGCAGCAGGCCGCCCGCGACATCTTCGGCGCCCCCGCCGTCAACGTCGTCGCACCGTCCTGGCTCTCCGGTGGTGTGGAGATCTTCGGGGCGGTGGTCCCGAAGACCCGCCTGTTCATCCTCGCCCTCGCCGTGGTCTGCGTGGTCGCCCTGATCGCGTCGATGAAGTACACCCCGATGGGACGACGGATCCGGGCCGTGGTGCAGAACCGCGATCTCGCCGAGACGGTGGGCATCTCGTCGCGCCGCACCGACATCACGACCTTCTTCCTCGGCTCGGGCCTGGCCGGCCTCGCCGGTGTGGCCCTGACACTCATCGGCTCGACCAGCCCGACCATCGGCCAGTCGTACCTCATCGACGCCTTCCTCGTGGTCGTCATCGGCGGTCTCGGCCGCATCGAGGGCGCCGTGCTCGCGGCCGTCGCACTGGGCCTGCTCAATTCGTTCATCGAGTACTCCACGACCGCGTCGATCGCGAAGGTCATCGTGTTCGTGCTCATCGTGATCTTCCTGCAGGTCCGTCCGCAGGGCCTGTTCGCCGTCAAGACGAGGAGCCTGGTCTGATGCCCGCGACCTTCTCGACCCGCACCTTCACCCGACCCGGACCCGTACGCACAGCAGGCGGATTCGCGATCGCCGCGATCGTCCTGTTCGGTCTCGCCCCCGCCGTCCTCTCCGATTTCCGGCTCGGCCTGCTCGGCAAGTTCCTGTGCTTCGCGATCGTCGCCGTCGGCATCGGCCTGGCCTGGGGCCGCGGTGGCATGCTCACCCTCGGCCAGGGTGTCTTCTTCGGCCTCGGCGCCTACATCATGGCCATGCACCTGAAGATCTCCGACGCGCAGCTCCGCGGCGACACCGTCCCGGACTTCATGCAGATCGCGGGCATCCGGGAACTACCCGCCTACTGGACCCCGTTCGCCTCCCCCGCCGTCACGCTGCTGGCGATCCTGATCGTGCCGGCCCTGCTCGCCGCCCTGCTCGGCTTCGGTGTGTTCGCCCGCCGCGTCAAGGGCGCCTACTTCGCCATCCTCTCCCAGGCACTGGCCGCCGCCTTCGCGATCCTGCTCATCGGCCAGCAGTCCACCGGAGGATCCAACGGCCTCAACCGTTTCCGCACCTTCTTCGGCTACGACCTGTCCGATCCGGTCAACAAGCGGATGCTGTTCTTCATCGTCGCCGCGATCCTGCTGCTCGTCGTCGCCGCGACCCGCCAGCTCATGCAGTCCCGCTACGGCGAACTGCTCGTCGCGGTCCGCGACCAGGAGGAGCGGGTCCGCTTCCTGGGCTACGACCCCGCCCTGATCAAGGTGGCCGCCTACACCGTCGCGGCCTTCTTCGCCGGCATCGCCGGGGCGATGTTCGTGCCCATCGTCGGCATCATCTCCCCCGCCGACGTCGGCATCGTCCCGTCGATTGCGTTCCTCATCGGTGTCGCCATCGGCGGACGCACCACCCTGCTCGGCCCGGTCCTCGGCGCGGTGGGCGTGGCGTGGGCACAGACCACCCTGTCGGAGAACTTCCCGTCGGCCTGGACCTACGCGCAGGGCCTGCTGTTCATCGTCGTCGTCGGCTTCTTCGCCGCCGGCCTCGCCGGAGTCATCACCCTGCTCCGCCGGCGCCGCCGCACCACCCCGACCGAACCCACACCCCCGACCGAACCCGAGCCCGCCGACCTTCCCGAGATGGAGCCCGTGCGATGAGCAAACCCGTCTACGGCGGCAACGCCGGAATGAGCAGCGACTACCTCGAGATCCGCGACCTGCGTGTCACCTTCGACGGCTTCACCGCCGTCGACGGCGTCGACCTCACCCTCCTCCAAGGCGACCTGCGGTTCCTCATCGGCCCCAACGGCGCCGGCAAGACCACCCTCGTCGACGCCGTCACCGGCCTGGTTCCGGCGACCGGCTCGATCACCAAATCCGGCGTCGAACTGCTCGGCAAGAAGACCCACAAGATCGCGCGCCTCGGTGTCGGCCGCACCTTCCAGACCGCCTCGGTCTTCGAGGAACTGTCCGTTCTGCAGAACCTCGACATCGCCGCCGGCGCGAGCCGCTCCCCGTGGCAGTTGCTGCGCCGCCGCAACAACGTTCTGCCCGAGATCGAGGAAACACTCGAGACGATCGGCCTGACCGCCCACCGCGACACCCCCGCGGGCATCCTCGCCCACGGGCAGAAGCAGTGGCTCGAGATCGGCATGCTGCTCGTGCAGAACGCCGACGTGCTGCTCCTCGACGAACCCGTCGCCGGAATGAGCGGCGACGAACGCGAGGAGACCGGGCAGCTGCTGCGCCGCATCGGCGCGCAGCGCACGGTGGTCGTCGTCGAGCACGACATGGACTTCATGCGCGCCTTCGCCACCTCCGTCACCGTCCTCGCCCGCGGCAAGGTCATCGCCGACGGCACCGTCGACCAGGTCCAGAACGACCCGCAGGTCCAGCAGGTCTACCTCGGGACCGCCACCACTGCTCAGGAGGCATGATGCTCGAACTCGTCGACGTTCGCGCCGGTTACGGTCGAACCGAGATCCTGCACGGCATCTCCCTCACCGTCCCGACCGGGAAGACAGTTGCGGTCATGGGGCACAACGGTGCCGGCAAGACCACACTGCTGCGCGCCGCCGTCGGTCTGCTGCCCGTCACCAAGGGAAAGATCCTCTTCGACGGTGACGACATCACCTCGCTGCGACCATCTGCCCGCGTCACCCGCGGCCTGGCCTACGTCCCGCAGGGGCAACAGTCCTTCGGTCAGCTCACCTGCCGGGAAAACCTGCAGGTCGTCGCCGACACGCGCCGCAACGGCCGTCAGTTGATCACCGACATGCTCGACCTGTTCCCCGCCCTCGTCCCGCTACTCGACCGCCGCGCCGGCCTGCTCTCCGGCGGTCAGCGCCAGCAACTCGCCATCGCCCGCGCGCTGATCACCGAGCCGCGCATGCTCATCCTCGACGAGCCCACCGAAGGCATCCAGCCATCGGTGGTCACCGAGATCGAGAACACCATCGTCGAACTCGGCCGCAGCGGCGACCTCGGGGTGCTGCTCGTCGAACAGCACATCGGTTTCGCCCTCGACAACGCCCTGCACTACTACGTCCTCGAATCCGGGCGCATCACCTCGACGGGTGACGGTGGTGTCGACGCCGCCTCCACCGTCCGTGCGGCGATGGCGATCTGATGGCCGCCGACACACGGCGCGAGTGGGTCTACAAGGCCCTGCGCGATCGTCTGATGTCCGGGACCCCCTCCCCTGACGAACGACTCAGTGAAGAACGCCTCGCCGAACAGTACGAGGTGTCGCGCACGCCGGTACGCGAGGCCCTCGCCCGACTGGTCTCCGACGGGCTCGTCGAACGCCGCGACCAGGGGTTGTACCCCTACCGTCCGCGCTTCGACGACCTCGCGGACCTGTACGAACTGCGGACCACCCTGGAGCTGCGCGGGATTCGCCGCGCACTCGACAGCGACTCGGTGCGGCACGATCCCGACGTCCTCGGTCCCGAGCTCGACCGCTGGTATGAGATCCGCGAGGATCCGCCCGAGCCCGACGCCGGCTTCGTCACGCTCGACGAGCGCTTCCACATGACGTTGCTCGCCGCCTCCGGCAACCGTGCCCTGTGCGACGCGCTGGCCTCGGTGAACGCCAAGGTGCGCCCGGTGCGGATGTTCGACTATCTGACCCCCGACCGCATCGTCACGACCGTCGACGAGCACATCGAGGTCGCCGAGCTGGTTCTCGCCGACAAGCTCGACGACGCCCACGACCTGCTGCTCGCCCACATCGACACCTCGCGATCGGTGGTCGTGCGCCGGGCCGAGGAGGCACGCGCCTTCGCGCGGATGGCCCGGGCCGTCCGAGACTGACACTTCCGGTCGTGTCACGTGACCGGACGGGTCCGGTGCGGCACACTGGCGCTCATGACACCCCGCATCCCGCCCGGACGTTTCAAGGAACTCGGCCCGATCAACTGGGTGACATGGAAGGCCCTGTCCGCCGCCGGCGGCACCTCGGACGCCCACCTGTTCAGCACCCTCGGCCGCACCGGACGGCTGTTCCGCGGGTGGTTGCACTACGCCGGCATGCTCATGCCGTTCGGCCGTCTCGGCCGGTTCGAATCGGAGATGGTCATCCTGCGCGTCGCGCATCTGCGCGAGTGCGGTTACGAATTCGACCACCACACCCGCCTGGGTCGCCGTGCCGGCATCACCGACGAGGTGCGCGAGCGTATCGTCGCCGGACCCGACGCTCCCGGCTGGCAGGCAAGGCACTGTGCTCTTCTCGCCGCCGTCGACGAACTCGTGGCGACGAAGAATCTGTCCGACGAGACGTGGGCGTCGCTCGCGCAGTTCTACGACGACCGCAGGCTCATCGAGTTCTGTCTGCTGGTCACGCAGTACGACGCCCTTGCCACAACCATCGGTGTGCTGCGGATCGAACGCGACTTCTGATCCGTCCGCACCGGCCGGCATCGGTTCGGCGCGATCCCTAACAAGGCTGTTACACAACGTCACAGCAGCGTCATTGCTGGTCCATAGCGTATACAGCCATGTCCACAAAGATGTATACAGCTGCGGCGCCCGTCTCCCCGGTGAGGGTGTCCGCCACCGATCGCGTTCGTGCCGCACTGGGCCGCATCGACGAGGTGGATCGACCCGAGGTGTGGATCACGCTGCGCAGCGCCGACGATCTTCTCGCCGACGCCGCCGAAGTGGACGCACGGGTCGCCGCCGGTGAGTCCCTTCCCTTCGCCGGTCTGGTCGTGGCGGTCAAGGACAACGTGGACGTCGCGGGAATCCCGACCACTGCGGCATGTCCCGAGTTCGCGTACGTCCCGGAGGAAACCGCTTCGGGTGTCGAGCGTCTGGTCGCCGCCGGCGCCGTCGTGCTGGGTAAGACCAACCTCGACCAGTTCGCCACCGGTCTCGTCGGCACCCGCAGCCCGTACGGGGCGGTGCGGTGCGCGTGGGATCCCGAGAAGGTATCGGGCGGTTCGAGTTCCGGTTCGGCGGCCGCGGTGGCGCTCGGCATCGCCGACATCGGGCTGGGCACCGACACGGCCGGTTCGGGACGGGTACCCGCCGCGCTGCACGGAATCGTCGGTATCAAGGCCACTCTCGGCGTCATCCCGGCGCACGGCGTGGTCCCGGCCTGCGTCGACTACGACTGCCTCACGGTCTTCGCGACGTCGCTCGACCTGGCGGCGACCGCGGTCCGGATCATGGCCGGACCCGAACCCCGCGACCCGCGCAGCAGGACCTGGCCCGCGGATGTACGACTCGCCGCGCCGAACACTCTGCGCGTCGCGGTGCCGCGCGCCGAGGATCTCGAAGCGTTGTGTGAGGAGTACCGCGACGCCTTCGCCCGCACAGTGACCGCGGCACGCGAATCCGGCATCGAGATCGCGGAGGTGGTCATCTCACCGCTGCTCGATGCTGCCCTGCTTCTCTACGACGGTGCCGTGGTGGCCCAGCGCTACGCGGCCGTCGGCGAGTTCCTGTCGACGACACCGGAGGGTGCCGATCCCACGGTCGCCGCGATCGTCGCCGGCGCGAAGAAGCCTGCCGCCTACGAACTCGTCGAGGATCTCGACACCCTCATCCACGTGAAGGCGTTCGCGCGTGAACTGCTCGCCGGGTTCGACGGGTTGCTGCTCCCGACGACGACGGAACACCCGACGATCGCCGCGGTGCAGGCCGATCCGATCGCCATCAATCGTCGGATGGGCACCTACACCAACTTCTGCAACCTGCTGGACATGACGGCGGTGGCGGTGCCCGGTGCGCCGACACCGGCCGGTGAGCCGTTCGGGGTCATGGTCGTGGTCCCGGCCTTCGGCGACCAGGTGGCCGTGGACGTCGCGGCCGCGCTGAACGGTGTGGATGCACCGCGCGTCGTCGAATCCGGCGTCGAACTCGCGGTCTTCGGAGCACACCTGCGCGGTCAGCCGCTGCACTTCCAGCTCGAGGAACTCGGGGCGCGCTTCGTCGAGGAGGTGCACACCTCCGACGCGTACCGTCTCGCCGCACTGAACACGACGCCGCCGAAGCCGGGACTGGTGCGTCACGCACCGGGCGAGGGCGCCGCGATCGTCGGTGAACTGTTCCGGTTGTCGGAGGCCGGACTGGGCCGGTTCCTCGCTGCGCTGCCCGCCCCGATGACGTTGACGAGCGTCGAACTGGCGGACGGGCGGTGGGTCGTCGGTTTCGGGTGCACCCAGGACGCAGCCGCCGACGCGGTGGACATCACCGAGTTCGGCGGCTGGAAGGCCTACCGGGCGTCCTGACCCCGGCTCCGGAGTGCACCGGACGAACCGGTCAGCGGGGCGGCGGATCGACCTTCACACCGCCACCGGCGTGTTCCGGTCCGGCGTCGGGATGGTCGGCCGGCAGACGGTCGCGGAACCGTGCGGCCTCGCTGGGAACGGGACCGCCGGTGGGATCCTGCGAACGACGATACGGTCCGGGCTTCGGACGGGGCTTGCCGCCCGGGAAGGCGAGCCGGGCGATGGTGCGGTGCACCATGAACCACTGCTTGCCCAATCGCCCCGAGTTGTAGGGCAGTTCGTAACGCTCGCAGATGTCCTTGACCTTCGGCGCGACCTCCGCGTAACGGGTGCTCGGCATGTCGGGGAACAGGTGATGCTCCACCTGGTAGCCGAGATTGCCGCTGAGGATGTGGAACAGCGGGGTGCCTTCGATGTTCGCGGCGCCGACGAGCTGCCGCACGTACCACCCTCCACGCGACTCGTTCTCGACCTCCTTCTTCGAGAAGGTATAGGTCTGGTCCGGGAAGTGCCCGCAGAAGATGATCGCGTGCGCCCACACGTTGCGAATGATGTTGGCCGTGATGTCGGCGAGAACCGTCGCGAGGAAGGTCTTCTCGACACCGGGTAGATACCGGTCGGCGAGATGGGCTGCGGTACGAAACTTTCCGGACCGGCCCTTGCCCATCGGTCCCTTGCTCATCGACCGCAGTCGCCGGCCCAGACGCGAGGTCTTCGGCTGGGGCAACCGGCCCTGCAGCGCGACCTGCGCGAGACCGAACAGCGCGGCGCTCACCAGCGGCCAGCCGACGTAGTCCTTGACGAACTGCGCGCGGGCCTTGCCGAAGATGCCCTTCAGCTCCTCGATTACCTGACCGGTCGACTTCTCGCCGGCCCACAACGCCTCGAGGTCGAGGTCGTGCAGCGCCACACCCCATTCGAAGAGCACGGTGAGCAGCGCGTTGTAGAGAGGTTGCGCCAGGTAGACGGGGTGCCACTTCTGGTGCGGGTCGATCCGCATGATCTCGTAGCCGAGATCCTTGTCGAGGCCGCGGATGTTCGTGAACGTGTGGTGGATGTAGTTGTGCGAGTGCTTCCACGCCTCCGCGGTGGAGGCGGTGTCCCAGTCCCACACCGACGAGTGGATGTCCGGATCGTTCATCCAGTCCCACTGGCCGTGCATGACGTTGTGGCCGATCTCCATGTTCTCGAGGATCTTCGCCACTCCGAGACAGGCTGTCCCGGCCACCCAGGCGGGCTTGTACGACGACGCGAAGAGCAGTAACCGCCCCGCGACGACCAACTGCCGTTGCGTGGCGATGACGTTCTTGATGTACTGCCGGTCCTTGTCGCCGAGACTCGAGTACACCTCGTCGTGGATGGCGTCGAACTCCTTGGCGATCTGCTCGAGATCGTCGTCGCTCAGATGCGCGAGCGGACTCTGTGGTTCCCGTGTCCCGGTGTCGGTCCTGTCGATGCTTCTCGTCACGACGCCCCCTGCTTCGAAGCCGGTTGCTTCACAGTTCTATTTCGATGTCACCCTCCGCGGTGTGGATACAGGTACGCACCGCAGCCCCGGTGGGCTCGCTCACCTCGTCGGTCCGCAGGTCCCGGAGTTGCCCGGATTTCAGCGTTCCGACGCACGTGTGGCAGATGCCGATACGGCAGCCGTATGGCAACTTCAGGCCGGCGTTCTCGCCTGCGACCAGGATGGGTGTTCCCCCGTCGCACTCCACCTCTTTCTCGCTGTCGAGGAAGTGGATGGTGCCGCCCTCGCCGCTCCCGGCATTCCCACCGATGATCGGCTGGAAACGTTCGAGGTGGAATCTTTCGGGATCACCGTGTTCGTCCCAGTGTTCTTCGAGGGCGTCGAGCAGGTCGCGCGGGCCCGAGCAGAAAGCGTCGCGTTCGCGCCAGTCGGGGCACAGATCGCCGAGGTCGTCGGGGGTGATGCGGCCGCGGTCGCCGCTGAGCCACAGCTCGAGACGCATTCCGGGATGCCGCTCGTCGAGGTCGCGCAGGGTCGAGCCGAAGATCACCTCGTCCTCGGTGTGGGCGGAATGCACGACGACGACGTCGTCGATGCGGTCGCGGTGGTCGAGGCTGCGCAGCATGCTCATGATCGGGGTGATCCCGCTGCCCGCGCTGATGAACAGCATCTTCGCGGGCAGCGGGTCGGGCAGGGTGAACACGCCCTCGACCTCACCGAGGCGGACGATGTCGCCGGGCTCGAGTTTGCGGACCAGGTACGGCGAGACCACGCCATTCTCGACGAGTTTGGGTGTGATGCTGATGAGCCCGTCGACCGGATCGGGGTCGGAGGTGAGCGAGTACGCGCGCCAGTGGTAGACCCCGTCGATGACCACCCCGAGCCGCACGTACTGGCCCGGCTCGTGACCGCGCCACTCGTAGGCCGGGCGGATGAGCACCGATGCGGCGTCGCCGCCCTCGGGGACGACCCGCTCCACACGGCCGCGCAGTTCGCGGGTCGTCCAGAGCGGGTTGATCATCTCGAGATAGTCGTCGGGCCGCAGAGGTGTGAACAGGTGCCGCACCGTGCGCAGCAACCATCTCCGAACCGGGTGCACGTGTGGGCGAGCGCCGCGTTCCGCCATGGCGCAACACTACGCGGGCGCGCACACCTCACATGCACATTCGTCGCCGATGTGGGATCGGTGACAGCTCAGCGCAGGATCGTCAGCTGCACCACGGAATCGGCGTTCGCGACGAGGCGGTGCACGATGCCGGCGTCGACGTGGACGGCGGTACCCGGTACGAGCGACACGGTCTCGTCGGCGGTGCTGAACGAGATGTCGCCGGTGACGGCCTGCACGAGGATCGGAGCGCCGGCCTTGTGGTCGTCCATCGTCTGCCCGGCGACGAAGGACAGACGTACCACGGTGGCACCGGTGACCGCCGCGAGCTTCTCGATGCGTGGCCCGCTCCCCTCGCCCGCGTTGAGCTCCGCGAGCCCCTCGATACGGGTGAGCTTGCCCTCGACCTGCTGTGTACTCATCACGCTTCCTTCTTCGTGGCGACGATCTCGATCGCGACCAGATGCTTCTTGTACTTTGTGAACGTCGACCGCATCTGGAGCACCCGGCTGCGGGCGTCGGAGTCGCGAAGGACGTTGCGAACGAACTTCAGGGTGCCGGGCAGGCCCTCGTCGGCGAGGATGCGCTTGGGTTCGAGCAGCGCCATGGGAGCGAAGCCGATCTTCTCGACCTCGAATCCGTTCTCCTCGAACAGGGTCCGCCATTCCGCCGCGGTGAGCGGGCGGGCGTTGACCTTGATCGAGCGCGCGAGCGACGTGCGGATCTCGGTCTTGACCTCGTCATCGACCTCGTCGGGTTCGATCGCGAGTTCGTGGATGGCGTACCGGCCGCCCACACGGAGCACCCGGCGGGCCTCCTGCACGATCTCCGCCTTGTGCCTGTCGGTCTGCATGGTCAGCATCGCCTCGCCGACCACGACGTCGGCGACCTCGTCGTCGAGTCCGGTCTTCGATGCCTCGCCGCTGACCACACTGCCTCCGCCGGCGATGGCCTTGCGCGTCAGTTCGGCTGCCGTCTCGTCGGATTCGACTCCGGTGTAGCTGCCGGGCGAGTACGCGAGGATCTCTTGCGCCGTCCGGCCGAGGCCGGGCGCGAACTCGACGACGTCCGCGCCACGCAACCTCGCGTCGGCGAGCACGCGTGCCGTCAGTTCCTTACCGCCGGGCCGCAGCACACGCTTGCCCAGGCGGGCGAGCAGCCAGTGTCCCGGCAGGTGGGCGGTGTCCCTACCCGCAAGGGGGAGAGCGTCTTCCGATGCGCGCTTGTCCGCCATGTTCTGCACTCCTTCTCGCGAGGGCAAGGGTGGCTACGGTTCCGAGGCTCTCCGGACCGGTCGTAACGTGGACGGTGCGTCGGTTGTCGCCTCCATGGCGCCGACTATAGAGGATTTTCCTCCTTTTAATAAGGTGACCCTCACCTGAGAGTCACCGCGGGCGCGACGGGAGAGCGGACTTGGCACGGCGGGTGAAGCAACGCGAGCGGATTCTCGGCCTGTTGCGGGAGTCCTCGGGCCCGGTCGACGCCCATCATCTCGCCGCCACGCTCGACCTGCACGTCACGACCGTCCGCTTCCATCTCGCGGGCCTCGGGGAGGAAGGTCTCGTCCGCACCCGGCAACTTCCGATCGAGCGGGTCGGGCGCCCGCGCCTCGGCTACGTCGCGGTGAAGGAACCGTCCTACACCGATCTCGTCGCGCTGCTCGCCGCGCGGATCGGGGGCACCCCCACCGAGCGCGAGGACAAGGCGTTCGAGGTGGGCTCGGACTGGGCGGGCATGCTCGCCCTCGCACCCGCGCCGACCGTCGACGCCGGCACGCTCGTCATCGACGCCCTGCAGCAGTTGGGTTTCGAGACGCAGAGCGCGACGAACGCCTTCGGCACCCACAGCCTCACGTTGTGCACGTGCCCGCTCGCGGAGATCGCCCGCACGAATCCCGAAGTGGTGCGCGGCATCCAACGCGGATTGATCCAGCGTGTCCTCGACGACCACGCCGACCTGCTGCGCAGCCGCTACGCCGTCGACGTCCGGCCCGACCCGCAGGACGGTAACTGTCTCGTGCAGCTGGTGCTGCGCCCGGAGAAGGGCGGAACGACGTCAGCCCGCGACGACGGTCGAGTCGTCACGGGCTGAGCCGGTACATCCGAGCGGGGATCCGCCCACACGGAAGAAGGGTGAACGCGGGGCCTCGGGTCGGCCCCGCATCCTCAGAAGTTGATCATGTGTCCTGCGAGACCGTGGATGGCCTCCTGCAGCGCCTCGCTCAGAGTCGGGTGCGTGTGGACGTTGCGCGCGAGCTCGTTGACCGTGAGGTCCCACTTCTGGGCCAGGGTCAGCTCGGGCAGCAGCTCCGAGACGTCGGGGCCGATGAGGTGGCCGCCGATGAGCTCACCGTGGGTCTTGTCGGCGATGAGCTTGACGAAGCCGTTGGGATCGCCCAGACCGTGCGCCTTGCCGTTGGCGGTGAACGGGAAGGTCGCGACCTTCACGTCGTAGCCCTCGGCCTTCGCCTGCTCCTCGGTGAGACCGAAGGAGGCGACCTGCGGCTGGCAGAAGGTCGCACGCGGCATCATGCGGTAGTCGCCGAGCTCGAGGGTCTCGGCACCGCCGATGGTCTCGGCCGCGACCACGGCCTGCGCCTCCGCGACGTGCGCGAGCTGAAGCTTCGCGGTGACGTCGCCGATGGCGTAGATGCCCTTGACGTTGGTGCGCATGCGCTCGTCGATCGCGATGGCACCGCGGTCGGTGAGCTCGACGCCGGTGTTCTCGAGGCCGTAGCCCTCGACGCGCGGCGCGAAGCCGACCGACTGCAGCACCTTGTCGACCGTGACGGTCTCGACGTTGCCGGACTTGTTGTCCTTGATCTCGACGGTCACCTTCGAACCGTCGTCCGAGATCTTCTGCACCGCGGCACCGGTCTTGATGGTGATGCCGAGCTTCTTGTACGCCTTGGCGATCTCCTTGGAGACGTCGGCGTCCTCGTTGGGCAGTGCGCGGTCGAGGAACTCGACGATGGTGACGTCGACCCCGTAGTTCTTCAGGACGTAGCCGAACTCCATGCCGATGGCACCGGCACCGACGATGACGATGGACTCGGGGAGGTCGCGGGTGAGGATCTGCTCCTCGTAGGTGACGACGTTGTCGCTGAGCTCGGTGCCCGGCAGCAGCTTGGTGACGGAGCCGGTGGCGATGATGACGTTGTCGAAGGTCACCTGTTCGGTGCCGCCCTTGGTGAGGGTCACCTCGATGGTCTTGGCGTCGACGAACGAGCCCTTACCGTCGTATTCGGTGATCTTGTTCTTCTTCATGAGGAAGTGCACGCCCTTGGTGCGCCCGTCCGCGACCTTGCGGCTGCGGTCGTAGGCGGCACCGAAGTCGAAGGACACGTCTCCCGAGATGCCGAAGGTCTTGGCCTCTTTGTTGAAGAGATGTGCCAGCTCGGCGTTGCGGAGAAGTGCCTTCGAGGGGATGCAGCCGACGTTCAGGCAGACACCACCCCAGTACTTCTGCTCGATGATGGCGGTGCTCAGTCCCAGCTGTGCCGCGCGGATAGCAGCGACGTACCCACCGGGACCGGCTCCGAGGACAACGACGTCATAGTGTGAGGTCACGGATATACAGGGTAGTCCCGCCCGATTCCGGTGTCTGCCGATGGTCCGGTTACCGGCCGGTAGCTACCGGATCCGGTGATCGGCCGTGTATCGGCGCACGGCGAGCGGGACCGTCACGGCGAGCAGCACGACGCACCAGCCGAACGCCGACCACACCGGATGGTGCAGCGGCCACGCCGCATCCGCGGGTACCGGCGCGGACGCCGAGAGCAGCTCGCGCAGCGCACCTACGACGGCACTGACGGGATTCCACTCGGCGATCTGTCGGACGACCACCGGCATCGTGTCGGTGGGCACGAAGATGTTCGAGAACATGATCGTGCCGAAGATCATGGGTGCGCACTGCTGCAGGACCTGTTCGTCCCGGATCGAGACGCCGAGCCACACACCTGCCCACGAGAATGCGAACCGGAACAACAGCAGCACCACCGCGGCGAGGGCGATCTCCCCGGCGCCCGCTTCGATCCGCCAGCCGACGAGATATCCGATGCCGACCATCGGCGCCAGCGTGACCGCACACGTCAGGGTCTCGGCGAAGGCGAGTCCGGCGGGCGCGGCCACCGGGGAGGTGGGCAGGGTCCGGAAGCGATCCGACAGTCCGCTGCGCATGTCGGCGTTCGCGGTGGCGGCGGTGGTCGCGAGGCCCATGGCCGCCACGAGGACGAGCACACCCGGCATCAGGTATGCGCGGTAGGCGGCGCCCTCGCCACCGGACAGGGCGCCGGCGAAGACGAATCCGAAGAGCAGCATCATGCCCAGCGGTGCGGCGAGGGTGACGAACAGCAGGGCCGGCGAGTGCCGGTAGGTCAGCAGGACGCGATGCAGCAACGTCCGGGTGCCGGTGAGGGCAGAACTGCCGTGGCCGGACTCGTGGATGGTGGTCATGCGGACTCCTCGATTCGCTCGCGTCCGGTCAGGGTCAGGAATGCCTCGTCGAGACCGACTCGACGACGGCCGATGTCGTCGACGGGGACACCCGCGTCGTCGAGGGCGCGCAGCACGGGCAGCAGTGGCACCGAGTGGGCGTCGGTCGTGAAGGACAGCCGGACCGAGCCGTTCTCGACCGGCACCTGGATGCCGTTGTGGCGCAAGCCGAATGCGCCGATGACGGCGACGGCCTCGTCGATGTGGGCGGCACCGGGGAGGACGAGGTCGAGTCCGGAGCCGACCGCCTCCTTGATCTCGGCGGGAGTGCCGGTCGCGATCGTCCGGCCCGCGTCGAGGATGGTGATGTCGTCGGCGAGCCGGTCGGCCTCGTCGAGATACTGCGTGGTGAGCAGGACCGCGGTGCCCTCGGCGACCAGTTCGCCGACCATCCCGTAGATCTCGTTGCGGCTGCTCGGGTCGAGACCGGTGGTCGGTTCGTCGAGGAAGAGCACGTCGGGTCGCACGAGCATCCCGGCGAGCAGATCCAGCCGCCGGCGCATGCCGCCGGAGTAGGTGCTCGCCTGCCGGTTCGCAGCATCGGCGAGGCCGAAGCGGTCGAGCAGTTCGACCGCGCGGGTGTGGGCGGCGCGGCCGGCCAGACCGTGCAGGCGAGCGACGATCATCAGGTTCTCGACACCGGTCAGTCGTAGATCCACCGCGTGGTACTGGCCGACGAAGCCGATGCAGCGCTTCACGCGGGTCGCGTCGTGCACCACATCGAAGCCGCGTACGCGGGCACGTCCGGCCGTGGGCCGCAGCAGGGTGGCGAGCATCCGGACGATGGTGGTCTTCCCCGATCCGTTCGGACCGAGGAGCGCATGGACGCGCCCCGGCGGGACGCGCAGGTGGACGTCGTCGACGACGATGCGATCGCCGAACGCCCGGGTGAGGCCTTCCGCCTCGAGTGCCATCTCGATCACGATCCACCTCTCGATTGGGAACACCGTTCGCAGTTCGAGGGTACGCATCTGCGAACATCGTTCGCAACCCGTTCGAGGAGGCATGCTGTCCTGCATGACGGTCTCCGACTCGATCTGGCTGCGGTCCGACACCGGGCGCCCCGGCCCGCGACCGGCCTACACGCTCGATCAGCTCGCAGACGCGTGCGTGCGGATCGCCGACGAGGACGGCATCCGCGCCCTGTCCATGCGCAGGCTCGCCGACGCCCTCGGCACCGCCCCCGCGTCGCTCTACCGCTACGTCTCCGGCAAGACCGATCTCGTGGACCTCATGGTCGACCGGGCCGGAGCCGAATACCGCTTCGCTCCGCTGACCGGTGACGTGCGCGCCGACGTACTCGACGTCGCCGAACAGTCCCGCGCAATCCACCGCCGGCATCCCTGGCTGAGCCAGGTCACGGCATCGACGCTCGGCCCGAACTCGATGCGGTATCTCGACCACCTCGTCGGCGCCCTCGCCCCCGCCGGACTCGACCCGACCGCGACGATGACCGGAGTCGCCCTCCTGTCGGGGTGGGTCACCAACTTCGCCGCGCAGGAGGCCGCCGGGATGTCTGCAGGGGCGGCCGGCGGCGGAGCCGCGCACATCGCCGCGATGCTCGAGCACGGCGACTACCCGCATCTCACCGCCCTGATGACCGGCGCGTCCGCCGGAGGATCCGCAGGTGATGTCGCAGATGCGGACAGCCGCAGCGGTGCGGACGACGGATCCGATGCGAACGACCGTGCGTTCCGCGCCGGCATCGACGCGCTCCTGTTCGGCATCGCGCCGACCCGCTGACATCAGCTGTCGGCTCCCTGCAAGTGCCGGAGTGATGATCACGGACCGAGCGCGCGGAGACATTCT
Source organism: Rhodococcus pyridinivorans (assembly GCF_900105195.1). Taxonomy (NCBI): domain Bacteria; kingdom Bacillati; phylum Actinomycetota; class Actinomycetes; order Mycobacteriales; family Nocardiaceae; genus Rhodococcus; species Rhodococcus pyridinivorans. The sequence goes on along the minus strand of NZ_FNRX01000002.1, from coordinate 1,606,143 downwards.
TGGCGACCACTTGGTGCGCGACGATCTCCGGCGCCCGCTCGGCACCAAGCCGGTTCCAAGTCCGGCCGCGCACGCTACCGACATGACTTCCGCATCCCTCACCCCGCGCCTCACCACCGACGACGACCTGCTCGGAATGCGGCTCGCGCACCGCGTGATCCTCCGCGACGTCACCCGGCTCCGCGAACTGGCGGACCGGATGCTCGCAGATCCGTCGAGCTTCGACAGGGCCCGCTACGCGGCGACCGCCGACTATGTCGGACTGTTCGTCGCGAGTCTCTACCACCATCACAACGTGGAGGACCTCGCACTCTGGCCGCTGATCACCGCGTCGGCCGGACCCCACGTCGACTTCACCGAACTCACCGACGACCACGACGAACTCGACCCGCTCCTCGACGAACTCGGCGAATTCACCCGCGGGCTCCCCGACCCCGCGGCAGTGGCCGGCTTCGCACGCACCCTCCGCACGCTGAGTGAGCACCTCCACGAGCACATCGCGGACGAGGAGCGAACGGTCTTCCCGCTCATCACCGGGCACGTCTCCGCCGACGCGTGGCAGCGGTTCGAGAAGGACGCCCAGCGCGGTGGCCGGGCCGACTTCGACCTCACCCGCTTCTTCGCCGTGATGACCGAGGACGAGACCGAGCGGGTCCGCCGCGAACTGCCCCTTCCGGTGCGACTGATGGTCGCGGTCTTCTCCCGTCGGCAACGACGCCGCGAGCGTGCGGTGTTCGGCTGACCCTGCTGTTCGGCTAACCCTGCTGTTCGGCTGACCCTGCTGTTCGGCTAACCCAGGATCCCGCGGTCGTAGGCGACTGCGACCGCGGCCGCCCTGTCCTTCACCTCGAGCTTCGCGAAGACGTGGGTCAGGTGGGTCTTCACGGTCGCCTCGCTGATGAACAGCTCCTGGGCGATGGCCCGGTTCGAGGTGCCCTTCGCGACGAGCGCCAGCACCTCACGCTCCCGGGCGCTGAGCGCCTGCGGGGCGGTGGGTGTCCGCATGTGGTTCATCAACCGCGACGCGACCACCGGCGACAAGACGGTCCGTCCCTCCGCCGCGGCCCGCACCCCGGCGAACAGGTCGTCCCGCAGAGCGTCCTTGAGCAGGTAGCCGGTCGCGCCGGCCTCGATCGCAGGCACGGTGTCGGCGTCCGTGTCGTAGGTCGTCAGCACCAGGACGCGACTGCGCGCACCTCGCGCGACGAGTTCGGTGATCGCCTGCACTCCCCCGCCTCCCGGCATCCGCAGGTCCATGAGCACCACGTCGGGGTCGAGTTCGAGCGTGAGGGTCACGGCCTCCGGACCGGAGGCAGCCTCTCCGACCACGTCGAATTCCGGGGATGCGGCGAACATTCCGCGCAGGCCGTCCCGCACGACGGGGTGGTCGTCGACGATCAGCACGGTGATCTCGTCCGCGTCGGTCACGACGTCCTCCCGGCCCTGATCAGCGGCACCCGCACCGAGACCGCGGTCCCCACACCCGGTTCGGACTCGACGTCCACGACGCCGGCGATCCGGTCGGCACGGGACTGCATGCCCCGCAACCCGAATCCGTCGCCCGGTGTCGCGCACGGATCGAAACCGCATCCGTCGTCCCGGATGTCCACACTCACTTCGTCGTCCATATAGGACACCGTGACACCGGCACGGTGTGCGGAGGAATGCTTGGCGACGTTCGCGAGGGCCTCCTGGGTGATGCGGAACAACGTCACGCCGATGTCGTCGTGCAACGGTTCGGTGGTGCCCGTGACCGTGAGATCGACCCGGATCCCGTGTTCGGCCGACCATCTCTCCACCTCGTGGGCCAGCGCGTCGTCGAGCGTGCGGTGCTCGAGTGCCTCGGGAGCGAGATTGCGCACCGAGCGGCGGGCATCGCCGAGGCTGCGTCGCGCAAGGTCCGTGGCCCTCTCGACGTGGCGCCGCGCCGCCTCCGGATCGGCGGTGTCCTGTGCCGCCTGCAACTGCGTGACGATCCCGGCCAGGCCCTGGGCGAGGGTGTCGTGGATCTCCGCGGCGAGCCGGCGGCGCTCGTCGTCGATCCCCGCTTCCCGGGCATGCACCAGCAGCTGCGCGTGCAGGGCCTGGTTCTCGGACAGCGCGTTCTCGAGTCGGACGTTGGTGCGTTCGAGTTCGGTGATCGCAGCGAGCCGTTCGAGACTTCGCTGCTCGTCGCGTTCGGCGAGCCTCATCATCAGCATGGAAATCGAGGCGTTGAGCACGACGAGGAGCCCGAATGCGATCCACATCGTCGTGTCGTCCGGCGGCAGACCACCCGCCTGCGAACCCGCCACCGTCACGGCGGTGACGATCAGCCCGAACCGGATCCAGCGGTCCGGCAGCATCGCGTGGGCATCGAAGTAGCCGGAGGCCGCATAGATCGCGAAGAACGGGTTGAGCCAGCTCAGGACGAACGCCAGGGCGGACCGGAGCAGGTAGTAGACCGCGTCGCCCTCCGGCATCGACCGGCGGCGGCGACCGCGCCACAGTTCCAGACCCACCGCCACCGCGGTGAGCACCGCTGCCGTGTACCGCTCGGCGGGACTCATCAACAACGTCGCGGTGCCGACGGACAGGACGGTGCCGGTCGCGAGCATCCCCACCGGCGCCCATCTGTAGGTCCGAAGCCACGGATCGTCGGTGGTCGTCGGTGCCGTCATGGCTTCCAGGATGACGGTCGACGCCGTCACTGCCAACGGAACCACCGGATCGCCACGCCGGTCAGGACGACGGTCCAACCCACCACGACCGCGATGCCACCGAGATTCGGCAGGTCGCCCGCGGCGGTCTCGTCGAGCAGTTGCGCTGCGGCACCGAAGGGTGTCAGCTCCACGATCCGTCGCAGCAGCTCGGGCATCGCCTGCACCGGCAGCCATACGCCCGCACTGAACATCAACGGGAAGAACACGATCGTGCCCAGCGTCTGAGCGATCCGCACGGACGGTGCCACCGCAGCCAGTGTCCCTCCCGCGCTCAGTGCCGCAGCGAGAGTGACGAGTACCGCGAGTGCGTATCCCCACGGCTGGGCGGGGAAGGCGACTCCGAAGGCCGCCCGACCGACGATCAGTGCGAGGAAGACCGACGCCAGGACCGCGATCGCGTGCACCACGATCTGTGCGGTCAGCAGGTGCGACGGACTCGCCGGGGTCACGGCGAGCCTGCGGAGGATTCCCCGTTCTCGGTACGACGACAACACCGCGGGCATCGTCTGGACACCGGCCACGATCATCGCGAGGAGGATCGCCACGGGGACGTACAGATCGATCACCCGCAGACCACCGAGGTCCGGATCCGGTTCCCGGAAACCGGGAATCAGGCCGAGGATCACGAGCAACAGCGTGGGGAAGACGAGGATCCAGAAGAGCGCCCCGGGTTCCCGCGTGAACAGTCGTGCCTCGGTACGCAGAACGGCGGTCGATGCGGACATCGTCGGGGTGCTCGTCGTCGACGTCTCGACGAGCCTGGTGCGGACGGTCGGGTCGGTCATGACGTGCTCCTGGTGTCGGTGAGATCGAGGTAGGCGTCGTCGAGGGTCGCTTCGGCGATGCGGAGGCGTTCGGCCGTGACGCCGAGGCGTGCCAACAGGCCGAGTACCGCGTGGATCGACTCCTCACTGCCTTCGACGGCCACCCGTTCCCGGGCGGTGTGCACGGAGACGACGCCGGGCTGGGCTTCGAGGAGCGCGGGGTCGAGCGGACCGGACGGGTGGAACGAGACCACGATCGCTGCGGACGACTGCCCGATCAGCTGGGCCGGCGTCCCCAGCGCACGGATGCGCCCGGAATCGAAGACCGCGACACGGTCGCAGAGGCGTTGTGCCTCTTCCATGAAATGTGTGACGAGCAGGACGGTGACGCCGGAATCACGCACCTCCTCGATCAGTTCCCAGGTGTCACGGCGCCCACGCGGGTCGAGTCCGGTGGTGAGTTCGTCGAGGACGACGACGCGCGGTGAACCGATGAGTGCCAGTGCGATGAACAACCGCTGTTTCTGGCCCCCGGACAGTTTCGTGAACCGGGTGTCGAGCATGCGGCCGAGCCCGAGGCGTTCGGCGAGCACATCGCCGTCCGCGGGTCGGGCGTAGAAGGCCGCGTACAACCGGAGGGCCTCGCGCACGGTCAATTTCGGCTGCAGCTCACTCTGCTGCAACTGCGTGCCGAGCAGTTCGGTGACGGCCCGGTGGTCGCGGACCGGGTCGAGGCCGGCGACGCGGACGGTGCCCTCATCGGGTTTTCGCAGACCCGAGATGTGTTCGACGGAGGTCGTCTTCCCGGCCCCGTTCGGACCGAGGACCCCGAAAATCTCACCTTCGTGGATCTCGAAGCTCACGCCGTCCACGACGGCGCGACCTCCGTACGACTTGTGCAGATTGTTCACTTCGACGATCGGCATGCATCGAGCGTCGCGCGGAGCACCGGTCCCGCACATCGTCCGTCCGTCTCGATCGGATGTCCCCCGATCGGATGATGGCGAGGGTCATCCGGTTCGGGCATGATGTCGCCGTGCGTGTTCCCCGTCGAGATCAACCCGCGCGGCGCGAGGCCGCTCGGGTGTTCGAACCGGGAGAACCCACATGGAATACAACGCAATGATCGAAATCGACGCCGACCTCGATCTCCTGACCGACGACGAGACCGTCGACCTCATCGAACCGATCGTCCCGCACCACGGGGCGGTGGGCCGCAGCGACAACGGTCGCGCCCAGCTCATCATCACCGTCGACGCCGTCGACGCGATCCACGCCCTGCGGTTCGTGCGCGACCTGATGCAGGACTCGCACTCGTCCTACCGCGTGAACGCGGTGGATGTATTGCCCACCAGCGCGTTCGACGCGATCTACGGTTTCGGCGACTACTTCGCCTGATACGGGAGCGCGGTGGGGGTCCGCGCTGCGCGGACCCTCACTTGCGGCGCCCGAACCTGCGCATGCCGAGCAGGTAGCGCGGGATCGACCGGAACGGGACCCGCACCGGCCAGTCGTCGGGACGGAAGTACGCCTCGGTGCCGCCGTCGACCACCACGACGCTGCCCGTCATGAAGTCCGCCGCCGGGGACAGCATGAATTCGACCCACCGCGCGATCTCGTCGGGCTTCCCGAAGCCCCCGAGCGGAACGGGGAAGCTCTCCACCACCTTCCCGAGGGGGCTCTCGAGTTGCGCGTCGAGCAGCGGGGTGGAGATCGCTCCGGGCGCGAGGATGTTGAGGCGGATGCCGGCACCCGCCCACTCGGGGGTGACCGCGGCGCGTCGCGCCCATCGGGTCACGGCGATCTTCGACGCCGCATAGGTGAACGGCGGGCCCGCCTGCGAGATGCGGGTGGTGCGCACGACGCCCTTGTCCATGTCGCCGGCGAGGAAGGCCTTCACCGCCGAGTTCGGCACGCCGGGAGTCGTGGTCGTCGAATTGGATCCGAACACCACGACCTTGCTGTTCGCGGAGGCGGCCAGAGCTGCTCGCCATCCGACAAGCAGGTCGATCACGCCGCGCACGTTGACCTGCGCGATGATCTCCTCCTTGCCGGGGGTGGGGCCCAGGCCCGCGGCGAGCACGGCACCGTCGAGACGGCTGCCCGCCAGCTCGAGCGTGGCCCGGACGGCGTGGGAACGACCCTCCGGAGTGGATAGGTCCGCCGTGACCTCGGTGTCCTTCAGGTCGATGCCGATCACCGTGTGCCCGGCGGCCCGCAGCCGCTCCGCGCTCGCCCGGCCCATTCCCGAGGCGGCACCCGTCACCGCATAAGCCGCCATGTGCCCCTCCATCGTTGGATTCGGGGCACGTTACAGCGAGGCGACCGCCTCGTGCAGCAGGGCGACGTACCGAGCGAGACCTGCCGCGTCGAGGACATCCGGGGAGGTCGTCACCGACAGGGTCACGGTGTCGCCGATCCCGTGCACGCCGTGGGTGAGCGCCTGCACGGGCGACAGGCCCGGGAAGCCCGAGGTGAACCGCACCCGCCCGCCACCGAGTTCCAGGTCGGCCGGACCTCGGTAGACGCTCGACACGACGGTGTTGCCCGTGACGGTGGGTGGGACGACGGACAGGTCGAGTCGGTCGGTACCGAACCGCAGCAACGGTGCGGGGACGTGGTCGTCGGTGCGGACCCGGATCGCCATGGCGGGGTGCCGCGCACGGATCCGTTGCAACGCCAGGTCGGCGGCGATCGCCGCGGCACGTTCGTGCGGTTCGCGGAGCGCGCAGTGCAGGTCGACGCCGACGTTGCGGTAGCTGTTGCGGGCCGTGCCCGGCGCCACCGCGACCGGCACCTCGGCGGACAGTTCGTCGACGCCGAGGAGCTGCGACAGGGCGGCGCCGATGGCCGTGAGCGCGCCGATGGTGACCGTGCCGACGCCGCGCAGGGCGGCGGAGTCGAACACGAGTGTGCGGACCGTCCGCCGCGGCCCGGGTGCGGTGTTCACAGCGACCAGCGGCCTCCCCGGGGTGGGTGGCGGCACCGAGGGGTCGGCGAGCTGTCGCGCCGCATCCACCGACCGCCGCCCGTCGGCGATCACCCGTGGAATCGAGAACGGCAGCCGCAGGACGGCACGCGTAAGCATCCCGGCGGGCGAGAGGGCGCGCGGCGGTGTCGTGGGTGTCGCGGTGCCCGCCAGCAGATCGCGGGCGAGCGCGGAGGTGCGCACCCCGTCGGCGAAGGCGTGCGACATCTGCAGGACGACCACGAGGGCGGGACCGTTCCCGCGCGGAGCACCCGTGACATGTGGGAAGACGTGCAGTCGCCACGGCGAGACGGTGACGTCGACGCGGGTCGCGACGAGCCCGGACAGCGCGACGAGCATCTGTTCGTAGCTGCCGGATTCGTGGACGACGAACCGGTCTTCTGCTGGGGTGTGCGCTGCCCAGTAGGGATAGTCGAGACCCGCGGGTACCTCGACCATCCGTACCTGCAGTTCCCCCATCACCGCCGCCCGCGACCGCAGTTCGTCGAGCACGTCGGCGACCGGAGTCGCGGGGGCGTCGAAACAGTAGAGGGCGAACAGGTCGCCCGGGATGCGGTCGCCGAGCCATTCCCGGCGCGCGTCCGACGGATGCATCTGCACAAGGTCACAGTCTGCCTGCCGCCGGAGGCACGTGCGGGGCGGGTATGAATGGATCATGAGCGACGACACGACCGATCCGTACCTATGGCTCGAGGACGTCACCGGCGAGGAACAACTCGACTGGGTGCGTGCCCGGAACGACCGAACGGTCGAGGAGTACACCCGCACCGAGAGCTTCACCGACCTCGAATCCCGCATCCGCGAGATCCTCGACACCGACGCCCGCATCCCCTATGCGCGTCGGCGGGGCGAGTACCTCTACAACTACTGGCGGGACGCCGAGCACGTACGCGGCCTGTGGCGTCGCACGACGATGGAGCAGTACCTGCGCGACGAACCCGAATGGGACGTCCTCGTCGACCTCGACGCCGTCGCCGAGGAAGAGGGCGAGAACTGGGTGTGGTCGGGTGCCCAGGTGCTGCGGCCCGATCAGACCCGCGCGCTCATCAGCTTGTCGCGCGGTGGTGCCGACGCGAGTGTGATCCGCGAGTTCGATCTCGTCGAGCGACGATTCGTCTCGGGCCCGGACAGTTTCGAACTACCCGAGGCGAAGACGGACATCGGGTGGATCGACTCCGACACCGTCTATGTGGGAAGCGATTTCGGCGACGGGTCGCTCACCGACTCGGGTTATCCGCGACTCGCGAAGCGTTGGCGGCGCGGCACTCCGATCGATGAGGCCGAGACGGTCTTCGAAGGTGAGCGCACCGATGTCGCTGTCTCCGCCTGGTACGACAACACTCCCGGATACGAGCGCAGCTTCGTCGACCGCGCGATCGACTTCTACCGGGCGCAGCGTTTCGAACTCACCGCGGACGGCGAGCTCGTCGAACTGGATGTTCCCGACGACGCGCGGGTGAGCGTGTACCGCGACCACCTGCTCGTGCGCACCCGCTCCGAATGGCTCGGCCATCCCGCCGGCACGCTGCTCGCCGCGAACTATCCGGCCTTCCTCGCCGGCTCGCGTGAGGTGACGGTGCTGTTCGCCCCGGACGAGCACACCTCGCTCGAGCAGTACGCGTGGACGCAGAATCACCTGCTCGTCGTCACACTGCGCGACGTGCAGACCCGCGTGCGGGTGCTCACACCGGGTGAGGACGGTTGGTCGGACGAGGAACTGCCCGACGTCCCCGATGCCACGTCGACTTCGATCATCGACGTCGATCCGCTCAACAGCGACGACTTCTTCCTCAACTCCAGCGGTTTCACGATCCCTGCGACCCTGCTGTCGGGGACGGTCGGCGGCCCGGTGGAGGCGATCAAGCAGGCCCCGTCGTTCTTCGACGCCGAGGGCATCACCGTCGAGCAGTTCTTCGCGACGTCCGACGACGGCACGCAGGTGCCCTACTTCGTGGTCGGCAGCAACACCGGAACCCCTTCGCCCACACTGTTGTACGGGTACGGCGGGTTCGAGAACTCGATGGTGCCGGCCTACAGCGGCGGCGTCGGGCGGGCGTGGCTCGAGAAGGGCTACACCTACGTCATCGCGAACATCCGCGGTGGCGGCGAGTACGGACCCAGCTGGCACACGCAGGCCCTGAAGGAAAACCGGCACAAGGTCTTCGAGGACTTCGCCGCGGTCGCGAAGGATCTCGTCGCGCGCGGGATCACGACGGCCGAGCAGCTCGGCACCCAGGGCGGCAGCAACGGCGGTCTGCTCATGGGCGTGATGCTCACCCGCTATCCCGAACTGTTCGGGGCGATCGTGTGCCAGGTGCCGCTGCTCGACATGAAGCGCTACCACCTGCTGCTCGCCGGTGCGTCGTGGATGGCCGAGTACGGCGACCCCGACAACCCCGCGGAGTGGGAGTTCCTGTCGAAGTACTCGCCGTACCAGAACACCGACCCGGATGCCGACTACCCGCCGATCCTCATCACCACGTCGACGCGCGACGACCGGGTGCATCCCGGCCATGCGCGGAAGATGGTGGCGCGGCTCGAAGAGCAGGGTCACGAGGTCCGGTACTACGAGAACATCGAGGGCGGCCACGGCGGCGCTGCCGACAACGCCCAGGCGGCGTTCAAGTCGGCGCTGACGTTCACCTTCCTGGCGGACAAGCTCGCGAACCGGTGAACTTCGGGGAGGCTGTGTGCGTTCTCGTCGAGAAAGACGCACACAACCTCCCTCATCTCGCCGGTCCGGTGGACTCGCGGACGACGAGCTGCGTCGGGAGCACGAGTTCGTCGGCCACCGCGACCCGCTCGTAGGCCTGCCGGGCGAGCATCTCGATGGCGCGCGCCCCGGCGTCCTCGGTGCGTTCGGCGAGCGTGGTGAGCGACGGCCGGCACAGGTCGGAGCCGAAGATGTTGTCGAATCCGACCACGCTCACGTGCTCCGGGACGGACACCCCGCGTTCCCGCATCCGGCGCAGCACCCCGATGGCGAGCATGTCGTTGTGGCACACCACCGCGGTGGCACCGGCCGCCACGGCGGCGTCGGCCGCGGCGGCACCGCCACCGAGCGTCGGCGAGTAGGGGCCGAAGCGACGCATCGCGATGCCGTGAGCCTGCGCCGCGGCCTGCAGACCGGCCCAGCGCCGCGCTCCCGACCACGACTCGGGCGGACCGCCGAGGAACAGCAACGAGCGGTGCCCGAGCGACGCGAGGTGGTCGACGATCTGCCGCGTGCCCGTCTCGTAATCGGCGACAACGCAGGAGATTCCGCGGATCGCCCGGTTCACCAGGGTCACGGCGTCGAATTCGGCGACGCGCCGCAGCTCGTCGTCCGGCATACGGGCGGCCGCCAGGACGAAACCGTCGACGGCCGGCCCCAGCCGCCGGATGATGTGCGCTTCGGTGGTCGCGCTCTCCTGGGTGTCGGCGAGGACGAGGGTCCGGCCGGAGGCGACGGCGGCGCGTTCGGCCCCCTTGATCACGCCCGAGAAGAAGGGGTTCGTGATGTCGGGGACCAGCAGCGCCAGGGTGTTGGTGCGTCCCGATTCGAGGGCGCGGGCCGCGGGGTTGGGTGCGTAGCCGAGCCGGTCGGCGACCTCGAGGATGTGGTCGCGAGTGGCGGCGTTGACGCGACCGGGCTTGGTGAACGTGCGCGAGACCGTCGACGCCGCGACCCCTGCCTCGCGGGCCACATCGGTGATGGTGGCGCGTTTCCGTGAACGTGGAGAGGCCGACATACGGACAGTATGGCAAAAAAAATGGCAAACGATTGTCGTGGGCTGCGCCACACCCATAACGTCCGTGTATCCGATACTGAAGACCCACCCCCCGAGGCATCCGATGACTGAAAACACCACGGTGCAGCGCACGCCCCGCAAGGCGGCCCTCGCCGCGTGGAGCGGCAGCGCACTGGAGTACTACGACCTGGCGATCTACGGCACCGCCGCTGCGCTCGTCTTCCCCAAGATCTTCTTCCCCGAAGGGAACCAGGCGGTCGCGACCGTCGCGTCGCTCGCCACCTTCGGCGTCGCCTACGTCGCGCGCCCGTTCGGGTCCATCCTGATGGGCCACATCGGCGACCGCTTCGGCCGCAAGCTGATCCTCGTCGGCACGCTGCTGCTGATGGGTGTCTCGACATTCCTCATCGGTTGCCTGCCGACCTACGGACAGATCGGCATGCTCGCACCGATCCTGCTGGTCGTGCTGCGACTGCTCCAGGGACTGTCCGCCGCGGGTGAGCAGGCCGGCGCGAACTCCATGTCGTTCGAACATGCCCCCGACGACAGGCGTGGTTTCTTCACCAGCTGGACGCTGAGCGGCACGCAGGGCGGCCAGGTGCTCGCACCGCTGATGTTCCTGCCGGTGATCGCCCTGCTGTCCGAGGAGCAGTTGCAGTCGTGGGGCTGGCGAGTGCCCTTCTGGATCAGCGCCGTGATCGTGCTGATCGGTTTCCTCATCCGCCGCAGCCTCGACGAGACCCCCGAGTTCCACGCCGAGAAGGCGCACGCCGAGGCACCCAAGGCGCCGCTGGCCGTGCTCTTCCGCCACCACTGGACCGGCGTCCTGCGGGTCTTCTTCGCGGCTTTCATCGCCATGGTCAACACGGCCTTCCAGGTGTTCGCCCTCAACTTCGCCACAGCCGACGAGTACGGCATCGGCATCAGCGACACCACGATGCTGTGGCTGGCAATCGTCGCCAACATCATCGCCGTCGGCACCATCCCACTGTGGGCCATGCTGTCCGACCGCATCGGCCGCAAACCGGTCTTCGTCTCCGGCCTGATCGGCAGCGCCGTGATGGTGACGGCCTTCCTGTGGTCGATCTCGCGGGGCGACGTGCCGCTCGTCCTCGTCACCGGCATCCTTCTCGCCGGCGTGATCTACAGCATGCCGAACGCGGTGTGGCCCGCGACCTATGCCGAGTACTTCCCCACCAGCGTCCGACTGTCGGGCATGGCGATCGGCACCCAGTTCGGCTTCGCGCTCGCCGGCTTCACCCCGGCCATCGCAGGGTCGCTCATGGACGGCAACGCCGACAACTGGTACCGCGTGGCCCTGTTCTGTGTCGGCGCCGTCGTCATCTCGTTGATCGCGGTGGCCACCGGACCGTCCGGAACCCACAAGGTCCCCACCCGTGAGATCGGCCTGCTCCCCCACGACCGCAACACCACGCCGGTCCCCGCCGGAGCCGCATCGTGAGTGCGCGTCCCATCATCGCCGTGCTCAACGGGCCCAATCTGAACCTGCTCGGCACGCGCGAACCCCGTCTCTACGGCACCGCAACACTGGCGGACATCGAGAAGTCGTGCCGCCGCACCGCCGACGACCTGGGCTTCGACATCGACTTCCGGCAGAGCAACCACGAGGGCGCACTCATCGACGCCGTCCACGAACTCCGCGAATCGGCAGCCGGTTTCGTCGTCAACGCCGCAGCCTACACGCACACCTCGGTCGCACTGCACGACGCGCTCGTGACCGTCGCGGCACCGATCGTGGAAGTGCACCTGACCAACGTCCACGCCCGCGAGGAGTTCCGGCACCGTTCGTTCGTCGCTCCCGTCGCGAAGGCCGTGATCGCCGGATGCGGCCCCGACGGATACGAGTTCGCCGTCCGTCACCTGGCCGCACTCGCACTCGATACCGAGAAGAAGGAAAGCTCCCGATGACCACCGCAGCGCCCGCACGTACGTCCTTCCTGCTGGGCCTGTTCGGCGCCGGGATCAACGGTTCGCTCACCCCGGCCATGCAGGAACGGGAGGGCTTCGCCTCGGGACTGAACCTGACCTACCGCCTCGTCGACGCCGAGCGCCTCGGCTACGGCGCCGAGAACCTGGCCGAGATGCTCGACTGGGCACAGCGTTTCGGCTTCGACGGGCTCAACATCACGCACCCCTTCAAGCAGGTCGTCATCCCCCTGCTCGATGAGTTGTCCGACGACGCCCACGATCTCGGCGCGGTCAACACGGTGGTGTTCCGGGACGGTCGCGCACTCGGCCGCAATACCGACTGGTCCGGCTGGGGGCGCGCGTTCCGCCGCCGGCTGCCCGAGGCCGTCTCCGACCGCGCCGTGCTGGTCGGGGCCGGCGGTGCCGGTTCGGCCGTCGGGTACGCGCTGCTCGAACAGGGCTCCGCGCACGTGTCCATCGTCGACGTCGACGTCGAGAAGGCGCAGGCCTGCGCGACCCGCCTGGCCAAACGCTTCGGCGACGACCGGGTCCGCGCGACCACCGATCTCGCCGGCGCTCTGGCCTCGGCGCAGGGTCTGGTCAACGCGACCCCCACAGGCATGACCGGCCACCCCGGCCTGCCCGTCCCCGCCGAGCTCGTCCGCGAGGACCTGTGGGTCTCCGACGTCGTGTACTTCCCGCTCGAGACCGAACTGATCCACCTCGCCCGCTCCCGCGGATGCCGCGTGGTGCCCGGTGGCGGCATGGCCGTCTTCCAGGCCGTGGGTGCCTTCGAGTACTTCACGGGCGTCGAACCCGACGCCGAACGAATGGTCCGACACTTCGAGGAGCTGACCAGCTGATGCGCCGCGGAATCGCCACCGTCTCGCTCTCCGGTGTTCTCGCCGACAAACTCGACGCGATCGCCGCTGCAGGATTCGACGGGATCGAAATCTTCGACAACGACCTCATCGCGTCGCCGCTGTCACCCGCCGAGGTAGCGCGGCGCTGCGCCGATCTCGGTCTGTCGATCGACCTGTTCCAGCCGATCCGCGACATCGAGGGCGTCGACCCGCGGCGATTCCCCCACGTCCTGCACCGCGTCCGCCGCAAGCTCGAGGTGATGAACGAGCTCGGCGCAACGACCTTCCTGGCGTGCTCGAACGCGCTGCCGACCGCGATCGACGATCCAGAACTGTCCGCCGAACAGCTGCGCGCCGTCGGCGATCTCGCCGCCTCGCACGGGGTCACCTTCGCCTACGAGGCCCTCGCCTGGGGACGCCACGTCAACCGGGTCGGGCAGGCGTGGAATCTCGTCGAACGCGCCGACCACCCGGCCGTGACGCTGGCCGTGGACACCTTCCACATGCTCGCACGCGGCGACGACGGACGCGCCCTGGCCGGCATCCCCGGCGAACGCATCGGCTTCCTGCAGGTCGCCGACGCCCCGGTGCTCGACATGAACGTCCTCGAATGGAGCCGCCACTTCCGGTGCTTCCCGGGGCAGGGCATGCTCGACGTCTCCGGGGTGGTCGCGGCCGTGCTCGACGCCGGTTACGACGGTCCGCTCTCGCTCGAGGTCTTCAGCGACGTGGTGCGCGAAGCGGATCCGCATGTGACCGCGCGCGACGCGATGCGGTCGCTGCTGTTCCTCGAGGACCGGCTCGGTGCGCGGGTCACCGGGCCCGCACGCGAGAAGGTGACGGTCGCACCGCCGCTTCCGGCGCACACCGACGCGGCGTTCGTCGAACTCGCCGACCCCGACCGCACCGACTACCCGGCGCTGCTCACCGGACTCGGATTCCATGTCGCCGGCCGGCACCGCAGCAAGCCCGTCGTGTGGTGGCGCAACGGCGGCGCGAACGTCGTCCTGAACGAGGAGCCCGCGCCGGGCCCCGCCGCGACCGCGCTGGGTCTCGTCGCCCCCGACGTCGCCGCGGTGGCCGAACGCGCCGCGAACCTGCTGTGGCCCGCGGTCGACCGCACCCGAGGGGAGGGTGAAGCAGGCCTGCCGGGCATCACCTCGCCCTCCGGTCTGCACATCTTCGTCAGTGCCGAGCCGGGGCAGACCGACGACTGGCACAACGACTTCGTGTCCGACGACGCGGCAGCCACTCCCCCGGCCGACGAGGGATGGCTCGGTCTCGACCATGTCGACGTGACGGTCGCGGCGGACGACCTGAACCAGGAGCTGTCGTTCTTCCGCACCCTGTTCGGACTGCGGCCGGAAGACCCCGAGGAGTACATCCAGCCGCAGGGCCGCCTGCGCATCCGTGCACTGCGCGCGGAGAAGGGTGACCTGCGGGTCGCGCTGAACGTCTCCGAGACCGGTGCTGCGCCCCAGCTGCACGGTGTGACCCAGCTGGCCTTCGCCACGGCCGACGTCGTCGACTCGGTACGCCACGCACGTGCGCGCGGCGTGGAGTTCCTCCGGCCGCCCGCGAACTACTACGCGGATCTCGACGCGCGGTTCGTGCTCGACCCCGCCCTGCTCGCCGTCCTGCAGGACAACGGCCTGCTCTACGATCGCAACGACGACGGTGGCGAATTCCTGCACGCCTACACGCTCCCGGTGCAGGGCAATTTCCAGGTCGAACTCCTCGAACGGCGCGGCGGCTACACCGGATACGGCTCCCCCAACGCGCACGTCCGGCTCGCCGCTGCTGCCCGCGCGGGATCAGCGGTCGCGTAGCCAGGCCACGATCTTCGCTACGGTGTCGTTGTTGTCGCGGATCCATCCGTTGTGGCCCAGTGCCCGCGGGTTGTGCCACCGGGCGACGTCGGCGGAGGGCAGCTTCTCGAGCAGGTGCTGCGCCGACGCGACCGGGGTGAGGTCGTCGTCTTCGATCGTGATCGACAGGACGGGCAGCGTGAGACGCCCGACCCGTTCCTCGTAGTCGATGTCCGCACCGGCCGGTTCGAACCGGCCGGTGCGGGCCAGTCGCGCCCAGTCGGAGATCAGCACGCGCGACTGCCGGCCGAAACCGGCGACGTCGATGCGATCACCGGGCCAGAAACCGGCCACCGCGGCGGTCAGCGACATCGCCGTCGACCCGAGCCACAGTCCCGGCCCGCGGATGCCCACGTGCTGGCGGTAGTAGGGCGTGCCCGAGGTGACGAGGATCAGTCCGCCGAGCCGGCCGCGGATGCGCGCGGCGTAGAGCACCCCGAGTTGGCCGCCCATGGAGTGGCCGAGAAGGTACGGCGTCGAGTCGGGGAAGCGCTCCCGCACCACCTCGAAGACAGCGGGGAAGTGCGTCGCGACGATCTCGTGGTAGCCGTAGGTGCTGTCGGGTCCGGGCCTCGGACGGCTGTCGCCCTGGCCGGCCAGTTCACAGATCGCCGCGTCGAATCCGTGCTCGGTGATCGCCTGCCCGAACGGCTCGTAGTAACCGGCAGGGATGCCGAGCCCCGGCACGATCACCACGACGGCGCGGGAGGCGTCGCGGCGTGTCTCGTGCTCGTGGTCGGGTCCCGCGAAGAGGCGCACCGGGGCCGTGGTGCCCCCGGGAAGCTGGATCGGTACGGTCTCCACCGGCCCAGACTAGGCCGATCCGGACGCGGCGGGTGCCGGTTTCCCCAGTGTCCCTGCCACCCCGAGTCCGGAATTCAGGGTCGGGATGGGGGTCGTGCCCGGATGTGCTCGGGCCGGGTCGCGGCGGACGATCGAAATGTCCGGTCCAGCACCCTTTCGGAGGAACCCATGCGTACTCTTGTCACCCGCTCCCGTCTCGCGACCGCCGCCGTCCTGTCGCTCGGCACCGCCGCAGTACTGCTCGGAACAGGAGCTGCCACAGCACAACCCGCGCCCGGTGTGGTCGGCTTGAGCGAGCAGGCCGCGGTCGCCGTGCTCGCCGCGGAGGGTGTGCCGTACTCGATCGTCAACCGGTCCGGTTCCGCCGGCGGCGACTGCACCGTGACCGCTCAGCGCGACCGGGGATACCGGACCGAGGTCGAGTACGAATACGACAGTGACGACAACGAGTTCGATCGTGTCGAACGTCAGGTGTGGCGCGGGGTCGGCCTGACGGTCGTGTGCCGCTGACGCCTCCCTGCGGTCAGTCCAGACCGAAACCGCGCTCCCGCAGAGCTTCCCGCATCTGTTCCCTGCTCCCGAGCGCGCCGGGCGACGCGAAGCGCCCGAGTACACGTTCGACCCAGCTCTCCGCCAGACCCTGATCGCGGTAGAAGCCGGAGATCTCCTCCTCATAGGCGGCGAGGCCGGCATCCCGTTCCTCGGTCGAGTACTGCTCGCGATGCAGCACCACGTCCTGACCCAACCGCGGCTTGACCTCCGACTCCACCTCGGGATCGGGACGGCCCACCACCAGCCCGACCACAGCGAAACTGTGGTCGGGCAGAGCCAGTTCTGCGGCCACGTCACGCGGATGGTTGCGGATGGCCCCGATGTAGACGGTGCCGAGGCCGAGCGATTCCGCGGCGAGCACCGCATTCTGTGCGGCGAGCGCGGCATCGACCACCCCGAGCAGCGCGGACTCCACGTAGTCGACGTTGACGAGATCCTTGCCGTGCTGCTCGGCGACCCGCGCCGCCCGGGCGAGGTCGGCCACCCACACGAGCAGCAGTGGAGCGTCACGCACCGCCGGCTGGTTGCCGGCGAAAGTCGCGATCCGGGCGAGCCGGTCGCGGTCGGTGACGGCCACGACGCTCCACAACTGCAGGTTGCTCGAGCTCGCGGCGGACGAAGCCGCGGCCACGATCGCGCACAGATCATCCTCGGAGACCGCTTCGGGAAGGAACTTTCGCACGGAGCGATGCGCCAGTTGGAGAGCGATGACGTCGTTCCACGCGCCGGAACCACCGTGTCCGGCCACCTGCTCGGCGGCCCGGGTGCCGTACCTGCGGCGCAATGCGGCGAGCTGTTCGTCGAGGACGACGTCGGTCATGACGGGAGATCTCCTTTTGATCGGCAGTACCGACGGTCGAGTCTGCCTCCTCGCGCCCCGGTCGCCGAGCATTGCCCTCAGCGTGATTTCTGCGTTGTTCGGGCCGGCTCGTCCGACCGACCCCGAGACGAAGATCAGGGTGAAGATCCGGGCCGTTCCCGGATGTGCCGAGACCGTTACGGCGACAGGATGAATACATGAACTTCGAGAACCAGGCTCCCCGTCCCTTCACCCGCTCCTCGTCCCAGCGCATGCTCGGTGGTGTGTGCGCCGGACTGGCCGAGTACTTCAACGTCGACCTCAACCTCGTGCGTGCAGGCGCAATCCTCGCAGCCTTCGTCACGGGCGGCACCGCCGTGTTGCTCTACCTCGCCCTGTGGATGCTGATCCCCGAGAACTGATCCGGGTCACGGGGTCGGCCGAGACGACGACACCCCCGGCGGAGATCCGCCGGGGGTGTCGTATTCCGCTGCGAGGCAGCGGCACAGCTGTTCAGCTCAGCAGGAACTACTGGCCGAGGCCGAGAACGGCACTGCCGGTCTCGAGCAGGGTGCCGAGCAGTTCGGTGCCGCCGAGCAGTTCGAGGGCAGAGCCGATGAGTTCGATGACGTCCATGTGAATCTCCTTCGTCCGATCACATACCGGACGGGTCTCGTCCGATTGCTTTTCGCCTACCCGGAATTCCGATCGGAATTCCGTCGGGCTCGCATCAATTCTCAACACATTCGACGCGCCCGCGCGAGCCGAGAATACGCAAATCGGATGTGATGACATTCACACTCGCGGCGAAGGCTGTACGGGCTCACAAATGCCCAGTTCACGGCGTCAAGGAAAGAAAACGGAACGTCCGTACCCATTTATTTTCGTTTGAATTCGATATTTCCGTTCGACCCGATTCATCCTGTTCGGTGACCGTTTACGGCGAATCGACCGATCCGGCGAAGAAATATCGACCGAAAGAAGATGCCCGATTCGACCGCAATCGAATCGGGCATTTCCGGTGGATCCGGGACCGCTACAGTCCGACCGCCTGCGACAGAAGCGGCCACGAGTTGCGCAGATCGTCCTCCCAATAGTCCCAGGAGTGCGTACCCGCCGGCCGCAGGTCGATCTGGGCGGGGATGTCCAGTTCCTCGAGCCGCTGGGCCATCCGCTGCGTGCAGTGGTGGACCGCCGCCTCGATGCTGCCGCCGACGACCACCTGACCGACGAGCCCGATCGGGTCGTTGTTCACCGACCGCGACCCGAGCCGCTCGTACTGCCCGGGCAGACCCGAACCCGACGAGATGTACAGGTCGATACCGCGGAGCTTCTCGGCCTGGAGATAGGGATCGTTCTCGATCCAGGCCGGATCACCGACCGGGCCCCACATGTTCTCGGGGTCGCCACCCTTGACGCGTACGACGGCCTGCACGTAGGACTGCCCCAGCGGCGTGCTCGTCTCGGCGCATCCGCTGTACGCCCCGACCGCCTCGTACAGCTCGGGGGCCGTCGTGGCGAGGCCGAGCACCGACGTCCCCGACATCGACACTCCCGCAATGGCGTTGCGTCCCGATGTCCCGAACTCCGTGTCGATGACCGGCGGGAGTTCGTGCGTCAGGAAGGTCGTCCACATGTTGCGGCCGAGTGCGGGATCGTCGTTGCGCCAATCGGTGTAGTAGCTGTAGCCGCCGAGGAGCGGCGTGACGACGTTGATGTTCTTGTCCGAGAAGAAGTCCTCGACGTCGGTCTGCTTCTCCCAGGTGGCGATCCCCTGCCCGCCTCCCGAGCCGTTGATCAGGTAGAGGGTGGGACGCGGTTCGCTCGAGTCGGCGGGCGTCCGGATCCGGAGGGGGATCACCTTGTCCATCGACGGTGAGTAGACGTTCGCGATGACGGTGCGGTCGCTCTCGTGCTCGACAGAGGTCAGCTCTCCCACCGGTCGCTGATCGTCGGCTTCTACCGACTGCGCGAGAGCGCCTCCGGGAGCCGCGAGGACCATCGACGTTCCCATCGCCACCGTGAGCAGTACCCGCCGTAACCAGGACGACCGCATATTCTCTTCCCCTCGTCGATCCGTCTGGCTGCGCACCTCGGACCGGTTGCGGATCGGCACGAACCTCCGGAACCGGATGAAGTGACACTTTCGTGACATTCATCGTCCGCGGAGCCCCTTTCGTAACGAATATGTGATCGTTCCGTACCGGAGGCCGGAATCGTCGGGGAACAGCACGAGGCCCGACCCCACCGGAGTGGGATCGGGCCTCGTGTGGCTCAGGGGCGGATCAGAAGTCCTCTCCGCCTGCAGGGGCGGATCAGAAGTCCTCTCCGCCTGCAGGGGCGGATCAGAAGTCCATGCCGCCCATGCCGCCGGTCGGGTCGCCCACGGGAGCGGCGGCCTTCTCCGGCTTGTCGGCGACGACGGCCTCGGTCGTCAGGAACAGAGCCGCGATCGACGCAGCGTTCTGCAGCGCCGAGCGGGTGACCTTGACCGGGTCGTTGATGCCCGCTTCGAGCAGGTCCTCGTAGTCGCCGGTCGCAGCGTTGAGGCCGTGGCCGGCCTCGAGGTTGCGGACCTTCTCGGCGACGACGCCGGGCTCGAGGCCGGCGTTGAAGGCGATCTGCTTCAGCGGCGCCTCGAGAGCGACCTTGACGATGTTGGCACCCGTAGCCTCGTCGCCCTCGAGCTTGAGGTCGTCGAGAACCGGAGCGGCCTGCAGCAGGGCCACGCCACCACCGGCGACGATGCCCTCTTCGACGGCAGCCTTCGCGTTGCGGACGGCGTCCTCGATGCGGTGCTTGCGCTCCTTGAGCTCGACCTCGGTCGCGGCACCGGCCTTGATGACGGCGACGCCGCCGGCCAGCTTCGCGAGGCGCTCCTGCAGCTTCTCACGGTCGTAGTCCGAATCCGACGCCTCGATCTCGGCGCGGATCTGGTTGACGCGACCGGCGATGGCGTCGGGATCGCCCGCGCCCTCGACGATGGTGGTCTCGTCCTTGGTGACGACGACCTTGCGGGCCTGGCCGAGCAGCTCGATGCCGGCGGTCTCGAGGGAGAGGCCGACCTCTTCGCTGACGACCTCGCCACCGGTGAGGATGGCGATGTCGGCGAGCTGGGCCTTGCGACGGTCACCGAAGCCCGGAGCCTTGACGGCGACCGACTTGAAGGTGCCGCGGATCTTGTTGAGGACCAGAGTGGACAGAGCCTCGCCCTCGACGTCCTCGGCGATGATCAGCAGCGGCTTGCCCGACTGGATGACCTTCTCGAGCAGCGGCAGCAGGTCCTTGACCGTGGAGATCTTGGAGCTGACGAGCAGGATGTAGGGATCCTCGAGCACGGCCTCCTGACGCTCTGCGTCGGTGGCGAAGTAGAGGGAGATGTAGCCCTTGTCGAAGCGCATGCCCTCGGTCAGCTCGAGCTGGAGGCCGAAGGTGTTGGACTCCTCGACGGTGATGACGCCTTCCTTGCCCACCTTGTCGATGGCCTCGGCGATGAGCTCACCGATCGCGGGGTCGCCGGCGGAGATGCCTGCGGTGGCGGCGATCTGCTCCTTGGTCTCGACCTCCTTGGCGGTGTCGAGCAGCTTGGCGGTGACGGCCTCGACGGCCTTCTCGATGCCGCGCTTCAGGCCGAGGGGGTTGGCGCCCGCAGCAACGTTGCGCAGACCCTCGCGGACGAGCGCCTGGGCGAGCACGGTAGCGGTGGTGGTGCCGTCACCCGCGACGTCGTCGGTCTTCTTGGCAACTTCCTTGACCAGCTCGGCGCCGATCTTCTCGTACGGATCCTCGAGCTCGATCTCCTTGGCGATGGACACACCATCGTTGGTGATCGTGGGGGCGCCCCACTTCTTCTCGAGAACGACGTTGCGACCCTTGGGGCCCAACGTCACCTTGACTGCGTCGGCGAGGCTGTTGAGGCCCCGCTCGAGGCCGCGACGGGCCTCTTCGTCGAACGCGATGATCTTGGCCATTGCGAAGTGATCCTCCGGGTATGGGGGTGACACCGGAGCGATCGCTCGTCGGATCGCTCCATGTACGCCTTCGGCCGGAAGCAGTGCCCGCGACGGACGACCAGGGGTGTCGAAAACCCGGTCTCACCCTACCGACCTGGCACTCACGTGTTGCGAGTGCTAAGTGCATTTTTAGCACTCGGGGGTGGCGAGTGCAAGACTACCGGCACCTGCCACCCCCGTCACGAAATCCGCGAAAGACCGACTACACGGTCGTCCGGATCATCGGTGCCGCGCTCGCTCAACGCGGCGTCGAGCCGACCCCCACGGCGCACCACTGTCCCGTCGCGGTGTTGACCGCGAACGACTGGGCTCCGACGCACGTGACGCCGGTGGTGTCGGCCGTGGCGCCCGACCCGTAGCCGGCCACCGACAGGGTCGTCGCCGGACCCTGAGCCCACGAGTGGCTCAGTCCGCCGCCGAGCGCGTAGGCGAACGACCGGCCGCCGTCACGGGCTGCACTGAGCGCCGTGCCGAAGCCCGTCGCGTGGGCTTCGGCGGCACCGGTCGACTCGGCGACCGACACCGCGGTGCCGCTGTCGGCGGCATACGCGCGAGCGAAGGCGTCCTCGGCGGTGGCGCCGCAGCTGGCGGTATCGGACACCAGGATGTCGTTGGCAGAAGGAGGCGACACACAGGTCACCGGCGCCGCTGCGGCGGTACCCCCACCGAACAGCGCGGCCGAGGCCACACCGACGGCGACGAGTACACCGGCCCGGAACGAACGGCGCGCGGTGAGAACGGATCGGAAGGAACGAATGGACAAGAACGGGCTCCTCTGCACTGGAGTGCCTCTTCGCGAAAGGCTGCGTCTGCGCGGACTGGGGAACGAGCGCCCCGCGCGAACGGGGGGCCGGCGCCCCGGCGGTAGGGTACCGATCACATGCGTCTCACGCGAGACCGCCTGTCACAGACTGTCGAGGAGCCCCGGGAGAGCGGCGACGGAGTCGATGACGTGGTCGGGACGATCGACCGCCAGGTCCAGGACGGATTGCCGAAACTTTCCGGTACGCACCAGGATTCCCGTCATACCGAGGCGTTGCCCCGGGACGACCTCGCCCGCGATGTCGTCGCCGACGACCACCATCCGATCCGGTTCGACACCCATCCGCTCCGACGCGACGAGGAAGCCGCGCAGCGACGGCTTGCCCACCGCCACCACCGACCGGCCGGTGAGCTCCTCGAGTCCGGCCAGGTAGACCCCGGTGTCGATGCGCAACTCGTCGGCGGCCTGCCACGCGAGCGCCCGGTGCATCGCGACCACCGGAACGTCCTCGAGCATCAGTTCGGCGACGCGACTCATCGCCCGGTGCGTGAAGGCATCCCCCGCGCCACCGAGGATCACCACTTCCGGATCGTCCTCGTCCAGCACGAGACCGTCGAGATCCGCGGCGATGTCGCCCTCGTTGAGGACCCAGCAGCGCAGACCCGGATAGGTCTGCCGGACGTGGTCGACGGTGAGGGACACCGCGGTGACGATCTCGTCCGGCGACACCTCCATCCCGAGATCGGTGAGCCGCTGCGCGATCTCGGCGCACGTCCGGGAGGTGGTGTTGGTGAGGAAGGCGCGGCGGACGCCGTCGGCACGCAGTCGTGCCAGGACATCCGCCGCGCCCGGGACGGGCTGCCACTCGGTGACGAGCACGCCCTCGATATCGAACAACACCCCGTCTACACGCGTCATGCATCGAGCCTATCCGCGTGCGTGCCTACGGCGACAGGCTCGGCTCACACGCTTCCGGCGAGACGCTCGGCGAGCAGGCGGGTGAACCGCGCCGGATCCTCCACCTCGCCACCCTCGGCGATCAGCGCCATGCCGTGGAGCAGCTCGGCGACGTCGGCGAGCGAGGCGTCGTCCGGACGCTGTTCCCGGGCCGTGCGCAGACCCGACACGAGCGGGTGATCGGGGTTGAGTTCCAGGATCCGCTTGACCCGCGGCACCGGCTGACCGGACGCCTTGTACATCCGCTCGAGGGCGGGCGACATGCTGAAGGTGTCGCCGACGATGCACGCCGGGGAGGACGTCAGGCGCGACGAGAGCCGCACGTCCTTGACCTGCTCGTCGAGGGTCTCCTTCATCCACGACAGCAGGTCGCCGAACTCCTTCTCCTTCTCCTCGCGTTCGGCTTCGGCGGCCTTCTTCTCGTCCTCGGTACCGAGGTCGACGTCGCCCTTGGCGATCGACTGGAAGCGCTTGCCCTCGAATTCCGGAACGGAGGTCACCCACATCTCGTCGACGGGGTCGGTCAGGAGCAGCACCTCGATGCCCTTGTCGCGGAACGCCTCCATGTGCGGGGAGCTCTCGAGCAGCTGCCGCGACTCGCCGGTGAGGTAGTAGATCGCGTCCTGGCCGTCCTTCATGCGCTCGACGTAGCCGGCGAGCGTGGTCTGCTCCTCCTCGCTCGCCGTCGAGTCGAACGACGAGATCGCCAGCAGCGTGTCGCGGTTGTCGGTGTCGGAGATCAAACCTTCCTTGACGACCCGGCCGAACTCGCGCCAGAATTTCGTGTACTTCTCGGGTTCCTTCGCGGCCATGTCCTTGACGGTCGCCAGGACCTTCTTCGTCAGGCGGCGGCGGATGGCCCGGATCTGCCGGTCCTGCTGCAGGATCTCACGAGAGACGTTGAGCGACAGGTCCTGCGCGTCGACCACACCCTTGACGAAACGCAGGTACTCGGGGACGAGATCCTCGCAGTCGTCCATGATGAACACGCGCTTGACGTACAGCTGCACGCCGGTGCGCCGTTCGCGGGCGAACAGGTCGAAGGGCGCGTGCTCCGGGATGAACAGCAGCGCCTGGTACTCGAAGGTGCCCTCGGCCTTGAGCGGGATGACCTCGAGCGGCTCGTCCCAGGCATGGGCGATGTGCTTGTAGAAGTCCGTGTACTCCTCCTCGGAGACCTCGTCCTTCGAGCGCGCCCACAACGCCTTCTGCGAGTTGAGGGTCTTGGTCTCGAAGGTCACCTCGTCGGTGCCGTCCTCCGACTTCGTGGTGCGCGAGACCTCCATGCGGATCGGCCACGCGATGAAATCCGAGTACTTCTTGACGATCTCCTCGAGCTTCCACTGCGAGGTGTAGTCGAACAGGTGGTCCTCGGCATCCTCGGGCTTGAGATGCAGGACCACCGAGGTGCCCTGGGGCGCGTCGTCGACCTCGGCGATCGTGTAGGTGGATTCGCCGCTGGACTCCCAGCGCGTACCGGTCTTCTCCCCGGCCTTGCGGGTGACGAGCGTGACCTTGTCGGCGACCATGAACGACGAGTAGAAGCCGATACCGAACTGGCCGATCAACTCCTCGGAAGCGGCGGCGTCCTTGGCCTCGCGCAGCTTCTGCCGGAGTTCGCCCGTGCCGGACTTCGCGAGGGTGCCGATGAGATCGACGACCTCGTCGCGGTTCATGCCGATGCCGTTGTCGCGCACGGTCAGGGTGCGCGCATCCTTGTCCACCTCGAGCTCGACGTGCAGGTCGGAGGTGTCGACGTCGAGATCCTTGTTTCGGAAAGACTCCAGCCGGAGCTTGTCCAGGGCGTCCGACGCGTTGGAGATCAACTCGCGCAGGAAGGTGTCCTTGTTCGAGTAGATCGAGTGGATCATCAGATCCAGCAACTGCCGCGTCTCGGCCTGGAATTCACGCTGTTCGACGTTCGTACTCATTCCGGGTTCCCTTTCCACAAGCAGAACTTCCCCGGAAATAGTAAGCCGTCCGCGAGTCCGGCCCGTTCGCGCTTCCGGGTCCATGATGGAGGTGCAGACTTCGTCGTTCACAGGAGGTTGCGATGACGGTTCGTCGGACAGTGGTCGTCGGTGCGGGCATCGTGGGTCTGTCCACCGCGTGGTTTCTGCAGGATCGAGGCATCGAGGTCACGGTGCTCGATCGGGTCGGCGTGGCGGGTGACGCCTCGTGGGGCAACGCCGGGTGGCTCGCGCCGGCACTGACCCTGCCGCTACCCGAGCCGGGGGTGCTGCGTTACGGCTTGCGCTCGATGTTCCGGCCGTCGTCGCCCGTCTACGTGCCGCCCACGACGGATGTGCGGTTGCTGCGCTTCCTCGCCGACTTCGCCCGGCACTGCACGAGACGGCAGTGGACGTCGTCGATGAAGGTCTTCGCGCGCGCCAACCGCCTCGCCCTCGATGCCTACGACGATCTCGCCCGCGGGTCGGGCGACACGATCGTCACCGAACCGACGCGGGTCGCCGATCCGTTCCTCGCGGCGTTCACCTCGGACGACGACCGTCGGCTGCTGGTCGAGGAGTTCGAGCACGCGCGTGCCGCCGGCAGCGAGATCGACTTCGACCTGCTCGACACCGACACGCTGCATTCGCTCGAACCGCTGCTCGGGGACTCGGTGCGGGTGGGTCTCCGGATCCGGGGGCAGCGGTTCATCGATCCGCCGCGGTTCGTCGCCTCGCTGGCGCACGCGGTCCGCGCCCGGGGTGCGGAGATCGTCACCGACGTCGACGTCGAGGAGGTGCGCGACACCGGTCGCGGGGTGGATGTCGTCGTGGCCGGTGGGCACTCGCGGTCGGCGGATGCGGTGGTACTCGCGAACGGAGCGTGGCTCGGGTCGCTCGCCCGGCCGTTCGGCGTGCGCACGCAGGTCCAGGCCGGTCGTGGCTACAGCTTCAGCGTGCGGCCGCCGAGCCTGCCGAAGAACCCGGTCTACTTCCCGGCCCAGCGGGTGGCGTGCACACCCCTCCAGGACCGTTTCCGGGTCGCGGGAATGATGGAGTTCCGCAGTCCCGACGCCCCGCTCGACCCGCGACGCATCCGGGCGATCGTCGACGCGACCCGTCCGCTGTTGCGTGAGGTCGACTGGGACGGGCGCAGCGAGGAGTGGGTGGGCTCACGGCCGTGCACGGCGGACGGGCTCCCGTTGATCGGCCGCACCCGTTCGGATCGGGTGTACGTCGCCGGCGGGCACGGGATGTGGGGCGTGGCGCTCGGTCCCCTCACCGGACGGCTGCTCGCCGGGTCGATGACCGGCGAGCCGGATCCGTTGCTCAGGTCGTTCGATCCGCTGCGCTGACCGGTCCGGGTTCGAGACGGTCGCGCACGCGGTCGAACCATTCGAGGACGGCCCGTTCGTAGAGGATGCCGAAGTCGAGGGTCGCCGCGGCGTGCGGCGGGAGGATGTCGGCCGCCGCCTGCTGTTCGTAGGCGGCGAGCTGCTCCTCGTGTCTGCGGCGATGCTCGGCGAGCATCGAGGCGAGGCGCTCGGGCGAGAGGTGATCGCCGAAGGCGACGGTCAGCAGCAGCGGATGGCGGATGTTCTCATCGCCCGGTTCGCGGTCGATCCATTCGGCGAAGGCCGTGCGTCCGGCCTCGGTCAGCAGGTAGGGCTTGCGGTCGCGCGGGCCCTTCTCCCCTGCCTCGATCAGTCCCTGCCGTTCCATCGCGGCCAGTTCCCGGTAGACCTGGCTCGTCGTCAGCGACCAGAACTTGCCGATGCGCGCCTGTGCGGTGGACACCACCGGCCCCGGTATCGCGACATCGCCGCTGCGCGTCTCCGATGCCGAGCGCGAAACGATCGTGGAGGAGCTCGGGCGCCATCTCACCGCCGGACGGTTGACGATCGGCGAGTTCGACGAGCGTGTGGCCCGGGTCTACCGCGCCGTGACGCAGGACGACGCCGGCGCCGTTCTCGCCGACCTGCCGTCGACACTCGTTCCCACCCCGTCCCCGCCGGCCGGCAAACCGTTCCCACGTCTGCGCCTGCCGCTCCACCAGCGCATCGAATGGGGAGCATGGGCCACCGTGGGATCGATCAATCTCGTGGTGTGGGCACTGGTCTCGCTCGGAACGGCCTCGTCGATCTACTTCTGGCCGATCTGGGTCGTCGTTCCGTGGGGCATCGTGCTGGCGGTGCGCACCGCGCTCGGGGTCGAGGGCGGGCCCGGCCGCCGCAGTGTGCCCGGTGGGCGCGAGAACAATGGTCCGGCGGGTCCGACCTGTCTGCAATAGTCGGGACCAGCCGTGCCCATCCCGGGCATCCCGCACGCCGGAGACGGAGCTGCCGATGTTTCTTCTCGACGACAGGCTGGTCTTCGGCGCCGGAGATCTCACCCGCGCCGCCTCGTGCGAGTTCGCAGTGCTCCGCAACCTCGACTCGACGCTCGGTCGGCTCCCGCGCCCCGACACCGAACCCGACGCAATGCTCGACCGTGTCGCCGCACTCGGCGGCCGCCACGAGCAGCGCGTCCTCGACCGCTTCCGCGCGCAGGTGGGTGCGGAGAAGGTCGTCGAGATCGCCCGGCCCGAGTACACCGCGCAGGCGCTCACCGAGGCGGCGCAGGCCACCCTCGACGCCGTCCGGGCCGGCGCGCCCGTCGTCTATCAGGGCGCTTTCTTCGACACCGGCTCCTCCGACACTGCCCCCGATCCGCTCGGCATGATCGGCTTCTCCGACTTCCTCGTCCTCGAGGACGACGGCTACGCCGTCTACGACAGCAAACTCTCCCGGCACGCGAAGGTCGAGGCCCTGCTCCAGCTCGCCGCTTACGCGGACGCACTCGCGCGCACCGGGACGACGGTGTCCTCGCACGCGCATCTCGTCCTCGGCGACGGCTCGATCGCCTCCTACCCGCTCGCGGAGATCATGCCGGTCTATCGGCACCGACGCGCCTGCCTCGAAACCCTTCTCACGTCGCACCGCGCTGCCCCCGGGCCGGTGCGGTGGGGAGCGGGTGGGCACACCGCCTGCGGTCGCTGCGACGACTGCACCCCGGAACTCGAACGTCACCGCGACCTGCTGCTGGTCGCGGGGATGCGCAGTACCCAGCGGCTGCGGCTGATCGAGGCGGGCGTGTCGACCATCGACGACCTCGCCGCATGCGCGGCACCCGTCGACGGGATGGCGCGCCGCACCTTCGACGCCCTGCGCGCCCAGGCACGGGCGCAGCTCGAGGAGGAGAGGCGGGACAGTCCCTATGCGGAGGTCTACGACGCCACCCCGCTCGGCATCCTGCCCGCGCCCGACGAGGGCGACATCTTCTTCGACTTCGAAGGCGACCCACTGTGGTCCGAGGGCGGCAGTTCCGAGTGGGGACTCGAGTACCTGTTCGGCGTCGTGGAGGGACCGGCCGACGCACCGATCTTCCGGCCCTTCTGGGCACACGACCGCGAGCAGGAGCGGCAGGCACTGCTGGACTTCCTCGACTACGTCACCGACCGCCGGCGTCGCCACCCGAGGATGCACGTCTACCACTACGCCCCGTACGAGAAGACGGCGTTGCTGCGGCTGGCCGGGCGCTACGGCGTCGGCGAGGAGATCGTCGACGACCTGCTGCGCGAAGGTGTGCTCGTCGACCTGTACCCCGTGGTGCGCAACTCGATCCGGGTGGGTGCCCGGACGTACGGACTGAAGAAACTCGAACCGCTCTACACCGAGGAGAGCGAGGCACGCGACGGCGATGTCACCGACGCGGGCGCCTCGATCGTCGCGTACGCCGACTACTGCGCACTGCGCGATGCCGGGCACCTCGAGGAGGCGGAACGCGAACTCGCGTCGATCGCCTCCTACAACGAGGCCGACTGCATCTCCACCCTGCGTCTGCGCGACTGGCTGCTCACCCACGCCCGCGACCACGGCATCTCCCCCACCGAGACGACCCACGACGAGGCCGCTCCCGACGCGCAGGCACACCCCGTCGAGACGAAACTCCTCGAATACGTCGGCGGTGCACTGGCGGGCGACCGTACCCCGGAACAGCAGGCGGCCGCACTCGTCGCCGCGGCCATGGGCTACCACCGGCGCGAGCGGAAACCTCTCTGGTGGGGACACTTCGATCGTCTGGCGACGGCTCCCGACGAGTGGGCGGACGCCCGCGACACGCTGGTCGCGGCGACGTGCACACTCGAGACCGACTGGCACAAGGCCACGCCCCGCCGGCGACTGCTCCGGCGTCGGCTGCGCCTCGCGGGCGAGTTCGAGCCGGGCAGCACATTGCGCGCCGGGCAGGACGTCTTCCTGTTGTACGACGCTCCGGGACCGGACGGACTGCCCGACGGCGGCACCGGGACGCGCGCGTGGTCGCGCGGCGTGGTCGTCGAACGCACCACGGGGACGGACCATCCCGACGTGCTCGTCGTGGACGAGTCGCTACGGACGGACGAGGAGTACTCCGTGCTACCGGTGGCCGTCACTCCCGGCGCGCCGATCTCGTCGAAGAACATCGAAGCGGCGATCGCCTCCGCCGCCGAGGCGATGTGCAGCGAGTTGCCGGCTCTGCCGTCGACCGCGGCGGTGGACGTACTGCGCCGCATCCCTCCCCGCCTGCGCTCCGGTGCCGCGCTGCCGCCGCTCGGCGACGACGCGGCCGCCACGATCGTCACGACCGTTCTCAACCTGGAGAATTCGTACCTGGCGGTGCAGGGCCCACCCGGCACCGGCAAGACGTACACCGGGGCCCGGGTGGTGGCGGCGCTCGTGAACGAGCACGGCCGGCGCGTCGGCGTGGTCGCGCAGTCGCATTCGGTGGTCGAGAACATGCTGACCGGCATCGTCGCCGCGGGAGTGTCGCCGGAACGGGTCGCCAAGGCGAAATGCCAGAGCCCCGATCCGACGTGGACCGCCTTCCCTGACGCGAAGTCCCTTGCGGCGCATATCGGTACATCCGCCACCGGCTATGTGGTGGGCGGAACGGCCTGGGACTTCACGAATCCGAACTGCATCGAGCCCGGCAGCCTCGACCTGCTGGTGGTCGACGAGGCCGGTCAGTTCTGTCTCGCCAACACCATCGCCGTGGCCACGGCGGCGTCGAATCTGCTGCTGCTCGGCGATCCCCGCCAACTGCCGCAGGTCTCGCAGGGCACCCACCCCGAGCCGGTCGATGAGTCCGCCCTCGGATGGCTCGCCGAAGGGCACGGTGCGTTGCCCACCGATCGCGGCTACTTCCTTCCGGTGACCTGGCGGATGCACCCGGATCTGTGCGCGCGGGTGTCCGAGTTGTCCTACGAAGGACGACTGCAGTCGAAGTCCGAGATCACCACGCGCCGCGCGCTCGACGGCGTCCCGCCCGGCGTCCGGCTCGTGGAGGTCGCGCACGAGGGCAATGCGACCTGCTCGCCCGAGGAGAGCGCCGAGATCGTGCGCGCCATCGCAGCCGTGCTCGGCTCGGCGTGGACGGACGACGCCGGCTCCCCGCCGCGACCTCTCGGCGAGGAGGACGTCCTGGTGGTCGCACCGTACAACGCTCAGGTCACCCGCCTACGGCAGGATCTCGCCGCCGCGGGTCTGCACCGGGTCCAGGTGGGCACCGTCGACAAGTTCCAGGGCCGCCAGGCGGCGATGGTGTTCGTGTCGATGACGGCCTCCGCCGTCGAGGACGTGCCGCGGGGCATGTCGTTCCTGTTGTCCCGCAACCGGTCGAACGTGGCTCTCTCACGCGGCAAGTGGTCGGCGGTGATCGTCCGGTCCGGCGCCCTGACCGATCACCTCCCGTCGACACCGGACGGCCTGATCGAACTCGGGGCGTTCATGCGGCTGACCGGAGCCGACCCGACCGGGGCGTGACCGCACTCACATCGTCCGTTAGGATCGACGACGATCCTGTTACCTCCGGTAGCAGATACACGGGACCCGGCTCCCCGAGAAGACCCGGTCCCCCGAGCACAGGAGTACACGTGTCGAAGACCCTCGAGGCCACGATCGAGATCACCGCCTCCCCCGAGCAGGTGTGGCGCGTGGTGTCCGATCTGAAGCGGATGGGCGAGTGGAGCCCGCAGTGCCGTCGGATGATCGTGCGCGGTGGGCCGGTGTCGGCCGGCACCACCACGATCAACATCAACAAGAAGGGGCTGCTGGTGTGGCCCACGACGTCGAAGGTGATCGACTTCGAACCCGGCCGTCGCCTGAGCTTCCGGATCAACGAGAACCGCTCCATCTGGTCGTTCACCCTCGAACCCACCGCCACCGGCACGCGGGTCACCCAGCGGCGCGAGGCGCCCACCGGGACCAGCAAGGTCTCGCAGACCCTGGTCAAGTATGTTCTCGGCGGCACCGAGGCGTTCGACGACGAACTGACGGTGGGGATGAACGCGACTCTCGCCCGTCTCAAGAACGAGATCGAGGCGGCCGCGCGGGTCTGACCTTCCCTCCTCGGCTCACGTACGCTGGAGTGCCTGTGGACCGACAGGACCCGCCCGCGAGACGGGCGGGTCCCCTGCGGTCCCGGACCACCGATCGCCAGCGATAAGAGGAGCCCGTGGCACGTAAGCCGACGCCCGCCGGAACACCCCCCACCAGCGGGGTAGCCCACATGGTCGACCTGGTCAGGCATGTCGTACCGCCCATGCATCCGGGCGGTATCCCCTTCGTCGCAGCTCCGCTGGCCGTGGCGATCCTCGGCCGCCGCAAGCCCTGGCTGCGCCGCGCCGGTCTCGCATCGGCACTGGCGTGCGCCACCTTCTTCCGGCACCCGCACCGCGTGCCGCCGAACCGCGCCGGAGTGGTCGTCGCTCCCGCCGACGGTGAGATCGCTCTCGTCGACCATGCCGTGCCGCCCGCCGAACTCGGGCTCGGCAGCGAGGAGCGCCCCCGGGTCAGCATCTTCCTGTCCGTCCTCGACGTGCACGTGCAACGCAGCCCCGTCGGCGGCACCGTCCGCTCGGTGGTCCACACCCCGGGCAAGTTCCTCTCCGCCGATCTCGCCGACGCGAGCGAGGTCAACGAGCGCACCAGCATGCTGATCGAGACGCGCGACGGCGCCGAGGTCGCCGTCGTCCAGATCGCCGGGCTGCTGGCACGGCGCATCGTCAACGACGCGCAGATCGGCGACACCCTGCCGATCGGCGACACCTACGGCCTGATCCGCTTCGGATCCCGGGTCGACACCTACCTGCCGGTCGGGAGCACCCTGCTGGTCGAACGCGGTCAGCGCACCATCGGTGCCGAGACCGTCCTCGCTCAGCTGCCCACGGTGTCGTGAGTCCGCACACGCAGGGTTCGCGTGCGGTCGCGACCGGGCGGTCCCGCAATCGGCCCAACGTCGTCCGCCTGCTGCCGAGCGTCATCACGGTCCTGGCGTTCTCCGCCGGACTGTCGGCGGTGAAGTTCGCGCTCGACGGACAACTCGGCACCGCGCTCGGCATGATCGGCGCCGCGGCCGTCCTCGACTCGCTCGACGGTCGCATCGCCCGCATGCTCGACGCGACCAGCAAGATCGGCGCCGAACTCGACTCGCTGTCGGACGCCGTCGCGTTCGGTGTCGCCCCGGCGCTCGTGCTCTACGTGACGTTGCTCGACGGCAGCCCCTTCGGCTGGATCGTCGCCCTGCTCTACGCAGTGAGCCTCGTGCTGCGACTCGCGCGCTTCAACACCCTGCTCGAGGACGACAGCGTCCCCGCCTACGCACGCGAGTACTTCGTCGGCGTGCCCGCACCGGCGGCCGCCCTCATCGCGCT
The DNA here is from genome assembly GCF_900105195.1 of Rhodococcus pyridinivorans. Classification (NCBI taxonomy): domain Bacteria; kingdom Bacillati; phylum Actinomycetota; class Actinomycetes; order Mycobacteriales; family Nocardiaceae; genus Rhodococcus; species Rhodococcus pyridinivorans. Next base: position 1,573,731 of record NZ_FNRX01000002.1, on the reverse strand, counting down.
CGCACCCGTCGCCGCCCACATCCAGTGGGGCGACGGCTGGTGGACCGCCTACGGGCTGGTCGCGGTGTGGATCCTCGGGACGGCCGGGCTCGCGATCAGCCGCATCCCGACCTTCGCGATGAAGTCGGCGTCCGTGCCCGCGCGACTCGCCGTGGTGCTGCTCGTGCTGGTCGCGATGGCGGCGGCCGCGCTGGTCACCTATCCGTTCATCCTCATGCTCGTGCTGGTCGCGGTCTACCTCGCGCACATCCCCTTCGCGGTGCGATCGCGGCGCTGGGTCGCGGCCCGGCCCGAGACCTGGGACATCAAGCCCTCGGAGCGACGCGCACTGCGTGCCCGCAACCGCGCGCAGCGTCCGCGTCGTGTCGCCGCCCGGCGTGTCGCCACGTCGGCGAGATCTCAGGCGCGACTCGGGCTGCGCCGTCCGCGAGGACGATGACATGCACGACCCGCGAGGACGATGACATGCACGACCCGCGAGGACGCTAGTCACGTTCTAGGCTCGGCGGGGTGACGACCCCACAACTCTCACTCACCGTCCGGCTCAACACCTCCGCCGCCGACTCGCGGCGCGGTGTCGTGCGTCTGCACCCCGAGGCGCTGGCCGCGCTGGGCCTGCGGGAATGGGACGCGATCGCGCTGGTGGGAGCGCGTCGCACGGCGGTCGTGGCGGGTCTCGCCCCGGCCGGCACCCCGACCGGCACGATCTTGCTCGATGACGTGGTGCTGTCGAACACAGGCCTGAAGGAGGACGCGACGGTCGTCGTCGCGCCCGTGACGGTCTACGGCGCGCGCACGGTGACGGTCACCGGGTCCACCCTCGCGCGGCAGTCGATCCCGGAGACCACCCTGCGTCAGGCGCTGCTCGGGAAGGTCCTCACCGTCGGCGACGCGGTGTCGCTGCTCCCCCGCGATCTCGGACCGGGCACGAGCAACGCCGAGACGACGCGGGCACTGTCGCGGACGTTCGCGATCGCGTGGACCACCGAACTGCTCACCGTCTCCTCGGTCGATCCGGCCGGACCGGTGAGCGTGCAGCCGAACACCGCCGTCGTGTGGGGCGGTGGCCCGGGTGCCCTGCCGTCCTCCGTGCCGTCCGCTTCCGGATTCGTCTCGTCGGGGTTCGTCGCCTCCTCCCCCGCGACCGACCGTCCCGAATCGGCCCCCGCCACGCCTCCGCCACCGCCGGTCGAGGATCTCGTGGGTGTGCAGGCCCAGGTCGCGAAGCTCTCCGAGTGGCTCACCCTCTCGCTCGACGAACCCGAACTGCTGCGCACCCTCGGCGCGTCGCCGCATCTCGGGGTGCTCGTCACCGGTCCCGCCGGGGTCGGTAAGGCGACCTTCGTGCGCTCGGTGGTCGCCGACCGGCGTCTGGTCGAGGTCGACGGGCCGGGTGTGGGTGCACTCGCCGCCGACGAGCGGCTGCGCCGGATCTCCGCGGCGGCCGAAGCGGTGCGCGGTGGGGGCGTCCTGCTGCTCACCGACGTCGATGCCGTGCTCCCCGCCGACACCGAACCCGTCGCGACGTTGATCCTCGACGAGCTGCGGCGGGTGGTCGACACCGAGGGCGCGGTGCTGATCGCGACCACCGCGCATCCCGACGACGTCGACTCCCGGCTGCGTGCCCCGGAGATCTGCGACCGCGAACTGTCCCTGCCGCTGCCCGACGGCGCGACCCGCCGCGCCCTGCTCGACGTGCTGCTGCGCTCGGTGCCGTCCACCGGTCTCGACCTCGCCGCCGTCGCGGGTCGCACCCCCGGTTTCGTCGTCGCCGACCTCGCGGCGCTGTGTCGCGAGGCGGCACTGCGCGCGGCGTCGCGGGCGAACCGCGACGACGACGAACCCTCGCTCGTCCAGGACGACCTGCTCGGCGCGCTCGAGGTGATCCGTCCGCTGTCGCGATCGGGTTCCGAGGAGCTGGCGATCGGCAGCGTGAGCCTCGACGACGTCGGCGACATGGTCGAGACGAAGCAGGCCCTGACCGAAGCCGTCCTGTGGCCGCTGCAGCATCCCGATTCGTTCGAGCGTCTCGGTGTCGATCCGCCGCGCGGTGTGCTGCTGTACGGCCCGCCCGGTTGCGGCAAGACCTATCTCGTCCGCGCTCTCGCCGGCACGGGACGTCTGAGCGTCCACGCCGTCAAGGGCGCCGAACTGATGGACAAGTGGGTCGGTGCGTCGGAGAAGGCGGTGCGCGAGTTGTTCGAGCGTGCCCGCAACTCGGCACCGGCGTTGGTGTTCCTCGACGAGATCGATGCTCTCGCACCGCGCCGCGGGCAGAGCTCCGATTCCGGGGTGTCCGACCGGGTCGTCGCGTCGCTGCTCACCGAACTCGACGGTGTCGAGCCGCTGCGCGACGTCGTGGTGGTGGGAGCGACCAACCGGCCCGACCTCATCGACCCGGCTCTGCTGCGTCCCGGCCGGCTCGAACGTCTCGTGTTCGTGCCGCCGCCGGACGCCGAGGCCCGGGCCGCGATCCTGAAGACCGCGGGCCGATCGGTACCGCTCGACGACGACGTCGACCTCGACGACCTGGCCGCCGGACTCGACGGCTACTCGGCCGCGGACTGCTCGGCTCTGCTGCGCGAGGCCGCGCTCGCGGCGATGCGGCGCAACGTCGACGCCGCCGTGGTCACCGCCGAGGACGTCGCGGTGGCCCGGGAGAAGGTGCGCCCCTCGCTCGATCCCGTGCAGGTCGCTCATCTGCAGGCCTACGCGGAGGGCCGTTGAGATGGCCGTGACCACCGCGGTCCGCGTCGCCGGACCGGCAGCCGTCCTCGCGGCCTTCCTCGCCGCCGGGGTCGCGATCCTCGTCCCGGCCGCGGGCGAATCGGTCCTCCCTGAGGGTGCGCGCAGCGAATGGGCACCCGTGGTCACCGCCGCGCTCGCCGTTCTCTCGGCGGCCGGGCTGCAGCGGACCGGCTCCCGACGTACCGCCTGGATGCTGGCCGCCGCCTCGATCGTGGTCCTCGGGTCGATCCGCTATCTCGTTCCCGCCGGCATCTCGGCCGACAGCCTGACGGTCGTCGGATGGGTGATCGCCGCGATCACCGGTGTGCTGCTCGGGGCGGCGACCGCGGGCTCGTGGGGTTCGGCGACCGGTCAGTGGGCCCTGATCGCCGGTGGGTGGGCGGCCTTCCTCACCGCCGCGGCCGTCGGTTCCGAGGTCCCCGTGGAGGCCATGCGCTGGACGGTTCCCCAGTGGGCGCTGGCCTTCGCACTCGTGGCAACGGTCGCCGCCGCGCTGACGATGCCTGCCGGGATGCGCGTGCAGCGGGCCGATCCGCGGTTGCTCGCGATCATGGTGACCGCCGCGGTGGTGCTCTCGGTGGGCTACCGACTGCTGGGTGAATTCGTGGGTTCCCGCGCGAGCGACACGGGTGTGCTCCTGTGGCTGGTCGCCGGTGGGGCGCTCGCGGTGGCGGTCGTCGGTGCCGAGATCGTCGCGCGCCTCGTCCCGCCCGGAGACGACCGGTTCGTCCTCGCGGTCACCGGGGCCGTGGCCGCGGCGTACCCCGTCCTCGTCGAGTTGTGGTCGGGTATGCAGTCGGCGACCGTGCCGTGGTGGGTGCTGCTCGTCGCGGTGGCCGCCGTGGTCGCCGGGGTGCGGCTCTCCCCCTCCATGCCGTACGCGCTTCCCGGGCTGATTCTCGCCGCGTCGATCTCGGCGGCGACGGTGTGGTGGCCGGCGGAGATCGGCGAGGGAATCCCTCTTGCGGTGCGGGTGGCGCTCGTCGCGCTGGGCACCGGTCTCGCACTCGGGGCATCGTTGCCGGGCTCGGCGTCCGTCGCGGCTCTCGGCCTGGCGCTGCCGGTGCCGGCGACGGCCGTCGTCGGGGCGGTGTGGATGCTTCCGGCGGATGCGCAGTGGTCGGCGCTCGCACTGTTTACCGCGGCCGTGATCTGTGCGTGGCAGGTGCGCTAGCGCTCTCACCTCCCCGATTCGCAAGCGTGCGAAGACAACCGTTAGGATGTGCACAATCCGTTTTGCCCGATGACGGCGAGCGGCGTGCATGTCGGGGCGATCCCCGTTTCGGCGGTGTGCCGTCCGCTGTGACGACAGCGAGTCCCACAGCCCGCAGTCAGTTTCACCCCGCCGACAGGCCCGACCCCGACGGAGTGCCTTTTGATCGCCATACTCGTTGCCCATGCGGTCGCTGCCCTTCTGGCGCCGCTTCTGGTCCGAGTCATGGGGAGAAATGCATTCCTGCCGCTCGCGGTGGTGCCCCTCGCGAGTCTCGGCTGGGTCGTCACCAACTGGGGAACCGATCAGAAACTGCAGATCGCGTGGGCCTCGACGCTGTCGATGAATTTCGATCTGCGCTTCGACACGCTCGCGGCGATCATGTGCGTGCTCGTTTTGGGCATCGGCTCGTTGATCCTGCTCTACTGCTCGCGCTATTTCGAGGACGACGAGCCCCGCCTGGGCTTGTTCGCCGCCGAGATGGTCGCCTTCGCCGGCGCCATGTTCGGTCTGGTGGTCAGCGACAACATGTTGCTGCTCTACACCTTCTGGGAACTGACGACCGTCCTGTCGTTCCTGCTCGTCGGGCATTACGCCGAACGCGCTTCGAGTCGCCGTGCCGCCACCCAGGCCCTGCTCGTCACCACGGCCGGTGGTCTGGCGATGCTGGTCGGCATCATCATCCTCGGCGAGATGGTCGGCAGCTACAACCTGTCCGACGTCGTCGCGGCGGCACCTCACGGATGGCTCGCCGGCGTCGCCGTGGTGCTCGTGCTCGTCGGCGCACTGTCGAAGTCCGCCGTGGTCCCGCTGCACTTCTGGCTGCCCGGCGCGATGGCCGCCCCCACCCCGGTGTCCGGATATCTTCACGCCGCGGCGATGGTCAAAGCCGGCATCTACCTCGTGGCCCGGCTCGCACCCGGCTTCGCGGACAGCGCCGCGTGGCGGCCGATCGTCATCGGTCTCGGTCTCGCGTCGATGATCCTCGCCGGCTGGCGAGCGTTCCGCGCCTTCGACCTCAAGCTCATCCTGGCCTTCGGCACCGTCAGCCAGCTCGGCTTTCTCACTGCGCTGGTGGGTACGGGCAGCCGGGAAGCGGCCCTGGCGGGCCTGGCGATGGTGATCGCCCACGCCCTGTTCAAGGCATGCCTGTTCATGGTGGTCGGCATCATCGACCACTCCACCGGCACCCGCGACATCCGCAAACTCGCGCATCTCGGCTCTGCCGCCCCCTACCTGATGGTGATCGCGATACTTGCGGCGGCGAGCATGGCCGGTCTGCCGCCGTTCATCGGTTTCGTCGCGAAGGAAGCCGCGCTCGAGTCGTCGCTGGTGGCCGAGGTGCTCCCCGAATGGGCGCGGATCGCCATGACTGCGGGCATCGTGGTGGGCTCGATCCTCACCCTCGCCTACAGCATCCGGTTCATCTGGGGCGCCTTCGGTCGTAAGCAGCTCAAACGTCCGAGCCCCGCGGTGCAGAACCTGCACGCGCCCGGCCCGCTGCTGCTCACCGCCCCGAGCGTCCTCGCGTTCGCCGGTCTCGCTGCGGGCTTCGCGAGCTCGTGGATCGACCATCTGATCACCCCCTACGCCGACGAGCTGCCCACCGAACTCGACAAGCCCTACCACCTGGCGTTGTGGCACGGATTCTCCTTGCCGCTGGGTCTGACCGGCGTGGTGATCGTGGGCGGCACGGTCCTGTTCCTCGCGCACCGCACCATCGCGCGTCTGCGCTTCGAGCACCCGCCGCTCGGAAATGCCGACCGGATGTACGACGCGACCCTCCAGGGCATGGACACCCTGTCCCTGCGCCTGACCGCCTTCCTGCAGCGCGGTTCGCTCCCCCTGACCCAGGCGACCATCCTCATCACCCTGGTGGCGCTCCCGACGGTGCTGATGTTCTTCTTCGGGCTGAGCACGATGCCGTCGACGCGCGCGTGGGACTCGATCTGGCAGCTCGGGGTGGGGTTGATCATGATGGCCGCCGCGATCACCGCGACGGCCCTGCGCAACCGTCTCGGCGCAGTGTTGGTCGTGGGCGTGACCGGCTACGGGCTCGGGGTGCTGTTCGCCCTCCAGGGAGCTCCCGACCTCGCGCTCACCCAGTTCCTCGTCGAGACCGTCACCCTCGTGATGTTCGTGCTGGTCCTGCGCAAGCTGCCCGCCGAGACCGACCCGGCCGCGGTGATGGGCAGCAAGTTCGCCCGCGCGATGCTCGGCATCGCCGTGGGCGCGGTGGTCGCCGGGATCGGCGCCTACGCCGTCGCGGCACGCACTACCGATCCGATCTCGCTGCTGCTGCCCGACGCCGCCTACTACGGCGGTGACGGCAAGAACATCGTCAACGTCCTGCTCGTCGACATCCGCGCCTGGGACACGCTGGGCGAGATCTCGGTGCTGCTGGTCGCCGCGACCGGCGTGGCCAGCCTGGTCTTCCGCACCCGCCGCTTCGGCACCGCCCCGCGTGTGGCGGACGCACCCGCGGCGCAGCTCGACGCGGTCTCCGCCAGCAACGAGACGACCTGGCTGCTCGGCGGCGATCTCATCGATCCGCGCTACCGATCGCTGGTCCTCGAGGTCACCACGCGACTGGTCTTCCCCACCATGATGATCCTGTCGGTGTACTTCTTCTTCTCCGGGCACAACGCGCCCGGTGGCGGTTTCGCGGGCGGTCTCGTCGCCGGTCTCGCGCTGGTGTTGAGGTACCTGGCCGGCGGACGCTACGAGCTCGGAGAGGCGGTTCCCATCGACGCCGGCAAGATCCTCGGCATCGGACTCACCTTCGCCGCGGGCACCGCACTGGTGTCGATGTTTCTCGGCGCCCCGGCGCTGTCGTCGGCGACCCTCGAGCTCACGCTGCCTCTGCTCGGCGACATCAAGCTCGTGACCGCACTGTTCTTCGACCTCGGTGTGTACCTCATCGTCGTCGGACTGGTCCTGGACGTGCTGCGCAGCCTAGGTGCTCGCCTCGACGCCGAGACCGTGGGTGAGCGCCGATGACCGCGAACATCACGCTCCTCGCCGTCGTCGGTGTGCTCGTCGCGGCCGGTGTGTACCTGCTGCTCGAACGCAGCATCATCAAGATGCTGCTGGGCCTGCTGCTGGCCGGCAACGGAATCAACCTGCTGCTGCTCACCCTCGGCGGCCCCGCAGGTCATGCACCCATCGTCGGTGTGGAGAGCGACGTCGAGCCGGACATGGCCGATCCCCTCGCGCAGGCGATGATCCTCACCGCGATCGTCATCACGATGGGTGTGGCGGCGTTCGTGCTGGCACTGACCTACCGCTCCTACACCTACCGCGCACGGGACGAGATCGAGAACGACCCCGAGGACACCCTCGTGTCGCAGCGGCGCAGTCTCGCCGATCTACCGTCGCGAGACCGCTCCGACGACCCGCTCACCGGTATCCCGAGCAAGAGCGGCGACGCCTTCGACGCCGCGGGCAACCCGATCCCGCTCGATCAGCTCAAGAACATCGAGGACATCGAGGCCTACGAGGATCTGCACGACGGCGACTTCGACGACCCCACCGACTCGGCCTACACGCAGAACCAGGGGGGGACGGACGAGTCCGGCTCTGCCGAAGATTCGGGCGGGGCCGGCTCTATCGAGGATGCCGAGGACGCCGACGAGGACGTCCGCGCGGACGATCCCGACCCCGAGGCCCCCGACCCTGCCGAGGACGAGCGGACCGGAGACGACGAGAAGAACGGGAAGGAGGATCGCCGATGAACCCGAGCGTCGCGAACCTCGTTCCCCTCCCCGTCCTCATCCCCTTGCTCGCCGCAGCCGCAACCCTGATCGTCGGCCGCCGTCCGCGCGTCCAACGGTGGATCACCGTCTTCGCGCTGGTCGCCTCGCTCGTCGTGTGCGTGGCGCTGCTGTACTACGCCGACGCCGACGGCATCGCGGTACTGCAGATCGGTGGGTGGGAGGCGCCGATCGGCATCTCGCTGGTCGTCGACCGATTGTCGGCGTTGATGCTGGTCGTCTCGGCGATCGTGCTGCTGTCGGTGATGCTGTACGCAGTCGGCCAGGGTATCCACGACGGCAACGAGCAGCAGCCCGTCTCGATCTTCCTGCCGACCTATCTCGCGCTCACCGCGGGTGTCAACATCGCCTTCCTCGCGGGCGACCTGTTCAACCTCTTCGTCGGCTTCGAGGTGCTCCTCGCCGCCTCGTTCGTCCTGCTGACCCTGGGTGCGAGCGCCGACCGCGTCCGCGCGGGCGTCTCGTACGTCATGGTCTCGATGGTGTCCTCGCTGGTCTTCCTCGTGGGCATCGCCTTCGCCTACGCAGCCACGGGCACTTTGAACCTCGCCCAGATGGCACTGCGGATGGACGAGATCTCACCGGGCACCCGGGCCGCGATCTTCGGTGTATTGCTCGTGGCTTTCGGTATCAAGGCCGCGGTCTTCCCGCTGTCGTCGTGGCTGCCCGACTCCTACCCCACCGCGCCCGCACCGGTCACGGCCGTCTTCGCCGGCCTGCTGACCAAGGTCGGTGTGTACGCGATCATCCGGGCGCACACCCTGCTGTTCCCGGGCGGCGAACTCGACGACGTCCTGCTCGTCGCGGGTCTGCTCACGATGATCGTCGGCATCCTCGGCGCGATCGCGCAGAACGACATCAAGCGTCTGCTGTCGTTCACGCTCGTCAGCCATATCGGCTACATGATTTTCGGTGTCGCTCTGTCGTCGCAGACCGGTCTCGCGGGCGCCGTCTACTACGTCGGCCACCACATCCTCGTGCAGACCACCCTGTTCCTCGTGGTGGGTCTCATCGAACGCCAGGCCGGGTCGGCGTCGCTGCGACGCCTCGGCAGCCTCGCGCTCATGTCTCCGCTGCTGGCGGTCCTGTTCCTCATCCCGGCGCTCAACCTGGGCGGTATCCCGCCGTTCTCCGGGTTCATCGGCAAGGTCGCCCTGCTGCAGGCCGGCGCGGAGGACGGTTCGGTCCTGGCCTGGGTCCTCGTCGGCGGTGGTGTCGTGACCAGCCTCCTGACGCTGTACGTCGTCGCGCGTATCTGGACGAAGGCGTTCTGGCGGGCACGCGCCGACGCTCCCGAGGGCGATCTCGCGGACATCGGCCCCTCGGCGCTGATCGACGAATCCGCCACCGACATCTCCTTCGAGGAACGCCCGGACGTCGGCCGGATGCCGGCCGCGATGCTCGTCCCCACGGTCTGGCTCGTCGCGATCGGTGTGTCGTTGACGGTCTTCGCCGGTCCCCTGCTCGACATCAGCAACCGTGCCGCGGAGAACCTGCGCGACCGCACGGTGTACATCGAGGCCGTGCTGGGGGGTGAGCAGGAATGATGAAACGCGCCAACGTCCTGCGCATGTTCGTCGTGGGATGGACGACGCTGGTCTGGGTCCTGCTGTGGGGCACCTTCAGCATCGCCAACATCCTCGGGGGTGTGGTCGTCTCGCTCGTCGTCATGTTCGTGCTGCCGCTGCCGCGTGTACCCGTCGAGGGTCGCGTGCACGTCTGGTCCGCGATGCGGCTCGGCGTGGTGATCTTCGGCGAGACCATCCGCTCGACGATCAACGTGGCATGGCTCGCGATCCGGCCGTCCCCGCCGCCGGTCACCGGCGTGCTGCGCTGCCGGCTCACCATCAAGTCCGACCTGGTGCTGACACTGTGGACGGACATCATGAACAACATCCCGGGCACCATGGTGCTCGAGATCGACCAGGTGCGGCGGATCATGTACGTGCACGTCCTCGACGTGGGTACCGACAAGGCCGTGGCCGACTTCTACCGTTCCGCCCGCCTCATCGAGCGTCTTCTCATCCGGACGTTCGAACGCGAGTCGGAATGGCAGGCCAGCCCCTGGCGCAGCGGAACGGAGGAACTGACGTGACCGTGACACTGGCGATCGCGGGGGCACTGCTGTTCGTCTCCGCAATCCTGATCACCTACCGCGTGATCGCGGGCCCCAACTCCCTCGACCGGCTCGTCGGCGTCGACGCCCTGCTCGCGCTCGGCATCTGCGGCATCGCGATCTGGGCGGTGTACACACGCGACACGTCGGTGCTGCCCGCCACCGTGGCCCTCGCCCTGGTCGGCTTCATCGGGTCGGTGTCCGTGGCTCGATTCCGGGTGCGTGACGAAGGATGACGACGATCATCGACACCTTCGCCCACCTCCTGATCCTCATCGGGGCGGTCATCTCGTTGACCGCTGCGATCGGCGTGGTGCGTTTCCGCGACACCCTGTCGCGCATGCATCCGGCCACCAAGCCGCAGGTGGTGGGTCTGTTGTTCGTGCTGGGTGGCGCGATGATCATCCTGCGCAGTTCCGTCGACATCTGGATGATGGCGCTGGCGGGCATGTTCATGGTCCTCACGGCACCGGTGATCGCGCACCGCGTCGGTCGCGTCGCCTACCGGGAGCAGCTCGGTCGCGACGGCCTGCTCGACGAGGACGCTCCCGGCGGTGCGTGACAGGTGACGAGGAGCTGACGGCCGGGACGTCCTCGGACGATCACTCCTTCAGTTCCTGCACGAGCGAGTCCACCACCGCGACGAGATCGCCGTCCGTCCGTTCCGCGAGCCGGCGCTGACGCTGATAGGACGCTCCCCGCACCGGGATGTCCGCAACTCGCGCGAGTTCGTCGGCGCATCCGAGCCGTACCGCGGTGGGCATGATCTGCTCGAGCAGATCGTTCAGGTCGTCGGTGACGAGCCGTTCGGTACACACCGGGTCGAGGATGACCTCGGCATCGAGTCCGTACCGCGCCGCACGCCACTTGTTCTCCTTGACGTGCCACGGTTGCAGCACAGGAAGTTCCTCACCGCGCTCGAGACGTTCGTCGAAGTAGACGACGAGTGAATGCACGAACGCGACGAGGGCGGCCAGTTCGGCGCGGTTGGTGATGCCGTCGAAGACCCGGACCTCGAGGGTGCCCCATTTCGGCGCGGGCCTGATGTCCCAGTGCATGCCTCCGGGATGGCTGATGACACCGGACTCGAGCTGGTCGGCGATGAATTTCGCGTACTGCGGCCAGTCGGCGAAGTGATAGGGCAGGCCGGCAGTCGGCAGCTGCTGGAACATCAGCGCACGGTTGCTCGCGTAGCCGGTGTCGTAGCCCGCCCAGATCGGCGACGAGGCCGACAACGCGAGCATGTGGGGATATTTCACGAGCATGGCGTTGAGGATCGGGATGATCTTCTCCGCGGAGGAGACTCCCACGTGGACGTGCACTCCCCAGATGAGCATCTGCCGTCCCCACCAGCGGGTGCGGTTGATCATCTCCTCGTAGTCCGGGGAGGGTGTGACGGTCTGGCCGGTCCACTGCGCGAACGGATGGGTGCCGGCACACATCAGGTCCACTCCGAGCGGATCGGCGGCGCGGCGCAGCAACGACAGCGACTCGGACAGATCGTCGACGGCCTCGGCGACGGTGTCGTGTACACCGGTGACGAGTTCGACGGTGTTGCGCAGGAACTCTTTGGTCAGCCGCGGGGTCTCCCCGGCGATCTCCTCCACCCTGTCGAAGACGACCGCCGCGCTGTTCGAGAGATCGCGGGTGGTCTTGTCCACCAGAGCGATCTCCCATTCCACGCCGATCGTGGGACGAGGTGATCCCGGAAACGCGACTGCCACGTCTCGATCCAACCACAGGGCCCCGCCGACGGATGTCCGTCGCGGGGCCCTGTGTCAGGAATTACCCGGGTACCGAGCTTCAGGGGATTCGAACCCTGCTCACCCGATGACGCCGCAGGCGAGGCGGGCGCCGAGGTTGTCCTGGTGCACGACCACAGAGGCGCCGTCCTCACCTTCGAGGTCCTCGAGGCCGAAGGCCGAGGTGGTGACGGTGGCGGTGGCGGTGCCGTCCTCGTGGACGACGAGCGAGACCAGGTCGCCGCTCTCCGGGACGGAGGTGTTGCCACCGGCCTGCAGGTGGGCACCGGCCGACAGGAAGGCGCCGGGCTCGCCGCCGTTCGGCGCGGTGGACTGGGGCTCGCAACGGCCGAACTCGTGGATGTGGACACCGTGGTAGCCGGGCTCGAGACCCTCGACCTCGATGGTCACCTCGACGTCGCCGCCGTTCTCGGCGAACGACACGGTGCCGGCCGACTCGCCGTCGACCGTGGTGAGCTCCGCGGTGAGCGCAGCAGCGGAGGCGGAGCCACCGGCGTGCGACTCGCTCCCACCCTCGGTGCCGTGGTCGTCGCCGTGGGCCTCGGAAGCGGGCGCGGCGGATCCCGTCCACACCGGCGGAGTCGTCCCCGGCTCGGTGCTCGCCTCCTCGCTGTTCGAGCACGCAGTCAGGCCCACCGCGGCGATCGCGACGATCGGGGCCAGAGCACGCCAGGACATGCGACGGGTGGAACTGGAGACCATCAAACCGCTCCTTCGAAGTGCCGAAAAGTCACCCGATCATAACCGGGCGTCTCCGGCGACCACCCGGTGGCGGACCGACACGGTTCCGGCGCTAACGCGAAGTGACGATGACGATCACTCCGGGGGCGGCGTCGCGGATGCCCTCGAAGCGCGGTTGCGCGGTGACACCGAGCGACTCGGCGACGGCTGTCGCGGTCTGCTGCTCTCCGGGAGACGACCCGTAGAACACCGAGGTCTGCGGGAGCAAGCCCTCGCTGTAGTTGCCCGTTTCACTGATGGTGTATCCCTCGTCCTCGAGGTAGGCCGCGGTCTGCGCGGCGAGGCCCGCGACCTCCGAGTTGTTGAACACGCGCACCGGTGCCGTCGCGGAGGCCGAGGTGTCGGACGCGAACGCGGTTCCGCTCCCCACGGGCATGGAAGGAGCCGAAGACACGGCCGTGGTGGTGGTCGCACCGTCCCCGGCGGCGGACGTGCCACCGTTCGCGGCAGCGGGCGCGGGCGCGGTGGGCACCGCGGCCGAGCGCGTGGACGGTGCGGCCGGCGCGGCAGCGGTCGTCGTCGTGGGTGCCGCCGCGGGAGCGGGTTCGTCGTCGGAATCACCGAGCGAGGCGAAACCGAGACCGGCGAACAGGATGCCCAAGGAGATCAGGACCATCGCGAACGCACGCAGAGGCGGTCCCGAGGGTGCGGGCGCGCGGCTGGGGATCTCGGGGGTTCTGCTCACGACCTCGACCATAGTTGCCCGAGCACACGCAGCGCTGCCGACCGGCCGCGCGTGTCGATATCGCATTATCCGGCCCGACGGCCGCCCGTCTAACGGGTGTCGAAACCGAGCCGGCGGGCCGCGCGGGCCTTCTGACGGCTCGCACGCAACCGCCGCAGCCGCTTGACCAGCATCGGATCGGCGGCGAGCGCCTCGGGACGATCCACCAGAGCATTGAGCACCTGGTAGTAGCGGGTGGCGGAGAGACCGAAGAGTTCCTTGATGGCGTCCTCCTTGGCACCGGCGTACTTCCACCACTGCCGTTCGAACGCCAGGATGTCGAGATCGCGACGGCTCAGGCCGTTCGCCTCGTCGCCAGTGGGTTCCTGCGCGGATGCGCCGTCGCCCTGCTGGGACACGAGATCGGACCGGTCGTTGCCGTGCGCTGCTGCGCCGTCCATTTCCCTCCTCGACTGACTGGATCACACCGTGACGAAGAGTCCTTGCGTCTCGGCGGAGGTCATTCAATCACGGGGTGGGGACACATACCGGTCCGAGAACGCCGCGAGTCGATCCCATTATCCTGTGTCACCATGGCCATTCTTCCCATCGTCATCGTCGGCGACCCCGTCCTGCACAACCCGACCCGGCCGGTGACCGAGTCACCCGCCGAACTCGCTCAGCTGATCGCCGACATGTTCGAGACGATGGACGCGGCCAACGGCGTCGGCCTCGCCGCCAACCAGGTCGGTGTGGACAAGCGACTGTTCGTCTACGACTGCCCCGACCGCGACGAGTCCGGCAAGGTCGCGCGCCGGCGTGGCGTCGTCGTCAACCCGATCCTCGAGACCTCGGAAATCCCCGAGACGATGCCCGACCCCGAGGACGATCTCGAGGGCTGCCTGTCCGTGCCGGGCGAGAACTTCCCCACCGGTCGCGCCGACTGGGCGAAGGTCACCGGTACCGACGAGAACGGTGAGCCCATCGACATCGAGGGCCACGGATTCTTCGCTCGCATGCTGCAGCACGAGGTCGGGCACCTCGACGGCTTCCTGTACGTCGACGTTCTGATCGGGCGCAACGCCCGCGCCGCGAAGAAGACCATCAAGCGCGCCGGATGGGGCGTCCCGGGCCTGACCTGGCTCCCGGGTTCGGTGGAGGACCCGTTCGGCCACGACGAGGACGACTGACGAGGCGACCGGCGAACCGTCGATGACGACCGACCGTCCGGCCCCGTCCGTACCCCTCGGTACCCGGGTGGTGCTGCGGTACCGCCTGCCCGCCGGCTACAGCCACCCGATGACCGATGTCGTCGGTGAACTCGTCTCCGTCGAACCGGTGGTCGCGGTGCGCACCGCCGACGGTCGTGTCGTCCAGGTGTCCCCCACCTCGGTCGTCGCGCTCAAGCCGATCGCGGCGCGGCCGATCCGCGTCTCGGAGATCCGCGCGCTCGAGCACGCCGCCGCCGCGGGGTGGCCCGGTCTCGAATCGGCCTGGGTGGACGGCTGGCTCGTGCGCGCCGGACACGGTTTCACCCGGCGCGCCAATTCGGCAACGCCGCTGGGTGAACGCGGCACCGTGGCGGACCCCGCCGATCCGGCGGTGCGCGCCCGGCTCCGTGAATGGTTCGCGGCACGCGGATTGCCGCTGCGGCTGCTGGTGCCCGATCGACTCGCCCGGATCCCCGAGGGGTGGCCGACCTCGGAGCCGGTGCTCGTGATGGGCGCCGACCTCGCGAACATCCCCTTGCCGCCGGAGCCCACCCCGGTCACGATCACCGACCGGCCGGACGCCGACTGGATGTCGCTCCACCGCGCCGACGCCGACCCGCTGCTCGCGCAGGACGTGCTCGGCTCGGTGGCCGCGGGGATCCTCGGGTTCGGCCGCATCGGTGCACCCGGGCAGCCGCCCCTGGCGATCTGCCGCGCGGCGATCACCGATGCGCCGGACGGACGCCGCTGGGTGGGTCTGTCGACCGTCGAGGTCGCTCCCGAACACCGGCGTCGCGGACTCGGCACACTCGTGTGCGGTGCCGTGCTGCGCTGGGCACGCGAGCACGGCACGACCCACGCATATCTGCAGGTCGAGGAGTCGAACACCGCGGCGCGCGCCCTGTATCGCGAACTCGGCTTCGTCGACCACCACCGCTACCGATACGCCTCCGAACCCGTCGGATAGGTCGCCTACAGTGGGCGTGTGCGCCTTGCTACCTGGAATGTGAACTCCGTCCGTGCCCGTACCGACCGCATCCTCGACTGGTTGCAGCGAACCGACACGGATGTGCTCGCGATGCAGGAAACCAAGTGCAAGGACGAGCAGTTCCCGCACGAACGCTTCGAGGAGCTCGGCTACCGCGTCGCGCACGTCGGACTGAGCCAGTGGAACGGTGTGGCCATCGCGTCGCGCGTGGGCCTCGACGACGTGCAGATCGGCTTCGAGGACCAGCCCGGTTTCTCCAAGGACCCGGAGGTCGATCCGGCGCTCGAGGCGCGGGCGATCGGGGCGACGTGCGCGGGTGTGCGCGTGTGGAGCCTGTACGTCCCCAACGGCCGCGACCTCAACGACCCGCATTACACCTACAAGCTCGACTGGCTCGCCAAGCTGCGCGCCGACGCGCACGCCTGGGCCACCGCAGCGCCCGGGCAGCCCATCGCGCTGGTCGGCGACTGGAACGTCGCCCCCACCGACGACGACGTGTGGGATCCGGCCTTCTTCGAGGGCAAGACGCACACTTCGCAGCCCGAGCGCGACGCCTTCCACGCGTTCGCCGACGTCGGCTACACCGACGTCGTCCGTCCGTACGCGCCCGGCCCCGGGGTCTACACCTACTGGGACTACACCCAGCTGCGCTTCCCCAAGAAGCAGGGGATGCGGATCGACTTCGTCCTCGGATCACCGGCCTTCGCGGCACGGGTGACGGGCGCCGAGATCGACCGCAACGAACGCAAGGGCAAGGGCGCGAGCGACCACGCACCGGTCGTCGTCGACCTCGACCTCTGAGCAGGTCCCGCGTCGGGTGGACCGCCCGCACAGGCATCAGGCCTTGCGGGCAGGCACCTTGCGCTGCGGCTGCTTGCGCCGGGTCTCTTTGCGGTGGGGGTCCGTGCGCGGCAGCTCGAGAGCCACGACGACGTCGCGGTAGTTTTCGTGCGACGACACGAATCGCTGCACATAGGTGCACACCGGCCGCACCCGCCAGCCTCGGCTGCGAGCGAGATCGAGCGAACCACCGACGAGGACGGCCGCGAGACCCCGATGACCGAAATCCTCGACGATCACGGTGTGCATGAAGTCGACGACCGGCGGGTTCGGCGCCGGAACGCGTTCGAAGTCGTAGTACGCCAGGATGCCGACGAGATCGCCGTTGAGGCGCAGTTCGAACCGGTTCTGGTCGGCGTTGTCCGACACGGCGAGGTCCGGCGAACTCGTGTTCATGAGCGCCTCCAATAGGGGTGTTGCGTGATCGAACTGTGACCTATGCCACTATAGAGCAACGAGGCGACCACCGGCAGCAACGCTGTCGTGTTTCGCAAAGTGCACCCGCCTCAGCGCCTCCCGGCCGTGTTCGAACACACCCTCGGTAGGGTGTCCGCGTGGACCTTCTGCCCCTGTCGCCTCGAGGCGAGACCCCGGTTCGAGCCCTCACCATCGCCGGCACCGACTCCGGAGGCGGAGCCGGCATCCAGGCCGATTCCCGCACGATGGCGATGTGCGGTGTGCACGCATGCGTCGCGGTGGCCGCCGTCACCGTCCAGAACTCCGTCGGCGTCCGCGGGTTCCACGAGATCCCCGCCGAGACCGTGGCCGACCAGGTGCGGTGCGTGGTCGAGGACATCGGGGTGTCCGCAGCGAAGACGGGCATGCTCGCCTCCACGCAGATCATCGAGGCCGTCGCACAGGTGTGCTCCGAGGTGGGCATCGGCCGCGACATGGAGGTACCGCTCGTCGTCGACCCGGTCTGCGCATCGATGCACGGCGACCCGCTGCTGCACTCCGACGCGCTCGACGCGATCCGCGGGGTGCTCATCCCCCTCGCCACCGTCGTCACCCCGAATCTCGACGAGGTACGGCTGATCACGAGCATCGAGGTCGTCGACGACGCGTCGGCCCGGCGCGCCGCCGAAGCGCTCCATGCGCTCGGCGCCCAGTGGGTGATCGTCAAGGGCGGTCATCTGCGCAGCTCGGAGAAGAGCACCGACCTGCTGTTCGACGGCGACCGTTTCCTCGAGTTCAGCACGCCGCGCATCGAGACCGGCAACGACCACGGCGGCGGCGACACGCTCGCAGCCGCGATCGCGTCCGCCCTCGCGCATGGCCGGTCAGTGCCCGAGGCAGTCGAGTTCGCGAAGGAATGGATCACGAAGTGCCTCGAGTGGTCCTACGACCTCGGTCACGGCCACGGCCCGGTCAACCCGTTGTGGCGACTGCACGAGCGCTGATCGCGCCCGTCTTCACTCGGTGAACTCGGCGCGCACCTCGGCCCGCTGGTCACCTGCGGGCACCCCGTCGGGTCCGTCGATCGAATTCGCGTAGACAGCCGTGCCGTAGGCGACGGCGGCGGCCGCCGCGGCGAACGCGTCGCGGTCGATGCCGGCCAGGGTGTCCTCGGGGGTGTGGTAGTTCGGGTCGAAGGGCTGGTCGGCGGTGCCACCCCACAGGCCGGCCTGTTCGGGGGTCTTGACGTCGTCGGCGCCGGTGAACACCCCGCCCGCGGGGATGCCGAAGGCGACGAACGGACCGTAATCGGAACGACCGTCGAAATCCGTTCCGCCGACCTCGATTCCGCGTTCGTCGAAGAACTGCGCGAAGGTCCGTTCGATACCCGCCGAGCCCTCCGGTCCGGGTCCTTCACCGACGGCGTCGGAGTCGTCGCCGTCGAACACCAGATATCCGGCGTTGGGCGAGCCGAGCATGTCGAAGTTCAGGTACAGGGCGATGTCGAGTCGTTCCTCGTCGGACAGCGACTCGACGTACCTCGTGGAGCCGACCAGTCCGACCTCCTCGGCGCCCCAGAACGCGAACCGCACGGCGTTGGTCACGCCCGGCTCGCTGCCGAGTTGCAGCGCGGTCTCGAGGACGGCGGCGACGCCGGTTCCGTTGTCGTTGATCCCCGGTCCTTCGGGGACGCTGTCGAGGTGCGCGCCGACGACGACCACGTCGTCGGTCGAGCCGGTGCGCGTCTGCGCGATCACGTTGCGCGACTTCCGGTCCTCGGTGCGGGTCTGGAGTGTCACCGTCACGGTGGTCGCGGCGAACAGGCGCTCGGCGTCGGCCCCGGCCACGCCTCCGACCGGGATGCGGGGGTTCGATTCCGCCCCGAGACCGGCGGCGGCGAGCGGGCCGTCCTCGTTGTTGGCGACGAGCAGCGCGGCCGCTCCCCGTTCGGCGGCGACCTGCTCCTTGACGGCGAAGGTGCACACGCCGCGATCGACGATCACCACCGCGCCGGTCGCGTCGATGCCGTCGTAGTCGGTGGCCTCGCAGCCGGGGGTGTCGTCGGGGGCGATGCGCACGACGCGCGCGGTGAGCCCCTCCGGTCCCGTCGACGGCGACATGCCGAGTGCGCTCACGCCCATCGGCTCCCCGTCGACGGTGAGCTGCTCGTTCTCGACGGCGAACAGGGTCGTGTCGAACTCCGGTGTCTGCACGTCGAATCCGGCGTCGCGCAGGGCTCCGGCGACGTAGTCGACGCTCGCGTCGTAGCCGGGGGTCCCGAGCGAACGGTTTCCGTCGTTCTCGCCGGCGATCCGTTCGAGTTCCGTCAGGTGCGTCATGACGGCATCGAGTTGCACGGCGTCGGCGAGCGCCGTCGGGTCGACGGGCGGCGCCTCCGCCTCCGAGCATCCCGCCGTCAGCAGTACACCGGCGGCGATCAGGGCCGCTCCCCGCATGCCGTATCTCGTCTGCGCCCGCGCCATCGACCGAGCGTACACAAAAGCACTGCGCCGCACGGGGAAACCGTGCGGCGCAGTGTGCGGAGGCAGAACCTGCGGCGTGTCGAGGTAGTACCTCAGGCGTCGCGGCGGTTGACCACCACGAGTGAGGCCGCGAACACCAGGAACGAGAAGGCCGCGAAGTACAGGAGCGATCCCCATGGACCCCAGTGGAATTCGATTCCCTGCCCGATACCCAGGAAGTTGTTCGCGTTCGCGAACGGCAGGAACGGCTGGATCTCGCGGCCCACCGAACCGAACAGCGCGAACAACGACTCGAGCAGCAGCGGCCACAGCATCAGCAGCGCGATCGTGCCGGCCGACTGCCGCAACAGCGTGCCCACACCGACCGCGAGGAAGACGCACAGGAACGCGTAGATCGCGGTGCCGTAGACCGCGCGCCACGCCGTGCCGCCGCTGAGGACGAGTTCGCGACCTGCGTCGGGCCCGGCCAGTGCCTTCGCGAGGTAGAAGGCACCGAACGAGACCGCGAGTGTCAGCACCGCGCCCAGCACACCGATGAGCAGGGCCTTCATCGTCAGGAGCAGGGTGCGGTTCGGGGTGGCCTGGAAGGTCGTGCGGATGACCCCGAAACGGTATTCGCTGGTGACCGACAGTGCCGCGAGGATCATGAGCACCAGCACACCGAAGCCGGTGACGCCGCTGACCGCGACGTCCACGGTCGGATAGAACCGTCCCAGTTCGTCGTCCATCCCGGCCGACGCGCGGGAGACCGACCCGAGGATCGCGGCCAGACCCAGGCCGAGGGCGACGATGACGAGGGTGCACCACAGCGGTGACTGCACCGACGTGAGCTTGATCCGTTCGGCCCGCAGTGTGTCGAGCGCCGTACTCATCACAGTCCACCCTTCATGACGTCGTCGACTCCGGATCCGTGGTATTCGACCTCGCCACCGGTGAGTTTCATGAACGCTTCCTCGAGCGACGCGTTGCGTCCCGCGAGTTCGTGCAGCACGATCGACCGGGTCGCAGCGAGTTCGCCGATCTCCGCCGCCGGAGCGCCCGAGACGTGCAGGGCACCGTCGTCCTCCCGCACGGTGTGCCCGCGTTCGGTGAGCGCGGTGCGCAGCTCGTCGAGTTGCGGGCTGCGCACGACGACGAACGAGTCGGACGCGCGGTCGACGAACGCCTTCACCGAGGTGTCGGCGATGAGCCGTCCACGGCCGATGACGATGAGATGTTCGGCGGTCTGCGCCATCTCCGAGAGCAGGTGGCTGGACACGAGCACCGTGCGGCCTTCCGCGGCGAGCGCCTGCATGAACCTCCGGATCCACACGATGCCCTCGGGGTCGAGGCCGTTGACCGGTTCGTCGAACAGCAGCACGCGCGGGTTGCCGAGCAGTGCGGCGGCGAGACCGAGTCGCTGCGACATGCCGAGCGAGAAGCCGCCGGCGCGCTTGCCCGCGACCTCCGTCAGTCCCACTTGGCGCAGAACCTCGTCGACACGCGAGGCGGGCAGACCGTTCGACGCGGCCAGCCAGGCGAGATGCGACCGCGCCGACCGGTTGGGATGCACCCACTTCGCGTCGAGCAACGCCCCGACGGTGGTGAGCGGCCGTGTCAGCTCGCTGTACGGCTTCCCTTCGATCAGTGCGGTTCCCGAGGTCGGCTGGTCCAGCCCCAGGATCATGCGCATCGTGGTGGACTTCCCCGCGCCGTTGGGGCCGAGGAAGCCGGTGACGATGCCGGGACGGACCGTGAACGTCAGGTCGTCGACCGCGGTCGTGGACCCGAAGGTCTTGGTCAAGCCGGTCACTTCGATCATGCGCACCACCCTACGTGCGGCTCCGGCGAGCGCATCCGATCACACTCCCCGGAGCCGCACGCGGTGCGTCAGGGGACGAAGACCTCGGTGGTGACCGGGATGCTCGGTCGCTCGGTACGCATCGTCAGGGCGACGCGGCCGGGCCCGGGGAACACGTGCATGAACAACGGCCGGGTGCTCGTGTGGAAGGCCGGCACGAAGCGGGTCTCCGTACCGCGGGCACCGGTGTCGAGGTTGTGCCAGTCGAAAGCGACGGTGACGTCGCAGTTCAGGATGCTCGGCGTCCACTCGCCGAGAAGCGAGTAGCCCTGCGTGATCCGCAGTTCGATCCCGTGGGTGGCACCCGGCGCCGAGGAGTACTCGTAGAGCGGGCCGTCGAAGGCGGTTCCACCGGCGCGCACGATGCCGGCGCAGATGCCGTCGCCCAATGTCAGCACGGGTGGCGTGGACAACTCCGTCGTCGCGCACGACCTCGGTCCGGTGTTCGACCAGCCCATCTGACACGGTTCCTGGGCGCCCGCGACACCCGGCGCCGCGACGGCGACGACAGTGCCCATGAGCCCGGCAGCGGCGGCAGCGAAAATTCTGTGTGCAACTGTCATGCCCGGGGATCGTACAGACCGATCGGTAACCCGTCGCGTGACAATCGGAAACCCCTGAACACCAAGGTGCTCAGGGGTTTCCCGTACCGGTCACGGCTCCATCGGCGAAGATGCCTGGGCCCAGAAGCGTTTCGGGATCCGGCCGGCGTGCCGGGCACGGAATCCCGCTTCGACGGCGTGACGCATCGCCGACGCCATCAGCGCCGGATCCTTCGCGCGGGTGACGGCGGTCGCGAGCAGCACGGCGTCGCAACCGAGTTCCATCGCGAGCGCCGCGTCGGAGGCGGTTCCGATTCCCGCGTCGAGGATCACCGGCACACCCGCAGCCTCGACGATCATCTCGATGTGGTGCGGGTTCGAGATACCGAGGCCGGTCCCGATCGGCGAGCCGAGCGGCATCACCGCGGCACAACCGACGTCCTCGAGGCGCCGCGCGAGGACGGGATCGTCGGTCGTGTACGGCAGGACGACGAAGCCGTCGTCGACGAGTTGTTCGGCTGCGGAGACGAGTTCGATGACGTCGGGCAGCAGCGTCCGTTCGTCGGCGATGACCTCGAGTTTCACCCAGTCGGTCTCCAGCGCTTCCCGCCCGAGCTGCGCGGTCAGCACGGCTTCCTTCGCGCCGCGGCACCCGGCAGTGTTCGGCAGCGGTTCGATGCCGAGGCGGCGCAGCAGGTCGAGGACACCGGTTCCGGAGGCCGCGTCGACGCGGCGCATCGCGACGGTGGTCAGTTCGGTGCCCGACGCGACGAGTGCCTCCTCGAGCACGGCCAGGTTCGCCGCGCCACCGGTGCCGGTGATCAGCCGCGACCCGAAGGCGCGGCCGGCGATGGTCAGCTGCGGCAGGTCGGCGCCGCGATCGTGTGTGTCAGCCACCCTGGACCGCCGTGAGGATCTCGATGCTCGCTCCGCGTGTGACCGGCTCCGACCAGCGGCCGCGCGGGCACACGACACCGTCGACGGCGACCGCGATGCCCTTCTCGGGCAGACCGAGCTCGTTCAGCAGTTGTGACACGGTCGGGGCCGCGTCGTAGTACTTGTCCTCACCGTTGACGGTGATGCCCACGGACACGTTCGTCATCCCACACTCGCTTCCGTAATTCGTCCAGGACAGGCGTACTGCGCGTCGGCCAGCGACCGCCCACCGAGTTCGGCGAGCACCGCGTCGACGGTGAGCGGCGTGAGCAGCACACCGTTGCGGCCGTGGCCGGTCGCGGCGACGACACGATCGGAGAGCCGGCCGATCAGCGGCAGGTTGTCGGGGGTCATCGGGCGCAGGCCCGCGCTCGCCTCGAACAGTTCGTACTCGCCGAGCGCAGGAAAGATCTTCTCGGCGTCGGCGATCAGATCGCGCACCCCGGCCACCGTGACCTGTGTGTCGGACGCCTCGTACTGTGTGGCGCCCACGACGAGGCCGTCGTGGCGGGGCACCAGATAGGCGGGGCGTCCGTGGACACTCGCGCGCACGGTGCGCTGCGGCGGCGGAGTCGCGCCCGGCCGCACCCGCAGGCGCAGGATCTCGCCCTTGACCGGACGGACCGGAAGGCCCGGCCACAGTCGCGCCGACGCCGAGCCGGCGGCGAGCACCACCTGATCGTCGGGAAGGTCGGCGAGATCGTGGACGGCGGCGTCGGAGAAACGCACCCCGGCCGCGGTGGCCGCGACGCGCAGGGCGTCGACGAGCGTACGGTTGTCGACCGACGACTCGGTGGGGGCGAGGAGTCCGAGACGGACCTTCGGACCGAGGGACGGCTCGAACTCCCGGATCTCGGCGCGGGAGAGCAGCCGCATCTCGTGCCCCTGCTCCCCCACCCATTCGGCGACGGTCCGCAGGTCGGCCGCATCGGCCGCATCGAGCGCGACGGTCAGGGACGCCTGGGCGGTGAACACATCGACGCCGGTC
Source organism: Rhodococcus pyridinivorans (assembly GCF_900105195.1). Classification (NCBI taxonomy): domain Bacteria; kingdom Bacillati; phylum Actinomycetota; class Actinomycetes; order Mycobacteriales; family Nocardiaceae; genus Rhodococcus; species Rhodococcus pyridinivorans. The sequence continues at coordinate 1,550,489 of NZ_FNRX01000002.1, read as the reverse complement.
TCCGTGCGCAGCGCCTCCGCGAAGCCGGGCCAGCGGTCGAGGGAGGCCGCTCCCAGGGACAGGACGTGGTCCTCACCGGGCCAGCCCTCGGACAGCGGTGCCAGCATTCCTCCGGCCACCCACGAGGCTCCGCTACCAGGATTCGGGTCGTGCACGGTCACGACGTGTCCCGCGCGGGCCGCGCGCCATGCGATCGACAGCCCGATCACTCCGCCACCCACGACGGCCACAGTTGCCATTGGTCCACCTCACTCCCTGCGCCGGCATGATCCGGGTCAGGTCATAACGGTCGGGGCCGGCAGGCCCCCTCTCAGCCCCGCGATCCCCGGGACTCCCGTGTCGTCACTTTCGCTCTAGAGGCTACCGTCTTGTCCGTGACCACCTATCGCGGCAACCATCCCGACCCGCGCGGCCGACTCGCCACCGCCCGGCTGTATCTGTGCACCGACGCTCGCCGGGACACCGGCGACCTCGCACGGTTCGTCGAGGAGGCCCTCGCCGGTGGGGTCGACATCGTCCAGTTGCGCGACAAGGACTCGGCCGGCGAGAAGAAGTTCGGACGCCTCGAGGCACGCGAGGAACTCGCCGCCCTCGAGATCATCGGCGAGGCGTGTGCACGCCACGGTGCGCTCCTGGCCGTGAACGACCGCGCCGACATCGCGCTCGCGTCGGGCGCCGACATCCTGCATCTCGGTCAGGGCGACCTGCCGGTGCGGCACGCGCGGCAGATCCTCGGCGACGAGATCGTCATCGGCCGCTCGACGTCGAGCCGCGCGCAGGCTGCGCTCGCCGACATCGAGGAGGGCGTCGACTACTTCGCATCCGGGCCGGTGTGGGACACACCGACCAAGCCGGGACGGACCGCAGCGGGGCTGGAGGTGACGCGCGAGGTCACGCAGTCGCAGCCGGCACGGCCGTGGTTCGCGATCGGCGGCATCGATCTCGAGCGACTCCCCGAGGTGCTCGACGCCGGTGCCACGCGGGTCGCGGTGGTCCGGGCGATCACGAAGGCATCCGATCCGCGGGCAGCCGCGGCGGCGCTGAAGGCCGCACTCCCGACCTGAGGCGTTACAGCCAGCCCAGCACGGCCGAGGGCGACATCGCGATCGTGCCCTCGGGCAACCGTGCGCGCAGACCGCGATCCGCGGTGACCACGACCGTCACACCGGGGTCGACCACGGCCGTCGTGGTGGAGGCCAGCCGGGTCAGTTCGTCGTCGCCGCTGCCGTCCGCGCTGTGCACCGGGATCCGGACGTCGTCGATCGTCGCGTCGCGGGCATGCCCTTCGAGGACCGCTTCGACGCGGGGGACCCAGCCGAACGTCCCGTCGGGAATTTCGACGGTGCGGGGCAGGACCGCGGCGAGGTCGGCGAGCAGTGCGCTCGTCGCGCCGGGGCGGTCGCGCCACCATCCGGTGGGGCCGCTCGCTCCGAGCACGTTCGCGGTGTCGAGCAGCATGCGTACCGGTGAGGTGCGCAGCGACGGCCACGCCTCGGCGAAGCCGCTGTGCAGCGGCATCGCCTCGACCTCCGGTTCGGGCACCCAGCGCAGTTCGGTGCTCTCCTGGTTGAGACTGGTCACGAGAGTTTCGGTGGCGTCGGCGACGACGGTGGTGTAGGTCCATCCGCCCGCGAGACCGGACGTGACGCGTTCGGCGCGTACCGTCACGGCCGCGACATCGATGCCGGCCTCCTCCTGGGCCTCCCGCACGGCGGCGTCGACGGTGCTCTCGTGCGAGTCGCGCGCTCCACCGGGAAGTGCCCACGTCCCGCCCTGGTGCGACCATGCCGCCCGATGCTGCAGGAGAACCGCGGGGCGACCGTCCGCGAGCGGAGCGCGCAGCAGCAGACCTGCGGCGCCGTGCCGTCCCCAGCGCTTCTCGCCGTCCGGTCCGACCGCCCAGCCGTCACCGTCTCCACGCATTGCGTCCGCCTCTCCGACCCGCCCTCGCCCGGACCTGTGCCCGGTACCGGATCCCCGCCGTCCGTGGACGGCAACAATACCGCCGGGCTGCTTATATGCTCCCCTCAGACCGCTCGACACGAGGAAGGGAGTGCCCGGTGGACGTACGGATCACCCCTCCCTTCGCTCCTGTCGAGAGCCACATCCGCGACGACGCCGATACGGACACTCCGGACGCCCGGTTCGACGACGCTCGTGCCCTGCTCCGGTCCACGCCGGTCCGGTTGGTGGTCCTCGGGGTGGTGCTCACCGTGCTGCTCGTCGCCTCGGCAGCGGTCTCCGCAACGATGGTGTCCGGCAGGCAGGCCACCCACGATCGTCTCCTCGCGTCCATCGAGCCGCTCGCCAGCGCGGCCCAGAATCTCTACAGCGCGCTGTCGGTGGCCGACGCCGCCGCCGTGACGGGCTTCATCTCGGGCGGACTCGAACCGGAGGCGGTGCGCAGTCGCTACATCCGGGCGACCAACGAGGCCGCGGAATATCTCGTCATCGCGGCGACCGGCCTGACCGATGCCGACCGCGAGACCGCGCACAACCTGACGGAGATCGGGCGGCTGCTGCCCGTCTACACGGGTCTCATCGAGACGGCTCGCACCAACAACCGCACCGGGCATCCGGTCGGCGCCGCATATCTCGGCGAGGCCTCGCACCTGATGCAGACCGAACTGCTCCCCGCCGCGCAGGAACTGCACACGCGCGGCGTCGCCGCGGTCGAGGACACCCAGCGCGACGCGGTGCGACCGCCCTGGCTCGCGATCGGATTGCTCCTCGTCACGGTCGCTGCCCTGTGCGTGGCGCACGCCGTCGTGAGCCGCCGCAGTCGTCGCACCCTCAATCCCGGAATCCTCGTCGCGATCGGCGCGACCGGCGCGCTGCTGTGCTGGTTGCTCGTCGCGGGCCTGGCCTCGTCGAGTGCCACCGAACGCGCCATCGAGCGCGGTGCGGCACCGCTCGCCGATCTCACCGAGGGCCGGATCCTCGCCCAGCAGTCGCGTACCGCCGAGACCCTGCTGATCGCCCGGCGCGACACAACCGGCGCGTACGACGACACCTTCGAGACCAACATGGCGCGGCTCGGCAACATCCTCGACGAGTACGGTCGCGATTCCGCCCTCGAGGCGGGCGCCGAGGCAGTGGAGACCGCCCGGTCGGCGCACGACGCATGGATCAACTCGCATGCACGCATGGTCGACGCCCTCGTCCGCGGCGACTACGCAGCGGCCTCGGTCCTCGCGGTCGGTGCAGGTCCCGGCGAGTCCACCGCCCGGTTCGTCGCTCTCGATGCGGCCCTGACGGAAGGAATCGACGACACCCGCACCGAACTGCGCGACAACGAGTTCCGCGCCTCCCGCACCCTCGCCGGCCTCGCACCGATGTCGGTGGTGCTGCTGACGGTGGCGCTGGTCGGCGTGTGGGTCGGTCTCCGGCCCCGGTTGAAGGAGTACCAGTGAGAGAGCGCGTTCTCGTCGCGGGCCTGTGCGTCGTCGCCGCACTCGCCGGCGGGTGCGCGACCGACCCCCCACCGCGCGCCCCCGGCCTCCAAGGGACGACGACCTCTCTCCCGCTTCCCGAGAACGCGCGGATGCTCGAGTCGTCGGTGGCCACACCGCCCGCCCCCGACTGCGGCGATCCCACCGCCTCGCTTCCCCCGGATCCGAACGCCACCGGACCTGCGATCGATCGGATCCGCACGCGCGGCCGGCTGATCGTCGGCCTCGACACCGGCAGCAACCTCATGAGCTACCGCGACACCGCGACCGGGCGCATCACCGGTTTCGACGTCGACATCGCACGTGAGCTCGCCCGCGACCTCCTGGGCGATCCCGACCTCGTCGACTACCGCATCCTGTCGTCGGCCGAGCGCGAGAAGGCGCTGCAGGACTCCACCGTCGACATCGTCGCGAAGACCATGAGCATCACGTGCGCCCGACGCGAGAAGGTCGACTTCTCCACCGAGTACTTCCGAGCCCAGCAGCGCGTGCTCGTCGTCCGGGGATCCGGCATCCGCTCCGCCGCCGATCTCGCCGGCCGGCGCGTGTGCATCGTCGAGGGCACCACCTCGCTGCTCCGGATGCGAGAAGTGCAGCCGTCGGCGTCGATCCTCACCGTGCCGTCGTGGGCCGACTGCCTCGTCGTCCTCCAGCAACAGCAGGTCGACGCCGTGAGCACCGACGACACGATCCTCGCCGGACTCGCCTCACAGGACCCCTATCTCGAACTCGTCGGCCCCTCCCTGGGATCAGAGCCGTACGGAATCGGAATCCGGCTGGGCAGCGACGAGCTCGTACGCTTCGTCAACGCCACCCTCGAACGGATCCGCTCCGACGGGACGTGGACGGCGCTGTACGAGAAGTACCTGCGGGTGCTCGGTCCCACTCCGTCACCCCCGACACCGAACTACCGGAAGTGACGGCCATGTCCGACGAACCCGAACCGGCCGATACCCCGTCGGCCGATTCCGGCCCCGCCACCGAACCGGCAGTGAACTCCGGGCCCGCCACCGAGCGGGCAGTGAACTCTGTGCCCGCCACCGAACGGGCAGTGAACTCCGGGCCCGCCACTAGGCGCGCAGCGGATTCCGGGCCCGCGACCGAGCCGTCGACCAGCGACTCGGGACCGGCCACCGCGCGGGCGGCCGGGGATGCCGGACCTGCCACCGAACGCGGCCCCGTCCCCGCCACGCGGCCCGACTCCACCCAGCGCTCGTCGATCTGGTCCGGCTCGTCCTCCCAGCGTTCGTCCTCCCAACGTTCGTCGAACCGCCGCATCCGGCCGCGCGGAACCCAGCGTCGCCGCATCGCCGGCCTCGTCGACGTGCCGGTCCCCACCACGAAGGATCCGGTCGACGCCGTCCTCCGCGATCCTCACGTCTCCGAAGGCAAGAGGTTCTGCGCGAAGTGCGGACAACCGGTGGGACGCAGCACCCCGTCGGGGCCGGGTCCCACAGAAGGTGATTGCCCCCAGTGCGGAACACATTTCCAGTTCACTCCGGCCCTGCACCGCGGGGACCTCGTCGCCGGGCAGTACGAGGTGCAGGGTTGTCTCGCCCACGGCGGACTGGGATGGATCTACCTCGCGATCGACCGCAACGTGAGCGACCGCTGGGTAGTGCTGAAGGGCCTGCTGCAGGGTGGCGACGCCGAGGCCCAGGCGGTCGCGGTGGCCGAACGCCAGTTCCTGGCCGAGGTCAGCCATCCGAGCATCGTGCAGATCTACAACTTCGTCGAGCACCCCTCACCCGACGGCACCCCGATGGGATACATCGTCATGGAGTACCTGGGTGGTCACACCCTGCGTACCGTGCTCGACAACTATCCCCCACCGAACCGCATCCCCGTCGAGCAGGCCATCGCATACATGCTCGAAGTGCTACCGGCACTGCAGTATCTGCACGACATCGGACTGGTCTACAACGACCTCAAGCCCGAGAACATCATGGTCACCGACGAGCAGATCGAACTCATCGACCTCGGCGCCGTCTCCGCGATCGAGGGATACGGCTATCTGTACGGGACGCCGGGATATCAAGCACCCGAGATCGTCCGGACCGGGCCGACGGTCGCGAGCGACATCTACACGGTCGGACGCACACTCGCGGTGCTCACCCTCGACATGCCCTCGGACAAAGGCCGTTACCGCGACGGTCTGCCCACCCCCGAGCAGGCTCCCCTGCTCGACGAGTTCGACTCCTTCCACCGCCTGCTCCTGCGGGCCACGAACCCCGATCCGCAGCAGCGCTTCTCGTCCGCCGACGAATTGCACGGACAGCTCACCGGTGTGCTGCGCGAGATCCTGTCGAAGAAACTCGGCACCGAACACCCCGGACTGTCCCGGCTGTTCAGCCCGCCCCGCACGACCTTCGGCACCGACGAGGCACTCGTCCCCACCGACGTGTACGCCGACGGGATCGAGCGCGACCCCAAACTGCGGGGCCAGGATGTCGCGGCGGCACTGCCCGTCCCCCTGCTCGACCCCAACGATCCGAGTGCCGCGCTCCTCGCCGCCGCGGTGCACAGCGAACCGCAGCAGACCCTCGACTCGCTCCGGCACGCGCGCGAGAACGGGGTCGGGCGGGTCGTCGGAGCATCCGACGTGTCGTTCTCCAAGGAGATCACCCTCGCCGAGGTCCGCGCCCATCTCGATCTCGGGCAGGTCGACAGCGCGGTGGAGATCCTCACCCGCCTCGAGCGCGAGTTCGGCGACGACTGGCGCATGGACTGGTACGCCGGCATCGCCGAACTGCTGCAGGACGACTACGAGGCAGCGTTCGCCCGGTTCGACAAGGTGCTGCACGCGCTTCCGGGTGAGATCGCCCCGAAGATCGCACTCGGGGCCACCGCCGAACTGACGCTGCAGCATTGGGAGAGCGACGACCCCGACGCGTGGCGACGCTTCTGCGAGCAGTCCTACCGGGTCGTGTGGCGCACCGATCACGCCGTCGTCAGCGCGGCCTTCGGGTTGGCACGCCAGCTCACCGCCCGCGACGAAATCCGCGCCGCCGTGGCCGTGCTCGACGAGGTCCCCACGACCTCCCGGCACCACAGTGCCGCGACCATGACCGCCGCACTGATCCTGTTACGAGGCGGTCGCGTCGAGGAGATCTCCGAGGCGGATCTGCGCGAGGCCGCGCACCGGATCGCGTCGCTGCCTCCCGACGAGGGTCGCGCCCTGCAGATGCGCGCACTGGTCCTCGGGACAGCGCTCGAATGGGTGCGCAGTGGACGGGCATCGAGTCGCGAGTACGACCGCATCCTCGACGTACCGTTCACCGAGAAGGGACTCCGCCTGGGCACCGAGGCGGCGCTGCGGCAATTGGCGCGCAACGCCCCTTCCCGCACACACCGCTACACCCTCGTCGACCTCGCGAACGCGATCCGGCCGCGCAGTTTGACCTGATCAGAAGTCAGCGCCGGGCGAACTGCACGGCCGCGCGGGCGATGGCGAGTTCCTCGTTCGTGGGGATCACGAGAACCTCCACCTGCGACGAGTCGGCCGAGATCCGGCGTTCCCCGTCGTCGTCGGCAGTGTTGCGCGCATCGTCGACGACGATGCCGAGCCGGTCGAGGCCGGAGAGGCTGTCGCGCCGGACGTCGACGTTGTTCTCCCCCACCCCACCGGTGAACACGATCGCGTCGACGCCGCCGAGCTCGAAGGTGTAGGCGCCCACGTACTTCCGGATGCGATGCACGTAGACTTCGTACGCGAGTCGCGCGTCCTCGTCGCCCTCGCCGACGAGCTTCAGCAGAGCCCGGAAGTCGTTGACACCCGACAGCCCCTTCAGGCCCGAATGCCGGTTGAGCAGGTCGTCGATGGCGTCGACCTTCAACCCGGCCGCTCGGTTGAGGTGCATGACGACACCCGGATCGATGTCGCCGCTGCGCGTGCCCATGACGAGACCCTCGAGCGGGGTCAGTCCCATCGAGGTGTCGATCGGGCTCCCACCTGCGACCGCCGACGCCGACGCACCGTTACCCAGATGGAGCACAACCAGATTCAGGTCCGCGATGTCGCGTCCGAGGAACTCCGCGGCACGCCCCGACACGTATTCGTGTGAAGTACCGTGGAATCCGTACCGCCGGATGTCGTGCTTGTGGGCGATGTCGCGGTCGATCGCATAGGTCGCCGCGTGCGGCGGAAGACCGTGGAAGAAGGCGGTGTCGAAGACCCCCACATGGGGGATGTCGGGCAGTTCCTCCCGCGCGACCTCCATTCCCACGACGTTCGCCGGATTGTGGAGGGGCGCAAGGATCGACAATTCGTCGACGGCGCGGACCACGTCGTCGTCGATCAGGGTCGGTTCGTAGAAGACCTTGCCGCCGTGCACGAGTCGGTGTCCGACGGCGACGATGCCCACCTCGTGCAGCGGACGGCCAAGCCCTTCGAGCATCTCCAGTACCGCACGCAGTCCGGTCCGGTGGTCGGCGATGGCGTCGTTGCGTTCGTCCGCCCCCGCCGTGTGGTGGAAGACGATCCGGCCCTCCGGTTCCCCGATCCGCTCGATCAGTCCGTGCGCCAGCGACTTTCCGCTCTCCGGTTCGATCAGCTGGAACTTGATCGACGACGATCCGGAGTTGAGGACCAGGACGGTGCCTGCGGTGACCGGGTTCGGGCTGCTCACGCGTCTTCCTCCTGCGCCTGGATCGCGGTGATGGCGATGGTGTTGACGATGTCCTGGATCAGGGCGCCCCGCGAGAGGTCGTTGACCGGCTTGTTCAGGCCTTGCAGGACGGGTCCGACGGCGACGGCACCGGCGCTGCGCTGCACGGCCTTGTAGGTGTTGTTGCCGGTGTTCAGGTCCGGGAAGATGAACACCGTGGCGCGTCCGGCGACGTCGGAGTCGGGCAGCTTCGCGCTCGCGACCGTCGGTTCGATCGCCGCGTCGTACTGGATCGGACCTTCCACCAGCAGGTCGGGTCGCCGCTCCCGGACCAACGTCGTGGCCGAGCGGACCTTGTCGACGTCGGCACCCGAACCGGATTCGCCGGTGGAGTACGACAACATCGCGACCCTCGGGTCGATGCCGAACCGGGCGGCGGTCGCGGCGGACGAAATCGCGATGTCGGCGAGCTGGTCGGCGGTCGGGTCGGGGACGACGGCGCAGTCGCCGTACGCGAGGACACGGTCGGCGAGGCACATCAGGAAGATGCTCGACACCGTGGAGACGCCCGGTTCGGTCTTGATGATCTCGAGGGCGGGGCGGATCGTGTGGGCGGTGGTGTGGGCCGCGCCCGAAACCATGCCGTCGGCCAGTCCCAGGTGCACCATCATCGTGCCGAAATATGAGATGTCGCGCATGATCTCGCGTGCACGTTCGACGGTCATGCCTTTGTGGGCACGCAGCCGCGCGTACTCCTCCGCGAACCGGTCGGCGTGCTCGGAAGTGCGCGGGTCGAGGATCTGCGCCTGCGACAGGTCCACCCCGAGTTCCGACGCCCGCTGGCGGACGGCTGCCTCGTCGCCGAGGATCGTCAGCTTCGCGATGCCACGCTGGAGCACGCGTCCGGCGGCTCGAAGGATGCGGTCGTCCTCGCCCTCGGGTAACACGATGTGCCGCTGCTGGGCCCGCGCGCGGTCGATGAGCTGGTATTCGAACATCTGCGGGGTGGTCACGGACGGTCGCGGCAGTCGCAACCGGTCGAGCAGAGAACGGGAATCGACGTGTCGTTCCATGAGCGCGAGTGCCGTGTCGATCTTGCGCTGTGCGCCGAGGGCCATGCGGCCTCGGGTGCGGTCGGCAGCCGAGGCGGTGTCGAAGGTGCCGAGTTCGGTGGTGAGTATCGGCAGCGACGGCTTCAAGGCCGTGACGAGCTGCGCGATCATCGGGTGCGGCAGCAGGCCCCCGTTCATGATGATGCCGGCGAGCGTCGGGAATCCTTCGGCGGCATTGGCGTTGACCAGCGCGAGGATGACGTCGGAGCGGTCGGCGGGAGCGATGACGACGACGCCGTCGGTGAGCCGCTCGAGAATCCGTTCGGCGGTCATGCCACCGACCATGATCCGCAGCGCTTCCCGCTGCAGCAGGTCGGGGTCACCGCTGTAGAGCTCGCCTCCGATCGCGGTCTGCAGCTCGGCCATCGTCGGCGCGACCAGTGCGGGCACCTCCGGGAGCGTCCACACCGGTTCGGTGCGGTCGCCGAGAGCCCGGGCGATCTCGTCGAGTGCATGGGGGTCGCAGCGGTTCACCACCACCGCGCCGAGATGCGCGTGCTGTCCCGCGAGCTCGTTCGCACACACACCGGCGAGCTGGGCGATCTCCGAGGGCGTGCGGCGGGAACCGCGCAGGACGAGCAGTACCGGGGCGTCGAGGTTCGCCGCGATGCGGGCGTTGTACGACAGTTCGCTGGGGTTGGCGATCTCGGTGTAGTCGCTGCCGACGATGACGACGGCGTCGCAGCGGTCCGCCACCGCGTGGTACTTGCCGACGATGTCGCTGAGCGCGGCGTCCGGGTCGTCGTGGACGTCGTCGTAGGTGACGCCGATGCAGTCCTCGTAGGCGAGGTCGACGGTGGTGTGTTCGAGCAACAGTTCGAGGATGTAGTCGATGTCGCTGTCGGAGCGCGCGATGGGACGGAAGACACCGACGCGGGCGGTGGACGCGCACAGCGTCTGCAGCACGCCCAGGGCGACCGTCGACTTCCCGGTGTCCCCTTCCGGAGCTGCGATGTAGATGCTCGAGACGGACCCTGCAGCAGCACTCATGGATTCCACCCTAACTGCAAACTTTGCTCCGTCCCGCGTACCCGCGCACACGCCCGGCCGGAGGTGTCCGGCCGGGCATGGGAGTCGCGGGATGTCAGGACTGGGTCTGCAGCACGCGCGGGGTGTCGGGCTGCTCGGTGCCGCTCCTACTCAGCGGAGAAGCGGCACCTTGCGGGGTCGGACGTCAGGTGAGTGCGCGCAGGCGCGGGGCGAGGTCGCGCTCGAACAACTCCAGGAACCGCTTCTGATCATGACCCGGAGCGTGGAACACCAGATGATTCAACCCCGCCTCGACATACGCCCTGACCTGCTCGACCGCCTCGTCCGGATCCGACGCCACGATCCACCGCTTGGCGACCTGCTCGATCGGCAACGCATCCGCCGCCGCCTCCATCTCCATCGGATCATCGATGGAATGCTTCTGCTCCGGCGTGAGCGACAACGGCGCCCAGAAGCGGGTGTTCTCCAACGCCTTGTCCGGATCGGTGTCGTACGAGATCTTGATCTCGATCATTCTGTCGATCCCCGCGACATCCCGCTCCGCCTTCTCCGCCCCCTCGGCGACGGCCGGCAACAGCTTGTCGGTGTAGAGCTCCATGCCCTTACCCGAGGTGCAGATGAACCCGTCCCCCGCGCGTCCGGCATAGCGGGCCACGACCGGGCCACCGGCGGCGACGTAGACCGGGATGCCGCCTTCGGGCACGTCGTAGATCGACGCCCCCTTGGTGGTGTAGTACTCGCCCTCGAAATCGACCCGGTCTCCGCGCCACAGCTCACGCATCAACCGCACCGATTCGCGCAGCCGGGCGAAGCGTTCCTTGAACTCCGGCCACTGGCCGGCGTAGCCGGTGGCGATCTCGTTGAGTGCTTCGCCGGTGCCGACCCCGAGGAAGATCCGTCCCGGATACAGACACCCCATCGTCGCGAAGGCCTGCGCGATCACCGCCGGGTTGTACCGGAACGTCGGCGTGAGCACACTCGTGCCCAGCTGCAACCTTTCGGTGCGCTCCCCCACAGCGGTCATCCACGCCAACGAGAACGGCGCATGCCCACCGTTGTGCCGCCACGGCTGGAAATGATCCGACACCGTCGCCGAATCCATCCCGTGCGCCTCGGCCAACACACCCAACTCCACCAGCTCGCGCGGCCCGAACTGCTCTGCCGACGCCTTGTATCCCAACTTCAAACCCTGAGCCACAGATTCCTCCGACCGTTCGCGTTCCGATGTCCCCGAGTATGCCCACCGGACGCTCGTCGTCGGTCGAGACCGACGTTGTGTTCGAAATTCACCGAAAAATCGCACACAACACCGGTCTCGACAGGTCACCCGAGGGCACCGGCGCGGTGCAACGCGCGTCGCACCCTTTCGACGAGGACTTGAGGTCGCCGATACAGCAGGTCGGCGCCGACACGCACCACGGTCCAACCGAGCTCCGACAGCAACGTATAGCGGTCGATGTCGATGGTCCGCTGTACTCGATCGGTCCAGTGCTGCGCACCGTCGTACTCGACGAGGACCCTCCACTGCTTCCAGCCCATGTCCGCGCGTGCCACGAACCGCCCACCGTCGTAGATCTCGATCTGCGTCTCCGGCACGGGCAGACCGGATCGGACGATCAGCAGCCGCGTGTGCGTCTCCGGTGGTGACGCGGCACCTCCGTCGACGAGTTCGAGAACCTTTCGTACGGACGCGAGGTGCCGAGCGCCCTTGTTCCGAGCGGCCACCGCTTCGATCTCGTGGACCTTCGTTCCGGTCGCATTGCAGAGCGCGTCCACCATTTCGACGCACCGATCGAGGTCCGCACCGCGCGCGAGGTCGAAGGCCGTTCGGGCCGGTATCGTCACCGTCATTCCGTCGACGACGCAGGATTCGATGTCGTCGACGCTGCGAACGATGATGCCGGGCGTCGAGTGCAGTTTCCCGGGCCGCACGATCTCCGCGGGCAACGACGCGTCGAGCCAGCGCGTCCCGTGCACGGCGGCTGCGGACGGTCCGGCCAGTACCCCTCTACCTCCCGCCCACAGCCAGGCTGCCTTCGCGCGTAGCAGCGCGGTCGCTTCGACTCCCGGAGCAACGTACACATTGCGATGCAGCTTCACGAAGTGGTGCCGGAGTCGGTACCGCGTCACCGATCCGGCCGCCAGCGCATCGGTGCCGGCGAACGGTTCGTGGAAGTCGACCATGAGCGCGAGCGTGCCCGGTCTCCGGTCCCTCCGGTACCCCGAATCCGCCGTCTGTGGAGAACTTTCGACGTTATCCCCAGACGCGCCGAATCGAGACCGGTGTTGTTGTCGATTTCTCGCGAGTTATCGACAACAACACCGGTCTCGACGAACGATCACGCGGCGCGGACCCGCGCCAACCCCCATTCGCGGGCCAGCAGTTCGTAGGAACGCAGACGGTCCTCGTGGCCGTGGGTGACCGAGGTGACGACGAGTTCGTCGGCGTCCGTTACTCGGCGGAGGGTGTCGAGACGCTCCGCCACCGAGCTCGGCGCCCCCACGAACTGGGTGACGATGCGGTCGTTGACGAGGGCTCGCTCCTCGTCGGTCAGCGGCGGGGTGGTCTCTGGGTCCGGGTACGGGATCGCGCCGTGGCCCGAGCGGATGCTGTGCGTCCAATGCCCGTAGGTCGACGCCAACTCGCGTGCGGTGGCGTCGTCGTCGGCGACCACCGCGTCGGCCGAGACCACCACGTAGGGCTTCCTCAGGATCGGCGACGGACGGAACGCCGACCGGTACGCCTCGACCGCTTCGACTGTCGTGCCCGGGTGGACGTGCTCACGGCGACGTTCTGTGGGCGGGAGCCATCGGAATGGGCCTTTCGGGAATGCGGGGTGTGGGAAATCGAGGGTGCAGACGTGGGTCCCGGCGGTAGCACCCGCACCCGCGTACGGGGGGTTGCTGCGACGTCGTAGAGCCAGGTCTCTCGGTCGCTCTGGATGGTCGCGGCTAAAGCTACGGAGTGCGGCACGCCGCGGAAAGGTTTCTCTCACTGTGACGGAAATCCGTTCCTCGTCGAGACCGATGTCGATGTCGACGCGGTGCCCCGGCATCGACGACAAGGCCGGTTTCGGTACGCCGTAGACTCGCCTCGGTGACCCCGCTCGAACTCTTCCTCGTCGCATTGGCCGGACTGGGCGCCGGAGCGATCAACTCCCTCGTCGGATCCGGCACTCTCATCACCTTCCCGACGCTCGTCGCGTTCGGTGTGCCCCCGGTGACCGCGACGATGTCCAACGCGATCGGCCTGGTCGCTGGAGGTGTGTCAGGCACCTGGGGGTATCGGCGCGAGCTGCGCGGGCAATGGGAGCGGCTGCGATGGCAGATCCCGGCGTCGTTCTGCGGGGCACTGGTAGGAGCGTGGCTCCTGCTCCACCTGCCCGAGACCGTCTTCGAGACGGTCGTACCCATCCTGCTCCTCCTGGCCCTTACCCTCGTCGTGTTCCAGCCGAAGATCCAGGCGTGGGTTGCCCGCAGAACCGGCGGCGACGCCGACGGCCACCTCGGACCGGTGCGGATGACACTGCTCGTCGTCGGCACTTTCGCCGTCGGCATCTACGGCGGCTATTTCACGGCGGCGCAGGGCATTCTGCTCATGGGTTTGTTCGGAGCGTTGCTGCACGACCACATCCAGCGACAGAACGCGGTGAAGAATCTGCTGTCGCTGGTGGTGAACGTCGTGGCAGCGTGCGCGTACATCCTGGTGGCGTTCGACCGGATCGACTGGACCGTGGCCGCACTGATCGCGGTGGGTTCTTTGATCGGTGGCTATCTCGGCTCGCACTACGGCCGACGCCTGTCGCCGGTCGCGCTGCGGACGGTGATCGTCGTGGTGGGGCTGATCGGTCTTTACCGACTGCTCGCCTGACGCACCACTTTCCGGAATTCACCTCTGCCGGGGTTGTCCGCAGCGTTACGAGAAGAACAGGTATCAATCCGATTTCAGAGAAATGGGAATCCCCGCCACCACGAGAGTTGCCGACTCACTGGCCTCCGCGACCCGCGCATTGAGCCGGCCAAGCATGTCGCGGAACAATCGGCCCGAAGAGGTCGCGGGCACCACTCCGCTACCGACCTCGTTGCTCACGGCGACCACCGGCACCGCACACTTCCGCCACGCCGCGATCAACTCGTCCACATCGGAGTGGACAGGGTCGAGGTCGCCATCATCCCAGACACCGTGGATATCGAGCCGTGCCGTCAACCACGTTCCGAGACAATCGATCAGCAGCGGTTCCGTAGCGGTGCACAGCACCTCGGCGACATCGACCGTCTCCACCGTCGACCATGAACCGGGACGTCTTTCCCGGTGCAGTGCAACACGTTCCGCCCACTCCGCGTCACCCTCTCGTGTCCCGCCGGTGGCGACGTAGGTGACGGACGGGCAGGACGCGAGTAGTTCCTCGGCGTGCCGCGACTTGCCCGACCGCACTCCCCCGAGAACCAGCGTCCGATGCGGCACGACCGGAGTGCCTTCACCCACGTGGACCACCTCACCGTCACGACCGGGACGAGCATCCACCTGCTGCAGACGATTCCGCAGTTCGTCGATGGGCGGATTGTGGTGGCCCAGATGCACTGCGACCACCTCGGTGTTCTCGGTGACGGCACCGACACCGCGCAGACCATCCACCATCGCGCCGAACTCGGGCAGGCCGAGGTGACCCTCGGACCGTTCGGAACGGTCGCCGAAGGTTTCCTCGAGGAATACCGCGTCGAACCGGGCGTCGCGCACGGCCTCGAACCACTCGGCGAGCCACATCCCGGTGTCGCACGCCCACAGCAACCGCGACCCGCCCGGGCCCGACAGGTCGTACAGCACCGCGTCGCCGTCGCGGAAGACCTTGTGCCGTGCGGGAAGAACGCGCACCGAGTAGTCGCCGACGGTGAGCGAGTCCCCCGGCTCGACCGGCACGAAACGCCCCGGCGCGTCGGGAGCCACCCAGGGTCTACAGGTGTCGAGCGCGTCGGCGGGACCTATCACATCGAGTTCGACGCCGGCGGCCACCCACGACCGGAACAACAATGCCTGCGGGCCCAGATGATCTGCATGGTCGTGGGTCAGGAGGATATGCCGCACCTGCGCCAGCGACCTGCCGTGCCGCACGGCCGCGCGGGGCGCCTCAGGACCGCAGTCGAGCATCAGCACATCGTCGACGAGTGCCGCGGTCTGCCCGCGGATCTCGCCGCGACGCGCGGCATCCGCGCAGGATGCACACGTGCAGAACGGGTTCGGCCACCCGTCCGCCGCGCCGGTTCCCAGGAGCACGACCTCCATCAGCGGTCCTTCGTGCTGTCGCGGAGCGGGAGGACGGCGCGACCCGCCGGGCGGTCGAGGATCTCGACGCGGGCGCCGTAGACCTGCGCGATGCGTTCGGCGGTGAGGACGTCGTCGGGCGCTCCGTCGGCGACGACGTGCCCGCGATCGAGCAGTACGAGCCGTTCCCCGTATTGGGCGGCGGAGGTCAGGTCGTGCATCGCGGCGATGACGGTGAGGTCGCCTTCGGTGCGCATCGAATCGACGAGTTCGAGTACCTGCTGCTGGTGTCCGATGTCGAGTGCGCTGGTGGGTTCGTCGAGGAGCAGCACCCGCGGTTGCTGGGCGAGAGCGCGTGCGAGCACGACGCGCTGCAGCTCACCGCCGGACAGTTCGGTCGCGAGTCGCGGTGCGAACGCTTCGAGCTCGAGCCGTTCTACGATCCGGTCCACCACCTCGCGGTCGTGCGCGGTCTCGGATCCGAAGCGCGGGATGTGCGGGGTGCGGCCGAGATGGATCAGTTCCCTGACGGTGACACCTTCCGGCACCACGGGGCGTTGCGGCATCAGCGCGACCGCGCGTGCCATGTCCCGACGTCCGGCGCGCCCCGGCACGATGTCGGCGACCTGCAGGTGACCGGTGGCCGGCACGAGACCGGCGAGGACGTGCAGCAGGGTGGTCTTGCCCGACCCGTTGGGTCCGACCAGCGATAGCCAGGAGCCGGCGGTGACGTTCAGGTCGATCCCGTGCAGCACCTCGACGCCACCGCGTTCGGCGCTGAGCTGCCGGCACGACACCGTCATGGTCGGGGTGGTGAGAACATCGCTCTTCATCGGACACCTCGGCTCCGTCTGAGCACGACGAGGAAGAAGGGCGCCCCGATCGCCGCGGTGACGACACCGATCGGCAGTTCGGCGGGCGACATGACGGTGCGGGCCAGGACGTCCGCGAGGACGAGGAAGGACGCACCCACCAGCAGCGACAGCGGCAGCAGGAGACGGTGGCCGGGTCCGGCGAGCAGCCGGACCGCGTGGGGGACGACGATGCCGACGAACCCGATGAGACCGCTCGCCGAGACGACGGCCGCGGTTCCGAGGGTCGCGACGCAGACGAGCAGCAGCCGCACGCGCGCCGGGTTGATCCCGAGGCTCGCGGCTTCGACGTCGCCGACCGCCATGACATCGAGTGTGCGCCGATGCAGCGCGATGATCGCGACGGTGACCACGACGTACGGCAGGACCACGACGACGTCGGACCAACCGTCGGTGGACAGGCGGCCGAGCATCCACGAGTACACCTGCCGCAGGGTGTCGTCGTGCAGCTGCATGAAGAACGTCTGGATCGCGTTGGCGAAGGCCGCGACGGCGACACCGGCGAGGATGATGACGACTTCCGAGCGGCTGCCGCCGACGGTGCGGCCGAGCGAATACGTCGCGCCGACGGCGAGCAGGCCCCCGGCGAAGGCCGCGATCGGGACACCGGCGAACCCGGCCGCGCCGCCCACGACGATGGCGAGGGTGGCACCGAGACCGGCGCCGCTGGAGACCCCGAGCAGATAGGGATCGGCGAGCGGATTGCGGAAGACCCCTTGGTAGGCCGCACCGGCGATGGCCAGCATCGCACCGACCAGCACCCCGAGCACGACGCGCGGCATCCGGATGTTCCACAGGATCGCCTGCTGACGCGTGCTCAACCCGGAGTCGACGTCGACGAGCGGCAGGCGGTCGGCGATGTCGAGCAGCACCCCGCCCGGGGTGAGACCGGCGGGCCCGACGAGGATCCCGACCAGCATCGCGGCGAACAGGGCGAGCACGGCGCCGGTCAGCACGAGCACGTTGCGCGGCAGTACCCGCGCACCACCGGGTGGCAGTGCGCGGGTGTTGCCTCGCGACACGGAGATCAAGGCGTGGGCTGGACCGCGGGGATGGTGCCGACGATCCGGGCGATCTCACGCATCAGGTCCACGACGCGCGGACCCCAGCGACTGGCGATGTCCTCGTCGAGGACGTAGACGCGACCGTCACGGACGGCGCTGAGCTCGTTCCAACCCGCACGCTGTGCGACGACCTCGGGCGTGACGCCGCAGCACTGTCCGTCGGCCAGGAAGATCACGTCGGGGTTCTGCTCGAGGACGTACTCGGCGGACAGCTGCGGGTAGCCGTCGCCGCCGGTCGCGATCGAGGTCAGCCCCAGCATCGAGTAGACCTCGCCGATGTAGGTGTCGTCGGTGACGGTGTAGAAGGTGTTGTCGAGCTCGTGGTAGTAGGTCAGCGGGGTCTCCCGTTCGGGGAGGCCGGCGAGAATCTCGTCGATGTCCGTCTTCATCTGCGCCACGAGTTCGGCGGCGTCGCCGACGTGTCCGGTGACGGCTCCCAGCTGCTCGATCTGGGCGTAGGTGTCGTCCAGGTTCTCGGCCGCGGGAAGGATCAGCGTCTCGACACCGGCCTGTTCGAGTCCCGCAACGAGATCGGCGGTATCGGCGTTGGCGACGACCAGGTCGGGTTCGTAACCGAGGATCGCCTCGACGTTGGGGGTGTACCCCGACAGATCGGTGACGGGCGCGTCGGCCGGATAATCGGATCGGTCGTCGACCGCGACCACCTGGTCGCCGGCACCGACGGCGTAGAGCATCTCCGTGCTGGTGGGGCTCAGCGACACGATGGCCTGCGGGACGTCCGCGGAGGTGGTGTCGGTGTCACCGGACGGTGACGAATCGTCGCTGCTCGAGCACCCTGCGGCGAGGAGCGCGAAAGCGGTCAGTCCGGCGGCGAGCAGCCGTCGGTGGTTGTCGAGTGGCACAGCCATCCTCCGTTGTTCGGAGGACGAAAACAGCACGGCTGCAACAGGCGGTTGCGGCACGCCACCGTCCTTCGTCCGAGGACCAGTACGTACGGACCCTCCGCGCCGGCCGACCTGGCTCACCCCGTATCGGGACTTACAGTTGCGGGACAGCGCCGGAATCTCACCGGCTTCACCGAAAACGCAGCGGGTGCCCTACCGGATCGGCAGGACACCCGCAGCGTAGCTCACGGCGTCCCAGGTCAGGACAGCGCCTGCTGGAGATCCTCGAGCAGATCCTCGGGATCCTCGAGGCCCACGGACAGTCGCACCACGCCGTCGGACAAACCGATCGCGGCCCGGCCCTCCGGTCCCATCGCCCGGTGGGTGGTGGTCGCCGGGTGGGTGATGAGCGACTTGGAGTCGCCGAGATTGTTCGAGATGTCGACGATGCGCAGCTTGTTCAGCAGCTCGAAGGCACGCTTCTTGCCCTCGCCCTCGGGGGCGTCGAGCTCCAACGTGATGATCGTGCCACCGCCACTCATCTGCGACTTCGCGAGTTCGTACTGCGGGTGCGACTCGAGATACGGGTACTTGACCCAGCGCACCGCATCCTGCGATTCGAGGAACTGCGCGATGCGCAGCGCCGAATCGACCGAGGCGCGCAACCGCACCGGCATGGTCTCGAGACCCTTGAGCAGCGTCCACGCGTTGAACGGGCTCAGCGACGGCCCGGTGTGGCGGATGAGCTTCTGCACCGGCCCGTCGATGTAGTCGGCGGGTCCGAGGATCGCTCCGCCGAGCACGCGGCCCTGACCGTCGATGTGTTTGGTGCCGGAGTAGACGACGATGTCGGCACCGAGATCGAGGCTGCGCTGCAGCAGCGGGGTGGCGAAGACGTTGTCCAGCACCACCTTCGCGCCCGCCGCATGCGCCATCTCGGAGACGCGACGCACGTCGACGAGGGTCTGCATGGGGTTCGAGGGGGTCTCGAAGAAGACCGCGGTGGTGGGCACCGACAGTGCCTTCTCCCACTGGTCGAGATCCTCGCCGTCGACGAACACCGTCTCCACGCCCCAGCGGGGCAGAATCTCGTTGCACACGACGAAGCACGAACCGAAGAGGCTGCGTGCCGCGACGAGACGGTCGCCCTTGCCGAGCAACGCGGCGAGCGCGGTGAACACCGCGGACATGCCGGACGCGGTGGCGTACGCCCCCTCGGCACCGTCGAGCAGGCGCAGGCGCTCCTCGAACATCTTCACCGTGGGGTTGCCGTAGCGGGAGTAGACGAAATGGTCGACGTCGCCGGTGAAAGCGGCCTCGGCGGCCTCGGCCGACTCGTAGACGAACCCGGAGTTGAGGTAAAGGGCCTCGGAGGTCTCCTCGAAACCGGATCGGAGGGTGCCGCCGCGCACGCCGAGCGTGGCGGGGCGAACGGTGGCGGGCAGCGCCTTGTCGAACGCGCCGCCCTGGGGGATGGAACTCACGACTGCCTCCACGGCAGGCCCGCGGCCCGCCAGCCCTCGGCACCGCGATGGCTTTCGCCGTCGAGAGCGCCTTCGAATCCTTCGAGAACGTTGTAGGCGGGGGTCAGGCCCGCAGCGGTGGCGGCCGTGGCCGCTCCGATGGAGCGCTGCCCCGAGCGACACAGGAAGATCACCGGTCCGCTGCCGATACCCGCTGCCCTCAGATCCTCGACGAAGTTCGGGTTGGGGGCGCCGTCGGGGTAACGAACCCACTCGACGAACACGGTCCGGCGACCGAGCGACGAGGTCTCGGGGACCCCGACGTATTTCCACTCGGCTTCGGTACGCACATCGACGAGCACGGCATCCGGATCACCTTGCAGCAGGTCCCATGCCTGCTGCGGCGTTATATCACCTGCGTAGCTCACCGGGACATATTTTCACAGGTCGGACTGTGACGTACACGCGGGCACCGCTTCGTATACGCACGGCGACACGTCAGAACCGGCAGATCCGCCACACGTCGTCGATGCGGACGACCTGCCACGTCTCGGTCTGCGTCTCCCCGTCGAGGCCGGTCCGGACGTCGACGGTGGCCCGATCGCCGTCCACGGCGATGTTCTGCGTGGCCTGCAGCTCCACGCGTCCCTCGACGTCCGCGAGCGGTGCTTCCTCGGCGGGCAGATCGCTGCACCGCAGCCGGTCGAGGATCGGTCCGTCGTTCTCGTTGTGCGCGGAGACGTAGTCGGTGACGGCGCGGCGCACCATCTCGTCCTCGGTGAGGTCGTCGCCCGCCGGGGAGAAGAGCTGGGCGCCGAAGACGACGAGGACGAGCACCACCAGGACCGCGAGGGCTCCGAGGAAAGGCCCTATGCTGCTACTGGTGGGACCGTCGGGATCCGGGCCGGGATCGGGTTCGGGTTCGGGGGCTCCGCGCTTGGCCATGCGCCCGATCCTAGTGGGCGCGAGGTCACGGCCCGTCACGACCGCATTTGCCCTAAAAACCCTCTTGAGGTAGGAATTGTCGCATGGCCACCACGCAGCTCGTTCGACGCCTCGCCGTCGACCTGTGTCGTATGGGTGCCCACATGTGTTGTCGCTGAAGCGATTCGCTCGACGGCTCGATTCGTCCTCCTTCGCCGTCATCCCCGCGCGACCTGCGCCGAGCCCACTGAGGGCAGCCTTAATTTAAGCTGGATATGTCCGTCCGCACACCGAAGAGGTAGTTGATCCCCTGATGACCGATCAGACTCGTCCCCTTCGCGTCGCGATCGTCGGTGCCGGCCCTGCCGGTATCTACGCCGCCGACGCACTCATGAAGTCCGACACTGCGCAGGATCCCGGGGTCAGCATCGACCTGTTCGAGCGCATGCCGGCGCCGTTCGGTCTGATCCGCTACGGTGTCGCGCCCGACCACCCGCGCATCAAGGGCATCATCACCGCCCTGCACAAGGTGCTCGACAAGCCGCAGATCCGCCTGCTCGGCAATCTCGACTACGGCAGCGACTTCAACCTCGACGACCTGCAGCGTTTCTACGATGCGGTGATCTTCTCGACCGGCGCGAACGCGGACCGCGCGCTGAACATCCCCGGCATCGATCTCGACGGCAGCTACGGCGCCGCCGACTTCGTGTCCTGGTACGACGGTCACCCCGACGTGCCGCGCACCTGGCCGCTCGAGGCGGAGAAGGTCGCCGTCCTCGGTGTCGGCAACGTCGCGCTCGACGTCGCCCGCGTGCTCGCCAAGACCGGCGACGAGCTGCTGCCGACGGAGATTCCGCCGAACGTCTACGAGGGTCTGAAGAACAACAAGGCCGTCGAGGTGCACGTCTTCGGTCGCCGTGGTCCGGCGCAGGCCAAGTTCACGCCGCTCGAGCTGCGCGAACTCGACCACTCCCCGACCATCGAGGTCATCGTCGACCCCGAGGACATCGACTACGACGAAGGCTCCGAGCAGGCACGTCGCAACTCCAAGCAGGTCGACATGGTCGCCAACACTCTGCAGGACTGGGCGATCCGCGATGTGGGCAACCGCCCGCACAAGCTGTTCCTGCACTTCTTCGAGTCCCCGCACGAGATCCTCGGCGAGGACGGCAAGGTCGTCGGTCTGCGCACCGAGCGCACCGAGCTCGACGGCACCGGCAACGTGCGCGGCACCGGCAAGTTCAACGACTGGGAGGTCCAGGCCGTCTACCGCGCGGTCGGCTACCTGTCGCAGAACATCGCCAAGCTGCCCTTCGACGAGCAGGCCGGCACCGTGCCGAACGAGGCCGGACGTGTGCTCGCCGACGAGAACGCCGAGGGTCCCGACCGGTTCATGCCGCACACCTACGTCACCGGCTGGATCAAGCGCGGCCCCGTCGGCCTGATCGGCCACACCAAGGGCGACGCGAACGAGACCGTCGCGAACCTGCTCGAGGACCGGGCCGCCGGCCGGCTGAACACCCCCGAGGATCCGTCCGAGGACGCGATCGTGAAGTTCCTCGAGGACAAGCAGCTGCCGTACACCACCTGGCAGGGCTGGTACCGCCTCGACGCGCACGAGCGCAGCCTCGGTGAGGCCGAGGGCCGCGAGCGCGTGAAGGTCGTCGAGCGCGAGGACATGTTCCGCGCGAGCGAGCCGCACAAGGCGTGACAGCAGCCTGAACTGCACGAACGAGGAGGGACCCATCCGCGCGGATGGGTCCCTCCTCGCTTTCGGGTCTGCTCGGCTTTCCGGGTGCGCTCAGGTGAACAGGACGGCGCCCAGCCACACCGACGCCGCGACGAGTCCGCCGAACAGTTCGACGAGGATCGACAACGCGACCGCCTTGGTCGCCGCGACCGTCGAGACCCACGCGTCGCGGTGGGTGCGATGCCGCTGCACCTCCGACAGGTACATGCCGAGCAGGAAGCCCAGGAACAGCCCGACGACGGGGACGACGAAGAACCCGACGATGCCGAGCAGACCGGCGAGGATCAACGAGCGGTTCGGCACCCCGGCCTGCTGCAGTCGCTTGCCGGGCCAGGTGTACTTCACGATGCCGGTGACCAGCAGCGCCACCGCCGCGACGCCCAGCACGATCCATGCGGTGGTGCCTCCCGTGAGGAACGCCCATACGGCGATCGCGCCGAAGATCAGCAGGACGCCGGGCAGGACCGGCAGCACGATCCCGAGCAGGCCGACGAGGATCGCCAGCCCGACGAGCAGTTCGCCGCCGGCACTCACGGCGCCACCGAGCGGGTCGAGCGGGCGGAAGACAGCGGAGTACCGGGACGCGGTGGCAGCATGGTGGGACTATATGTGCCACCGGTCCACGCCCCCGGGAGGACGCGATGAGCAGTACCAGGCCTCACAGCAGCCCGAAGAGTGCATCGGACGCCGCAGCCGCCGCGGTGCGCGGCGACGTCCGGTACTTCACGACGCCCGGTGTCGATCCCGCCGAGGCGGTGGAGTGGCAGCGCCGCGACGCGCGGATCGTCCACCACGGCACCGGTCGTGTCGTCTTCGAGCAAACCGATGTGGAGTTTCCTGCCTTCTGGTCGCAGAACGCCACCGACATCGTCACGCAGAAGTACTTCCGCGGGCAGCTCGGACACCCGGATCGTGAGCACTCGTTGCGCGACGTGATCGCGCGCATCGTCGACACGATCACGGCGTGGGGGCACACCGACGGTCATCTCGACGATCCGGAGGCGTTCGCCGCCGAGCTGACCTATCTGCTGATCCACCAGCGGGCCTCGTTCAACAGTCCCGTCTGGTTCAACATCGGGGTGCCGAACACTCCGCAGCAGGCCAGCGCGTGTTTCATTCTGTCGGTCGACGACAGCATCGACTCGATCCTCGAGTGGTACCGGCAGGAAGCGGTGATCTTCAAGGGCGGGTCGGGCGCCGGGGTGAACCTCTCCCGGATCCGCTCGTCGGCCGAACCGCTGACCGGTGGCGGAAGCGCATCGGGGCCGGTCAGCTTCATGCGCGGCGCCGACGCCTCCGCCGGCACCATCAAGTCCGGCGGCAAGACCCGGCGGGCCGCGAAGATGGTGATCCTCGACGTCGACCATCCCGACATCGAGGAGTTCGTCGACTGCAAGGCGATCGAGGAACGCAAGGCGCGGGTGCTCGCCGAGGCCGGTTTCGACATGGGTCTCGACGGCACCGACATCCATTCGGTGCAGTACCAGAACGCGAACAACTCGGTGCGCGTGACCGACGAGTTCATGCACGCGGTGGTGGCCGACGCCGAGTGGCCGCTGCGTACCGTGACGACCGGCGAGACGGTCCGGACTGTCCGCGCGCGAGAGTTGTTGCAGCGCACCGCCGCCGCCACCTGGGAGTGCGCCGACCCGGGCATCCAGTACGACACGACGATCAATGCCTGGCACACCGCCTCCGCGACCGGCCGGATCAACGCGTCGAATCCCTGCTCGGAGTACATGCATCTCGACGATTCGGCCTGCAACCTCGCGAGCCTGAATCTGCTGACCTTCCTGCGCGAGGACGGCACCTTCGACGTCGACGGTTTCCGTCACTCCGTGGCGGTGATGCTCACCGCGCAGGAAATCCTCGTCGGCCGCGCCGACTACCCCACCGAGCGGATCGGTGAGACGTCGCGGCGGTTCCGGCAGCTCGGGCTCGGTTACGCCAACCTCGGTGCGCTGCTCATGGCTTCGGGCCTGCCCTACGACAGCGAGGCCGGACGCGCGACGGCTGCGGCGATCACCGCCCTGATGACCGGTCACGCCTACGCCGTGTCGGCGGACATGGCGAGGCGCCTCGGACCGTTCGACGGTTTCGACGAGAACCGCGCGCCGATGCTCGACGTGCTGGGCAAGCATCGTGGCGCACTCGATGACATCGACGCCGATCTCGCACCGGCCGACGTGCTCGATGCGGCACGACAGGCGTGGGACCGCGCCGTGGCCGACGGCTCTGCCCACGGTGTGCGCAACAGCCAGGTCAGCGTGCTCGCACCGACCGGCACGATCGGGCTCGCGATGGATTGCGACACCACCGGGATCGAACCGGATCTGGCGTTGGTGAAGACCAAGAAGCTCGTCGGCGGCGGCAGCCTCACGATCGTCAATCGCAGTGTGCCGCGCGCACTGTCGCGTCTGGGTTACAGCCCGTCGGAGGTCGCCGATATCGTGGCGCACCTCGATCTGCATCACGATCTCGCCGGTGCGCCGCACGTGCGCGACGAGCACGCACCGGTGTTCGCGACGTCCATGGGCGACAACGTCATCTCGCCGCGCGGCCACGTCGCGATGATGGCCGCGGTGCAGCCCTTCCTGTCGGGTGCGATCTCCAAGACGGTGAACCTGCCCGAGTCCGCGACCGTCGACGACATCGCCGACATGTATGTCGACGCGTGGCGCCTGGGCGTGAAGGCCCTTGCGATCTACCGTGACAACTGCAAACTGGGACAACCGTTGTCGACGGCGTCGCGCCCTGCTGTCGCAGAAGCGGCTCCGTCCACGGCGCCTCGCCGCGAGCGGCTCCCGCGCACCCGCACTTCTCGGACGTTCGAGTTCCGGGTGGCGGACTGCAAGGGCTTCGTCACGATCGGTGAGTACGACGACGGGCGTCCCGGCGAGATGTTCCTGCGCGTGTCCAAACAGGGCTCGACGCTCGCCGGTATCATGGACGCCTTCTCGATGTCGGTCAGTTACGGTCTGCAGTACGGGGTCCCGTTGCGCACCTTCGTCCGGGCCTTCACGAGTACGCGTTTCGAGCCGGCCGGGATCACCGACGATCCGGATCTGCGGATCGCCACGTCGATCCTCGACTACATCTTCCGGCGACTGGCGATCGACTATCTCGAACCCGACGAGCGCGCCGAACTGGGCATCCTCACCGGCGCCGAGCGTTCGGTGCCCGACACCCCCACGCTCACGCCGTACACGAGCACGCCGCCGGTGCGTGAGCCCGATCCGCCGGCGACCGCGCCGCGGGGCACGCACAGCACGAGCAGCGCGAGCACGTCCTCCCCGGGTGGTCTCGCTGCTCCGTCACCGTCGAATCCGGACGCGCCGTACTGCATGCAGTGCGGAGTGAAGATGCAACGGGCCGGGTCGTGCCACGCCTGCCCGTCCTGTGGGAACACCAGCGGCTGCAGTTGAGGTGATGCGTCCATACTGGCGGGATGGTCCTGGGAGTCGACACCGAACTGACACTGACGGCCGCGGGTGCGGTCTTCCTTCTTGCGCTCGCTCTCGGCGTGTGGAAGTACCGGCAGATGTCGACGTCCGACGACCACCTCGCGCACCCGTACGTCGACATCGCCCACCGATCGGCCCTGATGTATTCCTTCGCGACGCTGCTGGTCGCGGTGTTCGTCGAGCTCAGCGCGTGGCCCACCGCAGTGAACCTCGCCGCGGCCGCGGTGATCGTGGTGTTCTTCGTCGGCGCGATCGCGAGCTATGTCGTGCACGGTGCGCTGCGCGACACCACGAATCAGTTCGCGCATCCGGTGCGCGGGACGGGTCTGGCGATGGCCGCGCTGATCGTCGGTGAGATGGGTGGCTTCGCGGTGCTGTTCGCCGGCTTCCTGTGGGGTGCCTTCGCAAGCTGAGGCCGCGTCAGGTGCGGTGTTCGAGCAACGACAGGACGTTGCCGTGCGGGTCGCGGAACCATGCGACCCGCATACCGTCGGGTGCGGTCCACGCGTCGTGGTCGTCCTGATCCATGCCGTTGTACCGGATGAACTCCACGCCGTGCTCGCGCAGTCGTTCGACGGTGCCGTCCAGATCGGATACCCGCCAGCCCAGCACGGTGTAGCCGGTCTCCTCGCGCGACTGCACGAGGGTCACCCGGACCGGTGCGCCGCCGCCTCCGTCGAGGACGAGCGCGAAGGGGTCGCGGGAGAGCTTCCGGAAGCGCAGGGTGTCGACGTAGAACATCTCCGAGACGTCGAGGTCGGTGCTCGGGACGAAGCTCACGAGTTGGCCGGTGATCGTCATACGTCCACTGTGCTCCGGAGCGCCCGAGTGCGACAGCGGATTCGGCGGATTCACGCCCCCACCTCGGCGATCCGGCGACTAGGCTCTCGATCATGAGTACTTCGGAGATCGCTACGGTCCTGGCCTGGCACGACGCTGTGAACAGCAACGACATCGACACGCTCGTGCAGTTGTCGAGCGACGACATCGTGCTCCCCACCCCCGACGACGATCCCGACCAAGGACTCGACGAACTGCGCGAGTGGGCGACGACGGCAGGGGTCACGCTGCAACCGGGCCGCCTGTTCGTCCACCACGGAATCGTGGTGGTCGAGGAGACGGCGACCTGGGCGTCCGATCCGGGGCCTCGCGACGAGGCGATCGCCTTCCGGGTGGTCGACGACCAGGTGGTCACCGTCGTCCGCCACGCCGATCTCGGCGAGGCCTTCGAGGCGACCGGACTGAGCGAGGCCGACCTCTACGAGGAGTGATCCACTCCCGACGACCGGAACCCCAGCAACCGGAGCCATATTCTGAACGCTCGCTAAGGTACTCTCCGTTGCGACAGTCCCTACACATCGGAGCGAGGTTCGTCGAGTGTCCGCTGAAGCTGTTGAGAAGAAGGGTCCGCTCGCGGGTGTCCGCGTCGTCGAGTTCAAGGGTCTCGGTCCCGGCCCGCACGCCGCGACCCTGCTCGCCGATCTCGGCGCCGATGTCGTCATCGTGCAGCGCCCCGGCGAGATCCCGCCGGAGGGACAGCGCGATCCGATTCAGCGCAACCGTCGCATCGTCGAGGCCAACCTCAAGGATTCCGCCGACATCGAGAAGGTCCTGACCCTGCTCGAGCGCGCCGACGTCCTCATCGAGGGCTTCCGTCCCGGCGTCACCGAACGACTCGGCCTCGGACCGGACGTGGTCCTCGAGCGCAACCCGCGCATCGTCTACGGCCGCATGACCGGCTGGGGCCAGGAGGGCCCGCTCGCCAACGCCGCCGGCCACGACATCAACTACATCTCCCTCACCGGCGTCCTGCACGCCATCGGCCGCCAGGGCGAGCGTCCGGTGCCGCCGCTGAACATGGTCGGCGACTTCGGTGGCGGTTCGATGTTCCTCGTCTTCGGCATCCTGTCGGCCCTCGTCGAGCGTCAGACCTCCGGCAAGGGCCAGGTCGTGGACGCGGCGATGGTCGACGGCGCCCTCGCTCTCTCGCACATGATGTGGGCGTTCCGCGGTCGCGGCGCGTGGTCGGACGAGCGCGGCGTCAACATGCTCGATACCGGCGCCCCGTTCTACGAGGTCTACGAGACCAAGGACGGCAAGTACATGGCCGTCGGTTCCATCGAGCCGCAGTTCTACGCGCTGCTGCTGCAGGGCCTCGAGCTCGATCCGGCCGACCTGCCGCACCAGCTCGACACTTCCCGCTGGGCGGAGATGAAGAAGATCTTCACCGACAAGTTCCTGTCGAAGACCCGCGACGAGTGGACCGAGATCTTCCTCGGTACCGATGCCTGCGTCTCCCCGGTCCTCACCTGGGCCGAGGCGGAGAAGAACGAGCATCTCGTCGCACGCGGGTCGCTGATCGAGATCGACGGCACCGTGCAGCACGCACCGGCGCCGCGCTTCTCCCGCACCCCCGCCGGCGAGCCGGTCGGTCCGGCGGCCGAGGCCACCGACATCGACACCCTCTGGGTCTGATCCGGCAGCCCGAGCCCGCCGACGCTCCGACGATCGTCTTGGCGCACAGGATCAGACGACGAGCCGCGCCTCGTCGGGTGTGCGCCCGGAGGCGACCTGCTCGTAGGCAGCGGCCATCGCCTCGACGGCGTCGTCGAGGACCTCGACATCCTGCGTGTACGGCAGGCGCACGAAATGTTCGAACGCACCCTGCACACCGAAGCGCGGACCGGCGGAGAGCAGCACACCGTGGGACGGCGCGGCGGCAGCCAGCGAGGTCGACACCGGCTCGGGCATCCGCGCCCACAACGACATCCCGCCCTGGCCCGGCGTGTACTCCCAGTCGGGCAACCGCCGGTCCAAAGCTGCGCACAGTGCACGGCGTCGTTCCCTCAACGCGGCGCGGCGACGTTCGAGCAGTTCGTCGACTTCGGAGAGCAGATGCGCGGCCGCGAGCTGTTCCATGACAGGCGTGCCCAGGTCGACCGCGGTCCGTGCCCCGGCCAGCCGGACGATCGTGTCGCGGTCGGCGCGGATCCATCCCACCCGCAGGCCACCCCACAGCGACTTCGCCGTCGAACCCACCGTCACCACCGACGCGCCGGCAGGCATGGCTGCGACGGGAGGCGGTGGCGGGGCGTCGAGCCAGAGATCGACCATCGACTCGTCGACGACGAGCGTGGTCCGCGTGTCGCGCATGATGCGGGCCAGTTCGGCGCGGCCGTCCTCGTCGAGGCACAGGCCAGTGGGGTTGTGGAAGTCGGGGACGAGGAAGGCGGTGCGCGCCGCGGTCTGCCGGACGGCACTGGCGACACCGTCGAGATCCCAGCCGCCGTGCGGGCCGTTCTCCGGGCGCACCGGAACCGGCACCGGGCGCGCGCCGTAGCGGCGGATCGCTTCGAGCGCATTGGGATAGGTGGGGTGGTCGACGACCACCCGGTCGCCGGGGTCGTCGAGCACACCGAGCAGCAGGCGCATCGCGTGCTGCGCCCCGGAGGTGACCATGATCTGGTCGGGCGAGGTGGGCAGTCCACGCTCGCGGTAGCGGCGGGCGATGACCTCGCGCAGCACCGACACCCCTATCGGTTCCATGCCGTGCGAGTCCAGATAGGTCGACATCGACCGCAGCGCCGCGGCATACGCCGCTTCGATCTCCGCTGCCGGCGCGGGCAGCGAGGCGTTGCTCAGATCGATCGCCGGGCCGATCGGCATCCGGGACCCGGTGTTCTCCGCGCCCCGGCGAGCGGGCACGGCGACCGTGCTGCGGGCACCCTGCCGACTGCGCAGATAGCCTTCTTCCCGCAGCGCCGCATAGGCGGACGCGACGGTGGTGCGGCTCACCGACAGCGCCGCGGCGAGTTCCCGCTCGCTGGGCAGGGCGACCCCGAGCGGGACGCGGCCGTCGTGCACGAGCAGGCGGATGCTGTCCGCGAGCGCCCGGTAGGCGGGTCTGGGATCGGGGCGAGCGGAGCGACGGGAATGCGACTGCCCCGAATCCTGCCAGTTCCCGAGGTCGCGGACGAGCGACACGGCTCCGATCGCTCGAGTGATCACCGATCCAGTATGCCCCGCATCGCGCGGGCGGGATCAGGCCGGTGGATCGAGCACCTGACGGAACAGGACCGTCCCTCGCGAGTCGAGCAACTCCACCCGCATCTGCTTCGTCGCGCCGTCGATGAACACCTCCCCGAAGTGCTGATATCCGTCCATCGGCGAGGTGTTCGCCGCCGGGGGCGCGTGCACGAAGACGGCCTCGGGACCGAACGTCCCGTCCAGCTCGTTGGGTCCGAAAGCACCGGCGTTGAGCGGTCCCGAGACGAACTCCCAGAACTCGTCGAAGTCGGTGAACGAGGCGCGGTCCGGCGAATAGTGATGCGCGGCCGTGTAGTGCACGTCGGCGGTCAACCACACGGTGCCGGTGATCCTGCGCGCCTCGACCGCCGACAGGACCCGCGCGATCTCCGATTCCCGGCCCGAGGGAGCGCCGTTGTCCCCGTTCGCGATTCCTTCGAAGGCCGTATCGCCGTCGGGTACGACCAGGCCGATCGGCAGGTCGGCGGCGATGATCTTCCAGGTGGCGGTCGAACGGGTGAGTTCGTCGATGAGCCACTGCGTCTGCGCGCTGCCGAGCACCTGCCCCGCCGCGCCGACGTTGGTGCCGTTGGCGTCCTTGTAGGTCCGCATGTCGAGTACGAAGACGTCGAGCAGCGGTCCGTACCGCACGAGCCGGTGGATGCGTCCGTCGACGGCCTCCGCCGGATCGAGCGGGAGCCACTCGTGGAAGGCACGGAAAGCCCGTTCCGCCAGGACGTCCACGTTCTTCTCGGTGTACTGCTCGAGATCCAGGATCTCACCCGCGTACCAGTTGTTGACGGTCTCGTGGTCGTCCCACTGCACGATCTGCGCGACGGAGGAGTTGAACCGCCGATAGTTCTCATCCATGAGGTTGTAGGCGTACTGGCCGCGGTACTCGTCGAGGGTCTGCGCCACAGCACTCTTGGCCTCGGTGACGATGTTGCGCCAGATCCGGCCGTCCGGCAGCTCGACGGTCTCCTTCAGCGGATTGTCGGCGTACACGACGTCGCCGGAATGCACGAACAGGTGCGGGTCGCGACGGGCCATCGTGTCGAAGATCGTCATCCCACCGATGTCGGGATTGATACCGAAGCCCTGACCGGCGGTGTCGCCGGACCACTGCAGCCTGATGTCGCCGGGTGTGGTCGGGGCGGTGCGGAACAGACCCGTCACCGGCTCGGACGTGGCGCCGTCCTCGCCTTCGAGGACGACACGATAGTGCACCTGCTCGCCGGCCGGCAGTCCCGTCAGCCGCAGTCGGCCGGTTCCGTCCGTCTCGGGCGTCAGCAGACCACCCACGTGCCGGACGGGATCGGTGAAGGATTCGGTGGCCGCCGTCTCCACGACGAGCCGCGCCGGTCGATCCGAGCGCGCCCACACGAGCGCCCCGTCGGCCCGCACGTCGCCGGTGGCCACACCGTGGGTGAGGATCGGCCGCTCACGGACGAGGCTCGGCGTTGCAACGGAACTTCCCGACGAGCACGCCACCGCCGGAGCCGCGAGGGCTCCGAGCGCGACGGTGCGCAGCAGGGTTCGACGGGACACGTACATGGTTCTCCCCGGGGTCCGACGGACTGTGCGGGACGAGCGTGCACAGTCCGTGCGAACCGTCGGTGAACATGCAGTGAGGGATCGGCGCCCGTCCGACGACGAATCGGCGCGGGCCGGGAGCTACCCCGTCAGCGGATGACGTCGCGCCGGACGATCGTCTCGTCGCGGCCCGGCCCCACACCGATGCAGGAGATGTAGGCGCCGGAGAGCTCCTCGAGACGCAGCACGTAGTTCTGCGCGTTCTTCGGCAGCTCCTCGAAGGTGCGGGCGTGGGTGATGTCCTCCCACCAGCCCGGCATCTCCTCGTAGATCGGCTTGGCGTGGTGCACGTCGGTCTGCGTCATCGGCATCTCGTCGATACGCACACCGTCGACCTCGTAGCCGACGCAGATCGGCACGGTGTCGAGACCCGACAGCACGTCGAGCTTGGTGAGGAAGTAGTCGGTGATGCCGTTGACGCGGGTCGCGTAGCGGGCGATGACGGCGTCGAACCATCCCGTGCGGCGGGCGCGACCGGTGGTGACACCGACCTCTCCACCCTGCTTGGCGAGGTAGGCGCCGTGGTCGTCGAACAGCTCGGTCGGGAACGGACCCGAGCCGACGCGGGTGGTGTAGGCCTTGAGGATGCCCAGCACCGTCGAGATCTTCGCCGGGCCGATACCCGAACCGACAGCGGCGCCGCCGGCGGTGGGGTTGGACGACGTCACGTACGGATAGGTGCCGTGGTCGACATCGAGCAGCGTGCCCTGCGAACCCTCGAGGAGGATCGTGTCGCCGCGCTCGAGCGCCTTGTTCAGTTCGAGGCGCGTATCGGTGATGCGGTGCTTGAAACCCTCGGCCTGGGTGAGGACCTCGTCGACCACCTGCTGCGGGTCGAGCGCCTTGCGGTTGTAGATCTTGACGAGCACCTGGTTCTTGAATTCCAGTGCGGCCTCGACCTTCTGGGTGAGGATCTTCTCGTCGAGCACGTCGGCGACCCGCACGCCCACGCGGGCGATCTTGTCCTGGTAGCAGGGGCCGATACCGCGTCCGGTGGTGCCGATCTTCTTCTTGCCGAGGAAGCGTTCGGTGACCTTATCGATGGCCACGTGGTACGGCATGATCAGGTGCGCATCGGCCGAGAGCAGCAGACGGGACGTGTCGACGTCGCGCTTCTCGAGGCCTTCGAGCTCGGTGAGCAGCACACCCGGATCCACCACGACACCGTTGCCGATGACGTTGTTGACGCCGGGCGTCAGGATGCCCGACGGGATCAGGTGCAGGGCGAACTTGTCGCCGTTGGGCAGCACGACCGTGTGACCGGCGTTGTTGCCGCCCTGGTAGCGCACGACCCACTGCAGACGTCCGCCGAGTAGATCGGTAGCTTTGCCCTTGCCCTCGTCGCCCCACTGGGCTCCGATCAGGACGATTGCCGGCATGTCGCGCTCTCCTCAGGCAGGTGTCTACGTGCGGGCGGTCTCGCCTGCAGGGTCCTGCCCAACCGGGCAGCAGCCGGGACCACAGTGTAGTCCACCCTCCGACGAGCGCGAATGACGGGACTGCAGAAGCGCCGGAGCTGCGGCGCGCGGTGGCGGGTCGCCGCCGCCCTCCCCCACCGCCTTCCCATTACAGTGGACGCAGCCGAGAGCCCGACGAACCCGACCCCTCGAGGAGACCCGTTGACCCCGGTAGTGCTCAGATGCGGTGACGTGCCATTGCCGTTGGCGCTGACCCCCGTGACCGCACTGTCTGCGCCTGCCCTCCCCGAGAAGGACGACTTCGAGGACGTCTTCGCGCATCTCGAGTCGGTAGAGGACCCTCGTCTGATCCTCGTAGGCAACGACGCGGCGTTCGCCGCGACCGTCACCCGGCTGATGCGCACCGAACGCCTCGACCTGGAGGTCGCGTACGTCCCGGAGACACGAACCCCGGCCACGGAGGCGTACGGGTTGCGGACGGGGTCGAAGGCCGCCACCGTCGCCCTGCAGGGGGTCGCGAAGCCGTTGCCGCTCATCCGCGACGACGCCGGTATCGCCCTCGTCGGCCGTGCGCTGCTGTGCGGTGAGAACGGCGATGCGCTCGTCGGGGAGGCCTACGTCGATGACACCCGCCTGTTCTCCGGCACGGTGCCCGGCATCCGCGTCGAACCCACACCCGCGATGCCCGGTCTGCGGGCCGCGATCGACCGGCCGCGCTGGTTCGGCGGCTACAAGTGGCTGACGGGCCGGGCCATGCAGTTGGGTTCCCCCGCCGCAGTCGTCACCCGCGACGGGGTCGCGAACCCCCGGGCTCTCAAGCGGTCGACCTTCTACCGGCACGACAAGAAGTGGAAGCTCGTCCGCTGAAACCCATCTTCAGCCGACGTTGACCCCTCTCGGCTCAGCCGACGTTGACCCCTGTCGGCTCAGCCGACGTTGACGCCGTAGTCCCGTGCGATGCCCGCCAGACCGGAGGCGTAGCCCTGGCCGATGGCGCGGAACTTCCACTCGCCACCGTGGCGGTACAGCTCACCGAAGACCATCGCGGTCTCGGTGGACGCATCCTCGGTGAGGTCGTAGCGGGCGAGTTCCCGGCCGTCGGCGCGGTCGACGACGCGGATGAACGCGTTGCGCACCTGACCGAACGACTGGCCCCGCGCGTCGGCGTCGTGGATCGACACCGGGAAGACGATCGACTTGACCTCCGCGGGAACGGCGACGAGGTCGACGTTCACGCTCTCGTCGTCGCCCTCGCCCTCACCGGTGAGGTTGTCGCCGGTGTGCTCGACGGAGCCGTCCGGCGAACGCAGGTTGTTGTAGAAGACGAAATGCTGGTCGGACAGGACCTTGCCGTTCTCGCTCGTCAGCAGTGCACTGGCGTCGAGATCGAAGTCCGCGCCGGTCGTCGCGCGCACGTCCCAGCCGAGACCCACCGTCACCGCCGTCAGGTTCGGAGCCTCCTTCGACAGCGAAACGTTGCCGCCCTTGGCCAAGCTCACACCCATACCGAATCCTCTCGCTCGATGATCGTTGCCTACCGCCACCCTAGTGAAGACCGGACGAGTCGGGCAGGACGTGTGAAGGCCGTCCCGCGGGGGTAGCCGCAGGGCACCGGACAATGGCCGGGGACGGCGTTCCCGGCCTTTCGGTGTGTACGGCGAATGTCGCGCGAGGGAGAAGAGGGTCGGTTGTGGTGATTCGAGTCGCGTCGGTCCCTGCGTCGCACGTCTACGTCCGGCACCTCGCCTGCCCGGAGGGCGACGACGTGATCCGGTTGACGGATCCGGTTCCCGCCGACGGCCGCAAGGTTCCCGGGGGCTGGTGGCCGCCGTTGATTCTCGAACCGGGCTGGGTGAGCGACCACCACGAGGAATTCGACGTCTTCCACATCCATTTCGGATTCGACGCGATCGGCGCGGAGCAGCTGCAGGACGTCGTCGCCGAACTCGCCGAGCACGACAAGCCTCTCGTGTACACGGTGCACGACCTGCGGAACCCGCACCATCCCACCCCCGGTGAGCACCACAAGCAACTCGACGTGCTGATTCCGGCCGCGGACGAACTGATCACCCTCACGCCGGGCGCCGCCGAGCGGATCCGTCTGCGCTGGGGCCGGGAGGCGACGGTCCTGCCGCATCCGCACGTCGTCGAACAGCACTGGCTCGAGCGACCGCGTCGCGACGAAAGTCCGTTCGTCGTGGGAGTCCACGCGAAGAGCCTGCGCGCGAACATGGATCTGTTCCCGGTGCTCGACACGCTGGCCGAGACCGTGCGCTCGCTACCCGATGCGGTGTTGCAGATCAACGTGCACGACGAGATCTTCGATCCCGACAATGCGTACTGGTACAACCCGGAAGTCGGTTCCCGCATCCTGCAGTACGGCGAGCAACCCCAGGTGGACGTGCGGGTGCATCCGTACTTCTCCGACGACGAACTGTGGCAGTACCTCTCGGATCTGTCGGTGTCGGTGCTGCCCTACCGTTTCGGAACCCATTCGGGTTGGCTCGAGGCGTGTTTCGACCTCGGCACCGCTGTGACCGCGCCGAGTTGCGGCTTCTACGGCGAGCAGCGTCGGTGCGGGGTGTACACCTACGACGAGGACACCTTCGAAGCCGACTCGCTCGATCGTTGCGTGCGAGAACTGTACGAGAGCAGGGATCTTCCGCGAGCCGACTGGTCGCAACGTATGGACGAACGTCGCGCGCTGGCCCGCGCCCATCGCGATATCTACCTGCGCGCGATGAGCAGCCGGAGCAGATCATGACGCCGTTGCGCATCGCACTCGTCGCGTCGAACAGATATCCGATCCGCCAGCCCTTCGCCGGCGGACTCGAAGCGCACGTGTGGCATCTCGCCCACGCGCTCGGCAAGGACGGCCACGAGGTGACGCTCTTCGCCGCACCGGGATCCGATCCGGAACTTCCGGCCTCGTTCCTCGAGGTGCCGTCCTTCGAGGTCAGCGAACTCGCACGCATCGACGTGTCGATGCCCCCCGGCGAACGGCTTCCTCGGCGACCACCACGCCTACCTGTCGCTGATGCTCGATCTCGCCGGACCGTCCGCCGATGCCTTCGACGTCGTGCACAACCACAGTCTGCACTACCTGCCGATAGCGATGGCCCGCATGTTGCACACCCCGCTGCTCTGCACGCTGCACACGCCGCCGACGCCGTGGCTCGAGTCGGCGATGGCGACTCCGGGTGGGTGCCCGGGCACGTTCGTCGCGGTCAGCCGGCACACCGCGACGGCCTGGGAACACGTCACGCCCGGTCCGGTGGCGGTCGTGCCCAACGGTGTCGATCTCGGAGCGTGGCCGGTCGGTTCGGGAGGTGAGGATCTGATCTGGTTCGGCCGCCTCGTGCCGGAGAAGGGCGCGCATCTCGCGATCGAGGCCGCGCGCCGGGTCGGTTACCGGCTGCGGATCGCGGGCCCGATCAGCAACCGGGGGTACTTCGCGGAACACGTCGAACCGTTCCTCGGTCCCGACGTGATCTATCTCGGTCATCTTTCCCAGCCGGATCTCGCTGCCGCGGTGGGACGTTCGGCAGCAGCACTCATCACCCCGCAATGGGACGAACCGTACGGGCTCGTCGTCGCCGAGTCCCTGGCATGTGGGACACCCGTGGTGGCCTTCGCGCGCGGCGGCATCCCGGAGGTCGTCGACGAGAGCAGCGGATGCCTGGTCGCGCCGGACGACATCAACGGCCTGGCCGAGGCGGTACCCCGCGCTGTCGGTCTGTCCCGTGCCTCCGCCCGAGCCCGCGCGGAGGAGCGTTGTTCGGAACGCACGATGGTCGATGCCTACGTCTCGCTGTATCGGGAACTCGCGGGAGCGGCATGATCGGCTACTACATCCATCACCACGGGCACGGACACCGCACCCGCGCGAGCAGCATCTGCGCGGATCTGCGGACGCCGGTGACGGCATTGTCGTCGGCGCCGCTCGGCACTGCCGCCGACGCCTTCGACGACGTCGTGCTGCTCCCCCGCGACGACCTCGCCGTCGACACCGCGCAGGACACGACGGCCCACGACGTCCTCCACTGGGTTCCCACCCACGACGACGGTCTCCGCGAACGCATGCACGCGCTGGGGTCGTGGATCGCCGCGACCCGCCCGAGCCTGCTGGTAGTGGATGTGTCGGTGGAGGTGACGCTCCTCGCCCGCTTGTACGGGATCCCCGTCGTGGTGCTCGCGATGCCGGGCGAGCGCACCGATACCGCCCACACGCTGGCCTACCGCGTCGCCGACCATCTCATCGCACCGTGGTCGCAGGACGTCTACGATCCGCACTGGCTGCGCTCGTACGCCACCTCGTACGTCGGCGGGATCAGCCGTTTCGACGGACGCCCGTCTCCCACCCGCACAGCCGGTGAGAAGCCGAGGGTCCTCGTCATGAGCGGCAGCGGCGGATCGTCGATCACCGTCGACGATCTGCACCGGTTCTCGTCGCGCTACCCCCAGTACGTGTGGGAGGGTCTCGGTGTCGCGGGCGGCCCGTGGGTCGACGATCCGTGGCCCGTCCTCACCGGCGCCGACGTCGTGATCGGGCATGCGGGCCAGAACACCGTCGCCGACATCGCGGCCGCCGCGCGACCTGCGGTCGTGATCGCCGAACCCCGCCCGTTCGACGAACAGCGTTCCACCGCAACGGCTTTGGAGAAGGCCGGACTGGCGGTGGGTCTCGACGGGTGGCCCGACCCGAACCGCTGGCCCGAACTGATCAAGCGAGCACGCGGCCTCGACCCCGTCGAATGGAAACGCTGGCAGGTCGACGGTGCCGCGGCGCGCGCGGCGGCGATCCTGGACGACCTAGCGGAGCGATCGTGACCGTCTCGGTCGTCACGGTCGCCGCAGGTCGCGGCACGCATCTGCGACGCCAACTCGACGGCCTCGCACGCAGCACCCGGACACCTGACGAGCACATCGTTGTCGCGATGGGTGACCCGGAGGTCACGGAGGTCGTCGCCACGGCCGGCTCGTCGGCGCGAGTGGTGGAGATGGACGTCGACT
This sequence comes from Rhodococcus pyridinivorans, assembly GCF_900105195.1. Classification (NCBI taxonomy): domain Bacteria; kingdom Bacillati; phylum Actinomycetota; class Actinomycetes; order Mycobacteriales; family Nocardiaceae; genus Rhodococcus; species Rhodococcus pyridinivorans. The sequence continues at coordinate 1,512,636 of NZ_FNRX01000002.1, read as the reverse complement.
CCGCGAAACTGCCGGTCGGAGAGGCACGGAATCTGGGCGCGCGGACGGCGTCGTCGGATCTGCTCGTCTTCCTCGACGTCGACTGCATTCCGGCTCCCGACCTGATCGAACGGTACGCCGAGGCGGCCGGCCGGCACCCGGCTGCGCTGCTCAACGGTCCGGTCACCTATCTGTCCGAACCGGGCGCCGACGGCTACGACCTCGACCGGCTGGGCGACGCGATCGATCCGCATTCGGCCCGTCCGTTCCCCTCCTCGGGTGAGATCGTGCTGGACGATAGACACGAATTGTTCTGGTCGCTGTCGTTCGCGTCCCGGTCGCTCGTGTGGGACCGCATCGGCGGGTTCTGCACCGCATACAGCGGATACGGCGGCGAGGACACCGATTTCGGACAGAAGGCCGCCCGTGCCGGAGTCCCGATGGCCTGGGTCGGCGGCGCCCACGCCTTCCACCAGTACCACCCGGTGTCGAGCCCGCCGGTCGAGCATCTCGACGACATCCTCACCAATGCCGCGCTGTTCCACCAGCGTTGGGGGTGGTGGCCGATGCGGGGGTGGCTCGACGAGTTCGAGCGGACGGGACTCGTCTCCTTCGACCCCGACGCGCAGCGGTGGACGAAGGTGCGGACGACCGGCCCGTGAAGACTTTTCGTTCCGTGTGCTAATTTCGGCACGTCATTGCGACGACGCACGAGGAAGTCGGTGTGATTCCGGCGCGGTCCCGCCACTGTGACCGGAGAGCGATCTCCGGGAGCCAGATACTCCCGTCGCCGTACCTCCTTGCCCGGGGCGGACTTCCCCGAGAGAGAGTGTAATCGCCGTGCGTGTACGCGCAGCCTTCCCGAAGCTCCTTGTCGCGTTGACCTCCGCGAGCCTTCTGCTCGCCGGATGTTCGACGGCGGGTTCCGACACCGAGAACGCCGCCTCGGACGAGTGCATCACCGACTTCGATGCCTCGGTCGACTACTTTCCCGACAAGTCCGAGATCGTCGACGCCGATTTCGAAGCCGTGGTCGCGCAGGCGGCCGACGCCCCGACCTGGCTCGTGGGTGGCGGCGTCGGCGGGTTCACCGCGGGGCTGGCCGGACTCGGCCGCGCCGGTGTGGTGATCGCCGCGGCGCTCGGGGCCACCGTGTTCCCCCTCAATGCCGTCACGGCCATCGTGGAGGCGCCCGTGGTCATCGCCGTCCTGATTCGTTCACGGCGTGGAACACTGGGAGCGGCACTGTGACCTCCACCGGCGTGGAACTACGCGATCTGACCATCGGCCACGCCCGTCGTCGTGCCTTACGTGGCAGGACGGTCACGGAGATCGCTTCGAAGGTGAACGTTGCTCGACGGGGTGAACTCGTCGACGTGCTCGGACGCCTGGCGCGCGAGCAGAATCTGGCGGTCGTCATGTCCACCCACGAACTCGAACTCGAACTCGCACTACGGGTGTCCGACCGGATGTGGCTGCTCGAAGCAGATCGCACACTGACATGCGACACTCCCGCTGCTCTCGCCGAATCCGGCCGTATCGGAGCGGCGTTCGATCGCGGACGCATGCGGTTCGATCCTCGTAGGATGGTGTTCGACCTGGAAGCGGAGGACAGCCGTGTCTGATGCAATCGGGGTTCTCGAGCGAATCGCCGTATGGAGCCCGTACTTCCGCGTGAGTACCGGACCTGCCGACGACAGATGGCGTCCCACCGCAGATCTGGCCGACCCCGCGACCCGCGACGCTCTGGTGGCCGATACTGCCGCGCGGATGGACACCGACGAACCGCGCGTGGCGGCATCGACCCTCTTCTTCGGATACGTCGCACGCGTGTGGTCGGTGGCGATCGGTTCCGTCGTCGACTCCGGACGATGCATCCGGCTCGATCCCGAGCAACTCCTGTGGCGGAACGACGCCGGACTGCACCTGCACATCACCGAACCCGGATTCGGCGACGACATCGTGACGGAAGTCCTCGACCGGCAGATCGAACCTCTCGTCCATGCGTGGCGCGACGTGGTCGCGGCCGGCCTGTTGTGGGGCAACGCGGCATCCGCTCTGATCGGTGCCGGTCGGGTGATCGGTTCCGATGCACAGCCTCTCATCGATGACCTTCTGTCCGATCCGCGTCTGGCGGACACTGTGGACCCGGCGACCGGCCGTCGCCGTAGTTGCTGTCTTTACTACCGCACACCCACCGGCGGGGTCTGCGGCGACTGCGTCTTCCCCACCCCGCCGGACGACCGCTCGAAGGAGATGCCGTGACAGTCGTGTCCGATCCCGAGAACTATTGGAACGACATGTGGTTCGGTCTGCTCATCGAAGGCTCGGCACTGGAGGTCGCGGCCCCGAACGCACCGAAGAAGATCGGGATGTACGACGGGTACGTCACCGTCGACTTCGGTCGGTGGCACTTCCATCTCTGCATCGGCGAACACACCGCGAGTGGGCCGGAACTCGGCCGGATCCGCCGCTGCAGTCGCGCCGAGTTGTACCGCAGGATCGGCAGGGACGACACCGTCACCTCCTGGGGTCTGCGCATGTTCAACGGCCGGGACGAGCAGATGCTCACGATCATGCTGCCCACCCCGTTTCTCACCAACACCCAGCGACTGACGGAGGAACCGGTCTGGGAGCACCTCGAGGCGTGGGACCGCATCCGCGGAATTTCTGGGGCTGGAACCCGATCCACGCGATCGCACAGGTAGGGGCTTCCGGCACACATGAGTGTGAAGCCGGGCGCCGACCGAGGTCCGGCGCGGAGCGGTCCGTCCGCGAAGGCAGAACGCGCCCGGTCACCGGGCGGCCTCGATGTCGACCGACCGGTGGGGCAGGACCAGCGGTGTGCCTGCGACGGGATCGGTGATCACGGTGGCCTCCACACCGAAGACGTCGCGCACCATCTCGGAAGTGATGACTTCGCTGGGCGGTCCGGCGGTCACCAGCGTCCCCGCTCGCATCGCCACAAGGTGATGGGCATAGCGACTGGCCATGTTGAGATCGTGCAACACCAGCACGATGGTGCGTCCGAGCCGGTGGTTGAGGGAAGCGAGCAGATCGAGCACCTCGATTTGATGGGCCAGGTCGAGGAAGGTCGTGGGCTCGTCGAGCAGCATGATGTCGGGATCCTGGGCCAACGCCAGCGCGATCCACACGCGTTGGCGTTGGCCACCGGACAGTTCTTCGATCGGGCTCTCGGCCAGCTGGTCGACGCCGGTCGCCGCCAGTGCGGCAGCCACCGCCCGCTCGTCTTCGGCACTCCACTGTCGGAACCACCGTTGATGGGGATGCCGGCCCCGGCCGACGAGATCGGCGACGGTGATGCCGTCCGGGGCAAGGGGCTGCTGCGGCAGCAGACCGAGGGCGCGGGCCAGTGTGCGCGCCGGCATCTCGGTGAGCTCGGTACCGTCCAGAAGGACTCGGCCGTGCTGCGGCGACAACAGGCGGGCCAGGCCCCGCAACAGCGTCGACTTGCCGCACCCGTTGGGTCCGACGATCGCCGTGATACGGCCGGCAGGCAGGCTCGTGCTCACCTGGTCGACGATCAGCGAGGATCCGTAGCCCAGGCTGAGCTGCTCGGTCGTCAACGAGACCGACCGGATCGCGTGTGCTGGCTGTGGTGTCATCCGGCGGCTCCGATGCGGTGGGCGCGGGCGAGGAGATAGAGCAGGACCGGCGCTCCGAGGATCGCCGTGAGGACTCCGACGGGCATCTCCGACGGCGCGAAAATCGAACGGCCCGCCAGATCGGCGCCGACCACCAGAAGGGCGCCGACGGCGGCAGAGGGCGCAAGGCCGATCTGCCGCTCGGCGAGGATGCGGCGAGTGATCTGCGGCGCCACCAGCGCGACGAAACCGATGGGTCCGGCAGCTGCGGTCGCCATCGCGGCGAGGACCACTGCAATCAGCAGCAACAACACCTTGCGGCCTTGACCGGCTCCGGTCAGGGTGCGGGTGAGATCGTCGCCGAGCTCGAGCAGCCGCAGGTGCCGCGACTCCACGATCAGGACCGGGACCGTCGCCGCCAGCGCGATGACAATGATGGTCACGTGCAGCCCGCTCCGATTGGCCAGGCTGCCGGTCAGCCAGGCAGCGGCACTCATGGCTCGGTGGATGTCGGAACGGGTGAGCAGATAGGAGATAGCGGAGGAAAGCATCGCCGCGACACCGATCCCGACCAGCACCAGCCGGAAGCCGTGCAGACCGCGCCGGTAAGCGATGAGCACGATCATCAGCGCAGCGAGGACCGCGCCGGCCAGCGCACCGAACACGAGCTGCAGACCGTTGCCCCCCACGACAAGCAGCACGGTCAATGCGCCCATCGCCGCCCCGGAATTGATGCCGATGATGTCGGGGCTGACGAGCGGATTGGCGGCGATGCGCTGCAATATGGCCCCCGAGAGCGCAAAAGCCGCGCCGACACCGAGCCCGGTCAGTGCCCGGGGCAGGCGGTCGCCCAGCACGACCTCGCGCTCGATGAGGGTGCCTCCGCCTCCCACGATGGTGACGGCGTCGGAAACCGAGATCGGGTACACCCCGAGGACCAAGGAAGCCGTGGCGACCGCAACGGCGGCCACGCCGGCGAGGACGGTGAGCAGCACCGAGGAGCGGCTGATCCGAAAGGAGACCGGGGTACCTCGCGGGGCCACCAGGAGCGTGTCGCGGGTTGGACCGCGGCGCACCGGCGAACTCATGTGCCGACCACCTTGCGGTTGCGGACCAGGTAGAGGAAGAACGGGGCGCCGACCAGGCCGGTGATGATCCCGACCTGCAGCTGTTCGGGTTGGACCAGGAGTCGTCCGACGATGTCGGCGATCAGCAGCAGCATGGGCGCGAGCACGATGGTCCAGGCGAGCACCCAGCGGTAGTCCGAGCCCGTGATCATCCGTGCGATGTGGGGTACCACGAGCCCGATGAACCCGACCGGACCTGCGATAGCGGTGGCGCCACCCGCAAGCAGAACCACAGCGAGAGCCCCCGCGATGCGGTCGACCCACACACGGGCACCGAGGCTGCGGGCGAGATCCTCACCCAGAGCCAGAGCATTCAACGCGCGGGTCAGGCCAACAGCCAGGACGACACCGACGGCGATGAACGGCGCTACCGCGGCCAAAGCGTCACTGTCCGAACGGGTCAACGATCCCACGACCCAATAGCGGAAGTCCTCCATCGTGGAGGCGTCCTGGAGGGTGATCATCGTGGTGACCGCGCCCAGGAGCGCGGTCAACGCCGACCCGGCCAGAGCGAGCTTCACCGGCGTGGCACCACCCGGACCGAGCGAGCCGAGCATGTAGACGAAGACGGCGGCCACCGCAGCTCCTGCGAAGGCGAACCACACATAACCGGCAGCGCTCGTGACGCCGAGACCGACCATCGCCGAAACCACCGCCAGCGCCGCGCCGGCGTTGATGCCCAACAGTCCGGGTCCCGCCAAGGGGTTGCGGGTCAGACCTTGCATCACCACGCCGGCGAGGCCGAGCGCCATCCCGGCCAGCAATCCGGTCACGGTCCGCGGGATGCGGATATATCGCACCGCACGCTCGACGTCACTGTCCGCCGAACCTGTAACGGCCCCGACCACGTCGGAGAGGCCGACCGGCAGGGTGCCGAGCAGGACCGAGCCGAGGGTCACGGCCACCAGAACAGCCGTGGCCACCGCGAGCCCGAGTAGGCGAGTACGGTTGCCGCTCAGCAGGCCGGAACGCACGACAGGCGCGCCGGCAGCCGGGGCCGGACCGTCCGCAGACCGCTCCGGGGTCGTTGCCGCCGTCGTCACCGCCTACCTCACTCGCCCCCGTCTTGTCCGGTCTCGTCCTGGATGGCCAGGTCGGGGTGCAGCAGCGAAGCCAGCAGCTCGATTGCATGGGCGATGCGGACTCCGGCGGCGCGGTCAGCGAACAGGAAGGGATGCACGGCACCGTTCTGCACCGCCGACAGGCCCGCGAGCGCCGGGTTCTGCACGATCGTCTGCGCCTCCTCGGCGCCGTCCTGGCGGGTATAGGAGGCGTCGCAGCAGGTGCTGGTCAAGATGACATCGGGGTCGCGACGGATCAGCTCTTCGAGGTCGATCGCGACGTGGCGTCGCTCGACGAGGTCGGCGAAGGCGTTCACGCCCCCGGCCTGCGCGATGATCCGGGTACCGAAGTCGATGCCACCGGCGACGCGGATGCCACCGCCCTCATCGAGTAGGACGATCGCGACGCTCGGGCGGTCCGCCCCGGCCAGCACCTGGTCGACCGCCGCGATGCGCTGCTGTTGATCGGCAATGACCTCCTCGGCGCGCTCCTCGACGTCGAACAGGGCCCCGAGGTCGCGCAGGTCGTCATAGATCGTCTCGACGCTCACGGTGGCGGGGTCGATCGCCTCGTCCGACAGTCCGTCCGCGCTGGGGCACAGCGGGCTGAGGATCCAGCTCTGTATGCCGAGCCGGGTCAGACTCGCCCGCGTGCCGAAGCTCTCGTCGCCGGCGCCGTCCTCGGTGAACACGTTGTTGTACCCCGACAGGATGAAGTCGGGCCCGGTGGCCAGAAGCGCCTCACGACTGGGGAGCTTCTCGACGTACGGCACCTGCTCCTGGGCATCTGCGTACTCGGGCAACACCTGAGCATCGAGGAAGGCGGTCTCGATCAGGCGGTCGCTGATGCCCAGCGCATGCGCAATCTCGATGGCCGGCTGGTAGGCGGCATACACGCGTTCCGGTGGCGCTTCCACGGTGACGTCGATCCCGCAGTTCTCGACGGTCATGGAGTCGGCCGACGCGGCGTTCTCCTCGTCTGCGCCACATGCGCTCGCGCTGATCAGCGTCAGACATGCGGCGGCGACGCTCAGCGTCCGACGGTTCAGCGGAGTCATGCGACGGCCGTCCTTTCGATGCGCTGGGGGAATCGGCACTCGGGCCGGATCAAGGCATGGAAGGTGCGGGTCGCAGCGACCTGATCACTGATTCCCGGTGCGTGGGCGATCGCGATGGCGCGCCCTTCGACAGGATCCGGACGCCGAAGAGGTACAGCGGAGACAGAATGGGAGAGAGATGGGTGCACGGCTTCGCGCAGCCTTTCTCGGGGTAGGCCGCCCCGATGCTGAAAGGTACGAATGGGGTGAGTATCTGGCTCGCAGACGCTTGTCGAAGCGCCGCTCACAGTGGCGGTACCGCGCCGGATTCACACCGGCTTCCTCGGATCCCATCGTGATGGACGAACTGAGGCTAGCAGGAGCCGACCATGCCCGAATTCCCGGCTCGGCCGAAGTAGGAGCCGGGGGCGGTGCAGGTCGGTGGTGGCGCAACGCCACTCGAACGGCGTAGCGGTTGTGTCCTGTTCGACGCCGGTACCACCGCTGTGCGGGAGACCGACGTCATCGCCCGGCCCTGTCCCGGCACCGGAGAAGAGACCCGAGGGGAATCAACGCTATCCTCGCGGCGTGGACTCACGGATGCCGGTGCTTGCGCAGGTGCGCGGTGCTGCCGTGGGGTCGGTGTCGGGGGCGGTGAGTATCGCCGCCCATGGTGTGGCCGGTGGCGGGATGCCGCCGAGCCAGTCGGCGGTGGTGTTGCTGCTGGCGGCGTGCGCCGGCGTCGGTGCCGCGGTCGCCGCCGTCACCGTGCGCGATCGGAACTGGGTGTTTCTCCTCGCGGCACTGACTGCCGGACAGGTGGTCGGGCACACCACCCTCTCGGTGGTCGACGACCACGCGCACGGGCTGGAACTGTCGCCCGCGATGATCGCCGCCCACCTTGCCGCTGTTGCCGTCTCCGCCGCTGCGGTGCGCGCCGTCGAAGGTGGGTGCCTGCACGTGTTGGGGGCGTTCACCCGCGTGATGCTGGTGCTCGTTTCTGTCCCGCCTGCGCAGACCGTGGTCTGGTCGGCGACCCCGCTCTATCGGGCGACGCTGTCGTTGTGGTTGCTGGCCGGCGCCGCCGCCGGTACCCGCGGACCGCCGACCGCGGCGTAGTCGGCCTCCCTACCCGATCCGCCTGCTGCGCCGTCCCCGGCGCGGGAGAGCACGCGATCGCCGACGGGTGTCCGACATTCTTCTTCCGCCGTCCTGCCTTCGCCCCGTGCTGGGGTGCCGAGTGTATGGCGTGCGTGCCCTCAGCGGCATCGACCGGATTCGATCTGCCAAGTCCCCTCGATGCCCGCCTTTCCTGACGGTCGCCTCACCGACCGCATCTCCAGCGGTGCCCGTACTCATGCACGGACACCGCCGAAAAACGCGCACACGGTGAGCACCTCACGACAGCCGAATCGAGACACACTCATGTCCGTTCCCGAACTCGACCGCGGCACCATCGCCGCGGACAATTCCGCCGCCGAGCCCGCCCGGGCTGCGGCGCAGGATTCTTCACCGCCGCGCAGCATGCGGCCGCTGATCATGCGGCTGCACTTCTACGCCGGGATCCTGGTGGCCCCGTTCCTGCTGATCGCGACGATCAGCGGGGGCCTCTACGCGATCGCCCCGACCCTCGAACAGGTGCTCTACCGCGACCTGCTGCACGTCGATTCCACCGGTCCGGCACTGCCGGTCGCCGAGCAGGTCCGCGCCGCCCAGCAGCTACGCCCGGACCTGACCGTCTCAGCGGTACGCCCCGCATCCGAGGTCGGTGAGACCACCCGGGTGCTGTTCACCGATCCGTCCCTCGGTGAATCCGAGCGCACTGCCGTGTTCATCGATCCCGCGACCGCCTCGTCGACCGGTCAGTCGGTGGTCTACGGCAGTAGCAGCGCGCTGCCGGTACGCACCTGGATTTCCCAGCTGCACCGGCACCTGCATCTGGGTGAGCCCGGCCGGATCTACAGCGAACTGGCCGCCTCCTGGCTGTGGGTCATCGCTCTGGGCGGGGTGTACCTGTGGGTGCAGCGCTACCGCACCCAGCGCACCCGCACCCGGCAGTCGGCGCGACTGCTGACCTTCGACCGCGGCGCGCGGGGCCGCAACCGCACCCTCGGCTGGCACGGCACCACCGGCCTGTGGATCGCGGTCGGCTTGATCTTCCTGTCGGCCACCGGGTTGACCTGGTCCACATATGCCGGGGCGAATGTGGGCGAGTTGCGTACCGCGTTGAGCTGGACCACCCCGACGCTCGATACCACCCTCGGCGTCTCGGACACCGCGCCTGCAGCCGGTGGACACGACGGCCACGACGGCCATACTGCCGCTATTGCCGATACGGGCGCACTCGATCGCAACATCGGCGCTCTGGACCGCGTCCTTGCCGCCGCTGCCGAGCATCGAGTGACCGAACACGTCGAGATGAGCATCCCGGCCGACGGCCACACTGCCGTCACCGTCACCGAAACCCGCCAGCCCTGGCAGTTCGTCACCGACGCGGTCGCGATCGACCCGGCCACCGGGGCGGTGACCGCCACCAACACGTTCGCGGACTGGCCGCTGGCCGCCCAGCTCACCACCTGGGGCATCGCCCTGCACATGGGCATCTTGTTCGGGCTGCTCAACCAGCTGGTATTGCTCGCTCTCGCGGTCGCGTTGGGCACGGTCATCGTGCGCGGCTACCAGCTGTGGTGGCAGCGTCGCCCCACCCGCGGATCGCGCCGGGTGGCGCGCCCACCGCTGCGTGGGACGTGGCGACGCCTGCACCCGGTCACCGTCGTCGCGGTGGTCGCTGCTGCGGTGACCGTCGGGTGGTTCGCTCCGCTGCTGGGACTGAGCCTGCTCGCATTCCTGCTCGTCGACGTCGCGGTCGGTCTGCTGCGGCGCCGGCGTTCGCCCGAGCACTCCCCCGAGGGGACCTCCGCGACCGGCTGAGTCTCGCTGTCTCCGGCCCGGCGGCTCGGATCCTGCCACCGGATCCGAGCCGACCGGGCAATCCTCACACTCCCGAGTTCGTATACAGAGGAACGCATTCCGGACTTGGTAGAGCGTCGTCCAGCCCACGGACGCCGAGGAAGGAGGTGATCCTTGTATAGTCGGCGCTGCGATCGGTTCGCCGCATGTCGTCGTGAGGAGCCCCGAAGACCTCATGTGCGCGCCGAAGCACCCGATGCCGACAGGTATCGGGTGTGAGAGGGAACCCGGTGGGAATCCGGGACTGTCCCGCAGCGGTATGCAGGAACGACCGCCGTCACCAAGCACTGGACCACCAGGTCCGGGAAGCGACGGCCACTAGGTCCATCCCGACGGAATCGGGAATGGGTGCCTGCGAGTCCGAAGACCTGCCGATCGTGTCGGGCACGCCGTGCCCGACGGTATGCCGCCTCGTGGAATGGGCGCGCGCCGATCGGCAACACCTCGACCACAGGTCGAGAACACGGGGCTCGTATCGGGATGCGCGTTCATCGGGCGGTAGACCACCCAGCGACGAACACCGGAGAAAACCTGATGTCTGCTCCGACAGCATCCTCATTCACCGCCACCGTGCTCGGCTCCGCACGCATCGGACCGAACCGCGAACTGAAGAAGGCCACCGAAGCCTACTGGGCCGGGCGCCTCGACCGCAGTGGCCTGGAATCGGTTGCCGCACAACTGCGCGCCGACACGTGGTCACGTCAACACACAGCCGGGCTGGACTCGATCCCGGTCGGAACGTTCTCGTTCTACGACCACGTCCTCGACACAGCAGTCATGCTCGGGGCGTTGCCTGCCCGGGCCGCAGATATCGCCGACGACCTCGACCGCTATTTCGCCGCAGCACGCGGCACCGACGATATCGCCCCACTCGAGATGACCAAGTGGTTCGACACCAACTACCACTACCTCGTCCCCGAGATCGGACCCGACACCGTCTTCGAACTCGATGCCACAAAGATTCTGGGTGAGATCGTGGAGGCACGCGAGCTCAGTGTGCCCGCTCGCCCCGTCGTCCTGGGTCCACTGACCTTCCTGCTGCTGTCGAAGCCCGTCGACGGGCAAGGACCGCTGCTCGGCCGCGTCGACGAGCTCGTTCCCCTCTATCTGGACCTGTTGGCGCAGCTCGCCGACACCGGGGTCGACTGGGTGCAGCTCGACGAACCGGTGTTGGTCCGCGATCTCGACGCACCTGCCCTCGATGCGATCGGACGGGTATACAACGCGCTGTCTCAGTCACAGAAGCGGCCGGCGATCCTCGTCGCGTCGTACTTCGGCAGCCTCGGGCCTGCGCTCGAGCGACTCGCACACACCGGAGTCGAAGGCCTCGCCGTCGACCTGGTAGCCGGTACCACCACCGGAATCGCAGGCCTGCCCGAGCTCGCCGACAAGCTCATCGTCGCCGGTGTCGTCGACGGCCGGAACGTATGGCGCACCGACCTCGAACAGGCATTGGCGACGCTGGCCACACTGCTCGGTTCCGCAGCCGACGTGGCGGTGTCGTCGTCGTGCTCACTACTGCACGTGCCGTACACGATCGATGCAGAACCGGATCTCGACGAGTCGCTGCGCACGTGGTTGGCCTTCGGCGACGAGAAGGTCTCGGAGATAGTCACTCTCGCTACCGCTCTGCGTACGGGGCGCGACGCCGTCACCGACGAACTCGCCGCTGCCCGTACCGCCGCGCAGGTACGAGCGTCGGATCCGCGTCTACGCAACGATCGGGTGCGCGGTGTCCTCGCCTCGATCTCCACCGATCGCACCCGCACCCCCGCCGATCGACGGCGCGAGATCCAGCGTCGCCATCTCGATCTACCACTGCTGCCGACGACCACGATCGGCTCGTACCCGCAGACGACCCGCATCCGGGTGGCCCGTGCCGCGCTGCGCAACGGCGAGATCGACCACGGCGAGTACGTGCGACAGATGCGCGACGAGATCGCCGAAGTGGTTGCGCTGCAGGAGGAACTGGGACTCGATGTCCTGGTGCACGGCGAACCCGAGCGCAACGACATGGTGCAGTACTTCGCCGAGCAGCTCGACGGATTCTTCGCCACTGCCAACGGCTGGGTGCAGTCCTACGGCACGCGCTGTGTGCGGCCGCCGATCCTCTACGGCGACGTCGCCCGCCGCGGCCCGATGACCGTCGACTGGATCACCTACGCCCAGTCCCTCACCGACAAGCCGGTCAAGGGCATGCTCACCGGCCCGGTGACGATCCTGGCGTGGTCGTTCGTCCGCGACGATCAGCCGCTCGCCGAGACCGCCGACCAGATCGCGCTCGCGATCCGCGACGAGACGGTGGACCTGCAGGCCGCCGGGGTGCGCATCATCCAGGTCGATGAGCCTGCACTTCGTGAACTCCTGCCGCTGCGCGCGTCGGAACAGCCCGAGTATCTGAAGTGGGCGGTCGGTGCGTTCCGGTTGGCGACGTCCGGTGTCGCCGACTCCACGCAGATCCACACCCACCTGTGCTATTCGGAGTTCGGAGAGGTGATCGAGGCGATCGCCGAACTCGACGCCGATGTCACGTCCATCGAAGCGGCCCGCTCGCACATGGAGGTCCTCGACGATCTCGACGCCGTCGGCTTCGACCTCGGCGTGGGCCCCGGCGTGTACGACATCCATTCGCCGCGCGTCCCGAGCGAGGACGAGATCACAGCACTGTTGCGCAAGGCTCTGCAGGCAGTGCCCGCCGAGCGACTGTGGGTCAACCCGGACTGCGGGCTCAAGACCCGCGGTACGACGGAGGTCACGGCCTCACTGGCAAATCTCGTCACCGCTGCCGCCACCGTGCGTGCCGAGCTGAACCGATAACTACCGCACTACGAAGAAGGTCGTCGACAATGTCCACCCATATTCGCACCACCCATGCGGGAAGTCTCCCGCGCACCACGGCCCTCGTCGAAGCCAACCGAGCACGACGAGAAGCGGCAGACGGCTTCCGCCTCGATACCTCCGAGGAGTTCGCACAGTTGCTCGGCGACGAGGTGACCGCGCTGGTTCGGCGCCAGGTCGACCTCGGCATCTGCACTCCCGGCGACGGCGAGTACGGCAAGGCCATGTCCTCGACGGTCGATTACGGTGCCTGGTGGTCGTACTCGTTCCAGCGCCTGTCCGGTCTCCAGTTGACCGACGGAGGACCGTTCGGCAGTACACCGATCCGGTCGACACCCGGCAACGTGCGTCTGACCACCTTCCCCGACCGGCGCGACGGGACGCTGTTCGCTGAGGCCTACGGCGATCCCGACAGCGGGGTGTCGATCGGGAAGGAGGCACCCCTCTTCCCTACTGCGACCGGACCGGTCACCTATATCGGCCACGACGCCATCGCGTCGGACATCGCGAATCTGAAGTCCGCGCTGGCGGCCGCAGGGGTCGAGAACGGTTTCATGACTTCCTTGTCACCGGGTAGCGCCTCGCGGATCGGCAACGAGCACTACGCAACCGAGGAAGAATTCATCTGGGCATGCGCGGATGCCATGCGCGAGGAGTACAAAGCGATCATCGACGCCGGTCTGATCCTGCAGATCGACGACCCGTCCATCGCCGAGAACTGGGACCAGATCAACCCCGAGCCGACGGTCGAGGACTACCTGGCTTTCACCCGCATCCGGGTGGAAGCCCTGAACTACGCCCTGCGGGGTCTGCCCCAGGACCGGATCCGCTTCCATCTGTGCTGGGGCAGTTGGCACGGCCCGCACACCACCGATCTCGAGTTCAAGTACCTCGTCGAAACCATGCTCGACATCGACGCCGGGTCGTACTCGTTCGAGGCCGCCAACGTCCGTCACGAACACGAGTGGCGGGTGTGGGAGGACGTGAAGCTTCCCGACGGGAAGCAGATCGTGCCCGGCGTCATCAGCCACGCGACGAACGTCGTCGAACATCCCGAACTCGTGGCCGACCGCATCGAACGTTTCGCGAATCTCGCAAGACCCGGCGTCGGTCCCGGAACCGCGCAACCGGGCGTCCTCCACCCATCGACACCGGATGAGGCACCATGTCCGAATGGCATCCCGCCGAAGAACCCTCGTCGTCGTATCCGCCGTGCTCGTGGTGCTGGTCGTCGTCGCCGTCGCGATCTTCCAGCTTTCGAACTCCCGCACCTTCCAGCTGTTCGGGGCACTCGTCCATAGGGTGGAGACACCCGAGAAGGTGGTCTCGCTGACCCTCGACGACGGCCCGAGCGTCCTCACCCCGCAGGTCCTGCAGACCCTCGAGGACGCCGACGTCCCCGCCACCTTCTACGTCACCGGCTCGGAACTCGAACAACGACCGGAGCTGGGCCGGGCCATCGTCGAGGCCGGGCACGAACTCGGTAATCACACCGCGACGCACCGCAGGATGATGCTCGTCGGCAGCGGCACGGTGGCCGAGGAGATCGAGCGCACCGACGCCGCGATCCGCGAGACCGGGTTCGACGGGGAGATCACCTTCCGCCCGCCCTACGGCAAGAAGCTCGTCGCGCTCCCCCGCTATCTCGACCAGCACGACCGGACCACCGTGATGTGGGACGTCGAACCGGATTCCGATGCGTCCGACACCGAGACGATCGTGCAGACCGCACTCGACGAGACCCGTCCCGGCTCGATCATCCTGCTGCACGTCATGTACCCCTCCCGGACAGCGTCGCTGGAGGCGATTCCCGGGATCGTCGACGGCCTGCGCGCCGAGGGCTACCGGTTCGTGACGGTGTCGGAATTGCTCGACATGCAGGCCTCGTGAACTCCGGGGCGCGAAATGGTCATCGATGCGCGCTGTTACGCGCTCCGATGACCATTTCGCGCTCTGATTCTCAGGTGAACGGGACTCCGCCGGTGACGGCGATGGTCTCCCCGGTGATGTAGCTCGACTCCTGGGAGGCGAGGAAGACGTAGGCCGGGGCGAGTTCGGCGGGCTGGCCGGGGTAGGCGATCTCCGGTTGCTCCTCGAGCGACGGAACGGGGTGCTGCTCTCCCGGGTGCTGCATGCGGTACTGGTCCTGGTCCGGCATTCTCGCCCTCCCTCGATCGGGTTCGTAAGGGGCGATACCCGGTGCACCACGGCGCCACACCGGCACCGCTCCGGACGCATGTGTCGGAGCATAATCGCAGGTGGACGACATGAGCGAGGTCACATCGGTGTGCGGCGCATAATGGCCACCCATGTGTCGGAACGGAGAGGTCGAGGCATGAGCGCGGACGGTACGAGCGCGGACCTGTCGGCCTATCGGAACGACTTCGCCCGGATCGAGAAGAAGGTCGCCGGGGAGTTCGACGCCGGTCGCCGCGGACGGGTCCTGGCGATCTGCGTCGTCGTCCTGACGGTGTGCATGGTGCTTCCGCAGACGTCGTCGGCGTGGTCGTGGACGGTCTTCGGTAGTTGGTTCGGCGACACCGCACCCGTGGCGGTGCCGCTGCGGATCTTCGCGGCCCTGGCCCTCGTGTTCGGGGTGGTGATCTCGACGCTGGCGTTGTGGCTGCGACGATGGAAGCTGGCGTCGCTCGCGATGCTCGGCTCGGGGCTGTCGTCGTTCTTCGGGCTGTTGGCGTACTGGTCGCAGGCGGGAATGATCACGAACGCTCCGCATCACCCGACCGTGGCGTTGGTCGCCGAATGGCTGGTGATGATCGTGATGACCTCGCAGTGGTTGCCGATCGTGCTGAGCCGGTCGCCGACGGACGTCCCGCCCCGGCCGCATCCGCTGCGGACCGGTCGCCGGTAGGTCAGCGCTCGACGAGCGAGCCCATCTTCTTCGCCAGGAACTCGATGCTGCGACGCGGCATGAGCCTGGCGAGCAGGTCGAGCATCGTCGCGTCCTTGCCGATGCACACCCGGAAGGTGCCCTTCTCGATCGCGTCGACGATCCTGCGGGCTGCCTCGGCGGACGAGGTGATCTTGACGGAGGCGTCAGTGCTGCGTCCCGGGATGGCGGCACCGGAGTTCTCGGCGATGCCGGTGCGGACGGCGCCTGGGAACACCAGCGTCACCGCGACCTTCGTCATGCGCAGTTCGGCGTACAGACCTTCGGTGAGCAGTTTGACCGCCGCCTTGCTCGCGCCGTAGACGGACTGGCCCGGCACCGGCACGAAGGCACCCATGCTCGACACGTTGAGCAGGCTCGCTTCGGGACGGCTCAGCAGCTCGGGGAGGAACGCTTTGCACATGTGCACGACGCCCCAGTAGTTGACGTCGAGCACCTTGTTCATCTCGTCGTACGGCAGGTCCGCGAATGGGACGAACTTCTGGATGATGCCGGCGACGTTGGCGACCCCGTCGACCTGCCCGTGTGCTGCGGTCACCTCCACCACCAGGGCTTCGACCGCGCCGCGATCGGAGACGTCGACCGTGTGGGTGGTCAGACGGTCGTCGTACGCGACCGCCAGGGCACGGGTGCCGTCGAGAGCCTCGGCGCGGAGGTCGACCGCCGCGACCCGCGCCCCACGCACGAGGAGTTCGAGGACGACGTCGCGTCCGATCCCGTTGCCTCCACCGGTGACGACGAAAACCCTGTCACGGATCTGCATGCTGCCTCCTCGTGTCGTTGGGTCCAGTCAATCCGGTCCGGCGGCCCGACGCCACCCGAAGTGTGCGCGTGCACGTCTGCGGGTATCCGCCCGGACACGAGTCGGCCCAGCGTACGGAGGTAGAAGTGACGACGTCGAAGAAGAAGGACGACGAGGTGCGCAAGGACCCGCCGGGTCCGGTCGATCACGGTCGCAACGGCGGCATGGCGACCCGGGAGAACGCCCCCGAGGTGGTCGAGCGTTCGGACGACGACGAGAAGTGACCCGATCCGGACGATGTGAACGGCCACGAGGCCACCGATCGGGCCGATAGATTTGAGTGCATGCAGTTCGCCGGACCTGCCGAACAGTACAACCGCTTCATGGGCCGCTACGCAGCGACGCTCGCGCCCGCCCTGGCGGACGCGAGCGGGGTGAGGGGCGGACATCGGGTCTGCGACGTGGGCTGCGGACCGGGTGGGCTCACCCGTGAACTGGTCGGCCGGGTCGGCGCAGCGAACGTCGCGGCGATCGACCCGGCTCCCCAGTTCGCAGCGGCGTGCCGGCAGATAGCACCGGAGATCGACGTCCGCATCGGGGTGGCCGAGAATCTGCCGTGGCCGGACGGAACGTTCGACGTCACCCTGGCGTCGCTGGTCCTCGGATTCATGAACGATCCCGAACTGGGCGTGCGCGAGATGGTGCGGGTGACCCGCCCGGGCGGCACCGTCGCCGCATGCATGTGGGACACCACGGCCGGCGGGATGACGATGCTCCGCATCTTCTGGGCCGCGGTGGGAACGGTCGAGCCCGGGTCTCCGGGTGAGACGAGGTTGGCCGGTACCACCGAGGGCGACATCGCCGAGCGGTTCCGCCGTGCCGGTCTGGACGACGTGATCGGTGGTGCCCTGTCCGCACGCGTGGACTACGCCGATTTCTCCGACTTCTGGGAGCCCTTCACGTTCGGCGTAGGACCGGCCGGGCGGCACCTGGTGTCGATGCCCGAAAGGCACCGCGCTGCAGTACGTGACGCCTGTCGTGATGCTCTTCCGTCGGGACCGTTCTCGCTCGACGCCCGCGCCTGGTACGCGCGGGGAACGGTTCCGGGCGACCCGAACTCATCCTCGTCGGAGTAGATAGGTGTCCATCACCCAGCCTCGGACCCCCTTGGCCCGGGCACGAGCCTCCCGGATCGCCGGGAGCACCTCGGCGAGCGGGCCGGCGACGAGTTCTTCGTCGTCGGTCCCCAGATTCGCACCCCACCAGATGTTCCAGGCCCCGTCGAGGTCCGCGCAGGCGAGGCCGCCGTCGAGCATCACCACGATGTTCGACGCACCCGCTGCGACGTCCTGCACCAGCCTGCGACCGGTCGTGACGGTGATCGGCCCGCCGATGGTGTTGAGCACGAGACGATGCCGGGCCGCCAGCAGTTGCACACTGCTGACCCCGGGAACGACGTCATAATCGAACCGCACGTTCCCTCGCCCGAGGATGCGGTCGACGACACGAATCGTGCTGTCGTACAGGCTCGGGTCTCCCCATACGAGGAATCCGACGGTTTCGTCGTCCCGAACCTGTTCGAGCAGAACGGATTCGTAGGCTGCGGCGCGGGCGGCGTGCCAGTCGCGCACCTCGTCGCCGTACCGGTCCGGATTCCGGTCGCGGGGCGGGTCGGCCACCACGATCACCCGATGCGCACCGGAGGTGTGGCGGCGCAGGATGCCCTCGCGCACCTCGACGAGATCGTCCACGCCCCGGTTCTTGTCGGCCACCAGGAAGACGTCGACGCTTTCGAGGGCGCGCACCGCCGCCACCGTGAGATCGTCCGGTCCTCCGGGTCCGATACCGATGAGCCGAACTCTCAAGCGCGGTCCTCGAGATCACCTTCGACGTCGAGATAGGCCTGCTGCAGGCTGTTCACCGTCTCGGGGTCCGGTTCGGCCCACAGCCCTCGATCGGCTGCCTCGGTGAGTCGTTCGATGATGCCGCGCAACGCCCACGGATTCGCTTCGCGGAGGAACTCCTGGTTCTCCGGGTCGAGTGCATAGTTCTGTGCGAGCGATTCGTACATCCAGTCCTCGACCACACCGGCGGTGGCGTCGTAACCGAACAGGTAGTCGACGGTGGCGGCGAGTTCGAACGCGCCCTTGTAGCCGTGCCGGCGCATCGCGCCGATCCACCTCGGGTTGACGACCCGCGCCCGGAAGACCCGCGCGGTCTCCTCCGCCAGTGAGCGTGTCCGCACCGCGTCGGGTGTGGTGGAGTCGCCGATGTACGCCTTCGGGTCGGTGCCCGTCAGTGCCCGCACCGTCGCGACCATGCCGCCGTGGTACTGGAAGTAATCGTCCGAGTCGGCGATGTCGTGTTCACGGGTATCGGTGTTCTTGGCCGCCACCGCGATCCGGCGGTAGTTCGTGCGCATGTCGTCGGCGGCCGCAACTCCGTGCACACCGCGCCCGTAGGCGAATCCGCCCCACGCCGTGTAGACCTCGGCGAGATCGGCGTCGGTGCGCCAGTTGCCGGAGTCGATGAGCTGCAGGATGCCCGCACCGTACGAGCCGGGCTTCGACCCGAAGATGCGGCGCACCGCACGATCGGCGTCGCCGTGCTCGGCTTCGTCGCGCCGGGCATGCGCTCGCACATAGTTCTGTTCGTCGGGTTCGTCGAGGGCGGCGACCATGCGGATCGCGTCGTCGAGCATGCCGATGACGTGCGGGAACGCATCGCGGAAGAAACCGGAGATACGGACGGTCACGTCGATGCGCGGCCGGTCGAGTTCCTCGAGCGGAATCACGGTCAGTTCACGGACCCGGCGCGACTCGGCGTCCCATTCGGGACGCACTCCGATCAGTGCGAGCACCTCGGCGATGTCGTCGCCGGCGGTGCGCATCGCCGAGGTCCCCCACACCGACAGGCCCACCGACTGCGGGTACTCCCCCGTATCGGCGAGATACCGCTCGATCAGGTTGTTCGCGAGTGCGACGCCGGTGTCGTACGCGAGCCGGCTCGGCACGGCCTTCGGGTCGACGGTGTAGAAGTTGCGGCCCGTCGGCAGCACGTTGACCAGGCCACGGAGCGGCGAGCCGGACGGTCCGGCAGGGACGTACCCGCCGTCGAGCGCGTGGAGCACGGCGTCGAGCTCGGCAGTCGTGCCCGCGAGCCGGGGAACCACTTCGTCGGCAGCGAAGGTGAGCACCCGCGCGACCTCGGAATCGATATGGCCGAGAACGGATTCGACAACGCGCGCGGCCGACCCGGTGTTCCAGTCGTCGTCCTCCATGGCCTGCACGAGCGCCCGTGCGATGTTCTCGATTCCGTCGACCTCGGTCAGCGGGGCGTCGGGCTTCAGTCCCAGCGCGGTGCGCAATCCAGGGACGGCGTTACTCTTGCCACCCCATATCTGGGCGGCACGCAGGATCGACAGCACCAGATTCACCCGTGCCTCCCCGACCGGTGCGGCACCGAGAACGTGCAGGCCGTCGCGGATCTGCGCGTCCTTGACCTCGCACAACCATCCATCGACGTGCAGCAGGAAGTCGTCGAACTCGGCGTCGTGCGGGCGGTCGTCGAGCCCGAGATCGTGATCGAGTTTCGCCGCCTGGATCAACGTCCAGATCTGCGCGCGGATCGCGGGCAGTTTCGCCGGGTCCATCGCGGCGATGTTGGAGTACTCGTCGAGCAGTTGCTCCAAACGAGCGATGTCGCCGTACGATTCGGCGCGCGCCATCGGCGGGATCAGGTGATCGACGATGATCGCATGGGCACGGCGCTTGGCCTGCGCACCTTCACCCGGATCGTTGACGAGGAACGGATAGATCAGCGGCAGATTGCCGATGGCCGCGTCGGTCGCGCACGCCGCGGACAGGCCCGCGTTCTTTCCGGGCAGCCATTCCATCGAACCGTGTTTGCCCAGGTGAACCACGGCATCGGCACCGAAGCCGTGTTCGATCCACTTGTACGCGGCGAGGTAATGGTGCGACGGCGCCATGTCGGGATCGTGGTAGATTGCCACCGGATTCTCGCCGAATCCCCGGGGCGGCTGGATCATCAGCACCACGTTGCCGGCCTGCAGGGTCGCCAGCACGATCGCCTTGTCGCCACCGCTGCCGTCGACGAACAGCGACCCGGGCGCCGGGCCCCACGCCTCGCTCATCGCGTCGGTGAGCTCGGCAGGCAGGTCCTTCGTCCATGCCAGATAGTCGGATGTGCTCACCCGCACCGGGTTTCCGGCGACCTGATCGGCGGTGAGCCACTCCTCGTCCTGACCGCCCGCATCGATCAGGGCGTGGATGAGGGTGTTACCGGCTTCGGTGTCGTCCTCGACGTCCATGCCGGGAAATCCGTCGCCGAGGTCGTATCCGGCATCGCGTAGAGCGCGCAGCATGTGGATCGCCGACACCGGGGTGTCGAGACCGACGGCGTTGCCGACCCGGGAATGTTTGGTCGGGTAGGCGGACAGCATGATGGCTATCCGGCGCTGCGGCGGCGGTACGTGTCGCAGTCGTGCGTGCGCCACCGCGATACCGGCGACGCGACGGCACCGTTCCGGGTCGGTGACGTAGCGGGGCAGTCCGTCGGCGTCGAGTTCCTTGAACGAGAACGGCACCGTGATGATGCGGCCGTCGAACTCGGGGACCGCGATCTGCGTGGCCGAATCCAGCGGCGACACACCGTCGTCCGACTCCGCCCAATCCTCGCGACTCCAGGTCAGGCACAGGGCCTGCAGGATCGGGATGTCGAGCGCAGCGAGCGCCCCGACGTCCCACGCCTCGTCCTCACCTCCCGCGCTCACGGTGGCGGGCTTGGTTCCGCCGGCCGCGAGCACCGTCACGACGAGCGCATCCAGGGTGCCGAGTTCGGCGAGCAGATCCTCGGACGCTCCCCGCAACGAGGCGCAGTGGATCACGACGCCGCGGGCCCTGCCGGTCGCGTCGATCGCGTCGGCGAGATCGTGCGCGAACTGCACGTTTCCGCTGGTGTGGTGGGCCCGGTAGAACAGCACACCGACGAGTGGCAGCCGGTCGTCGGCCGGCCCCTCGGGCCGGTCGAGCACACCCCACTCGGGCAATTCGACGGGCGGATCGAAGCCTTCACCGCCGAGCAGCACGGTGTCGGTGAGGAAGGCATGGAGCTGCGCGAGGTTGGCGGGACCGCCGTACGCGAGATAGCGGTGAGCCTCGGCGGCGATGCCGATCGGCACCGTCGAATGCCCCATGAGCTCGGCGTCCGGGGTCTGTTCACCACCGAGAACGACGACCGGGACGCCGGTCGCGAGCACGGTGTCGAGCCCGTCGCGCCAACTGCGCGCGGACCCCAGGATCCGCACGACGACCAGGTCCGATCCGCTGAGCAGACCGGGCAGTTCGGTGGACACGTCGAGGCGGGACGGGTTACCCAGCGCCCACTCGACATCGCTCGACCGAGCCGACAGCAGGTCGGTGTCGGACGTCGACAACAAAGTCAGGCGCGTCACGACGCAACCCGAAAACACAGGCGTACAGCCATGTTCAGTCTCCAAAACCCTCGTGGACCTCACGTGCCGTGGCCGGTCTCCTGGCTGACGGGTCGTCGCTGCTCCACCGACCTTCCCGGATGAGATCCAGTGGCCTCCACACCGGCGGACCGGTACGGACGAGGGCGAGCAACTATCCGCTCACAGTGGCGAGGGCCGCGCCGGTTTCCCACCGGCTTCCCGAGCACCACGGCAAACCGAGAGTAGCGCACCCGGCCGGAAAGGTGTGCAACCATGTGCGTCCGTGGATGCTCTGCCACCCCCTCTCCCTCCCGATCGGTGCCCCGGAATCCTTCGCCCGCATGTCGCGGCGGACGGCGCGCTGGTGCGGCTCCGCGTGCCCGGAGGGCAGGTACCCGACGGGGCGCTCCGAGCACTGTCGAACGCATCGACCGCCTACGCCGACGGCGACGTCCACCTGACGTCGCGAGGGAACCTGCAGCTCAGAGGTATCGACCTCGACGAGTGCGGTGCCGTCCCCGCGGGACTGGCCGACGCCGTCACGGCGGCCGGGCTGCTGCCCTCGGCGAGCCACGAACGGGTGCGGAACATCGTCGCGTCGCCGCTGTCGGGACTCGTGGGTGGACTCACCGACGTCCGGCCTCTCGTCCGCGATCTCGACGCCGGACTGTGCGCCGATCCGGTCCTCGCCGATCTGCCCGGCCGGTTCCTGTTCGGCCTCGACGACGGTCGCGGCGACGTCGCGACGCTGCGGTGCGACCTCACCGCTGTCGCACTCGACGACGGGACCGCACGCATCGTCGTGGGTGGACTCGACGGGCCGACGGTGCGGCTCACCCAGGTTCCCGAGATGCTCCTGCGCCAGGCCCGCCGGTTCGTCGAGATTCGCGAGTCGGTGTGGCACGTGCGTCAACTCCCGCGTGCGGGAGCGGAACTCGGTGGCACCGATCCCGCTCCGCGGCCACCGGCCTTCACGATGCCGTACGGCATGCTCGGCGATGCGGTGTCGGTGCTGGTCCCCCTGGGAATCCTCACCCCCGCCATGGTTGCTGCACTGCCCGATCGAGGTGTGGTCGTCACGCCCTGGCGCGGCCTGATACTCCCGTCCGGGTCGGATCTCGTCGCGCTTCGCGAGACCGGCTTCGAGACGGCCCCGGATTCGGCGTGGCAGCGGGTGACAGCGTGCACGGGAGCGCCCGGGTGTAGCCTCGCCGAAGGTGACACCCGAGCGCTGGCTCGCCGGATCGTCGCCGGAAATACCACCGATCCCCGAATTCACGTCGCCGGATGCGAGCGCGTCTGCGGCGCACCACACTCGCCTCACCGCGTCGTTCTTGCCAGGAGCACCCCGTGACCCTTCGACCTCCCCCGCGTCGGTACGACTACGTCACCGACGGTGCCGAGATCTACGTCCGGTCGTTCGCGACGATCCGCGCCGAATCGGATCTGACCGCGATCCCCGCGACGGCGGAGAAGATCGCAGTCCGGATGATCCACGCGAGCGGACAGACCGATCTGGCACGGGATCTCGTGATCCATCCCGATCTTGTTCCGGCCGCACGCGCTGCGCTCAACGCGGGCGCTCCGATCCTCACCGACGCGAACATGGTGGCCTCCGGGGTCACCCGTACGCGCCTGCCTGCCGACAACGACGTGATGTGTCTGCTCGCCGATCCGCGTGTCCCCGAACTCGCCGAGCGCTGGGGCACGACCCGCTCCGCTGCGGCGGTGTCCCTGTGGGCCGACCGCCTCGAGGGTGCAGTCGTCGCGATCGGTAATGCCCCGACGGCCTTGTTCCATCTCCTCGAGATGCTCGACGCCGGCGCCCCCCGGCCGGCCGCGATCGTCGGGGTGCCCGTCGGGTTCATCGGCGCCGCCGAATCCAAGGAAGCGCTGCTCGACCATCGGCTGCAGATACCCCATCTGGTGGTGCGGGGCCGCCGCGGCGGGTCGGCGATGGCGTCGTCCGCGATCAACGCACTTGCCCAGGAGAAGGAATGAGTGACACGGTGTCCGGCAGGTTCTACGGCGTGGGACTCGGTCCCGGCGATCCCGAACTCATCACACGCAAGGCCGCGCGGCTGATCGCCGAGGCCGACGTCCTCGCCTACTACTCCGGCACGCACGGCCGATCCATCGCCCGGTCGATCGCCGCCGACCTGATCCCGGACGGCGTGATCGAGGAACTGCTGGTGTACCCGGTGACGACGGGCACCACCGAGCACCCGGGTGGTTACGACGGTGCGATCGCCGATTTCTATGACGAGTCCGCCGCCCGGTTGGCCGTCCACCTCGACGCGGGACGCACCGTCGTCGTGCTCTGCGAGGGCGACCCTCTGTTCTACGGCTCGTACATGTACCTACACGATCGGCTCGCTCCGCGATACCCGACGGAAGTGGTGCCGGGCGTGACCTCGGTGTCCGCCGCCTCTGCCGCGGCCGCCGAGCCGATGGTGCGCCGCACCGACGTCCTCACCATCCTGCCCGGCACAGTGCCCGCCCCGGAGCTCGCACGACGGCTCGCCGACACCGACGGTGCGGCGATCATGAAGCTGGGCAGGACGTTTCCCGCTGTGCGCGAGGCTCTCGCCCAGTCCGGTCGCCTCGACGACGCCGTCTATGTCGAACGCGCGTCGATGGATCGGCAACGCATCCTGCCGGTCGCCGAGGTCGACGCCGACGCGGTGCCGTACTTCTCGGTGATCCTCACCGCCGGTGACCGCTCCCCGAGGAATCAGGCGGTCGCCGACCGCTCGCGGCCGTCCGTCGCGGTCGAGGCGACACATCCGGACGCGAACGAACTGCTCGTCGTCGGGTTGGGACCGGCGGACGAGAAGTGGCTGACACCCGAAGCGGCGGACGCGCTCACACAGGTCGATCACGTCGTCGGCTACGGACCGTACGTCGACCGTGTTCCGGTTCGCACCGGGCTGCACCGGCATTCGAGTGGCAACACCGTGGAGGTGGACCGCGCGCGATTCGCGCTCGATCTCGCCCTGTCCGGCGAGAAGGTCGCCGTGGTCTCCGGTGGTGACGCCGGAGTGTTCGGCATGGCGTCGGCGGTGTTCGAGGCCGCGCAGGACGAGAAGTACGCGTCCGTACCCATTCGCGTCCTGCCGGGCGTCTCCGCGGTGCAGGCCGTGGCAGCGCGGGCCGGCGCCCCGATCGGTGGTGACTTCGCGGTGATTAGCCTGTCGGATCGACTCAAGCCGTGGGACGTGATCGAGAAGCGGCTGGCAGCGGTGTCCGAGGCCGATCTCGTCCTGGGCATCTACAACCCGGCGTCGCGGTCTCGGACGACGCAGGTCGCGGACGCGAAAACGGTACTGTTGAAGCATCGTCCGGCCGACACCGTCGTCGTGATCGGGCGCGATGTGGGACGGTCCGGCGAGTCGCTCGAGGTCACGACGCTCGAGAAGCTCGATCCGGCGAGCATCGACATGAAGTGCCTGCTCATCGTCGGCGCTGCGGGGACCTTCGTGATGCCTTCGGGTGCGGTGTGGACGAAACGGTCGGTCGACGGTCGCCATTCGGGATCCTCGACAACCGTTTGACTGCGGTGTTCACCCGCCGGTTGTCAACAGGTTCGCGCGGTGAACCGGGGTTCGCCACTGTTGCAACCGGGGCGAACCCCGGTTCGGCGCGCGAGGATGGAGCTATCCGAGACCGGCGCGCTCGCGGGAAGGGTCGTAGAGGTGTGAACAGGCCACATCCGGCCGTTCACGCACGCCGAGAGCGTGTCCGACGACGATCACCGCAGTGTGCTTCAGTCCCGCCGCCTCGACACCGTCGGCGATGTCGGCGAGGGTGCCGCGCAGCACGACCTGGTTCGGTCGCGACGCGAACGCGACCACCGCGACGGGGCAATCGGCGCCGTATTCGGCAGTGAGTTCTTCGGCAAGGACGCGGATGCGGGTGATCGCCAGGTGCAGGACGAGACTCGCCCGGATTCCTGCGACCCGCGCCAGAGCCTCGCTGTCGGGCATCGCCGTCGATCGGGCCTGCGTGCGGGTCAGCACGACCGTCTGCACGAGTTCGGGGACCGTCAGCTCGGTACCGAGTGCCGCCGCGGCCGCGGCGTAGGCGGGCACACCGGGTGTGACGTCCCACGGCACGCCCGCGGCGTCGAGCCGTCGCGTCTGCTCGGTGAGCGCCGAGTACAGTGACGGGTCGCCGGAGCACAGCCGCACGGCGTCGAGCCCGCGCCGGTGCGCGTCGACGAGATGCGCGGTGATCTCGTCGAGGTCCAGGTGTTGCGTGTCGACCAGTTCGGCGTCGTCACGGCAGTGCGAGAGGGTGTCGGCATCGAGATAGGTACCGGCGTACAGCACGACCGGGACCTCGCGCAGCAGATTCACCGCTCGCAGTGTGAGCAGGTCGGCCGCTCCGGGTCCGGATCCTACGAAATGGACGGTCATCGTTCGCCTTTCACTGCGCTCCATTGCACGACCGGTCGCTGCGCACGCCAGCCGGTGAATGTTCCTATGGGATCTGCGTGTTCGACGGACAGACGGGTGAGTTCACCGCCGTGCGTCTTCCACCACTGCACCAGGACGGCCTCGGTCTCCAGCGTCACCGCGTGCGCGACGAGCCGACCGCCGGGAGGCAATGCGTCCCAACACGTGTCGAGCACACCCTCGCGACTTCCTCCTCCGCCGACGAAGATCGCGTCGGGCACCGGGAGTCCGACGAGCGCGGCAGGTGCAGCACCTCGGACGATGCGCACGATCGACGGCACACCCAACGCGGCGGCATTGCGTTCGATCGCGCCGGCGCGCCGTTCGTCCTTCTCGATCGCGAGAGTACGACAGCGCGGATCGGTTCGCGCCCATTCGATTCCGACGGACCCGGCTCCCGCACCGACGTCCCACAGCAACTCGCCCGGTCGCGGTGCGAGTGCGCACACCGCCGCGAGGCGTACGGTCCGCTTGCTGAGCTGCCCGTCGTGCTCGAACAGGGAGTCGTCGAGACCGGGCAGCACCGACAACCCGGCGGGGCCGTCGACCTCGACGCACATCAGACTCAGAGACCGGACGCCCGTATCGGTCAGATGGGCCGCCTTCGCATCGATCCGGGACTCGTCCGCAGCACCGAGATGCGACAACACCGCGACCCGTGAGTTCCCGAAACCGGCGGTCTCCAGGAGCGTCGCAACATCCGCGACACGTGCACCGTCGACGAGGACGACGAGTTTGCGTCCGCGCGTCAGAACTCTGCGCAGAGCATCGATCTCGCGACCCACGACGGTGATCGTCTCGCACTCCTCCGCGGACCAGCCCATGCGTGCACGGGCAAGTGCCACCGACGAGATCGCCGGGATCACCTCCACGGCGTCGCCTCCGAGGCGTCGGATCAGCGTGGTGCCGATCCCGGAGACCAGCGGATCACCGGATGCGAGCGCGACGACGTCCTTGCCGGCGTGCCGGTCGAGGAGGTCGTCGAGCCCGGACAGGAGCGGCGACGGCCACTCCTCGCGCACCGCTGTGCCGGCGGGAACCAGGTCGAGGTGGCGCCGGCCGCCGAGCAGGACCTCGGCCGCGAGAATCCGCTCCCGGACGGTGGACGGCACACCGGACCATCCGTCCGCCCCGATTCCGACAACGGTGATGCCTGTCGTCTGTCGTATCGGTCCCATGGCGGTGAACCATAGCCCACGCGCCATGGCCTAGACTCGGCCGTGGCAAGGCAATCGAAGGTGCCCCTCACGGGGATAATCGGGAAGCCGGTGAGAATCCGGCACAGGCCCGCTGCGGTGACCCGGGAGTCGTCGATCACGCGCATCCGCGCAGCCACTGGACCGTCCGGTCCGGGAAGGCGATCGCACGGCGTCCGACCGGGAAGTCCGAATACCGGCCTTCGAACAGCTTGCCGCGAAAAACATCCCAGCGGGAGCCTGTGGAGGTCGAAGTGCACGTGTATCCGTTCGGTGCGGTGGTCGGTTCCGACGACCTCGCGCTGGCCCTGACCCTGTGTGCGGTGTCGCCGACGATCGGCGGTGTGCTGGTACGTGGCGAGAAGGGCACCGCGAAATCGACGACGGTGCGTGCCCACGCCGCACTGTTGCCCCCGGTCACCGTCGTGGACGGGTGCCGGTTCTCGTGCGATCCGGACGCCCCCGATCCGTCCTGCCCGGACGGCCCCCATCCGCCCGGTGCGGCCTCGCATGTCCGGCCGGTCCGGCTGGTGGAACTACCCGTCGGCGCGGCGGAGGATCGCGTCACCGGAGCGTTGCATCTCGGCAAGGCACTGGCCGACCGCACGGCCGAATACGAACCCGGTCTTCTGGCACTGGCCCACCGCGGCGTGCTGTACGTCGACGAGGTCAACCTCCTGCACGACCACCTGGTCGACCTGCTGCTCGACGCCGCGGCGATGGGCCGCTCGACCGTCGAACGCGACGGGGTCTCCGTCGAGCACGCCTCCCGATTCGTACTGGTCGGAACGATGAATCCCGAGGAGGGTGAGCTTCGCCCGCAGTTGCTCGACCGCTTCGGACTCGCCGTGGACGTGACCGCGCCCCGCGACCCGCACATGCGCGCCGAGATCGTGCGGCGGCGGATGGCCTTCGACGCCGACCCGGCCGGGTTCACCGCGCGATGGGCGGATCGGGACGCAGAGTGGTCGCGGCGAGTCGCCTCCGCCCGCGAACTCGTCCCGCAGGTCGCACTGAGCGACGACGCATTGGTCTCGATCGCCGAGGTGTGCGCGGCGTTCGACGTGGACGGCATGCGCGCCGACCTGGTCACCGCCCGCACGGCGATCGCACACGCGGCCTGGCACGACCGGCTCGAGGTGACACGCGAGGACATCGCGGCAGCGGCCCGACTCGCCCTGCCACACCGTCGGCGCCGCAACCCCTTCGACGCCCCCACCAGCAGCGACGATCTGCTCGACGAACTTCTCGGTGGAGACGATCCGGATCCTGGCCCCGACGACGATCCCGGTGGTGGCGAGAGCGCACCCGACGACTCGGCGGCGGAGACGTCCTCCGGTTCGGGTGATCGGTCGTCCACCAGCCTGGCGTCGGCGACGGATCCTTTTCGCGCCAGGGTGTTCTCCGTCGATCGGGTCGGGCGCGGGGCGGCCGGTCGCCGGTCGCGGGCGGTCACCACGATCGGCCGTACCGTGGGTAGTCGCCGCGGCGACACCGGCCCGGTTCATCTGCCCGCCACGATCCGCGCGTCCGCCTTCACCGATCGGGGTCTGCAGGTGCGCCGCAAGATCATCGAAGGCCACGAAACCAATCTCGTCCTGCTCTGCGTCGACGCATCCGGGTCGATGGCAGCACGCAACCGGATGGTGCAGGTCAAGACCGCTGTCCTGTCGCTGCTGCTCGACGCCTACCGCCGTCGCGACACCGTCGGACTCGTGACCTTCCGCGGCACCGGCGCGACCGTCGCACTCCCGCCGACGAATTCGGTGGACGTGGCTGCCGCACGGCTGCGAGAACTTCCCGCCGGTGGGCGGACCCCGCTGGCGGAGGGGTTGATCGAAGCGGCCACCACCCTTCGGCGTCATTCCCTGCGGGATCCGCGTCGACGCGCCCTGCTCGTCGTGGTCACCGACGGTCGCGCCACCGCCGGACCGGACGCTGTGCAGCGCTCGCTCGACGCCGCGGACGTCATCGCTGCACAGGGAATCTCCTCCGTGGTGGTCGATTCCGAGACGGGCCGATTCCGGATGGGTCTCGCGGCCCGTCTCGCCGAACGCCTCGGCGCCGAGTATGTGCCCGTCGGTGAGGTCGATGCCGACGCTTTGACCGGAATCGTCCGGGAGAGGGCCGCCTGATGCCGAAGGGACAACCCACCGTCGTCCCCGCCGACGGTCTCACCACCCGGCAGCGCCGCAACCGGCCGCTGTTGATGATCAACACCGGCGACGGAAAAGGAAAGTCCACAGCCGCATTCGGCCTCGCACTGCGTGGCTGGAACCAGGGCTGGTCGGTCGCCGTCTTCCAGTTCGTCAAGTCCGCCAAGTGGCGACTCGGCGAGCAGACCGCCTTCGAAACCCTCGCCGATCTGCACGCCGAGCGCGGCACCGGGGGGCCGATCGAGTGGCACAAGATGGGTTCCGGCTGGTCGTGGTCGCGCAAGGAAGGCACCGAGGAGGACCATGCCGCCGATGCGCTCGCCGGGTGGCGTGAGATCCAGCGACGTCTCACCGCGGAGCAGCACGGCCTGTACGTACTGGACGAGTTCACCTATCCGATCGCCTGGGGCTGGGTCGACATCGACGAGGTCGTCGATACGCTGACCTCACGGCCGGGACACCAGCACGTCATGATCACGGGGCGGCGTGCGCACCCGAAACTCGTCGAGGTCGCCGACCTGGTGACGGAGATGACGAAGGTCAAACATCCGATGGATGCGGGACAGAAGGGCCAGCGAGGAATCGAGTGGTGAGAGTTCCACGCGTCGTCGTCGCCGCACCGGCATCCGGGCATGGGAAGACCACCGTCGCCACGGGCCTCATGGCGGCACTGCGTCGCGCCGGCCACATCGTGTCGGGGCACAAGATCGGTCCCGACTACATCGATCCCGGCTACCACTCGCTCGCCACCGGCCGACCGGGCCGCAACCTCGACCCGCACCTCGTCGGCGAGGACCTCGTCGCTCCTCTCTTCCTGCACGGCGCCGCCGGTGCGGACATCGCCGTGATCGAAGGGGTCATGGGGTTGTACGACGGGATGATCGGCACCGACGGGTACGCGTCTACCGCCCACACCGCGGCCCTGCTGTCCGCACCGGTGGTCCTCGTCGTCGACGTCTCGCACGCCTCCCGGTCGATCGCGGCGATCGTGCACGGCATGGCGTCCTACGACCGCGGCACGCGGATCGCCGGCGTGATCCTGAACAAGGCCGGATCGCAGCGACATTCGGACGAGGTGATCCGCGCACTCGAACCGACCGGTATCCCGGTGCTCGGTGTGCTCGGTCGCGACGACGGCGTCACCGTCCCCTCGCGCCATCTCGGCCTGGTGCCCGCCGAGGAGCGCGACGAGGCGACCGCGCAGGTGGATCGTCTCGCCGCGCGGATCGCCGAGCGCATCGACCTCACCGAGATCCTCGGTATCGCCTCGGCAGCACCCGCTTTGTCGGCGACGCCGTGGTCACCCGGCACGCCCACCGAGGACGGACCGGTGATCGCCGTCGCCGGAGGCCGCGCCTTCACCTTCCGCTACACCGAGACCGAGGAACTGCTGCGCGCACACGGATGCCGACCGGTGACCTTCGATCCCCTGCGCGACGAACGACTGCCCGCCGGCGCCGCAGGCATCTACCTCGGCGGCGGGTTCCCCGAGGTACATGCCGCCGACCTCGCCGCGAACCTCCCCTTGCGCACGCACCTGCGTGCCGCGATCGCGGCCGGAGTTCCGACCGTCGCCGAGTGCGCCGGTCTGCTCTATCTGGGGCGCGAGGTCGACGGGCACGAGATGGTGGGAGCCCTCGACACTGCGGCACGGATGACCCCGCGCCTGACCCTCGGCTACCGCACCGCGATCGCGCCGCAGGACACCCTGCTCGCCTCCGCCGGCACCCGCGTCACCGGTCACGAGTTCCACCGCACCGTGATCGATTCCGGCTCGTCTCCCGCGTGGCTGCTCGACGGCCGGCCGGACGGCATCGCCACCGCGAACGTGCACGCGTCGTACCTGCACACGCACTGGGCCGGACATCCCGATCTCGCGCGACGTTTCGCAGACGCCGCACGGTCGGCGGATCCCGCCCCCGAACCCACCTCGGCACCTGCGCGTCGTCGAACACCCGAACCCGACCTGCACCATCACGGCGACCGCGACGCGACCGAGGGGCTGGTCGACCTCGCCGTCAACGTCTCGCGCCGCCCGCGACCGGCATGGCTCGACGACGCCCTGCGTGCATCGCTGGACGATCTCGCCCGGTATCCCGACCCGAGCGATGCACGCTCCGCCCTCGCCGATCGTCACGGCCGCAGCGTCGACGAGGTCCTCCCGACCGCCGGAGGTGCCGAGGCGTTCACATTGATCGCTCGGGCACGGGCGTGGCGGAAGCCGGTGGTGGTGCACCCGCAGTTCACCGAACCGGAGGCCGCACTGTTGGCCGCCGGACATCGTGTCACGCGGGTCGTGTTGCGCTGCGATGACGGGTTCGTCCTCGATCCGGGTGCGGTCCCGGAGGATGCCGACCTGGTCATCGTCGGCAATCCGACGAATCCCACCTCGGTCCTGCACCCGGCCGACACGCTCCTGGCACTGACCCGACCGGGACGGGTGGTCGTGGTCGACGAGGCGTTCATGGACGCCGTTCCCGGCGAAACCGAATCGTTGACGGGACAGCTCGTTCCGGGACTCGTGGTGCTGCGGTCGCTCACCAAGACGTGGGCGATCCCGGGTCTGCGCGCCGGATACGTGGTCGGCGACGCCGCAGTGCTCGCGGATTTCGCCGCGCAGCAACCACCCTGGTCGGTGTCCACTCCCGCAGGGGCCGCGATGATCGCGTGCGCATCCGGTGACGCAGTACGCGAGACCGAGGTGATCGCACAGGAGATCGCCGGCGACAGGAAGGTTCTCGTCGACGCCCTCACCGGACTCGGAATCCACGTGGTCTCCCCCGCGACAGCCCCGTTCGTGCTGGCGGAAACGCCAGAGGGAACGCGGGAGAGATTGCGGGAGAAGGGCTTCGCGCTGCGTCGCGGCGACACCTTCCCCGGCCTCGGTGACGACTGGGTACGGATCGCGGTGCGCGACGCGGCGACCACGGCAACGCTCGTCGAGGCGTGGAGAACGATCCTGTGAAGCACAGGGCACTCGGACTGGCGCTCGGCTACGCCGCCGACCAACTCGTCGGCGACCCGCAGCGGTGGCATCCCGTGAGCGGCTTCGGGAAGTTGGCGCGCGCCGCCGAGGGCCGCCTGTATGCCGACCACCGCGTTGCCGGGGTGGTGTTCACCTCGCTGCTGGTCGGCTCTGCCGGAGCGCTGGGATACGTCGCCGACCACGCGACCCGCGGTCGTCCGGTGCCGGCGGTGGCGGTCACGGCGCTGACCACCTGGACCGTGCTCGGCGGCCGCTCCCTCGGATTCGAGGCCCGGACGATCGACGCCCAACTCCGCGACGGCGATCTCGCCGCGGCGCGGCAACAGGTGACCCACCTGGTGGGCCGCGACCCGTCTCGGCTCGACGAGAACGGGATCGCGCGCGCCACGATCGAGTCGGTCGCCGAGAACACCTCCGACGCCGTCGTCGCCCCGCTGTGGTGGGGTGCGGTCCTCGGTCCGGCCGGCCTGCTCGGGTACCGCGCCGCGAACACCCTGGACGCGCGCGTCGGTCACCGCACGCCGCGGCTCGAACGGTTCGGCTGGGCCTCGGCCCGGTTCGACGACCTGCTCAATCTCGTCCCCGCTCGCCTCACCGCCCTGCTGGCTGTCGCACTCGGTGACGACGGCCGGGGCGCGGTCCGGGCGTGGCGCCGGGACGCCCGTCAGCATCCGAGTCCGAATGCCGGTCCGGTCGAAGCGGCGTTCGCCGGTGCTCTCGGGATCCGGCTCGGCGGCTCGAACGTCTATCACGGTGTGGTCGAGGATCGCGGCACGCTCGGCGACGGACCCGCGCCGGCCCCGGAAGATATCGGCCGTACCGCGCGACTCGCCTCCAAGGTCGGACTCGGAGCCGTGACGACCGCCATCGCGGTCGCCCTCGTCCATCGATAGCCTCCCCGATATTTCCCAGCCGCGACGGGAATTCCGGCCGAGGGTGAAATTCCGGGGTGAATCCGTGTTCGTTCTGCCCGAAACGTAACTCCGGTTGCTGTACGCGACGAACATGGCGCACTGCGCCACGCCGAGTCGGTCGCGCCAACTCCGACAACACGTCGGCGTCCACGGCCGACAACCTGTCACGGAATGTCCCGCAGGTCCTCGATGCGATGGTCGAACTCCCCCTCGGTGTCGTCGACCGAGTCCTCGACGCGGCCGTTCTCGAGCGGCCGGTACACGAAGACGGTGTTCAGTCCGACTTCGCGGGCGGCCCGCAGATCGTAGGGATGCGACGCGACCATCGCGGCCCGGAAGGGATCGACGCCCAGATACCGGCAGGTGCGCTCGTACAGGAAACGTTCGGGTTTGAAGGCGCCGAACAGTTCGGCCGTGAGGATGGCATCGGCCTCGAGCTGCTGGTCGCGGAAGAGCGCGATCATCGTGGCCATGTCCGTATTGGACAGTGTCGCCACCACTGCCTGCGAACGGAGTTCGTTCAGCCCGGGCCGCACGTCCGGCCATGCCTCGAGGCGTTGCCAGGCCCGCGCCGTCTCGACGCGCACGTCCTTGGGAAGGTCGATCCCGAACTGCTCGCACACGTCGCCGAGTCCGTCGACGTAGGAGTCCTGCACGCGATACCACTTCTCCACCGACTGGTCGAGACGGAGGATGCGTTCGTAGTAGTCGCCCCTCCAGGCCCGCACCAGGTCGCCCACGGTCGCCGGATCGGCGTCGGGTCCGAGCGCATGGGCCACCGCCCGGGTGACCGGGGTGTAGAAGTCCATCAGCGTGCCCTGCACGTCGAAGATGTACGCGTCGTATCGGCTCACGCCTTGGAGCATGCCCGATCGCGCCTGCCCGAAACTGCTTTCCCGAACCCGCACGCCGATGTGACCCGCGTCGCATACTGGGACCGAAGCGTCGCCGCGCTCCGGGGGTGCACCATGGACGACCTGGCGGAATTCCGTCACGATCTCGATCGCATCGAACACCGCGTCGCCGGTGAGGTGGTCGTCGGCCGCTCGCGGGTCCGGATCCTGGCCGGGTGCGTCGCGCTGCTGGTCATGGGTCTGCTGCTTCCCCAGGCCACTTCGGTGACGTCCCTGACGACCCTTCTGCGCTGGGACTCCGAGGCCGCAACCCTTCCCCTTCGTGTCTTCGACGTCTTCGTGGTGGTGTTCGGCATCCTCGTACCGCTCGTCGCATTGCTCCGCCGCCGGTGGGGTGCCGCAACGCTCGCGATGCTCGGTTCGGGGGCGGCGTCGATGGTGGGACTGTTCGCCGTCTGGTCACAGGCCGGGATGGTCGCCCACACCTCTCACGCACCGCACGTCGGCCTGTATCTGTGCTGGGGCGCGGTGATGGCATCCACTGCGGTGTGGTTACCCGTCGTGCTCTCCACCGCTCCCCTGCGCAGCGCCCCTCCGGTCACCTCCGGAGTTCTGACTCCCCGGAACGGTCGCTGACCGCACCGTTCGCCGCTCGACAGTGGCGCACGACACGCTTGCGGTGCAACACTGTAATCAGTGCAACGCGCACAGGTTGATCGGTGCGACACGCACCGGGTCGCGTCCCGAGGAGGACATCATGCGACATTCACACATCCACGGATTCGGACGACCGGGCGGCTGGCAACAGGCAGACGTCCCCGACGCGAGCGATGCCGCCGAGTGGTTCGCCGGCAGGCTCCCCGACGACTGGTTCACCGGACCGCCCGACATCGAGATCGACAGAGAAGAGATCTTCGTCGTCGGCCCCCTCGGGGTACCCGACGGCACGAGCGACACCGAGATCGACGGACGCATCGCTCGATTCCGCGAGACCACGCGCGCCGACCGGATGCGCATCGCCGACGAGGCCGAGGCCCGCTACGGCCGCAAGGTGGCCTGGGGCGTGACGGTCGGCGACCGGACCGACCTGTTCACCCACCTCGCCGTCCCGGTCATGACGCGACTGCGCCAACCCGAACGGAAGGTGCTCGACACCCTCGTCGACGCCGGTGTCGCGCGGTCCCGTTCGGACGCACTGAAGTGGACCGTCAGGCTCGTGGGGCAGCACTCGGAGCAGTGGCTCCGGGAACTGCGCGAAGCGATGAAGAAGGTCGACGATCTGCGTTCCGAAGGTCCGCAGGTCTGACCTCCGCCACCCGGAGGACCCATTCCCGCGCTACCGTCACGGTCTCCACCGCGGCGACACCGCGGGGTGTGGGCGGGCGGCGTATGACGATCACGCGCACGCCCAGTTCATCGGCGGCGTCGAGTTTGCCGCGGGTGAGCGAACCACCCGAATCCTTCGTGACGAGGGTATCGATCCCGTTGTCGAGCAGCAGCTTCCGTTCGTCACTCGCCGTGTAGGGGCCGCGTCCGAGCAGCACCGACCAGCTCGGTGGCAGTTCGGTCGTCAGTGGATCGACGACGCGGACGAGCACGTCGTGCGTGGCGAGCGGTCCGACGAAGCGGTCGAGTGTCTGCCGTCCGGTGCTGAGGAAGATCCTCCGGCCGGTCGCGGCGACGTGCGCGGCGCCGTCGTGGTCGTCGACCCACGTCCACCGGCCGTGCGCGTCGTGCCAGCCCGGTCGTTGCAGGCGCACCAGTGGCACGTTCGCGGCGGCGCATGCCGCGGCGGCGTTCGCGCTGATGCCCGCGGCGAACGGATGGGTGGCGTCGACGACGGCTCGGATACCGCGCTCGGTCAGGTACCGGACGAGACCGTCCGCTCCGCCGAACCCTCCGATGCGCACCGGACCGACGGGCAGGCGTGGATTGCGGACCCGGCCTGCCAGGGAGGATTCGAACGCGATGTCCGCGTCGTCCAATGCCGCGGCGAGGGAACGGGCTTCCCCCGTCCCACCGAGGATGAGGACCGTCACCGCAGGGTTCCCCTCAGCACGGGCAGGGTTCGCTCGTCGGAGAGCATGGTGAGCAGAGCGTCCATGTCGAGATGTTCGTCGACGAGGTCCGCGAGCGCCTCGATGCGGACCTCGCGTGCGGCCGGGAAACTCACTTCCCCGGTGCGGATCTCGCGGCCCACCACCGCAGCGACCTCGCGTAACCACGCCCAGCGCAACGCGTCCCCTTCGAGGGCGCCGTGCCACATGGTGCCGAACACCGAACCCTCCCGGGTGCCACCGAGGAATTCGGTGCCACCGTCGACGGTGACGCGTCCGTGATGGATCTCGTATCCGGAGGCAGCCGCATCCAACGCTGACCCCCTCGGCAATCGGAGGACCTTCTCGTGTCCGAACTCGGTTCGGGCCGGGAGCAACCCGAGACCCGCGGCGCTTGCGCCGGGAACACCCTCGACGCCGTGCGGGTCGTCGATGCGCGTGCCGAGCATCTGGAAGCCGCCGCAGATACCGAGGACCGGTCCACCTCGGCGGACGTGGTCGACGATCGCGGTGTCGAGTCCTCGCGAGCGCAGCCACGCGAGATCCGCGAGGGTCGCGCGTGTTCCGGGCACGATCACGACGTCGGCGCCGGCGAGCGCTCGCGGGTCGTCGACGAAGCGGACCCGCACGTCCGGTTCGAGGCACAACGCGTCGACATCGGTGAAGTTGCTGACCCGCGGCAGCATCACGACGGCGATGCTCAGTGCGCCGTCACCATCGTGTGCGGGACGGGAGGTGAGGGCGAGTGAATCCTCCGAGTCGAGCCACAGGTCGCGTTGCCATGGCAGCACGCCGAGCACCGGGCGGCCGGTGAGCCGTTCGAGCGAGTCGAGTCCGGGCTTCAGGAGCGAGACGTCGCCGCGGAACTTGTTGATCACGAAGCCGCGGATCAACTGCTGATCCGCGGCGTCGAGCAGGGCCAGCGTCCCGTACATCGAGGCGAACACACCACCGCGGTCGATGTCGCCGACCACGACGGTCGGCATCGAACCATGTTGCGCCAGACCCATGTTCACATAGTCGTGGTCGCGCAGATTGATCTCGGCCGCGCTCCCGGCACCTTCGCACACCACCACGTCGAATCTACGCCGGAGGTCGTCGAAGGCACCGAATGCCGCGTCGGCGAGATGCTTTCGTCCACCGGCGAACTCACCCGCCTCCAGCGCTCCGGCCGGCCGCCCGAGAACCACGACGTGGCTGCGCCGGTCGTCGCCGGGCTTGAGCAGCACCGGGTTCATCGCGGCCTCGGGGATCGCACGGGCAGCCACTGCCTGGATCCACTGGGCGCGCCCGATCTCCGCGCCCTCGCTCGTCACCATCGAGTTGTTCGACATGTTCTGCGCCTTGAACGGCGCGACCTTCAGGCCGCGCCGCGCCAAGGATCGGCAGATCCCGGTGACGACCACGGATTTTCCTGCATCCGAGGTCGTTCCGGCGACGAGCAGACCCGAACCCATGCCGTCAGGCCGGGATCGTCACGCGACGGGACGCGCGTTCGGTGAGGTACGCGAAGACCACACCGAGCACCGCCCACAGGGTGACCTGCACGGTGAACGACGCGACCCGGAACTCCCACAGCAGCGTCGCGGGGAAGCCCTCCCCCACCTCGTCGATTTTCGGCAAGGCGAGATATCCGAGACCCACCACGACGAGGAAGGCAACCGCCGGGCCTGCGATGCGGACGGTGTGCAGATCCTGGGCGGCCAGCGCCTTCGCCACCGCGACGGCCACGGCGATCGCGACGAGTCCGAGAACGACCGAGGCGAGCCACAGCAGGGTGCGTTGATCGATCGTGTCGGGATCACCGACGGCCGGCGGATTCGCCGGATACTTCACGAACGGGACGGCCTCGACGGCGAGCCACGCTCCGGCCGCCCCGAACAATCCGAGCTTCCAGCCCGGCATGTCGGTGAGGCGACGCGCGAAGTGCAGCACCGACGCGTAGAGGGCGCCGAACGCGAGACCGGCGAGAGTCGTCGCGAGGAACAGTCCGGCCTTCTGCCCGGTACGGTCGACGAACGCATCCTCGCCGTGACTGTGACCGTGGGATTCCCCGGTGGTCGCAGCGTGGTCGTGATCATGCGAATGCGCTTCGCCGGCAGCTTCTTCGAGCGCGATCGCGGATTCGATGTGGGGTTCGCCGACGACGAAGGCGACACCGCCGGCGAGCAGACCCGCGACGAGTCCGGCGAGCAGGCCCCGCAGCAGCAGGTGGAGGTAGGTTCCGGGCATCGTGGTCCCCGTTCTCAATGGCACGGAAGACCGAGGAGGTGCCGGCCGTCGTGCATCAGTTCGTGCATGAACATGCCGGTGCGCGAGATCGCGCCCTGATCGAATCCGACCAGGTAGAGAACGAGAAAAGCCGCGACGATCACTGCGGCGAGAGCGACTGCGAGTGCGGCGGAGCCGAGCGACTCGTCGGGGGTATGGACAACAGCCATGACAATCCTCCTGGGATTTCGCGCCCCATTCGATTCCGTCATGTGCCGCGGGAGTTTTCTGGCTTCCGGAGATTTCGACATCTCCGGTTACAGTGGCGCGACCGCTCCGGCTTTCCACCGGATTGCCTACACCTCGGCACATCTTTACCGACGCACCTTCGCACCGGGCGTTGTGCGATGTCAAGCGGAGAGGACGTACCTGCCGTGACCCGATTGTTCTTCGTCGCACACGCATCCACGCGTGCGACGGAGCAGGCCCGATTTCCGTGCGACGAGCCGATCTCCGAACGGGGCCGCCGCGAACTCGGACGTGCCGTGATGCCGGTCGTCGACCGGTGGGTGTGCGCACCCGAGCGACGCGCGGTCGACACGCTCCACGCCTTCGGTGTCCCCGCCGAGATCGACTCCGCGCTGCGCGAGCTCGACTACGGCAGGTGGGCCGGGGCGGCGATGGGCGACGTGCCCGAGAGCGAGCTGGCGATGTGGCTGACCGAGCCGGCGGCCGCACCGCACGGCGGCGAGTCCGTCGAGGACCTCATCCGCCGGGTCGGCACCTGGCTGGCGGCACAGGACGACGGCTACGAACGGGTCGGGGTGGTGACACACCCGGCGGTCGTGCGAGCGGCGACGGTGTGCGCTCTCGACGCTCCGGCGGCGTCGTTCCGGAGGGTCGACGTGGGACCGCTGGACGTCGTCCGGCTCTACGGCGGGCCGGGTCGGTGGACTTTGCGGCCGAACCGATTCGCGCGGTGAGCTACCAGGTGACGTCCTTCTCGCACTGCTTGCCGTCGACTGTCGACTCCACCTGGACGGTGGCGTGCTCGAGCCCGTGCGACGACAGCGCGGTGCGCGCCGAGTCGAGGATCCACTGCGGGTCGTGGTCGCTGACGAGATGCACGGTCGCGACGTCCATGCCGGTGGTCAGCGTCCACACGTGCAGGTCGTGCACGCCGCACACGCCGGGCAGCGCGAGCAGGTCGGTGCGGAGAAGCTCGACGTCGAGATGCGCCGGCGAGGTCTGGGTGAGGATGCGCAGCGACTCGGCGGCCAGTCGCAGGGCGCGCGGCACGACCCACAGGGAGATGAGCACACCGACGACGACGTCGGCCAGGCTCCAGCCGAAGATCATGACGAGTGCGCCCGCGATGAGGACGCCGACGGATCCGACGGCGTCGGCGAGCACCTCCATGTAGGCGCCGCGCACCGCGATGCTGTCCTTTGCGTCGGCCCGCAGCATGAGCATCACGACGATGTTGGCGGCGAGTCCCGCGAGGGCGGTGACGATCATGGGCAGGCCGGGAAGTTCGGGGGCGTCGCCGATGCGGTTGATCGCCTCGTAGAACACCCAGCCGGCGACGCCGAGCAGCAGCACCGCGTTGACCATCGCGGTGAGGACTTCGGCGCGATGCCAGCCGAAGGTGCGCGAGGCCGCGCTGCTCCCGCGTCGGGCGAGGATGAGGGCGACCATGCCCATGGACACCCCGACGACGTCGGTGAGCATGTGGCCCGCGTCGGCGAGCAGGGCGAGAGAACCGATCAGGAGACCGACGAACGCCTCCAGTACGAAGAACGCTCCGAGGATGCCCAGCGCGAAGGCCATGCGCCGGATGACGGCGCGCGTGGGACCGGCGCCCTGACCGTGACCGTGGCCGACGCCGTGTGAGTGCCCGTGACCCGAACCCATCGAACTCCCTCTCCGAACCTCGGGCCATCGTATGCACGAATGCGCATATGTTTCAACGGCTACGTGCCCGGCGGGCTCGGAGGGCTTACTCGTCCGGGTCGTAGGCCGGATGTTCGACGGTGGGTGGAAGGGTCGCGATCGCGGTGATCCGCTTGAGTCCGGCGGTCTGCAGCAGGTCGACGATCAGTGACCTCATCTGCGCGAACACCACCGTGGCCGACACTCCTGCCCCGGCGATGAGTTCGGGATCCATCTTCTTGGCGATGCTGCGCAGCACACGTGCAGCCTCGGCCTGGTCGGGCTGCTCCCCCGGCTCCGCGAGAACCATCTCGCGGAGCACGTCCACCGCATCGGCCAACTCGGCGAACCGCTGCACGAGCCGCGGATCAAGGATCTCGTCGTCGCGGACGAGGGTCAGCGACCGGCGCGCGAGCACGCGAATGTTGCGCATCGCGTGATCGATCGGGTCGGCGGCAGCCGTCAGGACCGCGAGACGCTTGCGGCTGTTCCAGTACAGCGGCGAGATCCGGCTGATCTCCCGACCGCCCTTGAGGTGGGTGCGCATCGAGTCGATCGCGGGCTGGGTGGCCCGCGCCTGCTTGAGGGCGTCCTCGATCGGTTTCGGGTTGTTCTCGACGAGCCCGGTCTCGACCTTCCTCAGGACCTCGCTCGCCGTGGCGAGGATCTCGGCGGCGTTGCGCCGGGCACGCCGCACCGGATGGGTGGGGATCATCGCGACGACCGCGATGCCCGTGAGACCCCCGACCAGGGCGTCGACCATCCGATCGGGCCCACCGGTGCCACCGGGTGGCAGCAGCGTCGCCACGAGCACCGCGGAGTTCCCGGCCTGCATCGCGAAGATCGGGCCGCTGTTCAACGCGACCGCCGTACTCATCGCGATGGTCACGACGAGCGCGATCTGCCACGGTCCGCTGCCGATCAGCGAGACGAGCAGGTCGCCCACGCCGATCCCGACGGTCACACCGCAGACGAGTTCGACGGAACGCCGCAATCGGGCGCCGAGACCGAGCCCGAGGGAGACGACTGCCGCGATGGGGGCGAAGAAGGGCTGTTGGTGCCCGACCAGATCCTTCGCGACCCACCACGCCAGGCCCGCCGCCAGCGCGCACTGCACGATCGGCAGCGCCGATGTGCGCAGCCGTTCGAACGAGTCGGTCAGGCGTTTACGAGCTCCCTGACGGGTGGGTCGACGCCGGGTCGCCGCGGACAGTCTGTTCAACACAGACATGTACGGGCGTCTATTCGACGCCGAGTTCTTCCGCTGCCCGCGGGTCGCAGTCCTCGAGCAGGTCCAGGCAGCGGGCGTGCTCGTCCGACTCACCGATGGTTCGGGCTGCCCGGGCCAGGACGGCGACGCAACGCAGGAAACCGCGGTTGGGTTCGTGGCTGTAGGGCACGGGACCGAAACCCTTCCAGCCGTTGCGGCGCAGCTGGTCGAGACCGCGGTGATATCCGGTGCGTGCGTAGGCGTATGCCTGGATCGTCTCGCCACTGTCGAGTGCGGCCTCGGCGAGGTACGCCCAGGCGATCGAGGCGGTGGGATGGTCGGCTGCGACCTTCGCCGGGTCCTCGTTGTTCAGCAGGGCCGACTCCGCGTCGTCGTCGCCGGGGAGAAGGGTGGGCTGCGGTCCGAGAAGATCACCGAAAGACGTCATGGGGTCATTGTGCCCTTCCGTGGCGAAGGCTCGATAGAGTCCCCGGGTAACCGCAGGCCGTCGAGCGAGGTGCAGCACGTTGTCGGACCCGAAGAACGAAGAGTCACCCGAGCAGACTTCGACGACCCCTTCTGTCGAGACACCGGACGAGAGTGCGGAAAACGAACCCCCTGTCGAGCCGGCGGCGACCGACGAAGCAGCCGCAGAAGAAGCGGTATCCGAGGATGCAGTGCCCCAGGATGCAGTGCCCGAGGATGCAGCGTCCCAGGATGCAGTGCCCGAGGATGCAGTGGGCGCGGCAACCGAGAAGGCCGACGAGCCGGCGGAGCAGGTCTCCGAGAAACCTGAGGAGCCGACCACCGATGCGGCGTCCTCGGGTGAGGACGCGAGCAGCGATGAGCCGGAACAGGCTGCAGACGAGAGCGTCACCACGGACGAGACCGTGGCGCTTCCCGTCGTCGAACCCGAGACCGTCGAGTCCCGCCCGACCCCCGAATCCACGCCCGCGCCCGATGTCACCTCCGCCGATGCGCCCACGGTGCAGATCCCGGTCCGCAGCCACGTGCCGAAGGCGCCGCCGCAGCGCATCGCTCCGCGCCGTGAGGAACCGACGGTTCAGCCCGAGCCCGTCCGCGTCGCCGTCCAGCCCACGCCCACGCGCATCCCGCCGGCCCGCGACAAGAGCCGCGGTCGTCGGCTGATCGCTGTCGGAGCAGCGGCCGTGCTGGTGGTCGTGGCGATCGTCGCGGCCGGCGTGATCGTGTTCCTGAAGGACCGCGCCGACAACTCCCCCGAGAGCCGGATCCGCGCGAGCATCGACACCTTCGTCGGAGCACTCGAATCGGGCGACCTGGGGACTCTGCGGGAGTCGACCTGCGGAGCGCTCTCCGACTTCTACGAGACGGTCGATCCGGAGAACTTCCGCGACATCCACCGGCTCGCCGTCGAACAGGGCGAGATCCCGGTGGTGACGAGCGTCGATCGCATCCAGATCACCGAGGGCACCGCCATCG
Organism: Rhodococcus pyridinivorans; assembly: GCF_900105195.1. Taxonomy (NCBI): domain Bacteria; kingdom Bacillati; phylum Actinomycetota; class Actinomycetes; order Mycobacteriales; family Nocardiaceae; genus Rhodococcus; species Rhodococcus pyridinivorans. The sequence goes on along the minus strand of NZ_FNRX01000002.1, from coordinate 1,469,462 downwards.
CGCAGGTCACCGCGCACACGGTGAACGATCCCGACGATGTCACCGACCGCACCTTCGACCTCACGCTCGACGGTGAGCAGTGGAAGGTCTGCAGCGAATAACGGGACGACAGCGACCACGAGTGTGCAGAAGTCGTCGTTCGCCCTCGGCGTGTCGCGACGATTTCTGCACACCGTAGGGACGACGAAGGGCGCCGACGAGAACGTCGGCGCCCTTCTGGTATCGGTGGGGCCTTACTTGGCCGAGACCGAGCGTCCCGCCGACTTGAGGTCGTTGCAGGCCTCGATGACACGCTGCGTCATGGACGCCTCGGCCTTCTTGAGGTAGCTGCGCGGGTCGTAGGCCTTCTTGTTGCCGACCTCGCCGTCGATCTTGAGCACACCGTCGTAGTTGGTGAACATGTGTCCCGCGATCGGGCGGGTGAACGCGTACTGCGTGTCGGTGTCGACGTTCATCTTCACGACGCCGTAGCTCAGCGCCTCGTCGATCTCCGACTTCAGCGAGCCCGAACCGCCGTGGAAGACGAGGTCGAACGGCTTCGACCCCTCGGGCAGACCCAGCTTCTTCGACGCGGCGGCCTGGCCCTCGGCGAGGACGGACGGCTTGAGCTTGACGTTGCCCGGCTTGTAGACGCCGTGGACGTTGCCGAAGGTAGCGGCGAGCAGGTACTGGCCCTTGTCGGCGCCGAGCGCGTCGACGGTCTTCTCGAAGTCCTCGACCGTGGTGTAGAGCTTGTCGTTGATGGCGTTCTCGACGCCGTCCTCTTCACCGCCGACGACGCCGATCTCGATCTCGAGGATGATCTTCGCGGCCTTGGCGGCAGCGAGGAGTTCCTGCGCGATCTCGAGGTTCTCGTCGATCGGGATGGCCGAGCCGTCCCACATGTGCGACTGGAACAGCGGGTTCTGTCCGTTGTTCACGCGCTCCTGCGAGATCGCGATGAGCGGGCGGACGAAGCCGTCGAGCTTGTCCTTCGGGCAGTGGTCGGTGTGCAGAGCGATCGTCACGTCGTACTTCTCGGCGACGACGTGGGCGAACTCGGCGAGTGCCACGGCGCCGGTGACCATGTCCTTCACACCCAGGCCCGAGCCGAACTCGGCGCCACCGGTCGAGAACTGGATGATGCCGTCGCTGCCGGCGTCCGCAAAGCCCTTGATGGCGGCGTTGATCGTTTCGGACGACGTGCAGTTGATCGCCGGGAACGCGAAGGAGTGCTCCTTCGCGCGGGCGATCATCTCGGCGTAGACCTCGGGAGTCGCGATAGGCACAGCGGCTGTCCTCCAGATGAGAGTCGATCGGCACCCCACCGGGATGTGGTGGGTGCCCGGTTGTCCTTGCAGTATGTCAAGTGACACGTCCGTTCGATACTCGGGCCGTCCGGGGTGGGTGTCGGGATTCGGGGGGAGGTGGACGCCGCCGGTACCCTGGATCGCGTGACTGTGTTCGAAGCCTCGGAGTCCGTGACCAATCTGGCCCTGCTACCGGGGTTTCTGGATCCTGTCAATCTACTCAATTCGTTCGGTACCTGGATGCTCATCGGGTTGCTGCTCGTGGTGTTCATCGAATCCGGTCTGCTGTTCCCGCTGCTGCCCGGCGACTCGCTGCTGTTCACCGCGGGCCTGATCGCGGCGGCCAAGTCGGCGGAGGTCGAACCGTTCGCCCCGTTGTGGGTGCTGATGGTGACGATCCCCATCGCGGCGGTCCTCGGCGACCAGGTCGGCTATCTCATCGGCGCGAAGGGCGGAACCAGGCTGTTCAAGCCGGACTCGAAGCTCTTCAAGCAGGCCTACATCGACGAAGCGCACCGCTTCTTCCTGCGCCACGGACCCGCGATGATCTTCCTGGCACGTTTCGTGCCGATCGTGCGCACCTACGCCCCGCTCGTCGCGGGCGCCGCGAAGATGCCCTACCGCGTGTTCATCACCTACAACATCATCGGCGGCATCGTGTGGGGCGCCGGCGTGACGCTGCTCGGCTACCTGCTGGGACAGATCAGCTTCATCGCAGACAACATCGACATCATCTTCCTGGGCATCGTGTTCGTCTCGGTGATCCCGATCATCACGGAGGTCGGCAAGCGCGTGCTCAACTCGCGTCGTGCGGCCAAGAACGGTGAGGCGCCGGCCGCCGAGGCCGCGACGATGCCGATCAACCGCATCGAGAGCACGTAGGAACGAACCTGGCACCACAGAAGGTGGCTTCCGCCCGTCGAACGAACGGGTCGGAATCCACCTTCTTCCGTTTCAGGACCGCGAGGCCGCGACAGCGTAGGCCGCTTCCATGAGCATCCACCCGCCGAGCTGCACCGACATGTCGCGTTCGGCGACGGCCGACTCGCGGACGGTGCCGCCCGCGAACCGCGCGACCGAGGTGCCCAGGCCGGGTAGCCGCGCCTGCCGCGACCAGTCGCGGCCGAAGACCGGCAGCTCCTCGACCTGCAGCCGGTTCTCCCAGGCGGCCTCCGCCGACGCCAGCACGATCCGTGCCGCGACGTTGCGGGCGCGGATGTCGTCGCGGTCGACGACGGGCAGTGTCGTGGCGACCATCGCGAGGTAGCGGGCCAGGATCCCGTTGAACAGTCCCCCGTCGCCGCCTCCCCCGCCGGTGACGACGCTGCGCTCGGTGAGGTGATCGTCGACCGCGGCGACGAGCGCGTGGACCCTGCGGCGATGCCTGGAGTCGTCGAGTTGCAGGGCGAGCTCGGTCTCGAGGCCGAGCGTCACCCCCTGGCAGTAGCTGTAGATCGCGCGTTCGTGCACGCCATCACGGATGCCGTCCAGGACGAGGCCCGTCTCGGGGTCGAGCAGCACGTCGTGGATCCAGTCGGCCATCTCCTCGGCGCGGTAGACCTTGCCGGTGCGGGCGAGCAGCAGCGCCGCCGGACCGTTCGCGGGGGCGTTGAAGAAGGTGTCCCGCCGGCGCCACGGGATGCCGCCGCCGCTCTCGGGTTGCCAGGCGTCGACGAGCTCGTCGACGAGGGTCGCGATCGCGCCGCGGTGGTCGACGTAGAGATGCCGTTCGGCCCGTTCGAGCGACAGGCCGAGCCACGCCATGTCGTCGTAGTAGTTGTTGGTCCAGCCGGTGAGGTTGCGGATGCGGTGGGTGCGTGCGAGCCGCACGACACGGCGCCGGCGGCGCGGGGTGGCGTCGCGCTCGGCGGCGTCGACGGCGGCGTCGATCAGGTGCGCCTGCCACCAGTAGTGCCAGGAGAGGAACAGTCGCTCACGTCGGACGGCGGGCCATCCGACCACCCCGAGCGCGGTGCCGGGCAGTGCCCAGAGACGACGGATGTGTCGCGACACGATCGCACCCTCCGCGGCGTCGGCCCGCTCCGACCACCGGGCGGCCTCGACTCCGTCCGAACGCTGTCCTGCTGCGGTGTTCATCACCCTCCACACTGCCCGACCGGCGGCCGCCCCGACGACGGTCCGCGCGACTTTCATCCCGGATTGCGGGGCAGGTGTTACCAGGCGTCCGAGAAATCGGCGTGCTGCCGGATCCACGCGTGCATTGCGATCCCCGCGGCGACACCCGCGTTGATGGACCGCGTGGAGCCGAACTGGGCGATGGAGACCGTCATCGAGGCGACGTTGCGGGCCGCTTCGGTGACGCCGGGACCCTCCTGCCCGAACAGCAGCAGGCAGCGGCGCGGCAGGGTCGCCGTCTCCAACCGGACCGAGCCGGGGGTGTTGTCCACCGCGACGATCTCGAGGTCCTGTTCGGCCGCCCACGCGACGAGCGCGTCGACATCCGAGTGGTGGAGCAGGTGCTGGTAGCGGTCGGTGACCATCGCTCCGCGCCGATTCCATCGGCGTCGCCCGACGATGTGCACGGTGCCCACGGCGAACGCGTTGGCGGTGCGAACGACCGTCCCGATGTTCGCGTCGTGGGCGAAGTTCTCGATGGCGACGTGCAGCGGGTGCCGGCGACGGTCGATGTCCGCGACGATCGCCTCGCGGGTCCAGTAGCGGTAGGCGTCGACGACGTTGCGCCGGTCGCCGTGGGCGAGCAGCTCGGGGTCGTAGCGCGGGTCGGTGGGCGGCTCGGTGCCGAACTCCTCGATCCACGGTCCGACGCCGTGCGGGTGCTCACCCCATTCGGTGGGGCCCGCCACGTCCTCGACGGCCGGTTCGGAATGCGTGTCGGTCACCGTCAGAACGTCTCGTTCGAACCTGCTGCGACGCGGAAACCGTGGCCGGTGGCGTCGTTGGTGCAGGTCACGTCGGCTGCGGTGGTGGCGCACGTGTAGCCGAGCTGCGACAACGACGATCCCGGCGGCAGGACGGGGCTCGCCCCGTCGGGCGAGAGGTAGACCGGTCCGCCCGAGCACACGAACTCGCCTTCTCCGGAGTCCTGTACGCGGATGCCGAGTCCCCAGTTGACCATGCAGTCCTCGGGGCGCGGCGGGATCGGATCGGTCGGTCCTTCGCAGCCCGCCTCGGTGCGGGTGGGCAGCCGGACGATGCCGCATTCGAAGGTGCCGTCGGGGCTGCTGAAGTAGTACGACTCGTTGCGCTGGTACTCGACCTGCGCGAGCGGAGCCGGTTCCTCCGGGGAGGTCTCCGGCTCGGGAGCTGGTTCGGTCGTCGACGGGGTCGCCTCCTCGGTGGTGCTCGCAGCGACCGTCGTGGAGGGGGTCGTCGAGGCAGCCGCGGAGGTCGTCGTCGACGTCGCTCCGGAGTCGGCCTCCGGCCCGTCCGCGGAGCCTCCGCATCCTGCGACGAACAGTGCCACACCCGCGACGACTGCGACCGGCCACATCCGAATTCTCACGCAACACCCTTCCCGACGACGTGCGGGTGTCACTCTATCGAGCGGCGTCAGTGGCCGGTCAGGCGCCGGTTCACCAGGCGATTCATCCATCCGGGCGACACCTGGGCGAGCGTGGCGAGCACGGTCGCCTGCCGGCCCACGGGCCGATGCACCCGTCCCGAGCGCCGCGTGAGACGAGTCGCGTCGAACACCGCGCGGGCGACGTCGTCGGCGCCGAGGTTCACGCCCAGGGAGCGTCGCGAGCCGATGTCCATCCCGTCGACCATGTTCGTGTCGACGAACAGCGGCCACAACGCCTGCACCTTGATGTCATGGCGGGCCCACTCGAGTTCGAGTGCTTCGGTCAGGCCGCGCACCGCGAACTTGGTGGCGCTGTAGGTGGCGAGCTCGGGCTGTCCGTAGAGCGCCGACGCCGAGCACATGTTCACGATGTGCGCGCCGGGGGTGTCGCGGAGATACGGGAAGGCCGCGTGGCAGCCGAGGACGACACCGGTGACGTTGACGTCGACGAGCTGCCGGTGCCGGCTCGCCGGGGTGTCCTCGAACGGCCCGGACGACAGCAGCCCGGCGTTGTTGACGAGGACGTCGAGCCGGCCGTCGGTGCAGAACTCCTCGAGTACGCGGGTCCACGCGGAGGTGTCGGTGACGTCGAGGGCACCGGTGGCGATCTGCCCCGCGGTGACCGAGGCGCCCTCCTCGGCGAGGCTCGCGAGCCCCGCGGTGTCGATGTCGAAGGCGCCGACGCGGTAACCGTGACGGGCGAAGAACAGAGCTGTGGAGCGGCCGATACCGGCGGCGGCTCCGGTGATCACCACGCTGGGAGCAGACATGGCATCACCCTAGTCACGGGCGGGAGCCGACGGCGCACAGCGGGGATAGGCTGGGATCGGAGGAGCTGTGAATCGTCGTATCGTTGCCACCGTCGCGTTCGTCACCGTGGGATATGTCGTCGTTCTCGCGTTGTGGATGCACCTGTTCCTGCCGATCTCCGAACCCGGCACCGAGGGCTTCCAGGTGGTCTTCCTCGTCTGCCTGTACGGCACCGTGCTCGGTCTGTCGATGGCGCTCGCGGGTCGCCGCTCGAAGGTCATGCGCCGTATCGAACGCGAAGGGTACGAGGGATGGGCGACCATCCGTTCCGCGACCCCGCTCGATCTGACCTCGACCGGTCAGCTGACCCGGCTCGATCTCGAGCTCACGGTGCCCGGCTCGGAGTCCTATCGCGGCACGGTCGTCTACGAGGTCGACCGTCGCAACCTGCAGCGCTACGCGCCCGGGGAGGTCGTGAGCATCTGGGTGGACCCGCTCGACCGCGACCGGATCGTCCTCTATCCCTGACTGTTCCGGCTCGTGAGAGCAAGGAGCCCTTCCACGAGCAACAGCTGGGCCACGGTGTAGGTGGCGAGCACGAACCCTTCCGCTGCCGCGCGCATCTTCTCGTCCTTCAGCAGGGTGCGGCGCACCACGATCGATCCGTCGGACAGCGTGAAGATCAGGCCGCCGAGACCGAGCCGACTACGCCTGTCGGCACCCGGCACGGCCAGCCCTGCGCGCACTCGCGCACCGGGTGCGAGGGCGGGGTCTCCGGCAAGGATCGCAGTGGTGGCGAGCAGGGCGCCGTATCCGGTCAGCGGCGCGGCCACCGAGCGGTTGCGGGCGGCGAGCAGACCGGCCGCACCGGCCAGGGCACCGGCACGCTGCACCGCGACCGGCTTCGACACCCGCGCACCGCGCCGGACGAGGATGCTCGAGTAGGCGGTCTGCATGACACCGAAACAGGCTGCACCGCTCAGGATCCGGCGGTCCTCGTCGGAGCGGATCATGGCGATGTCACCGAGGGTGGCGGCTGCGAGACCTGCGACAAGCAGGGCGGTGTCGGCGCGATCGGTGTCGCGGGAGCGGCGCAGCACCCGCACGGCGAGCGCGGGTGCGATGAGCGGTTTGGCGATCTGCTGCAACTTCTCGTTCCCCGACACTCCCCCGACGACGGTGGCGGCCGACGCCGCCGCGAACACCGCGTGCTCGACGCCCCACCTCTTGCGACTGAACCAACCCATGCGCGCACAGTACCCGGCTGCATCGATCGTCCCGCAAGCTTCAGCAACGGCGCGCACCGCCGGACGCCGTGGCGCGCAGGAAGGTCGGCGCCGGCAGGTCGCGCTGCACAGCGGCGTCGGCGACGGCCTTCCGCACCGAGTCCACGCGGTCGTCCTCGCACAGCGCGATCGCCGACCCGCCGAAACCGCCGCCCACCATCCGGGCGCCGAGTGCACCGGCAGCGACGGCCGCGTCGACTGCGGTGTCGAGTTCGAGGCAGCTGACCTCGAAGTCGTCGCGCAACGAGCGGTGCGACGCATCGAGCAATGGTCCGAGATCCCGGATCCGCCCTGCCCGCAGCAACGCCGCAGCCTTCTGAACGCGGGCGATCTCGTCGATCACGTGCCGTGCGCGGCGACGTAGGACGGGATCGTCGATCAGGTCCGCCGACGAGGCGTCGCGCAAGCTCTCCACGCCGAGGAACCGGGTGGCGTCTTCGACCTCACGGCGACGCTGTCCGTACTGTCCGTCGGCGAGCTCGTGCCCGGTCCCGGTGTCGACGACCAGCACGGTCAGCCCGCGGGCTTCCGCGTCGAACGGGATGTGTTCGCTGCTGCCATCGGCGAAGTCGAGGAGCAGCGCGTGGCCCGGACGTGCGTGGAGGGCGATCCGCTGGTCGAGCCCACCGGTGGGGGCACCGGCGTAATCGTTCTCCGCGCGCACACACGCCGCGGCGAGTCGATCACGGCCGTCGTCGCCGAGGGGCAGCCCGCACAGGTCGGCGAGCGCCACCGCGACCGACGTCTCGAGCGCCGCGGACGACGAGAGTCCCGCTCCGACGGGCACGTCCGACGCGACCGCGATGTCCGCACCGGTCAATCCCGGCGGGTCGAGCGTCCAGATCACGCCGGCGACGTAGGCGGCCCAACCGTCGACGTGCCGGTCGCGCAGATCCAGGTCGACGCCGTCGAAACCGGAACTGCGCACGCGCAGTACATGATCGGAGCGCCGACGCACCGCGACGACGGTGATCTGCGGGATCGCCATCGGCAGACACAGACCCCCGGCGTAGTCGACGTGCTCGCCGATGAGATTGACGCGCCCGGGGGCGCACCAGCAGCCCTCGGGTTCGGTGCCGAACTCGGTCGCGAACAGTGCGCGGGCGGTCTCTGCGAGCGTCATGGCGCCACCTCACGCAGGCGTTCGGCGATCCGTTCGGGGGTGGTGTCGCTGATCCACGCGCCCATCGCGGATTCGGACCCTGCGAGATATTTCAGCTTGTCCGGGGCCCGCCGCAACGAGAAGATCTGGCAGAACAGCCGCATGTCCCCGCGAGGTGCACCGACCGGCGCCTGGTGCCAGGCAGCGATGTAGGGGGCGCGGTCGACGCCGGGGAAGAACCGGTCGACGCGGCCGAGAAGGTCGCGCTGGACGGCGGCGAGTTCGTCGCGTTCGTGTTCGTCGAGGGCGGCGAGATCCGGGATGTCGCGGTGCGGGACGAGGTGCACCTCGACGGGCCAGCGTGCCGCGGCGGGGACATAGGCCGACCACGCGTCGCCGGAGACCACCAGTCGGGTGCCCGCGCGTCGTTCGGCGTCGAGGATGGCGCCCTGCAGCGACCTGCCGGTCCGCTGCCGATACTCACGGGCGCGGTCGAGCAGGGCGCGTGAGCGCGGTGGGACGAACGGGTAGGCGTAGATCTGCCCGTGTGGATGTTGCAGTGTCACACCGATTTCCACGCCGCGATTCTCGAAGCAGAAGACCTGCTCGACATCCGGTTGCTTCGACAGCGCGGCGGTGCGGGCGGCGAGCGCATCGATGACGGTGCGCGCCCGCGGCACGGAGAGGTCGGCGAATCGGGCGTCGTGGTCGGGGGTGAACGCGACGACCTCGCAGCGGCCGGTCGCCGGTCGTCGCGGCCACAGACCTTCATCGTCGACGAGATCCTCACCGGCCGACGGCGCCCCGAGCGACGGAAAACGGTTCTCGAACACGACGACGTCGTAGTCGTCGGCCGGGATCTCGGTACACACGTCCGCCCTGCTCGGGCACAGCGGGCAGTCGACGGCCGACGGCAGGAAGGTGCGGTCCATGCGGTGGGCCGCGAAGGTGACCCACTCCCCCGTCAGCGGGTCGCCGCGCATCTCGGAGGTCGCCGCGACCGGCGGCAGGTCGCGGCGGTCGCGGAGGTCGCGGGTCGCGGCACCGGAGACGAACGGCTCGGTGTCGTCGAAATAGATCAGTTCCCGGCCGTCCGCGAGATGCGTGACGGTCTGCCGGACCCGCGCCCCCACGCGGCTACTTGTCGTCCAGACCCAGGTCGGCGAGGCCGAGCAGGGAACGGTACTCGACGCCCTCGGCGGCGATGACCTCATCGGCGCCGGTCGCGCGGTCGACGACGGTCGCGACACCCACGACGATCGCGCCGGCATCGCGCAGCGCCTTGACGGCGGTGAGCGGCGAGTTGCCGGTGGTGGTGGTGTCCTCGACGACGAGCACGCGCTTGCCGGTGACGTCCGGTCCCTCGATCTGCCGCTGCATGCCGTGGGCCTTGGCGGCCTTGCGGACGACGAAGGCGTCGATGGGCCGGCCGGGGGCGTGCATGACGGCGAGGGCGACGGGGTCGGCACCCATGGTCAGGCCTCCGACGGCGTCGAAGTCCCAGTCGGAGACGAGTTCGCGTAGGAGCGTGCCGATGAGCGGGCCGGCCTTGTGGTGCAAGGTCGCGCGGCGCAGGTCGACGTAATAGTCGGCTTCCTTACCGGACGACAGGGTCACGCGGCCGTGTACCACCGCCAGCTCGCGTACCAGTGCTGCCAGTTCGTCGCGGTCACTCATTGCGTCCTCACCCGTCGTTCGGCGGCGCGACGCCGGTGCGGTCGCGCTCGTGTCGGGGAACGAGCCTAGTCGCTGCGGGTCGCAGGTCAGGCAGCGACGGTGTCGGAGGTCGCCTCGGACTCCGGCCGGACGTCGTTCTCGACAACCTTCGCATCGACGGTCTCGTGCCTGCGGGCCGGCTCGGATGCGGCGACGGGCGCGGGCGCCTCGAACAGCACGACAGGTCCGACGGCCGCGAGCTTCGCGAACAGCGAGGTGGGGAATCCGCCGACCGCGGTGTTCAGTGCGCCACCGAGGTCGTTGTGTACGCGGACGGCTCCAGCGATGCGCTGCTCGCGGGTCTGCAGTTCTCGGGCGACCCGGATGAACGGCCAGTGGTTGACCCCTCCGAGTCCACCGATCAGCTCGTGGAGCGTCGCCGACAGCGCGTTCTCCGCACCGGCGCGTTCGGTGAGACCCAGGCGCTGGTCGCGCACACCGATGGCGAGCGAGCGGGCGCCGACGACGGGCCGGATGCGCTCACGTTCTACACCGGCGCCGGCCGACGCCGCGATGAGCGCGGGCACGAGATCGTAGCGGTCGTCGAGTTCGTGGAGGAGCAGGCGCAGGCTCTCCCGGTGGCGTTGCTGCAACGTCCGAAGACGGCGCACGCCTGCGCGCAACCACAGCACCACCGCAACCACGACAGCAACACAGAGCACCACAGCCACAGACGTCACGCGCAGAAATGTACCGAGCGCACGAACCGCGTCGAAGACTGCACCCGGCGTGTCCTGCGCGGTGTATCCGTACCGTGATCTGGCAACGCCCGCCGTCAGTTCGTCCGTGGCGATCGGGTGCTGTCGCGGCCGCAGCCGATCAGGTCCGGCCGCGACCGTTGCCGAAGGTGTTGGTCAGCTTCCGCACGAGGTTCTGCGGCACCAGTCGTCCCGCCGTGGCGAGCACCTTGTACTGCAGCCCCGGAATGCTGCGGACCTTGCCCTTGTCGAGGTCGGCGAGCGAAGTGCGCACCACCTCGTCGACGTCGAGCCACATCAGGTTCGGGGTGGACGACATGTCGATCCCGGCACGCTGATGGAACTCGGTACGCACGAAGCCGGGGCACAGTGCCTGCACCCGCACGCCCGTGCCGGCGAGGCCACCGGCCAGCCCTTCGGTGAACGACACGACATAGGCCTTGCTGCCGGAGTAGGTGGAACCGCGACCGGGCAGCAGACCGGCCACGCTCGCGACGTTGACGACGTCGCCCCTGCCCGCCTCGATCATCGACGGGAGCGCGGCGCGGGTGAACGCGACGACCGAGGTGACGTTGACGTCGAGCTGCGCCTGCAGCAGGCCCGGATCGGCGGTCCAGAACTCGCCGGTCGTGCCGAAGCCGGCGTTGTTGACGAGCATCTCGACACCGCGACCGAGGCGTTCGACGACGAGATCGCGACCGTCGACGGCCGCCAGATCGGCGACGATGATCTCCGATGCCGCCCCGAACTTCTGCTTCAGCTCGGCGGCGAGTTCGTCGAGGGCGGGACGGGTGCGGGCGACGAGCACGAGGTCGTAACCGCGACTCGCGAGGGTGCGGGCGAAACCCGCACCGATTCCCGAGGTGGGTCCGGTCACGAGCGCGACGGGGCGGACGGAAGTCATGGCCGCCACACTAACGACACGCGACGCGCGCGACCACTCCCCGAGGATCTACCTCAGTGACAATTCTCGGCGTTTCGCCTCAGTGACAATTCTCGGCGTTCCGCCTCAGTGACGGGCGGAGGGCCGGCCCGGATCCTGCGAACCCCGGTCCAGTTCCTCGGGTTCCACGACGGGCGGCAGCACGTGGAGGATGCCCGACAAACGCGCGACGGTCTCGATGGCCGAGTCCCATTCGCGTCCGGAGCTGCCGACGGGGATCGAGCCGAGCGTCCACTCGCCTTCGCTCCACAGCATCTGTACGTGGTCGGGGATGGACTCGGTGAACGCGACCATCCGCTGGTCGCACACGCGTCGCGCGATCTCGAGGTCGGTGGCGAAGACGATGCGCGGGCCGATCGAACCGAGCAGGTTCATGTCGGGGTCCTTCGGCGGCGGCGTCGACTTGAGCCGCAGATCGATGTCGACGTCGGAGCCGACCTTGCGCCGGACCGCGATGATCGTCGCGGTCTCCTCGATGTCGAACAGGACGAACTCCTCGCCGCGGCGAACCCCACGGACGATGTCGATCGCGCCGAGATATTCCTGCTTGGCGAGCGCCGCGCGGTGCCAGGTGGACGGCAGGTGGTCCTCGGCGGAGGTGTACTTGTAGCCCTGCGCTTTGGCCCAGATCTCCCGGATACGACCCGACTGTTCTCGCCGCGTCCGGTCGACGTAGAGCAGCGCGACCGCACCCAGCAGTGCGACCGCGGCCAGAGAGAACCACATGGCAGTCATCGTCGAGTCAGCCTAGCGGGTCAGCGGCCCGAACCACCGAAGGATGGGAGGGACGCGCTGACGACGGTCTCGGCGGTCATCCGTCCCTGCTCGACGGCACTGCCGGTCGCCACGGCGGTCGCTCCGACCTCGAGGCTGTCGGCGGTGTCGCCGGTCAGGGTGATGATCTCGGTGTCGGGGGTGAGGACGACGGTGACCGTCGAACCACCGATGACGCCGAGGGTGATGCTGCCGCCGTCGTTAGCGGTGATCGTGCCCACGACCGCGCCCGCGTCGCCCATGACCTCGCCGAGTCCGCCGGGGATCCGGTCGAGCGGCAGTCCCGGTGTGGTCGGTTCGGGTGCCGGCGGGAGAGTCGCCGTCGGCGGGGGCGCGACGGTGGCCGGGGCGCGATCCGACGCGACCCGCGAGGTGGAGTCGTCGGGCCGGCTGAGCAGGAACCCGATGGTGCCGCCGAGCGCGATGAGGACCACCGCGGCGAGCGTGATCAGTCCCCAGCGCGGGCCGCGCGGCTTCCCGGCATCCGTGCCGGGCGCCGGACCCGTGGGTGGCTGCCCGGGGATTCCGTGCCCCCGCGTTCCCGGTCCCGGGTTCATCGCCGTCTGCGGGTTACCGGGGTCGTATCCGGGGAGCACCTGTGTGGGCTGATAGCCGTGCGGGGGCGGGTAGCCCGGCTGAGGCGGATACGGCTGTTGCGACGGAGGACCCTGTTGCGACGGAGGACCCTGAAGGGAGGGATAGGCCTGGGTGGGCTGGTACTCGCTCCCCTGCGCGCCCCACTGCTCGTAGTGGGTGTACGCGACCGTCGGGTTGGTGACCGGCCGCCCGTACGCCTCGGTCGCGTCGTCGGTGTGCAGCACGCGGGTCGCGTCGGGGTCCGTCCCGTTCGACGACTCGTCGAGTGCGTAGGCCCGTTCCTGCGGGGTGCGCGGATCCTGGGGATTCTTCATAGCGCCTTCCAGAGTAGGCGCGCGCGGCCCCGGCAGCTCCTGCCACCGAGGCCGCGCACGGGCGCCGTCAGGCGCTGATCACGAGGTGGTCGCCGTCCTCGCTGACGCCCACGTGGACGGTGTCTCCGTCCTTGATCTCACCGGCGAGCAGCTTCTTGGCGAGCTGGTCGCCGACCGCCTGCTGTATCAGGCGGCGCAACGGACGTGCACCGTACTGCGGGTCGTAGCCGCGCACCGCCAGCCAGAACCGCGCGGCGCTCGAGACATCCAGTGTCAGTCGCCGCGCCGACATGCGGTCGGCGAACTGGTCGAGCTGGATGTCGACGATCTTCTCTAGCTGCTCCTCCGAGAGCGGGTCGAAGATCACGACGTCGTCGAGCCGGTTGATGAACTCCGGCTTGAACGCCGCCCGCACCGCCGCCATGATGTGCTCCCGATCGCCACCCGCACCGAGGTTCGATGTGAGGATCAGGATGGTGTTGCGGAAGTCGACCGTGCGGCCCTGGCCGTCGGTGAGACGACCGTCGTCGAGCACCTGCAGCAGCGTGTCGAAGACGTCCGGGTGTGCCTTCTCGACCTCGTCGAACAGCACCACCGTGTAGGGGCGACGCCGCACGGCCTCGGTCAGCTGACCGCCGGCCTCATAGCCGACGTAGCCCGGAGGCGCACCGACGAGGCGTGCCACCGAGTGCTTCTCGCTGTACTCGGACATGTCGATCCGCACCATGGCACGTTCGTCGTCGAACAGGAAGTCGGCGAGCGCCTTCGCCAGCTCCGTCTTGCCGACACCGGTCGGGCCGAGGAACAGGAAGGACCCCGTCGGACGGTTCGGGTCGGCGACACCGGCACGTGCACGACGCACCGCGTCGGAGACGGCCTGCACCGCGACGTCCTGGCCGACGACCCGCTTGCGCAGTTCGTCCTCCATCCGCAGCAACTTGGAGGTCTCGCCCTCGAGCATGCGGCCGGCGGGGATGCCGGTCCATGCCGCGACGACGTCGGCGACGTCGTCCTGGCCGACCTCCTCCTTGAGCATCAGGTCGCCACCGGCGGTGGTACCCGACGCGGCGGCTGCCGCCTCGAGCTTCTTCTCCAGCTCGGGGATGCGACCGTAGCGCAGCTCGGCGGCCTTGCCGAGGTCGCCGTCGCGTTCGGCGCGTTCTTCCTCACCGCGCAGGGATTCGAGCTGTTCCTTGATCTCCCGCACGGAGTCGATCGCGGTCTTCTCGTTCTGCCAGCGCGTGGTGAGCTGGTTGAGCTTCTCCCGCTCGTCGGCGAGTTCGGCGCGCAGCTTCTCGAGGCGTTCCTTCGAGGCCTCGTCGCTCTCCTTCTGCAACGCCATCTCCTCGATCTCGAGGCGACGGACGACGCGTTCGACGGTGTCGATCTCCTCGGGACGCGAGTCGATCTCCATCCGCAGGCGCGAGGCTGCCTCGTCGACGAGGTCGATCGCCTTGTCGGGTAGGAAGCGCGAGGTGATGTACCGGTCGGACAGCGTCGCCGCCGCGACGAGCGCGGAGTCGGTGATGCGCACGCCGTGGTGCACCTCGTAGCGCTCCTTGAGGCCGCGCAGGATGCCGACGGTGTCCTCGACACTCGGCTCCCCCACCAGGACCTGCTGGAAACGACGTTCGAGGGCCGCGTCCTTCTCGATGTACTTGCGGTACTCGTCGAGGGTCGTGGCACCGACCAGCCGCAGCTCACCGCGGGCGAGCATCGGCTTGATCATGTTGCCGGCGTCCATCGCCGACTCGCCGGTCGCGCCGGCGCCGACGATGGTGTGGAGCTCGTCGATGAAGGTGATGATCTGCCCGGCCGATTCCTTGATCTCGTCGAGCACGGCCTTGAGGCGTTCCTCGAACTCGCCGCGGTACTTCGCGCCCGCGACCATCGAGCCGAGGTCGAGCGAGATGACGGTCTTGCCGCGCAGCGACTCGGGCACGTCCCCGGCGACGATGCGCTGGGCGAGGCCCTCGACGATGGCGGTCTTACCGACGCCTGGCTCACCGATGAGGACCGGGTTGTTCTTGGTCCTGCGGGAGAGCACCTGGACGACACGGCGGATCTCGTTGTCGCGACCGATGACCGGGTCGAGCTTGCCTTCACGCGCCCGCGCCGTCAGATCGGTGGAGTACTTCTCCAGGGCCTGATAGCTGGCCTCGGGATCGGCGGAGGTCACGCGGCGGTTGCCGCGGACGGTCGTGAAGGCGTCGCGCAGGGCGGCCGGCGTTGCGCCGTGCCCGGCGAGGAGCTTCGCGACATCGGAGTCGCCACCGGCGAGGCCGACGAGGACGTGCTCGGTGGAGACGAATTCGTCGGTGAGTTCGGTGGCGAGTTTCTGTGCCGCGGTCATGGCCGCGATCGCCTCACGCCCGAGCTGCGGTGTGGTGGTCGCCCCGCTGGTCTGCGGAAGACGACGGACGAGGTCCTCGGCTTCCCTGCGCACCGCGGCCGGGTCGACGCCCACCGCTTCGAGCAGCGGGCCGGCGATGCCGTCGGTCTGGTCGAGCAGTGCCACGAGCAGGTGTGCCGGACGGATCTCCGGGTTGCCCGCAGCGGACGCCGACTGAAGTGCAGCGGTGAGTGCGGCCTGGGTCTTGGTCGTCGGATTGAACGAGTCCACTGCGCGCCCCTTTCTTTCTCGGTGCACCCCACGCGCAGGCGAGTGCCCCATGTCGATTCTGCAGCCGATTCCCTGCCTCGGGCAGGTCTCGGTGATGTCGAATTCTTCAACGGATCATAAGTTGAGTTTGTTCCACTCAACTTTCCTGAGTGTAGTGATTCTGCTCACAAACCACTCGCAGGTTGTGACGGACCCGGCGGTCAGTGGCCGGGCGCCCTGCAACCGACTACAGTGGCGGCGTTCGCGCAGCACGGATACAGGGAGGATGGCGTGGAGGCTTTCGCCATCGCCCGGGTTCAGCTCAGCTTCGCGTCGATCATCGCCACCCCCACCGGAGCCGAACGGTTCGCGACGGCGTTCTACAACGCCATGTGGAGCGAGTCCACCGGCATCCGCTCACTGTTCCCCGCCGGCATGGAGTCGATGCGACAGCGGTTCGCGACCGCGGTCGGCTGGGTCGTCGCCCGCCTCCACGAACCGGGCACCGTCGACAGGTTCCTCGCCCAGCTCGCGCGCGACCACCGTAAGTACGGGGTCGAGCCGCTGCACTACCGCGTCGCGGGCAACGCACTGCTCGCCGCGGTCCGCGAATGCACTCCCCTGATCCTGTGGACGGCCGCGCTCGAACGCACCTGGGCCGAGGTCGTCGACGGAGTCGTCGAGACGATGGCGACCGCCGCGGCCACCGACGACCTGCCTGCCTCGTGGGGGGCCACCGTCGTCGGCCACGAACGCGTGCTCCCCGATCTGGCCATCATCCGGCTCGAGGCCGACAGCTCGATCCCCTACTACGCGGGCCAGTACATGAGCGTGCAGATCCCGCAGCGCCCGCACATGTGGCGATACCTGTCGGCAGCGATCCCGCCGAATCCATACGGGCAGATCGAATTCCACGTTCGACGGGTCTCCACCGGATGGGTGAGCCCCGCGCTCGTCGGCGAGACCGCGGTCGGCGACCGGTGGACGATCGGCCCACCGCTCGGTGGCCTGCACGTCGACCGCGAGAGCGGCCGGGACGTGCTGATGATCGCGTCCGGCACCGGTCTCGCACCCATGCGCGCCCAGATCATGGAGATGGCGATGCGCGGCGACAACCCACGCGTCCACCTGTTCTACGGGGGCAAGTATCCGTGCGACCTGTACGACCTCGAGACCCTGTGGCAGATCGCCACGACCAACCCGTGGCTGACCATCGTGCCGGTGCTCGAGGAGAAGGAGAACCCTTGGTGGCACCCGGTTCCCGCGAAGGAACCGCCCACCGGCCTCAACCGGCCGATGTACGGCAAGCTCGGTAAGGTCGCCGGGCAGTTCGGCACGTGGGCCGACCGTCAGATCCAGATCGCCGGGTCGCCGTCGATGATCCGCACGACGCTGTACGCGCTGTCGGCGGCAGGCACCCCGCGTCAGAACATCAGCTTCGACCCGCTCTGATCTGCTTGCGCAGCTTCCGTGCTGCGAGAACGTTCCGCGTCAGCGAGATCGGGTTCGGTGGCACCCATCCCGCCTGCTTTGCCATTCCGAGGTCGTCGCGCACGGCCCAATGCTCGACGATCTTGCCGTCGGCCACCCGCATCCAATGGGCCTGACGCACCGTGAAACTCTTTCCCGTCGGCGCGAACACCTGATCGACGCGGCCCTGCTCGTCGTAGGTGGCGAAGGGTCCTTCGTGTCGCGCCGACATGACGGTGTCGAGGACGACGAGATCGTCCTGCTCCACAACGTTCTTCACCTCGAACTTCAGATCTGCGAAGGCGTCACGCAACCACAGTGCAGTCGCGAAGAAACCGTCGGGTCCGTGGACTCTGGTGGGAGGCGGTTCACTCTTTGCTTCGCGATTGACCGCGTCCGCGGACAGCACCTCGCCGAAAACGCTGCGATCACCGTCGGCCATCATCATCAGAGCCCGCACGGCGAGAGATTTCTTCTCCTCGGATCCGAGTTCCGGGGTGGACGCCGGAGTGGAATGTTCGATCTTCACGGCACTTCTCCTGCCTGTGAAACGAGACGATCGCCCCCCGGTTCGAGTATGAACCGGCCGGTCCAGAAGTCAACGCCGCAGGAGAAGGGAACGGTGGTTACATCCGCTGCGCCGCGACCGCCCGCGCGAACTCCGGATGCGCCTGCGAGATGACGAGTTCCGAACCGTCCTCGGCCACGGACATTCCCAGAGAGGCCCGCTTCGGCTCGAGCACCCGCAAGGCGACGTAGATCGGGAGGAACGACAGACCGAAGACACCGAGCAGCGCCAGACCGTAGATCTCGGGAGCGCCCTGCACGAGCGCGAACACCAGCGCGAGGAAGATGACGCCGAGGACCGTGCAGGTCGCGGCGGCGGCGATCTGCCAGCGCGTGCGGACGGCGACGCAGCGAGCACACACGGGCCAGTCCACCGCGGCGACCTGCACCGTGTAGGCTGCCTCGAGCGCCGAACCGAACCGGTTCGATCCCTGGCGGGGCTCCGATGCGTCGGCCGCGACCGTCACCCGGACACGTCCGGTCTCGGGCTCTCCGTGGCGCGGGCAGATCGGGGGGATGGGATCGATCGGTCGCATCGAACCGTCTCCGAGCGTGCTCGTCGCTCCCGAGCCCGGATATTCGACTGCCAACCGCACCTCGACCCGCTGGACGTCCCCGTTCACCATGCGAGGGAGTATGTCAGGCCGCACTCCCCGGTGAAAGCCGAGGATCTATCGGCCGCGTCGCCTCTCCGTCTCGGCCACGAAGTTCGGGTGGGCGTACGCGACAACGAGGGCCGACCCGTCGATCGGAGCCTCGAAACCCCACCAGCCCTGACGCATCTGTCTGACGAAGATCGCCGGGGTCGGAACGAGGAAGGTTCCGAACACGAGCAGCGACCACAGGGCCATGTACTCGCGGGCCCAGCCGAGGGCCGCCATCTGCACCGCGACGAGCAGGCAGACCAGTCCGCCCAGCATGCACAGCCACATCGCCCACCGTGTCAGCCGATCGATCCGGACGCACCGCGCACACATCGGTACATCGAACGCGATCACGTGTGGCTTGTGCTGCGCACGTGCACGCCACGTACTGGCCTTCGCCGCAGCTTCGGTACCGATGATGCGGATCTGCGCGCGACTGTGCCGGATCTTGCGATAGGTGGTGACCCAGGTGTGCACGCGCTCGACCTCCGGCACCCCGTGCACAGGACACACGGGTGAAAGCTCATCCTTCACCGTCAGCTGGACGGGTCGGCCCCCCAGCCGTGTCGGTATCGCATCGTCACGGTCCTGTGTCTCGAAACGCACATGCGCAAGAACATTTTTCGTGTTCCCCCCGGTTGTCACGTCGTGCACTGTAGCGGGCGTCGCAAACGCCGTTGCGATGGCCTACACTCTCGTCCGATCACGACTGGGGGATGTCTTGACACGATCGAATCTGTATGTGGACCCGGACGACCTGCGCGCTGCAACACATGATCTGCGCGATCTGGCCGACCAGGCGGATGGTGCACGCCGTTACGCCGATCGCTGGCTGACGCCTCCTGAGACCGGGGGACTGATCTACTTCGATGTCGTCGAACGGGTGCACACGGCCCGTGCCCGGCTGACGGCTCTCTACGACGAGCTGGGTGTGGCGATCGACCGAGCGGCGACGGCGATGACCGAATCCGCACGGACATACGAGGACACCGAACTGGGCACTTCGGCACAGTTCGAGCGCACCGGTCCGGACATCGGCCGGTGAGCGCTCGTCCGGACGATGCGCTCGTCGAACCCACCGCGTCCGATCCCATACCGGACCTGCTCGAACGCACCCTGGGGATGTACTACCTCTCCCCGAGCTTCTACGTCGCCGAACTCTGCAAGTTCGTGGTGGGCACGGATCCGTGGGTGTACGCGGCCCAGCACTGCGGTGGCGACTGGGAGTCGGTGCTGCGCACGAGCGATGGCGTGAACAGGCTGGCCACCTTCCACCGTGCGTACGCGACGGCCGTAGACGACGTCCACGGCACGGTTGCCCCGTGGGACGGATCGGCGGGCGGGGCCGCCGGTCGTTATCTCACCGATCTGCAGAACGCCCTCGACGAACAGGCCCGGGCCGTTCACGGGATCTCTGAGCAATTGGAGAAGATCGCCGTGTCGATGTACGAACTGAACCAAGCATTCGCCGAAATCCTCTCGGTCATAACCGATGCAGCCATCAGGGTTCTGATCAGGATCGCGGCGACGAGTATCGCCGCCGCAACCGGTGTCGGAGTTCTGGGCTCGGCGGCCATTGCAGCGTCCTCCGTAGTGGACCTGGTGATCATCAGCGACCAGTGGAGGAAGGCGATCGACGTCCACACCACAGTGTGGACGTCCATCCAGGGCCTCATCGGTGTGCTCACCGGAAATCTCGCGAAGATCGAGAACATCGAGATCCCCGGCCTCCCCGCAGTCTAGGCACCACGGTGCCGCACAGGAATCGAGAAGACATGGACGAATCCGAGATCGTCGTCGACGTCGCGCGCGGCGATACCACCCTGTCCCGCGAGATCGTCACGTCATTGCGGTCGATCGCCGATGCCACGGGCGACCCGGCCTTCGCGAAGCTCGTCGAGCAGGTGACGTCGGGTGAGCTGGGGGTGCGGGAACTCGCCGGTACAGAAGTGTTCTCGTCGATGCTCGACCGTCTGGTCGCCCCGGTCTTCGAGTCGCTGAAGGAGACGACCTTCGAGGACCTCGTCGAGGAGCGTCCCGACCCTCGAATGTAACGCAGCTCACACTCCTCGCGATGATCCATCATCAGCCACACACAGAGGAACGGACATGAGCAGGATTCACGTGTGGCTCGCGATGATCGTCGTCATCGCGGGGATCGGGCTGACGGGCCCGACCGCGTCGGCCGCAACGCCCTATTGCGGCATCCACTGGGGTTCGCTGGACAAGGTGAACCCGACGATGGTCGCCTCACCGTTCACCGCCGTGCGGGCAGGACGGCACGAGTGCTTCGACCGGACCGTCGTCGATCTCGCCGGGCCGGCCGCGGGTTACCGCGTCGGCTACGTCCCCGCCGTCCACGAGGACGGATCGGGGTTCGAGGTCCCGCTGCGCGGAGGCGCCTACCTCCAGGTGGTCGTCCTCGCGCCCGCCTACTACGTACCGGCGAACCGGCGCGAGGTCGTCGACGTGAGCGGATACCGCACCCTGCGACAGGTGGCGTGGGCCAACAGTTTCGAAGGCCAGACCACCCTCGGTGTCGGGGTACGGGCCCGGCTGCCGTTCCGGGTGTTCACCCTCGACGGTCCCGGTAGCGGTTCACGGGTGGTGCTGGACGTCGCGCACCAGTGGTGAGGCAGGACAGCGGCATTCCGAATCCACGAGTCCTGGTGACAAACAGCCGGCCCCGGCAACCACGACCGGTTGCCGGGACCGACCGCCACGCGAACGAGGTCAGCGATAGGACGCCCGCAGCGTCTTCTTGTCGAGCTTGCCCAGCGGCGTCAACGGCAGGGCGTCGAGGAAGTCGACCGATTTGGGGGCGTGCACCGAACCCTTTGCGGCACGCACCTTCTCGATCAGTTCCTCGACCGGCACCGACTGACCGTCGCGCAGCACGACACACGCCTTGACGGCCTCGCCCCACTTGGTATCCGGCACACCGACGACGGCCACGGACGCGACCGCCGGGTGCGACGAGATGACGTCCTCGATCTCGCGGGGGAAGACGTTGAAGCCGCCGGTGACGATCATGTCCTTCTTGCGGTCGACGATCGTCATGAAGCCGTTCTTGTCGGCGCGCGCGACGTCGCCGGTGTGCAGCCATCCGCCGCGCAGCGCCTCGGCGGTCTCCTCCGGCTTGTTCAGATAGCCCTTCATCACGAGCGGGCCGCGCACACAGATCTCGCCGAGTTCGCCCTGCGGCACCTCGTTCAGGTCGTCGTCGAGCAGGCGGACGTCGAGCCACGGCACGGGGCGGCCGCACGACGCGAGGCGGCTCGGATCGTCGGGGAGGTGTTCTTCCTTGCGCAGCACCGAGATGGTCATGCCGCATTCGGACTGGCCGTAGAACTGGAAGAAGACCGGGCCGAGCCGCTCGATCCCTTCGCGCAGGCGGGACGGCGACATCGCCGACGCACCGTAGAACAGGGTCTCGATGCTCGACAGGTCGCGGCTGTCGAAATCGGGATGGTCGAGCAGCATGTAGATCATCGTCGGCACGAGCATGGTCGCGTT
Organism: Rhodococcus pyridinivorans; assembly: GCF_900105195.1. Lineage (NCBI taxonomy): Bacteria > Bacillati > Actinomycetota > Actinomycetes > Mycobacteriales > Nocardiaceae > Rhodococcus > Rhodococcus pyridinivorans. The sequence goes on along the minus strand of NZ_FNRX01000002.1, from coordinate 1,447,650 downwards.
GATGCGATGCTTCTCGATCGCTTCGAGCACGAGCGCAGGATCGAAGTGCGGCAGCACGTAGAGGCATCCGCCGCGCAGGAGCGTGGGGACGAAGAACGCCGCACCGGCGTGCGAGAGCGGGGTGCACACGAGGAAGCGCGGCTGCTCGGGCCACTGCCACTCGGCCATCTGGATCTGGTTCAGGGCCGCGCCCGAACGGAACGAGCCCATCACGCCCTTCGGCTTCCCGGTCGTGCCGCCGGTGTAGACGATGGAGGAGGTGTCCTCGATGTCGACGGGCGCGGACACGAGGCGCTGCTCGGTGAACTCCTCGGACAGGGCGAGAATGTCGGTGCCCACCGAGGACGGGCCGAGGGAGAACAGGTTCTTCAGGGTCGGCACCTGCTCGCGCAGCTCCGCTGCGCGTTCCTCGAAGTGGCGGGGATCGAAGATCAGGGTCTCGATCTCGGCGTCGGTCGAGATGTACAGGTGGTCGGAGAGCGAGCCCATCGGGTTCAGGGCCGTGGTGCGGCAGCCGGCGACCATCGTGGCGCCCATCGAGATGAGCACCTCGGGCCGGTTCTTGGACAGCATCGCGACCGCCGTTCCCTGGCCGACCCCGACGGACGCGAGCGCCTGCTGGAACCGGCTGATGGCGGCGCGCATCTCGGCTCCGGTGAGGACGACGTCACCGAGGTGCAGGGCGGGCCGGTCGGCGCTGCGGTCGAGCGCGGTGATGAGGAGATCGGGCGTGAATGCGGGGCGGTAGAGGTCGGCGTACTCCTCGGGCATGGTCGTCCTTCCGGTGTGCTGTGACGGTCCGTTGTGTGACGTCACCGGTTGGCGTTCTCCGCTGTGGTGACCATCACCTGCCGTTCGTCACGATAACCGCCCGAGGCCGAAAACTGAAACACGTTCCACTCTGCCTTTTCGGCGACTTCTCGCCTAGAGTCTTGGGCACGTCACAGCACACCACCGGGGGATCACGCATGCAGTCGGCCACGCCGTCACCGAGCGAGACCGAAACGGCAGTCACCGCAACCGTCGTCGAACATCATCGGCTCCGGCACGACCTCGCCGTCGTGCGTCTCGAATGCGACGACGCGATCGTCGATTTCCGCCCCGGGCAGTACGTCGACGTGGCCGTGCCGCAGCGCCCCACGCTGCCGCGTCGCCTCTCCCCCGCGCTGCCACCGTCGCTGGACGGCAAGCTCGAGTTCCACGTGCGCACGGTCCCGGGTGGCTGGGTGAGCGGCGCGATCGTCGCCGACACCCAACCGGGCGACGTGTGGCAGATCGGCGCCGCCCGCGGCGGCGACCTCCACATCGACGACACCGGCCGCATCGTCATCATGGTGGCCGGCGGCACGGGCCTCGCGCCGCTGCGGTCGCTGATCCTCGACACGGCGCGTCACCCGGATCCGCCCCGCACCTTCCTGTTCACGGGCGCCCGCAACCCGCGCGACCTGTACGCCGCCGACATGCTCATGCTCCTGTCCGAGGCGCTGCCGTGGCTGACGGTGGTGCCGGTCGTGGAGACCCTCGAGATCCCCGACATCCCCGACCCCTGGTTCGATCGCATCGCCCCGCGCATCGACGAGTTCGGACCCGACCCCGACGAACTGCTCGAGGGCAGCGTCGACGAGGTCGTCACGTCCTACGGTGCGTTCGGCGACCACCAGGTGCTCGTGTGTGGCCCGGCGGCCATGGTGCGCACCACCGCTCAGCGGCTGATCGAGACCGGCACCCCGGTCGAGAACATCCGCTACGACCCGTACTGAGTGCGCCCGACGTCCGGCCGGCTCTTCAGCGATCGGCTGCGACGGTCACCCAGGCACGAGCGACGACGGATCCGGAAGGATCCGTGCCGATGAGCGCGACGTCCTCGACGTCCTCGTGATCGGTGCGGTAACGCTGCAACACGGTCACCGACCAGGTCTGTGATCCGGGACCCGCGGAATGTCCGTAGAACCGCATCCGGAGTCGCCGCACATCGGCGAGGTCGAACCGTTCGACAACCGAATGCAGCAGTTCGTCGGCGAGCGGGACGGACGCACCGTGCTCACCGACCGGACGCGCCGATCCGGACACGTAGACCTCGGCGACCAACCGCCCGATCTCATCGACGTGTCCGAGTGTCCGGTCGAGCCGACCGGACGCCTCGTCGCGGTTGTCGCGGGACCGGCAGGCCAGCGCCTCGGTGGTGGGTGGCGCGAAGAACACGATGTCCACTTCGTCCACCGGGCCGTCTTCGAGACGGGGCCCGGCTCCCCAGAGGGACAGCACGGTCGGGAGGGAACGGACGTCCCCGTTCGTGATCGTCACATGCCCTCCCTACCTTTCGGATCGTCCACTCAGGCGACCGGTGCGTCCGACGATGCTGCGTCGCGTGCCGCGATGTACCCGAAGACCAGGCCCTGCCCGATGGTGGCACCGGCACCGGGATAGCGGTGGCCGAACGCGTTGGCCGCGGTGTTGCCGATGGCGTAGAGACCGGCGATGGGGCTGCCGTCCTCGCGGAGGACCCGCGCCCGCTCGTCGGCGCGCACGCCACCGCACGTGCCGAGATCGCTCAGCGTCATCTTCACCGCGTAGAGCGGGCCGTGCGTGAGGGGTCGCAGGTTCGGGTTCGGCTGGACGGTCGGGTCACCGTAGTAGCGGTCGTAGGCACTGCCGCCACGTCCGAACTCGGAATCCGTTCCCGCCGCGGCGTCCTCGTTGAACCTTCCGAACGTCGCGGCGAAGGTGTCCACCGGCACGCCCATCGACGCCGCGAGTTCCGCAGCGGTGGTGCCGCGGTGGGCGATGCCCGCCTCGTACCAGGCCTCCGGGAGCGGCCGGCGCGGGAACACCCCGGCCGCGAACACGTAGCTGTTGCGGTACTTCTGGTCGAAGACGATCCACATCGACTCGATCGGATCGCCGGCACGCTCGCGTTCGAGCACCAGCTGTCCGAACGACATGTAGTCGGACGACTCGTTCGTGAACCGGCGTCCCGTCTGGTCGACGATGAACGAGCCGGGCAGCGAACGCTCGGCGAGCATGACCATCGGCGGCTTGCCCGGACGGGTCGGCGCGACGGCGGGGAACCACCATGCCTGATCCATGAGGGCGAGATCGGCACCGACCTCCTGGGCCGCCTTGATCGCGTCGCCGGTGTTGGTCTCCGCCCCGAGGCTCTCGTGGTCGAGCAGACGCTCGGACTGGAACTTGCGCCGCATCTCCATGTCGTGGTCGAACCCCCCCGCGGCAAGCACCACCCCGCGACGAGCGGTCACCGTCACCTCACGTCCGTTCTGCGCTACGACGGCACCGGTGACACGATCCCCGTCGGTGAGCAGACGCACCAGCGACGTCTCGGTCCACACCGGCACACCGGCCTTCAGCACACCCGCGAACAGGCCGGCGGCGATCGCTTGCCCACCGGCGACGTATTCACGCTTGACGGCGAGACCGGCGACCCCCTGTGCGAGCCGCTTGAAGATACGCGGAAAACCCTTGTGCGGCACGCGCAACATGAGGTTCATCCACTTGTAGTCGGCACCGGTGGTGGGCATCGGCAGGCTCGCCTCCATGAGGCCGGGACGCAGTCGACCCCGCTCCTCACCGAGGACCGACAGGTCCATGGGCAGGCACTCGCAGCTGCGGCCGACCGCCGAACCACCCGCCAGTTCGGGGTGATAGTCGGAGTAGCCCTCAGCCCAGAACAGCTTCATGGGGGTGGTGCGCTGGAGCATCTCGACGGTGGCGACACCGTTGTCGACGAAGGCCTCGCCCCGTTCGACCGGCGCCGTGCCGTCGACGACCGTCCGCACGTAGGTGTGGCCGCGCTCGACGGTGTCGCCGCTTCCCGCCGCGGTGAGTACCGGATTGGCCGGCACCCAGAACGCACCGCCGGAACGGGCGGTCGATCCGCCGACGTAGGCCGACTTCTCCACGAGGAGGGCGGACAGTCCTGCCTCGTGCGCGGTGAGTGCGGCGGCCATGCCGGTACCGGACCCGATCACGAGCAGGTCGACGGTGGTGTCCTGGGCGGGTGCCACGGGCGGTACGGATGTCGGCGCCATCGACAGTCTCCTTCTCGTCGTTGTCTGCGGGACGCTAGGACAGTTGCTCAGGACGCGAAGCCGCTCGTCCCGGTCACCGGGAGATCCGGCCCGTCGACCAGGGCGCGCACCATCTTCCACACCTCCTGCCGCGCCGGCTCGCTGAGCGACAACGCGGGGAAGGTCAGGAATCCGTGGAACAGGCCGTCGAATCTGCGGTGCTGCACGGACACCCCGGCCGCGGCGAGACGGTCGGCGTAGTCGTCGCCGGACGAACACGGCGGATCGAGTTCGGCGGTGGCGACGACCGCCGAGGGCAGCCCGGCGAGCGACTCGGCGCGGGTGGGGATCAGGCGGGGATCGTCGGTGCCGTCCGGTGCGTACTGCTCCCAGTACCACCGCATCGCCGCGGCGGAGTTGTAGTAGCCCACCCCGTACTTCCGGTACGACTCGGTGTCGAAGTCGTCGTCGATCACCGGATAGAACAACGCCTGACCGAGCACCGCCGGTCCGCCCCTGTCGCAGGTGGCGATCGCGACGGTCACGGCGAGGTTTCCACCGGCACTGTCGCCGGCAAGCACGATGCGCGCCGGGTCTCCCCCGTACGACGCGACGGTCGCGGCCGTCCATTCGAGCGCGGCGTACAGGTCGTCGTGCGCGGCCGGGGCAGGGTGTTCGGGAGCGAGGCGGTAATCGACGGACACGACGACGGCCCCGACAGCCTCCGCCATCGACCGGCAGAACTCGTCGTGACTGTCGAGATCGCAGCAGACGAACCCTCCACCGTGCGCGAACACGACGACCGGGCGCGCGGCCTCGGAGGACTCGAGACGGTAGAGGCGCAACGCGAGGCCGCCTCCCGGTCCGTCGACGACGAGATCGTGTACCTCACTGGTCGTGTATCGGCGAGCGGGACCGGACGTGCTCCGCGAGCCCGTCCGAGCGCACACTCCTGACGGACCGATCGACGAAGGAGAGCGTATGACCGACGGATCGAACCGCATGCCGGCAGTACGCATCGGGATCACCAGCCCGGTCGTCACCCGGGTCCCCGAGGCCTCCGGCGACTGGGAGGCCGGCGCGGGCATCGAGGAACTGTCGCAGATCGCGGTCACCGCGGATCGGTCGGGATTCCACCACCTCACCTGCAGTGAACACGTCGCCGTACCGGCGCCCGTGGCCGCGACGCGCGGTGGGACGTACTGGGATCCGCTGGCGACCCTCGGCTTCCTGGCAGCGCGCACCGACCGGATCCGACTGGTCACCCAGGTTCTCGTCCTCGGCTACCACCATCCTCTGGAGATCGCGAAGCGCTACGGCACGCTCGACACGGTCAGCGGTGGACGCCTGACCCTCGGTCTCGGCGTCGGTTCGCTCGAGGAGGAGTTCGCGTTGCTCGAAGCCCCCTTCACTGATCGCGGCGCACGCGCCGACGATGCTCTCGCCGCCCTGCGCGCATCTCTATCGACACGCGAACCCTCCTATCACGGAGAGTATTTCGAGTACTCGGATGTGGTGGTCGATCCCTGCGCCGTGCAGCCGCGAGTTCCGTTATGGATCGGCGGCCGCACCCCGCGTTCGCTGCGACGCGCGTGCGAGTTCGGGGACGGCTGGGTACCTTTCGGGCTCCCCTTCGACGACGTGAAAACGATGCTCGCGAAGAGGCAGCCGCCGCCCGGCTTCGAGGTCGTGCTGTCGGTGACGCGGCTCGACCCGCTCGGTGACCCCGACGCGACGCGCAGACGACTCGGCCGCGCGATCGCAGCGGGCGCGACGATCGTCGGTGCCGGTGTGGACGCCGGATCCGCCGACCACTACTGCGACCAGCTCGTCGCCCTCGCCGACCTGTTCGGCAGGGAATTCGGCGATCTCGGGGTGGGGTGAGGTCGGCATCTCCCGCTGGCCGGGAGAACGGCGATGCGGTGCGCCAGCGGGTCGCTAGCCAGCGTCGACGCGACACCTTTCGTCCCGCACCACACAGGAGCGACCGTGACCGTTTCCGACACCGACGCCCGCACTCAGCGCATCCGCACCACCGTGCACGCCTATCTCGATGCCGTGGCCGCAGGCGTGGCCGCCGACATCGCCGCCCTCTACGCCGACGACGCCACCCTCGAGGATCCTGCCGGAAGCGAGCCTCGCGTGGGCCGGGCAGCGATCGCCGAGTTCTACAAGGGTGTCGAGGCCACCGAGAACACCACCGAGTTGCTCACGCTCCGGATCGCCGGGTCGACCGCGGCCTTCCACTTCCGTGTGGTCACGAAGGCGGGCGAGCAGACCTACGAGATCGAGCCCATCGACGTCATGACGTTCGACGACGAGGGACGCATCACCAGCATGCGGGCGGTCTGGGCTCCCGGAGACATGCGTGTTCGCTGACCGGTCGGCGGGACAGGGTTCGCACACTGTGTCGTCGGTGACGGACACTGGAACGAACGCCGATCGATTGGAGTTTCGATGACAGCGGAACACGCGGTACTGGATCCCCGACGGATCCGCGACGTGATGGGCAACTTCTGCACGGGTGTCACGGTGATCACCGCGCTCGACGGCGACGAACCGCTGGGATTCGCCTGTCAGTCGTTCGTGTCGGTCTCGCTGGACCCGCCGCTCATCTCGTTCTGTCCCGCCCGCACGTCGACGACCTGGCCGAAGATCCGGGAGGTCGGCACCCTGGCCGTCAACGTCCTGTCCGAGAGCCAGCGCACCCTGTGCGGTGCGTTCGCGGTGAGCGGCGGCAACAAGTTCCGCGGGGTGCGCTGGGAGCCGGGCGACAACGGCGCTCCGGCGATCGAGGGAGCCCTGGCGCGGGTCGAGGCAACCGTGGAGACCGAGTACGAGGCCGGCGACCACACGATCGTGCTGGCACGGGTCACGGGGCTGACGTCGCTGCACTCCCGCGGTCCGCTCCTGTTCTTCCAGGGCACCTACGGCGGTTTCGAACGGCGGTGACGCCGAACGACAGGTGAGGGAATAGACGGTCACCGGTCGAGGTTGCTCCGAAGGTGTGCCCGGCGGCCGATACCGGGCCCCGACGCGAAGGATTACCGGTGACCGTTCCCCTCTCCATCCTCGACCTCGCACACATCGGCAAGGGCGAGACCGCCCGTGAGAGCTTCGACGCCAGCGTGAAGATGGCCCAGCTCGCCGAGCAGTGGGGTTACCGGCGCATCTGGTACGCCGAACACCACAACATGCCGACGATCGCCTCGTCGGCGACGAGCGTACTCATTGCGCACGTCGCCGCGCACACCTCGTCGATCCGTCTCGGCGCCGGCGGCATCATGCTGCCGAACCACTCGCCGCTGACCATCGCCGAACAGTTCGGAACTCTCGCCACGCTGCATCCCGGCCGCATCGACCTCGGTCTCGGCCGCGCCCCCGGCAGCGACCAGAAGACCATGCGGGCGCTGCGCCGCGACCCGACGTCGGCCGACAGTTTTCCGCAGGACGTCCTCGAACTGCAGGCCTACCTGAAGGGTGAGTCGCGGATCCCTGGAGTCGACGCGATCCCCGGTAAGGGCACCGATGTGCCGCTGTACATCCTGGGCTCGTCGCTGTTCGGCGCGAAACTCGCTGCTCTGCTCGGTCTTCCGTACGCCTTCGCGTCGCACTTCGCGCCGCAGGCCCTCGAGGACGCGGTGCGGCTGTACCGCCGCGAGTTCCAGCCCTCCCCCGACCACTCGGAGCCGTACGTCATCGCGGGTGTCGGTGTGATCGCCGCCGATACCGCCGAGGAGGCGCAGTCGCTGTTCGAGGCGACCAAGCGGGCGCGGGTCGTCCAGATGGTCGGACGCGGGCGCACGTTCAGCGAGGAGGAGATCGACATGCTGCTCGACTCCCCCGCCGGCATGCAGGTGCTCGAGATGCTTCGGTACACCGCCGTGGGTACGCCGCAGGAGGTGCGCGACTACCTCGACCGGTTCACCGAGCGCGCGCAGGCCGACGAGCTGATCGTCGTGTCGTCGGCTCCCGGACGCGACGCGTGGCTGCGTTCACTGGAGCTTGTTGCGCAGGTCAGCGACCTCGTCCCGGCCTGATCGCCGAAGACCGACGGATCGGGCTACCGACGGGTACACTTCAGCGGCCGGCCAGGCACGGCTGAGAACCACGAGTCGTCAACCGCCAGGAGCACGATGAAGTACCGCACCCGCGCTGTCGCAGCGGCAGTTCTGACCGCTGCAGCGGCGATCACCGCACCCGCCACTGCGGCCGCCGATTCCCTGCCCACCGACGGGCCCACCATCACGCTGACGATCCGCAACGACACCGATGCGCCGATGGTGCTCACGTCGACCGAGAACCCTTACGGAACATGGGTGGACGAGCCGGCCACCGTGGTGCCGGCCCGCTCCACCGAGACGGTCTCGGCGAGCAGCGCCGACCGGCGCGGGTTCGGCATCCAGATCGACTACACGATGCCCGGCGACGCGACCGTGGCGCTCATGGCCAACAACTACGGCACGGGCGTCGCGAACGGCGACGGCACCCACATCGGCGGTGCCAACCGGCACGGCTTCGAGGTCGCGACCACCGTAGAGGACGGATATCCGTTCATGACAGCGGACTTCGCCGTCACCCGACCCTGAGACGACGGACCGGGCCCGGAGGATACCTGCGTATCCTCCGGGCCCGGTTCGTATGTGCGTCGGCGTCCCGCCTCTGTGTGTCAGCGTCCCGCCGCGTCCATCACGGACAGGTGCGCGAACAGTGCGCTCGCACCGATCGGATTGCCGCCGCCGGGGTAGACGGTGCCGCTCGGTGCGGCCATCGTGTTGCCCGCCGCGTACAGGCCGGGGATCGGAGCACCCTCGCTGTCGAGCACCCGCCCGACGGTGTCGGTCCGCAGACCGCCCTTGGTGCCGAGGTCGGAGATGCCGAACTGTGCCGCGTGGAAGGGGCCCTGTTCGATCGGGACCAGCGCGGACCCACCGCCGGTGAAGGCGAGATCGTAGGGCTCGTCCCCGCGGCCGAAGTCCTCGTCGACTCCCTTCGCGGCCAGGTCGTTCCACCGCGCGACGGTCGCCTTCAGGGATTCGGCTGGCACACCGATCTGCTCGGCGAGTTCCTCGAGGGTGTCGGCGGTCTTCCACAGTCCCGCGTCGACGTACTTCTCGGTTTCGACGAGCGGCACATTCGTCGCCCCGACCGGTGGGACCTCACCGTTCCGGTCGTCGTAGATCATCCAGAACGGCAACGTCATCTCGCCGCGCTCCATGCGGGCGATGACGTCGCGGCCCAGACGGTCGTAGGGTGCGTACTCGTTGGTGAACCGCGCACCGTCCTGGTCGACGAAGATGCCGCCCGTGAAGCACAGCGCGAACGCCGAACGTCCGTCCGGGTGGGTCAGTCCCGGCGACCACCAGGCCTGATCCATCAGGTCGACGTCGGCGCCGACGGCGATGCCCGCCTCGTGGGCCTTGCCGAGATTCGACCACGGGCCCATCGAGTCCCGCGCGGCGCCGGGCACCCCGTACTTGCTGCGCATCTCGTCGTTCCGATCGAAGCCACCGGCGGCGAGGACGACACCCTTGCGCGCGCGGATCGCCCGTCGCTCGCCGTCGTTCCCGACGACCGCGCCCACGACCACACCGTCCTCGCCGATCAGTTCTTCGAGCGGGGTGTTCCGGTACAGCTCCACGTTCGGGTACTTGCGCAGGGCGATGAGGAATCGTCCGACGAGCGCGCGACCTCCGATGAGCATGTCGGGCAGGGGTTCGCCGTTGCGTTCGCGGCCGAGCGGGCCGCGGATCGACTCGTTGAGCTCGGGATCGGCGGCGATGGGCAGCGGCGACGGGACGATGTGACGTCCCTGGGCACGGGCCTTGGGCGCCTTGCCGAAGTAGTCGGGCCACGGGTAGACCATGAATTCGAGATCGTCGTCGGACTCGAGGTAGTCGATCAGCGGGGCGCCGCCGCGGACATACGCCTCCTGCAGTTCGCGCGGGGTGCGGTCGCCGACGACCGCGTGGTAGTAGGTCAGTGCGTCCTCGAGGGTGTCGTCGTCACCGGCACGCTGCAGGACCGCGTTGGTGGGGAACCAGACGCCGCCGCCCCCGGAGTACGCCGTGGTGCCGCCGAAGTACTCGGATGCCTCGACGAGGATCACCGACAGTCCTTCGCGCGCAGCGGTGTACGCACCGCAGCACCCTCCGGCTCCCGACCCCACCACGAGGACGTCGCATTCTTCCGCCCACTCCGCCATGACTGTTGCCTTCCGTCGACCCGTTCGTGTGGAACACGCCACACTAGGCAGACGTCGAGGCTCCACAGGGCGATCGTCTCGCTGGGCGGGAGATTTTCGTTCTCGACCGATCCGGCGGGTCAGTCGCGCTCGACCGCGGTGCGGTCAGTCGCGCCTGTTGCGCGGCTTCCACACGACGAGGGCGTTGCTGCGCGGAATGGGCACCAGATCGCCGCGTGTCGAACGCAACTGGGCGACCTCGGCGTTGAGTTCGGCGACACGCTGCTGCAGTGCCTCGACCTGGTTGGTCAGCTCTATGATCCGTTTGATCCCGGCGAGGTTGACACCTTCGTCCTGGGAGAGGCGCTGCACTTCGCGCAGCAGTTCGACGTCGCGCGGCGAGTACCGGCGGCCGCCGCCGCTGGTGCGGTGCGGGGTGACGAGTCCGAGCCGGTCGTAGTTACGCAGCGTCTGCGCATGCATCCCGGCGAGTTCTGCTGCCACCGAGATGACGTAGACGCGCGCATCGGGATCCGGTGACAGATTCCGTGGCATTCTCGTCTCGCTCATCACGCACCTGCCCATCCCTCTCGAGGATCGAAACCGCTTGCCTCTTCTGCACGAAGATAGTTGTGCAGCGCTTCCGTCGCCTTCTCGTCGAGATTCTGCGGGATCGCGACCTTCACCGTGACGAGAAGGTCACCGGCGCCGCCCCCGCGCTTGGGGACGCCGCGTCCGCGGACCCGCAGGACCCGGCCGTCGGCCGTTCCCGGCGGAATCTTCAGCCCGACGCGGCCGTCGAGGGTCGGCACCGAGACGGTGCCGCCGAGGACGAGTTCGCCGTAGCTGACGGGCAGCACGAGGGTCAGATCGTCGCCCTCACGCCCGAACACGCGGTCGGGACGGACGTGCACCGTCACGAACAGGTCGCCGGACGGGGCGCCGCGCAGACCGGCCTCGCCCTGACCGGCGAGGCGGATGCGCGAACCGTCCTTGATGCCTGCGGGAACCCGCACGGTGATGGTGCGGGTGCGGTTCTGCACGCCGGTACCGCGGCAGTCGCTGCAGGGGTTGTCGATGATCGATCCGCTGCCCCGGCAGTCGTCGCACGGTTCCGAGAATCCGAAGGCGCCCTGGTTACGGGAGACCACACCGCTTCCGTTGCAGTTCGGACAGACCCGCGGACTCGTTCCCGGCTGGGCACCGCTGCCGTGGCAGGTGGTGCACGGCGCCGGGCTGGTCATCCGCAGGGGAACCGTGACGCCCTGGACGGCATCGCGGAAGTCGAGCGTCGTCTCGGTCTCGACATCTGATCCGCGGCGTGGACGCGAACGGCCGGCGGTGGAAGCAGTGCCGCCACCGGCGCGGTTGAACAGGCCACCGAAGAGGTCGCCGAGCCCACCGTCGCCGCCACCGCCGAACAGGTCGCCGATGTCGAAGGTCGCTCCGGTACCACCGGAGAATCCGCCGGCGCCGGGACGGAAGCCACCCGGCATGCCGCCGGAGGCGAACAGGCGCCGGGTCTCGTCGTATTCCTTGCGCTTGGCGGGATCCGACAGGACAGCGTTGGCCTCGCTGACGGCCTTGAAGCGTTCCTCGGCCTTGGCGTCACCGGGGTTGGCGTCGGGATGCAGGTCCCGCGCCAGTTTCCGGTAGGCCTTCTTGATCTCGTCCTGCGTTGCGTCGGGGGAGACGCCCAGGTCCTTGTAGAAATCCTTCTCGATCCACTCCCGCTGGCTCACCGGGCGTCTCCTCCTCTCGCGTTTTCTTGTTCTTACTCTGTGCCCGGCTCCGCCGACCGCGCGTCACCCGGCGTGTCCGCCGGATCACCGTCGGTGACCGTCACCATCGCGTGCCGCAGGATGCGGTCGCCGAAGCGGTAACCCTTGCGGAGCACCGTCCCGAGCACCGGGTGGTGACCGTCGCCTTCCATCTGGACGGCCTCGTGCAACTCGGGATCGAAGGCGTCGCCTTCCTCACCGAACGCGACGAGTCCGACACTGTCGAACACACCGGTCAGCTTGCCGGACAGTGCCTTCAGCGGACCCGTCTCCAAGTCGCCGTGGGCGCGTGCCCGGTCGAGGTCGTCGAGGACGTCGAGGAACTTCGCCGCGACGGAGGCCTTGGCCTCCTCCGCGATCGCCGTGCGCTGCGCCTCGGCGCGGCGACGGTAGTTCGCGTACTCCGCGCTCACGCGCTGCAGGTCGGCGGTGCGCTCGGCGAGTTCCTTCGCCTCCTGCGACTGTCCTTCGGTCCGCTCGGCCTTCTCGGCGTCGCCCTCCGCAGGAACCGACTCGATCACCTCGCCCTCCTCGGCGCGCGGCTCCTCGGCGGGGTCGCGCACCTCGAAGGTCTCAGGGTCGATCCGTCGCTTGTCGGTGACGGTCACCGGTTCCTGCTCGGGCTTGTCGGCACTCACTTCTTCTCCGAATCGTTTGGCTCGTCGACGACCTCGGCGTCGACGACGTCGTCGGCACCTGCGGCCGCGCCGTCACCGGCAGCGGCACCCTCGGCGCCCTGCGCCTCGTAGATGGCCTGGCCGAGGGCCTGCGACTCGGTCGCGAGCTTCTCGACGGCGGCCTTGACCGCGTTGATGTCGGAGCCGGCGAGGGCGTCGTTGGCTTCCTTGATCGCAGCCTCGACCTTCTCCTTGACGTCGGCCGGGACCTTGTCCTCGTTCTCCTTGATGAACTTCTCGGTCTGGTGCACGAGCGACTCGGCCTGGTTGCGGACCTCGGCCTCCTCGCGACGCTTGCGGTCCTCCTCGGCGTGCGCCTCGGCGTCCTTGACCATCCGGTCGATCTCCTCCTGGGACAGGCCGGAGCCTTCCTGGATCTTGATCGTGTTCTCCTTGCCGGTGCCCTTGTCGCGGGCGGTGACGTGGACGATGCCGTTGGCGTCGATGTCGAAGGTCACCTCGATCTGCGGGACGCCACGCGGAGCCGGCGCGATGCCGCCGAGCTCGAACGAGCCGAGCAGCTTGTTGTGCGCCGCGATCTCACGCTCGCCCTGGAAGACCTGGATCTGCACCGACGGCTGGTTGTCGTCGGCGGTGGTGAAGGTCTCCGACCGCTTGGTGGGGATCGTGGTGTTGCGCTCGATGAGCTTGGTCATCACGCCGCCCTTGGTCTCGATACCCAGCGACAGCGGGGTGACGTCGAGCAGCAGCACGTCCTTGACCTCGCCCTTGAGGACGCCGGCCTGCAGGGCTGCACCCACGGCGACGACCTCGTCGGGGTTCACGCCCTTGTTGGGCTCGCGGCCACCGGTGAGCTCGCGCACCAGGTCGGTGACGGCGGGCATACGGGTCGAGCCGCCGACCAGCACGACGTGGTCGATGTCGCCGACGGAAATGCCGGCGTCCTTGACGACCTGCTGGAAGGGAGCGCGGGTGCGCTCGAGGAGGTCGCCGGTGATCTTCTGGAACTCCGAGCGGGTGAGCTGCTCGTCGAGGAACAGCGGGTTCTTGTCCGCGTCGACGGTGATGTACGGCAGGTTGATCGAGGTCGACTGCGAGGACGACAGCTCGATCTTGGCCTTCTCGGCAGCCTCACGCAGACGCTGCATGGCCATCTTGTCCTTGGTCAGGTCGACGCCGTGCTGTGCCTTGAACTTGTCGACAAGCCAGTTGACGATGCGCTCGTCCCAGTCGTCGCCACCGAGGTGGTTGTCGCCGGAGGTCGCGCGGACCTCGACGACGCCGTCGCCGATCTCGAGGAGGGAGACGTCGAAGGTGCCGCCACCGAGGTCGAAGACCAGGATGGTCTGCTCCTTCTCGCCCTTGTCGAGGCCGTAGGCGAGGGCAGCCGCGGTGGGCTCGTTGACGATGCGCAGGACGTTGAGACCGGCGATGGTGCCGGCTTCCTTCGTGGCCTGACGCTGGGCGTCGTTGAAGTACGCCGGGACGGTGATGACCGCGTCGGTGATGTCCTCACCGAGGTAGGCCTCCGCGTCGCGCTTGAGCTTCATCAGCGTGCGGGCGCTGATCTCCTGCGGTGTGTACTTCTTGTCGTCGATGGCCACGGTCCAGTCCGTGCCGATGTGGCGCTTGACCGAACGAATGGTGCGGTCGACGTTGGTGACCGCCTGGTTCTTGGCGGGCTGACCCACCAGAACCTCACCGTTCTTCGCGAATGCGACGACGGACGGGGTGGTGCGGGACCCCTCGGCGTTGGCGACCACAACGGGCTCGCCGCCTTCCAGAACGGAGACGACCGAGTTGGTGGTTCCGAGGTCGATGCCGACCGCACGAGCCATAATTTTCCTCCAATGTTCCTGCCGCGACGCGTGCGCGCCGCGAAAACGTTCCATGCCCGACCTGAGCCCGTTCGGCTCAGGTGAGCGCGGTCGACTCAAGCCTGCACCCGAGCGGTCCACGCCGTCAAGTGAAGTTGAGTCTTATGCGCTCAAGTTGTCTGACTCATCCAACGGCAGGTCGTGGACTTTTGTTCCGAGGGTGGCGCACATCACTTCGATCGGTCGCATCTGCTCGATTCGGGGACCGATACCCGATGTCGACAACGCGCCACTGTCCGCACCGGTGCGCAAGGACGGGTTGTCCACAGGGACCCCGTCGATCCACAGGTGGTCGGGTCGAGGGCTTCGATGCTCCGGGTCCGTCGTCGCCGTACACGACCCTCACTGCATGGACGAACCGAACTTCCTTCTGCGCTCCGACCTGCTGGCCGGCGGGACGACCTCGGACGAGATCCGTCAGGCTGTCCGTGTGGGACGACTGCGGAACGTCACGCGCGGTGTGTACGTCGACGGTGGCGCGGACCTCGACCCGCTCACCCTGCACCATGCGCGCGTACTGGCGCGACAAGGACGGATCACCCCGGACGCCGTCGTCAGCCATGTCTCCGCTGCGGTGCTGCACGGCCTTCCTCTCTGGGACGTCGACCTCTCCCCGGTGCACATCAGCCGCGAACGGCCGTCGAGCGGACGCCGCACCCCGACCCTCCATGTACACAGGTGCACCTATCAACCCGACGAGGTCTGCGTCGTCGCGGGTCTGCGCACCACGACCGTCGCGCGGACGGTTGTCGACCTGGCACGAACACTGTCGGTGGACTCGGCAGTCATCGCCGGCGACGCGGCGCTGCGGGCGCATCCCCATATCGCGCCCCTGCTCCTCGATGCGCTGGCATCGTCCGGCATGCGGCACGGGATCGCCGCTGCCCGGCGGACCGTTGCTTTCCTCGACGGTCGCAGCGAAAGTCCCGGCGAGTCGCTCAGCCGACTACGGATCCGGTCGGCGGGGTTACCGGCGCCGAAGCTGCAGCACGAGCTGCGGACCCCTTCCGGAGCATTCGTCGCTCGTCCCGACTTCCTCTGGGAGGACGAAGGCGTGGTCGGTGAATTCGACGGAAGGAGCAAGTACGGCTCGGACGAGCCCGGCGCGACGGCCGAGACCGTCCATCGCGAGAAGCTGCGGGAGGATGCGATCCGGGCTCTGGGCTTCGAGGTCGTGCGATGGACGTGGGCGGATCTGTTCCGCTTCGAGGCCGTCCACGCCCGCCTGGTTCGCGCCGCCGGCAGAGCCCGTCGACGTTGATTGCACGATTCGGGGACGGATGCTCGATGACGACATCGAGCATCCGTCCCTGTGCTTACGTAGATCGCGCCTCGTTCGCCTTCGTGATGAACTCGATGTGTTCGCGACTCGGCCCGCAGAACTCCTGCTCGATCTGCTGCGCGTTGTCCTCGTGCATGCGGTAGAGGCTGTCGCGTAGGCCCTCGTCGCCGCCGTGGAACTGCTCGAGCAGATCCATCCATTGCCGTGCCATCTCCTGGGCCTCCGAACAGGCCGGATCCATCCCCGAACTCAGCGCAGCGTCGACACGCGGGATGAGTTCCTGCCACGACGTCTCTGCCGCCGTGATGACGTCGTCGCCCAGCATCGCGCGTCGTTCCGCGAGGTCTGCGATCTGTCCCTTGTCGAAATACCTTTCGAAGATGTCGTCCACTTCGATCACTCCTCGGATCACGTGAAGGAAGTCGGCGACCGATGCATCCGGCGACGTTCGGACCGTGCGGGAGAGCATCTCGACCTGCGCACGCAGCGTGCGGGTCGCCGCGAGCTGATCGTCCAGGTAGGCACGGTGCGCGTCGAGGATCTCCGACAGCGAGGTGTCGCCGTCGGTGACCGTGGCGATCGCGTCCAGTGACAGCCCGAGCTGACGCAGCGCCAGCACCTGGTACAGCCTCTCGACGTCCGACTCCTCGTACAGCCGATGGCCCGACGCCGTCCGACCCGACGGCCGCACGAGGCCTATGTCGTCGTAGTGATGCAGGGTCCGCACGGTCAGGCCTGTCTCCGCTGCGAGACGCCCCACCTTCCAGTGCTGTCCGGAACGTGTCTGCTGCCCGGAACCAGTCGCCGGCATCGTCCACCCACTTCCACCGGCACTCCGTGCGCCGGCACGATCGACGCTATGACCTCACGTTACGTGAGGTGCAAGCCGAATCGTTCGGCTACAGCTCACATCTGTCGGCCGGCTCCCGCGACCAGCCCTTCCGCACTGCGCGCTGCCACCGCTGCGGCTTTCGCAGTGAACGGATCGAGCAGCGGATGTTCGGCGCGGGATCGCCAGTGCCGCACCGCATCGACGGCCGCAGCGCGGATCTCGGCAGGTGACGCGTCGTCGGCGAGACCGAGGCGCCGGGTGGCGCCGATCCCGGATCCACCGACCACGCGCTGCAGCGCCTGGACCTCCTCGTCGGGCAGTGACACCGACGACGACCGCAGTCTGCCCAGCAGGCGGAGTTCGGCGAAGCCGTGGTCGTCGGCCAGTTCGCGTCGCACGGCTCCCAGCAGCTCGTGGTCGCCGCACGCGTGCAACACCCGCTCGAGCGCCAGCAGCGCCGAATGGGTCTTGAGCTGATCGGCACGCTGACCGAACTGCACGTCGATGACCTGACGCAGCTCGTCGAGCCCGCTGCGCGCGACGAGTTCGGCGGCGAGGGACGGTGAATCGCGCGCGCCGAGCTGCACGAGCAGCACTGCGGTGCGGATGCCGAACAGACCGAACCGGTCGACGAGACGTGCCCGCATCCCGGGGTCGACGGGCAGGTCGACGTCGGGCCGCGCGAAACGGTCGGCCGACAGCATCGCGACCTGCAGTTGTTCCACCGGCACCTGTGCGAGCGCCTCGAAGGCCGCGAACTCGTTCTGCCGCAGGGTCCGTGCGGCGAGGGCGAGCAACCCGGCGACCGGCACGACCGCCTGGCACAGTCCGGTGCGTTCGAGTTCGTCGGTGAACCTCGCCGCGACCTGCTTCGCCGACATCATCGCGTCGGCACGACCCGCACCGACCTCGTCGGCGCGCGACACCACCCCGACGATGCCGAGCGGTCCCGATCCCCCGCCGACGTGCCGGCCGATCCGTTCGAGGAACTCGACGTCGGCGGCTCCGAGCGAACGCATCAGGTAGACGACGGCGTCGGCACCGGAGGCCGATTCCTCCGGGGTGAGCAGCGCCAGGGTCCGCGCCGACACGTCCTGCGACAACGACGACGTGCCCGGGGTGTCGATGATGGTGGTCTGCGCCAGCGCGCTGGCCGGCCATTCGACGTCGATGAAGTCGACGCGGTCGGCGGTGAGTTCGCCGAGGTCGAAGGTCAAACGGCCGTCGGGACGCTGCACGGGCACCGGCATGCGGCGGTTCCCGTCGTACCAGGCGTTCACCGTCGGC
This sequence comes from Rhodococcus pyridinivorans, assembly GCF_900105195.1. NCBI lineage: Bacteria > Bacillati > Actinomycetota > Actinomycetes > Mycobacteriales > Nocardiaceae > Rhodococcus > Rhodococcus pyridinivorans. The sequence goes on along the minus strand of NZ_FNRX01000002.1, from coordinate 1,429,744 downwards.
ACGGGTCCGTTGCGGTACCAGGTGACGACGCGCGTGCACTCCGTCGCGTCGGTGGGCGCGATGTCCTGTCCTACAAGCGCATTGAGTAGGGTCGACTTGCCGGCCTTGAGCGATCCGGCGAGCGCGATCCGCAACGGCTGATCGAGTCGCGCGGCGCAGTGGTCGAGCCGGTCCGCGACGGCCGGGTTCCCGCCGTACGACGCGCGTGCCCGGTCGAGCAGGTCGCGGGCGCGCGAGAGAGTCGGGGTCACGCCGACACTCCCGCGAGTTCCGCGGCGCGCTCGCGCAATCGGCCCAGTTCCGCGACCTGCGTGTCGAGTTCACCGATCCGACGGCGGCGTTCCTGTTCCTGCACGGTCGCGGCCTGGCGGGCCGCTTCGAGCGACTCGTCGAGCGAACGTAGTGTCTGCTCTGCGATCTCGGTGAAGTGATCGCGCAACTGACGCTGGATGAGCCGGAGCCGGTCCTTCGATTCCTTGCCGACCTGGAAGCTCACGTCGTCGGTGAAGGCGCGGATCGCGCTCTTCGCGTCGACGCGGCGCTTGGCGAGCCGCACCTGCTTGTCGTCGCGATACGCCTTGGTACCCAGGACGACTCCGGCTCCCACCGAGATCGGGTTCACGAGCGCCATCCCCATCAGGGTGGTGACGAGACCGAACATCAGCACGCCACCGTAAGAACCCTTCATGCCGACGAGTACCTTCTGACCGATACCGATCCGGCCCGATTCGAGATCGGACAGGTTCTCGACGGGCTCGAGCAGTCTCGACAGGTCGCCGAGATGCAACGACGGCAAGGAGTCGTCGTCGAGTGCGAAGTGCTCGGCGACCTTGCCTGCGAGCGCCTCGGCGCGTTCGTGCGCCCACACGAAGTTGTCACCGACGGATTCGGCGACCTGTTCGGCGAGCCACTGCCCCAGCCGCGGCCATTCCTTGCCCGGATCACAGTCGTCCACGGACGCTTCGGCGTCGCGGGTCACCGTGCGCAGCCGGTCGCGCAGGTCGTGGTCGATGTCGGCCGCGAGATCGGCGATGCCGTCCGACAACGTGATCTGCCACCGCGCCGCCCGCGTCCGCAATGCCTCGGTCGCGGCGCGTGCCCGGTGCAGGTCCTCGATCGCGGCGTTCCCGGAGTCGGGGTCGCGCAGGGCGGCGAGTTCGCTCTCGCATCCGAGCGCGAGATGGTCGACGACGGTCTTCACGTCGTGCGCCACCGACAGTCGCGCCGAGTCGGCGTTGCGCGCGACCACCTGTTCGCGCAGGAAGTCGTAGATCGCGTCGAAGCCGGATTCCTGCTGCAGCGAGGCGTCTTCGGTGCGCAGGGCGTACTCGCGCAGCAGGGACGAGACGGGCAGCAGCGGCAGGTCGATCCCCGCTCGCTGCAGGTGTTCGCGGTCGGCGTCGACGATCGCGCGCCAGTGCGGATACACGTCCGTCTTGGTGACGAGCACCGCCGACGCCGGGCACAACGTCTGCACCTGTCGCAGGAACGACATCTCCGGTGCGGTGAACTCCTGACTCGCATCCGAGACGACGAAGACCGCATCCGCGGTGGCCAGGAGCGTCAATGTGGCTGCTGTGTGCGGGTTTCCGTGGCCTCCCACACCCGGGGTGTCGACGAACACGAGTCCGTCGGCGAGCAGCGGACTCGGCACACTCACCTCGAGCCGGTCGACGTCCCGGCCGGCGCTGCGCGGCGCGACCTGCTGCAGGTCGTCGAAGGGCACGGCGATGCGCGGCGCCGAACCGGTCGGGACGAGTTCGGCGGACGGCTCCTGCCCGTGTTGCACGAGCGTGGGGACCGCGGTGGTCTCGTCGTCGCCGACGGAACACACCTCGAGGCCGAGCAGAGCGTTCACGAACCGGCTTTTGCCCTGGTTCAGACCCCCGACGACGACCACCCGCAGTCGCGGGTCGGAGACCTTCGTACGGGCGGCCGTCAACCGGTCGGTGAGATCGTTGCGCCTGGCGCTGCGAGATCGCGCGATCGCGGAGTCGATCAGGTCGAGGAGCGCTCGGCGTCTCGAAGGATCGGATGGATGCTGCGTATCCGGTGAATGCTGCATGGGCTGCGTCGACTCGCCTTCCGTCGGTGCGGGCTCCGGACATTATGTCCCGGAGCCCGCACCGCTGCGGGTCAGGGCAGCAGTTCGTCGAGCTCGGTGGAGTCGGTGGCGCCGAGAGAGGAGTCGCCGCCGAGACCGGAGGTCGCGGTGAGACCACCCTCGCCGAACAAGCCCGCAGCTCCCGAGGCAGAGCCGAAGACGTCCTCGCCGACCGATGCCCAGCTGTCCGCACCGCCCGACAGGGCCGTATCGACCCCGCCCGACAGGGCCGTATCGACCCCGCCCGACAGGGCCGTCCCCACCTGCGTGGACAGCTCGGCACCGAGGTCGGCTGCGCTCTCCAGACCGCCGGAGACACCGAGGTCGGCAGCCGCGCCCAGGTCTGCTGCACCACCGAGATCCAACCCGTTCTCGACATCGGTGGCTGCACCCAGATCGACGGACGTTCCCAGTCCACCGGCCGCGCCGATCCCCGAGCCGATCGCCGCGCCGAGGTCCGCTCCCACGTTCACTCCGGCCCCGAGTTCCGCCGCCGCGTCCAGTGCGCCGTCGAGGGCGTAGCCGAGCTGACCGGTGGCTTCGGCACCGGCGTCGAGGCTGCCGCCGATCGTCGACGCGAGCTGCGTGCCGAGATCGGCCCCCGCATCGAGGGACGCCGACCCTGCGGCCGTCTCGAGTGCACTGCCGAGTTGCAGGCCGAGCTCGGCGCCGGCCGAGCCGCCGGTCGCGAAGGTCGAGCCGAGGACGGACGACAGATCCGATCCGAGGTTCGTCCCCGCCTGCACGGTCGAATCGACGGTCGCGCCGATACCGGTGGTCGAGCCGATGGCGACGTTCAGCGCCGACGACAGTTCGGTGGCCGCGGTGGTCTCGAGGCCGAGCGCACCTCCGAGCACCCCGCCGACCAGCGTGCCGAGTTCGACGCCCGCCCCGGCCTCAGCGTCGATCTCACCGCCACCCGAGAGGACCGCGTCGAGGTCGACACCGCCGAGCAGACCGCCCTGCGCGCTGTTCTCGATGACGGTCCCCAGCGCGGCGCCGAGATCGGCCGCAGCTCCACCGCCCGCTCCGAGCAGGGCCGAGAGGGACGCACCGAGGCCGAGCGTCGCGCCCACACCGGCGTCGAGACCGGCGGAAAGGTCGGTTCCCAGTCCGGCGCCGAGATCGGCCACACCACCGAGGACGCCGCCCAGGCTCGTGCCGAGCGCGCCGGTCAGTTCCGTGCCCACGCCGAGAACGCCACCGAGGGTCGTGCCGAGTGCGGCACCGAGTTCGGCGCCGCCCTCGAGGGCCGCGGTGAGTTCGGTCGAGAAGGTGCCGCCGACGTCGACGGCCGATTCCAGCAGGCCACCGAGGGCAAGCCCGATGTCGGCGCCGAGGGTGCCGCCGATGCCCAAGGCTCCTTCGAGGGTCGTGGCGAGATCTGCGCCGAGGCCGCCCGAGGCCTCGACGGCCGCGTCGATCGCCGCGGCCAGGTCTGCAGCGGCACCGACGCCCAGGCCGAGCCCACCTTCGAGCGCTCCGGCCACGGCACCTCCGACGTCGAAGGATCCGCCGAGTTCGAGGCCTGAGTCGAGAGCACCACCGAGCGCTGCACCCAGGGAAGCGCCGAGTTCGCCACCGGCTTCGAGCGCCGCTCCGAGCTGCGCACCGAGGTCGACGACGATCCCGGTCTGCGCGCCGACGGTCCCGCCGAGGTCCAGTCCGCCGCCGAGGTTAAGTCCACCACCGAGACCCAGGCCCCCACCGAGGCCTGCTCCGACACCGAGGCCCAGGCCGGCGGCGCCACCGAGGCCCACTGCGCCACCGAGGCCCGCTGCTCCGCCCAGACCGGCTGCGGCGGTGCCTGCGATCGACGCCCCGACGTTCGCCGCACCGTTCAGCGCTGCGGTCAGTTCGGCGGCGGTTCCGGCGAACAGACCACTGTCCGCAACGAGCGGGGCGACGGCGACGATGTCGGCGTGGCACACGCTGTCCAATCCGGCTTCGGCGAGGACGGCCTCGGGGTTGTTGCAGTACCGGGCGAGTTCCTTCTCGTCACGGAACAGGCTGAGGATGAAGTCGAGTACGGCGTTGGTGGCCATCGCGTGTCTCCTGAGTCGTCGGGATCTACGGACGACGCTACGAAACGGCCGGTCGCGGGCACAGGGGGTGCGGCCCCCTGTCCGCCGTCACCCGTTAGGGGATCGGGGTTCGGGGGCGTGGGGGTCGTTAGGGGACAGTCCCTACGATCGGGCCGGTGGCGGCGTGGGCGCTAACGGGCCGCGCGGCGGGAACGACAGGCTCATCGAGACCGAACGGTGGAACGAGATCGCGGACCGATGTCCGCCCAGAACACGGGAGCGTGCATGTATTCAGGACTCGGCGTCACGATCGGGGCGGTCAACTCGGTGGCCCTCACCGTGCTCGACCAGCCCCGAGCCGGCGATCCCAGCGTTCTGTCGGTCCCCACCGAACTCCACCTCCCCGAGGGCGGAGCCCTCGTCCTCGGCGCCGGTACCCCGCCCCCCGGTGCGCAGGTGTTCTCCGGCTATGCGGCCCGGGTCGGCGATCCGGTCGGCATCCTCGCCGACGACGGCTCCACCTATCTCGGTGAGGATCTCGTCGCGTCGACCGTGGCCCGCCTGCAGTACCGCACCGGCACCTCCGATGTGCCGACGATGCTGGCACATCCCGCCGCGTGGTCGGCTCACACCGTCGAGACCTTACAGGCGGCACTCGTCCGCGCCGGCGTGACCGCACGGACGATCCCCGAACCGATCGCGGCGGTGCGCTGGCTCGACGCCACACACGGGCCGCTGGGAGACGACGTGACGGTGGTCTACGACCTCGGTGCGCGCAGCCTCGACGTCACCGTCGTGCAGGGCGGCGCCCATCCCATGCTGCTGGGCCGCCCGTTGAGCAGCGACGACGTCTCCGGCGACCATTTCGACCATCTCGTCACGACCTATCTGCTGGAAACGCTCGGCGGGGACTCGACCGGCCTCGATCCGTTCGATTCCGCGACCGTCGCGGCACTCGCCGACTTCCGCGGTCGGTGCCGCGCGGCGAAGGAGGCACTGTCCAGCGACACCGAGACGGTGGTGCCGGTCGCGCTGCCCGGCCTGCACCGCGACCTGCGTCTGGTGCGCAGCGAGTTCGAGGAACTCGCCCGGGAACCGCTCGGGGCGTCGCTCGCCGTGGTACAGGACGCGATCCGCGGGGCCGGGCTCGATCGTGCGGACATCGGACGCGTACTGCTGATCGGTGGTGGCTCGTCCACCCCGCTCGTCGCCGAACTGATCTCGTCGGAGCTGGGTCTGCCGATCGTCTCGTCGGCGCGACCGGCCTTCACCGCAGCGCATGGGGCCGCGCTTGCAGCAGCCGCGGACGGTGCCCCGACTGCCGCGGTGCCGATGGCGCCTCCTGCACCTGTCGTCGACGACGAGCCCGAGACCGTCGCGCTCCCGGTGGTGCCCGCCGCTGAGGCGCCGCCGGTCGCCGCCGCGCATCGGCCTGCGGTCGTCGACACCGGGTCCGGCACACCCTCACGCGCCCGTGCCCGCTCGTTCGCGCTGGTGGGTGCCGCTGTCGCTGCCGTCGTCGTCCTCGCCGGGGGTGGACTGGCGATCGGCACCCTGTCGTCGGAGGCCGAGACACCCGGTTCGGAGGTGGGTCCGTCGAGCGAGGTCGTGGCCGGCAACTCGACCACCACCGCGACCGTCCCCGGTACGACCGTTCCCGGCACGACCGGCGCGCAGCCGTCCGAGGCGGGAACCACCGTCCCGATCGGGGTGCAGGGACCGGACGGCACCGTGACCGCTGTCCCGGTCGCCGCGACGCCCGCTTCCGGCGCCGCACCCACCGGCGCTGTACCTGCGCCGGACCCGACCGCACCCGCGCCGGTAGCACCCGGTCAAAGCCCGCAGGCACCCCAGCCTGCGCCGCAACCCGCTCCTGCTCCGGCCCCAGCGCCCGCCCCTCAGCCTGCGCCGCAACCGACCCCGCCGAGCACGGGTGGCAGCGGCGTCGGCGACGCCCTGTCCGGCGCAGGTCAGGGTGCCGGTGCGGTCGTCGAGGGTGTCGGTAACGGCGTCGGCGGGGTGCTCGACGGCACCGGCAACGTGGTCGGGGGTGTCCTCGACGGCACGGGGCAGGTCGTCGGCGGACTGCTCGGAACCGGACGCTGACCGATCCCGATGACGTCCGCTCCCGCTCCTCCGCGACGCCCGGTCCCCCGGGAGGTCACGCGTGCCCTGACCGCGGCCGCTCCCCCGCGACTGCTGCTCGTCGGCGGCACCGGAAGCGGGAAGTCCGCCGTACTCGCTTCGCTCCGAACCGATCTCGGCGACACCCGCACCGTCGACGACGCGCACCGCATGACCGCCGCGGAACTGCACGAGCTCGTCGACCACGTCCGGAATGCGCCGACCGGAATCGTCGTGGCCACCGAAGCTCGACCCCACCGAGCCGAGATGCGTTCGCTGACCGCAGCGTTCGCGGGAAACGGGACAGTGGTGGAACTGGGCTCGTGGACGCCCCGTGAGATCGCCGGTCGCGCGGCATCGTTCGAGCTTCGGCTCGCGCCACCCCAGGTGCGTGCCCTGCACCGCCTGACGGGCGGCGTACCGCATCTCGTCGACACCGCCCTCGAAGCCGTGCGGACGGAGGCCGATGTCCGGCAGGCCGTCGAGGAGGGGATCCGCCGGCAGCTCCTCGCCGATCTCGATCTCACCGCAGCCCTCGCGCTCGTCGATCTCGGGGCGGCGCTCGATCCCGGCGAACTCTCCGCCGTACTCGAGGTACCCGCCGAGCGGGCCCTCGATCTCGTCGACGCGGCCCGCGCGAGCGGTCTGCTCGGGGCCGATGCAGCGAGTCTCACTGCGGGAGCGAGCGGCGTGCCCGCCGCGGTCCTCGGGAGACACAACCTGTTCGCCGTCGCCCGCCGCCTCCTCGCGACACGCATCGACGCCGGAACACTCACGCCGCACCTCGCCCGGGGGCTCGCCACGATCGGCCTCACCGATCCGCATCTCGCCCGACGGCTCGTGGAGTTCGCGGTCGACGCAACGCCGCGCGAGGCCGCCGATCTTCTCGACGCCGCGGTACCGACAGGAGCCGATCCCGATGCCCTCGCAGTGCGGCGCGCCGAAGTCGCCTTTGCGGCAGGGGATCTCGAGCGAGCCGAGCAGGTCACCGACCGGCTGCTCGACCGCGCCGACACGGTGGACGTCGACGACGTGCGCGCCGCCACCCGGATCTCCGCGAGTATCGCCGCGCATCGCGGCATGCTCGACCGCAGCGCCGACCTGTTCGAATGGCTCGGCCCCGAACGGGTCGGTACGGACGCTCCTCTCGCCGCCACAGTGCTGCTCGCCGCCGGACGCCCCTCGGCCGCAGAACGTCTCCGCGGTGCCGCCGTCTCGGGTGCGCCGACCTCTGCGGCCTCCGCCGCACGACTGCTCGAGGAGGGCCTGCGCGAATCCGTCGGCGGCGACGGCCGGATCGCGATGAATCACCTCGCCCGCGCATTGACGAGCCTCGGATCCGACGGTTCGTTGCGCGCCTGGCCCGACACGGTCGACGCCGTCGCCGCACTGCTGTGTCTGCACTCGGGCGAACTCGGGTACGCACGCGCGATCCTCGACCGTCCGGAGACTCCCACCGTGCGCAATCGCATCCTGGTGGCGTGGACCGAGATGCTCGGCGGTGATCTCACCGCCGCCGCGGCGACCGCCGAAGCCGTCGCTCCCGAGGTGACCGGGCAACGCAATCTTCTCTTCTTCCACGCCCTGCAGGTCGGGCTGGCGCGACGCAACGCCGACCTCGGAGCGTTGACGGTGCGATGGCAGGCCGCGCAGGCGGTCGTCGCCGAGTACTCCGTCGACCTGTTCGGATTGCTGCCCCTGGGTGAACTGTGGCTGGCCGCCGTCCGCCTCGGGGAGTCCGCGCGGGTCGCGCACCTCGTCGTCGGTGCCCGTGCGCTGCTCACCACCCTCGGCGAGCCACCGCTGTGGGGTGCGGCGCTGCACTGGTACGGAGTGCAGGCCGCGATCGCCGCGGACCGTCCGGCCGACCTTGTCCCGCACGCCCGCGCGCTCGCCCTGGCCGCGGAGACCACTGCCTACGCCGCGGTGCTCGCGCGGGCCGGGCATGCATGGCTCTCGGTGCTGCGCGGTGAGGTCGACGCGACGCGCATCCGCGAGGCGGCCGAGTCCCTCGCGTCCGTGGGTCTCCCGTGGGACGGCGCGAAGCTCGCGGGAGAAGCAGCGCTCCGGACGGACGACACCACCGTCGCCACCGGATTGCTGCAGGTCGCGCGGACGATCCGGCAGGACGGCCCGGCCGGTCGCGCACCGGTCGACGTCGCCCCCGCCGCTCCCCCGAGCGTTCCGGACGAATCACCCCTCGGCGCACGGGAGAAACCGGGTGCACTGTCCGAGCGCGAGGCGCAGGTGGCCGACCTGGTGGTTTCGGGCCTCACCTACCGAGAAGTCGGGAACCACCTGTACATTTCCGCGAAGACCGTGGAACATCATGTCGCCCGTATCCGGCGCCGACTCGGTGCCGGTTCCCGCTCGGAGCTCCTGTCACTGCTCCGAGCCATGGGGCACGGCGCAGATGTATCCCGTCACATGCACTCCGACCGGAATGGAGGAAAGCCGGCATGTCCGTAGGCGTAGGCCTGAGGGTGGGGACCACCGTGTCGTCGGTTGCGGTCACCTCACCGACGCCGGGACGGCCGGACCCCGCACCGATCGAGCGGTTCACCGCCGTCCACCTGCATTCCGACGGCACCGCGACGCTGGGCGACCACGACGTCGTCGACGGGCACACCAGTTCCTTCACCGGCTTCGTCGACCGCCTCGGCCACTCCGGCGGTGTCCGCGCCAACGACGGGTCACTCTCCCGCGCCGAAGACCTGGTCGCAACGGCCATGGAATGTCTCCTCGCCGACGCAGCCTCCCTCATCGGCGACACTCCGTACACGGCTGTGGCGACGCATCCCACCGACTGGCCGAGCTCGACGGTCGCGGTGCTGCGCAACGCCCTCGACTACGTCGGGTTGCGTCACGTCTCGCTCGTCTCCGACGCCGAGGCCGCCGCGGCATGGTTCGAATCGCAGGTCGCGCATCAGACCGGACGGCTCCTCGCGGTCTACCACATCGACCCGCAGGGCTCGACCGTCACGCTCGTGCGCTCTGGAGTCGCGGCGGGTAAGGCCTTCCGATTCCCTGAGGACGACGCTCCGTCGGTCGCCGCGCAGCTCTCGTCGGCGCTCGGCGCGTTCGGCTGGCTCGTGAGCAACCTCGACGCCATCGTCGTCACGATCGACGAAGCAGTCGATCCGAGCGCCGCGCAGCTCGTCGCACAATCGGTGAAGACCGGTCTCGGTGTGCGGTGTGCTTTGGCGCCCGCCCCGCACCAGACGATGGTGCGGGGCGCCGCTCTCGCCGCGGCCGCCGGCTCGGTCGACCTCCTCGGTTCGACGCAGATCCTGCCCACCGCCAAGCTCACCGAACCGCGACGCAGCGAACTCGACCCCGAGATCACCGCGGTGATCTCGAAGATCACCGCGACTCCCCCTCCGGGCGCCACGCCCGCTGCCGCCGCGGCGAACACGCCGAAGGCGACGGTCGCCGCCGTCGCAGCCGGAGATGCCGCCGACGAGAAGCCCTCGGGTCGCTCGTCGAAGGTCACGGCCATCGCGGCGGCTGCGGCGATCGCGTTGCTGGTAGGCGTCGGCGCGTTGGTGTTCGGGCTGCGGGACTCCCCGACGGCCACCGCGGGCACGCAGGTCGCCGAGACCCCGACCGCTCCCGCAACCACGACGACCTCGAAGTCGAGCAAGCCGCCGGCTCCCCGCAGCACCGAGGAGACCACCACCGAGGAGTCGACCGAGCCGGCCACCGCCGAGCAAGCGGTCCCGGTGGCCCCGCCGGTCGTGCAGCAGACCTGGGTCGATCCCACCACCGGCACGAGCGAACAGTCCTCTTCGTCGTCGTCGCCCGGCTCGACCACCTCGAGCACGTCCTCAACCACCTCGAGCACCGGCTGGTCGCGGCGGAACCAGCCCGATGATTCCTCGGGTGGCGGACGCGGCAGTGGTGGCAGTGGCGGGAGCGGTGGCAGTACCACCACCACGACGACCCAGCCGACGACCGCCCCGACCGATCCCGACCCTTCTGAGGAACCGCCCTCGACGGACATTCCGGAAACGACAGAGACTGAGACCGGCAGCTAGACAGCGCGGGTATCCGAGTGGTGACCTACGGCACTATCGGCGGTCGCCGGGCCGTCCCGTAGGCTGTCCCGCGGGTCGGCTCGCCGATTCCACGAAGCACCTGTTCAAGAGCACATCGAGCACACATGAAAGGCCTCCATGCGTCTCTCGTCGGCGTCGCGCGCCGCAGTCCGTTCCACCACCCGCCGCGTCGCAGTCGCAGCGGCCTCCGCGGTTCTGCTGGCTGTGCCTCTGAGCGCCACAGCGAACGCCGCGCCCGCCGAACAGTTGCCTTCCGCTGAACTTCCCGCCGAGCTCGTCGAAGCGATCCAGCGCGACCTGGGTCTGACGCCCGAGGAATACCTCGATCGCGCCGCGCGGGCGCAGGAACTCGGTGACTACGCCCGCGACTTCCGCTCCGAGCGTCCCTCCGAGTTCGCCGGTGCCTGGCTCGGCGAGGACGGCAAGCCCGTCATCGCCGTCACGAACCCCGAGGCCGCAGAGAAGGCAGCCCAGGACGGCTACCGGGCGACGGTCGCGCCGGTCTCGGCCGACGGACTCGAGCAGGCCCTCGCCGAACTGAACCGCTGGGTGGCGGGGCTCCCGCGCGAGGTGTCGTCGCAGATCAACTCCGCGTCGATCGATGTGCTCAACAACCAGATCGTCCTCGACATCGTGAACTCGCCGATCGGGCGCGCACTGAACCTGCCGTCGCTGGTGGCGAACGTGCAGGTCCAGTTGTCGCCGGGCATGCCGCCGAACGATCCGGCCCCGATGGGTGGCGACACCTACATCACCGCCGACGGCGACGTCCGCGCCACGCCCATCGAGCGCATCGGCATCTGCTCGTTCGGCTTCAACGGTGTCGACGCCGACGGCGACGCCGTCAACCTCACCGCCGGTCACTGCGACGCGGTCGCTCGTTCCGACGGTGGTTCGACGGTCTACCTGCCCAACCGCGCGAACATCGACGAGAGCGTCCGGATCGGCAAGTTCACCGAGTCCACGGTCGGTACCGACAGCACCCTCGACTACGGCATCGTCTCGCTCGACAAGGCCGGCGTCGAGGCGGGCCTGGACCGCCCGTCGGTTCGCGGCGGCAACGGCTCGACCCTCACGGTCACCGGCACGGCCGTTCCGGTCGTCGGCGCGCCCGTCTGCAAGTCGGGACAGTCGTCGTCGTTCACGTGCGGGCTCGTCGTCGCCGATCGCATCGAGACCCAGCTGACCTACGACTCGGGCTTCTCGAGCACCATCCGCGGCTTCGCGACCTCGGCCTGCACCCTCGCGGGTGACAGCGGCGGCGCGATCGTCACCGGCACCCTCGCACTCGGTGTGATCAGTGGATCGAACAGTGCGGGCGCCCCGAACTGCGTCGAGGCGAATCTGGTGCTCGCGCCCAACGGCGGCACCTCCAGCCTCGGCATCCCGATCCAAGAGATCGAGAACGCCACCGGCACCCGAGTCCGTACTGCGGCGAACCCGGCATAACGTCTGGAACCGTCCGGTCCGTTCGTCACAACAGTCACACGAGTCTCATCCGTAACCGAGAAGTAGCTATGTACTTCCTCGATCACCCCTTAGGATCGGACGGACGCCGATCCGTGGGGGAACGGCGCCTTCGCGCGTGCATGCGCGAAGGAACGAGAAAGGTATCCATGCGACGCACCTTCGCACGTCGGACGGCCGTCATCGGTTCGACCGCACTGCTACTCCTCGGCCCTGCCGTTGCCATCGCGCAGGCCGAACCCGAGACCGAACCCACGCAGACATCGTCTCTGCCGGCCGAGCTCGTCGAGGCGTTGCAGCGCGACCTGAACATCGATGCCGAGCGCTTCCTCGCCGATGCGCAGCGCAGCCAGGATCTCGCCGCGTTCGCCGAGAAGGCACGGGAGCAGTTCGAAGCCGTCTTCGCCGGTGTGTGGCTGGACGACCAGGGCACCGCCACCGTCGGCCTCACCGAGGGTGACGGCTTCGAGGAGGCCCGCAAGGCCGCCGAGGATGCCGGATTCGCCGTCGCCGAGACCGAGCGCAGCGAGGACGCCCTCGAAGATCAGCTCGGCGCGCTGGGCGACTGGCTCGAGACCCAGCCGCCCGCCGTCGCCGACGTCATCCGCGGCATCGCCATCGACGTGGTCAACAACGATGTCGTCGTGCGCACCGACAACGTGTCCGGCGTCGAGCTCCCCGACTTCCTCGACGGCGTGCGCGTGCTGTTCGCTCCCGCCGAACTGACCCCGGAGGGCGCAACCGACCTGCAGCCCATCGCCGGTGGCCTCGACGCCCCCGACGCTCTCTTCGGTGGCGACGCCTACGCCGCGCTCGGCGCCGGCGAGGGCCTGCGCTGCTCGCTCGGCTTCAACGCCGAGGACGGCAGCGGACAGCCCGTGAACATCACCGCCGGCCACTGCGACCCCAACCGCGCCCAGGCCGGTACGCGATGGGCGTCCCAGGTCCACCAGCTCGTCGGCGACAACCTGGGTCAGCACCTCGGCTCGTTCGAGAAGACCGTGCTCGACCGCAGCGACTACGCGCTGATCCGTCCCTCCGCCGAGGCCGCAGCCCGCTTCGAGAACAACGGCGTGCGCGTTCCGTTCGCCGCTCCGCTGACCATCACGGGCGTCGCGGATCCCGTCGTCGGCGCTCCGGTCTGCAAGTCGGGCCTGCGCACCGGCTACAGCTGCGGCGTCGTGACGGCCGCCAACCAGAACGTCGAGATCGGCCACCGCGTGCTCGAGAACGGCTTCTCCACCAACCTGTGCGCCCTGCAGGGCGACAGCGGTGGCACCCTCGTCACCGGCACTCTCGCCCTCGGCATCTCCAGCGCCTCGAACGTCGGCCAGTACGGCATGTGCGAGATCGCCGGGTTCGTCAGCGGCCTGCTCGGTGAGAGCCCCGAGCTGTTCGCCACGCCGATCAAGACGGTCCTGGCCGAGAACCCGGGCCTGAAGGTCCGCACCTGGTAATCCCCAGAACATCACGAAGGTCCGCTTCCCACGGGGAGCGGACCTTCGTCGTTCGTCGGGGCGTACGGCCGTGCCGGTCGACGCGGGCTCGGAGGCTGCTTGCGGAAGCCCCGGAATGGCCCTGAATCTTGATGGTAGAACGTCTCCGAGCTGCGATTCCCAGGAAGCTGACCACGTCCGGGATGTTGCGCCGAATGTCTGTTTAGCGTGGGTTACGATCCTCGCACCCCGGCTGATAGCGCCATCCCTCGAAAGGACTTCACTTGAGCAGCGAGATCTTGATGACCAGCCTCGAACTCGGCTTCGACATCCTTGGCTATGTCTGGGACATCATCCGCCACGGCAGCCGACTCATCGGGTCCATCTAAAGACACCCGATTCGAGCTGAAAGCCCTGTCCGTACTTCCGGACAGGGCTTTTCTGTGCGCGTTCCGACGCTCGGACAGAGAACGGCCGCTGTAAGGAGCTCGTCCTTACAGCGGCCGTTCGAGTTCGAATGCCTAGCCGACTGGAATCAGTTCGCGTAGACCGTGGTGCCAGGGGGCGCGGTAAGGGTCTGGATGAGACCGATGCCTGCAACGATCAACGTCGGACCACCGGCGACAATAGTGCCGATGACGCCGCCGATACCGGCGCCCAGCGGGATCGAAGCCAGGCCCACAGGGCCGCCGAGCAGGCCGAGACCGCCCACCACGGCGCCGATGATGGTGCCGGCCAGACCGCCGACCGCAGTGGCGATGCCGAGCTGCGACGCGAAGTTCTGCTGAGCCTTCAGGTTCTCGTCCGGCGAAGCGACATCGGTCAGCTTCAGGGCGACCGGCGTGAGGCTCGCGCCGACCTTGTCCTCAGGGGCGACGGGGGTGGCCTTCGACAGGTCGGTGACCGGGGTCAGCGTGAGGGTCTTGCCGTCCTCGCTGATCTGACGCTCGAAGGGGAGCTGCAGATCGCCGAGCTGGATGGCCAGAGGCAGGCTGAGAACAGTGTTGCCGGCGTTGTCCTGAAGTTCGACGCTCTCGCCGTCACCGGAGACCTGGAACTCGCCTGCGTCGATGACGGTGACCACCGAGTCGCCCTCGATCTTGGACTCGTAGTTGATCTCGTCCTGCGCAGCGGGCGCCGCGTACGAGGTACCGGCTGTGATGCCCATGGCGGCGATCGTCATCGTCGCCACAGCGGCAAGCTTCTTCAGCTTCATACTTTTCCGTTCTGTGACATGGCGCACGCCTGTTAAGACGCCCCCATTCTGCTGTATCGACCTGGAGTTCTACGTCCCCCGACGTGTACATCCCACGTGCGAACCCCACGTACCGGGCAAATCATAACCGACATCACATCCGGAGCGTTATACCCCTTTGTCCGAATGGACACCGCATCGTGGCCGGTAGAGCGTGTCGTGACCTCCGTGTGACATACGCCTCGTTTCGGGCGAGTTAGGACATCCTGCGCGACGGCGGTATCGCGTTTGACCTCTAGCGTGTCCGGGCACACGGTCTCCGATTCGACGCAGATTTTGCTACTGGCGGGTAACTCCAGTTCAGACCAAGTTACCGGTGGGTAACTTAGCTTGCGTTACGATGCGGTGACTCATACCAGGCGGCACGACGCCGCCCCCGACACGAAAGGCCACGTATGAATGCCCTGACGATTACGTTGGGCACGATCGGCGTGCTGCTGAGCCTCGTGTGTTGGTTCGCGTTCATCAGCGGCGCATTGAAGATGGTCAACACGATCCGGGTCGGCCAGCCGGCCCCGGACCGCTGGCGGCCGTTCTTCCCGCGCTTCAAGCAGATGGTCGTCGAATTCCTCGCGCACACGAAGATGGTCAAGTTCCGGACCGTCGGCTGGGCGCACTGGCTGGTGATGGTCGGCTTCATGCTCGGCGCGATCGTCTGGTTCGAGGCCTACGGCCAGACGTTCGACCCGAGCTTCCACTGGCCCCTCATCGGTGACACCGTCGTCTATCACTTCATCGACGAGATCCTCGGCCTCGGCACGGTGATCGGCATCCTGACGCTGATCTACATCCGCCAGCGCAATCATCCACGTCAGCCCGGTCGGATGTCGCGCTTCAGCGGCTCGAACTTCAAGGCCGCCTACTTCGTCGAAGCGGTCGTGCTGCTCGAGGGCCTGGGCATGATCCTGGTGAAGGCCGGCAAGATCGCCACCTACCACCACCACAACGCCTACACCGACTTCTTCACGATGCAGGTCGCCCGGATCCTTCCGGAGAGCCCCGAACTCGTGTCGGTCTTCGCGTTCATCAAGCTCATGTCGGGCATGGTGTGGCTCTACATCGTCGGCCGCAACATCACGTGGGGTGTCGCATGGCACCGCTTCTCGGCCTTCTTCAACATCTACTTCAAGCGTGAGGACGACGGCGGTCCCGCCCTCGGCGCCGCACGTCAGATGATGTCCGGCGGCAAGCCCGTCGACATGGAAGACGCCGATCCGGACAAGGACACCTTCGGTGCCGGCCGCATCGAGGACTTCACGTGGAAGGGCTGGCTGGACTTCACGACCTGCACCGAGTGCGGTCGTTGCCAGTCGCAGTGCCCCGCCTGGAACACCGGTAAGCCGCTGTCGCCGAAGCTGCTCATCACGTCGCTGCGCGACCACGGTTACGCCAAGGCTCCCTACCTGCTCGCCGGTGGTCGCACTGATCTCGGTGGCGACGAGGTCGGCCTGGTCGACGCCGAGGGCAACCCGGACGAGGCCAAGCTGGCGAAGATCCCGGCGTCGGCTCGCGAGGAGTCGGGTCGCAAGCTCGTCGGCGAGACCGAGGGACTGCTGGAAGCAGGCGAGCTCGCTCCCGTCATCGACACCGAGACCCTGTGGTCGTGCACCAACTGTGGTGCGTGCGTCGAGCAGTGCCCGGTGGACATCGAGCACGTCGACCACATCATCGACATGCGTCGCTACCAGGTGCTCATCGAGTCGGACTTCCCGTCCGAGCTCGCGGGTCTGTTCAAGAACCTCGAGAACAAGGGCAACCCCTGGGGGCAGAACGCCAAGGACCGTCTCAACTGGATCAGCGAGATGGAGTTCGACATCCCGGTCTTCGGCCAGGATGCCGACAGCTTCGACGGCTACGAGTACCTCTTCTGGGTCGGCTGTGCCGGTGCCTACGAGGACCGCGCCAAGAAGACCACGAAGGCCGTCGCCGAGCTCCTCGCGACCGCTGGCGTGAAGTTCATGGTCCTCGGCGCCGAGGAGACTTGCACCGGCGACTCCGCTCGCCGCGCGGGCAACGAGTTCCTGTTCCAGCAGTTGGCGCAGCAGAACATCGAGGTCCTCAACGGTGTGTTCGAGGGCGTCGAGCAGAGCAAGCGCAAGATCGTCGTGACGTGTGCGCACTGCTTCAACGCACTGAACAACGAGTACCCGCAGGTGGGTGGCAGCTACGAGGTCGTCCACCACACGCAGCTGCTCAACCGTCTGGTGCGGGCGAAGAAGCTGGTCCAGGTCAAGGCCGTCGGCCAGGACGTGACCTACCACGACCCGTGCTTCCTCGGACGGCACAACAAGGTCTACAACGCTCCGCGTGAGCTGATGGCGGCGTCGGGCGCGAAGCTCGTCGAGATGCCGCGTCACGGCGAGCGGTCCATGTGCTGTGGTGCCGGTGGTGCCCGCATGTGGATGGAGGAGAAGATCGGTAAGCGCATCAACATCGACCGTGTCGACGAAGCGCTCACCACGAATCCCGCCAAGATCGCGACGGGCTGCCCGTTCTGCCGCGTCATGCTCACCGACGGTGTGACGGCGCGTCAGGAAGAGGGCAAGGGCGAGGGCGTCGAGGTCATCGACGTTGCGCAGCTCATGCTCGAGTCGATCTCTCGCGTCGAGGCTGCGAAGCTCAGCGACAACCTCAAGGTGGTCCAGCAGCCGAAGACTCCGGTCGAGGTCGAGGAGACCGCGGAAGAGGTCGAGAAGGAGCGCGTCGAGGAGGTCGAGGCGGCAGCGGCAGCGCCGGCTGCTCCGAAGACCACCGGTGTCCCGAAGGCCGGCGGCCTGCAGATGAAGGGCGGCCTCAAGGCTCCGGGCGGACCGAAGGCTCCCGGTGGCGCGAAGGCTCCTGCTGCCGAAGCTGCCGAGGCGCCGGCAGCGCCGAAGGCTAAGCCGGGCGGCCTGCAGATGAAGGGCGGCCTGAAGGGTCCGGGCGCGAAGAAGGCTGCGGCTCCGGCCGCGTCGTCCGAGGCTGCTCCTGCGGCCGAGGCAGCGGCAGCGCCGAAGGCGAAGCCGGGCGGGCTGCAGATGAAGGGCGGTCTCAAGGCACCGGGCGCGAAGGCCCCGGGCGCGAAGGCCCCGGGCGCTGCGAAGCCGGCCGCTCCTGCTGCTCCCGCCGCTCCTGCCGAGTCGTCGGACGCTCCCGCTGCCGAGGCACCCGCGGTGCCGAAGGCGAAGCCGGGCGGACTGCAGCTCAAGAGCGGCCTGAAGGGACCGGGCGCCAAGAAGGCGGCTCCGGCGGCACCTGCCGAGGAGGCACCTGTTGCCGAGGCTCCCGCGGCGGAGTCGTCTACGGCCGAGGCGCCTGCTGCGGAGCAGCCGAAGGAGTCGGCGATCCCGCAGGCGAAGCCGGGCGGACTGCAGCTCAAGAGCGGTCTGAAGGGTCCGGGCGCGAAGAAGGCTGCGCCTGCCGCTCCGGCGAAGGCGGAGCCGACGCCGGAACCCGAGCCGGTCGCCGAGGCTCCGGCTGAGCCCGAGGCGCCCGCGACCCCGGCGAAGCCGGAGGTCGAGGCACCGAAGGCGAAGCCGGGCGCGCTCGGCTTCAAGCCCGGCGCGAAGGCACCCGGCCGCAAGTAGGTACGCAACGCGAGGTTGAGGCTCGCAACGCTGGCAGTGACTGCTGGCGTTGCGAGCCTTACTTCTTTGTTGCGTACCTCCCCGTCGGCCCGCTCCCCCGCGCCGCCCGTGCGAACGCCTCCCGCACCTTCGTTGCGACGGCGCCGCGGGTCCCGAGGTCCTGCCACGTCCACCGCACCACCGTCCACCCCGCGTGACGCAGTGCGTCCTCCCGCAGCTTCTCGCGGTAGACCACGTCCTCGGCGGCGGTGGTCGCGACCCCGTCGCGGCGGTACTTGATCCGACCGTCGAACTCGCCGATCACACCGTGCTCCGGCCACAGGAAGTCGACGCGAGCGAGCCACCTGCCGTCGGCGCAGAAGACGTCCACCTGCGTGAGCGGCATCGGGATCTGCTCACGGACGAACAGAACCCTGCTCCGCGACTCGCCGGCGCTGTCGCTGCACCCGCTCGACAGCTGCACGGCACGACGCGCATGCGCGATGCGGGGATGACTCCCCATCCGTTCCACGGCACGGGTCAGCTCGTCGGAGGCAACCAGCCCCGCTCGCAGCGCACTGTCGGCAAGTACGACGGCCTGCTCCACCGGCACCGTTGCGGCCACATCCGTGATCGTCCGTGCGACCGACAGCACCCGCGCTCCCCTCCGATCCACGACGTCCGTCTCACGGAAGAGCGCCGCGTGCATGGCGCGGCCGGGTGTCCTCCGCGCTCCACTCGGCGCGTTGCGGGTGAGGTGCACATCATCGAGTGGGATCTGCCAGACGTCGAGCCCGTGCAGCACCGCGGCCGATACGTGGCTCAGCGCCGAGGTCGGTCCTGCATTGGCGATGAACGCCCGTGCCCGAAGAGCATGTCGAGCGTGATCGTCGGCCCCCGCATATTGGTCGGACTGGACGAAGACTCCCGACGCGAGCCGAGTCCACGTTCCGTTCCGCACCAGACGTCGGATCTCCGCATCGGTGACGCCGCGCGCATTTGCCTCGCGCCGCAGAATCAACTCCCCCATGGCGCCTAGCATCGCCCGTCGCCCCGGGCCGCAGGTGCCTACGAGGACGAATCGGCCGGATCTGTGGATGAACCGACCGCCTGTGGATGAACCGTCAGGACGCGCCGATCGCGGGACCGAGGACGGGCCACGAGTTGTGCAGGTCGTCCTGCCAGTAGCCCCAGTTGTGGGTGCCGTCGTCGTGGATGTCGATGGTGGCGGGGATGCCCAGTTCGTCGAGGCGCGTCGCCATGCGTCGAGTGCAGTCGGCCGCTGCGGCTTCGATGAGTCCGCCCTTGATGACCACGTCGGTAAGGTCTTCCTCGTCCTTGATCCACTCGGATTCGAGAGTGTCGTAGCGGCCGGGCAGGCCGGTGCGCGACGACAGGTACAAGGTGGTGCCGCGCAGCTTCTCCGCATTGATGTACGGATCGTTGGCGACCCAGGTGGGGTCGTCGAACGGACCCCACATGTTGAGCGGGTTGCCGAAGAAGTTGACGACGGTCGTGGTGACGAAGGCCTGGCCGAGGGGGTCGCTTGTGCGTGCGCAGCCACTGAAGCTGCCCACCGCGTCGTACAGATCCGGTGCGGCAATCGCGAGATTGAGCGACGAGGTGCCCGACATCGAGAAGCCGATCAGGCCGTTGGTGCCGGTGGTCGCGTAGGTGCTGTCGACGACGGGCGGTAGTTCCTCGGTGAGGAAGGTGGCCCACTTGTAGCGGCCGAGGTTCGGGTCGTCGTGCTTCCAGTCGGTGTAGTAGCTCGACTCGCCGCCCTTCGGGATGACGACGTTGACGTGCTTGTCGGAGAAGAAGTCGACGATGTCGGACTGGTCCATCCAGCTGTTGTTGTACGACCCGCCGTCGACGCCGCTCAGCACGTACAGCGTGGGGCTGGGAGTGACGGTGTCGGTGGGGCGCAGGATCCGCAGCTCGATGTTCTCGTCCATGGACGGCGAGTAGACCTCGATGTCGAGTTGCTGGTCGTCGACGACCGTAGTGCTCACGAGCCGGGCCTCATCGGGTTCTGCGGACGCCGTCGACGCTCCGAGGCCCCAGGTCGACGCCACGACGGTCGTCACGACAACCAACGCGGATATCCGCCGCATAGATATACTCCGATTCCGTTCCCTGCGCAGCCCCCCGGAACACCTTATAGGGCCGCAGTGCACTTACCGATAGTCGTCACTGTTCGAAGGATGACCCGTGTTTGGCCGATCGCTCCTGCTGACCGTTCTCGCCGCGGGTCTTCTCGGCTCCGGCACGGCGGCCGCCTCGCCTGCCACGCTGCCCGTGCCGTACGAACTTCCCGACACGGTGGCTCTGGAGCTCGAGAATCCGGGTGGTTCGGCTCCCGGCTCGAACGACCCGAACTGTCGCCCGACCCCCGACAAGCCCAATCCTGTTGTGCTGGTCCACAACACCAGCGGTAACCGGCAGGTCGCGTGGCAGACGTTCTCGCCTCTGCTCGCCAACGCCGGCTACTGCGTCTTCGCTCCGACCTTCGGCGCGTTCCCCGGTCCGTGGCCCGTCAGCGCTCTGGGTGGGATGGCGCCGCTCGAGCCGAGCACACATCAGCTCTCCGCATTCGTCGACGAGGTGCTCGCGCAGACCGGCGCCGAGAAGGTCGACATCGTCGGCCATTCGCAGGGCACGCTGGTCGCGGCGAAGTGGATCGGTGACGGCGGCGCCGGCAAGGTTGATCGACTCGTGTCGCTCGCTCCCCTGTGGGACGGAACGACCATCGTCACCAGCGACGGTGTGATGCGCGACTTCGAATACGCGACCTGCCCCGCCTGCGCCGACATGCTTCCCGGCTCGCAGTTCCTCGAGGATCTCGCCGCGACCGGCCGCTTCGTCGAGTCGGTGGAGTACACGAACATCCTCACCGCCCACGACGACGTGGTGGAGCCGTACACGAGCGGCCTGGGCGAGGATCCGAACGTCACCGATGTCGTGCTGCAGGACGTGTGCTCCTCCGCGAAGACCACGCACCTGGAGATGCTCGCCGACCGGCTCACCACGGAGCTCGTGCTCTCCACGCTCGACGAGACGGTTCCGGCGCCGACCGGCTGCGTCGACTGACAGCACCTCAGCTCTCCCGCTCGGAGAGCACCGCGTCGAGCACGGGCACGATGACGTCGAGCGCGTCGGGTGAGGTCATCTGCCAGTGCGTCGCCGGCACCTGATGGTTGTCGACGGCACCCGTCACGGCCGCGTTCCAGCCGGACGCTCCGCGTGTTCCGGTCGGGTCGTCGGCTGCGGCGGTGAAGTAGACGATGTCGCCGTCGTATGTCCCCGGCCGATGGCCCGCCATCAGCTCGGAGTTCCGCTGTGCCGCCGCGACCAGCCTGGTCATCACACGTCTCGTGTCGTCCTCGGTGTTGCCCGTAAGTGAGGCGACGGACGTGACGAGGTCGTCGATGTCCTCAGCGCCGGCTGCGTCTGCATCGTCGAGTCCGAATCCGGCGAGCAGCTCGCTCATCGACACATCGCTCGACTCGCCCGTCCGTGCACCGTTGCCGGCGACACTGTCGAGCATCACCAACGTGTCGACACGCTCCCCCTCCGCCTGCAGACGAACGGCCATCGCGTGGGCGATCACGCCGCCGAGCGACCAGCCGAACAACCGATACGGCCCCTCGGGCT
Source organism: Rhodococcus pyridinivorans (assembly GCF_900105195.1). NCBI lineage: Bacteria > Bacillati > Actinomycetota > Actinomycetes > Mycobacteriales > Nocardiaceae > Rhodococcus > Rhodococcus pyridinivorans. The sequence goes on along the minus strand of NZ_FNRX01000002.1, from coordinate 1,408,074 downwards.
GCGCGGCCCGCAGTTCATCGACGTAGCGCGCCGCGAGTTCGTCGAGGGTGGCGGGCTCGAAGTCGTCCTCGGTGACGGCCGGGGTCTGCAGACCGTAGACGGGTGCGTCGTGATCGAGCTGACGCGCGAGGGCGGTGTAACACCACGACAATCCGACGATCGGGTGGACGAAGAACAGCGGCGTACCTGCACCCCGGGTCCGGATCGGCAGGACCGGGGCCACGGACTCCTCGACGTCACCGGCACTTTCACGATCGATGAGCGCCGCGAGTCCTTCGACGCCGGGTTCCCGGAACAGCCACTGCAGAGGTACTCGCGTGGGGAGTTCCGCGTTCAACCGGGATACGAGCTTGGTTGCCACCAACGAATTGCCACCGAGTCCGAAGAAGTCGTCGTCCAGGCCCACCTGCTCGACACCGAGCACCTCGGCGAACACCGACGCCACGATCTGCTCGACATCGGTGACCGGCGCCCGGAACTCGCGAGCCACGACGGCCGGTTCCGGCAGTGCCCGACGATCCAGCTTGCCGTTCGACGTCAACGGCAGTTCGTCGAGAACCATCACGATGTCCGGAACCATATATGCCGTCAGGAAATTGCCGACGGTCTCTCTGATCTCCATCGGATCGATGGTCGCACCGGCTTGTGGGACCACATACGCGACCAGTCGTTCATTTCCCCAGTTCCCGGCACGCACAACTGCAACTACATGAGCAATACCGTCACACGAGGTGAGAGCAGCCTCGACCTCGCCGAGTTCGATACGGAATCCACGGAGCTGGACCTGGAAGTCGGTACGGCCCGCGTACTCGAGCAGACCTGAACTGTTCCACTTGGCCAGGTCTCCGGTGCGGTACATCCGACCTTCACCGAACGGATCCGCAACGAAGCGTGAGGCACTGAGGGACGCCTGACCGAGGTATCCCTGCGAGACTTGTTTTCCGGCAACGTAGATCTCACCTTGGACGCCTACCGGGACCGGATGCAGCCGCTCGTCGAGCACGTACGTGCGCAGTCCCGGCAAGGGACGACCGATGACACTCGAACGGGCCTGCGTGGACATCTCTTCGGTCAGCGCCAGGAACGACACATGCACCGTGGTTTCGGTGATGCCGTACATGTTGACCACCTGCGGCGCATCATCCGCGTGGCGGTCGTACCACCCCGTGAGCTTCCCGAGGTCCAGCGCTTCGCCACCGAAGATCACGTACCGGAGTCGGAGGTCGTCCGCCGACTTCGCAGCACGATCCGCTTCATCGAACTGGTAGAAAGCCGACGGCGTCTGGTTGAGGACAGTTACGCCGTGCCGCGCAACCAGTGCCCGGAATTCATCCGGTGATCGCGATGTCAGATAGTCGACCACTACCAGCGTCCCGCCGAACAGCAAGGGACCCCACAACTCCCAAACAGAGAAGTCGAACGCGTACGAATGGAACATCGTCCATACGTCGGACTCGTCGAATCCGAACTTCGTCTGCGCATTGGACATGAGTTCGACGACGTTGCGATGGGTGACCGCAACTCCCTTGGGTCGTCCGGTGGACCCGGACGTGTAGATCACGTACGCGAGGTTCGACGACCGCAACGGCGCCAACCGGTCCACGTCGGTAACCGGAGCGGATGAGAACTCGTCGAACTCCAACCGATCGGCGTAGAGAATCTCCACACCTTCGACTCGGGGAAGCTGTTCGGCCTCGTCCGACGACGTCAGAACGACAGTAGGGTCACCGTCCGTGAGAATGTATGCGAGTCGGTCCTTCGGTGAAGTGACATCGACGGGCAGATACGCAGCTCCGGCGGTGACCACAGCGAGAATCGCTACAACGAGTGATTCGTCCCGGGGAAGCGCGACCGCCACGAGTGAACCCGGTCCCACGCCGGATTCGATCAATTTGCGTGCCAACTTGTTCGACCGAGCGGACAACTCCGCGTAATCCAGCACCGCATCACCCGCGACGGTTGCCGTGTTGGCCGGCCAGTTCCGGACAACACCAGCGAACAGCGCAGGGAGCGTCGACGACGTATCGATTTCGACACCGGGCACAGCCCATGCAGAGACGAGTTCTGTGCTCTCGCCCTCGGTCACGAACGGGATGTCGCCGAGCGGCTTCGACGGGTCCTCGACCGCACCGGACAGCACACGCTCGAATCGCTTCGCGAAACCGATCACCGTCGCCTCGTCGAACAGATCGGTCGCATACGTCATTGCGACCGCCATACCCGCAGCGTCGCCGCGGTCGTCGAACTGCTCCGACACCGTCACCTGCAGATCGAACTTTGCCAACGACACATCCGCGTCGATCGCCGACAGCGACAGACCCGGCAACTCGAACTGCGTCGGTCCCACGTTCTGCATCGTCAACATCACCTGGAACAGCGGATTCCACGCGGTGGACCGAACCGGATCGAGCACCTCGACCAACCGCTCGAACGGCACCTCGGCATGACCGAAGGCACTCAGATCCACCTCACGCACGCGACCGAGCAGATCCTCGAACGTCTCCGAGCCGTCGACCTGCGTCCGCAACACCAAGGTATTGACGAACATGCCGATCAGATCGTCCAGGGCGCGCTCGCCGCGACCCGCCACGGGTGTGCCGATCGCGATGTCCTCGGTGCCCGACAGCCGAGCCAGCAGGACGGCCAGAGCAGCGTGGACAACCATGAAGCGGGTGACGCCGTGTTCCGCGGTCAATGCATCGATGCCGGCCAGGAACGCCGGGTCGAGAACGAACTCGTGTGTTGCACCCCGATTCGAAGTCACTGCCGGACGCGGTCGGTCCGTCGGCAGAGCGAGTACGTCGGGAAGATCCGCCAGCTGTTCCGTCCAGTACGACAGCTGCCGCGAGATCAACGACTCCGGATCCGTCTCGGATCCGAGTACCTGACGCTGCCACAGGGCGTAGTCCGCGTACTGCACCTCCAGCGGCTCCCACGCCGGTATATCCCCCATCGAGCGGGCCGCATACGCCACCATCACATCGCGGGACAACGGCCCCATCGAGAAACCGTCCGCTGCAATGTGGTGCACCACCACGGCCAGCACGTGCTCCGTCTCCGATACCTCCAGCAATTCGATCCGCAACGGCGGTGCCGTCGTCACATCGAATCCGGTACTCACCGACGCGACGACCCGATCGAACACCTCCACCTCGGAAACGCGCACCACCTCGAGCGAGACTCCGGCGTCCTCGACACCGAGCACGATCTGACGCCCCGCACCCTCGCTCTCCGGATACACCGTCCGCAGGATCTCGTGCCGCTCCGCCAGGTCCGCGACAGCCGCCCGCAACGCCTCGACATCCAGGACTCCGGACAGACGAATGACCACGGGAATGTTGTTCACCGTCGACTCCGGATCGAAGCGGTTGAGGAACCATATCCGCTGCTGCGCCAACGACAACGGCACCACTTCAGGCCGCTCCTGCGCCATCAACGGAACGGCATTGCCAGTACCGATCTCCCGAGCGACCAGCGCAGCGAACTGTTCCACGACGGGTGCGTCGAACAACGAACGCAACGGAACACGCGTGCCGAGCGCTTCTCCCAGACGCGCGACCACCCGGGTTGCCACCAGCGAGTTGCCGCCGAGCGCGAAGAAGTCGTCGTCCAGGCCCACCTGCTCGACTCCGAGCACCTCGGCGAACACTGCAGCGACAGCCTGTTCGAGATCGGTGATCGGGTTCCGGAACTCGCGCTCCTCGACAACCGGATCCGGAAGCGCCCGCCTGTCCAGCTTGCCGTTCGGCAACAACGGCAACGCCTCGAGCACGACAACCTGCGACGGCACCATGTACCCCGGCAGAACCTCACCCATCGCGGACCGCACGGCTCGAACGTCGAGGTCTCCGGACGGCACCACGTACCCGACCAGCTGATCCGACACCACCGCCACCACACCGGCAGCCACCCCGGACTGCGTGCGCAGCACCGCTTCGATCTCACCGAGCTCGATGCGTTGACCACGCACCTTCACTTGCAGATCGTTACGACCGACGTACTCGAGCTCTCCGCCGCGCGTCCACCGAACCAGGTCACCGGTGCGATACAACCGCTCCCCCGACCCGCCGAACGGATTCGCCACGAAACGCTCCGCCGACAGTCCCGCACGTCTCGCATAACCGCGCGCCACCTGGACACCCGACAGATACAGCTCGCCCACCACACCGACCGGGACCGGCCGCAGGCGCTCGTCCAGCACCAGCGCCGCGGTGTTCCACACCGGACCACCGATCGGCACATACACACCGTCCACGGCGTCCGCACTGCGATGTGTTGCCTGAACGGTGACCTCGGTCGGCCCGTACAGGTTATGGACCTCCGCACCGAGCACGGTTCGCACCCGCTCGGCTGTGGACGCGGCCAGCGCCTCACCACCGGCGAACACCAACCGCACCGACGCCGGTGCCGTACCGTCGATCTCATCGAGCACGGCATCGAGCACCGTCGGCACGAACTGCGCCACCGTGATACCCGACTCGGTCAACATCCGCGCCAGATACTCGGGATCACGATGCCCGTCCGTGGAGGCGATCACCATCCGACTACCGGTGACCAAGGGCAGCAACAACTCCCACACCGACGCGTCGAACGTCACGGGAGTCTTCAACAGCACCGAATCGGATGCGTTCAACTCGAACCGCGACTGCATCCAGCGGAGCTGGTTCACCACAGCTCCGTGCGAAACCACGACGCCCTTCGGCCTGCCGGTCGAACCCGAGGTGAACAGCACGTACGCCGCGTTCTCCGGTCGCAATGCTGCACGTCGTTCGCCGCCGCGGATCGGTCCGCCGGCGTATCCCGACAGATCGAGAGCGTCGACATCTACGACGGGTCGTTCGACCCGCATGCGGCTTCCCGAGGACGTCAGCACGATCAGAGGATCGGAGGACTCGAGCACGTACTCGATCCGGTCGTCCGGTTGCTCCGGGTCGATCGGCACATAGGCGCCACCCGCCGCGAGTACTGCATGGATTGCGAGCACCATGTCGAGCGAGCGATCCATCGCCACCGCGACCCGCACCTCGGGACCCACACCCGCCGAGATCAGGTACCGGGCCAACCGGCCTACCCGATCCCCGAACTGCGCATAGGTGAGCTCGTCGCCCACGACCGACACCGCCGCAGTATCCGGCGTCCGCTCCATCTGCGCAGCAATCAGATCCGTGAGCACTTCACTCGTCGACGCCACGTCCCCGCGCCCGAAGGTGAGAAGCTGTTCGCGTTCGTCGGCGAGGAACAGGTCGACGTCCCCGACCGGCATCGACGGATCCGCGACCCCACCGGACAGCACCCGCACGAATCGCTCGGCGAAACCGACCATTGTCGCCTCGTCGAACAGGTCCGTGGCATAGGTCAGCACGACCGCCATCCCCGCAGACTCGCCGCGGTCGTCGAACTGCTCCGCCAGCGTCACCTGCAGATCGAACTTCGCCAACGACACATCGGCATCCACCGCCGACAACGACAGACCCGGCAACTCGAACTGCGTCGGCGCCATGTTCTGCATCGTCAACATCACCTGGAACAACGGATTCCACGCGGTCGACCGAACCGGATCGAGCACCTCCACCAACCGCTCGAACGGCACATCCGCATGACCGAACGCACCCAGATCCACTTCCCGCACACGAACGAGAAGATCTCGGAACGACTCGGACGAATCGACCTGCGTACGCAACACCAACGTATTGACGAACATGCCGATCAGATCGTCCAGGGCACGCTCACCACGACCCGCTACCGGCGTACCGATCGCAATGTCATCCGTGCCCGACAATCGAGCCAGCAACACGGCGAGGGCACTGTGCACCACCATGAAGCGGGTCAGTCCGAGCGATGCTGCCAGTGAATCGATTCCGGACACCACATCGGATCCGAGAACGAAATGGTGTGTGGCGCCCAGGTTCGATGCCACCGCCGGACGCGGCCGATCCGCGGGAAGGCCGAGAACATCGGGCGCCCCGGCCAGTTGCTCGGTCCAGTACGCGACCTGCCGTGCGATGACGGACTCGGGGTCCTCCTCGGAACCCAGCACCTGTCGTTGCCACAGCGCGTAATCGGCGTACTGCACTTCGAGAGGTTGCCAGGACGGAGCCTCACCCGCCGACCGCGCGGCGTACGCGATCATGACGTCCCGCGCCAGCGGTCCCATCGAGAAGCCATCCGCCGCAATGTGATGCACCACCACGACGAGCACATGCTCGGTCTCCGACATCCGAAGGAGTCGAACGCGCACGGGGGGTGCGACTGCGACGTCGAAACCGCCGGTCACATATCCCGCGACGGTGGTGAACACGTCCCGCTCGTCGACGGGTTCCGCGACAAGATCCACCCCCGCCTCAGCCGTCGGCACGACGATCTGGACGCCGACGCCGTCGATATCCGGATAGTAGGTCCGCAGGATCTCGTGACGGGTGACGACGTCACCGACGGCATGCGACAGCGCCCCGACATCGAGTGCGCCGGTCAGGCGGATGGCCACCGGGATGTTGTTCACTGCCGACTCCGGATCGAACCGGTTCAGGAACCACATCCGCTGCTGCGCGAAGGAAAGCGGAACCCGTTCGGGCCGCGGCTGAGGCACCAGCGGCGCAACTCCTCCGCTCCCGGCGTGGGTCTCGATGGCCCGGGCGAACTCCTCGACCGTGGAAGCCTCGAAGAGCGTTCGCACCGGCACCCGGGCATCCACGACAGCACTGACACGCGAGACGACCTGGGTTGCGATCAACGAGTTGCCGCCGAGCGCGAAGAAGTCGTCGTCCGCTCCGATCTTCTCGCTTCCGAGGACCTCACCGAACACCTGCGCCACCGTCTGCTCGGTGACGGTCGCCGGAGCACGGAACGCCTTCGTCTCGAAGACCGGAGCGGGTAACGCCTTCCGGTCGAGCTTGCCCGACGCGTTGAGCGGGAATTCCGCCAGGACCATGAAGGCGCCCGGAACCATGTACGTCGGCAGGGCCGTTTCCGCATGCTCCCTCAGAGCATCCCCTGTCACATCCGCGCCGGTGGCCGGCACGACGTAGGCGACGAGATGGTCACCGGTCGCGCTGGAGACCACCAACACAGCAGCGTTGATGACCGAATCATGATCGAGCAGCACTGCTTCGATCTCACCGAGTTCGATCCGTTGCCCGCGGAACTTGACCTGGAAATCCGTGCGGCCGAGGTAGTCGAGTTCACCACGCGCGGTCCAGTACACCAGGTCGCCGGTGCGATACATACGCTCGCCGGGCACGAACGGGTTGGCGACGAAACGATCCGAGGTGAGATCGACGCGGCCGTGATATCCGCGTGCCAACTGGTCACCTGCGAGATACAGCTCGCCCGGGACGCCGGTGGGTACCGGGCGTAGACGTGAATCCAGCACGTACACCTTGGAATTCCACTGCGGCAGACCGATCGGGACGCTGCCGTCGTCACCGGGCTCGGCCCGCCTGTACGTGATCGAGACGGCAGCCTCGGTCGGTCCGTACAGGTTGTGGAGTCCTGCGGGGCTGAGCTCGGTGAATGCCTGCGCAGTCGCGGCGGGCAGCGCCTCACCGATCACGAACACGTCGCGGAGTGTCGCCACATCCCGTGCTTCGACGGACGACACGAAAACCGACAGCATCGACGGGACGAAGTCGGTGATCGTCACTCCACACTCGCGAATGGTGCGCGCGAGGTACTCGGGATCGCGGTGACCGTCCGGCGCCGCCACGACCAGCATTGCGCCGGCTCGGAGCGGCAGGAAGAAGCCCCACAACGAGACGTCGAAGGTGGTGGCGGTCTTCTGCAGGTAGACATCCGATTCGTCGAAGGCGTACTCGTGCTCCATCCATGCCATCTGGTTGGCGATGGCGCCGTGCGACACCGTCACGCCCTTCGGCTTACCGGTGGAACCCGACGTGAAGATCACGTACGCACTGTTCTCGGGGTGCACGGTCGGTCGATCGAACGGCTTGCCGGACCGATCCGTGTCGTCGAGGTCGTCGAGGTGCAGAACGAGCCTGTCACCCGTCGCGGTGAAGTCGTCGCGGTGTGTCGTGAGCACGACGAGCGGATCAGCGGCGTCGAGGATGTAGGCGACACGGTCGAGCGGGTGGTCCGGATCGACGGGCACGTAGGCACCGCCTGCCCGCAGCACCGCGTACATGCCGATCACCAGCTCGACGGACCTGCGCATGGCCAACGCGACCCGCGTCTCGGGGACGACACCGAGAGCGACCAGGCGCTGAGCGACGGCGTCGACACGCGCGTCGAATTCGGCGTAGGTGAGTCCTTCGCCTTCGAAGATCACCGCCACGGCGTGGGGAGACTCCACAACACGCGCGTCGAACCCGTCGAGCAGCAGGTGGTGGCCGATGCGCCGCTCGGTCCGGTTCGGTTCGACGACCATGCGCTGTTGCTCCTGTGCACTGAGCACCGGCAGGTCGCCGACCGCGGTGTTCGGAGCGGCGGTGGCGGCGTCGAGTATGCAGAGGAAGCGTTCGGCAAGGGACCGAACGGTCTCGTCGTCGAAGAGGTCCACCGCATAGTTGATCGCGACATCGGAACCGCCGTTCTCGGCTGTCGCCACGGTGAACTGGAGGTCGAACTTCGCCGTGGTCACGTCGACGTCGACGGGTTCGATCGCCAGATTCTCGAGCTCGAGAGCACCCGACGTCATGTTCTGGAAGAACAGCGCCACTTGGAACAGCGGATGCCATGCCTGCGAGCGAACGGGATCGATGATCTCGACGAGCCGCTCGAACGGAAGGTCGGCATGCGCGAAGGCACCGAGGTCGACGTTTTTGACCCGGCCGAGGAGATCGGCGAACGACTCTCCCTCCTCGAGGACGGTGCGGAGCACGAGGGTGTTGACGAACATGCCGATGAGGTCGTCGAGTTCGGCAGCGCCACGCCCTGCGACCGGAGTACCGATGGTGATGTCGTCGGTTCCGGACATGCGTGCCAGCAGTACCGCGAGCACCGAGTGAACCACCATGAACGGGGTGGCGCCGTGCTCGACAGCGAGCCGTTCGAGTGCCTGCTGCTGCTGTTGCGACCAGCCGAAACGGTATTCGGCACCGCGTGTCGAGGCGACGGCCGGCCTGGGGCGGTCGGTCGGCAGGGCAGAGACCTCCGGGAGGTCCGCCAGTGTCGTGCGCCAGTACTCGGCCTGGGCAGTCGCGACCGAGGACGGATCGTCCTCGGAGCCGAGGACCCGACGTTGCCAGATCGCGTAGTCCGCGTACTGCACCTCGCGCGGCTCCCACGCCGGGACCTCTCCGGCCGACCGGGCCGCATACGCCACCATCACATCGCGAGACAACGGACCCATCGAGAAACCGTCCGCCGCAATGTGGTGCACCACAACGACCAGCACATGCTCGGTCTCCAACACCTGCAGCAACTCGATCCGCAGCGGCGGCGCCACTGTCACGTCGAAACCGGTACTCACCGCGGCGACGACCCGATCGAAGACCTCGGTCTCGGAGACCTCCACGACCTTCAGTTCGATACCTGCGTCGTCGAGGCCGAGCACGACCTGGCGACCGACACCGTCGATCTCCGGGTACGCCGTCCGCAGGATCTCGTGCCGTTCGACCAGATCCGTCACCGCGGCCCGCAGTGCATCGACATCGAGCACGCCCGTCAGCCGGATGACAGCGGGAATGTTGTTCACCGCCGACTCGGGATCGAACCGGTTCAGGAACCACATCCGCTGCTGCGCCAACGACAACGGCACCACCTCGGGCCGCTCCTGCGCAACGAGTGGAACGACAGCGCCGGAACCGGACTCCCCTTCGAGTTGTGCGGCGAGGCCTTCCACGCTCGACGCGTCGAACAACGCAAGCAGCGGTACACGCATGTCGAGAGCGGCACCGAGCCTGGACACGACCTGCGTCGCCACCAGCGAGTTGCCACCCAGTGCGAAGAAGTTGTCGTCCAACCCGACCTGCTCGACTCCGAGCACCTGGGCGAATACCGAAGCCACTGCCTGCTCGACCGCCGTCACAGGGGCACGGAACTCCCGCTCCTCGATCTCCGGGGAAGGCAACGCCTTGCGATCCAGTTTCCCGGATGCATTGAGCGGCAACGAGTCCAGCACGACGAAGTGCGTGGGCACCATGTACGACGGTAACAGTTCGCCGAGCGCTCCGCGAAGGTGCACGGGATCGATGTCCCCTGCGGGAACGATGTAGCCGACCAACTGATCCGATCGCACGTCGACCGCCGCGGCCGCAACGTGGTCCAGGCTCCGCAGCACCGCTTCGATCTCACCGATCTCGATACGCTGACCACGGAGCTTGACCTGCAGGTCGTTCCGGCCGATGTACTCGAGTTCACCGTCACGGTTCCACCGGACGAGATCGCCGGTGCGATAGAGCCTCTCGCCACTGTCACCGGTGGGATCTGCCACGAAACGTTCGGCGGTCAGTCCCGCGCGTCCCTCGTATCCTCGGGCGACCTGCACACCCGACAGATACAACTCACCCGTCACGCCCATGGGCACGGGCCGCAGGCGCGCGTCCAACACACGCGCGCACGTATTCCATACGGTCGCACCGATAGGCACCACAACACCGTCGCCATCGCGCGCGACACGGTGGGTCGCCTGGATCGTCACCTCGGTCGGGCCGTAGAGATTGTGCATCTCCGCACCGAACGTCGCGCGGGAACGCTCGGCGGTCGCCGACTGCAATGCCTCGCCGCCGGCGAACACCGCACGCAGCGCCGGGGTCGGCGCCGTCGACTCGTCGAGCACGGCATCGAGCACCGTCGGCACGAACTGTGCGATGGTGATGTCGAAGTCCACCAACGCCTGAGCGAGATACGCGGGGTCCCGGTGTCCGTCGCGTGAGGCGATCGCGAGTCGGGCACCCGACATCAGTGGCAGCAGGAACTCCCACACCGACGCGTCGAAGGTCGCGGGGGTCTTGAGCAGGACGGCGTCCGAGGACTCGACGGCGAAGCGGTCCTGCATCCATGCGAGTTGGTTGACCACTGCCGCATGTGTGACCGCCACACCCTTGGGCCGCCCCGTCGAACCCGAGGTGAACAGAACATATGCAGGGTTCTGCGGACGCAGAGGTGAACGACGATCGGCGTCCACGACAGGCGCGCCGGACACGCCGGAGGTGATCGGTTCGTCCACGCGGACGACGGTCCGTCCCACACCGATGTCGTGATGTGAGGTCGTCAGCACCACCTGCGGATCGGCCGTGGCGAGCACGTAGTCGTTGCGCTCTGCCGGCTGCTCCGGATCGATCGGAACATACGCACCACCGGCCGCGAGCACGGCGTAGATGCTCAGCACCAGATCCAGCGAGCGTTCCATCGCCACCGCGACACGCACTTCCGGCCCGACACCGAGGGAGATCAGGTGTCGCGCGAGACGGTTCACATGACCGGCGAACTCCGTGTAGGTGAGGCTTTCGCCCTCGTACACGAGGGCCACCCCGTCGGGCGAAGCCGCAGCCTGCGCCGAGAACCTGTCCGGCAGCGTGGCGGCACCCGGGACGACGCGGTCGGAGCCGCGACCGAGGCCGCGAAGCGTTTCGTACTCGGCGGGGCTCGAACGGTCGAGATCCCCGACGGGCACGGACGGATCCGCCACCGCGGCATCGAGGATCCTGACCAGACGGTCGCCGATACCCCGCACCGTCCGTTCGTCGAAGAGTTCGGTGGCGTAGGTGAGTTCACACGCCAGTCCGGACGGGCGACCGGCGTGGTCGGCGGACTCGAAGAGCGTGAACTGGAGGTCGCCCTTCGCCTGGTCGAGCGGTGCTTCGACCGGAGAGATCGTCACCCCACCGAGTTCGAACGTCGACGGTGCCATGTTCTGCAGGGTGAGCAGCACCTGATACAACGGGTTCCGCGAGCGGGAACGCGGCGGATTGACGACCTCGACGAGTTGCTCGAACGGCACGTCGGCGTGGCCGAAGGCACCCAGATCGAGATCTCGGATCCGGGCGAGAAGATCGCTGAACGATTCCCCACCGTCGACCCGGGCGCGCAGCACGAGCGTGTTGACGAACATGCCGATCAGGTCTTCGAGTTCGGCCTCGCCGCGACCGGCGATCGGTGTGCCGACGACGATGTCGTCGGTGTTGCTCGACCTCGCGAGCTCCACGGTCAGGGCTGCATGCAGCACCATGAACAGCGTCGCGTTGTGTTTCCGCCCGAGACGAACGAGCGCTTCGTGCAGTTCGGTGGGAACGGTGAATCGGTAGGCCGCACCACGATTGGAAGCTTCGACCGGACGCGGGCGGTCGAACGGAAGAGCAAGTTCGTCCGGGGCGCCGGTCAGGGACGCCGTCCAGTACTCCAGCTGCTGCGAGATCACACTGGCGGGATCGTCCTCCGAACCCAGGTTCTCCCGCTGCCACAGTGCATAGTCGGCGTACTGGATCGGCAGCGGTGCCCAACCGGGTGCGTGCCCTTCGGCCCGTGCGGCGTAGGCGATCATCACGTCACGGGTCAACGGCCCGATGGAGTAGCCGTCGGCGGCGATGTGGTGCACCGCGAACACGAGCACGAACTCCGTCGGAGCCACACGGAACAACGCGCCGCGCAGCGGGACCTGCGTGGTGACGTCGAAACCGGCGGTCACCACCTCTGCGACGGCCCCGAGGACAGCCTCCTCGTCGACGTCTCTCGGCGCCAGGTCGACATGGACGTCCTCGATCGGCAGCACCCGCTGGTGGCCGATGCCGTCGATCTCCGGGTAGATGGTCCGCAGGATTTCGTGGCGCGCGACGAGGTCGTTCACCGCTGCCTGTAGAGCCTCAACGTCCAGTGCCCCGGACAACCGGAGTGCGGCCGGGATGTTGTAGGTGGCGGAGTCGGGATCGAACCGGTTGAGGAACCACATGCGCTGCTGTGCGGGCAGCAGCGGAATCAGGTCGGGCCGTGCCATCGGGATCAACGGACGACGTTCGCCGCGCCCCGCGTGTTCGGCTGCCGAAGCCAGCGCGGAGACCGTCGACGCCTCGAAGACGGTACGAACGGGGATCTTCGTTCCGAGGGCCGCACCGACACGCGCCGCCACGCGTGTCGCGACCAGCGAGTTGCCGCCGAGTTCGAAGAAGTCGTCGTCGAGGCCCACGCGTTCGATCCCGAGAACATCGGCGAAGACGTCCGCGACGGCCTGCTCGGCCGGTGTCGTCGGAGAGCGGAACTCACGTGCTTCGAATTCCGGCTGCGGCAAGGATTTCCGGTCCACCTTGCCGGACGGGTTGAGCGGCATCTGCGGCAGGACCATCACCGTCGACGGCACCATGTAGCCCGGGACGCGCCGGCCGACAGTGGCCTTGAGGTCGTCGATGTCGATCGTGGTTCCGTCCTCGGCGAGGACGTACGCGACCAGCTGGTCGCCGCGCAACGCATCGGTACGGACGAGTGCGACGGCCTGACGGACGTTCGGATGCGCAGCGACGGCAGCCTCGACCTCGCCGAGTTCGATACGCAGACCTCGGAGCTTGACCTGGAAGTCGGTGCGGCCGATGTAGTGCAGTTCGCCCGTCGACGTCCTGCGCACGAGGTCGCCCGTCCGGTACATGCGAGTGCCGGCGGGACCGTACGGGTCGGCCAGGAATCGTTCGGACGTGAGGTCCGGGCGCGCGATGTAACCGCGGCCGAGCTGGGCCCCGGCCAGGTACAGCTCACCCGCGACGCCGTCGGGGACGGGCTGCAGCCACTGGTCCAGGACGTAGGCGGCGACGTTGCCCTGCACCGCGCCCACCGGCACCGATCCCGGGTCGGCGGCGTCGAGGACGTGGCGCGTGATCGACAGGGTGAACTCGGTGGGGCCGTACTCGTTGGACAGCTCCGCGTGCTCGTTCCGCGCGCGGAATGCTCGGGCGAGTCCCGGTGTGAACACCTCACCGCTGCAGTACACCTGTCGCAGTGACGCCAGGTCCGTGTCGCGCGCGACGGCAAGCACCTCGGACAACACCGACGGGACGAAGTAGGACGAGGTCACGCCGTGTTCGGCGATCGCGGACGCGAGGTACTGCGGATCGCGGTGACCGTCCGGAGCGGCGATGACGAGTCGCGCACCCACGGTCAGCGGCCACCAGAATTCGCGTCCCGACGCGTCGAAGGTGAACGGTGTCTTCTGCAGGACCGTGTCGTTCGCGTCCAGTCGGTAGGCGCTCTGGCGCCATGCCAACGCCACGGCCACGCGGCCGTGCGGAATGGCGACGCCTTTGGGACGGCCGGTGGAACCGGATGTGAAGATCACCCAGGCCGTGTTGTCCGGCCGCAAAGGGTGCCGACGTTCGGAATCCGTGATCGGGTCACTTGCCACGTGGCGAAGATCGAGCGTGTCGACGGCCAGGGACCGGATGCCGTCCGGTACCGGGAAGCCGTCGCGCTCGGTCGTGAGGACGACAACGGGGTCGGTGACCTCGAGGACGTACTCGTTGCGTGCGGCGGGCAGATCGGGGTCGATCGGTACGTAGGCACCGCCGGCCTTGACCGTCGCGTACATCGCGACCAGAAGGTCCAGCGACCGTGCCATCGCAAGACCCACCGTGGTCTCCGGACCGACGCCCACCTCGATGAGGTGACGCGCCAGACGGTTCACCTCGGCGTCGAACTCGGCGTAGGTCAGAGTCCGGTCGCCGGCGATCACGGCCACCGCGTCGGGTGTGCGGGCGACCTGCGCGTCGAACAGGTCGACCAAGGTCCTGTCGGCGACGGGAACGAAGGCGTCCTCGTGGCCGGGTGCCAGCAGTCGCGCGCGCTCGGCACGGTCGAGAATCTCGATGTCGCCGACTCGACGTGCGGGCTCGGCCGTGACTGCGGTCAGCACCCGCGTCAGACGCTCCGCCCAGGTCACGATCGTCGACTCGTCGAACAGATCTGTCGCGTAGGTGAACTCCGTTGTCAGACCGGCTGATTGTCCTGCAGCGTCGTAGGACTCCCCCACGGTCAACTGCAGGTCGAACCGAGCTTCGGCGAAGTCCGTGTCGAGCGCGGAGATGGTCAGCTCGTCGAGTTCGAACACCGACTGCTGCATGTTCTGGAAGACGAGCATGACCTGGAACAACGGTGTTCGCGACTGCGAGCGGGGCGGATCGAGCACCTCGACGAGCCGCTCGAACGGCACGTCCGCGTTGCCGAAGGTGCCCAGGTCGGTGTCGCGCACCTGCGCGAGCAGCTCGGTGAACGGCAGGGCCGGGTCGATGTCGTTGCGCAGCACGAGGGTGTTGACGAACATGCCGATCAGGTCGTCGAGTTCGGCCTCCCCGCGACCCGCGACGGGCGTGCCGATGGTGACGTCGCGGGTGCCGGCGAGTTTCGCGAGCAGGACGGCGAGTGCGGCGTGCACGACCATGAAGGTGGTCGCGTTGTGTTCGCGTGCGAGGCGTTGCAGCGCACCGACGGTGGTGGCGTCGATCTGGAAGGTGTGCCGTGCACCGCGGTTGGTGGCGACCGGCGGACGCGGGTGGTCGAGCGGCAGTTCGAGCGGCTCGGGCAGGTCACCGAGTCGTTCGGTCCAGTAGGCCAGTTCACGTGCGACGAGACTGTCCGGATCGTCCTCGGATCCGAGCAGTTCGCGTTGCCACAGAGCGTAATCCGCGTACTGGACGGCGAGCGGCGACCACGACGGAGCCTCCCCGCGGCGACGCGCGTCGTAGGCGACCATGACGTCGCGGGTCAGCGGTCCCATCGAGAAGCCGTCCGCGGCTACGTGGTGCACGACGAAGACGAGCACGTACTCGTCGTCGCCGACCTGATAGAGGCGGGTGCGGACCGGTACCTCGGACGTGACGTCGAATCCGGCGTTCACGAATTCGACGACGGTGGGCAGGATGTCGGCCTCGTCGATCGGCACGGGCGTGACATCCGGGCGCACTTGGGAGACGGGCAGCACGACCTGATGGCCGACACCATCGGCTTCCGGGTAGACGGTGCGCAGGATCTCGTGGCGCGCGAACAGATCCGCGACGGCGTCTTCCAGGGCCGTGAGGTGCAGAGAACCGGTGAGGCGGATGGCGACCGGGATGTTGTACGCGGCGGAGTCGGGGTCGAGGCGGTTGAGGAACCACATCCGCTGCTGCGCGAGCGAGAGCGGCACCGAGTCGGGTCGCGGTTGCGTCTGCAGTGCCGGGCGGCCACCGGATCCGGCGTGTTCCTCGGCCCGCACGGCCAGTGCTGCCACGGTGGGTGCCTCGAACAGCACGCGCAGCGGGACGCGCGCGTCGAGTGCGGTGGCGAGTCGCGCGATGACCTGGGTGGCGATCAGTGAGTTGCCGCCGAGTTCGAAGAAGTCGTCGTCCGCGCCGACGCGGTCGACGCCGAGCAGGTCGCGGTAGATGCCGGCGACAATCTCTTCGATCGGGGTGGACGGCGCACGGTACGCGCGGGTCGCGACCTCCGGTGCGGGCAGCGCCTTGCGGTTGATCTTGCCGTTCGCGTTGAGCGGCAGCGCGTCGAGGATCATGACGACCGACGGCACCATGTAGCTCGGAAGACTCTGTGCGAGTGCGTCCTTCACGGTGTTCGCGTGCAGGGTCTCGTCGCCGGTGAGGTAGGCGACGATCCGGTCGCCGGTGTGCGGGTCGCTGTGCACGACCGTCACGGCCTGCGCCACACCCGGCTGTGCCCGCAGTGCGGTGTCGATCTCGCCGAGTTCGATGCGGAAGCCGCGGAGTTTGACCTGGAAGTCGGCGCGGCCGCGGTAGTCGAGGGTGCCGTCCTCGTTCCAGGCGACGATGTCACCGGTGCGGTAGAGGCGCGCGCCGGATCCGAGCGGGTCGGCGACGAACCGGTCGGCGGTGAGGTCGGGGCGTCCGGCGTAGCCACGTGCGAGCTGGGCGCCCGCGAGATACAGCTCGCCCGTCACACCCACCGGCACGGGGCGGAGGCGACCGTCGAGGACGTGGACGCGCGTGTTCCACTCCGGGCGGCCGATCGGCACCGAGTCGGTGTCGTCGCCGGTCACCGCGTGCGCGGTCACGGAGACGGCGGCCTCTGTCGGCCCGTACAGGTTGACCAGGTCGACGTCGGGGTGGACCGAGCGGAACCGCTGGGCTAGCGCGGAGGGCAGCGCCTCACCGATCGCGAGGATGCGCCGCAGCGACGGGCTCAGCGCATCGCCGGCCGTGTCGAGCAGCGCCTCGAGCATCGACGGCACGACGTGCAGAGTGGTCACGGACTTCTGCCGTATGACCGCGTCGAGGTAGGCCGGGTCGCGATGACCGTCGGGTGCGGCGACGACGAGTCGACCGCCGGAGACGAGTGCCGACCAGAACTCCCACACCGACAGGTCGAACGTCGCGGCCGTCTTCAGCAGCGCGGCGTCGTCGGGGAACAGGCCGAAATGCCCTGTCTTCCAGAGCAACTGGTTGGCGATCGCCGCATGCGGAACTGCGACACCCTTGGGTCGTCCAGTGGAACCCGACGTGAAGATGACGTAGGCGAGGTGCTGCGGGTCGAGCGGAACACGACGTTCGGTGTCACGCACCGGGCTGTCGTCGAGCGCGTCGAGTTCGGGTGCGTCGACGTGCACCACGGCGCGACCGCCGGCATCGAAGTCGTCGTCGCGACCGGTCAGCACGCAGACGGGGTCGGCGACCGACAGGATGTAGTCGATTCGCTCGCGGGGGTGATCGGGGTCGAGGGGGACGTACGCGCCGCCGGCCTTCGCGACGGCGTACATGCCCACGAGCAACTCGACGGAGCGACGCATCCCCAGCGCAACCGCCGTCTCGGGCCCCACGCCGAGGTCGATCAGGTGACGGGCGAGACGGTTGACCCGTCCGTCGAACTCGTGGTAGGTGAGGGAGCCGCCCTCGTGGTCGAGCGCGACGGCGTCCGGCCGGGCCGCGACCTGCGCGTCGAACAGCGACACCAGCGTTCGGACGGGAACGTCGTGCCGAGTGTTGTTCCACTCGTGCAGGATTCGCGTTCGCTCGACGGTGTCGAGGATGTCGAGATCACCGACGGGACGGTCGGGTTCGGCGACGATGCTGTCCAGCAACCGGACGAACCGATCGACGAACCTGCGGGCCGTCGACTCGTCGAACAGGGCCGACGCATAGGTCAGGTAGCCGACGATGCCGGTGGGTGTACCCGACTCGTCGTAGCGGTCCTGGACGATCCAGTGCAGGTCGAACTGCGAGGTGTCGTGTTCGAGGTCGACGAGGGCGACGTCGAGTCCGGGCAGCGCGAGGGTGCCCTGTTCGAAGTTCTGGAACGAGAAGCCGACCTGGAACAGCGGGTGCCGCGCGGTGGAGCGCTGCGGGTTGAGCACCTCGACGAGCCGCTCGAACGGCACATCGGCGTGCGCGAAGGCCCGCAGGTCGGATTCGCGGACGGCGGCGAGCAGGTCGTCGAAGGTGACGGCGCCGGATACCCGGGTGCGCAGCACGAGGGTGTTGACGAACATGCCGATCAGGTCGTCGAGTTCACGTTCGCCGCGACCCGCGATGGGTGTGCCGACGGCGATGTCGTCGCTGTCGGACAGTCGCGCGAGCAGCACCGACAGGGCGGCGTGCACGGCCATGAACAGCGTGGCGTGACGGCTCTGGGCGAGGTCGACGAGCCGGGCGTGGAGGTCGGCGTCGATGCGGATCTCGACGCGTCCGCCCTCGTAGGACTGCACGGCGGGCCGCCGGCGGTCGGTCGGCAGCGACAGTTGGTCGGGCAGTCCGGCGAGGGCACCGCGCCAGTAGTGGAGTTGCTGCGACACCAGCGAGTCGGGATCGTCCTCGGACCCGAGCACACGACGCTGCCACAGCGCGTAGTCGGCGTACTGCACCGGCAGGGGCGCCCACTCGGGCTCGGAGCCGGTGAGGGCCGAGGTGTAGGCGACGAGCAGGTCGCGCACCATCGGGGCGATCGAGAAGCCGTCGCCGGAGATGTGGTGGACGACCATCGCGAGGACGTAGTCGTCGGCGCCGAGTTCGAAGAGCCCGATCCGCAGCGGCACCTCGGTGGTGACGTCGAAACGGCCGGTCGCGAACGGCGCGACCGCCGCGAGCAGGGCGTCGTCCCCACCGGCGACGGTGTGGACCTCGATGTCCGGAGCGGTGTCGGCGGCCGGCAGCACGACCTGCACCGGCCCGTCCGGGGTGTCGGGGTAGACGGTGCGCAGCGACTCGTGTCGCTCGACGACGTGGGCGACCGCGATGCGCAGCAGGTCGCCGTCGACCGAGCCCGACAGGCGGATCGCCATCGGCAGGTTGTAGGCCGCCGAGTCCGGATCGAAGCGGTTGAGGAACCACATCCGCTGCTGGGCGAGCGACAGCGGCACCTGTTCGGGCCGCTCCCCCGCGACGAGCGCGGGTAGCGCGGCCTGCTCACCGTGCTCGGCCACCGCGGCGGCGAGCGCTTCGACGGTGGGATGTTCGAACAGCGTGCGCAGCGGGATGTCCGCGCCGAGCGCGGCACCGATGCGGGCGATCACGCGGGTCGCGATGAGTGAGTTGCCGCCGAGCGCGAAGAAGTCGTCGTCGAGACCGACCCGCTCCACCTCGAGCACCTCGGCGATCGCGGCCGCGACCGCCTGTTCCGTAGGGGTGACGGGAGGGCGGAACTCCCGGATCGCGGCGAGGGGCGCGGGCAGAGCGCGACGGTCGAGCTTGCCGGATGCGTTGAGCGGAAACGCGTCGAGCACCATGAGCACGTCGGGCACCATGTAGCGCGGCAGCGACCTGCCGACCGCCGCACGCGCCGCCTCGATGTCGACACTCGCGCCTGAGGACGGGACGACGTAGCCGACGAGTTGCTGGCCGTGGTCGCCGTCGTGCACGACCATCACGGCTTGCGCGATCTCCGGCAGCGCAGTCAGGGCGCTCTCGATCTCGCCGAGTTCGATGCGCAGACCGCGCACCTTGACCTGGAAGTCGGTGCGGCCCAGGAAGTCCACCTCACCACTGGGCAGAATACGGACGAGATCGCCGGTGCGGTAGAGGCGTTCGCCGTCAGGTGCGGCGACGAACCGTTCGGCGGTGAGGTCGGGACGGGCGTGGTAGCCGCGTGCGACCTGCACTCCCCCGAGGTAGAGCTCACCGGGCACCCCGATCGGCACCGGGCGGAGTCGCGCGTCGAGCACCTGCACGGTGGTGTTGCGGATCGGACGGCCGATCGGGACGCTGCCCGCGTGCTCGCCTTCGACGCGCAGGACCGTTGCGGTCACGGTGGTTTCGGTGGGTCCGTAGGTGTTGTCGAGCGCCGCCGTCGATCGTGCGGCGAAGTCGGCGGCGAGATCGGCCGGCAGGACTTCACCGCCGACCGACAGGTAGCGCAGCGACTCGGGAAGCTGCAGCGCCGGGTCGGCGAGGAACACCGCGAGCATCGACGGGACGAATTCGAGGATGCTCACGCGCTCCTCACGCGACACTCGTGCCAGATAGGCGGGGTCGCGGTGCCCACCCGGAACGGCGACGACGAGGCGTGCCCCGACCTGCAAGGGGTAGAACAGCTCCCACACCGACGCGTCGAACGTGATCGGTGTCTTGTGGAGCGCAGCGTCGGCGGCGCCGAGGTCGTACCGTTCGCGCATCCACGCGATCTGGTTCGCGGCCGAACGATGGCTCACCGCAACACCCTTCGGGCGACCAGTGGAGCCGGACGTGAAGATGACGTAGGCGGTGTTGTCCGGTCGCAGCGGCGCGACGCGGTCGGCGTCGGTGAGCGGCGCGTCGGAGACCGTCGACGGCGCATCGATCTCGAGCACCGGTGCCGCGGCGGGCAACGAACCCCGATCGGCTGCGGTGGTGAGCACGACGACGGGCCGAGCGAGGTCGAGCACGTACTCGGTGCGGTCGGCGGGATGTTCGGGGTCGAGCGGAACGTACGCTCCCCCGGCCTGCAGGATCGCGTAGATCGCGACCATCATCTCGATGGACCGGCCGGTGTACACGCCGACGAGGCTCTCCGGACCCACACCGAGTCCGACGAGGTGCCGCGCGAGACGGTCGACCCGCGACGCGAACTGCGCGTACGTCAGGGTCGTGTCCTCGAAGATCAGCGCCGGCGCGTCCGGGGTGCGGGCGGCCTGCTGGTCGAAGCGGGCGAGCAGGGTCTCGTCGACGGACCCCGCGTCGGCCGCATTGATTTCGTCCAGCAGGCGGATCTCGTCATCGTCGCGCAGGTCGATGTCGCCGACCGCGATCTCCGGCGCACTCACCGCGGCATCGACGAGTGCCACGAGGCGCTGCGCGGCCTGCGTGATGGTGTCTTCGGTGAACAGGTCCGTGGCGTAGGTGATCGAGCCGTCGATACCGAGGCGTCGGCCGTCGGCGTCGAAGGTCTCCCCGAGGTGGATTTCGAGGTCGAGCTTGGCGCCGGTCGCGCCCGGTTCGACGGTGCTCAGCCGCAGCCCGGGCAGGTCGATCTCCGAGCGCGTGAAGTTGTGCACCACGAGCAGGGTCTGGAACAGCGCCGAATAGGCCGTGGAGCGGACGGGATCGAGCAGTTCGACGAGTCGCTCGACCGGCACGTCCGGATGCGAGAAGGCCGCGAGGTCGACGTCGCGCACCTGGTCGAGGATCTCGTCGAAGGTGGCGCCGGCGTCGATGCGGGTGCGCAGGACGAGGGTGTTGCCGAACATGCCGACGAGGTCGTCGAGGGCTTCCTCGCCGCGACCGGCGATCTGGGTGCCGATCGGGATGTCGCTGCTCCCCGACCAGCGTGCCAGCAGCACCGCGACGGCCGCGTGGGCGAGCATGAACAGCGTGATGCCGCGTTCGCGGGTGAACTGTGCGACGCGGTCGGCGAGCTCGGCGTCGAGGGCGATCGGGACGGTCGCGCCCCGCGACGACTGCACGGGCGGACGCGGCCGGTCGGTGGGCAGTTCCACCAGGTCGGGCAGGTCGGCGAGGGTGTCGGTCCAGTACGCGAGCTGACGGGCGAGCAGCGACTGCGGGTCGTCCTCGCTGCCGAGGAGCTTCTGCTGCCAGAGCGCGTAGTCGGCATACTGGACGCTCAGCGGCGACCAGCCGGGCTCGGCACCTTCGCGACGCGCGAGGTAGGCGGTGACGACGTCGCGCGACAGCGGTGCCTGCGACCCGCCGTCGCTCGCGATGTGGTGGGCGACGACGGCGAGGACGTGCTCGTCGTCGGCGATGCGGAACAGCCGGGCGCGCACCGGCATGTCGACGGTGAGATCGAAACCGCGCGTGACGAAGTCGGTGAGGACGCCGGTGATGTCGTCGGCCGCGACGTCCTGCGGTCCGAGATCGGACGCGGCCTCGCCGACGGGCACGTTCACCTGGGCGGGCCCGGCGTCGCTGTCGGGGAAGACGGTGCGCAGCGCTTCGTGCCGGTCGAGGACGTCGAGCAGCGCGGCCTGCAACGCAGGCACGTCGAGCTCGCCGCTCAGGCGCAGCACCATCGGGATGTTGAAGGCGGCCGAGCCGGGATCGAAGCGGTTGAAGAACCACATGCGCTGCTGCTGGAGCGACAGCGGGATGCGGTCGGGGCGTTCGACGGCCACGAGCTCGGGACGACCGCCGGAACCGGCGGTGCGCGCCACGGCGGCGGTCAGCGCGGCAACCGTCGGAGCGTCGAACACCGTGCGCACGGGCACGGTGGTGTGCAGGGCGGCACCGAGCCGCGCGACGAGTTGGGTCGCGTTGAGCGAGTTGCCGCCGAGCGCGAAGAAGTCGTCGTCGAGGCCCACACGGTCGACACCGAGCAGGTCGGCGTAGACGGACGCGACCGTCTGTTCCACGGGTGTCTCGGGTGCGCGGAAGGCGCGTGCCTCGAAACCGGGGACGGGCAGTGCCTTCCGGTCGAGCTTGCCGTTGGCGGTGATGGGCAGCGCGTCGAGGACGAGGATCTGCGCGGGCACCATGTACGACGGCAGTTCGTCGGCGAGGCGGTCGCGCAGCACCTGCGGGTCGGCTGCGGTGCCGGTCGCCGGGACGACGTAGCCGATGAGGCGTTCGCCGGTGCGCGCGTCGGTGTGCAGGACGACGACGGCCTGGGCCACCTCGTCGGCGCGGCTCAGCGCCGCTTCGATCTCGCCGAGTTCGATGCGCAGGCCGCGGACCTGCACCTGCGCGTCGCTGCGGCCGACGAAGTCGAGTTCGCCGGTCGCGGTGCGGCGCACGAGATCACCCGTGCGGTACATGAGCCCACCGGTGAACGGGTTCGCGACGAACCGCGCTGCCGTGAGTCCCGGCTGCGCGTTGTAGCCGCGCGCGAGACCGGCACCCGCCAGGTACAGCTCTCCGATGACGCCGTCGGGTACGGGATGCAGACGCGTGTCGAGGACGACGGCACCGGCACCTTCGATGGGCGCGCCGATGGTGATGCGATCGCCCGGAGTGAGCGGCGCGGTCTCGGTGATGATGATGGTGGTCTCGGTGGGACCGTAGCTGTTGACGAAACTGCAGACCGGCCCGAACTTCTCGACGAGTTCCGGCGGGCACACGTCGCCGCCGATCACCACGGATTCGAGGTCGGGCGGGTCGTCGGGGGTGACGGTGCCGAGCGCGGCGGGCGCGGTGATGATGTGCGTGATGCGTTCGCGGCGCAGCAGGTCGGCCAGTTCGGCACCGGCGACGATGTGCGGCGGCACGACCACCACGGTGGCACCGGCGGAGAACGCCGAGATCTGCTCGAAGACCGACGCGTCGAAGCTCGACGACGAGAACCGCAGCATCCGCGAGCCGGTGCTCAATCCGAGTTCGGGGCGGTGGTCGGCAGTGAAGGCGTTGAGGCCGCGGTGGGTGACGACGACGCCCTTCGGCGTGCCGGTGGAACCGGACGTGTAGATCATGTACGCCGCCGACTCCGCATTCACCGCGGACGTCACCGGTGCAGAAGAGTAGTCGTCGGCGTCGACGCTCAGCCACGGAACGTGCGACGGTCCGTCGCCGAGCCCGAGGATGGCCCGGGAGTCGGTGAGCAGGTACGCGATACGCGCTGCAGGCAGTGCCGGATCGACGGGCACGAACGCCGCGCCGGTCTTGACCACGGCCCATAGGGCGACGACGGCGTCGAGACTGCGCGGGAACGACAGCGCCACCACGGTTTCCGGTCCGGCACCGCGGTCGATCAGCTTGTGCGCGAGCCGGTTGGACGCGAGGTCGAGTCCGGTGTAGGTGAGCTGCCGTTCGCCGTCCACCACCGCGACACCGTCCGGGTGCGCGGCGACACCGGCCGCGAGGATTTGCGGGAACGTCCTCTGCGGCAACGGCGCCGGCACCGAGTACGACAGTGCCCGACCGGTCTCGGCGTCCGACAGGAGGGCGATGTCACCCACGGCAGCCGTCGGGTCGGCCGTGCTCGCGTCGAGCAGCTGCACCCACCGCGCGGCGAGATCGACGGCGGTCACTTCGTCGAACAGGTCGGTCGCGTAGGTGAGTTCGGCGGCCAGTCCGCCACTCTCGTCCTCACGCAGCGCGATGTCGATGTCGAACTTGGCGATGGCGAGATCCGCTGTGAGCGGTTCGACCCGCAGCCCGGGCAGTTCGAGCTCGCCGATGCCCTGGTTCTGCAGCGACAACACGACCTGGAACAGCGGCGAGTGACTCTGCGAACGCACCGGATCGACGGCCTCGACCACCTGGTCGAACGGCACGTCGGCATGCGAGAACGCCGCGAGGTCGGTGGTGCGGACCTGCTCGAGGAACTCCGCGAACGACGCCGCGGGATCGATACGGGTGCGCAGCACGAGGGTGTTGACGAACATGCCGACGAGGTCGTCGAGGGCACGATCACCGCGACCGGCGACCGGCGTGCCCACCGACACGTCCTCGGTGCTGCCGAGACGCGCGAGCAGCACGGCGAGCGCGGCGTGCAGGACCATGAAGCGGGTCGCGCCGTGGGCGTGCGCGAGACGGTCGACGCGGGCGAGGACCTCGGGGGCGATCCGGAAACCGGTGTTGGCACCCCGGTATGACGCCGCCGCGGGTCGCGGCCGGTCGGCGGGCAGTTCGAGCACGGCCGGGGTGTCGGCGAGGACCGAGGTCCAGTAGTCGAGTTGCTGCGCGATCGGGGCCCGCGGATCCTGCGGGTCGCCGAGCACTGTGCGCTGCCACAGCGCGAAGTCGGCGTACTGCACCGGCAACGGCTCCCAGGACGGCTGTGCGTCGTCGAGGCGCGCGGAGTAGGCGACGAGGACGTCGCGGGCCAGGGGCACGGTCGACGCGCCGTCGGCGCTGATGTGGTGCACGACCACCACGAGCACGTGGGTACGGTCGCTCTCGCGGAACAGCGCGCCGCGGATGGGGACCTCCCGCGTGACGTCGAAGCCGCGTCCCACCACTCGGGCGATCGCGGTGTGCAGTGCGCCGGTGTCGGGGGTGTCGATCGGGGTGAGGTCGAGCGGCACGTCGCCGGTGGCGAGTACGTGCTGCGACGGCCCGTCTTCGTGTTCCGGGAACACCGTGCGCAGTGCTTCGTGCCGGTCGAGCACGTCGCGGACGGCGGCGGTGAGGGCGTCGACGTCGAGGTCGCCGTGCAGGCGCACTGCAAGCGGGATGTTGTAGAGCGGCGACGTCGGGTCGAAGCAGTTGAGGAACCACATGCGTTGCTGCGCGTACGACAGCGGCACCCGCGCGGGACGCTCCTGCGGCACGAGCGGCAGCCGCTCCCCCGTACCGATGTGCGAGCCGGCGGTCTCGGCGAGCGCCTGCACGGTCGATCCCTCGAACACCACGCGCACCGGCACCGTGGTGCCGAGCGCTTCCCCGATGCGGGCCACCAGGCGCGTTGCGATGAGCGAGTTGCCGCCGAGCGCGAAGAAGTCGTCGTCGAGGCCCACGCGTTCGACGCCGAGCAGTTCGGCGACGATCTCGGCCACCGTCTCCTCGACGGGGTTGGTGGGGGCACGGAACTCGCGGGTCACCGGATCGGGAGCGGGCAGCGCCTTACGATCGAGCTTGCCGTTGACCGTGACGGGCACCGTCTCGATCGGCACGATCTGCGAGGGCACCATGTACGACGGCAGGACGTCGGCGACGGCGCTGCGCAGCGCATCGGCATCGACCTCGGCGCCGTTGCAGGGCACGACGTAGCCGACGAGCCGTTCGCCGGTGTGGGCGTCGCGGTAGACGTCCACGACGGCGTGCGCGACGCTGTCCTGACGGCTCAGCGCCGCCTCGATCTCGCCGAGTTCGATGCGCAGACCACGCAGCTTGACCTGTGCGTCGCTGCGGCCGACGAACTCGAGCTCGCCCGACGCGCGTCGGCGCACGAGGTCGCCCGTGCGGTACATGAGCCCACCGGTGAACGGGTTCGCGACGAACCGCGAGGCCGTCATCCCAGGTCGGTCGTGGTAGCCGCGGGCGAGCGCCTGGCCCGCCAGATACAGCTCGCCCAGCACTCCGTCGGGCACCGGCTGCAGGCGTGCGTCGAGCACGACGGCACCGGCGCTCCGGATGGGCCGGCCGATGGTGATGGCTCCGCCCGCGACCAGCGGGTCGGTCATCGTGATGACGATCGTGGTCTCGGTGGGGCCGTAACTGTTGACGAACCGGCAACGCGGCGCGAACCGCTCGACCAGCTCGGGCGGGCACACGTCGCCACCGACCACGACGGCCTCGAGATCCGGCAGCCTCGCCGGGTCGACGCCACCGAGCGCGGCCGGTGCGGTGAGCACGTGGGTGACGTTGTGGCGCAGCAGGAATGTTTCGAGGTCGGCACCGGCGACGATCTCGGGCGGCGCAACCACCATGGTGGCTCCGGCACCGAAGGCGGCGAGGATCTCGAACACCGACGCGTCGAAGCTCGCCGAGGAGAATCGCAGCACCCGCGCCTGCGCGCTGAGCCCGAGTTCGGTGCGGCATTCGGCGGTGAAGGCGTTGAGGCCCCGGTGCGTGACGACGACGCCCTTCGGGGTGCCGGTCGAGCCGGACGTGTAGATCATGTACGCCGCGGCGTCGGGTGCGACGCCGACGTCGAGCGCGGCGGTCGACACCTCGGCGCACCGGTCGACGATGCCGTCGGAATCCAGCACGAGCCAACGGAAGTCGACGGCCGGAGCGATCCCGCTCATGGTCAGGCCGAAGGCGGCACCCGAGTCCGAGAGCATGAACGCGATGCGGTCGACGGGCAGCTTCACGTCGATCGGCACGAACGCCGCGCCGGTCTTCGCGACCGCCCACACCGCGACCAGCGACTCGATCGTCCGCTCGAAGGCCAGGGCCACCACGGTTTCCGGTCCGGCACCCTCGGTGACGAGGACACGGGCCAGAGCGTTGGAACGCTCGTCGAGGTCGCGGTAGGTGAGCTGTCGCGTCTTGTCCACGGCGGCAACACCGTTCGGCGACGCGGCGACGCCGGCCGCGAGGATCTCCGGCAGCGTCCGGATCCGGATCGGTTCCGGTCGGGCCGCGTCGAGTGCCCGGGCGGTTTCGTCGGCGTCGAGATACGGCAGGTCGCCGACGGGGCTGCGCGGGTCGTCGAGCAGCTGCGCCAATATGCGGTTCCAGCGCTCGGTGGTGCGGGCGGCGGTGGACGCGTCGAACAGGTCGGTGGCGTAGGTGAGGGTGCCGGCCAGGGCACCGTTGTCGTCGCGGAGCGTGAACTCCAGGTCGAACTTGGCGATGCCGAAGTCGGGCACGATCGGTTCGACCCGCAACCCGGGCAGTTCGAGGTCGCTGGGGTGCGCTTCCTCGACCGACAGCGCGACCTGGAACAGCGGTGCGCTGTTCTGCGACCGCACGGGGTCGACGGCCTCGACGACCTGCTCGAACGGCACCTGGATGTGGGCGAAGGCGTCGAGGTCGACGTCGCGGACGGTGGCGACGATGTCGTCGAAGCCCGCAGCCGGATCGACAGGGGTCCGCAACACCACTGTGTTGACGAACATACCGATGAGGTTGTCGAGGCGGCGGTCGCCGCGACCGGCGACCGGCGTGCCCACGGACACGTCGTCGGTCGCTCCGAGCCGGGCGAGCAACACGGCGAGCGCGGCGTGCAGCACCATGAACCGGCTCACGCCGTGGGCCTGCGCGTAGGCGTCGAGGCGGCGGACGGTCTCGGGATCGACGGTGAACGGCACCGCGGCGCCCCGGAACGACGAGCTCGCGGGTCGCGGCCGATCGGTGGGCAGTTCGAGCAGCGCCGGTGCGCCGGCGAGTGTCGCGGTCCAGTGGTCGAGTTCGCGCGCGGCGATCTCGGTGGGTTCGCCCGGTGCGCCGAGCAGCTCGCGCATCCACAGTGCGTAGTCGGCGTACTGCAGCGGCAGCGGCTCCCAGAGCGGTGCCCCACCTGTGGCGCGCGCAGAGTAGGCGAGCACGAGATCGGTGGCGAGGACCTGGGTGGACCAGCCGTCGATGGCGATGTGGTGCACGACCATCACGACGACGTGGCTGCCGTCGGCACACTCGAGCAATGTCAGCTCGAGGGACGGTTCGACGGTGATATCGAATCCGCGTGCGGTCAGCGTCCGGATACGTTCGGAAAGGTCGTCTTCCGCGACCGTCTCCGTGCCGGCGACGAGCAGGGGACGATCCCGCAGCGCGTCGTCGACGGAGAGGATGTTCTGGTACGGACCGGCATCGGAGTCCGGGTATGTCGTCCGAAGTGTTTCGTGCCGTTCGAGGATGTCGACGACCGCCGCGCGCAGGGCGTCGAGGTCGAGGTCGCCGCGCAGCCGTAGAGCCGCGCCGACGTTGTAGGCGCCGGAGCCGGGGTCGAACCGGTTGACGAACCACATGCGGGTCTGCGCCGGCGACAACGGAATCCGGTCGGGGCGCGGCCCGGCCGTGGGAACGGTCGCCGCGGCACCGGTGCCGCGGGCACGGTCGACGGCGGCGGCGAGGCCTTCGACGGTGGGCTCGTCGAACAGCGCGCGGATGCCGATGGTGGCGTCGAACGTCTCGTTGACGCGGGCGATCAATCGGGTTGCGCCGAGCGAGTTCCCGCCGAGCTGGAAGAAGTTCGACGACGCACCGACCTGCTCGACCTCGAGCAGCTCGCCCATGATGCGGGCGACGGCGGCCTCGGTATCGGTGCGCGGCGCGACGTAGGCGGCGGAGGCGTCGAAGTCCGGTTCCGGCAGGGCCGCCCGGTCGACCTTGCCGTGCGCGGTGACGGGCAGGTCGTCGAGCAGCACGAGCACCGACGGCACCATGTGCCGGGGCACGCGGTCGGCGACGGACGCGAGGACCGCGTTCTCGTCCGGCCGCTCACCGGTGGCGACGGCGTAGGCGGCGAGATAGTCGCCGTGCCGGCCGGTGCGCAGCGTGACGACGGCCTGCGTGATGCCGGGATGCGTGAGCAGGGCGCTCTCGATCTCGCCGAGTTCGACGCGCTGACCGTTGAGCTTGACCTGGAAGTCGGTACGGCCGAGGTATTCGAGTTCGCCGTCGCGGTTCCACCGGACGCGGTCGCCGGTGCGGTACATCCGATCGCCCGAGTTCCCGAAGGCGTTCGCGACGAAGCGGTCGGCGGTGACGGCGGGACCGGCCTGGTAGCCCCGCGCGACCTGCGAGCCCACCACGTACAGCTCACCCGGCACCCCGACGGGCACCGGACGCAGCACCGCGTCGAGGACGAGGAAACGGGTGTTCCACACGGGTCGGCCGAGCGGCACCTGCTCGGCATCGTCGCGGCGCGCGGTGCGGTGCGCGACCTGCACCATCGCGGTGCGGTGCGCGACCTGCACCGTCGTCTCCGTCGGGCCGTAGAGGTTGTGGACCTCGGCGCCGAGGACTTCGCGGACGCGGGCGGCGGTGGACGCCCGGAGTGCTTCACCGCCGGAGAACACCGCGCGCAGCGACGAGGCGTCGATGCCCGCGTGCTGTACCTCGGCGACGAACAGGTCGAGCACCGACGGCACGAACTGCGCGACGGTGACGCGTTCGCGGTGGACGACCGACGCGAGGTAGGCGGGGTCGGCGTGCCCGTCGCGGTCGGCGACCACCAGCCGCGCCCCGCTCTGCAGCGGAAGGAACAACTCCCACACCGACGCGTCGAAGGTGAAGGGTGTCTTGTAGAGCACCGTGTCGGCGGCGTCCGGCGCGAAGGCCGCGCGCATCCACGCGAGCTGGTTGTGCAGGGCGCCGTGCGTCACCGCGACACCCTTGGGCCGGCCCGTCGAGCCGGACGTGAACAGCACGTAGGCGAGGTTGCCGGGGCGGTGTGCGGGTCGTTCGTCGTCGGTCAGCGGGTCGCCGGCGTACCCGTCGACGTCGGACACATCGAGCACGCGCAGGTCGGCGGGCAGGCTGTCGCGGGTCTCGTCGGTCGCGAGCACGAGCTGCGGCGAGGCGGTGGTGAGGACGTGGGCGGTGCGCTGGGCGGGCTGGTCGGGATCGACCGGCACGTACGCTCCACCGGCGGCGAGCACGGCGTAGATCGCGACCAGCTGGTCGTAGGAGCGCGGAACCGCCACGGCGACGCGCGTTTCCGCAGCGACACCCTCGGCCAGGAGCCGACGGGCGAGACGGCGCACGTCGGACGCGAACTCGGCGTAGGTCGACGCCGATCCGTCGACGACGACGGCCGGCGCATCGGGTGTCCGCGCGACCTGCTGCTCGAACAACGCGACGACATCTCCGGCGGGCACGGGGTGCGCGGTGTGGTTCCAGGACTCGAGGACCCGTTCGCGTTCGCCGGGCAGGAACACGTCGACGGCGCCGACGGCATCGTCGGGGCGCTCGGCGACGAACTTCAGGATCTGTGTGAAGCGGCGGGCGAGGTCGTCGACGGTCGCGGCGTCGAAGACGTCGGTGCGGTAGCGCAGGCTCAACCGCAGGTGGGGTTCGAGCAACGCCATGAGCGAGAGCGGGTAATGCGTGGCGTCGCGGGCGTCGACGTCGGTGACGCGCATGCCGGCGATGTCGGTGTTCTCGTCGAATCCGGCGCGGTCGACGGGATACGACTCGAAGACGGTGAGCGTGTCGAAGAGGGTGCCGGTGCCGATGCGGTCCTGGATGGCGCCGAGGCCGACGAACTGCTGGTCGAGCAGGGCGGTCTGTTCACCCTGCAGGCGCAGCACGAGGTCGGCGACCGACTCGGTCTCGTCGATCCGCACCCGCACGGGCAGGGTGTTGATGAACAGGCCGAGCATGTTCTCGACGTCGGGCAGGTCGGCGGGCCGCCCGGAGACGGTTGCGCCGAACACCGCGTCGCGGGTACCCCAGTGCCGGGCGAGCAGCAGGCCCCAGGCGGTCTGGACGATGGTGTTGAGTGTCGCGCCGGTGCGTCGCGAGAGCCGTGCGAGGGCGTCGATGTCGTCGGCGTCGAGGTCGATGTCGATCTGGGCGGGTGCGTCGTCGACGGCGTCGGTGGCTCCGGGTGCGACCAGCGTGGGTTCGTCGAGGTCGGCGAACGCCTCGGCCCACGCGTCGAGTGCGCGGTCGGTGTCCTGCCGGTCGAGCCAGGTCAGGTAGTCGCGGTAGGACGCGGGGGTGGGCAGCGCCGCCTGACCGCCGGCGGCGTAGCCGACGAGGAGTTCGCGCACGAGCAGCGGCATCGACCAGCCGTCGAGCACGATGTGGTGGTTGGTGAGGGCGAGGACGGCGCGCTGCTCGGGGAGCCGGACGAGTACGGCGCGCAACAGCGGTGGGTGCGCGAGGTCGAAGCGGGCGAAGCGTTCGCTGTCGAGGAGCGTCTGCAGGTCGTGCTGCGGGTCGGACGATCCGGTGAGATCGGCGTGGCGCCACGGCATCTCGACGTGATCCAGGACGAGCTGGACCGGGCTGCCGGAACCGTCGTGCACGAAGGCCGTGCGCAGGGCGGCGTGTCGTGCGAGCAACGATGCGAACGCTGCCTGCCAGCGACCGGCATCGACTTCCCCTGCGAGGTCGAGACGCAGCTGTGCCGTGTAGACGTCGACCGCGTCGACGGACAGCGCGGCGTGGAAGGCCAGACCGGTCTGCAGCGGCGAGAGCGGCCAGATGTCGACGAGGCGACCGAAGCGGTTCTCCCACTGCTCGATCTGCTGCTGGCGGGTGTGCACGAGCGGCACGTCGGACGGGGTGAGACCACCGGCGTCGGGTCGCTGCGTGTGGGCGGCCAGGCCGACGAGTGCGTCCTTCCACCGTTCGGCGAGCGCGCCGACCGTCTCGGCGGAGATCACCCGCGGCACATAGGTGAACGACGCGGTGAGGTGCGCACCGTCGGGGCCGTCGACGACCATCGCGTTGATGTCGACGGCGACCGATGCGGCCATCCGTGATGCGCGGTTGGGGTCGAGGGCGAGATCGAGCGGCACCCAGCCGATCTCACGGATCTCGTCGGCGATGTGACCGGAGGTGAGACGGCCGAGATAGTTGAACGACACCTGCGCGGTGGGCAGGGCGGCGAGGACCGGCGATGCCTCCGGATCGAGGTGGCGCAGGATGCCGTATCCCACGCCGTTGTTCGGGACGGCGGCGAGACGTTCCTTGACGGCCTTGATCGCGGTGGCGCTCGCGCGTCCTCCGGCGGCGGCGTCGGCGGGGTCGAGGTCGTCGGCGAGGTCGAGGCGCACGGGATACGCGCTGGTGAACCAGCCGACGGTGCGGGCGAGGTCGACGGTGCCGGTGGCGTCGAGGTCGCGGCCGTGCCCTTCGAGGGTGAGCAACAACGAACGCTGCCCGTCCTGGGCGGCGGCGAGCGCGAGGGCGGTGAGCAGACCGTCGGCGGTGCCGCTGCCGTACAGCTCGGGCAGTCGGGTGAGCACCGCGTCGGTCACACTCGGGTCGAGATCGACCCGGACGGTCGCGGTGGTCGCCAGGATGTCGATCTCCGGGTCGAGCGACGCGACTGCGGTGAGCGGTGCTGCACCACCGTGGGTTTCGGTCCAGTGGTCGAGTTCACCGACGTGGTCGCGGGCGGTTCCGTGCAGGGCGTGCGCCCAGCGGCGGTAGGAGGTACCCACCTCGGGCAGCGACGGTGTCTGTCCTGCCGCGACCTGCATCCAGGCCTGGCCGAGGTCGGGCAGCAGTACCCGCCACGACACGCCGTCGACCACCAGGTGGTGTGCGACGAGCAGCAGGCGACCCTGCCCGACCGGCTCGGCGACGTCGAACCACACGGCACGCAGCACGAGACCGGATTCCGGATCGAGATCCTGTGCGGCAGCGTCGCATTCACGGTCGACGAGAGAATCGGATTCGGTAGCGTCGGCGACCGGGACGCGGGTGATCCACGCATCGAGGTCCGGCAGTTCGGCGTGCGTCCGCCACTGCCCGTCGCGCAGCGTGGACCGCAGGATGTCGTGCCGGGCGACGACGGCAGCGAGCGCGGCCCGCAGATCGTCGTAGGTCAGATCCGCGGGGGTGGAGACGAGGACGGCCTGCGCGAAGGTGGAATAGTCACCACGCCCGAGCATCTCGTGCACGATCGGCGTGAGCGGGATGTCGCCCACTCCCCCGCCGAGCAGTTCGTCGAGGACGAGGGCGGTGGGCACGGCGGTGGCGACCCGCGCGAGCGCCGCGATCGTCTTGTGTTCGAAGATCTGCCGGGCGGTGATGTGCAGTCCGGCGGCCTTGGCGCGGGCGGCGAACTGCATCGCGACGATGCTGTCGGCGCCGAGGGCGAACAGCGAGTCGTCGACACCGATGCGT
The DNA here is from genome assembly GCF_900105195.1 of Rhodococcus pyridinivorans. NCBI lineage: Bacteria > Bacillati > Actinomycetota > Actinomycetes > Mycobacteriales > Nocardiaceae > Rhodococcus > Rhodococcus pyridinivorans. Next base: position 1,374,637 of record NZ_FNRX01000002.1, on the reverse strand, counting down.
TCGACGTCGAGCAGTCCGGCGGCGACCTCGACGAGGAGGCGTTCGGAGTCGGTTTCGGGGGCGCGGAATTCTGCGGTGGCGAACTGCGGTGCGGGGAGCGCAGCGCGGTCGAGTTTGCCGGCGGGAGTCACCGGGATCTCGGTGAGTTCGACGACGGCCGCGGGCACCATGTGCGCCGGGAGAACGCGGGCGACACCGTCGAGCAGTCCCTGCATGTCGAAGGTCGCGCCGGATTCCATACGTACGTACGACACGGGGACGACGGAACTGCCGCTGTCGTGCACGACGGTCGTCGCGAAGTCGACGCCGTCCTGGTCGAGCAGGGCGGTGTCGATCTCGCCCAGTTCGATGCGGAATCCGCGGATCTTCACCTGGAAGTCGGAGCGGCCCACGAAGTCGAGTTGGTGATCGGGCGTCCACCGCACCTCGTCGCCGGTGCGGTACAGGCGCGTGCCGGGTTCGAAGGGGTTGGCCACGAATCGATCCGCGGTCTGCCCGGGACGGCTGTGGTAGCCGCGCGCCAAAGCCGGTCCGCCGAGATACAACTCGCCGACGAATCCGACGGGCACCGGTCGCAGGCGACGGTCGAGCACCACGGCGACGACACCGTCGAGGGGACGGCCGATGGTGATCGGGTCGCCGGGTGCTAGGGGGTCTCCGGCGGTGACGACGATGGTGGTCTCGGTGGGGCCGTAGCTGTTGGTGAACCGGCAGGTGGGAGCGAAGCGTTCGACGAGGTCGGCGGTGCACACGTCGCCGCCGACGACGACGGCCTCGAGATCGGGCAGGCCCGCGGGGTCGACGGTGTTGAGGACGGTGGGCGCCGAGACGATGTGCGTGACCCGGTGGGCGCGCAGGACGTCGACGAGTTCGTTGCCGCCGAGAACGTGCGGCGGCGCCACGACCATGGCCGCTCCGGCGCTGAAGGCCTGCAGCATCTCGAAGATCGACGCGTCGAAGCTCGCCGAGGAGAACCGCAGCATCCGCGAGTCGGTGCCGAGGGCGAGTTCGGGGCGGGTGTCGGCGGCGAAGGTCGCGAGCCCGCGATGGGTGACGACCACGCCCTTCGGGGTTCCGGTGGAGCCCGAGGTGTAGATCATGTACGCCGGGTTCTCCGGCACGGCCGGCGAGCGCACGACCTCGACGTCGATATCCGAGGGGAGCGGGTCGTCCACGGCGATCCAGCGGGGCCCGGACGGCAGGTCTGTGATCCGGCTCTGCACGGTGAGTCCGAGCTGTGCACCGGAATCATCGACCATGTAGGCGATCCGGTCGGCCGGGAGCGCCGGATCGATCGGGACGAAGGCCGCGCCGGTCTTCGCCACCGCCCACACCGCGATCAGCGCATCGGCGCCGCGGTCCATGCTCAGTGCCACGAAGGTCTCGGGGGCGGCCCCGGCGTCGACGAGCTGTGCGGCGAGACGTGTAGAAAGATCGTCGAGTTCGCGGTAGGTGACCTGCCGGTCGCCGTCGATGATCGCGACGCCGTCGGGATTGCGGCGCACACCGTCGGCGAGGAAGTCGGCGAACAGCCGCACGGGCTGGGCGGGCAGTCCTCGATACGGGACGAGGCTCTCGTATTCGTCGTCGTGCAGGACCGTCAGTGTGCCGATGGTGCGGTCGGAGTCGGCGAGTTCGCCGAGATACTCGACAAATCGTGTGTGGTGCGAGCGCAGTTCGTCGACCGTGTACAGGTGGGGGTTGGCCTCGAGGTCGATGTGGGCGGGCTGCCCCGGCGCGCTCGGGTAGATGTTGAGCGAGAGGTCGTCGACCGGGCCGGTGCTCAGCACGTGCCGGCGGCCGACCGAATCGCCGTAGCGGATCTCGTGGTCGAACATCATGACGTTGACCGCGGGCCCGAAGAATCCGCGGTCGGCGCTGCCGTAGCCGGTGTCGCGGCGCATGTCCTCGTGCCGGTACCGCTGGTGACGCAGTGCCCCGGTGAATTCGAGCTGCATCCGGTCGATCAGATCGTCGCGGCTACCGTCCGGTTCGACACCGACGCGGATCGGGACGACGTTGGAGACCATGCCGCCGGAGCGACGCAGGCGGACGGTGGTGCGCGCCGAGACCGGGAGGCTGAGGACCACGTCGGTCTCACCGGTGACGCGGGCGAGGAAGGCCGCGAAGGCCGCTGCGACCACGGTCGCGAAGGTCGTGGTCTTCTCGCGCTCGGCGATCATCCGGTCGATCGCGGCCTCGACACGTTCGGGCAGGGGCGCACTGAACCGGACCGGGTGCGGGCCGACGGGCGCGGCGCGACCGGCGAGGCTGATGGGGTGCGGCAGGTCGCGGATGCGGTCGGCCCAGTAGGCGCGGTCGCTCTCGAACCGGGCCGAGTCGCGGTAGCGCTGTTCGTCCTCGACGATCTCCGGCAGCGGACTGACGTCGAAGCGGGCGGGTTCGCGCTGCTGTACCGCGGCGCTGTAACGCTCGGCGGTGCGGGTGTCGAAGGTGGTCGCCCCGTAGCCGTCGAGGGCGATGTGGTGGATCCGGGTGTAGACGAAATGGCGGTCGTCGGCGATTCGCAGGACCGCGCAGACGATCAGCCGGTCCTCGAGCATGTCGAGGGGCGTGCGGTACTCGGCGCGCATCCAGGCGATGGCCGCTGCTTCGGGATCGTCCTCGTCGCGCAGGTCGAGAATCGTGGCGCGGTCCTCGAGGTCGTGGTCGATGACCTGACGGGGGTGGCCGTCGACCTCGAAGATGCGGAGCATGCCGGTGCCCAGTTCGCGGGCGGTGGCGGCGCCGGCGTCCGCGAAGATCTCGGGATCGAATTCGCCTCGGACGTCGACGTACTGGGCGATGGTCAGTGGAATGTCGCCGAGCAGATGCTGGGCGAACCAGATCCCGCGTTGGGCCGACGAGAGCGGGAAACCGTCGCCGGCCTCCCCGAACTGCGACGATGCAGGCACGTACTGCTGTTCCACTTATCTCCCCGGGCGCGCATGATCCGCACGGGTGTGCGCATCATAGAAACGGCGCGGTCTCCCCGACATGGCGCCTAACTGCGACCACCGTATCGTGCCTGAATCGCATTTCGTTTCTCAGGCTCAATATTGATTCGCGAGAAATCGTGACTGTAGTGCTCGAGCAGTCGCGGGTCCATCACCCGTCGCCACAGCGGCGGAAAGAGGGCCAGGATGATCAATACCGCGTAACCGGCGGGTAGCTGCGGCGCCTGCGGCATCGACCGCAGGGTCTGGTAGCGGCGCAGCGGATTGGCGTGATGGTCGCTGTGCCGTTGCAGGTTGTAGAGGAACAGGTTGGAGCACACGTGGTTGCTGTTCCAGCTGTGCTGGGGCTGCACGCGTTCGTAACTGCCGTCCGGTCGCTTCTCGCGCAGCAGCCCGTAGTGCTCGAGATAGTTGGCGCCTTCGAGGAACATGATCGCCATGACGGCCTGGACGACGAGCCACGGGGCGATCGACCAGCCGAACACGGCGATGAGCACCGCGTAGAGGACGACGCTCAGCGCCCATGCGTTGAGGATGTCGTTGTGCCGCAGATTCCAGAACGACGTGCCGCGACGTTCGAGCCGGCCCTTCTCGTAACGGATCGCGGAACGGAGGCTGCCGAACACCGAACGGGGCAGGAAGCGCCAGTAGCTCTCTCCCATGCGGGCGGTGGCCGGGTCCTCCGGGGTCGCCACACGGGCGTGGTGCCCCCGATTGTGTTCGACGTAGAAGTGGCCGTAGAACGACTGGGCGAGCGCGATCTTCGCGAGGCGCCGCTCGATGGTGGTGCGCTTGTGTCCGAGTTCGTGCGCCGCGTTGATGCCGACACCGCCGACGATGCCGAGTGTGGCGGCCATCGCGAATCGTTCGGCGCCGCCCATGGGCTGCGACACCCACATCCAGCACCCGAATGTCAGGCCCGCGTATTGCAGTGGGAGATAGAGATAGGTGCAGTAGCGGTAGTACCGGTCGTTCTCGAGCGTCCGCATCACGCTCTCGGGCGGATTGCTCGTGTCCAGCCTCGCGAACGCGTCGACCAACGGGCAGACGACGGCGATGACCAGTGCACCGGTGGCCCAGAAGACGCCGAGGTGGAGGTATTCGACGAGGAAGTAGGCGATGAAGGGGCTCAGGGGGACGACGAGTCCGTACAGCCAGAGGCGTTTCTTGGGGTCGGTCCATCGATCGTGTGTCGCACTGCGAGGAGTAGCCGAATCCACAAACACCAATCCCCCAGGAAGGAAAAACCGTCCGGTACGAATCCCCCCGCACCGGAGAAAACAAACTGTTACCCCACGAACCGGATATACCTTACAAGCAGTACTTACCGACGGGTAGGCCTACGCCTCCCGACTGTGATGGAGAGCACACGACGACGGCGCCGCACCGGAAGTGCGACGCCGTCGAACGCGGAATTCTCGAAAGAGTGCGACCTAGATGGCGCGCACACCCTGAGCCTGCGGGCCTTTCTGCCCCTGGCCGATCTCGAACTCGACTCGTGCCCCCTCGTCCAGGGTCTTGAAGCCCGAACCCTGGATCTCGGAGTAATGGACGAAAACGTCTGCTCCCCCACCATCCTGCTCGATGAAGCCGAAGCCCTTTTCCGCGTTGAACCACTTGACAGTGCCCTGCGCCATACCACTTGCTCCTTGCATTCCCCCACGTCACCCCGACGTGAGGCCTAGATGGACCTCGATCATCGCATTGATCCGGACATTCGTCGCGCCTTGTTTCCCAACTCGTTACCGCAACCGGCAAAACGCGGATGAAATCCTGTTGCGGCACGGTGGCACGATGTAAGCCGTGACTATCGAGGAGCAAGGCCAACTTCACCATCACATCAGCCGTCGGCTCGAGCAGTCGTCGAAGCTCCAGAACGTGCTCTACGAGATCCGCGGGCCGGTGCACGCCCACGCCGCGCGGCTCGAGGCCGAGGGGCATCGCATCCTCAAGCTCAACATCGGCAACCCCGCACCGTTCGGGTTCGAGGCGCCCGACACGATCGTGCAGGACATGATCGCGGCGCTGCCCCACGCGCAGGGCTACTCGGAGTCCAAGGGCATCGCCTCCGCCCGTCGCGCGATCGTCACGCGCTACGAGCTCGTGCCGCGCTTCCCGAAGTTCGACATCAACGATGTCTACCTGGGCAACGGAGTCTCCGAGCTCATCACCATCACCATGCAGGCCCTGCTCGACGACGGCGACGAGGTGCTCATCCCGGCACCCGACTATCCGTTGTGGACGGCGATGACCTCGCTCGCCGGTGGCACCCCCGTGCACTATCTGTGCGACGAGACCAACGACTGGAACCCGGATCTCGACGACATCGAGTCCCGGATCACCGACCGCACCAAGGCGATCGTGGTGATCAACCCGAACAACCCGACGGGCGCCGTGTACTCGCACGAGGTGCTCGAGGGGATCGTGCGCCTCGCCCGCAAGCACCAGTTGCTGCTGCTCGCCGACGAGATCTACGACAAGATCCTGTACGACGATTCGAAGCACGTCTCCCTCGCGTCGCTGGCCCCCGACCTGCTCTGCCTGACCTACAACGGCCTGTCGAAGGCGTACCGGGTCGCCGGCTACCGGTCGGGCTGGATGGTCATCACCGGCCCGAAGGATCACGCAGAGGGCTTCCTCGAGGGCGTCGACCTGCTCGCCTCGACCCGCTTGTGCCCCAATGTGCCGGCCCAGCACGCCATCCAGGTGGCGCTCGGCGGCTATCAGAGCATCGAGGACCTGGTACGGCCCGGTGGGCGCCTGCTCGAGCAGCGCGACGTCGCGTGGGAGCGCCTCAACGCCATCCCGGGCGTGAGTTGCGTGAAGCCGCGCGGTGCGCTCTACGCCTTCCCGCGTCTGGATCCGGAGGTCTACGACATCCACGACGACGAGAAGCTCGTGCAGGATCTGCTGCTGCAGGAGCGCATCCTCGTCACGCAGGGCACGGGCTTCAACTGGCCGAACCACGACCATCTGCGCATCGTCACGCTGCCGTGGGCACGCGACCTGGCGGTGGCGATCGAGCGGATCGGTAACTTCCTGTCCTCCTACAAACAGTAGGAACAGGGCTTCCGACCCCGGGCTGGCAATCGTTGCCGAACAGTTATGTTGTGCCTTTCGGGACCAAAGTCCCTGTTTAGAGGCACGGTCGACCTACCCGAACGGACAGTTTGTCGGCTTCGTGACCATCGACACATGCCAACCCCTCCCCAATCCGGGGTCGGAACCAGTAATTTGTCTTATGGCACTAAGCACTACGCACTGTGCCGGGCTCCCTGATCGATCGCCATCCCCCCTGTGCGAGATCAGGTGACGGTGGCGGGGACACCCCCCCTGCTCCCCGCCACCACCAGCCCCAACCATCTCGCCTCTTGGCTAGCCTGTCCGGGTGAATCACGGACACGGCCATTTCGGCCACGGACACGGCCACGGGCAGGACGAAAGTCCCATCCCACTCGGACCCATCGCCGCGAAGATCGTGGTCGGCCTGCTGGCTGCGATCGGTCTCCTGGTGCTCTTCGGCACCGCCCTGTTATGGCCGAGCAGCCGTGCCGTGGACATCCCCGCTCCCTTTCAGACGAGTAGCGGCGGCGCGGTCGTCACCGAGGCCGGAACGGTCGTCGAGCAGAACACCGGCCCGTGCGGCAGCGCGTCCTTCGGGCGCGTCTTCACCGGTGAGCCGTCCCCTCCCTCGAGCAACGCCTTCGACTGCGAACGCAGCATCGTCGCCATCGAATCCGGTCCCGACGACGGTGCCCGGACGCTCCTCGAGGTGATTCCCGGCCCGGGTCAGCCCGATCTACAGGCCGGCGACGAGATCCGTCTCGTCCGCCAGACCGATCCGGCGGGCGCCACCCAGTACTCCTTCTACGACTACGCCCGCGGCTTCCCGCTCGCCCTGGTGGTCGCAGCGTTCGCTGTCGTAGTGGTCGCCATCGCCCGCTGGCGCGGTCTGCGGGCCCTGATCGGCCTGGTGGTCGCGTTCGGTGTGCTGGTGGTGTTCATGCTCCCGGCGCTCCTGGACGGCAAACCCGCCGTGCCGGTCGCACTGGTCGGCGGTGCACTGATCCTCTACGCGGTGCTGTACCTGGCGCACGGTGTGAATCTGAGGACCAGTTCGGCGCTGCTCGGCACGCTCGCCTCGATGGTCGTCGCGGCCCTGCTGTCCTACGTCGCGATCCGCATGACACATCTGACCGGTCTGTCGGAGGAACAGAACACCGACGTGCAGTTGTACATCGGGCACGTGTCGATCTCGGGCCTACTGCTGGCGGGATTCATCATCGGCTCGCTCGGTGTGCTCAACGACGTCACCATCACGCAGGCGTCGTCGGCCTTCGAACTCGCCGGGCTCGATCCCGAGTCGTCGCGTCGTGAGATCTTCTCGGCGGCGATGCGCGTGGGCCGCGACCACATCGCCAGCACCGTCTACACGCTCGTCCTCGCCTACGCGGGCGGCGCGCTGCCTCTCCTGCTGCTGTTCTCGGTGGCCGGGCGGTCGATCACCGATGTGATCACGAGCGACGCCGTGGCGATCGAGCTGGTCCGCGCATGCGTCGGCGGCATCGCGCTCACGTTGTCGGTGCCGCTCACCACGGCGATCGCCGCCGTGCTCGCGCGTACCGACGCCCCCGGACAGCAGACGGGCGGCCGGCACGCGCGACGCGCGTGAGCGGGTGACTCAGGGAAGCCGGATCTGCGGCAGCGGCGGCAGCTCGATCGTCGGCAGCGGCGGCAGCGTCGGGACCGGCACTCCCAGCCCCGGGATGGTCGGAGCCGGAGCGGGCGGAGGTTCGGGGGCCGGCGGAACCGGGCGCGGTGAATGGGTGGTCGGAGCCGGCTCCTGCTCGACCGTGGTGGTCGTGGTGACCTGCGTGGGCGCTACCGCCGGCGCGGGGTTCTGCCGCGGCGCGTTGGTGGTCGTCGGGATGTACGACTGGGTGGGGCTCGTCTCGTCGGTCGACGAACTCGTGAAGCCGGTGCTCAGCGCCACGCCGATGACCGCGACGACCGCGAGAGCCGTGCCCGCGATCCCGGCGCCGGAGATCTGCCTGCCGCTGACCGACGGACCGCGACCGGCCAGCGACGACCACCATGGCTTCTTCGCGTCGGCGGACTCCGCACCGGTGGCGGCAGCCGTGGGCGCAGCGGCCGCGGCGGCGACGACCGGGATCTGCTCGGTGTCGGCGCTCGTCGACGGGGGCTGACCCGGCACGATGCGCGTGAGGGTGCTCACCGGTTGCGAGGTGGCCGGTTGCGCGGCGGCCAGGGCCCCGCCCTTGGCGAGGACGAGTTCGGGCTCGTGCGGCACCACCAGGGGCAGGCCGAGCCAGGAGCGCAGCACCTCCTGCACGAGCGGGATGTGCGCGCCGCCGCCGAGCAGGACCACGGCCTCGGGGTTGCGACCGGCACGGGAGATCACCTGGTGCACGAATTGCGCCGACGACTCGACGCACTGCGCGATGAGCGGATCGAAGGTCTCGCGCGACATGAGCACGACCCCTGCCGCGCCCGGTACGGCCACGGTCTCGCTCTGCGAGAGCTTCTCCTTGGCCTCGCGGCACTGGGCCGACAATTCGTCGTCGGTGGCGGGGTCGTCGGGGCGCCACACACCGTTGGTGTCGAGCTGGTGGTCGCGGATCACGTTGTCGAAGACGCGGCCGCCGATGCTGTCGGTGCGTTCGGCGAGCACCTCGCGGGAGACGAGGTCGACGACGGTGACGGTGAGCCCGGCGTCGCCGAGGTCGTAGAAGACGGCGGTGTTGCTGCCGAGCTCGCCGGTGGCCTGCAGATAGGTGACGGCGGCTTCGGGTTCGGAGACGAGCAGGTAACGGTCGATGTGCTCGACGGCCATTGCCGCGCGCAGGCGCTCGCCCTGGGCCTGGTCGCGATAGACCAGTCCCACCCGCTCGATCGGATCGCCCGCCACACCGGTCTGGAAGAGCACCCCGAGGGTGCCTGCCGCCAGCCGCGCCGGATCGTCCTTACCGGTTTCGACCACCTGGAACTGGAACCCCGCCGTCGGGGTCGTTCGATCCACCGGCCGCACCACCCGAACGGCGCTCTCCCCCACGGTCACACCGAGAATAGAACTCATCAGCCGCCTTCGACGTTGGATGCGCCAGCCGCGTCAGCTTCCCCCGGCGCCCGAAATCACCGACGATGGTACAGAACGTTACCGGCGGGTCACGAGGGCCGTTCGTATGACGTACGCCGGGACCGAGCACCCCGGAGATGGCTCCTGAGCGCCTGGATAGCGTCTCCCATAGGATCGCCGAATGCGGATTCTCTATGTGTGTACCGGAAACATCTGCCGATCACCCACCGCAGAGAGGTTGACCACCGCATACGCGGCCGAGGCCGGTCGCGAGGACCTTTCGGCGCACAGCGCCGGCACCCGGGCGATGGTCGGTTACGGCATGGAACCCACCGCGGCACTCGTGTTGCAGCAGCTCGGAGGCGATCCGGACGGATTCGCTGCGCGTCGGATCACCCCGCCGATCGCGGAGGACTCCGACATGATCATCACGATGAGCGAGCGGCACCGCGCCAAGGTCATCCAGCTCGCACCGCGCAGGATGCGGGTGACGTTCACGCTGCGCGAGGCCGCCCGGCTGCAGAACGCCACCGGTGCGCGGACCATCGCAGAACTGACGACGGCCCGGGCGCAGATGTCTGCACCCGGGCCGGAGGACATCGTCGACCCGATCGGCCGAGACGAGGAGACGTTCGTCACGGTCGGATCCGAGATCGCCGATCTGTTGCTACCTCTCCTCGCCGCTCTCCGAGCCTGAGTCGTTCACCGGGCGTCGCGGTGCGTGCACCACGGGTCGCGACAGCGGCTCGGCGGCGGAGTACGCCTGCGGCGCCTGGTAGGGCTCGCTGCCGTATCGCTCCGATGCCGGCTGCGGCGCCGGCGGGAACTGCTCCGCAGCGCGGTAGTGGTAGGCGTCGTTGCTCGGCGCCGGGTGGGCCTGCGTGGCCGGCGGCTCGACATGATGCTGACCGTTCTGCGGCCGGGCCGGTCCCTCGACGGGTGCCGACGCGGTCGTCTGCGCCTGCGCAGCCGGCTGGGCGGCCGGTGCGGTCGGTGCCGGCGCTCCGACACGCTGCGTCGCCGGCGTGCTCGTCTGGGCGGCTGCCGGAGCAGCACCGTCCTTGTCGGAGCTGTAGTAGTAGCGGTATTCGTAGGCCGTGCCGCGTCCCTTGGTCGGGGTCAGCGCCAGGATCGTGCCCAGCACGGGCGCGTTGACCGCCCGCAGGTTGCCGACGGCCCGCGCGAACTGCTCGCGGGTGGTCTTGCCGTAACGCGCGATGAGCAGCGCACCGTCGGCGATGTTCGTGAGGATCGCCGCGTCGGTGACGGGCAGCAGCGGCGGCGCGTCGATGATGACGTAGTCGAAGCGCGACCGCAGGTCCTCGATGACCTCCCGCGCATGCGCGGAACCGAGCAGCTCGGACGGGTTGGGCGGCAGACCGCCGGCCGCGAGCACCCACATGCCGTCGAAGCGCGTCGGCTGGAGCACGTCCTCGAGTGCAGCCGTGTGTGCGAGCACGTTCGACAGGCCGGCGTCGCCGAGCGTGCCGAGGTACTTGGTCACACGCGGGCGGCGCAGGTCGGCTTCGACGAGCACGACGGAGTGACCGGCCTCGGCGAGCACCAGGGCCAGGTTGACCGCCGTGGTGGTCTTGCCCTCGCCGGGCAGGGAACTGGTGATAACGATCGCGCGCGGCGGGTTGTCGACCTCGAGGAACTGCAGGTTGGTCCGCATCTCCCGGTAGGCCTCGGCGTCGCCGCTGTTGGCGTCCGCGAACACGATCGCCGGCTCCTCCTGCCGGGCCTTCTCGAGCGGGATCACACCCACCACACCGGTGCCGGCGAGCTCCTCGACGGCGTTGCGGTCCTTGATGGTGTTGTCGAGGCGATCGCGCAGCACCGCGAGGGCGATGCCGAGCAGCACACCGACGGCCAGACCCAGCGCGACGTTCCGTGTGGTCTTCGGCGTCACCGGCGCCGACGGCGTAGCCGCGTACTGCTCGACCACCACGCGGGCGGTCGGCGGGCCACCGTCCTCGGGGGTCTCCAGTTCGCGTGCCATGACGACGAACTCGTCCGACAGTGCGTTGGCGAGGTCGCGGGCACGCTCGGGCGACTCGTCGGTGACGGCGGTGTCGATGAGCACCGTGTCGGGGGTCGACGAGGCGGTCACCTTGCCGGCGAGATCGACGGCCGACATCTCGCCGAGACCGAGCTTGTCGAGGGTGCGCTGCGCGAGGGTGGTGCCCTCGAGCAGTTCGGTGTAGGAGGTGACTCGCTGCTGCGAGAACAGGTTGCCCTGATAGATCTCCTGCACCGACGCGCCCGACGAGGTCGACACGAACAGGCGTGTCTTGGCTTCGTACTGGGGCGTGGTCAGCAGGGAGGCGCCGAGGGCGGCAAGAACCGCCACCACCGTCGTGACGGCGACGATCTTCCACCTCGCCTGCAGAATTCGCAGGTAATCATGTACTTCCATCAGGGCGTCTCCCTCGTTGCGGTAACACTGCGTGCGCACCCGGCGGGCGCGGTGTGGGGGTCGTCGTGGCGCTCGAGCACGCTGTCGAGCACCGGGCCGATCGCACGCACCGCGTCCGGATCGGCCAGTTCCGAGTGCGTGAACGGCACCGGATGTTCGACGACGAGACAGCGCACATATCGCTGCCAGGTGGCGGCGAGATCTGGGTGCCGGTCGAGATCGGGTTCGGCGACCACCAGGTCGATGTCGCCGTCGTATTCGCTGAGGGTGTGTCGGCGCACCGCGTCTTCGACGGCCTGCGCGGCGGCGTCGGTGCGGCGCCGGACCTCGGCGACGAGTTCTTCGGGCAGCCCGGCGATGTCGGGTACGTTCTCTGCCGTCGGGTGGGGCTCGGCAGGCACAGTCTCGGGCGTGAGCGTGTCGAGCAGCACTACCGCACCGACCTGCTCTCCGTGCTCGCGGAGCTGCACGGCCATCTCGTGTGCGATGGTGCCGCCCACCGACCAGCCCAGCAGGTGGTAGGGACCATCGGCCCTCACCTTACGGATTTCGGCCACATACCGCGCGGCGAGTTCGCCGATGCTGTCCGGAATGTCGTCGAAGCCCGTTGCCTGGAGACCGTAGAGGGTACGGCCGTCGAGATGCTGCGCGAAACCGGCGTACATCCATGCGAGTCCGCTGATGGGGTGCACGCAGAACAACGGCGGCTTCTCGTCACCGCGACCGGCGATCTCGACGAGGCTGCCGAGCGGGTCGCGTTCGTCATTACTGCGGCCGTGGTCGATGCGGTCGGCGAGCGACGCGAGATCCGGGCTGGTGAACAGCCACTCGACGGGAACGTCGGCGCCGAGCTCGTCGCGCAGTTCACCGGCGACGGTGACGGCCGCGATGGAACTGCCACCGAGGTCGAAGAAGCTTCGGTCAGCAGAGATCTCGTCGATCGGCCGGTCGAGGTGGCGGGCGAACACCGCGGCGACGGTTTGCGCGATGTGTCCCTGCGGCGCCACATATGGTTCGTCGACGGCGGTGTCGGGGGCGGGCAGCGCCGCGCGGTCGACCTTGCCGGATGCCATCAGCGGCAGTGCGTCGACGACGGTGATGCTCACCGGCCGCAGGTGACGCGGCAGGTCGGCGACGAGCGCGCGACGCAATGCTGCCGTGTCGGGTGCGGTGCCGGTCTCGGGCTGGATATAGGAGACGAGCACGGTGTCGCCGTCACGTCCGGGATGCGGAACGGTCACGGTCGCCGCGACTCCCGGACGGTTCAGCAGCGCGGCGTCGACCTCGGCGGGTTCGACGCGGATGCCGTGGATCTTCACCTGGTCGTCGATGCGGGCCACGTGATCCAGTACCCCGTTCGGCAGGATCCGAACCAGGTCGCCCGTGCGGTACAGCCGCGACCCGCCGTCGCCGAACGGGTTCGCGACGAATCGCGTTGCGGTGAGTCCGGATTCGTAGCGGTAGCCGCGGGCGGTGCTGTCACCGGTCACGTAGAGCTCGCCGACGGTGCCGCGCGGCACGGGGTGCAGACGCGAGTCGAGCACGTAGGCGGTGGCTCCCGCGACAGGCGTGCCGATGCTCGGCTTCTCGTCATCGGTGAGCGGCGCGGAATACGAGACGGCGACGGTGAATTCGGTGGGCCCGTAGCCGTTGACGATCCGGTGCCGCGACCAGCGGCCCACCAGTGCACCGGGCAGGGTCTCACCCGCGGCGACGATCGTCGTCGGCTCGAATGCCTCGGGGTCGAGGGTGCCGAGCACGGTGGGCGTGAGGTTGAGGTGCGTGACGCGCTCGTTGACGATCAGCTCCTGCAGGGGTTCCCCGGCGAAGGTGTGGTCGGGGGCGATCACAAGGGCACCGCCGTACGCGTGGGCGGAGAGCAGTTCGAAGACCGCGGCGTCGAAGGTGTGCGAGGCGACCTGCAGCACGCGCGATTCCGGCCCGAGGTCGAGCAGGGCGGTCTGCACGTCGAGCAGCGCCGCGAGCCCACGGTGGGTGACGTCGACGCCCTTCGGTGTGCCCGTGGTGCCGGACGTGTAGATCGTGTAGGCGAGGTCGCCGGATGTCACTGCGGGACGCGGGGGTTCGACGGCGTCGAAGTCGATGCTGCGGTCGGCGGTGAGGTCGAGCCACGTCACGTGGCCGAGTTCGCGGTAGCCGACGGTCAGGCCGATGCGAGCACCGGAGTCGGCGAGGATCGCGACACTGCGCGCGTCGGGCTGGGTGAGGTCGACGGACACCCATGCCGCACCGAGTTTCGTGATCGCCCAGACGGCGAGCGGCCAGTACTCGCTGCGCGGCACGGCGATCGCGACGAGGTCGCCGCGTCGCACGCCGTGGGAGGCGAGCACGGAGGCGATCTCGTCGGCGCGGGCGTCGAGTCCGCCGTACGTCCAGGCGACGGTGCCGGAGCGCACCGCGATGCGTCCGCGATGCTGCTCGACGGCGGTCGCGAAGATCTCGGGCAGGGTGCGCGGTGCGACGGCGGGAGCCGACAGCGGTGCGGGCACCGGCACGGCGAGATCGCCGACGGCGCGGTCGGGTTCGGCGAGGGCGGCGGCGAGCATCGCCACGAGGTCGGTGAGCATCGCGTCGCCGGTAGTGTCGTCGAACAGATCCGTCGCATAGACCAGGCGCAGGTCGAGTCCGGCCTCGCGCTCGACGAGTTCGACGACCACGTCGAACTGCGCGGCCGGTTCCCCGGCGTCGGTCTCGGCGATCTGCACATCCGGCAGTTGCGGCAGCACCTCGCCGGCCTCGACGCGGTGCGTGAGCAGCACCTGGAAGAGCGGGCTGTACGACGGGTCGCGGCGCGGCGCGAGACGGGCGACGACCTCGTCGAATGGCACGTCGGCGTGCGCGAGCGCACCGAGATCGGTGGCCCGCACGTCGCGCAGCAGGTCGGTGAACGGACGCGACGCGTCGACGGCGGTGCGCAGCACGACGGTGCCGACGAACATGCCGACGAGCCGGTCGAGACGGGCATCCGTGCGACCCGCGATCGCCGTGCCCACGGCGATGTCGGTGCGTCCGCTGCGACGCGCGAGCATCGCGGCGAGCACCGCGTGGACAAGCATGAACACGGTGACGTCGTGGCTGCGCGCGACGTCCCGGAGGCGTCGGTGGGTCTCGGTGTCGAGGGTCGAGACGATCTGCGCGCCACGGTGGGTCGGCTGCGCGGGGCGCGGCCGGTCGGCGGGCAGCGGCAGCGGGCCGTCGGGCAGGCCGGCGAGTGTGGTTGTCCAGTAGTCGAGTTGGCGGGCGGCGAGCGAGCCCGGATCGGTGGGGTCGCCGAGCAGTTCGTGCTGCCAGCGCGCGTAGTCGCCGTAGGTGACGGGCAGCGACTCGAAGACCGGCGCTTCTGCCCCGCGACGCGCGGCGTAGGCGACGGCGAGATCGGTGAGCAGCGGACCGACGGACGCACCGTCGAACGCGATGTGGTGCACGGCGGCGGCGAGCACCCAGCGGCCGGGTTCGACGTCGAACAACCGGATCCGCATCGGGGCCTGGGCCGTGATGTCGAAGGGCGTAGTGATCGTGGCGGTCACGGCCGCGGCGACGTCCTCCGGCGCGGAGTGTTCGAGCACCGGCGGGTCGACGGGTACCTGCACGTCGTCGATGAAGGCGGTGCGCAGCACGCGATGGCGGTCGACGACATCGCTCACCGCGGCGGTGAGGGCGTCGACGTCGAGGTCGCCGCTCAGCGTCAGCACGACCGGCACGAGATAGCCGGCGGTGCCGGTCTCGGCCCGCGCGACGATGCCGAGGCGGCGCTGCGCGGGTGCGATCGGTGCCGGGGTGTCATCGTCGTAGTGCCGCAGCGCGACGCGCTGGTCGTCGCCGGATTCGATGCGGGCGGCGAGCGCGGCCAGGGTCGGGGCGGCGAGTACTTCGCGCACCGGCACGTCGGTGCCGAACGCCTCGCTCAGGCGCGCGGCGAACACGACGGCCGACAGCGAGTCGCCGCCGGCGGTGAAGAACCCGCGGTGCGCGGCCGGACGGGCGCCGAGCACGTCCTCGGCGACGGTGACGACGAGATCCTCGGCGTCGGTGAGCGGACGGTCCAGGGCGGCGTCGTCGTCGAGCGCGGCGGCGTCGTGCAGTTCGAGCGCTGCGACGTCGAGCTTGCCGTTGGACGTGAGGGGCAGCTGGTCGAGCGCGTGCACGCGGGTCGGCATGCGGTGCGGCGGCACGACGAGCGCGAGTCGCGCGGTGATGTCGTCGGCCGACAGGTCCGGTCCGGCCGCGAACGCGACGAGCGTGCCGCTCACCGCGACCACCGCTGCCTGCCGGATACCGGGCTGGGCGAGCAGCGTGGCTTCGAGTTCGCCGGGTTCGATGCGCACGCCGCGCACCTTGAGCTGGCGATCGGTGCGGCCGAGATAGCCGAGGGTGTCGTCGACGCGGCGGTGGACGCGGTCGCCGGTGCGGTACATGCGGGCACCACCGGGAGCGGCCACGAAGCGTTCGGCGGTGCGCGCGGGGTCGTCGAGATATCCGGCGGCGAGGCCCTCACCCGCGAGGTACAGCTCGCCGACGGCTCCGGCGGGCACGGGACGCAGGCGCGCGTCGAGCACGTGGGCGACGGTGCCGGGCACGGGCTTGCCGATGCTCGGTCGGGTGCCGGGTTCGATGTCGACGAGGGTCGCGACGATCGTGGCCTCGGTCGGTCCGTAGGCGTCGAGCATCACGCGGCCGTCGGCCCAGCGCGCGGCGAGCGACGACGACAGGGATTCTCCTCCGGAGGCGACGACCTTCAGGTCGGGCAGTCCCTCGGGGTCGAGGGTGCCGAGCACCGTGGGGGTCGACAGGTAATGGGTGATGCGCTGTTCGGCGAGGTAGCGGTGCAGGTCCTGCCCGGCGTAGACGTCCGGGGGTGCGACGACGAGCGTCGCGCCGGTGGTGTGGGCGAGCAGCAGTTCGAGCAGCGCGGCGTCGAACTCGGGTGAATAGCCGTGCAGCACGCGGTCTCCGGGCTCGACCCGGTAGCGCTCGGCCGCTTCGGCGGCGAGCGGGGCGAGTCCGCGGTGCGTCACCGCGACCCGCTTCGGGGTGCCGGTGGAGCCGGAGGTGGACACGACGTAGGCGGTGCCGGGCAGGCACGTCTCCCCTGCCTGCCGCGAATGTGTGAAGGCCGCACCGGTCTTGGTGATGGCCCACAGGGTGCGGATGTAGTCGACGCTGCGCGGTGCGTCGATGCGCACGATCTTCCCGTCCCGCGCGCCGTCGGCCCGCAGTTCCTCGGCGAGGGCGTCGGACTGTGCGTCGAGTTCGCGGTAGGTGAGCGATTCGCCGTCGCCGCGCAGGGCCTCACGGTCGGGATGCGCGGCGACGGTGGCGCGCAACATCTCGGCGAGTGTGTGTGTCGGGGCCGGTTCGCCGCCGTCGAGGGCGGGAGCCGGGGTGTCGACCGCCAGTTCGCCGACAACACTGTCGGGCGCGCTCGCCAGGCTGCCGAGCAGCGCGACGAAACGGCTGACGAGCAGTTCGGCGGTGCGGCCGGCGAAGCGGGAGGCGTCGAACACGAGCGTGCCGGTGTAACCGTCGGGACGTGGGGCCAGCGTGAACTGCAGATCGAACTTCGTTGTGTCGTCGAGGACTTCGCGGGCCTCGACGGTGAGCTCTCCCAGGCTGATCGGATCGATGCCGAAGTCCTGCAACGCCAACGCGACCTGCGGTGCGCCGCTCTGCCGCTCCGACAGCAGCTGCTCGTAGGGCACGGCGACGTGGTCGAAGGCGGCGACGTCGAAGTCGCGGACCTGGCCGAGCAGTCCGGCGAACGACATGTCGGGGGCCACGCGGGCGCGCAGCACGAGGGTGTCGAGGAACGGGCCGACGAGGTCCTCGAGCTGCGCCCAGCGGCGTCCGCCCACCACAGCGGCGACGGCGATGTCGTCACTGCCGCCGAGTCGCGCGAGCAGTACCGACAGCGCGGCGTGCAGCACCATGAACTCGGTGGCGCCGTGTGCGCGGGCGAGGTCGGCGAGCGCGTCGCGCACCTCGGCGGGCACCGTGAAGTCGACGCTGCGCGCACCGGTGTCGGTTCCGGTGGCGTCGGCGGGCAGTTCGGTGACGGTGAGCCCGTCGAGGGCGCGTCGCCAGTGCTCGAGGTCGCGTTCGGGGATGCCGCGTTCGGCTTCCCACAGGGCGTAGTCGGCGTACTGCAGCGGCAGCGGTTCCCACTGCGGGGCCGCGCCGTTCACGCGGGCGAGATACGCAATCGTGAGGTCGCGCAGCAGCGGCCGCAGCGACGTGCCGTCGGCGATCGAATGGTCGACGTCGAGATACAGCACGTGCTGATCGGGGCCGGTGCGTTCGAGTCGCACGCGCCACCGGTCGCTGCGCGGCGCCTCGTGCACCTGCTGGTACACGCCGTCGCCGTCGACGATGTAATCGGTCCGCAGGATCTCGTGGCGCAGCGCGACGTCGCCGAGCGCGGCCTGCAGGGCACCGAGGTCGAGCGGTCCGCTCAAGTTGACCTCGCTGCGCAGCCGGTAGGCATCGGGGGCAAGCGAACTCAGTCCCCACAGGCGACGCTGGGCGCGGCTGAGCGGGATCCGTTCCGGGCGCGGCGACACGGCAACGGGTCCGGCGTCGGTGTCGAAACCACCGGCGTCGAGGGCGGCGGCGAGCGCGTCGACGGTGGGGTTCGCGAAGACGGTGCGCAGCGGCACGTCGGTGCCGGTCTCGTCGCGCAGGCGGCCGACGAGGACGGTGGCGAGCAGCGAGTTGCCGCCGACCGCGAAGAAGTCGTCGGTGCGTCCCACCGCGGTGCCGTCGCCGAGGACGTCGCCGATGATGCGGGCGACGAGCGCTTCGGTCTCGGTGCGCGGTTCGCTTCCTTCGCCGGCTGCGGGTTCGGGCAGGGCGGCGGCGTCGACCTTGCCGTGGGAGGTGAGCGGGATCGCGGCGAGCGGCACGATCGCGGTGGGCACGAGGTGCGCGGGCAGGAGGGTGCGCAGCTGGGCTCGCAGGTCGGAGTCGTCGAGGTTCTCACCGGTGACGTAGGAGATGAGGCGGCCGCTGCGCACGAGGGTCACGGCCCGGTCCACGCCGTCGAGAGCGGTGAGAGCGGTGTCGATCTCGCCGGGTTCGATGCGCACGCCGCGCAGCTTGATCTGGTTGTCGCTGCGGCCGACGAATTCGAGGGCACCGGCGCGGGTCCAGCGCACGAGGTCGCCGGTGCGGTAGCGACGGCCGTCGGGTCCGGCGACGAACCGCGAGGCGGTGCGCCCAGCGGCATCCCGGTAGCCCGACGCGAGTCGCGGTCCCGAGACGTACAGTTCGCCGACCACGCCGGCGGGCACGGGACGCAGTCGCTCGTCGAGGACCTCGACGGTGACGCCGCGGACCGGGGTGCCGATGACGATGTCGTCGCCGGGTCGCAGCGGCTGCGAGTTGGTGACGAACATCGTGGCCTCGGCCGGGCCGTAGCTGTTGACGAGGGTGCGCCCGTCTCCCCAGCGGTCGACGATCTCGCGGGTGAGCCGGTCGCCGCCGAGCACGAGGGTGCGCAGGGCCGGCAGGTCGCGCACCGGCACGGTCGCGAGCGTCGACGGCGTCATCACCGCGTGGGTGATCGCGGCACTGTCGAGCAGGTCGCCGAGGGCTGCGCCACCGTAGCTGTCGGCGTCGGCCACCACGAGCGTCGCGCCGGAGATGCCGGCGGTGAGCATCTCGAGCATCGCGGCGTCGAACGACGGTGCCGCGACGTGCAGGACGCGATCGCCCGGGAAGGCGGCGAGGTATTCGCCGATGTCCTCGGCGAACGCGCTCGCGGCGCGCTGGGTGAGGGTGACGGCCTTGGGGTGTCCGGTGGTGCCGGAGGTGAAGACGAAGTAGGCGGGGGCGTCGGGTGCGGGGTCGACGACGTCGGCGAGCGGTTCCTCGTCGTCGGAGGTCACCTCGAGCCATCGCACGGTTGCCGGAAGTGTCGGCGCTTCACCGACTCCCACGCGCACGTCGGCGAGCATCTCGGCTAGGCGCGCGGTGGGGGCGGTGGGGTCGACGAGCATGGGTGCGGCGCCGGCGCCGATGATGCCCCACACGGCGAGCACCGATTCGAGCGAGCGCGGGTAGGCGCACGCGACCGGATCGCCCGGGCGCACCCCGGCGAGCTGGAGGCGCGCGGCGAGAGCGTCGGAGTAGTAGAGCAGTTCGGGATACGACAGTTCGCGGTCGTCGTCGACGATCGCGAGTTCCTCGCCGCCGGCAGCTGCGCCCTGCGCGAGCCACTGCCGCAGCGACCGGGGCGCACCCGGCACAGCGCCGACGGTGGGCAGGTCGACGTCGCCGTGCAGATCGATCTCCCCGACCCGCACATCCGGATCCGCGACGGCCGCAGTCAGGATCGTGCGCAGGCGTTCGGCGTAGCCGGCGACGGTGTCGGCGTCGTAAAGGTCTGTGCTGTAGAAGAATTCGAGGTCGATGCCGTCCTGCTGCTCGGTGACGGTGACCTGCACGTCGACGTTGACCGTTTCGGTGTCGACAGGCGCGGCGGTGACGTTCAGGCCGGGCAGCGAGAAGGTCGAGGCGACGGGTCGTGCCTGCGACAGCGCCACCTGGAACAGCGGGTGCCGTGCTTCGCTGCGGGCGGGCTGCAGCTTCTCGACGAGCGTCTCGAACGGTGCGTCCGGGTTGCCGTAGGCGGCGAGGTCGCGGCGGTGCACCTGCGCAAGCAGATCGGTGAAGGTGGCGTCGGGGTCGACATCGGTGCGCAGCACGAGGGTGCCGGCGAACATGCCGACGACGTCGTCGAGCTGCGGGTCGCCGCGACCGGAGACGGCGGTGCCGATGGGGATGTCGCGACCGGCACCGTGCCGCGCGAGCAACGCCGCGAGTGCGGCGTGCAGCACCATGAACACCGTCGCGCGACCCTCACGGGCCAGCTCGTGCAGTCCGCGGACGAGGTCGGCGTCGAGCGAGACGGTGTGGGCGGCACCGTGTCCGGTGGGTTGCGCGGGGCGCGACCGGTCGCCGGGCAGGGTCACTTCGTCGGGCAGGTCGGCGAGTTCGCCCAGCCAGTAGGGGATCTGCTCGTCGGCGACGCTGCGCTGCCACCGCGCGTAGTCGGTGTACTGGACGGGCAGCGCCGGCAGCTCGGGGCTCGCGCCGGTGAGGCGGGCGTCGTAGGCGACGGCGATGTCGCGCAGCAGCGGCGTGAGCGACCAGCCGTCGGCCGCGATGTGGTGCAGGACGACGAGCAGCACGTGCCGGTCGGGTGCCGTCCGGTACAGCCGCATGCGGGCCGGGGGTTCGACGGTGAGGTCGAATCCGGTGGTGGCGTAGTCGCGGACGAATTCGTCGAGGGCGTCCTCCGGCACGGCCACCGGGTCGAGATCGGGGCGTGCCGGGGGCAGCACGGTGTACTCGTCGGCGGCCGGGTAGACGGTGCGCAGTGTGCGGTGCCGTTCGAGCACGTCGGCCACGGCGGCGGTGAGGGCGTCGACGTCGAGGGTCCCGTCGAGCCGCACCGCGAAGGGCAGGTTGTAGCTCGGGGACGCCGGGTCGAAGCGGTTGATGAACCACAGGCGCTGCTGCGCCGCCGACAACGGGGCGGGTGCGTCGGGGTCGGCGACGAGACGCGCACGGCGAGAGGGCTTATCGCTTCCACTGGTTATGTGTGAGGTTAGGGCTGTAATGGTCCGGTTCTCGAAGATGTCTCTCACGGTGACGTCGGCGTCGAGCAGATCCGACAGGCGACCGGCGAGGCGCGTGGCGAGCAGCGAGTTGCCGCCGAGGTGGAAGAAGTCGTCGTCGGCGCCGAGGGTGCCGGCAGTGATGCCGAGCAGTTCGGCGCACACGTCCGCGACGAGTTCCTCGACCGGTCCGTGCGGTGCCGCTCCCCCATCGGCGGTGACGTCGGGGGTGGGCAGCGCGGCGCGGTCGAGTTTGCCGTTGGCGGTGAGCGGTAGTGCGTCGAGGACCACGGCGGCCGACGGGACGAGGTAGTCGGGCAGGCTGCGTCGCAGGTCGCACAGGGCGTCGATGGCGTTGCCTCCGACGAGATAGGCGACGAGGCGGTCGTCGCGCAGCAGCACGACGGCCTGGCGCACGCCCTTGCTGCGCAGCAGGGCGGCTTCGATCTCGCCGGGTTCGATGCGGTAGCCGCGCAGTTCGATCTGCTGGTCGGCGCGACCGAGATAGTGCAGGACACCGCTGGTGTCGCGGCGGCCGAGGTCGCCGGTGCGGTAGCGGCGGGTGCCACCGGGAGCTGCGACGAAGCGGGTCGCGGTCTGGCCGGGGCGTCCGCGGTAGCCGCGCGCGAGTTGGTCTCCGCGCACGTACAGTTCGCCGATCGCGCCGGGCAGTGCGGGTCGCAGCGACGAGTCGAGCACATCCACGGCGAGACCGGGCAGCGGCGCTCCGATGCCGGTCGCGGTGGCGTCGCCGAAGGTCACGTGCACGGTGGTTTCGGTGATGCCGAACATGTTGATCGTCCGCGCATGCGGATGGCTTGCGGCCCACGGGCGCACGCGCTCCGGGTCGAGGGCTTCGCCGCCGAAGATCAGCAGCCGCAGGTCTTCGAGCGGCGCGTGATCGGTGGCGGCGAGCTGGTAGAAGGCCGTGGGGGTCTGGTTGAGCACCGTCACCCGGTTGCTGGTGAGCACGTCCACGAAGGCGGCCGGGTCGCGCACGGTGAGGTGGTCGATCACCACCACGGAAGCGCCGGTGGCGAGCGGTGCCCACATCTCCCACACGGAGAAGTCGAAGGCCGGCGAGTGGAACATCGTCCACACGTCGTCGGCGCGCAGTCCGAACTCGTCGACGGTCGCGGCGAGCAGCGACAGCACGTTGCGGTGCGTCACCTGCACGCCCTTGGGGGTTCCGGTGGAACCGGAGGTGTAGACGATGTAGGCGCCGAAATCCGCGACGAGCGGGAAGTCGAACAGGGCCCCGTCGTCGAGGCGGCCGGCCACCTCCGGGTCGTCGAATCGCAGCGTCGGCACGCGGACGTCGGTGAAGTCGCTGTCGGTGACGACCAGCGAGGGCTGCGCGTCGTCGAACAGGACCTGCAGTCGCGTGGCGGGATGCGTGACGTCGACGGGCAGGTAGATTCCACCGGCGCGGGAGACGGCGAGGATCGCGACGACCAGCTCGGGGGTGCGCGGCAGCGCGACGGCGACGACGTCCTCGGCGGTGACGCCGCGTTCGCGGAGGAGTTTGGCGAGCGCGCCCGAACGCGACCACAGCGCGCCGTAACTGAGGGAGTACCCGTCCCCCACCACGGCGACGGCCGCCGGATCGTCGGCCACGCGCTGCGCGACCAGCTCGGGCAGCGACTCTGCCGAAAGTTGTTGCGCGACGCCGACGGGGGTGAGGTCGGCGTCGCCCAACTCGATACCGCCGACCGACACAGCCGGGTCGGCGGTAACGGCATCGAGGATACGCACGAACCACGACTGCCACTGCGCAATCGTGTGCGAATCCAAAAGTTCGTCCGCGTACGTGAGGACCGTTTCCAAACCGGCGGGTACACCGGTCTCGGAACGGCGTTCGCGGACGGTCAGTTCGAGGTCGACGCGGGCCGTGCCCACCGGGATTTTGCGGATCGTCGTGGAGCTGCCGGGCAGCGTGAACTCGTCGAGCGAGAACGACTCGTACGCCAGGATGACCTGGAACAACGGGTGGTGCGCGTCGGTGCCGGCCCCCACCGCGTCGACGATGCGATCGAACGGCACGTCGGCGTGGGCGAAGGCATCGAGATCGGCGCGACGGGTATCGGCGAGCAGGTCGGCGAAGGTGCGGCGCGGATGCACCCGCAACCGCAGCGGCACGGTGCCGACGAACATGCCCACCACGTCGTCGACCGCGGCGTCGCTGCGTCCGGAGACGGGCGTGCCGATGGTGACGTCGTCGGTGGCGGCGAGCGCCGACAGCAGTGTCGCGAAGGCCGCGTGCATCACCATGAACGGCGTGACGTCGTGGGAGCGGGCGAGCTTGTCGATCGCGGCGTGCAGTTCGGCGGGGATCGTGAAACTCGCGCGACCCGCGGTACCGGTGGTCGCCGCGCTGCGGGGACGGTCGGTGGGCAGCGCGAGCAGCGGCGACGCGTCGTCGAGGGTCTGCTTCCAGAAGGCGAGCTGCCGTGCCGCGAGGCTGTCGGGGTCGTTCTCGTCGCCGAGCACGGCCCGGTGCCAGCGCGCGTAGTCGCGGTAGGTGACTGACGGTGCCGGCAGCTCCGGCGTCTCCCCGTCGCGGTGGGCACGGTAGGCGGCGACGGCGTCGCGGCCGAGCGGCAGCAGCGACAAGCCGTCGGCGGCGATGTGGTCGATCACCACGGCGAGCACGTAGCCGGAGTCCGTCCGGTACAGCCGGGTGCGGATCGGCGGGTCGACGGTGAGATCGAAACGCGCGCGAGCGAATTCGGTCAGCTCCGCATCGAGGTCGGTGCCGGCGTCGACGGGTTCGAGGTCGAGCGTCACCGACGGCAGCACGTGCTGGCGCGGGCCGGACGGGCTGTCGGGGAAGACCGTGCGCAGCGAGTCGTGGCGGGCCAGCACGGTGGCGGCGGCCGCGCGCACGGCGTCGAGGTCGGTGTCGGCGTCGAGGTCGAGCGCGAAGGCGATGTGGTCGCCGCCGTCGATGCCGTCGGCCACGTCGAACCGGTTGAGCAGCCACATGCGCTGCTGCGCCGGTGCGAGCGGCGCATCGCTGTCGTCGTCGATGTGCACGAGCGGCAGGTGCTCGCCGATGGGTTCCTCGGCGAGCAGGTTCGCGAGTTCGGCGACGGTGGGGTGCTCGAAGATGTCGCGCACACCCACCCGGCGACCCGCGACTCCCCGCAGGCGCGCGGCGAGCTGGGTCGCGAGCAGCGAGTTGCCGCCGACGGCGAAGAAGTCGTCGGATCCGGCGACGCTCGGCAGGTCGAGCAGGTCGGCGACAACACCGGCGACGAGTTCTTCGGTGGCGCTGCGATATCCGTCGGTGCGGGTCGCGGTGACCTCCGGCTCGGGTAGCGCGGCGCGGTCGATCTTGCCGGTGCTGGTGAGCGGGAATGCGTCGAGCACGGTGACGGTCGCGGGCACCATGTGCCGCGGCAGACGCTCGGTGGCCCACTCGCGGATCTCGTGCGGGTCGAGGCGGCCGTTGCGGCTGTGCACGTAGGTGGCGAGGGTGTCACCGCGCACCACGGTCACGGCGGTGCCGATGCCCGGGTGGGTCTGCAGGGTCGCGTCGATCTCGCCGAGTTCGATGCGGAAGCCGCGGATCTTGACCTGGTGGTCGCTGCGGCCGACGAATTCGAGAGCGCGGTCGTCGTCGTGTCCCGTCCAGCGCACGAGATCGCCTGTGCGGTAGAGACGTCCGGTGCCGAACGGGTTGGCGACGAAGCGGTCGGCGGTGAGTGCGGGTGCGTCGAGGTATCCGCGGGCGACGCCCTGTCCCCCGAGATACAGCTCGCCGGTCACACCTTCGGGCACGGGCCGCAGGCGTTCGCTGAGCACCACCGCGGTGACGCCGACGAGGCCGGTGCCGATGGTGAGCCGGTCGCCGGGTGCGAAGGGTTCGCTCGACGTGGCGAGCACCGTCGTCTCGGTGGGTCCGTAGACGTTGAGCAGGGTGCGGCCGGGTGCCCAGCGTTCGGCGGTCTCGACCGGCCATGCCTCGCCGCCGATCACGATGGTGCGCAGGGCGTCGAGTCCGGTGGGGTCGAGCCGTGTGGGCACCGAGGGCGTCGAGAACCAGTGGGTGATGCCTTCGGTGCGAAGCAGTTCCACGAGTTCGTCGCCACCGAACAGGTCGGCGGGCGCGACCACCAGCGTGCCGCCGGAGGTGAGCGCCAGGACGTACTCGAGCACCGCGCCGTCGAAGGCGGGGGTGGCGAAGTGCAGCACCCGTGCGTCGGTTGCGGTGTCCGAGATGGTGGGCAGGTCGAAGCGTTCGACGAACGACTGCGCGAGCGGGCCGAGTCCGCGATGCGCGACCACCACACCCTTGGGCCGGCCGGTGGATCCCGAGGTGTAGACGACGTAGGCCGTGTTGTCGACGTGCAGCGGCCGCACGCGATCGGCGTTGGTGATCGGGCGGGTGTCGCCCTCGACGGTGAAGGCGATCGGCTCGACCCCGTCGGGCAGCGAGACGTCGCCGTCGACGATCGCGTACCGCGCACCGGATGCGCCGAGCAACTGGGCGATGCGCGCAGCGGGTTGGCTGGGGTCCACAGGCACGAAGGCCGCGCCGCTCAGCGCGACCGCCGCGGCGGCGAGCACCGACCGCGTCGACCGCGAGAGCACGACGGCCACACGGTCTTCCGTCCCGATGCCCCGCTCGATCAGCGTCCACGCGAGCGGGCGTGCCGCCGTGCGGATCTCGACGGCCTGTCCCCCGGGTTCGGTCACGCAGGCCGACGACCGGTCGATGATCTCGGCGAAGGTCGCTTCCGGCCCGGGTTCGGCCGGTTCGACGGAGAGGGTGCCGAGGTCGAGATCGCCGACGGGCAGCGACGGATGCTGCGCGACCTGCTCGAGCACTCCGCTCAGGCGGGTCACCCAGCGGACAATGGTGTCATCGTCGAACAGTTTCGTGTCGTAGACGAGGCGGCCGGTGAGCGATCCGTCGCGCAGTTCGCGCAGCGAGATCTCGACGTCGAATCGTGCCTGCGACGAGGCGATCTCCTGCGACTGCACGGTGAGGCCGGGCAGTTCGAGGTCGGGCACGTCCACGTTGTCGTAGGCGAGCATCACGTGGAAGGGCGAGAAGCCCAGGGCGTCGACGACGTAGTCGAACGGCACGGTGGCGTGCGCGAAGGCGTCGAGGTCGGTGTCGCGGGCCTGCGCGAGCAGCGACGTGAACGGTTGCGCCGGGTCGACATTCGTCCGCAGGGTGACGGTGCCGACGAACATGCCGATGAGCGCGTCGAGGTCGGGATGGTCGCGACCGGCCGTTCCGGTGCCGATGGCGATGTCGTGCCCGGAAGTCCAGGCCGCCAGCCACACGGCGACGGCGGCATGCACGGCCATGAAGATGGTGGCGTCGTGCGCGGCAGCGACGGACCGCAGGGCCGCGACCTGGTCGGCGGGCACCGCGAAGTCCACGGCCGCAGCGGGACCGAAGCCGCCGTTGCGGGGACGGTCGGTAGGCAGCGGCGCCGCGTCGGCGAGACCGTCGAGTGTGCGTGTCCAGTAGTCGATCTCGCGACCGGCGCGGGTGTCGGACGCAGTCGGGTCACCGAGGCGATCGAGGTGCCACTGCGCATGGTGCCGGTAGTGCAGCGGCAGCGGCGTCCACGCGGGCGGCTCCCCGGCCGTGCGGGCGAGGTAGGCGGTAGCGACGTCGGCGGTGAGCGGCACGAACGACGCACCGTCGAGCGCGATGTGGTGGGCGACGACGGCGAGCACGTGCTTGTCGTCGGCGAGTCGCAGCAGGCGGATCCGGAACGGGATCTGCGCGGTGAGGTCGAACGGTTCGGCCGCCCACTCGGTGATGAGCGCTTCGACGTCGCCGTCGGCCGCTTCGGGTTCGAGCGCGAGACCGGCCACGGCACGGTCGAGCGGCAGCACGTCCTGCACCGGGCCGTCGAGTTCGAGGCGGAACAGTGTGCGGAGGGTTTCGTGCCGGTCGAGGACGTCCACCACCGCGGCCTGCAGAGCCGGCAGGTCGAGGGCGCCGTCGAGGTGCAGCGCGAACGGCAGATGGTAGGCAGCCGGGTCGCCGTGTGCGCGGGCGAGTAGGAACAGCCGGCGCTGCGCGGGAGCGAGCGGCGACGGTCCGGTGTCGGGGGTGGCGACAGGTCGCGATTCCGATTCGGGTCGTTTCGCCGCGGCGGCCGCGAGGCGGGCGACGGTCGGGTGGGCGAACACGTCGCGCAACTGCACGTCGCGGCCCAGTGCAGCACCGAGACGGGCAGCGAGTTGCGCGGCACCGAGCGAGTGACCGCCGAGCGCGAAGAAGTCGTCATCGGCCCCGATGTCGTCGATGCCGGTGAGCTCGGCGAACAGCTCGGCGACGATCTTCTCGCTCGGGCCGTTGGGCGGCCGCGATCCGACGGCCACAGCACGCTCGGGCGCGGGCAGCGCGCGCCGATCGACCTTGCCACCTGGAGTGAGCGGCAGCGCCTCGAGCACGGTGATCGACGACGTACGCAGATAGGTGGGCAGTTCGTCGGCGAGGCGGACGGTTAGGTCGGCGGGGTCGACGTCGCCGACGACGTAGGCGGCGATGTGGTCGCCGTGGACGGTGACGGTCGCGGCCTGCACCTCGTCGAAGGAGACGAGCGCGGCTTCGATCTCGCCGAGTTCGATGCGGTAGCCGCGGATCTTCACCTGCTGGTCGGCGCGACCGAGGAATTCGAGGTGGCCGTCGGTGGTCCAGCGGGCGCGGTCGCCCGTGCGGTACATGCGTCCACCGAACGGCGATGCGACGAAGCGTTCGGCGGTGAAGGCCGGGGCGCCGAGGTAGCCGCGCGCGACGCCCGGTCCCCCGAGATACAGCTCGCCGATCACGCCGGCGGGCACGGGATGCAGGCGGGCATCGAGGACGACGGCGGTGGTGCCGTCGATCGGCCGGCCGATGGGCACACCCGCGCCGGGCTGCAGCGGGTCGCTGAGCGTGGCGAGGATCGTGGTCTCGGTGGGCCCGTAGGCGTTGAGCATCGTACGGCCGGTGGACCAACGGTCGGCCACGGCCTGCGGCAGTGCTTCGCCACCGGCGTCGAGAACCTGCAGGTCGGGCAGGTCGTCGTCGGGGGTGACGGCGAGGATCGCCGGTGCGGTGATCGCGTGGGTGACGGATTCGCTGCGCAGCAGGGTTGCCAGCGCCGGTCCGCCGACGGCGTCGGGCGGGCAGATCACCAGGGTGGCGCCGGCGTCGAAGGCGAGGAGCAGTTCCTGCAGCGATGCGTCGAAGGACGGCGACGCGAGGTGCAGTACCCGCGACGTCTCGTCGGCGCGGTAGCGATCGCGCAGTGTCGATACGAGCGCCGACACTCCGCGGTGGCCCACCGCGACGGCCTTCGGGGTGCCGGTGGAACCGGAGGTGTGGATGATCCACACCGTGTTGTCGACGTGCAGCGGCCGCAGGCGATGCTCGGCAGCGAAGGTCTCGCCGGATCCGCCGGTGGGCGGCGCGATGCGGGTGACGTGCGCGGGCAGCGCCGGGTGGTCGTGAGCGACGGCGATCCGCACGTCGCGCAGCACCTGATCGAGGCGACGAGCGGGAAGTTCGGGGTCGAGCGGGGTGTAGGCGGCACCGGTCTTGGCGACGGCCCACAGTGCGACCACCGAATCGATCGAGCGAGGCAGCAGCACCGCGACGCGCTCTTCGGGTCCGGCACCCGCCGCGACCAGCGCATGAGCGAGTGCGTCGGAACGGGCGTCGAGTTCGCGGTAGGTGATGTTGTCGTGTCCGTCCACGACGGCGACGGTGTCGCTCGCGGCGTGGCGGGTGAGGACATCGGGCAGCAGTTCCGGCTCGGGCGCGGTGTGTCCGCGTGCGGGAGCCAGGCCGTCGAGTTCGGCCGGGTCGGCGAGGGCGAGATCGCCCACTGCGACGCCTGCGTTCTGCACGAACTCCTTCAGGAATCCGCGGAAACGGCTGTGCAGCAACGAGAGGTGCTCGTCGCTGTAGAGATTGGGGTTGGCCTCGAAGTCGACGCGCATCGTGCGGCCGGCGACGCCCGGGTAGACGTTGACGGCGAGATCGTCGATCGGACCGCTGGACTGGTGGTGGTACTCCCCCGTCACGTCGCCGAAGGCGATCTCGGGATGGAACATCATCAGGTTGACGGTGGGGCCGAACGGGCTCGCCGCCTCGTCGCGGGAGCGGCCGAGGCTGCGCAGATCCGCGAGCATGTCTTCGTACCGATAGCGCTGGTGGCGCAGGGTGCTGCTCAGCTCCACCTGCACGTCGCGGATGAGCTCGGCGGGTGTGGTGGCCGAATCCACGCACAGGCGCAACGGCACGACGTTGGCAAGAACGCCTGCGGACCGACGCAACGCGGCAGTGGTGCGCGCCGAGATGGGCAGGCTGAGCACGACGTCGACCACACCCGTCGTCCGGGCGAGAAACGCACCGAACGCCGCGAGGACGATCGGGACATCGGTGGAGTTCGCGTCATGGGCGAGCGCCGAGACCGCAGCTGCCGTCTCGGCGTCGAGTTCGGAGTTCGCCCGGCGCGCCGGCACCCCGAGAGGCGCTTCGTGATCGACGAACGACACGGATTCGGACAGGTCGGCGAGGCGCTCGAGCCAGTGCCGGCGGTCGGTGTCCTGACGCTTCGAGCCCACATACGCGGCCTCGACATCGAGAATGTCGGCAATCGGCATCGCCTTGAGCGGCGGCGCGTCGGAGCCGGAGACCCACGCCGAATACAGCTCGGCGGCGCGGTTGAGCATGTTGACCGCGCCCTGACCGTCGAGGGCGATGTGGTGGACGTAGCTCGACAGGAAATAGCGGTCGTCCGCGATGCGCAGCACGGTGGTGGCGATGAGTCGGTCGCTCAGCAGGTCGAGGGGCTTCGTGTACTGCTCGGTCATCCAGCGATGAGCTGCAGCTTCCGGGTCCTTCTCGGACCGCAGGTCCAGATAACGCGGCGCGTCCTCGATATCGGGGACGACCTTCTGGAACGGCTTGCCGTCCTGTTCGACGAGCACGAGAGTGCCCGACTCGACCTCGCGCGCAGCCTGATTACAGGCGTCCCGAACCAGGTCCGCGTCGAGATCGCCACGGAACTCCACGTATTGCGCCGTGGTGAACGGTATGTCGGGATTCAGTTGCTGCGCGAACCACAGGCCCCGCTGACTCGGGGACAGCGGAAGTAGATGCACCACGCTCCCCTCGTCCTCCCGACACAATTCAGGACACGGGAAGTGCAGAACCCTCCCCTGTCATGCGATCGTGGACGGAGCCTCCCAACTCCACGGTCACGATCACCGTGCAGAAGTTTACTTACAGTCACTGTTACCCACCACTTGAACGGTTGGCCAGATCAAAATCGGGTTATCGTCTCGAGCGGAAACCACGAAGGGGGCACAAGCGGCGTGAACGATGTTACCGGTGAGTCAGTTTCGCCCGAACCGCGTCGACGTAAGGTGCGCAGGCGCCTGTCGGATGAGGAGATCGCAGCTCAGCGCAGGAAGCGCCGGCGCGTGCAGATCGGCTGCGGCGTAGGCGCACTCGTTGTCGTCGGATTCATCAGCTGGCTGGGTTACGAAGGCTTGCAGGCGAAGTCGAACCTGGAGAAGGCACAGGACTTCGCGACGCAGGCGAAAGACGCACTGCTCGCAGGCGATACCGACAGGGCCCGCATCGTCGCGGGCGACGCCGATCGTTACGCCCAGGACGCCCAGAGTTCGGTCGACTCGGTGCCGTGGCGTATTGCCGGCGCCGTTCCATTCTTGGGAAACCCGTTCGATTCCACTCGTCAGATGACAACCATTGTGAGCGGTCTCACAGAGCAGGTTCTCCTCCCCGCGGTCGACGCAGGTAGTGCCGTGTCTCCCGATCAGTTGATTTTGGACGGCGCACGAATCAATCTTGCGGCTCTCCGCGACGCCGCGCCCGTCCTCGAGACGACCTCTGCAGCGATCAGCGACCTGGATGAGCAGGCCCAGAATGTAGACAGCACATGGCTCGGGCTGATCGACGACGCGCGGGTCGATCTACAGGATCAGGTATCCGAACTCTCCGGCCTGTTGAACAACACCTCGCTCGCGGCGCAGGTCGCTCCCGCCATGCTCGGCGCAGAGGGTCCGCGCAGCTACTTTGTCGGTTTCCAGACGAATGCCGAAGCGCGCGGCACGGGGGGCTTGCTCGGGGCCTTCGCAATCGTCCGCACAGACCAGGGTCGAGCACAGATTGACGATTTGGCGAGTAATCGTGAAATTAGTATGAATAAGACACCAATCGACCTCGGTCCCGATTTTGAGCTAACATACGGACACAGCCGACCAACTACCGATTTTCGAAATAGCAACGTTAGTCCACACTTTCCGTACGCTGCGGAGATATGGCGCTCACTGTGGCATCAAGAGTCCGCAGAGTACGTGGACGGAGTTATCGCGACTGATCCCGTCGCTTTGAGTTACGTACTTGGTGCCGTCGGACCAGTCACAATGCCTGACGGGGAAAAAATCACCGCCGAGAATGTAGTCGAGATTACCGGAGCTACTGCATACGCTCGATTCGGTGATGATCAGATCGCCAGAAAAGAATACCTTCAGACCATTGCAAAACTTGTTGTGCAGAAACTAACGGGAGGGGTACAAAACCCAAAGTCACTCCTTCAGGCGCTCGGAAAAGCAGTAAGCGAGGGGCGCCTTTCACTCTGGAGCGCTCAAGCGAACGAACAGGAAATTATCGAGAAAACCCGCTTGGCAAACGTAGTCTCCGATACAGAGGCACCGTACGCCTCCATAGTGGTAAACAATCTTGGAGGAAACAAACTGGATTACTACTTGGACAGAGAAATCCAGTACACCGCCTCATGTGAGAACGATGCTCGGACTTCAGAGGTCACCGTGCGTCTGACGAACAATCTTCCCGTTGGAACGTACACTGACTACGTCGCATCCATGTTCGAAAATCCCGTTGACGCGCCACGAGGGACCAACCTCGCAGATGTAGCACTAATCGCAACACGCGGAGCCACTCTAACCAAGGTCACTATCGACGAGAAACCAGCATTCAGCTATATCGGACGGGAGCGCGGACATCCCATCTATAGCGTCCAGACACCGATTCCGCAAGGTGAAACGGTGGAACTTGTCTTCTCCATGACAGAACCTGCTACGCCGGGCGAGCCCGAGGTTCCTGTGCAGCCCTTGATTAGGAACGCGAAAGTCACTATTGACGTACCCGAATGCGCGCCAAACTGAACACCAGACGACCCAACTCGAATGCATAGGAGGTAGGTAGTGAGCCTCATAGAAAAAACTCGCGAAATTGTTTGGAAAGAATCGGGTGACACAAACTCCATCCCATGGAATTTTATTGTAAATGGCGTTCTCTCCACGCATTTATTGCCTAATCGAGTGCGAACGCAACTACTACGCTTGATGGGCTTGAAACTTCACCCCAAGACTATTGTGCGACCCAAAGTGTTCTTCAGGTCGAGCAATATAACCGTAGGCGCCTCCACTGTCATCGGCTACCGAACAGTTTTCGACACCCGACAGCCATTAGTTATCGGTAAGAATGTCGCGATCGGGCCGAATGTAACATTCGTCGACACTGATCACGAGATGTCTAACCCTGAACGCCGCGCCGGAGAAAGTGTGGTAGGGCCCATCGAGATTGGCGATGGATGTCGCGTGTCCACCGGGACCATCATACTGCGCGGCGTAACGGTCGGGTCCGGAAGCGCCATCGGCGCCGCCGCGCTCGTAACCGCCAACTGCGAACCGCACAGTCTATATGTCGGTATCCCTGCCAGGAAGATCCGCGATCTACCAGTATGATGGGTCAAATGAACATCGAGTTCTGGGATTACGGCACAAAACCTGGTTGGCCGGCGTGACCTCGATCTACGACGAGATGTCTCTCCCGTTGCGGTGGTGTGGTGGGATCCGATTGAATTGAAGTCTATACGGACGTAAACGCGGCTCTTCGCAGTTGGTAGGGGCGGGTGTCGATCGACCCCGTTGCCGTGTCGGTGATTGAAAAAGGGCCCGCGCCCTTGTGAGCTGGGTGTTCTCAGGCATCCAGGACAGCAAGGAACGCGGGCATGCACCACGGTAGTTCATTGCTGCTCGATCTCGACGGCGTCATCGTCGAATCGGTGCAGCGCACGGTCGAGGGCAGCCGGATCGTGCAGATCGCGACGGCACCCGAATGGGTCGGGATGTGCCCGCAGTGCGGGCAGAAGTCCACGCGTTCGAAGGG
Source organism: Rhodococcus pyridinivorans (assembly GCF_900105195.1). Taxonomy (NCBI): domain Bacteria; kingdom Bacillati; phylum Actinomycetota; class Actinomycetes; order Mycobacteriales; family Nocardiaceae; genus Rhodococcus; species Rhodococcus pyridinivorans. Next base: position 1,341,345 of record NZ_FNRX01000002.1, on the reverse strand, counting down.
TTGGGTCACCACCAGACCGCGGGATGTGCAGGTCGGACCCGACCGTCCGCTGTTGGTGTGGCGGAAACGGAAATGGTTGTGCACCAATACCTCCTGTGACCGTAAGGTGTTCACCGAGTCGACGCCGGGGGTGCCGTCCCGGGCGCGGGTCACGCCCCGAGCGAAGGCGCTGCTGGCCGAGGCGGTCCTCGACGGGTACCGGTCGGTCGCCGCGGTCGCCGGCGACTACGGGTGCGCCTGGCACACCGTCCACGAGCACCTCGTCGTGGTCGCCGACGCCGCCCTGGCCGGCGAGCCTGAGCCGGTGATGGTGCTCGGGATCGATGAAACCCGCCGCGGGAAGGCGAAATGGGAAACCGATCCGGACACCGGTGTGCGGTCGTGGGTGGATCGGTGGGACACCGGACTGGTCGACCTGACCGGCGATCAAGGGTTGCTGGCGCAGGTCAACGGACGCACCTCGGCGGTGGTGATCGACTGGTTCGACGCCCGCGACGAGACGTGGAAGGCACAGATCACCCATGTCGCGATCGACATGTCGACGGTGTACGCAAAGGCGGTGCGCGAGGCACTGCCGCACGCACAACGGGTGGTGGACCGGTTCCACCTGGTCAAGAAGGCCAACGAGATGGTCGATACCGTCCGGCGCAGGGTCACCCAGGCCGAGCGGGGTCGGCGCGGCCGTAAGAGCGATGTCGAATGGATCAATCGACGACGGTCGTTGCGGGCCGCGGAGCGCCTAACCGATGAGCAACGATCGACACTGTTCGAGAAGCTGACCTCCGCCGACCCGCACGGGGACATCGCTGCGGCATGGATAGCCAAAGAACTGCTGCGCGATGTGTTGCGCTGCACCGATCGTGGTGGCCTTCGCCATGAGATCCGGGACAGACTGTATCGGTTCTACACGTTCTGCGCGGCGTGCCGGGTCCCGGAGATCGGCAAGCTGGCGACGACCATCTCGGCGTGGCAGGAACCGATGATCCTGGCGATCACCACCGGCCTGTCGAATGCGCGCAGTGAAGGCTACAACCGCATCGTCAAGCACGTCGGCCGCATCGCGTTCGGATTCCGTACCCCGGAGAACCAACGCCGCCGGGTACGCTGGGCCTGCACTCGACGGTCACGTCGGGTCGCACCCAGCCGTCGCCAATGCCACTGCTAACTGCGAAGAGCCGGACATCGGGTCGGGAAGAAGGTACTGGTCCGGATCGACGGTGCCGGCGGCACCCACTCCTTGATCGAGTACCTGACCAAACGCAGGCTCTCGTATTCGGTCGGATTCGGGTTGACCGACACGATGACCGCCGCCCTCGATCTGGTCCCCGAACAGGCATGGACTCCGGCCTACGACCCGGACGGGCAGGTTCGTGACGGCGCCTGGGTCACCGAGATCACCGGACTGCTCGACCTGTCCACGTGGCCGAACGGCATGCGCGTGATCGTCAGGAAGGAACGCCCGCATCCGGGTGCGCAGTTGCGGTTCACCGACCGTGACGGCCTGCGCCTGACCGCGTTCGCAACCAACACCCGCCGTGGGCAACTCCCCGATCTGGAGCTGCGGCACCGGCGTCGGGCTCGGTGCGAGGACCGGATCCGGGCAGCGAAAGTCACCGGTCTGCAGAATCTTCCGCTGCACGGCTACGACCAGAACCGGATCTGGCTGGCGCTGGTGCAACTCGCATGCGAGCTGACCGCGTGGATGCAAATGCTCGCGTTCACCGACGTGACTGCACGCAGGTGGGAACCGAAACGGCTACGGCTGCGGGTGCTGTCGATCGCCGGGAAGATCGCCCAGCATGCCCGCCGTGTTCGACTGCGGCTGGCCGCGACAGCTCCGGGTGTCGATGTTCTCGTGGCCGGCTTGAACAGGCTCACCGCGCTACCTGCGCCTGCGTGACCTGCACGTATCTTCATTTATCGAGACGAAAGGGCACTCAGCTCGGGGCCGTGGACCCCGGCGTCACCCGACCGTGTCGGGTAGTCGATCGTGGCCGCACACCGGATCCGCAGGCTTCCACACCCAATCTGAACTGCTCAGGCCGGCGCGTCACCCGCACGAAAGATCGAGGTTAGTACCCCAATCCTCCCGACCCGACGAGCGAACATGGAGGTCCCAAAACCGAGCATCGATCTACCCGCCGGTAATGCCCTAACCGGGTAAATTTTCGTATAAACCGAATTCTACGATCTCTTGGCGAGCACACGTACTATTGGTACACGCCCGAATCGTCGATTCGAATTGACCCCCGGTTACAATTAAGGGTTACAACTCGATCCTCGACACGCACCACTTCGACTAAATCACCCTCATCCGTCCCGAACGATTCATCGGACAGGTTGACAGCAACACCGTATACGCCATCCTTCTTATACTGGCCAGAGAAAACAGTCATATACGCATGGGATGACAGAGGGGAAACAGTCGAGACTCGTAAATTCTCAACAGCATCGAACCCGAATAATGCACGACATTGAACACGACTGGCCTGGCTCTTCACCTGCGCCGACAAGGACTCATTGTCAGCCGTAACCGAGTTACTGCCGTCGTCCGGAATCGGCCAGCATCCAAATTTTACAATGTTAGACCCGTCGTCTTCCCCGCCCGATACGAAGAAAAACTGCACCGCCCAGTAATCCAACATCACGGTAGTCTCTACGACCGAAATGTCATCAAGCGAAGCAATCCGAGGGCCGAACCTGTCCATCTTGCCGTACTGGAACACGCGCGATCCGTACAAACGGCGTTGAAGTGCTGGGCGAACTCTCGATTGAACCCAATTATCGCCGGAGCGGAGCGGTTCCACAGCTCCGCGCTCCGTCCAACGCCCGTCACGTTCAATCACGAACGTATTGTTCGGCAGGACGCCTCTAGGATTCGGCACGGTACGCGAAGAATACGCACCTCTCGCATACAACGGGTCGTCAATGAAGTATCCTGTTCGATGCTTCTTTTGGTGATCCGTACCGTGATTGAACAGAGTCGAAACGCCACGCTGATTCGAGATGAGGAACGAAGCGCGCGATCTGTACCCCGCAGGCATCAAATCGTCATCATCAGAATCACAATCCGCACCATCCGGATCAGCCCAGAACGTCGACTCCTGAGGAATCATCAACGAAGCGAACGCTTTACACGCCCAATAAGGCGAGCCGTGCCCAGAGTATCGCTGCCGGAGCCGACTATCAGGACCAAACCACCCAATCGAGAGTTCACCACCATTAAGCGCGCCCCGCTCGACGAAGTGCTCAACCACTTGCGACCAGCAACGTCCAGCACGACGACTTTCGCCTTCAAGCTCAAGGACGCCCGCAAGGGCGAACGGCGCCGCGATCCCGAACCTGTAGGTCAAGCTACGCCCGAAGTAGACCGGTCCTCCGGTCTTGGGATCCACCATTCCATAGAGCGACGACAGAAACTCGCTCAATCGAGAGGAATAACGCTCTACCTCGGCATCGTCCCTGCGAATATGCGCAGATAATGGCAAATAAAAGTTGAAAGCCCAGGCATTGTAATAGTCGAGCGTTCGACCTGGGCCGTCCGTGTACCAACCGTCGCCAACATACCAACTCTCGGTATTCATCTCGCAATTATCGATAGCAATCGCACACTCCGGGCCAGCTGCACCAACGGATACAAGCGCTTCTGCGATGAGTTTGGGAAATATGACCCAATTGTTATTGGATACGGGTCGAGTCAAATTGAATCGAAGCCACTCGGCCAAATGCTGTTGCGAACGATCGTCAAGAGGTTCCCACAATTCTTTGGGCCGAAGCATAATTGCAAGCGCCAAGCTTGCCGTCTCCACTATTGACTGCGGCGTCTTGGAAAGCCGCCACCAACCGCCCTTAGCGCTTGGATTAACAGACTTCGCCATATGGTCGATCCGTGCAGGAAACCAGCTATCGCCCGCCAGTGCACGTTGAGAACCATTACGCTCGCTGTCTATCCACTCGTCGCCCGAAAACCGAAACGCGGAAAGCAGGAGAGTCCGCGAAAACCGCTCATATGCGTCGGATTCTCGGCCCCACTTGCTAGTCACCACGTCCGGACTTTCGGGCCGACCTGTCGGCGGTGAAGCGCGCAGGATCGAGTCTGCTAGAGCCACAGCATCGCGTTTAAGCAATATACGTTCCAATCATACGAGATGAGAACTCGACAATCACGAACTCTCAGCGAACTCATGCAATCGACCTGAGCATCACCGCAAGGAGTACGAGCGACGGACACTATCCTCTGACTGTGGAGACCGATTTAGAAAACGCCAAAGATCGTACCCGAGAACCCCTGTTCCTACGATTACCGTAAGTACCAAACCATAGTAGATGTCGAAAGCACTTCCACCGAGCAAGATGCGGAAAATTACGACAAGAACGATTGTGAGTGCAAACCTACGTTGAAAAACCTGAACGAGCGCTGACGCAACTAGAAAGAAGACGGCGAAGAGCAAAAGGGCGGAACCGTAACCACCCGTGGCTAGGGTTAAGAATCCAATCATCGAGAGGAACTGCCCGCTCGCCTTATAGCCGAGGTACTTCGAGCTCAACTCCACCGAAATCGATGGCGGCTTGTCTTCCCACACCGCCCGAGGTATGAACGTCGTAATCGGTGATAGCAAATCGTATGGTCGAGCAGGCTCAACGTCAGCTACCAAAGCTGAGAAACGATAGCCGTCCAGTGTGTCGACCCCCGACTTATACGCGGCGACAAGCGGCGCTTCGCTCATTTCGCTGACAATATCTGAAGTACTTAACCCCTCATTGCGTGTAATGTTGGCTCTCATTTCCGACATGAAAGACGAGAAGCCGATGGCAACAACAACCGCGACTGCGATAGAGACGACCGCCTTACGGTTGTAGATGACGCCCCGAACAATCAAGCCTGCCGCGTAGGCGATAAGTATTACAAAGAGAGGACTCCGGACATTCTCTAGGACCAAAAATGCCGTTCCTCCAATCAAGAGCAACCACATAGACTTTCGTGAAAAGCAATTAAAGAACGCCAGAATAGCTAAACCGCAGACGAGCGACGTCCGAAGGAGAACGAATATCCCCTGCCCCTCGGCAGCACGACTCTCTAGCTCGGCCGGAAAAACAATCGTCGCCACAAGACCCACAAGTATCAGGCAGATCGATATTCGCAGCCATTGTTCCCTTGGTCGTTTCTCAGGCTTGGGCCTGTGGTGGGAGTAAGCATATACGACTAAAAGCTCTGCGAAGAGAATGATCGATAATTCGAGTGCCCATTTCCAAGACAACGCGTCGATTTCTGACGCTGTAGGATGCGCGGCGACGCCAGCTCGAAAAATCTTGCTCGTCAGCGCTCCGCTCTCCTGCAGTTTCGCTGGCACCCAAAGGCAGAGGGTGTACATAGTCGCGCCAAGCCCTGATACCAGTGCGTTCTGGACATTCCGCGCACGATACTGACGGAATGTGCGCGCGTAGATGACCAGTACCACCAAACCCAGGGCTATCTGACCGCCCATTCCCATCACCCCTTAAGCACTCGTTCTTGTCATTATCCGCTGATCCTAGAGAAGAACTCGTAGTGCCGATGCGCCCATACCTCAGGCGAGCGTTCTTTTACGATATCGGGGCTGATCTCTGTACGTGGCGAATCGAGGTGGCCTTGGATCATATCTACCAAGGAGGTAGGCACCGGATCGAATGCCTTGCATCCGAGCGAGATTGCCTCCTGGATTGCGTGACAGTCATTTGCCATTAGCACATGCGCTCCAGCAACCCGCGCTTCCAGCATCACCATCGGCGCACCTTCGCGTGCAGCCTGTCCAGAAGGTAGGACAACAATCTTGCATTGATTATAAAGACGCCCAACGTCATCCACATTTCCGTAAAATGTAACATTTTCTCCAGCACGAATCCGCAACGCGTGATACTCGGGTCCCTCGCCCACAATTCCAAATTGCACGTGAGGCAACATCCTCGCGGCCTCGACCACTAAGTCGACTCGCTTATTCTTATGTAATCGGCCTACATACAACACTTGAGGAGACGAACGAGGGCTCGCCGCGTCTCGGACTTCCTGAGCGTTACCGACGGCCGGGAGGGGATTCTCAATAAGAGCCGAGGCGATCCCAGCGCTGTCCAGCGAGGCGGTCACTGCCCGGCTAATAGAGATAACGTTGGCATGCTTAGCTTGGCGGCGAAGTAGCGTAATTCCTCCCGGAGGAAAGTTCGTTGGCAGGGGACTATGCTCCGTCCACACGACGGGATAACCCATAATTTTGAACATCCTCGGCAAAAGGAGCTTTTCTTTGAAAAACTGTATGTGCACAATATCCGGCTTTATGGAGTTCACGCATTGAGCAATGTCGCGCACTGATCTAACGGCCGAGAAGGCCTGGCTAGCCAACGGCCTGCGCCTCGTCATCTTATCGGTCACTCCTGCCGCATGTGAAGTCCCGATGTTGTCGGACCAATCAGGTAGCCGACCGACAAGGATCGGTTCAACGTTCTTGGTGCGTCTCAGCTCACTGTAAAGCCGATATAAATATTGTTCTGCGCCTCCGCGAGTTTCGGAACTAACGACAATTGCAACGCGCATATTTTTACTCCAGGTCTAAGTTGCTTGGCCGGGCAGAATCTTGTCGACCGTCGATGTACTTTCGTCTGGCCGAGGAACTGCCCGGACGCGAGCAGTGAGTACGACCCCTAAAGTCGCGGCGACAATAGAACTGGCGAGGGCGATGGCCGCCGCTGTCGTACTGGACATCGCAGTCCAGAAAATTAGAAATGCCACAATCGTGAAGAGCAGTGAAGACAATGCGATAGCACTGCCGAGGCCTGGCCGGCCTCTACCCGAGATCACGGCTGAGGTCACAAGCATTACCCAGGTAAAGATGCTTCCAAGTGCAAGAAGTTTTATCGCAAGGACGCTCTGCTGGAAGTCATCGCCGAACACAATTGGCACAATCCAGTCGGCGCAAAGAAGAATCACTACCGCAGAAATAGAGCCAGCCCAGAAGAACATGGATGACTCACGAGCAATTGTTCGCAAATTCTTTCCTGCTGCCGATAGCTGTAGCGCATTTCTAGCAGCTAGCGTTCCAAAGATGAGAGGTACTTCTGCGACCGTAACTGCAACTGCGTAGAAACCAAGTTGCGACGCGTCGGTAGCGATCGGCATCAATAACTGATCGAGCCTAGAACTCGCGATTGTTGCGATCGTTCCGACCGAAGCGAGAATCGAGAACCGAGCGAAGTCGCCGGTCGCGGGTGATGCGGAGCCATTTGATTTTGGAAGAGGAATGAACAACATGCAAGACACGAGTACGAACGAGAGTAATGCTCCGGCGGCGAATGACTCCGCCGAGCGCAACCCCAATAGCGCCACGATCAATACAAACACGAATCGCGCAACTGCGGCGCCCCCACGCTCAACATCAAGCAAGCGCCAGCGCCCGACGCCCTGCCATGCCCCTCTTCGAATTTGTACTACTACGGATAGAACTATCGCAGTCCAACACAACAAAATGGTAGCGTACGGGATATTTTGGCGCTCACTCACTACACGGCCATAGAACACCATCGCAACGACGATTATGATCGTAGGGAGCATCGCCGTCGTGAGTCCGATCTGGTAACAGCGTCGCGGGGAGTTTCCTCGCGCGATATATACGGCAATTGCACTCGGAATACCGATGCTCGCGATGGCTGACGCGATTGTGATGGGTTGCATAATGCTTGCAAACTGACCCCTCCCATCAGGCCCCATCGCTCGTGCTAATATCGGCCCGCTCAATATTCCCAGGGCAGGGCCAAGCGCATACAGGACGATGCTACGGATTTTATCGCCCGAAATTCGATTCGCGACATATCCTCGGCGGTTACTGCCGCTCCATACGCGGTCCGAGAACGAATTGCGACGTGTCCGAGCGTGCTTACCCACCCGGGTTCTCACTTAGGAGATCCCAAGCCTCCTCGATACGATTGGTCCACGAGTGGCCTTGGGCCAACTCGGACTGCTTCACCGCATTCCCTTCCGACCACGATTGGATCGAACGCTCCACGTCCCGTGAAAAGTCTCCAAACGTCGTGATGATTACTCCCGGCGGGGCGCTAGCAACCAGGCTCGCGATAGGTGTAGATACGACACTCATCCCCGCGGCCATGTACTCATACACCTTTAGTGGGAAAACGCCCTGAGTGTACTCGTTCGCTCGGTACGGTATGAGCCCGACCATCGAACGGTTGAATAGATCAGAAAGCTCGTCAAGACTTAGGTTACCCAGATGCTCGACATTCGGTCGTTGAAGTAGCTCATCCAGGAACGAATGTCCCGCGATACCGTCGATATTGACCGGTCCCGCAAGTTTTAGCGTAAAACCAAGGTCAGCAACCTGTTGGAGGAGCGAGAAGTCAATCTTTGTCGGGGTTAAGTTTCCCGCAAACACCGCTTGCGGCTCACGAGGTGCCGCACCGGATCGCGTGAAGCGCTCCACGTCGGCAACATTTTGCCAAAGTCTGACATCTCCTCTGTACTGTTGAAGATGCTGGGCAACACCGCTGCTACTTGCCAACACGTAGTCAGAAATTGAGCAAAGCCGCTCCTCTGATTCCAATATCAGATTCGCAGGTACACCGGGCAGGGTGTGGAGGAGATCCACCGAATGATATACGACGCGGTCAAATTCTTTCTCCAACCCGTAGGTCAACGGAGAAAATGTCCAAAGTACATCCCGGCACGATTCGTCGATTCTGCGCAACAGATGGTCTCGAACCAGGCGCAGATTGATTCGACGACACATCCCGCTTCCGTGGAATGGAAGTACCTTTGGCGAAACTACCTGAAGATCACTGGGGATAGGACGCGAGACCTTTGAGCCGGATCTTTGTGTTTGGATCTTGCCCAGTATGCGGCGCATGTCCGACGTAGACAACGTCGGGGCCCGTAGACCCATAGACTCGATGTACGAAACCTTAGTTTTACCGGCAAGTCCAACTGCAAGGTATTGCTTGTTTGTCCACACTGCACTGTCAATGTCAGCCGTAGACAAAATTGTTACGCCCGGGGTCATTTCTTATCTCCAGACCAAACATGAGCCCTAGGCGAGTTTACCTTCTCCGGACCGACCCAATTCGTGATCTCCCGCATAAATTGGATTGAGTCAAATTGCTGCGCGTGGGCTGCTGATTTTTCCGGTCGACAGTCGATTGCTCGGCGAACCGCATCAGTTAGCTGGGCTGAGTCTTTAGGGTCGCAAAGGGCACCTGTTATCCCGTCCATCACGGTTTCAGCTACACCACCGACGGAGTTGCCAACAACGCTCGCACCAGCAGCCATCGCTTCCACGGGCATAATCCCAAAGTCTTCTACACCGAGGAAGATGTAGGCTAACGATTTTTGGTATAGCGCAAACAACAAAGCATCGCTTACCCGGCCCAGAAAATAGACCGGAATTTTTTCACTCTCGGCTACTGATTCCAATCTCGCTCGGTCCGGACCATCACCAGCCACGACTAAAGGCAAGTCGGTGAGCGCTGCTGCTCTAATGGCCTCATCGATTCTTTTGTAAGGTACAAGTCTGGAAGCCGCGAGAAGGAAATCTTGTGGTAGGCGCTCGTACATGTCTAGTTCCTGTCGGTCCAGATATTCTACCCATCGTGGCCTCGACTGGATCGCACTTACGGCGACTGGCGGATATATAGTTTTCGCCTCTATACCCCAGTACCGCCGCACTCGCTCCGCGACAAAGTCGCTGTTGGCCGCGTAGCATCCGCCTTCCTTCGCGCGTCGGGCGTCGAGCTTCCGAAACATTGGCGCCACGGTCCGAGCAATTGCGGAGGAGCCTCGTGGATCAAGATCCGGCGACCAAATATATCGTGCCGGCGTGTGAACATAAATATATCTTTCTATATCGGGCGCATCTCGGAACCGCACATGGTGTGCAAAGAGGTGCGAGCTGACCAGCGCCCAAGTTGCATCACCCGCCTTCCATCGCCGCCATTGGAGAGGCATTATTGGCAGAGCAGCAACCTTACTCTTCCGAATCGGCGTTCTCGCGATAGCGCTTTCGCGAACTACCGAGTTGGAGAAGCGTCGGGGCGCATCGTTCCAAAGACATAACAGTGGCGCATCGGGAAAAATTTCCGCGAAGGACTCGACGACTTTCTCTGCGCCGCCTGTTTCTTCAATCCATTCGTGGACGATTACGCCGCTCATCCGTTCCTCCAATAAGTAATACTGCGCGTCATGGTACCGATTTTGTGGCTAGGCGCACCTTATGTCTAAGGCCGACCAATTCCGTAGTACGTCCAGCCCTCATCTCGCCAGGAGTTGGGATCAAGACAGTTTCTTCCGTCAAGCACTACCTTGCTGCGAACGATTTCCTGGATGACTGAGGGTCGAAGGTCTCTGAACTCAGGCCACTCGGTTAAAACCATTACAGCATCGGCGCCCTGACATGCTTCTAGGATGTCGGGAGCATAGGACAGCGTGGGGAACAACGCCCGCGAATTATCGATCGCCTTTGGGTCGTAAACATTCACTGAGGCACCTTGCAGCTGAATCTGTCCTGCAATGTTCAGCGCAGGAGAATCACGAACGTCATCTGAGTCGGGTTTGAATGCTGCACCGAGGACGGCAATTCTTGCGCCCAGAAGCGACCCACCAACTGCGTCTCGCGCCAGCTCAACCATGCGCGTACGCCTGCGCATATTTATGTTGTCGACCTCACGCAAGAAAGTGAGTGCTTGATCGGCGCCAAGCTCTCCCGCCCGTGCCATAAACGCTCTAATATCCTTTGGCAGACATCCACCCCCGAACCCAATGCCAGCATTGAGAAAGCGGCGGCCTATCCTGGCGTCATATCCAATGGCATCAGCGAGTACCGTGACGTCAGCAGACGAAGCTTCGCACACTTCTGCCATCGCGTTGATGAACGAAATCTTTGTGGCAAGAAAGGCATTGGCCGCAGTTTTTACGAGTTCTGACGTTGCTAAATCTGTAACCAAGAATGGCACTCGGCGTTCGAGCAAATTTGCGTATATTTCGCGAGAGACTTCCTCTGCTCGCCCGCCCCGTTGGACGTCCACCCCCAACACTAGACGGTCTGGCTCCAACGTGTCCTGAACTGCGTATCCCTCACGAAGAAATTCGGGATTCCAGGCGACCTCAACGTTCACACCCGCAGGGGCGAGTTTCCGGGCGCGTTCACCCAGGCGAGCGGCGGTTCCTACCGGCACGGTCGACTTACCAAGTATTACAGCGTCTCTAGTAAGAAGGGGAACCAGTGTGTCAATTACTGCGTCCACATATTTAAGGTCTGCGGCGAATTCACCCTTCTTTTGGGGAGTACCTACGCCGATAAAATAGACATCACCGAATTCTGCAGCCTCCTGGTAGGAAGCACTGAAGCGAAGACGGCCAGCGTCGACATTTCGGCGGAGAACATCCTCAAGCCCAGGTTCGTAGAACGGCACTTCCCCGGCTTCGAGTTTCGCTAATTTTGCGGGGTCGACGTCTACTCCGAGCACCTCATGCCCGAGTTCGGCCATGCACGCGGCGTGGGTTGCTCCGAGGTAGCCGGTTCCGAATACTACGATGCGGCAAGTCATTTGATCTCTTCCTAGCGGGTTCTTTGGGCCTAGCAAGTTATGTTTTCTTCTCGATTAGTAGGCGCCGTCGCTGGCCAGGACCGCCTTGACGGTCTTGCCGATGATCAGCACATCCGAGATCATCGACCAGTTCTCTACGTACGACAGATCCAGTCGCACCGACTCGTCCCACGACAGATCCGACCGACCCGACACCTGCCACAGGCCGGTCACACCGGGACGCACCAACAGCCGACGCTTGACCGACCGTCGTAGGCCTCCACCTCACGCCGCAACGGCGGACGCGGACCCACCACACTCATCTCCCCGCGAATGACGTTGAGGAACTGCGGCAATTCGTCGATGCTGAACCGAAGCATCACCTTGCCGATACGGGTCACGCGCGGGTCGTCCTTCATCTTGAACAACGGACCGGCACCCTCGTTCTGCGCCAACAGGGTGTCGACCATCTTGTCGGCGTTGGTGACGATCGACCGGAACTTGACCATCCCGAACGGCTTACCGTCGAGACCGATCCGCTCGGCCTTGTAGAAGACCGGACCCCGGTCCTTGAGCTTGATGAGCAGGGCGACCACCACGAACACCGGAGCCAACGCCACCAGCGCCGCGCCGGCGAAGACCAGATCGAAGATCCGCTTCCCCGACCGCTTCGCCCCGTGATAGCTGGGCTTTTCCACATGGATCAGCGGCAGACCGACCACCGGACGCATCTCGATCCGCGGACCCGCCACATCGACCACGCCCGTCGCGACCACCAGATCCGTCTCGAGCGGTTCGAGCTGCCAGACCAGATCGTGCAGACCCTCGCTGCCCAAAGTCTCCGTCGCGGTGACCACCACCGTGTCCGCCCCCGACAACTTCAATGCGTCGACCACCGAATGCTCGTCGCCGTAGACGGTGATCTTCCGGCCGTCGACGTCGATGACGTCGCCGGGGGCCCCCGAGTACCGGGGCACGCAGACACCGACGACGCGGTAGCCCTCCCCGTCCTTACGGGAGAATGTTCGGGTCATGTGCCGCACCGCCCGCGCCCCTCCGACGACCAGCACCGAGGTACGGAACTCACCGCGAGCACGCTTGCGCGCGATCACCTTCCGCCACACCCACCGCGACAGCAGCAAACCACCGAGACCGACTGGCAGTGCGAGCGCCAAGTATCCACGTGTCAATTCCAGGCGGAATACGAGTGCGATGATCGCGAGGAACCCGAATAGTCGAGCTGTACTCGATACGACACGTTGATATTCGCTATGACCTGTGCCGATGACACGCCGTGACCGCGTGCGGAACAGCGCGAGAGTAATCAACCAGAGACCGGCAAGCCCCACCGAGATGAGGGCATAGCTGAGTTCGGAAACCGGCTCCGTCGTCGATAGGTCGCCCTGCCCGAATCGGACGGTGTGTGCCACAACGACGGCCAGCACAACGACAATTACGTCGGACCAGATCAATCGGCTGATGTAGGACTGCTGCCAGTTTCTACGGTTCGCCGAACCCGGCGGTTGACGCTGTCCACGAATGGAATTGGCGTAGTCCCCCGCGAGGGCATCGGGTACGCCGTGACTCGCCTCCCCGACGGCGGTCATAGCCCAACCACCCACATCGTTGTCTCCTCCCCGAGACACCTACTGCTCGCACGAACAAGCAACGCCGGACCCGATCCGCGTACCCTCCCCGGTCGCGTGACCTGCCCGTTGCGTGCCCAGCCGGGCGCAGTTCTTCCAGTTGTATGCGTGTCGCTCCTATGCGAAAACGCTCGTTGAGACTGTAACGTTACTTACGAGATCTGGCAGCTTTGAACAGTCGTCCAGATGGAACCTGCTTCTTGAGTGTGCCGCGCGGTTACATTTGGCGACGCGATCCGCGTTTACAGGTCCCGGCGAAGGCAATCCTCCCTGCTATCTTGCACTTTCGGCGCACTCACCGATTCGCGAACCCGCAGGGCGGCCCCTAGACTGCGCTTACCGACCCCCACGTGATGCGGGATTGACGGTCGGAATCTTGAAGGTGAGATGTATCTCACCATTGCTCAACGTTTTGACCGTGCATTCGCGGGTATTCCGGCGCGGTCATGCGCTCGACAGGGGAGGCGAGGGTAGAACCATGCAAGAAGTAGGAGTGCGCAAAGCTTTCCGCACAGCAGTGGTACCGGCGGCAGGAATGGGCACCAGATTCCTGCCGGCCACAAAGACTGTGCCGAAGGAGCTGTTGCCGGTGGTCGACACGCCGGGCATCGAACTCGTCGCGACGGAAGCTGCCCATTCGGGAGCTCAACGGCTTCTTATTGTGACAGCCCCCGGAAAGGACGGAGTCGTCGCGCATTTCGTCGATGACTTCGACCTCGAGGAGCACCTCGAAGCGAAGGGCAAGCTCAAGTTGCTCGAGAAGGTACGGCGCGCGCCCAACCTGCTCACGGTCGAATCGGTTGTCCAAGAGAAGCCACTCGGCCTGGGCCATGCTGTCGGTTGCGCAGAAGCCGCTCTGGAGCCGGACGAAGACGCGATCGCCGTTCTTCTCCCGGACGATCTCGTGCAACCGAGCGGCATCCTGGAAACGATGGCTCGCGTCCGCGCCAAGCGCGGAGGAAGCGTGCTGTGCGCCATCGACGTTCCGAAGAGCCAGGTGAGCTCATACGGCGTGTTCGAGGTCGAGGAAGTACCCAACGTCGCGAATCCGGATGTTCTGCGCGTTCGCGGCATGGTCGAGAAGCCGGCTCTGGCCGACGCTCCGTCCACACTTGCCGCCGCCGGCCGCTATCTGCTGGACCGCGAGATTTTTGATGCCCTACGTCGGATCGAGCCGGGCGCAGGGGGAGAACTCCAACTGACCGACGCGATTGCGCTGCTGATCGAAGAAGGTCACCCAGTCCACGTCGTCGTACATCGAGGCACCCGCCACGATCTAGGGAACCCGGGTGGTTACCTCCGCGCAGCCGTCGATGCAGCACTCGACAGCGAGGAGTACGGCGATGGACTCCGGAAGTGGCTTCAAGAGCGGCTGAATCTCGATACCTCCGGCGCCGACTGAACAAGGTGCAGTCCCATCGGTGGGGACTTAAGTCCCCACTTCGATGCGCCGCATGGCACCGATTCTGGTTAAACTCTCAAGTGTGTTGCCTCCCCGCAACACGCCGTTTCCCTCCCCGGGAATCGGCTGCACCTGAGGCCCGCTGGCTCCTCCCCTCTGCCAGCGGGTCTCACTGCGTTTCGCGTCGGTGCAGCTACTTCTGCGATCCGCCCAGTACGTTTTCCGGGACATAGACCGATTGATACGTCGGTGTCGAATCACGGGCTTGATTCACGGCCACGCCTGCGGCAAACAACGCAACTGCCGCCATCAACGCCACGATCGCGGTAATGAGCCACAAGTTTGGGCCATTCCTCTCCTTGAACACAACCCGCTTCGTAGTTGGGTGACCGGTCGACGATCGCAACCGGTCGTCACCGTCGACCCCGAGCCCGACAGACGCACGGGCCTGGCGACGTAACGTACGGTCATCGACGCGCTGGAACTGGATCGTGTCGGCCGTATGGTCGACTAATGGACGCTCACTCATGGAACCCCAATCGGAGATGCACTGACACTGCATCTTCGCGGCGTCCGACTCTTCCGTTACGTCACTTTCTTGAATCACTCATGTTTTTCATCCGAACGGGGGACAATGTGCGCCTTCCTGAGACGCGTCGTCCATAGCGGAGACCGTTGACGCCCGTTGGTCCCGATGCCAAGATGATCAACCACACCCGAACGTGCGTGCGAACAACTCAAAACAGATGGCCCGCCGCGACTGGCATCGCGACGGGCCGGATGTCCGACTGATAAGGAGTCGAACATGCGTCAGCATACCCACGGGCAGGTGACATCGTGAGCATCGAAGCGATCACCTGGGCGCTCGAACGCGCCGAAATTCCGTCCCCCACGCCACCCGGCATGCCCTCGGCACCAGCGCTGACAGTCGTGCTGCTCGGCCTGGCCAATCATGCGTCCCGACATGGCGCGGATGCGTATCCGTCCGTGCGAAAGCTCGCCGGGTACGCCCGCATCAGCGAACGCCAGGTGCAGCGTTGCCTGAAAGCGCTCGCCGCTCTCGGCCTCATTTCCAAAGGCGATCAAGAGCGGATTGCGGCGACAATTCCTCGCGAAGACCGCCGCCCCGTCCTGTACAACCTGTCGATGAAGCGGGGTGACACGTCGTCACCCCGCAGCTCTGAACGAGGTGACAAGACGGAGCGCCGCGGGGTGACAGGAACGACCGAGCGGGGTGACACCCCGGTCGCCCGAACCGTTCTTGAACCAAGAAATGAACCTGCTGCACTTCCCCACCCGACAAATCTCACCCGCGATGCAACTTGTGAGCAGCAGCCATTTCCCATCGACCGATTGGCCACGGCGTGCCGCCGGGCCGGCCTGTCTGCACGGTTCGACACCCTGACACCAGCGAAGCGCACCCTCGTCGAGCAATCGATCGACACTCACGGCGTGGATGCTCTCGTCCGCGCCGCGCTCGAACGTCATCGACCATGGGACCCGGCTCGCTCCGCAGCTGCATGGATTCCGCTCTGGCAGTCGCTGCAACCACCCCGCCCGAAACTCCCGCCACGATGCGGTCGGTGCGACGAGTACGGCTGGTTGCCCGACGACGAATTCGGACGTGCAGTGCGATGCCCATGCCGCCAAGTGACGTCGCACAGGATTGCCACTCCGCCCCGGGAGACGATGCTCTTGGCAGCATGAGCAGACTTGCCGCTGTCGGTAGTGCGCTGACGCCGTAGTTGCCCTCATAGCAACACATTCCGATCCGTGAAAGGGAATACGAGCGATACGACGACGTCGCGAATCAGACATCGCCGATTCCTTCTCTCGGTACCATGAGCCCGTATTTCGTGGAAACGAGCGGCGGCATGCCGCGGAGGACGTGAGGCAACTGGCACCCGAAGAAATCGAACATCGTCCGATAGCAGTGTGCGTTGTCGGGACCGGCGCGATCGGACAGACGGTGATCGACGCCCTGCGCGACGACGTGGTGCCGCATGTGAGCCTCGCGGCCATGTTGGACTCACGAAGCAGCCCTGAGGAGGCCTCCGCCGCATTCGACGTCGCCGACATCGTGGTGGAAGCTGCCACGGTCGACGCCGCTCGAGCCCTGATACCCGAGGTGGTGAAACGCGGTAAGGACATCATTGTCTGTTCGTGCGGCGTCTTCGCCGAGCGCGGCTTCGATGTGGAACCGTTCGGCTCCGGACCAGGACGTGTACTGCTCCCGACGGGCGCTATCGGCGGCTTCGATGTTCTGGCCGCAGCGACACGTGCAGGAAGCCGCGATGCACGCCTCACCCACACCACGATCAAACGACCGAGTGCGCTCGGCATCGAAGAACGTCCGGACGCAGAACGCACCGTTTTCCGAGGATCGGCGCGAGAAGCCGCCCTGGCCTTTCCGCGAACCTCGAACTCGTCGGTGGCTCTCGCCCTCGCGACGCTCGGGCTCGACCGGGTAGAGGTGGTGGTCGTTGCCGACCCCGCCGCTGCAAACACGCGCCACGTCGTCGAGTGGGAGTCGCCGCTCGGCCGGTACGAGCTGACGTTCGAGAACGCGATCGACTCGGCATCGAGCGGTCGCACGTCTGCGATCACGGCGTGGTCGGTGATCGAGGTTCTTGCTGCGTTACCGCTCGGGATCGGTCCCGGCGCGGTCGTGCTCGGGCCTCCCCATAGGTCGTAGCCGACTCCGGCCCCGGCGCTTCGGGAGGATTGGTCGCTTTCGCGTGGTTGGACCAGAATTTCGGGACGAAAGTCCCAAACACCTGGGCGGAATCGTAACCACTTCTGTCACATTCGTGTTTCCTGATAGTTGCCCGGGTAGCGGAGGGTGAACGAGTCCTGTACACAGTGTGAAACACCACATTTCGCAGGTGAAGGTGTAACTCCCCACCGGGAGTGGCAATTCGGTTTCACCTGACCTACTCGCACCCTGGAGCAGCCTGTGACGACATCATCACTTTCGGACCGACCGGCACGGGTACTTTTCCTCGGAACCCCCTCCAGCACCGTCGCACTCGACCGGTGGACAGAACTGCAGGCTCGCCTCGACCTCGCGGGGATCGAGACCACCACCGCTTTCGAAGGCGAGGTGGACTACGCGATCCTCACCGAGGACATCCTCGACGGCTACTGCACCGCCGCCGAAGCACTCACTCTTCAGAAGCTCCGCGCTCGAGGGATCACGTGCGCAAGCACATGCGCCGGCCCCGAGCAGATCCTTGCCGCGCTGGCGGAAACCTCGGCCGACGTTGCTTCTGTCGTGCCGATCTCGGCAGCCCGGGGAAGCACTTACCGGCACGCTGTATCCAGCGCAGTCTGAAACTCCAGAATGAGTCGTGCGCGCCAGTGGAGATTCACTGGCGCGCACGACTCGTTGATTACGGCTCGTTCTACGGCGAGGGCATCCCGCCGTTGACGTGGATCGTCGCGCCCACTACATAACTGGACTCAGGTGACGCCAAGAACACGTAGGCGGGTGCCAGTTCGGTCGGCTGCCCCGCACGTCCCAGCGGAGTGTTCTGCCCGAACTCGGGCAGCTCTTCCTTCGGCTGACCGTCCGACGGCTGCAACGGCGTCCAGATCGGTCCGGGCGCAACCGCGTTCACGCGGATGCCCTTCTCCGCCAGCTGGGTCGCCATGTTCTTCGTGAAGTTGTTGATCGCAGCCTTGGTCGACGAGTAGTCGATCAACGCCGGCGACGGCTGGTACGCCACGATCGAGGTGGTGTTGATGATCGTCGAACCCGGCTGCAGATGCTTCAACGCCGCGCGCGTGGTGCGGAACATCGCGAGGATGTTCACCTGGAAAGTCTGCTCGAGCTGATCGTCGGGCAGATCATCCAGCCCTTCGACCGCAATCTGCTTTCCGGCATTGTTGACCAGGATGTCGAGGCCGCCGAGCTGCTCGACCGCCTGGTCGACGACGTCGGAGCAGAACGAGGCGTCCGTCAGATCACCGGGAAGCGTGATCGCCTTACGACCACTCTCGCTGATGATGCGAGCGACGTTCTTTGCGTCAGGTTCCTCATCCGGCAGGTACGAGATCGCGACGTCGGCGCCCTCCCGCGCGAATGCGATGGCGGTAGCGGCACCGATGCCCGAGTCACCACCGGTGATCAGTGCCTTACGTCCTTCGAGCCGGCCAGTGCCTCGATACGAGAACTCGCCGATGTCGGCCTTGGGCACCATGTCGGCGT
Organism: Rhodococcus pyridinivorans; assembly: GCF_900105195.1. Classification (NCBI taxonomy): domain Bacteria; kingdom Bacillati; phylum Actinomycetota; class Actinomycetes; order Mycobacteriales; family Nocardiaceae; genus Rhodococcus; species Rhodococcus pyridinivorans. Next base: position 1,322,531 of record NZ_FNRX01000002.1, on the reverse strand, counting down.
CGAGGCCCGGCTCGGGCTGGTCCTGCTTCGGAGGCGAGATGGACGGATAGCGAGTAGTCGGGTCCTGGAACTTCAGTTGATCGGTCTTATTAGTGTGCACGTCTTGCTCAGCCATGAGTACCGTCCTGCGAATCGATGGTTTCCGAGTTGCGTGAAAGCTCGTCGCAAATCGGCTTCCCGTCACGGACCCGTCGCAAACTCGGTCATCTGCGAGGCGAGCGGCTATCCGACGTCACGGATATCGTCCTCACCGTCCTCGTCGAGCGGCGGCGGGAGCTCACGTTCGTCGCGGGCACGAACGACCAGACCGAAGACCACAGCGACGGCGACGGATAGCACCAGCCACGAGACGAGCAGCACAAAAACCCAGTTCACATGTCGAACAACGGTTCGCCGGACCAAAATGTTACCCGTGAGTAAGAACTCACCCGTGAATTCACCCCGCCTCGACAATCGAGATGCGCCCCGCCCACTGGAAAGTCCGGAGACGCAGAGACCCCGCCGGAAGGCCATGCGAGTAACCTTCCGGCGGGGTCCGATGTCACCATGCAGGGGACGGCGACAGCCTGAAACACTACCGTGAAGTTGATCTTGGGGCGAGAATCGCTCGATCGAAAGTCAGTACGCGCCTTCGCTGGCGACGACCGCCTTCACGGTCTTCATGATGATCAGCACGTCGGAGACCATGGACCAGTTCTCCACATACGACAGGTCCAGACGCACCGACTCGTCCCACGACAGATCCGAACGGCCACTGACCTGCCAGAGGCCCGTCACACCGGGACGCACCAGCAGACGACGCTTGACCCGCCCGTCATAACTCTCGACCTCGCGACGCAGCGGCGGGCGCGGACCCACCACGCTCATCTCGCCGCGCACGACGTTGATGAACTGCGGCAGCTCGTCGATGCTGAACCGGCGCAGGACCCGGCCGACACGAGTCACGCGCGGATCCTCTCTCATCTTGAAGAGCAGGCCGGCGCCCTCGTTCTGATCGAGCAGCTTGTCGACCATCTTGTCGGCGTTCTGCACCATCGAGCGGAACTTGATCATTCCGAACGGGGTGCCGTCGATACCGATCCGCTCGGACTTGTAGAAGATCGGGCCGCCATCCTCGAGCTTGATGAGCAGCGCTACGACAGCGAAGACCGGAGCCAGACACAGCAGCGCGGCGAGCGAGAAGGCGAGGTCGAACAGACGTTTCCCGCTGCGCTTCGCACCGTGATAACTCGGCTTCTCCACATGGATCAGCGGCAACCCGGCAACCGGGCGCATCTCGATGCGCGGGCCAGCGACATCGACGACGCCCGTCGCCACCACCAGATCGGCGCGCTCGGGTTCGAGCTGCCACAGCAGGTCGCGGATGCCCTCGTGGCCGAGGGTCTCGGTGGCGGTCACCGCGACGGTGTCGGCACCCGAAGCACGCAACGCTTCGACGACGGTGTTCTCGTCGCCGTGGATCGGGATCTGCCGTCCGTCCACATCGATGCTCTCGCCCGGCACACCGGAATACCGCGGCACGCACACGCCCACCACGCGATAACCCTCGCCGCTGCGGCGCTGGAATGTGCCGGCCATGTGGCGAACTGCGCGGGCGCCACCCACCACCAGCACCGACGTCGTGAATTCACCCTTCCGGCGACGACGTGCGACAGCTCGTCGCCAGACCCACCGGAAGAACAGCAGTCCCGCGAGGCCGGCGGGCAGAGCGATGGCGAGATAGCCGCGCGCGAGCTCCATCCGGAAGATGAGCGCCACGATGGCAACGAGACCGAAGAGATTGAGCGTCGCAGAGACGACGCGCTGGTACTCCTCGAATCCGGCGCCGATGACCCGCCTGGAGCGGGTACGGAACAGGGAAAGAAATGCGATCCACGCCGCGCCGAACGCAACGGAGATCAGCGTGTAACTCAGCGTTCCGACGCCGTCCATGGTGACGAGCGAATCCTGCCCGAACCGCATCACATGCGCGAGCGCGATAGCAAGCACGACGACCAGAGCGTCGGTGACGAACAGAGTGTTGACGTAGGACTTCTGCCAGCTCCACCTGGTGGACATCCGAGTACCGGCCGGAGCGCCGGTACTGGTGTCGATAAGTGAAAGGTCATGTGCAGCATCGTCGTTCGTGTGACGAACTGTGGTCATGACGGAAGAACCCTCATAGTGTGTCTCCTCCCCGAGACGCTTCGACGCTCGAGCACCTCCCTGCACTCGGACGTCGACAACCCCGTATATCGATGCCGCGTCCTCCGTAGCGACTCCGATACGTTATGCGATTGAGATCGTCTCACAGAAGTGTCGCTCGCGCGCGTCAACAAAAGAGAAGTTATCGGGAAACTCGTCCGTCGGTAGCGTGCCCGGGGTCGAGATCGAGGCGCCTGAGCGTCTGCGCGTTGAGCGCGACGACGATCGTCGACGCCGACATGAGCACCGCGGCCACGGCCGGCGAGATCGCGATACCGGCGAAGGCCAGCACACCGGCCGCCAACGGAACGGCGACGACGTTGTATCCGGTTGCCCACAGCAGGTTCTGCCACATCTTGCGGTAACTCGCGTGCGAGAGCTTGATGATCGACAGCACTGCTCGCGGATCGTTCGCGGCGAGGACGACACCGGCCGACTCGATCGCGACGTCCGTGCCCGCTCCGATCGCGATACCGACGTCGGCTCGCGCGAGGGCAGGCGCGTCGTTGACCCCGTCGCCGACCATTGCGACGGTGTGCCCGCGCTTCTGCAATTCGGCGACCTTCGCGTCCTTGTGTTCCGGGAGCACTTCCGCGAACACTTCGTCGATGCCGAGATCGGCGGCCACGGCGTCGGCCACCTGCTGGGCATCACCGGTGATCATCGCGACCTTCACGCCCCGCGCGTGCAGGGCGTCGACGGCCTGCCGCGATTCGTCGCGCACGGTGTCCTCGAGCGCCACGGCTCCGAGCACCCGACCGTCGGAGGCAACGTGCAGCACCGATGCACCACGTCGCACCCACCCGTCGGTGACTGCGGCGACGTCGTCGGGCACCGACAACTGCAGGGACGACAGCATGGACGGTCCGCCGATCGTCACCTCCACACCGTCGACCAGTCCGCGCACGCCGCGGCCGGGCAACGAGCGGAAGTCCGTCACCGCCATCCGCTCGGCCGACGGGACGCGGGCATCGGCGGCGGCGACGATGGCTCGCGCGACCGGGTGCTCACTGTCGGCTTCGACCGCAGCTGCCAGGGCGAGTAGGTGTTCCTCGTCGATTCCCGCCGTCGCGACGACACCGGTGACCTGATGCTTGCCCTGCGTGAGGGTGCCGGTCTTGTCGAACAGCACTGCGTCGACGGTGCGCATGCGTTCGAGTGCCAGCCGATCCTTGACGAGCACACCCGCGCGCGCTGCGCGCTCGGTCGAGATCGCGATCACCAGCGGGATCGCCAGACCCAGCGCATGGGGACAGGCGATGACCAAGACGGTCACGGTACGCACCACCGCTTCGTCGAGATTGCCGAGCAACGTCCACACGACAAAGGTGAGAGCACCCGCGATCGCGGCGAAGTAGAAGAGGAAGGCCGCGGCGCGATCCGCCAGCGCTTGCGCGCGGGACGAGGACGCCTGGGCATCGGCGACCATGCGCTGGATGCCGGCCAACGCGGTGTCCTCTCCCACCGCCGTGATCCGCACCCGGAGCGCGCTGTCGGTGGCGACGGTGCCCGCGACCACCGTGTCGCCGACGTCGCGGGTGACGGTCTTGGATTCACCGGTGACCATCGACTCGTCGACCTCGGCGGTCCCGTCGATGACGGTGCCGTCGGCGGGCACGCGCGCTCCGGCACGCACGAGCACCACATCGTCGAGGGACACTTCGTGCAACGGCACCTCGACGACACCATCGTCGGTGACCTTCTCTGCGGTGTCCGGCAACATCGCGGCCAGTGCTTCGAGTGCTCCGGAGGCCGAACCCAGCGCCCGCATCTCGAGCCAGTGACCGAGCAGCATGATGACGATCAGCAGCGCCAGTTCCCACCAGAAGTCCAGGTCGAAACCGCCGACCTCGAGAGTCGTGGCCCACGACGCGACGAAGGCCACCGTGATCGCCATGGCGATGAGCAGCATCATCCCCGGTCGGCGGGAACGCAGTTCGGCCCAGCCGCCGGTCAGGAACGGCACGCCGCCGTAGAAGAAGATGACGGTGCCCAGCACCGGTGGGATCCACTCGACGCCCGGAACATCCGGGAGGTGGTAGCCGAAGAGCTCGGCGACCATGTGGCTGAAGACCACGACCGGCACCGACAGGATCAGGCTGACCCAGAACCGTCGCCGGAACATCTCGCCGTGGGCGCCGTGCCCCGCGTGACGATCGTGACCGGCGTGCTCGTGGGTGTGTTCGTGCACCTGCTGGGACATCGACAGCTCCTGACTCGGCCGGCGGGACGAACCCGCGACGCGGATCGGCTACAGAGTGGTCAACAACTGACGCATCGTGTCGATTTCCTTCTGCTGGGTGTCGGCGATGGTGCGGGCCAGCTCGACGGTCTCGGGGTACTGCCCGTCCTCGATCTCGTCCTGCGCCATCTCGATCGCTCCCTCATGGTGGACGATCATCTGCTCCAGGAACAGGCGGGCCGCGTCGACGCCCTGCGCGTCGGACAGTGCCTGCATGTCCTGCTCGCTCATCATCCCGTCCATGTGCGGCATGTCGTCCATACCCGGCATGTCCGAGACAGATGGCATGCCGGACATGTGGCCGTTCATTCCAGGAGCGTCGTCACCGCGCATGGGCATGCCCCATTCCTGGAGCCATGCCTCGAACTGCTCGATTTCGGGTTGTTGCTCTGCCTTGATCTGCTCGGCCAGCGCCCTCACCGGCTCCGGGATGCCGTCCTTTGCCAGCAGCATGTCGCTCATCTCGATGGCCTGCGCATGGTGCGGGATCATCATGCGCGAGAACATCACATCGTCCTGGTCGAACCGCGCGGAGTTCGCCTCGGCGGATGTCGGGGCCGAAGTGGCGGTCGCCGTGGTTGCTTCGTCGCCACCGGAATCACTGCACGCCGACGCTGCGAACGTCACCGCCAGCGCGATCGCACCGGCAGCCAGAGTCTTCTTGTTCATGATGTCCACCCTCGCGGGTGTACTCCCGGGATCCGATGGAGATCGCATGAAGATTTGCTCAAGATCTGCGGGCGCATCGTCAGCACCTCTGCGGGTGACGATGATGGATCCCATGCCTTCTTCTGCCCGTGTGACGGGACCTTCCGGCGGATCCGCACCCGTCCCGAGCTCGACCGCCCGGATGCGAGCCATGGTCGTCGAGGACGAGGGGTCGTTGGCGAAGCTCGTGGGTTCGTATCTCGAACGCGACGGCTTCGACGTGACGATCACCGGCGACGGATCCGAGGCCGTGACCCTCGCGCGGCAGGTCGACCCCGACATCCTGGTGCTCGACCTCGGCCTACCCGGACTCGACGGTATCGAGGTGTGCCGGCAGCTGCGAACCTTCTCCGACGCGTACGTCGTGATGCTCACCGCGCGCACCGAGGAAGTCGACACCCTGATCGGTCTGTCCGTCGGGGCAGACGACTACCTGACGAAGCCGTTCAGCCCGCGCGAACTCATGGCCCGCATCCAAGCGATGCTGCGTCGTCCCCGGACCACCGCGCGGGTCGTAGCGTCCGCGAGGCGGGAGGCGCGGACGTTCGGGGAGCTGTCCCTCGACGTCGACGGACGGGAGGTCGCCGTGCGCGGCACGCCGGTCGCACTCACCCGCACCGAGTTCGACGTCCTCGCTGCCCTGGCGCAGGACCCGGGAGTCGTGTTCACCCGTGCTCAGCTCATCGCGGCCGTCTGGGGGCAGAATTGGGTCGGTGACGACCACCTCGTGGATGTGCACATCGGGCATCTGCGCCGCAAACTCGGCGACGACGCGAACCAGGGACGTTTCGTGCGCACCGTCCGCGGCGTCGGCTACCGGATGGGAACAGGACGATGACGTCCCACTCCCCCAGCACGACGAGTTTCGGCACCCGCCTGTTCCTCGCGCTCGTCGCCGTCGTCGTCGGATGTGCCGTCAGCGCATGGCTCGTCGCGTCCGCTCTCGCCCCCGGGATCTTCCACGACCATCTCGGACAAGCGGGCATCGATCACGATTCGAGCCAGGCCGCCCACGTCGAAGAAGCCTTCACCTGGGCCATCGTCCTCGCGTGGGGTCTGGCGGTCGCGATCGCAGTGCTGTTGGCCTCGGCGGTCAGTTGGTACATCGCGCGACGGATCCAGCGTTCGCTCGACACGGTGACCACCTCCACCGCGCAGATCGCCGGAGGTCGCTACGACACCCGCGTCCCCAGCCCCGACCTCGGCCATGAATTCGACGAACTGGCAACCAGCTTCAACGAGCTGGCACGACGCCTCGAAGCCACCGAAATCACAAGGCGCAGAATGCTCGCCGACCTCGGGCACGAAATGCGCACACCCATCGCCACACTCGATTCCTATCTGGAAGCACTCGAGGACGGCGTCCGCACTCTCGACGACGACACCCGGCAGATTCTGCGAGCCGCCACCCACCGGCTGACCCGCCTGGCACAGGACATCACCGCGGTCTCCCGGGCGGAAGAGCACCTCACCCGCATCCATCGGGTGCCCACTACCACCAGCACCCTCGTCGCCACGGCGGTCGACGCGGTGCGCGAGCAGTACGACGGCAAAGGCGTGACGTTGCAGGCCGAGGTCGTCGAATCTGCGCCGGTGACGGTCGATCCCGACCGGCTCGGACAGGTGCTGGCGAACCTGCTGGACAACGCCCTACGGCACACACCGGCAGGAGGAAACGTCACCGTCGCCACTCGCATCCTGGGCCGCGGCCGAACGGAGATCACCGTGACCGACACGGGCGCCGGCATCGCGCCCGATCACCTCGACCACCTCTTCGACCGGTTCTACCGCGCGGACACCGCCCGCGACCGGAATCACGGCGGCAGCGGCATCGGCCTGACGATCGCGCGGGCACTCGTCGAAGCCCACGCCGGTCGCATCCACGCGCACAGTGAGGGACCGGGCTGCGGAGCCCGGTTCACTCTGGAACTGCCGACGGCGAGTCAGGCGTAATTGGACAGGACGAACTCGGTCAGCCCCTTCCGGACCGCTTCGACCGCATGCTTCTGCCCGCGCTTCAGCACGAAGCCGGGAACCGGAACCTTCGGTTCGAGCGACATGGTGACGTGCACCCGGGTGCCGCGCGCAATCTGTTCGAGGGCGTACTCCCCGTCCTGGCTGCGCTGCATCCCGCTCTCGACGAGCGTCCACGACGTCGAACTCTCCGTCCACGAATGCTCGATGGTCTGGGTGTCGGAGAAGCCGAGCAGCGACAGGGTCATGCGGATCCGGAGCGGCCGGCCGTCGTCGTCCCGGGTGAGCACCTCGACGCTCTTGTGGGCCGACGACCACTCGGGGATGCGCTCGACATCCTCGAGGGCGCGCATCACCTGCTCGGGTGTGGCGTCGATGTCGAAACGGTCGGAGACGCTGGCCGCCATGTCGGGTCCTCCTCGTCGGAAACGCGGTACATCGACCAGATGACCCCGGATACCGCACGGCGAAACCCCGCCGATGGTGCCGGCGGGGTTCGGTCCGTGCTGTCGATCAGTTGTCGACGCGCACTTCGTCGTCGGTGATGAGGAAGGTCATCAGGTCGGTGCCGACGGTCAGTGGGCCGTCGTAGTTCTCGCGGGTGCGTTCGACGAGCATCTCATCCGAGATGCCGGGGACGCGGCCGGGGATGCCGTTGACGATGTGGCTGTACACGGCCATCTTCGGCTGGGTCTGCTCGAAGATGTCGCCTGCCTGCTGCGGGTTCGTGTGATGCGCGTACACGCTGGGGAGCGCCGACGGATCCTCGAAGTCGGCGACCTCGTGCACCAGCACGTCGACGCCTTCACCGAACTTCAGGACGTTCTCGGTGGGAACAGTGTCGCCGCTGATGAGCACCGACTTGCCCGCATAGTCGACGCGATAGCCGACCGCCGGCTGGATCGCACCGACCGGATCGTGCTCCACGGTGAACATCGTGACGGTGACGCCGTCCTGGTCGAAGACGACGCCGTCTTCTGCGAACTCGTGCGATTCGATCGGCGTGGTCGCGGGATCGACTTCCTTGTCCGCGACGCGCACGTCGATGTCGTTGCGGTAGGTGCTCTGCATTCCGTCGCCGATGTTCCGGACGCCGACGGGTCCGTAGAGCTGGAAGGCGCCCTCGCGCCCACCGAGTGCCGGGACGTAGCTGCTCATCCAGAGGTCGGACAGACCGTTGATGTGGTCGGAATGGAAGTGGGTGAGGAAGACGGCGTCGACCTGACCGACCGGAACGCCGGCCTGCGTCAGGCGGACTGTGGCTCCGCGCCCCGCATCGAAGACGAGGTTCAGACCGTTGGCCTGGACCAGCGTGGACATGCCGTAGCGCTCGGTGCTCGGCACCGGGCTGCCCGTGCCGAGCAGCGTCACGCGCATCTCTCCCTCGGCGGGAGCGTCGGCCGCGGGGTGGGCAGAGTCCGAGGCAGAGCCGTCCGAGACCGTCGTTTCCTGGACCGTGTCCTGAGCAGCGGATTCTCCGGTGCTGCAGCCTGCGAGGGCGAGCGCAAGCACACCCGACCCCACTATTGCCGCAGTGCGGAGTCGGCCGAATTCGAATGAGCGTCGTGACACCGGAGGTTCCTTCCGAGGGAATCAGAACTGTACGCACTGCGTACGTCACGAACGCTGTGCGTACATACTGTGCGGGTCATCACAGCGGAAAGTCAAATCACGGTTGGGTGTCGGAGATCGAGAACGGCCCCGGAGTCGAAACCCCGAGGCCGTTCTTTCTCGAGCTTGTGTCAGTAGGCGCCGTCGCTGGCGAGCACGGCTTTGACGGTCTTGCCGATGATCAGCACATCGCTCACCATCGACCAGTTCTCCACATACGACAGGTCCAGGCGCACCGACTCGTCCCACGACAGATCCGAGCGGCCACTGACCTGCCACAGACCCGTCACGCCGGGGCGCACCAACAACCGGCGCTTGACCCGACCGTCGTAGGCCTCGACCTCACGCCGCAACGGCGGACGCGGACCCACCACACTCATCTCCCCACGAATCACATTGAGGAACTGCGGCAACTCGTCGATGCTGAACCGCCGCATCACCCTGCCCACCCGCGTAACCCGCGGATCGTCCTTCATCTTGAACAACGGGCCGGCACCCTCGTTCTGCGCGAGCAGCCGATCGACCATCTTGTCGGCATTGGTGACCATCGACCGGAACTTGACCATCCCGAACGGCTCACCGTCGAGACCGATCCGCTCGGCCTTGTAGAAGACCGGACCCCGGTCCTCGAGCTTGATGAGCAGCGCGACCACGGCGAACACCGGCGCCAAGGCCACCAGCGCCGCGCCGGCGAAGACCAGATCGAAGATCCGCTTCCCCGACCGCTTCGCCCCGTGATAGCTCGGCTTCTCGACGTGGATGAGCGGCAACCCGGCGACCGGGCGCATCTCGATCCGCGGACCCGCGACATCGACCACGCCGGTGGCGACCACCAGGTCGGTGTCGAGCGGCTCGAGCTCCCAGACCAGATCGTGCAAACCATCGCTGCCCAGGGTCTCGGTGGCAGTGACCACCACCGTGTCCGCCCCCGAGAGTTTGAGGGCCTCGACCACCGAGTGTTCGTCGCCGTAGACGGTGATCTCCCGGCCGTCGACGTCGATCACATCCCCGGCCGCACCCGAATAGCGGGGCACGCAGACACCGACGACGCGGTAACCCTCCCCGTCCTTCCGGGAGAAGGTGCGGGTCATGTGCCGCACCGCCCGCGCACCACCAACCACGAGTACCGACGTCTGGAACTCACCCCGAGCACGCTTACGCGCGATCACCTTCCGCCACAACCACCGCGACAGCAGCAAGCCGGCAAGACCCACCGGCAACGCGATAGCAAGAAAGCCGCGCGCGATCTGCTGGTTGGTGATGAGCGCGATGATGGCGATGGTGCCGAACACGGCGAGCGTCGCCGAGATGACCCGCTGATACTCGTCGTAGCCGGCGCCGATCACGCGACGCGACCGCGTACGGAAGACGCTCAGCGCGCCCAGCCAGGCCACGATGAGGACGGCAGATACCACCGTGTAATCGAGCTGACCGCCACCTCCGGCGCGGAGTAGGTCCTCGTAGCCGAAGCGGACGGTCTGCGCCAGGATCACGGAGAGGACCACGGTGATCGCGTCCGTGAGGCACAGCCTCTTCACGTACACGTTCTGCCACTTCCACCGGTTGACACCGGTGCCGGGCGACGCGTCCGCGGGCGCACGGTCAGGTGCGCGCCGCGGAGCGTCGGACGGGTCGAGCCCTCGATCATCGACCGTCGTCATCCCGCAGTCCTCCCCATGAATGTGTCTCCTCCCCGAGACAAAACTATTTCCCGACGAATCCGGCCCCGGCGCTGGAACCGGACTCGAGCGAGCGTTACCCGAACTATCCCTGAGAAATAACTGAGCGTTACGTGTGAATCGAAGTCTTGTCGCAGATCAGCCGGGAAATCCAGACCCTGTTCGGTAGCCGGTCATGGGATCGTGTCGTGTGTTCGGTTGAATCCCTTGGTCTTCGAGTGCATCTACCTGGTCGTAGTCCGAACGATGGGAATACGAGACGTGATGATAATCACGTTTATGTGACGTTCTTTCCAACCCGGGGCCCGATCGATTTCCCGAGATCGACGAGAGCCGGGCGCCGAATAGTGTTACTTCGAGTTTCCGAAACATCAAGCGCCCCCTGCCAGGTGGTGAGGACACCACGCGGCCCGCGCAACCCGACCGCCATGCCGATAGCCGGAGATGTGGCCGGGATAGGCTTCGGTATCGCTAGCGAGAGCCCCGAGGAGAACTGTTGAGCACCCTCCAGACCCTTGATCGCGGTCTACGCGCGCTGGACATCGTGTCGCAGCGACCAGGGGGAATCTCGATCGCGGAACTCTCGGCCGAGCTGGAGGTCGCTCGGGCCATCGGCTATCGAATCGTCGCGACTCTCGAAGCACACTCGCTCGTAGCCCGAATGCACGACGGCCGGATCAGATTGGCAGTGGGAGCCGCACTACTCGGTTCGCGCTTCCGTCCCCGCTTGCGCGAGGTGACGCAACCGCTCCTGCGAGACCTGGCTCAGCAGACATCGGCCACCGCTTTCCTGTCGACCCTCGAGGGCGACGAGTGCGTAGTGATCGCGGTGGCCGAACCCGATTCGGGCATCCTCCGAGTGGGCTACCGAGTCGGCACCAGACATCCCGTGTCCAAGGGCGCGGCTGGTATCGCCATCCTTGCCGGTCGCCCCGCATCGGAGTCCGACACCGACGCGATCCGACGCGCACGCGAGGACGGCTTCAGCATCACCGCCGGCGAACTCGAACACGGCGCTGTCGGCGTGGCAGCCGGCGTGCGCTCTCCCGTCGACCATGAGGGCATGGGATTCGAGGCGAGCGTCGGCGTCGTCGCGATCGAAGGTCTCGATACCGACACTGCGGCAACCGCCGTTGTGGCGACCGCCGCACGGATCAACAGCCTGCTCGATACCTGACCAGTACAGCCGCGCTCGAGGACGCCCGCTGAGGGCGTCCTTTTCTTGCCCTCAGCGCAGAGATCCAACCCCGGCATTGACGCCGAGTGTGACCACCGTTACCGTCTGAATGTGCGTTCAACGAACACATATGTTCGATAAAAGTAAATTCGCAGTTCGCAGATGGAGAGCATCATGACGAGTCAGTCGATCGGCACCGTCCTCGACACCCCGCAACCCGCCGCGGAGAGCCGCTGCCCCATCGACCACACCGCCTTCACCTCCCCTACCGGCTGCCCCGTCTCCCCGCGCGCCGCATCGTTCGATCCCTTCACCGGGCCGTACCAGGTGGACCCCGCCGCATCTCTGCGTTGGTCGCGTGACGAAGAGCCAGTCTTCTACAGCCCCGAACTCGGGTACTGGGTGGTCACGCGCTACGAAGACGTCAAAGCCGTCTTCCGCGACAACGAACTCTTCTCGCCTTCGATCGCTCTCGAGAAGATCACCCCGACCTCCGACGAGGCGAACGCTGTTCTGGCCCGATACGGCTATGCCATGAACCGCACTCTCGTCAACGAGGACGAACCGGCACACATGCCGCGACGGCGAGCGCTGATGGAGCCCTTCACTCCCGCCGCGCTCGCCCACCACGAGCCGATGGTGCGCCGGCTGACCCGCGAATACGTCGATCGTTTCATCGATGCCGGTCACGTCGACCTCGTCGACGAGATGCTCTGGGAGGTTCCGCTCACCGTCGCCCTGCACTTCCTCGGTGTGCCCGAGGAGGACATGGACACCCTGCGCGAGTACTCGATCGCACACACCGTCAACACGTGGGGACGTCCGGCTCCCGAGCAGCAGGTCGCCGTCGCCGATGCCGTCGGGAAGTTCTGGCAGTTCGCGGGCACCGTTCTCGACAAGATGCGGAAGGATCCCAGCGGGCACGGCTGGATGCCTTTCGGCATCCGCGTTCAGCAGGAACAGCCGGACGTCGTCACCGACTCCTACCTGCACTCGATGATGATGGCCGGCATCGTCGCCGCGCACGAGACGACCGCCAACGCCTCTGCGAATGCCTTGCGGCTGTTGCTCGAACATCGCGACGTGTGGGAAGAGATCTGCGCCGACCCGAGCCTGATCCCCAACGCGGTCGAAGAATGCCTGCGTCATTCCGGATCGGTAGCGGCGTGGCGGCGTCTCGTCACCGCGGACACCACGATCAACGGTGTCGCCATTCCTGCCGGGGCGAAGCTACTGATCGTCAACTCGTCCGCGAACCACGACGAACGCCACTTCGACCAGGCCGACGACTTCGACATCCGGCGCGACAACGCCAGCGACCATCTCACCTTCGGGTACGGCAGCCACCAGTGCATGGGAAAGAACCTCGCGCGCATGGAGATTCAGATCTTTCTGGAAGAACTGACCCGTCGCCTGCCCCACATGGAACTGGTCCCGGATCAGGAATTCACCTATCTGCCCAACACCTCGTTCCGCGGACCCGATCATGTGTGGGTTCGCTGGGATCCGTCACGCAACCCCGAAAGGGCCGATCCGACGGTGCTGTCCCGTCAGCAACCGGTCAAGATCGGCGAACCGTCGAAGAACACCATCGCTCGCACGATGGCCGTCACCGACCTCGAACCCGTCGCCGACGACACACTGCTGATCACCCTGCGCGACACGAGCGAGCGGCCGCTTCCGAAATGGTCCGCCGGATCGCACATCGACCTCGACTGCGGCACGGTCTCACGCCAATATTCGCTGTGCGGTGACCCGAACAATCGCACCACCTTCCAGATCGCGGTCCTGCACGACCACGAGAGCCGGGGCGGATCCCGGTGGATCCACACCGAACTCACTGTCGGCGACACCCTGCGCGTGCGCGGTCCCCGCAACCACTTCAAGCTCGACCCCGACGCGAAATGGTATGTCTTCGTCGCCGGCGGCATCGGCATCACCCCGGTGATCGCGATGGCCGACCAGGTCAAGGCCGCCGGCGGCGACTACGAGATCCACTACGCCGGGCGCTCGCGTACCTCGATGGCGTTTCTCGACCGTCTCGCACGCGACCACGGCGATCGGGTCCGGCTCTATCCCGGCGACGAAGGCACCCGCATGGACCTTCCCGCTCTCTTCGCCGAACCGGAAGAGGGCACGCAGGTGTACTCGTGCGGTCCCGAGCGTCTGCTCTCCGCACTCGGCGAGGCCACCGCACATTGGCCCGACGACACCCTGCACGTCGAACACTTCTCCTCCACGCTCGAAGAACTCGATCCCTCCAAGGAGCACGGCTTCGAGGTGGTGCTGAAGGATTCCGGCATCACCGTCCCGGTCGCTGCCGATCAGACAGTGCTCCAGGCACTTCGAGCCGCCAACATCGACGCGCAGAGCGATTGTGAGGAAGGCATCTGCGGCGCATGCGAGGTACCTGTCCTCGACGGCGAGGTCGACCACCGCGACCTGGTCCTCACCAAGGCCGAGCGCGCAGCCGGAAAAACCATGATGACCTGCTGCTCCCGCGCATGCGGCGACAAGCTGACCCTCCAGCTGTGACACAGCAACCCTCGAAACTGATCCGAAAGGCACGACATGACCACCATCGAGCAGTCGGGTACGCCGTCCGTCCCACCGGACTCCGGCACACCGACCACCAGAACGCCGTTCAAACGGGTTCTGGCCGGCAGCATGGCCGGCGCCGTCCTCGAGTGGTACGACTTCGCGATCTACGGCATCCTCGCCGCGACCGTCCTCGGCCCTCTGTTCTTCCCCAGCGGCAACCCGGTCGCCTCCTTGTTGATGGCACTTGCGACACAAGGACTTGGGTTCGTCGCCCGTCCTCTCGGCGGCATCGTCTTCGGTCATCTCGGTGACAAGTTCGGACGCAAACCCATTCTGGTTGCAACGTTCCTCATGCTGGGAGGCGCGACCGCCGCGATCGGACTGCTCCCCACCTACGGCCAGATCGGGATCTGGGCCACCGTCGCCCTGGTCGTCCTGCGCATGATCCAGGGCTTCGCCCTCGGTGGCGAGTTCGGCGCCGCAGTGATCCTGGTCAGCGAATACGGCGAACCCAAGCGCCGGGGATTCTGGGCGGCATGGCCGCAGTCCGGAGCTCCGGCCGGTACCGTCCTGGCCACCGTCACGGTGGGCATACTCGCGGTCGTCTTCCCCGGGGACGCATTCGACGACTGGGGTTGGCGCGTCGCCTTCCTCCTCGCCGTGCCGTTGCTCGTCATCGGCTTCCTGATCCGTCGGGGTGTCGAGGAATCGCCGGTCTACCGGGCCGCGCAGGAGAAGGCCGAGTCCGCCGAGGACAAGGCTGCCCGCAAGGAATCGTCCAGCATCATCGAGGCTCTGCGTAAGCCGCGCCCGCTGCTCCACGGTCTCGGCATGCGCCTGGGCGAGAACATTGCGTTCTACGTCTACACGATCTTCGTCATCGCGTACGCCACGACCTATTTCGACTACACCCGCGGCGCGATCGTCACCACTGTCGCCTTCGCATCGGTCTGCCAGTTCCTCGGAATGATCGGCGGCGGATGGTGGTCCGACCGGGTGGGACGCAAGATCGCCATGCTCGTCCCGGCCGTGTCGCTCGTCATCTGGGCGCCGATCTTCTTCTCCCTGGTGCACACCGAGAACATGACCGCGCTCGGTGTGGGTGTGTGCGTCGGCGCGCTGCTGCACGGCATGCTCGCCGGCCCGGAAGCCGCATGGATCACGGAACTCTTCCCCACCAAGTACCGCTTCGCCGGTTCGTCGCTGGTGTTCCAGGGCTCGTCGATCATCGCCGGGGCTCCTGCCCCGTTCATCGCGGTGTGGCTGGTCGACCGCTTCAGTGCCACCGCAGTCATCGTCTATCTGGTGATCACCATGTCGATCACCGTGATCGCCGTGGCCACCAGTCGCGAGACGAAGGGTGTCGATCTCGACAAGCTCGACGATCTCTACTGAGCACGCCTCATCGAGAATTGGCACGCTGAAACGAGGCTCGCGTCGGCAACACGCCCGCGCGAGCCTCGTTTCGGCGCGTCAGCTCGGGTCGGGTGTTCGTTTCAGGAAACTGAAGAAGCCAGGCGTGTGCACCTCACGAAGGCGCGTGAGCTTGCGGTAGGAGATCAGCCAGACACCGTCGACCTTGCGGTACTCCTCGTGATAGTGCCCCCAGCCGTGCAGCGACTCCTCGACGCCGTCGTTGTCCCACCACAACTCGTCCTCCATCGCCCAGACGCCGCGCGCGCTCGTGGCTGATTCGAGGACGATCTCGGGGCAGTGGCCGTGGTGTGCCGAGGTGATCGACACGGGTCCGTCGAGGAAGTTGCTGATAGCGCGTGTGAGTGCCTCGCGTCCGACTACACGGCCGGGCTGTTCGCCGGTGCGGGGCTGCTTGTCGCTGGGCAGTCCGCCCCACGTCTCGCTCACCACGTCCTCGGTGTGCAGGGTGGGGTACTGCTCCCACTGCTTGGTGTCCATCACCCGCAGCCGGGCCGAGAAGACCTGCTGGATCTCGTGGATGGCGAGAAGCTGTTCGGCCGCAGACAGGTCGCTGATCGGGCGGTCCGTGGTCTCGGTCATGGCGATCTTTCCGGAGCGAGCGGTCACCTCCCCTGCCTACCGGTCCTCGGACGGGAACTCCTGCGACGTCCCGTTGATCGGAACAACCGGCATCCTCGCGCGGTGAAACGGGTCCGGCGCGGCGTGTTGCAGGGGCAAGCCTCGTTTCACGGCGTCAACATGAGCGCGGGACCCCCTCCGAGTTGCCCAGGATGTTCCGTTCAACGGAAACACCGGTGCGCGCTCACATCACAGCTGGGACTGTTCGACACGCCACACCTGCACAGTGCAGGTCGCTCCGATTCGCGGAGCACCCCTCCACGTAGTCCCGGCTCGTCAGCAGCCGATTCCCAGGAAGAGTCACCGTCATGGGTCAGGTATTGGACAGGATCATGCAGCACGCGGACGAGATCCGCAGTGAAGGCCTCGTCGGCGACGAACAGATGCGGCTGTCGGACATCTCGGCGAAGCACCTGCGCGATTCCGGCATCATCCGCATGTTGCAGCCGAAGGAGTTCGGCGGCTCGGAAGCCCACCCCCGCGAGTTCGCCGAGACCGTCATGTCCATCGGTGCTCTCGACGGTGCGACCGGCTGGGTGGCCGGCATCGTCGGTGTGCACCCGTGGGAGCTCACCTTCTTCGACACGAAGGCCCAGGAAGAGATCTGGGGCGACGACAACGACATGTGGATGGCGTCGCCGTACGCACCGATGGGTGTCGCGGTGCCCGTCGACGGGGGTTACATCCTCAACGGCCGCTGGTCGTTCTCGTCGGGTACCGACCACTGTGGTTGGGTCATGATCGGCGCTGCAGTCGGCGACAAGGACGGCAACCGCACCGGGCAGGTCCTGCACGTGCTGCTCCCCCGCTCGGACTACGAGATCGACGCGGACAGCTGGAACGTCATCGGGTTGCGCGGCACCGGGTCGAAGGATCTGATCGTCAAGGACGCGTTCCTGCCCGAGTACCGCACGATCGACGCCGACATCGTCCTGAGCGGAAACGGCTGGCGGCACGCGGGTCGCGACGAGACGCTGTACAAGTTCCCCTTCTCGTACATCTTCCCGCTGGGCATCACCTCGTCGCTGATCGGCATGACCGAGGGTGCGCTGGCCTGCTACGTCGCCGCACAGAAGGAGCGCGTTCAGGTCACCGGTGTCCCCATCAAGGAGGACCCGTACGTCCTGTTCGCGATCAGCGAGGCAGCCGCCGAGATCTCCGCGTCGCGGCTCGCGCTCCTCGAGACCGTCGACCGGTTCTGGGACAAGACCGACCGCGGTGAGGAGATCAGCTTCGAGGAGCGCGCCATCGGCCGGCGCACCCAGATCTCGTCGGCGTGGCGTGCGGTGCGGGCGATGGACGAGATCTTCGCGCGTGCCGGTGGCGCGGCGGTGCACCTGAAGACGCCGATGCAGCGCTTCTGGCGCGACGCGCACGTCGGCCTGACCCACGCCATCCACGTGCCCGGCATGATCTACCACTCCGCAGCCCTCACTCAGCTCGGCGGCGACCCGCAGGGTCCCTACCGCGCAATGATCTGATCCCCTTCGACATTCGAGGACGACGACATGACTGAACTGAGAGGTCTCGGTTACCTCCGCATCCAGACCCAGGACGTGCCGCGCTGGCGCGCCCTGCTGCTCGACGGGCTCGGCATGGCCGAGGGGACGGGCCCCGAGGCCGACGGCTTCTACGCCCGCGTCGACGAGCGCCGCTCGCGCATCCAGGTGTTGCCCGGCCATTCCGACAAGGCACTGGCCGTGGGCTGGGAGGTGCGTGACGAGTTCGCGCTCCAGCGCGTGCGTGAGGCCGTAGAGAAGTCGGGACGCACCGTCGAGGTGCTCTCGCACAAGGAAGCAACCTACATCGACGCCGAGGGCGCCATCGCGTTCGAGGATCCGGCCGGAACCCGCCTCGAGGTGTTCTTCGGTCCGGTGCTCGACCACAGTCCGGTCGTGACGCGGTTCGGTGGACGCTGGGTGACCGACGGCCTCGGCCTGGGGCACGTCGTACTGCCGACGGCGAACTTCGCCGAGACGTACGAGTTCTACACGCAGGTGCTCGGTTTCCTGCCGCGCGGCTCGATCCGTCTCGACGAGGACGGTCTCGTGCGCGTCCGATTCCTCGGCATCAACGAGCGGCACCACAGCCTCGCGCTGTGCCCGGCTCCGCCGAACGAGGAGCCCGGACTGGTGCACCTGATGACCGAGGTCGACACGCTCGACGCGGTCGGTCAGGCGCTCGACCGGGTGAACAAGCTCGACTTCTCGATCTCGTCGACGCTCGGCCGGCACACCAACGACAAGATGATCTCGTTCTACGTTCGTGCACCCGGAGGCTGGGACCTGGAGTTCGGCACCGAGGGCATGCTCGTCGACGAGCGTCACTACACGTCCGAGGAGATCACCGCGGACGCGTACTGGGGCCACGACCAGTCGGGATCCGAGCCGCTGAAGGCGTTCCTGCCACCCACTGCCTGACACCCCTCGGTCCGTCCGACGAATGCACCGCGACTTCCGGTCGCGGTGCATTTTCGTTGTTCCTGAAATTCGTTCTTTCGGGAAGCTCCGAGTGGCGCTACAGTCGTAGCTACTCATTGATCGGTCGATCAATCAACGAACATGCCACGGAGAAGACCATGCCCGAAGTCCTCCCCACCCCCACATCCGTCATGGACCGCCTCGACCTGCTGCTCGAACCGTTCCGCGACACGGACGGCCTCACCCTCACCGAGCTGTGCCGACGGACAGGCTTCGCCCGTTCGTCCGCTCATCGGATGCTTCTCCAACTCGTGCGGGTCGGGTGGATGCGTCGCAGCGGCACCACCTATCACCTCGGCCCGAAGATCGTCGAGCTAGGCGCCCTCGCGCAGGCACACGACCGCATCCACAGCGCCGCTCTCCGCTCGATGTACGCGCTGCACCGCGAGACCGGACTGGCCGTCCACCTGACCGTCCTCGACAACGATCAGGTCGTCTACCTGGAGAAAGTGAGTGGCGCGCAGGTCACCGACAGCACGTGGGCGGGCCAGCGGCGCCCTGCCGAGGACACTGTCGCCGGCCTGGCACTGCTGGCCCGACGCGACGGATCCCACCCCGCCCTGACGGGCAGCAACGGGCACTCGATCGTCGGCGGTGTCGTACACGGGGGCGAGTGCTTCCGGCACGCCGTCGCCGCCTTCGCTGCGGGCGACGGCGAGATCGCCGCGCTGTCGCTGGCCGGCCCGGTCGAGGCGAGCAGGGAGGACGCGGTCCGGCGGTTGCGTCGGGCAGCCGACCATCTGGAGACGACTTTGACCGCGTGACGCCACACCCCGTCAACCGATCTGCTGATCAATCGATCAGTCGATGATCTCGATGCATTGCGAGGATCCTATGACACTCGACGACGAGTTCTCCAACGCCTTCATCGCCCGCGTGGCCGGACTGCTGGACGAGTTCCACACCGGCAATCGGCTCACCCTCTCCGAGCTCTCGACTCGCACGGGTCTGCCACGCTCGTCCACCCATCGCTTGCTCACCCAGCTCATCGAGCACGGCTGGGTGAGCAAGCGCGGTAAGACCTACGCTCTCGGACGCACACCCCTCGAATGGGGCGCGTTGGCGCGGAACCACGACCGCCTGCACCGAGCAGCCCATCCCGTCCTGCACGACCTGCATTCGGCGACGGGTCTCGTCGTGCATCTGGCCGTCCTCGACGGGGGCGACGTGCGCTACGTCGACAAGATCGGACGTGGACCCCTCGTGCTCCCTTCGCGCATCGGCGGACGGCAGCCGGCACATCGCACCGCACTCGGAAAAGCCCTTCTGGCCCACACCCGACTACACGCCTCTCCTCCTGCAACAGGATGCACGCACCCCGCTGCTCCGAGGGCCGAGAATCTGCTGCCCCGCAACGAGATCGCACGCATTCGCGAACGGCACGTCGCACACGAGCGCGAGGAATCGGCACCGGGTGTCGCGTGCGTGGCGGCGCCGATCGGAAACGGGCAGATATGCGTGGGAGCACTGTCCGTGACAGGTCACGTCGACACCGTCGACACCGTCGGCCTGGCCACCCCGGTCCGGCTCGCGGCGCGGGCGGTGTGGCGCGCCCTGTCCCCGAGCGATTCTCGGCCACATCTCGGTCGATCGGTGGGTCAGCGCACCAACGCCTGACCACCGTCCACCGGGAGTGAGTGGCCCGTGATGTAGCGGGCGGCCTCACTGCACAGGAAGACGACGGCGGGCCCGATGTCGGTTTCGGGATCGCCGAGTCGACCGAGCGGAATCGAACTCGCGTACGCGGCCGCTTCTTCCGGCTCGCGTTCCGCCCACTCCTGCATGGCTACCGAATCGGCGAGCGGCAGAATCGAATTGACGCGGATGCCGTCCGCCGCCCACTCACAGGCGGCGGTGCGGGTGAGAACCCGGATCGCTTCCTTCGCAGCGGCGTATCCGCCCGTACCGGAGGGGTTCCACCGGATGCCGGCCGCCGACCCGAGATTGACGATCGATCCACCGCCACGCAGGTACGGATGACAGGCCCGCATCATCCGCCAAGTGGCGGTCGGACCGGACTCCATACCGTCGCGGTACACGGCTTCGGCGAGTTCCAGCAGCGTTCCCGGAGCGGGTGTTTGCGCGTTGTTGACCAGGATTGTGAGTCCACCGAACTGTGCAACCACCTCGGCGACGGTCGCATCCACCGCTGCCGGGTCGGTTACGTCGCACACGTACGGCACCGCACGACCACCCCGAGCTTCGATCTCGACCACAGTGGCGCCGATCGTCGTTGCGGTACGACCCACCACGGCGACCGAGGCTCCGGCGGCGGCGAGCGCGAGCGCAATCCCCCTCCCGATACCCTGACCCGCGCCGGTCACGAGAGCTGTGGCACCTGCCAGCGGCATAGCGGGAACGATCGGGTCCATCCGGGACACGGCCATGCACACTCCTGAAGACATGAAAGACATCAACCCATTGATCGGTTGATCAATGGGTGTGGCAGAATACGGTCCGAACCAGGCCTGTACGGGCCTTACGAGAGGACAACGGTGGACCCGCAGGAGCGAAAGCGGCAGATACTCGACCGGTCGGCGGAGATCTTCGCCCGCAAGGGGGTCACCGCCACAACCATCCGCGAAATCGCCGACGCGGTCGGTGTCTACTCCGGAGCGCTCTACCACTACTTCCCATCCAAGGAAGCGATCGTCACCGAGCTCATTCGCGAATACATCACCGACCTCAACGAACGATGCCGCGAGGTGCTCGCTCGGTCGCTACCGCCGGTCGAGCGACTCGAGGCCTTCACACAGATCGCGCTGGAGACCTCCGAGGACTATCACGGCGCGACCTCCATCTGGCGACGCGAAGGCGAGTACATGCGCGAGCGCGTCGTCGAGGCCGACATGGTCTCCTCGGCCGACGCCATGCAGGTCGCGTGGCGAGAGGCCATCCGCGACGGCATCGCCGAAGGCGTCTTCCGTACCGACATCGATCCCGAGACGTTCCGGGAACTTATCTACGACGCGGTCTGGCACGCCTCCCGCTGGTACCGGCCCGGACCGGACCGCACCCTCGCCGATCTCTCGCGCACCATCGTGTCGTTGTTCGTCGACGGGTTCCGCCGACGCGACGAGTGATCCGTCCCGCCGGGTGCGGCGGGACGGATCATCGGATCACTCCGCCGAACCTGCGAGGTTCCCCTCGACCTCCTTGTGCCACGACTCGAGCGCACGGGAGGTGTCCACCTCGAACTCGAAACGCTGCGTCATGTCCGGCGTGACGTCCTCGAGGTCGACGTAGAACTGGTTGTACCAGCGACGCAGCTGGTAGACCGGACCGTCCTCCTCGGTGAGGAGCGGATTCTCGATGCGGGACTTGTGCTTCCAGATCTCGATGTCCTGGGCGAACTGCTCCTCGAGACCGTCGGTGAACATCGTCGCCATCTCGGCGGCCTGCTCCTCGGACATGCCCTCGATCTTCTTGACGATCGTGCCGAACTGCAGCACGAACGAGTTGTTCGTGACCGGGTAGTGGCAGTTGATCAGCTTCGACTCGATGGTCGTGCCTTCGGAGACCGTGTAGATCGTATCGAGCATGAAGGACGGACCGTAGTAGAAAGCATCCGAGATGGTCTGCGCCTCCGGCAGATCCATCTGCACACCGGTCTTGATGTCGTCGCGCCCGTAGGAGCGCATGTGCTGGCCGGCGATGTGCCCGTCGAAGACGTTCTTGAAGTACTCGGGCATCTGGAAGTGCACGTAGAAGAAGTGCGCCATGTCGACGACGTTGTCGACGATCTCCCGGCAGTGCGACCCCTCGACGTGGATGGTCGTCCACGTCCAGTCGCTCCACTGACCGTCCTCGTAGCCCTCGATCTCGGGGATCGCGAGTTCGGGAGTGGGCTCACTACCCTGCGGGCAGTGCCAGACGAACAGAACACCGTTGCGCTCCATCGTCGTCCATGCTTTGGTGCGGCCGAGCTTCGGGGTACGCCGCGCGTACGGCACGGCCTCACAACGGCCCTGTCCGTTCCAGCGCCAGTCGTGGAACGGACAGGCGATGGTGTCGCCCTTGATCTCGCCGCGCGCGAGGTTCCCACCCATGTGCCGGCAGAAGGCGTCGAGCACGTGCAGCTTTCCGGCCGTATCGGCGAAGACCACCAGATCGGTGCCGAACACCTTGACCTGGTGCGGCTTTCCGTCACGGAAATCCTTGGCGAGGCCGATGCAGTGCCATCCGCGCGCGAAGCGGGTGGGGTTGGTACCTGGATCGATGTTGCGGATCTCGATCCGCTCCTGGGGGACGGTCATGTTTTCTCCTGCGCTGACGAGGGGTGATGGGGCTGACGAGAGTCGAAGGCGAGCGACGATCACCGGGCTGGGGCGACCGTCTCCGTGGAAGCGAGAGGAGCGATCGTAGGATCGATCCGGTTCCCGGTCCGGATCACACCGTCGGCCACCGCCTCGTCCACGGTGCGATCGAGCGCTTCGCACCGCATCACGTAGGCACCCGGACCAGCGGTGGCGATCTCTCGGCACGACTCCCGGGCCTCGTCGGACCATTGGATGCTGGTATGAGCTGGGCTGTACTTCGCGACGAGCACACGAGCGCCGCAGGTATGACAGGCGAGCGACTGCATTGTTGCCGGTTCCCTTCCTCGGATGAGCCGAGACTAGGAACCGCGATGTGTGCGGCGACACAGCTTTTCAGCCCAGCGGGACAAACGGAGTTCTAGCGAACGCCCGGCGACTTCTCGTCGCGCGGTGAAACGGGGTTCACGCGGCGTGTTGCAGGGGCGAACCCCGTTTCAGCGCGTCAGCTGGGGAGTAGCCGTGGGATGCGGACACGGAAGGTCGAGCCGACTCCCTGTTCCGACTCCACCTCCACTTTCCCACCGTGCGCCGCGACCAGCGCGGCGACGATCGACAGACCCAGCCCGCTCCCACCCGATGCGCGGGTGCGGGAGGCATCGGCGCGGTAGAAGCGTTCGAAGACGCGCTCGCGGTCGTCGGGATCGAGACCGGGGCCGGTGTCGGCGACTTCCAGGATCGCATCGGAGTCCGAGGTACCCACCCGCACTGTGACATCGGCGTCTGGTGGGGTGTGGGTCAGGGCGTTTGTGACGAGATTGCTCAACACCTGACGCAGACGGGCGTCGTCGCCGAGAACCTCGGGAGTGCCTGGGCCGTCGATGATGTCGAGGGTAATGGTCCGTTCGGGTGCGACGGCGCGCGCGTTGTGCACCGCGTCGGCGGCGACCGCGAGCAGATCCACCGGGGAACGGTCGAGCGGACGTTGTTCGTCGAGTCGCGCAAGCATCAGCAGGTCTTCGACGAGCAGACCCATACGGCGGGCCTCGCGTTCGATGCGGTCCATGAGCATGACGGTGTCGGTACTCGCGCCCTGCCGGTACAACTCGGCGAAACCGCGGATGGTGGTGAGCGGAGTTCGGAGTTCGTGGCTGGCATCGGCGACGAAGCGACGCATCTTCTCCTCCGAGCGTCGCGCCGACTCCTCGGATGCTGCGGTTGCTGCGAAGGCTGATTCGATCCTGCCGAGCATGGCGTTGAAGGTCACCGACAACCGCCCGATCTCGGTTCGGGGATCGCCCTCGGGCACCCGCTCGCTGAGGTCGCCTTCAGCGATCGCGGCGGCGGTGCGCTCGACCTCGTCGAGGGGACGCAGGCTCATCCGCACGACGACACCGCCGCCCACCGCCAGTGCGACCAGCACGACCGCACCGATCACCGTCTGCAGCAGGACGAGGCTGTCCACCGTCTCGTCGGCCTCGGCCAGGCTCATCCCGACGGTGGTCACGACACCCGACGTGTTCTCGGTGCTCATCACCCGCCAGTGCGGACCGTCGTCGCCCACGGATCCGACGGTGACGGGCCTACCGGTCGGATCCTCAGGCACATCCGGTGCGGTCGACTCGTCGTTGACGACGAACAGCACTTGTCCGTCGGCGTCGACGACCTGCACGTAGAAGGGGCTCGGTGGTCGCCGGGAGGTGGGGGCGTCCAGCGGTGGCGTCGGTGGCGGCTTGTCGGGTCGCGCCCAGGTCCGTGCGGCCTCCTCGAGGTCCCGGTCGACGCGCGACAGCAGAGAGTTCTGCAGAGCCGAGGTGACGGCAACACCCGACGCGAGCAGACCGATGCCGGCCAGGAGCACCAGGGCGGCCACCAGCGTCCAACGGAGTGGCAGCGCCCGCAGCCGGTTCATGTGCGGGGTTCCCGCATCACGTAGCCCACCCCGCGAACGGTGTGGATGAGGGGGACGTCGCCGATGTCCACCTTGCGTCGCAGATACGACACGTACGACTCGACAACCCCGACCTCACCGCCGAAGTCGTAGTTCCACACGTGCTCGAGGATGCGGGGCTTACTCAGCACCGTCCCGGCGTTGAGCATGAAGTACCGCAGCAGCGTGAACTCGGTCGGCGACAGCGACACGGGCTTGCCGGCCTTGAACACCTCGTGGGTGTCTTCGTCGAGTTCGAGGTCGGCGAAGGTGATGCGGGAGCTGCGTTCGGTCTCGGACACCTTGCCGGCGCGGCGCAGGATCGTGCGCAGCCGGGCGATGACCTCTTCGAGGCTGAACGGTTTGGTGACGTAGTCGTCGGCGCCGAGCGTCAGGCCCGCGACCTTGTCCTCCACCGCGTCTTTCGCGGTCAGGAACAGCACGGGCGCGTCGATGCCGTCGGCGCGCAGGCGGCGCAGCAGGCCCATGCCGTCCATCCCGGGCATCATCACGTCGAGGATCACTGCGTCGGGCCGGAAGCGTCGCGCCTTGTCCAGTCCTTCGGCGCCGTTGCTCGCGGTCTCCACCTCGAAGCCCTGGAACTTCAGGCTCACGGACAGCAGTTCGACGATGCTCGGCTCGTCGTCGACGACGAGCACGCGCGCTTCGGGAATCCGGTCGGTCACGACTTCGATTGTCGCGGGTAGGGCTGGCACCGCGCTCGAGATTTCCTGGCAGGTTCCTGTGAGCTTT
Organism: Rhodococcus pyridinivorans; assembly: GCF_900105195.1. NCBI lineage: Bacteria > Bacillati > Actinomycetota > Actinomycetes > Mycobacteriales > Nocardiaceae > Rhodococcus > Rhodococcus pyridinivorans. The sequence continues at coordinate 1,296,941 of NZ_FNRX01000002.1, read as the reverse complement.
CCGATTGTCAGGAAGTTGCCAGGAGAACTCCACGGAACCTCGAGATCACGAGTGTGTGCTGTGGGGGTGAACAACGGCTATCAGCAGACCGCGAGCAGACTGCACGCGTTCAACCGGTACGAGATCAAGTATTTCGTCGACGAGATGAAGGTGCCCGAACTACGGCGCGAGCTCGCCGCCCGGATGGACACCGATCCGTACTCCCCACACGGGGGCTATCCGGTGACGTCGCTGTACTACGACACCCCGGATCTGCGGTTCTACTGGGAGAAGATCGAAGGCTTGAAGTTCCGCCGCAAGGTACGCATGCGGCTGTACGGCGACCCGGCCGCATGCACCGACGACACTCCCGTGCAGGTCGAGATCAAGCAGCGCGTCAACCGGGTGACGCAGAAGCGTCGCACTGCCCTCCCGTACGGTGTCGCCCTGCGGTGGCTGAACGGACGCGAGGACATCGAGTGCGACGACTCGCAGCGGCCGTTCGTCGACGAGGTCTCCGGTCTCGTGGGGAATCTGGATCTGCGACCGATCGTGACCACCGGCTATCTGCGCGAGGCGTTCGTCGGACGCGACGCCGACCTCGGTCTGCGTGTGACGATCGACCACAAGGTGCACGGCCGCGACCGCGACTTCCACTTCGCGTCCGGCGCAGAGAACCGCTTCATCATCCCGCCGAAGCTGGCCGTCGTAGAGCTCAAGGCCAACGAGCGGGTGCCCTACTGGGCGACCGATTTGACGGCCCGGCTGGACATGTCGGTGATCCGGGTGTCGAAGTACTGCCAGTCGGTCGAGGCGTTCGGGCTCGCACCCCGGTCCCGTTTCGGTGCACCGGAACTGGTGTCGCCGGACGGCTCCGACGCGCGGGTACCCGCCGATCTTCTGTCCACCGAACCGATCCCGGCTCGCTGATCTTCCCTTCTCCGAAACAAGGACGGATATGAATTTCGATTTCCAAGATCTCAGTGGCACGTTCACGACCTTCGACATCGTGGTGTCGCTGGCGTTGTCGTTCGTGCTGTCGAGCGTCATTGCGTGGGTCTACCGCTACACGCACAAGAACGTCTCCTACAGCCAGTCCTACGTGCAGACGCTGGTGCTGGTCGGCATGGTCATCGCGCTCATCATGCTGGTGGTCGGATCGAACATCGCCCGGGCGTTCGCTCTCGTCGGCGCGCTCTCGGTGGTGCGATTCCGCAACGCCATCAAAGAAACTCGCGATGTCGGGTTCATCTTCCTGGTGATGGCCATCGGCATGACCACCGGTACCCGCTTCTACGTGCTCGCCATCGCAGCGACCGTCGCGATCTGCCTCGTACTGCTGATCATGAACAAGTTCAACTGGTTCACGCTCGACGTGCAGCGTCAGGTGGTCAAGGTGCAGGTGCCGCCGGAGCCGGCCTACACCAGCACCGTCGAGGACATTCTCATCAAGCACTGCAGTGAATACGAGTTGGTGTCCACCGAATCCGTCCGCGCCGGCGCTCTGGTGGAGCTGTACTACACGGCGCAGCTGAAGAAGGGCACGAGCTCGAACGACCTGATCGCGGCACTGAGCGCCGTCAATGCCGGCCAGCGGGTGAGCGTCCTGACCGGATACGACCAGACCGACCTGTGATGACTGCACCCACCCCGCGGCGCCGTCTGCGGCACCGGATACCGACCTCGCTGCGGCGGCACTGGAAACTGCCGGTGGCGTTCATCGCGTTCGTCGCGATCGTGGCCACGGCCTTCGGAGCGACACGCGTGCGGCCCTACATCACAGGCGACCCGACGATCATCTCCTCGGAGATCACCGAGAACGTCGCCGGCACAGTCGATCTGTTCGACACCTCCGTCACACACGAGTTGTCGCTCGAGATCGGCGACGCCGAGTACGACGACATGATCTCCTCATACGAGAAGGACGGCGACAAGGAGTGGGTGGTCGCCGATGTGGTCATCGACGGCACCCGCATCGACGACGTGGGTGTGCGCCTGAAGGGCAACTCGACGCTGCGCGGCCTGCAGGGCGAGGGTTTCGATCAGGCGCAAGGCCCGCCCGGGATGGAGGGCACGATTCAGGTGGATCCGGAGGATCCGACCTCGTTGCCCTTGCTGATCCGTTTCGACGAGTACGTCGACGGTCGCGCGTATCAGGGCATGACAGAACTGTCGGTGCGGCCCGGCTCGCCGGTGATCAACGAGGCGATGGCGTTGTCGCTCACCGCCGAGACCGATCAACCGACCCAGCGGTACGCGTACACGGTGTACTCGGTCAACGACAGCGCCACCGCGACACGACTGGTGCTCGAGCATCCCGATGAGCAGTACGCCAACTCGCTGTTCGACTCCCCCGGCTATCTCTACAAGGCCGATGCGTCGTCGCGGTTCGAGTACGTCGGCGACGACCAGTCGGACTACGCCGACCAGTTCGAGGAGATCAATGCCGCCGACTCCGGGACGCTGCAACCCATCATCAGCTTCCTGAAGTGGATGGACTCGGCCGACGACGCAGAGTTCGACGCGCACCTCGCCGACTGGGTCGACGTCGAGTCCTTCGCTCGGTACGTCGCCACACAGAACCTGCTCGTCAACTTCGACGACATGGCCGGACCCGGTCAGAACTACTACCTCTGGTACGACCTCGACACGAAGAAGCTCTCGGTGGTCTCGTGGGATCTGAACATGGCCATGCAGGGTGATACTTCCGCCGGCCCGGACGACTCCATCTCCATGATGGGCGGCATGGGACCGGGCGGTCGCCCGCAGGGCATGGTGGGCGCCGCGCCACCGGAGGGGATGCCTCAGGCCATGCCACCTGGAATGCCTGGAGGCGAGAGTCGCGGACCAGGCGGCGGCAATACCTTGAAGACCCGTTTCCTCGACTCCGACGCCTTCACGGAGATCTACCACCGGGTGTATCAGGAGCTGTCCGAACAGATCTACGGCAACGGTCTGGCACTCGAGGTGCTCGACGCGGTGGCGGCGTCGGTGCCGACCTCCGACGGCCTCACTGCCGAGGCGCTGCAGGAGAGCGTCGACTCGATGCGCTCCTGGATCGGGGAACGTACGCAGGCACAAGTTCAGTGGATTCAGCCCCGCTGAGCGAGGTCGGATCCACCGAAGTTACGGATACTGTCGGGCCCATGACTTCCGAAGAAATCCTGCTCGTCGAGCAGCGCGATTCCGTCCGCATTCTCACCTTGAACCGCCCGGAGGCGCGGAATGCGCTGAGCTCGGCGCTCATCGATGCCCTGCGCACCGAGATCGCTGCAGCGGAGGCGGACGACGAGACGAACGTCGTGGTCCTTACCGGCACCGACCCGGCCTTCTGCGCCGGACTCGACCTGCAGGAACTCGGGGAAGGTGGAGGCAACCTGTCGCTGGTGTCCGGCGCCGACCTCCCCGTCGGTCATCCGTGGAAGCCCATCTCCAAGCCGATCATCGGCGCGGTGAACGGCGCCGCCATCACCGGTGGTCTCGAAATGGCACTCGCGTGCGACTTCCTCATCGCGTCCGAGCGCGCCCGCTTCGCCGACACCCACGCGCGAGTCGGCGTCCTGCCGGGTTGGGGACTCACCCAGCGCCTGCCCGCGGCGGTGGGTCCGGGCTTCGCGCGTCGCATGAGCCTGTCCGGCAACTTCGTGGGTCCCGAGGAGGCGCTGCGTGCGGGTCTGGTGACGCAGGTCGTCGCGCATGACGAACTGCTCGGCACGGCCGTGGAGGTCGCGCGGACGATCGCCGGCAACGACCAATCCGGTATGCGGGCGTTGCTCGCGTCGTACCGCCGGGCCGAGGAGCATGTCGTCGAACCGGCCCTACGGGTGGAGCAGCAGACCTCGGAAGAGTGGATGCGGGAGTTCTCGCCGTCGCGGGTCGCCGAGCGACGGGCTGCGGTGATCGAACGCGGAAAGTCCCAGAACGCCGTGAATCCCAAGTCCTGAAACGCCCATGATCAAAGGGCATTTCGGTCTAATCGGACACTTTTATCACAGAAATATAACAACTAGTGACGGCAGGTAACAGGCTTTGAGGCCTTCGCGAAGTATGGGACGGAAGTGAATTGATCTTGCGGATCCATTCACTTCCCGCGCCCGTTCGCGGGCGTGCCCATCCACAACAACATGGAGGTATTCCTATGCTGCTCGGATCTCTCGCACTGACCCTCGGTGGACTGCTCGCCGCTCTCGGCATCATTCTCTGACAGCCGGACCGATCGACTCCGCGCCCGCACCACCCCCTGCGTGCGGGCGCGGTTCGGTCCATTCGGACGGATCCACTTCCGGAGTCCGGAAAACTGTTTCCTCGTCACACTTTTCGGACATCTTCTTCTCGAGTTCGTCCCTTCTCGCGCTGCGCCATCTCCGGTTCCCGACACCGATGCGCGTAAACAACTACTCCGGCAACGGAACGTTCTGCAGTCGCAGCTGACCGCGAGCGAGGACCTTGCCGGTCGTGGTGTCGGTGATGATCACCAGCCACAGTTGCTGAGTCCTCCCCTGCTGCAACGGTTCTGCCGTGACCGACGCACGGCATCCCGTCGTCGACCGCAGGAAGTGGCTTCCTCGACGACGAAGCCGCTCGCCTCGACGAATCGGCTCGGCGACTTCTGCCCGTAGTCCTCGATCGTCGGACGAGCCTCGGTAGTTCCGGTCATCGCCCTGCTCCAGTGGGGGGGACAAATACTGTGCAGATCCCGACGGCCCGTCACTGCTCATCGAACACCGCGACTGTGGCGCTTCGGTCGAAGCGGTCGTGCAATGCGCCCACGGCCACGGTCCGCTGCGGCCGAGCGAGTCGCAGACCCGGCCGGGTCCGACCGCGCGAAAACCCCCCGAGGGCACGAAAACATAACGAAGTGAATTTTCGGTCCGCGGCAGTGTTTCGCACCGAGGCGGCGGGTACTCCTCGGTCAGCGTCCCGGTGCGGACGCAGTCCGGATAACCGAACGACAGGAGGAACATATATGCACTTCGGATCTCTTGCGCTCCTCGGCGGACTGCCTGCGAAACCGGGCATCGCCCACTGAGCCAGCGCACACCGCGTCCGCATCCGTCATGGGTGCGGACGCGGTCGTATGTGCGATGAATTTCTCGGGCGGCGCGGGTCGGTATGGTCACCGACCCCAGAAGGAGCCGACATGCCCGAATTCGTCACCCACTCGATCGACGTCCCTGGCGCGACTCTCGTCTACGACGTCCGCACCGTCCCCGGCGACGCCACCTCGCTGCTGCTCGCCGGATCCCCGATGGACGCGAGCGGCTTCACGAGCCTCGCCTCCTACCTCGACGACCGGACGGTGATCACCTACGACCCGCGCGGCACGGGTCGTGGCACGCGCACCGACACGTCGATGCAGTCCACTCCCGCTCTGCACGCCGACGACCTGCACCGGATCCTCGTCGAACTCGATCTCGGTCCCGTCGACGTCTTCGCCAGCAGCGGCGGCGCGGTCAACGCGCTCGAACTCGTCTCGCGCCATCCCGAGCAGGTGCGCACGCTGGTCGCGCACGAACCGCCGATCGTCGAGCTGCTGCCCGATCGCATCGGGGCCGAGGCGGTGCGCGACGACATCCGCGACACCTATCAGCGCAGCGGCCTCGGACCGGCCATGGCGAAGTTCATCGCCCTGGTCGGCTACGAAGGTGAACTGACCTCCGACTATCTCGACCGGCCCGCTCCGAGCCCGTCCGACTTCGGACTGCCCAGCGAGGACGACGGGACCCGCGACGACGTGCTGCTGGGCCAGAACTGGATGTCGTGCACGGGCTACCACCCCGATCTCGACGCTCTCGCGAACGCGTCCACGCGCATCGTCGTCGCAGGTGGTCGCGAGTCGGTACGCCAGCTGTGCGGCCGCGCCTCGGCAGCGCTCGCCGACCGGCTCGGCACAACTCCGACGCTGTTCCCCGGCGATCACGGTGGCTTCATGGGTGCCTCAGAGGGTATGCCCGGCGATCCTGAAGCTTTCGCCGCCGTGCTCCGCGACGTGCTCCAACCGAGCCGCGTGTAATCCGTCCGATCGTCGAGTTCATGGGCTACACCCAGCCCTGGTATTCGGTGCGCGACCTAGACGAACCCGTGGTCGGAGCGATGGTGATGCGCGCCGTGGCCGCGTCTTCGTCTACATCCCGAAGAGCGGGTACGTCGGCATCGGAGTCGTCACCGTGATGTCGTTCTTCGAGAGTGCTCACAACAGGGATGGGTGACAGCAGAAGCTTTTTCGCACGATCACTCCGTGTCGCGCAGCGCGCTCCTGCATTCGAGTCGGCGCCGATCGGCCAGGTGGGCGTCGCGCAGCACTTCGAGCAGACGCGGCGTGGTCCGCTCGCCGGGTTCGACGACCGCGACCCATCCCAGTGAGCCGTAGAGCGGATGAGGGATGAAGACGTCGGCCTCGGCGAAGTCGATCGTCGAGGGGTCGACGGACCGGGGTGGGTAGCCGAGCAACTCGGTGAACAGCTGCGTCCCCGCATGCACGTTCATGCGCGATCGGCCCGGCTCGTCGAGGCGTGAATCCCCATCGTTCGGATAGTTCTTCGTCACGATCGTCGCGTAGGGCTGCCGCTTGTGCGGGATCTCGCCGTCCGGGGCGTAGTAGAAGAAATGGTCGCCCCACGAAATCTCGGGGAGCCCACTCCCATCCTGTGGTGCGAGCTCGAGGACACCGCTGAAGCTTCTGATCTGCGCGAGGATCTGTTCCATGGTCATACTTCGAGTGTCACCTTGAAGTGCTTATGGAGGGTTCGAGCAGTGGAGCACACGATGACGACGGGGCGCCTGGCCGCAGCCACCGGATACTCCGTGCAGCAGGTGCGCGATCTCGAACGCCTCGGAGTGATTCCTTCCGCCGTACGAATGCCCAACAGCTATCGCAGATTCGGTCCCGAACACGTCACGGCCCTGCGCGCGTACCGCGCACTGGCTGTCGCGGTGGGTCCCGTCGAGGCGCGCAGGGTCATGCACGATGTGCAGGTCCTCCCCTACGACGAGGCACTCGCCCGTGTCGTCGAACTCCACAGTGGGCTCGCGCGGGCACGCGCCGAGAGTCTCACCGCGCTCCGCGCACTCGACACCATCGTCGACGAGGCCGCCCACGACGCGCCTCCACTACCCGGCGACGCCATGAGCATCACCGAGCTGGCGAACGCCATCGGAGTGCGATCGTCCACCCTGAGGTTCTGGGAGAAGGAGGGATTGGTCGCGCCCGAACGGATCGACCGTAACGCTGCGCGGAGCTACTCCCCCGCCGCGGCGCGGGATGCGCGGATCGTTGCCGCACTACGCGCGGGTGGCTACCGCATCCCGGCGGTCCGGGCGGTGATGGCAGCGATCGGAACCGACAATGACACCGATACTGCTAGGGACGCACTCCACGAGCGCCTGCACACCATCGCAGTGCAGTCCGAAATGTTGCTGCGAGCCGGTGCAGACATCGCGAACCTGATCGAGAACCGGACTCCGCGCTCGTCTAACTCGAATCCGAAGAGTGCAACCGCCACGGCACACTCGTCACCATCACCCCGGGCTGGAACAGCAGACGACTCTTGAGTCGCAGCGCGCTCTGATTGTGGAGCAGATTCTCCCACCAGTGCCCCACGACGTATTCGGGGATGAAGACGGTGACCACGTCGCGCGGCGAGTTGCCGCGCACCCGCCTGACGTAGTCGAGTACCGGTCGCGTGATCTCCCGGTACGGCGACTCCAGCACCTTCAACGGAATCGTGATGTCGCTGGCTTCCCATTCGCGCACGAGAGCGCGGGTGTCCTCCTCGTCGACGTCGACGGTGATCGCTTCGAGGGTGTCGGGGTGGGTGGCCGAGGCGTACGCGAGCGCGCGACGTGTCGGGTGGTGCAGCTTGGCCACGAGCACGATCGAATACGTGCGGCTGGGCAGCAGACCGTCCCATTTGCCGGCGTCGAGTTCGGCCGCCACACGTCGGTAGTGGTGGTTGACGGCCCGCATCGTCACGAAGACGATCACCATGGCGAGGATCGCGATCCACGCGCCGGCGAGGAATTTCGTGATGAGCACGATGATCAGGACGGTCCCCGTCATCGCCAGACCCACACCGTTGACGACGCGCGAACGCTGCATTCTCCGGCGGTGACGCGAGTCGGTTTCGGTGGCCAACAGCCGCGTCCAGTGACGAACCATTCCGGTCTGGCTCAACGTGAAGGAGACGAACACTCCGACGATGTAGAGCTGGATGAGATGGGTGACCTCGGCGTCGAACACCCATACCAGCACGATCGCTCCGAGAGCCAGGAAGACGATGCCGTTGCTGAACGCGAGCCGATCGCCCCGGGTGCGCAGCTGGGTCGGCAGGTGTTTGTCCTGCGCGAGTACCGACGCGAGAACCGGGAACCCGTTGAATGCCGTATTCGCGGCGAGGACGAGGATCAACGCGGTCACGGCGGTGACGAGGTAGAAACCGAGCGGGAAACCGGTGAAGACCGTCTCGGCGACCTGCGCGATCAGTGTCTTCTGGTGATAGTCGGCCGGTGCCCCGCTCAATTGTGTCGCGGGATCTGCGGCGACGACGACCCCCAGTCGCTCGGCGAGGACGATGATGCCCATCAGCAGCGTGATCGCGATGGCGCCCAGCAGGAGCAGGGTGGTGGCAGCGTTGTGCGATTTCGGTTTCCGGAAGGCCGGCACCCCGTTGCTGATGGCCTCCACTCCCGTCAGGGCCGCACATCCCGACGAGAACGCGCGGGCGAGGAGGAAGGCGAAGGCCAGCCCGGCCAGGTGGGATTGTTCGGCGGCGAGTTCGTAGTGCGACGACTCGGCGCGCAGAGGGACGTCGGACACGACGAGACGCACGAAGCCCCAGACGAGCATCACCCCGACACAGAACATGAAGGCGTAGGTGGGCACGGCGAAAGCTGTTCCGGCTTCGCGGAGTCCGCGCAGATTGACCGCGGTGAGGAGTGTGATCGCGGTGATGGCGAACAGCACTTTGTGGTGTTCGACGAAGGGGACGGCCGACCCGATGTTCTGGGCGGCCGACGAGATCGACACGGCGACCGTCAGCACGTAGTCGACGATCAGCGCGCTGCCCACCGTCAGGCCGGCGATCGCACCGAGGTTCTTCGTCGCCACCTCGTAGTCGCCGCCCCCCGACGGATAGGCATGCACGTTCTGCCGGTAGCTCGCGACCACTACGACGAGGACGACGGCGACCGCGAGACCGATCCACCCGGAGAATGCGTAGGCGGACAGGCCCGCCACCGACAACACGAGGAAGATCTCCTCCGGCGCATAGGCGACGGACGACAGAGCGTCGGACGCGAAGACCGGCAGGGCTATCCGTTTCGGCAACAGCGTGTGGCCGAGTGTGTCGCTTCGCAGCGGCCTTCCCAGCAGCACTCGCTTGGTGATGCTGTCACGGCCCTTGCGGATGGTTACGGCCACGACCACCGACTCCTGTCCGGCGCATACCCGCGCACGCAGAAGCGAACGGTACGCTCGTATTACGCCGCTCGCCAGAGGTGCAGACCGGGCGAATTTCACCCCGCCGATCACCCATCGGTGAGGTTGGCAGGTGACACAATCGTCGATAGCGTAGAGACGTTGTTGCTCCTCGCAACAAACCGTGCCGCGTCTCCTCCCCTTTTCGACTCGGCACGGACGGACCCCGTCGGCCCCTCCCCTCGTTGAGCCGACGGGGTTCTCTCACTGATTCCCCCCCATGCGGTGGCTCACACATTTTCGTACAGAGCGGTCCATCTGGCGGATCTTGCGGCGATCCCGTACAGCGGCAGCAGAACTTGACTCGTCCACAGTGCGCGCGGTCGACTACTTTCTTTCACCACGCTCACGATCCGGAGAACCCTGATGACCGATTCCATCCTCGAGCTCTACGTCAACGACGGATTGTCCGACGAGGAAATCGATCAGCAGAGGGCCACCTACGGTCCGCTCACCGGAGACGTGCGCGAGCTGATCCAACTCGCACTGCAGACGCGTGTGGATGCCGACGACGTCGCGCGGGCGCGGGAACATCTCGCAGCCGCGCGCGAGATCCTCGAACGCGACCGGGAGGACGGCCCGTACGGCACCCGGTTCAACGATTCGGGCCGATTCCGTAACTGGGGAAACGCCGCAATAGGCTTGCGCAACGCGATCGCCCCGATCGGCGGCATCCACGAGGACGACGACGGACGCGTGTGGACGGACATCCACCTCGGTCCCGTCTACGAGGGGGCCGGCCGGGCACGTGCACGGCGGGGTCTCCGCACTGTTGCTCGACCAGATCCTCGGCGACGCCGCGCGCATCTCGGGATATCCAGGGATGACGGGCACGCTCGCCATCCGCTACCGCAAGCGCATTCCCCTCGGCGCTCTGCGCGTGGAGGCGAAACTCGACCGCGTCGAGGGACGTAAGGCGTTCGTCGTGGGGCACATCGCCGACTCGGAGGGGATCTGCGTGGAAGCGGAAGGCATCTTCATCGCTCCGGTGTGGATGGTTCAGCAGCGTGACTCGTTCGCGGAGATACCGAGACCCGAATAGGCTCACAACGCCCATGGTCGACCATCAGGGTTGTGAGCCTCACCTGTGTGTTGTGAACCTCCGGACGCCGGAGCCGACGATCAGGTGCTTGCTCTGACGACCGCCACCCTGCAACGCCTGAGCTGATGCTCCTGTTGCGAGGGTCACGACTTGCGACTCGGTAGGTCCGGCTCCTCCGCCAGTACAGTTGATCGATATCCGGCAGGAGCGAGAGGAGTCGACCGTGCAGAACGCCGTGTTCTACTCGCTCGTCGCGATGTGTTCGTTGTTCGCCGCGTCGACGTGGTGCCTCTCGCGCCCCCACCTGCTGTCGAGCTCGGCCGCGTTCGTGGCCTCCGGGCTCTGGGTACTGATGAACGGACCTCTCGAGGGTCGTGTGCTGTACTCGGTGACGCCGAATCACGGACTGACCGAGGCCGACCTGCTCTCGGGAGTGGGCGTGTGCATCGCAACCTGGGGTTTCTGGACGACGCGGAACCGTCGGCGGCGGCGGCGTTCGCAGCGACCGGCGTCGTACCGCAGGCATCCCGACCTGTCCAGAGCCATGCCGACCCCCGTCTTTCCGGCGGAAAGCGACGTCGAAACGGGCCCCATCCGCCGCAAAGCAGGATGAACGTCTCGGTTCGACCCCGAGAAAATTCTCAGGTCTCGTTTCAGTATCGACTCTGGACGAGTGCCCAGCTGTCACCTAAGCTCCAAAGCGGCCACGGCGTAGGTGGCCGTGTCTCCCTAGAGTCCTCCCCGACACAGGAGATACAGCGCGAGGCCCCCGCCGGCTCCTCCCCTCGAATCGCTGGCGGGGGCCCTTCCCTGTCGGCCTCCCCGACGACAGGGGCAGATCGATGGTAATCAGGTCCCGATGTCCGATTCGTCCTCCGTTCGGACGAAACGCCGGGTAACCCTTGTGACCTTCGTCTCTGCGGCGCTGTTCACAGCATAGAGCAATCTGCTCACTCGCGTGCATAGGTCTTTCTCCAGTTCACCGAAAGATCAACTCGCAGAGTCCGTTCTGCCGCTTTCGCGCGCTTCGCACTCTTCCGTCAGGCACGATCCGCCAGCTCGGCGTGCCCGGCCTGACGAGCACAATGCGCGCAGCAGAAGACGGCATCCGCCGACTCCACGCCGTGCCCGAGGATGCGGCAGTGACAGTGGGCGCACTGCGGCGCCATCTCCTCCTCTTCCGGCGTCACGATCGGACGGTGTCCGCTTTCCTTCCGGTCGGGTACCCGGAACCGCCGGAACACACGAGCCCCGCCCACACCGATTCGGTGCGGGCGGGCTCGTGGACGACGGATCTATACCGGTTCAGGTTCCCTCGCTTCGTGCTTCGCGGCTTCCTGCTGCGCGGCCTCGAGCTTCAGGCGTTGTCCGAGCACCGACTTGCGGCGACCGTAGACGAAGTAGATCGCCACTCCCAGGACCATCCAGACGGTGAAGCGGATCCACGTCTCGACCGAGAGGTTGAGCATGAGCCAGCCGCAGGCGAGGACCGCGAGGATCGGGACCAGCGGCACGAGCGGCACCCGGAATCCACGGGGCAGGTCGGGGCGGGTACGGCGGAGCACCATCACGCCGACGCAGACCAGGACGAAGGCGAACAGCGTGCCGATGTTGACCATCTCCTCGAGCACACCCATCGGGAACACCGCGGCGAGGACGGCCACGACACCACCGACCATCAGGGTGATGCGCACGGGCACACCCTTGTGGTTCGTGACGGCGAGCTTGCGGGTGACGAGTCCGTCGCGGGACATCGCGAACAGCACGCGGGTCTGGCCGAGCATCATCACCATCACGACGGTGGTGAGGCCGGCGAGGCCACCGATATTGATGGCCATCTGCGCCCAGGTGATGCCGTGTGCCTCGAAGGCCGTGGCCAGCGTGGCACTGCCGTCACCGACCAGCTCGCTGCCGGTGCGCAGGTCGGTGTACTTCACCATGCCGGTGAGCACGAGCGTGACGCCGACGTAGAGGACGGTGACGATCGCCAGCGAACCGAAGATGCCGCGGGGCAGGGCCTTCTGGGGGTTCTTGGTCTCCTCGGCGGTGGTGGCGACGACGTCGAAGCCGATGAAGGCGAAGAAGACCAGGCTCGCTGCGGCGAGGAGGCCGTACCAGCCGTAGGTGCTGCCGCCCGCGCCGGTGAGCGCCGAGAACAGCGACTGATGCAGACCGGATGCGGCGCTCTCCGCCTCTTCGGCCTGCGGGACGTACGGCGAGTAGTTGGACTTGTCGATGTAGAAGATGCCGACGACGATGACGAGCAGGACCACCGCGACCTTGATGGCGGTGACGACGGCGGAGACCCGCGACGAGACCTTGGTGCCGATCGCGAGGATGATCGTGATGGCGCCGACGATGAGCAGCGACCCCCAGTCGACCGTGATCGGTCCGAGGTCGATCGACGCGTTCCCGCCGAACATGCCCCCGAGATACATCGACCATCCCTTGGCGACGACCGCGGAGGCGAGGGCGAACTCGAGGATCAGGTCCCATCCGATGATCCAGGCGACGAACTCACCGAAGGTGGCGTAGGAGAAGGTGTAGGCGCTGCCGGCGACCGGTACCGCAGAGGCGAACTCCGCGTAACACAGTGCGGCGAGACCGCACGCGATCGCGGCGAGGACGAACGCCAGCGAGATGGACGGTCCGGCGAGATTGCCGGCGGTGCGGGCGGTGAGGGTGAAGATTCCGGCTCCGACCACGACGGCGACGCCGAACACGGTCAGATCCTTGGCGGTCAGTTCTCGTCGTAGCCGCGAACCGGGTTCATCGGTATCCGCGATCGACTGTTCGACGGATTTGGTCCGCCAGATGCCGACTCCGGGCATTGTGTGCTCCTCGGGGTGATTGCGGCGCCCGCCACGCCCGGTCCGGGCGAGGGGTAGGCATGTCGCTCACTTCGCGCGCATTACGTTGCAGCAAGCAGTGTTTGCGTGAGCATTTGATGTAGCAATCATGGCACTGGCTCGTGAAGTGTCAATATCTTTCTGTTCGGCTGAGCATTATGCTCGAGTGGTGACGCGCATCACAACGGAAAGGGTGTCATCGTGTTCAGTCTCGACCGGCTCGACGCAGCTCTCCTCGGAGAGCTCACGCACAACCCCCGGGCAGGAATCGTCGACCTGTCGGCGAAGCTCGGCATCGCCCGCAACACCGTGCAGTCGCGCCTCAGAAAACTCGAGGAGTCCGGTGCCGTCACCGGATACCGACCGGTCGTCGACCTGCCGAAGCTGGGTGTGCCGCTGCAGGCGTTCATCGGCGCCGAGCTCGTCCAGGCACAGATGGGGCATGTGATCGCCCAATTAGGCCGATTCCCAGAGGTATTGGAAGTCCACGCGACAACGGGCCGGGAGGATCTCCTGATCCGGATGGCGGCGCAGTCCCAGGAGGACCTCCTGTTGGTCCTCGAACGGCTCCACGCCATCGAGGGCGTCGCGCACACCACCACGACGCTCGCGCTCACCACGCCGATCGAGTACCGGACGCAGCCACTCGTCGAGCACATCACCCGCAATGCGGGGCACGGGCGTTCCTCGTCGGCCGGAAACTCCTGAAGACACGAGAAGGGGAGGCACCTCGCGGCGCCTCCCCTTGTTCCCCTGTGCGGATCAGTTCCCCTGTGCGGATCAGTTCCCCTGTGCGGATCAGGCAGTATCGATGCGGCGCTCGGCGATCCGGTTGGCCGCTGCGCCCGGCGTGACGCCGAGAGTGCTGGAGACGTCGAAGATCTCGGCGGTGCGCTCGAAGATCGACTCCACTCGTGTGCGGACGACGTCGGCGGCGGATCCGTCGACCTCGCCGGCGACCTGGATCAGTCCGCCCGCGTTCGCGACATAGTCGGGTACCCAGACGATTCCGCGCTTGCCCAGCAGGCCCTCCACCTCGGGCTGCGCGAGCTGGTTGTTGGCCGCACCGCACACGAGACGTGCGTCGAGGTGGGCAGCGGTGGTCGAGGTCAGCGTGCCGCCGAGAGCGCACGGGGCGTAGACGTCGGCGGACGAGGCGACGACGTTGTCGGTGACCTGCGCCGGGAACTCGTCGACCACGCGGGCGACCGCGGCGGGGTTCACGTCGGAGACGATCACCTCGGCACCGTCGGCGACGAGCAGCTTCACGAGTTCGTAGCCGACCTTGCCGAGACCCTCGACACCGACCCTGCGACCCGCGAGAGTCGTTTCGCCCCAGACCGTCCGAGCGCCGGCACGCATGGCCTGGAAGACACCGAGCGCGGTCAGCGGCGAGCTGTCGCCGGATCCGCCGGCGGCGACGGTGCGCCCCACGGCGTGGGCGGTGTGCCGGCCCACCACGTCGAGGTCCTCCGCGCGGGTTCCCACGTCGGCGGCGGTGATGTAGCGACCACCGAGTGACTCGACGAATCGTCCGTAGGCGGCGAGCAGTTCGTCGTTCTTGTCCATCTTCGGATCACCGATGATGACGGCCTTGCCGCCACCGAGGTTCACACCGGACACCGCGGCCTTGTAGGTCATGCCCCACGACAGTCGCAGCACGTCCTCGAGTGCCGACATCTCGTCCGCGTAGGGGTAGAAGCGGGTGCCGCCGAGGGCGGGTCCGAGTGCGGTGGAGTGGATCGCGACGATGGCGCGCAAGCCGGTGGCCGCGTCGTGATGGAAGACGACCTGCTCGTGCGGACGGTCGGTCAGGCGGGCCGAGCGGCCGAACACGCCGTCGGACGTGGTGAACTCGGGGAGGTCGAGGGCAGAGGTGGTCATCGGTGGGTTCCTTTGCAGCAGAGGGTGTTCGTGCTTCAGAAGTCGGTGTCGATGCCGAGCTCGGCGAGGCGGGCCCGGTACTGCTCGACGGAGCGGAGCTTGACGTCCTCGTAGCCGCGCACCATGTCGGGCAGGGCCGCGATCTCGGCGGCGCGGTCGTAGGAGTCGACGTCCAGATCGGCGGCGAGCCGCTGGATCGTGGCGGTGTAGTGGGCGAGCAGAGCACGCTCGACGCGGCGGACGTGGGCGTAGCCGAAGGGATCGAGCTTCGTGCCGCGCAGACGCTTCGCCTTGGCCAGAGCCTTCAGCGCGACATGCGATTTCGGTCCGAAGCCGACCTTCTTCTCACGGCCGAGTGCGCGCAGCGCCGGCGGGTGCAGGCGGTAGGTGAGCTTGCGCCCACCGGGGACCTGGCCCTGCACCTCGTCGAGGAAGGCCGGGTCGACGAGCATGCGGGCGACCTCGTACTCGTCCTTGTAGGCGGTGAACTTGAACAGTCCGCGGGCGACGGCCTCGCTGAAGTCCGTGCGGTTCGTGACGCGGCGCTCGGCCTCCCAGGCTGCCTGCACCTGCGCGATGTAGCGGGCGGCGAGGGCTTCGCTCTGGAAGTCGATCAGCGACGCGGCGCGGATCCGCACGAGCCGCTCGACCTCACCCGTGAAGGTGGTGCCGGCGAACAGACGCTCCGGCGCGACGGTGGCAACGCGCTCCGGGCGGGCCGGTTCGGTCGCGGCGGCGAAGGCCGCGGGATCCGCGACGGCCACCCGGCCCCAGCGGAAGGCGGCGATGTTGGTCGCGACGGCCACACCGTTGATCTCGATGGCCTCCTCGATGGCGTCGGCGGGGATCTCGAGTCCGCCGAGCTGATGGGCGGCGCCCACGACGAGGAAGTTCGCGGCCGAGGTCTCACCGAACAGCGCCTGGGCTGCGGCGAGGGCGTCGAACGAGACGGTCGTGCGGGTCGCGGTGTCGAGGCGGGCGAGCAGGTCGTGCTCGTCGGGGTGCCGGACAGAGCGGTCGTAGACCATGTCGCCGGTGGGGACGCGGCTCGTCGACGCGACTGCCACGGTCTCCTCACGGTTCGCGTAGGCGAGGTTCTTCGGCTCGGTCGCGGTGAGCAGGTCGAGCGCGAGCAGAGCGGTCGCACCGCCCGGGCCGACGCGGTTGCCGGGCTCGAGTCCGTCGGCGGCGAAGCGCAGGTGGGAGACCACCGGGCCGGCTTTCTGGCTCATGCCGATCTGGTCGAGCGACTCGACCTCGAATCCGGCGCGTAGCGCGGCCGTGGCGAGCACCTGGTTGACGGTGACGATGCCGGTGCCGCCGATGCCCGCGAGGAAGACGTTGCGGGTGCCCTTCGAGGTGACGATGGCGGCGTCCGGGATGCGCGGCGGGGTCGGAGCCTTGCGGCGCTTGGGCTTCTCCGGCGACGTCTCGACGGTCACGAAGGACGGGCAGTCGCCGTCGAGGCACGAGTAGTCGGTGTTGCAGGAGGTCTGATCGATGCGGGTCTTCGAACCGAATTCGGTGTCGACCGGCTGCACCGACAGGCAGTTGCTCTTGACGCCGCAGTCGCCGCAGCCCTCGCACACCGCTTCGTTGATGACGACGCGGGTCGTGCGGGCGGGCAGGGTGCCACGCTTGCGCTGACGGCGCGCGTCGGCGGCGCAGTGCTGGTCGTAGATGAGCACGGTGACGCCCTCGATCTCGCGCAGCAGCTTCTGCGCCTCGTCGAGCCGGTCGCGATGCCAGACCTCGGTGCCGCGGGCAAGGGTGCGCTTGCGGAGGCGCTTCGGTTCGTCGGAGCAGACGATGATCTTGCGGACACCCTCGGTGGTGAGCTTGTGGGTCAGCGCCGGGATCTTCAGGGCGCCTTCGGCGTCCTGCGCGCCGGTCATCGCCACGACGTCGTTGTAGAGCAGCTTGAAGGTGATGTTCACGCCGGCGGCGACGCACGCCTGGACGGCGAGCTGACCGGAGTGGAAGTAGGTTCCGTCGCCGAGGTTCTGGAACATGTGGCCGATGTCGGTGAACGGCGCCTGGCCGATCCACTGCGCACCTTCGCCACCCATCTGGGTCAGGCCGGTGACGGCGCTGTCCTTGCGGCCGGACAGGGTGACGAGGGTGTGACAGCCGATGCCGCCGCCGCCGATCGAACCCTCCGGCAGTGCGGTGGATCGGTTGTGCGGGCAGCCGCTGCAGAAGTAGGGGGTGCGCTGGGTCGACAGCACCTCGAGCGACAACTGCGGCAGCGGTGCGGGGCCGAGTTCGACGTGGCCGCGGAGCACGCGACGCAGCGGGCCGCGCAGGCGACCGGCGGTGAGCTCACCGTCAACCGGCACGAGCGGGCGGCCGTCGGCGTCCTTCTTGCCGACGATCTGCGGGGCGTTCGCGGTGCCGTAGAGGATCTCGCGGATCTGGGTCTCGACGAAGGCGGTCTTGTCCTCGACCACGATCAGTTCGTCGAGGCCGCGGGCGAATTCGCGGACGATCTCGGTACCGATGGGGTACGGCATGCCGATGCGCAGCAGGCGGATGCCGGCGCGGTGCAGCGCGGCGTCGTCGACACCGAGGTCGAGCAGGGTCTGGCGCAGGGCGTCGAAGGTGGTGCCGGTGGCGGCGAGGCCGACGCGGGCCTGCGGCGGGTCGACCTCGATCACGTCGAGGCCGTTGAGGCGGCCGTATTCCTGGACGATCTTCCAGCGCGGGCCGTAGAGGTCGGCCTCGGCGATGACGCTGTCGCCGGGCGCGGCCATGGGGCGCTGCTTGTAGACGAACGGCCGTCCTTCCCATTCGATCTCGGGGACCGCGATGGGCAGGTCGGAGATGGAGCCGTCGACGGACCAGGCGCCGTCGGCGACGTCCGCGACGATCTTGAGGGCGACGAGGCAGCCCGAGGCACGCGACAGCGCGACGCCGTGCAGGCCCATCGTGACGATCTCGGCGGCGTTGCGCGGGAACAGGACCGGGATGCCGAGGGCGGCGAGGGATCGCTCGCTGACGGCGGGCACGGTCGACGACTTCGACGCGGGGTCGTCACCCACCATGAGCAGCACGCCGCCGTTCGGGTTCACGCCGTACATGTTGGCGTGACGCAGCGCGTCGGTGGCGCGGTCGAGGCCGGGGCCCTTGCCGTACCAGACACCGACGACGCCGTCGTGAGTCGGTGTGCCGGCGCCGAGCTGTCCCTGGCTGCCCCACACCGCGGTGGCGGCGAGTTCCTCGTTGAATCCGGGCACGAAGGTGATGTCGTGCTCGGCGAGGACCTTCGGCATGCCGTGGAGCATCTTGTCGAGACCACCGAGGGGGCTGCCCTGATATCCGGAGACGAAAGTCGCCACCCGGCGACCGTCCCGCATGGCCCGTACCTGCTGTTCGACGAACAGCCGGGCGATGGCCTGCACGCCGGTGAGCAGCACGGTGCCGGAGCCCGAGCGATATCGGTCGTCGAGGTCGTAGGGAAGTCGTTCGCTCTCCCGGATTACGGTCTCGGTCATTGCGTACCACCCGTCCTTCGTCGCGGCGTCCGATTGTGTCTGCGCCACTTCGATCGCGTCATTTGGTACAGCAATAGTTGATTGAGCTAGGCGAACTCGTCAACATAAGATTTTCCAGCGCATCATTTTGATCAGATGTGATGCACGACACACTGAATGGATGCGCACGGTGCTCAGTTCCGGGCGATCCGGCGCATCCGCCTGGGGAGGATTCGCTCTACCGTTCACGCGGAGGTCGGGCGGTCTCGACCACCTCGACGGCAAGGTCGCGCACGAGTTGGTTGCGCTCCTGGGACAACCTGCGCAGCATTTCGAATGCGCTCTCCGCGTCGAGGCCGAAGCGTTCCATGAGAACGCCCTTCGCCTGCCCGATGACATCCCTCGAAGCACCCAGACGGGCCGCTCGGGAAGCGAACGCGGGCCATCGGTCGTCGTGCATCTCACGAGCGAGTTCCTCGATGGATTCTCGCAATTGTCGTTCGAACCTCACCGAGTTCGCACTACGAGCGCCGCGGCCTTCACCGGTGTGCATACTGCATCGTGGCAGCGAAACGGCGACAGGGTTGCAGCGTTCGACCGAGGGGTATTGCCCTCGGTAGCCGGAATCGGTGTCCGGACGCCGCACCCGGTGAGGTGCTGCCGGTTCAGACATGCAGCCGGCAGCACCGTCCGGGTCCCGTATACCCGGGTTACTGCATCCCGGGCTACTGCACCGTCAACGCGAACGGTCCATCAGGCCGGTTCCCATCGCAGCCGCGGCCACGCCCAGGACGAACACGATCGCACCCACGATGACGTGGGACCAGATCATGGACGTACTGGTATCTACTCCGCTGACCAGCCACGGCGAGACGAACAACCACAGACCGAGCAGCGGCGCGACGAACGCCAGGCCGTGGGTGCGGCCGTAGGCCGAACCGAGCGCCATGGCGAGCAGTGCGACCGCGAGGCCGCAGATCAGATTGGTGGTGGCGAGTGCCGTCTGATCGGCGAAGCCGATGATCCAGGCGGATGCCGCCGCGTACAGACCGGCAACCATCATCAATCCGTCGGTGACCTGGACTGTGGGCTGTTCGCCCATCCGGTCGTAGCGTTCGCGCATCTCGACGATGTCGGGATGGGTGTGCATTGCAGAATGAGCCGATGATGTCGACATTGTCCTCATCTCCTCGTGGGTGAGAAGTCCGAGGGGCCCTCCTGGGTCCGACACTATTATCGTCGTCCCGGGCGGGATGTTCCCGTAGGGTAGAAAGTCCCGACTTGGTGATCTCGGGCGGAGCGCACCGTATCGATCCGGACCATCAGGGGACGAGGACGGCAGCGCCGCGCACGCGGTCGCCGGCGAGATCCGCCAGCGCGCGATCGGCGTCGTCCAGCCCGTATCGCATCGTCGCGACCCTGATGCGGTGCTGCCCGGCGAACGCGAGGAACTCCCGGGAATCCTTACGGGTATTGGCGGTCACCGACCGGATCTCGCGCTCGTAGAACAGGTGCCGCTGGTAGTTCAGCTGCGGAACGTCGGTCAGGTGGATGCCGGCGATCGAGAGGATGCCGCCGCGGTCGAGTGCTTCGAGTGCAGGCGGCACGAGGTCGCCGACGGGTGCGAAGAGGATGGCGGCGTCAAGGGGCACCGGTGGTGCGTCCGCGGCGCCCTGCACCGACGCGGCCCCGAGTTCGCGAGCGAGATTCCGCGCATCCTCGCTCCTCGTCATGACGTGCACCTCGGCACCTCGCGCCAGGGCGACCTGCGCCGCGATGTGGGCGCTGCCGCCGAAGCCGTAGATGCCGAGCCTCCCGCCGTCGGGAACCGAGGCGCGCTTCAGCGCGCGGTAGCCGATGATGCCGGCACAGAGGAGCGGAGCGAGTTCGACGTCCTCGTATCCGTCGGGCAGCGGGAGGGCGTACGCCGCCGGTACGGCGACGAACTCGGCGTACCCGCCGTCCTCGTCCCAACCGGTGTATCTCGAATCCGGACACAGGTTCTCGTCGCCACGACGACAGTAGCGGCACTGCCCACAGGTCGAACGCAGCCAGGCCACGCCGACGCGGTCGCCGTCGGCGAACCCTTCGACCGCCTCCCCCACTCGATGGACCACCCCGACCACCTCGTGCCCCGGGACGACACCCGCCCGGTGGACGGGGAGATCGCCCTCGGCGACGTGCAGGTCGGTGCGGCACACACCGCACGCCAGCACGCGCACCAGAAGATCGTTCGGTCCGGTCTCGGGAAGCGGGACGGATTCGAACCGCAAAGGGTGACCGGCGACGGGGCCGGGCTCCACCACGCGCCACGCTCGCATCGACTCAGGCAGAGCCCGCCGGACCCCCGCCCTCCGGACCCCCGCCCTCCGAAGCTCCGCCGCCCGGACCTTCGGTGTGCCAGGGCCGCACATCCGGATCGTCGTCGGCCGGCGGCTCCGGATCGCGTGCCTCGTCGGCGCGGGTCGGACGGTTGGCGCGGATCATTCCTTCGGTTTCCTCTGCGAGCGCGTCGTCCTTCTTCGGACCGTGCTTGTCGCTCCCTCGTTCCATCTCTCTGCTCCTTCCGATGGTTCGCCGAGAATCCGTCTGTAACGCAGCGGCTACTCGGTTGCGGGTGGGACGTGGTCGGGGTCGTAGTCCTCGACGCCGGCGGCAATGCGTTCCTGCTCCGTGCGGTACTCGAGATAGTCGTCGTCGACGCGGTCCGGCGACTTGCCGTGCTCGCGCCGATCCTTGGGCGCGGACTCGGTCGGGTCGATCACGTCGTCGAGATCGGGAGTGTCGTGCGGTCCGGTCATGATCTTCCTCCGAACATTTCTCGGTGAAAGGCGGTCTCCCTAGGACTACCCCCGCCCGGCTCCCCGAACCACCTACCCCGGCAGGATGCGAATCCCCGTCGGTCGCCGGAGTGTTTGCCCTCGCCGGTAGTGGTGAACCCCTTGGTACATGAGCAGCACAGACGGTTCTGCCGATCCGTACGACGCAGCCGAAGATCCCGACGCCGATCCCGACAACCTCCTCTCCAAGGCTCCGCAGCAGCCCGACCAGGCGGAGGGCGAGGACGAACCGGACGAGACCGGCGATACCGGACGATCCTGACCGTTCGAAGAAGACATCGATGACCGAAACCGCCCACGAGGGACCGAATTCCGGCGGCACGGAAGCCGTTGAACTCGACAAGGAGGAGCACGACGAGATCGTGCAGGTGATGAAGCAACTCGAGGGCGCGGGAGCATCGAGTGCGGAGTTCACGACGTTGGTGAAGAAGTTGCAGGATCTTCTGCGCCACCACGCGAACGACGAAGAATCCGACCAGTTCCCGGCGTTGAGGACGCATCTCGGGCAGGACACCCTCGTGGAGGTCGGCACCAAGGTACAGGCCGCCAAGAAGCTGGCCCCGACCCGGCCGCATTCGTCCGTGCCGCATTCCGAACTGTTCCACAAGACCGTCGGACCGGGGGTCGGCATGGTGGACCGACTGCGCGACGCACTGACCGGACGCAATAACTGAGCGTCAGGACGGCGCGGCACCCCGTCACGCCGGGTCGGGTTCCTCCGGCGCGCCGTCCTGAGCGCTCGTCCGGGAGAAGAAGGAGATCCTCCCTTTCGTCTCGAGCACCGCGAGGTCGATGTCGGCGAACCGCCGGATGCCCTGTTGACGCGCGGCGGCCATGAGGTCGTCGAGGGACAGACGTCCCCGTTTCAGGTTCTGCAGGTCGGGAGCAACGGTTCGTGGCCGGGACCGCGCCCGACCATCCTGCCCGTGAGGATCCAGACGAACCGACCGTCCTCGTCGCCGAACCCGGTGCACGTGCAGACACGGCGGGCGACCCAGTCCTTGACGGGCCGGCGCCACCACGGCTCCGGAGCGAGGGTGGTGGCGACGAGCCCGGGCAGGGTCACGTTCGCCTCGCGATCGCGGCTCGGCCCGTCCTCGGCATCCGCCGCCGGACCCTTCGAATACCGCAGGTAGAGCAGCGGATCCGTCGCGAGGTCGGCGAGCTGGTCGAGCGAGGTGATCAGCGGGATGTCGTCGGGATCGGGTTGGAAACCCCGCACGGACGTGTTCACCTTCGACTCCTCCTGCAGATCCCAGGGCGAAGTCGAAGGGTTCCCTGCCCACCGGCTACGAAACCCCGCACTGCGGTCGGGTCAGTAGGCGCCGTCGCTCGCGAGCACCGCGCGCACCGTCTTCACGACGATGAGCAGATCCTGCACCATCGACCAGTTCGCCACATAGAACAGATCGAGGCGGATGCGGTCGGCCTCGGACAGATCGGATCGCCCGGAGACCTGCCACAATCCCGTCATGCCGGGTCGCACCAGGATGCGGCGCGGAACGAAGCCCGGGATCTTCTCGCCCTCACCCACCGCGAGGGGACGCGGCCCCACGAGACTCATGTCGCGGGCGAGGACGTTGAACAGCTGTGGCAGTTCGTCGATGCTGGTGCGGCGGATGAACCGTCCCACCGGCGTGATCCGCGGGTCGCGGGCCGACTTGTAGAAGGTCGCGTCCTCCTGACCGGTCTGCGCGCGGACCGTATCGACCATCCGGTCGGCATCGACGACCATCGATCGGAACTTCCACATCCGGAAGACGGTGCCGCCCAGGCCGACGCGTTCCTGCCGATAGAAGACCGGACCGCCGTCCTGGAGTTTGATCAGCGCGGCGACCACAAGCATGACCGGCGCCGCGATCGTGAGGGCGAGGACCGCGCACACGAGGTCGAAGGTCGTCTTGGCGATCCGATGCGACCCGCGGTACTGCGGCTCCTCGACGTGCACGAACGGCAACCCACCCACGGGATGCATCGACAGTCGCGGCAGGGCGATGTCGGTGACGCCGGGAGCCACCACGAGATCGACGCGATACGGCTCGAGTTCCCATGCGAGCTCGCCGATATCACCGTTCCCCCAGTGCGTTCCGGCAGCGATCGCGACGGTGTCGGCGCCGGAGAGCTTGACGGCGTTGATCACGTCGGTTTCCGCACCGAGTACCGGGATCTCCTGTCCGGCGACGGTGATGGTGCGCCCGCTCTCCCCCGTGTACCCGGTGGTGCACACACCGACGACGCGGTATCCGGCCGAGGTGTCGCGGACGAACGATCCGACCATCGCATCCACCGCGCGTTCGGAGCCGACGACGAGCACCGAGGTCCGGAACTCGCCCCGCACACGCCGGCGTTCGATCGAACGACGGCACCATCGACGTCCGAGCGGCAGAACGACCAGGCCGACCGGCATGGCCAGCAACACGTAGACCCGGATCGTGTCGAGGTCGGTGGCGAACGAGTCGACGAGGAACGAGGCGATCGCGAGCAGACCGAAGGTCTGCAGGGTCGCCCTCGTGACGAGCCGGTACTCCTCCTCGCCGCTGCCCACGATCGGCTTCTTGCGAGTTCCGTTGAGTGCCAGAATCGCAAGCCACAGGCCGGCCACCACGATCGCCGAGGCGAGTCCCCGGGTCACCGAGGACCCCGGGTCGACCGGTCCACCGATCATCGTCCCGGCCCCCTGCGCCAGGACGACTGTCGTGACGACGATCGTCGTGTCGGTGATCGCCAGCGACCGGAGATAGGTGCGCTGCCATTGTCTGCGCGGGACACTTCCGTGACCGTCGCTCATGTCGTGGGTCGGCGCGTTGCGGCGCGCCAACTCGGGTCCGATCCCCATACTTCTCCTGCTTGCCTACTCCACGCGAAGTGGCCCCGACAGCCAGATGAACGATTCGGTGATTATGTCCGTTTTCTCGAAGGAACGCGAATCCTGTTTCAGTGCAACGGATCACAGTGACGCGGGTGATTCCACCCTGAAGCGAAGAAGCTACGCGTAACTCGAATTACTTGTGCGCGTAGTTACTTCAGCAAAGAACACATTCATGAAGCGGCGACGAACGCAGCTCGGCCGGCGGCAGTGAGCCATGACGATCCCCCATCGAACCCCATCAGCAGGCCCCCGACCCGGGAGAAAGGTACAACAGAGACGAACCGGCGACAAGAGTTCGTCTACTCGTCGGTAGTATGATGTGAGT
The DNA here is from genome assembly GCF_900105195.1 of Rhodococcus pyridinivorans. NCBI lineage: Bacteria > Bacillati > Actinomycetota > Actinomycetes > Mycobacteriales > Nocardiaceae > Rhodococcus > Rhodococcus pyridinivorans. The sequence goes on along the minus strand of NZ_FNRX01000002.1, from coordinate 1,272,205 downwards.
CACGCCGTTCCGATCCCCTCCCCGACCCAGTCGCGGATGTGCTGCTGGAAGTTCTCCGAGGACAGCGCGGCGACGGCCTCGTTACGGCCCTTCGGCACACCGTCGATCGCGGCGATGCACTCGGCGACCGCCTCCACCCTGTCCTCGCGGAAACACAACCCGTCGACCCCCTCGGCAACCGTCTCACCAGCACCTCCGAGCGCGTTGACGACCACACGCGCCCCTGCCGCACGTGCCTCGACGGGCATGATCCCGAAGTCCTCCACCGCAGGAAAGACGTAGACGTGGGCCTGCTGGTAGAGCGCGTAGAGCAGGGCGTCCGACGGTCGAGCGAGCACGTGGACCGGCACCGTCGCCTCGTCGGCGAGCTGCCGCAGCCGGCCCTCCTCCGGCCCCGATCCCGCGATCACCGCCGGCACCCCGGCGAGGTCGGCTGCCCGGATCACCCAATCCAGTCGCTTGTACGGCACGAACCTCGACCCCCCCCAGCACGAAGGTCTCCGGAAGCCCCTCCAGCAGGGCGGATTCGGCGGCGGACAGTTCGTCACGCCAGTCGGGCACCGACGAGATGCGGGCCGTCTCGACGGGAGGGAAGATCACACGCGCCTCGACACCCCAGGCCCGCTCGATGCGACGACGCACGAAATCGCTGTTCGCGGCGAAGTGTGCACCCTCCCGCGCGCGACGCCGATCGAGGGCACGCAACGGAGGTGCCGCGCACCGCACCGCGGCCGAGGCACCCCGATCGTCGAGTTCCGGATTCCACAGGTAGCGCGCCGGAGTGTGTACGTAGACGAACTTCTCGAACCCGCTCGGTGCGCCCCGGAAGGTCACGTGGTGGGCGAAACAATGCGAGCTGACCAGGGCGAAGTCGTACGAACCGGGTCGGCGACGCCAGACGTACGGCATGGCCGACAACGCCAGCGCCTTGCTCCTACGCAGAGGTGTGCGTGCCAGACCGCTCTCGTGCACCGTCCGCCCCGGATACCGGTCGGCGTCGTCCCACAGGCACAGGACGTCGGCGTCGGGAAAGGTGCGGACGAACTCGTCGAGAACCTTCTCCGAACCTCCGTCGCGTGCGATCCATTCGTGCACCAAGATTCCAGGCACAGCCATCCCTCCGAAGACCCCGAGCCGATCGGGAGGGTACTTTATGACCCTGCCGACGCCGAGAGGTAACGGGTCGGCACAATCCCTCGATACGAATGCGTCCGAACGGCAAGAAGATTCAGGGTCCGAGACGGGGCGGGAAATCACCCCCTCTTTCACCCCCTCGACAGTGGAGGTCACGGAGTGGATGTGCGACACGCGTCGTGGTTCGGCGACCCTGCGTCCCCGATCCTCGGGCACGTCCACCTTCCCGCCGACCGCCGCGCGCGCGGCGCGGTGGTGCTGTGCCCACCCCTCGGCAAGGAACACCTCGACACCTATCGAGGCGTCAAGGCTCTCGCCGAGCAACTCGCCGAGCGGGGACTGGCGGCAGTGCGCTTCGACTACACGGGCACCGGAGACTCGGCCGGCGATCAGGATTCGCCCGACGCGGTCGCGGCATGGCAGCGCAGCGTCGTCACCGCAGTGGAGACGGCCCGCGCGAGCGGCGCCGAGCACATCACCGTCGTCGGACTGCGCACCGGCGCACTGATCGCGGCGACGGCACTGCCCGAGTGCGGACCGGCCGACGCCGTCGTGCTGTGGGATCCGATCGTCTCGGGCCGAGCGATGTTGCGCGAACAACGCGCCCTCTACCGTCTCGCCCTCGGCGCCGACGATCCCGAAGACCCCCGGGTTTCGATCGTCGGCGGGGTTCTCGCCCCCGAAGCTGCCGACGCGCTCGGCGCCCTGAAGATCGATCCGAGGTCGCTGAACGGCACACGAACCCTGCTCGCGACCCGACCCACAGCCCGCGAGACCGCCGCGGTGTCGGCGCTCGCCACCGCACTCGGCGGTGACGAGCTCTCCCTCGACGCCCACGAATCCTTCGTCACCCCCAGCACACTCCACTCCGCGATCCCGACCGAGCAGCTCACCCGGATCGCCGATTGGGTAGTTGCGGACGCGCCGGCCGCCACCCGCGAGGTCCACTTCCCCGAGTGCGGCCGCGCGGTCGTCGCGACCACCGACTCCGGGCTCCCGATCCACGAGAGCGTCGAATATCTCGGCCCGAACGAGATGTTCGCGCTGCGCACGCACGGGGTCGCCCCCGAATGGTTCGACACCGAGGGGTTCGGCACCGAGGGGTTCGGCACCGACAGGTTCGGCGCCCCGCGCCGGTCCATCCCGACGGTGTTGTTCTTCGGCACCGCCTACGAGCACCGACTCGGCCCGAGTCGTCTCTGGGTCGAGCTCGCACGCGAGTTCGCCGCGCACGGCATCTCCACTATCCGGTTCGACCGGACCGGGGTCGGCGATACCGGCACGGCACACGGGGCGACGCCCACGCCGCTGTACTCCGACGACTCCGACCGCGACGCCCTCGATGCTGTCGCCGCCCTCGGCATCGATCCGCAGGACCTCGTGGTGATCGGCCTGTGTTCGGGTGCGTGGTACTCGTCGTGGGTCACCCTCCGGGGTGCAGCACACTCCGCCGTGCTCGTGAACGTGATCCTGTGGTGCACCCACCGCCGGAAGTCGTTGCGCGCAGATCTCGGTCCGAACGCACCCGATGTTCCGGCGATCGCAACCCCGGCGGAACCGCAGACGATCTCCCTGCGAGCCCGCATCAAACCGTGGGCGCAGAAGTACCTGCCCTATCCATTGTGGCTGCTGCTGGGCCGAATCGGCGTGACCCAGGTTCCCGAGGTCGGGTTGGAGGCACTGCGTCGCGCGGGTGTGTCGACCACGGTCGTGCTGTCCGCCGAGGACCACCGGTGGTTCCTGACCCAGCGCGGAGAAGAAGGACTTCGCCGCCTGCGCCGACGGGGCTTCACCGGGGACATCCTCACCAGCGAGGTCGGTGAGCACAGCGGTCGGCAGCGGGACGGGCGCGAGTTCCTCCGCACGGCGGTCACCTCGACCGTGCTCTCCCGTTTCGGGTCCCGCACCGCGGATCCCGCTGCAGACGAGTACGTCTCATGACTCCTGTGCTGATACTCGCCGTTCCGGTCGTGCTCGTGCTGGGAGTGTTGCTCTGGCGACGACCCCAACGCGGGTTGCTGGCGATCGCCGCGCTCACGCCGTTCCACGGCCTGCTCGCGATCGTCCCCGGCGGTGAATCACTGTCGCCGTGGAAGGAGGGGCTGCTGCTCCTCACCCTCGCCGCGACCTTCGTCAGCCCCCACCGACGGCGGCTGCCGGCACCGTCCTATCCGTGGTGGCCGGCCGTGGTCGCATGGGTGGCAATCGGAGTCCTGTCGGCGTTGCTCGTCTCGGGGCTCGCCGGCATCATCGCCATCAAGATTACCTACTTCTACCTCGTCATCCCGGTGATCCTGTGGCGTGCACCGTTCGACGCCCGCGACCGCGACCACCTGGTGACGATCCTCATGGGCACGACGGCCGTCACCGCCGTCGTCGGACTCGCACAACAGGTGATCGGCGGTGAGCGACTCGCCGAACTCGGCTACCGCTGGGACGAGCATCTGCGCATCAGCGGCGGAATCCTGCGCAGTTTCAGCACGTTCACGACACCCTTCGCCTTCGGCCTGTTCGTGATGATCGGACTGATCGTGGGGTGCTCGGTCTCCTTCGCCGATCCGCACCGGCTCCGCAACAGACTGTTCCTGTGCGCGACACCGATCATGGTGCTGGGCATGGGTGTGACGATCGTGCGCGCCAGCTACATCGGTCTCGCCGTCGCATTGTTGTGGCTGGCGGTCCACCGCTACCGCACCCTGCTCCTCGGTTTCGGCGCCACCGCGGCGCTCGCACCGCTCGTCCTCTTCGCCGTGCCGAGTTCGATTCTCGCTCCACTGTTCTCCTCGTCGAGCCTCGGTGAGCGCGGGGACGGCTGGTCGCAGACCCTGTCGTCGCTGTGGGTGCACCCCTTCGGGCAGGGTCTCGGCGCGACCGGCTCGGCTGCCGCCGACACGGTGGCCCAGAGCAACCCGATGCTGTCGGAACTGTCGTACACGGCGGCCGTGCAGTTCGGGTTCATGCCCTATCAGCCCGACAACTACTACATGAAGCTCGCCGTGGAACTCGGCCCGATCGGCGTGTGGCTGTTCGTCCTCGTACTCGTGTGCGCCGCGGTCTCGACGCTGCGTGCATCCCGGGTGCTGAGCGGGCAGGACGCCGCACTCGCACTCGGGGTGAGCGGCACGATCGTCGCGGCGGCGGTCGCCTCCACCGTGGCGACCTATCTCGAGATCTTCCCTCTCGACGTCTATTTCTGGCTACTGTTAGGAACTGTCGGATGCGCACTGACGCAACACTGGTCACCTCACCGAAGCTCGCTCACCGCATCGGATTCGGCGCCCTCGCACTCCGTCCGTCCGGCAGTGGAGTCCAGACCTACGTCCGCGAGCTGCTGACCGCGCTCGACCCGTTGTTCCCCTCGGCTGCGCTGCGCGCGACGGTGCAGTGCGATGCCGTGGGTGAACTGCCCCCTCGCGTGACCCCGTCGGTACGACCGGTCGCCGACGGGGTGCGGCGGATGCTGTACGCCAAGATGCCCGTCCGCGGGGTCGACCTGTTCCACAGCCTCGACGTCGACCTGCCCGTCCTGTGTTCCGGTGTCACCGTCTCGACGTTCCACGATCTCGCCGTCTTCGACACCCCGTGGGCGTTCAGCAAGTACCGCGCCGCCGGTGAGCGCGCACTGCTGCGCGATGCCATGCGACGGGCCGACGTGCTCGTCGCGGTCTCGAACTTCACCGCCGAACGTCTCCACGCGCTGTGCGGCCGCGACGCGGCGGTCACCCCGCTCGCCCCCGCGGCGTGGGCGAAACCTCCCACTCCCGAGGAGATGCGGGACATCCACCGGGTCTACCGGCTGCCCGAACGGTTCGTCCTGCAGGTCGGCACCGTCGAACCCCGCAAGGACGTCGCGCTCGTCGCCGACGCGTGCCGTATCCTCGACGTCCCGCTGGTGCTCGCCGGAGCCGGATCCACCGGACCCCACGCACCGGCCGGTTCGATCGGTCTCGGTTACGTTCCCACCGCACACCTTCCCGCGCTGTACGCCGCAGCGACCGCCGTCGCATACGCCTCACGCTACGAGGGTTTCGGGTTACCGCCGCTCGAGGCGATGGCGTGTGGTGGGGCGGTGGTGACGAGCGCTGTCGGTGCACTGCCCGACGTCGTCGACGACGGAGCGCTGCTCGTCACCGAACACACCGTGACCTCGTGGACCGCGGCCCTGCGCGTCGTCGTCCACGACCGTGATACCGCGGATACGCTGCGTACCCGTGGACGCGAGGTCGCCGCGACCTCGACATGGACGCGCACCGCCGAGCTCACGCGCGATGCCTACCGCTCCGCGGGCCTGAGAATCTGACGAGGCCGTCGCGTGGGTAGACATTCGCTGGCCGACCGGATGGCCGAAACCGTCGTGATGGAGCGGATCGTCGCGGCGCACGACCCCGGCGGTACTCTCCACGAACCGCAAACCCCGGAGCTCGACGGGCGGGCCGCGCGACGCAACACCGTCGTGATGCTCGGCAGCCGGTTGGCCGTCGCCTCGATGGGCTGGGCCGGTTCGATGATCGTCGCCCGCGCGTTGGCACCGGACGACTTCGGCAAGTTCTCCTTCGTCTTCGGCCTGCTCGGGTTGCTGTCCGTCGTCACCGATCTCGGCGTGGGCCGAGTGGTGCTCGCCAAGCTCGTCGAGTGCAATCCGTGGGAGGTCTCCTACGTCACCACCGCGTTCATCGCGTTGCGCGGTGTGCTCGGTCTGCTCGGGTACGCGCTGGCCATCGGGTACGTGCTGCTGCTCGGATACTCGTCCGATGTCGTCTGGGCGACGGTGATCGCCGGTCTCGTCGTGGTGATCGCGACGCCCAACAACGCCCTGTCGGTGATGTACCAGAGTCGACTACGCATGGCATCGGTCGCGGTCGCCGAGACCTTCGGCCAGCTCGCGCAGCTGATCGCCACCATCGCCGCGGTGCTGTGGAATCCGGTGCTGCTCGTGCTCGTCGTGCCGGCCGTGATCAACGAGGTCGTCGGCGCAGGCATCCTCGTGCGCGGCGTGCGAGCGGGCAAGGCCGGTCCCCTGCCCGCCGCACGTGCCCAGTTGTGGCGGTGGCGCGAGATGCTCGTCGAGGCCATCCCCCTCAGCATCGGTTTCGCTCTGCTCACCCTGCTGTCGAAGATCGACGTGCTGATGCTCGGGCGGATGGACACTTTCGACTCGGTAGGTCTCTACACCGTCGGATACAAGTTCGCCGACCTCCTGTCGATGGTGTCGTCGACCGTCGTGGGTCCGGTGACCACGCTGCTGGTCGCCACCTGGCCGGCGCAGAGCGAGATGTTCCGGCAGCGCACGCGGGAAGCGGCGATGCTCCTCGCGGTACTGGGCGCGACCGCTACCGCGGCCTTCTGGTCGTCGGCTGACGGCGTGCTGTCCCTCCTCTACGGCGAGCGGTTCGCCGAGGCGGCCGGCGCCTCGCGCATGCTGGTGCTCGGCAGCGCTCTGTCGATGCTCACCGAACTCGGTCTCATGGTGCTCATCGCGACCGGACGCCACCGCGTCTACCCGTGGGTGGCACTGGCCGCGCTCGCCGGGAACATCGGTGCGAACCTCGTCCTCATCCCCCGCATGTCGTTCGACGGGGCGGCGCTGGCGACGGTGCTCACCGAGGCTGCGATGCTCGTCGCGATCTGGATCGTGGTGGTCCGGAGCGTCCGGATCAGGGGTCTGTTCCCCTTCACCCAGACCATGGCGATCGCGATGCTGGGTGTTTCGGTGGCCGTGTGGATGTCGCTCTTCGCGGAACGCTACGATCTTCCCTGGCCCGTCACCGCTGTCCTCTCGGCTGTCTGTGTTCTGGCCGGAACCCATGTCCTTCCCATCACCGGCGGGCTCGGCCTCGCCGGTCTCGTCAAGTCCCGTTGAGGTTGCAGTGTCCCTTTCGCGGTCGATGCCGCGTCGCGTGTCGCGGTCCATGCCGCTCCGCGCCGTTCTCACCCTTGTCGGTGTGTTCGCTCTGTCGTGTACCCAGAGCACCGAGGCACGCGACTGCCGAACAGATCTGACCGCCGACAGTCTCGGGGTCGCGACGGGAGCCGGTCTCGACTCCCTCGACGCCGACGACCTCGACGCGTACATGTCGAAGGTCGCCGACAGCGGCGCCGGCTGGATCCGGTTCGACATGGACTGGTCGATCATCGAACCCGCGCGCGGACGCTTCGACTGGAGGGGCACCGACCGGGTCGTCGCCGCGGCCGACGCGCACGACCTGCAGGTGCTGGGCCTGCTCACCCACACTCCGCACTGGGCGCGGACGTCGGAGGCCGACCCCGGCGATCCGCACGGGATGCCTGCCGACCCCGGCGAATTCGGGCGCTTCGCAGGCGACGTCGCCGATCGCTACTCGGACAGAGTCACGCACTGGGAGATCTGGAACGAGCCGAACCTGACGGCCTTCTTCACCCCGCAACCCGACGTCGGCGCGTACGCCGACCTGCTCGTGGCGGCGTCGGAGGCGATCCGCAACGTCGACCCCGGGGCGGTGGTGATCACCGGCGGCCTGTCCCCCGGCACCGACAACGGCTCCGACATCGCCCCGACGACCTTCCTCACCGAGTTGTACGACCAGGGCGTGTCGCCGGCCTTCGACGTGGTGGGCATGCATCCCTACAGCTATCCCGCTCTCCCGTCCGACGCCTCGACCTCCGACTGGAACTCCTTCTACCGCATGCGCGAGATGCGCACCGTCATGGTCGAGCACGGGGATTCCGACAAGCCCATCTGGGCAACGGAGTTCGGGGCACCGACGGGCACGGACACCGACGCGGTCGGGCCCACGGAGCAGGCCGACATCCTGCGCGACGGGATCACCGAGCAACGCGCGTTGGGCTTCGTCGACAAGCTGTTCGTCTACAGCCTCCTCGACCGGGGCACCGAGGTGGCCGATCGCGAACAGAACTTCGGGGTCCTCACACACGACGGGTCGCCCAAGCCGGCCTGGGACGTGCTGCGCACGGCCGCGGTCATTCCCGGTTGCCTCTGATCAGCAGCGGTTCGACGTGAGAGCATCGCGCGCCGCCAGGCGCAGGGGACGGACGAGGTCGGCTCCGAGATCCGCGGCGCGGAGGGTCCATCGGTGGTGCGGTCGCGAGGTGGGGACGGCGACGATCCGCCCCACCCGGTAGTCACCGTTCGACCACTGCTCCTTGAATTCCGATGTGCCGAGCAGATAGTCGAAGCGGTCGATGCCCAGCTCGTCGTGGCGGTCGGCGAGGTGGCGCTGCAGCAACTGGCCGGGCTGGTAGCGGCGTACCTCGGGATGGAAGCGGCTCAACCACATCTCGGCCGTGGTCCCGGTGCGGAACATGATCTCATGTGCCGTCCATCGGTCGCCGACGAGCAGGCCCACGATGAGCAGCCGGCCGGCGCGGGCCTCGGCGTCGAGCAGCGGCCGGGTGAACGCGGTGAACGGCGGCGCACAGAAGTTGTCGCGCCCGCTGTGTGCGTCGGCGGCCGCGGCGACCGCGGTGATATCGCGCCACCTCTGCGCGAGATGGTCCGGATCGCGCACCACTTCGACGGAGACCGGGGTGCCTTCGCGTTCCAGCGAGCGTTCGAGCCGAGACAGTGTTCTCAGTGTGCGCCGACTACGCAGCGATTCGGCGCCGGCACCGGTGGCGACATCGACGGTCAGGCACCGCTCGGTTCCGGCGATGTCGATGCTCCAGCGAGGCGAAGCATGCAGCATCTCGACGAGAGGGTCGGTGAGATCGACGTGGTCGAGTTGCAGTGCCATGTTCCGATCGGCGATGCCGTCGAGCAGGTCGGCGAGCGCGGCCTCGTCGGTCGCGAGGAAGGTTCCTATCGTGGCGAGGCCGTGAGCCGGGAGTCGTAGAGCGGTGACCCCGAGACGGGTGCGGGCGTGCAGGGGCGCGAGTCCGACGAGGCGCCCGTCGCGCCGGACGGTGCACACGGCCGATCGGCCGCGCCCCATCCGATTCCAGGCCAGTACGTAGGAGGGGCGGGTCGCGACGCGCCGACCCACCTCCTGGGCGAGATCGTCCCATTCCGCGGAGAGCCGGACTGCGGATGTTTCGTCGTGGATCTCGAAATTCACGGTGCGCATGCACCGGAACCTTCGGTCCACGAATCCCGCATCTTCCGGCCTCCTGCTCGTTACAGTGAATTCGCGGCGTCGGTCTGCCGCTCGCTCCACCGCAAGAATCGCAGGTCGGCGGCGCGACGTTACGACCGATGCCTGAATTGTCCGAATGATACATCAGGAGAGTCGATGGGTCGTCTCGCACACGTTGCACTGGCCACAGCCCTCTCGTGCACCCTCGCCGCACTCGCAGCGTGCGCTCCACCGCCCCAACCCCCTCCGCCGACCACCTGCGCGACCGACGACATCGGCATCGCCGCCGGCGCACCGCTGATGTATCTGCCGGACTCCGAACTCGACCGCGAACTCGACACGATCCGGGCGGTCGGCGCCCGGTGGCTGCGCGTGGACATCGACTGGTCGGTGATCGAACCGAACCGCGGACAACAGAACTGGTCGGTGCCCGACCGTGTGGTGGATCGTGCTCGGGCCCGCGGACTCGAGGTGGTCGGCATCGTCGCGTACACCCCGGCCTGGGCGCGCGTCGCGGGCGGCGGCGACACTCACGGATACCCCGCCGACCCGGCAGCCTTCGCCGGTTTCGCCCGGCAGGCGGCACAGCGCTATTCGACCCGCGTGACGCACTGGGAGATCTGGAACGAACCGAACCTGACGAACTTCTTCCGTCCCCGTCCCGACGTCGGCAAGTACGTCGAGTTGCTCGCCGCGGCCGCTCCGGCCGTCAAGTCCGTGCAACCGAATGCCCGGATCCTCAACGGCGGACTCGCACCGGCGGTGGACAACGGTTCCGACATCTCCCCCGTCACCTACGTGCAGCAGCTCTACGCGCGCGGGGCGCACCAGTACTTCGACATCCTCTCCGTCCACCCCTACAGTTATCCGGCACTGCCGTCCGATGTGAGCACGCAGAGCTGGAACACCTTCTACCGCATGCGTCTGATGCGCGACACCATGGTGCAGTACGGCGACGCCGCGACACCGGTGTGGGCCACCGAGTTCGGCGCCCCGACCGGCACCGCCTCGAACGCGGTGAGCACGCAACGGCAGGCCGACATCATCGCCGACGGTATCGCAGAGGCCCGCCGGCTCGGCTGGGTACAGAAGGTTTTCGTCTACTCGATGCGCGACCGCGGGACGAACAAGGCCGACGTCGAGCAGAACTTCGGGCTGCTCTACCAGAACTTCTCGGCCAAACCCTCACGCGCCGTGGTCGCTTCGGCGACCTCCGGATGCGCGGCCGCGAACGACACACTCGAGTCCACGAACACCCCGGCCGACGCGGTGTGGTGACGGGGTGTGCTGACGATCAGGCACCGAGCGCGTCGGTGATCCCGTCGAGGATGCGATCGAGGATCGGCCCCGACGTCGCGAAGTTGATGCGCAGGAAGTTGCGTGCGCCCGACCCGAACCGCACCCCACCGTCGGCGAGGACACGTCCCCGATCGCGGACGGTCGACACCGGATCGTCGATGCCGAGCGGCCCGGTGTTCAACCACGTCAGGTAGGTACCCTGCGGCAGGTGGTGCCGCAGATCCGGAATCCGTTCGCGCAGAACCTCGTCCACCCGTCGACGGTTCCGGTCGAGGACCTGCAGCAGGTCGCGCTGCCATGCACCGCCCTCGCGCCACGCGGCGAGCGTCGCGACCACGCCCGGCACCGAGACCGTCCCGTACAGGTCGAACGGCTCCGCGTCCCGGCGCTTCAACAGGGCCTCGGAGCCGTAGTGCACCACCGCGCACCGCATCCCCGCGAGATTGAACGCCTTGCTGGCGGAGGTGAGAGTCACCGTGCGGGCAGCGGTCTCCGGCCCGAGCGAGGCGAACGGGATATGCCGGTGCGGTTCGTAGATCAGTTCGGCATGGATCTCGTCGCTGACGACGAGCATGTCGAACCGTTCGGCGAGATCGGCGATCCGCTCGAGTTCCTCACGCGTGAGCACCCGTCCGGTGGGGTTGTGCGGGTTGACGAGCACCAGCACCCGCGGACGACGACGCGCCGCCAACGGCTCGAACACATCGAAGTCGAGCACCCACCCGTCGCCCCGGTCGACGAACGGAAAGTCGATCTGCTGCAGACCCATCCGTCGCACTGACGCGAGGAACGGCGGGTAGTTCGGTGTCTGGATCGCCACCGCATCGCCGCGCGTGGCGCTCAGGTGCAACACGAGCTGCAACGCCTGGATGAGATCCGTCTGCTCGCGCACGGCTCCGGGATCGGGTTCCCATCCGTAGCGCGTTCGCATGCGCTGTGCGAACTCCTCGCGCAGCGGCGTCCCGTGGGACCAGTCGGGATAGCCGAGATCGCTACGGTCGACCAGCTCGTGCAGCGCACGCGCGATCGGCGGTGCGACCGGGAAATCCATGTCGGCGACCCAGGCGGGGGCCAGTCCGTCGGCGGCCGCCCGTGCCCACTTGGCACCGGACCGCACCGACAGAGCATCGAAGTCGAGGTCGTCGAACCCGGGCACCCCAGGACCGCCGACCGAGAGGCGCTCGTCGCGGGTCATGGTGAGAGAATCGCACGGTTCGCGGCAGTACGCGCGGCGAAGTCAGGCAGCTGGTCGTTGGCCCGTGACGAAGAAGATCAACCGATCGGCGACGTCGACGGCCTGGTCGCCGAACCGCCCGTAGAAACGCGCGAGGAGTGCGGTGTCGACCGCGGTCCGGATGTCGCCGTCCCATTCGGGGCTCTCGAGCAGGGCGAGCAGTCGCGAGTGCACCGCATCGAGTTCGGTCTCGATGGCGTGTGTGCCCTTGATCGTCTCGAGGTCGAAGTCGGTGAACGCGTCGCGCAGGATCGCGACGATCTGCGCGGCGAGTTCGGCCATCCGGCGAAGATCGTCGCGCAGGAGGTCGTACACCAGCGACTCGGGATGGCGACGCCGTACGACCCGCGCGATGTGCAGGCTCAGTTCGCCCATCCTGGTGAGATCGCCCGTGATACGAACCGCGGAGAAGACCAACCGCAGGTCGGCGGCCACGGGACCCTGCAGGGCGAGGATCCGCACCGCTCGCTCGGCACAGTCGGTGTCGAGTTCGGCGATCCGTGCATCGAGATCGAGGGCGGCCTGGGCTGCGTCGAGATCGGTGTCGAACAGGGCGCGAGTGGCCAGGTCGAGCCCTTCGGCTGCGACCGCGGCGAGCTCACCGAGACGTTCGACCAGGTCGTCGAGCTGTCCTCGGAACAACTCCCTCATGTCTCGCTCCCTCCGTCGCCCGGTTCACGGCACGTGTACCCGGCTGGTCCTCTGTGCAGTCCTGGAGATGAGCCTAACGGCGCGCGTCGACGACACTCTCGGTGGCGACGTCCTCGGAGGGCGATGCGGAGCCCGCACCGTCGTCCATGCGGGCGAGATGAGCCTTGATCCATTCGGTGCTTCCCGGCGTCGCGGTGCTGTGCTGCGGTGTGCCGGCAATGCAGATAGACAAATCATTTTCCTCGTCGTGACGCCGATGTGCTCGGCTGCGCAGGCCAAACCCATCCCCTGGAGTGACCGCCATCACTATAGCCTGTCGGCGCGAAGCTTCAACTCGGGCGGGAACACGGTCAGTAGCGCGACGTCTCCCGAGATTCGCCGTAACCGTTCTGCTCGGGATGAGCGTGCCCGTCCCGGTAGCTCTGTTGGTCGGCGTATCCGTAGTCGTGCCCTTCGTCGTAGCGGTACTGCCGGTAGGCCGAATCCTGGGGCGGGACGAACAGCGACTCGGGTTGCGACGGCACCGGCTGCGGAGCCCGGTGACGGTCGTCGGGCACTGGTCGCGGTGCAGGCGCCGCAGGTGCAGGTGCAGGTGCGGGCTGAGGTGCGGCGGCCGGGACGGGAGCCGGGGGCTCGGGAGCCGCCTCCACGGCCGTTTCGCGGCGCCGGGCCGGAAGCACGGGCACCAACTCGCGTCCTGCACCGAGCAGGACGAGACGCGTGGGCACCTCGATCTCGGCCAGGGCACGCAGTGTGTCCTCCGCCTGCGCTCGCTCCTCGGCCCCGGCCTGCAGCACGATCACGGCGAGCGCGAGCCCCTCGGTCTTCGCGCGGGTCCACCACTGTTCCCCGACTCCGCAGCACACGATCCGGTCGCGGGCATCGCCGAAGGCGTCGGTCTCGACGGTCACGCCCTCGCCGGTGAGGAGGAGGATGTGGTCGCCGAGCGAAGCGCGCTGTCCGAGCATGACGATCGTGTCGAGAGGAAGCGTCTCCCGATCGTCGCGCTCGATCTGCACAGCTGTCCGGTGGCGACGCGCGACCCGCCGGGCCCAGGCCGGGCTGTTCGACGCTCCGAAGCGTCCGTTCAGCGCGACCAGCAACTCGGCGACGAGGACGAACACGGCGAGAAAGGCGACCGCGGCCTCGGCGCGCGGCATCGGGGACACCTTCGTCCCGGTACCGGCGGGCATCGACAGCACCTGGAGGTATTCGAGGCTCGCGCCCGAGCGTGCCTGCCGGAGCTGCTCGAGCCGCGCATCGAGTTCGGCCTGCACCACCGGATCGGCTACGCCCTCCTCGTCGGTGGCGATACTCGCGGCGAGGTCGGCACGCAGACCGGCGACGACCGCGTCCAGCTCGGCGATGCGCGCGTCGAGGGCGACGCGATTGCGTTCGGTCTGCGCGCGGTCGAGCTGCGTGACGACCGTCTGCGCGAGCCGGTCGGCGTCGGCCTGCGAGTCGTCGCGGGCGGTCACGGTGAGCAGGGTGGGCGACGAGCCGTAGCCGACGTCGATCCTCGACGGCAGCTTCGCGGGGTCCTCGTTCGTCTCGGCTGCGATCGCGGCCACGACCGCCGAGTCCTGCGACAGCGCGACATAGGGAGCGATGAGCTGCCCGAGGGTCGCGTCGTTGCCGGACACGGATGCCGACGAGCGGATCTCCGCGACGAGCGACGACTCGTACACCCCGGGGCCGCTGTCACGGACGAAGAAGACCGCGACCGCGGCGAGCGCGGCGACGAGTGCGGCGGGCACGGCCACGCGAGCGAGATCGCGGGCATGCCCCACAAGATCGACGGTGGGAGGAACACCGAGCTCACGACGCAGTTCGGCGTCGCGGATGCTTCGTTCGGACACGATGCACAGGCCTTTCGCTGTCGCCCCGGGGAGTGGGCACGTCGCCAGTGTGTCGCGACGAATCGGGCAAATGTTACCGACCCGAACGTCCGTCAGCTGCCGAGCAGCCAGCGCGGACGGGACCACATCTGCCAGGTCTCGGCGACGCGCGCTCCGGCCGCGAGATAGAGCGGGGTGACACGCGGCCTGGTGAGTCCGCACATCGCGACCGGGCCGCGCTGCGTGTGGGTGTGGGCGGCGCCGGCCCGGATCAGCCGGTTCGCGTATCCGCGACGTTGCCGGCCGGTGCGGGTGCCGAGCGACCACACCGTCCGGATCGGTCCGCTGTCGACGAGCAGGGTGCAGGACTGCAGAGCTGCAGCCCCGTCGTCCGCATCCGCGTCGTCGAAGATCCCGATCACCTCGACGCCGGTGGTGCGGGCGACGACGTCGGCGTAGGCGACCGCGGCGGTCCCCGGGGCGATCCCGAAGGTCGCGGCGGCGAGTTCGCGGGCATGCACCATGTCGTCCTCGCCGAGAACCCGGAGGCCCGGATCGATCGGAGCGTCGTGGGCGACGAGGTAGGTCAGGTCCAGCGAACCTGCACACACCCAGCCGTGGTCGGCGAGAACCTGGGCGGCGCCGAGGCCGTCTCCGGCGAGCAGGACGATCGACGGGTGACCGGCCTCCGTCAGCGTCTCGTAGACATGCTGGGCGTGAGCGGTCACGTCGCCGCCGTGGACGAGCGCGAGGTTGTAGTCGGGGTCGGGGGCTGCGGTGATGCCGATCCACCAGCCGTCACCCTCGGACCAGTGGCCCCCGGACGTCAGCGGCCGCATGCTCGCGCCGTACGCACGTCGCAGTTGCAGCGACGATGCGAGAACCGTCGCGATCGAGGCGGCGTCCACCCCTTCTCCTTCCACTGCCACAGAAATCGACCCCGGATCACATCTACAGGGTCGGCACGAAAACGGCATCGGCGGCACCCGATGGGTGCCGCCGATGCCGTCACGTGTGGATCGGAGTGTGGACTCCGATCAGAGGTAGGCGCCAATCAAGTCGCGCAGGAACTTGATCGCGAACTGGAGCGGGTCGACCGGCTCCGGCTGCGACTGGGGGGCCGGCGGAACATTGTCGGCCTGGGGCGCGGCCTCGCCCTGCGGTGCGGGCGCGGACTCGGCCTGCGGCGCGGACTGTGCCTGCGGAGCCGACTCGCCCTGCGGTGCGGACTCGCCGCCGCCGACCGTGACGGAGATGCCACCGGTGAAGGGGCGACCGGACGCGTCGAAGATGTTCTCGTACTGCGCACCCGAGGCGTCCTGGCAGCCCCAGAAGACGTTGTAGGTGCCGTCGGTGATCGACTCCGGGCCGGCCTGCGAGGGTGCGCCGTCCTTGATGTACAGCGCGCTCGAGGTGCTCGTGTTGGTCACCGAGAAGCTCGTGCCGGCGGGCTGCGCGTCGATGCGGCCCGACGGATCGGCCGTGTCGACGGTGCCCGGCTTCAGGACGTAGGTGACGCAGGTGACGCCGCGGTCGACGTCGGCGCGCGTCAGATCGAAGTCGACGACGATGGCGCCGTTCTCCGCCTTCGCCGAGACGCTCGGACCCGCAGCGGACGAGACGCCCGGAACGACCAGTGCCAGCAGTGCGGCACCGGAGGCCGCGACTGCAGCCTTCTTCGCAACAGAATTCATCGATTTTCCTCCCCGTATTTCGATGTCGGCGACCACTTTCGTGAGCGGCACGCCGTCGACCGTGCCCGACGCGCGTAGAACGCGGGCACATATACGAGAACGTTACCGCTAGATGTCGTTGCTGTCGCGACGAGGTGGGGCATCGGCCCGGGCGGCCCTATCCACATGCCCGAGATCACGATCCGGCTCCACGAGATCACGCACTCGCTGCTCGAGCACGACGATCTCGGGAAAGCCCTTGTCCTCCTTGCGGTCCCACACGACCGTGTCGTCGACAACGATGCGGAACACTCCCCCCGTCCCGGGAACGAGCGCGACCTCGCCGAGAGCGGTACCGAAGGTGTTCAGCATTTCCTGCGCCATCCATCCGGCGCGCAGCAGCCACTTGCACTGCGTGCAAAAGGTGACCGCGACGCGGGGAGCCTGCTCGGTCATGAGCGACAGGATATCTCCGCCGGAAACAGGCCCGGGAATAGGTGAAGCCCCGGCAATCGTGGTGGTGGATCGGCCGGGGCTTCTGCACGGACCGGCGATGGGGGGTAGCCGACCCGTGCGGCCGTCCTCACATGGGGGGACAGGAGGACGACGCGGAACCGAGTCTAGACACGAGAAATTGTTACTCGCGAGTATCGCGCAGGCGGACGTCCGGCGTGTCAGGAAGCGACGGGAGGATTCGCAGGATCGCGCTGCTCCCGCTGCATCTCGACGAGCTGTTCCTCCCTCTCGGAGACGAACAGGAACCGACCGACCGCGAGCGCGCCGAGAGCCGAGAGGCCCAGCCACGCCGCCAGCGCCGATGCGATCCACACCCACATGGCTCACAGTGTGCGCGAATCCGCCGGGAACACCAAACATCGGCGATCACAACATGGTTGCAAAAGCAATACTCGAGGCCGCCTCACGATGTGACGCCCGTCGCCCACAAGGCGTTCACCATGGCCGGCAACGTGACTTCGATGTCGTGGCGCTCCTCCACCCGGCGACGCGCGGTGACGGCAATGTCGTTCCGCAGGTCGGGAGCGGACATCAGTCGCCGCAACGCCTCTGCCAGAGCCTTCGCATCGCCGGGCGGAACGAGCAGTCCCGCGCCGTCGGCCAGATGCTCGGCGGTCCCTCCGTGATCGGTGCCGACGACGGGCACACCGTGCGCCATCGCCTCCAGTGCGACCAGCGGCCCCGCCTCCGGCGAGGTGCTCGCGGAGACCATCACGTCCCACACCGCGAAGACCTCGGCGGGATCGACCCGACCCAGGAACGACACTCGTCCGCGCAGGTCGGGGGCGTGTGCGCGACGCCGCAGTTCGTCGAGGAAGGCTTCGTCGCCGGGGAACGGTTCCCCCGCCACATCGAGACGGATCCCGGGCACCTCGGCCACCGCCTCGAGAAGGACACGGTGTCCCTTCCATTCCGTCACCGACGCGAGGATGCCCACCCGCACGGTCGAGGCATCGGGAGTCGAGTCCTCGGGAGTCGAGGCATCGGGAGATGTCGACCGGGACGGAACAGGCGGGATCGGGACGCCGTGCGGTGCGACGACCACCGGATATCCGCATTCACGGACCGGCACGGCCGAGGCCCGCGAGACGGCGACCGCTCCACCCACGGCACCCCTGCCCATCCGGGCGACGATGCGCTGCTTACGGGAGGACAGAGTGTCGTGCACCAGCCACCCGGTACGTTCACGGTGGGACGTGCCGAGCACGGCGAGCCGCAGGGACGGCAATGCGAACAACGAGTTGCACACGACCCGCGGCCGCTCCGCGGCGAGCACGCGACGGAGCCTGCGCGCTCCCACCAGCCACCGCACCGGAAGACCCGCCAGGCCCGCGATCCGCCCGACTCCCCTCTGACCCCACATGCCCAGCCGGGGCAACCGGACACGGACGCATCCGGCCGGGAGGGCGTCGGCGAGCGGCCCGTCAGGGCACGCCACCACGACCCGACGCCCCTGCGCGAGAGCGACGTCGACGAGCATCAGCATGACCTTCTCGGCACCCGACCGCTCACCGGTGTGCGCGACGAACAACAGCGGATCGCTCACGGCGCCGCAACCGTCCGATCCCTCGCTGCTTCCGCCACGGGGCCTCCTGATTCGTCCGATTCGAGTCGTCGGCTGAAATCGAGGCCGGCCGTCGTTCCGTTACAACAGCGCAACGTCACACCGAATTGTTGCCGCGTCTGCAATATTCTCGTGATCGGACGCAATACGCTGCTCGAGTGACATCGCCCAGAACCGGTCGCCGTTCCCGTCGCACCCTCGTGCTGGCTCTTGCCGCCTCGATGACGTTGTGCGCGAACCCGCTTACCGCTGCAGCGCAGGATCTCGAACCGACGGAACCGACTCCTCCGGGCGAGGTCGCATTCCCGACCCGCAAGCTCGGGCTCGGGCCGAACATCGAATTCCGTGGCAATTCCGATGTCGTCACACTCGCATTTCCTGTCCCGGCCGGAAATACTCCCGCCTTCCTGGACACCACCGCCGAACTGCCCACGAATGTCGCGCGCGGATGGATCGACGTCGTCTCGGACGGGCGCCTGCTCACCCGCGTGGAACTGCCGCCCGGTGGCGCCATCGTGCCCCTGTCGATTCCGCTCGCCGGGGCGAAGGTGGAGAACGGCGCCGCGGTGGTCTCGCTCGATCTGCACCTGGTCGCCGTCGACAACATCTGCCCCGACGACTGGACGCTGGGTTCGGTACGTCTGCGCGACGGTCTGGTCCGGTACGCGGGCACACCCGCGGCGCCGCAAGCGGTCGCCGACTACCTCCCGCCGGTCCTCGATCGCCTCGAGTTGTATCTGGCCGAGGACCCCACGGACGCCGAAGCGGGCGTCGCCCTCGACCTCGCAGCGACCGTGAGCGCCCGGTATCCCGGGCGGCAGGTGCCCGTGGACGTACGTGAACTCCCGGCGAACGGCCTACCCCCCGCAGCCGACACCCCGCTCGTCCGGCAGATCGTCGTCAGCGAGGGCGACCAGACGGGTGCGGAGGTCGTGCCGGTGCCCGACGGGCCGCCCGCCCTGTACGTCCGAGGCGACGCCCAGACCCTCCTCGACCAGGTAGGCCTGGTGAACAGCATCCTGTCCGGTCTTGCCGTCGGTTCCGACGTCGCCGTCGGCACCTTCGACGTCCCGCCCATCCTCGCTCCGGACTCGACCACCCTGTACGACCTACGCGTGTCCGACCTCGAGACGAGCGGTCTCGGCCTCGCCGACGTACACCTCTTCCTCGACCAGACCGAATTCGGGCGGCCGGTGCGCGATGTGCGCATCGACCTGCAGGGCACCTACACCCCGCTCCCCGCCACCCAGGGCGGGTCGATCACCGTCTCCGTCGGCGACATCATGCTCGATTCGTGGGCCGCCGACGCGAGCGGCGTCATCGACCGTGTCGTCACGGTTCCGAACTCGGCCCTCGGGCGGCTCACCGACATCAGTGTCGAACTCCGCACCACCGGCGCGCAGCAGCAGTGCGGTCTGCAGCAATCCGTCACCCTGCGCATCGACGGCGGCAGTCGTGTCTTCAGCACCCTCGCGGATCCGCCGCTGCCCGTCGGCTTCCCGTCGCTGCCCCAGACGCTGATGCCGAAGGTCGACGTCGCCACCTCCGATCGCAGCCTCGTCGACGTCGCCCGTGCCGTCGAGCTCGTCGCCGGGCTCCAGTCGCTCACCAGCCGTCCGCTCGACCCCGAATGGGTGACGATCGACGAAGCGCTCGCCTCGTCGGGACCGGCAGTGATCGTAGCCGCGAACGGTCTCCTGCCCGAAGATCTGCAGTCGCAGCTGCCGCTCGTCCGCACCGAGGACCGCCGATTCGAGGTCCGCAACGCCGACGGCGAGAGCACCAGCCTCACTTTCGGCACCGAGGTGGACTTCGCCTCGTTGCAGGTCGTGCGGGACGACGGACGCACCGTGCTGGTCGCCACGTCGACCGGTGCTCCCGAGGAACTCGATCGGACGCTCGACTGGCTCTCCGCCGAGCCCGGTCGCTGGTTCGAACTCGAGGGCAGCGTGCTGTTCACCGCGCCCGACCGCGAACCGATCACCCTCATCGATCCCCACACCCGGGACGACGACGTCGACGCGGCGTCGTCGGAATCGGACAGCACGGTGACCGCAGTGGTCGTCGCGGGGGTCGTCCTGCTCGTCGTCGGTGCGGCGGGCGCCGCGGTGTGGTCGCTCACCCGTCGGCGCCGTCCGCAGTCGCGGTGAACACGATGACCACGACAACCGAGCATCCGTCGTTCATCGAGCGGTTCTTCACGAACGCGATGCTGCACACCACCAATCGGTGGATCGCGATAGTCGCCGCAACCCTGATCGGCTTCCACTCCACCTGGCTGCAGCTGCTCGACGAGATCCGCACCGGCACCACGGGTGGTTACGTCCTCATCGTGCCGCCTCTCGTCGCGATCGTTGCGATCGGCATCACGCGGCAGCGGAAGAACGAACTGCCGATCCACGACCGGCAGACCGACATCATCACGTCGGTGCTCCTGCTGCTGATCGCGCTCGCGATCAAGGGGCTGCTGATGCCGCGCTACGCGACGAACTATCAGGTGATGCACCTCGACGTGCTCGCCGCGTGGGTGTTCGTGTGCGGGGCGTGCGTCGCGATGTTCGGCCTGCGCGTGACCGCGGCGTACTGGCAGGCGTGGGCGATGCTCTTCCTGAGCTCGCCCGTGCTCTACCGGATCGTGCTCGTCGAGGCCGGGGGCACGAAGCTCGCGGCGGGACAGGTCACGCTCGTGCTCGCCGCCACGGCTGTCGGACTCGCGACGCGGCGCACCCGGGCCCGCGGATTCTTCTACGGCTCCGCAACATTCGTGACCGGTCTGATGGTGCTCGTCCTGGTCGATCAGCGGTGGCCGGACGCACCCATCGCCGTGTCGCAGTACGTGCCGGCGGTGGTCGCGACGGTGGTCGTCGGGGCCGGTGCCTATCTGTGGACCTACCGCGGGCTCGCGCCACGCACGCTGCCACCGAATCCGGTGTCGGTTCCCCAGGCCGTGCGCGGAGCGATGTGCGTCGCGGTGGCCACCCTGCTCGCCGCACTCCTGCCGCTTCCCGACCAGCGCCTGACGCCGGTCTCGGTCGGGCCCCCTTACTCGGGCACCGCCACCCAGATCGTCCCATCCGGATGGGTGCAGTTGTCGTCCGTCGACTACGACTGGCCCCGCGCATACTTCCGTCAGGGATCGGTGCTGCGCCGGCAGATGCTCCGGGCGGAGGAACCGAACCCGGAGTGGGATCGGCTGCTGCGTCCCCGCACCGTCGCCGTGCAGACCCTGCAGGTGCGTCGTGTCGGTTCGTTCGCGGTGTACCCCACCGAATCGATGTACGCACTGGGCAAATCACGGGTGAGCCCGAAGGAATATGTCGATCTGGGTCGCGGCGTCACCGCCGAGTACTTCACCGTCGTCGACGACAACCTGCTCCTGACGTGGAGCCTGCTCAGCTTCGTGTGGACCCGCAGCGACACCGTCGCCCAGCGCGTGAGCCTGCTGACGGTGGACAACCACGAACTCGATGCGCCGTTCCCGCAGCCCGAGCCGAACACCGTCGCCAACGCGCGCACTCTGATGCGAGTGTTGCTGCGCGGCAACGGCACCGTCGAGGACACCGATCCCGAGTACAAGGACCGTTCCATGCTCATCGAGGTGGGTCGCGAACTCGTGGAGGCGCAATGGCAGGGCGAGTGAACGTCGGCTCGGGACACGATGTTCCGCCCGAAGACACCGTCGAGTTCGACGCCTACCGGACCGCGGCCCTGCACGAAGCGGTGCACGGACTGCGCGAACGCAGCCCCGTCTCGTCGGCGTCGGTCGCGTTCGTGCCGTGGCAGAAATACCTCGGATTCGCACTCGCGGGGGCCTTCGTTCTCGCGCTCGTCGTGGCGACGAAACCGACCCTGATCGTCTTCACCGTGCTGTGCACCTTCGGGTACATCGCGACCCTCGCCGACCGGCTGCTGCTGTTCACCCGCGGCATGGCACGCGACGCGCAGTTCATCGTCGACGACGAGCAAGCTCTCGCCCTCACCGACGACCAGTTGCCGCCGTACACGGTGCTCGTCCCCGCTTACAACGAACCCGAGGTGGTGGGCGATCTGCTCGCCGCGATGGCCGCGCTCGATTATCCGGCCGACAAGCTCCAGGTGTTGTTGCTGCTCGAGGAGGACGACACCGTCACGATCGAGGCCGCGGAGAAGGCCGGGCTCGGCGAGAGCGTCGAGATCCTGCTCGTCCCGGCCGCCGACCCCCGGACGAAACCGAAGGCGTGCAATTACGGACTGCACTTCACGACGGGCGAGATCGTGACGATCTTCGACGCCGAGGACCTCCCCGAGCCCTTGCAGTTGCGCCGGGTGGTCGTCGTCTTCGACCGTCTCGGCGACAACGTGGCATGTGTGCAGGCGAAGCTGGCTTTCCACAACGGAACCCAGAATCTGCTGACCGGCTGGTTCACCGCCGACTACGCGCTGTGGTTCAACTTCATCCTGCCCGGACTGATGAAGTCGCACTCGCCGATCCCGCTCGGCGGGACGTCGAACCATATCCGCCGATCGGTGTTCGACGAGATCGGTGCGTGGGATCCGTACAACGTCACCGAGGACGCCGATCTCGGTGTCCGGATCGCCGAATCCGGCTACTCCACTGCGGTTCTCGACTCGACCACGCTGGAGGAGGCGAACAGCGATCCGATCAACTGGGTGCGGCAGCGATCCCGGTGGTACAAGGGCTATCTGCAGACCTGGCTGGTCCACATGCGCCGGCCCGTCCGGTTGTGGCGGGTGATCGGCACCGCGGGGATGCTGCGTTTCACGACCCTGCTCGCGGGCACGCCGATCATCGCGTGCCTGAACATGGTGTTCTGGATGACAACGCTCGCGTGGCTGCTCGGCCAGGCGGAACTGATCGAGGAAATCTTCCCCTGGTACGCCTACTTCCCCGCGCTGATCTCGCTCGTGTTCGGCAACGTCGCCGTGATGTACATGAACTTCGTGGCGTGCCGCGAGACGGGCCACTCGAACCTGTGGTGGCCGTGCCTGACCGTGCCGTTCTACTGGGTCCTCATGTCGATCGCGGCGATCAAAGGCACCTATCAGCTCATCCGTAATCCTTCCTACTGGGAGAAGACCTTCCACGGGTTGTCGTCGTGAGGACCCGCAGCACGTGGGTGTTCTGGACCGCCTGCCTGATCTATCTGGTGGTAGGACTGTGGCTCGCGCTGGACGTGCAGTACTACCAGGGTGATTCGCTCAGCCGTGTCAGCGCTGCGCGGTCGGTGCTGCTCAGCCGCGACCCGCACCTCGCCGCCATCGGTTTCGTGTTCACACCCCTCACCGCGCTCGTCCAGGTGCCCCTCACAGGACTGTCGGCGTGGTTCCCGGGACTGTCGGCCTATGCGGTGACGGCCGTGCTCATGTCGGCGCCGTTCATGGCCGGCGCGGCGGTGCAGATCCACCGCGTCGCGTGCGATCGCGGCTGCACGCCGTGGTTCGTGTGGACGGTGACGGCGGTGTTCGCCCTGAACCCGATGATCGTCTACTACGGCGCGAACGGGATGAGCGAGGCGCCGTTCCTGTTCGCCTTGTGCTGGGCCGCGCGTCGTCTGATCCGCTGGTGCAGCACCGACGACATCCACGACCTGGCGCTGGCCGGAATCGCCCTGGCACTGGCGTATCTCGCGCGGTACGACGCGCTGGCCGTCGGCGGGGCGGTGACGGTCTTCGTCGCACTGCTCGTCCGGTACCGATCGCGACGGTACGCTCCCGGCTCGGGATGGCAGCCGGCGATCATGGACGCGATCCTCGTCGCCGCTCCCCTCGCTCTGGCCTTCGTCGCGTTCGTCGTGACGAGCTGGCTCGTCACCGGTGAATGGCTCGCGCAGTTCACCTCGGCCTACGGCAACGCCGCCATCCTCGAGCAGAGCGGTGGCGGGTCGTCGGGCGGGCTCGGTGCGATCGCCTTCTCGCTCGCCGAGACCGTCGTGCTCGGGCCGGCGCTTCCGCTGCTGATCCCGGTCGTGGCGGTGCTCGCATGGCGACGACGCGATCTCGAACCGCTCGTGCCGTTCGTCGTCTTCGGCGCGGTCCTGGGCTTCGCGGCCCTGTCCTATGCACGCGGAATGACCTTCCCGTTCCTGCGCTTCTACATTTGCGCGATCCCGCTGCTCGCGGTGTGGGTCGTACAACTGGCTCCGCGACGTGGACTGCTCACGGCACGACGCCCCGGGCCGCATGCCGTTCCGAGGACGGAGGACCCCAGCGGCGCAGCACCCTTGGGTGCGGTGCTCCTGGTGTGCAGCCTGCCCGTCACGTTCGTCGCGATGGGCTCGCCCACCCTGTCGCAGGAACAGCACGCGCTGCGCACGGCCCTGTTCCCGGACGACAACGATCCGTCCGAGGTGCGTGAGAAGCAGCGACAGGTGATCGCGGCATTCTCCACGGAACGACGCATCGCCGAATACCTCGACGCGATGGACCTACCGCCGGGCTCGGTGCTGATGGACACGGTCTACGGGTTCGCGATCTTCTCGGCCACCGAACGCCCCGAGACGTTCGTCATCCCTTCGGACTCCGACTTCACGGCCGTGCTCAACCGCCCTTCCGCCTCCGGGGTCGAGTACATCCTGACCGTCCCCAACGAGGGCCGCGGAACATCGGACGCCGTCAACCGCCGCTACCCCACCATCTACGAGACCGGCAGCGACATCGCGGTACTCGAACTCGAAATCCCCAACGACGGTGCCGACCAACCAGATTGGCGACTCTTCCGGGTACTCGACCGGACGTCACCCTGAGCCGTGGTGACGCCGTAGGACGTAGTGGACCGGGTCGTCCGGGCCGATGTCGTAGGTGCACTCGTCCGGTCGCGGGTCGGGGACGAACGACCACATCAGTGCGCCGTCGGCCCCGAGATCGCGGTACCGCGTGAGCGTGCGGTCGACGATATCGGCACGTTCGCTCACCGCGCGGCACGAACCGGCCCGGACACCGAGTTCGGCGACGAGCATCGGCTTCGACAATCCGTCGAGCCGCCGTTCGAGGAACTGTGCGTCGTCGTAGTCGTGGTACTGCACCACGTCGAGCTGCTCGGCGTCGGTGACGGTCGCGAAATCGTCGCCGGCGGAACCGCACTGGTCGCCTCCGATGGTGCCGACGGTGACGAGCCGGTCCGGGTCGTGCTCGCGGACTATGCCGGCTGCTTCGTCGATCCAGTTGCGGAGCAGCCGAGCACCGCCGGGCAAGCACTCGCGTCGTTCGAGGGCGCACTCGTCGTCGGTGCAGGTCGCGGTCTCGGGTTCGCCGATCAGCTCCCACATCGCGACCGCCGGTGACGAACCCCACCGTTCGACGGCGGTCGCGACCCAGTCGTCGTAGGCGAGCACATGACCCGGCAGCGGGTCGTGCCAAGCGGCGTCGTACCAGTCCGCCTGCTTGTATCCACCCGCGTCGCAATCACTGTCCTGCGGGGCAAGCACCGGGATCAGGTACACCCTGTGCCGCTCGGCGGCGTCGAAGACGGCATCGAGCGCCGTGAAGTCGAGCGTGCCGCCGATCCGGTGGACAGCGTGGGACTGGAAGGCGTCGAAACGCACGATCGAACGCGGCGCCAGCGTGCCGAAGAAGTCGTCGAGGTCCACCTCGGCACCGCATCCGTGGTTGACCTCCCAGCGGGTACCGAGCTGGTATGCGTTGAGTCCGGCGGGCCACCACGTCCGGCCGTCGAGGACGAGCCGGTCACCGTCGGCACGCACTACCGGGAGATCCTCGGGAGACGAGGGGCGCGACGAGGTGTCCTGCGCGCAGGCCGCGAGCAGGAGCAGCAGTGTGGTGGCGACCGCAGCGACGCGCACATGCAGAGATTAACCCGGGCGAGAGGGTGCCCGACCCGCACGGCCGAGATTCACCCCGGGGTTCGTCTGCGACGTGCGCAGGACGAACTAGCTGGGACGCGCGTCCGGATGCTTGTGCACGAAGTTCAGGTACGCCTTCGACGGCGTAGGCCCGCGCTGGCCCTGGTACTTGGACCCGACCTTCGCGCTGCCGTACGGGTGCTCGGCGGGGCTCGTCAGCCGGAACAGGCACAGCTGACCGATCTTCATGCCCGGCCACAGCGTGATCGGCAGGTTAGCAACATTGGACAGCTCGAGGGTGATGTGCCCGTCGAAACCCGGGTCGATGAACCCGGCCGTCGAGTGCGTGAGCAGACCGAGCCGGCCCAGCGACGACTTGCCTTCGAGGCGACCGGCGAGGTCGGCCGGCAGGGTGCACCGCTCCATCGTCGACCCGAGCACGAACTCGCCGGGGTGCAGCACGAACGGCTCACCCTCGGGAACCTGCACCAGCGACGTCAGTTCGTCCTGCTGCTTCGCCGGGTCGATGTGCGTGTAACGCGTGTTGTTGAAGACGCGGAACAGGCTGTCGAGTTTGACGTCGACACTCGAGGGCTGCACCAGCTCCGGATCGAACGGGTCGATGCCCAGATGCCCGGAGGCGATCTGGGCGCGGATGTCGCGATCGGAGAGCAGCACGCGTAGAGGTTAACAATCGCGCGGCCGCGGGGTTCTACGTGGCCGAGTCGCGTCGCAATTGGGCCGACATCGTGATCAGCAGTTCGGTGCACTCCTCGACGACGTCGTCGTGGCTCAGCGGCACGGTGCCGTCGAGCCAGGCCGTCAGCGCCTGGGCGAGTCCGCCGACGACGTAGTGCGCCGCCAGGTCGAGCCGGGGGCTCGGGGTGATGGCGTAGATGTTCTCGGCCTGGGCGGTGACCAGCCCGGCGAACATGCGGGTCGAGTCGAGGCGCCGCTTCGCGAGCTGCGTGTTGGCCTGGCTGACGGAGAACAGCATGCGGCCGAGCCGCGGGTCCTCGTCGATCTCGCGGACGATGTTCTCGACGCAGGCCCGCACGATCGCGCGGTCGTCGTCGGCCGGTGCCGAGGCCACGGCGGCGAGCGTGCTCTCGGCGATGCGCTGGACGACGTGGTCGTAGACGGCACCGGTGAGCTCGTCGCGGTCGGCGAAGCTCTCGTAGAAGTAGCGCGAGGCCAGACTTGCGCGCTTGCAGACACCGCGCACCGACAGGGTGGCTTCGCCGTCGGCAGCTCCGAGGAGATCGAGACCGGCCTCGATCAGCTGCGCTCGCCGATCGGCCTGTCGTTCCTCGCCTGCGCGTCCACCGTAGAGCCGTCCAGTTGCCATGCCTCTATCTTCGCAGCGTCCGCTTCCGTGCCGCGCAACCTCCGGTCTTTACCGTCGGCGCGCATCTGGGTGACAGTCGTGGTCACTTCTGACGATGCGGGACATTCGATGACGACGCCCGTCGACAAGGCACACGCGCAGGTGCGCTCCACCGAGTCGAGCCCGGCCGAATATAACGCGATGGACCCGGAAAGCAGTACTGGGAGGACAACCTCCACAAGGTGAAGATCGACGACACGATTTTCGAGCAGATGCTGCTGCCGTGGACGCCGCGCGACCAGCGTCGCTTCGACCGCGTCTGCGGGCTCTCGGTGTGGTCCAGGGGTCCCGCGATCGACCCGGAGAGTCTGCTACAGTTTGCTCCGAAAGCTCGGGCCGGAGTCGATGAGAATCGGCAAAAGCCCAGCGTGCCGATGTAGTTCAATGGTAGAACATCAGCTTCCCAAGCTGAATACGCGGGTTCGATTCCCGTCATCGGCTCTCACACGAAGCCCCGACCACACGGTCGGGGCTTCGTCGTATGCGGGGCGTTCGTCGTATCGGGGCCGACGTTGTTGTCGATTTTCCCGCGTTCTTCGACAACAACACCTGCCTCGACATCCCTACCCGCAGCCTTCGAGGTACGCGCGGCTCCCCGAAGTTCACTGGAGGTACGACGCGTAATCGGCGTAGGGCACCTGACCCGTGGGGCTCGCCTCGATGGCCTCGGCAACCTCGGGCGGGATGGGAGCCCAGTAGGCCGGCATCGCGGCTGCGAGGGAAGGGCTCACGGCGTAGATAAGAGCGAAGTTCACGATCCACAGCGGTGGCGCCATCGACATGCCGACGGTCGAGACGACGTCGCCCTTCGTATTGGTGACCAGCTGTGCGGCGCCGGATATCTGTTGCGCCGCGAAACCGAAGGTCGCTTCGATCGGGTACGCCGACCGGTACAGCGCCACCAGCGTGTCCGTCGCGTCGTTGTTCCGCAGCCAGGTGTCGACGTACCCGCCGGGCGCGATGAGCGTGTTCACCTGCCTCGTCGGCGCCGACGCGTTGGCCGGGCTCTGCAGCATCCCGTCGGGCGTCACGTAGAGGCCGTAACTGCCCAGCACCGTCGGGGTGGAGACACCGTTCACGTCGGAGTACAGGGGGTGGCCGGTCGTATTGATGAGGATGTCGATGGAACCCTGGATGATCTCGGCGGCCTCCTTGCTGCCGCCCACTCCCCCGCCGGTGGTGAAATCACGGGCCTGCTGCTCGGACAACGCATCTTCCGGCTTCAGCCCGATCTGCCGGGCGATGTCCTCGGCCCATTCCCGACCGAGCGGAGCGTGCAACCGGGACGGGTCGGTGACCTGCGTCGGCGCCAGATGCTCGTAGGCCGGTGCTCCGGAGAAGGGAAGCGAGAATCCCGTGGACTCGTCCGCCGACGCCGCGGGATTCACCCACAGGGCGACCAGTCCCATGAGCGCCACCGCCGTGGCGGCTCTGCGATACAGGCGTCCTTCGCGTCTGCGCCGCCGTTCGGACTTCCGTGTGCTGCGCATAGGTCGACCTCCTGGGACACCGTCGCGATGGGGACACACGTACGCATTTCAGTGAAGCGCCGGGGTAAAGAGCGCGTCAATGCCTGTGCTGGGTGAATTGGGGGAGGATATGGGCGATTTCCGCAGAATCTTCGACAACAACCTCCCCGAGGAAGCAACGTGGCCGCCACCCGGAAGGGGTGACGGCCACAGGGCTGCAGTGACGCCTAGACGGTCGCGGCGACCGCTTCCTCGGCCTGGGCCGGGGCGCTCGTGCGGATGAGGTGGTCGAACGCGCCGAGCGCGGCCGTCGCACCCGCACCTGCGGAGACGATGATCTGCTTGTACGGGACGGTCGTGCAGTCGCCGGCGGCGAACACGCCGGGCACCGAGGTGCGGCCGTGGTCGTCGACGACGATCTCGCCGCGCGGGCTGAGTTCGACCGTGCCGGTGAGCCATTCGGTGTTCGGCAGCAGACCGATCTGGACGAACACGCCGTCGAGCTCGAGGGTGCGCGACTCGTCGGTGGTGCGGTCGGTGTAGGTCAGGCCGGTGACCTTCGAACCGTCGCCGAGGACCTCGGTGGTGAGGGCGCTGACAATGATGTCGACGTTAGGCAGGCTGCGGAGCTTGCGCTGCAGCACCTCGTCGGCGCGCAGGACCGAGTCGAACTCGATGAGGGTCACGTGGGCGACGACGCCGGCGAGGTCGATCGCGGCCTCCACACCGGAGTTACCGCCACCGATGACCGCGACGCGCTTGCCCTTGAACAGCGGGCCGTCGCAGTGCGGGCAGTAGGTGACGCCCTTGTTGCGGTACTCCTGCTCGCCCGGCACGTTCATCGCGCGCCAGCGGGCACCGGTCGCGAGAACGACGCTGCGCGAAAGCAACCGGGCGCCGCTCTCGAGCTCGACCTCGACGAGGCCGCCCTCGGTGGGGGCCGGGGTGAGCTTCGAGGCCTTCTGGACGTTCATGATGTCGACGTCGTACTGGCGGACGTGGTTCTCGAGCTCGGCAGCGAACTTCGGGCCCTCCGTGTAGGGGACGGAGGAGAAGTTCTCGATGGCCATGGTGTCGAGCACCTGGCCACCGAAGCGCTCGGCGAGAACGCCGGTGCGGATTCCCTTGCGGGAGGCGTAGATCGCGGCAGTCGCGCCGGCGGGGCCGCCACCGACGACGAGGACGTCGAAGGGATCCTTCTCGCTGATCGCGGCGGCGGTGCGCTCGGCGGAACCGCTGTCGAGCTTGCCGACGATCTGCTCGAGGTTCATGCGTCCGGAGCCGAACAGCTCACCGTTGAGGAAGACGGTCGGCACTGCCATCACCTGGCGTGCGTCGACTTCGTCCTGGAAGAGCGAGCCTTCGATCGCGGTGTGCTTGATGCGCGAGTTGGTCACACACATCACGTTCAGGGCCTGCACCACGTCGGGGCAGTTCTGGCACGACAGTGAGAAGTAGGTCTCGAAGTGGAAGTCGCCCTCGAGGTCGCGCACCTGCTCGAGCAGCTCCACGGCCTCCTTCGAGGGGTGGCCGCCGACCTGCAGCAGGGCGAGCACGAGGGAGGTGAACTCGTGGCCGAGCGGGATGCCCGCGAACTCGACCGCGATGTCGGTGCCGACCCGGCGGATCAGGAAGGAGGGGCGACGGGTGGCTTCACCGTCGCGCACATGGGTGACCAGATCGGACATGCCGGCGATCTGATCGAGGAGATCGGCGAGTTCCTTCGACTTCGGCCGGTCGTCGAGAGACGACACGAGCTCGATCGGCTGGGTGACCTTTTCGAGAAGGGACTTCAACTGGGCGGCGAGGGAGGCGTCGAGCATGAGGATTCACTCCAGAGGTGGAAGAACTGTGACCGGAAGAGATGGGAGTCGGCGAACTTCTCAGCTCGAGCCGAGCGGACCCGGACGGTGCCCGGTGGCACGGGACGTTCGATCCCGTGCCACCGGAACGAATTTCCGTCGACGAATCAGATCTTGCCGACGAGCTCCAGCGACGGAGCGAGGGTGTCGTCGCCCTCTTCCCACTTGGCCGGGCAGACCTCGCCCGGGTGGCTGCGGACGTACTGAGCAGCCTTGACCTTGCGAACGAGCTCGGCGGCGTTGCGGCCGATGCCTTCAGCGGTGACCTCGGTGAACTGGACGACGCCGTCCGGGTCGACCAGGAAGGTGCCGCGATCGGCAAGGCCCTGGTCCTCACGGAGGACCTCGAAGTCGGTGCTGATCTGCAGGGTCGGGTCACCGATCATGGCGTACTTGATCTTGCCGATGGTCTCGGACGAGCCGTGCCATGCCTTGTGCGTGAAGTGCGTGTCGGTCGAGACGGAGAAGACCTCGACGCCGAGCTTCTGCAGCTCCTCGTAGTGGTCCGCGAGGTCGCCGAGCTCCGTCGGGCAGACGAACGTGAAGTCTGCGGGGTAGAAGAAGAAGATCGCCCACTTGCCCTTGATGTCCTCGTCGGACACGGTCACGAAGGCGCCGTCCTTGAAAGCCTCGGCCTTGAAGGGCTTGATCTTCTTGTTGATCAGCGACATGTAGAAACCTCACTCGTCTCGATGGGGTTGACGGCTTCGACGTTATCCGCGAACTATTAATTGTGCCAATCGATAGTTTCTAGAAATTCGATAAGCAAGGGCTATAACACGGCATTCGGCCAGGTCGTTGCTTTTCCTTCCTCACGAATGTGACAGAACACACAGCCTTTGCGACAGAGCACTCCGGCCCGTCCGGAAGGGAAAGATGGAACCGATGCACTCACGACCGAGCTACCGCCGCACCGGATCCGGTGAACCCCTACCCCTCCTGCACGGGATCGGCGCCACGATGGACGACTTCTCCACCCTCGTCCCGCACCTCGCCGAGCACTTCACGTGCTGAACGCCGAACTACCCGGCCACAGTTCGTCGCCGAAGCAGAACGGTCGACCCACCGTCGGCGCCCTACTGTCGGTAGGACTCGACCTCGTCGACCGGCCGCGCCTGGGCGTCGTCCGGGTCGTCGCCGAACTCGGCCTTCGCGCGACGCTGCCGCAGCAGGTCCCAGCACTGGTCGAGCCTCTTCTCGACAGCGGCCAGCCGCTGCAGGTCCTCGTCGCTCGGACCGTCCGCGCCGGTTCGTGAGCGCAGTGTCTTCTCTTCGTCCACCAGCTTCTCGATGTGCTGGAAGAGTTCGTTTTCGTCCATGGGAAACTCCCTCGATGTGGTGTTCCGTCGGCATAGCCTCATCCGGCAGGAGTGAAACCGCCGCCGGTTTCGCACCCGGCCGGCCGGGTATCTCCTCGACATGAGCATCGAAGACGGTCCCGGCGACACCCTCAGCCCCAGCGAAGGCCTCGACGCCGACGAAGTGCGGAACGACGACGGCGACGAGGTCGTCGACCCGCCCGAGGACTGGAGCGGCGCCGACAAGTTCGGAACGACCCAGCGTGAAGAGCAAGAAGGCGAGTCGCTGGACCAGCGCCTCGCCGAGGAGGAACCCGACGTCGAACCCGCCGAGCCGCTGGACAAGCCTGTCGCGGCGACACCGGAGGACGAGCTCACCGAGGACGTCGACGAGGTGATCGACGACGCCACCACCGGCCCCCCCGAGGACTCGAAACTCGCCGACGAGGTCGACGGGGTGATCGTGCAGGATTCGCGTGTCGACCGCGGCCAGATCAGCGGCGCCCCCGAGGACGGGGAGTCGATCTTCCCGATCGTCGAGTAGGAGTTCGGCGAACAGACGAAGGGGAGGTTGTGTGCGTGTCCGGTAGACGGACACGCACACAACCTCCCCTTACCCCGTGCTAGAGCTTCGCGCTAGAGCACCTTCGAGCCGTACATCTCGCCGAGCGGGTCGGCGATGAGTTCGAGGCGGGCTCCGTCTGGGTCGCGGAAGTACAACGAGACGTCGCTGTGTTCGACGAGCTCGACACCTGCGTCGATCAGCTTGTCGCGCAAGCGCTCCCAGGCGGGAAGGGCGACGCTGATCGCGATGTGGTGCAGACCGCCGAAGACCTCCTGATAGGGGCCGACGTCGAGACCGGGGAAGTCGAAGAAAGCCAGCAGATTGCCGTTGCCGATGTCGAAGAAGAAGTGCGAGGAGCCGGGATAGTCGCGGTTCTCGATCAGCTCCGTCAGCGGGAACTCGAGGAGATCCTGGTAGAAGCGCACGGTCCGTTCGACGTCGCTGCTGATCAGCGCAGTGTGGTGCAGCCCCCGCGCCGACGACTGCGGGCGCGCGTCGGCAGGCTTCAGGTGTGCGTCGCGGATGAGTGCACGCCGACGCTCGAATTCTTCGTAGCGCTGCTGCTCGTCGGCGATCATCGATCCACCTTCTTTCCGATGTGGTTGCTTTCTCAACCAGGATGATCCCAACTAGTTGCGTTGTCAACTAGTTGGGTCGAGGCGGTAGCTCTTCGTGACCCGGGGAGTCACGGACCGGGTACGACGATCTCGTCGCCGTCACGTCTTCTTCACAAACATCCGATTCGCCCGTTCCCCCGGATGTCGAGTGCGGACGATGAATATGTCGGGGACTCACCGCGGTTCCGAGGAGATCCCATGAACCATCGCAGGACCCTGCGTGCGACGGTCTCGTTGCTCGCACCGCTCGCACTGCTCGCCGGTTTCGCACCTGCCGCGAGCGCAGCGGCGGATACGGACACCCGAGGATTGTGGACGGTCAGCACCCGCGGAGACACCGTGCTGGTGAAGCTGATGTACACGTCCCCCCCGGACGAGGACCACCCCTTCATCTGCGTCGCGGCGCTCGGCACCGGCGAGTCCGGAATCGCGGAGATCTTCGGAGCGAACTACCAGACCCTCGAGTTCACCGGGATCGCCGCAGGACTCAACATCGCGACCGCCAGTTGCGAAGACAACGACGGGGAGCTGCGGCCGGTGGGCGCGATCGAGTTCGAGTTGCCCGGCCCACCGACCCTCCACTACGTCGCGACCGAGTCGTTCTGGTTCGACGACGCAGACGACTGAGCGTCACATCTTCGCGTCGCGGGCCATGACGAAGCTGTAGAGGCCGTAGACCGCGATGCCGAGGCCCATGAGAACGAGCAGCACCGTACCGAAAGGCTGCGAGCCCAACGTCTTCAGAGCACCGTCGAGGCCCGCTGCCTTCTGCGGGTCGGCCTGGAAGACCGCGACGATCACCAGAACACCGACGAGACCGAGCGCGAGACCCTTCGCGACGTAACCGACAAGCCCGAGACGTTTCACGAACGTGCTCGGGTGGCTCTTCAGATCGTCGACGAAGTTCTTCGACGCGCCCTTGTAGACGTGGTAGGCGCCCACACCGAGGATGACGAGTCCCGCGACGACGAGGACGAACTTGCCGGCACCGGACTGCAGCAGCTTCGCCGTCAGACCCGCGTTCTGTTCACCACTGGACTTGCCGCTGCCGCGGGCGAACCCGAACGCGGTGTACGCGAAGGCGAGATAGACGACACCGACGCAGGCGGCCTTGAACCGGTCGAACGCTTTGTCCTTCATGTCGGCGTCGGGTTGTTCCGGTTCGGACGCCTTGCCGAAGGTAGCCTCGGCGAACCGCCACAGGCCCATCATCACGAAGACGACGACGGCGATCCACAACGCGATCTTCCCGCCGGGCTGCTCGCCCAGTTCCGCCATCGCACCGGACTGCGACGCCTCCTGCTCGCCGCGACCGAACGCGACCCTGATCGCGAGGTAGCCGATGAGCAGGTGCACGATGCCACTGCCGACGTAGCCGGCACGTGCGAACTTCTCGAATACACCGTTCTGCGCCATGCGCTCGGCGGATGACGCCGCGCCACGTGACGCGGGGGCCTGACGGTTCACTCTCGTCTCCTCATCGGTCGGGACTGTCCCCTTCGCGCTGTATTCCCGGCACCGCGGACCGCAAACGCGAACCGGCTCCGGTGGGTAGATTGGCGTCAGGTTCGAAACGCCGTCGATCGGAGGCGCATCGTGCGGATCGTCGAGGATGCTGTCGCCCTGGCCCGCCGGTGGGTGGAGGAATCGTCGAAGGTCGCACCCGACCGTGCGGCCCGCCACCTCGCCGACGTTCTGAAGGATCCCCACGGACTCGAGTTCACCGTGCGCTTCGTCGACGAGGTCATCCGCCCCGAGGATCCGGCGACCGCAGCGCATGCCCTTGCCGAATTGTCGCGGAACATACCGGATTTCCTTCCCGTCCACCTCCGCGCGGCCGTGCGGGCGGGCGGCGCGATCGGTCCCCGCTTCCCGCACCTCGTCGTCCCCGCCGCGCGTCGCGCGCTCCGGACGATGGTCGGGCACCTCGTCGTCGACACCGACGATGCCGCGCTGGGCCGGGCCATCGCACGACTGCAACGCCCCGGCATCCGGCTCAACCTCAACCTGCTGGGCGAAGCCGTCCTCGGCGAGGCCGAGGCGCGTCGCCGTTTCGAGGGCACCCATGCGTTGCTGGCACGTGACGACGTCGACTACGTCTCGCTCAAGGTCTCGGCGGCCGTCGCGCCGCACTCGCCATGGGCGTTCGACGAGACCGTCGCGGACATCGTCGAGCGGCTCACCCCGCTGTACCGTCTCGCCGCGACCTCGCCGACGCCGAAGTTCGTCAATCTCGACATGGAGGAGTACCACGACCTGGACGTGACGGTCGCGGCGTTCACGACGCTGCTCGACCGTCCCGAGTTCCTCCATCTCGAGGCCGGAATCGTGCTGCAGGCGTATCTGCCCGACGCCCTGACCGCCATGATAGAACTGCAGCGGTGGGCGGCGGCGCGACGCGCAGGCGGCGGCGCCGCGATCAAGATCCGGGTGGTCAAGGGCGCCAACCTGCCGATGGAACGGGTCGACGCGTCGCTGCACGGATGGCCGCTCGCGACGTGGAGCACCAAGCAGGAGACCGATACGAACTACAAGCGGCTGCTGCACTACGCGTTCACGCCCGAGCGGATCGAGAACGTGCGGATCGGGGTGGCCGGGCACAATCTCTTCGACATCGCCTACGCGTGGGAGCTCGCCGGTCGCCGGCAGGTGCGCAACGGGATCGACTTCGAGATGCTCCTCGGCATGGCGCAGAGCCAGGCCGAGGTGATCCGTCGACACGTCGGCAGCCTGTTGCTCTACACACCCGTCGTCCGCCCCGACGAGTTCGACGTCGCGATCTCGTATCTGGTGCGTCGGCTCGACGAGGGTTCGGGGCAGGAGAATTTCATGTCGGCGGTGTTCGATCTGGCCGACGATCCCGCCCTGTTCGGACGCGAGGAGCAGCGGTTCCGTGCGTCGGTGGCGGCGCTCGACGACAGCGTCCCCTCCCCCAACCGCACGCAGAACCGGCAGGGTCCTCCCACCCCTGCGCCGCCGGTGTTCACGAACACACCGGACACCGATCCGTCCCTGCCGCAGAACCGGGAGTGGGGGCGCCGCATCCTCGAGCGGGTGCCGTCGTCGAAACTCGGTATCGACACCGTGCGCGCCCACACCCTCTCCTCCGAGGACGACCTCGAGCGCGTGCTGGTCGACGCGAACGCGGCCGGTCGTGTCTGGGGTGCCCGCAGCGGTGCCGAACGCGCACGGATCCTCGAACAGGTGGCCGATGTGCTCGAGGCGCGGCGCGCCGATCTGCTCGAGGTGATGGCGGCCGAGGGCGGTAAGACGCTCGACCAGTCCGATCCGGAGGTCTCGGAAGCGATCGACTTCGCGCGGTACTACGCCGAGCGGGCCCGCGCGCTCGACGAGATCGACGGTGCGCGGTTCGTGCCGTCGACCCTCACCGTCGTGACGCCGCCGTGGAACTTCCCGGTCGCGATCCCGGCGGGGTCGACGCTCGGGGCGTTGGCGTCCGGTTCGGCGGTGGTCCTCAAGCCCGCGACGCTCACGGCTCGGTGCGGGTCGGTGCTCGCCGAGGCGATGTGGGATGCCGGCGTGCCCCGCGACGTCCTGCACCTCGTCCACGCCGACGAACGGTCGCTGGGCACGAAGCTCGTCTCCGCCCCGCGCGTCGACCGGGTGGTGCTCACCGGTGCCTACGAGACCGCCGAACTCTTCCGTTCGCTGCGTCCGGGGATGCGACTGCTCGCCGAGACGAGCGGCAAGAACGCGATCGTCGTGACGCCGAGCGCCGATCCGGATCTGGCGGTGCGCGACATCGCGCAGTCGGCGTTCGGGCATGCCGGGCAGAAGTGCTCGGCGTCGTCGCTCGTGATCCTCGTCGGCTCCGTGGCGACCTCCCGCCGGTTCCGCGACCAGCTCGTCGACGCGGTGCGGTCACTGCCGGTCGGGCCTGCGCACGATCCGCGAACACGCATGGGGCCGTTGATCGAACCGGCGCAGGGCAAACTGCTCACCGCGCTCACCGAACTCGACGACGGCGAGTCGTGGCTCGTCGAACCGCGCCGGCTCGACGAGGAGGGCCGGCTGTGGACGCCCGGTGTGCGCACCGGGGTGCGACGCGGGTCGCGCACGCATCTCGTCGAGTTCTTCGGTCCGGTGCTGGGGGCGATGACCGCGGCCGATCTGGACGAGGCGATCGCGATCCAGAACGAGGTGGACTACGGGCTCACGGCGGGTCTGCACTCGCTGGATTCGGACGAGATCGCCCGCTGGCTCGATCGGGTGCAGGCCGGGAATGTGTACGTCAATCGCGGTATCACCGGTGCCATCGTGCGACGGCAACCCTTCGGGGGTTGGAAGAAGTCGTCGGTGGGAGCAGGCTTCAAGGCGGGCGGGCCGAACTATCTCTTCGGCTTCGGTTCCTGGGAACCGTGCGCCTGGGACGAGGACACGCTGCGCCGGGCGTTCGAGGACGACGAGCGAGCATGGACGTCGGAATTCGCTGTGGCACAAGATATCACGGGACTCTCGGCAGAGCGGAACCTGTTCCGGTACCGGCCCGTTCGCACACACGTACGCCTCGGTGAGGCCGGGCGGCCCGACGAACTCGTGCGCGTGCTCGGTGCCGCGGCCCGGGCGGGCGCGCCGGTGGAAATCTCTTCGGCTTTCGCCGTCGATCTCGTAAGATGCTCGAATACAGCACGTTTCGGCGGTCGCGTGCGCGTGGAGAGTGATGTGGAATGGGAGGAACGGATCGTCGACACGACCCCGGCTCGTGTCCGCCTGATCGGCGCAGCGCCGCCCGCCGAATGGAACACCCGATGCGACATCGCGGTGTTCGACCATCCGGTGACCGGATCCGGACGAATCGAAATGCTGCCGTTCCTGGCCGAACAGTCCGTCACGATCACCGCTCATCGATTCGGCACACCACACCGGCTCACCGACGAGATCATCTGAAAACAAACCCCGAAGCGGTTCTGCCGAAGCCCTGTGAACCCCGACACTGTGAGGTGGAATAGGAAAATGGATATCGCCACGACACCCCCTACCGAACGTCGCAAGCTCGCACTCGCCGCAGTGAAGGAACTCGGACCCCAGCGCACCGAGAAGGCCGTCCTCAAGGTTCGTTGTCCCAAGGGCCATACCGTAGCGGCGGTGTACAACACCACCGAGGGTCAGGTCGTGGTCTCCCGCAGCGGTCCCGGCGGCCGCGGCAACCGCGACCGCGAAGCGACACCGCACAACGGCACATCACTCAATTCGGAGTATGTGGACACCCTGGAGGTGACGCAGTTCGAGGACGACGCCATTCCGTCGGGATGCGCGTGCGGTCCGCGCTCGCTGTCGCGGAAGAAGATGCAGGACGCCGTGGCGACACACGCTCACGTCATCAACCTGACCTGATCCCTCACAGACCGAAACGCAACTGCACCCGGAACACGTCGAGCACCTCGTCGACCCACCCCAGGATCGACAGCGTCGAATCGATGTTCTGCGGTGGCGTACGCACAAGGGTGTCGTGCCGGAGCAGACGATCGAAATCCACGGCGACAGGACCGTTTCGCACCGTTCCGTTCGGCGACCGGAATTCGACGCCGGCACGCACCATCACGTCGATGATCTCCTGGGCGAGGATCCCGTAGGCGACCGTCGTCGGGTGCACACCGTCGAGGGAGAACAATCCCCCGCTGTCGCGACCGCCGTGACCGTCGGCCGACAGGAAACGCGTGTCCGGTACCGGGTCGAGCGCGGCGAGCGTCGGCGGTAGCGGGTACGGCTGCCACCACGCGGGTCGCGCATCGAGGTCGTCGACGTAGCGGCGCGCGGCCAGGCGGTCGAGGATGCCCGCGGTGTCGAGCAGATACCAGTCCAGTCCGGCACGTCGCGCGTCGGCGACCGCTTCGGTGATCGTCTCGTCGAACAGGTCGATCGCGGCGTCGACCATGCGGGCCTGCGCACCGGTGATGTGTTCGTCGCGGCTCGCATCGAAGCGGCGCGCGTCCACCCACGGCCGGGTGTAGTAGGGGAAGTACGGCGAGCCGTTCTTCGTCCCGATCCCCCGGGCGATCGGGGCGATGGTGACGTGCGGGACGGTGCACAGCACCACGTGCCGCGCGTCGATGTCGCGGAGCTTCGCGACGACCGCCGCGAACTCGCTGTCGAAATGTTCGGGCCGCCAGATCGTGTAGGCCTGTTTCGCGTCGAGGTCGCGGAAGTCGTCGCCGCTCCACACGACCTGCAATTCGGTGACGGTCTGCAGCGCGTTGTTCGAACCGAGGAAGACGACGAGTGTCTCGATGCCCGCCTCGGTGTCGCCGTCGTGCTCGGCACCGAGTTCGGCCGCGACGTCGAACAGTGTCATCTCGCGGCGCCGGTCGTCGGTGTTCGGATAGACGTACAGCGCCGCCCGCTCCCCGTTGTTCTCGACGAGTTGCCGCACGAGATCGTCGCGGGGTGTTGCGATGCGTTCGGCGCAGACGCGGGCGGTCTTCTGCAGCGCGTCGCGCAGATCCCAGCCGAAACACGACAGGTTGTGGAGATATCCGACGAGCGGTGGTGTCGCGCCGGGTCCGCGTTCCCAGTAGTCCTCGACCTCGTCCATGAAGCCGCGCGCCGTGAACAGCGCCGTCGGCAGCTCCCACGGTTGCAGCGTCGATCCGTGCCGCTCCTCGATCCGGCGCAACAGCACTTCGACGTTCAACGGCAGTCCGCCCGGTCCACCGAAGCGCGGGTATCGGAGATCGGCGCCGAGCTCGTGGGCGACGATCGCCGGGACGGAGACGTCGGTGTTGTAGATCGCGCCGCTCTGGAAGCCCTGCAGCAGGGAGTCGCCGAGCGCCACCAATCGGTGTGGCGGTGTGCCGCGGAAGGACCGGGGAACGTCGATGCCGAGGGTCGGGTCGAACACCGGCACCCGCGGCGGCCGGGCGGCACGGGCCACGACCGTGTCGGGTGTGCCCTCCGGGATCTCGTCGGCCGTCATCACGCCTCCTCGGCCCCCTCATCGAGGGTAGACAGACGGCAGCACCGTCGTGGCCGGATCCGGGATCGTCGACGGTGAACCCGATCCGGGCCGGCGCGTACCTTCGGAGCATGAGCGACGCCGACTTCGCCCACACCGATCGCGCCGAGAAGAACCGGCGGGACAAGGCCGTGACCCTGGCCCGGTATGCATGGAACCGCGGCATCTCGGGAGCCGAACTGCTCGCCATGACCGACGAGACGCGACGCAAGCTGGCGCGGGCCGCGGATGCGCATCCGCCGCGCACGATGGAGACCTGGGAACTCGCCGCGAGATTGATGGACGAGAAGACGGCGTGGGCGCAGAAGCACCCGGATCATCCGGCAGCGGTCCGCATCGACGAGGACGAGAAGATCATGTGGGTCAAACCGCCCGTGCGGTCCTGGTTCGAGTGACCCGGAGGAAATTGCCTTGCAGCAGAAGTTACCGAGTGCAACAATTTCCGATCGCCTCACCTCTGTGCAGGCCACCTTCGCCTGACAGCTCGATATTCCTATTCCGACAGGAACACCGTGACCACCACTTCGGAACCTCTGGTTCTCACCCAGCGACGGATCTGGATCATCTTCTCCGCGCTCATCGCGGGCATGATGCTCGCCAGCCTGGACCAGACGATCGTCTCCACTGCCATGCCCACGATCGTCGGGCAACTCGGCGGCGTCGAACACCAGGCGTGGATCACCACCGCCTACCTGCTCGCGGTGACCATCGTGATGCCGATCTACGGCAAGTTCGGCGACGTCTTCGGGCGCCGGTACCTGTTCCTCATCGCGATCGGCGTGTTCACCCTCGCCTCCGCGGCGTGCTCGATGACCGACGACTTCTGGACCTTCGTGGTCTTCCGCGCGATCCAGGGCTTCGGGGGTGGCGGTCTGATGATCCTGTCGCAGGCGATCATCGCCGACATCGTGCCCGCGAGCGAACGCGGTAAGTACATGGGCCCGCTCGGCGCGATCTTCGGTCTGTCGGCCGTCGGTGGCCCGCTGATCGGCGGCTTCTTCGTCGACCACTTGACGTGGGAGTGGTGCTTCTACATCAACGTGCCGGTCGGCATCATCGCGTTCGTCATCACCTGGTTCGCGCTGCGCCTGCCGGTGAAGAAGCCGACGAAGCGGATCGACATCCTCGGCGTGCTCACGCTCTCCCTCGCCACGACCTGCCTGATCTTCTTCACGGATTTCGGTGGCGACGCCGATCGCGGCTGGACCGCTCCGCTCACGTGGATGTTCGGCGCCGGACTCGTGGTGTTCGTGTGCCTGTTCGTGCTCGTCGAGTCGCGGGCGCAGGATCCGATCATCCCGCTGTCGCTGTTCCGCAACTCGATCTTCGTCAACGCCACGGCCATCGGTTTCGTCCTCGGCCTCGGCATGTTCTCGGCGATCGCGTTCATGCCGACCTTCCTGCAGATGTCGTCGGGCACCTCGGCCGCGGTCTCGGGTCTGTTGCTGCTGCCGATGATGGCCGGTCT
The DNA here is from genome assembly GCF_900105195.1 of Rhodococcus pyridinivorans. Taxonomy (NCBI): domain Bacteria; kingdom Bacillati; phylum Actinomycetota; class Actinomycetes; order Mycobacteriales; family Nocardiaceae; genus Rhodococcus; species Rhodococcus pyridinivorans. The sequence continues at coordinate 1,230,789 of NZ_FNRX01000002.1, read as the reverse complement.
GATGATCACCTCGATCGGCTCGGGTCTGGCCATCACCAAGACCCAGCGCTACAAGATCTATCCGATCGTCGGTTCGCTCATCACCGCGGCGGGCATGCTGTGGCTGACCACCCTCGAGGGCGACACCCCGCTGTGGGTGATCTGCTCGATGCTGTTCGTCTTCGGTCTGGGTCTCGGCCTGATCATGCAGGTCGTCATCCTGATCGTGCAGAACGCGGTGCCCGCCGACGAGATCGGCACCGCGACGAGCTCGAACAACTACTTCCGTGAGGTCGGTGCGGCGCTCGGTGTCGCGATCTTCGGCACCATCTTCACCAACCGCCTGGCGGAGAAGCTCGTCGAGGTCTTCACCGCGGCCGGTGCGACACCGGAGCAGGCCGGCCAGGCCACCGCGACCGTCGATCCGGCGGCGATGAAGCTGCTGCCCGATCCCGTCCGCGAAGGCATCGTCGACGCCTACGCCGACTCGCTGGCGCCGGTGTTCTGGTACCTCATCCCGTTCCTGCTCATCGCATTCGTCCTGGCGTGCTTCATCAAGGAGATCCCGCTCTCCGACGAAGCACTCATGGTCGCGCGTGGCGAGGCGATCGCCGACCCGTCGAAGGCGGCGAAGGCGGCGAAGGACGACGCCGTCGTGGTCGTCGAGGGGACCGAGGCCGGTGCGGACACTGCGGACAGCGGTTCGAAGCGGTCGTGATCGAATAGGCCGATCATCGGACGAGGGAACGGAGACGGCACGTGGGACGAACGATCACACCGGTTCGCGTCAAGGACGTGGTGATCGGTGAAGGCGCACCCACGATCCTCGTCCCCGTCACCGGCCGCACCCCCGAGGCGCTGCGCGAACAGATCGCGGCCGTCGCCGAGCGGGCCGACGTCGTCGAATGGCGCGTGGACTTCTTCCACACCGTCGACGACGTCGCCTCGGTGGTCGCGCAGGCCGGCTCGTTGTCCGAGCAGTTGCAGGGCACTCCCCTGCTCGCGACCTGCCGCACCGCCGACGAGGGCGGCGAGATCGCGATCGACGACGAGGCGTACGCCGATCTGACGGTCGCACTCGCCGAGAGCGGCGCGGTGGATCTGGTGGACGTCGAGTACCGCCGCGACCGTGCCGCCGTCGAGCGGATCGTCGCGGCGGCCCACGCCTGCGGTGTTGCGGTGGTGGCGTCGAACCACGACTTCGACGCCACTCCGCCGAAGGACGAGATCGTCGCGCGGCTACGCGAGATGCAGGAACTCGGCGCCGACATCTGCAAGATCGCCGTCATGCCGCAGTCGACGGCCGACGTGCTCACCCTGCTCGACGCGACCCGCACCATGCACGAGGACCACGCCGACCGACCGTTGATCACCATGTCGATGGGCGGCCTCGGCGTGGTGTCGCGGATCGCCGGGCAGGTCTTCGGATCGGCGGCGACGTTCGGGATGGTCGGCACCGCCTCGGCACCCGGGCAGGTCGACGCCGACGAACTGCGCTCGGTGCTCGGCCTCATCGACCGCGCTCGCTGATCACCACACGGCGGCGAGAGCGAGTCCGGCGGCCGCCGCGATGAGCGTGGTCGCCAGGGTGCCCAGCGCGATCGCGCAGGCGGCACCGTAGCGGCGCGCCACGATCAGGCGGACGGAGTCGACGCTGGTCGTGCTGAAGGTCGTGTAGCCGCCACAGAAACCGACTCCCGCGATCGTGAGCATCGTCGTCGGGGCGTCGTGGAGCAGCACCGCACCGGCCAGCAGCCCCAGCAGCAGCGATCCGGTGACGTTGATCAGCACCGTCGGCCACGGCAGGGACGACCCGGAACGGGCACGCAGCGCGCTGTCGACGACGAACCGCGTCACCGCACCGGCGCTGCCGGCCAGCGCCACCCACACCGCGATCATCGCCGTGCCGCTCGGCGACTCCCGAACCACGCGCCCAGCGCGACACCGATGCCGGTCGCGAGAAGGCCGACGAGCACCGTGCCGAGCGCATAGGTTGCCGCGGCGACGAGTTCACCGTCGCGCAGCAGCAGGTCGGTGTCGACCGCGAGCGCGCTGTAGGTGGTGAACGAGCCCAGCGCACCGGTGCCCACCCCGAGCCGGACCACCTGACGCCAGGAGGTGTCGGGACCGATGCGGATCAGTGCCTCGAGCAGGAATCCGAGCAGCAGCGCACCGAGGACGTTGATCGCGAAGGTCGTGACCGGCCAGCCCCCGGACTCGACGGGGAACCACCGGCCGAGGCCGTAGCGGGCACTCGTCCCGAGCAGACCGCCCACGGCGACCGCCGCCAGCGCCGACGGTCGCAGGTGCAGCGCTCTCGGCAGCGGGCGTTCGCCCTCGGTCAGTCCTGGTCCCACAACTTCAGAACCGTAGTGAGGATCTCCTCCGACGCACCGAGACCCCCGAGATGACTCTCGCCGGGCAGGTGGTGGAACTGGGCGTCGGGCAGCAGGTCCACCATGTGCAGGCCGTGTTCGATCGGGATGATGTGGTCGGTGTCGCCGTGCCACCACCGCACGGGCACCTTCACGTCGGAGACGCGGAAACCCCAGTCGCGGGTGAATACGACGATGTCGGCGAACGGCGCGGAGATCTGACGTCGGCTGCCGTTGAGCAGGTCGTCGAGGAACATCGTCTTGAACTCGGGACGGGCGAGGAGGCGGCGGTCGGGCTCGGGTGAGAACCGTCCGTACAGGTCGATGATCGGCGACGCGAACGGGCGCACCACGCGGATCGCCGCGCTCATCGCCACGCCGATGGGGACGCCCGCGGTCTGCAGTGCCGGCGCGACGAAGGCGCCCAGCTTCATCAGGTTGCTGTCGATCGACTCGGGACCGACGACCGGTGCCACACCGCCGAGGACCGCAGCCGCGACGACCCGTTCGCGCAGTGCATAGGCCGCGGCGAGGGTGTAGGGGCCGCCGCCGGACAGTCCGACGAGGGCCATGCGGTCGACCCCGAGGGTGTCGGCGACGATGCGCAGGTCGTCGCTGAACGCGAGGACGTTCTCGTAGATATGCGGTGTAGACGAGCCGATCCCCGGGCGGTCGATCCCGATGAGGCGGATGTGGTTCCGTTCGGCGAAGGCGCGGGCCTCGATGGGAACCTGGCGGCGCGCACCCGGCGTGCCGTGCAGCCAGAACACCGCGCGGCCCTGGGCCGACCCGAACTCGGCGAAACCGAGCCGGCGGCCCTCCCCGACCGCGACGGTGCCTTCGAGCTTGGGGCGTTCGACGTCCATGGCGCCAGCATGGCACGCACCCGCACGCCCGACCAGCGACCGTCCCGTGGCACGAATCGACGCAACCGAGATGTGATGCACGCTTCCCGAGCGGTTCTCGCCGGAGCGCCGCGAGGACAAGGTACACAAGTACGCGTGGGCGCCCTTCGGCGGTGGCGCGCATCGGTGCCTGGGCATGCATTTCTCGGGAGCGGAGATCAAGACGGTGCTGCACCATCTGCTGTTGCGTTTCCGCTGGCACGTGCCGGCCGACTACGTCGCGCCGATGAACTTCACGTCGTTGCCGTTCCCGAACGACGGGGGGCCGATCCACCTCCTTCCGAGGTGATCGGGCGTAGAAAGAAGGAGTGACCGCCGCCGACGAACTCGACGAACGTTTCGTCACCGCGGTGCGCGCTCTGCCCGGGCACGCACCGCCGACGCGTCCGGTCGACCGGCAGGTCGACGACGACCTGTTGGCGCGGTACTTCGACGCCCAGGTGCAGTCGCGGCACCTCGATGTCGCGGCCCGCACCCTGCAGGGACGCGGCGAAGGCTTCTACACCATCGCATCGGCGGGCCACGAATCGAACGCCGCGCTGGGCCTGTGCACGCGGGTGACGGATCCCGCTCCGCTGCACTACCGTTCGGGCGGTTTCTACGCGGCTCGCGCGTCGCTCGTCGAGGACAGCACCCCGATCCGCGACGTGCTCGCCGGATGTGCGGCGTCCACGCTCGATCCGATCTCGGCGGGCCGGCACAAGGTGTTCGGCAACGCCGGCCTGAACATCCTGCCGCAGACGTCGACCATCGCCTCGCACATGCCGCGGGCCGTCGGTCTCGCCCTCGCGCTACCGCGGATGCAGCGACTCGGGCTCGACGCGGCGTGGCCGTGGGATTCGGTGGTGGTGTGCAGTTTCGGTGATGCCTCGGCGAACCATTCGACGGCCGTCGGCGCCCTGAACGCGGCCGCCTACTGCCGGCACCGCGGGTTGCCGTTGCCGTTGCTGCTGGTGTGTGAGGACAACGGACTCGGCATCAGTGTGCCCACCCCGCCCGGCTGGCTCGAGCGGTCGCTGTCGTCGTATCCGGGGATCGAGTACCGGTCGGTGGACGGCGACGATGCGGTGGAGATGCTCGCTGCCGCAACCGATGCCGTGGAGACGGTGCGCACGACCCGGGCTCCGGTCCTGTTGCACGTGCGGGCAGTGCGTTTCCTCGGCCATGCCGGTTCCGACGTCGAGTCGGCCTACCGCAGCCCGTCGGATCTTGCCGCGGACCACGAGCGGGACCCACTGGTGGGTACGGCCCGTGAACTCGTCGCACGCGGAATGCTCGATGCGGCAGGGGTTCTCGACCGGTACGAGCGGATACGGGCCGAGGTCGGCTCCGTCGCGGACTCACTGACCCGGCCGCCGCGACTGGCGACCGCCGCCGACGTGATGCGCCCGCTCGAATCCGGGCTCGTGCTCGTCGACGACGATCCGCATCCTGCCGGTGAACCGCTCACGCTCGCCCGGGCCGTCACCCGCACGCTCGGACAGCTCCTCGAGGAGGATCCCCACGCCTGCGTGTTCGGCGAGGACGTCGGCCTCAAAGGCGGGGTCTACGGCGTCACCCGAGGGCTGCAGGAGCGCTTCGGGCGCCTGCGCGTGTTCGACACCCTGCTCGACGAGCAGACGATCCTCGGCACCGCGCTGGGCTTCGCCGTCGCGGGCATGCTGCCGATCCCGGAGATCCAGTACCTGGCTTACCTGCACAACGCCGAGGACCAGTTGCGCGGGGAGGCGGCGAGTCTGGCGTTCTTCTCCGACGGGCGGTACCGCAATCCGATGGTCGTGCGCATCGCTGGCCTGCCCTACCAGCGCGGCTTCGGCGGGCACTTCCACAACGACGATTCCGTCGCCGTGCTGCGCGACATCCCCGGTCTCGTGCTGGCCGTGCCGAGTTCACCCGCCACGGCCGGCGCCCTGCTGCGCACGTGCGTCGAGCTGGCTCGTCAGGAGGGCCGGGTGTGCGTCTACCTGGAACCGATCGCGCTGTACCACCGGCGCGACCTCTACGACGAGGGCGACGGACTGTGGCAGCAGATCCCCGACACCGCCGGGCTTCCACCGGGATCGGTGTGCGTCTACGGCGACGGGCGCGACGTGCTGGTGGTGACTTTCGGGAACGGGGTGCCGATGAGTCTGCGTGCCGTCCGTCGCGCGGGAGTCGCGGCAACCGTCCTCGACCTGCAGTGGTTGTCGCCGCTGCCGACGACCGCGCTGCTCGAACACGTCCGCCGCTTCGAGCGCGTGGTGGTGGTCGACGAGACGCGCCGCAGCGGAGGTGTCGCGGAATCGGTCGTCGCGACGCTCGTCGACGATGCGTGGCAGGGCCGGATCACGCGGGTCACCTCCCACGACAGCTACGTGCCCCTCGGGCCGGCCGCGGCGCACGTACTGATGTCGGAGGACGACATCGCGCGGGCCCTGCTGGAGGCGTGATCAGCAGGAAGCGGTATCAGCAGGAGGAGAGGATCCGCGACATCGCGTCGTGTTCAGCCTGGGTGACCCACAGTTCGTAGGTCGTCTTCACCTCGATCTGCCGCACGACGTACTCGCAATGGAAGGCGGTATTCGGCGGCAGCCACTCCGACGCGTCGGAGTCGCCCTTGCCCTGGTTGGTGGGGCCGTCGACGGCAATCAGGTTGCGCGGATCGTTCGCAAGATTCCGCTTCTGCTGGTCGTCCAGATGGCGGGCGCCCTTCTTCCACGCATCCGACAGGGCGACGACGTGGTCGATCTGCACGGCGGACGAGGTCTCGACCCCGCGACGGAAGGAAATCGTCTTCCCCGTGTACGGGTCCTCGAGCGTGCCGGCAGTGACCGTGCACTGCTTCTTCCCGGGCTCGAAGGAGACGTCGACGAGATCGCGCTGCAGGATGTCGTTACGAGTGTCGCAGCCGTTGCGCCCCAGGTCGACGGTCACTTCGTCGGTCCACGCCGAGCCGAACAGTGAGCGGTCGTAGCCGCTCTGCGATTCGGCGGGCCGGACGGGCAGTGCCTCCAGCGCCTCGAGGGCTTCGGAGGGGTTCTCGACCGTGCCCCCGCCGGTACCGCCCGGCTCGTCGTCCCCTATCGGTTCGAGGAGGACGACGGCCACGGAGACCACGACGAAGCACAGGATCCAGACCCAACGGGGAACGGACGACGTGCGAATACTCGCCATATGTCGATACTGCTACGAAGTCGTATTGCTACCGCTGCTTCCTACTTCGCGAGCGGGGGCATCTTCACGACCTGGCCCGCATAGGACAGGCCGGCACCGAACGCGAGGAGCAGCGCGGTGGATCCGACCCCGACCTGGCCGGTACGCAGCATCTTCTCCATCGCCAGCGGGATGGACGCGGCGGAGGTGTTGCCGGTCTCGATGATGTCGTCGGCGACCGCGACGGTCTCGGGCAGTTCGAGCTGCTTGACGATGACGTCGTTGATGCGCAGGTTGGCCTGGTGCGGGACGAAGGCGTCGAGGTCCGCGAGGGCCACGCCGGCCTTGTCGGCGATCTGCCGGGCGAACTTGCTCATCTCGAAGGCGGCCCAGCGGAAGACCGCGGTGCCCTCCATGATGATCCAGGGACGCTTCTGGTCCGGGTTGGTGGCGAAATCGACCCAGTCGGGTTCCTGACGGATCGCGTTGGCCTGCGAACCGTCGGAGCCCCAGACGGTGGGACCGACGCCGACCTCGTCGGACGGGCCGACGACCACGGCACCGGCACCGTCGCCGAAGATGAAGCGCACCGAGCGATCGGTGGGCTCGGTGGTGTCGCTCATGCGCTCGACACCGACGACGAGCACGTGCTCGGCCGTTCCGGCGCGCACGAGATCGGAGGCGACACCGAGGGCGTAGCAGAAGCCCGCGCAGCCGGCCTGGATGTCGAGCGCCGCGGCGCCGCCGGTGCCGATGCGGTCGGCGACGAGAGCCGCGGCCTGCGGGGTCTGGAAGGGGTAGGTGGAGGTCGCGACGATCACGGTGTCGATCTGCGCACCCGTGAGGCCGGCGGCCACGAGGGCCTGCTCGGCGGAGCTCGTCGCCATGTCGACGACCGACTCCTCCGGATGCTGCTTCGCGAAGCGGCGCTCCTTGATGCCGGACCGCGACTGGATCCATTCGTCGCTCGAGTCGATCTGCTGGCAGATCTCGTCGTTGGTGACGATGCGCTCGGGGCGGTGCACACCCAGACCGAGCAGCGCGCTGTTCCTCAGCGGGGCAGGGACAGCGATCTGTGCACCCATCAGACGAACTCCTCCTCCTCGACGTACCGCGTGTCGGCACATCGCATCCGGTCAACGATATCGCAGGTCACGATTTCGTCACAGCGCTACCCCGACGATGCGCTTCCGTAACCCTCACCGCAAGCGGGGGTCCCAATCGCCACGCGAGGCTAGCGTCGCGGTCATGGATGCACAGGCCTGGAACGAGAAGTACGCGGCGTCGGAACTGATCTGGGGCGCGCCGCCCAATCCGGTGATCGTCGAACACGTGACGTCGCTACCGCACGGTCGCGCCCTCGATCTCGGCTGCGGTGAAGGTCGTCACTCCCTGTGGTTGGCGACGCGCGGATGGGAAGTCGTGGGCGTCGACTTCTCCGAGGTCGCCCTCGACAAGGCCCGGCAGGTCGCTGCGCAGGCGCCGTCCCGCTCACGAGACCGGCTCCGCTACGTCCGCGCGGATGTGACGACCGACTCGTTCGACGGAGAGTATGACCTGATCCTCTCGGTCTTCCTGCATTTTCCTCCGCCACAGCGGAAGGCGCTTCTCGACCACGCGATCAATTCACTGAAACCTGAAGGAATCCTCATATTCCTGGGGCACGACGCAATAAATCCCCACGAAGGAGTGGGCGGACCCCAGGACAAGGAAATCCTCTACACACCAACCGATCTCGTCGAGGAAATCGACAGCAGATTGGACATCAGGATTGCCGAACGGCGATATCGGGAAACCGATGCGGGAACCGCGATCGACGCGCTCGTCGTGGCGAGCAAACCACCTCTTGGCAGTTAGTTGCCCGACGAGTAACATGGAGATGTTACCGACGAGTAATAACTTGGGCGGTACTTGAAGCCAGCTGGACCGCACCACACTGGGAGACACCGACGACATGGGCCATTACAAGAGCAACCTCCGCGACCTCGAGTTCAACCTCTTCGAGTTCCTGAAGATTCAGAAGGTCCTCGAAGCAGGCAAGTTCGGCGACCTGGACGAGGACACCGCGCGCGGCATCCTCGCCGAGGTCAAGACACTGACCGAGGGGCCGGCAGCCGAAGGCTTCGCCGACGCCGACCGCAACCCGCCGGTCTTCGACCCCGAGACCCATTCGGTGTCGCTTCCCGAGCCGTTCAAGAAGTCGTTCCGCGCCTGGTGGGACGCCGGTTACTGGTCCATGGGCATCCCCGAGGAGCTCGGCGGCACCGACTCACCGCGCAGCCTCCTGTGGGCCGTCAACGAGATGATGCTCGGCGCCCAGCCCGCGGCCTTCATGTACGCGGCCGGCCCCGCCTTCGCAGGCGTGCTCTACGACAACGGCACCGATGAGCAGAAGAAGTGGGCCGCCACCTGCGTCGAGCGCGGCTGGGGCGCCACCATGGTCCTCACCGAGCCCGACGCCGGTTCCGACGTCGGCGCCGGTCGCACCAAGGCGATCAAGCAGGACGACGGCTCCTGGCACATCGAAGGTGTCAAGCGGTTCATCACCTCGGCCGACTCCGACGACCTGTTCGAGAACATCTTCCACCTCGTCCTCGCCCGCCCCGAGGGCGCCGGCCCCGGCACCAAGGGCCTGTCGCTGTTCTTCGTCCCGAAGTTCCACTTCGACTTCGAGAAGGACGAGTTGGGCGAGCGCAACGGCGTGTTCGTCACCAACGTCGAACACAAGATGGGCCTCAATGCCTCCGCGACCTGCGAGGTCACCTTCGGTGGCCACGGCGTTCCGGCCAAGGGCTGGCTCGTCGGCGAGGTCCACAACGGCATCGCACAGATGTTCGACGTCATCGAGCACGCCCGCATGATGGTCGGCACGAAGGCCATCGCGACCCTGTCGACCGGCTACCTCAATGCCCTCGACTACGCCAAGGAGCGCATCCAGGGCGCCGACCTGACCCAGATGTCCGACAAGACCGCCCCGCGCGTGTCGATCATGCACCACCCGGACGTGCGGCGTTCGCTGGCGATGCAGAAGGCCTACTCCGAGGGCCTGCGCGCCGTGTACCTGTACACCGCGGCGCACCAGGACGACGTCGTCGCCGAGCAGGTCTCGGGTGCCGACGCCGCTCTCGCGCACCGCATCAACGACCTGCTGCTGCCGGTCGTCAAGGGTTGCGGCTCCGAGCGGGCCTACCAGTACCTGAAGGATTCGCTCCAGACCCTCGGCGGTTCGGGCTTCCTGCAGGACTACCCGATCGAGCAGTACATCCGCGACTCGAAGATCGACTCGCTGTACGAGGGCACCACGGCCATCCAGGCGCAGGACTTCTTCTTCCGCAAGATCGCCCGCGACCGTGGCGTGGCGCTCGCCCACATCGCCGGTGAGATCAAGAAGTTCGTCGAGCGCGACGACGCCGACCAGCGTCTGAAGAAGGAGCGCACGCTCCTGGCCACCGCGCTCGGCGAGACCCAGACGATGGTCGCGACGCTCACCCAGTACCTCATGGGTGCGCAGGAACAGCCCACCGAGCTGTACAAGGTCGGCCTCGGTTCGGTCCGTTTCCTCGAGGCGTTCGGCGACCTGATGATCGGCTGGCTGCTGCTCGAGCACGCCGAGATCGCTCTCTCCGCGCTCGACGCCGGCGTCGATGCCTCGGACAAGGCGTTCTACGAGGGCAAGGTCGCGGCCGCGTCCTTCTTCGCCAAGAACGTCCTGCCGGAGCTGAGCGTCGCGCGTCAGATCATCACCGACGTCGACCTCGACATCATGGAGCTCGACGAAGCAGCGTTCTGATCGAACCGCTCACGGCGGTAGCGCGATAGACGAGACCGACGTTGTGCGCGATTTCCCCCACGGATTTCGCACACGACGTCGGTCTCGTCGTTTCTCGGGAGCAGCTCCGCCTCCTCGACGGCCAGATCCCCGACGTGGTGCCGCTTCCGGAGTGACGAAGTAAGGGGAGGTTGTGTGCGTGTTCCTTCACCGGAACCGCACACAACCTCCCCGAAGTTTCGAGGACGTCCGCTACTCCTCTTCGGTTCCACCCGCTGCAGGTGCCTCGACTGCCGGCGCTTCGGCCGCAGGCGATTCGGGTGCGGGCGCCGGTGCGTCCTCGGCCTCGGCGTCCTCCGATCCGGTGTCGCCGGAGGTCGCGTCGCCGCCGCCCGAGGGCTCGTCGCTCGGTTTCGGTTCGGGGCTGATGCACTTCACGATCGGGACCGGGTCGTACCGGACCGTTCGGGTCGCGCTCGAGATCTGCGCGCCCGTCCGTGCGTCGGTGACGATCCGGGTGTCGGTGACGGTGAAGCCCTGCGCGCCGCTCGACGGAATGCAGGCCGAACCGGCGGGCAACGTGATCGTGTTGGGCGAGGTGAAGTTCGTGCGGTTGCCGGTGACCGACTGGACGTCGACGGTCTTGGTGCCCCAGATGCGCACCGTGATGTCCGAGCTCGTGCCGATCGTCTGGATCAGGACGCCCGTGTCGAACGGGTTGCGGAACTTCAGGTCGATGGCGCCGTCGTAGATCGTGGCCTCGCGGGCCGCCGGGTACCGGGAGATGTAGTAACTGTGCTCGGTGTGCTCGACGTCCTCCATCCCGGCGAAGTAGGTCGCGTTGTAGAGGGTGGTCGCGAGCTGGCTGATGCCACCGCCCACGGCCTTACCGGGACGTCCGGCCTCGATGATGCCCGACTCGATGTACCCCTGCGCCGCACCGCGCGGACCGGTGTAGTCGTTGAAGGAGAAGGTCTCCCCCGGCTTCACGATGGCGCCGTTGATCTCCTGCGCGGCCAGCCGGATGTTGACGCCGGAAGCGTATTCGAAGCCGCTGGTGGTGAACTCCGAGACCACCTCCCTGATGCCGAGCTTCTCGGCGCCTTCGGTGGTGAGTTCGGGTTCGGCCTTCCTGTACACCGCGTCGGTGCTGCGGTCGCCCGCTTCCTTCAGCAGGTCGGGCAACCTCTCGAGGGTGACGGGCCAGTCGACCATCTCGCCGGTCTCGCTGGGCACGATCGTCGGACGACCACCGTCGAGGACGATCCGCGCATCCTTCGGTTCGGTCTCCGACGGGGCGAGCTGCGGCGCCAGGATGCCGATCGCGGCCTCGGTGTCGTACTGCGGTTCGAGTCCGCCCGAACCGTCCGGCACGAACGACAGGACAGCGCCCACCGCATCGCGCGGCAGCACACCGACGGCCCCGTCGAGTCCCCGGACGACCAGATCCTGTGCCACGGCCGGAACGGCGACCTCCGCCAGCGCCCGGTCGAGGCCCTCGCGGGTGACGGTGACGTCGACGCTCTCGACGGGCAGCGAGACATCACCGTACGGCCAGCGCTCGGCGAAGACGTCGCCCGCGACTGCGACGTCGAGCTGCTGGCCGGGCTGCGGCGTCACCGGAACGGGTGTGCCGTCCTCGAAGACGATGTTGCCCTCGCGCGGTTCGTGCGCGGCGGCAGCGGCGGCCTTTTCGATGGCTGCGGACAGGGCGACCTCGTCGCGTGTGGAGACCACGCCGACTTCGTCGTTCCCGAAGAACGACGCGAGTCGCGTGAACGGATTGAGCGGCTGCGAACCCACCTGGTCGAGGGTCGCGGGCCAGTCGATCCCGATCCCGGCCTCCGAGGGCACGATCTGCCCCTGAGTGTCGCCGGCGGTGACGTCGACGGGCATGTCGAGCCGCGGCGTCAGTTGTTCGGTGAGCTCTGCCTCCGCCGCGTCGAGCGACATGCCGCCGATCTCGACACCTGCGACGGTGACACCGCGCGGCACCTTGCCCGACGACAACGCCAGATCGGCCACGTAGAACACGGCGAACAGTGCGACGACGCCACCGACGACGAGCGCGATCGTGCGCCGGGGCAGATTCGATCCAGGCTTGCCCGGTTCGTCGCCGTCTCCGCCGGAACCTCGCGGTCCGCCGGTGGGCGGAGGAGTGACAGGAGGCGGTCCCTGCGGCGGCGGACCCGCCTGCATCTGCTGGGTCGGCTGGTCGCCCTGCGGTGGGTGGGCGGCCGAGGGCATTGCCGTCGACGTGGGTGGGACGGGAGCCCCCGCCTGTTCGGGACCGGGCTGTGCCGGGTTCTGTTCCCCCTGCAAACGGAGGAGCCGATCGGTGGCGGCGGACGATCCGTCACCCGGTGCCCGGTTTCCCGGCGCGACGACCGGGATGACCGCGGTGGGCTCCTCCGAGGGATGGACCTTCTGGGTCGGGGGTTCGTCAGCACCGGTGGGAGCCGCCTGGTTCGTGCCATCGGCTCGGACCTCTGTGGGAGCCTGCGAGGCAGCCGTGGCCTCGGTTTGCGACTCGGTCACATCACTCGCCTGCGACTCGGTGACACTGCTCGCCTGCGACTCGGTGACACTGCTCGCCTGCGACTCGGTGACACTGCTCGCCTTCGCCTCGGCCACCTCCCGGTGAGGATCGACCGCTTCGAACCGCTCGGTAGGAGCCGACGCGCCTTCACCCTCACGAGCGGATTCCGGCGACGAACCGATGTTCTCGGTCCGTGCGTCGTCGTGCTCGTGAGGGGACTCGTCGGTCCCGTTGCTGCCGCTCACCCAGATCCCTTCGCAAAGCTGGGCACGCCTTCGAATTCGCGCGCCGACTACCTGCTTTCAAGGGTAGTGCCCCGGTTCAGAGCGGCTGCGCCCGGAATGCGAAGACCCCGCGTTGCTACCAGGTCGGGGGTCAGGCAGCAGCGCGGGGTCGATGGGTCTATCGCTGTCCGTCGCGGAGCGTTACACACCGAACGGAACTATTTCTCTCAACGACTTCCGAGGGGTGTCGATCAGGCCTCGAGAATCGCCGTCACGCCCTGTCCACCTGCGGCGCAGATGGAGATCAGGCCGCGGACGGGCTTGCCGGTCTCCTGCTTCTTCTCGTGCAGCATCTTGGCCAGCGAGGCCACGATCCGGCCGCCGGTCGCGGCGAACGGGTGGCCGGCCGCGAGCGACGAGCCGTTGACGTTGAGCTTGCTGCGGTCGATCGAGCCGAGCGGGGCGTCGAGGCCCAGCTTGCCCTTGCAGTACTCCTCCGATTCGAACGCCTGGAGGGTGGCGAGCACCACGGAAGCGAACGCCTCGTGGATCTCGTAGAAGTCGAAATCCTGCAGGGTCAGGCCGTTGCGCTGCAGCAGGCGCGGGATGGCGTAGGTGGGTGCCATGAGCAGCCCGTCGCCACCGTGGATGTAGTCGACCGCGGCGGTCTCGGAGTCGACGAGGTAGGCGAGCACGGGGAGCTTACGCTCGGCGGCCCACTCCTCGCTCGCCAGCAACGCGGCCGACGCGCCGTCGGTGAGCGGCGTCGAGTTACCGGCGGTCATGGTGGCGTCGCCCAGCTTGGTGCCGAAGACCGGCTTCAGCGTCGACAGCTTCTCGACCGACGAGTCGGGACGCAGGTTGTCGTCGCGGGTCAGCCCGAGGAACGGGGTGACGAGGTCGTCGAAGAAGCCCCGGTCGTAGGCGGCGGCCATGTTGCGGTGGCTCGCCACGGCCAGTTCGTCCTGCGCCTCGCGGGAGACACCGAATTCCTTGGCGGTGATCGCGGCGTGCTCACCCATCGACAGGCCGGTGCGCGGCTCGCCGTTGCGCGGGATCTCGATGCCGAGCATCGACGGGCGGACGTTGCCGAGCAGCTTGACCCGGTCGGCCGTGGTGCGGGCCCGGTTCAGGGAGAGCAGGAACTCGCGGAGCTGGTTGTTCACGGCGATCGGGGCGTCGGAGGTGGTGTCGACGCCGCCGCCGATACCCGCCTCGATCCGTCCGGCGGCGATGGCGTCGCCGACCGCGATGATCGACTGCAGGCCGGTGCCGCAGGCCTGCTGGAGATCCCAGGCCGGGGTGTAGGGGCTCAGCGCGCTGCCGAGCACGCTCTCGCGGACGAGGTTGAAGTCGCGGGCGTGCTTGAGGACCGCACCGCCGACGACGGCACCGAGGCGCTCACCCTGCAGGTTGAAGCGGCCGACGAGACCGTCGAGGGTGGCGGTGAACATGTCCTGGTTGGACGCGCGGGCGTACTTGCGGTCGGACCGGGCGAACGGGATCCGGTTGCCTCCGAGAACGGCGACACGGCGCTGCTGCGTGGAACGGGCTTTGGTGGTCACTGGTGTCTCCCGGTTTCGGACGGATTCGAATTCTGGCTACTATTCTTACTCACGGGTAAGTTTGTTGTCGAACACGCTTGCTGTCGAACACTGCACCGACGACCGAATCGAAGAAGGTGGAATCGTGGCCGAAGCCAAGGGCGCACCCAAGCTCTACGCCCAGCTCATCTCGTCCGCACCCGGAGCGTTCCTCGCCAAGCAGTTCGGTCTGCCACAGCCCGAGAAGCTCCGGCGCTACCAGCCCGGCGAGCCCCCGCTCCCCGGCCCCGTCCTGCTCGGCGGCAACGGCCGCCTGGTCGAACCGATCCGCAACCTCCTGAGCGACTACACGTTCGCCGAGCCGTCCGACACGAAGTTCGGCGCACTCGTCTTCGACGCTACCGGCATCACCGACCCCGCGGGGCTCGAACAGCTCTTCACGTTCTTCCAGCCCACCTTGCGCAATCTCGCCCCGAGCGGCCGCGTCGTCGTCCTCGGCACCACGCCCGAGGAGGCCGGGTCGGTCGACGAGCGCATCGCCCAGCGCGCCCTCGAGGGCTTCACGCGCAGCGTCGGCAAGGAACTGCGTCGCGGTGCCACCGTGCAGCTCGTCTACGTCTCCCCGAAGGCCGCGACCGGCCTGTCCGGCGTGGAGTCGACGCTGCGCTTCCTGCTCTCGGCGAAGTCGGCCTTCGTCGACGCCCAGGTGATCCGCATCGGTGAGGGTGACGCCACGGCCCCCGAGTCCTGGGAGCGCCCGCTTGCCGGCAAGGTCGCGGTCGTCACCGGCGCGGCCCGCGGCATCGGCGCGACGATCGCCGAGGTCCTCGCCCGCGACGGCGCGACCGTCGTCGCTGCCGACGTCCCCGCTGCAGGCGACGCGCTGACCCAGACCGCCAACAGGGTCGGCGGCACCGCCTTCGCGCTCGACGTCACCGCCCCCGACGCCGGCGAGAAGCTAGCCGCTCACCTGCTCGAGCGTCACGGCGGCGCCGACATCATCGTCCACAACGCCGGCATCACCCGCGACAAGCTGCTCGTCAACATGGACGCCGCTCGCTGGAATTCCGTGATGGGCGTGAATCTGATCGCCCCGCGGAAGATCACCGACGTGCTCGTCGAGAAGGGCGCGCTGAAGGAGGGTGGCCGGGTCATCGACGTGTCGTCGATCGCCGGTATCGCCGGTAACCGCGGCCAGACCAATTACGGCGCCTCGAAGGCCGGTGTCATCGGCCTCGTCCAGGCGACCAGCGAGGCGCTCGCCGACAAGAAGATCACCGTCAACGCCGTCGCTCCGGGCTTCATCGAGACCGCCATGACGGCCGCGATCCCGGTCGCCACCCGCGAGGCCGGTCGTCTGATGAGCTCGCTGCAGCAGGGCGGTGAGACCGTCGACGTCGCCGAGACCGTCGCGTGGTTCGCGAACCCCGCGTCGAGCGCCGTGACCGGGCAGGTCGTGCGCGTGTGCGGCCAGTCCATGCTGGGGGCCTAGATGGCACGGATCGAACTGCCCTCGCTGCCGTCGACCTTCGACATCTACAGCCGGGCCGTACTCGGGGCGCTGCCCGTGGTGGGCGCGTCGGGCGACAGTCTGCCCGACGACGTCCTGGTCCTGCGGTCGCTGAAGGTCGATCCCGACGATCTCGCCGAGTACACCAAGGTGTGCGGGTTGCGGTTCGGCGACAGCCTGCCGCTGACCTATCCGTTCATCCTCACGTTCCCGCTCGTGATGAAACTGATGGTGTCGAAGGGCTTTCCGTTCGCCGCCGTCGGTTCGGTGCACGCCGAGAACGTGATCGAGCAGTTCCGGCCGATCTCGGTCACCGAGCCGCTCGACATCGCGGTGCACGCGGAGAACATGCGCGAACACCGTAAGGGCCTGCTCGTCGATCTCGTCAGCGAGGTCAACGTCGGACGCGAGTTGGTGTGGCGGCAGACGTCGACCTTCCTGCACCAGCAGCGCACGTCGCTGTCGGGTCAGCCCAAGCCGGAGCCGAAGGAGGAGGAGATCCCCCCGGTCCCCACCTCCACACTGCGGGTCGACCAGAAGGTCATCGACCGCTATGCGGCGGTCTCCGGTGACCGCAACCCGATCCACGTGTCGACCCTGGGCGCCAAGGCCTTCGGATTCCCGAAGACCATCGCCCACGGCATGTGGAGCGCGGCGGCCACCCTCTCGGCCGTCGAGGGACGGATCCCCGGCAAGGTGACCTACGCGGTGCGATTCGGGAAGCCGGTCCTGCTGCCGTCGTCGCTGAGCCTGTACGCGCAGCACGTCGCCGACGGATGGGATCTCGCACTGCGGCATCCGAAGAAGCAGTACCCGCACCTGACCGCCACCCTGCGGTAGGGCGGGGAATCACCGAGATTTCGGGCGGGGCGGGACGCGATGGGGGCGTCCCGCCCCGCCCGAACCCTCGTGCGGTGAATATCCTTGTGGCCGAGGTGTTCCCGGCGGGACGGATCAGTGCATCTGATCGGAGCGCTTGCGTCCCGCGAGACCGCGCCATGCGAGGTTCTCGAGCAGATCCGCTGCCTGCTGCACATCGATCTCACCGCCGGCGATGCGGTCGGCGACGGCCTCACCGGCACCGACGAGCGCGACGGCCATGATCGTGAAGTTCGTGTCGGGTTCCGGATCGCGCGTGCTCGATTCGAGCAAGTGCGCGGTGAGTTCGATCAGCCGGTCGCGGCTGCCCTGCACCTGGGGCGCGAAGGCCTGCTGCGACAGCGCCTGACGATAGAGGACCATCCACGACGGCCGGTGCTCGTCGACGAAGCCGAGGAACGACTCGAGCGCGACCCGCAGTTGTTCACGCGGGGCGAGGGTGGGGTCGCCCGCCGGTGTGAGTGCCTCGACGAACCGCTGCCCTTCGCGGGCGATACACGCCGCGAACAACTCGTCCTTCGACCCGTAGTACAGGTAGAGCATCGGCTTGGAGATCGACGCCCGCGCCGCGATGGCGTCCATGGATGTGTTGTGGAAACCGTGCTCGGAGAACACTTCGACGGCGGCGTCCAGCATCTGTTGCTCGCGGACCGCACGCGGCAGTCGCTTGGTTCCGCCCGCCATGACTCCTCCCGGACTCCTCGAATGAAGTTCTTACTCTACGGTAGGAAGCCTGTGGTCGAAGCAACCTGCGACATTTCAGCAGTCCAGAGCGCCCTTCGCGCGTGTCACGGTCCGTACCGACTCGTCGACCCATTCCGGTGAGAGCGTGCCCTCCGCGACGACCTGCTCGAGATGGTCGAGCACGGCGGGCACCTCGTCGGTGGTCAGCCACAGTGCCTGGTTCACGCCCGCCACCATCGCGGCCTCGACGGCCTCGGTGATGCCGTAGGTGTCGGTGATCGCGCGCATCCCCGACAGATCGTCGGTGAAGATCACGCCACCGAAGGCGGGGCCGCCGTAGGCACCCGAGCGGAGCAGGTCCACCGCTGCCGGGCTGATGCTCGCGGGCAGCCCGCCGGTCAGACCCGGCACGTCGAGGTGGCCGAGCATGACGCCCACCTCGGGCGAGACCAGGCTGCGGTACGGCACAAGATCGCTCTGCTGCAGTTGCTCGATCGGTGGGGTGGTCACGGCACCGGTGTGCGAATCACCGGAGGCCGAGCCGTGTCCCGGGAAGTGCTTGAGCACCGGCATGATGCCCGCGTCGATCAGTCCCCGCGCATAGGCGCCGGCGTACTGCGTGACGACCTCGGGATCGTCGGAGAACGAGCGGTCGCCGATGACGGAGTCGTCGGGCTGGCTGCTCACGTCGACGTCCGGCGCGAAGTCGACCGTGATGCCCAGCGACTTCAGTTCCTGTCCACGTTCGAACGCCATTCGGTAGGTCTCGTCGACCGTCATCGTCTGCGCCGTCACCCGCGCGGACGGATCGGGCCCGAACAGGTCGCCCACGCGCGACACGCGGCCGCCCTCCTCGTCGATCGTGACCATGAGCGGCAATGCGCTCCGCGCGGCCACCTGCGGCACGAGACGGTCGGTGAGCATCGACGCGTCGGTCCAGCTGCCGATGAAGATGCCACCGATCTGCTCGGATTCGACGACGGCCTGCGCGTCGGCGGCTCCGGTGACCCCGACGTTGAGCAACTGGGCGAGCTTCTGCCGCAGCGTCAACCGGGCGAGCAGATCGTCGCCGCAGGTCGCCGACGTCGCGGCCGCGGTCGCCTCGGTGGTCGTGGCGGTCGCTGTGGTGGACGAGGCGGGCGCGGTGTCGGACGTCGTCTCGACCGGGTCGTCGCCGCCCGAATCGGACGAACCGCATCCCGCGGTGGTGAGGGCGACCGCGAGCACGGCGGCGACAGTGTGACGGATCCGCATGGTGCCGACGGTAGCGGACGAACCTCGCGGATCCACAGCTCGAACCTCCCCCGGGGACGCTCCGGCGGGTTAAGGTGCACCCGAGCATCCGAATCCGACCCAGGGGGTACGCGGTGGGCGCAGATCTGATCCTCATCGCCTACGACGGTTCCGAGAACTCGAAGCGTGCCGTGCAGTATGCGGGTCGTTTCCTCGAGTCGTGCCGTGCCGTCGTCGTCACCGCCTGGGAGCCGATGGTCCGGCAGGCCGCCCGCATGTCCGGCCTGTCCGGTGTCATGCAACCCGACTGGGTGCCCGACGAGAACAGCGAGGACGTCGCCCTGTCCGACGCGCGCATCACCAACGACGAGGGGCTCGAGATGGCCCGCTCGGTGGGTCTGCACGCCGAGGGCCGCACCGTCGAGGTCGTCAACGCGGTGTGGTCGGCGATCATCGAGGCCGCCGACGAGCTGGACGTCGACATCATCGTCACCGGCACCCGCGGCACCACCGGTCTGCGGTCCCTGTTGCAGTCGTCGGTGGCCGATCACGTGCTCCGGCACAGTCACCGGCCGGTCCTGATCGTGCCGCCGGGTCGCTGACGCCCCGCACCGGGTCACCGGCGCCGGGTGCGGGCAGGGATATTGTCGATCCACCATGGACGGATTCCTGCTCTCGCGCACCGAACGCTCGGTGCACGCCACCGGCACCCGCCGGTTCTTCGACGACGTCCACTCCGCCACGCAGGCACTCCGCAGCGGTAAGGCGACGATCGTCGTCGGTGCACTGCCGTTCTCGCGGCACCGTCCGGTGGCCCTCGCGCAGCCCGACGACGTCGAGATCCTCGACGGCCCGTGGCAGGCCCCGCCCGACCTGTCGGACCTGCCGCCGGTGCGGATCTCCGCCGAACTGCCACTGCCCCGCGTGCACGTCGAGCGGGTGCGCCGGCTCGTGGAGCAGATGTCCCTCGGGGAGATGGAGAAGGTCGTCGCCGCCCGGCGGGTCGCCCTCGAGGCCGACGCACCGCTCGACCCGCTCGCTCTCGCGGCCCGCATGATCGAACGCCATCCCGACGCGGCGACGTACGCGCTGGATCTGAGCGCGGCGGGCGAACGCTATTGGGGTCACACGCTGGTCGGGGCGACGCCCGAACTGCTCGTGAGCCGCCGTGGCGAGACCGTCACGTGCCGTCCCCTCGCCGGGACCGCCGCGCGCCGGGCCGATCCGGACGAGGACCGCCGCGCCGGTGAGGATCTGCTGACCTCGGACAAGAACCTCACCGAGCACGGTTACGTCGTCGACTGGATCCGCACGCGACTGGCCCCGCTGTGCAGCGACCTCGACATCCCCGACAAGCCCGAGCTCACCGCGACACCCGATGTCTGGCATCTCGCCACGCCGGTCACCGGCACCCTCCGCGACCCCGACACCGACGCGCTCACCCTCGCCCACGTTCTGCACCCCACCCCGGCCGTGGCGGGCACCCCCACCGAGGCCGCGCTGGACGTCATCTCCCGGGTCGAGGGCGACCGGCGCTTCTACGGCGGCGCGGTGGGCTGGTGCGACGAACAAGGCGACGGCGACTGGTTCGTCGCCATCCGGTGCGCGGAGCTCAGTTCCGACGGCCGACGCGCCGTGGCCTGGGCAGGAGGCGGCATCGTGGCCGACTCCGACCCCCTCGCCGAACTCGACGAGACCACCGCGAAACTGCGCACACTGCTCGGCGCACTGGGCGTCTAGCGCACCGCGGCGACGGTAAAGATCGACTCGGAGGCTCGCACCGTCCACCACCGCCTTCCGGGGTGATAGTTTGGCGCGGACCGATAGACAGCGTGGCGGCCGGCGATGACTGCCTGCGTCACTGGAGATGGGGAGACGGAATGGGGAAGTTCCTGGGACCGGGCCTGGGTAGCGTGGTCGTCGGTGCCGTACTCGGCGCCGTGGCGGTCTTCGGCGTAACGGCCGCTGTGCAGGAGAATTCGCGCCCTCAGATCGATCGCAGTGGCAACGCCGATTCGTCCCTCCTGAACCAGGTTGAGTACGGCAGCCGCTGACGGCGCCGGCAACGCTTCGAGTTCACGCACGTACCGAGGCGAGACGGAGCTCCCGTCCGCCGAACCGCTGTCCCGCCGGTGGCTGTACGCAGTCACCGCGGTGGCGGTGGTCCTGTCCTTCGCCCAGGTTCCGGGCCTGGTCGTCGCCGACACCAAGTACGACCTGACGCAGAACCCGATCGGATTCCTCACGCGCGCCGCTCACCAGTGGAGCAGTGTGGCGCCGCTCGGGCAGGTGCAGAACCAGGCGTACGGCTACTTCTTCCCGCACGGCTCGTTCTTCGCCGCGGGTCAACTGCTGCACATCCCCCCTTGGATCACCCAGCGGGTGTGGTGGGTGCTGCTGCTCGTCGCCGGATTCTGGGGTCTCGTCCGCCTCGCCGAAGCCCTCGGTATCGGGAGCCGTAGCTCCCGTCTGATCGCGGCGACGGTGTTCGTGCTGTCCCCGCGCGTCCTCACGACGCTCGGTTCCATCTCGTCGGAAGCACATCCGATGATGTTGGCGCCGTGGGTGCTGCTGCCGCTGGTGCGGTATCTGAACACGCAGAATCCGGGCTCGGCCCGCCGGCTCGCCGCGCAGTCCGCCGTGGCGGTGGCGCTCATGGGCGCGATCAACGCGGTCGCGACCGCCGCGGCCTGTCTCGTCGCGGCGCTGTGGTGGGCCGCGCACCGTCCGAACCGGCGCTGGTGGCGCTTCACCCTGTGGTGGCTGCCGCTGTGCGTCGTCGCGGTGACCTGGTGGATGGTGCCGCTGCTGCTGCTCGGTCGCGTCAGTCCGCCCTTCCTCGACTTCATCGAATCGTCCGGTGTCACCACCGAATGGACGTCGCTCGCCGAGGTGCTGCGCGGCACCAGCAGCTGGACGCCCTTCGTCTCCCCCGAACGCATCGCGGGCGCCGTGCTCGTCACGCAACCGGCCGCGGTCCTCGTCACCGGCGCCCTGGCCGCGGTCGGTCTCGCCGGTCTCGCGATGCGGTCGATGCCCGCGCGCGGTCGTTTCACCCTGATCCTCGTGGTGGGTCTCGTCGGCATGGGCGTCGGTTACGTCGGCCAGCTCGACTCGCCGTTCGCCGAGCAGGTCCGGTTGTTCCTCGACACCGCCGGTGCGCCGCTGCGCAACGTCCACAAGCTCGAGCCGCTCGTGCGACTGCCGATCGTGCTCGGGATCGCGCACCTACTGCGCGCCGTTCCTCTGCCCGGATCGGTGCCGTGGACGCGTGCCCGGAACGCCTTCGCGCATCCCGAACGCAATCCGATGGTCGCGGTGACGACGCTGATCCTCGTCGCGATGACGCTCGCGACCTCACTCGCGTGGACCGGGCGGCTCGCTCCGCGCGGCGCTTTCGACGAGGTCCCCGAGCACTGGCACGCCACGGCGGCCTGGCTCGAGGACAACACGAGCGAGCGCGGCGAACGCGCCCTCATCGTTCCCGGCGCGCCGTTCGGCAGCCAGATGTGGGGGCTCACCCGCGACGAACCGCTGCAGGCACTCGCATCGACGCCGTGGGCGGTGCGCGACGCCGTCCCGCTCGTGCCACCCGGCGCCATCCGTGCCCTCGACGCCGTGCAACGCGACATCGCCGACGGCCGCCCGTCCGACGGTCTCGCCGCGACCCTGCGCGGTCAGGGCATCGGCTTCCTGGTGGTGCGCAACGACCTCGATCCCGACACCTCTCCCGCCGCGCGACCGGCACTCGTGCATCGCGCGCTCGACGGTTCGCCGGGCATCGAGCGGGTCGCCGAGTTCGGTGACGACATCGTCTTCGACAACCCCGACGACTTCGTCACCGACGCCGACCTGCGACCTGCCTATCCGGCCGTGGAGATCTACCGCGTCGCCGAACCCGCCGCGGCACCCGTCGGTCCCTACGTCGTGGACATCGCCGACGTGCCGGTCGTGCAGGGCGGCCCCGAAGCGCTGCTGCGCCGCAACACCGCGCAGCCCGAGTTCGTCGGTCCCACGCTCCTCGCCGCCGACGCGGCCCGCGCGGGTCTGCCCGTCGACGAGGTGACGGTCACCGACACCCCGACGGACCGCGAGACGGACTACGGGCAGGTCGACCATCATTCGTCGACGATCCGGACCGCCGACGACCCGCGTCGCACCCACAACGCCGTCCCCGACTATCCGGTGCCCGACACCGAACTCGTCCGGGCCGAATGGGAAGGCGCCCGCATCAGCGTGTCCAGCGCGGCGTCGGATGCCACCCAGCTCGGTGGCACGTCGGTCGCAAGCAGCCCGGCCGCGGTGGTCGACGGCGATCCGACGACCGGCTGGCACAGCAACGGACTCGAATCGGCGATCGGCCAGTGGCTGCAGCTCGACCTCGACCGGCCGATCGAAGCGGGTCTGCTGCACCTGACGACCAGCTCCGGTGCTCTCGGCGATCCCGTCAAGTGGCTCGAGGTGTCCACCGACCGGGGCAGCACGGCGGTGCGCGTCGACGAACCGGGACGCGAACAGACGGTCGCGCTGCCGCTGGGCACCACCTCGTGGATCCGCATCACGTCCGTGCACACCGAACGCGGCACGGTCGGCAACCAGTTCGGTCTCACCGAGGTGGTCGTCGAGGACTTCACCGACCGGAACGAACCACGCCCGATCGACATCCGTCGCCGCATCGTGGTGCCGGGCCCGGTCGAGGACGCCGCGGTACGCGGATGGCAGCTCGGCCAGGAATTCCCCGGCCGCGGCAGCTGCGTCGACACCGACGACCGTGTCCGTTGCGCGCGGGGACTCGCCACCTCCGCCGAGGAACCCGGCATGTTCACCCGCACCCTGGACGTGCCGCAGGAGACCTGGGTCCGCCCGGAACTGCTCCTGCGCGCGCGCCCCGGGCCGGCGCTCGAGGACCTCGCGGACCGTTCGGATCGGGTCGTCGCGCGCGGTGACGCCGACGTCGTCGACCTGCATGGCTCGGCGTTCGCCCTCACCGACGGCGACCCGCGGACGTCGTGGACCGCGGAGGAGAGCTCGCTCGAAGCGGGTGCGCCGCGGCCGTCGCTCACGCTGGAGCTTCCTGAGGAGCAACGCGTCACGGGATTGGAGATCAGGACGGCGCTGGGAGCGCTGCCGGTCGCGCCGTCGCGGGTCGCGGTGAATCTCGGCAACGGACCGCAGGTGCGCGAACTCGACGGTGACGACACGATCGTCGATCTGACCCCGCACCTCACGGACCGGATCGAACTCACCGTGGTGCACTGGCGCGACACCCTCGATCGCACAGTGCTGGGTTTCTCGAAACTCACCCCGCCCGGGCTCGCCGAGGTGTCGGTGCTCGGCGACGACGGGCCGATCGGGGCACAGGGATCCGTCTACGACGAGACGGTGACCGTCGACTGCGAGCGCGGACCCGTCGTGGAGATCGACGGACGCAGCTACCGCACGTCGCTCACCGCGCGGGTCGCCGATCTCGCGGCGGGCGTGGAGGTCCCCGCGACACTGTGCGGCACCGACGTCGTCGGCATGAACCCGGGCCGGGTCGACATCGACGTCGATCCCGGTGCGGCCTTCGTCGTCTCGGGCCTTCGGCTCGACGTCCCCGGTCCCGACGCGCCCGTCGCGGAGCCGACGGAACTCGACAAGGGCCGCTGGACGGAGAACCTGCGCGAAGTGACGGTTCCGGCGGGCGACGAGGACCGGCTCGTGGTGGTGCCCGAGAGCACCAACGTCGGCTGGGTGGCGCGCACCCCGGACGGTGCCGTGGCGACGCCGGTCGTCGTGGACGGCTGGCAGCAGGGCTGGATCGTGCCGGCCGGGCCGGAGCAGACGCTGACACTCGAGTTCGCGACCGACCGCTGGTACCGGCTCGGGATCTTCGGCGGGTTGCTGTTGCTCGTCCCGTTGTTCGCGGCGGCCGTGTGGCCGCGGCGGCGGGTCGAGGATCCGGGTCCGATGCCGCGCACCTGGGGTTCGTCGGTTCTCGCGCTGACCGGTGTGCTGGTCGCCGCGACGCTCCTCGCGGGATGGGCCGGTGCCGCCGTCGCGGTCGCCGGCGCGGTGGGGATCGGTGCGCTCGCGGTGCGCCACGGCCCCGTCCTGGCGTCGCGTGTGCTCGTAGGCACCGCGGGTGGCGCGACGATGCTGGCGATGGCGCTGCTGTCCACCGGGCCGTGGCGATCACCCGACGGATATGTCGGGCACTCGTTCCTGATTCAGTTCGCGGCGCTCGTCGGCGTGGTCGCGGTGGGCCTGGCGGCGGTACCGCGCCGGGCCTTGTCCCAGCGGTGGAAGGCGGCCCGCGCCGGCTCCTCGACGAGGGCGTAGCTGACGGACGCGACGGCCAGACTCAGCACGACCGTCACCGTCAGGACGAACCAGAAGTGCCCCGCAAAAGCCGGGATCCCGAAGACGGGGAAGACGATCGACAGCACCGCGAGATGCCAGATGAACACGCCGTACGACCAGCGTCCGACGGCCAGTGCGGCCGGGCTCGCCAGGACGCGGTGCTGCCGGCGCGGTGCGAGGGTCAGCGGGGCGAGCAGGGCGAAGCTCATGATCGCGCCCAGGGCGATCTTGGCGAGATATTCGGTGGGTGCGAGATCGGTGAGCGTCTCCGGTCCGGCCAGCGGGGTGGTGGCGGCAGCGAAGGCGGCGACGGCGATCGCTCCCATCACCGTGCGCCGCGCCGCGAAGCGGTGCATCCACGTCTCGGGGCCGGTGACGAGTTCGGCGAGGATCATTCCCGCCGCGAACCAGGGCAGGTAGCCGGGCAGCCAGTTGGTGTGGTTGATGTGGTCGGGGGTGCCGACCGGTAGCCACGCCCACAGCAGCGACAGTGCGCTCACGGCGAGCAGCAGCGGGACGCGGTAACGGGCGGCGTCCCCGCGCAGCCCGCTCACCGCCAGCGCCAGCAGCGGCAGCACGAGATAGAAGGCCACCTCCACCGACAGACTCCACATCTGGGTGAGGCCCTCGGTGAGGGTCAGTGGGACGAACACTTGCACGAGCGCGAGATTCGACCACCACACCGTCGCGCCGCCGCCCGCGCCGGGCAGCAACCACAGCACCAGGATCACGACGGTCCAGTAGGCGGGGAGGATGCGGGTCGCGCGGGAGAGGAAGTAGCGGGTCGTCGAGGGGGACGGACCGAGCGCGCGGGCCGCGGCGGCGTGCGGTCGCCACAGCAGGAAACCGGACAGGGCGAAGAACAGGGCGACGGCGAGGTCGAACCGCGCCCACACCAGGCCGATCACTGAGTCGTGCACCGCGCCGGTCTGGAACGCGACGTGGGTGATCAACACGCCCACTGCGGCGAAACCGCGCATTCCTTCGAGTGCCGGAAGGAATCCGCTCATGCTGCGGTTCCGGTCGGTGGTAGTGGTCATCGGGCACCAGTGTGCCGTGTCGCGGGAGCGGTGGACAGAGCAGGATCACCCGGAACGGGACGATCCCGGCAGCGACGAAGATCGACTACCGATCCATCCCAGCGGCGAGCGGGCGCGCATATTGCCATACCGGGCTGTTAGTGTCTGAGCTCACGTGGTGTTCGCGGGCCGGATGCCAGGCGATCCGTGCAGCCCTGCTGCTGCCGGTGGGGGTACTCGATGACGACCGTTGAGTGAGGAGAAAGCATGGCTGAGCGTTCGAGCTCCGGCCGGATACTGGCAATGATTCTGGTGGGCCTGGGGGCCTTCCTCCTGGTGATCGCGATTCTCGTGCCGACGTACACGCTCGGGAAGCTGAGAACGACACCGCTCGATCTCGAGGTGACCACGGTCGCCGAAGGCACGGGCGACATCCTCAATTCCCGTCAGCTGCTCGCCGGCAACGCGCAGGTCGATCGCGACGTGCCGATCGTCGCGCAGCGCTTCGTCACCGTCGAGGATCCCTCGAACGCCGAGGTCATGACGCTGCAGGCAGGCCAGACCGTGCGACGACTCGACATGCAAGGGGACACGGGCCTGGTCTCGGCCGTCGTCGACCGTCTCACGATCGACCGGAAGACCTCCATGCCCGTCTCGGAGGAGGAGTTCCCGGAGCGCGTGAGCACGATCCAGGTGAGCGCCGACAAGCCGCCGGTGGAGATCGACAACCGCGCCGGACTGCAGTACAAGTTCCCGTTCGACGTCCAGCAGGAGTCGTACCCGTACTACGACATCAACGCTCGCGAGAACTTCCCCATCGACTTCGTCGGTGAGGAGGAGATCAACGGCATGAAGGTCTACCACTTCAGCCAGGAGATCGGGCCGGTCGACCTCTCGAAGGCCGACCCCGAGGTCCCGACCTACAAGCTCAGCCTGCCCGCCTCCACCTGGGGTGTCGGTGAGGGCGACGAGCCGATCACGATGACCCGCTGGTACAACAACATCCGCGACCTGTGGGTCGACCCGGTCACCGGTGTCGTCGTCAAGGGCCAGGAGCAGCAGGACCAGTACTACGCCCGCGAGGCCGACAAGCCCGAGGTGACGGTCCTCAACGTGACGCTGCCGTTCGACGAGGAGACGATCGAGTACCAGATCGGCCAGGCCAAGGACGGCCAGGACACCATCTCGCTGTTCGGCCGCACCCTGCCGATCATCCTCGGCATCCTCGGCGTCATCCTGCTGATCGTCGGCTTCGTGCTCGGCATCCGCGGTGGCGGCAACCGTCGTCCGGCCACCGCGACCGGCGGTCCCGCCCCGGCAGGTCCGGCCACGACCACGGTCGGCCCGGCGCATTCGGGCGGCGCGCAGCGCGATCACACCGAGGACCGCACCGAGGTCATCCCGCGCCAGACCGATCCGAACGCGCAGCAGCGTGATTGGACGACGGATCGAACGCAGGAGATCCCGCGCACCGATCTGCGGAAGCCTCCGACGCAGGAGTGATCGTCCGGTAGACGAACCGAGCCGCCCCTCACCGATCCCGGTGGGGGGCGGTGTCGTTCGCGGGTGACTCGTCGGTGGACGGGGTCACCGCGTCGTCCGTGGACGACCGGGCCACTGCAGCACCGCGCAGAGCGAGCACCGCGACCACCGCGGCCGTCGCGGCGGCCACACCGACAGCGACGGCGATGAACTGCCGCAGGGTCGACGCCACCGTGAACATCAGCACCGCCTCGAGGGCGAGGCCCACCCACGCGACGAGCGCGAGATGGGTACGTTCCCCGGCGATCGCCGACAGCAGCGCGCCCTGCAGGACGGCCAGACACGCGCCCTGCAGTGCGAACAGCCACAGCAGCGACTGCACCGGCCCGTAGGCGTCGCCGACCAGCATCGGGACGATCGGTGCGCAGATCGCCGCGCCGGCGACGAGCACCGCGCCGATCGCGACGAGGACGGTGAGCGCCGACCGCACCGCGGCCGCCGACTGGGCGGGATTCGCCATCCGCGGATAGAGCACCACACCGACCGCCTGCGGCAACCAGAAGGCGACCTTCGTCGCCACCGCCCCCAGCGCGTACAACCCGGCGGAATCGGGATCGAGCAGCATGCGGGCGAGCAGCAGGTCGAGCGACGTGAGCGCGATGAGGGCCAGCTGCACCTGGGAGGCACGCAGCACCGCCCCGGCGGTCGGGACCGGTTCCGTCCGTCCACCCGACGTCCGGCCCACGAGCACACTCGCGGCCAGCGCGACCGCACCCGTGCCGAGCGCCCCGGCGAACAGCGCGGCACCGGGGCCGCCTCCGACGGCGAGCACCGCCACGGCCGGCACCACCTTCGCGACGCCCGCGGCGGACAGGACGACGCTGAGCGCTGCGAACCTGCCCCGGCCCTGCAGCAGGCCCTGTTCGGCGGCGAGGAGGACGAGCAGCGGCGCGGTGACGAGCGACCCGAACGCCCCGCCGACACTCGTGTCGAGCGCCCACGCCACGACGGGCACGAGGAGCATCGCGACGACGATGGCGAGCACGGCGCAGCGGTAACCGAGACGACGCAGCGCCGCGGCGCCGGTGCCGTGCACGGCCTCCCGGGCGACGACCGTCTGCAACGCCAGTGCCGGCACGGCGAGGACGAGCTGCGCGGCGAGCAGGCTCGCGAACTCGCCGTATCCGGCGGGCCCGAGCCAGCGTCCCGCCGGCAGGTGCAACAGATAGGACGCGAGGTTCGCGGTCATCGCGCCGACCGTCACCAGTGTCATGCCGGTGACGGCGGTTCCCGTCGTCGAACCACGAGTGGTCTCGGTTCCCTCCGACGCGGGTCGGGGTGTTCGCGGCATCCGCTCATCCTCCCATCCGGAACGACACCGTATTCTGCCGCCATGTCCCGCCCGGAGTCGTCCCGCATGTCCACGACGGCGGCTCTCCCGGCGGTCTGGCCCCTCGTCCTGACGGTCGCGGTGCTCGGTCCGTTCCTCGTCTCCCCCGGCTACCTGCTCTTCCGCGACGCGGTGAGCACTCCCCGATCGTTCCTCACCGATTCTGCGCTCGGTCTGTCCGACGCCGCCGCCCGCGCGGTGCCGCAGGACGCCCTGCTGGCGTGGGTGAGCACCGTCGTCGACGGTGGTGTCGCGGTCACGGCGCTGCTCGTCGCGTCGTTGTGGGCGGCGGGATGGGGTGCGGCACGGCTGGTCGCGGTGGTGCTGCCGACGAGCGGAACCGGCGCCCGGCTCGTCGCGGCGACGGTCGCGATCTGGAATCCCTATGTCGCCGAGCGGCTGCTGCAGGGCCACTGGAGTCTGCTCGCCGGGTACGCCGCGCTGCCGTGGACGATCTGTGCGGCCGTCGCGATCCGGCGACGGAGACGCGGCGGCTGGGCGTCGCTGGCGGTCTGCCTGGCCGCTGCGGGGCTGACCCCGACCGGTGCCCTGCTGGCGATCGTGACGGCCTGCGCCGTCCTCGTCGCGCCCGGTGGGCGGACGCGGGTGCTGCCGCGCGTGGGCGGCGCACTCGCGCTGGGTGTCGCGGTGTCGTTGCCGTGGCTGATCGCGACGGCGCTCGCCGGTGGCGGCACCGAAGCGGACCCGGCCGGTGTGCGCGCCTTCGCCGCCCGGGCCGAACCACTGCTCGGCACGATCGGTTCGGTGGCAGGGCTCGGCGGGATCTGGAACGCCGAATCCGTCCCCACCTCGCGCACTACCGCATGGGCGCTGATGGGCACCCTGCTGCTGCTCACGGTGGTGGCGTGCGGGGTGCCGGCACTGTGGCGGCGACGTAGGAACTCCGTGATCGTCGCGGTCGCGGTGCCTGCCGTCCTTGCGGTGCTCGTCATCGCCCTCGCCGCGACCGGCCCGGGACTCGCCGTCGGCGAATGGGCGATGGTGAACGTGCCCGGCGCGGGACTGCTGCGCGACACCCAGAAGTGGGTCGCGTGGGCGATGCCCGCCTACGCGCTCGCCGCGGCGGCCGGCACGACCGTCCTCGCCCGGCGCTTCGTGGCGCCCGAACCGGTGTGGGCGGCGGCCGCGATCGCCGCCGTGCTGGTCGCGCTGCCCGACCTGGTGTGGGGTGTGGGCGGGCAACTGCAGCCCGTGCGCTATCCGTTGGGCTGGGAGAAGGTGTCGCAGATCGTCACGGCCGACGACGGCGACGTGGCGGTGCTGCCCGTGGGCATGTTCCGGGTCTTCGACTTCTCCGGGCCCGTACCGGTGCTCGATCCGTCCCCGCGCATGCTGCGCGCCGACGTCCTGCAGACCGGAACCCTGATCGTCGCCGAGGGCAGTGTCGCCGGGGAGGGTCGTCGCGCGGAGGACGTCGAAGCCCTGCTGCTGTCCGGCGCGGATCCGAGTGCGCTCGCCGCCCGCGGGGTGGGCTGGGTGCTCGTCGAGCACGGCACGCCGGGCGAACTCGGTGACGCGCAGAGCACGCTCGGAGCCCTCGAGACCGCTTATCAGGACGAGGATCTGAGCCTGTACCGGGTGGAGGGAGTCACTTCGACCCCGTCACCCCATCGCGCCCTGGCGATCGGGGCGCACGTCGTGTGGCTACTGGTACTGGCCGGCGGCGCTGGCTGCGCGCTCGGGCAGCGGGTCGGCGAGCGTCGACGGCTCGTCGGCGCGCGGGAACAGTCCTGAGACGGTGTGCCCGAAGGTCGTGACGGACAGGACCTCGTGCACGCCCTCTCCCGTGGCCTCCCACGAGAACTCGCCCGCGCGGATGCGGGCCTTGGTGCCGAGCTGACGACGACGGTCGGCGTCGGCGATCAGATCGGCGACGGCGGCGGTCAGTTCGGCGGGCGAGTCCACGAGCACACCGGTCACGCCGTCGATGATCGAGTCGGTCAATCCCTTGGAGCTGCGGTAACCGATGGTGGGCACACCGTGCTGGGCGGCCTCGACCACCGCCAGTCCCCACCCCTCCTTGCGCGAGGGCATCACGTGAATCCAGGTGCGGGAGAGCAATTCGTGCTTGCGCTGCTCGTCGACATGGCCGTGGAAGGTGACGGCGTCGCCGATGCCGAGTTCGGCGGCCGCATCGCGGAGGTTCTGCTCCCACCAGCCGCCGCCGATGACGTCGAGATGCAGACCCGGGACGGTGCCGCGCAGCGCCGCGACCGCGGCGAGGGCGTCCTCGATCTGCTTGTGCGGCACCAGCCTCGAGAGCACACACACGCTCGGGTGGGCCGTGCGCGTGTCGTCGCCACCCACCGCGACACCGGCGGGAACGGCGTCGACACCGTTGCGGACCACCGCGATCCGCTCCCGGTCGACCCCGAGAGCGCGCAGTTCGTCGGCGGACGGAAGGGAGACGGTGAGGTACTGGTTGCGGTGGTGCACGCGCGGCGAGAGCGACGACTCGATCCACCAGCCGAGCTTGGCCATCAGCCTGCCCGCGACCGGCCACTGTTCGCGGTGGCAGTGGTGCACGAGCACCGTGACGGGCGCACCGGCGACGAGCCGGGCGAAGAACGGAATGCCGTTCTGGGTGTCGATGACGGCGTCGGGACGGATACCGGCGAGGGGGCCGACACCGAATCTGCCTGCGAGGATCGCGGCGAGCGCGCGCGGATAGACGGTGAGCCGTCCCCCGCCGCGGCTGACGGTGATGCCGTCGATCCGGTCTCGCTCGGCGGCTCCGGGATAGGAGGCAGTCCGCAGGACGACGCGGACGCCGCGCGCCGCGAGCTGCGCCCCGACCTGTTCGAGATACCGCTCGCTGCCACCACCCTGCGGATGTCCGCTATCGCGCCAGCAAAGCAGCAGAACCTCCCGCACGCGGTGACCCCCTGTATGTCGACTCGACCACCCGGCCGGGCAGATGTGACTCGGACGATGACAGGGACACAGTAGCGGGTGCCGGGCGGCAACAGGTGAGGGACGAGTGTGAGGCCCGCACTAAGGTGACTGGACGTGCCATCGACGACCCGACCCCGCACCGACGTGACCCGGCTGTTCGCCCGCCGCGCCACACTGCGCCGCTCCGTGGGGTTGCTCGGCAGCTTCCGGTTCGAGCAGACAGCACCCGAGAAGTTCTACGGCGGTCTCGCGCGCGACACCGTCGACCTCATCGGCGATCTCTACACGGGTCTGACCGGCGCCGATCTGACGGGCACCACGGTCGTCGACGTCGGCGGCGGACCGGGCTACTTCGCCGACGTGTTCACCGAGGTGGGTTCGCGCTACGTGCCGATCGAGCCCGACCCGTCGGAGATGCACGCCGCCGGCCTGCAGGTGGGCGGCGCGATCCGCGGCTCCGGCCTGGCGCTGCCGTTGCGCACCGGGTCGGTGGACGTGTGCTTCTCGTCGAACGTCGCCGAACACGTCGCGACGCCGTGGGTGATGGCCGACGAGATGCTGCGCGTCACGCGGCCCGGCGGACTGATGGTGCTGTCGTACACCCTGTGGTGGGGACCGTTCGGCGGGCACGAGACCGGTCCGTGGCACGCCTTCGGCGGCGAGTACGCGGCCCGGCGCTACGCGCGCAAGCACGGCAGGGAGCCGAAGAACCGGTACGGGGTGTCGCTGTTCGACGTGGGCGCGAGCGACGGTCTGCGCTGGGCACGTTCGACACCCGATGGCGAACTGCTCGCGGCCTTCCCCCGCTACCACCCGAGTTGGGCGTGGTGGCTCGTGGACGTGCCCGGCGTCCGGGAGTTCCTCGCCAGCAACCTCGTACTGGTCCTGCGCCGACGCTGACCCGTCGCTTAGTGTCGTCGCCATGACCGCATTGGCCCTGGACGTCGGCGGCACCAAGCTCGCCGCGGCCGTCGCCGCCGACGACGGCACCCCGCTCGAAGCCCGATCCGTGCCGGTCCCCCGGAAGGACGTGTGGGGCGCGTGCGCGGGACTGTTGCGGGAGGTCGCGGAGATCGGCGAGGGACCGGTGACCGCCGTGGGTATCGCTGCGGCAGGACCGGTCGACACGAACGCCGGGACGATCGGCCCGATCAACATCTCCGAGTGGAGCTCCGGCTTCGCACTCGTCGACGCCGTGCGTTCGGTGTTCCCCGACGCCCGCGTCGATCCGGTGATGGACGGCGCGGCCGCGACCCTCGCCGAACAGCGCTTCGGTGCCGGACGCGATGTCGCCGACCTGCTCGGGGTCGTGCTCGGCACCGGCATCGGCGGCGGTCTCGTGCTCGGCGGCCGGATCGTGCGCGGCCGCACCGGAAACGCCGGCCACATCGGGCACGTCGTCTCGCCCTACGGCACGACGGTGTGCGCGTGCGGAGGCGTCGGCTGCATCGAGACCGTGGCGAGCGGCCCGTCGGCGGTGCGCTGGGCCCGTGCCCACGGCTGGGAAGGCCCCGACGGTGTCGCGCTGGCCACGGACGCCGAGGCCGGGGTCGGCGTCGCCGCCGCGGCCCTCGAACGGGCCGGGACGGCACTGGGCCAGGTCATCGCGTCGGCAGCGGCACTGACGGATGTGGGACGCGTGGTCGTCGGCGGCGGCTTCGCGCAATCGGGCGGGCACCTGTGGCGGCCGATGCTCGCGTCGGCGGCCCGGCACGCCCGCCTACGGTTCGTGCAGGACCTGCAGATCGTCCCCGCCGAACTCGGCGCACTGGGCACCCTCACCGGCGCATCGATCGTCGCCGCAGGTCACGACTGGATAACCTGATCGGGCACACCCGGTTTTCCGGCCTACCCTGAGGACCACATCGGAGTCCCGGCGGAAACCGGTGAGGGGCCGCCGGGATGCTCTGCGAGCAGATCGGCGGTACCGGATGCGGATTGCTGACATTGTGCGGAACAAGGGCTCGGCGGTGCACACGGTCGAGCCCGACACCACGGTGTGCGAGCTCATCGGCGACTTCGCGCGGTTCAACATCGGCGCGATGGTGGTGTGCGAGGGCAAGACCGTCGCCGGGATCGTCACCGAACGCGACGTCGTACGCGCCCTGCACGAACGCGGACCGTCGATCCTCGCCGCCCCGGCACACGAACTGATGTCGCGGACGGTGACGACCTGCCTGCCCACCGATTCGGTCGACAGTCTCGCCGAGACCATGACCGAACAACGGATCCGGCACCTACCGGTCGTGGTGGACGCTCGGCTGGTGGGGATCGTCAGTATCGGCGACGTGGTCAAGAGCCGCATCGACGAACTACAGACCGAACGCGACCAGCTCGCCTCCTACATCCACGATGGTGGCTAGAACTGATCAGTTCTCGCCGGTCGCGGCGTCGTCGGGAGCGGTGTCGCCGGTGGCACTCTCCTCTGCGGCACCGCCCTCGGTGGCGCTCGGGCGATCGAGGATGCTCACGCTCATCCCGTAGGGCAGGAACCGCACCGAGCGTCGCGGGTCGGTGTTGCCCTTGAGCGTGCGCAGCGCGTCGAGTTCGGTGCGATGGACCTGGTCGACGCGGGCCACGCCGTCGTCCTCGGTGGTGTAGACGACCCAGACGCCGTCGCCCTTCTCACCGGTGGTCTCGGGCCGCGGCTGCGTGCGCGTCGGCGCCACCGGCGGTTCGAGGAAGGAGAAGATACGGTCCTTCAGTTCCCGCAGTTCCTCACCGGCTTCCCGCACCACGCGGTCGAGATCTTCGGGGTCGAACCCGAACGGATTGTTCTCCGCCATGACATGTCTCCTGACCGTTGGGCACCCTCCAGTGTGGTGACGGTCGCCGATTCGCGCCACCCGGCTCCTCCCCCGCCCTACGGTGCAGTCGAGGGAGGAAGGAGACGTCCATGGTGAACGACACGGATCTGCAGCATCTGCGGCGGTGCGTCGAACTCGCGGAGGAGGCGGTCGCGGCAGGTGACGAGCCGTTCGGGTCGGTGCTCGTCGACGCGGACGGCACGGTCCTGGCCGAGGACCGCAACCGCATCGCCGGCGGCGACCGCACCCGGCATCCCGAGTTCGCGCTCGCGCGGTGGGCGGCCGAACATCTCGAACCCGACCGGCGTGCCGCCGCCACCGTCTACACCTCCGGTGAGCACTGCCCGATGTGCGCGGCCGCGCACGGCTGGGTGGGCCTGGGGCGGATCGTCTACGCGGCGTCCTCCGAGCAACTGGTCCGGTGGCTCGGCGAGATGGGCGTGCCGCCGGCACCGGTACGTCCGCTGCCGATCCGCGAGGTCGTGCCGGAGGCCGTCGTCGACGGGCCCGTTCCCGAGTTCGAGCAGGAGATTCGGCTCCTGCACCGTCGCTGCCATCTCGGGGATCGAGCCTTCCCATCCCGTCCGGTCTGGTCACCCCCTGGTCAATAGTTGTAACGTGTTCTAGTGTTCGAGGTCACACGAATGCGGCCGATACACGAGCACAGCCAGGTGAGGAAGCGACATGACCGACTACGACAAGTTGTTCATCGGCGGCCGATGGGTGGCACCGTCGACCGACGAGAGACTCGAGGTGTTCTCCCCCGCCACGGAAGAGCGCGTCGGTTCCGTGCCCGTCGCGGGACCGCAGGACATCGATGCCGCGGTGTCCGCCGCCCGCACGGCCTTCGACGAAGGCCCGTGGTCGCGCACCACCCCGAGCGAGCGCGCCGAGATCCTCGGCAAGGCAGCAAAGCTCATCGAGGAGCGTCGTGCGGAGATCGGCGCCTCGCTCACCGCGGAGATGGGCCAGCCGCCGGCCTCGGTCGAGATGATGCAGCTGACGTCGGGCCTGGCCACACTCGACTACTATGCGGGGCTTGCCGATTCGTTCCCATGGACCGAGGAGCGCACCGGCCTGTTCGGTCGCAGCCGCGTCAGCCGCGAACCCGTCGGCGTCGTCGCCGCCGTCATCGCGTGGAACGTGCCGCTGTTCCTGATGCTCAACAAACTCGGACCCGCCCTGCTCGCCGGATGCACGGTGGTCCTCAAGCCCGCTCCCGAATCGCCGCTGACGACGAACGTCCTCGCCGAGATCTTCACGGAGGCAGGGCTTCCCGAGGGCGTCCTCTCACTCGTGCCCGGCGGCGCCGAGACCGGCGAGTACCTGGTCTCGCACCCCGACGTCGACAAGATCACCTTCACCGGTTCGACGGCCGTGGGTCGTCACATCGGTGAGATCGCCGCGCGCGGACTCAAGCGCTGCTCGCTCGAACTCGGCGGCAAGTCGGCAGCGATCATCCTCGAGGACGCCGACCTCGACTCGACGATGCCGATGCTGGTGATGTCCGGCCTGATGAACACCGGTCAGGCCTGCGTCGGGCAGACCCGCGTCCTCGCGCCGCGGTCGCGCTACGACGAGGTGATCGAGAAGATGACCGCGACCGCGGCCTTCTTCCCCGTCGGACTGCCCGATACCGAAGGCGCACAACTCGGTCCGCTGATCTCCGCGAAGCAGCGCGATCGCGTCGAGTCCTACATCGCCAAGGGCAAGGAGGAAGGCGCGCGTCTCGTGCTCGGCGGTGGTCGCCCCGAGGGCATCGAGACGGGCTACTTCGTCGAACCGACGATCTTCGCCGACGTCGACAACTCCATGACCATCGCCCGCGAGGAGATCTTCGGACCCGTCATCTGCGTGATCCCCTACGACAGCGTCGACGAGGCCGTGAAGATCGCCAACGATTCCGACTACGGCCTGGCCGGTTCGGTGTACACCACCGACGTCGAGAAGGGCCTCGAGATCGCCTCGCGCGTGCGCACCGGCACGTACGGAATCAACTGGTACGCATTCGATCCGGGTTCACCGTTCGGCGGCTACAAGAACTCCGGCATCGGCCGCGAGAACGGTCCCGAGGGCGTCGAGGCGTACTGCGAAACCAAGTCGGTGCTGTACCCGCTCGGTTACGAGGGCTGATCCCGGAAAAAAAGGGGAGGATATGTACGTTCTCGACGGAGAACTCGCACATATCCTCCCCTCTTTCGTGTTTCGGGAGGACGCGACCTCAGATGTACATCGCGGGATCGATGTACGTCGTCGGATCCACGAGCGGTTCGTGCTTCTTGCGGGACCGGACGGTCGCGGGGATACCCGTTGCGATCGAATCCGCCGGCACGTCGTGGGTGACCACGGCGTTGGCGCCGATCGCGCTGTCGTCCCCGATCACCACCGGGCCGAGGACCTTCGCCCCCGCCCCGACGGTGACCCGGTTGCCCAGCGTCGGATGACGCTTCTCCTTCGCCAGCGACCGGCCGCCGAGCGTCACGCCGTGGTAGAGCATCACGTCGTCGCCGATCTCGGCCGTCTCTCCGATGACCACGCCCATGCCGTGGTCGATGAAGAAGCGCCGGCCGATGGTCGCGCCGGGGTGGATCTCGATGCCGGTGAGGAACCGGGTGAACTGCGCGAGGATCCGCGCAGGTCCCTTCAGGGCGGGCACCTGCCACATCCGGTGCGCGATGCGGTGCGACCAGATCGCGTGCAGCCCCGAATAGACGATGGCGTTCTCCGCGTCGCTGCGCGCGGCCGGATCGTGGCCGCGCGCCGACTGCAGATCCTCCCGGAGAGTGTGCAGGATACCCACGACGGCGATCAGTCCCGGATGTGCTCGAAGAGCGGGGTGGAGATGTACCGCTCACCGAAGTCGCAGACGACGGCGACGATCAGCTTGCCGGCGTTCTCGGGACGCTTCGCCAGCTCGAGGGCCGCCCAGACGATCGCACCCGACGAGATGCCGCCGAGAATGCCTTCCTGGGTGCCCAGATCGCGCGCGATACGAATCGAATCCTCGAACGACACGTCGACGATCTCGTCGTAGACCTCGCGGTCGAGCACGTCGGGCACGAAGTTGGCGCCGATGCCCTGGATCTTGTGCGGTCCGGGCTCGCCACCGTTGAGGATCGGCGAGTCGACCGGCTCGACACCGACGACCTTCACGTCCGGCTTGTACTCCTTGAGCCTGCGGCCCGCGCCCGTGATGGTGCCGCCCGTACCGATGCCGGCCACGAAGATGTCGACCTCACCGGCGGTGTCCTTCCAGATCTCCTCACCGGTGGTGTTGTAGTGGATCTCCGGGTTCGCGGGGTTGCCGAACTGGCGGGCGAGGATCGCGTTCTCGGTGTTCGCGACGATCTCCTCGGCCTTCGCGACGGCACCCTTCATGCCCTCGGAGCCGGGGGTGAGGACGATCTCGGCGCCGTAGGCGCGGAGCATCACGCGACGCTCGGTCGACATCGTCTCGGGCATCGTGAGGATGACCTTGTAGCCGCGCGCAGCGCCGACCATGGCGAGCGCGATACCGGTGTTGCCGGAGGTGCCCTCGACGATGGTGCCGCCGGGCTTCAGCTCACCGGACTTCTCGGCGGCGTCGACGATCGCGACACCGATGCGGTCCTTGACGCTGTTGGCCGGGTTGTAGAACTCGAGCTTCGCGGCGACGGTGGCGCCGGCTCCCTCGGTCAGACGGTTGAGCTTGACGATCGGGGTCCGTCCGACCAGCTCGGTGACGTTGTCGTAGATCCTGCTCATGCTCGATCCTCCTCATGGCCACACACGGCGGCTCGGGTCGCGGTCTCGGTCTATTGCACCATTTCGCCGTCATCGGACGACTCGGCGGGCCCATCGATGTACGAACGTATCCGTACGCCGTCGTTATTCCCCGGCGAGTCGGCGTGTCGTCGCCCGGCCCGGCCTCGACGGGTTCGTGCCCCGCGAGATTTCGGATCGGCTCGACCGGGTTTGCCCGGCCACCGAGCACGGGTAGCCGACCATATGAGTCGTCACGATCTTCCCGTCCCCGATTACGACGAACTGGCGCCGGGCACGCTCGCGCCGAGGATCCGTGCACTCGACGAAGCACAGTGGACGATCACCCCCCCCGCTACGGCACGGTGTCGCCGAACAGACGCCGAAACGCGGAAGACCCTGACTAGACCGAACACCGAACACCGAACACCGACCCGAGCATCCGAGCATCCGAGCATCCGAGCAAGGAGACGACCGTGGTCGACTTCAACAGAGTCGTGCAGAACGCGAGCCGAGTCGTGGAGAACGCGAACAGGGCGATCGACGACGCCGGTCGCTCGGTGGGCGGATTCGTCCGGCGCGCCGTCGACCGGCCCGTCGACGCTCGGAAACCGCAGACGGTGACCGTCGCGGCTCCGCGCGCACAGGTCATGCAGTTCTGGCGCGATCCCGAGAACCTGAGCAGAGTCTTCGGCGACCACGTCCGGGTGGAGACGGTCGAAGCGAACCGGCTGCGCTGGACCTGGGAGAGCCCCGGCGGGACGACGACCTGGGACACCCGCATCGACGTCACCTCGGAAGGACTCGCGTTCGTCGGCGAGGACGACGCGGACACCCCGGGTCCGCGCGTAGTGCTCGCGGTGTCCGACGCGCCCCGGGGCGGCACCGAGATGACCCTGCGCGCCGAGGTTCCCGTCCCCGATCTCGTCACCGGCGCCCTGACCTTCACTGCGCTCTACCGTGCGCGGGCTCTCATGCAGACCGGTGAGATCCCCACCCTGCAGGGCAGTCCGAGTGCCCGTGCATCGGAAGGAGACGCGTGATGCGAGCCCTGTGCTGGATAGGGGTGAACGAGTTGTCGGTGGAGACGGTCGACGATCCCGGCCTGGTCAACCCGCACGACGTGATCGTGGCGGTCCGCCTCACCACGACCTGCGGGTCCGATCTGCACTTCCTCGGCGGGTACCTGCCGGGGATGCGGGAGGGCGACGTGATCGGCCACGAGTTCATGGGCGAGATCGTCGACACCGGCCCGGAGGTGACGAACGTGCGGGTCGGCGACCGGGTGGTCGTGCCGTCGTTCATCGGATGCGGGAAGTGCCCGTACTGCGCCGACGGCCTGCACGCGGTGTGCGACACCACCAACCCGAACGCCGCGATGCAGCAACCCGTGCTGGGCTATCCCACCGGCGGAATCTACGGCTACACCCATCCCTTCGGCGGGTACCAAGGTTCGCACGCCGAGTACATCCGCGTGCCCTTCGGCGACGTCAACTGCTTCCAGATCCCCGACGGTGTCGGCGACGAACAGGCCCTGTTCCTGTCGGACGCGGTACCGACGGGCTACATGGGCGCCGACTTCTGCGACATCACCCCGGGCGACACCGTGGCGGTCTGGGGCGCCGGCGCCGTCGGTCTCATGGCCGCGGCAAGCGCGAAGATCATGGGCGCCGACAGGGTGATCGTGATCGACCGTTTCCGAGACCGCCTCGACCGCGCCGCGAAGAAGGTCGGCGCCGAAACCGTGGACTACGCCGAGGTCGACAGCGTCTACGAGACGCTCCGCGAGAGCACCGGCGGACGCGGACCGGACGCCTGCATCGACGCTGTGGGCATGGAGGGTCACGGAACCGGCGTCATGCAGGCCTACGACAAGGTCAAGCAGGCGCTGCGGATGGAGAGCGACCGCGCGACCTCTCTGCGCGAGGCGATCCTGTCCTGCGGCAAGGGCGGAGTCGTGTCGGTGCTCGGCATCTACGGTGTCACCGACAAGTTCCCGATGGCGGTGCTGACGAACAAGAGCTTGACCCTGCGGACGGCGCAGCAACATGGCCAGCGGTACGTGCCCACCCTGTTCGAACACGTCCTCGAGAGCAGGTTGGACCCGAGTTGGCTCATGACGCACGACCTTCCGCTCACCGACGCGGTACGCGGCTACGAGATGTTCAAGAACAAGGAGGACGACTGCCTGCGCGCGGTCTTCCGCCCCTAGGTCGTCACCGGTCGGATTTCTTCAATACGAGCGCACGGTCGGCGTCCGACACTGGCGCCATGACGAATTCGGTGAACCCCATCCCCGAGGGATACACCTCCCTCACCCCCTTCCTCGTCGTCGACGGTGCCTCCCGCGCGATCGACTTCTACTGCGACGCGTTCGGAGCGACCGTCGTCGAGCGGATGGACGGCCCCGACGGGACGGTGATGCACGCAGAGCTCGACTTCGACTACGGCCGACTGCAATTGAGCGATCCCCATCTCGGCATCGGCCTGCACGCGCCGAGCGGAACGAACGACGTCGACCATTCGTACGTGCTGTACTGCGCGGACGCCGACGCCGTGTTCGCGCGGGCCGTCGCCCTCGGTGCCCGGGTGTTCGAGGAACCGTCGACCTTCGTCACCGGCGACCGGTTCGCGTCGATCCTCGATCCGTTCGGTCATCGGTGGGCCGTGATGACGCGGGTCGAGAACGTGCCCGCGGAGGAAGCAAAGCGACGGCTCGACGAGTGGGCGGCAACGCAGAACGCGTGAGGTGTAAAGCAGTTGCCCACGGAGCACCCTTCGGTGCACGCTGACTAGGATCTTCCTCCCGGATGTTCCGTACGAGAGCCGGGGGGATCAGTGTTCGACAAGAGGCGTGCGCAGAAGCGATTCGACGACGGCGTGATGGCCCTGGGCTATTTCGTCAAGGGAAGGTGACAGCGCACGGACTGCGCCGTCGCCCGGCAATGCCCCCACCAGTGCCGCACACTTCCGACCGATACGACTCGAACCACGCACGAGACGACCCGCTCGCCGACGGAAGTAGTTGCAGTGCATCGTGGAACTACGTCACCGGTCGGCGTGGCACAACCGAGATATCCGCTGTGAACGATTTCCCGGATTTCACCCCACAGACGGCGAATGCCGCCCCCGGGAAACCGGGAACGGCATTCGTCGTCGTGTACGGACTCAGCCGAGGCGCTGCTTGAGGGCCTCGAACTCGTCGCGGATGCCCGAGGGCACCTTCTCACCGAGGAACTCGAACCACTCGGCGATGCCGTCGATCTCGGACTTCCACTCCTCGACGTCGACCTTCAGGGCCTCGTCGACGTCGGCGGGATCGACATCGAGACCGTCGAGCGTGAGGTCGGCGGCGCTGGGCACGTAGCCGATCGGCGTGGACTGCGCGCCGGCCTTGTGCTCGATGCGGTCGACGATCCACTTGAGCACGCGCGAGTTCTCGCCGAAGCCGGGCCACAGGAAGCGGCCGTCGTCGCCGCGACGGAACCAGTTGACGTAGAAGATCTTCGGCAGCTTGTCCTCGTCGGCGTTCTTGCCGAGCGTGATCCAGTGGTTCAGGTAGTCGCCGGCGTTGTAGCCGAGGAAGGGCAGCATCGCCATCGGGTCGCGACGGACGCTACCGACCTTGCCCTCTGCCGCGGCGGTCTGTTCGGACGACAGGGTCGCGCCGAGGAAGGTGCCGTGCTGCCAGTCGAAGGACTCGCTGACGAGGGGCACCGTCGTCTTGCGGCGGCCACCGAACAGGATCGCGGAGATCGGCACACCCTGCGGGTCGTCCCACTCGGGGGCGAGGATCGGGCACTGCGACATCGGGGTGCAGTAACGCGAGTTCGGGTGCGCGGCGTTGGTGCCGGACTCGGGGGTCCAGTCGTTGCCCAGCCAGTCGGTGAGGTGCGCCGGGGTCTCGCCGCCGATGCCCTCCCACCAGATGTCGCCGTCGTCGGTCTTCGCGACGTTGGTGTAGATGGTGTTGCCGGCCTCGATGGTCGCCATCGCGTTCGGGTTCGAGTCGGCGCTGGTGCCCGGCGCGACGCCGAAGAAGCCGAACTCGGGGTTCACGGCGTAGAGGCGGCCGTCCTTGCCGAAACGCATCCACGCGATGTCGTCGCCGAGGGTCTCGGCACGCCAGCCCGGAATGGTCGGCTGGATCATCGCGAGGTTGGTCTTGCCACAGGCCGACGGGAACGCCGCAGCGATGTAGTAGGCCTTCTCCTCGGGCGAGATCAGCTTGAGGATCAGCATGTGCTCGGCCAGCCAGCCCTCGTCGTGCGCCATGGCCGACGCGATGCGCAGCGAGTAGCACTTCTTGCCGAGCAGGGCGTTGCCGCCGTAGCCGGAGCCGAAGCTCCAGATCTCACGGGTCTCGGGGAAGTGGGTGATGTACTTCGTGTCGTTGCACGGCCACGGGACATCCTGCTGACCGGCCTCGAGCGGCGCACCCACGGAGTGCAGCGCCTTGACGAACGGACGGTCGGTGCCGAGCTTCTCGAGAGCCGCGCTGCCCATGCGGGTCATGATGCGCATCGAGACGACGACGTACTCCGAGTCGGTCAGCTCGACGCCGAGCTTCGGGTCCTCGGCTCCGAGCGGGCCCATGCAGAAGGGCACGACGAAGAGGGTGCGTCCGCGCATGCTGCCGCGGTACAGCTCGGTCATCGTGGCACGCATCTCGTCGGGGTCGACCCAGTTGTTGGTCGGGCCCGCGTCGATCTCGTTCTTCGAGCAGATGAAGGTGCGCGACTCGACGCGTGCGACGTCCGACGGATCGGAATTGGCCAGGAACGAGTTCGGCTTCTTCTCGTCGTTCAGACGCGTGAAGGTGCCTGCCTCGACCAGCTGAGAGGTCAGACGGTCCCATTCCTCATCGGATCCGTCGGCCCATACGACACGATCGGGCTGGGTGAGCTCGGCAATCTCCTGGACCCAGGCAAGCAACTCGGCATGCTGGGTCGGGAGCTTGTCGTCGGTACCGTTCAAACCGGGAATGGTCGCTGAGGTCATCAAAACTCTCCTGGGGTGTGCCCGGAACCGGGATCCCACCTCCGACCTGCACGTTCTTCTGTGCGGACGAGGGCAGACCCGGGCTTGCCCCTCTCGGCAGGGGTACCACCTACTTCGTCCGTGGCCGAACAGGCGAAGTAGGCGCCGGATGTCCTTTTCATAGAGGTTAACGTCGGAATGTCGACCGGCGTCACTCGGGGCCGGTCGGAAATCTCACAGAAACGATTCAGAACTTGCGCACAATACCGTCCCCTCCCCCTGCTGCGCAGCCGGATATGAATCACTTCGACTCTTCTCCGTGGTGTACGTCGTATTCAAGGCTAC
Source organism: Rhodococcus pyridinivorans (assembly GCF_900105195.1). Lineage (NCBI taxonomy): Bacteria > Bacillati > Actinomycetota > Actinomycetes > Mycobacteriales > Nocardiaceae > Rhodococcus > Rhodococcus pyridinivorans. Next base: position 1,186,994 of record NZ_FNRX01000002.1, on the reverse strand, counting down.
CTGTGTCCAGTCGACTCCACCGACCCGATCCGTCGAGCTCGCGACAGTATTCCCACACGCCGTAACGGCCGTCGTCCGCGATCACCGAGAGGCGATCGCTGCTGCCGTCGAGATCGGTGTCGGTAGCCACCACCAGACCGTCGCCCCAGTCGCCACCGACTCCCCAGTGCTCGGTATCGGCGACGACCGTCTCGGCGGCGCCGTCACCGTCGAGGTCGGTCGTCGGGGCGAGCTCGTCGGCCCAGGCGGCCAACTCGGACGGATCGAACCCGGACGGATCGAAGGGATCGGTGAACGGCTGGGGTGTGCCACCCGAGCCGGCGAATTCGGCCATCGTCTCCCCTTTCCGACCCGGCACGCGCCGGATCGCTCCTATCCGGTTGGACGCACCCCGGCACCTTGCGGTTCCGGGATGTGTCCGAGTGCCGCCAGGTCGCGTTCGCACGCGGCGGTGCGGGCACGCCGCTCGCCCCGGCGACGGGCGATCTCCGCGTCGATCGCGGCGACGCGTTCCCGCACGCGGGTCGCGTGCCGGTCGCGCGCAGCGACCGCGAGCGCGGTGGACTGCAGTTCCGTCTCGTGGATGCGGGTGCGGATCCAGGTGTCGAGTTCCGCCCGTACGGTCGCGAGCTCGTCGGCGATCCACCGCCGCATCCGGTCGCGGTAGGCGATTCGCCTACGGATCCGCATCAGCCATCCGGCGGCCGGAACCGCGCACGCGATCGCGACCACCAGCGACATCCAGCCCGGCAGGTCCCCGAACGGGGTGAGGAGCAGTCTGCCGAGACCCGCGCCTGCCGACGCACCGAAGACCACCGTCAGCGTGTCCTCCATCGACCGCGCGGTCTGCGGTGGGCGGGCGGTGCGCGTGGGTTCCGGCGCCGGAGTGCCCGGTGCGATCCGGGCCGTCTCGTCGGTGAGCCGCGCACACAGGTCGTCGACGTGGGTGTCGATCGTCGTGACCACCGCATCCGCGTCCGCGGTCTCGAGCACCTCGCCCGCGGCGGTGGACGCCGCCCGCACGCGCATCGCGACCTCCTGCAACAGCGTCACCTGAAGCCGGCGCAGGTCGGGGCCGGAGGTCGCGGGTGGTGCTGCGGTTGTGAGGCGGGAGCGCTCCGCACGCAGGCCCCCTTCCTCGTCCTCCGCGCTCAGTCGTCCGATCTCCTCCTCGATCATCGGCCGGGTGGCGGCGACGACCGCGGCGCGTGCTCGTCGCGGGTCGTGTGACGACCGGACCGTGGCGGCCAGGACGTCCCGCAGTTCGACGAGTCCGGACGCGGTGAGCAGGGTCTGCCGGACCGCCTCGCTCGCGTCGTCCTCGAGTTCGCGTGCCCGCCGAGCGGCCGCGGCGCTCACGGGCAGGACCACGACCCTCGGCAGCCAGGATGCGTGCCGCTGCAGGATCTCGACGTCGGCGTCGCGGACCGCACGCCAGTCGGGAAAGCGGTCGATGCCCGTCAGTGCGCAGACGACCTCGATCGACTCGGCTGCCGCCGAGCGGACGAGGTCGAGTTCGGTGCGGCCGATCGTCGCCGACGGGTCGAACACCACGAGGGTGACGGCGCGGCCGTCGTCCGTGATGTCCAGCCCGCCCAGAGGTCGTAGCTCCGCTGCCAGCGTGTCGGCGCCGGAACCGGGCACTCCGACGACCCGCACGCCGGTCGCGGCCGGCCGGTGCAGTCCCATCCATCCGCGCGGGTTCCATCGGCGCAGGACGTCGTCGGCCGGATCCACGAGTCCGCTCGGCGGTGTCACCGTAGTCCCGCGGCGACGGACTCCATCGGGTCCAGCCCGACCAGGTCGAGTGTCTGTTCGACGAGTTCGCGCACCTGCGGTGCCGCCGGGACGCCCGCCACGACCCGGGCGAGCTCCTCGTCACGTAGGCGGCGCGCCACGACCGCACGCGCGGCGAGCCGTTCCCCGAGCAGTTCCTCATCGCGGACCGCGACCACCTGATCCGGCGGCACCCCCGTCGCACGCGCGACGAGAGCGCACTCGCTGTCATCCGTCCCACCCGTCACCACGAGGACGAGGCGACAAGGATCCACGGCCGTCAGCGCGGCGCGGTCGGCCGGATGGGCGACGGCCGGGTCGAGACGACGCGGCACGACGTAGACGACGACGTCACCGTCGAGGACCGGGTCGGGACCGTCCGGCGTGTCCACTGCCACTCCGCCCACGGCCGCGTCTACTCGCCCACCCTCGATATCGACCCTGCGGAGCAGCAGTTCGCGTACCTGCGTCTCGACGCTCTCCCGGCCGGTCCCGGCCCGCCCCGCGACCTGCACCCGCAGCGCGGCCGTATGCTCGGTCAGCGCCCTGCGAATCAACCGCCCTGCCTGCGCATCCAGTTGTTCGACCTGCGCGGCGAGGTGGTGCCACAACTCCCCCGTCATGATCCCCCGATCGTCGGCGGAAATTGTCGCAGAGAGATCGCTGACAGGCAGCCGAACGAATGCTTCCCTGAGAAAACACTGTGGCCACTCAGGTCACTCCCGCCACACACTCTCGGAATACGCGACAATGGACCGGTGAACGAAGCCGATCAGCACACCACCGAGACGCTCGAGGAGCGCCCGACCCGCGGGAACCGCCTATACCCCAGGGTGACGAGTTTCCGGTCCCGCCGTGGATCGCTGACCGACCCCCAGCAGCAGTGCTGGGACCGTCGTTGGCCCGAACTCGGCAAGGAAGTCGGCGACGAACCGCTCGACGTCGACGCCTGGTTCGGTCGCTCCGCGCCCCTCGTCCTCGAGATCGGATCCGGAACAGGAACCGCCGCGGTCGCTATGGCCCAAGCCGAGCCCGAGGTGAACCTCATCGCCGTGGAGGTCTACAAGCCCGGCATCGCCCAGACACTGCAGAACATCGAACGCAGCTGCAACACCGACGCGCCGATCCGGAACCTGCGGATCCTGCGCGGCGACGCCGTCGAGGTGCTCGAGAAGATGCTGACCACCGCGTCACTCACCGGCGTGCGGGTGTTCTTCCCGGATCCGTGGCCCAAGGCCCGCCACCACAAGCGCCGACTCCTGCAGGCCCCGACGTTCGCTCTGATCGCCGACCGATTGAAGCCCGGTGGAGTGCTGCACGTGGCCACCGACCACGCCGATTACGCCGAGGCCATCGCCGAGGTGGGCGATGCCGAACCGCGCCTCGCCCGCTTCACCGGCACCTCCCCGATCAGCCTCGAACGCCCCGTCACCAAGTTCGAGGACAAGGCACACCAGGTGGGTAGCGCTATCAACGAGTTCGTCTGGGGGAAGATCGGAGCATGAGTGTCCATGAAGAGCTTCCCGGCGTGACCGACCCCTCCGCGATCGACGGTGTCGAGCCGGTCCGAAAGGTCCTGCTCGTCTGGGACGCACCCAACCTCGACATGGGCCTCGGCGCGATCCTCGGCGGCCGGCCCACCGCGGCCTACCGCCCGCGCTTCGACGCTCTCGGCCGGTGGCTGCTCGGACGCACCGCCGAACTGTCGCGTCTGCACTCCGCGACCCTCGAACCCGAAGCCACGGTGTTCACCAATATCGCCCCCGGCAGCGCGGACGTCGTCCGCCCCTGGGTCGAGGCCTTGCGTAATGTGGGCTTCGCGGTGTTCGCCAAGCCGAAGATCGACGAGGACAGCGATGTCGACTCCGACATGCTGGACCACATCGAGCTGAGGCACCGGGAAGGTCTCGCGGGTGTCATGGTGGCCTCCGCCGACGGGCAGGCGTTCCGTGAACCCCTCGAGCGGCTCGCACAGGAGGGCATCGCGACCCAGGTGCTCGGTTTCCGCGAGCACGCCAGCTGGGCGGTGACCTCCGAGATCATCCAGTTCCTCGATCTCGAGGACATTCCCGGTGTGTTCCGCGAACCGCTGCCCCGCGTCAGCCTGGAATCGCTGCCCGACGAGGGTGCCTGGCTGCAGCCGTTCCGACCGCTTTCTGCTCTCCTGGTGGGGCGCAAGAGCGTCGCCGAATAGGAGACTTACGTGTTCGACCGTTGGGGAGAGCTCGTCTACCGCGCGCGCTTCACCGTCATTGCGGTGATGGTCGCGGGGTTGCTCGCGCTCGCCGGGTACGGGCTGAGCCTGAACGATCACCTCAGCCAGAGCGGCTGGGACGATCCCGGTTCGGAGTCCGTCGCCGCTGCCAAGCTCGCCGACGGCACCTTCGGCCGCGACACCGCGGGCGACGTGCTGGTGCTGTACACGGCACCCGAGGGCAGCACGGTCGACGATCCCGAGTTCGCGGCGAAGGTCACCGACAGCCTGAACTCGCTGGTCGCCGAGCATCCCGACGAAATCCTCAAGATCAACGGTGCGTACTGGCCCACCGACGACGCGCCGTCGCTGCCGTCGCTGGCCGATCCGTCGCGTCAGCACGCGATCGCGTCGGTCGCGATCGCCGGCGAGGACGACACGGAGCTGACCGGCAACTTCCGCGAGATCAAGGACGCCTTCTACATCGACGGCGTCGACGTGCAGCTCGCCGGTCTGCAGCCGATCTCCGGCGCACTGAACGACACGATGGCCAACGACATCAAGCGCATGGAGATCCTCGCGATCCCGGCCGTCGGCATCCTGTTGTTCTTCGTCTTCGGCGGCGTCGTCGCGGCCGCTCTCCCGCTGATCACCGGTGGTCTCACGATCGTCGCGGCGAACGGCATCGTCCGGTTGATCACCAACTTCACCGAGGTCAACTCGTTCGTCGCACCGGTCGTCTCACTGATCGGCCTGGGCCTGGCGATCGACTACGGCCTGTTCATGGTGTCGCGGTTCCGTGAGGAACTCGCCGAGGGTTACGACACCCCGGCGGCGGTGCGACGCACCGTCGTCACCGCAGGTCGCACGGTGGTGTTCTCGGCGACGATGGTCGTCACCAGCCTCGGTGGTCTCGTGCTGTTCCCGCAGGGCTTCCTCAAGTCGGTCGCCTACGGCGCGATCTCGGCGGTCTCACTGGCTGCCCTGCTGTCGATCACGATCCTGCCCGCCATCCTGAGCATCCTCGGCAGGCGCATCGACAAGTTCGGCATGAAACGCTTCGGGCAGATCCAGTCGAACGAGCAGGTCGAGAACAGTTTCCTCGGCCGCCTGTGCCGCTGGGTGATGGTCAACCCGATGAAGGTGACCATCCCGACGGTCATCGGCCTGCTGCTGCTCATCATGCCGCTGACCGGCATCAAGTTCGGCGGCATCAACGAGACCTACCTGCCGCCCGAGCACCCCACGCGCGTCGCGCAGGAGACCTTCGACGAACTGTTCCCCGGCCAGCGCGCCGAGCCGGTCAAGCTCGTGGTCCGCGGCGCCGAGGGCGGCGACCTCAACAAGATCATCACGACGGCGAGCGAAGCTCCCGGCCTCGTCGAGAAGTTCCAGATCACCGGCCCCGCGAAGGACGGCGTCCGTGTGCTCAAGGCCGGTCTGACCGACCGCAACGAGTCCGCCGACACCGTCGAGTACCTGCACGCAGCCGAATGGCCCGAGGGTGTCGAAGTGCTCGTCGGCGGCACCCCGGCGATCGAGCAGGACTCCATCGGGGCCCTGCTCGAGACCCTGCCGCTGATGGTCGTGGTCGTCGTGCTGTTGACGACGTTGCTGATGTTCCTGGCGTTCGGCTCGCTCGTGCTGCCGGTCAAGGCCGTGTTGATGAGCGCCCTGGGTCTCGGCTCGACGCTGGGCATCCTCACCTGGATCTTCATCGACGGCAACGGCGCCGACCTGCTCAACTTCACCCCGGGGCCGATCATGTCGCCGGTGCTCGTGCTGATCATCGCGATCGTGTACGGCCTGTCGACCGACTACGAGGTGTTCCTGCTCTCCAGAATGGTCGAGGCGAGATCGATGGGGGCGAGCACCACCGAGTCGATCCGTATCGGTACCGCCCACACCGGTCGCATCATCACCGCGGCCGCCCTGATCCTTATCGTCGTCACCGGTGCCTTCGGGTTCTCGGAGCTGGTGATGATGAAGTACATCGCGTTCGGCATGATCGCCGCGCTGATCATCGACGCGACCGTCATCCGCATGTTCCTCGTGCCCGCCGTGATGAAGCTGCTCGGCGACGACTGCTGGTGGGCTCCGGCGTGGATGAAGCGGATCCAGGAGAAGATCGGCTTGGGCGAGCCGATCCTCGCCGACGAACTGATGCCCGAGGACGTTCCCGAGCTCATCACCGTCGGCATGTTCGGGCCGGCGACGGTCGCGGCCACGGGCGCGCACCGCTTCCCGGCAGGTGCCTTCGAGGGCGGCTCCGACCTCACGCAGCCGCTGCCCAAGATCGCTCCGCCGAGGCCGGCCGCCGAACAGCGCAAGCTCCGCGATCTCACGCCGCCGCCGGTGCGACGGCAGGCCCCGGGCCGCCCCCCGGTCCGTCCGGCCGCGCCCGCGTCCGGTCGTCCCCCTGCTGCTCCGCGGAACGGCGAACGGGTGCCGCCCGCAGCCGGGCGTCCGATGCCGGCGAGCCGTCCGGTGCAGCCCGGTACGGGTCCGGGGCGTCCGTCGCGTCCGATCCCGGAGCCGCGTCGTCGCCCGGAGGGTCGGCCGCCGGTGGACGAGCGCAACGGCTCGGCTCTTCCGGGGCTCGGAGGCCCGGAGAAGGGTGTCCCGGAGAAGCCCGAACGTCGTGCCCCCGAGATGCCGCAGCGCGATGTCACGCAGCGCGGTGCGCTCGATCAGACACAGCGCGGTGCGCTCGATGCCACACAGCGCGGTGCGTCCGACCCGTCGTCGCCGTCGTCGGTGCCTCCGCTCCCCCGCCGTCAGCGCGGGGAGGTTCCGCCGCCGCTGCCGCAGTCCTTCATCCGACCGCCCGCTGTCCCGGGCGATGCGGAAGCTCTGCCCGGTGCCCCGGCTCCGCGTCCGAGCGAACCCGGCACCGGTCGTGGACGGGATCCGCAGGCGATCGAGAACTGGCTGTCGCAGTTGCGCCGTACGTCGCCCGGCGGGGAGTCTTCGGCCCAGCGACCGAGGCCCACTTCCGACGCACCGCGCCCCTCGGCGCCGGACTCGCAACGTCCCCCGACATCGGAGGCCCAGCGACCTCCGGCGCAGGGACCTGCCCGACCGCCCGTGCCGGGCACTCAGCAGCCGCCGACGCAGGGCATGCAGCCGCCGACACAGAACGGTCCCCGTCCGCCTCTGCCCTCCCGGTCCCGTGGTCCGGAGCAGCCGCCCCGCCCGGCCGGCGAGCGGCCGGAAGCGCGAGCGGACGAATCGCAGCCGGAGCAGAACGACGCGGAGTCGCGGAGGCGTGGACGCCACGGTCCCGACAGCGGCCGTTCGATCAGCGTCAGTGAGCTGATCGCCCGGCAGCGTCGCGACTGATCTGACGAACGAACTCGAGGCGACCCGCAGAGCGGGTCGCCTCGGGTGTTTCCGGGGTCAGCTGCCGTTGAAGAACTTCCGCAGCCGCGTGGACAGCGGATGGGTGACGTTGAAGCTCCCGCCGCGGACCTTGCCTGTCACCACGACGTGCAGCGGTCCGTACGGCGCTCCGCCGCGCACCTTCGACGACACGCTCGACGCGACGTTCTCGACGCCGTTGACGTCGGCCGTGGCCTCGGCGGGGAGCACGATGTTGATCGAGCTGAGGTAGTCGCTCACGTCGATCCGCACGACCTGCGTCTGCATCACCGCTTCGGTGAAATCGAGGGTCACGGAGGACGCGACGGTGTCGAGAACGACGGCGGGCGGCACGTGCCAGCGACCCTTGCGTTCGATGCCGGAGACGCGGCCCTTGATCACGAGAGGAGCGCCCTGGCCGGTCGCGGGGAAAGCAGCTGCACTCGGCGCGGGGTAGCCGGCCGCACTCGGCGCCGGATAGTGCGCCTGCGACATGCCCGGCAGATTCTGCTCCTGGAACTCGGGCCGGATCTGGATACCGGGCAGGTCGACGAGCACCTGGTTCAGGTCGCCTCGGGTCTTGGCCGCGAGGACGGTGTCCATCCGTTCGGTGAACTCCCCGAGCGAGAGCATTCCCTGCCCGACCGCCCGCTGCAGAAGTTCGCCGACGTGCTCGCGCTCGGCGTCCGACACCCGCAGATCCTTCGGTTCCATGCCCTGAGCTTAACGGGACGAACGGTATGCCTCCGAAGTCGTCGGAGCCACTGTGCGGAGCGCTATTCGAGGCCCTGTTCGATGACGTAGCGGGTGAGTTCGACGCGGTTGGCGAGCTGCAGTTTGCGTAGCGCCGCTTGGACGTGGTTCTCCACCGTGCGGTGGCTGAGCGTCAGTCGCGCTGCGATCTGTTTCGCCGACAACCCTTTCGCGACGAGACGCAACACTTCGGTCTCCCGGCCGGTCAGGGTCGGTGGGGGTCTCCGGTCGGCGACGTCGTTCGACATCCGGCGGTACTCGCCGAGCACGAGCCCGGCCAGTCCGGGGGTGAAGACGGCCTGTCCCCGCGCGGTCGCGAGGACGGCGTCGACGAGTTCGTGCACCGAGGCGCTCTTCACGAGATAGCCGGACGCGCCCGCCTTGACCGCGCCGAGGACGTCGTCGCGTTCGGAGGACGCCGACAGGACCAGCACCCGGCTGTCCGGGGAGACCTCGAGGACCGCGCGGGTCGCCTCGGTGCCGGTGCCGTCGGGCATCGCCATGTCCATGAGCACGACGTCGGGGCGGACGACGGCGGCACGGCGCGCGGCGCTCGCGACACCGTCGGCCTCGGCGACGACGGTGAACCCGGCCTCCTCGAGGTCACGTCCGACGGCGTTGCGCCAGATCGGGTGGTCGTCGACCACCATCACGCTGACGGTGCTGCGTTCTTCTGTGCTGTTCTCGTGTGTTTCCGCGCTGATCTCGGCCACTCATTCCCCTTCGGTACCCGGATCTCCCATTCGGTTCCTTCGCCTACATCGCTGTCGAGCAGTGCGACGCCGCCGAGCCATTCCGCTCGCCCGACGATCGACTTGGACACCCCCATGCGTCCCTGTTCGCGAGCTTCGTCGAGTCTGCCCGGTTCGATCCCGACGCCGTCGTCCCGGATGCTGAGTACGATCTCGTCGCCGAGATCCTCGAGGAGGATGTAGGCGGCGGCACCGGCGCCGGCGTGCAGTTGCGTGTTCGACAGCGCCGCTGTCGTGAGCGCCGCGAGTTCCTCCGCTCGATCCCGCGGGATCATGATCGGGCCGGCGGGCGCGGACACCGTCGCACCGGTCCCGGCCCTGGCCCGGACGAGGGCGGTGAGGTCGGCATGCTCACCGCCGCGGTCGACGTCGGTGTCCTGTTCGGAGATCAGCTGCCGCAGCGCGGTCTCCTGTTCGCGGGCCAACTCGGCGAGTTCCGTCGCATCACCGCCCAGCTCGAGTCCGCGCCGCTGCACGAGCGCGAGCACCTGCAGCACGCCGTCGTGCACCTGCCGGGCGAGCCGGTCCCGTTCCTCGGTGGCCGCTGCCACGCGCACGGCCTGCTCGAGTTGCCGGTGCGCACTGCGCGCGGTGGTGGTGGCGAAACCCATTGCCACACCGCACGCGACGAGCACCGGCGCCGTCGCGTCGCGCCACAGGTCGAGGTTGATCTGGTCGCGCACCACCGCGCTGACGACGGACATCAGCAGCGCCGAGCCGATGCCCGTGAGCGGACCGCCGAGGATCGCGGCCGACAGCACGGCGTTGGCGACCCACAGCGTGGTGGGCATGGTCTGGTGGTTGCTGTACCAGTCGTGGTCGGCGACCAGCCGGGTCGCCGCCATCAACGCGACGGCGAGGATCTGGTCCACCACGGTGACCGTGCGGCGCAGTCGTGCCTCGCGGGAGAGCAACACCGCCGAGACGAGCGACCACGTCACGAGCACCCCGGTGAAGAACCACGACAAGCCCGGACGGGTGTAGTTCACGACGGTCGAGAACTGCGATCCCACCGCATATGCGACGGTCACGAGCCGGAAGACCTGGGCGGCCCGCCACAGGGGTGCATCCGCGTCGGGACCGGTCGGAGGCGGCCTCATGTGTACGTTTCGCACCTTTCGTCACAGTAGGTGGGGCGAGTGAATCCAACCACTCCGCGCCTCCAACAGTGACCGCCCCATCCTGTGACCGTCCGCACAGTGGTTTGATTTGAAGTCGTGCTGAGGTCGTACCGAGCTGTCGCCGCCACCTTGCGGAGTCGTTGGCCGCTCTACATGGTCTCCATGGGCGCGTCGAACCTGTTCGGTGCGATGCTCGTGTTCGCCTTCGTCCGGTACGGCATCCCCATCGCCGAGACCGACGCCATCATCGCGGATCGGGTCCGCAACTTCGCGGTCTTCGCGGTGTACCTGGTCTTCGCCGGCATCGTGAGCCTCGGCGCCGCAGCGATCACGCTGCGCTCTGTCGTCCGGTGGCAGCTCCGCGGCGGCCCGCCCACCCGGGCCGAACAGATGGCGGCCCTGCACGCCCCGCTGCGACAGGCGATCGTGCACCTCGGTCTGTGGCTGCTCGGCGGCGTGCTCTTCGTCTTCCTCACCGCCGAGGAGATGCCGTCGCTCGCGGTGGCGGTCTCGGTCACCGTCGCAATGGCCGCGACCAGCACCTTCGGTTTCACCTACATGCTCGGTGAACGCATCCTGCGGCCGGTCGCCGCGCGGGCGCTGAGCGAGGGAAACTTCGACCGGACGATGGCTCCCGGCGTCGGCACGCGCCTGGCCATGACCTGGGGCCTGGGCACGCTCATGCCGGTCGCCGGGATCGTGCTGCTGTGCGTGACGCAGTTGAGCGCCAACACCGACTTCGACGCCGACGCGCTCGCCCTGTCCGTGCTCGCTCTCGCGGTGACGTCGATCGGTCTCGCGCTCGTGTTGTCGCTGCTGACGTCGGCGCAGATCTCCGACCCGATCAAGCAGTTGCGCTGGGCGATCGAACGCGTGCAACGCGGCGCCTCGGGAGTGCAGGTCGAGGTGTTCGACGGCAGTGAGATCGGACGCCTACAGGTCGGCTTCAACCGCATGATGGCCGAGTCCGACGAACGCCGGCGTCTACGGGAGTTGTTCGGTCAGCACGTCGGTGAGGACGTCGCGCGCCGGGCCCTGCAGTACGGCACCGAGCTCGGTGGTGAGACGCGCTACGTCGCGGTGCTGTTCGTCGACATGGTGGGTTCGACGGCGACGGCCGCCGAGCGCCCACCGAGCGAGGTCGTCGAACTGCTCAACGAGTTCTTCCGTGTCGTCGTCGAGGTGGTCGACCATCATCACGGCTTCGTCAACAAGTTCATGGGCGACGCGGCATTGGTGATCTTCGGCGCTCCCCTCGACCGGCCGGACGCCCCCACGGCGGCGCTCGCGGCGGCCCGCGAACTGCGTTTCGCTCTGGACGAGATCACCGGACTCGATGTCGGGATCGGCGTGTCGGCGGGACTCGCGGTGGCCGGCAACATCGGCGCGGCGGAGCGCTTCGAGTACACGGTGATCGGCGACCCGGTCAACGAGGCCTCGCGCCTGACCGAGCTGGCGAAACTGCGTCCGAGTAGGGTTCTCGCGTCGTCGAGCGCGTTGTACTTCGCGGACGACGAGGAGCGCAGCCACTGGGAACTCGGCGACGAGGTGCAGCTTCGCGGCCGGCGGCGGATGACCCATCTCGCATGGCCGGTTCGCTATCCCGGAGCCCCCGGAGAAGCGAACGGGACGGACACTTCGACGGACGAGTGACGGTCCGTCCCGCGACACCCGCGAACGACGCGGAACGGCCACAGCGCCCTCTTCGTGACCCGACGGTCGGTTACGGTGAACAGCGTGGCGCAGCCGCACGACGATCCTCCATGCCCCGACGCCACGCCGCGTCGGGGCTCGTTCCGGTGGATCAAGTGGGTGTCGGCGATCGCCCTCGTGGCTCTGCTGACGGTCGAGGCGATCTACCTGTGGCCGACGATGAGCGACTCGTGGCGCGCGGTCACGGAGATGCACTGGGGCTGGTTCGCGGCGGCCGTGCTGGCGCAGATGATCTCCCTCAGCGGCTTCGCGGGAGTGCAGCAGCGACTGCTCCGCGCCGGCGGGGTGCGCGTCGGGCACTGGCGTTCGGCGTCGGTGATCTACGGCAGCACGGCGATGGCGGTGACCCTACCCGCAGGTCCGGTCTTCTCCACGGCCTTCACCTACAAGCAGACCCGCAAGTGGGGTGCGACCCCCGTGGTCGCCTCGTGGCAACTCGCGGTTTCCGGCGTCATCGCGGCCGTGACCCTGGCGTCGGTGGGCATGATCGGTGCGTTCGCGGTCGGCAGCCGGATCAGCCCCGTCACTCTCGTGTTGTCGCTCGCGGGCGCGATCGCGTTGATCTTCGGCCTGCGGTACGTCGCGAAGAACCCCACGTCGATCGAGGCGGCGGGCACGTGGGTGCTCCGTCGGGTCAACCGCATCACGAGGAAGCCGAGGGACACCGGCTTCGACGTCTTCGAACGCACCCTCGCGCAGCTCGAGTCCGTCGAACTCGCGCGTCGCGACGGTGTGGCCGCGGTGGCGTGGTCGGCCGTGCACCGTGCAGCCGATGTCGCGTGCCTCGGACTGGCGTGTTGGGCTGTCGGCGGCTCCCCGTCGGTGGCGGGGTTGTTCATCGCGTTCGCGGCGGCGAAGGCCGTGGGCAGCGTGCCGCTCGCACCGGGCGGCCTCGGATTCGTGGACGGCACCCTCATCGCGACGCTCACCGCTGCCGGGCTGAGCGCGTCGCAGTCGCTGGCAGCGGTCTTCGTGTATCGGATGGTGAGCTTCGCGTTCGTGGCCCTGGCGGGCTGGGCCACCGTCGCCGCGATGTACCGGGGCAACGGACCCGACGAGATCGATCCGATCGCCGAGCGCGCAGAACACGAGCGCAGCGCCCTGGAGCGGCGGCGTCGTCCGGTCGAGAATCCCGAGCCGGCGTGATCCACCTCACGATGTAGTTGCGCATGCAACTATTTGGTGGCATGCTTGTCGACAAGCAGTTGAAAGTTTGACCATCGAGGAGGACCACCATGACGACCGCCACCACCACCTTCCCCGGCCTGACCACCGGCACCTGGGCCATCGATCCCGTCCACTCGAACGTGGGCTTCACCGTCCGGCACCTCGTCGTCAGCAAGGTTCGCGGCACCTTCGAGAACTTCTCCGGCGCCATCACCGTCGCCGAGGACGGCACCGCATCGGTGAACGCCGAGATCGACGTCAAGTCGATCAACACCAAGAACGCCGACCGCGACGCGCACGTCCGCTCCGCCGACTTCTTCGACGCCGAGCAGTTCCCCGTCGCCACCTTCACCTCGACCGACGTGCGTGCCGACGGTGATAACTACATCGTCACGGGCGACTTCACGCTCCACGGCGTCACCCGCCCGGTCAACCTGAAGCTCGAGTTCAACGGCGTCAACCCCGGCATGGGCCAGGGCCCGGTCGCCGGCTTCGAGGCCACCACCGTCATCAACCGCAAGGATTTCGGCATCAGCATCGAAATGCCGCTCGAAGGCGGCGGAGCCGTCGTCGGCGACAAGATCACCATCACCCTCGAGATCGAGGCCGGCCTGCAGGCCTGACCCCTCTCGCACAGACAGCGCCCCTGCTCCGGCAGGGGCGCTGCCGCGTTCCACCCGCTCTACCGGTCCGGATCGTGCTCGAGAGCACGCGCCGGAGATTCCGACGCGCCCCGCGCCGCCGCTACTCTGGACCCGTGAAGAAGTACATCCCGGCGTTGGCGATCGACGTCGTTCTCGTCGTCGTATTCGCCGTGCTCGGTCGTTCCAGTCACGACGAAGTGCTCGATCTCGTGGGGCTCGCAGGAACGGCGTGGCCGTTCCTCGGCGGCCTCACCGTCGGATGGTTCTTCACCGCGTGGCTCTACCGCGACAAGTTCGACGCCTTCGCGGCCGTTCCCACCGGACTGCTCGTGTGGGTGAGCACCCTCGTCGTGGGGATGCTGCTGCGGGCCGTCACCGGTCAGGGCACCGCAACCGCCTTCATCATCGTCGCGACGATCTTCTTGGGCCTGTTCCTGGTGGGCTGGCGCGTGGTCGTCGGACTGCTCCAGCACCGCAAGGTCGACGCTCACTGACCTCGCCGAGGTCGACCAGTACCGACCCTCCGGTCGCAGCTCTCGCACTCGCACGCGAAGTGTGATCTGCGACCGCGGGATACGCGAATTTTTCGCGCTCGCGCCCCGTGCGGTGGAACAGTGGAGATCATGTCCACGCTGGAACCACCTACTCTGACCGGGTCGCGATCCGACCATCGGTTCTTCGGTCAGCCACTACCCCTGGCCAACCTGTTCGGTGTCGAGATGTGGGAGCGATTCTCCTTCTACGGCATGCAGGGCATCCTGATCTACTACCTGTACTACTCGGCATCCGAGGGCGGGCTGGGGATCAGCCAGGGGGCTGCGACCTCCATCGTCGGCGCCTACGGCGGCACGGTCTACCTGTCGACGATTCTCGGGGCGTGGATCGCCGACCGGCTGCTGGGTTCCGAACGGACCCTGTTCTACAGCGCCGTGCTCATCATGTTCGGCCACATCGCGCTCGCGGTGCTGCCCGGTTTCGTCGGGGTGGGTATCGGCCTGGTGCTGGTCGCGTTCGGTAGCGGTGGTCTGAAGGCCACGGCGACGTCGATCGTCGGCGATCTCTACGACGAGCAGGACCCGCGACGCGACGCCGGTTTCTCCATCTTCTACATGGGCGTGAACATCGGCGCGCTCGTCGGCCCGCTGCTCACCGGCTTCCTACAGACGCGTTACGGCTTCCACTGGGGCTTCGGTCTCGCCGCGGTCGGCATGTTCCTCGGCCTGCTGCAGTACACGATCTATCGCAAGCATCTCGGCGACATCGGCAAGGTGCCACCCCATCCGCTTCCCGCCGAGACGCGCACGAAAGCCGCCGGGATCGGTCTGGTCGCCGTGGTCCTCATCGCGGTCGCCGCGCTGACCGGCCTCGTCACGACGAGCAACATGTCCGACATCGTCGTCGCCCTGACCATCATCGCGACGATCACCTACTTCGTCCTCATGCTGTCGAGCAAGCAGATCACGCCGGTCGAGCGCAGCCGGGTGCTGTCGTTCATCCCGATGTTCATCGCGAGCGCGGTGTTCTGGTCGCTCTTCCAGCAACAGTTCACGATGGTCGCCGTCTACGCCGACACACGCCTGGACCGTAATCTGTTCGGGTGGGAGTTCCCGCCGTCCTGGGTGCAGTCGATCAACCCGGTCTTCATCATCCTGTTCGCGGGTGTCTTCGCCGCCGTGTGGACCAAACTCGGACCGCGTCAGCCCTCGTCGCCCATCAAGTTCGCCGCAGGCACGATCATCATGGGCATCGCCTTCCTGTGCTTCATCCCCATGGCCGGTGGCGGCCCCAACAGCGCTCCGCTGCTCGGACTGGTCTTCATCCTGCTGCTGTTCACCTTCGCCGAGCTGTTCCTGTCCCCCGTCGGACTGTCGCTGTCGACGAAGCTCGCGCCGAAGAACTTCCACACGCAGATGGTCGCGTTGTTCTACCTGTCCGTCGCATGCGGTACGGCCATGGCCGGCACCCTCGCGGGGTTCTACGACGAGAACAACGAGGTGCCGTACTACCTGTGGATCGGCGGAGCGTCGATCGCAGTGGGCATCGTGCTGGCCCTCTTCGCGCCGCACATCAAGAAGCTCATGCACGGCGTGCAGTAGCACCACTGCACAGGACGCTGCTCAGCGGAGAGCGAGCCATACCGCCAACCCGAACCCTGCGAGCGCGACACCCACGCGCAGCAGGTTC
The DNA here is from genome assembly GCF_900105195.1 of Rhodococcus pyridinivorans. NCBI lineage: Bacteria > Bacillati > Actinomycetota > Actinomycetes > Mycobacteriales > Nocardiaceae > Rhodococcus > Rhodococcus pyridinivorans. Next base: position 1,171,330 of record NZ_FNRX01000002.1, on the reverse strand, counting down.
GGGGGTATGCGCCGCACGAGCGGCGGACCGCAGTAGCCACCCGCGAACGCGCCGACGGCCATGGCGGCCGCCGCACCCCAGTGCACGGGTCCGAAGACTGCGAACCCGATCGCCGCGACCAGGTTGGCGACGCCGAGCAGGTAGCTCTTGAGGATGCTCGCGCGCCAAATCTGCTCGGACGTGCAGATAAGCACCAGCGCGTAGAAGACGACGCCGGCGCCGGCACCGAAGTATCCGCCGTAGACCGCGACGACGAAGACCGCCACGGAGAACACCCGCGGCAGGTCGCGACCGCCGGCCAGGGTGCGGATGCGTGGTTGGAGCAGCAGCGCGAGAGCGGCGAGCGCGACGAAACCCGGAACGATCGCCTCGAACGAGTCGGGCGGCGCGACGAGCAGGACAGCCGCACCGACCACGCCGCCGAGCGCGGCGTAGAGCGTCCACCACCACACGCGGGGGCCGGTGTCGACGACCTCCCGCGCCGAATTGGTCAGCGCCCCGACACCCACACCGACCATCGCGACGGTGTTGGTGACGTTCGCCGCGACCGGCGGGAGGCCGACGGCGAGCAACGCCGGATACGAGACGATCGACGCCAGGCCGGTGACGAACCCGACGACACCCGCGAAGAATCCGGCAACCACGAGCAGTGCCAGGTCGAGGACGGTCACGGTCGCTCAACGTACCTGTACGCCGCGGACCGGCCTCCGGCGGATCAGCGCACCATGGACCGGCCTCCGGCGGATCAGCGCACCATGGACCGGCCTCCGGCCGATCAGCGCACCATGGACCGGCCTCCGGCCGATCACTCCCCGAGCAGGGGTTCTCCGAGCTTGCGCAGGAAGGTGTCGGCCATCTTGATCGCGCGGTCGCCGCCGTCGGCATCGGCGACGAAGACCGCGAAGGCCAGGTCGCCGCCGGTGTAGCCGAAGAACCAGCGGTCCTCACCGCTCGCCGCGGCGATACCCGCGAGACCGGCGTGTCCACGGAGGAAGGACGCCGGACCGTTCTGCACGTTGTCGATCATCATGCCGCGCAGGGCGTCGATCACAGAACCGGGCAGCGCCTCGGGGGCGTCGTGGACGACCGTCTCCTGGCCCTGCACGATCGTCGGGGCAGCGACGCTGCCCCGTGCGACCGAGGCGGCCAGCACCGCGGCGCCGAGCGGCGTGATCAGGTTCTCGTCGGAATCCGATCCGGCGAACTGGACAACTCCGGAGCGGTTGTGCCCGATCTGCGAGGTCTCGAACTCGAAGCCCGGCACGTCGTAGTCGACGCCGAGGCCGAGGCGACGGGCGGTCGAGGCGACGTCATCGGATCCCACGTCGTTCGGATCGACGCCGCGCTCGAGGCCGGCCGCGAGCCGGACCGGATCGAGAACGCCGCCGGCCGGGTAGAGACCGTGGGTGATGACGGGACCGAGTTCCATGGCCCAGTTGTTGACGTCGGCGGCGAGGATGCCACCGGTCGAGGGCTGGATGGCGACCACCGCGGCCGGGGTACCTGCGGTGACGACCGCTTCCTTCGCGGCGAGCTGCACCTGGGAGTCGACGGTCGCCTGCAGGTCCGGAGGCGGCGGGCCCTGGAAGCCCGCCACCTGGATCGGGCCCTCCTCGGGATCCTCGAGGGTGACCGCCCAGCCTGCCGTCCGGTCGCGTTCGAGCTGCCAGGCCGAGCGCAGCGAGTCGAGCAGCGGCGTGGAGATCCGCCGATCGGCGCTGATCAGGGTGGGTGTCGTGAGCACCTCGACCCCGGGGATCGACACGATGCCGCCCTCGAGGAACTGGTAGTCCTGGTCGCGGAGCTTGACCGCGGTGATCCGGTTTCCGGGGTTCTCCGCCATCCGCTCCTGCATCAGCTGGGCGGTGATGACGGGTGCGACCGGCTCGAGAACCGCCGCGAGACGAGTGGTGGTGTCGACGGGGTCGGGCATCGCCGCCGGGTCGAGCACCACGGCGTTGATGGTCTGTTCCTCCATGAGGAGGCGGCCCGTGCGGTCGAAGATCTTCGGCGGCGCGGCGTCGGTGCGCACGTGGTGGACGGTGCGTCCGCCGGACAGGTCGGGGACGACGACCTCCGGGTCCCAGGACACACGCCAGCCGACGGCGAGCTTCCGCACCGAACCGGTGACCTGATACGACCAGTCCTTGCCCTCACCGAAATTCCAGCCGGCGGAGAGCGTGAAGTATCCCGAGTCGTCGTTGAGTTCGACCAGCTGGGTGACGTCGTAGTCGACGGTGCCGTCGGACAGACCGTCGTACATCTGCGAGATCGTTTCCTCCGCCGCGTTCGGGTAGGAGGTCAGGGCCGCCGCTGCGCCCGCATCACGATCGTCGAGGGCGGCAACGAAGTCGTCGACGAGGCGTTGCGCCTCGCTTCGAGAATCCGAGAACACAACCGTCGTCAGAGCGACGACAGCCACGACGAGGCACACGGTCAGCGCGACGATGCGCCCCCGCTTCCCCCGCCAATCACGAAATCTCATATGTAACAACCTTCACTTCAGTCACACGAGATACCAGCACGCGTTGTGCACGAACACATCACAATTGCGCCACGCGTCCTACCCCCTCAGCCATCGACCCGCCGCCTCGACGGCAGGGGCGGAGCCGTCCGCCCCCGACACGAACACCGCAAAGGCAAGATTATCCTGTGATCCGATAAACCAGCCGTGCGCCCCGACGTTGTCACCGTACTCCGCCGTCCCCGTCTTCCCCGTCAGATCGGGAATGTCGCGCAACGTGCCGGCTGTACCCTCGATCACAGTCTCGCGCATCATCTCTCGCAGTGCCGTCAGCACGTTCTCGGGCATCGGTTCGGCCTCCCGATCCGCGGTCGCCGGCTGCCCCTCCACGATCGTCGGAACCGGCGTGCGGCCGTTCGCCGCCGAGGCTGCGACCAGCGCCATCCCGAAAGGCGACGCCGTCACCCGACCCTGTCCGATCGCTGCCTCCACGCGGGCAGCATCGGTGTCTGCGACCGGCACGTTACCCGTGACCGTGACGAGACCGGGCGTGACGTAATCGATGCCGAGACCGAAGCGTTCCGCGGTGGCGCGCAGGGCGTCGGGCGGCAGGTCCAGAGCGAGCTGCCCCATGGTCGTATTGCACGAGAACGCGAACGCGGTGTGCAGCGGCACGGGGCCGAGATCGAAGTTCTCGTCGTTCGGGATCGTTCGTGAGCCGACCGAGGCGATGCCCGGGCACGGCAGCACGGTGTCGGGTTCGGCGAGCCCGGCATCGAGCGCCGCCGCCGTCGTCACCACCTTGAACGTCGACCCCGGCGGATAGAGGCCGGTCGCGGCGATCGGCCCCTCGGCGTCGGCCGCGTCGTTCTGGGCCATCGTGCGGATCGCGCCCGTCGAGGGTTCGATCCCGACGATCACCGCGGGCGTGTCGAAACCCGCGAGGACCTCCTCGGCCCGTCGCTGCAGGTCGAGGTCGATCGTGCTGGTCAGGTCGGGTGCCTCCGGTCCGGCTTCGCCGGCGACCTGGCTCGTCGTGCCGTCCGCCGCGACCCGCCGGATCACCCAGCCGGCCGAGGCGTCCTGCCCCTCCTGCCACAGTTCGGCGAGGCCGGACCACACGGGCGAGGCGAGGTCGCGCTCGGTGGTGAGCAGACGGGTCTGCGGCACGAGCGTCACGCCGGGCAGCGCGGCGAGGCGATCCTCGATCGGTGCGAGGTCCTCCTCACGCAGTGTGATCACTCCCGCAGCGCCGCCGGCGGCCACCGCGACCTGCTCGGCGAGACTCTCCGCCGTGATCGTCGGGACGACCGTGGCCAGCACGGGAGCGACCGCGGCGGGATCGGCGGTGGCATCCAGGTTCACGACGGTGACGACCTGCTCCCCCATGAGCGGCCGCCCGGCCCGGTCGAAGATCGTCGGCGGGGCGCCGACGGTGGTCAGATACTCCAGCGACGCGCCGCCCGCCAGTTCCGGTGACAGCACCGTGGGGTCCCAGCGGACCCGCCACGCGTCGGCCTCGGGGTCCTCCGTCGCGCTGCCGGTGGTGCGGTACGACCAGTCGCGGCCCTCCCCGAAGTTCCACGTCACGTCGAGGTCGAAGGTGTCGCCGTCGCCCGTCCCCGCGACACTCACGGTCGGGTCGTCGTGGCCGAGGCCGGCGAAGAGGACATCGATCGCGGACTCCGCGGCTACCGGATCGGTGGTCAGCGCTGCCGCTCCGGAGACGTCGCCGGCGTCGAGAGCGGCAGCGAACTCCTCCGCGATCGTCTCGGGCTGATCGGGGCCGAGGGCACACGCCGACAGCGACAGCACCGTGACTGTCGCGACTCCCATACCGATCAGTCGGATCCACACGGTCCCGATCATGCCTGCACTTTCGAGCCCGTGCCTGTTATCGCAGGTAGGAGTCGGGGTGAAATATTCGGTTGCATCCCGGACGGTGCGGGCTCACCATGGTGTTCGCATCCCGTACCCGTCGATCGGAGAAGTCCGTTGCTCCTGTGAGAGGTCCCGTCCCCCGCGCACTCGCGCAATCGACCCTCACCCTTCGGGAGCCATCATGTCTTCATCCGGTATCACGCTGTCCGCACTCTCCTACGCCCATCCGGACGGCACCGTCGCCGTGCAGGATCTCGACGCCGTCGTCCCGGCGGGGCGGATCGGCCTGGTGGGACGCAACGGAAGCGGGAAGACCACCCTGCTCCGGTTGATCGCGGGTGAACTCCGCCCGACCTCCGGTTCGTCGACGGTGCGGGGACGGGTCGCCTACCTCCCTCAGGACGTGACCCTCGATCCGACGGTGCCGGTCGATTCCGTCCTCGGCATCGGAGATATCCGAAAGTCCCTGCGCCGCATCGAATCAGGATCGTTCGACGATCGGGACTTCGAGGTCGTAGCCGATCGGTGGGACATCGAGGACCGCGCTCTTGCGCTCATGCATCGCGTCGGCCTCGACCGGATCCTGCACGACGTCGGGGATTTCGACCGCACCGTCGGTCAGCTCTCCGGCGGGGAGACGGTGCTGCTCGCCTTCACCGCACGCCTGCTCGACGAGCCGGACGCGCTGTTGCTCGACGAGCCGACGAACAATCTCGACGCCGACGGACGTGCGCGCCTGCAGGATGCGCTCGACCGGTTCCCCGGCACGGTGCTCGTCGCCGGGCACGACCGGGAACTGCTCGACCGCATGGACTCGATCGCCGAACTGCGCAACGGGGCTCTGCGCCTGTTCGGCGGCGGATTCGGCGAGTACGAACGGATCGTCGCGGAGGAGCAGGAGGCGGCACGGGCCGCAGTGCGGGACGCCCGTAACGACGTGCGGCGCCAGGCACGCGAATTGGCGGCGGCGCACGTCACGCTCGCCCGGCGGCAACGCTACGGGCAGAAGATGTACGAGCAGAAGCGCGAACCCAAGATCGTCATGGGCGCGCGCAAACGGCAGGCGCAGGAATCCGCCGGGCGATTCCGCCGTGAGCACGAGGAGGATCTGACCACTGCACGGGAGAACCTCGATCGCGCGAAGGACGCCGTGCGCGACGATCCGGAGATCCGCATCGACCTGCCCGGAACCGCGGTTCCACCCGGCCGGCGTGTGGCGGACGCACCGCTCGAGATCGTCGGGCCGGAACGGATCGCGCTGCGCGGCCCCAACGGGTCGGGGAAGACGACCCTGCTGCACCGCATCGTCGAGGCGGAACCCCACGTTCCCTTCGCGTTGCTCCCGCAGCGGCTCGACATCTTCGACGACGATCGTTCGGTCGCGGAGAACGCCGAGGATCGTGCGCCGCACCTGACTCCGCAGCAGGTGCGGGCACGTCTGGCGCGCTTCCTGTTCCGCGGCCGGCACGCCGAGGTCGCCGTGGGGGCACTGTCGGGTGGGGAACGACTGCGGGCCGCGCTCGCGATCGTGCTCGCGGCCGATCCCGCTCCGCAGTTGTTGCTGCTGGACGAGCCCACCAACAACCTCGACCTGGCCGGTCTCGCGCACTTGACCCAGGCCCTGCGTGCCTACAGCGGTGCGCTCGTGGTGGTCTCGCACGACGAACGATTCCTGGAGGAGGTGGAGGTGGATCGGTCGGTCGAGCTCGGGCGGTGAGCCGTTCGGCGATACTGCTGGGATGAGCCACGCGACGAATCCCGCCGACGGCACCCGGATCCGGTTCACCACGGCAGGTCCCGAGGGGGCACCGGTCGTGCTGCTGGTCCACGGCAGTGCCCTGTCGTCGGCGGTGTGGCGGGCCTTCGGCTACGTGAAGGCACTCAGCGGGGATTTCCGGCTGGTCATGCCCGACCTGCGTGGGCACGGCCGCAGCGACACCCCTCACGACGAGGACGCCTACGCGATGGACGCGATCGTCGGGGACCTGCTGGCCGTCCTGGATGCGGCCGGGGTCGACCGGGTGCACTACGTCGGCTATTCGTTCGGCGCCCGTGCGGGACTCGCGCTCGCCGTCGACGCTCCGGACAGACTGTCGAGTCTGACGCTGCTCGGCGGGAGCGCACGCCCCCAGGCGGGATCGATGGACGCGATGTTCTTCCCCGGCACCGTCGACGTGCTCGAGCGCGAGGGCATGGACGGTTTCGTCCGTGCCTGGGAGGAGCGGCGTCGCACGCCGGTCGATCCCGCGACGCGCTCGGCCTTCCTGAAGAACGACGCGCAGGCTCTCGCCGCCTATTTCCGCCGGTCGGATCGGGAACCGGGGATCGACGACGAGATGCTCGCCGACATCGACGTGCCCGTGCTCGCCGTCGTCGGGTCGGACGATCGCCTGCGCGTGGAGGACACCCGCGCGTTGTCGCGCACCGTCCCCGGTGCGCGACTCGCGATCCTGCGCGGGGTGGACCATGCCGAGACGGTCTCGGCCGCGCTGCCTGCGGTCGAGACCTTTCTCTCGGCACGCGCCGGTCGGAAACCGACCGACACGCTCTGATGCTCAGGCCGGGCGCTCAGGCCGGGACGACGACCTGTTCCCGCGGTGTCATCGCCGGCACCGGCCGGGACTGCTGCGCCCTCCGGTGCGGTGCGACCGCGGCCTTCTCCTGCGCAACACGGGCCACCGCCTGCTGCCGGCCGGCTCCGGATGCCTCCGCGAGCAGCGCCGACACCGACCGCTTCATGACCTCGACGGCTTCGGGCACCGGCAAACGCAGTACGTCCCGCAGCGACACCCAGGTGGGCCAGGTCGTCGACACACCCAGCAGGTTCTCGATGTGGGTGCGGACGGTGCCGTCGACGCCCTCGAACTGGTCGGAGAACAACGCCCCGATCTCGTATCGCGCCCGGTCGAGATAACGCACGCGGTTGCGCTGCAACTCGCGCGAGAACGGCACCCGGATCTCGGACGACCGTGCGAACGGCGCGATGTATTCGAGCATCTCCGCCCGCTGCCTGCAGTAGGCGTCGATCCGCTCCTCGAGCGGCAGCGACGGATCGATCGGCTCGTAGGCGTCGACCTGGCGCCGCATCAGCTCGGCGCCGGTGACGGCGAACAATGTCTCGAGGTCGCCGAAGTGTCCCCACAACGATCGCAGGGACACCCCGGCCCGCGAGGCGATCTGCGCCCCTGTGGGTTTGAGCTCTCCCGCCCTGATGAGCGCGATATGAGCCTCTATGACGGCCTGCCGGGTGCGCTCTGCGCGAGCGCTCCTGCCGTCCGTCGTGACCGACGGCTTTTCGCCGTCCCTTCGTTCCGCGTACATCGCTCCCCCGATTTCCGCTCGGACTCCCCTCCGGACCGGTCGCTCCCCTCGTCGGCGACCGGCATAACTTTTCTCATGGCGAACAATAGTCGACACAGTGGGGGAATTGTCATCCCCCCTCCGAAAATTGTCCTTTTTGCTAATTTCGAGCGGTCGTATTCAGGGCTTACTGTGCGAGCAATCCCTTCGCGATATGTGTTACTTGAATTTCGTTACTACCGGCGTAGATCATCAACGATTTCGCATCACGCGCAAGTTGTTCGACGCGATATTCGGCCATGTATCCGTTTCCTCCGAACAGCTGCACGGCCTCCATCGCCACCTCGGTCGCAGCCCGCGACGAGTACAGCTTCATCGCCGACGCCTCCGACAGGCTCACCGGCTTCCCCGCCTGCGTGCGTTCGATCGCGCTGAAGACCATGTTGCGGACGTTCACCCGCGCGATCTCCATCTCGGCGAGCTTGAGCTGGATCAACTGGAACTGTGCGATCTCCTTGCCCCACAGCTTCCGCGACTTCGCGTACTCGGTGCACAGCTTCAGACACTGCTCGATGATGCCCAGGGCCAGATAGGCGATGCCGATACGTTCGGTGGCGAAGGATTCGCGCGCGCTGTCCTTGCCGTCGCTGCGACCGCCGTCCTCGGTCTCACCCAGCAGCCGGTCGCGGGTCAGGCGCACGTTATCGAAGAACAGCTCGCCCGTCGGCGAGGAGTTCATGCCCATCTTCTTGAAGGGCGGGCTCTGGGTGAGCCCTTCCATGCCCTTGTCCAGCACGAATGCGAGCACCTTGCGGTCGCGGCGATCCACCGAGGAGTCGCCCTCGTCGAGCTTCGCGTACACGATGATCACGTCGGCGTACGGACCGTTGGTGATGAAGGTCTTCTGGCCGTTGAGGACGTAGTCCTCCCCGTCGCGGCGCACCGTCGTCTTCATCCCGCCGAAGGCGTCCGAACCCGAATCGGGTTCGGTGATCGCCCACGCTCCGACCTTCTCGAAGGTCACCAACTCGGGCAGCCATCGCTTCTTCTGCGCGAGGGTGCCGCGGCTGCGGATCGTGCCCGCGGTCAGGCCCAGGCTGACGCCCAGCGAGGCGATGAGCCCGAGGCTCACCCCGGCGATCTCGATATTGAGCAACGCCGCCATCCCCGGCGACCCGCCGGTACCACCGGACGACCCCGAAGGCTTCTCTCCGCGTTCCTCTTTCGCGAGGGCGCGTTCGAGCGACTCACGGGCCATCTCGTCGATGCCGAAAGTCGCGTACAACTTCCGGATGATGTCGTACGGCGGCAGTTCTCCCGATTCGAGACTGTCGACGTGCGGGCGGATTTCCTTCTCGATGAAACCGCGAAGCGCATCGCGGAACATGAGGTCTGTGTCGGACCACTCGTACATGACGCAAATATAGAACGGGTTTCACTTTTTGCCCAGGCTCCCGTCCCGCCGAGCTCTCGAAAACGCTCCGCCTCCCCCGATGCCGGTACTAGCCTTCGCCGCAGAGCACTCCGTCGGTGGGAGGGACATCGGAGATGGTCGATACGAGTGGGTTCGCCGGCACGGACGTCCTCGCCCTGCACATGGGCGACGGCCTGATCGCCGACCGCGCGTCCGCGTGGTTCTTCGTCATCGCCGTGATCGGGGTCAGCATCGCCGCCTGGTACGCACGCAGCGACCTGAGCAAGAGGTCGGTGCCCACTGCGGCGGTGGTCTGCGCCCTGTTGTTCGCCCTGCAGGTGGTCGACGTTCCGGTGCTGCCGGACGCGAGCGGCCACGTCGTGGGCGGCGCGCTCGCGGCGATCCTGCTCGGCCCGTTCGTGGGTGCGGTCGCATTGACGATCGTCCTCGTGGTGCAGGCCTTCGTCTTCGCCGACGGCGGCCTGTCGGCACTGGGCGCCAACGTCACGAACATGGTGCTCGTCGCCATCGCCGCCGGTTTCCTCGCCGCGACGGCGCTGCGCGCACTGTGCGAACACCACGGGGTGCGGCGGTTCGTCATGCTCGGTCTGGTCTCGTTCGTCGCAGGGTTCGTCTCGGTCCTCGCGGCGGTGACGGGTTTCGTCGTCGAGTACGCCCTCGGCGGCACCTTTGCGGTTCCGGTGTCGAACATCGGATTCCTCTACGCCACGCACATTCCCGTCGGGCTGGTCGAGGGTGTGGTGACGGCCGCCGTCGTGCTCGCCGTTGCGCGGATCTCCCCGGAATCCGTCCATCTCACCCGGCTTCCGGTCAATCCTCTCGACGCGACCGCCTCGCCGCCCCCGCCTCCGCGTCCGCGCGCTCGCGGGACGCTGTTCATCGGCCTGGCGTTCACCTCGCTCGTCGTCGCGGGGATCCTCGCGCCGCTCGCCGTCGACACCCCCGGCGCTCTCGAGGTCGCCACCTCACGCGGCTGCGAGATCGACTCGCTCGCCGAGGATCTCACAGGCGACTGCATGGCACGGGACGTCGAGGAACATCGGCTCGCCGACAGCGCACTGGCCGACTACACCATCGACGACCGTCCCGGTTCGACGGGTGTGGCCGCGGTGCTGGGAACGCTCGGCACCTTCGTGTTGGCCAGCGTGTGTTTCCGCGCTCTCGTGCCGCGGCCGGCAATCTCCGCGACCACGGAGCGCCGCACACAGCAACGGAGCAACTCGGCAGGCTGAGTCCACAGGTCGACGCGGACCCCGGGTCAGCGGGGGAGATGCGTCTCGATGATCGCTGCAGCCATGTCGCGGCCGAGCCGGATCGGTTCGACGGAGTGCTCGAACTTGCTGCCGGACAAGGCACCGTCGTAGATCAGTTGCACGCGCCCGGCCACCACCTCGGATTCGGTCACCCCGGAGAGATTCAGCAGGTCGACGAGCGTCGAATTCAGCCATTCCCGGTGCGCGAGCACCGGTTCGAGAGGCTCCTGGGGGAATTCCGTCGCGGCGTTGGCGTACTGGCATCCCCGGAAGTTCTTCTTCGGCGCCGACTGCATCGCGAGATCGAAGAAGGTGAGGATCTTCGCGATCGGATCGTCGAGCGGTTCGGCGGCGGCGTGCCACCGCTGCCGGTCGCGCTGGTCGAGATCCTCCAGATAGGCGAGCACCAGTGCATCCTTCGACCCGTACGACGAGTAGAGGCTCGCGCGGGCGACGCCGGCCTCGGCGAGGATGCGGTCGATGCCCACCGCACGGATGCCGTGCTCGGCGAAGAGCGTGCTCGCGGTGTCGAGCAGACGTGTGGAGGGTGAGGGCTTGGACGGCGATCGCTCGGCTTTCCCCTTCGGACCGGCCGTGCCCTTCGGAGTGCCGATCGATTCACTCTCGACGAACGTACGCACGTACCCAGAGTAACGGACAGGGCGCGATAGACAGACCGTTCTATTCACAGTACGGTGGAGCACGTGACACACAGCCTTCTGACTCGCCGCCTGCACGTGGATCTCGTGCGGGTGTCGACTGCTGCGTGTTGTCGCTCCTCTCTCTGACCGGCCTCGTCTGCGTGCGCCGCATGCCGTAGTCGCCCCGTCCGAAGACGAAACGGCGCCCCGCCGTGCCCGGACCGGTCACAGTTCCAACCCGCTTTCCCGGAAGGTGACCCCATGTCGCTGTATCTCTACGAACTCGTCCCCACCGAGGGCCAGGCCGAAGCTGCCATCAAGGCCTTCGACGATGCTGTCGTCGCCGCCGGCGGCGAACTGATCGAATCGCAGGTCACCACTGGCGGCACGCGCGTCTTCGCGATCGCCGAGTTCGACGCCTGCCGCCCCGCCCAGCTCGAGTCGGCCTCCCTCGATGTCGCCGAGATCGTCGGCCCGAACGAGGTCCGTCTGGTCGGCGCCGAGCTCGACCAGATCAAGGCCACCCGCCCCGAGGCCGGTTACCTCGTCGAGTGGGACATCCCCGACACCATCGACATGGAGACCTACCTCGCGCGCAAGAAGGCGAATTCACCGAAGTACGCCGACGTCCCCGAGGTGAGCTTCCTGCGCACCTACGTCCGCGAGGACATGGACAAGTGCCTGTGCTTCTACAACGCCCCCGACGAGGCCGCCGTCGTGCGCGCCCGCGAGGTCGTCAGCACGCCCATCGACCGTCTCCACTCCCTCGAAGGATAAGCATCCGATGACCGCGGCCATTGACCGGACGAGCGAGGAACAGCGCGCGGCGATCGCAGAGTTCGTACGCGATCGCGCAGCTGCTCTCGATCGCGGAGAAACCGACATCCGCACCGACATCGCCCGTACAGGCGAGCTCGGCCTGCTCCGCAAGGGGCTGAGCGGGGAGTGTCTCTCCGAGATGGTCGCGGTCATCGACGAGGTCGCCGCCGAATCGCTCACCGTCGGCTTCTCGCTGTGGGCGCAGCGCATGGCGCTCGAATACATCGATCGCGCACCGCAGTTCCTGCGCGATCGTTACCGGGACGACCTCGCGTCCGGCCGCACGATCGGCGTCACCGCCATGGCCGCGGCGCTCAAGCATCTTGCCGGTCTCGGCGAGCTCCCCCTCGTCGCCGAACGAACCGACGACGGCATCACCGTCACCGGCCCGATCCACTGGGCGTCCAACGTCTTTCCCGACTCGGTGATCGTCTTCCCGGCCCGCACCGCCGACGGGGATCGCCTCGTCGCCGTCGTCCGCGCCGACGCCGAGGGCATCACCATCGCGGATTCACCCGAACTGCTCGCGCTCGGCGCCACGTCGTCGACCTCGCTGAAGCTCGACGGTGTGCGGATTCCGCAGTCGCACATCCTCACCGAGGATCTCGCAAACTTCTGCGGTTCGATCCGGCCCACCTTCATGATGCTGCAGACCTCGTTCTGCGTCGGCATGGCACGCGCATCGCTCACTGAGGCCGTCGGCCGTCTTCACGGACTGGGCGAGCAGTTCACCGGTGAGTACGAAGAGCTTTCGGCGCAGTACGAGTCACTGCGCGAACGGCTGTACCGCTTCGCCACCGATCCCACCTCGATCGCTCCTGCGGAGTTCATCCGCCTGCGTCTCGACGGTTCGGTCGTCGCCGTCGCCGCGACCCGCCTCGAAGCGACACTGCGCGGCGGTGCCGGATACGCGACGGCCAGCGCCACCAACCGCCGATTCCGTGAGGCGGCCTTCCTGCCCATTCAATCGCCGTCGGAAGGACAGCTTCGGTGGGAACTGTCGCAGTACGAATAGCGAACGGATACAAGAGTTTCGCCGGTCGCCGTAGCCCGGTTCTCCAGGGGGTGGATCTGGATATCGCGACCGGCGAGTTCCTCGTGGTGCTCGGCAGCAGCGGTAGCGGCAAGTCGACGCTGCTGCGGATCGTCGCGGGTCTCGATCACCTCGATCGCGGTTCCGTCGACTGGCCCGACACCGAGGGCGACAACCGTCCGCACACCGGGATGGTCTTCCAGCAGCCCTTCCTGATGCCGTGGCTCACCGTGCGCGAGAACATCGCCTTCGGTGGACGGTTCGCCGCGCACCGCGAGCGGTTCGACACCGCCTACGCCGATTCGCTCCTCGAGCGTTTCGGCCTCTCCGCGCTCGCCGGCTACTACCCCGACCAGCTGTCCGGTGGTCAGGCCCAGCGCATCGCCGTCATCCGCGCCGTCGCGGTGCGTCCGCGACTGCTGCTGCTCGACGAACCGTTCAGCGCCCTCGACCCGGCCACCCGCTCCGATTTGCGGTCGTGGCTCGGCGAACTCGCGCGCGATCTCGGTTTCACGACGGTCCTCGTCACCCACGACATCGACGAGGCGCTCGAACTCGCCGACCGCATCGCACTGTTCGGGAGTTCGGTTGGGGTGCAGCAGGAATGGGCGCTCGGCGGCATGTCTGCGCTCGACCGCGACGCGCTGCGTCCGGCCATCCTGGCGCACTACCGCGATTCGTCGCTGTCCGCGACATGACCGATCCGGGTCTGTTCAGCCGTCGCACCCTCATGCGCGGTGCGCTCGGCCTCGCGGCAGCCGGGGGTATTGCCGGCACGATCGACCTCGCGCGCACCGCGACCACCGACCGCGCCAATCGCACGGGGCAACTGCGCATCGGCTACCTGCCGATCACCGACGCCGCGCCGCTGCTCGTCGCGCACGGGTCGAGCCTGTATCCCTCCGGCGTCGTCGATTCCGCGAAGCCGGTGCTCTTCCGCAGTTGGGCGTCGCTCGCCGAAGCCTTCATCAGCCGGCGCGTCGACGTCGTGCACCTGCTCATGCCCATGGCGGTCCAGTTGCGGTACAGCCTGGGTAGTTCCGTGCGGATCCTCGGCTGGAACCACACCAACGGCTCGGCGCTGACTGTCGCCCCGCACATCACCGACCTGAGCGATCTCGCAGGTCAGACGGTGGCGATCCCGTTCTGGTGGTCGATCCACAACATTGCTCTGCAACAGCTGTTGCGGGCGCACGGACTGACACCGGTCGTGCGGGAGGCGCCGTCGAAGTCCGCCCGTACCGTGGGCCTCGTCGTGATGGGTCCGTCCGACATGATCCCGGCCCTGGCGAACGGCTCGATCGCCGCGTTCACCGTCGCCGATCCGTTCAACGCCGCCGCGGAGGTCCGCGGGGTGGGGCGGATCCACCGTTTCCTCGGTGATGTGTGGCGCGACCACGCGTGCTGCGCCCTGCTCGTGCACGAGGACCTGATCGAACGCGACCCCGTCGCCGTACAGTCCCTCACCGACTCGGTGGTCTCCGCCCAGTTGCAGATCGGCGCCGACCGTCAGGCCGCGGCCGCGATGTTGTCCGCCGGATACCTTCCGCAGCCATTGCCCGCGATCACGAAGGCCCTCACCTATCCCGACCGCGAGGCCGGCACGATGCACCCGCAGTGGCAGCCGCAACGCATCGGGTACCAGCCGTTCCCCTTCCCGACCTTCACCGCGGCACTGATCGAGGCGATGCACGACACCGTCGTCGACGGCGACACACGGTTCCTCTCTCGTCTCGACCCTGCGACGGTGCACGACGACCTCGTCGACGACCGCTTCGTCCGCACATCCCTCACCCGCGTCGACGGCACCGATGCCTTCGGCCTTCCCGCCGATCTCACCCGCACAGAGGAGGTCGATCCTTCGTGAGCGCCCCGACCGGCACGGCGCCGGAGACGGCCCGCACCGTCCGGCAGCTGCCCCTCGTCCCCCAGGCCGTCGCCATCGTCATCGCGATCGCCTTGTGGTGGCTGGTGACGACGGTGCTCGTCGCGCCGGATTCGCTCGTGCGGGACTTCGCCCCGCAGTACGTCTTCCCGGCGATCGTCGACCTGTTCGCACGCGGCGTCCTGCTGCCCGACACGCTCGCGAGCCTGTGGCGGTTGCTGGTGGGTCTGCTGATCGCCGCGACGCTCGGCATCCCGCTCGGGTTGCTGATCGGACTCAACCCGTTGGTCGAGCGCGCGACGATGCCCATCATGCAGTTCCTGCGGATGATCTCGCCGCTGTCGTGGGCGCCGATCGCCGTGGCGTTGTTCGGCATCGGCCACCAGCCCGTATTCTTCCTCATCGCCGCCGCCGCGATCTGGCCGATCGTCATCAACACGGCGGCCGGTGTGCACGGCATCGACCAGGGCTATCTGATGGTGGCCCGCTCGTTCGGTGCGACGCGACTCGAACTGCTCACCACCGTCGTCCTGCCGGCCATCCGCGCGCAGGTGCAGACCGGTCTGCGGGTCGGTCTCGGTATCGCGTGGGTCGTGCTCGTCCCCGCCGAGATGCTCGGCGTGCGGTCCGGTCTCGGCTACCAGATCCTCAACGCCCGCGACCAGCTCGCCTACGACCAGGTCATGGCCGTGATCGTCGTGATCGGTTTCCTCGGGTTCTGGCTCGACTGGGCGGCGCGGCACCTGCTGCGCGAACGGCGGAGGCCGGTGAGCGTCGAGGAAGCCGACCGCCCGCTCTGACCTGCGATCAGGACTCGAGCGGCGTCAGTACGAAGACGGGGAGCACCCGGTCGGTGCGCTTCGCGTACAGCGCGTAGTTCGGCCACGTCTCCAGCAGCACCTGCCACAGCCGCGCGCGTTCGTCGCCCTCCGCGATCCGCACCGACACCGCGTGCTCGTGCCCGTCGTACAGCACCTGCGCCTGGTCGGCCGCGCGCAGGTTGATCGCCCAGGACGGGGCTTTCGGGTGTCCCCAGTTCGACCCCACCACGAGCCATCCCCCGTCGTGCGGCACACACAGCAGCGGTGTGGACCGCGACACCCCGCTCTTGCGGCCCTTCACGGTGAGCACGAGCGAGGGCAGTCCCGCGATCGCGAGCAGGGTGACCTTGCCGCGCGTGGCCCGTTGGATGGTCTTGTCCACCGCGATGATCGGCTGTGAATACCGCGGCAACCACGGCAACGCTCCGATACGGACGGCGACCGGTCGGAGCGGATTCATGCGGTCATCTCCCCCAGGCTGCCAGCAGCGTCCGGGCTGCGGCGACGACGGCCAGCGGCTGATCGATCATCGGATGGTGGCCCGAGGCCGGAAGATCGATCAACAACGCATCAGGACCCAGATTGTCGACCATCCGCCCGTAGAGCGCGTCGTCGATGATGCCGCGTTCGCAGCGGAAGTAGGCGACGGCGCATCCCGGACTCATCGCCTCGAGGCTACGGCGCCCCTCACGTCCCATGCGGAGATTGTCGAATTTCCACGACCAGCCGCCGTCGACCTGCTTCAGCGATCCGCGGGCGATGTGCTCGAGCACGTAGGGTTCGGCGTCGTCCTGCGGCGGCACGAGGCGGAATCGGGCGACGGCGTCCTCCGCCGCGGCGTACACCTTCGGCGGTCCGGCGTTCGCGACGGCCTTCGCGCGCATCTCGAGTTCCTCGGGCGTCATGTCGCGGATCGGCGAATCGATGATCACCACACCGGCGAGTTCGTCGCCGTGGAGATGTGAGGCGGCGAACGAGACGATCCCGCCCATGCTGTGACCGATGAGGACCGGTGGACCGCTGATACCGCCGGCGCGGGCCGCAGCGACGACCTCCGCGGACCACGCTTCCAGGGTGTAGTGCTCGCGGTGGTCACTGTCGCCGTGACCGCTCAGATCGAGCGCGACGACACGACGTCCGGCGGCAAGCTGCGGGCCGATGTGGTCCCACCACCCCGAATGCGCCATGCCGCCGTGGACCAGCACGATGCCCGGCAGACCGGATTCGCCCCACGCCCGGTAGGCGATGGTCGCACCGGCTGCCTCGACCTTCCCGGTCTCGACGGGCGTGGCCAGGGCGTCGACGAACCACTGAGGAGCAGATCCACTATTGCTCATTATTCGAACTTATGTCAGATGTGACGAGCGCCAACATCCGGGCCATCAGTTCGATCCGTCGCACCTCGAGTTCCGGCTGCGGATGCACCGTCGACGCCAGCGCTTCGCCGTCGAACATGTGCACGAGCGACAGCAGGAGGGTGTCGAAGACGTCGGCCGGGAACCGTGCCGCGACAGGCAGCGACCTGCCGAGATCGACGATCTGGGCGTGGTAGCGCTCGGCCATCGGCGTTAGATGCTCCCGCAACGCCGGGTCGGTGCGCGCCGCGCCGAGCAGTTCGTACCAGGCTGCGTTCATCGGGGCCCGGCAGGCGGTGCGCAGCAGTTCGAGGCACACCCGCAGCGACTCGGAGATGTCCGCGTGCTCGTCACCGAGCGCCGCGAGACCCGCTTCGAAGTTCGCGAACTGGCGTTCCCGGACGGCGTCGGCCGCCGCGATCATCAGGTCGAGTCGCGTGGGGAAGTGCCGGAACACCCCACCCGACGACACCCCCGAACGCCGGCACACCTCACCGATCGTGGTCGCGGTACAACCGAGCTCGGCGAGGGCAGTGATGGTCGCGTCGAGGATGCGGCCGATCGTCTCCTCCCTGCGCTCCTGCTGGGTACGGCGTACTACGGATGCACTCACGCGACGGGCTCACCCGCCGAGATGCGCATCGGCGCGGGTCCGCGCTCCTCCACCCCGGCGCGCAGGAACCGGCCGGTGCCGACGGTATGTCCGTAACCGGGCACGAACTCGCCGTCGCGGAAGACCACCCGGCCGGCGACCGCCGTCGCCGTCACCGCGCGGTCATTGCGGTTGACCATGCGGCGGATTCCGCCGAACTCCTCGAGCGGCGACTCGTGATAGGCATCGACGTCGGCGTTCAGTCCGGCAGGATCGACGACGACGAAGTCGGCGCGGTCGCCCACCCGCAGGTGGCCGGCGTCGATTCCGTAGAAGTCACCGAGTTCGCCGGTGAGCTTGTGGACGGCTTCGGGCAGCGGGAGGAACGGCCTGCCCGCCTTCTCGGCGTCGTGGACGCGGCGGAGCAGGCAGATCGCGAAGTTGTAGAAGGCCATGTTCCGCAGGTGGGCGCCGGCGTCCGAGAACCCGACGGTGACGCCGGGCGTGCGGATGAGCCGGTCGGCGACCTTGCTTCGGTCGTTGGCGATCACGGTGTGCCACCGGAACTTCCTGCCGTACTCGACGACGAGGTCGAGGAAGGTGTCGACAGGATGCAGCTTCCTCTCGCGCGCGACGTCGCCGATCGACCGGCCGACGAGCGAGGCGTCGGGACATTCGACGATCCGGGTGTCGTCGAAATCGCGGTGCCACACGCGCGGTGAGAACTTCTTCTCGAAGTCCTGCCGGAACCAGCGGCGGTAGGCCTCGTCGCGCAGCAGGTCGTTGCGGACGAGTTCGTCCTGCAGATGCAGTGCGGCACGGCCTGATCCGAACTCCTCGAAGACGACGAGGTCGATGCCGTCGGAGTACACCTCGAAGGTCGTGGGCAGGTGTTGCCAGCGGAAGGCACCCTTGCCGATCCGGTTGGCCGCGAATGCAATCGGACCGAAGATGCGGTTGACCCACCGTTCGGCCTTCGTGTCGGCCGCTGCGAGCACCGACGTCTTCATCGGCTTGCGCCCGATGCCCGTGCCGGCGAGGGCGAAGAACACGACGTCGTACTTGGTGTTGAGGTTCGGCACGGCCTGCAGGGTGCGACCGCGTCGGCGCAGGATCTTGTGCAGGCGGCGGAATTCCGACCACGACGCGTGGGTCGACGGCAGGGTGCGCGAGCGATAGCGGTCGCCGTCCATCTTGTCCCACGGGTTCGTCATCGTCGACACGCCGAGGAAGCCCGCGTCGAGGGCGTCCTCGATGCGGGCGTCGATCTCGGCGAGTTCGGCCCGGGTCGGTCGGTTCGCCGACTCGGTAGAGCGTCCGAGCCCCATCACCGACGCGCGGACGTCCGAATGTCCCACGAAGGCCGTCACGTTCGGGCCGAGCGGAAGCTTGTTCAGCGCCTCGATGTATTCGCGGGGCGTGCTCCACGTCTTGGACTTCTCGAGGGCTGAGAGGACGTGCTCGCGCGGGAGTGCTTCGACGCGACTGAACAGGTCGGCAGCGTCGACCGGCGGCACGAAGACCGTCGAGATCGAGCAGTTGCCCATGAGCACGGTCGTGACGCCGTGCCGCACCGACTCGGACAGACCCGGACCCACGAGCACTTCGGCGTCGTAGTGGGTGTGGGTGTCGACGAAGCCCGGCATCACCCAGCGGCCGTGCGCGTCGACGACCTCGGTGTTCGGGCTGGCAGGAAGGTCGTCGGAGGTCGCGGTGACGACGACTCCGTCGCGGATACCGAGGTTGCGGACGACGCCGGGTGCGCCCGTCCCGTCGAACCAGAGACCACCTCGGACGATGACATCGAAATCCCCGTAATTGTGATCCACACCACTCATGGCGCGAGGGTACATGAAAAAGAGGCCGCGCACTCTCTAAATTCCCGGTTCCGACGGTCTACGGTTCGGCCATGGACCTCGACATCACCCCGGCACTGCTCGTCGACCGCGACATCCTCGACCGCAACATCGCGCGGATGGCGCAGTCCGCCGCCTCACGAGGCCTGTCGCTGCGACCCCACGCGAAGACGCACAAGTGCTCCGAGATCGGACGACGCCAGCTCGGTGCGGGAGCCCGCGGCCTGACGGTCGCGACCGTCTCCGAAGCCGAAGTCTTCGCCGACGAGGGCTTCGACGACCTGTTCGTCGCGTACCCGCTGTGGGTCGACGCTGCCCGCGGTGCACGGCTGCGCGCGTTGACCGACCGGGTGCGCCTGACGGTCGGGATCGATTCCGCGACCGGAGCCCGGCAATTCGTCGAGCACGCCGGCACCGCGATCGGGGTGCTCGTCGAGATCGACAGCGGGCACCACCGCACCGGCGTGTTGCCCGAACAGGCCGGAACCGTGGCGTCGGCGGCCCGCGAGGCGGGCCTCGACGTGCGCGGCGTCTTCACCTTCCCCGGCCACTCGTACGCACCCGACGCGCCCGACAGCGCAGCACGGGAGGAAGCCGACGCACTGGCGGCAGCAGCGGCGTCGCTACGAGCAGCGGGGATCGAGCCGACCGTGATCAGTGGGGGTTCCTCCCCCACGGCACATCTCGACGTGCCCACGGTTGCAACCGAGTTGCGTCCCGGCGTGTACGTCTTCGGTGATGCGCAGCAACTCGAACTCGGCGCGGTGAGCGAATCCGACATCGCGCTGACCGCCCTGGCGACCGTCGTTTCCGCTCGCGACGAGGTGATCGTGCTCGATGCCGGTTCCAAGGCGCTCGGCGCCGATCGAGCCGCGTGGGCCACGGGGTACGGACGCATCCTCGGGGAACCGGACGCGCGCATCACCGCACTGTCGGAGCATCACGCGACGGTGCAGTGGCCGGAGGCATCGACCCGCCCACAACTCGGCGACAGGGTGCGGGTGATCCCCAACCACGTGTGCAATGCCGTGAACCTCGCGGACGAGTTGATCACGGTCTCCGGCGACGCGGTAGTCGAGCGATGGAAGGTCGCGGCACGAGGGTGCAACACGTGATCCCGAGACGGTCCCCACACGATCACCTCGAATTCGGCGTGTAGGTCACGAACACGACACCGATCCTCCCCGTACGTCGCTACGCTGCGTTGATGCCGCTGAACCCCGACCTTGCCGGACGCATCTTTCCGCCGACGTCCTATCTCGTCGGCCGGGAGAAGATCCGGGAATTCGCCCGCGCCGTCCGATCGACGCATCCGATCCATCTCGACCCGGAGGCAGCCCGGGCCGCCGGCTTCCCTGATGTCGTGGCTCCTACGACCTTCACCACCGTCGTCCAGAGTCCGTCGGTGACACAGCTTCTGGAGACGCCGGGTACCGGTCTCGAGCTGCACCGGGTGGTGCACGGGTCGGAGAAGGTCGAGCACCGGCGCCCGATCGTGGCCGGCGACGATTTGACCGCGACGCTCACCATCACGGAGGTCACCGAACGCGCCGGCAACCACATCCTGTCCACGATCTGCGAGATCCGGGACGACACGGACGATCTGGTCGCGGTAGTCACTTCGACACTGCTTCACCGAGGAGACGACGCATGACACTCGGCACCGCAATACGATTCGACGAACTCGAGGTCGGTGCGGTCATCGCGAAGACCGAACTGACGGTGACCCGCAGCGATCTGGTCCGCTACGCCGGTGCCTCGGGCGACTTCAACCCGATCCACTACGACGACGTCGTCGCAGCCGGCGAAGGGCTCCCCGGCGTGCTCTGCCAGGGAATGCTCACCGCAGCCCTCGCCCTGCAGACCCTCACGGAACGGCTCGGCGATCCCACCGTGGTCGTCTCCTACGAGACACGGTTCACGCGACCCGTTGTGGTCGACCCGATGCACGGTGCCGTCCTGTCGGTGTCTGCGAAGGTCGGCCACCTCGACGAGGCGGAGCGCACCGCACGGATCGATATCACCGTATCCGTCGACGACCGGCGGGTGCTCGGCAAGACCCAGGTCCGGCTCGCGTTCTCGTCCTGACTCCGAGCGCCGGGAATTCGCCGACGGAACGGACCTCGGTAAGAGAGGATCGACCCATGTCGCGGACACTTCTCGCCGGCTTGGCCGCCGCAGCAACAGCCGTGTACCTCGGGGCATGTGCGTCCCCGTCGAGTCCGTCCGTCGAGGAGGGTCCCGCCGGGGTGAGCCGTACCGTCACCGAGCCCTCGACGCCCGGGACAGGTACTCCGCGCGTGACCGGCACCGTCGCGTCCGGTCTCGACACTCCGTGGGGAGTTGCTTTTCTTCCCGGTGGTTCTGCACTGGTGACCGAGCGCAACACCGGCCGGATCGTCGAGATCACCGACGGCGAGGTCCGCGAGGTCGGTCGCGTCGGAGAGACCCTCGCGCAGGGCGAATCGGGACTGCTGGGAATCGCGGTGTCGCCGACCTTCGACACCGACCGCTTCGTGTACCTGTACGTGACAACCGGCAGCGACAACCGGGTACTCCGAGCCGTTTTCGACGGCACCACGCTCGCCGAACCGGAGGTGATCCTCGACGGTATCCCGGCCGGACGGATCCACGACGGCGGGCGGATGATCTTCGGTCCCGACGGGATGCTGTACGTCGCGACCGGCGAGGCGGGCGAGCGCGAACTCGCCCAGGATCCGGAATCACTCGGCGGCAAGATTCTTCGCATCACCGGCGACGGCGAACCCGCGCCCGACAACCCAGATCCGGCGTCGCCGGTGTACTCGCTCGGTCACCGCAACGTGCAGGGACTCGCATTCGACGACCGGGGACGGTTGTGGGCGTCGGAGTTCGGGCAGAACGACGTCGACGAGCTGAATCTCGTGACGGCCGGTGCGAACTACGGCTGGCCCGTGACCGAAGGGGCAGGGGGCTCCGGCGAATTCGTCGATCCGGTCCTCACCTGGCCGGTCTCGCAGGCGTCGCCGTCGGGCCTGGCATGGTTCGACGGCAGCCTGTGGATGGCAGGCCTGCGCGGAGAACGCCTCTGGCGCATCGATATCCCGGATACTGATGTGCAGGACACCGCAGTCACCGCGACCGACTTCTTCGTCGGCGAGTACGGACGATTGCGGACCGTCGTCGCCGCGCCGGACGGCTCACTGTGGCTGACGACGTCCAATCGGGACGGTCGCGGCAGCCCGACCGACGACGACGACCGCATCCTCCGGATCGAGATCTCCTGACGATCAGGGGACGAGAACGACCACCGTCTCGGCGACCAGTGCCGGACGCGCTCCACCCTCGATCTCGATGGTGTATCCGACGACGAGGTTCGCACCCTTGGCGGTGCGCTCGAGCGATGTGAACTCGGCGCCGGCACGGATCCGCGAGCCGACGGGGACCGGCGCGGGATAGCGAACCTTGTTGCTGCCGTAGTTGACCTTCATCTTCAGGCCCTCGAGGGAGAAGATCTGGGTGCCGAGCACCGGCAGCAGCGACAGGGTCAGGTAACCGTGGGCGATGGTCTTGCCGTACGGGCCGTCCTTCGCACGCTCGGGGTCGACGTGGATCCACTGGTGATCACCGGTGGCCTCGGCGAACAGGTCGATGCGCTTCTGGTCGATCTCGAGCCAATCGCTGTAGCCGAGGTGCTCGCCGACGGCCTTCTCGACCTCGTCGATTCCGTTGAGAACCCGCATTGTTGCTCCTGTCGATGTGCGGCGACGGTCAGAGACCGGCTCGCCTGAGGGTGACGCGATAGGTGTAGTGCTCGGGCAGAAAGTAACTCACCGACAACTCGGTGGGCACGCCATCGTCGTTCGAGTACAACCGGTCGACGCGCAGCAAGGGATGTCCTACTTCACAATTCAGTTCGGTCGCCACCTGTTCGGTGGCGAGCGCGACCGTGATGGACTGTGCGGCTTCGACGATGGGACTGTCGAGATGGGGTTCGAGCAGGCCGATCATCGTGTTCCGGCTGGACGCACCCGCTTGGAGCTCCGGCGAGTCGAGTACGTGCGCGGCGACGGGTTCGGGCAGATGAACGGTGGTGAGTACGAAGGGGATTCCGTCGTGCAGACGCTTGAAGACCGCGGTGTACAGCACGTCGGTGTCGAGGCGGAGCCGGCTCGCCGCATCGATGTCGACCCCGCGCCGCAACGGCGAGACGATCTGCATGACCGTGTCGGCCGACAGAGCGAGCAGATCCTCGATCGAGCCGAGCTGGCGCCGATAACGCCGGCCCGACTCGTTCGCGAAGGTGCCGCGGCCGGGAACACGGTAGACGATGCCGTCGGCCACGAGATCCTGGAAGGCGCGACGCACCGTCTGCCGGCTCACGCCGTGTTCCTCGGCGAGTTCGGCCTCGGTGGGCAGCCGCGTGCCGTCGCTGTACCGTCCCGCCTCGACGGCCTCCCGGAGCTGGCGCGCGAGTTGCGCGTAGGCCGGTTCCGTTTCCCGCACCTTGTAGTCCATGACGGACCGATCCTAGCGGCCGGTCGTCACAGTCCGCCGCGTGCTACGAGCTGGCTCGCGATGACGTTGCGCTGGATCTCGTTGGTGCCCTCGCCGACGATCATCAGCGGCGCGTCGCGGAAGTAGCGCTCGACGTCGTACTCGGTGGAGTAGCCGTAGCCGCCGTGGATGCGCACCGCGTTCAGGGCGATCTCCATCGCGATCTCCGAGCAGTACAGCTTGGCCATACCGGCTTCCATGTCGCAGCGCTCGCCGCTGTCGTACTTCTCCGCCGCGTAGCGCGCCAGCTGCCGGGCCGCGGTGAGCTTGGTGGCCATCTCCGCCAGGTAGTTGCCGATGGACTGGTGCTTCCAGATCGGCTGACCGAAGCTCTCGCGCTGCTGCGCGTAGGCGAGGGAATCCTCGAGTGCAGCGGTCGCGACACCGAGGGCGCGGGAGGCGACCTGCAGACGGCCGGTCTCGAGGCCCTTCATCATGTGGGCGAAGCCCTTGCCGGGCTCGCCGCCGAGGATCGCGTCGGCGGAGATGCGGTAGCCATCGAAGCTCAGCTCGCACGACTCGACGCCCTTGTAACCCAGCTTGGGCAGGTCGCGTGAGACGGTCAGACCCGGGCCGTGCTCGACGAGCACGACGGAGATGCCCTTGTGGCGCGGCTGCGCGGTGGGGTCGGTCTTGCACAGCAGCGCGATCAGCCCCGAGCGACGCGCGTTGGTGATCCACGTCTTGGCACCGTTGATGACCAGCTCGTCGCCGTCACGCTTGGCGGTCGTCGTCATCGCTTGCAGGTCGGAGCCGCCGCCGGGCTCGGTCAGCGCCATCGTCGCCCGGATCTCACCGGTGGCGAGCTTGGGCAGATACTTGCTCTTCTGCTCCTCGGTGCCGAACAGGGTCAGCAGCTTGGCGACGACGGTGTGCCCGCCCATCGCACCCGACAGCGACATCCATCCGCGGGCGAGTTCCTCGGTGACCTGGACGTAGCAGGGCATCGACACCGGCGAGCCGCCGTACTCCTCGGGCACGGCGAGCCCGTAGATGCCGATCTGCTTCATCTGCTCGATCCACTTCTCGGGGTACTCGTTGGCGTGCTCGACCTCCTGCACCGACGGCTTGACCTCCCGATCGATGAAGTCGCGGACGGTCTCGACCAGAAAAGTCTCTTCGTCGTTCAGGTAGGTCACGGGGCATCCTTCGTTGGGGACGGGCCACACGGACCCGGCAAACTTTGTACGGCCATTTTGTGGACCGAGCTCGGACGTTGTCAACGCAAGGACCGTCATTCGACGTCGTGATTGCAGAGTTTTCGACGATACGAACGACTGCACCTTCCTATGAGCACACCTCTCCGTGGGGTGGCATACCGCCAACAATGGCCGTACATTTAGCGCCGTCATTGCCGACCGAACTCCCCGAGGTCCCCGTGTCTTCCGAGCAACACCTCCGCCGGCGCGCCGTTCTCGTCGCCCCCGGCTCCGACGAACGCAAAGCCGGTAAGGCCCTCGCCTCCGCCGCCGACGAGGTCGTCCTCGACCTCGAGGACGCCGTCACCGCCGACCAGAAGGACGCCGCCCGCGAACTCGTGGCTCCCCTGGTCCGCGAACACGGCGCCGCACGCACCGTCTCCGTGCGCATCAACGGACGCGGCACGCCCTGGTTCGAGGACGACCTGCGCACGTGCGCCGCACTCGGCGACGCCCTCGCCTCGATCGTGATCCCCAAGGTCGAGAGCGCCGACGACCTCGTCGAGGCCGACCGCATCCTCGGCGATTCGACCGTCCCGGTGCAGGCCCTCATCGAGACCCCCGCCGGCGTGCAGCGCATCGACGAGATCGTCGCCGGGCCCCGGGTTGCCGGCGTGATCATCGGCTACGCCGACCTCGGCGCCTCCCTGGGCCGCGCTCGCACCGCCGCGCCCGAGCACTGGCTCTACGTGCAGGACCGCGTGCTGCACGCCGCCCGCGCCGCGGGTGTCCAGGCGATCGACGGCCCGTTCCTCGGCATCGCCGACGACGACGCCTTCCGTCACTCGGTGCAGTGGGTGTCCGATCTCGGATTCGACGGCAAGTGGGTCATCCACCCTGCGCAGATCACCTCTGCTGCAGCGGCCTTCACGCCCACCGACGATCAGGTCGACGCCGCCCGCAAGGTTCTCGCCGCGCTCGAGGAAGCCGAGAACCGCGGCGCCGGAGCCGCCCAGCTCGACGGGCAGATGCTCGACGAGGCCGTCGCCGTCGCCGCCCGCCGCACCCTGTCGAAGATCGGAGCCTGAAAGCCATGACCACCTCGTACGTCGGCGGACCCTATTTCGACGAACTGACCGTCGGTCAGGTCTTCGACACCGCCCCCGCCGTGACGCTCACCGACGGCCTCGCCGCCGCGCACCAGAGCATTCTCGGTGACCGCCTGCGCCTTCCGCTCGACAAGCACCTCTCGGCCGCCGTCGCGGGTGGGCCGGTCGCGCACGCCGGTTTCGTCACCGACATCGCGATCGGGCAGTCCACGCTCGTCACGCACCACGTCAAGGCCAACCTCTTCTACCGCGGCCTGCGTTTCCGCCGCTTTCCGCACATCGGCGACACTCTCTACACCACCACCGAAGTCGTGGGGCTGAAGGAGAATTCGGTCAAACCCAGACGCAGGCCCACCGGACTCGCGGCGCTGCGCATGAATACCGTCGACCAGGACGGCAACACCGTCCTCGACTTCTACCGCTGCGCGATGCTGCCGCTGAGCGAGAACCCCGACCCCGACCGCGTCGTGCACTCCGACGACCTCTCGGCCATCGGACCGCAGGACGAACCGCAGTGGTCCGCGCCCGCCGACTGGGATCTGGATGTCTACCGGTCGAAGGTGCCGGGCGAGCACTTCGACAAGTCCCTCGCCGGTGCCGTGCTGCAGTCCAGCGGCGATGTCGTCTCGAGCGCACCGGAACTCGCGCGCCTGAGCCTCAACATCGCGGCGACGCACCACGACGAGCGGGTCGGCGCGTCGGGTCGTCTCGTGTACGGCGGCCACACCATCGGCCTGGCCTTCTCGCAGGCGACGCGCGCGCTGCCGAATCTCGTGACGGTGCTGGGTTGGAAGTCGTGCGACCACACCGGTCCGGTGCAGGAGGGCGACACCCTCACCAGCGACCTGCACGTCGAATCCGCCGAGCCCCTCGCCGAGGGCGGTGGCGTGCTGAACCTGCGGTCGGTCGTCTACGCGCACCGCGGCGGTGCCGCGAACGGCAACCGCGGCGGTGCCGAGCCGGCGCCCGTGCTGGATTGGCGGTTCACCGCACTCATGGCCTGACAGCCCCTGCCGAAACCGACGTTGTGCGCGAAATCGTTTGGGAAATCGCGAACAATGTCGGTTTCGTCGTTATGCGTCGACTCGTTTGACGAGACGGATGGCGCCGAGCGGGTCGAGCATCTCGGGGTGCGACTGCCTGGCCCGTTGTTCGGGAGTGCTGCCGTGCCGTTCGGCGATCCGGAACAGCCCCGCGTACTCACGATGGGCGCGTTCGCGACGCGGATCGGGTGGGGTGAAACCTTCCTCGGACATGATCCCAGGACGGCGCGTGAGCAAGTTGTTGTCAACAAATTGTTCACACATGCCCGATCCGCAACGACTTCGACCATCCGCCACAGCAATTGCGGCGGCGAATAGCCAGGACGGTAGCGGCTACGGGCATCAGGGCACGGTCCACGTGTTGTCGCCCCGCAGCAACTGCTGCAGGTCGGCGGTGCCGGACTCCCGCGCGGTCCGCACCCGAGCGCGCTCCGCGTCGTCGTAGGTCGTCCGCCCGACCTGCCGCACGATCCCCGTGACGACGTAACGAAGGTCCTGGTCCGACAGCCGCGACAGCGCGTACGCGTATTCGGGGTCGTCGGTGTGCGCGTCGTGCACGACGATGTCGGCGGCGTCCACCTCGGAGCGTTGCGCCACCCGCAGACCGAAACCCTTTCGGACGACGCACCGCTCGTCGTCGACGCCGAAGATGATCGGTTCGCCGTGCCGCAGCGGGATCAGGTGCGACAGCGCTTCGTCCTTGCGCAACACGTCGAACGAGCCGTCGTTGAAGATCGGGCAGTCCTGCAGGATCTCGACGAAGGCCGCACCGCGATGGTGTGCCGCCGCGCGCAGGACCTCCGTCAGTCCGGCGCGATCGGAGTCGAGAGCACGTGCGACGAAGGACGCCTCGGCGCCGAGCGCGAGCGACAGGGTGTTGAACGGCGCGTCGACCGACCCACCGGGTGAGGACTTGGTGACCTTGCCGACCTCCGAGGTCGGCGAGTACTGCCCCTTGGTCAGGCCGTAGATCCGGTTGTTGAACAACAGGATCCGCATGTTCACGTTGCGACGCAGGGCGTGGACGAGATGGTTGCCGCCGATCGACAGGGCGTCGCCGTCGCCGGTCACGACCCACACCGACAGATCCGGACGCGTCACCGCCAGACCGGTCGCGAGTGTCGGGGCGCGTCCGTGGATCGAGTGCACACCGTAGGTGTCGAGATAGTAGGGGAAGCGCGACGAGCATCCGATACCGGAGACGAACACGAGATTCTCACGCCGGACACCCAATTCGGGCAGCAGGCTGCGGACCGTCGCGAGGATGACGTAGTCGCCGCAACCCGGACACCACCGCACTTCCTGGTCGGACGTGAAGTCCTTCGCCTTCTGCGGGTCGTCCGTCCGGGGCACACCGTCGAGTGCGTCGGTGTGCGGGCGGAGTCCGAGATCGTGGCCGAGGAGTCCGGTCATGCTCGTGCCCTCTCTGCTGTCGGGTCGAGTTTCGTCGACGAGGCGACCGCGGCCGGCGTCCGGGATCGTTCGGTGTCGGCGAGTGTTCCGGCGAACTCGGCTTCGATGGCGTCGTGGAGTTCGTCGGCGCGGAACGCCATGCCGGATACCTTCGTCACCGGCTGGATGTCGGCATCGAACCGCGACCGCAGCAGGAAGGACAGCTGACCGAGGTTCATCTCCGGGACCAGCACGCGCCGGTAGCGGCCGAGCACGTCGCCGAGATTCTTCGGCATCGGCGCCAGGTGCCGGAGGTGCGCGCGGGCGACGACATGCCCCGCTCGCCGGGCGCGACGCACGGCCTCCCCGATCGGCCCGTACGACGAACCCCAGCCGAGCACGAGCACCTCGGCGTCGCCGGTGGGGTCGTCGACGTCGAGATCCGGGACGTCGATGCCGGCCACCCGCGCGACCCGCAGTCGGGTCATCAGCTCGTGGTTGGTGTGGTGGTACGAGATGTCGCCGGTGCCGTCGGCCTTCTCGAGTCCGCCGATCCGATGCTCGCGACCTGCGGTGCCGGGTATCGCCCAGTCGCGCGCGAGGGTGTCGGCGTGGCGGGCGTAGGGCAGGTAGCCGGGATCGTCGTCACCCGGCGACGCGGCGAAGCGCGGATCGATGCGGGGCAGGTCGTCGATGTCGGGGATCCGCCACGGTTCGGATCCGTTGGCGATCGCACCGTCGGACAACAGCATGACCGGGGTGCGGTAGGTGATGGCGATGCGCGCGGCTTCGAGTGCGGCGTCGAAGCAGTCGGCGGGTGACTGCGGAGCGACGATCGCGACGGGCGATTCGCCGTTGCGGCCGAACATCGCCTGCATCAGGTCGGCCTGTTCGGTCTTCGTCGGAAGGCCCGTGGACGGTCCACCACGCTGGACGTCGACGACGATCAGCGGCAGTTCGGTCATCACCGCCAGACCGATGGCCTCGGATTGCAGGGCGATTCCCGGACCCGACGTGCTCGTGACCCCGAGCGCGCCACCGTAGGACGCGCCGATCGCGGCGCCGATACCCGCGATCTCGTCCTCGGCTTGGAAGGTGTGCACTCCGAAGCGTCCGAGTCTGCTCAGTTCGTGGAGGATGTCGGAGGCCGGCGTGATCGGGTAGGTGCCGAGGAAGACGTCCATCCCCGCCGCGCGACCCGCCGCGACGAGACCGTAGGCGAGGGCGGTGTTGCCGGTGATCTGCCGGTACGTCCCGGGTGGCAGTGCCGCGCGGGCCACCTCGTAGGTTGCGGCGAACGTCTCGGTGGTCTCGCCGTAGTTCCAGCCGGCGCGCAGGGCGAGGACGTTCGCGTGCGCGATGTCGGGTTTCGACGTGAACTTGCGCTCGAGGAACGTCTCGACCGGCGCGATCGGCCTCCCGTACATCCACGACAGGAGACCGAGCGCGAACATGTTCTTCGAGCGCTGCGCGTCCTTCTTGCCCACACCGGCGGGTTCGACGGCTCCGGCGGTGAGGGTGCTCATCGGCAGGGCGTGGACGGTCAGATGCTGCACGGCGTCGGTACCGAGCGGATCGGCGTCGTATCCCGCCTTGCTCAGGTTCCGTTTGGTGAACTCGTCGCTGTTCACGATGACGGTGCCGCCTCGGGGCAGGTCGCCGACGTTGGCCTTGAAGGCCGCCGGGTTCATCGCGACCAGCACGTCGGGGCGGTCGCCGGCGGTGAGGATGTCGTGGTCGGCGATCTGGATCTGGAAGCTCGAGACCCCGGGAAGAGTGCCCTGAGGTGCGCGGATCTCGGCGGGGAAGTTGGGTTGTGTGGCAAGGTCGTTGCCGAAGGCCGCCGCCTCGGCGGTGAACCTGTCACCGGCGAGTTGCATGCCGTCGCCGGAGTCGCCGGCGATGCGGATGACGACCTGTTCGAGTTTCGCGCTCGACGCCATGCGCTCCATCGTGGCCCTCACGCGCGCATGTGCAACCGTTTCTCCCGAAAAATTCTGCTCATCCGCTACAAGATCGGCTTTCTGCTACAGCAATTGCCGGCAATCACCGCAGCGGAAAGCCAACTTTGTAGCGAACGCGTCAGGAGCGGACGGTGTCGCCGATGAAGTTCAACGCCTGGGGCCACGACACGGCGTAGGCGTCGGCGTTGACGGGATTGCCGTGCCGGTCGCGGGAGGAGAAACCGTGTTCGGCGCCCGGGTAGACGTGGGTGATGGTCGCGCCGGTCTCGCGCTGTTGCAGCGTCGCCTGCAGGTTCGCGAAGGTCTCGGCGCTCATGATCGTGTCGGCGCCGGCGTGCAGCACCATGACGGGTGCAGCGACGCGACCTGCCTGTTCGACGGCGTCGATCGTGTGGTTCGGGGCGGGCGGCACCGCGATCGACGGGTGGTAGGCCACGACGTTCGCGACCCGCGTGTCGCGGGCGCCGAGGATCAGGGCGAGGCGTCCGCCGAGGCACCATCCGATCACGCCGACCTTCTCCAGGCGCAGCTCACCGAAGGCATGGTCGAGCAGGGTCGCCATCTCCGCGAGGCACTTCTCGTCGTCGAGGCCCCGCATCAACTCCACGAGTTCCTCGCGCGAGGTGTCGTCGGCGCTCGGTCCGTGCCAGGGATCCCAGACGAGCGCGGTCACACCGGTTCCGGCGATGTCGTGCGCGTACTCGCGGACCTGGGCGTCGATGCCGGTGATCATGGGCAGCAGCAGCATTCCTCCGGTGGCACCGCCGAGCGGCCTGGCCAGATAGGCGCGCAGACCTCCGATGTGAACGAATTCTGCCTCGATGTCGGTCATCGACCGTCCTTCCACTTTGCGTCGTTTGTTCGTCATGATCTTCGTACGAAGTCGTTCAGCGGGCAGCACATCCACCCGTCACTGCAGCTCAGGGGCCGTCCGTCCCACCCACCAAA
Organism: Rhodococcus pyridinivorans; assembly: GCF_900105195.1. Classification (NCBI taxonomy): domain Bacteria; kingdom Bacillati; phylum Actinomycetota; class Actinomycetes; order Mycobacteriales; family Nocardiaceae; genus Rhodococcus; species Rhodococcus pyridinivorans. Next base: position 1,139,864 of record NZ_FNRX01000002.1, on the reverse strand, counting down.
AAAGAACATCATTTCCGATCTGCGGCATCGTTCCTCTCGCGCACCGACGTACGGTTGGAGCACGGCAGACGGCTCGCTCGAAAGGGATACCGGCAGATGGCTCGCACCGTATTGGTCAGTGGTGGCACCGGCGGCCTCGGCAGCGCCGTGACGAAACATCTCCTCGACACCGGATGGCGGGTCGTGGTGCCGTGGCTGGTCCGTGACGAGCTCGAGCGCGTGGGCACGCATCCGAACCTCCAACTCGTCCAGGCCGACGTCTCCGACGAGCAACAGCTCGAGGACGCCCTGAACCTGGCGTGCGACGACCCCGACGCTCCCCTCTTCGGCGTCGTCAATCTTGTCGGCGGCTTCACCTCCGGACCTCGGGTGCACGAGACTCCGATCGAGGTCCTCGACTCCCAGCTCGATCTCAACCTGCGCACTGCCTATTCCGTCAGCCAGGCGGCGCTGCCCCACCTGATCCGCCGCGGCGGTGGATCGATCGTCTGCATCTCCACCGCCGCGACGCTCAACCCCTTCCCGGGCGGCGCCCCCTACATCGCTTCCAAGGCTGCGGTGTCGGCGCTGGTCGAGACGATGGCGCTCGAGTACCGCGACGACCACATCCGCGTCAACGCGCTGCTGCCCGTCGTCATCGACACCCCGGCCAACCGCGCCGCGATGCCCGACGCCGACACGAGCCGCTGGTCGAAGCCGGCCGACATCGCGAAGGTCATCGAGTTCCTGATCTCCGATGCGGGCGCCTCCGTCACCGGTGGTCTGATCCCCGTCACCAATGTCGGCTGACAGCGTCAGACCGACTGGAGGCGACCGAGTTTCATCGCACGTTCGAACGCTCGCCGTTCGGCGTAGTTCATGCCGCCCCACACGCCGTGCGTCTCTCCGGTGCGCACGGCGTGCACTCGGCACGCGTCGATCACCGGACAGGAGCGACAGACCTCCTTCGCCTGCCGCTCGGCCCGGAGCACCGCACCACGGCCGTCCTCGGGCTGAGGGAAGAACATCGACGTGTCCACCCCGCGGCACCGCGCCGCGACCACCCAGTCACGGTCGCCGGATCCGTACATCGCCGCCTCCTTGCCCATCGGGTCATCGCGGACCCGCACTCGTCGAACGAGTGTTTGTACGGCCATTTTTCGGTACCCGGCGGGGATCGTCAATCCTTGAGCAGCGCGGATCCATCAGAATCGACGATGGCAGTCGCTTCGGATACCTATAAGCACCGGAAGCTATGGCCGCACATTTGGCGAGCGGGCGAGGCCGAGCGGACCAGCGGGGCGGATCAGCCGACGATGCCGGCCTTCTTCAGGCCCGCGATCTGCTCGTCGGTGAGCCCGAGAGCGGCGAGCACCGTGTCGGTGTGCTGACCGAGCCCCGGCACCGCCCCCATCGGCAGTTCGACGTCGCGGAAGTTCATCGGCGGCAGGATGCCACGCACCGTCCCCGCCTCGGTCTGCACCTCACGCCAGCGATCACGCGTCGAGAGCTGGGGGTGCTCGATGAGCCCGCGTAGATCCCGCAGCTGCGCGGCCGGCACACCGGCGTCGGCGAGCTTCTCGTCGAGCTCCGCGCTCGTGAACTGCTTGGTGGCCCGCCCGACCAGCGCATCGACCTCCTCGCGGCGACGCACCCGCTCGAGATTGGTGGCGTAGCGCGGATCATCGCCCAGTTCGGGCATGCCGAGCACATCGGTGAGCGTGCGCCAGCCCCGATCGTTCTGCACGCCGATGAGGATCTCGCCGTCCGAGGTGGGGTACTTGTCGTACGGCGCGATCGAGGTGTGCGACAGACCCATCCGCGGCACCTGCCGCCCCTGATACATCTGCAGGTACATCGGATAACCGAGCCATTCGGCGGTCGCGTCGAACATCGACACGTCGATCGTCGCGCCGACGCCCGTGCGGTGCCGGCGCAACAGCGCCGCCTGGATGGAGGTGAGCGCATACATGCCCGCGGCGATGTCCGAGGTGGGGATGCCCGTCTTCACCGCAGTCTCGGGCGTGCCGGTGATCGAGCACAGGCCGGTCTCGGACTGCACGAGCATGTCGTAGGCCTTGCGGTCGCGCATCGGTCCGTCGGTGCCGTAACCGGACATGTTGACCACCACCAGTTCCGGGTGGTCGGCACGCAGGTCGTCGGCACCGAGTCCGAGACGCTCCACCGCGCCGGGAGCGAGATTCTGCAAGAAGACGTCCGCACCGCGGATCAGCGCCTTCACCGCATCGATGCCCTCGGGAGCCTTGAGATCCACCGCGAACGATTCCTTGCCGCGGTTGAGCCAGACGAAGTGTGCGGCCAGGCCGTGCACGGCACCGTCGTAGGCGCGCGCGAAGTCGCCGTCGCCGACGCGTTCGACCTTGACGACACGGGCTCCGAGGTCTGCGAGATGGCGCGTCGCGAGGGGCGCGGCGACCGCCTGTTCGAGGCTCACCACAGTGATGCCCTCCAGCGGCAGGCCGGCAGAAACCTCCACCTCGGTCCGATCGGTTCGGTCGCTCGTCACCTGATGTCCTTTCGCGTTCGCGGTTCCCCCATCCGGCGTCGCTGCATGTCTACCAGGACGAACACGGACTCCCCAGTAATACCTCTGCGGTATCGATTCGGGTCCTATTGGGTATTGGACTGGAAAGCCGAGCCCTGCCACTCTCTGTTGAGACGCAGACCACATTCCACCCGCCTCGTCCCGGGGGCGTAGCAGACGGAGGGCGCATGAGTTCGTCCACACCCACCGATCAGGAGATCGCGAGGAAGGCCCGCAAGGCCGGTATCGCCTCCTTCATCGGCACCACCATCGAGTGGTACGACTTCTACATCTACGGCACGGCCGCCGCGCTGGTGTTCGGCCAGGTCTTCTTCTCGGACGAACTCTCGAGCGGTGTCGCGACCCTCCTCGCGTTCGTCACCCTCTGGGCCGGCTTCCTCGCCCGCCCACTCGGTGGCGTCATCTTCGGCCATCTCGGAGACCGCCTCGGACGCAAGAACACCCTCGTCATCACGCTCGTCATGATGGGCATCGCGACGGTGGGCATCGGTTTGCTCCCCACCTACGCGCAGATCGGAATGTGGGCGCCGGTCCTGCTGGTCTTCCTGCGCATCGTGCAGGGCGTCGCGGTCGGCGGCGAATGGGGCGGCGCCGTCCTCATCGCCAGCGAGAACGCCCCGAAGGGCAAGGGAATCCTGTATTCGGCGTTCGCGCAGCAGGGTTCGCCCGCCGGCAACCTGCTGTCGACGATGGCCTTCTTCTTCCTCGCAGCGCTGCCCACCCCGCAGTTCATGATGTGGGGCTGGCGCATCCCGTTCCTGCTGTCGGGCGTGCTGGTCGTCATAGGCATGGTGATCCGCCTCGAGCTCGAGGAATCGGACGCGATGAAAGCCGTTCTGGCACGCAAGAAGACCGTCAAGCTCCCGATCAAGGAAGTGCTGCGCAAGCACTGGGTCCTGGTCCTGCTCGGCGCCGGTGCACTGCCCCTCGCCCAGGTGACCTATTTCAAGAACACCTTCGCCCTGTCGTGGGCGACGAGCGAACTCGGTTACGAGCGCGGCACCTTCCTCGCGATCATCGCCATCGCCCTCGTCGTGCAGTTCATCGTGCAGCCGTTCGGTGCCGTGCTGGTGTCGAGAATCGACATGCGCAGGGCCATGCTCCTGATGATCGTCCCGGAGCTGTTCCTCATGCCGGCGATGTTCTTCGCGATCCGCACCGAGACCTTCGCGGTCGCCGTGATCGGTATGTGCCTCGCGACGATTCCGCACTCGATGTTCTACGGCGCGATCGCCGGCATCCTGGCCCGCGCCTTCCCGGCAAACATCCGGTACTCGGGCCTGTCGCTCGCCTACCAGCTGTGCTCGCTGATCGTCGGTGGTGGCACCCCGGTTCTCGCCCAGTACCTGCTCAACTCGTCCGGTGACGTCACCGGCGTGGCCATCGCGGCGGCCTGCTACGCAGCGGTTTCCCTCGTGTGCACCCTGGCACTGCTCGAGCGCACCGGATACGACCCGAAGGCACCCTCGGTCGCCGAGAAGTCCGACGCCGACGAACTCGCCCTCGAGCAGTCGGAGGCGGCCGAGCACGACCGCCGTACTCCGGGAACCGACGACACCCCACGAGATCGCGTCCATGCCTAGGACGGATCGCTCGCACTCGGGGCCGGCCGGCGCAGTCGCCGGCCGGCCCCGGTCAATCCGGAGTCGGCAGCGCTTCCTCGGAGAGGCGGAGAACCTCCCGCAGCGCGGCACTGTCGTCGTCCTCCCGCCACACGAGCCGCACGTCGAGCGGCTCGGGATGATCTGCGAGAGGAACGAACACGACCTCGGGGTTGATGACGTTCGCTGCGACCGACGAGACCGTCATCGAACATCCCACCCCGGCCGAGACCAGGGCGATCAGCGACAGCGAATCCGGGGCGCTCTGAACGATTCTGGGCGTGAATCCGACGTCGTGGGCGATACGGAGCAACAGCTCGCGCAGCATCGATCCGGGTTCGGCGGGCAGCATCACCCACGCCTCGTGCGCGAGGTCCTCGAGCCGGACCTGCTCACGGTCGGCGAGCGGGTGCTCCTTGGGCAGCGCCACGACAAGGTTCTCTCGGGCCACGACGCGCGACGCGATCCCCGGTGGGAAGAACAACAGGCGCACGATGCCGATGTCGAGCTTGCCCGCGGCCAGCTTGTTGAGCGCCTCGCTCGCGTACGCCGAACTGTCGAGCACGAATTCGATACCGGGATGAGTGCGCCGCACGAGCTTCGCCCACCGGCCCACGAGATAGTGCGAGGACGAACCGGCGAAACCGATACGGACCCTGCCGGTCTGACCCGACCCCGCGGCGGTCACCGCCATCTCGGCGAGCCGGCAGGCGTCGAGGATGTTCCGGGCCGGCTCCACGAGCGCGCGACCGCTCTCCGTCAACCGCACGCTGCGGGTGTTGCGTTCGAAGAGTTCGGCTCCGAGTTCTTTCTCGAGCCTGCGGATCGTGCGGCTGAGCGGCGGCTGGGCCATGCGCAGCCGCTGCGCCGCGCGACCGAAATGCAGTTCCTCCGCCACCGCCAGGAACGCCTTCACCTGCTGGATCTCCACCCGTCGATTATTGCGCCTGCGGGCTCCTGACATCCGACACCGAATTACCGACCACACGGAGGACGACCGGTATGCCGGACAAACTCATGACCATGCGCGAGGCGATCGCCACCTATGTCGAGGACGGCATGACCGTTGCCCTCGAGGGTTTCTCGCACCTCATCCCGTTCGCCGCGGCGCACGAGATCATCCGGCAGGGCAGGCGCGACCTGACGTTGTGCCGCATGACCCCCGACATCATCTCCGATCAGCTCATCGCCGCCGACTGCGTGTCGAAGCTCGTCGCCTCGTTTTTCGCCAGCGGCTCGGCCGGGTCGCTGTACGAGATCCGCCGGCGCATCGAGAGCCACGACCCCGTCGCACTCGAGGTCGAGGAGTACAGCCACTACGGCATGGTCTGCCGCTACCAGGCCGGCGCGGCCGGGCTGCCCTTCTTCCCGCTGCGCTCGTATGCGGGCAGCGACCTGCCGAAGATCAACCCGAACATCCGGCTCGTCGAGGATCCCTTCAGCGGCGGCAGCGTCTACGTTGTGCCTCCGCTGAACCCGGACGTGACGATCATCCACGCGCAGCGCGCCGACCGCTCCGGCAACGTCCAGATCTGGGGCATCGCCGGTGTGCAGCAGGAAGCGGTCTACGCTGCGAAGAAGGCCATCGTGGTGGTCGAGGAGATCGTCGACGACGACGTGATCCGCTCCGATCCCAGCCGCACCCTCGTCCCTTCGCACGCGGTGGACGCGGTGGTGCTGAGCCCGCGCGGAGCGCACCCCTCCTACGCGCAGGGTTACTACGACCGCGACTGCGCGTTCTACCGCCGATGGACCGCGATCAGCAAGGACCCCCAGCAACTGCGCACCTGGTTGAAGGAATGGGTCCTCACCACCGCCGATCACGCCGAATACCTCGAGAAACTGGGCGAAGAGTACTGGGCCGACCTCGAGGTCGCGCCGCGCCCCTCCGGGACCGTCGACTACGGGAGCCGAAAGTGACCACCACCGAAACCTTCTCCACCACCGAACTGATCGTCTCCGTCGCCGCGCGGGCCCTGGCCGGCAAGGCCCGGGTCTTCGCCGGGGTGGGTCTGCCCACCCTCGCCGTCGACCTCGCCGCCCGCACGTCGAACCCCGACGTCGAGCTGATCTACGAATCCGGGGTCTGCGGTGCGCACCCCGAGGCGATGGCCGAGGGCATCGCCGACTCCGTCGTGGTCTCCGGCGCCGAATCCGTGGTGTCCATGGCGTCGCTGTTCGGGTACGTGCTCCAAGGCGGCAACGTCGACGTCGGGTTCCTCGGGGCGGCACAGATCGACCGCGACGGCAGCCTCAACACCAGCATCATCGGCGACTGGGACAAGCCCACCGTGCGCCTGCCCGGCGGCGGCGGAGCCGTCGAGATCATGCCCAACGCCGGCGAAGTGTTCGTGATCATGCGACGCCACGATCCGAGTGCCTTCCCCGCCGAACTGGACTTCTGCACGACCCCGAGCCCGGTGCGCGCCCGTGAGGCGGGCGTCGGCATCATGCCCCGCGGCCGCGGGGTGACGAAGGTGTTCACCAGTCTGGGCGTGCTGTCGCGGCAAGATTCCTTCGACGAACTCGAACTGACCAGCATCCACCGCGGTGTCACCGTCGACCAGGTCCGCGCCGCCACCGGCTGGGATCTGAAGGTCTCCGACGAGGTGACGCTGACCGAGGATCCCACCGCCGAGGAGATCGACCTGCTGCGCAACGAGATCGACAAGGTCCGCCTGTATCTGCGGTGATCCCGTCGACGTAACCGACGTGGCGGCTGGCAGGATGTCCGCAACGGACGACGCCCCGGATCCTGCGAGCCTGCGCGCGTCCGGCGTGATGCGCGGCGGACGGACCGCCGCGTGATGCGGGAAGGCGGCACGTCATGCACGCGAGCACGATCCACGACCTCGTGGACGGCACGGTCGTCGCGGCTGTGATGCCGTTGACCGACCTCGCGCACAGGCCGGTGGCCGGACGCGATGCCGTCGCACTGGTCGACGAGCACGAGGTGTTCGCCGATCCCCCGACGGTCCTGCACCGGATCGCCGCTGTGCGCGAGCGCGGATTCGCCGTGGCGGTACGCATCGCGGAATCGGCGTCCCGCGCCACGGTCGTCCTGGCTCTGGTCGAGCCGGAGGTGGTCGTCGTACCGGCCGAGGCGCTCGTCGCATCCGACCTGCGGGCCGCCACTACCCTGCTGTCGTTGCGGGCCCACTGCGAGCGCACGAACTCCGTCGTTCTCGCCGAGGGCGTCGACTCCGACCTTCATCGCGAGGCGGCCCTCGCCCACGGTATCGATTTCGGTTGCGGTACAGCACTACACGTTGCGGAGGGTGAAGCCGGCCCTTCGTCGCCGCGCGGCGGGTTGTTCCGTGAACCCACCTGGAGTGCGCCGCTCGACGACGCGACCGCCGCGCCCTTCCGCATCCTGTCTGCCGGTCGGGAACGCGTGCGGAGCGGCAAGGGTCTGCTCGTGTCCATGAGCGCCGACCTCGAGGCGCGAGCCGGGGAGGCCGGACCCGACACGATCGCCCTCGGCACCTTCCAGCACCACGACCACTTCACCGGGGCCGCACGCAGACGATGGCTGTCGATGGCCGACACCCTCGCGCACGTCGCGGTCTTCGCGGTCGGGTTCGGCACGAGCACCTCGGGCCCGGACCTCGTCCCGATCGAGCCGCACGATCCCCTCGTCGACGAGTGGAACGTCATCCTCCTGGGAGAGTCGTTCGCGTGCGCGCTCTCTGCCCTCGACCTGCACCGTCGAACGGCCGGCGGCGAGCGGGAGTTCGAGTACGTCGTCTCCTACGACCGGGAGGCCGTCGCCCGCGCGGCGCGCGCGACCCTGTCCCGTCCCCGACCGGTCCCCTTGGAGGTCCCACCCTCGTCCTGAGCCGCTCTCCCTCGGGTCACCCCTCGAAACGCGCCAGGATGCTGTGGGCGCACCGGATCACGGTGCCGCGGTCGTAGGACAGCACGTAGCGGAACTCGCGGTCGAGATCCGCTGCGTCGGTGTGCATGTCGAGCGCAGCGAGTACGCACGCGAAGTGCGGACCGAGGACGACGACGTTCCATTCGTCGACGATCGGATCGTTCGGGTCCAACGGCGCGTGGTGTACCGCGGAGTCGACGTAGGGATCGATTCCGACGCCGTAGACCCCGGTGTAGGCGACCTGCCCGGCGAGCTGCGCCCATCGAACCCGGGAGGTCGGAGTGAAGTGCTCGGCGCGCTGGAAGGTGCCGAGCACGATCGTCTCCGGTCCGGCTCCCACCGCGTTGGTCTCGAGCAGCTTGCTCATCGACACCAGAAGTCGCTTGAAACTACTTGTGCGTCTGCGTCCTTCGGACGCCAGAGCGAAGGGAGTGAGTTCGAGGCCGCCGGGAACGGCCCGTCGCGGACGCAGCGATATCGGTTCGACATCCGAATCCGCTTGCGCGGCATCACCGGTCGATCCGACTGTCGGATACAGCGCGCCCATTCCGTATTCGGCGGCCAATCCCAGAGCGCGGCGGCGATGCAGTTCCGAATCGACGCCCTGCGCGATGACGACCGCGCTGCTGGATTCGATGTACGCGGCGACGGCGTGGGCGATCCTCGCCGTCGAGGCGTCGGCCGCACGCGCGATCAGGGCCGGCGACGTGATGATCACATCCGGTTCGACGAGCGGCAGCAGCGCGAGGGCCTGAGCACGCGCTCCCACACCGTCCACCGCGACGAGCATGCCGGCGGTGCGCGCCGCCGCAATGGTGCGCAGCGTCCTGGCAGGGGCGGCGATCAGCGTCTGCTCGGTGATGAGAGCGACCGTGGTCGACCCCCCTCGATCCCCGAGCGCGCCGAGTTCGTCGAGTGAATCGAGATCGACGGTCACCAGATGCGGAACCGCCGACTCGGCTTGCCGTCCGGCCCTGCGCCACTTGATCCGGTCCAGTTCCGACTTCTGATGCATCGCCCGGGCGGCCTCGCTCAGAGCGGTCGCATCGTGCAACGATGATCCTTCCGGACCACGCAGTTGCAGTTCGACGGCGGACAGCGCACCGCTGCCGAGCCGGTGGATGGGGGCGAGCTCCGTCTCCACGACGAGGCCGCCGAACGCGGCCTCCGCGTCGGCGGCAGCGTCGGCAGGAACAGCGCTCATGGATCCAGCATCCCATCTCCAGCCACCGATCGTCCGCTCGGGCCGACGGAGCCAGGAACATAGGATATTTTCGCAGCTCCGAACGCCTACGTTACAGAACCGTGATGTTTCGTTATCGCTCCGTTATGGAACGGGTGGTGGCGAAGCGACATCCGTCGGACAGGCTCTGTGCAAGCCCGAGGCGAGTTCTCACCGGACCCCGACGTTCTCACCACGACCCCAGCAGGCCGACCGTCTGCTCGTGATCCAGCCCGCACCGGACGGCACGAAATCCACGCCGACAGGAGACCGCAATGAGCACACGTACGAGCACCACCCGCAGGATCGTCACCCACACCGGCGCACTCTCACGAGTCGGTGCAGAGACGGTCGCCCGAGCACCGCGCTACCGTCTCGACGTCCACTCGCCCTCCCGTCGCTGCAGCGTCCTGCGGGCGAAGGGAGATCTCGACATGACCGCCCGAGCGGAGTTCGCCTCCACTCTCGGCGACCTCGCACACTCGGGCGACCACGTCGTCGTCGATCTGTCCGAGGTGACCTTCATGTACTCCGAGGTCGCCTCGATGCTCGCCGATGCCGTTCACATCCGGCCCGGCCGTTTCCACGTCGTCGCACCCACACGCCAGGTGCGCATGCTGCTCGACATCCTCGCTCCCGACCTCGACGTCACAGCCGATGCCGCACCCTGCGACGCGGGCACAGCACCCGCTGCCTGATCACAGCAAGGGGCGCGTGACGGCGTCCGGCCGGCGTACAACCGACTGCTGTGGCAGTGCGCCCGCCACGTGCGCGCGTCGCAACACCTCGGACACGACTGCAGCATCGGATCCACCCACGACCGCGGCGACATGTGTGTGTGTGTGGGGGGCGAACCCCATAAGGTGGTGGTAAAGGCCAATTCAAGCCCTCGGTTGTCAGGTTTGGCAGCCCTTACACTCTATCGGTGCTCAGCCCGTTCTTCCGCAAGGAACATCCTCGCGTGCGTTTCGTCCTCCATCTGGAAGACTTCGGTGACGCCCCAGCCTTGATCACCCAGCAGGAAACCGTCACCTACAGCGACCTGGCCGACCGAGTCCATCGGGCAACTGCCCGGCTGGGCAACACCCGCCGACTGGTGTTGATCGCAGGTGCCAACGAGATCGATGTTCTTGTCGTCTACCTTGCAGCCCTACTCGCCGGACATCCGGTTCTGCTGGCGCCGGGCGACCACCCCGCAGCCTTCGAAGGCCTGATCGCCGCATACCGACCCGACGTGGTGGTGCGCAGTATCGACGGGACCGTGACGATCGAGGAACGGGGTGACGGTTCTGCGCATGTACTGCACCCCGACCTGGCGCTGCTGCTGAGCACCTCCGGCTCGACGGGCTCCCCGAAACTCGTCCGCCTGTCCCATCGCAACGTGCAGTCCAATGCAGAGTCGATCGCGGAGTACCTCGACATCCGTAGTACCGACCGGGCAGTGACGACGCTGCCGATGCATTACTGCTACGGGCTCTCTGTCATCCACAGCCACCTACTGCGCGGAGCCGCAGTGATCCTCACGAGCCGCTCGGTGACCGACCCGGCGTTCTGGGAGCTGTTCCGAGACCACCGCGGCACCAGCTTCGCCGGCGTGCCCTACACGTTCGATCTGCTCGATCGGTTCGGATTCGACGAACTGGACCTACCCGACCTGCGCTACATCACCCAGGCCGGCGGTCGACTCTCACCGGATCGGGTCCGCGCCTATACGCAGTCGGGCCGTGAGCGGGGCTGGGATTTCTTCGTCATGTACGGGCAGACGGAGGCGACCGCACGGATGGCGTACCTGCCTCCGGAACTCGCCTCCGACTATCCGCAGTCGATCGGACGAGCTGTTCCCGGTGGATCCTTCCGGCTCGAGCCGATACCGGACGCTCCGGACGGCACCGGTGAACTGATCTACACGGGGCCGAACGTGATGCTCGGCTACGCGCACACGCCCGAAGATCTGGGTCTCGGGGACGTCCTCGAGGGTGAACTGCGGACCGGCGACCTCGCGCGGCAGATCGACGGCGGCGTGTACGAGGTGGTGGGCCGACGCAGCCGTTTCGTCAAGATCTTCGGGCTACGGATCGACCTGCAGCAGGTCGAGTCGACCCTCGCCGAACAGGGACTGACAGCATGCTGTGTCGGCGGGACGGACGACATGATCGTGGCGGTCGAGGGTGCGAGCGATCTCGAGGCGATCCGGTCCGCGAGCGCACGGGCCTGTGGTCTTCCCGTCGCGGCCGTGCGGGTGTGTCTCGTCGACGAGCTTCCGCGGACCGGCACGGGCAAACCCGACCTTCGGGCAGTGGCCGAGCTCGTGCACCACGCGACGCCCGATTCACCCGAGGCAGAGAGCACCGTCGTGGACACGGCCGCCCTGCGGACCCTGTATGCCGAGGTGCTGCACAGTGGGCAGGTCACCGACGACAGCTCGTTCGTGAGCCTGGGCGGCGACTCGCTGTCCTATGTGCAGATGTCTCTGCGGCTCGAGCGCATGCTCGGCTATCTACCCCAGAACTGGCACACCACCGCGATCAAGGATTTCGTGCCTACGCCCCGGCGACGATGGTGGCGGGCGGTCGAGACCAACGTGCTGCTCCGCGCTGTTGCGATCGTGCTGATCGTCGGTTCGCACATCCGGTTGTTCGGGGTTCTCGGCGGCGCGCATGTGCTGCTGGGGGTCGCCGGATACAACTTCGCACGCTTTCATCTCGCCACTCCCCGTACCGAACGGGTGCGACATGTCCTGGGCAGCGTCGCCCGAATTGCCGTACCCAGCATGGTGTGGCTCGGCATCGTGATCGCACTGACCGGGGACTATCTCGTGACCAGTGCGTTGTTGCTCAACGGCATTCTCGGCCCCGACGGGTGGACGCCCGAATGGCGGTACTGGTTCATCGAAGCGATCGTGTACATCCTGCTCGTAGTCATCGCGGTGTTGTCCATCCCGCTCATCGACCGTGTTGAGCGCAGGCACTCGTTCTGGTTCGCGATGGCCTTGGTGGGTGTGGGTCTGCTCCCCCGCTACCGCGTGATCGAGCTCGGGGACGGCAACAATCTGATTCTGAGCGCGTCGATGGTCTTCTGGTTGTTCGCCCTGGGCTGGGCTGCCGCTACGTCGACGACCGTGTGGCACCGAATGATCGTCACGGCAGTGATCGCAGCCACGGTGCCTGGATACTTCTCGGGTGATCTCCAGCGAGAACTTCTCGTCATCGGTGGGCTGGGCCTGCTGGTGTGGCTCGAGTCCGTTCCCTGCCCACCTGTGCTGAGCCGGATCGCAGGGGTGCTGGCGAGCGCGTCGCTCTACATCTACCTGACGCACTTCCAGGTGTATCTGCCGCTGCGAGAGGACCATCCCTGGTTGGCGTTCGCCCTGTCGATTCTGGTCGGCATTCTCTTCTGGCAAGCCGTGACGGTCACCCTTGCTCTGCGTCGACCGGTCGGTGCTGCGCGGGCGAAATCCGATCCGAATCCGGCCGGTACCAGCAGTGGTTCGCCCCCGTCCCACGCTGCGGAGATGCCGGGGAGATCCCCGGTGGCGTGAACTGTCACTGCTACTGGTTCGAAGATCCCGGGACGCGTGGTGTGCAGTCCTCGCCCTTGCGAACGACATCGATAAGACCGCGTTGAAGCATGCACCGACATGTCTCGTGCTCGTCAGCGTGCCGGGCCACCCGTGATCAACGCCCACACGTCCCCGGCTTCACCGGCCGCGGCGAGCAGTTCGGAATCCCACGACGCGACCGTGCCGAATTCGCTGCGCCACGACAGGATCCGGTTGGCGTGCCGATGCAGCTCGTGTTCCATCGTGAAGCCGATCGCACCGAGCGCCTGATGCGCGTTGCGGGCGACGACCGACGCCGCATGTCCGGCACACGACGCGGCCGCCGCGATCGCGAAGCGGGTCGACGCGTCATCGAAACCACCGGCGAGAACGGCATCGACCGCACCATCCGCGGCGGCGTGCACGAGCGAGGCCTCGGTGGCGATGTCGGCGACGAGCGCCTGCACCGCCTGGAACTTGGCCAGCGGACGACCGAACTGCACGCGGGCAGTGGTGTGATCGACGACGAGCTCGAGAACCCGATCCATCGCACCCGCGGTGGCCAGCGCACGGACGAGCGCGCCCCGGTAGCGGAACTCGTCGGCGGTGCCCGCCGGAACGTCACGTCCCGACAGTGCCGACAGGTCGACGCACACGTGGTCGCGGGGCTCCGCCGCCAAGTTCACGGCCTCGACGATCTCGACATCGCCGCGAGCGACCTCGGCGACCTGCCATCCCTGCGGTGACTCCCACAACACGACGATCGAGTCCGCGAACCGGGCCCACGGCACGTGGCGTGCGCGGCCGTCGGCGTCGAGCACCGCGGCGGTACGCACGGCCGGCACCGCCTCGAGGCCTGCCTGCTCGAGGAGCCAACCCGCGAGCAGATCGTTCTCGGCCACCGGCACGGCAGCAGCAGCACTGCCGGCAGCTTCGAGCAGCAGGGCGGCTTCGAGCCATCCCGCGCCGCTTCCACCACTGTCCTCCGAATCGGTGAGCCGATCGAGGCCGAGCTCGGTGAGGGTGCTCCACAGGGCACGATCGAGTTCGACGACGTCACCGATGCGGTGGTCGTCGCCCGAGGTGAACACCTCGGACAGCATCTGTGCGAAGTCGCGCAGTTCCGTCGACTGCAGTGCGTCCTGCCCGCTCATCTCATCCCCAATCCTCGTGCGATGACCCCGCGGAGGATCTCGCTCGTGCCGCCGCGCAGTGTGAAGCCCGGTCGTTGCATGACTCCTGCCCGGACGAGCTCGGCCAGATGTGCGTCGGCCGCGGTGTATCCCGCGACCTCGTCGGCGAGATCCGCCAGGTCCCCTTCGGTCTTCGTGCCGAGCACCTTCACTACCGACGCCGCGAGTTCGGCGTTCTCGCCACGTTCGAGGGACTCGGAGACCGCGGTGGACATGCGGTGCAGACCCGCGATGCGCCCGATGGTCGCTCCGATGCGGGTGTCCGCTTCGACGCTGCCGTCGGCCACACCGTGTACGAGGGATTCGAGCACCCCGAAGGTCGACAGGAAACGTTCGGGACCGCTGCGCTCGTAACCGAGCTCGCTCGTCACCTGTTCCCAGCCGGCGCCGATCTGTCCGAGCACCAGGTCGTCCGGGACGAAGACGTCGTCGAGCAGCACCTCGTTGAAGTGGTGGTCGCCGGACATCGACAGGATCGGGCGGATGGTCACGCCCGGGGAGTCGAGCAGCACGATGAACTGGCTCAGCCCGTCGTGGCGGTGCGCGGGATCGAGCGGGGCGGACCGCGCGAGGCCGAAGAAGGCGTCGGCGTGGTGGGCCCCGGACGTCCACAACTTGGTGCCGGAGATCCGCCACCCACCGTCCACCTGCGTGGCCTTCGTCTTGACGCTCGCGAGGTCGGATCCGGAGTCGGGCTCGGACATTCCGATGGCCCAGCAGATCTCACCGGCCGCGATGCCCGGCAGGAACCGCTGCTTCTGCTCTTCGGTGCCGTACTTCAGTAGCGACGGTGCGGCCTGGCGGTCGGCGACCCACTGGGCGGCGACCGGCGCGCCCACCGCGAGCAGCTCCTCGGTGACGACGAAGCGCTCCATGAAGGTTCGTCCGTGTCCGCCGTACTCGACGGGGATCGTCATGCCGACCCAACCGCGAGCGGCGAGTGCGCGCGTGAACTCGGGGTTCCATCGCGTCAGCCAGGTGTCGATGCCTGGGGTGAACACGCCCGCGTCGATCTGTTGTTTCAGGAACGCCCGTACCTCGGCACGGAGTTCCGTCAGTGCCGGGTCGGGGGTACCCGCCCTCGGTACGAGTCGTGCACTCATCGTTGATCTCCTTCTCCACCGGTGATGGTGGGACACAGCAGCGCCAGCGACAGGTCCGCGTAGCGTTCTGCGATCTCGTCCGGGCCGTCCGGACCCGCGGGGTCGTACCAGTTGGCGATAGCCGAGACCATCGCCAGAATCGATCGGCGGCAGTCGTCGGGATACTTCGTGGTGAAGACACCTTGTGCGACACCGCGATCGATGATGTCGCGGATCCGCCTTCGGCCGGCGCGCCGGCCTTCCTCGTACAGCAGCGCACCCTCGGGTTCGAGATTGCGCACCTCCGTCGCGATCATGCGTCCCTGCTCGGGGAACTGCGTGCGGAAGATGACGTTCCCCTTGACGAACGCGCGGATCTGCTCGACCGGATCGTCGCCGACGCGGGCGAGTTCGGCGTCACAGACCGCGTCGTAGGTGTCGACGCCGTCGAGCAGGATCGCCAGCAGCAGATCCTGTTTGTTCTTGTAGTGGTAGTACAGGGCGGACAGGCTCACGCCTGCCTCCTGCGCGATGGTCCGGATCGACGACGAGCCGTATCCGTTGCGCACGAACTCTTTCCGGCCCGCCTCGATGAAGACGCGCTGCTTCGGCGACAGCACTCTCACGACAACGCTCCGGTATCGGCGTACTGCGCGATCAGCTCGCCGAGCCTGCCCTTGACCATCTTGCCCGTCGGCGTGCGCGGCAGTTCGTCGACGAACCGCTCCATGAGCACGACCGTGCCACCGAGCGCCTGCGTCGACACGCCGTACCGCAAGGGCGCGGCGTGGTAGATCGGTGCCGGCGACAGGTAGACGGTGTTCTCGTCGAAGGCGACACGGTGCGTCACCTTCGGGGTGAGCGGCACGATCGCCTCGGCGAGGTCGGCGAGCGGCGCCGAGACGACGAGCACCTTCGCGTCGCAGTCGTCGACGAGGTAGGCCGCCTCGACGGGAGCGAGATGCGTGTTGACGAAGGTGACGTAGACGCCCGAACGAACTGCCCCCCAGTATAGTTCGAACGCAGTGGCGTCGTTGACGGTGACGACCGCGATGTGGTCGCCCTTCCCGACGTCGTGTGCGCGCAGCCAGTGTGCGAACCGGACGGACGCGCCCTCGAGCTCCCGATAGGTGAGCGTCCGGCCGGTCGCGGCCTCGTGCACGGCGGGCCGATCCGGGGCGACGGCGGCGTAACGGCCCGGGTACATGCCTACAGCCCCAGATCCTTGGAGATGATCGTCTTCATGACCTCGCTGGTGCCACCGTAGATCCGGGTCACGCGGGTGTCGGCGTACAGCCGGGCGATCGGATACTCGGTGATGTAGCCGTAGCCGCCGTGCAGTTGCAGGCACTTGTCGATGACGCGACCGGAGACCTCGGTGCAGAACAGCTTCGCGCGGGCCGCATCGGCGACCGTCAGTTCCTTGCGGTCGAGCAGTTCGAGGCAGTGGTCGACGTAGACACGCGCGGCCTGGGTCTCGGCCGAGCACTCGGCGAGCACGAACTTGGTGTTCTGGAACGAGGCGACGGGCTTGCCGAAGACCTTGCGTTCCTTGGTGTATGCGATCGCGTGGGCGATGGCGGCCTCGGCGAAGCCGACCTGGTTCAGA
Source organism: Rhodococcus pyridinivorans (assembly GCF_900105195.1). Classification (NCBI taxonomy): domain Bacteria; kingdom Bacillati; phylum Actinomycetota; class Actinomycetes; order Mycobacteriales; family Nocardiaceae; genus Rhodococcus; species Rhodococcus pyridinivorans. The sequence goes on along the minus strand of NZ_FNRX01000002.1, from coordinate 1,123,197 downwards.
GCGATGCTCAGACGCTCCTGCGGCAGGTTGTGGGTGAGGTAGCCGAAGCCCGCGCCTTCCTCACCGAGGAGGTTCTCGACCGGCACCTTCACGTCGGTGTACGAGAGCTCGGCGGTGTCCTGCTGGTGCAGGCCGATCTTGTCGAGCTTGCGGCCTACCGCGAAGCCCTCGGTGTCGGTGGGCACCGCGATGATCGACAGGCCGCCGCGGCGGTTCTCAGGATCGAACGGACGCGTACGGCAGACCGTGAGGATGAGGTCGGCGGTGACGCCGCCGGTGATGAAGGTCTTCGCGCCGTTGATGATGTAGTGCTTGCCGTCCTCGGACAGCTTCGCCGAGGTCGCGATGTTGGCGAGGTCGGAGCCGGTGCCGGGCTCGGTCATCGCGATCGCGGTCATGATCGAGCCGTCGGCGAAGCCGGGCAGCCAGCGTTGCTTCTGCTCCTCGGTCGCGTACTCGAGCAGGTAGGGCAGGATCAGGCAGGCGTGCACGGTGTAGGAGCCGAACGAGACTCCGGCGCGCGCAACCTCTTCGAAGACGATCGTGTTGAACTTGAAGCCGGACTCGCCCCCTCCGCCGAACTCCTCGGGGACCTGGATCCCCAGGATGCCGAGTTCGCCCAGCCGGCGGAAGAATTCGCGGGGCGGGCGACCCATCTCGTCCCATTCCTCGCGATGCGGCGCGACCTCACGTTCGATGAAGTCGCGCACCATCTTCCGGAACTGCTCGTGTTCTTCGGTGAAGATCGTCCGCTGCATGGCTTGTCCTCCGGGGTGTGGGGGCAAGGAGAGGGGAAGGTCAGTTGCCGGTGAAGTCGCCGGTGCGTCGTTCGAGGAACGCCGAGAGGGCTTCGCGGTGGTCCTCGGTGTGGTGCGAGAGCGCCTGGAAGGAGGCCGACAGTTCGAGGAGCGTGTCGAGATCGACGCGCTGACCTTCGCGCAGCAACTTCTTCGTCATGCGCAGTGCGCTCGGGGGGTTGACGGCGACGCGGGCGGCGAGCGCATTCGCGGCGTCGAGGAGCTGCTCGGGTTCGACGACCTGCGAGACCATGCCCCAGTCGAATGCCGTCGCGGCGTCGACGCGGTCGCCGGTGAAGGCCATCTCGGCGGCGCGCGCCGCACCGACCGCGCGCGGAAGCAGCCAGGCGCCGCCGTCGCCGGGGATGATGCCGAGCTTGACGAAGCTCTCCGCGAAGAACGCCTTCGACGAGGCGATCCGCATGTCGCACATCATCGCGAGGTCGCAGCCGGCGCCTACGGCCGGTCCGTTGACCGCGGCGATGATCGGGACCTCGCAGTGGTAGATGGCGCGGGGCAGGCGCTGGATGCCGTAACGGTAGCCCTCGCGCAGGGCGTGGGGGCTGCCGCCGAACATGCCGCGACGTTCGTCCATGTCCTTGACGTTGCCGCCGGCGGAGAAGGCCGATCCGGCGCCGGTGAGAATGACGACGCGGGTGTCGATGTCGCGGTTTGCCTCCTCGGCGAGCTCGACGAGGCGATCGATGACGTCGTCACCCGAGATCGGGTTGCGCGCCTCCGGAAGGTTGATCGTCCAGGTCACGACGTTTCCGTCGCGCGTGCTCAGTACGACGTCCTGCGAAGTTGCCATTGCGGTCGCGGTCCTTCCGGTAGCCAGTGTGTGGCTCGCACCATAATTTGGTCGAACGATCGTTCAAATTACGGGGCCGGTCGGATCCTGTAAAGACCGAACGGGCTCGTGGCTCAGTCGGGCAGGCTCACGTTCGATTCGGCGATTCTTATGGCTACCTCGTCCGGGAAGATGTTCCGGAAGACGAAGGGATCGCGGCCGAGCACCCAGCCCGGCGCCAGCGCGGTCGCGTAGCGCTCGAAATATCCGAGCTGCTTCCCGAACAACACGAGTTCCTCGGGCGTCGACGTGTTCCACTTGCGGCCGAGCGAGACGAGCGCACCGATCAGTTCGCTGAGCCGCAACTCCCCCACGTCCTGACCGAGCAGCGGACCGAAGATCTCGGCAACCTGCCGGCCGACCGCCGCGTCGTCGACGTCGAGGTCGGCGGCGACACCGAGCGCCCGCACACTCTGCGCGACCGCCGTGAAGTCCCCGTCGAGCAGGGCCGCGCGGAACAACGCCCGCAGCAGCGCGCGCCACTTCTCGGGCAGTTCGCCGACGATGCCGAAGTCGAGCAGCGCGACACGTCCGTCGTCGAGCAGCCAGAGATTGCCCGCGTGCACGTCGCCGTGGAACGGGCCGTGACAGAGCACCGCCTCCATCCACACCTTCACTCCGCGGCGCACGAGCAGGGAGGTGTCGAGATCGTCCTGGCCCGGCACCACCCGGTCGACGGGCTTGCCCTGCAGGCGCTCCATGCAGATCACCCGCGGACCGCACCACTGCCAGTACACCTCGGGCACCGTGACGTAGGCGTTGTCGCCGAACGCGGAGATGTTGCGGCGGAAACGATCCTGACGATCCGCTTCGACCGCCGCGTTGAGCTCGGTCATCGTTGCGTTGTAGAGATCGCGGATGATCCCCGGAGTGTTCGCGATACGGAAGAACTCGAAGAGCTGCAGCAGCTTCGCGCCCATGTAGGCGGCGCGCAGATCGACGAGCATGCGGTGCGCGATCCCCGGTCGCTGCACCTTCACCACGGCCCGTCGGCCGTCGCGCAGCACGCACCCGTGCACCTGGGCCACGGACGCCGCGGCGAGCGGCACATCGTCGAACGACTCGAACATCTCGTCGATGCGGTGTCCGAGATCCTCCTCGATCACCGCGCGGGCCTGCTCGGAAGGGAAGGTCGGCACGTCGTCGAGCATGCGCAGGCACGCGTCGGCGAGGGCCGCGGGGAACAGTCCGGGTGACGACGCGATGAGCTGGCCCAGCTTCACGAAGGTCGGCCCGAGATGTTCGAAGGCGTCGACGGTGCCGTGCGCGGCCGCTTCGACGACGTTGTGCTGCCGGGGCCGGACGGTCCACCGCAACACCGCCCACACCACGAAGGCGATCAGGACGGCGGCGACGACCACGGCCCGTCCGAGCTCGGCCGGCCCGAACCGGTCGAGCGGAGGCCGCTCGACGTCCAGTGCCCCGGGTGGAAGGACGTCGGCGAAGGGGCCGACGGGCCCGTTGCGCTCGGGCCTGCTGTGACCCCGCGCTCCGGATACGCCTTCGCGCAGCGTGTACTCGTGCACGACCTGTCCCCACTCCGTCCACCACGCGCTCACCTCGGCGCGACTTCGTGCACGGTACCTGTATCCGGCCCCCCGATCGAGACCCGGCGATCATCTGTCTTCTGTCGGTGCCCCCGACTACTCTCTGACGGGTAGCGGATTCGGGTCCGACCAGCCGGGGGTATCGCGCTCATGACCGAACAACTGCTCGAAGAATCTGCCGGTTCGACATCGACGTCGACCGATTTCATGGAACTCGCCGAGCCGTTCCGTCGCGAATTGCTCGCCCACTGTTATCGCATGAGCGGGTCGCTGCACGATGCGGAAGACCTGGTCCAGGAGACCTACCTGCGCGCCTGGCGCGGTTACGAGAACTTCGGCGGCCGCTCCTCACTGCGCACGTGGCTGCACCGGATCGCCACCAACGTGTGCCTGACGGCGCTCGAAGGCCGCAGTCGCCGGCCGTTGCCCACCGGGCTCGGCGCGCCCAGCTCCGATCCCACCGACGATCTGGTCACCCGCCCCGAGGTGCCGTGGCTCGAGCCGTTCCCCGTGGGGTACGCCACCGACGATCCGTCGGATCCCGCCACCATCGCTGCCTCCCGCGATTCCGTCCGCCTCGCCTTCGTCGCGGCCCTGCAGCATCTCTCCGCTCGTCAGCGCGCGGTCCTGCTGCTCCGCGAGGTCCTGCAGTGGCGCGCCACCGAGGTCGCAGCCGCGCTCGACACGTCGACGGCGGCGGTCAACAGCCTTCTGCAACGGGCACGTGCGCAGCTGAAGGACGCCCAGGTCCGCGACGACGACCTCGCCGAACCCGACAGCGCCGAGACCAAGGCGTTGCTGCAGCGCTGGGTCGACGGCTTCGAGAAGTACGACATCGATTCGCTCGTCGAGATGCTCACCCAGGACGCCGTCTGGGAGATGCCGCCCTTCGAGGGCTGGTACCAGGGCCCCGACGCGATCGTCACCCTCATCAAGCACCAGTGCCCCGCGAAGGGCCCCGGCGACCAGGTGCTGCTTCCCACCGTGGCCAACGGCCAGCCGGCATTCGGGCTGTACATGCGAGGGGAGGACGACCGCCACCACCCTTTCCAACTGCAGGTGCTCGACATCGTCGACGGTAGGGTCGCGCACGCCACCGTCTTCTTCTCCGACGACACCGCCGGGTTGTTCGCCAGGTTCGGGCTGCCGGAGGACCCGGCAGCCCGCTGACGTCGAAGGTCACGCCTCGGCAGGCGCAGCTTCCGTAGCATCGGCCTGCTGAGCGGCGGCCATGTCCATCCACATGACCTCCCAGACGTGGTTGTCGAGGTCGCGGAACGCCCGCTGGTACGCGTAGTCCCCCATCTCCTCCTGCGCCTTCTGCGCGCCGGTCGTCACCCATTCGCTGCCACCGGCCGCGATCGCGCCGTCGACGAGCGCGTCGACACCGTCGCGACTGTCGGCCGACACGCACATCAGCACCTCACGGGCCTTCGTGGTGTCGCAGATGTCGTCGTTGGTGAACATCCGGAACATCTGCTTCTCGAGCAGCATCACGTAGGTCTGGTCGTTGATCTTCAGGCAGGCGGCGTTCTCGTCGCAGAACGACTCGTCGAACGTGAATCCGAGCGTGTCGAAGAATGCGCGGGTGGCGGTGATGTTCTCGACGGCGAGATTGACGAACAGCATGCGCGACATGGTTTCTCCTGTGGTCGGCCCGTCCTGTGCGGGACGCGGTGCGGGTGTCACCGATACAGACCGGCCGCCCCGTGAGAACTCATCGCGCACCCCGAGATTTCTCGGCGCGGTGTGGTCGTCACTGCTTGCCGAGCACCCAGACCGGGCCCGTGATCAGCCAGATCACCGTGATCGTGGCGAGGGTGGGGAAGATTCCGTACAGCGCCGAGGCCTGTTCGCCGTTCGCGACGGTCGACCCGAGCCCGAGCACGGCTGCCGCACTGATCCCGGCCGCGAGCAGCCATCGCCCGAAGTCCACACATTCCTTGCGGAAGGCCTCCGGGCCCTCCTTCGGAGCGCGTTCCGGTTTCGGACCACCCGCGAGGTGATAGGCGAACCGCCGGTCGGCCCACCGGACGACGCTCGGCCCGAAGGCGACACTCGCACCGAGATAGATACCCGCGGCGCGGTGGACCCAGCCGACCTCCGCCCCGTTGTGCAGATCCACCGCGACGGCCGCGAGCAGAACGACGTCGATCAGCGGGATCAGGGCGAGCAGCACCGTGCCCGTCCTCCGGAGCCGGAGCAGATACCGGCACACGAGGCCGGCCGCGAGCACGACCCAGAACGCGATCTCGCACCCGACGATGAAAGCGGCGATGTGGCTGAACATGACCTCAGAATCGCGCGCACATCCCCCCGCGCGCGTCGCCCGATGGGCGGCAAATGCCTCATCACTTCGGGTGACGCCGACCCTGATCCTCCCCCGGTTGTGGTCGAATCGTTGCCGTGGACAACCGTGAATCCGAGATTCGAGTGGGATTCGTGAACCCGCGCTACAACTCCCTGCTCGTCGCCCTCGCGTACTTCGCGGGTGGCTCGCTGTTGTACGCCCTGGATCTCGGTGTGCTCGTCGAGGACCGGCCGCCGCAGCCGCTGTGGGTGTGGCTGGTTCTGCTCGCGTGCGTGTGTGCACCGATGACGATGCGCCGCACGCGACCGCTTCTCGCACTCCTGCTGGGCACGGTTCCGGTACTGGTCGACCTCGTCGTCGGCCCTTCGCTGCCGGTCTGGATCGCATACGGCGACCTGCTGTACGCCGCAACGCTCTTCGGCTCGGCGCGCACCAGCCGCTTCCTCGAACGCGCCCCGTTGGTCCCGATCGTCGTCGGCGCCGTCGCGCTCGGTGTGTACTTCGGAGAACTGCGCATCGCCGTATGGGCCGTGTCGATCGCCGCGCTCGTGATCGTCGTCCCGATCTGGTGGGCCCGATCCGTCCGCACACATCGGGACGCCGCCGAGATCGAACGGGCACGCGCCGAGGCTCTCTCGCGGGTCGCGGAACTGGACCGTCGCGCCGCCATCACCACCGAGCGGCAGCGTCTGGCCCGCGACCTGCACGATGTCGTGGCTGGGCACCTGTCGTCGATCGCGATCCAGAGCGAGGCCGCGCTCCGCCTCCGCGATTCCGATCCCGACCGAGCGCTGACCGTGCTCGAGTCCGTGCGCTCCGGCAGCGTGGCCGCCCTGCAGGAGATGCAGTCGATGGTGCGTCTGCTGCGCAGCGACGACACCGACGAGATCACCACCGCGGGTCGCCTCGCCGACCTCGAACCGCTCACCGCCTCCGCACGCGCCGCCGGCACCTCCGTCCGGATCGACGGTCGTCCACCCGCAGACCTCGACGCGGAGGTCGATCTCACGGCCTACCGCATCGTCCAGGAGACCCTGACGAACGCGGTCAAGCATGCACCCGGACGGCCGGTGACCCTTCGTTTCGACGACGCCGACGGCCGCCTCGGGATCGAGGTGGTGAACCCGATCGGCGACCCGGACACCCCGGACCCGTCACCGGCCCGCGGCGCCGGGCACGGCCTGCGCAACATCGCCGAACGCGCCGCCGCGGTGGGCGGGCACGCCCGCTCCGGTCGCGACGGGAACGAATGGAGGACATACGTGCAACTGCCGATCGCGAACAGGAGTACGACGTGACGATCAGGGTGTTGCTCGCCGACGACCACAGCGCCATCCGCGCGGGCCTGCGGCTCCTGCTCCACACGAGCGAGGACATCGAGGTGGTGGGCGAAGCCGCCGACGGTGCCGTCGCGGTGTCGCAGACGCGCGCCCTCGCCCCGGATGTCGTCCTCATGGACATCCGCATGCCGCACGTCGACGGGATCGCCGCGACCCGCACCATCACCGAGGAGACGAGTGCCCAGGTGCTGGTGCTGACGAGTTTCGAGATCGACGAGTACGTCTTCGAGAGTCTTCGGGCCGGAGCGGCCGGATACCTCCTCAAGACCGCCTCCGCGGATGCCATGCTCGACGCGATCCGGGCGGTGCACTCCGGGGAGTCCGTGCTCTCACCGCAGATCACGCGAACCGTCATCGACGCGTTCGTCTCGAAATCGACTCGGCGGGAGGATGTTCCGGACGGTCCGGATATCGACGCCCTCACCGCACGCGAACAGGAGGTCTTCGCGTGCCTGGGCGAGGGATTGTCCAACCGCCAGATCGCCACCCGCCTCGGCATCGGTGAGAACACGGCGAAGACACACGTCGCCCGGGTGCTCCACAAACTCGGGCTGCAATCGCGGATCCAGGCGGCCATCCTCGCCCGGGACATGCCCGACCATCAGCTCTAGGATCGGGGATGCACCAGGATTCGACAACCGACTCCGAAAGCGCGGGAAAAACAATGACCGGCACTTCCGATCACGACGACCTGCTGCTCAGCGACGCCGAACGCATGCACGCGTTGAACGCACTCGGCGAACACTACGCCGCGGGCCGGCTCGACAGCGCCGAGTTCTACGAACGATCCGGAGAGATATCTTCGGCGCGAACGTTTTCGGCGTTGCTCCCCTCCTTCCGGGGGCTACCCGGCGGTGTTCCCCTCGAACAGGTCGACGGTCACATCCGGATGACCCACGACTCCTCCGCACCGGCGGTCAGCCACGACAGCTCCTCTGCGACGGCACCCCAGTCCCCGGAGGACGAACTGGCCTCGCTCCGCGAACGGGGCAGCATGGTCGAGACGCTGGACTGGATCATCATCGGCGTCACGCTCGTGACCTTCCTCGTCCTGCAGATCGCTCTCGACTGGAGCTACGCGTGGATCGTGTGGCCGTCGCTGATCGTCACGCTCAGCGTTCCGCGGTTGATCCTGAAGTACAGCGACGACGACGAGAAGGTCTACGAAGAGCTCAAGAAGTCGGAGGCCGCCGAACGGAAGAAGCGGCTCGAGGAGGCGTCGAAGCGGATCCGGGAACTCGAGGGTCGTCGCGGTCCGGAGACGCCACGGAGCTGAAGCGACCGACAGTCACGGAGCTGAAGCGACCGACAGTCACGGAGCTGAGCCGAGGGGTGACCGCAGAGCGGGGTCGACCGGTGATCGCGGACCGGGACGAACCACTCCCCGATTGCTCTTTATTGCGCTGTTCCTGGTAGAAGCAAGGAATGGCAATCGAGACCGCACAGTTCACCGTCGATCGTCCGGGTCGTTTCATGGGCGTCGGCATCGAGGTCGCCGACGACGCGTCGGTCTCGGTCACCCAGTCCGTCGGATCGCACCTGTTCGACCACCGCGGGCAGACCACGCTCGCCTCCATCGGCGTCTTCACCGACGTCGCCGCGGGCGCACCCGCCGGTATCGCGCGATTCGCGGAGACCGGTGAGCGACCGCAGAGCGTGCTGTCGCACGTGACGGCGACGCTCGCCCACCCCTTCCCCGCCTCGGGGGCCCTCGTCGGTCACGGCAGCAGCCTGTTCTTCGACGAGTCCACCGCCGTGTCGGGCACCGACGTGCGCGACGAGCAGGGTGCTCTCGTCGCGCACCTGGTCGGCCGCTCCATCGTCGTCGGGCGCACGCCGATGGAACTCGGCGCCGAGGCGTCGGAGGCCGTGCCGGAGCGGGACGAGCCGGAACCGTGGTCCGATGTGGCGATCCTGGCCGAACTGCCCGGCCTCGACATCGTCACGGGCATCTCCACCGGGACTCTTCCGCGCGGACCGCTCGCCGGGCTGCTCGGACTCGAGGTGACAGCCGCCGAGCGCGGCGTCGTGCAGGCCCGGCTGTCGCCGCGCGAGTGGATGGCCAACGTGATCGGTTCGGTGCAGGGCGGTGTGCTCGTGTCGATGGCGGAGGCCGTCACCGGCCTGGCCGCACAGACGCTGACCGGCATCGATCAGGACTATCGCGTGCTGGAGATCGGCCTCGACTACCTCCGCTCGCCCGCCGTCCCCGGGCCGGTCATCGAACTGCGATCCGAAGCGGTGCGGGCCGGACGGCGACTCGCGTCCTTCGAGACGACGCTGTGCGCCGCCGACGGCACCGTCTACGTGCGCGCACACGCCAACGTCCAGCTGTTCCCCCGCGCGTAACGGATTCGCAGGAATCTCCCAGCTCTCTCGCACCGTGCCTCGAGCGTCCGGACGCACGATGGTCGGAACGAGGACGCACGGAGGAGAGATCATGAACGAGGACGGTCGAGCCGTACACCGAGCACAGCGGCCGCGACACTCGCAACGACACCGACTCGATCCACGACCCGACGGGGACGACGGTCACCGCACGTGAGGTGACCGGGTCCTCGCCGCGGTCAACGTGGGTGTCGACGTCTGATCACGCTGCTCTGCGCGCGGCCGTCACCGCCGCGGCGCCGAGCCTCGGGAACCGGCCGTCGGAGATCGTGGTGAAGGTGTTGCCCATGCGGTTGGTGACGAACGCGACCGACAGTCCGGTCTCCGGGTCGGCGAACGCTCCCGAGCCGCCGAAGCCGTAGTGGCCGACCGACCGCAGCGGCTGCTGCCTCAGGGCGACCCATCCGGGGTGGTAACCCAGCCGCCAGTTGGGCCGGATGCCGAGGACGTAGTCGCGTTGCCGGGTCTGCACTTCGAGCAACTGGCCGACGGTGTCCTCCTTCAACAGGCGGGCACCGTCGATCGCTCCGCCGTTCGCGATCGCCGCGTACATGCGGGCCAGGGCCCGAGCGGTGAACACACCGTTCCATCCCGGCATGACGGCGTCGTGCGCGGACGGACTGCGCATCAACTCGTCGAAGCCCTCCGCCATGCCTGCCTCGGCTAGACCCCGCACGCCCGGCGCGTGCGACAGCACCGCCGACGCCGTCGTCCACGGTGCCGGCAGGAAGTTGACCTTGGGGAACACCCGGGCGATGCGGTGCCGTTGGTCCTCGGGCACGTGGTACCAGAACTCGTCCGTGCCGAGCGGCTCGGCGATCTCGGTGCGCACGAGTTCCTGGAAGGACACCCCGGTCACGCGCGATGCGATCTCGGCGACGAGGTTGCCGTAGGTGACGGCGTGATAACCCGGCCCGTGGAAACGTCGTGGATCGGGTGGGGAGGCGGCGAGCGCGGCGGCCACCGCCTCTGAATCGAGCAGTCCTTCCCTGCCGGGCACGAGACCGCGGGACCTGTGCAGTCCGGCGCGATGCGACATGAGCTGTCGCAGGGTGATCGTCTCCTTGCCGGCCGCGGCGAACTCCGGCCAGTACTCGGCCACGGCTGCGTCGTAGTCGAGCAGGCCACGCTCGGCGAGGCGGTGCACCACCGTGCTGGCCACCCCCTTGCCGGTGGAGAACGACAGCACCACAGTGTCGCGGGTCCACCGCTTGTCGCGCGCGGCCCAGCCCGCCCAGATGTCGAGGACGGGTTCGCCGTGCAGGTAGCAGGCGAGAGCGCCGCCGCCCTGGCTCGGCTTGTAGAACATCCGGAAGAAGAGATCCGCGACAGGCATGAAGCGCGGATCGACCAGCATCTGTGTGGACGGGGTCGCCACGGGCGGCTCCGTCGTGGAACCTTCGGTCATGAGGGCGATGGTAGGAGTATGTAAACGCTCCCGAGGGTGTTCTCCCACTTCCGCGGCGGTCCGGTCCGCAGGGTGACTGCACGACCTGTCCTTCCGGTGTAAGGATGGGAGCATGACCCTCGCGCAGAACTCGGAGATTCGCTCCGGCATCGATCTCGGACACGTCGACGAACGGGTCCGCCCCCAGGACGACCTCTTCGAACACGTGAACGGCCGATGGCTCGCCGAACACGAGATCCCCGCCGACCGCGCGCTCGACGGAGCCTTCCGCACGCTCGCCGACAAGGCCGAGGTCGACGTGCGGACCATCATCGAAGAGGCCGCGGCGTCCGGCGCCGAGCCGGGCACCGACGCCCAGAAGATCGGCGACCTGTACACCTCGTTCATGGACACCGCGACGATCGAGGCAGCCGGTCTCGATCCGATCCGCGGGGAACTCCGGGCGGTCTCCGGCGCTGCCGACCGCGCCGCGCTCGCGGCAGTACTGGGCGGGTTGCAGCGCGCCGGCGTGACGGGTGCGCTCGCACACTACGTCGACACCGATTCGAAGAACTCCGAGCGGTACCTGATGCACGTTTCGCAGGGCGGGCTCGGGCTGCCCGACGAGTCGTACTACCGCGAGGACCGCTACGCCGAGATCCGTGACCAGTACACCGCCCACATCGGCCGGATGTTCGCCCTCGCCGACCTGCCCTACGACGCGGCGAAGGTGGTCGCGCTCGAGACGAGGCTGGCCGCTGGGCACTGGGACGTCGTCAAGCGTCGCGACGCCGACCTGAGTTACAACCTGCTCACCCTCGACTCGCTGCGCACCGATCTTCCGCAGTTCGACTGGACGGGATGGATCACCGCGACCGGCGCGACCACCGAACAGTGGGCCGAGATCGTCGTTCGTCAGCCGAGCTTCCTCGAGACGTTCGCGACGTTGTGGGCCGACGAGGACCTCGACGACTGGAAGGCCTGGGCGGTGTGGCGGGTGCTGCGCGCGCGGGCTCCGTACCTGTCCGAGGCGTTCGTCGACGAGAACTTCGCGTTCTACGGCCGCACGCTCACCGGTACGCAGGAGATCCGCGACCGCTGGAAGCGCGGCGTGTCGCTCGTGCAGGACCTGCTCGGCGAGGCCGTCGGCAAGCTCTACGTCGAACGGCACTTCCCCGCCGAGGCGAAGACGCGCATGCAGGTGCTCGTCGACAATCTCACCGAGGCGTACCGGCAGTCCATCACCGACCTCGAATGGATGAGCCCGGCCACGCGCGAGGCCGCGCTGCGCAAGCTCGAGAAGTTCACCCCCAAGGTCGGCTATCCCGACACCTGGCGCGACTACTCCGCTGTGACGATCACCCCGGACGACGTGGTGGGCAACTACCGCAGCGGGTACGCCGCGGAATACGACCGCGATCTCGGCAAGCTCGGTGGTCCGGTCGATCGCGGCGAGTGGTTCATGACCCCGCAGACGGTCAACGCCTACTACAACCCGGGGATGAACGAGATCGTCTTCCCCGCCGCGATTCTCCAGCCCCCGTTCTTCGACCTGCATGCCGACGACGCCGCGAACTACGGCGGTATCGGCGCGGTCATCGGGCACGAGATCGGCCACGGATTCGACGATCAGGGCGCGAAGTACGACGGCGACGGCAATCTGGAGAACTGGTGGACCGATTCGGACCGCGAGGAGTTCGGTAAACGCACCGCTGCCCTCATCGCGCAGTACGACGAGTTCGAGCCGAAGGCCCTTCCCGGACAGCGTGTCAACGGCAGCTTCACGATCGGCGAGAACATCGGTGATCTCGGTGGCCTGTCGATCGCGTTGAAGGCCTACGAGATCGCGCTCGACGGCAAGCCCGCGCCGGTCATCGACGGCCTGACCGGCCTGCAGCGCGTGTTCTTCGGATGGGCGCAGGTGTGGCGTACGAAGGTTCGCGACGAGGAGGCGTCACGACGCCTCGCCGTCGACCCGCACTCGCCGCCGGAGTTCCGCTGCAACGGCGTGATCCGCAACATCGACGCTTTCTACGACGCGTTCGGCGTCGACGAGGGCGACAGGCTGTATCTCGATCCTTCGGAGCGCGTGCGCATCTGGTAACTCCACGCACGACACTGCCCCGACGCGGACAGCGTCGGGGCAGTGGTCGTTTCGGGGGCGTTCGTTTCGGGGGCCGTTCTCGGGCTGTCGCCTACCGGATCAGCCGAGGTGCGAGCTCGGCACCGGAACGCCGCGCGCGTGGAACCACGGGATGGGGTCGACCTTGGCGCCGCCCGGCTGCCACACCTCGTAGTGCAGGTGCGGGCCGGTGGACTGGCCGCGGTTGCCCATCGTGGCGATCTGCTCACCGGCGCGGACGTGCTGGCCGACCGAGACGAGGGACTGATCGATGTGGCCGTAGACACCGGTCGTGCCGTCGTCCTGCGCGATGCGCACCCACAGGCCGAAGCCCGAGGCCGGACCGGATTCGATCACGACGCCGTCGGTGACGGAGACGATGGGCGTGCCGATCGAGTTGGCGACGTCGATACCGTTGTGGTTGGTCCCCCAGCGCGGACCGTAGCCCGAGGTCAGCGTTCCTGCAGCGGGGAAGGCGAGCGCGGGGCGACGCGCGGCCTCCTCACGAGCGGCCTGCTCGGCGGCCTCGCGGGCGATCCGCTCGGCCTCGGCACGCTGTGCTGCCTCCTGGGCAGCGATCGCCTCGGCGACACGCTGTGCTTCCCTCTCGGCGGCGCGGTTCAGCTTCTCGGTGTAGTGGGATGCGTCGACATCGGCGACCTTCAGCACCTGCGGTGCGGTCGAGAGGTTCTCCCCGGCGCCCGTCCATGCGGTGGCGGACTCGACGCGGACCCGGTCGCCTGCGGCGTTCGCGACCGTCGTTCCGCCGACGGTGACGGCGCTCGCGAGGACCGCGACTGCCATCCACCTGCCGGCGCGGGTTGCGCGCCGTCGCAGATCGGTGGCTTCTCGGGTGTGGGTGGATTCAGGATTTCGGATCACAGCAGTTTCCTCTGGGACAGGCCCTCGGTAACGAAAGGGTCACGATTCCATCACAGAGTACTTCGACCTTTGACGAACTCAGCGTGTCGCCTTGACTCCAAACCGACCGGTATCGGACAAAAAGCGCCCGATTTTCCCTACTCGATTCACATCGACACCATCGACCTCACGCGTTGGTCGCAAAACCGGGGTGAACCGTGAGTGACGTCACGCCATCGGATAACGGGGAAACGATCTCCGAGGGGGTATCGACGCGGTATTGCGGCCCCAGCCGAGAGAGCCCTACCGCACCGCGAAACGCAGACCGAAATTGTCGAACGTCGCGGGCAGCGGACGCGCCGGATCCGGCTTCATATCCGACACCACGGTGAACTCGGCGGACCGGAGCAGAGTCGCAAGGAAGGTGCTCGCCGCGAACAGCACGATGCTGCGCCCGGGGCACACCGTCGGTCCGGCGCTGAACGGCACGAGCGCGGGATAGCGCTCGGCGCGGCCGTCGAGCCAGATCTCGGGTTCGAAGGTGTCGGCGAACGGCAGGTCGTCGGAGCGGTGGAAGGCCGAGGACAGGATCACGAAGCCCGTACCGGCGGGAATCGTGGAGGTACCACCCGCACCGTCGCTCCACGTGGTCTCTTCCACGGAGTCCCGGAGGATCACCGGAGTGGTCGGCCACAGCCGGGTCGTGTCCAGCACGCAGGCCCGCAGGTACTCGTAGACCTGCGGTGTCCCGGCTTCGGTTCCTGACAATTCCGACTCGACGCGCAGACGCTGCTCGGAATGGGTCGACAACACCGCCAGGGTTCGGGCGCTGACCATGCCTGCGGCGTCGAACGCGAACAACCAGTGCGGCATCTGCCCGATCGGGTCGACGGACGCCGGCGCTGCGAGGTCCCGGACCACCCCGGCCAGACTCTGGGACGGAGCCGCCGTGACATGACGGTGCAGGTTCTGGGTGAACCGATCGCGCAGGCGGTGCCGGAGCGGATGCGCGAACGACCAGTTCCCGTTCGAGCGCAGCGTCCACAACTGGTCGGTGATGCTCTCGTCGTCGCGGGCGGCGTCGCCGAACGCGAGTCGCCGAACGAGGCGCCACCAGGTCTTCACGAAATCAGGAGCGTCGAGTTCACCGCGCGACCTCGCATGCTCGAGCAGATCCTGCGCCTCCTGCTCGATCACGGGAACCCATTCGGCCGCGAGACGGTGCAGGGCGTGTTCCGGTTCGAGGACCGACTCGTTGAACGCGCGTCGCTGGGCGCGGATGTTCCCTCGGGAGATGAGCACACCGTTGGGCTGGAACGGGCTGAGTGCGGCCACCTTCTCCTTGTTGGCCGCAGTGAACGATGCCGTGTCGGTGCGCAGGATCCGGTCCACATCCTCGGGCGTCAGGACGATCGCGAGGGTGCGGCCGGGGATCGGCACGACCACCGGTCCGTCACCGTGCCGCTTCCGTAGATCGGCGACCAGGCGGACCACGCCGGCATCGGATTGGTTCTTCTCGAGCAGCTTCATCGCCCAACGCCGACGAGCGATCGGTCCCACCGCCACGAACGGCACGGCCACCTGCCCGAGGAGCCGAGCGGCGTCGGTAGGCGAAACGGTCGCGGTCGTTGCAGGCACAGGTGCTCCCGGCGTCGGAGGGGCAGGACTTGTGAAGGCTTCCCGTCGGGAGCACATCCAAACGTCCGTCCGGACCCGCAGAGGGAGATCACCGCAACCCCGGAACGAGCAGGCTTGCACGGTCCGCGGACAGAAGCACGCCTTCGGACGGCATGCAACTGTCTTCAAGGCGCGCAAACGGTCGGCGCTGCAGTGACAACTACCCGTCCCGATTTCCCCTGCGCCCTATTTTCCGCGCGCCTGCTTGCCGCGAGAGCACCTTGTCGGCCGCTTCCCAGTGCGCATCGAACAGATCGCCACGACCGTCGGAAAACCCTGCGACGGTGTGGAAGTGAGCATCGCCGACGACAGCGAGGTGCTAATCCGCGGATACAACGTGATGCAAAGGTCGTCGCGTCGCTCTTCCTCCCGTCGACTCCACCGACCCACCGTCGGCGTGAAGTCACCCATCGGACATTCCGACGATGAACACATCCCGTGCCCGTACCCGAACTTTCCGAGGCTCGAGTACGGGCATGTTGTCGCTTCTGCGGTTATACATTTCAAGATCGAACACAGCACATCGATCGTCGTCACGTTATCCATCACAAGTCCGAAATGCACGAAAGATCCTCTCGCGCCCAACTTTCGAACCCGTGGTTGGATGTGCGGTCGAGATACGGACTCGAGCGCGCGACGCCGCGTGGCGAAGCCGAACTCCATCACAGCCACCGCCTGCCCCGGGAGGAACCATGACCGACATCGAGACGAAGAACTTCTTCACCGATCCGGAACTCGTCGAGGACCCGTACCCCTACTACGACGCCCTGCGCGAGGGATGCCCGGTCACGCGCGAACCCCACCACAACGTCATGATGGTCACCGGCTACGAAGAGGCGATCCAGGTCCTGAGCGACGAGCAGACCTTCTCGTCGTGTATCTCGGTGACCGGTCCGTTCTCCGGCCTTCCGGCCTGCCCCGAGAGCGACGACATCACCGACTTCATCGAGGAGCACCGCCCCTCGCTGCCGATGAACGACCAGCTCCCCACCATGGATCCCCCGCAGCACACCGACCATCGCGGCCTGCTGATGCGGCTCATCACGCCCAAGCGGCTCAAGGAGAACGAGGCCTTCATCGAGCGCATCGCCGACCGCCTCCTCGACGATCTGCTCGCCCGAGGCGAGGGCGACTACATCACCGGCTTCGCCGCTCCGTTCGCGATGCTCGTCATCGCCGACCTGCTGGGCGTGCCGGAGAGTGACCATCAAGAATTCATCGAGGGCCTGAAGATCCAAGTGGAGAAAGGCTTCTCGCTCGGCAGCACCGAGGGTGAGACGCTGAAGCTCAACCCACTCGAGTTCCTGTACAAGAAGTTCGGCCAGTACATCGAGGACCGCCGCGCGAACCCCACCGACGACGTGCTGACGGGCCTCGCCACCGCAACCTTCCCCGACGGCACCCTGCCGCCCGTCGACGACGTCCTGCGTATCGCCGCGAACGTGTTCTCCGCCGGCCAGGAGACCACCGTGCGTCTGCTGAGTTCCGCGTTGCGGATCATCGCCGAGCAGCCCGAACTCCAGAAGACCCTGCGCAGCGAGCCCGATCGCATCCCGAACTTCATCGAGGAGACGCTGCGTTTCGAGAGCCCGATCAAGGGCGACTTCCGGCTCGCGAAGACCCCCACCACCGTCGGCGGGGTCGACGTCTCGGCCGGCACGATCATGATGCTGGTCAACGGCGCCGCCAACCGCGACCCGCGCCAGTTCTCCGACCCGAACGAGTTCGACATCGATCGCCGCAACGCACGCACCCACATCGCGTTCGGTCGCGGCGTGCACTCGTGTCCTGGCGCCCCGCTCGCCCGAACCGAAGGACGCGTGGGCATCGCGCGCCTGCTCGAGCGCACCAGCGAGATCCGGATCTCCGAGAAAGTGCACGGCCCCGAGGACGACCGGAAGTTCGGTTACCTGCCGACCTTCATCCTGCGTGGCCTGCTCGCCCTGCACCTCGAGTACACGCCGGCGGAAGGTGAGTCGAAGTGAAGGTGGTCGTCGACGACGACGCCTGCCGCGGACACGGCGTCTGCCTCGCGGCCTGCCCGGAGGTCTTCGACCTGAGCGACGGCGGATACGCCGTCACCCTGATGTCCGAGGTCCCGGCCGAGCACCAGGACTCCGTGCGGGAGGCCGCAGGGGGTTGCCCCGAAAGGGCGATCCGGCTCGACTGAGATCAGAGCGCGCCGTTCTTCGACGGGTCCGGCGTCCGGCCTTCCATTCTCCAGCAGAGAATCCACCTCCCGAGCCTCTTGCGGGGAATGACCCGTCTACGGGGGCCGGGTGCGCTCCGATCCCCGCGTTGGTTGTCAGGATGTCTCACGGCCATCCTGACAACCAGCGAATTGCCGCAGCGGATGGCGAGAACGGCAGCGGATTCCGTCCCGGGTGCGCATTCCGACTTGCCTCTTTCCGGCCCCGAATCAGCCGTATCGGGATGAGAGCAAGGTTTCTTTTTCTGATAGCAACAGTCTCGAGTCGGGACGGAAAGCGGAAGGACGGCCCCGCGTTGCCTCCCTACCCTCCGGTACAGTGTCCCCATGTCCACTCCACGCGACACAGGGCGATCCGGGCAGTGACGGGCGCCAGCGAAGAGCCGGCCTGGAAGCAGCGCGCGGTGGAGCGTTCCATCCGGACCGCGAAGCTGCGCGCCGAGCAGCGCGTTCAGCGCTTTCTCGATGCCGCACAGGCGATCATCGCGGAAAAGGGCAGCACCGACTTCACGGTTCAGGAAGTTGTCGACCGGTCGAAGCAGTCGCTTCGCAGCTTCTACCTACAATTCGACGGTAAGCACGAGCTGTTGCTGGCACTCTTCGAGGATGCTCTGAGCCGCTCTGCCGATCAGATCCGTGCCGCTGCCGCCGACGAGAAGGATCCTCTCGATCAGCTACGCGTCGCAGTGGAACTGCTGTTCGAGTCGTCCCGACCCGATCCGGCGGCCCCGCGCCCCCTGTTCACCGACCTCGCGCCGCAGCTGGTGCTCACCCATCCTGCCGAGGTGAAGGTCGCACACGCACCGATGCTCACGCTGTTCACGGAGCTGATGGAGAAGGTCGATGCCGAGGGCAGCCTTCGCGAGGGAACGAACGCGAAGCGAATGGCCGCCATGACAATGCAGACCGTGATGTCCATTGCCCAGTCGAGCGGTGGCGACGACACCACGACCCTTCTCATCTCGGCCGACGAGGTATGGAGTTTCTGCTCGCAGGGATTCGCCGCCCGCTGACGAGAGCAGCATTCTCGAACAGCAAAGTTCATCCCTCTCGCTCGGTGATCACGAGAAGCCAATCCCCGTCTCCATCCGTGTTCGGCCCCGGTATAGGGATGTCGCCGTTCTCGTCGGAAGTCGCCGGCTGCCGAGGCCCGGTCGCGTCGGCGGGGTCGACCCACTCGAGGGTCGCCTCCTCCGGTACCAACGCAGGATCGAGCCGGATCGTGCGCTGCGTCGGAAGGTAGACGACGGCGAGTGAACCGTCGGGTGTCCGGGCAGCGGTGACGTACTCGTCGTCGAGAACGTCGATCATCTCGTCACTCGTCCACGGGGTGCCGCGACCTGCGACGACGAGCGGTTCGTCGATATCCGGCACGAGCTCCCACCACGGCCACGACTGCCACAGTTCACGTATCGCTCGCAGCTGTGCGACAGCGGGAGTATCCAGACGGGTTTCCCACCCGTCCGGGAACTCCCAGTCGTCGGAACCCCGGAACTCGCCGGGCGAACCGGAGGTCAGTGCCCACAACGCCTGACGTCGGAGTGTCTCGTCGGTGGTCGGTGCCGTGTCCTCCTGGTTGTTCTCACCTTCGTAGTTGCCCTCCGAGAACAGTGCGGGTCGCGGGTCGCGGGTTCCGTCGGCACGCTCGTAGGCCTGCAGGACGGCCTGATAGGTGGGCGCGTAGGTGTAGACGAAGTTCCAGTCCACGACCGGTTCCCAGAACGGGTGATCCGTGGACAGCAGCTTGTCCCACCCCAGTTGGATCGTGAACGGTGCGTCGGAGCCGGCATCACGGATCCCGTCGAGCATCGCGTGCAGCACGAGATCCGACTCGGCACCGGCCGCGAGATCCTCCGCCTCCGGTGAGTAGTCCCCGCCGGTCATCCAGACGATGTTCGGGAATTCCGCGTACCGCTGCGCGAACCGCCGTCCGTACTCGAAGGCCTGTTCCGGCGTGGTCGACGCGAAGACGTGGGTGAGGTTCCACCCGTCCATCGGATACAGGAATACCGTGTTCCCGTGGCGGCACGCGATCCGGAGGTAGTCGTCGACACGCGACCAGTACACCTCGTTCCACTGCGTGATGTCGCCGTCGACGAACGGTTCGATGCCGTCGAAGGTGGCGCCTTCGTAGCTCGGGCCGCCGTTCACCGGCACGACGATCGCCGACATGATCGAGGCATTGAACCCGTTGATCTCGCGGTCGGTGAAATACAACTCGGCCTGCTCGGGCGACCAGTCGGCCATCCCCGACCACGGCGAGTCGCCGCGGACGAGGACGGGATCACCGTATTGATCCTCGAAATGGCGGCCATCGGCGCCGACGGACGAGACGAAGCGGTGGTCGGCGGCATCGCAGTCCGCTTCGACCGCCGGGACGTTCGTCCGCTGTTCCTGCTCTCCCGCGTTCGAACAGGCCGCGACCAGCAGCAACACCATCACAAGGACTGCCTGTTTCATCGTCACCCCACCGCGCCCGTGGTACGTCCAGGCTACGGAGGAGATCGTGGCTCCGAGCGAAAACACGGAACCCGTCGTCGGCGACAACCCGCGCTGGGGACTTCTTCCTCGACAAGGACCGACGTTCAATTCCGACGGACGCGGACGGCGGTGCCGGCGCACAGCACGACGACGGCACCGCCCGCAAACACTGCCCATGTCAATGGTTCTCCCAGCAGCCAGGCGGCCCAGCCGACCGTCATGATCGGCTGGGTCAGTTGCACCTGCCCGACCCGAGCCATCGGCCCGATGGCCAGACCTCGGTACCACGCGAAGAACCCGAGGAACATGCTGACGATGCCGAGGTACGCGAACGACGCCCAGTGCGTCACCCCACCCTGCGGCGGTCCGTCGGCGAGCGAGACCAGGGTGAGTGTCACCATCAACGGTGACCCCAGCACCAGTGCCCACGAGATCGTCTGCCACGCACCGATCTCCCGCGCCAGCAGCCCGCCTTCTGCGTAACCGACGGCGGCGGCGACCACCGCGCCGAGCAACAGCAGATCGGCTCGACCGAATCCCGCGGCACCTCCGCCACGCAGGCCCGCGAAGGCCATGACGGCGACCGTCCCCACACCCGCCGCGACCCAGAACGGGGTGGGCGGCCGTTCGTGGGCCCGCAACACCGCGACCACCGCGGTCGCAGCCGGAAGGATCGCGATGACGATCGCGCTGTGGTTCGCCGGTGCCATGGTCAGGGCGTACGAGGTGAGCATGGGGAATCCGATCACCACCCCACCTGTGACGACGGCGATCCTGCGCCACTGATGCGTGTTCGGGAGTCGTTGCCCCGTGAGCGCGAGCGCCAGAGCGGCGAGAACCGCCGCGACGACCGCGCGGCCGGCGGCGACGAACAGCGGTGACATCGCCCCGTTCTCGACGGCGATGCGGGTGAGCGGCACGGTCAGGGAGAAGCCTGCGACGCCGAGCAGACCCCAGGCGAGCCCGCGAGGATCGGACGATAGCACTGGCCTGCCGGACACGATAGCGCTACTCTTCAATCTCATGTCGAACAGTAGCAGTTCCCAGCTCGTCGCGGAACTGACCCGGTGGATCGCCACCGCAGCACCCGGCGCCCGGTTGCCGTCGACGAGATCGCTCGTCGCGCAGTACGGCGTCAGCCCCGTCACGGTGCAGAAAGCATTGAAGACACTCCAGACCCGGGGTCTCGTGGAGAGTCGCACCGGTGTGGGAACCTTCGTCCGCCGGATCCGCACGTCGAACACGATCGATCACAGCTGGCAGACGGAAGCGCTCGGAACGGCTCCCTCGTTGCCTCGCGCCTCCGCCGCCCTGCGCACCGTGTCCAACGATGTGGTCTCACTCCACTCCGGCTATCCCGACCGCACGCTGCTTCCCGAACGCCTTGTCCGCGGAGCATATTCACGCGCAGCCCGCAGCGACGCCGCCGTAGGACGGACACCTGCTGCAGGACTTCCCGAACTGCAGGAGTGGTTCGCCGCGGAGCTGTCGGAAGCGACGAACGCGCGCACGGCCCCGCCGTCCGCGGGCGACGTGATCATCACCCCCGGCAGTCAGAGCGGGCTCGGGTCGATCTTCCGCGCACTCGTCGGCGCCGGTAATCCCCTCATCGTGGAGTCACCGACCTATTGGGGTGCAATCCTCGCGGCCACGAAGGCCGGCGTGCAGCTCGCACCGGTTTCCAGCGGACCCAACGGGCCCGATCCCGACGAATTGGCCCGCGCCTTCGATCGGACCCGGGCCCGCGCCTTCTACGCACAACCGAACTTCGCGAATCCCACCGGGGCGCAATGGTCGTCGTCGACCGGCGAGCGGGTCCTCGACGTCGTGCGCGATGCGGGAGCGTTCGTCATCGAGGACGACTGGGCCCACGACTTCGCGATCTCGGCCCCGTCCGTTCCGCTGTTCGCCCGCGACGATTCGGGCCACGTCGTCTATGTCCGCTCCCTGACCAAGAGTGTCGCGCCGTCGGTGCGGGTCGCGGCGATCGTCGCGCGTGGACCGGCTCGCGAACGCATCCTCGCCGACGTGCAGGCCGAATCCGTCTATGTGAGCGGCGTTCTCCAGACGGTCGCGCTCGACGTCGTCACCCAGCCGGCATGGCAGACCCATCTGCGGGCGGTGCGGCGCGAGCTCGAATCGCGCCGCAACCTTCTCGTGAGCGAACTTCGTGAGCTCGCACCGGATGTGGCTGTCGACGGGCTACCGTCCGGTGGGCTCAACCTGTGGGGCAGGCTCCCGGACGACGTCGACGCCGAGGCCGTCGCGCACGAGTGCGAGGCCGCCGGGGTGCTCGTCGCGGCAGGTGACGAGTGGTTCCCGGCGGAGCCCACCGGTCAGTACCTCCGGCTCAACTACGCAGGACCGAATCCGGCGGCCTTCCGGGAGGCCGCGCGGGTCATCGGGAAAGTCGTCTCCGGCGGGTGAGGGCGAGCGGACGTCACCGGCTCGTGCGGCGCCGGCGGGCCTTCCTCACCCGGGTGCGTTCGTCCTCTGTGAGCCCACCCCAGATCCCGTAGCGTTCACCGGAATCGAGGGCGTACTGCAGGCACTTCTCCCGCACCGGACAACGAGCGCAGACCTTCTTGGCCGAAGCTATCCGGTTCTCCCTCGCGTCGCCCCGCTCGTTGTCCGGGTGGAAGAACAACGATCCGTCTGCGTCGCGACAAGCCGCGTCCATCTGCCAATCCCATTCCTCGGTAACGGGAGGCGGCAGATAGAGCAACTTCAGCGCGGGCATGTCTTACCTCCCTCCGTTGCGCAGGGTGCGGTAGACCTCGATCAGGTGGTCGGTGGACGCGTCGCCGGTGTCGGGGATCTCGTCGCCGGCGAGCACCGTCTGCAGGGCGGTGGCCTGGGTCTTGCCGAGTTCGACGCCCCACTGGTCGAACGAGTCGATCCCCCACACGACGCCTTGGACGAAGGTCTGATGTTCGTAGAAGGCGATGATCTGCCCGACCACCGACGGGGTCAGTTCCGGGGCGAGGATCGTCGTCGACGGCCGATCCCCGGGCATCACCTTGTGCGCCACCAACGCCTCGTCGACGCCGTCGGCGCGGACCTCGTCGGCATCACGCCCGAAGGCCAACACTTTGGCCTGGGCGAACATGTTCGCCAGCAACAACACCTGCATGCTGGTCTGCCCGTCGCGGGCGGGCAGGTCGTCGCCGCTACGGGCGAGGCCGAGAAAGTCGACGGGGACGATCTCGGTGCCCTGGTGCAACAGCTGGAAGAAGGCGTGCTGACCGTTGGTACCGGGCTCACCCCAGAACACCTCCCCGGTCGGACACACCACCGGTGTGCCGTCGGCGCGCACGGATTTGCCGTTCGATTCCATGGTCAGCTGCTGCAGATAGGCCGGCAGCCGCGCCAGATCCTGCGCATAGGGCACCACCGCGCGCGACCGATAACCGAGGATGCTCGCATTCCACACCCCGATCACCCCCGCCAGCAACGGTGCGTTCCGTGCCGGGGCGGTGGTGGCGAAGTGGGTGTCGATGGTGTGCATGCCGGCGAGGAACTCGGCGAACCGCTCGCGTCCGATGGCGCACATCACCGCCAGCCCGATCGCCGAGCCGACCGAATAACGGCCGCCGACCCAGTCCCAGAATTCGAACATGTTCGCCGGGTCGATGCCGAACTCGACCACCCGCTCGGTGTGCGTCGACACCGCGACGAAATGCTTCGCCACCGCATCTTCACCGAGGGCGTCGACGAGCCAGCGGCGGGCGGCGGTGGCGTTGGAGAGGGTTTCGAGGGTGGAAAACGTCTTCGACGCGACGATGAACACGGTCGTCGCCGGGTCCAGGTCGGCCAGTGCCGCGGTCAGATCGGCGGGGTCGACGTTGGAGACGAACCGCGTCGCCGGCCCGTCGTGGAAGCGCCGCAGTGCGCGGGTGACCATCGCCGGGCCGAGATCGGAGCCGCCGATGCCGATGTTGACCACCGTGGTGATCTGCTGCCCGGTGGCGCCGCGCCAGTCGCCGCTGCGGAGGCGGTCGGTGAACTCGCCCATCCGGTCGAGCACGGCGTGGACATCGGCGACGACATCGACCCCGTCGACGATCAACTGCGCATCGCGGGGCAGACGCAGGGCGGTGTGCAGCACCGCCCGATCCTCGGTGACGTTGATGTGCGCACCCGAGAGCATCGCCTCCCGAGCCGCGGCCACACCCGTCTGCTCCGCCAGCTGGAGGAGCAGTTCGAGAGTGCGACCGGTGAGACGTTGTTTGCTGAAATCGACCACCAGATCCCCGGCGTGCGAGGTCAACGCCTGCGCGCGCTGCGGTTCGATCGCGAACAGCTCCCGCAGGGACACCGCGGCGATCTCGTCGCGATGGGCATCGAGGGCTCGCCAGGCCTCCGTGGTCGTCACATCCTGTGTTTCCGTATCCATGTTTCTGCCAACGCCTTTCGTCACGCCAGTGCGCGCAGGCGCGGGGCGAGGTCGCGCTCGAACAACTCCAGGAACCGCTTCTGATCATGACCCGGCGCATGGAACACCAGATGATTCAACCCCGCATCGACATACGCCCTGACCTGCTCGACCGCCTCGTCCGGATCCGACGCCACGATCCACCGCTTGGCGACCTGCTCGATCGGCAACGCATCCGCCGCCGCCTCCATCTCCATCGGATCATCGATGGAATGCTTCTGCTCCGGCGTGAGCGACAGCGGTGCCCAGAACCGGGTGTTCTCCAACGCCTTGTCCGGATCGGTGTCGTACGAGATCTTGATCTCGATCATTCTGTCGATCTGCGCCACATCCCGCTCCGCCTTCTCCGCCCCCTCGGCGACGGCCGGCAACAGCTTGTCGGTGTAGAGCTCCATGCCCTTGCCGGAGGTGCAGATGAACCCGTCCCCCGCGCGTCCGGCATAGCGGGCCACGACCGGGCCGCCGGCGGCGACGTAGACCGGGATGCCGCCTTCGGGCACGTCGTAGATCGACGCCCCCTTGGTGGTGTAGTACTCGCCCTCGAAATCGACCCGGTCTCCGCGCCACAGCTCACGCATCAACCGCACCGATTCGCGCAGCCGGGCGAAGCGTTCCTTGAACTCCGGCCACTGGCCGGCGTAGCCGGTGGCGATCTCGTTGAGTGCTTCGCCGGTGCCGACCCCGAGGAAGATCCGTCCCGGATACAGACACCCCATCGTCGCGAAGGCCTGCGCGATCACCGCCGGGTTGTACCGGAACGTCGGCGTGAGCACACTCGTGCCCAGCTGCAACCTTTCGGTGCGCTCCCCCACAGCGGTCATCCACGCCAACGAGAACGGCGCATGCCCACCGTTGTGCCGCCACGGCTGGAAATGATCCGACACCGTCGCCGAATCCATCCCGTGCGCCTCGGCCAACACACCCAACTCCACCAGCTCGCGCGGCCCGAACTGCTCTGCCGACGCCTTGTATCCCAACTTCAGCATTACCGTGCAACCTCCGAACAACGTGGTGCCAGCGAAACGATCACGCACTATCGCGCAAATCCTGCACGAAATCATGCACACTGAGCGCAGACAGTGTCAATATCCACGCAAAGGTGTGTCGCCCGTGCGTTATGGTCGTGCACCGACCCCCGACCACGGCGTCCGAGTACCCAGAAATTCGAGTGCCCAGAGCCCTAGGAGCAATCGTGTCAGCGACCGCACGGCGACGTGAAATCTTCCACCGAATCCTCGCCGACGGATATGTCGATGCGAAGACCCTCTCGGCCGATCTCGGCGTCGACGCGTCCACGATCCGTCGCGACCTCGATTCACTCGCCCGTGAAGGGAAGGTCGAGCGCACGCACGGGGGCGCCCGAGCGGTCGAGGGCGCGGGCCTCGAGGTGCCGTACGCCCTCAAGAAGGACGTACGCCGTGAGGAGAAGGTGGCGATCGCGGCGGTAGCGGCCGCCATGGTGTCCGACGGCGACAGCGTGGTGCTCGACAGTGGATCCACAACCTACGAGGTAGCGGTCGCACTGCGACACAAGGCGTCACTGACGGTCCTCACCAATGACCTGCGTATCGCGAAATACGTTGCGGCATTTCCCGATGTCCGGCTTCTCGTGTCCGGAGGCGAGCTCCTCGGCTCGGTCTACACCCTGGTCGGCGACCATGCCGTGCAGTTCCTCTCGGACTACTCGGCCGACTGGGCGTTCCTCGGTGCCGACGCCGTGCACCCCACTGCCGGCATCACCAACACCAACACGCTGGAGATCCCGATCAAGCGGGCGATGATCCGGTCGGCCGAGAAGACGATCGTCGTGGCGGATCGTTCGAAGTTCGGAGAGCGCGCGCTCGCCCGGGTCGCGAGCCTCGACGAGGTCTCGTGCATCGTCACCGACGGCGGCCTCGACGAGGAGAAGCGGGCAGCCTACGGCGACCGACTCGTGATCGCTTCGAACTCTTGACATACAATCATTCGGTTGTACATTTGGGATGTGAGCGGAGACGACGAGGACCGGGCCGATGTCCTGTTCCACGCGCTCTCCGACCGGACCCGACGAGACATCATGCGACGCGTCCTGGCGGGGGAGCACTCGGTGTCCGCTCTCGCAGCGAACTACGACATGTCCTTCGCCGCAGTACAGAAACACGTCGCCGTGCTGGAGAAGGCCGGTCTGCTCGTGAAGCGACGCAGCGGTCGCGAGCAGTTGGCCAGTGGTGACGTGGCGGCAGTGCGGTCGGTGGCGTCCATGCTCACCGAGATGGAGCAGCTCTGGCGCGGTCGCATCGCGCGCATCGACGAACTCATCGCATCCGAATCCTCCGAGGAAGGCTGAGAAATGCCTGTAACCGACGTCCGGCACGACTCCGACCAGCCGACCCTGACCATCACCGCGGAGTTCGCCGCCCCGGTGTCCCGCATCTGGCAGGTCTACGCCGATCCCCGTCAGCTGGAGAAGATCTGGGGACCCCCGACCTTCCCCGCGACGGTGGTCGACCACAATCTGAAGCCCGGCACCCGTACCACCTACTTCATGACCGGCCCCGATGGTGAGAAGTACGCCGGCTACTGGGATATCACGACCGTCGACGAACCGACGGGCTTCTCGTTCCTGGACGGCTTCGCGGAGCCGGACTTCACCCCGAAACCGGAACTACCCGTCTCACGGTGCGTCTACAGTTTCGAGGAGTTCGAGGGCGGCACGCGCGCAACCTATGTCAGCACCTACGAGAGCGCCGAAGCGCTCCAGCAGGTTCTGGACATGGGCGTGGTCGAGGGCGCCTCGTCCGCCATCAACCAGATCGACGCATTGGTAGCGGAGCAGTAGCACCGAGCCGAACCCCGGTCCGTGCGGAGAAGAAGTACACCTCGTCGGGTTTCGGGATCACGTGGATCTCGGAACCCGACGAGACGGGCACATGCCGATCCCACCGGACGACGATCCTGTCGGCATCTCCGTCCACGGTGTCCTTCGGCACCGCGTACACGAACGACTCGGCACCGAGTTCCTCGACCAGGACCGTCCGTAGCGACCAGGAGTCGGATCGCCACGCCCCCACGGTCGTCCACGATTCCGGACGGACCCCGATCACCACGCGATCGGAATCCACCGAACGCGGAACGCGGATTCGCAGCGCTCCGAGTTCGGCGTACCCGTCGTGTACAGCTGCCTCGACGAGGTTCATCCCCGGCGACCCCACGAACCCGGCGACGAAGGTGTTCACCGGCTCGTCGTACAACTTCCGAGGCGACGCGACCTGCTGAAGGCGGCCGTTCTCCAGGACGGCGACACGATCTCCCATCGTCATCGCCTCGACCTGGTCGTGGGTCACGTACACGGTGGTGGTGCCGAGCGACCGCTGCAACTCGGCGATCTGCGCGCGGGTGCTGACCCGCAGTTTCGCATCGAGATTCGAAAGCGGCTCGTCCATGCAGAACACTGCCGGGTGACGGACGATCGCGCGCCCCATCGCGACACGCTGACGCTGACCACCCGACAGCTTTCCGGGCTTGCGGTCCAGCAGTGATTCCAGTTCGAGCATCCGGGCGGCTTCGAGCACTCGGGCCGTGCGCTCGTCCTTCTTCATCCCCGCGTTCTGCAGAGCGAAAGCCATGTTCTCCGCCACGGTCATGTTCGGGTAGAGCGCATAGTTCTGGAAAACCATCGCGACGTCACGGGCCTTCGGTGGCAGTCCTGTGACGTCACGACCACCGATCTCCACGCGCCCGGAGTCGACCGCCTCGAGACCGGCGAGCATGCGCAGGCTCGTCGACTTGCCGCATCCCGAGGGCCCGACGAGGACGAGGAATTCCCCGTCCTCGATGTCGAGGTCCAGTCGGTCCACGGCAGGACGATCGGCACCGGGATACCGATGGGTGACGTTGCGGAAGGCGATGGCAGCCAATGGTGTTCCTTCTACTTCAGGTTGGGGGTGATCTGCCTGTCGACGACCGCCTGCAGCTGCTGCTGCACGTCGGCGAAGGTCGTTGCGACGTCGGCGTTCTGCAGTGCGATCCGTTCCAGGCCGGTCCCGATGATCTGATCACCACCGGGGACGAACACCCGGGCGTAGTCCTGGGAGCGCGTGACGGCCAGCTGGTCGACCGCGGTCCGTGCGTTGGGGTTGTCCCCGAGGTACTCCTTCATGGCGGGGTTGTCCACCGCGGACTTCCGGACCGGCATGTAACCGATGTTCTGTGAGAAGTACGCGGTGCTGTCGCCGTTGGTGACGAACTCGACGAACTTCAGGGCATTGCGCTTGCGTTCGTCGGAGATACCGGACGGAATCGCCAGACCCGCACCACCGGTGGGGCATCCCGCGACGCCTTCGGGAGCCGGCAGGAAGGCCGTCCCGAATTCGAAGGACGCGTTCTGCGTGATACCCGACAGGTCTCCCGTGGACGCGATCGTGGAGGCGATGAGACCGGCGGAGAAGTCGTTCGCGATATCGGTCGTCACCGCGGCGTACTTCTTGTCGTGGATCATGCGCTTCAGGAATTCACCTGCCGCAATCGTCTTCTCGTCGGTGAACTTCAGGTCCCATCCGTCGGAATAGGCACCACCGAAAGTCCAGATCGGGCCCTCGAAGGTCCATCCGAGGTAATCCTTGGCGTTGCCCCAGCCGTGCGCGAGCCTGCCGTCGCCGACCACCCCCTGGATGCGGGGACCCCACTCGTCGAACTCCTCCCAGGTGTCGGGTCCGCGATCGGGAAGTCCGGCCTGCTGCCACACCTGCTTGTTGTAGTAGAACAGCGGAGTCGACCGCGCGTACGGAAGAGCGAAGTGACTCCCCTCGTAGAGATAGTCCGCGAGCAGGGAATCGACGTAGTCGCCGGTGTCCACTCCCACCTCGCGGAACAGATCGTCGAGCGGGGTGATCGCACCGGTGATCGCATAGTTGAACCACCACACGTCCGACAGCACGACCACGTCGGGCAGGTCGCCGCCGGAGAGCGCGGCGTTGAACTTCTGTGAGACCTCCTCGTAGTTCTTGCCACCGTCGATGAGATCGACCGTGATGCCCGGGTTCGCGTCCTGGAACCGCCGGATCAGCTCCTTCTCCACGTCCTGGGATTTGCCGGGGTGGTTGGACCAGAAGCTGATCCGCGATGCATCGCCGGATACCGATCCCGTTCCCGAAGTCTGGGACGAGCCACCGCCCGTCCCTGCACATGCGGTCAGCGCAGCGCTCGCAGCCACGAGACCGGTCAGCCCGAGGAAACGACGCCTGTCGATGTTCCTGATGTCCATTCCCAGCTCCCTGAGGATTCAGCCCTTGACCGCACCGGAGGTGAGGCCCTTGATCATGTGCTTTTGCAGCACAAGGAAAATCACGAGAATCGGCAGCATCGCGAGCACGGTGCCGGCCATGACCGGACCCCAGTTCGTGACACCGTCGTTGTTCTGGAGTTGTGTCAGCCCGATCGGTAACGGCGCAACGGATGCGTCGTCGGCCATCAGGAACGGCCATAGATACTCGTTCCACTCGTTCACGACGGTGATGAGCGCGAACGCGACCATGGTCGGGCCGGATACGGGGAGGACCACGCGCCACAGCAGCCGGAACGGGCCCGCTCCGTCCATCCGTGCGGCTTCGATGATCTCGGCCGGAATGGACAGGAAATGGTTGCGCATGAGGAACGTTCCGAAGGCCACGCCTGCCAACGGCACGATGATGCCCTGGAAGGTGTTGCGCCAACCCCAGTCCGCGACGAGCGCATAATTGGAGATGACGGTGATCTGGTTCGGCACCATCAGCGCGGCGATGATGCCGAGGAAGACGATGTTCTTGCCGGGGAACCGCAGGAACACGAGACCGAACGCACTGACAACTCCGAGGACGAACTTCACCGTCGCCAGTATCGTCGTGATGACGATCGAGTTGCGCAGGAACAACCCGAACGGCACAGATTCGGTTGCCTCCGTGTAGTTCTGCGGATGGAAGACGCTCGGCCACCAGGTCACCGGCAGCGTGTAGATGTCGGGCCGCTCCTTGAACGATGTCACGACAATCCAATACAAGGGCAGAGCCACCACCAGCAGCACGAGCACCATGGCGACATAGGCCAAAGCCGTGACGGCGCGCTCTCGTCTTCGGTGCGAACGCGTTTCGTCCGCGGGTGCGACCAGGTGCACGACAGACTTCTCCGCGACAGCGGTCACGAGTGACCTCCTCGGTCCATGATGCGCACCTGATAAACGGTCACCGCGAGCAGTACCAGGAACATGATGGTGGCAACGGTGGCGCCGTAGCCGGCACGGAAGTTGCGGAACGACTCGTCGTAGATCTGGTAGACCATCGTGGTCGTGCCGGTCCCCAACGGACCCCCACGAGTCATGACGTTGATGATGTCGAAGACCTGGAACGAATTGAGCAGCACGGTGATCGACAGGAAGTAGGTGGTGGGCCGCAATTGCGGAAGGACGACGCGCCGGAAGCTCGTTCCCCGGGAGGCACCGTCGATGGCAGCGGCTTCGCTCAACTCGGGCCGGAGTCCCTGCAGTGCAGCGAGATAGATGACGAATGTGTAGCCGAGATTCTTCCACATGTACGTCAGGGTCACCATCACCAACGCCCAGTTGGAGTCCTGGTAGAAGTCCGGCGTCGGAATTCCCACCCGGGTCAGGACGTCCTGCACCAGACCGAAGTTCGGATCGAAGACGAACTGGAAGGCGATTCCGACGGCCGCACCGGAGATGACGAACGGTGCGAACAGCGCCGACCGGACGAGATTGCGTCCATGGAGCCTACGGTCCAGAAGCAGTGCGAGCCCGAGTCCCAGTGCCATCGAACCGGCAACGGTCGCCACGGTGAACACGATGGTGTTGCCGACGATTTCCCAACTGTCGGGACGCGTGAACCATTCTCGGTAGTTGGCGAGTCCGACGAAGGTCGAGTTCGGGCTCGCGATGTTCCACTCGAAGAAGGAGAGCCGGATGTTGTCGGCGAGAGGCCGGTAGGTGAACAGGATCAACAGCGCGAGATTGGGCCCGACCAATGCCGCGAAGAGCGCGTAATCGCGCCACGGGCGGTGGCGGAGGCCGCGTTCGTGTTGCGGCAGGGTTCGTTCCGGATTCGGTGACACCGGAGCAGTGTGTGCCGACAGAACGAACCATGGGTTACGAAAGGGCGACGCCCCCTGCTATTCCGGACGAACGTTACGAACCGGAAGCAGGGGGCGTCGGAGATGTGCGTCGGTGTCAGAGATTCCAGTCGCCGAGACCGTCCCAGCCGTTGAGGGTTCCACCGGCCGTGTTCTGCACGATCACCGGATCGCCCTTCTTGGCGTTCTCGTAGAACCACTTGCCGTCCTCGGTGCTCACGTTGAGGCAGCCGTGGCTGACGTTGGTGTTGCCCTGCGCGCCGACCGACCACGGTGCGGCGTGGAGGAAGATGCCGCTGTTGGACATCCGCGTCGCGTACTCGACGTAGGTGCGATATCCCTCGGGGCTGTCGACGGGCACCCCGTAGGTCGACGAGTCCATGTACATGTCGCGGTACTTCTCACCGACGATGTACGTGCCGTTCGGGGTGTCGTGGCCGGGCTTGCCGAAGGACGTCGGCATGGTGCGGACGACCTCGCCGTTGCGGGTGACGGTGATGGTCTTGGTGTTGTTGTCGGCGACCGTCACCAGAGCGTCACCGATGGTGAACGACGACTGAGTGTCGCCGGCCTTCACGGTCACCGCGGTGTTCGCGGGCCAGAACTCGAACGGCTTCCAGCGGACCTGCGTGTTCGACGCCCAGTAGAAGTGCCCGTCGACGGGCGGCTGCGTGGTGATGCGGATGGCGCGTTCGGCGGCTGCACGATCTCCGACGGCCTCGTTGAAGCGGATGATGATCGGCTGCGCGACACCCACCGTCTCCCCGTTCGACGGGTTGACGGACGGAGCGGAGAACGGGGCGGCCGGCTCGGGAGCGAGCTGGGGCGGAAGCTGCGGCGGCGTCACCCCGGGCGGCGTGAGCCCTTCGATCAGCTCTTGGACACTCGGCACCTCGGGCCCACCGGGCCACAGCGGTGCCGCGCTCGCAGGACCGGCGGTGGCCAGTGCCACGGCGGCTGCGCCCACGAGTGCAGCACCGATCCGCGCAGATCGGCGGCCCGTGCGGCGACCGTTCGACAAAGCTCGCTTTTCGAACATTCCACAACCCATCGTTCAGCGGTGCGCCGCGCCTTACTTCCCCTGCGCGGCGTGCTCGTACCCATTCATTAGACACAGGACGGTTACGGACGGGCAATTCGAATGCGGACGGTCTCGGCGTTTTCCCAGTTCAGCGGACCGAGTGGTCTATTACGAATGCGGACGGCCACGGCGCGGGTGAACGGATATCACCCGCGCCGCAGACCCGCGGTCACACCATTTCCGGGACGTCGAGGTGGGCGATGACGAGCTCGAACTCACCGGTATCGAGCACCCTGGCGCCTGCTGCCCGAGTCACCTCGGAGCGGATGTCGTCGACATGTGCTCTGGTGCGGTCCATCGCCTCGGCACTGTCGAACGTCAACGAGGTCACCCCGCGACCACCGGCACGGTCGAGCATCAGGCTGGCGCTGCAGAAACCCTCGAGTTCCTCCATCCGCGGCAGCGCGGCCATCTTCCACATGTCCACACCGCGATCCACCTGCGCGGGATCGATGTCGACCCAGGTGACACTGCAGCAGGACCCACGGGTCGAGTGGTGATCGCGGTGCATGACGGCGATCTCCCAGTTGGCCACGTCCGTGGTGGCATGGAACATCCGGGCCGCCTCGTCCCGGAGCATGCGGGCCATGCCTTCGCTGGAGCGCAACACGTCCTCGTCCCGCCAGGAGCTGGTGGCGATGCATCGGCCCGAGCCGCGGTCGATCAGCAGGGACAGCCCCAGGCAACCGTTCATGTCCGCCAGGGCAGGCATCACGATGTCGCGTACGTGCTTGATCCCGGCGTCGATGTACGACGGATGCGCATGAATTGTGGTGGAGCGTGCAAACACGATCGGCACCCCTCTCCTCAGGGCGGCGCCGACGCGGCGTCGCCGGTCGTTTCGGCGCGACCCCCCACCCGAAACACCCGTGTTCACACTGCTCCCCTACTCGGCCGTAGGCAATAGACGGACAGCGTGCGTCTGTCATCCTCGAAGGGTGGCGGCCTCGAACGGCATCGACCGCATCGGTCCCGGAGACCTGATCGAACTCGTCTCGGACGTGGGACGGGTACCCATGAATGTCGGTGCTGCGATCTTCTTCGCCGGTGAGAACCTGACGAACCCCACGACACTGATGACCGTGCTCGCCGAACGCCTCGTCCGGATTCGACGCCTGCGGCAATGCCTGATCGAGCCGGCCTTCGGACTCGGGCGTCCCTACTGGCTCGACGACGCCCACTTCGACATCGATGCCCACTTCTCCCAGGTGCGGTGCCCCGGTCCCCGCGACAGGGACGCCGCACTGACGCTCGCCGCGGACGCCCTTACCCGGCCGCTGCCCCGATCGCAGCCGTTGTGGCGCGCGCTGCTCGTCACCGACATCGCGGACCCGAACGGGCACACGGCGTTGGTGATGGTGCTGCACCACGTCCTGGCCGACGGGATCGGTGGTCTGTCGATCCTGGCGCATCTCGTCGACGGCACGGACAGCACACCACCCATGCCCGAACAGCGCACTTCAACGCAACCAACCAGACGAGAGTTGTTCTACGACAATGCAATCGGTCACTTGCGGACGCTCCGCCGGGCACCGCGAGCCGTCGCACGTCTTCCTGCAGCATGGACAGAACTCGGGAGGGGCGCCGGCGGACGTGCCCCGCGGTGTTCGTTGAACGCGCCCATCGGGTCTCGTCTGGCGCTCGAGACCGTCGAGGTGGATCTGGACACGCTCCGTCGGGCGGGACGGCAGTGGGACGCAACGATCAACGATGTGCTGCTGGTCGCCGTCGGGGGCGCCCTCGCCACCATCCTGCACAAGCGCGGCGAGTTCCCGTCCGAGCTGATGATCTCGGTGCCGGTCTCCGCCCGCACCGCTGCCACGGGTGGGCAACTGGGCAATCGCGTCGGCGTCATGCCCGTCCGGGTACCGCTGGACGGGACCCCGGAGCACCGGTCGGTATCCGTCTCCCGCACGACCCGACTGCAGAAGGCGAACGTGCGGGGCCTGTCTGCCGAACTACTGGGTCCGGTCTTCCGCGCCCTTGCGGCCGTCGGGGCGTTCCGCCGGTTCGTGGACCGGCAGCGCCGGGTCAACTCGTTCCTGTCCGACCTGCCGGGACCGTCGTCGACGCTCACCGTTGCAGGAGTGCCTGTCGCGTCGATGGTGCCGATGATCGTCACCACGGGCAACGTCGCGGTCGCTTTCGCGGCCCTGTCCTATGCCGGCACGCTGACCGTGGCGGTCGTCGTCGACCCCGATCTCGTCCCCGAACACCGTGACCTCACGGAGGCCCTGCGCGAACAGTTCCGCTCGATCGTCGCCTCCGCACAGTGACTGCCGGCCGCTCCGATATGGCGGTCGGGAACCGAGGAGCGGAGTACCTTGCTGTGCATGTCGGAGGAGATCGCCGAGATCCGTACCCTCGCCGATGCCCGGAAGGTGTTGGCATCGCAACCGTTCAGCGTCCTGATCGGAGCCCGTCTGACCGAGTACGAGCGCGGCCGGGCAGTCCTGGAAATACCGCTCAGGGAGGAACTGCTCCAGCAGTTCGGCTTCGCGCACGGAGGTGTTCTGGCCTACGCGGCCGACAATGCGCTCACGTTCGCCGCAGGCACGGCCCTCGGGCCGTCGATCGTGACGACCGGCATGAGCCTCGACTACCTGCGGCCCGCCGGGGGCGTACTCCTACGCGCGGTCGCCACGATCGTCAGCACCAGTCGCAGGCAGGCACTGTGTCGTTGCGAGATCTACGCCGTCACCGAGGACGGGACGGAGAAGATGTGTGCGGCGGCGCAGGGCAGTGCTCGCCTGATCGATCTGAATCGTTGAGCGGGACAATCTGTTCCACCCTCCTTTCAGAGACCGAAGATCCTCGCCAGTCGCGCATCGGAGTCGTACAGGGCGTCGGTGTCGAAAGTGGATGCGGAGCTGAGCACCTCGTTCGCCCCGGTGGAGGCGAGCAGTTTCTCGAGCCCTTCGGCCACCTGATCCTCGGTGCCGGCCAGCGAACCCTTCGCGGTCTCGTCGACGATGCGGCGGCGCCGCTCGGTCATCGGCTGCCGGCGGATCTCCTCGATCGGGGACAGCGGCGGGAACGCCCCCTCTTCGCGTGAGACGGCCATCGCCCAGGCCTCCGGAAGCTGCAGCTCCCGAGCCTCGGCTTCGGTGTCGGCGATGAGGATGTCCAGGCCGACGACAACATAGGGCTCAGCGCCGGGTGTGGCCGGGCGGAAGTCGGCGCGATAACGGTCGAACGGTTCCGATCCCTGCCGCAGAAGCGGTCCGGCGACGACGACGGGCAGGCCCAGACGCGCCGCCAGCCGCATACCCTGCCCGGTGCCGAGGACGAAGATCGGAGGCGGCTCGGACAGTCGAGGACGCACCGTCACTTCGGCGGTGCCGTGCAGATAACCGCGCAGTTCCTCGATGTCGGCGGCGAAGTCGTCCGCGTCGGCCTTGTGGGTCCGCAGCGCATCGCGCACAGGCGCGGTGAATCCGAGGGAACGACCGACACCCAGATCGATCCGTCCCGGGTGCATCGCTTCGAGCATCGCGAACTGTTCGGCGACGACGATCGGTTGATGGTTGGGCAGCATGACGCCGCCGGATCCCACCCGGATCCGGCTCGTCCGCTCCGCGATCGTGCCGATGAGCAGCGGTGGAGCTCCCGACGCGATGCCTGGGACGGCGTGGTGCTCGGCCACCCAGAAGCGGTGGTAGCCGGCCGCCTCGGCGAGTTCGGCGCGACGCAGGGTCTGCTGCAATGCGGCAGCGTCCGGCTGCCCCTCCCGGGTCCGGGAGCGGTCCAGCAACGACAACGCCACCTGCACGGTCGTCTCAACACCGCGACCGTCCCGGATCTTCCCTGCAGGTCAGGGATCTTCGGGACCCCAAGCGCGTCCGGCTGCGATCCAGTTCCCCGTGGAAGTGGAGTTGCCCGTGCTCCGAGGCCTTCTGCGCCGCGGCGACACCGTGTGCATCGGCGAGGTACAGCAGGAGATCGGCGATCGCGTCTCCGACCGCGACGACCTGGTCGCGGGCATCACCCGCTCGGATCGCCATCTCGGCGAGTACGCGCCCGGTACCGATCGCCCCTGTCACCGCGGCCGGTCGTTGCGGGTGGCCGCCGTGCAGCGACGACACGGGACGACTCCGTGCTCACCCAGCTCCGCCAGGTACAGCGCGTCGCTCCACGGCACGTGCGGAACGCGGTCGAGTCGGGCACGGGAGAGCGGCACCCCGCACAGGGTCTGATTGGTGCCGGGCGTCCATGCGTGGGTGTCGCCGGACGGGTAGCGGGTCCCGTCGGTATCGATCCATCGGCCCGACGCAGCGACCGCCGGGGGGGAGTGCTGAGCCATGGGTCCGGGTTCCCGCCACCGGACGGGATTACTCGATCCGCGACGCTGCGAGCATCTCCTCGATCGAGACGAACTTCAGGCGCGAGCGTCCCGCCGCCGATCCGCGGGCCTTCTCCTGCTTGTCGATCTGCAGCCAGCCCCGGTAATCGATGTGCTCCGGACGCCGCTCGGCCACCAGCGCCGCCAACTTCTCCCGATCGGCGACCGGCTCGGGCAGCTTGCCCTCGACGAAATCGTCGAGGATCTTCTCGACCGTTTCGGCAGAGCACTGCTTGTTGGTGCCGATCACGCCGCTGGGACCACGCTTGATCCAACCGGCGGTGTAGACACCGGGCACCGGTGCTCCGGCCTCGGCGTCGGTCACCCGGCCGCCCTCGTTCGGGATGACCCCGCGCCGCTCGTCGAAGGGCAGACCGGCCGGCGCGGTGCCGCGGTAACCGATCGAACGCAGCACCAATCCCGCCTCGAGGATTTCGGTCTGTCCGGTCGGGCGGGCCTCGAGACGGCCGTCGACCTCGACCAGTTCGTTGCGCTCGAGGGTGATCGATTCGACAACACCGTCGCCGGAGATCTCCACCGGCGAGGCGAGATAGCGCAGCACGACCCGCTTGTTGCCCTCGGTGGGAGTGCGCTGCGCGAAGCCCTCGACCTGCCGCACCTTGAGCGTCAGGCGGGGTTCGACCTCCGGATCGTCGATCAGCGCGCGGCTGACCGGGTCGAGTTCGACCTCGACCGGGTCGACGACCACATCGACACCGGGCAGCGAGCCGAGCGCGAGCAGCTCCGGGTTGGTGTAGGCGGCCTGCGCCGGGCCGCGCCGGCCCACGACCACGACCTCGCGGATGTTCGACTTCCGCAGCGCCTCGAGCGCGTGCTCGGCGATGTCGGTGCGCGCGAGCTCGTCGGGGTCCATCACCAGGGCTCGCGCGACGTCCAGGGCGACGTTGCCGTTGCCGATGATCACCGCGCGTTCGGCCGACAGATCGAAGGTGTGGTCGGCGAAATCAGGGTGTCCGTTGTACCAGGCGACGAACTCGGTCGCGGCGCGGCTGCCCACGAGGTCCTCTCCCGGGATACCCAGCGTGCGGTCGCCTGCGGCACCGACGGCGTAGATCACGGCGTGATGGTGCGCGAGCAGTTCCTCGTGGGTGATGTGGGTGCCGACCTCGACGTTGAAATAGCACTGGGTGTTCTTGTGGCCGATGGCGCTGCGGAAGAGGTCGCCGACTCCCTTGGTGCTCTGATGATCGGGGGCCACACCGGCACGCACGAGCCCGTAGGGGGTAGGCAGGCGGTCGAAGATGT
This sequence comes from Rhodococcus pyridinivorans, assembly GCF_900105195.1. Taxonomy (NCBI): domain Bacteria; kingdom Bacillati; phylum Actinomycetota; class Actinomycetes; order Mycobacteriales; family Nocardiaceae; genus Rhodococcus; species Rhodococcus pyridinivorans. Next base: position 1,085,008 of record NZ_FNRX01000002.1, on the reverse strand, counting down.
CGACCTGCACCGCCGAGTGCGTCACCAGATCCATCGCGGCATAGCACGCCGCAGGACCCGAGCCGACGATCGCCACCCGCAGCGTGCCCAGCTCGGCGGGCAGCTTGCGGCGCGTGCGCAGCTCGGGCCAGTCCGGTCCGATCGGGTAGCGACGGTAGTACTCGGCGTTGATCTCGAGATACGGCTCCTGCGCCGGCGTGAGTTCGTTGTCGGCGGCGATCGCATCCACCGGGCACTCGTCGACACAGGCCCCGCAGTCGATGCACGTGTCGGGATCAATGTAGAGCATCTCCGTGGTCGCGAAGGGTGCTTCGTCGGGTGTCGGGTGGATGCAGTTGACCGGGCAGACCTCGACACACGAGGCGTCGTTGCAGCACGCCTGGGTGATTACATAAGCCACAGTTGTACCTGCCTACAGTGCCGATTCCGGACAACGAACGGGCCTCAGACTAGTACACGTTCCAGTTTCGGTCGAGAACCACGTTCTCGAAACGAGATCATCGAATTTCCGGCTGTCGAGGTGCCTCAGATGTCCGTTTCGGCGCTCGATTCGATGCGGAAACCGATTTTGAGAGTGACCTGCGTGTGGGCCACCCGGCCGTCGTCGATGTGGCCCCGGATGTTGACCGTCTCGAACCACTCGAGATGCCGCGTGGTCTCCGCTGCTCGCGCCACCGCTTTCGCGATCGCGTCGTCGACTCCCGTCGTCGACGATCCGACGACCTCGATCACCCGGTAGACATGGCTCATGGCTGAACTCCTCGAATCGACGATGCTCCGATTCGGATCGTCCCGCCCTCGAGGGACCCCCGTCCCCGGAACCACGAAAATGACAGAAAGATTCAGGCACGACGCGCGAGCGACCGGGCGAGTTCGCCCAGCCGCGCCAGACGCAGGTCCCCGAGCGGGATCGCGCCGGCACCGAGCCGGTTGGTGACGAAGGCGAGCGACAGACCGGTGTCGAGATCAGCGTACGCCCCCGAGCCACCCACTCCGTAGTGCCCGAGCGCACCACGCGGACGCTGGATGCTCGCGAAGATGGGCTGGTGGTAGCCGAGCCGCCACGCCATCGGCACACCGAGCACGTAGTCCCGGCTGCGCACCCGCACGCGCGACATCTCGTCGATCGTGGTGGCGTCGAGGAACTTCACGCCGTCGATCGTCCCGCCGGCGGCTATCGCCCCGTACATACGCGCGAGCGAGCGGGCGGTGAACACACCGTTCCAGCCCGGCATCACCGAGTCGTGCACGGCCGGGTCGCCGACGAGCCTGTCGAAGCCGTCGGGCATCGCGGCCTCGGCGAGACCGCGGGTCGGTTCGAGTCGCGACAGGACCGCGGCGCTCGCACCCCAGTGCAGGCCGACCGGGGCGAGCCGCGGGAAGAGCTTCGCGATACGGCCCCGTTCGTCATGAGGCACGCGGTACCAGAAATCGGGATCGCCGAGGGGCCGGGCGATCTCCTGCTCCACGACCTCCACGAAGGGCAGACCGGTCACCCGCTGCACGAGTTCGGCGACGAGCCATCCGTAGGTGACGGCGTGGTAGCCCGAGCCGCGTCGCCGCCGTCGATCCGGTGCCGCCTGCTCGAGTGCCGCGACGGTCGTCTCGTAGTCGAGGATCCCGCGCGTCCCCGGAACCAGACCGCGCACCCGGTGCAGGCCGGATCGGTGGGTCATGACGTCCGCGACGGTGATGTCATCTTTGCCGTTCGCGGCGAACTCCGGCCAGTACTGCGCAACGGGCGCGAAGTAGTCGATCACTCCGCGCTCGGCCAGACGGTGCACGACGGTCGACGCCACGCCCTTGCCGGTCGAGAACGACAACGCCATGGTGTCGCGGCTCCACCGCTTGTCGGGGGCCGACCAGCCGGACCAGATGTCGAGGACCTTCTCACCGTGGAGATAGGCGGTGAGTGCGCCGCCGCCGTCCCGGGGCCGCTTGTACAGCGAGAAGAACGCGTCGGCCAGCCGCAGGAATCGCGCATCGACGACCATCTCGGTCGGCGCCGCCGGGCCCGGCCGGGCGTCGATCCGCCCCGGGACGTGCACCGGTGCGAACGACGCTGTCGCCCCGGCAGGTTCGAAGACTGCTCCGGTCGTCATCGCGACACCTCCATCGGCATGTGCGACAGGCTACGACGACACGGAACGTAAAGGAAGGGTTTACGTACAGTCTGTCTGTCGAGGATCCCGGCGAGACGCGCCGAATCTACGGCAGGGGCGACGGCGGCGTCTGCGCGCCAGGAGTGAAGTACCGGAAGTCGCCCAGCACGACACACCCGCGTGCGGCCTCGAGTTCGAACGCGGCCGCCGCCGTGCCCTCGCACAACACCGGATCGTCGGCGTCGCCCACATAGGCCTGCGACTGCGGACCCGCGGCGACGACCGCCGTGCCCGGACTTTCGAGCACACCGAGCGCCAGGGCCTCCTCCCCCACGCCGATCGCGAACAGCCGTCCCGACGTGCTTTCCCCGGCGCCGACACCGCCGTCGAATCCGGCGGCCACCACCTGTGCGGCACTGCGGGCATCGGCGAATCCCACGCCCCGCTCGGCATAGCTCCACGCCTCGGCGGTGCCGTCGGTGGACGCACCACACGCTTCGCCCCCGTCGATCTGCACGATCTCGGCCGGGGCACCCGGCGGTGCCGTGCACGTCGTGGCCGCGGACGCGGTCTGAGGAATGAGGAAACCGACCCCGATGGCGGCAGCGAATACTGCCCCGACGCCGAGAACCCGACCGGACGCCCACGAGCGAATCACGACATCGACCCTTCCGAACCTCGAGTGACTGTTCTCTCGGACAGTTTATGGACTCGCACCTCGGGAGGACTCATACTCGAGGTCACGACAGGGACGCGATTCCCCGAACGTTCCGGTTCACGTGTCCTTTGCCCGGTCGGTGTCGCGGGACGGTTGGACGCGCTTCGGCTCCCCCGGCATCTTCGGGTGATTCGGCGGATACGGCAGGTCGCCGATACCGTTCGCCTCGTCCCGTTCGGCCATCTCGAGCAGAACGTCCAGCGAGTGCGCATGCGCATCGAGATCCGCCATCGGATCGCCGCGCTTCGCCAGCAGATCCGGCACCGTGGCGATCGTGAAGTCGTCAGGTTCGGCGTCGACCAGCTCGTCCCAGGTCAGCGGAGTCGAGACGGTCGCGATCGGGGTGCGACGGACCGAGTAGGCCGAGGCGATCGTCTTGTCGCGCGCGTTCTGGTTGTAGTCGAGGAAGAGCCGCTCTCCGCGCTCCTCCTTCCACCACGCCGTCGTCGCCCGCCCGTCGCTGCGCCGCTCGATCTCACGCATGAGCGCGATCCCCGCACGACGGACTCCGACGAAATCCCATTCGGGCACGATCCGCAGATAGATGTGGAGTCCCCGCCCACCGGACGTCTTGGGATATCCGGCGAGTCCCAGTTCGTCGAGAAGCGGGCGCACGACCTCCAGCGCCACGGCCCGCGCGTCGCCGAAATCGGTTCCCGGTTGCGGGTCGAGGTCGATGCGCAATTCGTCGGGACGGTCGGTGTCGCCGCAGCGCACCGGCCACGGATGGAAGGTCACGCACCCGAGATTGGCCGCCCACACCACGTCGGCAGCCGAACACACACGCAGCGCATCGGCGGTACGCCCCGACGGGAACGTGATCTCGCAGGTCGCCACGTGGTCGGGTCGCTTGACCGGTGCCCGCTTCTGATAGATCTCCTCCCCCTCGATGCCGTCGGGAAAGCGCTGCAGATGCGTCGGCCGATCGCGCAGAGCCGTCAGGATCGGTGCGTCGAACTCGGTGGCGACCCTGCGGTAGTACTCCACGAGGTGCCGCTTCGTGCCACCCGCGGCGCCGAGCTGCGGGAAGTAGATCTTGTCGGGGTTCGACAACCGCACGGGCGTGCCGTCGACGTCCAACTCCTCCGCGGGCGAACGCTTCGTGGCCATATCAGTCCTCCGTCCGGTCGAGCACATCCGACAGGTCGTAGCGCACCGGCACCTCCAGCTGGTCGAACGTGCAGCTCTCGGGGTCACGGTCGGGACGCCACCGCAGGAACTTCGCTGCGTGCCGGAACCGCATCCCCGCTCCCGACACACCTTCCATCTGGTCGTACGCGACCTCCACGACACGTTCGGGACGCAACGGCACCCAGCTGCGGTCCACCGCCGAACGCCACCGCGTCGGTTCACCCTGCTCGACGACGTCGTCCCCGAGTCGCAGCGGTTGCAGTTCGGCGAGCAGTTCCTCGCGCCGCTCCCGCGTGAACGCCGAGGCTCCGCCGACCATCGCGAGTTCGCCGTCGTGATAGAGCCCGAGCAGCAACGACCCGATGCCCTCGACGCTCTTGTGCATGCGGTAGCCCATGAGGACGCAGTCGGCGGTGCGGGCATGTTTGAGCTTGAGCATCTCCCGCTTGTCGGGCACATAGAGCCCGTCGAGTCGCTTGGCGATCACGCCGTCGAGGCCGGCCCCTTCGAACTCCTCGAACCAGCGGCGGGCGGTATCGGTGTCGGTCGTGGCCACCGTGACATGACAGCTCTTACCCCCGCCGATCTCGGACCGCAGCCGCGCGCGCCGCTCCGCGAACGGGGTCTCCATGAGATTCTCGTCGGCGAGAGCGAGCAGATCGAAACCGACGAACACGGCCGGTGTCTGCTCGGCGAGCATCGTGACCCGGCTGGCGGCCGGATGGATCCGCTCGGACAGCGCCTGCCAGTCGAGTCGGGTGCGGCCGTCGTGTTCGCGCGGGACGACGATCTCCCCGTCGACCACGCACCTGCGGGGCAGTTCGGCGCGCGCGGCGTCGGCGAGTTCCGGGAAGTAGCGCACGAGGTCCTTGCCTCCGCGCGAGCCGAGAACCACCTCGTCACCGTCGCGGAAGACGATCGCCCGGAACCCGTCCCATTTGGGTTCGTAGGACCACTCGTCGGGACCGTCTTCGGGTTGGGAGGGGACGGTGGAGGAGACCTTGGCGAGCATCGGGGCGAGCGGCGGCACCACAGGCAGGTCCATGCGGCACATCGTTCCACCCTGTACGGGTACCGGCAGCACTTCCGTAGGCTCTTCGACCATGAACATTCTCCGAGGGGCGGCCGGTGCCGCGATGGCGTTGGCGGCAGCAGGGGTGCTCGGAGGATGCGCGACCCAGGTCGAAGGGCAGGCCGTGCCCGCCGCGAACGCCCTGGACACGTCCACGGCGCCGTCCTTCTCCCTACCCACCACGACCCCGTCGGCGTCGTCGTCGACCGAGTTGAGCGTCGACGTCGCAGCCGGCGAATGCGTCGCGCTCGGCGGCACGGTCGACGACGCGACCATCGACTACGCGGTGTGCGGCAGCCCGAGCTCGAATTACAAGGTCGTCGACGTCGTCGATGCCAGTGCCATGTGCCCCGGCGACATCGACCAGACCTACTACGAGTCCTTCGGCGGCATCGAGGTCGGCGCGTTGTGTCTCGACATCGACTGGGTGGTGGGCGACTGCATCGACCTCGGCGGCGAGGATCCGCAGCGCATCGACTGCGGTGAGCCCGCGGTCCAGGGCGAGGAGGTCACCGAGATCCTGCTCGACACCTCCGACGTGAACGACTGCTCCACGTCCGAGGGGGGGTTCGTGTACCGGGAACGCAACTTCGTGGTCTGCACCGACACCATCTGAGGTTCTCTCCTTGTGCGGATGCCCGTCGCGGCCGCGACGGAGCATGTCGGTGCCTCCCGCAACAATGCGTTCGACAGATCATCATCCGACGGACGCGAGGACGGAACATGACGCACTGGCCGGACAGACCGATCTGCGCGTTCGATCTCGAGACCACCGACCGGGATCCCCGCAACGCCCGCATCGTCACGGCATGCGTCGCGACCTTCGACGGCGACCGCATCGACACACGCTCGTGGCTGCTCGACCCGGGTATCGCGATACCCGAGGAGACCACCGCGATCCACGGCATCACCACCGCCCACGCCCGCGCCGAAGGACTCGACTATCTCGAGGGATACAAGCAGATCCGGCAGGCCGTGAGCGACGCGTGGGCGCGCGGCCACATCGTCGTCGCATTCAACGCCAGCTACGACCTGACGGTCCTCGACGCCGAAGGACGCCGGCTCGGCCTGACGGGGCTCGACATCGGCACGGTCGTCGACCCGTACGTCATCGACCGGGAGATGGACCGCAGCCGGCCCGGCAGGCGCACACTGCAGGCGGTGTGCGAGGCGTACGGGGTGTCGCTGCCGAATCCGCACGAGGCCGAGGCCGACGCGCTCGCCGCCGGCCACCTGACCCGCGCGCTCGTGGCGAGATTCCCCGAGCTCGCCGAACTCGACATCATGGCCGATCAGGCCGCCTGGCACGCCGAACGGCAACGCAGCTTTGCCGAGTACCTGCGCGGGCTGGGTCGCGAGGTCGTCGACGTCGACGACAGCTGGCCCGTCCGGCTCCCCACGCCGGTGGGTACCGATGTCCTCGAGCGTCCCGCGACCGAGACGAAGTTCCGGCGCGCGCTGAGCGCAATCCGCGAGTTCTTCCGGCGACTGCGCCGCCGCTGATCAGGAGTGCGGTCGATCAGGGCAGCAGTCCCTGCCGCCGCGCCTCGACGACCGCCGCGTGCCGACTGCGCACATCGAGTTTGTCCATGGCGTTGCGCAGATAGGTCTTCACCGTCTCCACGCGCAGCGACAACCTGTCGGCGATCTCCGCGTTGCGGCAGCCCAGCGCCACATGGCTCAGCACGTCGTGCTCGCGCGCGGTCAGATGCGTCCGCGGGTGCGATACGCCGTCGCGCGCCCGGGTCAAGGTCTCCTCGACCGTTCGTACCTGTTCCCTGATCGACGGATCATCGGTCCGAGCCGCGATCGCCCGCAACGCGACGAGACTTTCCGTCAGCGCTTCGGAGACGGAGGCAGGTACGGTGGCGCCGTGCGCGGCCCGCGTGTTCCCGATCAGCGACACGCGGCGATCGACCTCGTCGCGGATCTCGATCTCCCGCGCCAGCTCCGCGGCCGACCGCACGACCTTCTCCGCCACGACGTCGCCGATGGACCGGTTGACCCTCAGCCCGCCGTAGATCGCCGCCCGGGTGCGTCCGCGCACCACGACCGGCACGGCGAGCAACGACTCGATTCCCTCACCCGCGACCTGCCGGTCGTAGTGGTGGGTGATGTGCGGGGAGGTGAAGTAGTCGGCGACCGCGCCGGGACGTTGTTCGACGACCACCCGACCGCCGAGTCCGCGTTCGGCGGCGATCACCAGATTGCGCAGGGCACGACCGCGGGTTCCGACGAATCCGGACAGGACCACGTCCGAGCCCTGCACCACGCCACCGAAGAGCACCGGTAGTTCCGTCGTCGCCTCGAGGTCGCGCAGCGTGGCGCGGAGGGTGTCGAGATCGTCGGGACGCAACACATCCGGCACGGCGACATCCATCGATTGCTCCTACTCTTCCCTCCGAACACCCACTTTCGAGGGTAGAGGGGCCAGTTCCACGATTTGTAACCTGCACATCGCCCGGTGTTGCAACGATCACAGAAGACGCCGGAATCCGAGTAGGCCACCCCGGAGGTATCCGTGTCCATCGCCCCCGTCCGTCCCGGCTCGACCGGAGCCGCGAACTACAGCCAGATGAGCCCGCTGCGCTTCCTCGAACGGTCCGCGGCGGTGTTCCCGGATCGCACCGCGATCATCCACGGCGACCGCACGTACACCTACGCCGAGTTCGCCGACGAGGCGCAGCGGCTCGCGCGCGTGCTGCGCAGCCGTATCGAGCCGGGCGACAAGATCGCGTACCTGACTCCGAACGTGCCCGAGATGCTCATCGCGCATTTCGCGGTTCCGCTCGCGGGCGGTGTGCTGGTCGCGCTGAACTCGCGCCTGGCCGGGCCGGAACTCGAGTACATCCTCGACCACTCCGAGACGAAGCTGCTGTTCGTCGACTCCGAACTGCTCGGATCGGTCGCGAACGTCCGCGACAACGTTCCCGGCGTCGCCGAGATCATCGAGGTCCCCGACTCCACCGTGCCGGCTCCGGATGTCCCCGCCGGAGTGGCTACCGCTCGGTACGACGAGTTCCTCGCGCAGGCCGACTCGCTCGATGCGACGCCGCTGCCGTGGAGCGTCGACGACGAGCTCGGCGTCATCACCCTCAACTACACCTCGGGCACGACCGGCAAACCCAAGGGCGTGATGTACACCCATCGCGGCGCGTACCTGAACTCGCTGGGCGAGACCTTCCACAACAGCTTCGACGGGCAGAGCAAGTATCTGTGGACACTGCCGATGTTCCACTGCAACGGCTGGTGTACGCCCTGGGCGGTGACCGCTGCGGCGGGCACCCACATCTGCCTGCGGGCGGTGCGGGCCGACGCGATCTGGGATGCCATCGACAACCTCGGTGTCACCAACCTGTGCGGTGCGCCCGCGGTGTGCTCGACCATCGCGAACGCCGAGCAGGCTCATCCACTCGACCGTCCGTTGCGGATCACCACGGCCGGCGCGCCGCCGTCGCCGACGGTGATCGCCCAGCTCGAACAGATCGGCATCACGGTTGTCCACGTCTACGGACTCACCGAGGTGTACGGCCCGTACACGATCTGCGAGTACCAGGACAGCTGGGACGACAAGCCAGCCGACGAACGCGCCGCGCTGCTCTCCCGTCAGGGTGTGGGCATGCTGCAGGCCGAGACCGCGCGGGTCGTCGACGAGGACATGAACGACGTGCCCGCCGACGGCGAGACCATGGGCGAGATCGTGCTGCGCGGCAACAACGTCATGCTCGGCTACTACAAGGACCCGGACGCGACCGAGGAGGCGTTCCGCGGCGGCTGGTTCCACACCGGCGACCTCGGCGTGATGTACCCGGACGGATACATCCAGCTCAAGGACCGCGCAAAGGACATCATCATCTCCGGCGGCGAGAACATCTCGACCGTGGAGGTCGAGCAGGCGATCGTCAGCCACCCGGCGGTGCTCGACGTCGCGGTCGTCGGCGTTCCGGACGAGAAGTGGGGTGAGCGTCCCAAGGCGTTCGTGATCCTGAAGAAGGGCGAATCGGTCACGGCCGAGGAGATCATCGACTACACGCGCACGCTGCTCGCCGGGTACAAGGTGCCGCGCGACATCGTCTTCCCGCTGGAGCTGCCCCGCACCTCGACCGGCAAGATCCTGAAGTTCGAGCTGCGATCGGCCGAAGCCGCCGAGGGGTGAGCCGACCCCTCACGACTGCATTGGATACTCGACGCCATGACATCCGGTACCGGTAACAGCACCCGTCGCCTCGATTCGACGGGCCCCGATCCCGCCCAGTTCCGGGTGCATGTCGTCACGCAGGCGATCCGTTTGTTCTCCGAGTTCGGCTACGAGTCGACCACCGTCGAGCAGATCGCCGCGGCCGCAGGGGTGTCGCGGCGGACCTTCTTCCGGCAGTTCCGGTCGAAGGAGGACGTGATCTTCGCCGATCACGAGTCGCTGCTCGAGCAGGTCGCCGAGTACCTCTCGCAGGATTTCGACGATCCGTGGGCGGCGGCCTGCGAGGGGGCCAAGCTCGTCTTCGGGCACTTCCGGGACCGGCGCGAGCTGGCGGTGTGGCGGTATCGGGTGGTGCAGCGGGTGCCGGCGCTGCGGGAGCGCGAACTCGTCACCACCTACCGCTACGAGCGGTTGTTCACCGACTTCCTGCGCGCCGCCGTCCCGACGGAGAAGCCGGTGCGCACCGTCAGCTTCGCGGCGGCGATGACCGCCACGCACAATTTCGTGTTGCGCGCGATGATCCGCGGCGACGAGACCGCCACTGCCGAACGCCTCGAGCAGGAGCTGCTCGAGCTCCGCCGCACGTACGGGGTGGTTCCGGTGCCCGAAGGCGCGACGAACGGGAAGGTCGCGCCGGCTCCGCCGGCGGTCGCGGTGGTGACCTATCCGGCCCACCTGACACCGGCCGAGATCGCCGAGCAGGTTCGGCTCCAACTCGAAGGCGCACAGCAGCGCCGTTGACCTGGCACTGAGTGCCGTGGTTACAATCGACTCATTCCGTCACGTCGCGAACCCTCGCCCCGATATCGTCGAGGGAGCTACGTTCGCAAATCTGGCACCGCGTGCCGTTAGGAGTCCGCCGTCATGGCCCTCAATCCCGACTTCGATCTGTTCAAGCTCTCCGAGGAGCACGACGCGCTGCGCGAGGCCATCCGCGCGCTCGCCGAGAAGGAGATCGCGCCCTACGCCAAGGACGTCGACGAGAACTCCCGCTTCCCGCAGGAAGCCCTCGACGCCCTCAACAAGTCGGGCTTCAACGCCATCCACGTGCCCGAGCAGTTCGAAGGCCAAGGCGCCGACTCGATCGCCGCCTGCATCGTCATCGAAGAGGTCGCCCGAGTATGCGGCTCCTCCTCGCTGATCCCCGCCGTCAACAAGCTCGGCACCATGGGCCTGATCCTCCGCGGCTCCGACGAACTCAAGGCCAAGGTCCTCCCCGACATCGTCAACGGCGCGATGGCCTCCTACGCGCTGTCCGAGCGCGAAGCCGGCTCCGACGCCGCCTCCATGCGCACCCGCGCCAAGGCCGACGGCGACGACTGGATCCTCAACGGCTCCAAGTGCTGGATCACCAACGGTGGTAAGTCCACCTGGTACACCGTCATGGCCGTCACCGACCCCGAGAAGGGCGCCAACGGCATCTCCTCCTTCATGGTCCACAAGGACGACGAGGGCTTCGTCGTCGGACCGAAGGAGAAGAAGCTCGGCATCAAGGGCTCCCCCACCGCCGAGCTGTACTTCGAGAACTGCCGCATCCCCGGCGACCGCATCGTCGGCGAGCCGGGCACCGGCTTCAAGACCGCTCTCGCGACCCTCGACCACACCCGCCCCACCATCGGTGCGCAGGCCGTCGGCCTCGCCCAGGGCGCCCTCGACGCGGCGACCGCCTACGTCAAGGACCGCAAGCAGTTCGGCCGCCCGATCTCCGACAACCAGGGTGTGCAGTTCATGCTCGCCGACATGGCGATGAAGGTCGAGGCCGCACGCCTGATGGTCTACACCTCCGCCGCTCGCGCCGAGCGCGGCGAGCCCAACCTCGGCTTCATCTCGGCCGCCGCGAAGTGCTTCGCGTCGGACGTCGCCATGGAGGTCACCACCGACGCCGTGCAGTTGTTCGGTGGCGCCGGCTACACCACCGACTTCCCGGTCGAGCGCATGATGCGCGACGCGAAGATCACGCAGATCTACGAGGGCACCAACCAGATCCAACGCGTCGTCATGTCGCGCGCGCTGCTGCGCTGACACCGGTCGCGTAGGTTACCCCCGGAACATCGAAGCGATCAGGAGTTACCGCAGTGGCAGTGGAAAAGGTAGGCGTGATCGGTGGCGGCACCATGGGTGCCGGTATCGCCGAGGTGTGCGCCAAGGCCGGTAGCGACGTCCTCGTCAAGGAGACCACCGAGGAGTTCGCCGCCGCGGCACGCGAGCGTCTGAAGAAGTCGATCGGACGTGGCGTCAAGTCCGGCAAGATCACGCAGGAGGACGCCGACGCGGTCCTCGGACGGATCCGCGTCACCCTCGACCTGAAGGAGTTCGCCGACCGCGACCTTGTCGTCGAGGCCGCCCCCGAGATCGAGTCTCTCAAGGTGGAGATCTTCTCCGAGCTCGACAAGATCGTGAAGCCCGAAGGCATCCTCGCCACCAACACGTCGTCGATCCCCGTCATCAAGATGGCGCAGGCGACGCAGCGGCCCGGCAAGGTCGTGGGCGTGCACTTCTTCAACCCGGTGCCGGTGATGCCGCTCGTCGAGATCATTTCGGCGCTCACCACCGACGAGGCCACCGCCGACACGGTGTTCGACTATGCGAAGAACACCCTCGGCAAGACGGCCGTGCGCGCAGGCGACCGTGCGGGTTTCATCGTCAACGCCCTGCTCATCCCGTACCTGTGCTCGGCAGTGCGCATGCTCGAGTCGGGCTACGCGACGAAGGAAGACATCGACGCCGCGATGAAGGGCGGCTGCGGCTACCCGATGGGACCGCTGACCCTCATCGACACCGTCGGCCTCGACATCACCCTCAACGCCGCGCAGTCGCTGTACGACGAGTTCGCCGAGCCGCACTACGCACCCCCGGCACTGCTGCGCCGCATGGTCGACGCGGGTCGCCTGGGTCGCAAGACCGGCGAGGGCTTCTACAGCTACAAGTAGGCCTCACTCGGACGCCCCTGCCGTTCCTTCTCGGAACGGCGGGGGCGTCTGCGCATCCGGACAGCCGGGAGGTACGCAACAACAGTTCCGGGCTCGCAACACGGCCAGCAACTGCCGGCGTTGCGAACCTTCACTACGTGTTGCGTACCTCGCGTACGACCGATGCCCCGCTCGAAGTCGCCCGACGGTCCGCTCCGGCTCCGTGAGGGCGCCGTCTGCTATCGTCCCCACCCGGACGTATCGGGGGATTCTGTCGGGGGGCAGTGGTGACATTGCACGTAGATCCTGAAGTGCTGCGCACATTCGCAGCCTTCGTGGCGGACACCGCCGACGCGATGAACGACTGGGACGTCGGCGAACCGTATGCCGTGTCGCAATCAGCACTTCCCGGAACAGAATTCGCGGCCGTCTGCGCACGAGCCTTCACCGCCACCGATCAAGCACTCGGCAACGTGTGCAGTCGCCTGCGCGAGATCGTCGACATCACCGACGGCGCCGCGAACGATTACGTCGTCGCAGAGACGGACTTCGTGGCTGCACTCTCGGCGATGGATCAGCACGGATGAGACCGGGAGTCGCTGCGGTCCGGTCCTGGAATCCCGACGCGCTGCGAATCACCGCCGACCACCTCGACGTGCTCGTCGACACACTCGACGACCGCATGAAAGGTCTGCTCACCGAGCAGGATGTGCTCGCCGAGCGATGGTCCGGCGACGCCGCACGTGCCGCCGCCGCGCGAGTGGTCCGCGAACGCTCGCTGGGCAGCGCCATCGCCGAAGCACTCCTGCAGGTCGCTGAGGCGTACCGCACCGGCGCGTGGCTCGTCGAAGGCACCCGCCTGCACCTCCTGTCGGTCGTGGGCGGCGCCGAACAGTCCGGGTTCACCGTGCACGACGACGGCACCGTCGACCCCTCCGACCAGATCCACATCCTCTCGGCGACGCTGCCGAGCGAAGCCGTCACAGAGGCCCGCGTCCGCCTCGAACACGAAGCAACGGAACTGACCCACACCGTCACCGGCGCTCTCGAACAAGCGTCGCGAGCCGCGACGGAAACTGCCGATCGCTTCACCGCTGCCGTTGCGGTACTCGAAGCAGCCAGGGATGCCGCGGCGCCGGGGAAGGTCGTGCAGAACGAGAACGGCGAGTTCTCCTGGTGGCCTGACTGGCCATCGACCATCGCAGCGTCGTCCATCGGCGCAATGTCCGGAGCTACCAAGGAACTCCTGACCGACGCGGCAGTGGCCTCGGGCGACGATGTCGCACGCAACATCGCACGTGGAATGAACCCGGCTGCCGCTGCAGTAGGCACCGTTCCTGCGATCGTCAACGACATCAAGGGAGGCATGGATCCCACCGAGGCGGTGGTGTCCGAGAGCGCCGGAACCGTTGTCGGCATGGTCGGTGCATTCCTGGCGTCGAAGGGAACTACCGCGGCTATCGGCGCTGCGACCGGCTCGGTCGTTCCAGGGGTCGGCACCGCCGCCGGCTTCGCTGTCGGGCTTGTGCTCGGGGGCTTTGCCACGTGGTACACATCCAAGAGGATCCAGGAGTTGTGGTAATGACCGAAGGCACGCCGGAAGACCGGAATCACGTTCGCGCCGATAGTTCCTCCGACGCGCCCTGTTGGCCGCAACGTCTTCGAATCGGATGGTGCATAACGGGGGTATGTGTTCTGGTCTTCGCTACGTGGAGTCTGGTTGACAGTTCTGCGAATATCCTCCACGAGGAGTTGGTATCCACGATCGGTTCGCTGTTGTACGGAGCAGCAATGCTGCTCATGGGCGTGATGTGTGTCAGACTCGGCGGGATTCGACATGTCCTGTATTCGCCACGCATCAGAAGTTACAGGCATCCGGAATATGGCACGGGCATCGTTGTTCCTGGAGGACTTACGCCTCTAACCATTTTCATGGTCCTGCTCGTCGTGGTCGGCCTCGGATGCCTGGCCGTAGCGGCGCTGACCATCTACATCACCGACAAATCCGAGTTGCCTTACGGTCGCGACCCTCACGCCACTGCAATCTTCATGCTCGTGGGTGGGGTCGTCGCCCTGATCGCGTCGGCAGTGTTCGTATGGTTCCGGCTCCCGACAACAGTGGGGTTGTACCCGCAAGGAATCGAAAGAGTCGTACGCTCTCGCAATCTCAGACGAAACAATGCCACCGTGCAATTTGTGCATTGGAACGATATCGAGGGCATCGCCGGAACGGATATCGTGACCCGTTCCGGATACGGCGACGTCCGGACTCCGATGATCCACGTCCACACGACCGGGCGGTTTCCCCCTGAAGCGCGCATCCCCCACGACGAAGAACACACCCTCGCCATCGTCTGCACCTGGCTCATCGCCGAACCCAACGCCCTCTTGACCCTGATCCGACAGATGAGCGAACGCCCGAACGACCGCACGCTCCTCGCTCGGGAAGACGCGGCCGAACTTCTCAGACCACCGCCGTTGCGAGAACGATTCCGGATGGTACGCCACCAGGAAGCGTCTCGGTGAACGCTCCGATTCAGGCGACGCTCTCCGACTACCTCGCAACACACGAAGTCGGACTGAGCCCCTGCGACCCGGACGATCCGCGGCACCCGCAACCGGAACTCCAGGCGCCGGAGGGTTGGATAGTTCTCCCTCGCGATGTCTTTCCGCATGCACATACGGTTCTCGTGGCTCCCGAGCACGTCGCGGACGATTGGGTGCCCAACGCCGTCCTCCTCCACTGCGCACTGTCGAAATGGCGGCCGACGGACGAACTGCTGGAGGTCGCGGCGCGTGAAGCTCGCGAACTGCCCGCGTGGAGGGAGACGCTCCGCGACACATCCGATTTCCGCGGGCACCGATCGGTGATCATCCAAGGCTCCTATCGAGTGGACGACGTCGAGTACACCGCCGTGACGCGGTATCTCGTGATCGACCACGAGTACGATCGCTACCTCACGCAACTGACGGCAACCGCACGTTTCGACAGCGCCGAGTCTCTTATCGCTCATCTGCATGCAATCCATGAGGGACTGAGAATCCGGTGAGCGATTCCATCGAGACGTACCCCTACGGAGAACGATCCGAACCTGCTTGGCCGCAAAGGTTCCGTACGGGATCGCTCTGCCTCGGCGTGTTCCTGGCCGGGGCCGGAACCCTTGTGCTGCAGAAGACCGTGGATGTTCGACGAGCGGATGACCTCGGAGCCATCGCCCTGGGGTTCTGTCTCGCTGTGATGACGGCGTTAGGTTCGGCCTGGGGATTCGAGCGAGCCGGCTTCCACCGATTCGGTTTGCATCCGAGGATCCGGCAGTGCCGAGACGACCTTCACGGCTCCGGCATCGAGATTCCTTACGTGAGGATACTTCCCGTTCAGCTGTCCGTCGTGTTCTCCTGCATCACAATATTGGGCGCTTTCATGATTCGTGCGTCGAACCGACCGGACGGAGCGATGCTTCTTGCGAGACACGAGCTCCCCTACTCCGGCTCGTTCATCGCATGGACGACATGTGCAACCGTGGCGGTGTGCGCTCTACCCTTCTTGATCCACCCCCGGGGATCCACCCGTCTCCATGCCGACGGTATTCGCCGCCGCACGACATGGCTCGTGCGGCATGGCGTTTCGGACGTGTTCATTCGATGGGACGAGATCCAGGAAGTGGCTGCCGATGTCTACACCGTCTCGGGCCGCGGGGCGTCTACGCACAATCCACTCATCCGTCTCCACGTACCCGGCTACGAACCGACTCCGCCTCGCGTGGCGCACGACAAGCCGGATTCGTTCACCGTGCCGGCGTACGTTCTCGTGAGCGAACCCAACACGCTGCTCGGGCTCATCGACCGCCTCCATCGGTGTCCCGAAGATCGCCAACTCATCACGACACTCGAGGCCCCTGAACTCCTTCGTCCTCTCCCGGTTCGGGAACGCTTACGCATCGCGCGGAAGATTCCGCGTCAACAGTGGGAATGGTGAGGGGTACGCAACACCGGTGGTGGGTCCGCAACGCCGACAGCGACCGGCCACGTTGCGAGCCTTCACCCCACGTTGCGTACCTCGGTCAGTTCCCGTTGTTCGGGCCGTGGACGCGGCGGTGCAGTGCTTCCATCCGCAGGTCCAGATCGCGCGCCGTCTCCGCGGCGAGGCGGAGTTCCTCGCGCAGTTCGTCCGGGACCTCACGGTCGTGCTTGTAGTAGATCTTGTGTTCCAGGCTCGCCCAGAAGTCCATGGCGACGGTGCGGATCTGCAGTTCGACGTAGACGCGCTCGACCCGGTCGGACATGTACACCGGGATCTGGACGATCACGTGCACGCTGCTGTACCCGTTGGGCTTCGGGCGCGCGATGTAGTCCTCGATCTCGACGACCGTCACGTCGAGCTGGCTCGTGATCATGTCGATGATCCGGTAGACGTCCGATGTGAAGCTGCACGTGATGCGGATGCCGGCGATGTCGCGGACGGCCTCGCGGATGCCGTCGAGCGAGGCGGGCGCACCCTTCCGTTCCGCCTTGGCGAGGATCGACTCGGGGCTCTTCAGCCGCGACTTCACGTGCTCGATCGGGTTGTACTCGCGGGCGTAGGTGAACTCCTCGCGCAGGATGTTGATCTTCGTCATCATCTCGTCGATGCCGAACTTGTACACCATGAGTGCGCGTCGGAGATCCTGTGCGAGGTGTTCCACTGCGACCAGCGGTGCCTGCACGTCGTCCGGTGCCGGTAGCCCCGGTTCGGGTTCGTCCACCGTCGTCTTCACTCGATCCCTCCTCGATGTTCTTCGGGATCGAGTCTGCCAGTTCCAGGAGGATCGATGCCCTCCACCTCTGTGACCTGCGGTTCTACCGCGGACCGTCCGGTAGGGCGTCCGCACCGACGCCACTGATCTCGGTGATCGTCCAGCCGTCCCGGTTGTCCATACCGAGCCGGTACGTCGCAGTCGAGACGATACCCTCGGGAGCCTGCGCGTTCGTGGTGCGAACACTCACGAAGCAGTCCACCGTGAACGTTCCGTCGGGTCCACTCACGGCCTTGGCGGTGATCGGTTCGGCAATCGACGTCCACTGCAAAGGAACGATGATCTGTTCCATGGACGTTGCGGCCTTATCCAGACGATCGGTCAGTTCCGGGATGGTGCCCGACGTCAATCGCGACCGCCATGCACCGAGGTCGCGGAAGTCCATCTCCGCGGCACCGAGTGCGTAATCGAGGGCGACCTGTTCGGCCTCCGCCCGCGCCGCTGCGTCCGACAGGAGGGCGTCCCGCTCGTTCCGTGCGTCGTTCCACTGCCATCCGACAACTGCCAGCACCGCGACCAGCAGTACACCGACGGCGACGACGATGCCTTGCATCGGCAGACGCCGGCGGGTCGAATCCTGCACCGTGTCGTGCTCGTGGTCGTGCGTGTCGGTGATGTCCTCGAGAGTTGTCTTCATCGTCGTCCTCCGGTTGTGTGCTGGTAGCGGATGGGTGCTTGTCAGGGGCCGGGTATCTCGACCTTCAGCGTGAGAGCGTCGCCGGATTCGGTGGAGGTGAGCACGTTGTTCATCAGCGTGCCGATGTCCATGGCCCTGATACTGTTCGCCGCTTCCGAGACGGCAGGCAGCAGATTCACACCGATCACCTCGAGATCGGCCGCGGTCTCGTCGAGGAACTTCTGCAGTTCGCCGATGAACGGACTGGCGCCGTAGGCGATACCGGCGTTGAGCGGACCCCGGTCGGACGCGAAGCGGATACCGGCGAGCAGATCGGTGAAACCGCTTCCGAACTCTGCGACACCCGGTTCGGTGGCGCGCATCGCGTTCGGGATGCTCCCGCTGTCGAGGAGCAGTGGTTGCACGGTGCGCAGGAGCGTGGTGAACGTATCGGCGTTCTGCGTGAACGTGGCGGCCATGAGCTCACCCGAACGTGCGAGGTTGCCGTGAACCCGCGGGTCCTCGGGCAGGGCGATATCGAGTGTCCGGAAGATTTCGCGGACACCTTCCGGCTCGACCTGCGTGAGCAGGTTCGTCAGACGCTCCGAGAGTTCCTCGAATGTGGTGGGTACGACCACCCTGTCGTCACCGACCACGGCGCCGTCCTCGAGATACTGCGCGGATGCGGATTGCGGCCACACGGCGAGGAAGGGCTCACCCAGCGCCGACAGGTTGTCGAGCCGGATCGTGCTGTCCACCGGGATCGGTGAATTGCGATCGTATTTCCAGGCCACGTGGACGGCGTCGGCCGAGGCCGTGATGTCGGTGACCTCTCCGATCTCGATACCTCGCATGAGCACACGGGACCCGACGACCAGGCCGTTGGTATCGGGCACCTCGACCTCGGCGGTGTACACGTCCTCGCCGAGTCCGGTCCGCAGCCCGGCCTGACCCATGTACACGAAGGACAGCGCCGCGATGATCCCCATTCCCGCGAGGGACAGTACTGTTCGCCGGCTCACTGCACAGCTCCCAACATTCGAAGGATGTTCTCGGCATCGGATACGAGCTGGTCTCCACCGGCCGACTCGACCGACACGATGTCGACGGACGGATTCTGCGCGAACGGGATCAGCGTCGTCCTCAGGAAGTTCGACAGTTCCACCGTCGCCGACGGCGCTCCACGGGAGATATCGGTGGTGTCGGCGAGCGATTCGAACATCGGCACCAGCCAGTAGCCACCGACGTACAGGCTGCCGACGGACGGGAGGATCTGCCCGATGTGCGACACGACGTCCACCGCGAGCCGGCGCCAGTAGTGCACCGACGACCCGTCGAAGATTGTCACGAGCGACTCGCTGTTGTCGTTCAACGCTGCCGCGGAGGAGTTCATCCCGTCGAGCATCCGGTCGATCTCGACGGTTCGTTGTCCCAGGTCGTTCAGGTCGACGGCGACGGTCCCGGCGAGCCGTTCGATCTCGGCGACGTCGGGCATGACCGCGTTGACACGCCCCATCACCTGTTCGATGCGACGGATGCTGCCGCCGTTGACGAAGGTCGCGAGCACCGCCATGGTGTCCTCGAGTTGCGGAGGTGAGGTCGTACGCTCGACGGGTACCGTAGCGCCCTCCCCCAGGTACTCGCCGCTCCTGCCGTCGGGGCTCCGCAGCAGTGCCACATAGGTGTCACCGAGCAGGGTGTTCTGTCGGACGATTGCCCGGACGTCGGACGGAACCTTGGTGTCGGAACGTACTCCGACGCGTACTGCTACGCCGTCGTTCTGCACTTCGAGGTTGCGCACCTCACCGACACGGACGCCGTCCATGATGACGTCGGCTCCGGAGGGCAGGTTCATGACGCTGGCGAACTCGACCGAGATCTCGTATCCGTCCCCGATGCCTCCGCGCACGGAGGGAAGATCCTCCGGCCGCAGTGAACACGACGACACGACAAGGATCAGGGACAGAGCGGCGACCGCCCGAGTGATACGTCGGGTGATCATCGCGTCGCTCCGATCGGATTCAGCAGGTTCATCAGACCCTCTGGTGTGACGCGCGAGCCCGTGCCGGCGCCCTTGCAGCTTCCCGGGCTCAGGCTTTCCAGGACCTCGCACAACCGGGCGGCCTCGTCGTCGCTCAGCGCGATCTGCGGGGGTGTGAACTCGACAGACAGTGCACCCGCGTCGCGCGTCTGCGTGGAGACCGCCGTCGACATCGACGGGATCGTGGACACGAGATCGCCGAGCGAACCGGACTGCTGCGCAGCCAGTTTGACGGCTTCGACGGCCTGCCCGTGTACGAACGGCCAAATGTCGTCGCCGTAGTTACGCTGTATGTCGTCGAGCAGCGCGACGAGCCATCCGATGCCGACACAGACGTCGATCGTGCCGGGCCACAAGCCCATTGCGTCGGATACCACCTTCGGCATGTTGTCGGCGATGTTCTTGACGGCCGCCCACTGGACGAGTGCTTCCTCGGTGAGTGGTGCCATGTTCGAGATCGACGACCCGATGTCGGCGACGAAACCGTCGGGATTCTCCATTGCATTCGCTGCATGGAGCATCATCTGCCGGGCGTTCTCACCCTGGCCCCGCAAGGCCTCGTTCAGCCCCGTGATCGCCATTTCGACGGTCTCGTCACCGGCCTCCGGTGACAGCGCCTCGATGAAGTCGGCCGCCGAGCCGACCACCTCGGAGATCGTCTTGGGGGTATAGCTGTTGGCGAGCGGGACGCAGGGCTCGGGGGCGAGCTGCGGTCCGGATTCGTAATTGCCCACCAGTTCGAGGCTGCGGTCCGCGAGGATCGACTTGGAGCGGGTCACGGCCCGGACATCCGCGGGGAAGACACGTCCGCCGTCGGTGGTGAAACGCACCTCGACGTGGGTGCTCCTCTGCTCGACAGAATCGACCTTACCGACCGGAAACCCCATCTGTGTGACGGGGTTTCCCGGGTACAATCCGACCGAGTCCGGCATCTCGACACAGTAGGTCGCCGGTTCGGTACCGCGTTTCAGTGGCTGTGCGGCCGTGACTCCCGCTCCGCACGTACCCATGATCGTGGTGACGGCCACGGCGACGGTCGCCAGCGTCTTCGTTCTCTTCACAGTCGGCCCTGCCAATCTTGTCAGCATCGAAGTTCTCGATTCGCCATTCATCGGTCAGCACTGCCGTCCGGGTACCGGGATGCAGATGTCGGACGCCATGAGGGTGCCCCCGCCGACAGCGACGATCCCTTCCGGTGTCAGCCACTGGGCGAGCTCGTCACGGGTGGCCGCCAGCGCCTCGATCGACGGCCCCATGGTCGTGTTGAACTCCTCGATCATCGAGCGGACCTGCGTGATCCCGCTCTCCAGTGCATCCCGATTGTCGAGGTAGTACTCCGAATAGGGGGCGACGGTCATGAGGACATACCCGAGGAGTCGGTAGGCCTCGTTGAAGCCGGCATGCGTGTTCTCGTAGGTCTCGAAGACGATGTCGATCTCGCGAAGGACGTCGAACACCATCTCCCGGCTGGCATTGAAGGTGGTGAGGTACTCCGAGGCGAGCGTTGCCACCGTGTGGACCTGCCGGCGCTGCTCGTCCATGACCCGAGCGACGGCGGACATGCCGGAGACGATCGACTCGATCGATCCCGGGTTGTTCTGCAAGGCATCTGCGACCTGCATGAGGTTGGCGTCGATGTCCGTGCCGTCGACGTTGTCCGTGACATTCGGTGCGGCTTGGAGCACGTCGCCGATCGAGTACGGAACGGACACCTGGCCGGTGGGAATGACCGACTCTCCCAGGGGAGTTCGACCTACGGGGAAGAGGGTCACGGCGTAACCACCGACCGGTGTCAGCATCCTGACCTCGACCCGCGACTCGGTACCGACCATCAGGTCGTCCTCGATCTCCATGGAGACCTTCACGGAGGTGTCCCCGAGTTCCAATTTCGAGACCTTACCGACCGAGACACCGGCGACGCGTACGTCCTGACCCGTGGAGATCGCCGAGACATCGGTGGTCTCGAACGCCACCGTCGTGCGGCCGGGCGGTCTCGTGTAGAGGACCGCGGTCGCGACGAGCGCGAGGACGGCGACCACGGCGACCACGGTCCCGATACGAATGTCGTTGTCGACGAGAGACAGAACCTTCCCGAACCGGCGACGGGGCCTGTTCATCCCGCGTTGCATACGACGACCTCGCTTCCGCTCAGAAGAATCTGCACATCCGTCGGCAGTTGCGCGATGCCGTTGGAGCATCCGGCACCGCCACCCGCCGGGGCACTCGCCGGTATCTGGAGACCCGCCACCGCCGGCGGGAGGAGCCTGACGGCCTCGGCCGCGTCCTCGAGGGACGCGAATGCGGATGTCACCATCGCATCGACGTCCGCTCCCGGCGCGAGGCCGTAGGCGTCGAGCAGACGTTTGATGGGAGTGAGGAATTCGGGCCCGTAGGTCGCGGTCTTGTGGAATTCCTCGAGGACGGTCATGGCCTTGGCTATCGGGAAGCTCACGGAACGGAGGAACTCCACGACACCGTCCGACCGCCCGCCCATGCTGTCCGCGATGCGGGCCAGATTGTCCGCGAGCGTCGAGATCACCTGTTCGCGATCGGACGCGAGGTTCGCGATTCTCTGCGCGTCGTCCAGCATCGGTTTCAATCCCCCACCATCACCTTGCAGAAGAGCGATGGCGTTCTCGGTGAATCGGTTGATGTCCTCGGTGCTCATCGTTGCCAGGACCGGTTGCAGGCCGTTGAAGAGCGACGTGATGTCGAACGACGGTTTCGTGCTCTCGAGTGAGAGGTGCTCGACGGGCGTGCCCGGCTTCTCGCCGAAGTCCGCGTCGATGTACCGCACGCCGGTGAGGTTCTGATACTTGACCGCCAGAATGGTGGTGTCGGTCAACTCGTAGGGCTCTTCCATCGTGAACTCGACCTCGGCGATCGTCTTGCCGTCGCGTTCGCGCAACTCGATGGACCGCACCTTCCCGATGCGGACGCCGCGTGTGCGGATATCACCGTTGGCGCCGAGGCCCGACACGTCCGAGAACTCGGCAGTGTAATTGCGGGTCGGTCCGCTGACCGGGCTGCGCATGGCGCTGATGACCAGTGCGAACAGCACCGCGGAGATGATCGCCGCAACGACGAGTTTGATGATGGTCGCGATGTACGTGGCTCGTGTCGTCATCGTCCGCCTCCTTCTGTCGCTGCGGCCGGGACGGGCCCGAGGCCGAGCGGTGCAGTGAAGGCCGGTAGGGCGTCGACCAGCACCCGCAGGCGCAGGCGTTGTCCGTCCGGGGTGTCGACGAAGGCGGAGTCGAGACGTCGCACCACGTCCTGGGCAGCGGCCGGGGTCATTCCGCCGTTGACCAGGTGAGGGAATACGTCGGATGCCTCGGCGACAGAGAGGATGAGCGGGGTCAGCTCCTCCCCGTGCGAAGCGAGCAGCGCACCCGCCTGACCGAACAACTGGTTCGCCGCCAGGGTGAGGCCGGCGTTCGCCTCGTCGAAGACCGCGTCGTCGACGCCGACGGAACCGTCCGGAAGGGTGTTGTAGTTGCTGTGATAGATGTTCATGAGCGATTCGATCGCCTGGTCGCCGAAGCCGGGGAATGCCTCGAGGATGTCGTTGAAACGGGCGAGCAACGTGCTCGGCATCTCCTGCTGGGTCTCGGCGACCCGATCGGCGAGGAACACACCGGTGTCGACCCAGGGAGTGAGGCCGTCGAGATAGTGGACGGTCTTGTCGAGCGACGTGATCATGTCGTCGGTCAGGGTGCCGTCGATGGTGAGCGATCCCTGTTCGATCATCGTCGACATCGTGAAGTCACCTTCGGGTGTCCTTTCCAACTCCATTCCGGACTCGAGGGGGCCGCCGCCCGGGCGCGCAAGGATGTTCACCGCCGAGGTACCGAAGTAGTTCTCGGGGCGGTAGTCGATCTCGAATCGATCGGTCAGACCGTCGATCTGGGATTCGTCGAGCATCATGCGTACCTGCACCGACTCGGACGGTGTGCGCTCGAGAGCGGTCACGCGTCCCACGGATTGTCCGTGCAGTACGACCTTGGTTCCCTCCGCGACACCCGGACCGAGATACGGCACGTCGACGACGAGTTCGATCCCGTCGGGTGCGGTGATCTTCGGGTACAGCGTGGCGGCGGCGAGACCGGCCACCCCTACGAACACGATCGCTGCAGCACCGGCGGCAGCCAGCCGGCGGGACTGTTCTGCAGCCGTGCCGCGGAGAAAGTCCTGACTTCTCGACATGGATTCTTCCTCATCCCTTGAAGACGAGTTCCGGGCTCAGGCCCCAGATGATGACGGTCATTACGAAGTTCAGTACGACGATCGCAACGAGGCTGGCGCGGATGGCCCGACCGGACGCGGAACCCACTCCTGCCGGCCCACCGGAGGCGAAATAGCCGTAGTAGCAGTGGATCATCGTGACCACTGCGCAGAAGATCAGGGCTTTGACGACCGACGCTGCGAGGTCGGGAAGGTTGAGGAACTGCGCGAAGTAATGGTCGTAGGTCCCGCTGGGCTGGTCGTGGAAGGTCTTCACGACGACACCGCCGGTGACGAACGCGACGACGAGAGCCATGAGGTAACCCGGCAGCACCACAAGCATGCTGCCGATCAGGCGGGGACCCACGACGAAGGGAATCGCCTGCAGTCCGATGGATTCCGTCGCATCGATCTCTTCGGAAATGCGCATCGAGCCGATCTCGGCGGTCATCCGGCAGCCGGCCTGGGCCGCGAAGCCGATGCCCGTGATGATCGGTGCGATGACGCGCACGTTGCCGAAAGAACCGATGATGCCTGTCAGCGCACCGAATCCCAGCAGGTCGAAGGCCATGAACGCCTGGATGGCGACCACGGCACCGACAGCGATGCCGAGGAAGAACATCAGGCTGATCACACCACCGTCGACGACGAGCGATCCGTTGCCCCAGGCCATGTTGTTCATGGTGGTGACGGTCTGCTTACGGTAGTGCTTCACGGTCTTGGGCAGCAGGTAGACCGTTCGGGCGGTGAACAGGACGACCTGTCCGACCTCCTCGACTCCCGATCGGATTCGCTTCACGAACCTGGCACCGAGTTGGGACAGTGCCGAGCCGGTGTTCCCGCGATTCGCGGGTGTTCCGGTCGTCATCACGCCAACCGGGCCGGGAAGAACATCAGCTGCAGCTGGCTCACCACGAGGTTGGCGATGAAGATGCAGAAGACGCTGAGGACGACCGAGGCGTTGACGGCGTTCGCGACACCGGTGGGTCCGCCCTTGGCCTCGAGTCCGCGCAGGCCGGCGATCAACACCACGATGGCCGCGAAGACGACGGACTTGAGCACGGAGAACACGAGATCGGTCGGGGTGGCGAAGGCACCGAACGACTGCCAGAAGCTGCCCGGCACGACGTCGTTGACGTTCGCCGAGATGGTCAGTCCTGCAGCAACACCCGCGGAGATGATGATGATGCACAACATCGGGGCGATCGCGAGCATGGCCAGGAATCTCGGCATCACGAGCCGCTGGACCGGGTCGATACCCATTACACGGATCGCTTCGATCTCCTCGCGGATCGATCGTGCGCCGAGATCTGAGGCGATGGCGGACGCTGCGGCCCCACTCATCAACAGTCCGGCGGCCATCGGTGCACCCTGTCCGACGACACCGAGACCGCTGGCGGCGCCGGCGAGCGAGTTGGCGCCGACCTGATTCATGATGCCGCCCACCTGCACCGAGACCTCGGCACCGATCGGGACGGCCATGAGCAGAGCGGGAAGGGCGGTAACCTTGAGAAGGACCCACATCTGCTCGATGACCTCTCGCACCGGCAGTCGCCACGCGATGGTGTCGGTGACGGCGTAGCGGACGACGTTGCCTCCGAGTCGTGCCGAGCGTCCGATGGTGGCCAGTGAAGCCGCAGGCTTCTCGATCAGGTATCGGCGGATTCCTGCCGGGACGATGGGTCGACGGCGGGAATCCGCCATCGGGGAGGTGAGTGCCGCTTCGGCGGTCATCGCGCGATCACCTCACGGCGTCGAGGCGCGAGCCTGCAACTGCGAGTTCTCACTCGTCTGTACCTTTCTGGTCGTCCGTGGCCGGCGGATGCTCGTCCACGAGTCCGTCGCCGGTCGCGTGCGGTGGGAGAACTATCGCGAGACCACGGGAATGAGTTCGGTGGGCGCGTCGGATCCCGCGAATGCGTGGCGGGCGGACGGTACCGGTGTGTGCTCGAGGTCTTCGAGGATGGCCTGCTGGGCGGCCGGGGGCAGAGTGTGCAGGATCGACCGCACCCGCTCCTGCCGACGCGCCACCGCCTGCCGCTCCGGCATCCCCGGCGTCGCCTGCATCTGCGGCACGATCCCCTCGACATCGTCGACACCCCCGGCATGATGACCGGCATCGACGAGCGCCTGCTCGTGCGCCATCGTCGCCTCGTCCTTCTCCTCCGACATCCCGATCGGACCGATCATCGTGCCGTTGAGGAACTGCTTGACCACCGGCTCGTCCGAGGTCAACAACACCTCACGCGGACCGAACATCACCAACTGCCGACGGAACAACATCCCGATGTTGTCCGGCACCGTGCGCGCCAGATTGATGTTGTGCGACACGATCAGGATCGTCGCATCGATCTCCGCGTTGATATCGATCAACGTTTGCGAAATGTAGGTGGTGCGCACCGGATCGAGACCCGAATCCGGCTCGTCGACCAGGATGATCTCCGGATCGAGCACCAGCGCGCGGGCCAGGCCGGCGCGCTTGCGCATCCCCCCGGAGATCTCCCCGGGCAGCTTGTCCTCGGCGCCGAGCAGACCGACGAGCTCGAGCTTGCTCATCACGATCTGCCGGATCTCGGACTCGGTCTTCTTGGTGTGCTCGCGCAGCGGGAAGGCGACATTGTCGTAGAGGTTCATCGACCCGAACAACGCCCCGTCCTGGAACAGCACCCCGAACAGCTTGCGGATCTCGTAGAGCTCCTTGCTCGAGCACTGCAGGATGTCGGTGCCGTCGATGACGATCGAGCCCTCCTCCGGGCGCAGCAGACCGATCAACGACTTGAGGAACACCGACTTGCCGGTACC
Source organism: Rhodococcus pyridinivorans (assembly GCF_900105195.1). Classification (NCBI taxonomy): domain Bacteria; kingdom Bacillati; phylum Actinomycetota; class Actinomycetes; order Mycobacteriales; family Nocardiaceae; genus Rhodococcus; species Rhodococcus pyridinivorans. The sequence goes on along the minus strand of NZ_FNRX01000002.1, from coordinate 1,058,402 downwards.
CGACGGACCGAGCAGCGCACTGACCTCACCGGCCGGCAACGTCAACGTCACGTCCTGCCAGATACGTTGCGAGCCGAAGGACTTGGTCAGCCCCTCGACGGAAACCTCGACACCCATCGGTTCCTCCCACGTGTCTCGTCGTAACGGCATGTGCCGTCGACGGCAGCTTTCAACGGATAGTGCGTCCAGGTCCGGCCGCGCCGGCGACTCTCGTTGGTGGACAAGAGCAGAACGTGGTTACCGGATGTGACCCAAGTCCCTACGCACGACAACTGTGATTCAAAGTACGGGATTTGTCAATCGTATCTACGCTTTCGCGTCGACCGAATCCTTGCTTCCGACAGAGGATTCGGAAAACGGGAACGAAGCGGACATATCGACAGCAGTGCGATCACCGGTTCATCTCGCGGCGACGGCCTCTCCCAGAGCGACCGAGACCATCTCGTCACGGTCCACAAGCTTGACCCTCGGACGTCCGACGGCACGGCCTGCACTCTTCTCGTGCGAGTCGATACGGCGCCAACCCTGCAGATCGATACGTCCGGGCCGGACAGCATCAACGAAGTCCGAGAACGACTGTCGGCCGCCCTGCGGCTCACGGAGTCGACCACCGACGAAGTCCGAGACGATCGACGCCGCGGTCTCCGCGGAGCACGACTTGTTCGAACCGATGACCCCGCTCGGACCTCGCTTGATCCAGCCGGCGGTGTAGACGCCGGACACCGGCGCACCGGTTCCCGATTCCACGACGGCTCCCGCCCGATGTGGGATCGTGCCGCGCTCCGCGTCGAAGGGCACGGAAGGGATCGGGGAACCCCGGAAGCCGATCGAGCGCAGTACCAATCCGGCTGCGACGTCCTCGACTCCTCCGTCCGTTTCGGGATCGTCGACCGAGACACGCAGGCCCTCCACGCGTTCCGTTCCCAGGACCTCCACCGGCGAACGGAGGAACTGCAGATGGATACGACGATCCCCCGGCACGGCCGCTTCCGCCGCACAACGGGTGAGGATGTCTGCTCGGATCCGGTCCAGCGCGGTGGAGGCCACGAACGCGTGCGACGCCGTGACGCTCACCCCCGGCAGATCGGTCAGGCCCAGCAACTCGGGAGTACTGAACGCCGCATGTGCCGGCCCTCGGCGTCCCAGTACCACGACTTCACGGATACGGCTCGCGGCAAGGGCTTCGAGTGCGTGGGCGGCGATGTCCGTCTTCAGGAGGCGTGAAACGTCGCTACTGAGGATGCGGGCCACGTCGAGCGCGACATTTCCGTTGCCGACGATCACCGCACGTTCACAGGACAGGTCGAATCGTTGGTTCGCATGGTCGGGATGACCGTTGTACCAGGCTACGAACTCGCGGGCCGAGACACTTCCCGGCATGTCCTCGCCGGGCACATTCAAGGCACGGTCGCCGCTCGTCCCCGAGGCGTAGACCACCGCATGGTGGTGGCGCAGCAGATCGTCGTGAGTGAGGTGTGTACCGACCTCCACTCCGAGGAAGATGTCGACGTTCTTCCGTCCCATAGTGCGCAGGAAGCCGGACGCGACCTCTTTGGTGGACGGGTGATCGGGTGCCACACCGAACCGTACGAGCCCTCCCGGAACCGGAAGCCTCTCCAGGATCGAGATCTCCACCGGGAGGCGACGATTCGCGACGAGGGACTCGGCGAGATAACTCGCAGACGGCCCACTGCCCACGATGGCGACCCGTAGGACTCCGGGCGCCGCCTTCACCTCGATCGGTTGCGGCTCGGGGTCCGGCCCGGGCACCGGGTTGTCCTGGTAGTACGCGGCGTTGATCTCGACGAAAGGCTGCATCCCGGGGGTGATGTCCTCCGGCGGTACGATCGCGTCGACCGGGCACTCGTCGACGCACGCACCGCAGTCGATGCATTTCTCCGGGTCGATGTAGAGCATCTCCGACGGGCGGAACAGCCGTTCCGTCGGCGTCGGGTGGATGCAATCGACCGGGCAGACGGCGACGCACCCGGCATCCTTGCAACACGGTTGAGTCACTATGTGGGCCATCGTTTCACCACTCCTCGATGTGGACGGACGATCAGACGATGCGACGTGCTCGCATATCGGGGAAGACCTCGCCGATGCGCACCACGTCGCCTGTGGTCGGCGCGTGCACCATCAGACCTTCACCCAGGTAGATGCCGACGTGGCCCGGTCCACCGACCTGCCAGTTGCCGAAGACGAGGTCACCGGGCCGCGCCTGGTCCATCGGGACCTCGACGCCGACCTTCCACTGGGTCTCCGATGTCCGGGGCAGCACGGTTCCGGTGGCGGCGTGCAGTGCGAACGACGTGAGCCCGGAACAGTCGAATCCACCGCCCGTAGGGCCTTGGATGTTTCCACCACCCCACACGTACGGCAGGCCGAGATAGCGGAATGCCTGCTCGAGCACCTGCCGGCCGAGGTCGTCGCCTGCCGGGAGTTCGAGGGCCAGGAACGGTGAGAGCATGCGTTCGAAAGCCGGTCGCGCCGCCAGGATCTTCGCCACGTACGGCTTGGTCTGGTTCTCGTAATCGGGCAGACCGCTGGGCATCCCCCCGGATCTCAGTACGGCTCCGACGCCGGCGTTGTAGGCGGCAAGTGTCAGCGACAGCGTGTCGCCGACGACCCGGCCGTCCTTCTTCCACTGTTCGATCCTGTTCCAGTTGTCGCACAGCAGGCGACCGGATGCCATGACCGGGTCGGCGACCCCGCGTACGTCGGCCTTGCCGTCGCCGTCCGCATCCTTGCCGTAGACCGCCCAGGTACCGGGCATGAACTGTCCCGGTCCGAGTGCGCCGGCAGGCGAGACGGGCGCGGTGGAACCGTATCGGAAACCGTTCTCGACGGAGTACAGCGCGGCAAGCACAGGCGCGGTGATGCCGTCACAGATGGCACCCGCCTTCTTCAGCCACGGAGCGAACACGGCTATGGCACCGATCGGTGCGGTGGCGGCGCTCGACGCGAGCGGAAAGGTCGACGGCGGGACGAGGACTGCCGGCCCGACGGGAGTGGCCGATACGGCGGCTCCGGCTGCGAATTGCTGTATGGTTTCGTGGTTTTCGACTGGTTCGTCCGGTTCCGGAGTGTCACCGGGGTCGGATCGTCTCTCGTCCGGTAGCAGCGCTTCGAGATCGGTCCGCAACCGCTCGGTGGTCTCGGCGACGATCTGCTCTGCCGGTACACGGGCGTCTTCCGGCAGGGCGTCGACTGCTGCGGTTATCCCGTCCATCACCTGGCTCGCACCCTGTTCGACGGCATGCGATACGGCTGCGGCCTGCTCGGCTCCGATCTGGGGATCGACACCGAGGACGAGTGCCCCTACGGCGGCTCCGAGCGTGACGACGAGTGAAGGTGGATCCACGGACATGACAGCTCACCTTTCGGAACGACGATTTCCTCCCGCGCACGATCGGTTGCGTTGTTACGGGGGAAAGGGTTTCGTTCGCGCAGATGCGCGTAACGGCAGGAGAAGGTGCGGAACTACGCGGCGTGCGGCGAGTTCTCGCGATGCGTCACGAACGGCCGGATGCAGGAGTCGCGGCCGATCGGCACTGCAGTCGTATTACGAAACGATGCTTGCGGCGCCGGTGGTGATGCCCGGCAGCAGCAGGTTGGTCAACAGGCTCCGGTTGGCCTCACCGACGGGATCGTCGAAATCCATGCGACCTACGAGGATCAACTCCACCAGAGTGATCCACTTGCAGATCTCCGCATCGGTGATTCCGTCGCGGATCTCACCACGCTCGCGCGCCGTCTCGAGCAGCGGCGCCCACATCTCGAAAGTGAGACGCGCCGCGAGTTCGGAACTTCCTTCCAGGGCGGTGCCGCGATCGACATGTTCGGGGCTGACGATCAGACGGATCGCCGGGTCGCGTCGGCCGCGGTCGACCAGGTAGAGCAGGCCGTCGACCACCTGGTCGGCGAAGGACTCGCGGTCGGCGACGTAGGCCTGCGCATCCTCGAAGAGCCGACGCGCACGGGTTTCGATCAGCGAGGTGATGAGGGTGTCGCGGTCTCGGAAGTAACGGTAGATCGTCGGTCGGGAGACACCGGTTTCGCGGGCCACGTCGTCGATCGTGGTCTTGGCGACCCCGAAACGCTCGACCGCGCTGTCGGCGGCGGCGAGGATCTGGGCACGAGCGGTCTCGGCATTGTCGCTGAGGACGCTCTGACGTCGCGCCATGCACCCTCCCTCACCGAAACCTTTACCTTTGATTGACGATTGTAGTGGAGGGACGTTCTACCCACCCGCCGGCACCCTTTCGGCACCGGCGCGTGAGCGACGGATCATGCCGTCGGAGTGAACGTGATCGGCAGGCGCATGCACCCGCGGACCTGGCTGGCGTGCAGGATCGGCGGATCGTTCTCGACCAGCTGATAATCCGGAATCCGGCGATGAAGTTCCTCGAGAGCCAGCGACAACTCGATGCGTGCGAGGTGCGAGCCGATGCAACGATGCGGACCACCACCGAAGGAGAGGTGACGGTTGGGGTGCCGATCGAGCTGCAGCTCGGCAGGATCGTCGAACTCGTCCGAGTCACGGTTCGCGGAGCACAGCGTAAGGATGAGCTGGTCGCCCTCCTTGATCCGTACGCCGCCGAGTTCGACGTCGCGGGTCGCGCGGCGTCCCGGGATCACGGCTGCCTCGATACGCAGAATCTCCTCCACCGCCGTCGGGATCAGCGACTCGTCCTCGATCAGCGCGCGACGCTGTTCGGGATTGTTCACGAGATGGATGATCGCCCACGCGAGCGAGCCCTGCACAGTGTGCAGTCCGGCGATCAGCAGCAGGAAGAGCATGCGGTAGAGCTCTTCGTCGGTGAGCAGCCGCTTGCCGTCCTCGAGTTCCACCTCGGTGTGTATGAGGGTCGACGTGACGTCGTCGCCCGGGTTCTCGCGACGTTCCTGCACCATCTTGTGGAAGTAGCCGAACATCTCGAATCCGGCGGTGGCGCGCGCCTGCTGATTCTCTTCCTCGTTCAGACCCGGCTTGCCCATGAGGATGATGTCGGTGGCCTCGGTGAAGAGCGGAGCGTCCTCGAGAGGCCAGTCCATGAGAGCGAGGAAGACCCGGGCCGGAAGCTCGTGAGCGAACTCCGAGATGAATTCGGCCTCACCCTTTCCGGCGAAACCGTCGATCAGCTCGTTGACCAGATCGCGGATCTGATCCGTCAGAGCCTTCATCCGGTTGGGGCTGAACAGCGGTTGCAGAGCGAGCCGGTAACCCGTGTGCTCCGGCGGGTCGAGCTCGATGGGAACGAGCTTGCCCATGCCGGCCGGACCCGTGACGAGGTTGTTGGGGTAGCTGGAGAATGTGTCGGGGTCGCGCAGGACCTCGTGGATCTCTTTGTAGCGGGTGACAATCCAGTGACCGCCGTGAGCCGTGGAGTACACGACGGGTCCCTTGGCTGACAGCTCCGCAACTCGCTGCTGAACGTTGTCGACCGGCTGCGCGAGGGACTGGTCGTAGATGTCGAAATCGACCACCAGGTGTTCGGGTACTGCCTTCTCTGTAGTTGTCATGAATCTTCCTCTGGGTCGGCCCCTCAGCGGGGTTCGATGGTGAGTGCTCGTTCGGGACAGACGATGACGGCGGCTTCTGCTGCGCGCACGTCGTCGTCCGACGAAAGGTCGTGCAGGACAACCGGGTAACCCTGGTCGTCACAGTCGATCAGTTGCGGAGAGGTGGAGTAGCACAGCCCGTGCCCGGCACAGACCGACATATCCACCACGAGTCGCTGCACCTGCTGACGAAGATCGGACATAGTTCTGTCCAGTCCTTTCGAACGTTGCCTGCCTAGCAATCCGGCCGAAGTCTCTTCCCCGACAGACGATCACGGGAAAGTAGCGGATGCACGCAGCGGCACCGAAATCACTTGCGCCGCCTCGGCGGACAGTGCCGATGCACACCCGGTTCCGGCCGGGCTCCTATGCCCGGTGGATGAAACGCGAGAATCGGGATGTGCCGCCGGACAGGGTGATCCTTCGGCACAGTTCGACCGTTACCGACCTTTCGAGAACTCGATCGGTCGGCGTCCGATCTATGTGACCCAGATTACCCACATGTTCCATGTTACGTCAATCGAAATTTGTAAATTGATTCGCCCTGTCGTGGCGACGCGTCTTGTCGGACAAGCCCTAAAGAGTCGGCGAAAACGCGGAGGACCGGGCGCGGTGGACGCACCCGGTCGAAGGGTCGACGCGTGAAAGACTGCGTCGGACTTGTGAACTACCCGCGCGAGCGACGGGCGGCCGCTGCACGAGGACGCCGCGCCGGCGGCGCATCGTCGACGATGCACGGCAACAGGAAATTGGTGAGCATCCGACGGTTGTCGGGATCGTCGTCGGAGTTGAAGTCCATGCGCCCCACCAGGATGAGCTGCACCAGAGCGATCCACTGGCAGATCTCTTCGTCGGTGAGTCCGTCACGGATCTCACCGCGGGCACGGGCCTCTTCCAGCAGAGGAGCCCACATCTCGTAGGTCAACCGCGCCGCGAGCCCACTGCTGCCCACCAGCGCAGTGGCCATGTCCATGTGCTCGGGACTGACGATCAGCCGAACGATGGGATCCTGGCGTCCGCGGTCGACGAGGAAGATCAGACCGTCCACGATCTGCTCGGCGAACGTCGACCGTTCGCGCAGATAGTCGCGAGCCTTGTCGAAGAGCCGGCGCGATCTCGTCTCGATCAACGCGATGATCAGCGAGTCGCGATCTCCGAAATAGCGGTACACCGTCGGTCGCGAGACTCCGGCTTCCTTCGCGATGTCGTCCATGGTCGTCTTCACGACCCCGTAACGCAGGAACATCGCCTCGGCGGCCTTCAGGATCTTGCCGCGCGCTGTTTCCGCGTCGTCGCCGAGGACACTCGACCGCCGTCGCGCCATGCCGCAGCTCCTGCCTTGTCGTTGCCGTGTACACGGCAGATGTTACAAGATTCGTCAGTTGTCACCGAGTGCTCGCTGCGCCCATGGTAACCGCCTCGGACACGACTCGGCCCTCTCCCGAGTCCGGGAGAGGGCCGAGTGAGCGGATCCATCGACCGGCCGAGCCGGCCGTCGTTACAGATCGAACAGCTCCGGCAGACCGTCCGAGACGCGGTTCGGGAATTTCGGTTCGCGCTTGTCGAGGAATGCCTCGACACCCTCCCTGACGTCGTCGGACGTGCCTCGCACGTGAATACCGATCGACTCGGCGCGGTGTGCGACCTCGGGGCCGGCCGCCCCGAGCATCCGCCACATCAACTGCCTGGTCAGCGCTACCGAGACCGGTGCCGTACCGGACACCATCTCCCGCGCGATCGCGATGGCTCGGTCGAGGAGCTGTCCGACCGGCAGCACTTCGCGGACGAGGCCCCGCTCGAGAGCCTCGGTGACCGGCACCATCTTTCCGCCCACAGTCCATTCGACCGCGGTCGAGATCCCGACGGCCCGCGGCAGGAACCACGTCGAGCATGCCTCCGGAACCAGGCCTCGACGGGTGAAGACGAACCCGAACTTCGCCGTATCCGCGGCGATGCGGACGTCGGCCGGAAGCGTCATCGTCACCCCCACGCCTGCGGCCGGGCCGTTGATCGCCGCGATCACGGGCTTGAGCGACCGGTAGATCCGCAGAGTGACACGTCCGCCCAGATCCGGCGGTGCCCCACCCGTCTCGGGGTCGTCGCCGAGGACGAACGTGTCTCCCCCGGCCGCGAGATCGGCACCGGCGCAGAACCCCCGCCCCGTTCCGGTGACGACGACGGCGCGCACGTCGTCGTCGGCATCCGTCTCGTCGAACAGTGCGATGAGCCGTTCACCCATCTCGTCGGTGAACGCGTTGAGGCGATCGGGGCGGTTCAGTCGTATCACGGCAATCTCGCCGTGACGTTCGAGAACTACCGAGTTCTCGGTACCGGTCTCGGACACGGTGGCTCCTTTCCCGGGTCCTCCGAGCGAAGGCTCAGCGGACCTTGTCGAATCGATCGGCGACGTCCTTGTACTCGGATCGGATCGCCGTCTTCGACAGCTTGCCACTGGGGAGCCGCGGCAGGGGCTCGTCGCGGATCACGACGTAGCGCGGAACCTTGTAGTCCGCCATGAGCCGGTCGCAGTGTTCGATGATCGTCGCTTCGTCGACACCGTTCTCGACGGTGACGATGGCCGCGGGAGTCTCGCCGAAACGCTCGTCGGACGCAGCGATCACAGCGACTTCCTGGACACCCGGGAGCTCGCCGATGACGCGTTCGATCTCCACGGGCGAGACGTTGATTCCGCCGGTGATGATGAGGTCCTTGAGCCGGTCCACGAACTTGACGCGGCCCTCCGCGTCGCGGGTACCCAGGTCACCGCTGTGCAGCCATCCGTCACGCAGAGCGGTCGCGGTGGAATCGGGGTCGTTCCAGTAGCCGGGAGTCACGCCCGGACCACGCAGGAGAATCTCGCCCTCCTCCCCCGGTGCCGCTTCGGTGCCGTCGTCGCGCACAACCTTGAGTTCGGTGAAGATCGAGCCCGAGCCGCACGAATCCGGATGATCGAACGCTTCGGCCACGAGAGTGGCGGTGGCGACGCCACCGGCCTCGGTCATGCCGTAGATCTGGCGCAGCGCAACGCCCTTGTCCGCCCATCGCTTCAGCAGTACCGGCGCGACGGCGGCACCCCCGACGATGGCGGTCCGCAACGACGACAGGTCTGCCTTCTCGAACTCGGGAGACCGCGAGATCGCGTCGAAGATGAGCGGTACACCGAAGATCGCCTGGACGTTGTGCTCACCGAGGAGCCTCGCGGCGCGGTTCGGATCGAGTTCCTTCTCCACGACGAGGGTGCCGCCGAGCACGGTGGTCATGACCAGGCCCCAGACAAGGCCCGGCGTGAAGACCAGCGGGAGGACCAGGAGCGAGGTCGAGCCGGGACGGAAACCCTCCTCGGTGAGGGTCGCTTCGAAGACGATGTTGAGCAATGTCCGGTTGGTGCAGATGACCCCCTTCGACATACCCGTGGAGCCGCTGGTGAACAACACGGCCGTCGGTTCGTCGGGCCCGACGTCGATGCGGAAGTCGTCCTGCCCACCCTCGCGCAGGGGAACGATGTCGGAGAATTCGAGGATGTCGAAGGTATCGCCGAGAGCGCGGGCATCGTCGACGACCGTCGTGAACTCGCTCGGGGTGACCACCAGGGTCAGGCCCGAATCGTCTGCGACCTTGCGGAGTTCGGCCGGCTTGTAGCGCGGGTTGAGCGGTACGAGCACCGCGCCGGCCTTGAGCACACCCAGCGCGACGACGGGCCACGTCAACGAGTTCGGGCCGAGTACGCCGACACGTTGTCCGGCTTCGACGCCCCGGTCGACGATGGTGCGCGCGACACGGCTGGACCAATCCTGGAGTTCTCGGTAGGTGAGTGCTTCGTCCGCAACGACGATCGCGTTCTGCTCTCCCTTGGTCTTCGCCCACCAATGCAGGGCCGAACCGACGGTGGAAGCCATGCTGGTTCCCTTTCGTGAGTCGCACCGGTATGTCGGCGCAATGCTGATGCGGGCGGGGGCGGCGTCTCGGAATCGGTACACAAGTTCTGCCGAACAAAGTTGTTCGGCAAGAACTTCGAGGGGATGCACCGAAGCGGCGGCCGCCCCCGACTCCGTGACGCACACGCTATCCGGTATTACATGAGACGTCAATCATATTTTGTAAACTGAAATAATCCGCACGGATCATCGTCGGACGTGTTATATGTCTACAACTCCAGGACGAGTTTCGGTGTCCGACTCCGGGACACGCAGATCATCATGCAGTCGTTCGCGGCCTGCTCGCCCTCGGTCAGGACCGAATCCCGATGATCGGGCTCTCCGTGCATCACCGTAACCTCGCACGTGCCACATGTCCCCTCCCGGCACGAGAACGGCACGTCGACCCCGGACCGCAACACAGCATCGAGCAGGGACTCGTCGGTCCCGACCGTGATGCCGACGCCGGATCGCGCGAGTTCGACCTCGAAGGTGCCGTCGACCGCGTCGGCGGATCGTTCCTTGGCTGCGAAACGTTCGACATGAAGGGTGATTCCGATCCGGGCACGACATGCGTCCTCGATCGCTTGCAGGAGCGGTTCCGGCCCACAGCAGTAGACCGAGGAGCCTTCCGGCAGTGCGTCGAGCGTGCCGGCGAGATCGAGGAGCCCGAACTCGTCCTGCGGCCTGATCTCCACGCGATCCGGATGACCGGTGGCGAGACCGTCGGCGAAGGCCATGCTGCTGCGGGTTCGTCCGCCGTACAACAACCGCCAGTTCACTCCCGCCGCGTCGGCGGCGCGGAGCATCGGGAGCAACGGCGTGATGCCGATTCCGCCTGCGACGAAGAGACAGTCGGAGGTGGTGTCGAACCGGAAGTTGTTGCGCGGCCCACCGATGCCGACGAGGTCGCCCATCTGCAACGAATCGTGCACCCAGCGCGACCCTCCTCGGCCGTTCTCCTCGCGGAGCACGGCGACCGTCAGACACGTGCGATCCTCGACGTCACCGCACAACGAGTACTGCCGCACGGTCGATTCGTCGATGACGAGGTCTATATGCGAACCGGGATCCCACGCGGGGACAGGATTGCCGTCCGGATCGGCAAGTCGCACGGCGACGACACCGTCCGCGAGCACGTCCTTGCCGATCACCTGCAACTTGCGGTTGCCGGTAGCGGGGTCTGCAGTCATCGGCGTCTCGCTTCCCTGGACTTCACGTGCCATATAATCTTATGTAATTAGTTTTATGGGACGCAACAGTCCGCCGGGAGTCCGTTCCGCAACAGCCCAGGGAGACGCCCATGACCTCGACAGACATCGCCCCCGAGACGGGTTCGGTACTCGATCTCTTCCGGCTCGACAGCCGTGTCGCCGTCGTCACGGGAGCCGGCAGCGGGCTGGGAGCCGGCTTCGCGCGGGCACTCGCCGAGGCGGGCGCCGACGTGGTCGTCGCAGCACGACGACGTGATCGGCTCGAAGCTGTCGCCGAGACCGTCGAGGACGCCGGTCGTCGTTGCCTCGTCGTTCCCACCGACGTCACCGACCCGGAACAGTGCGAGATGGTCGCGCGCACCACGATCGAGGAGTTCGGCCGACTCGACATTCTCGTCAACAATGCCGGTGTCACCCATGCCGCACCGGCCACACATGAACGGCCCGAAGATTTCCGCTCGGTGCTCGACGTCAATCTCATGGGCAGCTACTGGGCCGCCCAGTCGTGTGCACGAGTAATGGAACCCGGTTCGAGCATCGTCAACGTCGCGAGCATGCTCGGATTGATCAAGTCGGTTCTCCCCCAGGCCGCGTACGCCGCGAGCAAAGCGGGACTGATCGGACTGACCCGCGACCTCTCACACCAGTGGGCGCAACGCAAGGGCATACGGGTCAATGCCGTCGCACCCGGCTTCGTCGAGACGGACCTCATCTCCGAGATGTCGTCGGATACGCTCGCAGAGTTCCTGCGTGGTAGTTCGCTGGGCCGCACCGCCACTCAGCGCGAGATCGACGCCGCCGTGATCTTCCTGGCGAGTCCTGCCTCCGGGTACGTCACGGGCTCGACGCTCGCGGTGGACGGCGGAACGTCCGGACATTGACCTGCCCGCGCCGACGAAGGGGGCTCGACTCGTGACCATCTCCACCGAGACCATGGACCTGCGGGGCGACGGACTGCGTCTGAGCGCCGATCTGTGGCGACCCGACGCCTCCGGGAACCACGGCAACAAGGGGGCCGTGCTGCTCCTGCACGGCGGTGGCCAGACCCGGCACTCGTGGCAACGCACCGGCCGTCGGCTCGCCGAGCACGGCTGGCGGGCCTACACGATCGACGCGCGCGGTCACGGGGACAGCGAGTGGGCCGCCGACGGCGACTATTCCCCCGACGCCCACGCCCGCGACATCCGGGCGGTCGCCGACTCCCTCGGTGAGAGTCCCGTCCTGGTGGGTGCGTCCATGGGTGGGCTGGCCTCGCTCGTCACGGCGGGGGAAGATCCCGGGCTCGTCCGCGCCCTGGTCCTGGTGGACATCACCCCCAGGGCCGAACTCGAGGGCATCTCCCGGATCACCGAGTTCATGCGTGCCGGTCTCGACGGCTTCGACAGCCTCGACGACGCGCTCGAGGCGGTCATTGCGTACAACCCGAACCGTCGGCGTCCGCCCCGCAAGGACGGGCTGCGCAAGAACCTGCGCCACCGGGGCGGCCGGTGGTACTGGCACTGGGATCCGCGGCTGCTCTCCGACCGCGAGAAGCTGATCGCGGCGGAGATCGCCCGGGAGGAACGCGCCCGGGCCGCCGCCCGCGCCGTCACCGTCCCCACTCTCCTGATCCGCGGTGCCCAGTCCGACGTCGTCAGCGACGAGGGTGCGAACGAACTGCTCGACCTGATCCCGGGGGCCCGGCACATCGACGTGAGCGGAGCCGGGCACATGGTGAGTGGCGACGACAACGACGTGCTGAGCACGGGCCTGATCGAGTTCCTCGAGGGGTCCGTCCTCACGTCGTGAGGCCTGCCGACGAGAGCCGATACCATTCCAGGCAGCCACCGGGCATCGATGCCCGACGTACCAGCCGAAAGCGAGACATGGCCCGACCGTCGAAACCGCTCATCAGTCGCGCGGCCGCGGTGGCCGCGTCCATCGAGATCATCGACTCCGAAGGACTCGAAGCCTTCAGTCTCCCGCGTCTCGCGAAGCATCTCGGGGTGCGCGCGCCCTCGCTCTACCACCACTTCTCCGACAAGTCGGAGATCCTCTCCGCGGTTGCACGACAGATCGCCGGCGCGGGCCCGATGCCCCGCCGCAAGCCCGGCCCGGACTGGCCCGAGTACTTCGTGACGCTCAGTCTCAACCTGCGCCGATCGATCCTCAAGCACCGCAACGCGGCCCCGATCCTGCTGCAGTACCTGCCGCGCGACGTGCTCATCGGCACCTATGAGGAGACCGCGGCCTTCCTGGAGGCCTCGGGGGTACCCGCCCGGTTGCACGTGCAGATCCTGGACGGCATGGAGCGTCTGACGCTCGGCGCGGTGCTGACCGAGGCGATGCGCCCCCCGAGCACGAAGTCGACCATCTTCCCGAACGTCGATCCCGAGTCCCGGCCGATGCTCGCGCGAGCCCTCGCTGAGAACGCGATGACCTCGAAGCAACTGTTCGAGGAGATGATCCGCAGCTTCCTGTACGGCGTGATGCGCAACGAGGACGACGCCGAGCAATCCTGAGGACGGCGCTGCGTATTCGTTTCCCGCATGCACAACGGGGCCTCGCGAATCGCGAGGCCCCGTTGCTCTTCCACCCCAGTGGAGTCCCTAGGCGGGCATGTGCACGGTCTTGATCTCGAAGAACTCCTCGAGTCCCTCGGGGCCACCCTCACGGCCGATGCCGGACTGCTTGTAGCCGCCGAACGGCAACGAGAAGTCCATGGCCGAGGTGTTGACGCTGATCGTGCCGGTGCGGATGCGGCGCGCGATCTCGTAACCGCGGTCGATGTCCTCGGTGTAGACGGCGCCGGAGAGGCCGTAGATCGAGTTGTTCGCGATCGCGATCGCGTCCTCCTCGTCCTCGTAGGTGATCACCGAGATCACCGGGCCGAAGACCTCCTCCTGTGCGATCCGCGAGTCGGGGGCGACACCGTCGAGCAGGGTCGGCGCGACGAAGAAGCCCTTCTCGAGGCCCTCGGGGACGCCACCGCCGAGCACGACCTTCGCGCCGTCCTCCTTCGCGATGTCGATGTAGCCGAGCACCCGCTGCTGGTGGTGCTCGGTGGCGAGGGGGCCGAGGAAGTTCGTGGGCTCCCACGGATTACCCAGCGGCAGAGCGCCGTAAGCGGCCTTCAGAGCCTCGAGCACCTCGTCGTGCCGCGTCCTCGACACGAGGACCCGGGTGAGCGCGATACATGCCTGGCCGGTCTGCAGACACCCGCCCATGGGCAGGGTCTGCAGGACGTGGTCGATGTCGGCGTCGTCGAGGATGATCGCCGCGGACTTGCCGCCGAGTTCGAGCGACACGCGGGCGATGCGTTCGCTCGCCAGTGCCATGATGCGGCGTCCTGCGGCGGTGCTGCCGGTGAAGGTGACGTGGTCGACATCGGGGTTGGTGACGAGTGTCTCCGACACCTCGCGATCCGCGCACACCACGCTTACGACGCCCTCGGGGATGCGTCCCTGCTCGACGAGTTCGGCGATGACGTCGGCGAAGATGCACGGCGACAGCGGGGCGTCCGGAGCCGTCTTGAGCACGACCGAGCAGCCGGCGGCGAGAGCCGGGGCCAGCTTGAACGCGATGTTCCCGATCGGGCCGTTCCAGGGGATGATCGCCGCGACCACCCCGGTGGGTTCCTTCACGATGCGGGAGACGCCACCGCCCATCCGGGGGCGTTCCTCGAACGTCGAGAAGTTGCGGGCGACCTCGGCGACCGCGCGGAAGAGACCGCCGATCATCTGCTGGGTCTGATGGCTGACGCCGACCGGGACGCCGACCTCGGCGACACCGATGGCGGTCAGTTCCTCGAACCGCGCCTGGAGGCCGTCGGCGATCGCGTCGACGACGGCGGCGCGCTCCTCCATGGTCTTCGACGCCCATTCGCCCTTGTCGAAGGATTCGCGGGCAGCCACGACAGCGCGGGTGACGTCCTCCGCGGTGGCCGTGCGGACGCGGGCGACACGCTGCTCACTGAACGAGTCGACGACGTCGACCCACTCGCTGCCGGTCGACTCGACCCAGCGGCCGCCGATGAAGACCTTGTCGCGGTCTGCGAACGTCGGGACCGTGGGGGTCGCCGCTTCGGTAGTGGTCATGTGCGAAAGCTCCTTCGGTTCAGCGGATGTTGTAGCCGGCGTCGACAGGGAAGGGGACTCCCGTGACGTAACGCGGGCGCGAGGCGTCCTTCGAGTAGACCCGTGGAGGGCCCTCTCCGCGACGAGATCTCATGCTCCGACGTACGGAGCGACCGAGAAGACAACGCACCGGAACGGTGCGGACCGGCCACCCGCGTGTGTGAGCCGCAACACAAAGATATCCGCCTACAAGCTTTAGGTCAACACCTGACAGAAAGCGTTTTTCGTAAAGCAGTCAGCGCCGGAAGCCTGGAATGCCGACCCAATCCCCCACCTGGAAGCAGGAGTGCTCCTCTTCCTGCTCGAACCACATGAGCCGGCACATCCGCACTGCCGCAGCGTTGTCCGGATCGATCCGCATGAGGCCGACCTGAGCGCCGGCGCCCCGCAGCGCCCCGAGCGCCGAGGTGAGCAGGCCGGCACCGAGGCCTGATCCGCGGACGGCGTCGGCGAGGACGAGCGCGCGGATCCACGCGGCCCGCAGTTCGAGATGCATCGACAGCGCAGGGTCGTACCAGACGAATCCCGCGGGCTTGCCGGACGCGTCCTCGGCGACGACGACATGCCCGTTCCCGAGCCGGATCTCGTCGAGGAGCCGTTCGCGTTGCACCGCCGGGAGCGAGGACGCGTCGAGCACGTGATCGATCGCCTCGCGCGCCGCGGCGTCCCCGAGTGCGAGAGGGGTGCCGATCGTGGCGTCGTCGAACTCCGTGACGGGCTCCAGCGAATGGGCGAACGGTCCGGACAGGTGCCGGAAGATCGTCCATAACCGTCCGGCAGCCCGGATGTCGAACCGCCGGGTGAGGCGGTCGGCGGCAGGGTGGGTGCTGTACGCCCAGCAGCGGAGGGCGTGCGCCCCGGTCCCCTGCCAGCCACCCTCGACGGCGGCGTCCAGGCCCATCTCCTCCACGAGCGTGGTGGCCACACCGCGGGAGCGGTAGTCGGGGTGCACGACGAATTGCACGGTGCCGTAGCCCTCGGCGTCGACCTTCAGGTGCAGATAGGCCACGGTAACCAGCGGGGCGTCCTCGCGTGCGCTCAGGTCGCGCCGCGCCTGGACCGGGAGGTGGAAGATCGTCCCACTCCCGTCGGACGTGGCGGTGACGTCGGCCGGGTGAATCTTCGAGAAGCCTGCCTCCTCGTCGAAGTCAGCGGCCGCCGCGACGAGGCCGAGGACTTCGTCCCGATCTTCCGGTTCCAGCTCCGAACACCATTGATACGAGATCATTCCGTTCGCTCCTCACACACCGGACTGTGACCACTGAATCTAATGGTCATCGATATTTCGAGCAATCCTCGAACGGTCTTCCCGGAAGCATTCGAGGGTTTACACTAAAACCTACATCAGTTAGATTTAGGCCGACGATCCGAACGACAGCCGAAGACGTGGCCACCCGGCGACGCTTCAGCACGACTCTGGAGGACAGCCCCATGACAGAGGTCGGGATTCCCACCGAGGAACGCATTCGCCGCGCACTCGATCATCTGCGCAACGACACCACCGACGAGTACGAGCACCTCACCTGGTTCGAACCGAACGAGTTCGTCGATCCGGCAGTCGCGAAACTCGAGCGGGACCGCGTCTTCGGCCGCCTTCCGACGATCGTCGCCCACGGATCCGAGATCCCGAAGCCGGGCGACTTCTTCACCCTGCAGATGCCGCGGAACAACGTCATCGTCGTCCGCCAGCGCGACGGCAGCGTCAAGACCCTCGTCAACCAGTGCCGTCACCGCGGCGCCATGGTCGAGAAGGAGGAAAAGGGCCGTTGCCGGCTGTTCTCGTGCCCGTACCACCGTTGGTCGTACGACACCGACGGCACGTTGCGCACGATCACCCGCGACAACACCTTCGGTGAGGCCGACCGTGACAAGCGCAATCTCGTGCAGTTGCCCACCGAGGAGCGACACGGGTTCATCTGGGTGGTGGACGACGCCGAGGCGACCATCGACGTCGCCGACTGGCTCGGCCCCGAGATGGACGCCATCCTGGCCTCGCACGATCTCGGATCGCTCGTGACCACGCGCGTCCAGGTCTTCGAGGAGCCCGTCAACTGGAAGCTCATGCAGGACGCCTTCCTGGACGGCTATCACATCCAGTACGCGCATCCGAACACCGCGGCCAAGCACATCCACACCAACGTCATGTCCTTCGAGGACTTCGGTCACCATTGCCGGTTCATGAACCTGCGCAAGACGATCGACCGCTGGATCGAAGAGGATCCCGGCGACCGCAGCCTCGCCGAGCACACCACCGAAACCCACTTCGTAGGCCCCAACAGCACTCTGCTCCGGCAGCCGGATCACTTCCAGCTGCTCACCTTCCGCCCGCATCCGACCGATCCGCAGCAGTGCCGGATGGAGATCCGTCTGATCTGCCCGACGGTCGAGAACAGCGGGATGGCCGAGGAACGCTACAACCGACTCTGGGACAAGAACGTCGAGATCCTCGTCGCCGTGCTGCACAACGAGGACTTCCCGATTCTGCGCGACTCGCAGCGCGCGATGACCAGCGCCAACGCCGGAAACATGGTCCTCGGCCGCAACGAGGTCGCCAACCAGGTCTTCCGACGCGAAATCCAGAAACTGGTCGGCCAGGACTGACCACCGACACCATGGCGGGTGCCTACGGGCGCCCGCCTCAGGAGGCATTTGTGGAGAGCGATCTCTTCGAGCAGGACCACGAGCTGTTCCGGAATTCCGTCCGGGCATTCGTGGACAAATATGTCGTCCCCAACGTGGAGAAGTGGGACACCGACCGGCTGATCGACCGCGAGACCTGGACCGCGGCCGGACGACAGGGACTGCTCGGCCTCGCCGTGCCGGAGGAATACGGCGGAGCCGGGGAGACGGATTACCGTTTCCGGGTGGTGATCCAGTCGGAGATCGCACGCGTCGGCGCATCCGCGCTGCAGTCGGGCTTCTCGACCAATGACGACATCGTCCTGAACTATCTGCTCCGGCACGCGAACGACGAACAGAAACGCCGTTGGCTCCCAGGCTTCGTCACGGGTGAGACGATCGGTGCGATCGCGATGACCGAACCGGCAGCCGGCAGTGATCTGCGGGGCATCACCACCTCCGCGGTGCGCGACGGCGATCATTGGGTGCTCAACGGTTCCAAGACCTTCATCACCAGCGGCATCCTCGCCGACCTGGTGATCGTGTTCGCTCGAACGGATCCGAGTGCGGGTTCACGTGGTTTCAGCCTCTTCGTGGTCGAAGAGGGCATGTCCGGATTCTCGCGGGGACGCAAACTCGACAAGGTGGGGCTGCACGCCCAGGACACCGCCGAACTGTTCTTCGAGGACGTACGGGTACCGAAGGAGAATCTCCTGGGCGAACTCGGGGCCGGCTTCGGTTACCTGATGCAGAGCCTGCCCCTCGAACGCCTCGGCATCGGCATTGCAGCGCAGGTGTCCGCCGAGGCCGTCATTCGATGGACCCTCGACTACGTGAAGGAACGTACGGCCTTCGGAAAACGGATCGGTGAGTTCCAGGGCATGGGTTTCACCCTCGCCGAACTACAGACGGCGGTGGAGGTTTCACGCACCTACATCGATCGGTGCGTCCGCGAATACAACAAGGGAACACTCAGCGCCGTCGATGCATCGAAGGCGAAGTTGTGGGCGACCGAACTACAGGGCCGCGTCATCGACGCCGGCGTCCAGTTCCACGGCGGCTACGGATACATGATGGAGTACCCGGTCGCCAAGGCGTTCATCGATGCACGCATCCAGCGCATCTACGGCGGCACCAACGAGATCATGAAGGAGATCATCCATCGCGATCTCATGAAGTCCTGAGATAGGGAAGACGAGAAGGGGACCCGGTGATCCGGGTCCCCTTCTCCTTTCGGCTCAGGACTCGAGCGTCGGCTTCAGCTCGTCCTCGGGGAACATCATCGCGACGCGGGACAGGGTACCGCCGTCGGTGGCGGGCAGTGTGAGACCCGTGATGTACGCGGCGTCGTCGGACACCAGGAACAGCGCAGCACGCGCGTTGTCACCCAGTGAGGGTGGGCGGTTCAGCTTGAGCGGGATCGGCGAGATGCCCGGGTCCCACGGACCGGCGACCTCTTCGTACGACTGCCCGACCACCGGAGTTCCGGCGGGCGCCAGGAAGTTCGGTGACATGCCGTGGGTGGGCGCGACGGCGTTGACACGGATTCCGTACTTGCCGAGGTCGAGGCTGAGGCCACGAACCATGCCGTTGACGCCGGCCTTCGTGGCGGAGTACATCGCGATGCTGTGGTACGCAGCGAACGATGCGGCCGACGAGGTCGCGAGGATGACGCCACCGCCGTTGGCACGCAGGTGGGGCACGGCGGCCTTGGCCGTGTAGAACACGCCGGACAGGTTGACGCCGACGACGTCCTGCCAGTCGGCGTCGGTGAGGTCCTGGAAGTCGACCTGCTCACCGCCCGCAACGGACGGAACACCGCCACGCGAGACGATTCCGGCGTTGGCCCAGGCGATGTCGAGCTTGCCGAATGCGTCGACGGTTGCAGCAACGGCGTCGTTCACCTGCTGTTCGCTGCGCACGTCGGCGGTGATCGCGACGGCGTTACCGCCCTGCTGCTCGACGAGTTCGACCGTGCCCTTGGCGCGCTCCGGGTCGATGTCGACGACCGCGATCTTCGCGCCCTCGGACGCGAACAGCTGGGAAGCCTCGCGGCCCAGGCCGGAGCCGGCGCCGGTGATGAGCGCGACCTTGCCTTCGAGTTTCATGGGAGCTCCTTCGCTCGATGTGTTCCAGGGAGATACCTGTGCAGTGGGAAGGTTTGAAAGACAACGTTGTTCGACGAGACTTGCGGGGAGGGGAACCCCGCACTCCGAGAATGCGTCCGCTCGACGTTGCTGTGATCGAGGTTACAGACATGAGTCGTGATACGTCAATCGATTTTTGTAAAAAGAAGGAAGAAATATGGACTCCGACGAAACAGCCCTCCTACCCATCCGAAGATGGGCAGGAGGGCTGCCGATGCCGGTAGTTCTGTCCCCGCAGAGGATTCCGTGAACGTCGACTCCGCCGATCAGGCGGGGGACGGAAGCTGCTGGGCAGGATCGTCGACGGGCGGCTGCAGAACACCGTCCCGGACGAGTCCGTCGATCTCGTCGGGACTCATACCGAGCACTGTCTCGCAAATCTCCCGTGTCTGTTGTCCGGGCAGCGGCGCCGGACGCAGGGGCCACACCGGCAGGGTCTCGAAGTGGGCCACCTGCCGAGCGGTGGGCAGCGCCGCAGGCAGCCGGTCGTGTTCGAGTTCCGTATAGGCGCCTCGGGCGACGAGCTGGGGGTCCGTGAGCAACTCGGGCAGGCGGTGCATGACGCCGGCCGGGACACCACCTGCCTGGAGGGCCTGCATGGCCTCGGTCGGGCCGCGACCGGCAACCCATTCGGCGACGATGCGGTCGGCGTCGTCCCGATATCCGAGGCGCGCCGCAGAAGTCGCGAAACGCGGATCCTCTACCAGCTCGGGTCGGTTCAGCACGCTGCACAGACCTCGCCAGTCGGCATCGTCGCGAACGGTCACGACACACCATTCGTCGTCCCCCGCCGCCGAAAAGAGGCCGGCCGGTGCCGCATACGGATCGGCATTGCCGGGAGCGCTGATCGATCCGGACCGGAGGTGCTCCGCGACGAGTTGATTTCCCAGCGCCACGATCGCCACGTCTGCCTGAGCGATCTCGATTACGGCGCCTCGTCCGGTCCGCAACCGGTCGATCAAAGTGGCGAGCACCGCGGTTGCGGCGATCTGGCCGCCGATGTGGTCCGGATAGACCGTCGAGCCGTCGCACAGTCCGTCCGAACTGTCGGAGTACCGCCACAGCGCCGACACCCCACACGCGGCCCGCACGAGCGGACCGTAACCCAGGCGTGTGTTCCACGGTCCGACGCTGCCGAACGCACTGCTCTCCGAGACGATGATGCGCGGATTGATCGCCGCGAGTTCCTCGTAGGACAACCCCATCGATGCCAGGGTGCCCGGTTTGAAGTTGGCCAGCACGATGTCGGCCTCGGCAGCAAGCTTCCTGAAGACCCGCACACCTTCCGGCGTACGAAGGTTCAACCCCAGGCTGCGCCGGTTGCGGTGCCCCCAGGCCACAGACGCCGCGAGGGCGCCCTTGCGCTTGGACTGCCGTAATCCGTCCGGGAAGTCGGAGTTCTCGATCTTGATCACGTCGGCGCCGTGATCGGCGAACTGGCGGCCGAGTTCGGCGCCGAACACCACGACCCCCATGTCGAGGACGCGTAGGCCTTCGAACGGGCGCGAGCCGACAGGCCGCCGAGGCGCAGGGATCGAGGTGCACGGTTCGTCCCGCCTGGAGTCGAAGACGAGTTCGTCGTGCTCACCGAGTTCGGGAGCACGGAAACGGAAGCCCGCACGTGCACCGTCGATCTTGGCGTAACCGGACGGGATCCGTGCCTCGAGACCCGGGGCGATCACGGCGTCGACGAACGTTCCCGAAGCCTCGAAGTGTTCGGTGATCAGCACCTCGGACACCACGTTCAGCCCTCCGATGGGGATACCCCGGGCCGCACCCTCCGCTACCAGCTGGTCGCGGGTGTACTGCGCGAACAGGGTCTCGATCAGTGGATTGAGCCGGTCGGCCGCCGCGAACCGAGCCGGGATCGTGTCGTACTTCGGGTCTGCGAACTCCGCAGGTTCCCCGAGCCATTCGAACATCGCCCGCCACTGCCGCTTGGCGAGGAGGCAGATCCGTACCTGCCCGTCGGCGCACCGGTAGACGGGATAGAAGTTCGCGGCGTCCGGGCGGCCCCGGGGGAAGTCCTCGGAGCGGCCCGCCGCAGCCGACCCCTGCACGCCGAAACCGGGGTCGAATCCGTGCACGACGACCTCGTAGGCCGAGATGTCCACGCTCTGTCCCTGCCCGGTGTGCAGGCGGTCGTAGTAGGCCAGCAGCGCCGACCACGCCGTGTGCGCACCCACGGTCTCGGCGACGAGCCCGTTCGGCGGGAGGAGCGGCGGTTCGCCGGGTTCACCCGACCGCGACAGCACCCCGCTCAGCGCGTACAGCACCTGTTCGGTCGCAGCCCAGTCCCGATACGGGCCATCCTGTCCGAACGGGGTCACCGACACCGCAACCAGTGCGGGGTTCACCGCGCGTAGGTCGGCGGAGCCGACACCGCGGGCGGCGAGATGGCCCGGGGGCAGCGATTCGATGAGGATGTCGGACGACACGGCGAGGCTGCGGAGCCGGTCCCGTCCGGCCTCGTCGTCCAGATCGACGACGACACCCAGCTTGTTGGCGTTCCGCAACGCGAACGGGATGCTCACCCCGTTCCGGATCGGCGGGGCCGAGCGGGACGCCGATCCGCCGGGCCGCTCGACGAGGACGACCTCCGCGCCGAGATCGGCGAGGAAACGGCAGGCGGTGTCGCCGAATCCGTCGGTCAGGTCCAGTACCCGGACGCCCTGCAGAGGAAGTGCCATCCTGTGCTCCAAACTCCTGTGCTCGTGACGACGGCTGCCGGGGTCAGCGGGTGCCGAAGTACACCGACTTCGCGGCGTAGTAGGGCTGCAGACCTTCCGGTCCCAGTTCGCGACCGAGACCCGAGGCCTTGACACCGCCGAAGGGCGCCGCGAGGTCGAGTGCGTAATGGTTCACGCCGACGGTGCCGGTGTGGATGCGGGCGGCCAACTCGAGGCCGTGCTGCTCGTCGGTGGTCCACACCGTGCCGCCGAGGCCGTAATCCGAATTGTTGGCGATCGCGACCGCCTCGTCCTCGTCCGTGTAAGGGGTGATCGTCAGCACCGGGCCGAAGATCTCCTCCTGCGCAATGCGCGCGGAGTTGCCGACATCGGCGAAGACCGTCGGCTCGACGAACCAGCCCACCGCCTGCGAGGCCGGCCGTCCCCCACCGGTGGTGACGCGGTAGCCGTCGGCGCGGCCGGTCTCGATGTAGCCGAGCACCCGCTCGCGCTGCGCGGCGGACACCAGCGGGCCGATCTGCGTGGCCGGATCCAGGGGATCGCCCACCGTCAGGGCTCGCACCGTCTCGGTCACGGCCTCGACGACCTCGTCGTAGCGCGCGCGGGGAGCGAGGATGCGGGTGCTCGCGTGGCAGGTCTGGCCGTTGTTGACCAGCGAGACCTCGAGCAACTTGCCGGCGAACACGTCGAGATCGGCCTGCTCGGTCACGATCGCCGCGGACTTGCCGCCGAGTTCGAGGGTGACCGGGCGCAGCAACCGGCCGCAGACCTCGCCGATCGCCCGGCCCGCCGCGGTGGAACCGGTGAAGGCGACCTTGTCGACACCGGGATGCTCCACCAGATAGGCGCTCGTCTCGCGGCCGGCGGGCAGCACGTTGACGACGCCTACCGGAAGCCCCGCCTCGACAGCGGCGTCGGCGAAGGCGAAGGCATCCAGGGCGGTCTCGGGTGCGGGCTTGAGCACCACCGTGCACCCCGCGGCCAGGGCCGGAGCCAGCTTCATCGCGGCGAGCGGTTGAGGGTAGTTC
The DNA here is from genome assembly GCF_900105195.1 of Rhodococcus pyridinivorans. Taxonomy (NCBI): domain Bacteria; kingdom Bacillati; phylum Actinomycetota; class Actinomycetes; order Mycobacteriales; family Nocardiaceae; genus Rhodococcus; species Rhodococcus pyridinivorans. The sequence continues at coordinate 1,035,110 of NZ_FNRX01000002.1, read as the reverse complement.
CACGGCGTGATCGCCGCGACCACGCCGACCGGTTCGCGCCGGACCACGGTGCGCCCCCCGAACACACCGGGGCGCACCTCCTCGCCGGAGTCGTCGCGGACGAGACGCGCATAATACGAGAACATCGCTGCCGCGCCGATCCCGTTGACACCGTTGGACAACGAGATCGGCATGCCGTTCTCCCGGCTGACCAGCCGGGCCGTGTCGCGGCCACGGCTCTTCAGCGCGACGGCGAACCGATCCAGCAGATCGGCCCGCTCGGCACCGTTCATCGAACCCCACGGTCCGGCCAGTGCGGCGCGGGCCGCCGCGACCGCGGCATCGACGTCGGCGTTCGAGGCGAGTGCCGTGCGGGCGAGCGCCTTCTCGGTGGCCGCCTCGATCACGTCGAAGGAACCACCGGACACCGGTGTCACCCAGCGGCCGCCGACGAACAACTCGTCCCGGTCTGCGATCTCAGCGTGCGCAGTGGTCATCTCGTACCCTTTCGGATGCCGTGTCAGAGAGTGTCTTCGTTGCCGAACAGCACCGAGCTCACCAACGGGGCCATGGGGCCACCGATGAACAGCGAGGTCTCCGCTCCGGCGACTTGGTTCGGGGAGGTGCGGCGGATCTGGCGGACTGCTTCGACGGCGAGATTGAGGCCGTTGACGAACGAGTCGGCGAGATTGCCACCGCTGGTGTTGACGGGCAGCTTTCCGCCCGGCGCGGTGAGGTTCTCGACCGTCATGAACCCGCCGGCCGCCTCGCCGGGCGGGCACAGGCCGTGGTCGATCAGCGCCGCAACGGCCGGGCCACTGAAGTTCTCGTAGACCTGCACGACGTCGACGTCGTCCGGGCCGAGTCCGGCTGCGGCCCACAAATGCTCGGCGACACCGGGTTTCCCGTTGTTGGCCGGACCGAAGCCGGCCGTCATGTACTGCTCGCCGAGGTCGTTGTCGATCAGTTCGGAGAACCCGCCGGGCGCACCCTGGGCGCCGGCGAGGAGGTAGACCGGATCCTGCCGCAGATCGCGGGCTCGCTCGGCGGACACGAGGATCAGGGCCACCGCACCGTCGCTCTCGCGCGAGCAGTCGAACAGGTGGAACGGCTCGGCGATCAGACGGGAGTTCTCGTAGGTCTCCACGTCGAGCGGGCGCCCGTAACCTTGTGCGGGGGGGTTGTTCTGGGCGTGATGGTAGGCGGCGAGCACGAGTGACCGCATCGCTTCCCGCGGTACTCCCCCGTGTTCGAGCATGCGCTGGGTACGCATGGCGCAGATCTGCGCCGGAGAGCCGACGCCATGGGCGAGGAAATGACTTCCGTAGTGGTACTTGGCGTATCCGAGTCGACCGGTGTCGGCCTGGGACATCGCGCGGTAGACGGCGACGCACTCGGCCTGGCCGGTCGCGATGGCGGCCGCGGCGTTGGTGATGGCCGCGGCGACGCTGCCACCACCCCCACCCCACATCATGTTGGACCAGCGCAGTTCGTCGATCATCAACGCGCCGCCGATGATCGCGCCGTCGTTGGAACCTCCGGCGTAGGAGACGAATCCGTCGATCTGCCGGGGATCGATACCGGCGTCGGCGCATGCCGCGAGGATCGCCTCGAGGGTCATCCGCTTCTCGCCGTGCGGCGCCTCACCGCGACGGTAGTGCTGTTCGGCGACGCCGACGACCGCGGCCGCGCCGCGCATTCCCCGTCCGCTCATCGGGTTTCTCCTTCCGAGCCGGCGCGGACACGACGCCAGCGCACCAGCGGCCACCGGGCACCCTCGTCGAGTTCGATCGCGCCCACCACCTCGTCGCCGATCCGCGGATCCTCGTCGATGCCGTCGACGAGCAGGCCCAGCACGCGGCGACCGTCGGCGCCCGGTAGCTCGACCAGGACGGTGACGTAGGGCAGCCGACCGGCGTATTCGTCCATGTAGGGATACCAGCTGCGATGCCAGCTGTAGACCGTGCCAGCGGGTTCGACCTTCTCCCAGCCGATGTCGAATCCGTGGCAGGAACCGCAGATCGCCTGCGGTCCCCAGATCCAGGTGCGGCAGTCGCTGCAGCGCTGCAGCCGGAGTTCACCCTCGACGAGTCGCTCCCAGTGCGGGAGGTCCAGTCCGTCGGGGGTGGGTCCCCACGGCTCGGTTGCAGGTTCGATCGCAGTCATGCCCGGACGTCCTTCTCCACATCGAAATTCTCGAGTCTTCCGGCGAGCCAACGCCCGTCGCGCTGCTCCCAGTACGAGCGCAGCCCGATGGTCCGGTCGTCGAGCTCGTAGACGGCCTCGCCGATCATCAGGTCGCCTTCGGCGCGGACGTCCGCGATGCGGTGGGACCTCACCTCCGCACGGGGGGTGTCGACACCATCGAAGACCTGGGGGAGGTTCTCGGGCACCATGTCGGCGAGCGCGGCCTTCATGTTTCCGCTGACGATATGGCCCACATGCCGTTCGTACAGAGAACGAAAGTCTTCGACAGACACGGGAACTCCTCGAATCGAGGACGCACTCACGGTGCGTCCGACTGACACATTTAACTTAAGGCATTAGATAAATGTCGTCAACGTCACGCGAGGCGGAAAACGCCGTCCGAGGTCACCGCGACCTTCTCACCTGCGACGTCCTCCGTCGCGAGACGAGCGAGATCTGCGGCATCCGTACCGGCCCCGAGAATGCGTTCCCCCGTGGGCGTGCGCGCGGCGAGGAACGCCCGCTCCGGTTCACCGTCGCGTCCGTACACCACGGTCCACGACTCCGCTGTCGCGACACCCTCGTACGAGACCAGAGCCGGGGTCGTCGGTTCCGCGTCCACCTCGGCCTGCACGTCCAGGCGCCGGAAGCCGCCGGCGGGTGGTTCGGTCCGGTAGACGCCCATCGCATGCTTGGTCAGGTAGCCGCTGTTGGCCGTCACCAGACCGTAGGAGCCCGGGTTCTCGCGAAGCCTGGTCAGCATCGCGGCGATCGAATGGCTGACGTAGTTGTTCCACGGCCCGCCCCCGAAGGTCAGACCACCGGTGATCGTCAGCGGCCGCGACGGATCGTCCAGCGGCAGCCCGAATTCGTTCGCCGCGACCTGCACCGCCGACGGGAAGCACGAGTACACGTCGACGTGCTCGACGTCGTCGAGGTCGATGCCGGCGAGTTCGAGTGCCCGCGCCCCGGCGATGCGGATCGCCGGCGAGCGGTCGAGGGCGGCCCGTTCGGCGATCGCGTAGGTATCGTGCGATTCGGTACCGGACTGCGGGAAGACCCAGTTCTCCCTGGGGATTCCGAGACGGGTTGCAGTCTCGACCGAGCACACCAGGACGGCCGCACTCTGGTCGACCATGTTGTTGGAGTTGAGCAGCTTGGTGTACGGCGTGGAGATCATCCGGTTGTCGGACGAGGGCAGGGCGATCTCGTCGGCGCCGCACTCGCGCTGCACCCAGGCGTGCGGATTACCGGCCGCGGCCGCGCTGAACTGCGACCACAGCTCACCGATGAACCGCTGATGTTCCTGCGGCGAGCGACCCGCGGTGATACGCAGAGCCTGCTCGAACAGCGGATAGACGAACGAAGGTCGGTCCAGGCCGATGCGGCGTTCACTCTCGGCCTCCATCGGCACGTCGGTCACCAGGATCTCCGCGGCGGGCACCGTCTCGTCCTGCACGGTCCACTCCGGGCGCAGTTTCTGCTTGCGGAGCCGGGTGCGGGTGCGCCACGACTCGGCCCCGCCGATGAGCACGACGTCTGCACGACCGGCGGCGATGTCCTCGGCGGCGGCGTTGACCATCACCTGCGGGGTGCTGCCGCCGTTGCCGGAGTAGCCGGTGTGGCGGACGTTCGCGCCGATCCGCTCCCCGACCAAGGCACCCGGGTCGCGGTAGCGCCACGAGAGCAGACCCACCACGCGGACCGAGTCGACGAGTTCGAGCAGGCGCGTCGAGCCGGCCTGTTCCGCGGCGGCGCGGGCCGCACGCACCATGAGGTCGACGGGCTCGACCCCTCCGTCGCGCTCGTTGATCTGGCCGCCGCCGACCAGGATGGGGGTTCTCGGATCGAGTGTCACCGTTGCACCACTTTCGGTATGCGCTCTCGCGCTGCCTGCCGTCCGCGATTAGGCTAATGGCATTAGATTAATGGCTCAAGCCCGAGAGTGCGCCGAGAGGGGCGATTGACCGACCCCACTCCCCGTGATAGGCATTTAGCGATCGTTAAATAGACCGTATCGTGTGATCGAGAGGCGAGACATGTCCGACGAGACGACCACCCCCGAACCCGCCGCGCTGTACGAGCGACGCGGCAACGTCGCACTCATCACCCTCAACCGTCCGCGCGCCCTCAATGCGGTGAACGGCGCTCTGGCCACCGCGGTCGGCAACCATCTCGAGCAGGCGAACACCGACGACGAGGTGCGAGTCGTGGTGATCACCGGTGCCGGTCGCGCGTTCTGCGCAGGTGCCGACCTCAAAGCACTGGCTGCCGGTGAGGACACATCTGCCGAGGGTCATCCGGAATGGGGCTTCGCGGGGTACGCCCAGCACTGGAGCGCCAAGCCCACCATTGCCGCCGTCAACGGATTCGCGCTCGGTGGCGGTACCGAACTCGTGCTCGCCAGCGATCTCGCGGTCGTCGACGAGGAGGCGAAGTTGGGCCTGCCCGAAGTCAAGCGCGGACTGTTCGCGGCCGCCGGCGGTGTGATCCGGATGCAGCAGCAGATCCCCCGCAAGGTCGCTCTCGAACTCGCACTGACCGGTGAACCCATCACCGCCGCGCAGGGCAAGGAGCTGGGCCTGGTGAACCGGGTTGCCCCTGCCGGCACCGCTTTGGAGGTCGCCCTCGAACTGGCCGAGATCATTGCGGCGAACGCCCCTGTGGCCGTCCGCGAATCGAAGGCGATGATCCACCGGACCGCCAACAGTCCCGACTGGGAGGACGCAGCGTGGGACGCCAACCGCAATGCGTTGAAGGTCGTGTTCACGAGCGAGGACGCGATGGAAGGACCGCGCGCGTTCGCCGAGAAGCGTCAGCCCGTCTGGAAGGGTCGCTGACGAGTTCCCCGAGGATCAGCGTTTGCCGCGACCGAACCGGTCGACCACGACCGCCCGCAACGAACGGGCTTCGATGCCGGCCTCGCGGCGGGCGCGTCCTCGGGTCACGAGCACGCCGACGAGCGCGATCACCCAGATCGGGTACTGCGCGAACCACGCGACGCGGAAGGCGTCGAAGGTGTAACCACCGAGCCGGTCGAGCACGATGCCCATCGTCTGCACGACCAGCAGCGTCGCGAGGAAGCCACCGATGTTGACGATGCCGTTGGCCGTGCCCAGCGCGGTCCCGGGATTGAAGGTGCGGGCGTAGTCGAAGCCGATCATCGACCCCGGCCCGCCCACCGAGATGACGACGACGAGCACCACGAGCAGCCACAGCGGTGCGGGTCCGGGCAGGGCGAGCACCGCCGACCACGTCACGGCGCTGGCCAGGATGATCATGAGGACGAGCCACGAGCGTCTGGTAGGGAAACGTCCCGACAGCACCCCCAGGATGGGTCCGGCGGAGATGGCCGTGACCACCGAGACCGTGAGCATCGAACCGGCCGCCGCGGGTGACAGACCCTGCGCGGAGACCAGATACGGCACGCCCCACATGAGCGCGAAGGTCGTCACCGAGAACTGCGTGCCCATGTGGGTGAAGAAGCCGAGTTTGGTGCCGGGACGCCGCCACACCGTGCCGAGTCCGCCGATCACCTCCCGCAGCCCGGACGCCGTGGCCTCCCGCGCCTCTCCCGGCGGGGTGTCACGCACGATCGCGAACACCAGGACGCACGCGAGCAGGCCGAGCGCCGCGGCACTGCCGTAGGCGGCCGTCCATCCGGTGCCGGTGAGCAGCAGGACGAACGGCACCGCCGACAGCACCTGGCCGAGCTGGCCGAAGATGCCCGTCAGCTGCGAGACGACGGGCACCCGGCGCGGAGCGAACCACACCGGCACGAGCCGCAGCACCGAGATGAACGTCAGGGCGTCACCGACACCGACCAGTACCCGGGCCAGATATGCGACCGGCAACGACTCGGTGACGGCGAGGATCGCCTGACCGACCGCGAGGATCACGGCGCCGGTCGCGATCATCCTTCGCGAACCGAACCTGTCGAGCAGCACACCGGCCGGGATCTGCATCCCCGCGTAGACGATGAGCTGCAGGACGACGAAGCCGGACAGCACCGACGGCGAGATCTCGAAGCGTTCGGTGGCGGCGAGTCCGGAGACACCGAACGCCGTCCGATGGAGGACGGCGACGATGTAGGCGAAGACTCCGATACCCCAGACCAGCCATGCCCTCATGTCACAAGGACGATACGCGGCGGTCTGTTAACGGTGCTAATTACTCACGACCGAGCGACACCCACGTCGGGTCGGCCGCACGCGGACCGGCGACCTTGTCGGCGAGACGGTCCAGCCGCGCGACCTGCTCGTCGGTGAGCGTCACGTCGAGCGCACCGGCGTTCTCGGTGACGCGATTCGCGTAGCGCGTGCCGGGGATCGACACCGAGGGCAACCCGAACTCGTGACCCTTCGCATCCAGCCATGCCAGGGCGATCTGCGCGATGGTCGCGTCCGCTTCCTTCGCAACCGCCCGCACCTCTTCACGGACCGCGAGGTTGGTCGGCAGGGACTCGGCGTCGAAGCGCGGGAAGCGCTTGCGCAGGTCGTTCTCGGCAACCTGTCCGGGATCGAAGGCGTCGGTGAGCAGTCCCCGGCTCACCGGCGAGTACGGCACGAAGCCGATGCCGAGTTCGGCGGCGGTGGGCACCACGTGCCGTTCGACGTCGCGCGAGACGATGCTCCACTCCGACTGGATCGCGGCGATCGGATGGACGGCGTGCGCGCGGCGCAGCTCGTCACCCGTGGCCTCCGACAGTCCGATGTGCTGCACCTTGCCGGCCTGCACGAGTTCGGCGAGGGCACCGACCGTGTCCTCGACCGGCACCTCCGGATCGACGCGGTGCAGGTAGTACAGGTCGACGTGGTCGACGCCGAGACGCCCGAGCGACTCGTCGATGGCCTGCTTCGCGTATTCGGGACGGCCGTTGATGCGACGGTTGGCGGTGCCCGTGCCGCCGACCGCGCCGACGAGACCGAACTTCGTCGCCAGCTGGACCTCGTCCCGCCGGTCGGCGAGCAGCGTGCCGACCACCTTCTCGCTGGTGCCGTCGCCGTAGACGTCGGCGGTGTCGATGAAGGTGATGCCCAGATCCACGGCGTGGTGCAGGGTCGCGAGTGCCTCGTCGAGATTCACCTCGCCGTATGCGGGGGCGACGGACATCGCGCCGTAACCCTGGGCGCTGACGACGAGACCGGGCGCGAGCTGGACGGTGGGGACAGGCATGTACTTCTCCTCGACGACGACACGGTGCGACTCCCGATCGTCCCGCATCCCGCGCATGATCGCAGGAGTTGAAATCGCCGTGATCCGAGCAGCCCGCGCCCTAGGCTGAGATCCATGGTGACCGACTGGCTTTCCCTGCAACGAACCGCGCGTCGCGAGTTCGACGACCGTGTCGCGCAGATCCGCGACTGGCACGCACCCACCCCGGACACCGAGTGGGACGTCACCGACCTGGTGTGGCACATGGTCGACGAGCAGCGCTGGATCCAGCCGCTGCTCTCCGGCCGTTCCCTCGACGACGCGAAGGCCGTACTCGAACCGATCGGGGACGATCTCGCCGCCGAATGGGCACGCTTCGCCGAGCAGGCGACCGCCGCGTGGGCGATGACGTCACCGTCCCAGGAGGTCCACCTGTCCTACGGCACCGTCCCGTGCCTCGACTACATGAAACAGCAGGTCGCGGACATCACCGTGCACACCTGGGATCTCGCCCGGGCCATCGGTGCCGACGAAATGCTCGACGCCGACCTCGTCGACGCCGTGCTCGCCGACATCGAACCGCAGAAGGACATGCTCGCCTCGAGCGGTCTGTTCGCCGATCCCGTCCCGGTCCCCGACGACGCGTCCCCGCAGGACCGGCTCATCGCCCTCACCGGCCGCGACCCCAGGAAGGCGTCATGACGGACCGACCCGATATCAAGCCCCGCAGCCGCGACGTCACCGACGGCATGGAGAAGGCCGCCTCGCGCGGCATGCTCCGTGCGGTGGGGATGGGAGACGAGGACTGGGGCAAGCCGCAGATCGGTGTGGCGTCGTCGTGGAACGAGATCACCCCCTGCAACCTCCCGCTCGAACGCCTCGCGCGATCGGTGAAGGAGGGCGTGCACGCCGCGGGCGGTTATCCGCTCGAATTCGGCACCATCTCCGTGTCCGACGGGATCTCGATGGGGCATGAGGGCATGCACTTCTCCCTGGTGTCCCGCGAGGTCATCGCCGATAGCGTCGAGACGGTGATGCAGGCCGAGCGGCTCGACGGCTCGGTGCTGCTCGCGGGATGCGACAAGTCCTTGCCCGGGATGCTCATGGCCGCGGCCCGCCTCGATCTCGCCGCCGTCTTCCTGTACGCCGGGTCGATCCTGCCGGGCATCGCGAAACTGTCCGACGGTACCGAACGCGACGTGACGATCATCGACGCCTTCGAAGCGGTCGGGGCGTGCGCGCGGGGCCTGATGTCCGAGACCGACCTCGACGCGATCGAACGCGCCATCTGCCCTGGCGAAGGTGCCTGCGGCGGCATGTACACCGCGAACACGATGGCCGCCTCGGCCGAGGCGCTCGGCATGTCGCTGCCGGGGAGCGCGTCACCGCCCGCGACGGATCGTCGCCGTGACGGTTTCGCCCGGCGCAGCGGTCAGGCGGTGGTCGAGATGCTGAAGCGCGGCATCACCGCGTCCGACATCCTCACCAAGGAGGCGTTCGAGAACGCCATCGCGGTGGTCATGGCCTTCGGGGGATCCACGAACGCCGTGCTCCACCTGCTCGCGATCGCGCACGAGGCGCAGGTGGATCTGAGCCTCGACGACTTCGTCCGCGTGGGCGCGCGGGTGCCGCACCTCGCCGACGTCAAACCGTTCGGCCGGCACGTGATGAAGGACGTCGACCACATCGGCGGTGTCCCGGTCATCATGAAGGCGTTGCTCGACGCAGGTCTGCTACACGGCGACTGCCTCACCGTCACCGGGAAGACCGTCGCGGAGAACCTCTCCGGCATCGCGCCCCCGGACCCCGACGGCAAGGTGCTGCGCGCCCTGAGCGACCCGATCCATCCCACCGGCGGCATCACGATCCTTCGCGGCAGCCTCGCTCCCGGCGGAGCGGTGGTGAAGTCCGCGGGCTTCGACGAGTCGGTCTTCGAGGGAACGGCGCGGGTCTTCGAACGAGAACGGGCCGCGATGGATGCGCTCGAGGACGGCACCATCACCGCCGGCGACGTGGTGGTCATCCGCTACGAGGGCCCCAAGGGTGGCCCGGGTATGCGCGAGATGCTCGCGATCACGGGCGCCATCAAGGGCGCCGGGCTAGGCAAGGACGTCCTGCTGCTCACCGACGGACGATTCTCCGGTGGTACCACCGGGTTGTGCGTCGGGCACGTCGCCCCGGAGGCCGTCGACGGCGGCCCCATCGCCTTCGTCCGCGACGGCGACCGGATCCGTCTCGACGTCTCGAACGGCCTGCTCGACGTGCTGGTCGACGAGAAGGAAATGGAAACGCGGCGACAGGGCTGGGAGCCACTGCCGCCGCGCTACACCCGGGGTGTACTGGCGAAGTACACGAAGCTGGTCGGTTCCGCATCGAACGGTGCGGTGTGCGGATGAGGGTCGGGTGAACCCTCCCGCTCCGGGGGTGCTGCTAGATCGGACGGAAACCTGCGCCCGGCCCGCCCCGACCGTTGATGTCGGCCATGATCACGTCGATGTTCGTTCCGACCTCGGGGCCGGCGCACGGCGCGAGCAGGTAGGCGTTGACCATCGCGACGAGCGTCGTGCCCACCACGAGCGGTGCGCCCGAGTCGCCTTCGATGACGCACACCTGCGTCCAGGTCTCCTGCGAGCCGAACACGTCGCCCCAGACGATGCCGCAGGTGTTGCCCGTGGTGCGGCCTTCCTTGCAGGCGATGTTCGGGAAGCCCGCGGGGGCACCGAGGCCGGTGATCGTCACGTTGCCGACGCGGTTGACCGGAACGACCTTGCTCCGGTCGAACTCGATCACGGCGTAGTCGAGCCGTTCGTTGGTCGACACGATGCGGCCCACCGAGCCGGCAGCGAGGTCGTATTCGGCTTTCACCGTCATGCCGGGAGAGCCGCAGTGCGCGGCAGTGAGACCCACGAGGCGTCCGGCGGCGTCGTTGCCGATCGTGGTGAGCGTGCAGTCGAAGATGTCCTGCCCGTTGTCTCCGAGAGTGATGCCCGAACCGCCACCGAGGGTGACCGGAGGAGCCGCGACGGCCACCCCGGAACCCGCGCCGACCAGCGCGACCGCGCTCGCGATTGCAACAACCAGTTTTCTGAACATGGAGGCCCTCCTGCGCTGCGCCGTCCGGCAGCCGTCGGGCTGAGCGTACTAGAGGTTTCCGCCGGATTTCCGGGTTGCGCCCAAGCTTTCCAGAGCTTGACGGGCCTCCTCGAGCTCGCGGCTGAGCTGCGCGACCCGCTCCTCGGCCGCGCGACGCGCCTCCTCGATCACCGACTGGACGGCCTCGGTGGCCGTGGGATCGCCGAGTTCCTTCACCGCACGTTCGACGGCGTCGGGTGCGACCGTTGCGGGCTTACCGACCTTGCGGGTGCCGTGCGCGACCCCCACCGTCCACTCGTTCTCCGGGTCGATCGTGACGGTGATCGTGATCGACGGCGCCTTCTTCGCTTTGCGGGCCGGGGCCTTCGGCTTCGCCGGTGCCGGCGGCCGGGAGGCGGGAGTGTCGGACGAAGCGGGGGTCGTCTGGGTCACGGGCTTCTTCTCCTGGGCGCGGGGAACCGCAGCGACTGCTGGGCTCTCGGATTTCTGGGGAGCAGGCTTCGGTGCAGCAGGCCTGGATGCGGTAGCCCGTGGGGTCGCGGGTTGCACAGGTGGCACCTTCGCGGGAGCTGCCTTCGCCGGAGCGGGCTTCGCACCACCGGACGTGCGCGCGGTCTTCGTCGGTGCGCGCTTCGTTCCGGCCGGCTCGCGGGTGGCGCGCAGTTCGTCGGTCTCGAACGGCAACTCGTCGTCGACGCCCTTCGGCCGCACCATCACGGTGCTGCCGCTGATCGATACCACCCGCGCCGACGTCCCCGGGTCGATGCCGAGACTCGGAATGCCCTCGACGAGGTAGACGGTCGCGCGGCGCCCCTCGGCGAGAGCGGCACCGAGCTCTCCGAGTTGTTCCTCCGTCAGGTGGTCCGCGCGTCTGCGGGGCGACATGCGACGTCCTTTCTCGGTTCGCCGAAGGGTCGGCAGGGCTTCGATGTCGGTCACTGTCGCACATCCGTACGACACGCCTGTACACCTGTTCGATACGACCTGCCGCGCGCATGGGCCCGGGGCACGGTAAGGATGGAGGAGTGACCCCGTCCGATCCGGCACCTGCCTCAGGAACCGACGTGCTGTCCGTGATCCAGTCACAGCTGGAGAACGCGCTGCTCGGTGGTCCTCTTCGTTACACCCTGAACGAGGTGGCCGAGTTGTGCGGGCTCGCACCTGCGCGGGTGCGCCGGCTGTGGCAGGCACTCGGTCTGACCGTCGATCCCGATCCCGACGTCGTGATGTTCACCGACGGCGACGTCGAGGCCCTGCGTGCGACGGCGGCCATCATCGCGAGCGGCGCGATCGACGAAAGCCTCGAGGTGCCCGCGGCCCGGTCGATCGGACAGTCGATGTCGCGGCTGACCGAGTGGCAACTGAATCTGCTCAACACCCACGTCTTCACCCAGTTGGCCTCCGCCTACGCGAAAACGGAGACTCCCCCGCAGGAAGAGGAGATCCGCGCGCTGATCGACCACATCGTCGATCGCACGACCGAGCTCGCGCTGAGCCTCCAGAGCCACATGTGGCGTCGGCACCTGGTGGCCACGACCGCCCGGGCCGCCGCGCGCCCGCAGGATTCCGGGGAGCTCCACGAGTTGGTCGTCGGTTTCGCCGACATGGTCGGCTACACACGGTTGACCCGGCAGATCGATGCGGCCGCGCTGAGCGAGCTGCTCGACTACTTCGAATCGGAGGTCTCCGACGTCATCGCCCGGCACAACGGCTGGGTGATCAAAACCGTCGGCGACGAGGTGATGTTCGCGGCCGAACGTCCGGTCGACGCCGCACGGATCGCCCTCGAACTGCAGGATTCGTTCAGGTCCCAGAAGGACTATCCGGACCTGCGGATCGGACTGGCGTGGGGCCAGGCGTTGCCGCGCTTCGGCGACCTGTTCGGTTCGGTCGTCAACATCGCGGCCCGTCTCACCGGCGCGGCGCGGCCGGGCACGATCCTCGTCGACGAGAACCTCGCCGACGCCCTCTCCGACTGCGAGGAGTTCCGCTTCCAGACGGTGCGCACGCTGCGGCTGCGGGACTTCCAGCATTCGCGGCTGTACGTCCTGCGTCGTCCGCGCGAGGAGAAGAAGGCGGCGGTGGGCGTGGAGGGTCTGCACGACGAGGACATGGGTCTGTGACCGGCAGGCTGACAACAGTCGACGAGAAGCCCGATACTCCCTCATACCCACTGATACTTCTTCCGACCTCCTTCGCCCTCGAGGAGACCACGAAGTACCGCCCCCATGCGGCGGTCGACGACGCGACCCGCGAGATCGGTGCGGCGATCGGTGTTGCGATCACGGGCAGCGTCCTGGCCGCAGCCTACGGGCACGGCATCGATCCGGTGGCGCCGATGATCCCCGAGCCGGCCCGGGCCGCCGTGCAGGATTCGCTCGCCGCCGCGATACAGGTCGCCGAGCATGCGGGTCCGCAGGGCGAGCAACTCGCCGAACTCGCACAGAACGCCTTCCTCGACGGCTTGAAGCAGGCATCGTGGGCAGTCGCCGCGATCTTGCTGGTCGGAGCGTTGATCTCCGCCTTCTGGCCACCCCGGCGCTCGTAACCCTCCCCTCTCTTTTCTTTCTCGATGCCCGCGACGCAGGTCGCGGGCATTGTGCTGTGCGCGTGATCACGCTAACCTAGATAACAGTTACTAGTCGTCACACTAAAAAGGTGGAGGCATGACCGCATCGCTCACCCGCGAGACCAGCAAGGGCTTCATCCCCGGCGTCGCACTGTCCGATCGCGAAGAAACCGCCGGACGACTGCTCGCCTCGTCCGCACGTAAGTCGTACGACCCGGTCGTCGAGGTGGACTGGGAAGCCCCCGTCCCCGACGACAAGTTCGGAATGACCCCCGAATGGAGCACGCTCTACGGCACCGCACTGTGGGACGAGCTCACCGACGAACAGCGCATCGAGCTGACCAAGCATGAGGCCGCGAGCGTTTCGAGCGTCGGCCTGTGGTTCGAGATCCTGCTCATGCAGATGCTCCTGCGCGACGTCTACGACCGCGACAAGCATTCGCGTCACGTCCAGTTCGCCCTCACCGAGGTCGCCGACGAGTGCCGCCACTCGGTGATGTTCGCGCGCGCCGGCGAACGGCTGAACATGCCGGGCTACGGTCCGGCCCGCTACATCCACCAGCTCGGTCGCCTGTGGGGCCATTTCTTCAAGGGCGCCAACGCCTATGCATCGGTCATGGCTGCCGAGGAGATCCTCGACATGATGCAGCGCGACTTCATGCGCGACGAGCGGGTGCAGCCCGTCACCCGCGCGGTGTCGAAGATCCACGTCCTCGAGGAAGCGCGCCACATCCGCTTCGCCCGCGAGGAGGTCGCACGCCGACTCGCCGGTGCGAGCCGCACGCGACTCGCGTTCGAGCGGTTCAACACCGCGCTCGTGGTGTTCTTCGTCGTCAAGAGCATGATCCACCCCGACGTTTACGCCAATGCGGGCCTCGATCGCGAGCGCGCTCTGCAAGAGGCGAAGGGCAACAAGCACTATCACGATCGCGTGCGCAAGTCCGGCGCGAAGCTGATGACCTTCCTCGACAACGTCGGCCTCATCGGCGGACCGTCGAAGATCCTCTACAAGAAGGTCCACCTGCTCTGACACGGCCTACGGCCATACAACGAACTGTGCGCAGTTCTCGTCGATCTCCTCGAGGGATTTCCGACGAGAACTGCGCACAGTCCTTCGTGGCGAAAACCGAAAGGCGTCAGCCCACCTTCTCGGTGGCCCGCAGGCTGTCGTCGCGCTCCTGCTCCGGGAACAGCGTGCGCGTGATCTTTCGAGCGGTATCGGCGACGATCGGCGCCACCCACTCCAGGCGAGTCGAACGCGCGTCCGCTGCCAGCGACAGGGCGGCGACCGGGCCGTCGACGCCGCGGAGCGCGACGCCCACGCATCCGATGCCCCGCGCAGCTTCCTCACGTTCGAACGCGACGCCACGACGCTTGCGAATGCGGTTGAGCTCCTGGTGCAGTGCGACGTGATCGCGGATGGTGCGCTCGGTGCACGGCACGAGAGTCTTGCCGTACAGCGCGTCGATGCGTTCGGGCTCGAGCCACGCGAGGATGGACTTGCCGGCCGCGGTGGCGTAGGCGGGGAACCGACCGCCCACCCGTGACGGCACGCTCGACGCGAACTGTCCACCAACCTTGTCGAGGTAGAGCACCTCGTTGCCCTCGAGGACCGTCAAGTGGACGACGGCGCCGGTCTGCATCGCCAGGTCGTGGAGATGCGGCGCAGCGGCCTCCCGGATGCGGCGGTGGCCTGTGTCGCTGCCACCGAGACCGAGGGCACGCGGGCCGAGGCAGTAGCCGAAGGATGCGTGCTCGATCCAGTCGCGACGCACGAGGTGATCGAGGATGCGGTGCACCGTCGAACGGGGCAACCCGGAGCGACAGGTGACCTCTTCGAGAGTGAGTGCGCCGCGGCTGTCGAAGGCCTCCAGGATGAGGGTCATCCGATCGACCATCGATGGTGGAAGTTCTCGTTTCGACGAGGTTCCGACGGGCTCGAGCGCGGAGTCGACGGCGGTCAACTGCACCTCCATAAGTCCTGGCCACGACCCTGCGCGCCTCATGAAACTGGAATCTGTTCCAGAACGTTAGCAGTAACAGAGGTCACACCGGAAGGGGTACACACAGACTGTAGGTACTCCGGAGTCAGTTTCCTGGCGAGAGCGAATTCCTACGAGTCTGGTCGGAATCGTGCGGACAGGTTATTGTCGGGACCGTGAGCAAGACGTACGAGCGCGCGAGCCGGTCGCCGCACCGTCGTGCCCAACTCTCGTGTATCCGCGGGTGCCTGGCCCGCTGACCGCCGCACCCGTTCCTGCCCTCTCCACACCGCCGTACGGTGATGTCGTGTGCGGGGCCCGAAGGTCAGCATGTCGACGATCAGAACACATCCCGAATCCGGAGCAGAGCCATGAGCGACACCACCCCTGAAGCAACCGATCCCAGCGCGAACTGGAGCTTCGAGACCAAGCAGATCCACGTGGGACAGCCTGCCGGCGGCGACACGAAGGCCCGGGCCCTGCCCATCTACCAGACCACCAGCTACACCTTCGACAACACCGATCACGCCGCGGCGCTGTTCGGTCTCGCCGAACCGGGCAACATCTACACCCGCATCATGAACCCGACGCAGGACGCGGTCGAGCAGCGCATCGCTGCCCTCGAAGGTGGCGTCGCCGCCCTCCTCCTCGCGTCCGGACAGGCCGCCGAGACCTTCGCGATCCTCAACCTGGCGCAGGCCGGCGATCACGTCGTGTCGAGCCCGTATCTCTACGGCGGCACGTACAACCTGTTCCACTACACGCTGCCCAAGCTCGGCATCGAGGTCACCTTCGTCCAGGATCCCGACAACCTCGACCAGTGGCGCGAGGCCGTCCGCGACAACACCCGCGCGTTCTTCGGCGAGACGATCGCCAACCCGAAGAACCACATCCTCGACCTGCCCGGCATCTCGGGTGTCGCCCACGAGAACGGGCTACCGCTGATCGTCGACAACACGGTCGCGACCCCCTACCTGCTCCGCCCGCTCGAGCACGGTGCCGACATCGTCGTGCACTCGGCCACCAAGTACCTCGGCGGCCACGGCACGGCCATCGCCGGTGTCATCGTCGACGGCGGCACGTTCGACTGGACGCAGGGCCGCCACGTCGGTTTCACGACCCCCGACCCGAGCTACCACGGTGTCGTCTTCGCCGACCTCGGCGCTCCGGCCTACGCACTCAAGGCGCGCGTGCAACTGCTGCGCGACATGGGCGCGGCGGTCTCCCCGTTCAACGCCTTCCTCATCTCGCAGGGCATCGAGACGCTGAGTCTGCGCATCGAGCGGCACGTGGAGAACGCACAGAAGGTCGCCGAGTTCCTCGAGGGACGCCCGGAGGTCACCTCCGTCGCCTACGCCGGCCTGAAGTCCTCGCCGTGGTACGACCGCGCCCAGCAGCTCACCCCGCGCGGCGCCGGTGCGATCGTGGTGTTCGAGCTCTCCGGCGGCATCGACGCCGGCAAGCGCTTCGTCAACGCGCTGACCCTGCACAGCCACGTCGCGAACATCGGCGACGTCCGTTCGCTGGTCATCCACCCCGCGTCGACCACCCACTCGCAGCTCACCGGCGAGGAGCAGATCGCCGCGGGTGTCACCCCGGGTCTCGTGCGACTCGCCGTGGGCATCGAGAACATCGACGACATCCTTGCCGACATCACCACCGGTCTCGAGGCTGCCGGCAGCTGATTCCGGCACATCGACAACGGCGACGGCCCATCCCTCGGGGTGGGCCGTCGCCGCGTTCGGCGTATGTGCGCTCAGTCGTTGCGTGCGAGCGCCTGCGCGATCCGCTCGGCCTGCGTGCTGCTCTCGAGCAACTGCCTGACCAGCCACAGACGCAGGACACGAGTGACTGCGGCGGCGAGATGGACCGCCACACCGATCAGAGTGACAGCCACGAAGCCGAGAGCGAGCAACTGGTAGGACAGCAGGTCACGGGTATCGGAGAGGGTCAGCGACGCAATGTAGACGACGAAGATCGCGATGGCGCCGATCACCATCAGGGCCAGGCCGACGATGCGGGCCTTTCCTCCCGAATCCGGACGGGGAGCGTCGAGACCCAGCGCTGCAACGTCCTTCTTGAACTGTTCACGTCGCTCGTCGGCGAGTGCGGTCATGGTCATCCTCCTAGATAGGTGGTGGAAAGTTCTTCTTCGATCTCCGCCGGATCGCCCGTGCGCACCACCCGGCCCTGCAACATCAGCGCGGCACTGGTGGCGATCGGGAGCACCGCTCGCGCGAACTGTTCGGCTACGAGAATCGACACCCCCTCGGCGGCGAGTTCGCCGACGATGTCGTAGATCCGGGAGACGATGCGCGGCGCCAGACCCATCGACAGTTCGTCGAGCAACAGCACCGTGGGATGGGTACCGAGCGCCCGCGACAGCGCAAGCATCTGCTGTTCGCCGCCGGACATCGAACCGGCCAGCTGTGATCGGCGCTCACCGAGAACGGGGAATCGCGTGTACGCCACCTCTTCGAGGTCTGCGAGAGGAACACCGGTGCCGGTTCCGATCCACAGGTTCTCGCGGACGGTGAGGTTGGGGAAGATGCCGCGTCCCTCGGGAATCGAGCACACCCCCAGACGTGCGAATTCCGCTGCGGACACACCGTTGACGACACGGCCGGCCAGCCGGAACTCACCCGACGAGACCGGATGGATACCCGAGCACACGCGCAGGGTCGTCGTCTTACCTCCGCCGTTGGGCCCGAGCAGGGCGACCACCGCGCCCGGTTCGAGTATGAGATCCACGCTGTGCAGCACCTCGATCGCACCGTATCCGGCCCGGACACCCGACAGTTCGAGCAACGGTTCGACGCTCATACCGCTTCCTCCTCGGTGCCGATGTAGGCGTTGATCACTGCCGGATCGTTCTTGATCTCGTCCGGGACGCCACTGGCCAGCACCGCGCCGTAGTCGAGCACGTGAATCCGGGAGCAGATCTTCATCACGAGCGGAATGTCGTGCTCGACGAGGCAGATCGCGAGATCCGAATCGGCCAGATCGCGGAGCAGGGCGGCGAACGCCTCCGTTTCCTGTTCCGTCTGCCCGGAGGCGGGTTCGTCGAGCAGCAGCACCCGCGGCGAGGTCATCAACGCGCGGGCGACCTCCACGACGCGGGCGCGGCCGGTGGGTACGTCCGAGACGTCGGTGCTCGCGATATCGGCCAGGCCGGTCAGCTCGAGGAGCCGGTCGACTTCCTCGTCCAGATCGATCTTGTTGCGTCCGTTGGCATTGTGGATGTCCCCGGCCACTCGGAGGTTGTCGCGCACGGACAGCGACACGAACAACTCGAGACGCTGGAACGTGCGGGCCATACCCATGCGGGCCCGCTTGTAGGGCGGTAGCGACGTGATGTCACGACCATCGAGGAAGACCTTGCCTACCGTCGGCCGTTGCAGGCCGGTGATCGTGTTGAACAGGGTCGTCTTCCCGGCCCCGTTGGGTCCGATCAGGCCCGTCACCGTTCCCGGTTCGATTCCGAGGCTCACGTCCTTGACCGCGACGTGTCCGCCGAATCGGACTGTGATTCCGCGTGTTTCCAGAATGGGTGTCTCAGCCATGAGGAATCAGTTCCTTCTCCGACCCGGTGGCACGTGCGGCCAGAAGTTCGTCGATGCCGAGTTCACGGTCGATCTCGTCCCGTGCCTGCTCGTTGTAGGGCTCGTCGATTCCGATCCGTTCGGGAACCAGCGGCGCGCGACGTTGCGCTTCCTCTGCGCCGAGCACAGCTTCGGGCATCAGCCACTGTCCCACGACCGGAAGCATGAACACCGTCGCGATGGTGATCGACGCGAACCACCAGTTGTCGAGCGCGCCGACGAGCGCGAGCAGGTAGGACACGAGCACCACCGCGGCACCCCCGACCAGCACGGGCTCCGCGTTCTTCAGGTGACGGTAGCCCTCCACCATCTGGTGGACGCTGCCGCTCGGGTTGGCCGCGACGCCGATACCGATGAGCGCGGGGCTCACTGCGGCGACGTGACCGAGGAAGGTCCACATTCCGGCCAGTTCCGGCTGTCCCGCAGCGAGATCGGAGAACGAAACCATGATGACGGCGAAGCCGATACCCGACATCAGACCACCGAACAGCGCACCGGAGACGTAACCGATACCGGCCACGACGGTGAGCATCAGCAGCGACAAGCTCACCATGATCGAGAAGCTTTCGTTCGACACCGAGCCCATCGCACTCGACATGAACAGCCCTCCCAGTCCGGCGATGCCCGCCGACAGGGTGAAGACTCCGAGCTTCAGACGCACCAGGCTCTGGCCGAGCATCGCCGCCGCGGCGGGGCTGTCCTTCATCGCTGCGAGCCGGCGGCCGTAGCCGCTGTTGCGCAGGGCGATGAGGCCCACGCCGAGAACGGCGAAGATCACCGTCACCGTCATGAGGAAGGCCGTCTCGTTCCGCAGGTCGAGTGGGCCGACCTTCAACGGCGGGATCGCGATGTTGCCGTCGGTGAACAGCGAGAACCTGATGCCGAACAGCTCGTGCTGGGTGGTGTCGCGCAGCACCATGTTCGACAGGAACACACCGAACGCCATCGTGGCCAGGGCGAGATAGAGGCCGCGCAACCGCAGGGCCGGAAGCGCAATGAGCCCGCCGATCACGGCCGTGACGGCGACGCCGAGCGCCACGCCCCACAGGTTCAGGTGGGCAGCCAGTCCGCTCCCGGAGATACCGAAGTGGAACGCCACGATCGTCGCGATGGCACCGAAAGATACCGGCGCGAGGTTCATCTCGCCCGCGTATCCGGTCTGCAGGGTCAGCGACAACGCGATGATCGCGAAGGCCATGCCGATCGTGAGGGTCGTGACCGCCGACGTCACCATGAGCAGGCGGATGGCATAGACGATGACGACGAGCGCGACCGCCCAGGCGATCGCCTTGCGCACCGACGGCACGTGGTAGCGCTCCCGGGTACGGGTGACGGCACCGCGCAACCGATCCTGCGGCAGTACGACGAGAACCACGAACAGCGCGATCATCGGCAGGGACACCCGCAGATTCGACGTCCACGTCCACGCGGTCGGGAAGTAGGCGAGCACGTATGTGGCTGCCAGGCCGAGGAACAGCGCACCGGCGAAGGTGCGCGGAATGCTGCGCAGCCGGCCGAACATCGCCGCCGCGAACGCGTCGATGACGAGCAGGGTCAGCATGTTCGCTTCGAGGGTGCCACCGTTGATCGGTGTCACGAGGACACCTGCCAGCACCGCGAGGGTCGAACCCATCATCCAGGACAGCGCGGCGAGCCGGTCGGGGTCGTGCCCGTTCAGGCGCAGCAGATCGGGATCATCGACCACACCTCGCATCGCCACTCCGACGCGGGTGCGCACGAACATGATTCGCAGTCCCACGGCGATGAGCACCGCGGCGGCGAGACAGATCAATTCGTGGTAGCGAATGGTGACGCCGAAGAGGTCGATCCTTGCCTGGTCGCCGAAGAACATCGTCATGGTGCGTGCGGTCTCCGGATGCCAGAACCAGTGCGACACCGAGACCATGCCGAGCAGGATCGACACGGTGACGACGATTTTGGTGACCTCGGCGGTGTCACGCATGCCGCGCATGATCACGACGTAGAGCAACAGGCCCGTCATCGGGCCGAGGACGCCGAGGACGAGAAGCAACGCGACGGGTGTGGGCAGCCCCCAGCCGTAGCGCAGTTGCCAGTAGGCGAACGCACCGAGCATCGCCTGTGCGCCGTGCGCGAAGTTGAAGATGCCGGACGTGTTGTAGGTGAGAACGAGGCCCGATGCAGCGATCGCGTAAACCGATCCGAGCACCAACCCCACGATCGTGAAGGTCAGAAAGGTGTCCATACGAGTACCTCTGGTCGGGGTGCCGGCGAGTGCGTGTCAGGCCTCGCCGGCACCGGGCGCTCGGATCAGACGGTCGGTCTGATGATGTTCGGGTTCAGGTATTTCGTCGCGACGCGGTCGGGTCCGAGTTCGGTGCCCCACGTGCTCGGATCGGTTGCGACGCGGTAGCGGTCGTCGCACTTGAAGGTGCCGGCCTCCGTGGGGAACGCCTGGGTGTATTCGGCGCCGGTGAGCCTCACGACGAGCCCGCAGGTTGCCGGCATGTTGTTCCCGGGATCGGTGACGGCGTGCAGCCCGCCTCCGTCCCACTCGTCGATTCGGGACAGTTCGTCGATGACGCACTGACGGGACAGGTCCGATCCGCAGGCGTCCGCAGCGGTCGCCCACAACAGGAACGAAGAGGTGGCCTGCATGCCGAGCAGCGCGGTCTTGCCGTCCTGCTCGGTGACCAGCTCGACGTACTTCTTCACGGCCGGTACGGCATCAGCGTTCTCGATCATCTGGAAGGTCATGCCGGCGTGGAGGTTGTCGAGCAGACCGCTCTCCCCGTTCCACGCCTGGGCGGCGTTGCCGTACCAGGTGGCCTCACCGAGCAGGATCGGGTCGATGCCGACCTGGTCGAGTGCCTTCACGAAGTTGAACTCGGCCGGCACCGGAGAACGGGACGTCCACAGGCCCTTGACGTCGCACTGCTTGAACTTCTCGGCGAAGGGCGCGTAACTCGACTCGCCCTCGTAGTTGAGCGTGACACCGCAGTTCTTCAGCGTGAAGCCGGCGGCCTCGGCGATGGACCGGATCTTGGTGCTCGCCGAGATGATCGTGGGCATCGTGCTGTCGATGACGTCGAACTCGCCGACCAGGTCCGGGTACATCTCGGCGATCTGGAACCACTGCGAGCCGTTCGCGTAGTCGACCGGGAACGGGACGCCCTGGTAGGTCATTGGACCGTTGGCCGCGTCGGGGGACACGGTGAAGGCGGGGACAGCGGCGAGATTGCACGCGACCCGAGTCTGCTCGGACGTCTGGTCCATGGCGAAGCCGTGACCGACCATCATGAACTCGCTCGCACACGCGTTCTGCATCACGGCGTTGGCCTGCGTCATCGCAGCGTCGTAGTGGGTACCGACGATCGTGCGACCGTTGATGCCACCCTGGGCATTGCACCAGTCGATCATCGCGGAGACGGCGTCACCGATCTCTTTGTTGAGTCCGGGACTTTTCGAGTAGCCCCGGTCGTCGCCGTATCCGATGCGGATCTCGGTATCCGACACTCCCTGGTCGGTGCTTCCTGCCGCATCCCCCGGCCCGCACGGAGACACGAGGGTTCCGAACGATTCCTCGGCCGTGGGGGCCGCCGCTGCGGCGGCTGCCGCCGGAGCGAGGGCGCCCGCCGACGGGTCGGCGCCGCGGTCCGACGCACAAGCGGACGTCGCCACTACGACGGCGAACAGACCCGCCATCGATTTCGAGGCAGCGCTGAGTTTCACGACGATGGACTCCTTGGTCTCGGTCTGGGCTGAAGCGCAATTCCGGGGCGTCGGACGGTAGGCCGGGTGTCGCGAAGGTAGCCACCCCACAGAGTGAGACCTGGGCCACTCTCACTCACCGGGACAAATCTGTGACAGTGAACACAGCGCCTAGGGTTCGATGCACTACATCACCCGAAACAGTTCTCCGATCCCCCTGTGTACGCCCTACTGCGCGACGAAACCGTGCGGGACCGAGAAAGGCGAATCCTTGACAGCACAAGCAGATCTGCAGCAGATGTTGCAGATGGTCGTTTCCCAGCTCACCGGCCCCGGTGGCCGATTCGAAATCGTCGAAGAGGACGTGCGCGGCAACCGGATGCAGGTCATGCGCAACCGCGACCGCCGCATCGGTGACCTCGTCGCCGCGTCCCGGCAATGGGGCGACCGCGACTACCTCGTGACGGCCGATCGCCGCCTCTCGTTCAGCGCGCACGCCGACGCCGTCGCCGCCCTGGCGACCGTCCTGCGCGACGAGCACGGCGTGAAGAAGGGCGACCGCGTCGCGCTTCTCGCGGCCAACTCCCCCGAATGGATCATCACCTTCTGGGCCGCTCAGTGCCTGGGTGCAATTGCAGTGGGCCTGAACTCCTGGTGGACGCCGCCCGAGATCGCGTACGGCGTGAACCTGGTGCGGCCCAAGGTGATCGTCGCCGACGCCAAACGCGCCGCGTTGCTGGGGAGAGCGGGGGTCTCCGGGTTCGATCTGCTCACCACCGAGCAGGACGTGCCCCGGATCGTGGCCGCGGCGTCCGGCGCCGAACTGCCGTCGGCGGACGTGGAGGAGGACGATCCCGCGGTCATCCTGTTCACGAGCGGTACCAGTGGGCGTCCCAAGGGGGCACTGCACTCCCACCGCAACGTGCTCGCCGTCGTCGACTATCACCGATACTCCGACGCGCTGGTTGCCGCGATGCAGCAGCGCCCCTATGAC
Organism: Rhodococcus pyridinivorans; assembly: GCF_900105195.1. Classification (NCBI taxonomy): domain Bacteria; kingdom Bacillati; phylum Actinomycetota; class Actinomycetes; order Mycobacteriales; family Nocardiaceae; genus Rhodococcus; species Rhodococcus pyridinivorans. Next base: position 1,011,860 of record NZ_FNRX01000002.1, on the reverse strand, counting down.
GACTCGGTGCCCAACGACAACCGGTATCTCCTGACCTCACCGTTGTTCCACATCGCGAGCCTGCACAACCTTGCGGTGCCGCGACTCGCAACGGGAAGCGCCGCTGTCATGACGGAAGGCGGGTTCGACGTCGACAAGGTCTTCACGCTCATCGAGCGCGAGAGGGTGACCAACTGGGGTGCGGTGCCGACGATGGCTTCGCGCATGCTCGAGCACGAGAACACCGACAAGTACGACCTCGGCTCGCTCACTGCGTTCGCGCTGGCTTCTGCTCCGTCCTCCCCCGAGTTCAAGCAACGCCTGCAGGCGAAGTTCCCCTTCGCGCGACAGGCTCTGGTGGACAGCTATGGGCTGACCGAGTGCAGCACCGCGATCGCCATGGCGACGGCCCCGGAAATCGAGGCCTTCCCCGGAACCCTCGGCTCCCCCATCATCACGGTGAGCATGGAGATCCGCGATCCGTTCGGCGAACGGGTGCCCGACGGCACCGAGGGTGAGATCTGCGTCCGCAGTCCCTACGTAATGCTCGGCTACTGGGAGGATCCGGCCGCAACGGACGCGGCCATCACCCCGGAGGGATGGTTGCGTACCGGCGACTACGGCGCGATCGAGAACGGACGTCTGCGGCTCACGGGCCGACGGTCCGATCTCATCCTGCGCGGCGGCGAGAACGTCTATCCCACGGAGATCGAACAGTGCCTCGACGAGCACCCCGGCGTCGTCGAGAGCGCCGTGATCGGCGTGGACCACGAGGATCTGGGACAGGAGATCGCCGCCGTCGTCGTGCTGCGACCCGGCAGCACGATCACCGAGGACGAGTTGCGAGCCTTCTGCGCCGAGCGACTGGCCTACTACAAGGTCCCTACCGTCTGGCGGATCACGCAGGATCTGCTCCCCCGCAACGCGACCGGCAAGATCGTCCGACGCTCGATCACCGTCTGACCGGCGAACCCGTCGATCACTCGCCGAGCCCGAACAGCGACGTGGCGTTGTCGCGGCACACCGCGCGGATCCACTCGCTGTCGGGCGCGACGCGCTCGAGCACCTCGAGCTGGTGCAGATAGTCGTACGGAATGTTCGGAAAATCCGTGCCGAGCAGGATCTTCCGACGCAGCGCGTCGAGACGCGGCAGCTGATCCCTCGGGAAGGGTGTGTCCTCCTCGACGAAATCGGTGAACGCCATCGTCGTGTCGAGATACACCCGCTCGTACTGTTCCGCGAGGTCGAGGAACTCGCGGTACTCGGGCAGACCCATGTGCGCGACGATCACCGTCAGCTGCGGGTACCGGCGCATGAGTTCCTGCATCGGAGCCGGACCGGTGTACGTGCCGGGCGCCGGGCCCGACCCGCAGTGCACGACGATGGGCACGCCCGAGTCCTCGAGCAGGCCCCACACGTCGTCGAGGAGCGGATCGAGCGGCGAGTAATCGCCGACCTGGATGTGGGATTTGAACACGCGCGCGCCCGCCTCGATCGCCGACGCGACGTACTCCTTCGCCTCGGCCTCCGGGTAGAAGGTGGCGGTGTGGAGACAGTCGGGGGTCCGGGCCGCGAAGTCAGCCGCCCACGAGTTGAGCCACGCCGCCATCTCCGGCTTGTGCGGGTACAGCATGGCGGTGAACCGGCGTACCCCGAAGTCGCGGAGACGCGCGACGCGTTCCTCCTCGTCGTGCCGGTAGGTGATCGGCCAGGGCCGTCCGACGAGCGGGCCTGCGGAGTCGAAGTACGCCCAGACCTTGTCCATGACCTGGCGGGGCATGAAGTGCGTGTGGACGTCGATCAGGTGATCGAGACCGTGGGTGCTCCGAAAGCGTGCGACCGACTCGACTTCGTTCATGCCGCGACCCTATCCGGCGACCCTCAGCAGGGGTGACGTGAGTAGTTGATATTCGCTCCGGGAGATCGTTGTCACATACCCCCAGCAGGACAAAGGTTTGCCTTACCAATACTATGTGAAACTTGAATTACCGATCCGCGAGCGTCTTGGCACATGTCAGCACGCCGTCCGACCCTTCCTCGGAGTCACCCGTGAAACTGAATCTCAAGCGCCTGCTCCTCGCACCGGCCCTCGCCGGGGCGCTCGTCCTGACCGCCTGCGGTGACAGCGGTATCGACAGCGCCGACGCCGAGAACGGCGCGACCGTCACCATCGAGACCAACAACGGTGAGATGGAAGTTCCTACGGACCCCGAGCGTGTGGTGGCCCTCGACAACAAGTCGTTCGAGATGCTGCGCGATTGGGGCATCACGCCCGTCGCCCTGCCGAAGACCCTCCTCCCCAACACGGGCTTCGACGAGTGGCGTGAGGACGACTCCATCCTCGATGTCGGCACGCACCGCGAGCCGAAGCTCGAACTGGTCAGCGAGGCCGAGCCGGATCTGATCATCGGTGGTTCGCGCTTCACCGAGTTCACCGGAGAACTGTCGAAGATCGCGCCGGTCGTCGACGTCTCCGCGCTGGACGATTCCGAGGGCGGCTACATCCAGGGACTGAAGGATCAGGCCCTCGCGCTCGGGCAGATCTTCGAGAAGGAAGCCGAGGCCGAGGAGATCGTCGCCGAGCTCGAGGCTGCCACCGAAGCTGCCCAGGACGCCACGAACGGTGAGAGCGTCTTCCTCGCGGTCGTCGCGGGCGGCAAGATCGACAACGGTGCAGGCCGTATCGGTCGCCTCCTCGAGGGCGTGAACCTGAAGGACGTCTTCGCCGGCGACGCCGGTGATGTCCACGGCGATTCCGGTCTCGCTCCCGAGACCATCGCGCAGGCGAACCCCGACTGGATGATCGTCCTGGACCGCGACTCCGCCACCGCCGTGCCGGGCGAGGAAGCCCCGCAGCCGGCCGCCGCGGTGATCGACGCGCAGGAAGCGTTCGCCAACACCACCTTCGCCACGAAGGACCAGATCATCTACCTGGACGGCGACTTCTACAAGCGTGAGGGCATCGAGTCCTACACCGAAGCGTTCCAGCAGATCACCGACGCGTTCGAAGCTGCGAACCAGTCGGCACAGTAAGTCCCTGTTGTTCGACGCTCCACAGCAGCCTGCCCCGACCCGAATCACGGGCCGGGGCAGGCTGCGTGTGTGAGCGCACCTTCTCCGGATCCGAGCCCCCATGACGAAGAACAAAGTGCTGCTGCCGGTGATCTCGGTGGTCGTTCTGGCACTGACCGTGGCGTCCCTGATGGTCGGCGGCTACGACATCACCCTCGAATCGCTGATCCACGACCCGGCGGCCCGCGAGATGTTCTTCATCTCCCGCGTGCCGCGAACCCTCGCCCTGATCTTCGCGGCCGTCGCGATGAGCATCTCGGGCGTGATCATGCAGTTGATCACCCAGAACAAGTTCGTCGAACCGACCACCGCGGGCACCGCGCAGTGGGCCGGTCTCGGCCTGCTGGCCACATTGATCGTCGTTCCCGACGCGTCGCCGATGGTCAAGATGGTGATCTCGGTGATCTTCGCGTTCGCGGGAACGATGGTGTTCATCGTCGTCCTGCGCCGGATCGCGCTGAAGTCGTCGATCATCGTGCCGCTCGTCGGCATCATGCTCGGTGCCGTGGTCGGCTCGATCACCACTTTCCTCGCCGGCAACTTCGACCTGCTGCAGTCGATGTCGGCGTGGCGTTCGGGTGGCTTCAGCAGCGTGGTTCGCGGCTTCTACGAACCGCTGTGGGCGGTGCTCGCCGTCGCCGTCCTCGCCTATCTCCTCGCCGACCGGTTCACCATCGCCGGTCTCGGTAGAGACCTCGCCACCAACGTGGGGCTGAAGTACGAGCAGGTCGTCTTCCTCGGCGTCATGCTCGTCGCGATCGCCACCGGCGTCACTACCGTGGTGGTGGGCTTCATCCCGTTCCTCGGCCTGATCGTCCCGAATCTCGTGTCGATGATGCTCGGCGACGACATGCACAAGAACCTGCCCTGGGTCGCCGTCATCGGCGCCGGACTACTTCTCGCGTGCGATCTCGTCGGCCGCACGATCGTCGCCCCCATGGAGATTCCCGCGTCCGTCGTCCTCGGCGTCGTCGGCGCCGTCGTCTTCATCACTCTCGTTCTGAGGCAGCGTCGTCATGTCAGTGCTTGATTCCGTACGCGCCCGGGCCGTCCCGACCGGCAAGGGTGAGCGCCGTCGCCTGTCGCCGGGAGTGCGCCTGGCCATCGTCGCCGCGATCGCCGCCGTAGCGGTCGCCTGCTATCTGTTCCTGTTCATCCGCGGCTCGTTCGACTTCACCTTCCCTCGCCGGCTCACCGTCCTGGGAGCCATGGTGGTCGCGGCGTTCGCGCACGGCATGGGGACCGTCGTGTTCCACACGGTCACCGACAACCGCATCCTCACGCCGTCCATCATCGGGTTCGATTCCCTGTACACGCTGATGCAGACGCTGACGGTCTTCTTCTTCGGAGCCACCGCGATCGCGACCTCCGAAGGCATCCCGAAGCTCGTCCTCCAGACCGGGCTCATGGTGGCACTGGCGACGCTGCTCTATCGCTGGTTGTTCTCCGGCCGTTTCGGCAGCCTGTTCCTGATGCTGCTCGTCGGCGTCGTACTCGGAATGGCGTTCGACAGTCTCTCGACGTTCATCCAGCGGGTGCTCTCCCCCACCGAGTACGACATGCTCTCGGTCGAGCTGATGGGTCGCCTGTCGTCCGTACCCGGCGACTATCTGCCCCTCGCATTCGGCATCTGCATCGTCGTGGGGGTGATCCTGTGGCGCCGTCGCCACCGTCTCGATGCGCTGCTGCTCGGCCGCGACACCGCAACCAACATCGGTGTCGCCTACAAGCGCGAGTTGACGCTGATGCTCGTCCTCATCGCGCTGCTCGTGGCGTTCGCGACCGCATTGGCCGGGCCCATGACCTTCTTCGGCTTCCTCGTCGCCACCCTCGCCTACCAGATCGCCGGTTCGTACAAGCACCAGTACGTCATGCCCATGGCGTTCCTGCTCGGCGTGATCACCCTCGCCTTCGGCCAGTTCTTCATGCAGCACGTCTTCTACGCGGGCGGGTTCCTGACGGTGATCATCGAGTTCGTCGGCGGCATCCTGTTCCTGTTCATGCTCCTGAGAAAGGGAACGCTGTGATCGAGTTCCACGACGTCTCGATGTCGTACCAGGACAAGCGGGTCCTCGGACCCGTCTCCGGCACGATCCGCGAGGGCGGCATCACCTCCCTGATCGGACCGAACGGTGCCGGCAAGTCGACGCTCATGACGATCATCGGCCGACTGCTGCAACCCACCAGCGGCACCGTCACCGTGGGCGGACTCGACGTGCATTCCACGAAGACCCGGGAGCTGGCCAAGCATCTGTCGATCCTGCGGCAGGAGAACCACATCACCGCGCGCCTGACGGTCCGCGAACTGGTCGGCTTCGGTCGATTCCCGCACTGCCAGGGCAGACTCACCGCGGAAGACGTGCGGCACGTCGACGAGGCGATGGAATTCCTCAACCTCACCGACCTCGCAGACCGCTTCCTCGACCAGCTCTCCGGCGGTCAGCGGCAGCGCACCTTCGTGGCGATGGTGCTGGCACAGGACACCAAGTACGTGCTGCTCGACGAGCCGCTCAACAACCTCGACATGAAGCACGCCGTGCTGATGATGCGTCAGCTGCGGCGGGCAGCGGACGAACTGGGCAAGACGATCGTGCTCGTCATCCACGACGTGAACATCGCCGCCGCGTACTCCGATCACATCATCGCGTTGCGCGACGGCCTGATCGTCACCAGCGGCACGTCCGACGAGATCATGCGGGACGAGATCCTCACCGACGTGTTCGATACCCCCGTGACCGTCCACGCGATCAACGGGCAACCCACCGCGGTCTACGCGCGCTGAGCGGAACTTCGCTCAGAACAAGGTCAATTCGGCGTCGTCGGCGCACTTCGGCGGCTTGTGCGCGACCACGGGCGTGCTCGGCACCTCGATCGGTCCGGGCTGCGCCGCGATCTCGCGGGCGGCCTGGCCGGCGAGCGTGTCGGCCATCTCGTTGAAGTGGTTGCCGACGTGGCCGCGCACCCAGCGGAACCGCACCGGACCGGTGCGGTCGGTGAGCTCGCGGTCGATGGCGCGCACGAGTTCGAGGTTCTTCACCGGCGCGCCGGTGGCCGTCTTCCAACCCTTGCGCTTCCATCCGGGCAGCCATTCGGAGGCGCACTTGATCGCGTACTGCGAATCGGATTCGATGATCATCGGCTCGGCGCCGGGATGCGCGCGCAGTGCCTCGAGCACCGCCCGGAGCTCGGCGATCTGATTCGTGCCCGAACGCTCACCGCCCGACGCGCTGGGCCCCTCGTGATTGACCCACGCCCACCCGATGGCGCCACCGGGATTGCGAAGGCAGGATCCGTCGGTGCTCACGATGATCATGCGCCCGACCATAGCCGCACCCTCCGACACCACGAAAGTCGGCTCGAGCGCACAGAGTCGCGAAAGTCGGCTCCAGCGCACAGAGTCGCGAAAGTCGGCTCCAGCGCACAGAGTACGGTAGGACGGTGACCGTGTCCGACGAGCGAGGCCGTCGCATCGCGAGCGTGGCGGACGAAGCACCCCTCGACACCCGCGTGCGCGTGCCGTGGCCGGTCGACGTGGTGCGCACCCTGCGCCCGCTGCAGCGCGGGCCGTGGGATCCGTGTCATCGCGTCGTCGCCGGCGCCGTCTGGCGTACCTCCCGGATGAACACCGGTGCCGTGACGTACCGACTCACCCAGGACGGTCCGCACGGCGCGCGGTGTCTGGCGTGGGGTCCGGGCGCATCCGAGTTGGTCGATCGGCTTCCGGCGCTGCTCGGCGCCGACGACGACCCGTCCGGCTTCGTACCCGAGCATCCCCTGCTCGTCGAGGCGCACCGACGCATGCCTGCCCTGCGCATCACCCGCACGGGCCGGGTGCTCGAATCCCTGGTGCCGGCCATCCTGGAACAGCGGGTGCACGGGGTGGCGGCGTTCGCGTCCTGGCGTCGTCTCGTCACGTGGTTCGGCGATCCGGCGCCCGGTCCGGCCCCGGAGGGCATGCGCGTGCCGCCCTCCGCGGCGACCTGGCGGACCGTGCCGTCCTGGGAGTTCCATCGGGCGAACGTCGACCCCGGCCGCGCACGCACTGTGGTGCGGTGCGCGCAGGTCGCCGACTCCCTCGAGCGCCTCGTGCATGAACCGGCCGCCGACGCCCGACGGAAGTTGCGGGTCGTGCCGGGGGTGGGCGTGTGGACGGCCGCGGAGGTCGCCCAGCGCGCGTTCGGCGACACCGATGCGCTTTCCGTCGGCGACTATCACCTCGCGAAGGTCGTCGGATGGGCGCTGCTCGGTAAGCCCCTCGACGATCCCGGCATGATCGAATACCTCGAACCCCTGCGCCCGCAACGCTATCGGGCGGTTCGACTGATCGTGGAGTCCGGTGGGTACGCGCAGGTTCCGAAACGCGGCCCTCGCACCCCCATCACCGACCACCGTCGGCGGTGACGGGGTCTCGATCCACAGGGCCCGTAATCGTAGACTCGGTCACATGTCCGCCACCCACGACGCGGCCGGCCCCGATCGGCTCGGACACCTCCCGAGCTATCTGATGACCCTGGCGGCGCGACACGTGCATCGCGTCGTGTTCGACCGCCTCGATTCCGCCGATGCCCGAGGTCACCACTACCGGATCCTGGCCGCCCTCGAGGTACACGGTCCGTCCAGTCAGATCGACCTCGCCCGTCGCTGCGGACTCGATCGCAGCGACGTCGCCGCCGCCGTCGACGCACTCGTCGACCGGCGTTTCGTCGAACGAGCACCCGACCCGACCGATCGGCGACGCAACATCATCACCCTCCCCCAGCGCGGGCGCCGGCGACTGTTCGATCTCGACCGGATGCTCACCTCGGCGCAGGACGAGGCGTTCGCTCCCCTCGACGCGGCCGAACGCGCACAGCTCACCGCCATGCTGACCAGGATTGTCGAGTATCACACCAGGCCTGCGCCGATTTCCGCGCAGCAGTCGTAGGCTTGTAGAGGTGCATCCGGCGGAGATCCAGCCGTGAGCACGATCTACGAAAGGACCATCGGCGTGCAGGCCAAACCTTGCCGAGAATCGCGAGTCGTCAAGACCAGCAGGGTGTTTCCCAACGACGTCAACGACCACAACACGTTGTTCGGCGGGAAGCTGATGAGCGACATCGACATGACCGCGTCGATCTCGGCGACCCGTCACAGTCGTGCCTCGGTTGTGACGGCGTCGACCGATTCCATGGCCTTCCTCGAACCCGTCCGTCCGTCCGATTCGGTGTGCCTCGAGTCGTTCGTGACGTGGACCGGACGTAGCTCGATGGAGGTCTTCGTCAAGGTCACCGCCGAAGATCTGCGCAGCGGGGAGCGGCGCATCGCCGCCACCGCCTTCCTCACCTTCGTCGCCGTCGACGACGGCGGTCGAACCATGCAGGTCCCACCGGTGCTACCCGAATCCGACGAGGAACGCAAGCTGAACGAGTCCGGTGACGAGCGGGCGGAGCACCGCCGCATGCACCGCGCGCAGAGTCAGGAGATGGCGAAGTATCTCACCACGAGCCGGCCGTGGTAGGTGCCTTCACCCGGTGAAGGTCCGTCAACGGCCCGTCGCGAAGGCCGGCGAGCAGCCTCGTGAGGTAGATCGGGCAGTGGGACACTGCGCGGACGACATTCGCAGCATCCTCGGGTGGTATGGCGTCGAGTCGCCGGCTCGCGTTCCGGAGGATCGGTCGTTGGAGCCGTGCCCAGGCCCGCTCACCGAGCACCCGCGCCGCTGCCGCCAACGGAAACTGCGCAATGAACGACAAGCCGATACGGAACTCCCTCCATGACAAACGTTTCCGACCGCGACTCGGACTGACAGCAGCCGGCGAACGTGCACGGCCATGGCGTTCGAGTTCGAACCCGACCTGTCCACGGAGGGAGTTCCCGACGATGTGGCAGGTGCCCCAGCCCGATGCGTAGAGTTCACGCTCGATACCGTCGGCGATTCCGCGGACCCGACCTCATGCACCCTGACACGTTCCCGACGACGAGAAAGGAGCATCGTGACCGAGTATTGGAATCACAACACGGTCTTCCACTCGGAGTTGCTCGCAGCGGTTCCGCACCGTGACAGCAGCGTCCTCGATATGGGCTGCGGCGACGGACTTCTCCTTCGGAAACTCGCCACGGCAGCTGCATCGGTCACCGGCATCGATTCGGATCACTCGGCTGTCGCCCGAGCGCGCGCACGCCTTGCCGACACCCCCGACGCGCACGTCGTCGAGGGAGATGTCCTCACCTCGTCGGAACTCGATGATCGGCGCTTCGACCTGATCACGTGCGTCGCCACCCTCCATCACATGCCGCTGATCATCGCGCTCGAACGCATGCGAGAACTTCTGGCCCCGGAAGGGAGCCTGTGCATCGTGGGGCTGTCTGCCAACAAGACCGTGATCGATCGGCTCGTCGCCGGGGCCCTTGTTCTTCCCGTTCGCGTAGCGAGCACCATCCACCGCGAATCCGGCTACCCCGGCATGACGACCGAACAACCCCGCGAGTCACTCGCCGATATCCGTCGCGCGGCCGCGATGGTGCTGCCCGGAAGCCGTATCCATCGACGCTTCTACTACCGCTACACGCTGGACTGGACCAAGCCCCTCTGAGGGAATCAGTGAAATCCCGGTGATCGGCGTCGAACTGTGGAAGTATCTCGACGACTCGACGCGAAGGGGGATCGCGTGTTCGACATCGAGCTTTCGGCAGGAACGATCGAGTACGAGGACACCGGTGGCGACGGACCGGTTCTCGTGTTCATCCACGGTCTACTGATGGACGGAACCGCGTGGCGAAACGTCGTGGAACAACTCCGCGGCACCTACCGCTGCATCGCGCCGACCTGGCCTCTCGGCTCGCACCGCATACCGATGCGCCCGGAGGCAGACCTCACCCTCGTCGGCATGGGCCATCTCATCGGGGAGTTCCTCGACGCTCTCGACCTGCGTGACGTCACGCTGATCCAGAACGATTGGGGCGGCGCCCAGGCCTTCTTCGCCGTGTCGAATCCCGAACGGGTCTCGCGACTCGTGCTCGCCGCGTGCGAGGCATTCGACAACTACCCTCCCGGCCCGGTGAAACGACTCCTGCCGCTGGTCAAGCTTCCGGGTGGGGTACGCCTGCTCATGGCGGTGCTCGGCACGAAGTTCGGCCGGCGTGGCCCCGGCACCTGGGGATGGATGAGCAAACGTCCGGTACCCGGCCCCGTCATGGACGCCTGGTTCCGCCCGGCCACCGTCGACCGGAACATCCGGCGTGATCTGGCCAAGTACGCACTCTCGGCCCCGCCCAAGCAACAGCTGCTCGAGATCGCTGCGAAAGCGGCGCAATTCTCCGGGCCGGTGCTGGTCGTGTGGGCCACCGAGGACCGCATGATGCCGCGCGATCACGGGCGACGCCTCGCCGAGGCCTTCCCCGACGCGCGGCTGGTCGAAATCGACGACAGCTACACCCTGCTGGCCGAAGACCAGCCCGAGAAGCTCACGGCGGCGATCGAAGAGTTCTTGACCGCCACAGCACGCTGAGACGTCCCGCATCCGGATACGACTCGGCGGTTACAGCGCCCGCGCGATGATCTGCTTCATGACCTCGTTCGCGCCGGCGTAGATCCGCTGGACGCGCGCGTCCTCGTACATCCGCGCGATGAGGTATTCGCGCATGTAGCCGTAGCCGCCGTGCAACTGCACGCACCGGTCGATGACCTCGCACTGCTTGTCGGTCAGCCAGTACTTGACCATCGCGGCATCGGACGGATCGAGTTGGCCCTTCAGGTGCTGCTCGATGCAGTGGTCGAGGAAGATGCGGCAGGTGCGGGCGATGGTTTGACACTCGGCGAGTTCGAAGGCCGTGTTCTGGAACTCGAACAGGCTGTGCCCGAACGCCTGTCGCGCCTTGGTGTAGCGGACGGTCTCCTCGACGGCCCGGTCCATCGCACCGGCGGCCTGCGCGCCGATGATCAGACGTTCCTGCACGAGCTGTGCCATGAGCTGACCGAAGCCGAGACCTTCGGATTCGCCGAGCAGGTTCGTCACGGGCACGCGCACGTCGACGAACGACAGCTCGGAGGTGTCGGCGGCGTGCTGGCCGACCTTGTCGAGCACACGGCCCACCGAGAAGCCCGGGGCGTCACGGAGATCCACGATGACCAGCGACACACCCTTGGCGCCTGCCTTCGGGTCGGTTTTGACGGCGAGGACGATGACGTCGGCCGAAGAACCGTTGGTGATGAAGGTCTTCGAGCCGTTGACGACGTAGTGGTCGCCGTCGCGCACCGCGGTGGTCTTGATCGCTTTGAGGTCCGAACCCGCGCCGGGTTCGGTCATGCCGATGGCACCGAGGATCTCGCCGGTGGCCATGCCCGGCAGCCACGTCTTCTTCTGCTCCTCGTTGCCGTATTCGAGGATGTAGTGCGCGACGATGCCGCTGTGCACGGAGTTGCCGAACGCGAGATCGCCGGAGTAGCCCTGCGCGTCGAACACCGCGAGGTCGTGCGCGAAGGTACCGCCGCCACCCCCGTATTCCTCGGGGATCGAGCAGCACAGCAGACCGAGTTTGCCGGCCTCGAGCCACACCTCACGATCGATACGACGCTGCGAATCCCACTTCTCGGCCTTGCCCATGACCTCGCGATCGAAGAACTCGCGCGCGAGATCGTAGACGGCAGAGACCTCGTCGTCGTACCAGGAGGCGACGTGCTTCTTCGGCATCGGGTTCGGATTTCCTTTTCGCAGTGTTCGGTCGGAGTGGTCAGGATCCGCGCAGTTCGCGCTTGAGGAGCTTGCCGCTCTGGTTACGCGGCAGGACGTCGGCGAAGCGAACGGCCTTGGGCACCTTGAACGGTGCGAGGCGCTGCTTGACGTGGTCGATCAAGGTGGGCTCGTCGAGCTCGTGACCGTCCTTGAGGACGACCACCGCGGTCACCGCTTCGATCCATTTCTCGTCCGGAGTACCGATCACCGCGACCTCCGCGACGGCCGAATGCGTGTAGATCGCGTCCTCGACCTCACGTGAGGCGACGAGGATGCCACCGGTGTTGATGACGTCCTTGATGCGATCGACGACGGTGATGAAGCCTTCGGCGTCGCGGGTGACGAGGTCGCCGGAGTGGAACCAGCCGTCGCGAAAGGCCTCCTCCGTCGCGGCGGGATTCTCCCAATAGCCCAGGCACAGTTGCGGTGAGCGGTACAGGATCTCACCGGGTTCACCGTCGGGGACGTCGTTGCCGTCGGCGTCGACGACGCGGGTTTCGACGAACAGCACGGCCCGGCCGCACGAGGCGGGACGCGCGTCGTGTTCCTCGGGGCGGAGGACGGTGGCGAGCGGACCGATCTCGGATTGGCCGAAACAGTTGTAGAAGCCGAGCTCCGGGTAGCGGCCGCGGAGTCGCTCGAGGACGGTGACGGGCATGATCGACGCTCCGTACTGCGCCTTGCGCAGCGACGACAGGTCGCGCTCGTCGAGGTCGGGATGGTTGGTCAGCGGCACCCACACCGTCGGGGCGAGGAACAGCGATCCGATGCGCTCCTCCTCCACCAGCCGCAGGATCTCGGCGACGTCGGGTGCGGGCAGCAGCCGCACGGTCGCACCGACCGCGAAGTACGGGATGAGGAAGACGTGCATCGCCGCGGAGTGGTAGAGCGGCATGCACACGAGCGGGTCGTCGCCGGCCGACAGGTCGAGCGCCTCGATCGACGACATGTATTCGAAGGTGAGCGCCTGGTGGGTCATCATGGCGCCCTTGGGCTTCGACGTCGTGCCCGAGGTGTAGAGGAGCTGGACGAGGTCGGTGTCGGCCACGGCGACGTCGAGCGCCGGCACGTCGCCGGTCTGCGCGACCGTCACCAGGGAGTCGTCGGCGTCGCGGAGCGGGACGACGGTCTCGGCCGGCACGTCGGCCAGGACGGCGTCGAGATTGTCGCGCAACACGGGGTCGACGAGCACGGCTTTCGCGCCCGACTGACCGAGCAGGTACGACAGTTCCTCGCCGCGCAGTGCGTAGTTGATCGGCACGTGCACCAGGCCGGCGCGGGCAGCGGCGAGATATCCGATCGCGTAGCCGTCGGAGTTGGTGCCGTAGGCGGCCACGCGGTCGCCCTTGGACAGGCCCAACGAGAGCAGGTGCGCAGCGGCACGGGTGACGGCGTCGTCGAGTTCCCGGTAGGTGAACTGCCGGTCGCCGAAGCGGAGTGCGACGCGGGCGGGATAGCGCGCGGCGGTGCGGTGGAGGATGCCGTCGACGGTGCTCTGACGCGGGTCGGGGGTCATGCAGTGAACTTTATAGGACGTCCAACCAACTAGTCCAGACCTAGCGATCGCTCGGGATCAGCGGTCCTTCCAGACCGGTGCCCGCTTCTCGAGGAAGGCCGTCATCCCCTCCTGCGCGTCGTCGATCATCGCGTTCGACGCCATCGTCTCCGCCATTGCGGCATAGGCCGTCTCTTGCGGCAGATCGATCTGCCGGTAGAACGCCTCCTTGCCGATCCGCATCGTCTCGGGGGACGACGTGGCGATCTTCAGGGCGAGCTCGGTGGTCGCGGTCTCCAGCGTCTCCGGTTCGACGACGTAGTTCACCAGGCCCCAGTCGGCGGCGGTCTGCGCGTCGATGGTGTCGCCGGTCAGCAGCATCTGCAGCGCCCGCTTGCGGCCGATCGCGCGGCTGACCGCGACCATCGGCGTCGAGCAGAACAACCCGATCCGCACACCCGGGGTACCGAAGCGGGCGTCGCCGGCAGCGACGGCGAGATCGCACGCAGCGACGAGCTGGCATCCCGCCGCGAGCGCCGTGCCCTGCACCGATGCGATCACCGGTTGAGGGATCGACTGCACGGTCCGCATCATCTCGTTGCACGTCTCGAAGATCGCGCGTTCCTCGTCGAGCGTGCGTCCGATCATCTGCCGCAGGTCGTGCCCGGCCGAGAACACCGGGCCTTCCGCGCGGACCACGATCACCTTCGTGTCGGCCGCGAGCGCCGTCAGACCGGCGATGACCTCGCGCATCGTCTCCACCGACAGCGGGTTGCGCTGCTCCGGGCGGTCGAGGGTGAGCACCCCGATACCGCTGGCCTCGTCGACAGCGATGAGCACGGGTGGGGGCAGGGTGTCGACGGCGTCGGGGCCGTCCGCAGAGCGATCCGTCACGTTCCCTTTCCTACACCACCGGCGGGTTACCGGCGCGGCATCGACGAGACGAGATCCGCGACGCGGGCGGGCGCCCGACCGAGCAGCGCCGCCGTCACGGCGCTTCCCGCGACGAAGCCGTGATCGTCGTAGAAGTCGAACATCGCCGCCAGACGCTCCCGGGTATCCGCGGGCAGGTCGCGGCCGTGGCGCTCCATCCACACCGGGACGGACACCTGCTCGATCTCCACCGACCGCCCGGCGACCGCGCACAGCTGCCGCACACTCACCGAGTCCGGTCCCCCGAGCTCGTAGGTGGCGCCGTGGTGGATGTCCGTACCCTCGACGAGGACACGGGCCGCCACCGTCGCGACGTCCGACAGGGCGACGAACGAGAACGGCGCGTCGGGGTCGTAGGGGACGTCGAGTGCATCGACCGAGCCGTCGAGGACGGATGCGAAGTTCTCCGTGTACGCGCAGGGCTGCAGAACGGTCCACCGCACCCCGGAAGCGTGCAGGATGTCCTCGCAACGCGCCTTGTCGAGGTGGTGCGGCATCGCCGGCGTGTACGGCCAGGCGACGGAGTGGTAGACGACGTGATCGACACCTGCCTCGGCCACCGCCGCGAGGAACTGTTCGAACAGCGCCGGTTCGTCGGGGTGCATGTTCGGGGCGATGAAGTAGACGCCACGGCAGCCCGACAGGGCGTCGACGAGCCCGGCACCGGTCTCGAGGTCGACAGCACGATCCCCCGCCTGCCGAGCGGTGTGCACCACTCGGCGGACGGGGGTCGTGTCTGCTGTCTCCAGCGCCGCGATGACAGCCGTTCCGGTCTTCCCCGCGGCACCGATCACTGCGAGATCGGTGCCGCGGGAGAAAGTGGCCGTCGTCGACATCAGTTGCCGATGAAGTCGTACTCGGCGAACTCGGCACCACCCGACAGGCGGGCGTAACCGGGACCGCGGTCGAAGAAGGGCTCTTCCTCGCCGCGCTCGGCGCGCATCTGCGCACGCAGCGCCTCGGTGGCCTCGACGTCGGCGACGGGCTCCTCCGCCGAGGTGTCCTTCAGGATCACGCCGTAGTCGTCGCGGGCGCCCTCGACGGACACCTTGCGCCACAGCACGTCCCGGACCACCTCGTCGATCGGACGATCGAGCGGGTCGCCCCAGCCACCGCCACCGGTGGTGCGGATGCGCACGACCTCGCCGGCCTTGATCGGCTCGGCGTCCGTGAGGGCGTCGAACTCGCGCTCGTTCGGGCCGCCGGGAGCGAGGGTGACGGAGAACGGCTTGCCGGCCTTGCCGCCCTTGACGCCCCAGCAGGCGAGGATCGAACGGTCCGCGATGGACATGAAGTTCGCGTCCTTGAGCATGCGGATGTGCTTCTCGTAGCCGAGACCACCGCGGTAGCGGCCGGCCCCACCGGAATCGATTGCCAGACCCAGCTTCTCGACGATGAACGGGAAACGGCTCTCGGTGAACTCCGTGGGCAGGTTCCGCGAGTCGGGCACCACGTGGATGGTGTCCTCACCGTCGGCGTAGTGCCGGCCGCCGGAGCCGCCGCCGAGCACCTCACGCATGAGGTAGGAGTGGCCGTCGAAGTCCTCGCCGTACACACCGGTGTAGCGGATGGTCTCCTGGTCGGCGGGCATGTTGCCGTCGACCGCCTTGGCGACCACACCGGAGAGCACACCGAGCAGACGCAGGATCACGAACGTGCGAGCGTTGGTGGGAGCGGGGAAGATCGGCGTGATGAGCGTGCCCGGCTCCGGGAACCTCATCTCGATCAGCGGCACGACACCTTCGTTGACGTCCAGTTCCGCCATGCGGTCCGGGGTGTCGGCCAGGTTGCGGAGGATCGGCGCCAGCCACTTGATGAGGAAGTTGCCGTCGGCGTAGTCACCGCAGTGGTTGATCGGGCCCTTCGCCTGCGGACCGGTGCCGTTGAAGTCCAGGATCAGGCGCTCGCCGCCCTCGTCCTCCGGGGAGGTCTTGGTGAGGGTGATGCGCTGCACGTGCAGCATGGGCTCGTCCACACCGTCGTGCTCGGCGTAGTCCTCCCAGGTGTACGTGCCCACCGGGATCTTGCTGAGGATCTCGCGGCGGTAGGTCTCCGTGGTGGCGTCGAGGATCGCGTCGAAGCAGGCCTCGACGGTCTCGACACCGTAGCGTTCGAACAGTTCCGACAGTCGACGCGCACCCATGAGGCACGCCGAGCACTCGGCGTCGAGGTCGGCGGCGAGCGAATCGGGCATGCGGGAGTTGCGGGTCATGATCCGCAGCGCCGCCTCGTTGGGAACGCCCTGGTCCCACAGCTTGATCGGCGGGACCATCAGTCCCTCCTCGTACACGGTGGTCGCACCCGAGGGCATGGAGCCCGGGCAGCAACCGCCGATGTCGTCGTGGTGGCCGAAGGCCTGCACGAACGCGACCACCGAAGGCTCGGTGTCGCCGGGGCGGGTCGCGAAGACCGGGACCGTGACGCACAGGTCGGGCAGGTGCCCGATGCCGCCTTCGGAGAGGTAGACGTCGTTGTGGAAGAAGACGTCGCCGGGCTTCATCGTCTCGAGCGGGAAGTCCCGCGCCACCGGATGCACGAGCGCCGAGTACGAACGACCGGTGAGCTTGCGCAGGTTGCGGTCGTGGATGCCGGCACGGAAGTCGTGGGCGTCGCGGATCATCGGCGAGCGCGAGGTCCGGGAGATGGAGGTCTCCACCTCCATCTCGACACTGGCGAGGTAGCCGGCGACGATCTCGACCAGCACCGGATCGGGAGCGCTACCCGAAGCGTCGGTCAGCCGGAAGGGCTTGCGGGTCGTGGCCGCGGCGGGTTCGAGAGTCGCAGTCATCGGGTGGCTCCGTTCGAGTCGGACGTCTTGCTGAGGCGGATGTTGCCGAAAGTGTCGATGCGAGCGCGGAATCCGGGATGAACCGGGATGGTCGAGCTGAACTCCTCGATCACGGCGGGACCTTCGAGTTCGTCGCCGGCGCCGAGGCGGGCGCGGTCGTACACGCGGGTGGTGACCCACTCGTCGAAGTACGCCTGACGGGTGCCGGTGAGCGCGTCGTCCGCCCCCGTGCCCGGGGCGATCTCGGCGAGTTCCGGTCGCTTGATGGGGCCGATACCGCTGACGCGGAGGTTGACCCATTCCACGTGCTGGTGGGGATCGTTGCGGAAGTCGTAGCCGTAGAGCTCGCGATGGGCCTGGTGGAAGCGTTCGGCCGCCTCGTCCATCAGTTCCTGGGTGATGGGGCCGTCGCCGACCGGCACACGCACCTCGAAGGCCTGGCCGAAATAGCGCAGGTCCGCCGAGCGGGCGTACTGCCGCTGATCGGGCCCGAATCCCTCGTCCTCCAGGGCACGTTCGGCCTCGGCCGCGAGGGCGTCGAGTCCGGCCTGTAGTTCCTCGATCTCCAACCGGTCGTGGCGGCTGACGTGCGTCTGCACATAGTCGTTGCGGACATCGACGGTCAGCAGCCCGAAGGCCGAGACGTTGCCGGGCTCGAGCGGCACGAGGACGTCCTTGAGACCGAGGATGTCGATGAGGCGACAGGCCAGCAGCGACCCGGAGCCGCCGAAGGTCACCAAGGTGAAGTCGCGGACGTCGAGACCACGCTTGACGGTGATCTGGCGCAGCGCGTTGGCCTGGTTCCAGGCCGACACTTCGAGAATGCCCGTGGCGCACGCCTCGAATTCGAGGCCGAGACGGTGTGCGAGCTCCTCGACGCCCTTGCGGGCGAGTTCGGTGTCGAGCGGGATCTCACCGCCGAGCAGGTGGGGAGGGATGCGACCGAGCAGGACGTGGGCGTCGGTGATGGTCGGCTCGTTGCCACCCTTGGCGTAGCACAGGGGTCCGGGATCGGCGCCCGCCGACTGCGGGCCGACGCGCAGGGTGCCCTCGGGGGTCATCCACGCGATGGAGCCACCGCCGGCGCCGACGGTCACCACGTCGATCATGGGGATCTTGGACGGGTAGACACCCACGCGACCTTCCGTGGTGAGTGCCGGCTCGCCGCCGACGACCACGGTGACGTCCGTGGAGGTGCCGCCACCGTCGCAG
This sequence comes from Rhodococcus pyridinivorans, assembly GCF_900105195.1. NCBI lineage: Bacteria > Bacillati > Actinomycetota > Actinomycetes > Mycobacteriales > Nocardiaceae > Rhodococcus > Rhodococcus pyridinivorans. The sequence goes on along the minus strand of NZ_FNRX01000002.1, from coordinate 993,670 downwards.
GTCAGCACCTGGTCGACACCGGCGACGCCGGCAATCAGGGCCGCACCCAGGGCACCGGCTGCAGGGCCGGAGAGCACGGTCGTGATCGGCTGGTGCACGACCTCCTTCGCCGACAGCACGCCACCGTTGGACTTCATCACGTAGAACGGGATGTCGCGCTGTTCGCCCTCGGCGGAGGAGAACTCGCGGAGCCGGTTCGCGATGTTGTTGACGTAGTTGCGGATGTTGGGCTTGACCGCGGCGTCGACGAGGGTCGTGATGGACCGCTCGTACTCGCGGTACTCGCGCAGCACCTCGCTGGAGATGCTCACGGTCGCCTCCGGGTACTCCTCCATGAGGATGTCGCGGACGCGGCGCTCGTGCTCGGGGTTGGCGTAAGAGTGCATGAGGCACACGCCTACGGTGCGGATCTCGCGGGCCTTGAAGAAGCGGGCGGCGGCGCGGACGTCGTCCTCGTTCAGGGGACGAATCTCGCTGCCGTTGTAGGCGAGACGACCGCGGATGGTGCGGACACGGTCGGCCGGCACGATGCGGTCGGGCTTGACCCAGAAGTAGGAGTTGCCGTAGCCGTCGGGGACCGACTGGCGGGCGATCTCGAGGACGTGTTCGTAGCCCTCGGTGGTGATGAATCCGAGGGTGCCGACCTTGCCCTCGAGGAGCTTGTTGGTCGCGACGGTGGTGCCGTGACTGACGGCGTCGATCGCGTCGCCGGTCTCGCCGAGCTGCGCGAGGACCTTCTCGATGCCTGCGAGGAAGCCGATGGCCGGATCCTGCGGTGTCGACGGGGTCTTCGTAGTGACGATGGCGCCGGACTCGTCGTCCACCGCGACCACGTCCGTGAATGTTCCGCCGGTATCGATACCGACCCGAATCTTCCTGGATCCCATGTTTCCTCCTGGGTTCGTCTCGCCGGTGTCCCACCTGACGTCTGATGACATTCCACCCCCTGAGCGGCGGTGTTTCTTTGTCACATCTCGCCGAACTCGTCGCCTGGAGTTCGGGGTTCGTGCACCTGCCACCTGCAGACGACGGCACCCCCGGGCCGTGATGGCCCGGGGGTGCCGTGGAGATTCGACGAGAAGGTCAGCGTCGGGCGAGGATCGCTCCCAGGGCGACGCCCGCCAGCGCGATACCGGCGCCCACTCCCGCGGACAGCAGAACGGTTGCTACCGAAGGTGTTCCGGCCGGTACCGGTGCAGCGGACGCAGCGGCCACGGGCAGCGCGGTGGTCTTCACACCCGCACCCTCGGCGACCTCGGCCACCTCGGCTCCGTTCATGCCCGCGACAACTTCGGCTTCGGCCGCACTCGGCGCCGCCGGCAGACCGTCGGCGATCACACCGTCGATGCCGTTGAAGAACACACCGGCCATCTTCTTGGCGACACCGGTGATCATCCGTTGTCCGACACCACCGACCATGCCGCCGACGACCGCGTCCGCGTCGTAGGTGAGCACGGTGCCGCCGTCGCGTTCTTCGAGACGCACCGTCACATCGGCCTTGACCGTTCCCGGGGCACCGGATCCCGATGCCGTCATCACGAACGATTCGGGGCGATTCTGCTGCGACAGAACCACTTCCCCGTCGTAGGTGCCCTTGATGGAGGCCACTCCGGCGGTGATGGACAGCTTGTAGTGGTTGTCGTTGATCTGCTCGAGCGACTGCACGCCCGGGATCGTCGCCGCGAGAACACGGCCGTCCTGCAGGCTGTCGTACACCACGTCGGGAGGTGCCTGCAGTTGCGCGGTACCGGCGATTCTCATTCGTTCTCCTTGTTTCGGGACGCCGCGCGGGTCAGACGCAGCTCGAACAACTCCGAGGGGGAAATCGGCATGCTGGTGATCGGGATACCCTCCGCGTCCTCGACGGCCGCGGCGATCACCGCCGACGTCGGGATGACACCGGCCTCACCGGCGCCCTTCATCCCGAGGGGATTGAGTGCGGACGGGGTGACGGTGTGGTCCATCTCGAGAGAGTCGGGCATCTCCGTCACGAAGGGCATGAGGAAGTCCATGTACGACGCGTTGAGCATCTGCCCGTGCTCGTCGTAGACGATCTTCTCGTAGAGTGCGCCGCCGATGCCCTGCGCAACCGCGCCCTGCACCTGGCCTTCGACGATGCGCGGGTTGATGACGTTGCCGCAGTCGTGCACCACCGCGTACCGGAGCACCCGGATCTCGGCGGTGACGGGATCGGTCTCGACGATCGCCGCGTGGATTCCCGACGCGAACGTCGAGGTGGGCGGCGAGTAGTAGCCGGTCGCCTCCAGGCCGGGCTGCTCACCCTCGAGGACGGGCGGCACCGACATGTCGGTCTCGGCGTTCGCGAATCCCGTTGCGCGACGGGATGCGTCGTCGAAGGCGTAGCGGAGCGGGTTCGACAGTACGGCCACGACACCGAGTGGGATCGAGGTACCCTCCGCGCCGGGTTCGGTGCCCACCACGCACACGTGCCCCTCGCGCAGTTCGAGATCGGCGACGTCGGCGTGGAGGTGGTCCGCGGCGATCTTCTTCGCCTTCTCCGCCACCATCTGCGCGGCGACGTGGAAGGCAGATCCGGACATCACGGCACCGCGCGAGGCGAACGTGCCGACCGCGTACCCGAATCGGCGGGTGTCGCCGGTGACGATCTCGACATCGGAGACCGGCACACCGAGATCATCGGCGACGATCTGCGCGAAGGAGGTCTGGTGTCCCTGGCCCTGGGTGGTCAGGCCCGTGGCGGCCTTGACCTTGCCCGAGGTCTCGATGAGCACGTGGGCGCCCTCGTACGGGCCCGGCCCCGTGCCCTCGACGTACGCTCCAACACCGATTCCGACGCGGCGGCCCTCGGCGCGGGCACGTTCCTTGTACTCGGCGAACTCGTCCCAGCCGATGAGCTTCTTGAGTTTGTCCATTCCGGCCTGGTAGTCGCCGGTGTCGTAGATGAGGGGACGGCCGTCCTGGAAGATCAGGTGGAAGTCGTAGGGCATCTCCTCGGGGCGGATGAAGTTGGTCTCGCGGACCTCGAGGACATCCTTGCCGAGATGCTTGGCGATGGCGTCCATCGCCCGCTCCATTGCGAACACGCCCTGGGGTCGTCCCGCGCCGCGGTAGGGCGTGACGATGACCGTGTTGGTGTACAGCGAATAGGCGTCCACCCGGAAGGCGCGCGGTTTGTAGGGGCCGAGCACCTGGGTGGAGGTGTTGAGCAGCACGATGATTCCGTACGGCAGGTACGCGCCGTTGTCGTGCCAGATCGAGAAGTCGAAGGCCAGCAGCCTGCCGTCGTCGTCGAACCCGACGGTGACCTCGTGGACCTGCCCGCGCTCGTGGGCGCTCGAGATGAAATGTTCGCGCCGGTCCTCGACCCACTTGACCTCGCTGGAGATCCCGGCCTGCCCCAGCTTGCGGGCGGCCCAGGTGACCATGACCTCCTCGGGCCACGGGTGGACGATCTTCACACCGAAACCACCACCGACGTCGGGGGCGATGCAATGGACCTTGTTGTGCGCCATGCCCAGTCGCGCGGCGATCGCAGCACGGGCGGACGTCGAGGTTTGGGTGGACGTCCAGAAGGTCAGCACCTTCTCGTCGTCGTCCCAGCGGGCGTAGACGCCCTTGCCCTCCATCGGCATCGACGCCGAACGTTCGATCTCGAGGTCGAGGGTCAACGTGTGCGGTGCCGCGGCGAGTTCCGCCTCGATGTCGCCGAACCCGTGCTGGAGGTGCGCCGCGACGTTGTCGGGCACATCCGGATGGACGACGTGCTCGGCGTTGCGTGCGGTGTCGACACCGACCACGGCCGGAAGGGCCTCGTAGGTGATGTCGATCAGCGCGCAGGCGTCCTCGGCGATGTACCGGTTGTCGGCCACGACCATCACGATCGCCTCACCGACATGGTTCACCTCGTCCTTGGCGAGCGGATATCCGTTGCGCGGAGCGGTGATCGCGGGGTGCGGGATGAGCAGTGGGAGATTCTCGGCCATCTCGGGCGAGTCGGCCTCGAGATCGTCGTAGGTGTAGATGGCGTGCACGCCCGGCAGTTCGAGAGCCGCATCGACGGCGATGTCGAGGATGCGGGCGTGCGCGTGCGGCGACCGGACGAAGGCCGCGGCGAGCGCGCCGTGCCCGAGATCGTCGAGATAGCGGCCGTTACCGCTGACGAGCCGGTTGTCCTCGACACGCGGGATGGGCTTGCCGAACGACTTGCCCGACTCGGTGGCACCACCGATGTCGGCGGGGGCGAGGTCGGTTGCCGTGCTCGTCGAGACCGAGGTGGAGACGGGCGAATCGGAGACGCTGGTCATGCTCGTCCTGCCTTTCCTCCGACCGGAGCGGTGGCGCCGCGGACCTTGGCGTCGAGCGAGGCGCGTGCCGCCTCGCTGTCGGGGCCGAGCGGTGAGCCTCCGGACCGTTCGCGCTTGATCTCGGCGGCGCGCAGCACGGCCGCCCGGATGTTCTGGTAGCCCGTGCACCGGCAGAGGTTGCCGGCGATCGCATCGGTCGCCTCCTCGTGGGTGGGCGACGGGTTCTCCTCGAGGAAGGCGGCGATCGTGGTGACGAATCCCGGTGTGCAGAAACCGCATTGCAGACCGTGGCAGTCGACGAACGCCTCCTGCACGGGATGCAGGGTGCCGTCCGGTTCGACGAGCCCTTCGACCGTCGTCACCGAGCGGCCCTCGAGGCTCGCAGCGAGCACGAGGCACGACCGCACCGGCTTGCCGTCGAGCAGCACCGTGCACGCGCCGCACACACCGTGCTCGCATCCCACATGGGTCCCGGTCTGGCGGAGGTGATGACGGATCGCGTCCGATGCCAGCGTGCGCGAGGGCAGCACCACGGTCTGCGTCACGCCGTTGAGGGTGAAGGTCACGGCGACGTGGTGCTCGCCGGTCTCCGCCTGCAGCTCGTCGACCTGTTCGGCGACGGTCCGCCGCGAGGCATCGCGACCACCCTTGTGGATCGAGCTCGTCATCGACTTCCTCCCGTGTGCATCGGTACCCGTGTGTCGTCGCGGATCGCGTCCTGCGCGGCCGCGAAGCCGACACGGCCGGTCAGTGCCGCCACCAGCTGCGACCGGTAGCGGTCGGTGGCGTGGATGTCCGCCTCCGTCTCGACGGTCTCGCGTGCCTTCTCCGCGACCTGCTGCCAGAGCGGGTCGCGCTCGTCGTGCGCCGAGGCTCCGCGCAGGATGTCGGTGTAGTCGACGACCTGCCCGAGTTCTCCCGCGGAGACGTAGGTCATCCGGGCGGACGTCACCGCGCCGTCCTCGACCTCCACCTGCGCGACCACGCCGACGAGTGCGTAGTCGCCGTGGCGTCGTGCGATCTCGTCGATGGCGGTGCCGGTGCCCGGCCGCGCAGCCGGCACCGTCACGCTGGTGGCGATCTCGTCGGCCTCGAGGGTCGATTCGAGCGGCCCGGCGAACAGCTCGGCGGCGGGGATCTGCCGGACTCCGCGGACGGAGCGAACGGTGAGCGTTCCCCCGAGCAGCGACAGCACGGCCGGCATCTCCGCGGACGGATCGGCGTGGACGATCGATCCCACGGTCGTTCCGCGATTGCGGATGGTCGGGTGTGCGACCAACCGGAGCGCGCGGCCGAGCAGGGGCTGGACCTGCGCGACCGTCGAATCGGATTCGAGCGCTGTGTGGGTGGTGAGAGCGTCGAAGGTGACGCCGAGTTCCGGTGAAGCGGAGATCGCGTCGAGGCGCGGGATCGAGCCGATGTCGACGAGGTGAGCCGGTGCCGCCAGGCGCATCGACAGCAGTGGAATCAGTGACTGGCCGCCGGCGAGCACTTTGCCCTCGTGCGCGACCCCCGCGAGGATCTCGCAGGCTTCATCGATCGACCGCGGTCGGTGGTAGGTGAGTGGCGACGGTTTCATTGAACAGATCCTGCCCGCATAGTGTGATCGGCGTTTCGTGGAGAAGTGACAAAGCTCACCGGTCGACAATGTCAGATGTAATAGAGGTCACGCGAACTCCTTCAGCCTCCCGGCGCCGCTCTCCCCGTCGGGATCGGGCTCCGTCCGGACCGGTTCTCCCTGATCGGAGGGGGTATCGGGATCCTCGGGGGCGATGTCCTTGGGGGCGATGACCCGGCACAGGTGGTAGAGACCGATAACGACGATGGTGCCCAGCGCGATGCCGCTCAGCGAGAACGTGTCGGTGAACTCGAGGCTGGTGTCGCCGATGGCGATGATCAGGCCGGCCGCGACGGGCATGAGGTTGCGCGGGTCGCCGAAGTCGACGCCGTTCTCCTTCCAGATCTTGGCGCCGAGCAGGCCGATGATGCCGTAGAGGACCACGGTGATGCCGCCGAGCACGCCGCCGGGGGTCGCGGAGATGACCGCGCCGAACTTCGGGGAGAAGCCGAGGAGCATCGCGATGACACCGGCCGCGGCGTAGGCGGCCGTCGAGTACACGCGGGTCGCGGCCATGACGCCGATGTTCTCCGCGTAGGTCGTCGTCGGGGAACCGCCGACACCGGTGGCGAGGGCCGTGGCGAGACCGTCACCGGCCAGCGCGCGTCCCATCATGGGGTCGAGATCGGTCTTGGTGATCTCGGCGACCGCTTTGACGTGTCCGGCGTTCTCCGCGATCAGGGCGATGACGCCGGGCAGCACGAGCACGATGAAGGTGAGGCTGAACGACGGGGCATGGATGCCGACGACACCGGCGGCTTCGTCCGTGAACGGCGGCAGACCGAACCACGGCGCGGACGCGACGCCGTCCCAGTTCACGCGGAAGTGTTCGGTGACGGCGTCGGCACCGGCGTCGTAGGAGGTGATCGGTCCGCTGATCCGGTCGAGGATCCACGACAGTGCGTAGCCGAACAGCAATGCCAGGAAGATGGCGACGCGGCCGAGGAAGCCGCGCAGCACGACACTGCCCACGATCAGCGCGATCATCACCGTCAGCGCGACCCACTGATCCTGCGGCCAGTAGGTACCGGCCACCACCGGCGCCAGGTTGAAGCCGATGAGCATGACCACCGCGCCGGTGACGACCGGCGGCAGGATCTTGAAGACCAGCGAGCCGCCGAGGAAGTGGATCACCACACCGATCGCGGCGAGCACGAGCCCGGAGACCATGATCGCACCGGTGACCTCCGACGGCGAGCCGCCCTGGGCGTAGATCGCGGCGATGCCGCCGACGAAGGCCGCGGAGGTACCGAGATAGCTGGGGATCCGGCCCTTGACGACAGCGAGGAAGAACAGGGTGCAGAAGCCCGAAAGCATGACTGCGAGTTGCGGGTTGAGTCCCATGATGATGGGGAAGACGAAGGTGGCGCCGAACATCGACACCACGTGCTGGCCGCCCAGGCCGATGGTGCGGCCCCAACTCAGGCGCTCCATCGGCGCCACGACCTGTCCCGGTTCTATGTTCTTGCCGTCTCCGTGCACTGTCCAGATGGGCATATCGGACCTTTCAGCAGAGTGTGGGTGCCGATAGCGTTCACGTGGATCGTTACGCCTGTGTTGCCGATCACACGTGTACTTCGGTAGCCGCAAACGCTAACGGAGCAGCTCCGGCCCGGCGTGGGAGGAATCTGCCAGGAGCGACCTTCCGAAATTGGCAAGATCGGTGGTTGATCGTCAGGAATCGATCCCGCGCATCGCGATGATCTTGAGGGCGAGCGAAAGGTCCAGCCGCAGTTCGGGCTGCTCGGTGAAGGGACCGAGGATCTTTTCGAGTTTCGCCACACGATAGCGCAGAGTGTTGTAATGAAAATGTAACTGGCGCGCGGCTTCTGCGATGTTGATGTTGGTGGCGAGGAGCACCTCGAGGGTACGGCACATGTCCTGCGCCTCGGCCGTGCCGTCGGTCAGTTCCTTGAGCGTCTCGCGCGCGAACGACTCGAGTTCCTCGGTGTCCTCGACGAGGCTCAGCAACCGGTACACACCCAGATCGTCGAAATGGGTCACCGCCCACGGCCCGGAGATCTTGCGCCCCACTTCGAGTGCCGTGCGCGCCTGGGCGTAGAGCACCGGCAGGTCGTCGGTGGACGACGACGCACGCGAGACCCCCACACCGAACGGGCGACGTCCTCCCCCACCGGCTCCGCGCACCTGGGCGACGAGTTCGTGCACGAGGGTCATCGTGTCGCTGCCCTCACCCATGAGCACGACGGTCTCGGTCGCCAGGGCCGTGACGGACGCTCCGGAATCGCGGCCGGCGAGCGCACCCGCGAACGCGCGGGCCTGCCGTTCCACGACGGGCAGTCGCGCCGGTGCCGCCGAGGAATCGTCGTCCACGCGATCGGGTTCGACGGCGACCACCACCACCGGGCGGTCGAGATTCCAGCCGAACATCTGGGCGTGCACGATCACCTGTTCGGGTTCCCCGGCGCGGCCGCGCAACAGGTCCCGGACGAAGTTGGCCCGGTGCTTCTCCTCGACCGCCGACACTGCGAGTTCACGACTGACGACGAGCGCACACACCGTCGCCGCCTGCTCCACGAGATACAGATCCGGCGCGGAGAGATCGCGTGCGGGACAGAAGAACACGAGCCGGCCGTGGTCTATGCCATTGGCGGAGATCGCGGCGATCGCCACGTACTCGTTGCCGAATCGGTGCAGACCGAGCCCGCCCTCGATCGAATCGGTCCGCACCCGGCCAGTCGCGTCGACAGCCGCCGTCGAGGACAGCCAGGCGAAATCGGACTCTTTTCCGGCCCTGTAGGTCTGGCGTCCGTCGGGCGTGGTGATCAGAACCGCCCCGCCGAGCCGGCGCGAGATGCCTTCGGCGAGCGCCCTGTGCCCACCACCCGCCATGACGATCTCGAGCAGCCCGCGACGGAGGTGATCCGCCTCGAAGACCGCTTCCACCTGAGCGACAGCCATGTCGCGGAGATCCCGCGCGAGACGGTGATCCGCGACGACCTCCTCCGGCGTCGTCAGCACAGGGAGGGGAACGTCGTCCGTGAGACCCTGCGGCAGCGGGTGTCCGGTGTCGAGTCGGACCACCAGAGCCGAGACCTCGCTCCGGTCCAGCCGCGCCAGGAAGTCGGCGATCGGCACGGCGAGTCGCGCGAGCACGGTGGTGGAGGTGACGAGCAGCAGTCCCGGACGCAACCAGGGACCGATCTCGGGGAGCATCATCACCGCGACCCCGGTGACGGCTCGCGCCGTGGAGACGTCACCGGCGATCACCGTCGGTGCGACGAGGAAGCCCGAGGAGACGACGTCCGTGAGCGGGCAGGGTTCGAATGCGACCGCTGCGCTGTCCTCCGGATCGGCTGCGCTGCGATCCGGTTCGGCTGCGCTGGGCCCCGGTTTCTCAGCCTTGCGCACCGTCACAGCAATACCCGTCCACCTGCCAGTCGTTCACCCCTGCGTGGGAGACACGTGACATTAGAGGGCTGTGGCAACACCGTCAATCGCAGGCGGACAAGCCGCAGGTCGGGCAGCACGTCCCGCCGGGACCCGGTGGATGGGTCCGCGCAGTGTCGCGAGGCTGCGTCCGGTGGCACCGCGCGTGCTCACGAGGACCTCGGCGAAGATCGACACGGCCGTTTCCTCCGGGGTGCGCGCCCCGAGGTCGAGTCCGATCGGCGAGTGCAGCCGTCCCAGTTCGTCGGCGGACAGACCGGCCTCGCGCAACAGGGCGACCCGGCGCTCGTGCGTGGAGCGGCTGCCCATCGCCCCGATGTATCCGGCCTCGCAGCGGAGGGCCCGTTCGAGCAGTGGGATGTCGAACTTCTCGTCGTGGGTGAGCACCGCGACGACCGTGGTGGGGTCGATCGGCGCCGACTCGAGGAAGACGTGCGGCCACGCCACCACGACCTCGTCGGCGTCGGGGAATCGGGCGGGCGTCGCGAAGACGGGCCGGGCGTCGATCACCGTCACGCGGTAACCGGCAAACTTCCCCAGCGTGCACAGGGCGGACGCGAAGTCGATGGCACCGAAGACGTACATCCTCGGTCGCGGCGCGAAGATCGCCACGATCTGCGCACGCCCCTCGTCGACATAGACCTCCGAATCGCCGTAGGACAGGCGCAGGCGCACCTCGTCCCCGACGTCGGTGCCGTCGTCCCCGTCGAGGGTGACCACACGATGGTCGGCGGACTCCCGATCGGTAACGACGGCGACCGGCTCTCCAGCCCCGATCCGCCGTGCCACCTCGGGGAACTCGGGATAGGTCGCGGCATCGACCCGCTGCACGAACACCTCGATGGTGCCGCCGCAGGTCAGACCCACTCCGAAGGCGTCGTCGTCAGTGACGCGGAAGACCTCGGTCCGTGCACGCCCGTCGGCGAGCACGTCACCCGCGATGTCGTACAGCGCGCCTTCGATGCACCCTCCCGAGACACTGCCCACCACCTCGCCCGACCGCGAGACGGCCATCGCGGCGCCGGGTTCGCGCGGCGACGACTTCCAGGTGCGCACGACGGTTGCGAGCGCGAACGTCTCACCGTCGTCGAACCATCGCGACAGCTCGTCGAGAATGTCCCGCACAGCGGTCTCCTTACCGGTGTGTCACAGACGCGCGGCGACGGCCAGCGCGACGTGGTCGTGGAAGGGGCGCGCGACGACCTGCACGCCGATGGGCATGCCGTCACTCGTCCGCCCGACAGGGACGACGACGGACGGGAGGCCGGTGACGCTGATCGTGCGGCAGCTCGCCAGTGCCTCCTGCCAGGTGAGCAGCCGGTCGCCGACAGCGAAACGATCGTCGCTGAGCGGAGGCGCCCCGATGGACGCGACCGGCAGCACCAGCACGTCGCCCATCTCGTCGAGCAGGCGATGGATCAGCGCGGTGCGCCACGCCCAGAGGCCCTCCACCTCCCGATGTTCGGCGCGACCGGCCGTGGACAGCAGGTCGCGGATGACAGCACCGAAGCGGTCGGTCCTCGCCAGCGCGTCGATGTCGGCGTGGGTCTGGGTGGCCCTCAGCCGCCCGAACAACTCGTTCCCCTCTACCAGGGCCGACCCGCGGTATTCACGGGCACCGAGGCGCCGCGCGCTCTCGCGGACGACGTCCTCGATCTCTTCGTCGACGGGCACGGTGCCCTCCCCGGGCGCCCAGGTAATCGTCAGCGTGTCGACGTCGACGGTCGCCGGGTCGGTCCACGCGACGTGCGGTTCGGAGATCATGCGCAGGGCGAGGACGAGGTCGTCGAGGTTCCGTGTCATGGGCCCGACGGTCTGCAGCGCGCCGTGCACCGTCGTCGGATTGGCACGTACATGATCGCCGACGAGCACCCCCGGGTACTGGCCGTCCGCGGACACCCGGCCGACGGTGGGGCGGATCGAGCACAGGCCGGTGCAGTGCGCGGGCCAGCGCACGGACCCGCCGAAATCGGTGCCCAATCCGAGGACGCTCATGCCCGACGCGATCGACGCGGCTTCGCCCCCGCTGGATCCGCCGGGTGAGCGCGGCGACTCGGGGCTGCCGAGCGGGTTCACGGCCGGTCCGAACATCTCGTTGTCCGTGAGCCCGGAGGTCCCGAATTCGGGCGTGTTGGTCTTGCCGACGAGGATCGCGCCGGCCGCCTTCATCGCGGCGACGGCCGGTGCATCGACGACGGGGACGTTGTCGGCCAGCGCCCTCGAGGCGGCCGTCGTGCGCACGCCTGCGGTGGCGATGAGGTCCTTGACGGTGAACGGCACCCCGGCGAGCGGACCGGCCACCTCGCCGCGGTCGAGGCGTCGGTCGAGGGCGTCGGCCTCGGCGAGGGCACTCTCCGCCGCGACGGTGACGATCGCGTTGAGGCGCGTGTTCTGCTCGGCGATCAGGGCGAGATGGTCCTCGACGACCCGACGGGCGGTGACCTCGCGGTTGCGGACCACGGCGGCGATCGACCGCGCGTCGGCGCCGGTCCACGTGCCGGTGCGCTCGGTGTCGAGCGTCGGGGATCGACCGTCTACCGCCACTGGCCCTCCTTGGTCTGCGTTCGACGAGAACGCTATGGCCGGCTCCGGGCCCCTCCTACGTCCACACTCCACAGGAAGCCGGTCGCCGCGGTGTGAAGAGTTGATACTTTCCCGCCGGAACGGGCCTGAGAGGATCGGGGAATGATTCCGTCCTGGGCTCGTCTCGCGTTCGCCGTATTCGCGGTGAGCTGGGGCGCCAATCAGTTCGCTCCGATGCAGCTCGTCTACCGCGACCACCTGGGACTCGGCAGCGACTCGTTCACCGCCATGCTCGGCTCCTACATCGTCGGGTTGATCCCCGCCCTGCTCTACTTCGGGCGCGTGGCCGACCGGATCGGGCGTCGTCCGGTGATCCGGGCGATGATCCCGGTGAGCATCGTGTCGTCGATCGTCCTGCTTCTCGGCGCCGATATCCCGGCGTTGCTGTATCTCGGCCGGGTCCTCGCCGGATTGGCATCCGGGATGGCGTTCGGAGCCGGCACCGCGTGGATGAAGGAACTGAGCGAAGGTCCAGGTGTGGGAGCGCGCCGAGCCGCCGTCTCACTGTCGGCGGGATTCGGCAGCGGCGCCCTGTTCGCCGGTCTCATCGCGCAGTGGCTGCCCGCCCCCGACCGTCTGCCCTATCTCGTGCACATCGCTCTGATGGTGGTCGCGCTGGTACTGGTGTGGACCGTCCCCGACGCCCACCGGCCCCGCACCGTGCAGGGCTCGTGGCGCCTGTCGACGCTGTCGTCCCCGCGCTTCCGCTGGGGTGTCGTGCCGTGGGCCCCGTGGGTCTTCGGATGCGCGACCGTCTCGTTCGCCACGATGCCGCCGATCGTCTCGGGCCGCGTGGACAGCGTGGCCGTCGCGTTCACCGGCGTGGTCGCCGCCCTGACCCTGCTCACCGGTGCGTTGATCCAGCCCGTGGCCCGGCGCATCACCCGGCACGGTGAGGACCGTGGCGTCTGGACGGGGGTGGGTCTCGGTGTGCTGGGCTTCGTGACCGCCGGCGTCGCAGTGCTCGTCGACGGCCCGGTATCGGTGCTTGCCGTCCTCGTCACCGCCGTCCTTCTCGGCGGGGGTTACGGCATGCTGCTCGTCTCCGGTCTCGTCACCGTCGAGCACATCGCTCCGCCGGACGAGCTGGCGCAGACCGTCGCCGTCTTCTACTGCCTGATCTATCTGGGTTTCGCGGTGCCCTTCGTCACCTCGCTCGCCGCACCCCACGTCGGGTTCGTCGCATGCTTCGCGGTCGCCGTGGCACTGCTCGTGCTCGCGCTCGTCCCCCGGAAGTTGCTCGCCGATCAGGAAGCGACCCTCGTCGGCTCGCGCTGAGCGAGGCCGACGGGGTCCAGGCCGACGGGGTCCAGGGCGCGCACGTGCCCGAGCAGATCCGACAGCGCACCGGCGACCTCCTGGGGACGGTCGGCGAGCACGCGGTGACCGGCACCGACGAACCGCACGAGGTTCGCGTGCGGCAGCCGCGCCGTCATCATCTCCGACAACGACAAGGGCACGAAGACGTCCTCCGTGCCCGCCGCGACGACCACCGGCACTCTGGCGAGCACATCGAGGGCGGCGGACTCGTCGAGCACCGCGAAGTCGGCCAGCAGTCGCGACCAGGTGACGACGGAGGTCTCGTTCGACAGCGCCGATCCGACCACCCGCAGCCACGATTCCTCCGTGCGCCTGCGTGCGGCAACCGTGCACACCCGGCCCCCGGCGCGTTTCGACAACTCCATGACGCGCGGTGCACGCGACACCGCCCGGTGCACGATGGAGGCGGCCGGATGCCGCAGATAGCGTCCGATACCGCCGTCCGCGAGTCCCGATGCTGCGGTGGCGAACAGGCCGACACCCACGATGCGGTCGCCGACGGCGTCAGGGTGACGACGGACGTAGGACAGTGCGACCATGCCGCCCATCGAATATCCCGCCAGCACCACCGGTCCGTCCGGCGCGAGGGTCCGGAGCACCGCGTCGAGGTCGTCGGCCATCCCGGAGACCGTGCACGCCGTGACGTCGCCGGTCCCGGAACGACCGTGTCCTCGCTGGTCGTAGCGGACGATGCGCAGACCCGGCAGGTCCACCGATTCGCAGACGGCATCCCAGCTCGCGGCGTCCTGGCAGTGGCCGTGCAGGCACACGAGGGTCAGACCCGCATCCCGCGATCCGGTCACCGTGGTGGCCAACGGCACTCCGTCGTCGGCAACCACGGTCACACGAGCGATCGTGTTCGGGTCCGTACTCGACGTCGGCTCGGCCATCTCGCCTCCTGCACAGCGCATCTGCAGGAGTTGTCGCGTCGCCCTCGGGTGCCGTTAACCGCCGACATCGAATCGTGACGTCCGGTCGTCAGCGCGGGGCGAGCGCCCGGATCATCGGTGCGGGATCGCCCGAGGGCACCAGGGCGATGGCCGGGGTGGTCACACCTGCCTCGATGTAGCGCTCCACATGCTCGCGGCAGGCCTCGGGTTCGCCGTGGATCACGAGGGCGTCGACCACGTGGTCCGGGATCGCTTCGAGGGCGGCCTTGCGGTCGCCTTCCGCCCACGCCTTCCACATGCCGGCGAAATCGTCCGAACGGCCGAGGAATTCGTGGAAGGCCCGATAGACGGGGACGTTCATGTAGGCGGCGATCATGCGGCGGCCGATGGCGCGGGCGGTCTCGGTGTCGAAGCCGGGGAGCACGAAGATCCGCGCGACGATCTCCTTGTTCTCGCCGCCCTCGTGGACGTAGGGCGCCACGGTGCGGACGTCGTCGGCGGACAGCCAGTTGATGATGGCGCCGTCGGCCTCACGTCCGGCCAGACGCAGCATGCCCGGGCGCAGTGCCGCCAGCAGCACCGGCGGCGCCGGGTCGGATACGACGCCGGCCCGGAAGCCGTCGACGGCGAAGGTGTCGTACTTCTCGGAGACCTTCTCCCCCGCCAGCGCCGCACGCAGGAACCGCAGGGTGTCACGGGCACGCTTGAACGGTTCCTCGAAGGGGATGCCGTTCCACTTCTCCACGATGACGTCGGAGGAGGTGCCCACCCCGAGCACGAAGCGGCCGGGTGCGGCGGCGGCGAGGCTCGCGGCCGACATGGCCAGCGTCGCGGGGCCGCGAGTGTAGACGGGGACGATCGCGGTACCCAGGCGCAGGCCGGGAGCCCACACGCTCGCGAGGGTCAGCGGGGTGAACGCATCGGCAGCGCCGGCCTCGGACGACCACACGTCCGTGTACCCGAGATCGGGGAGCTCTTCGATGATGCGTCGCTGGTCGGGCAGGGGGATGCCGTCGAGCGGGACGGTCAGGCCCCATCGTCGTGTCGTGTTCTCCGTCATGACCGTCACCCTAGCCACACTGTGGTTCAGGTCATATCCGGGCGTGTCCCGCCCCGGGCGATCGAGCCCGCCCCGCGCCCACTCCGGTCCTCGGTGTCCGGCGTGTTCGACACCCACTCTCGCCACCGTGTCCGGAGAGTGCGGCATCACCGCGTTTTTCGATCGACGATCGACGAAGGGGAAATCTCCCGGCCCGTCACCGCGGCGAGGTTCGACGATGCGAATCTCGTGTCGGCCGCCGGGCTCGTTCCGATCATGGGTTTGGCACAGAACTGCGGCCTACAGGCTCTCGCCGACGAACACCTCAGCGTTCCCATCGACAAGGGTGCGCACTCCGGCGACCAGATCGGATCACTCATCGCAGGATTGATCACCGGCGCCGACAGCATCGCCGACGTGGCACTACTACGGCACGGGGCGATGGGAACACTCTTCGACCGTCCGTATGCACCCTCGACCCTGGGATCGTTCCTGCGCACCTTCACCTTCGGACACGTCCGGCAACTCGGGTGCCGTCGCCTCCGTCAAGCTCCACCGCCATCACGCGATCATCGAGCAGGTCCACGCGGACCTGAAGAACTCCGCGCTTGCTCGTGTGCCGTCGTCTCGGTTCACTGCCAATGCCGCGTGGCTGGTCTGCGCGGTGATGGCGTTCAACCTCACCCGCGCCGCAGCCGCCGCCACCGGCGATCCGAAGCTGGTCAGGGCAACCACCGGAACTGTCCGGCGGACCCTCGTGTCGGTTCCCGCACGGATCGCGTCGTCGGCGCGCCGGTTGACGTTGCATCTACCCCTGCGCGGGCCGTGGGAACCGGCGTGGAACTCCCTGTTCGACACAGCGTTCGGGCGGAACCGGCCGATCGTCGGCTAACCGGCTCGTCCTTGCCTGTCTACGACACGAAAGATCCAGTGGAACAACCCGGCACGAGCGGTCAGGCGGTCAGCTGTGTCCAGACTCTGTCCGAAGGTGCGCAAAGGAAGTCACGACGACCGCATCAGCCGATCGGTGCATTGAGGCTAAATCCTGTTGACGGCGCTCGGAAGTCGGACAGTTCCGACCACGCTGATGCCGTCCCGACGGAGGTCCGCGATCTGGATCCGCTAGTGCCGCACCCGTGAACCTTTGCCCCGTTCTCGCCGACACGCCGACCGGTTGCGGCGTGTCGGCCACGGGATCGATCAACCTGGTCGAGTGGCAGAACGAGTACGCGTGCGAGAACTCGATGACGACGAAGGCAAGCGGCTGGTGCGGATCATCCGCCGTGGCACCGGATCGGTGGTGACCTGGCGGCGCGCCCAGATGATCCTGCTCTCCGCCCAGAACATGCCAGTACCCAAGATCGCCGAAGTAGCTTTCACCAGCGCCGACCGGGTCCGCGATGTGATCCACAACTTCAATACCGACGGATTCGACTCGCTGTACCCGAAATATTCCGGTGGCCGGCCGAAGAAATTCACTCTCCCGGAACGCCGGGAGATCAAGAAGATCGCCAAATCGGTGCCGACCGAACATGACCTGCCGTTCTCGACCTGGAGCCTGACCACACTCGCCGAGTTCCTGGTCGCCGAGGGGGTGGTCGACGACATCAGCCACGAAGGTCTGCGCGTGCTGCTCCGCGAGGAGGGTGTCTCCTTTCAAAAAGTGAAAACCTGGAAACGATCGAAAGATTCGGAGTGCGCAGCCAAGAAAGCCCGTGTCGAGCACCTGTACGCCATCGCCGACGGCGAGGTCGTGCCCGATCCCGATGAGCCGCAGGTGATTTTCTGCCTCGACGGGTTCGGTCCCTCGAACTTGCAGCCGCATCCGGGCCGGCAGTGGGACGAGCGCGGTGGCAAGCACAAGGACCCGGACCGGGAACCGCGGCGCCGGCGGCGGGCGACCTATACCCGCCCGCACGGAGTGCGGCATCTGTTCGCCGCGTACGACCTGGGCAAGGACAAGCTCTACGGGCACGTCAAGACCACGAAGAACCGCACCACGTTCCTCGAATTCTGCCGCTACCTGCGCACCTTGTGCCCAGCCGAGGTCCGTATCGCGATCGTGTGCGACAACTTCTCACCCCACCTGACCACGAGAAAGTGCCGTCGCGTCGCGGAGTGGGCAGAGGCGAACAACGTCGAGATCGCGTACACCCCGACGAACAGTTCGTGGTTGAACCGGATCGAGGCGCAGTTCACGGCGTTGCGGTACTTCGCACTCGACGGCACCGATCACGGTAGTCATCGGGAGCAGGGGTCGATGATCCGTAGCTACATCATCTGGCGCAACAAGCACGCCGAGGATCAACGGCTACGCGAAATCGTGAACAGGGCGAACGTAGCCTGATGCGGCACTAGTCTTCGGGCAGACAGAGGGAACTGATCTCGCGGACGACGAGGCGGTCGAGTGGGGCGACGGTCGTGATCGATCTGCCGTCCCACTCGAGAATATAGCCGCCGGCCCAACTCCCCGGCGGCAGGTCGGGCTCCAACCTGTCGAGCGACGGTGCGTACGCCCTATCGGCGGGCACACAGCTCGAGGAATCGTCGGGGTTTGGCAGACAGTGGGCGCCGCCCCGCGCCCTATTGACATATCGAGTCGACGGCACAGCCTCCAGATGTGCAGGTGCGTGTCGCACACGATGGAGTGCGACCACCTCGGGGCCAGCTGCTCACTTTTCGACCGGACCCAACAACGAAGCTCAGGGATGCTCCCCGAATCATCCCTGACACGTCTCATTTCCGGTGCAGCCGAAAATGTCCCGACGATTCACCCTTTCCGTTCGGCTATCCCGAACAGTGCGACGCACAGCCGACGATTCCGACCATCCTCGTGACATCAGACACAAACCGACGCGGTTCGGTGAAGTTGGGAAGCCGGATCCTGCGGGCTCATGTCCGACGCTATTCGTGTGCGCGCCGCCACCCGCCGGCCGCCACACCACCTCTCACTCCGCCGCAGGTGACGAAGGAGAACGACGCATGAGTGACCGCCGCGACCGGTTCGATATCCAATCTCTGGCGCACGCGAAACCACTGAGCCTCCAACCTCGGGGAACTGAGATCGTCTTTACGCGGTTTCTAGGCGTGGACGGGGACCCATAGTGAGGTCCGAGCAGCTTGTCTGCGCTGCTACGAAGATCCGCGCCAGTGGCGTCCGAGGATGAACGAGGCCCCTGACATACGACTCGACCGTGCAGCACTTCGTACCAGCTCTCTCGACGCTCTCGAGCGCAGCACACGCTAGCGATCAGGTCCCATCAGACATCCCGATAATCGGCACACCCAACTGACGTTTGTCGCGGCCAGCTCACACAGACATTTACCAGCGCTTCGCTGACCCGACGATCACCTCCGCCTGGTCAACCGAAGCAGCTCACAGCCGCCTCAGCCCGCCTCCCGGCTCAAAGCACCCGAAATCAGAAGGAGCATGATGACTTCCACCCGCAGCTTCATCGACGAAATCACCATCGAGGAGCTCGAGGCCGATCCATACCCGTTCTACGAGCGCCTCCGCAAAGAGGCACCCATTGCCTACGTTCCCGCCCTCGGCATGCACATCGTCTCGACGAAAGAACTGTGTGCTGAGATCTCCAAAGACGACACAACCTGGCCTGCGGTGATCTCCGCTGCCGGTGGCCGCACCTTCGGCCCTCAGGCATTGCTGAATACCAACGGAGACGAGCACCGCAACCTGAGGGACATGGTCGAACCACACCTGCAGCCCTCAGCCGTCGACAAGTACATCGACGATCTCGTCCGACCGTTTGCGCGACAGCGCATTGCCGAGTTCGAGAACGACGGGCACGCGGATATCGTCGCCGCCTACTGCGAGCCGGTGAGTGTCCGCGCACTGGGCGACCTGCTCGGTCTCGGGGATGTCAGCACCGAAAAACTGCGCGAGTGGTTCCACAATCTGAGCGTGTCGTTCACCAATGCGGCAGTCGACGAAAACGGTGAGTTCGCCAACCCCGAAGGGTTCGCCCCCGGCGACCGCGCCAAAGCGGAAATCATCGCGCATGTCGACCCGAAGATCGACAAATGGATCGTCGAACCGGACCATTCAGCCATCTCGCACTGGCTGCACGACGGGATGCCGGAGGGCCAGACCCGCAGTCGCGACGTCATCTACCCCAACCTGTATGTCTTCCTGCTCGGAGCAATGCAGGAGCCCGGTCATGCCATGGCCACGACCTTGGCCGGACTGTTCAGCCGACCGGACCAGCTCGAACGTGTCATCGACGATCCGACTCTGATCCCCCGCGCCGCATCCGAGGGCATGCGCTGGGTTGCCCCGATCTGGTCCGCCGCGGTCAAGCGTGCCGCGAGAGAAGTTACCGTGGGCGGGGTCACGCTTCCTGAGGGTTCAATCGTGATGCTGTCGTACGGTTCGGCCAATCAGGACGAAAACGCGTACAACGCCCCCACCGAATACGACCTCGATCGTGCCCTGGTGCCGAACATGACCTTCGGCGGCGGAAAACACGCATGCGCCGGAACCTATTTCGCCAATGCAGTCGTCCGAATCGGACTCGAAGAATTGCTCGAGGCAATTCCGAACATCGAACGAGACGAAACCCACGAGGTGGACTTTTGGGGATGGGGTTTCCGCGGCCCCAAGCAGCTGTTTGTCGAATGGGAAGTGTAGGCGACCTCGACCTCACCCCTCCTGAATCATCTGCACAGATACGGCGAGCATCGGGAACACCCGAGGTTATCGATATTGAATTGGAGCGCTACCGGAAATGTCTGATCAATATTTGGTCCGTATAGAGGGAAAGAACACGGACATTGCCGTTGAAGAAACCCAATCCATTCTCGATGCTGCCCTGCGGGCCAACGAGTGGCTGCCCCACTCGTGCACTCAGGGAACCTGCGGGACATGCAAACTCAAGGTGCTGCGCGGTGAGGTCGACCACCGTCAGACTCCGGAGTACACCCTGACCGTCGAGGAAAGGGCCGAAGGACTGGCTCTGGGGTGTATGGCCACTCCCCGCTCGGACTTGACCGTCGAGCCGCTCGGCAACGTCAGCGATGACGGCGTGCCTCGTCATCCTCTACGCGACTATGAAGGCACCGTCGTCGTGTTGGACGACATCGCTGCCAACACGCGCAGACTGGTGATCGAGTTGGACACTCCGATGCAGTTCAATGCCGGTCAGTACGCCGAACTCATCGTTTCTGAGCACGCAGGGGCGCGGCAGTACTCGATGGCTAATCCTCCGACCGAGACTCGGCGGCTGGAATTTCACATCAAGCTCACC
Source organism: Rhodococcus pyridinivorans (assembly GCF_900105195.1). NCBI lineage: Bacteria > Bacillati > Actinomycetota > Actinomycetes > Mycobacteriales > Nocardiaceae > Rhodococcus > Rhodococcus pyridinivorans. The sequence goes on along the minus strand of NZ_FNRX01000002.1, from coordinate 973,259 downwards.
GCGGGCGGGTTGTCGACCGATGGGTGGATCTTCCGCTCAATGACGCTCGGGGAACGAGTCTCGCTGCGCGGCCCCCTCGGGCAGTTCAATCTCGTCGCGAAACAGGATGAACCGGCGATCTTGATCGGCGGTGGGACGGGGTTGGCTCCACTGAAATCGATCGTCCAACACGCCCTCGTCGAGGACCTCGTCCCAGAACTGTTCCTCTACCACGGCGGCCGCCGGCGGGAAGACCTCTACGATGTCGAATTCTTCCGCGATCTCGAACACCGGCACCCGCATTTCCACTACCGACCCGTTCTCAGCGAGGAGCAGTGGGAAGGGGCAACCGGGCTGGTCACCGATGTCGTGGTCAGCGACTTTCCCTCGTGCAAGGGGATGAGCGCATTCCTTTGCGGCCCACCCGCGATGGTCGATGCGGCGGTCAAGGCACTCAAGCGCAGGCGTATAGCTCCTCGATTGATCTTCCGCGAGGAGTTCGCCATCACGCCCGCAACCAGCACAGCGCCGGCAGTGCTCTGACCTTCAGGATCCACCACGACAAGAGTCTGGGGCAGCGCGTATGTACTCGCTGCCCCAGACTTTGTTCGTTGCCAGTTCATTCGCCCGGGGACGTAACCCGCAGATCTTCCGCAAAGCTGGACCCGAAGGCCGTTCTGTAACCCCGCCCCCGTGAACCGCCGAGCATGCAAGAACCCCAATTGCGCGACTTCAGTGACGTCGGCGGATGCACGGTCCTGCGCGGTTAGGCGTCACCGTATCCAGCTCGCGTCCTCGGATGTTCCGAGTCCCGATTTAGAGCATGTCTCTTATGGCTCGGATCTTGTGTGCGGCATAATGCACTGTCGTGGTCGATGCGTTGTCTTTACGGCTGGTGCCGGATGCGTTGTGGGAGATCATCGAACCGCTGCTACCCGAATTCCGGGCACGTCCGCAGGGCGGCGGCCGCGCAGCGCTCGATGACCGAGCGGTGTTCACCGCAATCGTCTACGTGCTCACCAGCGGCTGTGCCTGGCGGCACCTACCGCCGTCGTTCGGAGTCAGCGTCCCGACCGCGCACCGCCGCTTCACCACCTGGGCCCGGGCCGGAGTGTTCGACGAGCTGCACCGGCGCGTCCTCGATCGACTCGGCGCCGGCGGGGATCTGGACTGGTCCGCCGCGATCCTCGACGCCGCCCACGTCCGGGCGAAAAAGGGGGCTCTCTGACCGGTCCCAGCCCGGTCGACCGCGGCAAGAAGGGCTCGAAAATCCACATCCTCTCCGACGCCGACGGTATCCCGCTGGTCACCGCGGTGACCTCGGCGAACACCCACGACAGTGTCATGCTGCAACCGATGGTCAGCGCGATCCCTGCGGTGCGCTCGCGTCGCGGCCCACGACGCCGCCGACCCGGTCGGCTGCGGGCGGACAAGGGCTACGACTATCCCGTCCACCGCCGGTGGCTGCGGGCCCGCGGGATCGTCCCGCGCATCGCCCGCCGCGGCGTCGACAGCAGCGAACGCCTCGGCCGTTACCGCTGGAAGATCGAACGCACCTTGGCGTGGCTGAGTGGCTACCGCCGGCTGACCATCCGCTACGAACGCCAGGGCGAGCACTTCGCTGCTTTTCTTCAACTCGCCGCCGCGTTGACCTGCTTCAAGAAGCTCTCCAAATGAGACATGCTCTTATCGAGCATGGCAAGTGGCGGGAAATATTGCCTTCAGCCCGAGTAATCCGAGGAGGCTGGCTCGCCCGGCAGCTCGCTCTGCGCTCTGCTGCAGTTCACCAACGGCATCGGTCCATCAGTCTTGACCACCGTGTTCACAGGGAATCGCCCCCCGAACCAGGGGCGGCCATCACCTCGGCCTTCGTCACAATCCTTGGTATCGCGACTGCCGGCCTTTTCGCATTCCTACCCCTGCCCGCCACAGCTCTAGGCGAGCACAAGCATCTCGTACAGGCCAGTTCTACTGTGCACCAGAGCAATGCACCATCGAATTCGACAGTATGTCTTCACAACTGATGCGGGATACCCACACGAGACATCCTCTCGAGGTCGAGAGCAGACTCGACAGCCTCGATATCAACGGCCTCCATAGGGCGACCGGTCAGCGCTTGCAGCACTACCTCGAGATCGCGTGCGGTCACCGATTCGGTCGTCGAATCTGATACTCGATAACGAATGGGATATTCCATGACATCTCCTGACAGGATAGGGAGACAAGACATCTGGTAGCACTGCTCAACGGACCCAGCTGGGCTGCGACGGTATCCCTGCGAACTTCGCCATCAGCGCCAGCATCCCTTCCCAGGTTGGAGTTGACGCTCAATGCCGTCATCCCGAACCGACACCGATTTCCTTCACAGCAGAGGAAGAACTCGACCGCCCCGGACCTCATTCGAGACCACCCGCCGATGGACATCGCCCCTCAGTCCGTCGATTCGACTACACCAACGGCAATTCTGTATGGGAAGCGCTCCTGTACACACAAAGGTCTCCGATGTGGAGAGTTGTTCAACTCGCTGTCCACATCGGAGACCTCAGGCTCTCAACAACAATCACACGATTGCGGTTGAGCGGGTGCACGATCCCAATCAGGCGGGCGAACCGGAAACCGCCCGCGAGTGGTCGATGTCGTCCGGGATGGCCTGCTCGGCAGCAGCCACATCCGGATCCTCGATCGGCGCGCCGGGACCGAAGTGGGCGAACTTCTCGATGTGCTGATCCAGCGCGAGCGGATTGGGAGTGCCATACGTAAAGTACGTTTCCCACGGCAGCTTCGCACCGCCAACAGCGAGACCGGTATCGATGTCGGACATCTGCCAGGTCTTGGTCTCAGCGTCAGGATCCAGATGCAGATAGCCGGCTTCACCGAACAGCTCGATACGGTTTCCACCGGGCTCGAACACGTACAGGAACTGCCCCTGGGTGATGCCGTGCTTATCCGGACCAGCCTCGATCTGGATGTCATAGTCACGGAACATCTCGACCGCGTCGGCCAGGTGCTGTCCGGTGCCGTAGTAGAACGCCACGTGATGAAGCTTGCCGTTCCCACCGGTCATGTCGCGCATACAGGCAACTTCGTGACCGAGCAGGTTCGAGCTCATCCACGCCCCGATTTCGACGTTGCCGTCGACGACACGTTCAGTGGTCCGGAACCCGAGGTGCTGCTCGAACGATTCCTTGAGCGCGGTGACATTCGACGCCATCAGGTTGAGGTGATCGATGCGCTTGACCGGAATACCCGACAGCGGCTTCTTGGAAGGACGCGAAAGGATCTTGCTCTGCAGTGCCGTCGGGGCGACGTACTTCTCGACCTCCCACAACAACTGCAGGTTGTGTCCATCCGGGGACTGGAACTCGAAGGTCTTGCCGTAACCGAACTGGTCCTCGCTCCACTTACCGTCGACGTTGCCCTGCTCGAGCGATGCCACCCGACGTTCGAGTGCTTCCGGAGAGCTCGCGCGCAGCGCGGCGTGACCCATTCCTGCCTCGGGTGCCTCGGTGACCTTCAAGCTCCACTGGTACGGATCCTCGTAGCCTCGAAGGTATACGGACTGACCCTCCCGATGAGTGACATACATGCCGAGGAACTTGGTGAAGAAGTCGAGCGTCTCCTGCGGCTTGGGAGTGAACAGTTCGGTGCGAGCGAGATGCGCGATATCGAATCGAGCAGTGAGTTCGGTCATGGCTACTCCTGATCTGAGCTGTCCGGGCGAGCTGCACCGGGCTGTGGTGGTGACCACGAGCTTGCGGCGATGTAAACCAGGCAGTCGCTGACATCCGGGATAACCGAACAGGGACGTTCCCGACCGCGCACATGTTCAGGACCACGGGATTTCCGCCTTCCGACCAGCAACCCCTTCCTAGCGTCGAGCCCATTACCCGAGAGTTCAGGGAAGGCCGCACAGATGAGTCGATTGAAAGCTGCGATCGTCGGATCCGGCAACATCGGAACAGACCTGATGTACAAGTTGCTGCGATCCGAGCACGTCGATCCCATGTACATGATCGGTATCGATCCGACCAGCGAGGGGCTCGAACGAGCCCGACAGGAAGGCCTCGAGGCCTCCGCAAAGGGAATCGACTGGTTACTCAACCGGCCCGACCTTCCCGACGTGGTCTTCGAAGCGACATCAGCGAAAGTCCACGCCGCCGCTGCCCCGCGCTACGCCGAAGCCGGCATCCGCGCGATCGATCTGACACCTGCCTCAGTGGGCCCGTACGTGGTGCCGGCCGTGAACCTCAGCACGCACCTGGACGCGCCGAACGTGAACATGGTCAGTTGCGCCGGCCAGGCCACCATCCCGATCCTGTATGCCATCAACGAGGTCGCCGACGCGTCCTACGGCGAGATCGTCGCTGCCATCGCCTCGCACAGCGCCGGACCCGGCACCCGGCAGAACCTCAGCGAGTTCAGCGAGAAAACCGGCAAGGCACTTGCCCAGGTCGCCGGAGCCGATCGCGCCAAGGCCATCTCGGTGATCAACCCAGCCGAACCACCGATGAACATGCGCGACACGGTCTACGCCAAAGTCCGCAACCCCGACCCGGCCGCGATCGAGCGCGCAGTGATCGACATGGTCGCCAAGGTCCAGCAGTACGTCCCCGGCTACACCCTGCGCCTGGTCGACGTCGACGGCGACCAGGTCACCGTCATGCTCGAGGTCGTCGGCGCCGGCGACTTCTTGCCCACCTACGCCGGAAATCTCGACATCATCACCGCCGCCGCCGTGCAGGTCGCCGACGTCATGGCCCAGCGCACCCTCGTCAAGGAAGCAATCCAGTGACCACCACCGCCACCACCGATACACCCCGCAAGGTCACCCTCGTCGACACCACACTGCGCGACGGCATGTCGTCGGTCTCGCATCAGTTCACCACGCAGAACGTCGCCGATATCGCCCGCGGACTCGATCAGGCCGGCATCCCGACCATCGAGGTCGCCCACGGCATCGGCCTCGGCGCCTCGTCCATCCAGTACGGCTTCGCCGCCGCCACCGACCCCGAGTACGTGCGCGCCGCGGTCGACGCCGTCGACAACGCCGACATCGCCGCGCTCTACGTGCCAGGCATCGCTACCCTCGCCGAACTGCAAAGAGCGATCGACGCGGGCATCAAAACCGTCCGGGTAGCGGTGCACTGCACCGAAGCCGACTGCGGCCAGCAACCCATCGAATGGGCGAAAGAACACGGCCTCAACGTCATGACGTTCCTGATGATGAGCCACAAACTCGACCCCGAGCCGCTCGCCGAGCAAGCCGCCAAGCTCGATTCCTACGGCGCCGACGTCGTCTACGTCGTCGACTCTGCCGGCGCCATGGTGCCGCAGCACGCCGGCGAGCGCGTCGCCGCGCTGCGGCAGGCGATCTCCGCCGACATCGGCTTCCACGCCCACAACAACCTCGGGGTCGGTATCGCCAACGCTTTGGCCGCCGCGGAGAACGGGGCGACATTCATCGACGGATCTCTGCGCGGGCTCGGCGCCAGCGCCGGCAACGCCCAGACCGAGGTATTGGCCGCCGCGTTCGAACGAGCCGGCTGGGACACCGGCGTCGACCTGTTCACACTCATCGACACCGCCGAGCACATCGTCGCGCCGCTGATGAAAGAACCCCAGATCGTCGACGAGACCGCACTGATCCTCGGCTACGCCGGTGTCTACTCGACATTCTTCCACCCCACCAAACGCGCCGCGAAGAAATTCGGTGTCTCCACCCGCGACATCCTGATCGAACTCGGCCGACGCGGTGTCATCGGCGGCCAGGAGGACATGATCATCGACGTCGCTTCCGAGCTCGCCGGCCGCACCTACGAACTCCCGGCCCGCGCCGGAGTCTGACACAGGAGACTGTCATGACCCACACCCACAACGCACCGTCGACCACACAGGTCCGTCATCTCATCGGCGGCGAATGGAAGCACGCATCGGACGGAGCAACTTTCGAATCGATCGATCCGCACGACGGGTCGCTACTCGGTGTCGTACCCAAGGGCACCGCCGAAGACGGACAAGCTGCGATCACCGCCGCCCGCCACGCCTTCGACAGCGGGCCCTGGCCACAGATGTCGCCGAAGGAACGCGCAAAGATCCTGCACGCGGTCGCCGACAAGGTCGACGAGCACCGCGAAGAACTCGCCCAGCTCGAAACCCGCGACGGCGGTAAGGGCATCAACCAGTCCCTGCACGCCGAAATCCCGCGCGTGGCGCACAACCTGCGGTTCTTCGCCGACTACGCGTCGATGGCCGCCAACGAGGCCTACCCCGACGGGGATCTGCTGTCCTACGTGCTCTACCCGCCTGCCGGCGTGGTCTCGGCGATCAGCCCCTGGAACGCACCCCTGATGCTGGCCACCTGGAAGATCGCGCCCGCCCTGGCGTTCGGTAACACCGCAATCCTCAAACCGGCACCCCAAACCCCACTGACTGCACACCGCTTCGCCGAACTCGCACTCGAAGCCGGACTGCCCGACGGAGTACTCAACGTAGTACACGGTTTCGGTGGCGAAGCCGTCGCCGGCCCGCTGACCTCCGATCCGCGAGTCGACCGGATCACCTTCACCGGGTCGAGTGCCACAGGAGTCAAGATCCTTCAGGCAGCAGCACCCAACCACACGCCGGTCTCGGCCGAGATGGGCGGAAAGTCCGCAAACATCATCTTCGCCGACGCCGACCTCGACGTGGCCGTACCGATGTCGATCCGTGCGATCTTCGGCGGCAACGGACAGGTGTGCCTGGCCGGATCCCGACTGCTCGTGCAGAACAGCATCATGGACGAGTTCCTCGAGCGGTTCGTCGACGAGGCGAACAAGCTCAGCGTCGGCGATCCGAAGGATCCGTCGAACTTCATCGGCCCGCTCATCGAACAACGCCATCTCGACAAAGTCCACGGCTATGTCGAACTCGCGCAGCAGGAAGGCGGGAAAGTCGTCACCGGCGGCGCCCGTCTGGCCGGCGACGCCCACGCCAAGGGCTTCTACTATCCCCCCACCGTCATCACTGGGCTGACCAATGACTCCCGGACCGCGCAAGAGGAGATCTTCGGGCCCGTCGAAACCGTCCTGGGTTTCGACACAGAAGACGAGGCACTGCGCATCGCCAACGACTCACGCTATGGCCTGGCCGGGATGCTGTTCACCCAGAACCTCGACCGCGCCCACCGGATGGCCGCGCGCTGGAAGGCCGGCACCGTATGGATCAACTGCTTCTTCGAACGCGACCTGCGTCTCCCCTTCGGAGGCGAAGGCGCCAGCGGCCTGGGACGTGAAGGCGGTCAGTACTCCCGCGACTTCTTCACCGAACCGCGCGCCGTGACCCTTCGGCTGCGCGGCTGATCCGGTCCTTCGACTCATCCACGTGGGCGGCCGGTGCAGTAGGTGCTGCACCGGCCGTCCCCGCTTCTCCCCGAGGAGTAATCACCCGTGACCTGCCCCAAGTTGTGTGTCGTCGTCGGCGCCACCGGTGCGATGGGCACCGAGTTCACCCGACGCCTGGTCCGTCGAGGCCTACGCGTGATCGCGGTCGCGCGCAACGCCGAAGACCTCAAAACCCTTGCAGCCGAAAACAACCTGATCATCCCCTGTGTCACCGACATCAGCGACGACAGTGCGATCGAGGCGATCTCCGCCTATGTCGACGCGCCGATCCGGCTGGCCGTGTTCGCCGCGGGTCTGCCGGTACGTGGTTCCGCCGACACCATCAGCCCCGGCGAGCTTGCTGTAGGGGCGAACATCAAGGTCGGCGGGCTGGTACGGCTGCTGCACGCAGTCCGCGGCCAGCTGGTCCCCGGATCGCGATTCGTCGCCGTCGCCGGATCGCTCGGTTTCGAACCCGGCCCGCTCGACGCCGCGCCGGGCACCGTCAACGCCGCAGTGTTCAATCTGATGCGCCAGCTCAGCGCCCTGTACGGACCGAAGGGCATCACCACACACACCATCGCGCCCGGCCCGGTCGACACGCCACGGCTCCGCAAATTCGTCGAAACCGAAGCAGCCGAGACCGGCCGCGATCTCGACACCATTTGGGAGCGCTACCGCGCCAAGACCACGCTCGGCCGGTTACCGACGCTGGACGAGCTCGGCTGGGTCCTCGAGATGCTGCTCGCCCCCGAGGCGAGCGTGCTGCACGGCAGCGTCCTCAACGTCGACGCCGGCACACGCCACGGCGTCCAATAGAGCACCACTCCCGAAAGGCCCTCTCATGCCTGTTGCACATTTCCATCTGCTCGACGGACGGTTCACCGTCGAGCAGCGGCACCGTCTGCTTGTCGAGGCGAGCCACTGCTATTCGGAGGTTCTCGACTCCCCGCTCGAGCGAGTTCGGACCTTCATCGTCCGCTACACCACCGATGATGTCGCGGTCGCCGGCGCGGTTGCCTCCGAGAGCAGCACGGCTGCACCGTACTTTACAGCCATCGTGCTGGCGGGTCGTCCTCGCGCACAGCGCGAGGAGCTCGCGGCCCGGTTCACCGACCTGATCGTCGATTTACTCGGGGTGCCGCGTTCGGCCGTCCGTGGTCGGATCATCGAGGTGGACCCGGCGAACTGGTTCATCGGCGGCCACTCAGCAGCGGGGGTACGCGCCGACGAGATCGCCGCTCGCGCGGACAGCGGATCGTCCATCTGATCTACCCGACACCGCAAGGGGGTGGGATCGACCTTCGGCAATCCCACCCCCTGTCCGAGGGGTTTACTCAGAACCCCCACGGGTCGTCGCGCAGCAACTCGAGCGACCGGAAGCTACCGGTGTAGAAGACGAGCGGATGTCCGTCGTCATACCACAGTTGCTCCACTCGGCCCACGTACAACATGTGGTCACCGGCGGGATACGAGGCGTCCACCGAACAGGCCAGGTGCACCAGCGCGCCTTCGAGGAGAGGAACCTCCCGGCGCCAGACGAATCGCACCAGATCGGGTTGATGGGCAGCTCCTGCGAAGTGCAGTGACAACGGCTCCTGATCTGTCGCCAGGATCGAAACACCGTACTTGCCGGTCTTGTTGATCCGCTCGTTCATCTTGGCTCGGTTCGCGATGGATATCAGAACAAGCGGGGGGTCGAGCGAAACGGAGGTGAATGCGTTGGCCGTCATACCGTGCACCGACGCGTCGTCCTCGCTTTCGGCGGTGGTGACGATGGTGACGCCGCTGGCGAACCGGCCGAGGGCCTTCCGCATCTGTAGGGGTGTGACCTCGATTCCGCCGTTCGGGGTGTTGTCGGTCATGGTCGTGCTCGTCATCGTCGCGTCCCGTTCAACCACGCACGATCTTCAGATCATCATTGCTGATCAAGTCCGGACGTGTCCACCCGTCGACGTTGTACTCGGACATGCACTTCTCGGCGAAGCCCTTGAGCTCGGTATCCAGTCCCTGGGCCTGGTAGGCGAACAATGTCTGGAAGCGGACGGCCTCGTGGTCGCCACCGTAGTTGCGCTCGTACAGCTCGTGCCGACCTCCGAACTCGGTGCCCACGGCATCCCACAGCAGCTTGAGCAGCTGCACACGATCGATCGCGGTGATGCCGTTGGACCCGCGCACGTACTGGTCGAGGTAGGGCCGGATGTCGGGGTTACCCCAGTCGCTCGAATGCGAATTCAGGTAGATCAAGCTGCTACCGAGCGTCTGCTGGATGATCTCCTTGATCCGCGGATAGCCCACCCCCATGAACGTGCGATAGGCCAGACCGTAGTTCAGGTTCGGCTGCACAGCCCCGTTCACCCACTCATCGGGAGACTTGGCCATCGCATCCGACAAGCCCCAGAACATATCGCGCCAGTTGAGGATCTCGCCGATCTGCATCTGGACACCACGAAAATTGTTGGTACCTGTCGTCTCCACCGCCTTCAGAACACAGCCGGCGATGAAGTCGAGCTTGACCGCCAAGCGTGCACAACCATGGAACATGAACCGAGCCATGAACCCGGACTTCGTCACAAATCCGTTCGTGGTGTCCGCGTCATAGGCAAACACGTTCTCCCACGGAACCAGCACACGATCGAACACCATGATCGCGTCGTTCTCGTCGAAGCGGCTCGACAAGGGATTATCGAACGGGCTGCCCATCACTGCAGCGTTCATCTCGTAGGACGTCCGACAGAACAGCTTCAAGCCCGGCGAGTCCATCGGAATAGTGAAGATCAACCCGAACTTCTTGTTGCGCAGCGGAAGTCCATAATGGGCGATGAAATTGGCATTGGTGATCGCAGACCCGGTCGCCACCACTTTGGCGCCGGAAACGATCACGCCGGCGTCGGTTTCCTCCACCACATGTACGCAGATGTCCGCGGTCTCGTCGGCAGGCTTATCACGGTCGATGGGCGGATTGACGATCGCGTGATTGAGATAGAGCACCCGCTCCTGCGCCTTCTTGTACCAGTCGAGTGCGTTCTGCCTGTACTCACCGTAGAAGTCCGCGTTGGCACCGAGGGTCCCGAGGAAAGAGGCCTTGTAGTCGGGCGACCGGCCCATCCACCCGTACACCTCACGTTGCCACGCGACGATCGCGTCGCGGGACAGAAGAAGATCGTCGGAACTGTGGGCGGTCTTGAAGAACGGGTGCGTGAATCCACCGTTACCCGTATCGGTCGGCACCGCCAGCACCCCCTGGGCTTCGGGGGTATGAAGCGCGTCGTACATCCGAGCGATCGAGCGAACCGAATTCCGGAAAGCCGGATGAGTCGTGACATCCGGGACACGTTCTCCGCGGAAATACACTTCGCGTCCATCCTTCAAGGACTCGATGTACTCCGCGCCGGTCATCGGCCGGACATCGTTGGGGGTTCCGGTGGAGGTCTCGAGAATAGTTGGCGTCGTCACGTGCTCACTCCTGTTGTCGAGCTCAGACCGAGACGGTGTTCTCGGCCGATGCGAATCCAGGCGCCGCTCCGAGGCAATTCCGCACTCGACGGTCCGTACAGAGCCAGCTCCCTGTGACACGGAACACTAGATTCCGGAGGTACCGATAAACATGACTGAGCGCGAACGATGGAGTGACTCCACGCGTAAATCCACCAAACCCACTGTGGTATCTCTCGATACGCGAGGGCTCGACTCCACGGAAGGCCGTAATCTGTGGGCGAACACAGTCGGCACCCTCTATTGCGAGTCGGACGTGGCATGGCCCAATCCACGCCAACCGTTCATCGCAGAATGGGGCGGTCATCCCATCGGAGAACTGCATGTCAGCACGATGCGCGCGGACGTCCACTCGGTCATCCGTTCGCCGGCGATGGTGCGTTCGGACGACGCGGGAGACTTCCTCGTGTTGGTGGTGACCGACGGTAACGTCCGCGTCACCCAAAACGGACGCAGCGGAGTTCTCGAGCAGGGATCGTTCGCGTTACTGGACTGCGCCGCCCCGTTCGAATTCGAAGCCGAGTCGAATTTTCGTCAGGTCGTCATCGACACTCCCAGACCCCTGCTCGAAGCGCGGTTACCCCAGCGAGTACTCGAGCAGGGAACCGGGCTGCCCATCAGTGGGATCTCGGGAACGGGCCGACTCGTGAGCAGGTTCCTCCTCGACGTCGCCGAACAGGACCGGACACTGCCGACGAGGTCAGCGGTCTCGATATCATCCGTCGCTCTCGACCTGCTGGTCACCGCCCTCACCGACAGCGCCACCGAGACCGACCCGACGAAGATCAGTCACGCGCGTGATCTGGCCGAAGTGCAGCGGATCGTCGAGCGACAGCTACACGATCCCGCTTTATCACTATCCAGGGTCGCTGCAGAAGTGGGGATGTCTGTGCGACACATTCAGAACCTCTTCCGTGAGCAAGGCACGGCCCCTCGCGCCTGGCTGTACCGCACACGGGTGGAGCGAGCACGTAAGTACCTCCTGAGCACCGATCTGACAGTCGCCGAAGTGAGTGAGCAATCAGGCTTTCGCGATGTGTCCCATTTCAGCCGCACATTCCGCGCCGCATACGGTTCCAGCCCTGGCCGTTATCGAACCGAACACCGCTGACCTACACAGGTGGCCCGATTCGCTCCGGGTCACCTCCGCGGCTCATGCCGACAGTCGAGCCGGTCCTGCGCCCTCTACCGCGAACTCTTCCGTCGAGACAGTTCGCGAGATCGACACCAGATGCATGCCGACTACGCGGACGTAGGACACGGGTGCTTCGCGGCGAAGTCGAGCGTCATGGGGTTCCGGTCGGTGTCACTCCTTCAGGTGATCCAATCGCCCCAGGCGGAGCAGCGCGGGTCACGATCTACTCCGTTCGGGACGAGTGCGGACGCGGAAGCTGTGGGCGTGACTCCGGGGAGCGAATACCTCCTATATTCGAAGCCGGTGTGATCTGCAACACTAGGATATGGAGGTGAGCAGCGACATGACCGACAGTGCACAGAACAATGACTCCGATTGCACCGACAAGGGCAGCGCCAAGGTCGTAATCAGCACACGCGAGCTCGAATCGAGCGAGGTACGTTCGCGGTGGGTAGACACACTCGACTCGACATACTGCGAACTCGACGTCGACTGGCCTGACATATCGGACTCGTTCGGGGCGGAACTATCGGTGCGTCCCTTCGTCGACGTCACAGTCAGTGTCGTACGCGCAGACCCACACACAGTAATCCGCACCCCGAACATGATCTCGTCCGATCCCAACGACGACTACCTACTGTGCTTGATCACGAGCGGTACAGCGGTCATCGGTCAACACTCTCGGTCCGCAAAGCTCGAAAGCGGGGCGTTCGGAATCCTCGACTCATCGGCGCCGTTCATCGTCGACGCCCAGACCGAGTTCGAGCAGATTGTCGTCCGCGCGCCGCGCGCGGTGTTTGCGCCACATCTTCCCCTGGAAGCCGTAGCGGAGATTACCGGTGAAGGTTTTTCCGGCCACAGCGGCATCAGCCGATACGTCTCTCGCCTATTCGTCGACATGGCAACTGACGACTCCCTTCTTTCGCCCAACTCCTCAGCCTCCGTTGCCGCGTGCGCGATGGACCTACTCGTATCCGCCATCAGTGAACGCACAACTCCGTTCAACACCACCAAACGAGTTCACAACAAGGACTTTCGAGTCATACAGCAGGCAATGCAACGACACATGACAGACCCCGACTACTCGATCAGCGACCTTGCAGCCGAACTGGGAATGTCCGTGCGGTACATCCACAAACTATTCAGCGCAGCAGGCACGACACCACGCACATGGCTGAATCAACAGCGGCTCGAGCGAGCTCGCAAACTCTTGCTGAGCACCGACGCCACGATCTCTACCATCAGCGTCCGCGTAGGTTTCCGCGATGTCTCGCATTTCAGTCGAGCGTTCCGACGTCGCTTCGGGACCAGCCCACTGCATTTCCGCATGCAGCAACTCGGCACCAGCACCAGCAGCGACAACGGGTGACCAGACCGCCACGTTCTGACCTGTAGCCGTCATCGTGTATTCAATAGCGGTTTTCGAACTCCCGCAACGGTGTTCAGCAACCGCCGGTAAGCTGTTGAGCAATCTCGTCTACCCGGCGTGCTGGCGCGTCCGCAAATCGGACGCGCCAGCACCAGCGTTGAATCTCGCCGACTCCCTCGTAGATTTCCGACGGTCTCGCCTGCGACGTCCAACCGCAGCCATCTGCGACGTTGCTCGTCTGTCCCCGGTCAAGGCATTGCCGGCGACGACGTGCCGTCGTCATAGCGACTCCCCGAACGAGAAAAGGAACAGGGCAGTCCGCCCCAACTCCGGTCTACGTGTCCCTTGCACTCATCGTCTTGTCCCGACTCGCTTGCATTGACACGAGAATCGTTCGGGAGAATCAAACGAAAGTCATTGAGCAGGAGATCGTTCTGCAATCGTCACATCACCGGCGGCAAAGTGAGTAGCCGGAACTTCACGCAGCACCACCCGAATGTTGCTCAACGGCGCGTCCACGGCCCGCTGGGCGGCAAAGGTGAGTTCATGTATCAGTGCGCGGAGCTGTTCGGGCGAACGCCCTGCGGAAATAGTCACCTCGATGAACGGCATCATCAGCCTCCTGACACATTTACGGTACCGAGATGAGTGAAGTGAGCAGCGATCCGCGCCCCCGGCCGGACCGGAACCGCATCCGTCATCCCCCCGGTGAGGATCACCCAGCCCGGCTCGATCGCCAGGCCACGCTCGGCGAGGGTGTTCGCCGCGAAAGCCAGCGCCTCCGCGGGATGGCCGTGCACAGCAGCTCCTGTCGCCGAATCGACGATCTCACCGTCCACTTCGAGCAAGCAGGCTTCGAGACCGAGGTCCAGCGAGTCCGGCCGCACACTGATGGGACCGGTGACGTACCGGCCGGACGAATTGTTGTCCGCGACAGCATCCATCATGGAGAACTTGTAACCCGAGAACCGGCTGTCGATGATTTCGATCGCACCGACCACATGGTCGACCGCCGCGAGCGCAGTCGCCGCCGAGACCCCGGGCCCTTCGAGTCGACGTCCCATGACGAACGCAATCTCCGGTTCGGCACGCGCGTGGATCATCTTCTCCCGGGGCACCGGCTCACCGATCGGAAGGATCATCGCGTCCGTCAACCACGCCGTCGACGGCGAGTCGACTCCCACCTGACGCTGCTTCGCCTTGGAGGTCACACCCAGTTTGACACCGGTGACCCTCTCCCCCCGCGAGATCCGCATTTGCAGCGCAATATCTTGAGCCTCATATGCCGCGGCCAGATCGAGACCGTCCCATTCTGCGAGAATCGACGTCTGCGCGACGCCGCTATCCTCCGCTCGTATAAGAACATCGGCCACTTTGGCCGGGCTCCATAGTTGCTCGGTCACTGTTCGTCCTTTCCGCCGAGCACGGCGGTGACGGTGCCGAGCCCACTGATAGTCGCAACGATGGAATCGCCGGGTGCGACAGGATACGCACCGGTCATCGAGCCGGGCAGCACCACGTGCCCCGGCTCGAGGGTCACGCCGAGCGGACCTACCGTGTTGGCCAGCCACACCAGCGCACTGAGCGGTGACCCGAGAACTGCGCCACCGGCACCGGTTGCGACGAGCTCGCCGTTGATGTGCAGGTTACAGCCAGCCAGACGCAGATCCAGCTGGTCCAACGAGACCGGGCAACTGCCGAGTATGACCCCGCCGGATGAAGCGTTGTCGGCGATGGTGTCGAAAATTCCGATCTTCCAATCCTTGATCCGCGAATCCACAATCTCCAGCGCAGGCAGGACGAAATCCACTGCCCGCGCTGCCTCTGCGGCAGTCACGCCTGGGCCGACCAGTGGACGACCAAGGACGAATGCAATCTCCGGTTCGATACGCGGTTGCAGAAATGTGCCGCTGGCGATGGGATGGTGCTCCAGATGAAACATGCTCTGGGTGAGATGCCCGAAGTCGGGCTGGTCGACCCCCATCTGTCGCTGAATTGCTCGCGACGCGAGGCCTACCTTGTGTCCCTTGACGACATCGCCGGCCGATGTCCACTGCTCTACTTGCGCCTGCTGGATGCGGTATGCCACTTCTAGGGACGCGTCGGGATACTCGGGCGTCAGCGGGGCGATCGGCTCGGCGGTGCGATACGCGTCGAGCAGACGATCCGCTGCCTTCTGAACAGCAATATCCATAGTTCCTCGGTTGTGTCGTGCGGTTGATACAGATGTCAGGACGCTCGGGGACAGCTACCGACCGGCTCCAGCGATGGGTGGTTCCGGGATTCGAGTGGAACGATGTCCGCCGCCTCGGCAATAGAGCGAGTGATCTTGTTGGCGGCAGCGATCACAGCACGCTCGAGTTGAGCTCGCCGCGAAGCGAATCGGGTGGCCGGAACACTTATGCTCACTGCAGCAACCACCGAACCCATGTCGTCTCGTACCGGTGCGGCGACACAGTGCACCTCCGACACCGTCTCGCCCATGTCCACCGCGACACCAGCCATGCGAGTCATTTCGAGAGCATCGGCGAGCGCATGCGGACTCGTAGTCGTCGACGGTGTCAATCGACGTAACGGACGCGCTGTCAAGTACCGCTGCAATTCAGTCTTGTCGAGTTGCGCGAGCAGGACCTTGCCCACAGCTGTGGAGTGGGCATCGAGCCGGGTGCCCACTCGAGCCCCCTGCACGGTGATGTTGTGCGTACCGATCACCTTGTCGACGTAGAGGACACTCCAGCGTTCCATGATGGCCAGGTGTGTCGTTTCTCCATAGTTTTCGACCAGCTCTTCCAACACAGGAGCGGAACAGGAACGTACGTCCACAGTGCTGCGGAGTGTTTCCCCCAATTCGACGATGCGCCAGCCGAGCCGGTATCGGCCGCGATTCCGGCACTGCAACAACCCGGTGTCGACGAGACTGGCCAGCAATGCATGAGCACTCGACCGAGGCACGTCGATGGCCGCTGCAACTTCGGAAACACCCCATTCCGGACGCTGAACTGTGAACAGATCGAGCACCGGACCAATCTTTTGCACTGTTTGCAGACCAGCCACGCCGACAGCCACCTTTCAAAGTTCATCTGGATGACGGTTGAGCAACCCCGTCGCATCGCTGTGAGGTGGAACACTAGGTGGCCGAGCAGAGAACGAACATGTCCTGAAGCGCACGAATGAATGACCTCGAGCGCACGAGTTCACGACCGACAGCCCACCAACCGCGACCTTCGATCCCCCGAGGCGCACAGATATCTCGGCCCGCGTGTCGCTTCCCTCGTCTCCGCTGACCGGATCGAACCATGTGGTAGCTGCGGTTGCCTACCGCCATCCTCGTCCGTGGCCCATCTCAGGAGCAGGACACCACCGACGCCACGCCTATCACGGCCGAATGCCGGGATAGAACTCGAGAACGTCACCTATTTATCAGGCAATACAAGATAAGGTGCTATTTTCACTTACGCTTGTAAAGCGTCAGCGACGAGGGAATGGGGGACGACATGGACGAGACAGCACAGGTTCTCTCCGACGCCGTCGCGTTGCTGCGCCGCGCCGGCATCCGCCTGCCCTCCGGTTCCCTCGACGCCTGGGACCTGACCCTGCCCGACGGCCGAGAGTTGCCGACCCGGATGCGGGCATCCCGGCGGCCACCAACCCCCACGATCCTCACCCGACTGCTCGCACAGCCGGACCCGGCCCGGCGCCTACTCGTGGTGACCCCACGCGCCACCGCTCATCTGCGGACTCTCGCAACGAACGGCGAAGTCGATGTGATCGCCGTGAACCAGGACCTGCTCGTCTTCGCCGGCGAGCGCTACGACGTGACCGATGCCGCGTCCGCCGCGGCGGCCCCTGTTCGTGCTGCGAGGGGCCGGAAACCGTGGGTGCGCTGGGCACTCGCCCGCGCCCTGCTACTCTCGGACACCGCGCAGACCCAACACCGGCTCGCCGAGCTGCTGGGGGTCTCCCAGCAGGCGGTCTCGCATGCCCTCAAACAGCTCCAGGCGGTGCGCCGTACCGAACACGGCTGGCTCGCCGACTCCCCCGAGGCGTTGCTGGCAGAGTATCTGGCCGTCTATCCGGGTCCCGGTGGTGCCGTGACCTATTGGTACGGCCTGGACCCGGTGATCGCACAGGCCACCACCGCGGTCGAATTCTGCACCCGACAAGGTATGCCGGTGCTGGTCAGTGGGGATCCCGCCGCCGATGTGTACGCCCCGTGGCGGCTGCCGACCCGGGCGATGCTCTACACCGATCGATTCGTCGACCTGACCGACGCCGGCTTCAGTCCCGCCACCGAAGCCGAACACTCCCTGGCCGTGCAGGTCCCGGCCGACCCGACCCTGTGGCGCACCGCGGCGATCAGCGAACCGGCACTGTTGGCCGACCCCCCGATCACCGCGGGCGATGTGCTGCGCACCGGCGGCCCCGACGCCGCCGAGGCCGCCGACCATGTGCTCGCCACGATCCGACAGAGGGCCGTGCTGTAACTGATGAGACCGAGGTGGAGATCCTCGCCGCATCGAATTCCACCGACCGCGGACTGCGGGCGCTAGTCGATCTCGCCGCGGCCGCTGACCCGGACACCGTCAATACGCGGAGGCCACTTTCACGAAATGACGTGAACGCGACCTCCGTAATCCCGGGCCGGAATCGGCCCGGTGACTCAGAGAATGTCTCATTTGGCGAGTTTCTTGAAGCAGGTCAACGCCGCGGCGAGTTGGAGGAAAGCAGCGAAGTGCTCGCCGTGACGCTCGCAGCGGATGGTCAGTCGGCGGTAGCCGGTGGGCCAGGCCAGGGTGCGTTCGATCTTCCACCGGTACCGGCCGAGGCGCTCGCTGCTGCCGACGCCGCGACGGGCGATCCGCAGAACAATGCCCCGTGCCCGCAGCCACCGGCGGTGTACGGGATAGTCGTAACCCTTGTCCGCCCGCAACCGGCCGGGCCGGCGACGACGCGGACCACGACGCGAACGCACCGCCGGAATCGCAGTGACCATCGGCTGCAGCATGACACTGTCGTGGGTGTTCACCGAGGTCACCGCCGTGACGAGGGGAATGCCCTCGGCGTCGGACAGGATGTGGATCTTCGAGCCGTTCTTACCTCGATCGACCGGGCTGGGACCGGTTAGAGAGCCCCCCTGATGAGAGTCAGCGGGTCACGATCATACGGCAGACTCGTCACCGGTAGCGGCGGGCAGGTGAGCACTTCTCCCCCTGGACAACGTGGAGTCCTGAAAAAGATCGTGCCCCTGCCCGTCCGCCGGGAGAACGGAATCGCTGATGGGATGTCGTGCCCGCTCCGGCGTGAGCACTGCTTCATTAGGGTGCAGATGGTTCTTCCGCACGCTGCCGAACGTGGTCGAGTTCGAGGACGATGGGAGAAGCTCAATGCAGTTGTTCGTCGGAGATGACTGGTCGGAAGAGCATCACGATGTCGAGCTGATGAACTCGGCCGGACGGAGGCTGAGCAAGGCGCGACTCCCGGAAGGAGTAGTCGGGATCGCGCGTTTGCACGCGATGGTCGGCGAACAACTCGGCGACGATGTCGACGAGTCCGAGGTGGCGATCGGAATCAAGACCGACCGTGGCCCGTGGGTGGCGGCGTTGGTAGCCGCAGGGTACACAGTGTTCGCGGTGAATCCGTTGCAGGCAGCGCGTTTTCGGGAACGCAGCGGTGTTTCGGGTGCCAAGAGCGACGCCGCCGATGCCCACATGCTGGCCGACATGGTGCGCACCGATTCACACAAGCTGCGGACGGTGGCCGGCGACAGCGCCGAAGCCGAGGCGATCAAGGTCCTCGCCCGGGCGCACAAGGCCTTGATCTTTCGAACGCACCCGCCAGACCCAGCGGCTGCGCCACGCGCTGCGCGAGTACTTCCCGGCCGCGTTGGAGGCATTCGACGACCTCGACGCAGTCGATGCCCTCGACCTGCTCGGGAAGGCACCGGACCCGGCCTCGGCGGCGCGGCTGACGCGGGGCCAGATCGCTGCGGCGCTGCGGAACGCCCGCCGTCGCGACATCGAGACCAAAACCGATCGGATCCAGGCAGCTCTGCGAGGCGAACACCTGGGCCGGGCGGCGGTGATCACCACCGCCTACGCCGCGACCACCCGCTCCGCCGTCGCCGTGTTGAGCACTCTCAATCACGAGATCAAGGCGTTGCAAGGGCAGGTCGATGCCCATTGTGGCCGACACCGAAGACGCTGAGATCATCCTGTCCCAACCGGGGCTGGGATCGTTGCTCGGTCCCCGGGTGCTCGGTGAGTTCGGCGACGACCCGGAACGGTATGCCACCGCGAAGGCTCGCAAGAACTACGCCGCCACCAGTCCGATCACCCGCGCCTCCGACAAAAAGAAGGTCGTCGCGGCCCGGTTCGTCCACAATGATCGGCTCGTCGATGCGCTGAACGCACAGGCGTTCTCAGCCCTGCACGCCTCTCCCGGCGCCCGTGCCTACCACGACAAACAACGCGCCCGAGGACTCGATCACGGCCCCACCCTACGGCAGCTGGCCAACCGACTCGTCGGCATCCTGCACGGATGCCTCAAGTCCCGCACCCACTACGACGAAACGACGGCCTGGGCGCATCACGCCGAGAAGGCTGCTGCTTGACACCCAAGCTCCTGGGATGTCTTCTTCGCCCGCACGTGCGCTGCGTCGAGGATCGCGGCGGACCAGTCCAGGTCCCCACCGGCGCCGAGCCGATCGAGGACCTGGCGGTGCATCTCGTCGAACACCCCGGCCCGAACCCAGGCGGTGAAGCGGCGGTGTGCGGTCGGAACACTGACCCCGAACGACGGTGGCAGGTGCCGCCAGGCACAGCCGCTGGTAAGCACATAGACGATAGCGGTGAACACCGCCCGATCATCGATCGCCGCCCGGCCTCCGCCCTGCGGCCGCGCCCGGAAGCCGGGCAGCAACGGTTCGACGATCTCCCACAACGCATCCGGCACCAGCCGGGAAGACAACGCATCGACCACGACAGTGCATTATGCCGCACAAACGATCTAGTCCATAAGAGACATGCTCTCAACCAAACGTCGCCTGGACTCCTAAACCTGAATCCACCGACGTGATGCCGATGCCCGTTCCGGCCGGGCGAGTGGATGTATGAGCAGTTGCGGGCATGCGGTGACCGCTGGTCTGCCCAGCTTTTCCACGATGCGGTCCCGGTCGTGCCGTCTCGGCGGGTCGATCTGTGTTCAGTCGATAGCTGGCGGACTGTGACCGATGGTGTTGGTCCACAATCGAAGCCATGCGCCCGACCAGGGCCAGTGCATGGGAAGCCGCAAGATCGGTTTTCGTTGCGGTCGACACAACCGGGCGGGAAGGTTGACGATCTTGCGGCGTAGCGTCGCCCCACGGGCGCGAGCATGCCCACCACCTGCAAGAACACCGGCGGCGCGCAGCAGATTGTGGGCGATCGCCGCGCAGAGCACCCAGGCGGAGTTCGCCCCGAAGCGCCCCGACGGCATGTGCGCCAGCGGACCGTCGATGAGGTCGGCGAAGACGGTTTCGATGATCGCGTGCCGGCGATGGGTGACATCGGCGTCGGCGGCCGAGGTAGTGGTGTTGGTGAAAAACGGGTGATATCGCCACACCGGGAACAACGCGTCGGGGAAGCGGGCGTCTTTGACGCGACGCACGATCAACCGGGCGGTGACCGGAGTCTTGGTCGAAGCGAAAGCGGTGTAGGCGGTTTCGACGACCTCGGCATCTTCAGATCCACGCTCCGGTGTCCGGGTCACGCACGGCACCGGGATATCTCACCGGGGTCCACGCGTCGTCGGGGATCGAGTCGATCGCGCGTTGGACCGCGGTGTTCTTGGCCAGGACGAGCGAGAAGCACACCTTCGCGCGCAGGCATGCCGAGATGACCGAGCGGGTGCCGTAGGCGGAATCACCGCGTACCACGAGGGCACCGGTTGCGCCCGCTGTTCGGGCGGTGACGATGGCCTGCGTGACCATCCGACCTGCACCTTTACCGGATCCGGCTTTCCCGGCGCGCAGTCGCATCCCGGTGATGATCGGCGTGGAGTCCGCCGTGCTGAGTGTCGTCGCCAGCGGGGACAGGCCTTTGCGCAGGATCTGTCTGCCGGCGATTTTCGTGTGTCCGTAGCTCGCGCCTTGTTTGGCGTGTCCGTAGACCGGGCGCAGTAGCGAGTCGATGTCGATGAACGCCTGCTCGGCCAGGCCGGGCAGGATCTCGACCCGGGCGGTGAGTGCGATCAGGTGTTCGCGGAGCACGGATTCGAGCTGGCGGGCATGACCGAAGCTGAACTCGCGCAGCAGCGTTCCCACGGTCGAGGGCGCATAGACGCCTGCGAACAGATGCTTCATGCCGCCCGAGCGCAGCAGGTCGATATCGTCGATGCTGTCGGCGCCGGCGCACATCCCGGCGATCAGGGTGAGCAGTTTCGGGCCCGGGTTCGCCGCCCCGGACGCGACCTTCGTGGTGGTGATCGAAACCTTCTCGGCGAGCAGGTCCGGCAGGCGGGTGTGTTCGGCCAAGGCCATGACCGGGACCAGGCCGGCGCACGAGACGAGGTTGTCCTCGTCGAACACGGCCGAGCCGTCGATGAACTTGTGGGAC
Organism: Rhodococcus pyridinivorans; assembly: GCF_900105195.1. Lineage (NCBI taxonomy): Bacteria > Bacillati > Actinomycetota > Actinomycetes > Mycobacteriales > Nocardiaceae > Rhodococcus > Rhodococcus pyridinivorans. Next base: position 951,332 of record NZ_FNRX01000002.1, on the reverse strand, counting down.
ACTTTCACCGGAAGTGCCTTTCCTGAACTGGCGGATTTGTTGTGTGAGAACTCCAATCTTCCCAGTTCAGGGGGCACTTTCTTCAGTTCGACACGCTGCTGTGCAGCCGATCCTTCGGTGGAATCAGGCTAAAAGACGCGTGGCTCGCAGTGGCTGCAGCGCAGACACCGCTCGTCGTGAACGCTTTGGCGTCCAAGTTGTTCGGCGCCCTCCAAAGTATCCCGGACGCATCGACCCTCATCGAAACCGCGCTCGCATACTGCAACGGCGACGGCACAGTGTCAAGGGTGGCGAACCAGCTCTACTGCCACCGAAACGCCGTTCTGAACCGGCTGGAGAAACTACGCGAACTTACCGGTTTTGATGTCCGGCGTCCACGTGACACGGCGGCTTTTCTGTACGCATTGAATGCCGGACCAAACGCCGATCAAGAGAGCGACCAAGCAGCGCCCAGCAAAGCTCCACGCGCATAGACAGATCCTCCCCACGATCCGAGCGTGCAGAGCATGCCGTGGAGACACAGGCCGCAATATCCGTCTCGGATGAATGTGGTTGAATCCGTCTCAGGCAGACGCAGCGTAGGCAATCCGCCATGCTGCTTCTCGACGGCTCCGCAGCAGTTCGCGGGCTCATCATGGCAGCGGTGCACACTCCGACCTACTCCGCAAGCGCATCATCCACTGCGTATGAACAAGTACACCAACCGAATCACGGCAAGCGCGATAGCTCCATATCCCAAGGTTCCTTGACAGGCCGACGCCGAGCAACCATATGATCGCAAGGTAAAGTTCGCTTCTGCAGGATAAGGGGAGCGACGTGCCTGCCGGGAACTCAACAATCCCGTCATAGACCTCAGGAGATTCGGTGAGCGACACAGCGCAGCCCACGAAGGCCGCGGCCATCCAGTTCGAAGGGGTCCCTGGCGACGTCGCGGAGAACATGCGCCGACTGGATGCGATGATCGCCGAAGCGGCCGGCAAGGGCGCTAAACTCATTGGGGTTCCAGAGTTTGCTACGTCTCCGCTGCCGTTTCGCAGTGAAGCGCATCGAAGCGTTCTCCCGCCCCAAAACGCGGCCGTCGACATGTTCAAGGCAGCGGCAAAACGGTATGGCTGTCACATTGGTGGCTCAATGCTGATCGCCGAGGACGACAACATCTACAATCGCTACCACCTGTTTGAGCCCGATGGCACAACCCATCTGCACGACAAAGATCTGCCCACGATGTGGGAGAACGCTTTCTACGGCCCCGGCAACGACGATGGAGCATTTGAAACCAGCCTTGGCCGCATGGGTGCGGCCGTCTGTTGGGAGCTGATCCGCAATCAGACCGCCCGCAGGCTCGTTGGCCGAGTCGATGTCGTCATGACCGGCACACACTGGTGGACAACCCCCAACAATTGGGGTGGTCTCGTCGACCGCATGTTTGGTCCGTTGTCGCAATACAACAGGTACCTTTCGGAGAATGCTCCCACCGAATTTGCCCGCCGAGTCGGAGCTCCAGTCCTGCAGGCATCCCATTGCGGGCAGTTCCGCACCGACTTCATGCTTTTGCCTGGCACATCGATGACAGCTCCGTACGACACCAACTACGTCGGAGCAACACAAATTGTCGATGCCGAAGGAAACATCCTGGCCTCGCGCAATACCGCCGAGGGCGCCGGCATCGTCGTCGCTGACATCATGATCGGTGCGCAGCAGCCGACAGAAACCATCGAAGAAACGTTCTGGATGCCCAGGCTTCCCTTGGCGTTACGCGCATACTGGCACCACCAGAACATATGTGCCAAGCGTTACTACCGTCGTGCCGGTCGACGGGCCGGCCTTGATGCCGCGGCAGAGAATCGAGTCGGATCGGTTGAAGTGGTCCGCTAACAGTGGCGAGTCTGCCTGTCGAGACTCAAACCGTATTGTCGGCCGGCGGACTTGTTTTCTTTGGTATAGGCGCTCGGTGTGATATGAATCGCCCCGAGTTCGGCGGAGGCTCGGCTATCTGGTTCCGGCCTCAGCGAGGACCGGTGTCTCACCGTAGTCAGCCGCCGTGTGATTCGCCCAGTGGGTCGCCTCGTACTCGGCAGGCGGAACGTGGTCGATCTCGCCATGCAAGCGGCGGTGATCGAACCAGTCGATGTACTCGGCGACCGCCCACTCGACCTCTTCAACGCCCCGCCAGCCCCCGTGTGGCCGCATCACAGGGTTGCCGATGCACTCGGCCTTGAACAACGAGTTGAACGCCTCCGCCATCGCGTTGTAATACGAATCACCCTTGGAACCAACGGAAGAGACCGCATCGCATTCATCGAGGCGTTCGGTGTAGCGCACCGCTCGATACTGCACACCGCGGTCGCTGTGGTGAATCGACCCGGCAACATCCTGGCCGGCCCGTCGGCGCGCCCACAACCCCATATCCAAGGCGTCGAGGGCCAGATCGGTGCGCATCGACGCCGAGACCTGCCAACCGACGATCATCCGGGAGACTCCCCCAAGGACTTCGTCCAGGGAGGTGCCCCCACGTCGAGGACGAATGCGGCGTAGACCCACCCCGAGTGCGTGCGAATGTAGGTCAGATCCGCTACCCACAACACGTTGGGTGCGTCGGCGACGAACCGCCGCTGTACTCGATCTGCCGGCCGCGGAGTCTCGGCGCCGTCACTGTGTGTGGTCTTCCGACCCTTCAATCGTGGTATTCCCTGTAACCCATCGATTTTCATCAATCTTTCCACGGTGCATCGGGCCACTGCCATCCCCTTTCGTTTCAGACTCGCATGCACCTTGCGGGCCCCGTACACGCCGAGATTGTCGGCATGAACCTTCCGGATCTCGGACGGACAGAACCTGACGGTCACGCACCGCACGGGCCGATTCCGTTCGTTGGGGACTCAGGTGAGCTCGGACCGTGGACGGAGCGATCTGGGCAGCTGTCTCGCGCAGGGCCGCGCAGATCGGATCGACTCCGTGTTCATCGCGGTGAGCAGCGATGAATTCCACGATCAGCGCTGTGGGCGGTCGATCTCCGCGATGCTTCTATGTCAAGCCGCCGCCAAAATCGATGCGTTCGCGACCTTTCCGAGTTCGGCTTCGTCGGCACGCAAGATCTGGAACACTCGGTCGGAGATACGGCGGCGGAGCAACCGCACCGCCTCCCGCCGAGTCTTTCCGGCTGCCTGTAGCTTGGCGACGTAGTCCTTACCCGGACCACCGCGAGCGACTTGGGTGATGGCGATGGCGTGCAGGGCCGCATTGACGGTGCGGTTGCCACCCCGGTTCAGACGCACCCGCTCTTGGGCCGACCAGACCGGGATCGGGGCGGTGCCGTTGAACTTCGCGTAGGCGTCCTTGGAGTGGAAGCGGTGCGCGCCGGCAGTCTCGCCGATGATGACCGCTGCGGAGAGAACTCCGCAGCCGGGGATGTCGAGCAACGACGGTGCCAAGGCGCGGACACGGTCGCGGATCCGTTGTTCGAGGTCGTTGATCTGACGGGTCATCTGCCGACACCGATCCAGGAGTTCACCAGCGATCTGGGCGACCACACCGGTGAACTGTGCAAGCCGGTCGGCAAGCTCGTCCATCACACGGTACCGTCGGATACCGCGGAGCGGGATGTGTAGTTCGGGGTCGAGTTCGTGTAGGTGCCAGCGCAGTCGGCTGATGAGTTTGGTTCTCTCGCATACCAAGTCGTGCCGGTGATCGCTCAGAAGTTTGACTTCGCGAGCGGGGCCGTCCAGTCGTGCGATCGGCAGGTTCGGTTCCCGTAGCGCGGCCATCGCGACCGCGTGTGCGTCGATCGGATCGGACTTGCCCGGTTCGCGGGCGCTGCGTCGGTGCACCGCCATCAGTTGGGTCTTCACCCGGACCACCGAGTGTCCGCGGCGCAGCAGGTCCGCTTCCAGACGTCGGGTGACGTGGCGGCAGTCTTCGAGCGCGAACTGCAGCTGCGGCCACTGGGAGGCCCACTCGATCGCGGACAGGTGACCGTCGGTGGTGGCCTTGACGGTCAGCTGTCCGAGTTTGCGTCCGACCTCGTCGACTGCGACGAAGGTGTGGGTGGATTTGTGAGCATCGACTCCGATGATGATCAACTGACGACTCCGATCCGTGGGTGAACGGGGCGCCCGGGCAGTCGTCATTGGGCACGCCTCAATCGGGCATCAGCGGCACGCTTCTATCAAGCCACGCGGACGACCATCCGGGGCCCGGCGGGCCGCACATCGGGATAAGCCACCAACCGAGGTTGGGGCAGCAAAGAAACGAGCGAGTCCCGCCGGGCCTGTTCAGGATGGCATTGACGCAAAGAAAGCCGAGGCCTGCTCGAGGATCGTGTTCGCCCGCCGCAGCTCGCGGTTCTCCCGTTCGAGCTGTGCGATCCGTTCGGCATCGCTGGTTGTGGTGCCGAGGCGCACGCCGCCGTCGACCTCGGCCTGCTTGACCCAGGTCCGGAGCGCTTCGGGGTGCACACCGAGTTGATCGGCGATCCGTTTGAGTGCTCCCGGCCGTGTCGCTGGATCCTGGCGGGCTTCGACGACCATTCTCGTTGCTCGTTCCTTCAGCTCAACGCTGTACTTCCGTGGTGCTGCCATGCTCTTCATCCTTCACAGGTTCGAGAGCCTCCGACAGACCCGGGGCGATTCAGTCGGGGCGCGGGTGCTGCTGCAGGTTCGCTTCTTCCCGAGGTCCACCGAGGACCTGGGAAGGGGCCCGGCGGTGGCAAGGAGAACGCGGACGATGACCGATCTGACGGAGTTGTTCCGGCATTGGCATGCCGGCCGCTCCCAGGTGCAGATCTCGACAGCCCTGGGACTCGACCGCAAAACCATCCGCAAGTACCTGGCCCTGGCACTGGCGGCGGGGCTGCCCCCGGCGACGGCCACAGATTCGACGAGAACCTGTGGCGCGAGTTGATCGGGGCCTGGTTCCCCTAAGTGGTGGACCCAACGGCGCGGGCGGTGACCTGGCCGGCGATCGCCGCCCACCACACCTGGATCGAAGGCCAGCTCGACGAGTCGGTGACCGTAGCAACGATCGCCCAACGACTGCGCGACGACCACGGTGTCCCGGTATCGGAATCAACTGTGCGTCGCTATATTTCGGCGCGATTCGCCGAACGGGTCGCGGCGTCGAAAGCCACGATGCCCCGCGGAGCGGTCCCGCCGGGCGACGAAGGTCAGGTCGAGTCTTCGGTGATCAGGCCGTCGCCGCCGCGATGATCGACCGGATCGTCCATCACGCCGACGTGTTGACGCTCAAAGGTGCCAGCTACCGCCTTTGAGGACGCGGAATCGACAGTCTTCCCAGGATCAGAATGGAGAATTAGGCAGACTAGCCACACACCGACACGGTGCTCTCGTTCTCCACCGTCGCATCGGCCTCGAATTCAAGCGTTGTCGACACTCTACTCCCGTCTTGCTCTCTTCGTCCCATCCGCACACTTCTCTCCAATCAGCAGGGTTACGACCAATACTTGAGCCCGCCGCGTCGATTCCCCCATTCCATGACGGTAGGCACCGTTCTGGGCGATACTGAGAAGTGCCCCGGACCGAGTAGAGGCTAGGTACATGCAGGACTCACGCAATCCTGACGCGACAATTCTCACTGCGGCCGAACCGCATCGGATGACACTGGGACTGCCCCTACGCAAAACCCCAGGCATCCGCGGCAGCGGCACCACACGGAGATATTCTGGCCGGCCAACCCATCAGGCAGGGAGGTGATGTCAGAGTCCAGTGGCGGGAGCCGGTCGAATAGGTCATCGGCACACTGAACTACCGCTGGGCCGCGCCCGCGCCGCCGCAGGCGCGTGGACAGCTACACCATTAGGCTGGATTTTTGGATTACTCCACCGAGGCCGGCCGCCGTGTACACGCCTCGATCTCAGCTTCTACGCGCCGATCTTCGGTGCCGTTGTCGGCGCTCCGTTCGGCCTGGTCATGCACGCATCACAGGACAGGGCAGCCAGCGCGACTTCACCTCGTTCCCAGTCCTTACGACCATGTCCCTACACAACCACGGCACTCCGAAGTCCTCGCCGACGTCGAAGTCGCGGACCAAGCCGTCCGCCGACTCACCGGCCGGACCAATCGAAAGGAATGAATCATGGCAACTGCGGTAGGCATCGACTTGGGCACCACCAACTCGGTCATCGCAAGCTGGCAAGGCGGCGAACCGGTGGTGATCTCCAATGTCGAGGGTGCGCGGACGACGCCGTCGGTGGTGGCATTCACCGATAGCGGCGAGCGCCTGGTGGGTCAGCTGGCCCGACGACAGGCGATCCTGAACCCGAAGGGCACGATCTACTCGGCGAAACGCTTCATCGGACGTCATTTCGACGAGATCTCCGAGGAGGCCAAAGCGGTCAGCTTCGACGTCGTACCGGGCGACAACGGTGAGGCACGATTCGACGTGCGAGGTAAGAAGTACGCACCAGAGGAGATCAGTGCCCTGGTGCTGCGCAAACTCGTCGACGACGCCAGCAAGTTCCTTGGCGAGAAGGTCAAGGAAGCGGTCATCACCGTTCCGGCCTACTTCAACGACGCGCAGCGCAACGCCACCAAGGACGCCGGCCGGATCGCGGGCCTCGAGGTCCTGCGGATCATCAACGAGCCGACCGCGGCGGCATTGGCGTACGGCATGGACAAACAGACCCACGAGACCGTACTGGTCTTCGACCTCGGCGGCGGCACGTTCGATGTGAGCCTGCTCGATGTCGGCGAGGGAGTAGTCGAGGTTCGCTCGACGGCCGGCGACTCCCACCTCGGCGGAGACGATTTCGACCGGCGCCTGGTGGACTACCTCGCCGACGAGTTCCAGAGCGCGGAGAACATCGATCTGCGCAAGGATCCACAAGCGCTGCAACGACTCTTCGAGGCGGCAGAGAAGGCCAAGGTCGAGTTGTCCTCGGTAACTCAAGCCCAGGTCAACCTGCCCTTCGTCACCGCAGACGCGAACGGCCCCAAACACCTCACCACCACGATCATGCGATCGAAGTTCGAGGATCTGACGGCAGATCTGGTGGAACGCTGCCTCGGTCCGGTAAAGCAGGCAATGAGTGACGCCAAGATCACCGCCAACGACATCCACGAGGTGATCCTGGTCGGTGGTTCGACACGCATTCCGGCGGTACAGGCACTCGTTCGCCGGCTCACCGGCGGTAAGGATCCCCACATGGGCGTCAACCCGGACGAGGTCGTGGCGCTCGGTGCCGCGGTCCAGGCAGGCGTGCTCAAAGGTGAGGTCTCCGACGTACTGTTGCTCGACGTCACCCCACTGTCCCTCGGCGTCGAGACGCAGGGCGGGGTAATGACCAAGATCATCGAGCGCAACACGACGATCCCCGCCCGACGCAGCGAAGTGTTCTCCACAGCGGAAGACAATCAGTCCGCCGTGGACGTCGTAGTCCTGCAGGGCGAACGCGAACGCGCCGCCGACAACCGGGTGCTGGGCCGGTTCCGGCTGGAAGACATCCGACCTGCGCCACGCGGCGAGGCGCAGGTCGAAGTCACATTCGATATCGATGCCAACGGCATTCTCAACGTCACCGCCCGTGACAAAGACACCGGCAAGGAGCAGAGCATCACGATCAGCGAACAGGGCAACCTCGACCAGAGCGAGGTCGAGCGCATGCTCGCCGAGGCCGAACGGAACCGGCGTGAGGACGAGGAGCTGCGCAAGGCGGTCGACGCACGTAACGCCCTCGATTCGGTTGCCTACCAGGTGGAACGGCGACTTGCCGAACTGGGTGACAGTGCGCCACCGCACGAGAAAGCGCGTGCCGAGATGTTGATCGCCGACGCGAGGAAGGCTGTAGAAGACGGTGCTCCACCCTCGGAGGTAGAGCCACTGACCTCGGAGCTGCAGCAGTTGCTCTACGGGCTTGCAGCGGTTCAAAACGGCGGCGAGGGATACCAGACCGGCGGAAGAGACGCTGCGTCGTCGGATGACGACGACGTGATCGACGCCGAGTTCGATCGGAGTTGAGGCACCTGATGGACAGATCTGCTGATCATTCGACGACCGAGCAGGCTACCGACCATACTGACACGGACCAGACCGAGACGAGGCCTGATCACACCGATACCGAAGCCAAGCTGGCTCGACTCGAGGACCGCTGGCGCAGAGCACTCGCAGATCTGGACAACCTGCGCAAGCGGTATGCCAAAGATCTCGACCGTGAACGCGCCGCGGAGACAGCGAGGGTATCGGCGGCGTGGCTGCCTGTCCTGGACAACTTGGAGCTCGCGCTGGCCCATGCGGATAGCGATCCTCAGGCCGTCGTCGAGGGTGTGAAGGCGATCCGGGATCAGGCGGTGCAGGTGCTGTCACGGCTCGGCTTCGAGCGCCACGACGAGGTCGGTGTGCCGTTCACCCCGGAACTCCACGAAGTAGTCAGTGTGGTGGCCCAACCCGACCTTCCCTCCGGGACCGTGATCGAGGTCTTGCGGCCAGGTTACGGAGAAAACGGACAGCAATTGCGTCCCGCCACCGTGGTCGTCAGCCGACCTGAGGAGTGAGCGCCATGGCGCGTGACTACTACGAAGCGCTCGGGGTCCCGCGCAGCGCCGACACCGACGAAATCCAGCAGGCCTACCGCCGACTTGCCCGCAAATATCACCCCGACATCAACAAAGACCCCACTGCGGAAGACAAGTTCAAAGAGATCAATGAGGCCTACCATGTGTTGTCCGACCCGGACACCCGGAAACGCTACGACCGATTCGGGGACGACTTCCGGCGGGTACCCGAGGACTACGACGAACGGGTCCGGGCCGGCGCAGGCGGGTACGGCGGCGGTGGGTACGGCGGCGGGGGCGGGGCCGGCGGCAGAAGGGTGCACTTCGGTCAAGGTTTCGGTGGCGAGGGCGGCGTCGACTTCGAGGACCTCTTCGGACAGATGTTCGGCGGCGGTGGCGCGTACGGCCCGATTCCCGGCGCCGATCAGGAAGCGGAACTGGAACTGACCCTGGAAGAGGCGTACCGGGGCGGCAAACGCACTCTCCGTCTGGACGGACGACGATACGACGTCGACATTCCGGTCGGTGTCCTCGACGGCCAAAGAATCCGGCTGGCCGGGCAAGGGGGCCGAGGCAACGGCGGCGCACCGCCCGGGGATCTGTACCTCGTGGTCCGGATCAAACCGCATGCCCGGTTCCGCGTACAGGGCCGGGACATCTACGTCGACCTTCCCGTCTCCCCCTGGGAAGCAGCCCTCGGCGCGACGGTCGCCGTTCCCACTCCCGGCGGTGAGGCGAAAGTCAAAGTCGTACCGGGCTCGTCGACAGGTAGGAAGCTGCGCCTGCGCGGAGAAGGCATGCCCAACCCGCGAGGCTCCAACGGCAACCTCTACGCCGAAATCAAGGTGATGGTGCCATCGAAACCGACAGCACGCGAACGCGAGCTGTTCGAACAGTTGGCCGCCGAATCGAACTTCGACCCGAGGAAACAGCCATGAGCACCCCCACCCCGGTCACCCAGTACATATTGGTTCGCCGTACCGGAATGTCGCTGGATGTCTTCGCCGAACGTACCGGGCTGCACCCCGACCTGGCAAGAAAACTCGTGGCTCTCGGCCTGATCGACGCACGCCGCGACCCCGGCGGCGAAATATTGTTCGAACCGTCAGCAGTGGCCCACGCTGCCCGCATCCAACGGTTGCGGACGGGTCTAGGCCTGAACTACTCGGCAATCGGGCTCGTGCTCGATCTGCTGGATCGAATCGAGAAACTCGAAGCAGCGTCCCGCAGAAGGAGGACACCCCCATGGACACCGGCAGCCTGACTGAAAGGTCACGAGAAGCCCTGCAGGAAGCCCAGAACGTAGCGACCAGAATGGGTCACACCGAGGTCGACGGAGAGCACCTGCTGCTCGCGTTGGTCGATCAGCAGGACGGGCTGGTACCCCGACTGCTCGAGCAGGCCGGCGCGAACGTCGACGCCCTACGCTCCGATCTGGAACGTGAACTCTCGCGCAGGCCGAAGGTCAGCGGCCCCGGCGCGACGCCCGGTCAGGTGATGATCACCCAGCGCCTGGCCAAGCTGCTCGACGCCGCGGAACGGGAGGCGAAGCGACTCAAGGATTCCTACGTGTCGGTGGAGCATCTCGTGATGGCCCTCTCCGAGGAGGGATCGGCCAGTGCGTCCGGACGGGTCCTCGCCAGTCATGGGGTCACACGAGAGACCTTCCTCGCCGCCTTGACCACAGTGCGCGGCAACCAGCGCGTCACCTCGGCCACCCCGGAGGGTGCGTACGAGGCGCTCGAGAAGTACGGACGCGACCTCGTCTCCGAGGGCCGAGCAGGCAAACTCGATCCGGTCATCGGGCGAGACGCCGAAATCCGCAGGGTAACGCAGATCCTGAGCCGGAAAACGAAGAACAATCCGGTGCTGATCGGCGACCCCGGCGTCGGCAAGACCGCGATCGTCGAGGGCCTCGCCCAGCGGATCGTCCGCGGCGACGTGCCCGAGGGCCTACGCGACAAAACGATCTTCTCGCTCGACATGGGTTCCCTGGTGGCCGGCGCGAAGTACCGCGGCGAGTTCGAGGAACGGCTGCAGGCGGTGCTGTCCGAGGTGAAAGCGGCCGAGGGGCGCATCCTGTTGTTCGTCGACGAGTTACACACCGTCGTCGGCGCAGGATCGGTCGGCGGCGAGGGATCTCTCGACGCCGGCAACATGCTCAAACCGATGCTCGCCCGCGGCGAACTGCACATGATCGGTGCCACCACTCTCGACGAGTATCGCAAGCACATCGAATCCGATGCAGCATTGGAGCGTCGATTCCAGACCGTTCTCGTCGACGAGCCCAGTGCCGAGGATGCAATCTCGATTCTGCGCGGACTTCGCGAACGCCTCGAGGTGTTTCACGGCGTGAAGATCCAGGACGGCGCACTGGTGGCCGCCGTGACCCTCTCGCACCGGTACATCACCGACCGCTTCCTGCCGGACAAAGCGATCGATCTGGTAGATGAGGCGTGTGCGCGGCTACGAACCGAAATCGATTCGATGCCCGCCGAACTCGACGAGCTCACCCGGAAGGTGACCCGCCTGGAGATCGAGGAGGCCGCGCTGTCCAAGGAAACGGACGCGGCCAGCAAGGCGCGTCTCGACGAGCTGCGCAAGGAGCTGGCCGATCTGCGGGCCGAGGCCGACGCCCGGCACGCGCAGTGGGAGGCAGAGCGCCAAGCGATCCGTCGGGTGCAGGAGCTACGGGGAGAGCTGGAACGGTTGCGCCACGAAGCCGAGGAGGCCGAACGCAATTACGACCTCAATCGGGCCGCCGAGCTGCGATACGGCGAGATCACCGAGCTCGAACGCAAACTCAAGGCGGCGGAGGAGCAATTGGCCACCAGGCAAGGCCGCAATCCGTTGCTGCGCGAGGTGGTCACCGAAGACGAGATCGCCGAGATCGTGGCCGCATGGACGGGTATCCCGGTCGCTCGACTGCAGGAAGGCGAGCGGGAGAAACTGTTGAAGCTCGACGAGATCCTGCACGAGAGAGTCATCGGTCAGGACGAGGCAGTGCAACTGGTCGCAGACGCGGTAATCAGAGCAAGGTCGGGTATCCGCGATCCGCGCCGGCCGATCGGTTCGTTCATCTTCCTGGGCCCGACAGGTGTGGGGAAGACCGAACTCGCAAAGACGCTGGCCAGTGCCCTCTTCGACAGCGAAGACAACATGGTGCGCCTGGACATGAGCGAGTACCAGGAACGGCACACGGTGAGCAGACTCATCGGTGCACCCCCCGGGTACGTCGGGTATGACGAGGGGGGTCAGCTCACCGAGGCGGTGCGCCGCAAGCCGTACTCCGTGGTGCTCTTCGACGAGATCGAGAAGGCCCACGCCGACGTCTTCAATACCCTTCTACAGGTGCTCGATGACGGCCGGATCACCGATTCCCAAGGCAGGCAGGTCGATTTCCGGAACACGGTGATCATCATGACCTCCAACATCGGATCCCAGCATCTCCTCGACGGAGTCACAGCCGACGGCGAGATCAAGCCGGACGCCCGGGCGCGGGTGCTGGCGGAACTGCGCGGGCACTTCCGTCCCGAGTTCCTCAACCGGATCGACGACATCGTGTTGTTCACCCCGCTCACACTGCCCCAGATCGAACATATCGTCGAGCTACAACTCACCGACCTTCGGAACAGATTGTCAGAGAGACAGATACACTTGAATATCACACCGGAAGCACGCCGGCTCATCGCCGAACACGGTTTCGACCCGGTCTACGGTGCACGACCCCTGCGCAGGTATATCGCCCATGAGGTCGAAACCAGGATAGGTCGTGCGCTGTTGCGCGGCGAAATCGAACCGGGCGGCACCATCGATGTCACGGTCGATGACGGCGAACTGTCCGTCGCATATACGGAACCCGCCATCGCGGCCTGAGAAGGGGTGTCGTCATGAGATCCGACACGGTGAAGTGCCCACACTGCGGCAAGGTCAACAGGGTACCGGCGGCCGGGAACGGGAGACCCCGCTGCGGAAATTGCCACGAGCCGCTGCCCTGGATCGCCTCGGCCGGGGACGGCGACTTCGCGGAGGTCGCCGAGAAATCCTCGGTGCCTGTACTCGTTGACCTCTGGGCGACGTGGTGCGCTCCGTGCCGCATGGTCAGCCCCGCGCTCGAGCAGCTCGCCACAGAACGCGCAGGTCAGATCAAGCTCGTCAAGGTCGACGTGGATGCTGCACCCCAGACGGCCGAACGGTTCACCGTCCGCGCCGTACCGACGCTGCTGGTGATGGACCGAGGTGAGGTCCTCGCTCGTCAGGCGGGCGCCGCTCCGGTACCCCAGCTGCGCACATGGCTCGATCAGGCGCTCTCGGAAAAAGCAGGCAATGAGGCGAACTCATGACTTTTGCCCACGCGGACCCACATGTGATCGCGATCCGGCCCGTGGCGCCCCGGACTCCGCAGGGTTGCGAGGAATGTCTTCGCCTCGGAACCCCGTGGGTGCATCTGAGGCTGTGCCTGACGTGCGGACACGTCGGTTGCTGCGACTCCTCGCCGGGTAAGCACGCGAGCGCGCACGCCCACAGCATCGGCCATCCGATCGTCCAGTCGATGGAACCCGGCGAGGATTGGCGGTGGTGTTATGTCGACCAGAACTTCGTCTGAGGACGCCGCACCCGTCCCCGACAGTCCGCCGGTCGACGACGAGACTCCGGACGAGGAAGGTGCTTTCCCACGGCTGACGGACGACCAGGTCGCGACGCTCGAGGTCGGCGGCACGCGTCGATCGGTTCACACCGGCGAGGTGCTGATCCGAGAGGGCGCGCCCAGCAACGACTTCTTCGTCATCCTCTCCGGCAAGGTCGCGGTCATCGACGAGGGCGCCGTGGACGGCGAACGCCGGATACTGCGCGTGCACGGCCCGGGCCGCTTCCTGGGCGAGCTCGGACTGCTGGATGGCCAGGTGGCGTTCTTCACCGCCGAGGTGATCGAGGACGGCGAGGTGCTCGTCGTCCCGGCCGAGCGGGTGCGCGCGCTGGTGGCCCACGATCTTGTGCTCAGCGATCTGATCCTGCGGGCCTACCTGGTGCGCCGGCACCTGCTGATCGGGCTCGGTTCGGGGTTCCGGATCATCGGCTCCTGCTATTCCCCGGATACGTTGCGGCTTCGGGAGTTCGCGATGCGCAACCGATTGCCCCACCGGTGGATCGATCTGGAGCGGGACGAACGGGCGGAGCAGCTGCTGCGCAGCCTGGGTGTCGCCCCAGAGGATACTCCCGTCGTGATCTGGCACGGCGAGAAGGTGCTGCGCAATCCGACGAATGCGGAACTAGCCCGCATCGTCGGGCTTCCGGTCCCGGTCCCGGACGCGGCCCAGGACGTGTGCGACCTCGTCGTGGTGGGTGCGGGACCGGCCGGTCTGGCCGCGTCCGTGTACGGCTCCTCGGACGGGTTGAACACGGTGACACTGGAGTCGATCGCCGCGGGCGGCCAGGCCAGTACCTCCTCCCGGATCGAGAACTACCTGGGCTTTCCGGCGGGGATCTCCGGTGCCGAATTGGCCGAGCGGGCCGTGATTCAGGCCGGGAAGTTCGGTACCCGCCTTCTCGTGTCGGCGGAGGTGACCGGTTTGGGATCCGAGGCCGGGAACCATGTGCTCCAACTGGCGGACGGCGGCGAGATCCGCGGCCGGGCCCTCGTGCTCGCCACCGGGGCGCGATATCGCAAGTTGACGGTTCCGGGAATCGAGGCACTGGAGGGGACGAGCGTGTATTACGCCGCAACCCATCAGGAAGCGCGGATGTGCGGCACCGACCCGGTGGCTATCGTCGGCGGCGGAAACTCCGCCGGACAGGCCACCGTCTTCCTCGCCGACCATGTCTCCCACGTTCACCTGCTCATCCGCGGCGACGACCTCGGAAAAAGTATGTCCCGATACCTGGTCGACCAGATCGAGCGCCATCCGCGCGTCACCGTGCACCGGAATACCGAGGTTCGTACGGTCCACGGTGAGAAGTACCTCGAAGAAATTGTGGTCGAGGACAATCGCACGGGGGAACAGGACACGATCGGGGTGCACGCCCTGTTCGTCTTCATCGGGGCGATGCCGCATACCGGGTGGCTGGCCGACGCGATCGCACTCGACGACCACGGCTTCGTACTCACGGGCCTGGACGCGGTCCGCGCCCGAGGGGACGGCGACCGGCGGATCGGCGCCGGGTTGTCGAGGACGCTCGAAACCAGCCGGCCCGGTCTGTTCGCGGCGGGTGACGTCCGCAGCGGCTCGGTGAAACGGGTCGCATCCGCTGTCGGTGAAGGAGCGATGGCGGTTCGCCAAATCCATGAATACTTCGAGAGGAGCTGACGACATGCCAGTGATGGGCACCGTGAAATTCCAGCGGTTCTTCCGGGTAGCGGCTGGACTGCACGTCGACCGGAACGACCTCAAGCGCTATACGGATTTCATCGACGACAAGATCTACGACGTGATCCTCATCGGCAAGGCCTCGGCAAAGGCAAACCTGCGGGACGTGATCGAACCGTGGGACCTGCCGATCACCAAGGGGCTGCAGGAGAGCATCGACCGATTCGAGAAGCTGGACGAGGAGATCGAACTTCAACCTCTGCTCGACCAACTGGCGGCCCGACCGCCCTTGGACGTAGCCCTCTCCGAGGAGACCGAGCAGCGGCTACCGCTGATTGCCGGCGGCTTGAGCGTGGCGCTGGCGCGCACTTTCGTCACTATCCAGCCGGACCGCAAAAACCCCGGGACCGCCGAGTGGAACGTCACCCTCGACATCTTCCATCAACTCCTCTGAACCCAGCCAGCGACCGGGCACTGATGGGGGTCTGTCAAGTTAACGGTGTAACTGGTTGAACTGTAGCTACTTTCGTCCAGCGGACAGGCGTCCGTCGAAGGTGATCTCGAAGGCGTTCAGTGCTGCCTTCCAGCGGTTGGACCAGCGTTGGCGGGCGGTGCCTTTGGGATCGAGGCTCATGATGGCCAGGTACACGCATTTCAGGGCCGCGGCCTCGGTCGGGAAATGACCGCGGGCCTTGACGGCCCTGCGGATTCGGGCGTTGACACTTTCGATGGCGTTGGTCGTGTAGATGACCTGTCTGATGGCGTTGTCGAACTGCAGGAACGGCACGAACTCGGCCCAGGTGTTGGTCCAGAGCCGGATGATCGCGGGATAGCGTTTCTCCCATTTGTCGCTGAACTCGGCGAACCGGTCCAGCGCGGCCTGCTCCGACGGCGCGGTGTACACCGGTTTGAGGTCCTTGGCGATCTCGGCCCAGTCCTTGTGGGAGGCGTAGGCGTAGGTATTGCGGAGGAGGTGGACCACGCAGGTTTGCACGATGGTCTGCGGCCACACCTGCCCGATCGAGTCGGGCAGATGCTTCAGACCGTCGCACACGACGATCAGCACATCCTGCACACCACGATTCTTCAGCTCCGACAACACCCGAAGCCAATACTTCGCCCCCTCCCCGTCGCCGTGCTCGCCGGCCCATAATCCGAGGATGTCGCGGGTGCCGTCCACAGTCACCCCCATCACGACGTAGATCGGCCGGTTGGCCACGTTGCCGTCGCGGATCTTGACGTGGATGCAGTCGATGAACAGCACCGGATACACCGGGTCCAGCGGCCGGTTCTGCCACTCGGCCATGCCGTCCATCACCCGTTCGGTGATCGTCGAGATCGTCTGCTTGGACACCTCGGCGCCGTAGACCTCGGCCAGGTGCGCAGAGATCTCACCGGTGGTCAGTCCCTTGGCCGACAGCGAGATCACCATGTCCTGCACCCCGGTCAGCCGCCGCTGCCGCTTGGCCACGATCTTCGGCTCGAACGAGGACTCCCGGTCCCGGGGTACGTCGCGCTCGACCGGGCCGGCCTCGGTCAGCACGGTCTTGGCGCGTCTGCCGTTGCGGGAGTTGCCGCTGCCCCTGCCGGCCGGGTCATTCTTGCCGTAGCCGAGGTGGTCGTCCATCTCGCCCTCGAGGGCGGACTCCACCACCAGCTTGGTCAACTTCGCCAGCAACCCGCCCTCGCCGGTGAGCTGGAGGCCTTCGGCCCGCGCCTGATCCACCAGTTCCTGCAGCCGGGCATCGCTGACACCCACAGGTGCCGAGTTCGATTCGTCCTCACGATCAATCACATCGGTCATGGTGGTGCATCTCCTTTCAGAGTTACACCGTTGTTCTTACAGTCCCGTCTGAGATCAGCAATGTGAGGGCGGATAGGCATCGACGCGCTGTGCCCGAGAACTGGTGTCGGCGGTCAAACCGGGGTGCCGGTGATCGTCGTAGCCAAAGCAGCGCGGACTTCGTCGACGGTGCTGATCTCGGCCAGTAGCGCGAGGGAGTCGATGCTGGCTTGATGCGCTGCGAGAGTGGCCGCAGAGCATGCATCCTCGACGATCACCACTCGGTATCCGAGATCGCCTGCGACCCTGGCTGTTCCCTCGACGGAGGCGTTTGTGGCCACACCTGCGAAGAGGAGGGTGGTGATGCCTTTGCTGCGTAGGATGGTATCGAGGTCGGTACGGGCGAAGGCTCCGATGCGCTGGTGAGTGAGCACGGTGTCCTCATCATGCGGCGTGAGGGGTTCGATGATCTCGGCGAGTTCGCTGCCTTCCTTGAGGCAACCGGATTGGGCGACGATGCCGAGTAGGGGCGAGTTGGCGTCGAGATCGGACAAGTCCGGCTTCCATGCGACCCGGGTGTAGACGATCGTGGTGTGGGCGGTACGGGCGGCGGTGATGAGCGTGGCTATGCGGTCGATGACCTTGCGCTCGGTCACCTGCTGGTAGAAGAAGTCGGCGAAGGCGCCGGTAGCTTCGACGACGTCGCCTTGACAGTGGACAGCCACGAGCGCAGTGGTACGCGGGTCGAGTTCCATCAGTATCTCCTGGGCAGAACGGGGAAGGATCAGACGTGGGCGAGGATCGAATGCCCGATGTTGTCGATGTCGCGGGCGGCTGTGCGTGGGTTGGACAGGAAGACTTGAAGGATGTCGACGCCGGCTTCGCGCATCAGGGCTGTTTTTTCTCGTAGCTCGGCAGGAGAGCCGTACAGGCACCAGTAGTCGACGAGTTCCTTGGTGATGATCGGACGGTGCCGGGGGTCGAGGCCGCGCAGGTACTTCGCCCAGACGTCGAGATAGTGCGGTTGGTCCGCGGATTTCGGGTCGCCGAGGTATTGCTGGGCGGCGGTGAGTGAGGCGTCGACGATCGAGTCGCCGAGTTCGTCGCGGTGTTGGTCCATCAGTCCGGCGTTGGTGATGCATGAGCTGATCGGTCCGGATCCGAAGCCGTTGGTGACGCCGTCTTCCCAGGTTTCTCCGTTGCCGAGTTGGTAGAACCAGGACAACGAGACGAGCTTGACAGAGCCTGGGGCTCGTCCTGCATCGGCGACGGCTTTGTCCAGGAGCCTACGAATCATCTGGATCATGTCGATGTTCGGTCCGAGGCAGTAGACGACGGCGTCGGCGTATTTGGCTGCTTCGGCAAGACCGCGGGGCCCGCCGGCAGCAACCCAGATCGGGATGTGGTCGGTGACGTTGTAGAAGCCACTTTCTTTGTCGAGGAACTCCACTTCCCGGGACTGTCCGAGCCAGGTGTGGTTGACCCGGTGGCCTGCCATCAGTTCACGGGAGACCTCGATGGCGTGGGACAGTTCGGAGATCTTCGCGGTGCGGTTACCCATGGAACGCAGCGCGTTGTTGGCGGTACCGATACCGAGGAAGGTTCGGCCTGGCGCCAGGGCATTGAGAGTGGCCATGGAGTTCGCGGTGACGGGGGCGATGCGGGTCAATGGATTGGTGACCATGGTGCCCAGGTGGATGCCGGTGGTCTGCTGCGAAGCCAGGGCGAGGAACTGGTACGGATCGGAGAACAGCAACGGGCCTTCGCCGACACCGAAGTGAGTGACCCCGAGGTCCTCGGCCTGCTTCACCATCGCGACCTGGTCGATCTTGGCGCAGGTGCCGATACAGAATTCCATAAGTTTTCTCCTTGCACGGGGCCCAGGGGTGTGCACTTGGCTCGTCCTACCCGTCGTAGCGGGGATGTGTCCGACGGCCTCACTACGGGTGTGCATGCCTCCGGAGGGGATTCCGCAATCGGGGATGCTGCCCACTGATCGCGAACTGGAATGCTAGCGTTCCAGATGAACGTAGCTCACAGTGACTCACACCACAAGTACTAGAATGCAAGTCGCTGCCTTCAGCTCCCAGCACCACCCGATAACCGACGGAAAGCCTGAGCCGATGACCTCGACCGATCCCGGCCCGACGGCTAGCACCGAGGCTGCCGCCCTCCTTGCGCACGTCCGCACCTCCGGGGCACGTCTGTCCTCCGCGCTCTACGACATCTTGAAGACCCGATTGCTCGAAGGCCGCTATACAGCTGGCGAGAAGATCGTCGTCGAGTCGATTCGGCAGGAATTCGGGGTGAGCAAACAGCCGGTCATGGATGCCCTGCGTCGCCTCTCGAGCGACAAACTGGTCTACATCGTCCCCCAGGTCGGGTGCGAGGTCGTTTCCTACACCCCGCGTGAGGTCGAGGACTTCTTCACCCTGTTCGGTGGTTTCGAAGGAGCCATTGCTGCGGTGGCGGCCACGCGGCGAACCGAGGCGCAGGTGCGGGAGCTGGATCTGATCTCTGCACGCGTCGATGCCTTGATCGCCTCCGACGACCCCGAGGTCCGCGCCCACGGATACCGAGTTCACAACAGGGAATTCCATGCCGCCATCCATGCGATGGCGCATTCACGGATCATGGAGGAGACCAGTCAGCGGATGTGGGATCTGTCGGATTTCCTGATCAACACCGCCGGCATCACCAACCCGCTCGCGAGTGCGTTACCCGACCGCCAGCACGACCATCACGAGATCGCCGAGGCGATCCGAAATCGCGATGCCGCTGCGGCGCGTGAGGCGATGGAGCGCCATATCGTCGGCACGATTGCGGTCATTCGCGACGAATCGAGTGCTCAGCCATCGCGCTGATGGTGAGCCCGCTCCCTATAACGGATTCTGCACGACCGGGCAGGCCTACAGGCTTCCGCCCCGCCTGCGGCGCTGTATCTTCAGGCAGCGCCGCATCACAATGATCGCCACAGTGCGATCCAGCCTCCTCCGACAGAGACTTGCGTCACCATTCGCGCTGGAGTAGCTTCGCAGCTAGACGTCTAGCATTCCAGTTGCTCGGCCCCTTTCTGCGGCGGCCCTCTTCGACATCCCGACGAATCTCAGACGAAAGGCGCGGCCATGACGACCGCCTCGCACCCAGCATTGTTCGCAGTGCCAGCCTGCTCCGACACTCGCAGCGGGGGAACCACACCGTGACCACCGCGCCGACTTCCGCAACGAAGACCTCCCCGATGCGGGTCGCCCTGGCCAGCTTCGTAGGGACCACCGTCGAGTACTACGACTTCTTCATCTACGGCACTGCGGCCGCACTGGTCTTCCCCACCTTGTTCTTCCCCGATGCTTCACCTGCTATCGGAATCCTGTTGTCCTTCGCTACTTTCGGCGTCGGATTCCTCGCCCGACCCCTCGGAGGCATCGTCTTCGGCCACTTCGGTGACCGGGTCGGCCGCAAACAGATGCTCGTCATCTCTCTCGTCGGTATGGGTGCCACCACAGTACTGATGGGACTGCTACCCGGTTACGCCCAGATCGGCATCGCCGCTCCGATCCTGCTCACCTTGCTGCGCCTGGTTCAAGGCTTCGCCGTAGGCGGTGAATGGGGTGGCGCCACCTTGATGGCCGTCGAGCATGCCCCCACCGCGAAGAAAGGATTCTTCGGCTCCTTCTCACAGATGGGTGCTCCCGCCGGGACGAGCATTGCGACCCTGGCGTTCTTCGCCGCTTCTCAACTCCCGGACGAGCAGTTCCTCAGTTGGGGCTGGCGGCTACCGTTCCTGTTCAGCGCGGTCCTGATCGTAATCGGCCTGTTCATCCGCCTGTCCCTGACCGAAAGCCCCGACTTCGCCGAGATCAAAGCCAACAGTGCTGTAGTGCGGATGCCGATCGCCGTCGCATTCCGCAAGCACTGGAAAGAAATCTTCCTCATTGCCGGCACCTACCTGTCCCAGGGAGTGTTCGCCTACATCTGCATGGCGTATCTCGTCTCCTACGGCACCACCGTCGCCGGAATCAGCCGCACCTTCGCCCTGGCCAGCGTGTTCGTCGCCGGCCTCGTCGCCGTCCTCCTCTATCCCGTCTTCGGCGCCTTGTCGGACACCTTCGGCCGCAAGACCATGTACCTGCTCGGCGCCGTCACCATGGGGGTGGCGATCGGCCCGGCCTTCGCACTGATCAACACCGGAAACCCCTGGCTTTTCATGACCGCGCAGGTACTGGTCTTCGGCATCTCTATGGCCCCCGCCGCCGGAGTAACCGGATCGCTGTTCACCATGATCTTCGATGCGGATGTGCGCTACAGCGGCGTCTCGATCGGCTACACGCTCTCCCAGGTCGCGGGCTCGGCGTTCGCCCCGACCATTGCGACCGCCCTGTACGCCTCCACCAACACCAGCAACTCGATCGTGCTTTACCTACTGATCGTCTCGGCCATCTCGGTGGTCTCGGTGATCCTGCTGCCCGGCGGCTGGGGACGCAAGGGCGCGACACGCCAACTGGTTGCCGACAAGCGCACCTCGACACCGAATGCAACTGCCACCGCATCCTTTTCGACTCCGCCCACCACCGACGCCGCACAGTCCCTGCAGACCTTGGACAAGTGAAGTGACCACCATGAACGACCACGACCCCACGTACGACACCGACGTCATCATCGTCGGACTCGGTCCCGCCGGCGGCACAGCCGCTCTCGCCCTGGCCACCTACGGTGTGCGCGTCCACGCCGTCTCGATGTTCCCCTGGGTGGCGAACTCACCCCGCGCGCACATCACCAACCAACGCGCCGTAGAAGTGCTCCGCGACCTGGGCGTCGAAGACGAAGCCCGCACATACGCCACTCCGTGGGACCAGATGGGCGACACCCTGTTCACCACCAGTCTGGCCGGTGAAGAAATCGTCCGGATGCAGACATGGGGCACCGGCGCCCGGTACGGCGACTATCTCGCCGGCAGCCCGTGCGCGATGCTCGACATCCCTCAGCCCCTGATGGAACCGGTACTGATCAAGAACGCGGCCGAACGCGGCGCGTTGATCAGTTTCAACACCGAATACCTCGATCACAGCCAGGACAAGGACGGTGTCACGGTGAGATTCCGGGATGTGCGCTCGGGCACCGAGTTCACCCAGCGAGCGCGCTTCCTGCTCGGCTTCGACGGTGCCCGCTCGAAGATCGCCGAACAGATCGGACTGCCCTTTGAAGGCGAGCTCGCCCGTGCCGGCACCGCCTACATCCTGTTCAACGCGGATCTGAGCAAGTACGTCGCTCACCGGCCGAGCATTCTGCACTGGATCTTCAACTCCAAGGCCGGTTTCGGTGAGATCGGCATGGGTCTGCTGCGGGCGATCAGACCTTGGGGCCAGTGGATCGCCGGATGGGGCTTCGACATGTCCCAAGGTGAACCCGACATATCCGATGACGTTGTGCTAGAACAGATCCGTACCCTTGTCGGCGACCCTGAGCTGACCATCGACATCGTGTCGCGCTCGTTCTGGTACGTCAATCAGCAGTGGGCCGAGCATTATCAATCCGGCCGGGTGTTCTGTGGCGGCGACGCCGTACACCGGCATCCGCCGAGCAGCGGCCTGGGCTCGAACACCTCCATGCAGGATGCATTCAACCTTGCCTGGAAGATCGCCTACGCCGCCAAGGGATACGCGGGACCGGGACTGCTCGAGTCCTACTCCCCCGAGCGGGTTCCGGTCGGCAGGCAGATCGTCGCGCGCGCCAACCAGTCCCGCAAGGACTACGCCGGTCTGCGCGAGTGGTTCGATCCCACCAGCGACGACCCGGTCACCGCCGGCCTGGCAAAACTCAAAGCTCCCTCCTCCGAAGGCGCGGCACTGCGTGAGCGCCTATACGAGGCACTCGAGGTCAAGAACACCGAGTTCAATGCCCACGGCGTCGAACTCAACCAGCGTTACGCCTCGTCTGCGGTGGTCCCCGACCTTGAAGCCGGTGAGGAGGTATGGGGACGCGACCGGGAACTGTACCTGCAGGCCACCACTCGTCCTGGCGCCAAGCTGCCACACGCCTGGTTGGTCGGCCCGCACGGTACCCGGGTCTCGACCCTCGATGTCACCGGCAAGGGACAGATGACCCTGCTCACCGGCATCGGCGGACAGGCATGGAAACGTGCCGCTGCCACATTGGACCTACCGTTCCTGCGCACCGTAGTCATCGGTGAAGCGGGCATCAACGACTCGTACGGGTACTGGCGGCAGCTCCGTGAAATCCATGAGGCCGGGGCTCTTCTCGTGCGCCCCGACGGCTACGTCGCCTGGCGGTACAGCGCTCCGGTATGGGGCGACAGCGAAGCACTCACCCACCTCGAGAACGCGCTCAGCATCGTCCTCGACCGTGCCCCGCATGAGACCCCAACCGCCGGGGACGGCGGTACGCCCCAGTACAGCATCCACGCCGTACCGATCGTCGTCCCGCACGTCACCGCCGACGACGCAACATCAGCCTCCACAGCCAGCATCACACCAATCGAGGGAGCACACGCATGACCCGCCCGTACACCAGCGTCTGGGACGATCTGAACCAGGTCGAGTTCAGCCAGGGGTTCATCCAGGCCGGCCCATACCGCACCCGCTATTTGCACGCCGGGGACGACTCCAAGCCCACACTCATTCTCCTACACGGCATCACCGGCCACGCCGAAGCATATGTCCGCAATCTGCGTTCACACGCCGAGCATTTCAATGTGTGGGCCATCGACTTCATCGGCCACGGCTACTCCGCCAAACCCGATCACCCCCTCGAGATCAAGCACTACATCGACCACGTGCTGCACCTTATGGATGCCATCGGCGTCGAGAAGGCATCCTTCTCAGGCGAGTCGCTGGGCGGATGGGTCACCGCCCAGTTCGCTCACGACCACCCGGACAAAGTCGAGCGGATCGTGCTCAACACCATGGGCGGCACCATGGCCAACCCACAGGTAATGGAACGGCTCTACACCCTGTCGATGGAAGCGGCGAAAGACCCGAGCTGGGAACGCGTCAAAGCACGCCTCGAATGGCTCATGGCCGACCCGAACATGGTCACCGACGACCTCATCCGCACCCGCCAGGCCATCTTCCAACAACCGGACTGGCTCAAGGCATGCGAAATGAACATGGCCTTGCAGGACCTCGAAACCCGCAAACGGAACATGATCACCGATGCCACCCTCCAAGGCATCACCGTGCCAACGATGGTTCTGTGGACCACCAAAGATCCCTCCGGTCCGGTCGACGAAGCAGAGCGCATCGCCTCCCACATCCCTGGCGCCAAGCTGGCGGTCATGGAGAACTGCGGACACTGGCCCCAGTACGAAGACCCCGACACCTTCAACAAACTGCACCTGGATTTTCTCCTCGATCGCAGTTGACACAGATGCAGCCGGTGCCGCCCTCCCCTGAAACCCCTGGCGGCACCGGCCGGACGCACCCATCCGACGAACCTCATCCGCTCTCGCTCGAACCATCCGGGCAGAGGCCGTGAAGTACCAGAAAGGAGGCTCCGCGATGCCTGTGGCGCTGTGCGCGATGTCGCACTCCCCCCTGATGGGACGCAACGACCCCGATCAAGAAGTCATCGACGCCGTCGACGCCGCCTTCGACCACGCGCGCCGATTCATCGCCGATTTCGCCCCAGATCTGATCGTGATCTTCGCCCCCGACCACTACAACGGGGTCTTCTACGACCTGCTGCCACCGTTCTGCATCGGAGCCGGCGCGCAGTCCGTCGGCGACTATGGCACCGAAGCCGGCCCCCTCGACGTCGACCGCGACGCCGCCCGCACTATTACGCGCGAAGTACTCGACAGCGGTATCGACGCCGCGTTCTCCGAACGCATGCACGTCGACCACGGTTTCGCCCAGGCTCTACAACTACTCGTCGGATCGATCATCGCAGTACCGACCGTGCCGATCTTCATCAACTCCGTCGCCGAACCCCTCGGCCCCGTCAGCCGAGTTCGGCTGCTCGGCGAAGCTGTCGGACGAGCAGCCAACAAACTGGACAAACGCGTCCTGTTCGTCGGATCCGGAGGGCTCTCCCACGACCCACCGATTCCGCAGTTCACCAGCTCGCCTGAGCAGGTGCGCGAACGGTTGATCGACGGCCGCAATCCGAGCGACGCCGAACGCAAGGCCCGCGAACAACGCGTCATCACCGCAGGTCGAGACTTCGCTGCCGGTACCGCCACCATTCAGCCGTTGAACCCCCACTGGGACCAGCATCTTCTCGAAATTCTGGCATCCGGCGAACTCGAACAAATCGACACGTGGACCAATGACTGGTTCGTCGAGCAGGCCGGCCACTCGTCCCATGAGGTGCGCACCTGGATCGCCGCCTACGCCGCGCTCCACGCAAACGGCCCCTACCAGGTCACGTCGAGCTTCTACCGCGAAATACCTGAGTGGATAGCAGGATTCGGAATCACGACAGCCCTCACTCGATCCTCGAACCATATGAAGTGACCGGCAGCTGCACCCCAAGAAAAGGTCTGCCGTCTTCGACAAGTCCAACTGAGCGCGACCATAACCGCACCGCCGCGGTTATCAAGCAGTGCACTACTACAGGCCCACTAGGGCCTGTCCTGTGAATCACTGAAGCCACAAGACGATCGCAGCGATGATCAACTCGGATCGGAAATAGGCAGCTCGTTTGGCGTAACGAGTGGCCAGGTCACGGAAGTGTTTGAGCCGGTTGATGCAGCGCTCGACGACGTTGCCGCCTGCGTACTCGGCCCGGTCGAACGCCGGTGGACGCCCACCACGGGAGCCTTTCGCCGCCCGGCCGGCCTTCTGATCCGCCCGTTCCGGACAGGTGAACCGGATCCCGCGCCCCCGTAGCAGGACACGGGTACTCGGATGCGAATACGCCTTGTCCGCCACCACCGCATCCGGACGGGATCGCGGCCGTCCACCCCCAAGGCGGGCGACCTCGATCCTGTCGAGCAGCGGAACCAGCTGCGGGTTGTCACCGGCCTGGCCGGCGGTAAGGATCACACTCATCGGCATACCGCGTCCGTCGACCGCGAGATGAATCTTGCTGCTCAGTCCTCCTCGGGAACGTCCGAGGCATTCTCCGTCGACGGCGAGCGCTTCGACTGCCGGTGTGCAGCCCCCTAATGAGAGCTGGCGGGTCCTGCGATGCGGCAGACTCGTCACTGGTAGCGGCGGGCAGGTGAGCACTCGAGCCCCCTGGACACCGAGTCCTGAAAAAAGACCGTGCCCCTGCCCGTCCGCCGGGAGAACGGAATCGCTGATGGGATGTCGTGCCACCGGAGCACTGCTTCATTAGGTTGCTGATCGTTCTTCCGCATGCTGCCGGATGTAGTGGCGTTGAACAGCAAGGGCGGGTGACGAGGCTGATGTTGTTTGTCGGAGACGACTGGTCGGAAGAGCATCACGATATCGAGTTGATGGATGCATCCGGGCGCAGGTTGAGCAAGGCTCGGTTGCCGGAAGGAGTGGCCGGGATCGCGCGGTTGCATACAATGGTCGGCGACCACTTGGGCGACAACGTCGACGAGTCCGAGGTGGCCATCGGAATCGAGACCGACCACGGCCCCTGGGTAGCGGCGTTGGTCGCTGCCGGCTACACGGTGTTCGCGGTGAACCCGTTGCAGGCATCTCGTTTCGTGATCGTCGACGAGTCTCGGGCGCCAAGAGCGACGCCGCAGATGCGCACGTGCTGGCCGATATGGTGCGGACCGATTCGCACCAACTGCGGCCGGTGGCCGGCGACAGCCCCGAGGCCGAGGCCATCAAGGTCGTGGCCCGGGCCCACAAGACCTTGATCTGGGAACGCACCCGCCATACCCAGCGGCTGCGGCATGCGTTGCGCGAGTACTTCCCGGCCGCGTTGGAGGCGTTCGACGACCTCGACGCCGTCGACGCCCTCGACGCCGTCGACGCCCTCGAGTTACTCGGCAAAGCACCCGACCCGACCTCGGCAGCGCGACTGACACGCGGTCAGATCACCGCGGCACTGCGCAAGGCTCGGCGTCGCGACATCGAAACCAAGACCGACCAGATCCAGGCCGTGCTGCGCGGTGAACACCTGGGTCGGGCAGCGGTGATCACCACCGCATACGCGACCACCACCCGCTCCGCCGTGGCCGTACTGACCACGCTGAACACCGAGATCACGACATTGCAGAAGCAGGTCGATGCCCATTTTGGCCGACACCCGGACGCTGAGATCATCTTGTCCCAGCCGGGACTCGGATCCTTGCTCGGTCCCCGGGTGCTCGGTGAATTCGGTGACGACCGCAGCCGCTACGCTACCGCCAAAGCGCGCAAGAACTACGCCGGAACCAGTCCGATCACCCGAGCCTCCGGCAAGAAGAAAACAGTTATGGCACGATTCGTCCTTGGGCGATCGGCTCGTCGATGCCCTGAGCGCACAGGCATTCTCGGCACTGCAAGCTTCCTCCGGTGCCCGCGCCTACTACGACAAACAGCGCGACCGCGGTCTCGGTCACCGTCCTGCCCTGCGGCAGCTCGCCAACCGACTCGTCGGCATCCTGCACGGATGCCTCAAGACCCGCACCTGCTACGACGAGACGACCGCCTGGTCACCTCACCCCGAGCAGGCTGCTGCTTGACTCTCAAGCTCCTGGGATGTCTTTTTCCGGGCACCGGCCGAATGCTGGTGTGCCCGGACCACGGTCGAGTCGACCGAGACGATCCACTCGACCGCCCCGACCGCGTCGTCTTTGACGACCGCGGCATCGAGGATCTTCTCCCAGGTGCCGTCCATGGTCCATTTACGCAACCGCTCGTGCGCCGTTTTCCACGGTCCGTAGCGTTCGGGCAGGTCCCGCCAGGGTGCGCCGGTGCGCAGCTTCCACAAGATCGCGTTGATCACCTGTCGGTGATCGCGCCACTGTCCGCCTCGTCCTGAAGCGGGCAGTAGCGGTTCGATCTGCGTCCAGGCCTTGTCGGTCAGCTCACCGCGTCCTACCACCCCGAATGCGTATCACGGGGGGGTGTTCACCGATTCACAGGACACGCTCTAGTCACTCTTCCCAGCCGGGCCCATATTCCAAGTACATCACTACGCAAGGCTGAGTAGTGGAAACTGCTGTGAAGCAACGCTATCGGCTTTGGATCGCGGTTACCGGAGCTCGAGTGCATCGATGAGCTTGCGACGCTCGTCGTCAGTGAAGTGCTTCCGCACCGCCGCGGCCAGCACATCCGGATCCGCTCCCAGACGCTTGAGTGCCTGAGCCACCTTGTCCACCGGCTCGAGCTTGCTCGCAGGCTCTTTCGGCTGCGGCGCCTCAGGCTCGGCAGTCTCTGCGTCGGCTTCGGGTTCCGGATCAGGGTTCTGGGCTGCTTCCCACGCCGCGACCTGTTCCTCGAGCGGAACCCGGGCCAGCGAGCGGGCCTGGCGCACAGCGAGATCACCTGCACGCAGGGCTGCTTGCAGCTCGGGGGCAAGTTTGAGCAGGGCGCGACGCTGCGACACCCAGCCCTTGGAGCGACCGAGTTTCTTCGCCGCCACATCCGCACTACCGAACTCGGAGACCATCAACTCCACAGCCTTGGCTTCTTCGAGGACGTCGAAGTCACGGCGGTCGATGTTCTCACTCGTTGCAGCCCACAGGATTTCACCCTTGTCGACGGCGATGCTGTCGCGCAGCACCACATCGAGACCGGGACGGCCGTACTTCTGGGCCGCAGCGAGCCGGCGGTTGCCGTTGACGACGATGTACTGCGCTGCACCGAGATCGTCTTCATCCTCGGGTCACAGTTTCAACCACGCTGTGCGGCTGACGACGGTGCCGGGTTGCAGCTGCCGGTCGGCGATCGTCGCCAGATCCGACAGATCCCCGAGTTCGTCGCGCGGGTTGCGGGGGTTGGCGATGAGCTGATCGACCGGAACATCGGCGAGCAGTTGACCTTCGAGCGGCTCGATCGTCGTCTTCGTCGTCGTGGGTGCGGGGGTGCGCTTACGGTCGACCGGAGAGTTGTCGCCGACTGCTCCGACGAGGGAGGCGAAGTTCGCGCGCCCACCCTTGGGCGGCATCAGCGACCACCATCCGCGAGCTCGAGGCTGAGCTTGTAGAAATCCTCCCGTGCCTGCAACGAGACGCGGCTGGCTTCGTACTCGGTAACGACGCGGCCTTCGGCAGCGGCGCGGGTGTGGACCTTGTAGTGCCGCACCACCGTTCGCGCCAGCGGCCATCCGTTGGCCTGGACGAACTCGCGGGTCTGCTCGAGGTCCACCTTGCCGTCGCGGGGATCCCAATTGTTCACCACGACAATGAAATTCTTGCCGAGAGGTTCGATGACCTGCTTGATGGTGCGCGCGGTGGGATCGAAGCACAGCGGTTCGGGTTCGATCGGAACGATGACCAGATCAGCGACCTCGAGCACCGCTCGCAGGGCGTCGGCGGAACTGCCGGTGCCGAGCACATCGGTACCGTCATCAGCACCGGACAGGTCGATCCAGCCCGGGGTGTCGACGTAGACGTGCTTGATGCCGGGCAGCTTGTCGAGATTACGCAGCACGTCGAGGTTGTCGTGAACCTGATCGATCAGAAACGGCAACTCCTCGACGCGCGAAGCCCACCAGACTGCGGAGCCCTGCGGGTCGACGGAGATCGCGGCGACCGGGGACTGAACATCGTCATCGGCACCAGCGGTCGCGGCGGTGAGGACATCCGCTTTGACAGCGGCAAGGTTCATAGTGAGCGTCGATTTTCCGACGCCACCTTTTGGTTGAGCATCACATGAACAGCCACAGGTTACCTCCGTATGCTTCACCCCAGGGTGGGGCTACTTCGGACTCGCGTCGTCATCTCTTGGCGGAGATGACGATTGCGCCTGCACCACGGTAATCTCCGCGAGACGCGCAACACGTACGATAGACCCTTACGGGTCTACCGAACAAGCTTTCGCCGTATCATCTCAGATGCCTTGCGCTCTCACCCTCACGTGAGAGCGCCGACCGAGTCAACGCCACCTCCAGCGCCACCGCACATCTTCTCTTCAAAGACATTCTGCACCAAGTGAATACATGGTAACTACCTCAATCCTGCTATCTCCCTGACACTGTCGATGCGGAAACGGTCCCACACGGCTCCGCAAACATACGGGTTCCCTATACCGCGCCGAACTCGGCCTGATCGGTGGCGTGCCGGGGTTCAAGAATGCAGGTTGGCGAGATGATGCAGGCAAGCCCTGACGGTCGAGCGCTGATCGCGTTACCTTGAACCGCGCATCACTTTCGTCACTGTGACAGCGAACCCGCGACTAGTCGAACCCGCCACTAGTCACACGACCTGGCAACCCATCGCGCTACTGAGAACCGCTATGAACCCCACTGCGGTTTACCGCGGTAAACCAGAGATCACCTCGAACCGTCGGCAGGGGCGCATTGTCACGATCAGAATTCACGGGTGCACCCAAGGCCGCACCGCTAGCTATTCAGATCCCGTTGGCCGAGAACTCCAGAGCCGAAGGCTTATCCACACCCTCAGACACGCGGGAGCAGCGGAACCCGAACTTTCGCCCCGGATCGAACTATTACTTTTGCAAAGCACCTACATCGCCTACAGTCGACCACATGACCTGATCGTCTCGGAAGTCGCTGTCCAACAAGTAATGTGGTGCATCGAGAGCATGCTACCACCGACTTCGCGGAGTGCAATCACGCCCTTACTCTCACGGAGAGCACGCAATTGCGGCGTGGACACAGTCCCTACCGAACGACTACCACAAACCCATCAATCCCCCGCTACTCGACGATCGAACCAGAAACGGGGACGCACAGCCGACGCAGACCTCGACCTATCCGCCGTTCCACAGAAGGACACCGACAACTACCGCCTCAACATCCTTCAACGTGCCCGGCCAGTCCTTCGACGAATCGAAACGGCGAAGAGCCGCCTCGGACCCCCGGCCGAACCGCTAGATGAACTCCCCTACACGGGTGGCGCAGAATGCCAGGACCCGTGTCATTCCACGTCAATTCATGCGCCTTTTCACCTCGTACTGTCCTGCCAAACACAAGCAACGGAGGTACGGACATGGTCGAATACACAAACACATTCAAAGTTGCTGCGGTGCAGGCACAGCCTGTGTGGTTCGACGCGGCCAAAACGGTCGACAAGACCGTGTCCATCATCGCGGAAGCAGCCCGGAACGGGTGCGAGCTCGTTGCGTTTCCCGAGGTATTCATCCCGGGGTACCCGTACCACATCTGGGTCGACAGCCCGCTCGCCGGAATGGCGAAGTTCGCCGTGCGCTACCACGAGAATTCCCTGACGATGGATAGCCCGCACGTACAGCGGTTGCTCGATGCCGCCCGCGACCACAGCATCGCCGTAGTGGTGGGAATCAGCGAGCGGGATGGCGGCAGCTTGTACATGACCCAGCTCATCATCGACGCCGATGGGCAGCTGGTCGCCCGACGCCGCAAGCTCAAGCCCACCCACGTCGAGCGTTCGGTATACGGAGAAGGAAACGGCTCGGATATCTCCGTGTACGACATGCCTTTCGCGCGGCTCGGCGCGCTCAACTGCTGGGAGCATTTCCAGACGCTCACCAAGTACGCAATGTACTCGATGCACGAGCAGGTGCACGTCGCGAGCTGGCCTGGCATGTCGCTGTACCAGCCGGAGGTCCCCGCCTTCGGTGTCGATGCCCAGCTCACGGCCACGCGTATGTATGCACTCGAGGGACAAACCTTCGTGGTTTGCACCACCCAGGTGGTCACGCCGGAGGCCCACGAGTTCTTCTGCGAGAACGAGGAACAGCGAAAGCTGATCGGCCGAGGCGGAGGTTTCGCGCGGATCATCGGGCCCGACGGCCGCGATCTCGCAACTCCTCTCGCCGAAGATGAGGAGGGGATCCTCTACGCCGACATCGATCTGTCTGCGATCACCTTGGCGAAGCAGGCCGCCGACCCCGTAGGCCACTACTCACGGCCGGATGTGCTGTCGCTGAACTTCAACCAGCGCCGCACCACGCCCGTCAACACCCCACTTTCCACCATCCATGCCACGCACACGTTCGTGCCGCAGTTCGGGGCACTCGACGGCGTCCGTGAGCTCAACGGAGCGGACGAACAGCGCGCATTGCCCTCCACACATTCCGACGAGACGGACCGGGCGACAGCCACCATCTGACTCGGGAGCACCCGTGGCGCCTCCGAAGCGCCACGGGTGTGTGAAGGGGCGAGACAGGGGAATCGGAGGATCACCGAGTACAACGCATCGTCGATCGCAGCGAGTCAGCCCGCCCGTAACCCCCGATAGGTCCACCCCACGTATCCCCGCCGGTCACACCTTATCGACATGGGGTAATCGAGGTCGTCGTGGCCTGTATCGACATCCAGAGTCCCTGAGCTGAAGGCGCCCACCACCCCATGTCGCGATGACCTTCTCGCCGCACCGCAGAGAGCCGACATCGAGACCGAGCCCGGCATCGCGATTACGGCTACCCTGAAAAGAACAATGAACGGGGTTAGCACCAGGTAGGTCGATGAACACTTTCTTCTCCTCTGACCAGGTCTCGGCACCCGATCGCGTCGCGCTCTGGCACGATGTCATCTGCCGCAGCTATGTCCCGCTCAACATCACCCTCACGAGCGAGCAACCCTTCATCGGTACGGTCTCGACGGGCAACTTGGGCACGGTACGTATCGCGACGTCCTCGTCACTGCCCCAGCAGATCACCCGCACTCGTCGCTTGATCAGCCAGGACGAGCGTGAGTACCTCATGGTTGGGGTGCAGTCCGCCGGCCATGCACTCGTGCAGCAGCACGGCAGAACTGCACGAGTCGGTCGCGGTGGACTGGTTTTCTGGGACACTCGCCATCCCTACGACATCCTGTTCCCGACAGACTGGAGAATGAGCGTATTCCAGTTCCCGCGATACTCTTTCGGCTTCACCGAAGATTTCATCGGTAGGATGACCGCGGTGAATGTCGGGGGCGATCGCGGTATCGGACGAGTGGTGTCATCCTTCATGACAAGCATCAACGATGCGACCGATGCAGGAGACTTGGCGGAGGTAGCTTCACTCCACAACAGTGCTGTCGATCTTTTGTCAGCGGCGATACGGACCGAGCTTGCCGATCAAGCCGCCGCCTCTGACGGCCTACTCGAGTGCGTGCTTGCGTATATCCGACAGAACCTGGCCGACCCGAACCTGTGTGCCTCACAGATCGCGGCGGAGCACAACGTCTCTGTGCGGACCCTCCACCGACTGTTCTCGGCCACGGGACAGGGCGTGGCCGAACACATCCGTACCCTCCGACTCGAGCGCATCAAGACTGAGCTGGCAGACCCAACGAGTCGGCGATATACGATCAGCGCGTTGGCGAGAAAATGGGGGTTCCTCGATCCCTCAACGTTTTCACGCGCGTTCAAAGACGCCTACGGCATCACTGCCCGAGAGTGGGCGGCTTCTGCATCAGCACCACCGACGGAGGCTTCGTAGAAAGAGCCCGGTATCCGGCCTACCCTTGTTCGCTTGCACACCGTTCGGTCCGTCACTTCCGATGAAGCCGGAGCCGGCAGGTTGGCTTCCTTCCGCAATTCGATCGCTCGGGGATTGTCCGGGGGCACCGCTGGTGACCTCCAGGACCATTCCGGCCTGGTGTCCGCGATCGGTATGCACCTGCCCCGATGCATCCGGGCCGCGAGGCCAGTGCTCGGCAGGACCCACCGGCGACGACGGCCAGCGTGACCCCTGGACCGGTCGGTCGAATTCGCGCCTGCCGACCGAGAGTCGGGACCCGGTGTGCCGCCGCAACGCTCCCGGCCGGTGACCGGATCGGCGGACGAGCACGCTAGGTGTCCATCGTCCTGTCCGTACATCAGCCACACCGAGTGTTCGCGTGCCGGTACGTAACCAGTCCCCCGGCTGGGTCAAGAGCCTTGCGATTCGCCGAGCCGGCCCTCCATCG
Organism: Rhodococcus pyridinivorans; assembly: GCF_900105195.1. Classification (NCBI taxonomy): domain Bacteria; kingdom Bacillati; phylum Actinomycetota; class Actinomycetes; order Mycobacteriales; family Nocardiaceae; genus Rhodococcus; species Rhodococcus pyridinivorans. The sequence goes on along the minus strand of NZ_FNRX01000002.1, from coordinate 917,817 downwards.
GTGAAGCCGATCCGATCGGTGAAGTGCTGACCACCGGATGAGTAGCACCCGTTCCGACAGGTGTCAGCGCGGGGTCGCCGCGGTACTCGAGCCGAGTGGGAACATCGCACGTGCGTCGAGCACGGGGACCGGGGCCACCGTCGCCGCTGTGATCGCAGCCGTGGTCTCGGTGGTATCGAACGGCTATGGAGCCGACCTCGCGTCGTCTCCCCTGCGTACCGATGCTGACAGCTGCCGGCATATATCCGCAGATGTCGCTGCGGGCGTTCGGTGGACAGGCGCTGCGAGCAGCAGTGCAGCGCACTGTAGTCGGTGGCTCGACGGCGATCTCGTCCACCGCCAGAACGTGGTGCCGGCTGTCACCGACGTCGGAGTCCTACCGGAATCGATCACCCGGTTCGGTCACCAGCTGACCGAACCGGACCACCCCTTCGACCACACCACCCTTCCCTCCCTCAGGTCGAACAGAGTGACGACACAGAACGACCGAGGATCGCCCGGAAGGAGACGGCACAGACGGCTGCCGAGCCACCCCATTGCCGACCGGACCGCACCGTGCACCCAGCTGAGGGTCACATCAACGGGAAAGTTCGAGCCGCCTACACACCGGGGCTTGGCGCCGAGCAGGTGGACTCGGATCCGGAAGCCGCGAGCAGGCGCTGGTGCATCTCCGACGACCGGATCGGAGTGTGCAGCCCGCAGCGTCGGGCCGTGCCATGACGCCGTCGGTCACCAGCGCCTGCAGCATGTCCTGCTACTGCGGCGGGCAGCGAGAAAATCGCCTGTTCAGCATGCCGTCGGGCATCGCTGAGGTTGCCATGAGCATCATGTGAACCATCGATGGTGGGTGCATCCGTGTGGACGCAGAGCGCGAGTGGTCGACGGTGCACGAGCTTGTCGACTGTGGGGCCGTCCTCACCTCGGCCGACCGAGTACACCGGGTCTCGTTCAGACGCCGGATCCACGCGCTCGGTCGCTCGGTATCGGCGACGGCTGAGACGCAGGCCTGATGCCGGTACCACTCAGAACAACCCCGACAGTGGGTCCGGCAAGCTGGAACCGTTGACGCCCCTCACAGAAGAGAACTACAGTTAAGGAAACTGAACGATGTTATGGAAAATGACATGTCGATCAATGCTCAGAACACGGTCCGCGAATCCGGGTCACGGCGCGGTGCCGTGCGGGAGTTCAAGAAAGGACTGATACGCGATGCCGCGAAGCGCATCTTCGCCGAACGCGGCATCGACGCCGCCTCGATGCGCGAGATCGCCCAGGCCGCGGGCTACACAACGGGAGCCATCTACACCTACTTCGACACCAAGGAAGAGCTCTACGCCGAAGTGCTGCGAGACTCCCTGCACGCCCTGCAGTCCGAAGTGGCCACCACCGTCGAAACCTCACCCGACAGGCCGGCATCGGCCGCGGCACTGCACGGCTTGTGGTCCTTCTACGACACCCATCCCGCCGACTTCGAACTCGGCTTCTATCTGTACGGCGGAGTCCGCCCTGCAGGCCTCAACAAGAAGCTCGACGAGGAACTGAACACCCTGTTCGACCAAGTGATGACGTTGATCGCGAATGGTCTGATCACCGACGGACTGGCAACCGAGCAGACTGCACACCACCTCGCGGTGGTCCATGCCACCTGGGTCTTCGGATTGCTCCTGATGACAAAAACCGGTCGCGTGAAATCGGTCCGCGACGACGCCGAAGCCATGCTCGACAGCTACCTGAAGATGGTGGCTACGCACCAAAGGCTATGACCTGAAACAGAATCGAGAGACGATGACCGAACACTCCATGTCGATCGCTCCTACCGCCCGGGTGCAGGAGTACACCGACCGTTTTCGCGAGTTCCTCGACGAGGACGTCCCTCCACTCGAAGAGGAACTCGCGAAGCACAACGTCGGCACTGCCGGACAACCGAAGCTCGACAGTGAAGGCCGAATGCACCCGATCGTGTGGGAGGCTCGCCGTGAGGTGCAACGGCGCGCCGGCGCCCTGAACCTGTACGCCCCACACATCAGTGCCGAACTCGGCGGCGGTGGATTCAACCGCGTGGAGATGCACCACGTCGAGGAATTCGTCTACCGCCATTCCGGTCTCGGGCTCGGTTTGGCCGCCCTTGCATGGACAGAGGGCCCGAACCCCGCGAGCGAGCACATGTCGGAAGCGATGCGGGAGCGGTATCTCACGCCGTTGATCAAAGGTCAGATCACTGCTGCGTTCGCCAACACCGAACCCAATGTCGGCACTGATGTCCTGGGTATGGAGACCTGGGCGAAACAAGACGGCAGCGACTGGATCATCAACGGCCGCAAAGCATGGATCACCAATTCCCATTTCGCCGACGTATACCAGGTCGTCGCCGTCACCGAACCCGGCGCCGGAACCCGGTCGTTGACGATGTTCCTCGTCGATGCCGACACCCCCGGTCTCGAGCGCGGCCCCGACCTGCCGACCATGATGGACGACGGACTCACCGGCGAACTCGAATTCCGTGATGTGCGGGTGCCTGCGGAGAACATCGTCCGTGAGGTGGGCGACGGCTTCGCCCTGGCCATGTCCTGGATCAACTGGCGGCGATTGTGCCGCGGTGGCATGTGTTCCGGATGGGGCCAATGGCTCATCACACGAGCGATCTCCCGATCGCAGGAACGCAAATCCGGTGGCCGCCCCATCGGTGATCTGCAATCGATCCAGCACCTGATCGCCCGCATGGCTCTCGAGTTCTACCAAGCACGCTCGACCTCCCTGGTCGCACAAGCCGAACTCGACCAGTGGGGCGCGTTCGAGATCCCACTGCACAAGGAAGCGCCGCGCCTGATCAGCCTCCTCAAGATCATCAATGACGAGGCGTTCTACCGCCTGGCCGACAGTGCAATCCAGGTCCACGGCGCCAACGGTTTGCTGCGTGGCTCCCCGGAAGAAAAACTCTTCCGAGTGGCCCGCAACCTGCGGATCCCCGCTGGCACCTCCGAAGTGCAGCTCAACGCCATCGCCCGTGGCCTACTCCGCGAAGCAGCAGTGTCATGACCACCACGATGCGCCGCCTGACCGAGTATTCCCATGGCGGAGGATGCGCCTGCAAACTCCCACAGTCGATGCTCGACGACGTAGTCACCATGATGCGACAGGCCGGAGTTCCCCAGTCGGACGAGTCCGGATTGCTGATCGGACTCGACACCCCTGACGACGCTGCCGTCTACGCCATCGACAACACGAAGGCATGGATCGTCACCACCGACTTCCTCACTCCCCTCGTCGATGACCCCCGCGACTGGGGCCGGATCGCCGCCACCAATGCCCTGTCCGATGTGTACGCGATGGGCGGCCGCCCCCTGATCGCCCTCAACATCCTTGCCTGGCCCACCGACCTCGGCGCGGACATGTTGAACAAGGTTCTCCACGGCGGCGCGGATGCTGTCTCCGCCGCCGGCGCTCTGGTCGTCGGCGGCCACAGCATCACCGACCCCATCCCCAAATACGGCCTCGTCGCGATCGGTGAGGTCGAGCGCGACAAGATCCTCACCAAAGGTGGCGCTCGCCCCGGCGATCTACTGGTGCTGACCAAACCCATCGGGGTCGGCATCATCAGTACCGCAATCAAACGTGGTCAAGCCCCGCAGAACTCACGTACCGCTGCAGTCGCGAGCATGACCAGGTTGAACTCCTCGGCCAGCCGGATCGCCAGTGAGGCCGGGCTGAAAGGAGCGACCGACATCACCGGCTACGGATTGATCGGCCACCTGCACGAGATGGCGGCCGCGGCCGGCCTCGGAGCTCGCATCGACATCGACCGAGTTCCTCTTCTGCCCGGAGTTACGGCTCTGATCGCCGACGGCTGTTCTCCCGACGGAAGCCGCAGGACATTGGTCAATGCACTGCGGAAAGGGTGGTTCGAGCCTTCTTCGCTCCCGCAGGAGCAGCAGCTCCTATTGGCCGACGCCCAAACCTCCGGGGGGCTGCTTCTGGCCGTTCCACCCCACGATGCCGCCTCGGTCGTTGCCGCTCTGCGCGCCGGCGGTGATGCCCATGCCTGCGTGATCGGTGACTTCGTCGACGACGGCCGTCCCGGCGTCGTCACTGCTGAAACGAGCACACGATGACCGAATTCGGTTGTGTCACCGGCCGATTCCAGCCTGTGCACAATCAGCACATGGAACTGTTCGAGATCGCCCTGAACGAGTGCGATCACCTGGTGGTGGCGATCACCAACCCGGATCCGAGCGCACACCACGAAGAAGCAAGTTCGGCGCACCGACACACCCGGGCGGCCAATCCGTTCACCTACTTCGAGCGGGCCCGCCTGCTCGACGCTGCCCTGACCGACCACGTCCGGGCCGGACGAGTGACCATCGTGCCGTTCGACCTGACCCAACCGCAGCTCTGGCCGCAGTATGTACCCCACTCGGCACGGCATTTCGTGCGGGTTTTCAGCGACTGGGAACACGACAAAGCCAGATGGCTCGCGCAGGCCGGCTACGCGGTAACCGTCGTCGACGGCGACCCGGTAACCAAGCTGAACGCGACCGACATCCGCCAGGCGATGCTGGCCGGTGACGACAGCTGGCGACACCACGTGCCCGCAGCCACCGTGGCGTTGCTCAGCGAGCTCATCGCCACGAGCGTGCTGGAGGAACAGCCATGAGGATGCCCGGCTACGGCGAAACCCAGCCCCGCCTCGACGACGATCGGATGCCCGTCATCCTGGTCACTCTCGACGGGCTCGGGGACCGACCCGTCCCGGAGTTGTCGGGCCGGACCCCCGCTGAGGCGGCACGCACCCCCGTCCTCGACCGATTGACCGCCCGCGGGAGCAGCGGGTGGCACATACCGTTCGGATGGGGACGCGCCCCCGCCTCCGAACTGGCCCATTGGGCCATGTTCGGATACTCCGACATACCGTTTCCCGGACGTGCCGTCCTCGAAGGAGTCGGCGCGGGCATCGACCTACCGCTCGACGCCGCGACCACTTTTGCCGCACTACGCACGTCCTGCGTCCAGAACGGACAGGTATGGATCACCGGGCGCGTAGGTAAGGACGACGCTGCCGACGCCGATCGATTATTCGAGGAACTGGCACCGCTGTTCGACAAGGCCGACGCGCAGCTTCATCCGGTCGGTCGAGGGGAAGCGGTGCTCGTCCTCCCGCACCACACCCGCGGCGACGTCACCGACTCGGACCCCTTCTTCGAAGACTTCCACCCTTGGTTGCAGGTCACATCGGCCGGTCCGGAGGCGACAGATCTGGCCGAACACCTCAACGAACTGCTGCTGACCGCCCGGCGTCATCTCCTCACGAGTCCGGTCAACGCAGTACGCGCCGCCGACGGACGCCCCGCTCTCGACGTCATGACCACCAAATGGTCGGGCAGCCGGCGACCCGTGCCGGATTTCCTCACCCACGCCGGCGTGGCAGGAGCTGCCGTCACCAGCACCCGCCTCTATCGGGGCATCGCTGGGCTCCTCGGGATGCGGCACCATCACCTGCCTCCCGCCACCGATCACGGTGTGGATATGACCACACGTATCGAGGCGGCCGAGCACTTGATCGACGAGGGTGCACGCTTCGTCCACATCCACACCAAGGCCACCGACGAGGCCGGGCACACCAAACAGCCACGCGCCAAGCTGGACGTCCTCGAAGCGCTCGACCCGGCGTTCGAACGCTTCGAGTCCTTGTCGGATCGCGCCGTTATCGCGATCACCGGCGATCACGCCACTCCCTCGGTCGACGGCGTCCTGCACACCGCCGACCCCACCCCGCTCCTCGTCGTCGGCCCCACCGTGCGGCCCGACGCAGTCACTCGATTCGGGGAATCGTTCGCGCACCGCGGCTGGTACGGAACCGTCGCTGCCCGCGACCTGCTTCCCCTGTTGTTCGGTCACGCGAATCGGCCGGTGTTCCTCGGCCACCGAGCAACTCCGCGACAGACCCTCGCGTTGCCTGATAGCCCTGCCGCGATGCCGGCGGGCTGACCTTCCTTTCCCTGTCTGCACAGCACCGCTACGCTGAACGACGACTGTCGCCGCCACGTGCACCACTCACTCACCGGTTACACGAGGACGCCCCTCGTGCACCGTGTGCGGTACCGAAATCGGCCGTAGACCGTGCGGTCGTGCCTCGATGCCGGGGCATCCCACCACCGCCGCAAAAGCCGGGCAGGGGCCCTGCCGCCCGGCAATCCGCCAACGTGGGTGAGATAGGCGCCGGTCCGCAACCCTGACTCCGCGTTCAGAGCTGCCCATACTGTCTAGGCTGCGCGACCGAACCGGCGTTCGTAATCCTCGCGTTCACGCGAGGCGCGCGCCTGTGCCTTCGCACTGAGCAGATCCGGATCGAGACCGTGTTGCTGGAGTCGATGACGTTGCCAGATGCTCATCAACGCCACAGAAAAGTACATCCAGGGCAAGAGCAGCAACATCATCATCGAGACGGGAATCCATACCGGTCCCGGGATCAGCAGGAACAACAGCAGCAGCGGGATGACCGGCACATTCCACCGAAGAAGATATCGGCGCACGCCACCCGGCCCCAGGATGTCGTTACGGACCCAGTCCTGCATCTGCGGAGGCAAGGGGCGGCCAACCACATAGGCCAGGCGCTGAATCACGGTAGGTCGTGTGCGAAGTGGGGTCGTCACAGCGTTCCCTTCGTTGTATCCGGTGGCTCGGATGGATCTCGGGACGGACGTCGATCCGAACTGGTTATTGCATGTGCTGCAGCATCATTGAGAAGGGTCAGTGCCCGATGCAGCTCCTGGAGCTCCGCCGGCGAAACACCGAGCTTCTCGACCACGGCGACCGGGACTTTCTGGGCTTCGTTCCGCAGGGCTCGACCTTGGGCAGTGAGATCGATGACCAGTTGACGTTCGTCTACACGACTGCGCGAACGAGTGATCAGCTGTGAGGCTTCGAGGCGCTTCAACAAAGGCGAGAGCGTGGGCGAGTCCAGAGCCAGCGCTTCGCCGATCGCCTTGACCGACATCGGAGCTTTCTCCCACAGCGCCAACATCACCAGGTATTGCGGGTGAGTGAGGCCTAGAGGCTCGAGGATAGGCCGGTAGACAGCCAGGACGGCCCGGTTGGCAACGGCAAGCGCGAAGCAGACCTGCCGGTCCAACGCCAGGAGGTCGTCGTTCCCGATCGAAGCGAGGTCACCTGTGGTCACAGGACGAGCATACCGGACTCAGTCGTGCGCGAACGAATCGTGTGCGAGCAATATTTGAGATGTGCATCACCGGCACGACCTGCGATGCAGTTCGATATCCGAACAAGTGCGCCTCGCACCTGCGCACCCACTCCGATCCCTCGAAGTGTCGCGAATACCGAACCCAACGGCGCCACGCGCATCACCGGCCAGATACTTCATCAGTTCCCATTGGGTCGAGCGGCGACGAACCCTGCCTGGCCTGCGGGTCGGCACGATGCGGCGCCTCACGATCGACGGCCGGCATTCCGGACGGCGACGGGTCGGGAAACGGTGGGTCCCGTCCGGGGGCAGACCACCACCGCCACCGGCGGTGCATCGATCCGGTACATCGATCCGGTACATCGATGATGCGCACGTCACTGGACCTCGGGTACATCCCGCACGTAGGTCCGCCACTGCAGAGGAGGCCGATGCGCCTTACTTGTAAGGTTGTTCGTCGATCCACTTCTGCAGGCTGTACCCCAGCGAAGTCAACGACTTATCGAGCGTGGTCAACACCTCACCGGGGGATGCGGGAGACCTCACTCCCTCGCGCAGGACGGCGAGCACCACGGACTGCACCGCACCCCCGACAGCAGCCGGCACCACCGCCGCCGGACGCGTACCGATACGGGACGCAACGAACGTCGAGACGACCTCGGACCACACCAACCACCGTTGAGCACCCTCGGCCTGCAATTCCGGTGAGGCGTCGAGGATCCGAATCTGGGCGGTCCAGACGCCCTCGTCGTCGAGTCGGGCCGCTACCGTATCGATCACCCCGACCCGGATCGCCTCCATGACCGGCACCTCGTCGTCAACCGTGCCGAAGGAGCGCTGGAGGTCGCGGGTACTTTCCTCGAAAGGAAACCACACGAGTGCCGCTTTGCTGGAGAAGTACCGGAAGAAGGTGGTCTTGCTGATCCCCGCGGCCGCAACGATATCCATGATCGACGTCTCCGCATAGCCTCGTTCGAGGAACAGTTCGAACGCGGCGACCTCGACCTGCGCGCGAGACGACACCTGAGGACGCCCACGTCTGCCGGTAGCCATCGCATTCCCCCCTCTTTTCGACCCGAGACTTGATTTTGGGTACTCGGTACCGTAAATATAGGCGACGCGCGATGTGACCGATAAACATGATCTTGCAACACCACCACGATCCGTCACCCCCTGTAGGCGGACCGTGGTTCCCGGTCGGTGAACCGACCCCGTCCCGGATGCCCTGCCTGTCCCCCCCTCCAACGGGCAGGGCATCCGGGAACTTCCACACCGACCCGTGTAGGGCGGGTTGTGTCCTATCCGTTCGATTGAGGGGCCCGCCATGCCCCATCGATGCCGTTCGTCGGCGTTTGCTTGCGGGACAGCCGGTACGCCGATCGCTCCCACCGTCGGAGCGCTCTCCCTTATCGGAATCCTCTTTACGCTTTCCCACGAACGAGGGCAGTGCCGCTCACAGAGACCGATTCGGGAGTCCGACTGCTCGTTCGGCGCCGGGCATGATCGACTTGATTTTCGGAACCGGGTAGCATAATTATAGTTGAATGCTCGATTACCGCTGCTGTCGTCCGAGCTGAACCGCCCGGACGATCACCTCCGGCACGTAGATGGCAGGTCTGATCGCGATCGGCAGACCCGTTCTCCCGACGGGACGCCTCGGCTCCACCGAACGACATACGACCAAGGAAGACCGTTCTCTGATGATTTCCAGCCTCGTAATCCGGCCTCTGGCTCGCGCAATCGCAGTCGTACTGATCGTCGCCGATACCGCCCTCGCCACCCGAGTGCCGGCCCTGCCCGGCTGGGATGAAGACGGCTCCGTCGCCCGGAGCTGACGTCGCAGGGACATCACCCGCACAACGCTGTGCCGCTTCCGGCGATCACCGACACGCCAACGCACCGAACCGGCACCGAGATGACCGAGACCACATCATGAAGCGTTGACGGCCTCATACCGTCGCGCGGCGAGCAGGACCGAGCACGGCGACATTGCCGGGTGCCGCAGCCGCCGGCAGGTCGAGGACCGTCGACGTACGCAAGCGATGCAGCAGGAACGCTGCCCCGAGCCGGCTGCGCCCGAATCCCTCGAACGGGTTGAAACCGAGTGTCGCAGTGATGGTATCGATCCTGCTCTGAAGCGTGCTGTGGTGGATGTTGAGCAGTCGCGCCGCTTCCCGAACGGACTGCGCAGCGACGACGGCATCGATCGTCTCCATCCCCCAGGCGTAGTGTGCGATGGCCTCGACACGGTCGGCGTCGCTGTGCGGAGCGTGCTCATCGGCGTCGGCAAGCAGTTCGATCAGACCCCCGTAGGAGTCGGCCACAACCTGGGGTTCCTTCGGGGTTCGGCACAGGCGCAGAGCGACCATCGCGGTCCGGAACGACCGATCCAACGAGTCCGGCGGCGTGGCTGTTCCGATACCGCACGGCGAAGCGCCGAACGGCGGGTACCGCTCCGGCACAACGATGGCGTGGACCGGACCGAACGGGGTGGCGATCACGTCCTCCGGGCCGGCGGGATGATTGCGCCACACCGCGAACAGCGGTGCCACAACGAGGCGATACAGGCCCGTTGCCGACAATCCGAGCGCACTCGCCGCGGTCAAGCGCTCGTCGGGAATGCTCTCGCGACCGGTGAGTATGCCGAGGTGGCGGCGATTGTCGATCTCCCGGGCTCCACGCCCGTTCCGGATCCGCACAGCCAGTGCCAAGCGCTCGAGGATGAGTGCGTCGTTCGGCCCAGCAGCACCGTCGCGTTCGAGCCAGACGTCGATGCCGTCCTCCGACGCCACGTGCAGGTTCGAAGGATCTGTCGGCGATTGACCCTGCACTGCTTCACCTTTCGGAGTGACTCGTAGAGTCCGCGGCGGGACGCTCTGCCGGAACCCTGCAGTACAACCGGCCAGCGCGGCAGCGGTTGCGAGCAGGGCACGGGTGTTGACGTTGCCGACGATCAACTCGTCGAAGCACGCGATGACACGCAGACCCAAACTGGCGCTGGGATCGAGGCGGGCGATCCGTCCGAGTAGCTCTTGCATATTCGTTCCTGCCCTCAGTCCGCAAGGATTTTCTCGACCCAGGTGTTGCGGGTCCGGATCATGGACCGGCCCACGCTGGTGTGCGGGGCGAAAATGTCGCACGCGTGAAAGGCGCCGGACCATACGTGCAACTCGGCATCGCCACCGGCTTGCCAGATCCTGTTGGCATAGCCGATCGCCTCGTCCCGGAAGATCTCGGCCGCACCGACGTCGATGAAGGCCGGCGGCAATCCGCGCAGATTCTGCGCGCGGGCCGGGGCTGCATACGGCGAGACAAGGTCGGTGCCCCGCTGCTCACCCAGCAGGGCGGTCCAGCCGGTTTCGTTGCTGATCCGGTCCCACACACCGATACCGTCGAACTGCTCGATCGAAGCGGTCGTGCACCGGTCGTCGAGCATCGGATAGTCGAGCACCTGCCCACACAACCGGGGACCACCGCGGTCCCGCGCAGCCAGCGCGAGACCGGCTGCCAGTCCGCCACCGGAGCTGGCACCTGCGACCAGGATCCGGTCCGCCCGCACGTCCAGATCGGTGACATGCGCAGCCAACCACTCCAGGGCGGCATACATGTCCTCACGCGGGTAGGGGTCGGGATACTCAGGGGCCAAACGATACTCGACCGTGACAAGAACCGCCCCCAGTTCGGTCACCCAGTCCAGCACCAGGTCCAGGCCGCTGAACATGTCTCCGAACATCAATCCTCCGGAGTGCGCGTACAGCACCGCAGGACGGGGCCCGCTGAAGTCCCGGGAACGAAGCACCGCAGCGTTGACGGCAGCGCCATCACCCCCGGGGAAGGTCACGTCGTTCACCGCGATCCGTCGGCGGTCGAATTCCTCGTCCATCGGAGGGGACGCATAGGACGTACGCATGAACTCGATCAGGTCCGCAGTGATGGTCGGAGGGAACATACCGCCTACCACAGCCAATCCCGCCTTGAGTTCGGCATCGAATGGTGGACGGGGCACTGCTCGGGCCATCGTCACCTCCTCGAAGACTCGCATCGAGGATACGGCGGCCGCTCGACCGAGGGACCCGCCATTCGGCGGGGAAACAGAGCGAAACTGCGCCGCTGCGTCGGTTGAGACACCCATCACACTCTTGTGAAACTTGGAGCAGCGTCACTGTCGACCGAACGAGAGGAACAACCCCCATGTCCGATACCCAACGCGTCGTCGACTCAGCCCGCGAAGTCATCCACACCACGGTGAACAGCGGTGCCGTGCCCGGAGTAGTAGCGGGCATGACGAACGACCAGGAAACCCTGTTCATCGAGTCCGCTGGGGTACGGTCTGTCGACAACGATCAACCGATGACCGATGACACCGTCTTCAGCATCTTCTCGACCACCAAAGCCCTCACCGGCACCGTGGCGCTGCAACTCGTGGAATCCGGTGATCTCGACCTGGATTCCCCGGCCGAGGAGTACGCGCCCGCGATCGGCGAACTCCAGGTCATCGAGGGCTTCGACTCGAACGGCGAGCCGATGCTGCGAGCACCGAAGACCGACATCACGACCCGCCAACTACTGCTGCACACCGCCGGCTTCGGATACGACTTCTTCAACGAGACGTACAACCGCCTCGCCGAGAACCACGGTCAGCCCAGCATCGTCACCGCCACCAAGGACGCGCTCGAGACACCGCTGCTGTTCGATCCCGGCACCCAGTGGGAGTACGGCTCGAATATCGACTGGGCAGGCCAGGTGATCGAAGGCATCGTCGGCACCCGCCTTGGCGAGGCGCTGAAGACACGAGTCCTCGACCCCCTCGGCATGACATCGACGTCCTTCACTCCGTCCGACGACATGCGCGCGCGTCTGGCGACCATGCACCAGCGCACCGACGACGGACTCCAGGCCACCGATTTCGTCATCCCCACCCCGCCCGAGGTCGACATGGGTGGGCACGGACTGTTCTCCACCGTCGGTGACTACCTCGCCTTCATCCGGATGTGGCTCAACGACGGCGAGGCAGACGACGGCACCGTCATCCTCCGCCCCGACACCGTCGAGTGGGCGACCAGAAACGACCTCGGCGACCTGACCGTGAAGATGCTTCCGGGTGTCATCAGGTCTCTGTCGAACGACGCCGAGTTCTTCCCTGGCCAGCGCAAGGGCTGGTGCTACACGTTCATGACCAACGAAACCGAAGCACCCACGGGCCGTCCCGCAGGCTCTCTCGCCTGGGCAGGCCTGGCCAACCTCTACTACTGGATCGACCGGCACAACAAGATCGGAGGCTACTGGGCGACGCAGATCTTCCCGTTCGCCGACCCCAGCTCGCTCGGTGGTTACCTCGACATGGAGACCGCCGTCTACCGAGCCCTTTCCTGACCCCGGTTCCATCCCGGGCCGCGGCACCGGACATCGACCTCGATCCGTTGACCGCTCGCGTAACCGGCGCGCTCGCCGAACAGCCACACGACGACATCAACGAGATCGGGTGAAATCCCCACCCGACGCACGGACACCACACCGCTGCGGGTGTCGAAACACCCGCAGCGGTGTGGTGTTGCCACGCTGTTCGAGGTCTGGGTGCAACAGGTCGAGCGCGAACACCGTCGTCTCCCACGGGCTTGCCGCGAGGGCCGCACCTTCCGACAGTCACCGCTACCGCACGCAAGGCCATAGGACGACTCTCGGATCACGCATTCTGCGCGATCACACGTGGATGCCGAACGTGTCGATCTTGCGGTAGAGAGACGACCTTGCGATCCCCAGCAATTTCGCGGCGGCGACACGATTGCCACCGCTGTCCCGTAGCGCAGCCACTATGGCATCGCGCTCGACTCTTTCCATTGCCGTCATCGTCCGGCGAGGCGCGGAGCTGAGCGCTGGAGGCAGATCAGCTACTGCGATCGTTCCCGCGGGCTTGGCGCGAAGTACGTGATTGAGAGTGCCGACCAGTTCACGGACGTTGCCGGGCCAGTGGTACTTCTTCAGGGTTCGCATCGTGTCGTCGCTGAAAGCGGTTTCGCGGTGAGGTGCAAGGTGCATTCGGATGATGTCCGGGATGTCATCGGGGTGATGACGCAATGCGAGGACCTCGACGGTGGCGATGAAATGCTCGGCGAGAGCAGAATCCTGAAGTGCTTCCCCATCAGTGGATGTGGTCGCGACGATCCACCGAGCGGGGTACCGGTGCTGGTCGGCGGATATGAGGTCGGCAAAGAGCTCATCGGTGCTCGCGTCGAGTCGGTCGATGCGACGAAGGACGATCGTGGTCGCCGCGGAGTCGAGCGCAGTGCGCAATTCCTCGTGAGCGGACTTTTCAGCAGAGCAATCCACGACGACAATCGGGGCCTGCGGATTCTTGTACAGGTGCATGCCCCGAACGAGAGTGAGTTTGCCGCTTCCTGGTTCACCTTTGAGGATCACGTTGGCATCTGTCGCGGCGAGGGACGTCAACTCCCCTCGACACCGGTTCCATTGGAGCGAAGACCCCGCCACCCCCGGAAACACGGGAACCGTGCGCCGGGGTTGCATGATCTTCGTGGGACACGATGTCGCCTCGACTTCGAAGACGATGCCGGCGATGTCGCCGCCATGTTCGACGAGAGTGCGCTTGACGGTGATGCTACCTCCGGACGGAAGGCGCAGGTCGAACTGGGCAACTCGTGACGGATCGAGCATCGACTGTGCTTCCTCGCGGAGAAAAGCCTCGTCGATCGGGTCGAGAAGGCGCGAGCCGATCTCGTTCGACATGAAAACACCGCAACTGAGTGAGTACACCGCCGTCTGCCGGCGCCGACAGGCGACGAGGAACTCGCCGAGCACGAGTTGTTGCTTGATCGATCCCGTGGCGCGAAGAGCCGACTCGATATCACGAGCCGCTCCAAGGGCGAGCTGGCGCATCAACGGGTTCGATGTGTGGGTCAAGCCTGTGATGTCGATCAGTCCTTCGACACGGCCGGTGGTGGGGTTGTGAATGGGCGCGCCGGCACAGGTGAAATACTGGATCGATTCGTGATAGTGCTGAGCGCCGTCGACGTAGACGGCCATCCCGGTCTCGAGGGCTGTGCCCACTCCATTGGTACCGACGAGCTCTTCGGCGTAGGTGAACCCGGGAGCGAAGTACACCTTGTCCAGCTTCGCGGCGAGGACGGGATCATTGTCCCGCCGGACCAGCACACGCGCATGCTCGTCACTCAACGCGACACTGAGGGACATGTCGGACAGGTCGTCATGGAGCCGATCGAGGATCGGCAGGGCGCATCGCACCAGTCGTCGGCGAAGATCGAGGTCTTCGACGTACTGCAGCTGTGGAAGGTGCGAGCCGTCCGGGATGACACCCGCCTGACGTGAGCGTCGCCATGACTGTGCGATGAGGGGTGAGACGTCCTCGGAGGGGGAACCGGCGAGGTCATGGAGATGCCGGGCGGTGGTCACGCGGCGCCGGCGGTTATCACTGTCCATCACATTTCCTTGCAGGTCGCAGTACTGCCATCCCCCTCAATGTGCCGCACATCACATTCTATGAATGTCCCAGAATAGGACATCGATCTGCCGTCTCCAACGGCAGTAGCGGGGCGGGTACGGCCACCCCGCCGGCCGGAGATCGGCACTCGCGGTCCGCACCGCGCCTACTCCTCGGACCACCGACTGCCGCGATCCGGGGTGCACACCACCATCAGGAGACTGACGTCAGGTCGTCGACGGCGACCGGATCACCGGGCTCGGCTTCACCCCCCAGGGGAAGCCGAGCCCGTTCCATCACCTGCCCCGCCCTACGCATAGAGGTCGACATCGCCGGCAACCGCGCAAGAATCTCGATGTTCTCTGCCGCCACGACCGCCGGCGGGCACACTCACTACCGTCCCGCCCACGTGAACCGTTGTCGTGGCGGCACCGCTTCAGACCTCGATCGCGAGAAGATCCGCAAGGTGGCGGTCGATCTGCGGCATGTAGGTCGGAGCGACAGCGAACAGGCCCAAATGCCCGAGCACATCTTCGACCACGCGCAGTTCACTGCCCTTGATCAGTTCCTGCTCGGCAGCACAGTCGCGGACCGGGAACAACTGGTCTTCGTCGATGGGAATCACGAAGGTCTTGGCGGTGATCCGTCCGAGTGCAGCGGCCAGGTCTCCCCCGGTATGCCGAGAGACGTCGCCGCGTTGCCAGGCCCAGGATTGAGTGAGGAGTGCGTTGGGATCCATCGCCGTGAAGTAGGGCTCGAGGAATCCGGTCAGGAACGCGTCCAGGGATTCGAACTCCATTGCTCGCCATACTTCTTGCTTCCAGAACTCGGTCGAGAATCCGAGCACTCCCCAGATGTGAGCCTGCCTGGTGAGGCCGTCGACGACCTGCGTATGCGAGGTGTATTCGCCGCCGTTCCAGCCCGGATCCGACAGGATCGCTTCGCGCATGATCTCCGCGATCAAGAAATCACCGGGAGTGTTGCGTGCCGTACCGGCAATCGGTGCGGCGCGCAGAACCTTGTCGGGGAACCTCACTGCCCATTCGTAGGTCTGTTGAGCTCCCATGGAGCCTCCCGTCACCAACGCGAGGCGTTCGATACCGAAATGCTCCCGGAGCAGCCGCTCCTGGGCCACGACATTGTCCCCGATCCGAACACGAGGGAAGTTCGACATGGCGATCTCTGCGTTGACGCCGGTGGCGTTGTGGGGAGACGTCGACAGACCGTTGCCGATCTGATCCACGCAGACGATGAAATACTTGCTCGGGTCGAGAGCATGGTCAGGACCGATGTATGCGTCGCGCCAGATCTGGTGGGTCCCCGAGTACCAGGTGGGGATGAGGATTGCGTTGTCCTTGGCTTCGTTCAGCGTTCCGAACGTTGCCACTGCGAGCCGGCAGTCCGGGATCGAGCCACCCTCCTCGAGGTCGAGGGCTCCGATGCCGATCAGGTCGTAATCACCGTGGAAGTCGTGCGTGTAGTACGGGTTGTCGATCATCGAGATCGTCCTCCTGAGCTATGAGAAAGCGGTAGCAGCGCGTGCTCACCCGATGACATGTGCGTACGCCGCCGTGAGACGAGCAGTGGTCGACCGCAGGGGTCGGATATCCGAGAAGGTCAGCTCAGCTGGAATCCCTTGTAGCCGGCCGCGGCGGCCGCGAGAGTGAGTTCTCGATAGGTGCCGACCCCGCCGGTGTAGGACAGCACGCGACGAGGTTTTCCGGGAACGTTCGCGCCGTTGTACCAGGAATTGGTCTTCGAGATCAGCGTGGCATTCGCGGTTTCGTCGTGGTGGGCGACCCATTCGCCCTCACCCTCGACGGTCGGTTCGATGACGGTGTACCCGTGCTCACGCATGTGCCGGATGCATTCGGTGATCCATTCGGTCTGTTGCTGCAGACAGGTGGTCATGTTGCACAGAGCCGCGGAGGGGGCGAGTGGGGCACCGGTGGTCAGCATGTTGGGATAGCCGTGCACCATCAGGCCCATCGTCGTGCGGATGTCACGCGACCAGTCGCTCGTGAGCGATCGGTCCTCACGTCCACGGATGTCGATTCGTGTCAGCGCGCCGGATCCCGCATCGAATCCCGTGGCCAGGATGATGACGTCGACTTCGTGCAGCGTGCCGTCGTCCAACAGGATCCCTTCCGGGACGATTCGGCTGATCGGATTGGTGCGCACCCCCACTGCTTCGACATTCGGACGGTGGTAGACCTCGAGATAATTGGTTTCCAGCGGTACCCGGTGTGTACCGAAGCCGTAGTCGGTCGGAATCAACAGTTCACACAGCTTCGGATCCTTCAGTCGCGCACGCATCTTCTCTCGCACGAACTCGGACACCTGCTCACTGACCTCGTCATCGGAGAACACCTCCGCGAAAGAAGCGAGCCAGAGCTTGAGTGAACCGTTGTCATAGATCTCTTCGAGCCTTTCCCGCCGTTGCTCGGGAGTCAGGTCGACCCATGCATGCTCGAAGTCGTACTCGAAGCCACTGAACGTATGCGGCAACGTCGCGCGAAGTTCCTCGAAGCGCTCCTTGTACGCGGCAACATCCCGGTCGTCGTAGGACGGATTCTTCATCGGCAGGGCGTACTGCGGTGTACGGATGAACACCTTCAGATGTTCGACCTTGTCGGCGATGGTCTGGATGACCTGGATCCCGGTGGCGCCGACACCGATCACTGCGACCCTCTTGCCCGCGACATCGGCGCCCTCCTTCGGCCATCGAGAGGTGTGGAAGATCGGGCCGGCGAAGCTTTCCTGGCCCTCGAACACCGACGACATCGGTGCCGACAGCATGCCGGCGCAGGTGATCAGGAACTGGGTGGCAATCGTGTCCCCGCGATCGGTGCGCACGATCCATCGCTTCGAGTCCTCGACGTAATGCGCACTGGTGATCGTCGTCGAGAATTGGATGTCGCGACGCAGATCGAGACTGTCGGTCACATAATGCAACCACTGCTCGATCTCGGGTTGGCCGGGGAAACGCTGACTCCAGCTCCAGTTCTTGTACAGCTCATCGGAAAACAGGTACTGGTAGATGTAGGCCTCCGAATCGAATCGAGCACCCGGATAACGATTCCAGTACCAGGTGCCGCCGACGTCGGAGGCGGTATCGAAGGCGCGCACCCGCAGCCCCAGCTCGCGAAGCTGATGCAGCTGATACAAACCGGCGACTCCCGCACCGATGATCAACGCGTCCAGCTCGAGTGACACCTCGGTATCAGCAAGTCCGACCGCAGAGGAAGAGTGAGGCGACATGTCCTAGCCTTTCTGTAGTTCAGGTCACGTGGAAGCCATCATCGTGATGTGCGCCTCACTCAGCTGTCCCATCTTCGGACACTTCCCGGCTTCGCTGGCATGGATATCACCGAGTCCGGCGCCTCTCGCATCGCCAGCACCCCAGCAGAACCGATCTACAACTCGGGGATGTTTTCGACGACGCGGTGGGCAACCTTCGACACAGAGGCCTGTAATACATCCGAAATATACTGTCGTGCAATGATTCCTACCACCAGTCCAGTTCCGGGCCCATCTTGCCGCATGCTCGACACCGCCGCGATCGCGATCTCGATTCGGGTCGCTGTCGCACCGATATGAGCACACAGTCGGCGATCCGACACATTCCGGCCTTCCAACCGCGACCGTTGGCTGCCACAGAATCCGAACTCTGTTCTGGTAGCTGCAATTCGAATTGACATCGACTGATCCCTTGCGGCCGGGATCCGCCACGAAGACGGGACGAATCACAGCCTCCCGACGACCCGAACGAAGGGGACATTCGACGAAACATGGACACCAGACCGACCGGGCCTGTTCAAAATACGCATGATCTTGCAGAAAACGAATAATCTGCACGAGCACCGCCTGATCTTCTCGTCGGCGATCTTCTGCTGACGAGGAGAGCCGACGGGGCACGACACTTCCGGCGCAGGGGGCCGGAGTCGTCGATTGCCCCGTCGGCGGTCAGGCGACCGGCCGCGTCACCGGTCGCGATCGAACTCAACGCGATGACGGAAGGAAACGAGCGGGAATCCGACACCGACGGACAGCGTGGCGTCCGCCACCGCCACGGCCGGCGTCCGCCGAAGGAGAGGCCAATCGTTTTTGCTACGGCCTCAGCCTTAGTCCGTACATGGACGCAGACTCGTCCATACATCGTGCAGCCGACGAACTCGACCTTTGACTGCCTGAGGGAGATCGGGCGTACAGCCCTTCACGGTGCGCCGCGTCGAGTCGGCAACCATTCAGCGAAGGAACCGCCGCGACCGAGGAGGCGAGGCTGTCCGGGTCGCTCCGTTGTCTTGGTCTGGTTTGAAACATAAGTCGCGTTAGGTACGCTGCTGTCGCTGCTCGGGGGGCCGAGATCGCAGTCCTGCCCGGACGGTTCGGCACGCGACCGCCGGCGCAGGTGCTCGAGCGTGCCTTGGTAAGGAACACTGATGTCACACGAAATGCACCATTTCGATCTGGGACTGTGGGTGCTCTTTCTCGCCTACGGCACCTCGATCGCCGGGTCCTTCGTCGGCCTGTCCTGCGCTCGCCGAGCCGCTACCACCCCCCTCGGTCCGACGCGCTGGCGCTGGTTGGTGATGGCAGCCCTGTCCATCGGCGGTGTCGGGATCTGGATGACCCACTTCATCGCCATGATGGGCTTCGCGGTGCCCGGCACCATCATCCGCTACGACCCGATGCTGACGATCCTCTCGGCGGTCATCGCTATCGGCGCGACCCTGTTCGGGCTGTGGCTGGTCGATCTACGGGCCTTGGCCGGGCGTCCGATCCTGGACAGGTCGGCGTTACTGATCGGCGGCGCCGTGATGGGCGTCGCGGTGAGCCTGATGCACTACTGCGGCATGGCCGCTATCCGCATTCGCGGCGAACTGTCCCACGACCCGGTACTCGTCGCCGCCTCGGTGGCTATCGGGATCGGGGCGTCCATCGCCGCGTTGTGGTTGGTACGAACGGCATTCATTCGAGCCACCCGTCTGCTCGGCGCGCTGGTGATGGGTTGTGCAGTGGCGGCATTGCACTACACCGGCATGGCTGGAGTTCACGCGTCCTTGGACCCGACGGCCACCATGCCGGAGGGCGCGACGCTCCTCGATTTGATGCTTCCGGCATACATTTTCGGCACGATCATACTGGCCGCGCCGCTCGTCGCATTGGTGCTCGCTCGCCAGAGTGCCGACACCGAGGTCGACGAAGCGATCGCCACGTGGAGCGCGGAGATCAATGATGCTGTCCCCTACCCCGGTGGCCGGGGGCAGGAGGCCACAGCTGAACTCGACACTGGTCGGGACGTTCCGCGTCGACCTGCCGATCCCCTTCGCAAGGGTGATGTGCAGGTAGTGCCACACGAACGAGTGCGGTAACCACCTCTCTGGTGAAGGACCCACCGTTCGGCGGGTCCTTCACCAGACCCCGGCGCACGAGTGTTTGTTGAGGGCAGGGGCATTCGCCGGTCTGGATGCTGCCACCGGTGATCAGTGTGCGATGTACTTGGTGGCGAGATACTCGTCGATACCTTCGACCGATCCTTCGCGGCCGAAGCCGGACTCCTTCACCCCTCCGAAGGGTGCGGCCGCGTCGGCGATGATGCCTCGGTTGATTCCGACCATGCCGGTCTCGAGTGCGTTGGCGACTCGGGACGCTCGGTCGAGATTCTGGGTGTAGAAGTACGCAGCGAGGCCGTATTCGGTGTTGTTCGCCGCCGCGATCGCTTCGTCCTCCGTATCGAAGGTGGTGATCGCGGCTACCGGGCCGAAAATCTCCTCACGCAGCAGCCGCGCGTCGGGACTCACGCCATCGAGAACGGTCGGGGAATAGAACGTTCCCGGCCCGTCAGGACGGCCACCGCCGATGCGGATACGTGCACCCTTCGCGACGGCGTCTTCGACCAGAGCATCGACGGTGGCGCACTGCTTCGCGGTGATCAGCGGTCCGATATCGGTTCCTGCGTCGAGACCGTGTCCGGTGCGCAAGGCACCGATGCGTGCGGTGAACTTCTCGCTGAACTCTTCTGCGACGCTACGTGCGACGTGGAATCGGTTGGCTGCTGTACATGCTTGGCCGCCGTTGCGGAATTTTGCAGCCATCGCGCCGTCGACCGCTGCATCGACATCAGCGTCATCGAACACGAGGAAGGGGGCATTGCCTCCGAGTTCCATCGACATCCGCAGGAGCCGATCCGCCGATTGACGAACCAGCAGCTTGCCGACACCGGTGGATCCGGTGAACGTGATCTTGCGCAGATCAGCACTGTCGATCAGTGGTGCGGTCAGCGCTGCAGCATCGGAGGTCGGCAGAATCGACAGCACACCCTCGGGCAGACCCGCATCGGCGAAAATCTGACCGACGAGCAGCATCGCCAAAGGCGTTTCGGCCGCTGGTTTGACGATGATCGAACATCCGGCCGCCAGTGCTGGACCGATCTTGCGCGTGGCCATGGCCAACGGAAAGTTCCAGGGGGTGATGGCCAGTACCGGCCCGACCGGTTCTCTGGTGACGACGATGGTGCCGGTTCCCGAGGGGGACGGCGAGACTCGCCCGCTGATTCGGTTCGCTTCCTCGGCAAACCAGTGCAGGAATGATGCGCCGTATTCGATCTCCGCATACGCCTCGTGGAGCGGTTTACCCATCTCGAGAGTGATGGTGCGCGCGAGGTCGTCTGCCCGCTGGTGGATGAGTTCGAATGCGGTGCGCAGTATTTCGGCACGTCGACGCGAGGGAGTCCGCGCCCAGTCCCCCTGCACAGCAGTGGCGTGTTCGAGAGCTCGGCGTCCATCCTCGGGCGCGGCATCGGCGACATGCGCAATCACGGCACCGGTCGCGGGGTCCTCTACGGGGAAAGTGGTGCCGGTAGACGAATCGACGAGTTCTCCACCGACCCAGAGTTGGGTGGGGACGCCCGCGGGGAGAGTGTGGGTCATAGCTCCTGCCGAGTGTGTGAAGGTTCATCGCCACGCCCGACCAGTCGGCACCCGAACCGGGAGCCGAGGCCGATGCAGGTCGCTCGGGTGTAGCCACGCGCGTTCGGTGGCCACACCCGAGCGGGCGAGCGGGTACTAGCTGGTGGTGATGGACTTGCGTGCCTTGTCCTGGAGGGTTTCGAGTGCCCGGATGAGGTATCCACGGAAGACAGTGTGGTTTTCGCTCATCGGGAAGTGGCCGATCTCCTTCATCTCGATGAACTCGGCGTTCGGGATCTGCGCCGCGGTCCGGGCGCTGTCCTCGGGGGTGGTGAGGTAGTCGTAGTCACCGGTCAGCATCACAACCGGGCACCGGTCACCGTCGATGTCCGCGAGCTTTCCGCGCAGGTCGTGATCGACCGAGTAGAAGTGCAGGTCACCGCGGAAGGACTCGGAACCCTGGCTGTAGTAGAACCAGGTCTTCCAGCGATCCGCCTCCGGCGACTGAGGTGCCATCAGGTCCCACACGCCGCTCGCGCAGACCTGTGCCGCGTTGGCGTGGGGGTGCTGCCACCAGTCGAGGTAGAAGCCCGGCGAATAGTCCGCACCCTCGACAGGGATGACGCCGGCGAAGCGGTCAGGGTGCCGAAGCGCAAGCTGCAGGGCGATGTTCCCACCGAACGAGGATCCCATGAAGATCGGGTTCTCCAGTTCGAGCGCGTCGCACAACGCCACGATGAAATTGGCGAAGTGGTCCGCGGAAAGCTGGTACTCCTCGGTCCACCATTCGGTGTTCTCCGGCGGATCGGACTTGCCGTGCCGCGGCAGGTCGTAGGCGATGACACGGTAGTTGGCGGTGATCTCCTCGTCTTCGAGCAGACCGCGCCACTGGTGGTTGTGGCAGCCGGCGGTGTGCTGGCACACCAGCGGCTGGCCGGTGCCGTTCTCGAGGTAGAAGACCTTATACAGCAGTCCGTCGACGTCGACGTCGACGTAGTGGCCGGTGACCGGGGAAATCTTGCTCATCAGTGTTCCTTACGGCTCAAAGGGGGTGGGAGGATCAGACCGGGACGCCGACGGTGCGCAGGAGTTCGATCTGGCGGGTGATGCACCGCAGGTTCTGCATCAACACCAGGATGTCGCCTTCGAGCTTCATGTCGCGCTGGAAGCTCGCGGCCCAGATGCCGTGGTACATCGGGGCGGGCACCGGGACGCCGAAGTTGCGCCAGGTCTCGGCGCTGGCACGCAGCGCGAACTGGTACGGCACATCCAGCGGACCGGGGTCGATCGCGATGTCCACCACGTTGCCGCGGCTCATCTGGATGACGAACGTGTGGTCGGTCATGTCGAGCAGGTACGAGCAGGTGAAGTACTTGCCGTGTGCCTGGATCTCGAGGTCGGTGTTGTTCGCCTCGGTGAACGAGGCAGCCCAGTCGGCCGTGTCGAGGGCACGCGTAGTGACGGTCATGTGGGATTCCTTCGATGAGGGAGACAGCGAGGCCGAGTGCGAGCACTCGCTCCGGTATGCCGACCCGAATCCGGAAAGTGCTGGCCTCCCGGATG
Source organism: Rhodococcus pyridinivorans (assembly GCF_900105195.1). Taxonomy (NCBI): domain Bacteria; kingdom Bacillati; phylum Actinomycetota; class Actinomycetes; order Mycobacteriales; family Nocardiaceae; genus Rhodococcus; species Rhodococcus pyridinivorans. The sequence continues at coordinate 894,692 of NZ_FNRX01000002.1, read as the reverse complement.
CCGTGCCGGCCATGACAGCCATCACACCTCGTGTCCGCCGGGTGCGTCCAATACCTATCCGGCCCGGATCGATAGGCAATGACTACTGGTCTCCCGGGGTGGTGTTGGCTATCTTCGGAAACATGCAACCCCAGCTCGACCTGCGACTTCTGTCCTATTTTGTGGCAGTTGCGGAAGAGTTGCACTTCGGGCGCGCAGCCGCCCGTCTGCACATCGCTCAGCCCTCATTGAGCGTGCAGATCCGCAAACTCGAGCAGAACCTCGGCGCGGTGCTGCTGCTGCGCAGCAGCAGGCATGTCGAACTGACCCCTGCCGGCCAGATCCTGCTCGACGAAAGCCGCCGGTTGCTGGCGAACGCCGAACGAGCCGTCAACCTCACCCGCGAAGCCGCCCACGGCGTCAGTACCCGCAAGTTGGTCATCGGCTTCCAAGGCAACGCAGCTGCCGAGCTCACACCGCACATTCTCAGTACGTTCCAGTCGCTGCATCCGGGCATCCAGGTGCAGATGCATTCCTACGATTTCTCCGACCCGTATGTCGGGTTGGCCGACGGATCCTCCGATGTCGCCTTCGTCCGGCCCCCGCTGTTGATGCAGGACTGGCTGGGCATGGAAGCCCTGTTCGTCGAACCCCGGGTGATGGTCGTGTCCGCGAATCATCCGCTCGCCCAGTTGCCCGAGGTGAGCGTCGAACAGGTCACCAACGAGTTCTTCGTCGCACGCAAAGCCCCCGAGAACTGGCGAAACTACTGGCTGGCCACAGAATCGCGCCAAGGCGAACCGGTGCGGGTCGGCGCAGACGTCGCCACCGTCGACGAATGCTTCGAAGCGATCCTCGCCGAGCGCGGCGTGGCATTCTCACAAGCCTCGACGCAACGCTTCTACAGCAGACCGAGCCTGGCATTCGTGCCGGTGACCGACATCCCGCCCACGGCGCTGTCCATCGCCTGGCGCACGGATGTCGCGTCCAAACCCGTACAGGATTTCATCGACACAGCACGCGCTGTGGCCTCGCTCCACACCGTGCCCGGAGCATGGTCCACCCGGCCTCACAACTCGATCACCGAAGGTGCCCACCGCACGACAGGCTGACTTCTCCTGGCCCCTCGAATCAGCATTCCGATCACTGGTGTCTTCTTACCGAACCCATTGCTCAGCGTGCGAGACCTGACCCCGCTATCTCACCGGTCTTCCCCTTCGATGCTCCTGCGCCGGAGTCGCCGAGAGCCACGAGCCCGCGTCCTTCGACACCTGGCTCGTCTCGTTCTTTCATGCGTTGCCGCCGCGGGACCCCGTATCGCCCCTGGGACGGCATCGTCCTCGGCGACCCGGCCCGGCCCGAGGGTCACCGTGTCACAGAGAACGACAACAGCTTTCAAGATAGAATCGTTTCTATGGGAGAAAATTCAATCAGTGGGGACCCCGTCTTCTACGTCGATTGTGATCCGGGAATCGATGATGCACTGGCGTTGATATACCTCATCAAATGCCATGCCGATCTGCGTGGCATCGGAGCAGTTGCCGGCAATGTCGCCGTGGACCAGGCCGCAGAGAACGCGCGTCGCTGGCTCGCGCTGACCGGCCGCCCCGATATCCCGGTCGCAGTAGGAAGACAGGAACCGATGACCGGGGAGTTTTGGGGAGGTGCTCAATGGATCCACGGACCCAACGGGTTCGCCGGCCTGGACTTACCTCCGTCCCAAACGCCCACGGACCATATGGCCGCCGCAGAACGGCTGGTCGCAACGGCTCACGAGATCGGGTCCCGGCTTCACATCATCGCTCTCGGCCCACTGACGAACATCGCGGTCGCACTGGCGATCGACGAAACCCTCCCAGAAACTGTCGGTGCCATCACCATCATGGGCGGCGCTCACCTCGTTCCCGGCAATGTCTCCCCCCACGCCGAGGCCAACATCTTCGCCGACCCCGTCGCCGCATCGCAAGTGTTCTCTGCCCCCTGGCGGAATCTCACGCTGGTACCGCTCGACATCACGAATAATCACAGTCTTTCCCGAGCCGACGTGGACCTGCTGCAGACCGCATCCACCGATCCGGCAGTCCAACTCGCTGCAACGATGCTCGCCTACTATCTCGACCGACACCCGGAGTTCGACCACTCCAAATGCCTGTTGCACGACCCCCTTGCCGCAGCGATTGCCCTCGGTTCGGTCAGCTTGAACGAGTCCCCCTCATGCACGATTTCGGTAGAAACCGACGGTGAGCATCGTGGCCGCACGCTCGTGACCTTCGACGAGGACGCATCACCGGACACGTCGGCATCGCGGCACCGCATCGCCTTGTCCGCGACTGCCGATTTCGGCCCCCTTCTCATGAGCGCCCTGCTCCCGAATGCCCAGACACTTCGGGAGCCTGACGCACAGATCATCTCTTTGCCCAGTTGCCCATAATGAGCGCCGACCAGGTCACCGACAAGGCCCCCTTGCACGGACACCACCCGAAAACCGACGAAAGCATTGGCTGGCTCAGACGAATCACGACAACTCGGTCACCGATCACCCCACCACAGGCCGGCTCTCACCTACGACGTCGAGACCGCGTTCTTGTCACAATGGCCCCGTCTCACCGAACCCCGGTCAAGGTGCGAAACCTGACCACAACCATCTCCACTGATCCGTCTTTGACGTTCCCGCCACCGGATGCCCCGAGGACACCTACCCCGTCTCGTTCGACGCCTCGCTCATCTTCTCCATGCGTTGCCGTTGACGGACCCCGTATGCCGCCTCTCGGACGGCGGCGTCGTCCTCGAGCCCCGACCCGAGCGCCCCCCAATGGTCGCAATGGACGTCAGCAACCAGGTGAGCGTCAGATAGTCGGAGAAGCTCACCCCGTGCCCGAGAACACGGGACAACAGTTCCGGGGGAAGAGTCAAACTCGCAGTAGCCAACAGCAGACAAAACAGAGCCACGTGCAGCACGACGACACCAACGGTCAAGGTCACCACGGTCGCGGTATTGTACAGCACCGAACGGTCACGCTCCTCCGGTGATTTCGGACGCTCCCACAGTTCATGGTCGAGGATCAGCCAGAGAATCATCGCCATGATCGACAGGACCGTCACCGCACTCATACGCCACGGTCCCATCGTGTCGGCGAACAACCAGATCGTATTGGTGGCCAAGGCGATCGCCCCCGTGGCGAACGCGCCGACGAGAACCTTCGACAGTCCGGTCACCAGCCGCCACGGCCGGTTGGCACGCACCATCCCCGACAACAACCGCAGTCGCCGCAGTCCCGAAGGCGCAAAATACCGGATGCCGTCCTCGATCTGCGTAGACGGAAACTGCCGCGCGGCCCCGGGCGTGAGTTCCGGCTCACCGAGTATGTGGGTGATCGCAAGTTCGGTGACCGTGCGAACGCGACGCTCGATGCCGAAACCACCCACTCCCGCGACCGAGACGAGCGCGAATTTGTGGTCGGCGCTGACGTCGGCCACCACAGGCAGGGTGTCATCGCGGCGCGGCAGATCGGTGAGGTAGACGACGATGTCTTCGTGTTCCGAAGACGGATCGACCGTGTCGATGACCTCCGCGAACTCCGCTTGCTCGTCGGGAAGATACGGTTCGTTGCGCACACACACCGTCCACCGGCGCTCGACGCGAGCAGAGCTGCGCAGGCGTTCCGGCAGGTACTCCGCAATGCGTTCGGCCAGTGCCGCCGGCTCGCCCGGATCCGCGATCAACAACACCGAGACCTGCTCACCGCCGGCACCGGAACGCGATCCTTGCAGATGCTCGTTCGCCGACACCGTCTTCGCGTACCCGCTCGGTACCCCCGCAAACTCCATGCAGTCGCACGCACATTGCCGTGCAGCGCGACGTCGGCTGTCACCCGACGAACTCGCGAGCTTCCGCGATTCGCGATCTCCATCAACAACCCTGGGCACGGGCCGCCCTTCGGTTCGTCGACCTGACGAAAAGCGAACCGAAGGACGGCCCATGCCGTGGAGACGCATAACGGCAGCACTCACCGAACACCGACAGAGACGGCTCTACCCGGACCGACCCGCAAGCGGGTACGCGGACATCCGTTCGCGGAGCAGCCCCGGCTCCGACTCCTCGGCATGTCGCCGACTCGTACTACTTGTGCGCCAGCGACTGACTTTCCGCCACCGCACGGTCGGGGTGTTTGTCGCTCCGGACCCATCGACCCAGGAGCAGTACCGCCACGCCGGCCACGAGCATGGGAATCGACATCGCATAGAACACTGCACTGGCGGACCACCCCATCCCGAGAGCCGCTCCGACCACGATCGGCCCGACAATTCCACCGATGCGGCCCACACCCAATGCCCAACCGACACCGGTCGAACGCATCGATGTCGGATAGAACACCGCAGACAAGGCGATCAAGCTCTTCTGTCCGCCGCTGATACACACACCCGCAAAGAAGTTGGCAGTCAGCAGGACCCACAACGGCGCACTCAAAGCAAGACCGGTCAATGCGACGAACGCGAATCCGACGATGTACACCGTTCCGAGGGTGAGATACGCACCGAGTCGGTCCATACACGGCCCGGTGACAAACGCCGCAGCGATGCCGCCGACAGTCGTCAGGGTCGTAGCGGTGACCACCGTACCCATGTCGTAGTCCAGGCTCGTCATGATCGACGGTAGCCAGCTCTGCAGTGCGTAGAACTCACCGAGATTGATGACGAAGACCAACCACAGCAGCAGCGTGCCCAACACCCGGTCACGGGTGAACAGGTTCCTCAGTGCAGTGCGCTGTTCGTCAGGCTGCTTCTCTGCCTCGTAGGTGAAGTCGGAGCCGGCGGCGAGACCGGGATCGATCCTGCGCAGGATCGACCTGACCCGCTTGGGTTCGGCACCTTTGTTGATCATCAAGGTGAGCGAGTCCGGCAGAAAGCGCAGCAATGCCGGGAGCAGCAGAAGCGGTGCTACTGCGCCGACGACGAGCACCGAGCGCCAGCCGAAGATCGGGATCAGCCAACCGGAGACCAACCCTGCCGCGACGAAACCGAGGGAGAAACCGCAGTAGATCGCCAGGACGAAGGTCGCTCGAAGACGCTTGGGGCTGTATTCGCCCGTCAGCGCGATGGCACTGGGCGCAGCAGCACCGAGTCCCATTCCGGTGATGAAACGCAACGCCATCAGCTCGGTGACGTTCTGCGACCAGGCCGCGGCCAACGTGCCGAGCGCGAAGAGGACTGTGCTCGCAATAATCATCCGGCGGTGACCGAACCGCTCGGACAGCGGCGAGAGCGCCAGATAGCCGACCATCAGACCGGCGAGAGCGGCAGAGAAGATGGGCCCGAGCACTTGTTTCGACAGACCCCACTCCTCGGCGATGTGGGGCGCCATGTAGCTGATGCTCTGGGTGTCGAAGCCGTCGATGAACATGACCAACCCACACAGGCCGATCACGATGTACTGGTATCGACTCACCGGCCGCGAATCGATGAAATCCGGCAGTGTCACGCGCGATGGTGCGATGGACATGAGTGCCTCACAGTGTCTGGTACCGGGATTCCCGGATGTGGTGGTGGTAGCGGATCACGCGGTGACAACAAGATCGCCCGACGGTACGAAGGCGTCGCAGTAGAAGTTGTCCGGTGCCAAACCGGCCTCGTGGACGAAATCCTCGCGTGCCGCCGAGGTCATTGCGGGACTTCCGCATGCATAGACCTCGTGGCCGCTGAGGTCTGCATAATCCTCGAGCACGGCTCGATGAACGAGACCGGTGCGACCGGTCCAGTCCTCGGCGGGATGCGACAGGACCGGAGTGAAGCAAACCCGATCCGAAACCGAGGGCCACTTCTCGGGCAACTCGGGCAGGTAGATGTCCTCTTGCCGTCGTGCACCCCAGTAGAGATGCAACGACCGCTCTCCCCCGCGTTTGAGGTGGTCCTCGACGATCGACTTCACCGGGGCGAAGCCGGTGCCGCTGGCGACGAAGATGACGGGCCTGTCCGAGTCGGGGTTCAACGAGAACTCGCCGTAGGGCAGCTCGATTCTCAGTTTGCTTCCCTTCTCGAGCGTGCGAAGCACCTCCTCGGAGAATCGTCCCCCCTGCACGTGACGAATGTGCAGTTGCACTCCGTCGTTCTCGTGCGGCGGATTCGCCATCGAATAGTTGCGGCTGTCCCCGTCGTCGAGAAAAACCTTGAGGTACTGACCCGCGGCGAACTTCGCACGCACTCCGGTGGGCAGACGCAGCTGCACGACCGCGACATCGGGTGTCGGGCGAGTGATTCGGTGGACCTTCGCGGTGAGTTGCTTACGTACCACCTTGTCTCGTTCGGTGATCCGCTTCGGTGTGATGTCGACGTCCGTGGTGGGCTGCGCCTGACAGAACAGCACTCCGTTTTCGGGGCCTTGCGCCGTTCCCCGGCCGCGCACCGCGAGGCTGCCGGCATCGAGCGCACCTTCACAACTCGAACACACGCCTTTGCGGCACGAGTACGGGATCGCGTATCCCGCGCGTTCCGCCGCGTCGAGCACACTCTCGTCGGGCTCGCACGGAAAATTGATGTCCGATCCCGTGACGGTTACCTGGTAGGTCATGACGTGACTCCTGCGGTTACGTGTGATGAGGCGCCGGCGGTGGCGCCGACCAGCCGCACCGCCGCGACAACGGCGTCCGCATCGGCTGTTCCCTTGCCGGCGATGTCGAACCCGGCGCCGTGCCCGACACTGGAGAACCGCACGCCGGCGCCGATCGTCATCGCGGCTGCGGTGCGTCCGGCGAGGAGTTTGACGGGAATATGGCCCTGGTCGTGGTACATGGCGACGAACGCGTCGAAGCTGGTATCGCCGAGCATGAGGTCGGCTCCGACCGGTCCGCAGGCGTCGATCCCTGCGGCGCGCAGCCGCTCGACCGCAGGCGCTGTCACCCGCAGATCGTCGTCGCCGAACAGGCCGCCTTCTCCGGCATGCGGATTGATACCGAACACGCCGATACGCGGGGACGCGATGCCCTGGTCCTGAAGGGTCTGCACCACAGCGTGCGCTGCCCTGTACACCAGCTCCGGTGTGAGGCGCCCGAGCGCATCTTTCAATGATTCGTGCAAGGTGGCGTGCACGATGCGCAGGCCGGCACCGACGAGCATCAGGAAAACCTCGTCCCGTCGCGCGCCGACGAGTTCGGCCAGCATGCCTGGATATCCGTTGAAAGAGATACCGGCGGCGTTGATCGCGGTTTCCGAGTGCGGGCACGCGACGATGCCGCGGGCTCCACCGCCCTGCAGGCAGCGCACCGCGCGTTCGAGGTACGCCACGGTCGCCGTCCCGGCTTCTGCGCTCACCCGGCCCGGAGCGAACGCTCCGGGGGGCAACGAGTCGACGGGGAGGATGTCGACCACACCGGCGAGGGGTGCGCGGTGGCCGTCGACCGTCTCGCGGAGCGTCATGCCGCCCTGGTGGGCGAGCGATTCGATGACATGTCGATCGCCCACCAGGACCGGATTGAATGCGGGATGTTCCTGTGCTGCCACGACGGCTTTCACCGCGATTTCGGGGCCGATTCCGTTCGGGTCGCCGATTGTGAGCAGGACCCGGGGCGGGGACCCGTTCATAGTGGGAGCGCCAGCAAGGTATCGATGTTGGTGCTGTCGCACACCACGACCCGTTCGGCAATCTTCAACTGACCGTCGACCTCCACGTACCGGTCGACATATCGCCCGCTGGTGAAGATGTCGGATTGGCCGTCACGCATCACCCGCACCACCAGGAAGCTGGTTTCGGCATGGATACCGTCGCCGTTCTCGTCCAGCACCAGGGGCTGGCCCAGGATATGACGGTAGGTGTGTCGCTCGTAGATGTTGGCTTCGCGCAGTGCCGATACGCGGTCGACGAGCATGCGGCGAGTGTTGGCCCATACCAGTCCTGCGGGCAGGCCCTCGCTGTAGTTCTGCGCGGTGGTGATCCGGTACATGCAGTCCTCGACGAAAAAGTCCGGCCAACGCTCGAGCGGGCCCTCGTCGATGCAACGGGAGTAGTCGGCCTGCACACGGCCGATTCGCTGGAAGTCGTTCATGCTCATGCCTCTTCCTGTCGGTTCATCGCGGTCCGGTATGCCTTCCAGAAGCCGCGTACCGATGCTTCGGTGACACGGCTCTCGCTGGATTCGGCCAGACTTCCTCCCATTTCGAGCACTGCAGACTCGCTTGCTGCACCTGCGATTCCGCGTTGCACGAAACCTCCGACGCAGCCGTCCTCCATCGAGATGTAACCTGCGGGGCCCACCAGGTTGGACTGCTTGAGACGGATCTCTCGCTGCTCGGGCGTGTCTTCTTCGAATCCGAGATATGTCCAGTTCAAGCGGGTTTGCTCGACTCCGGTCGGCAGGATCTGGCGCACGGCCACGGAGTTCTGGATCTGTTGCAGCACGAAACCCGGGAAGACGGAGAGGATCTGCAGCGTCGTATCGTCGCCGACCTCGCTGAACCCCTCGAGCAGCGACGGATCGGCCAGTTTGTAGGCGCTTTCGGATCGGATGTTCTGGTCGGCGTAGGCGACGTCCTTCTCGGCGTCTCGGTCGATCGCCGAGTAACTGACGTGGTGGCCGCCGCTCTCGTCGACGATGATCCCGCCGCGCTGCGACAGGCGGTTGAGTTCGAAGGTGGTGAAGAACAGGTGCAGGATGCTGGCGTGGTAGGAGTCCTTGACGTTCTCTACGTACAGCTTCCAGTTGTTGGGAAGCACCTGCGTGAAGCGTCCGATGATCTCGGGCGTACGGCCACTGAGGACCCGGGCGATCCGGCTCGTGATCTCTTCGCCGAGATACTCTTCGATGTCCGGCACGTCATCGGAAAAGCTTCCGAAGACCAGGCCGTGGAGGACGGCGATGCGCATCTTGCGCGGGCCGTGATCCTCCATGCAGAACGAATCAGGCATTCCCCCTTTGCCTTTGATTCCGTCTTTGAAGGCGACGCCGGTCAGATCGCCCTGCAGGTTGTAGCTCCAGGCGTGGTAGACGCAGGTGAAGTCCTTCGTGTTTCCGCGGTCGTCCAGTGCCAGGAGGGCACCGCGGTGGGCACAGCGGTTCTCGAATCCGTAGAGCTCCCCGTCGCGATCACGTGCCACGATCACCGGCGTCTCGCCGACGAAGGTCGAGCAGTAGTCTCCCGGGTCGGCCACCTCTGCCTCGAGGCACAGGTAGCTCCAATACGGCCCCTGGAACAGCTTGGTCTGCTCGGCGGCGTAGACATCCTGGTCCTGGAACACCCGATACGGCACTCGGGTGAGGTCGTCGGTCCACTCCACCGGGGTATCGCGGCCTGTGTCGACAACGCTGCTTTCCATTATTTCTCCTCAGTCTGGACAACCAGTCGGGACATCAGAGAACTCGCTCGCTTGGGCTTGACACACCCCGCGCTTGTTCGTATAACGAACAGATGAGCAATTCTCGAACAATTAAGCAGGACGCCCAAGAAAGTGTCAAGAGTTCTTCCCGCGCCCCCGAAGGAATGGCCGGATTGGCGAAGGGTCTGGCGGTCATCGAAGCCTTCGACATCCGCCACCCACAACTGACCGTCACCGATGCCGCACAGCGGACCAACACCTCTCGCGCCGCGGCACGGCGCTGCCTGCTCACCCTCGTCGAGCTCGGCTACCTGACCCACGACAACGGAAACTTCCGCCCGACACCCAGAATGCTCCGTCTCAGCGGCGCCTATCTGGACACCGCGCCGCTCCCGCAACTCGCCCAGCCGCAATTGACCGAGGCTCGCGATGCGTTGGACGAATCGGTATCGCTCGCTGTTCTCGAAGACGGATGGGCCCTGTTCGTCGCCCGCGCCGAGGCCACCCGGATCGTGTCGACCGGAGTCCGTGTCGGCGCCAAACTGCCCGCCCACAACTCGGCAACCGGTCGAGTACTGCTGGCAGGACTGACCGATACACAACTGGACGACTATCTCCGACAGTGCAACCTCCAGACACGCACACCCCAGACGCTGACCGATATCGATGCCGTCAGGGAACGGATTCTGGCAGCAAGGGAGAGCGGCATGGCGTATACCGACGAAGAAATCGAACGCGGCATGCTGTCGATAGCCGTACCGGTCCGAACCGCCCGCGGTGAAACCGTGGCGGCCATGAGTGTCAGTGCATCCACTGCCAGAACCACCCTCCACGACCTCCAGAAAGCGGCCGTGCCCGTACTGAACGAGTACGCCGAAAGGCTCGGCCGGCTTCTGTGAGATCCCTCGAAGGGTGCACCCAGGCGCGACATCCGTGCGCGAAACGATCGCTGCACCCTGCAGGCGTGCCTCCGGAAGAACACCGACATCAAGGAGGCGACGACCGATCCATGGAATCAGGTCTTGATGCGGTCCTGAACACCTCAAGAAGACATGCGCGAGGGCGGTTCGCAGGGCCCTCAAAGGGTGCGAGGTCGACAAGTATGAGAACTTCTACCCGCGAACAACAGTGCCCACGTGCACGGACAGCTGGTCGCACTATCGGCGCTTCGGCGCTGGCGACCGGTCTCCAGGACCGGCAGGCCGGACGTCATCGACGTCCGGCCTGACAGTCCTGCGAGGGCAACGAGGCACTCGCGGGGATAGCCGATCTCGCCGCGGTGATTGGTACGGAATCCGAGTGCACGGTCGACGATTCCGCTCCGCACGCGGTAGTCGGCGCCCGCGGGGTCAGCACATCGGCTGGTGGAACGATTCGATCGATCATCGCTGCAGCGACCATCCGGTCGCCGCAGCTTCCACCCCGCCCGAAGAATGGACGAGCGCTCGTCAGGGCCGCCGAGGTGTGTTCGCGGCCGGAAGAAAGGCGCTGGAAGTCTCACCGATCGCGTCGTCCAGGAAGTTAGATCCGATACCGGAATCGAGGGACGCGATAGCCCCTGCCGATGCGGCACCGTCGACGCATGGTTCGAGAAGTTCTTCGGCAACGAGCATGCCCGGTTGCAGCAACCGCAGGCCCTGCAATGGATAGTGCGAGTGCGGGTGGTCCGTCCCGTGATCCGAAAACATGGGAAGGCGGACACCCGACTCCTCGCAGCATCCCGCTACGTCAAGCGTCGAGGACCAGAGTGGGTGTGCGAGAACGTCCGACACAGATCATCATCGTCTGGCCCTTGTCTCGGTCTGCCTGAGAGAGGATCGAATCGTGATGTTCGGGAACTCCGTCGAGCACGCGGGTTTCGCAGGACCCGCAGAATCCGTCCTCGCAGGAGTACAGGATGTTCGGGTTCGCTTCGAGAACGACTTCGAGCAGGGTGCGGTCTGCAGGCACCTTCAACGTGCACCCGGTCCGGCGCAGTTCGACCTCGAATTCGGTGGGCGACTGCCCCTCCGATGCGTCGGCAGCCTCGGAAGAATCGACCTCCACGACAGGGGCACCGAACCGCTCGAAATGAATTGCTTCGTCACCGAGCGCCGGACCACACACCGATTTCACCGCCTGCAGTAGACCTTCGGGGCCACAGCAGTACACGGCGGTGCCGGCCGGAACGTCGGCCACGGCGCCTGCCAGGTCGAGGTTTCCGAATTCGTCTGCAGGACAGACGTCTACTTCGCCGAGTCCGCAAATCTCTTCCACGAATGCCATCGTGGCGCGGCTGCGGCCGCCGTAGAGCGCGGACCAGCTGGCGTTCTCCCGTGACAGTTTCCGTGCCATCGAAAGAATGGGAGTGATTCCGATTCCTCCGGCGATCAGGAGGTAGTGAGGTGCAGGCTCGAGGGCGAAGTGGTTGCGGGGTCCCCGCACCGCGAGGAGGTCCCCCACCCGGACACTGTCGTGGATTTCCTTCGACCCACCGCGTCCTTGCTCTTCTTTGAGAACGGCGATCCGGTAGGCAGTCTTGTCCTCGGGGTCACCACACAGGCTGTACTGCCGAACGGTCCCGGAGGGCAGCACGAGGTCGATATGTGCTCCGGGCTCCCATTCGTCGAGGGCGGCCCCCTCCGGGTGCTCGAGGGTCAGCGACAACACGCCGTCGGATTCGAGTCGTTGTTGCCGGACCACGAGGCGGCTGGTCTCTTGTGTCATTGTCAGATCCTTGGGGTCGAGAGAACTGGCGCGTAAGCACCCGGGGTGCGGTATCCCCCTTTGAGAACGTCGACGAAGGCAGTGGCGAGAGAGACCTGGGTGATGGACACCAGCATGTCGAGTTCCATCCGCAGTACTGCCATCGCTTCGGCCCCTTGCGGGCTGTCCCAGTCCTGTTGGTCGATCAGGACACCGGCGAGCAGGTTGCCCGATTCGCGGGCTGCTTCGGCCATGGCGGTGGCAAAGCCAATGGGGACCTGAGGCAGTACCGAACCGATGAGAATGACCATGTCCGATTCGGTGACCAACTCGTCGATACGACGCACCACCGTGGCCTCGGCGTTGATGTCGCGTACGGCCGCCTCGGCGGGCGAGTGCGCGGTGACGACGTCGACATCGGTCAACCCCGCCCGAGCCATCTGCTCGACCAGGTCGTCACCGGACTTCCCCAGGGGCACCAGCAGTATTCGAGCTACGTAGGACATCCGGCGGGGTGTCGTCTCGCTCATGACAGCGTTCCTCGTTTCTGAGTGTTCGGGCGGTGCAACTGTGGACGGATCACGACGTGAGGACTCACCGGCCCCTGTCCGGTGGCCATCCGCCCCAACATGTCGTCGACCTCGTCGAGGCCGACGTCGACGGAGGGCACGATCTCCAATCCGGATCGGCCGCCGGCGAGAAGTTCGATGCTGCGTGTGACTGCATCAGGAGAGCGGCCTCGGACACCGACGATGGTGTTGGCGCCGCGCACCAGAGATTTGAGATCGAGTTCGCAGACCGGCGTCGACCCCAGTCCGCCGATGACCAGCCGGCCCCGCTTGCGCAACGCACGGGCGGCGGCGGCCACGGCCTGTCCTCCGAGTCCTACGGTGTCGAGGAGTACATCGGCTCCCTCACCGCCGGTGGCTCGCAGGATCAGTTCGGCAAGGTCGTCGTTGTCGTTGATCACCGGCACCGCACCGAGCGATTCGGCGATCTCGAGGCGCCCGGCCGACTCCGGTACCCCGATCACGACGATGCGGGCGGCACCGACAGCCCGGGCTGCGGCTACTGCGGAGATACCGTGGTAGCCGGGGCCGATGATCACGACCGTCGACCCCTCCTCGGCGCCGCCGGCATCGACCGTCCAATCCAGCGCGTTGGCGAAGGGCTGTGTCCACGCTGCGAGGTCCGCATCGAGATCCGCCGGTAGGCGGTACACGAGGCTGTTTGCGCTGAGCTGCATGTATTCGGCGTTGCCGCCGTGCAGACCGGACCCGTCGTTCGCCGGGACCAGACCTACTCGCCGCTTTCCTACGAACAGATCGGTCTGGGGGCACATGCGGTGATCACCGATGCGGCACGCCGGGCAGTCCTGCTGCATACACGGCAGGTACTCCTCCAGCGCGACCCGGTCGCCGGGCCGCACGTCCCATGCGGCGGACTGGGTCCGATCCACCGAGACGACGGTCCCGACGACGTGATGGCCGAGCACTGTGGGCGAGTCCAGTCCGGCCCGATAGAGACCGACATCGGTTCCGCACACCGCGGAGGATTCGACTTCGAGCCAGCCCACGGCACCGACGGCTGCGCTGGTGTCGAGGTGGCGGATGGTCGTGGTTGTGTCGGGCATCGACACCGCGGCGCGGACCATCGTCGGCGGGCCGGCTAACGAGGGTGTCGATGCGGTGTCGATGTCGGCTCTATTGGTCACGACGGATTCCTTGTTTCTTGTTGCCGGAGTGGTCAGATGGAGACGAAGTCTTCGCCTTCGACCATGCGGAGTGCGTCCTCTGCACCTTCCTGGAAGGGCGTTGCCTTCGGCAGCAGGACCGAGGTTGACCGCACACGCTGGTGTTCGGGCTGCAGACCGGGCAGGGTTTCCGCTTCGAGTTCCTCGAGGGCGGCGAGCAGTCGGCGGCGGGCCAAGATGATGCCGGCGTCGGAAGTTCCGAGGCGTTCCTTGGTGCGATCGCAGATTGCTCCCATCGATTCCTGCAGGGAGAAGTCCTGGGCGGCGATGCCCTCGATGCCGGAGAACGTCTTCTTCTGCTTCTGGGCCTCGCGGTCCATCAGATAGTCGTTGTCCTTGTTCGCCAGCGTCCGGTAGGTCCCGGGGATGTACTTGGCGTGGATTCCGTCTCCGTTGCGCATCGACGCGAGTTCGTCCTCGCGCAGCTCCCGGGTGGGGTGGTAGTTGATGCTCCACGCCCAGCACGTCTCGTCGTCGATGGGCACCCAGGCGTGCCCGCCGAGCGGATTGTGGGTGCCGAACGGGGGAATGATGGTGTACCAGGGCATGATCCACTGGGTGATCCGCCAGTAGTACTCGTCGTCGTTGGCGTTGCGGCGAGCACCGATGACCAGACCGCCGTCGCTCTCGGCGACCTCGAACTTGGGGCGGGTGTCGGCCTTGAGGTACTTGTTGCCCTCGGTCCCCGAGTGCATCGGGTCGTCGTCGAGGTTGAATCGGTGGGCGAACGAGACGTGGCTCGAGTCGATGCCGCCCTCCATTGCCTGCAGGTAGTTCGTCTCCTGCAGTCGCTTCGAGACGAATCGGTGGCCGTCGCCGAGCATGGCCCATTCGAGTTCGGGCAGTTCGGGCTTGAGCTCGGGCGGACCCATGTACGTCCAGATCACGCCGCCGCGCTCGACACACGGGTATGCCTTCTGCTTGATCCGGGACTTGAACTTCGAGTCCTCCGGTTCGGACGGCATGTCGACGCAGTTGCCCTCGACGTCGTACTTCCAGCCGTGGTATGCGCAGCGCAGGCCGCAGTCCTCGTTGCGGCCGAAGTACAGCGAGGCGGTGCGGTGACTGCAGAACTCGTCGAGCAGTCCGAGCCTGCCCTGGGTGTCGCGGAATGCGATCAGTTGCTCGCCGAGCAGCTTGACCCGGACCGGGGCGCAGTCCGGCTCCGGCAACTCCTCCGCCAGCAACGCCGGGATCCAGTACCGGCGGAAAAGCCGGCCCATGGGCGTATCGGGGCCCGTCTGAACCAGCAGAGTGTTCTGGTCTTGCGTCAGCATGGCAGTCCTTTCGACCTTCAACGACTGATTGCGTCCGAATAGCGCGCACGTGCGCGGAAATTGATCGGTGGGAGCACTGTGGCACACGTCGCTTCGCACCGTCAACCATGGGCGGCCTTACTTTTCACCCTAAGACCCCTGGTACTCGCTGTTTCTGTCGCCGAGACACGCGATGGATCACCACCGGCGAAGGTGCGCACGCCGCCGTGGAAGGTCCGAAAAGAACGCGCATATGCGCGCACATCGGACTCCACTACACTCGCGGTCGTGGGATCGAAGAAGCCCACTCAGTGAGGGCACCGGAGAGGGAACAGATGACGCGAGCCAATAGCGCGGTGGACGCCATGCCGACGTCGACCCCCGTGCGGCCGGCCCGCCCGAAGGACGCGGTCCAATCACTCGAACGCGCCATCGCAGTGCTGACCACCTTCGACCGCGAGCATCGCCACCTCACACTGACCGAGGTGGCAGAGCGGTGCCGACTCCCCCGCTCGGCGGCGCGCCGATTCCTGCACACCCTCGTCGAACTCGGATTCGTCGAGGTCTCCGGCCGCAAGTTCACCCTGACACCGCAGGTACTCGAGCTGGGCTATGCCAACCTGTCGAGGTTCACCCTCGCCGACGTGTGCCAGCCACACCTCGAGGCACTTGCGCGAAACCTGGGTCTCTCCGCGTCCGTCACAGTGCTCGACGGTCCGGACATCCGGTACGTCAGCAGAGTGGAGGTTGCGTCCGGCATGTCGGTGTCCTTGAAGGCGGGCAGCCGATTGCCCGCCCATCAGACAGCGACCGGACGGGTGCTGCTGGCCGCACTTCCCGAAGCCGAACTGAACCGACATCTCGACTTCTCGGCTCCCCAGGACCCGCACCCGGCGCCCGCCCACGACGAGCGCAGTCGACTCGAGCGCGAATTGGACATCATCCGCCGCCAGGGCTGGGCCTTCGCCGACCAGGTTCTCGATGTCGGAGTGCAAGCGTTGGCCGTGCCGCTGCGCTCCCGAACCGGCCGCGTCGTCGGCGCACTCACCGTGTCGATGTACCAAACGCACGAATCCGCGCGCACCCTGGTTCCGCGGTACCTTCCCCCACTCCTCGAAACCGCCGGTCGAATCTCCCTGGAACTGCGCGCCGGAATCGACGTCTGAGCGCATCCCATCCCGCGAGGACGCGCGCGTCCACCCGTCGCCGAACACCCACGGCGTGCTCCGCGGCCTCCCGTCACATCTCGCCACGCTTCGATGGCCCACGAGAGTCGGGGACGCGGCGAGGTAGGTGCCACACCCGAGGACGTGCGACACTTGCGTCCGAAGATAGGTTTCTTGAACGCTATGCGGACGCTTTGCGCTGAGATCGTGCGCACCGTCGCGCAGCGATAGAACTGTCGATGGAGTGCCTGTAGTGAACAACCGCAATTCCCGAGCACTACTGCCGTTGCTGACGGCAGCCATGGCGATCGGCCCACTGCTGACCTACGGCCTGAGCGCGACGAGCGCGCTGGTCATCGACTCGCTCGGCATCACCGCGGCGCAGTTCGGAATGCTCGCCACGCTCAGCTTCCTGGCGGCGGCTGCCCTGTCCCTGTCCTTCGGGCGATTCAGCGACCGCTTCCCCGCTCGCGCACTGCTCGTCACGATCTTCGCGGGCGCCGCACTCTCGTTCGTCATCGCGGCGCTGTCGACGAACTACCTGTGGCTACTGGCAGCCATGGTCTTGTCCGGGGCTGCACAGGCCCTGTCGAATCCCGTCACCAACCGCGTGATCAGCGATAATGCCCCACCGGCCAAACGCTCTCCCTGGATCGGAGTGAAGCAGTCCGGGGTGCAGGTCAGCCAACTCGCCGCCGGAGTCGGATGCCCCACCCTGGCACTTGCCTGGGGATGGCGAGGCCCACTATGGGTCGGCGCGGCCATCGCGGGCATCTCGGCCCTCTGGGCCTGGCGTTGCGCACCGTCCCGGAACCGTTCCCAACGGTCGGCGAGCGCCCCCGAGCGTGCCGCACCCTCCTCCGACCGCACCGAGCGCCGCACCCTGCCTCCGGCCGTCTGGCTGTTCGCCGCCTACGCCTTGTTCTCCGGCGCCGCCCTTCAGGCCACCAACGTCTATCTTCCGTTGTTCGCGCACGACGAAATGGGATTGAACCTGACCGTGGCCGGGCTGACCGCCGCGATCGCCGGCCTGATCGGTGTCACCGCGCGAATCGGCTGGGGCCGCGCGCTTTCCGGAAGAACCGGCCCCTTCACCCTGCTGCTGGTCCTCGCATCGGGCTCCCTGCTCGGCGCACTCGCCCTGCTCGGTGCCGAACTCTGGGGATGGCTTGCCCTCCTGTGGATCGGCGTCGGCGTGCACGGTGCGACCGCCCTCGCAGCCAATGTGGTGTTGATGGCCGGTGCGCTCCGCGTGGTTCGGACCAGCACCGTAGGCCGCGCCTCGAGCGCCATCGCAGTCGGGATGTATCTCGGATTCGCCGGCGGGCCCGCTCTGATGGGCCTGCTGACCGATCACACCGGCGGATTCGCGACCGGCTGGTCTGCGGCGGCAGCGCTGTACGCAGTATGCGTCGCGCTCGGCCTCTGGGGGATCCGCACTTCTCACGCCCCCACTCGATCGGCAGCATCACACGAAGTAGATAGGTTGAGCCTGTGAGCGAGAACGAAGCAACCACGACGACCCCGGAGCAGAACCGCGATCACGTTCAAGCTCTCGGCCGGGGGCTCGAGGTACTCAAACTGTTCGGGCGAGAACGTCGCCCCCTGTCGGTCACCGAAGTCGCGACCCTCGCCGGTATCACCCGCACCGCGGCCCGGCGCTTCGTGCTGACACTCGAGTACATGGGTTATCTGTCCTACGACGGCACCGCCTACACCGCCCGCCCCGCGATACTCGAGATCGGCGACGCCTACGTCCTGAGCAGCGGACTTCCCGAGATCGTCCGGCCCCACCTCGAACGCCTGGCCGAGCAGACGCAGGAGACGGCCTCGCTCACCGTGCTGCATCACGACAGGATCTTCTATGTCGACCGGGTCCAGGCCGACCGGGTCCTCACGGTCGAAATCGTGGTCGGGACGAGTCTGCCGGCCTACGCCGTCGCCACCGGTCGTGTACTCCTGGCCGACCGCACCGATGCCGAACTCGACGCCTATCTGGCTAGCGTGGACACCCACAGTTACACCGCGGCCACCACGATCGACACCGACGAACTACGCGAGAAGATCCTCGCCGCACGCAACGAGGGATGGTCGCTGGCGGACGAGGAACTCACCGAGGGAGTGCGGTCGATCGCCGTGCCCGTTCGCGACGCCGAAGGCTACGCAGTCGCCGCTCTCAACGTCTCCGCTCAGTCCTCGCGGGTATCACTCGATCACATGCGGGGATCGATCCTCACCGCTCTGCGCACTGCGGCCGAGCAGATCCGCGAGGAGCTCGCAACGATGTGAGGCCCTGTCCGGTGATCGCGGTCGTCATCGGGACAGCGCCCTGCGCGCCGCGTGATCGACGGATCGAGCGGCGATCACACGATCCGGCCGATGGCCTCCCGGACCGGACCGATGGGCAAGATCCGTCCGAATAGCGCGCAATTGCTCCACAAACGGACGCAAACATTGTGTGAACGCGATCACCTTGATAAAACAGGTGCAGCGCTCGACCGGTCGAAGGTGACCCACCCTGAACTTTCCGCGACATACCCCCTCGTGACGTTCACAGCCCCTTCCACACCTCGACTGCATCAACGCTATTCGACCGACGGCAGCGATCCTCTCCCCCGAGAACCCGGGTAGCAGCAACACAACCCGAGACCCCCTTATCGCGCCGAGACCAGACAGGAAACCCCTCGTGCAGACGATTTCCACATCACCTGATCAACAGGCACGCAACCGATATCGGTGGGTCGTGCTCGTGCTCTGCTGGCTCGCCTTCACCATGACCTCCGTCGATCGCTCCACCTGGGGCCCGGCATCGGTGTTCGTCGGCGAGGACCTCGGCGTACCACTGGCCAGCCTCGGCGTGTTCGCCACCGCGTACTACATCGGCTACGTCTGCTCCAACGCCCTCACCGGGGTGCTCTCCGACCGGTTCGGTGGCCGCGAGGTGGTCACCGTCTCACTCGCCGGCGCAGGCGTGTTCATGATGATCTTCGGATCGACCACCTCCGCGGTCATCGGCATCGGCGTGCAAGCAGTCGTCGGCTTCTTCGCCGGTGCGGATTACGCCGCAGGCGTCAAGCTCCTGGCAAGCTGGTTCCAGCCCAAGGAACTCGGCAAGGTCATGGGACTGTTCACCTCCGCGACCTCGCTCGGCACCGTCATCGCCAACACCGCCGTCCCGTGGATGATCAACCACTACAGCTGGCACGCCTCCTACCACCTTTTCGGTGCCATCTCGATCGTCACGGCCGTCATCTGTTACGTGATCATCCGGCCGGGACCGGTCACCAACACGATCGCTACCGCGGGCGACGGCAAGCGCCCCTCCGCCTGGAAGACCCTGACCACCAACCGCGATCTCATGCTGCTCTCCCTCGCCGGATTCGGCGGGTTCTGGGGCACATACGGATTCGTCACCTGGTCCAACGCCCTGCTCATCAAGGGACACGGCGTTTCCGGCACCACCGCCGGGTTCATCGTGGCGATCTTCGCGGGCGTGGCGGTCGTCAGTAAACCCCTCACCGGAATACTCGGCGACCGGATAGGCAGCGCCCGAAAGCCCGCGATCGTCATTCTCGCGCTGTTCTCCATCATCCTGATCTTCTTCGGAACGCTGGACAACGTCCCTGCGCTCCTCATCGCAGCACCCATCCTCGGCCTGGTCGGTTACGGATACCTGCCCCTGATCGTCGCGATGATCCCCCGCCTGGTCTCGAGCGACGTCACCGGCACAGCCGCCGGCGCATCCAACGCCTTCTGGCAGATCGCCAGCACCCTCGTCCCCCTCGCCATCGGCGCGGTCTTCTCCGCCACCGGCTCGTTCCTGGCAGCGTTCGCAGCCCTCGCCGTCGGACCGATGATCGGCGCAGTGATCCTGTACTTCGTCGACGAGAACGGCGGAAAGACCACCGTCGCCGACACAGAACCGGTCACTCCCGACACCACCACCTCCTGAGACCCACAACCAACGACACGGCGGCCTCCCTCCGGAGACCGCCGTGTCGTTGGTTGTGCAGCACACCTGGGCGTGACTACCCGCGCCGGTCCGGAAGGTCGTGTGACACAACGCCACATACAAACCCGGTCCGAAGCCACGCAACAGACGTAGTCCTCTGCGCACCCAGTCCGAACCGAGGCGACATCGCGAGCACCGGTGGCCCTACGACAGCCGGCCGTTCACTCGGCGGGGGATACCCCACGGGTTCGCATCGACGAGAGCGGACGGCAGGTTCGCTTCGGGCACCGACTGGTAGGCGACCGGACGCAGGAATCGCCGAATCGCGGTCGCTCCGACGGAGGTGTGTACCGAGTTGGTGGCCGGGTAGGGACCACCGTGGTGCTGAGCCCAACCCACGGCCACACCGGTGGGCCATCCATTCCAGATGACGCGCCCCGCACGGCGCGCAAGCGCACCGAGCAGTCCCGCAGCATCGGGATCGTCATCGGTTCCGTGGACGGTCGCTGTCAACGTGCCCGGCAGGACAGCCATCGCCGCGTACAGCTCCTCGATCGATGTGTAGGTCACGATCAGCCCGAACGGACCGAAGCATTCTTCGAGCAGGTCCTGAGGGTTTCGACGCAGTGCCCGAGCGTCGGTCACGCCGATGACCGGCCGCACCGACAGTTCGTCCAGACCACTCTGCTCGGGCACTGCCACCGGCCGGACCTCGGGATGGTCGAGGATCTGCTGGGACACCTCGAGAAACGACTGCCGGATCCCTGCGTGCAGCAGACGGAACGAATCATCGGCGACCGCGGTTCGAACGAGCCACTCGATCGAACTCTGCTCGGGAACGAACAGCAGCCCCGGCTTGGTGCAGAACTGCCCCGCGCCGAGCAGCAACGATTCGAGGAACTCGCCGGCGATCTTGCCCGACCGGTCCTCGGCGGCCGCAGGTGTCACGAACACCGGATTGGTGCTGCCGAGCTCACCGTAGAACGGGATGGGATCCGGGCGACCGGCTGCCAGATCGGCCAGCGCACGGCCACCCGATGTCGAGCCGGTGAACCCGACGGCGGTGATACGCCGATCCTGGACGAGCTGACGTCCGATCTCGGCGCCCTGCACAACCCCGAAGGTGCCGTCCGGGGCGCCGCACGCCCGCAGTCCCTCGTCGATCGCCCGCGCATAAGCGGCGGTCAATCGCGGCTGAGCAGGGTGGGCTTTGGCCACGACGGGGCAGCCGGCAGCCAATGCCGAAGCAGTGTCTCCGCCGCCGAGTCCGAATGCGAACGGAAAGTTGCTCGCACCGAACACTGCGACAGGTCCGGTGGGCACGAGCATCCGGCGCAGGTCGGGACGCGGAGCAGGGTGCGCATCCGGATCGGCCGTGTCGATGATCGCTTCCAGCCAGGAGCCCTCCTCGACGACCTCGGCGAACATCCGCAGCTGCGTCGTCGTCCGCGTGACTTCGCCGCGCAGGCGCGGCTCGGGCAGTGAACTGTCGGCGGCCGCCAGCGGTACCAGTTCCGACGCTGTGGCGTCGAGCGCATCGGCCACCGACCGCAGAAGGTGCGCTCGCTCGTGCAGGTCCGTACGAGCAAGAGGCGCCGCGGCGGCCTCGGCGGCGTCGAGAATCCGCTCGTAATCCTGCGCGGAGGTGTCGAGAAGAGTGTCTGTCGCAGTGGTTTCCATTGCTGTCCTGTCGAATTCGGAGCGTCCCGTGCTGAGTGTGTGGATCTCAGTGTGCGGGAGAACCGATGTGATGCGACATCTCCACATGGAGATGGTGTGAGTGCAGTCACCGCCTCCAGGATGGGCATCACACGAGATACCGGATGACTTTGGAGGACGACGATGACCGCAACGACAGGACCACTCGCGGGGGTTCGGGTACTGGATATGACACGTCTGGCGCCCGGACCGTACGCGAGCATGCTGCTCGCGGACCTCGGCGCAGAAGTGATCGCAATCGGTGGTGGTCGTTCCGGGCTTCCGGTGCCCGCGCTGTCGCGAGGCAAGGAATTCATCTCGCTCGACCTCAAGACCGCCGACGGCCTCGACGCCCTGCACACCCTCGTTTCGGAAGCCGACGTCTTCATGGAAGGATTCCGCCCCGGAGTGGCAGACAAGCTGGGCGCCGGCTACGCGGAACTGTCGGCCCTCAATCCCGGACTCGTCTACTGCAGCGTGACGGGCTACGGCCAGAACGGGCCCATGGCGCAGCGCGCCGGGCACGACATCAACTACCTGGCCATCGCCGGTGCCCTCGGGACCTTCGGCCCCTCGGATCACCCGCCGACACTGCCGCTGAACCTGGTCGCCGACTTCGCAGGCGGCGGATTGCTGTCGGCATTCGGCATCATGTCCGCCCTCTACGACCGCACGCGTACAGGCAAAGGCCGGTACATCGATGCCGCCATGGTCGACGGCGTGCTGTCGATGATGGGAATGAACTTCGTCGACTGGCAGACGCCGACGCTGCCCGGACGTGGACACGGCGTACTGACCGGATCGATGCCGTTCTATCGGTGCTACCGCTGCTCCGACGATCGCTACGTCGCAGTCGGGGCACTCGAGACCGCCTTCTTCGAACGGTTGTGGACCACCCTCGACCTCGGCGCCGTTCCGAACCATTTCGACGAGTCCACCTGGGACCACATCGAAAAGTCACTGACCACAGCATTCGAGACGAAGACGATGGCGGAGTGGACCACAGTGTTCGCCGATGTCGATGCCTGCGTGACACCGGTACTCGAACCGCACGAACTGGCCACCTTCGATCAGATCGTCGCCCGGGACCCGGACTTCGCACTGGATTCGGTCCCCGTGGTCCCGGTGTTCTCCGACGGCCCGACACGGCGCGCCACCGACACCCACGTCAAGACCGAGGAAGTGCTGCGCCGTGCCGGTGTCGCCGAAGACCTCGCCCACCGGGCGGCCGCAGCCGGTATCCCCTCGTCCGTGACGGGTCTGAGCTGGCCCCCACTGTGACCGTCGAACTTCCGAATCATCACCTTCCCCACACAGACCAGGAGTAATTCATGAGTATCGAATATCGCGAATTCCGCGAGAGCGTCCGCAAACTCGCGCAGACCAAGATCGCACCGCACGCCGCCGATGTGGACGACAAGGAACGATTCCCCTCGGAATCCTGGGCAGCCCTGCGCAGCAACGACCTGCCCGGACTCGCCTACCCCGAGAGCCTCGGCGGCAGTGGAGCCGACCTGCTCGCCCAGGTCATCGCTGTAGAAGAAGTCGCAGCGTCCTGTGCAAGCACGGCACTGGTCATGCTGGTCAACTGGGCCGGCACCTCCACCGTGCTCCGTCAAGGCTCCGACGAACTCAAGCGACTGGTGGTACCGAACGTCGCATCGGGCGCCGCCGGCGCCGCATGGTGCATGACCGAGCCGCGCGTGGGCTCGGACCTGTCGGCGATCGCAACGACCGCAACCCAGGATGGGTCCGACTGGATCCTCAACGGTCAGAAGCGGTTCATCAGCAATGCGCCGTGGGCCGACTGGTACGCCGTGCTGGCGAAGACCGGCGAGAAGTCACTCGGCATCTTCATGGTGCACAAGGACGACGCCGGCGTCAGTTTCGGCGCTCCCGAAAAGAAGATGGGTATGCGCGGCAGCCCCACGACCGACGTGAACTTCGACGAGTGCCGACTGCCCGCCGTCCGGGTCGTCAACGACCCCTACCAGGGGTTCGCGTACATCTCCGAGGAACTGAACGTCAGCCGGGCACTCATCGCCGCGCAGGCTCTCGGCATCGCACAGGGCGCATTCGATGCCGCAGTGTCGTACACGACCGACCGCGAGCAGTTCGGCCAGTCCATCTCCCGCTTCCAGCTTCTGCGCGGCATGGTCGCCGATATGGCCGTCAAGATCGAGTCGGCCCGCACGCTGCTGTACGACGCAGCCCGTCTCATCGACGACGGGGAACCGGCGGGACGGACGAAGGCGGCCATGGCGAAGCTGCTGTGCAGCGACACCGCCATGTCGGTGACCACCGATGCGCTCCAACTGCACGGCGGATACGGCTATGTCCGTGATTATCCGGTCGAGCGGATGATGCGCGACGCCAAGATCACCCAGATCTACGAGGGCACCAACCAGATCCAGCGACTCATCATCGCCAAGTCGGTATACGGAAAGTAGGCGCACCGTGCACCACCCCCAGCAACAACAAGCGCTGAGCGGCATCCGGGTCCTCGACCTCGGCGAGATCATGCAGGCGCCCGTGGCCGCGCAGGTTCTCGGCGACCTCGGCGCCGAAGTGATCAAGGTCGAGCGCGGTGTCAACGGAGACATGCTGCGAGGCCTCGATCGCGAGTCACTCGACGAAGGTCGCCCCAGTGCCTACTTCGCCGCGGTCAACCGCAACAAGCGCAGCATCGCACTGAACCTGAAAACCTCTGAGGGGCAGGACATTCTCCATCAGCTCCTCGCGGAGGCGGATGTTCTCATCCACAGCTACCGGACCGCGGCAGTCGAACGACTGGGCTTGACCTACGACGATCTGCACGAGCGCTATCCTCGGCTCGTCTACGGCACTGCGACCGGATTCGGCGAGACCGGGCCATACGCCCACAAAGCAGGCCAGGACATGCTCGCGCAGGCACTGAGCGGAATGGCACGCGCGTGCGGCGACCCGTCGATCTCGGCATACGTACATCCGGTACCGACCGTGGACTACGCCTCGGGTATGGCCCTCGCCCAGGGAATCTTGGCAGCACTGTTCGAACGCGAGCGCTCCGGCCGCGGCCAGAAGGTCAGCGTCAACCTCTTCGATACAGCACTGGCCCTGCAGACTCTCGAAAGCTCCACACTGCTGGCGTACCAGCGTGAGACCAACTGGGTCAGCGACTGGTACAGCGGCATCTTCGAAACGACCGACGGTCTGCTCTTGGTACTCGGCCTGTTCCGCGAGAACGCTCTGGGTCTGGCATGCAAAGCTCTCGACATCGACGATCTGTCCGTCCAGCCGACGTTCGCCACACCACAGCTCCAGGCAGAGAACAAAGAGGCCGCCAACGCGGTTCTGCGTCCGCTGGTCGCACAGTTGAGCACCGCCGAGGCGGCAGAGTTGTTCGACGGGGTCGATCTGCTGTGCGCACCGCTGCTCACCTTGCAAGAAGCGCTCGATCATCCCCAGACGCGGCACAACGGCACGCTCGTCGACGTCGAGATCGAGGGTGTGCGCACCACCCGGTTGATGGGCAACCCTGTCACGTTGTCCCGCACCCCCGCCCAGGTGCACCGTGGGGTGCCGGCGGTCAGTGAACATGCCGACGAAATCCTCCATGAGCTCGGTATCTCCGAGTCCGATGTCCAGACCTTGCGCAATAAGGGAGTGATCCGATGAGTAATGCGATGCAGACGGACCCGACGAGCCCGACCACCGGCACCGCCACCGCGATGGTGCTCGAAGGCTTCGGACAGACCATGACCGCGAGGACGTTTCCGCGCGTGACCCCCGATGCCGGCGCGGTCGTCGTCGACGTCACGCACGCGGGAATCTGTGGAACCGACATCCACCTGCAGCAAGGTCGCCTGCCCATTCCGGTACCGCTCATCCTCGGACACGAGGCGGTCGGTCGCGTACACGCCCTCGGCGAGGGAGTCACCACCGATGCCCGGGGCGAGCAACTGCACGTCGGGGACGCGATCTCATGGGCGTCCAACATCCCGTGCGGGCACTGCTACTACTGCCAGGACCAGCACGAACCGTCGCTGTGCGAGACCCGCAAGGTGTACGGCATCAACCAGTCGTCGGCCGACTGGCCCCATCTGTCGGGTGGGTGGTCCGAACAGATCTACCTCCAGCCCGGCTCGACGATCATCCGCATCCCGTCCTCGGTGACCCCGCAGCAGGTGATCGCACTCGGCTGCGCCGGCCCGACGGCCGTGCACGCCGTGAACGATATCGCCAAGCCGCAGACAGGTGATGTCGTCGTGGTCCAGGGCAGCGGACCGGTCGGCCTGGCCTGCGCCATGTACGCCACACTCGCCGGCGCAGCGAAAGTGATCATCGTCGGCGGGCCGGCCAACCGTCTCGAGGTCGCGCAGGCCGCCGGCATCGGCGACATCCACATCGACATCTTCACCGAGACCGATCAAGAGGCCCGTCTGGAACGGATCCTCGCGCACACACCGGACGGGCGCGGCGCCGACGTCGTCATCGAGGCCACCGGCGTCCCGACCGCAGTAGCCGAAGGCATCGACCTCGCCCGCCGCGGCGGCAAGTACCTCGTCGTCGGACAGTACACCGACCACGGCACCACTCCGATCAACCCCCACTACATCACCAAAAAGCAGCTGCAGGTGCTGGGAAGCTGGGCGTTCTCTCCGCAGAACCACCTCGAATACGTCGAATCCCTCCCCCGGCTGACCGCCCACTTCGATCTCGCGTCGATGGTCACCGAATACCCGCTCACCGAGGCGGACGATGCCATGACCGATATGCGGGACGGGCGCACGCTCAAGTCGGTCCTCACCACCGGAGGCCGGTCGTGACCAACTCCCGGTACACCGCGGCGATCGAGGCGATGCTAGAGCGGATCGACTCGACCGCCAAGCAGACCGACGGCACCTTCCCGCACTACGGCGACATCGAATCCGGCGAATGGACCACCACCGCCGACGGAAACTGGACCGGAGGATTCTGGGGTGGCCTGGCCGCACTCGGCTTCGCCGCCTCGGGTGACAAGCGCCTGGCGCACCTCGCCGACGACATCACCGCGCAGATCCTGCCCCGGCAGAATTCCGACACCGCATTCCGCGGTTTCCTCTTCTGGTACGGGGCCGCAGTCAACCACCTCGTCACCGGAAGCAACGACGCGGCGCAGACCGCTCTGGCAGGTGCCCACGGCCTGCTCACCAGCTTCAACGATCGCGCCGGCATCATCCCACTCGGAGCAGAAGCAGAAGAAGCAGAGGCGGTCGGAGAAGGCGCCGCGAACATCGACGCCGTCCCGGGCACTGTCGCGCTGCTGTCGTGGGCCTCGGCACATACCGGCGACCCACGCTTCCTCGACGCCGCGATCCGCCACGCGCAGCGGCACATCGAACTGTGCATCCGCACCGATGGCTCGGTCTGCCAGTCGGCACGATTCGACACATCCAATGGTGCACTGCTGGATCGCTACACCCACAAGGGCATGAACGCCGACAGTACCTGGGGCCGGGCACAGGCGTGGGCGATGGTGGCATACGCCCAGGCTGCGCAGTGGGCATCGCCGTCCTTCCTGCCGACCGCCGTCCGACTGGCCGAATGGTGGCTCGACCGCACACCGAACGGCGGCGTCGTGTCCTGGGACTTCGACGCCGGCACCGGTCCGGACGTACCGATCGACACCTCCGCCACGGCCATCGCCGCTGCCGCGCTGCTCAAGCTCGATCGGCTCGTCCCTGAGCGGACCGACTTCCGGGACCGGGCCGTCGCCCACGTCGAGGCACTCCTCGATCACCTCACCCCCACCGGACCACACGACAGCAGACCGGCCGGGATCCTGATGGACGGTTGCTTCGACAAACGCCGCGACTTCGCGACCCGAAACGAACTGATCTGGGGCGACTACTTCTTGCTCGAGTGCCTGATCAACCTGAACAACCGGTCCGATACGCTGAAGTTGTGACCGAACCACCATGACGGGTCACCCGAGACCCCGGAAAGAAGATCGAGGAAAGCCGGTGTCGGAAAATACACCTACTGCAGCTCACGAGTTCACCCACTCGGACCTCAAACCGTCGATCCTCGACAATCTCGCACTTTCGCGCGCCGAGCTGCTGGTTCTGACCGACGAAGCGTCGGCGATGACCACAGCAGGCCAGCGGATCCGGGAGATCGGCGACTTCGACATGTCGCTCATCGGGCGCGTCGAGGTCGATGGGGTGATGGTTCACCGCAGTTGGCAGGGCACGAAGAGCAACGCTCTGCACCGACTGGTGGTGCCGGAAGGGATCGGGCTCGGCGGCAAGAGCATCATGCTCCAACAACCCGTCTGGGTACGGGACTATCTGTCCGATCCCGGAATCACCCACGACTTCGACGCGCTCGTCGAACAGGAGTCACTGCGAGGAATGCTTGCCGTGCCCATGGCTTATGAAGGTCATGTACTCGGCGCCATGTACGTCGGCACCCGCGAATATTCGTCCTTCGGTGATCGAGTCATCGCAGAGATCCAGTCAATCGCCGAAACGGCCGCCGTCACTCTCCTCAGCGCCCAAAGGGCCGCCACCCAGACAGAACTCGCCCTCGAAGCCGAACGGAAACGACTCGCCGAAGCCCTACACGATTCCGTGAGCCCGGTCCTTTTCCGGATCGGTGCCGAACTGCAGAGCCTGCGCGCCCTCGCTGACGCGCAGGCGATCCACGATCGCCTGCAGGAGATCACCGAACAGGTACACGCCGTCAATGCTTCCATCCGCAGATCGCTGACCGACCTCACCGCGCGGCCCCCCGAACGGAATCTTCCGGTCGGCATCGAGGAGGACTGCCAGGCATTCACCCTCCGGACCGGTATCCCGGCCCGTTTCGTGCCACTGACCGAATCCCCCGACCTCGATGTCAGCCGCGTCGAGGCACTCCAACGCCTTGTTCGCGAAGCGCTGGTCAACGTGGAGAAACACGCCGACGCGTCCACTGTGGTGGTCAGCTTGTCGGCGCGGTCGGGCAAGGTGACGGTCGTCATCAGCGACGACGGCCGGGGCGTCGACGGCACCGACGATCCGATGCGAGGAAGCCAGCTGGGGCTCGGATTGGCTGCAGGGCGCCTCGAGCGGCTCGGGGGCGGCATGTCGGTGGTCAGCGACGACGAAAGCGGCACCACCGTGCGCGGCTGGGTAGACGCTCTGGAGGGACCGAGCACATGACCGCGCCACCGAAGACCATCCGCATCCTCGTCGTCGACGATCATCCGATCGTGCGTGGCGGCGTGGAACTACTCGCCCGCGAGGACACCGACCTCGAAGTCGTAGGAGGTGCACTGACCGGCTCTGCCGCGGTCGAATTGGCCCGCACCCTGCCCGTCGACGTCATCCTCCTCGATCTTCGGCTCCCCGATATCCCTGCACCGGAACTGATTACGCGTCTTCGTCGAGCCGCGCCGCACGCGCGGATACTGCTGTTCACCGCGTTCGCCGATCACGGTGCCATCGATCTGCTGATGGAAGCAGGCGCCGACGGCTGCCTCGTCAAGGACATCAGCGGACAGGACTTCGCCACAGCCATTCACCGTGTGTCCAGCGGAATCCGGGTGGTCGACCCGAGGTTGACGGGACCACGAAAAGTCGTGACCTCCGAGGCGCTGTACCGGGCCGGCCTGACCCGGCGCGAGTACGAAGTGCTGCGTTTTGCGGCCATGGGTCACAGCAATCCCGAAATCGCTCAGGAACTGTCTCTCACCCGCAACACCGTGAAGACCTATCTGCAGAGTGCCATGCAGAAACTGAACGCGCGCAATCGCGTCGAAGCCATTGCACGCGCTCACGAACTTCGCTTGCTCTGAACCGAATTCGTTTTCCCCGGAGCGCACTCCACCTCTCCACATGGAGATGTTGTGTGTTCTGGATCACCCATATATTCGAGCCGCAGAAATCATCTCGCGCTCGCGGCAACGGAGGCCCCACATGCCAAAAATGTCCCAAACATCGAAAGTAGGATTTGCCAGCGGTGTCGGCACAACAGTCGAATGGTACGACTTCTTCATCTACGGCACCGCAGCCGGACTCGTCTTCAACAAGATCTTCTTCCCCGAGTTCGACTCTCTGATCGGCACTCTGCTCGCCTTTGCCACGTTCTCCGCCGCCTTCGTGGCGCGCCCGCTCGGCGGAGTGGTGTTCGGTCACTTCGGTGACCGGATCGGACGCAAGTCCATGCTCGTGATCACCTTGACCATCATGGGCTTGACCACTCTCGGAGTCGGGCTACTCCCGAGCTACGAGACCATCGGCGTCGCCGCACCGATCATCCTCGTCACCTTGCGTTTCGTGCAGGGTCTCGCACTCGGCGGTGAGATCGGCGGGGCGATCCTCATGGCCGTCGAACACGCTCCCGCCGACAAACGCGGCTACTACGGCAGCTGGGTGCAGATGGGCGTGCCGGCAGGACTGATGCTCGGTAACACGGTCTTCCTGTTGATGGCCGGACTGTCTCCCGAAGCGTTCGAATCCTGGGGATGGCGCATTCCCTTCTTGATCGGCGGCGCATTCGTCGCGATCGGCCTGTTCGTCCGACTGCATGTCGGCGAAAGCCCGAACTTCGACCGCGTCAAGAAGAACGCACAGTTGGAGAAGCTGCCCATCGGGGTGGTCCTTCGCCACTACCCCAAGCAGGTCCTCCTGACCTGTGGTGCCTACTTCGCCATCGGCGTCACCTTCTACGGCACTACGGTATTCGGCCTCAGCTACGGCGTCACGCAGGTCGGCTACACCCGAAACCAGATGCTGACACTCGTCCTCGTCGCCATGGCGGTCACGTTCGTCGCACTACCGTTGTTCGGCAAGCTGTCGGACGCCTACGGCCGAAAGCCGGTCTTCCTCGCCGGGGTTCTCGCCATGCTGCTGTTCACCTTCCCCTGGTTCTGGCTGGTCAACTCCGGATCCTTCGCGCTGGCGATGATCGGGTTCGTGGTGTTCTGCCTCGCCTTCGCCACCTCCTACGGTCCCCTCGCAGCCTTCTTCGCCGAAGCCTTCGACACCCGCATCCGCTACACCGGAATCTCCTTCGGCTACACGATCGGCACCCTCGCCTCGAGCGCTCCCGCACCGATCGTCGCCACCTACCTGCTCGATCGCACCGGCTCGTACGTCGCCGTGGCGCTGTTCATGGTCGCAATGTGCGCCGTCTCCGTCGTCTGCGTGATCGCCATGCGCGAGACCTACCGGCAGGACCTGTCCGACAACGACGAAACCTCCGGACAGGAACAGCTGTCACCGACCTCTCACTGAGCACGCTCACGCACCGGTCCCCGGTCCCCGGTCGCCGACGCCCCGCCCCCTTCGGCAAGCCGCCGATTCGTCCGCGCAGGATCCCACGGCCGTGGACCTCGACAGACATCCATCCCACCCCGATTCCCGGGGGCGCGGAACTCCTCCCCCCGCGCCCCCGGCACCCTCGAAACGAGTCCAGATGAGCATCGCCGAACCGTCGCTGCACCCGTTGGCTCTACCCACCACCTCACTGCGTGTCCTGGTCACCGGCGTCGAACAGAACGAAGGTGCCCACGTGGCCCGAACGTTGGCAGCAGCCGGACACCACGTGTTCACGCACAGCTTCACCCTCGATGCTGCCGAGCACCTCGCCGGCCGAGTCGCCGATGACGACGGGATCGCTCATCCGGTCGCGGCCGATCTGACCCTCGAATCCGACGTCGACAACATGTTCACCCACCTCGAGCGACGACATGGCGGCATCGACGCGCTCGTGCACACCGCATGGCTACCCGGCCCGGAAACCGCATGCCACTCGCTGAGCAAGATCCGCCCCGCCGACTGGGGCCGGTTCACCTACGACCACATGGCGTTGTTGTTCCACACGACCAGACGTGCTGCAGTATCCCTCCACCGCACCGGCGGCATCGGATCGATCGTCACCGTCACCGGCCTGGACACGCTCCGCAGAATCACCGACACCGATCGAGGACCGGCGCGAGACTCCATGGACGGCGCAATCGAATCCTTCGCTCTCGCCGCCGGACGTGAACTCGGCAGTAACCTCTTGCGGATCAACAATATTCGTCTGGTACCCACCCCGAATCCGGAGACAAGTGTCACCGCTGCTGCCCCGATACGCCTCGAAGCGGTGCTGCCGGAGCTGATCGACCCAACATCCGATATCAGCTCCGGTGGCATCTTCACTGCCTACACCTCGTTCCCTGCACCTGTGCGGTGATCGGAGTCGGCCCGATGTCCCCCTTCGTTGTCATCGGCGCGTCGAATGTTGCCCGGCTCGTGTGCGCGTCACTCACCCAACGCCACTTCGATGTTCTCCACCTCGATGCACCCGACGACCCGGAACTTCTGCAGATCACCCAGCACGACCCGGCCGGGGTCGCCGTCGTCACCCACGACGACGCGGTCGCCGTCCGTTATGCCCTCGCCATCGCCCACATCAGTCCCCACACACCGATGGTCGTGACCGTCTTCGATCGCACCATCGCCAACCAACTCACCCAATTGATTCCCCACTGTCAGGTCACCTCCCCCGCAGACCTCGCGACACCGTCCCTGGCCGGCCCGTGCATCGCTGCCACGATCGACGCCGCGCACACCGCGCCCGATGGCACCACACGCGTCCTCCGGCAATCGGCCCACGGTGACCAACCGACCTGGCAGCCGCTACCCCACAGCCGCACCAGCAGAATTCGCCGCCGATTCGTCCACTCCGTAGGCACACTGCGATCCCACGACGCCGGCACCCGCATGCTGCTCACCGGCCTTATCGGACTGCTCGCCATCCTCCTGATCGATTGGATATGGCTCACTGTCGGCAAAGGCCACCACTGGGTCGAGTCCCTCAAAGAAGCAGTCCAGGTCGTCGCCACCGTCGGTCCCGCACCGGCCTCACACGGCGACCACACCTATGACGTGTTCGCGGCTCTGGCGATGTTGGCGGCGATCGTGTTCACCGCCATGTTCACCGCCGGGATAATCGAACGTCTGCTCGGAACCAGCCTCATCGGCTTGATCGGTCAACGGGTTCTCCCCCGCCGCAATCACGTCATCGTCGTCGGATTGGGACAGGTCGGTCTCCGGTTGTGCCTCGAACTCCGCAAACTCGGCATCCCCGTCGTCGCCATCGAACGCGACGATCGAGCCCGCAATCTGCGCCTGGCCCGAGCGCTGAACATTCCCACCATCGTCGGGCACGGTACCGACAGAACCCTCCTCGAACGCGCCCGCCTCGACCGGGCCCGATGCCTTGCCGCCGTGGGCTCCGACGACCGTGACAACATCGCCGTGTCCGTGGCAGCCCACGGAGTGCACCCCGACGCCAGACTCGTCCTCAGAGCCGGCGAACACGAAGCCCTCACCGACACCGGATCCCTCCTCCCACTCGGGATCACCAGAAACGTCGCAACCTTGAGCGCAACCTTCGTCGTCGCCCGACTGCTCGGTCTCGACGCCCACCGCGTCGTAATCGCGAACAACGCAATCCACCTCGAACTCGACGACGCCTTCGAGCAGTTCACCCTCACCGCACCGCACCATTGCCCGCACCTGACCACACAAACATGCCCACGTCTCGCTCACCGCGCGTATCCGGAAAAGACCTCAACGAAGCGATGAATATTCATCCGAGGAGTCCTCTCCGATGGCGACGCTGCAGGCCGGCGCGGGCACGGCCTTATCAACCCTCGCCGAACTCGAAGAATTCGATGTGCTCACCTACGTGTCGGACTGCTCGTCCGTCGTCGTTGTAGCAATCACACGTATCGACATCGAGGTCTCACTTCAGCCGCCGGCGAACGGTGGTAGCACGTCGACTACAGGACCCACAGCACGAGCGGGGTCACGGGTGAGCTCATCCCCGACCAAGAACATCGCCACCGACAGCACACGAGCCATATCGGGGCCGTGTCGGTCGATCAGCACCGTCTTCAACGTCCCGAGGTCGGTGGTAGGCGGCAATGCCACCGTTTCCTTCTCCGTCCCTGCGGTCTCTGCCGCTGCGGCGAAGTAGCGCACCTCGATAGCCACT
The DNA here is from genome assembly GCF_900105195.1 of Rhodococcus pyridinivorans. NCBI lineage: Bacteria > Bacillati > Actinomycetota > Actinomycetes > Mycobacteriales > Nocardiaceae > Rhodococcus > Rhodococcus pyridinivorans. The sequence continues at coordinate 860,905 of NZ_FNRX01000002.1, read as the reverse complement.
GTCCTATCCATCAAAAGCTCCGGTAGAAGTGCTCGCAGAGTCGAGACCTGCGTTCCCCGTACCAACCCGTTCGGCGCGGGTATAGACGTTCATGGTGTCCCCGCGCAGGAACCCGACAAGAGTCAAACCGGCGTCATGAGCAAGGTCGATGGCCAGCGACGACGGCGCGGAAACGGCCGCCAGAACAGGAATGCCGGCCATGACCGCTTTCTGGGTCAGCTCGAAGGAGGCACGTCCGCTCACCAGCAGCACGGTATGGCGCAGCGGTAATCGTCGGTGCTCGACCGCCCAGCCGATGATCTTGTCGACGGCATTGTGGCGTCCGACATCCTCGCGCAGTGCGAGGAGTTCCCCTGCAGCGGTGAACAATCCGGCAGCATGCAATCCGCCGGTGCGGTCGAAGGTCTCCTGCGCCTGTCGCAGCGCGGAGGGCATCACCGCCAGCACTTCCGGATCGACCACGACCGGGTCGTGAGCCGGTGAGTGGCGGGAGCGTTGGCGGATCGCATCGAGGGAGGCCTTCCCGCACACCCCGCACGAGGAGGTGGTGTAGAAGTTGCGTTCGATGCCGGTCTCGGGCAGAGCCACTCCGGGTGCGAGATCGATATCGAGGACGTTGTAGGTGTTGCGCCCGTCGTCGCCCGTGCTGTTGCAGTAACGGATTGCAGCAATATCGTCGCGGCCGGTGACGATCCCTTCAGTGAGCAAGAACCCCTGGGCAAGTTCGATGTCGGAACCGGGAGTGCGCATCGTCACCGCCAGTGCAGTGCCATCGACGCGCAGTTCGAGTGGTTCTTCGACAACGACCGTGTCCGGACGCACCACCCGCTGCGTTCCCTGCAGTCGGGTGATGCGGGCACGGGTGGTCACTCGCCCCATGATTCGAACCCATCGTCGAAACTGTCGCACCGGCCGGCGAGCACACGCTGTTCCGACCGGGGCGCAGATAACGCCGAGGACATGCCCACACAACGCAGCAGCAGCTGGACGACAGCAATGAACACATGAGCGAACAGAACAGGCATCGAGATTCTCCTACGCAGACTTCGGATCGAGCTCGATACCCGGCCCGTCCGGCCGCTTCCCAGGCGCCCGACGAGGCACAAGGCGGACGGTGACCGCCTTCGAAGCAGGAGTGTTGGACTTGAGTGCCACATGGTCGAGAGGCACGAGCGGGTTCGTTTCGGGATAGTAGGCCGCAACATTGCCCATCGGGGTCGAATAGGGCACGAGCCTGAAGTCCTCGGCCCGGCGCTCCTCGACGGTGCCGTCGGGACGGGTCCACTCCGACACCAGATCCACCCGGTCGCCGGGAGCGTATCCGGACGCTTCGATGTCGTCGGGATGGATGAACAGGACCCGCCGGCCCGCCTTGATGCCGCGATAACGGTCGTCGAGGCCGTAGACGGTGGTGTTGTACTGATCGTGGCTGCGCAACGTCTGCAGGATCAGCCGACCCTCGGGGACAGGAAGCCAGTGCAGGTCGTTGACGACGAAGGTCGCCTTGCCGGTGTCGGTGGTGAAGCGGCGTTCGTCCCGCGGCGGGTGGGGCAGGACGAACCCGTCCGGCCGCCGTACCCGGGTGTTGAAGTCCTCGAATCCGGGGATCACCCGCGAAATCGCATCGCGAATGCAGTCGTAGTCGTCGGCGAACCGCGCCCACGGCACCCGATGGCCGGAACCGAACAGGTGCTGGGCGAGCTCGCACACGATGGCGACCTCACTACGCAGATGCGAACTGGCGGGTGTGAGCCCTCCACGCGACAGGTGCACCACCGACATCGAATCCTCCACCGACACCATCTGTTTGCGTCCGCCGCGGATGTCCTTGTCGGTCCGCCCCAGGGTGGGCAGGATGATCCCGGTCGCTCCGTGCGCGAGATGACTGCGATTGAGTTTGGTGGAGACCTGCACCGTCAGAGCGCAACTGCGCAGCGCGGCGGCGGTCACCTCGGTGTCGGGGGTGGCAGACAGGAAGTTACCGCCCATGGCCATGAACACCGACGCCTTGCCGTCGCGCATGGCGCGGATCGCGTCGACCGCGTCGTAACCGTGCTGGCGGGGACAGCGAATCCCGAACTCGGTATCGAGGGCCTGCAGGAACGACTCGGGGGCTTTCTCCCATATGCCCATGGTGCGATCACCTTGAACGTTGGAGTGTCCCCGCACCGGGCACACCCCCGCCCCACGCGTGCCGATCATCCCGCGCATCAGCAGCAGCGCTACCGCGTCTTCGATGGTGGCCACGGCGTGGGGATGCTGGGTCAACCCCATCGCCCAGCAGATGATCGTCGCTCTCGAGGCGACCAACGCTGCTGCAGTGTCCTCGAGCTGAGATCGGCTCAGACCCGTCGCAGTCGACACGGTGTCCAGATCCACGGCGCGGATATGGGTGGCCCACTGCTCGAAACCGGCACAATGCCGGTCGAGGAAGTCGCGGTCGAGGACCGTGCCGGGAGCACGGTCCTCGGCGGCGAGCAGCAGTTTCGCCAGACCTTGGAACAGGGCCTGGTCACCACCGAGGCGGATCTGCAAGAACTCGTCGGCGATCGCCACTCCCTCGCCGAGCACGCCACGCGCCTTCTGAGGATCTTTGAAACGCAACAACCCGGCTTCGGGCAGCGGGTTGATCGCGATGACTTTCGCGCCGCGGGCCTTGGCTTTCTCGAGTACCGACAGCATGCGGGGATGGTTGGTCCCGGGGTTCTGGCCTGCGATGAGGATCAGGTCGGCGTGTTCGAGGTCGGTCACCGACACCGAACCCTTGCCGATGCCGATGGTCTCCGACAGGGCCGTACCGGAAGACTCGTGGCACATGTTCGAGCAGTCCGGCATGTTGTTGGTGCCGAACGACCGAATCATCAACTGGTACAAGAACGCGGCCTCGTTGGAGGTCCGCCCCGAGGTGTAGAAGATCGCCTCATTCGGGTCCGGCAGCGCCCGCAGATGCTCGGCGATCACCGCGTAGGCATCGTCCCAGTCGATCGGCTCGTAGTGGAGGCTGCCAGGCCGGATGATCATCGGGTGCGTCAGCCGGCCCTGGCGACCGAGCCAGTAGTCGGTGCGTGCGAGCAGTTCCGGTACAGAATGGCGGGCGAAGAAACCGGGGTCGACGGTGCGAGTGGTGGCTTCCTCGGCGACAGCCTTGGCGCCGTTCTCGCAGAATTCGGCACGTTTCCGGTGACCTGGTGTTTCCGGCCACGCGCAGCCCGGGCAGTCGAAGCCATGCTGTTGGTTCAGCTTCGTCAAGGTGCGGGCGGTGCGCACCGGACCCATCTGCTCGAATCCGTGCCGCAGCGAGACCAACACCGCCGGTACCCCGGCGGCATAGGATTTGCGCTCGCTGACTTCGATGTCGTTCTCGTCGTGAACGAGCGGATCGCTGATATCGGTCATACGCTGTGTCGTACCCATCGATCGGTCGGCGAGCACACCCCACCGAGAGAAAGTCGGTTTCGACGCCGAGAAGACGAGACCCCCTGTCGCGGCAGTTGATAACCGTGCCCTCTCGGAGGTTCCGTTGGTTGTTTCCTGACTGCATCCGAACCTATCGAGCGTGGCGGCGTCTCCACGATTCGGAGGTGATGTACAGAATCCGGATTACTGATCATCCAGTAATATATGCTGGCGGCGCGCAGCCGAAAGCTGCGCGCCGCCAGCATGTATCGGAGCGGCAGAGGTGGTTCGCCGAACCACGGTGGTACCGGTGAGTTGCCGAATGCGCACCTTTGCCGGCGGGGTCTGCTCAGCTGCTCTTTTCCATGGTCCGGCCTCCATGTCCCCACCGCTCACGCGGTACACCATGCAGCACGACCGTTGTTTCCGATCCGATCTCTTCTCCCAGGATCGAGGACACCGCTTCGGTCAGCGCTGCCACCATCTCGCCGGAGAACTTCGTCTCGGAGAACCTTTCTTCGAAGAAGCTTGCTTCGATGTACGGCATTTCCTTCTCGCTTTCTCGTCAATTCAATTCGTGCAACTACTATCGGCCGAGGCCGGAGTCGTTGATGTTCGGCCCCGGTTTTCAGATTTCCGGTACCGATATCTGCTTCCCGACGGAGACGACTCTCAGAGCGAGAGCAACGCGGCCGATTCCTCCAGATAGCTGGTGACGTCACGGCCCGATCGGACGACCGCTTTGATTCCCTGTCGCAGGCGAGTTATGTCCGAAAGGATGGTCCCATCGACCACCAGCGCATCTCCGATCGAGCCGGGTCGCAGCGAGCCGATGTCCGGGCGGTCGAGAAGTTCCGAAGCCACGACGGTGGCTGACGCCAACGCTTCATTCACCGACATCCCGTGTTCGACATACAGTTCGAGTTCTCGGTAATGGGCACCGAACGGGCACAGGGACCCGGATGAGTCCGTTCCCATCGCGATCTTGACTCCAGCCGAACGGGCGATATCGAACGATTCCAGAGCCCGATCGTGCGCCTCGCGCAGGCTTTCGACTCCGGCTTCGGTCAGGCCTCGGGCCGTCCCTTCGCGTTGGCACCAGTCGTTGAACGCGAGGGTCGGGACCAAGAATATTCCCTTTTGCGCCATTTCCGAAGCGCATTCTTCGTCGAGGAACGAGCCGTGCTCGATGCTGTCCACGCCGGCTTCGATACTGCGTCGAATCCCTTCCAACGACAGGGCATGCGCGGCGACGCGCAGATCCATGTCGTGCGCCTCTTCGACGATCGCCGTGAGTTCCTCGACACTGTAATTGGGCCAGTGCGGTTTCTCTCCTTTCGACATACCACCGCTGGCCATGACCTTGATGAAGTCCGCACCGCTTCGGGCCTGCAACCGGACCATTTGCCGGCAGGCATCGACACCGTCTGCGGTATCCCATTCGCGGCGTGGCGTGTAAGGAGGGTAGAACAGGTCACCGTGGCCGTTCGTCATGGTTATCCACCACGGCGCGACCAGAAGGTTCGGAGCGACGATCAGGTCGTCGGCGACCATGTCACGCAGTTCGACTTCGCCCACTCCCCGATGCCCCATGCATCGGAGCGTGGTGAACCCTGATCGTAGGGCACGGAGCGAGTTGCGATAGCCATGAAGCAGCTTTTCCGGACCGCTTTTTTGACCCCGGAACACATCGCTGGGAAGGATCCGCTCGTGATCCGAGTTCGTTGTCAGGTGCACATGACAATCCACCAGACCCGGCAGAACGACACATCCCGATGCATCGAGCCGCGCGACGCCGGGCCGGACCACCTCTGCCTTGTATTCGCCCGCATAGCTGACCCTGCCGTCTTCGATGTAGAGCAGTCCCTCCGAATAGGATTCGTCCGGGCCTACCCACACCAAGCCGTGTTCTATGGCAATCTCAGTCACATGATCCTCTTACGGTCGGCTTCGGTCGTCTGACCCGGCCGTGGTCTCTGCACCGCTCCGGGCACGGGTCTACTCGGGAGGTGCGTCCAGGACAACAGTCTTGTTCTCCAGGTACGCCTGCAGTCCTGCTACCCCGCCTTCGCGTCCGATACCGGATCTCTTGAATCCTCCGAACCCGATACCGAAGTCCACACGATTGCCGTTCTGCCCCACGGTGCCGGAGTGAAGCCTACGGGCAATGTCGAAAACCTTCTTCGAGTCATGGGTGAACACTGCAGCATTCAGACCGAACTCCGTTGCGTTCGCAATCCGAACGGCGTCCGTGAGATCCCGGGCCGGGGTCACGGCCAGCACCGGACCGAATATCTCTTCCTGAGCGATCCGCGACGTCTCCGACACATTTCCGAAGACGGTGGGCTCGACGAACCAGCCGCGATCGAGGTGGGACGGGCGTCCGCCGCCGTAAGCCAGTGTCGCCCCTTCCCTGATCCCGATCTGGATATAGTTCTCGACACGGTCCCGCTGCCGATCGCTGGCCAAAGGTCCCAGCGTGACCTGAGGATCGTACGGGTCGCCGATTACCACCCGGTCGAATTCGTCTGCCAACGCCTTGACCATCTCATCGTGACGTTCCTCCGAAACGATGATCCTGGTGAGCGATGCGCAGATCTGACCCGAGAGGAAGCACTCCGCAGAAGCGATGGTGTGTGCCGCCTCGGCAATGTCGAAGTCGTCCAGGACAATGGCAGGAGACTTGCCGCCGAGCTCCAGCGAAGACCGTGCAATTCGACCACCGAGGATGCTCCCGATTCGTTTGCCGACTTCCGTTGATCCGGTGAACGAGATCTTGTCGACCCGAGGGTCGGAGACCAACCGCTCGGAGGCAGCACGATCAGCGGTCACCACGTTCAGGACACCCGCCGGAATGCCGAGCTGATCAGCAATTTCCGCCATGATGTATCCAGCCCCCGGAGCTTCCGGGGACGACTTGATGACGACGGTGCATCCCGCCAGCAATGCCGGCGCCACCTTGAACGCGATCAGTCCCATCGGCGCGTTCCATGGAATGATCGCTCCCACGACGCCTACAGGCTCTTTCACGATCATGCCGAAGCGTGCGCCGTTGGTGGGTGTGACTTCTTCCTGGAACGGGAAGCTCTTCGCCAGACCTGCGTAGTACCGGTACGCGTCGATTACCTCGCGCATGACACCGGGGACCGACGATGCCAGAATCCCGGTCTCTCGCGGCCAGATCTCCACGATGTCATCGATCCGCGCTTCGACGGCATCAGCGATATCGAGCAGCACCTGAGCCCGCTCGGCGTGCGACAACCGCGGCCAGGGTCCCTCGTCGAATGCCTGCCGGGCCGCTGTAATCGCGCGATCGATATCGTCGACATCGGCGTCCGGCACCGAGTAGTAGACCAATTCGTTTGTCGAGTCGACTACATCGATCAGAGCAGACGAGTGCGGGGGAACCCACTTCCCGTCGATGTACAAGCAATCTGTATTGGCAAGTGGCACACTCGGCAACTTTGTCATCATGGATCCCTAGTTATCTGTTCAACAGTTGTTGTGGTCAGGCAGGCACCGCGGCGCTGTCCTGCGCACGCATCTGTTCGATGACGGGGTAGTAGTACTCCTCGGGGACCTCCGCCTCGCTCCGCTCGATCAGCTCGGAGAAATCCCACTTCTTCAGGAGCTTGCCGTTGCGGTACACCGGCTGAAGGAGGTTCTCCTCGGGAGAAACCGAGTCGCGTCGCACCGTGCGGTACTCACCATCCCGCTTGACGAGGGCGAGACGGCCGGCCTTGGACACCTTGAAGCTCGCCCCGGTCGGCTGCTTGGCCACATCGCGCCATTCACCGTTTACTCGCACAGCGTTGCACTTCTGCCCGAAGTTCAACGTGTCTCGGTTGAAGTGCTGGAGCAGACCGCCGCCCATACCGAAAATCGCGTTCTCTGCCGCCATGCCCCGGCGTTCGAGTTCCATGTAGATCTCCGACAGGGTATCGAGCGTGATGCCGTCGCCCTGGACGACCCGCAGATACCGGGGCAGAACCTTGAATCCCTTGGAGTTGACCTCATAGCCGAAGGCATCCATGAGCCACTCAGCGGTATCCGCGGTCACCTGCACAGGGTCGCCCGAGTCCGGACGAGCACAGACCACGCCCGGGAAGTTCTCGATCTCGGCCTTCAGTTCTTTGCCGAGGATGTTCTTCACAGCGTTCTCATGGTCGTACGAGTCGGTCAGCAACAGCACCACACCGGCATCGCGGTAGGTGTTCATCATGTTGCGAAGAGCGTCGACTTCCTGATCCCGACCCCATGCCGTGAAACCTGCATGCTCGCTGTTCGGGCCCGAGTTCGCCGGACACACCGCGTTGTAGTATTTCATCGCAGCCAGGATGCCCGGCACCGTGTCACTCTGGTTGAAGTTGACCAGGTGTGCCAGACCACCCAATGCAGCAGATTCCTGGGAGCTCACGCCGCGAGCGCCGTAATCGTGCAGCTGGAAGCGCAGCAGATCCGGATTGTCCGAGGTGCGAGCGAACGCTTCCTTGATGATCTGCTTGCACATCCAACTGACCGTTCCGATCGTGGTCGGGTACCACACCGCTCGCAGCAACGCGGTCTCGAAGAAGCTGGTCACCCAGTGGTACTTCGGATCGGTGTTGATAACCTGCACAAGGACATTGCGGGTGGGCAGCACAGTCCCCTCGGGGACTGCCTCGATCTCTACAGGAAGGAATCCGCCGTGGTCGTTGAGGATGCCCATCCAGTTCTCCCTGCAGAAGGGCATCCCCTGCGCCCTGGTCACCGCTTCGGCCTCATCGATGTCGGCGAGGGTGATCGGCCGGAGCAAGCGCTCCTGGATGTAGGCCTGCAGTCCGACGAACATCGTCGCCGGGAAGATGCCACCACGCGATTCGACGTAGCTGGAGACGTACTCGGTTCCCTGAGGATAGAGAGTGTGGTGGCAATGCTTGTAGGTATCGGTGTTGAGGATCAGATTGTCGAATCCCGAGATAGTGGGCATGGACGTTTCCCTTCGTTCGTGTGATGCGAAGACAGTTGTTGAAACGTTTCTACTGCTGCACGAAAACTGGGCCAGAAAGCCTGGGGGCATACCGCGAGTCGCAGCATTTGAATTCGTGCGGCCGTGTCGGCGGTTGCTAGAGATCATGGTCGAGCCCACACCTCAGGTCAAGCGTTGACGCGTAAAATCTTCCGGCAATATTCGCGCAACACAGTCGATACCTCCGGCAGCACCCAGGTCTGTCTACAGACCGCCACAACCGGGATGCAGCCCGTCACCGAACGATCGATAGTGCTCTGCGCCCTCGGAGCTGTGTTACGAACAGAAAGTGTGTTGTAGGAACACTTCCCGGAGCAGGGATGACAGAACCGTCTGCACAATCACGCAGCAACCGACACCCGCCGGCACGTCTCCCCTGTGCACCACCACCCGACCGCGGCCGACCACGCCTCTACCGACTGCCGGACGAATCCTGCCGAGCACCCGGGTTGAATCGCTTCTACATCTGCGTCGCTCATTGCCTTCGTGATTCGCGGATCTTGGAGGTTGATCCAAACACCGGAACACCCGGCCTTACGTCTCTCACCAGCGTGAACAACGTTTATCGAGTTTCTCGAAAGAAAACGAGTTCGGCACTATGCACAGGGCGCCGGACCGTTGTATGCTCCGGATGTACGAGATAGAACCGTTTCTACATCGCCCCACAGTCCGAGTTCGGCAGGGACCCACGCACCGGGTCTGGCCCGGAACTGCACGAGCAGCGTCCGCTCTGCAGCCGGAACTCGGCACGCCTCCAGCAATACAGGAACTGCCCAACCTCGTAGAAAGACAGCTTCCATGAAGATCTGGGTCACCACTCCATTCTTCTACCGCGACATGAGCCGTCCGTGGTCCGAACTCCTCAACGACATGCTCAGCATCGTCGATGCCGCAGAGGACCTCGGCTTCGAGGGCGTCACAGTCAACGAAAATCACTTTCAGAACTACGTCAGCAATCCTTCATCGCTGATGTTCAGCGCTTTGGCCGCAGCGCGCACCGAGCGCTTGCGAATCATGCCCGGCATCGTGGTCCTTCCGTACTACAACCCGTTGCTCATCGCGTCGGAGATGAGTTTCCTCGACCAGATGGCACCGGGGCGCATCGGCATCGGCGTGGCGCGGGGTGGCAGTCGCTACCCGCTCGACCGACTCGGCATCAACCCCAAAGAAGCACGCGACATCTACGAAGAATCCCTCGAGATCATCAAGCGGGTGTGGGTCGAGGACGATGTGTCGTTCGACGGCAAGTACTTTTCGTTCCCGCCGACGACTCTTGTGCCCAAGCCGGCATCCAAGCCGCACCCGGAGGTATGGGCGGCCTCGCAGAGCATCGACGGCGTACGCCGCGTGGCACGACAGGGAAACAACCTGATCACTGCTCCGAACTACGGCAACTTCGAGCCCTACGGCGATCTCGAAGCGTTGCTCGCCGCGTACAACGACGAGATCGAGACGAGCGGGATGCCTCGAAAGCAGGTGATGGCCCTTCGCCACACCTGGCTCGGCAACACCGAAGAAGAGGCGACCGAGTACTTCGACGACGTGCTCAGTGAGTACAACTACTATCTCACCCTGGTGCATGCCTCCAGCTCCGGCCAACAGTCCCAAGAGGAGCGTCTGGCAGCACGCGCCGAGGGAAAGAAGGACGACTCGGTGGTCCAGGGCGGAGCGATGAGGCCCGCCCAGGAGTCGTTCTCCAAGGAAGGGCTCCTCGAAAAGTACGCCGATCCCATCCTCACCACCCCCGACAAGATGATCGAACGATTCAAGTCCTACGAGGCATTGGGCGTCGATCACATGGCGTGCCTGATCGCCGTGGGACAGCCGATCGAGGCGATCATCAAGAACATGCAGTTCATGGCCAAGGAAGTGCTCCCGGAGTTCTCCTGAGACCCGGCCCGACGACTTCCACAGAAAGCAACACATGCCCACCCGACTGCACGTATTCGATATGGACGGCACGCTGCTCAACGGAGCAGCCGCCCTGGAACTGTCGACATTCTTCGGCCGCCGCGACGTTGGACTCGAAATCGAACAGCTCTGGCACGCTGGACAAATCACCGACTTCGACTTCTGGTCAACCCTGCTCGAGGTCTGTGCGCACGCGACGGAGGACGACCTCGACGCCGCGTTCGAACAAGCGGCCTGGCTCGATGGCATCACCGATACCTTCGACGATATCCGCAGGCGCGGTGAGATTGCCATCGTGATCTCGCAATCGCCGGCGTTCTTCGTTCAGAGACTTAGAAACTGGGGCGCTCACGAGGCCTACGGATCCGATGTGGTGATCGGACAGACGCTCTCCGAAGAGGCAACACTGTCACCGCAAGCCAAGGTCCACATCACGCGAGATGCACTGGAGCGCTACCACATCGAACCAGCCGACTGCGTCGCCTACGGTGACTCGTCCTCCGATGTGGATCTGTTCGGATGGCTACCGAACACCGTCGCTGTCAACGCCAGCCCGTTGGTGTCCGAGCTTGCCGCAGTCCAGTACCAAGGTAACGACCTTCGCCAGGCGTACGCATTGGGACGGAAGTTACTCAGCGCGAGCACCCCGTCCTGAACACGCGCCGGGCCACCGACGAACACTCCGCTACCGACACCCACCTCCCATTCCCAGGCACCACAGGAGACCTTATGGAACCGCTCAAGATCCTCTTCACCGGCGAATCCTGGATCAAGCACGTTATTCACATGAAAGGCTTCGATCAGTTCCACACCACTGAGTACGAGGAAGGCGCAAGCGTATTCCTCGAAAATCTCACCCGCGAAGGGCACGACGTCAACTACGTGCGCGGCCACGAGATTTCTTCACGTTTCCCCAAGACGGCACAGGAAATCGACGAGTACGACGTAGTTGTCATCTCCGATATCGGATCGAATTCCTTCCAGCTCCCCGACGAGACGTTCCTACGTTCGGAAGCATCGCCCAACCGTCTGGGAGTAGTCGCTGAATACGTCCGCCGGGGCGGCGGATTGGTCAAGGTCGGTGGCTATATGTCGTTCACCGGAATCGACGGCAAGGCCCGCTTCGGCATGACCCCCCTCGCCGACGTGTTGCCTGTGACCATGCTCCCCTACGATGACCGCATCGAGGTCCCGGAGGGCTGCAAGGTCGAGGTATGCCGACCGGAACATCCCGTCCTGGGTGACACCTCCAGCGACTGGCCTCCCCTGCTCGGCTACAACCGAGTGGTGGCCCGCGACGACGCCGAGGTCGTCGCCCGCACCGGAGACGACCCCATCCTGGTCACAGGACATCATGGCGACGGCCGAGTGGTCGCGTTCACCTCGGATCTCGCTCCCCACTGGGCCCCGCCGGAGTTCGTCGAGTGGTCGAACTACGCGCTGCTGTGGTCTTCGATACTGTCGTGGGCTAGTGGACGATCCTAATTCCGCAGAGAGGGATTGCTGTGGCGTCATCTGAGCACAGACGCACGCGCAAGCGCACGACCATCAAGGACGTCGCGGAACACGCTGGAGTCTCCATGAGCACGGTGAGCTACGTACTCAACGACTCCGGCCCGGTTGCGCCCGACCGCCGTACCCGTGTGCTCGACGCCGTGCGAGTTCTGGAATACTCGCCGAACGAGTCTGCGCGTAATCTCAAACGCCGCAGCGCTTCCCGTATTGGCATGGTCGTACCCGACCTGACCAATCAGTTCTTCGCCATGATCACCGAAGGGGTCCATCAAGCCGCATCGGCACGTGATGTCCTGGTGGTCCTGGTGGTCCCGGGCAGCTCGGAACAATCCGAGGAAGCCCAGACCAGATTGCTGCGCAGCCAACGCGTGGACGGAGTCATCTACCTGACCAGCACCGGGTCCATGCCCGAAGCTTGCTACGAACTGGCTCGCTCTGGTCCGGTGGTGCTCGTCGACGAGCAGATCCCGGGCATCGACCTGCCCGCCGTGGTCTGCGACTCCCGCAGGGGAGCTCGCCAGGTCGCGCAATACGTCCTCGACAAGGGCCACCGGGACGTTGCGGTCATCGGCGGTCCGGAGGGTCTGTGGACGGCTCAACAACGACTGGCCGGCTACCGCGAGGCACTTGCCGGGGCAGGCATCGACCCGGACACGGTCCCGGTGTACTACGGCGACTACCAGCAATCGTCCGGCCGGGACCTGGCCCAACGCGCGTTGGCGGCGCAGACTCGGCCCACTGCCCTGATCTGCGCCAACGACCTCATGGCTGTGGGCGCGATGGAGTATTGCCGCGCACAAGGGCTCCGTATGCCCGAGGACGTCAGCATCGTGGGCTTCGACGACCTTCCTCTGTCGTCGCTTCTCACGCCGCGGCTCACCACCGTGCGCCAGCCGGCGCGAGACATGGGCTACCGCGCAGCGACAGTCCTTTTCGATTTGATTGAGAACCGCACACCGGAACCCATGGATCCGTTACCGACGACACTCCAGGATCGGTCATCGGTGTGCACTATCAGCGGGAGCGTCAATGAGTAACGGGGTTCTAGTGGTCGGCGCCCTCAACGTCGATCTGGTCGTGGCCGTCGATCGGTTACCCGGTCCGGGTGAGACCGTCGTCGGTCCACACCTGGACAAGTTCGGCGGCGGCAAGGGCGCGAACGCGGCTATCGCAGCCGCCCGCATGAACGTGCCGGTGCGCTATTGCGGAGCGATCGGCGATGATGAACTCGGACGCGAGGCATTGGTCGAGCTCCGCGCCTCCGGTGTCGACGTCACCGACGTCGCCGTCCTCGACGACACCGCCACCGGCACTGCCCTGATCGTGGTCGACGCGGTGGGGGAAAACCAGATCGCCGTTGCCGCCGGGGCCAACGCTGCCCTTACGCCGGCACTCGTTCGCCGGGCCGTCGAGCGTGCATCGGGGTGGGCCGGATGTGTACTCGTCAGCACCGAAATCCTCCCGGCAGCGGTCGAAGCTGCCGTGTCGACAGCCTCCGACATGGGACTGCGCTGTGTGCTGAATCCGGCCCCTGTGCGCAACGAGTTCATCGCCAGCGCCCACGCAGCGTCGGTTCTGACACCCAATAGTTCAGAGCTTCGTGACCTGTGCGCTGCACTGTCCATCCCGTTCACCGACGTCGGTGACGCCTCGGCGAACGTCGCTCGGGCCACGGGAGCGTGCCTCGTCGTGACCAGAGGGGACAAGGGGGCGATCGTGGCCTATCCCGACGGAACCATCGAACCCGTCCCGGCCCTGCAGGTATCGGACGTGCGTGACACAACCGGTGCGGGCGACACGTTCAACGGTGTGCTCGCAGCGTCGCTTTCCTCCGGGATGCCGCTCGGAGCCGCAAGTGCGCTTGCAGTAACGGCAGCGTCACTGTCGGTCAGACATGTCGGTGCCCGCACAGGGATGCCGATCGCCGACGAGGTCAACGCCGCACACGTATAACCGATCACCGTGTGATCATGCTGGGCGCCGTATCCGCCCACCCTCCATAGAAACGTTTCTATCGCCGATACGGGAATCTCCACCTTCGAACCCACCGCTACATCCCCACGATGCTCTCGTCCTTTCGCGCCACACTCCCCGCACATGCCCGATTCCCCGGCATCTACCTGGAAGGCCACCAATGACGACCTCCATTCCGTTCGGATCCCAGAAACAATTGATGTTGTTCTCGGGCCGCGCCAATCCGGCGCTCGCCTCGTCGATCGCCTCCAACCTGCAGGTCGATCTGGGTCGGGTCGCTCTGAAGACATTCTCCAACGGAGAGGTGTACTGCAGATTCGACGAATCCATTCGAGGCGCAGACGTCTTCCTGATCCAACCGATGTGCGCAAACCCCATCGAAGGCCTCAGCGCCAACGACGCACTGGTCGAACTGCTCGTGATGATCGATGCAGCCATCGGCGCAAGTGCACGCCGAGTAGTCGCGGTCACCCCCTGGTTCGGCTACTCCCGTCAGGACAAGAAATCCTCACCCCGCGAACCCATCTCGGCTCGTATGGTGGCACGAATCCTCGAGGCAGCCGGTGTCGACCGGGTACTCACGATGGACCTACACGCGGGACAGCTTCAGGGCTTCTTCAGCGTTCCGGTCGACCACATGACCGCGCTGATGGCACTCGCGGACCACTTCGCCGCGCTGGACGACGACCTGGTGGTCGTCGCGCCGGACGCCGGTCGCGTAAAGCTCAATAAGCAATTCGCCACTCGCATCGGTGCCGGCCTGGCCATCCTGGACAAGGAACGTCCTCAGCAGCAGGTCGCGGAGATCACCACCGTCATTGGAGATGTACGAGGTAAAACCGCGATCATCGTCGACGACATGATCGACACCGCGGGAACCCTACGCGCAGCAGGCGAGGCGGTCGTCCGCGCCGGATGCTCGCGAGTCTTCGCCGCCGCTACCCACGCAGTGTTCAGCGGCTCTGCGCACGAGAACCTCGCCAACTCTCCGTTCGAGCGCATCGTCGTGACAGACACCATCCCCCTCGGGCCCGGAGCCCCGTCGACCGTCGACGTCGTATCGTGCGCACCGATGCTCGCCGACTCGATCCGGTGCATCTTCACCGACGACTCCGTCAGCGAGGTATTCGGGGGGAAGAACCATGTGTTCTGACAAAGCCTTACACGCCGAAGGCCAGATCATGACGGCCATAAACCTCAGAGGTGTCCACGACGACATCGGTACGGTCGACACAGCGGCGTTGCGCGCAACGTTCGGCCGCTTCCCGAGCGGGGTCACCGCGCTGTGCGCGACCGACGTGACCGGTGAGCCGATCGGTATGGCCGTCAGTGCGTTCGTCAACGTGTCATTGGAGCCTCCGTTGGTGGGCGTGTTCGTTCAGACGTCCTCGACCACCTGGCCCAAGCTACGAGAACGACCACGGATCGGACTGTCGGTCCTGGGAGCAGGACAGCAGACACCGTGCCGGCAACTCGCCGCCCGCCAGGTCGACCGGTTCGCCAACGTGAGCTGGGAGAGCGGGCCCGACGGATCAGTCTTCCTGCACGGTGCAGCAGCCTGGTTCGACTGCGAAATCGAATCGGAAACCACGACGGGCGATCATCGATTCGTGCTTCTCCGCATCATCGGACACGACTTCGAAGCCGAGCAGGACCCACTCGTATTTTACGCCAGCAAGTTTCACGAATTGCCCAACGGCATTCCGGATAACTGACAGAAAGGACAGCTGTGATCTACGAGATCAGGGAGTACGTCGCGGTACCGGGCAAACTGTCGGCGATAATCGACCTCTTCACCAACCACACGGCCCGCATGTTCAAGCGATACGACATGGAGCTGATCAGCGCCGGCCACACACTGATCGGAGAACACTCCTTCGGCGAATTGGTGTACACCGTTCGATTCGCAAACCTGGCCGAGCTCGAAAACAAGTGGTCCCAGATGCTCGCGGATCCTGAATGGCAGCAAGCGTTCGCTGCTGCCGAATCAGACGGACCACTGATTCGGACAATGCGCCGTCGGGTCATCGACGGATCATCGATCGAAGAAGCGCCATGATAGTCCAGATCAATGGGTGTCACGACATTCAACTCATCCCTACCGAGGACGATGACGTCCGGGTAGTAACACACGAGATCTTGCTCCCCTATCTACCGGGCATCGTGAAACTGACCGGATTGGGACGCGTCAACGGCCGCTCCGTGGAGCTCGACGAGAACTGGTCCGGATGGCCTTCTCATTGCTGTTCCTTGCCCAAAACCGCGACCATCGTCACTCGTTCCCTCTGAGCGGAAGTCGATGATCCGGCTCTTCGCAGAGCTTCACTTTTCACGAGTCAGGCTCGCACCCGCTATTGCCACGGTTGGCACCATCCGAAAGGAACCTCGATGACCGGCTTCAGCTCCCTACTGGCTGCCGTCCCGACCGGCCTCTGGATCGACGGCACTACTCGCGAGTCCTGTTCCGGTAGACGTTTCGACATTGTGAATCCTGCGACTGGCACCGTCTTGACGACCGTAGCCAACGGCAGCGTCGCCGACGCAAGACACGCGCTCGCATCGGCTGCCGAGGTTCAGCCGGCATGGGCTGCGACCGCCCCTCGCGAACGGTCGGAGATCCTTCGCAGAGCCTGGGAACTCGTCATGGAGCGGTCCGAAGAGTTCGCCCGGCTGATCACACTCGAAATGGGCAAACCGTTGGCGGAGAGTCGCGGCGAGGTGGTGTACGGAGCAGAGTTCCTCCGGTGGTTCGCAGAGGAAGCTGTTCGAATCGGCGGTCGTACCGCGACCGCACCGTCTGGAAACGGCCACATCGCGGTGATCAAGGAACCTGCGGGTCCAGCCCTGGCCATCACGCCCTGGAACTTTCCGCTCGCGATGGGGACACGCAAGATCGGCCCGGCGCTCGCGGCTGGATGCACCATCATCGTCAAACCGGCCGAGGACACTCCCCTCACCATGTTGCTGCTCGCACACGTCTTTGCTGAAGCCGGTCTTCCTCGTGGTGTTCTGTCTGTACTACCGACTCTCGATGCCCCAGACGTCGTCGGCACTCTGATGAAGGACCGTCGACTGCGAAAGGTCTCCTTCACCGGATCCACCGCCGTCGGGAAGAAGATCATCGAACAATCCGCAGATCAGATACTGAAGAGCTCCATGGAACTTGGCGGCAATGCCCCGTTCATCGTCTTCGATGACGCCGACATCGACGCCGCAGTCGACGGTGCGATGGCCGCCAAGATGCGTAACGGTGGTGAAGCCTGTACGGCCGCCAATCGACTGCTCGTACACAATTCGATCCGGGAAGAGTTCACTCGTGCTCTGTGCGATCGGATCGCCGCGACAACAGTGGGTCCCGGTTACGAAGACGACGTCACGCTTGGTCCGTTGATCAATGCCAAGCAACGCCACGCGGTTGCAGCACTGGTCGATGAAGCCGTTACTGCCGGAGCACGCGTGCGCACGGGCGGGACACCCATCGACGGTCCCGGCTACTTCTACCAACCGACCGTCATCGACAACGTACCTGCCGGTGCACGCATCCTCCGTGAAGAGATCTTCGGCCCGGTTGCGGTCATCACAGGCTTCGACACCGAGGCCGAAGTAGTCGCGAGCGCAAACGACACCGACTACGGATTGGCTGCCTACTTCTACACACAGAACCTCGATCGAGCGTCCCGAGTCGCTCGCGCCCTCGAATTCGGGATGGTCGGCGTGAACCGGGGCATTATTTCCGATCCGGCGGCTCCCTTCGGCGGCATCAAGCAGTCCGGGTTGGGCAGCGAGGGCGGCAGCGAAGGAATCGAAGAGTACCTCAACACCAAGTACATCGCTCTGACCCCCTGACAGTTGTTCATGACAACTGTCCTGCAGAAAGCTGAGATTCCAGGACTCGTCCGCACAGCATCGATAATCCACAACATCCACTGATTCGAATAAATACTGGAGATCGACAACAACGATGTCATTCGACTTCGAGGAACCCGATGCAGCCCGGGAAGCGCGAACCGAGCTGGCACGCCTTGCCCGATCATGGCTACTCGTCCCCCCTACCGATCTCGCTGAGTTACATACCGCGGTCGCTACCAGTCCGGACTGCCTTGTCCTCGATCTCGAGGATGGAGTGCCCTACAGGAAGAAAACATCTGCACGGACAGTTGCGGCGCAGTGGCTTCGCGACAGAGTCGGTTGGGTCCGAGTCAACGACGCTTCGACCCGTGAACTTGCACTCGACCTAGAAATACTCCGCGATTCTCCGGGCCTTACCGGAATTGTTCTTGCGAAGACCGAGAGTCCGCAAGACATCGACATCGTGTCTGCCGCACTCCCTCATGTCCCGATCGTCGCTATGGTCGAGACTGCTTCCTCGCTTCGTCAGGCCGACCGTATCGCTGAGTGCTCACCGGTCGTGCGCTTGGCCTTCGGCATCAGAGACTTCTGCAGCGACCTCGACATCGATGGGACACCAGAAGGCCTGGCGTATGCACGCTCGACCCTTGTCATCGCCAGCAAGACGGCGGAAATCGCAGCTCCTATCGACGGCCCGACCGCTGCGGATGATCGGGATACCGTCGCAGCCGACATCGACACAGCCCAAAAGTTCGGCATGACCGGAAAATTGTCGGTTCGGGCGCGTCATGTCGACACGATCAACGAGAGATTCTCCCCGTCGGCCCATTCAGTCTCGCAAGCGCATGCCACTATCGCCGAACTCGGCCCCTGCGGCGAGAACATCGAGACGGGGGCCGATCGGCCGCGCTTCATCTCAGCCACTGCCGTGCTTTCCAGATCTCGGTACTTCGGCCGCTTGGAGGCGACCAAATCCGCCTCTCTTGCCCAGTAGTCGGCGCGTTCACGCTGCTCTGATCGGCACCGTCAACGCTGCGAGGGTCTCGGGTGCGGTGTACCTGCCCGGGTCAAGAACCCGCAAGGCATCATCGAGAAGACTGATTAGCGCGCGGAGATGGTGGACAACGCCGCCGCGCGAGGTCGACGCCGAGCGAATGCGGGATGGTCCGGACGCGTTCCAGCGCGTGTGCAGCGACCGCCGATCCTGGAAGCAGAATCGACCGGGGCAACGATCACGACCGCTCCCCCGAGACGGCCGCCTGCCGTGACGCGGTGAGGGGAACGGCAACCCGCACCATGTCACGGCAGGCGTCGAGACGACCCGGGCAACTACTCCTCGGTCCCTCGAAGCTGAGCGAGTCACAAGTGCAGGTCACCCCCGATTCGGCAGCGAGGCGGGCGATGTCGTCATCGCCTCGCCCGCCAGCACCCGATCACTGCTACAGCGAACCCCGCTCGCACATGGGCACTTTCGTTGAGCACGAGTGGGTACCGCCGCTGAATCTCATTCCCCTCGTACTCGAACCCGGACGGTCGCCGGCACCGCGAAACCGCACATCGATGCCGACTCCGTCCTCGACCACCTTCGTCATCGCGACACAACGTCACCCGGCAGAGCAAGTGCGGGCGTGCGTCAAGCCGCTGAGGGCGTTGCGTCCGTGTCCTCTCGTCACCTGGACTCAACGCCCCTGCGACCTCAGTTGTCCTGTGTCACACGCTTACTTTCGGAGGACAGGACAGTAGGGGCATCCAAATACACCGTGCTGCCGGCGGCCCTGAACTGGTCGGACATATGTTGCATCCCGGCGACGGCGGCCTGGTCGGCGGCGTCACCGAACCTGGTCCGGATGTCTTGGGAGATACGCATCGAGCAGAACTTCGGCCCACACATCGAGCAGAAGTGCGCTGTCTTGGCCGGTTCGGCCGGAAGCGTCTCGTCATGGAACTGCTCGGCCGTATCCGGATCCAGCGACAGAGCGAACTGATCCCGCCACCGAAACTCGAAACGCGCCTTCGACAACGCGTCGTCACGCTCGACGGCACCGGGATGGCCCTTGGCGATGTCGGCGGCATGAGCGGCGATCTTGTACGTGATGACCCCGGTCTTCACGTCGTCCCGATTCGGCAGTCCCAGATGCTCCTTCGGGGTGACATAACACAGCATCGCGGTGCCATGGCGGGCGATCTCGGTGGCCCCGATCGCGGAGGTGATGTGGTCGTAGCCCGGAGCAATGTCGGTCACCAGCGGCCCCAGGGTGTAGAAAGGCGCTCCATGACATAGCTTCTGCTGACGCTCCACATTTTCCCGCACCCGATGGATCGGGATGTGGCCAGGGCCTTCGACCATCACCTGAACGTCGTGAGCCCAGGCACGGGTGGTCAGTTCGGCAAGGGTGTCCAGTTCGGCGTACTGCGCGGCGTCGTTGGCGTCGGCGATCGACCCCGGTCGCAGCCCGTCCCCGAGGGAGAATGCCACGTCGTAGCGGGCGAAGATCTCACACAGTTCGTCGAAGTGGGTGTAGAGAAAATTTTCCTCGTGATGGGCGAGGCACCAACCGGCCATGATCGACCCACCTCGGGAGACGATGCCGGTGAGCCGCTCGGCCGTGAGCGGTACGTAGCGCAGCAGCACTCCGGCGTGGATGGTCATGTAGTCCACACCCTGCTCACACTGCTCGATCACGGTGTCGCGGAAGATCTCCCACGTCAGCGCATCGGCCTGGCCGGCGACCTTCTCCAGAGCCTGATAGATCGGCACCGTGCCGATCGGCACCGGGGAGTTGCGAATGATCCATTCTCGGGTGGTGTGGATATCTTCGCCGGTGGACAGGTCCATCACAGTGTCCGCGCCCCAACGGGTGGCCCAGCGCATCTTGTCGACTTCGTCGACGATGGAGCTGGTCACCGCTGAGTTGCCGATGTTGGCATTGATCTTCACCACGAAGGACTTGCCGATGATCATCGGCTCGGACTCGGGGTGGTTGACGTTGGCGGGGATGATCGCCCGACCCGCCGCCACCTCCGAGCGCACCAGTTCCACGTCGCAGTTCTCCCGCAGCGCCACGAACCGCATTTCCTGGGTGATGATCCCCGCCCGGGCATAGTGCATCTGCGTGACCGTCCGGCCTGTCTTCGCTCGCACCGGGACAGGTCGGGGCCCCTTCCACTCCTGGGACGCCTCTCCACGCCGCACAGCCGAGCGGCCATCGTCGAGCAGATCCCGTTCTCGCCCCGGGTAGTGCTCGACGTCGCCGCGAGCAGCAATCCAGTCGGCGCGCGTCGGCGGGAGCCCGACCAGCGGATCGCTACCGGGACCTGCAGTGCGGTAGACCTGCAGCGGCGGGTTCGGCACCCCGCCGGGAGAGTCGTTCAAGCGGATCTCTGTGACAGGTACACGCAGGTCGTGTTCCTCGTCGTGGACATAGCTCAGGGCATGCGAATTGGATGCACTCATCGGAATCGTTCCTACTTCCTTCGCCGGCATTACCCGGGCAGGTTCGACGGTCGCAGGCTGCCTCAGCCCGATCTCAGCCCCTGCAATAGGGCTCCCGTGGGGACGTCACAGACCCTAACACCCGACTCGTCTCGCTGCAGATGTAGCTGGTCCGGTCGTCGGAGCGGTGCGAAGTCGGCCCGTCCTGTACGAGCTACGAGGAGGTACTCTTCTATACGTCATCGACTGTTGACTCAAGGAGATCGGGATCTTGTCCGCACAGCTGGCCTTCGATGCCCTCGCTGACCCTGTGCGGCGAGCCATTCTCACTGTGCTGGCAGAGCGCGATGAGTGCAGTGTCAAGGAACTGGTCGACCAGATCGACAGCGTGGGACGCACCGGCGTTTCGAACCACCTCCGGATCCTGCGGCACGCGGGATTGGTCACCGAACGCAAGGTCGGACGCTTCCGTTTCTACTCGATCGACCCGGCCGGTCCCGCCCGGGATGTCATCGCGATGTTGCAGGAAGTGTTTCGAGGAGCCCTGGTAGATGCCGTCGAGGCTGCCGATCGCACCGCTGCCACCGATAGATCTCTGTGACGTGCATAGCTTCCAGGGAACACGGGGACCCAGCTCGTATTGCACGCGGAAGAGTGGACCGCATCCCCACCCTCGGTGGCCTACAGCCTTTCGGAGCAGGCGAAGAGGCGGGATGGCTGTTCGGCGGGGTATGCGGTCGGGTCGAACCCGGCGCTGCCGTGCGTATGGCGGTCCACCTCAGCGGTTCCGGCGCAGAACCGGTCGAGATTCTCGGCCGTATCGCTGCTGCGCGTCCGTATGTGTACCTCGATATCGTGCACGACCAGCCTTGGCGGGGGCTTATCAAACTTCGTTTCGGAGCCGCCGATGGAGGCACGAGAGTTCGGCTCATCGCCGAACTCGACCAGCCCGGATTGGAATGGTTGATGCGGCGTCGAGGGTTCCCTACCGCTCGAAACGCCTCGCCCCATCCCCGTCTGGGCTTGTTGACGTCGAAATCCGGACCCTGCAGCCCCTTCGCTACCTCAATCGACAACGCTGCCATGCTGGCGCTCGAGGAAATCAATGCCGAGGGTGGCATTCATGGCCGACGGGTCGAGTTGATCGTGGGCGATGACGCCACAGACCCGGAGACCGGCGTCATGGAAGCGCGGCGACTCGTTCAGGCAGGCTGCCGGACCATCCTGATCGCCACCACATCGGCTACCTATACCGCAGTTGCCGAGGCGCTCGGCGATGCACCCGTGCTGCTGGTGCAGCCGGTCATGAACGAAGGAGGCAGCGGCGGTCGTCTCCGTCTCCAACTCGGGGAGCGGCCGGGCGATCAGTTGGCAACAGCTACGAAACCACTCACGCAGATGGAGGGGGTGCGACGATCGTTTCTGGCCGGCAACGATTATTGTTGGCCGCGAACGACACATGGCTTGGCTCGCCAACTGTTGCCCCGGTACGGCGCCCGAATCGTCGGTGAAGAGTTCGCATCGATGAGGACTCGAGACTTCGCTCAGATCGTCGAATCGATTCAGAAATCGGGAGCCGACATCGTCCCTCGTCGGATCTGATGCTGTTGAGTTCGAACGTCAGTGTTATGCAATGGGGTTGCGGGATCGGTGCATAACACTGGCGCCGGCATTGGAAGAGTCCATGCTGACGTACATCAGCGACGAAGCAGCCCGTGGTCTGCACTCCGTCTCGGGGTATTTCCAAGGATTACAAACGGAGGGCAACGCCTCGTTTCTGAGGAGGTACCAGGCACAGTTCGGTCCTTGGGCACCGCCACTGTCGACGTTGAGCGAGTCTGTGTTCGAGGCAGTTCACATATGGTGGCAGGCTGCCCGGAAAGCGGAGGATAGCGAGCGGATCGCCGCGGCAATGCGTCACGGGGAGTTCCAGCTACCGCGGGGTACTGTCACTTTGAGCGAGGACCGACTCGGGCAGCAGCTGCATGTGACGAAAGCGGCTGGCACGGAACTGTATCCCGCCATCGGATAGGCCGAGACCACGCGTGCTGGTACAGAAGACGAGGGCATCGATCTCGGTCATATCGATGTGGCCACTCCGTCTACATCCTCGTTCCCGGCCGGGCGGATGTGCGACCAGCGAGTGCAACTCGGAGTCGTCGGCGCATCAGTGTCGCCAGGATTGTTTCCGGTTACGACCAGGCCTCGCGTTATCGTCATTCGACGCGATGTCGATGCCGGTCAGGGCGACGATTACCGCTGCCAGATCCTCCTCTGTGGGATCGGGACCGGATGCGGAGGTCGAGATTTTCTGCGAGATCTGTTGCCCTCTCGGGGGTGGCTCTGCCTTCATTCTCCTCTTCTTTCTTGGTGACTTCTCGCTGCGGCACTTCCGGCCACAGTTAGCATCTATGAGCTCGCTCCGAGTGCAGACCGCTCCCAATCCCTTCCGGCAGGAGTCGTCGAGCGCCTTACAGTCGCGAAGCGGGCAACAGTGCGCTCGATCTTCTTGCCATCAGCGCAGCTGGGGCAGAGTGGGTGCGCAGCAATTGAACTCAGGCTAGCGAGCAGCTGTCGGACTGTCCATAGCGCGACGGTCCGATACGAGCGAGACTCGTCTGTATGACGGCGATGCTCCTGGCCGTTCCCCTCACGAGCGCGTGCACCCTCCCCGGACCCGGTGCAGCATCGCCAGGTGAGGACACAGGTGCGCCGACCTCCACCCCGTGGGTCTCGTATGCTCATCCGCTGCGGGTGACCACCACCGGCGGTATTTTGCACCTCGACGGTCAACCCTGGTGGCCCACCGGCTTCAATGCCTATCAACTGGCTACGGATTGGACGGTCAACGCCGGGTGCGGAGCGATGGTGGATCTGGACTCCTACTTCTCGTCTCGCCAACCGGGGACAGTGACCCGATTCAACGCCTTTCAGAATCTGGCCGTGGACAAGCGCAACGGCAAGCTGAACTTCGAACCGATCGATGCGGTGTTCGCGGCCGCCAAACGGCACCGACAGTTACTCATCCCGGTGCTCGCCGCCCAGGACGGCGCCTGTGAGGACGAGCAATACAAAACGCGCGAGTGGTATCTCGGCGGATGGAAAGAACCCACCGACATGCCGCTGAGCTACAGCGAGTGGGTTGCTGCCGCCGTCGATCGCTGGGCCGGATCACCTTCGATCGCTGCATGGGAACTACTCGGTGAACCCGAGGTCGGCGTCTGCACCACCCCCGACTGCGACCTGCACCAACGTCGGTGCCCGGAAGACTCGTCGCAGGTGCTGCGCGACTGGGTCGATGCGGCCGGGGCGGTGGCTCGTGCGCACGATCAGCGACACCTGCTCACGCTCGGTCTACTCGGGGGCGAGCAGTGCGGTCTCGCCGACGGTGGTTATGCCCTGGTCGCTGCCTCGCCCTATCTGGACGTGGTTCAGTACCACGACTACGACGATGCGGCATTCCTCCCACTGCGACTCGAGCAAACCGAGAAACCTGTGCTCGTTGCCGAGTTCGGGATCCGCGCTGGAAGCTGCCTACCCCTGACCGAACGCGCCACCCGCGTCGGTGCCCAGATCGACCGGTATCACACGATGGGCACTGCCGGGGCGCTGTTGTGGGCCTTCGTACCGGATCCTCGACCACAGGAATGCACGTACGACATCGGCCCCTTCGACCCCATTCACGGCTTGCCCCAGATGAGATAGGGACGCGCCCTGGGCCGGCGCGTCGGGGTGACAGTCGTCTCGGAGGCCACGGAACCGATTGCTCGGGCCGGCTTCCGCCACCTTCACCCATGGTGAAGGTGATGAGTACCTGTCGACCGCGGATAACAGTACTCTGTGTCCGAGCGCAGCGCCCCCCGCGTGCAGTCGCCTTCCTTGGTCGCACGAACCGAACTCGATGCCGAACTCATCTGCGCGCTAACGCTTCTGAATGGAAGTCGAAATGGTCGTATCGGTAGGCACCGTTGGTGCCCGCTTTAGCATCGTCGAGGCGGGCACCAACGGCTCCCGTACCTGTCGCCGACAGGGGACGGCGACGGTTCGTCGCAGAGCGACGAAACTGGGTTCTCGTTCTCGGTACTGCGCAGCGACTCGGACATGGTCGCCTAGCAACTCGGAACAGCAGGGGCGAGGTTCCAAGCACGGAGAACAGAATGTTGAAACAAGGCCCCACCCTCCCCGATAGGGCGACTCGCTCCAACACCAAAAGACTAGCGAAAAACTCGCCGTAACAGCAAATTACATGGCTCTTCATCCGTTCCGATACCGCAACACCGGAGCACCCGCCCACGAGCACCGGTGACATCCTGTCCCCTTCCCATCTCCCGACAGGCCGCATCTTTTTGCCAACGCCGCCGGCGAACGACTCCGCCCCCTGAGTCCGGCGCCGAGTACACTCCCACAACAGTGGGTTCCGGTCGGACAGATACGGACGAGTTCCGAACGTCCGGATCAATGCCACACGGCCGACTCCACTGTCCCCGGAACCCTGCCCGGCCACGAAACCCACTGGTAGCTACGCACCTCGTGGTCACGCGCAGGAACCCTGTGATATACACATACAGTTCACGGAGCATTGATGGTAGACAGTAGGGGTCACACTGCCAACCAACAGCTTTCGTGACGCACCAGCGTCGTTCCAGGGGAACACGGTGCGAACGGACGCGCGCAGACGCACGGCCTCGCCGACAATGCCAACGCACACCTCCCCGCTGTTCACTTCCGCCGACTCCGCCGGACCGATCGGCCGGAATGGCATCGGCCGAAACGGCCCTGGTCCTGCAGAGGAGATGGAACACTGCACGACGAATAGCATCGTGTTCCGCCACCGTGCGGATCGACAGGCCATCAAGACGCCGGTGAACACACTGGACAAGGTGCGCCCGCACCGAAGACAAGTCCAGAAACTCCCGGTGTAGCGTTCTGGGACACTCCGAACCGGTGTCACCTCGTTTGCATAGAGTCCGTTCTCGCCGTGAGGTCTTCGGAGGTGGATGTGTGGTAACCGACCGGTTCCGTGAGCAAGCAGAAGAACACGGTTCCGATAGCTGTGAGAATCCCATACCGAAAGTACGGCCGGAGATCGAACAGTCCTGGCGCCGCTGCCTCGCACTGGGAGTGACACCCGACAGTTCTCCACTGCGCTATATCGACGACGCACCCACCGATCCGAAGCTTGTGCGTGCGGCGCGGCCGGTCCTGGATCGGTTGGCCGATCAACTCGCCGATGCGCCGGTGACGATCTTGCTCGCCTCGCAGGATGCGACCATCGTCGATCGGCGGGCCGGGCAGCGGTCACTGCTCGGCCGTCTCGACCGTGCCCAGGTCGCCCCGGGGTTCATCTTCGCCGAGGAATGCGCCGGAACCAACGGGATCGGCACCGCCCTCGAAGAACGCAAAGCGTTCCGGGTCCGCGGGGAAGAGCACCTGCTCGAGGCGTTGCATCCGCTGGCCTGTGTCGGCTCCCCGATCGTCGATCCGGTCTCACGCGCGGTGACCGGCATCGTCGACATCACCTGCGAGATCGGCGATGTCAACGAGCTGATGGCACCGCTGGTGCTCTCGGCGGTACGCGATATCGAAGAGCGATTGTTCGCCCTGTCCGCCCGCAGCGAGCAGAACCTGCTGCGCGAATACATGCGCAGCAAACGCCGCGGCCACGCCGCGGTGGTGGCGATGAGCCGGGACACGGTGATCGCGACCCCGACGGTGTCACGGTTGATGGACTCGACCGATCAGATGATGATCTGGGACTGGATCAGCACCCATCTGGCCGCCAAGGACGAATGGGAAGGACCGCTGCGTTTCGCCGACGGGATCGACGTGCGGGTCCATGCCCGCCGGGTCGGTGAGTCCACCGATCCGCTCAGCGCGATCCTCGAACTGCGCCCGCTGGCCTCCCCGGCTCCGCCGCGACCGCGCGCCCGCCTGGCCCCCGCCGCGCCCGCCGGTGCGGCGCCGGCGACGCGTATCGCCGGCCGCAGCCTGGCCGCGCACCGACTCCAGGACCGGGTCGACGAGATCACCGCGACCGTCGCGCCGGTGCTGATCGTCGGTGAGTCCGGTGTCGGCAAAACCCATCTGGCGCGGCAGATCCAGCACCGCTGGGGCCGGCACGACCCGGTCCCGAGCGTCGATGCGTCGACGTTGACCCCCTCGGCGGTGGCCGAATTGCGGGCGCGTCTGTCCGGCAGTTTCGCGTGCATCATCGAGCACCTCGACGAGGTCCCCGACGACGCTGTGGCTTCTACTCGGCGGTTGCTCGACGCTGCCGTCGAGCTGGGTGCACCGGTGATCGCCACCGCCACCTCGAGCACCCCCGACGATCTGCGGCATCAGGTGCAGACCCATGTGCGGCGCAGTGTGTGCATCCCGCCGCTGCGCCAGCGCATCGAAGATCTCACCGATCTCGCGCGGGAGTTGCTCGCCGCCGAACTCCCCGACCGTCCGACCCCGCAACTGCAACCGGCCGCGCATCGGGCGTTGATCGACCATCACTGGCCCGGCAACCTGCGCGAACTCGCCTCGGTGCTCAGTACCGCGGCGGCGCGGTCGATGGGATTCGACATCAAACTCGAACATCTGCCCGCCGACTACCGCACCCTCGGCGCCGGCCGCCGGTTGACCTCGCTCGAACGCACCGAACGCGAAGCGATCGTCCGCGCCCTCGACGAGTCCGACGGCAACAAATCCCTCGCCGCCCACCGACTCGGTGTGGCCCGCTCGACCCTCTACCGCAAGATCCGCGCGCTGGGCCTGGAAAACGAAACATTCGGTTCCTGACCCCTGAAACACTCTGTCGCATAACAAGACATCCTCGCCGCTGAGTCTGCGCGGACACCCTCTTCCTCACGCCGAGCGGACGTCTTCCCACCTCTGTTCGGGACAGCAATGATGCCGTTTGTACCTCGTCGTCGTGCACGGACGATGTTGCAAAATAGGACACTCGCTGCGGCATCCGACGCCCTACCGTTCTCGAGTACGTATTCCATGAGGAGTACGCGCGTCGTTTCATGACCGTATCCCCCGAGGAGTGACCATGGCCCTGTTCGCTGTTATCTGGTCGTACACCACTGACGCATCCGTCAAAGAGGCCGCCCATGCCGACCACCTGGTCTTCGTCAAGGACGCGGCCGCCAAAGGCGTGCTACAGGAAGCGGGCGCCTGGGCCGACGGAGCCGGCGCCCTGCTCGTGTTCAAGGCGGACAGCGAAGACGACCTGCAGGCCCTGCTCGCCAAGGACCCCTATGTCACGCAGGGTGTGGTCGTCGACCAGACCATCTACCAGTGGAAGCCCGTCATCGGACCCCTCGTGGGAATCTGACGATGAAGCGGCATGCCTAGCTTCTGTTGGTCACAGCATGCAGCATTTTTGCAGTGGACCAGACGATGGGACGCACAGTGTGTGCATTCGACGAAGGCGCGGATCGTATGTGAGGCCAGGAATTGCGTCACGTGACGTCCTGAGGCGCCCGTCGATACATGGTGGCGTGAACGCGCAGACGGAGATGCAGCCGGCCGATCGAGTGCTCGCTTGATCGGGTCCAACCAAATCCACGGGTTCGAGAGACAATCAGCGCAGGGTGAGACTGTCGATCCACACAACCGACGTGTCAACGGAAACCGGTGTGACACGGCACTCTTGGAACAGATTTCTTTATCCTTGACGTGGACGCTACGCCGGAAGTCAGCCACGACTGTTCCCGCGCCCTCACACTCGGTTTCTATGCCCCCACCGCCCTTCAGAATGTCGCGCCCAGCGATCGCCGGGTCCTCGAAGCCTTCGGGATACCTGGGCGGGAGATCCGGGAGGCTCCGGCCAACGGAAACTGGACGTGTTCAGTAGGTGTGCGCGGATGGTGCACGGCGAGGCCTTGGCCACCCAGCACATGGTCGAGACTCGCGCAGGAACTGTGCTCCACGCTCCGAAGCCGCTGAACGAGCATCCAGAAATGATGGGGTGGCAATGTCGCGCAGTAGTGAACAGTACTGTTACATATATTGATTGAGCAGGTATCTTCCGTCGACAGTCATGCGGTCCAGAAACAGCGAGCTACCTGTTGACGGTTCGTCTCATGAGTATCCACCGAAAGCCACGTGTCGGCCGATGGTGCGTATGCGGCATGGGCAAGGCGGCGTGCCTCCGCCACTGGGCACGGGCAGATCCCACCTGCTGCCTGCGCTCGGGCTGCCAGGACCCTGCTTCGGTGATCAAAGGCGACGATCGAAGCAGGGTTCTCCGTCCTCGATAGAACACCCCCTTCGCCGGCGAGCTGTTTGCAGCATGTCGACGTAGCGACGGATCGCCGCAGTGCGCGCTGTGGTGTTCGTAGTGGCCCATCCACGACGGGAATCGCTGACGCCGGTCAGAGTCGTCCTACCGATACCCATCGAAGTGTACGTTGCTGTCGTCGGCTCCGTATCGATGTGCTTACCCGGATCCGGCTTCATATCTCAAGTTAGAGAACGTATTCGCGTCGATTCCAAGGAGATCGAACACAGAGTGATCCGAGCTCGCCGTCCCGTTGCCGGAGATGGCGCTGAGTCAGTAACGACAGGAGGTCGTCCACACGATCATATGACAGGGGTCGTAGTGAAGGAGTAGATGCACGATGACCTTGTCCGGTCCGAACCTCGGGGTAATGCCTTCGGTTTGTCGTTCTCAACCTGAGTCCGGTTTCGACACCGCACCTGTCCATACGGCGGCGTCCCAGCGGAGCAGGACGGACGCCGCGGACCCGCGCGCAATTGCGTCCAACATCAATCCGGGAGAAGCTGAGTCGAATTCGAATATTCGGCGAGAGTCGGAGTTCGATGCTGCAGGGTTTGTCGAGTTCGCCGAACGTCACCTCGAGTGGCTCGATCGGGTCGACAGTGCCGAAACCGCAGCATGGCGCGAGGTGAGGTCCCGCGGTGGTCGGATATTCACGTGTGTGCCTATGAACCCTGATGCTGAAGTCACCGAACCGATCTGTATCGACCTTTTCAATGGGGACTTGTTGACATCACCGGCGCGTGAACACATTCAGGTTGCCACTTCTTCGCCGGCGATCAGGAAAGCCTACGATCGCTGTGTCGCCACGATCGAGGCCGAACTTCCAGCCTATGACGTGCCCGATGCACTCGGGTTCTCCACGATACTGAACACCTATTTCGGGTACGCCTGTCAGACCGACCTGATTTCCCTCCTCGCGCGTATCCCACCTGCAGTGCGCCCGAATCCCGCATAAGCACCGGGGTCGACTCGGCCGAGATCAGCCCTTGGACCCGATACTTCTGCGGCAGTCCTACTCACATTGCCGGGCTGCCCTTGTAACCGACGTTCGCAGTCGCGACTACCGAAGTCGACTTGCCGTCGTGAAACTCCTCGAGCGTGGTCACATTGCACGCCATGTACAGGGTGCGGAGATCGTCACCGCCGAATGCACAGGTGACCGACCAGGCCCCTTCGATCGCAACCCTGTCGGTGATCTCTCCTCCCTCGACAACTCGGTAGAAGCCACTGTCCGACTCGAGGGTCAACGCGTTGCCGAACCACACACCGCCGTCAGCGTCGAGTGCGATGCCATCCGGGTGAACGGAATCGTCGAGCTGGGCCCAGATTCGTTCGTTGACCAGGCTTCCGTCTTCCTGGATGTCGAACGCCGTGATGCAGTGCCGCCATGTCTGGGCGGTGAGAAGAACTCTGTCCGGGGTGATCGCCATGCCGTTCGGGAACAGAACTTCACCACCGACGGGGTTGACGGAGCCGTCTGCAGACACATGGACCAAGCGTGTTGTCTTCGGGTCTTCCTCCCCGAGAGCGAAACCGAAGTTTCCGACGTACCCATCACCTTTGCCTGTGACGATCATGTCGTTGCCGATGCCGCCGGCGTACTGGCTGAAGTCAGCGTGCACCGACTGTGTACCGTCAGGCTCGATCCGCACGACGGTTCGATCCATCTGTGACACGACGAGGACCGAACCGTCATCCAGGAAGCCGAGTCCCGATGGCGAGCCTTCGACCTCGGCGACGTCCGTGTACGAACCGTCGGCGTTGAACGTCTTCACCGTCTTGCTGAAGAAATCACTGGCCCAGAGCTTGCCATGGTGCCAACGAAGACCTTCGAGGAACTGGTGACCGGTCGAGAAAACGGCCGAGCGGTGCTCTCTCATGATGTTCTCCATCCCGCCGCGAGGGATTCGCGGCGATGGTCATTGCTCGAGGAATGAAGGGTGCTTGTGTCCGGTGTGTCGGGTCCACTCAACGGTGGACTGTGCCTTTGGCGCGGTCCGCCGCGAGCTCCCGCAATTTGAACTTCTGGATCTTCCCGCTTGCCGTCCGCGGCAACTCGTCGACGACGATCAGGCTTTCCGGGAGCTTCTGCCGTGCGATGTTGCGTTCGATCAACCATCCGGTGAGATGCTCGAGCTCGATGTCGACTTCGGCCTCCGGTACAACGATCGCGCAGACTCGTTCTCCGAGGACGGGATCCGGCGATCCGACGACCGCGACGTCGGCAATCATCGGATGGGCGAATAGGTGGTCCTCTACCTCTTTGGCACTGAGATTCTCGCCGCCGCGGATGATGATGTCCTTCTTGCGGCCGACGATCTCGAGGTAGCCCTCGGTGTCGAGACGTCCGAGGTCACCGCTGCGGAACCAACCGTCCGCGGTGAACGCACTGTCGTTGAGCCGGTTGTCGAGATATCCGAGGAACATCTCCGGCCCGCGCAGCAGAATCTCGCCGGGAATCCCTGGGGTCACGTCCTGCATGTCGTCGTCGACAATTCGGATCTCCGCAGACTTGATTGCTCGGCCATCTGTCGTTGCTCGTTTGGTCAAGGGATCGTTGCGCTTGCCGGCCGATGCCGTCGGAAACTCCGTCGATCCGTAGACACGCGCAACCAGTGCATCAAGGGTGTCGGTGGCCTCGATGACCAGGTCAGGGGGAACATCGGCGCCACCACAAAGGAAGTTCCTCATCGAGGAGAGGTCATGTGACGAGCCGGACGGGTCGTGGACGATCCCGTGCAGGAACGGAGTCGCAGCGACCGTCGTGGTGCAGCGGTACTCGTCGATCAGACGCATGCCCGCCTGCGGACTCCAGACATCGAGCAGTGCCACGCCGCTGCGCAGCATCGGTGGTAGCTGGATCCCGTACAGGATTCCGGTGATGTGTCCGACCGGCGACGGCATGAAGATCACATCGGATTCGCTCAGTTCGAGAAGGTCGGCGATGCTGCGGTTCTCGTAGTTGAGAGTGTTGTGGCTGTGCATCGCGCCCTTGGGATCGGATGTGGTTCCCGAGGTGTACAGCAGTAGCACCACATCGTCCGGTGAGCGGTCGACACGGTTCAGCTTTTCCGCACCGTCGACGAAGGCGTCGTACCGAATGCCGCCGGCTGGGCTCCCCTCACCGACTACTACGACGGTAGGTGGTTCGTCCAGTTCACGAGCGATCTCGCAGGCCATCGCCGCGTAGTCGAAGTTCCGGAAGACCGACGGGACAAAGACGATTCTCGAAGCAGACTGTCGCAGAATGAACGCGGTCTCGGTATGCCGGTAGATCGGGATGATCGGGTTGCTCACAGCACCGATACGTATGGCAGCCAGATGGACCACGCACGCTTCGATCCAGTTCGGTAACTGCCACGAGACGACATCGCCAGGCGCAATGCCATGCGCTTGCAAGGCGCTTGCCAACGCATTCACTGCTGCGTCGAACTCGGCGAAGGTCAACGATCGGGTTGGCTCGGCGAGTGCCATCCGGTCCGGTACCGCGGCGGCTGCGGTCGCCAGATAGTCGTCGATGAAGGCGCCGTCCCAATCCCCGGACGCCACGTAGTCGCGAGTGGGAGCGACATTTCCACCTCGTGGGATCATCAGACCGCCTTCGCCGTGCTTGCGTGTTCTGTGGTCTGCGCCAATGCTGCCGCACCGACCATCTCTTCCAATGCCCGGGTATCGCCGTACCAGGGCCGTAGGGCGAGCGCTCGTTTGTAGAACCAGTGCAGATCGACCTCGGCGGTGAATCCGATTCCACCGTGCACCTGGATCGCGTCCTGGCAGACCTCGACGGCCACCTTGGAAGCGTGCGCCTTCAGCACAGCTGCGTCGACCGCTGTCGGCGCCTCGCTGTTCACCAAGTCCGCGAGTACGGAATCGCAGAGATTCCGGACCGAGGCGGCATGTACATGCATATCGGCGATGATGTGCTTGATCGCCTGGTAAGACCCGATCGGGCGACCGAATTGCTCACGCTCCTTCGCATAATCGATTGTGGTGCGTAAGCAATGGGCGGCGATTCCACTCAACTCACATGCGACGAGCGTTCTGACCCACGAACGGATCTCTTCGATCAGCCTCGGCGCTGCAGACGGATCAGCGAGCGGCGTGCCGGCGACGTCGTCCAGACCAACCGAAGCGAAAGACGAGAGCGGATCTGCGTTGGCATCGGCCTGGATCATCTCGAGGCCTCCCGCATGGGGATCGACGAGCCATAACTGCTGATCATCCGAAACGACGACCAGCTGCGTCGCATCACCACCGAACCGAACGAGGTGACAGCGTCCGAAGAGTCTGCCGTTGCGGACGGTGATCGATCCGCCGTCCCAGTCTCCGGTGGCGTGCGGATCGACGAGGGCCAACTGTCCGTCACCGCTCATCGCTGCCTTGAACGCTGCGCGGGCGGTCTCCGGTGCATCAGCGGCCAGAACAGCCGGAAGTAGCGAGTTCTCCAGCAATGGCCCCGGTACCAGGTACCTGCCGTACAGGGTGAACAACGGTCCGAGCGACGCCATCGGAAGCCCCAGCCCGCCGAACACCTCGGGTACAGAGGTAGCGAACACTCCCATCTCGCCGAGAACACCACCGAGCTCGGTGACCCTCCTCTCCGAGAGCACTGCGCGTCGGGTGGCGGAATCGTAACTGCGTGCGAGGAAGTCTTCCAGGCTGTTGGCCAGTTCTGCAGTAGTGGTGTCGTCAGCCACGAGGGAGTCCTAGCAGTCGTTCCGAGATGATATTTCGCTGAATCTGAGAGGTGCCGCCATAGATGGAGGTCGCCCGCGAATAGAGGTGGTCATGTGCCCACCGATCTGATGCCAGCCCCAACGGCCGACTTTCCTCGACGGCCCGGTATGGACCGAGAAGCTCGGCGATCTCCCCGAAAACTATCTGCTCGACCTCGTTGAGCAGAAGCTTATCGACGGAATCCTCCGGAGTCGGGACCTGTCCCGCAGCGAGTCGCGCGACCGTTTTCTGCGTTTGCGCGCTCAGGACTTTCAATGCAACGTGCGCCTTGCCGATCGCTATGCGTACACGGCGTCCGAGCCCGGTTTCCGGCGCGGGAAGCCCATGATCTCGAAGCGCAGCGACGGCGTCTTCGAACGCGACTTCGTAATCGACTCGCCGGCGCAACGTGTAGGCAGCACGCTCGATACCGAGAGTGTGCGTCGCAACAGCCCAACCGCCGTTGAGCTCTCCGACAAGATTCCGCCGCGGAACGCGCACTTCGTCGAAGAAGACCTCACAGAATTCGCGGTCGCCCGTCATCTGCTCCAGTGGCTTCGGCGTGATTCCCGGCGTGGACATATCCACCAGCAGGTAGCTGATTCCGGCGTGCTTGTGTGCCGCAGGGTCGGTACGAACGAGCAGCGCACACCATTGTGCCTTGTGCGCCCAGCTGGTCCATACCTTCTGGCCGGAGATGACGAACTCGTCACCGTCGAGCACGGCCCGGGTGCGCAGCGAGGCAAGGTCCGATCCGGCCCCGGGTTCGGAGAAGCCCTGGCACCAGATGTGCTCACCGGAGAGCAGCTTCGGTAGGAGTTCTTCTCTCTGCCACTGCTGGCCGAACTCGTCGATCGATGGTCCGACGACGTCGAGGCCGATCAGACCGATAGGCATCGGCGCCCGGGCATAGGCCAATTCTTCAGCGAACGCCAGTTGGTGCAGATGGGACAGCCCTTGGCCACCGGCCTCCTTGCTCCAGCTGATGCCCAACCCTCCGGCTTCGAACAGCACTTGCTGCCAGTCGCGCAGAACATCGAATCGCTCGTCGAGATCGAGGGGAACGGTGGGAATGTCCGCGTCGGCCAGCCACGCGCGGACCCCGGACCGATACTCGGCCAGATCCGTCGTCATCTAGGTCACCTGCCCGTGTAGTGGGGAGTACGACCTTCGAGGAAGGCGTTGACTGCTTCCTTGGAGTCCTCGTAACCGGACAGTTCACCGGTGAGCGACTGCTCGTACTCGTAGCCGGACTCGAGGTCCATGTACTCGATGGTGTTCATACTCAGCTTCGCGAAGCGCAGTGCGGCCGGGCTGTGCCGGGCAAGTGAATCGGCGAGAGCCTGGGCACGAGTCATCAGCTCGTCGTTCGAGACGACCTCGACGATCCCACCGAACTTGTAAATGTCTGCGGCCGGCACCATGTCACCGCTCAGATGCATCAAGCGGACCATGCCTTGTGGGACGAGACGCGAGAGATGCTTGGCGCCACCCATAACCCCCACGTTCACTTCCGGCAATGAAAATCGCGCGTTCTCCGCAGCTACGACCAGGTCACACGAGGCTGCAATGCACAGGCCCGTACCGACAGCCGCACCCTGCACCGCTGCCACCGTCGGCTTCGCACTGTCCCGGATCGAGAAAAAGGCCTCGCGTACCTGTTTCATGCGTGCGGGCGAGTTCTCCGGCGACAGGGTCTTGAATTCTTCCAGGTCGTTGCCACCGCAGAAATGCTTGCCGCGGCCTGCGACGACGACGACACGCGCGTCGGGAAGGTACTTGTCGACATTGTCGAAGAACTGCTTCAGTTCGACGTACATGTCCTGGCTGACTGCGTTGGCCGGCGGGCGGTTGAGCCAGACCGTCGCAGTCGCTCCGGACTCCTCGAACTCGATAAACTCGAACGTTTCCATGCTGGTCCATCCTGTTCTGAACACCGTGAGCAAGCCTGCAGCGTCCGACATTAAGTCTATGAATGCTAATCTCTAGTCGGATGCTTGTCTCGTGAGATGAGAGCACATTAGGGACCTTATCCGCATTTTGTCAACGGCTACTAATTTCTCACCCCGCGCGGAGCACAGATGCAGTCTGCGTAGCCGCGCATCTCGCTCCGGATCGGAATGCCCGCTCGTGCACCACCTTTCGTCCACAAGTCGCAATACGCACTACGAAGCCGCAGTGCGGCACAGTAGGCAGCGCGGCAATACATGCAGCCCCCGGCCGGGTCGGCCGCTCCTTGCTCGACCGACCCGCTTCACCACCACAACTTCCCCACACAGCGTCATGCACGTCACAGCACGATGTCAAGGGATACTAACTTCAGGCCCCTGTCCTAGTACCACGCAATGGATCCACATACGTCGACGCAGACATCCCGAGCGGCCGGTAAAGCCCCAGCGGCGCCCAACAATCGTCGAGGACTTCTCCCCTAGCAACGATGATTCGCGAAGAAACTCCCCCCACCGGTGACAACAAGTCATCAAATGCTAAGAAGATCTCCTAAACCGACTCGAACCCCTCTCCTCGATCCCGAGAAGTAGGCCGCTCACCGCTCACGCAACGGCACACGGTCAGCATCGGGGAGAGGCGTGTCCTGAGATCGACGCTGGCGGTCTTTACGCGGCAGCCTGGACGATCCGGTTCTCCGCACGCCCACGAGACCGTCGTCCTCGACCCGTCGAGATTTCGGGCGCCTCGTCGTGAACCAAGAATCACTTGTCGGACGCTGCGAACCGATCAGCTTCCATGCGCTCCGAACGATATTGGGAGGCTATGTAAGGTCTCGATGAGGCCGGTCGGTGGGAGACCAACCCTTGACGCATCCGCGATACGCGGCGGGTGCGAAGAAGTTCGGGGCCGGTCGACGCATTCCACCCGGCACCATTACGGGTCGACTCGGCACACCGTATGCGGGTCTCGGGCCATCCCGGTGGGCACCGGTCGCCACCTCGAGATCCCCGAGCCGCCTATGAGCTCAATTAAGTTAGCGATGGTTACCATTAGCGAAACGCTGCACCGTCCATACTTCGAGCCCGAGGCCGGCGGCTCCCCGACCACCGTGACCAACGACCGTGCAGAACACCTACATTCACTACAGTCGCATGGACGCGTCGGGAAGGCGCGGGTACCAGATCATCGCGAACACGAATTAGTGATTCTTGACATATTTTGACGACGGGGGCACCATCGTCCCATTCGGAGAGTGCGCGTTAGCGCTCGATGACATTCGTGAACTCGGGACATCGAAGGGTGCCCGCTGCGGCGTCCGACATCGACTTTGTCCAGAGCTGCGATCGATCAGATGAATCGAACAGCCCGAGGCTTCAGATCCAAGGTGCGAAAGGAATACACAATGGTCTCCCTACTCGAGGACACTCGTCCCGTAACCGAGGAGCTCGACGTGCTGGTAGTCGGCGGCGGGTTCGCCGGCGTCTACGCGCTCGAACGCCTGCGCGCGTTGGGGTTCACGGTGAAGCTGTACGAAGCAGGCTCCGAGGCCGGCGGTGTCTGGCACTGGAATCAGTACCCCGGCGCCCGGGTCGATACCGAGGCCACGGCGTACCAGTTTTCCGACGAGCGCATCTGGAAGGAGTGGGACTGGTCGGAGATGTTCCCCGGTCAGGAGGAACTGCAGGAGTACTTCCGCTTCGTGGTCGACAAGCTCGAACTCGGTCCGGAGATCCACTACAGCACTCGCGTGCTCGCAGCCCGATTCGACACCAGTCGCGATCAGTGGGTTGTCGAGTCCCGCAACGAGAATAGCGGTGAGACCTTTCTGACCCGGGCACGGTTCTTCCTTCCGATGCTCGGTACGGGTTCCAAGAAGCTCATCCCGAACATCGCGGGGCGCGACACCTTCGAGGGCGACATCTTCCACACCGCCGAGTGGCCCACGGGCTACGATATGCGCGGCAAGCGCGTCGCGGTGATCGGCACCGGCGCCAGCGGTGTACAGGTCATCCAATCGATCGCCCCTCAGGTGGAGTCGATGACGGTCTTCCAACGCACGCCGTCGATGACGCTACCGATGTATTCGGCCAAGCTCGATCATGCCGCGAACGAGGAGCTACGCAAGAGCTACCCGAAGTTCTTCGAGTTCCGCAACCAGACGTTCGGTGGTCTCGCCTACGACCTGGTCTACAAACCGACAGCCGAGATGACCGACGAGGAGTTCACCGAAGGACTCGAGAAGCTGTACGCCGAAGGAGGCCTACAGATCTGGCTGGGCGGTTACGCCGATCTGTTCTTCGACGTCGAGGTCAGTAACCGAATCTACCGTTTCTGGCGCGACAAGACCCGCGGCCGGATCAAGGATCCCGTCCTCGCCGAGAAGTTGGTTCCGACCGAGCCTCCGTATCCCTTCGGCTCCAAGCGATGCCCGCTGGAATACACCTACTACGAAGCCTTCAACCAAGACAACGTCGAACTCGTGGACGTCAACGACAACCGCATCGATCACATCTACGAGAACGGCATCGTCACCGCTGATGGTGTCGAGCGCGAATTCGACGTCATCGTCCTGGCGACCGGATTCGACTCGTTCACCGGTGGCCTCTGCGACATCGACATCGTAGGCACGAACGGTGAGACCTTCGGCGAGACCTACGCGAACGGTGTTCACACCCTCCTCGGTCGTGCCACCTCGGGTTTTCCGAACATCCTCTTCGTCTACGGACCGCAGAGCCCGTCGGCCTTCTGCAACGGACCGACCTGTGCAGAGCTCGAAGGAGACTGGGTGATCGACTGCCTGGTCAGTATGCGTGAGCGGGGCCTGACCCGGATCGAAGCGACGCCGGAGGGCGAGAAGGAGTGGCAGCAGCACTTCGAGGAAGTCACCGCCGCCACGATCTTCCCGCTCGCGGACTCCTGGTACATGAATGCCAATGTGCCCGGGAAGAAGCGTGAACTGCTGGCCTACCCCGGTGGTCTGGCCCAGTACCTGAAGAAGAACCAGGAGTCGGCAGAAAACGATTACGCCGGCTTCGTCCGCACCTGAACACAGTGATGTGACGGCACGGGTGCTGGGGTCGGACAACCCCAGCACCCGTGCCGTCACTGTTGAAGTAGATGGATGCGCCGCTCCACTGTGTGAGCTCGACGTTCGAGCCCGAGGTCACCGAATACTCGCTCACGGCGATGAACACTGCGCTCGAGCAGTTTTCGGAACCTCGGCAGGTCCTTCGATCCGAACGACACGGTCGGGACCTGGCCGGCATCCGCCCGACGTCGACTACGCCCTCAGGTCCGAACGCACCAATATGGACGACGTCGACGCCGATCTGTCACGTACGGTCCACCAGGCGGTCGTCTCCAACTCCGGTGCTCCGACCGGTCGAGAGCGGGAGAAGGGTCCGGTTCGAAAACCGACCTACAGATCGGAAGGCAGAGGCGTGCCTGACCCACGCGTCCCAGCACGCCGGTCGACATCAGTCTGCAAACAGGGCATGCACTACCCGATCGAGCTCGGATTCGAAGTCCGGGGAGCGGAGGAAATGGGGAATCCGAACCAAGTCGTGCACCACGGTGACCGCGATGCTCACGAGCGACTGCGCGGCCGCCGGGTCGACATCCGGCCGGACCGAGGAGTACCACCGGCGCAGCTCGGAGACAAAATCGTCATTGATCCGCTCGAAGCGCTCACGATCCTCGTCTGGAAGGTAATGCCCTTCGGTCAGTGCCACGGCGAGGAGATCCACGGCCTCGATTCCGAGACGCACGTACCCGGAAATCAACGCGGACAACACTTCGGCCGGATCAATGGAGGTGCGCAGCGCTCGAACGACCTCCAATGCTCGCCACTCGGCGAATCGCTCCATCAATGCGACGAGGATGCTCGACTTGGTCTTGAAATACCGGTAGATCGCCGGACCGGCGAACCCGACATCCGCTCCGATATCGTCGATGCTGACGCCGGCATATCCACTGCGACGAAAGGCTGCCGCCGCGGCCGCAAGCAACTGCTCGCGCCGCGCCATCGGCACGTTCTCGACAGTCGGCGTCTGCCGGCGACGCACAGGCTCGACTGTCGGCGCAGCGATGATCCGTTCGCATGCCGTTGCCATCACGGTAGCGAGACGAGACCGCGAAAGCGCGCTGTCGTAGAACGCCGGGCTGGTCAAGACGCTGACAACCGCCCAACTGCGAACATCGGTTGCGAACGCGCCGAGGCCGGGGTGGCACGGACGGATCAGTCGACCGGCAACGTTGTCCGAGATCCACACTGCCCTGCTTCGTACGGTTCGGAAATCATCCTCGTCGAGATGGCGTGCTTCACGCTGCCACAGCACCGACAGCCGGCGACTTTCGATACCGACACGCGCCAGGTAGTCGAGATGCCGGGCCAGC
The DNA here is from genome assembly GCF_900105195.1 of Rhodococcus pyridinivorans. Taxonomy (NCBI): domain Bacteria; kingdom Bacillati; phylum Actinomycetota; class Actinomycetes; order Mycobacteriales; family Nocardiaceae; genus Rhodococcus; species Rhodococcus pyridinivorans. Next base: position 820,480 of record NZ_FNRX01000002.1, on the reverse strand, counting down.
TCCTCATCCGACTCGACCTCTGAGATCGAATCCAGAGCGTCGATCCAACGCTGTTGATCCTCATCGATGATGCGGGCGAGGAGTTCCTGCTTGTTCTTGTAGTGCCGATACACCGCACGCGCGGTGACTCCACTCGCCTCGGCGATATGGTCTACGCGAACGGCGTGAAAGCCCCTGAGTGCGAACAGCTCACGTGCATTGTTCGCAATCTGCACATTGCGGTCCTTCGGCCGACGTGACGTCGGTGCAACTCGGGCTTCAGCCCCCATGGGTCTCTCCGTTCATGACGGGCTCAGCTCCGGACCTCGCCTCCGGTAGACACGTCGCGTCGCTGTTGAGCATGTCGGTCCAACTACGCCCCAGCCAGGGCGCTCCCCCGTCGGGTCGTGCGAGACTGCTACGTCGCTCCGGTTGAACGAGCACAGACCTCCTCCAATCTTCCGGAGACACTTCGCAGCCACACACCGACCACGACAAGTTGTTACCTCAGGTTACCTAATTTGCGCCTGCGACCCGACATGAACCACCCGCAAGCACATATCATGCAGGTTGTTTATCTCAGATGAGAGGTCAAACCACCATCTGGTGACGACCACTGACAGTTATGGACCATTGACTTACTATCCTATCGGTCGATAGGATCGTCCGAATGGACGTCCGAAGACCGAAGGCTGAAAAGTGAAGAGCTGCTCGGCATTCCCACACCGTCATGGTCTGTCCGTTCCCGAGACAGACAAGATGCCGGAGGCGTCCTTCCACCGCCACAGCCATCCGAGCGGCACGCGAATCAGCGTGAATCACCGCCCTGACCCGGCGCCCTCAGATCCGGATTCTCGCTGACGATGTCGAGAAGAACCTCGATGACGGCCTGCACCCGTGCCAGGCGAGCCAGTTCTCGCGGAACAACCAACCAATAGGTTCTCTCGGCCACGAACTTGTCCGGGAGTACGGGCACGAGATCGGGATCGGCATTACCGATGTAGGTCGGGAGCGGCGCGATACCCACCCCGTACCTGACAGCCTGATAGTGGCCGGTGATGTTGTTCGTCTGGACATGCGCGCGATCTTTGGGCAGGAGACGCTCGAGTCGACGTAGCGGCTCGACGTCCAAGATGGCGTTCACGTACCACACCAACGTGTGGTACTCGAGGTCGTCGAGGGCCTCGATGGCACTGTGCGTGTCGAGGTAGCGACGTGATGCATAAAGACGCAGGTCGTAGTTGGCCAGCTTGCTGACGGACACCGATCGTGGTGACGGCCGTTCGAGAGTGACTGCGAGGTCGAAGTCGCGACCGGTCACCAGATCGTGTGTGGTCGACGTACGCAGCTCGGTGAACAGGTCAGGGTGTCTGTCGCGCACCATGCCCAGTCCCGGAACCAACACATAGGCGCCGAAGCCGTCCGGGGTGAGAATCCGGACAGTGCCGTGAAGACTGCCGGATCCAGCGGACGATGTCGCGTCGAGTGCAGCCAACAGAGTCGATTCGACCGCTTCTGCGTACGGCACCAGACGCCGGCCGGCCTCGGTCAGTTGCCATCCCGACGATCCCCGGTCGAACAGTCGCGCTCCCATGTCTTTTTCGAGTCGGGTGATCCTGCGCGACACCGTGGTCTGATCGACGTCCAGACGTTTGGCCGCGTCCGCGATCCGCCCGGTCCGTGACAACTCCAGCAGAAAACGCATGTTATCGGCGGTGAACATCCCACTCCCTCGCTGCTGCAAAATTGCAGTTCTCACTGCGAAGATACTCGTTGACCGCGGCACATATGCACCGACAGACTCGAGAAAACCACAGAGTCACAGGAGCACATAACCATGACCGTCATCCCACACTGGTTGGACAACAAGCCCTTCACCGGCACCAACGGCACATCGGCCCCGGTCACCAACCCCGCCACCGGCGCAGTGACTGCAGAAGTTGCACTTGCGAGCACAGACGACGCCCGCACGGTGATCGAGGCAGCCGCGGCGGCGTTCCCCGCATGGCGAGATACCTCGATCGCCAAGCGCACACAGATTCTGTTCGCATTCCGTGAACTGCTCAACGCCCGCAAGCAGGAATTGGCTGCGATCATCACCTCCGAGCACGGCAAGGTGCTCTCCGACGCGCTCGGTGAGGTCTCCCGCGGCCAGGAGGTCGTCGAATTTGCCTGCGGCATCGCCCACCTTCTCAAGGGTGGGATGACCGAGAACGCGTCGACCAAGGTCGACATGGCGTCGATCCGCCAGCCCATCGGGCCGGTCGGCATCATCTCCCCGTTCAACTTTCCCGCCATGGTTCCGATGTGGTTCTTCCCCATCGCGATTGCCGCCGGGAACACCGTGGTCCTCAAGCCGTCGGAAAAGGTTCCCACGGCAGCGCTGTGGATCGCCGAACTGTGGTCCGAGGCGGGCCTGCCTGCCGGCGTGTTCAACGTCCTGCAGGGTGACAAGACAGCCGTCGACGAACTACTCACCAATCCGGCGATCAAGGCCATCTCCTTCGTCGGGTCGACCCCCATCGCGAAGTACGTCTACGAAACCGCAACCGCCCACAGCAAGCGCGTCCAGGCACTCGGCGGCGCGAAGAACCACGCCGTTGTTCTGCCGGACGCCGACCTCGATCTGGCCGCCGACGCGATGGTGAACGCGGGCTTCGGCTCCGCCGGTGAGCGCTGCATGGCGATCTCCGCACTGGTCGCGGTCGGGGACATCGCCGATGAGCTGGTTGCAAAGATCAAGGATCGCACCCTGAGCCTGAAAACCGGCGACGGCACAAAGGACTCGGATATGGGTCCATTGGTGAGCAAAGCACATCGTGACAAAGTGTCTTCCTATATCGACGCCGGCGAAGCTGCCGGCGCCACCGTCGTAGTCGACGGCCGGTCCGTGCAGGCCGATGGCGGAAGCGACGGATTCTGGCTCGGACCGACCCTTCTGGATCACGTCACCACCGATATGAGCGTCTACACCGACGAGATCTTCGGCCCCGTCCTGTCCGTCGTACGGGTCGAGACCTATGACGAAGCCCTCGAATTGATCAACTCGAACCCCTACGGCAACGGCACCGCCATCTTCACCAACGACGGCGGCGCAGCCCGCCGCTTCCAGAACGAAGTCGAGGTCGGTATGGTCGGCGTCAACGTCCCCATCCCCGTCCCCACCGCGTACTACAGCTTCGGCGGCTGGAAGAACTCCCTCTTCGGTGACACACACGCCCACGGCACCGAAGGTGTGCACTTCTTCACCCGCGGCAAGGTCGTCACCACCCGCTGGCTCGACCCCAACCACGGCGGCATCAACCTCGGCTTCCCTCAGAACGACTAAGGACGGCACCATGAGTATCCAGATCGCCTTCCCACGGTTCCTGCGAATCGGCGGGGGCACCGTCGACGACATCGGGGACGTGATCCGTCAACTCGGATTGCAGCGCCCGGTAGTGGTGACCGACAAGTTCCTCACCTCGACTGGCGCGTCCGAACGGATCTTGACTCTCCTGCGCGAAGCACGCATCACACCAGCCCTGTTCGACGACACCGTTCCCGACCCCACCACCGACTCCCTCGAAACAGGGCTCGCCCTGCTCGCCGATCACAACGCCGACTCGGTGATCGGCTTCGGTGGCGGCAGCCCGATGGATACTGCGAAGGCGCTGGCCGTCCTCGGGGTCCGCGGGGGCCGGATGCGGGACTACAAGGTCCCGCACGTCTACACCGGACCAGCGCTTCCCGTCGTCGCGATCCCGACCACCGCCGGCAGCGGCTCGGAGGCTACGCAGTTCACCATCATCAGTGACAGCGTCACGGACGAGAAGATGCTCTGTCCAGGCCTGTCCTTCCTGCCCATCGCAGCAATCGTGGACTTCGAACTGACAATGTCCATGCCCCCTCGCCTGACTGCCGATACCGGAGTCGATGCACTTACCCATGCGATCGAGGCGTATGTGAGCCGAAAAGCCAACCCTGTCTCCGACGGCCTCGCGCTCGCAGCCATGCGCACCATCGGCCAGAATCTGCGCACCGCGTATGAAGACGGTGAGAACAAGCAAGCGCGAGAAGCCATGATGCTCGCCGCTACCCAGGCCGGCATGGCGTTCTCGAACGCAAGCGTGGCCCTCGTTCACGGAATGAGCCGACCCATCGGCGCGCACTTCCATGTCGCGCACGGGCTGTCCAACGCCATGCTGCTCCCGGCGATCACCGCATTCTCCGTCAAGGGCGCCGAGTCACGGTACGCGGACTGTGCCAGGGCCATCGGTGTGGCCACCGAAGCCACCGGTGACGGTATCGCCGCGCAGTCCCTCGTCGACTCCCTGGCCGAACTATGTCATGACCTGGCTGTTCCCACTCCCCGCGACCACGGTATCGACCGAGCTCGCTGGAACGATCTGATCCCACTGATGGCGCAACAGGCGCTCGATTCGGGTTCGCCGGGCAACAACCCGGTTGTGCCCACTGTCGACGAAATCGCCGAACTGTACGTCGAGGTCTACGACTAGCGTGGATGCGATCCGCGCCCCGCGCTGTCCGACGAGTCAGGGTGAGAGCTCGAGCGGCAGGACCCTTTCGGTCCTGCCGCTCAGCCGCCCCCATCGCCGGGGAGCTCGCTCCGCAACGATGTCACCGTCGTCATGAACTCATGCACTCAGTCAGGACGTGAACGTCCGGATACAGCATCGAGATAGGCAGAAGCTGTACCCGTGATCCGCGTACCCTCGACGATCATCGGCCAGGTCCCGTCCATACCGGCGTCGACGGCGGCACGGCTGAGCTGACGCTCCCAGAACGCAGCGGACCCGAATTCCGAACGCCACTGCAACGCAGGCAGGGTGAGCCGGTGGAGGGTGTGCTCATGGGTGGTGCCGATTGCGCCGTGCACTTGGTGAGTGTTGCGCACCGCCACGGCCAGCGCTGGTGAGACCACACTGCGGGCCACCGCGACACGAAAGGCCGAGAAGTCGCCGGCAAGGTCGTCGGTAACAGCGTCTGCGAGAGCGGTGTCGACGGCGGCACGGGCAAGGACGGACTCGGCTGCAGTGTCGACCACGAGATTCTGCACGGACTGGAACCGCGCCAGAGGGCGCCCGAACTGAGCGCGGTCGGTGGTGTGTGCAACCGCCGAAGCCAGCATGCCCTCCATAGCGCCGACGCACTGGATCGCACGGATGAGAGCGCCGCGCAGGACGTAATCCTCGACGGCACGGGTGTCCACCGGTGTCCAGGTGACGTCACCGTCGACCCGGACCGACCCGAGGGGCACCTCGGAGATCCCCTCGACCGCCTCGACGGTCAGCCGATCGGTGGGCACGTCCGCGATCTCGTAGCCCGCATCGACCCGACGCACGCAGACAACGGACCCGGTGGCGCCAGCCCACGGCACACGTTGCGCGAGGCCGTCCGCCCTCAGGACGGCGACGGTCGCTGTGTCCGACGACGAGTCGTCGAGGCCGGCCGCGCGCCTCAAGGGACCTGCCAACAGATCGGTCTCGGCGAAGGGCACGGCCACGCCGCCAGCGGCGGTCGTGCGTAACAGAGCAGCGGCCTCGACCCAACCCGCGCCGCTGCCCCCGGTCTCCTCGGGTGCGGTCAGCCTGGCCAGTCCGACCGCACCCAAGGTGGCCCACACAGCGGCCGGATCCGGCTCGATGTCCGGCCCCGAGTGCCCAGCGACAAGATCGTCCATGAGGTCCTGGAGATCCCCGTCTACGGCAAGATCGATTGTGCTCGCGGTCGTGGTCATCAGCGCATCCCCAGCCCCCGCGCGATCACGCCGCGCAGGATTTCGTTGGTACCGCCGCGAAGTGTGAACCCCGGACGCTGGTGTAGTCCGGCCCTGCACAGAGCCTCGATTTCCGCTTGCCCGTCCATGGTCTCGTCACCCAGCCGATCAGAGACGTACTCGACGAGGTCGCCTTCCATGCTGGTACCGAGGAGTTTGACCAGGGCGGCGGCGGTGTCGGCCTTCTCGCCCCGTTGAAGGGCTCCGGCGATGTTCTGGCTCAGTGCGTGCAGTCCGACCATCCGGGCCACAGAACGTCCCAGGTCGGTGCGCTCGGGCAGCAGTCCCTTTCGGACCGCGCCGATCTCGGCAGCCAGGAGCCGGAAGGTCGAAAGGAAACGCTCGGGTCCACTGCGTTCGAAGGAAAGCTCCGAGTTGACCTGTTCCCATCCGTTGCCCAACGTGCCGAAGACCCTGGCGTCGGGAACGAATACCTCGTCCAGAACGACCTCGTTGAAGTGGTGGTCGCCGGAGAGGGAAATGATCGGCCGGATCGTCACGCCTCGGGAACGGAGGTCGACGATGAACTGGCTCAGGCCCGCGTGGCGGTGTGCCGTGTCGAGTGGTTCCGTGCGGGCCAGCACGATGAACGCCTCAGCGTGGTGGGCGCCCGAGGTCCACACTTTGGTGCCGGTGACGGTCCAACCGCCCTCCACTCGGGTGCCGCGGGTCCGGACACTGGCCAGGTCCGATCCTGAGTCGGGCTCACTCATTCCTATGCCGAAGAAGCACTCACCCGCAGCAATTCGGGGAAGGTACTTGTGCTTCTGCTCTTCGGTGCCGTATCTCAGCAGCGATGGTGCAATCTGGCGGTCTGCCACCCACTGCGCTGCAACCGGAGCGCCTACCGCGAGCAGTTCCTCGGTGACAACGAAACGCTCGAGATGGGTCCGGCCGTGCCCGCCGTACTCGGTCGGGATGGTCATTCCTACCCAACCGTGCTCGGCGAGGCGGCGGGTGAAGTCCTCGTCCCACCGGGTGAGCCAGGTGTCGATGCCCGGTGTCAGTGTCCCTGCCGCGGTCTCCTTCTCGAGAAAGGTGCGTACCTCGGCGCGTAGAGCATCCATTTCATCAGTGGTCACCGTCGTCGGCGGCGCGACGGAGGGGTTCATAGTGCCTCCATAGGAAGTTCCGGCTGGGGCGAGGCCCGACATGCTCGCGTGAATTTCGCCGCCGAGTAAGCGGCGGCCGGTCGGATCGGGGGGGCGAACGCCGGCCCCATCTCGGATGGACACTATCCAGTCCTCGACATCTACGCAATAGCGCATTATCTTACGTAATTATGTATCGGTTGGAGGAGTTCTCCCTGTTGATAGGCTCACGAAATGGCTGACACTCCTGGGTCCCCCGGAGCCGTGCCGGTCGAGAAGGTTCCCGGCCGTCCCCGGCACCGCATGGTCGATCGGGTGGCGTCGATCCTCGAACTCGTAGCCCGGTCCGAAAACGGCCTCACCCTCACCGCTATCGCACGGGCACTCTCCGCGCCCGTCAGTTCGGTCCAGGGCTTGATCAACGGTCTCGTCGCCGTCGGCTACCTCGACGAGCGCGACCGGATCTACACCCTCGGCACCGCGCCCTATCTTCTCAACGTCATCGCAGGCCGACCTCCGGTCACCTCGATCAGCCATGATCAGCTCGAGCAGGTCCATGCCGAGACCGGGTTGACCATCACACTGTCCACATCTGTCGGCGACGACCTGTTCTACGTCGATCACGTCTCTTCCGACCCGCATTACGCATACCTGGCAGAAAACCGGGTGCGCCGATCTCTCCTGCGTACCTCTGCAGGATGGCTCTTGCTGGCCGATCGCGATCAACGTGACATCTGGGCGTACCTCAACTCTCGACCATCCTCCGATGCCGACTTCGTCGAGCGCTTCCTGCACTCACTCGATGAGCTCGAGAACACCGGCGTATGCGTGGCACCCGGTGTGGCCGTTGAACATGCAGACGGGGTATCGGTCGCCCTCCGAGAACGCGGCCGGACCATCGCCACCCTCGGCGTGGTCGGGATACGGGAGACCATCGTCGAACGGCAGGACGAACTCGTCGAGATCTGCCTGCGATACGCCACCAAGTGGGGCTTTCGCTAGCCTGCAACACGGACACTGATTCCTCGATGAGTCGCTCGACCCGGCTCGACGACCGTGTCGACCGACGCCACACCCCGCCTGACACAGAAACGGACCAGGGTTGATGCGGTCACTCGCGGTAAGCGACCGCATCCGTGAGCAACACGCGACGGCCAGGCCGCCGCCTCTCGAGCGAGCGTGACCCTCACATCGCGATCGGACCCGCCTGCTCGATCTCTCGACCTTCACCTAACAGATGATCGATTCCCGGTGCACCGCTCGACCACCGGATATATCGGAGGGTGCGCCTCCACGCGGCGCGACTTCCGGATCGAACGCCGCAGACCGTAACGGTCGGCAGGGTCCGGCAGACGCCCTCGATCACAGCGGAGGAACGTGCGCCCGAACATGTCTCGCACCCTGTAGCCACCATTCACATCGTTGATCTGCTTCTGATCTCCGGCCGGCCGCAGGGGAGCGTCGCGCAAGCACTCCACAACAGCGAGTTCGCTTCGCCCACGTCGTCGCCGTAGCACCCGTCCGCGACATCGGGCGGAACCGAGGGTCCCGCACTCGTCGATGTGCCGTCGACACCAAGCAACTCGGCCTGCACGCGCCCGAGTGTCAAACTCCCCCGCCGACAACAAACACCCCTTGTCCTGACATGGTCCCCCCTCGCCTTCAGAAGACGCGCAAACCTTGCCGCAGAGCGCCTATCTACTTATTTACGTATTTTTATTTCTAGTTGCGGATTTTTTGGTGGGTCGCTATTGTCGATTCATTCCATCTCCGTGACCCATGCCACACCCCATACGCAACGAGGTCGCAACTCCGACAGGCCGTTTGACTTTCGGAAAGCAAAGCCAGACACAACGCCCCGGAACTCTGCCCGCACGTCAGCCTCGGAAAGGTCTAGGCCCATGACATCAACCCATCTCCCTGAGCACGCCACGACGGAAACGCAGGATTACGACGTCATCGTGGTCGGCGGCGGTTTCGGCGGGATCTATCAGCTGCGCCACCTTCGGGACAAAGGGTTCTCCGTAATCCTGCTCGAAGCCAGTGGAGGCTTCGGTGGGGCCTGGAGCCTCAACCGCTACCCAGGCGCACGCGTCGACAGCCACGCACCCGTCTACCAGTTCACCGATGAATACCTTTGGAAGGACTGGAACTTCTCACAGATGTTCCCGGACCACGAAGAGATGCGCAGTTACTTCAACTACGTCGACTCCAAACTGGACCTGAGCAAGGACTCGCGCTTCAACACCAAGGTCGTCAGCGCGACGTTCGACGAGGACGAGCGGATGTGGACCCTCGTCTCACAGAACGACGAGAGCTTCCGCGCACGCTTCGTCGTGTTCGCAACGGGATCGACTACCGAACCCTACATCCCGAACATCCCTGAAATGGACGCCTATCGAGGTGAACTCGTCCACACCGCGCGGTGGCGAGACGACATCGACATGACCGGCAAACGAGTTGCCATCATCGGCACCGGCGCCAGCGCAGTCCAAGTAGTTCAGGAAGCCGGCCCTGTCGTCGAGAAACTCACCGTCTTCCAGCGCACGCCGAACCTCTCGTTGCCCATGCATCAGGAATACCTCACCGAGGAGAGGCAGGCGGTCCTGAAGGAGACCATGCCGGATGTGGCGGTCAAGTGTCGCGAAACGTTCGCTGCGATCGACTACGAGTTCGATCCCCGAAATGGCGTCGACACGTCCGAGGAAGAGCGTCTCGCACTGTTCGAACGTCTCTGGAATCAGGGCGGATTCGCATTCTGGCTCGGGAACTTCTCCGATTACCTCTTCAGCGAAGAAACCAACTCGATGGTCTACGAGTTCTGGAAGAGCAAGATCAAGCCGCAGATCCTCGACCCGGTGAAGGCCGACCTGCTGGTGCCTGACGTAGCGCCTCATCCGTTCGGAGCCAAGCGGCCGGCCCTGCACCAGAACTACTACGAGGTGATGAACCAGGAGAACGTCGAACTCGTCTCCATCCAGGAGTCACCGATCACCGGGTTCACGGCAACCGGAATTCGCACATCCGATGGTATCGAGCACGGAGAGTTCGACATCATCGTACTTGCAACCGGATTCAACAATAATACCGGTGCGCTCACTTCGATGGAGGTCCGCAACTCCGCTGGCGTTACCCTCGGCGAGAAGTGGCGCCAGGGCGTCGACGCATACCTCGGCGCATTCACCGCCGGCTTTCCCAACGCCATGTTCGTGTACGGTCCGCAGAGCCCCGCCGCCTTTGCGAACGGGTCCACGAACGCGGAGCTTCAAGGTGAGGTCATGGTCGAGTTCCTCGAATTTCTTCGTTCGGAGGGCCTTACCCGGTTCGAATCGACTCCCGAAGCCGACCAGACCTGGACCGATCACATCAACGGTACCGATGACATGGCGCTGTTCAAGCATGCAAAGTCCTGGTACAACGGCAGCAACATCCCCGGCAAGAAGCCCCAGATGCTTCAGTATCTGAACGGTCTGCCCATGTACCTGGATTTCTGGCACAAGGAAAAGGCGGCAGGATACACCGACGGACTGCGGGTATCGTGAGGTTTCGCTCAATCGGATTCAACCTCGGAAGAAGTGAATAATGCCTGTCATCAACAGCATTGAACGTGAACGTTTCTTCATCGACGGCCAATGGCGCAAAGCGAGCACCTCCGATCTGGCACCGGTGTTCGAGGCAGCAACCGAGCGCCCTCTGGGTGTTGCTGCGATGGGCGGGCCCGAGGAGATCGATGCGGCTGTGCACGCCGCACGGGCCGCACTCCAGAAAGGACCCTGGGGGCGCAGCACCCCCCACGAGCGAGCTACAGTGATGCGGCGCTTCGCCGACAGCCTCGAGCGTCGAGGAAGATCGACTGCAGAGCTCGTCAGCCGGCAGACCGGAATGATCTCCTCCTTGTCGGTGAGCACAAGCGCAACGGCTCCGGTAGCGATCCTGCGGTCCATGGCAGATCTCATCGAGACACGAACATTCGAGACCCGCCGACCCAGCAGCATGGGCTCCACCATCGTGCGAGAAGAACCCGTAGGAGTCGTGGGCGCAATTACTGCCTGGAACTATCCACAGCTCTTGGCCATGGCCAAGATCGGGCCCGCACTGGCAGCAGGATGCACTGTAGTTCTCAAGCCGGCACCGGAGACGTCGCTCGATGCCTATGTACTCGCAGAGGCAGCCGAGGAAGCCGGTCTACCACCTGGCGTCCTCAACATCGTTGCCGGCGGCGTTCATGCAGGCAAAGCCCTTGTAGCCCATCCCGATGTCGACAAGATCGCCTTCACCGGTTCCACTGCAGCAGGACAAGCGATCGGCGAGGTCGCCGGCCGCAGTTTCAAGAGAGTCTCCCTGGAGCTCGGAGGAAAATCCGCAGCCATTGTGCTCCCCGATGCCGACCTCGGCGTCTTTGCCAGAAGCCTCAAAGACGCCGTGCTCAAGAACGGGGGACAGACATGCACCACGAACTCCCGCATCTTGGTTCCCCACGGTAGGTCCAGCGAGATCATCGACGTCCTTGCGTCCTACGTAGACGGCTTGGTCATGGGAGACCCACTCGACGAGTCGGTAACCATGGGCCCCATGGTAAGCGAGCAGCATCGGGAGCGGGTGAGGAGTTACATCCGCCTCGGGCAGTCCGAGGGATTCCGAACGATCCGCGGCGGAACCGACTCCCCTGAGCAATGTCCCCGCGGCTGGTTCGTGTCTCCCACCATCTTCGAGGGTGTCGATAATCGCAGTCCGCTGGCACAGGACGAGATTTTCGGACCTGTCATCTCCGTCATCCCTTATGAGACCGAAGAGGACGCCATCAACATGGCGAACGACACACCATTCGGTTTGGGAGGAGTCGTCTTCACGGAAGACACCGAACACGGCTTGGACATCGCGTCACGTATTCGATCCGGAACCGTGGGAGTGAACTACTACTCCCTCGATACCGGCTCCCCGTTCGGCGGCGTGAAGAACAGCGGAGTCGGCCGCGAATTCGGGCCCGAGTCCCTGGACTTCTATCTCGAGTACAAGTCGATATACGTCTAGGCTTCGCAACGCCCGCAGACCCTCCATATCGCCCCCGACAGTGCGTCCAGCCTGAGACTTCATCCGATGGAAGGAACGAGTAGCTACACGGAGCATGCCCGTCGTCTTCAGCGTCGCTGACTATGGGCAACTACCCGCGGTCGATGCAGGTCAGCGATGGCTGAGAATACTCCGTTCATGCTTTGTCCCTCCCTCCGGAGGCCAGCGACTTCCAACCGCACAGAATGAGCAATCATGCCTGAATCCTCATCTGCCATCCTCCCGGCCGAGACTCGAGAATCCGCATCCGAGACTCTGCGTCCACGGACCGGCGCACTCACCGACATCCGGGTCGTCGATCTTTCGCGGGTGCTGGCCGGCCCGCTGTGCGCGCAAGTGCTCGCCGACCACGGTGCCGACGTGATCAAGGTGGAGCCACCTACTGGTGACGACACACGCAGCTGGGGCCCGCCTTTCGTCAAGGATGACCACAGCGCCTACTTCGATGGCTTGAACCGCAACAAGCGGAACATCAGTGTGGATTTGCGTACCGAGGCCGGCCAACAACTGCTGCGCACGATGCTTGCCGAAGCCGATGTCGTCATCGAAAACTTCAAGGCGGGCACCCTTGCGAAGTGGGGACTCGACGACGACGTGCTCGCCGCCGAATTCCCGCGACTCGTGCACTGTCGAATCACCGGGTACGGAGTCGACGGGCCGCTCGGTGGTGCTCCCGGCTACGACGCAATTCTCCAAGCCTTGTCGGGGCTGATGAGCATCAACGGTGAGCCCCACGGTGATGCCATGCGGATCGGGATCCCTCTGGTCGACATCATCACGGGTCTCAACGCTGTGAACGGCATCCTCATGGCACTTCACGTGCGGCAAAAGACCGGACGCGGGCAACTCGTGGATCTGGCACTACTCGACAACGCTGTGTCGATCCTGCACCCACACGCCGGCAAGTGGTTTGCCACCGGCGTCGCGCCGGAGCGGACGGGCGTGGCACACCCGACGATCTGTCCCTATGAAACGTTCACCTGCGCCGATGGCCCCTTCTTCATCGGTGCCGGCAACGACCGGCAATTCCGCGCTCTGGTCGTGGCGCTCGACGCTTCAGACCTGGCCGACGACCCGAGATTCGTCACCAACTCCGACCGGATGGCAAACGCAGCTCAACTGCGCGACATCCTCGGCGGCCTCGTCAAAACTTGGCAGCGCGAAGCTTTGGCGGCCCTGCTACGGCGAGCCGGCGTACCGTCGGGGTCGGTGAACAATGTCGGAGAGGCCCTTTCGCTACCGCAGGTCCGTCACCGCGAGATGGTGGTCGAGTGTGACGGCTACCGGGGTCTCGGCGTACCCGTCAAACTCGCTGGGTCCCCCGGTGCTGTGCGGTTCGGGCCGCGCGACCGTGGCGCCGATACCGATACTGTGCTAACAGAACTCGGACTTCTCGAAGACGATATCGAGCAGCTGCGCGCCGCCGGGGCACTGCCCGAGTAACAGCTCACCTGCACGGCGGATCTTGGCCATGCCTACCAGCAGAGCTGGTTCCACACACAGCTGCCGGCAAGGTCACCGACCGTATGCAAGCCACACCGTCGTCCGGCCGTTCAACGCCGATCGCGTTCTCTCCGTTCTATATTCGCCGTCGTTCACCAACAGGTGTTGCAAAATAGGACACTGGTGACCTCATCCCTGCTTCTAGCGTTCTAAAGTGCGCATTCTCCTGAATATCCGCACCGTTTCACATCCCTTATCCCACTCAAGGAGTGACCATGGCCCTGTTCGCTGTTATCTGGTCGTACACCACTGACGCATCCGTCAAAGAGGCTGCTCATGCCGACCACCTGGTCTTCGTCAAGGACGCGGCCGCCAAAGGCGTGCTGCAGGAAGCGGGCGCCTGGGCCGACGGGGCCGGCGCGTTGCTCGTGTTCAAGGCGGACAGCGAAGACGACCTGCAGGCCCTGCTCGCCAAGGACCCGTATGTCACGCAGGGTGTTGTCGTCGACCAGAGCATCTACCAGTGGAAGCCCGTCATCGGACCCCTCGTAGGGATCTGAGGACGACCCGGCTGCTCCACCTCGATGGAAAGAAGTTGCAGCATCTCTACATCGAGTTGCAATCAGCACTCTTCCAGTAGCGTCGGCACAAACGACCCGCACAACTTGCATCTGTGCGTTCGCATAGTGAGCGACGGATGCGAAAAGTTCGATCAGCGACATCGCGGAACCATCACATCACCGCCTCGACGGCGCAAGCCTCGACGCCGAACCGATGTGGCGGTCGATGAGTATCGACATTTCGACAATCCGAGGCAATCGTTGACCTTCCCTAGCGGCCTTTTCTAATCAGCCGACTGGGTGGGGTGACACCGTGCGTACGCGATACACCAGCTTCACGCCTTCCTGATCAGTCAATTTCCTTCTCGACCGGTGATGAAAGTGAGCAACACATGTCCGTGAGCAAAGAATCGCTGTTCCTCAACGACCTGTACTCGTCCTGGCTTCGACGGTCCGAAGGTATGGATCTCGCAGGTCAGCGAGACATGTTCGAAGAATGGCATCTTCCCACCATCGAACCCACCGATGTCACGTATGAAGAAGTGACAGCCAACGGTGTGCCGGCAACATGGGCCAAGCCGCTGGGCGCCGCCGAGGACCGGGTGATCGTCTTCACGCACGGCGGCGGATTCGTGACAGGTTCACGCTTTTCCCATCGCAAGCTTGCCGCACACCTCGCCAAGCTGGCAGGAGTTCACGCACTCGTGGTGGACTACCGGCTCGCGCCGGAGGCAAAGCATCCAGCACAGCTCGAAGATTGCATTGCCGTGCAGAAGTGGCTCCGTACGCAGGGCTACAAGGCAGAACATACGGCGACGGTCGGCGACTCGGCAGGCGCACATCTCGCCATCTCGACCGTGTTCGAACTTGCGGGTATGGCACTTCCCATTCCGGCCGCCGTCGTCGCTCTTTCGCCGTGGCTCGATATGGAGATCAAGGGGTTGACGATCGAATCGAACGACGCAGTCGACGTCCTGGCCAAGAGGGCAGTCCTCGAGATGATGCGAGAGAATTTCCTCACCGATCTCTCGGAAGCAACGGACCCGCGGGCAAACCCGCTGCTCAGGGACTACACAGACTTCCCTCCCGTCTATGTATCGGTCGGCGGCTACGAGACTCTGCTCGACGACTCGCGCCGGGTCGTCGAATTGATCGAAAAGGCAGGGAGCGAAGCCGTGCTCGACGTGGTCGACGAACAGCAGCATGTCTTCCACTTCAACGCGGGACGAGCACCCGAGGCGGATCAGGCCCTGAACCGGATCGCCCAGTGGCTACGGCCGAAGTTGGGGCTCGCCTGAACACCGTGTGTGGGGCGTGCAACTGAAAGCAAAGCGCGCCGACGAAGGAGGAACGTGTCTCGGCGGCGGTCTGCTTCGACCAGACTGCCGCCGAGTCCGTTCGCATGCCAGTCAGCAGTGCATTATCCGAACCATCGATTGCAGTGAAGATCGGGAAGACACATACATGGAAAATCCAGTTCTCGTAGAACGCGACGGATTCATCGAAACGTGGACGATCAATCGGCCGGCTGAACGTAACCCAGTCTCAGGGATGGATGTCGTCGACGCATTGGTCGCATGCGTGGATGCCGTCAACGCCGATTACGGGGTACGCGCTGTCATTGTCACCGGCGCGGGATCGACCTTCTCCGCCGGCGGCAACGTCAAGGACATGGCGAATCGCCAGGGACTGTTCGGCGGGAAACCTCACGAACAACGCGATGGCTATCGCGCCGGGATACAAAGGATCCCACGAGCGATGTACAACTGCGACGTACCCTTGATTGCAGCGGTGAACGGCCCTGCAATCGGTGCCGGGTGCGATCTTGCCCTCATGTGCGACCTCCGAATCGCCAGCGAAAAAGCGTTCTTTGCTGAGAGCTTCGTCAAGCTGGGCATCATCCCGGGTGACGGGGGTGCGTGGCTGTTGCCGAAAGCGGTCGGTATGGCGCGGGCGGCCGAGATGATCCTCACGGGCGACCGTGTCGACGCAACACAGGCTCTCGAGTGGGGATTGGTCTCGAACGTCGTTCCTCCCGATCAGCTGCTCGACGAAGCTCGCGCACTCGCCAATAGAGTGGCCGCCAATCCTCCGCACTCGGTACGGATGGCAAAAAAACTCCTGCGCGAAGGGCAGCACCAGAGCCTCGACAGCCTCCTCGAACTGTCCGCTGCTCTGCAGGCGCTGGTTCAACAGACCACCGATCACACGAGAGCAGTCAACGCCCTCATGGAGAAGCGAACTACCGCATTCACCGGCGAGTGACGATGCCTCACGTAGCAAGCTCCTCGATCAGCGGTGCGGACACGTGGACGTTCGGCAAGGCAACCGCATCAGCAGGAACGATGTCGTGAAGTTCGACGAGTCCTCTTCGATCGAGCACTGGTCTACTGACTGTTACCTCAGTACCAGGGCAGGACGAGGAGCATGTTGTTCATCCGCCCGAATTCGGACGTCTCGACCTCCCTGAGTTGCCCGCAGAGGAACCGGACGACCGTGTGCGTGTCTCGTGCACATCCCGCGCTCGAGAATCGTGTGCCGGCGGGCCCGCCACTTCGAGGAGCCAGCAGCTGGACCAGACATGTGCTCCGTGAGGACCTGAGTGCAGCACGCCGGCGGGCACGCGCTGAGCGAGCAACGGGTGGCTGCACTCGCAGCACATGACTGCGGCACAGCCACCGGCCACTCGTACTCAGCGAGCGAACTGTTTGCCGAGGAATTCGACAACCGCGCTGTGCAATTCAGCACTGCGCGGAACTGCACCGGTCATCCAGTACACGCCATGGACAAGACCGCTATACAGTTCGACCTGGACCGGGACACCCTGCTCGGTCAGCATCCGCCCGTAGTTCAGGCATTCGTCGCGTGTGACCTCGTACTCGTTGACCAACATCAGCGTCGGAGGAAGCCCCGCCAAGCTCTTCGCCTTGGCCGGCGAGGCGTACGGGTTCTCGGCGTCTTCCAGTGTGGCCAGGTACTGCTCCCAGAACCAGCCGATTGCTGCCGCGGTGATCAAATATCCCTCGGCATTCTCCTCCCATGACGGGAAGCGTGCCGTGCCGTCGATAACCGGATAGACCAACACCTGAGCACACAGGGCCGGTGAGCCGGTATCACGTGCCCGAAGGGCGGTGACTGCGGCGAGATTGCCACCGGCACTGTCGCCCATGATGGCGACACGCGTCGCATCACCACCGAAGTCGGCGACGTTGTCGACTACCCAATTCAGAGCAGCGAACGCGTCTTCGGGTGCGGCAGGGAACTTGTGTTCGGGAGCGAGCCGGTAACTCACGGCGGCCACGATGACCCGGGCGTCCGCGGCCAGCGCGCGACAAGGCTGCTCGGTAACGTCGAGGCTGCCCGCAACCCATCCGCCGCCGTGGATATACACCACAACCGGCAGGGGCGCATCGGACTCCGGAATGTACAGACGCACGGCCTGATCACCATCCGGTCCGGGGTAGACCGTGTCGACGACACGAGCAAGATCCGCTTTCGGCGCCTGCAGTTCGCTGAAGGATTCGATGACCTCACGGACCTCAGCGACACTCATCTGCTCGAACGACCTCAGTCCCTGCTCGTTCAACGTATCTATCAACTGCTCGACTACAGGATCGAGTGCCATGGTGATCTCCTTGATGTGATAGGCGGACTGGTCAATCGCCGAGTCGGTGGAGTCACACTACGAGGAGGCCCGAGCGGACGAGTGTCCGAAAACAACACACCTGTCCGTCTGTCCCGGTTCTCGGAGATGTGTGTTGCACAATCGGACACACCGAAGGTCCATCACTGTTCTACCGTCACCCACGTGACCCACAGACGGCCAGAATCTCCCCATCACCGTTCGATGACGGGCCGGCACCGCGAGGGAACCCACCGGAGAACGGGTTCACCCCCGAGGCGCTCTCGAGAAGTGGGTTCCCCTGTACGTCCGCGGACTGCGGGGAGGGATGTTCGGTCGCCGCACGTCATGGTGAGGGCACATCAGCGGCTCTGAAAAACGTGCCGCTCACTTCGGGTGTCGAGCTCGAATTATGCTTCCAGAGAGGGATTATCATGTTGCATCATGTCGTAACATTCAGTTGGAAGAAGGACATCACCGACGAGCAGGTCGAATCGTTCCACAAAGCTCTTGACGCGATATCGGCGAGCATTCCCCAGGTCGTCGAGTTTCGCTACGGAAGGGACCTCGCCCTCAAGCCCGGGATCGGCGACTATGCAATATCTGCGATCTTCGAAGACGTCCCCGCCTTCCGCGCATATCTGGTCCATCCCGATCATGTGCGCCTCGTTGAAGAATTCATTTCGGTGATGTCCGAATCGTACTCGTCGATCCAGTTCGAGTTTGCCTGACGGCAGTGCCGGCCGCACGCGCACGAACGAAGTGCCGGTCGACATGGTCGCTCGTTGCGGAAGGTTGTGATCAATGGTGAACGCTGACGGTGTCGGGGGTGCCCTTCCTGGTGATGCCTTGAGTCGCCCTGTGGCGCTACGTGACGATGCGACCGTGCAGGCGAGGGCATGGCCGGATGCGCGGCTGCTTCGCGTGAACGGTGCCGGTCAGGTTCGTCTCATCGATGGACAACTGCTCCTCGAGTCGGCTGCCGACTATTGTTCCCAACCTCCGACACACGCGGTCTTGTTGGGAGTCGTTGGTACGGTGCATCAATGGGCTGTACGGGACGAGTTTCTCACGGAGGCCCCCATGGAGAGCGTGGGCATCGAGTTCGGTGACCTGCGGTCACACGGAGCGCTTCTCGATGCAGTTGATGCCGAACGGTATCTCACCGCGCAGGCCCTGCTGATGTGGCAGGACGAATCCCACTTCTGCGCCAAGGACGGGGCGCCGATGACGATCACCTCGGGTGGTTGGACGCGCGTGTGCACTGCGTGCGGTCGGGAGGAGTACCCGCGGACCGATCCTGCGATCATTTGTCTGGTACATGACGGGGCGGACCGCGTGCTGTTGGCGCGACACGCGGCGTGGCCGGCGCGGAACTTCTCGACGCTGGCGGGATTCGTCGAGGCCGGCGAGTCGCTCGAAAGCTGTGTGGCGCGGGAGATTGCGGAAGAGGTCGGTCTCGTTGTCTCCGACGTAGCCTACGTCGGAAGTCAGCCATGGCCGTTTCCGCGTTCCCTCATGCTCGGCTTCCATGCCGTCGCCGATCCTCGAGAACCGCTCATCTTCAGTGATGGTGAGATCTGCGAGGCTGTGTGGTGCTCCCGCGCGGAGGTGAAGGAGGCCCTCGCCGCCGGCGACTGGGCTAGTTCGGTCGATGCGCCCGTGTTGCTGCCGGGGAAGGTCTCGATCGCACGGCGCATGCTCGAGGCATGGGTGCGAACTGCTAGCTGAACGTCCGGATTGATCGCCGCCGACCTGACATCGTGATACAAGGGTCGCTTGTGGTCGACGATCCGGAGTCGCAAGGCGAGGGCACGCGCTGCGGCAGTCCTGATCTGCATCGTGTGCCCTTTTCCTCGGGTGTGTCGGTGCTGAGTCCTGTCAGCCGCTGCCGACAGGACTCCCATCGGCGACGAATGGCCGCTCACCCGGGAGGAGGTGATGCAGCTCAGCGGAATGGCGACGGATACTGTTGTTGTATAACGAAATTAAGTATTATGTTCGTGTCGACAGTATTGTGGTTGCCGGCTGGCGCGGCCCACTTGTCGGCGGTTCGTCCCACGAGCATCCACCACGGGCAACATGGTCGCCCCGCGGTGTGCATGCAGTGGCGGCGAGGCGGCGTGCCTCCATCTCCGGGCACGGGCAGATCCCGATATCCCCCTGCGTTCGGGCTGCCGGGGTCCCGCTTCGGCGATCGACCGATAGTCGAAGCGGGGCCTTCCGTCCACTTGTCGATGCCGCCTTGTCGGCGACCTCCGCTCGATCCCCCAACACGTCAGGGTCGTGGCTACACCCCTCCAGGTCCGTCATCGGTTCGGTTTGAACCAAAACTCTGGACAGTCGACCCTCTCGCTCGGGCGATCCACGTCGTGTTCGTGTGATGGCGTTTGATCAGCCTCGCCTACATCGTGACCGCATCACCGATGCTCGCGCCCGTCTCGTCTACGGCGACGTGCTCGAAGGCAATGCTCTCGGTTCCATGATTGCCCCATCGACGCAGTCGATGTCCATCGGGGATCAGGGCAGTGAGCCCCGTCGAACGGATGCTTGGGCTACTGGGGGACCCAGTAGCCCAAGCGTGTCCGTCTCGTCAGTCGGTCTCGTAGGTGTCGTAACCGTTGGACTTGATTTCTTCCCAACGAGCAAAGTACTGAGGGACTCCTCCTGAGTAGTTGAGCATCTGCGCCGGCTTACCGGGCACGTTTGCACCCCAGTACCACGAACGTGCCTTTGTGAACATCGAGTTCACGAAAAGCTCGTCGACGTGTGCGCGCCACTGCTTCTCGGACTCTTCGGTGTTCTCGAACCGTGTCGCCCCTTTCTCGCGCAGGTACTCGAGGAACTCGACGACGATTTCGCCTTGGTACTCGGCAGATGTCGGGCCGTTGCAGAACCCGGACGGGCTCTGAGGTCCGTACAGGAACATCATGTTCGGGAATCCGCGGGTCGACAGGCCCAGACACGTGTCGACACCGGACTTCCACTTGTCCTGAATCGTCAGGCCGTCGACGCCGGTGATATCGATAGCCATGATCCCACCACGGTTGTTGTCGAACCCTGTTGCCAGTACGAGGAGGTCGCATTCGATGACACCGTCGTCGGTTTCGACACCATGCGGCAGCACCCGTCGAATCGGCGTGACGTTGGAGTCGATGACATCGACATTGTCCTGATTGATGACATCGAAGTAGTCCTGTTCGAGGGAGGGACGCTTGACGCCGTAGGGGTGCGGAGGCGTCTCCGGTGCGACGATTGCCGCCTTCTTGGGGTCGGTGACCCGTTCGAGGACCTTGCCACGCCAGAAGTCGTAGAACGTACGGTTGGCCTCCTCATCTACAAGGATGTCCTGGAAGTTTCCGAGCCACATCTCGAAACCACCTTCTGCCCACATCTTCTCGTAGATCGCGTCGCGCTCTTCCTTACTCAGGTCGGTGGCGTTCTGCGGAATGAAATCGAAGTCGAAGCCGGCAAACGCCTTGTAGCGCGTAGCAAACCGCTCGGGAAGTCCCTTCCGGAAGTGCTCGTTGTCGTCATGGGTGAGTTTGCGTTGCTGCATCGGAAGTGCCAGATTCGGGGTGCGTTGGAACACGGTGACGTGTTCGGCCACATGACCTGCCTCCTGGACGACCTGCACACCGCTGGCGCCGGTACCGATGACGACAACTTTGCGGCCACTCATATCCACGCCCTCTTGAGGCCAGCGCGCAGTGTGGTAGCACTCACCGGCGAAGGAATCGAGCCCTTCGAGATTCGGATACAGCGGCTTGGCGCCGAATCCTGTGGCAACAATGACCTGCCGTGCCTTCTGGATCTTGCCGTCGGCGGACCGTACGGTCCACTGACGGGTTTCCTCGTCCCACGTGCATGCTTCGGCGAAAGTGTCGAACACGACGTCGCGGGTGAGGTCGAGCTGTGAGTCGACGTAGTTGAAGTACTCACGAACCCCTTGGTGGCCCGGATACAGTTCGGTGAAGTCGTACTTCTTCCACAGGTCCTTGTACGAGAACTGGTAGATCTGCCCGGTGCTGTCGGTACGGGCTCCGGGATAGCAGTTCCACCACCAGATTCCGCCCAATCCACCCGCGGCGTCCCAGACATTGACGGTGAAACCGAGATCGCGCAGTCGGTCCAATGCGTACAGGCCGGAGAATCCTCCCCCGATGATCAGAACATCGAGTACGTCATTGTTCGAGTGCGAGCCGCTGCGGGTCGCTGTGGCGACCTGGGATTCGGTCATGTGGTCCTCCTGGAGATTTCCCGGGACGGGTGCTTCCGCCCGGACATCTACGACGGTAGAAGCGAACATGTGATGTGAAGTGTCCGAAATCGAGTCAAGACATTTCAATACGGCGCACGTATTGATAAGCAGTGCAAACTAATTCGCTTACCATGCGGCATTCCAACCTTCTGCACTCACGACAGAACGATCGGTACACGACGCCGAGATCAGAAGCCCAGATCGCGACCGATCAGTTCTTTCATGATTTCGTTCGATCCCGCCCAGATCTTCGTGACCCGGGCATCCCGCCAGGCTCGTGCCACTCGGTACTCGTTCATGTAGCCGTATCCCCCGTGCAGTTGCACACAATGATCGAGGATCCGGTTCTGGATCTCGGCAGTCCACCACTTGGCCTTGGCTGCATCGATCGGTGTCAACGTCCCCTCCGAGTGGGCTTCGATGCAGCGGTCGACGTACGCCTGTGTCACGTCGAGCTGTGTCACGAGTTCGGCAAGCAAGAACTTGTTGTGCTGGAACGTTCCGATGGACTGCCCGAATGCCTTTCGTTCTCGGCAGTAGTTGATCGTCTCGAGCAGAATCTGCGCAGCGTGCGCGAGATTGGCAATGGCGCATCCGAGTCGTTCCTGGGGCAGGAAGGACATCATGTGGATGAATCCTCGATCGAGCTCGCCGATCACGTCGTCATCGGTGACGCGCACCCGGTCGAGGAAGAGTTCAGCGGTGTCTGCTTCGTCCTGTCCGACCTTGTCGAGTTTGCGGCCACGCTCGAATCCGGGCAAGGAGGTGTCCACGCCGAAGAGGGTAATTCCCTTGGCCTTCTTCGATGGAGAGGTACGTGCCGGAATGATCACCAGGTCTGCAGAGTAACCGTTGGTGATGAATGTCTTGGCACCCGAGAGCAACCACCCGTTGCCGTCCCGCACTGCGGTGGTCTTCAGTGCGGCCAGATCCGATCCCCCACCGGGTTCGGTCATTCCGATGGCGGTGAGCACGTCCCCGGAACACAGTCCTGGGAGCCACCTCGCCTTCTGTTCGTCGGTGGTCAGGTGCACCAGGTACGGCGCCACGACGTCACAGTGAATACTCACGCTCGACGCCAACGCGGCATTCATCTTGGCCAATTCTTCGATGAGAACCGCATTGAAGCGATAATCCCCTGCCTCGACGCCTGAATATCGTTCGGGTACTTCGAGTCCCAACAGGTCATGCTTACCCGCGGCAAGCCAGAACTCTCGCGGCAATGCCTTGTTGGCACGAACGTCGGCGGCCAGGGGCTCGAACCATCGAGCGAGAAACTCGCGGACAGAGTGTCGGTAAGCCTCGTGATCATCGCCGTACACCGTTCGCTTCATGATGGGTCATCCTTCGGATCGGGTGGACGTCACCGTCCAGACGGACGATGTGAGGAGGCAAGGAGTGATTGCCTACCCCATATCATCGTCTCGTTCACCGGCCGTTTGAGATGTCCTGTTATGCGACAGAGTGTTTCAGGGGTCAGGAACCGAATGTTTCGTTTTCCAGGCCCAGCGCGCGGATCTTGCGGTAGAGGGTCGAGCGGGCCACACCGAGTCGGTGGGCGGCGAGGGATTTGTTGCCGTCGGACTCGTCGAGGGCGCGGACGATCGCTTCGCGTTCGGTGCGTTCGAGCGAGGTCAACCGGCGGCCGGCGCCGAGGGTGCGGTAGTCGGCGGGCAGATGTTCGAGTTTGATGTCGAATCCCATCGACCGCGCCGCCGCGGTACTGAGCACCGAGGCGAGTTCGCGCAGGTTGCCGGGCCAGTGATGGTCGATCAACGCCCGATGCGCGGCCGGTTGCAGTTGCGGGGTCGGACGGTCGGGGAGTTCGGCGGCGAGCAACTCCCGCGCGAGATCGGTGAGATCTTCGATGCGCTGGCGCAGCGGCGGGATGCACACACTGCGCCGCACATGGGTCTGCACCTGATGCCGCAGATCGTCGGGGGTGCTCGAGGTGGCGGTGGCGATCACCGGTGCACCCAGCTCGACGGCAGCGTCGAGCAACCGCCGAGTAGAAGCCACAGCGTCGTCGGGGACCTCGTCGAGGTGCTCGATGATGCACGCGAAACTGCCGGACAGACGCGCCCGCAATTCGGCCACCGCCGAGGGGGTCAACGTCGACGCATCGACGCTCGGGACCGGGTCGTGCCGGCCCCAGCGGTGCTGGATCTGCCGCGCCAGATGGGTTTTGCCGACACCGGACTCACCGACGATCAGCACCGGCGCGACGGTCGCGGTGATCTCGTCGACCCGGTCCTGGAGTCGGTGCGCGGCCAGGCTGCGGCCGGCGATACGCGTCGCCGGCGCCGCA
The DNA here is from genome assembly GCF_900105195.1 of Rhodococcus pyridinivorans. Classification (NCBI taxonomy): domain Bacteria; kingdom Bacillati; phylum Actinomycetota; class Actinomycetes; order Mycobacteriales; family Nocardiaceae; genus Rhodococcus; species Rhodococcus pyridinivorans. The sequence continues at coordinate 796,367 of NZ_FNRX01000002.1, read as the reverse complement.
CCGGCGGGCGCGGCGGGGGCCAGGCGGGCGCGCGGTCGCGGCGGAGCCGGGGAGGCCAGCGGGCGCAGTTCGAGGATCGCGCTGAGCGGATCGGTGGACTCACCGACCCGGCGGGCATGGACCCGCACGTCGATCCCGTCGGCGAAACGCAGCGGTCCTTCCCATTCGTCCTTGGCGGCCAGATGGGTGCTGATCCAGTCCCAGATCATCATCTGATCGGTCGAGTCCATCAACCGTGACACCGTCGGGGTCGCGATCACCGTGTCCCGGCTCATCGCCACCACCGCGGCGTGGCCGCGGCGTTTGCTGCGCATGTATTCGCGCAGCAGGTTCTGCTCGCTGCGGGCGGACAGGGCGAACAATCGCTCTTCGATATCGCGTACCGCCGAGAGCACCAGCGGTGCCATCAGCTCGTTGACATCGCCGATCTCGCAGGTGATGTCGACGATGCCGGTCACCGCGCGTGAGACCGGATCGACGATCGGGGAGCCGACACAGGCCAGCGGATGCAACGCCTCGAGCAGGTGCTCTTCCCCGCGGACCCGGAACGCTTTGCGTTCTTCGAGGGCGGTGCCGATCCCGTTGGTTCCGGCGCATTCCTCGGCGAAGATGAACCCCGGGGCGACCTGGGCACGGTCGAGACGGCCGAGCAGTGACCGCTGCCCGGCCCGCCGATCGACGATGGTCGCATCCTGCGAGGCGAGCAAGATCGTCACCGGCGCATCGGCGAGTTGATCGGCCAACCGATCCAGGACCGGCCGCGCCGCACGCACAAGCTTCGAGTCTGTGGGGGTATCGATGTAGCGCAGACGAGAACCGTCCGAAGCCGCCCCGATGGCACGGCAGCGGCGCCAGGACTGCTCGATCTCCGGCCGCACTCGTGGCGAAGCACTGTCATACCTGTCGGAGTCGTACCTGTCGGAACTGCGATCGTCTACGTGCATGCGAAGCCGCTCGGTCACGTCGTCACCACCTCCAACACCTCACGATCAGTACGAACATTATGTAATAGAGGTCACATGAGCCATGGGTGTCCCAGAACGCTACACCGCAGACTTCTGAGCCCACATCCGGCGTATGCGCACCTTGTCCAATTTGCCCACTGACGTCTTGGGGACCTCGTCTACCCGCACGAACGTGTCGGGGTGCCAGAACTTCGGCAGGGTGACCGCCAAGTGGGCCCGAAGCTGATCATCGGAGACCTCCGCCGTTGTCCGAACCCACGCCACGGGGCGCTCTTGCCAGGTTTCGTGCGGCACCGCGATGACAGCGGCTTCCACCACCGCCGGATGCAGGAGCAGCTGGTTCTCGACCTCGACGGAAGAGATCCATTCTCCTCCGCTCTTGATGAGGTCTTTGACCCGGTCGCGGATCTCCAGCCGGCCGTCCGGGTGGATCACCGCGACGTCGCCGCTGCGCAGCCAGCCGGCGTCGAACGCCTCGGCGGCGCGGTCGTCGTCGAGGTACGTCCCGGTCACCCACGGCGAACGAACCTCCAGCTCGCCGGTGGTGAAGCCATTCCACGGCAGTTCCCGACCCTCTTCGTCGACGACACGCACCTGGAACAACGGCAAGGGTCTGCCTTGGCAATCGGCCGAGTTGCTGAAAGTTCCCATAGGGGAGGTTTCGGTCATCCCCCACCCGTTGACGGTCGCCACTCCCCGCTCCGCCCACCACCTCACCAGCACTGGTGGCAGCACCTGCCCGCCCAACCACATGGTCTGCACACTTCCGAGGTCGTAACGCTCGGGATCGGCATCGAACTGTGCACGCATGAGCGCCGCCACGGCCGGGGCGCCGACGAAGACATCGGGTGTCTGATCTGTGATGATGCGCAGCAACTCCGCGGGCGAGGGGTGCGGCCCGGGGAGGACGAGACGTGCGCCCTGCAGCACCCCCGCGTACGGAACACCCCAACTGTGTACGTGGGACATCTGCGTGGCAAGGAGGTACGAGTGCCGACCGTCGATCGCGACGCCCCCGGAAGCACTGATCGCCATCGCGTGCAGCACCGTACTTCGATGGCTGTACACGACCCCCTTGGGCAGCCCGGTGGTACCCGAGGTGAAACAAATCGACGATGCGGTCGTCTCGTCGAACTCCGGGAATTCCTCGATCGGCACGGCATCGAGCAACAATCCGTCGAACGACCACCAGGTCACCTCTGCAGGTACCGAACACTCGGCCTGCTCGAGATCACCGATGACCACCACATGCCGGATCCGCGGGAGGCGCGGGAGAATCTCGAAGAGAACGGACAACAGATCAGCGTCGATCAGCACAACCTCGTCCTCGGCCTTGTCCATTGTGTAGGCGATGTGCTCGGGTGACATCCGATGGTTGACCGTGTGCAGCACTGCCCCGCACGCAGGAACTGCGTAGTAGGCGACAAGATGCTCGAAGGTGTTCCAGGCCAACGTGGCAACCCTGGTTCCGAACCCGATGCCCAAGTTCTCGAAGGAGCCAGCAAACCGGCGTGCGGTCGCGCCGAGATCACGGTAGGTGAACTCTCGGTCTCCGCGGGTTGCGTCGCACGAGACGCCGACCCGGTCGGCGAAGACGTTCTCAGCACGCCACAGCAGCGAGCTGATCAGCAGTGGACGATCCATCATCGTGGTGAGCATGGCGCATTCCTCCGGATCAGGTGAGCGAGGGTACGACCAGCCTGCACACCAACCCTGGCACCGAACCGTCCGAATTTGCGACAGCGCCCGATGAACTCGTCCGCACTGTTGCGTTGTGGGACACCTCGACCGCCGTGAGGATCCCGAGACTGGAGCCACCTCACCCGCATAGGCGCCCGGCCGACACCGGCCGAGCCCAGCGGGCAACGAGCGCCGGAAGAAAGGTACTCCCATGACAAGTCGTCCAATGACGGAAGTCGCAACAGGATTCACCTACACCGAGGGACCTCGGTGGCACGAGGGCCGACTGTGGTTCGTGGATTTCTACACCCACTCGGTCAATGCCGTGAACGCCGACGGATCCATCGAACAGGTCTGCACCGTCGAACACCAGCCGTCCGGACTCGGATGGCTTCCCGACGGGCGCATGCTCGTCGTCTCGATGAAAGACCGCAAAGTCCTGCGCCGCGAACCCGACGGCTCACTCGTCGAGCACGCCGACATCTCCGAACACTGCCACGGTCACGCCAACGACATGGTGGTCGCCGCGAACGGGCAGGCATACGTCGGCGAGTTCGGATTCGATCTCATGGGAGGAGCCGACCACGAGCACGGCGTTGTCGTCCTCGTCGACACCGACGGCACTTCCCGAGTCGCAGCCGAAGGATTGTCCTTCCCGAACGGCATGTGCATCTCCCCGGACGGAAGAACGCTGTACGTCAACGAACTGTTCGGCAACCGCGTCTCCCGATTCGATATCGAACCGGACGGCACACTCGGCCCCCGTCAGGACTTCGCCTCGTTCGGCGATCTCGGCGACGAGCCGAGCGTGGAGAAGCGGCTTGCAGCGTGCACGATTGCACCTGATGGTCAGGCCCTCGACGCTGAAGGTGCCATCTGGATTGCCGACTGCGTCAACCAACGTGCCGTACGCCTGGCCGAAGGCGGAACCATCCTGGACGAGGTGAGTACGGCTCCGCTGGGAGTGTTCGCGGTCGCGCTCGGTGGCGATGACGGTCGCACACTATTTCTCTCGGTCGCACCGGATTTCGACGAAGCCAAGCGCAGCGCTGCGCGTGAAGCCAAGGTCCTCTCGACGAGAGTCGACGTTCCGCACGCAGGGAGGCCGTGATCGTGCTGCGCACACGTTTCACCGACACTTTCGGGATCGAGCACCCGGTGGTGTGCGGTGGCATGACCGGGGTCGGCACCGCGGAGCTGATCTCCGCGGTGGCCAATGCCGGGGGTTTGGGTTTTCTCACCGCGCTGACGCAACCCACCCCCGAAGCTCTCGTCGCTGAGATCGCCCGGTGCCGGGAAATGACCGATAAGCCGTTCGGTGTCAATCTCACCCTGCTGCCCACCGTCACTCCCGTGCCGTACGACGACTACCGGGCCGCGATCATCGACAGCGGTATCACCATCGTGGAAACCGCCGGCAGCAACCCCCAAGAACATGTGGCGGCGTTCAAAGCCGCCGGGATCAAGGTCATCCACAAAGCGGTAGCGGTCCGGCACGCGATCAAAGCACAGTCCATGGGTGTCGACGCCGTCAGTATCGACGGGTTCGAGTGCGCCGGCCACCCCGGCAACGAGGACATCCCCGGCCTGATCCTCATCCCCGCCGCAGCGCGCGTGCTCGACATCCCGATCATCGCCAGTGGCGGATTCGCCACCGGCGACGGATTGGCCGCAGCACTGGCCCTCGGCGCATCCGCAATCAACATGGGCACCCGGTTCGTGGCCAGCGACGAAGCTCCCGTGCATCCGAACGTCAAGGCCCAGATCGTTGCCAACGACGAACGCCAGACCATCCTCGTGTTCCGAGAGTTCCGTAATACCGCACGTGTGGCCCGCAACTCCATCTCCGAGACGATCGCAGCCCTCTCCGCCCGCCCTGACGCCACGTTCTCCGACGTCGCACACCTCGCCTCCGGGGTACGCGGCCGAACGGAAGTGCTGGAGAAGGGGAACATGGAAGACGGCATGTGGTGGGCAGGTCAATCCCAAGGTCTCATCGATGCCGTGCTTCCCTGCAAGACGATCATCTCGGACATCGTGAGCGATGCCGAAGCCGCCATCCGCAGGATTGCCGCCGACCTCGCCTGACAGGCAGACGGGAGAAGTCATGGAATACACCACCCTTCGCCACGAAGTCGAGGACGGCATCCTCACCGTGGTCCTCAACCGCCCCGACCGTCTCAATGCGTTCACCGTCGAGATGGCCGACGAACTCGAGCACACCTTCGTGTCGGTGAACGACGACGACACGGTCCGGGCCGTGATCGTCACCGGAGCAGGGCGCGCTTTCTGCGCCGGCATGGACCTGTCGAGTGAAGGGAATGTGTTCGGGCTCGACGAGTCGAAACGCCCCACTCTTGCCGACATGAAGAATCTCGACGACCCCGAATTGCGCCGGATCCGCGACACAGGCGGCCGCGTCACCCTCGCAATCCATGCCTGCCGTAAACCGGTGATCGCCGCAATCAACGGCGCGGCCGTCGGAATCGGTGCAACCATGACGCTGGCGATGGACGCGCGCCTGATGTCGACCCGAGCGCGGTTCGGCCTGGTGTTCGGCAAACTCGGAATAGTGCCCGAAGCGTGCTCGACATGGTTCCTTCCTCGGCTCGTCGGCATGCCCACTGCGCTGAATCTGGTCTATAGGGCAGAGATCCTCAACGCCGAGGTCGCATACATCGACGGGTTGGCGCAGGCGCTCCATGAACCCGAGATGTTGCTCAGCGAAGCGCGCGCGTTGGCGAATGCCTGGACCCGCGACCGCTCACCGGTCTCGGTGGCCCTGATGCGCCAGATGCTGCTGCGAAACGCGGCCGCTGCTCACCCCGCAGATGCCCACCGCGTCGATTCGCTGGCCATGTTCTACACCAGCATCGGCGACGGCGCCGAGGGAGTGCAGGCATTCCGCGACAAACGCCCACCCGAGTTCCACGACAAGGCCTCAGCCATGCCGCCATTCTACGAAGAGTGGATCGAGACAACGACGCCGTGAACACCTACTGCATCCCCGCTCCAATCAACCGAACAAAGAAAGTCTCATGAAGCCCACTGTCCTTATGCATGAACTCCGCCAGGAAATCGGACTACCGCTCGGCGACGGCATCCCCGCTGATTCGTCCACATCTCTGATGGTCTCAGCCGATGCTCTGAGCGCGTGGGGCGCAGAGACCGAAGCGGCCGCAACACGCGAGTTGGCAGCGATGCTCCATCAGTGTCGCTGAATACCGAACCTTCCACTTCACCACCTCAGTTCGTGATGATCGGCTCGTGCAGGGCATCGAACTCTCAACGGATCAGGACTGGAGAAGCCCCGCGCCCGGTTGGAGCCACCTTCCCGACCACGGGGAAGGTGACCCGCCGCACTTCGCACGGAATGCGCCCCGTGTGCGAGTGTTCGACGTCCCCTACCCGAAACGCGTACTTACATCGGGGGGACTGCTGCACGATTCGGCGACAGTTTCGGTCACGCAGCCTGTGCGACTGGTGTGGTCATGATGGTTTCGAACTCGACCGGCGTCGATCGGGGGAGAGGCAGGTCCGGGACACCAGCAGGTCGACGGTCACGCCGAGAGGCCGTAATGCTCGGCGATCTCTTCGAAGTGTTGCGCCGAGCGAGAATATCGGTCGGGGCCATGAGGACCGCCTGAAAGCCGCCTTCGATTACCAGTAACGCAAACGCAGTGGCTGCCAGGACAGGGGCCTTTCCGGCGCCGACGTCTCCCTGCAGCAGCCGATTCGTCGGCCGGAGGCGGTCATGTCGGTGTGGATATCGGCTATCACCCGCAGCTGTGCACCTGTGGGTGTACGGCAGGCAGGCCAACCATGCATCGAGCAGTCGCCCGGTGGGCTTGTGGGCGATGCCGACTTCTGCGGCATGTGCGTTTCGAAGCACTCCGAGGGCAAGCTGCGACCGCAGGAGTTCGTCATAGGCCTGTCGGTCCCGTCCCTTTTCTGCGTGCTGTTTGGATGCGGGGACATGGACAGCGCGTAGCGCGGTCAGCCGCGACGGCAGCTTCCGTTGAGCCAGCAAGGTCGAGGGATTCGGGTCATCCAGCTTCGGGAGTCGGCGGCGTGCATCGACCGCGGCACGGCGCAGCATCCACGTGTCCACCTCATGTTTCTGCGATTGGGGTAGATCGCGAGCAGTGGTGCGGTGGATTCGCTCATCGGCTCCAACAGTGGTGAGGTCATCTGCAATGCGCCGTTGAAGAACATGGCGGAGACTCGGGTGTTTTCGTCCGCGAGTTGGAATCGCACGTAACATTTTCCCCAGTTCCCCGTATGCTCACGAGTCGTGCGTATCGATCAGGTGTGGCGTTATCCGGTGAAATCGTTCGGAGGAGAACGGATCGACGCCGCAGCGATCGAAGCGGACGGTGTGCGCGGCGACCACCTGTGGGCGCTGGTCGACGCCGAAACCGGAAACATCGCGAGTGCGAAGCGTTTCCGACGCTACGGACTGCTGTTGACCTGCTCCGCACGACTTCTGAACGACGACGACCCCCGCGATCCGGCGGCACTCGAACTCACGCTCGCCGACGGCACGGTGGTGCGCGGCGACGATCCCGAGGTCGACGACCTGCTGTCGAAGCTGCTCGGTCACGACGTGCGGCTCGAACCGCGCGACCGCACCTACGACGAGGCGCCGGTGCATCTCGTCTCCCGCTCCGCGGTCGAAGCGCTCGGCACCGGCGACCCCACCGATATCGCGTTGCGGCGGTTCCGGCCGCAGCTGGTCGTCGACACTCCGGACACGACCGGTTTCGTGGAGGACGAATGGATCGGCCGACGGGTGTCGGTGGGCTCGGCAGTCCTCGAACCGCACAAGCGCACCGCGCGGTGCGTCATGGTGACGCTCCCCCATCAGGAGGTTCCCGCGCGGCGCGACATGCTGCGTGAGGTGATGACCGCGCATCAGGTGCCCAATGTGCCGGAGGGCAAGCCGATGCCGTGCATCGGTGTCTACGCGACCGTCCCGACTCCCGGCGACATCACCGTCGGCGACGAAGTCCGGATCGGGTAGACCGGGTCACTTCCCGGCGAGGTAGTCCTCGACGAGAAGCTTCTTCTGCACCTTGCCCATGGCGTTGCGCGGAAGAGCGTCGGCGGTACGGATCTCGCGGGGGCGCTTGTGGATCGACAGGGTCTGCGCGACGAAGTCCGAGAGTTCGCCCGGATCACGGAGATCCCCGACGACGTAGGCGACGATCCGCTGTCCGAGATCGTCGTCCGGCACACCCACCACCGCCGCCTCCTGCACGCCGGCATGGTTCAGCAGCGCATGCTCCACCTCGCCGGCGCCGATCCGGTAGCCGCCGGACTTGATCATGTCGACCGATTCGCGGCCGACGATGCGGTGGAAACCCTGGTCGTCGATCACGGCGATGTCGCCGGTCTTGAACCAGCCGTCTTCGGTCACCGACTCGGCGGTCTTCTCGGGGTTGTTCAGGTAGCCGTCGAACAGGGTCGCGCCGGACACCTCCAACTGGCCGAGGGTTTCGCCGTCGTGCGGCACGAGGTTGCCGGCCTGGTCGCGCAGGCGGGTGGAGACGCCGTCGATCGGCAGACCCACCCAGCCGGGCCGGCGCTCACCGTCGTGGCGGGTGCTGATCGTGATGATCGTTTCGCTCATCCCGTACCGCTCGATCGGCGCGGAACCGGTGAGGGCGAGCATGCGCTCGAAGACCGGAACGGGCAGGGGCGCACTGCCCGACACCAGAAGTCGCGCGGACGACAGTGCGCGAGCGGACGATTCGTCGGCGGCGACCCGCGACCACACGGTGGGAACACCGAAGTAGAGCGAACCACCCGCCGCTGCATAGGCTTCGGGCTTCGGTCGCACCGTGTGCACGAGCGACGAGCCCTGCCGGAGCGCACCGACGACGCCGAGGATGAGTCCGTGGACGTGGAACAGCGGAAGTCCGTGGACGAGAGTGTCGTCGGACGTCCAGTTCCACGCCTCGGCGAGGCCGTCGAGGCCGGCCGCCACGGCGGACCGCGAGAGCACGACTCCCTTGGGGGCACCGGTGGTTCCGGAGGTGTACATGATCATTGCGGCGCTGCCCGGGTCCGCCTCGGCGTGCGAGGACGACGAGCGCGCGTTCGCGTCGACCGGGATCGCGGGCAGGGTGACGTCCTCGGGGGCAGTGCCGAGCCACACCTGCGCACCCGAGTCCTTCAGGATGTGCGCGCGTTCGGCCGGACCGGAATCCGGCGGCACCGGCACGGCGGCCACACCGGCCATGAGGCATCCGGTCGTGGCGATCACCGTCTCGATGCTCGCGGTGGCGTCGACAGCGACCCGCGAGGAGCCTGCGACCTCGTCGGCCACCGCGGCGGCAGCCGCGATCAGTTCGGATCGGGTGAGCGAGACGTCTCCGACGCGGACAGCGCTGCGGTCGTCACTGCCTGCTCCGGACTCGGTGAGCGAGGTCAGCAACGGCACGGGCGTGGTGGTGGTCATCGGTGGTGGTCCCTTCTCGACGTCCTGCCGGACGGTGTCGCGCGGTGCACGGTCCACATTGTGGACCAGCGTGCTACGATGCGGTCCGGCTCAACCTATAGCCCGTGCCGCCTGCCGTCAACGACCGCGCGAAAGGTTCCGATGAACAGCGTTCTCACCGCACTCCGCGTGTTCGAGGAGGTCGCGACCACGCAACCGGTCGGGCTGTCGGACCTGAGCAAGCGACTCGACGTCCCCAAGAGCACCGTTCAGCGATGCCTCAAGACCCTCGCCGAAGCCGGCTGGCTGCGCCCCTCGACGACGAACGCCGGGCAGTGGGTCATCACCGGCCGCGCATTCAGCCTGGGCAGCGCGATGTCGTCCGGCGACGACCTGCGCGAGGTCGCACTCCCGGAGCTGAACCGGCTGCAGACCGAGACGGGCGAGACCGTCCATCTCGCCGTGCCGGACGGGAACGAGCTGGTCCTGATCGAGCGACTCGACAGCGCCCATCAGCTGCGCGCCTTCCTCGCCCTCGGCACGCGCCTTCCCCTCCACGCCGCGTCGACCGGCAAGGCCTATCTCGCGTCGCTGCCCGACGAACGGATCGAAGACTTCCTCGCGACCGAACTCCCATCACTGACCGAGCGCACCGTCACCGAACCGGCAGCGCTGCGCGAGGAGATCGCCGAGATCCGCGCCCGCGGGTATGCCGTGACCGAACAAGGGCTGCACGACGGCATCGCCGCCGTCGCCGTCGCGCTGCGTGGGCGCGGTGGCACCGTGCGCGGTTGCTTCAGCATCTCCGGTCCGGCTTCGCGGCTGACACCCGACCTCTTCGCCGACTACGGCGCGAAGGCGCTGGCAGCGCGGGACGCGATCGAGCGTCGCCTACCCTGATCCGCTCCGAGCAGGACTGGCGGGCGCCCCCACCTCTGGACATATCGTTTATCGATAGGTATAACGATTATCGATGATATCGACAATCGATAGCCCCGCCGTCCGGCGAGTTCGGAGACGACCATGAATTCCACCCACGGCACCGACCGCCCCCAGGGCCCGGGCGGCGAACCCGACACGCTCTCCCCCACCGAGACGTCGAAGAAGGACCGCACCGATCTGCGGGCGTCCCTCACCGTCTTCGCGCTGACCTCACTGATCGTGCTCTTCACCTATGTCCGCGACCTCGCGAGCTCCCTCGGCGACGGCATCGTGACCGCGCGGGTCCGGTTCGACGACGCGGCAGCGGCGCCGGTGCTGTCCACCCCGAACGGCGCCGACCTCCAGACCACCTCGACCACGGTGATCGACGTTCCGACCGACACCCTCTCACCCGTCAGCGTCGGCCTCCTCCGCGCCGGGGAGGCGGTACAGACGTTCGGTTACCTGACAGCCCTGGCCCTGCTGAGCTGGATCGTCGTGCGATTCGTCCGGGGCCGATTGTTCGACCGGGGTGTCATCCGGCTCGTGTGGGTCACGTCGATGGTGGCGATCGCGACCATCATCGTCCCGATGATTCCCCGCACGCTGGGCACCAACATGTTGATCCGTGACGTGGACATGAACGAGGTCCTCTCGAACGCGCCTCTCGGACCGGAGTTCTGGTACGCCTACGTCTTCTGCATGGTGATCTCGGCCGTGGGCGTGGTACTGCGGATCGGCAGCCGCATGGCGCGCGACAACGAAGGACTCGTCTGATGCCTCCGGAAACCGAGCATGCCGTCCGGTGTCATCTCGACGAGCTGCTGGCCGATCGGGGCATGACCCTCACCGAATTGGCCGACAAGGTCGGCGTCAGCGTGGTGAACCTGTCGGTACTCAAGAACGGACGCGCCCGCGCGATCCGCTTCTCGACCCTCACCGCCCTGTGCCGCGTACTGGATTGCGCTGTGGGCGAAATTCTTTCGGTCGACTGACCGACCCCGGAAAACAGCGATACCCGGAACCTCGTGGGTTCCGGGCATCGCCGATCGGCCCGGCCGGTGGCGCTCCGGCTGACGCACGGACCTGTTTCCTCTATTCCCCGATCGCGGGAAGAATGCGGGTGCGGACCTCACCGAAGCCGATGCGGGTCCCGTTCGGGCCGGGCGCGGTGGCAGAGATGGCGATCTCGTCGCCGTCCTCGATGAAAGTGCGGGTCTCGTCGCCGACCTGCACGGGTTCTGCTCCGCCCCAGGTGAGTTCGATGAAGGCACCGCGCTGGTCCTTCTCCGGGCCCGAAATGGTGCCGGAGCCGAACAGATCACCGGTGCGAGTCGCGGCACCGTTGACCGAGGTGTGGGCGAGCATCTGCGCCGGCGACCAGTACATCTGCGCGTACGGCGGGCGCGACACGACGTGCCCGTTCCACTCGACCTCGAGATCGATGTCCAGGCCCCACTTCTCGGTGCCCTTCAGGTACGGCAGCGGTTCCGGGTCCTGCACCGGGGTGTCGATGCGGGCCGCCTCGAGCGCGGCGAGCGGAACGACCCACGGCGAGATCGACGTCGCGAAGGACTTGCCGAGGTTCGGGCCCAGCGGCACGTACTCCCACGCCTGGATGTCGCGGGCCGACCAGTCGTTGAGGATGACCGCGCCGAAGCAGTGGTCGGCGAACTCGTCGGGGGTGATCCGCGAACCCATCGGGGAGCCGACACCGACAATGAAGCCCATCTCGGCCTCGATGTCGAGGCGGATCGACGGACCGAAGACCGGCCCAGGATCGTTGGGGCCCTTGCGCTGCCCACACGGCCGCACGATGTCGACGCCCGAGGTCACGACGGTGCTCGACCGGCCGTGGTAGCCGACGGGCAGGTGCTTCCAGTTCGGCATCAGCGGGTCGGGGTTCTGCGGGCGGAACAACCGGCCGAGGTTCGACGCGTGGTTCTCCGACGCATAGAAGTCGACGTAGTCGGCCACCTCGATCGGCAGGTGCATCGTCACGTCGGTGACGGCGAAGACGGCCTCGTCGGCGACGTCACCGGCGACGAGTTCCTTGATCGCAGCGCGGACTTCGTCCCACCGGGCGCGGCCCCGGGCCATGAACGCGTTGAGCGACGGCTCGGCGAAGACGATGTCGTCCTCGAAGACACGGCTCAGGTCGAGGACCGAATCTCCGACGCGGACACCGACGCGGGGTTCGCTGTCGGCCGTGGAGAAGATGCCGTACGGCAGGTTGTCGAGGCCGAAGAGCGAGCCCTCCGGAATGGCGATGGTGGTCATGCGTTCGTTCCTTCGGTGATCGGGGAAACGGTCGAGGGTGCCAGACCGAGGCCGAGCAGATCGTCGAGCGGTTCGGCGATGCTGCAGGTGCCGTACGACAGGAAACGGCGCCGGACCTCTGCGGCCCGGTCGTCGGAGAGGGCGCCGAGGCGGGCGGAGAGCACTGCCCCGTCGCGTTCGGCGAGCACGGAGGCGACCTCGTCGGTGTCGGCTCCGGACAGCACCGCGTCCACTGCGGCCAGCAGGTTCACGAACCCGTGCTGCTCGAAGCCCGTCTTCGGGTCGGTGTTGCGCACCGCGTGGTGCAGACCGGCGGTCGCCTTGAACGGCACACCCGTAGTGACGACCGTGCCGACAGCTGCGGCGAGTTCGGCTTCGTCGGGATACGCCTCCGCGACGATGCCGCCGGTGCGGAACTTGGCCGCGTAGGGCGTGCCGACCATACGGGCGAGGATCTCGGCGCGGCGCTCGTCGCGCGGAACCTCCACGAAGACATCGACATCCGGGCGGCCCACGGAGATCTCGGCGAGTGCCGCGAACAGTTCGTCGACGGATTGCTCTGCGGGGACCGCGATCTCGAGCGCCACCACGGACACCGAGTCCATCGCGTCGACCTGCTCGAGTGCGGGTCGGACGGCGGCGGTGCCGGTCGGTGCGGTCAGGCTCAGGCCCAGCTCGCCGGGATACGGGTGCTGCGTGAGGTGATCTGCGAGTTCACCGAGGCGACCGGCCGGGAAGACGAACGCTCCGACGAGGGGTGCGTGCGCGGACGAGCGGTGTCCGGCGTGGGCGGGGACGGCGACGGGCAGCGGGGCGTTGCCCGGAGGGAACAGCGCCGCGTCGTCGCACAGTCCCGTCAGGAGAGGTCCGAAAGTCATTTCGTCGCTCCTGCATTGCGGTTCCAGCTGCCGGCGTAGGCGGCGTCCTCGCACGCGAGCGCACCCTCACCGAGTTCGAGGGGGCGGAAGGTATCGACCATGACGGCGAGTTCGTCGAAGAACTCCACACCGATGCTGCGCTCGTAGGCGCCCGGCTGCGGGCCGTGCGCGTGACCACCGGGGTGCACCGAGATCGAACCCTGGCCGATACCCGATCCCTTGCGGGCCTCGTAGTCGCCGCCGCAGTAAAACATGACCTCGTCGGAGTCGACATTCGAGTGGTAGTACGGCACCGGCACGGCCAGCGGGTGGTAGTCCACCTTGCGGGGCACGAAGTTGCAGATGACGAAGTTGTTGCCCTCGAACGCCTGGTGCGCCGGCGGCGGCTGGTGGACACGGCCGGTGATCGGCTCGTAGTCGTGGATCGAGAAGGTGTAGGGGTACAGGCAGCCGTCCCAGCCGACCACGTCGAAGGGGTGGTGCGGCATCAGGTAGCGGGTGCCGACGACGCCGTGCGAGGTGCGGTGCTTGACGAGCACCTCGACGTTCTCCTCCTCGACCTGCATCAGTTCGGTCGGGCCGTGCAGGTCGCGCTCGCAGAACGGCGCGTGCTCGAGGAACTGCCCGAACTTCGACAGGTAACGCTTCGGCGGGACGATGTGACTGTTGGCCTCGATGGTGTAGGCGCGCAGCGGTGCGTCGCCCTGGGGCACCCAGCGGTGGGTGGTGGCCATCGGCAGCAGCACGTAGTCGCCGGCCTTCGCCTCGAGCGGGCCGAAGACCGTCTCGACGGTGGCCTCACCGGACTCGACGTAGACCATCTCGTCGCCGACGACGTTGCGGTACAGCGGCGAAGGCTTGGACGACACGACGTACGAGATGCGCACGTCGGCGTTGCCCAGGACCAGACGACGACCGGTCACGACATCCGTCTCGGCCCAGATCGTCTCGGGGAACAGATCGTGCAGCTTCAGGTGCCGCGGCTTGAGCGGGTGATTCGGCGTGGTGGTCTGATCGGGCAGCTTCCACTCGGTGGCGTCGACGATCGCCGAGGGGATGTACCGGTGGTAGAGCAGCGCCGAGTCGGACGAGAAGCCCTCCTCGCCCATGAGCTCTTCGTAGTACAGGTCGCCGTTCTCGTCACGGTGCTGGGTGTGACGCTTCGGCGGGATGACGCCGAGCTGTCGGTAGAACGCCATGATCTGACTCCTCGCGGATCTCGGGCGTGCGAGGGAAGGTCGCTCGCCTGGAAGTAGTAAATACGTTAACTAAACGGAGGGCGTGAGCGCAACCACAGAGAGGTCACGAGGCTGCGTCAGTTGCGTCCGCGCACGTCGAACTGGCTGCGGTTGGTGATCAGCTTGTTCAGGAGCATCACGAGAATCTGCTGCTCGGTGGGGGTGAGCACCTCCACCCAGGCCTCCTCGCGCTCGTTCTGGGCGCGGAAGCTGTCGCGGATCTCCTTCTCCCCCGCCTCGGTGAGCGACAACTGCACCGAACGCGCGTCGTGGCTGACCGGTGTCTTCTCCAAGATTCCCGCTTCGACCAGCGGTTTCGCGAGGTTCGACACCGCGGCGCGGCTCATCCCGGTGAGTCGCGCGGCGACGTTCGGCTCGATCGGGCCGGCAAGCCAGATGACGAACATGAGCCGATAGGCCGACCACGACCGGCCGCGCGGACGGTGAACGGCGGCCTCGAGGTCGTAGGTGACGATGTCCGAGGCCCGGTTGAGCGTGAGCAGAACTTCGGTCGCGCTGCGGTGATGTTGGCCGAACTTGCTGTTCAGACGCTCCTGCGCGAGTTCGACGAAGGACCAGTAGTCGAGGTCGCGGGGTCCGGACATGCGGTCACAGTACCGCAGATCCGGGATAATTCATCCATTTACTATCCGGTGGATAGACCGGAATTCGGCAGGACTGCGGAAAACCACACCCCGAACGCCGCGAAGTCGGCGGAAAACCGCAGCGACCTGCACGTTCGCCGCTCATAGCGTTCCGGACATGAACCTCGCACACACCCTCACGCAGTCCCCCACGGACGAACTCCACGGCCTCGCGGGTCTGTCGCTACAGCTGATGGAGATGCTCGGAGCACCCGGTGCCGGTGTCGCGGTCGCCGCGGAGAACCTCTTCCCGCCGATCCCGAGCGAGGTGATCCTTCCCCTCGCCGGCTTCGCGGCCTCCCGCGGGGAGATCTCCCTCGTCTCGGCCGTCGCGTGGACCACCCTCGGCTCCCTCGTCGGCGCACTGCTGCTCTACCTCGCCGGACGCGCCTTCGGCCGTCAGCGGATGTATGCCGTTGTCGAGCGACTCCCCCTGGTGAACACCTCCGATCTGCGGCGCGGCGAAGAGTGGTTCGCCCGGCACGGCGAGAAGTCGGTGCTCCTCGGCCGGATGGTGCCGCTCGTGCGGAGCGTGATCTCGGTTCCCGCCGGGGTGGAGGCCATGCCCGTCGGTCGGTTCGTCGTCCTGACCGCCCTCGGTAGCGCCCTGTGGAACTCGATCTTCGTACTCGCCGGATACCTCCTCGGTGAGAACTGGGGAGTCGTCGAACCGTATGCCGATGTGCTGCAGAAACTCGTGATCGTCGCGGTGGTCGCAGCAGTGGCGGTGTTCGTCGTCCGCCGTGTCCGATCGATTCGCGCCCGTTAGGGTCGGTCCGTGATCGATCACCTTCGGCGCTCACTCGGGACCTCGGTCCGCGCCGTCGTCGGGCTTCTGCTCGGGATCGTCACCGCGGTGACGGGTGTGGCGGCATCGGCTCGCCGTACCACCGACGGACCGGGTCGCGCGGCCGAACGCGACCGTATTCGTCTCGTGCGATGGTTCGACGCCGAGGCGGTCCGGGATCTTCCGGATCGCGAGCCGACCGGATATTTCCTCGTCCGCCTGGCCTACGGTCCGCTCGTCGGCCTCGTCGTCCTGCTCGTCCTGATCTCCGCGACCGGCTACGGGGGCTGGGCGTTCGTCCTGCTGGCAGGCGGTCGCATCTCCGTCGCCGACGGTCTCGTCTCGCTCCTCGTCGCCGCCGTGATGATCTATCTCTCCGTCCGGATGGCGATGATCGTGGGCCAGTGGGACGTCCGCACAGCCCTGCGGTTGCTCGGCGACGATGCCACGCAGCATCGCCTCCGCGACCTGCAGCGCACCCGCGCCGACCTCGTCACCGCCATCGACGACGAACGCCGGCGGATCGAACGCGCCCTGCACGACGACGTCCAGCAGCGGGCCGTCGCGCTCGCACTCGACGTCGGTCGCGCGCGTCGCACCGCCGAACGCGGCGGCGGGAACCTCGTCGCCGACCTCGACAACGCCGTCGCCCAGGCGCAGGCGTTGCTCACCGAACTGCGCGACGTGGCGTGGCGGATATACCCGGCCGCGCTCGACAAGCACGGAATCGCCGCGGCGCTGGAAGGGTTGTCCGCGCACACCTTCCTCCCCGTCGACCTGGATCTGTCGATCGACCCGGAACCACCACACGATGTCGCGGCAGCCGCGTACTACGTTGCCGCGGAAGGGGTCACGAACTCGACGAAGCACTCCGGCGCCGACAACGTGTCGGTGACCGTCGCGGCGGACGGTCACGTCGTCACGGTCACGGTCGTCGACGACGGATGTGGCGGGGCCGAGATGACGGGCTCCGGGCTGACAGGTCTCGCGCGCCGTGTCGCCGCGCTGGACGGGCAGTTCTCCGTACACAGCCCCCGCGGAGGGCCGACCGTCGTGGAAGCGAGGATCCCGTGCGCATCGTGATAGCCGAGGATTCGACCCTTCTTCGCGAGGGCCTGTCCCGGTTGCTCGCGGACGAAGGCCACGAGGTGGTTGCCGGTGTGGGCAACGCCGTCGAGCTGCGTCACGTCGTCGAGCGCGAGGTGCCCGACCTCGTGTTGCTCGACGTGCGTATGCCACCGACCTACTCGACGGAGGGCATCGACGCGGCGCGGTGCATCAAGGAGGAGCACCCGCAGGTCGCTGTGCTCGTGCTGTCGCAGTACGTCGAGCACCGGAACGCGACCGGCCTGCTCACGAACGGCTGGGGTGGCGTGGGCTATCTGCTCAAGGATCGCGTGTCGGACGTGGGGGCGTTCCTCACCGACCTGGAACGTGTGGCCGCGGGCGGGACGGCCTTCGATCCCGAGGTGGTGCGGCAACTGTTCGCGAGCACCCGCCGCACCGACCCTGTCGCCACCCTCACCGAACGCGAACGCGAGGTGCTCGAGGCCCTCGCCCAGGGGCTGACGAACACCGGCATCGCCGATCGTCTGACCATGTCGGTCAGCGCCGTCGAGAAGCACGTCAATTCGATCTTCGTGAAGCTCGACCTGCCGCGCGAGGCCGACCGTAGTCGGCGGGTACGGGCGGTTCTCCTCTATCTCGAGAGCACAGGCACCCCGAGCTCACGGGACGACCGCTGACGCCCCGTACGGATCAGAAGAGCGGATACACGAAGTGCCCGACGCCTCCGCCGGGTGCGCTCGACCCCGTCACATTCGGAAGGTTCGCGGGCAGACGCTGAAGCTTATGTGGACGGCCTTCGAGGTCGGCCTGCCAGCAATCGGTCGTCACGCCGTGGAAGCCCTGACACACGATGCGGGTGTTCGTGCCGAAGGGCGAGGTCAGCCGCGGCTCGTTCACCAGCGGATTCCAGTAGGCAAGCTCGTCCGGCGTGAGCCAGTTGGCGGGGTCCACGTCGTACACGTAGATCGGACTGTTCGGTTGCTGGACCGGCCACTCGTCCTGCGCCGCCGCGATGCCGGCGCCGCCGAGGACGATCCCTCCTGCCACTGCGGCGACCGCTCCCGCTCGCAGTACCCGCCGAAATCCGTTCGCCATCGTTCCCTCCGCCCATTCTGTCGGATCCGTCCGTCGACCACATCGAAACACGGACCGCGGGGTCCGATACGACAAACCGAGATTGTCGATCTCCGACGCTTTCCGGCAATTCGGGCGGGGAGGACGCCTTCGAGTGACAGATCACGCAACCCGACCTCGCGTGCATTCGAGCACTCGAGCCCTCCAAGAGCACACATCTGTGTGCACAATTGATAGGTGAGTTCAACCCAGTCGACCACCGATCCGCACCACGGCACCCTTCGCAGCCCGCGCTTCTGGCTCGCGCCCTTCGCTGTCGTCGCAGCGATGATGAGTGCCCTGGCCTACTTCTATCTCGGCGCACTCCTCGATCCGAGCGAGAACCTGAGACAGTTCCCGATGGCCATCGTCAATCAGGACGTCGGCGATGTGCTGCCCGGATCGGACGAGCGACAGAACTTCGGCGACCAGATCACCGAGGGCATCCTCGACGGCATCGATCCCGAGGAGATCGACCTCCGACGGATGGGAATCTCGGCCGCCAACCAGGGCCTCGACGACGGCAGCCTGTACGGCGCGATCGTCATCCCGAGCGACTTCACCAAACGCATCTCGATCCTCGCGCAGGCCTCGGTCGTTCCCGGTGACATCGAGAAGCCGATCATCACCCTCTACACGAATCCCCGGACGGGCGCGTTCGCGACGGGCATCGTCACGACGATCGGCGACCGCGCGCTGACCCAGGTGAACGACACGGTCGGGCAGCAGCTGACCGAGACCGTCACCGCGACGCTCGCAGAGTCGGCACCCGACCTGCAATTGTCCGGAGCTTCCAGCCTCGTCCTGACCCAGCCGATCGATGCACTCACCGTCGAGCACAAGCCGCTGCCCGACGGGACGGGCGCCGGCCTGTCCGCCTTCTTCTACACCCTGCTGCTGATCCTGGCCGGCTTCACCGGCGCCACGATCATCAACGCGGTCGTCGACAGCGCCCTCGGTTTCGTGCCCACCGAATACGGCCCCCTCTACATCGCGCGGGAGACCACCCGGATGTCGCGCCTGCAGGTGCTGGCACTCAAGTGGGGCATCACGGTGGTCATGTCGTTGATCGTCTCGGCGTTGTATGTGTGGATCGCCACCGCACTCGGCATGCCGGCGCCGCGCGCGCTGCTGCTGTGGGAGTACGGGGCGCTCGCGATCTCGGCCGTGGGCATCACGTCCCTCGCGGTGATGTCGATTTTCGGCGCGGCGGGCCTGCTGGTGAACCTGATCGTGTTCATCGTGCTCGGCCTGCCGTCGTCCGGTGGCACCATTCCGATCGAGGCCACCCCGCGGATGTTCGAATGGTTGTCGACCTTCGAGCCGATGCACCAGATCTATCTCGCGGTGCGGTCCATCCTCTACTTCGACGGACGACCCGACGCCGGGCTCGGCCACGGCGTGACGATGACGATCGTCGGCGTCGTGTTCGGTCTCGTCGTCGGCGCCCTGGTGACGTGGATCTACGACCGTGTCGGTTTCCACCGGGCCGCGGACGCACCCGTGCGTCTGCCCTGGCGGCCGTCGCGACAGCAGGTTCGGGATTCTGCGGTCGCGACCGACACGGTTCGTTCGAACGACAGCGTGGACGCCGGTGAGGACGATCGTGACGATACGGGCGAATCCTCCGGCAGCTCCGAGCATGCAGGCGAAAGCGACGGGCCCACGAACGAAATGGGGGACCCCGCCGCGCGTCGGGGGTAGCGGCGGAGTCCCTCCACTACCACGGTAGTGGCGGTTCTCGCGGGGATCGCTCTCGATACGGGTGAATTCGAGGGTGAATCGGGGGGTCACCGCGCGTCGGGGTCTGTCGCCGTGATGGAGCACACTGTATGGGTGCGCACGGTCGTCGTTCCTCATCCTGCGGACGGCCGGGGCCGTCGCGGTGCAAGCATCGTCGAGGTCGACGCATTCGGTGCGCCGCTCAGCTCGGTGCGGGAGTACCCCGGAT
The DNA here is from genome assembly GCF_900105195.1 of Rhodococcus pyridinivorans. NCBI lineage: Bacteria > Bacillati > Actinomycetota > Actinomycetes > Mycobacteriales > Nocardiaceae > Rhodococcus > Rhodococcus pyridinivorans. Next base: position 776,400 of record NZ_FNRX01000002.1, on the reverse strand, counting down.
TCGCGGATGCAGTCGCTGCGATCGAAGCCGAATCGCGACCGCGTTGGGTGTGGACCTCGACGGCATCGGTCTATCCCGAGCTGCTCCGCGCCGATGTTCGGGTGCAGCGATGCCACGATCTCGCCACCACCGGCGCCATCCTTGCCGTACGCGAGGGCCTACCCCCGCCCACTGCGGAGGAGCCGGTCGACGAGCGGCCCGGCCTCTTCGATGCGGCTCCCGCGATCGACGTCGAGGCGGTGGTCGAGCAGTTCGCCGAGCAACGTCGCCGCATCTCCGGCGACGCCCGCCTCGAGTTGCTCACCGCCGCCGAATCGGCCGGCGCTCTCGCAGCGGCCGAGATGGGTTTCGACGGGTTGCCGTTCTCGGCGCAAGCGCATCGTCGCCTCCTCGAGGACACCCTCGGGCCGCGCCCGACCGGCTACGACCTGCCGAGCCGTATCGCCGAAGTGGTCGAGGAGGTCAGCGCGGTCTTCGGCCGCCCCGTGAATCCCGCCTCCCACAGCGAGGTGCTCGAGGCGTTCCGTCGCGAGGGCATCACCGTCGAGTCGACCCGCAAGCATGTGCTGCAGCGGATCGACCATCCCGCGGTGCCTCTGTTGCTGCGGCACCGCGAGCTGTCGAAGTTGTACAGCACGAACGGCTGGCACTGGCTCGACACCTGGGTCCGCGACGACCGGTTCCGTCCGGTCTATGTTCCCGGCGCGGTCGTATCGGGCCGGTGGGCGAGTCGCGGCGGTGGCGCTCTGCAGATCCCCAAGGCGCTGCGGTCGAGCGTGATCGCCGACCCGGGGCGGTCGTTCGTCGTCGCCGACGCGGGCCAGCTCGAACCGCGCATCCTGGCGGCGATGTCGGGCGATCGGCGCATGGTCGCGGCTGCCGGTTCGGACGATCTGTACGCCCCGGTCGCCGCGGCGTCCTTCGGCGGCGACCGCGCGAAGGCGAAGGTCGCGGTGCTCGGTGTTCTGTACGGCGCCACGTCGGGCGACGCGCGTGCCCTGCTGACGGTGCTGCGTCGCAGCTTCCCGACCGCCGTCGACTTCGTCGAACGTGCCGCCCGTGCGGGTGAACGTGGCGAGGTGGTGCATTCGTGGCTGGGCCGTGCGTGCCCACCCGCTCCGGAAGGCTTCCACTCCCACGGTGATGCGCATGCGCGGGGCCGGTTCACGCGGAACTTCGTCGTGCAGGCCACCGCGGCCGAGTGGGCGCTGTGCGTGCTTGCGGAACTGCGACGGCGGCTGACCACCGATCCCGACCCGACGGCCGGCGATCTCGTGTTCTTCCAGCACGACGAGGTGGTGGTGCACACCGGCAACCCGGAACTCGCGTCGTCGCACATCACGGCGTCGGTCGAGGTGGCGACGCGCCTGATGTTCGGCGACACGCAGGTTCGTTTCCCGATGGACACCGCCGTGCGCAGCGTCTACGCCGAGGATGCGGGCGGCGAGTAGGTGGCGTGTGTCCACAGATGCATGACGGCGTAGGCCCGCCACGGCCGCCATTGTTCGGCGCGCTCGGCGGCTTCGCGCGCACTCTCCACCTGCAGGGCTCGTCGGAGAACGAGGTCGCCGGACGGATACGCGTCGCGGTCGCCGAGTCGTAGAGCGAGATAGTCGACGGTCCACGGTCCGATCCCGGGAAGCGCGAGAAGGTCTGCCGCGAACGACAGATGCTCCGGCGCCACCCCGTCGGCTGCGACCCGGGCCAGTTCGGCGACGGTGCGGGCGCGCGACTGCGTCGTGCCGATGACGGCACGCAGCTCGCTCTGCTCGACCGTCGCGAGTCGGTGCGGCGTAGGGAAGCATCGCAACCCACCGGGTGCACCGTCGCCGAAGGCTGCGACGAGTCGTCCTGCGAATGTGCATGCCGCAGCGACACTCACCTGCTGCCCGAGCACTGTCGACACGGCGGTGGCGAACCAGTCGGTGGTGCCGAGCACGCGCAGACCGGGGTGGGTCTGCACAAGAGGCCCGAGCACGGGATCGGGCTCGAATGCCGCATCCACGACGGACGGGTCGACGCCGAGATCGAGCCACTTCCGGACCCTCTCTTCGATCTCCTCGACATCCGCGCGACCTGCGGTCTCGACATGAACCTCGAGATGTCGCACATCCCCGTGTCTCCCGTCGTCGGGTGTCGCAGGGTCGGCGAAGCGGACGGCGACGTGCGCGGCGCCGCCGTTCGTGCGGATCGCGCGGTGATGGGTGCCGGTAGCGCTGTTGTGGTGTTCGTAGCCGGGGACGGTGTGGCTTCGCAGCGACGCGAGCATCGGCCCCACCGCAACGGGTTCGGCCACCGGGATCCGGAGGGTGGTGATCATGCCACCGACTCGAGTTGCAGCAGCGCCCTCTTCGCCTCGACTCCCCCGACGTACTGCCCCATGCTGCCGTCGCTGCGCACCACCCGATGGCACGGCACCACCACGGGCAGCGGGTTCTTCGCGCACGCCGTACCGACCGCCCGCACCGCGCGCGGGCTCCCGGCCGCGGCGGCGATCTCGGCATAGCTCGCCGTGCGCCCGTATTCGATCTCGGGCAGACGCGTGATCACTTCACGACGGAATCCGTCGGCGAGACGCAGATCGAGCGGAACGTCGAAATGTGTCCTCGTACCGGCGAAGTACTCGTCGAGTTGCCGGACCACCGGGTCGAGTCGCCGCGGCGCGTCGAGCACGCGCGGGCTGATCCGGCGGGAGAGTTCGTCGAGCACGGCGTCGGATCCGTCGGCGACGTAGGCGACCCGCACGAGTCCGACGGGGGTGGTGGCCAGCAGGAGCGGACCGACGGGGGTGTCGACGACGCGGAACGCGACATCGAGCAACCCGGCCGCCTCGGCGTCGAGTACGAGCTTCTCCCGCAACCACGCGAGATCGGCCGATCCGACCGAGGGTTGTGGAAAGTTCATGAGCGACATCCTGTTCCGTGTTCGATCCGACGACGCAACGCAGCCCGACCGTCGGCCGCCGCGCGACGTGCCGCGGCCGGGCTGTTGCCGAGGATCGTGCCTATCTCCGCATAGGGCAGGCCTCCGACGTAGTGGTAGACCAGCGCCGCACGCTGCGTGAAGGGAAGTTCGGCGACCGCGCTCCACAGTTCGTCGTCGCCCTCACCGGGGTTTCCCGTGGCCGACGCGGGTTCGGGGAGGTTCTCGGTGGGCACCGGCGTCCGCCCGCGCACCCGGTGGATGTCGACGGCCTTGCGGTGCGCGATGGTCACGAGCCACGCTTCGATCTTGCTGCCCGGTGGCAGGTCGGGATAGGCGCGCAACGCCGCGAGGAAGGTCTCGGACCAGGCGTCGTCGGCGTCGACCGGTCCGAGCAGTGCGCGGCAGACCCGGAGGACCGTCGCGCCGTGGCGGGTGACCACCTGCTCGAAAGGAGGCAGGCTCGCCCGCGGTAGGTGATCAGGCAGGGACATGGGTATCGCCGGCGACATCGGGCTCGGCGGAACTCAGCACCCGTGCCTCCTGGTCGAGCAGGAAGCGTTTGCGCTCGCGACCACCGGCGTAACCGGTGAGCTTGCCGCTGCTACCGATGACGCGATGGCACGGCACGATGATGCAGAGCGGGTTGCGGGCATTGGCCGCAGCGACCGCCCGTACCGCAGTGGGCCGGCCGAGGGCGAGTGCAATCTCCGAGTAGGTGCGCGTGGTGCCGTACTCGATCGTCATCAGCGCCCCCCACACCTCGCGTTGGAACGGGGTGCCGACGGGAGCGATGGGGACGGTGAACCGGGTACGGCGACCCGCGAAGTACTCATCGAACTGGGTGATCGCCTCGTCGAACCCCCCGGTGACCTGCTCGCCGAAACCGGCGCGGTCGGGCGCGGGGTGATGCTCGGCCATGTACACGCCGCTCAGGACGCCGTCGGTGTTCACCAACGTCAACTCGCCGATCGGTGTGTCGATCACGGTGTGGGTGCGCAATGCGGTCACGGCCTCGATCCTTCCATCCGGTGTGTGCTCTGTACCGGGTAGACGAACGGGACGCCGAAAATGTGAGGTCCGCGATCACGACGATCGGACGTACTGCACTATGACGACATGATCTCGCTGCCTGTGCCCGCGCTCGGAGTCTCGGTCGCCGGTTCCATCGTCGACGTCACCCGGACCGTGCTCGGACGCACCCGCGAGACCGCCGAGTTCGCACTGTCGCTCCCGACGCGGGTGGAAGGCCTGCTCAGCGAGGCCGAATCGCTCATCGACTCGGTCGAATCGCTGATCCGCCGCATCGACAGCGTGGTCACCGACGCCACCGACATCGTCGAGGGAGCGTCGGTGGCCGTCGCGCAGGCCACGCAGGTGATCGCCTCGACCATCGGTGTGGTGGAGGAAGCCGCCGATGCGGTCACGCGCGCCACGGAGATCATCGACTCGACGGGCGGGGTCGTGCGCGATGCGACGGTGGTCGCGGCCGACGCGCGGATCGTCGTCGAGTCCGCCGGCCGCAGCTCCGACGCCGCCGGGGAACTGCTCGAGACCTACAAACCCCTCGCCGAACGTGCCGCTCCCCTCGCCACCCAGTTCGTCGAGGAGTTCTCACCAAAAGAACTGCGCGCCGCGATCAAGCTCATCGACCGGCTCCCCGAGATCACCGAGCGGGTCGACGCGGTCCTGCCCATCATGGCGACACTCGACACCGTCTCCCCCGAGATCCACGAACTGCTCCTCGTCGCCAAGGACGTCCGCCAGGCCATCGTGGGCGTGCCCGGGTTCAACTTCCTGCGCCGACGCGGCGTGGAGAAGGAAACCAACGGTGATGATTGACCGCACCGCGGTCGGTGATGATTGACCGCCCCCGGACGGCTCTACTGATGGGCCGTGGAGAGGAACTGGTGCGTCGCCACGTCGACGATCTCGTCGGGCGAGATGGCGATCTCGTCGTTCAACCACGCGGTGACCAGTTCGGCCAGACCCCCGACGAACAGCAGTCCGTTGATCTCGCCCCGTTCGGGCGGCCACGCCCGGTCGCCGTACATGCGGGTCGCTTCGTCGGCGACCATCTGGGCGAAACTCCGTAGCGACGCTCGTCTGTGGGTGCGCAGGGGTTCGAAGCCGGCGGACTCGATGAGTGAGACCCGGCCCTTGCGCGGGTCGTCGGTGAGGATCGCGACGAACGACGCGATGGCGTTCCGCACGAGGTCTTCGAGTGTGCCCGTGCCGGTGCGGAGCGCGGCGAGTACGGCCTCGCGCACCTCGTCGGCGATCTTGTCGAGGACCTGCTGCAGCAGATCGTCCCTGCTGGTGAAACTCTCGTAGAAATACCGCTCCGTCAGCTTGGCGTGTGCGCAGATGGCGGTCATGGTGGCGCCGCTCTTCCCCGAGGCCGCGAACAGTTCCAGTCCTGCTTCGAGCAGGGCTTCGCGCCGCAGCGCGACACGCTGTTCGCCGCTCAGACCGGCGTAGCGGCGGGATGCGGGGGAAGTCATGGGACCGATCTTGACAGACCCGATCGATGTGACGCAGACTACACCCCAATCTGACAGGGGTTCCTGTCAGATGTCCGCAGAACTGGAGGTTCATCGTGACCCGAATCCTGGCGGTTCCCCCCGCCCACTCCCATCTGCGCCCGGTCCCGGGGCGATCGGGAATACCCGGCATCGGGCACGTCCTCGAATACATCCGCGATCCCCTCGCGATGATGCAGAAGCACTGGGACCGATACGGCGAGGTCTCCTGCTTCTCGGCGGCCGGCCGACGCTGGATCTCGGTTCTCGGACCCGACGCATGCCAAGAGGTGCTGCAGAACAAGGACCGGGCGTTCGTCAACGGCGACGGCTGGTCGGCACTGATCGGGCCGTTCTTCCACGGTGGCCTCATGCTCCTCGACTCGGAGGAACATCTCCGGCACCGCCGCATCATGCAGCAGGCGTTCACCCGGTCACGCCTCGAGAAGACCGTCGACGCCATGAATCCGTCGATCGCCGAGAAACTCGACAAGTGGGTTCCCACCGACGGATTCCGCGCCTACACGGCACTGAAGACACTCACGCTCGATCTTGCCACCGACATCTTCATGGGCGGCGCCGAGGACTCCACGCCGGCCGAGATCGAAGTGGTGAAGAAGGCATTCATCGACTGTGTGCAGGCTGCGACCTCGATCGTGCGGTATCCCGTCCCCGGCACCAGATGGAAACGCGGACTCGACGGACGCCGAGTGCTCGAGGACTTCTTCCGGCACTATCTCCCGGCGCGACGGTCGCGGGAGACGGACGACCTCTTCTCGGTGCTGTGTCACATCGAATCCGAAGCGGGACAACGGTTCAGCGACGACGAGATCGTCGATCACATGATCTTCCTGCTGATGGCCGCGCACGACACGTCGACCATCACGATCTCCACGATGATGCAGTATCTCGGGCAACACCCGCAGTGGCAGGACCGGTGCCGGGCCGAGTCGCTCGCGCTGGGCACCGCCGCACCGAGTCACGCCGATCTCGACGCGCTCGGCAGCCTCGATCTGGTGATGAAGGAATGCCTCCGGCTGGTCTCCCCGGTCCCGGTCCTAGCGCGACGGGCCGTGCGCGACACCGAGGTCCGGGGATATTTCGTGCCGGCCGGCACGTATGCCTCTGTCGCGCCGCACTTCACGCACCACATGCCGGAGTACTGGCCGGAGCCCGAACGTTTCGATCCCGAACGCTTCGCGGACCATCGACGCGAGGACAAGGTGCACCGCTACGCCTGGGAGCCGTTCGGTGGGGGCGTGCACAAATGCCTCGGCATGCACTTCGCCGGGGTCGAGGTCAAAGCGATCGTCCACCAACTGCTGCTGCGCTTCGACTGGCACGTCGACCCCGGCTACGTCGCCCCGCTCGACTTCACGTCGCTGCCGTTCCCGTCCGACGGCCAGCCGGTCGACCTGAAACAGCGGTCGACCGACCCCGAACGTCAGGCCGTGTAGAGAATCAGGCGGTGTAGAGACCTGCGCCCGCGCGGCTGAGCACGAGCTTGGGCACCACTGCCCGCGACGACAGCTTGAGCAGCGCGTCGACGATCTCGACGACGTCGTTCACCTCGATCATGGACTCGGCCGGAATCTTGTCCTTGATCCAGTCGGACATGTCGGTGTCGACGTATGCGGGTGCGAGCGCCGACGCGGAGATGCCGTTGCCGGACTCCTCGGCGTTGAGCGTCTCGACCAGGGAGATCAACGCGGCCTTCGTCGCACCGTAGGCGGCGAGACCGGCCTCGGCGTAGACACCTGTGATCGACGAGAGCGCAACGATCTTCGATCCGCGGGCCGGATCGTTCTCCGCCTCGGCGCGCAGCAACGGCAGCGACGCCTGGATGAGCGCGAACGGAGCGTTGAGGTTCACGGCGACCGTCTTGTCGAACCGTCGGGCCGGGAACTCGGCGATCGAGCCTGCCGTGCCGACACCGGCATTGAGGATCAGCGCCTTCATGGAACCGAACGCCTCGCGATGCGTCTCCACGACGCGGGCGGTGGCTTCCGGATCGGCGAGATCGGCTGCGACGGCGCGTACCTCCTTCGCACCCGCCTCCCGTAGACGCTCGGCGACACTCTCGAGGCGTTCCGCCCCGCGGGCACTGATCGTCAGTGAATAGCCGCGTTCGGCGAGACGGGTGGCGATTCCGAGGCCGATACCCCTCGAGGCTCCGGTCACGAGCGCGCTGGTCACGCGTGGGCTCCCTTCAGTGCTGCGAGTCCTGCTGCCACCAGGTCGGGCACGGCTTCACCGGCGCGGTCGAAACCGTCGCCGATGGTCGCCCCGGCACGCCACCGATGGTTGATGCCCTCCGCGATGACGGCGAGCTTGAGGTAGGCCAGACCCATGTAGAAGTTCCAGCTGGCGATGTCGCGCCCCGACGCCGTGGCGTAGCGCTGCACCAGATCGTCCGCCGCCGGCAGTCGTTCGCTCGACCATGCCGCCGGGAAGCCCAGGATGTCGTCGAGTGCCGGATGCCGGTACACGCACATCATGGCGAGATCGGTGAGCGGGTCGCCGAGGGTGGACAGTTCCCAGTCCACCACGGCGACAACGCGTGCCGGGTCGTTCGGGTCCAGGATGGTGTTGTCGATACGGTAGTCACCGTGGACGATCGACGGAGCGGGCGATTCCGGAATCGACTCGGCGAGCGCGGCGTGCAGCCGTTCGAGATCCGGCAGTTCCCGGGTCTTCACCCGGCCCCACTGGCTCGCCCACAGCTTCACCTGCCGGGTCACGTAGCCGTCCGGCCGGCCCAGTCCCCCGAGGCCGACGGCCTCGAAGTCGACATTGTGCAGTTCGGCGATGATGCGCACGAGTTCACCGACACAGCGGTCGATCTCGTCGTCGCCGAGCGCATCGAGGTCGGCCTTGCTGCGCACCACACGTCCGTCGACGAACTCGACGACGGTGAACGGCGCACCCATCACCGAGTCATCCTCGCACTGGGCGACGGTGGGCGCGACCGGCACACCGGTGCCCTTGAGCGCCGACGTGATGCGGAACTCGCGGGCGACGTCGTGCGCAGACGGGGTCAGGCCCGTGGTCGGGGGGCGACGCAGCACCCAGTGGGATTTCTCGTCGCGCAACCCGTAGGTGAGATTGGACTTGCCACCCGAGATGAGCTCCGCCCGAAGTTCACCGTGAACGGTCACACCGGAATCGGCGAGGAAACGCTCGAGAACGGCAAGATCGAGTCCCTCGTGTACGGCGGTCATTTCGCGGCCTCGCGGGCCGCCTTGCGAACGGCACCGACGGCGCGCTTGGCGATGGCCCAGCGGTGCACCTCGGACGGACCGTCGTATACGCGGAACGGCCGGACCTCGCGGGTGAGGCGTGCGATCGGAAGATCTTCGGAGACACCGAGACCGCCGCACATCTGAGCGGAACGGTCGACGATGCGGAAGATCGCCTCGGCGGCGAAGGTCTTGGCGATCGACGTGGCGTTCGAGGCGTGCGAACCCTGGTCGAGTTCCCAACACGCCTGCACGAGCAGCGCGCGGGTCGCGGCGATGTCGATCTCGTTGTCGGCGATCATCTTCTGGATCATGCCGAGATCGCCGAGGCGGGAGCCGAATCCTTCACGCTCCGAGACGTAGCGGACGGCGGTGTCGTGACCGCGGCGAGCGGCGCCGAGCCAGCGCATCACGTGCGTCATGCGGGCGGGGCCGAGGCGCACCTGCGCGTAGGCGAAGCCCTGGTCGACCTCGCCGAGCACGGCGGAGTCGGGGACGAACAGGTCCTCGAAGTCGACCTCGCAGTGACCACCGATCATGGAGCGGTCGAGGGTGTTGATGTGGCGACCGACCTTCAGGCCCGCGGTGTCGGCGGGGGCGAGGAACATGGTGGCGCCACCGCGCTGTCCGGGCTCGCCGGACGTGCGGGCCATGATGATGAAGAATCCGGCGCCGTCGGCACCGGTGATGAAGTGCTTACGGCCGTTGATCTTCCAGCCACCGGAGACCTTCTCGGCGCGCGTGTTCAGAGCGTTGGGATCGGCACCGGCACCGGGGGCGGGCTCGGTCATCGCGAAGGCCGAGCGCACGTCGCCGGCGGCGAGGGGCGCGAGGAACTGCTGCTTCTGCTCGTCGCTCGCGATGTGCGCGAGCATGTGCACGTTGCCCTCGTCGGGCGCGGCGATGTTGAGCGCGGTGGGACCGAAGAGCGAGTAGCCGGCCGCCTCGAAGACCGGGGCGCGGTCGGACATGTCCAGGCCGTGGCCGCCGTATTCGACGGGCGCGTGCGGAGCGAAGACACCGGCAGCCTTGGCGGCCTTCTGCAGATCCGCCCGGATCGCGTCGCCACCGGCCGCGGTGATGTCGCCACCGTGGGCGTCCTCGACGGGAAGCACCTCGTCGCGGATGAACTGCTCGGTCCGCGCGATGAGGTCCCGGACGTGATCCGAGTAGGACAGGTCGACCGCCATGCTGAGCTCCTTCCGTACCGACCGATCGATCGCTCGGTCGAGTTCACGGTGGCATATCCCCGCCATCGGGTCAAGCCCGGAAGGGGTGTCGGCTACTTCGCTCCGACCGCGTTCCGCGCGACCTGCAGGTAGCGGTGCACGATCTCGTCGGGAGACAACGAACCGTCGGGCCGGTACCAGCTCGCCACCGCGACGCACATCGTCGTCACGGCGCGACTGGCGTCCTTCGGATAGGGCGTGGAGAAGGTGCCGTCGGCGACACCGGCCTCGACGATCTCGTCGATCATGCACTGCTGCTCGTCGCGCAGGGCGACGAATGCACGGCGGGCCTCGGGTTCCATGCTGCGCATCTCGGTCGACGCCACGAACGCCTGATCGCGGCGGAACATATGGAAGCGCAGCAGCGACTCGACGACGGCGTCGAACTTCTCGGAGGGGGTGGGTCCGGCTTCATCGATCGCCTGCCGGCTGCGGGCGAGCAGGTCGTGCAGCACGGTGGTCGTGAGCGAGACGAGCAGCGCCTGCTTCGAGGGGTAGTGGTGGTACAGACCCGGCACCGACAGACCGGACCGCGACGCAACCTCGCGGATGGACGTGCCGTCGTAACCGCGTTCGGCGAACGCCTCGAGTGCAGCGGCGAGCGGCTTCGGCAGGTCGGTCGGGCCGTAGTCCCGCCAAGAGCCGACGTCGCCGGAAACCGAATCCTCACGCGTGTCCATGCTCAACACCGTAAGGGACGGCTCCGGCGACGTCGGCGCTCACAGGATCAGTAGTCGTCCTCGCCGTAGAGGACGAGACCGCGGAGGTTCTTGCCGGCGTGCATGTCGGCGTAGCCCTCGTTGATGTCCTCGAGCTTGTAGGTCTTGGTGACGAGGTTGTCGAGGTCGAGCTGCCCGTTCCGGTACAGCTCGAGCAACTTGGGGATCTGCGAGCGCGGGCCGGTGCCACCGAAGATGGCCCCCTGCAGACGCTTCTGCAGCAGCGTCAGCTCGAACAGGCTCATCGTCACCTGCGAGTCGGTGGCGTGACCCATGCCGACGACCACGACCTGGCCACCCTTGGCGGTGAGACCCAGTGCGGGGCCGATGATGTCGCCGGTGATCTCGCCGACGGTGATGACGGTGACGTTGGCCATCTGACCCCACGTGATCTCACCGATCACCGGTGCGGCCTCCTCGATCGACGCGAAGACATGCGTCGCGCCGAACTCCTTGGCCTTCTGCCGCTTGAACTCGACCGGGTCGATCGCGACGACGAACCGCGCCCCGGCGTGCGCCGCTCCCTGGACGGAGTTGATGCCGACACCGCCGACACCGATGACGACTACGGTGTCGCCGAGCTTGGTGCCGCCGATCTCGGTGGCCGAACCCCAGCCGGTCGCGACACCGCACCCGAGCAGGGCCGCCTTCTCGAGCGGGATGTCCTTCTCGATCTTGATGACCGACGCCTCGTTGACCGTGACGTACGGCGCGAACGTGCCGAGCAGGCACATCTGCAGCACCGGGTCGCCGTTCAGCGTCGCGCGGTAGGTCTTGTCGGAGATCGCCTGACCGGTGAGCAGGCCGGCACCCTCGTCGCAGATGTTCTGCATGCCCTTGGCGCAGGCCCGACAGCGGCCGCAGGCGGGGATGAACGCGAGGACGACGTGGTCGCCCTCCTCGAGACCCCGCACTCCCGGACCCACCTTGGTGACCACGCCCGCGCCCTCGTGACCACCGAGGACCGGGAAGGACGGAAGCGGTGTCGCCCCCGAGCGCAGATGCTCGTCGGAATGGCACAGACCCGAGGCCGCGAGGCGGATCTGCACCTCACCTGCGACGGGATCGCCGAGATCGATCTCCTCGATCTCCCACGGCTGGTTGATTCCCTTGACGACTGCTGCCTTCGTCTTCACCCGAGCCTCCTGAACCGAAAGTGTGTGTGATGTGCGTCACGGCATTCAAACACTTATCGGACGTTAGAGCAACGGGTTCTGACCTCTTCCACAGCGGGCAGTTACCCGCTACATTCGGTAACAGACAACTTCTCGTGAAGGGCTCCAGCCATGATTCACGTCCGCCACAGCGCCGTCGCAGACATCCCTATCGACCTCGCGTTCACCTACGTCGACGACTACCGGAACGTCCCCGACTGGATGTTCGGGGTGGCCCGCTTCCAACCCGTGAGCGAGCAGGTCTCCGGCCTTGGTGCCATCTACGACTCGACCATGCGGATCGGCCCCAAGGATCTCGACTCGCGCGTGGAAGTCGTCGAATGGGAACGCAATCGCGTGATCGTCCTCGACTCGATCGCCGGATTCCGCGCCGCGTCGTCATGGACCTTCACGGACCTCGGCGACGCGACGCGGCTCGACGTCGACTTCGGCTACCGACTGCCCGGCGGGATCGCCGGCCGCACACTCGGCATGCTTATCGAACCGATTGTGGGAACGGCGATCCGGCAGACCGAGCACGCGTTGCGCACGCGGCTCGGTCAGCTCGTCTAGGATCGGACTCAGAAATTGCCGCGCGCGGCCTGCTCCCGCTCGATCGCCTCGAACAGCGCCTTGAAGTTGCCCTTGCCGAAGCCGAGCGAGCCGTGGCGCTCGATCAGCTCGAAGAACACGGTCGGGCGGTCGCCGACGGGCTTGGTGAAGATCTGCAGCAGGTAGCCGTCCTCGTCGCGGTCGACCAGGATGCCCCGCTTCTTTAGCTCCTCGATCGGCACCCGGACCTCACCGATACGGGCGCGCAGCTCCGGATCGTCGTAGTACGCATCGGGAGTCGCGAGGAACTCGACGCCCTCCTCGCGCAACTGGTCGACCGCCGTGAGGATGTCGTTGGTGGCCAGCGCGAGGTGCTGTGCACCCGGCCCGCGGTAGAAGTCGAGGTACTCGTCGATCTGCGAACGCTTCTTCGCGATAGCGGGCTCGTTGAGCGGGAACTTCACGCGGTGGTTGCCGTTGCACACCACCTTGCTCATGAGCGCCGAGTAGTCGGTCGCGATGTCGTCGCCGATGAACTCCGCCATGTTCGTGAAACCCATGACGCGGTTGTAGAAGTCGACCCACTCGTCCATGCGTCCGAGTTCGACGTTGCCGACGACGTGGTCGAGCGCCTGGAAGATGCGCTTGGGTGCACCCTCGCGCTTGCGGTAGGTCGAGGTGCGCTCCACGTAGCCGGGCAGGTACGGGCCGTTGTAGCGCGACCGGTCGACGAGTGTGTGCCGCGTGTCGCCGTAGGTCGCGATGGCGCCGATGCGGACGGTGCCGTTCTCGTCGCTGATCTCGTAGGGTTCCTCGAGAACGGTCGCCCCCTGCTTCCGGGCATGCTCGATGCACTTGTCGACATCCGGGACCTGCAGGGCGATGTCGACGACGCCGTCACCGTGGAGGCGGTGGTGCTCGATCAACGGGCTGTCCGGATCCACCGCACCCTTGATCACGAATCGCACGGCGCCGCTGCGCAGTACGTAGGCGTGATGGTCGCGGTTACCGGTGGTGGGTCCGGAATAGGCGATGAGTTCCATGCCGTAGGCGGACTGGTAGTAGTGCGCCGTCTGCGTGGCGTTTCCGACCACCCACACCACGGCGTCCCAGCCGCTGACGGGGAAGGGATCCCGTTCGCTGTCGTACTCCACGAGACCGACCAGGCGCCGGAGTTCCTCGGCGTCGAGTTGAGCAAGTCGTTCGCTGTCGGTCAGGGTGTATTCCAGAGTCATCGCTGCAACCTCCTGCCGCTCACTGCGGCACAGTCGTTGTGTCGTGTGTCACCAGGAGAAACCCACCCGTCGGTTCGACGCAACGTCGCCTTCGGCAACTGGCCCGACTGACTGGAATTCGCCGGAATCTGCACACTCACCTATACAATCGGACTAGTTTTCGGCGCTCGATGGGAAGGAACCGCGATGCGCGAGCCTGTGCAGCTGGACGAATTGGATTTCGCCCTCCTCGAGGCCCTGCACGCCGACCCGAAGATCGGCGCGCTCGAGTTGTCCCGTCGATTGAAGGTCGCGCGCGCCACCGTCTCGGCCCGCCTGCGACGCCTCGAGGACACCGGGGTCATCGCCGGCTACGAACCCCGGATCAACCTCGCCGCAGCAGGTTTCGAAGTGCAGGCGTTCGTGACGATGGAGATCGTGCAGGGCGCGCTCGAAGACGTCACCGAGGTCCTCGAAGGCATCCCCGGTGTCCTCGAGGCGTTCGCCACCACCGGCGCGGGCGACGTCCTGTGCCGCATCGGAGCCGAATCACACCTCGGTCTCCAGCAGACCCTCATCGAGCTGAACCGCTCCTCGATCGTCGCGCGGTCCACGAGTGTGATGGTGCTGTCGGAAGTGGTGCACTACCGGGCGATGCCGCTGCTGCGCACCCTCGAGCCGGAACGATCCGCGAAGGCACCGGCCTACCGCCGCTGAACCGACCACGTCCACAATCCGTCTCCGACTAGCCGGATTGCACAGAAAAAAGCGCTTCGGGCATCCGGACCCTCCGCACGCTGCACAGTTCGATGAAGCACAGTTGCGCAGCATTTGTTACTGACGTCACAGTCTTTCGCCATGAAGAACCTGCTGACGCGATTCGAAGAAAAAGCCCCCGAGATCGTCTTCGAGTGGCACGACACCGAGACCACCGCCCGGGGCTGGGTCGTCATCAACTCGCTGCGGGGCGGCGCGGCCGGCGGCGGCACCCGCATGCGCCGCGGCCTCGACCGGCGCGAGGTCGAGTCGCTGGCGAAGACCATGGAGATCAAGTTCACCGTCTCCGGACCTGCGATCGGCGGTGCCAAGTCCGGCATCGATTTCGATCCGTCCGACCCCCGCAAGGAAGGCGTGCTGCGCCGCTGGTTCGCGGCCGTCACTCCCCTGCTGCGTGCCTACTACGGCACCGGCGGCGACCTCAACGTCGACGAGATGAACGAGGTCGTTCCCCTCACCGAGTCCAACGGCCTGTGGCACCCGCAGGAAGGTGTCGTCAACGGACACTTCGGCAAGGACGAGCGCCAGCGCATCCAGCGGGTGGGCCAGCTGCGACTCGGCGTCGCGAAGGTTGTCGAGGACGCGCGGTTCACCCCTGCCACCAGCACGAAATACACTGTCGCCGATCTGATCACCGGTTACGGCGTCGCCGAGTCGGTCCGTCACCACCAGCTCGTCTATCGGGGCACCGACCTCGCCGGCAAACGCGTCGTGGTGCAGGGCTGGGGCAACGTCGGCGCCGCTGCTGCCTACTATCTCGCCCAGGCCGGCGCCTCGATCGTGGGCATCATCGACCGCGACGGCGGCATCCTCGCACCCGAGGGTCTCTCCTTCGACGAGGTCCGCACCCTGCTGCTCGAGCGCGACGGTAACGCCCTGCACAGCGACCGCATGATCCCCTTCGACGAGGTGAACGCCCGCATCTGGGATCTCGGAGCCGAGATCTTCCTCCCCTGCGCCGCGAGCCGCCTCGTCACTCGCGAGCAGGTCGACCGCATGGTCGCCGCGGGACTCGAGTCGATCGCCTCCGGCGCCAACGTTCCGTTCGCCGACGACGAGATCTTCTACGGCCCCACCTACGAGCACGCCGACAAGTCCGTCGCCGTGATCCCCGACTTCATCGCCAACTGCGGTATGGCCCGGGCCTTCGCCCAGCTCATGGAGGGCGACGTGGAGGTCTCCGACGCCGCCATCTTCGGCGATGTGTCCACCACCATCGAGACGGCACTGCGCCGCTGCCACGACCGGTCGACCGAGCTCACCGGGCTCGCCGCGACCGCCTTCGAGATCGCACTGGACCAGCTGGTCCCGGCCGGGGAGCGCATTGATGACTGACACCCTGGCTACGGCGACGACCGGCGCCCAGGGCACCGCCGGGACGACGACCAGCGCCCAGAGCACCGCCGGGACGACGACCGGCACCCAAAGCACCGCCGGGACGACGACCGGCACCCAAAGCACCGCCGGCCTGCATCGTGCCATGCGGCCCCGCCAGCTCGTCATGATGAGCCTCGGCGGCGCCATCGGGGCCGGCCTGTTCGTCGGGTCGGGGGCGGGTATCGCCGTCGCCGGCCCGGCGATCCTGATCTCGTTCCTGGTGGCGGCCGTTCTCGTCGTGTTCGTGATGCGCATGATGGGCGAGATGGCCGCGGCCAACCCCGCCAGCGGTGCGTTCTCCGAGCACACCGAGAACGCGCTGGGCCCTGTCGCGGGACGGACCATCGGGTGGTTGTACTGGGTGCAGGTCATCATCGTGATCGCCGCGGAGGCCACCGGCGCCGCCGCGATCACCGCGGTGGCGCTGCCCGGCATCCCCCAGTGGGCGTCCGCGCTGTTCTACATGGTCGTGCTGACGGGCGTGAACCTGGTCGGCGTCCGCCGCTTCGGTGAGGTCGAATTCTGGTTCGCCGCAATCAAGATCGTCGCGATCGTCGGCTTCCTGGTGATCGGCATCGCGATGATCGCCGGGTGGATGCCCACCTTCGAGACGACCGGCTTCTCCAACCTCACGGCGCACGGCGGGTTCGCCCCCACCGGTATCGCCGGTATTGCCGCCGGCCTGCTCATCGTGGTCTTCGCGTTCGGTGGCACCGAGATCATCGCGATCGCCGCCGCGGAGACCGCCGATCCCCGTCGCAACGTGGGCCGCGCGGTGCGCACCCTGGTGTGGCGCATCCTCGTGTTCTACATCGGGTCGGTGCTCGTGATGGTGACGATCCTGCCGTGGACCTCCGAGGATCTCGCGACCGGTCCGTTCGTCGCCGTGCTGCAGGCCGGGGCCGTCCCGGGCGCCGCCGCGGTGATGACCGTGATCGTCGTGGTCGCGCTGCTCTCGTCGCTCAACGCGATGCTGTTCAGCGCTTCCCGGATGATCTTCTCGCTGTCGCACCGCGGATCGGCGCACCCCGTCTTCGGGCGGCTGTCGTCCAACGGCGTTCCCCGCAATGCGGTGCTCGCCTCGGTGGCGTTCGGCTTCGTCACGGTCGGACTGAACTATCTCTACCCCGACCGGGTGCTGCCGCTGCTGCTCAACGCCGTCGGCTCCACGATCCTGGTGCTGTGGACGTTCGTCGCGGTCTCGCACCTCGTGCTCCGTCGTCGCGCACGCCGCAACGGCACCGAGGATGCACTGCCGCTGAAGATGTGGGGCTTCCCGTACCTTTCGTACGCGACGCTCGGTCTGCTGGCCGGCATCGCGGTGCTCGCCCTGTTCGACACCGCTGCCCGCACGCAGCTGCTCGCGACCGGCGCGTTGACCGCAGCGATCGCCGGTACCTGCACGGTGCTGGCACGGCGACGCGCTGCGGCCGGGACGGCTCGGGTCGAGACGGTTCAGGAGCGCCAACCGTAGGGACGCGTGATTATCTCCATGAAGTGACCGGCGGGGTCGAGGAAGTAGGTTCCTCGACCCCCGTCGTTTCTGTTGATGCCGTGCGCCGACTGCCGGGGATCGGCCCAGTGTTCGATCTTCTGCTCGAGGATCCGGGCGTAGATCTCGTCGAACTCCTCCTCCGACACCAGGAATGCGTAGTGCTGCGGCGGATACTCCACATCCGGTGGCGGTTCGGCGAAATCGAGGGTGACGCCGTTGGCGAGTTCGACAGCGAGGAAGTGCCCGGCGGGCACCGGATCGGGCAGCCCGAACAGGGTGGTGAGGAAGTAGGCCGAATGCTGCTTGTCGTCGGCCGCGACGATGGTGTGGTTGAACGCAATACTCAAGGAGAACTCCTTGTGGTCCCGCGCCTCCATGCCTGACGCAGTCCGTCATCGACACGCGACGCTGCGTCCAGAGATACCTTCCGTGCCGGAGGGATGCAAGCGATGAGTTCTCCCCGCTTCCCGGGTCTGTACTCGGCGACAACCTTCGAAAGGGGACGACGATGAAGCTCACGGTGACGACCTTCGTATCGGCCGACGGTGTGGCCCAGGGGCCGGGTGGCCCCGACGAGGACCGCAGCGACGGCTTCGACCGCGGCGGTTGGGTGGTGCCGCTGTTCGACGAGGACACCGGCAAGTTCATCGACGAGGTGTTCTCGAAGGTCGACGCATTCCTGCTGGGCCGGAACACCTACGACGTCTTCGCTGCGTCGTGGCCGAACTCGACCGATCCCGACGATCCGGTCGCCCGTGCACTCAACACCCTCCCGAAGTACGTCGCCTCCACGACGCTCACCGCCCCCGAGTGGCAGAACACGACGGTCCTCGAGGGCGACGTGCCCACCGCGGTCGCGGAACTGAAGAAGCAGCCGGGACGGGAACTGCAGGTGCACGGCAGCATCCGTCTGGTCCACACCCTCTTCGAACACGGTCTCGTCGACGAGTACCGCCTCATCACGTTCCCGGTCGTCCTCGGTCAGGGGCGGCGGCTGTTCCCCGTCGGGGGTCGCGACACGAAGTTCGATCTCGTCGAATCGCGCACCACCTCGACCGGTGTCGTCATCACCGTGTATCGGCCTGCCGGACGACCCGAGTACGGACTCGCCGAAGTCGAGTGACCCGAAGTACGAGCCGGTCTGTATCGAGAGCTGCTCTGGCTCGCCTGCCTCATCATCTGTTCGAGACGGTTACGGACCTCGTTCCGGAACGGTCGGTCGGGCCCGCTCTTGGGGGCCGGTCAAGATAGCATCGGGGCGGGAACTAGGTCAGGACTGGAGATGCCCCGCAACAGACGTCCGCAGGATCGGGAAGAGAAACGCGCAGAGATCGTGGTAGCCGCCCGACGGTTGTTCGTCGAGGAAGGATACGACGCGGCATCGATGACGCGGATCGCCCGTGACGCCGGAGTCGTGTCGAACACGCTGTACTGGTACTTCCAGGACAAGGACTCGATATTGATCGCGGTCCTGGATGCGGTTCTGGCCGACTCGATGGCCTCCTACAGCGAGATACTGGGCTCGGGCCTGGCCGATCGACTCTTGTGGTTGGTCGAAGAATTGGAGCAACTGGGTCGGTTGGTGAGCACGGTGCACACACGCGCCGAGAAGTCCGCGTCCGTTCAGCAATGGCACCAGCAGTTCCACACACTGGCCGAAGGATTGTTCCGGGCAGAGCTGATCGGACTCGGCGTGCCCGCTGACGAAGTCGATCCGCTGGTGGCGATCGGCGTTTTCGTGGTCGAGGGCTTGCTGATGCACCCGACGGATCAGGCTCAGCGGCGCGCGGTGATCGAGACGTTGCTCAACAGCGCTCGCAGTCGTGCCGCAGCCACCGGCTGAGCACCTGATCTGCGCGTCCACGAACGCGGAGCGACCTACTGTGCGGTGCGGTCGAATTGCCTTTCCAGGAAATAGAGTTGGTCACGCACGGCGCGTTCGAAGTGGTCACCGACGTAGATGTCGAAGTGGTCACACACGTAGCTCTGAACCTGTACGTGCGCCAGACCCTGTGCGTGACGCTTCGTGGTCTTCGCGGGCGCGGCCGCGTCGTTGTCGCAGACACACAGCAACGTCGGAATGCTGAAGCGGGCCAGCGCACGACCGGGTCGATCGAGCGGAAGACGCAGCGCCAGCCGGGCAGCGAGGGCGTTGGCCGCCTCGAATTCGCCGTTCGGACCGCGCAGTACACCCCAGACGCTGTCGCGGCCGACCCCGGTCTCGGGTTCTTCCCTACCGTCGATCTCCGTCGGCTCGATGTTCTTCGACAGCTGAGCCCGCACCGACGGAAGTCGTTTCAACACCGCGCTGGTGCGCCGCGAGAGCCGGGTCCCCGCGGGCAGGAGTGCGGAAGCGCCGGCGAGGGCGTCGGGTGAGGCCACGAACGCGGGCATCCAGGACGTCCCCGCCATCGGCAACAGGATCGGCTTCGCGCCGAACCACGACCCGACCGTGTCGAGAATGCCTGCCACTGTCAGTGCCACCACGCTCAGCGGGCCGGTCCGTATCCGCGCGCGCAACGACGCCGGACCGTCGGTGAAGGGGCACTGCGCCACGATCGCCGCGATACGGGTGTCCTCGGAGGCGACTCGAAGGACATGACCTCCGCCGAACGAACTGCCCCACAAGGCGATCCGGTTGACGTCGACCTCAGGAAGTGTGCGCGCGAAGGCCAGAGCGGCATGCCAGTCGGCGCGTTGCCGGCCGATGTCGAGGATCTGACGCGGCTCACCGCCGCTGGCCCCGAGATGACGGTAGTCGAACACCAGCACCGACCACCCCGCGGCGGCGAACCGCTCCGCGTAGGCATCCAGGCGCATCTCCCGCACCGCTCCGAGCCCGTGCCCCATGATCACCATCGGGCGCGGACCGTTCAGGTCGGGTGCGGTGTACAGCCATGCCGCGCACTCGTCCTGGCCGGAGACGAACGAGACCTCGCGCCGCTGCACCGCTACCACCTCGCGCCGATCGGCAGACTCACCGATGTTCATGACTAGCACCCTCCCGCTTCACCACCACATTTCTTGGACGCCATCCAAGAAGGCGTGACGATTACGGTAAAGGCTTCTTGAATGCCGGTCAAGAAGGGAGGGCGAGGTGTACGTCGACGACATCACCGGACTCACACTCACCGTTGACGCCGGTAGTACGCTCGAGTGATCGGCAAGTGGCCGAGCGGGTTCTGTCGGGGAATCCGCTCGGCCCCTTCGCTTATCCCTCGTCGGGCAGAAATATGTCCTCGATTCGACGTCCGAACAGGTGCGCGATGCGGAACGCCAACGGAAGAGACGGGTCGAATCGCCCCTTCTCGATCGAGATGATCGTCTGGCGCGATACCCCGAGTTCGTCGGCAAGCCTCTGCTGCGACCATCCGTTCTCCGCGCGCAGGGCCGCCAGCGAATTCCGCACCCTCAGCCCTTCCGACGCTGCACGGCGTAGCGCACACCGAACGACGCGAAAGCCACGAGAATGACCGCCATCAGCGCGTGCAGGCCCTCGACCTCGATCGGAGCGAACGCCAGAGCGGTGCACCCCAGGCCCGTGACGAGAAGGATGTCGGTGAAAGCGCCCGAGGCGGCTTTCTCGTACCAGGACGACTCGACCGAATCCTCGGGCCGGTCCGTGGCGCCTTCGAGGGTCGACCGATCCACGAGGAGCACCCACGACAGGGCCGACAGTGAGGGTGCGGTCGCCAGCGCGACCGCCACGCCGGCGGCCACGGGATAGCCGGGCACCAGCCCCAGAGCAGCTACCACCGCTGCCAGAACGGCTGTGGCCAGGATTCCGAGGGCGATCGCCGGCGGTACCGCGCCGATCCACCGCGAACCCACCCGCACCTTGCCCCACTTGCTTCGCCCGACCACCGATCCGGCACCCCCGCTGTCCATCGTTTCCCCTTTCGCCGTAAAGCACACTTTACATGTAAAGGTAACTTAACAGTCCGTTCGGTGCGACAGAAACGAGGGGTTCCGTTCGGCCGGGCAGGTGTCATGATGGATCGAGCAGATCGACACGCCACCAGGCGAAGGGACTGCCATGAGCCTCTACAACGATCACGTCGTACCGCGACTGGTGAACATCGCCTGTGCACCGTCGTTCACCGAAGCGAACCGGAAACGAGTGTGCGCCGGCCTGAGCGGCCGCGTCGTCGAGATCGGATTCGGATCCGGCCTCAACGTTCCCTACTACCCCACCACCGTCGAGTCGGTCAGCGCCGTCGAACCCGCGGACCTCGGATGGAAGCTCGCGCGTTCGCGCATCGATGACTCCCCCGTGCGCATCGAACGATCCGGCCTGGACGGTCAGTCACTCCCGTTCGAGGACAACACCTTCGACAGCGCACTGTCGACGTGGACGCTGTGCACCATCCCCGATGCCGACGCGGCTCTGCGCGAGATACGTCGTGTCCTCGCACCGGGCGGCACCCTGCATTTCGTCGAACACGGACTCGCGCCGGACGAGAACGTCCGGCGGTGGCAGCACCGGCTCGAACCGATCCAGAAGCGCGTCGCGGGTGGTTGCCATCTGACACGACAAATCGCCGACCTCGTCCGCGGTGCGGGGTTCGAGATCCGCGAACTCGACACCTTCTACGAGGAGAAGACGCCGAAGTTCTTCGGTGCGCTGTCGCTGGGAGTGGCGACACCGACCGCGTGAAGGCGGATAACTGCACAGCAACGTTTGCACACTTCCGGGGACAGATACACGGTGTCGACATCGAGCACATGTCCACTATGTCCGCGATGATTGCATGCATGCCCTCGGACACCCTGCCACTCGCCACGCGCACGCTGCTGAAGCAACTCGACCTGGTCTGGCTCTTCACGGAACAACATGTCCTGCCGCGGATCGACGAGGCTGCCGTGCACTGGGAGCCGTCGTCGAACTCCGTGGGCGTCCGGCGGGTCGACGGGCGTCTCGTCGCCGACTGGCCGGACGAGACGGCCGAGGCCCTCCCCGAGCCCACGATCGCGTGGCTGCTCTGGCACATCGAGTGGTGGTGGACGAACACCGTGGCGGTCTGCAGTGGGGGAACTGCGGTCGGGCCGGACGCCTACGAATGGTCCGGCTCGACCGGCCGCATCCGGGCTCTTCGCACCGAATGGGCCGCGCTTCTCGAGACTGCCGACATCGAGAAGACGATCGTCGGCCTCATGCCCGAACCTTCACCTCTGTGGGAAGTAGCCGGGTGGGTCAACTTCGAACTGGCGAAGAATGTTTCGGAGATCAGTCAGGTACTGACGCGGAAGGCGAATACGCCGGGCTGATACTTCCTGCGTTTACGCTGGGACGATGCCCGCGATCGGAATGCGCGCGTCGACCGCCTGCCGGAAGTTGATCATCGCGCGTTCGAGGTGGTCGCGGTTCGTCACCAGCACAGCGCCCGTGGCTCGCCGTTCGAGCAGAACGTCGTTGGTGAAGCGTGCGTTCTCGACGGTAGAGGTCGACTGCGATTCCTCGGTGATGCGTTCAGGCGGAATGCCTCGCACGACCAGCCAGTCCTTCATGGCCTGCGCTTCGGTGACGCCGTTGCGCGGCACGCCACCGGTGACGACGATCGGAGATTCCGGATAGCGTTGCGCTGCACGGAGAGCTGCCTCGAGCCGTTCTTCGAGCACCGGCCGGATCTTGCCGTCATCGGTGAGTCCGGCCCCGAGCACGACGAGATGCGTACCCCGCGGATTCAGGTCGAGCATCAGCGGGAAGTGCGGTGTCAGCTTCTCGAGCTCGGTGCACGCGATGATCAGCGCGTCGATGGTTCCCTGGCACAGCGGGGTGACGGACAGTGCACCGTTCACGACGGTGTCGATTGCAGGAGTCGCCGCTGCCTGCCCCGTCGATACACCTACCGCGGCTGTGGCCGCGACTGCGGTCGCCACCACCGTGCGTCGCACAGCTCCCACGCGAGCCCCCCTTCTTCCCGGACATCGGCCGTGCCGCACTGTGCCATCTCGACGCGCACGTGTGGGAAGTTGGAGCTCGACGCGAAGAAGTATCACCATAGGCCGCGTCGGATTCGATGACGGCTGACAATCGGTTTTACATCCGAACCACTGGTCTATCCATGAACAAGCGCGACAATCGTTGCAAGAGGCGCCATTCGGACGAATCACTGCGCTTCCCGTACTTGCAGAACAGACAGAAACAGAACGTGTGTTCGAGTTGACGACTTCGCACACCCGTGCGACCATCCCTCCACCGACCTGAAAACAGGTCGACCCCGGAAGGTGCGCCAACACCTCACCGGGGTCTGGGCACAAGACAGATAGGGACTGTCATGCACCGTAGGGTGGAGTCTATCCACACGCCTTCGAGAGGCGTATTCCAGCAACGAGCCGCGAGCGCATTCGTCCGCGCCGGCCGACACACACCCGCTCCCCCGGGTTCACACCCGACGTTCTGACTTCCAGCCCTCCGATCCACCGTGATCGGAGGGCTCGAGGCGTTTCACCTGCATCGTCGCGCACGAGGGCCGTTCCGGTAGCCGAGGCGCGTCGACGCAGCTCGTCGCTCGTCTCCCACAGTCCGACGTCAGCGCGCCGACGCTGCGAGCCGGGGTCGTTCCCTGTCTCGAAACCGACTGGGCACCAGTATCCCTCGTCTCCACAGCTGGTGGTGGAGCACCCGATCGTGCGGGTCGACACGAACGACCGGGTCCAGTGCGAGCCGCACGTCCTCCGCGACGTGGGGCTATCCGTGCTGGCCGAGACGGTCTATCGGGGCATGGCGACCGGGCAGCCTTGGGGAAGGGGACGACGACTCAGGGACCCGAAGGGTCTCCGATCGGTCGAGGGCAGCCGCCCGCAGGGCGCCCGATTCGTTCCCGATCGAATTCATCCTCGTTGCGCGAACCCCGGGTGGAGTACTGTGATCGGAGCACGGGTCTACGGGAGGGGCCGACGTGACCGGCGTCGTTCAGTTCCGCGAGCGGGACGACACCCCGAAGGAACGGGCCTATTCCGGTCGGATCGCCTCGACGATCAAGGGTCTCGGACTGAAGGCCGCGATGGCGGGCCTGCGGGGTCGAGGCCCTACGGCCGGGATCGGTGGGATTCCCGAGGGGCGGCCGGCATCCGTCGAACACCGCCACCGAGGATCTCTCCCGCACGGAGCAACCGATGGCCTAACAACCGCTGAACTCGTCCTCTTTCAGAACCGACAGCACTGGGTCGCCTTCACCGATCGATGCTCCCACCGAAGGAGTCTGGTCGACGACGACCCAGTTCCTGTCCCACACCTGTGCGCGTCCCTGACCGGTCGCGTCGACGCTCGTGGAATAGAAAACGCCGGCGGCCTGGATAATGTCCTGTGCCGCTTGGAGATCCATGCACACGACGTTCGGCATCACGGCAACGGACGCCACAGCAGCGACCTGCGTGGTGGAAATCCTCGTTGCGGGAGCGGTCTCCGGAGCGACGGTCCGCGCCGTAGTGGCAGCCGACGTCGTCGATGGCGTGGTGGTCGTCGGTGCAGCGGCACGAGGAGTGGGTTGCGGGGTGGTGCTCGCGT
Source organism: Rhodococcus pyridinivorans (assembly GCF_900105195.1). Lineage (NCBI taxonomy): Bacteria > Bacillati > Actinomycetota > Actinomycetes > Mycobacteriales > Nocardiaceae > Rhodococcus > Rhodococcus pyridinivorans. The sequence continues at coordinate 751,690 of NZ_FNRX01000002.1, read as the reverse complement.
CGTCCTTCGTGGGCGAGTCCAGCCCGTCCGAGATGTCGTTGATGATGCCCATGAAGACGAGCAGCCCGGCAACGGCAGCGGCGATAACGACTCCGCGGCGGATCCTCGCAGGCTTCGGCGGCGCAGGCGGCGGCGCCATCGCGGCCCGCACGTCCCCCGCCAGGAATGCGCGGTGACCGGCTTCGGCGCGGGCGGCGATCGCGTCCTGTTCGGCCTTGATCCGCTTGCGGCGGTCGCGCAGAGGCTTGCCGATCGCGAGATATCCCAGGCCGGCCGCGAATGCCACGAACAGGATCGCGTCGGCAAAGTTGCCGTTGACTACTTCCACGATCGCCAGCCACAGCGTGATGGCGGCGAACATCCCCGCTACGACGCGCAGGTAGGGGACGACGAACTTCATGTTTCTCCTTCAACCCGACACCAGGCCCCGCGTGCCGCTGCTTTCCCGACCGCACACGCGCTGAGTGCCCTCCTGAACTGGTGTCGGAGTACCGCCCCTCGTCGTTACGGGAGGCCGTTGATGGAGGTCATGCGGCCATGGTGGGTGCGATGGCCTCCATCTGCTCGATAACGAGCTTGGTAGCGCTGGTGCGACGGTCCGGCGGTCCGGCGGTCCGGCGGTCCGGCGGCGCAGACCTCACCCGCCCGGGTCCACATCTCCGACGGCGTGTTGCGTCGCACCTTGAAGAACGTCGCCGAGTCGTTCCCGGCCGCACAGTTCGTCGACACGGCCTTCGGCCCGTTCGGCGTGCTTCTCACTCGCGCATCCGACACCATCGGGGCACACGTCGCGGCCCTGCTCGCAGCGGACGAAGCACGCCGCGAGGCGGCACTCGAAGCGCGCCCGCCGCTGGTGGTCGCGACCGACGCATCGAAGGCCCGCAATCGTCGCGGCACCGGACTCGGCTGCGTATCGAACGCCGGTGCACATCACATGCGGATGGCCTGCGACGCCCGCTCGATCCTCGAGGGCGAATTGCTCGCGATCGACATGGCAATCGCTCGCTTCATGCACCGCAAGTTGCACATCCTCACCGACAGCCGGCTTGCCCTCGCCTGCATCGAGGGCACTTACGAGGGCCGTCCCGAGATCGCGGACGTCGTGGAGCGCATCCGGAATCGGATCAAGGGTCGCACTGTCGAGTTCTCGTGGGTGCGCGGGCACAGTGGACACCCGCTCAACGAGGTCGCCGATCGGCTGGCGGTCGCGGCGAGGCGCTGCCACGACGCGAACGTTTCGCCGGAGGTGGCGTCGACGATCGCGAACAACATCGTCGCTTCGTTGAAGAACCCGCTTCCCGAAACCGCTTGACCCGAACAAGTTCCACGAATCGCAAATAGGAGACCCAATGAGTACTCGAGATTTCGACCAGCGCTACAACGCACATCTGATCGCGTCGCTCGCCGCAAGCGTCGGCATCATGCTCGGCAGCATCGGCCCCTGGGCAAGCTTCATGGCCTTCACCAAGAACGGCCTCGAGGGGGACGGCATGATCACTTTGATCCTGGGCGTACTGTCTGCCGTCGCGATGTTCACACTGTTCTCCCGGGGGGTCGGCCGGCGGGACCGTTGTTCGGTGGGTCGCACCCGCCGCGAGTGTGATCTGCCTGGGTATCGCGATCTACGACATCATGGACGTCTCGTCGCACACTGCCGAGTTCTTCGGAGAGACTATCGGCGTCCAGATCGGCTGGGGATTGTGGTTGGTGGTGATCTCGTCGGCAATCCTGTTCCTGACGTCGACGACCGTCGCGAAGAAACCCCGCAATCGCGATGGCATCCCTCCCGGGAGCGAGGTTCGCAACTGAAAGGTGAGGCTCACAACCCAGATGGTCGACCAGCAGGGTTGTGAGCCTCATCTTCAGGTTGTCTACCTCTCGAAAAGCTTGCTCGGGCACAGCAACATAGGCAGTGGGACGAGTGAGATGTACCCTGGCAATCTGCACACAACGGCGCAATCCTCCGCCCTCGACCGAGGGCAGCAGAGTGCGAAGTGGTCATAGGTGCGCGCTATTACGCGCTCTGCTGACCGTTTCGCGCTCCGCTGTCGGGGTCGGTGAGTGCGGGATCCCGCGAGGTGTCCTTCAACGCCACCCCCGAGGCCCCCAACTGCCGCGCCCCGTTCACGAGGGCCGCGACGACGCGCGCCGCGTGCTCGTAGGTCATCCCGCCGGGCGGGTGGATATTCGACACGCAGTTGCGTTCGGCGTCACTGCGTCCCGGCGTCGGGTGGTGCGTCAGGTACACGCCGACACTGTCGGCCACCGACAGGCCGGGCCGTTCGCCGATGATCACGAGCATCGTCGTGACGCCGAGCCGCTCACCGATATGGTCGCCCAGCGCGACGCGGGCCTGCGTCGCGATCACCGGTGACGCCACGGTCAACCCGGGCAGGGCAGCGACGATCGCCGCGAGCAGATCGGGTCCGTGGGCGTCGAGAGCGGTGGACGACAACCCGTCGCACAGCGCGATACCGAGATCGGCCTCCATGCGCGGCAGCGTGGTCCCCTCGGCGAGCTGCCGGCCGAGGTCGGGGCGACGCAGATACGTACTGCGATCTCCTGCTGCGCTTTCCACGATCAACTGCTCACCGAGCCCGAGATCACGAACCCGCTGAGCCAAGGAATGCACATCGAGCGGGACGTGCACGGCGTCGCGCGCCTCGGCATGGGCCGCCACGAATTCCAGATGACGGCGCGTCGGGATGCTGTTCCCGGTGCGTCCCAGGCCGATCCGTGCCTGGGTGTTCCGGCGCAATTCGTCCCACAGGTCGCTCACAAGGCACCTCCGAGTGCGCGCAGAGGGGAGGCGCCGACGTCCACCGGCAGGATGCGACCGATATCGTCCGCCATCCCCTGCCTGCGTAGCCAGTCCTCGAACTCCGGTGCCGGCCGCAGGTCGGCGGCCTCCCGCACGTACAGCGCGTCGTGGAACGACAGCGATTGATAGCCGAGCATCACGTCGTCGGCACCCGGCACGGTGATCACGAATGCTGTTCCGGCAACGGCCAACAGGGTCAGCAGGGTGTCCATGTCGTCCTGATCGGCCTCGGCATGATTGGTGTAGCAGACGTCCACACCCATAGGCAGGCCGAGGAGTTTGCCGCAGAACTGGTCTTCGAGACCCGCGCGGATGATCTGTTTGCCGTCGTACAGGTATTCCGGTCCGATGAACCCGACGACGGTGTTGACGAGCAGCGGTTCGAACTCGCGCGCAACGGCATACGCGCGCGCTTCGAGGGTCTGCTGATCCACCGGCCTGCCACCGGTTCCGAAATGGGTTCCCGACGACAACGCCGAACCCTGCCCGGTCTCGAAGTACATGACGTTGTTGCCGACGGTCCCCCGTCGCAGCGACCTGCCGGCCTCGTTGCCCTCCCGCAGCACTGCGAGGTCCACCCCGAAGCTGCGGTTGGCGCCCTCGGTGCCGGCAACGGACTGGAACACCAGGTCGACGGGTGCGTCCTTCTCGATCAGATCGATCGTGGTGGTGACGTGGGTGAGCACGCACGACTGGGTGGGGATCTCGAATCGCTGCCGGATCTCGTCGAGCAGGTGCAGCAGGTCGGACACGGCGTGCGGCGAGTCGCTCGCCGGATTGATGCCGACGACCGCGTCGCCGCATCCCATCAGCAGGCCGTCGAGGACGGACGCGGCGACCCCACGCGGGTCGTCGACGGGATGGTTCGGTTGCAGGCGCGTCGCGAGCCGCCCGGGCAATCCGATGGTCGTGCGGAACGCGCTGGTCACCGTCGCAGCGCGGGAGACCGCGATGAGGTCTTGATTGCGCATGATCTTGCTGGTCGCCGCGACCGTCTCCGGGGTGAGTCCCGGCGCGAGTGCCGCGAGCACGTCGGCGGAGTCCGGTCGGGCCGCGACCTCCAGGAGGTGGTCGCGCAGTTCCCCGACGGTCATGTGCGAGACCGGCGCGAAGGCCGTCGCGTCGTGGGTGTCGACGATCAGCCTGGTGACCTCGTCGGTCTCGTACGGGACGACTGCCTCGGTGAGGAAGGTGGTCAGCGGGAGGTCGGCGAGGGCCAGCTGTGCCGCGGCGCGTTCGGCGTCCGAGGTGGCGGCGCATCCGGCGAGTTCATCGCCCGAGCGGCGCGGGGATGCTTTGCCGAGCAGATCGACGAGGCCGTCGAAGACGTAACCGGTTCCGCCGAGCTGTTGTCGGTAGATCGTCATCGAGGCCTCCCGCGCAGGACCGGTTCGACGGATGTGAGCACGCAGTGGAGTGCAGCATTCCACTTTTTCGCTGTCGTGTCCGGCGAGTGTCGCGAACGAAACGTCGCTGGTCGTCGGTTCCTAGCCTCGCTGGTACCAAACGTTCGTCACCCGCTGCGCCATGTGCCGCATCCCCGCAGCGGTGGGGTGCAGTGCCTTCGCCAGCGACAGCGACTGCCGTCCCTCGTAGAAGCGCTGCTCGGAGGGCGCACACGCGTCGTGTCCTTCCGATCCCGCCATGACGTCGACGAACTCGGCACCGGCCTCGCCGGCGGAGCGGGCGAGTACTCGGTTCATCCGCACGAAGAAGTTCGTCACGAAGGAGGCGTCGGCATCGCTGGTGGGGATGTTGGGCCAGCAACCCCGGTTGCCGAAAACACCGCCGTGCCCGACCAGCAAAACCCGTGCGCGTGGTGCGCGTTGCTGGACGGCGGTGAGTGTCGCGGTGAGCTTCGGTCCGAGTGCACTCAGGGCGGTGTCCATGCGCGACGTGGTGCCCGGATCGGTGCGGCAGTGCGCATCGCCGCCCGGAAGCTCGGTGTAACAGGCCGAGACGAGCCCCGCCCAGCCGACATCGTTGCCGCCGATGCTCAGCGTGACGAGATTCGTGTCCGGAGGGAGCGAATCGATCTGCGGCGGGACCGATCCGGTCGACGTCTGCTGCGGGACGGACGTGATGTGCTCGGTGCGTGCACCCGAACACGCGACGTTGGCGAAGCTGACGGTCTGAAGCGAACCCGCGACGAGGTTCGGATATCCCGCATCCGCGCGGGCACATCCGCTGAGCATCGCCGCTGCGTCGAGGTAGGGTCCGGCGGCACGCGAGTCACCGAGCGCGACGTATCGGATGCCCTGCTCGCTACCCGGGTCGCTCATCGCGGACACCGGCCACACCATCGATGCAGCTGCCATGCCGGCGACGATCCCGGCTCGCACAATCGTCTTCATCCAGACCCTCCGGCAGCGTGGTTCTCCCGGGCATGAGATCGGCACGAATTACAAACGCGTTACGAGCACCGGGTGAAGATCACGGATGAAGCTCGGGCACACATCCTCCCACCAGCGCATTCTGTTTACTCCCCCCTTCGAACGGCTACCGTCGACCTGTGACCGTCCACAAAGTTCTCGACGGCCGCTACGAGCTGAGCGGTCTGCTCGGCGTGGGCGGCAGCGGCGAGATCCACGACGGTTGGGACACCCGCCTCCACCGGCCCGTCGCCGTCAAACTGCTCGGACGGGAGGTCTGCAGCAGACCGGACGTACGACGTCGTTTCGAAGTCGAGGCCCGGGCCGCCGCGGCCCTGAACCACCCTCGCATCGTCGCCGTGTACGACACGGGTGAACACGACGGACGTCCTTACATCGTTATGGAACGGCTCTCCGGGCGGACCCTCGCCGACGACATCACCCGCGGACCCCTACCCGCCGATCGGGTGCGCACGGTGCTCGCCGGAATTCTCGAGGCGCTCGTCGCCGCGCACGGTGCGGGGATCCTCCACCGGGACATCAAGCCGGCGAACGTGCTCATCACAGAGAACGGCGAGATCAAGGTCGCCGACTTCGGTATCGCGAAGAGCGTCGGCGACGACCTCACCCACACCGGTGAACTCGTGGGGACCGTCGCCTATCTGAGCCCGGACCGCATCACCGGACACCCCGCGTCCGTGACGGACGATCTGTACGCGGTCGGGGTCGTCGGCTACGAGTCCCTGTGCGGGCGGAGGCCGTTCGCCGAGGACAACATCCTCGCGCTGGCACGGGCCATCACGCACGACCGTCCGCGGCCACTCGCCGATCTCCGCCCGGACGCCCATCCGGGGTTCGTCGCGGTGATCGAACGGGCCATGGCACGAGAGCCTTCCGACCGGTTTGGCAGTGCGCACGAGATGCTCGTGGCATTGCAGAATTCCGACGGAAACCGCGCTGCGACAGCCTTCCTTCCGGCGAGTGAGATCGGCGGACCGACGACCACTGCAGGCACGGACCGTTCCCGTGGAGTTCTCGTCGCAGCGGGTCTGACGCTGGTCGGGGCGCTCGCCGTGGGCGGTCTCGCACTCGGATTCGGGCGGGGCGCTTCCCCGCCGGCGGCCACACCGGAGACGCGGACGCCGGGCATGTCCGCATCGACGCCCGAGCGGGTACCGGCAACCACCGAGCTTCCTGCGACCCCCGAATCCACGGTCGTCCCGGCGCGCACAGCGGACGAGACCGCCGTGGTTCCGCCCGTCGTGCCCGCTCCGGAGACCACTCCCGTCGCACCGCCTGTGGATGCCGGGCCCACGAGGTCCGAACCCGAGTCCCGCGGGAACAGCGGACCCGGCAACAACAACGGTAACGGAAACGGAAACTCGCAGGGGAACAACGGGAACCACAACGGCAACAACGGCAATGGGAACGGGAACACCGGCAACGGGAACAGTGGCCGCGGTAACGGGTGAGATCGCTCAGCTCGAGGCGCGCACCACGAGTTCGACGGGAAGTCGCGTCGATTCCGTTTCTCCATTTCGCACGAGTTCGAGGAGCCGCTCGATGGCCGTCACCCCGATATCGTGCGCGGGCGATCGCACGGTGGTGAGCGGAACCGGCAGCTGCGCCACGACGGGGATGTCGTTGTAGCCGACCACGGCGAGATCGTCCGGGATGGACAGACCGAGGTCGCGGGCGACACCGAGGATGCCGATGGCGACGGTGTCGCTGACCGCGAAGATCGCGCGGGGACGGTCGGGGCGGTCCAGCAGCGCACGCGCGGCCTCCACACCCCCGGCGACGTCGAAGCTCGACCGCATGACCCGCTCGGGCGGCAGTGGCGCCGACGCTTCCTTCAGAGTGTCGACGAAGCCGTCGCGGCGGTCGCGGGCGGTGCTGGCGTGGTCGGGGCCGGCGATGATCGCCAGGTCGTCGTAACCGCGGTCGAGAAGGTGCCGGGCGGCCAGTGCTCCACCCCGGTAGTCGTCGCCCACCACGAACGGCAACCCCGCATCGGCGTGCCGGGTGACCGCGAGGATGGGCAGCGATCCGAGTACCAGCGACTCGACGAACGGACCACCCGGGAGGTGCATGCTGCTCAGCAGCAGACCGTCGACCTGCCGGCCCACGAGCAGCGCGATGGCGCGACGTTGTGCCTCGAGGTCGTCGGGTGGGCTCGACAGCAGTACCGAGTAGCCCGCTTTCGTGGCGGCTTCCTCGATGCCCTGGTAGGTCGTGGCGACCACGCCGTCGGTGAGTCGGGGCATGACGACACCGAGGGTCGTGGTCTTGCGGGTCCGCAAGCTCGCCGCCCACAGGTTGGGGCGATATCCCAGTTCGACCGCGACCTCCCGCACCCGTAGTGCCGAGTCCGACCAGCCGTCGACCGGTTCGGGCTGGCGCAGCACACGGGATGCCGTCGAGACGTGGACACCGGCGCGCTCGGCGATCTCCTTGAGCGTCGGGGCGCGGTCGGGACGGGGCATGCGGCTCTCCTGCTCGTACGGCATCGAGTTCGTATTCCGAGTTGACGTGCCCGGAACGTGTCTTTAGCGTAGGCCATGCAATCGATCGCGCAAACGTTCTCACAATCGTTCTGACAAACGTTTCCTCGACCACCGGAGAAGGCCATGTCCAACGCTCAGTCGCTCACCCAGCTGTTCGCCCTCGACTCCCTGCTCGAGCAGGAGGAGATCGACATCCGCGACACCGTCCGCAAGTTCGGCAACGAGCGCATCCGCCCGCACGTGGCCCAGTGGTTCGAGGAAGCCAAGCTCCCGGCACGCGAGCTCGCCAAGGAACTCGGACAGCTCGGTGTGCTCGGCATGCACCTCGACGGCTACGGCTGCGCCGGCATGAGCGCCACCGCCTACGGCCTGGCCTGCCTCGAACTCGAGGCCGTCGACTCCGGCATCCGCAGCCTCGTGTCCGTGCAGGGCTCGCTGGCGATGTTCTCCATCCACCACTGGGGCAGCGAGGAGCAGAAGCAGGAATGGCTCCCCCGCATGGCCGCCGGTGAGGCCATCGGTTGCTTCGGCCTGACCGAGCCCGACTTCGGTTCCAACCCCGCCGGGATGCGCACCAACGCAAAGCGCGACGGCGACGACTGGATCCTCAACGGCACCAAGATGTGGATCACCAACGGCTCGATCGCCGACGTCGCCGTCGTCTGGGCGCAGACCGACCTCGAAGAAGGCGCCAAGGGCATCCGCGGCTTCGTCGTCCCCACCGACACCCCCGGTTTCTCCGCACCGGAGATCCACTCCAAGATGTCGCTGCGCGCCTCGGTCACATCGGAGCTCATCCTCGACGGCGTGCGTCTGCCCTCCTCGGCGATGATGCCGAAGGCCGAGGGTCTGCGCGGACCGCTGACCTCCCTCGGCGAGGCCCGCTTCGGCATCGTCTTCGGTGCCATCGGTGCCGCCCGCGACTGCCTCGAGACCGCCGTCGAGTACTCGCAGTCCCGCGAAGTGTTCGACAAGCCGCTCGCCGGCTACCAGCTCACCCAGGCCAAGATCGCCGACATGGCGCTCGAGGTCGGCAAGGGCCACCTGCTCGCCTACCACCTCGGTCGCATCAAGGACCGCGGCGAGATCGCCCCGGAGCAGGTCAGCCTCGGCAAGCTCAACAACGTGCGTGAGGCCATCGCCATCGCCCGCGAGTGCCGGACCATCCTCGGCGCCAACGGAATCACGCTCGAGTACCCCGTCATTCGTCACGCCAACAACCTCGAATCGGTGCTGACCTACGAGGGCACCTCCGAGGTCCATCAGCTGACCATCGGCAAGGCGCTGACCGGTGAGGCAGCCTTCCGGTGAGCGGAGCGTTGGAAGGGCTGGTGATCGCCGACTTCGGTCGCGTGCTCGCCGGCCCCTACGCCACCATGCTGCTCGCCGACCTCGGGGCAGAGGTCGTCAAGATCGAACGACCCGGCTTCGGGGACGACACCCGGCACTGGGGACCACCCTGGGCCGGCGACGAGTCGACCTATTTCCTCGGCGTCAACCGCAACAAGAAATCGGTGGCCATCGACCTGACCACCGACGAAGGACTCGAGCAGGCACGCGATCTCGTCGCCCGCGCCGATGTCGTCGTCGAGAACTTCCTGCCCGGCACGATGACTCGGCTCGGGCTCGGATACGAGCAGGTCCGGGAACTCGACCCCGGCATCGTCTACACCTCGATCACCGGCTTCGGCGGGCACAACGACCTGCCCGGTTACGACCTGCTCATCCAAGCCGTCGGCGGTCTGATGAGCATCACCGGGCCCGACCATGCGACACCCACCAAGGTCGGTGTCGCCGTGGTCGACATCATCACCGGAATGCACGCTGCGCTCGGCATTCTCGCCGCGCTACGGCACCGCGACCGCACCGGCGAGGGCCAGCGTGTCGAGGTGAACCTGCTGTCGTCCCTGTTGTCGGCGCTGGCGAACCAATCGTCCGGCTACGTCGCGGCAGGGGTGGTGCCGAAGGCGATGGGCAATCGCCATCCGAGCATCGCGCCCTACGAGGTGTTCCACACGGCAGACCGGCCGTTCGTCCTCGCCGTGGGCAACGACCGTCAATTCGCTTCCCTGGTCGCGGTTCTCGGCGCACCCGAACTCGCCACCGACGAGCGGTTCACCACGAACACCGCCCGCGTCGCGAACCGGGAGGAGCTGACGAAGATCCTCGACGAATTGCTGTCGACGGACACCGCCGACGCGTGGTTCGACGCTCTGACCGCAGCCCGGGTGCCATGCGGACCGCTCAACGACATCGCCGACGCGGTCGCGCTCGCCGAACGACTCGGTCTGTCGCCGGTGGTGTCGATCGACGATCCCGACCGGGACGCTCCGCTTCGTCAGATCGCCAACCCGATCCGGCTCAGCGCCACCCCTGCGACCTACCGCACCGCACCCCCGCGGCTGGCGTAGTCGGACGCTCTCGTCACTCGGACTTCTGTTCCTTCAGAGTGTGGGCGACGAGAGCATTCGCGTGCCCGTGGCCCATCCCGTGTTCCTGCTTCAGCCAGTTCACGAGCTCCATGTGCTCGGCGAGATCCGAGGCGCGGATCATGTTCTTCCACTCCTCGATCGGGCGTCCGTACTTCTGCTCGATCGACGGAAAGTACGACTGGGGCCCCTTGACCTTCTCGCTCATGCCGGAGAGGTTAACCGAGGCGACCGACACGGTCGGGCCGTTCCGTTCGATCCGCAACAGAAAAGACCGCGGCGCCGCAGTCCCGGATGGAACGCGGCGGCACGGATGTATGGAAGGGGATCAGGCCTTCGGGCCACCGGCCACGTAGATGACCTGACCGGACACGAAGCCCGCGCCCTCGGACGCGAGGAACGATGCGGTGTGGGCGATGTCGTCGACCTCGCCGATACGGCCGACCGGGATGTCGGCCGCGATGTTCGACTTGAAGTCGTCGAACGACAGGCCGAGACGCTCGGCGGTCGCGGCGGTCATCTCGGTGGCGATGAAGCCCGGCGCGATGGCGTTGGCGGTGACACCGAACTTGCCCAGCTCGATCGCGAGGGTCTTCGTGAAGCCCTGCATGCCGGCCTTGGCAGCGGAGTAGTTGACCTGGCCGCGGTTGCCGAGGGCCGAGGTGCTCGAGAGGTTGACGATGCGACCGAACTTGGCGTCGACCATGTAGCTCTGGACGGCACGCGTCATGAGGAAGGCGCCACGCAGGTGCACGTTCATGACGGCGTCCCAGTCCTCGACCGTCATCTTGAACAGCAGGTTGTCGCGCGTGATGCCGGCGTTGTTGATCAGGACGGTGGGTTCGCCGAGTTCGGTGGCGACCTTCTCGACGGCAGCGGCGACGGACTTCTCGTCGGAGACGTCGGCGCCCACGGCGAGTGCCTTGCCACCGGCGGACTCGATAGCCGAAACGGTGTCCTTGCAGGCGGATTCGTCGAGGTCGAGGACGGCGACCCGGTAGCCGTCGCCGGCGAGCCGCTTCGCTACGGCTGCGCCGATGCCGCGTGCGGCTCCGGTGACGATGGCAGTGCGGGGCTGTGTGCTCATAGCGTTCCTCCGTTGGGGGATGGGTGGTGCCGTCAGGTGATGGTGAGTCCGCCGTCCACGGCGATGGTCTGACCGGTGACGTAGGCGGCGGCGTCGGATGCCAGCCAGACTGCGGTGGCCGCGATCTCCTCGGAATCGCCGGTCCGGCCGAGGATGATTCGCTGCTTCATCGAGTCGAGGTATCCGGGCTGGTATTCGTCCGTCATCTCCGTCCGGAAGAAGCCGGGTGCGATGGCGTTGACGCGGATTCCCTTGCGTGCTCCCCACTGCTGCGCGAGGTCGCGCGTGAGGCCGATGACGCCCGCCTTGCTGGCCGAGTACGCGGCCTGCGGCAGGCCTGCCGTGGTGAGACCGAGAACCGACGAGATGTTGACGATCGAGCTACCGGGCTGCATCACACGGCCGACGGCCTGTGCCGCCCAATAGGATCCGTTCAGGTTGATGTCGATGACCTGCCGGAACTGCTCGGGGGTCTCCTTGGTGGCGGGCACGGCGGTGCCGATACCGGCATTGTTGATGAGGATGTCCACCCGGCCGAGTTGCTCGACCGCATGATCGACCATGCGCTGCGCCTGTTCGGGATCGGCGATGTCGGTCTCGACCGTGACGGCCTGCCGTCCGGCCTCCCGGACCAGCGCGGCGGTCTCCTCGAGACGGTCGAGGCGGCGTGCGGCGAGCACGACGTCGGCCCCTGCCTCGGCCAGCCCTCGGGTGAATGCGACACCGAGGCCCGAAGAGGCACCGGTGACGATGGCAACGCGGCCGTCGAGACGGAAGCGGTCGAGCACGGACATACGTCATCTCCTCGCTGTGACGGGGCCTACAGGAACTGTATAGCCGACCGCCTTCTCATCCACCAAACAGCCTGTATCCAATTTGATTGGACAGCACTGCCTTTCAGAGCCAGTTCCTATTCTTCTCTTCGGCGGATCCTATGTTGCCGCGGGCGTTGCAGCGCGGAGAGGACCCCGCGTCGCACCCACCGTTACCAAGTCGATAAGCACTGGCTTATTTCTAAGCGCTCGCTTATCGTGCGATGCCGTAGCGGGCTTGTCAACACCAACCGGACAGAACGGAAGCGCTCTCGTGAGTGATGCATGGGACGACGTCGTCGGCGGATCCAAGGCCGCGGCTCGCATCCGCACGGCCGCGATAGACGAGTTCGCGGAGCACGGCTACGGCGGCACCACGACGCGCCGGATCGCGGCGCGACTCGGCATGAGTCCCGCCGCGATGTATCCGCACTACGCGTCCAAGGAGGAGCTACTCTTCGCCATCGCCTACGAGGGACACGCCCTCGCCCTGCAGGTCGTCGAGAACGCTGACCGCCCCGATGCCGAGCCGTCCGTTCGGCTCGCCTCCGTCATCGGCCGCTTCGCCGCCTGGCAGGCGGAGAACCACCGATGGAGCCGGGTCATCCAGTACGAGCTGGCCGCGCTCGACCGCGAGCACTACCGCACGATCGTCGGACTACGACGGCAGACCACGCAGGTCGTGCGGGGTGTCGTGGACGACGGCCACGTCTCGGGCGAGTTCACCCTCCCGGATGCCGAAGGTGTCACTCTCGCCCTGATGTCGCTCTGCGTCGACGTGTGCCGTTGGTATCCCTCGGGCCGCTACGACGACGCCGCGACGATCAGCGACCTGTATGCCGATCTTGCCCTGCGTCTGGTCGGTGCCGTGCGTTAGCATCGTCGCCACCATCGGATCGGGGGGATCTACGTGGGCAGGGGGATATCGCGCCGCCGTCGACTCCTCGAGACGCGAGAGCATCGAGGGGGAGCTGTCGTCCATGTCCACGAATGACAACGTCGTCGACCGACTACTGGTGTCGCTCGGGGTCGACGCCCCAGCCCCCGACTCTGTCGCCCGCCGGCAGTCCAATTACGACGCGCTGGCCGCGCGTATCGACGCGGGAGTCGATCCCGAATACATCGCAGCATTCGAGAACTTCCACGGCATGGAGCATGCCGACATCCACCGGCTCGCCCAGAGCATCAATCCCGTCGCGATGACCACCCTGGCCACCGAATGGGCCGAACTCGGAAAGGGTTTCAGCCTCACCGTCGCGTGGGGAACGCTGATGATCCGCAAGCTCATCGGCCAACACTGGGAGGGTCCGGCGGCCGACGCCGCGATGGGCGCGACGGTGCGATTCGGCGAATCCGCACAACAGTTGTCCGATGCCGCACGCGCGACGTCCGAGAAACTCCGTATTGCCGCCGACGTCGGCGAACGGGTGCGAGCGTCCGTGCCTCCACCCACGGTGATTACGTCGTCGGTGCTGTACGCGCTCGATCCCGTCGCAGGTGCTGCTGCCGCCCGCCAGGAGGAAGCCGTTCGCGCCCAGGCCGTGCGGGTGATGGAAGCCCTCTACAAGCCGTACTACCGCGATTCCGGCACGGCGGTTCCGGTCCTGCCCTCCCCGTATGCCGCCACGACGAGTCGCGCCACGGAAGCATTCGTTCCCCAGGGTTACAGCACACCAGGTGTCGGCGGCGCCCGGACCGCCGGCGACCCGACGGGAATCCCGGGCGGGGACGGAGAACGTCCGGGTGGGCAGCCCGCCACGGAAGCGGAGAACCGTACGGACGCACCGTCGTCCGGTGAAGGCACGGACGGCCGGGCGGAAGGTACCGATTCGGCAGGTGGCGTGGGTTCGAACGAGTCCGCAGCGACCACTCCTGCATCCACCTCCCCGGCCGCGGGCGGCAACTCCGCGAGCCCGACCGGTCAGTCGTACGGTTCGCCACCCTCCGGGTCGGGCGGAGGTGTCGGCGGTGGCCTACCGGGCGCCGGGGGGGTCGGCTCTGCGGGCGCATCGCCCGCGGCGGGTCCCGCTCCGCTCGTCGCCGGAGCTGCGCCCGCCGGTGGTGTCGCCGGTGGGCCCGGTGCCGCCGCAGCGCGGGGTGCCGGCGCCCGTCCGTTCGGCATGATGCCGGGAATGATCCCGCCGGCCTCGTCCCGCGGCGACGAGCAGGACAAACGCGCGGCCGGTTATCTCGTCACCGGTGAGAACGGGAACGAACTGATCGGGTCGCTGCCCGACACCGCCCCGCCGGTTCTGGGGGCCTGAACGCTATGGACCGGCATCTCACACCCGACCGATTCCTGGCGGCGTGCACCGCCGCGGGCGGCGACGAGTTCCCCTTCCCACTGCGTTATCGCACCTCAGCGATATGGGAGGACGAGCACGCCGCGAACCTCCAGGCCGCCCGCACGTGGCTGCACGAGACACCCGACCCTGCCCTCGACGACGCGATGCGGATCCTGCTGATCGGGGAGGTCGCGGTGGAGGTCTACGGCCGCTCCACCGACCCGGCCTACGAGGTCTTCGTCCGTGCCGCCGCGACCGGCGAGCAGGCCGTCCTCGCCCGTCAGGCGCCTGCCGCAGGCGACATCCGCATCACCACGACCACCGACCTCGCGGGTGCGATCCTCGGGCACCTTCCGGTCGTGGCAGCGGGCCGCGAACACGCACGCACCGCCTCGAGCCGCGACGTGCTCGAGCCCTCCGAGTTCGGCGCGGTCCGGCGCCCTGCGGGTGGCACGCACGCAGAGTCGTTGCGCCGGTTGCTGCGTCGCGAACGCTCGGCCACCGGCAGCATCCGCATCCTGCGGTACTCGAATCCGGGGTACACACCCGTCGCCGACATCGGCTGGTTCGACGTCGTGGGCGACGGCCGGTATCTCTTCGTCCCCGGTCCCGACCTCCGCGTCGCACCGGGCACCGTCGACGCTTTCGTCCGGGAACTGTCGGCGCAACTGTCCCGGATGCGCAGGCCCTCGCACGAGGGTCGGAGCGGCGTTCTGCGACGCCAGTGATCCCTTCCCGAAGCGGCCGTTCGTCTAGGCTGGCGACATGACGGACCGGGACCGCACACCCGACGGCAGGCCGCAGAACGCGCGTCCGCGCGACGCCCTGGGGCGTCCGTTGCCGCCGGGCGAAGAAGGCGTCGAACGTGTTCCCGAAGACCTCGATCTGGATGTCGAGGAGACCATCGCCGAAGGTCAGCGTCTCCTCGACCACGGTTTTCCGTTCCATGCCCACGAGGTCTTCGAGGCAATGTGGAAGAAGGCACCACCCGAGGAACGTCCCCTGTGGCAGGGCCTCGCCCAGCTCGCCGTGGGGCTGACCCACCTGCTCCGGGGAAACCCCACCGGCGCGGAGTCACTGTTGAAGCAGGGACAGGCGCGGGTGCGGCACTACGAGGACGAACCGCCGTACCGGCTCGACATCGACGGCCTGGCGAGTTGGGCCGATCATCTGCTCACCGAGATCGCTCGCGACGAACCGATCCCCGCTCCCCCGACCCCGCGCCTGAGGATGCCCTGATGCCGACACTGCCCATGTTCCCGCTCGGCACCGCGCTGCTTCCCGGGTCCGACCTGCCGTTGCGCATCTTCGAGCCGAGGTACCAGCAACTCGTCCAGGACTGCACGGCATCGCCGGACGGCCCCCGCTTCGGAGTCGTCCTCATCGCCCGGGGACACGAGGTGGGCGGAGGCGAGCAGCGACACGACGTCGGCACCGTCGCGCGGATCATGGTCGACACCGACGTCGGTGCAGGTCGCCGCGAACTCGAATGCATTGCAGAGGAACGCATTCGCGTCGCCCGATGGTTGCCCGACGATCCCTACCCCATCGCCGAGGTGGAGCCCTGGCCCGACACCGATTCGGGGCCGGTGGATTTCGCCGCGATCACCGGACCGATGGGCCGGTTGTACGGGGTGCTCGACCGCCTCACGGGTGGCCGTGCTCCGTTGCCTCCCGCCACCACCGAACTACCGGAGGATCCCGGGGCGCGACTGTTCGCGCTCGCCCGGTACGTACCGATGGGCGAAGCGGACCGGTACGCGGTTCTCGCCGCACCGGGTCCGGCCGAACGTATGGCCGTGCTGCTCGAAGCGATCTCTACCGCAGTCGATCTCGCGGAATGGAAGCTGAAGGGCTGAGACGCGTGCGCCCACCCGGTGAGTGGGAACATCGCTCCGCCGGTCTCGCGGTAGCGGGCTAGGGTCCGGGACACCGTTCGTCCCCGACCGGAAGGCACCCGATGGACACCGTCGAACAACGGTTGGCCCGACTCGAAGCCCTCGAAGAGATCCGGATGCTCAAGCATCGCTACTTCCGGGCGTGCGACGCCAAGGACCCGGAGGCGATGCGCAGGTGCTTCGTCGCGCACGGCGCCGACATCTACTACGGACCGGCGCTGGGCAGCTTCGACGATGCCGACGCCCTGGTCGACATCTACTCCCGGATCGCTCTGGAACGGGTCGACGACCGCTACGTCGTGCTCGACATGCATCACGGCATGCATCCGAGCATCCACCTGACCGGGTCCGACACCGCGACCGGCGCCTGGACGCTGCGATTTCGGCAGGTGGATCTGCGTGCGCGCACCGAACGGGTCACCGCGCTCGACTACGACGACGACTACGTGGTCGAGAACGGCGAATGGAAGATCTCCCGCTGCCACGTGAAGGTGCTGTGGTCGATCCAGCGGGCTCTCATCGACGACGTGGAAGTGGTGCAGTGATGACAGAAACAAAGGTCGCGCTGGTCACCGGCGCGAGTCGCAGCGTCGGCAAGGGCATCGCGTGCGCGCTCGGCTCCGACGGCTGGACCGTCTATGTCACCGCCCGCGGCCGGGTCGGTGTCGACGGACCACTCGACCGCACCGCGGCGGAGGTCACCGAATGCGGGGGGCACGGCATCGCCGTGCAGTGCGACCACCGCGACGACGCGCAGATCCACGAACTCTTCCGCCGGATCGCCGACGAGCAGGATTCCCGGCTCGACCTGCTCGTCAACAACGTGTGGGCGTCACCGCCGGGATTCGCGGGATTCTCGGAACCGTTCTGGAAGCGCCCGATCAGCGACTGGGACAGCTTGATCGGCGTGGGTCTCCGCGCGCACTACGTCGCCTCCGTCGAAGCCGCGCAGCTGATGGTGCCGCGCAACAGCGGGATGATCGTCAACATCTCGTCGTTCGGCACCCGCGGCTACCTGCATTCGGTGCTGTACGGCATGTCGAAGGCGGGCCTGGACAAGATGGCCGCCGATATGGCCGTCGAACTCCGCGGCACCGGGGTGACCACCCTGTCGCTGTGGCCGGGGCTGGTGAAGAACGAGGCCATGCTCGCCCGCGGCATCGACAACTTCGAGGGCTTCTCGCTGGCCAACGCCGAGACACCGGAGTTCATCGGACGGGTGATCGTCGCGCTCGCGGCCGACCCCGAGGTGAACGCGCGCAGCGGTCGCACCCTCATCACCGCCGAAACCGCACTCGACTACGGCATCGTGGACGCCGAAGGCAACCAACCCGATTCACACCGGGACATCTTCGGGGGCGGGCCGTTGTTCTGACGACGACCGCGGCTGTCGGGAGGCGAAGCCAGGGGAGGTTGTGTGCGTCGGAACCGCGGAAGTCGCACACAACCTCCCCCTCGATTCGGCGGCCCGGACGAGGGGTGGTCGGAGCACCCTCGGAAGTCGTGTATGGTTGGACATGCAACGCGGGGTGGAGCAGCTCGGTAGCTCGCTGGGCTCATAACCCAGAGGTCGCAGGTTCGAATCCTGTCCCCGCTACCACCGACCGGCCCGGACTCACACGAGTCCGGGCCGGTTCTTTTGTGAATGCTCCTCGGCCTCGGTACGGCTCCCCCGGCCGCGCTCACCGAGTAGATTTCGCGGCAGAGTCTCTGCAGAGCGGGAGGGTGTGATGGCCAAGCGCGCAACCGTCGCCGATCGACCACGAACTCCCCGCTGGCTCCGGCCCACGATCGTCGGTGTTCTGCTGGCCGTCGCCTTCTATCAGATGTCGGGCTGGCTCTTCCACAATCTGAAGGGTTTCCTCGGCCTGCTGTTCCTGGCGTGGTTGTTCAGCATCACCATCGAACCGATCGTCGACCGCCTCGAACGGTTCGGGATGCGTCGCGGTGCCGGCACCGGCCTCGTGCTGTTCTCCCTGATCGCACTCACCATCGGGTTCTTCGCGGTGTTCGGCACGCTCCTGTTCGACCAGATCGCCCAGTTGCTCACCACACTTCCGGATGCGCTCACACGCATCACCGATTGGGCGAACCGCACCTTCGACACCAACTTCAAGACCGGGGACGAACTGTTCAAGATCACGCCCGATACGGTTCGCGATCTAGCGCAACGGTTCACGCCCGGTGTCCTCGGCGTCCTCAGCACTCTGGTCGGTGCCCTGTTCCAGATCCTGACGATGCTGCTGTTCGTCTTCTACATGTCGGCCGAGGGGCCGAAGATGCGCCGGACGATCGCGAGCTGGTTCCCGGCCCGGCAGCAGCAGCTGATCGCGAACGTGTGGGAGACCTCGGTGGAGAAGGCCGGCGGCTATGTCGTCTCCCGGTTGATCCTCGCCGCCGCGGCGTCGATCTTCACCGGAATCTTCTTCCTCATCATCGGGGTTCCGTACTGGCTGCCCCTCGCGATCTGGACCGGGGTGGTCTCGCAGTTCATCCCCACCCTCGGCACCTATCTCGCGATCGGGCTCCCCGCGCTCATCGCCGCGGTGCAGCAACCGCTCGACGGCGTGTGGGTGATCGCCTTCGGCACGGTCTACCAGCAGATCGAGAACTATGTGCTGCACCCGCGCATCACGGCCCGCACGGTGTCGATCCACCCGGCGGTGGCGTTCGGTTCGGTGATCGTCGGCGCCACCCTGTTCGGCCCGGTGGGGGCTCTGGTGTCCGTGCCGGTGGTGGCGATCCTGCAGGCGCTGGCCGAGTCGTTCGGGCACCGCTACGAACTGATCCCGGAGGTGGGTGGAGAGGAACCGGAACCCGACGCCCCGGAGCTCACGGCAGACAACGACGACTACGACTGAGAGACGAGAGGGCCGGGCGTGAGATCTTCTCGCGCCCGGCCCCGTCGTCGTCCGATCAGACGATCAGCTTCGCCGCCGTCGCAGCGACGACGTCCTCGGTGGTCACGCCGGGTGCCGTCTCGACGAGCTTCAGTCCCTCGTCGGTGACGTCGATGACCGCGAGGTCGGTGATGATGCGCTGCACGCATCCACGACCGGTGAGCGGCAGGACGCACTCCTCGAGGATCTTCGGGTCGCCCTTCTTGGTGACGTGATCCATCATCACGATGACGCGCTTGGCGCCGTGGACGAGGTCCATCGCGCCGCCCATGCCCTTGACCATCGCACCGGGCACCATCCAGTTGGCGATGTCGCCCTTGGCGGAGACCTGCATCGCGCCGAGGACGGCGACGTCGATCTGGCCGCCGCGGATCATGCCGAACGACTGCGCCGAGTCGAAGTACGACGCGCCGGGGATCGCGGTGATCGTCTCCTTGCCGGCGTTGATGAGCTCGGGGTCGAGTTCGTCCTCGGTCGGGTACGGGCCGACGCCGAGCACACCGTTCTCCGAGTGCAGGATGACCTCGACGCCGGATTCGAGGTAGTTCGGCACGAGGGTGGGCATGCCGATTCCGAGGTTGACGTACTGGCCGTCCTCGAGTTCCTTGGCGACGCGTGCCGCCATTTCCTCGCGGGTCAGCCCCTTCTTCGTTGCCTGTGTCATGAGCGCACCGTCCGGTTCTCGATGCCGACCTCGACGGGGCCGACGTGTACGACACGCTGCACGTGGATGCCGGGCGTGTGGATTTCGTTGGGGTCGAGTTCGCCGGGTTCGACGAGGTGCTCGACCTGCGCGATCGTGATGCGACCCGAGGCGGCGGCCGGCGGGTTGAAGTTGCGGGCGCTTGCTCGGTAGACGAGGTTGCCGTGGCGGTCGCCCTTCCAGGCGTGCACGAGCGCGTAATCGGCGACGATGCCGCGTTCGAGCACGTAGGTTTCGCCGTCGAACTCCCGGGTCTCTTTCGGCTGCGACGCGAGGGCGATGCCGCCGTGACCGTCGTAGCGCAGCGGGAGTCCGCCTTCCTCGACGGCCGTGCCGACACCTGCCGGGGTGAAGAAGGCGGGGATGCCCGCACCACCGGCGCGCAGGCGCTCGGCGAGCGTGCCCTGCGGAGTGAGTTCGACTTCGAGTTCACCGGCGAGGTACTGGCGCGCGAACTCCTTGTTGGAGCCGACGTACGACGAGATGGTGCGGCGGATGCGGCCCTTCTCGAGCAGCAGGCCGAGCCCGAAGCCGTCGGTACCGCAGTTGTTGCTGACGGTCTCGAGGTCGGTGGCGCCTTGATCGAGCAACGCGTTGATGAGGATCTCGGGGATGCCGACCAGACCGAACCCTCCGACAGCGATCGTGACGCCGTCGGGGATGTCGGCTACGGCCTCGGCGGCGGAGGCAACGACTTTGTCCATGTGTGCCACGATACCCTCAGGTGTACGTCATGTGAACTCCCGTCCGCAATGCGAACAAATCCGCGTAGGATCGTTGCGCACGCAGAACGGCCGCACTAGCCTGTTCGCATAGCGTCCATCCGTCCACATAGCGAACGTTTCGGATCGGAGGTCCGTGTCCCCCCCATCCCCCGACCCCGGATATCGGGGTCCGCTGTTCGATCCCGTCTTCGGCGCGGACGAACTCGGCGTCGCCCTGTCGGATCGCGCGTGGATCGGTGCCCTGCTCGACGTGGAGGTCGCGCTGACCCGCGCGGCCGCCTCACTCGGCCGTGTCAAGAACACCCACGCCGACGCCGTCGCGACAGCCGCGGCCTCGCTCGCCGAAGAACTCGATCCCGCCGACCTCGGTCGACGGTCCGCGGCGGGGGGCAACGCCGTCATCCCCCTGGTCTCCCTGCTACGCGAGCGCGCCGACGCCCCTGCGCGCGCCGTGCACGTCGGCGCGACCAGCCAGGACGTGCTCGACACCGCGCTGATGCTGCTCGCCCGCCGCGCAGGAGGGATCGCCCTGGCGAACCTGCGCTCCGCAGCCGACGGCGCAGCCCGCCTCGCTGCCACCCATCGCGAGACACCGATGGTCGCGCGCACGCTCGGCCAGCAGGCACTGCCGACCACCTTCGGCGCGCTCGCCGCCGGCTGGCTCCTGTCCCTCGACGACGCCGCCGGCGCACTCGACCGCGTGTTGTCCGCCCTACCCGCCCAGTACGGCGGAGCCGCCGGCACGCTCGCCGCCGTCCATCCCGACGGTTTCGCGTTCGCCGACGCGGTCGCCGACCTGCTCGGGCTCGCGCGTCCCGTCGCGCCGTGGCACACCGCCCGCACCCCCGTCACGACCCTCGCGGGCACACTCGGTGTCGCCGCGGGCGCGGTCGCGAAACCCGCCACCGACGTCGTACTCATGGCGAGCACCGAGTTCGGTGAGGTGAGCGAGGATGCGCCCGGCGGTTCGTCGGCCATGCCGCACAAGCGCAATCCCGTCGCGGCGATCACCGCGCGCGCCGCTGCCCGGCGCGTTCCCGGTCTCGTCTCGACGATCCTGTCGTCGACCGACCACGAGTTCCAGCGGGCCGCCGGCGCCTGGCACGCCGAATGGGAGACCCTCGCCGACATCCTGCGCCTCACCGGCGGTGCCGCGCACCAACTCTCGACGAGCCTGAACGGTCTGCACGTCCACACCGACGCGCTCGACCGCAATCTCGCGCTCACCGGAGGGGCGATCCTCGCCGAGAAGGTCACGGCCGCACTCGCCGAACACACCGACGACGCCCGCTCGATCGTCACCGATGCGGCGGTCGCCGGTAGGTCGCTCGACGAGGATCCCGCCATCACCGCACACCTCGACCCGCAGGACGTGCGCGAACTTCTCGATCCCACGCGCTATCTCGGCCATGCCGCAGACATCGTCGATCGCGTTCTCGCCCGTCACGACAGCACGAACCGAACCACAGGAGATGCCCGATGACCGTCACGCTCAACTACGAACAGTACGGCGACCCCACGAAGCCGACCGTCCTGTTCCTCGGTTCGCTGGGTTCGGACCTGTCGATGTGGGGACCGCAGATCCACGCCCTGGCGACCGACTGGAACGTCGTCGCGGCCGACCATCGCGGGCACGGCGCATCGCCGGCGCCGTCCGGTCCCTACACGATCGAGGAACTCGCCGGTGACGTCGTCGCCCTGCTCGACTCGCTCGAACTCGGCGCCGTGCACTACGTCGGCCTGTCGCTCGGCGGTGCCGTCGGGCAGTGGCTCGCGGCGCATCACCCCGAGCGCGTGCGCACGCTGACGCTGCTGTGCACCTCGCCGGCCTTCCAGCCCGCCCAGCCCTGGTACGACCGGGCGGCATCGGTCCGCAACGACGGCCTGGCCTCGATCGCCGATTCGATCGTCTCGCGGTGGTTCACTCCCGAACTGGCCGAACACGATCCGGAGCTCGTCGCCCGCCACGTCGAGATGGTGAAGGGCACCACCGACGAGGGCTACGCCGCGTGTTGCGAGGCACTGGCGACCTGGGACGGCCGTCCCGACCTCGCCCGGATCGTCGCGCCCACCCTGGTGATCGCCGGTGAGCAGGACCCCGCCACCCCGCCATCGACGATGCAGCAACTGGCCGACGGAATCGCCGACTCCACCTTCCACGTCCTCTCCCCCGGCGCACACCTCGCCAACGTGGAGCAGGCAGGACGGGTCACGAAGCTGATCCGCGAGCACATCTCGTCGCGCGTCACGCCGTCCGCCGCACACCGCACCGCGGCGTTCGAGGAGGGTCTGCGGGTGCGCCGATCCGTCCTCGGTGACGCACACGTCGACCGGTCCATCGAGTCGGCCACCGAATTCACCCGGCCCTTCCAGGATTTCATCACCCGCACCGCGTGGGGAGACATCTGGGCGCGTCCGGGTCTGGACCACCGCACCCGCCGGCTGTTGACCCTCGCGATCCTCACCGCGGTCGGCAACGAGCACGAACTCGACATGCACATCCGTGCAGCCCTGCGCGCCGGGATCGATCCCGACGACCTCGTCGAGGTCTTTCTGCACACCGCAGTCTACGCGGGTGTCCCCAACAGCAACCGGGCATTCGCGCTCGGCAAGCAGGCACTCGCCGACACCGAGGGAGGTGCGGGCTCGTGAGCACTCCCGACGTCACCGCCCCCGAGGTCGTTCGCGAGAACCCCGGGGCGTCGCCCGATTACGTACAGTCGCTGGCACGTGGCCTGTCGGTCATCAAGGCCTTCGGTGCGCACGCCCAGCGGCAGTCGCTCTCCGACGTCGCCCGCGCGACCGGACTCACCCGCGCTACTGCGCGCCGATTCCTGTTGACTCTCATCGAACTCGGTTACGTCCGCACCGACGGATCCCAGTTCTGGCTCACCCCACGGGTGCTCGAACTCGGCTACAGCTACCTGTCGGCACTGACGCTGCCGGAGGTCGCGCGACCCCATCTCGAGGCGCTCGCCGAGAAAGTCAAGGAATCGACCTCGGTGTCGGTGCTCGACGGCACCGACGTCGTCTACGTCGCACGAGTTCCCGTCAGCCGCATCATGACCGTCACCATCACCCTCGGCACCCGTTTCCCCGCCTACGCGACCTCCATGGGACGGGTACTGCTCGCCGGTTTGAACGACGACGAACTCGACGCCTACCTCGCGCGCGCCGAATTCGCTCCCATCACCGGCAACACCGTCACCACCGCCGAGGAATTGCGCGCCGAGATCGCCACGGTACGACGCAACGGATACTGCATCGTCGACCAGGAACTCGAGGAGGGCCTGCGCTCGCTCGCCGCGCCCATCCGCGATGCGCCGGGAACCGTTGTGGCGTCGGTGAACCTGTCGACCCACGCGGCCCGCTACCGGATGGAGACCGTGCACGACGAGCTCGTCCCGGCGTTGCTCGCCACCGCCGGAGCGATCTCCACCGATCTCGCCCGCACCCAGACCCACCAGTGAACAACCCCGATCGAGGTACATCATGACCGACGTAGTGATCTGCGAACCCCTGCGCACCCCGGTAGGTAGGTTCGGCGGCGTCCTGAAGGACATCGCCCCCGAGGATCTCGCGGCCACCGTCATCCGCGAACTCGTCGCCCGCACCGGTATCACCGGTTCCGACATCGACGACGTCTTCCTCGGCCAGGCCTCCCCCAACGGTGAGGCCCCCGCCCTCGGCCGCGTCGCCGCCCTCAACGCCGGCCTCGGGGTGAACGTTCCGGGCCTGCAGGTCGACCGTCGCTGCGGCTCGGGTCTGCAGGCGATCGTGCAGGCCGTCATGCAGGTGCAGACCGGCGCGAGCGACCTGATCCTCGCCGGCGGCGCCGAATCGATGAGCCAGGCCGAGTTCTACGCCACCGGCATGCGCTGGGGCGTCAAGGGCGAAGCCGTCGCTCTGTCCGATCGCCTGGCCCGTGCCCGCGTCACCGCCGGCGGACGCGACTTCCCCGTGCCCGGCGGCATGATCGAGACCGCCGAGAACCTGCGCGCCGAGTTCTCCATCAGCCGTGAGGACCAGGACGCCCTGGCCGTGCAGTCGCACCAGCGGGCCGTCGCCGCGCAGAAGAACGGTGTGTTCGCGCAGGAGATCGTGTCCGTGAGCGTGCCGCAGCGCAAGGGCGATCCGCTCGTCGTCGACACCGACGAGCACCCCCGCGCCGACACCTCGATGGAGACCCTCGCCAAGCTGCGCCCGATCCGCGGCAAGATCGACCCCGAGTCCACCGTCACCGCCGGCAACGCCAGCGGCCAGAACGACGGTGCCGCCCTCGCGATCGTCACCACCACAGAGAAGGCCGCCGCGCTGGGTCTGCGTCCGCTGGCCCGCCTCGCAAGCTGGGCGGTGGCCGGTGTGCCGCCGCGCACCATGGGCATCGGCCCGGTGCCCGCCAGCGAGAAGGCGCTCGGCCGCCTCGGACTGACGCTCGCCGACATGGACGTCATCGAACTCAACGAGGCGTTCGCCGCACAGGCCCTGGCCGTCACCCGCTCGTGGGGCATCGAGGCCGACGACTCGCGCCTGAATCCCAACGGCTCCGGCATCTCCCTCGGACATCCGGTGGGCGCGACCGGCGGACGCATCCTCGCCACCCTGCTGCGCGAACTCGATCGTCGTGAGGGTCGCTACGGACTCGAGACGATGTGCATCGGCGGCGGCCAGGGGCTCGCCGCTGTATTCGAACGCATCGCCTGACGTGACCTACGGTGCTCGCGACGCGATCCCCGTCGCGAGCACCGTACAGTCCGTACGCTCGTGATCATGAGCGAAGTTCAGATAACTCCCCCGACCGAAGCCCCTGCTCCGCCCACGACACGAGCCCGGACCCTCGCGCGTTATCTGCTGGCCGCCTCACTCGTCTTCGCCGGACTGAGCCATCTCTTCTGGGCCCGCAAGGACTTCCAGGCCCAGGTGCCCGACTGGGTGCCGATGGACAAGGACGGCGTGGTCATGGCGTCCGGCGGTGTCGAGATCATGCTCGGCGCCGGACTCGCCGTGGCGAACCGCGACCGCGTCCGTGTCGGCCGCCTAGCCGCACTGTTCTTCGCCGCCGTCTTCCCGGGCAACATCGCCCAGTATCTCGGCAAGCGCAGCGCCTTCGGTCTCGACACCGACCGTAAGCGCCTGATCCGCTTGTTCTTCCAGCCCGTGCTCGTCCTGTGGGCCCTGTGGTCCACCGGAACCCCCCGACGCTGACGCGGCCGGCGCCGGAGGGCGGACCTGGTGCCCGTTACTCCGGCGCGACCCGCACGAGCATCTTCCCGAAGTTCTTTCCTTCGAGCATGCCGATGAACGCCTCCGGGGCGTTCTCGAGTCCGTCGACGATGTCCTCGCGATACTGGAGCTTTCCGTCGCGGACCCATGCCGAGGCTTCACGCAGGAAGTCGCCGTACATCTCCTTCACGAACTCGCTCTGGATGAAGCCGCGGATCGTGAGGCTCTTGGTGAGGATCGAGTTGAACAGTCCCGGAAGACGGTCCTTGCGGTTGAGGTCAGCACCGTTGTACTGCGCGACCAGACCGCACACCGGGATTCGCGCATAGGTGTTGAGCAGCGGCCACACCGCTTCCTGGACGGGGCCGCCGACGTTCTCGAAGTACACGTCGATACCGTCGGGCACCGCCTCCGCCAGCTTGTCGGCGAAGTTCGGGTCGCGGTGGTCGATCGCCGCGTCGAAACCGAACTCGTCGATCAGTGCGCGGCACTTCTCCGGGCCGCCGGCGATACCGACCGCGCGGGCGCCCTTCAGCTTCGCGATCTGCCCCACCGCCGATCCCACGGGCCCGGTGGCGGCAGCGACGACGACGGTCTCACCCTTCTTCGGCTGCCCGATCTTCAGGAGCCCGGAATAGGCTGTGAAGCCGGGCATTCCGAGGACTCCCACAGCGGTGGAGATCGGTGCGGCCTGCGGATCGAGCTTACGAACGGTGGAGCCGTCGAGGACGGCATGCGACTGCCAGCCGGCTCCGGCCAGCACGTAGTCGCCCGGCTCGAGGCCGTCGTACCGCGATTCGACGACCTGACCCACCGTTCCGGCGACCATCACGTCCCCGAGTTCGACGTGCGCGGCATACGACTTCGCTGTGCTCATCCGACCGCGCATGTACGGGTCGAGGGACAGGTAGACGACGCGCAGGAGGATCTGGCCGTCGCCGACCTCGGGCAGATCCACCGTCTCGAGACGGAAGTTGTCGGCGGTGGGCGCCCCCTCCGGGCGCGATGCGAGAACGATGCGGGTGCTCTGACTCGTCGTGGCTTCACTCATGCCGACAGTGTGCCGCACGCGCTGGCGTCCTAAACGCCGCGCGGGGGCCCCACGGCAGGCACGATGCCGCGCCTGAGGTGGTCCCGATCAGGCGCTGTGCTGCACCTCGCCGCGAGGCACCTGGTAGTTCGAGAACAGCTGCGAGTGGATGACCTCGGTGAAGGACGGTCCGTCCTGCTCGACCCGGACAGGACGGCGAGTGGACGAAGCGGTGCGCGAAGCACCCATCTGTGACGTGGAGCGGATCGCCATATCGATCTCCTCTCGGAAGGCGGGGAGAGGTGGCCACCGGCACCGTGCAGAAGGTGCAAATCGGGTGAGCGACCCCTTGGGAGATACATATACCCCGTCGATGCCCGATATGCACCTGTCGATTTCGGCGCGCCGCACACCGCCCCCGCCTGCAGCCCCGGGAGGTTACCCGTCGACCTCGTTGCCCTCGGAGGTCGGAAACACCCGGATCGGCACACTCGTGGCCGAGTTCGATGCCCCCACCCAGCCGCTCAACGTCGCGGCCGGAACGCAGGCCCGCACGGCGATCGTGCGAGTACCTCCGGGCGGCAGGTGGAACCAGGAATCCTGCAGGTCACCGCCGGTGATGTCGAGATGCACGTACTGTGCCGCACCCTCGGTCCGCACCTCCACACTCCACCCGTCCGGGACGGGTCGAGCGGTCGCCGCGAGACCGATCCCGCGCTCGACGGGACGTGCCGGACCACCCACGAGATACACCGACTCCGCCAACACTGCACCGGTGTGGCCGACCAGTCGGGCGGTCGCCGTGTCGAAAGTGCGCGGCCCGAATCGATACGCAAAATTGACATCGGTGAAACCGCCCGTCACCGCGGCCCACGAGAACACCCGGGTCTCGTGCGGTTCGAGACGCAGCGGCACCGACACGTCCACCGGTACCGCACCGGAGGGCGTATGGGCCTGTAACTGCAGCGTGACGTCGAGGATCTCGGCGGTGTCGTTGATCGCGTCCACGCGCAGGCCGTCGAGCCCGTCGTCGGTGAGGAGCACGGTGACGGGGGCGAACACCCGTGCCAGGACCCACCACGGCGCCTTCGGGTTCCCGTCGGCGTCGAGCACGCCCCACCCGGCACCCCGCTGCAGGTCGCGGGCGGAGAGGATCAGGGCACCGCGACATCCTGATCCGGATCGTCGCCAGTACTGCAGTACCTCGGTGAACGCTTCGCAGATCGCTGCCCGTCCGAGCGCGAGATATCGCGTGGGATCCACCCACCGCACCTCGGCGGGGTCGACCCCGAAGATCGTGCGCACATAGTGGTCTCGCACGTCCTCGAAGTCCCACGACGCCCCGTTGTCGCGCGGCACAGCCGCCTTCCATCGTGGATGGTGACCCGCGACATTCACACTGCCGAACTCGGCCTCGATCGCCATGTCGGAAGGCGGAATCGAGAACGCGAGGCATTCGGCGGCGAAGCGCACGCCGGCGGCACGCACGTCGCCGAGGGGACGGCGGTAACCCCCGACACCGAAGTAGTGCGCCACACCCGAACCCACTGCGATCGGCAGTACGTCGCTGCGCGGGGGCGCGGATGGTGACGACGACACCCACACCGTGCCCGGTAGCTCACGGTCGACGATTGCGGGCAACCAGTCGTCGATCGCCGGGATGGATGCCTCCATCAGTCCGAGCATGGCAGGTTGCTGCTCGGTCTCGCTGCCCCCACACATCACCACAGGTGCCGGGTTCCCGCCCCATCGGCGCGCCAGCGCACGGATCTCGTCCTCGAGCAGCGAGCGGAAGTGCGGATCGTCGGGCGGGTCGGTGGTGGCGAGCATGACGTCCTGCCACACCATGATGCCCAGTTCCGCACACGCCGAGTAGAACTCGTCGTCCTCGTAGACCATCGTGCCGGGGATGCGGATCGTGTCCACGCCCGCCGACACGCAGCGTTCGAGGATGCGCCGGGTTGCGCTCGGGTCGTTCAGCGAGATCGGATCGGTCGGTGTCCACACCAGGCCGCGGCAGAAGACGTCGACGTCATTGATCCGTAAGCCGAACCCGTCGCCCGGTGAGCGCTCGACCGACCGGAATCCGATGTTCCCCAGCGTGATTCGTTGCCCATCCAGAATCAGATGTGCGGCGTACAGGTGGGGGGCGCCGTAGGTGTGCGGCCACCACCGTTCCACCTCGGGGAGCGTCACCTGCATGTGCACGCGTGCTGTCCCGTCCGGCCCGTATTCGGGTCGGACGTGCACCGTCGCCCCTCCGATCTCCACAGTCACCTCGGGGACGGCGGTGCCGGCCAGCACGAGATCGGCGTCGACGATCCCGTCGGATCCCCGCAGAGCTGTCCGTATCCCACGTTCCAGCACAACGGGCTCACCGGAATCGACGAGACGCACGGGACGCCACGGACCGACCGGCGCCGGAGCCCCCGCGTACACCGGGGCTCGCCCGAGCATGGTGGTGCGGAACCACCGCAATCCTTGGGCCGACACGAGCGACGAACGCCACCGTCCGCGTGGCCGACGCTTGCGGAGAGCAGCGTCGAGCGAGGCGCACCGGACCGCGATCCGCATCGTCGACGGCAGGTAGCCGAGGACGACGGTCAGCGGCACGAACATCGATTCCGACGTCGCGACGAGTGTGCCGTCGACCCACACGTCCGCGAGTGTCGCGAGCCCGTCGAAGGTCAGACGCCACGGTCCGTCGCCGGACACCTCGACGTCGGTGACGAACCACCAGTCGTCGCTGTCGGGAGACGACACCCTGGCCGCCGCGACTCCCTCGGATTCCCGGATCGCGCCTGCCGCCGTCCCGGGTATACGGACCGGCAGCCAAGGACCGTCCGCCGGAAAGTCACCGGGGTGCTCGACTGCCCCGGGAGCGACACGGAGACAACGCCATCGCGCATCGTGCAGGAGATCCATGTGCGTCGAATCCTGTCACCGCACCCCGGCGGCGCGGACGACGGTCGCCATGGCGTCCTCCCAGGCAGCGGCCATCGCTATCAGCTGGTCGCCGGGGTCGACATTGCGGCCGCGTGCCGCACGCGCCATCCGGAACTGCACGCTCTTCGCGCCCTCGGCGACCGCGCGGAATCCGTCGGCTGCGGCAGCCGCACCGGGGTATCCGCGACCGTCCATGTAGACGCTGACGTCCGCGGCAAGTTCGGCGGTGGCACCGCACTGACGGAGCACCCCGAACGTCCACGGATGGAAGACGTCCATCCCTCCGGTGCGAATCGGGTCGATGTCGGCGAGCACCCGCTCGCCGAGCTCGCGCACCGGATTCGAGCCGGCGCGCATGCGCAGGTGCCGGAGCACCACGGTGTCGAAGGCGTCGCACTGCGGTTGTGCCGCGTCGAGGCGCACCTGTTCGAGATAGGGAGGCCAGGTGGGTACCGGCTCGTCGAGGCCGAAGACTCCGCGGAAGTCCTCACCGGTGAGAACGTGATAGCCGCTGTTGTGGAAATACTCGAGCGTCCCGCTGTCGCGATCGATGAGATTGGGCACGATCGTCGTCTTCGAACGACTCTCCCGGTAACCGGTTCCCTCGGTGTCGGGCAACCAGAAGGCGTCCACCTCGATCGTCGACAGCAGTCCGGCGGCGGCATTGTCCT
The DNA here is from genome assembly GCF_900105195.1 of Rhodococcus pyridinivorans. Classification (NCBI taxonomy): domain Bacteria; kingdom Bacillati; phylum Actinomycetota; class Actinomycetes; order Mycobacteriales; family Nocardiaceae; genus Rhodococcus; species Rhodococcus pyridinivorans. The sequence goes on along the minus strand of NZ_FNRX01000002.1, from coordinate 721,281 downwards.
CGAGGTGATCCACGGGGCGGCGCCAGACGTTCATCTCCGCGACGTCGATCCCGTACAGCGCCAACAGATCCTCGGGGCGGAACTTGAGGAAGGTCCATTGGGCGCCGTCGAACCGGGCCGAGAACGCGCACGCGGCAGCGGGGACCGGATCGTGGCCGAGCGAATGCAGCACCTCTACCCACAGGTCGACGTAGCAGTTGGTCTCGGTCCAGATCCGGTCGGCAGCGTGCACGAAGTGCGGCGAGTACCCGTCGACGCGGACGTCGATGAGCCGATCGCTCACGGGAACAGCCTGTCGCGTACCGGTGCGGGCCAGCGGTCGACGTCGAGTCCGTGGGTCCGCAACAGCGCCAGGGCGATCCGCTCCATTCCGAATCCGACGCACGCGCTGTGCGCGACTTCGCCGTCGGCAGTGCGGATCTCGAAGGTCTCGCCGAAGTGCTCGCGGTGGCAATTGCACGAGACCACGGCGGTGCCGTCGTCGAGGTCGCCGTAGAGCCGGACCGTCAGCTCGGTCTTGAGGTTCTCGATGCGCTGGTTGACGGCCAGCATGCGCCCGGCCCGCCCGAAGAACGGGTCGTTGGCAGGTACAGCGGTCGCGTCGAGGCCCAGCGAGTCGAGCACCTCGAGTCCTCGCTCCACCCAGGAATCACGATGCTGCGCAGCGTCGTTCTCGGTACCGATACGCACGAACTCGTGCATCCGGAAGGCCTGCATGCGAGCGGGGTCGACGGCCGGCTCGTGCCGGAAGCAGTAACCGAGAACGTCGAGCAGTTCACCGCCCTCACGCAGCGTACCGGTGTACCGCGAGTAGGCGGGATGGCATGCGGCGGAGACGAGCACGGTGTCGGCGGGTTCGAGCCACGGATCCCACGCCTCGCCCTTCGACCGCGCGGCGAGCAGTTCGGCGTGCTCGGCGTTGCTGCCCGTAAAGGTGTTCACCGCTCCGGTCAGGTGCGGGAAGGAGGCGATGTAGTCGGTGCGCTCGAAACTCGTCCGCGGGAAGACCGGCGGGAAGCGCAGGCGCGTCGCGGCCCGGCCCGGACCTGCCGCGACCACCACGCGGTCGATGCCGTCGACGATGTCCTCGAAGACACCCGACCGACCGTAGAGGCCGGGAACACCGGTCTCCACGAGCAGTTCGGCCTCGAGCAACTGCTGTTGGAAGTCGAGGCGGGCACGCTCGAGCTCGGACAGCTCGTCGGTTGCGGTGCTGGCAATGGCTGTACTTGTCACAGCGTCCCCCGGTAGGCGATCGACAATTGGGCCGAGTTGTTCATGATGCGGTCGTTGTTGACCATCACGGCGGCACCGTGCGCGTCGCGCAGGTGGCGGCCGAGTGAGTACTGCGAATCCTCGCGGTATCCGGCGATCCCGCAGATGAGCATCGCGCGGTTCACCAGATCCACGACGAGCGTGGACGCAGTGACCTTGAGGTTGTTCATGGCGAGCGAGAAACCCATGCCCGACATCGATTCCTCCTGCGCCGACGCGGCGGCGTCGAACCGGGCGGCGGACGCGGCGACGAGATCGGAGAACTGCTGGTGCACGGCGGCCGCTTCGGCGAGTCGCAGCGCACCGGGCGGGGTGACCCCCGGGCTGCGGCGGGCCGCCGAACGCACGAACGAGCGGGCCTTCTCCAGCGCCGCGTCGGCGATTCCGAGCCACACCGCCGACCACACACTGTGTGAGACGGGAAGCATAGTGCGCGAGGAGATCTCGGCGTAGGCCGTGCCGACCACGAGATCGGCGGACGTCGTGGCGGTGAGGACGAATCCGGGGCTGCAGGTACCGCGCAGCCCGAGGGTGTCCCAGCTGCCGGTGGGTTCGAGGGTCACATCGTCGCGTCGGCACACGACGAGCACCTGGTCGCTGGGCGGGCTGTCGGCGGTGCGACGCGCGGTCACCAGGATCGCGTCGGCGTACTCGCCGTACGAGATGACCGGCGCGTTCTTCGTCAGCGTGACGGTGTCGCCGTCGCGGGCCACGGCGCAGACGCTGCTGCGCACGTCGCCACCGGTGCCGAGCTCGGTGGTCGCCGAAGCGATCAGGTAATCGTTCGCCACCGCTTCGGCGACGAAGGTGGCCACACCGGGAGTGGAGTGATGCACCAGCGACAGGATCTGCGTCTGGTGCATCGCGAAGATCATCGCGGTGGAGGCGCAGTACCGGCCGAGGATTCGGGCGACGGCGCACAGCTCACCGAGGGATGCTCCCTCCCCACCCTGATCGACGGGGACGGCGCAGTTCAGCAGCTTGTGGGTGCGCAGCGCGTCGACTGCCTCGTGCGGGAACCGTCCCTCACGATCCACCGCGGCGGCCGCGGGGCCGGCGCTCTCGCGTCCGACGAGTTCGGCACGGGCGAGCAGCGACAGCCCGGCCTTCTCCGCGACGGTGGGGGGCGCGGACGTCGACGTCACGCGACGCCCAGTTCCGTCAACGCCGACCTGATGGCGCCGACGCTCGCGAAGGTGCTCTTGCGCAGCAGTTCGTCGGGGAATTCCACGTCGAAGGCGTCTTCGAGGGCGAGCATCACGTTCACGCTGGCGTGCGATGTCAGGCCGAGCTCGTAGAGGTCGGCGGCGGGGTCGAGCGCCGTGCTGTCGACCGACAGCTTCGCGTGCTCACCGAGGACCTTGCGGATCACCTGCTCCGTCATGGGTGTTCTCCAGTTTCTGCTTCGTCGACGCGGGTCGCCACGACCGTCGCGATGGCGTATTCGGACTCGTGGGAGATCGAGACCTGTATGTCGGTCACCTGTTCATCTCGCGCCAGGGCGGCCGCGTTACCGGCCAGTACGACAGCGCATCCGCCCCAGTCCGCGCGGCGGATTTCGATGGCCTGCCAGGGAACCGCGTGCTCGCGCGGACGCAGGACCTTCATGACGGCTTCTTTCGCGGCGAAGCGCGCCGCGAGGCGTTGGGCGCGCCCCGGTCCGGTGCATACGTCCAGCTCGTGCGGGGTGAACACACGCTGCAGGTAGCGGTCGCCGAACCGGTCGATGCTCGACGCGATGTCTCGGACGGTGACGACATCGCAGCCGACACGTGTCGTCGCGACGCGGGGGCCGCTGCCATCGTTCATGGTCACTCCTCGGGATGCGCTGCACACGGTAGCCGCAGGTCGGCCGATGTACACCAGCCGAACGTCTCTGGCTTGCAGGACATCCCGGAAATCACCCCGACTTTCACCCGCCGGGCGCGTCGGTTCACGTGGTGAACCGGGGCTCGCCACCGCAACACGCGGCGTCGATCCCGGTTCGGCGCGTCAATGACGAAAGGCCCCGACCGGGTGGTCGGAGCCTTTCGGGGATCTGAAGTTATGCGGACGTCCGCACGGGTTCCTTGTCGCTCTCCGGCTCGTCCTTCGCTGCCGGCTCCTCCTTCTCCGCAGCGGGCACCGGGACGGCGTCCTGCGCATAGTAGAAGTGGGGGCGGCGGTGTCCGAGGAAGGAACCGCACCACGACATGACCGCGATGTAGCGGTTGCGGAAGCCAACCAGGTAGACGAGGTGGACGGCGAGCCACAGCACCCACGCGATGAAGCCGGTGAGCTCGATCTTCCCGACCCGCGTGATGGCGCGGAACCGGTTGATGATCGCCATGCTTCCCTTGTCCTTGTACTGGAACGGGGTGCCCATCGCGACCTTGCCGGTGATCATCTTCGCGACGTGGCGGCCACCCTGCATGGCGAACGGCGACTGCGCCGGCAGGTTGTCGAGGGTGACCATGTCGCCGATGGCGAAGATGTTGTCGCTGCGGCCGACGGTGAAGTCGGGGTCGACGAGCAGGCGTCCGCCGCGGACCGTCTCGCAGCCGGTGCGCTCGGCGAGTACGTCGGCGAAGTCGTTGGCCTGGATGCCTGCCGACCAGATGATGGTCTCCGCGGTGAGGCGGCGGGTCTCCTCGGTCGTGGGCGTGGTGAGCGTGGCACCGTGCTCGTCGATGTCGGTGACCATCGTGCCGAGGACGACGTCGACACCGCTCTTCTCGAGCGACTCCTTGGAGTACTCGCTGAGCTTGCCACCGAACGGGGGCAGAACCTTGTCTGCGCCCTCGACGAGCGTGACGGTGACGTCGTCGGCGCGGATGTTGCCGATGTTCTCGGCGAAGTAGCGCTGCGCGAGCTCCTTGATCTGTCCCGCGAGCTCGACGCCCGTCGGGCCGGCGCCTACGACGATGAAGCTGAGCAGGTTCTTCCGACGCTCGGCATCGGTGGTGACGTGTGCCTCCTCGAAGCAGCGCACGATCTGGCGACGCAGCTTCTCGGCGTCCTCGACGGTCTTCAGCGCGTACGTCAGGTCGGCGAACTCGTCGCGTCCGAAGTACGCCTGGCGGGCGCCGGTCGCGGCGACGAGGTACTTGTAGCCGAGACGCAGGCGCTGACCGCCGGCCTCGTAGACAACCGTGTTCTCCTCGGGGAGCACATCGACGACGCGGCCCAGGCGGACGTCGGCGTTGGGGTATTCGGCCAGGATCGCGCGCACGGACGGGGCGATCTCGCCGGGCGAAAGGACGCCGGTGGCGACCTGGTAGAGCAAAGGCTGGAAAAGATGCTCGGTGGTCTCCGAGATCAGAACGAAGGGCGTGCCGGCCTTGGCGAGCTTCTTGGCGGTGGCCAATGCTCCGAAGCCGGAACCCACGATGACGACGTCCGTCCGATCGACCAGGGTCGCTGTGTCCGCATCGTCCATGCTGTCGTAAACCTCCACGTACTTGTCATCTCCGTTGATGTATGACTACCAAGGTAGGGACGAAGTACCCTCGCTATCCACTAACCTGGGATATTCGAAAAACTGTTATCTGTTTCGCTCATAAATGCGGAGGGCACGTTCCCGGGAGGAGTCATGGATTTCCGTCAGTTGCGCTACTTCTTCGCCGTCGGCGAGGAGGGCAGCTTCTCCCGTGCTGCCCAGCGCTGCTTCATCTCGCAGTCGGCGATCAGCCATCAGATCGCGAAGCTCGAGCACGAACTGGGCACCACCCTGTTCGACCGCACCACCCGTTCGGTCAAGCTCACCTCGGCCGGCCGACGCCTGATGCCGATCGCCGCCGAGGTGCTCAGCCTCGAGGCGAAGGCCCTGGAAGTGGGCCACGAACCGCGGGAGAGCATCCGCATCACGGCGAACATGAGCTTCGCGGCGCAGAGCCTCGACGCCATCTCCAGCGTCCGCGAACGTCACCCCAAGATCGACGTGGAGTTCGTCATCAAGGACTTCACCGACCGCGTCAACGCCGTCGCGTCCGGGGATGCCGATCTCGCGCTCATCCGCGGCGACGTCGACCGCCCGGGGCTCGAGGCGATCCGTCTCGGCATCGAAGAGCTCGTCATCGTCACGTCGAGCGAGCACCCGCTGTCGGCGTTCTCCACCGTCGATCTCGGCGACCTCGCCCACTACCCGCTGCTGCTGCCGCCGCGCGGCAGCCAGGTGCTGTTGCACCGCGTGGTCGAGGACGCCTTCGTCGAGGTTGGTCGTCGCGTGCGCCTCGGACCTCCGATCGCGAGCGACCACACCGCGACTCTCGAGGTGCTCACCAACCCGAGGGCGTGGACCGTGCTCTACGCCGGCACCGCGGCCGACACACCCCGCAAGGGGCTGAAGTTCATGCGCGAGATCCACCACCGGCTGCAGGTTCCGGTGTGCGGGGTGGTGCGGAGCAACGCGACGCCCAATCCCGAACTCGAGTTCCTCATGCGGGCGCTCGCCCATTCGATCGTGCCGCCGACGGACAGCACGCCGTGATCCGATCGCACACGTCGGAGCGCGAAACGGTCATCGGTGCGTGCAATTCCGCGCTCCGCTGACCAGTTCGCGCGTCGCTGCGGTCCCGGGGCGCCTCAGTTGCGCGGCGACAGCTTGTCGAGGAGTTCGAGGCCCTGACGTGCCCACGCGATCTCGGCCTCGCCCCGGCCGATGAGACCGTCGTACGCGAACGCCTTGAACGCGATGATCCGCTCGTGGTCCTCGGCCGGATACTTCTGCACGCGTCGCGCGATGGTCGCGTTGCTGAGGTCGAGGATCGCATCGCGCACCGTGGTCCACTGGGCGATCTGTTCGGTGTAGTGATCGATGTGCCGTTCCAGGCACTCGCGAGCGCTGTCCGGGTCGGTCCATTCGAAGTAGGCCGCGCGCATGTGGGCGGCGTCGCGCACCGGGGCGTAGTCCAGCGGGGTGGACATCCATTCGCGGAAGGCCCGGACGCCCTCCCCGGTGATCGAGTACCGGGTCTTGGTGCTGTTGGGACCCCAGCGCACCTGTTCGCCCTCGACGAGGCCCTCGCGCTCCATCCGGCGTAGTTCGGGGTAGATCTGCGAGTCGGGCGCATGCCAGACGTGCCCGACCGACCCGCCGAACCGTTTCGCCGCGTCGTAGCCGGTCAGAGGCTCGGCGGTGAGCAACGCGAGCAGCGCGTATCGCAGGCTCATGGACCACCACCTTTCCTCGGGCGAGTATTCCACCCTTGCGAATAACTATATCGATAGATAGTGTGTGCTCCAGCTCACCTACTATCTATGTAGATAGTTATTTCACCCTCAGTGTTCGGAGGATCCGACATGACCGATCTCGGCCCCACCGGGGCGACCGCGAAGAACATGGCCTACCCGCTCGACGCCTGGTACGTCGTCGCCTGGGATCACGAGGTGGGTCGCCGCGAGATCCTCGCCCGCACCATCGCCGGCAAGCCGATGGCCCTCTACCGCACCGAGGAGGGCCGTCCCGTCGCCCTCGCCGACGCCTGCTGGCACCGCCTCGCGCCGCTGTCGATGGGCAAGCTCATCGGTAGCGAGGGCATCCAGTGCCCCTACCACGGTCTTCAGTACAACTCCGCAGGTCGCTGCACACACATGCCCGCCCAGCAGACGATCAACCCGTCCGCGATGGTGGCGTCCTATCCCGTCGTCGAGCGGCACCGCTTCGTGTGGGTCTGGCCGGGCGACCCGACGCAGGCCGATCCCGATCTCATCCCGGACATGTTCCAGATGGACTCCCCCGACTGGGCGGGCGACGGACGCACGATCGACGTGCAGGCCAACTACCAGCTCGTCCTCGACAACCTCATGGACCTCACCCACGAGGAGTTCGTGCACTCGTCGTCCATCGGCCAGGACGAACTGAGCGAGTCCGACTTCGTCGTCACCCACGACGACCGCACCGTCACGGTCACCCGCTGGATGCACGACATCGACGCACCGCCGTTCTGGCTCAAGAACATGCGCGACAAGTTCCCCGGCTTCGAGGGCAAGGTCGACCGCTGGCAGATCATCGAGTTCCAGGCACCGTCCACGATCCGCATCGACGTCGGTGTGGCCAAGGCCGGCACCGGTGCTCCCGAGGGCGACCGCAGCCAGGGCGTCAACGGCTTCGTCATGAACACCATCTCCCCCGTCGACGAGAGCACCGCCCTCTACTTCTGGGCGTTCATGCGCAACTACCGCCTCGACAGCCAGCTCATCACCACGCAGCTGCGCGACGGCGTGCACGGCGTGTTCGGTGAGGACGAGGCGATGCTCACCGCGCAGCAGAAGGCCATCGAGGCGAACCCGGATCACGAGTTCTACAACCTCAACATCGACGCCGGCGGCATGTGGGTGCGACGCCTGATCCAGCGCATGGTCGAAGCGGAGCGGAACCTCAACTCGGCCACCGCCGTTCCCGAGGGAGCCCACTGACATGAGCCACAACCAGATCCGTTGGCAGCGGGCCCGAGTCGTGAGTGTCGAGCGGGCCGCCGATTCGATCGCCGAGATCACCCTCGCCGCCGACACCGCCCACCGCGTCGAACCAGGCGCCCACATCGACGTGCGTCTCCCCTCTGGCGACACGCGTTCGTACTCCCTCGCGGCGGGTGGTCCGGACGGTCGCCTCACACTCGGCGTCCACCGCTCCCCCACCTCGCGCGGCGGCTCCGAGTACATGCACTCGCTGTGTCCCGGCGACGAACTCGAGATCACCGAGCCGCTCCAGAACTTCCCGCTGCGGGTCGGCGCACCGCGCTACGTCCTGCTCGCCGGCGGCATCGGCATCACCGCCGTCCGCGCGATGGGAGCCGTGCTCCGCCGCCTCGGTGCCGACTACCGCTTCGTGTACGTCGGTCGCAGCCGTTCCGCGATGGCCTTCCTGCCCGAACTCGAAGCCCTCCACAGCGACCGTCTCGACGTCCACATCGACGACGAGGGAACAGGATTGGACGTCGCCGCGCTCGTCGACGGCGTCGATCACACCACCGAGCTGTACATGTGCGGTCCGATCCGCCTGATGGACGCCGTGCGGCGCCGGTGGCACGACCGCGACCTGCCGATGCCGAACCTCCGCTACGAGACCTTCGGCAACAGTGGATGGTTCGATGCCGAGGAGTTCACCGTCACCGTGCCCGAACTCGACGTCACCACCACCGTCGGTTCCGACGAATCGATGCTCGACGCCCTCCGGCGTGCCGGCGTCGACATGATGTTCGACTGCCGCAAGGGCGAATGCGGCCTGTGCGAGGTCTCCGTCGCCTCGCTCGACGGTCGCGTCGACCACCGCGATGTCTTCTTCAGCGAGGAGCAGAAGCGCTCCTCGCGTCGGATGTGCGCCTGCGTGTCACGCGTGGTGCGCGATTCGGCATCGCCCCGATCGACGACGGGTGTCGTCACGCTCGACCTTCCCTGACAACCGCGCATTTTCACACCACGAGGAAACACGATGGATCTTCGCGCACGCATCGACGCCTCGCCGATGCATCCCTACCAATGGATGGTCGTCGCCCTGTGCGTCGTGCTGAACATCCTCGACGGATTCGACGTCATGGCCCTGGCGTTCACTGCCAAGAGCATCGGCAGCGACTTCGGCCTCGGCGGATCGGAACTCGGCGTGCTGCTCAGCGCGGGTCTGATCGGCATGGCCGTCGGCGCTCTCGCTCTCGCCCCGATGGCCGACCGGATCGGCCGACGGCCCCTGATCTTGATGTCGGTCGCACTCGCCACCGCCGGCATGGGCCTGTCCGCGAGCGCCGGATCGGCGTGGGAACTCGGCATCTGGCGGGTCATCACCGGACTCGGTATCGGCGGCGTCCTCGCCTGCACCACCGTCATCGCGAGCGAATACTCGTCGGCCCGCTGGCGTGGTCTGGCCATCAGCATCTACACCGCCGGATACGGTGTAGGTGCCACGATCGGCGGCATGGCCGCCGTCGGTCTGCAGAGCGGATACGGTTGGCGTGCAGTCTTCGTCACCGGCGCCGTCCTCACCGGCCTGGCACTCGCCCTCCTCGTCGTCCTGCTGCCCGAATCCCTGGACTTCCTCACCAGCCGGGGACGCGCAGGCGATCTCGACCGGATCAACACCATCGCGCGACGCATCGGCCAGAGCCCCGTCCCGGCGCTCGCCCGTTCCGCCGACAAGGCGGCACCGCGGGCAGGACGGATCTCGGACCTGTTCTCCGGAAGCAACACCCGCTCGACGGTGCTGCTCTGGGCGGCCTTCTTCGCCACCATGTTCGGTTTCTACTTCGTCAACTCGTGGACGCCGTCGCTGCTGGAGACCGCCGGTCTCACGAAGGACCAGAGCGCCACGGCTGGCATGATGCTCACCCTCGGCGGCACCGTCGGTTCGGTGCTCTTCGGAGTGTTCGCCAGCCGCTGGGCCACCCGGTCGGTCCTGCTCACCTTCACCATCGCCGCCGCCGCGACCATGACCGTCTTCATCATGTCGATCTCGACGCTGACGCTGGCGTTCGCACTCGGCATCCTGATCGGCGGACTCATCAACGGGTGCATCGCCGGCCTGTACACCCTCGCGCCGTCCCTCTACGGACCGCAGGTGCGGGCCACCGGCGTCGGTTCCGCCATCGGTATCGGCCGAGCGGGTGCCATCCTCGCACCGACCGCGGCCGGTGTGCTCCTCGATGCGGGATGGACGCCCGAACAGCTCTACTTCGGAGTGGCCGGCGTGGTCGTGCTCGCCGCAGTGGCACTGTTCGCGCTGCGCCCGGCACACTCGGCGGACGCCTCGTCCGAGGCGGTGCCTGCCGCCGTCTCCACCGACTCGGCACGCTGAGCCGGTTCCACCACGATGTCGACGCGCTCGTTGCCGGTGTCCAGGGGGTTCGCGATCTCGTCCGCGAACATCCGCCCGGCGACGAGCGCGATCAGCATCAGCACCAGCGGTGCCACACCAGCCACGGTGAACAGCACCCACCGCGGCACCACCGTGGACAGCGGACCTGTTACCGCGATCGACACCGGCATGAGGGCGAGCGAGACGAAGAAGTCCAGGCTCGCCACCCGGCCGATCATGCCGAGCGGTACGCGCCTCTGCAGCAGGGTCCCCCACAGGACCATGCCCGCCGCGTCGGCGAATCCGATGACGAACGTCGCGATGATCATGACCGTGAACGACGTCGTGAAGGCGAAGACGGCCAACGGCAGAGTTCCCACACCCCAGCACATCAGCATGATGGTCAGGTAGCGACGCGGCAGAGGTCGCGACGACACCGCCAACGAACCCAGGGCTCCACCCACACCGAAGGCCGCGAGGATCGTGCCGAACCGTTGCTCCCCGTTGTCGAACAATTCGCGGGTGATGAACGGCAGCAACACCTCGACCGGCCCCATGACGACGAAGGTCATGACGCACGCGGCGATCAGGGTCCACAACAGCCACGGTGTGGTGATCGTGAAGGAGATGCCTTCCTTCAGATCGGCGAGCACACTCGTCTTCTCCTGCGACTCGGTCTCTTCCATCCGTTCCCGGGGGACGCGCACGCACAACAACAACACGAGCGCACACGCGTGGAAGGCGGCGACGATGAACGCGCCCGTCGCCGGGATGAACGCCCCGACCACCATTCCGGCCACGGCCGGTCCGGCGCCCTGCTGGAGGGTCGGTCGCAGCGCGCCCTCCATCCCGTTCGCGGCGAGAAGTTCCTCCGCGGGCAACACATTCGGCAACAGCGCGGTGTAGGTGGGGAAGAAGAACGCCGTGCCCGCGCCCAGCACCGCCGACGCAACCGCCATGTGCCACAGCGCTATCGCGTCGGAGATCGCCAGCGCCGTCACGAGAGAAACCGTCACGAGGTTCACCGCCTGCACCGCGACCAGCACGGCCCGTTTCGGCAACCGGTCGGCCGCGATCCCGCCCACGAGCGCGAACGCGAGCAGGCCGGCGCTCAGGCACGCCGCGACCATCGACAGGGCGGTCGGGGTGTCGCGGATGGCGATCACCTGGAAGACCATCACGACCGTCCACATCCCGGCCGCGAACAATTCCGCCGCGACGGCACCGATCAGCAGGCGGTAGTCGCGGTGCCGCAGGGGTGCCAGTGCGCGCACCCGAGCGTTCATGGCTTCGGTCCTTTCCGGGTGCATTCCTTCGGGGCCGATCCCAGCACCAGGTGCGGCCAGTGGGCGATGTCGCGTCGCATCTGCCGGTCGTGGGTGGCCACGGCGACCGCGGCGTCGGTCGCCCCCAGGGCGTCGGTCAGTTCGTCGACCAACGTGATCGACAGGTGGTTGGTGGGCTCGTCGAGCAGCAGCACGTGCGGTCGCGCGGCGAGAACCATCGCCAGGTCGAGGCGTCGTTGCTGGCCCATCGACAGGTCTCGGACCCGCTTGCCGAGGTCACGTTCGGTGAACAATCCGAGTTCGTCGAGATCGACGGCTCCCTGGTCGGGGACGAGGCCGGCGACGATCAGTTCGCCGACGTGCGCGTCGTAGACCTGCTGCACCTGCGCCGCCGACGGTGCCGGCGACTCCTGGGCGAGCCGGCCGATCCGTACGACGGGATCACTCTCGCGGGTTCCCGCCGTCGGTTCGACCTCGCCGGCCAGGACCGCGAGCAGCGTCGACTTGCCGGCGCCGTTGGGTCCGGTGATGACGAGCCGCGAACCGGCGAGGATGGCCAGATCGACCGGACGGTCGAGTCGGCCGCGCACCATGACGTCCTCGACGCGCACCAAGGGTGTGTCCGGGTCGATCCCGTCGGCCTCCGCGCCGAGCGCAGGCATGGAGAACTGCAGCGGCGGTACCGGTACCGCCACGGCATGGTCGTCCAGCGCTTCCTGACGGCGGTGCACCGACTGCACGAGCGCCGGCGCGCGGGTGGCACGCTGGTGCTTGCCGGTGCCCTTCTCCGGCCGCCAGCCGGTGACGAGCCGATCCTGCGCGGACTCGAGGTCCGATTCCAGCCGGGCTCGCTCGGCCTGCTCACGGGCGTATTCGCTCACCCAACGGGCATATTCGGCCTCGCGTCCCGTCCGGAAGCCGGCGTATCCCCCGCCGTATAGGCGTGGACGACCGTCGCGGCTCGGGTTCAGGTCGAGGATCGACGTGGCGACGTCGGTCAACAGGGCGCGGTCGTGGCTGACGAGGACCACGCCGCTGCGGGTCTGCTGCAGGCGTTCGGTGAGATAGTCGAGCCCCGATGCGTCGAGATGGTTGGTCGGCTCGTCGAGCAACAGGAAATCGTGTTCGGCGCCGAGCAGTGCGGCCAGGCGCACGCGGTAGCGCTGCCCGACCGACATCTCCGCCAGCGGTCGCGAGCGGTCGGTGACGGCGCCGAGCGCTTCGAGGGCGGTGTCGACGCGACGGTCGGCGTCCCACGCGTCGAGTTGCTCGGCGATCTCGAGGGCGTCGGCGTACGCGTCGGCGGCACCCGGACGTTCGTCGGCGAGTGCTGCGGTGCTCTCGTCGAGCGCCCGCAGCGCGGCGCGGACGTGCGCCAGCTCGATGTCGACGAGATCGCCGACGGTGCGCCCCTCGGCGACGGTCATCTCCTGCTCGGCGATACCGAACGAGCCGAACCGACGCACCGTCCCCGAGTCCGGTTCGAGGCGGCCGGCAAGGACGTGCAGCAGCGTGGACTTGCCGCGCCCGTTCTCCCCGACGACGCCCAGCCGGGAGCCCGGCGTGACCGCGAGGTCGACGCCGCGCAGGACGGGATGACCGTCGCGGGCGAGGTGGACGTCGACGGCGCCGAGTTGGGCGCGAGAGCGCCGGGGCATGGTGATGCTGATGGTCATGTGGTTTCCTCCGTGCGGAGGCGCGCTCGTCCCCGGATCACGGGTGGGAGGATGCGCTCGCTGACGAACGGCCGGACACTCGGCCGTATTCGGGTACGGCTCGAACCGCGACCTCGGAGGACGTCCCGAGCCGCGGAGGGGGTGTCGTCAGTGGAAGTAGAGCGCCTGGATCATGATCTCCAGGGTACCGAGCGCCCGAGCACCGTCAATCGGATTTCGGTCCTCGGCCACGGCGCACGTCCGCCTCGGCGGCGAACCGTTCCTCGTATGCCGCAGCAAGTTCCTCGAGGGTCGCGGCGCAATCACCCTCGTAGGCCGGGGCGTGCATGGGTGCGAGAGTGCTCGGGTGCAGGTCCGCGAGTGCGCGGATGGTGGGTCCGAGTTCGGGGGTCAGGCACGTCGCGCGACCCAGGTCCTCCGCCTGCAGAGCGGGGCCGACGATCTCGCTCGTCGTCCGTGCCGGATATCTACCGAACGCCGTGAACAGATCACCGCACAACAGGGTGGATGTCGTTTCCTCGAACATCAGACCTGCATCCCATCCGTGTGGAACGTGCGGGGTGTCGATGTGCCGCACCCGACGGCGCCCGGTGGCCAGGACGTCCCCGTCCTGCAGGAGATGCGGTGGACGATCCGCAAGATCGGCGACCTGGACGAAACAACCCATCGCACCGTGGGCGACCTCCGCCGCCGGCGCCACTTCGAGCCAGGAGTTCATCGATCCGCACTCGTCGGCCTCGACGTGCCCGAAGGTGATCCACCGCAACCGATCCAGCGGTATCAACCGTGCTATCGCCTCCGACACCGACGGGAACAACGCCCGATATCCGGTATGGAACAGCAGAGGCTCGCCACCGTCCACGAGGAACTGGTTCATCGTCAGGTTCGCCGCGTCGAGAAATGTGGACACGCGGTAGACATCCGGAGCGATCTCGGTGATCTCGGTTTCCATCACAGGTCTCCTTGGTCGCACCCCCTTCTTTCGAGCGTGCCTCTGTCTCCGGCCGGACACAAGCCTCCGAGCCGGTACTCGTGCGAAGATGCGAGGAACATCTGTCGACGAGGCCGCAGGAGGCGCTCATGGAGCACACCGAATCGTCGTTCACCGGCGTCGGCGCGATCCCGATCGTGTACGACGTGTGGTTGCCGGAGGCCCCTACCGGCGTGCTGATCCTCAGCCACGGGCTGGGTGAGCACGCACGTCGCTACGACCACGTCGTCGCGCGGCTCACCGATCTCGGCCTCGTCGTGTACGCCCCCGACCACCGCGGTCACGGACGGTCGGGCGGCAAGCGTGTGCGCGCCCGGGAGATGCGCGAGTTCACCGATGACCTGGACAGCCTGATCGATCTGGCGACCCATGCGCATCCCGGCCTGCCGGTCTTCATGCTCGGTCACTCGATGGGCGGTGCGATCGCTCTGGCCTACGCGCTCGACCATCAGGACCGGCTCGACGCGCTCGTGTTGTCGGGGCCGGCGGTGATCGTCACGTCGGGCACACCGAAGCCGGTCGTGGAGATCGGCAAGCTGATCGGACGTTTCCTGCCGGGTGTGCCGGTGCAGCAGTTCGACAGCAAAGCGGTCTCGCGCGATCCCGCGGTGGTCGCGGCGTACGACGCCGATCCGCTCGTGCACCACGGTCTCGTGCCCGCCGGACTCGCGCGGGTGCTGGTGCTCAACGAGCAGAGCCTCGAGCGGCGCCTCCCGAACCTGAGGCTGCCGTTGCTCGTCATGCACGGAACCGCCGATGCGCTCGCCGATCCGGCCGGGTCGCAGCTCATCGCCGACCGTGCGGGTTCGAAGGACTTGACGCTGAAGTTGTACGACGGGCTGTACCACGAGGTGTTCAACGAGCCGGAGAAGGACCGCGTGCTCGACGACCTGACGGCCTGGTTGAAGACACGACTCGACAACTGAGGCTCGACAACCGGAAGGAGAGGGCGTGTCGTCACGCATGCCGGTCGCGTTCGTCGGCCACGGCAGTCCGCTCAACGCGCTCGAATCGAATCGGTACACGCAGGCCTGGGCGGCGTTCGGGCGATCCGTGCCGACGCCCCGCGCGATCCTGGCGATCTCCGCCCACTGGTTCATCAACGCCACCGCGGTGACCGCGATGCGGTCGCCGCGCACGATCCACGACTTCTTCGGGTTCCCGCAGGAGTTGTTCGACGTCGAGTATCCGGCGCCCGGTGCTCCGGAACTGGCGGAGGAGATCGCCGACCTCGTCCACCCGACGTGGGTGGGTGCCGACGTCGACTCGTGGGGTATCGACCACGGCACCTGGTCGGTGCTCACCCACGCCTTCCCGGAGGCGGATGTCCCGGTGGTACAGCTCAGCCTCAACGCCTACAAGCCGCTCGACTATCACGTCGAACTCGGAGCCCGTCTCGCCGGACTCCGCGATCGCGGGGTGTTGATCGTCGCGAGCGGCAACGTCGTCCACAACCTCGGCACGCTGGATCCGCGACGCCCGGGCGCGGGATTCGACTGGGCGCACCGATTCGACGAGGATGCCTTCGCCGTTCTGCGCGACCGTCCCGGTGACGCCGCGGCGCTGGGTGAGCACCCCGATTACCGCCACGCGGTGCCGACCCCCGATCATTTCCTGCCGTTGCTGTACGTCGCGGGTCTGGCCGCCGAGTCCGGGGAGCAACCGGAGACCCTCGTCGACGGTGTCGAATACGGATCGCTGTCGATGACGTCCTACGCCGTCGGCGGGAACTGTCCGCCGCGCGACGGGGACGGCCACGGTGCCGGACTGCCCGAGAGCCCGGAGCCGCCCGACACCAACCTGTGAGCGTTCAGGCGGCGTCGTCCACTGCGACGATCGCGCGTCGCGCGAACCGGGTGCTGAGCCCGATCAGTTCCATGGCTTCGGGGATCGCGCGGGCCAGGACCGGCCACGCGTGGATCTGCCCGCGCCACAGATGTGTCTCCACGGTGCGTCCCGCCGACGCGAGTCGTTCGGTCATGATCTCCACGTCCGGCCTGGTCAGCTCGTATTCGGCGGCGCACATGAACATGGGAGGGAACAGCGCCGGATCGGCGTCGACAGGGTTCGTCTCGCCCTCGATCGCCTCTTCCCCGGCGAACCAGCGCGGACTGATCTTCCCGAGTGCCTTGATGGGCAGGTAGGCGTCCCTCGCCATGTACTTCGGGTCGTGCTTGTCTAGGTCGAGGTTGAGCAGCGGCGAGTACCCGATCACCGCGGCCGGTCGCTGGATGCCGCGACGCGCGGCGAGTTCGGCGACCTTCGCCGCGAGATAACCGCCGGCCGAGTCGCCGCCGACGACGATGCGCGTGGGATCGTCGGCCACCTCGAGCAGAGCGGTGTACGCGTTCATCGCGTCCTGCACCGAACCTGCGATCGGCACCGCGGGCACCTGCCGGTAGTCCATCGAGTACACCGGGGCACCGGAATCGAGCGCGAGCTGCACGCACAGCTGACGGTGGGTGGACGGGCCGCAGAAGATGAAGCCGCCGCCGTGGAAGTAGAGGATGGTGGCGTCGTCGAGCGGATCGTCGACCGGCTTCGGGGAGATGATCCGCTCACCGGGCACTCCGCCGAGTTCGGTCTGCGTGACGTGCACGGCGCGCGGCGTGGGCGTGATCCTGTCGACCACCCACGACAGCCGGCCGAGCACGGCGATGCCGAAGTCGTTGCTCGGCCAGAGACTCAGAATCGGCTTGAAGAGGATCCGGACCACCCACAGGAGGATCAGCGCGACCCTACTGCTGCGGTCGTGCCAGGTCACCGCATCGGTACGCATGTGCACACACTATGTGACCGATACGTCTCAGGCATCGAGAGTTCCGACACCCGGCGGCCCCGGACCTCGAACGCGTCACCCGATCCGCAGCAGCGGCACGAGCAGTTCCTCGTCGGTCAACGCCCCGTGCTGCCCGGGAAGGTTCGACATGACCTGCTCGCCGTCGCTGCGGATCACCGTCGATTCGCCGCGTCCGACGGCCACGATGTCGCCGATCCGTTTGGCCAGCGCCGGATCGGGATCGGATCCGAACAGGCACGCCGCGAACGCGTCGTCGCGGGTGCCGACCCACGCGTGGTCGCCGAGTTCGTTGCGCCAGCGTTCGAGGACCCGGTCGACGTGGTAGGTGTAGATGTGGCGGCACCGCGGTTCCCCGGCGATGACGGTGACGTCCTCACCGAGACCCGGGGTGTGGTCGAAGT
Source organism: Rhodococcus pyridinivorans (assembly GCF_900105195.1). Classification (NCBI taxonomy): domain Bacteria; kingdom Bacillati; phylum Actinomycetota; class Actinomycetes; order Mycobacteriales; family Nocardiaceae; genus Rhodococcus; species Rhodococcus pyridinivorans. Next base: position 704,088 of record NZ_FNRX01000002.1, on the reverse strand, counting down.
CGATGCGGCGACCCCGCGAGGCGTCGACCATGCCGTGATCGGCGGTGACGAGCAGGCGGGTGCCGGTCGGCAGCGCGTCGGCGAGTTGCTCGACGAAACGATCGACCACCGTGAGTTGCGCGAGCCACGCCGCGGACTCCGGTCCGTAGACGTGTCCGAGGGTGTCGACCTCGCCGATGTAGCAGTAGACGAGGCTGCGGTCGCCGGCGCTCACCGCGGCGACGACCTGGGCGAGCAGATCGCCGTAGGCGGAGACCCCGACGAAGTTGCCGCCGCGCAGCACGGCCCGGGTGAGGCCGCTGCCCTCGAAGGCATTCGGCACGACGGTGGTGACGGTCAGGCCCGCCTCGCGGCCGCGTTCGAACACCGTCGGGTGGGGCTGCACGGTCTCGGGTACAAGATCGTCGCGCTGGTCGATCGCGGTTCCGGCGAGGGTCCAGCGGAGCCAGTTGACCGGGGCCTCGATCTCGTCGACGTACGACTGGTAACCGGTGATGCCGTGGAGGCCGGACGGCAGCCCCGTCCCGAGGGAAGCGAGGCTGACGGCGGTGGTCGTCGGGAAGCCGGCACGCATCGGGCTGCCCGGCGCCTGCGTCAGGTACGGAGCGGCTTTCGCGTTGCGCTGCAGCAGCTCCCATCCCATCCCGTCGACGAGTAGGACGACGGTGTGATCGACGGGAGTGAGATCGAGTCGGTTGGTCTCACCGGCGACCCCCGCGGACGAGAGCACCGAAGGCATCAGGTCGGCGAGGGTCGGCTCGGCGTAGACGTCGCGCAGTGGCAGGCTCATAACCCGAGTATGAGCCACTCGCCTGCGCCGAGGGTCACTTGATGTCGGAGCCGTGCTTCGTCAGCGGCATGACCTCGATGTTCATGTAGGGGAACAACGGCAGGTTCCACAGGATCTCGTGCAATTCGTCGGCCGACTCGACGTCGAAGATCGAGATGTTGCTGTACTGGCCGACGATCCGCCAGATCTCCCGCCACTTGCCCTGGCGCTGGAGATCCTGGCTGTAGGCCTTCTCCTTCGCGACGGTCTCGGCGCGCACGTCGGGGTCCAGATCGCGGGGGATGTCGACGTCCATCCGAACGTGGAACAGTGCCATGATGTTTCTCCTTCTTCTGTTCTGACGAGAGCGCGAATCAGGAACGCGCGTACTTCTTCACGACGTCCATGTCGAGTTCGACGCCGAGTCCCGGCCCCTCGGGCAGGTGCACCTGGCCCTCGGAGTAGTCGAGCGGCTCCTGCAGCAGTTCGACGGCGAACAACTGTGGACCGAACAGTTCGGTGCCGTAGTCGATCCCCGGTTCGGCGCAGGCGAAGTGGACGGACGCGGCGGTCCCGATGGGGCCTTCGATGGAGGTCGCACCGTGGCACCGCAGGCCGGCCGCCTTCGCGACGGCGACGACCTGCTTGCTGCGCTGCAGTCCGCCGCACTTGGTGGTCTTGAGCGCGACGACGTCGGCGGCGCCGAGCTTGGCCACCTCGTACGCGTCGTGCGGGGTCTGCACGGACTCGTCGGCCATCACCGGCGCCGAGACGCGTCGGTTGATCTCGGCGAGCACGTCGAGTTGATCTGCGGGAGTGGGCTGTTCGATGAGTTCGACTCCACCGTCGACGAGCTGCGGGACGTGGCGCAGCGCGGTGAAACGGTCCCAGCGGGCGTTGACGTCGATGCTGAATCCGACCTCGCCGCCGAACGCCTCGACGATCTTGACGACACGATCGGTGTCGACTGCCGGGTCGAGCGCACCCATCTTGAGCTTGAAGGAGTAGTTCAGACGCTGCTCACGCTTGTGGGTGACCTCCTCGACGATCTCTTCGAGCGGCGCGGCGCCGAGCGCCCACCGCACGTCGACGCCGGTCCGGAAGGCACCGCCGAGCAGCGACGCGACCGGCACACCCAGCGCGCGTCCCCACGCGTCGTGCATCGCGACGTCGACGGCGGCCTTCGCGAATCGCGCGTTGGCGACGATGCGCTCGATATCGACCATGACGCCACTGATCTCGTCGACTCCGCGTCCGATGATGTAGGGCCCGATGTAGCGATCGACGATCTGCTGCATCGTCTCGACCGATTCGCCGCCCCACCACGGCCCGCCCGGCACGACGCCTTCACCGTAACCGGTGACGCCGCCCTCGGTGGTCACCGCGACGAGCAGGATCGGCTGCGCTTCGGCGGTGGTGGTGGCGAACTTGTGGGGTCGGATCAGCGGTACATCGATGATCGTCGTGGTGACGGAGGCGATCTTCAGATCGGGGTCGGACATCGGAATTGCTCACAATCGGATCGGGGTGTGACGGGGAATACGTCGACCCTGCATTCAGCACGAATGCCGGTACCCCAGTGGGGCACCGGCATTCGTTACGCAGAACCGACTCGCGCGCGGGGGCCGGATCGGGCGGTTTCCGCGGTGCGGATCACGCTTCGGGGTCGAGTACGAAGTTGTAGGTCACTTCGTCGATGCCGTCGGCGTTGGGCTGCGGATCCAGGATGAGCTCGGGCTTGACGGCCGTGGCGACGTCGTCCTCGACCCACTCGCCGCCCTTGAAGTACAGCTGGGTGGTGATGGCGCGCTTGCCGGGAGCCTTCACCATGAGGTGCAGGTGGGCCGGACGCCAGGGGTGTCCGCCGTAGGAGCTGATGAACCAGCCGGTCGGTCCGTCGGCCGGGATCTTGTAGGGAGCCGGCTTGAGCGTGGTGATCTCGAAGTTGCCGTTCTCGTCGACCTCGACGGTGCCGCGCAGGTTCCACTCGGGGATACCGGGGGCGAACTGCGAGTAGAAGCCCTCTTCGTCGGCGTGCCACAGCTCGACGGTGGCGCCATGCAGGCCGTTGCCCTCGAGGTCGGTGACCTGGCCCTTGAAGACCAGCGGCGGCGCGACCTTGTCCTTCTCGCGCATCGGCATCGTGCACTTGGCCGGGAGCTTCGGGCTGTCCGGGACGTAGTAGGGGCCTTCGATGGAGCCCTTGGTGCCGGTGAAGCCCTTGCGGTTGTAGTGCACCTTCTCGATCTCGTGCTCGAGGAAGACGTCCAGCCACAGCGGCCACTCGCCGTATTCACCCACGTCGATGAGCCACTGCTTGAGCACCCGGTACTCGTCGTAGGTCACCTGGTGCTTCTGGATGATGTCCGCGAAAGCCCCGATCACGTCCTGGTAGATCGCCGACGCACGCTCGACCGAGGTGTCGGACGTGACCCGCTCGGACTTGAACTTGTCGGTCGCAGCGTTGCCGGACCCGTGGGCGGTGGGGTTCTCCATGGTGGTCATGGCTCTCCTCGTGGGGACTGAACTATCGGAAGTGTGGGGCCGGTGCGACACAGGGGCTGCGGTGATCACCGGTCAGTACGCTGTGCGTACTTGTGTATCGCAGTGCGTACATCACATACTGTGCGTGGTGTCACACAGCTTGTCAACACCGGATCGGGCAGTATCAACAAGTACGCAGGTAGGAGGCAGGATGCCGAGCATCGACCTAGGTAATGGCCCTAGCAACGATCGAGACTTCATCCAGAGCATCGAACGTGGTTTCGCGGTATTGCACGCCTTCGACGACAAGGACCCGAACCCCAGCCTGGCCGAGCTGGCCGCCAAGACCGACCTGTCGCGACCCGCGGTCCGCCGGATCCTGCTGACCCTGCAGAAACTCGGCTACGTCACCTCACACGGCACGAGATGGTCGCTCACTCCACGCGTGCTCAGTATCGGCCGGCACTACACCGAATCCCACACTCTCGTGGACTCGGCATTGCCGAAACTCGTCGAGATCGCCGAGCACGCCAACGAATCCGCATCCCTCGGCGTACTCGACGGCACCGAGGTCGTCTACGCCGCACGCGTCCCGGTCCGCCGGATCATGAGCATCAACGTCTCCGTCGGCACCCGCATCCCCGCCTACGCGACGTCGATGGGTCGGGCGCTGCTGGCCTGGTCACCACGCGAAATCGTCGATCGCGTGCTCGAGGAAACCGAGTTCGTACGATTCACGAGCGCGACGATCGACAACCCCGACGACCTGCGTGCCGAACTGGCCCACGTGCGCAACCGCGGCTACGCGATCACCTCCGCCGAACTCGAGGAAGGGCTCATCACGATCGCCGCTCCCGTCTTCGACCCCTCCGGCTATGCCGTGGGAGTGCTCGCGTGCTCGACGTCGACCGGTCGGCACACCCTCGACTCGTTCCGCGATCTCGCTACGAAAAGGGTCGTGAACTGCGCCGAAAGGCTCAGCAGCGAGCTCGGCTACCACCACAACTGACGGCCCTCGATCACCCACGCAGCGTGACCGACGGTGCCACCCCGTACTTACGCTTGTAGGCCGCCGCGAACCGGCCGGTATGGGTGATACCCCACTTCAGAGCCACATCGGTGACCGACAGTTCCGCCGCATCGCCCACCGCGAGTTCCTCGTGGATGCGCTCGAGGCGCAGGTCGAGCAGATAGTCGCGCGGGCACACCCCGAGATATTCGCGGAACCCCTCCTGCAGGCGCCGCACGCTGACCCCGGCCACCTCGGCCATCTCGGCGGTGGTCCACGCCGAGGCGGGATCCTCGTGCAACCGGTCGAGGACACGCTTGATGATGCGCGGGCGCGCCCCGCCGGTCGGATCCGCGTCCTCCGGCATGACCGCGAGGATGAACGAGGTCGTCAGAGCACCCGACAACTGCTCCGAGACAAGCGGATTCCGCCAGAGCGATTCGTCCGTTTTGAGCTGTTCCACGACCGAGCGCAACAGCGTCATCCAGCTCTGGCCCGCCTGCGTCGTCAGATCCACCCGATTCGGGAGCTGCAGGTCGGGACGGGCGAGGATGCGCGACATCTCGCGCTGTAGATAGTCGCGTTCGAGCTTGATCCCGACGATCTCGCAGTCGTTCGTCCACTTCTGTTCCGGAGCTGCGGTGTCGGGACGGAAGACGGCGGCGTGCCCGACCTCCGACACCAACCCGTTGCCGGCGGCGATCCGACCGGCGATCGGAATGTTCACCGCGTACGCCCCGGGATGTTCACTGCGGATCGACACCGCCGCTCCCCAGCCGAGGCGCGTGAGACGGATCGGCCCGAGCGGCAGTGTTCGGAGCCGGAGCGAGGGCGCGACGTCGTCGAGCGGCGTCAGTTCGTGCTCGAAATAGGCATTCGAGACAGCCTCTTCCACCTCTTCCCAATCGACCGGCCCCGGAGTCGGCTCCATTGCCATCGGCCCCTCACCTTCGTTTCCAGCTCGTCGTCGGCGCTCCGACCTGCGCATCCGTGTGGTTCGAGCGCGTGCGATCCAGTGTGATGCGGAACACGGCCCCAGGCAAACAGGGCCCTTCGGCCCACTCACCGCGCTAGGTGGATAGTGACCGCGCTCACTGGATCGCACAAGTTCCACGACGTCTATATGGTCTGTGTCACATCGAATCGAAGTCCACCACAACCCGCACCGGACAGGAGGACGCAGACATGGATCAGCGCACACTCCGCAATATCTTCGGACAGTTCGCCAGCGGCGTCACCGTCATCACCTGCGCGAACAGCGACGGAGAGCCCCACGGCGCGACCGTCACCGCCTTCACCGCCGTCTCGCTCGAGCCCCGCCTGTGCCAGGTCACCCTGACCCGCACCTCCAAGGCCTGCCGGTTCCTGTCCGACGCGCCGTTCGCGGTCAACATCCTCGCCGCAAACCAGCTCGACACTGCACTGCACTTCGCAGGACGCCCCCAGTCGCCCGAGCCGGTCTGGGAGCAGGGCCCCACCGCCCCGATCCTCGCCGGCACCGCCGCGACACTGTCGTGCACGCCCTGGCGCGAATACGACGGCGGCGACCACATCATCTACATCGGCGAGATCGTCGACGCCACCTTCGACGAGACGGTCGACCCGCTCCTGTTCTACCGCAGCACTTTCCATGATCTCGGCGCCCCGAGCACGTCCACCGCGTGGAACGGCTCGCTCGACGATCCGCACAGCGGATGGTTCGACTCGCAGACCCGCTTCGTGCCGTTCCACCTCGCCGCAGCCCACGCCTGAACATCTTCCACTCCCCCGGACAAGGAGAAATCCCATGACCACCACCGAACCCCGGCCCTCGGAGACCCTCGATCGTTCCAAGGTGAACGTCGCCGCGGACTCCCCGGCCAACCAGCAGAAGAACTTCGCCTCCCGCCCCATGACCGGCGACGAGTACATCGCCTCCATCGACGACGGTCGCGAGATCTACCTGCACGGTGAGCGAGTCAAGGACTTCACCAACCATCCGGCCTTCCGCAACTCGATCCGGATGACGGCGCGCCTCTACGACGCCCTCCACACCGGTGAGCACGTCAACACCCTCACCACCCCCACCGACACCGGCAACGGCGGCGTAACCATGCCGTTCTTCCGCACCCCGAAGTCCGCCGACGACCTGCGGGCCGACCGCGACGCCATCGCCACCTGGGCACGGCTGACCTACGGCTGGATGGGCCGCAGCCCCGACTACAAGGCGTCCTTCCTCGGCACGCTCGGCGCGAACGACGAGTTCTACTCGCCCTTCCAGGACAACGCGAAGCGCTGGTACCGCGAGTCGCAGGAGAAGGTCCTGTACTGGAACCACGCGATCATCAATCCGCCGGTCGACCGTCAGCTACCGCCGGACCAGGTCGGCGACGTGTTCATGAAGGTCGAGAAGGAGACCGACGCCGGCCTCATCGTCTCCGGCGCCAAGGTCGTCGCGACCGGCTCGGCCATCACGAACTACAACTTCATCGCTCACTACGGTCTGCCGATCAAGAAGAAGGAATTCGCGCTGATCTGCACGGTGCCGATGGACGCACCCGGCATCAAGCTCATCTCGCGCGCCTCATACTCTCAGAACGCGAACATCGTCGGCTCCCCGTTCGACTACCCGATCTCCTCGCGGATGGACGAGAACGACGCGATCTTCATCTTCGACAAGGTGCTCGTGCCCTGGGAGAACGTCTTCATGTACGGGGACGTCGAGAAGATCAACAACTTCCTCGGCGGCTCCGGCTTCCTCCAGCGCTTCACGCTGCAGGGCTGCACGCGACTCGCGGTCAAGCTCGACTTCATCGCCGGTCTCCTCATGAAGGCTCTCGACGCCACCGGCGCCGGCGGATTCCGCGGCGTGCAGACCCGTGTCGGTGAGGTCATCGGCTGGCGCAACCTGTTCTGGTCGCTCACCGACTCCATGGTGAACAACCCGGAGCCGTGGATCGACGGCACTGTAATCCCCAAGCTCGAATACGGCCTCACCTACCGCATGTTCGCGATGCAGGGCTACCCGCGCATCAAGGAGATCATCGAGCAGGACGTCGCCTCGGGCCTGATCTACCTGCCCTCGTCCGCCGCCGACTTCAAGAACCCGGACGTGCGTCCTTACCTCGACAAGTATGTCCGCGGCTCCGACGGCATCCAGGCGGTCGACCGCGTGAAGGTCATGAAGGCACTGTGGGATTCGATCGGCTCCGAGTTCGGTGGCCGCCACGAACTGTACGAACGGAACTATGCCGGCAACCACGAGAACGTCAAGGCCGAGCTGCTGTTCGCCGCCGAGAGCCGCGGTGACGTCGCCTCCATGAAGGGCTTCGCGGAGCAGTTCATGAGTGAGTACGACCTCGACGGCTGGACCGTGCCCGACCTGATCGGCAACTCCGACGTCAGCGCGTTCTACAAGTAACCGACTCCCGCGCGCGGGCGGATGATCTCCGTTCTCCTGCCCGTCCGCGCGCGGCCCCCAACATCCACCCACCGCGAAGGAGCGTCCGAGATGACCACGACCGCTTCGACCTCCGTGTCCCATCCCCCTGCACCGGAATTCGACGCGGTAGTCCTCGGACGCTCCTTCGCCTCCCAGCGGGTCTCGGCCCGGTTGCGCGACGAACTACGGCTGGCGGTCCACGAGATCGGCACCGCGAGCGCCGTCCGCTACGACGACATCGACCATCGGTGGGAGATCCTCATCGGCGGCACCGTCGTCGGCCGAGCGAAGTTCGTCGTAGACGGGCACGGCGGCCTCACACTGCAGGGCCGAGACGGCGCCGCGCTCGAGCGCGATGCCCTGACGGTGCACGGCTTCCCGAATCTGTTCCGCCCCATCGTCAGTACGCGCACGGACTCCGTCGGGTACACGGTGTCCTGCATCGAATACATGCGCAGCAACGGTCTGGACTACGTCGAGCGGCGGCTGCGGACGCCGGTCGCGGACGACGACTACCCTGAGCTTTCGTTCGATCGGCCCACACCCATCCTCTGGTTCGGCTGAGCCGTCCGGGAGGACGCACGAGCGGGTGACGACCACGAGGTCGTCACCCGCATACGTGCGTCCGAATCCGCATGCGTTCAGCCCCGCAGGACTTCCGTAGGGGTGACGCCGTACCGCTTCCTGAAGGCGGCGGCGAAACGCCCCGGATGGCCGAAACCCCACCGGAAAGCCACATCTGCCACGGTGATTCCCCCGGCAGTAAGATCCGCGTGGGCGCGATCGAGCCGGATGTCGCGCAGACACGCGGACGGACTGCTGCCCACGTACTCGGAGAACGCCTCCTGCAACCTGCGCACACTGGTTCCGGCGATCTCCGCCATGTCGGCTGCCGTCCAGACACGACCCGGATCCTCCTGCAGAGCATTCAACACCCGCCGGACCATGCCCGGGCGGGGTGCCGGTGACATTTCGTCGGCCGGCGCGACCGCCAGGACGAAGGCCGTGGTGACCGCACCGCCGAGCTGGGCCGACACGAGAGGATTCGTGAGCACCCGGGTCGGCCCGGCGAGCTGCTCGCTCAGCGCTGCCACGAGACGGTGCCATTCCTGCGCCGACCCCCGCAGATCGAGGCGGTCGGGAAGTTCGAGGCGCGACCGCAACGGACCACCGAGAATGCGGTCCGCTTCGCGTTCGAGATGTTCTCGATCGAACTTGATTCCGAGGACCGAACATTCGGCGTCCCACCGTGTGATGAGCGACGGGGTGTCCGCGCGGAAGACTGTCGCCGAGCCGGGTTCGGAGACGACGGTGCCCGAGCGCCCCTGCGATTCGAGCCGCCCGCTCAGCGGTATGTTCACCTCGTAGGCGCCCGGATACTCGCATTCGATCGCGACGTCCGCTCCCCAGCCCATCCGACCGATCGTGACACCTCCGAGATCGGCCGAGACCAATTCGAGCTCAGGACGATCCACCTTTCCGAGGTCCGTCAATCGGTGCGGGAAGTACACGTCCGCCACGACGCGCGAGGCGTCGTCCCAGTCCTCGATCTCGGGCACACTCACGCCTTCGAGACTAACCGCTTCCGAGACCTGGATCACATAGTCGCGTGATTCGTCCAGGGACCGCGCAATGTGCATCGACCGGCCCGTCGGCCGACTCGTATGGTCCTGGCCACGTCAACAACGGCCCGGCCGTCGCCGGACGGCTCCCGACCCGGAGGTACACCGATGACCAGCACCCTTTCGTGGCTCGACGAGATCACCATGGAAGAACTCGAGCGCAATCCGTACCCGGTCTACGAGCGCTTGCGCGCCGAAGCTCCGGTCGCCTTCGTGCCCGTCCTCGGCGCCTACGTAGCGTCCACGACCGAAGCGTGCCGTGCGGTCGCGGCCGGCGACGACTTCGACGGCATCATCACCCCCGCCGGTGGCCGCACCTTCGGTCATCCCGCGATCATCGGCGTCAACGGCGACATCCACCGCGACCTGCGGTCGATGGTCGAACCCGCCCTCCAGCCCGCCGAGGTGGACCGCTGGATCGAGGATCTCGTCCGCCCGATCGCACGACGCTACGTCGAGGCGTTCGAGTCCGACGGCAGGGCCGATCTCGTCGCCCAGTTCTGCGAGCCGGTGAGTGTGCGGTCGCTCGGTGATCTCCTCGGACTGAAGGACGTCAGTTCGGACAAACTGCGCGAATGGTTCCACAAACTGTCGGATTCGTTCACCAACGCAGCGATGGACGAGGACGGAAACTTTCTGAACCAGGAACGTTTCGACGAGGGCGACCGCGCCAAGGAGGAGATCCGTTCCGTCGTCGACCCGCTGATCGACCACTGGATCGAGCATCCCGACGACAGCGCCATCTCGCACTGGCTGCACGACGGGATGCCCGAAGGGCAGACGCGGGACCGCGACTACATCTACCCGACGCTGTACGTCTTCCTCCTCGGCGCCATGCAGGAACCGGGACACGCCATGAGTTCCACCCTGGCAGGCCTGTTCACCCGCCCCGAACAGTTCGAAGCCGTGGTGGACGAACCGGGACTCATCCCCCGCGCGATCGCCGAAGGGATGCGCTGGACCGCCCCGATCTGGTCCGGCACCGCACGTATCGCCAAGCGCGACACCGTCGTATCAGGAATCGAGATCAGCGAAGGGTCGGTGGTCATGCTGTCCTACGGGTCGGCGAACCACGACATCGACGTGTTCGACGCCCCCAGCCGCTACGACCTGACCCGCCCGCCGCTCCCCCACCTCGCCTTCGGTGCCGGCAAGCATGCCTGCGCGGGAATCTACTTCGCGAACAACGTGAGCCGCATCGGTCTCGAAGAACTGCTCGAGACCATCCCCAATCTCGAGCGGGACACTTCCGAGGACGTCGAATTCTGGGGTTGGGGTTTCCGCGGCCCGAAGACCCTGCACGCCCGGTGGGAGATCTGACCATGCCGTACACACTCACCGCGGGCACCGGCGTCGTTCCCTGCGAACCCGGTCGGACGGTGCTGGAAGCGTTCCTGCGCAACGGCAACTGGATGCCCAACTCCTGCAACCAGGGAACCTGCGGCACCTGCAAGATCAAGGTCCTCGACGGCGAACTCGATCATCGGAACTCGCCGGAGGAGACGCTCACCGCCGACGAACTCGCGGCCGGATTCGTCCTCGCGTGCCAGGCCACCCCGCGCGGCGACGTCGCCTTCGAGACCCCCGCAACGGAGGAACCCGCCGGCACGCACGTGCTGCGCGACGTCGTCGTCACCGTCGCCGAGGTACGCGACATCGCCGCCGACACACGCAAGGTGTTGCTCACCGCCGACGAACCGCTCGAGTTCTCGGCCGGGCAGTACGTGGAGGTGACAGTTCCCGGGACCGAGATCCGACGGCAGTACTCACTCGCGAATCCGCCCTCCGAGGCCAAAGAGCTCGAACTGCACATCCGCCGGCAACCCGGTGGAGTCGCGAGCGAATGGGTCTTCGAGCGCATCGACGTGGGTGAACGCGTGACCGTCACCGGCCCGTACGGCGACTTCACCTTCGACCTGGAGGGCACCGGCCCGATCGTCCTGCTCGGCGGTGGGACGGGCCTCGCCCCGCTCGAGGCCATCGTCCGGCAGGCGCTCTCCCTCGTCCCCGACCGGCAGATCCTGCTCTACCACGGGGTCCGTACCTGCGCGGACCTGTACGACGTCGACTTCCTCCGCGAACTGGAGACCCGCCATCCCGGCTTCCGCTACATCACCTGCGTGAGTAGGGAGAGCGGCGGAGACCGCGACGGATACGTCACCGACGCCTTCCTCGAGGACGTCGCGTCCGCGAAGGAGTTCACCGGTTACATCTGCGGATCGGACGCGTTCGTCGAGGCATCAGTGAAGGCGTTCAAGCGTCGCCGCATGTCGCCGCGACGCATCCGGCGCGAACGGTTCACCCCGGCCGGCTGAATACCCTCATCCCCGTACCGCTCGTACGCACGCGCTGCTCCGGCACCGCGATGCGCACGAGCGGTACGGCCGTGTCGAGGGGTCTTTCCGCCTCCGGTCGCTCGAGGGCCTTCCGACCCCCCACCCAGGGGTCCTAGGTATCCCTAGGTATTTGCCTGGTGTGACCGTAGCCACAGGCTGTCATCGTGGAGATATCGCCGGACACATCGCGTCGAGCCGGACCGGAGAAAGACCCCGGTCACCACGAATCTTCAGTACAGGCTCGGCCGCGTCGGACACCGCCCCGTCCGTCCCGGGAACGAAGCCGATACCTGGAGGATCCCATGACCGACATCGTGGAGCACGTGCGCACTCGCCTCGACGGCGCACTCGTCGAAGACCCGAGCACCGGGCGGTACCAGATCCGCCGTGACGTCTTCACCGACGAGGAGATCTTCGAACTCGAGATGAAGCACATCTTCGAGGGCAACTGGGTGTACCTCGCCCACGAGAGCCAGGTCCCGAACGTCGGTGATTACTTCACCACGTATATCGGCCGCCAGCCCGTCGTCATCAGCCGCGACAAGGAAGGCGAGCTGCACTGCCTGATCAACGCGTGCAGCCACCGCGGTGCGATGCTGTGCCGTCGCAAGACCGACAACCGCACCACCTTCACGTGCCCCTTCCACGGCTGGACGTTCCGCAACAACGGAAAGCTGCTGAAGGTCAAGGATCCCCGCGACGCCGGCTATCCCGAGCAGTTCAACACCGACGGCAGCCACGACCTGCGGAAGGTCGCTCGTTTCGAGAGCTACCGCGGTTTCCTGTTCGGCAGCCTGAATCCCGACGTCAAGTCGCTCGAGGACCACCTCGGTGACACCACGAAGATGATCGACATGCTCGTCGACCAGTCCCCCGAGGGCCTCGAGGTGCTGCGCGGTTCGTCCACCTATACCTACGACGGCAACTGGAAGCTGCAAGCCGAGAACGGCGCCGACGGTTACCACGTCTCGGCCACCCACTGGAACTATGCCGCGACCACCGCGCGCCGCACTGCCGGTGAGTCCAGCAACGAGACCAAGGCGATGGACGCCGGCACCTGGGGCAAGCAGGGCGGCGGCTACTACTCGTTCGACCACGGCCACCTGTTGCTGTGGATGTGGTGGGGCAACCCCGAGGACCGTCCGCTGTACCCGCGCAAGGACGAACTCGCGAAGGAGTTCGGCGAGAAGAAGGCCGAGTTCATGGTCGGCGCGTCGCGCAACCTGTGCCTGTACCCGAACGTGTACATCATGGACCAGTTCTCCTCGCAGATTCGGCACTTCCGCCCGATCTCCGTGGACAAGACCGAGGTGACGATCTACTGCATCGCACCGAAGGGTGAGAGCGCCGAGTCCCGCGCCAACCGGATCCGTCAGTACGAGGACTTCTTCAACGCGACCGGCATGGCCACCCCGGATGATCTCGAGGAGTTCCGCTCCTGCCAGAAGACCTACCTCGCATCGGCTGCGCCCTGGAACGACATGAGCCGCGGTGCAACCCACATCCTCAACGGACCCGACGAGGTCGCTCAGGATCTCGGCATGACGAAGGTGCTGTCGAGCGGTGTGAAGACCGAGGACGAAGGCCTGTACCCGATCCAGCACGGCTACTGGCTCGAAGCGATGCGCGAGGCCATCGCCGCCGAGAGTTCCGCCGCCGACCCGTCCGCGCTCTGAGAGGAACCGGAATCATGACTGCCGTACACGAATTCACGCAGACCGACATCGAACAGTTCCTCTACCGTGAGGCCCGACTGCTCGACGACCGCGAGTTCGAGCAGTGGCTCGAGTGCTACCACCCCGATGCCGAGTACTGGATGCCGGCCTGGGACGACGACGGTGCTCTCACCGAGAACCCGCAGACCGAGATCTCGCTGATCTACTACCCGAATCGCGGCGGCCTCGAGGACCGGGTGTTCCGCATCCGCACCGACCGTTCGTCGGCGACCTCGCTGCCCGAACCCCGCACGGGACACAACATCACCAACGTCGAGATCCTCGAGCGTCGCGGCACCGAAATCGACCTGCGGCACAACTGGTTCTCGTTGTACTTCCGCTACAACACCACCGACACCTACTTCGGGACCACCTTCCTCACCCTCGATGTCTCGGGCGCACAGCCGGTGATCAAGAAGAAGAAGATCGTCCTGAAGAACGACTACATCCACCACATCGTCGACGTCTACGTCGTCTAGTTCCACCCCGATCACGAAAGGAGGCACGTGCCATGGCTTACCAGGTGGCATTGAGCTTCGAGGACGGGGTCACCCGCTTCATCAAGGTCAACCCGAACGAGACCGTCGCCGACGCCTCGTACAAGGCACGCATCAACATTCCGCTCGACTGCCGCGACGGCGCGTGCGGAACCTGCAAGGCCTTCTGCGAATCGGGCAGCTACGACGGCGGCGACTACATCGAGGACGCCCTCACCGACGAAGAGGCCGAGCAGGGTTACTGCCTGCCGTGCCAGATGATGCCGGAATCCGATCTGGTGGTGCAGATCGCGAGCACCTCCGATGTCGCGAAGACCGCGGCCGCCTCGTACAGCGCGACCATCACAGATCTGCGCCGTTACTCCGAGAGCGTCGTCGGGTTCACCGTCGAGATCGACAACCGTGACGATCTGGTGTTCCTGCCCGGTCAGTACGTCAACATCGGCGTGCCCGGCAGCGAGGACGGCACCGGTAAGCCGGCGACCCGCTCGTACTCGTTCAGCACCGGCCCGCACGAGAATTCGCTCGCGTTCCTCGTGAAGATCACCGAGGACGGTCTGATGTCCGAGTACCTGCGCGACCGCGCGCAGGTCGGCGATACCCTGGAGTTCACCGGCCCATTCGGCAGCTTCTTCCTGCGCGAGCGCAAGCGTCCGTCGCTGCTGCTCGCCGGCGGTACCGGCCTGGCGCCGCTGCTGTCGATCCTGTCGAAGATCGAGGCCGACGGCTCGGACCAGCCGGTGCACCTGATCTACGGTGTCACCTTCGATCACGATCTCGTCGAACTCGACGCGCTCGAGGAGTACACGAAGCGGCTGCCGAACTTCACGTTCGACTACTGCGTCGCCGACGAAGCGTCGTCCGCCCCGAACAAGGGATACGTGACGGGTCTGTTCGAGCCGTCGCACCTCAACGACGGTGATGTGGACATTTACCTGTGCGGTCCGCCGCCCATGGTGGAGGCGGTGCGTAACCACCTGTCCGAGAACGGTATCGAGCCGACGAACTTCTACTTCGAGAAGTTCAACACCTCGGCCACCCCGGGTGGGGCAACCGCACCCGCTGCCACCGACGCCGAGAAGGCCGCGGCGGAGAAGGCTGCCGCCGAGACCGGTCGTCCGGTGGTGCTCGAGAACCCCGAGCCCGGCAATTACGAGATCGGCGAGGAGCATCCGCCCGTCGCCGAATCGGACGAGCAGTTCGACGCCCGCATGGCCCTCGAACTCGGGGTCGTCGAACTCACGATCGGCCGGCTCACGCCGGAGCAGCTCGTCGAGTTCCGCATCCTCGCCGAGGCGTCCGGCGCGTCGGTCGAAGGCGACCACTTCACCGACGCCGCGGCGTTCACCGACACCAATGCGGCCTTCCACGAGTTCCTCTTCCGCTGCTGCACCAACCCGGTGCTGCTCGAGGCCTACAACAAGCTCGAGGTCACCCGGTTGATGAAGCAGGTCCTGCGCGACGCGCAGTGGATCGAGGAGCACATCGTCGACGAGCACCTGCAGCTCGTCGAGGCGTTCGAGAAGGGCGACAAGGCCGCCGCGCGCGACCTGATCGTCGTCCACTCGCAGCACGCCAAGGAGACGATGCGTCGCGCCATCGCCAGCGGTGCCCCAGCAGGTGTCTCCTCATGATCGAAACGAAGATCTTCCCGGGCCGGTTCGACGGACGGTGCCTGACGATCACCGGCGCCGCGCAGGGCATCGGTCTCACGGTGGCGACCCGCATCGCCGCCGAGGGCGGTGAGGTCGTGCTCGTCGACCGCGCGGATCTCGTCTACGAGGTGGCCGAGCAGCTGCGCGAGGCGGGCGGCAAGGCGCATTCGGTGACGGCGGATCTCGAGACCTTCGAGGGCGCGGAGAAGGCGATCTCCCACGCCGTCCGCACCACCGGCCGCATCGACGTGCTGATCAACGTCGTCGGCGGCACGATCTGGGCCAAGCCGTACGAGCACTATGCGCCGGAGGAGATCGAGAAGGAGATCCGGCGGTCGCTGTTCCCCACTCTGTGGACGTGTCGCGCCGCCGCTCCCCATCTGATCGAGCGACGCGCCGGCACGATCGTGAACGTCTCGTCGGTCGCGACCCGCGGCGTCAACCGCGTGCCGTATTCGGCGGCGAAGGGTGGGGTCAACGCGATCACCGCGTCGCTCGCCCTCGAACTCGCCCCCTACGGGGTCCGCGTGGTGGCGACCGCCCCGGGCGGCACCGTCGCTCCCGAGCGGCGGATCGCGCGCGGTCCGTCGCCGCAGTCCGAGCAGGAGAAGGCCTGGTACCAGCAGATCGTGGACCAGACCGTCGATTCCTCCCTGCTCAAGCGGTACGGCACGCTCGACGAGCAGGCCGCCGCGATCTGTTTCCTGGCCTCCGAGGAGGCCTCCTACATCACCGGCACGGTTCTTCCCGTCGCCGGCGGCGATCTGGGCTGACCGCCCCTCGCTCGGCCTCACCGGAGGCGCCAGTCCCCCCCGGTGAGGCCACTTTTCTCCCCGAATCCTCTTGTGACTCCACCCACAGACCGGAGCAACGCATGCCCCACGCCACGCAGACCTGGGCCAGTCCACAACATCGGCGCAGCGTCATCTGGATCGTCGCGCTCGCCACCCTCGCGATCATCTTCGACGGCTACGACCTCGTCGTGTACGGCACCGTCCTTCCGACCCTGATGGCCGATCCGACCCAGCTCGGGGAGATCTCTGCCCAGCAGGGTGGTGCCCTCGGCTCCTACGCGCTCATCGGCGTCATGGTCGGCGCGCTGCTGACCGGTGCGTTCGGTGACCGCGTCGGCCGCCGGAAGATGATGTTGATCAACATCGTCTGGTTCTCCGTCGGCATGGGTGCGGCGGCCTTCTCCACGAGCATCACGATGTTCGGCGCGCTCCGCTTCTTCACCGGCATCGGCGTCGGCGGTCTCGTCGCCACCGCCGGAGCCGTGGTCGCCGAGTTCGCTCCGCCCGGCAAGCGCAACCTGTTCAACGCCATCGTCTACAGCGGTGTCCCCGCCGGCGGTGTGATGGCCTCGCTGCTCGCGATCCTGCTGCGCGACGCGATCGGCTGGCGCGGACTGTTCCTCATCGGCGCGTTGCCGCTGCTCATCCTGCTCCCGCTGGCACTGATGAAGCTTCCCGAGTCGCCCTCCTGGCTGCAGTCGCGGGGACGCTCCGACGAGGCGCAGCGTGTGTGCGAGAAGTTCGGTTTCCCGCTGCCGTCCGCAGCACCTGTCGCTTCCACCGAGAAGATCGGTTTCGCGGCACTCGCGACCCGCAAGTACGCCCTCGGTACGGGACTGCTCGGCATGATGAGCTTCGCCGGTCTGCTGCTCACCTACGGCCTCAACACCTGGCTGCCGAAGATCATGGCCGACGCCGGTTACAACGCCAACGGCTCGCTCGCCTTCCTCCTCGTCCTCAACGGCGGCGCCATCCTCGGCGGCCTGCTCGCCTCGAAGGTCGCCGACGGCCGCGGACCGCAGTCCGTCATCGTCACCACCTTCTTCCTCGCGGCCGTGGCCCTCGTGCTGCTCACGCTCGGTTTCCCGCTGCCGGTGCTGCTCACCGCCGTCGCGATCGCCGGTACGGGCACGATCGGCACCCAGGTGCTCATCTACGGGTTCGTGTCCAACTACTACGACACCCCCGCCCGCGCCGCGGGTGTGGCGTGGTGCGCCGGCTTCGGCCGCCTGGGCGGCATCGTCGGCCCGGTCATCGGAGGTCTGCTCATCGGCGCGGGCTTCGCGAACAACGTGAACTTCTACATCTTCGCGGGTATCGCGCTCGCCGGTGGTCTGGTCACGTGGTTCGTGCCCCGCCCGGTCCAGTCCGTCTCGCCGGTCCGCAGTTCCGATCGCCCCGTGCCGACTACCGTGGATGTGTGACGGACAACGTTGTGCTGATCGGCCGGAACTCCGAGTTGTTGCAACTCGAACGCCTCCTCGACGAAGCCCGCGCGGGTGTCCCCTCGCTGGTCCTCGTCGAGGGGGCGTCCGGCGTCGGGAAATCCTCCCTCGTTTCGTATTTCGTCGCTCGCCACGACGACCTCGCCGTACACGACGCGACCGGGGCCCGCTGGGAAGCCGGCCATCCGTGGTCCGTGCTCGAACAGCTGCTCGGTGACACCGTCACGGCGGGCGACCCGGTGGAGGCGGCACGCACGCTCCTCGACCGGATCGACGACGCGACGGTGATCGTCGTCGACGACGCGCACTACGCGGATGCCGAGTCGTTGCAGTCGCTGTCGTCGTCGCTGAGGCGAGCGCACGGACGTCCCCTGCTCATGATCTGGATCGTGCCCGACGTGCTTCCCGACGATGTCGCCCCGGCGACCGCCGACCTCCTCTCGAACAGCCACCGCGTGGACACCCTCCACGTCGGCGCGCTGGCGCCCCCGGATGTCGCGCAACTCGCACTGCATCGCATCGGCGTCGACCTGTCCGCGTGGACGGCGCGTCGCCTGCAGGAACACACGCTCGGGAACACCCGCTCGATCCTGCAGCTTCTCGACGAGATCCCTCGCGACGAATGGCACCGCTGGCAGGCGCGTTTCCCAGCACCGAGACAACACGCGGGGAAAGTGGGTCGCATCCTTGCCCGGTGTTCACCGGACACGCGCGCGCTCGTCGAATCGGTCGCCGTCCTGGACACCGCCGCGACACGGGGAGCCACCGAATCCCTCGCGCTCGTCGCCGAACTCGCCGAGGTCGGCGACACGACCGGGCCGCTCGACGAGGCCCACCGGCTCGGTCTGCTCACGATGCGTGAACAGCGGGGCGTGGTGTCGTTGTCGTTCCCCGATCCCATGACCCGCGCCGCCGTGGCCGACGAGATCGGCCCGGCCCGCTGGCACAGCCTGCACGCGCGGGCCGCTTCGCTCGTCGACGACGAGGGCGCCCGGTTGTTCCACCTGGTGTCCGCGACACCGACCGGAAACGAGGAACTCGCCGCCGACCTCGACGCTTACGCCCGGCGATGCGCCGCCGACGGCGCCTGGTCCCAAGCGGCCGAAGCGCTCATCACCGCGAGCCGTATCACTCTCGACCGAGAACTACGGACCCGCAGGATGATCCGCGGTGTCGACGCACTGACCGGTGCGGCCGACCTGCCCCAGGCCCAGACGTTCGTCCCCGAGATCGAGAGCGTGCCGAGCGGACCGATGCGCAACGCCGTGCTCGGCTATCTCGCGATCCAGCGGGGGCGGGCCGCGGAAGCGCACCACCTTCTCACCGAAGCATGGTCGATGCTCGACGATCCGGAATCCGAACCCGAACTCGCCGCGACGATTTCGCAACGCATGGTGTTGCATTCGTTGGCACGGCTGCGCGGCGACGATCTTGTCCTGTGGGCCGATCGTGCCGCGGACACCCTCCCCGAGACGGCTCCACCCGTCGTCGAGTCCCGGGCCATCCGCGGACTCGGGCTGGCGATGACCGGTCGCGTCGATGAGGCCGTCGAGTCGTATTCGGCTCTGTCCGATGTCATCCGGCTCGGAGCGCAGAGCCAGCGCATCCGCATGGCCGAGGGGTGGCTCGCATTGGTGCTCGACCGGCCCGATCTCGCCCGGACCGAACTCGAGGCGGCCGAACCGACCATCTTCCGCGGCGGGTCGCTGCGCATCTCGCTGTGGGCGCAGGCCTGGCTCGCGCGAACACAATTCGCGCTCGGTGCGTGGTCCGACGCGCTGCGCACCGTCGATCGCGCGGCGGCGCAGCTCGACGCGACACAACTCGATCTGCTCCGACCGCTCGTCCACTGGACCGGCGCCCAGGTCCAGGCGCTGCGCGGGAACTGGACCGCGGCACGGGAACACGCCCACCGTGCCCGCGCCGGGAACAACGACTACCCGCTCATGCTCGTACCGGCCTGCCTGTGTCTGGCGCAGTGCGCCGAGGTCGTCTCCGACTACACGAGCGTGTTGCGCTATCTGGAACCGATCGTCACCATGCGCGAGCGGGGCGCCGTCGACGAACCCGGCCACTGGCCGTGGCCGGATCTCTACGGCAACGCCCTCGTGATCACCGGACGCGTCGACGAAGCGGACGAATTCCTGCGGCCGCACGAGGAACTCGCCGCCGAACGCGGTCACCGCTCCGCCAAGGCCCGCCTCGGTTACGTGCGCGGTCGCATCCTCGGAGCCCGCGGCGACATCGACGCCGCCCGCGACGCTTTCGAACACGCACTCGACGAGATCGACACGCTGCCACTGCCCTACGACCGTGCACGCATCAACTTCGCGTACGGCCAGACGATGCGCCGCGCGGGGCGTCGCCGCGACGCCGACGCGGTGATCCGCACCGCCCGTGAGCTGTACGCGTCGCTCGGCGCCGTCTCGTACGTGGAACGTTGCGACCGGGAACTCAAGGCCGGTGGTCTTCGTACCGGCGACGGCGAGACCGAGACCCCGCGTTCGGATTTCACGACCCTCACTCCGCAGGAACGCGCCGTGGCCACACTCGTCGCGTCGGGCCGCACCAACAAGGAAGTCGCCGGTGAGCTGTTCCTGTCCGTCAAGACCGTGCAGTACCACCTGACCCGCGTGTACTCGAAGTTCGGCATCCGCTCGCGCAGCGAGCTCGCCGCGAAGTTCCGACAACAGGATCGAGGTTGACCATTGACCGCCGTGGACGATCGCCCCACCGCCGAGACCGATCTGTTCGAACGCCCCGTGCGTCCCGTCGTCGGACCGCGCGGGATACTCCGGGATCTCGGCCCACGATACGCCGCGAACGGCTTGATCGGGCTCGTCTTCTCGTGCACCGGACCGGTCGCCGTGATCCTCGCCGCCGGCGCCGCGGGCGGGCTGAGCGCACCGCAGTTGGCGTCGTGGATCTTCGGGGTGTTCGCCCTCAACGGGCTGCTCACCATCGTGATGAGCGTCGCCTACCGGCAACCGCTCGGGTTCTTCTGGACCATCCCCGGCACCGTGCTGGTCGGCGGGTCGCTCACCCACCTGAGCTGGGCGGAGGTGGTCGGCGCATTTTTCGTGACAGCGGCCCTCGTGACGGTGCTGGGGGCCTCGGGACTGGTGCGCCGAGTGATGGAAGCGTTGCCGATGCCCATCGTCATGGCGATGGTCGCGGGGGTGTTCCTGAAGTTCGGCATCGATCTGGTTTCGGCGCTCGGTTCCGACGTCGCCATCGCCGCACCGATGGTGATCGTCTTCCTCCTGCTCAGTTCCGTTGCAGTCCTCGGTAAGTGGATGCCTCCCATCCTCGGCGCTCTGCTCGCCGGGGTGGGCGCGGTCGCGCTGTCGGACCGGTTCTCACCGTCCGGGACCGACAGCGCGGTCTTCGCCGCACCGGTGTTCACCGCCCCGCAGTTCACGTGGTCGGCGATCCTCGAACTCGTCGTGCCGCTCGCGATCACCGTGCTGGTCGTGCAGAACGGACAAGGCATCGCGGTGCTGCGCTCGGCCGGGCACAATCCGCCCGTCAACGTCTCGGCGATCGCGTGCGGACTGTGGTCCTTCCTTGCCGCGTGCGTCGGCGCCGTGTCGACCTGTCTGACCGGACCGACCAACGCGCTGCTCGTGTCGTCGGGCGAACGGTCCCGTCAGTACACCGCGGCGATCACATGCGGGACGCTGGCGATCGTCTTCGGACTGTTCGCGCCGCTGTTCGTCCGGTGGATGATCGCCGCGCCCGCCTCGTTCGTCGCGACTCTCGGCGGCCTGGCGATGCTCAAAGCGTTGCAGGGCGCCTTCGTGGCCGGGTTCGCGAGCAAGCACACCATGGGTGCGCTCGTCGCGTTCGTGGTCACCGCCTCGAACATCACCGTCTGGAACATCGGCGCGGCGTTCTGGGGGCTCGTCGCGGGTGTGGCCGTGTCGTGGCTGATGGAGCGTCCGGACTTCAGCCGCTGACCCCGACCCCGACGTACTCGGAGAGATGCTCGCCGGTGAGCGTCGACCGCTCCTCCATGAGTTCGCTGGGGGTGCCCTCGAAGACGATGCGTCCACCGTCGTGGCCGGCGCCGGGACCGAGGTCGATGATCCAGTCGGCGTGGGCCATCACGGCCTGGTGGTGTTCGATGACGATCACCGACTTGCCGGACTCGACGAGCCGGTCGAGCAGACCGAGCAGCTGTTCGACGTCGGCGAGGTGCAGGCCCGTGGTGGGTTCGTCGAGGATGTAGGTCTCCCCCTTCTCGGCCATCGCGGTGGCGAGCTTGAGCCGCTGCCGCTCACCGCCCGACAGGGTGGTCAGGGGCTGGCCGAGCCGCAGATAGCCGAGGCCGACGTCGGACAGTCGCTGCAGGATCTTCGACGCCGCCGGGGTGCGTGCCTCGCCGTCGGCGAAGTACTCCTGGGCCTGCGCGACGGACATGGCGAGCACCTCGGCGATGTTCTTCCCCGCCAGGGTGTAGTCGAGCACGGCGGTCTGGAAGCGCTTGCCCTCGCAGTCCTCGCACACCGATTCGACGGTGGCCATCACCCCGAGGTCGGTGTAGACGACACCGGCGCCGTTGCAGGTCGGGCAGGCGCCCTCGGAGTTGGAACTGAACAGGGCCGGCTTGACACCGTTGGCCTTCGCGAACGCCTTGCGGATCGGTTCGAGAAGACCCGTGTAGGTCGCGGGGTTGCTGCGACGCGAGCCCTTGATGGGGCTCTGGTCGATCGTGACCACGCCGTCGCCGTCGGCCACCGAACCGTGGATCAGCGAACTCTTGCCCGATCCGGCCACGCCGGTCACCACGACGAGCACGCCGAGCGGGATATCGACGTCGACGTTCTGCAGGTTGTGCGTGTCTGCGCCGCGGACCTTCAGGGCTCCGCTCGGGGTGCGCACCGTCGGTTTCAGCGACGCCCGGTCGTCGAGGTGACGACCGGTGAGGGTGTCGGCACGCCGCAGTTCGTCGACGGTGCCCTCGAAGACCACCTGTCCGCCCTCGGTGCCGGCGCGCGGGCCGAGATCGACGATGTGGTCGGCGATCGCGATGGCCTCGGGTTTGTGTTCGACGACGAGCACGGTGTTGCCCTTGTCGCGCAGTTGCAGCAGCAGGTTGTTCATCCGCGCGATGTCGTGCGGGTGCATGCCGATCGTCGGTTCGTCGAAGACGTAGGTGATATCGGTCAGCGACGATCCGAGATGGCGGATCATCTTGATGCGCTGCGATTCTCCGCCGGACAGGGTGCCGGTGGGACGATCCAGCGACAGATATCCCAGCCCGATGTCCGCGAAGGAGTCGAGCAGATGACAAAGGTTTTTCAGCAGCGGGGCAACCTGCGGAAGATCCAGTCCGCGCACCCATTCGGCGAGATCGCTGATCTGCATCGCGCACACGTCCGCGATGCTCCTGCCGTCGATCTTCGACGACCGCGCCTCGGGGGCGAGACGCGTCCCTTCACAGTCCGGGCATGTGGAGAAGACGACGGCCTTCTCGACGAACGCACGGATGTGCGGTTGCATCGCGTCGAGATCCTTGGACAGGAACGACTTCTGGATCTTCGGGATCAGGCCCTCGAAGGTGACGTTGACGCCCTCCACCTTGATCCTGGTGGGTTCCTTGTAGAGCAGGTCGTGGAGTTGCCGCTTGGTGAACTTCGCGATCGGCTTGTCGGGATCGAAGAAGCCGCAGCCGCGGTAGATCCGGCCGTACCAGCCGTCCATGCTGTAGCCGGGGATCTTCAGGGCGCCCTCGTTGAGGGAGAGACCGTCGTCGTAGAGCACGGTCAGGTCGAAATCGGAGATGTTGCCCTTGCCCTCGCATCGCGGGCACATGCCGCCGAGCCGGTTGAAGGTCACCTTCTCGGCCTGGGTCTTCCCCGCGCCCCTCTCCACCGTCACCGCACCACTGGCCCGCACCGACGGCACGTTGAACGAGTAGGCGTTGGGCGGACCGATGTGCGGCTCCGCAACCCGGCTGAACAGGATGCGAAGCATCGCGTTGGCATCGGTGGCGGTGCCCACCGTCGAGCGCGGATTCGATCCCATCCGTTCCTGGCCGACGATGATCGCCGCGGTGATGCCGTCGAGCACGTCGACGTCCGGGCGGGCCAGGGTCGGCATGAATCCCTGCACGAACGCGCTGTACGTCTCGTTGATCAGGCGCTGCGACTCGGCGGCGATCGTGCTGAACACCAGCGAACTCTTGCCCGAGCCGGAGACACCGGTGAACACCGTCAATCGCCGCTTGGGGATCTCCACGCTGATGTCGCGGAGATTGTTCACGCGCGCTCCGTGGACCCGGATCGCATCGTGGGTGTCGGCGACGTGCGCTGCATGTGCCGGTGTGTCCTTCGTCGAGGTCATATTCGAAGACTCCAGTGGTCGTACGGATGCGGGGCGGAACGGGTGCGACGATCGGAGAGTAAGGCCGATCGTGGGATCGGTCAGCGCAATTGCTGGATGCGGACCATGTTTCCCGCGGGGTCGCGGAGAGCGCAGTCGCGGACGCCGTACGGCTGGTCGGTGGGTTCCTGAACGATCTCGGTGTCGCCGGCCTGCAGTTGCTCGAACGCCCCGTCGAGATCCTTCGTCGCGAGGATGATCGACGCGAAGGTGCCCTTGGCCATCATCTCGGCGATGGTGGCGTTCTCCTCCTCCGTGATGCCGGGGTCGGCGTCCGGCGGGTACAGCACCAGGGACGTGCCGGGAGTGTCGCTGCGGCCGAGGGTGATCCAGCGCTTCCCGGCGTAACCGACATCGTTGAGGACCTCGAAGCCGAGGGTGTCGCGGTAGAACGCGAGGGACGCCTCGGGATCGGTGTGCGGAAGGAATGTCTGGTGAATGGTGATGTCCATGCCGATCACGGTATGACCGGCGGACCCGTCCGCGCTTCTCGATTCCTGATCGGTCTGGTGACATTCTTCGCCACGCACGACGGGATGCCGTTCGTCTCCTCGGCCGCCTGCTTGCGGTACACGCTCGGGGGCACGCCGACGAGTTCCGTGAACCGGGTACTGAAGGTGCCGAGCGACGAACAGCCCACCTCGAAGCACACCTCGGTGACGGTGAGGTCGCCGCGTCGCAGCAACGTCATGGCCCGCTCGATGCGCCGGGTCATGAGATACGAATAGGGCGACTCGCCGTACGCGAGCCTGAACTGGCGGCTGAGATGGCCGGCCGACATGTTCACGCCGCGGGCGAGGGCCTCGACGTCGAGGGGCTGGGCGTACTCGCGGTCGATGCGGTCGCGGACGCGGCGCAGCAACGCGAGGTCGCGCAGACGCTGATCGGTGACGGGTTTACCGGGCACGGGTCCGATCGTGCCACGATGCGCCGCCTCGATCCTGTCGTCGTGCGCCTCCACAGCACATCCGCCCCGCGAGGATCCCGGGACCACAAACCGGACCCGCCGTGACCGGAAAACTGACACTCTGTCGATACCTGCCCGTACGGACGAAAGGTCACCGATGGCTCGTGCGGTTCGCGTCGTCGTTCTCGGATCGGGATCGTGGGGAACCACGATCGCGTCGTTGGCCGCACGCAACACCCCGACGACGTTGTGGGCCCGCAACGACGACATCGCGCGTGAGATCGACACCGAGCACCGCAACCGTCGATATCTCGGCGAACGGCCACTGCCGCAGGGCCTGCGCGCGACCTCCGATCTCGAAGAGGCCGCCCGCGAAGCCGACGTCCTGGTGATCGGTGTGCCGTCGCATGCAGTGCGCAAGACACTCGAGCAGGTCGTCGACGAGATCCGCGCGTGGGTTCCGGTCGTCTCACTGGTGAAGGGCCTCGAGCCGGGCACCCGCCTGCGGCCCACCGAGGTGATCGCCGAATGCCTTCCGGGGCACCCCGTCGGGCTGCTCGCGGGTCCGAACATCGCCGGGGAGATCGCCGACGGCATGGCCGCCGCGTCGGTGGTCGCGATGCAGGACGAAGCGGTGAGTGCGGCGCTGCAACCGCTGTTCGCCACGTCGTTGTTCCGCGTCTATCGCAATACCGACGTGCTCGGCTGCGAACTGGGCGGGATCCTCAAGAACATCGTGGCGATCGCGGCCGGCATGGCCGAAGGGCTCAGCGTCGGCGACAACACCCGCGCGATGGTCCTCGCCCGTGGGCTGGCGGAGATGACGCGTCTCGGTGAGGCCATGGGTGCGGATCCGCGCACGTTCGCGGGCCTCACGGGGATGGGTGATCTCATCGCGACGTGCACGAGTCCGTCGTCGCGGAACCGCCGGGTCGGTGAGGCGCTGGCGCGCGGGCTCAGCATCGACGAGGCCGTCGAGGCGCTGGGGCAGGTCGCCGAAGGGGTGAAGACCGCGCCGACGGTCATGGAACTCGCCCGCGAGTACGGGGTGGAGATGCCGATCGCCGCCGAGGTCGCGGCCGTGGTGACCGGGAAGAGCACCCCCACCGATGCCTATCGGGGGCTGCGCCGGGTCACACCCGGCGACGAGAGGGACATCGTCTGACCTTCTCTACCGCTTTCTCGGACGGATCGTAGAAAGCCGAATAGTCGCCTGTCGTGTGCTCCCGACCGGCTGAACGAACGCTCGGTGAAGTGATGTGCCATCGTGGTGACATGACTTCTGCCGCCGACACGCTGTCGTCCCTGCTCGACACCCGTTTCAGCTGCCGCGCCTTCCTGACGAAACAGGTCCCGCGCGAGGACATCGAACGCATGCTGCAGATGGGTCAGCGCACCGCGTCCTGGTGCAACTCCCAACCCTGGCAAGTGCACATCGTCAGCGGCGACGCCACCAACCGACTGCGCGACGCCGTCTACGCGCAGGCCACCTCGGGGAACATGGATCCCGACATCCCGGGACCCGCCGAATACCGCGGCGCCTATGCCGAGCGTCGCCGCGGCGCCGGCTACGCCCTGTACAACGCGCTGGGCATCGCCCGCGACGACTACCAGCGCCGCACCGAGCAGATGCTCGAGAACTACCGCTTCTTCGGCGCACCGCACGTCGCGATCATCACCTCCGACAAGGCCCTCGGCGTGTACGGCGCCGTCGACTGCGGTGGCTACGTCTCGACCCTGCTGCTCGCCGCCGAGTCGCTCGGCATCGCCGCCGTCCCGCAGGCCGCCGTCGCGATGACGGCCACCGCGCTGCGACGCGAACTGAATATCGGCGACGACCGCGACATCGTCTGCGCCATCTCGTTCGGTTACGCCGACGAGGCGCACCCGGCCAATGCGTGTCGCACGAATCGCGCGTCGCTCGACGAGACCGTCGAGTGGGTCGACTGAACTTTCGATCGCCCCGGCCGGGTCAGTCGTTCTGGGCGCGCAGGTACCGCCCGAAGTGCGGAACGGTGAACCCGATGAACCCGCGCTCGGCGGAATAGATCAGGCCCTTCTTGATCAATCCGTCGCGCGCAGGTGACAGGGAGGCAGGCTTCCGTCCGAGTTCGACGGCGATCTTCGAGGTCGCGACAGGCCCGTCGTCGCCCGCCAGATCCGCCATGGCCCGCATGTATTCGCGTTCGGCGGGGGTCGCCCGTTCGTAGCGGGAGCCGAAGAAGCCGACGGCGAGTTCCTCTTCCGCAGTCGGTGCCGCGACCCGCACGTCGTCGGCGGTGATCGGCGAATCCGCTGCGACGTCCCAGGTCGTCTTACCATAGGCCTGCACGAAATACGGGTAGCCGTCGGCGGTTTCATACAGCAGGTCGAGGGCGTCCTGCGTGAACTCGACGTCCTCTCGTGCCGCAGGCGCGATGAGCGCGAGATCCGCTGCCGCACGGTCGAGCCGGTCGATGCGGTGGTAGGTGAACAGCCGCTCGGAGTAGGACTTCGACGCCGACAGCACCGCGGGCAGGTGCGGCAGACCGGCCCCGACGACGATGAGCGGCGCGGCGTCCTGGCTCAGCTCGTGGCAGGCCCCGCAGATCGCTGAGACGTCGTCGGAGCCGAGGTCCTGCATCTCGTCGATGAACAACGCGATGCCCACGCCCACGTCGCGTGCGAGTCCTGCTGCGTCGACAAGCAGTTCGACGAGGTCGATCTCGATGTCGCCCGAGTCGGCCCGCCCTTTCACGGCCGGAGCATCGATGCCGGGTTGCCAGCGTTCGCGCATGCCCTTGTCGGCGGTAGCCCGCAGCGCGAACGACTTGAGCACCCCGAGGAAGTACTCCACCGATTCCGGATCCGGATGCGCGGCGGCGATCTCGCGGACCGCCATGTGCAGCGCCGACGACAGGGGGCGTCGCAGTCCTTGATCGGGACGGGCCTCGATCTTGCCGGTGCCCCAGCTCTTCGCGATGGCGGCGGAGCGCAGATGGTTGAGAAGGACGGTCTTGCCGACACCGCGGAGGCCGGTGAGGACGACGCTGCGTTCGGGTCGTTCCCGGGCGATCCGTTCGAGGACCACCTCGAACGCGGTGAGTTGCTTCTCGCGGCCGGCGAGCTCGGGCGGGCGCTGTCCCGCGCCCGGGGCGTACGGGTTGCGGACAGGATCCATCCGTCGATGCTAACGGCGAACTCGTCGGATTCTGAGCTCATCTAGTGCGTGTCGTAGACGGCCGTATTCGCGTATGTCCGAGCTCGAAACCGCAGTTGTTGTCGACATTTCGGCGATTTCTCGACAACAACTGCAACCTCGGCCGCCCGGAGCGACATGCACGCATGCGCATTTCAGACTTTGACATTCATTTTCGATAGTGGCTATTTCTTTCCCCATGACAACGCTCTCCCGCTACGGCGGCGCCGCCCTCACCGTCGTCGCTGCGACCTTCGCCGCCGCCTGCGGCGGTACGACCGAGGCCGACACCACTGCGGCCGACACCCCCGAGACGACGACCTCCGCCGCCGCTTCCGAAGTGGCGACGGCGCAGCCGCGCCTCGCCCTGACCTACGACGGCGGCGTCCTCGTCGTCGAGGAAGAAGAACTCACCGTCGTCGACGACTTCGCACTCGACGGTTTCAACCGCCTCTCCCCTGCCGGCGACGGACGCCACGTGCTGATCTCCACCGAAGGCGGATTCCGCGTGCTCGACACCGGCAGCTGGACGGAAGCCCACGGCGACCACGGTCACCACTACACCGGCGCACCCACGCTCACCGACCTGACGTTCGCCGCCGAGAAGCCCGGACACGTCGTGCCGCACGCCGGGGTCACCGCCCTGTTCGACGACGGCACCGGACGCATCGACGTGTTCGACCCCGCCGATCTCGCCTCGGCGACCGACCTGCCGGATCTCGACAGTCGCGCGCTCCCCGAGGCCCACCACGGCGTGGCCGTCCCGATGCCCGACGGCGGCATGCTCGTCACCCTCGGCGATTCCGAGGATCGGACCGGTGTGGCGCTGCTCGACGAGAACGGCACCGAGATCACGCGCACCGAACAGTGCCCGGGTGTGCACGGTGAGACGGTCGCGGCCGACGGGGTCGTCGCCTTCGGATGCGAGGACGGCATGGTGATCTTCCGCGACGGAACGTTCACGAAGGCGCCGGTGCCCGACCCCTACGGCCGGATCGGGAACCAGGCCGGCAGCGAGGACTCGCCCGTCGTCCTCGGCGACTACAAGACCGATCCCGACGCCGAGCTCGAGCGTCCCGAGCGCGTCGCGCTCGTGGACACCCGCACGGCGTCGGTGCGTCTCGTCGACCTCGGTACCAGTTACACCTTCCGCTCCCTCGGTCGCGGACCGGCAGGGGAAGCACTCGTTCTCGGCACCGACGGCAACCTCCACGTGATCGATCCCGACTCCGGCGAGATCGTCCGGCGGATCGAGGTGCTCGAGCCGTGGACCGAGCCCGACGAGTGGCAGGCACCTCGGCCCGCACTCGAGGTGCGGGGCGATACGGCGTTCGTCACCGATCCCGCCACCGATTCCCTGTACGCGGTGGACGTGACCTCGGGTGAGATCCGCTCTGCCGAACTGCCGCACACCCCGAACGAGATCAGCGGCGTCGCCTGACTCCGCTACCGGAGTATTCGTCTTTCTAGCTGTGGAGCTAGAAAGACGAATACTCCCCTCACGTCCGGCCGGTCGAGATCTTTCCGCAACGTGATCCGCCTCACTCCCCAAGTTCGCGAAACGGATTTCCCGACCAAAACGGTTGGGGAGGCGATATTCTCGTCGCCTGATCCCGAAGACAACGATTGTGTAACGTGGCGACGCACCTGTTTCCTACCGGGAGGTACCGCCCGTGCTGTTGACCGAAGTCCGTACCCGACCTGTTCGATCCTTGTTGATCGCCATCGGTCTGACGGTCTCGGCGCTGGCAGTCGCGGGATACCTGCGCGACGCGCTGAACGAGTACCTCATGGATCTCGACGTCTTCCGCGATGCCGGCTGGGCCTTCCTGCACCACACCCCGCTGTACACCGAGGGGTTCTTCAGCCATTCCGGTTTCCGGTTCATCTACCCACCCTTCGCGGCGTTCCTCTTCGCCCCGATGGCGTTGGTGGGCAGCACCGCCCTGCAGGTGTTGTGGACGATCGGACTCATCGCTCTCGTGTGGTGGGTGCTCGAGGTCGTCTACCAGCGACTCGACATGTCGCAGCCGAGCCTGATCGCAGCCGCGTCGCTCGGACCGGTGCTGTGGCTCGAGCCGTTCCGCTCCAACTTCACGTTCGGCCAGATCAACATCGTGCTCATGGCACTGGTGGTCGCCGACCTGCTCGGTGTGATCCCGAAGCGCTTCCGCGGTGTCGGCATCGCGCTGGCCGCCGCCATCAAGGTGACCCCGGCCGCCTTCGGCCTGATCTTCCTGCTGCGCCGCGACTGGCCGTCGGCATTCCGCGCGCTGAGCGCCTTTGCCGCGACCGTCGCGTTCGGCTACTGGCTGCGCCCCGATTCGACCGTCTACTTCTGGACCACGGAGTTCTTCGCGACCGACCGCGCCGGCGACCCGTCGTTCTTCCGCAACCAGGCGCTCACCGGTCTCATCGCCCGTTTCGACTTCTCCGACGGCACCGCCAAGGCGCTGTGGCTGGCCGGTGCCCTGGTCGTCGTGGCCGGTACCGCATGGGCCGCCTACCGCTTCCTGCGTGCCGACGAGCCCGTGGTCGCGGTGGCCCTGGTGGGCCTGGCGTCGCTGCTCGCCGCTCCGATCGCCGTCACCCACCACTGGGTGTACGCGCTGTTCCTCGTGCCGCTGCTCGTCGCGCCGGCCTACCGCCGCTGGTGGCCCGTGCTGGGGCCCGCCACCGTGGTCTTCCTCATCGGACCCAACCACCTGCTGCGTGAGGCGTCCTCCGGCGGCTGGGTCGAGCAGTTGCTCCTCGAAGTCCTCGGGACCTCGCAGTGCCTGGCCGCGATCGCAGTCTTCGTCGCCGCGATGGTCGCCGCGCGCCATCGTCGCCCCGGTGCCGAGAACGCCGTCGAGCGCGAGGAGACCGTCGCCGCGCCGGCTCAGGTCCAGAACGCCGACGCGACGAGATAGAGACCCGTCCCGACAACGGTGCTCAGCGCGGCATTGCGTCGCCACAGATGCACCGCGATCGTGCCCGCGAGACCGACGGTCGCGGGTAGCCAGGTCGACTCCCCCACGTCACGCAGTGTGTACATCACCAGGATCACCATGACGCCCGCGGGCATCGTACGGCCCAGGAAATCGACGAAGGCGGAGTTCTTCAGCGCCGACAACGCGAGGAACGGCGCCGCGCGCAACGCGACCGTCACGACGAACATCACCGCCAGAGCGCCGAGGACATATCCGGCGCTGGGCACCGACTCAGGCACGGGCCACCTTGTTCCGGTAGACGAAACGCACGAACAGGCACACCACGAACAACCCGAGCCCGACGACGAGCATCTGGCTTTTCGCGACCAGCAATGCGACGAGACCGCAGACCAGCGCGAGCACCGGCGCCGGCACGTCGCGGTTGGCGCGGAAGGCATCGATCGCAAGCACCGCGAACAGTGCCGTGAGGGCAAACTCGAGTCCGGCGAGCCCGTCGGGGAGCGCTGCCCCGATCAACGCGCCGATCGTGCCCGACACGACCCACATCAGCTGGCAGAGCACCTGGACCGTGAGGATGCGGGTACCCGAGAGCGGCTCACGTGCCTTGGGGGCGACGATCGCGTACGACTCGTCGGTGAGCGCATAGACGCCGTAGAGACGCCCGAGCCGGCTGCGGATGCGGTGCAGCGGGAACGACAGGCCGTAGAAGACGTGCCGGAAGTTCACCAGCAGTGTCGCCGCGGCGACCGAGGCGAGCGGCGTGACCGCCGCGATCAGACCGATCGCGAGGAACTCCATCGACCCCGCGTAGATGACGGTGGAGAAGATCGGCGCCCACCACCATTCGAACCCGCCCTGGGTGAGAACCACACCGAACGCGAGCCCCAGCGGGATCAGTCCCAGCCCGACGGCCCAGGAGTCCTTGATACCCGCGCGGATCTCGAGGGTACGACGGTCGGGCATGCTCATCAGGCTATCGCCGGGCCGGAAGTCTCGGCGCCCGGCCCGGAAGAAGGTGATCTGTGTCCACCTCGTTCACGGAGGTCGTGTCCTCCGCCTGGCAGGCCGTGTCGACCGTCGACCAGCCCGCTCCGACGGTGGTCGTCGTCGGAACGGCGATCGTCGCACTCGTGCTCGTCACCGTTCGGCCGCTGTGGCTGAAGACCCGCCATGTCGTCACGCAGGCGCACGAGGGGTCGCACGCGCTGGTCGCGGCGCTCGTGGGCCGAAAGCTGTCGGGCATCCGTCTGCACAGCGACACCTCGGGGGTGATGGTGTCGTCCGGCAACCCGCGAGGCCCCGGCATGGTCGCGACCACCTTCGCCGGGTACACCGGTCCGGCCGTGCTGGGATTCGCGGCGGCGACGCTGCTGACCCTGGATCGGCCCGCCGCGGTGCTGTGGTCGATCCTCGCCGCGCTCGCTGTCCTGTTGCTGCTGATCCGCAATCTGTACGGATTCGTCTCGGTGGTGATCGCGGGTGCGCTCGTCGGTGCGGCCGCCTATCTCGGGGACCCGATCGTCCGGTACACCGCGGCGTACCTGATCACATGGGTCTTGCTCCTCGGCGCGACCCGCCCGGTCCTCGAACTCGCCCGCACCCATTCGCGCGGTCGTGGCCGGGGTTCGGACGCCGACCAGTTGCGCGGACTGACCCGCGTTCCGGCGGCCGTATGGATCGCGCTGTTCGCGATCGTCACGGCGGGTACCGCCTTCTACGGCGTCACACGGATCGTGGTGACCCAGCTGTCCTGAGTGGCCTCGGGATGCAGGCGGCAGCACGGACGACCGCGTGCAGGCTCGCGGTGAGCACGGAGCGGTGACGCCCCGCTGCCCACCGTGTGTCGTCGCCGCTGCGGAATTCGATCAGGGTGAGTGCGTCGGTGCCGACGCTGCTCTGATGGAGGCCGAGCACCTCGATATCGATGCCGAGACGGGCGAGAGCGTCGGTCGATGCTTCGACGGGACCCACGCCCTCGTGGACACTGCGGTGTTCGGTGCCGCCGACACCCAGCGTGATCGTGGTGCCCGCGTCGGTCACGTCGAAGGCGCGCAGCACCGGTGCACCCGGGACGTCCGGCCGTGCGAGATATGCGGTGTCGAAGATCTCCCACAGTTCGGTCGCAGTGACCTCCCCGCCGCTGGTGTCGGTGTGGTCTTGCACGTGGCGAGTGAAGTCGATCTGGAGCCGACGCGGAATTTCGATGCCGTATTCGCTCTCGAGCAGGTAGGCGACCCCGCCCTTACCGGATTGCGAATTGACACGGATCACCGCGTCGTAGGTACGTCCTATGTCGGCGGGATCGATCGGCAGATATGGTACTCGCCAATCGATCTCGGACTCGGGACGGCCCTCGGCGACGGCGCGTGCCCGGTGCTCGGCGAACCCTTTCCTGATCGCGTCCTGATGAGTGCCGCTGAAGGCGGTGTGCACCAGGTCGCCGACATACGGGTGCCTCGGGTGGATCTCGATGCGATTGCAGTATTCGACGGTGCGGCGGATCTCGTCGATGTCGGAGAAATCGATCATCGGATCGATGCCCTGTGCGTGGAGGTTCAGTGCGAGTGTCGCAATGTCGACGTTGCCGGTGCGTTCCCCGTTGCCGAACACGCACCCTTCGACCCGCTGCGCCCCGGCGAGGACGGCGAGTTCGGCGCACGCGATACCTGCGCCGCGATCGTTGTGCGGGTGCACGGACAGGATCACCGCGTCGCGTCGCGCGAGGTTGGTGTGCATGTACTCGATCTGATCGGCATAGACGTTCGGGGTCGCGATCTCGACGGTGGCCGGAAGATTCACGATCACCGGCCGTTCGGGGGTCGCGTCCCACAACTCGGTGATCGCGTCGCACACCTCGAGCGCGTAGTCGGGTTCGGTGAGGTTGAAGACCTCGGGTGAGAACTCGAACCGCACGTTCGGCAGGTCGCCGGCCAGTTCCAGGACGTCGCGGCCACCGGCGACGATCAGTTCCGTCAGCGCGGTACGGTCGCGGTCGAGGACGACCTCGCGCCAGGTGGGAGCGGTCGCGGTGTACATGTGGACGACGACCTCGTTGCGGACACCCCGGACGGATTCCACAGTCCGCTCGATGAGGTCGCGACGTGCCGGGGTGAACACCACGATGGTGACGTCCGGCGGCGCGATGTCGGTCTCGACGATCAGGCGCACGAAGTCGAAGTCGGTCTGCGAGGCGGACGGATAACCGACCTCGATCTCCTTGTATCCCATCGCGACCATCAGCTCGAAGAAGCGGCGTTTGCGGCCGGGATCCATCGGTTCGGCCAGTGCCTGGTTACCGTCGCGCAGGTCCACCGGCACCCACAGTGGGGCCGCGGTCAGACGTTGTGTGGGCCAGTTCCGTTGCGCCAGTGGAACCTCCACGCGAGAGTACACATCGCGGTAGCGATGTGAGGGCATGGCGGAGTGCCGCTGCCTGTTCCAGACGGGGGCGTCGGCAGGAACCGGACCGGCAGGAGTGAAGATTCGCGGGAACGTGCTGGTGCTCATCGGAGAAGTCCTTCGTCGATCGTCGTTACGAGGGACCGGCGCGTGTTCGACTCCACGACGGGGAGCCGGTCCGGCTAGGCCCCGCCGTGGCGGCGAAGGAGAAGGAACGCGAAGGAGCGCATGTCCCGAAGACTAACATAACTCCTCGGACAAGTAGAGGAGTAGGCGACTCTGCGATGATGGAACCATGACCGTCGTCCGCCGCGAGCCTCTCGCCGACCAGGCCGCCGAACTGCTCCTCGAACGCATCCGATCCGGAGAATGGTCGCTCGGCGCCAAGCTGCCCGGCGAGACGACGCTGGCTCCGCAGCTCGGCGTCGGCCGCTCCACCGTCCGCGAAGCGATCCGTCAGCTCGCCGGACGCGGCATCCTGACCACCCGGCAGGGCGCCGGCGTGTTCGTCACCGCTCTCGACGCACCCGAGGACTGGACGCGCACGGTCGCGCGCGCCGACATCCTCGCCGTGATCGAGGCCCGCATCGCCGTCGAGGTCGAGGCCTCGGCCCTTGCCGCCGCGCGCCGCACCCCCGCCGAACTGCGGGCATTGAAGAAGTCACTGCGGGAACGCGAAACCCATCGCACGGCCATCGAGGAACACGTCGACACCGACATCGTCTTCCACCGCACCATCGTGGTCGCCGCACACAACCCGATCCTTCTCGACCTGTTCGACGGCTTCACACCCCGTAACCGTCACGCCATGATCGAAATGCTCCGCACGCGCGGCACCCACGGGGACGACGCCGACCACGATACCCACCGACGCATCTACGACGCCATCGCGGACCGTGACGGGGTGACCGCCGCCGCCGTCACCCGCGACCACTTGTCCTCGCTCACGACGGCACTCGGCCGATAGCCGGGCCGGTTCTCTGCGGACGGTTCTCGACCTCCCGGGTGCGGGACGGTCACTTCTCGATCTGCATCGCGACCGCCCTCACCGGGGCCCCGTCGACGCCCGCGAACGGGATCGGCAGCAAGGACACGAGCGGATCCGCGAAGTCGATCGCGTCGAGATTGCGCAGGTTCTCGCAGATGATCGCCCCCGCGTCGGCGAGCACGTGGTGCGCTGCGAGCGTCTCGTCGCCCGTGGGATCCACGCTCGGCGCGTCGATTCCGACCGTGCGGACGCCGCGGTCGAGCAACCACCGGCACGCGTCGATGCTCAGGGCCGGATGCTCGAAATAGCGGTCAGTGCCGAAATACCGCGACCAGCCGGTGAGGACCAGCGCGATGTCGCCGGAGCCGATCGCAGGCCCACCCCACATGTCGGCGGTGACGAGCGCACCGGCGCCGACGCGGGCGCGCACGTCGAGCACCACTCCGCGTCCCACGAAGTTCTCCGGCGGTACCGCGTCGATCGCGGCGCCGCCGCTGCGCACGTGTCGCGGCGCGTCGACGTGGGTGCCGGTTTGCGATCCCATGTCGATGCGCATCAGGTCGAATCCGTCGGTCTCGACGGTGGCGTGCGGTGTGAACGTCGGTGCCGGATCCCCGGGATAGACCTGGATGGCCGGGGAGACGATGTGGGTCAGGTCGACGATCCGCCGAACACGCATGACATCACTCCTGTTCGGGTCAGCCGAAATCGACCTGCCGCTGCGCATTCGCGAGCGCGGTGACCACACCGGTGCCGAACGCGCCGAGACGGTCGAACAGCACCGCCGTGCCGACCGCGATGCCCTCGCTGCTGATGTGGTTGTCGGCCTCGATACCGACCTCCGGTCCTTCCGGCAGACGGGACAGTGCCAGGGTGACATCGGAATTGATGTAGCCGACACCTTTGTCCGACCAGTTGGTCACGAACGACGTGCCCTCACCGACGGTCGCGGTGTTGACGAACGGCGACAGCTCCTCGCCGACGATGATCGGCAGCTGCCGCGACCACAGGCGCTTGCGATCGGAGTTCTGGTGTTCCGACCGCACCCGCGTCCATCCCGGGCCGTCGCTGCCGTACCACGACGAGTACTCGAGCGGCCCGGGCTGCGTCTCCGGGGAACCGGGAGGAGGCGTCGGGGACTCGCCGCGCAACCACACCGACCCGGGCGGCGGCGCCGACTTGCGGAGGAAGGTGAGCGTCGCGCGCGCCGACACCTCTCCACCCTGCATCAGGTTCGCGTCGGCGACGCGGATGCGGTTGCCGTCGCGCACCCGGGTGGTGGTGAAGGTGATCGGCTCGTTGCGGACCGGCCTGAAGAGATCGAGCGTGAACCGGGACGGGACGAAACCCTCGACGGCATGGTGGATCTCGAGCTCACGCGCCACCAGACCGCTCACACACGGCCCGTTGAGCATCGTGTCCGACCACGGGCTGGTCGCATACTTCGTGGGCAGGTAGACACCGTCGTCCTCGGTGAAAAAACCGCGGTTCTTGCGCTCGTGCATTCGGGAATTCTCCCAGCACCGGCCGCGGTGCGTTCATCGGGATACCCGAAGATGGGATCGTGCATGTACACGAACCCGATGTTCCGGCTGCCCGTACCCGCCTGATCGTCGACGTCGACACCGGCATCGACGACGCTCTCGCCCTGCTCTATCTCGTCGCGAGCCCGGAAGCCGAGATCGTCGCCGCCCTGTGCACGGCGGGGAACGTGCCAGTGGACCAGGTCACCGCCAACACGCTGTCGTGGCTCGAGGTGTGCGGTCGGTCCGATATCGAAGTGGCTGCCGGATCGCAGGTTCCGCTGGTCGCGCCACTGATGACCACCGAGGACACGCACGGTCCACAGGGGATCGGGTATGCGGAACTCCCCGCTGCGTCGCAGTCGCGGTCGCCGCGATCGGCCGCGCAGGCATGGGTCGATCTCACCCGCGAGCATCCGGGAGAGCTCACCGGGCTCGTCACCGGCCCGCTCACCAACCTCGCCCTCGCCCTGCGCATCGACCCGGAACTGCCGTCGCGGTTGCGTCGCCTCGTGATCATGGGTGGGTGCTTCCACCATCCCGGTAATACGACGCCGACCTCGGAATGGAACGTCGCGGTGGATCCGGAGGCCGCCAAGGTCGTGTTCGACGCGTTCTCGATCGTCCCTCCGGACCGGCGACCGATCGTGTGCCCGCTCGACGTCACGGAGTCGATCGAGATGCATCCCGAGCATGTCGCGCGGATCGGGGACGTCGTCGGTGTGCCCCGATCCGGGGAGCTGTCCCCGGACGCTCCGCGCGGTACGCGGTCGACGGCCGATGTCCCTCTCGTCCGCCACATCTCCGATGCACTGCGGTTCTACATGGAATTCCACCGTGACCAGGGCCTGGGCTTCCTCGCGCACGTGCACGACCCGTTCGCCGCGGCGGTCGCGCTGGGCACGGTTCCCTACACCTCCCGGCCCGCGACGGTCGACGTCGAGCTCGACGGACGGCTCACCCGGGGCACGACGGTCGCCGATCTGTCCGGTATGTGGCAGAGGACGCCGAACGCGGATATCGTGGCGGGCACCCGTCCGGCAGAGTTCTTCGATCATTTCGTCGAGCGGGTGGGATCGTACATTCGCGACTTGAACCTACCCCCGAGTAAGAACTAGCGTCGACAGCGCACAGTTCGGGGACAAGGAGATAAACGTGGCACAGAAAGTGCGCGTCCAATATTTCGACGATATCGACGGCCAACCGATCATGGACGGCCTGGCGCAGTCGTTCCGCATCACGGTCGACGACGACGAGTACGAAATCGACCTGCGGCCGGCGAACGCAGACAAGTTCCTGGCGGTACTCCGCCCGTGGTTGCACGAGAAGGCACCTGAGAAGCCCGATTCGAGCACCCGCACCATCACGCCGAAGCAGACGGCAACGAAGGCCCGCACACGGACGGCGGGGACTCACAAGGCGATTCCGCCCACCCGGTCGCCGGAGCAACTGGCCGCGATCCGGCACTGGGCCCGTAACAAGGGTTACGACGTCAGCTCGCGCGGCCGGATCCCGCGTCACATCCTCGAGCGGTTCGAAGCCGCTCACTCCTGAGCATCACCCGGCTGCCTCCCCCGCGGCAGGCCATGAACGCCACCGACGACCGGTGCCGCCTCGTCACGCGACGAGATGGTGCCGGTCGTCGCGTCGGATGGTCACCGCAGCGACGATCACGCCCACGACCACGCCGATGACGGTGTCGGCGACCCGGTTGACGGCGAGGCCCGGACCCGCGTGTTGCCCGAGACCGGTGAGCAGCAACGCCATCGTCGTCACCCCGACCGAGGCGAGCCCGTAGTTCCGGGTCACCGTGAGTTCGGTGAGCGTCTGGAACAGCACGGCGGCCGCGACCACCGGCCAGTAGCCCAGGTCGAGTGCGAGCAGCACGGCAGCGATCATGGCGCCGCCGACATTTCCGATCAGACGCTGGATACCGCGCTGAACAGCGTTGCGGTAGTTCAATCCTTGCAGCGCCGCCATGGCACCCATCGCAGCCCACAACGGATGGTCGAGCCCGATCGATGCGGCGAACGACGCGGCGAGCAACGACGCCACGAAGATCCGGGCCGCTCCGATCAGCACGAGACGGTCGAGCAGACGACCGCATCCTTCGCGGACGAAGCCGGGCGGCGTGGGCAGCACCGGCCGCCCCTCGGCATCGACACGCGGAATCTCGATGTCGCGCCGCGCTTTCCGAAGTTCCTTCTCGAATCGGGAGAAATCGTCGCAACGTGCGCGGGAGGTGTCGTGCGACCCGCTGTCGAGAACCGTCTCGGCCGCGTCGAGCAGTGCGGCCAGTTCGTGGACATGGGCGTCCGGACGTCGCGGGGCGTTCAGTGCGACGGTCTCGCGCGCCTTCCGGATGCTCTGTCGCGCAGCGGGAACGGCGTCCGCACCGCGGATCTCGACGGTGGAGACCGCCGCGAGGGCGCGTGCGACCGCCAGACGAGCGGGCGTGTGGGGATGGGAGAGCGCGGGGAGCATCGCGATGACATATCCGAGCAGCGCACCGATGGTCGCCGCGGCGGTGACCAGGCCCGCATCGCCCCATCCGTCGGAGAAACCGGCGGCGCCGGCGGCCGCGAAGATGAGGATCACCGGGCCGGGGCCCATGAGCGAGAAGGCCGTGAACACCCAGTATGCGACGGCCGAGCCCAGCGAGAGCGCAACGATCTGCACCCACAGCGGGGCGCCCATCGCGCCGAGCGCAGCCCCGAAGGCGGTGTAACCGACGATGCCGAGGCCGACCCACGGAAGGCGCACGGCGAGACGCGGATACGGTTCGTATCGCAGGAAGGCACTGGTGAGTGAGCCGAGGGCGGCGAAGCCGGCGACTTGTCCGTAACCGAGCAGACCGCCGCCGACGAGGGCGAGCATCGTCGCGAACCCCACGCGCAGCGCCACGGCCACGGTCGGATCGCCGCGCCGCACTTCGAGGGCGTCCTTCCACGCGCTCGCCGACAGCGGATGCGCGAGCGCTCTCCGGGTGTGACGGAGCTGAGGGCGGTCGTCGAGTCGGCGGTCCAGCATCCGTCCACCCTATTGTTTCACTAGTAAAATATCTATGAAATTGTTCGTCCGCTGCCGTTAGACTTGCCACATGCCCTCCGAGACGCCCCAGCCCGATTACGTCGATCGCGTACGTCTCGGATGGACCGCCCACTACCCCGGCCTCGACCTGCGCCCCATCGACGTGATCGGTCGCATCACCCGCATCGGGTCGCTCGCGCTCACCTACTTCGATCGGGAACTCGAACCGAGCGGCATCAGCCGCAGCGAGTTCGAGGTACTCAGCGCGCTCGCCCGCAGCGACCACCCGTTACGCGCCAGCGAGGTCACCTCGATCACGGGGATCTCCGGTGCGTCGACGACGAAGCACACCGAGCGACTCGCCAAACTCGGTCTCGTCGAACGCACACGACTCGAACGCGACGGCCGCGTCGTCCTCCTCACCCTCACCGACGACGGGCGCGCACTCGTCGAGAAGGAGTTCCCGCGACGCCTGGCACGCGAGCGGCAGATGCTCGACGGACTCGACGACGACGAGGTTCAGGTCCTGTCCGACCTGTTGCGCAAGGTCGTCCGCAACGTCGAGAACCACTATCCGGCCTGATCCCCCGAACAGGTCAGGGCATCTCCTGCGTCTCGGCCCGTTCGATCTCGCTCACGGCGCGGCGCAGATACGCCTCGGGAGCCACGCGGCGCGCAGCGACGAGATCGGCGACGACGAGCAGGCCCGCGGCCAGATACTGCTCGGGACGGATCTTCGGGCGTTCGGCGTCGGAATCGGACACTCCGAGCGCACCCGTGAGCACAGCAACAACGGCTTCGGGTTCGAGCGATGGCAGCCATCGCAGTCCGGAACGGACGGAGCGTTCGAGCACGGCCTGCACGTCCTCACCGGCGAGACCGTCGGGATGCAGTTCCTCGAGCAACTCCCGGACCATGCCCGCGTGCACGGCCGTGACCTGCTCGTAGGGCAGGTCGACCAGTACCGCGACCGCCTCGTCGAAGGGCTCGGCCGACTCGCTGCGGGCAGCGGCGAGCGCATCGGCGGTGGCCGTCGCGATCTCCCGCGGCGTTCTCGGCCAGTGGTCGGGCCACACAGCGATCTCCTGTCCTTCCTCCGGACGCCCGGTCACAGGCGTTCCTGCAACGCGAGCGCGTCGTGCGGTGCACAGCCTTTCATGTCGTTGTCGAAGTACACGTAGACGTCCCTGCCGTCGCCCAGCCATCCGCGGATCCGCTCGGCCCACACGTCGAGAACGTCGGGGGTGTACCCGCTCGCATACAGCTCCTTGTCGCCGTGCATCCGCACGTAGACGAAATCGCTCGTGACGTCGGTGAGGAACGGGAACTTTCCGGC
This sequence comes from Rhodococcus pyridinivorans, assembly GCF_900105195.1. Taxonomy (NCBI): domain Bacteria; kingdom Bacillati; phylum Actinomycetota; class Actinomycetes; order Mycobacteriales; family Nocardiaceae; genus Rhodococcus; species Rhodococcus pyridinivorans. Next base: position 662,660 of record NZ_FNRX01000002.1, on the reverse strand, counting down.
CGTGTCGGCGACGACGAGCCCGATGTCGTGCGCGCGCAGCAACTCCACGGCCTGCGGGCTCGCGAGGTCGGGATGCCGCACCTCGACGGCGTGCCGCAGCGGACGCTCGGCGTCCACCTCCACCCACACCCGATCGTCGGCGAGTTTGTCGGTGTGCCGGCGGGCGAGTTCGCCGGCGGCCATCGTCGTGCGGGGCAACCGGGTGAAGAAGTCCGCGAACCTGTCCTCCTCGAAACCGAGGGTCGGCGGGAGCTGCCACAGCACCGGACCGAGTTTCGGGCCGAGCGCGAGCACACCGGAGGCGAAAAAATTGGCGAGGGCGTCGTCGACACCCGCGAGCCGTTTCGTGTGGGTGACGAACCGCCCGCCCTTGACGGCGTAGACGAAGTCGTCGGGTGCGGCGTCCCGCCACGCGAGATAGCTGCTCGGGCGCTGCAGCGAGTAGAACGAGCCGTTGATCTCGATCGATCCGAACCGCTGGGCGGCGTATTCGAGTTCCCGGCGTTGGACGAGTCCTTCCGGATAGAAGTCTCCGCGCCAGCCCGGATAGCGCCATCCCGATATCCCGATCCTCGCCCCGGCCACGTTTCCGAGCGTAACCTCGGCTTCGATTCGGCACGCGAAGCAGCACGACCGCGCTTATCCTCTGGGCTACAAGATCACATCACACGCCAGGAGCCGTCATGTCCACGAGCTCGGTTTCTTCCAACGATCCGTTCCGATCATTACTGAAGCAGATCTGGTGGGTGGTGCTGCTGCGCGGCATCCTCGCGGTCCTCTTCGGTGTCGTCGCACTCGTCTGGCCCGGCATCACCGTGTGGGCGCTGGTGGTCGTCTTCGCGGCCTACGCGATCATCGACGGCATCGTACTGGTCGTCCAGTCGGTCCGTGACAAGCCCGAGGGCTGGGGCTGGTGGCTCGCCATGGGCGTCGTCTCCGTCCTCGCCGGCCTCGTCGCACTGTTCTGGCCCGGCATCACCGCACTCGCACTGCTGTACGTGATCGCGTTCTACGCCATCCTGTTCGGCATCACCGGCATCGTCGGCGGCATCCGTTTCCGGAAGGTCCCCGAGTCCGGATGGGTGTGGTCGGTGCTCGCCGGCGTCGTCGCCGTCCTGTTCGGCATCGTGCTGCTGATCTTCCCCGGCGAGGGCATCCTGAGCCTGATCGTCCTGCTCGGCATCTACGCGATCCTGTTCGGCGTGCTGCTCATCATCCTGGCGTTCCAGGCACGCAGTACGGCGAAGAAGGCCGGCGTCATCTGACCACCGGCCTTTTCCCCGATCGATCTCAGGCGTTGCGCAGGCGACCCCACGCGTGCCAGCGGTCGATCTCGATCCACGCGTTGACGCGCTTGCCGTCGCGCGCGTGGTACGGCTTGCCCGTGTAGTGGCGAGCGATCCGGTCGATGTCCTCCAGGGACGGATCGTCGGTGAATTCGACGACCCGCCCCTGGAGGCTCACGTGCGTGATCCAGTCCTGCGGATCCATCGCCGACAGGCTCACCCGCGGGTCGTTCCGCAGGTAGTCGAGGCGCTTACGGGTGGAGTCCATGTTGACGAGGATGCGGCCGTCCTCGTAGACGTACCAGGTCGGAACGGACACCGGATGACCGTCCGGGCGCAGAGAGCTGATCGTGGCGTAGTTGGGCTGGGTGAGGAATTCTGCGACGGCCCCGGGCACGGGTCGTTTCGGCACGGCACTCCCTTTCGATGCGGTGGATGGATCTCGATATCGAGACTAGGCCGCGATTCCCGGCGAAACCGTCCCGGGCGACGAGGGGAGGACCGACCATGGAGGTCGGGATCCTCGAAAGGAGACGATCATGCCGCGATATCTCTGGCAGGTGAACTACACCGCGGACGGCGCACGCGGGTTGCTCACGGACGGCGGTACGTCCCGGCGCGACGCCATCGTCCGGATGGTCGAAAGTGTGGGCGGGACGGTCGATTCGGTGCACTTCGCGCTCGGTGGTCACGATCTGTACGTGCTCGGCGAGGTGCCCGACGAGATCGCGGCCGCGACACTCGAACTCCGCACCATCGCCTCCGGCGCCGCGCGCTCCACGCCGATCGCCCTGCTCACCCCCGAACAGGTCGACGAGGCCGCGCGCCGCGACGCGAGTTACCGGACGCCGGGGAGTCAGGACGGCTGACCGCTCGCCTCCCGCGACGCACTGCTGGGTATCGTCTGCTCATCCTGTTGCTTTCTCGAAGAAAGTGAATTCGTGATGAGTGTGCGCCCGGCCCAGCGCAGTGACCACCGACCGGCCCGCATCCACCCGGCATGGTGGGTCGCCGCGGTGGCCTTCCTCGCGTTGTTCGGCGCCGCCGGCTTCCGGGCGGCACCCGGCGCGCTCATGGTGCCGCTGCACGACGAGTTCGGCTGGTCGACGAGCGTCATGTCGCTCGCGGTCAGCATCAACCTCGTCCTGTTCGGACTCGTCGCACCGTTCGCCGCCGCCCTGATGGACCGGTTCGGCATGCGCCGGGTGATCTCGTCGGCGCTGTTCCTGGTGGCCCTCGGCGCCGGTGGCAGCGTCGCCATGACCGCCTCGTGGCAGTTGCTCGTGTTCTGGGGACTGCTCATCGGTACCGGCACGGGGTCGATGGCCCTGGTCCTGGCGGCGACCATCGCCGACCGGTGGTTCGTCGAGCGGCGCGGCCTGGTGATGGGCATCCTCACGGCCGGTTCCGCGACCGGCCAGCTGGTGATCCTCCCTCCCGTGGCCGCGCTCGCGGAGAACGTCGGGTGGCGGCAGGCCTCCCTCGTGATCGCCGCGGCGGCGCTCGTCGTCGTCCCGCTGGTGTGGGCGGTGATCCGCGATCATCCCGACGAGCGCGGCGTCCTGCCCTACGGGGCCGACCCCGAGACCTACATCGCGCCGGCGCGGGCGACCGGTGGTGCCGTCGGCCGCGCTCTCGAAGGGCTGGTCTTCGCGGTGCGTCACCGGGCGTTCTGGGCCCTCGCGATCGCCTTCGCCATCTGCGGAGCCACCACCAACGGACTCGTCGGCATCCACTTCATCCCGTCGGCCCACGACCACGGCATGCCCACGACCACCGCGGCGAGCCTCATGGCCGCCGTGGGGATCTTCGACATCGTCGGCACCATCGCCTCCGGATGGCTGACCGACAAGTTCGACCCCCGCAAGCTGCTGGCCTTCTACTACACCTTCCGCGGCGTGGGTCTGCTCCTGCTGCCCTGGTTGCTGCAGGAGTCCGTGCACCCGAGCATGATCCTGTTCGTCGTGGTCTACGGCCTGGACTGGGTCGCCACCGTGCCGCCGACTGCGATGCTGTGCCGCCGGATCTTCGGCGACCGCGGAACCATCGTGTTCGGCTGGGTGTTCGCCTCCCACCAGATCGGTGCCGCGGCGGCCGCTTTCGGAGCCGGGGTCATCCGCGACAACCTCGGCACCTACACCTACGCGTGGTGGGCCGGAGCGTCCCTGTGCGCGGTCGCCGCGTCGCTGTCGATTCTCACCAGGGGCCGCGTCGCCACGACCGCACCGATGGGCCGCAACTGAGCGACGCGACCGCGTGCGGATCGTGACGACGCAGGACGCTATCCGGCTCGGAAGTCGCGTTCGCTACCGGCCCACTCGCGGGCCCACTCGCGCAGTTCCACGGCGCGGATCTTCGAGCCGTTGCCCCCGACCGTGGTGGGCATCCGTTCGATGACATGGATCGCCGTGGGCACCTTGAAGGCGGCGAGGGTCTCGCGGCACCAGGCCCGAAGGGTCACCGAGGTCGTGTCCGCGGGTGCGTCGTCGGTGGGGACGACGAAACCGATCGCCTCCGTGTAGCCGCCGTCGCCGGTGATGCCGACGACCTTGGCCGTGGCCACGCCGGGATGCTCCGCCAGACGCGTCTCGATCTCGGCGGGGTCGACGAGGAAGCCGCGCAGGCGCAGGACGTCGCCCATCCGGCAGACGTAACGGAAACCCCCGTCGCCGAGGTCGACGGCGAGGTCGCCGCTGCGGAACCAACCGTCGGCCGTGAACGCGCGCGCGGCGGCGTCGGGGTTGCCGAGATAGGCGTCGACGACGTTCGGGCCGCGGAACTGCAGTTCGCCCTGTTCGCCGGCCGGGAGGACCCGATCGTCGTAGGGATCGGCGACCCGCAGTTCGATCGCCGTGTCGACCGCGCGTCCGCCACCGTTCCAACGCACCGATTCCGGATCGTCGGCGTTCCACAGCATCGCGAGGGCGAAGACCTCGGACGAACCGAACACACCGGAGGTGTGGGTGCCGAATTCGTCGCGCAGCCATCGGGCGATCTCGTGGGAGCGGCCGAGGAAGTCGGCGATGCCGACCCAGCGCAATGACGACAGATCGACGCGTTCGCCGTCGTGCCAGGCGTCGTAGAGACGGCCGAACAAGTCGTCGGCGCCCACCGCGTGTGTGACCCCGACCTCCCGCATCCGGCGCAGGACCGCATCCGGATCGAAGACCGTCTCCATGAGCAGCGCTCCCCCACCGGCGAGCGCCGCCATCGCGGTACTGAAACCGAAGACCCCCGAGACCGGGAGCACGCACAGCGCCACGTCGCCCTCGGCGACCTTCATGATCGCGGCGTCGGCGCGTCCGTGACGGACGACCGCGTTGCCGCGATGTGCGGCCAGCTTGGGCACGCCCGTGGAACCGGATGTCGTGAACGCCACCGCGATCCGATCCTCGGGATCGTCGTCGATCCCGGCCGGGGTGAGTGTCGCGGTGTCGGGGGTCTCGGGAGCGCTCGCGCCACGCGTGTCGCCGCTGCCGGCCGTCCACGCGCCTCCACCGAGATCGAAGTCGGCCGGGGACGCCGAGGGGTTCGCCGGTCCGGGCACCACCGCAACCACCGGGGTGGCCACATCGGGCACGGACGCCGCGGCCTCGGTGAGCCGACCGAACAGGTCGAGTCCGTGGAAGGCGGCCGGCACGGACACGACGGCAGGTCGTGCGGCGGTGAGTATGTGCGCGACCTCACGGGTGTTGTAGCGGGTGTTGACACCGATGACGTGGGCACCGAGCGCGGAGGCCGCGAACTGCCACACGAGTGCGTCGGACCAGTTCGGCAACATCACCGCGATGCACTGGCCGGCGCGCATGCCGATGCCGTCGAGTTCGCTGCGCACGGCCTCGACCCGGTCGCGGAACTCTCCGCGGCTGCGGGCCACCGCCACGTCGTCGACGATGTCGTAGGCGATCGGGGCATCCGGATTCGCGGCGACGAGCCCGTCGAGCAGTGCGGGCAGGGTGTCGGTGCGGGTGGTGGTCACAGCGCTGCCTCCTCGGGAACAGCGACCCGGCGCAGTTCACCGATCCAGGTGTCGGCGAGCGCGGCGAAGTCGTCGATCTCCTCCATCGGATAGTGCCCGATACCGGCCAGTGCCGTGAAGCGGGCGCGTCCGGGAAGTGCGTCGTTGATGGTGTCCGCTGCCCGGGCCACGGCGTCGGGGTCGATCCACGGGTCGTCGACGCCGGCGACGAGGTGGATCGGTGCGGTCACCCGGTCGAGGCGGTCGCGCACGTCGTGGGTTCCCCAGCCGATGAGGTCGGACGACGAGATCTCCGGGTCCTCCCGCTTGTGCATGAGCGCGATCGTGTGCGCCTTCACCTCCGGAACCGAACGTCCCACGGATGCAAGAGTTCCCAGATAGGTGCGCTCGGAGCGCGACGGTCCGGCGACGTCCTCGAGTTCGCGGCGCAGACCGGTGACGTTGACGCGGCCCGGGCCGGGCTCGGCTTCCATCGCCACGGCCCCGGACAGCGGACGGTCCGGGCGGGTCGCGAGTTCGAGTGTGAGCTTGCCCCCGATCGAGCAGCCCATGACGAACGGCCGGTCGATCCCGAGCGCGTCGAGCACCTCGCACAACCAGTCGCCGTAGGTGATCAGGCTCGTGACGGGGCCGCCGGGTGCCGGTTCGGAACGTCCGTGGCCGGGCAGGTCGGGGACGACCACCCGGTAGCCGCGGTCGGCGAGATCCCGGGCCGCGTGGCGCCACTGCACGCCGCTCTGGCCCGCAGTGTGGATACACAGGACGGTGGGCAGGTCGGTCGCGTCGAGCGCGTTGCCGGATCGTGCGTCGGGAGTGACGATCTCGACGAAGCCGAGCGCTCCGCCGATCTCCAGGTAGCGGGCCTCGATCATGAGCGGGCCTTTCGGGCGAGGGCACGGGCGTGCCCGATGATCGTGTTGAGCGGCTTGGTCAGGCGTAGGTATTCGTATCCGTCTCCGGTGGAGGAGAATTCGCCGCGGATGGCGCGGCGCATGAAGTCGTTCTCCTCGGACAGGACGAGATCGGTCCAGGCGTGGTCGGACGCGACGAAGGTGAACGTCGCGCCGTGCGGGGTGCGCCGGGTGACGTCGACGATCCGCCCCTTGTAGATGCGCAGGTGCAGTTCGATCTCGCCGCTGCGCAGTCCGATGGTGCCGTCCCAGGTGGACAGCGAGGAAGCAAAGTCCCGGTCTTCCGAGAGGCTCTCGGCGAGCAGTGCGCCCCAGGCGGGTGTGCAGAATTCCAGTTCGGGAACCGTCGGCTGTTCGTCGTCGAAGGTCCATGTCTCGGTGCCGGATTCGCGTACCGTGCCGGCCTGGTCCACGAGCCGGACGTAGCGGCGCGCGGTCCGTCCGGACACGCGGGTGATCACGGTGTCCGCCGATACGACGTCCGATGCGGAGACCGGATCGTTTGCGTTCCAGTCGAATCCGGACGGTACGCCACCGGGAACGGACGGGACGAGCGAGGCGACGGCCAGGGCACCGAGGACGGGTGAGTTCGCCGGTGCCACCGTACCGGAGGCGGTCAGGACATCGGCCACGGTGCAGGGTTCCGAGGCGGTGCGGTCCCCGACGGTGAGCGGGCGGGTGACGGTGTGTGCGCTCATGCCTGCTCGGGCCTTCCCAGGAGTTCGTCGGAGATGATGCGCATCTGGATCTCGCTGGTGCCCTCGAAGATCTTCGTCAGACGTGCGTCGCGCCAATGGCGTTCGACCTGGAAGTCGGTGGTGTATCCGGCGCCGCCGTGGATCTGCACGGCCTCGCTGGTGACCTGCTCGGCCATCTCGGTGGCGACGAGCTTGCACATCGACGCCTCGAGCGAGCACCGCCGGCCGGTGTCGATGTCGGTGGCGACCGAGTACATCAGCTGGCGTGCGGCCTCGATGTCGGCGGCCATCTTCGCGATCTTGAACCTCAGATGCTGGAAATCGCCGATGGGGCGGCCGAACTGGCGGCGGGTGTGCACGTACTCGATCGAGTCCTCGAGCGCGGCGCGGGCGAGGCCGATGGCGCGGGCGGCGGTGTGGGCACGGCCCACCTCGAGGCCGGAGACGGCGAGGTAGAAGCCCTTGCCCTCCTCGCCGAGCATCTTGTCGGCCGGGATGCGGAAGTTGTCGAACGACAGTTCCCAGGTGCTCCACCCGAAGTAGCCGATCTTGCGGACCTTGGTACCCGAGATGCCCTCGGGAAACACGCCGCGTTCCTTCTCGACGAGGAAGGCGCTGATGCCGCGATGCGGCTTGGCCGGGTCCTTGTTCGGGTCGGTGCGGGCGAAGAGCACGAGGTAGTCGGCCTCGTCGGCGTAGGTGCACCACATCTTGGTGCCGTTGACGACCCAGTCGTCGCCGTCGCGCACGGCGCGGCACGAGATGTTCGCGACGTCGGAGCCGGCCTCGGCCTCCGACAGGGCGTACGCGCCGAGGTACTCACCGCGCGCGACCTTGGGCAGCAGTGCCGCCTCCTGCTCGGGGGTGAATCCACCGCCCATGCCGTTGCCGCGGGCGAGCAGACCCGACACGCTCATCCATGCCCGCGACAGTTCCTCGGCCACGAGGCAGTACTCGAAGACGCCGAGCCCGAGACCGCCGTGTTCCTCGGGGATCATGATCCCGAAGAAGCCGATCTCGGCCATCTCCTTCTTGAGGGAGTCGGGGATGGCGCCCTGGACCGGGTCGAGTTCGTTGGCGACGGGCAGCACCTTCGTCATCGCGAAGTCACGGGCGAGGTCGCGGATCGCGAGGCGTTCCTCGGTGAGATAGCGCGGGGAATCGGTGCGCGGCTGCGAGGGGCGGTGGGTCATGGGAGGTGCACTCCTTCGATGGACCGGAGTAGGTCATTAACGCTTGTTCACCCAGTACAGCACGGCACCCATGACCCGTCAACGGTTCAGCGCGAATATCCGACCAGATTGAGCGCGTATCCGGCGAAATCGTCGGCGACCTCCTGTGCCGAGAGGGGTCCGCTCTCCCGGAACCAGAGGGGGATGCCGGCGCACATCGTCAGCACCGCGGTGACCCCTTGATGCACTCGTTCGATCGTGAAAAGTCCCTGCTCCACACCGTCTTCCGCGATATCGACGAAGAGTTGTTCCTGCGCGTCGCGTGAGCCCACCACGCGCTTGCGGTCGAGCGGGCCGAGATACCGCAGTTCCGAATTCGCCACCAGGCAGGCCCGCGGATTCCGCGCGGTGTACAGCGCGTGGGCCGCGACCGCCGCGCGCCACCGCTCGGCCGGATCGTCACCGACCTTGCGCAGCGCGTTGCGGGTCGCCGTGAACTGCTCGTCACTCGCGCGGCGGAGAATTTCCACGAGCAGTTCCGACTTGTTCTCGAAGTGGTTGTAGACGTTGGCAGCGCTGCAACCTGCGGCGTTGGCGATATTGCGCATCGTCGCCCCGTGGAATCCGCACTCGTAGAACTCGTCGAGCGCGGTCTCGAGAATCCGTTCCCGAATGGACGAGGACGCTCCGTTCGACCGGCTGTTCATCCCTGCACAGTAGGCACACATCGCGCCGACCAGCAAGAACCTTCCCGTTGACGGGCATGCGCACGCTTGTTATGGTCCAGCTCACATGAACGGACGTTAATAAAACGCACAACGGAGGATCTGCTGTGTCCAGTCCCCATCCCGGACCGTCCCTGCTCGACCGCATCACCCACCTCGAAGACCTCGAGGCGATCCGGAAGCTCGATGCGCAGTACTGCCGCCACCTCGACGACGGCAACTGGGACGCGCTCATGGAGCTGTTCACCGATGACGGCGAGTTCGACGGCCTGTCCCACCCGCAAGGAAAGGAGGAGATGCGCACCTTCTTCGCGGGACTCGCCGACGGCGGCCTGACCTCCTTCTGGCACTTCATCACGAACCTCGAGATCGACCTCGACGGTGACCGCGCCACCGTGCGCTCGTTCCTGTGGCAGCCGTGCGTCACCGACGGCACCCCCGCGATCGCGGCCGGTCGCTACAACGACGAGGTCGTCAAGGTCGACGGCCGCTGGCTCTACAAGGTCAAGCAGGTGCGTTTCCACTTCTTCGGACCGCTCGAGGCCGGGTGGGACGAGAACCTCTTCGCGCTCGACAGCGCCCGCGGCGCGGCGGTGCGGGCATGACCGACACCGTGAACGGCGTCCCCACCTCGTCCCCGGAGGACGAGCTCGTCTGGACGCGGATGCTCCGTCTTCCCGAGATCGCCGAGTTGCGTCGCCGACGCGCCCGCGTGACCAACACGCTCGGTGGCATTACCGTCGTGCTGTTCACGTCCTTCCTCGTCGCCTTCATCGGGTTCCCCGACCAACTCGGCGCCACCGTCGTCCTCGGCATCCCGCTGTCGCTGTGGGTGGTGTTCTCCCAGTTCGCCGGAACCTGGGTGCTGGTCTGGGCGTACTTCCGTCTCTCCCGCACCTACATCGGCCCCGCCGTCGACGACGCCGTGGTGGCCGTCGAACGGAACCGTCCCGCATCCGAGGAGGTCGCATCATGACCGGTGACGCCGATTATCTCGCCATCGCGATCTGCAGCGCCGTCATCTCCCTGACCCTATGGGTGACCTTCGCTGCATCCCGGCGCGCGAAGAGTGCCGACGGATTCTTCGCCGCAGGTCGCTCGATCTCGAGTTGGCAGAACGGATTCGCCATCGCGGGCGAATTCATCTCCGCCGGTAGCTTCCTCGGCACCACCGGTCTGATCTTCTCCAAGGGCGTCGACGGCACCGTCATCCTGTTCACGTCCGTCATCTCGTTCCTGCCGGTGCTGTTCCTCCTCGCGGAGAAGATGCGCAATCTCGGCAAGTACACCCTCGCCGACGTCCTCGTCTTCCGCACCGACTCGCGGAACGTGCGGGTCGCGGTCGCGCTGAGCACGATCGCCACCGGCACCTTCGTGCTGCTCGCCCAGCTCGTCGCCGCGGGTGTGCTCCTCGAATCCGTCTCGGGCATCCCGTTCTGGCTGTCGGTGGTGGTCGCCGGATCGCTCATGGGCATCTACGTCTTCGTGGGGGGCATGCTCGCCACCACCTGGGTGCAGGTCATCAAGTCGACGATCCTGTCGGTGCTCGCGATCATCGTGTGCTTCGGCATCCTGGCGCAGTTCGGGTTCGCATTCCCGAAGGTCCTCGACGCCGCAACCGACAACGCCGTCGCGGGCGACGCGATCCTGTCCCCCGGCCTGATCTTCGGCCAGACCAGCGCGATCAACCTCGTCTCCTACGCGCTCGCGTTCGCCCTGGGCACCGCCGGAATGGCGCACATCCTCATCCGGTTCTTCACCGTCCCCGAGGCCACGACGGCACGTCGCTCGCTCGGCTGGACCGTCGCGCTGTGCAGCCTGTTCTATCTGATCGTCATCGTGATGGGCTTCGGCGCCGCGGCCGTGCTCGGACCGAACGGCACCGATCTCGTCGGGCCCGGTGGCAACCTTGCGGCACCCGTCCTCGTCACCGAACTCGGTGGCGGAGCCGGCACGGTCGGTGGGTCCATCGCGCTCGCACTCGTCGCCGCGGTCGCCTTCGCGTCCATCGTCGCAGTGGTCGCCGGTGTCGTGATCTCCGCGGCCGGCACCTTCGCCCGCGACGTGTGGCCGGCGGTCACGCGGAAGGAACCGATCGAGAATCTCGACGCGGACGAGCAGGCCCGGGAGGACCAGGCCCAGGCCCGCATCGCCCGGTACGGGGCCGTGTCCTTCAGCGTCCTCGCCATCGGCCTGGCCATGCTCATCGGCGACGACACCAACATCACCTTCTTCATGGGCATGGCGTTCATGGTGGCCGGCAGTGCGCATCTGCCCGCTCTCGTGCTGAGTCTGAACTGGCGGCGCTTCAACGCCACCGGCGCGGTCTGGGGTGTGCTCACCGGTCTCGTCTCGACGGTCGTGAGCCTGATGTTCACCGAGGCCCTGTGGATGGGCAGCGGCCCCGCTCCCCTGACCATCCAGCTCCCGGTGATCGTCACCATGCCGCTCGGCATTGCCGCGTGCGTGATCGGATCGATCGTCGGCGAGAAGCGTCGGGGACGAGGCCGCCTCGAGGACGAGAAGTTCGCGGAGATGCTGGTGCGCGCGGAGACCGGCATCGGCGCGGAGGTCGCCGCCACGCACTGATCCGTCAGCGATATTTCGGGTTCGCGACCTTCAGCCGGTTCGCGGCCAACCCCCTGATCACCTCGGCGACCTGCGGGTCGTCGAGGTGATCTCGTCCTGCACGCACACCGAGGGCGAGTTCGGCTTCGGAGCGGTAGCCGAGCCCGGCGAGCCGCACCCGATAGGTCTCCCGCACCGCCGGGGCGAAGAGGGCCTCCCGTGCGGCGATGCCGAGAACGTGCGCCGCCACCCGGCTGCGGTAGCGGGTCTTCGCATCGGCGCCCGCCCCGACCTCCAGGACGAACTCGCGCACTGCCCCGAGCAGCTCCTCGACGGGCGGTGCTCCCAGGAACTGTGGGGTGGCGGGCGGAGTCTCCGTCTCGTCGTGGGGAGGGACGTCGAGCAGGTCCAGCAGGTCGTGTTCGCACTCGGCGACGCGCCGGCCGATGGCGAGCAGTTCGAGGGTGTTGTCGCCTCCCGTCGCCGCTGCGGCGGCCTGCATCCGGCAGATCACCGCCCACCGCAGCGAGCCGTAGACCTCCCACCAGTGGAGGACCTCGGGGTCGGGACCCTCGCCCGATTCGTCGGCGTACCCGCGGAACAGGTCGTCGCGGGAACCGAATCCGCCCACCGGATGCGGCGAACCGAAACGCCAGGTCCGGGTGCACAGCCACCCGAGGTCCTCCATCGGGTCACCGACGTGCGCAAGTTCCCAATCGAGCACCCCGCGCACGCCCTCCGCGTCGACGAGGAGGTTCCCGTTGCGGAAGTCGCCGTGCACGAACGCTTTCCCGGTCGCCGGTGGACGGTTGCGGAGGAGCCAGGCGAACGCGGCCTCGAGCGTCGGCACGGGGTTGCCGTTGGTGAGGTACTCGTCGAACAGGGAGGTCAGCGGGTCGTGTTCGGGCAGGTTCGGTACGGCCTCGATGTCCATGCGGTGGATCCGGGCGAGGATGCGTCCGAGTTCGTAGGGCAGTGCGGCGCGGACCTCGGCCAGATTCTCGTCGCGCAACAACTTCTGCGGCAGTGCCTCGCCGGGCACCTTCGACATCACGAGGTAGGCGCCGATCCCGGGGTGCGGTTCGTCGCCGCTGCGGTCGATCACGTCGGGCACGGGCACGCCGATGCGGGCGGCCTCGTCGAAGGACGCCGCTTCCATTGCGATCCTGCGTGCGTCCTCGCGTCCTGGCGGGTCGCGGCGCAGGATCAACTCCCGGGTGCCGCCGGTGGCCGACACCGCGGTGATCGCCCAGGTCTCGCGGCTCGCACCACCGGTGAGCCGTTCGATGCGCCGCAGCGTCCAACTGCCGTCGAGTACCGACGAAAGACGCTTCGTCAGTTCGTCTTTCAATTCACCGCTGACGCCACCCACCGCGACCTCCCCTGTTCGGTTTCCTGCGGTGGATACTCCCACGGTGATCCGCGGTGTGCGAGTACTTCGGCCGTGGAGGGTCAGGCCGCGAACCCCACCGCGCCGATCACCGGGATGATCGTCATGAAGACGATGGCGAGCGCGAACAGCGTGATCGTGATCTTCTTGTCCCAGCGTGATCGCGTCCCCGTCGCGGCGAGCATGAAGAAGACGAACCCCACGCAGATGGATCCGATACCGATGACGACGGGTGTTTCCAGCATGCCTCCATCATTACCCATCGCGGGTCGGCGCTTCGGGGTCGGTCATCTGTCGGCCGCCGGCTGGAACAGTTCGATCGGATTGCCGGCGGGGTCGGCGAGCAGGATCTGACGACCGCCCGGACCGGTCACCACATTGCTTCGGAGTTCTATGCCGGCACCACGCAGGCGAGCGATCTCGGCGTCGAGGTCGTCGACGACGAGGTGGATCCGGTTACGGCCCGGACCGACGAACTCCTCGGGGGTGGCGCGGGCCCCGGAACTCGCCGGCCCGGACAGCAGCAGCCGCAGCGAACCCCTGATCACATCGGCGAAAGCGGGCGCGGGGTGGGTGAGCACGGTGAAGCCGAGATAACGGGTGTAGAAGGCGACGGCCGCGGGCACGTCGTCGACGAGGTATCGGACGCTGACGTATCCGTCGGTAGTGGTCATCGGTTGCTCCTGGTCATGTTGTGACGGCATGGGTCTCGCACAGATATCGGATGCGGGTGTCGATCTCGGCCGCGATGACACGGAAGGCCGGATAGGTCTCTTCGTCGGCACCGCTGGCCGCCGCCGGGTCGGGGATACTCCAGTGGATCCGGCGAGTCTCGCCGTCGAATTCGGGGCATACCTCGCGGGCCTTGTCGCACAAGGTGATCACCGTGCCGAACCGGCGGCCGGCGAGGCTGTCGAGGTGGCGGGGATGTCGGTCGGCGATGTCGATCCCGAATTCTTCTCGCAGCACCCGCACCGTGTTCGGGTGCATGTTCCGTTTCGGGCAGGTGCCTGCGCTGGTCGTGTCGACGGTCCCGCCGGTGCGCTGCCGGAGCAGAGCTTCCGCGATTGCGGAGCGCGCACTGTTGCCTGTGCACACGAACAGCACCGGTGAGGGCGTCTCGGATGTGAACGTCACAGGCGGGCGGTTGCACCCCAACCCCGGATGCAGTGCGGCACCTACGCCGGCCAGCATCTCGGTGCACCGGTCGAGGTCGAGGTGGTAGTAGCTGTCGCGGCCGTCGAAGCTGCTGCGGGAAACCCGCACCAGCCCGCCGTCGCGGAGCAGGCGGAGGTGATAGGAGACGAGGTTCTGCGGCTCCCCGACCAGTGACACCATCTCCCGGACCCGATAGTCGCCGCCGGACAGCGCCGCGAGCAGCTGCCACCGCACCGGGTGGGCGGCCAACTGCACGAAGGCCGGGACAGGTTGACGCACCGACTTCATCACCCGATGATAGCACCAGATACATCAAATCATTTTGATTCAATTTGGATGCGCGCGAAGGAGCCGTGATGTCGGAGACGACAGGGACGGGCACGCCCGAGGGGTTACAACGGCGCCTCGGGGCGGCCGACGCAGTCGTGATCGGCCTCGGATCGATGCTCGGGGCGGGGACCTTCGTGGCACTGGCGCCCGCAGCCGGAGCTGCGGGGTCGGGCCTGCTGATCGGGCTCGCGGTGGCGGCAATCGTGGCGTACTGCAATGCGTCCTCGTCGGGACGGCTGGCGGCACGGTACCCGGTCTCCGGTGGCACATATGTGTACGGACGCGAACGGCTCGGCGAGTTCTGGGGATATCTGGCAGGCTGGTGTTTCGTGGTCGGCAAGACCGCCTCGTGCGCGGCCATGGCGTTGACCGTCGGCCTCTACATTTGGCCCGAGCAGGCGCACGCGGTTGCGGTCGCCGCGGTCGTGTTGCTCACGGCGGTGACCTATCGCGGTGTCCAGAAGTCGGCACTGGCGACCCGGATCATCGTGGCGATCGTGCTGGCCGTACTCGCCGCGGTGGTTGTCGCAGGGTCTACCTCCGGCTCCACCGAGGTGGCCCGACTCGGGTTCGGCACCGACATCACCGTGGGCGGGGTGCTGCAGGCGGGCGGGTTGTTGTTCTTCGCCTTCGCCGGGTACGCGCGGATCGCCACCCTCGGCGAGGAGGTACGCGAACCGGCGCGCACGATACCGCGCGCGATCTCGATGGCACTGGGCGTCACCCTGCTCGTCTATCTGGCGGTCGCTTCGGTCGCGCTGCTGGTACTGGGCCCTCGCACGCTGGCCGAAGCGACTGCACCGTTGTCGAGTGTGGTGACCGCGGCCGGGGTCGAGTGGTTGGAGCCGGTGGTGCGCGCCGGGGCCGTCGTTGCCGCTCTGGGTTCACTGCTCGCCTTGGTGCTGGGAGTGTCGCGCACCACCTTCGCGATGGCACGGGACCGGCATCTGCCACACGCGCTGACCGCGGTGCACCCCCGGTTCGCGGTGCCACATCGAGCCGAACTCGCTGTCGGAGTGATCGTCGCGGTCGTCGCCGCAACCGCAGATGTCCGTGCCGCGATCGGATTCTCGTCGTTCGGGGTGCTGGTCTACTACGCCGTCGCCAACGCCTCCGCCTGGACGCTTCCGGGCGGGCGACGCGGGCGCATCATCGCTTCACTCGGGCTGGCCGGATGCCTGACCCTGGCGTTCACGCTGCCCGGCTCATCGGTGCTCACCGGTACGGCCGTGATCGCAGTGGGCGCGCTGATCTACGCCACACGTCGGCGCTTCAGGTACCAGCCGGAACCGGTTGAACCGCAACGGTAGATCCGTCAGAAATGAGATGCCCATCGGCCTACCGCCGGTCGGAGGTAGCGCCACTGTCGGGCCGAAACGCGCCGTGGGAGGTCATCGGCACGTAGTGCTGCAGGATCACCGCCGCGGCCGGTCCGTCGCCCGGTCGGTCGGCGCGCAGGACGAGAAGCCTGCTGCCCCTGCGCGCAGGCTGGTGTTCGAGCGTCAGCGATCAGCCGCCGCCCTCGGCGTCGCTGCCGGTGCGAACAGAGGTTCACAGACGGTGGTGCCGGCCTCGGCCGTGTACCGGTTCGTCGTGCCCGTACGGTGATCGATCATGGTGACCGAGTCGGGATCCCCTCCCGGGACCGATGCCGACGCGGTGTAGCTGTAGCGATGCTCGGTGGTGGCGAACCGCGGGTCGAGTCGAGGGAATTCGCATCCGTGATCGTCGAGCGCGGTGGCGGTGATGCGGCGGGCCCTGCGGTCGACGGTCAGCCGAGTGAGCGTGCCACCGAAGGCCGGTCCGGCATCGCCCCCGATAGTTGCGCAGGTGACCGTTCTACCCTTCCCAGCCGCCGGCCGGATCGTGCGCGACGAGTTCGACGACGGTGCGATCGCCGGCCTCGTGGGCGTTGGTGACGTGAAAGTGGAACAGCGCGTCGTGTTCGAAGGTCGCCGGGTCACCACCGTCCCGCGACACCAGGACGATGGTGGTGCCGAGTTCCGGTCGGTACGACAACGCATCGTCGAAGGGCGCAACCCCAGTGCAACCGGGACGGGATTCCGAACCAGCAAGGGTCCCAGCACGAACACCATGTGCCGATCGGTCAGCGCGAAGTCGTGGACGAATCCGAGCTCGGGAATCGGGATCGTCGCGGGCCCGTGCAGCCGACCACCACGGTCCAACCATCTATCGCCGGTACGCATCGAAGGGCCATCTGCTGGGCGTCATCGTGAACCACGAGCTCGACACTCTCGAACAACTTGTCCTCGGTCGCCTGCGATTCGCCGACGAACCGTGGCTCATCCGCTCCGAAAGGGCAGCACACTGGTCGACATCGTCACCGAGGGGGCACTGAAGCACATCACCGGCCCACCCCCTGGCTGCGCACCTCGGGCCGACCCCGGAGACAGCAGTGGAATTCATGGTGGGCGTGGTCTTCAGCCAGTTGCTCTCCCCGCCCGGCACATGACCCACGCCGACGTCGCCGCGTATGTCACGAACGCGATCTACCGTCCTGACTCACGCGGATCAGCGGTTGAGCTGCGCGATCCGTCCGGTCAGCAGCGTAGCGAACGCCGTCCACGCCGAGTACGGAGCCAGCGCGGCCCCCGCAGCCGGATTCGCCTCGGCCGTCCGGCGGGTCAGATCTGCGGTACTGGCGGCGAGTAGGGCGGCGACCACAGTGGCAGGCATCAACCGATGCCACTTGAAGAACACCCACGACCACGACGCGTTGAGAACGAGATTCGTAGCCAGAGCCGCGATGTAGTTGCGACGACCCGCGTAGTCGTCGGCGTCGGTGTACTCGTCGATCGCGACGGCCGAGGTGACAGCGATATCGGCATACAGCGCCGTCCAGACGATCGGGAACGCCGCGGCCGGAGGCTGGAAACCGGGCTTGCGCAACTTGCGGTACCACCGGGAGTCCGTGTCCTGGGAGGCGATCGATCCGACGATCGCGGTGGTCGTGGTGGCAGCGGCGGTCGCGAGAACGGTACTGAGTCTCATGTCTGTCGGCTCCTGTGGATGACGGTTGATCGTCGGCTACCCGAGCCGAAGGCGCACGAAACGGACACCTCGGTAGGGTGGCGGGCCGGGAGGTCGACATGAGTGGATTGCAGTAGGTCGGTGACGGGGTCTGGGCGTTCGTGCGCACCCCGGGCGGTTGGGGTGAGGCCAACACCGGGTTGGTCGTCGCACCGGGAACGGCGTCGCTGGTCGTCGATACCGCATGGGACGTCGCATGGGCGCAGCGCATCGCCGAGGCGCAGGCACCGCTGGTCGCCGATGCTCCGATCACCGACGCGGTGAACACCCACAGCGACGGTGACCACTGGTGGGGCAACGACACGCTGCCGCCCGACGCGCGGATCACCACCAGCGCCGCCGCACTGGACGGGATGCGCGAGGATCTCCCACCGCGCGCCCTCACCGTGCTGGCCGGCACGGGCTCCCTGATCCGGCGCGTCCCCGGCCCCATCGGTGCGGCCGGTGCCTACATGGCGCGGGTCCGCGGCGGTGCCCGATTCCCGCGCCGCACCCCGCGGATGCCCGACACGACCTTCGCGACCGCCACCTCACTGGACATCGGTGGTCGCACGATCGAACTCGAGCAACTCGGACCGTGCCACACGGCCGGCGACCTCGTCGTCCGCGTGGCCGATGCCGGGGTCGTCTTCACCGGCGACCTGCTGTTCATCGGGTCGACGCCGATCCTGTGGCACGGCCCGCTCGACAACTGGTTGTCGGCGCTCGACCGTCTGCTCGGCTGGGACGCCGCGGTGTACGTGCCCGGACACGGACCGACCTGCGGTGCGGCGGAGATCCGAGCACTGCGCGACTACTGGCTGTGGCTGCGCGATGCCGCCCAGGATCATCACCGGGCCGGACTCACCCCGCTCGAAACAGCACGGAAACTCTTGCTCACGAAAGATTTCGATGCGTGGCGTCACTGGGAGTCGCCGGAGCGCATCGCACTGAGCCTGAGCACCCTGTTCGACCAGTGGAACGGCAACCCACCGGCACCGCCCACCGTGAGGCGACGCGCTGCGGCCTTCGTGACGGCCGAAACACTGCTGCGCGAAGGAGCATTCGAGGCGTCCTGACCGCCGGTCAGGACAGGTGCTTCGGCTCCGGGGTCGTCTTGTGCGACCAGTCCGATCCCGCGGGCGCGGTTCCGAGCACATCCGGGCACTCGTCGTCGCGACTTCCGGCGGGCGTCAGGGAGATCACGATCGACTTGTAGGTGGGGCAGTTGCTCTTCAGTGCAGTCGAATCGAGCGGGACGAGAGGGTTGGTCTCCGGATAGTAGGCGGCCGCACTTCCCCTCGGCAGGTCGTACTCGACGATCCGGAACCTCGTGGCGCACCGTTCGCGGTCGTCGCCGTCCCATCGTGTGAACAGGTCGACGAAGTCTCCGTCGTCGAAACCCAGTGCGGCGATGTCGTCCCGGTGCATGAACACGACGCGACGGCCGCCCTCGATGCCGCGGTAGCGGTCGCTGAGGCCGTAGATGGTGGTGTTGAACTGGTCGTGACTGCGCATCGTCTGCAGCAACAGATGCCCCGGCGGGACCTGAACCACCTCCACCGGCGAGACGGCGAATTCCGCTTTACCCGAATCGGTCTCGAAGCTTCGGGTGTCGCGGGGCGGATGCGGCAGGATGAACCCTCCCGGACGCCGGACATTGACCTCGTACCCTTCACAACCCGGGACGACGCGGGAGATGCGCGAGCGGATGTTCGCGTAGTCGTCGCGCATCGCCTTCCAGTCGATCCCGTAGCGGTCGCCGAGCGTGGCCTCGGCGATGCCCGTGATGATCGCGACCTCCGAACGCACGTGCTCGCTGGGCGGTTTCAGCGGTCCTCGGGAGGCGTGGACCGCGCACGTCGTGTCCTCGACCGACACGAACTGCGGTCCCGAGGCCTGGACGTCCTTGTCGGTACGCCCGAGCGTAGGGAGGATCAATGCCGTTCTGCCGCAGACCAGATGGGAACGATTGGGTTTCGTCGAGATGTGCACCGTCATGTCGATACCTGCCATCGCCTCCGCGGTGACAGCGGTGTCGGGTGCCGCCTGCACGAAGTTGCCGCCGAGGCCGAGGAAGAACCGCACCTTGCCGTCGCGCATCGCCTTGATCGAATCGACCGTGTCGTAACCGTTCTCACGAGGAGGATCGAAACCGAACTCCTTCTCGACCGCGTCGAGGAAACTCTGCGGTGCGCGTTCCCAGATCCCCATCGTGCGGTCGCCCTGGACGTTCGAGTGTCCGCGCACGGGCATGAGGCCGGCGCCGCGCTTACCGATGTTGCCCTGCGCGAATGCGAGATTGCAGATCTCCTTGATGGTCGCGACCGCGTTGCGGTGTTGAGTCAGGCCCATGGCCCAGCAGAAGACCGTTGCCTTCGAGCGTCGCAGCATCTGCGCAGCCTCGGTGATCTGCTGACGCGACAGGCCGGTCGCGGCGACCACCTCGTCCCAGTCGATGTCCCGGACGTGTTCGACCCATTCGTCGAATCCCCGGGTGCGGCTCTGCACGAAGTCGTGGTCGAGCGCGTCCCATTCGACGAGCAGCGACCCGAACGCCTGCAACAGCGCGAGGTCGCCATTCACCTTGATCGACAGATGCAGGTCGGACAGATCCGTTCCCCGACCGAGCACCCCGCGCGGTGTCTGCGGGTTCCGGAAGTTGACCAGCCCCGCTTCGCGCAGCGGGTTGATCGTCAGGATCTTCGCGCCGTTCTGCTTGGCCTCTTCGAGTGCGGTGAGCATGCGCGGGTGGTTGGTGCCGGGGTTCTGCCCCTGCAGGATGATCAGCTCGGCGTAGTGCACATCGTCGAGCGTGACGCTGGCCTTGCCGATGCCGATCGACTCCTGCAGCGCGATGCTCGTGGACTCGTGGCACATGTTCGAGCAGTCGGGCAGATTGTTGGTCCCGAACGCCCGCGCGAACAGCTGGTACACGAAGGCCGCTTCGTTCGATGCCCGTCCGGACGTGTAGAAGGTGGCCTGATCGGGGCTGTCCAGCGACTTCAGCTGTTCACCGATGAGGGTGAAGGCCTCGTCCCACTCGATCGGGGTGTAGTGCGTGGCGCCGGGCCGCTTGACCATCGGATGCGTGATGCGGCCCTGCTTGCCGAGCCACAGCTCGCTGTGCTCGGCCAGTTCCGCGATGCTGTACCTGGCGAAGAAGCTCGGGTCGGCACGTCGCTTGGTGCCCTCCTCGGCGACGGCCTTGGCGCCGTTCTCGCAGAACTCGGCGATCTTGCGATGACCGGGGTCGGGATCGGGCCACGCGCAACTCGGGCAGTCGAACCCTTCGGCCTGGTTCAACTCGAGCAGTGCCTCGACCGAACGCACCAGCCCCATCTGCTCGAGGGATCGCTTCACCGCCACGGCGACGCCGGTGACACCCGCTGCGGCCTTCTTCCGGTCTTCGACCTCGAGGTCGCCTTCGTCGTAGTCGGCCCGCCGGTCACGGTTCCGCATTCGATCACCTCTCCCCACGCACGATTTGCCGAGGAGTACCCCGGTCCGCCGCCTGCCGAAACGGGTCGGCGATTACGCCCGGACCCGCATCGCGCAGCCCCACCCGGACGTACTCTCGGGAAATGGGACGGTCGAAAATGCTCGGAATCCCGGCCGCTGCGGCGGCCGCTGTCGGTGCCTACGATCTTGTGCAGAAGCGACATTCGCTGCTACGCAACTTCCCGATTCTCGGGCACGGTCGCTATCTGCTGGAGTCGCTGGGACCCGAACTGCGGCAGTACATCACGACGAACAACAACGAGGAACGGCCGTTCAACCGCGATCAGCGCCGGTGGATATACGCTTCGTCGAAGAACGTCACCAACACCTTCGGATTCGGCAGCGACAACGACATCGAGTACACCGACGGGTACACGATCATCAAGCACCGCACGTTCTCGGACCTGCCGCCGTCGAGTGCCCCTCACGGGGGCGACAAGGTGTCGCTCCCGTCCGCGAAGGTGCTCGGCGCTGCCCGGGGACGTACCCGTGCCTTCCGTCCCGAGTCGTTCGTCAACATCTCGGCGATGAGCTTCGGTTCGCTGTCCGGTGCCGCCGTGGAAGCACTCAACCGGGGTGCCGGGACGGCCGGATGCCTGCAGAACACCGGTGAAGGCGGCCTGACGACGTACCACCGCAACGGCGGAGAATTGATCTTCCAGATCGGCACCGGCTATTTCGGGTGCCGCGACGAGGACGGACACTTCGACCTCGCACGACTGAAGCGGGTCGTCGAATCGGCACCCGTGCGTGCCCTGGAGATCAAACTCAGCCAAGGCGCCAAGCCCGGACTGGGCGGATTGCTACCCGGAGCCAAGGTCACCCCGGAGATCGCCGAGGTCCGTGGAATCCCCGTCGGCAAGGACTGCGTGAGCCCGTCGCGGCACACGGAGTTCCACGACATCGACAGCCTGCTCGACTGGGTCGAACTGCTCGCAGCCGAAACGGGACTTCCCGTGGGGATCAAGTCCGCCGTGGGCGACACGACCTTCTGGGACGAACTCACACGCCAGATGAGCGAGACCGACCGCGGAGTCGACTTCGTCACCATCGACGGCGGCGAAGGTGGAACCGGCGCTGCACCATTGGTGTTCGCCGACGCCGTATCGCTTCCGTTCCGCAGCGGCTTCGCGCGGGTCTACGCGACATTCGCCGAAGCCGGCTTGACCGACGACGTCACCTTCATCGGTGCCGGCAAACTCGGCCTGCCCGACAACGCGGTGGTGGCGATGGCACTCGGATGCGACATGGTCAACGTCGCCCGCGAACCGATGTTCTCGATCGGATGCATCCAGGCGCAGAAATGCCATACCGACCGGTGCCCCACCGGAGTGGCGACGCAGAACCGTTGGCTCACCCGAGGACTCGACGTCCCGACCAAGGCCGACCGCGTCGCCGACTACATCGAAGCCCTCCGCCGCGACGTGTTCAAGATCGCGCAGGCGACGGGTGTGGCGCATCCCGGCCTCATCACTGTCGACGACATCGAGATCGCCGACGGCAATCGACGCGCCGTCACCCTGCGGGAGCTGTACGGCTACCGAGACGGGTGGGGACTGCCGTCGCAGGCGGACCGGGAGGAGATCACGCGTCTGATGACCGCGGAAGCGGTGACGACACCGGGTGGGACGGAGGAGTCGACGGCGACCTCGTAATCACCTGTGGTCAAGAGATCGACAAAGCGATGCGGCCGATAATGCCTCGTTATGTTAACTAGTGATTTTCGGACGTTGCATGTGATGACCGATCCCTCTGCTCCGATCGTCGATACCGGGCGCGGCGTGTCCGGAAAGTCGATCCGACCCCAGTCTCGGGCGAGACGCCGCGAAGCCGTCACCGACGGCGATTCCAGCCACTGGTTCGATCACTGCGGATCGGCCGCCACAGTGTCGCAGTGACACGCGAATGCCGTGTCCATTACAGAGCAACGCCATGCCGCCAGTGGCGACCGCACATGGGACACCTCTATGTCCGACAGTGCGTTGGGCACCGCGAAGGCATCACGCCCCGGAGTGTTTCTACGGCCCCCCGGCCACCATCACCCCTTCCGCATTTGATGGATAATCTATATTATCTAGCAACAACGGACTGGCGCCTACCGTTCCTCAATCGCGGCCGACGACAGTCAGGAGACCACCTACCGTGACCGTGATGTTCCTGCTGCTCCCTGGAGCGCTGCTCCTGCTGATCGGACACCAGTGGAGCCGCAGCACGACCGAAGCTGCCCCGAAGGTGGCCGCCCTCTCCATCCAGGCCTGCGGCGCTCTGACCATCGGTGTGGCAGCGCTCGCTTCCGCCGCATCCTGGACGGCCACACTGCCGATCCTGCTGAGCTCGACGATCCTGCTAGCGATGTGCGCGTACGCGTACGTCCGCGTCCGGCAGACTATCCAGGACCCCGACTAACCCATCACCCAAACCCAGGACCACCGCATGCCCAACGTCGGAAGTCTCATCGCCCGATTCGA
Organism: Rhodococcus pyridinivorans; assembly: GCF_900105195.1. Taxonomy (NCBI): domain Bacteria; kingdom Bacillati; phylum Actinomycetota; class Actinomycetes; order Mycobacteriales; family Nocardiaceae; genus Rhodococcus; species Rhodococcus pyridinivorans. The sequence goes on along the minus strand of NZ_FNRX01000002.1, from coordinate 639,444 downwards.
CGAGTTCCTCGTCTACCGCAGCACCGGCAAGCCGTCCGAAGCCACCCTCAAGGCCTACCGACAGGACTTCACCGCGATCGCCGAACTACTCGCCGCCCACACCGGCGTTCCGGCCCACGACCTGGCCTGCAATGTGGTCGACAAGGACCGGATACGCGCGGCGTTCGCGGCTTACGCCGACACGCACTCCCCCGCCTCGATCCGGCGCTGCTGGTCGACCTGGAACGCCCTGTGCAGCTACCTGTTCACCTCGGATCTGATCGTCGCGAACCCGATGGATGCGGTCCTGCGCCCCACGGTCGCCAAGACCGTACCGAAGGCCTTCGACCAGGACACGGTCGAGAAACTGATAACCGCGCTGACCACCGGCGAGGACGACAACGCACACGCCTGGCGCGAACGCGACCTCGCCATCGTCCTCACCGCACTGCTCACCGGATGCCGACTGTCCGAGCTGGTCACCCTCAACATCGGGGACTTCCGCGACCTCGACGACGCCGGCCGCGTCAAGGCCATCACCGTCCACGGCAAAGGAAACAAACAACGCGTCCTCACCGCCGAGCCCGCACTCGTCGACGTGCTCACGTCCTATCTCGACTCGCGCCTGCAGCGATTCCCCGGCAGCGGCAAGGCCCGCACCTCCCCCACGGCTTCACCCTGGCGCCGCCTACGTGCCACGGACCCCCTTTTTCTCGGTGCCGATGGGGAACGCATCACCGCACCTACCATCCAGTACCGGGTCGAGCGCGCTTATCGCCGCGCCGGCATCAACGGACAGCGCGCGAAAGGCGCTCTGGTCCACCAACTCCGGCACACCTTCGCGACTTCGCTGGCCGATAGTGACGTCAACGTTTACACCCTGATGGTGTTGCTCGGGCACGAGTCGATGACCACCACACAGCGTTACACCCAAGGCGCCGGCAAGGAAACCCGCGCAGCCTCGGCCACGAACCCGGTCTATCGACTCTTGGACAGTCAACGGAACGGACAGTAACGCGACCGTTCCAGGCCGACGCGAGCAGCAGTCCCGTGCCCTCCCTGAGAACTATATGCCCGGCACCGACTCGGTGAGCACTATCCGATCGCATGAGATGTTGGTGCACAACCACTTCCGCTTTGACCACTCGAGGGCGAGACGGTCCGGACCGATCTGCACATCACGGGGTCGGGTGGTGATCCAGCCCTTCGACCGCGTCGACTTCTGCCCGCACTGCGGGCACACTCCGGCCCACCTGGGGGCGGTGCCGAGCCGCATGACCCGACTGCCGTCGTCGACGCGCTGCACCGCTTCGACGACGATGCCGTCGAGATCGAGCAGCAATGAGCCACTACTGTGGAGCATGCCCGCGTTCCTTGCTGGTCCGGTTGCCTGAAGAACGCCCAGCTCACCTACCAAGTGCGTAGAGCCATCAGACCGGCAGCTGGATTACAAACTTGCAGCTGTAGTACTAGCCGCGGAAATCGACGCCGACTCAGCTCGAACACCACTCCCCTCGCTTGTCGGCTCCCCTAAGACGATCTTGATGAACGACCGGCTCATCGACGCGATGGTAATCCGGCTGCTACCCGTCCGAATGCCAGCTCCAATGCGTCACGGTGGTCCATGAGCCCGGCACCACTTGGATCAGAACGCCCTGATCGCTCCCTGAAGCAGGGTTGCTAATCCCTCGGCAGCACCTTCTGGCAACTCTCCAAAGAGACGTCGGTGCACTTCAGCCACTCGATTCTGCGCATCTTCTACGAGTGCCATGCCGTTCTCGGTAGCAAGAATTCGCTTGTTGCGGCGATCAGACCTGTCGGGCACGCGCTCAACAAGGTCACGCCGTTCCAGTTCATCGACCAAGGCGACGATCTGGCTCGGGTCCAAGCCCAGCGTGCTTGCGACATTGCGCTGCGTGACACCGTCTTCATTCTCGCAAGCCAGGACAAGCAGAGAGTACGGCCGCACCTTCAACTCGAGCGGAGCGAGCACTCGGTTCGTCTGGGCTGCGACAAGTCCGCTGGCACGCGATAACAGGAACCCGAGATCGTCCTCGAGTCGAAGCGGCCGCGATCGGGTCATCGGTCCTCCTTGTCGTCCGACATAGAAAAGGTAGCAGACTCAATGATTGACTTTTTCAATCGTTGATGTTTTTGTGTGATTAGTGTCATCGACAGAGGAGCCTCACATGGACTTGAACAATAAGGTCGCCGTTGTGACCGGTAGCGGGCAGGGCTTGGGCCTGGCGTACGCCAAGGATCTGGCACGTCATGGCGCAGCCGTCGTCATCAACGACGTCAACCAGGAAACCGCCGGCAAGGCGGTTGCGTCGATCCGCGAACTGGGCGGACGCGCCGTCGCCGTGGTCGCGCCTGTTGGACCGACCGAAACCGCGCAGCTGCTTGTTGCCACCGCGGTCCGCGAATTCGGCCGACTCGACATCATGGTCACCAACGCCGGCGTCCTTCGCGACACCGTGCTGTGGAAGATGAGCGACGAGGCCTTCGATTCGGTCGTAAACGTGCATCTGCGCGGCACTTTCACGTGTGTCCGCGAAGCCGTACTTCGATTCCGGGAGCAGGGTACGGGCGGCCGGATCATCTGCATCGGTTCACCCGCCGGACAACGGGGCAACTTCGGGCAGACCAATTACTCCGGCGCAAAAGCCGGCATCGTCGGGATGGTTCGCACATGGGCGCTGGAACTGCAGCGCGCGGGCATTACCGCCAACGCCGTGTGCCCGGTTGCAGTCACCGCCATGACCGAGACCGTGCCGATCTTCCGCCCCCACATCGAGGCGGCGAAGGAGACCGGCACTCTTCCGGCCTTGCTGCGTCGTGATATCGGTATGGGCACTGCTGACGATGCCGCCGGCATCATCACATTCCTCGCCAGTGACGAAGCGGCCGCTATTACCGGCCAGGCCTTCGCCATTGGTGGCGACCGCGTCGCCCTGTGGACTCACCCCCAGCTCAACGGCATCAGTTATCACGACAATGGTTGGTCCGCCGAAGATCTGGTCGGCGAATGGCCCGTGCTGTCCGAGCACCTCGAATCGGTGGGCGAAGAGTTCCCCGCCGAACTGACCGGCGCGAAGTGACGCAACGATGACCACCCGCTACGAGTACGCGATCGACTTCGATGCGATCGAAGCCGTCGACGTTCATACCCATGTCGAAATCGACGGATGCGGACACCGCTCCCTCGACGACGAGCTGATGGCCGCTTCGGAGAAGTACTTCAAGTCCGGAGAGGAACGCACCCCGAGCATCGAATCGATCGCAGAGCACTACCGGCAACGGAATATGGCAGCGATCGTGTTCACCGTTGACGCCCACGCGGGAAGTGGACACTCCCCCAACTCCGTCGAGGAAATTGCCGAGAAGGCTGCAGCGCACAACGACGTCCTGATTCCCTTCGGTTCCGTCGATCCGTGGCAAGGAAAATCGGCAGTGCGGCGGGCGCGACGGCTGGTCGACGAGTTCGGGGTGAAAGGCTTCAAGTTTCATCCGAGCATGCAGGACTTCTCGCCGAACGATCGGCGCTTCTATCCTTTGTACGACACACTGAGCGAAACCGGGGTGCCCGTTCTGTTCCATACGGGGCAGACCGGCATCGGCGCCGGACTTCCAGGCGGACACGGAATCAAACTCCGATACTCCGATCCCATGCTGCTCGACGACGTCGCTGCCGACTTCCCCGACTTGACGATCATCATGGCACATCCCGCAGTTCCCTGGATTGACTCGCAGATCGCCATTGCCACCCACAAGGCCAACGTCTATATCGATCTGTCCGGCTGGTCCCCCAAGTACTTCCCGCCGCAGCTCGTCCGAGCTGCGAACACGATGCTCAAATCGAAGGTGTTGTTCGGCTCCGATTTTCCTGTCATCCAGGTCGATCGCTGGATGAAGGATTTCGCGAACCTCGAGATCAAGCCGGAGGTCCGTCCTTTGATCTTCAAGGACAACGCCCTCCGTGTTCTCGGCGTCCAGCGCCCCTGACCTGTCGCCCCTTCCCCAATTCCAGGAGAATGCTATGACCACCGCCACCACCACTAGCGTCGCCAATCTGACCGAACTCGCCCAGCTCGAGGGACAGATCCTCGGTACGAGCTCGTGGATCACGATCCCTCAGGACCGCATCAACACTTTCGCCGACGCAACAGACGATCATCAGTGGATCCACGTCGATCCGGAGCGCGCGAAGGCCGAAAGCCCCTTTGGGGGTCCGATCGCCCACGGATACCTGACTCTGTCGCTGATCATCCCGATGTGGGAGGAAGTGTTGAAAGTCGACAGCGTTACCATGGCCGTCAACTATGGCCTCAACAAGGTGCGCTTCACCAATCCCGTGCCTGCCGACGGTCGCGTGCGCCTCAGCGCCACCTTGCAGAAGGCCGAGCGTCTGCCCAAGGGAGGCCTGCAGATCACCGTCGACGCCCAGATCGAACTCGAAGGCTCCGAACGTCCCGCTGTCGTCGTCGAGACCGTATACCGATTCTTCGAGTAACCATCGAACCCTCCTCCCTCCCACAACAGCGCGCCGGCATTGCACCTTACGGTTTACCCGCGGGTGTCCCTGTCACAATCGCCCCAATACCCGAGTCCCGGGGACGCGATGCTGCCTCCAGGATGCATGGCGGCGACCCTGATGACTATCAGCGCCACAAGTACACATCCCCCGAACCAGCCCATTTCAAAAGTGCGGTGCAAGCCAAGCGATCGACCCCGCTCGCGCCGATCAAGCGTAAAGCGGATAGCCCGTTTCCTGTTCAAGCGCGGAGAACAGCACTTTCGCTCGCACCATCCCGGACTCATGGATGCGCATACCGGATTGACCGAACAGAGTGAGCCGCCTCACAATTAATGCAAGGAACCCTGATGGTTTTCGGGTTGTCTTCCATCCAGGAACCGCGTTCGGCGCGGCCGCACTGAGCCGGCCGCCAAAGTAAGGAGCAGTCAAGAATGACGCGAACTCTTCCCCCCGGCTTGTCCGAAGAGCAGTTCGATACGGCGCTCGCCCGCTTCCGCGAAGTCGTCGGTGACAAATGGGTGCTTTCCAGCACCGAAGAACTCGAAAACTTCAAGGACCCCTATCCGGTGGGCGCCAGCGAGGCTTACGTCCCCTCAGCGGTGGTCTCACCTGAATCCACCGAGCAGGTCCAGGCCGTGGTACGGATCGCGAACGAGTACGGTATTCCGCTGTCCCCGGTCTCCACGGGCAAGAACAACGGCTACGGGGGTGCATCCCCTCGGCTGTCCGGTTCGGTGATCATCAAGACCGGCGAGCGGATGAACCGAATCCTCGAGGTCAACGAAAAGTACGCTTACGCGCTGCTCGAGCCGGGTGTGACCTACTTCGATCTGTACGAGTACATCCAGAACAACAATCTGAACCTGATGATCGACTGCCCAGACCTAGGCTGGGGCAGCGTAGTCGGCAACGCGCTCGACCGCGGCGTCGGCTACACCCCGTACGGCGACCACTTCATGTGGCAGACCGGAATGGAAGTTGTTCTGCCGCAGGGTGAGGTAATGCGCACCGGTATGGGCGCGCTGCCCGGCAGTGATACCTGGCAACTGTTCCCCTACGGATTCGGCCCGAGCCCCGACGGCATGTTCACCCAGTCCAATCTGGGCATCGTCACCAAGATGGGTATCGCTCTGATGCCCAAGCCACCGGCATCGCAGACATTCCTGATCACCTTCGACAGGGAAGAGGATCTCGAGCAGATCGTCGACATCATGTTGCCGCTGCGTATCAACATGGCGCCCCTGCAGAACGTGCCGGTCCTCCGCAACATCTTCATGGACGCTGCGGCGGTATCGCGGCGCTCAGAATGGTTCGACGGTGACGGGCCGATGCCGGCAGAAGCCATCGAGAAAATGAAGAAGGACCTGAACCTCGGATACTGGAACTTCTACGCCACGCTCTACGGTCCGCCGCCGATGATCGAGATGTACTACGGAATCATCAAGGACGCGTTCAGCCAGATCCCGGGAGCCCGCTTCTTCACCCACGAGGAGCGCAACGACCGCGGCGGCCACGTGTTGCAGGACCGCCACAAGATCAACAACGGAATCCCCAGCCTCGACGAACTGCAGCTGCTCGACTGGGTACCCAACGGCGGCCATATCTGCTTCTCCCCCGTTTCGGCGCCGGACGGACGCGAGGCGATGAAGCAGTTCGAGATGGTTCGCGACCGGGCGAACGAGTACAACAAGGACTACGCAGCCCAGTTCATCGTCGGTCTGCGCGAAATGCACCATGTGTGCCTGTTCGTCTATGACACTTCCATCCCGGAGGTGCGGGAAGAAGCATTGCGAATGACGCGGATCCTCGTCCGCGAAGCAGCCGAAGAAGGCTACGGCGAATACCGCACCCACAATGCCTTGATGGATGACGTCATGGGCACCTTCAACTGGGGTGACGGTGCACTGCTGAAGTTCCACGAGAAGGTCAAAGATGCCCTCGATCCCAACGGCATCATCGCTCCCGGCAAGTCGGGCGTGTGGCCGCAGCGATTCCGTGGCCAGAATCTCTGACCACCACTACGTCCGGTGCGGCGGCCCGCAGAACGTCCGCCGCACCGGAGTTCCACTTCTGCTAATGCGCAGCGGTGTCACCCAGGGCAGTGCGACAGCGACCAAGATATCCGCGGAACGCCTCCCGCTGACGGCCGTTGAGGTCCCGCACCATTTGCTCTTCCAAGGAGCGAATCTGTGTGTCGTACTCATCGAGCAACCGCAACGCCTCGTCGGTGAGGTAGGTGAACATGCGTCGGCGATTGTCGGGATCGACCTGTCGAGCCACCAACCCACGCCGTTCGAGGGCCGCAAGCATCTCCCCCATGGTCTGGGCCGTGACGAACGAGTTACGCGCCAATTCCGCCGACGACAACCCGCCCCGGCGCCGCAACACGGTCAGCGCGGTGTACTGCAAAGCGGTCAGACCCAACGGACGCAGGATCGCATCCATACGAGATCGAATCGCCAGCTCCACCTGCTTGATCGCATACAGCAGAGTCGGCTCACCCATGAGTTCTTCAGCACCGAAGGCATCGGCCTGGGCAGTCGTGACGGTCATCGGCGTACTCCCCGCATCGCGTGCTCGAGGCCGACCATCGCCAACCTCAGGTTTCCTGATCATCTTAAGGCGTTCCCCCTACGCACGCACAGCGTGACCACGCGGTATATGGCACCGGAAGGTGCATCTGCTGAACGGATTTCATTCAGCGGTAAAACGCGGTCTACCAGCTCCACCCGCAGACCACTTGCATTCCTGCAGACCCTCACAGGCTTCCCGGAAGTGAAGGCACAACTATGACTGTCACCGACGACACCACACATATCGTCCGTCCGACGATCGGTCCGCGCCAGTTGTTCATCGACGGGCAATGGCGCGAATCGACCAGCGGCGCACGTACGGACATCATCGACCCGTCCACGGGTCGCACGGTGACCTCGGTCGCCGAAGCCAACGCGGAGGATCTCGACACCGCGGTGCAGGCGGCCCGCACAGCATTCGATGACGGGCGTTGGTCCGGCCTGTCCGGTCGCGAACGCGCCCGTATCCTTCACCGCGTCGCTGAACTGGTCCGCGAACGCGCCGACGAAATCATCGCCGTCGAGTCCGTCAATGTCGGTAAGCCGGTATCACTGTGCCGTCCCGTCGATGTACTCACCACTGCCGAGCAGTACGAGTACTGCGCGGCGCTTGCACAGACAACGAGTGGATCCAATCGTGAGACCCCTCTGCACGCTCATGCCTACACGCGCCGCGAGCCGCTCGGGGTGGTGGGTGCGATTACTCCGTTCAACTTTCCGTTGATTCTGAGCAGCTCGAAGATTGCTCCCGCTCTTGCCGCGGGGAACTGTGTAGTGCACAAGCCGGCTGAGGACACCCCTCTCAGCGCGCTGTTGATGGCGGAAATCCTTACCGAAGCCGGCGTTCCCGCGGGGGTGGTGAATGTGGTGACCGGTAAGGGCTCGACCATCGGTGAAGCCCTTCTGCAGCACCGGGATATCGACAAGATCGCATTCACCGGCTCCACGGGTATCGGTCGACATGCCGCCAGTGTCGCCGGCCAAAACCTCAAACCGGTGACCATGGAGCTCGGCGGCAACGCCGCGCACCTCCTTTTCGCCGACGCCGACGTAGAAAAAGCTGTCGGGGCGATTATCAAGGGCTTCGTGTTCAACACGGGTCAGTTCTGCATGGGAGGACCCCGCCTGTTGGTCGAACGACCACTGTACGAAACCGTGCTGACCATCCTTGGGGAGGCCGTATCCGGTGTACCGGTCGGCGATCCTTTCGATCCGAAGACCGTCGTCGGCCCTATGGCGGCGGACAAGCACGTGGCCAAGGTTGAGGAATACGTCCAGATCGCGCGCGACGAGAACGCCCGGATCGTCACCGGCGGTGAACGTCTGGACCTGGACGGTGGCTTCTACTACAAACCCACCGTCATCGCCGACCTGGACAATGCCTCTCGAGTGGTGCAAGAGGAGATCTTTGGTCCTGTGCTGACCGTGCAGCCGTTCGATACCGAGGACGAGGCCATTGCCCTGGCCAACGGCACCGAGTACGGACTGGCCGCGGGACTGCAGACCGGAAACGTCGCTCGGGCGCACCGCGTAGCAGCGAAACTGCAGGCAGGCATCGTCTGGGTCAACGACTGGGCGATGCTCGATCCTGCAGTTCCGTTCGGTGGCGTGAAGAACTCCGGGTTCGGCCGTGAGTACGGACCGGAAGCCCTCGAGTCCTACACCAAGGTCAAGTCCGTCGTCATTTCCCTCGACTGACCATTCCCCTCTTCCAGGAGCACCCATGACCAGCACCATCGCTGCCGTCGTCGAAACCGGCGGCGCCGAATTCACCCTTTCGCCCGTCGAGCTGGACGAACTGCAACCTCATGAGATCCGAGTCCGGATGAGTGCCGCCGGCCTGTGTCACACCGACCTCGGCGTCGCCTCCGGGACATTGCCCTTTCCCCTGCCCGGTGTGCTCGGCCACGAAGGCGCCGGCGTCGTCGAAGAAGTCGGGGCGAACGTCGGTTCGGTGTCGGTCGGCGACCACGTCCTGTTGTCCTTCACCTCGTGCGGTGCTTGCGGGAACTGCCGTGACGGACATCCCGCCTACTGCGCAACATGGCTTCCGCTGAACCTGGTCGGCGGTGCCCGTGCCGATGGCAGTAGCCCGGTCAGCCGCGATGGTCAACCCCTCGGCGGACATTTCTTCGGACAATCGTCGTTCGCACAACACGCTGTCGTCGACGAGCGCAGTGCGGTCAAGGTCGACGCCGAGACCCCTTTGGAGCTACTTGCTCCGCTGGGATGTGGGGTGCAGACCGGAGTCGGCGCAGTATGGAACGCCCTTACCCCGCGCCCGGGCCACACGATCCTGATCACCGGGGCCGGCGCCGTCGGACTGTCGTCGGTGATGGCGGCTGCACTCACACCGGCGTCCAAGGTGATCGTCGTAGACCGCGTCCCCGAACGATTGAACCTCGCGCGCGAACTCGGTGCCACACACACCATCGACGCCACACAGGTCGATACTGCCGAGGAACTGGTCAAAATCACCGGTGGGGCCGGCGTGGACGGGGCAGTGGAAACTACCGGCAATGTCGGGGTCCTGCGCACGGCGATCGACGCACTCGCGCCGCGCGGCACCGCTGTCATTGTCGGTGCCCCTGCTTTCGGCACCGAAGTCCCGGTCGATGTCAACGCTATGATCCCCGGCCGCAGCATCATCGGACTGACTCTCGGCGACAGTGAAACCCAAGCCCTGATCCCGGTGCTGGTCGATTTGGTGCGCTCGGGTCGGCTGCCGATCGACCGACTGATCACCCATTACCCATTCGAGGACATCAACAACGCCGTCGACGACATGATCTCCGGACGTTCGATCAAACCCGTCCTCAGGTTCTGATCACCGCCCCCGACAAGACGGTATGTAGAACCGAGCCAGATGAGGAGTTTCACCATGCCCGCTGACATCACCGCTGCCGATACCGGACTAGGCAGTTGGCCCCGCCGACGCGCCCGAATCACTCCGCATCGCATTGCCCTCGTTCGCGATAACCGGTCCTTGTCGTATCTCGAGCTCGCTGACCGCGTTGCTGCGCTGGCCTCGGCGTGGTCAGCGGCCGGGATCGGGCCGGGTGATCGCATTGCCTATCTCGGCCCCAACGACCTTCCGGCGTTCGAATCCCTGTTCGCGAGCGGACTTCTGGGCGCGGTGTTCGTGCCCCTCAACACCCGTCTTGCGGCACGTGAAATCGAGTACATGCTGGTCGATTCCGGTGCATCGGTCCTAGTACTCGCACCTACCCATCACCACATTGCCCAGTCCCTGGGCTCCGCGTTGAATTCGGTCGAACATGTTCTTGCCCTCGATGCACCCACCTGTCCGATCCGGTGCCTCGACTACGAACAGTTTCTGTCGAGCGGAGACCCCGCAACCACGTTCGGTGCGGTGGGGCTCAACGACCCGTGCCTGATCCTGTATACCTCGGGTACCACCGGCACCCCGAAGGGCGCCGTTTTGACGCATGGGAATCTGACGTTCAACACGCTCAATCAACTCGCGCACATCGATGTACTCTCCACTGACAAAGCGTTGGCACTAGCTCCGATGTTCCACGTCACCGGACTGAACCAAGTCACATTGCCCACCTTGTTCAAAGGTGGCACGGTGATCCCGGTACAACAGTTCGACGCCGGCGAGGTACTAGCCACAATCTCCAGGGAAGCGATCACCAGTTTTTCCGCCGTTCCCACCATTTTGCAGATGCTCTGCGAGCACCCCGGCTGGCACAGCACCGACATCAGTTCCCTGCGCTATGTGGTGTACGGGGGGTCACCCGTGCTCGAGCGGGTGGCTACCGCGTGGCTCGAACGTGGCGTGCAACTGCTCCAAGGATACGGAATGACCGAGGCAGCTGCGGGGGTCTACATGGCTGTCGCCGAGGGCGCCGCAGACCGGCCGGTGTCGGTGGGATTTCCTCACTTCTACACCGATGTCGCCCTGGCCGGTGCGCCGGGTCCGCGTGCCATCGGGCCGGGTCGATCGGGTGAACTCTTGGTGCGCGGGCCGAACGTGTTTGCCGGGTACTGGAATCGGCCGGACGCGACCTCCGACTCCTTCACTGCCGACGGATGGTTTCACACCGGCGATGTCGTCACTGTTGCCGAGGACGGGTGGACCTCGGTCGTCGACCGCGTCAAGGACATCATTATTTCCGGTGGAGAAAACATCTATCCGGCCGAAGTCGAGGCAGTCCTCGCTCGTTACCCGGGCGTCAGCTCCGCGGCGGTGGTCGGGATTCCTGACGAAAAATGGGGCGAGGTCGGAATGGCCTTCGTGGTCATCGCCGACCCAGCTACCGACGAGGACCATATCGTGCAGTACCTCGAAGAACATTTGGCTCGTTACAAGATTCCCAAGAAGTTCCGGTTCGTCACGGGCATCCCGCGAAATGCCACCGGGAAGATCCAGCGAGCCCAACTACGGGATCTTGCAGCCGCCGACCCCGCCGCGACCGAGTAATCGACACAGAGCCCTTCCTCGTGGTCACCATCGTCTCCTCACCGACGGCTCTGCTCGACCTCGTCGGTTGCGATCTCGGCCCCGGCGAGTGGATCCCGGTTCCGCGGAACGATATCGAGCACTTTGCCGCTGCCACCCACCATCCGTCGTGGAGCTATACCGCTTCCGAATTCACCAACGAAGGTCCATGCGACGAGGGCATTGCCCCTGGCTGCTTCACGCTGGCGCTCCTCATGCCGATGTGGTCGCAGTTGTTGGTGATCGAACGAGCGCGACCTGCAGTACATTTCGGCTTCAATAGGGTGCGCTTCTTGTCTCCGGTCCCGGCCGGATCCAGAGTGCGACTCGGCGCCACGGTAGCGGCGGTAGAGGAAGTGAAGGGGAACGGCTATCAGGTGACCGTGGCCGGTACCGTCGAGTGCAACCGATCGGACAAGCCGGCAGTGGTCGCTGAAATGGTCTACCGCTACTACAGTTGACCGCCCGAGATCCTCGGATCGCCGTTCATTCGGCGCCCCGGGACTTCGAGGTCTTTGCTCACTGTCCCGCGAGGTACAGGGACCCGCGTCGGGACAATTGTCGGGTCGGGCCGGACCGCAGCGCTTCGGACGGACTTTCCCCGAACATCGTGCGGTAGTGGCCGGCAAATCTGCCGAGGTGGTTGAATCCCCACCGGTAGGCGATTTCGGCCACACCGACTTGTTCGGGATCTGCGGCGAGAAGATCGGCGCGAACTCTGCGCAGGCGTATGTCCCGCAGATAGCGCATCGGGGTGGTCTGGAGCGCTGTCTGAAATCCGTGCTGGAGGGCTCGCAGGCTCACCCCCGCTGCAGCCGCGATCTCGACCGCAGTCAACGGCTCGTCAACATGATCTTCGATGTATTGCCTGGCGCGCTCCACCGCGGCGGGAGCCGCCGGGTCGACGGAGGTAACCAGCTGAGAGCTGTAGTCGTGCCGGGCAGCAAGGAGCAGGGCGACCATGACACTCTGCGTCAGGGGTGCCACCAGCAACGGGTGACGGTAAAGCGAATCGGCGTTTCGCAGCTGATCAGCGAGTGCTCGCATCACCATCCACCACTGAAGACCGGGTCCCGAGGTGATGTCGAGGGCGAGGTCGAAGGCGATCGGTTTGCGAATCGGTTTTCCTACGAGCTGTGCGAGCTGATCGTCTACGGCCCGCCGATCGAACTTCACGGCGAGCATGCGGCACGAATCCTCTCCCCACCCCTCAAGCACCGAATTTCGGTCGGCCCGATAAATGGCCGCACGCGAGGGGGTAGCGATCATCCTGTCCGCTCCCGAGCCCGTCTTCAACTGCCCGGTCACGGGTAAGTTCACGTGGTAGGCGTCGCCGAGTTCGCGCGTATCGATTTTCACTTCGGTGTCATAGGACAGCCAGCCCATTGTGACCGGCCCCATCTCGGCGGCATCCAGGCGCATGGTGAACCTGCGCTGGTCGCCGATCACCCGCACCGAGTGTGGGTAGTAGATCTCCCCGCCCAGGCTTCGGGCTTCGTCCACATCGGAACTCACGGCCGACAACGACGTCGAATCACCATCTGCGGTGGGCATAACTATATGAGATCAGAGTCACATCATTAATGCAAGGATTCCTTACAATCCGGGAACGCATGGATTGGCGCTTTGGGGACATATCGCGGCGCGAATCGGATCGACCGGCCACTGCCGCCCAGCCCACACTTGTTCCTATCAGGTGGTTCACATCACACATTCCCAGCACAGCTTCAAAGGAGCGCGAATGTCCGTGCAGCACGATAGTTCCGCGGTAAGCACAACCCCGGACGGATGTCCCGTTTCCAGTGTCACCCACAGCCCTACCGGCTGCCCGGTCTCGTCCCTGGCAGCATCATTCGATCCGTTTCGTGGCGCATACCAGGTCAACCCGGGCGATTCGCTGAAGCTGGCCCGCAAGGAGGAGCCGGTCTTCTACAGTCCCGTACTCGACTACTGGGTCGTTACGCGCTACAACGACATCAAGGAGATCTTCAAGAATCCGGAGCTGTTCTCGGCGGCGATCACGCTCGAACAGATCACGCCGGTCAGTGAAGAAGCCATCGAAATCCTCGACGGGTACGATTTCGCCCCTGGACCGACCATCGTCAACGAGGACGAGCCCATCCATACCGAGCGGCGACGTGCGCTGATGGCGCCGTTCGAAGCCGACGAAGTAGCCAAGCTTGCGCCTCGGATCACCGAGATCGTCAATACCTACATCGACAGGTTCGTCAAGCGCGGCCACGCCGACCTCGTCGACGATCTGTTCTACGAGGTTCCCTGCATCGTCGCTTTGATCTTCCTCGGTGTCCCCGACGAGGACATCGAGACGTGCCGGCAGTTCGGTATGCAGCAGACTCTGTTCACCTGGGGCCGCCCGCCCGCCGAAGAGCAGAACCGGGTGGCAACCGGAATGGGCCAGTTCTGGGAATTCGCCGGCCATCTCGTCGAACGCCTGAAGAAGACCCCGGACGCACCGGGCTGGATCCCGCACGCCATTCGCGTGCAGAAGGACCACCCGGACCTGATCACAGACAACTACCTCCAGAACATCATGATGAGCGGCATTCTCGCCGCCCACGAGACCACCACGAACGCGTCCGGTAACGCATTCCGGACACTGCTCGAGAACCGGAAGGCCTGGGAGCGGATCTGCGCCGATCCCACTCTGATCCCCAAGGCCATCGAGGAGTGCCTGCGCTACGCCGGCTCCGTGGTGGCATGGCGACGGATGACCACAGACGACACGACGGTCGGCGGGGTCGAGATCCCGGCAGGTTCGCGGCTGTTGATCGTCACCTCGTCGGCGAACCGCGACGACTCCGTCTTCCCCGAACCCGACGTCTTCGACCTCGACCGCCCGAATGCTCGGCGGCATCTGACCTTCGGACTCGGCACACACACCTGCATGGGGGCCACCCTGGCGCGCCAGGAGATGCGGATCTTCATCGGCGAGCTCGCCCGACGTCTGCCTCACATGCGCCTGGTCGAAGGCCAGCAATACACCTATCTGCCCAACACCTCGTTCCGAGGACCTGAGCACGTCCTCGTCGAATGGGATCCGGCACAGAATCCCATTCCGGCCGACCGCCCCTGACCAGTAAGGACGACGTCATGTACCGCGTCACCATCACCTATGGTCATCCGACCGCTCCTGCCGAGTTCGACGAGTACTACACCACGACCCATCTGCCCCTGGCAGGAAAGATCCCCGGCGTCCAGCGGTTCGCCGGAGGCAAGTGCGAATCCCTCGACGGCACCGAGCCGGCTGCTTATTTCCTGGCACAGATCTACTTCGCATCCAAGGACGATGCCATCGCCGGTTTCGCTTCACCGGAAGGGCGGAATGCAGCTGCAGATCTTGTCAACTTCGCCAGCGGCGGCGCCTCGTTCTACTTCAGCGACGAGGACATCGTCGTCCCCTGAACACTTCACCCCATCTTGTGGGGGACCGATCAGCGGTCCTCCCCCATCGAAAGGTTCGAAACGTGCCCAGCTTCACTGATGAGAAGGACCTGTTCACCTACGTCGGCGGAATCTTCGAGAAGGCCTACCAGGATCCGGACCTCGGGCCCAAACTGTCCGGCACCGGAGCAGTGCTGCTGGTCCAGTGCACCGACCCCGACAGCGAGGTCGTGCTCGACATGCCCAACAAGAAGGTGTACCCCAGTGTCGCCGATTGCCTGGTGCCGCCGAACGCAACCATGCGTATGAGCACCGACACCGCCAATCGGTTCTGGCAGGGCAAAGTGAACATGACACTCGCCATGGCCAAGGGACAGGTCAAGACCGAAGGCGCGATCATGAAGGTCCTCAAGCTCGTGCCGAGCACCAAGTTCCTGTTTCCCATCTACATCGACGATCTCAAGGCCGCCGGTCGCGACGACCTGCTCGTCTGAGCCATCGCGCACCGCGTCTCCGTTCAAGTTCGAAAGCGAGTTCTCCCAATGCCTTCCCTCACCTACGTCCACCCTGACGGGACCAAGCAGTCCGTCGAGGTACCGGCCGGCAAGCGGATCATGCAGGCCGCGATCGGGGCCGGGATCGATGGCATCGTTGCCGAATGCGGTGGCCAGGCCATGTGCGCAACTTGCCATGTCTACATCGACTCGGCCTGGGCGGACCGCCTGCCACCTGTGTCCGACGAAGAAGACGAAATGCTTGACGACACGGTGTGCGAACGTACCGCTGAGAGTCGACTGTCATGTCAGATTCCGGTCACCGACGATCTCGACGGGTTGATTGTGCACCTTCCCGAAACCCAGGTGTGATGATGAGCGAGCCAGTGGTCATCGTCGGCGCCGGACAGGCGGGCTTCGAAACCGCAACGTCGTTGCGGTCGAAGGGGTACACAGGTGATATCACCATCCTCGGTGACGAGGAGAATGTCCCGTACCAACGACCGCCGCTGTCGAAGGCGTACCTCAAAGGCGACTCCGATCCCGAGTCTGTGGCATTACGTCCACGGGACTATTTCGCCTCACACCGGATCGATCTGCACTGTTCCCGTCGGGTGACTGACATCGACCGGCAGATGCACGAGGTCGAACTCGACGACGGAAGCCGCGTTGGTTACGGCCACCTGGTTCTGGCCACCGGAACGCGTAACCGCGCACTGCCGGTGCCGGGCGCCGGCCTTGCGGGCGTCCAGTACCTACGCACCCTCTCGGAAGCGCAAACCCTGGCCGCAACGTTGCCCTCGTGCACATCGATCGTGGTGATCGGGGGAGGCTTCATCGGCTTGGAAGTTGCTGCGGCGGCACGAACCCGCGGAGTCACGACCACCATCGTCGAATCCCTCGACCGCCCGATGGCGCGGGCCGTCAGTGAAACCGTCTCGAAGTTCTTCGTCGACGAACACGCCCGGCACGAAGTGCAGTGGCGACTGAATACCAGCGTGACAGAAATCGTCGAGAAGAATGGTCGTGCCGGAGGCGTACGAATCGCCACCGGCGAGGTGATCGATGCCGACATCATCGTCGTTGGTATCGGCGTAATGCCCAATACCGAGCTGGCCGAACGTGCCGGCCTTGCTGTCGATAACGGTATCGTCGTCGACCTTCACCTCCTGACCGAGGACCCAGCGATCTCCGCCATCGGGGACTGCGCGTCCTATCCGAACACCGCCGGCACCGGCCGCTTACGCCTCGAGTCGATTCAGAACGCCGTCGACCACGCTCGCTGCGTCGCAAATCGTCTCGTGGGAAACGACCTGCCGTACCAGAGCGTCCCATGGTTCTGGACCGAGCAGTACGCCAGCAAACTTCAGATGGCAGGACTGGTCACCGGATACGACAACACCGTCGTGCGCGGATCCCTCGAAGAAGGTGCATTCTCGGTGTTCTGTTTCGCCGGGGATCGCCTCCTGGGAGTCGAGTCGGTCAATCGAACCCGTGACCACATGGCTGCACGCAAACTCCTTGCTGCAGGCAAGTCACTGTCTCGTGACGAATGCGCCGATCCTGCAGTAGATCTGAAAGCTCTGGCCTTAGCCTGAGCATCCACCACCCGCCTCGTGTCCGACGCTGGTTACGGCACGAGGCGGGTGGCTGCTGCCCACCGGAAGCCAGACTCGGTGCAAGCCGACCTATTCGGTCTCCATTGAACAACTGTTATTCCCTGACGACCGCGGTCGAGCTGCGTCACCGTAGTCAATCACCACGGTGCATCCCGGCGGAACTTCGCGTTCATCTCCGCCTTCATTCATGACGCGTGACCGCGGTGGCCGCGACGAGATCCGAATTCGCCTATCGAGAGGACCGCGATGACAACCACAGCGCCCCCCGTCTACGAACTGATCGTCTACGACGACGCGGACGCCAACCATATCGCCACCGTCGTCGCGACCCTACTGAGCCAGAACCTCGAGAACTTTCCCGACCGGATCGCGATAGCCCGCAAACTGACGCGGCCCGTGTCCATCATCAGTACCGCCACCGACAGCGCCTGCACGGTCGTCTTCGGTGAGCACGCTGCTGCTGTGTACAACGGTATCCTCGGCAGACCGAACGTCATCCTCATCGGTGTCGACGACCACCTCAACGACATTCCTTCACTGCCGATGAAAACCGGAGGCTTGGCCCCGATCGGATTTCTCCGCGCACCCGGACGTCGAGCCCTCAAGAGCATTTTCTCACGCAAACTCGTGGTCAAGGGCTTGCTGACCCACACCGTCAGCACACTGCGGACCTTCGCACTCCTTACAGGAGTCAAGTGATGACACAGGTGTCGAGGCACTACGGTGAAGATGACCGTCTACGGAAGGACCTCGCTCGAAACAGCCCCCACAGCGAGCTCATTGCCGTGATCGATCGTGGCGACTACGTGGCGACGAGCACGAGCCGAGGCACGAAACTCGCGCGTGCCGCGGTGATAGCGACGTTGATCCCGATCGGCGCGTTCTACCTGGCGCCGCGGATCTACGACCTCGTGGCCACTCCCTACCGTCTCGATCAAGCAGTCGTCTCCGCCGACAGCTACAACCCGACCCTGGCGGATCTCGTCGAACACGAGCACGTGACCCTGGCCGCCTTCGAGTCGTTGGACAAGATGAATGCGGCGCTGAACAGTGTTCTTGCCACCGATGCCGCGGTCAGCGCCGAATTGAACACGTTGATCGACCAGATCAACGACGATCTACACGTCACCTTGGACCGCGCCGGCACCAACGTAACCGGTCTCGTGTCCTCACTCGACACCCTGACCGCCCAGGTCAATTCGCTTGATGCCCCGCTCGATGGGGCGACCTCGGCCCTCGACTCCAGTACTTCGGCAATGGAGAAGATTCTCGTCGATGCCCGCGCCACCGCCGCACATGTGCACCGCGCCCGTCTGTCCGCCGAGGAATCAGCCAACGACCTGTCCGGAAAGTAGAGGAACTCCACGGTGACATTCTTCGGACGACCCGGTGGTCCCGCACGGATGGTGCTGGCGATCGCCGCAGTAGGAGTTCTCGGCCTGCTGACCTTCGTAATCTTCAACCTCAACACTCGGCTGGACAACCAGCAGGACGTCAACCTCACCAGTGTTGCCGTCTCGGAAGACATCGTCGCGGTCAACGACAAACTGACCGGTGAACTCCAGCAGTTGACGGAACTGACCAACACTGCCCGCCAGGCCCTGGACGCCACCGCCGCTCTCGAGCCACTCCTGATACGACTGGATGAGGCGATCGGTCCCGCGGCTCACATGCTTGCCCAAAGCACAGACGGTGCACAGGTGACCAACGAGCAGCTGGTCACCATCCAGTCGATCCTCGGTGAAGTTCAGGGCACCGTGCTTCCGCTGGTGGAATCCGCCCGGGCGTTCGGCGGCCAGGGCACCGAGCTGCTCGACATCGTGCAGGGACTCGTCGCAGACCTACGCAGCTCGGTGGAGTCGGTCCACACCATCAACCAGATGCTGCCGCTACCCGGCTGACCATCGCCGACCACATCGTCTTTCCCTCTCCCCGACTGGATACGATTTGATGAGACAAGGCCCCTCTTCGTCCTTCGACCCCATCGGCCGATCCCGAGGACGTCGCATTCCCGGCATCACCCGCGTTCGCACGGACCGCTGGAAGCGTCACGACCTTCCCATCTCTGCACTTCCCGGCCCCAGTGGCTACGCAGTAGCTACCGAGTGGATCGGACGGCTCGCCGCGGTGCTTGCCATCGTGCTGCTCGCCATGGTCCTGACCACCATCCACAAGGGTCTCCAAGTGCAGAACAGTGCCCGCACCACAGTGGCCAACTTCCGAACCACCAACGACTTCTTTGCCCAGCGCGCCGACCTGACTGCCCCCGCCACCGCTCGTGCGCAGCTCGAAGAGCTCTCCGGTATTCTCGCCCAGCTCAACACCGTGGCTGCCGCGGATGTGACCCATCTGGCCGCTCTGCTGCCCGATGCGCAAGCCCTCGTCGCCGCCGGCCGCAACGATGCCGACATCGCCGAACAACTGGAATCGGTGGCCACCACCTTGCAGGACTCTGCTGCCTCGCTGCACGCGATCTCAACCGAAGCAAACACGACGGTCATCGCGGTGGACCAGGAATTGACCACCGCTCTCACCCTCGTGGAAGAACTCAACTCCGGCCTGACCCGGACCTACAACAAGCTCGCATTGGTTCCCGAAACGGGAGCCTTCATACCAGCACCTACGGAAGGACAACGGTGATCACCGCGAAGCAATTCGTCGGGGTTGTGCTCGGAGTCGGGGCTCTTCCCGCCGTGGCACTGTGCGTGACCAACGGTTTTCTTCCGACGATGACCGACTTGCAAGATCCTCTCGGCCGGCCCGCGGCACTGAGCCAGGAGCTGATCGTCTCGGCAGGGCAGCTCGACAAGTTGGCATCGGTGTTTGTGCCCAAACACGCCCAGTTGGCTGTCGATATCCAAGCCCTGGTCCCCCTCGCCGACGACCTCGAGGTACTCACGGACACCGCCGCCCGGTTACCCGACGGAGCATTGGCAGTCAATGAATCCACTCGGCAGGTCGGGACGATTGCCAAGCCATTGCCGGAGTTGGTCGCGAACGTCACCGGCCGGGCGGACCAGGCTGCTCCCACGGTGGCGGGACTGGCCACTGCGGTCGGTTCCGTGACCACCGAACTCGAGGCCATCGACACCAACCTCGTCTCCGTGCAGGGAGCTCTCGGTGAACTGGGACCGCGCGCGCGAACCATTGCCTCGACCTTGTCCAATATCGAGGAAGAAGCGCGCCATGTGCAGGTATTCGGTCCGCTGCTCGCCGTGATCGGACCTCCGGTCAACGCCCTGAACCTTCCGCCGCTGGGCGTGCCCACACCGCCTGCGCCCTGACGACCACACCGCCACCGACAACGCTCAGTGCGTGAAAGGACCGTGCACATGTTCCGCCTCTCCTGGGCGATCACTACAGCATGCACCCTTGCAGTGCTCACCGGAATCCTGATTGTCACCCGCGACCTGAACGAATCCAACGAGATCTTCAAAGACGGCGTGCTGCAGGCTCAAACGGTCGACAACACTACCGACCAGGCCTTGCACGGTGCGGCACAACTTCCCCCAGCGAACGACGCAATCCATCTCAGCACCCCCCAGGTTCTCGGCGTCATCGACTCGCTGGTGAGTGCCGACGCGACGCTCGGATCCCTCGCAGAGCACCTGAGCGGATTGTCGGAGGCTCTCCGCTCGGCGGACGCTCCCCTCCAGGGAATCATCGCCGCCGGAAGCGCCGCAACCGATCAGGCCACCGCCGCCGCTGCGCCCGCAGGGGTCATAGCAGACACCTTGGTCGAAGCCGATGCCAAAGCACGGACACTGGGACCTCTACTCGACCGAACCATCGCCTTGAGCAACACGATCGACTCGAAACTGCGGATCGCCTTACTGCTACCGGTCGTCGGAAACTGAGTACGACAGGATCGACCTCCTCGAGCCGACGACGTCACAAACTGCAATAAGCCACCCCGCATACTTCGCTGATTTCTACCGGACCGAGCAGTAGCGCACACCCCTCCTGCCTTCTGAATTCCTGTCCTTCCAATCCGACTCGGTCGCAATGTCATCGGATCGCCAGCACGCACCATCCAGCAATGCACCCGGTCAGCCTCGACGCGCAGCGTCGATCGCAGACCCCATTCTCTATGACCGGGCCAGCAAACTGGACCGCACTTTTACCTTCACTACCGGATACGGCCTGTGCCGACGATCGCATCGGGATGAGCGACCGATGACAGCAACGATGCACTGTCCTGACCGGCAGGCACGGCAGTGAAACGAGCAGAAATACACGGGTAATGTTCATGATTCGCAATTGGAGCATCCGATACAAACTACTGGCGGTCGTGTGCGTGCCCGTACTAGCGGCAACCGGATTCGCCAGTGTTCGTATCAACGACCAGATAGATCAGGTCGAACAGCTCTCAGCGCTCGCCGAGCAAGCCCGCGCTCTCCCGGCCGTGGTCGAATACGGCACCACGATAGCGATCGATGCCGGACTGTCCATGCTGCGATTGCCGCCAGTGCCTGCCGAAATGCACCTTCATACTCACCAACAGGTCGAACAATTGGCTGCACGTCCGGACCTGGACCCCCGGTTGGCTGACCAACTCACCCAGCTACTGGGGCACGGTCAGCAGCTCGAGCAAGCGATCGATCGGAATGAGTGGTCGACGCAAATCACAGGCGAACATGCAGATGCGTTCCTGACCTCGGTACGCCACGTGATCCGAGCCATGCTCGATCGAATCGACAACACTCCGGCGCTCATCGCCGGTTCCGAGCTTCTTCAAGTATGGGACACCCAACGGCTGCTGCTACACCAGGTCACCGCATTCGGCATGCTGATCGACGATCCCCGTACCGGTATTGCAGCAGCAACGATACCGGTAGGCCTCGAGCTGGCCACACTCTCGGAATCATTTACTGCCACAACAGTTTCCCCCGACATTGAATGGCTACGCGCCGAAGCGCAGCGACGACAGGGTTTAGCGACTGCCTTTGATACGCGTCAGGAAACAATCGAACAACTGCGCACCTCCCTGGTCGGAAGTTCCGAGCACTACCGCAGCGCGATGACGGCGTCCACCAAAACTATCGCCGACGTACTCGACACTGCCACCGCGACTGCACGTGCCGCTTCTCTCCGTGATGCCGGGCTCGTCCTTTCCCTCCTGGCAGCGGCGATCCTCCTGGCGTTGGGTGTCGCTCAGTCGATGGTCGGCCAGGCCCGCCGAGCCCGAGAGCAAGCCCTGCATATCGCCCACCACGAATTGCCGGCCGCGATCGCCCACGTCAAAGACGGTACCGATCCCACCTCATTGCCCACGCCCTCGGTCACCGGCAGCAGCACCGATGAGATCGGTGGTCTCCTCCAGGCCGTCGAGATCGTCAACCACACCGCGCTGCGCTTGGCCGGTGAGCAAGCACGACTGCGTACTCAGGTCGCCGGCATGCTCGAAACCCTTGCACGCCGCACCACCGACCTCATCCAGCAACAACTGGCATTGATCGAAGCGCTCGAGCACGAGGAGCGAGACCCGAATCGGCTCGGGCACTTGTTCACACTCGACCATCTGGCCACCCGCATGAAACGCACCGGTGAATCCCTGCTGGTGCTGGCCGGGAGTCCATCACAGACACGGCATGATCCGTGTCCCCTCAATGACGTTCTTCGAGCGGCAGTCTCGCAGGTAGAAGATTATCAACGGGTCCGGATCGGCACCGCTCCCGCCGGTGTCGTGATCGGTACGGCCGTACACGACGTAGTTCACCTGATCGCCGAGCTCGTCGACAACGCCCTGCGTGCGTCCACACCCGACACCACTGTGACCTTCGCCTTCTCAGTCGCCGTCGACGGTGGGATTCTGCTCGAAATCGCCGACGCCGGTGTCGGAATCCCCCCTCACCTACTCCCCGACATCAACACCCGCATGACGGTGCCCGACGCTACCGAGATCCATGCCCCTCGACAGATGGGACTGTTCGTCGTGGCCCGGCTCGCGGCCCGACATCGAATCCAGGTGACACTTCGACCCACCTTCGATTCCCCGCGTGGCACCGGTATCACGGCAAGTGTGTATCTTCCTGCGTCCTTGCTGGCCGGATTGAACCACGCGGCTCCTGTCGCTGCCCTTCACCATCCTCGCCCGTTGTCCACATCGGGGGCAGGACGCCACGCCCATCGCAGCCGAATGCCGAGATAGAACTCGAGAATGCCACCAGACGCTGGGCCACCGGGTGGCGCAGTTGTTCGTTCGGTCAGGTCGAGCTGTTCGTTCGGTCAGGTCCTTAATCTCGCTGATCCTCGTACTGTTTACATCGTTGACTGAACCTGTCGCGCTGCTTCGTCGTTATCCCACCCGAGAGCGCTCGATCACACCCTCATTCGCTTATCCAGATCATCGGAGGAATGTCATGTCGCAAACAGTCCGCGGAGTCGTCGCTCGCTCGAAGGGAGCGCCTGTCGAGGTCGTGCCCATCGTGATCCCCGATCCCGGACCCGGTGAGGTCGTCGTCGCGATCGCCGCGTGCGGCGTGTGCCACACCGATCTGCACTACCGCGAGGGCGGCATCAACGACGAGTTCCCGTTCCTGCTCGGCCACGAGGCCGCCGGTGTCGTCGAATCCGTCGGTGAGGGCGTCGACTCGGTCGCCGTGGGCGACTTCGTCGTCCTGAACTGGCGCGCGGTGTGCGGCCAGTGTCGCGCATGCAAGCGCGGTCAGCCGCAGTACTGCTTCGACACCTTCAACGCCACCCAGAAGATGACACTCGAGGACGGCACCGAACTCTCCCCGGCGCTGGGCATCGGCGCGTTCGCCGACAAGACCCTCGTCCACGCCGGTCAGTGCACCAAGGTCGACCCGAGCGCCGATCCGGCCGTCGTCGGCCTGCTCGGCTGCGGTGTCATGGCCGGTCTCGGTGCCGCCGTCAACACCGGCGGGGTCACCCGCGGCCAGTCCGTCGCCGTCATCGGCTGCGGCGGTGTCGGCGACGCCGCGATCATGGGTGCGCGCCTGGCGGGCGCCGTCACGATCATCGCCGTCGACCGCGACGACAAGAAGCTCGAGTGGGCCACCGACCTCGGCGCGACCCACACCGTCAACTCCAGCGGGGTCGACGCGGTCGAGGCGATCAAGGAGCTGACGGGCGGTTTCGGTGCGGACGTCGTCATCGACGCGGTGGGCCGCCCGGAGACGTACAAGCAGGCCTTCTACGCCCGCGACCTCGCCGGCACCGTCGTCCTCGTCGGCGTGCCCACGCCGGACATGACCCTCGAGATGCCGCTCATCGACTTCTTCTCGCACGGCGGCTCGCTCAAGAGCTCGTGGTACGGCGACTGCCTGCCCGAGCGCGACTTCCCGACCTACGTCGACCTGTACCAGCAGGGGCGCCTGCCGCTCGAGAAGTTCGTCACCGAGCGCATCGGCATCGACGACGTCGAGAAGGCGTTCGAGACGATGCACCGCGGTGAGGTCCTCCGTTCGGTGGTGGTCTTGTGAGCACCTCGCCGATCCGCGTCGACCGGGTCGTCACGTCGGGCACCTTCGCGCTCGACGGTGGCGAATGGGAGGTCGACAACAACATCTGGCTCGTCGGCGACGACTCCGAGGTCGTGGTGATCGACGCCGCGCACACCGCGCAACCGATCATCGACGCCGTCGGTGGACGGAAGGTCGTGGCGATCGTGTGCACGCACGCCCACAACGACCACATCACCGTGGCGCCGGAGCTGTCCGAGAAGCTCGACGCGCCGATCCTGCTCAACCCGGCCGACGACGTGCTGTGGGAGATGACCCACCCGGGTGTCGCGCACGGCACGCTCGAGGACGGCGAGCGGATCCGGGTGGCCGGCACCGACATCCAGGCGATCGCCACCCCGGGTCACTCGCCGGGCTCGACCTGCCTGTACCTGCCGGAAGCGGGTGAGCTGTTCACCGGCGACACCCTGTTCTCCGGCGGACCGGGCGCGACGGGCCGCTCGTTCTCGGATTTCCCGACCATCATCGGGTCGATCCGCGAGAAGCTGTTCGTCCTGCCCGCGGAGACGAAGGTGCACACCGGGCACGGGGACGGGACCACGATCGGCACCGAGTCGCCGCATCTCGAGGAGTGGATCAAGCGCGGCAGCTGACGCCGCCGGTGCCTGAAAGAAATTATGAACACTGCAGAAAACCCCGCGGCACACGGATGGTTCCGTTTCGACCGCGTTTCCAGAAACCACAGCGCTGACGCGAGTACCAGCAACCGGGCATCGTCATTGCCTGCCAACTGCTGGGTGCTCGGGGACGACCACGATGTGGTCGTCGTCGATGCCCCGGGTAACCCGGAGACGATCGTGGCCGCGATCGGGGATCGCCGCGTGACCGCCGTGATCTGCACCCAAGGTGGCCGTGCCCATACCGCGGCTGCGGTGGATGTGGCGTGGGCGCTGTGCGCACCGGTGCTGCTGCACCCGGCCGATCACGCCCTGTGGGAAGAAACGCACGACGAGTCCCGGTACTGGCGACTCGAGCACGGTCAGCGCATCGCTGTCGCCGGCGAAGAACTCCACGTGGTGCACACCCCCTCTGCCACTGCGGGCTCTGTGTCGCTGCACTTTCCGAGGTTGAAGGCCCTGTTCACCGGCGACGCGCTTGGAGACAGCTCTGAGCCGTCCGGACCTCACCGCACCCCGTATGGGGGGTTGGCGCTCTTATCGGACTTACCATCCGACACTCGCGTCTATCCCGGACGCGGTGACAGTTTCCTGTTCGGTGAGGTCTTCTTGCCGACCGATCGATGGGTGCGACACAGCGCATGACCGACATTACCGACCCGCTCGTCTACGACGAGAACGATGTGCAGATCACTGCTCCGAAGACCTATGCCGCCGGGGTGCCGGCGGTGTTGGTCTCGTTGAGGCACGGTCTCGAGCAGATGGGGCCGGTGCGTACCGCCCGCACCCTGGCGAAACTGAATCAACGGCACGGTTTCGACTGCCCGGGCTGTGCCTGGCCGGAAACCCCCGGCCACCGCAAGCTCGCCGAATTCTGCGAGAACGGCGCCAAGGCGGTCGCCGAAGAAGCCACCACCCGCACCGTCGACCCGGACTTCTTTGCGCGCCATTCGGTACCGGAACTGCTCGAGCGCACCGACTACTGGCTCGGCCGCCAGGGCCGGCTCACGCACCCGATGATCATCCGCCCGGGAAGCGAGCATTACGAGCCGATCGGATGGGACGAAGCGTATACGGTGATCGCCGAACATCTACGTGCCCTGCCGAACCCTGACGAGGCGATCTTCTACACCTCCGGGCGTACCTCCAACGAAGCGGCCTTCGTCTACCAGCTGATGATCCGGGCGTTCGGCACCAACAACATGCCGGATTGTTCGAACATGTGCCACGAATCCTCCGGCACCGCCCTGTCCGAGACCATCGGCATCGGCAAGGGCTCGGTATCGGTCACCGACCTCGAGCACGCCGACCTGATCCTCATCGCCGGCCAGAATCCCGGCACCAACCATCCGCGCATGCTGTCGGTGCTGGAAAAAGCCAAGGCCAACGGCGCCAAAGTCATCGCGGTCAACCCGCTCCCCGAGGCCGGGCTGCTGCGCTTCAAGGACCCCCAGAAGGTCCACGGTGTGGTCGGCGACGGTGCGCAGATCACCGACGAGTTCCTGCAGATCCGCCTCGGCGGCGATCAAGCATTGTTCCAGGGCCTGGCAAAACTGTTGCTCGAGGCGGAGGACCGCGCTCCCGGCACCGTCCTCGACCGCGACTTCCTCGATAGTGAATGCGCCGGATTCGAGCAGTGGGCCGCGCACATCCGGACGGTGGACCTGGGCACGGTTCTCACGGCAACAGGCCTGACCCGCGAACAACTCGACGCCACCGCCGCCGCGCTGATCGCCTCGAAGGGCACGATCATCTGCTGGGCGATGGGCCTGACCCAGCACACCCACGGCGTGGCCACCATCCAAGATGCCGTGGCGCTGCTGCTGATGCGCGGGATGATCGGCAAGCGTGGGGCCGGGGTATGCCCGGTCCGGGGGCACTCCAACGTCCAGGGTGATCGCACCATGGGCATCTGGGAAAAGGTACCCGAATCGTTCCTGACCGCCCTCGACACCGAGTTCGGCATCACCTGCCCCCGCGCGCACGGTTTCGACGCGGTCGAGGCGATCCGCGCCATGCGCGACAGACACGCGTCGGTGTTCATGGCCATGGGCGGCAACTTCCTGTCCGCCACCCCCGACACCGAGGTCACCACCGCCGCGCTGCGCACCTGCGCCCTGACGGTGCAGGTCTCCACCAAACTCAACCGCAGCCATCTTGTGCACGGGGCCACCGGGATCATCCTGCCCTCGCTCGGCCGCACCGACAAAGACATCCGTGGCGGGCGCCGGCAACTGGTGTCGGTGGAGGATTCGATGTCGGTGGTGCACCTCTCCCGCGGTGGTCTCCCTCCCACCAGTGCACATCTGCGCAGCGAGGTGGCCATCGTGTGCGAACTCGCCCAGCACCTGTTCGGTCCCGCCCATCCCGTGCCGTGGGCGCGGTTCGCCGACGACTACGACAGCATCCGCGATGCCATCGCCCGAGTGATCCCCGGCTTCGAGGACTTCAACACCCGCGTCCGGCAACCGGACGGGTTCGTCCTGCCCCACCCGCCGCGGGACGAGCGCCGCTTCACCACCGCCACCGGCAAGGCCACCTTCGTCGTCAACGACCTGCACTGGCTGCCGGTACCCGACGGTCGGGTGATCCTGCAGACCCTGCGCAGCCACGATCAATACAACACCACCATCTACGGCCTCGACGACCGCTACCGCGGCATCACCGCCGGCCGACGCGTGTTGTTCATCAACACCCACGACATCGACACCCTCGGATTCATCCCGGGCCAGCGGGTGGATCTGATCTCCGAATGGACGCGCCCCGACGGCACCGTCGAACAGCGCCGGGCCGAGAACTTCCGACTCGTTCCCTACCCCACTCCGGTCGGCAATGTCGCCGCCTACTATCCCGAAACCAATCCCCTCGTGCCGTTGGACCATGTGGCCCGCAAATCCAACACCCCGGTCTCCAAGGCGATCACCATCCGCCTCGACCCCCACGCGAGATCCGAGGACGCGCCGGAGATGTCCCGCCGTGAACTCGATCCCACTCCCACCTAAAGGCACACCCCGATGCTGACCTTGATCGCCCACGCCGTCGTTGCGACCCTCCAGCTGCCGTTGCGCTACCTCGGGGTGTCCTTGCCGCTGCCCATACCCGGGATCGAACAGCGTCTACTCGTAGGCCATTACGGTATTCATGAGGATGGATTCGATCCATGGGACGAGTAACCACCCGCACGCGGATCACCCGACTCGAGGCGCAACACCGGTCGGTGCGGCCGGACACCGTGGTCGTCGAAGAACCCCTCGAACTCCGCCTCAACGGCACCGCACTCGCGGTCACGATGCGCACCCCCGGCTCCGACATCGAACTCGCCCAAGGCTTCCTGCTCACCGAAGGAATCATCACCGACCGCGACGACATCACCGCGATCCGCTACTGCAACAGCACAGACGAGAACGGACGCAACACCTACAACGTCCTCGACATCGACCTCGCCCCCGGCATCGACCTGCCCGAGACCGGGCTCGAACGCAACTTCTACACCACCTCCTCGTGCGGCGTGTGCGGCAAGGCCTCCCTCGACGCGATCCGCCAACGCACCCGCCACTCCCCCGCCCACGACCCGATCGTCGTCGATCCGGACGTCCTGGCGACGATGCCGGACACGCTCCGGCACGCCCAGACGACCTTCGACCGCACCGGCGGGCTGCACGCCGCCGGCCTGTTCACCACCGACGGTGACCTGCTCGCCCTGCGCGAAGACGTCGGACGGCACAACGCCGTCGACAAAATCATCGGCTGGGCCATCGAGCATCGGCGGCTGCCGCTGCGGCGCACCGTTTTGGTCGTGAGCGGCCGCGCCTCCTTCGAACTGACCCAGAAAGCCGTCATGGCCGGCATCCCCATCCTGGCCGCCGTCTCCGCCCCCTCATCCCTGGCCATCGACCTCGCCCACGACGCCGGACTGACCCTCGTGGGATTCCTTCGCGGGGACACCATGAACATCTACACCCACCCGAACCGGCTCCACAGCTGCGACCGATCCATCAACGCGTCATCCCCGCACCAGAGTTCTAGCTGACCCGCCCCTCAGACCATGTGGATGCGAACACAGATAGACACCCCCATCGAGCACAGGACTTCCAGATGACCTACCGCCGCAAGACCGTCGACCCCGTCGCCGACAACAACGATCTCACCGACACCGACCTCGCCGCAGTGGTCGAAGCACTGACCGGCGAACCCTTCGACCATGCCGAACCCGACTCAAACCCCCGCGCACCTCGGCGTGACGCTCGCCGCTGATCGCCGAGACCCAAACGGTTGCAAAGACTCCTGACTGGGCGGCCAACCCTGGACACCTGATCGACAGCTCTCGGTACTCATTCCCGTTCCCTACCGGGCTCGGCCCCTCGGCACGAGACGCACACGTCACATCGGTACTGCTTATGCTGACGATCGACACTCGCCGCCAGCAACGCTGGCAAGGGCTGCGTCGCACGCTCCGCGTGCAATGCGTGCAATGCGTGCACGCACTGTTCCTGCCATAGAAGACCTGCATGTCAGCTCGCCTTGCCGGTCTCAGCGTAGGCCCGGCAGACGGTAATCGTGCCCGTTCTAGGCTCGGTAGCCGTGCAGGCCTTCATCGACGAAAACACCGTCCGCGGCATCATGGTGGTCGCTGCGGTAGCCGACCCGTCCGTGCTGGACCAGGCCCGTCGGACATTGACGGCGTTGCGACTGAAAGGCCAAGAACGCATTCACTTCAAGTCCGAACGCGACACACGTCGGCGTGCGATCTGCTCGGCGTTGGTGACCTTGGATATACACGTCCGCGTCTACCATGCGGCCGAACTCGCACCCAAAATCGGACGTCCCCGATGCCTCGAAGCACTCGTCGGCGACCTGGCCGAGATACCGCTCTCCCGGTTGGTTGCTCGAGCAGGACGATTCGACGGTCAAGTCCGACCGGCGAATCTTGTTCGAGGCCACCGGCAAGCACGGGCTGCGTGACCAGCTGACCTATCACCATCTGCGGGCCAAACAAGAACCGATGCTGTGGATTCCGGACGCGGTCGCGTGGTGCCTGGACCAAGGGGGCGAATGGCCCGCTCGCGTGCGGCCGCTGATCGGCAAGACGATGACCGTGGAATAGAAACGCGAAACCCGGCTCACCAACCGTCCGGAAGGCTGCCGGGTTCACTTCACCAGTGCTACTGCCCTGGGCACAGTCCACGATGCCAGAGCCGGCGAGTGTGCGCAACTACGTGCGTAATCGTGCGTAGCTTCGGAGGTGGTGACGGTGCGCGGGCCGCGCGGTCGACGCCAATACCGCTGCTTGTACCGGATTCGCAGGCGGAACTCGGTCGATCCGGCTGTTCAGTGTCACAAGGGCCATGCGGTGGGTCCACTTTCCTGCTCCAGCGAACGGGAAGCTTCATCGCTTCCCAGAAAATGGTTGCCTTCGCCGGATTGAAGACCGGCACGGATGGCGGCGCGATGCGCGCCGCGATGTCGCGGCCAGGTTGTTCGTACACGAATTGCAGGCAAGGCTCGGCGATCTCGACGTTCACCGCATCAGGTGGGCACGCCACGAGGGTTGACCGAGGTCACAGAGAAGGTGAATTCGCAACAATGATGCCGGCTGCGAGAGTTGCGGCCCTCCGAGCCGAAAGTCTTTCTTTCACAATAGCTCCGACATACCCGCCGTACCTCTTGCGGCAGGGATGCTTGCGTGGAGGCGATCGCTGTTCGGGGTGAGGAACCCCAGCGAGGATCCACCTGCCAACCAGAGAAACGGCGATGCACGCCTTGCATCGCGATGCTTGCACTGCACGCTGTGCGTGCGAAGCATGCCCTGCGTGCATCGCCCCTCCCCTGCCGATAGGGCGCTCTTATGTCAACTGAGTCAGGAGGGGCGCCACTCGCTAAACCAATCCAGATTCGCGTAGGAACACGCTTGGTCCGTTGCTTTTCCGACCGCCCCATGGCGCCGTGTACCAACCGGAGTAGAGAATCTCGACCGTTTCTCGGGCCCGGGTGAACGAGACGTAGAACTTGCGTCGGTCCTCTTCCCATTCTGCCGACCCTCGAACGGACGAGTAGAACGGGAGCTTGCCCTGTTCCAGCGCTGCGATGAAGACATGATCGAACTCCAGTCCCTTGCTCGCGGACATGGTCGATACCTCGACGCGTCCGTCCCGAAGGCGAAGACGGCCCAGGTCGCGCACGGAAAAGTGGGCCATCCCCCCGGAAGGGCCCAGGGCTTCACGCATATTGACGAGTTCGTTGGCATCGTCCGACCTGAGAGCGTTCAGAGCTCCAATTGACTCCATAATCGCAACGACAGTCTCGACGAACTCGCCCGCGGAGGTGTCCGCCGCCGCAGCGAGGAGAACTGCGACGACATCATCTGTGCCAGATCGCAGAGCCTGTCCGTCACCGAGCTGTTGCCACTGATCCAGAAGGTCACCCAGCCTGTAGCCGCTGTCCTCGCGGCCACAGGAAGCCCACGCGGCAAAGGACTCCAACGTGATCGTCAGCGGCGTTGACAAGTATGAATCTGCTCGCCAAGCCACCGGTATGCCGTGATTTCGAAGAGTAATGACGAGCTCGTCGCAGTCGTCGTGGGTGGGAGCCAGCACGGCAACTTCGTGCAGCGGAATCTCGTCTGCGTGCAACTCCACAATCCGGCTGGCTATGTAGTTCGCCTGGGCGTCCAATCCGCCTGGTTCGCATCGTGTGGTAACGGAACCGCCCTCTCGGGACGTCACGACCTCGGGCCTGTCACCACCGAGGATTCGGCGACCCGCCGCCGCGATGAGCGCCCCACATCGATAGTTGATACGCAGATCTACCCGGTGAACGGACTCGTGCCCGGCGAGCTCAAGCAGGAGCTCCGGTCGGGTGCCGGTCCATCCGTAGATGGCTTGATCCGGGTCACCCACAGCGAAAAGCGTCGTGTGCCCGTCATCGAACGAGAGCGCGGTGACGATGCGGTGCAGCCCTGGCGCGAGGTCCTGGTATTCATCGACCATCAAGTACGGGTAGCGGGCATGAAGAACCGTTCTCACGAAGGGGTATCCCTCGACCAGGCGTGCCGCCATGGCGATGACGTCCTCGAAGTCGACGTACCCTCTGCCCCGCAGCAGGCGTTCGTACTCACGGGCTACCGTGCGGATGCGTGGGCCTGTGGCGTTCCATCCGTCCTCGGCGAGGCACAGCTTGCGGTTGCGCTTGACCGTCGAGCCCACATTGCGGGTGTCCTCGTGCGGGCTGAACACTCGGCGGATGGCTTCTCGCATCGCGGCAGTGGTCTCGCCGTGCGGTGCCAGTGTGTACTTCGACCACTCCGGGTACCCCGCTGCAGAGGCGAATGGCCGGATGATGTGCGACCAGGCGAACGAGTGGACTGTGCCGACGGTGACCGTGCGTCCGACTGGCTGCCCGAGGTGTCTGATTCGGGTGCGCAGCTCGGTTGCAGCCGGGTTCGTGAGCGTGATGCATGCCAGTCCGCGGCCCGGGTCGACAGCGTTGTTTGCCAGCCAGACCGCCTTTGTAGTCAACAGTTTCGTCTTACCGCTGCCAGGTGGGGCGAGGACGACGCAGTGACCGTCGTGGTGGAATGCTTCCCGCTGCCTGGGGTTCTTCTCCAGCTCGGCTATCGCCTGCCGCAGTCCCATCATGGTTCAAGACTCCAGCAGACACTCGAGTGCGGCGGCAAGATGCGCCGGCGGGCAAAGTTGCGTGCTTGCCAACCGTTGTGCCCAGCGTCCCTTGCCGCCGATCGTCGAGATCATGTCGAGGAACTCCTTCACTCCTGGAGTCACTTGCTCCCAGGCTTTCACGGTTCGGGTGTCCTCGGTGTCGTCGAGAAGGTCGGTCAGCAGCGCAACGATCGCGGACCGATTCGAGTCCGATGCCACGATGATGTCGTGCTCGAACGTAGTTGCACCGACGAAAATGGCGTCCGGGTCCGCGCCGATTTTCTGCTCCAGCAGCTGCTTGCGGCGAGCACCGGTGACCTTGATGTCGGGGTCTCCGTCGGTCAGTACTGCCCACGGGATGCCCAGTGCCCGGCACAGCTTGATGTATGCAGCGAAATGGGTTCCGCCGATGGCGCACACCGAGATACCAACCTTGTCCAGGTCCACGCCAATCGTGCGTGCGAGGGCGGGGACCATGAGCTGCTCGGCGACGCCTTCGACGAGCAGTACCCGCCGGGCGAAGACAAGTTCCGAGCGAGTCGCGTCCAGGTACCGGTCGATGTCGTCCCACTCGTCCTGGGCCATGTCCGCCTCAGCAGCTGCGTGTGCAACGGTGCCGCCGGGTGTCGCGCGCAGCATGACCAGGTTCCGTGCTGAGGTCGCGCTCGCGATGTGCGGCGAATGGGTAGTGACGACTGTTGATCGGTTGACGTCATCCTGCTGCAGATGTTTGAACAGCAATCGCTGGAGATGCGGATGCAGGTGCGCCTCAGGTTCTTCGATGGCGAGTAGCACATGCGCGACCTCCGAACTCTCCAATCGTTGCTTGAGCTGCAACTCGAGTAGCGAGAAGTACAGAACGTTCAACGCCCCAAGGCTGGTGCCGGTTAGCTGCCGTTGGGCAGTGCCGTCGACGAACAGTTGCATTGCCCGTATGAGCCTTCGTGGATCCGGGGGTGCCGCGGCCAAGGTCGCTTCCAACCCCTGGTCCGCCCCGACGGCGGCTGTAGTGCTGGTGGAGATGTCGTTACTCAGCGTGACGAGCGGGTCCAGCTTGTTCAGGGTGTCGTTTGCTGCCTTCATGGCCTTGTGGACCTTTTCGAGGTCGGCAGGGGATGCACTCTGGGAAGCCGCTTCGAGAAGCGCTCGAAGCGGCGATCGGCGCCAACTCTTGACGTCGCTCTCGACATCGCGGAGAGCGTGCATGAACACGGTGATTAGGCGATCACGCACGTCTCCGGCAAAAATGGGCCGTTCGGCGGCGCCTCCGTACAGGCGCGCTCGGTAGACCACCTCCTTATCGACCCGCGGATCGGGCTCCCACCGATAGGTGAGCCGAGCGGTCAACGGACTTCCAGTCACGAGCGCATCGCCGAGAGTTGTGACGACGGAGGCTTCATCCTCGAAATCGGTGACTTCCAGGGACACTTCGACTATCTCACCGCTGCTGGTCGGGTCTCCGTCTGCAGCCTTAAGCCCATCCCAGAAGTCCTCTGGCCGCAACCGTCGCTGGTCGCCTGACAGCGTGTTGTCGAGAACAAGTCGCATCGCGTGCAGCAGGTTGCTCTTGCCAGACCGATTCTCGCCAACGATCACAGTATGGCGGGTCAGTGGAACATCGATATCGACAAGGTTGCGGAAGTTCTTGACCGCGATTCGGCTCAATCTCACGGAGACACCGTAGCCTCGACTTGTGAAGATTAGCTGTACTTCCTACCGCGGCGCGGTCGGCGACCAGGTGAGTAAGGACGACGTCTTCTACTATGTCTACGGCCTGCTCTACGACCCGATCTACCGCGAAACCTACGCGGCGGACTTGAAGAAAATGCTTCCGCACATCCCGAACCCGAAGACTCGGGATCGGTTCGAGCAGTCGCAGCCGTCGGCCGTCGCCTCGCAGACCTGCACGTGAATTCCGAGACTGCGCAGCCGTAAGGCCTAGATATGCAGGTCAAGAAGGAGGCCACTGCGGAGGATCGTGAGACACAGCGGGTGTCGAAGCTCAAGTAGGCCAAGGAGAAGGACCCCGAGACCGGCAGGACGTCGACGACCGCACCACCATCGTCTACAACCTGAAGGTCACCATCACCGGTATCCCGGAGGTCGCTGAGCGATACATGCTCGGGTCTCGGTCGGCGTTGGCATGGAGCATCGACCACCGCTACCAGGCCAAGACCGACAGAACATCCAGGATAGTCAACGACCCCAACGACTCGTGCGACGAACACGAGAACCCCACCTACGTAGTCGACCTCATCCGTCGCGTGATGACGGTCGCGGTCGAGACATTGAAGATCGTCGACTCGCTTGCACACGTCTTAGTCATGATCGGCCCGGGGGGAGATCGAGGAAGTGAGACGAGCAAGTCCCTGAGTGGTGGATGGTGGTACCGTTTGGGGTGCCCGAGGCAATAGCCGAGGGAAGTGGTTCGTGTAGGAGGTCTCCGGAGCGTAAGGACCCCTGTGGGGCAGCTCCAGCTAGCGGTTTCCAGCCTTGCGCGCCCATCATGCTCAAGAAGAACCCCACCCCACGGGTGGGGTTCTTCTTGTTCTTAAAGCCTGAACACCTCGATTCGGTGCGCAATTTTCGCTCTCATCTGCCCCCCGCGACCCCAGGCCCATGCGTGGATATCGGGGAGCCATAACAGTGGATCGCTCGGTGAAGCATGGTCGTAGACGAACGGCGCCTCGGCGCCCAAGGCGTCGCGGATCGTCCGGTTGTCTTCCCGGTCCTGGTTGCAAGATTCGATGAGGACCCGGCTCACCGAGAGCGTGGCCAGATCGCGAACAGCGGCCCCGAGAGTGAGATCGCGAGCGCTTCGTTCGGGCATCTTGCCCGATTTCACGATGTAAAGGCGGCTGGCGGCGTCGAGCTTTGCTACCTCGGTGACCAGCTTCGGCGCGTCCTTCTTGCTGACAGACTTCATGTGGATCCGTGCACTGCCTCGCGGACGCAGTGCATCCACCTGCTTACGTAGAGCCGCGATGTCGCCGGCGGCGACGGTGACAGCGCAGAGCATGTAGCCGTCACGTTTGGACTCATCGATGAAGGCGTGCACAGGCGGGGATCTTGTCAGTGGAGGGGGCAAAGTGAGTCCGGGAGTTGAACCAGGTAGTCGCTGTGTCGGTGACGTTAGCTCCCGACCCTATGGCTTTCAGACCTACGCCCGCAGTTGCGGATTCTATGCAGATCCGCGTCATCGGAAGCTGACCTCCGCCAACTCGATGAGCTCTTCGAGGTCGAGACGATAGGCATCGAGAGAATATCCCCGGCTTTTGGCGCGGGCGGTGATGATCGGCCGGTAGGTGTCCAGCAGAAGTCGGTAAAAGGGTAAACAGCGGTGATGAGAGTTGCCGTCGTCGCCGATCTCCCCCAGTCGTGGACCGATTTCCGACCATCTCCTTCCGCGCACCAGATACTGCACATATGACAGCAGTCGACCTTCCAGCTCATCGCTGATGTCGAATCCCCGGAACTGCAGCCGGTCGATGCGTTCTTTCCCGAGGACGGCTCGATCAGCGGGGCTGAGCGCCTCGATGCTTGCGCCCAGGACGCGGAACATATCGAGCAAGTCCCAGACCAAGGCGCATTCGGTGCGGGTGAGTTCCGGACCGACCGCAGCGAACACGTCGCCGTACTCGCCGGCGTACCCTTCCTCGAGAGTTTCGCTTCGCCGTGCGTAGTAGTCGGCCTCATCGGGCACGAGAGCGGCCAAGATCCTCGACTGGTTCGCGAGCAGCAGCCGTTCGGTCATCGTCAGTGACTGAGGAACATCGCCGCGACGCATCTCCACGTCGCGACCAAGCAACTGATCGATTTGGTCCCGCAACAATGCACTGACGGTCGTGCCCTTGGATTGGGCCAGCGCCTCAAGCTCCTCTCGGGTCTCGTCGCTGACGCGGAGCGTGAGGGTGGCCATCGGATCCTCCATGTAGTCTGAACTACAGATAAGAATACAGTACTTATCACTGTAATACCGCATTACGCCGCGGCGTGCGTGGCGTCCCCGGACGCTGTGCTGTTTACCGCTCCACTAGCAGGACGTGCTCAATGGACCTGATGGTCCTCCGAAGCGGAGCGGGACTTCGAGACCGCTCGGAACCGTTCGACGCCGGGATACAACTCACCGAGCGATTCGATACCGAACCCGATCGACCGATAGAAGCCCACTGCATCGTGATCTGTCTGAGCTTCGATCAGGGCGCCGGGATACTGGGCTTGAACCCAGCGAACCAGGGCAGTACCGATACCTCGGTGCTGCCAGCGGCGATCGGTGGCGATATGGAGCAGCTCGACTGTGCGAGGCGTACCCGCATGACAGAGGTAGCCGACGACGCCGATAGGCGAATCCTCCGCGAACACTGCCGCCAATTCGGCCGGTCCAGCACGGTAACACGCGCAGGCGCGGTCGAGTCGCTCTGGATCGGTTCCTCCAACGGCAAGACTCAGAAGATCGACGAGACCTTCGAATTCGACGATTGTTGGTACAACCACGAATGCCGGCATGGCAGCGACGTTAACAGCGAAAGGGTCTGCCTCTGTGATCGACCAACAGCACATCACCTCAAAGCTTCGATCCGGACAGTTGCCGCCCAGTCGGAACCCGCGGTGAGCCACGCCGCTAGATATGGGCGGCGCCAACGCACCAAGGCTGCGGCGATTTCCGTGCCGAGTCCGCGCTTCCAACGGACTAGGCGCCTGACGTTCGTTCCGTCCCCTCCCGTCCCTCCCGACTGATCGTCACTCAGCTGGTTCGGTTGTCGGCTGCCGCCGAGGGCGTTCCCAACCGCCGAGCTGCTCCGGGAACTCATAAGGTCCTCCACAACACGTGTCGTGATGGTTGCAGGGCCGGGCATCGCCGAGATCTCGTCCCTGACACGCCCCGCTCCAGTGTGTCGACGGCGAGCCGCACGATCCGCTCCTCGATAGCATCGCGATCATGGAAAGGCGCTACCAGGTCTTCATCAGCTCAACGTTCACCGACCTTGTCGATGAGCGCCGCGAGGTCATGCAGGCCCTGCTGGAGATGGACTGCCTCCCGGCCGGCATGGAGCTGTTCCCCACCGCCGACACCGACCAGTGGACGCTCATCAAAGGTGTCATCGAGCAGAGTGACTACTACCTGGTGATCCTGGGCGGCCGGTACGGGTCAACCACCGAAGAAGGGATCAGTTACACCGAGAAGGAGTACGACTACGCAGTCGAGATCGGCATCCCGGTGATGGGCTTTGTCCCAGCAGAACCGGACGAGATCCCTGTCGGCAAGACCGACCGGAGCGATGCGGCCGCAAAGAAGCTCGCAGAGTTTCGCAAGAAGGTCCAGCTGAAGATGACGAAGGACTGGAAGAACGCCGAGGACCTCGGCTCCAAGGTCACCCGCGGTCTGATGCACCTGATCAGGACCAACCCACGACCGGGGTGGGTGCGCGGCAACCAGGCGATGACCCCGGAGACGCGGGCGGAGATCGCCGAGCTGAAGGCGAAGATCGCCCAGTTCGAGAAGAAGGAAGCCGAGACCTCGGCGGCAGAGCCGACGCAGCTCGACGAGCGTTTCGCGTACGGTGACGACAAGATCGAACTGGAGCTCGCCCACAAGGGGTTCCTCAACGGAGATCGCATGGAGGACGGTGATCTCACCTATACCTGGGACGAGATCGTCGAGGTGCTTGGTCCGTTCATGATCGACGAGGCACCGGAGCCGGTGCTGCGAAAGACGTTCAACAATCACATGCTGCGCGAGATCCAGAACGACGGCGGCGTCATTTGGTCGAGGGGCTGGTACAACGAGTCTGCAGAGATTTCCGACAAAGCGTGGGGCGCGATCATCGTGCAGCTGAGGGCGCTGGGTCTGATCACCACGGGCACGAAGAAACGCACAGTCAGCGACAAGTCCGTCTACTGGAAGCTCACTCCGGCCGGTGACCAGTACTTGGTGTCACTTCGCGCGATTCCCAGCACAGTCACCAAGGTCGACATCTAGCGTCGAAGGCGCGCCGTGATTAGATGCCAGTCTCCTGCACGGCGCGGGT
This sequence comes from Rhodococcus pyridinivorans, assembly GCF_900105195.1. NCBI lineage: Bacteria > Bacillati > Actinomycetota > Actinomycetes > Mycobacteriales > Nocardiaceae > Rhodococcus > Rhodococcus pyridinivorans. The sequence continues at coordinate 600,587 of NZ_FNRX01000002.1, read as the reverse complement.
CTGCCGATCAGCGCATACATCCTCGATCGACGTATGCGGCGATCCAGGCGATGTTGTGTTTTCCATGTCCGATGCATCGACCAATGCTTAATCGGCGAAGGCGAGTTCGACTATTGAAGAGTCGATGTAGTCAGCGTCTGGAACGCGATGTTCGGCGGGGCTGCAGAGCGAGAGGGTCACCGCTCACAGAGGCGACCGCTGGTGCTCCCTGACGATGCCTCGGAGCCAGTCGTCGAGCGGACGAACGGCTTGAGGGAGAGATGGTCGGGAACTCAGGTGCTCTCGTAGCAAAGCCGACGGGAGGTGGGGCTTTGTCTTGTTGGAGGTCTTCCGCAGTGAGTTCCAACCCTTCGAACCCAACCAGGACGCGAGTTCCTCTTTCCCCTGAGGTCCCTTTGCGTATTTCTCCGCGGTCGCGCGGTCTAGTTGCTTCTCACCGGAGGGACCGAGCATCTCGACGAGGTTCTTCTGCCCGACTGTGTCTATGAGCAGGCCTTCGAGGTCGGATGCGAGTACGAAGGCGTCCCAGGGCTCGAGTACCGCATTCAGGTCGGCCTGCTGCGAGAGCGCGGCTTTCAGGTTCGCCACCTCGGCGTCGGCCAATGCACGGATCTGCGCAAGGTCCGCTTGCGACGGACCCGGCTCCTTTACCTTCAGTATTTCCAGCAGCTTGCGTTTGCCATTGCCGCCGGCCTTGTGCACTCCGTCCTTGTCCGTGATGACGTAGGCGCGCACACCGAAGAGCTGAGCGAGCCGGATGAGATGAGGGATGTTGTCGATGCTCGACGCCTCGATGACGGCGATGCCCAGGGCGTAGTGGCCGCCTGCCCCGCCGGTGATCCGCTCCAACAAGTAGTCGATCAGGAGCTTGTCGCCGTGCCCCTCGACGAGGATGACCGCACTTGCGAACACCAGCTCGCTGTTGGTCGCGTCGCAGTACCTCGACAGGCGACCTTCGTCGGCGTCGGACAGCTGGTGGCGCTTCGCCGTGTACGTCATCCCGGACGGGCTCAGAGGCAGTCGGACGATCTGGCGGACGGAGAACGAGTCCACCAGGACTGGGCTGTGGGTCGTCACGACGAGCTGCGCGTCGGCGGAGATGTCCCTGAGGATCTTCGCCATCGCCCGCTGGGTCTGAGGGTGAAGGAAGGCCTCGGGCTCCTCAATCACGAACACGACCTTCCCCGCCGTCTGCTTGCTCCGAGATGCAACATATCGGAGGACTCCGAGCACCATCGCGGACTGGAATCCGGTGCCGCGCTCAGCGATCGAGACCTCGATCTCGTCCTTGCTGGTGATGACGGCGTTCTGGAGCATGCCGCGCAAGGCGTGCCGCGAGTCAGGCAGCTTGATGCCCAGGTCTCGCTCACGGAAGGGCAACTCCGCGGCGACCGCCTCCACCGACTCGCTCAGCACCCTGTGGACAAGTTCCTCGACCGGGGCGATCGCCTCCTCGAATTCCTTCTGCAACTGCGTCTTCCGCGAGCCGCCCGACCGCACCAGCACCCCTTCGAGGGTCTCGTGCAGGCGGAGCAGTGACTGGTCGTTCTGGCCGTCGCCGGTCTCGCTTACGCGTACTGACGGGATCTTCACGAAGCTGAAGGACTCGAGCACCCGCTCGTAGAGCTCCCGCGCCCGGGAAGACTTGCGGCTCGCGTGATAACTGATCTTTCCGCTTCGAGTGCACGAGATCTTGACCCAGAACGTCCCATTTCTCACGACCGCATCCGCGAAAAACTGCGCTTCTTGTTCGGTCAGGCCGCTGAACTGGACCTGGATGCTCGACAGCATGCGTGGACCGCCGTAGACGTAGTACTCGTGCAACGGCTTCAACCCCTGGAGGTCCTCGCTCGACGGGTCGGAGAAGAACGCCTCGAGCACGCGGAGGAGTGACGACTTGCCGGCGTTGTTCGGTCCAGCGATCAGCTGCAGCCGAGGATCGACTTCGATGCTCAGCTGCTCGAATCCCAGGAATCGTTCGACGTCTACACGATCTATATGCACGAAGCTCAACCTACGGGTGGGATTGCACTCAGGCGGGGATCTCAATGACGCCGCGCGTTGTGCTATCGAGCATGTCCTTGTGGACGGACCACCATTCGACAAGCGGTCGTCTGCATGAACACCTGAGCACATAGTCAGGAGATGGGTGCTCAAGCCGAGAATCGTTCAGTCACTGCAGACGCCAGGGACTTTGGGTCCAGTCCCAGAAGTGTTGTAGCGCTGTGTAACCCGTAGGTCTCAGGTACTGAGTGCAGGCATGGTATCCGCTCACATCTCACTGTCGGTATCGGCGACGGTGTTCAGACGGAATCGAGTCAGCACGTCGAGGCCGAGATAGCGTCGGCCTTCGAGTCATTCGTCCGACGGGTCGAGCTGGATCGCCGACACCACCGCAAGCGAGCTGGTCCGAATCGATCCCCCTCGGAAACGATGGACACCAACAACCAGTTCTGCCGTCGTCATTCGCCGGCGACGAGACGCAGCGTGGGGCGCTGATCGACCACTCCGATCAGGTCGCGTACCTGCCTGGGGCTGATTTTGAGGACTTCGGCGAGGACGGGCACGCCTGCACCGTGGTCCGCAGCCAGCGCGGCAGCCTTCTCCAGAAGAGTTGGCACTTCCCCCGGGAACGCGCCCGTCGGGTCAGCGGTCGGGTCGTGGACCATGGCAAGGCGCTGGTATGCCCGTCGAGCAGACGATTCGGTGGTGCGGCCGCGCTCGACCATCCGACGGACCAGTGAATGTGGTGAGACTCCCCACGTCCTACCCAGCCGGTCCAGAGCTGCCAGATCGAGCCGTTGAGGGAGGGCCGCATCCATCGACGACGCAGGGGTGAGGAACGCGGCGGCGAACTCGTCGGCTTCGCGTTCGATGGCCGCGTTGTGTTCGCCGGACTCGGCATGCAGTAGCAGGTGACCGATCTCGTGCGCGATGGAAAACCGGTGCCGAAAGACGTTCTCGCTGCGGCGCGGCGTCGTCACGATGATGGGGCGGTCCACGATCACGACGGAGAAGGCATCCACCGCGTCGATCTCGCCGAGCGGGCGCACTGCGATCACGATGCCCCGGGACTCCGCCGTGGCGACCAGATGCTTGACCGGTCCGTCGGGCAGGTTCCAGTGCCTCCGCAGGAGCTCGGCGGCGTTCGAAGGAGAGGTCCCGGCATGCACAGCGGGCAGATCGACCTCTGGGAGCTTGACATACCGTTCAAGGGCAAAGGTCAGCTCCCACACCAAGGTAGTCATGGCCAACGCCTTCTGGCGGTCGCTCACGCGCGCTGACCGCAGGCTCCGGAAGTGCGCGTTGACCGTGTCGATGCGCGCCAACGGACGGCCCACACTGAAGAATCCCGGGCGCACCTTCAGGGCTTGCGCCAACCGGTCGAGGACTTCGGGCCGCGGCGAGTTGACTCCGGCCTCGTACTGCCCGATCGCAGCGGGCGACACGCCCACCTCGGTGGCCAGGTCTGACTTGCTGATGCCGAAACGGACACGGGCTTGAGTCAGCCGTGCCGGCTCGAAGCGGCTGTGTGTCTGCCAGGAACTGGGCGGACCGAAGAGGCTCGGGGTGTCCTCACTCATCCGGTCGGGTTCCCTCCTGCTTCTGTGGTTCGAGGGTGGGGCCATGGGGTGTGCCGCTGTCGAACGCCTCGACATCAGACGCCGCCTCGCCGAGGGTCGATGCAGGCTCCCAGATGATCTCCTGCCCGCGCAGCCTGACCTTGCCGGAGTCGTCGAGGACGGCGATCGCCCATGTAATCGACTGCAGCTGCCACGGCGACGACTGGACCATGACGAGCACTAACGGCATCGTGTCGCCGACAGCCTCCATCATGCTCGTGAGCTCGTCCTTTTCGAGAATGTCAGCCGCCGGGTCGCCCTCGTCCGCGAAACCCGGCTCGAACAACATCGGATCAGGAGGCGGTGCAGTGAAACCACTTTTCTTCGTCGGGCTCGACGCGAACCTGGAGATCGCGTCCACGCCCTCCGGGACGCGCCACACGTACACCAAGCAGTTATTGACGATGGGGAGCTTGTAGCCCGCCGGGGTCAGTTTGTAGGACTGGAAACCCCGGCCCGTCAGCGCGTCATGGGTATCATCCAGGAGGTCGCGCCATTGGCTGCCGAACCCCATCGAGTACCGGGTTCCCGACACTTGGTGCGCCTCCGCGAAGAGGCCGTGCCTGGATCGCACAACCTCGACAACCAGATCGCGAACACCGGCAGCGTGAGAGCCGAGAGCGTCGGTGGGTGATTCCGGGACCATGGGGAACCTCCTGAATCCTCGTCCGGAGCCGCGGATTCGGCCAGGATCAACTTCATTCTGACACATGGTTCGCGCAGTATCGCTTTAGGTGTGCGCGTCGGCATGTCATGTCTCGCGATCGCGGGGATTCTGTGGAGAGCTGGCCCCTGCCAGACTGAGATTAGTCACGAGAATGCTGCTGGACGAGCACTGGGGTGCGCATTTTCGGGGTGGGACCGGAATCGGTCACAGAGTGGGCGCCACGGCCGGCTGCCGTGGCGCAGCGATTGCGGGAGGCTTGTGTTGCCTGCGGGCGCTGCGGAAGATTCCCACAACTGCCGATTATAGGTTTTCCAGTACAGCGAGCAGCTCATCCAACAGCGCGTCGGCCCGCTGTTCGATCTCCCCGAAGACATCGGTGAGGTCTCCGAGTGCCTCGTGGTCGCGGCGCCGAGCTGTGATGCCGCGCTCGTAGTAGCCGGAATCGAGGATGACGTCGGACTCGACCGACGTACCGATGTCGTCCTGCGGGGGAACGGGAAGAGCCTTCCGTACCGGGGCCCGGCCGGACAGGTGTGCGCGCACCAACATCGACACCGATTGGGGGGTCACGGATTGCGCGTGAGGGAGATGTCCCCAGCGGTCGATCGGAGGCAGCAACGGTTGCCGGCCCTGTTCCGCATCGAGCGGATCCGCAACGATCTCGACGGGATCGGTGAGGTGATGACGCAACAGGTGCGTGCCGGGGTACTGGTCGAGGAACGCCTGGACCTCCGCCCACCGCCGATAGATATCGGCGGTGGGATTGCCCCCGGTCTCGGGATCCGGTGGGAGACGGAATCGTTCACCGGTCCGGGCTGTGGCCACCAGGGCGCCGTTGTCGAGGCGGAGGTCGCGGCGGCGTAGCCGGGTGATGTCGGTGAAGCTCATGCCGGTGGCGGCGAGGACCATTAGCAGGGCATCGCGGCGGCCGAACAGTCCGCTCGGCCACCCCTCGGTGGGCAGCTCGGCCGCTCGCTGTAGTAGGAGGCGTCCGAGCCGGTCGAGGCGGTGGGCGCGGGTGGTGTCGAGGTGCCGGCGCACCGTCTCGGTGCGCCCCGGCGGGGGGTAGCCGTGGCGGGTGTGGACGGCGTTGATCGCCGACAGGCGGCGCCGCTGGGTCGCGATCGCGGCCGGGTGCTCGTGCAGGAACAGCGCCAGGGTCTCGGGCGAGGCGGGAATAGGGCGGTGGTCGGCGGCAAGACACCAGTCGGCGAACAGCATCCAGTCCTGGCGGTAGCGACTCGGGATGCGTAGGCCCAGGGCGGCATCGTGAACATCGTTGTGGCGGGAGAGCTCTCGGACGGTGCGGATCATCGCGCCCTCACAACCCGAGATTCGTGACAGCGTTCCCAATGAGTGGGGCGTGTTCGCGGGCGTAGGTCTCCAGCATGGCGGGGGTGCTGTGCCCGGTCTGGCGCATGATCGCGTGCGCGGACGCACCGTTGCGGAAGGCCTGGGTGACGAACCCGGCCCGCAGCGAATGCCCACCCAACTGCGCGACGGTCTCGGGGTCGTAGCCGGCCTGCTCGGCGCGGCGGCGGATCGCTTTGTGCACCGCGGCCCCGGACAGGGGTGTGTCGGAGAGGTTGCCGTTCTTGCGGATCGCCCGCAACCACGGCGAGGACGGCACCATGCGCGGGCGCGAGCCCCGGCACACGTGCGCCTCGAACGGCTCGGCAGTGCGCAGCAGCCGGATGACGGCGGGCCGGCCCCCGGTGTCGAAGGCGGCGACGACCTGTGCCCACCGCAGCCACGCACAGGGCGGGCAACTCACGTGGTTGTGGGTGAACGGCAGCGCCCGGACACTCCCCCGCCCTTCCTGATCGGTCTTGGACTTGCGCAGGCGGATGTGCAGGCCGTCGAGCCGATGCACGGAGACATCGCTGCAGGTGAGGGCGACGAGTTCGCTGCGGCGGAACGCCCCGGCGAAACCCAGCAGCAGGATGGCACTGTCGCGGCGTTCGAGGACCTCCGCGGCCCAACTGCCGGTATCGGCGCGCATCTTCTCGACGATGGTGACGATGTCGGCGGTCAGCAGCGGCGCCCGCGGACTGCGCGGGCGCTCCCCCGCGGCGGCGTAGTCCCGGCGGATCCCGGACAGGGTCGCGGCCACGAGCTCGTCGCTGCCGGGAGCGGGATGGCCGGCGCGGCGGTGGTGGAAGCCGATGCCGGCGACCCACCGGGCCAGGGTGGCCGGGGAGTAGGCCCGCTCCCCTGCCTCCGTGACCGTCGATGCCGCGTCGTGGAGGTAGGCGGCGACGGTGAGCGGATGCGCCGGCAACGCGGCGTGCCCTTCGCGCTGACACCAGGCGGTAAACCGGTCCCAGTCCGCGGCGTAGTTACGCCAGGTCGACTCCGACCGCTACCGCGCCGCCGTCCCCGCCACCTGGGCGAGGGTCTCGACCGACAGAGCCGGCACGGACGGCGCGACGGAGTCCGGAGAGGTCGGTACAGGCGTCGGGACGTCGTCCGGGCGCATCAGCATGTCGTCGGGCACGGAACGGGAGCCTACCGCCCCGCACCGACGCTCTCGAGCAGGAAAACGCGCTCACCTCGGGGTTCGAAGGAGATGGTGCGCTAATGGCAATTAGCGCACCACCACACGTGTTTGACATAAGCAGCCAAACTCCAGCGCTCATCCCCGACCCAGTCCTTCCCTCCGGAAGTAGAGCGTCTCAACTCTTCAGCCCCATCCGAACCGATCGGGCCACATCAGATACACCAAGTCATAGCCTTATGATTAAACCGATTTTCCCACAATAGTTTTCGGCACACGTGCCCTGTCATTCCTTACCAAAACGTGCGACCGAGATCAGACTGTCGATGTACTGTGCCAGATACCAAGAACTTGTTGTGTCAACCAGTAATTTGGTCGCCTCCCGGTTGCGGATCGAGGCGCTTCGGTGGCATGCTCGCGCGGCCTGTCGACACGAACCACGGTTACCGGGGTAATCCACGATCCATGGCGGTAATGAGCCGATGGAGTCTGCATACCGGTGGTGAGGTCGAGCACGGGCCGTGGATCGATCACATCGCTTCCGACCTGGCCTGCACAGGTCTGCGGACGTGGGCCATCACGGAGGAGACCGGAAAGCTCAGTGACCATACTTGGGTGGCCTGCATCGTGCGCCTCACTACGTAGAGGCATGCATCGTGTGCACGGCACGGTGTGCCGCGCATGATGGGGTGGTGCCGAATATCGATGTAGAGCCATACCTCGAAGCCGTCGTGGACACTGCCCGGGAGGTGCTCGGTGCGGAGTTCGTCGGGGCGTACGCGGCCGGGTCGCTCGCCCTGAACGCCTTCCATCCCGGCCGCAGCGACATCGACATCGCCCTGCTCTGTCGCGACCCCCTGAGCAAAACGGTGAAGCGGGAGTTGATCGCTCGGCTGCGGCACAGCGCCCTGCCATGTCCGGCCCGAGGCCTGGAACTGGTGGTCTACACCATGGCTACGGCGCAGTCGGGCACCGGAGAACCGGGCTTCGAGCTCGAGTTGAACGACGGGCCGGACATGGCCTTCCGGCAGACACTTCAGCCCACAGACCGCCCGGCAGCCGACGGGACGTTCTGGTACGGACTGGACCGCAGCATCCTGCACCAGAGCGGCCGGGTGTTGGCGGGACCGCCGGCCCCGGAGACATTCGCCGAGCTGGCACCGGAGGAACTACAGAGCCTATTGGTCGACTCGCTGCGCTGGTGGATGGCGCTGCCCGGCCCAGCCGATGACCGGCCCGCACCTGGAGCCGACGACGCGGTCCTCGGAGCCTGTCGCGCGCTGGTTCGACATCGCTACGGGAAGTGGCTGTCCAAAATCGATGCCGGCCGACGGTTACTCGGGACCGCCTACCAGCCGGTCGAGGCGATCGAACAGTCCATCGCAGCACGCTCCGGTGAGCTTCCGCCTTCAGGTCGGCAAGCACGGACTTTTCAGGAAGGCGTGCTGCACGAGCTCCTGACTGCGACCGAACGGCCCGCATGACCATCGTCCGGATCGGCACTCCTATTGCCGCGCTCTCAGGTGCCGATACATGACCATTCCCGCGTGGTACAGCACGTCGTCGCGGAACTCACCGTCGGCGGAAAAGCCGGCGTCGTCACGGTAGTAGATCATCGTTCCTTCGATCCGGTAGTCACCGGTGTAGGCAGCTTCCCGGCTGCCGCGGGCCTCGACGTATCGCCCCTCCGGCAGGAGACGCTGGCGGATGTTACCGTCGGCGGTCGCCCACAGTCCGACGAACGGGTGCTCGACTTGTTTCATGTCCTTCACTTCCCTGGAGGTCGTCACAGTGTCGCCGCCACCCGCCCGATGATGGCGTTGCGGGAACGGATCACGGCCTCGCGTAGGGCGTCGATGTCCTCGTCGACCAGCGAACCCGCCCACTTGCGCGGGTTGCCGGCGACGAGGACGGTGTCGATGTTGCGTGCGTCGGAGCCGAGCACGAGGGTGCCGACGGCGTCGTTGAGCGGCATGTTGCTGATGTCGTCGGCGCGGACGATGAGCAGGTCGGCCTCCTTGCCCGGTGTCAGCGAACCGGTGACGTGCCCGAGCGCGTTGGCCTGCGCGCCTCGCAGGGTGGCGAAGTCGAGGACGTCGCGGGTGGTGATCCGGTTGCGGGTCTCCTCCGTTCCGTATGCAGCATTGGTGGCGCGCATGCGTTGGATGGCATGCAGGGTCCGCATCTGGGTGAACATGTCGCTCGCGAGCGCGACCTCCACGTCGATGCTCAGACCCGGCCGGATCCCGACGGCGAGAGCCTCGTCCACAGCGGGCACCGCCGATTCGAGGCCGATCTGGGCGTCGGAGGTCGGGGCGAGGGAAACCGTGACACCGGCATCCCCCATCGCCGTCCACGCCTCGGGGGTCAGGCCGGTCGCGTGGATCAAGGTGAGGGTCGGATCGAGGATCCCCATCCGTGCCCAGCGCAGGATCGCCTCCGACGACGGTATCCCGAAAACCGCGTCGATGCTCGTCCACACACCGAGATCACTTGCGAAAGCAGCGAGTTCGGGCCCGTAGGCGATCGCAGGTCCGGCGATCTCGTCGGTCGCCAGGGCGGCCAGCCGCACCGTGACGAGACCGTCTGCGGCGCCGTGGAAGTCGCTCACCAACCGGTTCATATCCTTGGGCCATTGACGATCCCACTCACCGAAGTGAGGACCCATCGAGGCATGCACGCCCCGAATTCCGGTGTCGATGAGCGCATTCAGTGCAGCATCGGAGTGCGCGGAAGTGCGGGAGTTGTGCGAGAAGTCGAGCATGGTGGTGATGCCCGAGTCGAGCGCGGTCAGCGCGGCGAGACGGGTACCGATGTACATGTCCTCCGGTGCGTAGTTCGGGGCGACGCCGGCCAGGGTCGACATGACATATTCGCCGAGGTCGGAAACGTCGGGAATGCTCCGGCGCAGTTGCGCTTCCCAGGCGTGACGGTGGGTGTCGACGAAACCGGGGCCGACGATCGCACCGCGGGTGTCGACCACGAGTGCCGAGGCTGCTGCGGCACCGTGCCCGGGATCGGAGCGTAGGTCGGCGCCGATCGCGATGATCTGCGGGCCGACGAGCAGGACGTCGCCGGCGTCGAGGTCCGGGATCGAGGGGTCCATGGTGACGACGGCGCCACCGGTCAGCAGGATCGGACGGTCGCTGTCGTGGGCCGCGGTGAAATCGGCGAGAGTTGTCTTCATTGTGGTGGCTTTCCGATGAGTGTCAGGCGCGGCGGAAGGTGTAACCGGCGTGCTGCAGGGTGCCGTCGACGAATTCGCCGAAGGCCCAGAATCCGAGGTCGTCGCGGTAGTCGATGCGGTCGCCGGTGATCCGATAGGAGCCCTGATATGCATGCGGGCGTCGACCGCGGGTCTCGTCGTAGCGACCGTCCGCGGTCAGGTGCTGGTGCACGAAATCCGTTTCGTCGATCCAAGTTCCGAGATGACGGTCCGATGCCACGTCCGTGGCGGTCGGGGTCTCCGTCGGGTCGTCGGCGTGGACCGATCGACCGCCCCAGAGGGTTATCTCACCGTCGACGACGACCGTGTGCGCGGCGTCGGCATCATCGATGAATCGTTGCAGCACATCTGTTTCCGAGTCGTCACGAGACACGGACAGGATTGCGAAGGTTGCCGGACACGAGCGCCACCGAGCAGGACGTCGCCGCGGTCGAAATCGCCGATCAGGGCGTCGCCGGTGATGATCCGGGCATTGCCGAACAGGAGCGGACGATGCCCGCCGGCGTTCTCGCGGATGAGTTCGAACAATTCGGGAGTGAAGGGGATGGTCATGTGTACTCCAGATGAGGATCGGGGTGCCGGGAGATCCGGCGAGTTCCACTGTCGGGGCGGATGGGCGGCCGGAACAGGCCGGTGTGTGCCTGGGTGCACCAGGGCCTGTCTGTACCGCATCCGGGGAGCTAGCGTCGTCTCATGGTCTCCACCGAACTCGGAACCTTCCTCAAGGCGCGACGCGGACACGTGCAGCCGTCGGATGTCGGTATCACGGCGCAGTCGGGGCGGCGGGTCTCCGGTCTGCGTCGCGAGGAAGTTGCCATGCTCGCCGGTGTCAGCGTCGACTACTACACGCGACTCGAACAGGGTCGCGAACGGAACCCGTCTCCGGCGGTTCTCAACGCCCTCGCCGGCGCACTGGCTCTCGACACCGACCTGCGCGAGCACCTGTTCCGTCTCGCCGGACTGGCTCCGACACCGCCCACTCCGGTGCGGAAGACCGTGGACGATTCACTGCGGGAGCTTCTCTCATCCTGGTCGCACACACCCGCGCTCATCATCGACCGCCGGTTGGATGTTCTCGCGTACAACGAGCTCGCCGGTGCGCTCTACAGCGGCTTCGAGCGCATCGACAATCTCGTGCGCATGACCTTCCTCGATCCCTTCGGGCGCCGCTTCTTCACCGATTGGGAGCGCGCCACGACGTCGTGCGTCGCGAATCTCCGGCTCGCTCTGGGCCACACCGGCTCGGTCGACGACGTTCGTGCCCTCGTTCTCGAGATGCACGATGCGAGCGCGGAGTTCCGCGAACTGTGGAATCGGCACGATGTGCGGGGCAAAACACACGAGGCCAAGGAGTTCCGGCATCCTGCCGTCGGCGATCTCGTCCTCGAATACAACGCATTCGACGTTCGCAGCGCACCTGGACATCAGTTGATCGTGTACCGGGCCTCTGCCGGCTCGCCCAGTGACGACAAACTTCGGCTATTGGGATCCTTGGCGGCGACCACCGACCGCTCGTGATTCCTCGTTCCGGACCCCGTGGTCCTCTACATGATTACGGTGGTTCGTAGCCGACTGCAGTAGCCAGGAGGATTTCTCCCATGAGTTCGTCCGACGACTGGAATGCGCAGGTGATCGCCGAGTTCCGGGCCAACGGAGGCCGGGTCGGCGGCAACTTCGAGGGTGCGCCCATGGCGCTCGTGCATCATCGTGGCCGCAAGACCGGTCGAGCAGAGGTCGAGGAGAAGACGCGCGGGAAACGCACCATTCCGGTCCTCGCTCTCCGACGACGCTGACCTGCTTGCACCCCTGGAACCACCGAGATCCCGCCGACATGCGCCGGCGGGATCTCCCGTGACCGGCCACCAGGCCGGAAAGAATTTCGCACTAGGGGCTACTTACGCCCCGCTTGCCACTGCATGCCCCACCCGAACGCGCGGTCGAGGTCGGACTGGCTGCCGTCGATGTACTGCACGAGACGCTCGACGGTGATGCCCTGCCCGGTGTTCTGCAGCATCGCGATCGCGCAGATGCGCGCGCCGTTGTTCGGCGAGTCCAGGCGCACCTCGATCTGCGGACCCGACGGCGGGGTCAGCGTCACGACGCCGTCCACGGCAGCCCAGTTCGGCGCTCCTTCGTAGATCATCGCGAAGATCAGCACACGCTTGAACAGTTCGGGGCGCTCGAGGTTGACGTGCATGTTCTCGCCACCGGTGTTCGAGCCGGTGCGGTCGTCGCCGTCGAGGTGGATGTACGGCGGGGTGTTCAGCGCGCCGAAGCTGTTCCCGAGCGCCTGAATGACTCCCTTGGAACCATCGGCGAGTTCGAACAGGCAGCCGAGGTCGAGGTCCACGCCGCCGCTCGCGCCCGTGAGCTTCGCGAGGAAGCCCTTCTTCTGCTCACCGCGCGACCAGTTGAGGTTCACCCGCGTGACGCCCTGCCCGGCCCCGGCCTTCGACAGGCTCACGGTCGGGGATTCCTTGGTGAGGTTGATCTTGCTCAGGTTGACGCCGCCTGCGTTCTGTTCGGGCTTCTTGTTGTAGTCGATGGCCATGTCGAGCCTTTCGTCGGAGTGCTGCGCGGATGCGCACGGGGTACGGAAAAGCGATGGGAGCCCTCGATCCGAGATGTCGGATCGAGGGCTCCCATCGGCATGTGGTTCGAACTGTCGAGGATCAGGGGATGCTGGTCTTCACAGCATCTTCGCCTTCTCTCGCCGCGATCTTGCGGTTGCGGTAGATGCTCGAGGCGAATGCCGTACCGATCAGGGCGACACCGACGAGGCCGGTGATGACCTCCGGCACGTGGGTGCCGATCGAGTACAGCAGGATCAGTGCCAGCGCACCGATGGCCCAGTGAGCACCGTGCTCGAGGTACACGTAGTCGGACAGCGTGCCCTTGCGCACCAGGAAGATGGTGATCGAGCGGACGAACATCGCGCCGATGAAGCCGAGGCCCAGGGCGATGATGATCGGGTCGGACGTGATGGCGAAGGCTCCGATGACACCGTCGAACGAGAACGACGCGTCGAGCACCTCGAGGTAGAGGAACAGGAAGAAGCCGGCCTTACCGGTGGCCTTCGCGAGGCCGCTCGGTCCGCCGCTGGGCTCTTCGTCTTCCTCGGGGATGTGGAACATCTCGCCGAGTCCGTTGACCGCGATGTAGGTGATCATGCCGAGCGCGCCGGCGATCATGACGGTCGAGACCTTGTCCTCGGGTGCGATCACGGTGGCCGTGATGAGCAGCAGCGCGGTGGCGACGACGACCTCGAGCTGCTCGAGCTTGCCGGCCTTCGCGAGGGGACGCTCGAGCCATTCGAGCCACTTGATCTCGCGATCTTCGAGGATGAAGTGCAGGAAGAGCATCAGCAGGAACATGCCGCCGAACGCCGCGATCTGCGGATGCGCATCGGTGATCAGGGTCTCGTAGCTGGGGCTGCCGTCCGGGAAGTAGGCGGCTCCGTCCGGCGGCGGATTCAACGCGAGGTCGAGTGCCGCGATGGGGCCGAGTCCGGACGCCACCCACACGATCGCGAGGGGGAACACCAGACGCATACCGAAGACGGCGATGAGGATGCCGACGGTGAGGAAGATCTTCTGCCAGAACTCGCTCATCCGCCGCAGCACGGTCGCGTTGATGACCGCGTTGTCGAACGACAGCGAGACCTCGAGGATGCCGAGGATCACGCAGAGGAACAGAGCCTGCGGGCCGCCGTAGAGGAAGGCGACCACGAGGGAGACGACGGTGACCGCGAAGGATGCACCGAATATTCGCAGAACCACGAAGCGTGGCCTTTCTAATCGGAATCAGGGCGTTGCAGGGTGGTTACTGCACGTCGGCTCCGGCTTCGGTACTGCGACCGAAGCCGGAACCCGGAAGAAACGAACTAGACGTTGACGCCGTAGTCGCGGGCGATACCCGCGAGACCGGACGCGTAGCCCTGGCCGATGGCGCGGAACTTCCACTCCGCACCGTTGCGGTACAGCTCGCCGAAGACCATGGCGGTCTCGGTCGAGGCGTCCTCGGACAGGTCGTAACGAGCGAGTTCGTTGCCGTTCGCGCGGTCGACGACGCGGATGTACGCGTTGCGGACCTGGCCGAACGACTGGCTGCGGGAATCGGCATCGTAGATCGAGACCGGGAAGAAGATGCTCTCGATGTTCGCCGGGGTGGCGGCGAGGTCGACGTTGATGACCTCGTCGTCGCCTTCGCCCTCACCCGTGCGGTTGTCACCGGCGTGCTCGATGGCACCGTCGGGCGACTTGAGGTTGTTGAAGAAGACGAAGTGCTGGTCGGAGACGACCTTCTTGTCGGCCCCGGTAGCGATGGCACTGGCATCGAGGTCGAAGTCGGTGCCGGTGGTGGTGCGAACGTCCCAGCCCAGGCCGACGGCCACTGCCGTCAGGTTCGGAGCTTCCTTGGTGAGGGAGACGTTTCCGCCCTTGGTCAAGCTGACGCCCATGCGGGGTCCTTTCGATCGTTCCAACGGTCGACGTACCGGTATAGGGCACGCCCGGTGTGCGTTTCTCCCCACACTAGTTGTTGCCGTGGGGTACGCCCATATCCACTATGCCCGGTCCCGCGCCTCACTTCGTGACCCGCACGAACCACAGTTCCGACCGGCGGAAAGGTGACGGATCGGCCCGGTGGACGTGCGCCCAGTACCATTCGGTTCTGTGGCGAGCCGATGGACGCGCCGCCTGTTCGGCGGGGGAGACACGGAAGATCCCGCGGCTCGTCGTGCACACGATGCGATGGTCGCGGCGTTCCTCGACATGGACAAGCGCCAGTCCGTCATCGAGGCCGGTGTGGCGGCGTCCTACGAGCTCGAACCCGAACGGCACCTGCTCCGTCAGTGGGATCCCATCCGTCAGGCGTGTTATCGCGCCGGTGAGACGTATCTTCAACTGGCAGTGACGGATCCGGAACAACCGCTCGCACCTGCTCCGGCCTACGAGCAGGCACTGCGGCAGATAACCGAAGCAACACGAACACTTGATGAATTCTTCGGAAACAACCGGGGACACCTCGAGCACATGACGACCGTGGCGAACACGGTGCCCGAGCTGGCACACCGGATGCGTACCGAAGCGCGCAACACCCTCGCCGCGACGCAGACCCCGGATTTTGTTTCCTTTGCGAACTATCCGTCGGTCCGATCCGCCACCGAAACGCTCGAGAAGGCCCTGAACAGCCTCGATGCAGCGCACAGCGTGGGCGCGACCCGCACAGCGGCCCTCCGAGTCCAAGAGGCGACCACTGCTCTGCTCGACGCCCTCGCCGCAGCACCGGGGCGCCGCGACGAAGCCGTTCGCACCCTCGCCTCGGTCACCACCAGGATCGGAGCGGTCCGGACCCGTGCGGAAGGTCTCGCCCCGGCCTTCTCCGCGCTGTTGCGCGAGTTCAATGCGGCCAGCTCCGCCGACCTGTCCGGGAACGAGAAACAGGCCGCCGAACTGCTCGCTCGCGCCGAGGACCAGCTCGGACGCGCACGGGCGGCGGCGAAGGACGGCCGCCCCGAGGAAGCGCTCGAGCTGGTCGCGGCGATCCGCGCCGAGCTGTCACGCGCCGAGGAACTCGTCGACGCCGTGACCGCACGACTCGCCACGCTGCGCTCCGTCCGACAGAATCCGGGGGCCAAGGTCGACGAGGTACGGTTCCGCCTCCGTGACGCACAACACCTGGCCGTGCAACGCGGTCTCACCGCAGAATGGGGTTCCGTTCTCGACTCGCAGTTGAGCCGGATCGACAGGGCCGTCGACGCACTCACCGGTGTGCACCCCGACTACTGGGCCTACGTCAGAGATTTGGATGCGGTGTCTACCTTCATCGCAGGAGTGGTCGATCGGATGAGAGGACGGACCGAGAACGCATGAGGGGGGCCACGCTTACCGAAGTGCGCGCCATGCAGCACTTTCGGCATCTCGACGGCGCGACGATGGAGGAGTTGTTCCTGCACCGTCCCGAGCCGTTCGGGCACAGCGACGATCGCGACCGCCTGGCGACCGCTCTCGGCGCCACGCTCTACGTACCCGCGACGCGCGGAGATCTCGTCACGACCATCTCGAAACGTGCGGCCGAGGGTGTGACGTCGATGGTGCTCGACCTCGAGGACGCCGTCGCCGACGACGAGGTCGAGCAGGGCCTGCAGAACGCCGTCGCGACACTCGATGCGCTCGCCGAACGCGGACCGACGCCGATGATGTTGTTCGTCCGTGTCCGCACCGCCGACGGTGTCGGGCGGATCGCGTCTATGCTCGGCGCCGGCAAGGCCGTGCTGACCGGATTCGTGGTGCCCAAGTTCACCGCACACACCGGCCCCGTCTTCCTCGAGGCGGTGGCCGCGGCGTCGGACCTCCTCGGCCGTCACCTCTACGCGATGCCCGTCATCGAGTCGGCCGAGGTCGTCCACCGCGAGACCCGCGACGGCGAATTGCGTGCGATCTCGAGCATCCTCGCCGAACATCGCCACCGCATCCTCGCCGTCCGGATCGGCGCGACCGACATGTGCGCGACCTTCGGTATCCGGCGCGACCGCGACCTGACGATCTACGACGTCCGGGTCGTCGTCGACGTGATCGCCGACATCGTCAACCACCTCGGGCGAACCGACGGAACGGGTTTCGTCATCACCGGGCCCGTCTGGGAGTACTTTGCCGACCACGAACGCATGTTCCGACCGATGCTGCGCTCGACACCCTTCGAGGAACAGGATGCCGTGCTGTTCCGTCAGCAGCTCGTCAGCCGCGACCTCGACGGTCTGCTGCGCGAGATCGCCCTCGACCGCGCCAACGGCATCCAGGGCAAGACCGTCATCCATCCGTCGCATGTCGCTGCGGTGCATGCCCTGTCGGCCGTGACCCACGAGGAGTTCCACGATGCGACCGACATCCTCGATCGCGACACCGGTGGTGTGCAGGCCTCGGGATACGGGAACAAGATGAACGAACGACGACCCCACCGTACGTGGGCCGAGCAGACCCGGTTGCGCGCGTCGGTGTTCGGTGTCACCCGCAAGGGGATCACCTTCGTCGATCTGCTGACGGCGTTGGTGGACCGATGACCGATATTCTCGACATCCCCTGGGCCACCGCAGAGCTCGGTTTCGCTCTCGAACATGCGGAGTCGTCATGTGGCTTCACGGTTCCCGAGCTCGTCAGGCCCGGGCTGCGACGCAATCCACGGCGTGCGCACCTGCTCGTCTCCACGGTTCTCGGCAAGCACATCCCCACCGAACCGGCCGCGGTGCGCGGCGCCGGTCACCGGCTCGGCCGGCTCGTCACCGACCTCCTCGGCGATGCGGCATCCGACGCCGTCGTCATGGGATTCGCCGAGACCGCAACGGGTCTCGGTCACTGCGTGGCCGACGCCCTCGACGCCGCATGCTGTCTGCATTCGACGCGACGCCAGGTTCCCGGAGCGGAGGTGCTCACCGGATTCGAGGAGGGGCACTCGCACGCGACCTTCCACCTGCTGCAGCCGACCTCCGGCGCACTGTTCGCCAACGCCGCGCCGCTCGTGCTCGTCGACGACGAGATCTCCACGGGAGCAACGGCCCTCGACGCCATCCGCGCGCTGCACCGCGATCATCCGCGTAATCGTTACGTCCTCGCCTCCCTCGTCGACATGCGGTCGGAACAGGATCGCCGCCGGACGGCAGAGGTCGCCGCGGAACTCGGCACGAGCATCGAGCACGTGAGCCTGGCCGCCGGACGATCCGTCGTCCCCGACGATCTCGTCGCGCGGGTCGCGGCGTTACCCGACCCTCTCCTCAATCCGGTGGGGGAGCAACGCGGCGACGTCCGGTTCCTCCACGCGGCGTGGCCGTCCCATGTGCCCGACGGCGGGCGGCACGGGATGTTGCGCACCGACGCGGCGGCCTTCGACGCGGCTCTGTCGACGCTCGCCGACACGATCGCGGACGTACGCGACGCCCGGCGACCCGCCGTCGTCGTCGGACACGAGGAATTGATGTATCTGCCGCTGCGACTCGCCGAGGCACTCGTCGACCGCGGCACTCCCGCGCTGTTCCAGACCACGACCCGCTCCCCCGTCCACGTGATGGACGTCGACGGATATCCGCTGCGCCGCGGATTCCGTTTCACCGCACCCGAACACATCGACAGCGAGTTCGAGAACGAGGTGCCGCGCTTCCTCTACAACGCGCAGTGGTCTACGTCCACCGAGGTCCGCGCCGAGCTGATCCTCGTCATCGATTCGCCCGCCGACACCGACCGCCTGCGCGCACCGGGAGGTGTTCTCGACGTGCTCACTGCTGCCGGTGAGGACGTCCTCGTCGTGATCGTGCCCGCCACCGATCCGACGGTGCTGCGCACCCACAGGGAGACCGTATGACCGTGCCACTGACCGGACCCGAGTTCGGCTCCTACGCGCCCGACGAGGTGACGTGGCTGCTCAAGGATCTCTCCCACGCCGACCTCGAGGGCGACATCGCCGAACGGGAGGCGCGGATCCAGGCGGGTCTCGCGCACTACGCGGAGTCCCTGCCGATCGAGTACCAACCCGACGCCGCCTACCGCGAACTGTTCGACAAGGCACTGGCCGGCACTGCGGGCCGGTTGGCGCACGCGGTGGGCACGGTCACCGAACTGCTTCTCTCCGAACGCGGAACCGACCTGACCCTCGTGTCGCTCGCGCGGGCGGGCACCCCGATCGGCATCCTGATCCGTCGATGGGCGCTGCACCACCACGGTCTGACGCTGCCGCACTACGCCGTGTCGATCGTCCGGGGTCGCGGCATCGACTCCGCCGCTCTCGACCACATCACCGCGCGGCACGCTCCCGCGTCGGTCGTCTTCGTCGACGGCTGGACGGGCAAAGGCGCGATCGCGCGTGAACTGTCCGCTGCGCTCGCCGAATACACCGCGCGAGGCGGTCCCGTCCTGTCCGACGATCTCGCGGTACTCGCCGACCCCGGCCACTGCGTCCGCACCTACGGCACGCGCGACGACTTTCTCATCGCCTCCGCCTGCCTGAACTCCACCGTCTCCGGACTGGTCTCACGAACTGTCCTCAACGACAGCCTGATCGGCCCCGGGGAGTTCCACGGCGCCAAGTTCTACGCCGAGTTGGCCGCGGACGACGTGTCGAATCATCTGCTGGACGCCGTCGCCGCGGAGTTCGACACGTGCGGCGACGTCGCATCGGCCGCGCAGGCAGTGCTCGAATCCGACCGCACCCCCACCTGGGCCGGCTGGGAGTCCGTCGAGCGGGTGCGGGCGCAGTACGGCATCTCGAGCGTCAACTTCGTCAAACCCGGTGTCGGAGAGACCACCCGCGTGCTGTTGCGCCGCGTTCCCTGGAAGGTTCTGGTGCGCGACATCACCGCCGACGAGCACGCCCATATCCGGATGCTCGCGGCCGCTCGCGACGTTCCCGTCGAGGAGGTTCCCGACCTGGCCTACTCCTGCATGGGACTGATCAAGGACCTGCCGTGACCAGCACTGCGACCGCACTGGTCGCCACCGATCTCGACCGCACCCTCATCTATTCGCGCGCCGCGATGACCGGCGACCAGTTCGACACGCAGGATCTACTCTGTGTCGAGTACTACGAGAGCGCACCGCTGTCGTACGTCACCGACATTGCTGCGCAACAGCTTCGGACGCTCGCCGGCGAGGTCGCGATGGTGCCGACGACCACGCGCACACCCGAACAGTTCCGCCGCATCGACCTCCCCGGCGGTCCGTGGCGTTATGCAATCGCGAGCAACGGTGGGTCGATCCTCGAGGACGGGCATCTCGACCCGCACTGGCGCAGGACCGTGGAAGCAGCGGTACGCGCGGGGGGTGCGAGCCTCGACGAGATGACGACCGAACTGCGCCGCCGAATCTCCGAGGACTGGGTGTCGAAGTTCCGCATCGCCGACGAGTTGTTCTGCTACCTCGTCGTCGACGTCGCAGCGCAACCGGCGGGATTTCTCGACGACTGGCACGAGTGGTGTTCGACGCGCGGCTGGAACGCGTCGCAGCAGGGCCGGAAGATCTACACGATGCCGAACAGCGTGTGCAAGAGCCGCGCGGTGGCAGAGGTGCACCGCCGGCTCCGAGCCCGCGGGGTGCTTACCGACGACGCCCCGGTCTTCGCCGCGGGTGACGGTGCGCTCGATGCGGAGATGCTGAAGGCCGCCGACGCCGCGATCCGGCCTCGCCACGGCGAACTCGAACTGATGGACTGGCGCCACCCGACCGTCTCGGTGACCGACGCCGCGGGCGTCACCGCCGGGGAGGAGATCCTCGCCTGGTTCGCCCGATCCGCTCGTCTTCCGGTCGCTTCGTAGAGTAGAAGGTGCCCGGTCACCGACACAGTGAGGACACATCTCTTGCCGACTCCGCTCTCCAAGGGTCAGAACGGACCGCTCACCGCGTCCGACGTCGTCGTCTCGCTCGAGCTGACCACGCCCGCCGATCTGTCCGCACTGCTCGTCAAGGCCGACGGCAAGGTGCGCTCCGACGCCGACTTCGTGTTCTTCAACCAGCCCACCGGGCCGGGTGTGCGTCTCGTATCCGGCGCGCCCGGGCAGGCGGCCTCGCTCGCCGTGTCGCTCGCGCAGGTTCCCGCCGACATCGATCAGGTGCGCGCCGTGATCACCCTCGACGACGCGTCGAGTAGCTTCGGCCGGTTCGCACCGCCCACCGCGCGCGTGTCCGACAGTGCGGGAACGGTGTTGTACGAGTACCGGATCGACGGACTGAGCACCGAGTCCATCGTGATCGCGCTGGAGTTGTACCGGCGCCAGGGCGCGTGGAAGGTCCGCGCCGTGGGCCAGGGATATGCGGGCGGTTTCGCGGCGTTGGTGACCGATCACGGGGTCAGCGTCGACGACGCACCCGCCCAGCCTGCTGCCGCACCTCAGCCCGTCGCTCCCACGCCGGCTCCGGCCCCGCCCGTGCAGCAGACACCGCCTCCGGCACAGCAGACACCTCCGGCACAGCCTGCGGAGGTCAGCCTCACGAAGAACCGCCCGGTAAGCCTGGTGAAGGGCCAGAAGGTCACCCTCCGCAAGGACGGCGGCGTCGCGCTGACCTTCCTGCGCATGGGGCTCGGCTGGGATCCAGTGGAGAAGCGTGGCCTGTTCGGCAACCGTTCCGCCGACATCGACCTCGACGCCTCGGCCGTGATGTTCGCCGACAACCAGATCGCCGACGTCGTGTACTACGGCCAGCTGCAGTCGAAGGACGGCTCGATCCAGCACCAGGGCGACAACCTCACCGGTGCCGGTGAGGGCGACGACGAGGTGATGCTCGTCGACCTCACGCGGGTCCCCGCCCATGTCACGACGGTGATGTTCATCGTGACCTCCTACAAGGGCCACACCTTCGAGCAGGTGCAGAACGCGTTCTGCCGTCTCGTCGACGGCACGATCGACACCGAGCTGGCCCGCTACACGCTGCAGGGCGGCATGCCGTTCACGGGCATGGTCATGGCGAAGGTCTACCGCCAGGGCAGCGAATGGAAGCTGCAGGCCATCGGCGAGGGCATGCAGGCGAAGCATCCCGGTGAGGCCGCGCCGCAACTGGGCCGGTTCCTGGCCGTCTGACCGGTGGGCGAACTCTTCACAGCGGGGCGCAACGCCCCGCTGCCGACCCGCACGGCCCGTTTCACGGCGACCGCATCCGTCCCTCTGGACGTGTGCGCGTTCGTCGTGGACGACGGCCTGCAGGTGGCGTCCTCCGACGACGTCGTGTTCTACAACCAACCGACGACGGCGGGCGTTCGGCTCGAGGGCAAGGTGATCGTCGTCGACGTCGACGCGGTCCGTCCCGGCGCACGCGTGCTGTGTGCGGTCGGCTGCGAGCGACCCGCAGCGGTGTCGACCTCGCTGTGCGACGCGGCGGGCACCGTCCTCGCGTCGTTTCACGTGGAACCGGCGGTCGGTACCGAGACGGCGCTGCTGTGCTGGGAGATCTACCGTCGTCACGACGAATGGAAGATCCGCGCCCTCGGCCAGGGATACGCCGGTGGACTCGCCAAGATGTTCACCGCGCACGGGGTGGAGGTCGAGTCACCCTCCGACGCGGAGAAGGTGGCCGCTCCCGGGCCCGGCCCGGTCATCGGCCTCTCACCTCTCGAGGTGCTGTGGCAGATCTTCGAGGACGCCGCCCGATCGGCCGCCGCGTACACGTCGAGTGCGGAGTTCGCCCAGCACCGTTTCGACGACGAACTCTCGACAGCGGTGGCCGATCCCGCCCGGCGCATGGAGCCCGAGGCCGACCGTGCCCGGGCGCGTGCGCAGCAGCGCTACGACGAGCTCGTCGGTGTCGCCGAGGCCCGCTACCGCGACGACAGCGCGGTGCTCGCCGCCGAACTGCTCACCGTCGACGCGACGTTGCCGCCCGCACTCGCATCCTGGATCTCCCCGGCCTGGATGCACATGCACCTGCCGAGCGACGGCGTGCGGGTGGGTGAGGTGACGGCGCCCGATCTGGGTCCGCTGCGCATCCCCCTGTGCCTGCCGGCACCGCTCACGCGACCGTTGTGGATCGACGGCGACCCCGCCGACCTCGGTCCCGTCGTGTCGTCCGTGGTCGTGCGGCTGCTCACGGCCCGGCCCGACACCCTGCTGCACCTCGTCGATCCCGGGCGGACGCTGCCCGCACTCGAACCCCTCACCGCAGCCCGACTTGCCGGACCGCCCGTCCACGACCGGTCGCGGGTCCCCGCCAGACTCCGGGGGCTGGCCGACGCGGCGGACCTCGACGCGCTCGCCCGGCAGGTCGACGCGGAGACCGCCTCACCCGTGTTGCTGGTCCTCGCCGGGTTCCCCTACGGCTACGACCACGACGACCTGCTCGAGATCGTCCGGATCGCGCGTACCGGCAGTGCCGGCCGGGTCTCGGTCGTCCTCGCGGGTGATCCCCCGGACGATCGGGTCGCGGAGATCCTGTGGGACGAGGCGCAGAAGCTTCCAGTCGACGGGGAGCTGGCCGATCCGTGGACGGGAGGCCGATGGACGTTCGTTCCCGACAGCCTGCCCACCGAGACCGAGCATCTGCGCGGCGCGCTGGGTGGTAGTTCGCTTCCGGACTGATCGTCCCCTCGCACAGAGGGATCAGCGCCGATCGACGAGTGTCGTGACATCGGGCGCGTACACGGTCATCCAGTGCGGGTTCAGGCGGTAGTAGACCACCTCCTCGCTCCAGTCGAACGCGTCCCCGCCGTAGAACGACTGAAGGTAGGCGAGCAGTTCGGGCCAGTCGTCGGCCGGCTCACCGCCGCGCGGGTTGAGAATCTCCACGTGGCCGTGTGTGAACACGCCGAGGTCCTCCCCGCGCATGTGCGCCGCGCTGGCCGCGGGACGCGCGGCGAGATGCCGGGCCTTGGCTGCAGTGGGGGCGGTGCCGAAGTACCACTTGCCGTGCAGGAAATGTCCGTCCACAGCACTGATGCGCGGTTCCCCGCCGGCGGTGACCGTCGCCAGCGAGAGGACGCACATGCCCGTGAGCACCTCGACGAGCTGCTCGGCCGTGAGGGTCCGCGACGCGTCGACGATCGACCTCAGGTGGGATGTGGACCGGGACAGCGACGTGTCGAGGAGCACCTGGAGGTCGGCGAGCTCGGTGGGGGTTTCGTGCATGGCTCCATGTTCACATCACCGAGGCTCACGGGACCCGACAGTTCCTGCTCTGTTCTCCTCGCCGATGTCTGCTCTCGGGGAGATCACCGAACGCGGGTCACCCGCATGGAGGACCCGTCATCCCCCGGTCGGCCGACGCGCGCCGACCCCGCCGCATCGCATGGTGAGGATCATGACGGTCACCGGTTCGACGACGCGACAGCAACGTATCCTCGCCCTCGACGTGGCCCGGGGGATCGCCATCCTCGGCACCTTCGCCGCCAATGTCTGGATCTTCACCGACCCCGCCGGGATCGTCGGATATCTCGCCTCGATCGGCACCGATCCGTGGCCGCAACGCATCCTCATGCAACTCGCGCAGGGAAAGTTCCTCGGGTTGCTCACCCTGATGTTCGGGATCGGCCTGGCCGTGCAAGCGGCGTCCGCTCAGCGAGCGGGGCGGCCGTGGCCCGGCGGTTACCGGGTACGCGCCGCCCTGCTCTTCGTCGACGGGATGGTGCACTACCTGCTCGTCGCCGAGTTCGACATCCTCATGGGGTATGCGCTGACGTCCATGCTCGTGTGCGGGCTCGTGATCTCCTCCCGTCGTGTGCGGCTGTGGGTCGCGGGTACGGCCGTCGCTGTTCACGCGCTGGCCGTGACCGCGCTCGTCGTGGCGCTCGCCAGTTCACCGCCGAATGCGGAGACCCCCGAGCTGACCACCGCCACCTGGTGGGACATGATCGTCTTCCGCGTGGACAACGCCGCTGCGTTCCGCGCCGAGGTGATCTTCGTGATCCCGATGACGGTCGCGCTGTTCCTGACCGGCGCCGCACTGTATTCCTCCGGGCTGTTCGACAGCAGAGGTGCGGTGCTGCGCCGGCGGCTGATGGTGGTCGGGGCGATCGCAGCACCGCTCGACCTCGCCGTGGGTCTGTTCGGCGGTGCCGCAGGTGTATTCGCAGCGCGCTACGGCATCGCCCCGTTCGTCGCGCTCGGCCTGCTGGCGTGGATCGCCCACTTCTACATCGGCAGGTCCACCACCGGCACGGTCGGCACCGCCTGTGAACGCATCGGGCGGACCGCGCTGAGTTGCTACATCCTGCAGAACATCGTCGCGTCGGTGCTCTGTTACGACTGGGGATTCGGTCTGGCGAAGACCGTGGACCCCGCCATGCGGGTCCCGTTCACGATCGCGGTGTACATCGCGGTGGGAGCGGTGATGGTCGTCGGATCCCGTTGGTGGCTCGGCCGATTCCGCCAGGGACCGGTCGAATGGGTGTGGCGGGTGTCCTACGAGCGGCTGACGGAACGTCGCTGACGTGTCGGGTTGCCTCGTGGGGGTCTGCCGCTCGGTCACGGATTCGACGCCCTCAACGGTGAGTACGGCGATATGTTCGACGAAGGGACGATCCGTCCCTCCAACATCTACCGACCGGAGGCAAGATGATCTTCATCGTGGTCCGTTTCAAGGTGAAGCCCGAGTACCAGGACAGTTGGCTCGAGACCACCGCGGAGTTCACCGAGGCGACTCGCAGCGAACCCGGGAACCTGTGGTTCGACTGGTCCCGCAGCGTGGACGATCCGTCCGAGTTCGTTCTCGTCGAGGCGTTCCGCGACGGGGACGCCGGATCCGAGCACGTGAAGTCCGATCACTTCCGCAGGGGGCTCGACGCAATGCGGCCGGCGCTGGTCGAGACCCCGCGCATCCTCAACACGGAGATTCCGGGCACCGAGTGGGGCCGGATGGGTGAACTGCAGATCGACTGATCGATCGCCTCGAGACCGACGTCGTGTGCGAGACCCGTCGGGGATTTCGCACACGACGTCGGTCTCGATACGCGCCCATAGGTTTGCCCTAACGTTGCGTACGGCTGCGGGTCTTTGTGGCAGCAGTCACGATCGTGATCGACTGGAACGGCGTGGACGGCATGTCCGCGCGTCGGCCGTGTCGATCAGGAGCGTGATGTGAGCGAGTTGCACCTTCCCAACCGAATCCGGCAGCTGGCAGTCGAACATCCGGATCGTGCGGCGGTCAGCTCCGGCGGAACCACACTCACCTACTCCGAGTTCGACGCGCTCACCAACCGGGTCGCCTCGGCGCTCGCGACCGTTCCGGCGACGTCCGAGCGCATCGGCGCACTGCTGCGCATGGGCCTACCCGGCGCGTCCTCGTTCGTCGGCTGCGCCAAGGCCGGACTGGTCTTCACCCCGCTCAACTGGCGCCTGAACCCGGGCGAGATCGCCGACATCGCCGACGACGCGCAGCTCGACGTCCTGATCGTCGAGGACGAGTTCGCCGCATCGGCCCGCGCTGCCGCCACAGTCCTGCCCGCCGTACAGATCGTCGTGGTCGGCGACGCCTCCACCGTTCCCGGTGCACGGTCGTGGGACGACTTCGTCGCCTCCGGTGACGACATCGACCCCGGCTTCGGCGACGACCCGCGGACCGAGGTGCTGCAGCTCTACACCTCGGGCACCACGGGTCGACCCAAAGGTGTTGTGGCGACGCATCACAACCTGTTCAACGAACCGCAGAACTTCGCGCTGTACGAGTTCACCGAGGACTCGGTGTCCCTCGACGCGCTGCCCCTGTTCCACATCGCCGGCGCCGGCTGGATGAGCACGACCCTGTCGGCGGGATTGCACCTGGTGTTGCTCGGTGAGATGCGCCCGAACCTGGTGGCGGCCGCCATCTCCGAGCACGGCATCACCCACGCATTCCTCGTGCCGTCGGTGATCAACATGCTCGTGGAGATGCCCGACCTGTCGGACTACGACCTGTCGGCGCTGCGTCTGGTCGCCTACGGCGCCTCTCCCATCACGCCCACGCAACTCGCCCGCGCCATGGACACCCTCGGCTGCCGCTTCGTGCAGCGTTACGGGATGACCGAGACGATGGGCGCCCTCACAGCGCTACGTGCCGAGGACCACGACCCGCACGGTCCGCGCTCCTACCTCCTACGTTCGGCCGGCACCGGGCTGCCGGGGATCGAGGTCCAGATCCGTGACCTCGCCACCGGCGAACCGCTCCCCCGCGGCGAAACCGGTGAGATCGTGAGCCGGTCGCGCAACAACACACAGGGTTACTGGCGACGCGAGGCCGAGAACGCCGCCCTGTTCACCGAGGACGGTTTTCTGCGCACCGGCGATGCCGGGCACATCGACGAGGACGGCTACCTGTTCGTCACCGACCGCGTGAAGGACATGATCATCTCCGGGGGTGAGAACGTCTACCCGATCGAGGTCGAATCGGTCATCTCCGAACATCCTTCCGTCGCCGAGGTCGCAGTGGTGGGAGTTCCGGACGACCGGTGGGGCGAGGCCGTGACCGCCGTCGTGCGGGTCGCGCCCGGAGCCGAGACACCGACCGAGGCCGAACTCCTCGAGTTCACCGTCGAACGTCTGGCTTCCTACAAGAAGCCCCGGCACATCCACTTCGTCGACGAGTTGCCTCGCAACGCCAGCGGCAAGATCCTGAAGCGCACACTGCGCGACGAGTTCGCTCCTGCACGGGAAGGAACGACGTCATGATCGTCACCGAGGATCTCGGTACCGTCCAGCGTGAAGCGTGGGCGGCCGGCGTACTGCCACCGGTCGAAGAGGTGCGGCCAGGACTGTGGTCGATTCCGGTTCCGATGCCGAAGAACCCGCTGCGGTACGTGCTGTCCTATGCGCTCGCCTTCGACGACGGCCTCGCCCTGATCGACCTCGGTATGGACACCGAGGAGTCGTGGGACACTCTCGTGGCCGGTGTCGCCGCGACCGGCCATCACATCACCGAGGTGCGCTACGCGGCGATCACTCACCTGCATCCCGACCATTTCGGTCTGGCACCCCGGTTGAAGGAAACGACCGGCGCTGTGATCGCGATGCACGCCGCCGACGCCGCCGCCCTCGGGCACTTCACCCCGGAGGACGCCGCCGCCGACAAGGAAGCATGGCGCGTAGACCTCACCGGACTCGGCGCACCGCCCGAGGTCGTCGAGGCCGCCCGCTTCGAACTCGTCCGCTTCCCCCGGGGCGAGAGCGCGGATGTCGTTCTCGCTCATGGTGATCGACTCGATCTGCCCGGGTGGAACATCGAAGCGGTGTGGACGCCCGGCCACACGCCCGGTCACCTCGCCTTCGTCGACCGCGACCGCGACTTGCTGTTCAGCGGCGACCACATGCTTCCGCGCATCAGCCCCAACATCTCCTCCGGCCCCGGCGAACTGGGCGACCCGTTGCACCGCTATCTGCTGTCGCTGCATGCGACGACGGCTCTGCCGGACTGCGAGGTGCTGCCCGCCCACGAGTACCGGTTCCGCGGAGTCACCGAACGCGCACGCCAACTCATGGACCACCACGAGGTCCGTCTCGACGAGATCCGCGATGCCGTCGCGTCCAGGCCCGAGTCGACGGCGTGGGAGATCACGACCCGCGTCACGTGGTCGCGTCCTATCGATGTGATGGATCCCCGGCTGCAGCGACTCGCCGTCCGCGAAACCCAGGCCCATCTGCTCGTTCTCGCCGATAGAGGCGACATCCGTTCCGACGGTGGAACTCCCGCCCACTGGACTCTCTCCACTCCGACCCATACGAAGGAAAACTGACATGAGCGTTGTCCTCACCGAATTCGCCGACGGCGTCGCGGTGTTCACCCTCAACCGCCCCGAGGCCAAGAACGCCGTGAACCTGGAGGTCTCGGAGGCGTTGGCCGCGGCCATCGACGAGTTCGAGGCACGCCCCGACCTGACCATCGGCATCCTCACCGGTGCCGGCAGAACGTTCTGCGCCGGAATGGATCTGAAGGCGTTCGCACGCGGGGAGCGCCCGTCGATCCCCGGCCGCGGTTTCGGTGGCCTCACCGAGGCACCGCCGAGCAAGCCGCTCATCGCCGCCGTCGAGGGCTGGGCCCTGGCCGGTGGATGCGAGCTCGCCCTGTCCGCCGACCTGATCGTCGCGTCGCGCGAAGCGAAGTTCGGTATCCCCGAGGTCAAGCGCGGACTCGCGGCGGCGGCCGGCGGCCTGCTGCGCCTGCCGAAGATCCTCCCCTACCCGCTCGCGATGGAACTGGCCATCACCGGTGACCCACTCACCGCCGAGGTCGCCCACCAGCACGGCCTGGTCAACCGCGTCACCGAGCCCGGTGAAGCACTCACCGTGGCAAAGGAACTCGCCGCCCGCGTCGCGGCGAACGGCCCCCTCGCCGTCAAGGCCACCAAGCAGGTCGTCGCGATGGCCGCCAACTACACCGACCCCGACGCCTTCGTCGCGCAGCGCAAGTTCATCGACCCGGTCTTCGCGTCGGCCGACGCCAAGGAAGGCGCCCGGGCGTTCGCCGAGAAGCGCGCACCGGTCTGGAAGGGCGAGTAGGAATGTCGGACGTTCTGGTCGCGCAGGACGGCTCGGTCGCCACGATCACGCTGAGTCGACCGGAGCGCAAGAACGCGATGACGGTCGAGGCGTGGCGGTCGTTGCGTGAGACGTTCGGTGCGCTCCAGCACGACGATTCCGTCCGCGCCGTGATCCTCACCGGCGCCGGTGGTGACTTCTGCACCGGTGCCGACATGGAACGGCGCGACTCCACCCATCCCCTCGACCGTATGCGGGAGATCAACGAGACGGCGCTCGCCGTCGCGGAGTTCTCGAAGCCGTTGATCGCGCAGGTCGAGGGGTATGCGGTGGGCGCGGGATGGAACATGGCGTTGCTGTGCGACGTGGTCGTCGCCTCCCGCACCGCGAAGTTCGGTCAGATCTTCGCGCGGCGCGGACTGTCGATCGACTTCGGCGGGTCGTGGATCCTGCCGCGCCTCGTGGGACTGCACCAGGCGAAGCGTCTGGTCATGCTCGCCGACATCGTGTGCGCCGAGGAAGCATACGACCTGGGCCTGGTGACCGAGCTCGTCGAGCCCGACGCCCTCGCCGGTCGCGCCGCCGAACTGGCCGCGCGGCTGGCCGCCGCCCCGCCGGTCGCGGTGAGCATGTCGGCGCGGATGCTCGAGCAGGGTTCGTCGCTCACGCTCCGCGAAGCACTCGAGAACGAGGCCCGCTCGCAGGCGATCAACCACGCCACCGACGCCCCCGATGCGATGCGTGCATTCGTCGACAAACGCGAGCCGTCGTTCACCGGCGGATGGCGGGTACCGCGCCCGGTAGACACCCCTTCCTGACGGTTGCGTCCAGGACGGTTCCGAGCGTCACCTACGATAATCGGGTGGACTTGCACCTCGTGACCTATTTCGTGGCGGTCGTCGACCACGGCGGGATCACGAAAGCTGCTCAGGCACTTTACATTTCGCAGCCGTCGTTGTCGCAGGCCATCCGCACCCTCGAACGCCGCCTCGACACGACCCTGTTCGACCGCACCGGCCGACGGCTCACCCTCACCGAGGACGGTCGTGTCCTCGAGGGCGCCGCACGCCGCATCCTGGCCGACGTCGAGCGGGCGAAACAGAAGGTCGCGGCGGTGCGCGATCTCCAGGCCGGTCGTGTCGAGATCGTCACCTTCGCGACGTTCTCGATCCACCCCGTCATCGAGTTCGTCCAGCGCTTCCGTCGGCGCTACCCCAACCTGACCGTGCGGGTGAACGACGCCGAAGGCCCTCCCGGAGTCCACGCGGCGCTGCGCCGCGGCGAGGCGGAGATCGGCATCACCGACCTGTCCGTCGATCACGCCGGCATGATCACCGTTCCGGTCCTCGAGCAGGAGATGGTGCTCGCCGTGCACCCCGACCGCGCCGCCGACGTGCCCGACCCCGTCACCCGGGCCCAGGTCCGCGACTTCCCGCTGGTCCTCGACCTCGGCTCCCGCGCGAGCGCCGCACGCACCGGTGAACTGCTCGGCGATCAGAACGTCGTCGTCGACTGCGCCAACCAGGCAGCCCTGTGGCAGTTCGTCGAGCGTGGCACCGCCGGGACGATCGTGCCGCGTCGCGTCGCCGAGAAGCAGATCCCCGGTGCGGTCGTCCGGCCCCTGGACCCACCGTTCCGGCGTCCCGTCGGATTGGTGATGCGACCCGGCGATCTGTCCCCCGCTGCCGCCGCATTCGTGGCAACCACCACCGGCACCCCCTGGGAAGCGTGACGACATGGAGTTCCGTCAGGTCGAATACTTCCTCGCCGTCGTGGAGAACGACGGCATCAACGGCGCGGCCGCCGAGCTCGGCGTCGCCCAGCCCACCGTCTCCCAGGCACTGCGCAGCCTCGAACGCGAGCTGGGGGTGCAGTTGTTCCACCGCATCGGGCGCGGCATGGTGCTCACCGCGGCGGGCAAGGCACTGATCGGCCCGAGCCGGCAGATCCTCCGCGATGTGAACGCGGTCGAGGAGCTGCTCACCGTGTCGACGACCGAGGTGACGGGCCGACTGGATCTGATGGTCTTCCCCGCTCTCGCAACCGGCCCGATCGTCGACCTGGTCTCCGAGTTCCGCCGTCTCCATCCCAAAGTCACCGCGCGCCTCGGTGATCTGCGTGCGGAGGAGTTCACCGCGTCGGTCATCCACGACGGCTACTGCGAGTTCGTCGTCACCCATCTGCCCGTCGAGGACGAGGTGGGTCTCGAGATCATCGAGCTCGGACAGACCGAGTACTGGCTCGCCTATCCCCCCGGCACCGACCTGCCACCCGGGCCGCTGTCCTTGGCCGAGCTCCCCGACATCCCGATGGTGTTCGTGCCGCGCGGTGGTGGCTCCGTGAGCGACGCGATCGACTACGCAATGCGGCAGGCCGAGGTGCGCCGTCCCATCTCCGTGCTCACCGATCATCGCGAGGCCCGCCTGCCGATGGTGCTCGCCGGTCTGGGTGGGTCGTTCGTCGAACGGTCGCTCGCCGAGTCGGCGCAGGACGTCGCGGTGGTCCGTCCGTGCGAGCCGACCTTCGCGCAGTCGTACGGACTGGTGTTCGACCCGGCCTCGCTGTCGAAGGCCGGTCGCGCCTTCGTCGACTTCGTGCGGTCGTCCGAGGAGTCCGGCGCGGAGGAGCAACTCCCGACGGAACGGTGACATCCGGGGATCCGGGGGCGACGATGGTGGGGACGACATCCACTTCTCCTCGGGAGATGATCCGTATGTCCACCTCGACGACTTCCTCCGTCCACCTCGATTCCGTCGACGCGTACGCGCAGCGCGTCCTCGATTCCGTCCTCGGCACCATGGACACCCTCACGATCCTGATCGGCGACCGTCTCGGCTGGTACCGAAGCCTCGCCGACGACGGACCTGCGACGGCCGGCGAACTGGCCGAACGCACCGGAACCCACCCGCGGTACACCCGCGAGTGGCTCGAGCAGCAGGCTCTGACCGGTCTGCTCGACGTCGACGACGGCGATCCCCCACGCTTCACGCTGTCTGCGGTCGGTCGCGAGGTACTCACCGATCCGCACAGCCTGGCGTACATGGCGCCGCTCGCCCGGATGATCGTCGGCGCGACGATGCAGCTTCCCGGTCTGCTCGAGGCGTACCGCAACGGTGGCGGCGTGAGTTGGAGCCAGTTCGGCCGCGACGTGTGCGAGTCGCAGGCCGACGCGAACAGGCCGCTGTTCGAGAAGGCGCTGCCCGATGCTCTGCGGTCGGTACCGGAGGTCGACCGGGTGCTCGGTCAGCCGGGCGCGCAGATCGCCGACATCGGCTGGGGCGGGGGATGGTCGACGATCACGATCGCGCGCACCTATCCGGATGCGAAGGTTCACGGCTTCGACATCGACGCCCCGTCGGTGGAGATGGCCCGGTCGAACCTCGCGGAGAATGCCGATGTGGCGCAACGCGTCACGTTCACGCAGTGCGACGCGTCCGAACTGCCCGATGAAAACTTCCAGGCGGCCTTCGCATTCGAGTGCGTCCACGACATGCCCCGACCGGTCGAAGTGCTGGCTGCCGTACGACGGTCGCTCGCACCCGGCGGGTTCATGATCGTCATGGACGAAGCGGTCGCCGACACCTTCACCGCGCCCGGTGACGACGTCGAACGGCTCATGTACGGCTACAGCCTCACCATCTGCCTCCCTGACGGTATGAGCCACACACCGAGCGCCGCGACGGGCACCGTCATGCGTCCCGCGACCCTGCGCCGCTATGCCCTCGATGCCGGTTTCACCGAGGTCGACGTGCTCCCCATCGAGGACTTCGGCTTCTTCCGCTTCTACCTCCTCCGCACCGAATAGCGTTGCCCGTCGAAAGTTCGGGGAGGTTGTGTTCGCGTTTCTCGAAAAACACGCACACAACCTCCCCGAAGTTCTGCTCAGACGGGCGCACCGGCCGCTCCCAGAGCACGCCGCACCCGTTCGACGAAGACTTCGGGCCGCCGGTAGAGGAGGTCGGCGCCGACCCGGATGACCGTCCACCCCAGTTCGGGCAGCACCGCGTACCGATCGATGTCGCGGGTGCGCTGAGTGGGGTCGGTCCAGTGCTGCACGCCGTCGTACTCCACGAGCACCCGCCACTGCTTCCATCCCATGTCGGCTCGCGCCACGAACACGTCGCCGTCGAAGATCTCGATCTGGGTCTCCGGCGGTGGGAGACCGGCACGGACGAGGAGCAGACGCGTGTGGGTCTCGGGCGGTGACGCAGCCCCACCGTCGACGAGGGCGAGCACCCGCGGCACGGCACCGATACCGTGTGCGCCTTTGCTCCTCGTCGCGAGTTCCTCGATCTCAGGCACCTTCAGGCCGGTCGCGTTGCAGAGCGCGTCGATCGTTTCGACGGCCCGATCGAACGGCATTCGTCGGGCGAGATCGAAGGCCGTCTGCGCCGGTGTGGTCGCGAACATCCCGTCGACCACGCAGGTGTCGAGCTTCGGGGCGCGTCGGACCGAGATGCCCGGCGCCGACCGGACGTGATCGGAGCGGACGAGTTCGGCCGCCGCATCCGGGTCGAGCCATCGAGTGCCGTGCACGGCAGCGGCGGACACTCCCGCGAGGACGCCGCGGCCCTGCGACCACAACCATGCCGCCTTCGCACGCAGCAGCGGGGTGGCCGGGATCTCTCGTCGGATGTAGACGTCGCGGTGGAGGTGGACGAAGTCGCGTGCGAGCCGATGCCGCGTGACGACGCCGGCAGCGAGTGCCGCGCGTCCCGAGAACGGTTCGTCGAAGTCGATCACGCGCCGAGCATGCCGGGCGCGACGCGCCTCCTGACGCCGCGTCGAGGCCCGGTTGTGGACAACCCGGCGTCATCCCCAGCCCGGTCACCTGCGACGAAAGAAGTTCGGGGAGGTTGTGTCCGGGCTTTTCGAGAAAAACCGAACACAACCTCCCCGAACCGGGAGCTGTCTGCTTACGCGACGCGCTCGAAGATCGCTGCCAAGCCCTGGCCGCCGCCGATGCACATGGTCTCGAGGCCGTAGCGGGCCTCGCGACGGTGCAGCTCGCGGGCGAGGGTGGCGAGCATGCGTCCGCCGGTCGCGCCGACCGGGTGGCCGAGCGAGATGCCGGAGCCGTGAACGTTGGTGCGCTCGAAGTCGGCCTTGCCGAACTTCCATTCGCGGGTCACCGCGAGGGCCTGCGCGGCGAACGCCTCGTTGAGCTCGATGATGTCGACGTCGGCGAGGGTGATGCCCGCCTTGGCGAGGGCGACCTCGGTGGCCGGCACGGGGCCGATGCCCATGACCTTCGGTTGGACACCGGCGACGCCCCACGAGACGAACCGCACCAGCGGGGTCAGGCCCAGCTCGGCGGCCTTCTCCGGGGTGGTGACGATGGCCATGGACGCGGCGTCGTTCTGGCCGCTGGCGTTGCCGGCGGTGACGGTGGCCTCGGGGTCCTGCTTGCCCATGATCGGCTTCAGCTTGGCGAGGGTCTCCAGGCTGATGTCGGGACGCGGGTGCTCGTCGGTGTCGATGACCTCGTCGCCCTTACGGCTGCTCACCGTGACTGGGATGATCTCCTCGGCGAGGATCCCGTTCTTCTGGGCGTGGACTGCACGCAGGTGCGAGTTCAGGGCCAACTCGTCCTGCTCGTCGCGGGAGATCGAGTACTCGCGACGCAGGTTCTCCGCGGTCTCGATCATGCCGCCGGGCACCGGGTAGAAACGGCCACCGGCGGTCGAGCGGGCTCGGACCAGCCCGTCGTGCATCTGCACACCGGTGCGGGCGCCGCCCCAGCGGATATCGGTGGAGTAGAACGCCGCGTTGCTCATCGACTCGGTGCCACCGGCGACAACGAGATCGTGGTCGCCGTTACCGACCTGGAAGGCGGCCTGGATGACGGCCTGCAGGCCCGAACCGCAGCGACGGTCGATGTGCATGCCGGGCACCGTGATCGGCAGACCGGCGTCGAGAGCGACGACGCGGCCGATGGCCGGGGCCTCACTGTTGCCGTTGCAGTGGCCGAGGATGACGTCCTGAACCTGTTCGGGCGCAACACCGGTGCGCTCGAGTAGACCCTTCAGGGCCGCGACACCGAGATCGACTGCGGTGAGGGACTTGAACATTCCGCCGTAGCGGCCGATCGGGGTACGGACCGGCTCGCAGATGACAACTTCACGCATGATGACCTTTCGGGAAGAGAGGGAGGTGACGGATGGACCGTCACATGAAGCGGCCGCCGGTGACCTCGAGGACGGTGCCGGTCATGTAGGAGGACATGTCGGACGCGAGGAACAGTGCGACGGAGGCGATCTCGTCGACCTCGCCGGGGCGGCCCATGGGGATCTCGGCCATCTTCCGGTCCCATGCCTTCTGCGGCATGGCCTCGGTCATCGCCGAACGGATCAGGCCGGGCTGGATCGCGTTGACGCGGACGCCGTGGTGCGCCATCTCCTTGGCGGCGGCCTTGGTGAGGCCGACGATGCCCGCCTTGGCGGCGGAGTAGTTGGTCTGGCCGACCATGCCGACCTTGCCGGACAGCGAGGAGATGTTGACGATCGCGCCGCGCTTGGCCTCACGCATGATCGCGGCGGCCTTGCGGGTGCCGTGCCAGGTGCCCTTGAGGTGCACCGAGATGACGAGGTCGAAGTCCTCTTCGGTCATCGTGCGCATCGTCGCGTCGCGGGTGATACCGGCGTTGTTGACCACCACGTCGAGCGAACCGAAACCGTCGACGGCCTCGGCGAGGAGGGTGTCCCAGTCGGCGGACTCGACGACGTTGGCGCGCACGGCCCGGGCCACGTCGCGCCCTCCGAGCTTCTCGGCGGCGGCGGTGGCGGCATCGAGATCGAGGTCGCCGATCACGACGCGGGCGCCGGCGTCGACGAACTCCTGTGCGATGGCGAAGCCGATTCCCTGAGCGCCACCGGTGATCACGGCAGTGCGGTTCTCCAACAGAGACATCTACGATTCCTTTCGGCGGGACTCGGGACGGCCCCCAGACAAGTCGATGCTCCGAATATAACGGCGAACCGGCCGGTAGAACGGCTCTCATCCATCGACAATGCCTATATGGGAATGGCGCCATTCGTATTGGACACCTCCCCGCGGCCGCACGAAGGTTGTAGACATGACACTCTCCATCCCGGCCCCCGAGGTCGACGAGGACGACTTCCGCGAGATCCTCGCGCAGACCCGCGCGTTCGTGCGCAACGTGGTCGTGCCGCGCGAGCAGGAGATCGCCGAGACCAATGCGATTCCCGAGGACATCCGCCAGGCCGCGAAGGACATGGGCCTGTTCGGATACGCCATCCCGCAGGAGTGGGGCGGCCTCGGCCTGAATCTGCAGCAGGACGCGGAACTCGCGATGGAGCTGGGTTACACGACCCTGTCGCTGCGCTCGATGTTCGGCACCAACAACGGCATCGCCGGCCAGGTGCTCGTCAACTTCGGCACCGACGAGCAGAAGCAGCAGTGGCTCGAGGGCATCGCCTCCGGCGAGGTCGTCGCATCCTTCGCCCTCACCGAGCCGGGCGCCGGCTCGAACCCGTCGGGTCTGCGCACCAAGGCCGTGCGCGCCGGTGACGACTGGGTGATCACCGGCGAGAAGCGCTTCATCACCAACGCGCCGCTGGCGAACCTGTTCGTCGTGTTCGCCCGCACCCGTCCGGCAGACGGGAACGGCACCGGAATCGCGGTCTTCCTCGTCCCCGCCGACACCCCCGGCCTGACGGTGGGCAACAAGGACGCCAAGATGGGCCAGGAGGGCGCCTGGACCGCCGACGTGCACTTCGACGACGTGCGTGTGCCGAACTCCGCGCTCGTCGGCGGCAGCGAGGACGTCGGCTACAAGGCCGCCATGGTCTCGCTCGCCCGCGGTCGCGTGCACATCGCCGCACTGTCGGTCGGCCAGGCCCAGCGCGCACTCGACGAGTCTGTCGCCTACGCCGCGACCGCCACGCAGGGCGGCAACCCCATCGGAAACTTCCAGCTCGTGCAGGCGATGATCGCCGACCAGCAGACCGGTGTGATGGCCGGCCGCGCCCTCGTCCGCGACGCCGCGAAGGCGTGGGTCGAGGAGACCGACCGCCGCATCGCACCGTCGGTCGCGAAGCTGTTCTGCACCGAGATGGTCGGCAAGGTCGCCGATCTCGCCGTCCAGATCCACGGTGGCACCGGCTATATGCGCGAGGTGCCGGTCGAGCGGATCTACCGCGACGTGCGTCTGCTGCGCCTGTACGAGGGCACCAGCGAGATCCAGCGTCTGATCATCGGCGGCGGACTCGTCAAGCAGGAGCAACAGAAGAACTCCTGACCTTCGGGGCGCGGTTCCGGAACAGGTACGTCCGGAACCGCGCCCGAACCGATTCTTGCGAATCACCTTCCACCGCATACGAAGAAAACCCCGGCATCGGATGCCGGGGGTTTCTCGTGTGCGGGGTCAGGAGACCGTCAGTCGCGATCGCAGATCGGTCTTGAGGATCTTGCCCGCGGCGGAGGTCGGCAATGCGTCGACCACCACCACTTCACGGATCTTCTTGTACGGCAGGACCTGTTCGGCGACGTACGCCTTCAGCTCCTCCGCGGCGGGCTCCTCGCCGTCGACGGGGACGACGAAGGCTACCGGCTCCTGACCGATCGCGCCTGCCTCCCGCCCGACGACCGCCGCAGTGGACACCTTCGGGTGGGTCACCAGGATCTCTTCGAGCTCACGCGGATACACGTTGTAGCCCTTGTAGATCAACATGTCCTTCGCCCGGTCGGCGATGTACACGAATCCGTCGGCATCGCGGTAGGCGATGTCGCCGGTGGCGAGCCAGCCGTCGACGTACTGTTCCGCGGTGATCTCGGGGTGTCCGAGATATCCGTCGGTGACCTGCGGTCCGCGGATCCACAGTTCGCCGAGCTCTCCGTCGGGGAGGACGACGGTCGGATCGATCTGCGAGCGGATCTCGAGTTCGGTGTCGAAGACCGGGAGGCCGACGCTTCCGAGGCGGTACTCCGAGTCGACGACGAGCGGCATCGCCGTGACGACGCAGGTGCCCTCGGTGAGCCCGTAACCCTCCGCGATACGTGCGTTGGGGAACGCACGCTCGAGGTTCCCGAGGGTCACGTGGTCGATCGGAGCGGCACCGGACGACACGACCCGCACGGTGGACAGGTCGCGGGTCTCGACGTCGGGATGCGTAGCGAGGGCGTGCCACATCGCCGGGCTGCCGGTGATGTAGCCGGCCTCGTACCGTTCGATCAGCTCGAGCATCCGGGCCGGATCGAAGCGACCCGCGAGGACCTGGGTCAGGCCGCACGCGAGAAGGAACGACGTGTTGATCAGCGCGTGCGCGTGGAACAGCGGCGACACCACGATCGTCGAACCCTGACCCGGGACCGCACCGGCGATTTTCAGGTCGCCGATCGGTTCGAGCGAGATGCGTCCGTCGACATCGGCGACCAGCTGGTGCCCGGCGCGCCACGCACACATCTGCGTGACGTTGCCGACAACGTTGCGGTGCAGGACGCGCACGCCCTTCGAAATGCCGGTCGTGCCACCGGTGTACGCGATGTGCGCGATATCGTCCGGACTGGTGACGACCGGTTCGAAGGTCTGCGGGCGTCCTTCGAGCGCATCGCCGAAGCGCACGGCACCCGGCGCGGTGACCGCTTCGTCGGAGACGACCGCGATCAACCGGATACTCGTTCCGGACGCAGCCCGGAACAGGGTGTCGGCCTGTGCGGAACCGGTGACCGCCGCGGCTGCGGAAGTCTCCTCGATCTGCCGGCGCAGACCCGGTTCGGGCTGCAGCGGATTCACGAGCGTGACCGCCGCTCCGACGCGGAGCGCACCGTAGTAGGCGATGTGGAACTCGACGCAGTTACCGAGGTGCAGGAGCACCACGTCGCGGGCCCGCACCCCGGCCTCGTGCAGCACGCCGGCGAACTGCGCCGAGCGTGCGTCGAGGTCGTTGTAGGTGAGCACCCGGTCGCCGTCGATCACCGCGGGACGGTCGCCGTAGACGGCGGCGAGGCTCGGTGCCCACACCGCCATCGTCGTCGCCGGGTACGACAGCCTGCGCTGTGCGAGGTCGGAAGCCGAGGTCATGGTCGACGCCCGGTTCACCGCGGTGCCATACGGATGGCGCCGTCGAGGCGAATGGTCTCGCCGTTGATGTAGCCGTTCTCGAGGATGTTCGTGGCCAGCTGCCCGAACTCGTCGGGCCGGCCCAGACGCGACGGGTTGGGCACGGTCGCTTCGAGCGACTTGCGGACGTCCTCGCGCAGGCGGGCGAGCAGCGGGGTGTCCATGATGCCGGGGGCGATGGTGTTGACGCGGATGCCCTTGCTGGCGAGGTCGCGTGCGGCGACGATCGTCATGCCGACG
Organism: Rhodococcus pyridinivorans; assembly: GCF_900105195.1. Taxonomy (NCBI): domain Bacteria; kingdom Bacillati; phylum Actinomycetota; class Actinomycetes; order Mycobacteriales; family Nocardiaceae; genus Rhodococcus; species Rhodococcus pyridinivorans. The sequence goes on along the minus strand of NZ_FNRX01000002.1, from coordinate 561,343 downwards.
ATGCCGGCCTTGGACGCCGAGTAGTTGATCTGGCCGATCTGGCCCTCGAAGGCCGCGACGGAGGCCGTCATGACGACGGCGCCACGCTCGTCCTCGATGAGGTCGAGTTCGGCCATGCGCTCGGCGCCGAGGCGCAGCGCGTTGAACGAGCCGATGAGGTTGAGGCGGATCACGAACTCGAAGTCCTCGAGCGAACCGGCCTTGCCCTCCTTGTCGAGGATGCGCATCTTGCGTCCGGCGCCGGCGCAGTGCACGACACCGCGCAGGCCGCCGCGCTCGTGCGCGACGTCGAGAGCCGCAGCGAACTGCTCCGAATCGGTCACGTCGCCGGGGGCGAAGACGGCGCCGTCGCCGAGCTCCTTGGCGATCTCCTCACCGTTCGAGCCGGGGAGGTCGATGAGGGTGACGTTGCCGCCGGCGGCCAGGACGCGACGTGCCGTGGCGAGACCGAGACCGGACGCTCCGCCGGTGACGGCAACGGACAGACCCTTGAGTTCCATAGTGTTTCCTTCGGATTCGTAGCAGCTGGGTGACGTGAGATCAGAGCAGTTCGAGGATGGTGGCGTTGGCCATGCCGCCGGCCTCGCACATCGACTGCAGGCCGTAGCGGATGCCGTTGTCGCGCATGTGGTGCACGAGGCGGGTCATGAGAATCGCGCCGGAGCCGCCGAGGGGGTGGCCGACACCGATCGCGCCGCCGAGCGGGTTGAGGCGGTCGGGCTTCGCGCCGGTCTCGACCTGCCATGCCAGCGGCACCGGTGCGAAGGCCTCGTTGATCTCGAAGGCGCCGATGTCGTCGATGGACAGACCGGAACGCTCGATGGCCTTCTCGGTGGCGGAGATGGGGCCGGTGAGCATGACGACCGGGTCGTCGGCGGCGACGACGGCGGTGTGGATGCGTGCGAGCGGGGTCCAGCCCTGCGCCGCGGCGTATTCGCTGGTGGTGATGAGCAGGGCGCCGGCACCGTCGGAGATCTGCGAGGAGTTGCCGGCGTGGATCACGCCGTCCTCCTTGAAGACGGTCTCGAGCTTGGCAAGCGACTCGACGGTGCCGCCGCGGCGGATGCCCTCGTCGGTGGCGAACTCGCCGACCACGGCGATCTGGCCGGTGAAGGCGCCCGCGTCGGTGGCGGCTGCGGACAGTTCGTGCGAGCGCAGCGAGAATTCGTCGAGCTGCGTGCGGGAGAAACCCCACTTCTCGGCGATCATCTCGGCGCCGATGCCCTGGCTGAAGCCGCCGACCTCGAAGCGGTCGAGCACGTTCTGCGGGAAGTGCTGACCGTCCTTGCTGGCGCTGCCCATCGGCACACGGCTCATGGACTCGACACCACCGGCGATCACGACGTCGTTCTGGCCGGAGATGACGGTCGCGGCGGCGAAGGACACGGCCTGCTGGCTCGATCCGCACGCCCGGTTGATGGTGGTGGCGGGTACGGTGACCGGCCATCCGGCCGCGAACACGGCGCTGCGCGAGACGATTCCGGCCTGGTCGCCGACCTGGCTCACACAACCCCACTGGACGTCGTCGATCGTGGCGGGATCGAGGCCGGTCCGCTCCGCCAGTGCGGTCAGCACGTGGGCGGACAGGTTGACGGGGTGGATCTCGGACAGTGCACCACCTCGACGTCCGATGGGGGAACGGACGGCGTCGACGATCACGGCATCGCGCATGCGAATCGGTCCTTTGCTGTTGCGGGACACGGTTGCCGGGCAACCGTGGTGGGAAAAGACGACCGGCCGGGTGGTGGTCCTCACATTCGAGGAGACCATGCACCCGGCCGGTAGGGGTAAGTCTTTCGGCGGAAGCTTCCGTTAGGCGGAAGCTATGCCGAACAGGTCAGGCGGCTGCCCGGATGATCTTGCGGTCGCGCTCCGGGTCGGCCAGGAAGAGCACCAGGATCGCGGCGAGCGCACCGAGTGCACCGATGACCTGGAAGGCCGTTGCATAGCCCTCCGCCGCGGTGGCGGCGTTGTCGACGAGGACACCCGTGCCGTAGGGGGCAACGAGACCGCCGACCGCCATCAGCGCGAGGAAGACACCCATCGTGCCGGCGGTCTGCTGCGGCGGGCACAACTCGGAGATCGCGGCGTTGATCAGCGGGAACGCGATGGCGCCGAAGCCGTAGCCGATGGAGACGACCGCGACGGCCAGAGCCGGCGTACCGATGGACGGGAGGAAGACCAGGATGGCACCGCAGATGAGCACACCGACGGCGGGCACGATGATGCGGACGACCCGCGAGCGGTAACCCTTGGCGCTGAGGCGGTCGGTGACCGTGCCCGAGCTGATCATGAGGAACAGACCGATGATGGACGGCAGGGCGAACATCGAGCCGGCCTGCAGAGCGCTGTAGCCGAGACCGACCTCGAAGTAGGACGGCAGCCAGGTCAGGACGACGGTGGTGAGCGCGTAGACGACCATGATCAGGATCGCGCAGCTGATGAAGGTGCGAGTGAGGAAGATCTTGCGCCACGGCACGGACGGTTCGGTCTGCGCGGGGGAAGCGGCGGTCTCGGCGCCCTTGACGGCCCGGGTCGTGTAGGGGCCTTCCTTCCAGCCGAGGAGCCAGCAGCCCATCCAGATCGCACCGAGGATCGACAGCGAGATCAGCGCGGCACGCCATCCCCATTCGACGGTGATGAAGGTCAGGACGGGAGCGAGGGCGATCTTGGCGACCGAGGCGGAACCGGCCAGGAAGGCGCCGGGCAGGCCACGCTTGGCCGGCGGGTGCCACGAGTACGCGGCGGTGTGCATGAGCGCCGAGCTCGGTCCTTCGGCGAGACCGAGCAGCATGCGGGTGACGACCAGCATCGCGAAACTCGCACTGACGACCAGCGGCAGCATGACGAGCGACCAGGTCAGGCCGAGGGCCAGCAGGGCCCAGCGGAGGGTCATGTACTTGTTCAACGGCCCGGCGAAGAAACCGCCGACGGTGAATGTGACGAAGAACAGCGACCCGACCAGGCCGATCTGGGAGGAGCTCATGCCGAGCTCACGCGCCAGAGGCTGGGCGATGATGCCGAGGACGGCCTTGTCGGCGTAGTTGACGACGTAGAGGAAGATGACCAGGCCGGTCATGCTCCACGCGCGGCCGGGGGTCACGAGAGGTGTCGAGCCGGTCGTCGGCCGACCGGGCCCGCCGGCGGCTGCCGACTTGTCGTGCACGATTTCGCCTGTGGTCACTGGGAGTCCCTTCAGAACTCGAGCGGGATGGCCGACTTACGAACGATCGGTATGTCGCTGTCGGAAGAACGTCACGCCTGGCGTCTGCATGCATTGAACGTGAGCCATGTCACCTGAAGCAAAGAGCGGGAGGCGAACGAATCGATCACTGAAACCTATGACTCATCACACGGCGGATTCAGGCCGCATCGAGTATTGGTCTGCGCTAACCGAGCGATAGCCGATCGGTGCTGTTCCGGGCGGCAAAACCTGGGCATGCTGACTGTGCCCGAAACAATCTGCGACGAGGACGAGCGAGCCCAGCATGAACTCCACCGCTTCCACCGACGAACTGCCCTCGTCCACTGCACCCCTCGCGGGAGTGCGCGTGGTCGAGGTGTCCAGCTTCGTGGCCGCACCCCTGTGCGGCATGACCCTGGCCGCGCTCGGCGCCGACGTGATCCGGGTCGACCCGATCGGCGGCGCTGCCGACTACCGCCGCTGGCCGGTCACCGACGGCAACGAGTCGATCTACTGGGCCGGCCTGAACAAGGGCAAGCGATCGCTCGCAGCGGATTTCCGTAGCCCGGAGGCACAGAACCTGATCCGCGACCTGATCATCGATGCCGGCGTGCTGGTCACCAACGCCGCCGGTCGCTCGTGGCTCGACTACGACGAACTCGCCGCGATCCGCCCCGACCTGATCCACGTGCAGGTCCTCGGTCGCGCCGACGGCACCGGCGCCGTCGACTACACCGTCAACGCCGCCGCCGGTTTCCCGCAGGTCACCGGTGCCGAGAACGTCTCGACTCCGGTCAACCACGTGCTGCCCGCCTGGGACGTCTCGTGCGGCCTGTACGCGGCCCTGTCGGTTGCCTCGGCCGTCTACCGTCGCGAGATCACCGGCGCCGGAACGAGAGTCGTTCTCCCGCTCGAGGACGTCGCGTTCGCGACCGTCGGCAATCTCGGCTACATCGCCGAGGCCCAGCTCGGCCGCCCCGTCCGGGAGAAGGTCGGCAACTCCGTCTACGGCACCTACGGCGCCGACTTCGCCACCAGCGACGGCGCACGCTTCATGCTCGTCGCGCTCACGCCGCGCCACTTCCGCGATCTCACCGAGCTCACCGGCACCGCCGAGGCCGTGGCCGCACTCGAATCCGCCCTGGGCGTCGACTTCCGCGACGAGGGCACCCGGTTCGAGCACCGCCACGTGCTCAACAGCCTGTTCGGCGCCTGGTTCTCGCGCCACACCGCCGACGAGGTCGAGACGGCGCTGGGCGGCACCTCGGTCCTGCACGAGCGCTACCGCACGTTCGCCGAACTCGCCGCCGACCCGCGCGTGACCGACAACCCGATGTTCCACAAGCTCGACCAGCCGCGCATCGGCAGCTACCACGCCCCGAGCACCCCGATGTCCTTCGACGGCCGGTATCCCGAGGTCCGCCCCGCGCCGGCCAACGGCGACGACACCGCCGAGGTGCTCACCGAACATCTCGGGCTGACCGACGACGAGATCGACGCCCTCGCAGCATCCGGCACCATCCGCATCTCCCAGAAAGAGCACGCATGACCCGCCTCGCCCAGACCCTCGGTCTGACGGAATTCCAGTCCGAGATCCTCGACACGGTCCGCGCCTTCGTCGATCGCGAGATCATCCCGAACGCTCAGGAACTCGAGCACTCGGACACCTACCCGCAGGCCATCGTCGACCAGATGCGCGAGATGGGCCTGTTCGGGCTGATGATCCCCGAGGAGTACGGCGGGCTCGGCGAGTCGCTGCTGACCTACGCGCTGTGCGTCGAGGAACTCGCCCGCGGCTGGATGAGCGTCTCCGGCGTCATCAACACGCACTTCATCGTCGCGTACATGATCCGCCAGCACGGCACCGAAGAGCAGAAGCAGTACTACCTGCCCCGCATGGCCACCGGTGAGGTCCGCGGCGCGTTCTCGATGTCCGAGCCCGAACTCGGCTCCGACGTCGCCGCCATCCGCACCAAGGCCAAGCGCGACGCCGACGGCAACTACGTCATCAACGGCCAGAAGATGTGGCTGACCAACGGTGGTAGCTCCACTCTCGTCGCCGCGCTGGTCAAGACCGAGGAAGGCTCCGACAAACCCCACAAGAACCTGACCACCTTCCTGGTCGAGAAGCCTGCCGGCTTCGGTGAGGTCGTCCCGGGCCTCACCATCCCCGGCAAGATCGACAAGATGGGGTACAAGGGCATCGACACCACCGAGCTCGTCTTCGACAACTACAAGGCCTCGGCCGATTCGATCCTCGGTGGGGAGCCCGGCAAGGGCTTCTTCCAGATGATGGACGGTGTCGAGGTCGGCCGTGTCAACGTCTCGGCCCGCGCGTGCGGTGTCGCGATCCGCGCCTTCGAGCTCGCCGCCCGCTACGCCCAGCAGCGCACCACCTTCGGCAAGCCCATCGCCCAGCACCAGGCGATCTCGTTCTCCCTCGCGGAGATGGCCACCAAGGTCGAGGCCGCCCACCTGATGATGGTCAACGCCGCGCGTCTGAAGGACTCGGGTGAGCGCAACGACGTCGCCGCCGGCATGGCCAAGTACCTCACCAGCGAATACTGCTCCGAGGTCACCCAGGCCGGCTTTCGCATCCACGGCGGCTACGGCTACTCGAAGGAGTACGAGATCGAGCGCCTCATGCGCGAGGCTCCCTTCCTGCTCATCGGCGAGGGCACCAGTGAGATCCAGAAGACGATCATCAGCAAGGGTGTGCTGCGCAGCTACGCGCTGTAAGGTGCTCCCCCACAATCACATCCATCCCTGGAAGGACAACGCGTGAAGCGCACGCTGTACAACGAGGATCACGAGGCGTTCCGGCAGACCGTCCGCGACTTCATCGCGAAGGAGGTCGTGCCCGTCTACCCCGAGTGGGAAGAGACCGGCCATCCTCCGCGCGAGTTCTACAGCCGCATGGGCGAACTCGGGCTCCTCGGCATCCAGGTTCCCGAGGAGTACGGCGGAGGCGGCGAGGCGTCGCTGAAGTTCAACGTGATCCTCGCCGAGGAGGCGTCGGCGGCCGGTGTGTCGTTCGGTTCGTCGTCGGTGCACTCGAACCTGATCCTGCCGTACATCATGCAGAACGCCACCGAGGAGCAGAAGCAGCGCTGGCTCCCCGGGTTCGCCTCGGGTGAGCTGATGTTCGCCATCGCGATGACCGAGCCGGGCACCGGTTCCGACCTCGCCAACATCGCGACCACCGCGAAGCTCTCGGAGGACGGCAGCCACTACGTCCTCAACGGCGCGAAGACGTTCATCACCGGCGGTGCTCTCGCCGACCGCATTCTCGTCGTGGGCCGCACCTCGCCGTACAACCCCGAGGACCGTCGCGGTGGCCTGTCGATCCTGGTGGTGGACACCAAGAGTGAGGGCTTCGCGGTCGGACGCAAGCTCCACAAGATCGGTCTCAAGACCTCGGACACCGCCGAGCTGTCGTTCGACGACGTGAAGGTGCCGGTCGCCGATCTGCTCGGCAAGGAGGGCGAGGCGTTCTCGTACCTGACGCAGAACCTCGCGCAGGAGCGTCTCACCATCGCGTTCGGTGCTGCCGCCACCGCGGCCGCGGCGATCCAGCACGCCATCGCATACACCAAGGACCGCAAGGTCTTCGGCAAGCCGGTCGCGTCCTTCCAGAACACCAAGTTCGTGCTCGCCGAGTGCTCGACCGAACTGCAGGCCATGCAGATCATGGTCGACAACGCGATCGAGCTCAACGACCGCGACGAACTGACGGTGCCCGACGCCGCCCGCGCGAAGCTGTTCGCGACGGAGGCCGCCGGCCGCATCATCGACAAGTGCCTGCAGCTGCACGGCGGCTACGGCTACATCACCGAGTACCCCATCGCCCGCCTCTACGCCGACACCCGCGTGACCCGCATCTACGGCGGCACCAACGAGGTCATGAAGACGATCATCGCCAAGGATCTGGGACTGTAGGTCTTCTGTAGTTCTTCGGTGGAGTGGGCCCCGCTACCGGGGGTTCACTCCACCGAAGTCGTTTCCGACTATCGTTTCCCGCCATGCGGCTAGTCGTGAAGACCAAGAGGGTGATCGAAGCCCACCTGAACAATTCGTCCGTCCGAGCCCTGTCGGGGTCGATGGTGGCGTACGAGGGCCAGGTCGGTTTCAAGTCCGCCGGTTTCGGTGGTGGCGAGGGTGTTCTCTCCGGGCTGCGGCAGCGCGCGACGGGTGAGGGGCTCTCGCTCATGGAGTGCAGCGGCACGGGCATCGTCTACTTCGCGCACCAGGCGCAGGACGTCACGGTGCTGGAGCTGAACAACGAGACGCTGCAGGTCGAGTCCGAGCAGTTGCTGGCGCTGAGCGGGAATCTGAACACGAACGTGACGTTCGCGGGTCTGCGCGGCGGCATGAGCGGCCAGGGTCTGTTCACCACGACGGTGACGGGGACCGGGCAGGTCGCGCTGCTCTCCGCCGGGGGCCCCCTCATCCATCTCGAGGTGTCGCCGCAGCATCCCCTCGTCGTCGATCCCGACGCCTTCGTGTGCGCGAAGGGGCAGCTCACGCAGTCGTTCGTCACCGACGTGTCGTGGCGCTCGGCCATCGGTCAGGGCAGCGGCGAGGCGTTCTCCCTCGAGTGGGTCGGCGTGGGCGTGGTCTCCATCCAGCCGGCGGAACGGTAGGAACAGATGAGCTTCACGAAGATCAACGGCAAGGTCGTGCGCGTCGACCTGCGGCAGTCCGGTCCCGTCGTGGCCCGCCGCGGCGCGATGCTGTTCTACACCGGCAACGTCCGGTTCTCCCCCCACGGTGTTCCCGGTGGCGTCGGGGGCGCTCCGGGTCTTGGTGGTCTCGCCGGTATGGCGGGACGCATGCTGCAGGGTGAGCACGAGGCCACGATGCTCGCGCAGGGCGACGGTGTCGTGCACTACGGCTTCCGCGGTCTCGAGACGCACATCGTCGACATGTCCGCGGGCGGTGAGCTGCGGGCGGAAGCGTCGCGCCTGCTCGCCCACACCACCGGTCTGCAGTCCACGGTCGTCTCGGTGGCCGCCGCCTCCGGTGGGGGCGGTGGCGGCGGGGGTCTGCTCGGGGCGCTGCGCGGCGCCGCCACCGGAGCGATGACCGGCACCGGCATGTTCACCACCCAGCTGATCGGCCAGGGCGCGGCGGTGCTGCTCGCCCACGGCGGCGTGTTCGAGCTTCAGGTGGGTGGTCCGACGCCCGTGGTCGTCGACCCGCAGGCGTTCGTGGCGTCCTACGGCCCGGTCCGCACCGAACTGAAGTCGTCGATGAGCTGGCGGAACGTCGGTCGCACCGGTGGGGAGGCCATGCAACTCGAATGCAGCGGACAGGGCATCGTCTACGTGCAGGCATCGGAGGAGAAGCTGTGAGTACCGTTCTGAACCCGTCGAGCTTCGGCGGCAGCGACAACGTGCCGGGCAACCCCTACGCCTACTGCATCGACCTGCAGACGCCCTGGTTCCTGTCGAAGGGCGCGATGATCGCGTACTACGGTCAGGTGCAGTTCTCGGCACTCACCCACGGGCTGCAAGGACACCTGCTGCACATGGTGGCCCAGCAATTCTCCGCTCCGCTCTATCTCGGCGACTACGTCGTGGCCGAAGGCTTCGGGAAGCTGATCATCGGCGACCGCGGATACGACATCAACTCGTACGACCTCGACGACGGCAACCTCACGATCCGGCAGGCCAATCTGCTGGCCTTCGAACCGGGCCTGTCGCTCAACCAGTCGATCGTCCCGGGTTTCCTCACCCTCATCGGTACGGGCCGTTTCCTCGCGTCGTCGAACGGGCCGGTGATGTTCGCCGAGCCGCCGCTGCGGGTCGACCCGGAGGCGCTCGTCGGGTGGGCCGACTGTCCGTCCCCCAGCCATCACTACGACGAATCGTGGATCACCGGATTCGTCTCGGCCGGGGCGCGGCGTTTCGGTGTGCAGTCCGGTGAGGAACGGCAGTTCGATTTCACCGGTGCCGGAACCGTCCTGATCCAGTCGAGCGAGAAGGTCCTCGACGATTCGTCGCTGGTGCGCACGATCGAGAACCAGATCCCAGGCCTCACCTCGCCCGGTCTGCACCGGATCAACCAGGTGGTCTCGCAACACCTGCAACAGCAGTAGCTGCAGTATCACACCCTGGGACGGACCTGGGCATAACACGGATCCGCCCCCCTCTTCTTGTGACTACGATCACAAGCTAGGCTAGCCTAAGCCGATGTAAGGTTTGGACAACCTAAGTGAGTGTTTCCTCAGTCGCAGAAAGGTGGCTCTGATGATCGTCTGCAGTTGCCACGCTCTTACCCACCACCACATCGAGGCAGAGGTGGCTGCGGGAGCACGCTGTACCCGCGAGGTGAGCGCCAAGTGCCGCGCCGGCACCGATTGTGGCAGCTGCGTCCGGAACATCTCCGCGATCATCCGGCAGGCCCGCCGGCGGAATGAGACCATCGAACTCGAGACCGCCGTGTAGCCAGCCCCTACCCGGCGGTAAACCTGATGGTTCACCCCGGGAGGTGCCATGAAGGGCGACAAGAAGGTCATCGAGTTGCTCAACGAACAACTCACCGCCGAGCTCACCGCGATCAATCAGTACTTCCTGCATTCGAAGATGCAGGACAACCGCGGATGGGCGAAACTCGCGAAGCACACTCGCGACGAGTCGTTCGACGAGATGCGTCACGCCGAGAGACTCACCGATCGGATCCTCTATCTCGACGGACTCCCCAACTACCAGCGCCTCGGGGCGTTGCGTCTGGGTCAGACCGTCAAGGAGATGCTCGAGGCCGACCTGCAGGTGGAGATCGAGGCGCGCGACCGGCTCCGGAAGGGAGCCGAGTACATGCGCTCGGTCAGCGACATCACCTCGGCCAACATCTTCGAGGAGATCCTCGCCGACGAGGAAGAACACATCGACTATCTCGAAACCCAGCTCGATCTGATCGAGCAGCTCGGCGAACCGCTGTACCTCGCCCAGCACATCTCTCCGCCGGAATAACCCGGCACAGCAGAACGGGCCGCGGCATTGCGCCGCGGCCCGTTCTCTATGCTGTGGACACACCAGCTTGGCTGTGGGACACACCAGCTTGTCGACGGTGAGAGGAAGACCATGAGCGATTCGTCCGTGACCGTGGTGCACAACGCCGAGAAACAGAGGTACGAAGTCCGGGACGACGACGCCGTCGTCGGATACACCCAGTACCACCCCGACGACGACGGCCGCCTCGTCTTCGACCACACCGAGATCGACAAGGGTTACTCCGGTCAGGGACTCGGAGGCAAGCTCGTCGGTTTCGCCCTCGACGACGTCCGCGAACGCGGCAAGCGCATCGTCGCGATCTGCTCGTACGTCGACAAGTTCATCGAGAAGCACCCGGACTACCGGGATCTGACCGACTAGACATGCACGCGGGCGCTGGTCAGTTCCCCGCGCGGTTGCGCAGGTCGAGTGCGACGTCGGTGATCATGTCCTCCTGCCCACCGACGAGGCCGCGACGGCCGATCTCGACGAGGATGTCGCGGGTGTCGAGACCGTAGATGCTCGCGGCGGTCTCGGCGTGACGCAGGAAGCTCGAGTACACGCCGGCGTAGCCGAGGGTGAGGGTCTCGCGGTCGACCTGCACCGGACGGTCCTGCAGCGGGCGCACGAGATCGTCGGCGGCGTCCTGCAGCCCGAACAGATCGCACGAGTGCTTCCAGCCGAGCAGGTCGGCGACGGCGACGAAGGGCTCGATCGGGCAGTTGCCGGCACCGGCACCGTGTCCGGCCAGCGACGCGTCGACGCGGATGACGCCTTCCTCGACGGCACACACGGAGTTGGCGACCGACAGCGACAGGTTCTGGTGCGCGTGGATGCCGATCTGCGTGGTCTCGTTCAGGACCTCACGGTAGGCACGCACACGCTCGCGAACACCGTCCATGGTGAGGCGTCCGCCGGAGTCGGTGACGTAGACACAGTCGGCGCCGTAGGACTCCATGAGCTTCGCCTGGCGGGCGAGCTCCTCGGACGGGGCCATGTGCGACATCATCAGGAAGCCGGACACGTCCATGCCCAGTTCCTTCGCCGCGGCGATGTGCTGCGCGGAGACGTCGGCCTCGGTGCAGTGCGTCGCGATGCGCACCGACCGCACGCCGATCTCGTAGGCACGCTTCAGCTCGTGGACGGTTCCGATACCGGGCAGGAGCAGCGTGGTGAGCGTGGCCGAATTGATCACTCCGGCAGCGGCTTCGAGCCACTCCCAGTCGGTGTTGCTGCCGGGACCGTAGGTCAGCGAGTGACCGGCGAGACCGTCGCCGTGGGAGACCTCGATGGCATCCACACCAGCACGGTCGAGCGCACCGGCGATCTTCGCGACGTCCTGTGGCGTGATGCGGTGACGGATGGCGTGCATGCCGTCGCGCAGGGTCACGTCCTGGATGTACAGAGCCGTTCCGTCGCTTGCGAATTCGCGAGTCGTCGTCGTTGCCGCGGTCATGCCGTCACCTGATCCTTCGTGCGTGCCGCCACGGCGCGTGCGACCTGCAGCGCCGCGGAGGTCATGATGTCGAGATTGCCCGCGTACTCGGGCAGGTAGTGCGCTGCGCCCTTGACCTCGAGGAACACCGCGACCTTCCACAGAGGGCCGGTGTGGTCGGTGAGCGTCTCCATGGGCTCGGTGACCTCGGTGAACTGCACCTCCTGCTTGAGGGTGTAGCCGGGCACGTATTCCTGGACCTTCGCGACCATCGCCTCGACGGACGCGACGATCTCGTCCTTGCGGTCCTCACCGACGAGAGCGAGCACGGTGTCGCGCATGATCATCGGCGGCTCGGCCGGGTTGAGGATGATGATCGCCTTGCCGCGCGTGGCGCCACCGATCTTCTCGATGGCCTGCGAGGTGGTCTCGGTGAACTCGTCGATGTTGGCGCGGGTGCCGGGGCCGGCCGACTTCGAGGAGATCGAGGCGACGATCTCGGCCCAGTGCACCTTGGTGACCTGCGAGATGGCCGCGACGATCGGGATGGTGGCCTGGCCACCGCAGGTGACCATGTTGACGTTCGGGGCGTCGAGGTGCTCGGTGAGGTTCACCGGCGGCACCGTGTACGGGCCGATCGCGGCCGGCGTCAGGTCGATGAGCATCTTCCCGTGGGGGCGCAGGACCTTCTCGTTGTACTCGTGGGCCTTCGCCGAGGTTGCGTCGAAGACGATCTCGATCTCGTCGAAGCGCGGGTGCTCGACGAGTCCTTCGACACCGGTCGAGATGGCGTCGATGCCGAGGCGCTTCGCCCGTGCGAGGCCGTCGGATTCGGGATCGATGCCGACGAGGGCGACGGTCTCGAGTTCGGCGTCGGCCAGTCGCTTGATCTTGATGAGCAGGTCGGTGCCGATGTTGCCCGACCCGATGACGGCAACCTTGGTGGTCATGAGTTCTCCTGTGCGGTGGAGCTTTCGGAAGAGAAACGCGCGGTGACGGTGCCGAGCGAGGAGATCTCGGCGCGGACCGCGACGCCGGGCGGCGCCGGAACCATCGGGCCGAGTGCCCCCGACAGCACGACCTGCCCTGCGCGCAGGGGCTGCCCGAACTCGCGTGCCGTGCGCGCGAGCCACAGCAGGGCGTTCAGCGGATCGCCGAGGCAGGCTGCGCCGTTGCCCTCGGAGACGAGCTCGTCGTCGACGTACATCCGCATGGTGGCGTCGATCGGCTCGAACTCGTCGAGGGTGAGCGTCTGCGAACCGAGCACGTACAGGCCGCTGGATGCGTTGTCCGCGACCGTATCCGTGATCTTGATGTCCCAGCCGGCGACGCGGCTGTCGACGATCTCGAGAGCGGCAACCGCGTGGCCGACGGCGGCGCGGACGGTCGCGAGATCGAGATCGTCCGAGTCGAGGTCGGCGGAGAGGACGAAGGCGATCTCGGCCTCGGCCTTCGGCTGCAGCAGGCGCTCACTGGGCACCTCGTCGAGAGCGGTGACGTCCATGTCCTCGAAGAGGACACCGAAGTCGGGGCGGTCGACACCGAGCTGCTGCTGCACCGCCGGCGAGGTCAGGCCGATCTTGCGTCCGACGATGCGGGCACCTTCGGCGAGCCGGCGGTCGGTGAGCTGCTGCTGCACCGCGTACGCCAGGTCGATGTCGGTCTCCCCGAGCAGGTCGCGGACCGGACCGCACGGTGTGGAGCTGCGTGTGGCCTCGATGAGACGGTCGGCCGCCGCACCGGCGATGCGGGTGCGATCCGCCGCTGATGCGGTGTTGGAGCTGGTAGTCATCACGTCCTCGTCGTTCGATGGATTACGACCATCGTGGCGGCGAGGTCCGCCCCCGTACAGGGGGTCGTTCCGGTGAGTGGAACGTGCGCGCTCAGAGGTTGCGAATGGCCTCGCGGCGGGCGTGGGTGGCGGCGATACCCGCGGCGGCGGCCTTCACCGCTCCCTCGTGCTTCTCCGGACGGAACCGGGTGACGGGACCGGTGACGCTCACCGCCGCGATGGGACGCTCGTCCGCGTCGAGGATCGGGGCGGCGACACAGGCCAGGCCGACCGCGGACTCCTCGAACTCGAAGGCCACCCCGCGCTCGAGCACGGTCGCGAGATTCGCCCCGAGCCGCCCGGGGGTCGTGATGGTGCGGGGAGTCTTGCGCGCCAATCCGGCCTCGACCACCTCGGCCAGCAGCTCCGGTGGGGAGAACGCGAGAAGAGCCTTGCCGATCCCGGTGCAGTACATGGGCATTCGCCCACCGATCCGGGACGGCGTGGACGCGGGGCGATGTCCGCCGATCTTCGAGACATAGACGACCTCGACACCTTCGGGGACGCCGAGGTGCACGGTCTCGTGGGTGCGCTCGTAGAGGTCCTCCATGAACGGGATGGCGACCTCGACCAGGCCCCGCTCGAGGGAGGCGCGCAGGCCCAGTTCGAAGAGCTGCCCGCTCAGGCGGTAACCGGCCGGGTCCTTGTCGAGCAACCGGACGGCGACGAGGTCGCCGACGACGCGGTGCAGCGTCCCCTTCGGCAGACCGGTGCGTCGACCCAGTTCGGCGAGGGTGAGGACGTGGTCGTCGGCGGTGAACGCCCACAGCACGGTGACGACCTTGCCGAGCACCGTGTTGGTGTCCACCCCGTCGCCCGGCGGGCGGGCATGCACCGGCGACTCGCGCTGTCCTTCCACGTGGCTCAGGTTAGGACACCAGCACCGTGTGGCGGTCGGGACCCACAGCCGCCCGGACCCGGTGCCCGCCCCTGGCATCCTGGATGTGTGACCGAGCGCAAGCGGTGGGATCTGACGTTCGAGACGTGGATCGAACGGCAGATCCGCGTGGCGCAGGACCGGGGCGATTTCGACGATCTGCCCGGTTACGGCAAACCCATCCCCGACCACGGCGACGACGAGCTGTGGTGGGTGAAGAGTTATCTGGCGCGCGAAGGTCTTTCAACGGAGGCTCTGCTGCCGCCCGAATTGCAGTTGCGGCGCGAGATCGAGCGGCTGCCCGGCACGGTCGGGTCGGCTCCCAGCGAGAAGGTGGTGCGCGAGATCGTCTCCGATCTCAACCGGCGGATCGCCGACTGCCTGCGGTTCCCGAGCGGACTGCCCGTGCCGATCCACAAGGTCGACGCCGAGGAGATGGTGGAGGTGTGGACCGTCGAGCGGGCGCGTCGTCGTGAGGAGGCCCGCACGGCTCTGAACTCGACGCGACCCCGGCTCGAAACGGAGTCCGAGGCCGGGGCCGTGCGCAGGGGGTGGATCTTCCGGTGGTTCCGCAGGCGGAACCGGCCGGTCGTCAGGGAAGGGTGAGCGGTGCTCCGGTCGCGGCGCGCACCTGATCCTCGGTGACGCCGGGGGCACACTCGGTCAGGACGAGGCCGTCGGCGGTCACGTCGATCACCGCGAGGTTGGTGATGATGCGCTGGACCACGCCCTCACCGGTGAGCGGCAGCGAGCACTCCGAGACGATCTTCGGGTTGCCCTGCTTGTCCGTGTGCTCCATGAGCACGATGACCGTGCGGGCGCCGTGGACGAGGTCCATCGCCCCGCCCATGCCCTTGACCATCTTTCCGGGCACCATCCAGTTGGCCAGATCGCCGGTGGCCGAGACCTCCATGCCGCCGAGCACGGCGGTGTCGATGTGGCCGCCGCGGATCATGCCGAAGCTCAGCGCCGAGTCGAAGAAGGCAGCGCCGGGGTTGACCGTCACGGTCTCCTTGCCGGCGTTGATCAGGTCGGGATCGACCGAGTCCTCGGTGGGGTACGGCCCGGTGCCGAGGATGCCGTTCTCACTGTGCAAGGTGACGTGCACACCCTCGGGCAGGTAGTTGGGGATCAGGGTCGGCAGGCCGATACCGAGGTTGACGTACTCCCCCGGCGCGAGTTCCTGCGCGGCGCGCGCGGCCATCTGTGTGCGCGTCCAACCGAGTGTCTCGACAACTGTGGTCATGTTCTACGCTCCCTTCGCGGCGCTGACGGTGCGCTTTTCGATCTGCTTGTCCTGGACACCGGTGTGCACGACCCGGTTCACGAAGATTCCCGGCAGGTGCACCTCGCCCGGATCGATCTCGCCCGGCTCGACGAGTTCCTCGACCTGGGCGATGCACACGCGGCCGGCCATCGCGGCGAGCGGGTTGAAGTTCATCGCGGCCTTGTTGAACACCAGGTTGCCCTCGGTGTCGCCCTTGAGGGCGTGCACGAGCGAGAAGTCGGCGGTGATGGACTCCTCGAGCACGTACCGCTTGCCGCGGAACTCGCGGATCTCCTTCGCCGGCGACGCCACGGCGACCGAACCGTCGGCGTGGTACTTCCACGGCAGTCCGCCCTGCGAGATGGGCGTGCCGACGCCGGCGGGGGTGAAGAAGGCGGGGATGCCTGCGCCACCGGCGCGGAGCTT
Source organism: Rhodococcus pyridinivorans (assembly GCF_900105195.1). NCBI lineage: Bacteria > Bacillati > Actinomycetota > Actinomycetes > Mycobacteriales > Nocardiaceae > Rhodococcus > Rhodococcus pyridinivorans. The sequence continues at coordinate 545,328 of NZ_FNRX01000002.1, read as the reverse complement.
CTCGGCGAGGGTGCCCTGCGGGGTCAGCTCGACCTCGAGCTCACCCGAGAGGTACTGCCGGGCGAATTCCTTGTTCTCCCCGACATACGACGCGGTGACCCGGCGGATGCGCTTGCTGCCCAGCAGGATTCCGAGACCGTGGCCGTCGACACCGCAGTTGTTGGAGAACACCTCGAGGTCGGTGGCCCCGGCGTCGGCGATGGCCCGGATCAGGATGTCGGGGATACCGCACAGTCCGAATCCGCCCACCGCGAGCGTCGCACCGTCACGGATGTCGGCGACGGCCTCCGCCGCCGTCTCGAACACTTTCGTTGCCAACTCTCACCTCTCGGGTTTCCGGGGGAGCCGCCGGGCTCCGCTGGACGAATCACGTCCACTGGATGAACGCAGTCGCATGCTTGGTTTCTACTAAAGAGTCTGCAGGTAGAGAACACAAGTACCTGCCGGAATATCTCTGAAATTGATCGTTCATCGAACAGAGACGCTATATGCGTTCACTGAGTGGACGTATAATCGAGGCATGTCGTCCGATGCACGGGGTCAACTGGTCGCGCGGATCGCCGCCCTGCTGCGCACCGTCTCGTCGCACGAACCGGAAGGGGTGACGACCTCGGAGGTCGCCCGCACCACCGATCTCGCCCGGCCCACGGTGCACCGGCTGCTCAGCTCGCTCGCCGACGAGGGGCTCGTCGACCGGGATCCGGCGTCGGGACGCTGGGCCCTCGGACCCGAGCTCTACCTGCTGGGATCGCTCGCCTCCGTGCGCTACGACATCACCGATCTCGCGGGCGACGTGCTGCGCGATCTGGCGCGCGCGACCGGCGAGAGCGCCTTCCTCTCCGCGCGGCGGGGCGACGAGACGGTCTGTCTGGCGATGGAGGAGGGCAGCTTCCCGCTGCGTTCGCACGTGCTCCACATCGGGATCCGGTTCCCGCTCGGGGTGGCGTCGGCGGGGCTGGCGATCCTCGCGCACATGCCCGATCAGGAGATCGAGGCGCATCTGTCGCGGGTGGATCTCACGCAGGATTGGGGACCGGACCACGCGCGACCCGCACTGGAGAAACGGATCGAGACGACACGGCTGACCGGCTACGCCGTCAATCCGGCACTGATCGTCGAGGGCAGTTGGGGAATGGGCGCCGCGGTGTTCGATCACCGCGGCGCCCCGACCTGGGCGTTGAGTCTGACCGGCGTGGAGAGCCGGTTCCGGCCCGATCGTGTGCCCGAACTCGGTGAGGCGCTGCTCGACAGCGCCCACCGTCTCACTCAGTTGTTGCGTCACCGTCCCCGGTGACACGCGGTCATGCCGAGGCGGCGGCCGACGCGCGCTGCAGCACGCGCTCGGCGTGACGCAGCACCGGGGCGTCGACCATCTTCCCTTCGAAATCGAAGACGCCGCGTTCCGATTCGGCGGCCTCGAGAACGCGCCGCGCCCACGCCTCCTCCTCGGGGGTGGGCGCGTATGCCCGGCGGACGACGTCGACCTGGCTGGGATGGATCGACACCTTGATGTCGAATCCGACCGCCACGGCGTCGAGCGCCTCCTCGTACAGGCCGTCGGTGTCCTTGATGTTCAGGTACACCGAGTCGAGCGCCCAGCGGGCGTGACCCTTCGCGGCGAGCAGGGTCACCGACCGGGCGTGTTGCGCGACCGCGCGGTACGTCCCGTCGGCGTGACGGCTCGCGTTGCCACCGAGTCCGGCGACGAGATCCTCGGCACCCCACATCATTCCGAGGGTGTTCTCGGCGACGGCGATGTCCTCCACCGCGAGCACCCCGAGGGGCGACTCGATGAGCGCGACCACCTCGAGCGGTGCGAGCGAGCGCACCTCGTCGCCGCTCTCGCACTTGGGCAGCATGACCCGCGTGTACGACGTGCGGCGCAGTGCCTCGAGATCGGCCTCGTGGTCGGCCGTGCCCACCGGGTTGACCCGCACCACGGTGCGTTCGGGGTCGAGCGGAGTGGCGATCAGCGCCTCACGGGCCGCCGGCTTGTCGGCCGGCGCGACGGCATCCTCGAGGTCGATGATCACCACGTCGGAACGTTCGGCGGCCTTGGCGTAGCGCTCCGGACGATCGGCGGGACAGAAAAGCCATGCGGGGCCGGGGAGTTCCCAGGTCATGTCGTGGGCCTCTTCTGGACCAGGGTCTTGCGCACGGCGACGGCGACGACATCGCCGTGCTGGTTGCGACCGGTGTGTTCGAGGGTGACGATGCCCTCCCCCGGCCGGCTCTTCGACTCGCGCTTGTCGACGATCTTCGTCTCGGCGTAGAGCGTGTCGCCGTGGAACAACGGCTTGGGGAAGGAGATCTCGGAGAACCCGAGATTCGCGACGATCGTGCCCTGCGTGAGCTGGGCGACCGACAGTCCCACGAGCGTCGAGAGCGTGAACATCGAATTGACCAGACGCTCACCGAAACTCGTCTCGGCAGCGTATGCGGCGTCGAGGTGTAGCGCCTGCGTGTTCATCGTCTGCGTCGTGAACAGCGTGTTGTCGGCCTCGGTGATCGTCCGGCCGGGGCGGTGCTCGTAGATCGCGCCGAGTTCGAACTCCTCGAACCACAGGCCACGCTGGACGATCCGCTTCTCCACGGTGGTGTCGGTCTCGCTCACAGTCCCAGCTCCCGTCCGATGAGCATGAGCTGCACCTCGGTGGTGCCCTCACCGATCTCGAGGATCTTGCTGTCGCGGTAGTGGCGCGCCACGGCGTACTCGTTCATGAAGCCGTAGCCACCGTGGATCTGCGTCGCGTCGCGCGCGTTGTCCATCGCGGCCTCGGACGCGACGAGCTTGGCGACGGCGGCCTGCTTCTTGAACGGCTTGCCGGCGAGCATCGCGGCGGCGGCGTCGTAGTAGGCGGTGCGCGCGGCGTGCGCACGTGCCTCCATGCGGGCGATCTTGAAGGCGATGGCCTGGTTGTTGCCGATCGGGCTGCCGAACGCCTCGCGCTCCTTGGCGTACTTCACCGATTCGTCGACGCAGCCCTGCGCGGCGCCGGTCGACAGCGCGGCGATGGCGATGCGGCCCTCGTCGAGGATGCGCAGGAAGTTGGCGTAGCCGCGGCCCCGCTCGCCGAGGAGGTTCTCCTCGGGCACCCGCACGTCGGCGAAGGTGAGCGGATGCGTGTCGGAGGCGTTCCAGCCGACCTTGTTGTAGGCGGGTTCGGCGGTGAAGCCCGGCGTGGAGGTCGGCACGAGGATCGTGGAGATCTCCTTCTTGCCGTTCTCCCGCACATCGGTGACGGCGGTGACGGTCACGAGCGAGGTGATGTCGGTGCCGGAGTTGGTGATGAACTGCTTGTTGCCGTTGATGATCCACTCGCCGTTCTCGAGCTTGGCGGTGGTCTTGGTGCCTCCGGCGTCGCTGCCCGCACCCGGCTCGGTGAGCCCGAAGGCCGCGAGGTTGCGGCCGCTCGCGAGCTGCGGCAGCCACTCCTGCTTCTGCTTCTCGTTGCCGAAGCGGTAGATCGGCATCGCGCCGAGCGAGACACCGGCCTCGAGGGTGATGGCGACGGACTGGTCGACCTTGCCGAGTTCCTCGAGCGCGAGGCACAGCGCGAAGTAGTCGCCGCCCATGCCGCCGTACTCCTCGGGGAACGGCAGGCCGAACAGGCCCATCTCGGCCATGCCCTGCACGACCTCGTAGGGGAACGAGTGCTCGGCGTCGTGCTTGGCGGCGACCGGCGCGACCACCGTGCGGGCGAAGTCGGCGACCGTCTTGCGAAGCTGCTCGTACTCGTCGGGAAGTTGGCCCGTGGCCAGGTATTCCGTCATCACTTTGTCTCTTCCGTGTCGGCGTGCGGGGTGATTCGCACGAGAAGTTGATCGACCTTGACCTGCTCACCGGCTGCCGCGAACAGTTCGACGGTGCCGTCGATGGGGGCGGTGAGCGAATGTTCCATCTTCATGGCCTCGACGACGACGAGCGTCTGCCCGGCCGTGACGGTGTCGCCGGGGGCGACGGACACCGCGATGACGGCGCCGGGCATCGGGCTCGTGATGTCGGCGTCGCCGGCGTGGGCGTCGTCGCCGCGCACCGACGCCTCGCGCACCTCGCGGACGGCGACGCTGCCGTGACCGTCGGAAAGCCAGACCGCACCGTCGGATTCGCCGACGCGGTAGCTGTGACGCCGGCCGTCGAGCACGACCGCCAGAGCGGAGCCGTGCAGCACGGCGCTGAACCGGTAGGTCTCGCCGTCCTCGACCTCGGCGACACCGGCCGCCGGAGTTCCGGTCAGGCGCACATGTGCGGTGCGGTCGCCGGAGGTGAGCCGCGACGTGACGGGCCGGTGGGCACCGACGCGCCATCCGTCGGGCACCGCCCACGGATCGGTGGTGTCGCCCGCCCAGCGGTCGAGCCACCGCAGGATGGCCGCGGCGACGAGCGTGGAATCGGCGGTCGTGGGGGCGGTGTAGTCGCCGACCCGGCGGTCGAGGAGTCCGGTGTCGAGCGCACCGGCCACGACGTCGTCGTCGGCGAGCAGGAACCGCACGAAGTCGACGTTGGTGACGACGCCGAGCACGGCGGTCTGTGCGAGCGCCCGGTCGAGGCGGCGCAGCGCTCCGGCGCGGTCGTCGGCGTGGGCGATGACCTTGGCGAGCATCGGGTCGTAGTCGCTGCCGACCACGGTGCCGGCGCGGATGCCGGAGTCGACGCGCACGCCGGGGCCGGAAGGTTCCACGACATCGGCGATCTCGCCGCCGGTCGGGAGGAAGCCGCGGGCCGGATCCTCGGCGTAGACGCGGGCCTCGATCGCGTGGCCGGTGAGGGTGATGTCGTCCTGGGTGAAGCCGAGCGGCTCACCCGCGGCGATGCGCACCTGCCACTCGACGAGGTCGAGGCCGGTGACCATCTCGGTGACCGGATGCTCGACCTGCAGCCGGGTGTTCATCTCCATGAAGAAGAACTCGTCGGGCTTGTCGGCGGAGACGATGAACTCGACGGTGCCGGCGCCGGTGTAGTCGACGCTGCGCGCGGTGTTGCACGCGGCCTCACCGATGCGGGCGCGGGTGGCCTCGTCGAGCAGCGGCGAGGGCGCTTCCTCGATGACCTTCTGGTGCCGCCGCTGGAGACTGCACTCGCGCTCGCCGAGGTGGACGACGTTGCCGTGCGCGTCGGCGAGGACCTGGACCTCGATGTGCCGGGGGCGCTGGACGAACCGTTCGAGGAAGAGGGTGTCGTCACCGAACGCCGACGCTGCTTCGCGGCGGGCGGATTCGAGCGCGGCGGGCAGATCCTTCGGGTCCTCGACGAGGCGCATGCCCTTGCCGCCACCGCCGGCGGACGGCTTGACGAGCACGGGATAGCCGACTTCCTCGGCGCCCGTGATCAGTTCGTCGTCGCTCAGTCCGGGCCGGGAGATGCCGGGCACGACGGGAACGCCGAACTCCGACACCGCGGCCTTGGCGGTGATCTTGTCGCCCATGGTCTCGATGGCGTGGGCGGACGGGCCGAGGAAGGCGATACCGGCAGTGGCGCACGCGGCGGCGAAAGCCGAATTCTCCGAAAGGAATCCGTAGCCGGGATGGATGCCCTGTGCACCGGTGGCGAGCGCCGCGTCGATGACCTTGTCGATCACCAGATAGCTCTCGCGCGCCGCGGCGGGTCCGAGCAGCACCGCGGTGTCGGCCTCCTGCACGTGCCGGGCGTCGCGGTCGGCCTCGCTGAACACGGCGACCGAGCGGATGCCCATCGCCTTCAGGGTGCGGATGACGCGCACCGCGATCTCACCGCGGTTGGCGACCAACACCGTGTCGATCCGAGTCGTATCAGTCATGGGTGCACTCACATCCGGAAGACGCCGTAGGAGACCGGCTCGAGCGGGGCGTTGGCGCACACCGACAGTGCCAGTCCGAGAACTTTTCTGGTGTCTGCGGGATCGATGATGCCGTCGTCCCACAGGCGCGCGGTCGAGTAGTAGGGATTGCCCTGTTCCTCGTACTGGGCGCGGATCGGAGCCTTGAACTCCTCCTCCTGCTCGGCCGTCCAGGGCTTGCCCGAGGCATCGAGCTGGTCGGAGCGCACCGTGGCCAGCACCGAGGCGGCCTGCTCGCCACCCATGACGGAGATGCGGGCGTTGGGCCACATCCACAGGAAGCGAGGCGAATACGCGCGACCGCACATCGAGTAGTTGCCGGCGCCGTACGAGCCGCCGATGACGACGGTCAGCTTCGGCACCCGCGCGCACGCGACCGCGGTGACCATCTTCGCGCCGTGCTTGGCGATGCCGCCGGCCTCGTAGTCGCGGCCGACCATGAAGCCGGAGATGTTCTGCAGGAACACCAGCGGGATCGAGCGCTTGTCGCACAGTTCGATGAAATGCGCTCCCTTGACGGCGGATTCGCCGAAGAGAACGCCGTTGTTCGCGATGATGCCGACCGGGTGGCCGTGGATGCGTGCGAAGCCGGTGACGAGAGTCTTGCCGTATTCGGCCTTGAACTCGTGGAAGCTGCTGGATCCATGGCCGTCACCGCCGGCGCCGTCGACCACACGGTCGATGACCTCGTGCACGTCGTAGGGGATGCGCGAGTCGGTGGGCACCACGTCGTACAGCTCGGTGGGGTCGGCCTCGGGTTCGACGGTGGGTTCGACGTCCCACGGACGCGGGTTGCGCGGACCGAAGGTGGAGACGATGTCTCGCACGATGCGCAGCGCGTCGCGGTCGTCCTCGGCCAGGTGGTCGGTGACGCCGGAGACCTTCGAGTGCAGGTCGCCGCCGCCGAGCTCTTCGGCGGTGACGACCTCGCCGGTCGCGGCCTTCACCAGCGGCGGGCCACCGAGGAAGATGGTGCCCTGGTTGCGGACGATGACGGCCTCGTCGCTCATGGCGGGGACGTAGGCGCCGCCGGCGGTGCACGAGCCCATGACCGCGGCGATCTGCGGAATCCCCTTGGCGCTCATGGTGGCCTGGTTGTAGAAGATGCGGCCGAAGTGCTCGCGGTCGGGGAAGACCTCGTCCTGCCGCGGCAGGAAGGCGCCACCGGAGTCGACGAGGTACAGGCACGGCAGGTTGTTCTGCAACGCGACTTCCTGCGCCCGCAGGTGCTTCTTGACCGTGATCGGGTAGTAGGTGCCCCCCTTGACGGTGGCGTCGTTCGCGACGATCACGCACTCGCGGCCGGCGACGCGGCCGATGCCGGCGATCATGCCGGCGCCGGGGCACTCGTCGTCGTACATGCCGTCGGCGGCGAGGGGCGACAGTTCGAGGAACGGGCTGCCCGTGTCGAGCAGTTCGTCCACGCGGTCGCGGGGAAGCAGCTTGCCGCGGGCGACATGCCGCTCCCGGGCTTTCTCGCTGCCACCCAGGGCTGCGGCAGCGAGCTTGTCTCGGAGCTCTCCGACCAGCTGTTCGTGCTGGTCGCGGCTGGTTGTCGAGGCCGTCTCAGCGGTTGTCACGGACACCATCCTCGGTAGATCGACTAATCGCCATTAACTGAAATCTAGGTTAGTTATGATTAACCGAGTTGTCCAGACCACACCGAGCGGAGATTTTCATGACCGAGTCCGCGATCGACGTCTCGACCGCATCGGGACGCCCGACGCGGCGTAGCCTCGCCAAGGCGGAACGCCGACGGGACCTCCTGCGTGCCGCGGCGCACCTGATCGCCGAACGCGGATTCCCCGGGGTCCGCCTCGAGGATCTCGGTGCGGCCGTGGGGATCAGCGGTCCCGCTGTGTACCGACACTTCCCCAACAAGGACGCCCTGCTCGTCGAGATCCTCGTCGAGATCAGCCGCCGCCTCCTCGCAGGTGGCACGCAGGTCGCCGAGACGACGCCCGACCCGCGCGACGCCCTCGAGGGCCTGGTCGACTTCCATCTCGACTTCGCGCTGGGCGAGCCCGATCTCATCCGCGTGCAGGACCGCGAGTTCACGTCCCTCCCCGACGAGGGGCAGCGGGAGGTGAGGGTGACCCAGCGTCGCTACGTCGAGATCTGGGTCGAAGCCCTGCGCCGCATCGACCCCGCACTGCCCGAATCCGATGCGCGCACGATGGCGCACGCGACCTTCGGACTCATCAACTCGACACCGCACAGCGCCGACCCGCGTTCCCCCGAAGGCACCCGCGCGGTGCTGCGACGCATGGCACTGGCAGCTCTCGCCGCGACCCCCTCGGCTCTCGCGGCAGAGCCGTCACGAACGGAGACCGCATGAGCTACTTCGAACGACTCGGCCCGACCTCCTTCCGCGCCACCGAACATGTCGGTGGGGCGTGGAACGAGGCGGAGCAGCACATCGCTCCCGCTCTCGGGCTGATCGCCCACGTCGTCGAATGCGACCGCGACGCGCGGCGCGACGACGACCTCACGATCGGACGCCTGTCGTACGACATCCTCGGCACCGTGCCCGTCGGTCCCGTCGTCACGACGGTCGAGGTCCTGCGGCCCGGACGCACCATCGAACTCGTGGAAGCGACCCTCGCCTACGACGGGCGCGCGATCGTGCGTGCGCGCGCGTGGCTGATGCAGACCCGTCCCACCGCGGAGATCGCCGGCACCACGCTGCAGCCGATTCCGACGCCCGAGGACTGCGAACCCTGGGACCCGACGACGCTGTGGCCGGGAGGATTCATCGACTCGGTGGAGGTGCGCCGCGTCTCGACCGCACCCGGACGGGCCTCGTTCTGGGTGCGCACCGGTCTCCCGCTCGTGGAGGGCGAGAAGGTCAGCGATCTCGCCGCCACGGCCGGCCTGTTCGACATCGCCAACGGCATGGCGGTGCGTGCCGATCCGAGAACGATCGCCTTCCCCAACGTCGACCTGACCGCGCACCTGTTCGCCGAACCCCGCGGTGAATGGGTCGGCTTCGATACGTCGGTCTCGTTCGGCGCCGACGGCGTCGGCCTGACGAGCACGGTGCTGCACGATGCGACCGGACCGATCGGCACGATGTCCCAGATCCTCACGGTGCGGCCGATCTGAGCGGCCACACCGATCCGGTGACCTCGGGGTTCGGTGACCTCGGGGTTCGGTGACCTCGGGGTTCGGTGGCCTCAGCTCAGCAGCGCGGACGCGAGCTGCCGGTAGCCCTCGCTCGGGAAGGTGAACGGATCCGCGGTGAGCACCTGGATGGCGACCTCGTCGGCACCGGCGGCGTAGTGCTTCTCGATGCCGGCGACGACGCTGTCGAGATCGCCCCACGGGATGAGCACGTCCATCAGGCCGTCGCTGCCACCGTCGGCGAGGTCCTCGTCGGTATACCCGAGACGACGCAGGTTGTTCGAGTAGTTCGGCAGCGCGAGATAACCGCGCATGTACTCGCGGGCGATGTAACGCGCAACGGTCTCGTCGGTTTCGAGGACGACGGCCACCTCGGGCGCGAGCAACGGCTCCGAGCCGAGGGCCTCACGCGCAACCGCCGTGTGCGCGGGCGGAACGAAGTACGGATGGGCTCCTGCCGCGCGCTCGGCGGACAGCTTCAGCATGCGCGGGCCGAGCGCCGCGAGGACCCTGCGATCGGTGGGCACCGGCGTCGACGCCACATCGAGGCCGTCGAGGTACTCGACCATCCGGCTGTAGGGCTTGGTGTAGCTGGTGTTCTCCCGCGCGTCGACGACGGGAGCGTGACTCGTTCCGACGCCCAGCAGGAAACGACCGGGATACCGCGACTCCAGATCGGCGACCGCAGCCGCCGTGGTCTCCGGGTCGGCGTGCCAGATGCTGATGATGCCGCTCGCCAGCTCGAGCGTCGTCGTCGCCGCGAGCAGTTCACCGTAGACGGAGGGGAAGCCGTCCTTGAATCCGCCGGACGTCCACAACCGGGAGTACCCGAGCTCCTCCAGTTCGCGGGCTGCATCGAGCGCCTGCTCGCGAACCTTCCGACTGAGCCAGAACGCGCCACCCCACACACTCACTCGTCGTGTCATGCGACCGACCCTAGTCGCGTTCCGGCACTCGGTGCAGCCGGTTCGGCCCGTGGCCGGATCGGAACGGCTCCACCGGTCGGCTACAGTTCGCATTCGGGTTCAACAGACAGCCCGTCCATACGTGTGTTCGCAGACCGACAGGTTCGGGACCGCACCGCCGTCGGGATTCGTCGCCCGTAGGCGCGAATCGGGCACGGGCCGGGAAGCTGGGGTGGATGTGATCGGTATCGTGCGTTCCGCCGAGGTCGGAGCGACGGTGCGGCGATGAGGGATCCTTCGGTTCCCGAACCGCGCATCGAGCGGTTCTCGTCGCGGCTGGTCGTGCAGAGCTGGTTCCAGGTCGCGTTCGCGGTCCTCGCGGTCTTCGCCGTCCTCGGCTCGATCGTGGGCGGAATCTTCATCCAGCGCACCGTGCAGATCACCGACGAGGTGACCGGGCGGATCCAGCCCGCGATGACGGAGTCCTACCGGCTGCAGAGCTCATTGCTCGATCAGCAGACCGCGGTCCGCGGGTATGCGCTCACAACCGACCCGATCTTCCTCGGGCCGTATCGCGCCGGCCGAGCCGATCAGCAGGTCGCCCTCGATCGCCTCCGTGAACTCCTCGCCGACCATCCCGAGCTCCTCGCCGACATCGACTCCATCGACGCCACCGCCCGGCAGTGGCAGACGCAATATGCAGAGCCGATCATCGCCACAGTCGTGCCCGGGCAGCCGCGCCCCGTCGATGCGAACCTGGCAGAGGAGGACCGGCTGACCTTCGGTGAGATCCGGTCGATGTTCGTCCAGGAGAACAGCGCGCTCTCCCGTGTGCTCGAAGAGAACCTCGACGATCTCGTGCAGTCCCGGACGATCCGCAACTCGGTCCTGATCGCCATGGTGATCGCGTTCATCCTCACCGGCCTCGCGATGGTGGCCCTCGTCCACAATCTCGTCGCCGTGCCGCTCAGCAAACTCCGCAACGCCAGTCGCCGGGTCGCGCTGGAGGAGAACTTCTACCAGCACATATACCCCCAGGGACCGAAGGACATCCGGGCACTCGCCCTGGACGTCGAGACGATGCGCGGTCGTATCGCGGACGCGTTGGCGGACTCCCGGAAGCAGCAGACCCTGCTCGCGAAACAGACCGAGGATCTCGATTCCCAGGCCGAGGAACTCCGCCGCTCGAACACCGAACTCGAGCAGTTCGCCTACGTCGCATCGCACGACCTGCAGGAACCGCTGCGGAAGGTCGCGTCCTTCTGCCAGCTGCTCGAGAAGCGGTACGGCGACGTCCTCGACGATCGTGGACGACAGTACGTCGAATACGCCGTGGACGGCGCGAAACGGATGCAGGTGCTGATCAGCGATCTGCTCGCCTTCTCCCGGGTCGGACGCGTCCACGACGCCTACGTCCGGGTCGACCTCGGCCGACCGCTCGAGAAGGCGTTGTTCAACCTCTCCGCCTCCATCGAGGAGTCACAGGCGCAGATCGAACGCCCCGACGACCTCCCCGAGCTCACCGGCGACCCCACTCTGCTGACGATGCTGTGGCAGAACCTGGTCGGCAACGCCATCAAGTTCCGCCATCCCGATCGCACCCCGGTGATCAGGATCGAGTGCGAAAAGGCCGAGGACGAGTCGGACGGTCCGCGGTGGCACTTCTGCGTCACCGACAACGGCATCGGGATCGACAGCGAGTACGCCGAGAAGGTGTTCGTCATCTTCCAGCGGCTGCATCCTCGCGACGATTACCAGGGCACCGGTATCGGACTGGCGCTGAGCAAGAAAATCGTCGAGTATCACGCGGGAAGAATCTGGATCGACACCGAGTACGGCGATACTCATACCGAGGGCACTCGAATCTGCTTCACCCTCGGAACCGCATCACGCCCCGTCGAGCAGAAGCAGGGGACAACGTCATGAGGAGCACGATCGTGACCTATCCCGCTGCCCGACCGGTGGACGTCCTGTTGGTCGAGGACGATCCCGGCGACGAGCTGATGACCCGTGAAGCATTCGAGGACAACAAGATCGGCAACGCCCTACACGTCGTCCGCGACGGGGCGGAAGCACTCGACTTCCTGTACCGCCGGGGCGACCACGAGGGTGCGCCGCGCCCGGATCTGATCCTGCTCGACCTGAACCTGCCGAAGTACGATGGCCGGCAGGTGCTGACGAAGATCAAGTCCGATCCGGAACTGTCCGACATCCCGATCGTGGTGCTCACGACCTCGTCGGCCGAGGAGGACATTCTCCGCAGCTACAAGCTGCACGCCAATGCGTACGTCACCAAGCCGGTCGATCTCGACCAGTTCATCGGTGCCGTGAAGCAGATCGACGAATTCTTCGTGCAGGTCGTGCGGCTACCGCGTCGCGGACGCTGACGAGAAGCTCCGCGGGGCGGCTCGGGCCGAACCGTCAGGACAGGATGCCGAAGATCGCGACCACGAAGATGATCACGATCACCGCGACGGCGAGCAGCGTGAGCCACCCGCTGATGGGGAATCCTCGAGATCCGGGGTGCGCGAAGGTTCGGGATCCTGGCTTCCGTGGTGTTCGGGGTCCGAAGTGGTCACCTGACCTCCTTCTGTGCGGCTGCGCTCCCGCAAGAGCGGCCACAGACATGTGTCGCGGTGATTCGATTCTGTGGCGACATACCTCTCCTCCGGCACGCGCAAACATGTGCGGCGCGGCAGGGACCCGCTCGCGGGCAGCGTTTGCCCGCGCCGAGCGGGGGTAGGCATCGAGGGACACGTGCCGGGCACGGCCCGACATTCCTGCACCCGAGGAACCGAGGAGCGACATGAAGGCAGTGACATGGCAAGGGCGCCGCAACGTGAGCGTCGATACGGTGCCCGATCCGACGATCCAGGAGGCCGGTGACGCCGTCATCCGCGTCACCACCACCAACATCTGCGGCTCCGACCTGCACCTGTACGAGGTGTTGGGAGCCTTCATGACTCCCGGCGACATTCTCGGTCACGAACCGATGGGCATCGTCGAGGAGGTCGGCTCCGGCGTCACGAAGCTGAAGCCCGGCGACCGGGTGGTGATCCCCTTCCAGGTGTGTTGCGGCCAGTGCTTCATGTGTTCCCACGGCCTGCATTCGCAGTGCGAGACCACGCAGGTCCGTGAGGAGGGCACCGGCGCCGCACTGTTCGGCTACTCGAAGCTCTACGGCAGCGTGCCCGGCGGGCAGGCCGAATATCTGCGCGTCCCCCATGCCGACGCCACCCACATCAAGGTCCCGGAAGGGCCGGCCGACGACCGTTTCGTCTACCTTTCCGACGTGCTGCCCACCGCGTGGCAGGCCGTCGAGTACGCGGAGATCCCCGACGGCGGAAGTGTCACGGTGCTCGGCCTCGGCCCCATCGGAGAGATGGCCGCCCGCATCGCGGTGCACAAGGGTGCCCGCGTGATCGGCGTGGACATGGTCCCCGAGCGACTGGCCCGCGCGGCCTCCCGCGGCATCGAGGTCGTCGATCTGCGCGAGGTCGACAACAATCCCGGCGACATGATCCGTGACATGACGAACGGGCGCGGCACCGATTCGGTGATCGACGCCGTGGGTATGGAGGCGCACGGCTCGCCCGTCGCGAAGCTCGCCCAGAGTGCCGCCGGCTTCCTGCCGTCGGCGATCGCCGAGCCGTTCATGGAGAAGGCCGGAGTGGACCGTCTCCACGCGCTGTACACCGCGATCGACGTCGTGCGGCGTGGTGGCGCGATCTCGTTGAGCGGTGTGTACGGCGGGGCGGCGGATCCGATGCCGATGCTCACCCTGTTCGACAAGCAGATCCGTCTCCACATGGGTCAGGCCAACGTGTTGAACTGGGTCCCGGAGATCCTGCCGCTGCTGACCGACGAGGATCCGCTGGGGGTCGACGACTTCGCGACCCACCGCCTCCCGCTCGACGACGCACCGCACGCGTACGAGATCTTCCAGAAGAAGCAGGACGGCGCCATCAAGATCTGCCTGAAACCGTAGTGGACGCAGCCGAACCGGGCCCGGGAATCATCCCGGGCCCGGTTCGCCTTAGCGGTTCACTTCTCGATCGCGGCCTGGCCGTTCGTCTCCGCGTCGATCACCGAGATCTTGCGGGGCTTCGCCTTCTCTGCGACCGGAATCGTCACGCGTAGAACACCACCGCGGTACTGCGCTTCGATCCGATCGGTGTCGAGGGTGTCACCGAGGAACAGCCTACGAGTGAAGATGCCTCGCGGCCTCTCGGTCGAGACGAATTCCTTGTCCCGGTCGACTTCCGGACGTTCCGCGCGCACGGTGAGCACGTTGCGTTCGACATCGAGGTCGATCGAGTCGGCGTCGACGCCCGGGAGATCGAACTCGGCGACGAAACGGTCGCCTTCTCGCCATGCATCGAGCGGCATCACCGCGGGCCGTGCCATGGTGCCGAGCACCTGCTGCGTGAAGCGATCGATATCGCGGAAGGGGTCGGTGCGCATCAACATCGGTCTGTCACCTCCGACTGTCCGGCCGTTCGTGACGGCCACACTTTGTTGATTATCTGTGTCCGTAGACACAGATTTATTATGGACCTGTGATAAGGTTCGGTCAAGTCGCGGGTGACCGCAGCGCGACCCGAGAAGACCGACTCCGGAGGAAACGATGACGCCAGATCCGTTACGCGCCCGGCGCGGGGTCTACGGCATCTCGGTGGCCGCCGAACTGTCGGGACTCGACCCGCAGACCTTGCGCCTGTACGAACGCCGAGGGCTGCTGAACCCCGCACGCACAGCGGGTGGGACGCGTCGCTACAGCGACAACGATCTCGAGATCGTCCAACGGATCGTCGAACTGGTGGGCTCCGGAATCAATATCGCCGGAATCGCCCGGATCCTCGAACTCGAGGCGAACAACGCGGCCCTCAAGGAGGACAACGACCGTCTGCGCTCCACCCTGGACAGCAGACCCCCTCCCCCGCCGCATACTTCCTAGACCTCCTCTACCTGTGCAAACAGCAGAAAGACCGGGCCGGTTCAGTAGAACCGGGCTAAGATTCAAGAACGCCTCAGAGGTGCGTAGGAGTGCGTCCGCCAATGACGCACCGATAGCAATAAGGGGTGACCTCAGTGCGCAACGCACAGCACGATTCACCGAATACCGGACAGGGACAGCAGGACATGGCATCCCGGCCCAATCACATCGCAGACGACACGATCCGCTGGCCCGATCCGAGCCCGCTGGACGGATGGTGGGCCCGCGTCATGGGCAAGTCGGTTCCCTGAGAGGAACCGGCACGATCCGACCATTCCACGACATCGATTCGCGGATACCGAGTTGTTGATATCGAGGTGGACATGACGCCGCACCGCGACCCGATCTCCGGTGGCCGGTGGGTCTTCCGTTGCGACCATTGCGATCACTGCTACCGCACTGCGGCACAGAGCAAGCTGCAGGCAGAGCTCTATGCCCAGATGAACGGCTGGGCCATCCATCCCACGACGTTGTGCCCCGGATGCGCAACACTGTTCACCGGCGAGTTCGCGCCGCTCGCGCACGCCGACGGTTGATCCGATAGTTGTCGCAGTCGCCGGTCGGGAGGCGGGTGAGCATCTAGGCTCGCTTCATGACCGGCGACGCAACACGTATCGATTCACCCGAGAAACTCTCGGCTGCTCTCGAGACCACGGGATATCTCGCCGACGACGGACTGGCGACCGTCGTCTTCC
Source organism: Rhodococcus pyridinivorans (assembly GCF_900105195.1). Classification (NCBI taxonomy): domain Bacteria; kingdom Bacillati; phylum Actinomycetota; class Actinomycetes; order Mycobacteriales; family Nocardiaceae; genus Rhodococcus; species Rhodococcus pyridinivorans. The sequence continues at coordinate 529,793 of NZ_FNRX01000002.1, read as the reverse complement.
TTGCGATGCGTATGGGCCGGCCGCTCTTCTGCGAAGGCGAACCCGGAACCGGGAAGACTTCGCTCGCAGCGGCTCTCGCTCAGGCCCTGGATCTGCCGATGGTCCGGTTGCAGTGCCACGAGGGCATCGACGCCTCGCAGGCCCTCTACGACTGGGATTTTCCCCGGCAGTTGCTCCATCTGCGCTCGCTCGAAGCGGCGAGCGACGGTGTGCTCGATGCGGACACCGCCGAGCGTTCCCTCTACACGGAGCGCTATCTCCTCGTCCGCCCGTTGCTGCAGGCGCTCACCGACTCACCGTGCGTGCTGCTCGTCGACGAAATCGACCGCGCCGACGACGAGTTCGAGGCCTTCCTACTCCAGTTGCTCGACGAGAACGCGGTGACGATCCCCGAATTGGGCGAGATCCGCGCGGAGGTCCCACCGCTGGTGGTGCTCACCTCCAATCGGACCCGCGAGGTGCACGACGCACTCAAGCGCCGCTGTCTGTACCACTGGGTGGAGCATCCCGATCTCGAACGCGAGGTCGCGATCCTGCAGCGGCGGCTGCCCGGTCTGGGGCACCCGCTCGCCGAGCAGATCGCCCGCGCGGTGCGCTCGTTCCGCGAACAGGACCTCCTGAAGCCACCGGGGATCGCCGAATCCCTCGACTGGGCGCGCGCACTGGTCGCCCTCGACCGCGACGTCCTCGACGCAGCGACCGCTGCGGCGACACTCGGTGCCGTACTGAAGTACCGCGAGGACATCGACCGGGTCACCCGCGCCGGACTCGACCTCTCGAGGGCCGGATGACGACCGCCCCCGGATCGGTCGCCGGGTTGGCCGGCTTCTGCCGCGCCCTCGCCGCCGCCGGTCTGCCCGTCGCCCTCGACGCCACCGCCACCTATCTCGACGCCCTCGCACACGTCGACGTCGGGGATCCCGTGCAGGTCTATTGGGCAGGCCGCGCCACGCTGTGCCGCACACCGGACGACACGGCCCGCTACGACGTGGTCTTCGTCCACTGGTTCGGCGACACCGTCCCCACCGGCTCGCGTACCCACGGGCAACGCACCCGCACCGCACGGATCGCCGCGCTGTCCCGCAGCGAGGGCGCCGAGGGCGATTCCGGTGACGACGCGCCACGCCTGCAGGTCGCGGCGGACGACACCGACGTCCTCCGGCACCGCGACGTGGCCGAATTGACGACCGCCGAACGCGCTCACCTCGCCGAACTGCTCGCGCGGTTGCAGCCCCGACCCCCGACGCGTCGGGGATTGCGGTCGAAGCCCTCCCGCCGCGGGCCGGTGGACCCGCGGCACACCCTGCGCGACATGCTGGCGGGCGGAGGCGAACCCGTCCGGCCGCGGCACCGGGCACGAGCGACGAGACCGCGCCGGGTGGTGTTGCTGATCGACGTGTCCGGCTCGATGAGTCCCTACGCCGACGCGCTCCTGCGGTTCGCGCACGTCGTCACGCGTGCCGCGCCGTCGTCCACCGAGGTGTTCTCCCTCGGCACGCGGCTGACCCGCCTGTCGCGTGCGCTGCGTGCCCGCGACCCGCAGATCGCGCTCGCCGGGGCCTCGCGTGCGGTACCGGACTGGGCGGGCGGGACACGTCTCGGCGACACGCTCGGCGCGTTCCTGGACCGCTGGGGGCGCAGAGGTTTCGCGCGCGGCGCGGTGGTGGTGATCTTCTCCGACGGCTGGGAGCGCGGCGACACCTCGCAGCTCGGGGAACGCATGGCGCAGCTGCATCGCCTCGCGCACCGCGTGCTGTGGGTGAACCCGCACGCCGGCGGCGCCGGATACGAACCGATCCAGTCGGGTATCTCCGCGGCCCTGCCGCACATCGATCGTCTGCTCGCGGGACACAGCCTTGCGACACTGGAAGAACTTCTCGAGGAGGTTCGGCGTGCGTGAAATTCTGGACGAGCTCGACCGGCGGTACCGGGACGGGGAGGCCGTCGCGGTAGGCACCGTGGTCTCGACTTTCCGTTCGGCGCCCCGGGGGCCGGGTGCATCGATGCTGGTCGCGCAGGACGGCACCGTCACCGGCAGCGTCTCGGGCGGGTGCGTCGAAGGCGACGTCTACGAACTCGGCCGGTCGGTCATCGACAGCGGGCAGCCGGTGCTGCAACGCTACGGGGTCTCCGACGACGACGCGTTCTCCGTCGGCCTGACCTGTGGCGGCATCATCGACGTCTTCGTCGAACGGATCGACGCCGCGTCCTTCCCCGCCTTCACCGACCTGCTCGACTCCGTCCGCGCGGGCGAACCCGTCGCGCTCGCGACCGTCACCGCCCATCCCGACCCGGCGTTACGGGGACGACGGATGGTCGTGTGGCGCGACCGCGCCGACGGACAGCTCGCCTCGTCCCGCATGTACGACGCCGTCGTCGACGACGCGCGCGGCCTGCTCGAGGTGGGACGCTCGGGCACCCTTCACTACGGCACCGACGGTGAGCGTCGCGGCGAGGGGATGTCGGTGTTCGTCAACGTCTTCCAGCCCCCGCCGCGGCTGATCGTGTTCGGGGCGATCGACTTCGCGTCGGCGATGGCCCGGCTCGGCTCGTTCCTGGGCTACACGGTGACGGTGTGCGACGCGCGCGGGGTGTTCGCCACCGAGGCCCGCTTCCCCGGCGCCCACGAGGTGATCGTCGACTGGCCGCACCGCTATCTCGCGGCCGAGGCCGAGGCCGGACGTGTGGACGCCCGCACCGTCATCACGGTACTCACCCACGACCCGAAGTTCGACGTGCCACTCCTCGAAGTCGCCCTACGGCTCGACGTGGCCTACGTCGGGGCGATGGGGTCGCGCCGCACACACGACGACCGGATGGAGCGTCTGCGGGAGACGGGACTGACCGAGGAGGAACTGGCGCGCCTGTCGTCGCCGATCGGTCTGGATCTCGGGGCCCGCACCCCGGAGGAGACCGCGGTGTCGATCGCCGCGGAGATCATCGCGCTGCGCTGGGGCGGGGGCGGCGGCCGCCTCGCGGAGACACGCGGACCGATCCACGCCCACGAGGAGCACATCGGCGCTCAGAAGTACTGAGCACCACCGTCGATCGCGAAGCTCTGGGCGGTGACGAAGACGGACTCGTCGGACGCGAGGCGACCATGTTCGCGATCTCGTCCGCCTCGGCCATGTACTTGTTCAGGAAGGGCATGGTCATGCCGCCGAGCCGGGGTTGCTCTCGGCGGTCTGGGCGATGCGGTCGCGCATCGAACCGGATCCCATCGGGGTGTTCACCGCGCCCGGGTGGATGCTGTCGACCCGGATGTCGTGCTGTCCGAGTTCGGCGGCGAAGGCCCGCGCCATCCCGACGAGGGCGTGCTTGCTGGTCGTGTAGTGCACCAGATGTTCCTTGGCGCCCTCCGCCTCGACCAGCCGGCGTGTCTCGTGACGATCCCGCCTCCGATCGACGCGAGCCCAAAGGCGATTTCGGCGATTCGGGTCCTTTCGACGCGCGATATGCAGCAGAGTGTCAGTGATCTGTATCACTGCGCTACGCGAGGCACTTGGAGGATCGATGCGCATCACTGTCACCGTAGACGGAACGCAGTACACGGACGACGTGGAACCGCGACTGCTTCTCGTCCACTACCTCAGAGATCGACTCGGGAAGGTGGGCACGGTGGTCGGCTGCGACACGAGCAACTGCGGCGCCTGCACCGTGTTGCTCGACGACCGCAGCGTCAAGTCGTGCTCGATGCTCGCGGTACAGGCCGACGGACACTCGGTCACCACCGTCGAAGGGCTCACCACGAACGGCAGCCTGCATCCGGTCCAGGAGGCGTTCCGCGAAAAGCACGCCCTGCAGTGCGGCTTCTGTACGCCTGGGATGATCATGGCGACCATCGACCTGCTCTCCGAGAACTCCGATCCGAGCGACGAGGACGTACGGCACGGTCTCGAAGGAAATCTGTGCCGCTGCACCGGATACCAGAACATCGTGGCCGCTGCGCGTGACGCCGCTCAGCGACTGCGCAAGAACCCGGCCGCCACGCAGGAGGTATGACGATGACGAGCACCGTGGATCCCACCACCGACGAGGGCACCGGCGAATCCGAACTCGGCCGGGCACGCCGCCGCAAGGAGGACGAGCACCTCATCACCGGCCGCACGCGCTGGACCGACAACATCGTGCTCCCTGGGATGCTGCACGCCGCGATCCTGCGCAGCCCGATCGCGCACGCCCGCATCACCGGACTCGACGTCTCCGAGGCCCGGGGCAAGCCGGGGGTCGTCGCCGTCTACACGGGCGCCGACCTCGCCGAGGAGCAGGGCAGCCTGCCGTGCGCGTGGCCGATCACCGAGGACATGAAGACCCCGAACGCCCCGGCCCTGGCCGTCGACACCGTGCGGTTCGCGGGTGAGGCCGTCGCAGTCGTGGTGGCCCGCAGCGCATACGAGGCCCACGATGCCCTCGACGCGATCGACGTCGACTACGAGGACCTGCCGGTCGTGCTCGATCTCGAGAGCGCGGCGCAGGACGGCGACCTCGTCCACCCCGATCTCGGCACCAACGTCAGCGCGACATGGGTGTTCGACTCCGCCGAGGCCGGCAGCGGCGGCAACGTCGAGGACGCGATCCGCGACGCGGAGGTGGTCGTCGAACGGACCTTCCGGCAGCAGCGGCTCATCCCGGCCTTCATGGAACCGCGATCGGTCGTCGTCGACCCCACCGCCTCGCAGATCACCATGTGGTCGGCGACCCAGGTCCCGCACGTGCTGAAGCTGATGCTCGCGATGACCCTCGGTCTCCCCGAGCACAAACTGCGCGTCATCGCCCCCGATGTGGGCGGTGGTTTCGGCGGCAAGCTGCAGGTCACGCCGGAGGAGGTGCTCACGCTCCTCATCGCGCGTCGCCTACACAAGCCCGTCAAGTACACCGAGACGCGCAGCGAGTCGATGCTCGCCGCGCACCACGGCCGCGACCAGGTCCAGAAGCTGACCCTCGCCGCGCGCCGCGACGGCACCGTCACGGGCCTGAAGGTGGAACTGCTCGCCGATATGGGCGCCTACCTGCGTCTCGTCACCCCGGGTGTGCCGATCCTCGGCGCGTTCATGTTCAACGGCATCTACAAGTTCGACTCGTACCGGTTCGCCTGCACCAACGTGTTCACCAACAAGGTGCCCACCGACGCCTACCGCGGCGCCGGACGCCCCGAGGCCACCTTCGCGATCGAACGCATCATGGACGAGCTCGCCGTCGAACTGTCCATGGATCCCCTCGAGCTCCGCGAGAAGAACTGGATCAAGCACGAGGAGTTCCCGTTCGACACCGTCGCGGGCCTGACCTACGACTCGGGCAACTACGAGGCCGCGACCGCCAAGGCCCGAGAGTTGTTCCACTACGACGCATTACGGCGCGAGCAGACCGAACGACGCGAGCGCAACGACCCGGTGCAGCTCGGTCTCGGTGTCTCCACGTTCACGGAGATGTGCGGCCTGGCCCCGTCGCGGGTGCTCGGTTCACTCTCCTACGGCGCCGGCGGCTGGGAGCACGCCGCGATCCGCATGCTCCCCACCGGCAAGGTGGAGGTCGTCACCGGTTCGTCCGCCCACGGTCAGGGCCACGAGACGGCGTGGAGCCAGATCGTCGCCGACCGGCTCGGAATCCCGTTCGAGGACATCGAGATCCTGCACGGCGATACGCAGAGTTCACCGCGCGGTCTCGACACCTACGGCTCCCGCTCGCTCGCCGTCGGCGGCATCGCGGTCGTGAAGGCCGCCGAGAAGGTGGTCGCCAAGGCCCGGCCGATCGCCGCACACCTGCTCGAATGTTCCGAGGACGATCTGGATTTCGAGGCAGGACAGTTCCGCGTCAAGGGCACCTCGAAGTCCGTCGGGCTCACCGACGTCGCGCTCGCGGTGTTCGCCGCGCACGACCTGCCCGACGGTGTCGAACCGAACCTCGACTCCGAGGCGACCTACGATCCCGACAACTTCTCGTTCCCGCACGGCACCCACCTGTGCGCCATCGAGGTCGACACCGAGACGGGGCACGCGCGGATCCGCAAGTACGTGTGCGTCGACGACGTCGGGCACGTCGTGAATCCGCTCATCGTCGAGGGTCAGGTGCACGGCGGACTCGCCCAGGGTATCGCCCAGGCCCTCTACGAGGAAGCGGTGCACGACGAGTCGGGCACGTTGCTGAGTTCGTCGTTCGCCGAGTATCTGCTACCCACCGCGGTGGATCTGCCGCCCTTCGTCACCGATCGCACCGACACTCCGGCACCCGGTAATCCGCTGGGTGTCAAGGGTGTCGGCGAGGCAGGAACCATCGCCTCCACCCCGGCCGTCGTCAACGCCGTACTCGACGCGGTCCGGCCGTTCGGCGTCACCGACGTCGAGATGCCCTGTACACCGATGCGGATCTGGCACGCGCTCCGCGACGCCCGAGGAGGCACGAAATGATACCGGCCCCGTTCGACTACGTCGCCCCGTCGAGCGTCGACGAAGCGGTCGCCGCGCTGACCGAGGCCGGTGAGGACGCGAAGGTCATCGCCGGTGGGCAGAGCCTCATGCCCGTCCTGCGCCTGCGGATGGCGGCACCGACCGTGCTCGTCGACCTCGGCAGGATCCCCGAACTGCGGGGCATCCGCGACGACGGCGACGCCCTGGTGATCGGCGCGACCACCACCCACCACGATGTGCTGCACGACCCGCTCGTCGCGGAGCACGCACGGTTGCTGGCCGAGGCGACGGCGACCGTCGCCGATCCCCAGATCCGGCACCGCGGCACGTTCGGCGGGTCGCTCGTGCACGCCGACCCGGCCGGGGATCTCGCGGCGCCTGCCGTGGCGCTCGAGGCGACCTTCACCGTGGCCGGTCCGTCCGGGCGTCGCACCATCGCGACGGACGACTTCTTCCAGGACTTCTTCACGACCGCGGTCGAGCCCGGAGAGATCCTCGTCGAGGTCCGGATTCCCAAGCGCACGGGCTGGTCTGCGCGCTACGAGAAGTTCCATCGCGCGGCCCAGCAGTGGTCCATCGTCGGGGTCGCTGCGACCCTACAGGCGTCCGGCGACACCATCGAACGGGCGAGGATCGCGCTTACTAACATGGCAGCCGTCCCGGTCCGGGCACGCGGCGTCGAGGAATCGCTGATCGGTAAGCCCGCGACGGCCGAGACGATCCGGGAGGCCGCCGAGCTCGCCACCGACGGCACGGCTCCCATGACCGACGGGAATGCCGACGCCGAGTATCGGAGCCACCTCGCCCGGGTACTCACCCGACGAGCGGTCACCACTGCCTCCGGGGTCTAGGCGTTTTCCACGCCGAACACCGAGATCCCGGACCACCTACGAACTTGAGGACCTCATGCAACTCGAACACACACTGTCCGTTCCCGCCCCGGTCGACGAGGTGTGGACCGCCCTGCTGAATCCGGAGAAGGTCGCGCCGTGCATGCCCGGTGCGACGCTCACCGGGGTCGACGGCGACACGTTCACCGGGACCGTCAAGGTGAAGCTCGGACCGGTGGCGCTCACGTTCAAGGGCACCGGCGTGTACGTCGAAAAGGACGAGACCGCCCGCCGGGCGGTCATCGAGGCCAATGCGAAGGACACCCGAGGCAACGGCACGGTGGCCGCGACCATCACCGTCACCCTCACCGGCGACGGCGACCGCACCGACGGCATCGTGAGCACCGACATGAAGATCACCGGCAAGCCCGCCCAGTTCGGGCGGGGGATGATCTCGGATGTCGGTCGGAAGATCCTCGAGCAGTTCGCGGACTGCCTGTCGAAGAAGCTCGGACCCGAAGCGACGGCCTCTTCTGTGTCCTCCTCCGCGGCGGCCACTGAGGCAGCCGAGTCGCAGCCCAACGAGTCCGTGCCGGCGAGCCCACCGCTCACCGCCTCGGGTTCGGGCGACGAGCCTGCCGGTGGAGCATTCGTCGGGTCCGGTGCCGGGGATGACGACTCCGCGCAGACGCGGCCGAACGAGTCGGTTCCACCCAGCCCGGTGAGCGCCTCACCGGCACCGGCGATGACCTCGACGCCTCCCACGCCATCGACGACTCCCTCCCCGGCAGCGCCCCCGCAGCCCGAGGCCGAACCGCTCGACCTCATGCAGTACGCGAAGGGATCGGTCGCGACGCGGGTCGCGCCGGTCGGAGTGGTCGCGATTCTCGTCGTGGTCATCGCGGTGATCCTCCAGCGTCGATCGGGACGCTGACCTCGTCGGATCCACTCGAACGCTGCGGATCGGACCCCGTCGAACGGGCCGGTCCGCAGCGTTCGTCGTCGTCAGCCTGCCTGTGCTGCGACGCGGCGACGCCCGATCGGGTCGAGCTGCGCACGGAGCCAGGCGTGCGCGGGATCCGCATCGCGCTCGGCGTGCCAGACCGCGAATTCGCGCAGGGGCGGCAACTGGAAGGTCGGTTCCAGGATGCGCAGGAACGCCATCTCGGCGAGGTGCCGGGCCAAGCGCTCGGGCAGGAACGTGACCATGCGGGTGTTCTCCAGGGCGTACGGAAGCACCGCGAGGTTGCCGCTGGTCGCGCCGACCTGGGCCACCGCCCCCGCACGCAGCAGAGCGCGGCCGAGGTTGGTGTCGTCGGAATACTGCGCGTAGGACAGCAACGGGTAGCGGCCGAGCACTTCGCGGGTGAGCTTGGTGCCGGTGTACGGGTGCCCGGACCAGACCGCCCCGACGAGTCTGTCGGTCAGCACGACCTGCCTCCGGCAGCTCTCGAACTCCGGGGATTCGAGCACGTGTTCCGGTAGCACCGCGAGATCGATCTCGAACCGGCGGAAGGCATCGAGACCGGCACCGTTGAACGGCAGCAGATCGAAACGGATGCCGGCCGGGGTGCTCCCCCGGACCAGCAGACGCAGGAGGGTGATCGCGGCGTAGTCGCCGGTCATGATGGTGAAGGTGCGTGAATCCGTCGCGGGATCGAAGCCGGGCGCAGCCAGTACCGAGCGCTCGAGGGTCCGCAGCACCTCGCGGAGCGGTTCGACGATCGCCTGGGCGCGCACGGTGGGACGCAGTGTGCGGCCGCTCTTCACGAGAAGCGGATCGTCGAATTGCTTGCGCAACCGGGCGAGAGCCGTACTCGTCGCCGGTTGCGACATGTTCAGTCGCCGCGCCGCGCGCGTGACATTGCGTTCGGAGAGCAGGACTTCGAGGACGACGAGCAGGTTGAGATCGACCCGTCGCAGATCCATGCGCCCCCCTGACATCGAAACCCGGCGGAACGGGAAATTCCGGCGGCATCGTAGCGCACGACCGTGATGTATACACAAGATCGAATACCAGCTATCGGACTTGGACGGCGATCTTGTGAGCGCAGCGAAGTACTACCTACTCTGACCCACGTCCTGACGGCAGCGAACCGTGATTCGCCCTGGCCCGAATTTCCAAGGCGAAGTTCTTTACTTGCCGAAGTCCAGTTTCGGCCGGCCGCCGACTCAGGCAGGTAGAGAGGCTCGGGGGGCGAAACGTTGTGAGTGTCATGAGGAAATTCCGGCAGTACACGCCGGACAACTGGCGTCTGTGGCGCAGGATGACCGCGGTCGTCGCCGTCCCCATCGTCGCAGCGACCCTGTACGGCTCGCTCCGCGTCTACGACCTCTACCAGGAGAACGACGCCTACAGCGCCGCCGCCGAGAACGTCTCCATCCTGCCGACCCTCGCCGACTACGCCACCAGTGTCACCGGCGCCGCGGCAGCGACGATCCTGTCACTGCCCGTCGACAACGGCGCCCAGGTCGCCCGCGAATCCGCCGCGACGCTGCGCGACCACATCGACGCGAAGGATCTCGATCCGCAGATCGCGGCGATGATCAACCGCATGCTCGCCGAGGGCGAGAGCCTGCTCGACAGCGCGTCGTCGGGAACCCTGGCGCCGACCGTGGCCAGCGAGCGCGCCGAAGGATTCGTCAGCCGCGCCCAGGCTGCCTACCGCGCCATCACCACCACCACGGACGACCCCACCGTCCAGCGCGAGAGCGCGACACTTCTCGACCTGTGGGACACCCAGTGGTCCCTGCTCGACCAGGTCCTCGCATACTCCGCGCTGAGCGCCGGAACCGACGGTGCCCTGCTCATGTGGAACAACGCCCTCGGTGTCGAGTCCGCGCGACTGGCCGTCCTCCGTGACACCTTCGTCGAGAACGAGACCGCCGACTCCTCCCGGGTCGACGGTCTGATGACTCAGCTCGAGAATCGCCGCAGCCTCACGGCCAACCTCGACAACGAAGCGGGCAACGTCGCCGCTCTGCGCGGGTCGCTCTTCGAGAGCCTCATGATCTACCAGGAAGAGGTCGCCGGTTCCGCGACCCGAGCCGTGGCCGCCCTCGACGACCTCGCGGCCGAAGCACGCACCGAAGCCCTCAAGAACGCCATCGGTGTCGCGATCATCCTCGCCCTCGCCCTCGCCCTGGCGATCGTGATCGCGATGTCGCTCGTCCGGCCGTTGCGCCGACTGCGCGACGACACCCTGCGCACCGCCGAACAGGATCTGCCCGCCGCACTCGCTGCGATCAAGGACGGCGCCGAGATCGAATCCGTCACACTGGATCCGATCCGCGTCTACACCCGCGAGGAGATCGGCGAGGTGGCGCGCGCCGTCGACAGCATGAACGATGGTGCCCTACGTCTGGCCGGCGAGCAGGCCCAGCTGCGCCGGCAGGTCAACGAGATGCTCGAAACGCTCGCCCGCCGCAACAAGACGCTCGTGGAACAGCAACTGGCGCTGATCGATTCGCTCGAACACGAAGAGCGCGACCCGACGCGTCTGCAGAACCTGTTCGCGCTCGACCACCTCGCCGCCCGCATGCGGCGCACGGGCGACTCGCTGCTCGTCCTCGCCGGTACCCGCCAGCGCCTCGGCCGCGTCCCCGACACACCGCTCGTCGACGTCCTGCGCGCATCCCTCTCGCAGGTCGAGAACTACCAGCGCGTGAACATCGGAAATGCGCCGGACGGCAATCTGGTCGGCAGCGCCGTCACCGACGTCGTCCACATGATCGCCGAGCTCCTCGACAACGCACTGCGCGCCTCACCGCCCGAGAGCACCGTGGCGTTCGCGTTCTCCCGCGCCGTCGACGGCGGCCTCCTCCTCGAGATCGCCGACCGTGGAATCAGTATTCCCGCAGATGAACTCGCCGACATCAACATGCGGCTGGGTTCGGACGGCGAAGCCGGATCCGGCGCCGCACGGCGAATGGGTCTGTTCGTAGTCGCGCGCCTCGCCGATCGTCACGACATCACGGTGCGTCTGCGTCCGACCTTCGACTCGTCCACCAATGCCGGCATCACTGCGAGCATCTACCTGCCGACCAGCCTGCTCAAGGGAACCGGCAGGAACCACGACGATCCGTACCGGATCGATCGGCCGCGCCGCCTGCCCGATCCCCCATCGGAGTACGGCGAGCAGCTCCACGCCGACCCGGCATCCGGATCGCAGCCGGTGGTCGGAAGCCGTCACTCGGCACCCACCCCCGCTCTCGCGACGCCCGGGACGAGTCCGGGTATCCGGCGCGGACAGCTGCACGAACGATGGGTTCCCCGCGGCGCGGGACAGTAGGCGACGCGGACAGCGCGGACAGCGGACAGCGGACAGCGGGCGGGCGGTCTGCCATCCTGACGGCATGACCGTTCCCCGCGTCGACGTCCACCAGCACGTCTGGCCGGCACCACTCGTCGCTGCGTTACGGGCACGCACCCGTGCGCCGCGGCTCGTCGGATGGACGCTGTACCTCGGCGGTGAACCCCCGTACGAGGTGCGACCGGAGGATCACTCGATCGCCCGGCGGGCCGAGCTCGCGGCGCAGGACGGCATCGACTTGGCGCTGGTGTCGTTGTCGAGCCCGCTGGGGATCGAAACGCTTCCCGCAGCCGACGGGGCCGGCCTGCTCGACGCCTACCACGAGGGAGTGCTCGCGCTGCCGCACCCGTTCGGGGCGTGGGCGGCAGCGTCGGTCGACGATCCCGATCCCGCGGCGCTGCGCGAGGTGCTCGGGGCGGGATGCGTCGGTCTCCAGCTTCCCGCCACCGCGTTGGCGGATGCCGACGGCTACGCGCGGTGCGCCCCGCTCCTCGACGAACTCGACCGCGTCGGTGCTCCCCTGTTCGTGCATCCCGGGCCCGCCGCGGCCGATCCGTCGGCTCCGCCGTGGTGGCCGGCGATGGTGTCGTACGTGGCGCAGATGCACACCGCGTGGTTCGCCTGGCACGAGTACGGGGCCCCTCGCCTCCCCGGACTGCGCGTGGGGTTCGCGATGCTCGCCGGGCTCGCGCCGCTGCACGCCGACCGGATGGCCGCGCGCGGCGGACCGGCGACGGTCCCGTCGGCCGGAGTGTTCGTCGACACCTCGTCGTATGGTCCCGAGATCGTCGAGGCCGTGGCGTCCGGACTCGGCCCCGACCGCGTCGTGCTCGGTTCGGACCGCCCGTACGCAGCACCGTTGCTGTTCGGCGACGCGCGCGACGAGCCCGTACGGCGACGCAATCCGGTCCGGTTGTTCCGAACGTCACACGAGTGAAAATCTTGACAGTGCCGCATCCGGCCGCTGAAGTGAGCGACATGCGTCTTCCGGCGACCCTGCGGCATCGCAGGCTTCATGTGGACTACGTCCGCATCGCCGGTGGTTTCTGTGGTTGTCGCGCCTGTCGTTGATCCCGGCCCGACCCACTTCCCCTGCCCGGACGACCCTACGATCCCGTCCGGCTCCCGTTTCGAGGAACCACGATGGCTGCTGCTCTTCTGTCCCCCTCCGTGCGCGTCGATCTCGCCGAGATCGTCCGTGACATCGCCGCGGACGTCTCCCGCTGGCGGGCGCTCGTCCGCTTCGACGAGACCGAACGCTGGTACACCCGGCTCGCCGTCGCCGACGACTACGAGGTGTGGTTGCTGGGCTGGCTTCCCGGGCAGCGCACCGGGATCCACGATCACGGTGGGAGTGCCGGCGCGTTCGCCGTCGCGCAGGGACAGGTCCGGGAGGACACCGTCGACCAGCCGTGGTCGGAAGATCTTCCCGGGCAACGCGTGACGCTCTCCCGCACCCGTTTGTCGGCGGGTGCCGTGCGTCGATTCGACGGTCGGCACGTGCACGAGGTCGTCAACGACGGTCCCGTCCCGGCGGTGACCGTGCACGCCTATGCCCCCGCACTGGACTCGATGAGCCGATACCGTCTCGAGAGCGGCATCCTCGCCCTCACGACCTCGGAGCGTGCCGGCGACGACTGGTGATCCACTCGTGACAAATCCGGCACAGTGGGTATCCGCCGGGATAGAGTCGAAAACCGACCGTGCCGCATCCGAGGGAGCAACCCGTGAAACGCTTCGCACGCACCACCGCGCTTCTCGCCGTGTCCGTATTCGCCCTGGCCGCCTGTTCCGGCGGCGGAGACGAGGATCCCCTCGCCGGAGACACAGCGGACGGAGGCGCGATCGTCGTCGGTTCGGCGAACTTCCCGGAGAACGTCCTGCTCGCGGAGATCTACTCGCAGGCGCTCGAGAGCACGGGGGCCGAGGTCACCCGCCAGTTCAACATCGGCAGCCGCGAGATCTACTACGACCAGGTCGCCTCGGGTGCCATCACGCTCGTCCCGGAGTACAACGGCGCACTGCTCGCGCGGGTCGACCCCGACAGCACCGCCTCGACGACGGAGGACGTCAATGCGGCCCTGTCCGAAGCCCTTCCGGACGGGCTCGAGATCCTGGCCTCCGCCCCCGGTGAGAACAAGGACGCCCTCGTCGTCACCGAGGAGACCGCGCAGCGCTACAACCTGGTGAGCATCGCCGATCTCGCGCCGGTCGCCGGCGAACTCGTCCTCGGCGGACCTCCCGAGTTCGAGACGCGTCAGCAAGGTGTCGTGGGTCTGCGCGAGGTGTACGGGGTCGAGTTCCGCGAATTCGTCCCCACCGACACCGGTGGCCCCATCACCATCCGCGCGCTCTCGGACGGCACCGTGCAGGCCGCGAACATCTTCACCACCGATCCGTCACTGAGCACCGAACCGTTTGTTGCGCTGGAGGACCCGGAATCGGTCTTCGGAGCCCAGAACGTCACCCCGCTGGTGCATCGCGCCGATCTCGACGACGACCACGTCGCGAAGATCGACGCCGTGTCCGACAAGCTCACCACCGACACCCTCGTCGTCCTGGTCGGACAGGTGGTCACCGACGGTCGCGACATCGACGTCGTCGCCGAGGAGTGGCTGCAGCAGAACGATCTGAACTGACGGAAGTCGGTGCCACGTGATCACATTCGACAACGTCGGGAAGCGTTATCCCGACGGGACCGTCGCCGTCGACGGACTCTCGCTGGAAGTCCCGACGGGCACCCTGACGGTGTTCGTCGGGCCGTCGGGGTGTGGGAAGACCACCTCGTTGCGCATGATCAACCGGATGGTCGAGCCCTCGAGCGGGCGTGTGCTCGTCGGGGGCCGCGACGTCCGGGACGAGGATCCCCGGATCCTGCGCCGCGGCATCGGATACGTCATCCAGCACGCCGGGCTGTTCCCCCATCGCACAGTGATCGACAACGTCGCCACCGTGCCCCGGTTGCTCGGCGCGAGCCGTAAGGAGGCCCGCGCGACCGCGATGGACGTGCTCACCCGAGTCGGCCTCGGAAAAGAACTGGCGCAACGCTATCCTGCTCAGCTGTCCGGCGGGCAGCAGCAGCGTGTCGGTGTGGCACGCGCGCTGGCGGCCGATCCTCCGATCCTGTTGATGGACGAGCCGTTCTCCGCGGTCGATCCCGTGGTCCGCAAGGATCTGCAGGACGAACTCCTGCGCCTGCAATCGGTGCTGGCCAAGACGATCGTGCTCGTCACCCACGACATCGACGAGGCGATCAAGCTCGGCGACCGCGTGGCCGTCCTGCGGCCGGGCGGGGTGCTCGCCCAGTACGCGACTCCGGAGGAGCTTCTCACCTCCCCCGCCGACGATTTCGTCGCCGGATTCCTCGGCGTCGACCGCGGTGTGCGACTCATGTCGTTCTTCTCGTCCGCCGACCTGCCGCTGCGCACCGATCCGATCGTCACCCGCGATGCCGCCGAACTCGCCGTCGGCGACGGCTGGCTTCTCGTCGTCGACGACGACGGACGCCCGACGGGGTGGCGAGACGGCAGTGCCGATGCAGAATTCCTGCCGGCCGGAAAGCCGTTCGTTCCCGGGCGGGATCCGCTGCGCGTCGTGCTCGACGCGGCCGTGCTCTCACCATCGGGCCATGCCGTGGCGGTGGACGACGACGGACGTGCGCTCGGGGTGATCAGTGGCGAAGAGGTGACCGCGGCGGTCCGCGCGGCGCACAACCACAGGGAGGCCGGCACCCCGTCTCCGCTCGCGATGCGGAAGTTGCGGTGAGCCTGCGGATTCCCGGTTATCTCGGGACGTTCTGGGAACTGCTCGGCGATCATCTCGTCATGGCCCTCGGCGCGTCGCTGCTCGGCCTCGTCCTCGCTCTGCCGCTGGGCCTCGCGTGCGTGCGGTGGCCGCGGGTGTACGCCCCGGTGCTCGCGGTCTGCAGTGTCCTGTATTCGATTCCGTCGCTTGCCTTCTTCGTCCTGCTCATCGCGTTCACCGGGATCAGCCGGACCACCGTGATCCTTCCGCTGGCCGTCTACGCGCTGGCGGGCCTCGTCCCGAACGTCGTCGACGGATTGCGTGCTGTGCCCGACAGTGTCCGCCAGTCGGCGGTGGCGATGGGATTCTCGACGCCGCGCCGGTTGCTCACCGTCGACCTGCCGCTGGCGATCCCCGCGGTCATCGCGGGGCTGCGGGTCGCGACGGTCGCGAACATCAGCATGGTGAGCGTCGGAGCGCTGATCGGCATGGGTGCCTTCGGCGCGTTGTTCACCGCCTCGGTGCAGCTCGACCGACTCGATCTGGCGATCATCGGCATCATCGCGACCGTCGTGATGGCACTGGTCGTCGACGCGGTGCTCGTGCTCGTCCAGCGTCTCGCCACGCCGTGGATGCACCGCACCTCGAAGGTGCGCCGATGACGACGCTGCTGAACTATCTGGCCGAATACTTCGGCGACTCCGCGAACTGGTCGGGCGCGTCCGGGATCCCGACGCGACTGGCCCAGCACTTCGGCTATACCCTGCTCGCGTTCGTGATCTCCGTGCTCCTCGCGTTGCCGCTCGGCCTGTGGACCGGGCACACGGGCCGCGGCGGTGTGCTCGTGTCGCTCACAGCGAACGCCGCACGCGCCCTCCCCACCTACGGCCTGCTCGTGTTGCTGGTCGTGCTGTACGGGATCGGGCTCGTTCCGGTGATGGTGCCGCTGGTGGCACTCGCGATCCCACCCATCCTGTTGAACTCCTACGAAGGGATCCGCGGGATCGACCCGGCGCTGACCGACGCCGCCCGCGGGATGGGGATGACCTCGTCCCAGATCCTGCTGCGGGCCCAGCTGCCGGTGGCCTTGCCGCTGATCCTCGTCGGCCTGCGCACCGCCGCCGTGCAGATCGTCGCGACCGCCACGATCGCTGCGGCAGTGAGCTTCGGCGGGGTGGGAAGGCCCATCGTGGACGGTCTCGCGCGCAGCGACTACGCCCTGGTCGTGGGCGGTGCCGCCCTCGCCGGGATCTGCTCGCTGGTGATCCTCGCGCTCTTCGCGGTCCTCGGCCGACTGCTCGTCTCACCCGGCGTCCGGGCCTCGCGCGACTAGCTCCTACGACCCCTCCTTCGGAACCGACAAACGTGTCGGTGGCCCGGAGCACACTGGAGGTAGAGACGAAGTCCTATCGAGGAGGCGCAGGTGCGATGTACGCGCAACGCGAAACCTACTTCGGCTGGACGTCTCGGCGCGTGCCCCTGTACGCAGCCGCGCAGCCCACGGCATCCCCGGCCACACCGGCCGCAGCCGGCCCGAGCATCCGTCCCGAGGACGAGCGCGTTCCCTCGGGCGTAACGCTCGACCGCATCCTGCCCGAGTCCGTGCTGCATGGCCGCCTGGTCGCGTATCACGACGCGGACGAGGACAGGGACTACGTGGCCGTGGCGGTCGGCGCGGTGGCGGGCGAGAACGATGTACCGGTCCGGGTGGCCGAGGAAGAGACGCTCGTCGTGTCCGCAGCCCGCAGCATGATCGATGGGATCCTCGTCGGCACGGAGAACGACGACCTCGACGAACTGGAGGTCGCCCGTCAACTCCGCTTCGGCGGACCGGTCCGCGACCTGCTGGAATACATCGGAGCACGGTCGGTGGTGGTCGACTGGAGCCCCGCTGTGGCGTGATCCGACAGAGCCGTGGCGTGATGTGATCGCGTCCCTGTAATCGCGGATGTGTGACGCGCCGATACATACATCTGCAACGACACAGCATTCAGATGGTACGGTCGTAGGCGTCCCCGTGACCAAAACGTAATAATTCGGGGATTATCGCAGCCCTGGTGTGGGTACTCGAGCCTTCGGGTTCCACTGGGAGGGTGACCGGAAGTGGCGACGCCGGACTGATAGCTACGCCCGTCGGGGGCAGCCCGGCATCGCCACTTTCGACCCACACTCTCCCGGAGCGGATTCTTCCGAGTCCGGGTTCTCAGTTCTCCGTTACCGCTACGGTTGCGGCCGTCGCCGCCAGAGCGGCCGGCGCCTCGACCGCGAGGAGATGTCCCACCTCGGGAAGCGCCACGAAATGAGCACCCATGTCGTCGGCCAGCTTGTTCAGCGCGTCGACCTGCACGAGGGGATCCTTGCTTCCCACGACGACCTCGACCGGACGCCCGCGCCAGCGGCGCAGCACGGCCCGATCGATGCGGGGCATGTTCGTCAGCGACGTGCAATACGCACCGACGCGGCAGGACCACCGCAGGGTCTGTTCGTCGGGCCGGTAGTCGCATCCCGCGAGTGCTCGAAGGTACCGCTCGGTGTTCTCGAAGTTGGGCTCGTTGCGCCACTGCAGGCCGGGGATGAGGGCGCGGTTCCACCGGACGCGCGGGACGAGACCCAGCGGCGCCGCGATCACCAGCTTCTCGATCCGGTCAAGATCCTCCACCGCAGCGGCCACGGAGGCCGACCAGCCGAGACCGATCACGGGAATCCGCTCGACGCCGAGTGCATCGAGCACCTCGACGAGCCAGTGGCCGTAGACGCTGTGGATCCGGCTGTCGGGCCGGCTGCCCGCGCTCGCACCGGGAAGGCCCGGGACATCCACGAGCACCACCCGGTGGCGCTCGCCGAACTGCTCGGCGAGCAGACGCAGCCCCGCCGCCGGGAGATCGCCACCCGCGAGCACCACGATCGGCGGTGCGGTCGCAGGACCCGTGGTGAGCACGTAGGTGTCACCCAGCGAGGTGCGGGCGACGTGCTCCTCGACGGGACGCTCCCAGTAGGTCAGCAGTCCTGCGCACGCGTGGTGGATCACGCTGCCGTCTCCGGGGCAGCGGTAGGGCGAACGTGTCAGCAACGCCATCATCCTCCTACCCGGACGATTCCGGGGACGACGAGGGATTCACGGAACGGCATGAATGGATCTTCTTTCGTGGGGTACGAGCGTCTTTCGCCGACCAACCTCGGGCACACCGCACGACACCGTAGCCCAGTGCTCGGTGTGGACGCCACCCGTGGTTCCGGAAAACTTCACAGCCGTCCCTCACGTCACTTTCGTGCCGAATGCCCTTTCACCCCTGCGCCTCCAGGTCCTCCCACGAGGTGTGAACCTGCGGTCGGAAGCCGTAGCCGGTGTCGGGTTCGGGCAGATGCCCTTCGGGGTCGATCACGACGACCTCCACGCCGTCCCGGTGGAGCCGACCGATCATCTCCAGCAACATCCTTCGGCCGACCGGCAGGATGGTACGGACGAGGGACAGGTCGAAGACCAGGCGTTTCGTCTCCACAGGCTCGTCGACCACGGCCGTCACGAGACCCTCGGAACTGGTGAACTGGAGGTCGCCCTGCAACTCGAGTAGGGTGAGAGACTCGTCACCCTCGCCGATGACATGTCTTCTGCGTAACACCGAGTGTGCGACCATCGGCGCGTCCATGAGATGCAAGTTCATGTCGCGGGAGAGACGACCGAAGGCGGCGACCCCCTGGACGCTGGTGCCGTGATCGTCGAGGCGCGGCGAGTATGCGGCAATACCCAACTGTCCCGGTAGGATTCCTATGATTCCTCCGGACACGCCGCTCTTGGCGGGGATACCGACGGTGGAGAGCCAGTCCCCCGCCGCGTCGTACATCCCACAGGTCGCCATCACCGACAGCACCTGACGCACCACGTCCCGCGAGAAGATCTCCTCGCACGTCACGGGTTGCACACCGCCCGCCGCGAGCGTCGCGGCCATCATCGCGAGATCCTTGGTCGTCACAGTCACCGAACACTGCCGGATGTACCCCTCGACGATCTCGTCCGGATCGTCCTCGAAAACCTCGTACCCCCGAAGGAGATTGGCGATGGCGACATTGCGATAGGAGTTCTCGAGCTCCGACGACGCGACCTTCTCGTCGATCGTCAGCTCGCGACCGGCCAGGGACGACAGCAGAGAACGGATGTCCTCCACCGAGGCCTCGGGTTGCCGTCCGTCGAGCACCAGGGCGTGTGCGGCGAGCGCACCGGCATTGATCATCGGGTTGAGCGGACGGCCCGTGTTGCGTTCGAGCGAGACCTCGTTGAACGCCTCCCCGGAGGGTTCGACATCGATCACGTCGAGCACGGCGTCGAAGCCTCTCTGTTGCAGCGCAAGACCGTAGACGAAGGGCTTCGAGATCGACTGGATCGTGAACTCGGTGTGGTCGTCGCCCACGGAGTACACCGCACCTTCGGCGGTCACGAGGGTGAGGGCGAACCGGTCCGGGTCGGCCCTCGCCAGTTCCGGGATGTAGTCGGCGAGGGCGCCCGAACTGTCGGCGCATCCTCGGAGCACTTCGGTCAGATAATCCGGCAACGGTGAACGCATGTATTCATCGTGACCGAATCGGACGCTGCCGGGGTGAGGAGTGACGAAGGCGATTGAACCGGCGGATCGCGGGTATGCCATCCCCATGACTGCTCTGTCGTCGGCGCTGTCCGTGCCGTTCCGAGTGGGATCCGCGCTGCGCGGAGCACGCGTGTTCCACCCGCGCGGTGCGACCTTCGAAGGGGTTGCCGAACTCGAGTCGTCCTGGTGGCCGCGGCAGATTCCCCGCCCTACTCCTGTCGTCGCCCGGGTGTCGCGGGCCATCGGCACACCGGACGGCATGCCGGACGTGCTCGGTCTCGCGGTGCGCTTCGCCACGAAGACCGGCCCGTGGGACGTCCTGCTCGCATCGGCTCATCTGCCGGCCCGGGTGGCGCTGCTGCCGGCCCGTTCGTGGTCGAGTGCCCGCTACAGCACGCTCATGGCCTATCGGACCGACAGCGACCCCGCGCCGCGGTGGATCACCGCCGTTCCGCGCGGACGACAACCGTCCTCGACGACCTCCGTGCAGGCACTCGAGATACCGCTCGAGTTCTCTCTCCTGGTGGGTTCCGCCCGCGGGCCTCTGGAAGCGGCGGGACGTCTGACGCTGACTCGCCACCTGCCCGAGAAGGATTCGGAGCAGCCGTCATTCGATCCGACCGTCCACTGCCCCGGATTCGTCGATCCATGGCCGGGATGGCTCGTCGAGACGCGGCGCGACGCCTACCGGGCGAGCCGGGCCGGACGAGGCGCCTTCCTCGCCCGGCCGCAGCACACCGTCAGCTGATCACCGCGTCGATCGTCTTCTTCAGCGCGGACGGCTGCGCCGGTGACCGCGGGGCGCCCTCCTTCATCTCGAGCATGCGGGCACCGATGTCCTGCAACTGCTTACGGCCGAGCGCCTCGCGCACCTTGGGGAACCACTCGTCCTCCTCCTCGTCGATGTGATGCTCGACGTTCTCGATGAGGACCGTCGTCTTCGCGTCGAAACGCTCTGCGTCGGGCTTCATCCCGGCCAGTTCGATGACGAGCACGTCGGCGACGTGGTGCTCCTCGTACGATTCGAGAATGTCGTCCTCGAGATCGGGGAGCAGGGAACGCACCTCGGGGTACATGCACTCGTTCTCGAGATAGGTGTGCACGGTGAGGGCTTCGATGATCTTGTCGACGATCTTGCCCTTCTCCTTCTCCCCCTCGGCCTTCCGGAAGTCGCGGAAGAGTTTCTTGATCTCCTTGTGGTCTTCCTTCAGCAACACGATCGCGTCTGTGGACACGGTTCCTCCTGCGGCGTGAACATTGCCGCCCCCAGCGGGCGTGGCACAGGAATACCCGTCCGCGACACCGTCACACGCGCACACGATCCGCATTCGCGAGGATGGCCGCCCGCAGTGCCGCCTCCGGGCCGCTGAGTACGGAACGACGCGCCATGAGCACGAACTCGATCTCACCCGCACCGGGAAGCAATCGTTGGGGATCGCGCACCGGGACGAGACCCGGTGGTGGAAGCCGCTCGGCGTGCAGCACCACGCCCAGTCCCGCGAGCGCTGCAGCACGCAGACCGTTGAGACTGTCGGTCGTGCACGCAACGCGGACACCGCGCCCACTGCGCTGGAGGACCTCGAGCGCGATGTCGCGGGTCAGGGCCGGCGACGGATAGGACACCAGCGGTGTCGGCTCGTCCGGATCGAGGACGTAATCGGGGGCGGACAGGAAGACGAGACGCTCGCTGAAGATCATTTCACCGTGGCGGCTGCCCGGTCGACGCTTGCCGAAGACCAGATCGAGCTCGTTGTCGTCGAGACGGCGCTGCAGATCCTCGCTCAGATCCACCGTGAGTTCGAGATCGATGCGGGGATGACTACGCCGGAACTCGGCGAGGATCGACGGCAGCTCGTAGAGCACCAGGTCCTCGGAGACCCCGAAACGCAGCCGGCCGCTGAGCGGCGACTCCGAGAAGTGCCTGCGGGCGGCATCGTGGCGATCGAGGATCTCGCGGGCGAAGGCGACCATGTCGGCGCCGTCCGCCGTGAGCTCGACGTTGTGCGTGTCGCGTACGAACAGGCGGCGCCCGATCTCCTTCTCGAGTCGCGCGACGTGCTGACTGACCGTCGACTGCCGCAGGCCGAGCCGCTGGGCGGCCGCGGTGAAGCCGCGCTCCCGCTCGACGGCCAGGAAGCTCCGTAGGTGCACCGGATCGAACACCACCCCATTTCATCACGAATCGCGATTACAGAAAACGTGGCGACCGTCTTCTGTAATGACATCCGGCTGCCGTACCGTCGATTCGTGCTCTCCAAGATCCCCGTGCTCGGACGGCTCGACCCGTTCCTGCTCGCCATCCTCGCCACCGTCGCCGTCGCTGCTCTGCTGCCCGCCGACGGGGTCGTACTCGACGGCGTGAACTGGGCCGCCAAGATCGCCATCGGGCTGCTGTTCTTCCTGTACGGCGCGCGCTTGTCCACGCAGGAGACCATCGAGGGTCTCGAGCACTGGCGTCTGCACCTGACGATCCTCGCCACGACCTTCGCCGTCTTCCCGCTGCTCGGCCTGGCCGCCAAGGCGCTCGTACCGTCGATCCTGAGCGACCCGCTCTATCTCGGCGTCCTGTACCTGTGCCTGCTGCCGTCCACGGTGCAGTCCGCCATCGCGCTCGTCTCGGTGGCGCGCGGCAACATCCCCGGCTCGATCGTCTCGGCCAGCGCCTCGAGTCTCATCGGAATCTTCGCGACTCCACTGCTGGTCGCGCTGACGATGTCCACCCAGGGCGTCACCTTCAGCGGGTCGGCCGTGCTCGACATCGTGCTGATGTTGCTCGTGCCGTTCGTCGCAGGTCAGCTCCTGCGGCGCTGGATCGGCGGCTGGGTGAAGGCCCACGGCAAGCCGCTCAAACTCGTCGACCGCGGATCGATCATGCTGGTCGTGTACGTGGCGTTCAGCCGCGGCATGAACGAGGGTATCTGGTCGATGATCTCGGTCGGCCGCCTGCTCGCCCTCGTCGGTGTGTGCGCGGTGCTGCTCGCGATCGTGCTCGCGCTCACCTGGTACTCGTCGCGCGGACTCGGTTTCGAATATCAGGACCGTGTCGCGATCCTCTTCTGCGGCTCCACGAAGTCCCTCGCCACCGGTCTGCCCATGGCGATCGTGCTGTTCCCCGGCCAGCCCATCGGCCTGATCGTGCTGCCGCTCATGCTGTTCCACCAGATGCAGCTCCTGGTGTGTGCGGCTCTCGCCGGACGCCTGGCGAAGAAGGCACCGGATGGGCTCGTAGCCGTATAGGAGAGCGAAGCCGAAGCTCCTGTTAGACGAAACCGAGGGTGAAATCCGCTGATTCCGGTAGCGGTGACGTCATCGTGCCGTCACCGTGCAGGGAGAACCCCGATTCGCGAACCTCGGCTCGAAGGAGCACCGACATGGGTCTGCTGTTCCACGATCATCTGCACGACGAGTTCGGAACCTGGCCGCTAGCCTACATCCCCTACGGCGGCGCCGACTTCGGCGAGATCGCCGCAGTGGCCCGGCAGGTGGGCGACGGTGACGACGGGGACTTCTATCGGGCGTGGGTCGAGACCGGGGACCGTCTCGTCGCCGAAGCGGAGTCCTGCGCGACCGCCGGGCACGACGACTCGGCACGCGAGCTGTTCCTGCGGGCGAGCGCCTACTACGCGACCGCCTACCACCCGCTGTACGGATCTCCCGTCGACCCACGTCTGATCGCCGCCTTCGACAAGCAGGTCGCGGCCTTCGATGCCGGGCTGGCGATCGGGGACACACCCGTCAAGGCTGCCAGGATTCCGTTCGAGGACACCACGCTTCCGGGCTACCTGATTCCCGCACCCGGCCACGAGAACAGCGTGCGGCCGCTCATCGTCTTCACCAACGGATACGACGCCACGATCACCGACATGTACTTCGCATCGGCCGTGGCAGCGCTGCGACGCGGCTACCACTGTCTCCTGTTCGACGGACCGGGCCAGGGCGAGGTGCTCTACAAGCAGAAGATGCCGATGCGTCCGGACTGGGAAGTGGTCGTGCGCGCGGTGATCGATCATGCGACGGCCTCCCCCATCGTCGACCCTGAACGCATCGTCCTGAGCGGATGGAGTCTCGGTGGGTATCTCGCGCCGCGCGCAGCATCCGGTGAGCATCGTCTGGCCGCGGTGGTCGCCGATCCCGGTCAGTGGAGCGTCGCGGCCGGCACCCGGGCCCTCGGGGCAGCGTTCGGCCTCTCCCCCGAGGTCCTCGACGATCCTTTCTCGATGAGCGCACAGGACGCCGATACGATCATGGCTGCGGTGCAGTCGGATCCGTCGCTGCGCTGGAAGATCGTCGCCCGTGGATTCTGGGTCAACGGAGTCTCGGACATCCGGGAACTGTTCGCGGAGATGAACGCGTACACGCTCGACGAGGTCGGGGAGCGTATCTCGTGCCCGGTCGTGGTGACCGCCGCCGAGAGCGATGCCCTCGCGCGCGGTGCAGGAACGTTCGGCGATCGATTGGGCGACAAGGTGACCCTCATCCCGTTCATCGACGCCGAGGGTGCGGGTGGGCATTGCGAGATGGGCAACCGCACCCTCCTCAACAGGCGGGTTCTCGATCGGCTCGACGAGCTCCTGGCCCGCACGCCCTGACGATCAGCGGTCGGGCCGGCCCGTGTACGCCTCCGCGAGATACTGCTGTCCGTACCGGGAGCCGACGACCGCGGCGAGTTCGCCCAGTGCCCGTTTGTTCTCGAACGGCGTTGCGTCCTCACGGGTGTGGAGCATCGAGGTCATCCAGTACGAGAAGTTCTGCGCCTTCCACACGCGCTGCAGCGCCGTGTCGCTGTAGGCGTCGAGCAGGTCGGACGAGCCGGTGGAGAAGAACGAGTCGAGCGCGCGGAAGAGCACCCGGACGTCGGCCAGGGCGAGGTTGAGTCCCTTGGCACCGGTCGGCGGAACGGTGTGGCCGGCATCGCCTGCCAGGAAGAGGTTTCCGTGCCGCATCGGTTCGCACACGTACGAGCGGAACGGCAGGACCATCTGTTCGAAGATGGGGCCGCGCTTCAGTTCGAAACCGTCGGGGCCGTCGACACGCCTCTGAAGCTCGTCCCAGATCCGGTCCTCGCTCCACGTCGACGCGTCCTCGGACGGATCGCACTGGAAGTACATCCGCTGCACCGACTCGTTGCGTTGACTGATGAGGGCGAATCCGTGATCAGAACGCGCATAGATCAATTCGGGTGCACTCGGTGGAGCCTCGGTAAGGATCCCGAACCATGCGAAGGGGTACTCGATGAAGTGGTCGGTGCGGACGTCGCCGGGAATCGCCTTGCGGCAGATGCTCTGTGATCCGTCGGCTCCGACGAGGATGCGGCACCGGATCTCGACCGGCGTGCCGTCGGATTCGGTGAACCGGATCTTCGGTGTGTCGGTGGTGATGTCGAGAACCTCTGTGTCGCAGACGCTGTAGCGCACATCGCCACCGTCGCGTTCGCGCGAGGCGGCCAGGTCGACGAAGACCTCGTTCTGCGGATACAACCACACCGACTCACCCACGAGGTCCCGGAAATCGATGCGGTGGCTCTCACCTCCGAAGCGCAGATCGATGCCGTCGTGGCGGTGCCCTTCGTTCAGGACACGGGTGTCGACTCCGCTCTCGGTGAGCAGCGACACCGAGCCGTGCTCGAGGATCCCCGCACGGTGGGTGGTCCGGATGGTCTCGTGATCACGCTTCTCGACGACGATGTTGTCGATCCCCGCCTTCGCGAGGAGATGGGAGAGCATGAGACCTGCCGGGCCGCCGCCGACGATGCCGACTTCGGTGGTGACGACCGTGCGGGTTGCATTCATGTGTTCGTCCTTCGCTGCGCGTATCCGATTCGCGTCCCGTCGAGTGTCGTGCGCCTCTCCCACCACACACGTCGACTTCTCGTTCAATGAGAAAACGATTGGGTCAGTCCGGGGGACGCTCGCCGACTCCGCGCGCGATGCCGCGGGCAGCGGCCATGAGGACGGGCACGACGGCCTGTTGCCGGGACGCACCGGTGGGCACCACCACGCCGAGCGCCGCCAGGGCATGACCCGACCGCGCGAGGACGGGCACCGCGATGCCCGTGGTGCCCTCGTCGAGCACACCGTCGAAGCGCGCATAACCCCGCCGGCGGACCTCCGCGAGCGCGCGACGGAAATCTCTCGTCGTCGCAGCGAAACGCTTCTCCACCTCGGGATGTCGTCGCCGATAGGTTTCCTGCACCTCCGCAGGTGAGAACGCGAGCATCGACATGCCCAGCGACGTGTCGTGGACGGGGAGCCGACGCGCGACCGAGGCCTGGTTGACCACCGAATCGGACGCCGACAGCCGTTCGAGGACGAGGACCTCGTCGTCCTGCAGGACCGCGAGCTGGGTGTGCTGGTGCACCACCGACTGCACGTCCTGCAGAAAGGGCAGCGCCGACTCCCGCAGATCGCGCGCGGGTGCACTGCGCGCGACGAGTTCCCACAGGCGCAGACCGAGCCGTACCCGGCCGTCGTCGTCCCGGGTGAGCAGACCGTGTTGCACCAGCTCGCCGACGAGCCGGTAGGTCGTGGCCTGCGGGATGCCGGACCTGCGGGCGAGACTCCCGACCGTCAGGCGGGGTTGGGTGTCGTCGAACGACTCGAGGATGCGGACGACGCGGTCGAGCATCGAGTCACCGGACGGCGAGTTGGCCATGCCGCCATTGTTCCGTGTCCGATCCGGGCAGCTTCACCATCCGGATCCGTCCGTAGATTCGACATCTGTCAATATAGACGTGTGTCGAATCAAGATCTCGCGGGTGACGACGCCTGCTGCTCTCCGCTCGTGCGCCAACCCCTGACGGGCGATCGCGCCGTCGACCTCGCCCGGATGTTCAAGGCCCTCGGCGATCCGGTGCGTCTGCGGTTGCTGTCGCTCGTCGCGAGCCATGCCGGCGGTGAGGCGTGCGTATGCGACATCTCGGGATCGTTCGATCTGTCCCAACCGACGATCTCGCACCACCTCAGAGTTCTGCGCGAGGCAGCCCTGCTCGAGTGCGAGCGTCGCGGCACCTGGGTGTACTACCGGGTGGTTCCGGCTGCACTACGGCAACTCTCCGATGTACTCGGGATCGAGCCGACCGAGGTACCCGCATGAGTGAGCGAACTGCGGTGGACACTCCCGTGATGGGCAGGATGTCGACACTCGACCGCTTCCTTCCCGTGTGGATCGGCACCGCCATCGTCGTCGGCCTGCTGCTCGGCCGCATGATTCCCGGACTCGGAGAAGCCCTGGGTTTCATCGAGATCGACGGGATCTCGCTGCCGATCGCCCTCGGCTTGCTGATCATGATGTACCCGGTGCTGGCGAAGGTGCGCTACGACCGTCTCGACACGGTCACCGGCGACCGCACCCTGTTGATCTCGTCGCTGATCCTCAACTGGATCCTCGGACCCGCACTGATGTTCGCACTCGCCTGGCTGATGCTGCCGGATCTGCCCGAATACCGCACCGGCCTGATCATCGTCGGCCTCGCGCGCTGCATCGCCATGGTCATCATCTGGAACGACCTCGCCTGCGGCGACCGGGAAGCCGCAGCCGTGCTGGTCGCGATCAACTCGGTCTTCCAGGTGATCATGTTCGCCGCTCTCGGCTGGTTCTACCTGTCGGTGCTGCCCGGATGGCTCGGCCTCGAGCAGACCGGTCTCGACGTCTCCCCGTGGGAGATCGCGAAATCCGTGCTGATCTTTCTCGGGATCCCGCTCGTCGCCGGTTTCCTCACTCGTCGATTCGGCGAGAAGGCGAAGGGCCGCAGCTGGTACGAGCAGACCTTCCTGCCGCGCATCGGACCGTGGGCGCTGTACGGACTGCTGTTCACCATCGTGGTCCTGTTCGCGCTGCAGGGTGAACAGATCACCTCGCGACCACTCGACGTCGTACGCATCGCGCTGCCCCTGCTGGCGTACTTCGCGATCATGTGGGGGAGCGGGTATCTCTTCGGCGCTGCAGTAGGACTCGGCTACGAACGCACCACCACACTCGCCTTCACCGCCGCGGGCAACAACTTCGAACTCGCCATCGCCGTCGCGATCGGCACGTTCGGGGTCGCGTCCGGACAGGCACTGGCGGGAGTCGTCGGCCCCCTCATCGAAGTGCCCGTCCTCGTCGCACTCGTGTACGTCGCTCTGGCCCTGCGCACCCGTTTCGTCGCCCGTGCCGGAGGTGCGTCGTGACCGCCGTTCCGTCCGTGTTGTTCGTGTGCGTGCACAATGCCGGACGGTCCCAGATGGCCGCCGGGTTCCTGAGTCGCCTCGCAGGGGATCGCATCACAGTCCGTTCCGCCGGGTCCGCACCCGCCGAGGAGGTGAACCCTGCTGCGGTCGCGGCGATGGCCGAGGTCGGAATCGACATCTCCGGCGAGAACCCGAAGATCCTCACCGCCGACGCCGTGCAGACCTCCGACGTCGTGATCACGATGGGGTGCGGCGACACCTGCCCGGTATTCCCCGGTACGTCCTACCGGGACTGGGTGCTCGACGACCCGGCCGGACGAGGGCTCGACGCCGTGCGTCCGATCCGTGACGAGATCCGGGCGAAGGTCGAGGCGTTGATCGCCGAACTGACATCGCCGACATGATCGAGTTCGGTAACCGCATCCACCGGGTACCCACAGGTCTGTCACGCTGGGCGCCCATGTAGGGCACTCGGTGTGGACGCACGTCGTCCCCGACCTGCTCCGGACACCGCGTTGCACGTCATCGCAGGTCCGGTAGCGTTCTGAGACGACTCGTAATCGCGTGTCGGTCGATCGGCTCGGTGCAGCCGAACTGTGGGAGGTTCCCGTGGCTGGTGGTCTCGTCGCCCTTCTGGACGACGTCGCGGTACTTGCGAAGGCAGCCGCGGCATCCATAGACGACATCGGCGCTGCAGCCGGCAGGGCGAGCGTCAAGGCAGCGGGAGTGGTCGTCGACGACACGGCCGTCACCCCCCGCTACGTGCACGGGTTCACCCCCGATCGCGAACTGCCGATCATCCGCAAGATCGCGATCGGGTCGATCCGCAACAAGCTTCTGATCATCCTGCCGGTCGCGATGATCCTGAGTCAGTTCCTCCCGCAGGCCCTGCCGTATCTGCTCATCGCCGGCGGTCTGTTCCTCTGCTACGAGGGCGCCGAGAAGGTCTACGAAGCGCTCACCGGCGGACACCACGAAAAAGAGGCCACCGCAGCGGAGAAGGGCCCCGAGTTCGAGAAGGCCATGATCGGCGGGGCGATCCGCACCGACCTGATCCTGTCCGCCGAGATCATGGTGATCTCGCTGGCCTCCGTCGAGGACGAACCCTTCCTGACTCGCCTGCTCGTCCTCATCGTCGTCGCCGTCCTCATCACCGTCCTGGTGTACGGCGTGGTCGCCCTGATCGTGAAGATGGACGACGTCGGCCTGGCGCTCGCGAAACGGAAGTCCACTTTCGCTCAGCGCGTCGGTCGCGGTCTCGTGACGGCGATGCCGAAGCTGATGACCGTTCTCACCGTGGTCGGGATCGCCGCCATGCTGTGGGTCGGTGGGCACATCCTGCTCGTCAATGTCGGCGAGGCCGGATTCCATTGGCCTGCCGATCGTCTGCACGATCTCGAGCACTGGTTCGGCGACCTCGTGCACGGCGGATTCGGCGGCGTGTTGTCGTGGACCGCGGGGACCGTGGCATCCGCTCTGGTGGGCCTGATCGTGGGTGCGATCGTCGTGCTGATCATGCACCTGATCCCGCGGCGGAAGAAGGCCGACGCCGCGCACTGACGCCGCCGGATCCCCCGGACGGGTCACTCAGGGGCGTTTCTCCGGACCGCCTGCGCGAACGCCCGCATGAGACCCGGATCCTTGACGCCGCGTTCGGCCTCGATGCCGCTGGAGACGTCGACACCCCACGCCCCGGACGTGGAAAGTGCCCTCTCCACGTTGTCGGGGTTCAGCCCGCCCGCAAGGACCCACCGGCCGGACGGCAAGGCACTGCGGTCCTGCCAGTCCCATGTCTTCCCTGCACCGGCGACTGCGCCGTCGACGAGCAACAGGTCGGCGCCGAAGTCCTCCGACAGCGCCTCGGCTCCTCCGGTGTTGATCGCGCGGATCACCGTGAATCCCGCGTCGTGCAGCACGCGCACGTCGTCGGCCGACCGCAGGTCGTGCACCTGGACGTGATCGAGATTCGCGGCCCGGGCCGTCGCGATGATCTCGTCGAGGGACGCATTCACATAGACGCCGACGGCGAGTGTTCCCGCCGGCACACGGGTGCGGAGCGTCGCGGCCCGCTCGGGGGAGATGCGACGAGGGCTCTTCACGAGAACGAAACCGACCGCGTCGACGCCCAGTTCGACGGCGAGATCGACCGTCGCCTCGTCCTGCAGTCCGCACATCTTGATGAACGTCATCACTACCTTCCTCGCCGCTTCTCCACCTCGAGGATATGTGTGCGACCGTCAGCGGCAGCAGTTCGGATCCAGGACGACCCTGAGCGCCTCGAGGGACTCGGCGCGGGCACGGTGATAGACGTTCATCCCGCGTCGCTCGGATTCGACCATGCCCGCCTTGCGTAGTTGTCCGAGGTGATGACTCACCGTGGATTCCGCCAGATCCACACCGGCGGCAAGATCGCACGTGCACACCGCACCTTCGTCGGCGGTGAGCAGGATCGACACGAGTTTGATGCGCACCGGATCGGCCAGGGCCTTCAACCGCAACGCGACCTCGAGGGCGGCGTCGTCGCGCATCGGCGCAGCCGATACCGGAGCGCAGCAGATCGGGGCGCGGACATCGATCACGGGCAGCGCTTTCGGCATGATTCGAGCCTAACCACCTTCTTGACATATGTCGAAATACAGGAGCATCCTGTGGGCGGTAATTCGATATATGTCACACAGGTGGAGGCAGTCATGTCACGCATCCAGTTCGCCCTCGACGTCGACGACCTGCCCGAAGCGGTCGCCTTCTACTCGACACTGTTCGGCACCGAACCGGCCAAGCTCGAACCGGGCTACGCCAACTTCGCGATCGCCGATCCGCCGTTGAAGCTGGTGCTGTTCGAGAACCCGGGCAAGGGCGGCACGATCAACCATCTCGGGGTCGAGGTCGACTCGTCCGAGAAGGTGCACACCGAGATCGCCCGATTGACCGAGGCGGGCCTGTTCGCCGACGAGGAGATGGGCACGACCTGTTGCTACGCCACGCAAGACAAGGCGTGGGTGACGGGTCCGGCAGGGGAGAAGTGGGAGGTGTACACCGTCCTGGCGGATTCGGCCACCTTCGGGTCGAGCCCGCAGCATCTCGACGGCACGCAGGAAGCCAGCGGCGGAACATGCTGCACGACCGGTGCCCCGGACGAGCAGCAGGACGACAACTCCACGCCGAAAACCGGCGTAACCTCCTGCTGCTGACCGCCTTTCGCTACGAATATCACGGAACCGGGACGAGATCTGTCGCCTCGCCGCCGGGCGGGGCGACGACTCGTATCAGCCTCGCGCCATGTCCACGAACCGCGACAGGTGCAGCTGGTGGGCAACGGTGATGGTCGCGGTCGGGCCGTTACGGTGCTTGCCGACGATGAGGTCGGCCTCGCCGCCACGCGGGTCGTCGCGCTCGAAGGCGTCGGGGCGGTGCAGCAGGATGACCATGTCGGCGTCCTGCTCGAGGCTGTTGTGCACCGCGATGCCGTCGGCGACGAAATTGTGTGTGCCGGGCACCGTTCCGTCGTAGACGTCCCGCTCGCCGAGACTCGCGACGGAGACGATCTCGTCCCAGAACACGTTGTTGGTGGCGACCATGTCGATGTCGGCCGTGTCGAGGACATCGGCGACCCGGGCGAGCCGCGAGCGTGCACCCTCGGTGGTGCGCGGGGTGGCGGATGCGACCGGTCCGATCGGAGCGAGCTGTTCGACGGCGAGCAATTCGCCGAGCTCGGCTTCGATCTCGGGGGTGACGGTGTCGGGGCTGTGCTTGACGAGCTTCGGTCCGAGCTGCGCCAGGACCCACTGCGCCGCGGTTCCGTGCTTGCCCACGTCGTGGAGGAAGACCGCCTGGTTCTCCGCCCCGGTGACAGTGAGGTCCCAGCCCTCGACGGCATCGGTGATCCGCGCGAACACGCCGATGCGCAGGAGCAGGCGCGCGAGGTCGTCGGCCAGACGACGCTCCGCCGACCGGTAGCGGACGACGGCGCGGGCAGCGCCTGCGTCCCATGCGACCTCACCGCTGTCTTCCCAGATGTGGCAGACGAGCTCGGCGACCTGCTCCTTGGGGAGTGAGAACGCGCGGGTGGGGATCAGTCGGCCGGCCACGGCAGTGTCCGCGAGAACGGCCACCTCGTCGTCGGATGCGGGTATCACGTCGAGGGGTGCGGGCACCGCACGCGGCACTGCGACACGCTCACCGGCGACCAACTCGCCCAACGGCATCCAGCCGTCGATGGTGAGGAAGGGATGGTTCGCGGTGGCTTCGACACGACGCCCCGAGGCCAGCTCCAACCGGAAGACTTCCTTACGGCCGCTGGGGAAGACCTTCACCATCGGCCGGACGACCATCCGCATGCGTTCGTCGAGCGACCACACGAGGGGCTGTTCACCCGACTCGAGCAGCTCGCCGAGCGTGACTTCGGCGCCGGTGTCGGCGCGCATGATGCGCGTGGACGCCGGCAGGCAGCCCGACTCACGGAGGTCGGAGACCTGCGGCCGCTTGTCGGTGCGCTGCTCGGGACCACGGTTGAGCTGACACACCGCGACGACCGGAACCTCGAGTTCCTTCGCGAGAAGCTTGAGGCTACGCGAGAATTCGGAGACCTCCTGCTGACGCGACTCGACCTTCTTGCCGGACGACATGAGCTGCAGGTAGTCGATGACGATGAGACGGATGTCGTGTTTCTGCTTGAGCCGCCGCGCTTTTGCGCGGATCTCCATCATCGTGAGGTTCGGTGAGTCGTCGATGAACAACGGCGCTTCGCTGATCTCGCTCATGCGGCGGGCGAGACGCGTCCAGTCGTCGTCGGTCATGCGTCCGGATCGCATATCGCCGAGCTTGATCTTCGCCTCCGCGGACAGCAGACGCATGACGATCTCGGTCTTGCCCATCTCGAGCGAGAAGATGACCGACGCCATGCCGTGCTTGATGGAGCACGACCGCATGAAGTCCATGCTCAGCGTGGAGTTGTGTGTGGGCACCATCGCGCGACCCGCGAGGTACATGTGGTCGCCGTCGACCTCGACGCACCGCACCGGGACCGAGGAAACCGGGCGGACGGCGACGATGCGGCGCTCGCGCGGCATGGTGGCGCGGCATTCCTTGTGCCGCACGGCCTTGCTGGGCAGGACGAAGACGTCGTCGTCGGTGGTGAAGGAGATCTCGGTGCCGTCGAGCACCGGCGCGTAACCGAGGCCCGACAGGAGTTCGGCGACGCCCTGCGCCAGACGCTCGGACGAGCCGACGAACCGGATGGTGCCGTCGTCGTCGATCTCTCCACCGGCGTCGAGCAGACCCGCGAGGAGTTCGCGACGCTGCGGTTCGGATGCCCGCTGGTATTCGGCGGGGATGTGGGCGCGGAGCGCGACGAGGGCGCTCGTGAAACCACCTTCGCCGTCGATACGCATGTGCAGTTCGGGATCGGACGACGGGCCGCCGAGCCACGCCCCGAGCGTGAAGGGGGAGACGGGCAGCTCTGTTGCCGGGAACGACAGTGCCTCGGTGTTCGCGACGGTGTGCCCGGCGTCGGCGGTGGCGGCGAGTTCGCCCGTGGTGCGGATCGCGCCGTCGCCGGTGCGCCACTGGTGCTGCTCGTCGGCGACGATCACGGTGCCGTCGGAGAACACGACGTCGAAGCACGGCCGGCCGTGCATGACCTCGGTGGCGGCGAGGACGCGGACGGGGCGGCCGTCGGCGCCGAGGAGTTCGTCGCCCACACCGACCTCGCCCATCGTGGTCCAGCCGGTGGGGGTGGGCAGGGGAGTGTCGAGCGCGAGGGCCTTACCCACACCGGGACGCGCGGCGACGATGATCATCTGGCCGGCGTGCAGCCCGTTGGTGAGCTCGTCGAGTTCGGCGAAGCCGGTGGGCACGCCGAGGGAGATACCGCCGCGGCTGGCGATGGAGTCGATCTCGTCCATCGTGGGCTGCAGGAGTTCTTCGAGCGGCACGAAGTCTTCGGTGGTGCGTCGTTCGGCGACCTCGAAGACCTCCGCCTGCGCGCGGTCGACGATCTCGGCGACGTCCTGGCCGTCGGCGCCGGCGTAGCCGTACTGGACGATGCGCGTGCCCGCCTCGACGAGACGACGCAGGACGGCCTTCTCGGCGACGATCTCGGCGTAGTAGCCGGCATTGGCCGCGGTGGGGACGGTCTGGGTGAGCGTGACGAGATAGGCGGCTCCGCCGAGACGCTTGAGTTCGCCGCGCCGGTCGAGCTCGGCCGACACGGTGACCGGGTCGGCGGGTTCGCCACGGCTGTAGAGATCGAGGATCGCGTCGTACACGGCTTGGTGGGCCGGACGGTAGAAGTCGCCGGGCCTCAGCACTTCGAGGACGTCGGCGATGGCGTCCTTGCTCAGCAGCATGCCACCGAGCACGGACTGCTCGGCCACGAGATCCTGAGGGGGCTGTCGACCGAAGTCTCCACTCGGTTCCTCGGGAGGTCCCGAATATTCGGGATTTCCACGATCGTCAACGACGGCCACTGCAGTGCCTGCCTTCCTCCACATGTCCCCGTCCGGCGCGCTGTGCTCCGGCGGATACCTGCACGCACTCCCGGTGTCGGTACCCGGGGTTTCGTGTCCGGTTCTACTCGCCCCTACCGACATCCTGTGTGTGGAGTCGTGCGCCCGACGTTAGGGATCCGGATGACCCTCCACAACTCGGGTTGTGCACACAGTTGGGGATGAATTGTGGAAAGAGGAGGACAGCCTTGTGTACCGGATGTGCACAACCTGGGGACAACACATCTCACATCTCTCATAACTGCAGGTAGGAGCAGAAAAATGTCTGTTCACACGTGTGGAGAAGAAGAATTTCGGCGTGTCGGAGGGCCGGGCGTGTTCACCCATTCGTTCCCCGAACGACATTCCGAGGAGTCACAACGGTGTGGTTTACCCCCCGGTTTATCCACAGGCTGTGCACAGACGACGAGGAGCCCCACGCCGACCAGGCGCGGGGCTCCTCGAGGGGCCGGAATCAGGCAGCCACGACGTTCAGCGTGAACTTCGCGGTGACATCCGGGTGCAGCTTCACGACGATCTGGTGCTTGCCGGTCGCCTTGATGTGGGCCTTGGGCAGCTCGATGATGCGCTTGTCGACAACCGGGCCACCGGCAGCCTTGAGAGCACCGGCGACATCGGCAGCGGTGACCGAGCCGAACAGCTTGCCCGAGTCGCTCGAGGTCTTGACGCTCAGCGAAACGTCCTCGAGGCCCTCGATGGCGGCCTTGAGCTCCTGAGCGTGCTCGAGGCCACGCACGGCGCGAGCCTCCTGGGCACGGCGGATGCCCTCGACCTGCTTCTGAGCACCACGGGTGGCGACGATCGCCAGGCCGCGGGGCAGCAGGTAGTTGCGGCCGTAGCCGTCCTTGACCTCAACGGTGTCGCCAGGCGCACCGAGGTTGTCCACGTCAGCAGTAAGGATGAGCTTCATCGTGTCCCTCCCTTTCCTCAGCGAGTCGTCGAGACGTAAGGGAGCAGAGCCACCTCACGAGAGTTCTTGACAGCAACAGCGACGTCGCGCTGGTGCTGCACGCAGTTGCCGGTGACGCGGCGAGCGCGGATCTTGCCGCGATCGCTGACGTACTTGCGCAGCAGCGTCGTGTCCTTGTAATCGATCTGCACGTTCTTTTCCTTGCAGAAGGTGCAGACCTTCTTCTTCAAAACCTTCTCGCGCGCGGGCGACTTAGGCATGGTCGTTCTCCGTAATTTTGGATGTTCCGATCGAGGTCGGATCAGAACGGAGGCTCGTCGTCCCCGGAACCACCGAAGGAACCCGACTGCGGGGCGTCGCCCCACGGGTCGTCTCCGCCGACGTTCGTGTTCTGAGCGGGACGGCCACCGCCCGATCCACCGGAGGAACCACCGAAGCCTCCGCCACCGCCACCGCGACCGGCCTTGGTGACCTTGGCCGTGGCGTAACGGAGCGAGGGGCCGATCTCGTCGACCTCGAGCTCCACGACAGTGCGCTTCTCGCCTTCACGCGTCTCGTAGCTGCGCTGCTTGAGCCGGCCCTGCACGATCACACGCGAGCCGCGAGTCAAGCTCTCGGCCACGTTCTCCGCTGCCTCACGCCAGATGTTGCAGCGCAGGAACAGAGCCTCGCCGTCCTTCCATTCGTTGGACTGACGGTCGAACACGCGGGGCGTGGATGCAACGGTGAAGTTCGCAACCGCAGCACCCGCGGGGGTGAAACGCAGTTCGGGGTCGGCGGTCAGATTGCCGACCACGGTGATGACGGTGTCGCCTGCCATGTGGTTCCTCCTGCAGTGTGGGGAGTCCTGATGCGCCAGAGCCTACGGCCCGGCGCCGACAGGCTCACTTGCCGTGGCGCAGAACCTTGGTGCGGAGCACCGACTCGTTCAGGCCGAGCTGGCGATCCAGCTCTGCAACGGCAGCAGGCGTCGCGCTGATGTCGATCACCGCGTAGATGCCTTCGCTGTTCTTGGCGATCTCGTAGGCGAGACGGCGCTTACCCCACACGTCGACCTTGTCGACCTTGCCGCCTTCCTGGCGAATGACGTTGAGGAACGTCTCCAGCGAGGGAGCGACAGTGCGCTCGTCCAGGCTGGGGTCCAGGATGATCATCAATTCGTAATGACGCATAAGACCTCATCACCTCCTATGGACTGTGAACGGTCACGGACGTTCCGTGACAGGAGGGTCGTTGCGTCAGCAACCCATGAAGGGTACACGACGGCCCGGCGACCAGCGAAATCGCCGACCGTCGCGGGCAGGGGATTTGTCCTAGGGTGAGAACATGCGCACGAGCTCCGGGACCGTCTCGCTCGTCGCCGTCCTGACGTGCGCGGTGATGATGTGGTTCGGCTACCTGAACAAGGCCCGGTGCGCCGGCCCCACCTTCGACGCCGAGGGCCGCACGCTGCGGTTCGAGGACATCAAGGACGCCGACGTCTGCTATTCCGACATCCAGCAGTTGTGGATCGGCCGCGGCATCAACCTCCACGTCTTCCCCTTCGTCGACGGGGGCATCACCTCGTCGGGAGCGCTGACCGGGGGCACCGTCGAGTACCCCGTGCTCAGCGGGGTGCTCATGTGGATCGGGGCCATCGGTGCCCACACCGATGCGGAGTTCCTCCTGCAGTCGGCGTTGTTGCTCGCCCCCTTCGGGCTGGTCACCGCGTGGTTGCTCGCCCGGATGGCCGGATGGGCCGCGCTGTTGTGGTCGCTCACGCCGCCGCTCGTGCTCTACGCCTTCCTCAACTGGGACCTGCCGGTCGTGGCGGTCACCGTCACCGCCGTCGCGGTGCTGACGATCGAACGCTGGCCGCTGCGGACTCGCGGAGTGGTCGCGGCAGTGCTGCTGGGCGTGGGCTTCTGCCTCAAGCTCTATCCGGGCATCTTCGTTCTGCCGCTCATGGCCTATGTTCTCACCGGCGGAAGCTCACCCGATCGGAAGCGGGACGTCCCCGGCGCCCTCGCCGTCGCGGGCACGGCGGCAGCGACGGTCGCCGCGATCAACCTGCCCTTCGCGATCCTCGGCTACGAGGGCTGGCGGGCGTCGTTCGCCTTCCAGCAGAACCGGGAAGCGGACGGGACCAGCAACTCCATCTGGTACTGGGGTCTGCGGCCGCTGATGGGCGGCTACCAGGAATACGAGAACACCCCCCAGTACAACGAGCTGGTGGCCCAGTTGTCGCCGACGCTGATCGCGCTGTCGTTCGCGCTCGCCCTGTGGCTCGGATGGCGCCGATACCTCCGCGACGGCGTCTATCCGTGGCTCGGTACCGGGGCCGCGATGCTGTGCGGGTTCATGCTCTTCCACAAGGTGCACTCACCGCAGTACACGTTGTGGCTGCTGCCGATGTTGATTCTGCTGCGCGTGCCATGGGGTCTCGTCGCCGCCTATCTGCTCGCCGATCTCGCCATCGGCATCGGCATCTTCCGGTGGTTCGCCGCGACCGCCGGCGAAACGGACATGGCCCTGCCGCTCACGCTCGTCCACATCGGAGTGTGGGGACGCGCGGTCCTGCTGGTCGTGCTGTTCTTCGTCTTCCTGCGCGTCCCGCCCAGAACTCCGTGGCAGCAGACGGAACGGACGGGCTACGCTCGCCGTCCGACGACGACCGGGAGAGCGCAATGAACGACAACTGGATGGAACATCCCGTCCTCGAGGGCCCTCGTATCCGACTCGAGCCCCTCGCCGACGCGCACGTCGAAGGTCTGCTGAAGGCCGCCGACGATCCCGACACGATCTTCGCCTGGGCACACCTTGTGATCCGCGACCTCGACGACGCGCGCACGTTCGTGCGCGAGGCCGTGGCCGATCCGTCCCGGCTGCCCTACGCAATCGTCGACAGGGCGACCGGCGAGGTGCTGGGGTCGACATCCTACTACCTCCTCGAACCGGCCCACCGCACACTGGTGATCGGCTACACCTGGCTGTCGACCCGAGTGCAGCGGACCCACGTGAACAGCGAGTCGAAACTGCTTCTGCTGCAGCGCGCCTTCGACGACCTCGGGGCCGTGCGCGTGACCTGGCACGCCGACGAACGCAACACCCGTTCGCGCGACGCCCTGCGCCGGCTCGGCGCCACCGAGGAGGGCCTGCTCCGCAAGCACCGCAGGCGCCGCGACGGCAGCTGGCGGACCACCGCGCTGTTCTCCCTCACCGACGACGAGTGGCCCGAGGTACGCGCCCGGCTCGAGGAGCGCACGGTGCGATGAGGACGAGGCGCGCGCTCGCAGCCCCCATGGCGATCGCCGTGGGTGCGGTCGCGGTGTGCGCCGCGGTGGCGTGGGCCGACCCGACCACGCCGGGCGGGGTCATTCCGCCGTGCCCCACCTACTCACTGTTCGGAATCCTGTGTCCCGGCTGCGGTTCGTCGCGGATGTTGTATTCGCTCGTCCATCTCGACGTGCCGGCAGCATTGCACTACAACGCCCTCGGTCTCGTCGCGCTGGCCGTGCTCACCGTGTCCTTCGGTCTGTGGACGTGGAGCAGGGCGCGGGGCACACCGATGCCGCGGTGGACGCGATACCGGTGGCCCCCGCACCTCGTGCTGATCCTGACGGCGATGTGGTTCGTCGTGCGCAACATCCCGGTCGCGCCGTTCACCGCCCTACGGATCTGACCGTCAGAGGATCGGGCAGTTGACCAGGTAGTCCCAGTCCGTCCCGGGATCCCCGGTCACTCGGACGAGAATCGAGGATGCGCTACCTGCCGGCACATTCACCACTGCCGATCCGGTGCCTTCGTTGATGCTGTCACCGATACGGCCGGTGTCGTAGATCTGGGAACCCCCGTAGAACACCTGGATCCGGTCAGGAACGTCGTAGGTCTCCCATTCGAGCAGGAACGACGTGGGACCACTGCGACCCAACTCGTGGTAGGTGCCGGTGACACCTTCCCCTCCCGACTGCCGCGACTGGTTGCACTGCTGGGTCGTCGGCAGCGATGATCCGTTGCCCAGGATCGCAATGCCCAGATCGATCGCCCGTCCACCCAGATCCACCACGCTGCCGGGCAGTTCGGACACGCTGCCGGGCAGATCGTTGCTGCCGGCGCTGCCGGTGGGAGCGGCCGAAGCGGCAACGGGCGCACCGAATGCGACCGCCGCCACCGTGACCGCCGTCAGAACCGCGAGCAGACCCGACCTGCGAATACGAGACATGCTTCCTCCGATGATCGATGCGTTGAATCCCCCACCAGGACGTTCCCACACCGCGAGGCCTGTGCGTATCCTGCAATCGGATGAATCTGTCTCGGTCGGAACATCTTCCGGCCATTCCGATTCACGCCGTGTCGCCGCACGGCGGCCGGAAGGGAGCACCCGGCAGGTGCCGTTCCCATTCGTCCTCGGTCACCGGAGTGCCGACGGTGGAACACAGT
Organism: Rhodococcus pyridinivorans; assembly: GCF_900105195.1. NCBI lineage: Bacteria > Bacillati > Actinomycetota > Actinomycetes > Mycobacteriales > Nocardiaceae > Rhodococcus > Rhodococcus pyridinivorans. Next base: position 489,919 of record NZ_FNRX01000002.1, on the reverse strand, counting down.
GCCGCCGCGACGGTCTCGGGGTCGAGCTGCCACAGCCGTACGGAACGGTCGGGACCACCTCCGACGAGCACCCCTCCGTCGTGCGCGAAGGTGGCGTCGTAGACCCTGCTTCCGCAGGCGGTGAGCACCGCGTGGGTGGTGTGGGAGTCCGGTCGGGTGACGTCCCAGATCCACGCCGCCCCGTCGCCGACGCCGGCCGTGAGACGATCCCCGCCAGGGGAGAAGTGCAGCGTATACACCGCGTCCGCCCGCCCGGTGATCCGCGCCAGTTCGCGTGGGACGGCAGGGTCCGCGACATCTCACAGGTGCACGGACCCGACGGATGTTCCTGCTGCAGCGAGCGATCCGGTCTTCGACAGTGCCGCGGCACCGCTGAACCGATCCTCGACGGGTGGGCTCAGGGACGGCAGTTCCACCGCCGCACCGGGATCGACGATGTCCCACAGCGGCAAAGCATTCGACCGTCCTCCACGACGCGCGGGGAGCGAGATCGGATTCGAGTTCGGCCGCCGACATGGGACCGACGAGGACGGGCCCGGACTCCAGGATCGGTACGAATTGCGGTTCCCGTGCGGCGTGCCCGCAAAGTCGGCCCGGAGTCCGAGGACGACGACGAGGATCACCCCCCTCGGCCACTGCCCGGCGACCGCACGGTACGGAAGGCCGGCTCGCTGGCGCGGGTCGGTAGGTGCTGTCCGGAGAACCATCCGGCGACCGTACCGTGTAATGCGCCGGACGCGTCGGCGACATCGCGGATCGACAGTCCTGCTCGGGTTCGCAGGGCGGTCAGGGCCCGGCCGAACTCGGTCCGGGAGGTGATGGAGGTCGGATCGGCCGCCTCCACGGTTGTTTCCGTCATCTACGGTTCCCTCGGGAAGAATCTGCGTTTCCGCAGTTCAGCGATGTATGACTGCACGGATTTCGTACGGGATCACGCGCGGGCGTAGGTCTTGGCGCCGACGGCGACGAGGATTCGGGATGGCGCATTCGCACCGGTTCTCCAGACTCTTCGTCAGCCGAGAGGCGGTTCGCCGTGAGCGCTCAGCACCGTTCGTCCTCGTTCCACGAAATGCGTGTCGGCGGCCTCGTGCGTCCTCTGCTCAGCGCCCGTGAGAGGAAGTTCTGCTCACCTGGCTGACAGCGGACTCGAAGACCGAAGCGGCGAGGCGGCTGTTCATCTCGCACCCGTGGATGTGGACTCTGTCCGCCCGGTTCAGGCCGCGCGCAGGGAACTCAGCGCCGCGTGCTGCTCGACACCGACCCGTCCCGGCGCCACGGCGAGCGCCACCGCGGTCTGCCACGAGTCGAGACCCACGATGGTGCGCAGGATGAGGATCTCCTGCTGGAGTCGGGTCAGAGGGAAGGCCCGCGGGCTCGCGAACTCGGCATCGGCCGCGTCGGCGACCAGCGTGTAGGCCAACCGCAGGAAAGGCCGGTCGGCTCCGGACGGCGCGGTGAGCCCGGCGAGAATCGCACGGCAGGCGGCCAGGGCGAGACGATCGGCGTCGGCGAAGGTACCTCCGGCAGCTTTCGCACGGGCCCGGAAGTAGGCGATCACGAGCGGATGCAGGTCGCGCAGAAGTCGTGGGATCGCGGTGGCGTCGCCGCTCGCGACCGTCCACGCCAACTCACACGTCGTGAACTGTGAGGCGGTGACATCCGTCCCCGCTCCGAATCCCCGTCCGCCGCTCACCATTGTCCCCCCTCGTGCTCGCTCCCGAGCCTAGGGGACCGACGAAGTCTCCGACATCCCTCGTTCGGATGATTCTTCTCTTGTGACCCGATGGTGAGCAGGTCGCAACCTGGCGGGCAGCCATCGTGGCGGACGGTCGGGAGCCTGGTCGAGCACACCACCGACGGGATCGTCGACGAAGCCGTACCGCACGGGATCCCGCACCGGACGCCGGATCTGCCACAGCACAACCGCGCACAGAGCCACGACGGCGACGTCGCGCAGGAAGACCGTGGCGGTGAACCACTGCTCCGGCAGCCCCTTCCGATCGGGACCGAGATAGTAGTACATGCGCGGAACCCACACCAGCGCATCGATCGTCATCCAGGCGACCAGTGCGCGCCGGTGGGGTACGGCCAGCACGGCGAGCGGCACGAGCCACAGCGAATACTGCGGACTCCACACCTTGTTCGTGAGCAGGAAGGCCGCGACGAGAAGGAAACACAGCTGCGCGAGGCGGGGACGGCGCGGCGCGGTGAGCCCGATCCACCCGATCGCGGCGCAGGCCGTGGCGAACAACACGAGCGAGACCCCATTGAAGGTCGAGGCCGACCAGGCCGGCCAGCCCACGAACGAGTGCAGCACGTTGTAGATCGAATCCGGATCCGCTCCGCGATCGGAGTTGAGTCGGAAGAACTCCGCCCACCCGCTCGGGTACAGCACCATGATCGGCAGGTTCACCACTAGCCACGCCGCGGCGGCCGCTCCCGCGGTGCGGGCAAACGACCGCAGGTGGCCGGTCCGCAGGCACAGCACCAGCAGCGGACCGAGCAACAGCAAGGGATACAACTTCGTCGCCGCACCGAGGCCGAGCAGGACGCCGGCGAGAACCGGTCGACGGCGGGCCCACGCCAGCAGACCACCCGCGGCGAAGGCCGTGGCCAGGGCATCGAAGTTCGTGAAGGCGTGCACCACGACCAGTGGTGACGCCGCGACGAGCGCGGCGTCCCAGATCCTGCGGCCCGCCGACATCACGGTGGCCCACACCGTGACGAGCCAGGCGAGCGCGAGACCGACCGCGACGACGGCAAAGTAGATCGCGACCTGCAGTGCATCGGGGAGCCACGGTGTGGCGTCCCACGCCTTCGCGATGCGCATCGAGCCGTACTGGTAGAGCCCCGCGAGCACCGGATACTCCATGTACCGGGTCTGCATCTGCCCGTCCGGGCCGGGTTCCTCCCACGACGTCCGGTACGGGAAGGCGCCCTCGGCGAGCCGTTCGGCACCGTAGAGCGGAACGATGTCGGAATAACACATCGCCACGTACTGCCGGTTGCCGCTCCAGTCCAGGCCGAGCCCGCCGTCGGGACCGACGGGTCCCTGCTGGACGCAGGCCGCCTTCGTGAACCAGCCGAAGGCGAGGAAGACGACCGCGAGCAGCAACATCGCCCGCAGGGGAGTGAAGAAGCGGGTGCGCCCGAGCACGGCGTGCCGGCCCACCGGACCGCCGATGACGGCGGTCAGACGCGACACCGTCGGGTCGGTACGCCCGGGGGTGTCGCGCCAATCCATGGAACGACGATCCTCGGCCGGTGGTGCAGCGGACACCACCGGCCGGGCGTCGGATCCCCGGTCGTCGCTCACGCGGCGAGGCTACCCGGCCGGAGCGTATTCGAACGCGCCCTGGGGACTACCGCCCTGCGCGCCCTGGAATCCGCCTCCCTGCGCGCCCGGGATCGCGGGGCTCTCGAGTCCCGGGATGCGGTTCTGCGGAGGCGATCCACCCTCGTCGGAGTCGTCGCCGGTACCACCGCCGGTTCCGCCGCCGGTATCCTCGCTCTCCTCCTCCTGACCGCCGTTACCGGGACGGGAGGGCGCGTTCTGGGTGGTCGTCTGCGGGGCGACACCCGGAACGGGGATGGTGACGCCGGGGAAGATCTCCACGTTCTGCGTGGTGATCTCCGGAACCTCGGGAAGACTCGGCACGACACGCGAGGTGGTGGTCTGCTCACGGGTGGCCGGAGCTGTCGTCGACGCGGTCCACGCCGGCACGCCGGAGACACCGGCGATCGGTTCCGGCTTCGGGAACGACTCGACCTCGGTGCCTTCGAGAGCGCCGTCCATCGTGTCCTTCCAGATGTCCGACGGGATACCCGAGCCGTAGATCATGCCGCCCCAGCTGTTCTCGAGGGGCAGGCCCTCCTCGGTGCCGACCCACACCGCGGTCGACAGCGACGGGGTGTAACCGACCATCCACGCGTCCTTGTTGGAGCCGGTGTCGCCGAGCTGAGCGGTACCGGTCTTCGACGCGGACGGACGGCCGCCGGCCAGGGCGTGGCCGTTCGAGTACGCGGCGATCGGGGTCATCGCGGAAGTGGTGTTGTCGGCCACCGCCGCGTCGACGACCTGCTCACCGGCAGGGGTGCCACGGTCGAGGAGCACCTCGCCGTCGGACGTCACGACCTTCTGCACGAAGTACGGCTCGTGATGACGGCCGGACGCCGCGAGCGTGGCGTACGCCGAGGCCATGTCGAGCACGCGCGACTGGTACTGGCCCAGCACGATGCCGTAGTTGGGGCCGACGCCCTCCGGCTCGGTGAGCGTCTCACCGATGCCCGGCAGTTCCTTCGCGACACCCAGCTTGTGCGCCATGTCGGCGATGGCCTGCGGGCCGTTGTCCATCTCGAGCATCATCCGGTAGAAGCTCGTGTTCAGCGACCGCTTGAGCGCTTCGGCGATGGTGCACTGCCCGCACGACTCGCCCTCGACGTTGCCGATCTTGATGCCGTTGACCGTCAGCGGACCGCTGTCGTAGGTCTGCGACAACGGCACGCCCTGGTCGAGGTTGGCGGCCAGGCCGAACACCTTGAACGACGACCCCGTCTGCAGACCGGACTGGGCGAAGTCGTAACCGACACCGCTCTCCCCGCCGTAGTAGGCGCGGATCGCCCCGGACCGGGGATCGACCGACACCACCGCGGTACGCAACTCCTCGGGTTCGCCCTCGAGATTGCTCTGCGCCGCCTCGACCGCCGACTGCTGGGCCTGGGGGTCGATCGTCGTGGTGATCTGGAGACCGGCCGTATTGAGGAGGTTCTCGTCGATGCCCTCGCGGGACAACTCGGCGAGCACCTGGTTCTTGATCAGACCTTCGGGGCCGGACGACTGGTCGCCGTTGTCGAGCTCAGCGATCGGCACGTAGGCCGGGTACTTCATACCCGACCGTTCGGCGGCATCGAGCGTGCCGGCGGCGACCATGCCGTCGAGCACGTAGTTCCAGCGCGCCTCCGCACCCTCGGGGTTCTGCTCGGGATCGAGCAGCGACGGCAACTGGATCGACGACGCGAGCACGGCGCCCTCCTCGACGGTGAGCTCACCGACGGGCTTGCCGAAGTACGCGTTCGACGCCGCTGCGATGCCGTAGGCACCGCGACCGAAGTAGATGGTGTTGAGGTAGGCCGCGAGGATGTCGTCCTTGGCCCACTGGTTCGCCATCTTCGTCGACAGCACCAGCTCCTTGAGCTTTCGCGTCAACGTCCGCTCGGAACCGACGACGGCGACCTTCACGTACTGCTGGGTGATGGTCGAACCACCACCGGCGCTGTCGCGGCCGAGCACGTTGTCGCGGGCGGCACGCGCGAAGCCGGTGACCGAGAAGCCGGGATTGCTGTAGAAATCGCGGTCCTCGGCGGCGAGCACGGCGTTGCGGACGTGCACGGGGATCGCGTCGAGTTCGACCTCGGTGCGGTTGCCCTCCGGTGGGATCACCTTCGTGATGACACCCTGACCGTCGGAGTTGAAGATGGTCGCGGCCTGGTTCGTCTGCAGCTCACCGGGGCGCGGCACGTCCTGGACGATGTACGCCAGCATGAACATGAGGATCGGGACGAGGATGCCGGCGGCGACCACGCCGTAACCGATCCGGCGGATCGTGCGCCAGCGGTTGCTCTTGCCGTCGCCCTTTCCACCCCCGGCGCCCCCACCCGAACCGCCGCCGGGCGGAACCGTGGGAGGTCCGCCTGCGGGCGGGCCACCGGCAACGCGCGTCGTGGGTGCATCGTCCGCAGCACTCGCACTCTTTGCAGCACTCGCACCGACTGCAGCGCTCGCCGCGGAGACCCGCTGCGTCGGGGCATCCGCTCCGGGACGCTGTACACCTGCCGCGTCCGCTCCGGGACGCTGCGCACCTGCCGCGTCCGCTCCGGGACGCTGCGCACCTGCCGCGTCCGCTCCGGGACGCATGGCGACGGTCGGATCGGCCTGCGGCGTGCGCTGGACGGGAGGCACCGCGCCGGGCGGCAACGTGCCGGGACGCGGCGGCATCGACTGGTTGGGGTTACGCGGCTGGTTGGCGCCCGGGGCGGGCACCGGTCCGCGCGGTGGGTACGGCTGTCCCGGTCGGCCCTGCTGGGGGCCCGGTCCCTGCCCCTGACCGGGAGCCGGAGGACGCTGTCCCTGGCCGGGGGACAGAGGGCGCTGTCCCTGGCCGGGGGCTTGAGGACGCTGCCCCGGACCGGGAGCCTGGGGCGGGTACGGCGGCCGGCCGCCGGGGCGCGGCGGTTGCTGACCTGCGGGACCACCGGGCTGTCCGCCCGGTCGGCCCGGCTGGCCCTGTGCTCCCGGCTGACCCTGCGGGCGCGGTTGCGGCGGCAACGGACGACCCTGCACCGGGCCCTGGGCAGGGCGCTGCTGTCCCGGAGCGGGCTGTCCCGGACCCGGCTGTCCCTGACCGGCACCGGCAGGAGGACCGGGACGTTGCTGCCCGGGTTGCGGTCCGGCGGAACCGCTGCGCTGGGGCGGGACGGCCTTGTTGTCCTCGGGTTCGTTGTCGGGGGAACTCACGTACTCATCTCCAACTGTTCTCGCGACGCATCACGCCGCGGCCTCGACACTGCTCCACGAAGAGCCGATCGGCGATGCCGACGGACGGCAGTCGATCGACGATGTGCGCAGCGGACGACGCGACGATCAGGTCGTGCGGGTCGGACCCAGGAGCGAACTCCACGAGAAAGCGTACGGGCACGTTGCCGGTACCCCTTCACTCGCTGGCGGTACGACGGCTCGATCCCGTCGACCGGCGACGCGGGCTCTTGGGTGCTGGTTGCGATCCCAGGACGTACGACTGCACCAGGTGATTCCAGCTGCAGGTGCGGCACACCTCGACCACGTGAACCGAGAATTCCTCCTGGCTGGCGGCCAGACGCACCAACTCTTCGGGGGTGCGCGCCGACCCGGACACCGGACCGAGTTTGTCGCCGAAGACCCACGAGACAAGAGTCAACTGCTCCTTACGGCAGATGGGGCACATCACATCGCTGCCCCGGCCGTGAAATTTCGCCGCCCGCAGCAGATAGGGGCTCGCGTCGCAGACCTCGCTGACTCCGCGTCGCCCCGAGTAGACCTCTGCGAGCAGCGAGCGCCGCTGCAACGCGTAGTCCACCACCTGCCGCTGAATTCGCACGGCTTCCAGAGTACGTGCGGGCGATGCGGCAAGGGGCGGGGAGTGGCCCACCGGACATCGAAGACGGGTGGTCGAGTTGGCACCGACGCATGTCCGATCGGGTCCGGAGAAGGGTGCCCGCCCGCAACCGGACGTGACACGAACCGTATGGGGCGTATCGTCGTATATATCGGCGCGATATAGTTCCGTGTCGTATCAATCGGTTGGTTCGAACGGAAACAGGAGGTGACCCGTGCTGGAACTGGCGATACTCGGGCTCCTCCTCGAATCGCCCATGCACGGCTACGAGCTGCGCAAGCGTCTGACCGGGCTCCTCGGAGCCTTCCGCGCCTTCTCCTACGGGTCGCTCTATCCGACTCTGCGGAGAATGCAGGCGGACGGCCTCATCGAAGAGGATCCGGGAATTCCCGGTCCCGTGAAACGACGTGCCCGCCGCGTCTATCAGCTCACCCCGAAGGGTCGAGAACGCTTCACCGAGCTGGTCGCCGACACGGGACCGCAGAACTACACCGATGACGGATTCGGCGTGCACCTCGCCTTCTTCGGTCGCACTCCCGCCGAAGCGCGGATGCGAATTCTCGAAGGCAGGCGCCGCCAGGTCGAGGAGCGCAGAGAAGCGCTCCGCGATGCGATCGGACGGGCCAGCGGCACACTCGATCGTTACACCCGTCAGCTCCATCAGCTCGGCCTCGAGTCCAGCGAGCGCGAAGTGCGCTGGCTCAACGAACTCATCGCCGCCGAGCAGTCGTCAGCAGCACGCAACAAAGAAGGAGAACCCGACCATGGGTGAGAACAGCACCGCGGTGCGCGTGGCCATTGTGGGCGTGGGGAACTGTGCCTCTTCCCTGGTCCAGGGCGTCGAGTACTACAAGGATGCGGACGCCGAGACCACCGTCCCCGGCCTGATGCACGTCGAATTCGGTCCCTACCACGTGCGCGACGTCCAGTTCGTCGCCGCGTTCGACGTGGATGCCAAGAAGGTCGGCTTCGACCTGTCCGAGGCGATCCTCGCGAGCGAGAACAACACCATCAAGATCGCCGATGTGCCGCCGCTCGGCGTGCCCGTGCAGCGCGGCCACACGCTCGACGGCATCGGCAAGTACTACGCCGAGACCATCGAGCTGTCCGACACCGAGCCCGTCGACGTGGTTCAGGCGCTCAAGGACGCCCAGGTCGACGTTCTCGTCTCCTACCTCCCCGTGGGTTCCGAAGAGGCCGACAAGTTCTACGCGCAGTGCGCCATCGACGCGGGCGTCGCCTTCGTCAACGCTCTCCCCGTGTTCATCGCCTCCGACCCCGAGTGGGCGCAGAAGTTCACCGACGCCGGTGTCCCGATCGTCGGCGACGACATCAAATCGCAGGTCGGCGCCACCATCACCCACCGCGTGATGGCAAAGCTGTTCGAGGACCGCGGTGTCGTGCTCGACCGCACGTACCAGCTCAACGTCGGCGGCAACATGGACTTCAAGAACATGCTCGAGCGCGAGCGTCTGGAGTCGAAGAAGGTCTCCAAGACCCAGGCCGTCACGTCGAACCTCAACGGCCCCCTCGCCGGCAAGGTCCACGACCGCGACGTGCACATCGGCCCCTCCGACTACGTGCAGTGGCTCGACGACCGCAAGTGGGCATACGTCCGCCTCGAGGGTCGCGCCTTCGGTGACGCCCCGCTGAACCTCGAGTACAAGCTCGAGGTCTGGGACTCTCCGAACTCGGCCGGCATCATCATCGACGCCATCCGCGCGGCGAAGATCGCCAAGGACCGCGGCATCGGCGGCCCGATCCTCCCGGCTTCGGCATACCTGATGAAGTCCCCGCCGGTCCAGATGGCCGACGATTCCGCTCGTGCCCAGCTCGAGGCGTTCATCATCGGAGCCGACGCGTAAGTCGTTCTCCGGCAGTATTTCCGGCGAAGGCCGCATCCCTCACGTGGGATGCGGCCTTCGCCGTTGCCGCTGTGGGTTCCGGACCCGCCTACGCCATCTTCCGGATCACCGACAGCGGCAGCACCTTCATCGCGTAGCCGAGCGGAATCCACGGCCAGCCCGGCACGTACGCCTTGGCCGGTTCCTTCTCGATCGCAGCCGCCAGTGCGCGACAACCTGTTTCGGTGTCGACGATGAACGGGACCTTCTTCACCTTCTCGTTGATCTCCGACCGGATGTATCCCGGGAAGATCGTGCTCACCGAGATGTCGGTGTCGGCGAGGTCGGCCCGCATCCCCTCACCGAGCGAGGCGACGGCGGCCTTCGACGCGGCGTAGGTCGTCAGGTTGCGCGGCATGCCCCGCACCGCGCTCATGGACGAGATGAGGACGACGTGCCCGCGCCCACGGGGCCGCATGAGCTCGAGGGCCGCTTCGCTCTGCGCCAGTGCACCGAGGAAGTTGGTGTTCGCCGTCTGGGCGTTCGCGCGGAAGTAGCCGGTACCGAGCGGTTGTCCCTTGCCGAGGCCGGCGTTGACGATCACCCGATCGAGACCACCGAGCTCCTCGTCGAACTCGCGGAAGACGGTGAACACGTCGTCGTGCTTGTTCACATCGAGAGCGCGCACGCTCACGGTGATGCCCGGGTACGCGGCGAGCAGTTCGTCCCGCAGCTCCTCGAGCCGTTCGACGCGCCGAGCGGCGAGCGCGAGATTCCTTCCTCGCGCGGCGAATTCACGCGCCATTCCGGCACCGAGGCCGGAACTCGCACCGGTGATGAGGATGTTCCGTCGCTGCGGGCGGCTCATCGGCTCTCCTTCTCGTATCGATCGATCAATGCACTGCAACGGGATTCGAGATAGCCGACCACGATCCAGAAGTCCTTGAAGGCAGGATTGGAGGTGTGGCCGTGGTGATAGCGGTAGTAGATCTGCTGGGCGATCACGGCGAGGCGGAACAGTCCGAACACCTCGTAGAATCCCCAACCGTCCACCGGCAGTCCGGTTCGCTCGGAATAGTATTCGACGATCTCCTGACGAGTGAGCATGCCGGGGAGATCGGACGGCTGTCGCTTCGTCAGCAGCAGCATGTCGTCGTCGTCCGCCTGGACCCAGTAGGCGAGCGACGAGCCGAGGTCCATCAGGGGGTCGCCGATGGTGGCCAGCTCCCAGTCGAGGACCGCGACCGGATTCAGCGGATCGTTCTCGTCGAGGACGATGTTGTCGAGCCGGAAGTCGCCGTGGATCACGGTCTGCGCGACGTCCTGCGGCTGCCGAGCCGCCAACCACTCGGTGACACGGGCGAAGTCGGGGACGTTGTCGGTGCGGGCCTTGGCGTAGCGCGACGTCCAGCCCGCGACCTGCCGTGCGACGTAACCGGATCCGCGACCCAGTTCGGACAGTCCTGCGGACTCCGGATCGATGCCGTGCAGTTCGACGAGCAGATCGACGATGCGCAGGCACAGGGTGCGGGTATCCGCTTCGGAGAGGTCGAGTTGCGTGGGCGGATTCGTCCGCAGGATGGTTCCGGGAACGCGGTCCATGACGTAAAAGTCGCTGCCGAGCACGTTGTGATCGGTGCACAGGCCGATCATGGTGGGCACGTAGGGGTAGACCGGTGCGAGCATCGACTGGATGCGGTACTCGCGTGCCATGTCGTGACCGGACGACGGCTTCGCCCCGGCCGGCGGCCGGCGCAGCACGAGATCGCGATCCGGATAGCGCAGCAGGTAGGTCAGGTTGGATGCGCCGCCGGAGAACTGGCGGACCTCCGGCACTCCGGTGATGCCGGCGTGCTCGGCGAGCCAGGCCGCGACCGCGTCGACGTCGAAGGCGTCTTCCTCGCGAACGGTGCGGGCGTTGTCGGGAAGTGTGGTCATCGTCGAGATCTCCCTCTCACGCGTACTTGCCGAGTTCGAACCGGGCGACGAGCCCCTGGTGCACCTCGTCGGGTCCGTCGGCGAGACGCAGTGCTCGCGCCGCCGTCCACGCACCGGCGAGGGGGAAGTCGTCGGAAAGCCCGCCACCACCGTGGATCTGGATGGCGAAGTCGACGATCTGCTGGGTGACGCGCGGTGCGACGACCTTGATCTCCGAGACCGCCGAGCGCGCTCCGGCGAGTCCCTGCGTGTCGAGCAGCCAGGCCGCGTGCAGGACGAGCAGCCGCAGTTGGTTGATCGCGATACGGGCGTCGGCGATGCGTTCGCGGTTGCCACCGAGGTTGATGATCGGCTTGCCGAAGGCGGTGCGCTCGAGGCCGCGGCGACACGCGAGTTCGAGGGTGTGCTCGGCCAGCCCGACGAGGCGCATGCAGTGGTGGATGCGGCCGGGACCGAGCCGGCCCTGGGCGATCTCGAATCCTCGTCCGGGACCGGCGATGACGGCATCGAGCGGCAGTCGCACGTCGGTGAACGACACCTCGCCGTGGCCGCCGGGCTCGTCGAAGAAGCCCATCGTCGGGAGCATGCGTTCGACCTTCACGCCGGGGGTGTCGAAGGGCACGAGGACCATCGAATGTCGCTGGTACTTGTGGGCTTCCGGATCGGTCAGGCCCATGAAGATGAGCACCTTGCAGTCGGGATGGCCGACGCCGGTGCTCCACCACTTACGGCCGTTGAGCACGATCTCGTCGCCCTCGACCACGGCGGTCGCGGCCATGTTCGTCGCGTCCGACGACGCGACCTCGGGTTCGGTCATGCAGAAGGCCGAACGGATCTCACCGTCGAGGAGCGGGCGCAGCCACTGTTCCTTCTGCGCCTCGCTGCCGTAGTGGTAGAGGACCTCCATGTTGCCGGTGTCGGGGGCGTCGCAGTTGAACACCGCGGAGGCGAACTGCGAGCGGCCCATCTCCTCGGCGAGCGGGGCGTATTCGATGTTCGACAGTCCGGCACCGAGTTCGGCGTCGGGCAGGAAGAGGTTCCACAGGCCCTCGGCGCGGGCCTTGCGCTGCAGCTCGCGGAATTCGGGGGAGACGGCCCACCTCTCGGCGGCGTCGATGTCGCGTCGTCCCTCGCCCGGGGTGCGTCGCTCGGCCCGCAGTCGCTGTTCGACGGGCGTGACCTCGGCGACGATGAACGCTCGGAGGCGTTCGAGATAGTCGCGACTGCGCTCGGACTGTGCGAAATCCATCGGGTGCCTTCCGTCGAGTTCGACCGGGAATCTGCCCGGTCGGGCGGTCGTAACTGAGCGATGCTCAGTTAGGCTATCGGTGTGAGCACCCCGCGACAAGAGGCGTCCAAAGGACGGCGTCGCCTGCCACCCGAGGAACGTCGCCGGCAACTCGTGGCGATCGGGCTGCAGGAGCTGTCGACGCGCCCGATCCACGCCCTGTCGATCGACCGCGTCGCCGAGATCGCCGGCATCTCCCGCGGCCTGCTGTTCCGCTACTTCCCCACGAAGCAGGACTTCTACGTCGCCGTCGTCGGCGCCGCATCACGCCGGTTGCTCCGCGCGGCGGATCCCGATCCGGACGAGCAGGATCCCCTCCGGGCGGTGCTGCACCCGTTCGTGTCGTTCATCGACCGCCACGGCGACAACTACCAGACGTTCTTCCACAGCGGCGTCGGCTCCGACCCTCAGATCCGCGACATCCACGACTCGATGCGCGACACCATGGTCGAGCGGGTCGTCGCGGCGCTGGGCTGCGATGACACCCCCGTCACCCGCATGCGGCTGCGGGCGTGGTGGGCGTTCGTGGAGTCGCTGGCCATCGACCGGTTCCGCGAAGGCACACCGAGCGTCGACGAGGTCGTCGACTGTTCGGCCGCGCTGCTGCCGACGGTGCTGGCCGGGCCGTAGACCCGAACCGCCTCGACGACGAAGGGGAGGTTGTGTGCGTTCCCGGACGGGAACACGCACACGACCTCCCCTCGATGGGTGGAGTGCGGATCTACAAGCCGGGGATCTGGATCGTCACGCCGGGGAACACCTCGATCTGCGAAGGCACGGGGACAGGCAGATCGACCGGGGGCGCGGGAATCGTGATCGGCGGCAGGTTCGACAGGTCGGGCAGCTGGAAGGTCGGCGCCGGGGGAGCGGTGGTGGCCTCGATGCCGGCGTCCTTCGGGACACCCGCCTGACCACCGATCGACGCCGGCCACGGGAAGCTCTCGACTGGCGTGCCTTCGAGGGCGCCGTCCATCGTTCTCTTCCAGATGTCCGACGGCAGTCCGGAACCGTAGATCGACCCGCCCCAGCTGTTGGTGATCGCCCCGGCGTCGGGGGTGCCCATCCACACGGCCGTCGACAGCGACGGCGTGTACCCGACCATCCAGGCGTCCTTGTTCAACCCGGTGTCGCCGAGCTGCGTAGTGCCGGTCTTCGACGCCGACGGCCGGCCACCGGCGAGCGCGTGCCCGCGCGAGTATGCGGCGATCGGCATCATGGCCTGGGTTGCGTTGTCGGCGACCGCGGCGTCGAAGCGCTGCTCGCCGGGTGACGGCGGACGATCGAGGAGCACGACACCGTCGGCCGTGACGACCTTCTGCACGAAGTACGGCTCGTGGAAGACACCGGACGCGGCGATCGTCGCGTAGGCGGAAGCCATGTCGATGACCCGTGCCTGGTACTGGCCGAGGACGATGCCGCCCTCCGGCGGACCGCCGTTCTCGCTCAGCGTCTGCCCCTCGACCCCGGGGATCGTCAGCGGGATCCCCGCCGCATGCGCGGCGTCGGCGATCTTCTGCGGGCCGTTCGACATGGACATCATGAGCCGGTAGAAGCTCGTGTTCAGCGACCGCTTGAGCGCCTCGGCGATCGTGCAACGTCCGCACGACTCACCCTCGACGTTGCCGATGCGGACATTGCCCACCGTGAGCGGGGAGCTGTCGAAACGCGCGTTGAGGCCGATCCCGTCGTCGAGCGCGGCGAGCAGGCCGAACACCTTGAACGCCGAACCCGTCTGGACGGGGGCCTGTGCGAAGTCGAAACCGGCACCGTCCTCACCGCCGTAGTAGGCGCGCACGGCACCGGAGCGGGGATCGATCGAGACCACGGCGGTGCGCAGTTCCCCGGGTTCGCCGGACAGCGTGGACCGAGCGGCGTCGATCGCCGCCTGCTGGGCCTTCAGGTCGATGGTGGTAGTGATGCGCAGACCTTCGGTGTTGAGGGCCTGTTCGCTGATCCCCGCCGCGGACAGCTCACGCAGCACCTGGGTACGGATGTGACCTTCCGGTCCGGTCGCCTCGGTGGCCAGCACGAGGGTGTCCGACGGCACCGTCGGGGGGAACACCTGGTCCGGCCGCTCGGCCGGGTCGAGGACCTTCATCTCGACCATGCCGTCGAGCACGTAGTTCCAGCGCTCCTCGATGGCAGGCAGGTTGTACTCGGGGTCGAGCGACGACGGTGTCTGGATCACCCCGGCCAGGACGGCGCCCTCAGAGACCGACAGTTCCTCGACAGGCTTGCCGAAGTACGCCTGGGACGCCGCGCCGATGCCGTAGGCGCCGCGACCGAAGTAGATGGTGTTGAGGTACGCCTCGAGGATCTCGTCCTTCGACCACTGCCGCGCCATCTTGGTGGAGATGACGAGTTCGCGCATCTTGCGTTCGAGCGTGCGATCGGAGCCGACGAGCACGTTCTTGACGTACTGCTGCGTGATCGTGGAACCGCCGCCGGCGGTGTCCTTGCCCATGACGTTGTCGCGGGCTGCGCGTGCGAAACCGGTGATCGAGAAGCCCGGGTTGCTGTAGAAGTTGCGGTCCTCCGCCGACAGCACGGCGTTGCGGACGTGCTCGGGGATCTGCGCGATCCCGACCTCGACACGGTTGCCCTCCGGCGGGACCACCCGGGTGATCTCGGTGGCGTCGTCGGATGCGTAGACCCGCGCGAGCTGGTTCGTCTTCATGTCCGCCGGGGTCGGCACCTCCGCCGAGTAGTAGGCGGTGGCGAAGATCCCGAGCGGGACGAGCACGGCGAGAACGAACGCGACGAGTACGGCGTAGCGAACGATGCGTCCCCTGCGCTTCTTCGCTGCGGCCGCGGCGGCGCGCGAGGATGTCGACCTTGTCGGGCTCGTCACTCGTTCCACTTTCTCGGTACCGAAAATCCGGACGGGAGGGTCTCCCGCCCACCGTATGGTACGGAAACGACCACGAGACGCCTCCGGAACACCGGTACGGTGCTCCTTCTCACGTCACGGCGGGGCCATCGTCACGACAGGGTCAGCCCGATCGGCGCCACGCGCGGAACGCGAACCCCCACATCACGACGAATGCGAGCAGCACGAGGGACGGCACGATGCCGGGTTGCGGCGACGTCAGCTCGGCGACCGCGGAGATCACGGCCATCACCGTGAACACCGTGAGCAGGCCGAGCAGCATCTCGAGTCGGTTCCGGCGCGGAACCTTCCTCACGACTTGACGCCACCCGCGGTCAGACCCGAGATGATGCGTCGCTGGAAGAGCAGCACCATCACCACGAGCGGCACCATGACGAGCGTGCCGCCGGCCATGATCGACGCGTACGGGGTGACGTACGGGTCGGTGCCGGTGAACCGTGCCATCGCCACCGTCACCGGGGCCGTGCTCTCGCTCGACAGCTGCGACATCAGCAGGTACTCGTTGACGGTCGCGATGAAGGCGAGGATCGCCGTGGTGAACAGCGCAGGTGCCGCGAGCGGCAGCATGACCAGGCGGAACGCCTGCCCGCGCGTCGCGCCGTCCATGCGGGCGGCCTCCTCGAGCTCCCACGGCAGTTCGGAGAAGAACGAGGTGAGCGTGTAGACGGTCAGCGGCAGCACGAACGAGATGTTCGGGATGATCAGCGCCTGGTACTTGCCGATCCAGCCGATGTCGGTGAACAGCTGGAACAGCGGCGTCACGAGCGCGACGACCGGAAACATCGACGCGCCGAGGATGATGCCGGTGACGAAGTACTTGCCGCGGAACTCGAAGCGCGACAGGGCGTAGGCGGTGAACACGCCGAGCAGCAGCGCGACCGCCGTGGTGGCGCCGGCGATGATGACGCTGTTGAGCAGCGCCCGCGAGAAGTTGACCTTGGCGTCGGGGTCGAGCGCGTCGGCGAAGTTCTGCAGTGTCGGGTTCGACGGCCACAGGGTCGTGCTGAACGTCTCCGACGGGTCGCGCAGGGCCGTGACGATCATCCAATAGCAGGGGGCCAGGCCCCACAGGACGATCAGCGCGACACCCAGATAGGTGCCGACCGTGCTCATCCTGCGCTTGAACGGCACCTTGCGGGTCTGCACCGGCGTGGGCTCCGGCTCCGGCCGGCTCCGAGGAATCTCGGTGGTGACGGTCATACGACCTCCCCCTTACGCTGCTTCTCCTGCGTACTCACCGCGTTGGCGCCGAGGAACCGCACCAGCACGAAGGCGACGGCGAAGATGAGCAGGAAGGTGATCGTCGACAGGGCGGACGCGGAGTTCGAACCCTGACGCATCTGGTCGACGACGAGCACCGAGATCGTGGACGTCGCCGGATTGGACCCCATCATGATCGCGGGCAGGTCGTACATGCGCAGCGCGTCCATGGTGCGGAACAGGATCGCCACCATGAGGGCGGGCTTGACCAGCGGCAGCGTGATCATCTTGAACCGCTGCCAGGCGTTCGCACCGTCGACCTTCGCGGCCTCGTAGACGTCCTGCGGGATCATCTGCAGGCCGGCGAGGATGAGCAGCGCCATGAACGGTGCCGTCTTCCACACGTCGGCGACGATGATCGCGAAGCGCGCGGGCCACGGATCGGCGGTCCACAGGTAGTCGGTGCCGAGCAGTTTGTTGGCGGCACCGTCGTTGGCGAAGATGAAGAACCACAGCTTGGCGGTGACGGCGGTGGGGATCGCCCACGGCACCAGCACCGAGGCACGCAGCAGGCCGCGACCCCGGAACGACTTGGCCATCACGATCGCCATCGCGAAACCGATCACCGTCTCGAGCGAGACCGTGACGACGGTGAAGAAGAAGGTGTTGAAGATCGACTGCCAGAACTGGGAGCCGAGGGTGCCCGGAGGGCACGGGATCGAACCGGTGGCGGTGTTGCAGGTCTGGGTGATCCAGCGCGTGTAGTTCTCGATCCCCACGAAACCCCCGGTGACGAATCGGCCCGTCTCGGGGTCGAGTCGCTTCGAGTCACCGTGCAGCGACATCCACACCGCTCGTCCGAGCGGGTACAGGATGATCACGGCCAGGACGAGCATCGACGGGGCGACGAACATCCACACCGGGATCTTGCGCCGCTTCTTCACCGCCGTGACGGGAGGTGCGGGCACGCGGTGACGTCCGCCGACACGTCCGCGGTCGGGACCGGGGACGGTCCCGACCGCGGGGGCGTGTGGCGGATCCGCGGGAGTGTCGACCTGCGGGTCAGCCATGTACTGCTCCTAGAGCATCAGTTGCCGGCGGTCTCGATGCCGGCCCGGGTGTCGTCCAGCGCCTGCTGGACGGTCTTCTCGCCACGGATCGCAGCGTAGGCGTTGTCGGCGATCGCCTTCGACACGGCCGAGTAGTACGGCGACGCCGGACGCGGCTTGGCGGCCTCGAGGGCCTCCTTCAGCGTCGAGAAGTAGGGGTACTGCTCGAGGATCGAGGCGTCGTCGTAGACCTCGGCGAGAACCGGGGCGCCGCCCGCTTCCGCGTAGTACATCTGCGCCTGGCGGGTCTGCATGAACTCGAGGAAGTCGCGCGCGGTGGCGGGAGCATCCGAGAACGCGCTGATGCCGACGTTGTAACCGCCGAGCGTCGAGACGCCGGGGCCGTCGACGCCGGGCAGGACGGCGATGCCGTAGTTGCCGGCGACCGATGAGGTCTCACCGTCGGTGTAGAAGCCGGGCCACGTGCGCAGGAACAGTGCCTCGCCATTGCCGAAGGCGGTCTGCGACTCGCCCTCGGTGTAGGTCTGCGCGGCGGCCGGGATGATGCCGTCCTCGAAGTTGTCGACGATGAACTGCAGGCCCTCGGCCGTCTTGTCGTCGACGGCCGGGGTCAGGCCGTCCTCGGCGACGAAGGAGCCACCGAAGGCGTTGACGATCTCGGTGACGTTGACCGTCAGGCCCTCGTAGTTCTTGAACTGACCGATGTAGCAGGCGATACCCGCCTCCTCGGCCTTCGGGCACTCGGCCTTCAGGTCGTCCCAGGTCGCGGGGGCCTCGTCGACGAGGTCGGTGCGGTAGTAGAGGAACGCGCCGTTGGTGTTCTTCGGGGCGGCGTACAGGGTGCCGTTGTAGGTACCCGACTCGACGGTCGCGGGCAGCAGGCCCTCGGTGTCGATCGCCAGGTCGTCCTCGAGGGGGAGCAGCCAGCCGTTCGCGGCGAACTCCGCCGTGTTGGTGACGTCCACGGCGATGAGGTCGTATTCGTCGCTGCGGGCCTGCATCCGCTGGGCGATGTCGTCGTACTGGTCGTTGGCCTCCTTGGCCAGCGGCTTGAACGTCACCTGCTCGTCGGGATGCTCGGCGTTCCAGTCGGCGATGATGCTCTCGAGCGCCGCGTTCAGGGGATCCTGCCCCTCGACGATCGTGATCGGGCCGCGGCCCTCACCGGAAGCAGCGGTATCCTCGCCGCCGGTCGAGGTGTCGTCGCCACCGTTGTCCGACGAGCAGCCCGCGAGAACGAGCGCGGTCGCGGCCGTAGCGGCGATCGCAGCCCTCCGCATCGCCTTCGTATTCAGAACCATCAACAACTCCCCATTTCGAGGTCGTAGAACACACGTCGGTGACCCAGCTGCACCGACACCGGCCACTACTGTGGCACGCAGCACCGGTAAAAGTCGGCATTCCGCCCATCCTGAATCGGTCGAGTGTCGACTCCGCAGACCGATCCCGGAGCGGTGATCAGCCGATCCGCTTCCCGTCGGACGTTCCGAAGACGTGCACGTGCTCGGGGTCGAAGCGCAGGTACAGCCGGTCGCCCTTCTGCGGAGGGTTGCGCCAGTCGCTGCGGGCGACGATCTGCTGGCCGATCCCGCCGACGTCGGCCCGGCCGTAGACGTAGGCCTCCGAGCCGAGCTCCTCGACCACGTCGACATCCATGGCCAGACCCTCGTTCGAGATCTCGAGGTGTTCGGGCCGGATCCCGAGCACGACCTCCTTCTCGGTGACCTGGCCGACCACGTCGCGCGGCACCGGTACGTGGGTGTCGCCGATCATCGCGCCGCGGTCGAAGACCGGGAGGCGGAACAGGTTCATCGCGGGCGAGCCCATGAAACCGGCGACGAAGACGTTCGCGGGCTTGTTGTAGAGCACGCGCGGCGACGCGCACTGCTGCAGGATGCCCTTCTCGAGCACAGCGACGCGGTCGCCCATCGTCATGGCCTCGACCTGGTCGTGGGTGACGTAGACGGTGGTGGTGCCGAGGCGGCGCTGCAGCTGTGCGATCTGCGTGCGGGTCTGCACGCGGAGTTTGGCGTCGAGGTTCGACAGCGGCTCGTCCATGAGGAAGACCTGCGGCTGGCGGACGATGGCGCGCCCCATCGCGACGCGCTGACGCTGACCGCCGGACAGCGCCTTGGGCTTGCGGTCGAGGAACTGCTCGAGGTCGAGCATCTTCGCGACCTCGACGACCCGTTCGCGGATCTCGTTCTTGGGTATCTTGGCCAGTTTCAGCGCGAAGCCCATGTTCTCCGCGACCGACATGTGCGGGTAGAGGGCGTAGTTCTGGAACACCATCGCGATGTCGCGTTCCTTCGGATCCTGCCCGGTGACGTCCTGGTCGCCGATGAGGATGCGTCCGCTGTGCACCTCCTCGAGACCTGCGAGCATGCGCAGCGAGGTCGACTTGCCGCAGCCCGACGGTCCGACCAGGACGAGGAACTCGCCGTCCTCGATCTCGAGGTCGAGCGCGTCGACCGCAGGCGTACTCGAGCCGGGGAACAGGCACGTGGCCTTGTCGAAGGTCACCGACGCCATCTCGAAGATCCTTTCCGAAGCGGTACACGCTCGTGCGGTAGGGGAATCTACCGTGCGTCGCTCGATCGGCTCTCGACCGGCGTGACGTCGTCGTCGTTCCACACCTGGATTCCGCGGAGGCCCGGGACGTCACCGGCGCGGAAGACGGGGTCGCGACCCTGCTTGCGTTGCGCGCTGTAGTGATGGAACAACGCGTAGGCGATACCCGACAGTGGGATCAGGGCGATGAGGTTGACGGTGGCCATGATTCCCATGGCGAGGTCGGCCAGCGCCCACACCAGCGGCAGCGAGCCGATGGCCCCGAGGAAGACGCACAGCACGACCGCCGAGCGCAGGTAGGGCAGAATGCGGCGCGATCCGGTGAGGAACTCCATGTTGGATTCGCTGTAGTAGTAGTTGCCGATCACCGAGGTGAACGCGAGGAAGAAGATCAGCACGGCGAGGAAGTGCACCGTCCAGTCACCGAGCTGCAGCGCGAGCGCGTTCTGCGTCAGAGCGGCGCCCTCGAGACCGCTGCCGAATTCGGGTTCCGACAGCAGGATGATGAAAGCCGTGATCGAGCAGACCAGCAGGGTGTCGAAGTAGACGCCGAGGCTCTGGACCAGGCCCTGCTTGACCGGGTGGGAAACCGCGGCGGCGGCGCCGGCGTTGGGCGCCGAGCCCATGCCGGCCTCGTTCGAGAAGAGACCTCGGCGGATGCCGTTCATGAAGGCAGCGCCGAAGCCACCACCGATGACCTCCTCGAGACCGAAGGCGTTCTCGACGATGAGGCGGAACGTGGCCGGAACCTCGCCGATGTTGAGGACCACGACGATGATGCCGATGACCAGGTAGACGAACGCCAGGACCGGCACGACGATCTGGGAGACGCCGGAGATGCGGCGGATTCCGCCGAAGATCACCGCGCCGACGATGAGGGCGACGGCCAGCCCCACGATCACCTGGAGTGCCATGGTCTTCTCGCCGACGGAACTCGAGACGGCGTCGACGATCGAATTGGTCTGCACCGCGTTGAACACGAATCCGTAGGTGATCGTGATGATGACCGCGAAGATCATGCCCATCCAGCGTTTCCGCAGCCCGTACTGCATGTAGTAGGCGGGGCCACCGCGGAAGCTGCCGTCCTCGTCGCGCACCTTGTACAGCTGGGCGAGCGTGGACTCGAGGAAAGCGGTCGCTGCACCGACCAGAGCCATCGCCCACATCCAGAACACCGCGCCGGGACCACCGAGGCTGATCGCGATCGCGACACCGGCGACGTTGCCCGTTCCCACGCGGGAGGCCGCCGAGACGGAGAAGGCCCGGAAGGCGGACAGGCCGGGTTCTCCGTTGGGTTGTCTCTCGGGTTTCTCCACGATGGAACGCAGCATGTCGGGCAGGAGCCGGATCTGGATGAACCGGGACCGGATCGTGTAGTACAGGCCCGAACCGATGAGCAGTGCGATCACCGCATACCAGAACGTGTCGTTGATATCGGTGACGAAATCGACCGCAGTGTCCATCTGCACGATCTTGGTGGGTCGCAGGTGGTTTCGCAGGAACTTCGTGCATGTTCCCGGTCTCGTGGGCGGAGTCGGTGCCAAGCTCTACGCTCGCTGGGTGAGTTCGGACAAGATGTTGAGTCGTATCGGCGGGTTGCTCCGCCAGGCGGAGTCCACCGACAACCCTCACGAGGCCGACGCCTTCCTCGCCGCGGCGCAGCGGCTCGCGACGTCCTCCTCGATCGATCTGGCGGTCGCGCGCAGTCACACGGCGGCGAAGGAACGCCGCGCGACTCCCGTGCAGCGACTGATCACCATCGGCGAGACGGGCAAGAAGGGACTGCGCACCTACGCCCAGTTGTTCATCGCGATCGCCGGGGCCAACGACGTGCAGTGCGACATCACCGCGAACTCCACCGTCATCTACGCCTACGGCTTCGCCGACGACATCGACGTGTGCGAGGCGCTGTACTCCTCCCTGCTCGTGCAGATGGTGCGGGCGTCCGACGCATATCTGCGCGAGGGCACCTACCGGAACGAGACCACGGTGCGCACCGTCGTCGAGGAACGCGGTGGCCGCCGTGTGCGCACACGCGTGCGCAAGCCCGTTGCCGCGGTGACGGCCCGGCTGAACTTCCAGTCGGCGTTTGCCGCCCGCATCGGCGCCCGGCTGGCCGAGGCGAAGCAGGAGATCGAACGCGAGGTGGAAACATCCGCGCCCGGTACGGCGTTGGTGTTGCGTGGGAAGAGTCTGGAACTGCAGGACTTCTACCGCAGTACGTCGCAGGCACGGGGCAGTTGGCGGGGAAACCGGGCCCCGTCGGCGCGCTCGGCCGATGCCCGGCGCGCGGGCGACCGCGCCGGACGCGCGGCCCGGCTGGGAACGGCACCCGAACTGCCGTCGGCTCCGAGGAGGCTGGAACGGTGACCAAGGTGCGCGACACCCGCAGAACCGCTGTGTACGAAGCGGAGTCCATCGTACGGAAGATGCTCGACCGCGCCGACGAGCGCGGTCTGCGGACCGTCGAGGTAGCCGGTTCCCACGTCACGCTCCCGGTGGAGAGACGGTTCGCCTCCATCGCCTCGGTCCAGGACTACATCGACGCCGTGCTCGCCCTCGACTGGGTACGCACCCAGTGGGAGCGCGCCGCCGTGCCGGTGCGCGTGCGGGCCCGTGCGGGCAACGCGGCCGCACACTACGAACGCGACTGCGCGACGATCGCTCTTCCCGAGCACCGGGTGAACACCGCGTGGGCGTTCCGCGAGATGGTGGTGTTGCACGAACTCGCGCACCATCTCGATCCGCAGGATCCCGACGACGCCACCGAGGGGGCCCACGGGCCGGCCTTCGTCGACCGCTTCCTCGCACTCGTCGGCGAAATCATCGGTCCGGAAGCAGCATTCGCTTTGCAGGCGACAGGGATCGCCACCCCGGTGCATCCGCGGCGATAGCCTCCGGTTTCCGGAATCCTTACCGGCTCGAGAACCTTTCTTTGGCATGCCCGCGGACGGCCGGTCGAGATCTGTAGCAGGCCTCGTATCCTGTTGCACAACATACTGATTGGTACTTTTCGAGCCCGTCGTTCACTCCGGAATCCGCATGCCGACGAAGCACGCGAATCAAGGCCTCGAGTGACGTACTGTGGTTTGCATCACACAAAGACGCGCATCGGCTGCGTACCGTACCGAGACCTCCCCGGCCCCTTCCGAGCACGCCACACGACGCGCGGCATACGAAGGAGAACGGTGATGAAACCCGGAGCACGAGTCGCCCTCGGTGTGGGCATCGGATATTTCCTCGGCCGTACCAAGAAGATGCGGGTGGCCATGATGCTCGCCGGTGCCGGAATGACCGGCAAACTGCCCAGCAATCCGCAGGAACTCCTGCAGCGCAGCGCCTCGATGCTCGGCTCGTCTCCCGAGATCAGCAAGATCACCGAATCCGTTCGCGGAGAACTCATGCATGCGGCTCGTGCCGCTGCCGTGACCGCGGCCAGCAACCGGATCGACGCCCTCAACGAACGTCTGCAGTCCCGTGCGAGCGGTGGCGGGCGATCGGAGGAACCCGAGGATGCCGAATACGAGGACGAATACGAAGAATCACGCGACGAGGAGGAAAGTCGCGGCAGCAGGCGTCGCGGCAGCCGGAATCGGGACGAGGAGCCGGATTACGACGAGACGGACGAAGAGGGTTCCGACGAAGAGGATTCGGGCGAGGAGGATTCGGGCGACGAAGAGGAGCCGGAACCCGAGCGTCCCGCACCGCGGCGCCGTGCAGCCCGCGCCACATCCCGTCCGCGGACGTCCCGCAGCAAGAAGACGGCCGACAGCGAAGATCCGGACGACTCGGAGGAGGCACCTCCGAAGCCGCGCAAGCGCGCAGCGCGTAGCACTGCGTCGTCCTCCTCCGGTCGTGCGCCCGTACGTCGAACGAAGCGGTGAGAGCGATGGCCAGGTTGAGCGATGTATCGGGCGGAGTCGCCGACGCGGTGGGCAAGGCCGGGAAGACCGCGACCGATACCGCCGGTAAGGCGGGCCGCACCGCCTCGGACACGGCAGGGAAGGCCACGGGCGGACTGACCGGCGGTCTGCAGCAGTCGTTGCAGGGCCTCGCAGGAACCGTCGCGCAGAATGCGTTGTCGAGCCTGTCGGACAGGGTCACCGGCACGGCGGGACGATTACAGGATTACTCCGAGGGCAAAGGCGGAAATCTGGCCAGTGCGCTCACCGGCGTCGACAAGCTCGCTCAGGGCGAGTCGCCGCTGAAGGCGGCGGCGAGCTCGGGGTTCGAGAATCTGAAGAACACGGCGAAGGACAAGTTCGAGGACGTCAAGGAGGCCGTCACCGGCGGGGGCAAGGGGGGCGGCGGCGGCAACAAGAAGATCAAGCTCACCAACATCGTCGAGAGCATCGACGTGGGGGTGCCGGTCGATCTGGCCTACGACCTGTGGACGCAATTCGCCGACTGGCCGAAGTTCATAAAGAAGGTCGAACAGGTCGAGCAGGTCCAGGACGAGAAACTCCATTGGACGGGCAAGGTTTTCTGGTCGCGTCGGAACTGGGAGTCCACGATCCTCGAACAGGTGCCGTTCGAACGGATCGTGTGGCGTTCCAAGGGAGGAAAAGGTTACATCGACGGCGCGGTGACCTTCCATGAACTCACGCCGGATCTCACCCGGATACTCCTGGTGCTCGAGTACCACCCCCGGGGCCTGTTCGAGCGCACCGCGAATCTGTGGCGGGCGGTGGGTCGCCGGTCACGCCTGGAACTGAAGCACTTCCGGCGCCACGTCATGACCGAAGCCGTGTTGCATCCCGACGACGTCGTCGGCTGGCACGGCGAGATCCGCGACAGCGAGGTCGTCAAGGACGACGAGACCGCGCGCCGGGAGGAAGAGGAGCAGGAGCAGGAGGACACCGGCGAGAACGGCGAGGAGTGGGAGACCGACGCCTCCGGTGACGAGGACGAGATCCGCGACGAGGACGAGGATTTCGAGGAGAGTGAGCCGTCCGAGGACGAAGGCGACGAGGAGTCGGCCGAGGATGAGGAGGATCTCGAGGACGAGTATCCCGAGGAGGACGAGTCCTCCGACGAAGAACCCGACGACGAAGAGGAAGAGCCCGAACCGCCTCGGAAACGTGCGCCCGCCAAGCGGACCCGGGCGACGAAGAGCACCGGTACGCGCTCGTCCCGCTCGAGAGGATCCCGGTCATGACCATCCAACCTGCAGGGGGCGGCGGTGGAGGCGGCGGGGGCGGTATGGCCCGTCCCAATTCGTCCGGCCTCGCCGACGTCATCGACACCATCCTCGACAAGGGCCTCGTCATCGACGCGTTCGTGCGTGTCTCGCTCGTCGGTATCGAACTGCTCACCATCGACGCCCGCGTCGTCGTGGCCAGTGTCGACACCTATCTGCGTTTCGCGGAAGCGGTGAACCGGCTCGAGATCTCCGACAACGAGCCGAAGGGCCTTCCGGATCTCGTCGGCGACATCACCTCCGGCGGTTCCAAGCACAAGACGAAGGGCGCGCTCGAGGCTGCGGGGGAGAAAGTCAGCGAGTTCCTCGGGGACGTCCAGGAGCAGCGGCAGCCCGCTCGACGATCACGCAGGGGTGAGGACTGATGTCCACCGAACAGACCGAACGACCCGAGCAGGGCGACAGCGACGAAACCGCCACGACCACTGCGGTCTACGTCTACGGCATCGTCCCGTCGGATGTGGAACCGGAGGAGCATGCGGAAGGGGTGGGCAATCCGCCGGCCGAGGTGTCGGTGGTCAAGTCCGGTCGCATCGCTGCACTGGTGAGCGAGATCCCGACCGATCGCGCTCTCGGCACACCGGACGATCTCGAGGCGCACGCCGCGTTGCTCGACGGGACCGTGACGGTCGCCCCCGTGCTCCCGCTGAGATTCGGTGCCGTCCTCACCGACCGGGACGCGGTGGCCGCGGAATTGCTCGAGGGGAACGAGGACGAACTCGCCTCGGCCCTCGACCAACTCGACGGTCTCGCACAGTTCGTCGTGAAGGGACGGTACGACGAGAGGGCGATCCTGCAGGAGATCCTCGAGGAGAACTCCGAGGCGGCGCAGTTGCGGGAGCAGATCCGTGGGCAGTCCGAGGACGCGACCCGCGAGGCGCGAATGGCGCTCGGGGAGATCATCAACGCGGCGATCGAGGCCAAACGGAACGAGGACACGCGCCGCACGGTCGAGGCCCTGTCGTCGCTCGACCCGATGGTCAACGAGCGGCAACCCACGCACGAGCAGGATGCCGTGCACATCGCCGTCCTCGTCGAACTCGAGCGGCAGGACGAACTCGAACAGGCCCTGCAGGAACTGGGTCGGGAATGGGAAGACCGGGTCGAGATCTCGTTGCTCGGCCCGATGGCGGCCTACGACTTCGTGGCGAAATCCGACCCCGGCGAAGGAGGTTGACGATGGGTCTGCTGACCTCCCTGCTCACGCTGCCCCTCGCTCCCGTCAGGGGAGTGATGTGGCTCGGAGAGATCATCCAGGAGCAGGTCGAACAGCAACTGCACGATCCCGCCAACGTGCGGCGCGAACTCGAGCAGATCGAGGAAGCGGCGGAGGCGGGTGAGCTGACCCCCGAGGAGAAGGACGAGGCGCAGCAGGCCGTGCTGAACCGCATGATCTCCCGGGGCGGCTCCGGCCCCGCCGGGGGAAAGGAGTGATCCCGTGGCGCAGGACACCGGCCCGCCCGCGATCTCGGCGGCCGAGGCCGCATCGGCGGCCCTCACACATCTGAAGGAACTGACCTCGAAGGAAGCTCAGGGGGTCACCTCCGTCGAACCCACCGAGGACGGATGGGTCGTCGAGGTGGAGGTCGTGGAAGACAGGCGGATTCCGTCGTCGGCCGACATGCTCGCGCTCTACGAGGTGGAGGTCGATCTGGACGGTGATCTGCTCGCGTACCGGCGGACCCGGCGTTACGGACGCGGCAGCAGCGACATCGGCGCAAGGACCGGGTCATGACGGTGGTCGGTGGGGGAGGCGGCATGTCGTCGCCGCAGCCCTACGGGGGTGGAGGACGGTCGACCAATCTCGGCGACATCCTCGAACGTGTCCTGGACAAGGGGTTGGTCATCGCCGGCGACATCCAGGTGAATCTGCTCGACATCGAACTGCTCACGATCAAGCTCCGCCTCGTCATCGCATCGCTCGAGACGGCCAAGGCCGTCGGGATCGACTGGTGGGAGAGCGATCCGTGGTTGACGAGCAAGGCTCGCTCACCCGAGGTCGATTCGAGCCGGGTGGAACTCGAATTGGAGAACCGGCAGCTTCGCGAACGGTTGGCCGCACTCGAGGCCCGAGCGGAGGAACTGGAGTCGGAACCGGCGGAGATCGTGGACGAGGAGAACCGTGACTGACACGACCGGGACCTGGATGTACGCCGTGACCGACGGGACGCTCGTCGGCCACGAGACCGAGGGCGCCTCCGGCGTCGCCGGCGAGCAGGTCCGCACGGTGCAGGAGGGCGGACTGACCGCCGTCGTCGGAACGGTGCCCCTGGACGATTTCGGCGAGGCCGCACTGGCTCGCAATCTCGAGGACCTGGACTGGCTGGAAAGAGTGGCCCGCGCCCATGATTCGGTCGTCGCCGGATTGGCACGGCACGTCTCCGTGGTACCCCTTCGACTCGCGACCGTCTGCCTCGACGACGAACGGGTCCGGGCCCTGCTCACCGAGCACCGGGAGCAGTTCGCGTCTGCGCTCGCCCTCGTGACCGGTCGTACCGAATGGGGGGTCAAGGCGTTCGCCGATCGCAAGGCGCTGACCGCGGCCGCCGCGGAAGCGCATGCGGAGGGTGCGGGTTCCGGCAGGGGCACGGCCTATCTGCTGCGTCGCCGCGCGCAACTGGCGGCGCAGGAGAGCATCGAACGCGATGCGGCCGAACGCGCCGCCGATATCCACGATCGGTTGCTGCGTGTGTCGGCCGCGGGTCGCCGGAGCGCGCCGACCGATCCGGCACTGAGCGGCAGCCAGGAGTGGATGCTGCTCAACGGGACATATCTCGTCGACGACGACAGGGCGGACGAATTCTATTCCGAGGTGGAGGAACTCGGGTCCCTGAATCCGGGGATCAGGCTCGAGACGAGCGGCCCGTGGCCGCCCTACTCGTTCGCTGGAGCAGAACGGATCTCGCCGTGAGATACGCCGACGGATCGGTGGACGAGGAACGGCGGATCGCTCTGATCGATCTGCTGGATCGGGTGCTGTCGGGCGGCGTGGTCATCACCGGCGACATCACACTGTCGATCGCGAATATCGATCTGGTGCGGATCTCGTTACGCGCGTTGATCTCGTCGGTCAGTACCCTGTCGCTGCCCGGGGTCGACGTCCCCGTTCCCCGTGGGGCCCGGGAGGGTTCGTGAGCGAGCCGGTGAACTTCCCGTCGCGTATCGACGCCGATCCCGAATCCGTGGAGCGGGGTCTGGTGACGCTGGTGCTCACGCTCGTCGAACTGCTCCGGCAGGTGATGGAGCGTCAGGCCCTGCACCGCATGGATGCAGGGGATCTCAGCGACGAGCAGATCGAACGGCTCGGCACGACACTGATGCTGCTCGAGCAGCGCATGGGCGAACTGCGCGACCATTTCGGGCTCACCCCCGAGGATCTCAACATCGATCTCGGTCCGCTGGGGACACTGCTGCCCCAGGAGTGAGCCCGATCGGTCACATTCCGGCGATCTCCACGAGCTCGTAGTCCTTCACACCGCCGGCGAGCACCCGCAGGTGATCGTCCATGGTGCCGAGGGTGTGCTCGATCGCGGTCAGGCGGCTCAGGTAGTGGCCGATGGAGTGCTCGGCCGTGACACCGATGCCGCCGTGCATCTGCACGGACTCCTGGCCGATCTTCCGAGCGGACCGGCCGACCTGCAGCTTGGCGCGCGAGGCGATGGTCGGGTCGACGATGCCGTCGGCGAGGGCCATGGTCGCGTACAGGCTCATGCTCGACGCCAGCTCGTACAGCACGTACATGTCGGCCGCACGGTGGGTGAGCGCCTGGAACATCGACAGCGGCACACCGAACTGCTTGCGCTGCTTGAGGTAGCTCGTGGTCAGCTGCACCGAGGAGTCGAGGGCACCGACCGCCTCGGCGCACAGTGCCGCCTGCGCGTGCACCTGCGCCGCGGTGATGGCGGCGGACGCGTCGGCCGCCTCACCGAGCGGGGTCGCCGCAACATCGTCGAGCACGAGTTGCGCACCGCGACGCTCGTCGTGGGTGCGGTACGGCGTGCGGACCAGACCGTCCGCCGATGCGTCGACGACGAACAGTCCGACGCCACCCTCCGGGAGCTTCGCGGAGACGATGAAGGTGTCGGCGCAATCACCGTGCAGCACAGGATTCTTGCGACCGGAGACGGTCCAGGAGTCGCCGTCGCGCGCCGCGGTGGTGGCCACCTCGGTGTGCGGCCAGCGGCTGCCCGGCTCGTCGTGCGCGAACGCGAGGAGCACGGTGCCCTCGGACAGTTGCGGCAGGATGTCGGAGCGCTGCGCGTCGGTGCCGACCTCGGCGACGAGCCGGCCGGGCAGGTAAACGCAGTCGAGCACGGGCTCGGGTGCGAGCGCGCGGCCGATCTCGGTCATGACGGCCATGACCTCCACCGGTCCGGCTCCCATGCCGCCGTGCTCCTCCGCGAAGGGCAGGCCGAGCACGCCGAGTTCGCCGAGTTGCTTCCATACGTCGCGGTTCCAGCCCAGGTCACCTTCGGCCACCCGGTTGCGCGACTCGACGTCGTACGCGCCGGAGAGCAGGTCGCGGACGGTCGCGCGGAGCATGTCCTGTTCGGTGTCGAGTTCGAAATTCATGTCCGGGGCCTCACAGTCCGAGAATCGAGGAAGCGATGATCGAACGCTGAACCTCGTTCGACCCGCCGTAGATGGTGACCTTGCGGTTGTTGAGGTAGGTCGGCATCGTCAGCTGCGCCCAGTCGGGCGAGTCGATACCGGCCTCGCCGGCGGGCAGCGAATCGGGGCCGGCGATGTCGACGAGCAGTTCGGTCGCGGCCTGCTGCAACTCGGAGCCGCGCATCTTGAGCAGCGACGATGCCGGGTTGGGCTTGCCGTCGGCCGAGCCGGCGACGACGCGTAGCTGGGTGAGCTCGAGAGCGAGCAGCTCGTTCTCGAGTTCGGCCAGTCGTGCCGCGAAGATCGGGTCGTCGAGCAGCGAGCCGCTGCCGTAGCGGGTCTCGGCCGCGAGGGACTTCGCCCGCGCGAGCTTGACCTTGGTGGCGCCGACCCGGGCGATGCCGGTGCGCTCGTTGCCGAGCAGGAACTTCGCCTGCGTCCAGCCGGTGTTCTCCTCGCCGACGAGGTTCTCGGCGGGAACGCGCACGTCTTCGAAGAAGACCTCGTTGACCTCGTAGCCGCCGTCGATCAGTTTGATCGGACGGAGGGTGACGCCCGGGGTGTCCATCGGGAAGAGCAGCATCGAGATGCCGGCCTGCTTCTTCGCGTTCGGATCGGTGCGGACGAGGCAGAAGATCCAGTCGGCGTGCTGCGCGAGCGTCGTCCACGTCTTCTGACCGTTGACGATGTAGTCGTCACCGTCGCGGACGGCGCGGGTCTTGAGGGACGCGAGGTCGGAGCCGGCCTCGGGCTCGGAGAAGCCCTGGCACCACCAGATGTCGAGGTTGGCGGTGGCGGGGAGGAAGCGTTCCTTCATCTCCTGCGAGCCGAACTGTGCGATGACCGGCCCGATCATGGACGCGTTGAACGGCAGCGGGTCGGGCACCGACGCGAGCTGCAGCTCGCTGAGCCAGATGTTGCGCTGCATCGGCGTCCAGTCCTGACCGCCCCATTCGACGGGCCAGTTGGGAACGGCGAGGCCGCGCGAATGCAGGATGCGCTGGACGGCGACGTAGTCGTCCTTGCCCAGCGGAGTGCCGGAGGCGGTCTTCGCACGCACTTCGGCGGGGATCTCGGTGGTGAAGAAGGTGCGCAGTTCGTCGCGGAACGCACGCTCCTCCTCGGTGAGCTTCAGGTTCATGGAGGGACCTTCCAGGGATGCCGGCGCCGTAGCGCTTCTCGCGATTCCAAACTAACCTTACATTGTTAGCTCGTCCAGGTCGGGCCGGAAGGAGGACGATGGATGGCGCGCCCGCGCACGCCTCTGCTCAGCCGTGAGCTCATCCGCGACGTCACGCTACGACTCGTCGACGAGCACGGCCTCGACGCCGTCTCGATGCGTCGGATCGCCGCCGAACTGGGTGTTCGCGCCCCGTCGCTGTACAGCCACTACGCCACCAAGGAAGAACTGCTCGACGACATCGCCGACGCCATCGGTGAATCGGTCGACGTCAGCGGGTTCGCCGAGGACGACTGGCAGGAAGCGCTCCGACGCTGGGCTCGCACCTACCGCGACGCGCTCGCCGCGCACCCGAATATGGTGCCCTTCCTCGCCTCGAGTCCCGGCACCCGGCCCGTCTCCCTCCAGGCGTCCGACGCCATCCACGGCGGCCTCACCCGCGCCGGCTGGCCGCCCCGCTTCGCGACGATGATCGGAGCCTCGATCAAGTACATCGTCATCGGTTCCGCGATCACCTCGTTCGCGGGCGGATTCGACGATCACATCGACACCTACAACGAGCGGTATCCGCATCTGTCGCAGGCGCATCGGCTTCGCGAGTACGCCGCCGAGATCGATGCCGAGAGCTTCGACCTCGTTCTCGAGTCCTTCCTGCGGGAACTCGGGCGACGATACGAGATGTTTCCTTAGCCCGAATGCACCGATCAGCTGAGCGCGTTGCTGTGAATATGGTTGTGCGGTAACGATCGCTCTGCTGACGTGGCTGATCGTCCGACCACTCGGGTCGGGTTGTTCCACTGGATCGTCAAGTCCCGAGTTTTGTTGAGGCTGAGCGTGTGTTCAGTCCTCAGGCCGCAGGTGCGGCCGGTGGTTGTGCGTAGTAGGCGGTCTCGATCTCGGTCGGGGTGCGGTAGTCGAGTATGCCGTGGACCCGTTCGGTATCGAACCAATGCACCCATTGCACGGTGGCCGCTTCGACGTCTTCCCGGCCGGTGTTCTCCGACAGAACGCGACAGATCGGTTCGATCCCCCAGCGGTGTTTGTGTTCGTCGATGAACACAGGCGATTACTTCAGTCGGCGTGGGGCCACCTCGCACTTGCGGGGGACGAACTCCGCCTTCGCGAAAAACACTGTGGCAGAGCGAAGTATCTCCATCAACTGCCGTAGTTCGCGGTTCTCTTTCTCCGGACGGCGGATGCGCGCTTCGGCATCGACCGGCTCGGTCGGGAGCTCGTCGTCTTCGGCTTTGCGCACCCAGGTCCGCAGGGCTTCCTTGTGGACGCCGGTCTGCTCGGCGATCCGGTTGATGGCGCGCCGGTGCGTGTGTCGGGGTCACGGCGGGCTTCGACGGCGAGTCGGGTCGCTCGCTCACGCCAGTTCCTGAGGGTATTTGTAGTTCGCCATGATGAGTCTGGGGTGATCCTTCCGGGATGTCTGGCTCACCCTCAATGAGATCAGGGACGATTCAGTAATCATGCTCGACGATGACGTGATCGCCGTGCTCAGCACGGCGTGGCGTCGAACCGCTGGATGGGGCGCGGTCTATCGAGCGCGCGTGGCAGTCGCCGCGCCTTCCGCACGAAACGGCAGGACGTGGCATCGGCTGCTGCGGCGTTCAGCCTCACCCCGAGGCGTGAGCGTTGCGCCAGGCCGCCCACACCTGGGGACGGAGCCGGCCACGATCGGGGACCTTCATGCCCTCGCCGCGGGCCCACGCGCGTACGTCGGCGGTGGACGGTTCCGCGGTGGGAGCGTCCTTGTGCTGCGGTGTGATGCGGTCACACGCCGCGTCCTCGACGCCGGTCCACTCGTGCGCGGCGGCGAGATAGCGGTAGGTCCACTCCTCGGCGAGCTGACGAGTCTCGCAGAACACGATCGGCACACCGGGGTAGCGGACCTGCAGCTCGGCGAGACCGTCCGCGATCATCGCCGGCCGGACCCGTTCGAACTTGAACACCGCCGAGTAACGGTCTTCGACCACCACTGCGGCGCGGGGCAGGGCAGCGAGCTCGGCCATCGCGAAACGCAGCCTCCCGCTGGTCAGGCTGCCTACCAGGTCGGCCAACGACTTGCGTTCGACCGAGGCGACCAACCGGTCGTCGACGAGCAGACCGTAGTCTCCGCACGCCAGCGCACGGCGGACGGTGTCGACCTGCTGCCCGGGGAATTTGTAGGGGTAACGCTCGTGGGAATCGACGACGATCGTCAGTTCGGCGATGCCGGCGGCTCGGGCGGTGGGGGTGCGCACATTCGGACGTGCCTGCTTCCGAGTGCGCGGGGATTGCCAGAACACGGCATCGCGCCCCCGAGCTTGGGTGAACACGATCTGCGACCGGTTCTCCCGTCCCCGGTCCAGGACCACGTCGATCGCGGCGCCGCGACGCACACACGAACGCAACCGAACCTGCTCGACGATCTCGGGGTCCTCAGGCCACTCGTCGGCCGGAACGGGATAGCAGAACAGGGCTTTGGTACGCGGCCAGGTGTCGGAGGTGCGAAACACCAGTCCGTCCGACAGGGGCAGGCGCAGTAGGAACGGCAGCCGTGATTCCGGGTCCGGGTTGCGGGCGATCACCATGTCCACGAAGTTCGGCGGCCTTTCGCTCGGCGATACATACCGAGCAGTGTCCGATACCGATCGCCTGCCGACAAGCCTGCCGGACACGCGTGTGCGAGGCAGGAATGCATCGGGTGGGCGCGACAGAAACCGGTCGTCGATGAAAGGTCCTGCCACATGTCCGACAAGAGCAGAGGTTCGGCCGGGCAGAAGCGCGCCGCGAAAGCCAAGAAGCGAGCGCAGAAGAACCAGGGGACGGTGGTCTCGCTCGCAGATCGCTCTCGCCGAACCGCGGTCGACGAGTACCAGCGGCTCATACCCATATTCCATGCGTGGCTGCTCGACAGCGGCATAAGCACCGGGGTGGAGATGGCCGCGGCGCACGTCGTCGGTGTCGGGCAGGCAGTGGACTTACTCGCTCAGGACACGATCCGGTTCTCGGCGACCGCGTGGCGCACATCGGACATCGACCATCTGCTCGAGGTGGTGCCGGGCGGTGAACAAGACCGGCTTCTGATCGCCGGTGAGGTGGCGGTATATCTCCTGTTCCTCGGCGAGTCGGGGTTGTGGACGGGCTCGGATGCCGACTTCGAGGACTGTATCGAGACGGTGGACGAGTACATCGACCTCGACGATGACAGGCAGACGATCTGGGATCAGCACTTCCGAAGGTGAGTTCGAAGCTGACCTACGAGTACGACTTCGGTGACAGGTGGATCCACGAGATCGTCGTCGAGGTGATCGGTGATATCGAACCGGACGCTCCACGCGCGGTATGCACGACCGGGCGTGGCATGGCACCCGCCGAGGACTCGGGGGGATCGTGGGGTTGGGAGCACCTCGTCGAGACAGTCAATGATCCGACCGCAGACAAGCACGAGGACATACGCGACTGGCTTGGTTTGGAACCCGGGGAACGTGTCGATCCGAAAGCGTTCGACCTCAACGTGCCGAACGGACGGTTGCGGCGGTTGTTCCGGTAGAACCGGATGACTCGTCGGGCCGCCGGACTCGTCGGCGTACACACCTCACGGCTCACCCAGGCGAGAAGCTCGCGCGAGCGACGCGTCGGTTCGATGATGAGGATGCCACGCCGATCGAGGCGGAGGTCCCCGACGTCGAAGCCGACGCCGTCGGTGAGCAGGTCGACCAGATGCGTCGCGCGGCGCTCGCGGGGGCGGCCCTCGCGAGCGGACTTGTCGCGTTGACCGGATGCGGCGACCAGCCGCGCGACGCTGCGGCAGTGTCCACCTCGTTCAGTGGCCGGGTCGTCACCGGCACCAGCACCGATTTGGACAGCATCGCGCTCGGCTGGGGATACGCACTCGGACACCGAGATCACCACACCTCGACCGGACGAAATCACCACGCGCTGCACCGGCCACGGCGATGACCTGGCCGTCGAGATCACTGCTCCGCACGGGTGGACGATCCGCGCTGCGTACGGCTCGCCGGTACTGGCGGTGGGCAACACCGACCATCGGCAAGGATGTGTCTGCGGTTGCTCAGTCAGAAGTGATAATCCTGCCCGGATTCGGTCGTCGGACCGTGGATCGGGTCAGTAGTGGTAGCGGGCGGCGATGATAACCAGGGCACCGTCGATGACCTCGTAGACCAGGCGGTGTTCTTTGTCGATACGTCGAGACCACAGTCCTGACAGGGCATGTCTGAGCCGTTCGGGTTTGCCGATCCCCGAGTACGGGTCTCGTTGGCAATCCCTGATCAGCTCGTTGACACGCTTGAGCTGCTTTCTGTCGGTCGAGATCCAGAACTGGTAGTCGTCCCAGGCTTCGTCGGTGAAGGTGATGTTCACTCGATGAGTTCCCTTTCGGTGTATTCACCTCCGCGAGCTCTCTGCATGCTGGCGAGCAGTCGTCGGGCGTTGGCCGGAGACTGCATCAGGTACGAGGTCTCGAGCATGGCGTCGTAGTCATCCTTCGACATCAGGACGGCATTGCCCCGCTTGGATACGATTTCCACAGGGGTGTGGTCCTTGTTGACCTGTTCGACCAGCGGAAAGAAGTTCTTTCTCGCTTCGGTAGCAGTGATAGCAGCCATAGGTACTCCTTCTCCGAAGTCTCTCGGCCCAGCTCTTGAACCGGTACATTAAACGGTACCACTTCGGTACGGCATTCGGTACCAAAAGGTGCGAGGTGCGGCTTTCGTTCCCTCTGCTCGTCCATCTGCCGGCGCTGCGCTCCGGGTGCACGCACGCTGGCTCGTCCACCATCGACATCGACACCACCGACGGCGACACCCCCGCACGAATCCTTACCTTCAGCGGACCGCCGATCGGCGAACCCGTGGTGCTCGGCGGACCGTTCGTCATGAACACCAAGGTGGAAATCACCAATGCATTCGAGGACTTTCACGCCGGTAAATTCGGCGACATCCCCAGCCGGTCCCGACTGCAGTACCTCTGATCGACCTTGTCATTGCCGGTGGCGCCGCCAGCGATCGATTCCTCGACGGTAAGCCCGTCGTTCTACTCATCACCCGCGGCGGCTCTTACGGCGCCCGCGCCCCGCGCGACGGCTGGGATCACAGCACCGCGTTCCTCGTCCGAATCCTCGGCGACCTGTGGGGTGGCGACGTCACCGTGATCGGACGCGATTCACACTCGTCGGCGTGAATCCCGCGCTCGACCAGTTCGCCGAGACCGCAGCGACTCTGGAGAAGGACGCGCGGGAAACTGCCGACATGGCCCCGGACCCGGCCCGCCGTCCGGCTGCGCCCGAGCTGGAGGTCATCGTCGTGCGCGTTCCCCTCGTCCGCCGATCGCTATCGAGCCCGGCGGGGAACATTTCGTCGGGTTCCTCCATCTCGGTGCTGCACTCACTTGCTTCAAGAAGCCGTCCACATGAGACACACTCTCTTAACCTGGACTCCATGACGCGCCCCATTCGCATCGGACTCCAACTACAGCCCCAGCAGCAACCCGATTACGGCGTCATCCGCGACACCGTGCTCCGCGCCGAGGACGCAGGCGCCGACATCGTGTTCAACTGGGACCACTTCTACCCGCTCTACGGCAACCCCGACGGCGCCCACTTCGAGTGCTGGACGATGCTCGGCGCCTGGGCGGAGCAGACCGAGCGCGTGGAGATCGGCGCACTGGTCACCGGTGGCGGCTACCGCAACCCCGACCTGCTCGCCGACATGGCCCGCACCGTCGACCACATCAGCGGCGGTCGTCTCATCCTCGGCATCGGCTCGGGCTGGTTCGAACGAGATTACGACGAGTACGGCTACGAGTTCGGCACCAAGGGCTCCCGCCTCGACCTGCTCGCCGAGTACATGCCCCGCATCGTGAATCGCCTCGGCAAGCTGAACCCGCAGCCCACCCGGCACATTCCCATCCTCATCGGTGGCGGCGGCCCGAAGAAGACGCTTCCGATGGTCGCGAAGTACGCGGACATCTGGCACAGCTTCGGCGAGATGGAGACCCACGCCGAGAGATCCGAGATCCTCGCGCAGCGCTGCGCCGAGGCCGGTCGTCGACCCGAGGACATCGAACGGTCCACCTCGTGGCCCGGCGCCGACGCGGCCCCGTCCTATGTGGAGCTCGGGATCACGCAGTTCACGGTGGGTGTCGGTGGTCCCGACTACGACCTCACCGAACTGCGCGAAGCCATCGCGTGGCGAGACGACAACTCCGCACCCCCGCTGACGGGGCTGAGCTGATCCCGGCCCGTGCCGACGGACCCTGAGCCGAGCACAGTACGTCGGTAGCATCGGTGGTGCATGTCGAACGCACCATGGCTACCGCCCTGCACCGCCGACGACTGGGACGACGGTCGGCGGCGGCGACGTCTCCGCGATACCCGCGCCGGTCATCACTGGGTACGGTTCGGCCGGCTTCGACGAGCCCTCGCGCGCACCGCCGTCGCGGCGCTCCCGCTCGTCGCCCTGTTCACCCAGTACTGGGCATGGGACGTCGCGCCGGTCCGTGAGCGACTCGCTCTCACGCAGCCACAGCTACATCCGATCCACGACGCGGCGACGCGGGAGGACCGCGACACGGCGGTCGTCGACCTGGTGGGCCTGGGCAACCTCGACGCGACCGAGACCGCCACGGCACTGCCCGCACTGAGCGAACTCGGGCAGGTGTGGGCGGTCGAGTACGACAACAGCGGTCTCGACACCGCCGTCGTCAGCCGCCTGATCCACGAGCGTGCCGCGTGGTCCGGGATCGAGAACATCGTGCTCACCGGGCACAGCATGGGTGGGATCATCGCCCTCGAGGTCGCCCAGCACCTGTATCAGGACACCGATCTCGAGGTGACCGGCGTGATCCTGGACTGCACGCCGCTCGACCTGCACGCCGTGCGGGCCGACGCGCGCGACGCCGGTGAGGACCTGTTGCGCTGGATCGGCTGGCTGCCCGGCGCACGGGAGAGCCGCAGCATGCGCATGCTCGTCGAGGTCGTCGCCCGCATGGACCGTTTCGTGCTCCCCTCGGACCGGTGGTACCGCCGTATCGACACCGAAGAGTTGCACGACGTCGCGGTCGAGGTGCTCAACGACAAGATCTTCTCGACCGACGCCGCGAGCAACGGACTGATCGAATCGCAGTTCCGGGCGATCGTCGCCTCCGGTGCAATCGACAACCTGAGGGCACTCGCCGACGAACGCGACGACAAGATCCGTCCCGCCATAGCGTTCCTCCGGCCACGGAACGCCGTGAACGACAACGTCGTCGACGTCGAGTACAGTCACCGGATCCTGATCGACCAGTCCGGCGGTGTCGACGGCACGCTGCTGGTGTCGAAACTCGACCGCACCGGACACGCCAATCCGATCCAGGCTCCCGCGGAATACAACACCGCGATCACGAACCGGGTGGTGCCCTTCGTCGACGGCAGGCCCGGCGAGGTCGAGGACGACGAGGAGGAGTCGCCGGATGGCGCGTTCTTCGATGACGACCGTCCCGGTGCCCGGCCGATCGTGGATCCCGACCGCATCGCCCCGGGCGGACCTCGGCCCATTCTGTGACCGCCGTCTCACGGCCGCCGAATGCTCATCGGGTGTTCACCTTCTCGTTCCGTCCGACTCGCCTGACGCTCCTACGGTTCCGGCGTCGAACCGATTTACGAGGAGAACGTTGTGGCCCGTAGAGTCCTGCCCTTGTTCGTCACGCACGACGGCATATCGTCGCGCTCGAACATCACGTGCAAGTACAAGTGCGGGGATGCCTGTTCGCACGCCGTCCCGAACACCTCCCGCAGTGAATACTTCGGCGACATCGTGCGCGCGGCCGTCTCGCGTCGCGGGGTCCTGCGGGGCGGGGCCATGGCCGTGCTCGCCGTCGGCGCCGGTGGCGTTCTGACGGCCTGTGCGGACGATTCCACTGCCGCCGCCGGTAGTGACGCTGGGGCGGCAGGCGATCTCGGGCCGGTGCCCGACGGCACGAACTTCACGGCGGTCGCACCGAACACCGATGACGCGGTGACGGTTCCGGAAGGGTACGAGAACGACGTCGTCATCCGGTGGGGGGATCCGGTGCTGCCCGATGCACCGGCCTTCGACATCGGCAACCAGACGGCGACCGCACAGGAGAAGCAGTTCGGGTTCAACAACGACTTCGCCGGTC
Organism: Rhodococcus pyridinivorans; assembly: GCF_900105195.1. NCBI lineage: Bacteria > Bacillati > Actinomycetota > Actinomycetes > Mycobacteriales > Nocardiaceae > Rhodococcus > Rhodococcus pyridinivorans. Next base: position 450,825 of record NZ_FNRX01000002.1, on the reverse strand, counting down.
TGCTCCCGGTGGACGGCCGACCCGACACCTACCTGCTCGTCGTCAATCACGAATACACCACCGAGCCCTTCATATTCGCCGACTACGACGCGGACGACCCGACCGAGGAACAGGTACGCATCGGCATCGCCGGTCACGGGCTGTCCGTCGTCCAGGTGAAGGGCGAGCCCGGGACCGGGCGCCTGACACCGGAATTCGGCGAATACAACCGTCGTATCACCGGAACAACCGAGTTCCTTCTCACCGGACCGGCCGCGGGCAGCGGCCTGCTGAAGACCACCGCCGACCCGACGGGCACGCGGGTCGCGGGGACGTTCAACAACTGCGCCGGCGGGCTCACCCCGTGGGGCACCGTGCTGTCGGGCGAGGAGAACTTCAACCAGTACTTCGCCAACGCCGAGAGCGTCACCGACCCGGTCGTTGCCGAACGTCTCGCCCGGTACGGACTCGAGGGCGCGGAAACCGAACGGAAGTGGGAACGATTCGACCGGCGCTTCGACATCGCCGCGGAACCCAACGAGGTCAACCGGTTCGGGTGGATCGTCGAGATCGATCCGTGGGATCCGAATTCGGTGCCCGTCAAGCACACCGCACTGGGACGGTTCAAGCACGAGGCGGCCACCGTCCACATCACCGACGACGGCACCGTCGTGTCGTACAGCGGTGACGACGAACGCTTCGACTACATGTACAAGTTCGTCTCGTCGCGGAAGATGCAGCCCGGAAACTCGCGAGCTGCGATGCGGCACAACATGACCCTGCTCGACGCAGGCACGCTCTACGTCGCGAAGCTCAGCGGTGACCATCCGGACGAGATCGACGGATCCGGAACACTTCCCGAGGCCGGCGAGTTCCGCGGCAGCGGCGAGTGGATCCCGCTGCTGCGCGCGAACGAGGACGGCAGCGCCGAGTCGCTGGTCGACGGCATGAGCGCCGAAGAGGTCGCGGTGTTCACCCGCCTCGCCGGCGACCGGGTGGGCGCGACGAAGATGGATCGCCCCGAGGACTTCGAACCGAATCCGGTCACCGGCAAGGTCTACGTCGCACTCACCAACAACACCAAGCGCGGCGTCGACGGCGCCGCGCCGGCCGACGAGGCGAATCCGCGCGAGAACAACAAGAACGGTCAGGTCCTCGAGATCGACGACGACCACGCGGGTACGTCCTTCACGTGGACGCTGCTACTCGTGTGCGGCGACCCGAACGAGGCCGACACTTACTTCGGCGGCTTCGACAAGTCGCAGGTCAGTCCGATCTCGTGCCCGGACAACCTGGCCTTCGATTCGTACGGCAACCTGTGGATCTCGACCGACGGCAACGCACTCGGCTCCAACGACGGATTGTTCAGCGTCGTCCTCGACGGACCGCGCCGCGGTGAGACGAAGCAGTTCCTCACCGTGCCGATCGGCGCCGAGACGTGCGGGCCGATCGTGCAGGACGGCCGGGTCGTGGTGTGCGTCCAGCATCCCGGGGAGACCGACGACGCGTCGTGGGCGTCGCCGGCCTCGCACTGGCCCGACGGAGGCGACTCCCAGCCGCGTCCCGCCGTGGTCGCGGCGTGGAAGTCCGACGGCGGACGTATCGGGGTCTGACACCTCGTGCGTGGTTCCGGTCGCGCTCGCTCCCGGAACCACGCACGGGTCATCCGAGCCAGTCCAATACCGCTGCGGCGGTCCACGACTGCTGCATGCTGCCGAGCGGGTCGCCGGTGAACGGTTCGTAGTACTCGGCGAAGGTGCCGTCGCTCACCTGCCGGAGTCCTTCCGCGCGAAGCACGTTGGCCCGTTCGGCCCAACCACGACGGGCGAACGCCCACGAGAACAACCACGTCATCACGGGCCACACCGGTCCGCGCCAGTACTCGCGGGGACGGAAGTCGCCCGAGACAGGGGACGTCGACGGCGGTACCGCATAGCGAAGATCCGGATGCCCGCAGAACTTCGGCCCTTCGAAGGTGCGCAGCAGCGCCCTCTCGGCCTGCCGGTCGAGACCGCCGCACAGCAGTGGCGCGAACATCGCGAGAGTGTCGGTGGCGACCCACTTCCCGCTGCGTAGATCGAAATCCTTCGCCGCGCCCGTGCGGGAGTCGGTCGTGGTGATCACGCCCTTCCGGAACCGCTCGGCCCACTGATACAGCTCGCGCACATCCGCGTTGGGACGGGAATGCTCCTCACCGATGGTTGCAAGCACCTCGCACGACAGCGAGAACACCGCGCTGACGAAGACGTCCTCGACCGCGAAGCTCATGGCCTTCGCGAGCACGCTGTCCTCGTAACGCGCCGTCTTCATCTCCTCGAGCAACCACAGATAACGCGCGTATTCACGGTCGGTGGGTCGCTGGGTGGCGTCGGCGACGTGCTCGAGATCCTCGCGATGGAAGGGCGGCACCGGACCGGCGATAACGTTGGCGTACGCCGTATCCCAGCGCGGGGAGTTGTCCATGCCCGACTCCCACCCGTGGTACAGCGCGATGCGGCTGTTGCCGTCGAGATCGCGTGCGTGCGCGAGCCAGCGGTGCCACCGCACGAGATCCGCCCACCGGCGATCCAGGAACTCCTCGGCGACAGCACGTGTCGAGCGGCCGTGCCGTCGTGAATGCTCGAGGATGCGCTGTACGGCGATGGCGTGCACGGGAGGCTGTGTGATACCCGAGGTCTGCACCTGCGCCGGTGCGTGCGCGGCCAGTTCGGAGACCGCCCAGCGCGCCGGGCCCGGGAAGTAGCCGTCGACACCGTTGGCGAAGACGATGTGTGGGATCATCCCGTTCTTCCACTGCGCCGAGAGCAGGGTGTCGAGTTCGACCACCGCCCGTTCGACACTGAGCGGCGCGAGCCCCACGGCGACGAACGCCGCATCCCAACTCCACATGTGTGGATAAAGCTTGGGAGCGGCACTCGTCATGGCGCCCAGGTCGTTCCCACGCAGCAGGTACGCCGCGCGTGCGGCGAGCTGTGTGGAGGTGAATCCTCGGTCCGGCATGGCCCCATTCTCTGTGCTGCGGACGGATCCGCACGACGAGGGCCGCAGCTGTAACAGCGCCGACACATTTCGCGCCGGCGCTGTGTCGAGCTGTGCTGTATCGATGTGTCAGGGATGGTCAGTGCGCGGAGGGCAGGAAGGCCGTCGAGCCCGACAGGTCGCCCGGGCGGTGGGAGGCCGGGGCGAGCAGGCCGCGACGCTCGAGGATCGGACGCACGCCCTCACCGAAGCGGTAGGCCTCCTCGAGATGCGGGTAGCCCGACAGCACGAAGTGGTCGAGTCCGATCTCGGCGTACTCGGCGATGCGGTCGGCGACCTCCTCGTGGGAACCCACGAGCGCGGTGCCCGCGCCACCACGGACGAGTCCGACGCCCGCCCACAGGTTGGGGGAGACCTCGAGGCTGCGGGCGTCCTTGCTCGCGGCGTAAGCGCTGCCGCCGCCGTGCAGCTCGACCATCCGGCGCTGCCCCTCGGAACCGGAGCGGGCCAGGCTCTGCTGGGCCTTCTCGATGGTCGCGGGGTCGAGCGCGGAGAGCAGGCGGTCGGCCTCGGCCCAGGCCTCGTCGGAGGTGTCCCGGCTGATGACGTGCAGGCGGATGCCGTAGTCGAAGGTGCGTCCCTGGATGTCGGCAAGGCCGCGGATCCACGCGATCTTGTCGGCGAGGGCGGCCGGCGGCTCACCCCACGTGAGATAGGTGTCGCAGAACTGCGATGCGACGGTGCCGGCCGCGGGAGAGGACCCGTCGAAGAAGAGCGGCGGCACCGGATCGGGGATGCGCTGGAGCTGGGCGTTCTCGACCTGGATGTATTCGGCCTGGAAGTCGACCGGGCCGTTGCCCGCCCGTGTGTGAATGTGTCGGACGTGGTTGGCGTCGCCGGGTTGCACGCTGTCCACCACCGGGAATCGAGTCCGTGACCACGCTGTCACAGCCCAGTTCCGCACCCGAGTCCGATCTCGATCGTCGCAGGAGACTACGCACCGTGGTCGCGGCGAGCCTGCTCGGCACCACGGTGGAGTGGTACGACTTCTTCCTCTACGCGACGGCTGCGAGCCTGGTGTTCAACCAGCTGTTCTTCCCCGACCAGAGTTCGTTCGTCGGCACGATGCCTCTGATCCGAGGCAAACGAGCCGGTACTAGGCTCGTCGTATGAGCAGGCAACGAGGTGGCCGCGCCGCATCGTCGCCGCGCAAGGAGAAGACGGGTGCACCGGGCGGCCCGGCCGAGGGGTTGTACGACATCGACACGGGTACGTGCGAGCTCGTCAAGGACCGCTATCTCGCCGACGGATGGGTCCTCGAGATCAACGGGGTGCCCAGCTCGCACATCGACCTGAGCGACCCGGCCCTGCTCGAGTTCGAGTACATGCGGTGGATCGCGATGCTCGTCGAGAGCAGGTTCGAACACGACTCGAGATTGCGCGTGCTGCACCTCGGTGGGGGTGCGTGCACGATGGCGCGCTACTTCGCCGCGGTCTACCCCGACGCTCGGCAGGTCGTCGTCGAGATCGACGGTCGCCTCGCCGAACTCGTCCGCCACTGGTTCGATCTGCCCCGCGCTCCGTTGCTGCGTATCCGGGTGGGGGAGGCCCGTCAGGTCCTCACCTCGCTCTCCGACGCGAGCCGCGACGTGATCGTGCGGGATGTCTTCGCCTACAACCGCACTCCCGTCGCACTCACCACCCTCCAGTTCACACAGCACGCCCGACGCGTGCTCGCGCCCGGCGGTGTCTACGTCGTCAACTGCGGCGACTTCCGCGACCTGACCGTCGCGAAACGTGAGGCCGCGACGATCGGTGAGGTCTTCGAGCACACCGTGATCATCGCCGACCCCGCGATGTTCAAGGGACGCCGCTACGGCAACGTCGTCATCGCCGGCAGCGACCTGCCGCTCGGTGACTCCCCGGCCCTGGCCCGCGACCTGCTCGGCGGAGCCGTCCCCGCGCAGATCCGGCTGGGTGACCAGGTCGAGAAGTTCGCCGCCGGGGCGCGCGTGCTCGACGACAGCGAGGCCACCACACCGCCCGGAACAAAGAGCACGGGCACGTAGTTGCACGGGTCATGACGTCAGCAGCCCCTACTCCGGTACTCCAGGTCTTCCGGCTCGGTATGCCCTGGCAGACGATCGATCCCTTCCTGTTCGTCGCACACCACGTCGACGCGTATCCGGCGGGCAACGACGAGCTCGGACCCGACGCGTCGCTCGACGGCCGCCCGCTCGGCCAGGACTTCGGCAACCCGGCGGGCTGGAGCATGTACCACGGCACCACCGTCCCAGGATTCCCCGGCCACCCGCACCGCGGCTTCGAGACGGTGACCTTCGTGCGCTCGGGTTTCGTCGACCACTCCGATTCGGTGGGCGCGGCGGCGCGTTTCGGTGAGGGCGACACGCAGTGGCTCACCGCCGGCAACGGGGTCGTCCACAGCGAGATGTTCCCTCTGCTGAACAAGGATTCGGACAATCCGCTCGAGTTGTTCCAGATCTGGCTGAACCTGCCCGCCGAGTCGAAGGCCGTCGATCCGCACTTCTCGATGCTGTGGAACGAGGACACCCCCACCGTGATCGTCTCGGACGAGGCCGGACGCACCGTCTCCGTCCGCGTCATCGCCGGTGAGCTCGACGACGTGACTCCGCCGCCGCCCCCGCCGAATTCGTGGGCGTCCCGACCCGGCACCGACGTGGCGATCTGGAACATCGACCTGTCGTCCGGTACGGGCTGGGAACTGCCGGCCGCGCGCGGTGAGCAGACGCAACGGGTCCTGTACGTGTACAACGGTTCCCCCGTGCGGATCGGTGACCGGACGATCGAGTCCGGGCACGGGGCCGTCGTCGACGCGTCGGTGCCGGTGCACCTCACCGGCGGCGACGAGGGCACGCAGATCCTGATGCTGCAGGGTCGCCCGATCGGCGAACCCGTCGTCTCGTACGGCCCGTTCGTGCTCAACGACGAGGCGGGTGTCCGCCAGGCGTTCGAGGACTACCGCCGCACCGGATTCGGCGGATGGCCCTGGGACAGCGACGGTCCCGTGCACGAACGTGACGCCGGCCGGTTCGCGCGGTATCCCGACGAGAAGCTCGAGCAACGCTGACGGCGTGCGCAGATCCTGTCGATTTCCGGCGGGATCTGCGACGAGAACTACTCGTTCGACGGCTGCACATCCGGGACGAGGTACTCGGAGACCTCCATCGACCGGATCTCCCGGGCCTGATCGTCGTCGGGTCCGCTGCCGCGGAAGTCGTCGAGGTGTGCCTGTGACTCCCACCGTTCGTAGATGCAGACGCGGTCGGGCTCGATCAGGTCGGCGGTGACAGCGAAGTCGAGGCAGCCCGGCGCTCTACGGGCGGCCTCGACGACGGACCTGCAGGTCGCCAGATAGAACTCACGCCTGTCGGCGTCGACGGTGAGATGTCCTGCGACGATGATCATGAATTCCCTCCCGTGGTCACTGCCTCGTCGTGGATAGGACCTGCGAACGGGGTCGAACTCATCGCGGCCCGTCGTACCATGCCGGGGTGACCCAGCCCGGATACGACGCCCTCGCGGATCTGTACGTCGAGCTGTTTCCCGATCCGTACCTGACTCCGCTCGAACGCCACACCGTCGCCGCCTTCTCCGAGATGGTGTGCCAGAGCCAGGTGCAGGGTGTCGTGCTGGACGTGGGCTGCGGGCCCGGATACGTGGCCGCGGATCTCGCCGACCGCGGACTCGACGTGATCGGCCTCGATCCCAGCACCGAGATGCTGCGCATCGCGCGGGGCGCCTACCCCGCCCTGCGATTCGTGCGGGACGACGCGCGACTCGGGTCCGATGAGCTCCGCGACGTGGTTCCGAGCGCGATCATCGCGCGGTTCAGCCTCATCCACGTTCCGCCGTCCGAGATCCCCGGGATCCTCGACGGCTGGACGGAGCGGATTCCGTCCGGCGGCGTGGTGCTCATCGCGGGGCAGACCACCGACGCGCCGGGTGAGGTGGTCGAGTTCGATCACGCGGTGGCGCCGGCGTGGCGGTGGCACCCGGATCGTCTCGCCGCGGCGTTGTCCGACGCCGGATTCGACGAGGTGTGGCGGACGGTCGGCCGCCCCGACGCCGACCATCGCTTCCCCGACGTCCACCTGGCGGCGCGCCGACGCTGACGGGTCAGGGCGTGAACTGCATCGATTCGTCGACACGCCCGAGCCGCATGGTGGGCAGGTCGAGGAGATAGTTCTGCCGCATCAGCCACGGGCTGCGCGAACCCTGCTTGGGCAGAGCACCTTCCGCGCGGTGGATGTACCCGGCGTTGAGACCGAGCAGCGGGCGGGTACGCCCGTCGCCCGAATACCTCGGAACCGCCGAACGGTAACCGTTGCGTCGCATGTACCGCAGCAACCGGCACACGTAGAGGGACGCGAGATCGGCACGCAGGGTCCACGACGCGTTGGTGTAGCCGAGACACATCGCGGCATTGGGCAGGCCGTCGAGCATCATGCCACGGTAGATGAACCGGGCCGAGAGGTCGATCTTCTCCCCGTCGACGACGAACTCGATTCCGCCCGCAGGCACCAGTTGCAGACCCGTCGCGGGGATCAGGATCTCGGCCTCGAGTTCGCGGCCGGACTCGAGGCGGACACTCTTCTCGGTGACGGTGTCGATCCGGTCGGTGACGATCTCGGCCTTCCCGGCGCGCAGGGTGCGGAACAGGTCGGAGTCGGGGACCACGCACAGTCGCTGATCCCACGGGTCGTAGCGCGGTGAGAAGTGGGGATCGACCGGGATCCTGCCGCGTAGGCGACGTTCGGTGAGGGTGCGCAACATGCGTTTCGCGGCCGAGGGGAACCGCTGGCAGAACTGGTAGAAGCCGAGATTGGCTACGACGTTCTTCGTCCGCACTGCGCGGTGGGCCACCCTGTCCGGCAACAGGCGTCGAATCCGCGTCGCGATCGGGTCGCGCGCGGGCAGCGACATCACGTAGGTGGGGGAGCGCTGCAGCATCGTCACGTGCTCGGCCTTCTCCGCCAGGGCGGGCACGAGCGTGACGGCCGTGGCGCCACTGCCGATCACCACGATCCTCTTCCCCTCGTAGTCGAGGTTCTCGGGCCAGAACTGCGGATGCACGACCGTGCCCGCGAAGTCCTGCAGACCGGGGATGTCGGGGAGGTAACCCGACTCGTAGCTGTAGTAGCCGCTGCAGAGATAGAGGAAGGAACAGGACATCTCGACGGTTCCCTGCCCGGTCGAGGCACGCACCGTCCACCGGGCGTCCTCCGACGACCAGGATGCATCGATCACCCTGTGGCCGAACCCGATCCGTCGGTCGATGCCGAATTCGGCGGCGGTGTCGCGGATGTACTGCAGGATGTCGGGGCCGTCGGCGATGGACTTCTCGCCCCGCCACGGGCGGAACGGGAAGCCGAGCGTGTACATGTCGCTGTCCGATCGGATCCCCGGATAGCGGAACAGATCCCACGTACCACCGATCGCGTCGCGACTCTCGAGGATGGCGTACCCGAGATCCGGGCACTGTGTCTGCAACCGGTAACCGGCATCGATGCCGGACAATCCGGCTCCCACGATCAGTACGTCGACGTGTTCCACGCGCATCTCCTACCTGTCGGCCCACGCCAGCAGGTCGTCGATCTCCCAGGTGTTGATCACCTGTTCGGGTTCGACACCCCGCTCGACGGCACGTTCGCAACCGTACCCGAGCCAGTCGAGCTGCCCGGGTGCGTGCGCATCGGTGTCGATGGAGAACAGGCAGCCCGTCTCGAGCGCGAGGTCGATGAGACGCGACGGCGGGTCGCGGCGTTCGGGCCGGCAGTTGATCTCGACGGCGGTGTCGTGGTCGCGACATGCGGCGAAGACCTTCTCGGCGTCGAACTTCGACTCGGGACGGTTTCCGCGCCCCCCGGCGACGAGCCGGCCGGTGCAGTGCCCGAGGACGTCGACGTGGGGATTCGCCGCCGCACGCAGCATGCGTTTCGTCATCGCCGACCGGTCGGCCCGCAAGTTCGAGTGCACGCTCGCGACGACGACGTCGAGTTCGGCGAGCAGCCCCTCGTCCTGGTCGAGCGACCCGTCGTCGAGGATATCGACCTCGATACCCGTGAGAATCCTTGAACCACTGTCGTTCTCGTTGATCTCCGCGACGACGGCGAGCTGCGAGCGCAACCGCTCCGCGGTGAGCCCGTTCGCGACCTTCAGGCGAGGGGAGTGGTCGGTGAGGGCGAAGTACTCGTGCCCGATCATCGTCGACGCGACGCGGTGCATCTCGTCGATCGGACTGCCGCCGTCGGACCAGTTCGAGTGGGTGTGCAGGTCGCCGCGCAGGGACTCGAGCAGGTCGCGGCCGCCGCGCCCGATCGGGTCGGCCTCCTCGCGTAACTGCTCGAGATAGGCGGGCACGTTGTCGAACGACTCCCGGACGACCGTCGCGGTCTTCTTTCCGACGCCCGGTAGATCGGTCCACGAGTCGGTCTTCCGCAGAACCTCCCGCTTGTGGTCGCTCACCTCGGCGAGCACCTCCGCCGCGCGTCGATAGGCCTGCACACGGTAGGTGTCGGCGTGTTCGCGTTCGAGCCAGAAGGCGACTTCGCGGAGTGCGTCGACGGGGTCCACCCCTCCATTGTGGCCGCCGGGCGTCCGTAATCTGGGACGCATGCTCGAATCCGTCCGGTCGTCGTCCCCCCTCGGTGCGGTCTCCGCACTGGTCGTCGGTGCGGTGTCCGCGCTGACACTCGTCTCCGCCCGCGTGGCGTCCGAAGCGAAGGACCTCATGTACGAGGTGGACGGCGCGCCGACCGCCCCGGTGGTGATCGTGCCGGGCGCGCGGGTGCACGAGGGCCGTCCGATGCGGGTGCTCCGCAGCCGCCTCGACGTCGCGGTCGCGTTGATGGCACGGGGACGGGTGCAAGCCGTGCTCGTCTCGGGCGACGGGGCCGGAACCTCGGGCGACGAGATCGAGGCGATGATCGCGTATCTCGTCGAGCAGGGTGTGAACCGGGAACGGATCGTCGCCGACCCGTACGGTCTCGACACCTACGACACCGCCCGGCGTGCGGTGGCCACCTACGGCGTGCGGCAGGCGCTGATCACGACCCAGGCCTTCCACCTTCCGCGCGCAGTGGCGTTGTGCCGGCGGGCGGGCATCGACATCGCCGGAGTCCGCGCCGCGAACGACGTGCGACTGCGCACGCGGCTGAGGAATCTGGCGCGCGAGTACGTGCTGTCGCGACCCAAGGCGTTCCTCGAACTCCGGTTCCCGCGCGACCCGGCGGTGGAGACCCCTCCGGACGACCGGCTCGCCGAGATCCTGGCCGGTCTCGAGCACGGTGCGGTGGCCGCCCCACCGTCTGCTTCCTAGGCTCGTGATCATGCGCCCCACAGCTCTCGTCACCGGAGGGGGTCGCGGTCTCGGCGCCGCGATCGCCCAGGAACTCGCTCCCACCCACGATCTGCTCCTCGGCGGACGACGTCGCGAGTCGCTCGATGCGATCCTCGAGGAACTGCCCGACGCCACGCCGTGGCCCGTGGACCTGCTCGATCACGTCGCCGTCGCCGCGGCCGCCGCCGACATCGATCGGCTCGACGTGCTCGTCCACAACGCGGGCGTCGCCGAACTGGGCACGATCGCCGACAGCGAGCCCCGGCAGTGGCGCGAGACGTTCGAGGCGAACGTCGTCGCCGTCGTCGCCCTGACGCAGGTGTTGCTACCGGCCCTGCGGACCGCGAACGGCCACGTGGTGCTCATCAACTCGGGGGCGGGTCTGCGCGTTCGCCCCGGGTGGGGTGCCTACGCCGCGAGCAAGTTCGCACTGCGGGCGTTCGGCGACGCGCTGCGCGAGGAGGAACCCGCACTGCGGGTCACCTCGATCCACCCGGGCCGGATCGACACGGACATGCAGCGCGCGATCGTCGCGTCGGAGGGCCGCGAGTACGACCCGTCGCAGTTCCTCAGCCCCGGCACGGTGGCGCGTGCGGTGCGGCAGGTCGTCGAGGCGCCGGTCGACGCCCACCCCACCGAGGTCGTTCTGCGTCCTCGCTGACGACTCGAAAGAGCTGACGGCTCAGAACGGCAGGCGGCTCAGAACGGCAGGCGGCTCAGAACGGCAGGGGGATCACGACCGGGGGAGCGCCCGGAATTTGTATCTGGATCTGCGGAGGCGGCGGCGCGGGAGCCCGCGGCGCCGGCGGGGGTGCCGGTGCCGGAGCGGGTTCCGGAGCCGGCGGCGGTGGCGGTGGCGGCGGTTCCGGAGCGGGGGGAGGCGGAGGCGACGGTTCCGGGGGAGGAGGCGGTGGTGGTGCCGCGGCTTCCGGCACCGGATCGCGCCGCGGTGCAGGAACGGGTACCTGCAGCGCCTCGGTCTCCGGGCGGGTTTCCTCCGTGGTCTCCGGTGCGGCCGGAGCCATGGTTTTCGGCAGGGCCTCACCGACCGGCACGGGGACCATCGCGCCGGTCGTGATGTCGATGACCTCCAACTCCCGCACGGCAGTCGCGGCGGGCTGGACGACGAACATCCGCTCGGCGTTCAGTCCGGGCCATTTCGGACCTTCGAGTTCGTCGTTTCCGGTGAGCACCGGCGCGGACAGCGGATTGCCGCGCACGCACCGCACGCGCGGAACACCGAGTTCGTCGACGAGGACGATCGTGCCGCGTTCGAGCAGCGACTGCACGGGCCGCGCCGCACCGTCGCGGTATTCGTGCATGGTCACCCGGGTGTCGGCGCGCAACAGGACCGCCGTGAGGGTGTCGGTGTAGCCGCGGATGTCGGGCACGCCGAGGACACCGCGCCACGCTTCGGCCTTGGCGGGATCCTCCTCCAGATGACGGATGAGCCCTTCGCGATCGCACAGGGGCCGGTCGAGACTGCCCCCGTAGAGCGCCGGCCGATCACCGGAAACGGCCGGGGTCCCGGCGGTCGCGGTGACCGGATCACCGCCTTCCTCGACGACTTCGGGGGGAGCTGGCGGCACCGCGACCGGCACCTGCGGCGGCACGAGACGCGGCGTCCACGGGTCGTCCTGCGCGGTGGCGACATGCAGTTGCACGGGCGTCGTCGTCTCGACCGAACTGCCCGACGAGCAGGCACCCGCCACCAGTGCCGTCAGGGCGAGTGCCAGACCGAATCCACGAACCGTGTCGCTGGCCACGCCGTCATGCTAGGTCGATGATCGCCGGTGAAAGTGTTGTTCGGCGGTTCTCGTCGGTATCCGGATCCGGAGAGGAAACGCAGGAGGAGGTTGTTCACCTCGTCGCGACGTTCCATCTGCACGAAATGCCCCGCGCCCTCGAGCAGGTGGACACCGCGCATATCGGGGACGAAGGCACGCATCCGTTCGAGCGCCGACGACCCCGACATCGTGATGACGGGATCCCGGTCGCCGGCCACGAACAGCGTCGGTACCTGCACCTTCGCGCCCTCGTAGGGACGCGACGCCTCCCAGTTCGCGTCGTAGGCGCGATACCAGGACAGACCTCCGCCGAATCCGGTGCGGGCGAACTCGGACGCGTAATGGGCGAGTTCGTCGTCGGTGAGCCAATCCCACGGCAACTCGGGAGCGGTGTGCAGCACGTCGAGATATCCGCGTCTCTCGGACGGATGCGACCATACGTCGCGATAGCGGTATCCGCCGGACCGGCGACGCGGTCCGGATGTCGCAGCGCCGTCGTCCATGCGACGGGCGCACCGAAGTCGTGACCGACGACGACCGCGCTGTCGATCCCGAGGACGTCGAGCAGTCGGACGAGGCGATTGGAAATCGCGACGTTCGTGTACTCCTCGGCCTCCCGGGGCCGGCCGGTTCGGCCGTAGCCGGGCATGTCGGGGGCGACGGCACGGTATCCGGCGTCGACGAGCGGCGCGAACTGGTGCCGGTAGCTATACCCCAGGCCGGGGAAGCCGTGGCACATGACGACCGCGGGTCCGTCGCCCCGATCGTCGATGTTCCACGTGAAACCATCGACCTCGACGATGAGGCTGTCCATCAGGAGGCGGGGACGGTCTGCATGTCCTCCTGGCTCCAGAACGCCCTCATGCTCGTGATCCTCGCGTCGTCGTCGAAGGTCATCACGTCGACGACCTCCATGACCAGATCCTGCTCACCCAGGTGCGTGACCAGGCGGAACACGAAAGCGGCGTTGTTCTCCGCGATCTTGAGGGTTATCACCTCACCGGTCTGCGCGAGCGGTTCGACCACTCCGTAGAACTCGCGGATCTCGGCCTCGGTGGCGCGGACCGGCGTGCCGACCGGATCCTCGACCGTAGCGCCCGGTGCGTACAGCGCGAGGACATCGTCGACGGTGCCGGAGGCCACGGACTTCACGTAGTTCTCGACGGTGGTGCGGATCGCGTCCCGACTCGGTGCCATGGGGTCTCCTTCGTTCGAATCGGGAACACGTTTCAATTCGACGGTAGTGGGCCGGATCCGCGGATGCACTCGCGATTCCCACTCGGAAGACCCCCGCGCCGGAGGACGATGACATCGCCATCACCCGGAACGATCGGAGACCCGATGATCGACGCTGTCGCCTTCACCCTCGACGGACACGCCGGTGCTCTCGCAGCCCGCACGTGGGTCGGCGAGGCCCCGCGCTACGTGGCGTTGTTGTGCCACGGTTACGGCGAGCACTGCGGACGCTACGAGTATGTGGCCGCGCACCTCGTCGCCGACGGCGCCGCCGTCTACGCGGTGGACCACATCGGTCACGGTCTCAGCGACGGCGAACGCGTCCTGATCGACGACTTCGAGAAGGTGGTCGACGATTTCCGTCTGCTCGATCTCACGGCGCGACGCGAGCATCCCGACCTGCCGGTCGTGCTCGTCGGACACTCGATGGGTGGCATGATCGCCGCCCGGTACGCGCAGCGATACGGCTCGGAACTGGCCGCGGTCGTCCTGTCCGGCCCGGTCCTCGGCAGGTGGGCGGCCGTCGACGCCCTGCTCACGGCCGAGGAGATCCCCGATACCCCCATCGATCCGTCCACCCTCTCCCGTGATCCCGAGGTGGGTCGCGCCTACGTGGCCGACCCGCTCGTCTGGCACGGCCCGTTCAAGCGCACCACCGTGCAGGCGCTGAAGACCTGCATCGACACGATCACCGCCGCCGGTGCCGTCGACGACGTGCCCGTGTTGTGGTTGCACGGCGAGGACGATCGACTGGTTCCCCTCGACGGCACCGCCACCGGATGGTCGTCGCTGGCAGGTCGCGGGGCGTCGTCGAAGACCTATCCCGAAGCGCGGCACGAGATCTTCAACGAGACGAATCGGGACGAGGTCCTGGGCGATGTCGTCGACTTCGTCGGCGCGCACATCCACCCTCTCGAGACTCTCGAGGATTGAAGCCGACCGCGTCTGGCTACCCCAAGCCATGGGGGCCGTCCCCTTCGTGTCCCGTACGGAAGGAGATGACCGTGGTCGAAGACAACACATCCGACAGGGCACGCCCTGGTGCATCCGACAGGGCTCGCCCCGGTCCGGCCGACAAGGCACGCCTCGGGTTGAAGCAGACCGTGGTCGGTAAGGCGAAGGAGGTCGCCGGCGCTCTGACCGGCAACGACTCCCTCACCACCGAAGGCCGTCTCGAGCAGGAGCAGGCTCGGCAGACCAGGAAGGCCGACACCCTCTCGCACATGGCCGAGGCCGAGAGCGACGAGGCGGTCGAACAGCTCGACGCCGTCCGCGAGGCCGGACAACAGGAACGCGAGGCCGTGCAGCAGCGGACCGACGCCGTCGAGTCGCAGGCCGAGCGGGAGGCACGGGTCCGCAAACAGGCCGCCGACCTCGAACATCAGGAGAACATCGTCCGAGGGCGATCCGATGCCGCCCGTGAGGCCACAGCCGCCGAACAACAGGCACGTCGCGAGGAGAACGAGCAGGTCACGGATGCCGCCGCAGAGGTCGCGGCCGCCGACGAGGACCACCGACGAGCCTCCCACGACGCCGAACGTGCACGCCTCCAGGCCGAAGAAGAACGCCGCAAGGCCGAAGCCCTCGAACGCACGCTGACCGACGAGCCGGATCGCTGACGAACACCACCGACATTCCCTACCGGAGCTGTACCCCCATCGAAGTTGGAGATGCGCCCATGAACCTCGCCACTCTGCCCAAGAGCGTTCTGCGACTGCAGTACAAGATCGCCCGCTTCCCGCTGGGATTGATCGAGCAGCAGTTGCGGTTCCTGCCCACCGACGCCCCGCCGCGCCTGATGTACGAGCGGGGGCTGGGCATGCTGGACGGCATCGTCGGCAGCGTGCTCGACGACCAGGAGATCGCCACCCGCGGGGCGCTCGCCACCGAACGCGCCGAGGCGGTGAAGCGCGCGGAGAAACTCGACGCGCAGGCCGCAGCCGAGAAGCGCGCGGCAGACGCCGAACTCCGTCGAACGCGTGAACGTGCCGCTGCCCAGCAGGAAGCCGCGCGACGCGACCGCGAGAACGAAGTCGAGCAGGCCCGGGAGCGTGCGCAGGAACGCGCGAAGCAGGCGGAGAAGGAGGCCGAGCAGAAGAAGGCCGCCGAGACCGCGAAGGCCGACCAGGAGGCCGCCGCGAAGCGCCAGGCCGCCGAGACCGCGAAGAAGAAGGACGAGGAGCGCATCCGCAAGGCCGAGCAGGAGGCCGCCGAGCCCGCCAAGGTCTCCCTCAAGGATGCCGTCGCCAAGCAACTCGAGGCGAAGGAAGCGGAGGAGCGCGCGCACGATGCGGGCGAGGTCGCCGAGTTCGAGAAGATCGAACACAAGCACCCCTGATCCCGGTTGTAGTCGACGAGACCCCGGTGCATCCTGTGCACCGGGGTCTCGTCCGTCGTAAGCGGTTGCTACTTCACGACATTGACCATCTTGCCGGGAACCACGATCACCTTGCGCGGTGCGGCACCGCCGAGCAGGTCGGCGATCTTCTCGTCCACGAGCGCGGCGGCCTCGATCGCGTGGGGTGCGGCGTCGGCCGGGACGGTGATGCGGCTGCGCACCTTGCCGTTGACCTGGATCGGGTACTCGACGCTGTCCTCGACGAGCCACTTCTCGTCGGCGACCGGGAACGGGCCGTGCGCAAGCGATTCGGTGTGTCCGAGACGCGACCACATCTCCTCGGCGAGGTGCGGGGCGACCGGGCCGAGCATGAGCACGAGCGGTTCGACGGCGCCGCGCGGCGCACCCGACGGGTACTGCTTCGTCAGGTGGTTCGTGTACTCGATGAGCTTGGCGATCGCCGTGTTGTCGCGCAGGTGGGTGAAGTCGTCCGACACACCCGCGACCGTCTTGTTGAGCGCCCGCAGCGTGTCGTCGCCGGGGGTGTCGTCGGTGACGCGCAGCGCGCCACCCTCCTCCTCGACGACGAGACGCCACACGCGCTGCAGGAAGCGGTGCGCGCCGACGACGTCCTTGGTCGCCCACGGACGCGACTGGTCGAGCGGGCCCATCGACATCTCGTAGACGCGCAGGGTGTCGGCGCCGTACTCGTCGAAGATCTGGTCGGGGCTGACGGAGTTCTTGAGCGACTTGCCCATCTTCCCGTACTCGCGAGCGACCTCCTGCTCACCGTCCGGGCCGGTCCAGTAGAACGTGCCGTCGCGCTCGACGACCTCCTCGGCCGGCACATACACGCCGCGCGAGTCGGTGTAGGCGTAGGCCTGGATGTAACCCTGGTTGAACAGGCGACGGTACGGCTCCGAGGAGGTGACGTACCCGAGGTCGAAGAGCACCTTGTGCCAGAACCGCGCGTACAGCAGGTGCAGCACCGCGTGCTCGACACCGCCGACGTAGAGATCGACGCCACCCGGGTCGTTCGGGCCGTGCAGTTCCGGCCGCGGGCCGGTCCAGTACGCCTCGTTCTCCTTGTCACAGAAGGCTTCCGAGTTGGTGGGGTCGATGTAGCGCAGCTGGTACCACGAGCTGCCGGCCCACTGCGGCATCACGTTGGTGTCGCGCGTGTAGCGCTTCAGGCCGTCGCCGAGATCGAGCTCGACGTTCATCCAATCCACCGCCTTCGCGAGCGGCGGGGACGGTTCGGAATCGGCGTCGTCCGGATCGAAGGAGACCGGCGCGTAATCCTCCACCTCGGGAAGTTCCACGGGCAGAGCGGATTCGGGCAGAGCATGGGCGCGTCCCTGCTCGTCGTAGACGATCGGGAAGGGCTCGCCCCAGTACCGCTGCCGCGCGAACAGCCAGTCGCGCAGCTTGTACTGGATGGTGCCGCGTCCGGCGCCGTCCGCCTCGAGCTTCGCGACGATCGTCTTCTTCGCCTCGGCGACGTCGAGACCGTCGAGCAGGCCGGAGTTCACCAGCACACCGTCGCCGGTGTACGCCTCGGCGGTGACGTCGCCGCCGGAGATGACCTCGCGGATGGGCAGACCGAAGGCGGTCGCGAACTCCCAGTCGCGCTGGTCGTGGCCGGGAACGGCCATGATCGCGCCGGTACCGTAGCCGGTGAGGACGTAGTCGGCGATGAAGATCGGCAGTCGCTCGCCGTTGACCGGGTTCACGGCGTAGGCGCCGAGGAAGACACCGGTCTTCTCCTTCGACTCCTGCCGCTCGAGATCGGACTTCGCGGCGATCGACGCGCGGTAGGCCGCGACCGCGGCAGCCGGATCGGCGGCGCCACCGGTCCAGCGCTGGTCGACGCCCTCGGGCCAGGACGCGGCGACGATCCGGTCGACGAGTTCGTGCTCGGGAGCGAGGGTCACGTAGCTGGCACCGAACAGGGTGTCGGGCCGGGTGGTGAACACCTCGATCGCCGAATCGTGGTCGGCGACGGCGAACTTCACCTGGGCGCCGTGCGAGCGCCCGATCCAGTTGCGCTGCATGGACTTGACCTTGTCGGTCCAGTCCAGATGCTCGAGATCGTCGATCAGGCGGTCGGAGTAGGCGGTGATCCGCATCATCCACTGGCGCAGGTTCTTCCGGAAGACCGGGAAGTTGCCGCGCTCGGAGCGGCCGTCGGCCGTGACCTCCTCGTTGGCGAGCACCGTGCCCAGACCCGGGCACCAGTTGACGAGCGAATCCGACCGGTAGACCAAGCGGTACGAGTCGATGACGTCGGCGCGCTCACCCTCCGACAGCGACGCCCAGTCGCGTCCGTCCTCGAGACGACGCGTGCCGTCGGCGAATTCGGCCTCGAGTTCGGAGATGCGACGCGCCCGGCCGGCCTCGCGGTCGTACCAGGCGTTGTAGATCGTCAGGAAGATCCACTGCGTCCAGCGGTAGAAGTCGACGTCGGTCGTCGCGACCGAGCGACGCTCGTCGTGCCCGAGACCGAGCCGGGAGAGCTGCCGCTTCATGTTCCCGATGTTGGCCTCGGTGGTCGTGCGCGGGTGCGTGCCCGTCTGCACGGCGTACTGCTCGGCCGGCAGACCGAAGGCGTCGTAGCCGAGGGTGTGCAGCACGTTGCGGCCCTGCATGCGGTTGAAGCGCGCATACACGTCGGTGGCGATGTACCCGAGCGGGTGCCCCACGTGCAGGCCCGAGCCCGAGGGGTACGGGAACATGTCCTGCACGAACAGCTTGTCGGAGGGCACCTCGCCGGCGAGATCGCCCACCGGATTGGGGGCGTGGAAGGTGCCGCGCTCGCGCCAGAGCTCCTGCCAGCGCTGCTCGATCCGCCCCGCGAGCTCGGCGGTGTACCGATGCTGCGGAGTGCTGCCGGGTTCGTGCTGGGAGGTCTGTTCGGGACGGGTCACGGTGATCACTATCTACTCGGCCGGGCGTGTGAGTGCTCCCACCAGGGTAGAACGTGCCCGCACCCGCGCAGACCGGTGGCACCACCGGCCGCGTATCCTGGTCGGGTGCTCATCGTCGCTGTCCTGCTCTTCGTGCTCGCTCTCGTCGTCGGCGCGGTGGGTGTCGCGGCACTGACCGGCAAGCTCCCGCGCAACCGCTGGGCCGGTGTGCGCACCCCCGACGCGCTGCGTGACGACGAGGCGTTCGCCCTGGCCAACAAGGTTGCCGCACCCAGCATGCTCGGGTCCGCGGTGCTCCTCGCCCTCGGTGGTGTCGCGTCGCTGACGCTGCCCACCGTCGCCGGGATCATCGCAGTCGTCGTCACCGTGGTGGCCGCCCTGATCACCGCCGGAGCCGGCGGATCCGTCGCAGCGCGGGTCGCTGCGGCGACGAAGCCGGAGGAGACAGCCGGCTGCGGTACCTCGTGCGGGGCGTGCAGCCTGCGCGGGGCGTGCGAGCCGACCGCCTGACGGTCCTCCCACCGGCAGTCCTCACGCCCAGCGGCGCTCCCGTGCGTAGCGCGGTGTCCACCAGAACCGGTTGAGCACCCGCACCGGTACCGGGAGACTCTTCAGCACGACGGCCACGCGGTCCTTCGGTGCTCCATCGAAGAGGTAGGGCAGCATTTCGGAGACCTCGCGCTTGTCCAGTTGCGCGAACGCCCGCATCGAGATGTCGTGCCATTCCTCCTTGGTGATGGATTGTTCGATCAGCGGGAAGGCGTCCCGTTCCTCGTGCGCGAGGTGAGCACCCAGCGACGTGACGAGACCGTCGAGCAGACCGCCGAGCCGCTCGGTCGCCGTCTCCCGGTCGTCGAGCACAGCCTCGATCTCCGCCAACGCCGGGTCGATCACGGAATGTTCGGCCTCCATCGCATCGAGCACCTCCATCGCCCCCGCATCGTGTGCGAGGCGTGGCCGCATGAACGGCCAGACGTAGACGTCCTCGACGGAGTGGTGCGTGTGCAGTTCGGTGCTGAATCCGTGCCAGCCGAGGAGCAGCGCATCGTGCGTGCCGGGATCGGCGGTCCGCCACTTCTGCGCGAAGTCGGCGAGACGTTCGGTGTCCCGGCGTAGAGCGGAGTGGATCAGATGCACGACCTCCAGATCCTCGGCGGACAACGGCGTGGCGTGAGTGGTGGTCATGGCGGGTACCTCGACTTCCGTATGAATGTCCCCGTGTCCATGGAGCCTCGTCGCCGCGTGAGGTGTTCTCAATCCCACATTCGAGGGGGATACTTCGGGATATGCGCTCTGCACAGCGGTTGAGGGCAGGCATCCACGACGCAGCATCCGCGGCTGCGGACGGGGCGCAGTTTCGCGAGTTCGTGATGGATGTGCTCGGCGCTTTCATTCCGTACGACGGTGGTTGTGTCGCACCCGTGGACCCGGCCGTCGGGGTTCCCACCGGCTTCACCACCCGCGGCCTCGACGACCCAGCCGAGGTACTCCGATTGTCGATCGAGTTCGAGTACGGTCCGGACCTCGATCCGGACAGCCTCTACGCGCTCATGCAGCACCGGTCCGGAGTGCGGCGGATCGAAGAACCCTCCGGCCGCGGACCGGGATACGGCAACAGGCGGTATCTCGAACTCGTGTCGCATCTGGGCATGAGACACGAAGTGCAGCTGGTCTTCCGGGACGGAGACCGTCGGTGCTGGGGTGTCGGTGATCTGCTCCGCGCGTCGGGCCGAGGTTTCTCCGACGCCGAACTCACGATGCTCGACGACGTTCTCGACGACATCGCGAACGGATTCCGCACCACGTTGATCCGGCACGCATCCGCACGAACACGGAACACGGTCGTCGAGGGCACCGCCTGCGAATGCTCGGGTCCGGCCGTGGTGGTAATCGGGGCGGACGACGAATTCGATTCCGTCACTGCCGCAGCGATGATCTTCTTCGAACGCCTCGGCTGGGAGAGTCCCGCTCGGGGGCGCCCCGGACCGGCGCATGTGATCGCCCGTCAGGTCCGTAGAACACGACCCGTGCCCGCGGATGTGCGTGTCCGCACCCTCGACGGCGAATGGCTCGTACTGCGCGCCGCGATCTTCGACGAGACCGGCCGCGTCGTCATGACCTTCGAGCGGGCACGCCTGCCCGAGGTCGTCGCCCTGGTCACCGCCGCCTACGGTCTGACGCCACGCGAATCGGAGGTACTCGTCGAAGTGCTCGCCGGACGGTCTCGCAACGAGATCGCGAGTCGGTTGTTCATCAGCCCGTACACCGTGCAGGACCACCTGAAGAACATCTTCACCAAGACCGGTGTGAACAGCCGGCGCAGCCTCGTCTCGCGACTCGCGTGTACCGAGTACATGCCCCGGTTCGGTGGCGACCTGCGACCCGACGGATGGTTCGACGAGAGCGGAACGAGGACGGCGCCGGTGGAGGCCCGTACCCTAGGCTGACCCCCATGACGACGCGTCAGGTCGACCCCGTCGGTGCGCTGCTCGGACTGGCCGTTCCGTTGCTGTGTGCCGTGGCCGTACTCGTGCTCACCCGCTCGTGGATCCCACGATTGCCCGAGGAGATCGCCACGCACTGGTCGGGCACGACACCCGATTCGTTCGGGTCACCGATGACCTCGGCGTGGACCGCCGCCCTGCTGATCGTGCTCGTCGGGGGAGGGTGCTGCGCGATCGCCGCGATCGCGCAGGCGCAACTGCTCATGCGTCGCTACATGCTCGCGATCGGTCTCGGGGTCACCGGCACGATCACCGCACTGTTCCTGGCCGGTCTCGCGGGGCAGCTCGACACGACCGACGCCACGCAGGCCGCGTTGGAGGGCTGGCCGGCGGTGCTCGGCATGTGGGTGGGTATCGCGGTGGGCTGGTTCGGGGGACGGCTCCTGCGCGACGGTCGGGAGCGGAAGGCGGCGACCGCCGCTCCGGATCCGGCGCTGCCGCGCGGTCGTGCCGAACTGCCGATCGTCGAGCAGGTGGGCACCGGTGTGGGCACGACGGCGGGACTGTCGCTGCTCGTCCTGATCCCCGCGCTCGTCGTGTGCGGTGCGACGCAGAGCTGGTGGCCGCTGGGTTTGATCGCGCCCGTCGCTCTGCTCGTGCTGGGTCTGCTCCGCTACACCGTGGTGGTCGACGCGGACGGGATCCGGGTGTCGAATCTGGCCACCGACGCGCTCGGATACGACCTCGACGAGATCGTCGGGGCGAAGGTCACCGAGACCCGCCCGTTCCAGGACTGGGGCGGCTGGGGCCTGCGGGCCGAGGGCGGCAAGCGGTACGGCCTGGTCACGCGCACCGGGCCTGCCGTCGTGGTGACCACGGCCTCGGGACACGAATTCACCGTGACCGCAACGAGGGCCGAGGAGATGGCCGGCGCGCTCAACACTCTCGCCGACGCCCGCTGACCGGTCCCGGTCGCCCGAGGGGGGCTCAGTTGCGCTCGACCTCGATGGGGTGCGTCGCGAGCAACGCCATCGGCAGCGGCTGCCGGCGCAGCACCCTCGCCCACACGTCGAGGTGCGCGGGGGCGAGCACATCGGTGGGCAGTGCCGAGACCACCATCCAGTCGTCGTTGCGTAGTTCGCCGTCGAGCTGACCTGCGCTCCACCCCGCGTATCCCGCGAAGATCCGCACACCCTCGACGTAGTGGGCGATGTGCCCGGGGTCGACATCGAGGTCGATCATCACCACTCGGCCGTCGACGTGGCGGATGCCGGGGACGTCGGTGATGTCGGCCCCCACCCGCAGCGTGCCGAGGCACAGCGCCGAACTGCGGTGGACGGGACCGCCTACGAACAGGGTCTTCGGTTCGGCGGCGAGCCACGACCATTGCGGCAGCATGGCGTCGACGGAGGTGTCGCTGATGCGGTTCAGGACGACACCGAAGCTGCCGGCATCGGTGTGCTCGATGATGTAGACGACGGTGCGGCGGAAGGTCGGCTCGGTGAGATCGGTGGCGGAGACGAGCAGGCTGCCGGCCCGCACCCTGGGTGTCGAGGGTGCGGTGCGGTCCTCGGGTTCGTCCTGATGCTGCGCCACGTCAGCCATTCTGTCACCGCCGTCACCGGCGCGTGGGGTGGAACCCGACGGTCTGTGCCAACAGGGCGAGATGATGTTCGAACAGGACCTCGCGGTCCGGAAAAGTGTCGGGGCCGTACTGCCCGAAGACCTCGAAGCTCACGGACCCGAACAACGACGGCCACACCCAGAGACCGCGTGCCAGTACGGAATCCGGGGCCGTGAGGGAGAACTCGTCCCGGATCCGGCCCAGCGGTTCCCCCAGGCTCTCCGGAGGTGGGGCAGCGGCCGTGTCGTCCAATACACCCGCGGCGTGGGCCTCGTCCACGATCCGGGCCAGTCGCAGGACCACGCGGATACCGGGTGCGGTGGTGCGCTCGGCCGGGGCAGCGTAACCGGGCACCGGACTGCCGAACAGCAACCCGTAGCGGGCCGGTTCGGCCAGCGCCCACGAGCGCACCGCCCGGCCGAGGGTGAGAAACCGTTCGCGGTGATCGGAGGGGTCGACTGCGTCGACGGCACGGTCGACACTGTCGCCGAGTTCGTCGTAGGCGTCGACGACGAGCAGGGTGAGCAGCTCGTCGCGGCTCGAGACGTAGCGGTAGACGGCGGAGGAGACGACGCCCAGGTCTCGGGCGACGGCACGCAGCGACAGCGCCGCCGCTCCGTGGGTGCCGAGATGCTCGCGGCCGATCCGGAGGATGTCGGCCATCGTCTGTGCGCGTGCGCGCGCCCGTGGTGTCGTCACCGGACCATTCTGCCGTCGAATAGAGAGCACCGTCAACAAATGAGAGCACTGCTCTTGACAAGCACGGCTGCACGGAGGATCGTCGACGGCATCAGAGAGCAGTGCTCACACTTTTCCGAAGCGAGGAATCATGTCGCATCTCCAGGTGGTCGCAGGAGCCGGACCCGTCGGCTGGACCGTCGCCGAACAGATTGCCGCACAAGGACATCGCGTGCGCGTTCTCACCCGATCGGGCAGTGGACCGGAAGGCGCGGGCATCGAACGCCTGCGTGTCGACGTCACGGATCCCGAGGCCGCGGCCGCAGCACTCGTCGACGAAGACGGACTTGTTGCCGACGCGGTGTACATGTGCGTCCACGGGTCGGCCTACCGCGCCGACGTGTGGGCACGCGAACTCCCCGTCGCCGAGCGGGTCGTTCTCGACGCCGCCGCGAACCTGTCGGAGAAGACGGTCGTCGTCTTCCCCGAGAGCCTCTACTCGTACAGCGAACCCGACCGGGTCATGACCGAGGACTCGCCCCGCGAGGCCGACACCGGCAAGCGCGGTGTCCGACGGCAGCTCCTCGCCGCCCGGGCAGCGCATCGCGCACCGACGGTGAGCGTGGTCGCGTCGGACTTCTTCGGTCCGCGGGTACTGAACGCGATGGCCGGCGCACGCATGGTGCCCACCGTGCTCGCCGGGAAGAAGGTGCGGGTGCTCGGCTCGGCCGACGTCCCGCATTCGTTCACCTACGTTCCCGACCTGGCCGCGGCGATGATCGCGGCAGCGGGGGAGCCGACCGTGTGGAACACCGTGATCCACGCACCCACCGGACCGGCCGTGGCACAGCGCGAGATCGCCACCGCCTTCACGCGGACGGCCGGCGTGCCCGCGCCCGCGGTGGGGACGATCCCGTCCTGGCTGGTGCGGGCCGGCGGCCACGTGAACCGGGACATGAAGGAACTCGCCGAGATGCTCTACCAGTTCGATGCCCCGTTCGTCATGGACTCGACCCGCACCGAACAGGTACTCGGCCTGTCGCCCACCCCGCTCGACGAGGCGGCCGCCCGCACCGTCGAATGGTGGCGGAGCCGATAGTGTCGTGCTTGTGCGAGACTCCGGGCAGCAGTCCAGGCAGCGGGCGTGGCGATCGACCGCAACCGCCCTGCGGAACTCGCCTGGTCTCGTACGACTGACCGGAGTGCGGTTCGCGAGCCAGTTCGGTGACGGACTGTTCCAGGCCGCACTCGGCGGGGCGATCCTGTTCAACCCCGAACGTCACACCGACCCGGTGACGATCGCGGCAGGCTTCGCGGTGCTGCTGTTGCCGTACTCGGTGATCGGTCCGTTCGCCGGCGCCCTGCTCGACCGGTGGGACCGGCGCCTCGTCCTCGTCTGGGCCAACCTGCTCCGCGGAGTGTTCATCGCGGCAGCGGCGGCCGTGTTGCTCCTCGGGGGACCGCAGACCCCACTCATGCTGCTCGCGCTCGCCGCCATCGGTGTGAGCAGATTCGTCCTGGCGGGCGTCTCGGCCTCGCTCCCACACGTGGTCGCCCAGTCGTGGCTCGTCCCGGTCAATTCCGTTCTGGCAACGGTCGGTTCGGGTGTCTCGGCGGTCGGGGCCGCCACGGCGGTCGCGACCATAGGATTCTTGGGCGCGGGCGACACTGGCTCCGGGACGGCCGTCCTCCTCGGAGTGAGCGGTTCGCTCGTCGGTGCGGTCGCCGCAGCGGGATTCGCCGCGAATGCCCTCGGCCCCGAGGGAATACGTCCCCGGGCCGTGATCCCCACCGTCCTGTCAGGTCTGCGGACCGGTGCAGGGGCCGTCCTCGAAGCTCCTGGCGTGACGATCGCGATGCTCGGAATCGGCGCGCACCGCATCGTGTTCGGCATCGACACGCTCATCATGGTGCTCGTCCTGCGTGCCGAGGAGAATGGCTCCGACCTGCTCGCGGGATTCTCCGGATTCGGTGTCGCGGTCGCCTGCACCGGCACCGGCATGCTCCTCGCAGCGGTGCTCGCACCGATCCTGATCCCGCGGCTGGGCCGGCCGCGCACCGTCACAGTCGGGTTGATCGCCGCCGCGATCGTGCAGTTCGCGTTCGTCACCACCGTGTCGGCCGGACCGTTGCTCGTCGCGGCCTTCCTGCTCGGCCTCGCCGGTCAGACCATCAAACTCACCGGCGACGCCGCGATGCAGATCGATATCGACGACGCGCGCCGAGGTCAGGTCTTCGCGCTGCAGGACACCGTCTTCAACATCGCCTTCCTCGGCGCGATCGTCGTGGCGGCCTTCGTCATCGACCCCGACGGGCGCACACCCGAGCTGGCCGTCGCAGGTGGGGTCGTCTACCTGATCGGGCTCGTCGCCGTGTTCGTCGTGCGCCGCACGCGGCAGTAGCGATCACGCGCTCAGCGCGGCCGGATGGATCCCCACCTCCGTGGCCTTGACGACGAACCATACGGAGTCGCCCGGATGGACGTCGAGGTCGGCGAGTGCCGCCGTCGTGATCTCCGCGGCGATACCCGTATCCGATCGCACGAGCACCGACGAACCCTGCGCCTCGAGTTCCGCGATCCTCACCCTCAGGGCGTTGCGCGGGCTCCCGTGCGGGGCCTCGGTGTAGACGGCGACCGCCGACGGCGCGAAGACGGCGACGGCGGCCGTACCCGGGACGCAGTCGTCGTGGACGCGGCCGTGGACGAGACCGTCCGCGGATTCCAGCGCCTCAGCTCGCACGATGCCGGTGACGAGATTGCTCCCCGCGATGCGGGCGGCGAAGGCACTGCGCGGTCGCGTCAGCACCCGGCGTACCGGCCCGTCCTCGACGACCCGCCCGGCCTCGATCACGATCACCCGATCGGCGAGGGCGAGCACGTCGAGCGGGTCGTGGGTGACGAGCAGGCCCGTGCGTCCACTGTCGCGCAGGACGCGTCGCAGCAACGACCGCAACACCGGTGTCGCGGTGACGTCGAGCGCGGCCATCGGCTCGTCGAGCAACAGCAGGTGCGGTTCGGCCGCGAGGGCACGTGCGAGTGCGACCCGTTGCGCCTGCCCCCCCGATAACTCGTGCGGACGACGATCGGCGAGTGCTGCGGCATCGACCTCCTGCAGCCACCTCTCGGCGCGCACACGGGCCTCACGCCGACCCGCACCCGCACTGCGCGGTGCGAACTCGACGTTGTCCGCGACCGTCAGGTGCGGGAAGAGCAGCGCCTGCTGGGCGAGCAGCACCACCGACCGGTCGTGCGGAGCGACGGCGACGCCGGTCGCGGTATCGGTGAGGACGCGACCGTCGAGTTCCACGCGACCCGCATCGGGACGCAGCAGACCGGAGACCACTCCCAGCAGCGTCGACTTGCCGGCTCCGTTGGGGCCGAGCACCGCGACGATCTCACCCTGCGCGACCTCGAGGTCGACGTCGACATCGCGTGCGGCGACCCGGGCCCGCACCGTCAGGCTCACAGCGGGCGGTCCTTCCGCCGCGAGTACACGGCCACGACGATCACGACGGCCACCAGGATCAACACGAGCGACAGCGCGACGGCGGCATCGGGATCGGTTTCCCGCTGCAGATAGATCTCGAGCGGCAGCGTGCGCGTCACACCCTGGAGGCTGCCGGCGAAGGTGAGGGTCGCGCCGAATTCGCCCAGTGCGCGGGCGAATGCGAGTACCGAACCGGAGACCAGGCCGGGCAGCACGAGGGGCAGGGTGATGCGCCGGAAGACCGTCGTGGGACGCGCACCGAGTGTGGCCGCGACGTCCTCGTAGCGTGAACCCGCACTGCGCAGCGCACCTTCGAGACTCGTGACGAGGAAGGGCAGTGCGACGAAGGTCTGCGCGAGCACGACCGCGGTGGTGGTGAAGGCGATGTGGATCCCGAGCGCATCGAGGTGCTCACCGATCAGTCCGCGACGACCGAAGGTGTAGAGCAGGGCGATACCGCCCACGACCGGGGGCAGCACGAGCGGCAGCAGGACGAACCCGCGGATCACCGATATCCACCGGAAGCTACTGCGCGCCAGCACCATTGCGAGAGGCACGCCGAGCAGGATGCACAGGATCGTGGCGGCCGCGGAGGTGCGCAGGCTCAGGACGAGCGCGTCGAGGGACGCCGGGGATGTCACCAGCGCGGGGAAGGTCGTCCAGTCCACGGTGAGCAGCATCGACACCAGGGGCACGACGACGAACAGCAACCCGAGTGCCGCGGGAACGAACAACCACCGGGGCAGTCCCGTCGCGGTCACGGTGCACCGAATCCTGCGTCGGCCAGGACGGCACGACCGCCCGTGCCGGTGACGAAGCGCACGAAGGCGTCGGCGCGACCGGGATTTCGGGAATTCGAAAGTGGTGCAACGGGATAGATGTTGACGATCTCCGCAGCTTCCGGGACGGGGACAACGGTGACCTTCTCGCCGGCCCCCCTCGCGTCCGTGACGTAGACCAGACCGGCGTCGGCCTGACCGGAAGTGACCTTGCCGAGCACGTCGGTCACCGACGACTCCTCCGACACCGGCGCGAGCTCGACACCGCCGGTCTCCTCGAGTCGCTCGGTCGCCGCCCCGCACGGCACTTGGGGCGCACACACGACCACCGAGAGACCGTCGCCGGTGAGATCGTCGAACGAGGTGACGTTCTTCGGGTTCCCCGGTTCGGTGACGATCGTGAGCATGTTGGTCGCGAACGGGATCGGCTCACCGGCAACGAGCCCGGCCGCGACGGCGGCGTCCATCGTCCGGGTGTCGGCGGAGGCGAAGACGTCGGCGGGTGCCCCCTGCTCGAGTTGGGTCTCGAGATCGGACGAGCCGGCGAACGAGAATTCCACCGACACTCCGGGGTTCGCCTCCTCGAATCGTTCGGCGATCTCGGTGAACGGCGCCCGGAGCGAGGCCGCCGCATAAACGGTGAGGACATCCGAGCCACCGCCGGTGCCGCACGACGTCAGTGCCGCAGCGGTGAGACCGGCAGCGAACGCGGCGAGCGCCCGGCGCCTCATCCGTCCCCTCCGGGTGTCTCGACGATGACAGTGGTCGCCTTGACGACGGCCACCCCGATGCTGCCCGGCTCGAGACCGAGTTCGTTCACGGCCTCGGTGCTCATGAGCGAGACGATGCGGTGCGGACCGCACTGCATCTCCACCTGCGACATGACGGTGTCGGAGACGACGCGCGTAACCAGCCCGACGAAGCGATTGCGAGCGGAGCTGCCCACCCCGAGCGGATCGGGACCGGCATCGGCCTGAGCGCGGGCGAACTCCGCCAGCTCGCGACCGTCGACTGTCTTGCGTCCGGCGGAATCCTTGCCGGCGCGCAGCAGCCCCTGGTCGATCCAGCGACGGACCGTGTCGTCGCTGACCCCCAGCAACGACGCGGCGTCGCGGATCCGGAGGGAGGTCACGGGTATCTCCGCAGATGCGTCATGAACCCTACGTTATACCCGCATCTGCGGACCGACAAACAGATCAGTAGACATCGCGGACGTACCGCTTGTCGGCGGCCATCTGCTCGACGTACGCCGCGGCGGCGTCCCGGTCGAGCCGTCCGTGCGCCTGCACCACCTCGCGCAGGGCCGCGTCGACATCCTTCGCCATACGTCCGGCGTCGCCGCACACGTAGAAGTGGGCACCGTTCTGCAGCCACTTCCACACCTGCGCGCCATGCTCGCGCATCCGGTCCTGCACGTAGATCTTCTGCCGCTGGTCGCGGGAGAAGGCCAGTCCCAGCTCGGTGAGGAAACCGTCGGCGTGCATCGACTCGATCTCGTCGCGGTAGAGATAGTCGGCCTCGGATCGCTGGTCGCCGAAGAACAACCAGTTGCGGCCCGTGTGCCCGGCCTCGCGACGGTCGTGGAGGAAACCGCGGAACGGTGCGATGCCCGTACCGGGACCGACCATGATCATGTCGGTCTCGGGTGCCGGTGGCCGGAAGTGCTCGTTGCGCTGCACGAAGATCGGGATGTCCACACCCTTGCTGTGATCCGCGAGGAACGACGAGCACACGCCCGCCCGGGATCGACCCTCGAATTCGTAGCGCACCACCGACACCGTCAGTTGTACCTCGCGCGGGTTCGTCTTCGGGCTCGACGAGATCGAGTACAGGCGCGGACGCAGACGGCCGAGGAGGTCCTTCCATTCGTCCCAGGGCGCCTTGAACGGGTACTCGGCGATGACGTCCATCGCCTGCCGCCCGTACAGCCACTGCTGCAGCTCGATCTTGTTGCCCGGTCGCAGCAGTTTCGCGAGTTCGGCACTGCCGCTCTGCTTCTGCACGAACCGGAGCAGTTCCGGTGTCACCCGGGTGATGTCGAGGTGACGGGTCGCGGCCTCGCGCAGCGGCACGGTAGGACGGTCGCCGAGTTCGACGGCGGTCTCCGGGTCGAGGGCGGTGACCTGCAGCCATTCGTCGACGGCCTCCGGGCCGTTCGTCGGCATCACCCCGAGTGCGTCGCCGGCCTCGTATTCGAATGCTGGATCGAAGATCTCGAATCCGAACTGACGCACGTCCTTCGCCGAACCCGCACCGCTCAGTGCAATGTTGCGGGTGATCCGGGTGACGAGCGGCGAGTTGCGGGTATAGGCAGGGGCCGCGGGAGCAGCCGATGCGACCGGGGTCGTCGAGCCTCCCAGCAGCTGTACGAGGGCGTCGAGCCAGTTCTGCGCGCGCTCGTCCTCTCCGGGTTCGCAGTCGACGCGCTCGGCCAGGCGGGTCGCGCCGAGAGCGCTCAGACGGTCATCGACACGGCGCCCGAAGCCGCAGAAATCGTCGTAGCTCGAATCGCCGAAAGCCATTACTGAATAACGCGTTCCGCTCAGTTCGGGCGCGGTGTCCGCCGCGAGCGACCGCCAGAACGACCCGCCGTTGTCGGGTGGGTCGCCGTCGCCAAAGGTGCTCGTGACGACCACGAGGTCGTCGATGTCGGCCAGCGCGGCGACGTCGAGTTCGTTCAGCCCCCTCAGCCGCACGGCCCGACCGGCATCGCGGAGCCGTTGTGCGCAATTCGCCGCGAAGGATTCGGCGTTGCCCGTCTGCGACGCCCAGGCCACCACGACAACCGGCCCGTCCGGCACCGCCTCGGTGGGCGTCGCGTCGGGAACCGGGGCCGAGTGCGCGTACATCCCGGCGAGCAGTCCGTCGACCCATACCCGCTTGTCGGCCGGGAACGGCGCGGTCGGCGGAAGGGTCGGCGCGGCAGTGATCTCCGCCGTCCTGAGTCCGGCGAGAAGACCTGCGAGATAACCTCGTTCGGCGTCGTCGAAGGTGGGTGCGGGAATCGTCCCGAGTCCCAGCGCAGACTCGAGACGGTCGAGCACCGAACCGCTCTCGAGCACCGGTTCGACCGCACCCGCGACCTTCTCCACCGACACGGCGCAGACCTTGAACTCGGGCTGCAGGGATGCCGGGTCGACGGCGTCGTTCGTCACGGCGTTGATGGCGAGATCGTCGCCGAAGAGGTCGTTCCAGTGGAAGGGCGCGAAACAGTTCCCGGGCAGCACCCGGTCGGTGACGACGGCCGGCAGCACGGCCCGGCCGCGCCGCGATGCGATCTCGACCCGGTCGCCGTCGACGATCGACAGTCGCTGTGCATCATCGGGATTGATCTCGACGAACGGTCCGGGATTCAGTTTGGTGAGCTTCTCGACCTTCCCGGTCTTGGTGAGGGTGTGCCACTGGTGCGGGACGCGTCCGGTGTTCAGGACGAAGGGGTGGTCGTCGTCCGGCATTTCCGCGGCGGGCATGTGCGGGCGAGGGAAGAAACGAGCGCGGCCGTCGGGGGTCGCGAACGCCAGTCGCGGACGGGAACCGTCCTCGCGCACCACCGGGGTCCGGCTCGTCCCGTCGTTGAGATAGCGGACGGGGTGCCGTGTCGCGGCCGACTCCGGCGGGCACGGCCATTGCACGGGCCCTTCCCGCAGTCGGTCGTAGGTCATGCCGCGCAGGTCGTAGCCGGTCTGCGGATTCGCGAATCCGGTGATCTCCTCGAAGATTTCCTCGGCACTCGAATAGTCGAAGGCGTCGCCGAAACCCATTTCCTGAGCGACCCGCGCGATGATCTCCCAGTCGGGCAGCGACTCACCGACGGGTTCGACGGCCTGCTGTAGAAGATTGACGGTGCGGTCGGATCCGACGGTGACATACTCGGATTCGGCCCACAGAGCTGCGGGTAGGAGAACGTCTGCGTACGAAGCAGTTTCGGTCTCGCGATAGACGTCCTGCACGATCACCAGCTCGGCCTTCCCGAGTGCCTCGAGAACGGTGCTCCGATTCGCGATCGACGCTACGGGATTGGTGCAGATGATCCAGCACGCCTTGATCTCTCCGGCGGCCATGCGCTCGAACATGTCGACGGTGCCGGCGCCGCCCTCGGTGCGCAGCGTGCCGCGCGGCAGCGACCAGCGATCTTCGACGAACGCGCGGTCGTCGTCGGAGAGGACACTGCGCTGACCGGGCAGACCCGGTCCCATGTATCCCATCTCGCGGCCGCCCATCGCGTTGGGCTGACCGGTGAGGGAGAACGGCCCGCTGCCGGTGCGGGAGATCGCCCCGGTCGCGAGGTGCAGATTGCAGATCGCGTTGGTGTTCCACGTGCCGTGGGTGCTCTGGTTCAAACCCATCGTCCAGCAACTCATCCACTCCCCGGCCTCGCCGATCCACTGCGCCGCGGTGCGGATGTCGGCCTCGGCCAGACCGGTGACTTCGGCGACGACGTGCGGTGGGTAGTCGGCGAGGAAGGACTCCATCGCGTCCCAGCCGTCGGTGTGCTTCTCGACGAAGTCGCGGTCGACGTGTCCGTTCTCGACGATCAGGTGCAGCAGACCGTTGAGAAGCGCCAGGTCGGTGCCCGGCGCGATCTGCAGAAACAGGTCGGCCTTGTCGGCGGTCGCGCTGCGCCGCGGATCGACGACGATCAGTCGCGCTCCCGCCTTGACCCGATCCATCATGCGCAGGAACAGAATGGGATGGCAGTCGGCCATATTGGAACCCGACACGAAGAAGACGTCGGCGCGGTCGAAGTCCTCGTACGAGCCGGGCGGGCCGTCGGATCCGAGCGACTGCTTGTACCCGGTCGCGGCGCCGGCCATGCACAGTCTCGAGTTCGATTCCATGTGCGAGGTGCGCAGGTATCCCTTCGCGAGCTTCGTCGCGAGATACTGGGCCTCGAGCGACATCTGTCCCGAGACGTAGAGAGCCACCGCGTCGGAGCCGTGGGCCGAGACGATATCGTTCAGGCGCCGCGCGGTCTCGGCGATCGCATCGTCGAAGGGGAGCGGGGCGACCTCGGCCGCCCGCTCGGAACGCATCCACGCCGTATCGAGCCGGCCCCCGGCCGCGAGCATCTCCGCGCTGGTCGCGCCCTTC
The DNA here is from genome assembly GCF_900105195.1 of Rhodococcus pyridinivorans. Classification (NCBI taxonomy): domain Bacteria; kingdom Bacillati; phylum Actinomycetota; class Actinomycetes; order Mycobacteriales; family Nocardiaceae; genus Rhodococcus; species Rhodococcus pyridinivorans. The sequence goes on along the minus strand of NZ_FNRX01000002.1, from coordinate 418,094 downwards.
GTGCACAACCGACCCCTGTTGGTCGGGTGATCCTTGTCTCCGTATGCCCTCACCACGCGTCGGTCACCCGTCTCCGGGTCGACGGCGACGTCGAGGAGCATCCCGCATCCCACACCGCAGTAGGAGCAGGTGGATTTCACCGTGGTGATCTCGTCCTGCATCCCGCAACTCCTCGACACCGTCTCGACTACGCCGGTGTCCATGCTGGAGAAGCGGTGTTGCGGTGGCGTCACCCGCGGTGAGCACGCGGTGACATCTGGCTCACGCCGCCGTCACGACGATGTGAGATCAGACGTTCGGAGTCAGGCCTCCTGCTGCTGTGCCCACCACTCGAGCAGCGCGGCCTCGGCCTCGTCGCGCTCGAGCGGGCCGCGGTCGAGCCGCAGTTCCTTGAGGAAGTTCCACGCCTTGCCGACCGTCGGACCTGCGGAGATACCCAGCAGTTCCATGATCGCGTTGCCGTCGAGGTCGGGCCGGACCTTGGCGAGATCCTCCTCGGCGGCGATGCGCTCGATCCGTTCCTCGAGACCGTCGTAGGTGGCCTGCAGCGCGGCGGCCCGACGCTTGTTGCGGGTCGTGCAATCGGCGCGCACCAGCTTGTGGAGCTTCGGCAGCAGCGGCCCGGCGTCGTGCACGTAACGGCGCACGGCCGAATCCGTCCACTGTCCTCTGCCGTAGCCGTGGAAGCGCAGGTGCAGGAAGACCAGACGGCTGACGTCCTCGATCATCTGCTTCGAGTACTTGAGGGCGCGCATGCGCTTGCGCACGAGCTTCGCTCCGACCACCTCGTGGTGGTGGAAGCTGACGCCGCCCTGCGGCTCGTTGCGTTTGGTGTCGGGCTTGCCGATGTCGTGCAGCAGCGCGGCCCACCGCAGGACGAGATCGGGATCGCCGTCCTCGAGGTCGATGGCCTGCTTCAGGACGGTCAGCGAGTGCCAGTACACGTCCTTGTGCTGGTGGTGCTCGTCGATCTCGAGCTTCATCGCGGGGATCTCGGGGATCACCCGCTGCGCCAGACCGGTCTCGACCATCGTGTCGATGCCCTCGATCGGATAGTCGCCGAGGATCAGCTTGTCGAGCTCGGCCTGCACCCGCTCGGCGCTGATCCGCAGGATCTCGTCGGCCATCGAGACGATCGCGGTGTGCACGCGCTCGGTGAGGGCGAAGCCGAGCTGGGAGACGAACCGCGCCGCGCGCAGCATGCGCAGCGGATCGTCGTGGAAGGAGTCCTCGGGCTTCGCCGGGGTGTCGAGCACGCCGGCGAGCAGGGAGTCCATGCCGCCGAGCGGGTCGACGAACTCACCCGCACCGTCCGGTCCGATCCGCACGGCCATCGCGTTGACGGTGAAGTCGCGGCGCACGAGATCGTCCTCGAGACTCGTGCCGTACTTCACGATGGGGTGACGCGTGACACGGTCGTAGGCGTCGCTGCGGAAGGTGGTGATCTCGAGTTGCTCGAGTCCCTTCACCGCACTGATGGTCCCGAAGTCGATACCCGTGTCCCACTGGTGGTCGACGAATCCGCGCAGCAGCTCCTGCACGACCTCCGGACGCGCATCGGTGGTGAAGTCGAGGTCGGTGCCGAGGCGACCGAGCACCGCGTCGCGCACGCTGCCCCCGACGAGATACAGCTCGTGTCCGGCTTCGGCGAATCGCGCCCCCAGCGGGGCGAGGATGTCGGACAGATCGCGCAGAGTGGCCTCGGCTCCGGCGAGCAGCCGGGTACGACGGTCGGTGTCTGCGGTGGGGGAGTTCACGTCTTTGCACCTTACCGAGCAGCGCGTTCGTGTGGTTGAGCCGGGACCGACGTCGGTCCATCTACTATCTATGAGGTGTCGCCCGCCGAACGTGCCAACCGTAACCGCCGCAGCTCGCGGCGGCGTGGCGCGGGCGCAAAGAAGACCGCACACGGTGCTTCGCCCGGATCGTCCGCTTCGCCCGGACCTCGCATGCGGACCGTCCGCGAGACTTCCGCGGGAGGTCTGGTGGTCGACGGACTCGGTGGTCCGCCCGAGAAACTCTGCGCAGCCCTGATCGGCCGCACCGACCGGCGGGGACGCCTGCTGTGGTCGTTGCCGAAGGGCCACATCGAGCAGGGTGAGACCGCCGAGGAAACCGCGATGCGCGAGGTCCGCGAGGAGACCGGCGTGCGCAGTTCGGTGCTCGCCGAGCTGGGCAGCATCGATTACTGGTTCGTCACCGAGGGCCGCCGGGTCCACAAGACCGTGCACCACTATCTGCTGCGTTATCTCGGCGGAGAACTCTCCGACGCGGACGTCGAGGTCACCGAGGTGGCGTGGGTGCCGCTGCGCGAACTGCGGACCCGCCTGGCGTACGCCGACGAACGCAAGCTCGCCGACATCGCCGATCAGCTCATCGCCGAGATGGACCACACGCGACTCCCCGATGCCGACGAACCGGGGGCCCCACGCGGATGACGGTGGTGGTGTCCCGGGCGGGCGCCGCGGTGCTCGCCGTGCTCGTACTCGTCCTCACAACGGCAGGCGTGACGCCTCTTCTGCCGACGACTCTTCTCCCGACGGCCTCGGCGAATCCGGCCGCAGCCCAGACCGACCCCGACGAGCCGCGCTTCCTCGAGTTGAGTATCGACGAGGTGACGCCGCAGACGGTGACTCTCACGAGCGAGTCCGTCGTCACGGTCCGCGGCACGGTGGCGAACATCGGCGACCGGGACGTCGAGGACGTCTGGGTGCGGCTGCAGCGCGCACCGGTGGTCTCCGACTCCGCAGCGCTGCGCACCTCGCTGTCCCTCGACCAGGCCGGATTCGACACGGTCGGTGAGTTCGAGGAGGTCGCCGACCGGCTGGGGCAGGGCGAACGTGCCGACTTCGAACTCGAACTGCCGCTGCGCTCCGATCTCGTGCCGTCGCTCGACATCGACACTCCCGGCGTCTACCCGCTGCTGGTGAACGTCAACGGGGTCCCCGAATACGGCGGGGCGGCCCGGCTCGACGACGCACGCTTCCTGCTGCCCGTGCTCGCGGTTCCCGCGAGCGACGAGGTCACCGAGGAGACCGAAACCGGGAACGGCGGGTCGCGGGGCACGACCCGCTCGTCCGACGACGGCCGGCTCGACCGCGAGGAGAAGGCGTTCCCCGCCGTACCGCCCGACGTGTCCCGCCCCGCCGCGGTCACGATGCTGTGGCCACTGGCCGATCGGCCGAGGCTCGCCGCCGGCGTGGCCGGTTCCGGCACCGAGCCGGTACGCCTGGTCGACGACGACCTCGCGGCCTCGCTCACCGAGGGCGGGAGGCTCGACGGTCTGCTGCGCGCCGTCGAGGACACCGCCCGCACCGAACCCCGCGTCCTCGAGGGACTGTGCCTGGCCGTGGACCCGGACCTGCTCGTGACCGTCGCGAACATGACACGCGATTATCTCGTCGTCGAGGATCCGAACGAACCGACCGGCGATGCGCGTCCGGGCTCGGGCACGGATGCCGCGGTCGCCTGGCTCGAGCGGTTGCGTGCCCTCGCGGCGACGACCTGCACGATGGCCGTTCCGTTCGCACAGGTCGACCTGACCGCGCTCGGCGACCTCGCCGACTCGTCCCTGACCGACTCCGCGCTCGAATCACCGGCGGCCATCGTCGACTCCATCCTCGGCGTCACCTCCACTCCGGGCGTGATGTGGCCCGACTCCGGCGTACTCACCGAGAAGACCGGATCGATGCTCGCCGCCGACGGCCCGGTGACCGCTCTGGTGTCCGACAACGCCCTCGAGGGCGGACGCGCCCTGCTCGCGGGCACGTCGTCGACGCCGTCCACCGCACCGGGCGGCAACGGCTTCCGGATCTCCGGTGTCTCCGGCCTCACCGCCGCCCTGTTCGACTCGTCCGCGTCCGCGGCACTGGCCGGGATGGGCACCGACCCGCAGACGCCGTCCTTCGTCCCCTCCTCGGCGCGCTACGACCTCTCCCGCGATTCCTCGACGGCCCGCCTGCAGGACGCCCTCGGCGCGCTGGCCTGGCCGGCCATGGTGCCGACGGTCAGCGAGGTCACCGGGGCGGCACTGCCGGCCGCAGGCCGATCGGTGCTGTTCGCGCCGCCGCAGAACTGGTCGGCATCGCCCGACGACGCCGCCTCCGTGCTGTCGATGCTCTCCACGCTCGTCCGCTCGGGCCTGACCACGCCGCGACCGCTCGCCGCGCTCGTCGACGCGGCCGCGAACACCGCGAACGACCCGACGGCCTCGATGCTGGTCTATCCCGAGCAGGCGATCACCGACGGCGCCTCCGCGGCGGTCGTGTCCGAGGCCGAGGAACAGATCGGCCGCCTCGACGCGATCCAGACGGCGCTGGTCGAGGACCCGCAGGCCCAGCTCACCCCGCAGCAGTTCACCGCCCCGCTGCGCGAGGACCTGCTGCGCGCGATGAGCCTGGCCGGTCGTCGCGGTGCCGACGCCGACGGTGCCTACGCGACCGGCGAGCACCGCGCCTCCGAGGTGCGGGAGGCCGTCGACGACATCTACGACGCCGTGACGGTCATCTCGACCGGCGGTGTGTACACCCTGACGTCCGAACAGAGTCCGCTGCTGCTCACCGCGCGCAACGACCTGCCCGTGGGCATCACCGTGCGGCTGCAGGTGGACGCGCCCGACACGGTGGACATCACCGATATCGGGCCGACCCAGCTCCCGCCGCGCGGCAGCCGCACCCTCACGGTGCCGGCTCAGATCAGCGACTCGCGGAACCTCCGGTTGGAGTTCGCACTCACCACCGACTCCGGCCTGCCTCTCGGCAGCTCGACGACGGTGACGGTACGTTCCAATGCGTACGGCCAGATCCTCGCCGTCGTCACGGGATGTGCGGGAGCCCTCCTGCTGTTCCTGGCGGGCAGGCGACTTCTGCACCGGTTCCGGGGAGAGCCGGATCCAGCCGACGAAGGGTATGAGAAATGACCGGGAACTCCACACGGGACGACGTGGAGACACACCCGAACCCGGGACCGTCGGACTCTCCCACCGCCTCACCGGACGTCACGGGTGCCGGTGCGGGTCGCCGCAGGCCGCAGAGCCTGCTCGCGGCGACCGGCTCCATCGCCGTGGCGACCCTGGTCAGCCGCATCACCGGCTTCCTCAAGCAGCTGCTCATCCTGACCCTGCTCGGTGCGAGCGTCGCGTCGTCCTTCACCGTGGCGCACCAGATCCCCAACATGATCTCCGAGCTGGTGCTCGGCGCCGTCCTGACCTCGATCGTCGTGCCGGTGCTGGTGCGGGCCGAGCGGGAGGACCCCGACGGCGGTGAGGCCTTCGTCCGGCGACTGTTCACCGCGGCGCTGGTGCTGCTCGGCACGGCGACCGTTCTCGCGGTGGCCGCAGCCCCGGTCCTGACCACCCACGTCTTCCTCGACGAGTCCGGCAAGGTCTCGACGTCGCTGACCACAGCGCTGTCGTACCTGCTCCTGCCCGCGATCATGTTCTACGGGTTGTCGGGCCTGTTCACGGGCATCCTCAACACCCGGCAGGTGTTCAAGCCGGGCGCCTGGGCCCCGGTGTGCAACAACCTCGTGGTGCTCACCGTGCTGGTGATCTACTACCTGATGCCGGGCGAGATCACGCTCGATCCGGTGCGGATGAGCGATCCGAAACTGCTCGTCCTCGGCATCGGCGTGCTGCTCGGCGTCATCACGCAGGCGATGTGCCTGGTACCCGCGCTGCGCCGCGAAGGCATCAATCTCAGGCCGTTGTGGGGTCTCGACGACCGGCTCCGGCAGTTCGGTGGCATGGCCGCCGCGATCGTGCTGTACGTGCTGATCAGCCAGGCCGGGATGGTCTTCGCCACGCGTGTGTCGTCAGGCGCCGACGAGGCAGGTCCCGCGATCTACAACAACGCGTGGCTGCTGCTGCAGCTGCCCTACGGCGTCCTCGGGGTCACCGTGCTCACCGCGATCATGCCGCGCCTGAGTCGCAACGCCGCCGCGGACGACACCCCGGCCGTCGTCGACGACCTGTCCGTCGCGACCCGCCTCACCATGATCTCGCTCATCCCGATCGTCACCTTCCTGACGATCGCGGGTTCGCAGGTCGGCGCCGCGCTGTACGGCTACGGCAACTTCGGCGGCAGCAACGCCGAACGCCTCGGCCAGGCGGTGAGCTGGTCGGCGTTCACGCTCATCCCGTACGCGCTGGTGCTCATCCACCTGCGCGTGTTCTATGCCAGGGAACAGGCCTGGACCCCCACCTGGATCATCCTCGGCATCACCGCCGTCAAGATCGGCCTGTCCGCGCTGGCGCCCGTCGTCGCGGCGAACGGCGAGCAGGTGGTGCTGCTCCTCGGCGCGGCCACGGGCGTCGCGTTCACCGTCGGAGCGTTCATCGGCGGCTATCTGCTGCACCGCACACTCGGCGACCTGCAGATGGCAAACGTCGGACGCACCGTCTGGCACGTCGTGCTCGCGTCGCTCGCCGCGGCGATTGTCGTGCTCGTCACCGACCGTCTCCTGCAACTCGACGTCCTTGCCGACCGCTTCGGGGGCATCGGCTCGCTCGTGCGGGTCGGGCTCAACGGTGTGCTCATGGTGCTCGTCGCGCTGGTCGGGATGTACCTGCTCAAGGTGCCCGAGATCCTCGCGATCGAAGCGGCCGTGCGACGGAAGGTCGCGGCACTGCGCGGCACCGCCCCGGTCGAGGAGGCCCCCTCCGAACCCGAGACCGGAACCACCTCCGACGAGGCACCGGCTCCCGCCCCCGTCCCGCGTCCGCGCTACGCCGAATCGGATGCCGAGAAAACCGTCATCCTGCCGCGTATCGACTACGGCGAGTACGGCGTCGGACCTTATGACGCCATCACAGAGGTCATGCCCGCCATCAGGGACGTGCCCGGTCGCAGCAATGCGCACGGACAACTCCCGTACCCTGATCAGCAGCAGGTACGGTCCGGGAGCCGTCGACCACGGTTCTTCGCGGCCCCCAGCGGCGACCCGCGTCTGCACACCGGAAGTGGACGAGTCGACAACGAAGGAGTGAGGGTGAGCGACGACCACGCTGCCGGCAAGTCCACCATCGATGCCGCCGCACGGCAGAAGTCTGCCGACAAGGACGGCAAGCGCCCGCCGCGCGATCCGAACCTCGACACGGGTGTCATCCCCGTCGGATCCCCGCAGCTCCCGCCGGTGCGTGTCGCGGGCCCGGCCTCCCAGCCGCGCCGTCCGATGCGCGGCCCCGATCTCATCGCCGGTGCCTCGGTCGCCGGTGGTCGCTACCGTCTGCTCGCCCCGCACGGAGGCGCGCGCGGTCTGCGTTTCTGGCAGGCACTCGACGTCAAGCTCGATCGCGAGGTCGCGCTGACCTTCGTCGACGCGGAACAGCGCGCGGCCGACGGCACCGGCCCCGACTCGCCGCAGGCCGTGCTCTCGCGCACCCTGCGCCTCGGTCGTATCAATTCGCCCGGACTCGCCCGCGTCCTCGACGTGGTGCGCGGCAGCTCGGGCGGCATCGTCATCTCGGAGTGGACTCCCGGCCGGTCGCTGAAGGAGATGTCCACCACCGAGCCGTCGCCGATCGGTGCGGCACGCGCGATCCGCGCGCTCGCGGCCGCCGCCGAGGCGTCGCACCGTGCGGGCAGCGCGCTGTCGATCGACCACCCGGATCGCATCCGCATCAGCGTGGCGGGTGACGCCGTGCTGGCCTTCCCCGCGACCTTCTCCGATTCCGACGCGATGTCCGACGTGCGCGGTCTCGGCGCGAGCCTGTACGGACTCATCACCGGACGGTGGCCGCTCGGTGAGCCATCGGCTCCGGGCGGCGTTCCCGTCCCGCACCACAGCGGTGCCACCGTCGGCGGAATGCCGGAGCCCGACCGCAAGGACGGTGTGCCGGTGGAGCCGCGCGTCCTGCGTCCCGATGTGCCGTTCGAGATCTCGGCGGTCGCGGTGCGTGCCCTGTCCGAGGACGGCGGTATCCGGACCGCCGCGACCGTGCAGCACATCCTCGACCAGGCGTCGGTCGTCGATCAGAAGACCGAGATGATCCCGGCACTGCGGATCGGGCAGCGCGCTGCCGCCGCGGAGACGCATGCACTCGCGGATCCCGAAGCGCTGGAACAGAAGAAGAAACATTCGCAGCGGATGCTCATCGCCCTGGCCGCGCTCGGTGCCACGACGGTGCTGTTGCTCGCGCTCATCGGATGGTGGATCGCGAACCTGCTCGCCGGCGATGCCAACGATGCTCCGCTGACGAGTCAGGAGTTCGGTCTGACTCCCACTGCCGAGGCACCCGCCGAGGAGGGGGCGGGCGACGAGCAGGTCGAGGCCGCGCCGCCGCGACCGGCGGCGAGCGCTCCGGTCTCCGCGACCTCCGTGTCGGTGTTCTCGCCTCAGGGCACACCCGATTCGCCCGCCACCGCGTCGCAGGCGATCGACGGTGATCCGTCCACCTCGTGGAACACCGATGCCTACTTCGATCCGTTCCCGTCGCTGAAGAACGGTGTCGGACTTCTGTTCACGCTCGCCGACGCGTCGGAACTGTCCGCTGTGAAGGTCACCACCGACACGCCGGGCACGGTCGTCGAGGTGCGCAGCGCACCGTCCGAGTCGACGTCGCTCGATCAGACGCAGGTGATCGGTTCGGGCACACTGGCTTCCGGTGAGACCACGATCCCGGTCGAGGCGGACGGCCAGACTTCGCACGTGCTGGTGTGGATCACCGATCTGAGCTCGAGCGGCGGAAGCAACAAGAGTTCCCTCTCCGAAGTGGAATTCGAAGCCGCACGCTGACCGCGGACAGCCGGGCGGAATCGTCCGGATCGGCTACCATCCGCGCGTGCGAATTTTCGGGGGGATCGCAAAAATCGCCGTGCCCGACGGGGGTGTCGACGACGGCGGAAGCGTGTCGGACGGGGTGGCGTCCGATGGAGCAGTGTCGGATGCCGAGCTGCTCGCAGCACACATCGCAGGCGATCGGCATGCCTTCTCCGCCTTGCTGGCACGACATCACGACCATCTGTGGCAGGTCGCGCGGCGGACGAGTTACTCGAACGAGGACGCGGCCGACGCGCTGCAGGAGGCACTGCTCTCGGCGCACCGGAGGGCTTCGGGTTTCCGGGAGGACGCCGCGGTCCGCAGCTGGTTGCATTCGATCGTCGTCAACGCGTGCCTCGATCGCATCCGCCGCAATCGTGTCCGCGTGACCGTCCCACTGTTCGAGGACGATTCGCACGACCTGCGTACCCCGCGCGATCCCATCCACGACACCGAGATCGCACTCGACATCGAATCCGCCCTGTTCGCACTGCCACCCGACCAGCGGGCAGCCGTCGTCGCGGTGGATGTGGAAGGTTTCTCCGTCCGGGAGGCGGCGCAACGTCTCGGTGTTCCGGAGGGAACGGTCAAGAGCCGCTGTGCCCGCGCGCGGAGCCGGCTCGCAGTTCTTCTCGACGACCTTCGCTCCGAGGGGAACCGATCGTGATCCTCCTCCGTCTTACTCTGGTGAGGGATGCCGAACCGCGGAGGAGAGTCGCGCATGAACGAGGACGAGATGCGTCCGTCGAACTCCGCCGAGATGCGCCCGCCGTACTCCGCGGAGTTGCTCGCCGATCTGCATGCCGGGGTGCTCGACGAGGAGCTCGCCGCCCGGTTGTGGCCGCGCGTGCGCCGCGATCCCGGGGCCGTCGTGTATCTGGCGCGACTCGACGCGACGCAGGCGCGGTTGTCGGCCCTGCGCGGCGCTCCACCGAAGGAATCGATTCCGCCCGAGATCGCCGCGCGTATCGGTGCCGCGCTCGCGGAGGATCGATCCGACGACCGGTCCGATGTCCGGTCCGCACCGTCCCGCATCGCACGGCGTCGCCGGTGGGCGGTGGCCGGTGCCGCGGTCGCGGCTGCAGTGGCGGTGTTGCTCGTGGTGGTCGTGCGCGAAACGGCTTTCGGTAGCGACGACCCGACCGGTGTTCCCGTCGCGGCAGCGGAAGACGAGGCCCTGTTCGAACCCTCCACCCTGCGGGCGATGATCGGCGACACTGATCCCGGTCTCCTCGGTGGAGCCGATCGTCTCCGAGAATGCTTGGACGCGAACGGTTTCGAAGGCCGGTCACCGATCGGTTCACGCGCGGTGCGGTACGCCGGCGACGATGCCGTCCTCGTCCTGTTGAGCGGACCGGACGCACCGGCGCTTACCGCTCTGGTGGTCGGAACCGACTGCGACGCAGATGATCCCGCGATATTGGTCCGCAAGACGATCGGCTGACCTTTCGGCGCTCGGGTCCGGCGCTCGGGTCCGGCGCTACGCCACGGTCGACAACAGTTCCAGGATCCGCGCGCGCAGCGCGGGTGTGTCGTCCTCCGCGGCGATGAGGCCGGCGAACAACGCCGACCCCGCTGCCATCACGAGCACGGCCTTGGCGTCGATCTCGACGTCCGAGCCGTCGCCGTCGGCGAACAGGGCGGTGCTGGGGCCGCTGAACGTGCGCCAGAGCGTGTTGCGGAGGTCGTCGTGGTCCCGCAGTGCCGCGAGAAGCCCCGGGAGCGCAGCGCGGACCTCCGGCCGGGAGAACAATTCGATGCTCCCGGTGACCACCCATTCGATCCAGCCCTTGCGATCGATGCCGTCGTAGGGCGTCAGATCGGGTGCGGAACCGAGCAGTGCGTCGAGCACCAGGTGGGCCTTGGTCGGCCACCGACGCGTGAGTGCGGCGCGGCCGACGCCGGCGCGGGCGGCGACCGCCCGCAGGCTCAGCCCGTCCCAGCCGTGGGAGCGGAGCATCTCGCGGGTGGCGGTGAGGACGTCGTTGTCTATTCGGGGGTCGCGGGGGCGCCCCGGAGCGGTGCTGGGCATGGGATCCGTGATGTCGGGACCGAGTGGGAATCGATCTGGCGCGGAGTGTGACGAGCGTTATAGTCGAAGCGCAATTACGATACCACTGGCATCGAAAGTAGGGGCATGTCTTCGCCGCGACCCACCGTGTTCGAACCGGCCCGACTCGGGCCGCTCACCCTCCGCAACCGCATCGTCAAGGCGGCAACCTTCGAAGGGGTCATGCCTCGAGGAGCCGTCAGCGACGAACTCGTCGAATTCCACGCCGAGGTCGCCCGCGGCGGCACCGCCCTCACGACCGTCGCCTACTGCTCGGTCTCCCACGACGGCCGCGTCCACCGCGACACCCTCGTGCTCGACGCCGACTCCGTCCCCGGCCTGACCCGGCTCACCGACGCCGTGCACGCCGCCGGGGGTCTGGCCTCCGCGCAGATCGGCCACGCCGGACTCGTCGCCAACCAGATCTCCAACAAGATGAAGACGCTCGCGCCGTCCACGCGCATCAGCGCCCCCGCCATGGGGCTCGTCCGCGGCGCGACACTCGAGCAGCTCGATCGGGTGGTCGAGGACTACGCACGCGCCGCGCGCTTCGCCGTCGAGGCCGGATTCGACGCCGTCGAGGTCCACCTCGGGCACAACTACCTGCTCAGCTCCTTCATGAGCCCGAATCTCAACAAGCGCTCCGACAAGTACGGCGGCAGCATCGAGGGCCGTACCGCCTTCCCGCGTCGCGTGCTCGAGGCCGTCCGCACGGCGGTGGGGGAGGGGGTGGCCGTCATCGCGAAGTTCAACATGACCGACGGCGTGCCCCAGGGTCTGTGGCTCGACGAGTCCCTGCCCATGGCCAAGCTCATCGAGTCCGACGGCACCATCCATGCCATGCAGCTCACCGGCGGGAGCTCGCTGTTGAACGGGATGTACTTCTTCCGCGGCGACGTCCCCATGAAGGAGTTCCAGGCGTCGCAGCCGAAGGTCGTCGGCTGGGGACTGAAGGTCTACGGGCCGAAGATCTTCCCGAAGCTCCCGTTCGAGGAGGCATTCTTCCTGCCCATGGCCCGGCAGTTCCGCGAGGAACTGAAGATCCCGCTGATCCTGCTCGGCGGCATCAACCGGCTCGACACTATCGAGACGGCGCTCGACGAAGGCTTCGAGTTCGTCGCCATGGGCCGCGCGCTGCTGCGTGATCCGTATCTCGTCCGCAAGTTCGAGGAGAAGACGGCACACGAAGGTCTGTGTATCCACTGCAACAAGTGCATGCCGACCATCTATACGGGCACGCGTTGCGTGATCCGCGAGACGCTGCGGGACGTGCCCGGCGCGGCCTGAGACCGTACCGGTTCGCATCGAGGGCGGGCCGGTCGGGCGACCGGCCGGTCCGTACAGGGCGTCTGTGGCGGGACGCACGGCGGAAGGGGAACAACACCGTTTACCCTGGTGTTGACAGTATCTGTAGGCTGCCGTCCGGTTCCGGCCGGATCGCCCGCAGTCCTCGCGCCCCCGTTCACCCAACCGGAAGGCTCCGCCGCATGACGACCTCGCCCACGATTCACGACCTCATCATCGTCGGTTCGGGACCGGCCGGATACACCGCCGCCATCTACGCGGCCCGCGCCGAACTCACCCCGCTCGTCTTCGAGGGAACGCAGTTCGGTGGCGAGCTCATGACCACCACCGAGGTCGAGAACTTCCCGGGCTTCAAGGACGGGATCATGGGCCCGGAGCTCATGGACCAGATGCGTGAGCAGGCACTGCGTTTCGGCGCCGATCTGCGCACCGAGGACGTCGACGAGATGGACCTCACGGGCCCGGTCAAGACGGTCGTCGCCAATGGCGAGACCTACCGCAGCCACGCCGTCATCCTCGCGATGGGCGCCGAGCCGCGTTACCTCGGTGTGCCCGGGGAGTCGCAGCTGCTCGGCCGCGGCGTTTCCGCCTGCGCGACCTGCGACGGCTTCTTCTTCCGCGACCAGGACATCGCCGTCGTCGGCGGTGGCGACTCCGCGATGGAGGAGGCGACCTTCCTGACGCGCTTCGCGCGCAGCGTCACCCTCATTCACCGCCGCGAGGAGTTCCGCGCCTCGAAGATCATGCTCGAGCGCGCCCGCGCCAACGAGAAGATCCGCTTCGTCACCAACGCGAAGGTCGCCGAGGTGCAGGGCGAGAACAGCGTCACCAACCTCGTCCTCGAGGACACCGTCACCGGCGAGCGCAGCGACCTGCCGGTCACCGGCTTGTTCGTCGCCGTCGGCCACGACCCGCGCAGCTCGCTCGTCAAGGGTCAGGTCGACCTCGACGACGAGGGCTACGTGAAGGTCTCGGCGCCGTCCACCGCGACCTCCGTGCCGGGTGTCTTCGCCGCGGGCGACCTCGTCGACCACACCTACCGCCAGGCGATCACCGCCGCCGGCACCGGATGCTCGGCGTCCATCGACGCGGAGCGGTGGCTCGTCGCGAACCGCGAGGTCGAGGCGCCGACACTCGCCGAGGCCTGATCCACCACCCCGTTCCACATTCCACCCCGAGATTCAGGAGACATCCGTGGCCGACAAGAACACCGTCACCATCACCGACTCGTCGTTCGTCGAGGACGTACTGCAGTCCGAGAAGCCCGTCCTCGTCGACTTCTGGGCCACTTGGTGCGGTCCGTGCAAGATGGTCGCTCCGGTTCTCGAGGAGATCGCGGCCGAACACGGCGACAAGCTGACCGTCGCCAAGCTCGACATCGACGCCAATCCGTCGGCCGCACGCGACTACCAGGTCATGTCGATTCCCACGATGATCCTCTTCTCCGGTGGCAAGCCGACGAAGACGATCGTGGGGGCCAAGGGCAAGGCGGCGTTGCTTCGGGATCTCGCGGACGTCCTGTAGTACCGTCCCAGGATCAACCTCTCGGATGTGCCCGTGAGCCCGTCTTCACGGGCACATCCTTCATCCCACTCCCGTTCGATGCTGCCCAGCCCTCACGCCGGGCACCGATCCTGTCAGCACGGAAAGGCCCGATACATGCGCCCTCTTCGTCACGGCGACCACGGTCCGGCGGTCGCCGAGATCCGGAGCACCTTGGCCGGCCTGGGCTTCCTGCACAACGAGCCCGAGGAGTCGGGCGACTGGATGGGATCGGACGTCCCCTTCGATCGTGAACTCGACGGAGCCGTGCGCGCGTTCCAGCAGCAGCGCGGTCTGCTCGTCGACGGGACCGTAGGCCCCGCGACCTACCGTTCCTTGAAGGAAGCGTCGTACAAGCTCGGTGCGCGCACCCTGATGTATCAGCTCTCCGCTCCGCTTTACGGCGACGATGTCGCGGCCCTGCAGACCCGTCTGCAGGATCTCGGCTTCTACGTCGACCGCGTGGACGGCTACTTCGGGCCGAAGACCCACGAAGGTCTGTGCTCCTTTCAGCGCGAGATCGGACTCGCCTCCGACGGCATCTGCGGTGCCGAGACACTGCGCTCGCTCGAACTGCTCGGCACGCGCGTGTCGGGCGGGTCACCCCACGCGATCTCCGAGGAGGAGATCGTGCGCCGCTCCGGTCCGCAGCTCAGCGGCAAGCGCATCGTCATCGACCCGGGTCTCGGCGGTAACACCCACGGCATCATCGTGCCGAGCCCTCACGGCCCGATCTCCGAGGCCGACATCCTGTGGGATCTCGCGCGTCGGCTCGAGGGCCGGATGGCGGCGACGGGCATGGAGACCTTCCTGTCGCGGCCGTACCACGTGAATCCGACCGACGTCGAACGCGCGGGCACGTCCAACGCGTTCGGTGCCGACCTCATGATCTCGCTGCGGTGCGACGCGAGCCACAGCCCCGCCGCGAACGGCATCGCGAGCTTCCACTACGGCAACTCGCACGGGTCCGAGTCGATGATCGGACAGGTGCTCTCCGGTTACATCCAGCGCGAGATCGTCGCCCGCACGAGCCTGCAGGACTGCCGCAGCCACGGCCGCACCTGGGATCTGCTGCGCCTGACGAACATGCCGACGGTGCAGATCGATCTCGGTTACCTCACCAACGAGCAGGACGCCGCGCTGCTCGCCGATCCGCGCAGCCGCGACATCATCGCCGAGGCGATCCTCATCGCGGTGAAGCGGCTGTACCTGCTCGGCCAGGACGACCAGCCGACCGGCACGTACACCTTCGCCGAGTTGCTTGCCGAAGAGTTGTCCATCTCCGACAGTCGCTAGCAGGCCCGTAGACGAGAAAAGGACCGCCTCGCAGAGTCTGCGGGGCGGTCCTTTTTCGTCGGTGTCCGGTGTACGTCAGTGAGCGCCGACGGCCGAACCTGCGGTCAGATCCGCGACGGTGAGAGAGGACTCCTCGAGGAGCCGATCGAGGGCGGCCTCCACGGCGAACTTCCACTCGTGGTCGCGGTCGAGCTCGAGACGCAGCCGCGGGTAGCGGTAGTGCGGGGCGACGACCTCGAAGCCCATGTCCTCGAGGAAGTCTGCGTCGATCATGCACTCCGTGTCGGAGCACCCGAGTGCGGCCGTCGCGTGCGGCACATCGCTCGCTTCTACGTCGGCGGTACGTCGGATCCCGAAGGCCTCGATGGCACGGACGTTACGACGGACGAGATCGGCGACGACACCGCGGATGAGGTCGGCTCCGACATCCGGCTCGTCCGCGTGCGGTTCGGTCCGCATGGATGTCAGCAGGATCGCGTCGGCGCTGACGGGCGCGGTAGGGAAGGCCTGCGCGCGGGGAACCATGCCCGGCGGAGCGTAGAGCGCGCACCCGGCGGCCTTGTCGCCGATCGTCGCGATCTGGCCGCACGACCCCCATTCGAGAAGGACCATGGACAGCCATGCTTCCTTCTCGAATTCGGGGTCGGCGAATTGCTGAACGTCGGGCGATGAGGTGGGATCCAGCTCCCAGAAAACGCACCGTCGCGCATGAGCAGGCAACTGCTCGATCCCACTCAACGTGAGCGGTGATACTCGGGTCGACACGGGATAGCTCGCCTCCACGTCTTTCGTCTACAGACTGTTGTCTTGCTCCGACGAGGAGTCAAGAAAGGTCGGTCTGAGACTCCATCATCTTCACGATGCGTTCGAGGTCGTCGACCGAACCGAACTCCACCACGATCTTGCCCTTGCGCTTGCCGAGGCTCACGGTCACGCGCGTGTCGAAGGAGTTCGACAGACGCTCCGCGACGTCCTGCAGCCCCGGCATCTGGATGGGCTTCCGACGCTTCTGCTGCGGAGCGTCGGGGGTGTCGTTGCGGTTGGCGAGCACGACGGCTTCTTCCGTCGCCCGCACGGACAGGCCCTCGGCGACGATGCGTGCGGCGAGTGCCTCCTGAGCGTCGGCACCGGCCTCGAGCGCCAACAAGGCACGCGCGTGCCCGGCCGACAGCACTCCGGCCGCCACGCGTCGTTGCACCGCGACCGGCAATTTGAGCAGCCGGATCATGTTCGTGATGACCGGCCGCGACCGTCCGAGCCGACTCGCGAGTTCCTCGTGGGTGACCTCGAACTCCTCGAGCAACTGCTGATAGGCCGCGGCCTCTTCGAGGGGGTTGAGCTGCACCCGGTGGATGTTCTCGAGCAGCGCGTCGCGCAACAGCGATTCGTCCTCGGTGTCGCGGACGATCGCGGGGATCGTGCCGAGGCCTGCCTCCTGGACGGCACGCCAGCGACGCTCACCCATCACGAGCTGGAATCGGTCGCCTTCGAGGCGGCGGACCACGACCGGCTGCATGAGCCCGAACTCGCGGACGGAGTGGACGAGCTCGGCGAGCGCTTCCTCGTCGAAGACCTGCCGCGGCTGCTTCGGGTTGGGCTCGATCCGGTCGATCGGGATCTCGAGGTACACCGCTCCGGTGGGGGAGGGGAGGGGTTCGCTTTCGGATGCCGCTCCGGACGCCCGTGCCGCGTCGTCCTCGACAGGCTCCGCCGGGGACGCGGACGCCGGCGTTCTGCCGTCGCCGATGATGAGATCGGCGGCTGCCATACCCAGACCCGAGGACGGGAGGTTCAGGACCGACGAGCCGGGGCGACGCGACGCAGCCGACTTGGACTGTCCGCCCGAAGCAGGCTTCGACGGTTCACCCGCGGCCGGTGCGGACTTGGCCGGCGCAGGAACGGCCGGAGCAGCGGTATCGGTGGGAGCGGTGGCCGTGGGGGCGGCGGCAGTGGAACTCGGGGCGGCCGTCGGCTTCTGCTCTGCATCCACCGGGGGACCGGTGGGGATGAGCGCTGCCAGACCTCGACCGAGCCCGCCTTTACGTGTCGCGCTCATCCGTTCCCCTGATTCTCGTGTACCCCGCGTGCCGCCAACTCGCGCCCGGCGTCGAGGTAGCTCATCGCGCCGCGCGATCCAGGATCGTAGTCGAGAACGGTCATCCCGTAACCGGGAGCTTCGGAAACCTTCACGCTGCGGGGAATGACCGAACGCAGCACCGCGCTGCCGAAGTGCGCACGCACCTCTGCGGCGACCTGATCGGCCAGCTTGGTGCGACCGTCGTACATCGTCAGGAGGACGGTGGAGACGTGCAGTTCGGGGTTGAGGTGCGACTGGACGAGCTCGATGTTGCGCAGGAGCTGCCCGACACCTTCGAGTGCGTAGTACTCGCATTGGATGGGTATGAGAACTTCCTTCGCCGCGACGAGCGCGTTGACCGTGAGCAGACCGAGCGACGGCGGGCAGTCGATGATCACGTAGTCGAACTCGCGGTCGCCTAGCGCCTCCTTGGTGAGGGCGTTCCGGAGGCGGTTCTCGCGCGCGACCATCGAGACGAGTTCGATCTCGGCACCGGCGAGATCGATCGTGGCGGGGATACAGAAGAGGCGTTCGTTGTGCGGGCTCTGCTGCACGGCCTCGGCGGCATTGATCTCGCCGAGGAGGATCTCGTAGCTCGAGGGCACACCGGAATAGTGCGGCACGCCCAGGGCGGTGCTCGCGTTGCCCTGCGGATCGAGGTCGACCACGAGGACCGACAATCCTTGCACGGCGAGCGCGGAGGCGATGTTCACCGCCGTGGTGGTCTTACCGACCCCGCCCTTCTGATTGGCGATCGTGAAGACGCGACGCTCGCGCGGCTTAGGCAGTGCGTTGGCATCGCTCGGATGCAGGACCTGGGTGGCGCGATGAGCAGCCGCGCCGATCGGGGTGTCGACGGTGGAGAAACCGTCGAAGGGTACGGGGGAGAAGTCGTCCTCGGCGCCTCCGGTTTCACGTGAAACAGCGGATTCAGATCCACCCGTCATAGAACACTCCTTACACGTAGATCCGCTCGGTTCGCACGCTACATCCTCGTCGCTTCCCGGTCGCGACTTCGAAGACCGGGTCGAGGCGCCGAAGGGAGAATGCGAGTCCCGGGCCCGGAGCTGTCCCCGGCCTTCCGACCACGCGCACGCATTCTCAGTTGGTTCAGTATCCCATCCGCATTCTAGGTTCCGTCGGCGACATGGCCGGGTGACGTTTCACGTGAAACGGGGAGCGGAGTTGTTTCACGTGAAACAGGCGGAGGAGCGGCTCGGTGGTTTCACGTGAAACAATCCCGACCCACACGAGTGGGCCCGAGAACCGCGAACACCCAGACTGAAATGCTCTGGTTCGCAATACTATTCACATTAGTGAGTTTCAATCGTAGTGCACAGGAAGATAATTCGTTTGATAAACACATTTCAGGGAATCTGAAACATCACAGTGACGAAACGTCATGGGGTGATCGGGTCTGGTATGACAACGTCCGAAACAACCGTTTTGCACCGGTAATGTACTCGAGTAGATTCCTCGAGTCGGAAAGAATGTCTCGGAAACGGCAACACCCTCCCGACCCGGTAGGGGAGGGAGGGTGTCGGGGCGATCGTCGCGCCAGGCGATTCGCTCAGCGCTTCTTGCGACGCCGCGCCGGCCGCGGAATCCGCTCGGCCTTCACGACGATCGTGGGTGTCGGAAGGAGATTGCCTCCGCACTCGAGCACCTCGAGATTGCCGGCACCGAGGCGAGCGAGTTCGTCGTGATCGCGGTCGATCTCTTCTCGAGCGGACGAACCCTTCAACGCCAGCATCCGGCCTCCCTCGTGGACGAGGGGGAGCGACCACTTGGCGAGCTTGGCGAGAGGTGCGACGGCACGGGAAGTCACGACGTCTGCGCCGCCCGCCTCCTGGAGGACGCTCGGCTGCTCAGCACGGCCACGGACCACGAGAATGTTCTCGATTCCGTGGGATTCGACGAACTCCGCCAGATAGACGGTGCGGCGCAGAAGCGGCTCGACGAGCGTGACCTGGAGGTCGGGACGGGCAAGTGCGAGAGGAACACCCGGCAGACCGGCACCGCTGCCCACGTCGACGACTGTCTCACCCTCCTGGATGAGTTCGCCCACCACGGCGCAGTTGAGAATGTGTCGTTCCCACAGGCGCGGCACCTCACGCGGCCCGATGAGCCCCCGCTCGACACCTGCCGTCGACAACGAATGGTGGTACCGCTCGGCAAGTTCGGTCCGATCCCCGAAGACCCGCTGCGCGACCGCCGACAGTTCCGCCTCGTGCTGTTCCACGTGAAACATCCTTTCCTGTCGGCTCACCCGAAACAACATCGGGACCCACAGCATCAGTTACGAAAAGGCGAAGAGGGACCCTGACGACGCAGAGTCCCTCTTCGGTCGGCACGGCCGACTCAATCCTTGACGATCACCACACGGCGGTGCGGTTCCGCACCCTCGCTCTCGCTGGACACACCGTCGATCTTCGCGACGGCGTCGTGCACGATCTTGCGCTCGAACGGCGTCATCGGCTCGAGCTCTTCGCGCTTGCTGGTCTCGAGCACGCGCTTCGCGGCCGACGCGCCGAGCGATGAGAGCTCGGCACGCTTGCCTGCACGCCACCCGGCGATGTCGAGCATGAGCTTGCTGCGCTCGCCGGTCGCCTGCTGCACGGCGAGACGGGTGAGCTCCTGCAGAGCGTCGAGAACCTCACCGTTGCGACCCACCAGCTTGGTCAGATCCTTACCGCCGTCGATGCTCACGACCGCGCGGTCGCCCTCGACGTCGAGGTCGATGTCACCGTCGAAATCGAGAACGTCGAGCAACTGCTCCAGGTAGTCGCCGGCGATCTCGCCTTCTTCGATGAGGTAGTCGTCATCGAGATCGGCGTCCGCCGCAGTGTCGCGCTCCTCGGGTGCCACCGCGAGGTCCTCTTCCACCTTGTCCAGGTCACTGGCCATATTCAGCTCTCTTCTACTTCGGTCAGCGCCGCTTGCGCTTGGAGTTCTTGGGTCGGCTACCCGGCTTGGGAGCGGACGCACCGGACTTCGAAGCCGCAGGGGAGCCGTCGCCGGCCGCGGCGTCCTTCTGCAGCGACACCTCGCCGGTCTCGTCGACCGTGGCATCGACGGCGTCGGACGCTGCGGCCGAGCCCTTCTTCTTGGACTTGTCGGGGCGAGCACCCGGCTTCGGTGCGTTCTCGTTCCGGCGGGCCAGAGCCGCAGCCTTCTTCTCCTCTTCCTCCTTGTCGATACGGCGGAAGACGAGGTGCTGCTGTCCGTAGGTCCAGATGTTGTTGCTGACCCAGTAGATGATGACGGCGATCGGCAGGAACGGACCACCGACGAGCACACCGAGTGGGAAGACGTACAGGGCCAGCTTGTTCATGATCGCGGCCTGCGGGTTCGCGGCGGCCTGCGCGCTCTGGCGGGAGACCGAGGCACGAGCGTTGAAGTGCGTGGCGACGCCGGCGACGATCATGAGCGGCACCGCGACGGCGGCAATTTGCCAGCGCGTCGGAATGCCGCCGAAAGGCTCGAACGCCTCGAGCGACGCCATCGGCTGCGTGATCCACGACGAAATCGGAGCACCGAACAGGCGGGCGCTCAGGAACGACTGGACGTCATCCGGGCTGAACGCATAGTTGCCGATCTGCGCGTTCTCCTCCGGAGTCAGCCCGAGCTGGCCGAAGCCGGTACCCGTGCGGTTGAACGAGCGCAGCACGTGGAACAAGCCGATGAAGACCGGGACCTGCAGCAGAACGGGCAGACAGCCCATCAACGGATTGAAGCCGTGCTCCTTCTGGAGCTTCTGCATCTCGAGTGCCTGGCGCTGCCGGTCCTTGGCGTACTTCTTCTGAAGTGCCTTGATCTGCGGCTGCAGCTCCTGCATCTGGCGGGTCGTGCGAACCTGCTTGACGAAAGGCTTGTAGAGAATCGCGCGCAGGGTGAACACGAGGAACACCACCGACAGCGCCCAGGTCCAACCGCTGTCCGGTCCTAGGAACGGGATCGCGGCGAAGACTTTGTGCCAGACCCAGAGGATCCAGGACACGGGATAGTAGATGAAGTCGAGCACGGCTCTATGTACTCCTCTGGTCGTCCATGATCGCCACGAAGAGGCGTCGGTCTCGGGTCTCGGCTCCGGTCAGGTACCCACTGGGGACGACCGATGTTTCCGTTCGGGTACCGGATCCCACCCACCAGGGTGCCAGGGGCCACACTTGAGCAGTCTCACCGATGCCAGGACCGCACCGACGACGACACCCCGCGTGCGCAGCGCCTCCACGGCGTACTCGCTACAAGTCGGGGTGAATCGACAGGTCGGCATCCGTGTGGGCGACACATAGGTGCGATAGAGCTCGATACAGAAGATCAATGCCCGGGCCGGGGCGGACCGCAGGGACCGCCACCACGACCTCCGCTCGGGCTCGGTCATGCGCGAGCACTCCCATGCGAGGCGGAAGCACCGGCGTCGAGCAGTCCGAGGCGGGTGAGACCCGACCGCACCTGCTTGTCGAGCTCACGGGAATCCGCGATGGCAGCGCCGGGTAGTGCGCGCAGCACGATGTCGGTCTCGGAGGGCAGAGCCTCGACGAGACCTGCACAGATATGACGAAGCCGGCGTGCGACTCGATGTCGAATCACCGCCGGCCCGACAGCCTTGCTCACGACCAGTCCGAAACGCGGACCGCCGACACTCACCAAGGACTCGGTGCGATCGCGTTCGAGAACGTGAACGACCAGATCCCGCCGCCCCTGACGACGCCCTCGGCGGACGGTATCCGAGAAATCCGAGTGGCGCCGCAGTCGATACGGCTCAGGTAGCACCCCGAGCTCCCGTTAGGGAATCAGGCGGTGAGAGAAGCGCGGCCCTTACGGCGACGCGCCGAAACGATCGCGCGACCCGCACGGGTGCGCATCCGGAGACGGAAGCCGTGAACGCGCGCGCGGCGTCGGTTGTTCGGCTGGAACGTCCGCTTGCCCTTGGCCACGGTCGACACTCCTCGATAATTCTGCGACGGCGCGGCAAGCACCGTCGTCCAACGTGTACGTGAATTCGCAGGATTCGTATTGCTCGACTCGAGCCGGACGAACCCGTCACCTCGGTATGAGTGACTGTTCGAGGCTACTCGGACGCGGGCGCGAAATCAAACCGCGACGAACAGCGCCGATCAACGCGACACGCCGGACCTGTTCGGCGAAAACTACTCGCCGAGAAGATATGTGATCCGGAGCACAGCTCGGGTACGCTTTGGGCCATGTCTTCGACGGCGCATCGCGACTACCTGTGCAGTCCCGCGTCTCGCTCCGTTCGACGACGATGTGCCGGCCGGTGACGGCCTGCTGCCCCGCGCCTCTTCGGGCGTCGTCGCGCAGCTTCTCCGGGCGCGTTCACCGAACACGGAGTCGGACCGCGTCGCACCGTGTGTCACACTGATCCTCGCAGACCGCCCGGGCCCACGAGCCCCGCCGAGCGAATACACACCTCCCATCCACACATCCACCGGGTGATTCCCCCGGTTGTCCACACCTGTGGATAATCGTGTGGAAAACCGGTGACCAAAGGGAGGGAAGCTGCGTGAGCGACGAGCCGAACGCGCTGGCCGATGTGTGGACGGACGTCGTATCCGAGCTGACCATCGACGACGGAATGCTGACGAAGAGCCAGAAGGCATGGCTCGCGCTGGTAAAACCGATCACGCTCGCACAGGGATTCGCGCTGCTCTCGGTGCCGTCCACCCTCGCCCAGCAATCGATCGAACGCGATCTGCGCGAACCCATCCTCCGCACCCTCAACCGGCACCTCGGTCACCGGGTCGAGGGTCTCGGTGTGCGTGTCGAACCGCGGGAACGCATGGACGACCCCGCCGAGGATCCCTACGCCGAACCCCGCGACACGCTGCCCCTCGAGGGTCTGCCGGAAGATGCACAGCCTGTGAATCCGCGCACGGCAGAGCCCCGCAGCCGTGACCCGCGCACGGCAGAGCCCCGCAGCCGTGATCTGCGTCGCGACCCTCCGATGCCCCGGGATGTCGCCGGCGCGCGGGACGGGGCTGTGGCCAGGGACGGCGTCGGGGCGATGGACGGGGGATTCACCCGGGACGGCATGCTTCCCGGTGAGGGTGCGGCCTATCGGCGACGCCTGATCTCCTCGCGCGAGCACGACATGCTCGAGGCCGACCACGGCGAACTCGAGGAGGTCGACGACGACCGGGAGGCGATGACCGCCGTCCGCGAGTCGTGGCCGTCCTATTTCACCCAGCCCCCGCCGCCCGAGACGCCGCCCATCGGCAGCAGCAGCCTCAACGCGAAGTACACCTTCGACACCTTCGTGATCGGTGCGTCGAACCGGTTCGCGCACGCCGCGGCGGTGGCCATCGCCGAGGCACCGGCGCGCGCCTACAACCCCCTGTTCATCTGGGGCGCCTCGGGCCTGGGGAAGACCCATCTGCTGCACGCCGCCGGCCACTATGCACAGCGCCTCTTCCCGGGCATGCGGGTGAAGTACGTCTCCACCGAGGAGTTCACCAACGACTTCATCAACAGCCTCCGCGACGACCGCAAGGTCGCGTTCAAGCGGCGCTACCGCGAGACCGACATCCTCCTCGTCGACGACATCCAGTTCATCGAGGGCAAGGAAGGCATCCAGGAGGAGTTCTTCCACACTTTCAACACCCTCCACAACGCCAACAAGCAGATCGTCGTCTCGTCCGACCGGCCGCCCAAGCAGCTCGCGACGCTCGAGGAACGACTGCGGACCCGGTTCGAGTGGGGACTGATCACCGACGTCCAGCCTCCCGAACTCGAGACGCGCATCGCGATCCTGTCGAAGAAAGCACGCATGGACGGCCTGAACGTGCCGCACGACGTGCTCGAGCTGATCGCGAGCCGGATCGAACGCAATATCCGCGAACTCGAGGGTGCCCTGATCCGTGTGACGGCCTTCGCGTCGCTCAACAGGCAGCCGCTCGATCTCACCCTCGCCGAGGTCGTGCTGCGTGATCTGATGCCGGATTCCTCGGCTCTCGAGATCAATGCCGCCACGATCATGGCTGTGACCGCGGAGTACTTCGGGACGTCGATAGACGACCTGTGCGGGCCCGGAAAGGCACGGCCGCTGGCGCAGGCCCGCCAGATCGCGATGTATCTGTGCCGCGAGCTCACCGACCTGTCGCTGCCGAAGATCGGGCAGACCTTCGGTCGCGACCACACCACAGTCATGTACGCGGACAAGAAGATTCGCAAGGAGATGACCGAGCGTCGCAAGGTCTACGACCAGGTGCAGGAGCTCACCGCGCGTATCAAACAGCGGTCCAAGCGCTGATTCCTCGAGCCTCGAGTTTCCATCCACAGGGAGCGTCCACAGGGCGCTCCCTGTCCCGTATCTCGAGAAATTTCCGGTCCCCACACCTGTGTACAAGGGTGTGCAGAACGTGGGATCTTTGTGGACGAACGGTGGACAAAGAATGAACAGTCTCGAGGAATCCACATTCATCCTCGAGAACTCCTCGAGTTCATCCTCGAGTTCGACGCCCTCGAGAACGTTGCCCCACCAGCCTAGACGGTCGTTCGTCCACAGATTCCACAGGCCCTATTACTACTTCTGTGAGTTCTCTTCAGAAATCTTCTTTCAAAACAGCTGTGTGGAGAGCGTCGGTCCACAGGCCCTCGAATGAGGCTCACGCCTCGAGCCTCCCGGCTTTCCAAGCAGCGAGGGAAGGCATAACGTGGACCCGCATCCCCCGGCTCCGCTCTCATCGGTGTCGGGGTTCTGTGACAGACTTCGTAGACTTGTCGAGACCACGATCGAAGGGATCCACCGGGCGATGGAGCTGGGAAGTATGAAGTTTCGTGTGCCTCGCGAGGACTTCGCTGATTCCGTTGCATGGGTTGCCCGAAGCCTTCCGTCGCGACCCCCCGTTCCCGTCCTGGGCGGTGTCCTGCTCGGAGCGGACGAACGCGGGCTGACGGTCTCGGGCTTCGATTACGAGGTATCCGCGCAGGTCCACGTCTCGGCCGAGGTCATCACCCCCGGTCAGGTGCTGGTGTCCGGCAAGCTGCTCGCCGACATCACCCGCGCGTTGCCCCACAAGCCTGTGGATGTCGTGCTCGACGGCACCCGCGTGCTCATCACGTGCGGTAGCGCCAAGTTCTCGCTCCCCACCATGCCTGTGGAGGACTACCCGCAGCTGCCCGCGCTCCCGCAGCAGACCGGTGCACTCTCCGGCGATCTGTTCGCCGAGGCCATCAGCCAGGTCGCCGTCGCCGCCGGCAAGGACGACACGCTTCCCATGCTCACGGGCATCCGAGTCGAGATCGAGGGCACCGACATGGTGCTCGCTGCCACCGACCGTTTCCGTCTCGCAGTGCGCAAGCTCGAGTGGATGCCCACCGCGGAGTCCACCAGCTCGGCCGTGCTCGTGCCCGCAAAGACCCTCTCCGAGGCCGCGAAAACTGTTGGCGGGTCGTCCAACTCCCCGGTCCAGCTCGCGCTCGGCAGCGGGTCGTCGGTGGGCGCCGAGGGCCTGCTCGGCATCGTCGCCGAAGGTCGCCGCACCACCACGCGCCTGCTCGACGCCGAATTCCCCAAGTTCCGCCAGTTGCTCCCCAACGAGCACACCGCGATGGCGACCGTCGAAATCGCACCGTTGGTCGACGCGATCAAGCGTGTCGCGCTGGTCGCCGAGCGCGGTGCGCAGGTCCGACTCGAGTTCACCGAGGGCAGCGTGATGCTGTCCGCCGGTGGCGACGACGCCGGCCGCGCCGAGGAATCGCATCCCGCGGAGTTCTTCGGTGAGCCGCTGATCATCGCGTTCAACCCCGGCTACCTGCTCGACGGTCTGACGTCGCTGCACACCGACAAGGTCTCGTTCGGGTTCACCACTTCGAGTCGTCCGGCCGTGCTGCGGCCGGCGCTCGACGAGGAGCCCGTGCCGGATTCCTCGGGTACGTTCGCCGCTCCGGACAGCGATTACACCTATCTTCTGATGCCGGTGCGCCTGCCGGGCTGACCGGCCCCGAGACTGGACCCCCGTGTACGTTCGCACCTTCTCGCTGCGCGACTTCCGTTCGTGGAGAACGGTTTCCGTCGACCTCACTCCGGGGGCGACGGTCTTCGTCGGGCGCAACGGACACGGGAAGACCAATCTGCTCGAGGCCCTCGGATATCTGTCGACGCTGTCGTCGCACCGGGTGTCCTCCGACGGCCCGCTGCTGCGGGCCGGCACGTCGCGGGCGTTCGCCGGGGCGCTGGTCGTCAACAACGGTCGTGAGCTCGGTATCGACATCGAGATCAACGAGGCCAAGCAGAACCGGGCGCGGATCAATCAGTCGCCCGCCCGGCGTCCTCGAGAGATCCTCGGCATCCTCCGCACGGTGCTCTTCGCCCCGGAGGATCTGTCGCTCGTGCGCGGCGACCCGGGTGATCGCCGGCGGTTCCTCGACGAACTGCTCAGCACGCGTTTCCCGCGGATGAGCGGGGTTCGGGCCGACTACGACAAGGTGCTGCGCCAGCGATCCGCCCTGCTCAAGACCGCGGGGGGAGCACTGCGGCGGGGGAGTCGCTCGAGCGACGGGGCGGGCGCTCTGGCGACCCTCGACGTGTGGGACGGTCATCTCGCGGCCCACGGAGCCGAGCTGCTCGCCGCGCGCATCGCGTTGCTGCACGAACTGGCCCCGCACGTGTCCGAGGCGTACCGGTCGATCGCACCCGAGTCGCGTCCGGCGAGCCTGCGTTATCGCAGCAGCCTGGCCGACGCGCTGCCGCCGGAGTTCTCCGACCCGGCCCGCACGCCCGCGCCCGACGACCGAGAGTTTCTCGAGACCGTCTTCCTCCACCGCCTCGCGGAGGTGCGGTCGAAGGAGATCGAACGCGGCGTCTGCCTCGTCGGACCCCACCGCGACGATCTCGACCTGACGCTCGGTGCCGAACCCGCGAAAGGCTATGCGAGCCACGGCGAATCGTGGTCGTTCGCGCTCGCACTGCGGCTCGGGGCATTCGCCCTGCTCCGCACCGACGGCACCGATCCCGTTCTCATGCTCGACGACGTCTTCGCCGAACTCGACCGACGGCGCCGCTCCGCCCTCGCCGAGGTCGCCGCGACGGCCGAACAGGTGCTGATCACGGCGGCCGTGCCGGAGGACGTGCCGGCCGAACTGAACGGCGCCCGATACCCCGTGCATGCCGAGGACACCGAAGAAGGTCGTATCTCTGTGCTGGGATCGGTGCAACGGGAGACGGACCCGCTCACCGGGGAGGTCGGTTGAACGACGAACAAGCAGGTCCCGAACGCGGTGCCGGGCCGGCGCGCAGCGCGGACGAGCCGGAGCCGAAGGGCATCGATCTGGCCCGCCGCGCGCTCGAGGAGGCTCGAGCTGCCGCCAAGGCGAGCGGTAAGGCCGTCGGCCAGGGACGCGCGTCGCGCGGGCCGCTGCGCCCGAAACGCCGACGTCGTGGCTGGTCGGGGCCCGGGCCGGACGACCGCGATCCCCAGACCCTCGGTTCGCTCGCGCAGTCGCTGTCCAAACAGCGGGGCTGGTCGGCGCACGTGTCCGAGGGCACCGTCATGGGAAGCTGGGCGCGGGTCGTCGGCGACGACATCGCGAGCCATGCCCAGCCGACCACACTGCGCGACGGGATCCTGCACGTCTCGGCCGAGTCGACCGCCTGGGCGACCCAGCTGCGGATGATGCAATCGCAGATTCTCGCCAAGATCGCCGCGGCCGTGGGGCACGGGGTGGTCAAGGAACTGCGGATCACCGGCCCGACGGCTCCGAGCTGGCGGAAAGGCGAACGCCACATCCGCGGCCGCGGACCGCGCGACACCTACGGGTGATCCCGGGCTCGCTCCCGGCCCGTACGAGGGGCGAAAATCGGAGCGCGTAGGAAATCACGTTGTCCGGGTCGCGAAGAGGCCGCTACGGGGACGTCAGCGGTACGGAACGCCCGCTTTCGTGTCCGCCCCGGCGCAAGGCTCACGGGCACGTAGAATGGACAGGAATGCGTCGCGCGCGTGCGCGGGGCCGATCGGAGAAGGAGAGCTACCCACCCGTGGCTGCCCAGAAGTCGAACAACAACAAGAGTGAGTACGGTGCGTCGTCCATCACCGTCCTCGAGGGTCTCGAGGCGGTGCGCAAGCGCCCCGGTATGTACATCGGTTCCACCGGAGAGCGTGGCCTGCACCACCTGATCTGGGAGGTCGTCGACAACTCCGTCGACGAGGCCATGGCCGGTTACGCGTCGAAGGTGGAGGTCACCCTCCTCGCCGACGGCGGTGTCCAGGTCGTCGACGACGGTCGCGGTATCCCCGTCGGTATGCACGCCTCCGGTGTGCCCACCGTCGAGGTCGTCCTCACCCAGCTCCACGCGGGTGGCAAGTTCGACTCCGATGCCTACGCCGTCTCCGGCGGTCTGCACGGTGTCGGTATCTCCGTGGTGAACGCCCTGTCCACAACCCTCGAGGTCGAGATCGACAACGACGGCTACCACTGGGAGCAGACGTACACCGCCTCGAAGCCGGGCGAGCTCGTCCGCGGTGAGGCCACCAAGCAGACCGGTACCACCGTCCGCTTCTGGCCGGACCCGGAGATCTTCGAGACCACGACGTTCAACTTCGAGACCGTCGCGCGTCGCCTGCAGGAGATGGCGTTCCTCAACAAGGGACTGACCATCACTCTCACCGACGAGCGGGTCGCTCCCGAAGAGGTCACCGACGAGGACGTCCCGGAGACCGCCGAGGCGCCGAAGACCGCCGAGGACCAGGCCGTCGAGGCGACCGAGCCCGAGGTGCACAAGGTCAAGGTCCGCACCTACCACTACCCGGGTGGTCTCGAGGACTACGTGCGCCACATCAACCGCACGAAGTCGCCGATCCACAACTCCGTCGTCGGGTTCACCGCCAAGGGCACCGGCCACGAACTCGAGGTCGCGATGCAGTGGAACTCGGGTTACTCCGAGTCCGTCCACACCTTCGCCAACACCATCAACACTCACGAGGGCGGTACGCACGAGGAAGGCTTCCGTGCGGCGCTGACCACGGTCGTCAACCGCTACGCGAAGGACAAGAAACTCCTCAAGGACAAGGACCCGAACCTCACGGGTGACGACATCCGTGAGGGTCTCGCGGCGATCATCTCCGTCAAGGTCGCTGAGCCGCAGTTCGAGGGCCAGACGAAGACCAAGCTCGGCAACACCGAGGTGAAGTCCTTCGTGCAGAAGGCGTGCAACGAACACATCTCGCACTGGTTCGAGGCCAACCCGGCCGACGCGAAGACGATCGTCACCAAGGCCGTGTCGTCGGCGCACGCGCGTGTCGCCGCTCGTAAGGCGCGCGAGCTCGTCCGCCGCAAGAGCGCGACCGACATCGGTGGTCTGCCCGGCAAGCTCGCCGACTGCCGGTCGAAGGACCCGAGCAAGTGTGAGATCTACATCGTGGAGGGCGACTCCGCGGGTGGCTCCGCCAAGTCGGGTCGCGACTCGATGTACCAGGCGATCCTTCCGCTGCGCGGCAAGATCATCAACGTCGAGAAGGCCCGGATCGACAAGGTCCTCAAGAACGCCGAGGTCCAGTCGATCATCACGGCGTTCGGTACCGGCATCCACGAGGAATTCGACATCTCGAAGCTGCGGTACCACAAGATCGTCCTGATGGCCGACGCCGACGTCGACGGTCAGCACATCGCGACGCTGCTGCTCACGCTGCTCTTCCGCTTCATGCGGCCGCTGGTCGAGGAAGGCCATGTCTTCCTGGCACAGCCGCCGCTGTACAAGCTCAAGTGGCAGCGCAGCGAGCCGGAGTTCGCGTACTCCGACCGCGAGCGCGACGCCCTGCTCGAGGCGGGTCTGAAGGCCGGCAAGAGGATCAACAAGGACGACGGCATCCAGCGCTACAAGGGCCTCGGTGAAATGAACGCCAAAGAGCTGTGGGAGACCACCATGGATCCGAGCGTCCGCGTCCTGCGTCAGGTGACCCTTGACGACGCCGCTGCCGCCGACGAGCTGTTCAGCGTTCTGATGGGTGAGGACGTCGCGGCACGACGGAGCTTCATCACCCGTAACGCGAAGGATGTCCGCTTCCTCGACGTCTGATCACGGCCGGCAGCGCCGGAGAACTGCATGCGAATCCCCGCTGTGTCGTACATCACGGCGGGGATTCGCATGTCGTGCGCCCGGAAGTGGGCAGGGCCGTTAGCCTTCTTCGTTACTCGTGAGTACACTTCTATCGGCCATCTGTACGTGTGGCTGCCGACGAGGGGGCTGGGGCAGCGCGGGGTACGGGAAGAACTCACTCTTCCGTATCCGCTGTATGTCCCGATATGGTGCCCTCACCCGAAACGTCTCGTTCGACTGCACTCGATCGAAAACGCGCTCAACGGAGTGCAGTGCCGACTGGTGTTCGTCGCCCGGCGCGGACGGGGTGGAAGGAGAGCTGTGATCCATGAGTGACAAGTCGCCGCCCCAGCAGCGGTGGTGGAACATCGAGGGGTGGGGTCTTCGCAGGAAGGTCACCGCCGTTCTCGCTGTCCCCGTGACTGTGGCAATGGTCCTCGGTGGTCTTCGGGTCGAGAACGAGCTCAGCAACGCCGTCCACTTCTCGTCCGCAGCCGATCAGGTCGCAGCCGTGCCGGACATCGTGGATTTCTCGACGGCGTTCGCCACCGCCACCGCGGATGCCGCGGTCGGAACGGCGACCCCCGAGGAAATGGCGGCTCTCGGTGACGCTTTCGGCACGATCGCCGCGATCACGGAGAACCCCGAGCTCGATCCCGCCGTGACCGCCGACCTCAGCCGCACCGCCGCCACGGCCCAGTCGCTCTACACGAAGATTCAGGCGGGTCCGGTGCCGATCGAGGAGATCGGTGCCGTCACCAACGAGGTGCGCGACAGCCTCAACCGTGTCGTCGAGGCCATCCTCGACGAGGTCGACGATCGCGAGATCATCGGCTACGGCGACCAGCTGATCAACGCGTGGTACTCGCAGCGCTACCTCTTCGGTCAGGTTCTCGGTCTGCTCCAGCTGATCGACGACCCGACCCAGCCGGGCACCGCGCTGGTGTCCGCCTCCGGCGCCGAGCTCGCGATGCTCGACCTGCTCGCCCGCTCCTACCTGATGGCCGATCAGCAGATCGCCGAACTGCGGGCCGGCGTCCAGGAACGTGCCGACATGGTCGACGCGGCCGGTTCCGGTCCGCTCCCGATCCTCGACATCCGCGCGTCGCTGCTCAAGAGTGTCGACATCTACGGCACCATCATCGACGAGGCGTCGTCGCAGGTCAGCACCACGATTCAGGACCGCGCCGCGGAAACCCGCTCGGCCGCTCTCCGCGACACCGCGATCGTGCTCGCAGCCCTGCTCGCAGCCCTCGTGCTCGCATTGCTCGTGTCCCGCTCACTGGTCGGCCCGATCCGCCGCCTGCGTTACGGCACGCTGAAGGTCGCGCGGCAGGAGCTGCCCGAGGCCATCGACCGCATCAAGGTCGGCGACAACATCGAGGATATCGAGTTCACCCGAGTCCCGGTGCACACCACCGAGGAGATCGGTCAGCTCGCCCGCGCCGTCGACGACATGCACGGGCAGGCACTGCGTCTCGCCGGCGAGCAGGCACACCTCCGCCTGCAGATCAGCGACATGTTCGAGACACTCGCACGTCGCTCCAAGTCGCTCGTCGAGCAGCAGCTCGGCCTCATCGAACGACTCGAGTACGAGGAGAAGGATCCGGCCCGACTCGAGAGCCTGTTCCGCCTCGACCACCTCGCCGCGCGTATGCGCCGGAACGGCGACAACCTGCTGATTCTCTCCGGTACCCGCACGCGCCGCGGTCACTCCGCGCCCGTGCAGCTCGGCGACATCCTGCGCGCCGCGATGTCGGAGGTCGAAGACTACCAGCGCGTGCAGATCGGTTCGACTCCCGACGGTGCCCTCAGCGGCGCGGTCGCGACCGACATCGTGCATCTGCTCGCCGAGCTGGTCGACAACTCGCTGCGCGCGTCGCCGCCCGACAGCAACGTCACCTTCAGCTTCGCGCGAGCCGTCGACGGTGGCCTGCTCGTCGAGATCGCCGACCGCGGTATCGGTATCCCGGCCGACGAACTCGAGTCCATCAACCAGCGTCTCGCCAAGGGCGGCGAGGTCGGTCCCGACACCGCACGCCACATGGGTCTGTTCGTGGTCTCGCGACTGGCCGAGCGGCACGGTCTCACCGTGCGCCTGCGCCCGACCTTCGACACCGCACGCAACCCGGGTATCACCGCGAGCGTCCACATCCCGGACGTCCTGCTGGTCTCCCCGTTGGCGTTGTCGCACACCGGTCCCCAGCCGCGCATCGAGATCGAAGCGGAGGAGTACTCGGCACCGCAGGCGCTCTCGGCGCCCGTCGCCCCGCAGGGTCTGCCCGCGGCCGACGACCGGCACGAGTACGCGTCCTCGCAGTCGCTCGACTCCGCCGACGATGTCCGTGCGGACGAGTCCGACGATGCCTACGACAACGGCTACGCGAACAACGGTTACGCCGCCGATGTCGACGAGAGCGCTTCCGCCGCATGGGATGCGGAGCCGTCCTACGACGACGAGCGACGCGACGAGCCGCAGCGCGACAATCAGGCACCGCCGGCATCCCGCGAGTTCGGCCCGTCGGGGCTTCCGCAGCGTCGCCCGGGTGGAACTCCGGGTCTGCCCACGCGTCAGCCGGGCGAGACGCCTGGTCTCCCGACTCCACCCCGGTCGCCGCAGCCGCGCCGGATCGAGCCGGACGCCGCCGCAGCCTTCGCGTCGTCGCTGCCTCCGCGCGGTCCTCGTCGCGGGCCGGACGAGACCAACGGTCACCCGCTCGACGGCCGCAACGGTGCCGGGCCACGACCCGACGCCGATCGGTCTCGCCGGGAAGGGCTTTCGGGTCTTCCGCAGCGTCGTCCCGGTGCCACACCGGGCCTGTCGCCAACGGACTCCCAGCAGTCGCAGTCGCAGTCCTTGCCGGTCCGTGAGCCCCAGCAGGGTTCGGCGCATCGTGCACCCGCCCCGCAGCAGCGACCCGCGTCCCCCGGTCTTCCGCAGCGTCGGCCGGGCGCGACTCCCGGCCTGCCGGGACGGGCTTCCGGATCGTCCCCGTCCGTTCCGCAGAACCGGCCGCAGCAACAGCCGTCGGCGGGACCGCTCGCAGGTGGCGACGCCGCAGGTCGCCCGGACACACCGAACCGTCCCGACCTGCCCCAGCGCGCCCCCGCGCCGGACGCACAGCGCGCCCCCGAGCAGGATGCGGACCGTCGGCAGCAGGAACCCTCGACGGGTTTCCCGCAGCGTCGTCCGGGAAGCACGCCCGGTCTGCCGCGTCGTCAGCCGGGCAGCACGCCGGGGCTTCCGCAGCAGCCCGCTGCGTCGACCAACGCTTCCGAACCCGATTCGGCCGCAGCGGTCTCCGGCCCGAGCATCGCCGACGGTGGCTCCGTCTCGCCGCACAGCGACGCGCAGCAGGCGGCCCGCCATCGCTACCGGACCAACTCGGCGAAGACCGCATCGTTCTTCCAGCCGCGGTCCGACCTCGCGTCGGCCCGTCCGCAGCCGGCGAACACCCCGATCTTCACCACGATGATGTCGGACTGGCTCGTCGACCCGACGAGCCTTCCGGAGGACCGCAGGAAGCGGGAGTGGCGCTCCGCGGCGGACGCGGGTTGGGAAGCCGCACAGCGTGCTACCGAGTCCCCCGTGGAGGAGCACACCACCGCGGGTCTTCCGCGGCGCGCTCCCGGCGAGCGTCTGGTGCCGGGTGCTGTTCGGGCACCGGCAACGGGTGAGCTGCCGAGGACCATTCGACGTCGAGACCCGGAAGCCATCCGGGCCAACTTGAGCCGCCATCAGCAGGGTGTCCGCAACGGACGCGCCTCGGCGAATTCCAGCAATCGCGAGAACGACGAACAGGGAGTTCGATGAATATTGATCATGGATCCGACGCAGCTCGTCCATTGGACTGGTTGGTTTCCAACTTCGCGCGCGAAGTCCCGGGTGTCTCGCATGCCGTGCTCGTGTCCGCCGACGGTCTGCTCATGGCCGCCAGCGCCCACCTCCCGGTGGATCGTGCCGAGCAGCTCGCTGCGGTGACCTCGGGTCTGGCCAGCCTGTCCAACGGTGTGTCGCAGCTGTTCGACGGTGGGGGTGTGCTGCAGTCCGTCGTGGAGATGCAGCACGGCTACTTGCTGCTGATGAGCGTCGGCGACGGCTCGCACCTGGCGGCTCTGACCGCCTCCGAGTGCGACATCGGACAGGTCGGTTACGAGATGGCGCTCTTGGTCGATCGAGTGGGTGCTTCGGTCGAAGCCACCCCGCGGGTCGGTCTAGGGTCCTGACGTCGAGGTGGCCATGGAATCGCGGAAGCCGGAGTCCGTGCCGGATCAGCCCAGTCTGGTCCGGCCCTACTCCCTGACTTCGGGACGTACGAGTCCTGCGGTCGAACTGGCGTTGGAGGCGCTCATCCAGGCCATTCCGGGAACCGACGATCGGTCCCGGGATCTGGACAACATCAATGCCACGATCCTGGAGCTGTGCAAGGAATCACCCTCCGTCGCGGAGATCGCCGCGCGCGTGGGGGTGCCGATCGGCGTGGCACGCGTGCTCGTCGCCGATCTCGTCGAAGCCGGACACGTACAGATCCTGGCCACGCTGAAAGACGATTCGAGCGACGCGGAGCGTCGTGAGCTGATTGAAAGGGTCCTCAGTGGACTTCGCGAACTCTAACGCCACGAAGCGCGTGACCTCGACCAAGATCGTGATCGCCGGAGGCTTCGGCGTCGGTAAGACGACTCTGGTCGGGACGGTGTCGGAAATCGTGCCGCTTCGTACCGAGGCGCTCGTGACGAACGCCAGCGACGGCGTCGACAACCTCTCTGCGACACCGCAGAAGGCGACCACCACGGTCGCCATGGACTTCGGTCGTATCAGTCTGGCCGACGACCTCGTCCTCTACCTGTTCGGCACGCCCGGACAGCACCGCTTCTGGTTCATGTGGGACGACCTGATCCGCGGCGCCATCGGGGCGATTGTGCTGATCGATACGCGTCGCCTGGATGAGAGCTTCGCCGCCGTCGACTTCTTCGAGGCGCGCAATCTCCCGTTCATCGTCGCCATCAACGAATTCGACGATGCTCCCCGGTACCCGCTCGAGGACATCCGTCAGGCGATGGCGATCTCGGCGGATGTGCCGATCGTGTCGATCGATGCGCGAGCACGTGAGTCGGCGAAGCAGGCCCTGGTCACCGTCACCGAATACGCTCTGCGGAAGCTGCACCAGCCGGTGACCCAGTAATGGGGGAGGGCCTCGAACTCTTCACGATGGGCTCGTGGGTCACGGTCCTTGCCTATCTGACCTCGGCGATCGGGGTGTTCATCGGGGTCACCGGTGCTCGACGGGTCCGCACCACCTCCAGCGACCGATTGCGTTCGTACTGGATGATTCTCGCTGCCCTGGTGAGCGGTGGCGTCGGTGTCTGGCTCGCTATGTTCCTTCCGATGGCGGGCTTCAACGTCGAGGACAGTGTGGTGCGGTTCGACACCGTCACCATCGTGTTCTCGATGCTCGTCGCGCTGGTGTCGGTGTACGTGGCGCTGCTCGTCGCGATCCCGGACAACGCTCCCGCCACCCTCGCCCGGACGGTCACGGGTGCTCTCGTGCTGGGCGCCGGCCTTGCGGGCGCGCCGTTCTCGGTCCTCGCAGCGGTGCGGATCCAGGGATCGCTGACCTTCGATCCGCTCTGGGTCGCCGCAGCGGTGGGGCTGGCGATCGCGACGGCCGTGGGCTTCCTGGCCCAGGTGAAGACGGCGGACACGTGGCCCAAGCGCCTGCTGAGCAGCGCGTTGGCCGGCGTCGCCGTGATCGCGGTGCACTTCCTCGCCGCCGCGTCGGTCCGTGTGGAGATCGACCCCGCCGTGGTGGTTTCCGGTGGGATCGAGGTCTTCTCCATTCTCTTCCCGCTCTTCGTCGTAGGCCTGTTGCTGCTGGCCGTTCCGATCGTCCTGGTGCTCCAGGCCCCGGATCGTCTTGCGGCGGAACTGGAAGAGGAATCCGAGCGGTGGGCGGCCGACGGCCCGGTAGATCCCGTCGACGGTCGGACCTTCTGAATATCGTCCGAACATGTTGTAAGTCAACATATCTGGTTGAAAACCCGGAAGTGGAGTAGTCTTCTGTGCAGCGTCGGGGGTCGCTGTCGGTCTACTCGGCACGACACGGATCGATGTGCCGTGCGTGCCGCTTCCTGGGGGGCAACATGTCGCACGAGGTTCACCATTTTTCCATGGGCGGTTGGCTTTTCGCACTCGCCTACATCACGTCCGCAGTGGGGTGCTATGCCGGTCTGTCCTGCGCGCGCAAGGCTGCGAACGCATGGACGTCGGTCGCCCGGACCCGATGGACACTCATGGCAGCCCTGTCCATCGGGGGCGTCGGAATCTGGTTGATGCACTTCATCGGGATGATGGGCTTCGACGTACCCGGTTCCGCGATCCGTTACGACCTCGGACTGACGTTGCTGTCGGTCGCGCTCGCCGTGACGGCCACGCTGGTCGGATTGCGGATCCTCGACACCGACGTGCAGTGGATCCGTGGGTTGCCGTCGGATGTCCGGCTTCTCGTCGGCGGCGTGATCATGGGCTTCGCGGTCGCCGGCATGCACTACAGCGGCATGGCCGCGGTGCGGATCCAGGGCGAACTCGAGCAGGGACGGTCGTACGTCGCGGCGTCCGTCGCGATCGGTGTCGTCGCGTCGATCGTCGCGTTGTGGCTGTCGCGGGTCGCGGAACGGCCGGCCGTGCGGATCCCGGCCGCCGCCGTCATGGGATGCGCCGTGGTGGCACTGCACTACACGGGCATGGCCGGGATCGCGGTGACCGTCGATCCGTCCGCTCCGAATCCGGAGGGGATGACCATCATGACCCTGCTGTTCCCTGGATTCATCATCGGTGTCGCGCTGCTCGCGGTGCCGGTCGTAGCTCTGATGGCATCGGCGAGCACACAGGACCTCGAGCAGGAGCGGGAGATGGCGATCTGGCTCGGTGGGGACGGCCCCGAGACGGTCTCCCGTCCTTACGGACGACATGTGAAACGGTGATGTGATGTGAACACCCACAGCGCGATAAGCTCGCTTACGCTGCTGGAAAGTCGGGGTGCAGCCCGCATCGGGTAGGTCGTGGCGCGTGCCCTCCGAGCGCGGTGGTGACAGCGCGCCGCTGTGAGGACCTCACGTGTCGCACGACGTACACCACTTCTCCATGGGGATATGGGTTTTCCTCCTCTCCTACGCCACCGCTGTGATGGGATCCTTCGTCGGATTGTCCTGTGTCCGGCGGTCGCTCGAAGAGCCGCGGCGCAGCGGCAACTGGTGGCTCCTCATGGCATCGTTGTCCATCGGCGGCGTGGACATCTGGCTCATGCATTTCATCGGCATGATGGGCTTCTCCGTGCCGGGTACGACCATCCGATACGAACTGGCACCGACGGTCTTCTCTGTCGTGCTCGCCGTCGTCGCGACCCTCGTGGGTCTGCGGATCGCCGACGTGCACGACGTCAGCAAGCACCGCATTCCCGAATCGGTGCGGTTGCTCATCGGCGGTCTGCTCATGGGCGCCGCCGTCAGCATGATGCACTACAGCGGCATGTACGCCATCCGCATCCGGGGCGCGATCGAACACGAGACGGGGTACGTGATCGCCTCGGTGATCATCGGTGTCGTCGCCTCCACGGCCGCGCTCGCACTGGCCCGCCGCACGCGTCGTCTCGAGATCCGCGTCGTCGCGGCCTTCGTCATGGGATGCGCGGTCGTGGCGCTGCACTACACCGGCATGGCCGGCGTGCGGGTCACCCTCGATCCGAGCATGCCCGCGCCCGAAGGCATGACCGTGATGTCGCTGCTGTTCCCTGCGTTCGTCCTCGGCATCATCGTCCTGGCCGTGCCGATCACCGCGCTGCTGCTCGCCTCCGACCCGGAGGACGCCGTGCGCGACGCCCGGCTCGGGCAGTGGGCGTCGGAGGCGGAACGGCAGGTGGACCGCGACCCGGTCACCGGATCCCACATGTGAGAACTCGGTTCCGGACAGATCTCGGGCTGTGAAGTGCCTGTCCTTCTCGGCATCGGCTGACCTGCACCTATAGACTCGTGTGGTTGCGAGACGTCCGTCGGGCCGAAGGCCGGAGCCGGGCGTGCGAGCCGAGTAGAAGAAGGAGCTCATGACCGACACCACGTTGCCTCCGGAGGGGCCGGGGCACGACCGCATCGAGCCCGTCGACATCCAGCAGGAGATGCAGAGCAGTTACATCGATTATGCGATGAGCGTGATCGTGGGCCGTGCTCTGCCCGACGTGCGTGACGGTCTCAAACCGGTGCACCGTCGCGTGCTCTATGCGATGTTCGACAACGGCTTCCGCCCCGACCGCGGGTACGTGAAGTCGGCGCGCGCGGTCGCCGAGACCATGGGCAACTACCACCCGCACGGCGACGCGTCGATCTACGACACGCTCGTGCGTCTGGCGCAGCCGTGGTCGATGCGCTATCCACTCGTCGACGGCCAGGGCAACTTCGGTTCCCGCGGCAACGACGGCGCCGCCGCCATGCGGTACACCGAGTGCCGGCTCACGCCGCTCGCGATGGAGATGCTGCGGGAGATCGACCACGAGACGGTCGATTTCCAGCCGAACTACGACGGCCGCACGCAGGAACCGACGGTTCTCCCCAGCCGTATCCCCAACCTGTTGATCAACGGTTCGGGCGGTATCGCGGTCGGTATGGCCACCAACATCCCGCCGCACAATCTCGGGGAGGTTGCGGAGGCCATCTACTGGGCGCTCGACAACTTCGAGGCCGACGAGGAGACCACCCTCGCCGCGGTCATGGAGCGGATCAAGGGACCGGACTTCCCGACCGCCGGCCTGATCACGGGCACGCAGGGCATCCACGATGCCTACACGACCGGTCGCGGATCGGTGAAGATGCGCGGCGTCGTGGAGATCGAAGAGGACTCCAAGGGCCGCACCAGCATCGTCATCACCGAGCTGCCGTACATGGTCAACCCGGACAACCTCATCACGTCGATCGCCGAACAGGTCCGCGACGGCAAGATCGCGGGCATCTCCGACATCCACGACGAGTCGTCCGACCGCGTGGGCATGCGCATCGTCGTCACTGTCCGCCGCGACGCGGTGGCCAAGGTGGTTCTCAACAACCTCTACAAGCACACGCAGCTGCAGACGAGTTTCGGCTGCAACATGCTGTCGATCGTCGACGGGGTGCCGCGCACGCTGCGCCTCGACCAGATGATCCGGTTATACGTCAACCACCAGATCGAGGTCATCGTCCGGCGTACGCGGTACCTGCTGCGCAAGGCCGAGGAACGCGCCCACATTTTGCGCGGCCTGGTCAAGGCCCTCGACGCGCTCGACGAGGTCATCGCGCTCATCCGCGCGTCGCAGACCGTCGACATCGCGCGCGCCGGCCTGATCGATCTGCTCACGGTCGACGAGATCCAGGCCGACGCCATCCTGGCGATGCAGCTGCGTCGCCTGGCTGCTCTCGAGCGTCAGAAGATCGTCGACGACCTCGCCGAGATCGAGCGCGAGATCGAGGACTACAAGGACATCCTGGCCCGTCCGGAGCGGCAGCGCGCCATCGTCCGCGACGAGCTGAAGGAGATCGTCGACAAGTACGGCGACGAGCGCCGCACGCGGCTTGTCGCGGCCGACGGCGATGTCAACGACGAGGACCTCATCGCACGTGAGGACGTCGTCGTCACCATCACCGAGACCGGTTACGCCAAGCGCACGCGCACCGACCTGTACCGCTCGCAGAAGCGCGGCGGCAAGGGCGTCAAGGGTGCCGAGCTCAAGCAGGACGACATCGTCAAGCACTTCTTCGTGACGTCCACGCACGACTGGCTGCTGTTCTTCACGACGAAGGGCCGCGTCTACCGCGCGAAGGCGTACGAGCTGCCCGAGGCGAATCGCACGGCGCGTGGTCAGCACGTCGCGAACCTCCTGGCCTTCCAGCCCGACGAGCGCATCCAGGGCGTCATCCGCCTCAAAACCTACGAGGATGCGCCGTACCTGGTGCTCGCGACCCGCAACGGCCTGGTCAAGAAGTCGCGCCTGTCGGACTTCGACTCAAACCGTTCGGGCGGCATCGTCGCGATCAACCTGCGCGGCGACGACGAGCTCGTCGGCGCGGTGTTGTGCTCCGCCGAGGACGATCTGCTGCTCGTCTCGCAGCAGGGCCAGTCGATCCGTTTCTCGGCCACCGACGAGGCGCTGCGTCCGATGGGCCGCGCGACCTCCGGTGTGCAGGGCATGCGGTTCAACGGCGAGGACAAGCTGCTCTCGCTCAACGTCGTCAAGGAGGGCACGTACCTGCTGGTCGCTACCTCGGGTGGTTACGCCAAGCGCACCCCGATGGAGGACTACCCGGTCCAAGGTCGCGGCGGTAAGGGTGTTCTGACCATCCAGTACGACCGCAAGCGTGGCAACCTGGTCGGGGCGCGCATCGTCGAGGACGACGACGAGTTGTACGCCATCACCTCGAGCGGCGGTGTCATCCGCACTGCGGCGAAGCAGGTGCGCAAGGCAGGCCGTCAGACCAAGGGCGTGCGGCTCATGAACCTGGCCGAGGGCGATACATTGCTCGCGATCGCGCGCAACGCCGACGAGCCGGACGAAGCCGACGCAGCCGGAGCTAAGGAGTCGTAAGTGAGCACTCCCCAGGGACCGAACGGGGCCGATCGCGGGCAAACCGGTCGGAAGCCGGAGGACCGTACAGAGAACGAGGTGAAGCCCGAGAACAAGGGCACGCAGCAGGGCCCGGCCTCGGAGCAGAAACCGGCGCCGGAGAACCGGCCGTTGCAGTCGTCACCGGCCCAGCCTTCGCAGGCTCCTGGGGCACCGGCGGAGGGTTCGTCCGCTCCCGCAGCGGGAGCAGCGGACCCGGCACCCGTGCAGGGTCCGGCCGACCAGCAGCCGGCAGCAGGCCGGAAGGCCGCCGAGCCGACGGCGAAGGCGGCGCAGGACACGCCTGCTCAGGGCGGCTCCCAGAAGTCCGGTGGTGCCTCAGCGGACGGTAAGAATGGATCGGCTGCGGCCGATCAGCCGGCCACAGGTCAGCAACGCACCGCCCAGATGCCCCGCTCCGGCGGCCCGACCCCTCCCTGGCAGCGGGGAGCGGCGTCGGCGCAGTCGGGCTCCCCGCAGAACGCTCCGCAGACGAACGTTCCGGGTGTGGGTCAGGGTCTGTCCAAGCAGGGTGGAGCGCCTCAGCGCCCCGCTGGGGCCTCGGCCAAGGGCTCTGCGGCCGGAGGCCCGGAGCCGTCGACGCGTCCCGTCGTGACCGGCACAGCGGCTCCCAATGCCGCCGGAGGAGCTAGCCCGGCCGGGGGCGGAGACGCCGCGCGCGGGACGCGCGACCGGGCCGCTGCAGCGAAGGCGAAGTCCGCGGTAATCGACGGCCCGACACGGCACATCGAACGCAAGGATCTCGCCAAGGACCTGCCGGATCTGTCCGCAGTGAAGCATCCGTCGACCGGTTCGTCGAGCACGGGGGAGACCCCGCAGGTGAGCGCCCCCGCCACCACCGCGGTGCCCACGGCGATCCCCGCCGCCGGACCGCTGCGGGCCACCGTGCAGATCCGCCGTATCGACCCCTGGTCGATGCTGAAGATCTCGTCGGTGATCTCGGTGTCGTTGTTCTTCGTGTGGATGATCGCGGTCGGCCTACTCTACGGCGTGCTGGCCGGCATGGGGGTATGGGAACGCCTCAACAGTGCGTTCACCGACATCGTCTCCGACGCCGGTAGCGGTGCGCTCGTCTCGGCCGGCCAGGTGTTCGGCTACGCGACGATCATCGGCATCGCCAACACGGTGTTGCTGACGGCTCTCGCGACCCTCGGTGCGTTCATCTACAACCTCTGCACCGATCTCGTAGGCGGCGTTCAGGCCACCCTCGCCGACCCGGATTGACCTGCCGGAACGCTGCCCCGCCGAGGCGATTTGTTTCCGGCGACCCCGGTGGGGTAGTGTTCCATCTCGGTTCGAGGGCCTATAGCTCAGGCGGTTAGAGCGCTTCGCTGATAACGAAGAGGTCGGAGGTTCAAGTCCTCCTAGGCCCACTCCCGTGCCGAAAGGATGATCGGAATGAGGGTTCTCGCACTCGTGGGAACCGGGATTCTGATCGTTCTCGGAATCGCTCGCATGCTTCGGAGCGAAGACGAATGGCACGCGGTTCCCAGTCGCTGACGCGGCGGACGGGGCCTTAGCTCAGTTGGTAGAGCGCTGCCTTTGCAAGGCAGATGTCAGGAGTTCGAATCTCCTAGGCTCCACAATCACATGAATGCAGGTAAAGGGCGCTTCCGATCTTTCGGAAGCGCCCTTTCTCTGTTGCTGCCTCGGCCCGTCTGCCCACATTCCACATTCGAAGGGTGACGCCCCGCCTCTCTCCGCGACTCGCCGAGATCGTCGCCGCGCTGCCGCTGGAGCCGCACCTACGTGTGCTGGATCAGGGTCGGTGCACTCGACGGTCGGCACCCGAAGCCGGCAGGGTCGCTCTGGAGCGGATCGCGGCGGCGACACGGCCGGATGCGCGCCTGTTCGTCGACGGTGGTGACCCGCTCCGGGAGCTTGTCACCCCGAGGTGATCGTGAACGGTCCCGGATCGACGGTCCGTTTCACGTGAAACATCAGGAGAGCGCGGTGGTGAGAACCCTGCGGATCGAGGAGCGCACCTCGTCGAGCTTGCGGCCGGATTCGATCAATTCCGTTCCCTTGTGCACGAGCGCGGTGACGAGCTCGGCATCGAGTTCGGGATCCGCGACTCCGAGGACCCGCAGCGACTCGACGAGGGGGAGGACGAGGTCCTGATGCATGGCGTGCATGCTCTCGTCACTGAACGCCTGAGGGGTGAAAGCGGCGAGAGCACCGACGATCGCGTGCTCTCCCTCGGCGACCAGCTGCAGATTGACGTCGATGTACGTCAGCACCCGCTCCGTCGGATCGGACACCTTCTCCATCGCCTCGACCACGCGCGTGTTCCAGCGCGGGAACATGTCGACGACGACCGCGTGCAGCAGGTCGTCGCGCGAATCGAAGTAGTTGTAGACGCTCGACCGGGCCAGACCCGCACGACGCGCCACGTCGCCGAGCGAGGGTGCCTGTTCCGGTTTCTCGGCGAGGAGTTCGAGCGCCGCGT
Organism: Rhodococcus pyridinivorans; assembly: GCF_900105195.1. NCBI lineage: Bacteria > Bacillati > Actinomycetota > Actinomycetes > Mycobacteriales > Nocardiaceae > Rhodococcus > Rhodococcus pyridinivorans. The sequence goes on along the minus strand of NZ_FNRX01000002.1, from coordinate 374,921 downwards.
CGAGGAGGGCGCGGCGCTGCGCTGCGCGGTGCTCCGCGACCGTCGCTGCGGAAATCTTCGGCACCGCCGGCCCTCCTCGTTCGGCTGTCGACCGTTCAGTCGTGTGGTCGAAGTCTTCCGTCGACCATTTCGAGCACGCGGTCGCAGTGCCGCAGGATTTCGTGGTCGTGGGTGACCATGATCGTAGCCACTCCACTGGTGTGGGTTTCCCGTGCCAGCAGTTCGACGACCTCGTGGCTGCGTTTCCGATCGAGGGCGGCGGTGGGTTCGTCGACGAGCAACAACGACGGTTCGGCCATCAGGGCCCGCGCGATGCCGACACGTTGACGCTCACCGCCCGAGAGCTGCCCGGGTCGCCGCTGGGCGCGGTGCTCCATACCCACCGAGGCGAGCAGCTCGTCAGGGTTCCGTCCGGGGCGTCCGGCGATCTTCTCGACGAGGAGCAGTTGATCGCGTGCGGTCAGGGCGGGGAGGAGATTGCCGGACTGGAATACGAACCCGACCCGCTCTCGGCGCAGCTTCGCGGTCGCCCGCGGGTCGAGTGCGGTCACCTCGATACCGTCGACACTCACGGTGCCGGAAGTGGGTCGGCCGAGGCCACCGGCGACCGCCAGCAGACTCGATTTGCCGGCACCGGACGGCCCGACGACGGCGACCAGTTCACCCGGCTCGACGCCCAGGTCGACGTGATCGAGGGCGTGGACCGTGCTGTCGCCGTCGCCGAAGGACAGGCAGACGTCGGACAGTGCGAGGCCGGTGGAGGTGGTGACGGTCATCTGTTCTCTCCCAGGGCAGCGAGCGGATCGACACGGACGATGCGGACCACGGCGAGGGCGGCGCCGAGCAGGCCGAGGACGACGAGCAGAACGGCACCTCGAGCGACGGGGCCGGATTCGAGGACGAAAGGCATGCCGCTGCCCTCGAGGCCCGACCCGAGTCCGAGACCGACGAGCACACCGAAGGCGACCGAGCCGACGAGCACGATCACGGCCTGCAGGAGGGCGTCGCGCAGGAGGAATCCGGTGGAGGCGCCCATGGCGCGGAGGACGGCGATCTCACGGCTGCGCTGCACGGTCCAGATCGTGAAGAACGCTCCTACGACGAGGGCTGAGATCGCGTAGAGGAAGGCGGTGATCATCGACATCGTCATCATCTCGGCGCTGTAGCCGGGGGAGGAATCGAACGATTCCTCCAGGGTCTTCGCTGTCGTACCGGCTGCTGCGTCACCCGCGGTGAGATCGGGCAGTGCTCCGTCCACACCCTCGATCGCGACCACACTGGCTTCGGTGTACGCGCTCGGAGGGACCTGTTCACCGAGCCGGACACCGGCGTGGATCTCCTGCCAGGTGCTCAGGGGAAGGTAGGCGACGTCGACGTGACCGAAGGTGCGCTTGTCGGAGGTGAACCCGACGACGTCCAACCGGGTACCGAGACGATCGACGACGATCGTGTCGCCGAGTTCGACGCCGGTGGCGCGGGCGCTGTCGCTGAGGACGACATCGGTGTCACCACCGAGCGGTGCCCCCTCGGAGACCGAGGGTTCGAGGAACGAGCCCGGCCGGATGCCGAAGAGTGTGAGGTCCACGGGGACCCCGCTCTCGGTTTTCGCGTTGACGATGGTGTTGCCGAACAGTTCGGCGCGAGCGACGTCCGGGCGGGCACGCCAGGTGTCGGCCTGGTCTTCCGTGACCACGGATCGGGAGAATGCGGAGTCGGCCTTGGTTCCTTCGGCGAAGGCGAATGCCTGCACCGGTGTGCGCTGCAGTGCGGAGACGCCGTCGACGACGAGACCGGACGACAGACCGGACAGGATCACCATGAGGATCGAGATGAGCGCGACGACGGCGCCCATCAACAGGAAGCGGGTGCGCGCGAACCATAGTTCGCGCATGGCAAGAAACATGTGGAGTCCTTCGTGGGCTGGACCGGGTATGTGCCCAATCTTCTCGACGGCACGTCGATATCTTACCGACGCTCTGTCGTTATATTCGGTGATAGTTACTACATGGGGTAGTAATCGCAGGTGAGGGAAGTATTCTGACTTCATGGCCGAGGTGAACACCGTGATGCGCATGCGCGCGGTCTTCGTGAGCGGAATCTCGGCCGCACTGAGCATCGCCGCGCACGCCTTCGCCGGCGGAGCGATTCCCCACCAGGACGCCCTGGTGTTCCTCCTCGGGCTTGCCTTCGCTGTCGGAGTCCTCACCGGCGAAACCAGGCTTCCGGTGCCGCTCGTCCTCGTCCTCGGGCAGGTCGCCGGCCACCTCGTGCTGGGACTCCACGACGGTCACCTGCACACACCGGGATCCGGAATGATGTCCGCCCACGCGGTTGCCGTCCTCCTCGCCGCAGTATTGGTACGGGGTGCCGAGAAGGGCTGCGAAGCAGCACTCGCAGCGCTGCGCCGGATCGTTCCCGAGACGTACCGCACGCTGCCCGTGGCCGTCGCCGAACCTGTCCCGACGATCCACCGCCCCGATATCGGTCCCGGCGTACTACTCGTCGGCGGAACCGGCAGCCGCGCACCTCCCGTTGTTCTCCGCTAGGTCAACCTTCTCGGTCGCCGCCGCCGGCGACCGCTCGTTCCGTGTGCCCGCAGAGGCACCGACACTTACGGAGAATCATGAAGAAGACCATGTTCGGCACTGCGATCGCCGCAACGGCCCTGCTCGCCGCCGCCTGCGGTTCCGACACCGGCACCACCGACTCGGCCGAGGCCGTCGTCGTGTCCGAAGCCTGGGTCAAGGCATCCGACACCGGGATGACCGGTGCCTTCGCCGAGATCGAGAACACCGGCAGCAGTGACGTGCACATCGTCGGCGCGTCCAGTCCTGCATCCGCCACCACGGAACTGCACGAGATGGTGTCGTCCGGCGGCGCCTCGATGGTGATGCAGGAGATGGGGGACGGGCTCGTCATCCCCGCGGACACCGTGCACAGCCTCGCGCCCGGCGGCGACCACCTCATGCTCATGGACCTCGTGGAGCCTCTGCGACCCGGGAGCACGGTGACCTTCACACTCGAGTTCGCGGACGGATCGACCGAGGAGTTCACGGCCCAGGTCCGCGACTTCGCCGGGGCACAGGAGGAGTACGTGCCGTCCCACGACGGGGCAGCCCACGATGGCTAGGTTCACTCGACGCACCCTGCTCGGGGGCGGTGTCGCCGCGCTGGGTGCAGCAGGACTCGGCGCGGTCGGAGGTGGGACGGCGGTCGCGTCCCGCATCTCCGAACCGATCGGCGCGCGGACCGTGGAGATCCACGGCACCCATCAGGCCGGTATCGACACCCCCGCGCAGTCCTTCGCGTCGTTCGTGGCATTGGACCTCGCCGAGGGTGTCGATCGTGACGGGCTCGTCGGGATCATGCGGGTGTGGGCCGAGGATTCGCGGCGACTCACCACCGGGACGCCGGCGCTGGGCGACACCGAACCCGAACTCGCCGTCGACCCGGCCCGGCTGACGGTCACGGTCGGCTACGGTCCCGCGGTCTTCGACGCCGCGGGCCTGACCGACCGACGACCCGCGTGGCTGAAGCCGCTGCCGGCCTTCTCGATCGACCGGCTCGAGGAACGATGGTCCGGCGGCGACCTGCTGTTGCAGGTCTGCGCCGACGACCCGGTGACCGTCTCGCACGCGGTCCGCACACTCACCAGGAGTGTGCGATCGGTGGCGACGGTCCGCTGGATCCAGCGAGGGTTCCGGCGTGCGGCCGGCACGCGACCCGACGGGACGACCATGCGCAACCTCATGGGGCAGGTAGACGGCACCGTCAATCCCGCGCCGCGCAGCCCGGACTTCGACCGGCAGGTGTGGAATCCGGGTGACCCGCCGTGGATGGCCGGTGGCACCTCGCTCGTGTTACGCCGGATCCGCATGGAACTCGACACCTGGGACGAGCTGGACCGTCCCGCTCGGGAACTCGCCGTCGGCCGGCGACTGTCGAACGGTGCTCCGCTGACGGGTTCGGAGGAACACGACGATGCCGACTTCGAGGCCACCGACCGGTTCGGTATCCCGGTGATCCCGCCGGAATCGCACGTCGCGCGGGCACGTCCCCGCACCGGCGACGAGCAGTTCCTGCGACGGGGTTACAACTACGACGACCAGGACGGCGTCGGATTGCTGTTCGCCACCTACCAGGTGGACGTGGACCGTCAGTTCGTCCCGGTGCAGCAGCGCCTCGCCGAGCACGACGCGCTGAATCCGTGGATCACGCCGATCGGGTCGGCGGTCTTTCTCGTCCCTCCGGGATTCGGTCCGAAGGGGTATCCCGGCGACACCTTGCTGGGTGACTGAGACAAGGCCGCGACGTATGTGGAATCGAGGTCTAGCCTCGAGGGTGTGACCGAGATTACACAGATACGTCAGGGTTTCGCGTCGCTGCGGGAAGGCGGCTTGAACTGGGACGCCTTCCCGCTCCGGCTCTTCGCGAAGGGCAACGCAGCGCACTGGGATCCGATGGACATCGACTTCTCCCACGACGCCGAGGACTGGGCGTCGCTCAACTCGGAACAACGCCGCAGTTCGACCTATCTGGTCGCGTTGTTCGTCGCCGGCGAGGAGGCCGTCACGCAGGACATCCTTCCGTTCCTCCGCGCCATGGAAGCGGAGGGCCGGTTGGGTGACGAGATGTACCTGACCCAGTTCTGCTACGAGGAGGCCAAGCACGTGCAGGTGTTCCGTCGCTGGATGGACACCGTGGGACTGACATCCGACCTGCACCCGTTCGTTGCCGAGAATCCCTACTACCGGCGGCTGTTCTACGAGGAACTGCCGCACAGCCTGCGCGTGCTCGATCGAGATCCGTCCCCGGCCAATCAGGTCCGCGCGAGTGTCACCTACAACCACGTCATCGAGGGCAGTCTCGCGCTGACGGGCTACTACGCGTGGCAGAAGGTGTGCACCAAGTACGGGATCCTGCCGGGCATGCAGGAGATCATCCGGCGGATCGGCTCCGACGAGCGCCGGCACATGGCCTGGGGCACGTTCACCTGCCGACGGCATGTGGCAGCGGACGACTCGAACTGGAACGTCGTGTTGCAGCGGATGGAGGAGTTGCTTCCCCTCGCGACCGGAATGATTCAGTGGCAGAACGAGCAGTTCGACGAACAGCCCTACGGTCTCGACAACGACGAGTTCATCTCCTATGCGGCCGACCGGGCACAGAGACGGCTCGGCGCAATAGAATCCGCGCGCGGACGCCCGCTGGAGGAGATCGATCTCGATTTCGCTCCCGCCGTGCTCGAGGACCGTTTCGGGGACGAGGACGCCGCCGCGCTCGCTGCGGTTCCGGCTCCCGACCGCACCCCGGCGGACTGAGCAGGGTCGATCGGAGACAGGAGATCGATCAGAGCAGCATGCCGGCGAGGATCGCGATCAGCACGAGAACGGCGACCACCCCGATGACGACCGTTCTCGTGTTGCCGGTGTTCTCGTCTGCGGTGCCCGTGGTGAGCACCGGAACGGGTGTGGCCTCCTTCCTCGCGGCTCCGCGGTTCTCGGCGGTGCTCTCGGCCCCGAGACGTCTCTCCTCGAGTTCGCGCAGCCGAGCGAAACCGCCGGTGAGTACGTCGGTTTCGTCGTAGGAAGGTGGAAGTCCGATCCGGGTCTTGTTGGTCTCGCGTGCCGGCGTGAATCCGGCCGCGAGGATCGCGGCGCCGAGCGCCGCCGTCTGTTCCGGGCCCGGCCCGACGAGGCTGCGCACCGTGAGCTTCGTGGCGAGGCTGTTCGCGATCTCCTGGATGTGGGTGCGATCTCGTGCGACGAGACCGTCGCCCATGACGACGACGGCCTCGAGATTGTCCGGTATCCAGCCGAACGATCCGAGGGCCGTGGCGAGTTGGGCCGCCGGGGACGGTGCGCCCTGGGCGGGGGTGCGGTAGGCCTTGCCGGCGGGCACGCCCGAGCGTACGAGGGTGACGGTCGAGCCGCCGTCGTCGAGATGGAAGACCCCCACGAGTTGGCCAGGGGTCTCGGAGATCTCGGAGGCGTACCAGGCGGCGGCCGCCTGCGCGTCGGACACGAGATCCACGTGCCGCAGATTCGCGTAGTCCAGGGCGGCACGCAAGGTCGCGATGGTGTCCGGATCCCAGTGCGACGGGTAGGTGGCGGCGTAGCCGGGGTCGCTGTCCCGGTCCATGCCGCCGAAGGTCGGCAACGGGTGACACTCCCGCAACAGGCAGTGGATGGCGGTGGCCATCGCGTCCTCGGCGCGGTACATGCGACCGTCGCTCGCGGTGATGCCCGAGGCGTCGCCGACCCGCGTGAGGAAGCCCGCGATCGTGCGTGCTTCGTCCCCGTGCGCCACGCTGCCGAGCGACGTGTTGCCGTCGTGGTCGACGTGCAGGACGGAGTCGCGGGCGAGGACGACAGGGTCGGGAGTGCCGGGTTCGTTGGATGCGATGACCGCCGTGGACACGACTCGCCCGATCCGGAGGCCGACACCGATTGCCATGTCTTCCCTTCCTCGAGAGGCTGCTCGTCCGTCGTGCTGCCGAGGACCCGACTCGCTCCGGGTGCGCCGGACAAATGCACCGCTTCGGGCGCGAAGAACGATTGTGGCAGACAGGGAGGGAAGTGCCGACCTTACTTTCCGGTAAGTACGTGTTACAGTCCGTACCGCCGTGACGAGGGACACACGGTTCCGGTGGATCCAGGTGGAGGAACAACATGGTGGGGCGCGCTCGGAAGTGGATGGCCGCGGCGGTGACGACGACCGTCCTTGCTGGCGGAATTCTCGGAACCGCGGCGACAGCGGGAGCCGAGACGGACTTCTATCTCCCGCCCGACCCGCTGCCGACGGGTGCTCCCGGCGACGTCCTGCGCACGGCACCGTCCGATCTGGCATTGCGCGCACCGGTCGCCGACGGCATCTTCCCGGGTCAGGGCACCAAGCTGCTGTACCGCAGCAACGACGCCAAGGGCGCACCCAACGCGGTGAGCGGCACCTACATCGAGCCGTCGACGCCGTGGAACGGTCCCGGCGACCGGCCGCTCGTCGCGCTGGCCGTCGGTACCCACGGTCAGGGTGACCAGTGCGCGCCGTCCCGCAATCTCGGCGCGCTCGTCAACTATAATCCGCCCCTCGACTTCTTCACCGAGTACGAGGTGCTGTCGATCAACGCGCTGCTGCTGCGCGGCATCGCCGTGGTCGTCACCGACTACGACGGTCTCGGTACGCCGGGGCACCACACCTACGTGAACCGCGCCGCCGAAGCCCACGCGGTGCTCGACTCGGTGCGCGCGGCGCTGAAGCTCGAGAACGCGTCGGTGACCGAGAACAGCCCGGTCGGCCTCTTCGGTTACTCGCAGGGCGGCGGCGCGTCGGGCGCTGCGGCCGAGCTCGCTCCCGAGTACGCCCCCGAACTGAACCTCGTCGGCGCCTACGTGGGTGCTCCGCCCGCCGACCTCGTGGCCACGTTGAAGCAGATCGACGGCACGCTGCTCACCGGTGCCATCGGGTACACGATCAACGGTCTGGCCGACGCCTACCCGGAGATCCGCGACGAGATCGACGCCGAGATCAGTGATCGCGGCCGCAAGATGCTCGCGGCCGTGGCGAACCAGTGCGTCCCGGAGACGGTGGCGAATTTCGCATTCCAGCGCACCGGCGACTACACCCGCACGGGTGAGCCCCTCGATGTCGTGCTCGACCGCCTGCCCCAGGTCCAGAAGATCCTCGCGGAGCAGCGCATCGGCAACCGCACGCCTGCCGTGCCCGTCCTCCTCCAGCACGGCACGCAGGACGACACGGTCCCCTACGGTCAGGGCCGTCAGCTGGCGCTGGACTGGTGCGATCAGGGCGCGACGGTGCAGTTCCTGCCCAACACGACGCCGCCGATCCTGCCCGGCTTCATCATCAACCATGCGGTGCCCATGATCGGCGGACTGCCCGACTCCGTCGCGTACATCGAAGCGCGACTGCGCGGTGAGCCCGCACCGTCGAACTGTGGAGCCTTCTGACGCTCCTTCGAATCCGCAATCGATCCGGCCCGCACTCCCTTCCGGGGGTGCGGGCCGGATTCGTGTGCAGGGTCTACACCGAGTGACGGGTGTCGATGATCCGGCGCGCGACGTTCGTCTCGGTCGACGGGCCCGGTTCCCAGCGGGAGATCCACGGACCGGTGCCCTCGCTCGGATCGAGCACACCGCGCTCGAGCCACTCGTATCTGCCCTCGAGAACGCCGGCCGCGGTGCGACGATCCTCGGCGTCGGTGTTCGTCCACAGGGCGTCGAACAACTTCTCCACGCGCAGCCGCGACTGCTTGCAGAACGCGTCGGCCAGTTCGAAGGCCGCGTCGGCTCCCGGGTGCCCGTCGACGCGTTGCCGTTCGGCGCGCACGCACACGGCGGTCGCGGCGAACAGCTCGGCTCCGATGTCGACGATCCGTCCGAGGAAGTTCTCCCGCTTCTCGAGTCCGGCCTGCCAGCGGGCCATCCCGTAGAATGTCGAGCGGGCGAGCTTGCGCGAGCTGCGTTCGATGTACCTCAGATGTGTTGCCAGAAAACCGAATTCGTTGTAGGTCCGCGGTAGCTGTCCCTTGCCGGTGACGAGTTTCGGGAGCCATCGGGCGTAGAACCCACTCGCCCGTACCGCGGCCTGCGCCTTCTCCTTGCCCGTCGAATCGGGGTCGGCGAGTTCGCCGGCTGCGCGCAGGTGGGCGTCGACCGCCTCGCGGGCGACGAGGAGACGCATGATCTCGCTCGACCCCTCGAAGATGCGGTTGATCCGCAGGTCGCGGACGAGTTGCTCTGCGGGAACGGCCCGTTCGCCGCGCGCCGCCAGCGACTCGGCGGTCTCGTAGCCGCGTCCGCCGCGGATCTGCACGAGTTCGTCGGCGATGAGGCATCCCATCTCGCTCGCCCACAACTTCGCCAGTGCCGCCTCGATGCGGATGTCGTTGCGCTGTTCGTCGTTCATCTGGCCCGACAGTTCGACGACGGACTCGAGTGCGTAGGTGGTCGCGGCGATGAACGAGATCTTCGCGGCGACGGCCTCGTGCTCACCGACCGGCTTGCCCCACTGCACCCGCTCCGACGACCATTCGCGGGCGATCTTCAGCGCCCACTTGCCGGCACCCGAGCACATCGCGGGGATGGCGAGGCGACCGGCGTTGAGCGTCGTCAACGCGATCTTCAGCCCATCGCCCTCACGTCCGATGAGGTTCTCCTTCGGAACCCGCACCTTGTGCAGCCGGGTCACGCCGTTCTCGATGCCGCGCAGGCCCATGAAGGAGTTGCGGCGTTCGACGGTGATGCCGGGTGAATCCGCTTCCACGACGAAGGCGGAGATCCCGCCGCGATGGCCTTCGCTCTTCGGTACGCGGGCCATGACGACGAGCAGTTCGGCGACCACCCCGTTGGTCGTCCACAGCTTGACGCCCTCGAGTTCGTAGGCGCTGCCGTCCTCGACCGGGATGGCGGTGGACGCGAGTCGGGCGGGGTCGGACCCGACGTCGGGTTCGGTGAGCAGGAAAGCCGAGATGGCGCCGCGCGCGCATCGCGGCAGGAAGCGCTGCTTCTGCTCAGGGGTGCCGGCGAGCTTGAGCGGTTCCGGCACACCGATCGACTGATGGGCCGACAGCAGCGCGCCGATGCTGGGATGCACGCAGGCGACGACCGTCAGGGCCCGGTTGTAGGCGACCTGCGACAGCCCGAGGCCGCCGTACTCCTGCGGGATCTTCATGCCGAAGCAGCCGAGTTCGGCCAGCTCGCGGACGTATTCGTCGGGTATCCGCGCGTCGCGTTCGATGCGGCCGCCGTCCATCGAACTGCACGCGGCGCGCAGGCGTGCGAGGAACTCCTCGGTACGGGAGTCCTCGTCGGGTGTCGGTCGCGGGAAGGGGTGGACGAGGTCGAGGGTGAGCCGTCCGAGGAACAGTTCCTTCGCGAAGGACGGCTTGTTCCACTCGGATTCGCGCGCCTGCTCCGCTACTTCACGAGCCTGCCGCTCGGTGACCTGTGGGGTTCGGGCATCGGCGCTCTCTGCCATGACTGCCTCCGGGTCGCGTGCCTACTGGTGAGTATGCACCCGGATATGCCTCTTATCACAGGTTCGGCCGAGTCGATCATGAAGCAGTTGGATGTGAACTAGATCACTACCGCGGAAGTCGTCGGGGACGTGCGGGTACTCCCGGACGCGCCTACGCTCGAATAGTCACCGACGACGTGCCCCGCCCGTCACTCGCCGATCCCCATCGCGGATCGGAACGGAGGTGGCCATGGAATTCCTGGCCTTCGTCCCCGTCCTGCTCACTTTCCTCGGCGCGCTCTACTTCGCGGCGTGCCTCATCGTCGACCGCGAGATCCGATCGGCGGAACGAGAATTCGGCACCGCGGACGGCGATCAGGCCTCCGAGGTGTCGGTGGACTCGGGGGAGACCGGCGTCGAGGCGGCCTCGTCGGTCGTCGTCGCCGCGGACTCCGCGGGCCGCACGCGCGGCGGTTCCGGAGCGATCGGAGGGTGATCCGGCCGTCGTCGCCGGTAGAACACGACCCCGCCTGCGGCCACGACGGCAACCGCGCCGGCGACGACGAGACCGAACCGCCTGCCCGTGCGCTCCGGACGAGAGGACGACTTCGCGGCACACCGCTCGGCCGCGGCCCGCCGGGCCACCGAGAGCAGTTCGCCCGCGACGTCCAGACCCTTGCGTGCTGCGAACAGTCCGGCCGCACTCGAGCCCTGCGCGAGAGCTACCGCGCCCTCGCCGGCCACGCGGAGAGCACCCGCGAGATTGCCGGATTCGTCGTGGCGTCGCACGAATGCCGGAAGCCACACGTCGTCGGTCTCGGCATGAATCAGCTTGCTCATGCGTCCACTCTTCCATACCGCCCGGACCTGTGGTCGTGACCGGAGAGCGTGTCCCGCGCCGCCTGTCCTGCCCGGGAAGCGGGCAATGGCACCATGGTGGGGTGACTTCACCGCATCAGACAGCAACGGCCACGCTCCACACGAACCGCGGCGACATCGCGATTGCGCTTTTCGGCAACCACGCGCCGAAGACCGTCGAGAACTTCGTCGGCCTGGCTCAGGGCACCAAGGAGTACAAGACCCAGAACGCCAAGGGCGAGACCAGCGGTCCGTTCTACGACGGCGCGGTCTTCCACCGCGTCATCGACGGCTTCATGATCCAGGGTGGCGACCCCACCGGCACCGGCCGCGGCGGCCCGGGCTACCAGTTCGCCGACGAGTTCCACCCCGAGCTGCAGTTCGACCGCGGCTACCTGCTCGCGATGGCGAACGCCGGCCCGGGCACCAACGGCTCGCAGTTCTTCATCACCGTCGGCCCGACCCCGCACCTCAACCGTCGCCACACCATCTTCGGTGAGGTCGTCGACGCCGAGTCGAAGAAGGTCGTCGACGCGATCGCGACCACCGCCACCGACCGCGCCGATCGCCCGGTCGACGACGTCGTGATCAACAGCATCACCATCTCCTGAGAGAGTTCCCATGACGAACCCCGGCTGGGGCTCCGCGGCCGAGGGTGGTGGCCCGCAACCCCAGCCGCGGTGCGTTCGCCATCCCGACCGCCCGACCCTTCTCGCCTGCTCCCGATGCGGCCGGCCCGCGTGCCCCGAGTGCCTGCGTCCCGCCTCGGTCGGTCAGCACTGCGTCGACTGCGTCGCCGCGGCCGAACGGTCGACACCGCAGGCCCGAACCATCGCCGGCGCACCCGTCCGTTCCGATCGGCCCTCGCCGATCGTGACGTACGTGTTCATCGCGCTGAATGTGCTCGTCTTCGGCATCACCGCCGCGCAGTCGGGCAGCGTGATGACCAACGAGCAGGGCTCGGCGCTGTTCCTCGACTGGGCGTTGTGGCCGCCCATCATCGCCGCGCACGGCGAGTACATCCGGATCCTCGGCAGCGGATTCCTGCACTTCGGCCTGCTCCACCTGGCCGTCAACATGTTCGCCCTGTGGGTGATCGGACGCGACACCGAACTCGTGCTCGGACGCGCCCGGTACCTCTCGGTCTACCTCGTGTCGATCCTCGGCGGGTCCGCCGCAGTGATGTTCATGGAGACCGGAGCGGTCACCGCCGGAGCGTCGGGAGCGGTCTTCGGTCTGCTCGGCGCGCAGGCCGTCATCCTGCTGCGCCTGCGTCGCAGCCCGGCACCCGTGCTGACCATCGTCGGCCTCAACGTGATCATCAGCATCACCGTCCCGGGCATCTCCCTGTGGGGTCACCTGGGCGGTCTCGTCGCCGGTGCCGCCGCGACAGCGGCCCTGCTCTACGCCCCGCAGTATCTCGGTGCCGGCACCGACCGGGACCGCATCGTGCGCACCGGATGGATCGCGCTGGTCGCGGTCGTCGCGGTGACGCTGGTCGCGATCGTGCTCGCCGTCGTGCGGCTACGCGATCAACTGGGTGTCTGATCGGGCGCGAGATCGCGCATCGCCAGCGCGGCGTGCACGTTCCGCGGGTCGGTGCCCAGATCCCACCGGCCGAAGATCATCAGGTTCTCCGTGCCGGTCGCGGGGTCGATCGTGTCGATCTCGAGCATCGGCACGCGCCGCCCGAAGCGCGGGTACTCGACGATCCGCACGCGGTGCAGGGCCGCGCGCAGGAACTCGCGACGACCCGTCAACCGCATCGTCGCGATCCCCGTTCCTCCGGGGAGCACTTCGAGACGCGGACGCTGCCGCAGCGCGAGCGCGACCATCACGAGGACGAGCACCGCCGCGAAACCCACCAGTACGCGACCGGCCGCGTCGGGAACCGCAACCGCGGCGGTCACGGCCAAGGCGATACCGGCGGCCGACAACGCCGCTATCGCGGCGGGCGGCGTCGCCCACCGCAGCGGTGTCTCGTCGGGCATCTGCGTCCTCTTCCGATCCGTTCCCCGGGGACCTCTCACCGGGTTGTGCACAGTGTTATCCCCAGGTGGGGATGAATAACATCGGTGTAACCCGAGCGGGGTGGAGGTCAGCGCCAGTTCATCGTCATGATCAGACCGACCACCATGAACCCGAAACCGATCAGGAAGTTCCAGGCACCGAGATCGTTCATCCACGTGATCTGCTCGGCCGCGAGGTAGTAGACGATCAGCCACAGCAACCCGATGACCATCAGGGCGAGCATCACCGTCACGTACAACGTGCTCGACGGCGTGCCCTTGACCTTCACCGGTGTGCGGCTCACCGTCCGGGTCGCGGAGACGTCCTTCTTGCGAACCTTCGACTTGGGCATGGTGTCCTCGTTCTCACGTCTCCACCCGTCGTACACGGATGGAGTGGTCGGTCAACTACCTGTTGAGATCACGCTAACGTAAGGCCAGGATCGGAGGTACGACGTGTCGGAACGACGACTGCGCGCGCCCGTGTGGGGTGTCGCGACCCTCGTCGTCTGCCTCGTGGCCGGTCTGCTCGTGGGTACCACCCGCGGAGTGTCCGAAGGCGACGAACTGCGCGCCGGCGACTCCCCGCGACTGTCCGATCTGGTCCGGGCCGCGCAGGAGAAGGCCGACGAACTGGCCGCCACCCGAGACGATCTCACTACCCGCATCGACGAACTCCAGGACCGTGCCGCGGTGAACGACGAGGACGTCGCCGCGGTGCTCGACGACCTGTCCGCGATCGAGGACCCGGCCGGACTCGTGGCCCGCCGCGGTCCGGGCGTGACCGTCACTCTCACCGACGCACCCCGCGACGCCAACGGACGCTATCCGTCCGGTGCCTCACCCGACGATCTCGTCGTGCACCAGCAGGACGTGCAGAGCGTGCTCAACGCGATGTGGGCCGGCGGTGCCGAGGCCGTGGCCATGCAGGATCAGCGGATCGTCGCGACGTCGGCGCCACGCTGCATCGGCAACACGCTGCTGCTGCACGGACGCACCTACTCACCGCCCTATGTCGTCACCGCGCTCGGCGACCCGGCACGGCTGCAGGCCGCGCTCGACGCCGAGCCCGGTATCCGCATCTACAAGCAGTACGCGGCCCGCTATCAACTCGGCTACACGCAGCAGGCGTCGGAGGATCTGTCGGTCCCCGCCTATACCGGTAGTTCGTCCGCGCGCTGAGCGGTGCCCGGGAGCACTGTCCGAATCGGGCCACCGGGCGGGTCGCCCTCTGCCGGCCACCGGGCGGGTCGCCCTCTACCGGCCACCGGGCGGGTCGCCCTCTACCGGCCACCGGGCGGGTCGCCCTCTACCGGCCACTGAGTACCCTCGTCTCATGCGCATTCTCGTCGTCGACAACTACGACAGCTTCGTCTTCAACCTGGTCCAGTATCTGGGGCAGCTCGGAACGACGGCCGACGTGTGGCGCAACGATGACGAGCGGCTCACCGCACCGGGTGCTCTCGCGCGGGTCGCGAAGGAGTACGACGGCATCCTCCTCAGCCCAGGGCCGGGCACACCCGAACGCGCCGGGGCGAGCATCGATCTGGTCAAGGCATGTGCCGACAGCAGCACTCCGCTGCTCGGTGTGTGCCTCGGCCACCAGTCCATCGGTGTCGCGTTCGGCGCGACCGTCGATCGCGCCCCCGAGCTGCTGCACGGCAAGACCAGCCTGGTTCGTCACAACGGTGCCGGTGTGCTCGCGGGCCTGCCCGATCCGTTCACCGCGACCCGCTACCACTCGCTGACCGTGCTGCCCGAGACGATGCCCGCCGAACTCGAGCCCACCGGCCACACGGAGACCGGCATCGTCATGGCCCTGCGTCACGCCGAGCTGCCGATCCACGGTGTGCAGTTCCACCCCGAATCGGTGCTCACCCAGGGCGGTCACCGCATGCTCGCGAACTGGCTCGCGGCCTGCGGCGAGGCACCGGACGAGACGCTCGTCGCGCGCCTCGAGGCGCAGATGGCACGCGCGCTCGACGGCGGAGCCGCCTGACGCACCCCATTTCCGACGAGAAAGGCGCCGGTCCTTCGAGGATCGGCGCCTTTCGTCGAAAGCTCGTTCAGCGGATGCCGAGCACACCGACGCCCACGGTGAGGGGCTGGTTTTTCGAGATCTCCGAACCCGGCGGCTGGGCCTGCGTGATCACGGTGCCGACGAGATCGACATCGAGTGTGGCCTCACGCGTCTGCTGGAGCTGAGAGGCGTTGCCCGTCCAGCCGGCGCCGCGCAGAGCGGCGAGTGCATCCGACACCGACCGGTTGGTGACGACGGGCATCTCGATGCGGTCGCCGTTGGACACCCGCACCGTCACCGTCGACCCCTGTTCGGTGGAGGCGCCACCGGCCGGACTCGTCGACACGACGGTGCCCTCGGTCTCGCTGGAGTCGATGTTCTCGACGACGACCTCGAAACCGGCACCCTCGATGTTGTCGCTCGCCACCTCGACGGTCTGGCCCACGACGTTGGGGACGCGCACCAGTTCGGGGCCGGATCCCAAAGTGATGGTGATGGGGCTGTCGCGGTCGACGCTGGCTCCCGCACCGGGGCTCTGGTCGACGACGAGGTCCTCGTCGTCGGCATTCGACGGAGCACGTCCGACGTTCGGGTCGAGCCGGAGACCGGCGGCGGACAGCTCCTGGGCTGCGCGTTCCTGCGTCATGCCTTCGAGCCGCGGGATCTGCACCTGTTCCGGTCCTGTCGAGACCTCGAGGGTGACGGTCGAACCCTCCTCGGCCTGGCTCCCGGGCACGGGACGGGTGTTGATGACGTTGCCGTTCGCGACGACCGGATCGCTCTTCTGCTGGATCGAGACCCGGAAGCCGGCGTTCTGCAGCTGGCTCTCGGCGAGCTCGGCGGAGACGTTGCGGACGTCGGGCACCGTGACCTGGGCGGCCGTCGAACCGGGTCCGAGCGACCACAGGAAGACGCCGACGATACCGACCACGGCGAGCGCGGCGATGCCGAGCAGCACCTTTTTGAGAACTGAGCCGCCGCCGGAATCCTCGGCGGGTGCCCCGGCGGCTCCGGCGGCCGCGACGCGGCCGTGCCGCCCCGTGTTGTTGTCGACGGAGTCGATCAGCGTCGTGCGGTCCTCGTCGGTCATCACCATCGGCGCACTCGGACGCTGCCCGCTCAGCACGCGGATCAGGTCGCTGCGCATCTCCGCGGCCGACTGGTAGCGGTTCGCGGGGTTCTTCGCCATCGCCTTGAGGATCACCGAGTCGAGCTCGGGCGGCACCGACGAATTCACCGATGACGGCAGCGGCGGATCCTCCCGCACGTGCTGGTAGGCCACCGCGACGGGCGAGTCGCCTTTGAAGGGGGGCTCGCCGGTGAGGATCTCGAACAGGACGCAGCCCACCGAGTACACGTCGGACCGGGCGTCGACCTGTTCACCGCGCGCCTGCTCCGGGGAGAGGTACTGTGCGGTGCCGATCACCGCGGCGGTCTGCGTCATCGGGCTCGCGGCGTCGGAGATGGCCCGGGCGATGCCGAAGTCCATGACCTTCACCGCGCCGGCCTTGTTGATCATGACGTTGGCCGGCTTCACGTCGCGGTGCACGATCATGTTGCGGTGGCTGAAGTCCAGGGCCGCGCACACGTCGGCGATGATCTCCATCGCCCGCTTGGGGGTCATCGGCCCGTCGGCGCGCACGATGTCGCGCAGCGTGTCGCCCTCGACGTACTCCATGACGATGTACGGGAGCGGCCCGGCCTCGGTCTCGGCCTCACCGGTGTCGTAGACGGCGACGATCGCCGGATGGTTCAGCGCAGCGGCATTCTGCGCTTCGCGCCGAAAGCGCAGGTAGAACGTGGGGTCGCGTGCGAGGTCGGCGCGCAACACCTTGATGGCCACATCCCGGCCGAGCCGCAGATCCCGCGCGAGGTGCACCTCGGACATACCGCCGAAGCCGAGGATCTCACCCAGCTCGTAGCGGGAGGAGAGCTTGCGGGGTGTGGTCATGACGTTCCTTGGTTGTTCGTACCGTTGCTGGTTTCGGATGAATTATCGTCCCCTCCACCGGCGGCCTCGGGGTCGGTCTCGTCGTCGCCGTTACCCTCCGCGCCGCCCGTGCCGCCGTCGCCGCCACCCGTGTCCTCCGCTGTGGTGGTCGTCGTCGTGGTCGGGGCGGTCGTGGTGGTGGGCGGTTGCGTCGTGGTCGGCTCGGTCGTCGGCTCCACCGTGGTCGTCGGCGGCTGCGTCGTCGTCGTGGTCGGAGGAGGCGTGAAGGTCTCCGTCTCGACGGGCGGCGGCAGCGGCACGAACGTCGTCGTGGTGGTCAGCGGCGGACGGGTCGTCGTGGTGGTCGCGCGGGTCGTGGTGAGTTGCGTCGTCGGAGACGGAGCGCGCGGGGTCTCCTCGTCGTCGCCACCCAACAGCACGATTCCCAGCGTCACGAGGGCGAGCACCACTGCCGCACCTGCGGCCCAGGCCAGCGCTGTGGGACTCGGGGACCGTCGTCCGTCATCGTCGGCGGGCACTCCCGTTGTCGGCGGACCTGCCACCGGCGGACGGCCGGCGGTCGGCGGCTGAGCCGAGCGGGGAATCGACGAATAGGCCGTCTGGTCGTACTGCGTCGGGTGCAGGGCACGGGTCGAAGAAGTGTGGGCCGTCCCGGGCACGCCGGGCGGAAGCACGCGGTTGGCGCTGGTCACCGGCGGCACGTTGCCGGGCGGGGGCACGGGCCGTCCGGACCGCACCGCAGCGACGGCGTTGGCGAATTCGCCACCGTTCGAATAGCGGTAGGCCGGGTCCTTCGACATCGCGATCTCGATGAGTTCGCGCACCTCGGGCGGAAGATCCGTCGGCAGCGGCGCCGGGGTCTCCTGGACATGCTTCATCGCGACGGTCACGACGCTGTCGCCGAGGAACGGACGGCGTCCCGACAGCACCTCGTAGCCGACGACGGCCAGCGAGTACACGTCGCTCGCGGACGTCGCCTCCTGACCCAGTGCCTGCTCGGGAGCGATGTACTGTGCGGTGCCCATCACCATGCCGGTGCGGGTGACCGGGGAGGCGTCGACTGCCTTCGCGATACCGAAGTCGGTGATCTTCACCTGGCCCGTCGGGGTGATGAGGATGTTGCCGGGCTTGACGTCGCGGTGCACCACGCCGGCGTTGTGGGCCGCCTGCAGGGCGCGTCCGGTCTGCTCGAGCATGTCGAGCGCGTGCGGCAGCGACAGGCGTCCGAGCCGCGACAGGACGGCGTTGAGCGGTTCGCCGTGTACGAGTTCCATCACGAGATAGGCGATGGACTGGCCCTCGGCGTCGGTGGTCTCGCCGTAGTCGAACACCCCGGCGATGCCGGGATGGTTGAGCTGGGCGGTGGTGCGGGCCTCGAAACGGAACCGGGCGAGGAAGTCCTCGTCGCCGGACAACTCGGCCTTGAGGACCTTCACCGCGACCCGCCGGTCGAGCCGGGTGTCGAGTCCTTCCCACACCTGACCCATTCCGCCGGTCGCGATGAGTCGCTGGAGACGGTAACGGTCGGCGATCATGGCGCCGCTGCTCAGAGCCATGTCAGCCTCCCTGTAATCCGGCCGAGATGACGGCCCGTCCGATCGGGGCGGCCACCGAACCGCCGGTCGCGGCGAGAGCTCGGTCGCCGCCGTCCTCCACGATCACCGCGACGGCGATGCGGGGTTGTTGTGCAGGTGCGAATGCGATGTACCAGGTGTGCGGCGGGGTGTTCCGCGGATCGTTGCCGTGTTCCGCGGTGCCCGTCTTCGACGCGATCTGCACACCCTGGATGGCACCGCCACCGCCGGCGTTGTTCTCGGCACCGATCATCAGGTCGGTGAGGGTCGCCGAGACCTCCGGCGAGATCGCCTGGCCCAGCGATTCGGGCTTGGTCTCCTCGAGCACCGTCAGGTCGGGCCCCTGCCGACGGTCGACGAGATACGGCTTCATGCGCACCCCGCCGTTGGCGATGGTCGCGGCGATCGACGCGTTCTGCAACGGAGTGAGGGCCACATCCCGCTGGCCGATGCTCGACTGGCCGAGTGCCGCGCCGTCCGGGATGGGGCCGACGGTGCTCGCCGCGACGGGCAGCGGGACGTCGAGGGTCTCGCCGATGCCGAGCTTCTCCGCCTGCGAGACCAGGGCCTCGCGTCCGTCGTCGATGCCCATCTCGACGAAGGCCGTGTTGCACGACCGCGCGAACGCCTCCCGCAGCGTCACCGTCGATGCGTCGCCGCACGCGGCCCCGCCGTAGTTCTCGAGGGTCGTCGCGGTGTCGGGCAGGGTGATCTGCGGCGCTGCGGTGAACTGCGTGTCGGGGGTGACGCCGTTCTCGAGCGCGGCCGCCGTCACGACGACCTTGAAGGTCGAGCCCGGAGGGTAGGTCTGGGAGATCGCGCGGTTGAGCATCGGCTTCTCGGGATCGGCGTTGAGCTCGTCCCAGGCCTGCGAGGTCGCGGCGCCGTCGTGTCCCGACAACCGGTTGGGGTCGTAACTCGGCGTGCTCACCATCCCGAGGATCCTGCCGGTGCTCGGTTCGATCGCGACCACCGAGCCCGTGTAACCCTTCGAGGTCAGCTCGTCGTAGGCCACCTGCTGAACGACCGGATCGATCGTGGACACGACGTTTCCGCCGCGCGGGTTGCGGCCCGACACCAGGTCGAACAGTCGACGTCCGAACAGCAGGTTGTCGGAACCGTTGAGCAGCGAATCCTCGGACCGTTCGAGTCCGGTGCTGCCGTATTGCATCGAGTAGAAGCCGGTCACCGGCGCGTAGGCCAGCGGGCTCATCGGCTGGGTCGGCGGCGCCGGGTATTCGCGCAGGTACTTGTAGCGGCTGTCGGTGGGCACCGACACCGCGAGAGCCTGACCGGCCGCGACGATCTGTCCGCGCTGACGGGAGTACTCGTCGATCAGCACACGCGAGTTGCGCGGATCGGTACGGAGATCGTCGGCCTTGATGACCTGCACGTAGGTGGCGTTTGCGAGCAGCGCGACGACCATGAACATCACGGCCATCGCGACCTTGCGGAGCGGACCGTTCATTCGCGCCCCATCATTTCCGTCTTGGCCTCGGCGATCGGCGTGGGCGCTTTCTTACGGGGGATCGCGGGTTGGCGGGCAGCGTGCGAGATCTTCATCAACAGAGCCAGGAGCAGATAGTTTGCGAGCAGCGACGAACCACCGTAGGACACGAACGGTGTGGTCAGGCCGGTCAGGGGGATCAACTTCGTGACACCGCCGACCACCACGAACAGTTGGACGGCGAGGGTGAACGACAGGCCGGCGGCGAGCAGCTTGCCGAAGCTGTCGCGCACCGCCAGCGCCGTGCGCATGCCGCGGACGACGAGGATCAGGAACAACAGCAGGATGGCGGCCAGGCCGATCAGGCCGAGTTCCTCACCGATCGCGGAGACGATGAAGTCGGTCTTCGCGAACGGCACCTGCCCCGGCCGTCCGCTGCCCAGGCCGGTGCCGGCGACTCCGCCGGTCGCGAGACCGAACAGCGACTGGGAGATCTGGTAGCCGGTGTTGTTGTAGTCGGCGAGCGGATCGAGCCAGGTCTCCACGCGCACCCGCACGTGACCGAACATCTGGTACGCCGCGTAGAAGCCGACGGCGAGCAACGAGAATCCGATGATCAGCCAGCCGACACGTTCGGTCGCGATGTAGAGCATCACCAGCACGGTGGTGAACAGCAGCAGCGACGTGCCGAGGTCCTTCTCGAAGACCATCACACCGATCGAGATGATCCAGGCCGCCAGGATCGGGCCGAGATCGCGGGCGCGGGGGAAGTCCATCCCCAGGAAGTGCTTGCCTGCGGTGGTGAACAGGTCGCGCTTCGCCACCAGGACCGATGCGAAGAAGATGATCAGCAGGATCTTCGCGAACTCGCCGGGCTGGATGCTGAAACCGGGCAGCCGGATCCAGATCTTGGCGCCGTTGACCTCGGAGAACCTGCTCGGCAGCAGGGCCGGGATCGCGAGTGCGATCAGGCCGATGAGACCGAGCGTGTAGCTGAACCGCGCGAGCAGACGGTAGTCGTGCAGGAACACGAGCACGACGATGAACAGCGCGATGCCGAGCGCCGTCCACAGCACCTGCTGCGTCGCATCGGGCGACGGCGGCGGCAGGCCCATGTAACGGGCGTTCTCCTGATCGGACAGGTCGAGCCGGTGGATGAGCACGAGTCCGAGACCGTTGAGCAGCGCAACGATCGGCAACAGCAGGGGATCGGCGTACTTCGCGAAGCGCCGGACCGCGAGGTGCGCGGCGAGGAACAGCGCAGCGAAGGTCACCCCGTACTTGAGCAGGTCGAGGGTCAGCGCCTGCTCCATCGAGACCTCGACGAGCATGAGCGACACCGTCGTGACACCGATGGCCGCGACGATCAGGGCCAGTTCGGTGTTGCGCCGGGTCGACTGGACGGGCGCCGGGGCGAAACCTCCCGGAGGGCTCGGGAAGTCCCCCACACCATGGGACACCGACATCAGGCGCCCACCCTGCAGTTCTGACCGGGGATCTGGGGCGCGGGCTCGGGAGCCGGCTCCGTGTTCGGAGCGGGTTCGCCGGGAGTCGGCTCGCCGGGAAGCAGTTCGCCGGGCTGGGAGGCCGGTGCCGGTTGGCCCGGCTGCGGCTCACCGGACGCCGGCGGCTGCACCGTGGGTGTCTCGGTGGGCGGGGTGCCGTTCGGTCCGGGCGTCGGCGTCGGCTCTCCCGGGCCGGGGGCCGGTGCGGGAGCCGGCTCGGGTTCCTCCGGGGTGCACACCGGCAGCAGGTCCAGTTCGGCGAGCCGCTGCATCTGCTCGCGGGTGTCGTCGAGCGACCCCGACGGAAGCCCGGCACGGACCTGCTCGCGAGCGGCGGGCCACAGGTCGTCGACGAGCATGACCCGGCACGACGCGCTGTTCGGATCGACGAGCGTGAGGTCGCCCTCGTCGGTGACGCACCCGACGCGCGCGGCCTCCTGCAGCGAGTAACCGAAGACGTCGCCGGGGATACCGCGCAGCACGGTCACGCGACCGTCGTCGGCGCCGACGTAGTAGTTGTTGCGGATCAGCTGGCGGCCGACGAACAGGCCACCGACCAGCACCGCGATGATCACGACGGCGGCGACCGGCCACCACAGGCGGCTGCGCTTCTTCTTCGGCGCCGGTTCCGGGGCCTTGTTGATGACCCGCTTCGGGGTGGCGCGCGGTGGCCGCATCGCGGCGGCGCGACCCGCTGCGGTGTTCGGCGGGGGAGTGTCCTCGTCGTCGTCCGCGGATGCCGCTCCGGCGACGATGGGATGCGACTGGCCGTAGTCGAGATCGATCACGTCGGCGACGACCACGGTGACGTTGTCGGGGCCGCCGCTGCGCAGCGCCAGCTCGATGAGCCGGTCGGCGCACTCGTCGTGCGTGCCCTGCCGCATGGTGTCGGCGATCGTCTCGTCGCTGACGACGTCGGACAGACCGTCGGAGCACACGAGGTAGCGGTCGCCGGCGCGGGCCTCGCGCACGGTGAGGGTCGGTTCGACCTCGCTGCCCGTCAGGGCGCGCATGATCAACGACCGCTGCGGGTGCGTGTGCGCCTGCTCGGGGGTGATGCGGCCCTCGTCCACGAGCGACTGCACGAAGGTGTCGTCGCGGGTGATCTGGGTGAGCTGGTCGTCGCGCAGCAGATAGGCGCGGGAATCGCCGATGTGGGCGAGTCCGAGTTTGCTGCCTGCGAACAGGATGGCCGTGAGCGTCGTGCCCATGCCGTCGAGCTCGGGTTCTTCCTCGACCTGGTCGGCGATGGAGGCGTTGCCTTCGCGGACGGCCGCGGCGAGCTTACCGAGGAGGTCGCCGCCCGGCTCGTCGTCGTCGAGGTGGGCGAGCGCCGCGATCATCAGCTGTGAGGCGACCTCACCGGCCGCGTGGCCGCCCATGCCGTCGGCGAGGGCGAGCAGGCGGGCACCGGCGTAGACGGAGTCCTCGTTGTTGGAGCGCACGAGGCCGCGATCGCTGCGGGCGGCATATCGGAGTACGAGGGTCACGGGCGGAGCTCGATCACGGTCTTGCCCACCCGGACCGGGGTTCCGAGCGGGACACGGACAGCGGTGGTGACCTTCGCGCGGTCGAGATACGTGCCGTTCGTCGACCCCAGGTCTTCGACGTACCAGTCGGAACCTCGTGGCGACAGGCGTGCGTGGCGCGTGGATGCGTAGTCGTCGGTCAGCACGAGTGTGGAGTCGTCGGCACGGCCGATGAGAACCGGCTGGGTGCCGAGCGTGATCCTCGTGCCGGCCAGCGCGCCCTGCGTGACCACCAGGTACTTGGCGGTCTTGTTACGGCTCAGCGTCGGCAGCACCGACTGCTTGGGCGAGTAACGCGGGAGCGGTCGCGCGGCACCGGCGTAGATGTCGGACCGGAGCGTGCGCAACACCGCCCATACGAACAACCACAGCAGGAGGAGGAATCCCGCTCGGGTCAGCTGCAGAATCAGCCCCTGCACGGTGCATCCTCCTTCGGGGTAGTCGACCGGTCGTATTCCAGGTCGTGCGGTCACTCACAATACGGACACCGGACGACTCCATGCAGCGTCCGACGCGCTGTCACACGCGTCGGACGGTATGAACGGGTCCGGTAGGTCTTTCGATACCGGCTGATCAGAGGATGCGCACGAGGATTTCGGAGTGCCCGGCGCGAATCACGTCACCATCGGCGAGCTGCCAGTCCTGCACCGAGGCGCCGTTGACCGTCGTGCCGTTCGTCGACCCGAGATCGGAGAGCATCGCGACCTGGCCGTCCCAGCGGATGTCGATGTGGCGACGCGAGACGCCGGTGTCGGGCAAGCGGAACTGTGCGTCCTGGCCGCGGCCGATGATGTTGCTGCCCTCGCGGAGCTGGTAGTAGCGGCCGCTGCCGTCCTCGAGCTGGAGCGTTGCGGTCAGCACCCGGCCGGCGGCGGGGGACTGGTAGCCGGCCTGCTGGTAACCCTGGTCGTAGCCGGGGGCCGCGGCGGCGTAGCCCTGGTCGTAACCGCCCTGCTGCGCGCCGTACTGCTGGTCGTAACCCGGCTGTGCGTAGCTCTGCTGGCCGTAGGCCTGCTGGTCGTAGCCGCCCTGCTGGTAGCCCTGGTCCTGGTAGGCCTGGTCGTAACCGGGCTGTGCGTAACCCTGCTGGCCGTACGCCTGCTGGTCGTACCCGCCCTGCTGCGGGTAGTCCTGGCCGTACGCCTGCGGCTGGGCGCCTCGAGCGCCGTAGGCCTGCTGGTCGTAGCCACCCTGCTGGTCGTAACCGCCCTGCTGGTCGTAACCGCCCTGCTGGTAGTCCTGCTCGCTGTAGGCCTGGCCGTACGCCTGCTGGTCGTAACCGCCCTGCTGGTCGTAACCGCCCTGCTGGTCGTAACCGCCCTGCTGGTCGTAACCGCCGGGAGCCTGGTCGTAGCCGGCGTTGCCGTAGCCCTGGTTGTAGCGCTGCTCCTGGCCGACGTGCGCGTGACCGTTGCGTGCGTACTGCGGTTCCGCCTCGGCGGGGTCACGGCTGGGGTCGTAGCCGGGGTTCTGCGTCATTGGGCCAGCTCCTGGTTCAGAGGTCACGGGTGGGCGGTTCTGCGGGTTCCGCGGTGACGGAGCACGCGTCGCTGAGCGCCCCGCATCGGGATCTACCGAGCCGCGAGTCCGGAACTGCCCGGTGTGCAGTGCCGACGACGACTCGAAGACGACTTGGATCTCACCGTATGTCTGCCATCCCTGTTCTCGGATGAAGTCCTCAAGGTGACGGGAGAATGCCTTCACAGTCAAGTCCCGATCCGCTGCGAGGGCGTCGTGATCGGTTTCGCTGATCGTGATGACGTAGTGATTGGGGGCGAGCATGTGGCCCCGATCGAGCTGTCGGACGCCGTCCGTTGCCTCCTGCTGCAGCGCCGCCTCGACTTCCTGGGGCACGACGCCGCCGCCGAACACGCGGGCGAAAGCGTCGCCGATCGCGGCCTGGAGTTTGCGCTCGAAGCGCTGGGCGATGCCCATGGCGACCCCCTTTCCGTACTCAGCGTGTCGCAATGCAGATCTCGTCACTGCATGGTATCCACTTTTCCCCGGATTCGACCCTGAGGCATGCGGCACGTCTCGCCCGGATGTGCTCGGCGATCGAGCCGGAAGTGTTCGCGGCCCTCTGACCAGGCGAATAGTTGTTCGGCTCCGGTGTGTGTTACTGTTTTCGGCGTTGCTCGGGCGAGTGGCGGAATGGCAGACGCGCTGGCTTCAGGTGCCAGTGTCCTTCGGGACGTGGGGGTTCAAGTCCCCCTTCGCCCACAGTGTGCAGTTCCACGAACTGCGACGGACGAGGTCACGAACTCTTCGGAGATCGTGACCTCGTTTTCGTTTGTCCGGCCCCGATCCGATGCCTTTTCGGCCGTGCTTTACTGGGGCGGTGATGGCCCGGTGACTCCCAACACGGCAGATATCGGCGCAATCCTCATCAGCTCGCGCTCCCTGGACGAGTACCGGTCGATGTTCGACCTCTCCGACGACGATCTGTCGCGGAGGATCCTGGACTGCCCGGCCGGCGCGGCGGGCTTCACCGCCGTGGTGAACCGCCTCGGTGGTGACGTGACGGCCTGCGACACGGCCTACTCCGACTCCGACGCTGAGCACCTCACCGTCGTTGCCGCTGCTGAGGCCGAGCGCGGGAACCGGTACATCCGGGACCACGCCGAGAACTACGACTGGACGTTCTTCGCCGACCCCGACGAACACGCACGGGTGCGGCGGCAGGCGGTCCGGGATTTCGCCGAGGACATCCGTCGGCATCCGCACCGATATGTCGCCGGGTGGTTGCCGTCCCTGCCGTTCCCCGATGCGGCATTCGATCTCGTGCTCAGTTCGCACCTGCTGTTCAGCTACGCCGACCGACTCGACCGCACCTTCCACCTCGACGCGATCCGGGAACTGATGCGTGTCGCCCGGGACGAACTGCGCATCTTCCCGCTCGTGGAGTCCGGAACCTCGGTCCTCTGCCCCTACCTGGACGAACTGCTCACCGATCTCCGGGAACACGGCATCGACGGTGAGGTCGTGGAGGTCGACTACCGATTCCAGAAGGGCGCCCACCACATGCTGGTGTGCCGCCGCACCGGGTTTCCCTGAGCGAAAGGAAGGGCGCAGGGTGGCCGCGCCCTTCCCGATCCGGCTACTCACTCGACCAACTCCGCGGTACCGGCACTCCGGTGGGTACTCGTGTCCGTCGATTGCCGTGCGCGCCGGCGAGTTGCGGTCCGGTGAGATACAGCGCGAGACCGGCGCACAATGGGAGATGGGGGTAGGAGGTCGTCATGCGTGCTCTGAGTGGCCTACTGAATGTCGTGCTCGACTTCTCACCGCCCTGCTCGGCACCGTTCTGGGGATCGTCGCCGCCGTGGTGATGCTCCTGGGTGCGGTGTTGTGCGTGACGATCCTGCTGATCCCACTGGGTATCCCTGTCATCCGGCTCTCCCGCCGGCTGTTCACCCTCGCCGGGAAGATGATGCACGTGCCGTGACGTCCCGCGACGAATCGGCTACGAGGCGCTCGATCGCCTCGTGAGGCGCTCGGGCATGTCGTCCACCGGCTACGGAACCTCTTCGGAGCGGCCCCGCATTTTCGAGGGATGCTGGGCACTCTTGCAGCCATCACGATGTCATGCGCCTCTACCTGAGCAAATAGCCTGCGCAGTCTGTTGGTTGCCGTGCATACCCTAGGGGGGTATGGTATCTGCCAGGACGACCGACGCGACAAGGACGATTCCGATGCCGAATACCCCGAGCGAGACCGTGCACACCGATGCCGTCGCACACGACGACGCGCATCAGCACAGCTATATCGCCAACAACACCAAGGCCGACTACCTCAAGCGACTGCGTCGCATCGAGGGGCAGGCCCGCGGCCTGCAGCGGATGGTCGAGGAAGAGAAGTACTGCATCGACATCCTCACGCAGATCGCGGCGATGAAGAAGGCCCTCGAGGCCGTCGCGCTCGGTCTGCTCGACGAGCACATGGCGCACTGCGTGGCCGGTGCCGTGCGCGCCGGCGGCGACGAGGCCGACCTCAAGTTGAAGGAAGCCGGCGACGCCATCGCGCGACTCGTCCGTTCCTGATCGTCCAGACCCGTATCCGAGGAGTTCCCATGAGCCGGACCAGCACCTACACCGTCACCGGCATGACCTGCGAGCACTGCGTCGCGTCGGTCACCGAAGAGGTCCAGGAGATCCCGGGCGTCGAGAACGTCGCGGTCGATCTGGCCACCGGTGCCGTCACCGTCACGAGCGCCGAGTCCCTCGACGATGCCGCCGTCGCGGCCGCCGTCGAGGAGGCCGGTTACAGCCTCACATGAACACCCCGGCCAAGCTCACCGGCTTCGTCGCCGCCGTAGCCGCGGTCTTCGGTATCGCGCTGCTCGTCGGCGCGACCGTCGGCCCGGTGGAGGAGCAGACCGAGGATCCTGCCGCGAGCGCCCACGATGCCGGTCACGGTGACGACACCGCCAGCGGCGACGCCGCGGAAACACCTGCTGTGGAAGAAATCCCGGGAGGACTGATGACGTATCGGAACGGTTATGCCCTCGCACTCGCCGAGACCGACCTCGGGTCGGGCGAGGACAGGAACCTGACATTCGCGATCAACGGTCCCGGCGGCGCGCCGGTGACCGACTTCGACGTCACCCACGACAAAGAGCTGCACCTGATCGCCGTGCGACGCGACTTCACCGGATTCCAGCACGTCCATCCCGTGCTCGACGAGAACACCGGCATCTGGTCCGTCGACGTCGACCTCACGCCCGGCACGTGGAGGGTCTTCACCGACTTCACACCCACCGGGGGAGAGCCGCTCACGTTGGGCACCGACCTCGCGGTGGCAGGCGAATTCGTTCCTGCCGCACCGCAGGCCGACAACCGCACCGCAACCGTCGACGACTACGAGGTCACCCTCGACGGCGACCTGTCGTCGGGCAGCGACGCGATGCTCACCCTCACGGTGAGCAAGGACGGACGGCCGCTCACCGACCTGCAGCCCTATCTCGGTGCCTACGGACACCTGGTGGCACTGCGCGGCGGTGACCTCGCCTATCTGCACGTCCATCCGGACGGGACACCCGGCGACGGCACCACACGACCCGGTCCCGAGGTCGTCTTCCACACCTCCGTCCCGAGTGCCGGCACCTATCACCTCTATCTCGACTTCCAGCACGACGGAGTGGTTCGCACCGCGGCCTTCACCCTCACCGCCGGAGGCACCGGCGAGGTGCAGCCGGGGTCCGGCGCACACGGTGACCACAGCCATTCCGGCCGCTGACGGCCCATTCTTCCGAGGAGACGCACATGACCACGCAGAGTCAGCCGGTCGCCGCCGAATCGATCGAGCTCGCCATCACCGGCATGACCTGCGCATCCTGCGCCAATCGCATCGAGCGCAAGCTCAACAAGCTCGACGGCGTCACCGCGACCGTCAACTACGCCACCGAGAAGGCGAAGGTCACCTACCCCGACGACATGACACCCGAGCAACTCGTCACGGTCGTCGAACAGGCCGGCTACGGTGCCGCACTGCCGCCACCACCCGCTCGGGCAACGGACCGGTCCGATGACGTGCCTGAAGCCGATCCTGTTGCGGCGCTTCGCCACCGACTCGTCGTCTCGGCGATCCTGACGGTGCCGGTGATCGCGATGGCGATGATCCCCGCCCTGCAGTTCACCAACTGGCAGTGGCTCTCCCTCACCCTCGCCGCGCCGGTCGTGGTGTGGGGTGCCTGGCCGTTCCACCGGGCGGCGTGGATCAACCTGCGCCACGGCACGTCCACCATGGACACGCTCGTGTCGCTGGGAACCCTTGCCGCCCTAGGGTGGTCGGTCTACGCCCTGTTCTGGGGAACGGCGGGTGAACCGGGGATGGTCCACCCCTTCGAGTTCACCATCGCGCGGGGCGACGGCAGCGGCAACATCTATCTCGAGGCCGCGGCCGGTGTCACGACGTTCATCCTCGCCGGGCGCTACTTCGAGCAACGGTCGAAGCGACGTGCCGGCGCCGCCCTGCATGCCCTGCTCGAACTCGGAGCCAAGGACGTCGCGGTCCTCGGACCGGACGGGACCACCGAGACCCGGATTCCGGTGGAGCAGTTGGCGGTCGGCGACCTGTTCGTCGTGCGTCCGGGCGAGAAGATCGCCACCGACGGTGTGATCGCACGGGGCACGTCGGCGGTCGACGCGTCGATGCTGACCGGTGAATCGGTTCCCGTCGAGGTCGGTGTGGGCGACAGTGTCGTCGGCGGAACGGTCGACGTCGGTGGACGACTGGTGGTGCGTGCGACCCGCGTCGGCTCCGACACCCAGCTCGCGCAGATGGCGAAGCTGGTGGAGGACGCCCAGAACGGCAAGGCCCAGGTGCAGCGTCTGGCCGACCGGATCTCCGGCATCTTCGTGCCGATCGTCCTGCTGATCGCGGCCGGCACCCTCGGTTTCTGGCTCGGCACCGGCAACGGGCCCGCGGCGGCCTTCACCGCGGCGGTCGCCGTGCTGATCATCGCCTGCCCCTGCGCCCTCGGCCTGGCCACCCCGACCGCGCTGATGGTCGGTACCGGTCGCGGCGCTCAGCTCGGCATCCTCATCAAGGGCCCCGAGGTCCTCGAATCGACCCGCTCGGTCGACACCGTGGTTCTCGACAAGACCGGCACGGTCACCACCGGCCGGATGACCCTGCGCGAGGTCGTCGCCGACGACGGTGAGAACGCCGACGAGGTGCTGCGGTACGCCGGGGCACTCGAGTCGGCGTCGGAACACCCGATCGCACGTGCCGTCAGCGATGCTGCTGCGGACAGGTTCGGCGGCCTGCCCCAGGTCGAGGACTTCACGAACGTCGAGGGTCTCGGTGTCCAGGGAGTGCTCGTCGAGGGCGACACCAGCCGCGCGGTGCTGGTGGGACGCCCGAAGCTGCTGGCCGACTGGTCGCAGCACCTCTCCGAGAAGCTGCAGCAGGCGTTCGAGCAGGCCCAGAAGTCCGGTGGCACGGCCATCGCCGTCGGCTGGAACGGAAAGGCCCGCGGCATCGTCGTCGTGGCGGACGCAGTCAAGCCGACCTCCGCGAAGGCCGTCGCCGAACTGCGGGAACTCGGCCTGCGTCCGATCCTGCTCACCGGCGACAACGCCGCCGTCGCGCACACCGTGGCGGCCGAGGTCGGCATCGACGAGGCCGACGTGATCGCCGACGTGCTGCCCACCGACAAGGTCGACGTGGTCGAGCGACTCCAGCGCGAAGGCGCGGTGGTCGCGATGGTCGGCGACGGTGTCAACGACGCCGCGGCGCTCGCCCGCGCCGACCTGGGCCTGGCGATGGGCACGGGCACCGACGTCGCGATCGAGGCGAGCGACCTGACGTTGGTCCGCGGCGACCTCATGGTCGCGGTCGACGCCATCCGGTTGTCGCGCCGGACGCTGACGACGATCAAGGGCAACCTGTTCTGGGCGTTCGCATACAACGTCGCGGCACTGCCGCTGGCGGCCGCGGGCCTGCTGAACCCGATGCTCGCCGGTGCCGCGATGGCGTTCTCGTCGGTCTTCGTGGTCTCCAACAGCCTGCGACTGCGACGGTTCCGCGCACACGCGGCCTGACCGCTTTAGGCTGCAGGGAGGAGGACGGCCTGTCAGGATCGGATCCATGACACAGCAGTCCTCCTTCCGTGCCCTGGTCGTCGACGACACCGACGACGGCCAGGTGGCACAGTTCCGCGAACTGACCGACACCGACCTTCCCGACCACGACGTCCTCGTCGAGGTCGAGTACTCCTCGCTGAACTACAAGGATGGTCTCGTGGTCGCGGGACCGCAGAAGATGGCGCGACGCACCCCGCTGGTCGCCGGAGCCGATCTCGCCGGGACCGTCCTCGAGAGCAGCAATCCCGACTGGAAGCCGGGCGACCGCGTCGTCGTCAACGGCTGGGGTCTGTCCGAGACCCAGTCTGGCGGGTACACCCGGCGCCAGCGTGTGAAGCCCGAATGGCTCGTGCGCATCCCCGACGCCTTCTCCACCCGCGACGCCATGGCCATCGGCACCGCCGGCTACACGTCCGCCCTGTGCCTCGACGCGCTCGAGCGGTACGGGATCGCATCGGACGCGGAACTGCTCGTCACCGGCGCGGCCGGTGGCGTCGGGTCGATCGCCGTCGCCCTCGCCGCTTCCGCGGGACACACGGTCGTCGCCGCGACCGGCCGTCCCGAGACCCACGACTTCCTGAGCGAACTCGGTGCGTCGTCGTTCGTCGACCGCGCCGAACTGCAGGGCAAGGGCCGGCCCCTGGGCAAGGAACGCTGGGATGCCGCGGTGGACGCGGTGGGCGGTTCGACGCTCGTGAACGTGCTGTCGCAGATCCGCTACGGCGGTGCCGTCGCCGCGTGCGGTCTCACGGAGTCGCCGTCGATGCCCGATGCCACGGTGATGCCGCACATCCTGCGCGGCGTCGCCTTGCTGGGCGTCGACTCGGTGATGGCGCCGGCTCCGCTGCGCCGGTCGGCATGGGATCGTCTCGCCCGCGATCTGCCTGCGAGCACCCTGGATTCGCTGTCGCGGGTCGAACCGCTCTCGGACGTCCCACGACTAGCCGAGGAGATCCTCGCGGGCAAGGTGCGCGGCCGGGTGGTCGTCGACGTCACCGCCTGAGAACGGTTCCGGAGAACGACCGGTGGGCAGCCACTTCGACAAGTGACTGCCCACCGGGCCGAGACGGACGGACGCTACGAGGACGCGTGGACCTCGCGCTCGTTGGGCACGCAATGCGTCATCTGTAATCCGGTCACATCACGGGGACCGTTCTTGCCGAGATTCGCTGCGCGTTGCAGTTCGTCCTCGTCGAGGGTCTGGCTCTGCAACGGAGGTAGATCCCGTACGTCGTCGGCACTGATACCGAGTCCGTCGCCGACGCGTTGTCCGAGCTCGTCGTCGCACATGAAGAAGTGCCACACCATCCGCTCCTGCACGTCGCGGACGGCCTGACCGATACCGTCGACGAGGTTCTTCACCAGGTCGTCCTTCTCCCACTGCTCCATGAGCTGGTAGCGCTGACCTGCCTGCTCGTAGTCGTTGGTACGCGGAATACGTTTGCGCGTGAGACGACCCCGGATCTCCGGCCCCTGATCGTCGTGGGTCGGGAACTCGGCCTCGCGCAGACCGCCGGTGATGGACGGTTCGTAGTTCACGTGCGGGTTGTCGCCGACATCGTCGACGCCGTATGCCATCGGTCCGCCCTGCTGATTGGTGGCCACGTGGGCGTTCTTCGCCGAGTTGACCGGAAGTTGCAGGTAATTGGGACCCACCCGGTAACGCTGCGTGTCGGAATAGGAGAACGTGCGTCCTACGAGCATCTTGTCGTCGGAAAAGTCGAGTCCGTCGACGAGGACGCCGGTGCCGAAGGAGATCTGTTCGTTCTCGAGGAAGTGGTTCTCGACGTTGCGGTCGATCACCATCCTGCCGACCGGCATGGCGGGGAATTCGTTCTCCGGCCAGACCTTCGTGTCGTCCAGGGGGTCGAAGTTCAACTCCGGATGGTCGTCGTCGCTCATCATCTGTACGCGCAGTTCCCATTCGGGATGGTCACCGCGCTCGATGGCCTCGTACATGTCCTTGCTGGCATGCCCGAGATCGTGCGCCTGAATGGCCGCCGCGTCGTCCTCGGTCAGGCTCTTGACACCGATCTTCGGAATCCAATGGTATTTCACGAGGTGTGTCACGCCCTCGGCGTTGACCCACTTGTAGGTGTTGACCCCGAAGCCCTGCTGAGTCCGGTAGTTGGCCGGAATGCCCCGGGGACTGAACAGATTCACCAGCATGTGCATTGCTTCGGGGGTCTGCGACATGAAGTCGAAGATGCGTGCGGGTTCCTGCCGGAAAGTGACGGGGTCGGGCTTCAGCGAATGGATGACGTCGGGGAACTTGATCGCGTCGCGAATGAAGAAGACCGCGAGGTTGTTTCCGACAAGATCCCAGTTACCGTCCTCGGTGTAGAACTTGACCGCGAAACCTCGCGGATCGCGGGCGGTTTCCGACGAGTCGCGTCCACCGATGACCGTGGAGAGCCGGATGGCGACGTCGGTCCGCTTCCCCGGCTCGGCGAAGAGTTTCGCGCGCGTGTAGTTCGTGATGGGTTCATCGCCCCATTTCCCGGTGGCTTCGAAATATCCGTAGGCGACGAAACCGCGCGCGTGCACCACTCTTTCCGGAATGCGTTCTCGATCGAAATGGCTGATCTTTTCGAGGAACTGATAGTTCTCCAGCGTCGCGGGTCCGCGTGGGCCCACCGTCCTCTGATTCTGGTTGTCGTATACGGGATGGCCCTGGCGGTTCGTCAACACACGTCGGTCGTCTCTCCGGGCCGGGCCCTGCGACGAAACATCGGTCACGGTGTTCTCCCCTCGGATGCAGTTGATGGGCTTTCTCGTAATCGAGTTGTCGACCGTCCTGTGCGGGGGCGACATCCTCTCACTATTACGTTCTTTCCGGGTTCTCGTCGGCCTTTCGCGAACAACAACCCGGATGCCCGACAACCGGCGCACCGTCTACACGATCAACTCGCGGTCTCCGCGTTCGGCAGTTGTTTCGGTGAGGCGGAGTCCGGATCGGTCCGCCGACCGAAGGCGAGCCAGAGCAGGAATCCGAATCCGGCCGTGACGTAGAGCGTGCCGAGCAGGTGCTGCCATGCGGCCCAGCCGAGTTCGAGATCGCCTCCCGTGGGGAACAGGTGGTGCGGGCCGATCAGGAAAACGAGCGTGACGCCGACGGCGATCGCGGTGAGTCTCTGCGCATCGGTTGCGCGCCCCGCCGCTAGTGCGAGGGCCAGCAGTGCCGGCGCGACCCACACCCAGTGGTGCGACCACGACACCGGCGACGCCAGCAGCACGGCCGTCGCGTTCGCCAACAGGGCGAGCACGAGATCGCCCTGCTCGAGGGCACGGCGGATGGCCACCACCGCGACCAGCAGCATCACCGCGACGGCCAGCAGCCACAGCACGGAAGCCATGAGTTCGGGCGGCCCGAAGCGGGAGATCACGGCCTTGAAGGACTGGTTGGTGGCGAAGTACGCGGCGCCGATCCGGCCGGTGTCGGGCAGGGTGTCCAGCCAGTACTTCGCGGAGGTCGCGGGCATCACGGCGAATGCGAGGGCGGTGAACCCGAAGGTCGACGCGATGATGGTGGCACTGGTCCGCCGGTCGCGCCGCAGCAGGAACAGCAGCAGGAACGCGATGGGCGTGAGCTTGACGGCGGCGGCCAGTCCGATCAGCATTCCGCGCGGCCACTTCGGGGTCTTCACCAGGACGTCGAGGGCGACGAGCGCCATCAGGACGAGGTTGATCTGCCCGAACGAGATCGTCTCACGCACGGGTTCGAGCAACAGTGCTCCGGCGACCGCGACCGCGGTGACGATCCACGCCGTCCGCGCCTCGAAGTCCGGACGGAGCCGGTCCAGCACGACCCGTAGGGTGACGACGAGCGCGGCGACCGAGACGAGGGTGAAGACGATCTTGCCGAACGTCACGGGGATCAGCGCCAGGGGAGCGAAGAGCATCGCCGACAGCGGCGGGTAGGTGAACGGCAACGCGAAGTCATCGGTCACCGGAGGCATCTGCCCGTAGATGTCGGCGCCGTCGAGCAGGACCCGCGCGCCCATCCGGTAGACCAGGAAGTCGATGAGTTCGCTTCTGACGAGGATCGCGATGAGCACACCCGCGGAGACGAGCGACGCGATCACCGCGACGGCGGTACCGCGAGATCCGGTGAGGAACGGAGGCGTCGTCGAACCGGTCGGAGTCAGCCGTGATTGTCGCACCCGGCAACTTTAGTCAATTCCGATATTCGTTCCGGTCCGACGTGGGGAACGCCATACGGCCGAAATATCACGAATCGACAGGACGCAGCAGGTCGGGGTTGTTGTTCCGCGGCGAATTGACCGCCGTGCTCACCTCGTACGGTTCGAGGGTCGGTTCGGGAATCGAATTCAGCAGGGCGTCGACGTCGTCGCGGTTCTTCAGGTCGGGATCGAGCCACGGATCGACGAAGGTGTCGGGCAGGATCACCGGCGACCGTTCGTGGATGTGCCCGGCGGCGTCGGTCGCCGGACGGGTCAGCACGGTGCACGTCCACAACCAGCGGTCGGGATGGTCCTCCGGCAGCTCCGGGTCCGGCCACAGCTCGTAGAGCCCGGCCATCGAGATCGGCCCGTCCGCGTGCAGGAAGAACGGGATCTTCTTCCCGTCCTCACCCTTCATCCACTCGTAGTATCCGTCGGCCGGCAGCACGCACCGCCGCTTCGCCGCGGCCGCCTTGAAGGCCGGCTTCTGGGTGATGGTCTCGGACCGGGCGTTGATCATCCGCGACCCGATCTTCGGGTCCTTCGCCCAGAACGGCACGAGCCCCCACTTGATCTGCGAGGACACGATGCGGATCGGCTCGGCATCCGGGTCCTCGCGTGGCGCCCGCTCGAGCACGACGTTCACGCGCTGGGTGGGGGCGATGTTGTACGACGGGGGCAGTTCCTCACCCACTGCCTCGACGGCGTCGTAGGCCGCGAGCAGATCCCCACGGGTACTGGTGCTGGCATAGCGTCCACACACGATGCATCTCCCGTCGGCGACTCCGGAGCGACGATTCGATTCTCTCTCATCGATCGCTCCGGAGCGGATCGCTCGGACGGAGACGGAGCGGGGGGGGTCGCTCCATCGGAGACAGCGTGGATCGCTCAGACGGCGACCTCGACCCCCAGTGCCTCGAGCAGGGTGCGGCGGTACTCCGCGATCTCGACGACGTGATCGGCTCGCGGATGCGGCAGGTCGATGGTCAGTTCGACGGCGAACGAGCCGTGGTCGAGCACGAGCACGCGGTCGGCGAGAGCGATGGCCTCGTCCACGTCGTGGGTGACGAGCAGGACCGCGGGCCGGTGCTTGGCGCACAGTTCCTGCAGCAGTCCGTGCATCCTGATCTTCGTCAGTGCGTCGAGGGCACCGAACGGTTCGTCGGCGAGCAACAGTTCGGGTTCGCGCACGAGCGACCGCGCCAGCGACACCCGCTGCTGTTCACCCCCGGACAGCTCGGTGGGCCAGGCCTTCTCGCGTCCGGCGAGCCCGACCTCCGCCAGGGCCGTGCGGCCGCGCTCGGCGGCGTCGTCGCCGTCGAGGCCGAGGATCACGTTGTCGAGCACCCGCGCCCAGGGCAGCAGTCGCGAGTCCTGGAAGACCACCGCCCGCTTCTGCGGCACCTCGAGGGTGCCAGAACCGGGCACGCCGTGGTCGAGTTCGGCCAGGGCACGCAACAGGGTGCTCTTGCCCGAGCCGCTGCGGCCGAGCAGTGCCACGAACTCGCCGGGGGCGATCTCGAGGTCGATGTTGTTCAGCACCGCGCGTCCGTCGAAGCCGCGGCTCAGTCCCCGGGTGCGTACGGTCAGTTGCCGATCGTCCTGCGCCATGCCAGCGCCTTCCTCTCTGCCGCACGGACCAGCAGGTCGCTGCCGAATCCGAGGATCGCGTAGACCACCAGTCCGACGATGATGATCTCGGTCATGCCGTAATTGCGGGCCTGGTACATCAGGTAGCCGATACCGCTCGAAGCGTTGACCTGCTCGACGACCACCAGGGCCAGCCACGAGATGGTCACCGCCAGGCGCAGGCCGGTGAAGAAACCGGGCAGCGCCCCCGGCAGGGCGATGCGCCGGACGAACTGGGCGCGGGACAGATCCAGCGTCTCGGCCAGTTCGACGTAGCGGGCGTCGATGCCGCGTAGCGACGAGTAGGTGTTGATGTAGACGGGGACGAAGACCGACAGGGCGATGAGCAGGATCTTCGTCTCCTCGCCGATGCCGAACCACAGGATCGCCAGCGGCATCAACGCCAGGGTGGGGATGGAGCGCTTGATCTGCACCGGTCCGTCGATCAGCGCCTCACCGATGCGCGACAGGCCGGCGGCCAGTGCGAGCACCAGTCCGAGGACGACGCCGATGACCCCGCCGATCAGGGCGCGCTGGACGGAGGTCCACAGGTTCGACTGCAGTCGCCCGTCGCCGATCAGTTCCCATGCGGTGGTGACGACCGTCCACGGCGCCGAGAGGGTCTTCGGATCGAGTACCCCGGTGGCCGAGGTGACGATCCATGCCACCAGCAGCAGCGCCGGGCCGATCGCCAGGCCGAACTTGATCGGCTTGCCGGGAGCGAGGCGGCTGCGGGTCGTGCGCGGCGACAGGTCGGCCGTCGCGCCGGAGTCGGGCTTCTGGTCGGTGTCGGCGTCACCGGCCAGGCCACTGCCGAAACGCCGGGGTTCGACGGAGACGCTCATGGCTCCAGTCCTTTCGTCGGTTCGATCAGACGCCGGACAGTGCGAAGTCGCCGGTGGCGCCGCCCGGTGCGAAATCACCGGTGGCACCGGACAGGGCGAGTTCGTGTGCGTACTGGCTCTCCGGACGCGGCAAGCCGTAGTGGTCGCGCAGGGTGGTGCCGGTGTACTCGGTCCGGAACAGGCTGCGCTCCTGCAGGATCGGCACCACCTGGGAAGCGAACGCCTCGAGGCCCTGCGGGTACTGCGGCGGCATGATGTTGAAGCCGTCGGCGGCGCCGTTGGTGAACCACTCCTCGATGATGTCGGCGATCTGCACCGGCGTGCCCGCGACGACGTTGTGGCCGCGTGCGCCGGCGAGCTTGTGCAGCAGCTGACGCAGGGTCGGCTGTTCGCGCTCGACGATCTTCGCGAAGACCAGGCGGCGGCTGTTGTTGTTGTCGGTGATGTCGCCTGCGCCGGCGAACAATTCGACCGGCACCTTCTCGTCCAACTCGAGCCGGGACACGTCGATGCGGCCCATCTTCTGGAGCTGCCCGAGACCGTATTCGACGATGGTGAGTTCGTTGAACTCGCGATGCAGTTCCTTCGCTTCGGCCTCGGTTGCGCCGATGAACGGGCTCAGGCCGGGAAGGATCTTCACGTGATCGGGGTTGCGTCCGAATGCTGCTGCGCGGGTCTTGATGTCGGTGTAGAAGGCCTGGGCGTCCTCGATGCGCTGGTGCGCGGTGAAGATCGCCTCGGCGTAGGTCGACGCGAAATCGCGGCCGTCGTTGGAGGATCCGGCCTGCACGAGCACCGGGTGCCCTTGCGGCGAGCGGGCCGAACCGAACGGGCCGCGCACCTTGACGTAGTCACCCTCGACGTCGATGCGGTGGATCTTGTCCGGGTCGGCGTAGACGCCGGCGGCCTTGTCGAGGACGAGTGCGTCGTCCTCCCACGAATCCCACAGCTTGATCGCGGCGTCGACGAATTCGCGTGCCCGGGCGTATCGTTCGTGCACGTCGGGGTGTTCGGTGTACCCGAAGTTCGCTGCCGCTGCGTCGGTCGCGGTGGTGACGATGTTCCAGGCGGCGCGGCCACCGGAGATGTGGTCGAGCGAGGAGAACAACCGGGCGAGGTTGTAGGGCTCGTAGTAGGTGGTCGACGCGGTGGCGATCAGCCCGAGATGCGTGGTGACCGTGGCCATCGCGGCGAGCGTGGTGATCGGTTCGAGGCCGTAGTCCGGACGGTATTTCACCTCGGTGCGCAGAGCCGGACCGTCGGCGAAGAAGACCGCGTCGAGTTTCGCGCTCTCCGCGAGGCGGGCGAGTTCCTGGAAGTAGGTGACGTCGTAGAGACGCTCGGGCACGCTGCCGGAATGGCGCCACGAGGCCTCGTGGTGGCCGGTCGGGTAGATGAAGGCGTTGAGGTTGAGTTGGCGGTTCGTCATGTCGGATTTCCCCTCGGAAGGTCAGCTGCGGGTGTGGGAGGCGCCGGTCTCGGCGACCGCTTCGGTGACGACCTCGTCGAAGCGCAGATCGAAGGCGTCGGCGGCGTCGACGGGCTTGGGCAGTTCACCGGCGGCATTGATCACGTCGATGGTGTGCTGCTGGGTCGCGATGAGCTCCTCGTCGAGGTGTGGGAAGGTGGTGATCCCGGAGGTGTCGAGGATGCGCTCGCCGGCCTCGGCCGTCAGGCCCTGGCTCTTCACGAAGTAGGTGTCGATGTACGCGTCGCGGTTGTTGTCGGCCCAGTCGACGGACGTGATGTACGCGGTGACGTAGGCGCGGACCGCTGCGGCGGTCGCCGGGTCGGACAGGGCCTTCTTGCTCGAGTAGAGGTACGAGATGCCTTCGCTGAGGTCCTCGATCTCGGGGCGCGGCAGCGACGTCGCACCCGGGGTCTGCATGTACCGGGAAAAGACCGGCTCGCTCATCGGGGCGGCGTCGATCTGGTTGGAGCGCAGTGCATCCGGGAAATCCGGTAGCGACATCGACACGAGCTCGACGTCGTCGACCGACAGGCCTGCCTTGTCGAGACCGCGGAGCACGAAGGCCTGCTGCGAGGTGCCCTCGGCGTAGCCGATGCGCTTGCCCTTCAGGTCCGCGAGCGTCGTGACGTCCGATGCGTTCGGGGCGATGCCCATGTTGAGGCTGTTGTTCGTCTGCATGGCCGCGACGACCTGCACGTCGTCACCGGCGACCAGCGACTGGACGGTCATGATCTCGCCGGCCCACGCGACGTCGACCGCGTCGGCGCGGAAGGCCTCGAGGATCGCGGGCGCGCCCTGGAAGGTCGCGAACT
Organism: Rhodococcus pyridinivorans; assembly: GCF_900105195.1. Classification (NCBI taxonomy): domain Bacteria; kingdom Bacillati; phylum Actinomycetota; class Actinomycetes; order Mycobacteriales; family Nocardiaceae; genus Rhodococcus; species Rhodococcus pyridinivorans. The sequence goes on along the minus strand of NZ_FNRX01000002.1, from coordinate 335,529 downwards.
CGTACTCGAACGGCAGGGCGTCGAGTTGTCCGGAACCGGTGAGGAGGGACAGCTGTCGCTCACCCTGGTCGGCGATGACGAGCTTGGTGCCCGCCGGGATCTCCGTGGGCAGCGCGCTGTCGGAAGCGAGGCCGTCGCCCGAGGAACCGGAGCTACATGCCGCGACCGCGGTCAGAAGGAGCGCGATGACGGCCGTCGATCCGGCACGACGTAGACGGGGCATGGACTTCCTCACGGTACTGGCGATGGGGGAGCGAACTTCGACGGCGTCGAAGTCGTCACCGATCCTGTGCGATCCGTCGGCGGGGGACCAGGGTTTGCGTCAGCGTGAGCGAAAGGTCCTCGATCCGGCTCATCGGTGCTGTTCGCGGGCCGATATCGCCGGTATCCGCGCATTGCGGCGGTTACCGTGCGAGGAGAACCGGAGGCGGGAGGTGGTGCGCATGGGTGCGGACGGTCGGCACATGTCGCAGCCGGATCTGATGTCGTGGCGGATGGAGAAGGACCCCGTCCTGCGGTCCACGATCGTCGCGGTGGCTCTGCTCGACCGGTCACCCGACCAGGAGCGCTTCGTCCGGATGATGGAGCGCGGAACACGTGCGGTGCCGAGCTTCCGCCGCAAGCTCGTCGAATCCCCGTTCGGACGGACCCCACCGCGATGGGTGGACGACCCCGACTTCGACCTGTCCTGGCATCTGCGGCGCATCGCGCTCCCGCATCCCGGGGGACTGGACGCCGTGCTCCCGCTCGTGCGCGCCGCGGCGATGTCGGCCTTCGACAAGGACCGTCCCCTCTGGGAGGCGACGATCGTCGGCGGCCTCGCCGACGGTCGCGCCGCGATCGTTCTCAAGGTGCACCACTCGCTCACCGACGGCATCGGCGGCATTCAGATCGCGAACGAGATGGTCGACTTCGAGCGCGACGGTACCGACCGCGGGCCACTGCCCGAGGATCCGCCGACCTCGGCTCCGGCGTCGGCCCTCGCCGATTCCGTGGGTTGGTACCTCTCGACGGCCGGCGAGATGGTGGGGAGGGGTGTGCCGTGGCTCGTGCGTTCCGGTCTGAGGTCGGTGACGAATCCGGTCGCGGCGCTGCGCAGCGTGGTGGACACGACCCGCTCGACGGCCCGGTTCGTGCAACCGGTGTTCACGACGCTGTCCCCGGTGATGGTCGGCCGCAGCACCGTCCGGGAGGTCGCAGCCCTCGATCTGCCGCTCGACGCTCTGCGGCAGGCCGGACGGGCAGCGAACTCCTCGCTCAACGACGCTTTCCTGGCAGGAATCCTGTTGGGGCTGAAGCACTACCATTCCCGGCACGGCGCGCAGGTCGCCGAACTGAGGGCGACGCTGCCGATCAGTCTCCGGCGCGAGAGTGACGCGATCGGGGGAAACCGGATCACCCTGGCGCGGTTCGCTCTTCCCCTCGATGTCGCCGATCCGGTCGCGTCGATGCACCGGGTGGACCGGATCGTCCGGTCGTGGCGGGACGAACCGGCCGTGCCGCTCTCGTCCGCCATCGCGGGTGTGCTGAACGTGCTCCCGGCCGGTGTGCTGGGTGGGATCCTCGAGCACATCGACTTTCTCGCGTCGAACGTCCCGGGTTCCCCGATCCCGCTGTACATGGCCGGTGCGGAGGTGCTGAGGTACTACCCGTTCGCTCCCACCGTCGGTTCGGCCGTCAACATCACGCTGATGTCGCACACGAGCCACTGCTGCATCGGAATCAACGCAGACTCCGCCGCCGTCCCCGACCTGCCCGTCCTCGTCGAGTCGCTGGTGGAGGGCTTCGGCGACGTGCTCGCCGTGGGAGGCGAGGGCACGCGCATCGAGGTCTCGCTCTCCGCTACGACGACCGCGCAAACCTGATCGTCAACCCAAGGTTGACGCAAACCATGCGTCAACTTAGAGTTGACGCATGGAACCCATTCGGCCGTCCCATCTCATCCGGCTCGACGACCTCATCGATGCGATCAAAAAGGTCCACGACGATCCGCTCGAACAACTCTCCGATGCCGTCATCGCGGCCGACCACCTCGGTGAGGTCGCCGATCACCTGATCGGCCACTTCGTCGATCAGGCCCGACGGTCCGGCAAGTCGTGGTCCGAGATCGGGCAGAGCATGGGCGTGTCCAAGCAGGCAGCCCAGAAACGGTTCGTCTCGAAGAGCGACAACGACCTCGACCCCGAGCAGGGGTTCTCGCGATTCACCCCGCGCGCGCAGAACACCGTGATGGCGTCGATGAACGAAGCGCGTGCCACGGGAAGCCCCGAGATCACGCCCGTCCATCTGATTCTCGGTCTGCTCGTCGACACCGAGTCGCTCGCCGCCCGCGCACTCGCGGCCCAGGATGTCGACTTCGCGGCGCTGCGCTCGGCCGCCGTGGCGACGCTCCCCGAACCGTCGAGCGACGTCCCCGAACTCATCCCGTACGACGCGGGTGCCCGCAAGGCCCTCGAGCTGACCTTCCGCGAAGCCCTGCGAATCGGGCACAACTACATCGGCACCGAGCACATCCTCCTCGCGCTCCTCGAACTCGAGAACGGCGACGGCGTGCTCTCGGCGGCCGGCGTGAACAAGAGCGCCGTGGAGAAGAAGGTCGCGGAGGATCTCGCCGCGATCGTCGAGGCACAGAAGGCCGAGGACGGCGAGGCCGGGTCGTAACACCGGGCAGGACCTGCGCGCCCCCGGCGCGGGCACGTTCCCCGCGGCCAGGTTCGCCGACGGCCCCTCGGGGTACGTCGAAGTCATGAACACACGTCACGCATGTCTCGTCGCGGGCTTCTCCGTCGCCACGCTCGTGGCTGCCGGGTGCAGCAGCGACGACTCGTCCACCGACACCGAGACCACCGTCGAGACCCCACCCACTTCGCTCACGACCACCACCACCGATTCCATGCCCACGCCGCTGCCCGGGATGAGTGGCGACGCCTTCGGGCTCCCGAACGAGGGAGGCGACGACGACAACGCCTTCACCTACGACGAAGCGGCCGTGCCGGTCGGCGCGACCTTCGACGTCGAATCCGAAGAGGAGAACGGCCGGACCACCGTCACCCTCAGGGTGATGGGTCTGCAACCCGATCGGGACTTCGGGGCGCACGTCCACACCCGGCCGTGCGGGCCGAACCCGTCCGATTCGGGGCCGCACTACCAGAACCGGGTCGACCCGGCGGCGAACCCCGACTCCCCGTCCACCGATCCCGCCTACGCCAATCCGCAGAACGAGATCTGGCTCGACATCACCACCGACGCGCAGGGCAACGCCGAGGCGTCCACGACCGTCGACTGGGAGTTCCGCGACGGCGAAGCCAACTCGGTGGTGCTCCACGCACAGCACACCAAGACCGCACCGGGTGAGGCCGGACAGGCCGGCGACCGGCTCGCCTGCATCGACGAGGACTTCTGACCCGACGGCCCCGCCGCCGCGTTTGGCCGCCGTCCTTCCGGGTAGCCGTGGAAAAGACGTGTCCAGCCCCGACGACAGCACACGAATCGGAGTTCCCATGCCCGCCGACACCCCGAAGATCCCCGGTGTTCCCTCGTCCACCGTGCCACCCGTGGAGGAGCCCACGACGCCCACGACTCCGCCCGAGCCCAAGCCCGATCAGGCGGAGCCCGAGGTCAGGACGGCCACCGGCACTCCCGCGGATCTGCCGCGCGGCCGTGCCCAGCAGGGCGAGTACCTGACGACGGCTCAGGGGGCGCGGCTGACGGATACCGACCACTCGCTCAAGGCCGGTCGGCGCGGGCCGATCCTGTTGCAGGATCATCACTTCCGCGAGAAGATCACCCACTTCGACCACGAACGCATCCCGGAGCGCGTGGTGCACGCCCGCGGCGCCGGTGCCCACGGCGTCTTCCGCGCGACGGGTGCCGCAAGCTCGATCACGCGTGCCCAGTTCCTCCAGAAGGACGTGGAGACACCGGTGTTCGTGCGGTTCTCGACGGTGCTCGGTTCCCGTGGCTCGGCCGACACGGTGCGCGACACTCGTGGCTTCGCGACGAAGTTCTACACCGAAGAAGGCACTTTCGACCTCGTCGGCAACAACATCCCGGTGTTCTTCATCCAGGACGCCATCAAGTTCCCGGACGTCGTCCACGCGGCCAAACCGCACCCGGATCGCGAGATCCCGCAGGCACAGAGCGCTCACGACACGTTCTGGGATTTCGTCTCGCTCCACACCGAGGCCACGGCGCACACGATGTGGAACATGTCCGACCGCGGCATCCCGCGCTCCTACCGCATGATGGAGGGCTTCGGCGTCCACACCTTCCGTGTGGTCAACGCCGAGGGTGATACCGCGCTGGTGAAGTTCCACTGGAAGCCGCGGCTCGGCGTGCATTCGCTGGTGTGGGAGGAAGCCCAGCTCATCAACGGCTTCGATCCCGACTTCCACCGCCGCGACCTCGCCGACGCGATCGAGGCCGGTGCCTACCCCGAATGGGATCTCGGCGTACAGGTCTTCCCGGACACCCCGGAGCAGGTCTTCGAAGGCATCGACCTGCTCGATCCCACCAAGATCGTCCCCGAGGAACTCGCGCCCGTGCAGATCATCGGCACGATGGTCCTCAATGCCAACCCCACCAATTTCTTCGCCGAGACCGAGCAGGTCGCCTTCCACCCGGGCCATCTCGTCCCGGGCATCGACGTCACCGACGATCCGCTGCTGCAGGGTCGCCTGTTCTCGTACCTCGACACCCAGCTGACGCGACTCGGTGGACCGAACTTCGGGCAGATCCCGATCAACCGTCCGCATGCACCCGTCAACGACATGTTCCGCGACGGCTTCCACCAGCACGCCGTCCACACCGGTGTCGCTCCGTACAAGCCGAACTCGCTCGACGCGGGATGCCCGTTCACGGCCGGTGTCACCGAGGGTGCCTTCGTCGACCTGCCGGTGGAGGTACCGGCGGCGAAGAAGGAGCGTGAGGTCTCCCGGTCGTTCGACGACCACTACACGCAGGTCCGCCAGTTCTACCTGAGCCTGTCGGAGATAGAGCAGGACCACGTGGCCTACGCCTACACCTTCGAGCTGGGCAAGTGCTACGAGCAGTCCATCAAGGAGCGGCAGCTGCAGATCCTGGCGAACATCGACACCGGGTTGTGCGAGAAGGTGGCGGCCGGTCTCGGTCTGCCCGCTCCGAAGCCGACCGTCGAGGTCTCCGATCTCCCGCAGAGCCCCGCGCTGGCGCAGGTCGGCAAGACGTGGCCCGTGCAGGGCCGGTTGATCGGCATCGTCGCCGACGACACCACCGACGTCGATCAGGTGCTCGCGGCCGTGCAGGCCGTGGACGCGGCCGACTGCGTCCCGCTGGTCGTCGCCCAGCACGGCGGGATGCTCGGGGGAGTCGTGCCGATCTCGCGCACCTTCCTCACGGCCCGCTCGATCGAGTTCGACGCGGTCATTCTGGCCGCTGCACCCGCAGATAAGAGGGTGCAGATCCTCGTGGACGAGACGTTCCGCCACCAGAAAACCTTGGCGGCGTGGGGTCCGGGAGCTGCGGCACTCGAGGGTCTGGCGGCACCGGGTGTCGTCGTCGCGGACGATCCCCAGACGGCGGTTACGCAGGTGCTCGATCTGCTCGGTACCCACCGGGTGTGGGAACGAGACACTTTGTGACAGACCTCACCTGAGACGGGCTTACGGTTTCGGGTGCCCCAAGTTATTCTTTCGTTACCTCTGGCCGCAGCTGATTCTTATCGCTGCGGCCAGTTGTTATTTACGGGCCGTTCATCTCGAGGTCAGCGCTGCCCGATCCCAGAGACGATGCGCCGGATACGCGGGTCGCCGGCCAACTCGACGCGCGCGTAGCGGGCCTGCTCGTCGGCGTCCGCGGATGCGAGGTCGTGAGCGGCGGCAATGCGAGTCGCGAGCACGTCCGGCGACCAGTTGTACGCCTCGGGCGGGATCTCGAGGGCGACGATGCGGCCGGTCGGGGTGACGCTGATACGGATGTCGTGGACCGATCCGTTGCCTACTATCCGTTCGATCGTGTCCTGCACACGCCTGACGGTGACAGAGAGTTCTTCTGGATACGTCAACACGGTTCCTTTCTCACCAGCCCGGGTAGGCGGGGAGAGTTTCGGGTGGGGTGGGGGAGATGATGAGCTCGGACCCTCTGTCCGGCACATCGGGTTCGATACTGCGACCCCACTCCTCGCAGCGATGCATCGTCTCGCCGAGGTCGGAGCCGAAGGTGACTGTCAGTCCCGTTCCGGTGAACAGATCTTCCGTTGGGGCAGACCATCGATGCTCAGAGGTGGGGAGCGCCGACAAGTATTGTGTTTCCGGCGCGGGGCGCGGTGGTTCGTGCCGTTGCATCCATTTTTCGTGGCGGTGCGCTTCGGTTGTCGGGCCGAATTCCACAAACTCTTCACGGCCGGAGAAAACCTTGATCCGATAGTCCTCATCGCGTACTCGTGTGGCCAAATTCGATTCTTGACTGCAGATGGTCGCTTTGAATCCCTCGTGTATGTCGTTGATTTCGAGGATATGTGCGCGGATGGTGCCAGCGAGAGATGTCTGCAGTGTTGTACTGATCCCGATTGCGTAGTGTGGATCGAGCGCCTCGGCGAAGCCCGGGTATGTGACATCGATTCCTGCGTAGTAGGCGATAATCTTCGATTCCTGTGCTGCACGAATCAACCTGCCACGTTCATCGAACAGGTCGACGTCGGGTTCTGCGGACCACACGAACGTGGTATTTCGGACCTGTTCGGGCGGCTGATATTCGGTGGAGGTCAACTGGGTAGCTCCCTCCGTATCCACTCGAGGTGATTCGGGCGATGCACATGCCGCTGCGAGAACCACAGTCAGCAGCATGATGTAGAGGGGCGGAGGTCCGGTTCGTTCAGTTGGGTCGAATCGATTCTTGGTCACGAGTAGTTCCACCGTTCACCGCCGGACGGGACGACATTGTTGGTCAGTACGTCTCGGAATCCTTGTTCGCCATTGCGTTGGTCTGCATAGACGATATTTCGAAGGTCGCCTGCTCCCGAGTTCGAAATGCGCAAGTACTCGGTTTGAGCCGAACTTTCGATCCCGGCTTCGTGGAGTAGATCGGGGACTTGATCGCTCAACAAACGTCCTTCCATGAGATCGCGGGGAACGAGAGAGCCGTCGGTCAACCAGCCTGGCGACACTTGTGCTGTGTCGATGGCTCCCGAATCCACCAGCGAGCTGAGCATGTTGTATCTCCGAGTATTCTCGGCACCTGTCTCGGTCAGATACATTTCGGAATCGAACCCCTCGACCCCCGACGGATGCCCCACGTATCGCCCTTCAGCATCGACGATTTCGGATTGCAACAGAACCCCTGTCGAGTACACGAGCGGACCCGTGACCACGCCACCCGGCAACGCCGTCACCGCACCGGTGACGAGGGTTTGGGCCACGGCATACGCGTCTGCTCTGGACTGGTTCCGGTTGTCGATCGCCGCCTGCTCGACCAGCTTCTCGTTCTCGTAGGTGCTGCTCAACCCCACCTCGACGAGGCTTTGCAACCGGCCCGAATACGTTCCGTAGCTGTACTTGTTCACACCGTCGAGTTGTTCGAGAGCGAACCGGCGGTCGAAATCGGTGGCCTGCGCGATTGCTGCACCGTTGAGAAGGGCACCTGCCGCGGGGTCGGTGTTCATGAGGGTGAATACGCGCGTCGCCGGGACGGGGCCGAGTTCACCGAAGCCGCTGGTGGCGGTGGCGTCGTCGACGGAACCGACCATGTCGCCGACAAACGGTGACAGGGCGGTCGCGAAGGAACGGACAGCAACAGGATTGACGTCACCTATGGTCAGGTCGGTTTCTTCCCGGGAGGCACCCGGCATATGGAGGAAACGGTTGAAGTTGTTGTCGGAGTTCCACTCAGACTCCGGCGCAGACAACACCTCGGCCAAACCGAATGCTGCCTCGCCCGCACGTTCGGCTCGGATTACTGCTGCGGGGTCACCCGGGTCGGCGGGCAACGCGTCGGCAGCGATCCACTCCGTCAGGCCGGCCAGAGTTGCTCCGTCGTCGGCCCATTCGCGGGTGAGCAGCGGAACGAGCACCTCGTCCCTACTGAAGTCCGCAGGGCTGCCGTCGACGTCGGTGCCGGTGAGCAGGTGATACGACGTGTCGGTGTTCCGGGTGGCGAGGTCGAGGAATGTGCTTGCCGTGTGGTCGTAATAGGAAGGGTCGGGGGTGGGAATGATGTGGGGATCGGCGTAGGTGGGGATGCCCGCCATGTATCCGGCGACCCGGCTCATCTCGATGCCCATCTCGGTTCCGGGTCGATACTGAGGGTTGGCCTCGCCGAGTATCGCGCCGAGTCGATCCAGCCGGTCCAGTGGTTCACCGGGGTGCTCGGCGTTCGGGTCGGGTTCGTAGCCGTATCGAATGGTGTCTCGGATGTCCTGCGGCACCGACTCCCACGACCCGCCGTATTCGGGATTCGACAGGATGAGCAGACCGTTGCCGAGACCGTCGGCCCAGCGCGCCGCGTCGGGGTTGCCTTCGGCTTCCCATGTCTTGTACGTCTCGTGCAGGTTCGCCAGTTCGTCCTCGTCGAGGCTGTTGTAGAAGGCGTCGAGGTACTCGATGCTCGCACCCGACGGTAGCGACAGGGTGCGTCCGATGCGTTCGAGATCGGTATCGCGTGCAGCCCCGGATGCTAGGAGCGCAGCGTCGGCAGCACCGTCCGGAGCATCGATGGAATGTGTGTTCTGGGAACGGAATTCACCGCCGAACGTGGAGAGCCGGTTGCTGACCTGCTCGAGTCGGACGGCGGCGTCTCGATCCAGTTCGTCGAATGTGCGCACCGCCGATTTCAGTTGGACCTCGAAGTTCATGGCGGTGTCGTCGAGACCCGCTTGCACGACGAGGTCGGTCTGCGCGTCGCCCGTGTGGGTTCGGGGTGCCTCGACCCGCGCGTCGTCGTGGACGGTGAAGCCGGCTGCAACCGCGTTGTCGACGATTCCGACGACGGTGGCGCGGGCGGGAATGAGCGTGTTCGCAGCGTCGCGGAGGGCGTCGACCTGCTCGTCGACAGCGTGGCTGATGCCTTGGCCGGCCACCCGATCACTCCACGCACGTGCCGCGGCGGCTGCCCCGCCTTCACCGTCCCATCCACCGAACGTGGCATCCACATTCCGGTCGACGCGGTGGGTCGACTCCCGGAATGTGTTGTTTGCGGACTCGACCGCCTCGGCAGCCGTGGTGAGCGCAGCCGGATCGAGCGAGCGGATCGCGGAAGGAGACAACATCTACAGGGACTTTCCTTCGAAGTCGGATCCGACGGCCGCGAGTTGGCGGCTGAATTCCTCCTCGGCCACCTCGTAGTTCCGTGCGGCCGCTTCGGTGGCCTCGGCCATGCGTCGCAGGCAGTTGGCCATAGCGCGGTAGGCGGTGTCGAGTGGTGCTCCCGCGCGTCCGGCGACACCACCGACCGCTGAGGATGGCATCGCGCCCGCTACCGACTCGAGCGCCGCGGACGGTTCCAACGCGTAGATGGTCTCGGCTTCTCCCTCCAGGGCATAGGCCAGGCTCTTCAACGAGTCCGGGTCGACCTTCAGCGCTGACATCAGCTCACCAACTCCTGTCCGGCAGACGTTCCATCAGGGTTGGACGCAGCAGCGTGACGATCGGTTCCCTCGACCGGGTGATTATCGGAACGTTTCAGGCGATGCGGCCGAATGCTGTGATGGAGGAGTCGCGGAGAGATGTCAGCCGGGACGCGGTCGCGATCCTGGCGACCGCCCGTGACGCGGGCACGAGGAGCTGGGTGCGGCGTCGACGGGCACGGTCATAGCGCTGCAGAGCGATCGGTACCGGATGCTCGGACAACAGCGTCGCGAGTGTCGTGGCGTCGACGATTGCTTCGCATGCGCCGCGGCCGAGATTCGGTGCCATCGCATGCGCCGCGTCGCCGATCAGTGCGGTGTTGCCGCGGAAGTACGACGGGAGGCGGGGGGATTCGTACAGGTCGTGGTACATGACGTCGTCGGGGTCGAGGCGGCCGAGGATGTCGCGTACGCCGGGGTGCCAGTCGTGGAAGCGGCCGTACAGGTCGTCGAGGGTGCCGCCGGTGCCTTCGGTGGTGCGGACGGCGGCGAACCAGTTGGTGAGGTCGCCGCCGCGGTCGGTGATTCCGAAGAGCGCGCCGGGACCCCAGGTTTCTCCATGGTTCGTGGTGGAGCCGCCGACCCAGCCGCGCCACGCTCCGTACCCGGTGTGCACGGGCCGGTAGGCCGGACCGAACACCTCGTCACGTACCGCACTGCCGATTCCGTCCGCGCCGATCATCACGTCGTATCCGGCGAGGGCCGTGAGCGGTGGCGCGGGGGCGTCGAACTTCACGATGTGGTCGGGGAGGCCGGACAGCAGGATGTCGAGGAGGGCGGGCCGGGAAACCATGACCGGTGCCCGGCGAAGGTCCCCGACGTGGGCGAGCACCACACCGTCCCAGCGTCTGAGCGTCGCGGAGCGCTGTGTCACGCCGAGTTGTTCCACCCGTCCGCCGACGCCGGCAACTTCGAGTGCGGCCAGGGCAGGAGGCCACATCCCGAGCGCGGTGCCGGTGCGCGGAGGCTCCGGAGATCGTTCGAACACGTCGATGTGCCATCCGTGGCGGAGGAGGGCGTTCGCGGCGGTGAGCCCTCCGATTCCGCCGCCGAGGATCGCCGCACTGCCTGGCTTCACGGTCATGTCATGACGGTACTACGTGTGTAGTGGACAGTCACTACCCCTGTAGTGATCCTCGTAGAATGTCTCTCGTGACCGACAAACGCGCCACCGTCCTCGACGCCGCAATCGAACTCGTGGGGACCGAAGGATTGCGCGCCCTCACCCACCGCCGCGTGGATGCCATCGCCGGTGTGCCGGCCGGCTCCACGTCGAACTACTTCCGCACCCGCCAGGCTCTCGTCGAAGGGGTGCTCGACAGGCTCCTCGAGCGGGACCGGGTCCAGCTCGAGGCGATCGGCGCCGCGTTGCCGGGGGACGCACGTGAGCTCGAAGACCTGGCGCACGGATATGTGATGTTCGTGACGGGGGACGACCTCGTGCGGACCCGCGCACGCTTCGCGATGTTCGTCGAGGCGATGGCGACGCCCGAACTGCGTGCCGGGGTCGAAACCCGCCGCAGCGAACTGCGCGGATGGATCGGGACCGTGCTCGCGGGCCTCGGCGTCGACGATTCCGCCACCGCCGCGCGGGTTCTCATCGACTACCTGGACGGACTGATCCTGCATCGCTGCACCTCGCAGGACGACGGGCCGGACCCGCGCGACGGCGTGTCCCGAATGGTGCGAATGCTGCTTTCCACGGCAGGGTGACGCCCGCGATTCCGGTGCGTTACGGCTGCGTTTCCGCAGGTGGGCGGAAGAATAGGGCAGGCTTGCTTGCATTACCCCCCGCCACCTGGCATATCGTTCGTTTCGAAGACGGTGGGACCACGACGTCCCACCGGTCGCCGGGTCCACGCTCGCGCTGCCGAAAAGGCACCCGCACCGTCGCGGATGAGCGGATACTGGCGATGTCGAAGGTATCGGGCACCCGGCCGATACCCGTCTACGGCAGTAGATGGCCATCAGCGCTGCTGGTCGTCGGTGCTATCGCATCAACGAAGGCTAGGTATGACTCATCTCCCCGGGCCTCGAGGGCTCTACCACCCGGCGAACGAGCACGACTCCTGTGGCGTCGCGTTCGTCGTCGACATGCATGGTCGTCGCAGTCGCGACATCGTGGAGAAGGCGATCACCGCCCTGGTGAATCTCGAACACCGCGGTGCAGCGGGAGCGGAACAGAACACCGGCGACGGCGCCGGCATCCTGATCCAGGTCCCCGACGCCTACTTCCGTGAGGTCGTCGACTTCGATCTTCCCGCCGAAGGCGCATACGCGACCGGTATCGCGTTCCTGCCCAAGGACACCGCCAAGGCCGACGCCGCGGCCGCCGAGGTCGACCGCATCGTCGCCGAAGAGGGCCTCGAGGTCCTCGGCTGGCGCGAGGTGCCGATCGACGAGTCCGAGCTGGGTTCCATGGCCAAGGACGCCATGCCCACCTTCCGGCAGATCTTCATCGCCTCCGGCGCCCGCGCGCTCACCGGCCTCGAGCTCGAGCGCCGCGCGTACGTCGTGCGCAAGCGCACCGAGCACGAGCTCGGCCACCACGGCGCGGGCGAGGACGGTCCCGGCAGCGAGACCGTCTACTTCCCGAGCCTGTCGGCGTCGACCTTCGTCTACAAGGGCATGCTCACCACGCCCCAGATGAAGGGCTTCTACCGCGACCTGCAGGACGAGCGCGTCGTCTCGGCCCTCGGTCTCGTGCACTCGCGGTTCTCCACCAACACGTTCCCGTCGTGGCCGCTCGCGCATCCCTTCCGCCGCGTGGCGCACAACGGCGAGATCAACACCGTCACGGGCAATGCCAACTGGATGCGCGCCCGTGAGGCACTCATCGACACCGAGGTCTTCGGCGGTCGCGACAAGCTCGAGAAGATCTTCCCGGTCTGCACGCCGGGTGCGTCCGACACCGCGCGTTTCGACGAGGTGCTCGAACTGCTGCACCTCGGTGGTCGCAGCCTGCCGCACGCCGTGCTCATGATGATCCCCGAGGCGTGGGAGCGCCATGACTCGATGGATCCGGCCCGTCGCGCGTTCTACGAGTACCACGCGGCCCTCATGGAGCCGTGGGACGGACCGGCCTCGGTGTGCTTCACCGACGGCACCGTCATCGGCGCCGTGCTCGACCGCAACGGCCTGCGCCCCTCGCGTGCCTGGGTCACCGACGACGGCCTCGTCGTCATGGCCTCCGAGGTGGGTGTGCTCGACATCCCCACCGAGAAGATCGTCAGCAAGCGTCGCCTGCAGCCGGGCCGCATGTTCCTCGTCGACACGGCCAAGGGCCGCATCGTCGAGGACGAGGAGATCAAGCGCGAGCTCGCCGCCGAGCATCCCTACGAGGAGTGGGTCGCAGGCGGCGTCACCCGTCTCGAGGATCTGCCCGAGAGCAAGTACACCTACATGTCGCACGAGCGTGTCGTGCTGCGGCAGCAGGTATTCGGCTACACCCGCGAAGAGGTTGATCTCCTCGTCAAGCCGATGGCGGCCTCCGGAGCCGAGGCGCTCGGCTCGATGGGCACCGACACGCCGATCGCCGTGCTGTCGTCGCGTCCGCGTCAGCTGTTCGACTTCTTCTCGCAGCTGTTCGCCCAGGTCACCAACCCGCCGCTCGACGCGATCCGCGAGGAGATCGTCACCAGCATGGGCGGCATGCTCGGCCCCGAGGGCGACCTGCTGAACCCGACCGAGGCGTCGTGCCGGCAGATTCTCATCGGTGCGCCGGTCATCGACAACGACGACCTGCAGAAGCTCATCCACGTCAACGACGAGAAGCAGTTCCCCGGCTTCAACAGCGTCATCATCCGCGGCCTGTACCCGGTCGCGGAGGGCGGTGAGGGTCTGCGTCGCGCCCTCGCCTCGATCCGCGAGCAGGTCTCGCAGGCCATCGAGAAGGGCGCACGCCTGATCGTGCTGTCCGACCGCGAGTCCGACGAGAAGCTGGCGCCGATCCCGTCGCTGCTGCTCACCTCCGCGGTGCACCACCACCTCGTCCGCGAGAAGACCCGCACCAAGGTCGGTCTGCTCGTCGAGGCCGGCGACGCCCGCGAGGTCCACCACATCGCCGCCCTGTGCGGTTTCGGTGCGGCCGTGGTCAACCCGTACATGGCGTTCGAGAGCATCGACGAGCTGTTGCAGAACGGCGACCTGCCCGAGGGCATGACCCTCGACAAGGCCATCGCCAACTACATCAAGGCGGCCTCGAAGGGCGTGCTCAAGGTGATGTCCAAGATGGGCATCTCCACGCTCGCCTCCTACACCGGTGCGCAGCTGTTCCAGGTCATCGGCCTGTCGCAGGAACTCGTCGACGAGTACTTCACCGGTCTGCAGTCGCAGCTCGGCGGTGTCGGTCTCGACGAGATCGCCGCGGACGTCGCGGCCCGTCACCGCACGGCCTTCCTCGACCGCCAGTCCGAGCGCGCGCACCGCGAGCTCGAGGTGGGTGGCGAGTACCAGTGGCGTCGTGAGGGCGAGTACCACCTGTTCAACCCGGACACGGTGTTCAAGCTCCAGCACGCGACCCGCACCGGCCAGTACTCGATCTTCAAGGAGTACACGAAGCTCGTCGACGACCAGTCGGAGCGACTCGCGTCGCTGCGCGGTCTGTTCGAGTTCAAGAAGGGCGTGCGCCCGCCGGTGCCGCTCGACGAGGTCGAGCCGGCGAGCGAGATCGTCAAGCGCTTCTCGACCGGTGCGATGAGCTACGGCTCCATCTCGGCCGAGGCGCACGAGACCCTCGCGATCGCGATGAACCGTCTCGGTGGCCGCTCGAACTCCGGTGAGGGCGGCGAGCATCCGAGCCGTTTCACCCCGGACGAGAACGGCGACTGGCGGCGCTCGGCGATCAAGCAGGTCGCCTCGGGTCGCTTCGGTGTGACCGCGCACTACCTGAGCAACTGCACCGACATCCAGATCAAGATGGCGCAGGGCGCTAAGCCCGGTGAGGGCGGCCAGCTGCCGCCGCACAAGGTGTACCCGTGGGTCGCCGAGGTCCGTGGTTCGACGCCCGGCGTCGGCCTGATCTCGCCGCCGCCGCACCACGACATCTACTCGATCGAGGATCTCGCGCAGCTGATCCACGACCTGAAGAACGCCAACCCGAAGGCCCGCATCCACGTGAAGCTGGTCTCCGAGCTCGGTGTCGGCACGGTCGCCGCGGGTGTGTCGAAGGCACACGCCGACGTCGTGCTCATCTCGGGTCACGACGGTGGTACCGGCGCGTCGCCGCTGACCTCCCTCAAGCACGCGGGTGCTCCCTGGGAGATCGGTCTCGCCGAGACCCAGCAGACGCTGATGCTCAACGGTCTGCGCGACCGCATCGTCGTGCAGGTCGACGGCCAGATGAAGACCGGCCGCGACGTCGTGGTCGCCGCTCTCCTCGGCGCCGAGGAGTACGGTTTCGCGACCGCGCCGCTCGTGGTCTCGGGCTGCATCATGATGCGTGTGTGCCACCTCGACACCTGCCCCGTGGGTGTCGCGACGCAGAACCCGGTGCTGCGCAAGCGGTTCACCGGCAAGCCGGAGTTCGTCGAGAACTTCATGCTGTACATCGCCGAAGAGGTGCGCGAGTACCTCGCCGAACTCGGTTTCCGCAGTCTCGACGAGGCCATCGGCCAGGTGGACGTCCTCGACACCCGCAAGGCCGTCGAGCACTACCGCGCGTCGAAGCTCGACCTGTCGCCGCTGCTCGAGAAGGTCACCTCCCCGATCTTCGGGGAGCAGGACATGCACTGCACCAAGGAGCAGTACCACGCTCTCGACAAGGCACTCGACAACGAGCTGATCGCGAAAGCGCAGCCCGCTCTCGAGTCGGGTACGTCGGTCTCGTTCGACACTCCGATCACCAACGTCAACCGCACCGTCGGCACGATGCTCGGCCACGAGCTCACCAAGAAGTACGGTGCGGAAGGGTTGCCGGACAACACGATCGACATCACCTTCGCAGGTTCGGCCGGCAACAGCTTCGGTGCGTTCGTCCCGCGCGGCATCACGATGCGGCTCAACGGCGACGCGAACGACTTCGTCGGCAAGGGCCTGTCGGGTGGTCGCATCATCGTGCGCCCGCCGCACAATGCGGCCGAGGGTTTCGTGCCCGAGGACAACATCATCGCCGGCAACGTCATCCTGTTCGGTGCCACCTCGGGTGAGGTCCTCATCCGTGGCATCGCGGGTGAGCGCTTCGCGGTCCGCAACTCCGGAGCCACGGCCGTCGTCGAAGGCGTCGGCGACCACGGCTGCGAGTACATGACGGGTGGCAAGGTCGTCATCCTCGGCAAGACCGGCCGCAACTTCGGTGCGGGCATGTCCGGTGGCGTCGCGTTCGTGTACAACCCGGACAAGGACTTCGAGAACAACCTGAACACCGAGCTGGTCGACCTCGAGGATCTCGAGGGCGAGGACTTCGCGTGGCTCAAGGGCGCCGTCGAACGGCATCGTGACGAAACGGGCTCCGAGGTCGCAGCCCGCATCCTGGCCGACTGGTCACAACAGGTCAGCCACTTCGCGAAGGTCATGCCTCGCGATTACAAGAAGGTACTCATGGCTATCAAGGACGCCACCATCCGTGGTGCGAACGTGGACGAGGCGATCATGGAGGCTGCTCGTGGCTGATCCCACCGGTTTCCTCAAGCACGGTTCCCGCGAGACGCCGGTCCGCCGGCCTGTCCCGCTGCGACTCCTCGACTGGAAGGAGGTCTACGAGCCGTTCCCGCTCGACACCCTCCGGACCCAGGCAAGCCGTTGCATGGACTGCGGTATCCCCTTTTGCCACAACGGTTGCCCGCTCGGGAATCTCATCCCCGAGTGGAACGACCTCGCCTACAAGGGTAAGTGGGAGGACGGGATCGAGCGTCTCCACGCCACGAACAACTTCCCCGAGTTCACCGGCCGGCTCTGCCCAGCGCCCTGCGAGGCGTCGTGCGTGCTCGGCATCAACCAGGACCCGGTGACCATCAAGCAGGTCGAGGTCGAGCTGGTCGAGAAGGCCTTCGACGACGGCCGCGTCAAGCCGGTTCCGCCGTCGAAGCTCACCGGCCGCAAGGTCGCGGTAGTCGGCTCCGGGCCTGCCGGTCTCGCTGCGGCACAGCAGCTCACGCGTGCCGGTCACTCGGTGACGGTGTTCGAGCGGGCCGACCGCATCGGTGGTCTTCTCCGTTACGGCATCCCCGAGTTCAAGATGGAGAAGCGCTTCATCGACCGCCGTCTCGCGCAGATGGAGGCCGAGGGCACCGTCTTCAAGCCGGGCGTGAACGTGGGTGTCGACATCACCGCCGATGAGCTGCGCGAGCAGTTCGACGCCGTGGTGCTCGCCGGCGGCGCGACCGTCGCCCGCGACCTGCAGATCCCCGGACGCGAGCTCGACGGCATCCACCAGGCGATGGAGTTCCTGCCGATCGCCAACCGCGTGCAGCTCGGCGATCTGCCGGCCCCGACCATCACGGCCGAGGGTAAGAAGGTCGTCATCATCGGCGGTGGCGACACCGGCGCCGACTGCCTGGGCACCTCGCACCGTCAGGGTGCGGAGAGCGTCCACCAGTTCGAGATCATGCCGCGGCCGCCGGAGCAGCGCGCCGAGTCCACCCCGTGGCCGACCTACCCCCTCATGTACCGCGTCTCGTCGGCGCACGAGGAGGGCGGCGAGCGCGTCTTCTCCGTCAACACCGAGGAATTCATCGGCAAGGACGGCAAGGTCACCGCGCTGAAGGCGCACGAGGTGCAGATGGTCGACGGTCGCTTCGAGAAGGTCGAAGGAAGCGACTTCGAACTCGAGGCCGATCTGGTGCTGCTCGCGATGGGCTTCACCGGTGCCGAGAAGCCGGGTCTGCTCACCGATCTCGGGGTCGACTTCGACCAGCGTGGCAACGTCGCCCGTTCGTCGGAGTGGTCCACCAACGTCGACGGTGTCTTCGTCGCCGGCGACATGGGTCGCGGACAGTCGCTCATCGTCTGGGCGATCGCCGAGGGTCGCGCGTGCGCCGCTGCGGTGGACCGCTTCCTCGAGGGTGAGACGGCGTTGCCGGCGCCGATCGCGACCACCACGATGCCGCAGCGCTGAACGAGGTACGACCACTGGGCCGCACACCGGAAGGTGTGCGGCCCAGTGGCGTTCGGGGGGCGGCGTTCGTGGGTGGGGTCAGGCGTCGACGAGCGACGCGGGATCGGTGTCGGTTGCGGTGGCCGGCGCCGGTTCGGGTGTGGCCTCCTCGCGCCGCCGCGCGAGGAGGCGATCCACGGCCCACGATCCGGAGCCGAGGAAGATCAGGACGAACATCGCCCAGCAGAACAGCGCGGCGGATTCACCGTCGTTCTGGATGGGCAGTGCGCCGTCGGCCTGGTGGCCCCAGAAGTAGGCGTACGCCATCGATCCGGAGCCGAGGAAGGCCGCGAGCCGGGTACCGAGACCGACGATCAGGGCGGTGCCGCACACGACCTGGATGATCGCACCCCACCAGCCGGGCCATGCGCCGAGTTGTGCGGTGGTTCCGCCGTAGGGTTCCGCCGGCCACGCCCACAGGCTCGTGGTGCCGTGGCAGAGGAACAGGAAACCGACGGCGATGCGGAAGGCGGCGACGGCGTGATCGCCGAAACGGTCCGGCCAATGGCGCACTGAGTTCATCGCGTGCGGAAGTAAAGCATGCCTACCCTTACATGCGGGGTGCTTGGTCATCGTTCCTCGGGTTTCGGTGGAGCTGCCCCTGCTTTCCGGGGGTGGATCCACAGAAATCCGCTCAACAGGGACCACCGGACGCGCTGCGCTTGTGATATTTCCGTGTCGCCGGGCGTCGCACCCGATATGGTTCTGCGCATGACGGCTACGAGACGGGCACTGGCGACGGTCGTGATGGGTGCGGGTGCCGTCGTGGCTGCCGTCGCGGTGGCTCCGGCCGCGACCGCGGACCCTGCGGACGCGTGCATCCGCAACGGTGGCGGGCTCGTGACGATCGACGGCGCCGAGCCCGTCCCACCGGTTTTCGGATTCGACGGTCCCCGCCTGCTCGGACTCCAGGGCGGCGTCGGCAACGCATGCATCACCAACGTGGGTCCCGGCGCCGTGACCGTCACGCATCCCGAGGGGCGTGTCCCGGGACGCACCGAGGTGTCCACCGCGCTCGTGGAGATGCGGGTCGACGGCGGGCTCGGCAACGTCGCCGTCACCAATGTCGGTACCGGTGCGGTCACGGTGCACCGGACGGAGGTCACGCCCGAGCCCGTTGCGGGGCCTGCACAGGCTCCGCTCCCCGGGATGCCGGAGCTGATCCTCGACGCGGGAACCGACGGCGTCTTCGTCACGAATGTCGGTACGGGCGGTGTCACGGTCGTCGACCGTGCCGTCGCGCCGGCGGAGCTCCCGGCCCCGCCACCGCCTCCGCCGGGCGCGGTGGTCACCGATCCGTTCAGCGGAAACATCTATGTGACAAACCTTTTCGGGCCCGACATCGTCGTCGCGGAACCCGCCTCGACCGCCGAAGGGAGCGTCGTCGAGCGGCCGGTTCCGGGAACGGCGGTCGACTACGGGACGGGCAACGTCTTCGTGACGAACATCGGTGGGGGACAGGTGACCGTCGTCCGCGGTTGATCCGCCGGCCCCGTCGTTTCCAGACAACGTTCCGGACTCGGATACATCACATCCGGTTCACGAATATGTCATCCTTCTACTCGATACTGCCGGGGAGGGACGCGGCACCAGGACAGTAGCGGGGCGGGGAGATGGCTATGAGAAGAGTGTGGGCGGCAACGGTGGCCGCAGTGGCGGCATGTGCAGCAGTATTCGCCGCAATGCCTGCGGCGCAAGCCAATCCGACCGGATGTCCGACCCTGAACGTGGTCGCTGTGCCTGGAACATGGGAGACCTCGGACACCCCCGACCCCGGCCGTGGGAACGGCATGCTCGCCCAGGTCACGTCCAATCTTCCCGCCGGGGCCCGCGTCGACTACGTCGCGTATCCCGCCACGGCCTTTCCGTGGGAGGGCGACGTGTACGCGGCCTCCCGCAATCGCGCCGTCGACAACGCGCGCGGCATCATCGCGGCCACCGCCGAGCGGTGCCCCCTCACGAACTTCGCCCTCGTCGGCTACAGCCAGGGTGCCGATGCCGCAGGCGATCTCGCCGCCGAGATCGGCACCGGGCTGGGAGTGATCGGTCCGCACCGCCTCGTCGCGGTGGGTCTGCTGTCCGATCCGCGCCGCTCCGAACTCGACCCGTTCGTCGGTCCGCCCGTCGCCGGCACCGGTGCGGGAGGTGCCCGCGCGGGAGGCTTCGGATTCGTAACGCCCAACGTGCGCACCATCTGCGCGGTGGGCGACCTCTACTGCTCGACGCCGCCGGAGGACTTCGTCACGCGACTGGCCGGCTTCCTCGCGATCTCGGCGGGCAGCCCGTTCGAGCAACTCGAGAACTACCGCGACGAGGCGACGGCGCTCTACAACGACATCATGACCGCCGGGGGCATCCCGATGCTGCAGCTACAGCTCACGCCCGAGGCGAACGAGCTGCGCGAGCAGAAGATCCGAACCTTCTACGAGTCGCAGATCCACCAGGACTACTCGAACTACGTGGTCGACGGTCGCGGAACGACGGCCACGCGGTGGCTGCACGACTGGATCGCCTCGAAGGCCTGACCATCAATCGATGTCGAATCGTGCGCCCACACGCATGACACGGGGCGCGAAGCGCATCAGCCACTTACGGACCTTCGCGCCCGGGGCGACCGTCACCACAGGCTTGTTGTGACGGACCGCCCCGACGATCGCCTTGGCCACCTTCTCCGGCGCGATGTGCAGGCGCCGGTACATCGCGAGGGTGCGGGTGCGTCGTGCTGCTCGTAGTTCCTTGTTCGGCGCGACGTACTCCGTCGCCCGGGTGAGGTTGGTGTCCACCAGGTCGGGACACACGACGGTCACGCCGATCCCGTGTTCGAGCAGTTCGGCGCGCAGGCACTCCGACAGCATGAACACCCCGGCCTTGCTCGTCGTGTAGGCGGCGAGGTTGCGTTGCGGCATGTACGCCGCGGCCGACGAGACGTTGACGATCTGCCCGCCCGTGCCGGCCTCGATCATCTGCTCCGTGAAGGCGCGGCAGCCGTAGACCACTCCCCAGAAGTTCACGTCCATCACGTTCTCGAAGACGCTCTGCGGAGTGTCGGCGAAGGCACCGATGACACCGATGCCCGCGTTGTTGACGAGCACGTCGGCGACGCCGTGCCGCTCGCGAACGGTCTGCGCGAACTTCCGGACCTGCTGTTCGTCGGAGACGTCGAGTTCGTAGGCGTGAGCGGCGCCGCCGAAGACGGCCTCGGAACCTCCGGCACCGGGAGCCGGGACGTTCACGAGCGCCACCGTCTCGCGGGCGCTGTCGAGATCCTTGTCTGCCACGACGACGATGGCACCTTCGGCGGCGAAGGCGATCGCCGAGGCCCGGCCGATCCCGCTACCACCACCGGTGACGACGACGAGGGCGCCGGTCAGGTCGCGCAGGCGGCTGCGTAGTGCAGCGCCGGCGCGCCAGCGGCGTATCTGGGCGATCCGAGAGGTCACCCCACCATCGTGACGCACTCGCCGCGTGTGGTCCGGTCAGTACAGGAACTCGCGGTAGAGCTCGCGTTTGCCCGGCTCGGCGTCGGCCGGGATCTCGATCGAGTGGAGTTCGGCGTGCATGTCGCGCATCGAGGGGACCGCCGCACGGTCGGGATAGGTCGACGGATCCCACAACTTGGCGCGGAGCAACGCCCGCGCGCAGTGCAGGAAGACCTCGTCGATCTGCACGATCACAGCAAGCTGCGCCGGCTTGTTCTGCAGCGACAGCTTCCCGAGCAGGTCGGGGTCGGTCGACAGCGTGGCGCGGCCGTTGATCCGCAGCACCTCCTCGTCGCCGGGGACGAAGAACAGCAGCCCGACGTGAGGGTTCTCGAGGATGTTCCGGTACGAGTCGGCGCGGCGATTGCCGGGCCGGTCGGGCAGCGCGATCGTGTGGTCGTCGAGGACGAGCACCGCCGACTCGATGTCGCCGCGCGGCGAGCAGTCGCAGTTGCCGACGGCGTCGGCGGTGGCGATCGTGAAGAACCGCGCCAGCGACAGGAAATGCCTGATGAGCGGCGTCAGGTGTGGTCGCGCCTTGTCGACGATCGCCGGGTGCGGAATGCCCAGGACGGCCTCGAGCTCGTCCTGTGTCCGTATCCCGCCCTGTACGAGTTCGTCGATCCTGTCCGCATCCATCCGGTGCACCTCCGGCGGTGACCGTATCAATCCTGCACGGGAAGATCATGTCGGCGTCCGTGTCATGCCCTGGTCAGGGGCTGCACAGTCGATTGCTTCCGGTCACCGGGACGACCCGGGAGGCAGGACTCCGGACCCCGGTAGAACGGGTGGCGACGCCCCCGCCCGGAAGGATCGAGATGACCGACTCCGCCCTGCTGGCCTCCCTCCTCGAACGCGTACAGCTCCTCGAGGACAAGGCTGCGATCCACGAGGTCCTCACGGCGTACGGCCCGGCCGTCGACGCCGGTGACGCCGAGGCGGTGGGGGAACTGTGGGCCGAGGACGCCGTCTACGACGTCGACATCCGCCTGATGGAGGGTCGCGACGCCATCATGAAGATGGTGCGCACCCGACCGCACCAGGACTACATCGAGGAGGGCTGCGGTCATCTGCTCGACCCGGTGCACATCCGGGTCGGCGGCGACACCGCCGTCGCGACCTGCCACTCCCTGCTGCTGCGCCGCAACGCCGATTCGGATTCGTTCCGGGTGTGGCGGGTGAGCGCCAATCGTTTCGAACTCGCCCGGATCGACGGCAGCTGGAAGATCGTGCGCCGCACGTCGCGGTTGCTCGACGGCAGCACCGCCGCCCGCGACCTCCTCGCGAGCGCACGGCGCTGAACCCACGACTCGCGGGTGGGCGCTGGGGGCTCACCCGCGGCCGACTCCCGGGGCGCTCAGACGCGCAGGGTGTCGCGTACGTGCCCGGTCTCGTTGATCGACGCGACGCGGCGCGCGCCGCTGCGTGAGACGAGGATGCGCGTCACCGACGCGTACTCGATGGGGAACATCAGCGGCCGGGGCAGCTCGAGCAGGTGCTGCAGCACGATGTTCACGACCCCACCGTGGGCGAACAGCGCCACGGTCTCGGCGTGGTCGCACGTGTCCACCACCTGGTCGATCCCTCGCAGCACCCGCGTGCGGAAGGCGTCCCCGTCCACGAAATCGGGCAGGTGACCTGCCAGGATGCGCTTGTAGGCGGCCGGTGCGACGTCCTTCGCGGCGTCGATCGTGAAGTAGTGGTCGTGGCCGTAGTCGTACTCGGCGATGTCCTCCATCTTCTCCACGTCGAGCCCGCGTCGTTCCGCGACCGGCTCGGCCGTCTGCAGGGCCCGCAACTGCGGGCTCGAGAACAGGCGGGTGATGTTGTAGGGGGACAGCGCGTCCGGCAACCGCGACGCCTGGAGACGACCGGCCTCCGTGAGCGGCGGGTCGGCGCCCCCGGTCTCGGCGCGGGCGTTGTTCGGCTCGGCGTGACGGATCAGGAGTAGCTGCACGACCTCACGATGCCAGGTGGAGCGGTTTCACGTGAAACCACCCGTCAGGAGCGCCGCGGCTTCGTGAACGGGAACGCCAGCGACTCGCGGATGCTCCCTCCGAGTACGAGCATCACGATCCGGTCGACACCCATACCGAGGCCGCCGGTGGGAGGCATCGCGTATTCGAGTGCTTCGAGGAACTCCTCGTCGAGTTCCATCGCCTCCTCGTCACCGCCCGCGGCGAGCAGCGACTGCTCCGTGAGGCGAGCACGCTGGTCGAGCGGATCGGTGAGCTCGCTGTAGGCGGTCCCCAGCTCGACACCCCAGGCCACCAGGTCCCACTTCGCCGCGACACCCGGCTTGCGGGGGTGCGGCCGGGTCAACGGCGACACCGAGGTCGGGAAGTCGGTGTAGAAGGTGGGGAACTCCGTCTTCGATTCGACGAGGTGCTCGTACATCTCCTGCGCGGTGGCGCCGGCGTCCCAGGCCGGGTTGTAGGGGATCTCGTGTTCGTCGCACAGGCGTCGCAGGACGTCGACGGGGGTCTGCGCATCGACGAATGTCCCGAACGCCTCGGAGATCGCGTCGTGGAAGGTCTTGACGGGCCACTCGCCGGAGATGTCGATCTCGACCGGGATACCGTCGGGTCCGGGCCGCAGGATGATCTCGCGTCCGTGTGCCGCGCGGGCCGCTGCCTGGATCAACTCGCGTGCGACCACCCGCATCTTCTCGTAGTCGCTGTGCGCCTCGTATGCCTCGAGGATCGTGAACTCCGGGTTGTGCTTGAAATCCGCACCCTCGTTGCGGAACACCCGGCCGATCTCGAAGACCTTCGCCATGCCCGCGACGCACAACCGCTTCAGATACAGCTCGGGGGCGATCCGCAGGTACAGATCGGCGTCGTAGGCGTTGATGTGCGTGATGAACGGTGCGGCGTTCGCGCCGCCGTGCACCGACTGCAGGATGGGGGTCTCCACCTCGAGATAGCCGCGCGCCTGCAGTTCGTCGCGTAGCGACCGCACCACCGCGCTGCGTGCCGCGAGGTGGTCGCGTGCCCCGCGGTCGATCGCGAGATGCAGATAGCGTTGCCGCACGCGGGCTTCCGGGTCGACGAGGCCGTGGTACTTGTCGGGCAGCGGATGCAGGCACTTGCCGTCGATGCGCCACGAGTCGGCGAGCACCGAGATCTCGCCGGTGCGGCTGCGTCCCACCTCGCCCGACACCTCGACGAGGTCACCGAGGTCGAACAGGAAGCGTTGTCCGGCAACCCGTTGCCGGTCGATGAGGATCTGGATGTCGCCCGACCAGTCGCGCAGCACCGCGAACAGCACACCGCCGAAGTTGCGGATGCGCAGCAGGCGTCCCGCCACGGTCACCGGGGTGCCGGACTTCGCGGCCCGGGCCTCGGCGGCCGTGTGGGTCGGGGGATGCGCGACCGGATAGGGATCGACACCGTGCTCGACGATCCGCTGCAGGGTGTTCATCCGCACCTGGACCTGTTCGGGGCGGCGACGTCCGTGCGAGACGGCGGGCGTGCCGTCGGCAAGCTCGACGTCGGGTGCGCTGCCGTCGTCGTGCAGTTCTGCCGCGGCCACCTGGTCCTCGGGGAACGCCGAGTGTGTTCCCGTGTGCTGCTGGGTGTTCCGACGACCGAAGGTGGGGAGGGTGAGGAAGCCCTCGGCGATCGCCGACGCGAGCGCGACGCGCGGGATGAGCCGGTTGTCGCGGAAACACAGGAAGCGGGGCACCCATTCGGGGTGGTACTTGACGTTGGACCGGTACAACGCCTCGAGCTGCCACCACCGTGAGAAGAACAGCAGGATGGACCGCCACAATCGCAGGATCGGGCCGGCACCGATCCGCGCGCCCTCCTCGAAGACCGACCGGAAGACCGCGAAGTTCAACGAGATCCGCTCGACGTCGAATTCGGCACCGCGTGAGGCGAGCTCGGAGACCATGAGTTCGACGACGCCGTTGGGGGCCTGCGGGTCGCGGCGCATGAGGTCGAGTGACACGCCGTCCGATCCCCAGGGCACGAGCGAGAGCATCGCGACGACCTTGCCGTCCGCGACCGCTTCGACGAGCAGGCAGTCGCCGTCGAGCGGGTCGCCGAGCCGGCCGAGGGCCATCGAGAAACCGCGCTCGTTTTCGGTGTCGCGCCAGGCCTCGGCGCGCTGGATCGCCGCCGACAGCTCGATGGGTGACAGTTCGCGGTGACGCATGATCCGCGCGGTCACACCGTGTTTGCGGGCGCGGTTGACGGCCTGCCGCACCGGTCGCATGTCGCGTCCGGCGAGACTGAAGTCGCGGGTGAGCAGGACGGCCTCGTCGCCGAGCTGCAGCGCGTTCAGACCCGCACGGTGGTAGGCCGTCGCACCGTCCTCGCTCGCCCCCATCACCGCGGGTGTCCACCCATAGGCGCGGGCGAGGTCGAGCCATTCGTCGATGGCGTGCGGCCACGCTTCGGGGTTGCCGATCGGATCACCGCTCGCGAGGCACACGCCGAGTTCGACGCGGTAGGTCACCGCGGCCTTGCCGCTGGGGGCGAACACCACGGCCTTGTCGCGGCGGGTCGCGAAGTAGCCGAGCGAATCGTCGCTCTGGGCGAGCAGACCGCGGATGGCCGATTCGTCACTGCCGGTGAGCGCGTTGCTCGCTCGCTGTGAACGGAACAGCACCACGACCGCCGCGAGCACGGCGAGGGCGCCGAGGAGGCCGAGGATCGTGTTGACCAGCCCGTTCGGGCGGCCACCGAACTGGTCGTTGTCGATGAACGTCAGCGCGGTGACGCGGTTGAGCGCCCACAGGAACCGGTCGGTAGCGGGCAGGGTGCCAGGGAACAGTTCC
This sequence comes from Rhodococcus pyridinivorans, assembly GCF_900105195.1. NCBI lineage: Bacteria > Bacillati > Actinomycetota > Actinomycetes > Mycobacteriales > Nocardiaceae > Rhodococcus > Rhodococcus pyridinivorans. The sequence continues at coordinate 309,577 of NZ_FNRX01000002.1, read as the reverse complement.
ACCAGGCCCCAGCCGATGAGCGTCGCGACGACCAGACCACCCACGAGCACACCGAGTGCGGCCCAGGCGTTTCCGCGCCGCACGCGCGTGTAGAACTCGGGATAGGACAGCAGCAGGAGCGCGACGATCAGCAGGTGGACGACCAACGCGACGAGGTGGTTCGGGTCGCGCTCGACGATGCTCATCACGAGATTGGTGATCGAGAATCCGCCGAGGTAGATCGTCAGGATCCACCACGCGATGCGTTTTCGGCCGGCGATCGCACCGGCGAGCAGGCCGAGGACGAGCGCGAACGACAGGCTCGTGTCGGGGGCGTCGAAGTAGTACTCGTCGAGATATTCGCGCGGGGCGTGGATCCAGTAACGCAGGGTCGGGGAGATCGACCACAATGCGACCACGACCGCGTAGATGCCCAGGATCAGGCCGAAGATGTGCGGTACGGCGGACAGACGTCCACCGACACGGTCGGTCAGCGACGGCCGGGAGGGCGGTCGGGCGTCCTCCACCGGACGCGGGCGCTCGACAGGAGCGGCGGAATCCGCAGACATGGAATAGAACGGTAACGGGCAAACGCGGCAGCCGTGGGACGAACGGCCGCGGGACCGGATCACATACCCGGTCCCGCGGCCGTTCTCATCCGCTCATGCGCCTGTCAGTAGCACTGCGCGCTCAGCGCGCTCATGAGCGCGGCGCTCCCGCGGTCGCGACGTCCTCGGAGGCGTCCGGCTCGGACGGTTCGGCCCGCGCCAGCTTGCTCGGCCACCAGATCTTCTTGCCGATGTCGATCGTCAGGGCCGGCACCACCAGCGACCGCACGAGCAGCGCGTCGAGCAGGACACCGAAGGCGACGATGAACGCCAGCTGAGCCAGGAACAGCAGTGGGATCACCGCCAGCGCCGAGAACGTGGCCGCGAGCACCACGCCGGCGGACGTGATGACACCACCGGTGACGGTCAGCGCCCGCAGGGTGCCCGCACGGGTACCGACCTTCTTCGTCTCCTCGCGGACGCGGGTCATGAGGAAGATGTTGTAGTCGATACCCAGCGCCACGAGGAAGACGAACCCGAACAGAGGCACCACCGGGTCGGCGCCCGGGAAACCGAACAGGTGGTTGAACACGAGCGATGAGATACCGAGGGTCGCCGCGAACGAGACGATCACGGTGAGCATCAGCAGGATCGGTGCGACGACCGCCCGCAGCAACGCGATGAGCACCAGCAGCACCACGAGCGTCACAACCGGGATGATGACGGTGCGGTCGCGGGTCGCGGTGTCCTTCGTGTCGAGGTCGACGGCCGTGGGTCCGCCGACGAGTGCCTCGGCCCCGGGCACGGCGTGCACCGCCTCGCGGATGCGTTCGACGGTCTCCTCGGCGGCGAGGGAGTCGGCGGGATCCGAGAGCGTCGCCTGCACCGCGACCAGTCCGTCGACCACGCGCGGCGCGCCGTCGGGGCCGGGGACGGGCTGGACGGTCGTCACGCCCTCGACGCCCTCGGTGGCGCCGACGACACCCTCGAGCGCGCCTTCGCGGGCGACGACGATGCTGGGCGAACCGGTGCCGGCGTCGAAGTGCTCACCGAGCACCTCCTGGCCGGACTTCGAATCGGTTTGCAGGAGGAACAGATCCGAGGACGCGACACCGCTCGCCTTGAACTGCGGTGCCAGCAGGGCGAAGGCGACGAGCACGAGGCTGCACACGATCCAGATGGGACGCGGCTTCGACCCGACGAAGTCGGCCACCCGGCCCCACACCTTGTGGGACTTCTGCATGTCGTCGGCGTCGGCGTTCGGGTCGTAGACCGGGCGGGTGGGCCAGAACGCGACGCGGCCGAGCAGCACGAGCACTGCGGGCAGGAAGGTGAGCGACGCGAGGAACGACGTCGCGATGCCGATGGCGGCCACCGGGCCGAGACCGCGGTTGGAGTTCAGGTCCGACAGCAGTAGGCACAGCACACCGAGGATGACGGTGCCGGCCGACGCCGCGATCGGCTCGATCGAGCCGCGGAGCGCGCTGCGCATCGCGGCGTACTTGTCCTGCTGCAGTCGCAGTTCCTCGCGGTACCGGGAGACCAGCAGCAGCGCGTAGTCGGTGGCGGCGCCGAACACGAGGATGAACATGATGCCCTGGCTCTGGCCGTTGAGCGCGATCGCTCCGGCGTCGGCGAGCACATAGATCAGCAGGCTCGCGAGGGCGAGTGCGAACAGCGCCGAGATGATGACGACGAACGGCAGGATCGGGCTGCGGTAGACCACCACGAGGATGACGAGGACGACACCGCCCGCGACGAGCAGGAGCAGTCCGTCGATGCCGCCGAAGGCCGACGACAGGTCGGCGGCCTGCCCGGCGGGGCCGGTGACGTAGACGGTCAGGCCGTCCGGTGCGCCTTCGAGGGCCGTCCGGAGTTCCTCGACGGCCTCCTGGACCTCCCCGGAGGCGTCGAGCGGCACGATCATCTGCGCCGCTGCGCCGTCCTCGGACGGGATCGGCGGCGGTCCGGCCGATTCGGTGGCGAGGAAGGCGAGGTCCTCGTCGGTGATCCCACCGTCGCGTTCGGCGACGACGATCGCGGGGATGAACTCGCTCTCGTTGAACTGCGCGTACAGCTCGTCCGCGCGGGTGGATTCGGCCGATGCCGGGAGGAAGGTGCTCGCGTCGTTGGAGGCGACCTCGCTGAGCTTGCCTGCGAACGGGCCGCCGCCACCGGCGGCCACGAGCCACGCGATGAGCAACAGGGCGGGTAGCAGCCACCGCCATCGGCCGGTTCTACGTGGGGGCGCGGTAGCAGTGCTCAAGATTCCTCCTGGCGTGAACGGATATGTCGACCCACCCGGGGGCGTGGACGCCTACCGGCGTGTGATCGAACTCGAGCGCGACGACGCGACCGGTGGCGACTCTCCGGTCGCGGTCTCGGACCCGGCGACCCTGCGCAGGCTCCTGCTCGAGATCGTTCGTTCCCACAGCGCTCCTCGTGACAGCCCGCGGAATACCCATGATCGGGAGATTCCACCCCTTCACGGGGTGTGAGCCGGCCCCCGCCCCGGGAAACGGAGAGATTCGCCGGATGAGCGCGCGGTAGGGTTCCGCATGGTCTCCGCCCACCGGACCCACGCCGACGTTGTCTCCGCACTGCGAGCGGCCGGGTGCGTGTTTGCCGAGGAGGAGGCGCAGCTGCTCGTCGAAGCCGCTCCCACACCCTCGGATCTGGAGCGGCTCATCGCGCGGCGGGTCGGCGGAGAACCCCTCGAACACGTACTGGGACAGGTCTTCTTCCACGGCAGGCGCATCGCGGTGCGAGAGGGGGTGTTCGTCTCCCGTCGCCGCACCGAGTACCTGGTGGACTGCGCGATCGAACTCGCGCGGCCCGGCGCCGTGATCGTCGACATGTGCTGCGGGTGCGGTGCCGTCGGTGCCACGCTCGCCACCGCCGTCGAGGCCTGCGAGGTCTACGCGGCCGACATCGATCCCGTCGCCACCGCGTGTGCCCGCCTGAACCTGCCGCCCCACCGGGTGTTCGTCGGCGATCTGTTCGACGCCCTGCCGGGCACGCTGCGCGGTCGCGTCGACGTGCTCGTCGCCAACGCGCCCTACGTGCCGTCGGGGGCGATCGCGTCGATGCCGCGGGAGGCGCGCTGCAGCGAGCCGCGACATGCACTGGACGGCGGACCCGACGGACTGGACGTCCACCGTCGGCTCGTCGCCGACGCGGGTCGGTGGCTCACCGACGGTGGGTCGCTGCTCGTCGAGTCGGCCGCGTCGCAGGCACCCGTCGTGCGCGACCTCATGACCCGGGCCGGACTCGACGCCGACACGCGGGGTTTCGAGGAGGCCGACGCGACCGTCGTCATCGGCACCCGCCGATGACGTGCTCGCTGCCGCGAACATGTCAGTCGAGCGGCAGCTGAGCGAAGATCGCGGTCGGCTGGGTCGACCCGCCCGTCGGTTCCACGCTGAAGGCGAGCGCGGTGGCACCCGAGATGTCCTCGAGCACCGCGGTCGTCGACGGCGCGACGTCGTCGGGTGTCATCGTGCCTGCGGGCTCCATTCCCTCGGGCCCGACCAGCCACATCTGGTAGACGCTGCCCTCGGCCGGCGGGGCGACGTTGTTCATCACCAGCACGCCGGCGTCCTCCTCCTTGGAGAACACCACGGTCGCGGTGCCGCCACCGTCGAGCTCGCCCGACGAGGTCCGTACGTCCTCGGCGGCGAAGACCCGCTCGCTCGTGCCCGGCTCGGACGTGTTCTGCCATTGACCGGCCACCACGACGCCGCCGATCGCGACGATCACGGCCGCTGCCGCGGCGAGCAGGAAGTTCCGCCGTCGGGCCTGGCGGCGCTCGTCGAGGGAGACGGGCGGGGGAGGGTGATCGTCCTCCGCCCGAGGTGCCTCGGTCGCCTCCGGGTCACCGGGTCGTTCCGTGTGCGTCTTCTCGGCGGGCGTCTTCGCGGTGAGTTCGGCGTGGACCAGATCGAGCAGTCGCACCCGGAGTTCGGGCGGCGGCTCGGTCGCGGTACCGGCCGACATCGCTGCGAGGGTCTCGCGGACCTCGCGGACCTCGACGCCGAACCGTTCGGCCACCTCCGGGTCTGCTTCCGCGAGTCGCTCGGCAAGCTCTCGACGTTCGTCGGGCGTGACGGCATCCAATGCGAAGACGGGTGCCATGTCGAGCAGATCGTGCGAGGAATCGTTCGCCTCGTCAGCCATCCACACTCACCCCCAGACAATTCTTCAGTCGTTTCAGGCCGTCCCGGATGCGCGACTTGACCGTCGGCAACGGGGATGAAAGTTCTTCTGCCACTTCGGTATACGTAAAGCCTCTGTAGTAGGCGAGCTCGACCGAGCGTCGCTGCAGTTCGGTGAGCGAACCCAGACACTCGTTCACCCGGCGGCGATCGTCGCGCTGCGCTACCTCCTCGCTCACCGAGTCGAAGGCCGCGTCGACGTTCGTCGAACCGTACTGCGACTCGCGGTCGGCTCCGGACTGTTCGCTGCGGACCCGGTCGACGGCACGCCGATGGGCGAGCGTGATGATCCACGACAGAGCGGAACCCTGACGCGGGTCGTACTTGTCGGCCGACCTCCATACCTGGAGGTAGACCTCCTGGGTGGTCTCCTCGCTGTAACCGGGATCCCGCAGGACCCGCAGCACCATGCCGAAGACTCGGGAACGCGTCGCGTCGTACAGTTCGGCGAACGCCGTAGGGTCTTGCCGGGCCACCCGCCCGAGCAGTTCGCCGAGGGTATCGGTATGGCCTCCGACGCCGGTCATCGGCTCAGTCCGCTCATCGAGGGAAAGCCTAGCCTGGACATTCCCTCCACTCAAGGCAACCGTGTCGACCACGAGCGTCACCCCATCCACATCCGAGCACGTAGAACAGTCGTGAGATCGGCCGGCAGCCGTTCGCCGCTGACGGTCGCGGTGAACACCGGGACGCCGGGTCGCCGCAGGGCGACCGAGACCGCGAATGTGTCGCCGGCCCGGGTGATGACGTCGATCTCGTCCGAGCGCAGCGTGTAACAGTGCCGTCCGTTCCGGCGCGAATGGATCTCCGCGACCACGCAGGCCAGGGAACCGCTCGGATCGTGACACCAGAACAGGTTCAGCGGATCCGATCCGAGACCGAGGCGCCGGATGTTCAGCAGCGCAGTGATGCGCCCGACCGGAACCCGCACCCCGTCGGCCACGAGCTGATCCTCGACCCGCCCGCGGAAGGTGTCCGAATCGCTCGCGACGAAGTGGTCCCACGGCTCGAACCGCATCAGCGTGCGCAACCACCAGGACGAAGGCATCGATTCGTCGACATCCATGACCCAGCTGAAGCCGCGGTACTCGAGCGAGGGGCGCTCGGCCGAGCCCTGCGCGTGGCGGACGAAGGTCCGGTAGATCGCCGGCACGACCGCCTCCCGGCCACCCGGGAACTCGACGTCGTCGCCGATCATCGCGACTGCGCGGGGAAGGTCAGGATGCATGGTCGTCTCCGGGGCACGGGGTCGGTTTCCCCGACAGTGTGCACGTGAGGAAATCGGCTGTGGTGTCGGCCCACCAGCGCGGGTCGGTGAGGAGGAAGTGCCCGGCTCCGGGCAGGGGATGCCAGCGCGTGTTCACGCCCCGGTCTCCCGCCGCCGTCGTCCGGCTCTGCGCCATCCGCGGATCGGTCCGGGTGTCCTCCGACGCATGTGCAACTGCGACAGATGCCACGGACGCGGCGGTGTGGTGCCGACCGGACGCCCACCGGGCAACACGAATACGTGAGCCGGTCGGAGATCCTCGACGTCGTCCATGACCTGCATTCGGAGCCGACCGCAATACGGATGGGTCGAACACCGGATACCGATCCGAAAAAAAATCTCTCGATCCGACCCATCCGGGCCGACCCGAGGTTCGAATGACCGGTGACACACCTGATCGACGTGGCCGTTTCCGGCCACGGCCTACGAAGGGAACCACAGTCATGAACATCACTGCGCGCAAGAGCCTGGCCGTCGTCGGAATCGGTGCGATGTCCCTGCTGGGTGTCGCGGCGTGTTCGGATGATTCGGGCACGGACACCACCGACACCACCACGATGGAGACCACCCAGGAGACAATGCAGGAAACCACTACGGCTGCAACCGGTACCGCAGCCCCCGCTGCCGGCCCCGTCGGACCGGGCTGCGCCGATTATGTCGCCGCGAACCCTACCGGCCCGTCGTCCGTCGAGGAACTCGCGAACCAGCCTGTCGCCGAGGCCGCCGGAAACGTGCCGATCCTGACCACTCTCACGCAGGCCCTGTCCGGCCAGCTCAACCCCGACGTCAACCTGGTCGAGACGCTCAACGATGGCGAGTTCACCGTCTTCGCGCCGGTCGACGACGCGTTCGCCGCCCTGCCGCCGGAGACCGTCCAGACGCTGCAGACGGATTCGGCTCTACTGACCGACATCCTCACCTACCACGTGGTTCCCGGTGAGCTGACCCCGGCCGATATCGCCGGCACGCAGACCACCGTCCAGGGCGGCACCGTCGAGGTCGCCGGCGAGGGTGAGATGTGGACCGTCAACGACGCCAACGTGATCTGCGGTGGCATCGAGACCGAGAATGCCACCGTGTACCTGATCGACGGCGTTCTCATGCCCCAGCAGTAACCGATACCGGACGACGGAAAGGTAGAAGGCATGCGTAGATCCCGACACGGCGTTCGGGGGCTTGCGGCGGCGTTCATCGCCGCCGCAGGCGCGCTCCTGTTCGCCACGCCCGCCGCCGCAGCGCCGCTCACCCCGGTTCCCGAGCTCGACGTGAACCGGTATGTGGGGCAGTGGTACCAGCTCGCCGCCAATCCGGCTCCCTACAACATCGACTGCGCTCGCGACACGACGGCGTTCTACACGCTGCTCGACGAACGCAACGTGCGCGTGGAGAACTCGTGCACCACGTTCACCGGTGATCGTCGCGGGATCATCGGGAACGCCCGCGTGAACGACACTGCCGCACTGCATGTGTCTTTTCCGGGGGTACCCTTCCAGGATTCGCTCGACGGACCGAGCAACTACATCGTCACGTACCTCGCGAACGATTACTCGTGGGCAGTCGTCGGTGACCCGACGCGCATCTCCGGATTCGTGCTGTCGCGTTCGCCCGTCGTCAGCGACGACGCGTGGCGCGAGATCCGGAACGTCGTCGAGGCGAGCGGGTACAACTCGTGCCTGATGCTCACCTCGCCCACCACCGAGGGACTGCAGGACATCAAACCGCTCTGCGCCGTGTAACTCTCGGTCGATCGTGGTGGTGTGCGGATCCCGAGGAAGATCCGCACACCACCCAGATCCGTCGTCCCGAGAACATCCGCTCGCGAGTTCGCCGTCCGCTACAGCAATTGCTGCAGCGGATGGCGAACAACGTAGCGGATCGCTCTAGCGGCCGGCGGTGCCCGCGATGTTCTCGAGCATGCCGCGGAAGATGATGCCGTGGAAGGGAACCAGCGCGTACCAGTAGAGACGACCGGCGACTCCGCGCGGGAAGAAGATCGCCCGCTGGTGCACGCGCGACCGGCCCGACTCCAGCGGTTCGACCCGCCACTCGAGCCACGCTCCGCCGGGTGCCCGCATCTCCGCGCGCAGGCGCAGCAGCGTCGGACGTTCGATCCGTTCGACGCGCCAGAAGTCCAGGGCGTCACCGGTATGCAGGGTTTTCGGGTCGCGGCGACCGCGGTGGAGTCCGACGCCGCCGACGAACCGGTCGAGCCAGCCGCGGATGGTCCACGCCAACGGGAAGGAATACCAACCGTTCTCGCCGCCGATGCTCTCGACGACGGCGAACACCTTCTCCTGGGACGAATCCGACTCGAGTGACCGCTCGTCGGTGAAGACGACCTCGCCGGCCCAGTCCGGGTCGGACGGAAGCGGATCGGCGGGTGCACCGACCGGTGATGCGTTCGTCCACGTCGTCTCGACCTCTCCCCGTTCGATACGGCCGAGGGCGAGCCGGACCGCGTCGCGGTAGCCGGTGAGGCCGGATTCCGGTGGGGGGATGATCGAGTCGACGTCATGGTTGCGCATTACCGCGTCGGTCGACAGCGATTCGAGGAGCGCGCGACCGAGAGGCGGAGGAATCGGCGTGACCAGACCGATCCACAAACCGGCGAGCTTCGGTGTGAGGACGGGCAGGACGAGGATCCGGCGTTTCGTCAGACCGGCGACCTCCGAGTACTGCTGCATCATCTCGCCGTACCGCAGGACGTCGGGCCCACCGATGTCGTAGGTGCCGCTGCGGGGGAGGGGTGCATCTGCGGCAGCGAGCAGATAGTGCAGGACGTCGCGCACCGCGATGGGCTGGATCCGGTTGTTCACCCAGCGTGGGGTCGTCATGACGGGGAGCCGGTTGCTCAGATGCCGGATCATCTCGAACGACGCCGAACCTGAACCGATCACGACGCCGGCCTGCAGCACGAGCGTCGGAACACCGGAATCCGTCAGGATACGTCCGACCTGGGCCCGTGAATACAGGTGCGGTGAGAGATCACCCGACTCCGGGTGCAGCCCACCGAGGTACACGATGCGGGAGACGCCGTGGTCGCGTGCCGCGTCGGCGACGTTCTGCGCCGCTCGCTTCTCCGCGTCGACGAACTCGTCGCGACCACCCATCGAATGCACCAGGTAGTACACGACGTCGATGTCGCGGCATGCCGCGCGCAGCGATTCGGCGTCGTCGAGGTCGCCACGGACGATCTCGACGTCGTCGGCCCACGGCACGTCGCGCAATTTGTCGGGGCTGCGCGCGAGCACCCGTACCCGGTAACCCGCCTCGAGCAGGCGCGGAGCGAGCCGGCCACCGATGTAGCCGGTCGCTCCGGTGACCAGGACACGCTTTCCGCTCACGGTTCCTCCAGGATGTGGCCGAGTTGGTGGCGCAGCGACGCTTCGAGATCGGGACGCCGGAACCGGTGCCCGGCGTCGATCAGCGCCTTCGGGACGACGAACTGATCGGCCTGGGCGACCTCGCGTGCACCCTCGTCGCCGAGCAGCAACCGGGGGCCGAAACCGGGGACGGGCAGCAGTGCGGGCCGGTGCAGCACCGACGCCAGTACCCGGGTGTACTCCTCGTTGCGCACCGGCTGCGGTGCAACGGCGTTCACCGGTCCGGTCAGGCCGGGGTCGGTGAGGGCACGGTGGTAGACCTCGAGGAGGTCGTCGATGTCGATCCAGGAGAACCACTGCCGGCCGTCGCCGATCCGGCCACCGAGACCGCTCGCGAACAGCGGCCGCATCAACTGGAGCGTTCCGCCGCGGGGTGTCTGGACGATGCCGGTGCGTACGTGCACGACCCGCATGCCCTTCTTCTCCGCGGGATGTGCCGCGGCCTCCCAATCGGAGACGACGTCGGCGAGGAAACCCGTTCCACGTGATGCGTTCTCGTCGAGCGGTGTGTCTCCTCGGTCGTAACCGTAGAGGCCGATCGCGGACGCGGAGACGAAGGTCGCGGGACCGTTGGGTGTGGTCGCGGCGAGTTCGGCGAGTCGGCGTGTCGGTTCGATGCGGCTGTCGCGGATCGCGGCCTTGTGGGAGTCGGTGAACCGTCCCGCGATCGACGCGCCCGCGAGGTGGACGACGGCGTCGACGCCTTCGAGTAGGTCGGGCGCCGGATCCTGAGGGTCCCAGCATCGTTCGTCGGTGCGCTGCGGTTTCCGGCGCACCAGGCGGACTACCTGGTAGCCACCCGTGGACAGGAAGGCCGTCAGGGCAGTACCCACGAGTCCGCTCGATCCGGTCACCGCGACCGTCCCGGGTCGGATGCCCTGCGCGTGCGACCAGCGGTGGCTCGCGAGATCGTCGGCGAGCTGGCGGTGCCGGTAACGGAAGGTCTGGGTGAGGAAACAGCCCGGTACCGGCGTGTCGACGCGATCGGTGACGCGGGTGCGGAATTCGTCGACGACGTCGAAGCGGTGTTCGTGGCGCCACGAGCCGATGACGGTGGCGGGGCGCGACAACAGGCCGTCGTGGGAGAGTTCGTCCACGAAACGTGCTGGCGGGTCGTAATCCTCGGGTCTGTGCCGGGAGATCCAGCGCAGACCGCCGGGGAGACCGAGGACGGCCGTACCGGATTCGAGGGAGTCGGCCTCGGCGACGACGTTCATCGGCTGCCAGGGCGGGATCAGGCGGAGGATGGCGCCGGGCCGGGAGTGCCAGTCGAACACCTCGTCACGCGGTGCGTCGACGACGCTCGAGAATTCGATGCCCATGCCCTACCTCCTGTTTGCAGTGATGCTCACCCGGTGGTGACGGCGCCGGGGCGCCCGGTGGTGACGGCGCCGGGGCGGACTCCTGCACCGTATCCACTCAAGCAGGAAGGACGCTGATCAGAAAGGTGTATGCGTCGACGAGCGGGTTGTGGATGGTCATGAAAGCTGCCTCGACGAGAGCGCGCACTGCGATGTCCTTTCGTTGGGTGTACGGCGAACAGGTTGTCCGTCCAGAAGTTGTTCGGAGCACCGCCACGACCGGATGGGTCGTTTCGCCGTCTTCTTCATCGGGGTGAGCGAATCCGCTCGTATCTGTCCAGAGCGACGCGGCGTTCGTGTGCGTGATCGACGACCGGTTCCGGGTATCCGTCCGGAGGGCCGTCGGGCAGGCTGTGCACACGAGCGCCGTCGATGCTCCGCAGTTCGGGTACCCATCTGCGTACGTATTCACCCGTCGGATCGAACTTCTCGCCCTGCCGGGTCGGATTGAACACCCGGAAGTAGGGAGCGGCGTCGGTGCCGCTGCCCGCCGTCCACTGCCAATTGTGTTGGTTGGAGGCCAGATCGCCGTCCACCAGATGCTTCATGAAATGTCGCGCCCCGCGCCACCACGGCAGGTGCAGGTCCTTCGTCAGGAACGACGCGACGATCATCCGCACCCGGTTGTGCATGACGCCCTCTGCGAGGAGCTGCCGCATCCCGGCGTCCACGATCGGGAATCCCGTGCGGCCCTCGCACCACGCGGCGAACAGGGCGTCGGCGTCGGGTCCGGAATCGTAGGTGATGGCGTCGAAGTCGCTGTTGTAGTTGGTCCGGGCGGTCTCGGGCCGCTGGAACAGGACGTCGGCGTAGAAGTCGCGCCACGCCAGTTCGCTGCGGAAGGTGACGGCCCCCTCGTCCGACCGGTTCCTCATGTCGTGCAGCAGGGTCCGCGGATGGATGCAGCCGAACTTCAGATAGGGCGACAGGCCGCTCGTGCCGTCGTAGGCCGGCCGGTCACGGTCGGTGGCGTACCGTTCGAGACCGTCGTCGAGGAATTCGCGCCATCGCTCCAGTGCGGCCGCCTCTCCGGGGGGAGGTGTGGGTTCGTCGCCGGCTTCGGGAATCGGCACGCGTGTGGAGCAGCCGCTCGGGTCGACCCAGTCGGCGGTGTCCGGTCCGGTTGCCGCGGGTGTGTGCCATCCGTGGTCGTTCCAGGCGCGGCGGAAGGCCGAGAACACCTTGTATGCAGTGCCGTCGGGTTTCGTTATGCGGCCCGGCGTGACGGCATACGGCGAGCCGGTGGCCACCAGCGGGACGTCGCCGAGCGCTTCGGCGACCGCTCGGTCGCGTCCCGTGCCGTAGGGACCGTGGTCGGAACTGATGTGGACCGCGGCCGCATCGAACTCGGCGGCGACTTGCGGCACCAGCACCATCGGGTCTCCCTGGACGACGAGCAGGCGCCCGTCGAGATCCCGGTCGAGGGCTTGCAGGCATCCCATGAGGAAGTCGCGCCGGCGGGCACCGGACGGGCGGAGCAGTGCGTCGTCGAGGACGAACAGGGCGAGGACGTCGTCGGCGGCCTCGGTGGCCGAGAGCAGGGTGGGCAGATCGTTCAGTCGGAGATCACGACGGAACCAGATGATGCTGGGGCGGGCCATGGATCCAGTGTCGGGGACAATGGGTGCCATGTCCGACGCATTCGATGTACCGATCCGTGACGAGTCGATCCGGCTCGGTCAGTTCCTCAAGCTCGCAAGCCTCATAGAGTCGGGTGCGGAGGCCAAGGAAGTGATCGCCGACGGCCTGGTGTCGGTCAACGGTGAGGTGGAGGTGCGTCGCGGCCGTCAGCTGAAGGTGGGCGACGTGGTGGAGATCGCCGGGGCGAGCGCGCGGGTCGCGCACGAATAGCGGGTCGACCCGCGCGCTCGGCTGATCAGTTCTCGACGCGGACGACGACGCCGTCGGAGTCGCTGTAGACGATCTCGCCCGGGTTGAACGTCACGCCGCCGATCTCGACGGGCACGTTCTTCTCGCCGGAGCCGGTCTGGGTGCTCTTGCGCGGGTTGGTGCCGAGGGCCTTGATGCCGATGTCGAGTGTGCGCAGGATGGCGGAGTCGCGGACTGCGCCGTTGACGATGACCCCGGCCCAGCCGTTGTCGACACCGCGACCGGCGATGATGTCACCGACGAGCGCGGTGTGGATGCTGCCACCGCCGTCGACGACGAGCACGCCGCCGTTGCCCGGCTCGGAGAGGGTCTGCTTGACGAGCAGGTTGTCCTGGAAGCAGCGGATGGTGGTGATGGGGCCGACGAACTCGGTGCGGCCGCCGAACTGGATGAACTGCGTGTCGCAGCTGCGGATGTCCGGGCCGATCTCGTCGGCGAGGTCTGCTGTGGCTGTGAAGGCAGGGGTGTCACTCATGGTGCGAGGATAAGCGGACACGCTGCCCCGCACCGTGGGAGGTCCGGTCAGGACGCGCGACCGAAACGGCGTTCGTAGTCCTCTCGTTCGCGGGCGGCGCGGGCGCGTGCCTTCGCGCTGAGCAGTTCCGGATCGAGACCGTGCTGCTGGAGGCGGTGCCGCTGCCAGATGGGCATCAACGCCACCGAGAAGTAGACCCATGGCAGCAGCAGCAACAGCATCATCGCGATCGGGATCCACACCGGCCCCGGGATCAGCAGGAACAGCAGGAGCAGCGGGATGATCGGCAGGTTCCATCGCAGCAGGTAGCGGCGTGTTCCGCCGGGGCCCAGGACGTCGTCGCGTACCCACTCCCGCATCTCGGGCGGTAGCGCGCGACCGAACATGTAGCCGATCCGCTGCAGGAAATTCGGTCGTGCACTACTCATCATGAGACCCAGGATAGGCCGTCACCTTTCGTAGAGGCCTGCCAGCCTGTCGGCGAAGTTGTCGACGACGACCTTCCTGCGCAGCTTCATGCTCGGCGTCAGATCACCCGATTCGACCGACAGTTCACGCTCGATGATCGTGAACTTCTTGATCTGCTCCCACCGGTTGAGCTGCAGGTTCAGCTCGTCGATGTATCCGGAGATCAGATCGTGGGTCTTGTCGTGCCGTGCGATGTCCTCGAACGATCCGCTCACACCGTTCTTGTTCGCCCACTCGCCGACGGATTCCGGATCGAGCGCCACCAGCGCCACGCAGTAGGGCTTGCCCTCGCCGTAGACGACGATCTCCGACGCGTACGGGCACATGCCTTTGAAGGTCGCTGCCAGCGACGACGGGGCGACGTACTTGCCCTGCGACGTCTTGAACATGTCCTTCTTGCGGTCGGTGATGCGCAGGTAGCCCTCGTCGTCGAGGCTGCCGATGTCGCCGGTGTGGAACCATCCGTCGTCGGAGAGCGACTCGGCGGTCGCGTCGGGCCGGTTGTGGTAGCCGGTCATCACACCGGGGCCGCGGACGAGCACCTCGCCGTCCTCCGCGATGCGGACCTCCGTGCCCGGGACGGGCCAGCCGACCGTGCCGATGCGGTTGGCGTAGGGACGGTTGACGAACGTCGCGGCAGAGGTCTCGGTGAGTCCGTAACCCTCGAGGACGGGGATGCCGACGGCGTCGAACCATTCGCCGACCTCGGGGTTGAGCGCCGCCGAACCGGAGATGAAGAACCGCAGGTGACCGCCGAAGCGTTCGCGGATGGTGGAGAAGACCAGCTTGTCGGCGAGGCCGTGCTGCAGTTTGTCCAGCAGTCCGGGCGACCTGCCGGCCTGCTTCGCTTTCGACACCTTCCGGCCCACGCCTACGGCCCAGTCGAAGATCTTCTTCTTGGCGCCGCCTTCCTCCTCCATCATTGCCTCGACGCGCGCGTGGGCCTTCTCGAAGATGCGCGGGGCCGCACCCATGAAGGTCGGGCGGACCACCGCGAGGTTCTCGACGATCTTGTCGACACGTCCGTCCACCGCGGTGGGGAAGCCGATCTGCAGAGGGAGGGTGAGCAGCACCTTGCCGAAGACGTGCGACAGCGGCAGCCACAGATACTGCAGGTCGTCGGAGCTGAGCATGTGCAGCGCGTCGATGGCGGCGGCCTCGTAGGTCCACGCCGAGTGCGGCAGGCGCACGCCCTTCGGCTTGCCGGTGGTACCCGAGGTGTAGATGAGGGTGGCCAGGTGCTCGGCCCTGATGCTGTGGATGCGGTTGAGCACCGCTCCGGAGTCCTCGGCGAGCAGGCCACGGCCCAGGTCGGCGAGCTCATCGAAATTGATGACCCAATCACCGTCGCCGGTGCCCTCGACGACCACGACCTTCGCCACCTCGGGCAGATCGCTGCGGTGGCTCACGAGCTTCTCGACCTGCCCGGCGTCCTCGGCGATGACGATCCGGCTGCCAGAGTCGGCGACGATGAACGCGACGTCGTCGGCGTGGGTGGTGGGGTAGACGGTGGTGGTTGCGGCGCCCGCGCACATGACGGCGAGGTCGCCGAGCACCCATTCGTAGCGGGTGGACGACGCGAGGGCCACGCGGTCCTCGGCCTCGATACCCAGGGAGATCAAGCCGGCCGCGAGCAGTCGTACCCGATCCCCGGTCTGTTCCCAGGTGACCGACGTCCAGCCGTCCTTCCCGTCGGGGTAGCGGAAGGCCTCGGCGTCGGGTGTGGCGGCCACTCGATCGAGCAACAGGCGGGCGACCGAGGGGGCCCGTTCGTCGATGACCGCTCGGTCGACCTTTTCCTCGGAGACGCGCGTCGTTGTCGTCATATGTCGAAGTCTAGGTAGCGGAACCGTCCTTCTGGTGAATATAAGTAGGAACTTATATAGTTGGTTCATGCACGGGTTCGAGGTCCTCGCAGATCCGGTTCGCCGCCGCATTCTCGAACTGCTCGCGGGCGGTCCGCAGGTGGCCGGTGAAATCGTCGCGGCGATCGGCCGGGAGTTCTCGATCTCCCAGCCGGCGGTCTCGCAACATCTCAAGATCCTGCGCGACCAGCGGTTCGCCGCCGTCCACAAGGACGGCACCCGCCGCTACTACGAACTCGATCCCGAGGTCCTCGTCGAACTCGAGGACTGGCTCGCGGGTCTGCATACGCCGGTATTCGCGGCGCTGGACGCCCTGGAGACCGAGATCGCGCGCGGCAAGCGTGAGCGGCGGAGCCGCGACGCCGTCCCGCCCGCGCTCCCTGCTTCCGACGAGAGAAGGAAATCCTCATGAAGAACGTGATCACGAGCAACGAGACGAGTCGCCGCACGGTCGGTCGTCGCACCGTCGAGGGCCACGAGGCCAAGGTTGTCACGATCTCGCGCAGCTACCGCACGAGCGCCGAGGACCTGTGGGAGGCGTGCACCGACCCGCAGCGCATCCCCCGCTGGTTCCTGCCCGTCGAGGGCGACCTCGAGGTCGGTGGCCGGTACCAGCTCCAGGGCAACGCCGGCGGTGAGGTCCTCACCTGCGAACCGCCCCGGACGTTCAGGGCCACCTGGGAATTCGCTGGTCGCGTGAGCTGGATCGAGGTGTCGGTCCTGCCCGAACCGGGAGACCGGGCGCGCCTGGAACTGACGCACATCGCCCACCCCGACGAGCACTGGGAGCAGTACGGTCCGGGCGCAGTCGGTATCGGCTGGGACCAGGCGCTTCTCGGACTCGGACTGCACATCGAATCGGGAGAAACGGTGGATCCGAAGGAATTCGAGACCTGGTCAATGTCCGAGGAAGGTCTGCAGTTCGTCCGCGACAGCAGCGAAGGCTGGTGCGAGGCCGACATCGCCGCGGGCGAGGACCCCGAACAGGCACGCGCAGCCGCCGAGCGGACGAGTGCGTTCTACACGGGCGAATAGAACGGGCTCACGCTGCGTCTCCGACGCACGGGGTCAGGCCGGGGCTCCGACGCCGATCACGTCGAGGTCGTGGCCGATGACGAGGCGCCCGTCGAATCCGGCGCCGCATCCTTCCCAGGTGGAATCGGGCCGATTGCCCGGGACCATGTGCGAGAGCACCAGGGTTCCCACTCCGGCTTCCTGGGCGATCGGGCCGATCCTCGATGAGGGTGGCGTGCCGGATCTGCTCGGCGTCCATGACGGCGGGGACGTCCTCGGCCTGCTGTTCGATCGTGGGCACGTGGTCGACGGGATCGGAGAGCCCGAAACCGCGGCGCTGGAAACAGACGGCGCGCGAACAGGTGGCGAGGCGTTCGAAGAGCGAGTGCATGTACGGATCGGTCCACAACAGGTCCAGACGCATCTGGACCTCGAAGAACCACACGACGTCGGTGGGGCCGGTTCCGGCCACCCCGTAGGCCGGATTGTGACCATCGCGGGGTAGATACCGGGTCACCGGCGGATCCATCAGTCCAGACTATCGGGGTAGAAATGGAAGAGGTCGTGTTCTGATGAGGAGGACGGCGGTGTAGAGCTCGCTGAGTCGGGCAATACGGTCGGCGGATCCGCGGGGTTACGAACTCGGTGGAGAAGGGATGAACCCATGACACGTGCGTCGGAAGCGGGCGATCTCGGGCGGCGTATGGCCCAGCTCGCTCGCGGCTTCTACCATCCGGCCGATCTCGACGAGACCCTGCGCGGCGTGACCGCGGCCGCGGTCGAACTGGTGGAGGGGGCCGACTGCGCCGACATCCTCATCGTGACCGGAAGGAAGCATTTCCGCTCTCTCGCCGCGACGTCGGAACTCGCCGAGCATCTCGACGACGTCCAGGAACAGTTCGGGGAAGGTCCGTGCCTCGATGCGAGCTTCAAATATCTCGTGGTGCGCTCCGAAGACCTGCGGACGGAGACCCGCTGGCCGCGTTTCGCGAAGGCCGCGGTGGACGCGGGTGCGTTCAGTGCCTTGTCGTTCCAGCTGTATCTCGATCAGGAGAGCATGGGAGCGCTGAACATGTTCTCTGCGAAAGCCGAGGCGTTCGGTCCTCCGGCGGAGGCGACCGCCGAGGTCCTGGCCGCTCATGCCGCGATGGCGATGAGCGCGGCCCGCAGTCGGGGACAGTTCGCGTCCGCCCTGGCGACCCGCGACATCATCGGGCAGGCCAAGGGCATGATCATGGAGCGTTTCGGTATCGATGCCGTTGCGGCCTTCGAACTGTTGCGCCGGCTCTCGCAGGACAGCAACGTCCCTCTCTCGGAGGTCGCTCAGGGGATCGTCGAAGCAGGTCCCGAGCGACGCGACGATCGGGAGACGGGCCTCGACGCCACGCCTGTGTGACAGCACACACGCACCCGGGTAGGTTTAGTGAAACTGCAAGTACTACTCACCGGTAGGGGTGCAACATGCCAGCTCCGAGCGCTGCGACCTTCCAGCGTCTTGCCGACCTCATCGCGATCCCCGACGCCGCCGAGCGGACCACCCGCCCCGTCGTCGAGGCGTTCACCGGACGGGAGCTGGCCACCGTGCCGGTCGGCACGGCCGATGACGCGAAGGCCGCGATCGACCGGGCCCGCACCGCGCAGGTCGCGTGGGCGAAGCTGCCCGTCGAGAAGCGCGCCGCGATCATGCACCGCTACCGCGAGCTCGTGCTGTCCCGACGCGAGCAGCTCATGGACATGGCGCAGGCCGAGACCGGCAAGTCCCGAGTCTCCGCGCAGGAAGAGGTGCTCGACATCTCGATGACCGCGCGGTTCTACGCGCGCGTCGCACCGAAGCTCCTGCGCCCCCGCAAGGCCACGGGCATGCTGCCGGTCCTGACGAAGACCACCGTCCTGCACCATCCCAAGGGCGTCGTCGGCGTGATCGCGCCGTGGAACTACCCGATGACGCTGGCCGTCTCCGACGCGATCCCCGCCCTGCTCGCCGGCAACAGCGTGGTGCTCAAGCCCGACAGCCAGACGCCCTACTGCGCGCTCGCCGTCGTCGAACTCCTCTACGAGGCCGGGGTCCCCCGCGACGTCTTCGCCGTGGTCACCGGTCCCGGCACCGTGGTGGGCACCGCGATCGTCGAGAGCACCGACTACCTGATGTTCACGGGTTCGTCGGAGACGGGACGTCTGCTCGCCGAGCAGGCCGGCCGGCGCCTGATCGGGTTCTCCGCCGAACTCGGTGGCAAGAACCCCATGATCGTCACCTCCGGGGTGAACCTGCGCGAGGTCACCGACGCCGCCGTGCGGGCATGCTTCTCGAACTCCGGGCAGCTGTGCATCTCGATCGAGCGGATCTACGTCGAGAAGTCGATCGCCCCCGAGTTCATCCGGATGTTCGGGGCACGGGTGCGCGAGATGTCGCTCGGTCCCGACTACGACTTCGGTACCGAGATGGGCTGCCTCATCAGCGAGAGCCAGGTCAAGACGGTGACCCGGCACATCGAGGACGCCGTCGCCAAGGGCGCGACCGTCGTCGCCGGCGGGAAGACGCGGCCCGACCTCGGACCGCTGTTCTTCGAACCCACCGTGCTCACCGACGTGCCCGAGGACGCCGAGTGCTACCGGAACGAGACGTTCGGCCCGGTGGTGTCGATCTATCCGGTGGAGAATGTCGAAGAAGCGATCCGCGAGGCCAACGACACCGAGTACGGGCTCAACGCATCGGTGTGGGGCGCGACGAAGGCGCAGGGCGAGGCCATCGCCGCGCGGGTGCGTGCCGGCACGGTGAACGTCGACGAGGGATACGCCCCGGCATGGGGCAGCACCGACGCACCGATGGGCGGTATGGGCATCTCCGGCATGGGACGCCGCCACGGCGCGGAGGGCCTGTACAAGTACACCGAGGCGCAGACGATCGCGACGACGCGCCTGCTCAATCTCGACGGCCCGCGCGGACTTCCGCGGCGGATGTGGGCGAAGGTGCTCGCCCCCTTCGTCAAGTCGATGCAGTGGCTGCCGGGTCGCTAGGAGCCGGATCGCTCTTCCACGCGATGGTGGTCGCGAGGGGTTTCTCGACGACGAGGCACAGCAGGACCCCGGCGACCACCACGAGCGGCGCAATGTACAGGTAGATCGGCACGAGCGCGTCGTTGTACGCCTCGAGAACCGGAATTCTGCACGATCAGCACGAGAAGCTGCATGGACGTGCCGAATCCGATGCCGAGCACGGCGAACCAGCAGCCCAGCACCCAGATCGGGTGTCCGCGCCGAGGGTCGACAGGAGCACCAGCCGATCGCGGGTTCGGCGACGCGTCGTTCCACCGCGACGAACAGCACCGCACCGGCCGCCGTAGCGGCGATCAGCGCGTGCGTGTAGAAACCTCCGCTTGTTCTGCGATGGTCTCGACGGTGATGTCGGACAGGTGGGTGTAAGGCCGCGCATACTGATCGCCATGTCCTCGACCAGGATGGTGAACGGAGTGCTGGGAATACCGCTCACCACCCCCACGGCGACCGCGGTGTTCGCGATCCTCACGGTCATCGGTCTGATCGTGTTGCTCCTCCGCCGCTACCGGGTGTGGTTCGCACACGGAGTACCCCTCGCAGTAACCGCCGCCCTCGGCTCGACGGTGGTAGCCGCGCTCCTGATCGAGAAGGTGTGGAAACCGTTCCCGGATCGTCTGCCGTGGGCGGTGTACGGGTGGGCGGCAACGGCACTGCTCGCCGTCTCCCTACTGATCGGACGATGGTTCGTGCGACGTCGCGACCGGGCCCGACCACTCGTCGCGACGGCACTCGTGGTGTCTGCGGTACTCGTCGTGATCTCCGCCGCGGGCCGGATCGACGCGGTCTACGACGCCTATCCCACCGTTCGGACTGTTCTCGGAATCAGCGACTACCGGACCGTCCCCTTCGACGACCCCTCCCTCCGGGCATCGCAGACCGTGCCGGTGGAGGACTGGTCGGCGTCGGACGATCTGCCTGCGACCGGTGCGGTCACCTCTGTGACAATTCCCGGAACAGTCTCCGGATTCCGGGCGCGGGAAGCCCGCGTCTACCTCCCGCCGGCCTACTTCTCGGATCCACGACCGGAACTGCCGGTGCTGGTACTGCTCGCCGGACAGCCCGGCAGTCCGGAGGACTGGCTCGTGGGCGGACATCTCCCGTCCACCATGGACGCCTATGCCGCGCAGCATCACGGCCTGGCGCCGGTCGTCGTGCTCGCGGACGGCACCGGAGGTCAGTTCGACAACCCGTTGTGCGCCGACTCGCATCTCGGCAACGTGGCGACCTATCTGGCCGTCGACGTTCCGGCGTGGGTACGGGACGACCTGCAGGTCGACGACGACCCACGGGCACGGGCCGTGGGCGGACTCTCGTACGGCGGAACGTGCGCACTGCAACTCGCGACCACCCGGCCAGATGTCTACCCGACCTTTCTGGACATGTCGGGACAGGCCGAGCCGACCATCGGTGACCGGGCGTCGACGATCCGGGACGTGTTCGGTGGTGATGCGGAAGCATTCGCGCGCAACAATCCTGCCGACCTGCTCGCACGCAATCGGTATCCCGATTCCGCCGGTGCTTTCGTGGTGGGACTCGACGATTCCGAATACCGTGCCGGGGTGGAACAACTCGCTTCGTTGGCTCGGAGCGCGGGGATGGACGTCCACCTCACCGAACTGCCGGGCACACACAGCTTCGCCCTGTGGTCCGCAGGGCTCGAGAAGGAGTTGCCATGGCTCGCACAACGGCTCGGGCTCGGCAACTGATGCGCCGCACAGGGGCGGGGGTGCTGATGTCCCGCACCGGGACGGTGGTGCTCCGGGCGCCCGTCTCGTGCGGACTGCTCGTGCTGATCTGGTTCCTGGCGGTCGTCACCGGTTCTGTGAGGAACGGGCCGTCGCACGCAACGGCATCCGAGATGTCGCTCGGGATCCCGAATATCACCGACGGCCACCTGTGGACACTGTGGACTTCAGGGTTGTTCGCCTCCGGTCCCGGTGAGTATGTGCTCGGAAGCATTGCGATCCTCGCCGTCGCGGTGCCGGTCGAACGTCGCATCGGCAGTCGCAGGTTCACGCTCGCCGCGCTCGTCTCACAGGGCCTGGGCGCGGCACTCGCATTGCTCGTTGCTCAGGTCGCCTCCCTGGTGCCGAACCTGTGGGGCAGGGAGCTGCACACCCACCTCACCGAGGACCCGCTGGCGTGGGTGCTCGGCGTCCTGCTCGCCTCCACCACCGCGATGGGCACCCTGTGGCGTCGCCGCATCCGGACACTCCTGCTGGTTTTCCTGGTGACCGCAGCTTTGTTCGCCGGACACCTGCAGGACGTGAACAGGGTGACCGTCGCGCTGGCCGGGTTGCTCGCCGGCCCGCTCCTGTTCGGACGTGGTGTGCGCCGTCCTGTGCTCGGCGGCACCATCCGGGAGCGCCGCACGCTCGTCGCGCTCGTGGTCGCAGCGAGCGTGCTCGGCCCGATCTTCGCGGCGCTCTCCCCACACTCGATCGGACCGCTGTCCGCGCTACGCGAGCTGTTCGAGCAGGTTCCCTACACCCCGCGAGAACTCGTCGAGGTGTGTGCCGATCCCGCGCTGCACGACGAGTGCCGGAAAGGGCAACAGGCCCTTCGGCTCTCCGGTGCAGGTCCGCTCGTCGCGAATCTCATGCCGTCGGTACTGCTGCTGATCGGTGCCGAAGGGCTGCGTCGAGGGCGGCGGGCAGCATGGTTCCTCTCGGTCGGAGGACACATCGTGCTGATCGTCGTGGCCGCCGCGAGCACGATCGTCCGCGTGACCGAACAGGACGAGACCCGCTCCCTGTTGTACGGAATCCACCGGCACAGCTCCGTATCCATGGAACTCGCGCCACTCCTCGCGCTGGTCTCCGTGCTCGCCCTGTTACTGCTGACCCGCACCCTGTTCGATGTCCGTGCACCGCAGGGAACCTATCGCCGGGTATGGGCCGGAACCGCAGCCGCCGCAGGCATCGCGCTCGTGACGTACGTGGTGGTGGGCACGCTGGTGGCGGACGGGTTCGATCGTGATCCCGGCATCGGCACCTTGCTCCGCGACGCGCCGCGCCGGCTCCTTCCACCGGTCTACCTCCAGCTCTTCGAGCCTCCCGTGATGCCCCTCGACACCGCCGCCACCCTGTTGTTCGAGTGGATCGGCGTGATCGTCTGGGTCGCCTTCTGCGTGCTCCTGTGGCGCAGCTTCCTCGTGCCCCCTGCCGGGGTCGACCTCGGCGACGAGCAGCGGGTGCGAGAACTCCTGCACGACCCGGGCGGCGGATCGATGTCGTGGATGACCACCTGGGCGGGGAATCGGTACTGGTTCGGCACCGACGGCAGGCACGCCGTGGCGTATCGGGTCCACTCGGGTGTCGCCCTGACGGCGACGGATCCGATCGGTGAGCGCGCCTCGATGACCGAGACGATCGACGAGTTCGCGGCGTACTGCCTCGGCAACGGATGGACACCGTGCCTGTACTCGGTGGGCGAGGAGACGGCGACGATCGCCCGGGACCACGGTTGGACCTGTTTGCAGGTGGGTGAGGAGACCGTCGTCGATCTCGCGGACCTCGCCTTCAAGGGCAAGAAGTTCCAGGACGTCCGCACCGCCCTCAACCGTGCTGCCAAGGACGGGATCGAAGCGCGATGGACGACCTTCGCCGCCGCGCCGCTGTCGGTGACCGAGCAGATCGTCGACATCTCCGAGGAATGGGTGGCCGACAAGGGACTGCCCGAGATGGGGTTCACGCTCGGAGGAGTCGCCGAACTGCGCGATCCCGAAGTCCGTTTGCTGCTCGCGGTCGACGCGAACGACCACGTCCATGCGATCACGTCGTGGATGCCGGTCCACCGGGACGGGAAGGTGGTCGGGCTGACGCTGGACTTCATGCGGCGACGTTCGGACGGCTTCCGGCCGGCCATGGAATTCCTCATCGCGTCCGCGGCACGGTCCGCCGCCGACGAGGGCCTCGAATTCCTGAGCTTGTCGGGGGCGCCCCTCGCGAGTATGGACGGTGGGTCCGGACTCGACCGAGGAGCCCTCGACGCCCTGCTCGATCTGCTCGGCCGCACGCTCGAACCGGTATACGGATTCCGCTCGCTGCTGGCGTTCAAGGCGAAGTTCCAGCCCCGTTACCGCCCGCTGTACATGGTGTTCCCGGACCCGGCGGCGCTGCCGACCATCGGGATCGCGGTCGGTCGTGCCTATCTTCCCCACATGTCCCTGGAGGAAGGCGGACGCCTGGTCACGCACCTGCTGCGCCGATGACGGTTGCTCACGCACCCGTTGCGCCGATGACGGTTGCTCACGCACCCGTTGCGCCGATGACGGTTGCTCACGCACCCGTTGCGCCGATGGCGGTTGCTCACGCACCCGTTGCGCTGGTGACGGTGGAACTCTCTCGGAAACGGGAGACCGCCACCAGTCCCACCAAGAGGAAGACCACCGGGAGCAACACCGCATTGCCCATCGCGGCACCGAACCCGAGCGTCCCCTCACCCATCTGCATCACCGCACCGAGGGCGGCCGCACCGAGTACCGCACCGACCTGCCGGGCGGTGTTGTACACACCCGATCCGGCGCCTACGAGGTCACCGGGCAGGTCGCGCAACGCGATCGTCGAGTTCGGGGCCCAGCACAACGAGTTCGCGAAACCGAGCAGCACGATCGGGATCAGGAGCCAGCCGACGGTGGCCTCGAGATGCATCGCCACACCGAACGACAGCATCGCCGCGATCATCGCGGAGAAACCGATCCGGGAGATCCGGCCCGGCGCGACCCGATCGGTGACCCGCCCGATCAAGGGCGCCATGATCACCGAGATCACGCCCATCGGTACCAGCATCAGACCTGCGACCTGCGCGGACAGTCCCTGACCCACCTGCAGGTAGAGCATGATCGGCAGGTTCACGGCGTAGACCGTGAAACCCAGCGTCGCCACGGCGGTCACCCCGAGGGTGAAGTTGCGGCGGGTGAACAACCCGAGCGGGGCCAGCGCCTCGGTGCCGCGGGCCACCGCGGTCCGCTGCAGACGCACGAACACCCCGAACGCCACGATCCCGATACCGAGGACGACCCACACCCACACGGTCCAGCCGACATCGGGACCCTGCTGCAGGGAGAAGATCACGCCGGTGACCGCGACCAGCGAGACGACGGCGCTCAGCACGTCGATGCGACGCGCCCCGGTCGGCAGTTTCGGCACGTACCGCGCGACCATCACCAGAGAGATCAGGCCCAGCGGGATGTAGACGAAGAAGACCCACCGCCACCCACCGGTACCGACGAGCACCCCACCGAGGACGGGCCCGAACAGACCCGCCGAGCTGGCCACCGCGCTCCACACACCGGTGGCCGCACCGCGCCGGTCGTGCGCGAAGATCCGGTGGATGATGCTCAGCGGTTGCGGGTTGATCAGCGACCCGCCGAGCCCCTGCACCGCACGCAGCGCGATCAGCCACTCGATCGTCGGAGCCATCGAGCACGCGAAGGCCGCGGCCGTGAAGATCGCCATGCCCACCAGGTAGACGTTGCGCTGACCGAAACGGTCGCCGAGACGACCGGTGACCAGCAGCGGCACCGCGAAGGTCAGCAGATAGGCCGCCGACACCCACACCACCTGGTTGATGCTCGCGTCCAGATCCTCGCGGATACGCGGCAGCGACACCGCGACGAGCGATTGGTCGAGCAGGGTGATGAACAGACCCACGCACAGGGCCGCCAGTGCGCGCCAGGCCCGCGGCTCGGGGATCGGGGCAGCGCTGCGTCCCGCAGCCGACGCACTCACTCCTCGACCGTGATCTCCGCGGCGTCGTCGTAGAAGCACACGTATCCCTCGATGGGCTCCATGCCGGGGAACGGCTCGGGATACGACCATGCGACGTTCTCGGCAGGCGGTGTGCCGGAGAACGACCAGTATCGGGCGACGCCCTTGTAGGGGCAGCTCGTCCGCCACTCGGATTCCTCGAGCACCGAGAAGTCGACGTCCTCGGGAGGGAGGTAGTAGCGGGTCGGGAGGCCGGTCTCGAACACGAGTACGGGGTTGCGGGTCTCGGCGACCACGACGTCGCCGATGGTCACCCGCACGTGCCGGGAGCTGCGCAGGGCGTCGACGCGGTGATAGGGATCGCGTGGATGGGTGAACACTTCGGTCTCCTCCTCGAACCACCGTTCGCCCTCGTCGACGTCGTCGCCCGGCCCGGTCTCGCCCCACCGGAACCACTGGAAGACGAGACGGTCGTCGAGACCGTCGACGTCGAGCTGGCAGACCGGTGAATAGGCCCGATGGTCGCGGACGACGATGTCGTACCACTGCCAGACGTCCTGCCGGGAGCGGCTCGGTGACAGGGAGGCCGCGATCAGGTCGAGCCGGACGTCCTCGCGGGGGAAGGCATAGAACGGAACGGGCTTGCCGGGTGCCCACACCAGCACGGCCCGGGTGCTGTCGACCACCGTCCGGCCGAACCACTCACCTCTGATCCTGCGATCGACGGGTTCGTAGAGGTAGTCGTCGGTCTCCGACGGACGTCGGAGTACAGCGGTCTTGCGGGCAGCCATACCTCGACCGTATCGCGCCCGTCCAGGGCCGGGACGAATCCGCAGACCCGACCCATCCGCTCGACGACGGGCTCCGAATACGGGGAGAGACGGCGTGAGGGCCGTCACCCGAACCGACCGACACGAACCACTACGCACGCCCACGCCGCTCAGGCGACGACCAGAGGAACACCGATCATGCCCAACTACGAAGCCCGGCAGAACGAGAATCGGCACCCGTACCCGTCCGTGGGTTTCCTCCAGCTGTTCATGGAAGCGCGCACGCGCACCGAGCAGACGACCCCGCGCGCGCAGGTAGGCAAGGCGTGAGGTCGGTCGGCGGCTCCGTCGAGTCCGTCGTCGTGGTGGGTGCGGGCCTCGCGGGACTGTCCGCGGCGCTCCACCTCACCGGTGCCGGCAAGCGCGTCACCGTCCTCGAACGCGAGAACACGGTCGGTGGTCGCGTGGGAACGTACCCGGTGTTCGAGGACGGGCGGCATCTCTACGACATCGACAACGGCGCCAGTGTGCTGACGATGCCGAACCTCATCGCCGACGCGCTCGCGGCCGTCGGGGAATCCTTCGACTCGACCATCCCGGCGCTCGACCTCACCCCGCTCGCACCCGGCTACCACGCGCGCTTCGCCGACGGCACCGCCCTGAACGTGTACTCCGATCCGGACGAGATGACCGCCGAGATCGCGCGCGTGTGCGGTTCCGAGGAGGCCGGCGGATATCGGCGGCTGCGCCGCTGGCTCGCGTCGATCTTCGACGCCGAGTTCGACCGCTACATCGACTCCAACTTCGATTCGCCGCTCGACCTCGTGTCGACACCCGCGGCGCTGCGCGACACCGCCAACCTCGTCCGGCTCGGCGGCTTCGGCCGGCTCGGATCGCGCGTCGGGTCGTTCATCCGGGACGACCGGCTCCGGCGAATCTTCACCTTCCAGGCCCTGTACGCGGGCACCGCACCGTCGACGGCCCTGGCGGTCTACGGCGCCATCGCCCACATGGACACCTCGCTCGGCGTCTACTTTCCGAAGGGCGGCATGTCCACCATCGCCGCCGCGATGGTCGATGCGCTCGTCCGCAACGGCGGCACCGTGCACACCGGGGTCGAGGTGTCGGAACTCCGCGTCGACGGGGGCCGCGCGAAGAGCGTGCGTTCCGCGGACGGCCGGGAGTTCGCCGCCGACGCCGTCGTCCTCACCGTGGACCTGCCCGTGGTCGACGACCTGCTGCTGCGCGCCGGGGTCCCGCCGCGCCGCCGCGCCCGCAGCGCCACCGTCGCGTCGCCCTCGGCCGTCGTCTTCCACGGCACGGTGCCCACCGAGGTGACACAGGCCTGGCCGGATTCCCACCACACCATCGATTTCGGTGAGGAGTGGGCGGAGACCTTCGCGCGGATCACCGCCCCGCGCGGCCGCGGCCGGTTGATGGCCGATCCGTCCCTGCTCATCACGCGACCTGCCGTGACCGATCCGTCCCTGCGGGTCGTGCGCGGCGGTGTCGAGTGCGAACCGGTCTCGGTGCTGGCGCCGTGCCCGAATCTCGCTGCCGCACCCCTCGATTGGGGCCGACTCGGCAGGCCGTACATGCGGGAGATCCAGCAGGTCCTCGAGCAGCGCGGCTATCGGGGACTCGCGAGTTGGATGCGAGTCGACCACATCGACACCCCGCGGACCTGGGCCGACAAGGGCATGCTCGACGGCAGCCCCTTCTCGGCGGCGCACCTGTTCCGGCAGACAGGGCCCTTCCGCCGCCCGAACCTCGTGCACGGCGTCGACAATGTTGTCCTCGCCGGGTCGGGTACCACGCCGGGTGTCGGCGTCCCGACCGTGATTATCTCCGGACGTCTTGCCGCAGAACGTATCTCCGGTGGCGCGACTGCCGGGCTCACGACGATGTCGATTCCGATGGAAGAAGGTGCGGTTGCCCATGGGTGAACTCGACGGGATCGATCCCGATCTGCACGAGGCGTATCAACTGTGCCGTGAGCTCAACCGGCGCCATGGCAAGACCTACTTCCTCGCGACCCGCATCTTCCCGGCGTCCAAACGGGCCGGGGTGCACGCCCTCTACGGTTTCGCGCGGATGGTCGACGACATCGTCGACGTGAAACCGGTCGACGCGGCACCGGTTCTCGACGCGCTCGAACGCCGTCTGTCCGACGCGCTCGGGGTCAGGCCGCCGACCTACGACGAATTCGGTCTCGTGCTGCGGGCCCTCGTCGACACCACGCAGCGGTACGACATCCCGCACGAGTACTACTACGCCTTCTTGCGGTCGATGCGGATGGACATCCCCGGCACCGAACTGTTCCGGTCGCGGTACCGCACGATGGACGAACTGTCGGAGTACATGTACGGCTCGGCCGCCGTCATCGGGCTGCAGATGCTGCCCATCCTCGGGATCGAGGGCGAACGCGAACAGGCCGAGGCTCCCGCCGCCGCACTCGGTGAGGCCTTCCAGCTCACCAACTTCATTCGCGACATGGGTGAGGACCTCGACCGCGACCGCATCTACCTGCCCGCCGACATCCTCGCCGCCTTCGACGTGGACGAGGACCTGCTGTGGCACTGCCGCCGGACCGGACAGCGCGACGTGCGGTTCGAACGCGCCCTCGCGCACCTGATCGCGCACACCCGCTCGATCTACCGTGTGGCCGAACCGGGCATCGACCTGCTCGACCCGAAGGTGCGTCCCGCGATGCGGACCGCCTTCGTCCTCTACGGCGACATCCTGCGGGCGGTGGAGGAGAGCGGATACCGGGTACTCCACCAGCGCGCACGCGTGTCGCGGCGCCGGCGGTTGTCGGTGGCGGCACCGCGGCTGGCCTCGGCCGGTTGGACCACGCTGCGTTCACGGTCGAGACTGGGGATGCCCACCGCGCCGCTCGGCCGGTGAGGCCCGACCGGCCGAGCCGGCATTCGGACACGAATACAGAACAGGACATCACATGGAACAGGTCGTGCTGCTCGACGACGCAGGCCGTGCGGTCGGGATCGAGCCGAAGGCCACGGTGCACACCACCGACACCCCGCTGCACCTCGCCTTCTCGTCGTACGTCTTCGACCACCACGGCAACGTTCTGCTCACCCGGCGCGCCCTGGACAAGTCGACCTTCCCCGGTGTCCTGACGAACAGCTGCTGCGGTCATCCGGCGCCCGACGAGCCGCTCATCGAGGCCGTGCGCCGCCGGCTGCGTCAGGAACTCGGGCTCGACGCGCACGACATCGAGGTCGTCCTGCCGTCCTTCCGCTACCGGGCGGTGATGGACAACGGCATCGTCGAGAACGAGATCTGCCCGGTCTTCCGCGTGCTCTACGACGGGCCGGCGCCCACCCCCGAACCGTCGGAGGTGCACGACACCGAATGGGCCGACTGGACGGAGTTCTCCGAGGACGTCGTCGAGGGACGCCGTGAGGTGTCGGTGTGGTGCCGCGAGCAGGTGGAGCAGCTCCGCACGCTCGGCCTCGATCCGCTGCACTGGCCCGTGGCGTCCACCGCGGATCTGCCGCACGCCGCGCCCGAGCGCCTTTGGGGACGCACCGCGCCCGAGCGCCTTTGGGGACGCGCCGCGCCCGAGCGCCTTTGGGGACGCGCCGCGCCCGAGCGACGATAGGGCCTCACCCGGCGACCGGGACGTTAACGTCGACCCTGTGATCGACCCGACCGTCCTGATCCCCACGATCATCGGCATCCTCGCCCTCGCCGTGATCTCGTCGGCGGTGCTGTGGGCGTTCCGGGTCCCGCACCGATTCGCGCCCGTCGGTGCCATCGCCCGCGGCGCGGTCCAGCTCGCGCTCATCAGCGTCGTGCTCTCCGGTGTCATCGCCGACGCCCGCTGGGTCGCCGTGGTGCTCGTGGTGATGTTCACCGTCGCGTGGTGGACGGCCTGCCGGCGGATCGGGAACGAGGCCGTCGTGCGCGGGGCGACGGCCGTCGCGATGTCGACCGGCGTAGTCGTCGCGGCGGGCATCGTCTTCGCGACCGGCGCGGTGGAGGCCACCCCGCGCTACGCGCTCGCGCTCGGCGGCATCATCATCGGCAACACCATGACGGTCGCGGCCCTCGCCGGTCGCCGCTTCCACGAAACCGTCGACGACCATTGGCCCGAGGTGGAGGGCTGGCTCGCACTCGGCGCGACGATGCGGCAGGCGACACTCTCACCCGCACGCTTCGCCGTGCACGCGGCGATGATCCCGTCGACCGACCAGACGAAGACGACCGGTCTGGTGACGCTGCCCGGGGCGTTCGTCGGCGCGATCTTCGGCGGGTTGTCGCCGGTGGAGGCCGGACGGTTCCAGGTGGTCGTGCTCGCCGCGATCATGGCGACGGCGTCGATCACGTCCGTGCTGATGGCGCTCGGTCTCGGTCGCGCCCTGCGCTACCGTCCCGTGGTCGTTGCGTGAGACGGCGGTCTGCGGTGCGGGTGCCGACCGGAGTAGGAGTTGATACAACCGCTGCCGAGGGAAGGATCGTCGATGTTGCTCGTAGCCAACCGGGGTGAGATCGCGTTGCGTGTCGTCCGCACGGCCGGGGACCTCGGACTCGACACCGTCGCCGTCCACGCCGCGGACGACGCCGACGCTCCGCACGTCCGCGCCGCCACGCGAGCCGAGGCCCTACCGGAGTCCGGTCCCTCGGCCTATCTCGACCCCGGGGCGATCGTCGGGGTCGCCCGAGCGACCGGATGCACGCTCGTGCATCCCGGTTACGGATTCCTCAGCGAGAACGCCGCCTTCGCGCAGGCCTGTGCGGACGCCGGACTCACCTTCGTCGGGCCGTCCCCGGAAGCACTGCGCGTCCTCGGCGACAAGCGGGCCGCCCGCTCGGTGGCGGAGGAACTCGGCATCCCGGTGACCGCTGCCGTCGAGACGACGGATCCGGAGTCCGTGCGGGCCTTCCTGCGCGACCGTCCGGGCGGGATCGTCGTCAAGGCACTGTCGGGTGGTGGCGGTCGCGGCATGCGCGTGGTCCGCGATGCCGCCGATCTCGATGAGGCGCTCCGGCTCGCCGCCGCCGAAGCACACGCCGCCTTCGACGACGACCGGCTGTACGCCGAGGTGCTCGTCGAGCGTGCCCGCCACGTCGAGGTGCAGGTCGTGGCCGCCGAGTCGGGGTCGGGTACCCGCGCGGTGGCGTTGGGCGATCGCGACTGCAGCGTGCAGCGCCGGCACCAGAAGCTCGTGGAGATCGCACCCGCGCCCGACCTGCCCGACGCCCTGCGGGAGGCGCTGCACGGCGCGGCGGTCCGGCTGATCGGGCAGGTCGGGTGCCACGGGCTGTCCACCGTCGAATTCCTCGTCCGCGACGACGGTTTCGTGTTCCTCGAGGTCAACCCCCGGATCCAGGTGGAGCACACCGTCACCGAGGAGGTGACCGGCGTCGACCTCGTGGCGACCCAGCTCGCGATCGCTCGCGGGACGGGATTCGACGAACTCGGTCTCCCGAAAGGCATCACTTTCGACGGCAAGAAGATCGGCGGACGTCCTGCGGCGGCGCAGGGCATCGCGGTGCAGGTGCGCGTCAACGCCGAGACGCCGCGCCCCGACGGGATCGCCCTGCCCACAGCCGGGACGCTCACCGCGTTCACGCCACCCACCGGGCCGGGCATCCGCGTCGACACCCACGGCCGGCCCGGCCTCGAGGTGACCGGACGTTACGACTCGCTGCTCGCCAAGGTCGTCGCGTACGTGCGTTCCGGCGATCGCGCGGCCGTGCTGCGCAAGGCGTCGACGGCACTCGGCGAGTTCATCGTCGACGGTGTCGGCACCAACCGCGACCTCCTGCAGAAGATACTGGACGACAAGGAGTTCCGGTCCGGCAATGTCCGCACCACGTGGCTGGGGGAGCGGCTCGTGGATTTCGTCGACACCGCCCCGACCGCACCGGTGGAGTACACGGATCTGCGCGCCGACGAACAGGCGGTGCACGCCGAGATGGTCGGCACGGTCGTGGAGATCGCTCGCGCGGGCGACACCGTTCCGGCCGGTGCGCCGCTCGCCGTGCTCGATGCGATGAAGATGCAGCACGAGATCCGGGCACCGGGCAGTGCCGTGGTCGAACGTGTGCTCGTCGAGCCGGGACGCACCGTCGAGCCGGGCACCGTGCTCGCGGTGGTCCGCGTGCTCGACACGGACACCGCGACGGACGACATCGCCGCGGCCGACCTCGACGCCGACCGTGCCGACCTCGACGAGATCCGCCGCAGGCACGAGGTCACCACCGATGCGGCGCGGCCCGAGATCGTGGCGAAGCGGCACGGGCGGGGCCGGCGCACGGCGCGCGAGAACATCGCCGACCTCGTCGATGACGGTAGCTTCGTCGAATACGGACCGCTCGTCCTCGCCGCCCAGCGCGGCCGCCGCAGCGAGGAGGACCTGATCGCGAACACCCCGGCGGACGGACTTGTCGGCGGCACCGCACGGATCGGCGGGGCCGAGGTGGTCGTGATGTCCTACGACTACACCGTCCTCGCAGGTACCCAGGGCCGCAACAACCACCGCAAGACCGATCGGCTGCTCGAACTCGCCGCCCGGCGGCGGGTGCCGCTCGTGCTGTTCGCCGAGGGTGGTGGCGGGCGACCCGGGGACGTCGACGCCGGTTCCGGTGCGGGCCTCGACCTGCCCACCTTCCGCTCGATGGCGTCGCTGCGCGGACGCGTGCCCACCGTCGCGGTCGTCTCCGGCCGCTGCTTCGCGGGCAACGCCGCGCTCGCCGGGGTGTGCGACGTGCTCATCGCGACCCCCGACGCCAACATCGGCATGGGCGGCCCCGCGATGATCGAGGGCGGAGGACTCGGCGTGCACCGCCCCGAGGACATCGGGCCGATCGACGTGCAACGCCGCAACGGCGTCGTGCACGTCGCGGCGCGCGACGAGGCGCACGCCGTGGATGTCGCCCGGCGATATCTCGCGTACTTCACCGCGCCGCACGAGGACCGGCAGGCACCAGACCCGCGTCTCGCGCGACATGTGGTGCCGGAGAACCGTTTCCGCGCCTACGACGTGCGGTCGGCGATCGACGCGATCGCCGACCTCGGATCGGTGCTCGAACTGCGCCCGGACTACGGCGTCGGCATCGTCACCGCCCTGATGCGCGTCGAAGGCGCCTCCTACGGCGTGCTCGCCAACAGCAGCGCCCACCTCGGTGGGGCGATCGATGCCGAGGCCGCCGACAAGGCCGCGGACTTCCTGGAACTGTGCGAATCGCACCGGATGCCCGTGGTGAGTCTGTGCGACACACCGGGATTCATGGTCGGACCGGAATCGGAGAAGGACGCCACCGTGCGCCGCTTCGGGCGCTTCTTCGTCGCCGGCGCACGCCTGACGGTCCCGTTCGGCATGATCATCCTCCGCAAGGGCTACGGCCTCGGCGCGATGGCGATGGCCGGCGGATCTTTCCACGCACCCGAATTCACCGTCGCGTGGCCGACGGGGGAGATCGGCGGAATGGGACTCGAAGGGGCCGTGCGTCTCGGATTCCGCAAGGAACTCGACGCCGCGGAGACACCCCGCGAGCGCGAGGAGTTGTTCGGCCGGCTCGTCGCCCTCGCCTACCAGCAGGGCAAGGCCCTGCAGGCGGCGACGAGCTTCGAACTCGACGACGTCATCGACCCCGCCGACAGCCGCGCCTGGATCGAGCGACTGGTGCAACCGCGGTGAAGCCGGGTATGCGACAGCCATGGTGACCTATCCCGGCGCACAGGAGTACGTACCCGACAGCCGCGACCTCGCCGAACTCGCCGCCGCGTCCGCGGGATGCCGGGGATGCGATCTCTACAAGGCCGCCGAGCGGACGGTCTTCGGGGCAGGGGTGCGCGACGCACGCATGCTCTTCGTCGGCGAACAACCGGGCAACGAGGAGGACCTCGCGGGAGAACCGTTCGTCGGGCCCGCGGGGCACCTGTTCGACAAGGCCCTCGAACGCGCGGGCATCGATCGCGGGACGGTGTACATGACCAACGCCGTCAAGCATTTCCGCTTCGACCGGTCCGCCAACGGCCGCAGACGCATCCACAAGAAACCGTCGGGTGGGCAGGTCGCGGCGTGCCGGCCGTGGCTCGAGGCCGAACTCGACGCCGTCCGCCCCGACGTGGTGGTGTGCCTCGGAGCCACGGCCGCGCAGTCGCTGCTCGGTAAGGACTTCAAGCTCACACAGCACCGCGGGGAGGTCCTGCACCTGCCCGAGGAGCTGTGCGGGTCGTGCGATCCGGCGGTGGTCGTCACCGTGCACCCGTCGGCGGTGTTGCGGGCGAAATCGCAGCGCGACGACATGTTCCGCTCGTTCGTGCAGGACCTGGAACGAGCGGCCACGTTGTGACGGCTCAGCCGGTGGTCGCCAATCCGGCCGCGAGCCCGAGCGCCACCGACATCGCGCACACCTCGAGGACGGCGTTGCGCAGCGACTCCTCCTCCGGGAGACGGTGGGACGCGGCAGCGGGGAGCCAGTTGCGCCGCCAGTTCCACGCGAGCCCCAGCAGGGCGCACAGCACGATTGCCTTCGCGAGCACGACGCGTCCGTAGCCGGTGCCCAGCAGCGCGGAGACCGAGCCGAGCCGTACCGCCGCGTCGACCACGCCCGTGATCACCAACGCCACCACGCACCGCAGGGCCAGCTGCGAGTAGCGCGGCAGCAGTTCCGCCCACGCTCCGCGGCCCCGCACGGTGACGGCCAGCGCCACGAGCACCCCGAACCACACCGCGGCCGCGAGCACATGCACGGCGTTGAACAGCGACCCCAGCGGTTGCTGCGCCATGTGGCCGGTGACTGGCCGGGCGATCAACGCGAGCGCCGCGGCGACGAGCACCGGCAGGGTGGACCACGCCGCCGACCGGCGGTACGCCACAGCGGCGACGACGACGATCGCGGCGATGCACACCCATGCCGCCGCATCCACGCGTCCCGTGGTGGTGCCGACGAACTGCCCGAACCGCCCCACATCCAGGTCCGCGGCGGGAACATCGGCCGCGGTGGACGCGGCCCAGGCGAGGTCGATGCTCGCGAGCACGAGCCAGACACCGCCGAGCGTGGCGATCGTCCGCCACAGCGTGTCGGAGGAAACCGCGGGACGGCGTTGCCGCTGCACCATCACGGCCAGGACCGCGAGTCCGAGCACAGTCGAGCCGACACACAGCCCGATCGCCCGCACCGAACTCGAGGGGGCGGGCAGGGCGAGGGAACCGGCCACGGCGATGCCCGCGACGGTTCCGAAGGCAACGCCGGCAGCGGCCACGACGAGCCACTGCCGGCGTTCCGGGATCATGCGGGTCAGGCCTTCGGCTTGCGCAGCGCGAAGGCGAGACCTGCGGCGACCACGACGACACCTGCGACGACGAACCACCACACGGCAGGTCCGCTGCTGTCGCTCTCGCCCGACTCCGCGCCGGTCTCGCCGGTCGCGGTGTCACCGGACGCCGCTTCACCGGGCGTGCCGGTCCCCTCCTGGGTGAGCGTGAAGGTGCGGGTTCCGCTGACGGGATGTCCGTCGGCGGAGGTCACCCGGTAGGCGATCGTGTACTCGCCCACGGGGCCGAGACCGTCTAGTTCGACGGATGCGTTCGCACCCTCGATGATCGGGTCGCTCTTCGACCACAGGTTGCCGTCCGGCCCGACGACGGTCAGAGCCGCGAACTGCTCCTGCAGGTTCTCGTTGAACGTCACGGTCACCCGCTCGGGTGCCTCGGCGATCTGCTCGCCGTCCTCGGGCGAGCTCGACAGCACCACCGAGTGGGCGGCTGCGGAACCGACGGACAGGGTCAGCGCCGCGATCAACGCGGTGAGGAGAACGAGGATGCGCTTCATGCCCGCCGCCCCCGGATCACGGCGCCGAGACCGAGTGCGGCGCCGAGCGCACCGAGCACCAGGCCGATACCGCCGAGCCACCGCGCGGTGCTGTCGGTGGTGTCCTCCGACGCGCCGGCGGTCTGCTCGGTCTCGGTGGCGTGCGCGTCACCACTGCCGCCGTGCCCGTCGCCGCTGCTCGCCGCGAGGGTCAGGCTGGGGGCAGGACGTTCGGGTTCCTCGTCGCCGGTCGTGATCTCGTCCCACGCCACGACCTCGCCGTCGCTGTAGGTCTGGATCGCGGGGAAGGCGATCTCGTCCTCCTCGGGCAGCGGCCCGACGGACAGGACGAACTGCTGGAACTGTCCCGGCCCGACCTGCACGTCCGGTTCGGCGGTCCACGTCACGGAGGTCGCGAGCTGCGACTCGGGATCCTTCTCGACGGTCGCCGTCCAGCCGGGCAGCGGCTCGGTGCGCGCCGAGCGCAGCCCCGGAAGCTCGACGGTGAGGGCGGTCGTGCCGGCGGTCTCGGACTCGGTGGGGACCCGGAAGGTCAGGACGGTGTAACCGCCCTGCTCGGCTCCGGGTGCGACGACGGTGACGTGGGCCGAAGCGATGCCGGCGCCCGCGACCATCAGCGCAGCGGTTGCTGTCGCGCCCACGAGGGCGCGACGGGAGAACTCGAACATGTATGGGTCTTTCTCGTGGTTGGAGGATCGATCGTCACAGCGCAGCCGTGGCGAGCGGTGGTCCTCTCCGCGAGATGGCCGGGGGTGCACGTCCCCACACGAGCCGGTCGGTCGACGAGGTCGGGGCGAGCACGGCGGGCGCGGCGACCCGGGGGCCGCGCAGCAGCACGACCCGCAGCGCGGTGCCGCACGCCGCGTACACGTGGGCCGCGGCGGTGAGCAGCACCGCGCACACGGCGACGGCGAGCATGTGGGCGCCCAGCATGGACACCGACAGGTGTTCGTGACCGGGCACCAGCACGGTGAGCGCGACGTGCGTGGCCGCCTGCCCACCGGCGAGGAGCACGAGCGGGGACAGCGACGGCTGGTGCGCGCCGAGGATCCCGACGATCGCCGCGACCGCGACCAGCAGTACCGCGACCGGTCCCGTCGGCACACCACCGCCGGCGGCGCCGTGGGCGGCCACCGCCAGCACCGCGGTGGCGATGCCCGCGGTGGTGCCGAGAACGGTCGGATACCTGGTCACTGTCGGTCGTGCTCGTTCCTGATGTGCAGGCCGCGTCAGCGCACGCCGAGGCGCGCGAGCAGATCCGCTTCGATGCCGTCGAGTTCCGACGAGATCGCCGCGTGTGCCGACTTCCGGCGCGCGGCCGGCATCTGCTCGGCCGTCTGCACGGCGGCGGTCAGATCGGTGAGACGTTCGCGGGTCGCGGTGGCGAACTTCTGCGTCTCCGCGTCCTTGGGGTTGCGCTGCTCGACCTTCGCGAGCGACTGCTCCGCACCCGCGATGCGGGCACTGAGCCGGGCACCGTGACCGGTGAACGAACCCAGTTCCTCGATCGGCACCCCGAGCTGCTGCGCGCGACGCGAGTCGAGCTGACCGCGCAGCGCCGTCACGGCCTGGTAGACGATCGGGACGAGCACCGGCGCGAGCAGACGCGCGACGCCGAGATAACGGCGCACCTTCGCCGCGGTGAGCCCCTGGTTCTCGGCGGCCTTCTTCTGTGCCTTGAGGGTCGCGATCTGTTCCTTCTCGACCTTGGCTTGCGACCTCGCGAGTTCCTGGTCGAGCTTGACCTGCGACTTCGCGAGTTTCTTGTCGATCTTCGCCTTGGCCTTCGCTGCCCGCCGGTCGTTCTCGAGCCGATTCTTCGCGACCAGTCTGGCCTCGATCTTCGCCTTGGTCCTCAGCGCCTTCGCTTCCGCCCTGCGAGTCGCGCGACGCTTCCGTGTGAACAACCCCATCGAACAGCACCCTCCATTCGGTACGACACGACGCTCCGGCGCCCCGCGTCAGCCTAACGTGACGGTGCTGCTGCGAGCCGTCGCCTGTGCAGGGAATACCCTGGAATGTCGTGGACGCAACCGGAGAACTACCGCGGCCCCGACGCGGAGTGTCACAGCGCACAGCCGTCTCCCTCGAGGCCGCTGCGCTGACGAGGTGCCGCCACCGGGTCTATCTCGACGCCACCTTCCCCGACGAACTCGCAGATGCACCCGAGAATCCGGGTGCGCGGCAACGCCAGGAGGCGGCGGCTGCGCATCGCGAGGCGATCCGCCAGACGCTGTTCGACGCCGACCCGGACGGGTGGGTGCTCGTCGCCCCCGAAGGACCGATGTCGCAGCGCGCCGAGCGCACACTCGACGCGTGCCGCGCGGGCGCCGACCGCATCTGGGGTGCGGTGCTGCCGAGCGAACCCGACACCGGACGCCGCGGCCGCTCGGAGATCCTGCTGCGCGACGCCGAACACGGCGGCTACATCCCGGTGATCGTCGTCAACCACAAGGTCACCGATCCCGGACACGGCGCGCTCACCACCGATCTGTTCGCGTGGGCACCCGCTGTCGACGAGACCCGCAAGGTGCGCAGTCAGGTGCGCGACCAGATGCGCCTCGCGCACCTGTACCGGATGCTCGAACGTCACGGACTTGCGAGCCCCGCGAAGGTCGCCGGCGCGATCGGCTACGGCGGCGACTGCATCCTCGTGCACGATCTCGACCAGATCCTCGACGACTACGACGCCCGCCTGGCGGACCGACTCGAGATCGCGCGGGGTCTCACTCCGACGGCGCCGTCGCAGATCGGCGAGTGCAAGACCTGCCCGTGGTGGGACCGCTGCCGCGCCGAACTCACCGTCACCCGGGATGTGTCGCTCGTCGCGCCGGGGCAACGTGCCGCCGTGCTGCGCGAACTCGAGGTGCACACCATCGACGGCCTCGCCCGGTGGGAGGGCGGGGAACCGGAAGCGTGGCCGCAGGGTTCGTTCGAGGACGCGATCGTCACGGCGCGGGCGTGGATCGCCGGTGCGCCGCTCGTGCGTCGCTACCGGCACGTGCACGTCCACCGCGCCGACGTCGAGGTCGACATCGACATGGAGAGCTACCACGAGCACGGCGCCTATCTGTGGGGCACGCTGCTCAATTCGAGATCGTCCTCCGAGTACATCCCGTTCGCGACGTGGGAGCCCGTGCCGACCGACGACGAGGCACGCTCGTTCGCCGAGTTCTGGCGCTGGCTGTCGGACCAGCGGCGCGCGGCCGAACGTCGCGGGAAGACCTTTGCGGCCTACTGCTATTCGCGGTCGGCGGAGGACAAGTGGTTGCTGTCGTCGGCGCGGCGGTTCCACGGCTTCCCGGGTGTGCCGGAGCTCGCGGAGGTCAAGGCGTTCATCGGTTCGAACGAGTGGGTCGACATCTTCCAGGCCGTCACCGACCAGTTCGTGTGTCCGAACGGCAAGGGGCTGAAGAAGATCGCACCGATCGCGGGGCATCACTGGCGTGACGCCGAGGCCGGGGGTGAGGCGTCGATGAGCTGGTACCGCGAGGCCGTGGGCATGGCGGGCGAGCCCGATCCGGCGCAGCGTGTGCGGTTGCTCGAGTACAACGAGGACGACGTGATCGCCACGAAGGTCCTGCGCGAGTGGATGAGTGATCGTGCGGTGCTCGACATCCCGTTCGTCGAGGACCTGTAGCGCAGAGCATGCCACGTGCGTGGTTCCGGTGGCCTCGGCCACCGGAACCACGCACGGGAGATCAGACCAGTGCGGCAAGAGCGAAGGCCGCCAGGGCGATGAGGACACCGCCGGTGAGGGTCTGGACACGGCGGTCGACGACGCACATCGCCGACAGGAAGCCGGGCATCGAACCCCCGCGGTGGGTGTGCAGGATGGCCAGTACGCTCGGCATGCAGCGGCCGAGGCTGACGGTTGCGAACATCGCGGCGCCGAGCACCGGCGAACCCGAGGCGATCACGCCGAGGACCAGCAGGTAGTACGCGCTGGACCGGATGAAGATCATGAAGCCGGGGCCGATGAGCGCACCGAACAGCAGCGACACCTTCCACGGCGCCATCGTGCGCCGCAGGTGGCGGGGGAGCTGCTGACGCCGCATGGGCGTCGGCAGGGTGATCATGCCCAGCTCGTGCAGGCCGTAACCGAGCGCGATCACGCCCCAGGCCGCGAGCA
Organism: Rhodococcus pyridinivorans; assembly: GCF_900105195.1. NCBI lineage: Bacteria > Bacillati > Actinomycetota > Actinomycetes > Mycobacteriales > Nocardiaceae > Rhodococcus > Rhodococcus pyridinivorans. The sequence continues at coordinate 269,636 of NZ_FNRX01000002.1, read as the reverse complement.
TCCATGCCCGCGGCACCGAGCCGGTCACGAGCGCGCCGAGCGCACCGAAGAGCGCGCCGGTGGGGATGCCCGTCGCGAGCGATCCGAGGGTGTGCCAGCCGAGCCGGCGGATCGGGGTCGACGACCCACGGCGTCCCGGCTGCTTCGGTGCGGCGACCACGCCGGCCACCGACATACCGCAGGTCGACCAGTTGGCGGCCAGTGCGGTCACCGCGCCGGTGGCGATCACCGCGGCGGTCATGGCCGTCGGGGTCGAGGCGGCCGCGACGAGACCGGCGGCGGCGCCGACCACCGCGGCACCGGCGATCAGGCCGCCGCGGGTCTTCTTCGCGACGGCGCTCTCGAGCGTCGGGCGTATCTCCGGTACGTCGACTCCGAGGGGCGGGTGAGCCAGGGGCTCACGCACGAGTGTTTCTGTCATCGGGATGCTCCTTTGCTGTGGTGCTTACGGATACGACCGGACGGCGGACGGCGTTGTCCGTCACCCGGTCACGGTGACGGTTCCGGTCATGTACCGGTGGACCGAGCAGTGGTACTCGTAGACGCCCGGCGTCGTGAAGGTGTGCTCGAAGCTCCCCTCGGGGGTGATGCCGCTGTCGAACTCGCCCTCCGATCCGACGTGGTGCAGGACCCCGCCGTCGTCGAACGTCCACCGGACGGTGCCGCCCACCGGTACGGTCACGTCCACCGGCGCGAAGTGCACGTCGCGCACGACGATCTCCGCGTCCGGCCCGGTGGGGGAGCCGGCACACCAGGTCGCGGCCAGCATCGCGAACGCGGCCAAGCCCCACCGGATCCGCATCATTCGACGATGATCGTGCCGACCATCGCGGGGTGCGGCGTGCAGTGGTAGGTGAACGTGCCGGCCTCGTCGAAGGTGTACTCGTAGGTGCCCTCGGTGAGCAGTTCGCTCTTCAGGTCACCTTCGAGCGGTCCGTCGCCCGCCACATCGTGCGGCAGTCCCGAGTCGTCGAAGTGCCACTGCACGGTCTGGCCCTTCTCGATGGTGACCGATGCGGGGCTGTACGACATGTTGGAGACCTCGATGACGACCGCGGGTTCGTCGGCGTCCGCACTGCCGCATCCGGTCAGCAGTCCCATCGCGAGTGTCGTGCCCGCGACCGCGGAAAGAAACTTCTTCATATCTCGTCCTCACCGGATGTACCGCAGATTCGCGGTCATTCCTGCCTCGAAGTGATAGGCGTTGTGACAGTGGAACATCCACTCGCCCGGATTGTCCGCGTCGAACTCGATGGCGAGTTCGGTCCCCGGAAGCACGTTGACGGTGTCGCGTCGCAGACCGCCGTAACCCGGTACGGCGAAGGTGTGGCCGTGGGTGTGCATGGGATGCCACATCGGCGACGAGTTGACCATCGTGATCCGGATCCGTTCACCCTCCTTCATTACCAGTCGGCCGGCGTCGGGGCCGGCCATGCCCCACACGTAGCGGTCGCCGGCCTGGATCAGCTCGACGCGGTAGTCGCGGTCGACGTCCCGCTTCTCGAGCAGTACCGATTCGGCGGGCCGCAGTTCGCTCTCGGTTACGAGTCGCCCGTTCAGCTCCGAAATGTCGCATCCCACATCGGGGTTCGACATCGGCACCGCGTCGTGGGACCGCAGCACGGTCGACGCGTAGCCGTCGCGCCCCTCGACCTTCGCCACGATCGGCCACGCACCGGAACGCACCGTGACGAGCACGTCCACCCGCTGCGCCATGCCGAGGATCACGGTGTCGGCGGTCGTCGGCTGCACGTCGAAGCCGTCCACGGCGACGACGGTCAGTTCGTGACCGGCCACGGCGAAACGGTAGGGCGTCTCCGCGGCCGCGTTGACGACCCGTAGACGCAACCGTTGCCCCGCAGCGGCTTCCACCACGGCGGGATCGTTCGGCGGACGCCCGTTGATCAGGTGCAGCGGGTACGCGATGTGCTGGGTCATGCCGCCGAGCGGGACGGAGTCCCCGTGGCCCGCCGACGTGATCTGTTGCGCCACTGAGGCATCGGCGTCCGTGTACTCGGCCGGCCCCGAGCCGTGCCCGGCATGACCGTGCCCGGCGACCTGCGGGTTGAGCGCGGCCAGGACCGCGTCGGGGGTGGTGCCCAGACCGTCGACCCAGTCGTCGAGCACGAGCACCGCGTCGGCGTCCGCGCCGGTGGCGTCGTTCGGGTCCTCGATGATCATAGCCCCGAACAGACCACGGTCGGCCTGCAGTCCGCTGTGCGAGTGGTACCAGTAGGTGCCCGGATCGGGTGCGACGAAGTCGTATTCGAACCGGCCACCGTCGGCGCCGATCGGTTCCTGCGTGACCGGAGCCGCACCGTCCATGTCGTTGCGGATCCGGATGCCGTGCCAGTGCAGCGTGGTCTCCTGCGGAAGCCCGTTGTCCACCGACACCCGCACCCGGTCGCCCTTCGACAACCGCAGCTCGGGTGCGACGGCGGCCCCGCCGTAGGTCCACGTGTTCACGATCCGCCCACCGAGGTCCACGGCGCCCACCCCCGCAGCGAGCGCGAAGGCTGCCGTCGCCCCCGAGGTGGCGCGGGCCGCCTCGGCCGCGGCCACCTCGGGATCGGTGGGACGGATGTAGTCGAGCTCGGTGGCCACCGCCTGCTGTCCGGACGTACCGGAGCTGCAGGCGGTGGCACCGAACCCGAGCGCGCCGAGCCCCACCGCCCCGACACCGAGGGTGCCCAGGCGGAGGAAGCGTCGGCGAGCGAGCACGAGCCCGGAACCGGGTCGTGTCATCGGATCACCTGCGGGGTCAGGAGCGAACGGATGTCGTCGACGGTTCCGGTGACCTCGGCGGCACTGACCTCGGTGCCGTCGCTCGCCGAGACACCGACGATGCGCTGGGCCGACTCGCCGTCGACCTCGGGGCCCGAACCGACCACATACAGGATCGATCCGTCCACGGAGAAGGCCATGGACGCGATGTCCGTCATCCCCAGTGCCGCGAGATCGAGGGTGCGGATCGGAGCGAGGCCGGTCGCGTCGAACAGCTCGATCGTGACGATGTCGCCACCGCGCGCGGAGTGCGGATGGATCTCGCTGTCGGTGTACTCGATCGCGATCCGGTCGCCGGTGTTGTTGATGGCGTTCTCCGCGAAGCGGCCGCCGTCCTGTCCGGCGTTCCCGATGGGAGCGACGGGATCCTCCGGCAGACCGTTCGAGAAGTCGAAGACGAAGACGTCGCCGGTCGCGCCGACGAGCAGTGCCTTCTTCGCGTCCGCGGCCCAGGTCACCTTGCGGTTGCTGACGAAGTCGTCGGGCAGCACCTTCGTCCGCGCCGTCTCGGTGGGGACACCGGCATCGTCGATGGAGATCTGGATCAGCTCGCGGGTGTCCTCGCACACGCTGTAGAGCTTGTGGTCGACGAGCCAGGTGAACGGACCGCACCCGATGATCTGCAGCGCGCCGCTCTCCTTGCCGGCCTCGAGATCGACGACGCGGACGCCGTACAGGCCGTCGTCCCACGTCACGAAGTACTTCCCGTCCGAGGTGACGGCACTGGACCCGGGACGCGAGTGCGCGCGGGCGTAGTCGGGCAGTTCGATCTCGTCCGGCTCGAGCAGGTCGCCCGAGTAGGTGGTGACGGTGAAGTCCGCCTGGCCGCGCGAACCGCGCGGCCGCCACACTTCGGCGGCGAGAACCGCTGGGTCCGAGGAACTCTCGCCGACGAACCCGTGGATGACCGGATCCCAGATGCCGGGACCCACGACGATGCGACTGCCCGCGACACCGGTGACCGGGTCGAGGACGTTCACACCGATCTCGAGCCCGCCCGGAGTCCGGAGGACCGCAAGCAGGTCGTTCTCGCTCGCGGGCTGGATCTCCGAGACATGCACGGGTTCCGGGATGGTGTCGCCGATCTCCTGATCGTCGTGACCGAGGGAGATGCCCTCACCGGGAGTGGTGTAGGGGACGGTCGGGTAGGTGACCTCGCCCGCCGCGGAGGAGGAGTCGTCGTCGCTCGAGCACGCCGCGAGGGACAGTGCGAGAGCGAGCGGGACGGTCGCGGCGACCGCCCGTTGGGTGCGCTTCATGATCCGGCGCCCACCTTCGGTCGTGCGGCGGGACGGGTCTGGCAGTCCTCACCGATGATCGGTGCCATCGTGCAGGTGTACGACTGGGATTCGTCGGACACGCACCAGATGATCTCCTGGTCGAAGCTGCCCGAGACCGGGTTGTACATGATGGCCTGCATGTCGGGTTCACCGCAGAAGGCGTTCGAGCACGACGGTGCACCACAGCAGTCGTAGTAGGCGATCAGGTAGGTCTTACCGGTGTCGGGATGCGTGCAGCATCCAACCCAGAACTCCGCTCCGGGACGGCTTCCCGGCGCACAGGTGGTGACACCGCCGCCGTTGCAGGCCGCGCACGAGGTGCCGTCCATGTTGCACCAGCGCCAGTACTCGCACTCGGCGGGGTCCTTGCCGTCGTAGACCGGAACGAGCGGTTCGGGTTCGGCGGGGGTCGGAGCCGGCGGCTCCTGCGCCAGCGCAGTGCGGGTGACGGGCAGCGAACTGATCAGTGCCACACCGGAAACACCCATGGTCCACCGGCCGATCTTGCTGATCACCGAACGGCGGGAGACCCGCTCGGACATCCTGCGGCCGGTGCGGCCGATGAAGGATCCGCCGCGGCCGGCCATCCATTCGGCTTGTTCCTTGACGGTGGCTTCGTCCACCGGATATCGGTTCTCGTGCATCTCCGGTTCACCGGATGAGGGTCTGAGGTCCAACGACGTACTCCGATCTCGAGAAGGGGATGAGATTCCGCCCGTACCGACGGGGCGGTCGGCGCTCGCAGATCACAGACCGGCTGCGGCGCGAGTCTTGGCTGCCTCGTGCAGGTGCTGCAGCGAGGGCGTGCCGGATTCGAGTGCGTTGAGGAGGGATTCGACCTGCGCCATGTGGTTGCACAGGCCCTTGGCCTGGATCTTGCCGTGCTCGTCGAGGATCACGCCGTACGGAGTGGTGCCCACCTGGTAGGCGATGCCCACATCGCGGGCGTCGACGTAGCTGAGCTCGGCACCGATACCCGAACCGGCAAGGAAACTCTGGTGCTCCTCGGGCGTGCCGTCGGAGATGATGACGACCTCGAGGTCCTTCTCCGCCTTCGCCATCGCCTTGACGCCGGGCAGCAGGCTCTTGCAGGTCGAGCACGACGGCGCGGTGAACAGCAGCAGCTGCGCCTTGTCGCGGTGGCCACCGACGCCGACCTCGCGGCCGAGGTGGTCCTGCAGGCCGCGGAAGCTCGGAGCGACCTGATCGATCTTCGGGCCGGTGTCCATCATCCGGGCGCCGAGGGGGCCGAGACGCACCTGCACGCGCCCGATCTCGCGGGCGAGGGCGAGCAGCATGAGGAACAGTGCCGCGACGGCGACGGCCAGCACGATGACCGCGATCAGCAGGAAGGTGTTCACAGATTTCTCCGTTCGGATGTGTCAGTACCGCGAGAGGGGCGAGGCGGCACGAAGTTCGATCGAGGCCTTCGTCAGGTGGTCGTCGACCGGGCGTCGGCCCGGATGCACGATCGACCGCAACTGCACCGCGGTGACGACCACGACCAGCACCAGTGCGGCGAGCGCGACGGCGAGGAGGTGCTCGGCGAGCGACGGTGCGCCGGCGGGAACGAGGGCCAGGGCTGCGGAGACGAGCACGAACGCACCGGCCCGCACCGCGTGGAACCACCCGATCCGCGGGATGTCGTGGGAACCGAATGCGAAACAGCCGCAGTCGAGGTCACGACGGCCTCGGAGAAGGTTGATCGTCAGGCCGCCGAAGAAGCACAGGAACAGCAGTGCGGCGCCTGCGGCCGCCCATCGTCCGGCGATGCCGGTGATGAGCGCGGCACCGAGGACGATCTCGGCCCACGGCAGCGCGAACGACACCGCGTCCTCGAGCGGCGCAGGCAGCAGCTTGTACCCGCGCACCGTGCGCAGCAGACCCTGGCGGTCCCGGGTCTTGGGGATGCCGGCGAGCAACAGCGTGCCTCCGACGATCGATGCGATCAGCACCCACAGCATGTGTGCGATCACTCCTTCCGTTTCGCTTCGGGACCTCGTCGAGGTCCCGGCGGATCCCTCGCAGGTGGGGATGGACACATCCTGCTGCGGTCTCGAGTCGGGCGTGCGACGCCGGAGAAACGAAAGGGGACACCCTGAACGAGAACGCGAGCCTTCGAATTCAGGGACGTCGGGGCTCGGCGACGTGGGGTTTTGCGTTCGCCCGAGTCCGCGCGGAAGGCGGTGGCGTGATGCACCTCGCATCGCCTCTGCGAGCGGATTCCCACTTGGACGGCACGTCGTGTTCGCGCAGGTAATGCGGCTGTAACAGAACGGGGTTAGCGTCCGGACGAATCCAGTGAAAGGACCACGGCCGTGACGTCAGCACTCCGGGCGGCGATCGACCGCGCGCAGGACGCGGAACCCACCGGGGATCACGTGCGCTCACCCCTGCATGCGCTCGGCCGCCGGCAGTTGTCCCAGCTCGATCTGATCGGGCAGTCGCTGTCGACGATCGCTCCCGCAACCGGAATGGTGTTCATCGCCCTGTGGATGACCGTGAGCGCTCCGGGACTCGGGGGTGTGCTCACCATCGCCGCGACGACCGGCGTCGTCGTGCTGGTCGCATGGTGCATCACGCAGTTCACGCGACGCCTGGCCGCGGCGGGTTCGCTCTACAGTTTCGTCTTCCAGGGACTCGGTACGCGCGCGGCGCTCGTGACGGGCACGGCGCTCATCGTCGGATATCTCGGCATCTCGATCTCCGTGCTGGCCCAGGGAGCACGCACAGTATTGGATCTCGGTGAGCTTGTGGGACTGAATCTTCCGGGGACGGGACCGTGGCTGGTGACGGCGGCGGTGCTCGGTGGGGTCGTCGCCCTGATCGCGATCCGCGGCGTGCGGTTCGCGACCCGCGCGATCCTGCTCGTCGAAACGTGTTCGCTGGTACTGATCGTCGCGACGATGCTGGTCGCGCCGGCGGGCGGAACGACGACAAGCGAACTGCCGGTCTCACCGCTGAGCCTGCTGCCCTTCCTGGCGCTCATGACCGTCCTGTCCATGGCCGGATTCGAGAGCGCGGCGTTCTTCGGACCCGAGGCCCGTCGGCCGCTCGTCACGGTCAGCCGGACGGTGCTGATCACCCCTCTCGTCGTCGGGGCGCTGTTCGTCTTCACGGCCGTCGCCTCGCTGACCGGGCGTGGATCGCTCATCATCGGAGCGTATTTCGACGGTGTCGACTCCGGTGCGTCGTGGGCGGTCGTGCTCGCCGTGAAGACGGGCATGGCGTGCTCGTGGTTCGCGTCGACACTCGGCTGCGCACAGGCAGGCTCGAGGCTCCTGTACTCGATGGGTGTCGAACGGGTGCTGCCGTCCGCTCTGGCCCGCGTACACGGCACCCTGCGCACCCCCTACCTCGCGGTGACGACGTTCGTCGCGGTGAGTGTCGCGGGTGCCGTCCTGTACACCCTGGTGGCGGAAGCGGATTCGTCCGTCTTCGACGGTGTCGTCGAGGTCGCGCTGGTCGCGGCGTACACGCTGGTCGCGGTGGCATCCCTGCGGTTCCTGCACCGCATCGGTGAGGACACCACGTGGACGCGGGTCGCGGCGGTGTTCGTCGCGTTGCTCGGTGGTGGTCTGCTGGTGGCCACGGCCGTCGACGGGGTCACGCACTCGCTGCTCGTCGTGCCGGTGGCGCTCGTCGCGCTCCTGGTGTCGGGACCCGTCTGGCGCGCGGTGCTGCGCCGGCTCCGCCCGCAGAGCCTCGCGACGATCGGAGCATTCGACACCGTCGAGACCTCGGATCTGCTGCCGGGTGCGGGGACACTGGTCCTCGACGAGCACGGGCGGCCGCGGATCGTCACGGGGGGCATACAGGAAGAGCGGATGTGACCGCCCACGTGCCGATCCGGTCCTCCGAGACTACTTTCGGAGGACGACAACCCCACGCCGTGCAGAAGGCGCTGGGGATGCTCGAGGCCGTCGCACAGCTCGGTCCCGGCACCACCGCCAAGGAGATCGCCGCGTTCGCCGGAGTGCCTCCCGCCACCGCCTACCGGATGCTGAACCTGCTCGTCGCGGACGGCTATCTCGTGCGTGTCCCCGACCTGTCGGGTTTCGCGCTCGGTCGTCGCACCGCCGAACTCGCCCAGGCCGCAGCGGAATCCACCCCGTCCGAGTCGCTCCACGACGTGATGGAGGACCTGCGGGGGTGCACGCGTTTCGGATTGCACGTCGCGTCCTTCGCCGGGAGCCGGCTCCGCTTCGTCGACCAGGATCCGGACCACGAGATCGTCGCCATCACCACGCTGTCGAAGTCGTTGCACGCCAATGCCATCGGCAAGCTGATGCTGGCACACGTGCCGGGGGCGGCTCCGGACGCCGAGTTTCGCCGGCTCACCGAGTTCACGATGTGCGAGCGCGAGTCGCTGGCGCGGGAGCTGCGCGACATCATCTCGTCCGGTTACGCGAAGGAGTGCCAGGAGACCCGGCTGGGCAGGGCGGCGCTGGCCGTCCCGATCCGCGACTCGTCGTCCTTCGTCGTCGGCGGCCTGTACCTGCACGGGTCGGCCGCGAAGGTGCAACCCGATCCCGATCTGGTGAGATTCCTCGTCGACGGCTCCGCCAGGCTCACAGGCCTGCTCTGAGCCGGATCAGTGCGTCCACCACGGGCGCGCCGAACATCGGCGGATCGTTGTGTTCGAGACCGTCGAGCTCGACCCGCTCGTGCAGCCATCGGGCGGCATCGGCGACTGCCGAGCTCTGGGCCGGCGGGACGATGCTGTCGGCGGTGCCGTAGACGACCGTGATCGGCACGTCGATGTGGCCGACGAGTTCGGCGACGGGGAACTCGTCCTTCAACAGTGCGGCGGGCACGAAGGGATAGTGGTGCCGGGCCACGGCGGCGAGATCGGTGAACGGCGAGCGCAGCAGCATCCCGGCGGGAGGTTCGTCGACGGCGAGCGCGGTGACCACGGCGCAGCCGAGGCTCTCCCCGAAGTACAGCACCCGGGCGGGGTCGACGTCGTCGCGTGAACGGAGATGCTCGAGGGCCGCGCGGGCGTCGGCGGCGAGACCCTCCTCGGTGGGGGCGCCGGGATTGCCGCCGTACCCGCGGTAGTCGAACAGGAGCGTCGAGAAACCCGCCGCGGCGAGGTCGGCGGCGGTGTCGACGCGGCCGAGTCGGTTGCCGCCGTTACCGGGAGCGAGGAGAACCGTGAAGCCGGCTCCGGGGCCGTCGGGAGCGCGACCGGGCACGAACCAGGCGTCGAGCGCGAGACCGTCGGAGGTGGTGAGCACGACGTCCTCCGCACCGGGCAGGACGGTCGCGGCGGACGGGGGAGTGGAGCTGTCGGGCAGGTAGATCAGGCGTCGTTGCAGCGCCCACCCGGCGACGCCGACGAGCGCGACGACGAGCACCACGGCGAGAACGATCCGCATGGGTCCGGTCTAACGCATGTGCGCGTTCCCGGCAGCCGGAACTGCCGGAAACGCGCACGGAAGAGGCGGGGTTACCGGAGGAAGGGTTACCGCGGCGCCATGCGCAGCGCGCCGTCCATGCGGATGGTCTCACCGTTGAGGTAGTCGTGCTCGACGATCATCTGCGCGAGCTGCGCGTACTCGGCGGGCTGGGCGAGCCGCGACGGGAACGGCACACCGGCCTCGAGGCCCTTGCGGTACTCCTCGGTGACACCGGCGAGCATCGGGGTGTCGACGATGCCGGGGGCGATGGTGTTGACGCGGATGCCGAACTGCGCGAGGTCGCGTGCGGCGGGAACGGTCATGCCGTGCACGCCACCCTTCGACGCGGAGTACGCGATCTGACCGATCTGGCCCTCGAACGCCGCCACCGAGGCGGTGTTGATGACGACGCCGCGCTGACCCGACTCGTCGACCGTCTCGGTCTTGGAGATCGCGTCGGCCGCGAGGCGCATGACGTTGAAGGTGCCGAGCAGGTTGACGGTGATGACCGTGCGGAACAGCTCGAGGTCGTGCGGGCCGTTCTTCGACAGGATGCGGCCGGCCCAGCCGACACCGGCGCAGTTGACGACGATGCGCAGCGGAACACCCGACTCGACGATGCGGTCGACGGCGGCCTGCACCTCGTCGCCGCTGGTCACATCGGTCGCGAGGAGCGTGACACCCGCGGGTGCGGCATCGCCGACGCGGTCGATGGACTGCTGCAGGTCGAGGCCGAAGACGGTGGCTCCGGCGTCGGCGAGACGGCGTGCGGTTGCGGCGCCGAGACCGGATGCGGCACCGGTCACCAGTGCGGCGGATCCCTGAATCTCCACTGTTCGTATCTCCTGTCCCGTGTGAGTGTCGTTCGTCACGAACCCTAACCGGTGACGGCCGCGGGTTCCGCGGGGGTCGCGGTCCGGCGGCGCAGTGCGACGACTCCCATCGCCGCGGCGACGAGACACGCGACGGCACCGAGCAGCAATCCGGCCCGGCCACCCCACTGCTCGCAGACCCATCCGGCGATGGGACCGCCGATGGCCGTGGAGCCGAGGAAGGCGACCGACCACAGGGCCATCACCCGTCCGCGCATCGTCGGCGCGGAGGCGAGTTGCAGCGAACTGTTGGTGGTGGACGTGAACGTCACGCTCAGTGCGCCCACGATCACCATGAGCACGATGAGCGTGGTCAGGTTCGGGGCCGCGGCGGCGACCGCCATGGCGATGCCGAACGCGAGGGAGGTGAGGATCAGCGGCCGGGTTCCGGTGCGACCCCAGGTGGCGACGGCGAGGCCCCCCACCACCGATCCGGCGCCCATCGCGGCGGTGAGGAAGCCGTAGGCCCCGGCACCGGCAGCGAAGGTGTGGTCGGCCAGGACCGGCAGAACCACCTGGAACTCGAAGGCCAGACATCCGACGAGCGCCATCATCGACAGCGGGACGGCCAGGTCGGGCGTGCTGCGGACGTAGGCGAAACCCTCACGCAGCTGTCCCTTCGCGCGGGCGGCGGCGGGGGAGCGCTGGAGCCGGGAGACGTCGAGTCGCAGCAAGGAGGTGACGACGGCAACGAAGCTCGCGGCGTTGAGCAGGAAGCACACGCCGAGTCCGCCCGCGGCGATGACCAGGCCGGCGACGGCCGGGCCGATCATGCGGGAGCACGAGGCGAGGACCGACTGCAGGCTCACGGCGTTCCGCAGATCCTCCGGACCGACCAGTTCGAGCATGAACGACTGTCGGGCGGGGTTCTCGAAGCACTGGTTGAGGCCGAGCGCGACCGCCAGGACGTAGACGTGCCACAGGGCGATCGTGTCGGTGACGACGAGCAGCCCCAGGATCAGGGCCTGCACACCCATGAGGGTCTGCAACCCGATCATGAGCCGGCGTTTGTCGGAGCGGTCGGCGACCACGCCGCCGTAGGGGCCGAGCAGCAGCATCGGCACGGTCTGCAGTGCGAGCACGATGCCGATGGCGGTCGCGGAGCCGGTGAGCTGCAGGACGAGCCACGACTGCGCGACCGTCTGCATCCACGTGCCGATGAGCGAGACGGCCTGGCCGCTGATGTAGAGGCGGAAGTTGGGGCCGCGCAGGGCGGCGAAGGTCTGTCCTCTGATGTCGGCGAGCATTGTCACGGGCGACCCCTCTCGGCGGAGGGGCGCGGTGAATCGGCGACGCGCTGCGAGAGTGCCTCGAGGGCGGGCAGTGCGTCGTGCAGAGCTTCGAGGTGCCGGTCGCTCAGTTCGGTGAGGTGACGGGCGAACAGGGCGGTGCGGCGGTCGCGCAGTTCCGCCGAGAGTGCGGCACCGGCGGGAGTGATGTGGACGCGGACGACACGCTTGTCGTCGGTGTCGGGGGACCGGGTGAGCAACCCGGCGTCTTCGAGTTTGCCCACCATGCGCGAACACATGGTGGGGTTGAGCCCTTCGATCTCCGCGAGGTCGCGGACTCCGATCGTCTCGTGGCGGGCGACGGTCGTGAGGAGGGTCGACTGCGAACGCGTCAGCCCTTCCTCCGAGGCGAACATGCCCATGCGGCGGGAGATCCGTCCGATCGCGATACGCAGACGATGGACGTCTTCCGCGTCGAACGGAGGAGTTTCGGATCGAGGGGTGCTGTCCGTGAGTTCAGACATGGAACCACCTCCGAATTTATTTGCCTATCGGCAAGCATACTCCTGTGCAGAGTGGAAAGACACTGTTCGGAACGGTGATCAGGGACGCATGAGCGCCGGGGCCTCGTCCTCCGTGACACGGCGGGCGCGCCGGCGGACGACCACCATCGCGGCGACGGACAGCAGCAGGGCCACCGCGCCGGCGATCGGTCCGACGACGCCGGTCGCCGGGAACAGGCCGTCGCCGAGCATCCACGCGCCGAAGCCGAAGAACAGGGCGGAAGCACCGTAGCGAATGGCGTTGTCGGGAAGATGCCGGCCGAACACGGCACCGATGACGATGGCCAGCGCGTCGGCGGCGACCATGCCGACGGTGGACCCGATCCACACCCCGGCCCAGTTGTTGTCGGTCGCGAGCGTGATGGTCGCGAGCATCGTCTTGTCGCCGAGTTCGGCGAGGAAGAACGCCGAGGTCACGGCGAGGAAGGCGGAGCGCGCGACGCGTCCGGCCTTGGATTGCTCGTCGTCGTCGAGGGAGTCGCCGCGCAGCGTCCACGCACCGAAGATCAGGAAGGCGATGCCGCCGACGATGGAGATGGCGGTCGCGGGGATCGCGACACCCAGATAGTGCCCGACAGCCACTGACACGAGGTGCACCGCGGTGGTCGCGAACAGGATCCCCGACAGGACGACCCACCAGCGATACCGCAGGGCGAAGGTCATCGCCATGAGCTGGGATTTGTCGCCGAGTTCGGCGACGAAGACGACTGCGAAGGACAGGACGAGCGCGGACCACATATGCGTTTCCTCCTTTCGTGTGGAGGAAACGGGGCTTCCTCCGGACGCCGGACGCACGGTGCGACCAGCGGCCGAAGGTCTCGCCCACCGGAGGATGATCCGGTCCGCGGGGCCGGGCAGTGCCGTTGTCGGGCGCCGCCAGTATGTCGACCCTGCGATTGGGGGCTACTCCCCTTCGCCGACGACAACGTTAGCCCGGCGAGCCGAATTCTGTAAAGGAAATGCTAACTTTAGGAGAACCGAACTCTCGTTTTCAGGGCGCCCTCACGAAGCGAGCAGCATGGCCAGAATCGCGGTGTCGGGGTCGTTGCCCGGATCCACTCCCACCTTGCTGACCAGTGCCGTCACCGTGCCGTCCGGTTCGGCCTCGACCCACGCGGCGCGATGCTCGAGCCCGAGATGTGGGATCCCGGGGAGCAGCACGCAGCCCGAGGCGGCGCCGGCGTTCTCCGGCAGTGACGGCGTCGTCTCCGACGGCGGATGCAGCATGATCAGTGCCGGCGGCTGATGCTCGGCGAACCGTCCGGGCTGCACGGCACGCTCGCCGAGCACCGGACCTTCGGCGACCACGAGGCCCACGGTTCCGGGCTCGGGGTCGTCGGGCAGTTCTTCCTTGACCCCGAAGACCGTCGAGGTGGGCAGCAGTCCCGGCAGCGACGCGATCCGCACCGTCATCGCCAGCACCTGGGCCCATTCGCGGGTGGTCGCGGGCCATCTGCCCGAGACGACGAAACCTCGAAGCGACCCGGCGGACTGGAATGCGGACAGCTCGATGCGGCTGTGTTCCTCGGCGTTCATCCCACTCCTCCCTCTCGGTCGGTAAGGGGAGAATGCCCGTTTTCTTCGTTGGCACACAAGAGGTGTCGAGTGCCAGCACTGCCGCTACACCTCTTGCTATCCGCCTCGGCAATTGCTGCGGCGGATAGCGATTCCTGTAGCGGATAGGAAAGACCAGGCCCGGAGACGACGAAGGGCGCCGGTGTCCCGGCGCCCTCGCTGTCGGTCTCGCGACCTGTATGACCGATCCGTACTAGACGATCAGGCCCGAGGTGGCGGTGCGAGCGCGCTCGAAGCGAGCCTGCACGTCCGCCCAGTTGACGATGTTCCAGAAGGCCTTGACGTAGTCGGCCTTGACGTTCTGGTACTGCAGGTAGAAGGCGTGCTCCCACATGTCGAGCATGAGCAGCGGGGTCAGGCCGATCGGGATGTTGCCCTGCTGGTCGTACAGCTGGACGATGATCAGACGCTGTCCGATCGAATCCCACGCGAGGATCGACCAGCCGGAGCCCTGGATGGAGTTCGCGTTCGCGGAGAAGTGATCGCGGAACTTGTCGAACGAACCGAAGGCATCGTCGATCGCAGCAGCGAGCTCACCCTCGGGCTTGTCGCCACCCTCGGGGGAGAGGTTGTTCCAGAAGACGGAGTGGTTGGTGTGACCACCCAGGTGAAAGGCGAGGTCCTTCTCGAGCTTGGTCGCCTGGGCCGCCATGGTGCCGTTCTCGCGGGCCTCGGCCAGCTTCTCGAGAGCGGTGTTCGCACCGGCGACGTAGGTGGCGTGGTGCTTCGAATGGTGCAGCTCCATGATCTTCGCCGAGATGTGCGGCTCGAGCGCTGCGTAGTCGTAGGGCAAGTCCGGAAGTGTGTATTCAGCCACGAAGGGTCCCTTCTTCACCGGGCCGTCCGGCCCGTGCAGTTATTCCGTACCTTCTCGGGTTTCCACCCAAGTCCATAACTACACCGTCCGCAACATTCCCCGTAATGCGGACACGATCGGACCGCGACTGTGTCGGAGAGCACCCGGAACGGCCCACGCGTCCGGAAAATAGCTCTCACCAGCGCAAACAGTCGGATATCGGGACCATCGGCAACGGCTGCGTGAACGGGACCTTAACATTGGCGCGTGTTTCGGCCCTTCCTGAACGAACCGACACGCGGGGCCGATGCACCGCGTGTGGATCTGCCGGGCGTCGATGTCGTCCGGTTCGTCGCGGTCGCGGCCGTGCTCTACTCCCACATCGCCTTCTACCTGATCGACGACCTCGGGACGGGCTGGTGGGGCATCGACCTCACCTACGAGGTACTCGTCAAGGGCGCCGGCCTCAACCAGCACCTGTCGTCCGTCGGGGTGACGGCGTTCATGATGCTCACGGGCATGCTCGTCACCCGGTCCGCGATCCGGCAGGACCGCCGGAAGTTCCTCATCGCCCGGGCCGCGCGGCTCCTGCCGGCCTTCTGGGTGGCGATCCTCGCCGCGGTCGTGCTCGTGTGGCTCGGCATCAACGGCACCTTCAGCGGCCACACCACGGTGTCGGTCTCCGAGGCGTTCCTGTCCTTCTTCCTGGCTGCGTTCTTCCTGAAACCACAGGTGATCGTGCTCGGCGTGGTGTGGACGCTCGCCGCACAGATCTCGTTCTACCTGTGGTGCGTGGCGGGACGGTCGCTGCTGCGGACGGCGCCGGTGGCGGTGCCGATGCTCGGCGCCGTGCTGTGCATGCTGGTGCTCCTCTACAACCTGTACGTGCCCGAGCCGTACACGGTGCCGTTCCTGTCGAAGATCGCGTCGACGCTGCCGACCTTGTTCCTGGGGCAGATCGTGTACTTCGGCTGGGCCGGCCTGATTTCGCTGCGCGCCCTGCTGGCGGCGATGTTCGCGCAGATCGCGGTGATCGTGATGGCCACGGACATCAACGTCTACTGGTCGGGCAGCCGCTATCTGTGGACGGTGACGGTGGTCTTCGCGGCGATCGTGCTGGTCGCGCGGTACGACGGGCGCCTCGCGCGCTCGACCGTCGTCTCCTGGGTCGCGACCCGCAGCTACTGCATCTACCTGACCCACACCCTCGTGATGTACCGGATCTACGAGAACACCGTGGGCATCGTCGGCACGACCGCGGCGATCGTGCTGCTGCTGATCGGCTGCGGTCTCGTCGCCGAGGTGCTGTACCGCAGCGTCGAGGTTCCGGCTGCGCATTGGATCAAGAGCCGCTGGCTCGCGCCGAAGCAGGTCGCTTCCGACGAACGGACTGTCGCTCCGACCCGCGCGTAGCATCGGGTCATGTCCTGGTTCGACGAGATCCTCGCCCGTGCAGGTTCGAAGTCGCAGATGGTGACGCGCGAGGACGCGCTCCCCGGTCGCGCCGAACCGCTGCCCGTCCCCGAGACCCACTACGTCAACGGCAACCGCATCGTTCCCCCCTTCCCCGAGGGCCTGCAGGCCGCAGTCGTCGGCATGGGTTGCTTCTGGGGCGCCGAGAAGGAGTTCTGGCAGCTCGACGGCGTCTACTCGACCGCGGTCGGCTATTCCGGCGGCTACACCCCCAACCCCACCTACGAGGAGGTGTGTTCCGGCCGGACCGGGCACACCGAGGTGGTGCTCGTCGTCTTCGACCCGAAGGTGATCGGCTACGAACACATCCTGCAGCAGTTCTGGGAGAACCACGACCCCACCCAGGGCATGCGGCAGGGCAACGACCACGGCACCCAGTACCGCTCGGCGATCTACACCCACGACGAGACGCAGATCGAGGTCGCCGAGGCCACGGCCGAAGCGTTCGGCAAGCGACTGGCCGACGCCGGATACGGGCAGATCACCACGGAGATCGCCCCGCTCACGCAGTTCTACTACGCGGAGGACTACCACCAGCAGTACCTCGCGAAGAATCCCAACGGCTACTGCCCCGTCCACGCCACCGGCGTGAGTTGCCCGGTGGGCCTCGGCGCCTGAGAGAGCGTCGGGCCTCAGGGTTCGACGGTGTCGCGCACCACATCTCCGCTCGCAGTGCGAGTGTGAGATGCGTTGGCGTTCCTTGAACTTCCCCGAAGGCGGACGCATTCTGGAAGAAGGGATCATTCCAGAGGGGGAAAGGGACGGCTTGCCGACATGACGACCAGAGCGGGGTATCTGCGGCGTACACGGCGAAGTCTGCGCAGGCGGGATCCGCTCGTGCGTCGCACCGACAAGCTCGAGGCGCGCTGCTTCACCCTCATGATCGCCGTGATGGCGATCCTGATCCCCGTCGCGGTGTGGGTGTCCGCCACCATGTGGAGCTCCCAGCTCGAACTCTCCGAGAAGCAGAATGCCGAACGTGTCAGCGTCACGGCCGTCCTCGACGCCGATGCCCTGAGCGACTCCTCCGGATGGGGCGAGACCGTGAAGATCTCCTCGGCCCCCGCGACCTGGGGTTGGGGCGACGAGACGCGTCACGCGCTCGTCCAGGTGGACAGTCTCGCGACCGCGGGCAGCGAGGTGCAGGTCTGGGTTGAGGGGAGCACCGGCGAATACACGCAGCCCCCGCTGACCACCTCCGCCGCGAAGTTCACCGCCGTGCTGTCCGGGGTGTGGTTGTGGACGTTCTCCGCCGCCGCCGCGGCCGGGCTGTTCGCCCTCGCGCACTGGCGTCTCGAGGTGCGGCGCAGCCGCGAGTGGAGCCGGGACATCGAAGCGTTCCTCGGCTCCACCAGCAGCCACTGACCCGGCTAGGACTGCAAGCACCGCCTGCGCGTCAGAGATCCGCGACGGCGGGCATGACCTCGTTCGCCACCAGTTCGAGGTGCTCGAGATCGGCGAGATCGAGGACCTGCAGGTAGATGCGCTGCGTCCCGGCCTCGGCGAAGGTGCGGATCTTCTCGATCAACTCCTGCGGCGTGCCCGCGAGTCCGTTCTCCCGCAGTTCGTCGACCTCACGGCCGATCCGTGCCGCGCGACGCGCGATCTCGTCCTCGTCCCGGCCGCAGCACAGCACGAGTGCGTTCGAGTAGGTCAGTTCCTCGGGGTCGCGTCCAGCATCCCGGCAGGCCGAGCGCACCCGCTCGAACAGGACCTTCGTCTCGTCCAGCGACTTGAACGGCACGTTGAACTCGTCGGCGTAGCGCGCCGCCAGTGCCGGCGTGCGCTTCTTGCCTGCGCCGCCCATGACGATCGGTGGGTGGGGACGCTGGTACGGCTTCGGCAGCGCCGGGGAGTTCTCGATCCGCACGTGCTCGCCCTCGTACGAGAACGTCTCGCCCTCGGGGGTGTCCCACAGGCCGGTGATGACCGCGAGGGACTCCTCGAAGCGGTCGAACCGCTCCTTCAGCGTGGGGAAGGGGATGCCGTAGGCGAGGTGCTCCTCCTCGAACCAGCCGGCTCCGAATCCGAAGTCGACGCGTCCGCCGCTCATGGCGTCGACCTGCGCGACGGAGATTGCGAGCGGGCCGGGGTACCGGAAGGTCGCCGAGGTGACGAGCGTGCCGAGGCGGATCGTCGACGTGTCGCGGGCGAGACCGGCCAGCGTGATCCATGCGTCCGTCGGTCCGGGCAGACCCTCGGCGTTCATGGCCAGGTAGTGGTCGGAGCGGAAGAACGCGCCGTAGCCGAGTCGTTCCGCGGTCTGTGCGACGGCGAGGAGGTCGTCGTAGGTGGCGCCCTGCTGGGGTTCGGTGAAGATGCGTAATTCCATGACCCGATCATTTCAGCGACGGACCCGGCGCGCGCCATCGGCGGGCGCTTGTCCACTGTGAGATGTCTCGAGTGTGATTCCCCATGCGTGGATAGGCCTGTTGATGAACCTGTGGAAACTGTGGATAACTCCAGCGGATGGGGTTGATGGGGAGTGTTGTGGAAGACCTACCTGCCCCACCTGCGGAACAGTATCGGTACGACCACACCCACATCCGTTCACGCCGCGTGCCACTATTGAGACGTGAGCTTTTCCGACGTGCCCACCGTGTCGGTCGACCTGGTACCCGAACTCGGCGACGAGGTCGTCCTCCTCGACGTCCGCGAGGACGACGAATGGGAACTCGGACACGCCCCCGGCGCGCTGCACATTCCGCTCGCCGACGTGCCCGCCCACATCGAGGAACTCGACCCCGACGCCGAGATCTACGTGATCTGCAGGCAGGGCGGCCGCTCCCTCGGAGCGGTCGAGTACCTGGCCCGCATCGGGTACGAGACCTTCCAGGTCGCGGGCGGCATGGTGGCGTGGCAGAAGCACGGACTCCCGCTCGTCTCCGAGCGCGACGAACCGGCAAAGATCTATTGATGTCGGCCTATCAGATCTGTGTGCGCTGTGAGAATCGCTGGTCGGTGACATATCAGCCGCGGCAGTGGTGCCCGGCCTGCCGCGGTGTGCTGCTCTCACCCGTCGCCCCCGACGGGACGGTTCCTCCGTCGCGCCGTAACTTCCGCTGGGTCGCGCGACCCGCGGGTGGTGCTCCGACGACCGAACCGACGTCGCCCGCGCACGGGTGTCCGGCTCCCGAGACCCCGTCCTATCGTGAGATGCCCCGCTGGGGACTGCTCGATCCGCTCCCGGACGAGGCCGTCGAACCCGATCGCGCCGAGACCGCCGCCGACCTCGCGCCGACGCTGCTCGTCGGCACCGCCGTCGTCTTCGGTCTCGCGGCGGTCGCCGAGGCCGTCCGGTACGGAGTGTTGCTGTACAACCGCACCCGTCTCGTCGACCCGCTCGTGCTCGCGTTGTCAGATGCCGCGGTGTGGGCGACCCAGGTGGTCGGGCCGGTCGTGGCGCTGGCCGCGGCGGTCGCATCCGGATTGCGGTTGATCGACCTGCGCCGGCGCATCTACGCCGAGCGTGGTCTCGCCGAGTCGCGGTCGCCGCTGTCCATCCTCGCGGGGCTGGTCGTTCCGGGCCTCAACCTCGCGATGCCCGGTGTCTTCCTCACCGAGATCGCCGACCGCGACCCGCGGTTGCTCCGCGCGATCCGCACCTGGTGGGTGCTGTGGGTGGTCAACGGTGTGCTCATGGTGGCGCTGCTCGCGTGGCGTCAGCGCGACACCCTGCAGGCCCGCGCCGACGGCGTCCTGCTCACCGCCGTCCTCGCGGCGCTCGGGACGGTCGTCGCGCTGTCGACCCTGCACGTCCTGCGCCTGTTCGACGACGCCGACCTGTGGGGACGGCCGCTGCGCCGTCGCCGCTTCACCCACGCGGCAGGTCCGGCCTCGTCGCCGATCGCGCCCATCGTCCCCGCCGCCGTGCGCGAGCAGGAACAGGCCCGCGAAGAACAGGACGACGCTCCGGAATCGGCCGGAGAACGAGCGGACGACGAGGAGCGCGTTGAGGCGGTGGCGCCGTGACCCGCAGCGCGCATCCCCGGGTCGTCGCGCATCGCGGTGCGTCCGCCGCCCTCCCGGAACACACGATCGGCGCCTACGAGCTCGCATTGAAGGAAGGTGCCGACGGCGTCGAATGCGACGTGCGGCTCACCCGCGACGGTCACCTCGTGTGCGTGCACGACCGCACGATCGACCGCACCTCGAACGGCACAGGTGTCGTCAGCGAGATGACCCTCGACGAGCTCGCGCAGTACGACTACGGACGCCCCGGCGAGCCCGCCGACCTGCTCACGCTGCGGCAACTGCTCGAACTCGTCATGGACTTCACGAGTGTCCCGGTGAAGGTCTTCGTCGAGACCAAGCATCCCGTCCGCTACGGCGGTCTCGTGGAGAGCAAACTGCTCGCCGAACTGGCCCGCTTCGGTCTCGCGACCCCGGCATCGGCCGATTTCTCCCGGGTGGTGGTGATGTCGTTCGCGGCGGGGGCCGTCTGGCGCATCCGCCGGGCCGCGCCGCTGCTGCCCACCGTGTTGCTGGGGGAGACCTCGCGCTACCTGCGCGGCAGTGCCGCGACCACCGTCGGCGCGACCGCTGTCGGTCCCTCGATCGCGACGCTGCGCGAGCACCGCGATCTCGTCGACCGGGCTGCGCTGTCGGGCCGGGCCACCTACTGCTGGACCGTCGACGACCCCGCCGACGTCGAACTGTGCCGCGAGCTGGGCGTCGAGTGGGTCGCCACCAACCATCCCGGGCGCACCAAGCTGCAGCTCGACGCCGCCTTCGATCGGTGAGCACCCTCACCCGGTCCCGCGACCTCGACATCGCGACACGGGTCGCCGTGTAGTTTGACGCCGTGGCCAAGAAGAGCAAGAGAAACAGCGGACCCAAGCCCGGCAGCAACCGCGCCGCGAAGCTCGAGCAGCGCCGACTCGAGCGGGAAACAGCGGCCGCCGCGACGTCCCGGCCCTTCGAAGGACTCGCCTTCGAATGCGATCTCGTGGCACTGCGCGAGTTCGTGCCGTCGGCCCTCGCGGAGCTGCCCGCGGCCGAGGACGGCCGTCGCGTCGTGGGTGCGACCATCCTCCCCGGCGGGGTAGCGGCCCTGGTCCGCGAGGAGAACGGTGAGTCGGTCGCGTACGTCGGCCTGCAGCTCGCCACCGGCTTCGGCCCGGACCCGGCGGGTGAACTGGCCGCGGCCCTGTACTGGGCGCACACGGCCGAGCCGGGCTCGTCGCTGCAGGTCGCGAGTGTCGACGACGACACCCCGCCGTTGGCCGAGCTGATCGACCCGGCAGCCGTGCCGGCGATCACCGTCCACAACGACTTCGACTGGTGGATCCCGGCCGGTGTCGAACCGAGCGCCGAGATCGCGCACACCGTCAAGCACGCGAACGAAGCCGTGCTGCCGTCCGCGCGTCTCGAAGGCGACGGTCTCCGCGGCGCGTGGTGGGTCGATCCGGGCGAGAAGGCGCACCTGCGCTGGGTGCGCCCCGAGGACGAGGACGCGCTGATGGCGGCGCTGTCGCGCGTGCACGCGGCGGGCGGTCTGCACCTCGGTGAGGGATCGCGGTTCGCTGGTTCGTTCCGCACCCACGGTCTGCTGGTGCCGGTCTTCGACCTCGACCGCGAGAAGCACCCCGACGAATGGGTCACCCCGACCATCGAGTTCGGGCAGCGCCTCGACGAGGCCCTCGCCGTGGACGAACCGCTCACCGCCGCCGAGCGCCGGTCGCGCGACGGCCTGCGCAGCCGCCAGGTCACCCTGCGCTGACCCGCTCACGACAGCACGAAGGCCACCTCCCGCGGGAGGTGGCCTTCGTCGTTCCGGGTGGGCTGTCCCCGGATGGAGGAACGATCAGATGGCACCGCCGGCGGCGAGCGGGGCGTTGCCGCGCGGCTCGCGCACCTTCGAGTTGAGCTCGCGGGCCACGAAGTCCTCGAGGTTGAAGAGGTTGGAACCGGCACGGTCGGCCACGGTCAACAGGGTCGTCATCGTCGCAACCTCCTCGACCTGTTCCTGCAGGAACCACTGCATGAACTGCTCGCCGAGGTAGTCGCCCTCGTCGCGCGCGGTGCGGGCGAGCTCGACGATCTGGTCGGTGACCTTCTTCTCCTGGGCGAGGGCCAGCGCGATCGGCTCGCGGGCATCCTCGAACATCGACTGCACCGCGTCGACGCCGGTGAGGTCGACGGCCATGTCGCGGTCCAGGAAGTACTGGACGATCATCATGGCGTGGTTGCGCTCCTCGACGGCCTGCGCGTAGAAGTGCTTCGCCAGCTGCGGGAGATCGGTGTTGTCGTAGAAGACCGCGATGGCGATGTACTGATGCGACGCCGTGAACTCGTGGCGGATCTGGTCGTGCAGCAGCGTGTGGAACTTGGTCTTGGTCATGTCGCCCATCGTCGTCATGATCACGACGTTAGTGCAGGTCAACGCGCTTTTCATCCAAGCCTTGGCTACCCTTGGGCAACGCAGCATCGGCTACCCTACGGAAAATTCGGACAGCCTTCCCCAAGATCGACGACGATTCGCGGCGTCCGTCAGGGGGCCGGAGCGAGCAGTTCCGGCGGGATCGGGTCGCCCTCCGAGATGGCTCCGAAGAACGGCACGGCGCGCTCACGATCCCACAGCAAGACGTTGCCGATGCCGTAGACGTCGTCGAATCCGCCCACCGGAACCGTCGTGGTGACCGTCTCGCCGCGCATCGCCCACGCGAGTCGTGCGAGGTTCCACAGGTGGTCGCCGTCGTCGACCCGCAGCGACCCGGCCGCACCCGACATCAGCGACCATGCCCGGAAGGGGTTCAGGAAGGTGCCGGGACTGGTGGCCTTGCTCAGCAGCGCCGACAGGAACAGGCGCTGGTTGTTCATCCGGTCCAGGTCGGCGAGCGGGGTGGCGCGGGTGCGCACGAAGCCCAGGGCCTGCGCTCCGTTGAGCTCCTGGCATCCCGGTTCGAGCCTGAGTCCGGCGAGGGGGTCGTCGATCGGATAGGTCACGCAGATGTCGACCCCGCCGACCGCGTCGACGATCGACGCGAACCCGCCGAAGCCGATCTCGGCGTAGTGGTCGATGTGCACGCCCGTGGCGCCCTCGACCGTCTGCACGAGCAGTTGCGGTCCGCCCAACGCGAACGACGCGTTGAGCTTGTCCTGGCCGAAGCCCGGGACGCTCACGTAGGAATCGCGGGGCAGCGAGACCATCGTCGTGGCGCCCCCACCGGGCGGGATGTGGACGAGCAGCACCGTGTCGGTGCGGTCGGCGCCGACCTCCCCGCCGGTCGCGAGTTCCTGTTCCTGCTCGGGGGTGAGGCCCACGCGGCTGTCGGAGCCGACGAGCAGCCAGTTCGTGCCGGGGGTGTCGCCGACCCGGCCGTCGTAATCGGCGAGCGCATCGACGCGCGCGAGTGTGCCGTCGAGGTAGACCATGCTCGCGCCCATCGCGACGACGAGCACCACCAGGACGATCGCGAGTCGCCGCAGGATGCGCCGGGCACCGAGCGGGCGGCGTGGTGCCGGTCGTGAGGGCGGGCCCGGTCGTGAAGGCGGTGCCGCAGGGCGTCGCGGGGGTGCGGGCGGTGGTGTGTTCCCGCGCGGCGGGCGACGGTTCGGGGCGGGGTCGGCGATCCGTTCGGGTCGCTGCGTCGGTGCCCAGTCGCGTCGTTGCTGCGGGGGCGGTTGCTGTCGGTCCTGCCGCGGAGCGGGCCGGTAGTTCGGGGCGGGTGCCTGCGACCACGCCTGCGGTGACTGCGGTCGTCCGTCGCGCCGGAGCACCTGGGTGCCCTCTGGGGACGGCGGGGGGCCGCCGCGACGCTGTGACGGAGGAGCGCCCCGTCGCTGCGGTGGCACCCCGCGCTGCGGGTTCGGCGGTACTGCCCGTCGGGCAGGAGGGCCCTGCGGGGGAAGTCCCTGCGGAGGCCGCGGCCGGTTCCGAGGGTCGCGAGGGTCGCCGTTCACCCGGACAACTCTACGTTCAGGGCAGCCAGGAGACGTGGCCTCTCAGTGCTTGGTAGCCCACGAAGGCGATGGTGTCGATGAGCGCGTGGGCGATCACGAGCGGCCACAACCGGCCGGTGCGCTGCCAGTAGCGCCCGAAGACCAGGCCCATGACGACGTTGCCGAACCCGCCGCCGACGCCCTGGTAGAGGTGGTAGCTGCCGCGCAGCAGGGCGGAGGCGAGCAACGACGAATTCTCCGACCAGCCGAGCTGCCGCAGGCGGGTGAGGAGATAGGCGACGACCAGGATCTCCTCCGCCCCGGAGTTGGCGATCGCCCACAGCACCTCGGTGGGCAGTCGCCACCAGTAGTCCTCGAGCAGGCTCGGCGCGACCGTCAGGTTCAGGCCGGCGGCCCGCGCCACCAGGTACAGCACCAGTCCGGGGAGTCCGATCAGGGCGGCCAGCCCCAGGCCGGGCAGCAGGTCCCGGCGCAGACCGGGTCGGGCGAGGCCCGCGAGTCGCGGTCCGACACCGCTGCGCCAGAGCAGGTACAGGCCGAGGGCACCCCAGGCGAGCAGGCGCACGATGCCGAGGAGTTGGCGGGCGAGATCGATGAACCCCTGCGACGAGCGTGGCGTGTTGAGGGCGACGGTCTGATCCGACAGCGGTTCTGGTGCCAGCGCCGCCTCGGCCAGCGACAGGATCGACGAGATCCCGCTCAGGCCGAAGGTGACGAGCAGGACGATGGTGATCTCGATCCACAGCGCGCGGCGCTCGGTGGGGTCGAGGGGCGGCTCGGGGTTGCGGGATGCGGGCCGCAGCCAGTCGCGAAGGGTCGTCACCGGAGCGATTGTGCCGGACCCTGCGTGGCCGGTCCTTTCGCCGCGGAGAGGCGCCCCACCGGTTCGCGGTGATGTGTCCAATTTGACAGCGGTCCATGTGACCCATCACACTTCACATCGCCCGACCGATCGATCGCTCGGGTGCGGATAGGGGCCTTGGGGGCCGAGGGGAATCTGCGACCCGGAAGTAGGGACATGAACATCGAAACATCTGAGAAGAATTCTGTTGCAACAACTTCGGTGACTCTCGCATCGAAGAAGAAGTCTCTTCTCGCCAGCTCCGTGGGCAACATCCTCGAGTGGTACGAGTGGAGCGCCTACGCTGTGTTCGCTCCGTTCATCGCCGCAGCGATGTTCAACAGCGACAATCCGGTCTCGGCATTGCTGTCCACACTCGCGGTCTTCGCCGTCGGATTCCTGATGCGACCGCTCGGTGGCATCGTGTTCGGCCGCATCGCCGACAAGCGCGGCCGCAAGTTCGTGCTCGTCACGACCATGCTCATGATGGCCGGTGGCAGCCTCGTCATCGGGCTCATGCCCACCTACTCGTCGATCGGCGTGTGGGCGTCGGTGCTTCTGCTGCTCGCCCGCGTGGTGCAGGGCTTCGCGCACGGTGGCGAGTCGGCGACCGCCTACTCGTATGTCAGCGAGATCGCGCCGCCGCATCGCCGCGGCATGTGGGGCAGCGTCGCCTTCGTCGCGATCTTCGGCGGTTCCGTGCTCGCGTACACGATCGGCGGAGCGGTCACCTCGACGCTCTCCGAGAGCGCCGTGGGCGAGTGGGGATGGCGCGTGCCGTTCCTCCTCGGCTTCTTCCTGGCGCTGTTCGCCCTCTACCTGCGACGCAGCATGGAGGAGAGCGAGGTCTTCGACCAGCAGGAGACCCGGGTCGACGAACCGCGTATCCCGCGCAAGGTGGTCGTGCGTGCGATCCTGCTGATGATCGGCATGACCTCGGGTGTCACGGCGGCGCACTACACGTGGACCTCGTACGTCTCGACGTACGCGATCACGCAGAAGGGCATGGACGCCGACACCGCCTACTGGATGCTCGTCATCGCCCAGGTCATCGCGCTGGTCTCGCTGCCCTTCTGGGGTCTGCTCTCCGACCGGATCGGCCGGCGCCCGATGCTCGGCGGCTTCGCGGTCCTCATGTTCGCGCTGCAGATCCCGCTGACGTCGATGATCACGTCGGCCGGGTGGACGTTGCTCGTGTCGACCACTCTCGCCCTGCTCATCGTGTCGATCCCTGGTGCGATCCTGTCGTGCACCCTGTCGGAGAGCTTCCCGACCCGCCTGCGTACCCAGGCCATCGGCTTCGCCTACTCCTTCTCGGTGGCGGTCTTCGGTGGCACCGCGCCCTACCTGAATCAGCTGCTCACCGGCTGGGACATCGGCTGGGTCTTCGGGGTCTACATCATGGTGCTGTGCGTCGCGACCGGCATCGCTGCGCTGATCATGAAGGAAACGAAGGGTATCGACCTGCAGAAGGTCTGATCATTCGGATGATCCCTGCCGCCGCGTACCGCTCAGGTGCGCGGCGGCAGTCCGTTTCGGAAGGGGCAGCCGACGAGCAGGCGCAGCGCGCGGCTCAGGGCGGCGGGATCGTCGACCGGTTCGTGGAAGGGGATCCGCACGTCGTGGTCGTCGCCTTCGGACTCGACGCGTAGCCGCAGTCCGTAGCGGTCGAGGCCCAGGGGGCGGATTCGTCCGCCGCGGTGCGCGGGCGGGATGCGTCGCGCGATCTGCCGCACGATGTCGGCGTGGTCCTCTTCGAGGTGCTGGAGCCACCCGGTCTCGAGTGCGGCGAACGGGTCGGGAGCGGCGTCGAGGACGTCGGCGACGTCGACGGCCTCGGCCCCGGTGGTGTCGGCGGCGACGACGGAGTCGAGCGTCAGGCACAGCAGTTCGGAGCGGTGTCCGACGTCGAGGAGTTCGGGATGCGGCAGGATCTCCGCGATCTCGGCGGCGACCCGGCGCGGATGCTCCACGGGACGCAGGGTGCCGCTGAGCCAGATGAGCGACCGGACCGGATTGCGCAGGGCGATCGGGGAGTGGTCGGTGAGCTCGAGCATGGCGGGGATGCCTGCGCTGCCGGACTGCCAGGCGAGTGCGACGGGGAGGCTGTCCTCGGCGACGACCACCGCGACCTGCCCGTCGTCGAGGAGATGATGAACCGAGGTGGGGAGTGGACCGCAGCCGTCGATCGCGAGCTGCGTCGTGTCGGCGCGGATGAGGGCGGTGCGTACGCGTTCGGCCGTGGTCGGCGCGGGGATGACGGATGTGGTGGTCTGCATGCCAACCCTCCTTCTCGATGTAGGTGAGGCAAACCTAAGTCATTGTGATCGCGGTCGCAAGTGGTCCATCGGTAGCCTGGATCGGTGCCGATCCCACTTCCCCTCGGAATGCCGCCGTCCCGCGACGAGCCCCGCGGACTGCTCGACGCGCTGCTCACACACCGGCACGACAGCCTCACCGACGCCCTCGCCGCGACCGGCCGCACGCTCGCCCCGCCGATCGTCCCGGCCGCTGCCGTCACCGGATCACCCACCCGCGAACTTGTCGTCGAGCTCGACGCCTCGGCCGAACTCCCCTCGCCCGCCGGGTGGCGTCCGGTCCGGTATCAGGTCGACTGCACGGCCGAGGACCTCGAGGACGTTCTCGCGATCACCGCGCCGGCACCGCTGGTCGTCTACCCGCACGTGCCCGACGCCGCGCTCGCCGACGCCGCCCGCGCGCTCACCGAGGCCGGTCACATCCCCGGCCTGACCGCAGGTCGCGGGGGCGACGCCGTCGCCGACTTCCTCTCCGTCCTCGCCCACGCCGACACCGGTTACGCCGCCCGCGCGACCGGCACCGACGACGTCGTCGCCCTACTCTCCGCCACCGTCGCGGCGCTGAGCGGTTTCGACGTCCGCGAAGCCCTCGGGACTCCCGACGTGGCCCGGCTCCGGCGACTCGTACCGGAGGCCGCCGCGGCGGTGCGGGAGATCCTGCTGGTCGTCGAGGTCGACGACACAGACGCCGTCGTTCGGGAGCTCGAGGCGCTCGACCTCACCACCGACTGACACGGGCCACCGCTCGGGTGCGGTTCACGCAGAGTCCGCCTTCCCGTCACGACCGATGCGTAACCTCGTACACGTGCCACGTATCGCCTATTTCGGACCCTCGGGAACGTTCACCGAGATGGCCCTCGACCGCTTCGAGAGCCTCGGTGCACTCGACGTGCTCGGCGACGGATCCGCCGACGTCGAGCGCGTCTCGGTCGCCAGCCCGCCCGCTGCCCTGCAACTCCTGCGCGACGGGAAGGCCGACGGTGCCGTCGTCCCCATCGAGAGCTCCGTCGAGGGTTCGGTGCCGCCCACCATGGACGCCCTCGCGCTCGGGCCGCGCCTGCAGATCGTGTCCGAGGTCGAACTCGACATCGCGTTCACGGTGGTCACCCGCGAAGGGATCACCCGCGATCGTGTCCGCACTATCGGTGCCTATCCGGTGGCCGCAGCGCAGGTGCGTCGCTGGATCGAGGACCACCTGCCCGACGCCGAGGTCGTGACCGCGGCCTCCAACGCGGGAGCCGCCGAGGACGTCGCGTCCGGCAAGGTCGACGCGGCGGTGTCCACGGCGCTCGCCGGACAGCGGCTCGGCCTGTCCGTCCTCGCCGACAAGGTCGCCGACTTCGAGGGCGCCCGCACCCGCTTCGTGCTCATCACGCGGCCGCGGCCCGTGCCGAAGCGCACCGGTGTCGACCGCACCTCGGTGGTGCTGCAACTCCCCAACGAGCCCGGCTCGCTGGTGCGCGCCATCACCGAGTTCTCCACGCGCGGAATCGATCTGTCGCGTATCGAGTCCCGGCCGACCCGCAGGGAATACGGCACCTACTTCTTCCACTTGGACTGTGTGGGTCACATCGACGACGCGCTGGTCGCCGAGGCGCTGCAGGGATTGCACCGCTTCGCGCAGGTGCGGTTCCTCGGATCGTGGCCCGCTGTGTCCGAACACGGTGTCCCACCCGTGTCGGACGACGAGGATGCGCGGTGGCTCGACCGACTGCGGCGCGGAGAGGACTGACGGTGAGCGGCAGATTGATCCTGGCCCGGCACGGCCAGACGGTGGCGAACGTCGCCCGGAGGCTCGATACGAAACTCCCGGGCGCGGAGCTCACCGAGCTCGGCGTCGAACAGGCCCGCACGCTCGGGAAGAACCTCGTCGAGCAGACGCCGTCGCTGCTCGTCGCGTCGCAGGCGCTCCGCGCTCGGCAGACGGCCGAGCACGCGGCACCGGTGGTGTCGCTCGAGACGGTCGTCCGCGAGGGCGTGCACGAGGTGCAGGTCGGCGAGCTCGAGGACCGCAGCGACGAGGAGTCGCACAAGTTGTTCATGAAGGTCTACGAGGAGTGGCACAACGGCGACCTGCGGGCGCGGGTCCCGGGCGGTGAGTCGGCGCTCGACGTGCTCGACCGGTACCTGCCCGTCCTGGAG
This sequence comes from Rhodococcus pyridinivorans, assembly GCF_900105195.1. Taxonomy (NCBI): domain Bacteria; kingdom Bacillati; phylum Actinomycetota; class Actinomycetes; order Mycobacteriales; family Nocardiaceae; genus Rhodococcus; species Rhodococcus pyridinivorans. The sequence continues at coordinate 240,456 of NZ_FNRX01000002.1, read as the reverse complement.
TCGCTGCGCAGCGACTATCTCGATGCCGGTTCGGGTGACGTCGTGGTCGTCAGTCACGGTGCCGCGATCCGGCTCGTCGCCGCCTATCTGGGGAAGGTGCCGTCCGGCTTCGCCATCACCAACCACCTGGCCAACACCGAGACGGTCGAGCTGGTGCCAGTGGCCGGCGGTGGCTGGGAGTGCGCGCGCTGGGGAACCTTCTTCGCGCCCTTCCACGACACCGCGCGCGGTGGTGCCGACGACCCGATGGGGTGATACCGCCCACCTTTCGATCCTTCGAGCGCAAAACGTACGGGTATCCTCGGGGCGTCCGTATGAAGTAGCGATCGGTAGGTAGGTGCGGTTTCATGGGTGCTTCGAGCGACGGGGCCGACACCCTCACCAACGGTGAGGCGATCCCGGACTGGCGCATCCTCGAACCGATGCAGCTCAGTCCCATCCTCACCGCTGCCCTCGACGCCTTCTACGAGACCGGCTTCCACGGCACCTCGGTGCGGGAAATCGCGCGCCGCGTCGGCGTCACCGTCCCGGCGCTCTACTACCACCACGAGAACAAGGAAGGGCTGCTCATCGCCCTTCTCGAGCTCTCGACCAGCGACGTGCTCTCCCGAGCCCACGCCGCCGCCGAGGACGCCGACGGCGACCCGGTGCGCAGGCTGTCCAACGTCATCGAGGCGATTGTGCTGCGCATGACCCTGCGGGCCCGCCTCGCCGCGCTCGAGGGTGAGGCCCGCTACCTGAGCCCCGAGAACCGCCAGCGCTACCGTGCGGTGCGCAAGGGCGTCGAGCAGCTGGTGCGTCAGATCGTCGAGGAGGGTGTCGCCGCGGGCGTGTTCGACGTGGACGATCCCGCCGAGACCACGCGTGCCCTGCTCGGCATGTGCCAGTCGATCCCGCGCTGGTACCACGCGGAGGGCACGCTCAGCCCCGAGGCCGTCGCGCAGAAGTACGTCGGTATCGCCCTCAAGACCGTCGGGGTCTGACGGCCGGATCCGGTGTCGATCGAACTTCGGCGGTCGAAGTTCAGCGTCGGTCGAACCAGGTGACCTGCGTGCCGTTGCTGAACTCCTCGCGCGCGGTGACGTCGAATCGCGTGGGGACGAAGTTGCCCGACAGTGCCGGGATGCCGTCGCCCGCGATCACCGGATAGCTCTTGAAGATCAGCCGGTCGATCTCGGCGAACAGTTGCCCCGCGATGTTGCCGCCACCGCAGAGCCAGATGTCGAGCCCCTCTTCCGCCTTCAGCTTTCGGATCAGCTCGACCGGGTCGGTGCCGACGATCCGAACCTGCGGATCGTCGACCGGCGCGAGAGTGCGGGACACGACGTACTGCTGCATGTGGCTGTACGGGCTCGTGAGTCCCAGCGAGAGACCGGGTTCGTAGGCACCGCGCCCCATGATCACCGTGTCCCATTCCTTGTTCGGCGTGTCGACCGGCATGCCGACCTGTTCGCGGAGCGCGGTGGGGACGGCTTCCGGATATCTCGCGCTCATCGCCGCTGCCATGTCGTCGCAGATCGGATAGAAGTCGTACTCCCCGTTCGGCCCGGCGATATAGCCGTCGAGGGTCACTGCCACGTAGTAGACGAGCTTTCGCATGGTGGACCGCCATTCGTAGTACTATGGATGAAGTGGTTTGAAGGTAGTACTACATATGGAGTGGTGTCAAGTGGTTCGGACGAATCCGGAACGACGACAGGCCTTGTTGGATGCCTCGATCGAGGTGCTGGCGCGCGACGGTGCGCGCGGGCTGACCTTCCGCGCGGTGGACAAGGAGGCAGGGGTCCCGACGGGGACGGCGTCGAACTACTTCGCCAACCGCGACGACCTGCTCGTCCAGGTGGGTCACCGCTACTACGAGCGGCTCCTGCCCGCCGACGAGGTCATGGCACAGTCGCAGGCGCCGCAGACCCGCGAATCCATGATCGAGCTGATGACGGAGGTGGTCGACCGGCTCATCCGGTTCCGCGCCGGCTATCTCGCGCTCCTCGAACTACGCCTCGAAGCCACCCGACGGCCCGAACTGCAGGCCCTGCTCACCGAGCGGGTGCGCGCCGACCTGGATTTCAACATCGCCAACTACCGGCACTCCGGCCTGCCGGGCGGTGAGAACGCCGTCGTGCTGCTCTATCTCGCGTTGAACTGGCTCGTGCTCGACCGACTCACCCTCCCCGGGATCGTCGACGAGGACCGTGTCGCCGAACTGGTGCGGGCGGCCGTCGAACGCGTGATCCCCGACGCCTGAAACGACTTCGGTGGATCCGACCCCGCTCAGCGAGGCCGGATCCACCGAAATCGTCGACGGTTCAACGACGGAAGTTCGCGGTGCGCTTCTCCTGGAAGGCCGTAACACCCTCGGTGAAGTCGGCGCTGCCGAGCAGGACGAGCTGCCCTTCGCGCTCGCGGGCGAAGGCGTGGTCGAGTTCGGTGAGCGTCGCGTCGTTGATCGCATTCTTCGTCGAAGCGAAGGCGGTCGACGGGCCGTCGGCGAGCCGATGCACGAGAGTCTCGACCGCACTGTCGAATTCGTCGTCCGCGTAGACGTCCGAGATGAGTCCGGAGGCCAGCGCTTCACCGGCCGGAAGTCGCTCGGCCAGCAGGGCCATCTTCAGCGCCCGCGCGCGACCGATCGACGCGGCGACGAGCGCGGACGCACCCCCGTCCGGCATCAGACCGATCCGGGTGAAGGCCAGCAGGAAGTATCCCGACTCCTTTGCGACGGTGAGATCGCATGCCAGAGCGAGCGATACGCCGACACCCGCGGCCGCGCCGTTGATCGCTCCGACGACCGGCCGGGGGAACACCCGGATCGCGGCAACCGCGCGGTTGGCGGCGTCGATCGTGTCGGCGGAGGGCGGAGCGCTCAGGTCACGACCGGAAAGGTCGGCGCCGGAACAGAACGCGCGACCGACGCCGGTGAGCACCGCGACCCGGACGGAGGTATCGTCGGCGTACTTCTCGAACGCATCGGCGATCGCCTCGAGCGTCTCGGTCTTCACGGCGTTCATCCGCGAGGGACGGTTCAGGGTGACGCGCAGGACGCCGTCGTCGACGGTCGTGTCGACACCGGGCAGGTCGTCGGTCATGGCTGTTCTCCTAGGGTCGGGACGTCAGGTCGAGCGCGACCTTGCCGGTCGCGGAACGGTTCTCGAGCGAACGCAGTGCTGCCGGAGCTTCGTCGAGGGGATGGAGGGTGGGTTCGGGGACGACGAGCGTCCCGTCGCGCAGCAGCGGTTCGAGTGCGGCCCACTGCCGCGCCGGGTAGCCGGGGTCGGTGCGGAGGTACTCGCCTCACCCCGCGCCGACGACCGAAATGTTCTTCAGCAGAAGGCGATTGACCTTCACGGTGGGAATGCTGCCGCCGGTGAATCCGAGAACGACGGCCCGTCCACCCGGCGCACCGTGGGCGAGGACGGTCTCACCCGCCCGGTACCGGGCGCGCTCGTCGAGCGCGAAGTGCGCGGTGAAGGAGTTCATGAGCATCCCGGCGCCCGCGGTCAGCGACACGCTGTCGGGCAGCGGGAAGACCAGCTCGCGCGGCAGTGCGACGGTCTGCTGCCACGATCCGTCGATGGACAGCACGGCGACGCGTTGTCCGGCGGTGAGGCCGCTGCCCTCGGGTGCGCTGCGGACGATGCCCGCTGCTTCGGCGCCGAGCACGCACGGCCGCGGCCGGACCATCTGGTAGCCGCCGGTCGTCTGCAACAGATCGGGAAAGGGCACGCCGGCGGCGTGTAGGTCGACGAGGACGAGCGAATCGCCTGCCTCGGGTTCGGGGATGTCGGTCACGCGGACGGCGTCGGGGCCGGCGTGTTCGGTCAATTGCGCTGCGCGCACGGGCGTCTCCTCGACTCGGGTCGTGATCCATCACTATCAGAGTGGCTTAGCGTGCGCTAGCTCTCAGAGATCATTGACCGAGCGCTAAGTCCGTGGTAGAGCTTTTAGCGATCGATAAGTACGCCGCTGGGAACGTCTCCGGCCCGCACGCTGCACTTTCGAAAGGATCGTCATGACCAACGCTGTCATCGTCGACGTCGTCCGTACCGCTGTCGGTAAGGGCAAGCCGGGTGGTGCCCTGTCCGGCACCCACCCCGTCGAACTCCTCGCCCACGTCCTGCGCTCGCTCGTCGAGCGTAACGACATCGACCCCGCGCAGGTCGACGACGTGATCGGCGGCTGCGTCGCCCAGGTCGGCGAGCAGTCCCTCAACATCTCGCGCACCGCGCTCCTCGCCGCCGGTTTCCCCGAGTCGGTGCCCGCGACCACCATCGACCGCCAGTGCGGATCGAGCCAGCAGGCCGCGCACTTCGCCGCGCAGGGCATCATCGCCGGTGCCTACGACATGGTCATCGCGTGCGGTGTCGAGTCGATGAGCCGCATCCCGATGGGCACCGCCACCCTCGGCAAGGACACCCACGGCCCGAGCATCCGTGCCCGCTACCCCGAGGGCCTGGTCAACCAGGGCATCTCGGCCGAGCTCATCGCTGCGAAGTGGAAGTTCGACCGCGACGCGCTCGACGCCTACTCCGCGCAGTCGCACCAGCGCGCCGCCGCCGCCCACGAGGCCGGCCGGTTCGACAAGGAGATCGTCCCGATCACCGTGGAGAACGCAGCCGGTGAGCAGGTCGAGCACACCGTCGACGAGACGATGCGCGCCTCCACCACCGCCGAGGGCCTCGCCGGCCTGAAGCCGTCCTTCTACACCGAGGAGTACGCCGCCAGGTTCCCCGAGGCGCAGTGGGTCATCACCCCCGGCAACTCGTCGCCGCTCACCGACGGTGCGTCGGCCGCGCTCATCATGAGCGAGGAGATGGCGAACAAGCTGGGCCTGACCCCGCGCGCCCGCTTCCACTCGTTCTCCGTCGCCGGCGACGACCCGGTCTTCATGCTCACCGCCCCGATCCCGGCCACGCAGAAGGTGCTCGCCCGCGCGGGTCTGGGCATCGACGACATCGACGCCTACGAGGTCAACGAGGCGTTCGCGCCCGTGCCGCTCGCCTGGGCGCACGAACTCGGTGCCGATCCGGCCAAGCTCAACCCGTGGGGTGGCGCGATCGCGCTCGGCCACGCACTCGGCTCGTCGGGCACCCGTCTGTTGTCGACCCTCGTCAACCACCTCGAGGCCACCGGCGGTCGTTACGGTCTGCAGACGATGTGCGAGGGCGCGGGCATGGCCAACGCCACCATCATCGAACGTCTCTGACTTCTCGAAGTCTCGAGGATCTCCGAACCGCAACCACTCTCGAAAGGGTAATCAATGATCGTCAACGACAGCGTCGCCGTCGTCACCGGTGGTGCCTCCGGCCTCGGTCTCGCCACCGTCAAGGCCCTGCTGAACGACGGTGCCCAGGTCGTCATCATCGATCTGCCGTCGTCCAACGGTGAGACCATCGCCAAGGAACTCGGCGACCGCGTCCGCTTCGTCGCCGCCGACGTCACCGACGAGGCCGCCGTCACCGAGGCCCTCGATGTCGCCGAGTCGCTCGGACCCGTGCGTGTCGCGGTGAACTGCGCCGGCATCGGCAACGCGATCAAGACCGTCAGCAAGAAGGGTGCCTTCCCGCTCGACGCGTTCAAGAAGGTCGTCGACGTCAACCTGTTCGGCACGTTCAACGTCATCCGTCTCGCCGCCGAGCGCATCGCGAAGACCGAGCCGATCGACGGCGAGCGCGGCGTCATCATCAACACCGCTTCCGTCGCCGCCTTCGACGGCCAGATCGGCCAGGCCGCGTACTCGGCGTCCAAGGGCGGTGTCGTCGGCATGACCCTGCCGATCGCCCGCGATCTCGCGTCGCTGCTCATCCGCGTCGTCACCATCGCACCGGGCCTGTTCAAGACTCCGCTGCTCGGCTCGCTGCCGGAGGAGGCCCAGGCCTCGCTCGGCGCGCAGGTGCCGCACCCGGCCCGCCTCGGCGATCCGTCCGAGTACGGTGCCCTCGCCGCGCACATCGTCTCGAACCCGATGCTCAACGGCGAGGTCATCCGCCTCGACGGCGCGATCCGCATGGCTCCGCGCTGACCCGAGCACCGACTGTGAGAGGAGGGGGTCGATGACCCCGGCGTACGAGGCCGAGGAATCCGACACGCCCCACGCGGACGTGCAGTCCGCCGACTGGCGCGAGTTCCAGCCTCTGGAGCTCGACCCCATCCTCGAACACGCCCTGGAAGCGTTCAGCGAGAACGGCTTCCACGGCACCACCGTCCGCGACCTGGCCGGCCGGGTCGGCGTGACGGTGCCCGCGCTGTACTACCACTACGAGAACAAGGAAGCCGTTCTCGTCACGCTGCTCGACGCCGCCGTCCTCGACCTCATCGGCCGTGTCTCGGCCGCGGTCGCGGACGGCGGCGACGACCCGGTCGCCCGCTTCGTCAACGCCGTCGAGGCGATCGTGCTGAACATGACCCACCGCGCACAGCGTTCGGGCCTGGATTCCGAAGTGCGCCACATCTCCCCGGAGAACCGCCGGACCTACGCCGCGACCCGCAAGCGTCTCGAGCTGATGATGCTCGACCTGGTGCGCGAGGGCGTCGAACAGCAGGTGTTCGACGTCGACGACGTCGAGGAGGCCGTGCGCGCTCTCCTCGGGATGTTCCAGTCCATCGTCCGCTGGTACCAGCTCGGTGGTCCCCTCACTCCCGCTCAGGTTGCCCAGCGGTACATCATGATCGCACTGCGGGTCGTGGGCCACCCGGCCGCCTGAGAGTCTTTCGAACCACCTCCACGCAAGGAGTCCATGCCGTGCTGACCACCGCCTTCACCGAAACCTTCGGCGTCCGCCATCCCATCGTGCAGGGAGGGATGCAGTGGGTCGGCCGCGCCGAACTCGTCGCTGCGGTCGCCAATGCCGGCGCGCTCGGCATGATCACCGCTCTCACGCAACCGACCCCCGAGGATCTCGCGAAGGAGATCGAGCGCACCCGCGAGCTCACCGACCAGCCGTTCGGCGTCAACCTCACGATCCTGCCGGCGATCACCCCGCCGCCCTACGAGGAGTACCGCCAGGTCATCATCGACTCCGGTGTGAAGATCGTCGAGACGGCCGGATCGAATCCCGCGCCGCACCTGCCCGACTTCCACGCTGCCGGAATCAAGGTGCTGCACAAGTGCACCAGCGTCCGGCACGCCGTCAAGGCGCAGGACATCGGTGTCGACGGCATCAGCATCGACGGTTTCGAATGCGCCGGGCACCCCGGTGAAGACGACGTCCCCGGCCTCGTGCTCATCGCCGCCGCGGCCGAGAAGATCACCATCCCGATGATCGCCTCCGGCGGCTTCGGTGACGGTCGTGGTCTGGTCGCGGCCCTCGCGCTCGGCGCCGACGGCATCAACATGGGCACCCGCTTCATGTGCACCGAGGAATCGCCGATCCACCGCACCATCAAGGAAGCCATCGTCGCGGCGAGTGAGACCGACACCGAGCTCATCTTCCGTCCGCTGCGCAACACCGCCCGCGTCGCGAGCAACACCGTCAGTCGCGAGGTCGTCGAGATCCTCGACCGCGGAGGACAGTTCGAGGACGTGCGCGAACTCGTCGCCGGTGCCCGCGGCCGCCTCGTCTACGAGAACGGCGATCCCGAGGCCGGCATCTGGACGGTCGGTACCGTCCAGGGAATCATCCACGACATCCCCACCGCGGGGGAATTGGTCGAGCGCATCGTCGCCGACGCCGAGAGTCTCATCGCGGAGCGTCTGAGCGGCATGATGTCGCGCGTGAACGCCTAGGAAGCCATGAAACGCACCCATTTCGACGACGATCACGAGGCGTACCGGGAGACCGTGCGCGAGTTCCTCGCCCGCGAGATCGAACCGAACTACGAGCGGTGGGAGGAGGAGCGCCTCGTCGACCGGTCGGCGTGGATCGCCGCGGGCAAGTCCGGCATCGTCGGCCTCGGGGTACCCGAGGAGTTCGGCGGTTCGGGCGTGACCGACTACCGCTTCCGGCACATCGTGCAGGAGGAGATCGCGCGCACCGGAACGACCTCCTTCGGCGCCGGACTCGCACTGCAGGACGACATCGCGATCCCGTACATCCTCCACCTCGGCACCGAGGACCAGAAGGCGCGCTGGCTGCCGGCACTCGCCACCGGCGAACGAATCGGCGCGATCGCCATGACCGAACCGGGCGCCGGATCCGACCTGCAGGGCGTGAAGACCACCGCCGTACGCGAGGGTGACGAGTGGGTGATCAACGGACAGAAGACGTTCATCACCAACGGAATCCACTCCGATCTCGTCATCGTGGTGTGCCGCACGGATCCGAATGCGGGGTCGAAGGGCTTCTCGCTCATCGTCGTCGAGCGCGACACCCCCGGTTTCGGCAGGGGCCGCAAACTCCACAAGGTCGGTCTCGCCGCACAGGACACCGCCGAGCTCGTCTTCGAGGACGCCCGCGTCCCCGCCGGGAACCTCCTCGGCACCGAGGGTCGCGGCTTCGTGCATCTGATGGAGAACCTGCCCCTCGAACGCATCGGTATCGCCGTCAGCGCGATCACCTCGGCGCGGGCCGCCTACGAGTGGACCGCGCAGTACGTCTTCGAGCGCAAGGCGTTCGGCAAGCACATCGGCGACCTGCAGAACACCCGGTTCGCGCTCGCCGAGATGCTCACCGAGATCGAGATCACCGAGTCGCATGTCGACCGGTGCGTACTCGCCCTCAACGCCGGGGAGCTCACACCGGTGGATGCGTCGAAGGCCAAGTGGTGGGCGACCGAACTGCAGAAGCGCGTCGTCGACCGCTGCGTGCAGCTGCACGGCGGGTACGGCTACATGATGGAGTACCCGATCGGGCGCGCCTACGTCGATGCACGCATCCAGACGATCTACGGTGGCACCACCGAGATCATGAAGGAGATCATCGGCCGCGACATCGCTGCCGGGTACGCGTAATCGTTTCAGGGAAGAGGGATTCGATCTTCGACCTCACAGGCAAGCGCGCTCTCGTCACGGGTGCTTCCGCGGGGATCGGTCTCGGCATGGCCCGGGGTCTCGCCCGTGCCGGCGCCGACGTCACCCTGTGGGGCCGGAGCGAGGACAAGCTCGCGAAGGCCGCGGCCGACATCGGGAGGTTCGCCGGCCGTGTGGCGACCCGCAGGGTCGACGTCTCCGACGAGCAGGCCGTGACCGACGGTGTCGCGGCGCTCGTCGACGACTTCGGTGGGCTCGACATCGTGGTGGTCAACGCCGGCATCTGGTCGTCGCTGCAGAAGTTCCACGAGTCGACGACCGAGCGGTACCGCGCCGTCATGGCGACGAACGTCGACGGCGCGTTCTTCACGATGCGGGAGACCTCGCGTGTGCTCGTCGAGCAGGGCACCGGGGGTTCGATGATCGTCACGTCGAGCCTCGGTGCGCTGCAGGGCGCCGGACGCAACCAGCCGTACGGGGCGAGTAAGGCCGCGGTGCTCGCGCTCGCGAACGGCTGTGCCGTCGAGTTCGCGCGTCACCGGATCCGGGTCAACAGCGTGCTGCCGGGCCGGCTCGCCACCGACATGACCGGTCCGCTGCAGGAGTCCGACGTCTTCAACTCGAACGTCATCGGCCGTGTGCCGCTCGGCCGGTGGGGCACCCCGGAGGATTTCGAAGGCATCGCCGTCTATCTTGCGAGCGATGCGTCGTCCTTCCAGACCGGCAACACGACGCTCATCGACGGTGGCTACAGCATGTTCTGACCGGTCCTAAGCTGGTCCGGTGAACCAGCACCCCGCGATTCGTGACCGTGTGATCAGAGTGAGCGCCGTCGTTCTCCGCAACGCCGCCGGTGAGGTGCTCACCGTGCGGAAGCGGAACACGTCGCGGTTCATGCTGCCCGGAGGAAAGCCGGATCCGGGGGAGACCCCCGCCGAGACCGCCGTGCGCGAGTGCGCCGAGGAACTGGGCGCCGAACTGGATCTGTCGTCGTTGCGTCTCGTCGGGGTCTTCGACGCCGAGGCCGCCAACGAGCCCGGTTACCGGCTCGAAGGAACCGTCTACGAACACCCGCTCGTGGAGGTCGCCGGCGCCGCCGCGGAGATCGCGGAGACGCGCTGGCTCGACCCGGCGGCCCTTCCGCTGCCCGACGATCTCGCGCCGCTGCTCGAGCACCACGTCCTTCCCGCTCTCGCCTCGGCCTCCCGATAATCCTGTTTCCGCAGAGGTATTGCGCAGTTCTCATCCATGGGGAAATGTGATGAGAGCAGTCACCTCGCACATCACGGAAGGTCTCCCATGGCGCTCACCGCTCTGCTCGAACTCGAATTCAAGGCCGACTCCCTCGACGACGCGAAGAAGGTCATGACCCGCGTGCTCGACGAGACGCGACAGTTCGACGGATGCGACGGCATCGAGATCCTTGTGGATCAGAAGAACGAGGCCCGTTGGGTGGTCGTGGAGAAGTGGCGCTCGGCCGAGCACGACGCCGCCTACCGCAAGTTCCGCGCCGGCGAGGGTGCCATCACCGAACTCGGACCCCTCCTGGCGGGAGCGCCGAAGCTCGAGCACTTCACCACCCTCTGAGTCCCCCATCGGAGCGCGGGCGGAGTCGGTCGTCACCCGGCGGAACGCGGACGGTAGGGTGACCCCCGGGGCGGACGTGTGCCTTTCGCCTCGAAGTGACATCGACTGTGGAGGTAACCGGGCATGTTGGAACTCTTCGGCGTCATCGTCGTGTGGCTCACCGTGGCCGTCGTCGCTGTCGGAACCGTCATCATGTTCGTCGTGTCGACGCTCAGCCCGCACTTCGGTCAGCGCAAGGCCAAGGGACCCCGCCTCGACAAGGCGACCGCGGCCCGCAACAAGTAGCACCCGGTACCGATCGCGAAGAGCGCCTCAGCCCCAGCCCAGCTGGTGGAGGCGCTCTTCGTCGATTCCGAAATAGTGCGCGATCTCGTGGACGACAGTGACCAGTACCTCGTGCACGACGTCGTCGTCGCTCTCGCAGATGTCGAGGATCGCGTCGCGGTAGATCGTGATCGTGTCCGGTAGCGATCCCGCGTAGTGGCTGTCGCGCTCGGTCAGCGCGACGCCCTGATACAGACCCAGCAGGTCGGGTTCTTCCTCGTGGCGGGGCTCGACGAGGACCACGACGTTGTCGATCGCCCGCGCGAGTTCGCGGGGGATCTCGTCGAGCGCTTCCGAGACGAGCTCCTCGAAGTGCTCGTCCTCCATGTGCACCGGCACGTCACGACCCCGGCAGGGGAACGGCGCCCGGCAGCGGCGTCGGCAGCGACCGGCCTTCCGGCACGGGCGGCGGCGGCACGGGCGGCTGGCCGTCGATGAGGATGTCGCCCTTGGCGCTGCCGGTGATCGACGAGAATCCGCCCCCCTCGACCTGCTTGCCGATCGAGCAGTTCACCTTGCGGCTGCCGGCGAGCCAGCTGTCGTAGTCGAGGTTGTCCCAGAACAACGTGAGGGTCTTGTTGCGCAGAGCCTCGGGTTCGCCGAGGTACTCGTTGACCAGGCGCGTGCAGGTCTCCTCGAGATAGCCGTCCTGGTCTTCGATGCTCGGCAGACCGCCCGGGAACTGCCCACCGAGGTCGACGACCGCGACGACCTCGAAGGCGTGCGGCTTGGAACACTCCACCGGGTCGGCAGGCACACCGTTGTTGATGCCGATGCAGACGCCGACGTCCCAGGCCCGCGACTGGTCCTGATCGGCGACCCGGCCCTTGATGGGGAGCAGGTTGCCGGTGGTCGACGAGAACTGCAGACCGCACCGCAGCGTGCGTTCGCCGGCCGCCCAGCCCGCCTCGCCGGGGTTGATGAGGCCGATGCTGAACTTGCCATGCGGGTCGAACCGGCCGTCGAGATAGTCCATCGCGGCGGGTGCGCACTGCTCGTCGCGCAGCTCGGTGAAGCGCGTGACCGACGGGAAGCGTGATCCCGGTCCCCATTCGGTGCCGGGATACAGGCTCAGGTCGATGTCGGCGACCACCTCGAACAGATGCGTCTCGGCGCAGTCGACCTTCGCGAGGTCGCTCGCGTCGAGAGCACTCCAGGTCAGGCAATCGCCGGTGGTGGCGGTACCGAACGCTTCCCCCGCGACCGCGCCGGTCGTGCTGATGTTGGCGCCGGCGCTGTCGTCCCCGCCGCCGGCGCCCTGGAACCCCGCGACGACGAACGTCGCGATCGCCGCCAGGACGGCACCGGCCGCAACGAGCACGAGGGCGCGTCGGGTCAACCGCGCCGAGGGCGGGCGCCGGTCGGGCTTGGGCTTGTTGTCTTCGGCCATCACTTCCATCATGCCTGTTCGAGTGGACGCAGGTAGTTTCGGCTCATGGCCGACGACCCGATCGATCCCGAGATTCTCGAGATCGCCAAGCAGACCTTCGACGCCGCCCGCCAGGGAGACGTCGAGACCCTCACCGCGTACGTCGACGCCGGAGTACCGGTGAACCTCACCAACGAGACCGGCGACACGCTGCTCATGCTGGCGTCCTACCACGGTCATGCCGAGGCCGTACAGGTCTTGGTCGAGCGGGGAGCCGACGTGAACCGGCTCAACGACCGCGGCCAGTCGCCTCTCTCGGGGGCGGTCTTCAAGGGCGTCGAGGCAGTGGTGCGGGTGCTCGCAGAGGCCGGTGCCGACCCGCGTCACGGGCACCCCACCGCGGAGGACACAGCGAAGATGTTCGGGCGCGACGACTACCTGGAACTCTGGCAGCGGTAGGCTTCGATTCCGTGATCGACCTCAAGTTCCTCCGCGAGAATCCCGACGCCGTCCGCGAGTCGCAGCGCATGCGGGGAGAGGACCCGGGCCTCGTCGACGTGCTGCTCGAGGCCGACGCCTCCCGTCGCGCCGCTGTCCTCGCCGGCGACAACGCACGCGCCGAGCAGAAGGCCCTGGGCAAGAAGGTCGGCAAGGCGTCTCCCGAGGAGCGCCCCGCGCTGCTCGACGGCGCCAAGGAGCTGGCTGCGAAGGTCAAGGAACTCGAGGCCGAGCAGCACGCCGCGCAGGAGGCCTTCGATCGCGCGCACCTCGCGATCTCCAACGTCGTGCAGGACGGCGTGCCCGCCGGCGGCGAGGACGACTTCGTCACGCTCGAGACCGTCGGCGAGCTGCCCACCTTCGACTTCGAACCCAAGGACCACCTCGCGCTCGGCGAGTCGCTCGGGCTCATCGACATGGAGCGCGGCGCGAAGGTCTCCGGTGCCCGGTTCTACTTCCTCACCGGTTACGGCGCGCTGCTCCAGCTGGGTTTGCTGCAGCTGGCCGCCCAGAAGGCCACCGCGAACGGGTTCACCATGATGATTCCGCCCGTGCTCGTGCGCCCCGAGGTGATGCAGGGCACCGGCTTCCTCGGCCGGCACGCCGACGAGGTGTACCGACTCGAGGAGGACGACCTCTACCTCGTGGGCACCTCCGAGGTGCCGCTCGCGGGCTACCACTCGGGCGAGATCCTCGACCTGTCGAAGGGGCCGAAGCGCTACGCGGGCTGGTCGTCGTGCTTCCGTCGCGAGGCGGGCAGCTACGGCAAGGACACCCGCGGCATCATCCGCGTGCACCAGTTCGACAAGGTCGAGATGTTCGTCTACTGCCGCCCCGAGGAGGCCGCGGCGGAGCACGAGCGTCTGCTGGCCTGGGAGCGCGACATGCTCGCCGCCATCGACGTGCCGTACCGCGTCATCGACGTCGCCGCCGGCGATCTCGGGTCGTCGGCGTCCCGCAAGTTCGACTGCGAGGCCTGGGTGCCCACGCAGGAGCGCTACCGCGAGCTCACGTCGACGTCGAACTGCACGACCTTCCAGGCGCGTCGCCTCAACATCCGCTACCGCGACGAGAACGGCAAGCCGCAGACCGCCGCGACCCTCAACGGCACGCTCGCGACCACCCGCTGGCTCGTCGCGCTGCTCGAGAACCACCAGCAGGTCGACGGTTCGGTCAAGGTGCCCGAGGCTCTCGTCCCGTTCGTGGGACGCGAGGTGCTCGAACCCGCCGGCTGATCCGTCCAGCGGTACAGCACAGCCTCGACGACGGCTCCTCATTGCGCCCGCGGTGAGGAGCCGTTTTCGTGTGTCCGTCCGAGCATAACGAACTGAAAGTTGGTTTTTAGGATTTAAACGGTCCTGAAGTACTTATTTCACGTTATTCTTGGGCGATGGAGAAGGTTTTGGTGGTCTACGGAACTCGTCCCGAGGCGATCAAGATGGCGCCGGTCGTCACCGCCCTGCAGAGATCGGAAGTACTCGAACCCGTTGTCGCAGTGACCGGCCAGCACCGCGAGATGCTGGACCAGGTCAACACCCTGTTCGGTATCGAACCGAGCCACGACCTCGACATCCTCACCCAACGGCAAGGGCTCGAGGCCATCACGGCCAAGGCCCTCGGCGGGGTGTCGGATGTGATCGCGCGGGAGAAACCCGGTGCGGTTCTCGTCCAAGGAGATACGACGACCTGCTTCGCCGCGGCCCTCGCGGCGTTCTACTGTCAGGTGCCGCTCGTGCACCTCGAGGCCGGACTCCGGACGGGGGATCGCTACAACCCCTTCCCCGAGGAACTCAACCGACGCCTGACCTCGCAACTGGCGTCGCTGCACCTGGCGCCCACCCCCACCTCCCGCGCCAATCTCCTGGCGGACGGGATCGATCCCGGCGATATCGTCGTCACCGGAAATACGGTGATCGACGCGCTCTACACCGTGACCTCGCAGCAACCCTCGCTCGACAATCCGGATCTCGCTCCGCTGCTGGATCGTCCGATGGTTCTCATCACGGCGCATCGGCGCGAGTCCTGGGGCGAACCGATGGCGTGCTCGGCGCGGGCCATCGCCCGTCTGGCCCGCGCGTTCCCGCACATGGCCTTCCTGTTGCCGGCACATCTCAATCCGATCGTGCGGGAGGTCCTCCTCCCGCCCCTCGCCGGCCTGGACAACGTGGTGGTGACGAATCCGCTGTCCTACAGCGACTTCGCGCTCGCGATGGCGGCGTCGACGATCGTGCTGACCGACAGCGGCGGTGTGCAGGAAGAGGCACCGAGTCTCGGCAAGCCCGTCCTGGTGATGCGGGAGACCACCGAGCGGCCCGAAGCCGTCACGGCGGGAACCGTCCGGTTGGTGGGGACGGACGAGGAGCTCATCGTCGATTGGGTCACCCGGCTACTCACCCGGCCCGCGGCGTACGACGAGATGGCCCGCGCAGTCAATCCGTACGGCGACGGGAGCGCCGCCCAGCGTTCGGTGGCGGCGATCGAGCACTTCTTCGGCCTCGGACCCCGCCCCTCGGAGTTCGCGCCCGTCGAGGCGGTCGGCTCCTACTGACGAATCCGGATACCGCGCAGTCCGAAAGGAATGTCGCCCGAAAGGAATACGGCCGGTAGGTGTGAGAACACCTACCGGCCGTACTCTCGTGGGTGCCGGATTCTCGTGGGTTCAGCGCCACACCCCGCGGGTGTCGTAGACGACCTTGCCCGCCAGGAGACTGCGCGACAGCGACCGGAACTGGTCGTGGTCCACGAGTTCGACGACGATGTCCGCCGCGGCGATGGCGTCCCGGCACCGCGCGGTGCGCACGCTCTCGTATCCGGCGAGGGTGTCGGGCACCTCGTGCACGAACGGGTCGGCGAGCAGGAGTTCGACGTCGGGCAACGCCTTGGCGATGAGCTCGACGACGTGCAGCGCCGGGCTCTCCCGGATGTCGTCGACGTTGGCCTTGAACGTCAGTCCCAGACACGCGACCGTCGGATTCTTGAAGCGCGTACAGGTTTCGATGACCTGCTGGGCCACGTAGTTCGGCTTGGAATCGTTGATCTCGCGTGCGGTGCGGATCAGCTTCGCCGAACCCGGCGACGCGCCGACGATGAACCACGGGTCGACGGCGATGCAGTGCCCGCCGACACCGGGGCCGGGACTGAGGATGTTCACCCGGGGATGGCGGTTCGCCAGGCGGATGACCTCCCAGACGTCCAGTTCGAGTTCGTCCGAGACGTACGACAACTCGTTGGCGAAGGCGATGTTGATGTCGCGGTAGGCATTCTCGACGAGCTTCGCCATCTCGGCACTCGCGGCGTCGGTCAGGCAGATCTCGCCCTGGCAGAAGACGCGATAGATCGAGGCGGCGCGCTGAGCGCACAGCGGCGTGATCCCGCCGACCACCCGGTCGTTCGTGATCATCTCGATCATGATGCGTCCCGGGAGCACCCGTTCGGGGCAGTGGGCGATGTGGATGTCCGGCAGACCCTCGTCGGTGTGGGGGAGACGGAGATCCGGCCGCAGTTCGGACAACCACCGGCTGACGCTCTCGGTGGTGCCGGGTGGTGACGTCGATTCGAGCACCACGATCTCCCCGCCGCGCAACTGTGGGGCGATCTGTTCGGTCGCCCGCCGCACGTACGACAGGTCGGCGGTGTGGTCGGCGTTGAACGGTGTCGGCACGGCGATGATGTACGCGTCGGCGAGGGGAACGGTGTCGGTCGCGCTCAACGTCCCCATGGCCACGGCGCCGGCCAGGCTCACCGCGAGATCGGGTTCGGCGAACGGCACCTCGCCCCGCGAGACGGCCGACACGATACGGGGATCGATGTCCACACCGATGACGTCGACGTCGCGGGTCGCGAGGACGACGGCCGTCGGCAGACCGATGTAGCCGAGTCCGACGACGGCGACGGTGCCGCTGAATGTGTCAGCCATGATGCTTCCTCGGGGTCGGGAGTTTCTCGGGACGCGGATAGGGCGGGGTGGTGCGGAAACGCTCGCGGGCGAGCAGGATCAGGAAGGCGGTGTTGGTGGTGAGATAGCGCCGCCACATCCGGCGCGGTTCCTGTAGGAGGCGGTAGGCCCACTCCATGCCGGCGCGTTGCCACCGCTCGGGTGCGCGCTTGGTGATCCCGGCGAGAACGTCGAACGAGCCACCCACACCGTGACGGATCGGGACGTCCAACACGTCCTCCCAGCGCCGCAGGAAGTTCTCCTTGCGAGGAGAGGGCATGCCGAGGAACAGCATGTCCGCCCGGGATTCGCGGATGGCCCGGGCGATCGCCACCTCCTCCGATTCGTCGAAGTAACCGTGGTGGGCGCCGGCGATCCGGAGTCCGGGGTACTTCGTGGTGAGGACGTCGACGAGGGCGTCGAGCACCGACTGCTCCGCGCCGAGCAGATAGACGGAGCGGTGTTCGGCGTCGGCCGTCGCGAGGAGCGAGGTGAACAGGTCGATTCCGGCGACGCGTTCGGGTAGCGGATATCCCAGGAGGTTGCCCGCCCACACGACCGCCTGCCCGTCGGCGAGGAGTATGTCGCACTCGAGCAGGGATTCGCGCAGGGCCGTGTCCTTGCGGAGACGAACGGTCTTCGCGGCGTTGACGACTCCGACGGTCATCGGTTCTCGGCGTTCGAGGGCGTCGCGGCATCGCGCCACGGCCTCGTCCATCGTGACGGCGTCGAGCGGCATCCCGAACAGGGTCGTCGCCGTGGGGACGTCGGTGGTGGGGTTCGCGGTCATCGGGTTCCTCCGAATTCGTTGCGCGGCAGCCACGCGTAGAGCATCCAGCCGAGTTCGTACGGGCGGCATTCGTAGTCCACGACTCCGGCGGGAAGGAGCCGATCGAGTCCCGGCAGTTCCGAACCCGGGCACAGCGCGGTGGTCGCGGCAGCCAGAGATCTGGCGGCCTTGCGCGGTTCGCGCCGGCCGACCTTGCGCCAGACGACGTCCTGGGACTCGCAGACGAGATCGGCCAGCGTCTCGGGATGGCTCTGCAGCCAGTCGATCCCGAGTTCGATCGCGGCGGTGTGGTCGTCACCGCCGGCTGCGGCAAGATCGAACAGCACCATCGGCGCCATCGCGTGCTGATGGACGCTGTAGACGGGGAAGCGCTCGACCACGCTGTGCCCACGCGAGTCGTAATGCCACCACCACTGGCCGGCCTCGCCCTGCAGCGCGCAGATCCGGGTGGCGCACGCGTTCGCCGCGGCGAACGCGACGTCGTCGTCTGTCGCCGCGGCCGTCCGGGCGAGTGCCTGGAGGGGATAGACCTGGTCGGCGAAGGACCCGATGTGCCGGCGCAGTCTGCTGCCCGTGCCCACGGGGATCATGTGGGGGAAGAGACCACCGGGACCCTGCGCGGCGAGGATCCGTCGCTTCAGCGTCTGCACGAGACCACCGGAATCGAATTGTGTGCGCGCGGCGAGTGCGGCGGTGAGGGCCCAGGACGCGTCGACCGTCGCCAGGGGGCTGCCGCTCTCGCACCGGCTCCGGAGTTCCTCGTAGAGCGCGGAGTCGACCGAACCGGTGATCTCGGCGCAGGCCCACACCGCGAGGGCGAGGGCGCCGGTGTCGCGGTGACCGCGGGCCCGGATCCCCGTGCGACGGGCGAGCTCCGCGGCCGTGTCTCCGTGCAGCGCGCTCCGCTGTGCGTGTTCGGGCAGCAGGTGCAGTCCGAGGGCGGCGATCGAGGTGTAGCGCGTGCTCCGCCCCTCGAGCCGGAGTTCGGTACCGAACGATGTCCTCGCGCCACGCGCGGTCTGGGGGAAGCCGTCCCCGTCGTACATCCGGGTGAGCCCGCGTACGGCGAGATCGGTCAACTGGATGACGCGTACGGCCGTCTCCGGTCGGGTGCCGGTCCGGGACGGTACAGGGTCGGTGCCGCTCTGCGGCGGTACAGGGTCGCTGCCGCTCCGCGGCGGTACAGGGTCGCTGCCGCTCCGCGGGGGTGCGTGATCTTTGTGCAGTCCTGCCGCAATCTTCATGGGGACTCCTTCGCGGGACGAATGCCGTGTCCGTGGAGTGGATGAAAGTCTGTGGATGGCGGAAATAAACTGATGCAAGGATAGCTACTGCGCCAGAAAAAGTCCTAGAGTTTGTTTAAGCCTTGTTGGCGGACTCCGGATGTGTTTTAGTGGGAACCACGATCGAAATCTCGGACCCATCGACATTCCTCTGCGGGGTCTTCCGTCAGCCTGGCCTCCGTCGCCGAAGACAAGGTGTTGATCATGAAAGTGCTTCTGTCTCCCGTCGTTTGCGCTCCCGGCCGCAGCACCGAGGGGGTGTGGGAGTCGTGATCGAGCTGATGCCGCGCAACGTCCGCGAGGTCGCGCTGTTCGGCGCCCACTGCGACGACATCGCCATGGGGGTCGGCGGAACACTGCTGACCCTGTCGGCGGCGTGCCCGAACCTGCGGGTGCGTGCCTTCGTCCTCTCCGGCGGCGACACCCCGCGCGAGATCGAGGAGAACCACGCGCTGCGGGCCATGTGCCCCGGAGCGGACGTGATGGTCCGCGTACTGGACATCCCGGACGGGCGTGCCCCGGGGTACTGGGAGGGAATCAAGATTGCACTCCAGTCCTTCCGCTACCACACCGAACCCGACGTGGTGTTCGCTCCGCAGCGCGCCGACGCGCATCAGGACCATCGGTTGCTCGCCGAGATGGTGCCGACGGTCTTCCGCGACCACCTGGTCCTGGGCTACGAGATCCTCAAGTGGGAGGCGGACACGCCGGCCACCGCCGTGTACCACCCGCTCACCAGGGATGTCGCGGCGGAGAAGGCGCGTGTGCTGCTCAAGCACTATCCGTCGCAGACCGATCACGACTGGTTCGACGAGGAGTCGTTCCTGGGCCTGTCCCGTCTCCGCGGGGTGCAGTGCCGGTACCCGCACGCCGAGGCGTTCGTCCTGGAGAAGGCGGTCGTCCGGTTCGGCGGGCAGGGCGCCTGAGCATTCACCACAACACGTCGGCCGGGTTCTCCGAGGAGGTGAGCCCGGCCAACAGGTCCTTCCAGCTGCCGGCAGCGGCGTCACGTGCGCTGATCGTCGTCACCGGCAGTGGCCAGACGATGCCGAGATCCGCATCGTCGTGTGCCACCGCGAGATCCTCACGCGGATCGTGCGGGCGGTCGATGCGGTAACAGACGTCGGTGACGTCGGCCAGCGCCTGGAAACCGTGCAGGAATCCCGGCGGGACGAACAGGTGGGCGAACTCGACGTCGTCGAGCAGGAATGCCTGTGAGCGGCCGAAAGTGGGCGATCCGGGACGGATGTCGACCAGCACGTCGTGGATCGCTCCATGTGCACAGCGCACCAGTTTCGCCTCCCCGTCCCCGGAGCGACCGTGCATGCCACGTACGACGCCCCGGACCGAGCGGGACTGCGAGTCCTGCACGAAGTCGCATGCCCGGACGGCCGGCGAATCCGGACGGCTCCGGAGGTAGGCGTCGAATTCGGTCGCGTCGAAGGTGCGGGTGAACAGGCCTCGATCGTCACGGAACGGTTCGGGGTGGAGAACGAGAACACCGGCCAGGTCGGTGATGTCGATACGCATCGCAGGTCTCCCTCGTGTCTACGGGATGGGAAGGTGCGTCAGACCGGCGCGTTCAGACGGACGGCCACCCGCCCGGCCGCGCTCGTCAGTCGTTGTTTCGCCGGGTACAACAGCCGGACCGGGCCGGGAGCCACCGTGACGGACGCGAGCGCAACCGCGGCACGCAGGGAACGCCGGTGGGTGAAGGCGTCACGGGCCGCGATCCGGGCGGCGGGCAGATCGTTGCGGAGGAAGGCGGACCGGGCCCGACGCAGTGCCTGGTCGTAGCGGAGCCGACGCACCGTCTCGTCCAGGGCCTCCTGCTCCTCCGGGGTCGTCGCCAACGCCGCGCCCGCCTGGAACGACCGGATCAGCTGCCGTTCGAAGGTCGAGACGGTGGCCTCGTCCCGCGAATCCGAGTCGCCGCGCAAGCGGTACCGGGCGAGCCGGTCGGGCAGCATCTGCACCTCGAAACGGTCGGCGAGGCGGAGCCAGACGATCACCGATTCGTCGACGTCCTCGATGCCCGACGCGTAGGCGTTCACCGCGGACCACGCCTCGCGGCGGATCGCCGCCGTGTAGTAGGGGACCTCGCCGCCGAGGACGTCGAGCAGGGAGAGGCGTCCGCGCCCCCGGCGGTTCCCGCCGGCCCCGATCGACCGCATGTACCCGGTGGGCAGCAGTCCCTCGGCATCGGTGAACAGGTGGGCGTCCACCGCGACGGCGTCGATCTCCGGCCGGGCGTCGAGCACGGCACCGACCCGCGTGCAGAAGCCCGGCATCAGGTGGTCGTCGCTGTCGAGGACGCACAGGTATCGTCCGCGTGCCGCCTTCGCCGCCGCGGCGATCCCGCCCGCGTAGCCGCGATTCTCCTGGCGCACCAGGATAATTCGCGGGTCGTTCAGATACCGCCCGACCACGCGGGCCATGTCGTCCGACATGCCGTTGTCGACGATCACGTGTTCCCAGTCGTCCAGTTTCTGCGCGAAGACGGATTCGATCGTCTCGGCGACGTAGTCCTCGGTGCGGTAGGCGGTGGTGAGGAAGCTGAAGGTCGGTTCCATGCTCGAACTCCTCGGAGAAACTGCGGGGATCAGGCGGGTGATCAGGAAACGGGGTCGGCGACGTCCTCGCGCCGCACGTGTCCGGGCGGGTCGCTGCTCGACAGGACGGTGTGGAGGTGGGCGCCGTCCTCGTCGTGCCACCGGACGGTGATCGCGTCGTCGCACAGGGCGACGGCGAGTCCCGACACCGCCGGTTCTCCGGCGCCGCCCGGGGTCAATGTCGTCACCAGCGCGACCGGGGTCTGCGCGTGCACGACACTGCCGACGAGCCATGCGGGGACGCGGGATTCGAGCCGGTGCGACCACCAGCCCAGATTCGTGTCGGTGTCGCCGCGGATCTCGCTGCGGATCGGTTCTCCGGAGGACGCGGCGTAGGCGAGCTGCAGGGCGGGTGCGTCCTCCCGGAGGGCGAGATGGCCGCACCCGGCGGGTCGGACGTCGAGGGAGGGGTGCAGCGGCCAGGCGGTGCGGAACTCGTGGTGGCCGGCACCGGTGAACAGGTCCACCACCACCGCGGTGACACGGTCGGGTGGTGCGATGAGCCACCTGCGGTGTACGACGGGTTCGTCGAGCCGGAGGTAGCCGTCGTGCTCGGCGTCCACGAAGCCCGCTGCGGTGTCCACGGAATGCGTGTGCACCCGTGCGTGCTGCCGCCAGAGGAAGGCACCGCCGATGACGGATTGATCGAGTCCGTCCACCGAGGCGGTCGGGTGGGCTCGCGTGCCCCGATGTGCGGACCGCCAGTCGGGATGGCCGTAGTAGCTCGTCACACCCGGATGTCCGACGAGTTCGTGGCCGTCGGCACTCAGGGTGACCGCGAGTGCGTCGGCGTGGCCGTGCGCCGCGATCGACAGGTACCCGAGGGGCCCGACGTCCATGGTGATCCGGCGTCGCCCGGAGCGCAGCACCACGAGGCCGCCGTCGGGCGCGTGGAAGCTGCCGAAGGGTTCGCCACGAGGCACGTCCTCGGTGGCTTTCGTAGGGGCGTCCAGCCATCCGGCCGCCGGCGATCGAGTGCCGGCCCGTATCGCATCGGGTGTGCCGAGGACGGCCCCCACGAGACCGAGATGATCGCGGATGGTGCGCACGGGCGACGCGTCGAGGCGCAGGGCGAACCCTTCGTCGTCGTCCCCGTAGCGCGGTGCCGGGTCGTGGTCTCCGACCACCGTCGCGAGATACCGGCTACTGCGCGTGATCGCGTTCGTGAGCAGGACGGGCGCGTATCCGTCACGTCGCCGGAGCATCTCGGCGACGAGGAGCAGTAGCTCGGCGGTGAACATCTGATAGCCCACGGCCTGTTCGGCACCGCTGCCGTCGGGCAGGATCTGCCGGTCGGCCTCCGCGCACAACGCGGTGACGGCATCACGCTCCCATCGCGGAGAGGGCCGTAGATCGGGGAACAGCAGCGCCACGGTGACAAGGCCCGCGAGTTCACCGATGAGGTGATTGTTCGCCGAGCTGTACAACGAGCGTTCGGCCCAGCATCGGCGGGCGCTCTCCGCGAGCATGCACACGACGGCGCGGAAGCGGGCGACGGTGAGACGCGGACTGTGCCGCAGCCCCTGCAGCGCGACGGCCACCGAGATCGCGCGGATGCCCGCCTCGAACGCTCCGCGCCAGGCGATGCCGCGTCCGGGGGGATTGGCGGCGATCCACGAGTCCAGCTGGTCGAACGCCTCGGCGGCGTAGCGATCGTCGCCGGTCAGGAGCCAGGCCTGCGCCAGCCACGGAAGGTGCTGCAGCCGGTTCAGTTCCCAGATCCACTTCGGGTCGCCGGCCGCAGTGCGGTGATCGATGCGGTGACCGGGCAGCGCCGGCCAGTCGATCCCGCCGATGGGGTCGTGATTCCAGTCGATCTCGGGTCCGAGTGCCGCCTCCGGATAGCCGAAGTAGGCGAAGCGGTGGTCGAGAACCCGATCCGCGGCGACGAGCGTGGCGGCGGCGATCTCGGTTCCGGCGAGGCCGCCGGCCTGTTCGTGGCCGAGGAGGACGGGACGGCCTTCGGTTGCACGGAAACGGTCGAGGGTGCCGCGCCAGTCGAGGTCGGGCCCGACGAGTTGCGCGTCGGTGAACGATCGGGACGGAAGTCGTTGTCCGACCAGGCGGCGGACCCGCCATTCGATCTCGGCGGGTTCCATCGCGCGGAGCCGATGTGCGTACCAGGTGAGTCGTTGCACGGGACCCCCGTTACGAGGTGGTTGCACGGGACCTCCGTTACGAGGTGATCGACAGGGGATCGGCACGGTGCGGATCCCCACCGTAGCAAAATCAAAGTCTGTAGATTGCCGCTTAATCAGACTACAGGTATGTTTAGCGCGAGCGCATCCGAACCGAAGGTGGGCCCATGGCACCTCCGAAGAAACTCGTCGCCGTCCAGCATCGCGTGCGGCGTATGCATCCACTCGCCGCCCTGATGACCCGTGAACTCGGCAGGATCGCAGCGGCGGGCCCCGACGAGATCCGCGCCTTCCAGGAAGGTCGGCTCCGTGCGATGACGCGATGGGCGGCCGTCGCCTCGCCGCTCTACCGGCAGTGGCTCCGCCGCGAGAAGGTGGACCCGCGTGAGATCCGCACCCTCGACGACCTGCGGCGCCTGCCCGTCCTCCGCCGCAACGACCTGATGGACCGTCCCGAGACGTTCCGGGCCTATCCCGCGCGCGCGATGTGGGAGGCCCATTCGAGCGGGACGTCGGGCCGGGCCGTCACCGTCTACCGGACCCCGGGCTCGTCGGTCTACGAGATGCGGGTGCTCGAGCGGCAGTGGAGTTGGTTCGGCCTGCCGCGTGCCCCTCGCCGGGTGACGCTGGGCGGCAGCGACTTCGCGGCCGACCGCCCCGGAAACCCGACCGAGATCGTCCCCGGCGCACGACAGCTGCTGGTGTCGAGTTACCGGCTCACCCCCGACGATCTGCCCACGATCGTGTGGGACATCCGCAGGTTCGGTCCCGACGCGATCGACGGCTGGCCGTCGAGCATCTGTCTGCTCGCGGAACTGCTGTACGAGCAGGGGGAGCGGCTCCCGGTCCGCGCCGTCCTCACATCCTCCGAGACGATGCGGTCCGCCCAGCGCGCCCTGATCCGCGAGGTCTTTCGAGGCCCGATCGTCGATCACTACGGTCAGACGGAGCGCGTCGCGATGGCGGGCACGTGCGAGGCGGGCACGATGCACATCTTCCCCGACTACGGCATCGTCGAACTCGAACCCGTCCCCGGTGTCGCGGACAGATGGGAGATCATCGGAACACCCTTGCACAACTGGGGTTTCCCGATCTTTCGTTACCGGACGGGTGATCTGGTCGGACCGGCACCGGCAGACGGGTGCGCGTGCGGCCGGGCGTTCCCCACCCTCGGAGCGCTCGACGGTCGGGTCGAGGACGCGTTCACCACGGCGGACGGCAGGCCGCTTCCGTTGCCGTCCACCGTGATCGACGACGTCACCGGTGTCCGCGAAGCGCAGATCGCGCAACTCGCACCCGGGCGGTTCGAGATCCGGATGGTTCCGGGCGTGGGCTTCGACGCCGAGCGTGTCGAGCAACAGTACAGACGCAATGTCGAGCGGTTGTTCGGCCCGGGGCAGGAACTCCGCGTGGTGACCCTGGATGCCGTGCCGCGCACCGCCTCCGGAAAACTCAAGACGGCCGTGGTGGAGGGCGGGGGAGACCGTGCCGTTCCGGCGGCCGTGGCCGAGGCCTTCGCCGGTTATCGCCTGGGTCCGGGAGAGTGAGGCGTCATCCTGTGTACAGGAGAACGGGGCGCCGCGGGTCGGGAGGATCCCGGCACCACTACCGATCCGGAGGATCGAAGGGCCGTACGGTGTCCCGCATCCTGCTCGTCGTGCTGGTGACGACGTCGTCGCTGTCCTGCGCGGCGCCCACCGCGCGCGAGACCACCGCGGATGCGGCGTCGACAGCGATGTCCCTGCCGGGTATGCCCGCGACCGGTGAACCGACCTTCCCGAGAACCGCCACCTACTATCTCGACCAGGATCGCCTCCCTCCGATGGACGAGCTCGCCCGATACGATCTCGTGGTTCTCGATCACGAATGGGCGCATCGTGTTCCGGAGTCGTACTTCGACGGGCTCCGGTCGCGGAATCCGCGTGTCCGTCTGCTCGCGTACATGAACCTCGTCGACCTTCCGGGAGCGCTGGGGTCGCCGGGATACTGGGCCGATCGGTACGCCCTGTGGCAGTTCGACGACCCGAACAGCAGCGCCTTCCCGGAGGAATGGCTCGCCACCACGGCATCGGGGGAGCCGGTCAGCGAATGGCCCCGGACGACGATGGCCAACCTCACCGACGTGGCGCCGCGGGTCGACGGCAGGATCTATGCGGAGTACGCCGCGGAGTGGGTCGCCGATCAGGTCTGGTCGACCGGGATCTGGGACGGTGTCCTTCTCGACGTCTGGGGGGATCGGATCTACTCGGCCGACGCGGATGCGTGGGACATCGACGGCGACGGTGTGGACGAACCGGATTCACAGATCTACGGCACCGACGGTCCGTGGGCGCGGGGACTCACCGTGGCGGAGCGGATCATGCGCGAGCGCATGCCCGACGCGATCATCGTCGCGAACGGCGATCGCAGCCCGGTCGACGGCCTGCTCGACGGGCGGGCCTGGGAGAGCTTCGCGGATCCGATGGTCGAGCGCGACCCGGGCATGGACCTCGACCGCTATCTCGAGACGAGTGCCGGCGGAGGACACCGATCGCCGGGAGTGTGGATGACGATCGACCGCCTGGGGACGGGCCGGAGTGTGGCCGACACCTATCGACGAGCGCGCTTCTTTCTCACGGCCACGCTCCTGGGAGACGGTTACTGGGCGCCGATGCTCCTGCACTACGGCAGTACCGCCTACTACGACGAGATGGACGGGGCGGGACTCGGCCCTGGTTATCTGGGCCTGCCCGTCTCCGAGGTCGGCCTGCAGGGCGACGCGGGACGGACCGTGCTCCGCCGGGACTTCGAGAACGGGATCGTCCTCGTGAACAGCGGGGACAATGCCGAACACGTGTACCTCGAGCGCCCCTACCGTCACCTGCAGGGGACGCAGGACCCGAGCGTCAACGACGGCAGCGTCACCGACGAGGTGGTGCTCGAACCGCTGGACGGCCTCATCCTCCTGCGGACGGACTGACCGGTCGATCTGCCCGTCAGCTCGACCGGGCCGTCAGTTCGTCGAGCAGGGCCTCGAACGACCGTGCGGTCCGGGTGATCCGGTACTCGCGTTCCGCGCGTTCGCGGCCGTTCGCGCCGAGGCGGCGGGCGAGTGACCGGTCGGCGGCCAGCACGCACAGTCGTTCCGCGAGTGCTGCGGCGTCTCCGACCGGGACGAGGAAGCCGTCGGTCCCGTCGGTGACCATGTCGGGCAGGCAACCGCATTCGGTGGCCACGACCGGAAGCCCGGCGGCCATGGCTTCGATGACGGTGATGGGTGCACCTTCGTGGACGGACGACAGCGCAGACACGTCCAGTCCCGGCAGCAGTGCCCGGACGTCGCGGCGCACACCTGTGAACACGGTCCGGCCGGAGATACCGAGATCATCGGCGAGCGAACGCAGTTCGGATTCCCTCTCGCCCCCACCGATGACCAGCAGTTGCAGCTCGGGACGGGCGTGTGCGGCGAGCCGCACCGCTTCGAACAGCACCTGGTGTGCCTTCTGACGGCTCAACCGCGCGACGATACCGACGGCGAACGCGTCGGGGGACAGCCCGAGCGTTGCGCGGGCTCGGTCGCGGTCCTCCTCGGTGGGTGGCTCACCGATGTCGATCCCGTTGGTGATGACCACTTCTCGCGTGCGGGACCACGGCCGGCGGGCGACCCCCTCCTCGCGGCGCAGATAGTCGCCCTGGCGCGGTCCCAGCAGCACGAGGGCATCGGAGAGGAAGAGGGTGGACACCACCCACCGGGGAAGACACCGCTTGCCGATGCTCGTCAGATCCATGTCATGTGCGGCAACGAGATTCGTGGGTGTCCCGGCCAGTCGCGCCGCCAGTCTACCGAGTGCCAGGGCGGCATGGTGGTGGTGTGTCACGAGCACGGCGTCGGTGCGGTCGGTACGCAGCATCCGCACGAGCCGTGTCAACCGGCGCGGATCGTAGCGGCCGGATCGGGGGACGACCTCCACCTCGAATCCCGCGCGCCGATATTCCTCGGCGAGCGGGCCGGCTTCGCGCAGGCACACCAGACGGGGGCGCACGACCGACGGATCGAGGTGCCGGAACACCTCGAGCATGAGGACCTCGACGCCCCCGACGAACGTCTGGTCCAGCACGAGCGTGAGGCGGACGGGATCCGTCCGATCGGCTCGCTCCGTCGGCCGTGCGGGTCGCACGATTCTGGACCGTGCGGGTCGCACGATTCCGGACCGTGCGGGTCGCACGATTCCGGCGGACCGTGCGGCTTCCACGAGGGCGGTCTGGGCGCCCTCGACACTTCGGTGGAGTGTGAACTCCGATTCCACGCGTTCCCGCGCGGCCCGCCCCATCTTGCGGGCGAGTTCGGGATCGTCGAACAGTTCGAGCATCCCGTCGGCGAGTGCTCGTTCGTCGCGGGCAGGGACGAGTCGGCCGGTGACCCCGTCGACCAGCATCTCGGGGACACCGCCGACGGCCGTGCACACCGCGGGACGGCCGGATGCCATGGCTTCGAGCAGAGCCATGGGGAAGCACTCGATGCTGTACGACGACAGGACGACGAGATCCAGGGCGCGGAGGATGCGGGGAATGTCGCCGCGTGCACCGGTGAAGACGACGTTCGCGCGCAGACCGGCGGCGTCGGCGATCACTTCGAGGTCCTCGCGGCACGGCCCGTCGCCGATGACAAGGAAACGGGTGTCGGGCCGCACGTCGGCGACCCGCCGTGCGGCGCGGAGGAAACAGGCGTGGTCCTTTTCCGGACGCAGTGCCGCCACGATCCCGACGGTGGGAGCATCCGCGGGCACGCCGAGTTCGGGCAGCACGCTGCGATCGTCGGTGGTGTCGTACAGTGACGGATCGACCCCGTTGTGCACGACGGTGATCTTCTCGGGTGGGTAGCCGAGATCGTCGGTCATGAATGCGCGCTGGGCTTCGGCCACACCGAAATAGGAATCGGTGATCGGATCGAGGCACCGGTCGATCAGTCGCCGGAGCGGGCCGCGAGGTTCGGGATCACCGCAGTGGTGAACCCACACCACGACGTGCGGAACCCGGGCGAGGAAGGCCGCAGCCCGTCCCAGCGTCTCGGCGTTGTATCCCCGCGTGATCACGATGTCGGGACGGAACCGGCGCATCTCCCGCACCAGATCGACGAGGGAACGCACCATCTGTCGTTTTGTCCTGCGCAGCGCCGTTGCGGGAATCGACGAGTCCACCAGGTCGGAGAACAGCGCGCCGGGTTCTCCGATGCAGACGGCACACGAGGTGAAGCGCTGGGGGTCGAGTCGGGGGAGCAGGGTGGTGACGTGCCGTTCGGCGCCGCCCACACCGAGATCCGGCACGACGTACATCAGTCGCAGCGGACGGGACATCTGCCGACCTCTCTGTAGAGGGCGTCGAAACGCCGTGACACGACGTCGACGTCGAATTCCGTGCACACCCGGCGCCAGGCGCCGGCACCGAGACGGGCCCGCTCCGCGTCGTCGGTGACGACCTTCCGGAGGGCGGCGGCGAGGGCGTCGGGATCGTCGGGTGGGACGAGAATTCCCGAATCGGCGTCGACGAGATCGGGTATCCCGCCGACCGGACTGGCCACCACACACAATCCTGCCGCCATGGCTTCGAGGATCGCCATCGGCTGACCTTCGTTCCGGGACGGGAGCACGAGGATGCGGCTGTCCCGGAGCAGTGCGGAAACCTTTTCCGGCGCCGCCCATCCCGCGATGGTGACGGTGTCGTCGATTCCGAGTTCGGCGACCTGCTGTGCGGCCGCGTCCACGGCGCCGTCACCCGCAATCGTCAGGTGCGCGCCGGAGACGACTCCTTCGTGCGCGAGTCGCGCCCATGCCTCGAGCAGGACGAAGGTGCCCTTGCGTTCACCGACCTCGCCGAGGAAGAGCACGTTCACCGGTCGCCCGCCCGGCAGTTGGGAAACGGGCGTCCGGGGCCGGACGGCATTGGGCACGACGATGATCCGGGCGCGAGGTGCGATCTCCTGCAGGCGGCACGCCCACCTCTCCCCGAGTGCGATCACCGCGTCGGCCTCGGTGAGGGTCGCGCGGATGACGGCCCGGGCGGGCTTGGGGCACAGGGAGTAGAAGCGGTGGAACTCGGCACCGTGGACGTGGAGGATCACCGGGATGCGGGCAGCGCGTGCGATCCACGCCAGCGTGGCCTTCCGGACGAAGCTCCCGTACGAGGCGGTGTGGAGGTGTACGACGTCGGGTCGCCTCCGGATCACCGTGTAGGTGAACGAGACCAGCCCGACGGCGAAGGCGACGATCCGGAGGGGGATCGAACCGTTGCGATGGGTGCCGATGTGTTCGATATGCCAGTCGCTCCACAGATCGGTGCCCTGCATCGTGCGAACGAACGAGGCGACACCGCCTCGGGTCGATGTGCTGGTGGAGACCCACAGCACCCGTGGGGCATTCATGACGAGACCTCCTCCGGGGATCTCTCGGGATCCCACTTCCGCGGGACGAACCGGTCGGACCATCCGATCGCCACACCGGCGATGAGCAGTGCCATCGCATTGGTGACATCGAAATTGCGGAGTTCGGCGGTGAACCCGGTGACGAGCAGGCACAGCACGGCGAGGACGGCCGCGATCGCGAGCGGTTGCCCGGTGAGCCGGCCCGGTGGCAACCTGCGGTATGCGCGGACGAGTTGGACGACGAGCAGCACGAGCACCGTGATCCACAACAGACCACCGACGATGCCGAGTTCGGCGAAGATCCCCAGTTCCGTGAAGTGGGCGTCGATACCGAATCCGCCCTCCCACGGGATGCTCGGTCCCCACGCCCGGTGGAAGAAGGTGTTGACGGACACGAAACGCGCGACACCCCATCCGGTGAGCGGTTCCTCGCGGATCGCCCAGAAGGCCGTCGCCATCGCATTGAGCCGGTCGTGGATCTCGCTCGTCGAACCCACCCCGCCGGCCTTCCGGTCGGCGCTGGTGAAGGTGGACCAGTTCATCGCGACGGCGACCACCATCGCCGTGGCCGTCAGGGCGAAAGCGCGGCGGAAGTCTCGGGCGCACAGCAGTCCGACGAGGACGACGATCCCGAACGCCAGCCACACCGCGCGTGTGTAGGTGAGGAAGACGCCGTAGGCGCAGGCCGCGGCGATCACGGCGGCGAGGCGCCGGAGCCAGACGGGTTCGGATTTCTGAGAAGCCAGGACGACCGTGACGATGAATCCGAAGATGAGGATCGTCCCGTTGCCGACGGGCTGATTGGTGACACCCACCGCGCGGCCCGGCCAGTGCTCATTCTCGAGCATGTAGCGCGGCCATACCAGAGCGGTCGGACCTTTGAGCTGGAAGATGCTCATCATCGCCGAGAACGCCGCGATGGCGGTGACGGTCCAGAGCATGCCTCGCACCGCACGCTCCCGATCGAAACTCAGGCGGCCCATGACGAAGACGGCGAACGGGATGACCGTGCCGATGATGATGAAGCGGGACACCGAGGTGGGTTGACTCGTCAGGGGAACCACCGCGGGGAAGCGGTGCGAGGCGAACATCGACCAGAAGTTCCACAGGACGAACAGGCCCATGAAGATCTCGAGCATGCCCAGCTGCCGGATGCGATCGGGGCGCACGGTGATCCAGAGCCCGAACGACCCCAGCGCGACCGCGAAGAGGAAGACGAACAGATCGACGGGCAGCATGGGGATCTCGGGTGTGGGGAGCCGGAAGAACATTGCGACGATCAGCACGAGCACCGCGGTGGCCGGGTGGTAGACCGCCGCGGCGATGACGGCCAGTCCCACCGCCCCGGGCAGGATCAGCGCAAGCAGTTCGCCCGGGAGGACGAATGCGGCCAGGGCCGCGGCGACGAGCAGGCCCGCGGCCGTGGCGACCGTGAGCGCCGCGCGTCCGAACCGGGCTCCCGACGATCGGATGCCCGGCCGGACAGCTCCTGCGGTGGTCATGGTGTCGCACCCGGCTTGCCGGACAGCAGTGTCGCGGCGTCCCGGTCGGGATGGTGGCCGTTGGACGAGATCGTCGTCGTGTCGGGGCCGAGGTTGTCGATCCGTTCGTAGCGCACCGTGGCGAGGGACTCGCCCCGCTTGTTGCGGCGGAAGAGACGGCGGACGAGCGAGCTTCCGGTGCGGGGGTCGACGAGGACCGCGCCGAGCAGTTCGGCGTCGGCGAGCAGTTCGACGGCCTCGCGGGTGGGACCTACCCGGCCCGAGCGCCGATCCAGGACGAGCACGGTCCGGTCGCTCACGACGCACGCGGAGTGGGCGAAGGGATCCTCGGTGAGCGGCGGGACCTCGACGATCACGAGGTCGGCATCGGCCCGAAGCCGTCGCAAGAGGTGGGTGAACCGTTCGCGGTCGAGCGGGGCGTCCGGGTCGTCGAGCAGATCCCGGACGAGTGCCGTGCGTACCGTGACGGCGTTGTCGGCGGCGGTGCGTTCCTGCACCGTGGCGGTGTGCATGTCGGCGTGGAGCAGGACGACGCGCTCGCCCTCACCGGCCCAGAACTCGGCGATCGCCCGTGCAACCTGGCCGGTCGCCGGTGTGCGGGTCGGCGAGACGACGGCCAGGGTCCCCGGCCGCGGTACCTGGCGGTGTCCGGCGCGGGTCGCGAGGCGGACGAAACCGAGATGTCGCGCGCGGTCCTTGCGCCGGCTTCCCCCGCGGGGGATCTCGACGAGCGGATTCACTCCCGTCCTCGTGTGCACGTCGTGGGAGGTGCCGAGGGTGGGGGAGAACAGGGCGGCGAGAACTGCGGCGACGGAGCCGAGGACGAGGCCGCCGAGGAGTCCGACCAGCACGTTGCGGGACATGCTCGGTTCCGACATCGCGATGCCGGCGTCGGGCTGCAGGATCTGGAGCTGGTTGGTCGAATCGCCCTGCAACTGCTGGATCAGCGTCTCGAGTTCGATGATCCGCTGGGTGGTGTAGGCGGGGTCCGCGCCCTCGGTGAGCAGTCTGCGCCGCTCGTCCAGCTGGCTGCGGAGTGCATCGAGAGAAGCATCCTTCTCGGCCCGCCGCACCGCGTCGACGTCCCACCGGAAGTTCGTGGCCAGGGCAAGGGCGGCGTCCTTGGCTCCCACATCGGTACCGGCCGTCGCCTCGACGAAGATCATCGAGCTCGCGGCGGCGGTGCGTGCCTCGAAGGTCGTGCCCGGCGGGAGATCGGTCGAATCCCGAAGTCGCGCTTGGTAGGCGGGATCGTTGAACAGGTCGATGTAGCCCCGCACCATGACGGCGTCCTCCTCGGGGACACGTCCCGGCGAGGAGACGATCAACACCGTCCGGCCGGTGTAACTCGGCTCGGCGGTGTAGGTGCTCACGGCCGACGCGATCACGGCCCCGAGCGTGATGAGAAGGACGAGGGGCCAGAAGTGGCGGATGCGCTGAAGTTGGATCCCGACGGTCGTCGCCGTGCCGAGCGTATCGGCGTCGGTAGTGGTGCTCGTGTGTGTCATGGGGTACCCCAGGTCCTCGGGAGACGACGCTTAAAACAATCTCTGAGTCTCTTTTTACACGATAGAGCAGAGTTTCAGTTTGTTAAATCCCAATTTTGATGGACTATGGATTCGAACAGTACCCATGAGCCTGATTCTGGGTATGCTTCGCTACACCGCACCGCCGGGGACTCCCGGACCCTCCCTCATCGAGGATCGGATCATCGGATGATCGACAATCATTTCGGACTGCACTCGGACGAACCGGCAACGCGACCGGTCCGCATTCTTATCGAGAGCAGCGAGTACTGGCTTCGCAACAACGGCGACCTGGCGATGCTCGAGGTCACGATCACGCGCCTGCGTCGCAGATGGCCCGACGCGCAGATCGGCGTGCTCACCGACGTCCCGCTCCTGCTCCGCGCCTACCACCCGACGGCGAAGGGGATCACCGTCCTCTCGACCGACCCATGGGCCGAGCCGACGGTCGCCGAGGACTTCTTCGCCGCACTGGGACCGCACATCGTCGGCCCGATCGCCCTCGGCATGGTCCGCTTCCGGGTGTGGTTCCCGCAGAAGGCACGCGGACTGCGCCGGCGGCTCGAGCGGCTCGTCCGCGCGCGTCTCCCGTCCGAACAGGCGGTGGAAGCGCCCGTCTCCGCGAGTGAGGCGGCCGCTCGCCGGCCGGTGCACCCGGGCAGCGCGGCCGCCGTCGAGAAGGCCTCCCTCCTGCTCGTGCTCGGAGGCGGCTACATCACCGATTCCGATGCCGCCCAGGCCCACCGTGTCTTCACCCTCATCGAGCACGCCCGCGACCACGGTGTTCCCGTCGCCATGGTCGGCCAGGGCCTCGGACCGCTCGACGACCCCCTCCTGCAGAAACGCGCGGCCGAGGTGATGCCGCGCGTCGACTTCGTCTCCCTGCGGGAGAACCTTCGCGGCCCGGCCATCCTCGAACGGGCCGGTGTGCCGGACGATCGAATCCTCGTCACCGGCGACGACGCGATCGAACTCGCCTACACCGAATGCGACACCGGCCCCGGAACCGACCTCGGCGTGTGCCTGCGTCTCGCCGCCTACGCCCCCGTCTCGGAGATCGCCCGCGACACCGTCCGCAGGGTCGTGCAGGCCGTGGCCACCGAGTACTCCTCGACGCTGGTGCCGCTGATCATCGCGGAATACCGTTCCCAGGACCGCCGTTCGACGCTGCCCATCGTGCGCGGAGCGGACTCGGTGGCCGAACCGCCGCCCCGGTACACCTCGCCCGGACAGCTCGTCGAACAGGTGTCGAGGTGCCGCGTCCTCGTGACCGGTGCCTACCACCTCGCGGTGTTCGCGCTCTCGCGGGGAATCCCTGTGGTCGCCCTGTCATCGACTCGCTACTACGACGACAAGTTCCGCGGCCTCGAGGACATGTTCGGTGGTGGCGTCACCCTGCTGCACCTCGACGATCCCGCGCTCGGAAGCAAACTCGCGGATGCGACGCGCACCTCCTGGCAGCAGGCGGACGAGGTCCGCGGTCGTCTGCGTGCCCGTGCCCGGGAGCAGATCCGCCTGGGACACGTGGCTTTCGAACACGTGCTCGCGCTCGCCGAACGGGCGCGGGTCGAGAACCACTGAGACCACTGGGATCACCGAGCAGTACAGGTCGGAAGGATGTCGCCGGAGTGAGCAGCACGACCCCCGAAGAGACGGACCCTGCGAGCCGGACGGTGGAGACCGGCTCGTCCGGTCGGTCGCTGATGTCCTCGATCGGACGGGTGGCCGGCGCGTCGACTGTCGCGTTGCTCTTCTGCGAACTGGTCTCGCTCGCCCAGACCGTCGCCCTCGCACGCCTGCTCACTCCGGCCGAGATCGGGATCTTCGTCGCGGGAACGGTTCTCACGACCTTCTTCGGCACATTCGTCGAAGGTGGACTGCGGTCGGGGCTCATCCAGCGCGACACCGACGTCGCCGACGCGGCCGAGACCGTCTTCCGCGTGACCCTGCTGGCCGGGATCGTCATGAGCATCGGCGCGCTCGCGGCCGCACCCGTGATCGGGGCGATCTTCGACAGCACCACCGCCGGGCTGGTCGCCGCCGCGACCTCCGGAGTACTGCTGGTCTACTCGGTCGCCAACGTGCCGGAAGCCATGCTGCAACGCGAATTCAGCGTCAAGAGGCGGCTGATCGTCGGTCCCGCCGTCGCCGTCAGCTACGCGACGGTCGCGGTGTCGACGGCCGCCCTCGGCTGGGGCGTGTGGAGCATGGTCGCCGGCACCTACGTCTCGTACATCACCCTGGTGGTATCCGTCTGGACGATCACCAGCTGGCGGCCGGGTCGCGGCCGCGCCTCGTTCGCCCTCTGGCGCGAACTCGCCCGCTACGGAGCACCCCTCGTGCTCGGAATGATCGGCTCGCGGGTGCAGGCGGCGACGGAGGCGGTGGTGGTCGGCCGAGGGCTCAGCGCCTCCGACCTCGGCTTCTTCCGGTACGGCCAGCGGATCGCCCGGATCCCGGCGATGGCGATCATCGAGATCGGGTCGGTCGCACTGTTTCCTGCCTTCTCACGGATCGCCAAGGACCCCGACAGGCTCGTCTCGGCCTATCTGCGCGCCCTGCAGTGGGCGACCATCGGAGCCGCCGCGTGTTCCGGACTGATGATCGCTGCCGGCACACCCGCCGTCGTCGTCGTGCTGGGAGAGCCGTGGCGCGGAGCCGGACCGGTGGTCGTCGCCCTGGCCGGTCTCAGCCTCGGCAAGGCGTTCATCTGCGTGAGCGAGGAGATCATCAAGGGATGCGGCCGGACGGGTCTGCTGAACTGGTACACGCTCACCGAGGTCGGTGTGGGTCTGGCGCTCCTGCTCGTGTTCGTCGGATTCTTCGGCCTCGTCGGAGCAGCACTGTCCGTGTCGATCACGGCCATCGTCGTGGGGATCGTCGTCATGGCCCTCGCCAGGAGATGCATCCCGGTGTCGCTCTCGCAGCTCGCCGGCGCGATCCTTCCCCCGCTGCCCGCTGCGGCAGTCGCGACGGTCGTGCTCTGGTTGTTCGAACACCATCTCGCACACAGCGATACGCACCCCACCCTCGCCGCCGTCGCCTTGTTGGCACTCGACGCACTCGTCTTCGCAGCCGCCTATCTTCTGGCGCTCGGCGTGTTCGCGAGATCTGCCACGACCGACCTGGTCGGCACGGTCCGCCGACTTGTCGCAACCGCCGTCAGGACGAGGAGAGATACCCGTGTCGATTCCTAGAACCCATCCCGAG
Source organism: Rhodococcus pyridinivorans (assembly GCF_900105195.1). Taxonomy (NCBI): domain Bacteria; kingdom Bacillati; phylum Actinomycetota; class Actinomycetes; order Mycobacteriales; family Nocardiaceae; genus Rhodococcus; species Rhodococcus pyridinivorans. The sequence continues at coordinate 204,381 of NZ_FNRX01000002.1, read as the reverse complement.
AAACACGGCTCCGCCGAACTCGCCGCGGTCGCGCGGTCCGGGGAGGTGGTCCGGCTCCGGCCCCCGCGGTTCTCGGACCATCGGGAGTGGCGCCGGATCCGGCTGCGCGACCGGGCCATCATCGAACCGTTCTGGGCGACCAGTCCGCTGTCCTGGGAGGCGCGGCACACCCAGGACGAATGGGTGCAGGAGTGCCTGCACCTGCGATCCTGCCGCCGGTCGCGCGGCTTCGTGATCGAAGTCGACGGGCGTTTCGCCGGACAGGTCAACCTGTTCGGCATCGATCACGTGAGCCGCTCCGCGGAGCTGGGTATCTGGATGGATTCGGCGGTGGGTGGTCGGGTCATCGGGCACCTGGCGATATCGATCCTGATGGACCACGCGTTCACCGCCCTGGGACTGTACCGGCTGACCGCGCCGATCTGTGTCGACAACCTCCCGGCCGCCCGCGGCGCGGACCGGCTCGGGTTCGTCCGGGAGGCGACGATGAAGAAGTCCTTCGCGGCAGGAGGTCGTCGCAAGAACCACATCCTGTTCGCTATGACGGCCGATCGGGTGCCCGGCGAGGGACTGACCGCGCAGTGGTCCGATCCCTCGGTTCCCCTCGTCCTACCGGTGTGCTCGGTCGACCGGCGCATCTCGCCGAGAAGTCTCGCGATCGGCTGTCGGTACGTGCTCGGTACCGCGAAACGGCTGGCTCCCGGACGCGCAGCGCTGCAAGCGGCACCCGCCCACGTCGGTGGGCTGATCCTGCGACCGGTCCACGCCCTGTCTCCTCCTCTGTTGCGACGACACTGCGGGGAGGAGGACGCCGTCCTGGACGGGATGTGGCAACCGAGTTCACCGCTGGCGGGCTGGTCGGGGCACGCCTTCGGATACCGCGTGGAGAAGGACGGCCGGCACCTCGGCACAGTCGGTTTCGAACCGATCGATCTCGTCCGGCACGACGCCACACTGCGTGTGGACGCGACCGGCGACGACAGTCACCGGGCGCTCCTGCAGGCAGCGGGATGGCTGCTCGACCGGGCATTCGGGGTGCTGAACATCGAGCGGGTGCAGACCGGGGTCGATTCCTGCAACGCGGTGGCAGCCGGTTTCGCGAAGGCGCTCGGGCTCACCCTCGAAGGACGGATGCGAGGCATCACCACACGCGACGAACGGCTGCGCGATCTCGACCTGTGGGCCAAGGTCGCGGACGGCAGCGCAGACAGCGAAACACACAGACTCGATCACGCAACCCCCGCGGGAGAATGACGATGACCGAATCCGTCGACCTATCAGAGAAATTCGACAGGTCCGCCCACCTCCAGCGGCGCCTCCACGAACTCGTGCCCGGAGGTGCCCACACCTACGCCCGTGGTCCGGACCAGTATCCCGAACACATGACGCCGGTCCTCACCCACGGAAACGGCGCACACGTGTGGGACGTCGACGGGAACCGCTACGTCGAATACGGGATGGGACTGCGGTCGGTGACGCTGGGACACGGCTACCGCCCGGTCGTCGACGCCGTCACCGAAGCCGTGCGCAGAGGGACGAATTTCAGCCGTCCCACCCTCCTCGAAGTCGAGGCGGCCGAGGACTTCCTGTCGCTCGTGCCCGGCGCCGACATGGTCAAGTTCGCCAAGAATGGATCCGACGCCACCACCGCGGCGGTCCGTCTCGCACGCGCCGTCACGGGGCGCGATCACATCGCCGTCTGCGACCACCCCTTCTTCTCCGTCGACGACTGGTTCATCGGCACCACGCCGATGAGCGCGGGCATCCCGGAGAGTTCGCGATCACTCACGCTGCGCTTCCGCTACAACGACCTCGCATCGCTCGACGCTGCCCTCACGTCGCACCCCGTGGCGTGCGTCGTCCTCGAAGCGGCCACTGCCACAACAGAACCCGCACCCGGATTCCTCGAGGGAGTGCGCCGGCTGTGCGATCGCCACGGTGCGCTCATGGTGCTCGACGAGATGATCACCGGGTTCCGCTGGTCGGAGCACGGGGCGCAGTCGGTCTACGGCGTGCGGCCCGACCTGTCGTGCTGGGGCAAGGCGATGGGGAACGGATTCCCCATCTCCGCGCTCGCCGGTCGCCGCGAGTACATGGAACTCGGCGGACTCGGGACCGACGCCGAACGGGTCTTCCTGCTCTCGACCACCCACGGACCGGAAGCGGCGTCGCTCGCGGCCTTCCGCGCAGTGGTACGCGCGTACGGGACCGAGCGGCCGATCGAACGGATGGAGGCCGCCGGAACGCGCCTGGTCAGCGCGGTGAACGCGCTCTCAGCGGAGATGGGACTCGACGAATACGTCCGGGTCGAGGGCAGACCGTCCTGCCTGGTGTTCTCGACGCGAGGACCCGACGGGACGCCCTCGCAGGAGTACCGGACGCTGTTCCTCGCCGAACTGCTCGACCGCGGGGTCCTGGGCCAGTCGTTCGTCGTGTCGGCGGCCCACACCGACGACGACATCGACCTCACGGTCGCCGCGGTGGAAGCGGCGCTCGTGGTGTACCGGAAGGCGATCGACGCCGGGAGTGTCCGGGGTCTCCTGCGCGGACGGCCGGTGGCACCTGCCCTCCGCCGCTTCGCTGCCCCGCGCCGACTGCCGTAGAGGTCAGCGCAGGATCAGGCAGGTGGTCGAACCCGTCGCGAGCAGGCGGCCCTCGGAGTCGCGGGCCTCGCCGCGCGCCGTCGCCGTGCGACGTCCGGTGTGCTCGCAGAAGCCCTGCACACGGATGACGCCCTTGCCGGTCTGCACCGGACGCACGTAGCGGACCTGCAGGTCGAGGGTCGTGTACCCGACCCCGGCCTCGAGGGTGCTCGACACGCAGAAGCCCATCGCGGTGTCGAAGAGGGTAGCGAGCACGCCGCCGTGGATGCTGCCCACCGCGTTGGCGTGGAACTCCTGCGGCTCGAGGGTGACCTCGGCGAAGCCCTCGCCGGCATCGGTGACGGTGAAGCCGAGCGTGCGGGAGGTGGGGTGGTGCGGGATCGTCCCGTCCATCAGCCCGCGCAGGAAGTCGAGTCCGTGCATGTCGCGGTTGGCCGCCGACGTCGGTGCCGGGTCCTCCCACGTGTAGGTACGCTGCCGCTGCTGTTGCTCGTCCGTGCTCACGATGACCGACCGTATCCCACCTCCGGAGGGGTGACATGTGGAGCCGGGCGTGCCATTCTCGTTGCATGCGCCGTCGATGTTGATCCGATCCGGTGACCTCGCTGTCCGCGCGGGTGGTCGCGTACGCGTCCGTCCGTGAGTTCGTGCCGCTCTACGGCCTGTACGCGTTGCTGTTCGAGGATCACGGTCTCGACACCCGTTCCATCTCCTCGCTGTTCGTCCTGTGGTCGGTGGTCGCCTTCGTCTCCGAGGTGCCGTCGGGTGCGTGGGCCGACACCGTCTCCCGTCGCGGTCTGCTGTTCGGCAGCGGAGCCCTGCTCACGGCAGCGTTCACGATGTGGCTGGTGTGGCCCGGTTACTGGGGATTCGCGCTCGGTTTCGTCCTATGGGGCATCAGCGAGTCGATGAAATCCGGCACCTTCGAGGCCCTCGTGTACGACGAACTCGCCGCGCGCGGGTGCGAACACCGGTACGCGGCGATCATGGGATACGCCAACGCGGGTGAGATGACGTGTGTCTTCGTCGCGATCCTCACGGCGGCACCGCTGTTCGAACTCGGCGGCTACGCGCTCGTGGGCTGGGTGTCGGTCGCGATCACCGTCGTCGACATCGCGCTCGTGGGAACGCTTCCCGCCGCACCGAAGGTGGAGGAGGCCGATGAGATCGCCGGCAGAGGCGACACCGTCCTCGTCCGCTACATGTCGTCGCTGCGCGCGGGAACGTCCGAGATCCGCACCGACCGGGTGGTGCGACGATCGGTCGTCCTCGCGGCCGCCCTGCTCGCCTGCCTCGCCTTCGACGAGTACTTCGCTCTCCTCGCACGCGAATCGGGAGCGGAGACCGGATTCGTGCCGGTGCTGGTCGCGCTGACGGCCGTCGGACAGGTGGTCGGTGCCGCGACCGCCGGACGGACTGCGACGATGAGCGGCCGCACCATGGGTGCCGTCGTGATCGTCGGATCGGCACTGATCGCCGGTGGTGCACTCGCCGGGGGGATCGCCGGATTCACGGCGATCGGTGTGGGCTACGGCGCGCTGCACAACACGGCGATCGTCGCCGAGGCGCGCCTGCAGGACACGATGTCCGGTCGTGCCCGCGCGACCGTCTCGTCCGTCGTCGGCCTGACGAGCGAGGTGCTGTCGGTGGCGGTCTTCGCCGCCTACGCGATCGGCTCGCTGTGGTTGCCGATGGCGGCGCTGGTCGCGGTGACGGTGCTCCCGCTGGTCGGGTTGGGCGTGGTCGCGCCGAGGCTGTTGCCCGCGGCGCGACCCGCCGGGACCGAACGGGAGCGGTGACTACCGGATGCGGATCACAGCTTGGTGCTGCGCAGTTCGTGACCCTTCGAGGTCTTGCAGCGGCCCGATTCGAGATCCCACTGCCAGCCGTGCAGGTTGCAGGTCAGCGTGGTGCCGTCGACGACACCGAACTTCGACAGGTCGGCCTTCAGGTGCGGGCAGCGACGCTGGATCTCGTAGCCGCCCAACTCGATCGACGCCGAGTCGTCGTGCGCCTCGGCGAACCAGCCGTCGGCGTACGCGATGCGCTCGTCGGTCAGGCACTTGAAGAAGGTGTAGAGGAACTCGTTGTATCCGCCGATGCGCCAGGCCGTGAACCGGGTGGACAGGAAGATCGTGTTGACCCAGTCGGGCTCGTCGTCGCGCAGAACCGTGCGCACGAGCTCGGGAGCGATACGGAAACCGTAGCGGTACTTGCCTTCTCCCTCGATGGGTTCGCGCACGACGCGCTTGGGGAAGTCGAGCACCACGGTCTCGTCGCCCATCACCAGACCCACCGGGTAACCGATGCCGTCGCAGATGAGATCGGACTGCGCCATGATCGGCTCGAACTTCGCCTTGAGTGCGGGCAGCAGCGGCTCGCCCTCGGCGGGAGCCCAGGCCGCCTTCTGCGCCGCGATCACCGGAGCGAAGCGCTGCGCCATGTCCTCGATGTAGGCGGCCTTGTTCGTGAAGATCGCCTCGACCTGCTCGTCGGGGATCGGGTGCGTGAGCGTCATGGGCTCGCTGCCCTTCAGATCCACCACCGAACCCGGGATCATGAGCAGACCGCCCTCGCGGCCGTGGATGCGCAGTTGCTCGAGGAAGACCTGCTGGTCGGGGAAGATGTTGCCCTCGTCGCCGTGGTCGTCGTTGAGGTCGCGCAGGTCGTCGTCGAGGAAGACCGGCGGACCGGCCGACGGCACGATCCACGTCGCGTCGACTTGGTCGATGTAGCTGCGGCAACGGTCCATGCCGCGCTGGCGCTTCTGCTTGCCGAAGTTGGCCTTGGTCTTCTTCGGGATGTCGTAGACCATCGGGTACCAGATGGCGCCCGAGTACTGCAGCAGGTGGATGTCGATCTTCCCGAACGCCTCGTGCATGACGTCCATGTCGATCGGCCGCGCGTCGTTCATGTTGAACACGGTCGACTCACCGTCGGAGACGATCAGGCCCGAGTCGCCGATCGGTCCGTCGGCCGGCGCACGCAGCGCGATGATCATGATGTCGAGATCGCCCGGCGAGAGCGGAGCTTGCGGAGCGACCTCGATAGTGCCGTGCCGCAGCCGGTGCTTGACGGAGTCGGTGGTCTCGAAGAATTTCGAGAAACCGAGCTTCTCGAGCTCGCGACGCAGGTCCGGTACCGGATAGTCGGGCAGCAGGACGGTCGCGTCCTTGTTGACGTGCTTGCTCAGCGTGTCGGGATCGAAGTGATCCTTGTGCAGATGCGAGACGTACAGGTAGTCGACGTTGCCGAGAGCGTCCCAGTCGAGACCGGTGTTGTCCGGGAAGGGCACCCACGAGGCGAAGTACGCGGGCGTGACCCACGGATCGCACAGGATGGACCCCGCTTCGGTCTGGATGTGGAAACCGGCGTGTCCGACGCTGGTGATCTGCACTTCGTACCCTCCTGACGTGCTGACCGACGCCTACCAGAGTAGGCGCCGCCCGTCAGTCCACTGCGCCCAGGCAGTACCCGTTGCTGCCCGTGGTGAGCAGGACCACCAGGTCACGGGGTGTACGGGCCTCGACGATCGGAATCGTCACATTCGTGTACACCTCCGAGACCGGGGTGACGGAAGCGGCCGCGGCGTCGAAGGATTCGAGGTCGCCGACGACGTCGGGATCGGTGGCCAGCGGCGGCACTCCGGGGTTCCCGGTGCCCCAGGGATCCCACGTGCCCCGCGCCTCGCACACCAGTGGGTACCGCTCCTCGGTGTCGTCCGGATCCACCGGCGCGCCGATCGCCCGTCCGAGGAATCGTTCGACGGCGTAGCGGGCGTCCTCGTCGGTGTAGCCCGGCGCGCCGGTCGGGTTCACGTACGGGCACGCGTAGCCGGACGCGATCTCGCTGCGCAGGACGGACAGGTCGATGCCACCGGCCGACCACGTCACCGCGTACTGGCCGTCCCTGCCCGGCTGCTGCACCGCGGCGGTGATCGCGTCGACGTCGGCGTACATCTGCCGGGCCCGTTCCGGGGCGATCGTCCAGCACTTGCCCACCACATCGATGCCGCCGACGAGGTCGTTCGTCCATGCCTGCAGCGCCGCGGTGGCGGCGGGATTACCGGGGACGTCCCCGACGACCACCGCGGGCGTCGCGGCGGGGGTGGTCTCCTCGACGGTTTCCGCCGCGGTCGGTTCCGGGCTCTCGGTCGGGATGCCGGACTGCCCGTCGCCCTCGCAACCGGCGACGGTGAGGACCACGGCGACGGCGAGGCCGGCGAATGCGAGTACGTCGGGCTTTCGGGCGAGGGTGCGCACAGTAGTGGCCTTTCGACGATGATCACGGTCGTTCCTCCACCGGGCCCCGCTAGGCTGACCGGCGTGGAACCCTTCTATCGGACCATCATCGGTGTCGCCCGCACGCTCTTCGCAGCGCAAGGGCTGAAGTTCGCGATCACCGGGGCGGAGAACATCCCGGCGACGGGTGGTGCGGTCATCGCGATCAACCACACCGGCTACATGGACTTCACCTACGCCGGGATCCCCGCCCGGGTCACCAAGCGGTACATCCGCTTCATGGCGAAGAAGGAAGTCTTCGACCACAAGATCTCCGGCCCCATGATGCGCGCGATGAAGCACATCCCCGTCGACCGCGGCGACGCCGGCGAGTCCTACCGACTCGCCGTGGAGGCGCTGCGTGCCGGTCAGCTCGTGGGTGTCTTCCCGGAGGAGACGATCAGCCGCAGCTTCGAACTCAAGGCGTTCCGGTCCGGCGCGGCACGGATGGCGAACGAAGCCGGTGTCCCGGTGGTCCCCATGGTCATCTGGGGGTCGCAGCGGGTGTGGACGAAGGGCCACCCGAAGCGGCTCGGACGTACGAACACCCCGATCACCATCGAGGTGGGCGCCCCCATCCATCCGTTCGAGCCGGCAGCGGAGATGACCGCGCAGCTCCACGCGACCATGGAGAAGATGCTTCACCGGGTCCAGGACGGTTACATCCACGAGGACGGTGCCTACTGGGTGCCCCGCCGCCTGGGCGGATCCGCGCCGACCCTCGAGGAGGCGACCGCCCTGGACGAGGCCGCGGCCGCCGAGCGTCGCGCCCGGAAGGCCCGGGAACGTGCCGCCCGTGAAGGTGCTGCCGGTAGCGGCAACGATGACGCAGGCGGCGACCGCGGTACTTCGGCACAATGACGGAGTGAACGCACAGTCGAGTCGAGAGCCGTATCGGGACCACATCACGGACGCGGTGCGTCCTGCTTCCACGGACGCGGTGCGTCCTGCTTCCACGGACGCGGTGCGTCCCGGATTGGTGGCTACGGACGTGGACGGCACCCTGATCGACGACACCGAGAAGGTGTCCGATCGGACCCGCGCCGCGGTACATGCGGTGGTCGACTCCGGTGTTCCGTTCGTCCTGGCCACCGGCCGCCCGCCGCGCTGGATCGCGCCGGTCGTCGAAGAGCTGGGCTACGCGCCCATGGCGGTGTGCGCGAACGGTGCCGTGCTCTACGACAGTTCCACCGACCGTGTGCTCAGCGCCGCGGTGCTCGAGGTCGACGAACTGGCGTGGCTCGCCGAGGTGGCCTCGTCGGTGCTTCCCGGTTGCGGTCTGGCCGCGGAGCGGGTGGGGGATCGGGCCCACGACGCGGCGACGCCGCAGTTCGTCAGCGCTCCCGGTTACGAACATGCCTGGCTGAATCCGGACAACACCGAACTCGCCGAGCACGAGGTGATCAGTGAGCCCGCCATCAAGTTGCTCGTCCGGCTCCCCGGCGCGACCAGCCGGGAGATGGCGGAGGCTCTCGTGCCGAAACTGCACGGGCTGGTCGACGTGACCTATTCGACGACCCACGGGCTCATCGAGATCTCCGCGGCGGGGGTCACGAAGGCTTCCGGTCTCCAGGAGATGGCCCGGCTACTGGGTGTCTCCCACGAGAATCTCGTGGCCTTCGGCGACATGCCCAACGACATCCCGATGCTGTCGGTAGCGCGTCACGGTGTGGCGATGGAGAACGCGCATCCGGACGCGAAGTCGGTCGCAGACGAAGTCACCGCCACCAACGTCGAGGACGGGGTGGCCCGCGTTCTCGAACGGTGGTGGCGGTGACTCGTTCCTACCGGTGCGCTGCGGGTCAGCCCGCGGGCGCCGGTTCGGGTGCCGGTTCCGGCACAGGTGCCGGTTCGGGTCCGGGCGCAGGAGCACCCTCGGGTGCGGGTCCTGCGACGTCGGCCGGCTGATCCTGCATCGCCTGGTCGTAGGCGTCGTCGTAGGCGCGCAGCACCTTGGTGACGACACCCGTGACCTCGTTGAAGATCAGCGAGCCGAACTCGAAGTCCGAACGCCAACCGTCCGGCACCCGGTACTCGTCGCTGGTGGGCAACCCCAGCTCACCAGCGTCGAGTCCGTTCTTCTCCCACGCCTTGTAGATCTCGCCGAGTACCGTCCACGTGCCGCCGTTCGGTGACGTGTAGATGGCCCCGTTGACGAAATTCACTCGTTCGAAACCGCTCTTGACCGCGGGAAGGATCGAGGTCACCGCCTGTCCGAGCCGTCCGAGTTCGCCGCCCTCGGCGAGCCACTTCTGGACCAGCGGGTGACCGCTGAGGCGGATCAGCTCGTCGACGACACCTTCGGCGGTGTCGGCCGAGCCCGAGGCGAGCGCTCCGACGTTGATGTCCGGCACGTTCGGCGACGGATTGGACGGCGACGGATTGGACGGCGACGGGTTCGAGGGTTGCGGGTTCGAGGGTTGCGGGTTCGACGGCGACGGGTTCGAGGGCTGCGGGGCAGTGCCACCGCCACCGCCCTTTGCCGCAGCGACGGCGATATCGCGGATCTTGCCCATCTGCGAGTAGCCGGCATCACCCGGGCAGCTGGTGTTGCCCACGTCGCGGTGCGCGAAGATGATCGGCAGATCCACCGCCGCACCCTGCGGGTAGGGGGTGAACGATGTGCCCTCGGAGTACATCGTGGTGCGGCCCTTGGGGTTCAGTCCCGCGCGGGCCAGACGCCAGCCGAGGAACTTGCCGACCGACTCCACCGCGGCCTGCGGCGGGGCCTGGGTCGAGAAGTCGCCCATCATCGCGATGCCGTGGGTGTTCTCGTTGAATCCACCCGCGTGTGCGCCCTGGACGTTGCGGTCGAGACCACCGGCGCGACCCTCGAAGATCTGGCCGTACTTGTCGACGAGGGTGTTGTATCCGATGTCGCACCAGCCGAGCGTGCGTGCGTGGTACGCGTAGATCGCGCGCACGATCTCGGCCGATTCGGCCTTCGAGTAGTTGTTGCTGCCCGCGGTGTGGTGCACGGTCGCGCCACCGAGGGAGTCGTCGTAGGTCGGGGTCTGGCAGCGCATCGACTCGTCGGCGCCCCACTGCTGGCGGGTGATCACCTTCAGGCCGGAGTTACCGAGCGGGCTCGCGATGTCCTCGAGTCGCGCGTCCGCTTCGCTGCTGCCGGGCGAGATGAGCACGGCACTGACCGCTTCGGCGGCCGCCTGCAGCGGGTTCTCGCGCAGCGGCTTGGACGAGGACGCGGGCACGTATCCGAGGTCGGGTGCATCGGCTGCGGGTGCAGCGACCGGCGCGGGTGCCTCGTCGGCGGGGACCGGGGCCTCCGCCGGGGCTGCAGGAGCAGGAGCTTCGGGCGCCGGTGCCTCCGGGGCGGGTGCCTCCGGGGCGGGTGCCTCGGGAGCGGGAGCGGGAGCTTCGGGTGCCGGCGGGGCCTCCGCGCCGGCGAGATTCGGTTCGGGGCCGGGACGCGGCGTCAGCAGCACCTGCACCGCACGGGTGGCACCGACGTAGATCGGCTCCGTGCCCGTGCGTCCCTCGCTGGTGGCGTCGTCGGCGCGCGTCTCGATCGGCTCGGTCGCGGTCCAGGGACCCCAGCTGCCGTCGTCCTGCTGCGCGCGGATGAGCGCGTCGGTGGCGGCGACGTCCTCGGCGGCGAGCGCGACGAGGCTGAACGGGGTGTCGCGGGTGAGTTCCTTGACGGTCGCACCGACGCGCTGGACGAGTCCGCCGTTCGGGTCGGGAGCAGTCGTGATCTGCGGGAGCCCGTCGACGATCTCCTTCAGGCTGAGGTCCGGCAGGTTGAGACCGGTGAGCTCCTCGAGCGGGATGATCAGGTCGGGCACCGAGGCAAGCACGACTTCCGCGATATCGGGTGCCACTGCCTCGACGGTGTCGTTGGCATTCCGGATCTCGGGAGCGGTGCTGGTCAGCCCGGTGACGGCGAAGGGCGTCGCGACGGCCAGGGCGGCGACGGCACCCAGGACGATCGACGGCTTGGGGCGGCGATGCGGCACTGTTTGCTACTCCCTGTCGTTGGTGCTCCAGCGGACGGTTCCGACTTCGGATCGTCCCTTACGTGTCGCTTCCGTGGCCCGGTTCGGACACGAAAGTTCTGTAACTCGTGATTCTTGTGTTGCTTCTGTGACATTTGTTGCCTAGCTCCGTCACTCTTGTCACACTAGACGCAGCAAACCTTAAGCCTCAACCTGAGCTTGAGGATCGGTCGAAATTGTCCGATATCGCGGATCACGAGTTCGCGCCTACAGCGACAACGAGGGAGCAACGTCATGTCACGACAGTCCATCGGGCGCAGAGGCAAGATCCGGAGGCGGCGCATCATCCTCGGCAGGCCGCTGCGCAACGGATGGCGTCCCTCCGTCGCCCGTGCCGCCGCGATCGGGGTCGCTCCCGCGCTGCTCGTCGGAGCCGGCGTGGGCGCGCTCGTCCAGAGCAACCAGGCGGCACCAGGTGTCGTGCAAGCGGTTTCGGCCGACACGCCCTTCACGTTCAGTGGCTTCGGTCACGGCCACGGTCGTGGCATGGGGCAGTGGGGTGCCTACGGCTACGCCCAGGACGGGTGGACCGCCGAGCGGATCATCGGCCACTACTACGGCGGCACCGAACTCGGCACGGTCGACGACGCGATGATCGCGGTCCGTCTCATGGCGCGCGACGACCACACCCTCGACGTCTACTCCGACACCGGCATGGTCGTCGCCGGTAAGCAACTCGCGCCCGGCGAGGCCGCGCACCTGACACCCACCCCGGACGGCGGCGCGAACGTCGTCGTCACCGAGGGCTGCAGCGGCGACGTGCTGTGGCAGGCAGCCACCGACCTGCCGTGGGTGGACCCGATCGACCTCGCCGAGGACCGTCCCGCGAACGAGCACCTCACGATGTGCTCGGACGACAAGACCTACCGCGGTGCCCTCGGTGTGGTGCTCGACGGCACCGCCCCGCGCACCGTCAACCGCCTCCACGTCGAGGACTACCTGCGCAGCGTGGTCCCCGCCGAGGCGCTGCCCGCCTGGGCCGACACCGGTGGTGCCGAGGCGCTGCGGGCGCAGGCCATCGCCGCGCGGTCCTACGCCCTCGCCGAGAAGCGCCACGAGAAGTGGCAGACCTGCGACACCACGGACTGTCAGGTCTACGGCGGGTCGGGCGTCGAGGATCCGCGCACGGACGACGGTGTGCGCACCACCCGCGGAACCGTCCTGATGAAGGACGGCGAGGTCGTGCGCAGCGAGTTCTCCGCCTCCACCGGCGGCTACTCGGCCGGCGGCACCTTCCCGCCCGTCGAGGACGAGGGTGACAAGGTCGCCCCGAACCGCGAATGGGCCAAGACCTTCACCGCGGCCGAGATCGGCAGCAAGTTCGGCGTCGGCGACCTCCAGGCATTCGAGGTGCTCTCCCGCAACAATCTCGGACCCGAAGGCGGTCGCGTGACCCGGGTCCGCGTGGTCGGCTCCGACCGCACCATCGAAACGACGGGCGCCGAGGCACGGACCAAGCTGGGACTGCGTTCCGACTGGTTCACCGTCAAGGAAGGCATCGACGAGGACGCCCCGGAGATCACTCCGGCACCCGAACCCGGCCCCGAAACCGGCACCGATCCCTTCGGCAGCGGCACCGGCACCTCGCCCATCGAGCAGGCCTATCTGGACCTCGGCGGCGTCGACAGCGTGCTCGGCTCGCCCATCGGCCCCGAGCTGATGCTGCCCGACGAGATCGGCAAGTTCCGGATCTTCACCGGCGGCGCGATCGTGTGGACACCGGACCTCGGTGCTCAGGTCATCGACGCGAGCTTCCTGAAGGACTGGTTCCCGAGCACGGGTAGCGCCGAGTAACCCGACGGCACATCTCGACCGGCCGGTCGCCCCGAACAGGGCGGCCGGCCGGTGGCGTTCCGGCACCGCGACGACGATGGTTGACATTGACGCAACGTCAAGATGCACGCTGGGCGTAGCCGGAAAGAAGGAGGTGGGCACGTGCGGGAATGGTCGATCCAGCAACTGGCACGCGCCGCCGGTGTCACCAGCCGCACACTGCGGCACTACGGCGACGTGGGGGTGCTGCATCCGAGCCGCACCGGCAGCAACGGCATGCGGTTCTACGACGAGGACGCACTCGTGCGTCTCCAGCGCATCCTGCTGCTCCGCGATCTGGGACTGGCCCTGCCCGCCATCCGCGACGTGCTCGCCGGTCACGACGACACCGCGAGCGCACTGCGCACCCACCTCGACCTGCTCGAACACGAGCGCCGGCAGTTGGACCGCCGTATCGCGGCGGTGCGCACCACCTTGGCGAAGACGGAGAGAGGGGAGGAACTCGTGGCAGACGAAGTGTTCGACGGGTTCGACCACACGCAGTACCGGGACGAGGTCATCGAACGGTGGGGCACGGACGCCTACGACTCGGGCGATCGTTGGTGGCGGGGCATGGACGACGCCGCCAGGCACGACTGGATGAAGCAGGTCGAGCAGCTGAACCATGACTGGATCGCGGCGGCCCGGGCCGGTCTCGACCCGGCGGGCCCCGAAGCGCAGGACCTCGCGCGGCGGCACGTCGCCTGGCTGTCGTCGATTCCGGGCACCCCGGGAGGCGGCACTGCGGCGGGCAGTCCGCGGGAGTACGTGCTCGGTCTCGCCGACATGTACGTCGAGGACGAGCGTTTCGCGGCGAACTACGGAGGACGGGAGGGCGCCGAATTCGTCCGTGACGCGCTCACCTACTACGTGTGAGTGTGACGGCCCTCTCGGTCCGCCCGGACCGAGAGGGCACCTCCGCGACGGAGTCGCATACCCTGGTCTCCCGTGACTGCTGCATCAGCGCCCCAGCCCTCCACCGGTGAGTACGACCTGATCGTCGTCGGCTCCGGATTCTTCGGACTGACGATCGCCGAGCGCGCGGCCACGCAGCTCGGCAAGCGAGTGCTCGTGATCGAGCGTCGCCACCACCTCGGTGGCAACGCATACTCCGAGCCCGAACCGGAAACCGGAATCGAGATCCACAAGTACGGTGCCCACCTGTTCCACACCTCCAACAAGAGGGTGTGGGACTACGTGAACCAGTTCACCGATTTCACCGGCTACCAGCATCGCGTGTTCGCGATGCACAAGGGCCAGGCCTACCAGTTCCCGATGGGTCTCGGACTGGTGTCGCAGTTCTTCGGCCGGTACTTCAGCCCCGACGAGGCACGCGCCCTCATCAAGGAGCAGGCCGCCGAGATCGACACCGCCGAGGCGAAGAACCTCGAGGAGAAGGCGATCTCCCTGATCGGCCGCCCCCTGTACGAGGCGTTCGTCCGCGACTACACGGCCAAGCAGTGGCAGACCGACCCGAAGGAACTGCCCGCCGGCAACATCGCCCGGCTGCCCGTCCGCTACACCTTCGACAACCGCTACTTCAACGACACCTACGAGGGCCTGCCGGTCGACGGGTACACGGCGTGGCTGGAGAACATGGCGGAGAACGAGCGGATCGAGGTCCGGCTCGACACCGACTGGTTCGAGGTGCGCGATGAGGTCCGTGCCGCGAGCCCGGAAGCCCCCGTCGTCTACACCGGCCCGCTCGACCGCTACTTCGACTACTCCGAGGGCCGGCTCGGATGGCGCACCCTCGACTTCGAGACCGAGGTGCTGCCCACCGGCGACTTCCAGGGCACCCCGGTCATGAACTACAACGACGCCGACGTGCCCTACACCCGCATCCACGAGTTCCGGCACTTCCACCCCGAGCGCGACACCTACCCGACCGACAAGACGGTCATCATGCGTGAGTACTCGCGTTTCGCCGAGAACGACGACGAGCCGTACTACCCGATCAACACCCCCGAGGACCGCGAGAAACTCAACGCCTATCGCTCCCTCGCGAAGAAGGAAGCCGCGGACAACAAGGTGCTCTTCGGTGGCAGGCTCGGCACCTACCAGTACCTCGACATGCACATGGCGATCGCGAGCGCGCTGTCGATGTTCGACAACGTCCTCGCCCCGCATTTCGACTCGGGAGCGCCCATCGCCGGGGACGCCTCGTGAGCGCCGCGAAGCACGCGGCCGTCGCGAAGCACGAGGCGGCGAGTACCCCCGCCACGGAGGACGAACTGCTCGGCCGGTCGCTGCTGCAGCGCATCATCCTGCCGCGCCCGGGCGAGCCCCTCGACGTGCGCACGCTCTACCTCGAGGAGTCGCCCACCAACGCGCGTCGCGCCCACGCGACGAGCCGGACGACGCTGGCGATCGGCGCCGAGTCCGAGGTGTCGCTGTGCACCTACTTCAACGCCTTCCCGGCGAGCTACTGGCGTCGCTGGAGCACGCTCGGCTCGGTGGTGCTGCGACTCGAACTCACCGGCCACGGCCGCGTCGACCTGTACCGCAGCAAGGCCGACTCGAGCCGCATCCACGTCACCGGCCGCGAGTTCCGCGGGTCCGACACGGTCGTCGAGATCGAAGCCGACCTGGGGCCGTTCGAGGACGGCGGCTGGCTGTGGTTCGACGTCACCACCGACAGCGAGGTCACGCTGCACGCCGCCGGCTGGTACGCACCTGTCGAGGCGCCCGGACACGCCTCGGTCGCAGTGGGCATCCCGACCTTCAACCGCCCTGCCGACTGCGTGAAGGCGCTGCGTGCGCTCGCGTCCGACCCGCTGGTGATGGACGTCGTCGACGCCGTCATCATCCCCGACCAGGGCACCCGCAAGGTTCGCGACGAGGCCGACTTCGCGGAGGCCGCCGAACCCTTCGGCGACCGTCTCGTCATCCACGACCAGGGCAACCTCGGTGGCTCCGGCGGCTACAGCCGCATCATGTACGAGGCGCTGAAGACCACTTCCAGCCCGTACATCCTGTTCATGGACGACGACATCGAGATCGAACCCGACTCGATCCTGCGCGCGCTCGCCCTGTCGCGATTCGCGAAGAAGCCCATGCTCGTCGGCGGGCAGATGCTCAACCTGCAGGAACGCAGCCACCTGCACACCATGGGCGAGGTCATCCACCGCTCGAACTTCATGTGGGGTGCCGCGCCGAACGTCGAGTACGACCACGACTTCTCCACCAAGCCGCTGCGCGACCGGGAGAACTCGAAGCTCCTGCACCGACGCATCGACGTCGACTTCAACGGCTGGTGGATGTGCATGATCCCGCGCGTCGTCGCGGAGGAGATCGGCCAGCCCCTGCCGCTGTTCATCAAATGGGACGACGCCGAGTACGGCCTGCGGGCACGGGACGCCGGCTACCCCACGGTGACGATGCCCGGCGCCGCGATCTGGCACATGGCGTGGAGCGACAAGGACGACGCCATCGACTGGCAGGCGTACTTCCATCTGCGCAACCGGCTCGTCGTGGCCGCGCTGCACCAGCACGGCGACGCCAAGCCGATGGTGCTCGACACAATCAAGGCCACGATCAAGCACCTCGTGTGTCTCGAGTACTCGACGGTCGCGATCCAGAACAAGGCCATCGAGGACTTCCTCGCCGGTCCAGAGAACCTGTTCGAGCTGCTGCCGCGTGCCCTCGGCGAGGTGCACGCGCTCCGGAAGAACTTCCCCGACGCCGTGGTGCTGCCGTCGTCGACCGAACTGCCGATGGCATCCGGCGCCGAGGTCGGGGCCGTCGGACTGCCCGAGGGTGCGGTCGCGAAGGTCAGGCGTCTCGCGAAGGGTGTGCTGCACAACGTGCGCCCCGAGAACCGCGAGCACCACGAGCGGCCGCAGCTGAACGTGCCCACCATCGACGCGCGGTGGTTCCTGCTCTCGCAGGTCGACGGCGTGACGGTCACCACGGCGGACGGTCGGGGTGTCGTCTACCGTAAGCGCGACCGTGCTCAGGCCCAGGCCCTGCTCACCGAGGCGCTCAGGCTGCGACGCGAACTCGCGCGCCGGTTCCCCGAGATGAAGAAGCGGTACCGGGACGCGGTTCCCGCCCTGACCAGCAAGGAGGAGTGGGAGCGTGTCTTCGGAATCGGCAACTGACCCCGGCACTGCGGCTGCACGTCACTGGAAGAGCACCGACACCGAGGTGCGGGTGCTGCAGACCGTCCAGGCCACCGCCGGTGCCGTACCCGCAGCGACGACGATCGCCCGCGGCATGTCGCACTTCGGTGAGCACGCTCTCGGCTGGATCGCGATCGGCGCCGCCGGCGCCCTCGTCGACCGTCCCCGTCGCCGCAAGTGGGCGAGCGTGGCGGTCGGCGCGTTCGGTGCCCACGCGGCGTCCGTCGTCATCAAGCGGGTCGTGCGCCGTCCGCGGCCGGTGGACCCGACGGTGCAGGTCAACGTGTCCACGCCGAGCCGGCTGAGCTTCCCGTCGTCGCATGTGACGTCCACGACTGCGGCGGCCGTGCTACTCGCCCGCACCACCGGGCTACCCTTTCCCGCGGTGCTCGTGCCGCCCATGATGCTGTCCCGCCTGGTGCTGGGCGTGCACTATCCGACGGATGTACTGGCGGGTGCGGCACTCGGTGCGGCGTCCGCGGCCGTCGTGGCGCGGGCAGAGACGAAGTGGGGAGATCGATGAGCGAGGAACCGGCGCCCGTCAAGGAGGCGCCCAAAAGCCTGGGCGCCGGGATCGTCAAGGCGGTCCGTCCCCGACAGTGGGTGAAGAACGTCCTGGTGCTCGCGGCCCCGATGGCGGCCGGCTCGGTCACCCAGGTCGACGTGCTGCTGCCCGTCGCGCTCGCCTTCTTCGTCTTCTGTATGGCCGCCTCGGGCATCTACCTCGTCAACGACGCGATGGATGTCGAAGCCGACCGTGCACACCCCACCAAGCGGTTCCGGCCCATCGCGGCCGGCGTGCTCCCGGTGCGACTCGCGTACATCCTCGCGACGGTGCTGCTCGTCGGCTCGATCGCGCTGTCGTTCATCGCGAACTGGCAGCTCGCCGTCGTCATGGCGGTGTACATCGGCATCCAGCTCGCGTACTGCTTCGGGCTCAAGCACCAGGCCGTGCTCGACATCTGCATCGTCTCGTCGGGCTTCTTGATCCGTGCCATCGCCGGTGGCGTGGCCGCCGAGATCCCGCTGTCGCAGTGGTTCCTGCTGATCATGGCGTTCGGGTCGCTGTTCATGGCGGCCGGCAAACGGTACGCCGAGTTGCGCCTCGCGACCCGCACCGGCGCGAAGATCCGCAAGTCGCTCGAGTACTACACCGAGACCTACCTGCGGTTCGTGTGGACCGTCGCGGCGACGGCGGTCGTGCTCTGCTACGGCCTGTGGGCGTTCGAACAGGACAACGTGGCCGGTTCCAACTGGTACGCCATCTCGATGGTCCCGTTCGTCGTCGCCATCCTGCGCTACGCGGTCGACGTCGACGGCGGTGAAGCCGGCGAACCCGAGGAGATCGCCCTGAAGGACCGGGTGCTGCAGTTGCTCGCAGTGGTGTGGATCCTGGTGGTCGGCGGTGCTGTCTACCTCTTCTGACGTCGTGCACGGCGTCCACGACACCGAGGCCGGACCGTCCAGTACGGTCGGGCCCGTTCGGCGTGACCGCCTCACCGGCTGTGTGTTCGCCGCGGGTGTGGTCGTCTCCGCGTTCCTGATGTTCTGGGGAGCGTGGGAGCGGCGCTGGATCGCCGACGACGGTCTCATCGTCCTGCGAACCGTGCGCAACCTCCTCGCCGGCAACGGGCCGGTGTTCAACGCGGGGGAGCGTGTGGAGGCCAACACCTCCACCGCGTGGACGTACATCGTCTACGCGGGCGGATGGCTCACCGGCCTCCGCCTCGAATACGTGGTGCTCACGATCGCGCTCGTGTTGTCGACGGGCGCGATCGTCCTCGCCATGCTCGGCGCCGCACGCCTGTACCGGTGGCGACTGCGCGCCACCACGGGCACCGTGCTGCTCCTGCCCGCCGGTGTCCTCGTCTACATCGCGGTGCCCCCGGCCCGCGACTTCGCCACCTCGGGCCTCGAGTCCTGCCTGGTGATCTGCTGGCTCGGCCTGCTGTGGCTGCTCATGGCCCGGTGGGCGACCCCCACGCCGGGAGGGGACGGATCGCTCCCGGGTACCGGGCAGATCCTCGCCACGGCGTTCGTCGCCGGACTCGGCCCGCTCGTGCGACCCGAACTCGCGCTGGTCGCGGTGCTCGCACTCGCGATGCTGTTCCTCGCGCCCGGCCTCGACCTGTGCATCCGGGTCGCGATGGTCGCGGTCGCCGGGATGATCCCGATCGGTTACCAGATCTGGCGCATGGGCTATTACGGACTGCCCTATCCCAACACCGCGGTCGCCAAGGACGCCGGTGGTGCCAAGTGGTCGCAGGGCCTCGAATATCTCGGCAACCTCGTCTCGCCGTACCTGCTGTGGCTGCCGCTGCTGGTCCTCGCGGTCCTCGCCGCGCTCGTCCTCGCGACCAGCCGTGAGGTGGTGGGCCTCACCGCAGCGGCGGCGCGTCCCGATCCGCGCGACGTGCGGGCCATGCTGACCTGGGCGCAGAAGCTGTTGCGCACGCCGACCGCCGTCGTCGTGCTGTTCCTCGGCTCCGGTGTGCTGCTCGCGCTGTACTCGCTGCGTGTGGGCGGCGACTTCATGCACGGCCGCGTCCTCCTGCCGCCGCTGTTCTGCCTGCTCCTGCCCGTCGCCGTCGTCCCGCTGCGGATCCCGGACCGGGCGGAGCTCGGCAACAACCGGCCGACGCAGGTCGCGGGTGCGTTGGCCGTGCTGTGGCTGGGCACCGTCGTGTGGACGGCCGCCGCGGCCAACACGACCGGCATGACCGAGGGCGCCGTGGTGGGCCGATCCGGCATCGTCGACGAGCGCGCCTTCTACGCCCTCAACACCGGGCATCTGCATCCCATCCTGGCCGAGGACTATCTCGACTACCCACGTATGCGGGCCATGGTCGAGGCCATCGCGAACACCCCGAACGGCGGGCTGTTGCTGCCGACCCCCTCCTTCGACGCGTGGGACGTCGTGCCGCCACCCGAGCCCATCCCACCGGGCGGTGCCGGGCACACGGTGTTCTTCCTGAACCTGGGCATGACCAGCATGAACACCGGTCTGGACGTGCGGGTCGTCGACCAGATGGGCCTGGCCTACCCGCTCGCCGCGCACACCGAGCGTCTCGAGGACGGCCGGATCGGCCATGACAAGATCCTGTTCCCCGACTGGGTGGTCGCCGATTCGGGCATGGTCGACGTCCATCCGTGGATGCCGGGCTATCTCGACGAGGACTGGGTCGCGATGGCGAAGACCGCGCTGACCTGTCCCGAGACCCGGGAGATGATCGATTCCTCGAGCGCCGAACTCACGTGGGCACTGTTCAAGAGGAACCTGCGCAACGCGTTCGACTACGCCTCGTACCGGATCGAACGGGTGCCGAAGTACGAGATCCAGCGCTGTGACCTGCCGATGCCACCGCCGCGGGGGTGACGGCCGGACACCGAGATCAACTTGGCCCCCTTCGACTGTCTCGATAGGATCACGACGCATCACGGATAGGTAACATTCCGGCAGCGCGTGCTTGACCTATAGGTCAAGAGGTGCCCAAGAGCTGTTGAAACCAGGGTTTGTCAGAGATCACGCGGTCCTTTACAGTTTTGACCGCAGTGTGACTTGGGGCGGCCTTCCGCGGTCGTCATCGCCGGAATCCGGGGGACGCGAACGCGGACGCCGCAGACGAGAAAGAGAGCATTGTTCATGCGTTTTGTCCCGAGGTTGAGGCAGGGCCTTCGACGGCGACTGCTCGGCACCGCCGCCGCAGCTCTGGTCCTCCCCGTGGCTGCCGGCCTCGTCGGAACCACCGCCGCCGTCGCCGCGCCGGCGCAGGGAGCGCCGGTCTCGCACCGCGCGCCTGCAGGGGGCTTCGAAGAGGTCTTCGTCGAGTCCGACATGGGCCCGATCAAGGTTCAGATCCAGTGGGCTGCGCGCGGTGGCGACGCGGCGCTCTACATGCTCGACGGCCTGCGCGCTCGGGACGACGCGAACGCCTGGACGTTCGAGACGAACGCCCTGCAGCAGTTCGCGAACGACAACGTCAGCCTGATCATGCCGGTCGGCGGACAGTCGAGCTTCTACACCGACTGGTACGCGCCGTCCAACCTGAACGGCCAGGACATCACCTACAAGTGGGAGACGTTCCTGACGGAGCAGCTGCCCGACTATCTCGCCACCCGTGGCGTGTCGCGCAACAACAACGGCATTCTCGGCCTGTCGATGGGCGGTTCCGCCGCCCTGACCCTGGCCGCCTACCACCGCGACCAGTTCAAGTTCGCGTCGTCGTTGTCCGGCTACCTGAACCTGTCGGCTCCCGGCATGCGTGAGGCCATCCGCGTGGCGATGCTCGACGCCGGCCGGTTCAACGTCGACTCGATGTGGGGCCCGCCGTGGAGCCCGGCGTGGCTGCGCAACGACCCGTTCGTCTTCGCTCCGAAGCTCGAGGGTCTGTCGCTGTACATCTCGGCCGCCAGCGGTCTGCCCGGTGAGCACGACAACCCGCAGGGCTTCGTCGGCTACTACAACACCGCCAACGGCATGGCGCTCGAGGCGCTGTCCCTCGCCCAGACCCGCGCGTTCCAGCTCAAGCTGGCGACGCTCGGCATCCCGGCTACCTTCGACTTCCCGGCGCGCGGCACGCACGCATGGAAGTACTGGGAGGATCAGCTGTGGAAGGCACGCCCGCAGATCCTCGAGGCGCTGAACGCGTTCTGATCTCCGGTACGCACTGCTAGCAACGACGCCGCCCGCTCACCGATCCGGTGAGAGGGCGGCGTCGTAACTTTCTGCAACAATTTTCTCACCTGTCACAGCGCGGCACCCGCGATTCCGGGTGCCGCCGGTGTAGAAACAACATCCGGGACTCCGGTATTCCGAGTCGGCATACCCAGCCGGGCGCCCTGCCACTGCCGCCGTCGCGGTCCACCCGAAGCCGCACTTCGGCAGGAAATCCGGCAACGCAGAAAGTGAGCGATGCAGATGCGAACTGAGCTCGAGCACGGTGAGCGACGGACGGGGCCGAGCAGGAGAGCGGCTCGCGTCGCGGGTGCGCGGCGCAGAAGATCCCGTGCGCTCGCACTGATCGCCGCAGCCCTCGTCGCGCCCGTCGCCGCAGGTCTGACCACCGTCTCGGTGGCTACCGCCGATCCGCTCATCGCCCAGTCCGGCCCGACGAGCACTGCCGGTGCGACCGTCCGCTCTGTCGATTGGCTCACCGATCGCCGCGTCGCTCTGTGGATCGACTCGCCGTCGATGGGGACGCCGATCCAGGTGCAGCTGCTGCTCGCGCGCGACTGGAACAGCAAGCCCGACGCGAAGTTCCCGTCGGTGTTCATGCTCGACGGCATGCGCGCGCGCGACGACGAGAACGGGTGGACGCTCGAGACCGATGCGGAGGCCTTCTTCGCCGACAAGAACGTCAACGTCGTGCTGCCGGTGGGCGGCCAGTCGAGCTTCTACTCCGACTGGATCGATCAGAACAACGGACAGAACTACAAGTGGGAGACCTTCCTGACGAAGGAACTCCCTCCGCTGCTCGAACGCGACTGGCGTACCACCGACAAGCGTGGCGTCGTCGGCCTGTCGATGGGCGGTACCGCCGCGATGTTCCTACCCGCCCGCAACCCGGGCTTCGCGCAGTTCGCGGCGTCGTTGTCCGGCATCCTCACCACGACCACCCTCGGCATGCCCGAGGCCATCCACTACGCGATGCAGGACGCCGGTGGTTTCGACTCCGAGGCGATGTGGGGTGCGCCCGGCTCCGAGGGCTGGGAGTCGCACGATCCCTACCTGCTCGCCGACAAGCTCAAGGGCGTGAGCCTGTACGTCTCGAGCGGCAGCGGCACCACCGGCCCCCACGACGATCCGTCGGGCATCCCCGGGGTCAGCACCAACTACGCCGGCATGGGCCTCGAGATCCTCTCGCGCCTCACCTCGCAGGCGTTCGCGACGAAGCTCGAGAAGCAGGGCATCCCCGCCCAGATCGTGTACCGGCCGTCGGGCACCCACACGTGGAAGTACTGGGAGTTCGAACTGCACCAGCTGTGGCCGCAGCTCGCCAACACCCTCGGGGTCGAGGTCGACAAGCCCGAGTGCAACCCCACCGGCGCCTTCGGCGATGTGGCGAACGTGAACGGTTGGCTCGGCGACTGCCTCACCGGTGAATACGACGTCGCCGGTGGCAAGGTGCAGGACTTCCGCTTCGGCCGCGTCTTCTCGTCCGACGGCACGACGGTGCCGGTCGGGGGTGCGATCGGCGGCGCCTACCAGGGTGTCGGCGGTCCGGCCGGGCAGCTCGGCTATCCGACCACCGAGGAACGCGTCGCACCCGACGGACGCGGACGGTTCAACCATTTCCGGAACGGCGCGATCTACTGGACGCCCGAGCACGGCGCCCACGCGGTCCGCGGAAAGATCTTCGAGGAATGGAAGAACCAGGGCTGGGAGGGCGGACCGCTCGGCTACCCGATCCTCGACGAGGCGGCGACCCCCGACGGCCGCGGCGCGGTCCAGGGCTTCGAGATCGGCGCCATGTATTGGAGCGAGGACACCGGCGCCCACGGCGTGCAGGGCATGATCCTCGACAAGTACTCCCAGCTCGGCTACGAGACGGGAGTCCTGGGCTACCCGACGGCCAGCGAGCAGCCCGCAGGGCGTGACGGTCGCTTCAACGAGTTCCAGCACGGCAACATCTACTGGAGCCCGCTCACCGGTGCCTGGCCGGTCCGCGGCAAGATCCTCGAGGCGTGGCTCGCCGAGAAGGGTGCCGAAGGACGTCTGGGCCTGCCGATCAGCGACGAGTTCCCGGCCGTGGACGGCAAGGGTGTCCAGCAGAACTTTCAGAACGGCTTCATCACCCTCGACGGCGACGAAGTGAAGCTGCAGCCGTAACCGAACGACAGCAGGGTCGGCCCGTGTAACCGGGGGAGGAGGGACGCTCCTACCGGCCGCACGGGCCGCTCTGTAGCCTGGGGCGCATCTGACCAAGTTCGACCGACATCCCGGATGTGAGGACCCCACCACATGCCTGCACGGACCCGCTCACGCTCGACCCGAGTCCTCGGCGCCCTCGCTGCGGCACTGACCGCCACGGCCGTTCTCTCCGCGTGCGGAAGCGACGACTCCACCGCGACGAACACGCCGACGACGTCTGCCGCCACGGAAACCTCGGCGTCGACATCGACCTCCGCGGCCGAGACATCCCCCGGCGCGGCCGGGGCCGAGACCACGGGCGAGACCGAGACGAGCGAGGCGTCCCCGGCTCCGTCCTCGCCCGCTGCCGGAGACGACGATGGCGGAGAGGACACGGGCGTAGCACCCGCTCCCACGCCCGGCGCACAGGCCTTCCTCGACGGTCTCCGCGCCGAGGGCGTCGAGCCCAGCGACGAGACCGGCGCGGTGAACATCGCCGACTACATCTGCAGCGCCCAGGCGCAGGGCGGGTCGCCGGAGGAGATCAAGGTGTTCGTGACCGCGCTCGTGGGTAGTGATGCTGCAGCCGGTGGTGTCGAGTTGTCGGAGGATCAGGCCTCCTCGACGGCCGACACGTACATCGCCGTCGCCGGCGAGACGTACTGCAACTAGGGAACGCGGGGACAGCACGAATGGTCAGGACGAAGCAGCGTCGCGGACGCAGGATCGTGGTCGTGGGGGCGCTGCTCGTCCTGGCGATCGTGCTGGTGCTCTGGTACATGCTCGCGGGGCGGCTGGACATCCCGTCGCCGATTCCTACCCCGCCCGGGCCGGAGGAGCCGCAGTCGCAGCCGGCCTCGTGCCCCGACGTGCAGGTCGTCGCGGTGCCGGGCACCTGGGAGTCCGCGGTGGGCGACGATCCGTACGCTCCGGCCGCGAACCCGTACTCGCTCATGCTCAACGTGACGAGGCCGCTGCAGGAGCGTTTCGATGCCCAACGCGCCGATGTCTACACGGTGCCGTACGTCGCGCAGTTCTCGAACCCCATCGCGATCCCGCCGGACGGCCAGCAGTCCTACAACAACAGCCGCAGTGAGGGATTCGCGGCCACCACCGACATCCTCGCGCGACGCTCGGCCGAGTGCCCGCTGACCACCTACGTGCTCACCGGTTTCTCGCAGGGCGCCGTGATCGTGGGCGACGTCGCCGCGCAGATCGGTGCCGGCAACGGCCCGGTCCCCGCCGACCGGGTGCTCGGTGTCGCACTCGTTGCCGACGGTCGCCGCGACGGGGTCTCGGGCACCGACATCGGTGCGCCCGTCGCCGGAGTGGGCGCCGAACTGTCGCTCGACGGCCTGCGGCTGCCGGGGATCACGATGACCGGCGCGCGTCCCGGTGGCTTCGGGGAGCTCGACGACCGCACGATCCAAATCTGCGCGCCCACGGACAGTATCTGTGACGCACCACCGAACGCGCTGAATCCCGCCAACTGGATGTCGGCCGCTCCGCGCCTGCTCGAGTACGTCAACAACCCGATCCACGCGATGTACAACACCTACGTCGTGGACGAGAACGGCACGACCGCGACGCAGTGGATCGCGAACTGGGCGACGGAGAAGATCGATGCCGCACCGGAACCCGCAGAAGAATGAGGTGCGGCCGTCGCTGCACGCGGCGGAGGTTCGGGTCCGAGTGAACCCTCCCACATATTACTCGCCGGTAGTGTCCGATCTCACCACCCGGTACACTCGAAAGACGGGCTGCCTTTAGACTCATCCCTCGGCTGCGGCCCGGCCGTCCGGGATCGTGGCGCACGACGACTGCCACAGGAGAAGAGGTTCATGGTGCCAGTGACGGCACGGCGAACGGCCGGCCCCCTCCGGGGGCGTAGCGACGGCCCGCGACCGGGAATGATCCTTGTCACGAGCTCTCGCCTCGGTCGGGCGTACGTACCGGGGCGCCGATCCTGGGCAGCAGAGGGCGGCGGGTTGCACCGTCGGTCGGTGTCGGCGTCGAAAAACCCTCGCACACAATCGGATCGTGTGCTCGTCTCGTTCGACGGGCGCGGAATGTGTGTGTGAAGACGACCATGTCGTATCTTTGTGTTTCCCGTGTGCGAGGGGAAGCGTTCTTCCCGGCGACCGCACTTTGCGTGGGTGCGCGTGATGCCGATCTGTAACATATTCGTGATCTGGGGTCGATGGACACGTTCGAGGAACGGACCGCCGGAAGCCGTGGGGGGCGGTATCGGTACGACGATCCGCCGGCGCGGAGGAAAAGTTAGTGGCGCAACCATGTCGAGTGGTTGTGGGATCGCTTCGACAGGGAGAAGGAATTGAGCGTCGGGTTCGAAGAGTTCATCGATGAGAACGGGCGGATCAGGCTGCCTGAAGGGCAGACCCTGCTCGATCACCTCGAGGGGAACTTCGCTTCAAACGGTGACGACCTCGCCTACCGGTACATCGACTACTCGCGGGAACGCGACGGCGAGGTGCACGAGCTGACCTGGGATCAGTTCGGCGTGCGCATCAAGGCCATCGCCGCGCGCCTGCAACAGGTCACCGCTCCCGGCGACCGCGTCGCGATCCTCGCTCCGCAGGGCCTCGACTACGTCGTGTCCTTCTTCGCCGCGATCTACGCCGGCACCATCGCCGTGCCGCTGTTCGATCCCGACGAGCCCGGCCACACCGATCGCCTGCACGCCGTTCTCGGCGACTGCACCCCCAGCGCGATCCTCACCGCCACCTCGTCCGCGGCCGGCGTGCGGCAGTTCTTCCGCCCGCTCCCCGCTGCGCAGCGTCCCCGCGTGATCGCCGTCGACGCCATCCCCGACTCGGTCGCCGAGTCCTGGAACCGGCCGCCCATCGGCACCGACGACATCGCGTACCTGCAGTACACCTCCGGCTCGACCCGCGTTCCCGCCGGCGTCGAGATCACTCACCGCTCGGTGCTCACCAACGTCATCCAGATGGCCGACTCCATCGAACTCGACGAGTCGTCGCGCGGCGTGACCTGGCTGCCGCTGTTCCACGACATGGGCCTGCTCACGGTGATCCTGCCCGCGGTCGGCGGCAAGTACATCACCATCATGAGCCCGCGTGCCTTCGTGGCCCGGCCGAGCCGCTGGATCCGCGAGCTCGCCGCCGTCTCCGACGGTGCCGGCACCTTCGCCGCCGCCCCGAACTTCGCGTTCGAGCACGCTGCGGCACGCGCGGTCCCCAAGCCGGGCGAAGAACTCGACCTGAGCAACGTCATCGGCCTGATCAACGGCAGCGAGCCGGTCACCACGTCGTCGATGCGCAAGTTCAACGAGGCATTCGGGCCCTACGGTCTGCCCCGCACGGCGATCAAGCCGTCCTACGGCATGGCCGAGGCCACCCTGTTCGTCTCCTCCACCCGTCACAGCGACGAGGCGAAGGTCATCTACGTCGACCGCACCGCACTCAACGCGGGCCGGGTCATGCGCGTCGAGCCCGATGCCGAGAACGCCATCCCGCAGGTCTCCTGCGGTTACGTCGCACGCAGCCAGTGGGCCGCGATCGTCGACGCCGAGACCGGCACCGAGATGCCCGACGAGCAGGTCGGCGAGATCTGGCTGCACGGCGAGAACATGGGCATCGGCTACTGGGGTCGCAAGGAAGAGACCGACAACACCTTCCACAACCGCATCACCAAGCGTCTGGCCGAGGGCAGCCACGCCGAGGGCACCCCGGACGACAGCAAGTGGCTGCGCACCGGCGACTACGGCGTCTACATCGACGGCGAGCTCTACATCACCGGTCGCGTCAAGGACCTCGTGATCGTCGACGGCCGCAACCACTACCCGCAGGACCTCGAGTTCTCGGCGCAGGAGGCCAGCTCCGCGCTGCGTCCCGGCTTCGTCGCGGCGTTCGCGGTGCCGGCCAACCAGCTGCCGCGCGAGGTGTTCGACAACGACGCCTCCGGCCTGCAGTTCGATGCCGACGATTCGTCGGAGCAGCTCGTGATCGTCGCCGAGCGCGCTCCCGGCGCCGGCAAGGCCGATCCGCAGCCGATCGCCGACGCGGTACGTGCCGCGATCTCGTCCCGGCACGGTGTCACCGCCCGCGACGTGCTGCTCGTGCCGGCCGGTTCGATCCCCCGTACGTCCAGCGGAAAGATCGCGCGTCGGGCGTGCAAGACCGCATATGTCGAGGGAACGCTGCGTGGTGGTTACCAGCAGCAGGCCTTCCCGGACAGCGTGTAAGAACGAATGTCCTCTTTCCCGGGTAGCGTGGTGGGTTGATGTCTGACACTGAAATGACGGTTGCGCAGCTGCGCGAATGGCTGCGCAACTGGATCGCCGACGCGACCGGGCAGCCGGTCTCCCAGATCTCGGACGATCGTCCGATGGAGGAGTTCGGGCTGTCCTCCCGGGACGCCGTCGCCATGGCGGGTGAGATCGAGGAACTCCTCGGTGTCACCCTCAACGCGACGATCGCCTACCAGCACCCGACGATCGCGTCGCTCGCGACGCGCATCATCGAAGGTGAGCCCGAGGCACCCGCCGAGGACGACTCCGCCCTGTACACGGTCGGTGCCGCGGCGGGTTCGAAGGACGTCGCCATCGTCGGTCTGTCCACCCGTTTGCCGGGCCACGTCGACACCCCCGAACAGATGTGGGAGCTGCTCGCGTCCGGACGCGACGGCATCTCCGATCTGCCCGAGGGCCGCTGGTCGGAGTTCGAGAACGATCCCGCCGTGTGGGAGTCGATCCGCAACGCCAACACCAGGGGCGGCTACCTCGACGACGTCAAGGGCTTCGACGCCGAGTTCTTCGCGATGTCGCCGCGCGAGGTCGAGATGGTCGACCCGCAACAGCGCCTCGCGCTGGAGCTGACCTGGGAAGCACTCGAGCACGCGCACATCCCGCCGAGCGACCTCAAGGGCGGCTCGGTCGGTGTGTTCATCGGCAGCTCGGCGAGCGACTACATGCTCCTCGCGGTCGGCGATCCGTCCGCAGCGCATCCCTACGCGCTCACCGGCACCTCCACCGCGGTCATCGCGAACCGCGTGTCGTACTTCTACGACTTCCACGGCCCGTCGGTCACGCTCGACACGGCGTGCTCGTCGTCGCTGGTCGCCGTGCACCAGGCCGTACGTGCGCTGCGTAACGGCGAAGCCGACGTCGCCCTCGCCGGTGGCGTCAACATGCTGCTCGCCCCGGCCGGCACCCTCGGCTTCGACGAACTCGGCGTCATGGCACCCGACGGCCGCATCAAGGCGTTCTCCGCCGACGCCGACGGCATGATCCGCGCCGAGGGCGGGGGTCTCGTCGTGCTCAAGCGTCTCGAGGACGCCGAGCGCGACGGCGACGACATCCTCGCGGTGATCGCCGGTTCGGCCGTCAACCAGGACGGCCGCTCCAACGGCCTGGCCGCTCCCAACCCCGAAGCGCAGGTCGACGTGCTGCGCCGCGCCTACCGCGACGCGCAGATCCTGCCGTCCGGTGTCGACTACATCGAGGCGCACGGCACCGGCACGGTGCTCGGCGACCCGATCGAGGCCGACGCGCTCGGCCGCGTCGTCGGTCGTGGCCGCGAGGACGACAAGCCGGTCCTGCTCGGTTCGGCCAAGACCAACTTCGGTCACCTCGAGTCCGCCGCGGGTGCGGCCGGTCTCATCAAGGTCGTTCTCGCGATGCAGAACGATCAGCTGCCCCCGACGCTCAACTACACGGCGCCCAACCCGTACATCCCGTTCGACAGCGCGCACCTGAAGGTCATCCCCGAGGGCGCGAAGTGGCCGCGCTACACCGGTCGCGCCGTCGCCGGTGTGTCCGGCTTCGGTTTCGGTGGCACGAACGCGCACGTCGTCGTGCGCGAGTACACCGGCCCCGAGGGGCTCGAAGCGTCCGAGGCCGAGGTCGAGGTCCTGCCGGAGGAGATCCCCGCCGCGGAGACCACCGAGCAGGCCCGCGAGCTGCCCGTCCTGCTCGCCGTCTCCGCTGCGATGCCGTCGCGTCGCCGCCGTGCCGCCGCC
The DNA here is from genome assembly GCF_900105195.1 of Rhodococcus pyridinivorans. Classification (NCBI taxonomy): domain Bacteria; kingdom Bacillati; phylum Actinomycetota; class Actinomycetes; order Mycobacteriales; family Nocardiaceae; genus Rhodococcus; species Rhodococcus pyridinivorans. The sequence continues at coordinate 174,696 of NZ_FNRX01000002.1, read as the reverse complement.
GATCTCGCCGACTGGCTCGAGACCGAGAAGGGCAGCACGACGCCGCTCGCCGACGTCGCCCGCACGCTCGCTCGTCGCAATCACGGCCGGTCCCGCGCGATCGTCGTGGCGAGCAACCACGGTGAGGCGATCGCCGGTCTGCGTGCCGTCGCCGCCGGCAAGCCCGCGCAGGGCGTGTTCACCGCCGACGCTCCCGCCTCCAAGGGCGCGGTGTGGGTGCTCTCCGGCTTCGGTGCCCAGCACCGCAAAATGGCCAAGCAGCTGTACCTGGAGAACCCGGTCTTCGCGGCGGCCGTCGACGAGGTCGACGAGCTGATCTACGACGAGTCGGGCTACTCCATGAAGGAGAAGTTCCTCGACGACGCGCAGGACTACGACGTCGAGACGGCGCAGGTCGGCATCTTCACGATCCAGATCGGTCTCGCCGCGCTGCTGCGCCACCACGGTGCCGAGCCCGCCGCGGTCGTCGGCCACTCGATGGGTGAGGCCGCCGGCGCCTACATCTCGGGCGGACTCTCGCTCGAGGACGCCGTGCGCGTCATCTGCTCGCGTTCGCGTCTGATGGGTGAGGCCGAATCCGGCCTGACCGGCGACGACATCCGCCTCATGGCGCTCGTCGAGTACAGCGCCGCCGAGATCACCGACGTGCTGCCCGACTTCCCGCAGCTCGAGGTCTGCGTCTACGCGGCGCCGACGCACACCGTCATCGGTGGCCCGCAGGAGCAGGTCAACGCGATCGTCGCGCGTGCCGAGGCCGAGGAGAAGTTCGCCCGGGTCCTGCAGACCAAGGGCGCGAGCCACACCTCGCAGGTCGATCCGATCCTCGGCGAGCTCGCAGCCGAGCTCGCCGGCATCGAACCGCACCGTCTGAAGGTCGACCTGTACTCGTCGGTCGACCAGGAGACCCTCTACCGCGCAGGTCACGAGGGCATCCACGACGTCGAGTACTGGACCAAGGGCATGCGCCACAGCGTGTACTTCACGCAGGCGATCCGGCAGGCGCTGTCCGACGGGCACACCACCTTCGTCGAGCTCAACGCCAACCCCGCGACGCTCATGTCGGTCGCGGCGACGGCCTTCGACGCCGGTGTGCAGGACGGCCAGTTCATCCAGACGCTCAAGCGCAAGGAGGACGAGTCCCTCGGTGTGCTGACCGCGCTCGCGCAGTTGTACGTGCACGGGCAGTCCGTCGATCTGAGGACGCTGCTGCCGGAAGGCGACTACGCCGACCTGCCGCGCACCGCCTTCCTGCGCAAGCCGTACTGGGTCGACGCCAGCATCGGCACCTCCGGCAACGGCCGCGCGCCCGGCGCCCGGGTCGCACTGCCCGACGGCCGCTACGTGTGGGAGGTGCAGGCATCCGCCGTCACCGATGCGGCCGAGCTGGTCGTCGCGGCGGCCTCGCAGGTGCTGTCCGATGTCACGCTCACCGCGTCCATCCCGCACACCGACGTCCCCGCGACCGGCACCCTCACCACGACGCTCACCCGGCACCCGGGTGGCGCGTCACTGCAGGTGCACGCGAACACCGGCGACGGTTTCACGCTCGTCCACGAGGGTGTCGTCACATCCGGTGAGCCGCTGCCCGCGCCCGTCGCGGTGGCCGCGAAGCCGGCCGCGCAGGCCGAGGAGCTTCCCGAGGTCGTCGAGTCGTTCGGCGACCAGTGGGATCCCAACGGATCGCAGAGCCTCGACGACCGCCTGACGCTGATCGTCGCCGAGTCCATGGGTTATGCGCCCGAGGATCTGCCCGCCGAGATCCCGCTCATCGAGCTGGGCCTCGACTCGCTCATGGCGGTCCGCATCAAGAACCGCGTCGAGTACGAGTTCGACATCCCGCAGCTGCAGCTGTCGGCGGTCAAGGACGCGAGCCTGCGCGACGTCGCGAAGTACCTGCGATACGCCGTCGAGAACCGCGAGGAGGTCGCGCAGCTCGCCGAGCAGCAGGCCGCCGAGAAGGCAGCCGAACGCGCCGCCGCTGCGGAGCAGGACGATCTTCCCGAGGTCGAGGACACCACCGCGGTGGGCGAGGCCGAGCAGATTCTCGCCGAAGCCGAAGCCGAAGCCGAAGCCGAAGCCGAAGCACAGACCGCGCCCGAGACGGCCGAGCCCGAGCAGGAGTCGAGCGGTGTCGACGTGCCGCCGCGCGACGCCGCGGAACGGTTGACCTTCGCCTCGTGGGCCGTGGTCACGGGCAAGTCGGCCAAGGGCATCTTCAACCCGTTGCCGAAGCTCGACCGCGATGTCGCCGAGAAGCTCGCGGCACGGCTGACCGAGCGGGCCGAGGGTGAGATCACCGTCGACGACGTGCTCTCCGCCCCGACCGTCGAGCAGCTCGCCGAGACCGTCCGTCAGCATCTCGAATCCGCCGATCGCATCGACGGACTCGTGCGCACCCTGCGGCCCCGCGCCGAGGGATCGGACACCGTGCCGGTCTTCGTCTTCCACCCCGCGGGTGGTTCGACGGTCGCGTACGAGCCGCTGCTGCGCCGCCTGCCCGCGCACACCCCGGTGTTCGGTTTCGAGCGCACCGAGGGCCCGATCGACACCCGCGCACAGGCGTACCTGCCGCTCATCAAGGAGATCCAGGGCGACGGCCCGTACGTGCTGTGCGGCTGGTCGCTCGGCGGTGTCCTGGCCTACGCGGTGGCCCGTCTGCTCCGCGAGGAGGACAAGGACGTGCGTCTCGTCGGCCTCATCGACACCGTCATGGCCGGTGAGAAGGTCGAGGACACGCCCGACGAGATCCGCAAGCGCTGGCAGCGTTACTCGGCGTTCGCGAAGAAGACCTACGGGGTCGACGCGCCGCTGCCCTACGACCTGCTGGCCGAGGCCGGCAGCGACGAGGAGCAGATCGGCATCCTGATGGGTCTGCTCGAGCTGAGCGGGGCGCAGATCCCCGGCGGCATCATCGAGCACCAGCGCACGTCGTGGCTCGACAACCGCGCCATCCAGACCGCGGATCTGCTGCCCTACGACGGCAAGGTCGTGCTGTACATGGCCGACAAGTATCACGACGACGCGATCGATCTCGAGCCGGCCTTCGGGACCCGGCTGCCCGACGGTGGGTGGGGCGAGGTCGTCGCGGATCTCGAGGTCGTGCACGTCGGCGGCGATCACCTGCAGATCGTCGACGAGCCGTACATCTCGAAGGTGGGGGAAGACCTGACCCGCAAGCTGGCCGACATCGAGGCCTCGAGGAGCTGAACGAAGAAGTGAGCACCACGGCACAGAAGCTGGCCGAGCTGCGCGAGAAGCTGGAGATCGCGAAGGAGCCTGCCGGCGAACTCGCGATCGCCAAGCGCGCGAAGAAGGGCATCCCGAGCGCTCGCGAGCGCATCGACATGCTGCTCGACAGGGGCAGTTTCGTCGAGATCGGCGCGCTGATGAAGACGCCCGGCCGCGACGATGCGATGTACGGCGACGCCGTCGTCGTCGGGCACGGCACGGTCGACGGCCGCCCGGTCGCGGTGTTCTCCCACGACCAGACCGTCTTCGGCGGCAGCGTCGGTGAGATGTTCGGCCGCAAGGTCGCCGCGGTCCTCGACTTCGCCCTCAAGATCGGTTGCCCCGTCGTCGGCATCAACGACTCCGGTGGTGCCCGCGTGCAGGACGCCGTCACCTCGCTCGCCTGGTACGGCGAGATCGGCAAGCGTCACGAGCCGCTGTCGGGTCTGTGCCCGCAGATCTCGGTGATCGTCGGCAACTGCGCCGGTGGTGCGGTCTACGCGCCGATCAACACCGACGTCGTGGTCGCCACCGAAGGCGCCCACATGTTCGTCACCGGCCCGGACGTCATCAAGGCGGTCACCGGTGAGAACGTGAGCCTCGAGGAGCTCGGCGGTGCCCGTCAGCAGGCCGAGTACGGCAACGTGCACCACGTCGCGCCGGATGAGAAGGCCGCTTTCGAGTGGGTGCGGCAGTACCTGAGCTACATGCCGTCCAACGCGCAGGAGAAGCCTCCGATCATCAATCCCGGTCTCGAACCGGAGCTCACGCCCGACGATCTCGAACTCGACACGTTCATGCCCGACGCCGACAACTCCGGCTACGACATGCACGACATCCTGCTGAAGATCTTCGACGACGGCGAGTTCCTCGAGGTCCGCTCACAGACCGCGCCGAACATCATCACCGGCTACGCCCGCGTCGACGGCCGGGCGGTGGGCGTGGTGGCGAACCAGCCGCTGTACCTGTCGGGTGCACTCGATGCGGCTGCTGCCGACAAGGCCGCGCACTTCGTGCGCGTGTGCGACGCCTACGACATCCCGCTCGTGTTCGTCGTCGACACCCCCGGCTTCCTGCCCGGTGTCGAGCAGGAGAAGATCGGCGTCATCAAGCGTGGCGGCCGCTTCTTGTTCTCATATGTCGAGGCGTCGGTCCCGAAGGTGACCGTCGTGGTCCGCAAGGCCTACGGCGGCGGTTACGCCGTGATGGGGTCGAAGCAGCTCGGCGCCGACATCAACTTCGCGTGGCCCACCGCGCGTATCGCCGTGATGGGTGCCGAATCGGCTGTCGCGGTGATCGGTCGCCGGCAGATCGAGGCCGCGGGCGAGAACGCTCCCGCGGTGCGCCAGCAGCTCATCAACTTCTACAACGAGCACGTGGCCACGCCGTACATCGCGGCCGAGCGCGGATACGTCGACGCGGTGATCGAGCCGTCGACCACCCGTCTCGAGATCCGCAAGGCGCTGAACCTTCTTCGCGACAAGGAAGTGTTCAAGAACCCGCGGAAGCATCACCTGCTGCCGCTGTAGAGCCGTTGCCGACGGGGCCTGTGCACCAGTGCGTGCACAGGCCCCGTCGTGTGTATCCGACGCCGCCCCACCGGGCCGGGGGTCAGGGCACGGTCCAGGAACCCCGGCCCGGCAGGAAGGTGATGTCGGTGGTCGTCACGACCGCCTCGATACGTCCGGAGCCGGTCTCGAACCAGGGGTATTCCCATCCTGCGGAGGGGATGGGCGGGTAGATCGGCAGGGTGACGGTGCCACGCTGTCCGGTGGTGACGTTCGTCCAGTTCACGAGGCACGGGCACTGGAAGCTGCTGCCGAATCGCGAGAAGCCGGGACGCTCGGGGTCCACACCGACGGTCACGCCCTCGTTGACGAGGAGACCTCCCCACCCTGCGGAACCGGTGCCACCGACCGCGCCGATCACAGGGCTCAGGGTCGTAGCCGCCACAGGCTCCGCGGACGCTGCGGGAGCGGTGACCACACCGAGCGCGAGCGCCGCGCCCAGGGCTGCCGTGAATGCGATCTTTCTCGAGGTCGTCATGCCCTGTGTGTCGCCCGTCGGCGTCACTTCCGTTACTCGCGCCTCATCCGTCACTCGTAGACGCGCATCGGCGCGGGTTTCCACAACCCGGACCTCGTCACCTCGGTGGTGGTCAGTTCGGCCGGCTGCGCATTCGGGTAGAAGCGCACGTACCGCTCCACCGAACCCCAGTCGCGCCCCCAGTCGTTCTCGAGGTAGGTGGGCACCTGCTCGGGTCGCGCCAGGACCTCCGCGAAGCCGAGCGGGCCACCGTTGTCGGCCGACTGCCAGGTGTCGGTCGACGACACCGCGAGCGGACGGTCGGGGAGGACCCGGTAGTTCGGCATCTCGGCCACACCGGCCCAGTGGTCGAACGGCCGCTGGCACGGGAACTGCAGACCCACGGCCCAGTCAAGCAGGAGCGGCTGCTCGGAACCGAGCTGGGCGTCGAGCCGCTCGAGGGTGGGGACGCGCGGCGGCGTGAACGCCAGCCACTGGTCGCCGGTGAGGTTGGGGTCGTTGGCGACGATGCGGACGGCGTCGACGTCGTCGGGCAGGTCGGCGAGCGGCACACGCAGGTTCCGCCACGACGGTGCGGGGCCGATGTCGCGCGGCAGGTAGGTGCCCTTCGCCTCGACGCTGCCGTCGGCCTGGCGGGTGCCGTACTCGACGAGCAGCGACTGGCCGTAGGTCAGTGCACCGGTGTCGTCGTACGACCAGATGCGACCGGCCGCGGAGATGATCACCAGCGGCGTCTCGTCGGTGATCCCGGGAAGGGCGTACCAGCTGGAGGTGAGCGCGGCGGGTTCCTGCACACCCTCCTGGTAGCTGCCGAGCACCGGGGTGACGGACGGGTCGAGCCCGAAGGGCAGACGCACGGTGCTGCCGTTGACGGTCTGCTCACCGGAACCACCCGTGGTGCCGCCGCCCGCGCCCGTCTCGAAGGTCGGGCCGACGCTCTGGTTGTCGGTGTTGCCCTGGCCCGGCTTGACCTCGACGTAGTCGGCGGTCAGGTCGGACGGCACGCCGTCGGGAGTGAAACCGCGCGGCGCCGCACCGGCGAGCGGGTCGTCGTTTGCCGGCGGATCGGCGGGGTCGATGATCGGTTCGAGGCGTCCCTCGTTGGGGTCGGCCTCGACGAGCACGTCGTTCGCGAGACCGCAGGTCTGCCCGGCGACCGCCCCGATGTTGGAGCGAGCGAGCGAGTACGCCGGGTATTGCGACACCGCGCCCTTGAGCAGCGACAGCACCTCGAACAGCACCATCACCGCGGCGACGACCGTGAGCGGCGCAGCCGCGAGGGCGCGGATCCGCCGGCCCTTCTTCGTCTCGGCCGACTCCGGCGGCGGTGCGTAGCCCTCGCGGAGGTACTGCCACGCGACGAGCACCAGGGCGAGACCGAACAGGACCAGGAACAGCGAGCTCGACTGGTAGCCGCTCAGCGAGACGGTCTTGTCGAACCACGGCACGCCGTAGCTCGAGACGTACCACCAGCCGTTGATGCCGGCGAACGACACCGCCAGGACGAACAGCACTCCGGCGAGGAAAATCGTGCGGTTGCGCCGCGACCGCAATGCGCTCGCGGAGACCACGACGGCCGTGACCGTCGCGAGCGATCCGGCGATGCCTGCGTACGCCCCGAAGTGGTGGGTCCACTTCGTGGGGTTGAACATCATGAAGAAGATCGTGCCGAAGACGATGCCGAGCAGACGCCAGGTCGGGCTCACGGCGACGCCGGGGATCCGGCGGCGGCGCAGCAGCACGAACAGCGTCGTGAACAGGCACAGCAGCATCGTGAGGAACGCGAAGCGGCGCGGCAGTGAACCGTCGACGGTCTGCACCATCAGGTAGTAGTAGCGGAGGAAGTCGTTCCACCACTCCTCGTTGGGGCCGATGATGGTGCGCACGCGGGTCGCCTCGAGGACCGCGGCGAGGGTCTGGTCGGAGAACACCACGACGAGCACGAGCATCCCGGCGGCGCCGATCGGGGCGAGCAGTGGCAGGGTGCCGACCTCGCGGTGGCGGCGCACGATGATCCGCGTCATCGGCCGGATGCCGGCGATGAGCGCGGCGATACACATCAGGCCCGTCGGTGCAGCGGCGAGGGTGAAGGCGCCGATGAACACCGCCGTCGCGGCGGGCAGCAGACGACCGGTCGCGATGGCGCGTTCGATCGAGCACCAGGTCAGCAGCGCACCGAGCGCGACGATCGGCTCGGGCCGCAGACCGTTGTTGTAGGGCAGCCAGAAGGCGAGGAAGACCAGTCCGCCGGTCCACAGTGCGATGCGGTTGTGCCGCACGGCCCGGCCGAGACGCGGCACCACCTCACGGCTGATGACCATCCAGCACAGGATTCCGGCGATCAGTGCCGGGATGCGCATCCATGGGCTGGCCGTGGAGATCTTCGCGAACGCCGCCAGCACGTCGTAGTACCAGCCGAAGGGAGCTTCGGGGACACCGAACCAGCGGAAGTAGTTGGCCATGTAGCCGGAGTTCTCCGCCGCCCGGGCCATGGTCAGCAGGTAGCCGTCGTCCGAGGTGTTCGCGCCGAAGAAGTGCCAGCCGACGAGCGTGAGGACCACGACGACGTCGACGCCGGTGAACTTCCACCAGCGGGACGGCAGGAAGCGGCGGTGACCGCGACCGTCCGTGCCGTCGAGCTTGGCCAGCGCGCCGAGCGCGAGTGCCGTCGACAGCACCGCGAGGACCATCGCGAGGGACTTGACCAGCGTCGGCGACGACGTGAACCGGGAATCGACATCGACGGTGACGTCGAGGCCGGGAACCGCGGTCGGCAGGTCGCTGAACACGCCCACGACGAGCGGCCGCAGGTCGCCGGTGAGCTCACCCGACCGCGGGTTGCCGTTCTCGTCCGAGAGGCCGACGAACTCGGCGGTGGTGCGTTCGGAGTCGGAGAAGATCTGCAGTTCGCTGCACGCACCCGACTCGACGTCGGCGCGCGGCGCGGTCGCGACCACCACGTTGCGGTCGAGCACGTCGACGTTCTCGGCGCCGACCCGCACGAACATCGCGTTGAGGGCGGCGTCCTGCCCGTTGGTGGGGGCGGTCGCGAGCAGCATCCCGCCGTCGCCGGGCATCTCCGCGACGGCGCTGCACGGCACGGTGGCGCGGAGCTGGAGGGGGACCTGCGACATCAGCGGCAGTTCGACGTCGGTCGCCGCCGCGTCCTGCGGCCACGACATCGTCGCCTCGGTCACGCGGACCGGGAGAAACGGTGTGGCCAGCGCCAAGATCATGCCGAGCAACCCGGCGACGACGGCGACGAGTCGCGCAGTCCGGTACCGAGTGCGAAGGTCCTCGCCCATCGACCGGGGGGCGGTCGGAGCGGGCGCGGGTGAGGTCGTCACGTCGTCGGGCACGGGAGTCGATGGTATCCGGCGACGTGGTGTGACGGCACTCGCCCTTACTCCAGCAGGACGGGGACCCCGTCACGGATGCGGCCCGGCGACCACAGGCCGGAGCGGGTCGTCACGTCGGTGGTGACCTCCGCGGGGGAGGCATCCGGGTCGATCGGACGGTACTGCTCGAGCGATCCCCAGTCGCGATCCCAGTCGTGGTTCAGATAGGTGGGGACGGCCTCGGCGTTCAGCAGAAGCGGGATCCAGCCGAGCGGTCCGCCGCCGATGTCGTCCTGCCAGCCGTTCGTCGCGTCGGCCCCGACCCGGTCCGGGAGGATGCGGTACTCGGGGACCTCGGCGACACCGTTGCGGTGCCCGAAGGGTCGCTGGCACGGGAAGGCGAGACCCACCGACCAGTCGATGAGGACCGGGGCGTCGGATCCGACGACCTCCTGCAGGGTCTGCATGCGCGGCATCCGCGGCGGCGTGACCGCGACCCACTGGTCGGGGGAGAGGTCACCGTCGTCGACGACGATCCGCACGGCGTCGGCGTCGGCCGGGATCGCGTCGCTCGGCACGCGCAGGTTGCGCCAGGACGGCGACGGGCCGATGTCGATCGGGGCGAGCGTGGCCAGCGGCGTCACGTCGTCCCCGGATGACGAACCGAACTCCAGCAGCACGTCCTGACCGGGGGTGATGACACCGTCGGGGTCGACGTAGCGGATGCGTCCCGCCGCGGTTACGACCAGCAGCGGTGTCTCGTCGGTGCGCTCCGGCAGCGCGTACCAGCCGGATTCGAGTTCGGCGGACTGCTGCACGCCGGAGCGGTAGCTGCCGAGGACGGGCGTGGTCTGCGGGTCGAGGCCGAAGGGCAGCTTCACGGTGCTGCCGTTGATGCCCTCGTCGCTGGTGCGACCGCCCTCGGTGCCGGCGCTGGTGGATGTGGTGGTGCCGCCCTCCTCGCTGTCGACGGTGTTGGCGCCACCGGTCGTGGTGGTCTCCGCGTCGGCGGTGAGGTCGAGGGCCACGCCGTTCGGGGTGAAACCGACGGCCGTGCCCGCACCCAGGGCCTCGCCCGCATCACCGTCGAGGGGCTGAAGCATGGTCGCGTTCGGTTCGGACTCGACGAGCACCTCGTCGGCGAGTCCGCAGGAGTTGCCTGTGAGGGCCGCCGCGTTCGACTTGGCGATCGAATAGGCCGGGTACTGCGAGACCGCGCCCTTGAGCAGCGACAGCACCTCGAACAGCACCACCGCCGCCGCGACCAGCGTGAGCGGGGCCGACGCCAGGGCCCGCACCCTGCCGTTGCGGTCGGGTCGTGGCGTGGTGAACGGCTCGCGCAGGTGGAACCACGCGGCGAGGAGCAGGGCGAGCACCGTGAGGCCGAGCAGTGCCGTGGAGAAGGCGTAACCGGAGATCGACGGCGGCTTGTCCCACCACGGGATGCCGTAGCTCGAGACGTACCACCAGCCGTTCGAACCGGTGAAGGCCATCGCCAGGACGAACAGCACCCCGGCGGTGAACAGCGCCCGGTTGCGGGCCGATCGGATGCCGACCGAGCCCACTCCGATCGCGGCGAGCGCAGCCACCGACGCGGCCAGGCCCGCGTACACACCGAAGTGGTGTGTCCACTTCGTCGGCGTGAGCATCATGAGCAGCAACGACGCGAAGACGATGCCGAGGATGCGGCGCGAGGGTCCGATAGCGGTGCCCGGGATGCGGCCCTTGCGCAGGATCAGCATGACGCACACGACCAGGCACAACAGCATCACGAACACGCCGAACCGGCGGGCCAGCGAACCGTCGGGGGAGACGGTGAGCAGTGCGTCCCACCGCAGTCGCTCGTCGAACCACGGCACGTTCGGTCCCACGGCCGAACGCACGCGGGTCGCTTCGAGGACCGACGCGAGCGTCTGGTCGGCGAAGACGGCGATGAGCACGACGGTGCCCGACGCCAGGATCGGCGCGAGGGGCGCGACGACACCGACGAGATGTCGGCGCGCGATAAGAACCTTCACCAGCGGGCGCATCCCGGCGACGAGCGCGGCCACCGCGATCAGGCCGGTCGGGCCGGCGGCGAGCGAGAAGGCCGCGATGAGGACCGCGATCGCGGCGGGCAGCATGCGCCCGGTCGCGATGGCGCGTTCGATCGAACACCAGGTCAGCAGCGCACCGACCGCGATGATCGGCTCCGGGCGCAGACCGTTGTTGTAGGGGAGCCAGAAGGCGAGGAAGACCAGCCCGGCCGTCCACAGCGACACCCGGCTGTGCCGGACAGCGACGCCGAGCCGGTGGATGACCTCGCGGCTGATGACCATCCAGCACAGGATCGCCGCGATGAGCGTGGGCAGGCGCATCCACACGCTCGACGTCGAGACCTGTGCGAACACGACGAGCACGTCGTAGAACCAGCCGAACGGCGCCTCGGGCACACCGAACCAGCGGAAGTAGTTGGCCATGTATCCGGCGTCGCCGGACACCCGCGCCATGTTGAGGATGTAGCCGTCGTCCGAGGTGTTCGCGCCGATGATGTGCCAGAGCAGCAGAGTGCTCACGACCACCGCGTCCACGAGGGTGAACCGCCACCAGCGGGCCGGCAGGAACCGGCGCGCGCGGCGCCCGTCGATCCCGTCGAGTCGATGCAGAGCGACGAGGGAGACCAGCGTCGCGAGCGCGCACACGATCATCGCGAGGAGCTTGAGCACCGTGGGGGTCGAGGTGAACCGCGAGTCGAGCTCGGCGCGCACCGACAACCGCTCGGTGGAGTCGTCACCGTCGGGTTCGAAGGCGCCGGCCGGGCCGCCGAGGTCGCTGAAGACACCGACCATCTGCGGCCGCTCGTCGCCCTCGAGCTCGATCGCCACCGGCGGGTCGGCGCCCACGATCTCGGCGGCGGTGCGTTCGGAGTTCGATGCGACCGTCACGGCCGTACACGGCTCGTCGAGCGGCGCCGAGACGAGCACCCAGTTGCGCAGGACGGCCTCGACGGTGCCGGGAGCGCCGTCCTCACCGGGTATCGCGCGGATCACCAGGCCCTCCGCCGTGGCGTCGGGGGAGCCGGACGGGATGGTCGAGACGAGGGTGCCGCCGTCGGAACCGAGCTGCGCTGCTGCCGCGCACGGCACGCTGGCCCGCAGCGTGAGCGGGGCGTAGGTGACGAGCGGCGCCTCGACACTGTCGATGCTGCCGTTCTGCGGCCATTGCAGTTCGCCGGTTTCCTGCCGGACCGGCAGGAACGGAAGGGTCAGAGCCAGCACGAACCCGAGCAGTCCCGACACGATCGCGACGATCCGAGCTGTGCGGACGCGCGATGTCGGGTCGGACGAATCGGTTTTCCCGGGCGAAGCGGTATCGGCTGGCACAAGCGTCGATGCTAGGCGAGTCCCGTCACGGGGCCGGCGCGTGCCGCTCCGCTCGCACCACTCGCGGGTACTCCGCGGTTCTGTCCGACCACGTCCGGAGCGATGCCTCCCGCCACTAGCATCGCTGTCTATGAGGACCTCCACCCCGATCGGGCGCGCTCTGCGCGCGGCGGGCATCGGGGAGGTCTGCGACGACTCGACCACGCGCGCGCTGTACTCGTCCGACGCTTCTCTCTATCGCGTCCCGCCACAGGCCGTGGTGCGCGCCCGATCGATCGACGACGTCGCCACGACCCTCGACGTGTGCCGCCGGGAAGGTGTCCCCCTCACCTCCCGCGGCACCGGCACCTCGCTCGCGGGCAACGCTGTCGGGCCTGGCGTGGTCATCGACTTCTCGCGTCACCTGAACCGGGTGCTCTCCGTCGACCCAGAGACCCGGACCGCGCGGGTGCAACCGGGTGTCGTGCAGGCCGAACTGCAGCGCGCCGCGGCACCGCACGGTCTGCGCTTCGGCCCCGATCCGTCCACCCACAACCGGTGCACGATCGGCGGGATGATCGGTAACAACGCGTGCGGGGCGCGGGCGCTCGGCTACGGCCGCACGTCCGACAACGTCGTCGCGCTCGAAGTGCTCACCGGCACCGGGCACCCGCTGACGCTGCCCGGCGAGAATCCGGTGCTGGAACCGTTGCGGGAGATCGTCGCCCGCGACCTCGCGACCATCCGCACCGAATTCGGTCGCTTCGGCCGGCAGGTGTCGGGTTATGCACTCGAGCATCTGTTGCCGGAGAACGGTTTCGACGTCCGGAAGCTGTTCGTCGGTAGCGAGGGCACACTCGGGATCACGACCGAGGCGACGGTGCAGCTGGTCGCCGACCCTGCCGTCCGCACGATGGTCGTGCTCGGCTATCCAGACATCGTCGCCGCCGGCAACGCCGCGCACGGACTACTGGGTTTCCGGCCCACGGCGTGCGAAGGGCTCGACTCGCGGATCGTCGACATCGTCCGGCACCGGCGCGGACCGCAGGCGGTACCGCCCCTGCCGTCGGGTGCGGCCTGGCTGTTCGTCGAACTGGCCGGTGACGACGCCGACGAGGTGCGCGGCCGGGCGAAGGCACTCGCGCAGGCCGCCGCCGCGACCGACGTCCTGCACGTCGAGGACCAGGCGCGTGCCGCTGCGCTGTGGCGTATCCGGGAGGAGGGAGCCGGCCTGTCGGCGAGAAGTCCGAAGGGACTGCCCGCGCACGCGGGATGGGAGGACGCCGCCGTCCCTGCCCACCGCGTCGGCGACTATCTCCGCGACTTCGAGGAACTGCTTGCCGGATACGACGTCACCGGCTATCCCTACGGGCACTTCGCCGACGGCTGCATCCACATCCGCCTCGACATCCCCCTCGAGGTTCCGGGTCTGTTCCGCGAATTCCTTTTCGAGGCAGCTGAACTCGTCGCCGAATACGGCGGGTCGATGTCGGGGGAGCACGGCGACGGGCGTGCCCGGAGCGAACTGCTGCCCGTGATGTACTCACCCGACGCGCTCGCACTGTTCGGGGCTGTGAAGTCGGTCTTCGATCCGGAGAACGTCCTCAACCCCGGCGTGCTCGTCGACCCGCGGCCCGTCGACGCCGACCTGCGCGTCCCGGCGGCCGGGAAGATCCGGGAGGGCCTGGCCTTCCGCTATCTCGAGGACGGCGGCGACTTCACGCAGGCAGTGCACCGGTGTACCGGGATCGGCAAGTGCCGCGCCGACAATACCGGCACCGGCGGGGTGATGTGCCCGTCCTTCCTCGCGACCCGCGAGGAAAAGGACTCCACGCGCGGACGAGCACGGGCGCTGCAGGAGATGCTCAACGGGCACCTCGTCGACGAGTCGTGGCAGTCGCCGGAGGTGCACGAGGCGCTCGATCTGTGCTTGTCGTGCAAGGGATGCCTGTCCGACTGCCCGACCGGGGTCGACATGGCAACCCTCAAATCCGAAGTGCTGCACCAGACCTACCGGGGACGGCGACGGCCCGCCAGTCACTACGGTCTCGGCAGGCTGCCGCAGTGGGCGGCGATCGCCTCCCGTGCGCCACGCGCCGTCAACGCCCTTGTCCGCGCTCCGGGGGTCGCCCCGCTCGGGTTGACCGTCGCCGGTCTCGACCGCCGCCGCCGTGTACCGAGGTTCGCGCCCCGCACCTTCCGGAAGTGGTTCGCCGACACCCTCTCGCGACGATCCCGCACGGGCGATCCGGTGCTGCTGTTCGTCGATACTTTCACCGAGTACTTCACCCCGGAGATCGGGGTTGCCGCCGTGCGCGTGCTCGAAGCCGCCGGACACAGCGTGCACCTCACCGACGAACCCCGCTGCTGCGGCCTGACGTGGATCACCACCGGCCAGCTCGACCAGGCCCGGAAGATCCTGGGCCGCACCGTCGCCGAACTCTTCCGCAGCGGCATGCCGATCGTCGGTCTCGAACCGTCGTGTACCGCCGTCCTGCGTTCCGACGCAGTCGAACTGCTCGGGTCCGCACCCGCGCGTCTCGTGGCCGACAGCACCACGACCCTCGCCGAACTCCTCGCCGACTGGGAACCACCGTCGCTGGACGGCACACGGATCGTCGCACAACCCCACTGCCACCACCACGCCGTCATGGGATGGGGCGCCGACGACGCACTGTTGCGACGCGCGGGTGCCGACGTGCAGCGCCTCGCCGGCTGCTGCGGTCTGGCCGGGAATTTCGGAGTCGAACGCGGGCACTACGACGTGTCGGTGGCGGTCGCGCGAACCCAACTGCTGCCGGCGGTCGAGGCGGCATCCGACGACGCGGTGATCCTCGCCGACGGGTACTCGTGCCGTACCCAGCTCGGCGACCTCACGACGCGGCGCGGCATGCACCTGGCCGAGTTGCTGGCCTCACGACTGCCGTAGGTACGGCGGGCTCATCATCTGCGGCGTCGCCCTCTGGTGCGCTCGCTTCGGGAGGGGCGCGGCCCGAGTTCGTAGGGGATCTTCAGGATGTGGCGGGTTTTGGCGTCGATGTCGCAGTTGCCCGACGCGACGGAGTGGAGGATGCCGTTGTAGACGAGGTCCCACAGGTCAGGGTTTCCTTGAATATCGCTGATCTTGAAAGAGTGGATCTCGTTGCCGTGGTCATCTTTCAACCGGAGAACACGGCTGTAGCCGTCTGCGGAAAAGCGGATGCGGGTGAGGTGGTAGGTGTCGACCCAGCTGCTGCGCCATTGCACCCAACTGGCACCGGCTGCGGTCCAATGGTTCGCGGTAGCGCGAAACATCATCCAGGCGCCTACCGTCATGATGACCCACATGATCCACCAGTGGACCCAGCGGAAATCTCCGTTGAGGACGGTGAGATACACGACCAAGAGCAAGACCATGGAAAGGGCACTAGTGTACTTGTCGCGGACGGTGGGCTGGAGCCATTCGAGCGTGCGGCGGAGATGATCCGGTGCCTCGGGCGGCTTTCGTGGGGAGCGCTTGACTGGTGTGTATTCCGTGCCGTGGTAGATGCGGGGCGCCCGGGGTGGGCGGGGTTCGCCTGTGATCGAATCCGGCATCGGTGGTAGGTCGGCAGCGTTCACCCTCTACGCCCCCGTCCTCTGATGCGCTCGCTACGGGTTGGGCGCGGCCCGAGTTCGTAGGGGATCTTCAGGATGTGGCGGGTCTTGGCGTCGATGTCGCAGTTGCCCGACGCGACGGAGTGGAGGATGCCGTTGTAGACGAGATCCCACAGGTCGGGGTTGCGCTGGATCTCGCTGATCTTGAAAGAATGGATCTCGTTGCCGTGGGCATCCTTCAGCCGAAGAACGCGGCTGTAGCCGTCAGCGGAGAATTGGATGCGGGTGAGTTTGTATGTGTCGACCCAACTGTCGCGCCACTGCACCCAACTGACACCGGCTGCTGTCCAGTGGTTTCCGGAGGCCCGGAACATGATCCATGGGAAGAGCGCGAGCAGACCCCATGCCCACCATTCGAGGACCCAGCTGAAACCCCCTGCGCTGATCGTCCCGAATACCGCGAGTAGTCCGGCGAGCATCGCGGCATCGCCGTACTGGTCGCGAAGGGTGGGCTGGAGCCATTCGAGGGTGGGGCCGAAATGCTCCGGTGCATCCGGTGGCTTTCGTGGGGAGCGCTTGACTGGTGTGTATTCCGTGCCGTGGTAGATGCGGGGCGCCCGGGGTGGGCGGGGTTCGCCTGTGATCGAATCCGGCATCGGTGGTAGATCGATGGGGTTCACCATCTGCGGCGTCGTCCTCTGGTGCGTTCGCTTCGGGTGGGGCGCGGCCCGAGTTCGTAGGGGATTTTCAGGATGTGGCGGGTTTTGGCGTCGATGTCGCAGTTACCCGACGCGACGGAGTGGAGGATGCCGTTGTAGACCAGGTCCCACAGGTCGGGGTTACGTTGGATCTCACTGATCTTGAACGATTGGATTTTGTTGCCGTGGGCGTCTTTCAGTCGCAGGACACGACTGGGCCCATCAGCGGAGAAGCGGATGCGAGTGAGATGGTAGGTATCGACCCAGCTGTCGTGCCATTGGACCCAGGTGGCGCCGGCTGCGGTCCAGTGGTTTCCCTTGCCGAAGAACAACAATAGTGAACTTCCAGGGATGATGACCCACATGATCCACCAGTGGATCCAGCGAAAGTCTCCATTGATGACGGTGAGGTACACGACCAAGATTGCCGCTATGAGGAATGCGCCGATGTATCGGTCGCGCACGGTGGGTTGGAGCCATTCGAGAACGGGGCCGAGATGCTCCGGTGTTTTCGGCGGCTTACGGGGATGTCTGTCGGCCGGTGTGTATTCGGTTACGTGGTGGATGCGTGGCGCGCGAGGTGGGCGAGGCTCGCCGTTAACCGCGTCGGGCAGCGGAGGAAGATCGGTTGCGTTCATTAATGTCCTCAGAACAGATTGCCCACCCAGCGTGCCGCAGACCCGGCAGCACCGGAGATGTCGTCCCAGTGTTCGATTACTTCGCCCACACCGAACGCGACACCGACCCCGGCGCCGACGGCGAGCAACGTGACGGGACCGCCGGCTGCGCTCGCGAGTATTAGTTCGGTCGCTACGGTTCCTGCGACGAACCCACCGACATCCTTCGCGACTGCCTTTACCGCTTCTCCGGTTGTTTCGGCATTCATCACGTCACTTGCGGTCTGGCCAGCGGTGAGAGCCATTCCTAGATAAGGAACTTTCGAGCCCACACCCGCCAGAGTTGATCCTTTGGGAAACAGGTCGCCGAGGTTACCGCCGACACTCGAAACGAACTTGTTGTCACCGAGCCCGGCAAGCAGTCGAGAGTTCTCCGCAGCAAACCGCGCAGCATCGTCCGCTCCCCCTTGGAAGGCCCGAACAGCCCTGGCCGCAGTAGCTTCTGGGTACGGATCACCCAACCGCGCCGCTTCCGCGGCAAGCTCACGCAGCCGAGCAAGGTTCGCGCCGCGTGCCTCGGCCAGGTCTCCCCATTTCGACAGCTCGGAAACCGCCGTAGCCAGATACCCACCGACTGTGTGTAGAACCAGCCATCCCCACTGGGCTTCTGCGTCCTTCAGAATTGTCGTCGGGCCGCGCAAGGCTTCCGCGAGCGCGCTGTGCGCCCCGGTTTCGGCCGCGCGACCTTCCGCAACGAGCCCCGCAGCCGCCTCGTAGGCTGCGATCTGCTTCGTCCGAAAAACCTGGGGTGCAATGTCGTACGAGTTCGGATCGACGTTGAGTGGCTCACCGATCCCGACGCCGAACTCCACGGGAATACCGGCTTCCGCCGCTGTCGCCTCGGCCTGTGACATGCGTGACCGGACGGTGACGAGTCCGTCGGCGAATGCGCGCAGGGCAGCGGCGATCACGTCGATCTGGTCTGCGGCCTCGGTCGTCCCCGTGATGATGCGGTCGAGCGTCGTGCGGAACGCATCTCCCGCAGGGCTTCTGAATTCGTACTCGGACTCGGTGCGTCCGTCGCGCGCGACCTTCAGTCGGTCGTGCACACCCGTGGCGAGGGCAGTGAGCGAATCCGCGCATGCGTAGCAGGAGGTGGGGTCGCCGAAGACTCGGGTGTCGAGGCTCATCCCTCACCGGCCTTCGCCATCTCCTGAGCAGTGTGCGACTCGGCGTCCTGGTAGGCGCGCAGACTGTCCTGGGTGGCGTCCGCTGCGTTGGCCAGCGACCGGACCGCCGCGTCCAGCGCGGAAGCAATCGACCCGAGAGCGTCGACGAGCAGTGCGGTGGCGGCACCCGCGTCGGGTATCGGTGCGGGATCGGATCCGAGCTCGTCGATTCCCATTGCTCCGGTCGCCAGGAGCTTCGCGACCGTGTCGAGGTCACCGATGTCGATGCTCACCGGGTCGCTCTCCTGCCGAGCGGGTCCTCGAACGGACGGTCGTCGTCCGCGATCGGGGGTGGCGGTGGTTGTCGGCCGTCGAGCAGGACCACGTCGTACCCGGTGGTCCGGTGGATCTCCTGCAGCCCTGTGCTGTCGACGCCCATCCACGGCTGCTGCGGTCCGCAGCAGCGGGCCAGTTCCTTCGGTGAGGTGTAGGCGGGCAACGCCAGCCGGCCGTCGGGCAGTGTGCGCATCTCGAGCCGAACGTGCCCGGAACTGTCGCGGCGTCGGATCGGCACATACAGAACGTCGCTCATCGAATCCCCCGATTCCGTCGTACCCCCCGTACGACTCGCCGCGACCTTACCGCAGCGGCGATGAGTTTCCGGCTCCTGCCCGGTCGGTATCTGCGACAGCACCGCTGCCCACCTACCAGGAGGCCGTCATGAACACCTTCACCGCATCCACCACCGGCACCCGCGACGACATCACCGCGGCACCCTCACGCGCCGCTCGCATCGCAGGCCTGATCGTCAGCGGTCTCGTCGTCCTGTTTCTGCTGTGGGACTCGATCATCCACATCGCCAACGTTTCGCAGGTGCAGGAAGCGATGGCCGATCTCGGGTTCGACCCGAGCCTCAACCGGGTGTTCGGCGTGGTCCTGCTGATCTGCCTGATCGCCTACGTCCTGCCGCCCACCGCGATCCTTGGCGCCGTACTCCTCACCGGCTATCTCGGTGGTGCTGTCGCGACGAATCTGCTCACCGAACAGCCGATCGTCAGCACGACTCTCTTCCCGATCTACACCGGAATTCTGGTATGGGGTGGATTGTGGTTGCGCGACACCGGAGTTCGTCGCATCATGCCGGTTCGCCCGTCGCGGTGACGACGACGAACGGCCCCACCTCGGTCACGGTGAAGCGGGGATCGTCGAACAGTTCCTTGGGGAAGGTCACCGTGTACCGCCGCACATTGGGATCGTTCGGGTAGACGTCCTCGGCCAGACGCAGCGTGTAACCCTCGGCGCCCTGCCGGAAGACGACGGCGTCGGGGGCTCTCCACGGCAACTCCTCCCAGGCGGCGAGCAGTTCGCCGGGGGAGGAGAGTTCCGACCACTCCTCGATCGCTGCGGCCCGCGCGGAGAAGTCCGCCAGCGGGTTGGCGTAGTGCGAGGTCAGGGCCTGGAAACCGAAGTACGGGTAGTAGGCGAGGAAAGACGTGTCGGCCGTGAGGACCACGTGGTCGTCACGCTCGCCGCCCAACTGCGACAGCAGGACGTCGTCCACCTCGGCGTAATAGGACGCGGCACCGGCGGGTCGCTGATCGGCGCGTTCGCCCGACCCGTCGGTATCGGTGTAGGCGACGGTGATCTCGCCGGCGAGTACCTGCGGAATGTTCTGCGCGAACGCCAGCGCACCCAGAGCCCCCACTGCCACGAGCACCCTGCGCACGCGCGGATTCTCGCTGGTAGCCAGGCTGATCCACCGCGAGAAGTCGACGAAGGCGAATGCGCCTGCCGCAGCGAGCAGTACGAGCAGGATCACCTCGAGCCGGAACGCGAGCAGGGTGTTGCCCACAGCGGTCGACGCCATCGACGCGAGGTACCAGAGGTAGACCGCGATCACCCCGAGGCCGAGCGCCTGCGCCCGATGCGACGACGACGCCCGGCCCACGAGCCACACGGTGCCCAGCAACGACAGCAATCCCATCAGGGACATGTGGAACATCGGAAACGGCAGTCGCGCACCGGCATCGGGGAGATAGTGGGTCGCCGTCCCGGACTCGGACGGGGGATTACCGCCCAGCACGTCGAACACGAACGGCGCCCACACGATCAACGCGACGAGCACCGCGATCGACGCCATCACCACGAGACGGACGAGCACCGGGAGGACCGCCCGCCACGACCCGGTGGCGCGACGCGCGAGGTACGCCGCGACGACGGCCATCACCGTCACCGCGAACGCCGCGATACCGAGATAGAGGGTGTAGAAGGTCGCGGCGAGACCGAGGAACAGGCCCGTCCCCACGACGGCACCCCAGCCCTGTCGTCCCCGGCCACCGCGTGTAGCGGGCAGGAAACCAGCCCAGGCCAGCACCAACGCCGGCGCGACCAGCACCGCGATCACCGCTCCGTAGGGTTCCGGCGAACCGTAGGCCAGCACGACCAGCGTCGTCGCGGTGGCGGCGAGCACCGCCAGATCGGAGCGGACCAATTCGGACCACAGCACCAGCGCGACGACCGCCGCGACCGCCAGCGAGCCGATCGCATACGGCTTGAACGCTTCCCAGCCGTCCATACCCAGCAGATTCGCGACACGGCCACCGATCCAGAACCACCCGGCCGGATAGAACGACGGCAGGTCGGCGTAGTTCATGTCGCGCAACGCCGCGCTGTCCGTCAGTCGCGTGAGGAACTGGGTGCGGAACTCCTGGTCGACGGAGATGCCGTGCAGGTAGAGGCGGGTCGCGGCGAGCGGCATCCCGAGGGTCGCGGTGACCAGGCCGGACAGCGCCGCCCACGACAGCACCCGCGCCCCCGTCACCCATCTGCGGCGACGCAACAGATAGATCGACAGGCCGAGCACGGCGAGTGCCGCGAACTGCATCACGGTGGTGACGGCCTGCGTCACGTTCGACGAATTGAACGCCGGCCACTGCACACGGTCGAAAGCGAACAGCCCCACCGCGGCGACGAGTGCTGCGACGAGCGCTGCGCAGACGAACTGCACGAGCGTCGAGACGGCACGGCGTAAAGGGGCTACTGCTACAGGAGTGTCGGCGAGCACCCCACGAGCATAGAGATGCGTCCGCGAGACGAGTGGTGGCCCGATCCGCGCCGCAAAAACGCCGCCGTCCACCGGTCGGGACCTTCATCCTGGAAGTTGCGTCGGGAAACCGGGCTGTCGGTACGGCCCGGGGAATCCGAACGGAAGGCTCAGATCATGACAGGTAAAGCGGTTCGTGCGGCCCTTGCAACGCTCGCGACGGCACCTCTCCTCGTCTTCGGGGCGGCGCAGGCCTCGGCGTATCCGGTGATCGAACCGGGTGCGCCCGGCGGTCCCATCGACGGCCGGTTGTACGACCACCACGGCGTCGATCCCTACCAGTGCATCGTCGTCGGGGCGCCGGGTGTCGGCTACGCGACGAACGAGGCGGGGCAGGACGGCATCGTGAACGGTGTCTTCGTGAACGAAGGGTCGATCAACCACTGGTGCTACGGGCCGCCCGGGATGATCCACAGCGGAACCGGCTACGTCCGGTAGACCCCGAAAAGACGACTGCCCCGCCGAAACGGGTCCGGCGAGGCAGAGGGTGCACGTCTGTCAGATCGGCAGCTTGCGGAAGATCGCGCGCGGCAGGTGACGCAGCACGATCATCACGAACCGGAAGGTGCCCGGCGCCCAGACGATCTCCTTGCCGCGATCGGAGGCCGCGACAGCGAGCTTCGCGACATCTTCCTTGTTCACGGTGAGCGGGGCCTCGTCGACATGCGCGCTGAACTGCGTGCGCACCTGGCCGGGGCGCACGACGGTCACGCGCGGCCCGAACGGGCGCAGCGCCTCACCGAGTCCGAGGAAGAAGCCGTCGAGGCCGGCCTTGGTGGAACCGTAGACGAAGTTGGCGCGCTTGACGCGCTCGCCGGCAACCGACGACATCGCGATGATGCGCCCGAAGCCCTGCGCCTTCATCTTCTCGCCCACCAGCACACCCACGGAGACGGCGGCCGTGTAGTTGACCTCCGCGACCCGCACGGCCTTGCTCTGGTTCTGCCACAGCTCCTCGGCGTCGGCGTCCAGACCGAAGGCGACGATCGCGATGTCGACGTCGCCGTCCTTCCACGCCTGGTCGATGACGGCCGGGTGGCTCGCCGTGTCGAGCGCGTCGAAGTCGATCAGGTCGACCTGCGTCGCACCCGCGGACTTCGCCTGGGCGACGGCGTCCTCACGACGCGGGTCGCCGGGCAGGGCCGCGAGGATCACGCGGGCCGGTGCCTTGCGGAGGTACTCCTCGACGATGGCCAGGCCGATCTCGGAGGTGCCACCGAGCAGCAGCAGGGTCTGGGGATTGCCGACGGCGTTGATCATCAGTGGAGTTCCAACCTTCTGGACATATCGGAGGCG
Source organism: Rhodococcus pyridinivorans (assembly GCF_900105195.1). Lineage (NCBI taxonomy): Bacteria > Bacillati > Actinomycetota > Actinomycetes > Mycobacteriales > Nocardiaceae > Rhodococcus > Rhodococcus pyridinivorans. Next base: position 152,284 of record NZ_FNRX01000002.1, on the reverse strand, counting down.
AAGACGTTCGTGGGGTCGACGGAGCGGCGCACCTTCAGCCACTCGTCGATCCGCGGGTACATGGCGTGGAAGGTCTCCGCGTCGGTCCGCGAATCCTTCGCGGTGTAGAGGCGACCACCGAACTCGAGGACCCGCTTGTCGAGTTCGCGCACGAACTCGTTCAGGCCCGGCTTGATCCGGAAGTCGACGCAGATGTTCCAGCCGGGGATGGGGAAGCTGAGCGGAGCCTTGTTCCCTTCACCGAACAGCTTGAACACGTTGAGGAACGAGTGATGTCCCGACGCCTGGATGTCGCGGATGATCTTCTTGAACTCCTCGACCGCTTCCGGCGGCACCACGAACTGGTACTGCAGGAAGCCGTTGGGTCCGTAGCCGCGGTTCCACTCCCCGAACAGGTCGAGGGGGTGGTAGAACGCCGTCAGATTCTGGACCTGGTTGTCGGCGTTCTTCGTCTTCCGGTAGTACAGCTCACCGATCACCGAGAAGTTGAACTTGTTGGCCAGCCCGTTCGGGAATACGTCGGGCAGGGTCAGCAGGGTCGGCGCGTCGAACTTGAGCGGGTCCTTCTGCAGCTTCTTCGGCAGCTGGTCGAGCTTCGCGAGGTTGCCTCGGGAGACTGCGGCGCGGCCGAGCTTCGGCTCCGGCGAGATGGCGTCGAACCATGCGCTGGAGTAGTCGTAGTTCGCTTCCGAACCGTCGCTGTGCAGGGCGATCGTCTCGTCGAGAGACTCGGTGCGGCGGCTGTCGGCGATGAAGTACGCCGTCTCCGTGGGGGTCATCTCGATGGTCGCGCGCAGGATGATGCCTGTCAGACCCATTCCGCCCACGGTCGCCCAGAACAGCTTGGCGTTGCGCCCGGTGGGGGTGCACGTGCGGACCTGGCCGTCGGCGGTGAGCAGGTCGATGGACTTGACGTGGTTGCCGAAGCTGCCCGCGCTGTGGTGGTTCTTGCCGTGGATGTCGGCACCGATCGCACCACCGATGGTGACCTGGCGCGTGCCCGGCAGGACGGGCACCCACAGACCGAACGGCAGCGCGGCGCGCATGAGCTGGTCGAGGCTCACACCACCGTCCACCACGACCTTGCGGGAGTCACGGTCGATGCTGTGGATCTTGTTCAGCGCCGTCATATCGACGACGAGCCCGCCCGCGTTCTGCGCGGGGTCGCCGTAGGAGCGTCCGAGCCCGCGTGCGATCACGCCGCGCCGCAGGTGCGACGGCTTCGACTCGTTGTCTTCCGCGACCCGCGCGACCGCCTTGGCGATCACTTCGACGTCGGGGGTGGACAGCACCTCTGCGGTGGTCGGCGCAGTGCGCCCCCAGCCGGTCAGGGTGCGGGTCTGGGTGGGGAGCGGCTCGCTCGCCTGCTCCGTAGCTGTCGTGGACATCGGGATAAAGGCTACCCGTGTGTCCTGGTCACCCGGCAAGATGCTGTTGCTCACGGGCGTTACCCTCGTCTGCGTGCCGGAATCCCACGACCATGTGCAGCCGCTGCCGGAGCATCACGCCCCACTGGCTCCCGAACTGCCGTTGACCGATTCGACGGCCGACGAAGCGCTGGACCTGAAGACGCAGCTCACACGGTTCGTCCTGACCGGTGGGTTCTCGGCGATCGTCGACTACGGCCTGTACGTCCTGCTCATGGCACTGGGCGTCACGCGCGACGTCGCGAAGGCCCTGTCGTTCGTGGCCGGCACCACCACCGCCTACCTGATCAACCGCCGCTGGACCTTCAAAGCCCCGCCGAGCCGCGTCCGTTTCGCAGCCGTGGTGGTCCTCTACGCAGTGACGTTCGCCGCACAGGTCGGCATCAACCGTGTACTCAACGAAGCCCTCGGCGACGAGTGGTGGGTCACGCCCTTCGCCTTCGTCGTCGCCCAAGGCGTCGCGACGGTGATCAACTTCGTCGTCCAGCGCGTCGTGATCTTCCGCCTCCGCTGATTCGGGTGGATCCGACCCCGCTCAGCGGGGTTCAACCCACCGAAGTCCGATTCAGGGCCTGACGGATCTGCCGCACCACCTCGTCGGGTTCCTGGGTGATCGCGTGCCAGGTGAAGCGCAGCACGTGCCAGCCGGCGTTGATCAGGACGTTCTGCCTCTCGGCGTCGCGGCGGTGTCGCTCGGCGTCGCGGTGCCAGGCCCACCCGTCGATCTCGACCGCGACCCGCTCGGCGTCGAACACCACGTCGATCTCGAAGCCGCAGCTCATCGCGTGTGCTCGCCACCCGGTGAACCCCGCACCACGGAGTAGTCGGTGGAAGATGCGTTCGGCCTGGGAGTGGCCGCCTTCGCGAGCCGAGCACAACAGATGAGCGGCGCGGGGTGCGCCGTGACGTCCGAGATTCCTTCGATGTGCCTGCTCGAGTGCGGGTAGCGAGGTGTGACGCTGCAGCGCGCGGTCCATGAGCACCGAACCCGTCGGCAGTTCGACGGCGGCTTCGAGCACTGTGAGTGGCAGCGCGGTGACCGGTAGACCGCGCACTACGACGACGTCGCGTCGCTGGAGGTCGCGTCGGCGTACCCGCACCCCGTGGCGTCGGGCGAGGGTGCGCTTCTGCGGCACGGTCACGTAGCGGAGAGAAGGAGCGCGGTCGAGCAGTCCGTGCCACCATGCCGCGCTCGGTCCCCAGGCTGCCGCTTCCGGACCTGCCGCGTAGACGGCTGACCGTAGCGCCACAGCCGGCGTGCGTTCCCGGTCGGCACGCAGGTAGACGCCGCGTGCGAGCGCGAACCAGTCGCCGTTCTCGACTCGTCGGTCGACAGCGGAAGCGCTCATTCCGCAGTCCAGTGCTTGTGCTCGGGTGATGACGCCGTCCTGAGCGGCCATGATGCGGTACGCGTTTCGCAGGTTCATATCCGGTTCGACGCAGTGACCGCGGTTCCGGTTCCGTACCGATCGATTAGTGTGGATCCAGCCCCGGAAACCGGGGTCGAATCCACACAAATCGTCAGAAGCTCGGGAGACGACCCGCTTCGCGGGCGTCGGCGAGGGTGGGTGCCGCCCGATCCTTGGCCGACAGTTCGTAGGTCAGCGACCTGCCGTCAGGTCCCGTTGTCGGCCAATCGATCCCGATCTCCGGATCGAACGGGTTCACCTCGTGCTCACGGTCGGGGTCGTAGCCCGTCGAGCACAGGTAGACGACGGTCGAGTTGTCCTCGAGTGCAAGGAAACCGTGGCCGAGGCCCTCGGACAGGAAGATCGCGCGCCGGTCCTTCGTGTCGAGCAGCACCGAATCCCACTGCCCGAAGGTCGGCGACCCCACCCTCAGGTCGACGACGACGTCGAGCACCGACCCCGACACGCACGTGACGTACTTCGCCTGTCCGGGAGGCACATCCGCGTAGTGGATGCCGCGCAGCACCCCGGCGGCGGAGACCGAGCAGTTCGCCTGCGCCAACTCCAGGGGACGGCCGGCGGCGTCGGTGAAACTCTCCTGCTTGAACCATTCGAGGAACACGCCCCGGTCGTCGCCGAACTGTTTCGGCGTGACCTCCCACGCCCCGGCGATCGTCAGTTCCCGGTACTGCAACCTAGCGGTCCTTTCCTCGTTCGAGCAGATCCAGCAGGTAGCTGCCGTAGCCCGACTTCACCAGCGGCTCGGCCGCGGCGCGCAGTTGCTCGTCGTCGATGAACCCGAGACGCCACGCGACCTCCTCGGGCGCACCGATCTTCAATCCCTGACGTTGTTCGATGGTGCGCACGTAGTTCGACGCGTCGAGCAGCGAGTCGAAGGTGCCGGTGTCGAGCCAGGCGGTACCGCGCGGCAACACCTCGACCTGCAGTTTCCCCGCTTCGAGATAGGTGCGGTTGACGTCGGTGATCTCCAGTTCGCCGCGCGCCGACGGCTTCAGCGACCGGGCGATCTCGACGACGTCGTTGTCGTAGAAGTACAGCCCCGGCACCGCGAAGTTCGACTTCGGGTCGTCGGGTTTCTCCTCGAGCGACAGGGCGCGGCCGGTGGAGTCGAACTCGATCACCCCGTAGGCCGACGGATCGGACACCCGGTACGCGAACACCGCACCACCGTCGATGTGAGCGAAGCGTTTGAGCTGGGTGCCGAGGCCGGGGCCGTAGAAGATGTTGTCGCCGAGGATCAATGCGACCGGCTCGGTTCCGATGTGGTCGGCGCCGAGCACGAAGGCCTGTGCCAGGCCGTCGGGTGAGGGTTGGATCGCGTAGGTGATGTTCACGCCGAACTGCGAACCGTCGCCGAGCAACCAGCGGAACTGTCCGGCGTCGTGCGGGGTGGTGATCATGAGGATGTCGCGGATCCCGGCGAGCATGAGCGTCGAGAGCGGGTAGTAGATCATCGGCTTGTCGTAGACGGGCACGAGCTGCTTGCTCACGCCCTGGGTGATCGGATGCAGACGCGAGCCCGTCCCACCCGCGAGGATGATTCCGCGCATGTCGGACAGTCTCGCATGAGTAGGCTTGCGCCAATGAGGCTGCTCGTCACCGGTGGTGCCGGTTTCATCGGCGCGAACTTCGTCCATCAGACCGTCGCGGAACGACCCGACACGCAGGTCACCGTGCTCGACAAGCTCACCTACGCCGGCAACCGCGCCTCCCTCGACCCCGTCGCCGACACGATCACCTTCGTCGAAGGTGACATCGCCGACGCCGAGCTGGTTGACCGGCTCGTCGCCGACACCGATCTGGTGGTGCACTTCGCCGCCGAATCCCACAACGACAACTCCCTGGCGAACCCCGCACCGTTCGTGCAGACCAATCTCGTGGGCACCTTCACCCTGCTCGAGGCCGTCCGCAAGTACGACGTGCGTTATCACCACATCTCCACCGACGAGGTCTATGGCGACCTGCCGCTGAACGATCCGATCAAGTTCACCGAGACCACCGCCTACAATCCGTCGAGCCCCTATTCGTCGACGAAGGCCGGCTCGGATCTGCTGGTGCGCGCCTGGGTGCGTTCGTTCGGCGTCCGCGCGACCATCTCCAACTGCTCGAACAACTACGGCCCCTATCAGCACGTGGAGAAGTTCATCCCCCGCCAGATCACCAACGTGCTCACCGGTGTGCGCCCGAAGCTCTACGGCACCGGCACCAACGTGCGGGATTGGATCCACGTCGACGACCACAACAGCGCCGTGTGGACGATCATCGAACACGGCCGGCTCGGCGAGACCTATCTGATCGGCGCGGACGGGGAGACCGACAACCGTACCGTCGTCGAAACCGTCCTCGAGCTGTGCGGCAAGGGCCGTGACGAGTTCGATTTCGTCACCGACCGCCCCGGCCACGACCTGCGTTACGCCATCGACGCGACCCGACTGCGCACCGAACTGGGCTGGGCGCCCCGCTACCGTGACTTCCGTGAGGGGCTGGCCGCGACCATAGCCTGGTACCGCGCCCACGAGCAGTGGTGGACGCCACAGAAACGGGCCACCGAGGCCGCCTACAGGCGCGTCGAGCGCGTTCTGGGCGGATAACCCGCGCCGTTCGGGGTGGTCCCGGCACAATTCGCGAATGGGTCGAAACACCGGTACACGACGCACACAACCGTGGAGCTCCTGTTTCCGCTGCTACTGTCGCATCGAAAACAGCGGATCGACCACGAGCGGGGAGTAGCCCGATGGAGCAGGCAGCTGCCGGCGACACAAGCACGATCGGACATGAGGCGGACACACTGGACGAGGTTCTCACCGAACCGGTGCGTCGCGACCGGCTGATCGTCCAGCGCGGTGTCTTCGCATCTCTGTCGCCGCGCGTGCCGGAGAAGATGTACGTCCACACGAAGGGTGGCGCGGCGTCCGACCGCTACGGGCTGCAGCTCGCCGACGGCGCGACCGCCCACACCAACACCTATTTCGGCCGCTTTCCCGCGACGTTCTGGCAGCGCTGGACCGACGTGAAGACCGTGAACCTGCAGCTCACCTACGGCTGCTCCGGTACGGCTGAGTTCACCGTGTGGGCGTCCGATGCACGCGGACGCGAGCGGATCGTGACGGTCGAGACGGTGTCGGGTTCGGGCGAGCTCGACCTCGAGCTGCCGATCGAACGGTTCGTCGACGGCGGTGCGATGTGGTTCTCCATCGATGCCGGCAACGGATCGGTGCTCGTCTCCGACGCGCGCTGGACGGTCGCCGCTCCCGAGCACCTGCGTCCCGCGGCTGTGGTCATCTGCACGTTCAACCGCGCCGACGACTGCACCGTCACCGTCGGCACTCTCGCCTCGGACGACGGGGCGATGGCCGACATCGAAGCGGTGTGCATCGTCGACCAGGGCACCGACCAGGTGCGCTCGCGCTCGGCGTTCGCCGAGGTCGCCGACAAGCTCGGCGACAAGCTCATCTACCTGACCCAGCCGAATCTCGGTGGTGCGGGTGGCTTCTCGCGCGGAATGTACGAGATCACCGGTTCCGCCAAGGCCGAGCACGCCAACGTCATCGTCATGGACGACGACATCCTGTGCGAACCCGAATCGGTGTTGCGTCTCAACGCTTTCGCGAACATGACGGTGCAGCCGACGATCGTCGGTGCCCAGATGCTGTCGCTGAGCAATCCCCAGGTCCTGCACGTCTCGGCCGAGCGTGAGGTGCTCGACGAGATCACCGCCGGCGCACTGACTCCGGGTGCGCGCATGGGCATCGACCTCGTGAAGAAGAAGCAGGACATGCGTTTCGACGCCGGCTGGAACGGCTGGTGGACCTGCCTGCTGCCCGCCGAGATCATCGCCGACTGCGGTCTGCCCATCCCGCTGTTCTTCCAGTGGGACGACATCGAATACGGCATCCGTGCCCGGTACGCGGGGCATCCGACGGTCACCCTGCCCAATGCGGGTGTGTGGCATGCCGACTTCTATCTCAAGGACTACGACGACTGGGCGCGCTATTTCAGCATCCGCAACGGCCTGATCGTCTCGTCCATCTACGGGCGCTTCGACGGTAACGACATGTCGAAGTACCTGTTCCGCAAGATCAGTGAGCTCATCGTCTCGATGCAGTACGGTCTCGCCGCGACCTTCATCAAGGCTGCGGAGGACTTCCTCGCCGGACCGGACTTCCTCTACGACGGCGGCCAGTCCGTGCTGAAGGAACTGCGCGAACTGCGCGACCGCTATCCCGAGACGAAGCCGCTTCCGGCCGCACAGGTGGGCAAGGAATCCGATCCGCATACGCAGATGTCGGTCTGGCAGTTCGAGCCCGACAAGAAGCGCGAGGGCCTGGTGCTGCTCAAGCGTGCCGTGCAGCAGTTCGCCGGCAAGGTCGACCGCCGGACGGTCACCGTTCCCGCTCACTTCGCATCGTGGTGGCACGTGTCGTTGTTCGACAAGGCCGTCGTCACCGACGCCTCGCAGAACGCCGTGCGGGTGCGTCACCGCGACAAGGACACCGCCGTCGACCTCGCGAAGCAGGCCGCGAAGGTGTGCTGGCAGCTTCGCAAGGAAGCGCCCCGGATGAAGACGGTCTGGCAGGAAGCGCTCCCCAAGCTCACGAGCCGCGAGAACTGGGCGCGCCTGTACGGCATCGACGGGTAGACCGTGAGGGCATGGTCGTTTCCCCTGCTGATCGGGGTTGCGACCGTGCTCGTCGCAGGGGCGTTCTCGTGGGTCCCCTCGCTGTGGTGGGACGAGGCCGCCACCATCTCGAGTGCCGACCGGTCGGTCGAGGGGATGCTCCGCGTCCACACCCGGATCGACGCCGTCCACGGCCTGCACAATCTGCTGCTGCACTACTGGTTCTCCCTCGTGGGCGTCGACGAGTTCACCGCCCGCCTGCCCGGTGTGCTCGCGCTCGGGGTGGGTGCCGCAGCCGTCACGGCGACCGGCCAGGTGCTGGCGGGTCGCCGCGTGGGGATCGCCGCCGGGGTGCTGTTCGCGCTGTCGCCGCGGGTGACCTGGGCGGCCACCGAAGCGCGGTCCTATGCCTTCGCTGCGGCGCTGGTCGCGGTGTTGTCGCTGCTGGTCGCGCTCGGCTGCGCGACCGGCCGTAGACGGTGGTGGGCGCTGTACGCCGTCGTCCTGCCGGTCGCGACGGTGATGTTCGTGTACTCCGCGACGGTCGTTGTCGCGCATCTCCTCACCGTGCTGGTCCGTGGTCGTGGGCGCGGTGCGTTCCTGTTGTCCGCAGGGGTGGGCGCGGCCTTGTCGACGCCGTTCGTCCTGCTCGCCTATTCGCAGGCCAAGCAGGTCGCCTGGATTCCTCCGCTCGACTCGACGATCGTCCGCACGATCGCTCTCGATCAGTGGTTCCCGCAGGCCCCGTGGACGGCCACCTTGTTCGCCGCGATCGTCGTCGCCGGGGTGATCGCCGCGTGCCGTCGTGGCGCGGAGCCTGGGGAGCGGACCCTGCTGTGGCTCGCTGTGCCGGGTTTCGCCGTGCCCATGGTGCTGTTGCTCGGCTACTCGCTGCTCGAGGACAACATGTACCTCGAGCGCTATCTGTCGTTCACGGTTCCCGCGATGGTGCTGCTCGTGGGCTGGGCGGCGGCCCGCATCGCAACCCGCTGGTGGTCGATGCTGGTGGTGCTGACTGCGGTCGCCGTCAGCGTTGCGCCGGCCTACGTGCAGCAGCGACAGCCGTTCGGCAAGGCCGGCGGGATGGACTACAGCGTGATCGCCGACCGGCTGGTCGAACGCTCCGAACCCGGCGACTGTGTCGCTTTCGAACCGCGCGTCTCGTGGGCACCGACCTCACTGCGCGCGGTCGTTGACGCCCGGCCCGACGCGGTGGAAGGACTCGACGACGTGGGGCTCGGCTACGACGCCGTCGACCGAGTGAACCTGTGGTCGACCGACGCTCCACCGCCGGAACTCGCCCGACGCGCGGCGGCTCGATGCGAGGTGCTGTGGGTGGTCGCCGACGGAGAGCGCGAGACCGGCTTCCGGGTGTGGCACCCGAACAACGTGTGGTGGCGGTTCGAACCCCACCGGTTCACCGAGACCGACACCTACCGGGAGCTCGAGGCCGTCGGTTTCCGGATCACCGACCGGGAGCCGATCCACCGTTCACAGCTGGTCCGGCTCGAACCGGCTCAGACCCAGTAGGCGACGCGCGAGCGGTAGTTGCGCAGCGCGAGCAGGGCGATACCCCAGCCGACGACGGTGATGATCAGGACGATGACCCAGTGGTAGAGCTGCTGGTCGCCGCCGAGCAGTGGGGTCCGCACGATGTCGAGGAAGTGGTAGAGCGGGTTGATCTCCGCGATCCGCGCCCGCCCCTCGTTGCCGGTGCCCTCGAGCGTCTTCTCCGTCCAGATGATCGGTGTCATGAAGAACAGCAGCTGGACGATGCTGCCGAGCAGCGGCGCGATGTCGCGGTAGCGCGTGGCGAGGATGCCGAACACCAGCGACACCCACACCGCGTTGATCGCGATCAACGCCAGCGCCGGGATGGCGAGGAAGGCCGTCCAGTACAGCTGACGTGGGAAGAAGATGAAGATGCCGATGTAGATGACGATGTTGTGCGCGAACAGGATCATCTGCCGCCACACCAGCCGGTAGACGTGCACACTGAGCGGCGTCGGCAGCTGTTTGATCAGGCCCTCGTTGGACATGAACACGTCCGCGCCCTCGAGGATCGACCCCTGGATCAGGTTCCAGATGATGAAGCCGAGCGCGACGTACGGCAGGAACTCCGGGACATCGAGGTTGAACAGCGTGCCGTAGAGCACACCCATCGCGATCGCCGACACACCCGTGGCGATCGTGATCCAGAACGGGCCGAGCACCGACCGGCGGTAGCGCTGCTTGATGTCCTGCCAGCCGAGCAGCAACCACAGTTCGCGGTGGTTGAAGCCTTCGCGCAGATCCTGGAACGCGCGCCGGAACGAACGTGAGGACGACTCGATGGGTTCGTCGTCGACGGTGAGGGCATCAGACACGGGTCCCGAGCCTACCCGCGGCGTAAATGTGACCTGCCGGGGCGCGGGGTCGACGGGACCGCCGTGCGTGTGCAGGTCCTGTCGATCTTGCGCGGTATTCACGACGAGAAGTGCACGCCGGAGCCGGGGCTACAGGCCCCACGTCTGCCGGCCGAGTACCCGGTTCTCGTAGTGGTAGACGTTCACGCGACTCGCGGCGTAGAGCCACAGGCCGAGTGTGAGAGCGGTGTCGACGGTCGAGGGCAGCGCCAGCGCGACGACGAGGAGACCCAGCACGAGGCCGACGCCGAACACCACCAGCGCCTTCTTCCACAACCGCAGGTACAGCAGATAAAAGATGCCGAACAGGAACCCGAGCAGATTCATGTTCAGCTTCATGCGCTGCCGCAGCGGCAGGGCGCGGAAGGCCGCGGTGTATTCGGGAGACGTCTTCAGCGATCCCGGGACGCCGTATGCGGCGAAGAATTCGAAGCGGAACCGCCACGTCTCGCTCAGACCCTCGAACCGGTCGGAGCCGGCTGCGGGCATGCTGAGGTCGGTCATGATCCCCCCGATCGTCGCGGTCGTTCCCCCTGAACGACCCGCAACAGTATGCACATCTGTCACGCGGGAAACACGATCGGGTGCAATCGAGTCCGACGTTGTTGTCGAGTTCTCGGCGTTTCCTCGCACACAACGTCGGGCTCGCTCGGCTCCTCGTCAGGCGCCGTCGTCCATATGGCCGGAGTCGCCCAGCCACTCGTACAGTTCCGACATCGGTTGTATCTACACCTGCTGCGTCTCGCCGAGCCATGCACCGGCGACGAGCGCGCCGAGGGTTCGCCCTCAGTTGTGGTGGAGGCCGAGCGCGCGTCGAAGGAAGTGCAGGCAGGCCGCCATCGGTGAAGTTCTACGGGACCGTCCGGAAGCGCAATACGGGCAACGGTCGGTCCTGTACTACACCAACGGTTCGACTCGGCGGACGGTCGACGACAGTGCGCGTGATCAGGAAGGTGATCACCACCCCCCGCGATCGAGCGCACCAGACGGTTGACGTCCACGGCGGGTCGCCCGACACGTTCCCACCGCTGATGACGTAGGCGCCGGCGGGTCGGGCCCCGCCGCCGAAGCCGCCGCCTTCACTGTTCCCAGCGTCCGCCGACGTACCACCATTTCCACCCATGCCGCCCACCTGGGGAAAGGAGGACGCATGTCCTCCATGTGGCGTCGTTCTGCGCGATATCGGCGGAGAATGACGGCGGGCGGGACGTACCGGAGATGGGAGTGACGGGGCATGAGGGCGACAGCCGAGTCGGGAGAGGCGTGGTCGGCGGAACGCCTGTTCGCGGGGCCGGGAGAATGCCTGGAACGGTTTCGGAAGACCGACTGGTCGGCCACCCCTCTGGGGCCGGTGGAGTCCTGGCCGGCGGAACTGCGCATGGCAGTGCGGACGGTATTGCCGTCCGAGGTGCCGATGCTCCTGTGGTGGGGGCCGCAGCTCGTGCAGATCTTCAACGACGCGATCATCCCCGTCCTCGGCGACAAGTACCCCGCGGCGGTCGCGCAGCCGGCGCCGGAATGCTGGCACGAGGTGTGGGACGAGGTGGGCGCGCGCGTCGAACGGGCGATGGCGGGCACCGCCACCTTCGCCGAGGAAGAACTGCTGTTCATGCAGCGCCACGGCTACGAGGAAGAAACCTACTGGACCTTCTCCTACAGCCCGATCCGCGACGAGTCCGGCGAGGTCGCGGGGGTCTTCGTCGCGACCACCGACGTCACCTCACGGGTACTCGGTGAGCGTCGTCTGGAGGCTCTGAGCCGCCTGGGTACGGTGGCGATCACCGATTCGGGCCTGTCGGTGATCGACACGTGCCGGAACGCGCTGGACGCGCTCGCTCCGAGCCATCAGGACATTCCCCTGGCCGCGCTGTTCCTCGACAGTCGGGTGGTGGATCCCGATGATCCGCAACCGAACTGGAAGCAGCTCGCCGTAATGGGGACGAAGCCCGGCTTCTCGGGTGCCCTGCTCGGACCGGATGAGGACCAGCTGCTGTCGAAGGCCGCCAGGGCCTCCGAACCCTTCGTCGTCTCCGGCGTCGCCGAGCGTTCCCCGGATCTGCTCGACCCGCAGCGGGCCCTCGGCGACCATCCGATCGGCACCCTCCTCCTCGTGCCGTTGACGGCGTCGGGACACGACTTCCCGCTCGGTGTCCTCGCCGTCGGACTGAGTCCGTACCGGGTGTTCGACGCCGCGTACTCGACCTTCGTCGACCTCGTGGTCACGAAGATTTCGGGGCTGCTGCGCGATGCGTCAGCGATGGATGCCGAGCGTCGCCGGGCCGATGCGTTCGCGGCGCTGGACGCCGCCAAGACGCGGTTCTTCGAATCGATCAGCCACGAGTTCCGCACGCCGCTCACGCTGCTCCTCGGCCCGTTGCAGAGTGTGCTCGACGACGCCACGACGTTGACGGAGGCGCAGCGGCAATCGCTGGAGGCCTCCCAGCGCGCCGCGATCCGATTGCGGCGACTTGTCGACGCACTGCTCGAAGCGACGCGTGCCGAGACCGACCCGTCGAGGAAGTCCCTGGAACCGACCGATCCGGCGGCGCTCACGGCCGAATGTGTGGACCTGTTCGCCGACGTGGCGCACCGCGCGGGCCTGGACCTGCGCAGCCGGATCGCCGACGCGGCGGCCGAGCAAACCCGGCTCGATCCCCAGACGTGGGCCCACATCGTGCTGAACCTGCTCTCGAACGCGATCAAGTACACCCCTTCGGGGTCGGTCGAGGTGGATCTGGACGTCGAGGGCGATCGACTGGTCCTGAAGGTCGCCGATACGGGTCTCGGCATTCCGGAGTCGGAACTCGCCCGCGTCTTCGAACGGTTCCATCGCGTCGAGAGCGCCGGCGGACGCAGCCGGGAAGGGATCGGGCTGGGTCTGTCCCTCGTCTCGGACTGGGTCCACGCGCTCGGGGGAGAGGTAACCGTGTCCAGTGAACTCGGACGCGGCAGCACCTTCACCGTGTCCGTTCCCCGCGTCCTCGACCCGACGTCGGAGTCTCCGGCCGGAACCGTTCCGGGGGATCTGGGCGCCATGTACGTCGGCGAAGCGCAACAGTGGGACAGGGTCACTCTCGACGAGGACGAATCATTCGCGCAGGGAGAGGATGTGGATTCGTTACCGCGGATCCTCGTGATCGAGGACAACGCGGACATGCGTGACTATCTGACGCAATTGTTGCGTCGCCAGAGTTGGCACGTGGATGCGGTGGAGGACAGCGATACCGCACTCGAGCGAATCCGATCGCGACCGCCGCATCTCGTGCTGAGCGATATCATGCTCCCCGGGCGGGACGGGGTGGAGCTGCTCGAGGAGATCCGCCGCGACCCGGCGACCTCCCGTCTGCCGGTCATCCTCCTGACGGCACGTGCCGGCGCGGAGGCCACGATCGGCGGTCTGCGCACCGGCGCCGACGACTACATCACCAAACCGTTCCACCCCGATGAACTCGTCGCCCGCGTTCGCGTGAACCTCGAATTGTCGTGGCTGCGTGAGCAGACGCTCGTCGCGCGGGAACGTGAATCCGACCAGTTGAAGACGGCGTTGGAGACCCGTTCGACGCTGAGCAAGGCCGTCGGATTGATGATGGCTACGTTCAAGTGCGATGCCGACGCGGCCTTCGACAAACTCGTCGCCTTCTCCCAGCACCGCAACGTCAAGGTGCGTGAGATCGCTGAGCAGATCGTCGGCGACTACACCGTCTCGCTCAGCGATTCGTCGAGGTAGTGCGCGATCAACGGTCCTGCGAACCGGTCGGCGCGGTGACGGATCAGGCTCCCGCGTACAACTTGTCGATCTCCTCCGCGTATTTGGCATCGATGGGCTTGCGCTTGAGCTTCATCGTCGGGGTCAGCTCGTCGCCGGAGGGTTCCCAGATCGTCGGCAGCACCGTGTACTTCTTGATCTGCTCGACCCGCGACAGTTTGCTGTTCGCCTCCTCGACCGACTTCGCGATCGATTCGAGGACCACCCGATGCCGGGTGAGTTCCTCGTGGGTGCCGCTGAGACCGTGCTGTTCGGCGAAGATGGCCAGGGCGTCGGGGTCGAGTGCGAGCAGGGCGACGTTGTAGGGGCGGTCGTTGCCGATGGCGACGGCGCCACCGAGCATGGGGCACGCGGCACGCAGGGTGCCTTCGATGTTGGTGGGCGACATGTTCTTCCCCGCCGCGTTGACGATGATCTCCTTCTTCCGGTCGATCAACCGTAGGTAACCGTCCGCGTCGATCTCGCCGATGTCGCCGGTGTGCAACCAGCCGTCGGAATCAATTGCGTCGGCAGTCTTCTCGGGGTCGTTGCGGTAGCCCTTCATGAGCAGCGGGCCGGAGACGAGCAGTTCGCCGTCTTCGGCGATCCTGATCTGCGCGCACGGCACGGCCTGGCCGACGGTACCGATGCGGATGGCGCCCGGCCGGTTCATCGTGACCACGCACGAGGTCTCCGACATGCCCCACACCTCGGAGCACGGAATGCCGAGGGCGAGAACGAACTCGAGGACCTCCGGCGAGATCGCCGCGGCGCCGGTGACGGCGGCGCGGACCTGGTCGAGACCGAGCTTGCCGCGGATCGCGGACAGCACCAGCCTGTCGGCCACCGCGTGCTGCACCTCGAGGGACCGGGGGACCGGTTTGCCATCGGACTGCAGCCGGGCGCGCTTGCGTCCGACGTCGATCGCCCACAGTGCGAGCTTCTTCTTGATCGGGCTCGACTCCTCGGCGAGGGTCTTGTCGATCGCGGCCTTGAGCTTGTACCAGACCTGGGGGACGGCGCCGAAGAGCGTCGGCCGCAGGCTCGGTAGCACGGTGATGGCCTGCTTGAGGTCGTCGAGCGTGGTGATCTGCATGCCGCTGTACAGGCTCGAGTAGTGCGAGCCCCAGCGGTTGGCGATGTGCGCGTCGGGCAGATACGACAGGATCCGGTCGTCCGGACCGATGGGCAGATACGAGCTCGTCGCTTCGAGTTCGGCGAGCAGGTTGGCGTGGGTGAGTTCGACACCCTTCGGCGGGCCTGTGGTGCCCGAGGTGTAGATGAGGGTCAGCAGGTCGGGCGGTTGCACGGCCTTCCACGAGGCCTCGAAGTCGAAGGACGGATCGGTGGCGGCCTCGAGGCCGTCGAGGGAGATGGTGCCTTCCGGTTTGCCGTCGATGCACACCAGGTGCTCGACCTTCGTGTCGCCGATCGCCTGCCGCAGGACGGGGACGAACTGTTCCTCGGCGATCATCACGTGGTTGCCGGCGTTGCCGAGCACGTACGAGATCTGTTCGGCGGTCAGCGAGTTGTAGATCGAGAACGGCGCCGCGCCGAGGTGGATCGCGGCGGTGTCGAGAAGGTGGAATTCGGGCCGGTTGGTGAGCATGAGGCCGACGGTGTCCCCGCGGTTCACGCCGAGCCCGGCGAGTCCGGCGGCGAGGCGTTCGACGCGCTGCGCGTACTGACGCCAGGTGTAGGAGACGGAGTCGTCGGGGGTGCGCAGCGCGACCTTGTCGGGGTACGCCGCGGCGGTGGTCTGGAAGGCTTCGCAGAGGGTCGACGGTGAGGTGGCACGAGGGGTCATCACTGGCTCCCGAGGTCGAGGGTGGCGAAAGTGTAGGACGAAGTGCGTACATCCGCGGTCGGATCTGCCGGATTGTGTTCCGAGATTTCGCGCGCGTGTCCTGATGGGATGGACAGTTCCACGGGCATCTGCAGTCTGCGTACCCGCCCCCGCAGCCGTTCGCGCCGATCCAGCAGGTCACCGTCAATAATGTGAATCGCGCGGACTGCCCCCATCTCCTGCATCTCGTCCTCACATTGATCACGTGCGGCGCGTGGCTGCCGGTATGGATCATCCACGCCATCATCGTCGCTGCGAGGAACTGAAGGTCCGGTCGTGTGGGGGTGCAACGTTTGAGCACTCCCACCCCGGGTACTGCCGGGAACATGACCACCGTGGATCGCATCGCGGATCCGTGGGGTTCGCGCACACCCTACGGACGCGGGCAACGCTGGCCCACCCGCGTCGACACTTTTCTCGCCGACGGACTGACCGAGGACGATGTCGACAGATGGGTGCAGTCGGCGACCATCCTGCATTCCAACGGCGACGGCCTCGACATCGCCGTCAAGGACGGACGCATGGTGGGGGTGCGCGGACGTGCCGTCGACCGGGTCAACCACGGGCGGCTCGACCCCAAGGATCTGTTCGGCTGGCAGGCGATCCACTCGGAGGACCGGCTCACCGTGCCGTTGATCCGCCGCGACGGCAAACTCGTCGAGACCGACTGGGACACCGCGATGGATGCTGTTGCCGGTCGCACGAAACAACTGCTCGACGAGCGCGGCCCCAGTTCGGTCGGCTTCTACACCACCGGGCAGCTGTTCCTGGAGGAGTACTACACCCTCGCGCTCATCGGTCACGGTGGCATCGGCACCAACCACATGGACGGCAACACGAGGCTGTGCACAGCGACGGCGGCTGCCGCCCTCAAACAGTCCTTCGGGTGCGACGGCCAGCCCGGCTCCTACACCGACATCGATCATGCCGACGTCATCGCGCTCTACGGACACAACATGGCCGAGACGCAGACGGTGACATGGACGCGGGTCCTCGATCGGCTCGCCGGACCGAATCCGCCGGCCGTGATCTGTGTGGATCCGCGGCGGACGCCGGTCGCGCGGGCCGCGACGGTGCACCTCGCCCCGCGCCCGGGCACCAACGTCGTCCTCATGAACGGGCTGTTGCACGAGATCCTGCGACGCGGGTGGATCGATGAGAAGTACATCGAGGACCACACCGTCGGATTCGACGAACTGCGCACCCAACTCGACGACTATCCCCTCGAGAAGGCCGCCGAGATTTGCGACGTCCCCATCGAGGATCTGCGGGAGGCCGCTCGACTGCTCGGCACGGCGGAGCGGCTGCTCTCGACGGTCCTGCAGGGCTTCTACCAGTCCCATCAGGCCACCGCGGCTGCCGTGCAGGTGAACAACATCCATCTCGTGCGCGGCATGCTCGGTAGGCCCGGTTGCGGAGTCCTCCAGATGAACGGGCAGCCCACCGCGCAGAACACCCGCGAATGCGGCGCCGACGGCGACCTGCCGGCCTTCCGCAACTGGGCCAACGAATCGCACGTCGAGGACCTCGCCCGGGTGTGGAACATCGATCCGATGCGGATCCCGCACTACACCGCGCCCACCCACCTCATGCAGATGATGCGGTACGTCGAGGACGGCTCGATCCGCTTCCTCTACGTGAGCGGGACGAACCCGGCGGTGTCCCTGCCGGAACTGCGCCGGGTGCGTGAGATCCTCTCCCAGGACAGGCTTTTCCTCGTTGTGCAGGACATCTTCCTGTCGGAGACCGCGCAGCTGGCCGACGTCGTCCTGCCCGCTGCGACCTGGGGTGAGAAGACCGGGACGTTCACCAACACCGACCGGACCGTGCACCTGTCGGAGAAGGCCGTCGAACCACCCGGACAGGCCAGACCCGATCTCGACATCTTCGTCGACTACGCGCGCCGGATCGATCTGCGTGACAAGGACGGAGACCCGCTCGTGAAGTGGTCCACGCCCGAGGAGACATTCGAGGCGTGGAAGGAGTGCACGGCCGGGCGGCCCTGCGACTACACGGGCATCACCTACGAAAAACTACGTGGCGGAAGCGGAATCCAGTGGCCGTGCAACGCCGACGCACCCGACGGGACCGAACGTCTCTACGAGGGCGGAAAGTTCTGGGCCGCACCGGACTACTGCGAGAACTACGGACGGGACATGGTCACCGGAGCGCCGGTCGAACCCACCGAGTGCCGGGCGCTGAACCCCTTCGGCAAGGCGATCATCAAGGCGGGTGAGTATCTTCCCCCGCATGAGACGGTCTCCGACGAGTATCCCTATCTACTCACCACCGGCCGCACGCTCTACCACTTCCACACCCGCACGAAGACCGGCCGCGCCCCGCAACTGCAACGCGCGGCACCGGAGGTGTGGGTGGAGATGTCGGCGGGCGACGCCGAGCGGCACGGCTGGTCGGAGGGCGACCTGCTGCGGATCGACACCCCGCGCGGGCACGTCACCGCGCGGTTGCGGATCAGCGGGATCCGGAACGGGGTGCTGTTCCTGCCGTTCCACTACGGCTACTGGGACACCCCGGCGGGCCACGAACCGGCGCTCGAGGGGCGCGCGGCCAACGAACTGACCTTCACCGACTGGGACCCGGCGTCGAAGCAACCCCTGTTCAAGTCGGGCGCCGCGTGCGTCGAACGGGTCGCCGTCGCCGAGGGCGGGCCGTCCGCGGCACCGACCACCACCGCCTCGGCACCGGTCTCCGGCAGCGTGCCAGCCACCTCGGGTGGACCGGACGCCGAGATCACCGAGACGCTCGACGACGGAGGACCGCGATGAACAAGGTCTCCCTGGCGATCCGCGAACTGCACCGCTCGGAGAACGACCTGGCGACCGAACTGCTGCGCACGGCGGACCGGCACAAGGTCGACCACGAGATCTTCCACGTTGCGCGTGACATCGCCGGCTGGTCGCAGCAGCATGTGCGCGAACTCGCCCGCGCCGGCCACGACTACGACCTCGCCCTCTCCGAACGCTGCCATCCGCAGACCCTGCGCCAACTGCGCTGGGCGAACGCGAAACTCAAGGAGATCGCAGCGCAGACGGTCATCACCGACTGAGCGACGGCACCGTCAGGGGCGTTCGAATCTCTCCTCGCGCCCGAGTCTGCGCAACCGGATCCACTCGCGCAGACCGGCCGGGTCGCGGCGCGTGATCAGGAAGTACCAGCCGAACCGCACCCATTCCTGGGGCAGCAACCGGCGCAGTCCCGGCTGCGACAGCAGGTAGCCGCGGTTGCGGTAGGTGAAGAAGCGCTTGGTGTCGTTGTCCGGATACTGCGTGTGCATCCGGCCGCCGAGAATCGGCTTGAACTCGTCGGCACCGTCCGGGTGCAGATAGGCCGTCTGCAGGCAGGTGCCGAACGGCAGTCCCGAGCGGACGAGACGCCGGTGCACCTCGACCTCATCGCCACGGACGAACAGGCGCAGGTCGGGCACACCCACCGCGTCGATCGCCGCGGCGGTGAAGAGCGCACCGTTGAACAGCGAGGCGATGCCGGGCAACAGGTCCTCGTCGCCGAGTTCGTGCCGCCACCGCCGCCACACCACACCGCGACGCAGCGGGAAGGCGAGGCGGTCGGGTTGCGCGATGTCGCACACGACCGGCGACACCTCGGCCAGGCCGTTGCGTTGCGCGCAGTCGAGCAGCGTCGCGAGCACGTCCGGTCCCTCTGGGCGGCCGTCGTCGTCGGCGAGCCACACCCGGTCGGCTCCCAGCGACAGCGCGTACAGGATGCCGAGGGCGAAGCCGCCTGCTCCACCGAGATTGTGCTTCGAGCCGAGATAACTCGTGGGCAGGTCCACCGCGTCGACGAGCTCACGCACCGCGTCCTCGTCGCCGTTGTCGACCACCACGAGATGGTCGAGCGGACGGGACTGCGAGGCAAGAACTTTCAGCGAATCCGCCAGCAGTTCGCGTCGGCGGTGTGTGACGACGACGCCGATGATCCGTTCGTCAGCCACCGTTCGAACCCGTCGAGGCCGCGGCGTCGGAGGCGGACTTCGCGATCCGCTCACGCTCGAGCTCGTGGAGGATCGTGCGCACGTGATCGCCGGCCTCGTCGCCCTCGTAGGCGCGCACCACGTGCTCGATGTCGCCCTGCTCGCGGATCTGGCCGTGGTCGATCCACATCGCCTGGTCGCACAGTTGGGCGAGGAACTCGTTCGAATGGCTGGCGAACACGAGGATGCCCGAGCGCGCGACGAGATCCTGCAGACGCACCCGCGCCTTCTTCATGAACTCCGCGTCGACCGCGCCGATGCCCTCGTCGAGCAGCAGGATCTCGGGATCGATGCTGGTGACCACGCCGAGCGCGACACGCACCCGCATACCGGTCGAGTAGGTGCGCAGCGGCATGTTGAGGTAGTCGCCGAGCTCGGTGAAGTCCGCGATCTCGTCGACCTTGGCCAGCATCTGCTTGCGGCTCATCCCGAGGAACATGCCGCGGATGATGATGTTCTCGTAGCCGGAGATCTCCGGGTCCATGCCGACGCCGAGGTCGAACACCGGCGCGACGCGACCCTTCACCCGAGCGTGGCCGCGCGTGGGCTCGTAGATCCCGGAGAGCAGACGCAGCAGCGTGGACTTGCCGGCACCGTTGTGGCCGACGAGCCCGACGCGGTCGCCTTCCTTCAACGACATCGTGATGTCGCGCAGAGCCTCGACGACCACGACATCGGAGTCGTTGCGGCCGATCGCCCCGCCCGCCTTACCCAGGAAGGCCTTCTTCAAGGACCGGGTCTTGGCGTCGAAGATGGGAAAGTCGACGCACGCGCCGCGCGTTTCGATGCTGACCCGACTCACGATGCTGCTCCAGACGCTGACACGGGACCCGAGCGTACCCGTCGCGCCGATACCCGAGTCCCGGGGCGTACCCGGTGGGACTACAGGTACTGGCCGGTTCCGGGGTGGGTCTGACCGGGAAACGATTGATCGTTCTGGCCGCGACCGCCCTGCGCGACGCCGGGAGGAAGCGCTCCCTGACGCATCTGCTCGAGCTGGGCACGAGCCGCCATCTGCTGAGCGAACAGCGCTGTCTGGATGCCGTGGAACAGACCTTCGAGCCAACCGACGAGCTGAGCCTGCGCGATGCGCAGCTCGGCGTCGGAGGGCACCGCGTCCTCACCGAAGGGCAGCGCGAGCCGCTCGAGTTCCTCCCGCAGATCGGGGGCGAGGCCCTGACCGAGTTCGCGGATGGACGACAGGTGGATGTCCTTGAGCCGGGTGCGGCTGGCGTCGTCGAGCGGCGCGGCCTTCACCTCTTCGAGGAGCTGTTTGATCATGGTGCCGATCCGCATGACCTTCGCCGGCTGCTCGACCATGTCGGCCAGGGATTCGCCGCCGTTCTCGGTCTTCTCCTCCTCCGGCCGGCCGTCGGCCTCCACGCGGGCCGCCTCCTCGCGGGAGACACGGATGGGCCGGCCGCCGGGGCCGATCACGAGAACCTGGTCGTTGTCCGGATGCGTCATGGCTCCATTCTCCCTTTCCCACCTCGGGGGTGCCCGGTTACCCGAGGGACCCGGAGTGCCGGGTACCCCGATCGAGCCTACCGAGAGGGCAACGCCGAGTGCAGGTACGGCGCGTCCCATTGACATCGGGACCTAGAGTGTCTGCCATGGCTTACGACGTTGCCCGGATCCGGGGGTTGATCCCCTCGCTCGGGGACGGGTGGATCCATCTCGATCCACGGGCCGGTATGCAGATCCCCGATGTGGTGTCGCGCACCGTGTCCACTGCCTTCCGTAACTCGGCCGCGTCGTCGACCGGACGGCACCTGTCGTCACGTCGCAGCGCCGCGATCCTCCAGGAGGCGCGCGTCGCGGTCGCGGAACTCGTGGGTGCCGATCCGGACGGGGTCGTCCTGGGCCCGAGCCACGCGGTGTTGCTCGCCTGGCTCGCCGAAGCACTCAGTTCCCGCCTCGGGCTCGGCACCGGCATGGTGCTCTCACGGCTCGACGACGAGGCGAACATCGCTCCCTGGTTGCGGGTCGCGAGCCGCTACGGCGCGCAGGTGCGCTGGGCCGAGGTCGAGATCGAGACGTGCGAGCTGCCCACCTGGCAGTACGAGGAACTCATCACGCCCACCACCCGGCTCGTCGCGCTCACCGCGGCGTCGTCGATCGTCGGCACCGCGCCCGACGTGCGAGTCGTCGCGGATCTCGTCCACGAGGTCGGTGGGCTCATGGTCGTCGACGCCGCGGGCGCTGCCCCCTACGCCCACGTCGACATCGACGATCTCGGCGCCGACGTCATCACCGTCGACATCGCCTCGTGGGGAGGCCCGCAGATCGGTGCGCTCGTCTTCTCCGACCCCGCGCATCTCGAACGGGTTCCGGCCATGTCGCTGAACCCGCACGCGCGCGGCGCCGAACGCCTCGAGGTGGGCGGTCACCAGTTCGGTCTGCTCGCCGGTATCCCTGCGTCCATCGACTTCATGGCCTCACTGGACGACGACGCCACCGGTTCGCGCCGCGAGCGTCTCGACATCTCGATCAGCTCGATGCAGAACTACCAGGACGTGCTGTTCGACCGTCTGATGCGACAGCTCGACAGTCTCACCGGCGTGATCGTGCTCGGCCGCGCGTCGAGCCGCGTCCCCACCCTCAGCTTCACCGTCGACGGGGTCCCGGCCGAGAAGGTCGCCGCGCATCTCGCCGACCGCCGCATCGCGACGGTGGCGAGCACCCGCGGATCGAGCCGGCTCCTCGACTCCCTCGGCGTCAGCGACGAAGGGG
Source organism: Rhodococcus pyridinivorans (assembly GCF_900105195.1). Taxonomy (NCBI): domain Bacteria; kingdom Bacillati; phylum Actinomycetota; class Actinomycetes; order Mycobacteriales; family Nocardiaceae; genus Rhodococcus; species Rhodococcus pyridinivorans. The sequence continues at coordinate 130,071 of NZ_FNRX01000002.1, read as the reverse complement.
GAGCGGTGAGCATCGGCCTCGCCCCCTACACCACGAGCTTCGAGGTCGATCAGCTCGTCCGTGAGCTCCGCAACCTCTAGTTCCGTTCGATCCGCAGCACGACCTTCCCGACGGTCTCGGGGCTGTCGAGCAGTTCGTGCGCCTGTGCCGCCTCGGTGATCGGCAGCTCGGCGTGCACGACGGGATGGACCTTCGCCTCCTCGATGAGCGGCCACAGATCGGCGCGCACGGAGTCGATGATCGCGCTCTTGCCCGACGGCCCCGAGTCCGGACGGCCGCGCAGACCGGTCGCGATGACGTGACCGCGCTTGGCGAGCAACTTGCCGAGGTGCAGTTCACCCTTCGTGCCACCCTGCATGCCGATGACGACGAGCCGTCCGTCCGGAGCGAGGACGTCGATGTTCCGGGACAGGTACTTCGCACCCATGTTGTCGAGCACCACGTCGGCGCCACCGAAGGCAGTGCGCACCTCGGAGACGAAGTCCTGTTCGCGGTAGTCGATCGCCAGGTCGGCGCCGAGTTCGCGGCAGCGGTCGAGTTTGCCGGCCGAGGCCGTCACCGCCACCTTCGCGCCGAGCGCCTTGCCCACCTGGATGGCATGTGTGCCGATGCCTCCGCCGCCACCGTGGACGAGCAGGACGTCGCCGCGCTTCAGGCCGGCGGTCATCACGACGTTCGACCACACCGTGCACGCGATCTCGGGAAGCGACGCGGCGACCGCGATGTCCATGCCCTTCGGGACGGGCAGCAGCTGGGAGGCAGGGACCGCGACCTTCTCGGCGTAACCGCCACCGGTGAGGAGAGCACAGACCTTGTCGCCGATGTTCCAGCCCGTCACACCCTCGCCGAGTTCGGAGATCACTCCGGAGCATTCGAGGCCCAGGATGTCGCTCGCCCCCGGGGGCGGCGGGTAGAGGCCGCGCCGTTGCAGCAGGTCGGCGCGGTTGACCGCGGTCGCCGCGACATCGAGAAGTACGTGCCCGGGAGGCAGGTCCGGGTCGGGCTGCTCGGTCCACCGGAGAACTTCTGGACCACCGGGTTCGGTGGCGACGATTGCATACATGTGTTCGACGCTATCGCGTGCGGGGCAGTGAGGAGACGATCACGCCGCTCGCCGCGCGCTCACCTGCTCGAAGCTACCGTGCGGTAACCGGATCGGGCCGTCGGCATTACACTCCCGGCGTGACCAGCGAACGAGACGAACCCAAGTGGCTGACCGCAAAGGAGCAGGAGGCCTGGCGTCTCTACATGGACGGCAACAACCGTCTCATGAGCGCCCTCAGTCGGTCTCTCAACGACCGACACGACCTGTCGCTGGCGGAATATCGGATCCTGGTCATGCTCTCCGAAGCCCCCGAGGGCGCCCTGCGCATGAGCGATCTCGCCGACGGCGTGCTCTCCTCACGCAGCCGGCTCACCCATCAGATCCGGCGGATGGAGCAGGAGAAGATGGTCGTGCGCAGCTCGTGCCCCGACGACGGTCGCGGTGTGCTCGCCACCATCACCGACGAAGGCAGGCGGCGTCTGGCGGAGGCCGCCCCCACCCACGTCGACGACGTGCGCAACTACCTCATCGACCTGCTGTCGGCCGACGAGCTCGACATGCTGGCGCGGGTCTTCGCGCGCGTCGAGCACACTCTGGCCGACTGCTGAGGTCGCGAATCGGTTATGCCCTGCTTGCGCGGAGCGGTTAGGATCTGCCACGGAAGCGTGGCAGAGCGGCCGAATGCACTCGCCTTGAAAGCGAGCTTGGGTAACACCAACGGGGGTTCAAATCCCTCCGCTTCCGCCACGGAAGAGGTTCCGGCACTCGTCAGGGAGTCGGAGCCTCTTCTCGTTTCTACCGCCGGGTGGCGACCATCTTCTCCTCGAGGATCCAGGTGCGCCCCTCGTCCCCAGCTTCCGTCGAACCGTGAGAAAGCCCCGAGCTTCGGGTCGGCGACGCCGGTCAGAAGAGTGGCACCGAGAGGATTCATGCGGCCGGTGTGCCCGCGCCGTGCGGGCATGTCCCCGGTTCCCGTGGACCGATCACATCTGTCAGCTCGGTCCGGCGGCCACCGCTCGTTCCACGGCCGCGGCCGCACCGTCGTGCCAGGGCTCACCGTGGCCGACGAGGACGTGCTTCGCGCCGGTGCCGGCGATGGCCGCCAGCGAGGCGAGGGCGGTCCTGCTGTCGGCGGTCGCCGCACCCGAGACGATCTGCGGACCGCGCCTGTCCGTGTACGGATCGAGGGTGACGATGGCGTCGCCGACGATCACGGTGTCGCGGTCCGGGAGATGCAGCGCGCAGTGCCCGTAGGTGTGGCCGGGTGTGTGCAGGGGGACGGGGCGGCCCGGCAGGTCGAGCGGTTGGGAGTCCTGGAAGAGCGTCACGTCGTTGACCCCGCGCACCCACAGCGCACCGGCCACGGTCATCCGGGCGAGAACGGGGATGCAGGCGGGATATCGAACGGGACAGAGCAGCCGGTTGCGTTCGTGCTGGTAGCGATAGGGGTGGGCGGCGAGGAACTTCTCGTCGCGATGCGCCCATACCGGAACCCGCCACCGTTCACGCAGCCGCTTCGCCGACCCGACGTGATCGAAGTGGGCGTGCGTGAGGACGACTCCCTGCACGTCGTCGATCCGGCGACCGATGCGTGAGATCGCCTCTTCGATGCGACCAGCGGTCGCGGGTAGTCCCGTGTCGACGACGGTCACTCCGGCGTCGTCCTCGATCAGGTAGACGTTGACGTCGGCGTGCGCGAGGCGATGCACGCCCGGTGCGACATCCGTGTGGAGCATGGTGGCCCTTCGCTCGGGTGAACGTGCGGGTTCAGCTGTGTCCGTCGATCTCGTCGGCGATGAAGGCGGCCCACGACCGCACCTCGTCCTCGCCTGCGGACGGACTGAACGACCGGTAGTCGAGCGCGGCGAGTTCGGACACCAGATCCGTTGTGTCCTCGGTGCTTTCGTCGCCCACCGCGAACAACCACACGAGCTGCTGACTCAGCCCGGAGGCCCGCGACGACAACAGTTCGACGGTGTCGGGCGAGTACTCGCCGGCGTCGACCTCGCCTCCGAAGACGACGCCCTCGAACTCTTCCGACCGCTCGAGATCGGAGGTGTCACCGACGGTGACGTCGATGTCCCGCTCTCCCAGCGCGTCGGCGACGAGCCGGGCGATCTTCTGTGCCGGACCTTCGGGGCTGTCCGTGACGACGAGAACGGTCATTGTGTCTCCAGCATGTTCGGCGACTTGGGTTCACTGGTGCGTTCCCGGTCCCCGAGGGGCGGAAACATGCCCCCGGCCGTGTCAGCGGTAGACGCCGAGTGCCCGCACCCCCGGCGCCCCCGACCGGCGGACGAACTCGGAGTCGGCGAGGCGTTCGTCCGCACCGAGATCCAGCGACAGGTCGACGGTGGTGGCGAGCCGGTAGGGCTTGCTCTCGATCACGTCCCCGATCGCGCGTCGCAGTCGCGACACCTCGGCGCGGACCGACACGGCATGGTCGTCGTCCCCGTAGAGGGCCCGGCTGAGCGCTGCGACCGTCATGCCGTCCGGGCCGCGCTCGTGCAGCAACAGCAGGATCTCGGCCTGACGTGCGGTGACGATGCTGTGCCATGAGTCGTCGTCCCCGAAGACCTCCACTGTGGGCGACGACGACACGTGCAGCACCATCCGCATGCGCGACGACGAGGCCGCGCCGCGGATCAGCCAGCCGTGCGAAAGCCGCTCGGGCACACACAGTCCCATACCGGGAACGGTCAGTGGGCGTGCGTGCCGCGGAACCGCGACCCGCTCGGCGGCGATACCGGAGGCGTGCGCGACCCAACCGTCCTCGTCGACGAGCAGCACCGGTCCCCGCGTCGACGACAGCAACGGAGCAGCCTCGGTGCGCAGCCGTTCGAGTCGCACCTCGTGCCGTCGCCACAGTTGTGCTTCGGCGAGCCGGACGGCGGTGTCGACGAGGGCGATGATGGCCGGGTGCAGGGTCAGCGCGGGACCGCTGACGTCGACGATGCCCAGCAGGTCGCCGCGGATCGGATCGTGGATCGGCGCAGCGGTGCAGTACCAGGGATGCTGGGTCGTCTCGAAGTGTTCACCCGAGAACAACTGCACGGGCGCGGCCTCCGCGAGCGCCGTGCCGATGGCGTTCGTGCCGACGGTCGACTCGGTCCACACAGTTCCCTCCTGGAAACCGAGGGCGTCGGCGCGTGACCGGATCGGTGCCGAACCGCTGCGCCAGAGGATCACGCCGTCGGCGTCGGTCACCACCAGCAGCAGATGCGAGGCGTCGGCGACGGGTGTGATGACCTGCTCGAGATCGCCGATCACCGCGGAGAGGGCGGACGCGCGGCGACGTCGCTCGATCTCCGCGACGGGCAGCCGGCTGCGTTCGTTGGTGCCGGTGGGATCGAGGCCCGCGTCGAGCACGCGCTGCCACGAACGGGACACGAGCGGACGGGGTCGCATGGGTGACCGGGCGCCGCCGATGACCGCGTCGTGCATCCGCGTCAACTCGCGCGCGTAGCGCGACAGGTCGGTGCCGGGCGCGATCGCGCTGAACGTGGTCACGGTCTCCTCTTCGTCGTCGTCCTCGGAGCATAGGTGGCAAATGTGTGCTGCGCCACAAGTGGGGCGCCGTGCAACGTGACGCAACGCTTGCGGGGAACTGGCCGCGGGGAGTGTCCTGGATCACATCACCACGGGAAAGGACTCACCATGACCGACACCCTCGACAAGCCCACGACCTCCGGCACCGCGACGCCCGACGAACGCGTCGACGCCTGGTTGCAAGCTTTCGAAACCGCCCTCGCACAGCGCGATGTCGACGCCGCTGCGGGCCTGTTCGGCACCGATTCCTTCTGGCGCGACCTGGTCGCCTTCACCTGGAACCTCAAGACCGTCGAGGGACGCGAGGGCGTCTCGGACATGCTGCACGCGCGACTCGCCGACACCGATCCCAGCGGCTTCCGCACCACCGAACCAGCGAGCGACGACGACGGCGTACTCAGCGCCTGGATCGCGTTCGAGACCGCGGTCGGTCGCGGCGTCGGCCACCTGCGTCTCAAGCGCGACGAGGAGAGCGGCCAGGACCGCGCCTTCACGCTGCTGACCACGATGCAGGAGCTGAAGGGATACGAGGAGAACAAGGGCACGCGTCGTCCCCGCGGCACGAAGCACGGCGCCGACAAGCAGAGGGTCACGTGGTCGGAGCAGCGCGAGATCGAGGAACGCGAACTCGGTTACACGCGTCAGCCCTACATCGTGATCATCGGTGGTGGTCAGGGCGGTATCGCGCTCGGTGCGCGCATGCGTCAGCTCGGTGTTCCCGCAATCGTGCTCGACAAGCACGACCGTCCCGGCGACCAGTGGCGCAGCCGCTACAAGTCGCTGTGTCTGCACGACCCCGTCTGGTACGACCACCTGCCGTACATGCCGTTCCCCGACAACTGGCCGGTCTTCGCGCCCAAGGACAAGATCGCGGACTGGCTCGAGATGTACACGAAGGTGATGGAGGTCCCCTACTGGTCGAAGTCGGAGTGCACCTCCGCGAGCTACGACGAGGCAACGGGCGAATGGACCGTCAACGTCCTGCGCGACGGCGAACCGGTGGTCCTCCGGCCGAAGCAACTCGTCATCGCGACCGGCATGTCGGGTAAGCCGAACATCCCCGACTTCCCCGGCATGGACCTGTTCCGCGGCGAGCAGCACCACTCGAGCGCCCACCCGGGTCCGGACGCCTACGCCGGCAAGAAGGCCGTCGTGATCGGTGCCAACAACAGTGCCCACGACATCTGCGGTGCCCTGTGGGAGGTGGGCGCCGACGTCACCATGGTGCAGCGCTCGTCGACGCACATCGTCCGGTCCGATTCGCTGATGGATCTCGGTCTCGGCGACCTGTACTCCGAGCGGGCCCTCGCCGCCGGCGTCACCACCCAGAAGGCCGACCTGACCTTCGCGTCCCTGCCGTACCGGATCATGCACGAGTTCCAGATCCCCATCTACGAGAAGATCCGCGAACGCGACGCCGAGTTCTACGACCGGCTCGAGAAGGCGGGCTTCCAGCACGACTGGGGTGACGACGGTTCGGGCCTGTTCATGAAGTACCTGCGTCGCGCATCCGGCTACTACATCGATGTCGGTGCCTCGGAACTCGTCGCGAACGGCGACATCAAGCTCGCCCACGGCAACGTCCGCGAACTCACCGAGACGTCGGTGATCCTCGAGGACGGCACCGAACTCGAGGCCGATCTCGTCGTCTACGCGACCGGCTACGGCTCGATGAACGGCTGGGTCGCCGACCTGATCTCGCAGGAGGTCGCCGACAAGGTGGGCAAGTGCTGGGGCCTGGGCTCCGACACCACCAAGGACCCCGGCCCCTGGGAGGGTGAGCAGCGCAACATGTGGAAGCCCACGCAGCAGGACGGCCTGTGGTTCCACGGCGGCAACCTGCACCAGTCGCGGCACTACTCGCTCTACTTGGCGCTGCAACTCAAGGCGCGCTACGAGGGCCTCCCGACCCCGGTCTACGGGTTGCAGGAGGTGCACCACCTCCGCTGACCGACACAGCTCTCCCACGCGTCGCTCCCGCCGCCCGGCGGGGGCGACGCGGCCGTGGATCCTCCGATTCGTCACGAATAGGAGGGTGAATATTAGGGTCGCGTGCAGGTCCGCTTGACCGGGTACAGGTAGTGACTGTGAGATCACTGCAGGTCGTCGGGGGACGGGGAGTTCGATGGTGAAGAGACGCGCGGCGGCTGTAGCGGTGGCCCTGATGGTGCCGGTCTCCGGCACGACGATCGCCCATGCCCAACCGATCCATGCACAACCGGCGCACGTGCAGCCGGTGTCGGCCAGGATCGACCATGTCGAGCGGGTCGGCGACAGGCAGACGAAGCTGTTCGTCCACTCGGCCGCGATGAACCGGGTCGTGCCGGTGCAGGTGCTGCACCCGGCCTCGGCGGGGCCGCGCCCCACCCTCTACCTGCTCGACGGCGTCAGCGCCGGCGAGGAGTCCGAGTTCCGCGAGAGCACGTGGACCCAACGCACCGACATCGCGGAGTTCTTCGCCGACAAGAACACCAACGTCGTCCTTCCCGTGGGTGGCACCGCGAGCTACTACACCGACTGGAACAACCCCGACCCCGTGCTCGGGATCAACAAGTGGGAGACCTTCCTGACCGAGGAACTACCCCCGCTGATCGACGCCGAGTTCGACGGCAACGGCACCAACGCCGTCGCGGGCCTGTCGATGGGCGCCACCGGGGCGATGTCCCTGATCACCCGCAATCCCGACCTCTACCAGGGAGTCGCGGCGCTCAGCGGTTGCTACGACATCTCCAGCGACCGCTCCCGCGACACCGTCCGCGGAACCGTCGCGTACAAGGGCGGCAACCCCGACAACATGTGGGGACCGCCCGACGACGCCCGATGGGAGGAGCACGACTCCTACCTGCTCGCCGAGAAGCTGCGCGGCAAGGAGGTCTTCCTCAGCACCGGCAACGGCCTGCTCGGCCCGCACGATCTCGGCGCCGGTCAGGACGTGCTCACCGTCGGCGCGCCGCTCGAGATCGGCACCTTCGTGTGCACCGTCACCTACGACCGTCGCCTCCGCGAACTCGGTATCCCCGCGCAGGTCGTCTACCGCCCGTGGGGCACGCATTCGTGGGGCTACTGGCAGGACGACATCAAGGCCGCGTGGCCGACCCTCGCCGACGCACTCCGACTCCGCTGATCGCGCGTCGACGGCACCGTCTCAGTGGAGGCGGATGCGGCCGACGGCCGGCGGCTCCACGCGTGAGCGGGTCGCCAGATAGTTGTTGAGGGCGTCGAGATCCTTGCCCGCGCCGACCAGTCCGCGCGCTTCCGTACACACGGTGAAACCGTCTCCGCCGCCGGCCAGGAAGTTGTTCATCACGACCTTGTACACACGCTCGGGGTCGACGGCCTCGCCGTCGATCGTGATCGAACGGATCCGTTCGCCGCGCGGCGCCAGGCGGTCGAGCGTGTAGGTCAGATTGTGTGAGGGCGCCAGGATGCGTTCGACCTCCGAGCCGACCGGGCTGTCCTGAAACTGCTGCTCGAGCAGCACGTCGAGTTGGGCTCCGGTGAGGTCGAGCACCTGCAGCATGCTCCCGAAGGGCTGCACGGCGTAGGTCTCCCGGTACGAGACGGTGCCGTCGCCGGCGAGGAGGTCGCCGCGGAGTCCGCCGGGGTTCATCAGCGCGATCTGCGCGCCGAGATGCCGCGTCGCCGCGAGTTGTGCGTCGGCCACCAGATTGCCCAGCGCCGACTCTCCGCTCGGGCTCTCGCTGCGCGTGACGTCGGAGCCGATGCGCGCGATGGACCGGTTCGCGACCTCCGCCGACTTCTCGACTGCCCGGTCGACGAACTCGAGAGTGGTCGGATCCGGATCGATGTCGTGCGTGACGACCTGCGTGAACACGACGGTTCGGTCGCGCAGCACCTCCCGGCTCTGCCGGTCGATGACGAGGTCGGCGACCGACAGGATGCGCCCGTGCGAAGCACCCTGCACGACGGTGCGCGGCCTGCCCGCCGGGTCGGTGTAGGTGCAGTTGAAGTGCCGGTCGCCGTCGGAGGTGACGATGAGGTCCACGTCGGGGGAGACGGACGTCGCGATCGCCGCCGCTCCGTCGTCCCCGCTCGGACACGGATCGTCGCCGTCGATGGCCCCGATGTCGCCCTTGTAGAGCACCACGATCGAACGGACGCCGAGCGCACCGAGGATGTCGGCGGTGCGGTTGACAGCGGCGATCTCGTCCTCGAACTGCAGTCCCGCGATCGCGTCGGGCCGGATGATGTCGGGGGTGTTGCTCGGCACGACACCGATGACGCCCACGGGCAGTCCGTCGACGTAGTCGATGCTGTAGGGGAGTGCGGCCGGTGTGCCGTCCGTCGTGGTGAGGTTGGCGCCGAGGATCGGGAAGTTCGCGCCCTCGAACGGTTCGGTGTAGAGGCACCCTTCCTTCGGGTGGCAACCGCCGTCCCGCAGTCGCTCGAGTTCGGCGTAGCCGCGGTCGAGTTCGTGGTTGCCGAGGGTCGCGGCGGTGAGATCGAGTTCGTCGAGCAGGGCGATGGTCGGCTCGTCGTGGAACAGGCCCGACTCGAGCGGCGACGAACCCCACGTATCGCCCACGGCGTAGAGCACGGAGTTGTCGGCCTGTTCCCTGAGCTGCCGGACGTAGGCGGCGAGATAGGCCGCACCCCCCGCGGGGACCGAGACGCCGTCCGACCGGACGACCTCGCCGTGCAGTCCCTGCGGGGGCAGCAGATTTCCGTGCAGGTCGCCGAATGCGATCACCCGGAGCGGGACGGCGTTCGAGGGGATTGTGCTCGTCGGCGCGGCTCCGGCAGGTGCCGCACCACCGAAGGCGACCAGTGAGCCGACGACTGCGCAGGCCGACAGGGCGCGCCGCACCTTGCCTGCCCCCATGCAGTTCCTCCGCCACCCGACCCGATCCGACCGCCCGAGTCTGTCAGGGCCGGATCACGCCACCGATACCCAGCTATAACGGTTGGGTCTCGTCACAGGATCAGCCGATGCCGGCGAGTGCCCGTCCCTGCCCGGTTGCGAAGTCGAGGAAGAGGTCGTTCTCATGCGGGTCGCCGATCGTCACCCGGGTGCCCTCGCCCGTGAAGTTGCGGAGCACCACGCCTGCCTCCGCTGCGGCTTCGAAGAACGCGGCGGAGCGTTCACCCAGCGGCAGCCAGAGGAAGTTCGCGGCACTCGTGGGCACCTCGTAGCCGGCCTCGACGAGTGCCGCGTGGACCCGTTCCCGCTCGGCGACGACGCCCTCGGTGCGCGCGAGCAACTCGGTCGCGGCGGCGAGCGAGGCCACGGCAGCCGTCTGGGCGAGCGAGTTCACGGAGAATGGGGTGTGGACCTTGCTCAGCGCCGTCACGACGGACGGGTCGGCGACCGCGTATCCGACGCGGATACCGGCGAGACCGTAGGCCTTGGAGAAGGTGCGGAGCACGACGACGTTGCGGCGACCCTCCGCGAGCTCGAGACCGTCGGCCAGATCCTCACCGGGCTCGGGGCGGACGTACTCGAAGTACGCCTCGTCGAGGGCGACGACGATGTGCTCGGGGACGGCGTCGAGGAACTGCGCGAGCTCCTCCTTGCCCAGCAGCGACCCGGTGGGATTGTTGGGATTGCACACGAAGATCAGCCGCGTGCGGTCGGTGATCGCGGCGAGCATGGCCTTCAGGTCGTGACCGTGGTCCGCGGTGTTCGGGACGCGCACGGCGGTCGCGCCGGCGACGGCCGCGATGATCGGGTACGCCTCGAACGACCGCCACGCGAAGATCACCTCGTCGCCCGCATCGCACGTGATCTGCACGAGCTCCTGGCACAGGCTCACCGATCCGCAGCCCACGGCGATCTGCTCGGTCGGGACGCCGAGTCGTTCCGACAGTGCCGCGATGAGCTCCGTCGCGCTGTTGTCGGGGTAGCGGTTGAGGCCGGCGGCAGCGTCGGCGATCGCCTCCCGGACGCTGGGGAGCGGACCGATGGTCGTCTCGTTGCTGGCGAGCTTCACCGCACCGGGGAACGAGCGGCCCGGAACGTAGGCGGGGATCGATTCGAGGTCGGGGCGGGTCTGTGGAGTCACGAGCCGATTATGCGCCTCGTCGTGTGACCGCCGGTCGGCAGGATGGGGGAGACCGTCCATCTACACGCCTCTGACCAGGTGTTTTGCGTTTCCCTTGGGGGCATGTGTAATGTTTCGATCCGGCGGTTCGAGAGCATCGAATCCCCGAGGAGGCGTGCCAGAGCGGCCGAATGGGACTCACTGCTAATGAGTTGTCCCCCTTACCGGGGACCGGAGGTTCAAATCCTCTCGCCTCCGCCAGTTGGTGTAGCGTCACCAACGACAATTGAATACACATGCGCCCGTAGCTCAACGGATAGAGCATCTGACTACGGATCAGAAGGTTAGGGGTTCGAATCCCTTCGGGCGCACACACGAAAACCCTCACCGGTACTCCGGTGAGGGTTTTCTCGTATCTGGTTACGGAGTCGCCACGACACAGAATCGACACGGCTTGCTGACCGGCTTCAGCGACATCTTTGTGGCTATCTTCACTCCGCAAGGGGCGTCACGTGACTTCCCCGGACTACAGGAGGGTGTGTGCAAGATCGGTCCTGGTCCAACAAACAGATGGAGATTCTTGCCCAGTGCCTCCGTGACGTTTACATCCCCAAGAGCAAGGTTCTATCAGAGTGTGTGACCGCAGTCATGAGGTGAACGCCACCCTCCCCGGTCCTGCGCTACGAGTGAACGTTCCGTCTTCGTGTCGAGCTGACCCTCCACCTGGAGTCGGGGACTCGATCGTTCGTGTCCCCGGTCGGAGATCCTGCCGGTACCGCAGGTGATATCCGTCTATTGACGAGCCCGCTGGGGTGGAAGTAGATTTCGTACCACTCTCAAAAAGTTAACGAGAATTCGCACGATGGTCCGGCAACGGCGGTCGCGCTCTGCGGGGAGAAGACATGGAACTTGCGTGGTCAGAGGCCGACGCCGCCTTCAGAGACGAGGTGCGATCGTTTCTCGAGGAGAAGCTGACGCCCGAACTGCGGCGGGCCGGCCGACTCGCGACGAGCGTGTACTCCGACCACGAAGCGAGCATGGAGTGGCAGCGCATCCTCCACGAGCGTGGTTGGGCGGCGCCGGCCTGGCCGGTCGAGTACGGCGGATGCGACTGGACGCAAACGCAGCACTACATCTTCAGCCGCGAGTCGATCCTCGCGGGCGCCCCGAACCTGTCGCCGATGGGCATCCGCATGGTCGCGCATGCGATCGTCGCCTACGGCACCGAAGAACAGAAGAGCTACTTCCTGCCCCGGATCCTCACAGGTGAGGTCTTCTTCTGTCAGGGCTACTCCGAGCCCGAGGCCGGCTCCGACCTCGCGTCGCTCAGCATGGCGGCGGTCGACGACGGCGACGACCTGATCGTCACCGGCAGCAAGATCTGGACCACGCACGCCACCGAGGCGAACTGGATGTTCGCGCTCGTGCGCACGTCGAAGACCGGTCGCAAGCAGCAGGGCATCACCTTCCTGCTCATCGACATGACCTCGCCCGGCATCGAGATCCGCCCTCTGGTCATGACGTCCGGTGAGGAAGTGCAGAACCAGGTCTTCTTCGACGGTGTGCGCGTCCCGAAGAAGAACGTGCTCGGGAAAATCGACGACGGCTGGACCGTCGCGAAATACCTGCTCGTCTTCGAACGCGGGGGAGCGGCGGCAGCGCCGGCCCTGCAGGTCATGGCCGAACGAATCGCCGAGGAGGCCGCCGAACAGCCCGGTCCGTCGGGTGGCAGGCTCATCGACGATCCGGCGTTCTCCGCCAAGCTCGCCGAGTCACGTATCCGCACCGACGTACTCGAGATCCTCGAATACCGCACTCTTGCAGCGTTATCCGCGGGCAAGAACCCCGGCCCCGCGTCGTCGATGCTCAAGATCCTGGGCACCGAACTCAGCCAGACGATCACCCGGCTGACCCTCGAGGCGGCCGGTCCGCGCGGTCGGGTCTACCAGCCGCACATCACCGCGCCCGGTGGTCCGGTGGCCGACTACGTGCCGCCCGCCGACGGTTACGTCAGCGGTGAGGAGTGGCAGGCTGTCGCGCCGCTGCGTTACTTCAACGACCGCGCCGGGTCGATCTACGCCGGCAGCAACGAGATCCAGCGAAACATTCTCGCCAAAGCAGCATTGGGGCTCTGATGGACTTCGGTTTGAGCAAGGAGCAGGAGCTCCTTCGTGATTCGGTCACCAAGTTCCTCGCCGGTCGCTACGACCTGGCGCAAAGCCGGAAGGTCGCGACCACCGGCGAAGGTTGGCAACCGGAGGTGTGGCGGGCATTCGCCGAGGATCTCGGAATCCTCGGGGCCACGCTCCCGGAAGAGGTAGGGGGGATGGGCGGCGGACCGGTCGAGTTGATGGTGGTGTCCGAGGCGCTCGGGCACGCACTCGTCATCGAACCGTACGTCGACACGGTCGTCCTCGGGGGCGGGCTGCTCGGTCGTGCAGGGGTCGATCGAGCCCGGTCCGTCCTCGAGGCGATCGCTGCCGGTGAAGCCGTCACGGCGTTCGCCGCGACTGAGCCCACCTCCGGATACGTCTTCCACGACGTGTCCACCACCGCGCGTCGCGAGGGCGACGAGTGGGTCGTCGACGGTGAGAAGACCGTCATCACCAGCGCTCCGCTCGCAACGCACCTGCTCGTCACCGCCCGCACGTCGGGCGAGCGCACCGACACCGACGGCATCTCGCTGTTCCTCGTCGACTTCGACCCCACGAACCCGCCGACCGGTGTGGAGATCCATTCCTACCGCACGATCGACGACCGACGCGCCTCCGACATCGTCTTCTCGGGTCTGCGACTGCCCGCCGACTCGTTGCTCGGCGAGGAGGGCAGCGCATGGCCGTCCGTCTCGCGCGGCATCGACGAGGCGACCGCCGCCGTGTCCTCCGAAGCCGTGGGTCTGATGCGCAAGGTGCTCACCGACACCGTCGAGTACGCCAAGCAGCGTCAGCAGTTCGGTCAGCCCATCGGCAGCTTCCAGGCACTCCAGCACCGCATGGTCGACATGTACATGGAGGTCGAGCAGGCGGTGTCCGCCGTCTACCTGGCCGTTCTTCATCTCGACAGCGACGACGCCACGCGGGCACGCGCGGTCTCGGCCGCGAAGGCGACGATCAGCCGTGCGGCACGCTTCGTCGGCCAGAACGCCGTCCAGCTCCACGGCGGCATGGGCATGACGGAGGAACTCGCCGTCGGGCACTACTTCAAGCGACTGACCGCGATCGAGTACGAGTTCGGCACCGCCGAACAGCACGTCGCCCGGTACGCACAGCTCACGAAGGGCTGATCGGATCGGTCCAGGGGCCAGTGCGGGGGATCACCCCTGCGCCGGCCCTGTATCCGTTTCCGGCGGAGCCGACAGAGCATCCTCCACGCGCGTCGCGGCGACGACGGGATCCTCGTGCTCCCACACCCGCACCACCGCCCAGCCCGCGGCCTGCAAGCGCGCATCGGTGTCCCGATCGCGCTGCACGTTGGCAGCGAGCTTGGCCACCCACCACTCGGCGTTGTTCTTCGGGAACGTCGCATGCTGCGGGCAGCTGTGCCAGAAGCAGCCGTCCACGTAGACCGCGACCCGACGACGAGGGAAGACGAGGTCGGCCCGGCGTCGCATCCCCGGCAGAGGAGCGCGGTCGACGAAGAACCGCCGCCCCCGGCGATGCAGTTCCTTGCGCAACGCCACTTCGGGAACGGTGTCGCGTCGGCGTTGCCGGCTCATCCGCGCACTCGTACGCGGATCCGTCCCGGGCCGATCCGACGCCGCCATCACGGTGTCTTTCAGGCCGCCACTCGCGGGAAGCCACCCATGCGTTCGAGGTGGTTCTCGACGTCCTCGAGGAATCCGGGCAGGAAGCGCAGGTTGCCGGAGCGTGCGCGTCGGAGGAATCCTGCCGTCGCCCGCGCCGACAGCAGACGGGCGTCGAGGAGGAAACCGCCGAGGTCCTCGTAGGGAGCTTGAACGGGCCACTGCGACTCGTGCACGCGGAACGCCTGTCCGCGGGCGCCCCACGCGGCGGTCGGCCAGGTGTCGCCCGGAAGCAGCGGGGTCTCGTGGTCGGAGCTGTACGCAATGGGGTTGTTCAGACGGTGGCCCACCCACGACGCCATCCGCACGCTGACCGCATTGCCGACCAGACGCCACCGGTGTCCGGCGCGGACGCCGGGGGCCTCGACGGCAGGAGCCGTCCAGTCGGCGTCGAAGCCCTGGAGTCTCTCCGCGTCGGTCAGGCCGGGGGTGACGATCTCACCGGACGGCAGTCGCACGGCCGGGGGGCTGGCGATACCGAGCGTCGAACCGCCCTTGAGCGTGGGCACGGCGTTGACTGCCCATCCGAGACCGCGCACACCTTCGGTCCAGTAGAAGCCGCAGGGGAACAGATCGGGATTGCCCTCCGTGGGCATGCCGGCGTCCTGGCCGAACAACACCGTGCGGGGATCGTCCGTACGAGAGGCAACCATCAGGACGCGGTGCCGACGCTGGGGGAGACCGAAGGCGCGGGCATCGACGACGCGGTAGGCCCACATGTAGCCGAGCTCCTCGAGAGCGTCGGTGATGTGACGCATCGCCGCACCGCGACCGAGCTGCAGCATGAAGGGAACGTTCTCGACGACGAGCCAGCGCGGGCCGTTCTTACGCTTCACGAGACGGAACACTTCGTCGACCAGCCCGGACTTCGATCCCGTGATGCCGGCCGTGCGTCCGGCCTGGGAGAGGTCCTGGCACGGGAAACCTGCGGCGACCAGTTCCGTATCGCGGGGAAGAGAGCGGAGACGCGTGACGTCCGGATGGAGCGGAACGTCGGGGAAGCGCGTGCGTAGTACTGCCTGAGCACCCGGCTCGATCTCGCAGAGGAGTTCGGTGTTCCACCCGTGTCGCCCGAGTCCGAGCTCCAGTCCGCCGATACCGGCGAACAACCCCACCATGTTCCCCGTCGACGTCACGGCACCCTTCCTCGCTCAGCTCAACGGTGAACGTTACTCGAGAAGTAGGGGGATCCGTGAGCGGACGCGACGAGCACCACGATGGAGGGGTGGCCCTACCCCTCTCGTGACGGGCACCAGGTGACCAAAACAGTCCTTGACCTGGCGATTTGGTGTTCTCGGACATGTTCGCGTAACTTATTCCAGGTCAGAGCGACACGGACACCGACCCGGACCGAGAGGAACGGGACAACGAGGTTGGACGAAGGCGCCTGCGAATGTGATGGCCACGAACCTTCTGGTAAGGTTTCGAGCCGCCCCTGGTTCCGAAAACCACACGGACTTGCGTTCGTGAGGATGAGGAAGTAGACTGGAACAGTTGCCTCAGAGCGGGTCGGACGTCAGTCCGAAGCGTGATGATGTGCGCGTGTTCTTTGAGAACTCAACAGTGTGCCGATGAATGTCAGTGCCAATATTATTTGGTACTCCGCTCCATCGTTTCGATGGGGTGGGTATTTGCTGATCGTCTCATTCTTCCGTCTGGGATGGTCAGTGTTTTTGAGCTAGTTTGAGTTTTTTTGCTAGTGATTTGACTCTTTTGTCTTTGACTGATTGCCCCTTCGGGGTGATTGTGAGTCTTCAACGGAGAGTTTGATCCTGGCTCAGGACGAACGCTGGCGGCGTGCTTAACACATGCAAGTCGAACGATGAAGCCCAGCTTGCTGGGTGGATTAGTGGCGAACGGGTGAGTAACACGTGGGTGATCTGCCCTGCACTCTGGGATAAGCCTGGGAAACTGGGTCTAATACCGGATATGACCTCGGGATGCATGTTCTGGGGTGGAAAGTTTTTCGGTGCAGGATGAGCCCGCGGCCTATCAGCTTGTTGGTGGGGTAATGGCCTACCAAGGCGACGACGGGTAGCCGGCCTGAGAGGGCGACCGGCCACACTGGGACTGAGACACGGCCCAGACTCCTACGGGAGGCAGCAGTGGGGAATATTGCACAATGGGCGCAAGCCTGATGCAGCGACGCCGCGTGAGGGATGACGGCCTTCGGGTTGTAAACCTCTTTCACCCATGACGAAGCGCAAGTGACGGTAGTGGGAGAAGAAGCACCGGCCAACTACGTGCCAGCAGCCGCGGTAATACGTAGGGTGCGAGCGTTGTCCGGAATTACTGGGCGTAAAGAGCTCGTAGGCGGTTTGTCGCGTCGTCTGTGAAATCCCGCAGCTCAACTGCGGGCTTGCAGGCGATACGGGCAGACTCGAGTACTGCAGGGGAGACTGGAATTCCTGGTGTAGCGGTGAAATGCGCAGATATCAGGAGGAACACCGGTGGCGAAGGCGGGTCTCTGGGCAGTAACTGACGCTGAGGAGCGAAAGCGTGGGTAGCGAACAGGATTAGATACCCTGGTAGTCCACGCCGTAAACGGTGGGCGCTAGGTGTGGGTTTCCTTCCACGGGATCCGTGCCGTAGCCAACGCATTAAGCGCCCCGCCTGGGGAGTACGGCCGCAAGGCTAAAACTCAAAGGAATTGACGGGGGCCCGCACAAGCGGCGGAGCATGTGGATTAATTCGATGCAACGCGAAGAACCTTACCTGGGTTTGACATGTACCGGACGACTGCAGAGATGTGGTTTCCCTTGTGGCCGGTAGACAGGTGGTGCATGGCTGTCGTCAGCTCGTGTCGTGAGATGTTGGGTTAAGTCCCGCAACGAGCGCAACCCTTGTCCTGTGTTGCCAGCACGTGATGGTGGGGACTCGCAGGAGACTGCCGGGGTCAACTCGGAGGAAGGTGGGGACGACGTCAAGTCATCATGCCCCTTATGTCCAGGGCTTCACACATGCTACAATGGTCGGTACAGAGGGCTGCGATACCGTGAGGTGGAGCGAATCCCTTAAAGCCGGTCTCAGTTCGGATCGGGGTCTGCAACTCGACCCCGTGAAGTCGGAGTCGCTAGTAATCGCAGATCAGCAACGCTGCGGTGAATACGTTCCCGGGCCTTGTACACACCGCCCGTCACGTCATGAAAGTCGGTAACACCCGAAGCCGGTGGCCTAACCCCTTGTGGGAGGGAGCCGTCGAAGGTGGGATCGGCGATTGGGACGAAGTCGTAACAAGGTAGCCGTACCGGAAGGTGCGGCTGGATCACCTCCTTTCTAAGGAGCATTTCTCCCGGCGAGGGGTCACACAGGTGACTTCCTCACGGGCAGAGACTGTTTCGTTCCCGCAGGTGGAACGGCAGAAGCTCATGGGTGGAACGCTGACAAGCATTTTCTTCATTACTGCGGGCCCGAGTGCCGGCAGGAAGAAAGTTATATCGGTGCACTGTTGGGTCCTGAGAGAACACGCGAGTGTTTTGTCAGCGACGATGACTTACGAAGACGGTTGGCCGTGTGGCCGGCGTTGGTAGGGGTTGTTGTGTGTTGTTTGAGAACTGCACAGTGGACGCGAGCATCTTTGTTGTAAGTGTTTATGAGCGTACGGTGGATGCCTTGGCACCAGGAGCCGATGAAGGACGTGGGAGGCTGCGATATGCCTCGGGGAGCTGTCAACCGAGCTGTGATCCGAGGATTTCCGAATGGGGAAACCCAGCACGAGTGATGTCGTGTTACCCGCATCTGAATATATAGGGTGTGTGGAGGGAACGTGGGGAAGTGAAACATCTCAGTACCCACAGGAAGAGAAAACAACATGTGATTCCGTGAGTAGTGGCGAGCGAAAGCGGATGAGGCTAAACCGAGTACATGTGATACCTGGCAGGGGTTGTGTATTCGGGGTTGTGGGGTTCGTTGTGTCGGCGCTGCCATGCCGGCCGACAGTGAGAAATCGTCGTGTTAGTCGAAGTGGTCTGGAACGGCCTGTCGTAGAGGGTGAGAATCCCGTAGACGAAAACACGGTGACTGTCGATTCGAATACCCGAGTAGCACCGGGCCCGTGAAATCCGGTGTGAATCTGTCGGGACCACCCGATAAGCCTGAATACTCCCTGGTGACCGATAGCGGACTAGTACCGTGAGGGAAAGGTGAAAAGTACCCCGGGAGGGGAGTGAAATAGTACCTGAAACCGTGCGCTTACAATCCGTCAGAGCCGATGCACGATTCAGTTCGTGGTGGGTGATGGCGTGCCTTTTGAAGAATGAGCCTGCGAGTTAGTGGCATGTCGCGAGGTTAACCCGTGTGGGGTAGTCGTAGCGAAAGCGAGTCCGAATAGGGCGCATGTAGTGGCATGTTCTAGACCCGAAGCGGAGTGATCTACCCATGGCCAGGGTGAAGCGATGGTAAGACGTCGTGGAGGCCCGAACCCACTTAGGTTGAAAACTGAGGGGATGAGTTGTGGGTAGGGGTGAAAGGCCAATCAAACTCCGTGATAGCTGGTTCTCCCCGAAATGCATTTAGGTGCAGCGTCGCGTGTTTCTCACCGGAGGTAGAGCTACTGGATGGTCTAGGGGGCCCACAAGCTTACCGAAATCAGCCAAACTCCGAATGCCGGTGAGTGAGAGCGCGGCAGTGAGACTGCGGGGGATAAGCTTCGTAGTCGAGAGGGAAACAGCCCAGATCGCCGGCTAAGGCCCCTAAGCGTGTACTAAGTGGAAAAGGATGTGGGATCGCTGAGACAACCAGGAGGTTGGCTTAGAAGCAGCCACCCTTGAAAGAGTGCGTAATAGCTCACTGGTCAAGTGGTTCTGCGCCGACAATGTAGCGGGGCTCAAGTACACCGCCGAAGCCGCGGCACTCACACAACACCCATTCGTTCCTGCGGGAACGTGTGCAGTGGTGTGGGTGGGTAGGGGAGCGTCGTGCAGCCGTGGAAGCGCCGGAGTGATCCAGGTGTGGAGGCTGCGCGAGTGAGAATGCAGGCATGAGTAGCGAAAGACGAGTGAGAAACTCGTCCGCCGGATGACCAAGGGTTCCTGGGCCAGGTTAATCCGCCCAGGGTGAGTCGGGACCTAAGGCGAGGCCGACAGGCGTAGTCGATGGACAACGGGTTGATATTCCCGTACCCGTGTATTCGCGCCCAATGGCGAATCAGTTGTGCTAACCGTCCAAAAGTTTCCGCTGTTCCTTCGGGAATTGTGGGGATGGCTGCACGGGACCCTGATTGTAGTAGTCAAGCGATGGGGTGACGCAGGAAGGTAGCTGGGCCAGGTGATGGAGTACCTGGTGTAAGCCGGTAGGGCGAATGGTAGGCAAATCCGCCATTCATGCAGCCTGAGAGGTGATGCGTACCCGTTGAGGGGAATTCAGTGATCCTATGCTGCCGAGAAAAGCCTCTAGTGAGTTGGTACACGGCCCGTACCCCAAACCGACACAGGTGGTCAGGTAGAGAATACCGAGGCGATCGAGAGAACTGTGGTTAAGGAACTCGGCAAAATGCCCCCGTAACTTCGGGAGAAGGGGGACCACGCTCGGTGACGGCCCTTGCGGTCCGAGCTGGGGGTGGTCGCAGAGACCAGAGAGAAGCGACTGTTTACTAAAAACACAGGTCCGTGCGAAGTCGTAAGACGATGTATACGGACTGACGCCTGCCCGGTGCTGGAAGGTTAAGAGGACCGGTTAGCGGAGCAATCCGCGAAGCTGAGAATTTAAGCCCCAGTAAACGGCGGTGGTAACTATAACCATCCTAAGGTAGCGAAATTCCTTGTCGGGTAAGTTCCGACCTGCACGAATGGCGTAACGACTTCTCTGCTGTCTCGACCACAGACTCGGCGAAATTGCATTACGAGTAAAGATGCTCGTTACGCGCGGCAGGACGAAAAGACCCCGGGACCTTCACTATAGCTTGGTATTGGTGTTCGGTTCGGTTTGTGTAGGATAGGTGGGAGACTGTGAAGCTCATACGCCAGTATGGGTGGAGTCGTTGTTGAAATACCACTCTGATCGTATTGGACCTCTAACCTCGGACCATGATCTGGTTCAGGGACAGTGCCTGGTGGGTAGTTTAACTGGGGCGGTTGCCTCCCAAAATGTAACGGAGGCGCCCAAAGGTTCCCTCAGCCTGGTTGGCAATCAGGTGTCGAGTGCAAGTGCACAAGGGAGCTTGACTGTGAGACTGACAGGTCGAGCAGGGACGAAAGTCGGGACTAGTGATCCGGCACCGGCATGTGGAAGCGGTGTCGCTCAACGGATAAAAGGTACCCCGGGGATAACAGGCTGATCTTCCCCAAGAGTCCATATCGACGGGATGGTTTGGCACCTCGATGTCGGCTCGTCGCATCCTGGGGCTGGAGTAGGTCCCAAGGGTTGGGCTGTTCGCCCATTAAAGCGGCACGCGAGCTGGGTTTAGAACGTCGTGAGACAGTTCGGTCTCTATCCGCCGCGCGCGTTAGAAACTTGAGGAAGGCTGTCCCTAGTACGAGAGGACCGGGACGGACGAACCTCTGGTGTGCCAGTTGTCCCGCCAGGGGCATGGCTGGTTGGCTACGTTCGGAAGGGATAACCGCTGAAAGCATCTAAGCGGGAAGCCTGTTCCAAGATGAGGTTTCTCACCCCCTCGAGGGGGTAAGGCCCCCGGCAGACCACCGGGTTGATAGGCCGGAACTGGAAGCCCAGCAATGGGTGGAGGTGACCGGTACTAATAGGCCGAGGACTTACCACGAAGATGTTACGCGTCCACTGTGCGGTATCTGAAACAACACACACAGATCCGAAAATCCTGCAGCAGCAGGTGATTCGAGGAATCTGCGTGGACTATTGTTTCATAGAGTTACGGCGGTCATAGCGACAGGGAAACGCCCGGTCCCATTCCGAACCCGGAAGCTAAGCCTGTCTGCGCCGATGGTACTGCACTCGACAGGGTGTGGGAGAGTAGGACACCGCCGAACACCCGTTCCGAAAGGGGACCCACACTGTGGGTCCCCTTTCGTGTTTTATTATGCAGAAAATGTGCCGGCCCAACGGTTTTCGAGAACCGGCACGAGCTGCTTCCCGGTCCGCAGACGAACCGGGAAGCAGCCGGAGAATCAGGGGCGCGGTGCCTTCGGACGCGCGACCGGCCGCGGCAGTGCACGCGTCAGACGCGGAGCCCAACCGTGCGACGGCCAACGCTTGAGACCCAGCCGGTCCGGCGTGACGCGAGTGTTCACGAACTTGCCCTCGAGCTCTTCGTCGGCCTCCCCAACGAACCGGTAGAGGATCGTGCCGCCGTTCTCCTCCGTGCGAGCGGCTGCCTCCCACCCGGTAGCGCGGTAGACCGCGCGGACGATGTTGTCGGCGACGACGATGATCGGCAGTCCGTCGATTCCACGCGCCGCCGATCCTGCCGGCCACGGCTTGGACGCGAGTTCGCGCACCGCAGCCGGCGACGCCTTCTTCGCTTCGTTGACCCGCAGCACCACGCATGGCGTCGGCAGTTCGGGAGCAGGCGAGGCCGAGTACTGACGGACGAGCTCCGCGATCGGGATCGCCGTGCGATCGGCTTCGGACTCCTCGGTTGCGCCCGCCAGGTTGGTGAGTACGCATTCGCCGCGGTGCGGTTCGGTCAGTCCGAGCGCCGCGATGACCGCTTCGGCCGTCACTGCGGCGGTGTGGTCGGCGTCGGTCTTCGGGTTCAGCGCGTCGGCCACGACGAAATGCTCCACCGCGTAGCCGGACTCGTAGACGGTTCGGATGCGCCGCAGAGCCGCCTCGGTCTCGGGGGTGGCCAGCGGTGTCTTCTCGCCGGCCTCGGTCAGCTTCGAGGTCTCTCCGAGCGCCGTCCAGACGAGGGTGAAGATGCGATTTCCGCGTCCGGCGCCGACGTAGAAGATGCTCCGGTCGCGAGGGTCGAGCAGGGCGTAGACGTAGGCGCCGAGCTGGTCGCAGATGTTCTTCGGAAGCAGTTTCGGGCTGGGGGCGCGGTCTTCGACATGGTTCACGAGAGCCCGCAGGACGGTCAGGCGCAGTGCCACGGGGACCTTGCCGGCGGAGCCGCCGAACAGTTCGCGGTTGGCTGCGTCCACGGAACCGAAGGTGCGTCCGATGTGACGGCTGAGGGCGCCGAGCGCGTGGGTGAACTCCGCAAGTCTCTGGCGTGGATCGTCCGCTGTATCCGGCAACTCGTTGCTGGTCAGGAACATCTGGATCTCGGGAGATTCCAACAGAGTTTGGGCAATGTTCGGAGGAACTGTCCACACTGTGCGCATAGAGCGACTCTAGGCCACACACAAGATTGGGGAGTCGCTCCGCGCAGGCGCCGCGCCGCCGAATCCGGAGGAAGAACCCGAGGAGAACCCGAGCCGGATAAGCTCGCGTGCCATGACAGCGGTGCGGACCCGTTCCCGTTCTCGGTTGTTGCGGGACACCGCGTCGTCCGCGCAGGTCGAAGCACTTCTCATCATCGCCGTCGCGACCATCCTCGTCACCCGTCTGTACCTGCACCTGATGGGCTATCCGCAGGTCGGCGGGTCGGTCCTGCACATCGCTCACGTGCTGTGGGGCGGTCTGCTCATGGTCGCCGCGTTGATGGTCTCGTTGACCTTCATCGGAAGGGCGCCCGACCGCATCGCGGTGCTGCTCGGCGGAATCGGGTTCGGCCTGTTCCTCGACGAGGTCGGCAAGTTCGTCACGAAGACCAACGACTACTTCTACCGACCCTCGGTGGCGATCATGTACGTGGTGGTCGTGCTGCTGCTCGTCGTCAATCGAGCGGTGCACCTCCGTCGCGGGCCGTCGCCCGACGAGTATCTCGCCAACGCCGCGCTCACGGCGACGGACGGGCTCACCCACGGCCTGACCCCGACCGATCGCGACCAGGCGCGAGTGCAGCTCGAACGCGCACGTGAGGGTGGAGTCGACCCCGAGGTCGTCGAACAGATCGATCTCCTGCTCGCCCGGTGCCGGGAGGTACCGTCGCGCTTCTCGTGGGTGTCGCTCCGGCTGCCGGAGCGACTGCGAGGTGAGCGCAGCGTCCGCGTCGCGGCAGCCCTGCTCACCATTTTCTCCGTCGGCATTCTCCTCAATGCCGCTGCGACCTTGGAGGAGGATCTCGCCGCGCGGACGAGCAACGTGGTGACCGTGATCCAGCTCGTCGGCTCCGGCGTCACCGTCCTGCTGTGCGTGGTGGGATCGGTGGGCTTGTGGCGGCGGCGAAGGTGGGCGATCCGTGCACTCCGGACGGCCGCGTTGATCACCGTCTTCTTCGTCGACGTGCTGGAGTTCGCCGTCCAGGAGTTCGGGGCGCTGCTCAACGTCGCTGTGGGCGCCGCGGCGCTGTCGGTGTTCTCACACCACCTGCGTCAGATGTCCCGGCACGAGGCGTTGCCGGACACGGCGTGAGCAGGTGGGCCCCGCCGCAACCGTGTTGTGGACGAATCACGGCACCGCTGCCCACCGTGTGCGCTTCGTCGCATACCGTATAGACCGTGAGCACCCCAGCCTCTGACGCCACCGGTTCCGCGTCGACGTGGCCCGCGCTACTCACGTGGCGTGCGGCCGATGCGTCTCGGATGGAGTCGGTACGAGTACAGCTCTCCGGCCGCCGCATCAAGGCGTCCGGTCGCATCGTGGGTGCGGAGTGCACCGACCATCCGGCCTTCAGCGCGTCGTACGACCTGGTGACGGATGAGAACGGTGTCACCCGCCGATTGTCGGTGCGCACCACCCTCGCTTCGGGCGAACGGCACATGTCCCTCACCCGGTCCGAAGAGGGCATCTGGATGTCCGACAACGGCATCGACCATCAGCGGTCCACCTTCGGCGGGGCGTTGGACGTCGATGTGGTGTTCAGCCCGTTCTTCAACGCCCTGCCCATCCGCCGGCACGACCTGCAGGCCGGAGCCGACGACGTGGAGGTGCCCGTCGTCTACGTCAACCTCATCGATCTCAGCATCGAGGAGGCGACGGTCGTCTACAGCAGTGCGTCCGACGGCATCCATGTGCTGTCGCCGCGCTCGTCGTCGTCGGTGACCGTCGACGAGGACGGCTTCGTCCTCGAGTACCGAGGACTCGCCTCCCGCATCTAGGGCTGTCCCGACGCCTCCACCGCCATCGCCACGGCGAACGCGGCCGATTCGGCGGGGTGGCTACCGTGCCCGTGCGTTCCGCCGGTGAGGCCGACGATCTGGAGTCCGACCGGCGACGACCCGCCGTCAGGAGCCGGCACCGACAGGGCGGGGACACCGAGGACGCTGAACGGGACACACATCTGCAGCAGCGGTGCGCGCAGCTCGACGGGATCGCTCGTCAGCGGCGCCGAACGCACGCCGGTAGTGACGGTGATCAGCGCGTCGAGCTTGTCCACGGTGCGGAGGCGGTGCACGACGTCGTGACGTAGTCGCGCCACCGCCCGGGCCGCGTGGATGTATTCGTAGGCCGGCCGGTCGCGTTGCGCGGCGAGCAGAGCGGCCGTCGGAGGCTGGTAGCGGTCGGGATCGGCTTCGAACCACGCGCGATGCGTCTCGTATGCTTCCGAGCCGGTGACCACGGGATACAGCTCGAGCATCTCGTCGGTCTCGGGCAGTTCCACGTCGACGACGCGGGCGCCCAGATCCGTGAGGGTGCGGCACGCCGTCTCGACGGCCTCGTCGAAGACGGGTGACAGATCCCAGATGCCGCCCCGCAGGCGTCCGATGCGCAGTTCGGAGACCGGGGTGCGCAGGTGCGCGATGCCCGGAAGGGCGCCCCACGCGAGTGAGGCGTCCAGAGCGTCGGCGGCGAGCAGACCGACGTGGTCGAAGGTCGTCGACAGCGGGAACACGCCCTGCTCGGGCAGGGCACCGAAGCCCGGCTTGAATCCGACGATCCCGCACAGCGCCGCCGGGGTACGGACGCTGCAGCCGGTGTCGGTTCCCAGCGCGACGGGCACGACGCCCCTCGCGACCAGCACTGCGGAGCCCGACGACGAACCACCGCTGATCAGGTCCGGGTTGTGGGGGTGGGGGGCCGCGCCGGACACATTGATCAACCCGGTGGGCCCGTAGGCGAACTCGTGGAGATGGGTCTTCGCCACCACGATGGCTCCGGCTTCGCGGAGCTTCTCGATGACGCGAGCATCGCGCCGGGCCGGAGGCGCATCGGCGAGGACCGCGCTGCCGCAGCGGGTGGGGAACCCGGCGACGTCGATGTTGTCCTTCACCGCGACCGCGACGCCGTGCAACGGGCCGATCCAGCTCCCGGCGGCGATCTGCTCGTCGGCGAGGGCTGCGGCTTCGAGCGCCGCCTCGTCGTTGCGGGCGGCGACGGTGTTCCCCCAGGGGGTCCCGACGAGGGCGTCGAGTTCGGCGAGAACCGAGCGGACGTGTTCGGTGGGGGTCGTCTTGCCGGTGGTCAGCGCCGAGGCGATGTCGCGGAGGTTCATCGTGTCCACACTCCACCGCGTCGTCCGGCCTCGCGGAACGCTGCGATCCAGCCCTCGTCGCCGGGCTGCGTGCCGACGATGGGGTCGCGACGGCGCTGTTCGTAGCGGGTCCGAGCCGCGTGACCGGCGCGGGTGAGTTCGGAGGTGCTGCGGTCGGCCAGTTGCTCCCGGGCCGTTCTCAGCACCTCGAGTGTCTCGTCCAGCGCGACCAGCAGGGCTTCCGCGTTGCCTTCGCACATCGCGTCGACCAGGGCCGGGGCCGTCGCGGCGACCCGCGTGCCGTCCCGGAAGGAGCCGGCGGCGAGACCGAGTGCGAGATCGCCGCCTCCGGCGCCCGAGAGGGCCAGCGCTTCGGCGAGGAGATGGGGGAGATGGGAGACTCGCGCGACCGCCGCGTCGTGCTCCCGGGATTCGGCGGGCACGACGACGGAGCCGCAGTCGAGCGCGAGGTCGGCGACCTGCCGCCACACCTCGGGATCGGTGCCGTCGTCGACGGTCACCACCCACACCGCGTCGCGGAACAGGTCGGCGGTCCCAGCGGTCCAGCCGGACTCCGCCGTACCTGCCATGGGGTGTCCACCCACGAAACGCCGCGACAGGCCGTGAGCGGCGACGGCAGCGGCCACTTCCGCCTTGATGCTCACCACGTCGGTGAGCGCGACCTCGGGGGCGTGCTCGGCCACCGCCTCGAGGATGCTGCCCACTGCCGGCATCGGCACCGCGATCACCACCAGGGCGCTGGTGTCGGCTGCGCGACGCAGCGTGGCCGTGAGGTCGGTGGACGCGTCGAAGCCGTCGGCGACGGCGGCCTCCACGGCCTGCGACGACCTGTTGTAACCCCACGCCTGCCTTCCGGTGGCCGCGGCGGCGCGCAGCAGAGAACCACCGATCAGACCGAGGCCGAGGACACAGACGGGCGGGGAAGAGACGGCTGAGGACACCTCATCAGGTTGGCATATCCCGTGCTGGGCTTCATTCACCGGACGTGGCCGACTACCGTTGCGCCCATGGCTGCACAGCGTGTAGGGAACAAGAGCCCTTCCGTGACCCAGAGCGGGAACCCCGCCGGGAATTCGAGCGACGACCTCGACGGCTTCGCCGTCGCCGTGACGCGGGAGGAAGGTCGTTGGAAGTGCCGGGTGTTGTCCGGTGCCGCACTGACGAGTCTCGATACCGCAGTGACCGAGTTGCGGGAGCTGAGAAGTTCCGGCGCAGTCTTCGGTCTGCTGAATGTGGACGACGAATTCTTCATCATCGTGCGTCCCGCACCTGCGGGAACGAGGTTGCTGCTGTCCGACGCGACGATGGCCGTCGACTACGACATCGCAGCCGACGTCCTCGATGCGCTGAACATCGAGATCCCCGATATCGATCCCGACGAGCTCGACGACATCGAGCCGTGGGAGGAAGGCGACCTCGGCATCCTGGCCGACATGGGTCTGCCCGAGCCGGTGCTCTCGGTGATCCTGTCGGAGACCGACCTGTATCCCGACGAGCAACTCGACGAGATCGCCCAGCGACTCGGTTTCGACGACGTCCTGGGTAACACCCTGGACAAGCTCCGTTAGATGGGGCTGCGCGACGACGAGGCATTGATCCGGGTCGCGCTGGAGGCCGCCGCTGCCGCGCCCGCCGGTGACGTACCGGTGGGCGCGGTGGTGTTCGGGCCGGACGGCACCGAGATCGCGCGAGCGGCGAACTCCCGCGAGGCCACCGGCGACCCCACAGCGCACGCCGAGGTGCTCGCTCTGCGCGCGGCAGCGCAGGTCTACGGCGACGGATGGCGTCTCGAGGGCGCAACCCTCGCCGTGACCCTCGAACCCTGCACGATGTGCGCGGGAGCGTCGGTGCTCTCCCGGGTATCGCGGGTGGTCTTCGGGGCATGGGAGCCGAAGACGGGCGCCGTCGGGTCGCTGTGGGACGTGGTGCGCGATCGGCGCCTCACGCACCGTCCGGAAGTGCGCGGTGGTGTGCTCGAAGCCGAGTGCGCGGCCGTGCTCGAGGCGTTCTTCCGGGAACATCGAGGGCCGGCTTCGGAGCTGTGACCAGGCGATTTCAGGATGAGGCCTGCAATCCGCTAGAGTCGTCAGCGGTGGCGTGACCGAGCGGCCGAAGGAGCGCGCCTCGAAAGCGCGTGACGGGTAACCCCCGTCCGTGGGTTCAAATCCCACCGCCACCGCCAGAGAGCCCCTTACCTGTTAGTGCAGGTGAGGGGCTTTTCTCATGTCTGCAGGTCGCCAAGGCCGGGGTCCGAAGCATCCGCTACGGCTTTTGCTATCCGCCGCAGCAATTGCTGTGGCGGATAGCGAACTTGATTGCGAGTGGACTGCGGAGTCGACGAAGCGCCCGAGGGAGACGACGAGACCTACGGATTCGGTCGGCAGCGGCCCTTGCGGGCGTCACGTCGGCTGATCCTGATGGACCGCCGCGGGCACGGCGACTCGCCGGATCTCGACGGGGCCCATCGCACCGACTACGAGGTGGACGCCGCCGACATCGTCGAACTGCTCGGTGACGGCGCCCATCTCGTCGGACATTCGTACGGTGCGGTCGCAGCGATGCTCGCGGCGGTGGAACGGCCGGACCTGGTGCGGTCGCTGTGCCTGATCCAGCCCGGGTGCCTGAAGGTTGCGGAGAGCGAACCGGTGGTCGCCGAGAACCTCGCCCGCGCTCGCGCGTCCCAGGTGACGCTCCCGCCCGAGCTCACTGCGGAGGACTATCTGCGTCTCATCACGGAGAGCGTCGGCATGCCGCCGGCGGAACCCACCCCGAAGCGACTACGCGCAGCGGCGACGTCGATGCGGGAGAGACCGTGCTGGGACGCCGACATCCCCCTCGAGTCGCTCGCGGCGGCGCCGTGGCCGAAGCTCGTCGTCGTCGGTGACTGGGCGGGCGCACCCGACGAGTACAAGCGGCTGGCGGGAGATCCGCTGACGGTCACGGCGCGGGTCGTCGCCGACCGGATCGGGGGAGAACTGCTCGAAGTTCCCGGTTTCTACCCGCACGTCCAGCAGCCGGAACGAGTCAACGAGGCGCTCGAGGAACTGTGGAGTCGGGCCGACGCCCGGTGACGAGAGGTCGGCCGACGGCGTCGGCGACCACCACGGCGAACATCCACAGCCCCGCCGCGACACCGGCGACGGCTGCCACCGCAGGCGATGCGAGACCGCCTGCCAGACCGACGATTCCGATCACCAGCATTCCCCAGCCCATGACCCGGAACATCGCGCGGCCGAAGGCCCGTGCGAAGGGAACGAAGTGCGCACCGACGACGCAGACCACCCACGCGACCGTCAGTTCCGAACGATCGAACAACGCGAGAAGCCTTGCGCCACCGACGATCAGCACGACCATGGCCGCGACCGACACGAGGTAGATCGTCGATGCCTGCTTCGAGGGCGGCTCCAACTGCTCGAAACTCCGCGGTCGTATGAGCACGGCCCAGACGAAAACAGCGATGGCGCAGAACCATCCGATAACGACGATCCAGGTCCACGGTGATCCCAGAGCGGCACCGTTCACGAGCATGAAGGCCGACGCGCCACCCGCGCCGATCAGCGCTCCCCACACCTCGGGACGATGGGTCGCTCGGTAACCCCTCGCCGTTCCCGGCCCGAATCGCTCCGCAGGCGGTGTCGTGCGCATCCAGTTCCCCCATTCCGAGTCGACCACCGATCCGCCGGTGGACGCTAGCGGATGGGCGGCCGGTCGTCGTCAGAGTTCGCGCCAACTCCCGTCGTTCATGTCGTGTCCGTGCGCGGCCATCAACATGAGGCCGCCGTCGACGGGGATCGAGCGCCCCGTCAGGTACGACGAGCGTGGGGACGCGAGGAAGGCGACGACGGAGGCAACTTCGTTGACGTGCCCGGGACGTCCGGTGGGGTTGCCCGGTCGCTCCTCGTGGAAGGCCTCGGATTCGTCCATGCCGGTCATGGGCGTGGAGATCTCACCGGGAGCCACCGAGTTGACCGTGATGCCATAGCGGGCCCATTCGAGGGCGAGGCACTGCGTGAGCATGCCGAGGCCGGCCTTCGCCGTGCAGTAGGCGGAGGCGCCGTAGCGGGGGATGTGCTCGTGGACGCTCGTGATGTTGACGATGCGGCCGCCGCCCCCGGAGTCGATCATGTGTCGCGCGGCGCGTTGGGAGCACAGGAACGGGCCGTCGAGGTCGGTGGAGAGCATCTCCCGCCACCGTTCGAAGGACAGGTCGAGCACCTCGTCGCGGTGTCCGGTGCCGGCGTTGTTCACCAGCACCCCGAGACCGCCGAGCTTTCCGGTGAGTTCGTCGATCACATCGGCGGTGTCCGGGCTGGTCAGGTCCTGTCGGGCCACGAAGCACCGCTGTCCGCGCTGTTCGACCCCGGCGCGGGTGTCCTCGGCCCCGGCCTCGTCGGTGTGGAAGGTGATGCCGACGTCGAACCCCTCGGTGGCGAGCAGTTCGGCGGTCGCCTTGCCCATGCCGGAGTCGGCGCCGGTGACGATGGCGAGTCTGTCGTGAGCTGGAGTGGTCATGCGTCGTGGTTACCCATGAGCGCCCGCGGCACACTGCGAACCCACGGCAGACCGTGACCCACGGCAGACTGTGACCCCACGGCAGACTGGGGCCATGCGACTGCTGCTGCTCGCCGACACCCACGTACCGACGCGCGCCCGCGACCTGCCGTCGCAGGTGTGGGACGAGGTGGCCCGCGCGGACGTGGTGATCCACGCGGGCGACTGGATGGACGTGACACTGCTCGACGCGCTGGAAGAGCGGTCCCGGCAGCTGGTCGCGTGTTGGGGCAACAACGACGGTCCGCTCCTGCGGGAACGGCTGCCGGAGGTCGCGCGGGTGACCCTCGACGGTGTGCGCGTCGCGGTGGTGCACGAGACCGGGGCGTCGACCGGGCGCGACAATCGGATGGCCGCGGCCTATCCCGACACCGACGTCCTCGTCTTCGGCCACTCGCACATCCCCTGGGACACGACCGCGCCGAGCGGATTGCGCCTGCTCAACCCGGGTTCACCCACCGACCGGCGTCGGCAGCCGTACTGCACCTACATGACCGCGACCATCGACGACGGCGTGCTCCGCGACGTCGAACTGCATCGGCTCGGGTGAGGGCGATCGAAGGGGAGGTTGTGTGCGTATTTTCGCGAACGGACGCACGCAACCTCCCCGAACTCAGTCGCTCGGGCCGATCAGTTTCCGCACGACTTTCAGGAGTTCGTCGACGTCCTCGGGCGGCGTCGTGCTTGTCTCGCCCGACATGGCGGCGCCGTAGTAGAGCCCGTCGCCGATGAGCATCACCGCTCGTGCCGCAGCGGGATCGGTGACCTCGTCGGACAGTGCCTCGAACCAGCCCTGATGGATGCGGCGCAGCGCCTGCTGGGCGCGCGGGTTCGCGGTCTGGCTCAGGCGGGTCAGGGCGACGATGGCCCGGTCGAGCGGGGTGTCGGCGAAGACCGAGGTGCGGATGTAGTAGGTCGCCGGTCCTTCGGGAGCCGTGCGCATCAGTTCGGCGTCGTCGGCTGCGAGTGTCTCGAGGTGTTCGGCGAGAGCCTCGACGAGGGCGTCCTTGGACGGGAAGTGATAGAGCAGACCACCTTTGGACACGTTCGCCGCCGCGGCGACGGACTCGAGTGTCGCGGCGCGCTCGCCCTGCTCGAGCAGGATCGTCACGAAGGCGTCGAGAAGTTTGGCGCGGGCGGCAGGGGCAGGTGGCACGGCCCGATCGTACGACGTGGTTACTGTACCGTCCAGCTGGTACAGTAACGACGGTTCGATTCCTCTCTCGCGAAAGTTCGATATCCGTGGCGACATCTGTGCCTGTTTCGGAACCCACCGTGACGAAGGCGGCTCCTCGGGACTGGGTCGCGCTCGCGGTACTGATGCTTCCGGTGCTGCTCGTGTCGGTCGACAACACCGTCCTGGCCTTCGCGCTGCCCGGGATCTCCTCCGCGCTGCAGCCCACCGCTGCGCAACAGTTGTGGATCATCGACATCTACCCGCTGGTGCTCGCAGGTCTGCTGGTGGCGATGGGCAGCCTCGGCGACCGCATCGGGCGACGCCGCCTGTTGCTCATCGGCGCGACCGGATTCGCCGCCGTCTCGGTCGCTGCGGCCTACGCACCGTCCGCGGAACTGCTCGTGACCGCCCGCGGTGCACTCGGCTTCTTCGGGGCCATGCTCATGCCGTCCACGCTGTCGTTGCTGCGCAACATCTTTCTCGATGCCACCCAGCGCCGTCTCGCCATCGCGATCTGGGCCTCGTGTTTCGCGGCGGGCGCTGCACTCGGGCCGATCATGGGCGGATTCCTGCTCGAACATGCCTGGTGGGGCTCGGTCTTCCTGTTGGCCGTGCCGGTGCTGATCCCGCTGCTCGTGCTCGCGCCGATGTTCGTCCCCGAGTCGAAGGACCCGAATCCGGGCCGCATCGACATCGTGAGCATCGCGCTGTCACTGCTGACCCTTGCGCCGATCGTCTTCGCGATCAAGAAGATCGCCGACAGTGGCCTCGGTGCCGTCGCCGTCGTTCCGGCCGTGGTCGGTGTGGTCGCGCTCGTCGCGTTCGTGCGCCGGCAGTTGCAGCGCCCGAACCCCATGCTCGACGTCCGTCTGTTCCGCGTGCCCACCTTCTCCGGTGCCGTCGCGGTGAACCTGCTGTCCGTCGTCTCCCTCGTGGGCTTCCTGTTCTTCGTGTCCCAGCATCTGCAACTCGTGATCGGACAGAGCCCGATGGAGGCCGGACTGAGCCTGGTCCCGGGACTGGCGGTGATGGTCGTGGCCGGGATGTCGGTCGTCGCGCTCGTGCGGTGGGTGCAGCCGTCGTCGATCATCGTCTGCGCGCTCCTGCTCTCGGCGACCGGCTACGCGCTGGTGTTCCTGCTCGCCTCACCGTCGGCGCTCACCCCGATCATCGTGGCGTTCGCGGTCCTCGGCGCGGGTATCGGTGCGGCGGAGACGCTGTCGAACGACCTCATCGTGTCGAGTGTCCCGCCCGCGAAGGCCGGTGCCGCGTCGGCGGTGTCGGAGACGGCCTACGAGATGGGTGCCGTGCTCGGTACGGCGATCCTCGGGTCGGTGCTCTCCGCGTCCTACACTGCGCATCTCCTGCTCCCTGCCGGGCTGAGCACGGAACAGTCGGAGGTTGCTCGGGAGACGCTCGGCGGCGCCCACGCCGTGGCCGGGAACCTGCCCGCCGACCGGGCCGACGCGTTGCTCGCCGCAGCAGGATCGGCGTTCGACAGCGGCGTCACGATCACCTCCGGGATCGGGGTGGTCCTCATGATCGCCTCCGCCGGAGTCGCGTGGCTCACGTTGCGCCCCCGCAGTGACGTAGCACCCCACACGGAATCCGACATCGTTTAAATTTGCAGGATGCGGAAACTGGTGTGGGCGCTCGTCGCCGTCGTGGTCGTGGCGCTGCTCGGCTTCTTCGTCGCCCCATGGGTGTACGGGACGTTCATCGCCGAGGACGACGCGCCCGCCGCGTCCGTCTCGACCGAAGGTGCCGAAGCCGCGACCGGTGAGCTCGACGGGGAGTGGACCGTCGTCGAGGGTGCCGAACCCAACCGCACCGCCGCCGGCTACACGGTGCACGAGATCCTGCGCGGGGCCGACGTCACCGTGGTGGGCAGCACCGATCAGGTCTCCGGTTCGGCGACCATCACCGACGGCACCCTCGAGGCCGCCGAGGTCGTCGTGCAGGTCGAGGGCATCACCACCGACAGTGGCCAGCGCGACGGCCAGTTTCGCACTCGGGTGATGGACACCGCGGCGCACCCGACGGCGACGTTCGCCCTCACCGAGCCCGTGGATCTGACGTCCCTGCCCGACGACGGCAGCATCGGTTCCGTCACCGCGACCGGCACGCTCACCCTGCGCGGCGCCGAACGGCCCGTGACCGTCGACGTCGACGTCCTGCGCACGGGTGAGCGTCTCGTGGCGTCGGGGAGCATCCCCACCACCTGGACCGATTACGGCGTGGAGCCGCCGAACCTCGGATTCGTGACGGTCGACGGCGCGGGCAGCGTCGACTTCCTCGTCACGTTCGAGCAGAACTGACGTTCTCGGTCTCCTCCGCGTGGGTCTGTTTCGGCGCCCAGCCGGGCGGGCCGAAGGCGTAACCGAGCTTGTCGCGGAACGTCCCGGCCGTACGCCAGTCGCGGGCGATCGCCCGGTACTCGTGCGTCTGCAGATCCCAGATGTTGTACGTGCCGACGGGCTTGGTGAGCCCGTAGGTGGGCCGGTGGTCCTCGGCCTTGAAGGTGCCGAACATCCGGTCCCAGATGATGAGGATGCCCGCGTAGTTGCGGTCGAGGTAGTCGGGATCGGAGCCGTGGTGCACCCGATGGTGCGAGGGCGTGTTGAACACGAATTCGATCGGGCGGGGGAGCGTGCCGACCCGCTCGGTGTGCACGAAGAACTGGTAGACGAGGCTGACGGAGAAGCCGACGAAAACCATCCACGGTGGGATGCCGATCAGGGGGAGCGGCAGCCACATGATGATCTCGCCGCTGTTGTTCCACTTCTGGCGCAGCGCGGTCGCGTAGTTGAAGTACTCGCTCGAGTGGTGCGCCTGGTGGGTCGCCCAGACCAGGCGGACGCGGTGCGCCATCCGGTGGTACCAGTACCAGAGGACGTCGATGCCGACGAGCAGGATCACCCACGTGTACCAGGCGTCGGCGGGCAGGTGCCACGGCGCGACGTAGACCCACAGGGCCGAATATCCGACGAGGGCCAGCACCTTCCATGCGGCGCTCGTGACGATGGAGACCAGACCCATCGAGATGCTCGCGCGTGCGTCCCGCTTCTCGTAGCCGCCGCGCGGGGGGCGGGTGCGTCCGTCGGGGCCCGGCTCGACGTGTTCGAGGGTGCGGGCCGCGATCCATTCGAGGATCAGGAAGGTGAGGAAGGCGGGAATCGCCAGGGTCACCGGATCGTGGAGGGGGTCGAGCAGCGACCCCCACGATTCCTGCAGGGTTTCCCACATCGCAACGACCTCCGATAGCTGTGAACAACCGTCCACATTACCGCTGGTGTGGCTTGCATCACCAGGGCCCTCGAATCGGGACCCGGGTGGCGACTCGCGTCCTCACGATTCCGGGTGGTTCGGTATTGCTGGTAGGAATTGACCCGTCCCGTCGAGACGGGCCGGCCGACGACATCAGGCAGCGCGAGAGGCATGGCATGCACATCACCGCGAGGGTCGACTACGCCGTGCGGACCCTGCTCGAACTCGCGGCGATCGAGGACGGTCGCCTGACGAAGGCGGAGACCCTCGCGGCGGCGCAGACCATCCCGCACAAGTTCCTCGAGGCCGTTCTCGCCGACCTGCGTCGCGGTGGGTTGGTGAACAGCCGGCGGGGACCGGAGGGCGGTTACTGGCTCGCGCGACCCGCGGCCGAGATCTCCATTGCCGACATCATCCGCACGGTCGAGGGCCCGCTGGCGTCGGTGCGTGGCGAGCGGCCCGAGGACGTCGTCTACAGCGGGGCGGCCGAACGGCTGCAGGACGTGTGGATCGCGGTGCGTGTGAACCTGCGCGCCGTGCTCGAAGAGGTATCGCTCGCGGATGTCGTCACGGGAGACCTCCCCGGTTTCGTGGAGGATCTTACGAAGGATCCGGGCGCCTGGGAGCGTCGCCGGGTGTGAAGCCCGCGATAGGCCGGGAACGCCTGTGGGCGATGTCATAAATTTGCATGACTCTGCAAACTTACAGAACTCTGCAAAATCAGTAACCTGGATGGAGTGACCATCACTCCCGGCCTGCGCGACCGCAAGAAGGCGGCCACTCGTGCGGCTCTCGCGACCGCCGCGGCCGAACTCGCTCGTGAACACGGTCTGGCCGCCGTGACGGCCGATGCGATCGCAGCGCGCGCGGGTGTCTCGACCCGCACCTTCCACAACTACTTCGCGAGCAAGGAAGACGCCGTCCTCGCGTATCTCGAGACTCGGGTCGAGGAGTGGATCGACCTGCTGCGCGATCGTCCCGCCGACGAGGACATCATGGATTCGCTGCTCGCGGTGGCCCTGGACGTCGTGCAGAACCCCGACTGGCCGTTCGGCGAGATCGTCGCGTGCATCACCCTGCTCGAGGAGAGCAACGTGCTGTTGTCCCGGCAGATCGAGGTCGAGCGGCGTTCGTCGCAGTTGCTCGTCGAGATCATCGCCGAACGCACCGGCACCGACCCCGATGCCGACCTGTACCCCTCGCTGCTGAACTACGCCGCCATGGGCGCCGTGCGCGCGGCCATGGAGACACACGCGACCGGGACGACGGACCGGTCGGTCGAAGAGCTCATCCGCGAGGCGTTCGACCAGCTCCGACGCGGATTCTCCTGATTCCGGACCTCTGCCCGTTCCGACCATCCGACCCCACCAGGATCTTCCGACATAGAAAGGGTGCCCCGTGGCGACCTACCTGTACCGGCTGGGCAAGTTCGCCCACCGACGGAAGGGCGCAGTGCTGTCCTTCTGGATCGCGCTGCTCGTGCTCTTCGGGGTCGGTGCAGCAACCCTGTCCGGGCCCACCACGGACGCGTTCACGCTTCCGGGCACCCCCGCGCAGAAGACCCAGGACCTCATGGCGGAGCGGTTCCCGTCGACCGAAGATCCGATGAACGGGCTCAGCGCGCGTTACGTCTTCGCCGCGCCCGACGGGCAGACGCTCGACGACCCCGAGAACCTGGCCGCCGTCGACGAGGTCCTCGCCGCGGTCCGCGGCATCGACCGCGTCTCGCCGCCCGCCAAGGTCGACCCCGCCACCGCCTCGCCGGAGGAACAGGCCGGCGCGCTGGTCAACCCGGTCCTCGCCGACGCCGGTCTCGTCGAGCAGATGAAGGCCGTCGCCGCGCAGCAGGGCACCTCCGAAGAGGCTGCGCTGTCCGACGCCCAGGCCCTGTCGCCGCTGAGCGCCGACCGCACCGTCGGCTTCGTCACCGTCCCGTTCGAGGGCGAGATCACCGACGTCGACCAGGCCCTGCGCGACCAGATCTTCGACGCCGCCGAGATCGGCCGTGACGCCGGCCTGACCGTCGAGGTCAGCGGTACGGCTGCCGCCGAGATGGGCATGCCCGGTGGCACCGCCGAACTCATCGGCATCGGCATCGCCGCGATCGTGCTCACCCTGACCTTCGGCTCGCTCGTCGCCGCCGGACTTCCGCTGGTCACCGCACTCGTCGGCGTCGGCATCGGCAGCCTCGGCATCACCATCGCCTCCGGCTTCGCCGACCTCAGCTCGATGACCCCGACGCTGGCGGTCATGATCGGTCTGGCCGTGGCGATCGACTACTCGCTGTTCATCGTCTCGCGCTTCCGGCACGAACTCACCATCACCTCTGATCGCACCGAGGCCGCCGGCCGTGCCGTGGGCACCGCCGGTTCCGCGGTCGTCTTCGCCGGCCTGACGGTCATCATCGCCCTCATGGCGCTGAGCGTCGTCGGCATCCCGTTCCTGTCGGTCATGGGTTACGCTGCCGCGTTCACGGTGCTCATGGCCGTGCTCATCGCCGTGTCGCTGCTGCCCGCCGTGCTCGGACTGTTCGGGGAGAAGGCCTTCGCCGGCCGCATCCCGTTCCTGAACAAGCGCGGTTCCGACGACGACACCCCCAAGGCGGGCGCCAAGTTCGTCGGCCTGATCACGCGACGCCCGGCCATCCCGCTCATCGCCGGTGTGGTCCTCCTCGGTGCGCTCGCGCTGCCCGCCACCGGACTGAACCTCGCCCTGCCGTCGGAGGCCACCGCCGATCCGGCGACCAGCGCCCGCAAGGCCTACGACCTGGTCGACGAGGGATTCGGTCCCGGACGCAACGGCCCGCTGGTCGTCGTCGTCGACACCCAGAACGCCGACGTGGAGGCCCCAGTCGCGTTCGGTGCCGTCGTCGGCAAGCTGTACGAGAACGACGAGGTCGTCAACGCCCAGATCGTCGCGGTGAACGAGGCGGGAGACACCGCCCAGATCCTCGTCACTCCGCGCAGCGGCCCGACCGATCCCGCGACGATGGACCTCGTCCAGAGCATCCGCGACGGCGAGACCGAGCTGAACGAGGAGTTCGGCCTGTCCTACGGCGTGACCGGCCAGACCGCGCTCGAGGGCGACGTCTCCGACAGCCTCCAGAGCGCACTGGCTCCGTACCTCGCGGTCGTCGTCGGCCTCGCCTTCATCCTGCTGATGCTGGTGTTCCGCTCGATCCTGGTGCCGCTCACCGCAACCCTCGGCTTCCTGCTCAGCGTCCTGGCGACCTTCGGTGCCACCGTCGCGGTCTTCCAGGAGGGCTGGGGCGGCCTGATCGCCAACCCGCAGCCCATCGTGAGCTTCATGCCGATCATCCTCATCGGCGTCGTCTTCGGTCTTGCGATGGACTACCAAGTGTTCCTGGTGACGCGTATGCGTGAGGACTACGTCCACGGCGCGAGCGCACTCGAGGCCGTCCGCAGCGGCTTCGCACACGGCGCGCGCGTGGTGAGCGCAGCGGCGATCATCATGATCTCGGTGTTCGCGGCGTTCATCGCCGAACCGGACTCGCTGATCAAGTCGATCGGTTTCGCACTCGCCGCGGCGGTCTTCTTCGACGCCTTCATCGTCCGCATGGTCATCATCCCGTCGGTGATGGCGCTACTCGGCGACAAGGCGTGGTGGCTGCCGAAGTGGCTCGACCGGATCCTTCCGAACGTCGACGTCGAGGGCGAGAAGCTCACCCGCGAGCTCGGTGCCACCGAGCCCGCACCGGAATCCGCACGCGTGTGACGAACCCCCGGGCGGCCACGTACCCGACGCGGTGCGTGGCCGCCCGGATGGATCGTGAAGATTGCTGCAGGGAGTCGCAGGTAGCGTAATGCCCATGTTGCTACGGCTGTTGCGCCGCTTCATGGCGCCCTATCGGGGTGCCCTCGCGGGGGTCGTACTCCTGCAGCTGGTCGCGACCGGGGGCATGTTGCTGCTCCCGAGTCTCAACGCCGACATCATCGACAACGGCGTGGCGACCGGGGACATCGATTACATCGTCCGGACCGGTCTGCTGATGCTCGTCATCAGCGCCGTCGAGGTCGGCGCCGCGACCGGTGCCGTCTACTTCGCGGCGCGCGCCGCGATGGGCTTCGGCCGCGACGTGCGGCTCGCGCTCGTCCGGAATGTGGGGCGGTTCTCGGCGCGCGAGTTCGGGACGTTCGGTGCCCCGTCGCTGATCACCCGCAACACCAACGACGTGCAGCAGGTTCAGATGCTCGTGCTGATGACCTGCACCATCGTCGTGACCTCCCCGATCATGGGGATCGGTGGCGTCATCATGGCGATCCGCCAGGACCCCGGCACCTCGCTCGTGCTGGTCGTCGCCGTCCCGGTGCTGATCTTCACCATGGCCGCGCTCATCGCGCTCATGCTGCCCGGCTTCCGGGTCATGCAGAAGCGCATCGACGCTGTGAATCGGGTGTTGCGCGAGCAGATCACCGGCATCCGCGTGATCAGGGCATTCGTGCGCGACGAAACCGAGAAGGCCCGCTTCGACGGCGCCAACGACGACCTCACCGCCACCGCCTTGCGCGTCGGCCGCGTGAACTCCGTGCTGTACCCGGCGGTGCTGCTGATCTCGAATGTGAGCACCGTCGGCGTCCTGTGGGTGGGCGCCCACCGTATCGACTCCGGTGCGATGCAGGTCGGCTCCATCACCGCGATGATCACCTACATCGCCCAGATCCTCATGGCCGTGCTCATGACGTCGTTCGTCGCGATCATGGCTCCGCGCGCCGCGGTCTGCGCCGAGCGCATCCTCGACGTGCTCGACACCGAACCGACGGTGTCTTCGCCCGCCGAACCGGTCCGCGAACTCCCGACCCGCGTCACCCTCGAACTCCGCAATGCCGGTTTCTCGTATCCCGGTGCCGACGCTCCCGTGCTCAGCGGGGTGTCGTTCCGCGCCGACCCCGGTTCCACCACCGCGATCATCGGCGGCACCGGATCGGGCAAGAGCACCATGATGCGCCTCGTGCCGCGGCTCATCGACGTCACCGCCGGGCAGGTGCTCGTCGCGGGTGTCGACGTCCGGGCGCTCGACACCGACGTGCTGCGCTCGCGCATCGCCGTCGTGCCGCAAAAGGCCTACCTGTTCTCCGGCACCATCGCCGACAACCTCCGGTACGGACGCGCCGACGCCACCGACGACGAACTGTGGCACGCCCTCGAGGTCGCGCAGGCCGCCGACTTCGTCCACAAGACCGAGGACGGACTGAACACGGTCCTCTCCCAGGGCGGCACCACGGTCTCCGGCGGGCAGCGGCAGCGCCTCGCGATCGCTCGCGCCCTCGTCCGCCGGCCCGCCATCTACCTGTTCGACGACGCCTTCTCCGCACTCGACCCGGCGACCGACGCCCGCCTGCGCTCGGCGCTCGAACCCGAGACACGCGACGCGTGCGTGCTCATCGTCGCGCAGCGGGTCTCCACCGTGCAGGACGCCGACCGCATCGTCGTCCTCGACAACGGCGTCATGGTCGATTCCGGGACGCATCTCGGTCTGCTCGGCCGGTGCCGGACGTACTCGGAGATCGTCGAGTCGCAGAGGATGGCCACGATATGACGACTCCGGAAGCGGCGGCACCGTCGCGTCTGCGCACCGTCCGCCGGGTGCTCGGCCTGCTCCACCCGCACCGCTACGCCGTCTACTCGGTGCTGCTCTCCGCCTTCCTCGGCGTCGTGAGCATGTCGGTGGCGCCCTTCGTGCTCGGCCGCGGCACCGACGTCATCTTCGACGGGGTGGTGGGCATGCAGTTCCCCGCCGGACAGACCAAGGAAGAAGCCGTCGCCGGTCTGCGCGCCGAGGGCCGCGACCAGTTCGCCGACATGGTCTCGGGGATGGACGTGGTGCCCGGACTCGGCATCGACTTCTCGGCCCTCGGCCGGATCCTCGTCATCGTCCTGGCGCTGTACCTGCTCTCGTCCGGTCTGATCTGGGTCGCCGCCTACGGCCTCAACGAGATCGTGCAGCGCGTCGTGCGCGACATGCGGTCGCGGATCGAACGCAAGATCCACCGGTTGCCGCTGCGTTACTTCGACACGCATTCGCGCGGCGACCTGCTCAGCCGCGTCACCAACGACATCGACAACGTCGCGGCGGGCATGCAGGAGTCCATCTCCCAGCTCGTCCTCGCGGTGCTGACGCTGCTCGGTCTCGTGGTGATGATGCTGTTCATCTCGCCGATGCTCGCGCTCGTCGCGATCCTGACCGTTCCGGCGTCGGTCGTGGCGACGGCAGTGATCGCGCGTCGCTCGCGCAAGCACTTCCTCGCGCAGTGGGAGACGACCGGCAAGCTCAACGGGCAGATCGAGGAAGCCTTCACCGGGCACGAGCTCATCACCGCCTACAGCCGGACCGCGGAGGTGCAGCGACGCTTCACCGACACCAACGAGTCGCTGTACCAGGCCTCCTACCGCGCGCAGTTCGTGTCCGGACTGGTGATGCCGTTCGTGACCTTCCTCGGCAACGTCGGCTATGTCGTCATCGCCGTGCTCGGTGGTCTGCGGATCGCGTCGGGCACCGCGACGCTCGGTGAGATCCAGGCGATGATCCAGTACTCGCGTCAGCTCGTGCAGCCGCTCGCGCAGATCGGCGCGATGGTCAACCTCCTGCAGTCGGCGTCGGCGTCGGCCGAGCGGGTGTTCGCGGTGCTCGACGAACCGGAGGAGGAACCGGAGGTCGCGGCGCCGACGATGCCGTGGAGCCGGCACGGACTCGTCGAGTTCGAGAACGTCGCCTTCTCGTACACCCCCGATCGGCCGCTCATCGAGAACCTGTCGTTGCGGGCCGAACCGGGTCAGATGATCGCGATCGTCGGACCCACGGGCGCCGGCAAGACCACCCTCATCAACCTGATCCTGCGCTTCTACGAGGTCGACGCGGGTCGGATCCTCGTCGACGGCGTGGACATCCGTTCGATGTCCCGCGACGAACTGCGCTCGCGCATCGGCATCGTCCTGCAGGACACCTGGCTGTTCGGCGGCACCATCCGCGAGAACATCGCCTACGGCAATCCGTACGCCACCGAGAACCAGATCATGTCCGCGGCCAGGATGAGTTACGTCGACCGTTTCGTGCGGGCCCTGCCCGACGGCTACGACACGATCATCGACGAGGAGAACGACGGCAACCTCAGCGCCGGTGAGCGTCAGCTCATCACGATCGCGCGGGCGTTCGTGTCCAAGCCGTCGATCCTCATCCTCGACGAGGCGACGAGCTCGGTCGACACCCGCACCGAACTGCTCGTCCAGCAGGCCACCGCGCGATTGCGCGACGACCGCACCAGCTTCGTCATCGCTCACCGCCTGTCGACCATCCGGAACGCCGACCGCATCGTGGTGATGGAGGACGGACGGATCGTCGAACAGGGCACCCACGAGGGGCTGCTCGAGGCGGCCGGTGCGTACGCGAGGCTGTACGACGCGCAGTTCAAGGCACTCGTGGAGTGAACGCGGGAGACTTCGGCGCGGCCTGATACAAAACATTCCGTCCTCGCGGGCGGGACGGGACACTTCTGGCCATGACGGAGGTGCGGACAACAGCGGTACGGTCACCTCTCGATCTCCTGCGCTCTGCGCGACCGGGGGTCTCCGTGCGATCTGGACGACCGGGGGTCTTCCGGGTCGACGAGACCACACCGGCGGGGCGGATCATGCAGCATCTGCGACGTGGGGGACCGGCGACGCGCACGATGCTCGCCGATTTCACGGGCCTGTCGGCGTCGACGGTCAACCGGGCGGTGACGTCGTTGCTCGAGCACGGGTTGCTGCGCGACCGCCCCGATCTCGCTCCGCGGGGACGGGTGGGACGGCCGCACGTGCCGGTGGAGGTGGACACCGAACGGGGTTTCCTCGCCGGTATCCATCTGGGGGAGCGGGAGACCCGGGTGGTTTCCGGCGACCTGCTCGGACGGGAACTGCACCGGACGACCTTCGCGACACCGGCGTCGGTGTTCGACGTCTTCGCCGCGATCGGTGCGGCGCTGCGGGTGCACGAGTCCCACCAGCGAGGCAGGCAGCCGCTGTGGGCAGGGCTCGCGGTGGGTGGTCTGTACGACGAGCACCGAGGGGCGCTCGACCACCCGCGACTGGGCTGGTGCGAAGCGCCCGTGGACGTGTTGTTCCGGGCGATCGTGCCCACGCCGTACACGGTCGTTCCGTACGTGGAGGCGGTCGCGGAGGTCGAATACCGCCGGTGCGAGAGCGCCTTCCGGCGACGACCCGAGAGCTGGCTGTATCTGTGTGCGGAGGAATCGATCTCGATGGCGTGGCTCGTGGACGGCCTCGCACGGTCCTCGGCCGACGACATCGAATCGTTCTGTGCTGTACTCGAACCGGGGAGTGCCGATGGCACCGACCCGTCGCCGAACCAGGCGGTGCTCCTCGGCCGTGCGGTCGCGCTGGTGCGCGACGTCGTCAATCCCGACGTGGTGACCGTCGGTGGTGAGCTGTTCACCCGACATGGACGGGAGCGCGAGGACGTGTC
Source organism: Rhodococcus pyridinivorans (assembly GCF_900105195.1). Classification (NCBI taxonomy): domain Bacteria; kingdom Bacillati; phylum Actinomycetota; class Actinomycetes; order Mycobacteriales; family Nocardiaceae; genus Rhodococcus; species Rhodococcus pyridinivorans. The sequence goes on along the minus strand of NZ_FNRX01000002.1, from coordinate 86,807 downwards.
CGACGGTTACCGGCAGCAGTCGTCGTACAACGATGTGCCGCTGCGGTTCTCGGAAGCCGATGACGATCTGCGGTCGGCGGCGGCGCTCGGTGCGGCGTCGCGGGTGATGTATGTCGACCCGATCGGCGCGATGCAGGCGCGGTGAGACGACAAGGTCTGGCGCATGCCGCTGACCGAGGTGGGGCGTCAGGCCGCTCCCGTTTCGGAAGGTCGGATTCCGGGAGGTCAGTGCAGCACTTCGCGCGCGGTGCGACGGACCGCATCGGTCAGCGCGTCGAGCACGGGGGAGTCCAGCCGCCACCGCTGCCAGTACAGCGGCACGGCGATCGGGTCGTCCGGGGCCAGGCTCACGAGATCGGTCGTGTCGGCGACCATCGCGTCGGGGAGCATGGCCCAGCCCAAGCCCAGCCGCGCGGCCTCGACGAATTCGAGGGCGCCCGGAACGTAGTTGCGCGGCGGATTCAGCCGCCGCCGGGTCCGCTTGCGGACGAAGCGATCCTGCATGTCGTCCTTGCGGTCGAAGGTGAGCATCGGGGCCTCCCGCAGTTCGGTGGGGGTCATGCCCTCGGGGAACCAGCGTTCGGCGAAGTCCACGCTCGCCATCGCGTGATAGCGCATGGCGCCGAGCTTCTCGGACGTGCAGCCCTGCACGGGTTCGGGGACGGAGGTGACCGCTGCCATGGCGGTTCCGTCGCGCAACAGATCCGTGGAGTGGAACTCGTCCTCGCGGTGCAGTTCGAACAGGGCTCGGTAGCGCACGGGCATCCGGGCCAGGGCGCGCAGCATCCAGGTGGACATCGAGTCGGCGTTGACGACGAGCGGGATCGTGGCGTAACTCCCGGTGTCGGCGCCGAGACCGAGTTCCTCGGAGGCGTCTTGCTCCAGCCGCGCGACCTGCCGGGCGAGCCGCATCACCACTTCGCCGGCCGCGGTCGCGCTGACGGGCCGGGTCCGTCGCAGCAGTACCTGACCGACGTGTTGTTCGAGCGACTTGATGCGTTGGCTCACCGCGGACGGTGTGACGCGAAGAACAGCCGCCGCACCCTCGAAAGTGCCCTCGTCCAATACCGTTGCAAAAGTGCGAAGTTGAGCGAAGTCGAGATCCACATTAAGAAACTCTAATGCAGGTACAGCAAAATCAACTGTTCTTATCTCGACAGGATTCCTAGCGTCGATGCCATGTCACTCGTCGTCGCCGGATTCGTCACAGGTCTGTCCCTCATCGCCGCCATCGGTGCGCAGAATGCCTTCGTCCTGCGCATGGCGATCGCGCGACGATTCGTGCTGCCTGTGATCGCGATCTGCGTGATCTCCGACGCCGTGCTCATCACCGCGGGCATCGCCGGGATCGCGACGATCCTCGACCGCGCTCCCGGCGCGATCGACGTGATCCGTTGGGCGGGTGCCGCTTTCCTCATCTGCTACGGACTCTTCGCGGCACGTCGCGCGCTGAAGCCGTCGGCACTGTCCGCTGCCCCGGGCGGTGCCGTCACCATCGGCGCGGCTCTGCTGACCTGTCTGGCGCTGACCTGGCTCAACCCACACACCTATCTCGACACCGTGCTCATGCTCGGTTCGGTGGCCAACCACTACGGCAACCCCGGCCGGTGGTGGTTCGGTGCCGGGGCGATCACCGCGAGCGTCGTGTGGTTCGCCGCCCTCGGGTACGGGGCCCGCTATCTGCGCGCCTGGTTCGCCAAGCCGTCCTCGTGGCGCATCCTCGACGGTGGCGTCGCGGTCCTGATGCTCGGCCTCGGTGCCGGACTCGTCGCCTCGTCCTGATCACTCATCTGCGTCCCGTGGGGGCGCGGTCGGGCTCGAGATGGCTGAACACCACGACACCGGGCAGCGCCTCGGCGAGATCGGCCTCGATGCGGTCGAGCAGGTCGTGCCCGGCCCGCACCGTCCAGTCGCCCGGCACCCGCACGACGAGGTAGACGAAGCGCTGACGTCCCGACTCGCGGGTGCGCGGCGGCAGGATCGTCACCACCCCCGGTTCCCGATAGCGGTCGAGGACGGCGTTCACCGCCGTCACGTCCTCCGGGGGAAGAACCGCGTCGAGCATGCCGACGACCGCCTGCCGCACGAGGCCGAAACCGATCCGCAGGATGTTCAGGGCGACGAGGATCGCCACGATCGGGTCGAGCACGTCCCACCCGGACAGCGCGACCAGCGCGACGCCGACGAGCACGCCCGCCGACGTCCACACGTCCGTCAGCAGGTGTTTCCCGTCGGCGACCAGCGTGATCGACCGGTGTGCCCGACCCTGCCGGATGAGCAGCAGACCGACCACGAGATTGAGCGCCGACGATCCGGCCGACAGGAGGAGACCGAGTCCGACCTCGGTCACCGGCTGCGGTGAGATCAGGCGCTCGACCGAGGTCCACAGGATCACCGTCGCGGCGGCGAAGACCATGGTGCCCTCGACCGCGGCGGAGAGGTACTCGGCCTTCCCGTGCCCGAAATCGTGGTTCGCATCGGCCGGCTTCGCGGCGAGACGTAGCGCCGCGAGACCGACGAGCGCCGCGACGAGGTTGACCCCGGATTCGAGTGCGTCCGACAACAGACCCACGGATCCGGTGATCCACGCCGCCGATGCCTTCAGCAGCATCGTCGCGAGCGCGGTCGCCACCGACAGCAGCATGAACCGCATCAACAGGCGGTGCTGCTGCGCAGAGGGCACCACCGGTCAGCGCTTGACGAGCGTGAGTTGCATCCCGGTGAGGTCGGTGGCCGTCAGTGCGACGTAGTCGTACTTCGGGGTGGGAACCCACGGCGACAGTCCGAGGGCGTCGATCCGCGCCGCGTCGTCGAAGCTCCGCAGGATCCGGGCGTGTCCGTGCAGCACGACGCTCCATGCGGAGTCCTCGCGGATCTCGTCCACCTCGAAGGCCACCTGCGGGTGCACCGCCAGTTCGGAGAGCTTGCTGCCCTCACCGCTGCGGAAGTACACCGTGCGATCGTCGGTGACGTAGTTGACGGGATAGATCTCCGGTCGTCCGCCGACGACGGTGACGAGGCGGCCCACCTTGCCCGTCGCGAGCAGGTCCCAGCACTGGTCCTCGTCGAGGGGGACGACAGGATCGTCGGTGTTCGGGTTGTCGCGCATCGCGTTCACTCCTCCGGTTCCGCTGCCGTATCCAGCACATCACGAACCGGCTTCCGGCGCAGTGGAACGCTCCGCCGGTTACGGTGAAACCGGCCGTCAGGACCGTGTTCGCCCGATCCGCCGAGAGCAGCCCGAACGAGGAGTGCCGATGTCCGCACAGGCTCCCGCGACCACCTCGAGTTGGCACACCCGCGCCGCGACCGACGTCGCCGAGGCGTTCGAGGTCGATCCGCAACGAGGACTGAGCGCGGACGAGGTCGAACGACGCCGCGGCGAGTACGGCCCGAACCTGCTCGACGAGGCGAAGAAGGTGCCGACCTGGCGACGCGTGCTGTCGCTGCTGGCCGACAGGATGACCCTCGTTCTGGTCGTCGCGGCGGTGGTCAGCGCCACCGTCTCCCGTGAGTGGGAGACCCCCGTCGTCATCTTCGCGGTGATCGCGCTCAACACCGTGCTGAACTACGTGCAGGAATCCCGGGCCGAGAGCAGCCTCGCTGCGTTGAAGAAGATGTCGGTGTCCACCAGCCGGGTGCTGCGCGACGGTCGCGGGACGGAGGTGCCGCGCGCCGAACTCGTCCCCGGAGACGTGGTGCTCCTCGAGGCCGGCGACACCGTCCCGGCCGACGGCCGACTCGTCACCGCCGTCCGGCTGCAGGTCGCCGAGGCCGCCCTCACCGGCGAATCCCAGCCCGTCGACAAACAGGTCGACGTCGTCGACGATCCCGACGCACCGCTCGGCGACCGCACCGACATGCTGTTCATGAACACCGAGGTCACACGCGGACGTGCCGCGATGATCGTCACCGGAACGGGCATGCGCACCGAGATGGGAGCCATCGCAACCCTTCTCGGAGCGGCAGGTGTCGAACAGACGCCGCTGCAACGACGCATCGGCCAGCTCGCCCAGGCCCTGACGATCATCGCGATCGTGACGGTGGCGCTGGTGTTCGTCCTCGGACTGCTGCGGGGGCAGACCTGGTCGGATCTCCTCGTCACCGCGGTGTCGCTGGCGGTCGCGACGATCCCCGAAGGGCTCACGGCCGTCGTCGCCTTCACCCTGGCGATGGGAGCCTCACGCCTCGCGGCCCGCGGCGCGATCGTCAAACGACTCGCCGCGGTCGAGACACTCGGCAGCACCACCCACATCTGCACCGACAAGACCGGCACCCTCACCCTCAACGAGATGACGGTGCAGCGACTGCTCGTCGCGGGTCGTGCCTTCCGCGTCACCGGCACCGGGTACGGAACCGACGGCAAGATCCTTGTCGGCGACGGCCTGCCCGCACCGGACTTCACGGACGCACTGCTCGGGATGGGACTGTGCAACGACGCGACCGTGCGCAACGGAATACTGGTCGGCGATCCCACCGAGGGCGCCCTCGTGGTGCTCGCCGAGAAGGGCGGCATCGACGTCGAGGGTGCGCGGGCCGCGCTGAACCGCATCGCGGAGGTGCCGTTCGACTCGGACTACAAGTACATGGCCACCTTCCACACCCTGCCGAACGGCGGATACCGCTGTTTCGTGAAAGGTGCACCGGGTGTGCTCCTCGACCGTGCCACCTCGATCGCCGGTCCCGACGGTCCGATTCCACTCGACGACGACGGTCGCGCGAGGATCCACCGGGCCGTGGAGGCGCTCGCGTCGGAAGGTCTGCGAACTCTCATGATCGCCGGGCGCGACCTCGACGCCGTTCCCCGCGGCGACACCGATGCCCTGCAGGAGAAGGTGGCCGACCTGACGATCCACGCGATCGTCGGCATCGTCGACCCGCCGCGGACCGAAGCCGAGGATGCGATCGCCGTCGCCCACGAGGCGGGCATCTCGGTGCACATGATCACCGGCGACCATCTGGTGACGGCCTCCGCGATCGCCGAGGAACTCGGAATCCGCGGGTCGGCTGCCTCCGGTGCGGATCTCGACAAACTCACCGACGACGAACTGCGCCGGAGGGCAAAGGAATTCGGTGTCCTCGCCCGCGTGGCGCCCCAACACAAGATCAGGTTCGTCGAAGCGCTGCAGGCCGACGGGCAGATCGTCGCGATGACGGGCGACGGCGTCAACGACGCTCCCGCGCTCGAACAATCCGACATCGGTGTGGCCATGGGCATCACGGGAACCGACGTCTCCAAGGGCGCCGCGGACATGATCCTCACCGACGACAACTTCGCGACCATCGTCGCCGCCGTGGCCGAGGGACGCGGAATCTACGACAACATCATCAAATTCGTGAAGTTCCAGCTCACCACGGCGTGGGGCTTCGTCCTGATCTTCCTGACGGCCGGTGTGCTCGGCCTCGCGGGTGGCGCGCCCTTCAGCGCACTGCAGATCCTGTGGGTGAACATCATCATGGACGGACCGCCGGCGCTCGCGCTCGGTGTCGACCCGACCGCCCCCGACGCGATGCGGCGACGACCGCGGCCCGCGAACGAGGCGCTGCTCGAACGCTCCCGGGTCCAGCGCATCCTCGGCCTCGGCATCGTGATGACGGTGGGCACGATCGCGGTCCTGCACTTCGGGCCGGAACTGTTCCCCGACAGTGCATCCGACCCGTTGTTCGCCACCACCCTCGCGTTCACGACATTCGTCTTCTACCAGGTGTTCAACCTGTTCAACGTGCGCTCGGATCTCGGATCGGTGTTCTCGGCGCAGACGTTCACCAACCACACCATCTGGATCGCGATCGGCGCCGTCGTCGTCCTTCAGATCTGCGTCGTGCAACTCGGCGCCCTGCAGGGATTCATGGACACCACCTCGCTCACCTCCGAGCAGTGGCTGCTCGCGGTCGCCGTCGGCTCGTCCGTGCTGTGGGTGGACGAGATCGGCAAGTTCGTCGCCAGGAGGATCGAGGCGCGCAGGGCCGAGCGGGCGGATACGACCTTCCTCACCTGACGATCGGGAGATGGCGGAACTCACGTCGCCGCGGGGAGAAGTGTGAGGCCGGACTGCCCCAGAATGGAGGCTGCCCCCGCGTCGCTCCTCCAGCGCGCCCGCGTCCCGGCCCGCACGACCTCCGGCTCCGGGACCCTCGACAGATCGAAGGTTTCCTCACCGATGACCACCACGGCTTCCGGCCGCCCACTCGACGATCCTGCCCACACCGACTCCGGACATCCCGCGCGCACGCTCGTGATGTGGGCGCTCGCCCTCGGTGGGTTCGGGATCGGAACCACCGAGTTCGTCGCCATGGGGTTGCTCCCCGAGATCGCGACGAGCATCGGGGTCTCCGAACCCACCGCGGGCCACGTCGTCTCCGCCTACGCGGCCGGTGTCGTCGTCGGTGCCCCGCTCATCGCGACGATCGCCGCCCGCGTGCCGCGCAAGACACTGCTGGTCGCGCTGATGGTCGCGTTCACCCTCGGGAACGCCGCCACGGTGCTGGCCCCGAACTACGGTCTGCTCGTCGTCTCCCGCTTCGTCGCCGGCCTGCCGCACGGCGCGTACTTCGGGGTCGCCGCACTGGTCGCGGCGCACCTCGCCGGACCCGGTCGCCGCGCGCGGGCGGTGTCGCTGGTGATGATGGGGCTGTCGGTGGCGAACGTCGTCGGGGTGCCCGCTGCCTCGTGGCTCGGCATGGCGCTGGGCTGGCGCGCGGCGTTCGTGCTGGTCGCGGTGATCGGAGTGGCCACCATCGTCGCTCTCGCCGCCTGGGTGCCGACACTGTCGATACCGACGACCAGCGTGCGGGTCGAACTCGGGGCGTTGAAGAGCAGCACCGTCTGGCTCACGCTCGCCGTGGCCGTCATCGGCTTCGGTGGTGTGTTCGCGGTGTACACCTACATCAGCACCACGCTGACCGACGTCGCCGGAGTGTCGAGATCGCTGGTGCCGGTCGCACTGATGCTCTTCGGCGTGGGCATGGTCGTCGGCAATGCCATCGGTGGTCGCGTCGCCGACCGCGGTGTGATCCCCGGCGTCTACGCGTCGATCACCTCGCTCGCGGTGCTGCTCGCGCTGTTCGTCGCCGCAGCCCACAACCCGTGGACCGCCTTCGTGATGGTCTTCGGCCTGGGTGTCGGATGCGCCGCGGTGGGCCCGGCCCTGCAGGTGCGGTTGATGGACGTCGCCGAGGACGCCCAGACGCTCGCGGCGTCGCTGCACCACGCCGCGTTCAACCTGGCCAACGCGTTCGGTGCGTGGATCGGCGGGGTCGTGATCGCGGCCGGGTTCGGCTACACCGCTCCCGCCGCGGTCGGTGTGCTGCTGGCGCTCGCCGGTGTCGCCGTGTTCGCGATCTCCGTCCGCCGCCGCGAGAAGGCCGCACCTTCCCGACGTGATTGGATACGGAAGTGACCGATTCCAGCATTCCGACCCCGCCCGATCCCTTCTTCACGGTCGGAGCGCGTCTCGACAACGGACTCGGCCGCACGGGCACGATCCACACCCCGCACGGAGACATCCGCACCCCGGCCTTCGTCCCGGTGGGCACGAAGGCGACCGTCAAGGCGGTGCTGCCCGAGACGATGGCCGAGCTCGGCTCGCAGGCGTTGCTCGCCAACGCCTACCACCTCTACCTGCAGCCCGGCTCCGACATCGTCGACGAGGCCGGCGGGCTCGGGAAGTTCATGAACTGGCCCGGTCCGACCTTCACCGACAGCGGCGGCTTCCAGGTCATGTCGCTCGGAGCCGGGTTCAAGAAGGTCATCGCGATGGAGTCCGTCGGTGTCCAGAACGACGACGTCATCGCCAAGGGCAAGGAGCGGCTCGCCCACGTCGACGACGACGGGGTGACCTTCAAATCGCACCTCGACGGGTCGCGGCACCGGTTCACCCCCGAGGTGTCGATGCGTATCCAGCACGAGCTCGGCGCCGACATCATGTTCGCCTTCGATGAGCTCACGACCCTCATGAACACCCGCGGCTACCAGGAACGCTCCCTCGAACGGACCCAGGCGTGGGCGGTGCGGTGCATCGCCGAGCACGAGAAGCTCACCGCCGAACGCGCTCGCCGCCCCTACCAGGCGTTGTTCGGCGTCGTGCAGGGCGCGCAGTACGAGGACCTGCGACGACAGGCATGCCGGGGCCTCGAGTCCATCGTCGGCGAGACCGGCCGCGGATTCGACGGCTACGGCATCGGCGGTGCGCTCGAGAAGCACAATCTCGGCACGATCGTGCGGTGGTGCACCGAGGAGCTGCCCGAGCACAAGCCGCGACACCTGTTGGGCATCAGCGAACCCGACGACATCTTCGTCGCGGTCGAGCACGGCGTCGACACCTTCGACTGCGTCAATCCGTCGCGGGTCGCGCGCAACGCCGCGATCTACCACCCCGACGGCCGGTTCAACATCAACACCAGCCGTCACCGGCGCGACTTCACGCCGATCGACGAGAACTGCGACTGCTACACCTGCCGGAACTACACGCGCGCGTACATCCACCACCTGTTCAAGGCGAAGGAGATGCTCGCCTCGACGTTGTGCACGATCCACAACGAACGGTTCACGGTGCGCCTCGTCGACGACATCCGGGCGAGCATGGAGAACGGCACGCTTGCCGAGTTCAAGGCCGAGACGCTCGGCCGGTTCTACGCGAGCCGGCGTCGGGCCTGAGTCGTCAGGGCGTGAGTCGTCAGGCGTAGGAGGGTTCGCGCTCCTTGACGTACGCGATCACGCGGTAGGTCACCGGGAGCACGACGATCTCGACCAGCGTCTTCCACAGGAACCCGACGATCACGAAGTTGACGAAGTCGGCCCAGGTCGTGATGCCGATGGCCCCTGCGGCGATCGAGCAGAAGATGAGGGTGTCGGCGAACTCGCCGACGACGGTCGACCCGATCAGCCGCGCCCACAGGTGCTTCTCCCGGGTGCGTTCCTTGATGCGGACGAGCACGTACGAGTTGAGCAACTGCCCGACCGCGTACCCGGCGAGCCCGGCGATCAACATCCGGGGCACCACACCGAGGACGTTCTCGAAGGACTCCTGACCGGCGTAGAAGTCGGCCGGGGGCAGCTGCTGCGTGATCCAGAAGCACAGCGCGGACAGCGCGACCGCCCCGAAGCCGTAGAAGACGGCGCGGCGGGTGGCCGCGAAGCCGTACACCTCGCTGAGCACGTCGCCGAGGATGTAGGCGAGGGGGAACAGGAAGAACCCGCCGTCGGTGATGATCGGCAGGATCTGCAGCGGCCCGACGGTGAGTTCGGAGCCGGTGAAGAACGCGATGCCCTTCGTCGCGGAGATGTTGGAGATCATCAGCACCGCGGTGAACAGCACGACGATCCCCGTGTACGGGCTGCGTCCCACGCGCGCGAAGGCGGCGTGGTCGAAGAGGGCGGGGGAGGTGTTCGATCCGTGCTCGGTCACCCGGACATCCAAGCATCTCCGCGGGGTGATCACGAAGTTGCGGACCGTCTGTACGTGCGCGAAAACCCCATATGCGACGAACGGGTCCCGTCCTGACGAGGACGGGACCCGGAGCGCACGGGAGATCAGGACTTACGTACCCGGGTGCCGCCGGCGAACTTGTCGTGGAAACCCTGCTTGTTGCCGTCCTGCTCGATGGTGACCGCGATACCGATGTATGCGGCGAGCGACAGCAGACCGGCGAGGAAGCCCAGCAGCGGGACGCCGGTGAGGATCTGCAGCGCGACGAAGGCGTTGCGCTTGGCGGCCTGCTCGAGGGTGGGGTTACCACCGGCAGGGCCGGCGACCGACAAGCCGAGGAGCTTCTTGCCGATCGTCGCGCCTCGAGCGGACTCCATGTACGTCCAGTAGCCGAAGGCGACGACACCGCTGACGACCGTCATGAAGAAGTCCACGAAACCGCTTCCACCGCTCGCGAGGATCATGATCGCGCTCAGGATCCCCATGGGGATACCAACGATGAGGCCGTCGATGATGCGGGCGCCGAGACGCGGGAGCAGTTCCCCCGGGGTGCCGGCACCGAAATTCGGATCCGGGCCGGGGAATCCCGGGCCGCCGAACCCACCGTCCTGCGGCGCCCCGTACGGGGGTGCACCGTACTGAGGAGCGCCGAACTGGGGCGCACCGAATTGGGGCGTTCCGTTCTGCGGGGTTCCGTACTGAGGAGCGCCGTACTGGGGGCCACCGTTCTGGGGCGCGCCGTACTGCGGGAACTGCTGGGTGTAATCGGGCGGGGTGGCGCCGTACGAGGGGGCGCCGGGATGACCGCCCGTCGCCCGAGGATCCTGCTGAGGGGGTGGATAGCCACCAGTGGTCACTTATGTCTCCCTTGTCGCGATCGGCATGGCAACGCGCCACGGTACAGCGTGCCGTGGCGCGTCGGTAGATATGCCTACGGATGCGACGGGAGGGTCCCGCCGGGCTTGTGTCAGGCCGCTACGGGACCACCCGTGGTGACCCGGTAGGCGTACGTGACGGCGATGATCGACACCGGCACGGTGACCAGCAGGCCGATCAGGCACAACAGGGCACCGAGGAGATTGATGCCGAGCAGTGCGAGGGCGAGCAACACCAGCGTTCCCGCATTCGATTTGACGGCATTGAAGCTCGACTTGATCGCGGTGACGGCATCCTGATTGCGATCGATGACGAACTGCATCGTCCACCACGCGAAGAACGCGAACACCAGGCCCGGGAGGATGCACAGCACGAGACCGATCGACGTGCCGATGCCCACGAGCAGACCTGCGAGGATGACCGCACCGATCGGGCCGATCTGGAGGAACGTCCCGAAAGCGGGGCGCTGCCCGTCGGTTTCGGCCAGCGCACCGCGCACGAAGGCGGCCTGGATCAGGTATCCGACGATCGCCGAGACGATGCTGCCGATGGCGCTCAGGAAGGTGAAGTCCGTCGCCTCACCGGTGAAGTCGAACCCGTTGAAGATGCCGCTGATCAGGCCCTGGATGACGAACGCAGCAAGCATGAAGACGATCCACACGCCGGCGTTACCGCTGAACTTCGACCAGCCGTAGGAGATCGCGTCGCCGACACTCAGCTGATTCGGAGGCGGACCACCGAAGCTCCCGGCGCCGTACGCACCCGGAGGGGGCGGGTAGTCACCACCCGACGGGGGAGGCGGATAGTTCCCCGGCGGCGGGTAGGACCCACCCGGCGGCGGGTAGTTGCCACCCGAGGGCGGGGGGTAGTTGCCGGGCGGCGGATAGTTCCCACCCGGCGGGGGAGTGCCACCCCCCGAGGGCGGGGGATAGTTTCCGGGTGGCGGATAGTTTCCGGGTGGCGGATAACCACCCGGGTTCTTCGGATCCTGATTCGGGTCGTAACCACCGGTGGTCATGGCTGCCTCTCGTCTCCGGGATCGGACACTTCCGAGAGAGTACGGACATCACCTCGGGTCCGCATCCGCTATGTCCGCATCGTGTCCTATCGGATGCCTTCCTCCGACGGGGTGAACACCCACGGATCGCGGGGGAGTCTCACGGGATTCCAGCGGTCCAGCAACAATTCCGGCGACACGGGCTCGCCGGGGTCGGCGAGTCGCAGCGACACGGCGATCGTGCCCAGCACGTCGGCGGCCGTGTGACCGAGCGCGAGCTGATCGGCCAGTGTCACCGCGCCGTCCCGTTTGGCCAGTCGCTTACCCTCCTTGTCGAGCGCGAGCGGCACGTGCGCGTAGACGGGTTCCGACAGTCCGAGAAGGTGTGCGAGACAGGCCTGCCGGGGCGCGGAAGTGAGCAGGTCGTCTCCGCGTACCACCTGATCGATGCCCTGGTCGGCGTCGTCCACCACCACTGCGAGGTTGTACGCGGGGGTTCCGTCGTTGCGGCGCAACACGAGATCGTCGACGATGCCCGTGAAATCTCCGTGCAGCAGGTCGTGGACGGTGAACCACTCCTCGGTCGCCCGCAACCGGATCGCGGGGGCGCGGCCGGAGGCCCGGCGCTCGGCCCGCTGCTCGTCGGTGAGGTTGCGGCAGGTGCCCGGATAGGCGCCCGCAGGGGCGTGGGGTGCGGAGGTGGCCTCGAGGATCTCGCGTCGGGTGCAGTAGCACTCGTAGGTCAGACCGGCCTGCTCGAGCCGCGCGATCGCCTCGTCGTACAGGCGCCGGCGGCGGGACTGGTGGACCACCCGGCCGTCCCAGTCGAGACCGATCGCCGCGAGATCCGCGAGCTGGCGTTGCTCCGCGCCGGGACGCACCCGGTCGAGATCCTCGACGCGGACCAGGAACCGACGGTTGGTCGACCGCGCGAACAACCACGCCAGGACGGCGGTGCGCAGATTGCCCAAGTGCAGGTCGCCGGAGGGACTCGGTGCGAAGCGACCCGCTCCTGCTTCGTCCTCGTCCGAAAGTGACACCCGTGCACTCTATCGAGCGACCCCCAGGAGTACCGCTCGCTGGGCGTGCACGACCTCCCGGATCGCCGCGACCGCGGCCGCGACCTCCGGCTGCCGCAGCGTCTCCGAGCGTGCGACGAGCCAGTAGGCCAGACGCGCCTCGACCTCGCCGGGCAGGACCCGGACGAGATCGGGGTGCCGATCGGCCATGAAGCACGGCAGCAGACCGAGTCCTCCGGCGGCGCGGGTCGCTTCGACGTGCACGAACACGTTCGTCGAGCTGATCGAATCCTGCATGTCGGGGGCGATGCGCCGCGCGACGTCGAGATCGTCGACCTGCAGCATCGAATCGATGAAGTACACGAGGGTGTGCTCACGCAGGTCGCGGACCGACGACGGGGAGCCGTGCGTGGCGAGATAATCGCGCGAGGCATACAGGCCCAGGTTGTAGTCGGCGAGACGGTGCGCTTCGGCCCGATGCACCTGCGGGCGTCCCACGACCACCTCGATGTCCATGCCGGACCGCTGCTGTGAGGCGCGACGGGTGGTCGCGACGATCTCGACGGAGATACCCGGATGGCGTTGCCGCACGAGCGCGCCGGCCGGGGCGGCGATGTAGGCGCTGAAGCCGTCGGTGGCGGAGATACGCACGACGCCCTCGAGGCGGCGCTCACCCCGGGGGTTCCGCAGACTTCCGACCGCGGCCTCGATGCGTTCGGCGGCCTCGAGCGCCTCGCGACCGCGGTCGGTCAGTTCCCATCCCGCCGCCGACCGCGTGAGCACGCGACCGCCGAGGCTGCGCTCGAGCGCAGCGATCCGCCGGGAGATCGTGGTGTGGTTGACGCCCAGGTCGTCGGCGGCGCTGGTGAACCTGCCACTGCGCCCGACGGCGAGCAGGACGAGGAGGTCATCGGCCGAAGGCACGCTCATGTGTGCAGTTTTGCAGATCGCATCTGCGAATCGCGTCATTGTGGATGCAAATGTGCGTACCGATACTCGGCATATGTGTTTGGAAGTGTTCCCCGTCACACAGCGTCCCGGGAGGGTGCAGGCATGAGCGTCGAACAGGCACGAACGGATGGACCGGAGAGTTCACCGTCGGCATTGCGCAGGGTCGTCGGTGCGTCCATGGCGGGCACCGTCGTCGAGTGGTACGAGTTCTTCCTCTACGGCACCGCCGCGACCCTCGTCTTCGCCAAAGTCTTCTTCCCCGACGGCGGCAACGAACTCGACGCGATCATCGCGGCGTTCGTCACCTACGCCGTGGGCTTCGTCGCCCGGCCGCTCGGTGGGATCGTCTTCGGCCACTTCGGTGACCGGTTCGGACGCAAGCAGCTGCTGCAGACCAGCATCATCATGGTCGGCGTCGCGACCTTCCTGATGGGCTGCCTGCCGACCTTCGGTGCCATCGGGTACTGGGCGCCGGCACTGCTCGTGACGCTCCGGTTCATCCAGGGCTTCGCGGTCGGCGGCGAGTGGGGCGGCGCGGTACTGCTGGTCGCCGAACACAGCCCCAATCGCTCGCGCGGATTCTGGTCGTCGTGGCCGCAGGCCGGTGTGCCGATGGGCAATCTCCTCGCGACGATCGTCCTGCTCGTCCTCACCACCACGTTGCCCGAATCGGCCTTCCTGTCGTGGGGCTGGCGAGTCGCGTTCTGGCTCTCGGCCGTCATCGTGCTGATCGGCTACTACATCCGCACCAAGGTCACCGACGCCCCGATCTTCCTCGAGGCGCAGCAGGAGGCCGACAAGCTGAAGGAGACGTCGTTCAACGTCTTCGAGGTGCTCGAGCGCTACCCGCGCGGCGTGTTCACGGCCATGGGCCTGCGGTTCGCCGAGAACGTCATGTACTACCTCGTCGTCACCTTCTCGATCACCTATCTGAAGATCGTCGTCGGTGCCGACACCAGCCACATCCTGTGGTGGATGCTCGCCGCGCACGCCGTGCACTTCGTGATCATCCCGATGGTCGGACGACTGTCGGACACGCTGGGACGCCGTCCCGTCTACATGATCGGTGCCGTCACCGCCGGTGCCTGGGGCTTCCTCGCCTTCCCGATGATGGACACCGGCAACAGTGCGTGGATCATCTCGGCGATCGTCATCGGACTCGTCTTCCACTCGTTCATGTATGCGGGGCAGCCGGCGATCATGGCGGAGATGTTCCCGACCCGCATGCGCTACTCGGGCGTCTCCCTCGGCTACCAGGTCACCTCGATCGTCGCAGGGTCGCTCGCCCCGATCATCGCCGCGAGTCTGCTCAGCCGCTTCGAGTCGTCGGTCCCGATCTCCTTCTATCTGCTCGGCTCGTCGCTGATCACGATCGTCGCGGTGATCGTGGCCCGGGAGACGAAGGGCATCTCGCTGCGCGACATCGACGCCGCGGACGCGGAAACGGTCGCCCAGAAGAAGGCCGCCGAGAACGCCAGGATCTCGGCATGAGGGCCCGCACCGCACTCGTGACCGGTGGTGTCGGCGGGATCGGGGCGGCCTGCGCCCGCGCCCTCGCCCGGCAGGGAGTCCGCGTGACCGTCGCCGACGTCGACGAGGTCGCCGCGAAGACGCTCGCCCACGAGATCGGGGGAGAGGCGTGGGGTGTCGACCTGCTCGACACCGACGGCCTCGACGGTCTCCGCCTCGACGTCGACATCCTCGTCAACAACGCCGGCATCCAGGTGGTGCGGCCGGTGGAGGACTTCGCCCTCGCCGACTTCCGCCGCATCCAGACGCTCATGGTCGAGGCGCCCTTCCTGCTCGTGAAGGCCGCGCTGCCCGGCATGTACGAGCGGGGCTTCGGCCGGATCGTGAACATCTCGTCGGTCCATGGGCTGCGGGCGTCGGCGTTCAAGGCCGGGTACGTCACCGCCAAGCACGGCCTCGAGGGGTTCTCCAAGGTCGTCGCGCTCGAAGGCGGTCCCCGTGGCGTGACGAGCAACTGCGTCAATCCTGGTTACGTCCGCACCCCGCTGGTGGAGAAGCAGATCTCGGAACAGGCCCGCGCGCACGACATCCCGGAGGATCGCGTGCTCTCGGATGTGTTGCTCACCGATCAGGCGGTGACCCGGCTGGTCGAGCCGGAGGAGGTGGCCTCGCTCGTGTCGTGGCTGGCCTCCGACGAAGCCGGGATGGTCACCGGCGCGTCGTACACGATGGACGGCGGCTGGTCGGCCCACTGACAGGACGGTCCGACTGCAATCACCGACCCGCGTCCCGGATTCCGGGGTGCGGGTCAGTGCGCGTCGGCGCCGTCGAGGACGAGCTGGACCTGGGCGTGCAGAGCGTGGGTCAGATACTCGCGCGGGTAGAGCTCGGGGCTCGCCGCCGCGTCGAGTGCGAGCCCGTTCGCGGCCGAGAGCAGCAGAGCGGCCCGGGTCTCCGGGTCGGGTGTACCGGCGCGGATCAATACGCGCGCTATGCCCGTGCGGATCGTGAACAGGGTGGCGGTGCGGATGGCGCTCAGCGTGGGGGAGGTGACCGCCCGCACGGCGAACGCCGACATCACGTGCACCTCGCTGCCACGTTCCTCGTCGAGGGGGAGCAGCTGGCTGAGCGCGGAGAACAGGGTGCGCGCCGGATCGATGTCGGGATCGACGTTCGTCAGCCGGTTCAGCACCCGGTCCGAGAGCGTGCGGAACGAGTACGCGAGCATCTCGTCCTTGGTTGGGAAATGGTGCTGCACCGCCCCGATCGAGACCCCTGCCTCGTTGGCCACCTCCCGCACACTCGCCGCGTCGAGACCGTTGCGTGCGGCCACGTCGAGCAGGGCCGCAGCAAGCCTGGTGGGGCTGGTGGTGACGTAGGGCCGCGTGCGCATGAGGAGCACCGTAGCCGAGCTCTCCACCATACGAACGTACGGGGAGGTGGGAATCACACCCCGTCGGTGAGCTCGCGATCTGACAGGAAACGGACCGACACCGTCAGCGCGGCTGCGAACGCCGCTGCGATCCACAGGGCGTGCAGCCCCAGCACCCGGTGGGCGAGCGCGCCGAGAACGGCGCCCGTCACCAGGCCGCCCCACAGGCCCAGATAGGGCAGCCAGCTCCAGCGCGGACCACCGAAGAACGCCGCCGCGATCCGCTGCCCGATCTTGACCAGCGCACCCGTCATGTAGGTCAGGGCGACGGTCGTCTCCCCGTGCCGCCGGAACACCGAGTTCTCCGTTCCCATGGCCAAGGTCATCGCGATCACGGCGACCGGCGTCCAGTCCACGAAGACGGCCGCGGCGGCGATCGTCAGCAACACGGTCACCGTCGCGAGGACGGCGGTCTTGCGGGTCCGCCGGTCTCGGTCGGTCAGTTCCGCTACCACGCTGCCGAGAATCACTCCGAGCACGAACAGCGCGAGCACACCGCCGATGAGGGTGACCGTCTGCCACGCACCGTCGGCCGTCCCGACCGCGAAGCGCGTGGAGTTGCCGCTCATGAACGACACGAAGACGCCGCCCAGGGTGATGAAACCGAGGGCATCGATGAACCCTGCGAGAGAGGACAACGCGATCGCGAGTCCCTGCAACTGCCTGCCGTAACCGACCACCAGACGATAGTAGGAACCGTTCCCGCCGGATGCCGACGACGTCGGCTCGCGGATACTTACGCGGTGTAACGACCGGGTGTTGTGGGCGCGATGGACAAGGGGAGCCGTCCGGCGCCGTCGTTCTCAGGAGTTCCCTCGATGTCCTTGCCCCGCTTGTCGTCCCGGCTGTCCCTGCTCGTCGTCGCGACGGTCGCGGGTCTGACCCTCACCGGTTGTGATTCGACCACCGAGGACACTTCCGTCGCTCCGGCGGCGACTTCCGAACAGTCCCCGGTGCCGAGCTCCGAAACCCCCACGACGACACCGTCCCCCACCACGACGCGCTCCACCTCGACGACCGCACCGAACCCGGCAGCGTCGGCGGATTCGTCGGAGGCCCTGGCCCGGCTGGCGACCCTGCCGATCAAGGGGCGCGCGCCCAAGACCGGGTACAGCCGCGACCTGTTCGGCCAGGCGTGGAGCGACGACGTGTCGGTGGAGTTCGGGGGCAACGGCTGCGACACCCGCAACGACATCCTGCGACGCGACCTCGTCGATATCGTCTACCGGCCCGGTACCCGCGACTGCGTCGTCGCGTCGGGAACCCTGAACGACTTGTACACCGGTACGACGATCGCGTTCACCCGCGGGCAGGACACCTCGACCGCGGTGCAGATCGACCACGTCGTCGCGTTGTCGGACGCGTGGCAGAAGGGCGCGCAGCAACTCGACGCGGGCACCCGGGCCGATTTCGCCAACGACCCGCGCAACCTCCAGGCCGTGGACGGGCCGACCAACCAGCAGAAGAGCGACGGCGACGCCGCCACCTGGCTGCCGCCGAACCGCGCGTACCGCTGCACGTATGTCGCGCGGCAGATCGAGGTCAAGGCGATCTACGGCCTGTGGGTGACGCAGGCCGAGCACCACGCGATGGCGCGGGTCCTCACCGAATGCGGAGGTGGGGCTCCCGCAGCTGCACCCGCGCCCACCACGACGACGCGCCAGGCGCCCGCACCTGCGCCGGCACCCTCGCCGGCTCCTGCACCTGCACCTGCACCTGCGCCCGCCCCCGCCGAGCCGGCCCCTGCTCCGGCGGAGGTGTATTACAAGAACTGCGCGGCGGCCCGGGCCGCGGGAGCCGCACCGCTGTATGTGGGAGAGCCCGGCTACCGGCCGAAGATGGACGGTGACGGGGACGGCGTCGCCTGCGAGTAGCACACACCGCCGTGATCTCTCGGTCAGCTGAAGCGGTGGGTGAGATTGCGGCGCATGCGGTGCAGCTCGCGGAGCTGGGCGCCCAGCCGCTCGACCTCGGCGTCGAACCGGCGCGCCCGGTCCACGGCCCCCACCCGGTGTTCGGCGAGGGCCTTCTGTTCGGTCTTCTCGATGGCTGCGGACACCTCGTCGATCTCCCGGTCCAGCATCTCCACCCAGACCGAAGCCTGCTCGTGGTCGGCGTCGCAGCCGAGCGGGAAATTGTCGTCCGCGGTCACGAGACGCATCGTGCCCGAGATCGGCCCGGTACGCGAACAGGGGGACCGGAAAAGCAGAAACCCCGTGGGACGCTGTGCGCCCCACGGGGTTCCGTGGCGGAGGATAGGGGATTTGAACCCCTGAGGGCGTTAACCCAACCCGCGTTCCAGGCGAGCGCCATAGGCCACTAGGCGAATCCTCCGTGGGGAAGCATACCGAATGGAGACCCCAACTTGCCAAACGGGCACGTCGCACCCTGATTCCAGGGGTGCTGCGGGGGCGGGTTCGCCGCCGAGGCGCTCGTTCCTCTACACTTGCCGATGGATCCCGCGCGGCGCGCATCCTGTGAACTCCCCCAGGGCCGGAAGGCAGCAAGGGTCAACGGGCTCTGCCGGGTGCGCGGGGTCCTCTTAATTTCCGCCGATGCCCGTGTCGCCGTGCACGGTGAAAGGTCCCTCCGCATGCCTACGCAGACCCAGTACGGGTTGATGAGCCATGAGGAACTCGTTGCAGAGCACGAGCGCCAGTCCGCCAACTACGAACGGTTGAAGTCGGAGAAGCTGACGCTGGACCTGACCCGCGGCAAGCCCTCGCCCGAGCAGCTCGACCTCTCCGCGGAGTTGCTGTCGCTGCCGGGTGCCGACGACTTCCGCGACGGCAGCGGCACCGACACCCGCAACTACGGCGGCCTCACCGGCCTGCCCGAGCTGCGCGCGATCTTCGCCGAGCTGCTGAACATCCCGGTCGAGAACCTCGTCGCAGGAAATAACGCGAGTCTCGAGATCATGCACGATCTCGTCGTCTGGTCGTTGCTGCACGGCACCGTCGACTCGCCGCGCCCGTGGTCGCAGGAGTCGGTCGTCAAGTTCCTGTGCCCGGCGCCCGGCTACGACCGGCACTTCGCGATCACCGAGTCGCTCGGCATCGAGATGATCCCCGTGCCGCTGCGCGAGGACGGCCCCGACGTGCGGTTCATCGCCGATCTCGTCGCGAACGACCCGCAGATCAAGGGCATGTGGGCTGTGCCGACCTACTCGAACCCCACCGGCGCGGTGTACTCCGAGGAGGTCGCCCGCGAGTTGGTGTCGATGCCGACGGCCGCTCCCGACTTCCGCATCTTCTGGGACAATGCCTACGCGGTGCACCCGCTCACCGAGCACCTCGCGCCCGCGATCGACATCCTCGGTCTGGCCGCGCAGGCCGGTCACCCGAACCGCGTGTTCGCGCTGGCGTCCACCTCGAAGATCACCTTCGCCGGTTCGGGCGTGAGCTTCTTCGGCAGCTCCACCGAGAACCTCACCTGGTACCAGAAGTACCTGGGCATCAAGACCATCGGTCCCGACAAGGTCAACCAGCTGCGTCACCTGCGCTTCTTCCGCGACGCGGACGGTGTGCGTGCCCACATGGCCACGCACCGCGAGATCCTCGCGCCGAAGTTCGCGCTCGTGCGCCGCATCCTCGAGGAGCGTCTCGGCACGTCGAAGGTCGCGTCGTGGACCGAGCCCGAGGGCGGCTACTTCATCAGCCTCGATGTCGTCGAGGGCACGGCGGCCCGCGTCATCGCCCTGGCGAAGGAGGCGGGTATCGCGCTGACGGGTGCCGGTTCGGCGTTCCCGTACAAGAAGGACCCCGAGGACAAGAACATCCGCCTCGCACCGAGCTTCCCTTCGCTCGGTGAGCTCGAGAAGGCCATGGACGGTGTCGCGACCTGCGTGCTGCTGGCCGCAGCGGAGAAGGCGCTCGCCGACAAGTAGTGCGTGGGTAGGTACGCAACGCGAGGACGAGGCTCGCAACATCGGCAGTCACTGCCGGCGTTGCGAGCCTCGATTCTTTGTTGCGTACCTCCGTCGACAAGAATCTGCACTCCGGGTGTGAGTTTGTTCCCAGCCTGTGGATAAAGTTGTGCACAACACGTGGACGGGCGGTGGACAACTCGGATCGGCCCTGGTCGGGGCATTCTCGGTGCCCGCCGTCACCACGACTTGCTTTCCCCTACCGACCTGACATACTCGCTGGTCAGGGTCGCCGCATGCCGTGCGGCGGGTTCGGAAGTGGTGAGTGTGATGGAGAACCGCGCTCTCGTGAATTCCGGAGTCGGCGTATCGGCCGTCGGATCTGTCACGGGGTGTCTCGGTGTACTGAAGGTGTTCCTACTGGCGCTCGACATCGAGGCGGCGCCCGAGACGCCCCCGCGGGTCCCACCCGTCGAGAAGGTGGAGCCCTTCCTGCCGGCACGCATCGCCGAGCAGCCCGAGACGGACCACGGTGTGCGTCCGCCGTGCCTGCTCGCGTTCCGGCACGTCGTCGACCCGACACGACCGGAGATCTCGTTCGGTGCGTCGACGGGGTCGCTGCGTGAGGCGCCGGACACGACCCGACCGTATGTGGGACACCCCGCGACGTGCGTGTCGCTGTGGGACGTCCCCGGCCACGGTCTCGTCCTGGCGCTGGAATCGCTGTCGGACCACGGGTCGCCGCTCGTCGACTGGCGCAGCGACCCGCTGCAGGACCGCGACGGCGCCGGTCTGCGCCCGGTGCTCGGCGAGTTCCTCGCGCCCTTCGAACTGACCGCCGACGCCTGCCTGAACGACGTGTTTCCCGGACTGAACAGGCGGTTGTGTGCGCCGACGACCTATCAGCCCCTGCACGAACTCGTCGTCCACCGCCACCGGGGAGTCGGCGATCGCGAGGTCGCCGAGGGCATGGTCGTGGAAGTGGTCTCGAGCGGCGGCGAACGCGTCCGCTCGCTCGTCGACGGCCCGCGCATCGGACCGGAGGCCCGCGCGGCGGCACGGTCCTGGGGTGTGTTGTGGAAGTGGGACCGGGTTCCGCTGGTGGACCGGCCCGTGCAGCCGGGAGCCACCATCGCCGTGCGGGAGGACTCCGGTGCGGTGCTGTTCGACCTCGAGGCCACCGCCCTCGGCAGCGACTATGTCGGGCACGGCACCCGCGAGATGATCTACGGGCTCATCCCGTGGGTGGCGGTGCGGGCCCGGGCCTCCGCCGACTACTGGACGACCATGGAGCATCTGCGCCACCCCGACGGGCTCGGCGGCGATCGGCTGGCCGCGGTCCTCGACGACATCGCGATCATGCAGGCGCGCCGGATGGAACGGGCCCTGCTGCGCAAGGAATCGATCCACGACGACCGTTTCCACTCGTGGACGCAACCCACCCAGCTGCGAGCACTCATGGCCGGCCGGGTCGCCGACGAGTTGGCCGAACTCGACGCGGAACTGTCCGAGGCCGTGGACATCGTCGAGCACGCCCTGCTGCGCAGTGCCGAGTTGCGCGGTGCGAGGCATACCCGCTTGGCCAAGGGCTGGTCCGCGGCGGCGTCGGTCATCGCCGTCGTGGCGTTGTTCGCCGCCCTGGCCGCCGTTCCGGACACCTCGCAACCGACGCTGTTCCCGCACTGGCTGCATGCTCTGACCACGTCGATCGCGCTCACCCTGGGCATCGTGATCGCGGTGGTCGTGTGGCGCCGCCCCTGACGCGCAGGGCATGATCGTCTGCATGTCCTCGACGCTGAACCTGGTCGGAGATCCCGACGCCGACGCACTGCTGGCCGAGAACCCGCTGGCGCTTCTCATCGGCATGCTGCTCGACCAGCAGGTGGCGATGGAGGTCGCGTTCGCGGGACCGAAGAATCTCGCCGACCGTCTCGGCGGTCTCGACGTGTACCGCATCGCGTCGGCCGACCCCGACGAGTTCGTCGCGGTGTGCGCGCAGCAACCGGCCGTCCACCGGTTCCCCAAGTCGATGGGACAGCGGATCCAGGCGCTGTGCGCGGCGATCGTCGAGGACTACGACGGCGACGCCTCCGCGCTGTGGACGTCCGGCGACCCGGACGGCAAGGAAGTGCTGCGGCGGCTGAAGAAGCTGCCGGGCTACGGCGACCAGAAGGCACGTATCTTCCTGGCGCTGCTCGGCAAGCAGATGGGTGTGCGGCCCGAGGGATGGCGCGAGGCCGCCGGCGACTATGGGCACGAGGATGCGCGCCGGTCGATCGCCGACGTCGTCGACGAGCAGTCGCTGCGCGAGGTGCGCGAGTTCAAGAAGTCGATGAAGGTAGCGAAGAAGTCATGAGACGCGTCGCAGCGGTGTGCGGCGCCGCCGTCGCCTTCGCCGGGGGAACCGTGGGCGTGGCCTCGGCCGGCGGGGGAGACGACCGGGTCGTCCTCCGGCCCGGCGACGGGATCGTGTTCTCCGCGGAGCCGACACCGGGTTGGTGTTCCGTGGCGGCGGTCGGGCACGACGACGCGGGTCGGCTCGTCGCGATCACGGCGGGGCACTGCTATCAGACGGGATCGTCGCCCGTCTGGAAGGTCGAGGAGCAGCACCGCGGGCCGATCGGAACCGAAACGGACGTCGCGAGTACGGGTTCGGTCGATCAGCTGGGATTTCCCACCGACGAGATCGCCGACTACGCGGTGGTCCTGCTCGACGAGACCCGCGTGCGGGGATCGAACACGTCGGTGCCCAACGACCGGGGAGAGCGAGTCGTGCTCGAATCGGTCGCGGCGTTCGGCGAAGGCGAGCTGCCGGCCGGAACACATTGCGCGGCAGGGCGGAGCACGTCGGTGGCCTGCGCGACCGGCGATGTGCGGGTGGACGGGAACCTGATGTCCTCGCCGCTGCTCATGCGACCGGGCGATTCCGGCGGGCCGCTCGTGCGTACCGAGACGGGCGAATGGATGGGACTGTCGGTGGGTTACCGGTTCCCGCAGACCGCGGTCTCCGACGACCGGCAGGTTCCCGACACGAGGTTCGCCGCCTACCAGCGGGCCGACCGGATCCTCGCCGAGATCGACGCGCGCGACGGGATCGGCTCGGGGTTCCGTCTCGTCGACACCCCCTGACCGATCCCGCCCGCGTTACCGTCAGAGCTTCTCGAAACGTGGAATCAGATGTTCGGCAACGTTTTTCGCCTCGTCGATGAGCGGCCATCCGGCGAGGATGAGGGAGGTCGGTCCGGTCGCGTCGCGCAGGGTGCGCACGTGGCCGGTGATCTCGTCCGGGTCGCCGACGTAGTAGACGGCCGACGATCCCGTGGCGAAGATGTCCAGCGGTGACCACGCGGTGATGCCCGCGTAGAGGCCGTCGCCGAGATACAGGTCCTCGGGTTCGGGCAGCTTGCCGGCGTTGATGGTGTCGACCCAGCCCTGCCGCTGCGCGTCGCGCGCGGTGAAGGTCTTCAGATCCTGCTTGCCGTGCGTGCGGCGGCGCACCGCTCGGTCGAGCACGTCCTGGATCTGCTCGATGCCGGCCTTCTCGAACAGCGACCGGAACCGTTCGAGTGCCTCGTCCCGATTCGGACGCACGATGACGCCGGACAGAGCGCCGAAATCGGTGTACTCGCGACCCTCCGTTGCAGCGGATTCGCGTGCAGCGGTGAGCTTCTCCGTGACGAACGAGGTCTCGCGCAGCATGATCAGGTAGGCGTCGAGCACCTTGCCGGCGTTCTGCAGACCGGCGGGGGAGTCGCCCGTTCCCCACAGCGGGACCGAGTGGTCCGCAGGAGCATCGATGCGCAGCGGGGTGTTCGGGAAGTTCGACGCGGTGCCCTCGGCATAGATGCGCCGGAACTCCGCCCAGTACTTCTCACCGAGCTCGTACCGACGGTCGTGCTCGACGTTCATGTCGTACTTGGTGAGGATGTTCTCCCGGCCGTTGACCGAGTTGATCATCAGGCGACCGCCGCTGAACGCGTCGAAGGTCAGGGCCTTCTCGGCGAGCAGTCGCGCGGGCGTCATGTTCGCGTAGATCGCGATGAGGAACTTCATCCGGCTGGTGTGCGCCGCAGCCCAGGTCGCCGAGATGAAGGGGTCGTTCGGCCAGGTCGCGACGAGCGCACCTTCGAAGCCGCCGTCGTCGATGGTCTTCGCGAGTTCGATCTGCCGCTGCCCGTCCACCGGGTACAACCCGCCGGGGCTCCAGGGGTAGTCGCCGTCGGCCTGGGTGAGATACCAGAAGGTCTTGATGGGCATTACTTCGTGTCCTTCGAGGGGAGTTCGAACGGTTCGACGCGGGCGCGGGCGCGCAGCGTGCCGGCGTCCACGGCGAACAGGGCGTCGAGGTAGGCGACGGCGAAGGAGCCGGGGCCGGTGGAGTTCTCCTCGGCGATCTCGGACGCCACGGCGACGTGCGTGTGGGCGGCCGCGAGGCCGACGAGAGGGGTCTCCGCGACCGCGAGATAGGCCGCGACGAGTCCACCGAGGGAGCATCCGGTGGAGGTCACGCGCGGCAACATGGCGCTGCCACCGGCGATGCGCAATCCGACGATCCCGCCGTCGCGGTCGCGGCCGACGAGGTAGTCGACGGGACCGGAGGCCGACACGGCGTCCGCGCGGTCGAGCAGCGCGAGCGCGGCAGGCACGGCAGCAGCGGCCTCGTCGGCGCTGTCGACGCCGCGCGTGTCACCGCCCAGACCGGCCAGCGCGATGATCTCGGAGGCGTTGCCGCGGATCGCGGTGGGACGGAACTTCAGCAGGTCGGCGGCGAGAGAGGTGCGCCACGCCAGTCCGCCCACGCCCACGGGATCGAGGACCCACGGGGTGCCGGCGTCGTGCGCGGCCTCGGCCGCGCGGGTGAAGGCCACCGAGGTCTCGTCGAAGGGCGTGCCGAGGTTGACGAGCACTCCACCGGCGATGCGCGCGAAATCGCCTGCCTCGTGGGCGTTGTCGATGTGCGCGTTACTGGCGCCTGCGGCGAGCAGTACGTTGGTGAGGAAGTTGGCCGAGACGATGTTGGTCAGCGAGTGCACCAGCGGCGTCTGCGCGCGCAGGGCGTCGAGGGTGACGGCGAGATCATCGACGGTGGGGGTCGTGGTCACGGGAGATCCTGTCGGGAGGAGGGGAGGGGACGAAGCGGGTCAGGATCGCGGACATCGCATCATGCGTCGCCCTTCCCTTCTCCGAGTGTCCGCACGGGGAGTGCGGGGTCGGCGGTCCACTCCTCGAGGGATCCGTCGTAGACGGCGATGTCGTCGTGGCCCGTCCGGACCAGTGCGAGCGCCACCAGGCAGGCCGAGACGCCGCCACCGCAGTAGAGGATCAGGGGCCGGGAGGTATCGGCGAGGGCCTGCTCGGCCAGCTCGGCGATCCGATCGGTGCTCCGCAGGACGCCGTCGGCGAGCAGGCTCTTGGCCGGCAGGTTCCGGCTCCCGCCGATGTGCCCGCGGCGCGCGTAACGAGTGGTGGCGGTGCCTGCGAACTGCTCGGCGTCGAGCGCACAGACGAGGGTGCCCGGTGCGTCACCGGACACCACGGCGAGCACGTCGTCGCGATCGCGCCACAGGCCGTGGTCGGGCAGCCCGGTCCGGGATGTGATGGCAGTGCGCTCGGCGGCGTCGCCGGTTTCCACGGGCAGGTCGAGTGCGGTCCAACGGGCGAGGCCGCCGTCGAGGACGCGGGCGGAGACACCGATGTTGCGCAGCATCCACCACAACCGGGACGCCCAGGTCATGCCGCCGTCGTCGTAGATCACGAGGTCGGTGTCGGGGGTCACGCCGAGTTCGGTCAGGGCGGCCGCGAGGTCGTCCGGGGCGGGGCGGGAGAAGTGCAGGTCGGTGCCGGGGGCGCTGAATCCGCCGAGCAGGTCGGCGTGGACGGAGCCCGGGATGTGCGCGGCGCGCCAGGTCGCGTAGCCGGATTCCGGACGGTAGTCGCCGTCGAAACGGGGCTTCGGAAAGGTGACCGTCGCGTGCAGGACCGTGTGGGCGCCGGGGTCGCTCGCGAGCTCTTCGGCGCTGATCAGCACCTGTTCGTCCCGGAAAGCCGCCTCGGTCACGCGTTGGGTCCTCTCGCTATGTTCGAGGAGTGACGCTAAACGACGAATAACGTATACGCAAGTATTCGTAAGTCCACGGTGGCATAATCGGCGCACGTAAACGGCATGCCTACGGAGGGTGTAGATGACCGAGCAGGACGCGACGGCCGAGCTGGAGAGCTCTCTTCTCGTCGAATCGCCCACCGGGCGCGACGACCAGACCTCCAAGCAGTACCTGCGCCTGCGCTCGGACATCCTCGCGGGGAAGTTCCCACGCGGCGCCGCTCTGCACGAGACCCAGCTCAGCGAGACCTACGGGGCGTCCCGCACCCCCATCCGCGAGGCGCTCAACTGGCTCGCGCACGACGGTCTGCTCGAACGGGCCAGTCGCGGCTTCCGGGTGCGTTCGGGCACCCCCGAGGACGTCATCGAGATCTATGCGGCGCGCGTCGCGCTCGAATCCGAGGCGGCCGGCGCCGCGGCGATCCGGCACACCGATCTCGACATGGCCCGGCTCGAGCGACTGCACGATTCGTGCTGCTCAGCCACCGACGACGGCGCGGTGCGCATCGGGAACTTCCGGTTCCACGAGGCGCTGTGGCAGGCCGCGCACAACACGACGATCACGACATTGCTCGTGCGTCTGACCACCCAGCTGCGGATCTACGACTCCGGGCCGCCGTCCAACTACGGCGAGCCCGATCTGCTCAACCGGGAGCACGCGCAGATCCTCGACGCCTTGCGGGCGCGGAACGAGTCCGCGGCCCGCGAACACATGCGTGCTCATCTCGAGCGCAGCCGCGAGCAGCGCATCCGCCTCTTCGCCCGCGGCTGAGCCTTCACTCCTGATCGGACGTGTCGATGTCGCCGGCGAGGATCCGGTACAGCGACTTCTTGGCTCCGGTGAGGACCGCGTGTGCCGCGGCGACCTCGGCGTCGGAACCGCTCATCGCGACCGACCGCGTCGCGACCTGCAGTTCGCGCAGTGCGAGTCGCAGGTCGGGGGCGTCGGAATCGGGATCGTGAGCGGCGAAGGGGTCGAGGAGCTCGTTTTCCGGATCGTCGATGTACGTGCGGCCCGCATCCGTCAGTGAGACGAGCTTGCGTCCGCCCTCCTTCTCGACGGTGACGAGTCCTTCGTCCTCGAGCTGGGAGATCGTCGGGTAGATCGCGCCGGGGCTGGGGCGCCAGGCGCCGCCTGTCCGTTCGGCGATCGCTTCCATGAGCTGGTAGCCGTGCATCGGTTCGGTGCCGAGCAGGCGCAGCACGGCCGCGCGGACGTCGCCTCGCTGTGCTCGGCCGCGTCGTCCTCCTCGCGGGCCGCCGTGTCCCCGTCCGCCGCCACCGCGGTGCGGGCGGAAGCCGGGTTCGTCGTGCGGGTGGTGTCCGCGACGGCGGGGGCCGTCGGCGCGGAACGGGCCGCCGGGAAGATTTCGATCGTGCATGGCGCGGCGACGGCCGCGGGGATGTTCGTGGGTTCGCATCTGTGCGTCTCCTTCTATGTCGATACGATCACGATAGATCTCGATATATCGTTAACGCAACAGTGGTCTCGGCCACAGATGTCAACGGACCGACCTCCGTGCATGTCGGGAGCCGCCGGTACGCTCGGCGCGTGGCTCTGTACCGGAAGTATCGACCTGCGACCTTCGCGGAGGTGGTGGGGCAGGAGCACGTCACCGTGCCCCTCAGCACGGCGCTCGACACGGGCCGCATCAACCACGCCTACCTGTTCTCGGGTCCTCGTGGATGCGGCAAGACGTCCTCGGCGCGCATCCTCGCCCGCTCGCTCAACTGCGAGACCGGCCCCACGTCCACTCCGTGCGGAACGTGCCGGTCGTGCGTGTCGCTCGGCCCGGGCGGTGGAGGCAACCTCGACGTCACCGAACTCGACGCCGCGAGCCACGGCGGTGTCGACGACACCCGCGAACTCCGCGACCGCGCGTTCTACGCTCCAGCCGAATCGCGCTACCGCATCTTCATCATCGACGAGGCACACATGGTCACCACGCAGGGCTTCAACGCCCTGCTCAAGATCGTAGAGGAGCCGCCGGAGCACCTCATCTTCGTCTTCGCGACCACCGAGCCCGAGAAGGTGCTGCCCACCATCCGGTCGCGCACGCATCACTATCCCTTCCGGCTCCTCGCTCCCACGGCGATGCGGGGTCTGCTCGAGCAGATCTGTGGCCAGGAGAACGTGCCGGTCGAGGACGCGGTCTATCCGCTGGTCATCCGTGCCGGCGGTGGATCCCCCCGCGACTCGCTGTCGGTGATGGACCAGCTCCTCGCCGGTGCCGGCCCCGAGGGCGTCACCTACGAGCGCGCCCTGTCGCTGCTCGGCGTCACCGACGTCGCTCTCATCGACGAGGCCGTCGATTCGCTCGCGGCCGGCGACGGCGCGGCGCTGTTCGGCACCGTCGAGAAGGTCATGGACGCCGGGCACGACCCGCGTCGCTTCGCCGTCGACCTTCTCGAACGGCTCCGCGATCTCATCCTCATGAAGTCCGTCCCCGACGCCGCCGAGCGCGGACTCGTCGACGCACCCGGCGACGTCCTCGAGCGGATGCGCGACGAAGCGACCCGCCTGGGCCCGGCCACCCTCACCCGCTACGCCGAGATCGTGCACGCCGGGCTCGGCGAGATGCGCGGTGCGACGTCGCCGCGTCTGCTGCTCGAGGTGATGTGCGCGCGCATGCTGCTCCCCGCGGCGTCCGACGCGGAAACCGCTGTCCTGCAACGCCTCGAACGACTCGAGCAGGGCATCGTCGCAGCCCCGGCGGGAGGTGTCGCGCCGAAGCCGGTGGCAGTACCCGCCGCGCCTGCCGCACCGCCCATCTCGCCCGACGAACCCGCGGCACGTTTCCAGCGTCCCTCCCAGCGCCGGGCAGCGGAGGCGGCGCCTGCCGCACCGTCCAACGAGACTGCTCAGCCCCGCGAGACTGCTCAGCCCCGCGAGGCCGCTCAGCCGCAGCCGGAAGCTGCCCAGCAACCCCCTGCCCAGCAGGCACCGGTACAGCCCGAACCGGCCCAGCCGGCACCTGCCCCGACACCGCCTCCCGCCGCCGCGCAACCTCCCGTCGTCCCGGAGGCTCCACAGCCGCAGAGTGTGCCCGACGAGGTTGCCGCGCAGGAGGTTCCGCCGCCCGCCCCCGAGGAGCCGGTTGCTCCCGAACCCGAGCCCGAACCCGCCCGCGCGGCAGGCGGTCCCGACGCAGCCCAGATGCGGGGCGTGTGGTCGGAGGTGCGCGCGAAGGTCCGCGAACGCAGCCGCACCGTCGAGGTGATGCTCTCGGGCGCCACGGTCCGATCGGTCGACGGCACCCGCGTCGTTCTCGTGCACGACTCCGCTCCGCTCGCGAAGCGACTCGCCGACGCGCGCAACGCCACGGTCATCGCCGATGCGCTGAAGACGGTCTTCGGTGGAGAGTTCGAGGTCACCTGCGTCCACGGATCCGCTGCTGCGGAGGCGCCTGCCAGAACCCCGGCACCCGAAAAGAATTCGCGTCCGGCGGGTCAACCGCGTTTCTCCCGGCCGAGCCAGGCGAAGAATGCCGCGCCGCCCGCACCCGCCGAAGCCCCCGCGCCGCAGCGACCGGCGGCCGCACCGTCGGCTGCCCCGACGTTCACGCGTCCGTCCGTGGAGAGCGTCGACGACATCCCGCCGCCCGAAGCCCCCGATCTTCCCGACGACCCGGGCCCTGGCTACGACGCGCCGCCGCCCGACCCGTCGCAGATGACGGAGGCGGACGTCGAGGAGATGTTCGCCGAGGCCGCCACGCCCGGCGACCCGTCGACGCGCCGCGATCCGGAGGAAGTCGCGATCGAACTGCTCAAGGACGTGCTGGGAGCGAAACCGCTCGACGAGAAGTAGTCGTACCGGGCCTGGAGTTGCCGACGAACGGTGTCAGGTCTGCAGGTTGTCTCCGTCGGTGCGGTCCGTCGTGAGCTCGTCCCAGGTCGCATCGACCGCGTCGGCGAGTTCGCGGTCGGTAGGCACAAGTTCGCGGATGGGTTCGGGCAGGGTGTCGTAGGTGTAGTTCGCAACCGCCAAGGGAGCGGTCGTGCCCGCGAGCGAATAGCGCACGACGTGGTCGTTGCGCCCCGCGCACAGCAGGATCCCGATGGTCGGTGCGTGCCGGTCCGCGACTCGCAGGTTCTCGTCCACCCAGGAGACGTAGAAACCGAGTTTGCCGGCGTACTCGGGCTCGCTTCGAGTTGCTGTGCGAGGTCGGAGTCCTGTGGAGGAAGATGGTCCGGAAAATTCGACGGCGCGGCACCTACACGGCGATGTAACTGCCCGACGATCTGATGAGTCAGAACGTGACGCGACCACCCGTGTTCTGCTGCGCGAGCTGCGTACCAGTCGCGAAGCTCTCGGTTGTCGGGCTTCTCGAGAAGGACCGTCACATGTCCCCATGGCAATTGTGCGACAGGCTGTTGCACTATTTCCTGGGCCAGGCGTCCGCGAAGGACCGCATGTAGAAGAGATTGCGGCGCGAGAGACCGCGCATGTGTGGAAACTCGGAGCGCAGGTCCCTGGCCAGTTGGTCGACGACCTTCGATCCCCAGCCGTGTACACGTTGACGCTCGAGAAGGGAGTGCCCGAGCGTCCAGTACAGGATCAGCAGTTCGGTATTCGCGGCGCGTGTAGCCCGTAGACGCGCTCGACGAACCTGTGCTTCGAGTTCGTCCAGGAATTGCGGATAGTCCTCGGGAAGCCGATGGTCTTCTCGGTCACGGCCACATGGTGCCCTCGGGATACGACAGAAATACGAATGCCGACGTCGTCATGGCCAGCGATCGAAGGGTGCCGTCGCATCGCGCTCACCCGGCGATTCGTATCTGTTGCCGACGGGTATCGCCTCATCATGAACCTGCACGAACTCCTGCGCGCCGTCGAATCGTTCGACGCTGTGGATCGGCCCGCCGAGCGCATCGCGCAGCGCATACGGCGAGTCCTCGACGGCTCCGTCGTCGACGACCTGCTCCGAGGTTCCTGGCTCGGACACCCCGTCCATCCGCTCCTCGTCACCGTCCCGATCGGGTCGTGGGTGTCCGCGGCGGCGTTGGACGCGCTGCCCGGACAGCGCACCGCGTCCCGGCGACTCGTCGCGTTGGGACTGGGCGCGGCGGTCCCGACGATCGTCACCGGCTACACCGACTTCTCCACCCTGGAGGATGCCCCTCAGCGCAGGGTCGGTGCGGTGCACGCCGTGTCCAACGCGATCGGGGTGATCTGCATGGCGACGTCCTATCGCGCGCGACGTGCCCGCCACGACCGGGCGGGGACGATGTGGACTTTGATCGGTCTCGGCGCGGTCGGAGTCGGTGGCGCTCTCGGCGGTCACCTCTCCTACGCCCAGGGTGGCGGAGTGTATCGGTGGCAGCGACCGTCCGAGAGTGTCGATCTTGCAGCCGAACTCGAGGACATCGGCGCCAAGCGCTGAGCACTAGTCCCCGAGGTTCACAACCGAGAAACGAGGCTCACAACCCTGATGGTCGACCACCAGGATTGTGAACCTCCGTCTATCCGCACACGGCGGTCAGCGCGATCTCGAGCGGTGCCCCGCCGGGCAGGGTGTGGACGCCGACGGCGGTGCGCGCCGGTAGCGCATCCACACCGAGTTCGCGTTCGATCAGGTCCGACGCGCCGTCCGCGACCACCGACAGATCGACGAAACCGGGCGCGCTCGCGACGTAGACGACCATCTCGACCGGCCGGAACGACGTGCCCTCCGGCAGCGTCGCGCGGATCGCTGCCAACGCGTTGCCCACCGCGACGACCGCGGCGGCCCGGGCCTGTTCGACGGTGACCTCCGCGCCGACCCGTCCGGTGAGGATCAGCTCGCCGTCTCGCCGTGGGGTCATGCCCGCCGTGCGGACGGTGTCGCCGGCCAACACGGCCGGGACGTATCGCCCCTGCGGACGCGGTGCGACAGCGGTCACATCAGTGGACACCCATTGCGAAGCAATGTCAGAGGACACCCAGAGCCACCCCCTCCTGTCGTGGATCGCTGCCGCCGGAGAGCACCCCGCGGTCGTCGATCGAGATCACCTGCGCGCTGCCCTCGGCGTCGAGTGGTTCGAGCACTTCCACCAGGTGACCGAGTACGCGCAGTTCGTCGCACACGCCGTCGGCGACGTCGCCTTCGATCCGCAATGCGGTCGGTTCGCCGAGCACGTTGGCGTCCGATCCCGGGAAGACGGTGAAGCGCGGCGCCGAGACCGCCTCCTGGGGGTCGAGACCGTGGTCGAGCAGGTGCGACAGCAACTGCATGTTCCACTGCACCTGGCCGTCGCCGCCGGGCGTGTTGCCCACATGCCGCAGCTCACCCGCCGAGTCGGTGACGATCCACGCGTTGAGCGTGTGCAGGGGCTTGCGGCGCGGCGCCACCTCGTTCGGATGCCCGTCGATCAGGTAGGCACCGCGACCGAGCCGGTTGTTGAGCACGATGCCCGTCCTGGGCACCGTGAGCTTCGCTCCGAAGGTGAACGCCAGCGAGTGGATGAACGACACCGCCCGCCCCTCGGAGTCCACGGCGACGAACGACGTCGTGTCCCCGGCGGAGACGGCGAACGCCTCGGCCGGTGCACGCCCGTCGATCCGTGCGCGACCGGCTGCGATGTTCGCGGGATCGAGCACCCGTGCGACCCCGTCGTTGTCCGACGAGCACCAGCGGAGCCTGTCTTCGAAGGCGACGGTGGCCGCGCGGGCCATCCGGTCGATCGATGCCGCGCCGAGCACAGGGTGGGTGCCGAGCGCGTCGTCGCACAGGGCGGCCTGGTGCAGCACCATCCATCCCGGTGTGGGGAGCGGGGTCTGGTGCACGACGTGACCGGCATAGCTGCCGGTGAGCGCCGCCTCCGCATCCACTGACGCCCCGGCCTGCCATTCGTCGCCGCTGAACGGTGCTCCGCCCCCCTGCAGCGCAGCCACGCAGCGTTCGGCGAGCGTGCCGGTGTAGAACGATGCCGGATCCTCGGCCAGGGCACGGATCGTGCGGGCCAGATCGGGCTGGGGAAGCACGTCGCCGAGGCGCGGGACCCGGTCGCCCGGTGCGTACACCGAGGCGAGTCCGGCGTCGCCGCGGATCGCATGCAGAGCGGTCTGCACGTCGGTTCGGGTCTTCGCCGAGCACGGCAGGCCGCTCTCGGCGATCCGGGCTGCCGGCGCCCACAGCTCGGGCAGCGACCTGCTCGCTCCCCGCCGGTGCAGTGCCGCCAGCGCGGCGGGTGCGCCGGGAACGGCGACGGCGAGCGCCCCGTCGAGTGGGATCGCGTCGAGTCCCCGTGCCCGGTAGAAATCCGGTGTACCGCCGTCGGGTCCGTAACCGCTGCCGTTGACGGTCCACACCGACCCGTCGGGCTCGCGGACCACGGCGAACGCGTCGCCGCCGATGCCGCACTGCCCGGGCAGGGTCAGCCACGTGACCGCTGCCATCGCCAGGGCCGCGTCGACGGCGTTGCCACCGTCCTCGAGGACGCGGACCCCGGCGAGGCTCGCGAGCGGATGACTCGACGCGACCATGCCTCCGGTCGCGACCGTCGCCGGTCGTGTCACGCGCCGACTCATGCCGACCGCATCCGACGTCGACGGGGTCCTTCCGGCGGCTCGGCGGGGTCGATCCCGACGAAGATCTCGCCGTCGCGCTCCTCGCACGGATAGGTCTTGATGGGCTCGGTGGCCGGCGGGCAGATCGGCTCACCGGTCTCGAGGTCGAATGCGCTTCCGTGGCAGGAGCATCCGATGCCGTCCTGGACGAGCTTGCCGGACGACAGCAGGCAGTCGAGGTGTGAGCAGTAGTTGGACGTCGCGTACGCCTTGCCGTCCAGTCGGGAGATGGCGAACTCGTAGTCCTCGGCGTAGAACCGGCGGACGATGCCTTCGGGCACCTGCCCGGATCGGGCCACTCGCTTGAACTCCATGGTCTTTCCTCCAGGCTTGTCGAGGGTCGGTGTCGCCGGTCAGGCGTCGGGGGACAGGTAGACGGTCTTCTCGGACTGGTAGAACTGCATGAGCGTGGGGCCGGCCTGTTCCTTGAAGGTCTGCGTGCTCGACTGCTTGTAGCCGCCGAACGGCGCGTTCATGGCCATTCCCGTCGTGGGCTGGTTGACCTTCACGAGCCCGGTCCGCGACCCGGCGATGAAACGCTGTGCAGCGGAAAGACTCCGGGTGACGACCGAGGCGCTGAGCCCGAAGGCGGTGTCATTCGCCAGAGCCAGGGCCTCGTCGAAGGAGCCGGCGCGCTGGAAGGCCAGGACCGGGCCGAAGATCTCGTCGGTGAGCAGGCGCATCCCCGGGGCGGTGTCTGCGAACACTGTGGGCCGCACGAAGAATCCGTCTCGCAGCGCGTCGTCCTCGCATCGCACGCCGCCGCACACGAGCCGTGCGCCTTCGTCCGTGCCGATGGTGACGTACTCGAGGAACTTGTCGAGCTGACCGCGACCCGCGAGCGGGCCGACATCGACGGCGGCACCCGAACCTGGTCCCACCCGCAGTGCGAGGGTGCGTTCGGCGACCTTCTCGAGCAGTTCGTCGTGGATCGCGTCGACGGCGACGACCCGGCTGGTGCCGGTGCACGCCTGGCCCGACAACCCGAAGGCACCCTTGACGATCAGTGCGGCTGCGGCGTCGAGGTCGGCGTCGGCCAGCACGACGACGGGGTTCTTGCCGCCCATCTCCAGCTGCACGCGCCGGTCGGGGCCGACGCTGCGGTGGATGGCGCGTCCGACCTCGGTGGAGCCGGTGAAGGTCACGGCCGCGACCCGTTCGTCGCCGGACACGGCCGCGCCTGCCTTGCCGTCGCCCTGGACGAGTGCGATCGCGCCGGGCGGCAGACCACCGGCGAGCAGGGCCTCGACGAGTCGCTGCCCCATCAGCGGGGTGATCTCGGACGGCTTGAACAGCACCGTGTTGCCGGCGGCGAGCGCCGGACCGAGCTTGCGGGAGGGGATGTTGAGCGGGAAGTTCCACGGCGTGATCGCACCGACGATCCCGATCGGTTCGCGCACGGTGTAGATCGTCGTGGATCCGGGGGCCGGGAAGGTCGCACCGGTGGCGCGCAGTGCCTCACCTGCGTAGAAGCGCAGGTTCATGGGGGTGCGAGTCACCTCCATCGACGCCTCGGCGCGGGTCTTGCCCTCTTCGCGGATCAGTTCGTCGACGAGTTCGGCCGAGTGTGCGGCGAGGTGGTCGGCGGCTGCTTCGAGGATCGCGGCGCGGCGTTCGGGCGGGGCGGCGGCCCATTCGGGCGCGGCCTTGTCGAGAGCATCGACCGCGTTGCGGACGTCGATGGCGTCGGAGTCCGGGAAGGTGCCGATCAGATCGGTCTCGTCGGCGGGGTTGCGGCGTTCGAAGACCGCGCCGGAGGCGGCCGGTACCCAGTTGCCGTCGATGTGGTTCAGTCCGGTGATCGTCATGCGGGCTCGACCTCCTCGTACATCTCCCACAGATCGGTGTCCTCGTCGGCGAGCAGCGCTGCGTCGACCCTGCGGCCGATGAGTTCGCGGGCCGCCATGATGTCCTCGCCGCGGTCCATCGCGAAGGCAGCGGTCAGAACGTCGCCGGCGAGGTAGAAGACCGAGAACTCTCCGCTGTCGGTGTCACCGCGGACGACGAGTTCGGTTGTTCCGGAAGCTGATCCGGCGAACTGGATGTTGGTGTCGTACTGATCGGACCAGAACCAATGCGGGTCGTCGGAGAGCGACTGCCGCCCGACGATCGTGTCGGCGACCACCGCGGCCTGGCGGTTCGCGTTGTCGAAGTGTTCGACGCGCACGTGCCGGCCTTCGCGCGGGGAGAACCGCTTCGCGACATCGCCTGCCGCGTAGATGTTCTCGACCGAGGTGCGCCCGGTGGCGTCGACGACGATCCCGCCGTCGACGGCGAGTCCGCTCGCCGCCGCGATGTCGGTGTTGGGGACGATGCCGATGCCGACGACCACGGCGTCGGCCTCGACGATCCCGCCGGTGGTGGTCTCGATCCGCACACCGCGATCGGAAGTGGTCACCGACGCGACGCCCGTGCCGGTGCGCAGGTCGACACCGTTGCGGCGGTGCAGTTCGGCGCAGTGCCGGCCGACCTGCTCGCCGAGGATGCCTCCGAGAAGGTGTTCGGCCTGTTCGAGGACCGTCACCGTCACGCCGAGAGATCTTGCGGTCGCTGCGATCTCGAGTCCGATGAAGCCGCCGCCGACGATCGCGAGACTCGAACCCGGGGTCAGGCGGGCTGCGAGGGCGGTCGCGTCGTCGAGGGTGCGCAGGTAGTGGACGAGATCGGGCCGGGAACCGGTGGTGGTGAGGGTGCGGGGGCGTCCGCCCGTGGCGAGGACGATCGCGTCGGCGGCGATCTCGCCGCCGTCGAACTCGACGGTGCGGGTCGCGGTGTCGATGCGCTGGACCGACACGCCCGTGCGGATGTCGATGTCGTTGGCGTCGAGCCATTTCCGGGTCAGCAGTGCGAGGGAGTCGATTCCTTCACGACCCGCGAGGAATTCCTTCGACAGGGGCGGACGCTGGTAGGGGGCGTGCTGCTCGTCGCCGAGCAGCACGATGCGTCCGTCGAAGCCGCGGCGGCGCAGGGTGCGTGCGGCGACGGCGGCGACCTGGCCGGCGCCCACTGTGACTACGGTGCGAACGGTCATGCCGTGCACTCCTTTCCGGATGCGGCCGGTGCCGGACGCGGGGTGAGGTCGACGAGGACGGTCTCGTCGCGCACGAGGACGGGATAGACCGGCTGGCAGAGGTCCTGGTCCTCTTCGTATCCGGTCTCGAGATCGAAGCGCCACTGGTGGCCGGGGCAGATGACCCGGCCGTGCAGGAGCGTGCCCTTCACGAGCGAACGGTCCTGGTGGATGCACAGGTCGGCGAAGGCGTAGATGCGGTCGTTCGCATGGAACAGTGCGATCGCGAGGCCGTCGACCTCCACGCGGAGTTTGCGGCGGCGGGTCACCTCTTTCACCGTGGCGACGGCGACCCAGGTCGGGGACTCCGCGGCGGTGTCGGTGCCGGCGGTCCCGCTGCCCATGATTTCGGTGGACATGCTTCTCCTTCGCTCGTGTGCGAGAACGGGAGCGGAAGCCGCGAGCGACTTCCGCTCCCGCGCATCGGATCAGGCGGACGCCAGCTCCAGATCGGGGGCGACGTACGTGTCGTACAGGCCCTTCGTGTACGAGAAACGCATCTCCGCTCCCCAGCGGACGAGCTGCAGGCAGCGCTGCTGCAGCTGCGGGGTGTCCGCGCAGTCCAGGACGATCTGGTAGCCGCGCTCACCGTGCACGACGTCCGAGGTGATGTGCAGGTCGAAGAACTCGATCTCGTCCTCGGTGAAGCCGTACACCTCGCGGAGCGGGACGATCTGCTTCTTGTAGATGCTCGGCACCTGGGATTCGAGGCCCACGACCAGGGCCGCGGTGGCGACGACGAAGTGTTCGCGCTGCGACACCGCGTAGCACCAGGCCTGCAGTCCGCGGGTGACCGCGTTCATGTTGTTCGGATCCTCGACGCGCTCCTTGGTGGTGCCGCACGCCTCGGCGAACTTGATGAGCAGGTCGGTGTGCCGGATGTCGGCCAGCTCCTCCTCGTACATGTTCTGGAGGGTGAAGTCCTTGGCGTCGGTGAAGTGATCGGGGGTGTTGGAGTAGATGTTCGCCAGGTAGTCGGCGAAGGGGCCGACGTAGTGGTAGTGGTTCTCGGCCCACCGGGCGAAGTGGTGCTTCTCGAGCTTGCCTTCGGCCCACGCCTTGCTGAACGATGCGTTCTTCGCTTCGCGTCCCTTGATGGCGTCTTCGAGTGCGGCGCGGAATTCGTCGCGTCCGAGCAGTTCGGTCATGATGATGCCTTTCGATGAGGAGGTCGTGCGGGGGGATGCGATCAGGCGTTGATCGCGGAGGTCAGGGCTTCGAATTCGGCGATCATGGCGGCGCCGACCGCCTTGTCCTGCTCGCCGTTGCCGCCGCTGATGCCGACGGCGCCGACGATCTGTCCGTCGTAGACGAGGGGGAAGCCGCCGACGAAGATCGCGAACTTCCCGGGGAGCATGTGGCTGATGCCGAACGCTTCGTTGCCGGGGAGTGCGGGTCCGTTGGGACCCTCGTTGAACAGGTGGGTGGCGCGCTCGTGGCCGGCGGCGGTGAACGCCTTCGCCATGGCGATCTCGACGCCGGTGAGGCGGGCGCCGGGAAGCCGGTGCAGAGCAATGACGTTCGCGCTCTCGTCGCAGACGCAGAGGGTCTGCTTCACGCCGATCTCCTCGGCCTTCGCGCGGCCGGCGGCCAGCAGGGGGAGTGCGTCGT
Source organism: Rhodococcus pyridinivorans (assembly GCF_900105195.1). Taxonomy (NCBI): domain Bacteria; kingdom Bacillati; phylum Actinomycetota; class Actinomycetes; order Mycobacteriales; family Nocardiaceae; genus Rhodococcus; species Rhodococcus pyridinivorans. The sequence continues at coordinate 48,439 of NZ_FNRX01000002.1, read as the reverse complement.
CGAGGGTGATGCGGTGGATTCGATGCATTGGTCTCCACTTTCGGAGTCGGGTCGGAGAGTCGGACGATTCCTGGTCCGCGTCGGGATCCGTGTGCGTCCCGCCGATGTCGCGTCGCTGAAGTGTCGGCGGGTGCCGGAGCGGTGGAGCGGTGTGTCCGGCGTGGCTCATTTCTAACAGGGCCGTGCGCCGATGGGGACGGTCAGGATCACCGTCGTTTTCGGGATTCGGTGTACACAGTGCACATGCGTCTGGGACGCATGACTCTGGTATCTGGTGTAGAAAGTGCACACCGCCACGGTGTCGACGGGCCCACCCCCTCACAGCCCGCCGATGCTCCCGATGGAAGCAGGTCCCCATGGAATCGAGCCCGCGTCTGACAGTCCGAGGGCTGCTCGACGAACCGCTCATGGAGGGCGCCCGGGTCGTGGATCGGGAGGCCGATCTCGACCGGGCGCTCACCTGGGTGCTGCCGTTCGGCGAGGTCGTCGGCCGATTCGATGATCTCACCGGCGTCGCCGTGTACATGCGGCCGGAGGCACTGGCCGACAGCGCGCACGCCCTGTCCGCGCTCGCGGCCCGCGACGCGGCGGCCCTGGTCGTCGACGGCGCGGTGCCCGCCGGAATGTGCTGGCCGGCAGGACTGGTGGTGATCGAACTCGACCTGCCCGTCGGATTCGCGGCACTCAACCGGTTGCTCGCCGAGCGGTCGCTGATGCAGGAAGTGCACGTCATGCGCTATTCCGCGCACGTGCACTCGACGCTCGCCGGTCTGCTGCACCGCGGCGCGGGACTGACCCTGCTCGTCAAGGAGGTCTCGGCGCTCGCACAGCATCCGGCGATCGCACTCGATGCACGTGGTCAGGCCGTCGCCTTACACGGCGTGGATGCCGTTCGGGCGGAAGAGATCTCGGAGATACTGCACAAGCAGCTGTCGACGGTGACGGCCGCGGAACGTCACGCCCCCCACGACACTCGCGTGCTGGAGGAGGTCGTCGGAGGCACACCCTGGACGTGCACGGCCAGCACCATCCGGCTCGGCAAACGGTTCGAGGGCTGGGTGGTCGTGCTCGCCTCGGGCGCGTCTCCCGGACCGCACGAGCTGGCCCAGCACGCGGTCGTCACCGAACAGGCGACGGCGATCATCGGATCGGAGATGCTGCGGCAACGCAGTGTCGACGAGGCCGAGGAACGGGCCCGCGGCGATTTCGTGCAGGCGCTGGTGCATGGCAGTTTCACCAGCCAGCACGACATGCAGGCGCGCGCCGAGTACCACGACATCGATCTCACCTCGTCGTTCGCGGTCTTCGTCGCGCCCGGTTACGGGGAGAACCCGGCCGGTCCGGGTGGCGACGAATCCGGTGGACTGTTGCGGTTGGCCCGGTACGCCGCGAGCGTCCTGCCCCACCCGTCGGTGCGCTCGTATGTCACGGTGATCGGCGACGTCCTGGTGGTGGTGCGGTCGCTCCGCTACCGCGACCCGAGCGACGTCGAACTCGAGATCGCCGAATACGCCGACGCGGTGTCGCAGGACCTGTCCCGCCGGCGCGTGCGTCCGGTGCCCGTCGCCCACGGCGCTCCGGCCGTCGGCGCGGACCAGATCCGGGAGAGCTACCGGCAGGCCCGCGTGGCGCTCGGCATCGGGCAGCGGCTCGGGATGTCGGGTTCGGTGGCCTACCGCGACCTGCGGGGTTACGGTGTGCTCGAGCTGGTCGCCGAGACCGATCGCAGCCGCAGATTCGTCGGCGACGTATTCGGGACGCTCAAGCCCGGCACCGACCTGTACGACACCCTGCTGGCCTATCTCGCGGCCGGCGGGAACGTCAACGCGGCGGCGCGGGAGCTGTCGGTCCACCGCAACACGATGCTGTCGAAGCTGGACCGGATCTCCCGTGCGATGGGGATGGACGTCCGGCTGCCGGAGAACCAGTTCACGGCCTGGCTCGCCGTCCGCCTCGAGCTTCTCGACCGGTTGCGCACCTCGGTCGAGAACGAGATCAACTACCGCTGAGAGCGGTCGACTCGGAGCCGGTCGGTGCGTGATCCTCGGGGTCGGCCCCCAGGAACGACGCGGCGAACCCCGCGCATACGACCACGGCGCACACCGCGAAGAGCGGTCCGACCGTCCACGAACCGAGCGCGACGGTCACCCACGCGGCCCCGACGGCGGAGCCGCCGAAGCGGATCAGGTTGAACACCCCCAGGCCCGTCCCGCGCTCGCCCGCCGGGGACCGCGTCGAGCCGGCCGCCGCGGGGGTCTGCACGGCGGCGATGCCGGCACCGGTGATCGCCAGGACGGTCGCGACGAGCCACAGCCGCGGTTCGTCCGCCGAGAGGACGACGGCAAGCGCGATCTGACCGACGAGCAGCACCACCAGTCCCGCCCGCAACATGTGCCGTCCGCCGACGCGATCGACAGTGCGGCCGACCACCGGTGCGAGGACCGCCATGACTGCGGGCAGTGCGAACAGGATCGCCCCGGCCGTGGCCGTCGACGCGCCCGTCGCGTGCAACCGCAGCGGCACCGCCAGCAGAGCGGCGCCCAGGCAGAACATCTGCGCGAAGGCGGCGGCCGCGCTCCGCGCGAATCTGCTCTCGACCAACAGTCGGACGTCGACGAACGGCACGTCCGCGCGTAGGCAGTGCACGACGAAACCGACCAGTACGACGATCGAGACCGCCAGGGCGATCCCCGCGACGGACGTGGGAACACCTGCTTGTCCGAACATGCTCAGTCCCAGCACGACTCCGGCGGAACCGAGGGTCAGTGCGATCGCACCGGGCACGTCGAGGGTCATCCGGCGGCCGGGGAAGATCGGGATCCAGCGCAACGTCCCGGCAAGACCGATCAGTGCAATCGGGATCATCGGGACGAATACCCATCGCCAACCCCAATGTCCCGCAACGAAACCGCCGAGGGTGGGGCCGATGGCCTGACCGAGTCCGTTCACGGTGGCCCACGCGCCCACCGCGCGTGCGCGTCGATGCGCGCCGAACAGCCACGCGATCAACCCCATGACAGCAGGCGCAAATGCAGCCGCCGCGACTCCGCCGAGGGCGCGCCAGACCACGAGGATCTCGAGGGTCGGCGCCGTCGCCGCTCCGGCCGCACAGATCGCGGTGCCGAGCAGGGCACCGCAGTAGACGCGACGCCGACCGTATCGGTCACCGATGTACCCTGCAAGGGGCATTGTCGCAGCAAAAGTGAGAAGGAAGCCGACGGCCAGGAGTGCGCCGTCTTCGAGGCTCGCGTCGAAGTCGGAAAGTATCTGTGGCAGTGGGACATTGATGATGTTGTTGCTCAATGTCCCGACGAGGGTTCCGGCGAGCAGGGCGGACAGGGCCAGGGGAGTGCCCGTATCCGTCTCGGCTGCCGGCGCTGCCGGTGTATCGGTGCGAGTGGTCATCGAACTCTCCGGAACCTCGGGGAACTGCGCGGCACGGTTCGTACCGTCGAACCACTTTCGCACTGCGCTACCGTCGGATGCATCGCCATCGCGGAGTGAAGGTGCACATCGGATCCGCGTAAGCCGGTGCAGGGTGCATATTCGACGACGTCGTGAGGGCGGCGCGGGGCGCGCGACACATGTTCGTAGCAATATTTCACACCGGAGCGCTTCGTCGTCACGAAATCGCAAAAGTGGAACACAGTGCACAACTAGCGTGGCGGGCACTGTGCACCGTTCTCGTTGACCGAGCACGGGCCGTAGCGGAAAGTTCCCCCAATACATCGAGTTCCCATTCACCGTCCACGAACACAGCCCGACTCGTTCCACCCCCTGTCGAAGGAATCGCCTTGGACGTACAACTCACCGCCGCGCACTGGGTCTACCTGGCCGGCATCCTCGTCATCCTGGCCACCATGGCCCTGCGGAAGAACATCGTCGTTCCTGCAGTCGTCGCAACCTTCCTGACCGCACTGACGTTCTCCGGCAGCATCGTCACGGGACTGTCGGCCATCTTCAATGCGAGCCTCGTCGCGGCGAAGGAACTGTTCAACATCTTCCTCATCATCGCGATGGTCACGGCCATGCTCGGCGCGCTGCGCCAGCTCGGCGCCGACCGGATGATGGTCGCGCCGTTCCGGCGGGTCATGCGTGCGGGCACCAGCAGCTTCCTCGTCCTCGCCGCGGTCACCTACGTGATCTCCCTGTTCTTCTGGCCCACCCCGGCCGTGCCCCTCGTCGGCGCGGTGCTCATCCCCGTCGCGATCCGCGCGGGCATGTCCCCGCTGTCGGTGGGCATGGTCATCGCGATCTGCGGCCAGGGCATGGCGCTGTCCTCGGACTACATCATCAAGGTGGCGCCCGGTATCTCCGCATCGGCGGCCGGCGTCGAGGCCGACGCCGTGGCGGACAAAGCCATGGTCCTGTCCCTGATCGTCGGCGGCACGGCTCTGCTGATCACCTACCTCGTGCAGAAGCGGCATTGGCGTGCACCGTCCCCCGACCTCCTCGTCGAGTGGGAGGCCGCAGCCGACCGCGGCATCGGTGACACAGCCGACCGCGGCATCGGTGACACAGCCGACCGCGGCATCGGTGACACAGCCGACCGCGGCATCGGTGACACAGCTGACCGCGGCATCGGCGAGACCCGTGGCGACTCCTCGGGCGACGGGGGTGGCTCCCGTCCTCCGCGTCGGCCGGAACCCGCCGGTGGCCCCAGCGGCGGCGGAGAGCAGGCGGCGACGGCCACGGCGGTGCTCGTGGCGCCGTCCGACCCGATCGCCGACCCCGACTCCGCGGCGGAGAAGGAACGCCGCGGTACCGCGAAGGCGTTCGCGATGCTCGTGCCGCTCGCCTACCTCGCGTTCATCGTCTACTTGATGCTGGGCAAGTTCACCGAGGTCGTGCCGCCACTGCAGGGTGGTGACGCCGCCGCGATCGTGGGTGGGATCGCAGCGCTGATCCTGTTCGCCGCCGCAGCGTCGACCGACCGCGGAGGTTTCCTCGAGACCACCTCGGACCATCTCGTCGACGGCCTGGTCTTCGCCTTCAAGGCCATGGGCTGCGTCCTCCCGATCGCCGGCTTCTTCTTCATCGGCAATCCGGAGTTCGCGGGACCGATCCTCGGCATCTCCGCCGACGCCGCAGGCCCGGCTATCCTGTTCGACCTCGTGACCACGGTGCAGTCGCACCTTCCGCAGAACGCCTTCATCACGTCCTTCGGCATCCTGCTCATCGGCCTCGTCGCCGGGCTCGACGGGTCCGGATTCAGCGGACTGCCCCTCACCGGTGCGCTGTCGGGTGCTCTCGGACCGGCCGTCGACGTCGACCCCTCGACGCTCGCGGCGATCGGTCAGATGGGCAACATCTGGGCCGGTGGCGGCGTCATCATCGCCTGGTCCTCGCTGGTCGCGGTGGCCGGTTTCGCCCGGGTGCCCGTGCTCGATCTCGCCCGCAAGTGCTTCCTGCCGGTGATGGCGGGGCTGATCCTCTCGACCGTCTTCGCAGTCCTGGTGTTCTGACGACGGCGCGTATTCCGACGGAAGCGACCGGGTCCCTGCTTCAGGGGCCCGGTCGTTCCGGGAGGGTCAGGATCCGGTAGCCGAGTTCGTGGAGACGGCGGTGCTCGATCCAGCGTTCCCGGGTCCACGCCGGCTCGGTGTGCGCGGCGATGACGGCCGCGGTGGTGGATGCGTGGAGGTCGAACTCGAGGTCGCGGCGCAGTTCGGGCAGTTCGCGGACGTCCGTCGACGCGGCGATTCTCGTGACGGCGTCGCGGACGCGGCCGTCGGCGAAGTCGAGGACGCGACGGTGGGCCCGGGGAAGTACGCCCCACAGCACCGCGAGCGCGACGAGGACGCCGACAACGGTCTCGAGGAAGCGGTCGCGCGCGACCGTCACCAGATCGCCGGGGGCACCCAACCCGCCGAGGACGACGACGAGTGGGGTGATGAAGACCATCGCCAGGCCGTAGTTCCGCACCAGGAACATTTCCGTGCCGGCCATCACCGCGGCCAGCACCACGACGAGGGCGACACCACCGGGATGGAAAGGCGTCAGGCAGGCCACCAGGACGAGTCCGAGCACGGTGCCGAGGAAGCGGTGCGCCGCCCGGTAGGAGCCGAGGATCCGATCCGGTCCCTGATGCAGGATCATCGCGGCCGTGATGACCGCCCAGTCGGGACGTCCGACGCCCAGCGCGATGGCGATCGTCCCGGCGAGAGGTCCCGCGACGAGCAGGCGCACCGCGATCGTCGCCGACCGGCTGCGCAGGTGCGCGGCGCGCGCGAGGCGGTACCGCACGGAGGGGCGTCGCAGCGGGGTCCGCAGTCGCAGATCGTCCTCGGGAACTGCCTCGTCCCGCGGACGCTCGTCCAGTGTCTCCGCGCATCGGAGGTGCGCCGCGCGCAGCGTCTGCTCCAGCGGATGCCCCGAATCGATGAGTCCGGCGTCGTGCAGGCACTGCCAGGCCGCGTGCAGATCGTGGACCGCGGCGCGGCGATTGCCGGGTGAGTTCTCCTCCAAGACCGCGTCGACGGCAGCGACCGCCGCGGCCACGGCGGTGCGTTCCGGGGTTCGCGGCCGGAACGGGGCACCGGACATGGAGGCCACGACGGCCGTTCCGGCGCCGATCGCGGTCCACGCCGAGACCGTCGGGACGGACACTCCCAGCGCGGGGAGAGCGGATGCGATCTCGAGGGACAGCAACATCAGGAAGGCGCCGGGCGCACCCATCCGCAGGGCGTCGACGACGAAGGCGCACACCGCGACGGTCGCGGTCATCACCGCGACGACCACCAGGTACCACCACGCCGACCCGCCCGCGGCCAGTTCGTGGTGGACGACCGAACCTGCTAGGGCGCCGATCGTCGCCAGTGTCACGAGCACCGTCCCGATGACGGCGACCGCTCGGGCACGGACGCGATAGGGGCGTTGCTCGCCGTAGACGACGGCGAAAGCGCCGAGTGTGGCGATCGCGGAGACGGTGCCGAATCCGAGAGCGACGCCCACGAGACCGGGCACCGCGACCGTGGCGGCTGCGCGCGCGGCGCCGGGCCACCGGCGTCCTTGCCGGGGAACCGACAGCATCGCCGTCCGCAACGGGGCGGGGGTGGGCAGCGGAAGGTCGACGACCCGATGATCTCCGCTCGCTTCCGCCACGTCGTACCACCCTAGGAACCGACGGGGCACTGCTTACCGCCGGCAGGCGCGCATGAGGCGCAGGTCACTGGGCGGATCCGCCGCATTTCCCCACGGAATATCCGACCCGGAATTCCGCGACGTGCGAATTGCGAACGTATCGAATTCGCCGGTGGAAAATGCGTCGACTCGCATATTTCTCGTAAATAGGATAGAAGAGGGGGGCGCCTGTTTCGAAGTCGGGAGAAATTCACCCGGCCCCGTGAAAGGACATTCCATGGCACTCAATGTTGTGTTGTTGTTACTGGTACTGGCTGCGGCCTTCGCGTCCGTCGCCGCTCTTCATTCGGCGGACGAGCGCCGGACCCGAAATCCCTGAGTGAATTCGGGGCGACGCGGATCCGGCAGCCCACGGAAATATCCGCGTCGGCATCCTCGGTCGTGGGGGAGGTTGTGTGCGTTTCCGTCGGGAGAATCGCACACAACCTCCCCTCGGTTGTGGTAGGTGCACGACGTCTGCCCGACGAGGGACGCCGGCGGCGATCCCGGAAGGTCGGGACAGTCGTCCCTTCCACCCGGGACATCGGGCACCGGATCGTTCCTTTACGACGCGCAGGGCGTCGCATCGATCCGAAGGGACCTTCATGAACACTCTCGGCACCGAGACCGAACCCCTCGCGCCGATCGCTCCCGATCGTCGTGGCCCCGGTTCGCTCTGGGCGTGGACGGGTGCGGTCGCCGGCCTCGCCGGCGTCGTGGGCATCCAGGCGAGCATGGCGATGAGCGCGGCATACAACGAGCGCACCGCCGGCAACGCGGTGGCGATCATGACCGAGTTCGCCGGGCAGCGCACGCCCATGCTCGTCATGCACCTGACGCTGATGGTGTCGACGACGCTGCTGCTCGTCTTCGCCGCCGGACTGCAGCGCCGACTGCGCGCAGGCACTCCGGAATTCAGCCTCGTGCCGACGGTCGCGGCATTCGGTCTCGTGCTCACCTCGGTCGCGACCCTCATGGGCACCGGACTCGACACCGAGTTGCTGTTCGGCCTCGGCAACACCGATCAGATGGTGCCCGAGGTGGCGGTCTTCGCCTCGCATTGGATGGGCACCATCCCATGGCTGTGGGTCGGTGCCGGTGTCAGCGGCGTCGCGGTCGCGGTCGCGGTCCTGCATCACCGCGCGGCGCCCCGGTGGATCGGTTGGGCGAGCATCGTCCTCGGTGGTCTGACACTGCTCCTCGGCATCTCCCCACTGCAGTACATGGCCGGCTTCACCGGCCCGGTGTGGGTGCTGGTGGCCGGAGTCGGCTTCGCCCTCGCGGACCGGCGTGCACGTTAGTGCCACTGCGAGCGGCCCAGCGGCGTATACCTGCCGCGTCAAGGACACGGCGGTGCATACTCACCGCACCATGAAGGACACCGTCACGACGACCGGATCGGCGGGTACCGGGGCTCCGGTACCCGCCGCCGTCGTGGCCGTCGTCTCCTGGCTGCTCGCCGTGGCGGCCGTCGTCGTGTTCGTCGCGGCACGACCCGCGCTCGATTCCGACCAGCTGTTCTTCCTCGTCGACGTCGTCGGAGCCGCCGTCTACGGGACGGTCGCCGGGGTGATCCTCGCCCGCCGGGTCCACGCCGTGCCGATCCTGCTGGCCGTCGCGTCGATCGGCGTCGGTGTGGCAGCGATGTCCTACAGCTGGACCCAGCTCGCCCTCGTCCGCCCCGAACTGCCCGTCGGATTCCTCGGTCCGCTGCAGAACACCACCTGGATCCCCGGGACACTCGCGTTGTTCCTGGTGGTGCCGTGGCTCGTCCGCGACCGTCCGGCCGATCCCGTGGTGCGGGCCGGGATCGGCGTCGGCGTCCTGACGATCGCCTGGTTCTTCTGGGCGCGCACCTTCACCGACATCGCCGACATCTGGTTCGTCGGACCCGTTGTGGCCGTGGGTTTCCTGACCGCCGGGCACGTCGAGTGGCGTCGCCGTCACGCCTCGGCGGGCGAACGATCCGGGACGGGATGGCTCGCGCTCGGCAGTGCCCTGATGACAGCCTCGTACATCCCGTTGGCGGTCCCGGACGTGCCGTGGATGCTCACACCGCTGCTCCACCTCGCGACGCAGGCCTTCTATCCCGTCGCGATCCTCGCCGTCGTGCTGCGCCAACGACTCTGGGGCATCGACCTCGCGGTGGGTCGCGCCGCGCTCGCCGGCAGTCTCACCGCCGTGCTCGTCACCTCCTATCTCGCGGTGACGGTCGCGGTGTCGCTGGTGCTCCCGAACGAATCGGTCTTCGCCCAGGCGGTCGCCGCCACCGCCGTCGCCCTGGCCGTGCAGCCGGTGCGGATGTGGCTCGGCCGGAAGGTGCACCGCCTCGTCTACGGCGACGGCGTCGACCCGGCACGCGCCGTCCGGATCCTCGGGCGGCACTTCGCCGGTGCCGATTCGCCCGACCTGCTGTTGGGCGAACTCGTCGCCGGAATCGGTACCGCACTGCGTCTCGAATCGGTCGAGGTGCGCCGCGGCGGCGACGTGATCGCACGCTGGGGGACCGCGACCGGACCCGTCGAGGAGGTTCCGGTCGGTAACGGCGACGCCACCCTCGCCGTCACCGCACCTCCGGGCGAATCGCTCGGGGCACGCAGCCGGCGGGCGCTCACCGAACTCGCGACCGTCGTCGACGCCGGGCTCGTCGTCCTGCGGTCGGCGGAGGACCTCGAAGACGCACGTCGCCGCCTCACCGAGGTGAGACTCGAGGAACGCCGCACCATCCGCCGCGAACTGCACGACGGTCTCGGCCCGTCGCTCGCCGGGGTGCGGCTCGGCCTGCAGGGCGCACGCAATCTCGTCACCACCGACCCGGACGCCGCGGCCGGACTCGTCGACGAACTGCTCCGCGAACTCGATCGGCAAGTCGACGGTGTCCGCGAGCTCTCGCGCAGTCTGCTGCCCCCGGTTCTCGACGAACTCGGCCTCACCGCCGCACTCGATGAACTCGTGATCACCCACGCCCGCGCGGGATTCCGCGTCGACCTGCGGTCCGACCTCCCCGCCGGGATGTCCGGGCCGATCGCGTGGGCCGCCTACGGCATCGCCTCCGAGGCGGTCATCAACGCGCGACGGCATTCCGGTGCCGACGAATGCACGGTGCGGGTCGCGGCGGAGGGCGACGTGCTGGCCCTCGACATCGTCGACGACGGGCGAGGACTCGCGACCGACGCACGAATCGGTGTGGGGACGCAGAGCATGCGGGAACGGGCCCGGGAGGTCGGCGGAACGGTGGGCATCGAACCCGGCGACCCGCGCGGTGTCGTGGTGCGGGCGCGGCTACCCTGGTCCGAATCATGAGCGACAACGGAGCGATACGCGTTGCGGTCGTCGACGACCATCCCGTCTTCCGCCTCGGTATGGCGGCACTGCTGGGCACTCTCGACGGGATCGATGTCGTGTGCCAGGCGAGTTCGGTGGGGGAGGCCCTCGAGGTCGTGATCGGCGATGTCGACGTCGTGCTCATGGACATCGAACTCGGCGACGGATCGGGGATCGACGCGGCCCGCAGCATCCTCCGGAAGTCGCCGGGCACCCGCATCCTGATGGTCACGATGCACGAGGACGAGGACATCCTCATCGCCTCCATCCGTGCCGGTGCCTCGGGTTATCTCGTCAAAGGGGCCGATCCGTCGGGGGTCGAACGGGCGATCCGGGCCGTGGCCGACGGTGAGATGATCGTCGGTGCGGCGGTCGCGGCGAAAGCCCTTGCGGCGGTCGCGAACTCCCGCAACACGTCGGCGGTCTTCCCGTATCTGACCGGACGGGAGCGGGAGATCCTCGACCTCGTGGCCCGCGGACTCGACAACGCCGCGATCTCCCGCCGACTCGTGCTCAGCCAGAAGACGGTGCGCAACCACGTGTCCAACATCCTCGGCAAGATCGGTGCAGCCGACCGGGCGAGCGCGATCGTCCGTGCGAGGGAAGCAGGCCTGGGCGTCGACTGACCTGCTGCTCAGGGAGTGACGGTCGTGACGAACGACATCCGGTCGCCGCGGTAGAGCGACCGGCGATGCTCGATCGGGACGTCGTTCTCGTCGTAGGAGATCCGCTCGAGCAGCAGCATCGGTGTGCGGGTGTCGGCGTCGAGCAGCGCCGCCTCGCGCGCATCCGGCAGCGTGGTCTCGATCCGCTCGACCGCCCGCGCGAACGTGATCCCGTAGGAACGGATCGCGGCGTACAGCGACGACGACGGATCGAGCGTCCGGCGCAGATCCGGAAAGCGGTGTGCGGGAAGGCGCGTGCGTTCGAGTCCGACATGCACTCCGTCGGTGAGCAGGACACGTTCGAGTTCGAGGACGGGATCGCCGGGTTCGAGACCGAGGCGGCAGGCCAGTTCGTCGTCGGCGACGAGGTCGGTCCACGCGACGAGCACACGCCCAGCGCTGCGCCCTTCGAGCAGGGCGGCTTCGGTATAGGAACCGATGACGAGGGGCTGGACGATCTTCGGGCCGGCGACGACGGTGCTGCGGCCCCGACGTTCGATGCGGCCGTCGACGAGCAGTTCTCGCAGTGCCTGGCGGACGGTTTCGCGGGCGACGTCGAACCGGGTGGCGAGATCGCGTTCGGAGGGGACCTGATCTCCCACGCTGAGCTGGTCGAGGAGGCACTCGACCTGGCGGCGCACGATCTGGTGCTTGAGGGTGCGCGCTTCGCGAACGACGGTGGCCACACATCCAGCGTAACCGAATTCCGGTCTACACCAACTGTTTCACCGGGAGTTCGACGAACCGGCCCTAACCCTGCGGTCCCGCGAGCTGTGGGAGGACCTCGGCGCCCGCGTTCCCGACGTCGGTTTCCGCGCGAACGGTTCGCTGACGCTGCCGCGCACCGCCGCCGAGATCGCCGTCGCGGAGGAAGCGGTCGCACGCGACGACGCGCAGCGACGGGGATTCGCCCTGCTCGATGCGGACGAGACGCGCCGCCGTAACCCCGCGCTACGCGGTAACTTCCTCGCGGCACTGCACTGCAGCACGGACGCTGCCGTCGAATCCCGCATCGCGCTCCCGGCGATCCGGCAACATCTCGCCATCTCGGGCCGCTACCGGTTCCTGCTGTCCACAGAGGCCCGGGACGTCTCCCGCAGGGCCCGCGGGACCGTGCAGTGCGCGACGACCACGGCACCGTGCACGAGACCGACCTCGTTCTCGTCTGCCCCGGCGCGACACTCGGTGGCCTCGCCCGCGACCTGCCATTGCGCAGGGTCCGGCTGCAGATGATGCAGACCGCACCGCTCGGCGAAGACCTCACCACGTCGATCGCCGACGGCGACAGCCTGCGCTACTACCCGGGATTCGCCGGTACCGCCCTCGACGAGCTCACCGCCTCCGAGGAGCAACGACCCGTCGCCGCGCAGCATCGCATGCAGTTGCTGTGCGTCCAGCGTCTGCACGGCGGCCTCACCATCGGCGACACCCACGCCTACGACGAACCGTTCGACTTCGACGTCGACGAAGAACCCTACGACCACCTCGTCGCAGTGACGGAGGAGTTCCTCGGCCGCCGACTGCCGCGCGTCGTCCGGCGCTCTGGGCCGGTGTGTACAGCCAGTGCATCGACCCCACGCGCTCGTGCACCGCGCGAAGGCCGACGAAGACGTATGGGTCGTCGCCGGCCCGGGTGGCCGCGGTATGACCCTCGGCCTCTATCTCGGCGAGGAGACCGCCGACCTGCTCGGCCTCTGACATCCCGGAACCGGACGCCCCGATTCGTCGGCCAGGGCGACGTGGGTACCTACTCCGAGTACATCGTGCTACCCGCGGGCGTGACGACCGTGCCCGTCCCGGCCGCGGTGCCCGACGTCGTCGCAGCTCCGGCCTCGTGTGCGACCGCGACGGCTGTCGCGGTGGTTGAGACGGCCGGCGATCTCGACGGCCGCAGGGTCGTGGTGTGCGGTGCCGGGATGCTCGGCGTCACGGCGGTCGCCATGTGTGCCGAAGCCGGCGCCGACGTCATGATCATGGACACCGACCCGCAGCACGCGGCACGCGCCGACCGGTTCGGCGCGGTTCTCGACGACGGTGGTCCTGCCGGTATCGCTCTCGACTTCTCGGGTTCGGCGGATGCGATCGCGTCGCTGGTGTCGCGCCTCGATGTGGGCGGGCGCCTCGTGCTCGCGGGCTCGTCGGCACCCTCGTCCCCCTCGATGCGCTGCGAGAAGTCCTGTATGCGGCGCCGCGCCTTCGGGCGGCGGTGGTCCCGTAAGGGGTTTGCGGACGTTCGGTTCGGTCACGGACACCGATCGCTTCGGTCCTTACGGCCGAGGGGTGCCCGCTTCTACCGTAGGAGAGGTTGGGCACGGCGGCCCTCTGCAGGGCCGTGGGTGCCGTCGCTCCGCAAGCACGGGAAGGAACCTGCGCACTGTGACCACCGAGGCATTCATCTATGAAGCCATCCGAACACCACGCGGCCGAGGCAAGAAGACGGGCTCGTTGCACTCCGTCAAGCCGATCTCCCTGGTTACGGGCCTGATCGACGAGCTGCGTGTTCGATTCCCCGATCTCGACGAGAACCGTATCTCCGACCTGATCCTCGGTGTCGTCAGCCCCGTCGGCGATCAGGGTGCCGACATCGCCCGCACCGCTGTCACCATCGCGAACCTGCCGGCCACCACGGGCGGCGTGCAGATCAACCGGTTCTGCGCGTCGGGCCTCGAGGCCGTCAACATGGCTGCACAGAAGGTCCGCTCCGGCTGGGACGAGCTCGTTCTCGCCGGCGGCGTCGAGTCCATGTCGCGTGTCTCCATGGGCTCCGACGGTGGCGCGTGGATGCTCGATCCCGCCACCAACTACGACAGCTACCTGGTTCCCCAGGGCATTTCCGCCGATCTCATCGCGACCATCGAGGGCTTCACCCGCGAGGACGTCGACGCCTACGCACTGCGTTCGCAGCAGCTCGCGGCGGCAGCCTGGTCGGGCGGCTACTTCTCCAAGTCGGTCGTGCCGGTCAAGGACCAGAACGGCCTGACCATCCTCGATCAGGACGAGCACATGCGTCCGGACACGACCCTCGAGGGTCTGGCCAAGCTGCAGCCGTCGTTCGCGACCATCGGTGAGATGGGCGGCTTCGACGCCGTGGCGCAGCAGAAGTACCACTTCGTCGAGAAGATCGATCACGTCCACCACGGCGGCAACAGCTCGGGCATCGTCGACGGCGCGGCACTCGTGCTCGTCGGTTCCGAGCAGGCCGGCAAGGACCTCGGTCTGACCCCGCGTGCCCGCGTCGTCGCCACGGCCACCTCCGGTGCCGACTCGACGATCATGCTCACCGGCCCCACGCCGGCCGCGCACAAGGTTCTCGCTTCGGCGGGCCTGACGGTCGACGACATCGACCTGTTCGAGATCAACGAGGCGTTCGCCTCCGTCGTCCTGAAGTTCCAGAAGGACCTGAACATCCCGGACGAGAAGCTCAACGTCAACGGCGGCGCCATCGCGATGGGCCACCCGCTCGGCGCCACCGGCGCCATGATCACCGGCACCATGATCGACGAGCTCGAGCGCCGCGGAGCCAAGCGCGCCCTCGTCACCCTGTGCATCGGTGGCGGCATGGGTGTGGCCACCATCATCGAGCGCGTCTGACACCGGAAGGAATTCGAAAAACAGTGAGCGACAACATGATTTCCTGGGATAAGGACGCCGACGGCATCGTTGTGCTGACACTCGACGATCCGAACCAGGGCGCCAACACGATGAACGAGCTGTACAAGGCGTCGATGAAGGCCACCGTCGACCGTCTGTACGAGGAGCAGGACTCCATCACCGGTGTGGTGATCACCTCCGCGAAGAAGACCTTCTTCGCCGGCGGCGACCTGCGCAACATCATCGCGATCGGCCCCGACGACGCGCAGGTCGCGTTCGACGAGGTTCAGGGCATCAAGGCCGACCTGCGTCGTCTCGAGACCCTCGGTAAGCCCGTCGTCGCCGCCATCAACGGCGCGGCTCTCGGTGGCGGCCTCGAAATCGCCCTCGCGACGCATCGCCGCATCGCTGCCGATGTCAAGGGCGTGCAGATCGGTCTGCCCGAGGTCAGCCTCGGCCTGCTCCCCGGTGGCGGTGGCATCACCCGCACCGTGCGCCTGCTCGGCATCCAGACGGCGCTGCTCTCGGTTCTGCTGCAGGGCAACAAGTACAACGCGGTCAAGGCCAAGGAGATCGGCCTGGTCCACGACGTCGTGGGTAGCGTCGAGGAACTCGTTCCGGCCGCCAAGGAATGGATCAAGGCCAACCCCGAGGGCGGCATCCAGCCGTGGGATGTCAAGGGCTACAAGATCCCCGGCGGCACCCCTTCCAGCCCGGCCTTCGCCGCGAACCTTCCGGCCTTCCCCGCGAACCTGCGCAAGCAGATCAAGGGCGCCCCGATGCCGGCTCCGCGCGCCATCATGGCCGCCGCCGTCGAGGGCTCGCAGGTGGACTTCGACAATGCGTCGACCATCGAGTCGCGGTACTTCGTCGAACTCGCCACCGGCCAGGTCGCGAAGAACATGATCCAGGCGTTCTTCTTCGACATGCAGTCCATCAACTCGGGCGCTTCGCGTCCGAAGGACGTGCCGAAGCGCGAGATCAAGAAGATCGGCGTTCTCGGTGCGGGCATGATGGGCGCCGGCATCGCCTACGTCTCCGCCAAGGCCGGCTACGAGGTCGTCCTCAAGGACGTCACCCTCGAGGCCGCCGAGCGTGGCAAGAACTACTCGGAGAAGATCGAGACGAAGGCTCTCTCGCGTGGCAAGACCACCGAGGAGAAGTCGAAGGCTCTGCTCGACCGCATCACGCCGACGGCCGACCCCGCCGACTTCGCGGGCGTCGACTTCGTCATCGAGGCAGTGTTCGAGAACACCGAGCTCAAGCACAAGGTGTTCCAGGAGATCGAAGACATCGTCGATCCCGACGCGCTGCTCGGCTCGAACACCTCGACGCTGCCCATCACCGGTCTCGCGACCGGCGTCAAGCGTCCCGAGGACTTCATCGGTATCCACTTCTTCTCGCCGGTCGACAAGATGCCTCTGGTCGAGATCATCAAGGGTGAGAAGACCTCCGACGAGGCCCTGGCCCGCGTGTTCGACTACACGCTCGCGATCCGCAAGACTCCGATCGTCGTCAACGACAGTCGCGGCTTCTTCACCTCGCGTGTGATCGGCACCTTCGTCAACGAGGCCATCGCCATGCTCGGCGAGGGCATCGAGCCCGCGACCATCGAGCAGGCCGGTTCGCAGGCGGGTTACCCGGCTCCGCCGCTGCAGCTGACCGACGAGCTGAACATGAAGCTCATGCAGAAGATCGCGAAGGAATCCGAGGAGGCCGCCAAGCAGGGCGACACCAAGCTCGGCACCACGCGTCATCCCGCACTCGACGTGGTCGACTGGATGGTCGAGCAGGGTCGTCCGGGTCGTCTCGAGAAGGCCGGCTTCTACGAGTACGACGAGAACGGCAAGCGTCAGGGCATCTGGCAGGGTGTGCGCGATCACTTCAAGACCGAGGCGACCCTCGATGTGCCGCTGCAGGATCTGATCGACCGCATGCTCTTCGCCGAGGCGATCGAGACCCAGAAGTGCTTCGACGAGGGTGTTCTCGAGACCACCGCCGACGCCAACATCGGCTCGATCTTCGGCATCGGCTTCCCGGCCTGGACCGGTGGTGTCGCTCAGTACATCGTCGGCTACCCGGGTGGCAAGGAAGGCTTCGTCAAGCGCGCCGAGGAACTCGCCGCCAAGTACGGCGAGCGCTTCAACCCGCCGGCGTCGCTGCGCAGCTGACGCACACGACGGTTGCACGGAAGGGCTCCCGACGCCACGGCGTCGGGAGCCCTTCCCGTTCGCGCTCTTCTGTTTTCGTGCCGATGGGGTCGGCTAGGCGACCCACCAGGGGCGCAGCGGCGTCTGCGGCTTCTTGTCGTCGCCGAGCTTGACCGCGAGCACCTGGTGCAGCTGGACCACGTTGCGTTCGAAGCCGAGGCGCGAGCCTGCCATGTACAGGCCCCACAGGCGGGCCGTGCCCTCACCGACCTCGGCGACGCAGGCCTGCCAGTGCTTCTCGAGGTACTCGCACCAGCCCTTCAGCGTCAGGGCGTAGTGCTCGCGCAGGTTCTCCTCGTGCATCACCTCGAAGCCGATGTTCTGCGCCTCGGTGATGATGCGACCCGAACCGGTGAGTTCCCCGTCGGGGAAGACGTACCGGTCGATGAACCCGCCGGCCTTGGCGCGGGTGTTGTTGGTCGGCCGGGTGATGCAGTGGTTGAGCAGCAGACCGCCCACCCGCAGTTTGCCGTGGAGGAACCGGAAGTAGGCCGGATAGTTGGCGACACCGATGTGCTCGGTCAGGCCGATCGACGAGATGGCGTCGAATCCTTCCTCGGGCACGTCGCGGTAGTCGGAGTGCCGGACCTCCGCCAGGTCGCTCAGGCCCTCCTCGACGATGGCCTTCTGCGCCCACTCGGCCTGTTCCTTGGAGAGCGTCACGCCGAGGGCCTTCACACCGCGCCGAGCGGCGTAACGCACCATCCCGCCCCAGCCGCAACCGATGTCGAGCAGGCGGTCGCCCGGCTTCAACCGCAGCTTCTCGAAGACCAGACGGTACTTGTTCTCCTGGGCGTCCTCGAGGCTCTGATTCTCGGATTCGAAGACGGCGCAGGTGTACGTCATCGAGGGGCCCAGAACGTACTCGTAGAACTCGTTGGACACGTCGTAGTGGTGATGGATGACCTCGGCGTCGCGCGATTTCGAGTGCCGCAGACCCTCGGCGATGCGGCGCCAGCGCGGCAGGTGCTCCTGCGGCGGCGGTGCGATCGGCTTGAGCAGTTCGGTGCCGAGCGACCGGGCGATCTGCGCGAGGATACGTGCCGGGGGACGCTCGAAGTGCAGGTCGCCGAGCGAGGCGAGCAACTCGTAGGGGTTGCCGGGATGCACTCCCTTCGCCTGGAGATCGCCCGAGATGTACGCCCGTGCCATACCCAGATCGCCGGGGGCCGTGGCGATGTACGTCGCGCCCTTGGGCGACGCGAGATGTAGACCGTAGGGAGAGTCCTCGGGACCGGCCGCCGATCCGTCGTAGGCCGTGAAGCGCAACGGCATGTCGCCGCCGGTCACGATCTCCACGATCTGGGCGAGTGCGAGCTTGTCCTCGGTGGACCGATCGTTCTCGGTCCTGAATATGGTCACTTTCGTTGCACCGCCTTCGAAAACAGGTCCAGTAGACGGGACCGAGGGTCGTATTTCTGCTTGAGAGCGGGGTATTCACCGCCGCCGTAATAGAGCTTCTCGAACTCGTCCTTCGAGTAGTAGGAGTCCGAGTAGAGCGATTTGTGCCCGTCGAGTTCGGCGACCTTCTTCTCGATCAGCCGGTTGGCGGCGCCCTCCTCGGCGCCGGGCACGATGGGAACGGACGACCAGAACCCGACGTTCACATAGGCGCGCTTCGGCTCGAGCGGGTACAGCGGCCAGGGACGCTGGGCGTCCGAGGTGCTCGGACGGCCGGCGTCCGGGGACGACTCGATGTCGCGCAACTTCAAGGGGCACAACCAGATCGGCTCGATGGGAATTTCGTCGAGGAACCACTCGACGAACTCCTGCGTGCGTTCGAGCGGGACCTCGATGTCCTGCACGACGCGCTCGCGGGGTGGATTGCCCTTGCGTGCCTCGATCCGGTCGGCCACCGAATACTTGTGGTCGAGCGCGATGAGCTTCCAGTAGAAACTGCTGCGCAGCAACTGTTTCGGCCACATCCGGCGGATCTTCGGGTTCTGGGCGCCGAAAGCCCGGGAGCACCAGAACCAGTCGGTGTCCCACCGCCACAGATAGTCGCGGATCGTGAGCCGATCCTCCTTGGGTCGGTTGACGGAGACGTGCTGGATCGACCGGTAGTAGATGTCCTGCCCGGTGTAATCGCTGACGGGACCCGGCTCGTCGGTCTGTGTGCCGAGCGTCAGGTAGCTCTCGGTCGCGGAGAAGACGACACCGTCGAGATAGTCGACCGGTGTGCCGTCCCAGGTCCGTTCGTCGACGATCCGCGCGAGGGCGGACTGCAGATCGGCGATCGTGTCGAAACGCAGGTGACGCAGTGCGACGAAACGTTTCACCGGTTCGAGTGCGATGCGCAGGCGCGTGGCGTACCCGAGCGAACCGTACGAGTTGGGGAAGCCGTGGAACAGATCGGCGTGCTCACCCTCCGGGCGGGCCGTGATGATCTCGCCGGACCCGGTCAGGATGTCCATCTCGAGCACGGACTCGTGGGGGAGGCCGTTGCGGAAGGACGTCGACTCGATGCCGAGCCCGGTGACGGCGCCGCCGAGCGTGATCGTCTTCAGCTGCGGGACGACCAACGGTGCGAGGCCGTAGGGCAGGGTCGCGTCGACGAGGTCCTCGTAGGTGCACATGCCGGCGACGTCGGCGGTGCGGGCCTGCGGGTCGACGGAGATGACACCGCCGAGACCGGAGACGTCGAGCCCCGGCGCGTTCGCCGCGGCGCGTGCCCGGAAGAGGTTCGACGTCTTCTTCGCGAGTCGCACGGGCGCGTCGGCCGGTATCGCGCTGTACGAGCGCAGCAGGCGGTCTACACCCTGGCGGTGTACCGCCTCCCCGTACGGGACCTTCACACCTGACGATCTCGGCATCTGCATTCGACTCCTCCGGAGCGGCGCATCAGTGGCACGTCCACAATAGACCCGGCGGTCGCATCCGTCCCGGAACGCGCAGGGCAGGATGGATGCTGTCGTCACAGGCACATTCGAGCCCGCATCAGCGCGGAAGAAGCAGAAGGAGTCGTTCATGGCACAGGTCAGCGCAAGCAGTTCGATCCAGTTGGCGGCAGCTCCCGAGGTGGTGCTCACCGCCCTGGCCGACTACGAGACCGTGCGCCCGCGCATCCTCACCGAGCACTACCGCGACTACCGCGTGATCTCCGGTGGTCGCGGCGACGGCACCGTCGTGCACTGGATCCTCCAGGCCACGGAGAAGCGTCAGCGCGACGTGCAGGCCACCGTGTCGGTGAAGGGCAGTACCGTCACGGAGACGGACGCGAACTCGACGCTCGTGACGACCTACAGCGTCGTGCCGAACGGGACGGGTTCGACGGTCGTCGTGCTCACTCAGTGGAAGGGTGCCGGTGGCGTCAAGGGCTTCTTCGAGAAGACGTTCGCGCCGCTCGGCCTGAAGAAGATCCAGCAGCAGGTGCTCGAGAACCTGAAGAAGGAAGTCGACTGAGCCCGGTTCGGTCGACCTCGGCGTCTGTGTCCACCCCGATGCGCGGCGACTAGGCTGGCATCACAAACGTGCAGAAAGGACGTGCCGTGCAACCCGGTGGTGGAATGCCCGACATGCAGCAACTCCTCGCTCAGGCCCAGCAGATGCAGCAGCAACTCGTCGCTGCGCAGAACGAGATGGCGCAGGCGGAGGTCACCGGCCAGGCCGGCGGTGGCCTCGTGACCGCGACGGTGAAGGGCACGGGCGAGGTCGTGTCCGTGAAGATCGATCCGAAGGTCGTCGACCCCGAGGACGTCGAGACCCTGCAGGATCTGGTGGTCGGTGCGATCGCCGACGCCTCGGCGAAGGCCCAGGAGATCGCGGCCGAGAAGCTCGGTCCGCTCGCGGGTGGGCTCGGCGGCGGAATCCCCGGCCTGCCCGGTTTCTAGAGGTCGGCGTTGTACGAAGGACCGGTACAGGACCTCATCGACGAGCTGGGCAAGCTTCCGGGCGTCGGCCCGAAGAGTGCCCAGCGCATCGCGTTCCATCTGCTCTCGGTCGAGCCGCCCGAGATCGACCGCCTGCAGGCGGCGCTGCAGCGGATCCGCGACGGCGTGCAGTTCTGCGAGGTCTGCGGAACGGTCTCCGACCAGCGGCGTTGCCGCATCTGCTCCGATCCTCGCCGCGACCGCACGGTGATCTGCGTGGTCGAGGAACCGAAGGACGTGCAGGCGATCGAACGCACCCGGGAGTTCCGGGGGCGCTATCACGTCCTCGGTGGTGCGCTCGACCCGCTCAATGGCGTCGGCCCCGACCAGCTGCACATCCGCGAACTGCTCACCCGTATCGGCAACCAGGAGGACGGCGTCGACGTCTCCGAGGTGATCATCGCGACCGACCCCAATACGGAGGGCGAGGCGACGGCCACCTATCTGGTGCGTATGCTGCGCGACTTCCCGGGGCTGAGCGTCACCCGCCTGGCCTCGGGTCTGCCGATGGGCGGCGATCTCGAGTTCGCCGACGAGCTGACGCTCGGACGAGCGTTGTCGGGGAGGCGGGCGATGTGACCGTGCGCAGCACGGAGGCATCGCACCGAGGGGAGCCCGAGAAGCGTCGCCGAACTTCCGACGAGACGAGGAAGTTGATCATCGACGCGGCCGGTAAGGCGTTCGCGACGCGCCCCTACCGCGACATCACCCTCAAGGACATCGCGGAGGAAGCGGGTGTCAGCGCACCGCTGATCATCAAGTACTTCGGTTCGAAGGAGCAGTTGTACGAAGAGCTCGTCGACTTCCAGTACGGCGCGCAGGTGTTGTTCGACGGTCCACTTGAGAGTCTGGGCGAGCGGATGGTGGCGATGCTCGCTCGCCCGCTCGAGCCCTACAAGCCGTTGTCGATGAACATTCTGTTCATGAGCGGGGGCAGCGAGGAGAGTAATCGCATGCTCCGCGACAACTACTCCGCGCAGATGATCGACGCGCTCGCCGCGCGTCTTCCGGGGCCGGATGCCCGTCTCCGGGCCGAGCTGGCGATGTCGGCGGTGATGGGGTTGGCGATCATGCGTCGTCGGATGATGCAGGAACGCGCGACCGGCAGAGTCGAGGATGTGGTGGCGCTGTACGCGCCGCTGGTGCAGCGACTGCTCGACGGAGACGGTTCTTAGCCACAGAAATGACTTTGGTCACTCCCCTTGAGGGTAAATAGCCGTTCACCTAATGTGGTGAACGGCTATTTACCTATTCGGTGAGGAGGGCGTCGATGTCGATCTCGCTCCCTCTGCGCCTGCACGTACCGGGTAGGTACGCCTCCGCTCCGACGCGCTCGGCGTCGGGAGCTGCGGAGAAGAAGCGACGCGACCCGGGGCACCTCGTCTTCCCGGTCCTCGCGGTGGGAGCCGTCTTCCAGGCCATCATGCAGACCGTCATGGTGCCGCTCCTGCCGAGCATGCCGGGCTTCACCGGCGCCGGAACCACCGCCGTCTCGTGGCTGGTGACGAGCACCCTGCTGGTCGGTGCGGTGATGACGCCCATCTTCGGCCGTCTCGCCGACATGATCGGCAAGAAGCGGATGCTGCTCATCGCGTTCTCGCTTATGACACTCGGCTCGTTGATCTGCGCGCTGACCTCGGACATCGGACTGCTCATCGTCGCCCGTGGCCTGCAGGGCGCCGGCGCGGCGGTGCTGCCGATCGGCATGGCGATCCTTCGCGAGGTCCTGCCCCGTGAGCACGTGGAGCGCTCGATCGCGATGCTCAGTTCCACCCTCGGCATCGGCACCGCGGTCGGTATCCCGTTCGCTGCCGCCATCGTCCAGTTCGCCGATTGGCACCTGCTCTTCTGGACCACCGCCGCCATCGGCGCCGGTGTGGCCCTCGCGGCGTGGATCGTCATCCCGGAATCGGACACCCGCACCGGCGGTCGCTTCGACGCCGTGGGTGCCGCCGGCCTGTCCGCCGCCCTGGTGTGCCTGCTCGTGCCCATCACCCAGGGCAGCACGTGGGGCTGGACGAGCCCCGCAGTGCTGCTCTCGTTCGCCGCGTCGGTGCTGCTGTTCGTGCTCTGGGGAGTGCAGCAGCTGCGCAACCGCAACCCGCTCGTCGACCTGCGTGTCTCGGCCCGCCGTTCCGTCCTCGCGCCGCACCTGTCGGCACTGCTCGTCGGGTTCGCCTTCTACGGCAACACCCTCATCACCACACAGTTGCTGCAGGCGCCGTCCGGGCACGGAGCCGGATACGACCTGACCATCCTCCAGGCCGCGGCCTGCCAGCTCGCCGCGAGCTTCGCGATGATGATCTTCGCGATCGTGGCCTCCCGGATCACCGAACGTTTCGGACCCAAGATCACGATCATGACCGGAGCGGTCTTCCTGCTCGCCGGCTACAGCGTCCACGCGGTGCCCGGCAAGCCGCTGTGGCTCGTCGTCGCCGCCATCTTCGTCGCGGCGATCGGCACGTCGCTCGTGTACTGCACGCTGCCGGTGCTCCTCCTCGGCGCGGTGCCGCTGTCGCAGAACGCCGCGGCGAACGGCGTCAACGTCCTGCTCCGCACCGTGGGCAGCACCGTCTGCAGCGCGGTCGTCGCCTCGGTGCTCGCGGCTCACACCCTCGGGGGCGGGCTCGGCATCGGCACCGCGGGCTTCGTGATCGCCTACCTCGTGTGCGCCGGTTGCGCCGTGGTCGTCTTCGTCTCGGGTTTCGCACTCCCGTCGAAGCAGGCCCTGCGGCCCGTCGAGAACTGACCCCGGCCCGCCCTCCCGGAACAGTTACGGCCCTGCACCCCGGTGGTGAAACCGGAATGCGGGGCCGCCCCTCCTGTCCCCCAGGTCTGTCGGTGCGTCAGTGTTCGACGCCCAGATCGTTCGGACGGTAACCGAGGGGGTAACCCGGATACGTCCGGTTGGTGGCGTTGCCCGCCGACAGCGACACGCGTCGCTTCGGCAGTCGCCGCACGAACGCCGACCGTGCCCGCAGCGCGCCCTCGACGATCTCCGTCACCTGCGGTGAGCTCTTCGGGAAACCGAACGCCGACGCCATGCGGTCGTCGATCAGCGCGAAAACGACCTTCTCGATGCCCTTGTTCAGCACCTTCGGGTACCACGACTGGAAGAGGCGCAGCGTGTAGGTGCCGATGGCGTGGTTGTCGTCGCTGTAGGTGAACTTCTCGCGCTCGTATTCGAGCTTGAACCGGTGGAACTCCTGGAACGACTCCGGGATGTCCTTGATGCCCATCCGGATGCCCACCTGGCGGTAGAAGTAGAACGACGCCAGCCGCTCCTTCGGGTGCAGGCGACGCCACCCGTAGCGGTCGATCCAGTCGAGCGGGTCGTACACGAAGGTCGACAGGACGTACAGCATGTCGTCGTTGTCGATCGAGTACTTGCCGTGCATCCGGTTGATGTTGCGCAGCGACTCGCGTCCCCGCTCGGCGTCGTAGCCGTGCTCGACCAGCTCGGCCATCAGCAGCGCCGTGTCGTCGTACCGCTTCTGCGGCCGCTTCTCGAACTCGCCGGTGCGGGCGAGCAACTCCGAGATGCTGGGCACACAGTACGTGCGGAAGAGGGCGAACTCGAGCGACCGCTGGTAGTCCCACGGGAACTCGTAACCGGCGGTGATCCGCACGATGTCCTGGTGCTGCGTGACCGGGTCGAGCTCCTCGATCACCTCGACCCAGCCCATCCGCCCACGCTTCGGGTGCGGGTCCCTGTTCGGGGGTGGGAACGTACCGGCCTTCTCGATGCGTGCCTCGGGCTTCGCGACGACGGCGGCCTTTCGGCTGCGAGTGCGCGGGGGAGTGGTCGTCATCGGCTCACCTTCCGTGCATGAACTGGAGCATCGCTCGCGAGATTTTCAGATCGCGCTCCGGACGCTCGAGGCTCATGAGTTTGAGCGGCGAGCTGAACTTCGCCACCGTGACCGACTTGGGACGGCTGAACTCGCGCAGGCCGTCGGCGCCGTGGATGCGGCCGAAGCCGGACTCGCCGATGCCGCCGAAGGGCAACGAGGCGATGGCGGCGAAGCCGAGCACCGAGTTGACCGACACCATGCCGTTGCGCAGGCGCTCGGCGAGCTGACGGCCTTTCTTCTTGTTGCGCGTGAAGATCGACGCACCGAGACCGTAGTTCGTGCCGTTCGCGCGTTCGACGGCCTCGTCGAGGTCGCGAACCTTGTTGACGACGACCGTCGGGCCGAAGGTCTCCTCGCACACCGCGGCCGAGGTCTCGGGCACGTCGGTGAGGATGACGGGCTCGACGATGCGCTCCTGCACCGAATCGAGTCCGCCGAGGACGGCCTTGCCACCGGACTTCAGGGCGTCCTCGATGTGACTGCGCACGATGTCGACCTGGCGCGGGAGCGTCATAGGGCCGTAGGTGGAGTCCTCGTCGCCGCCCGGCTTCGCGCGCCGGACGGTGGCGGTGAGCTTGTCGAGGAACTCGCGGTAGACAGGCTCCTCGACGTAGATGCGCTCGACGCCCGCGCAGGTCTGGCCGGCGTTGCCGAAGGCGCCGAAGGCGGCGAACTCGACGGCCTCGTCGATGTTCGCGTCGGCCGCGACGATCATCGCGTCCTTGCCGCCGCATTCGGCGACGAGCGGGGTGAGCGACTCGGCGCACACCGCCATGACCTTGCGGGCGGTGGGGCCGGAGCCGGTGAAGGCGACCTTGTCGACACCCGAACGCACGAGCGCCGAACCCGTCTCACCGAGACCGGTGATGACCTGGAAGACCGGCTGGGTGGGGGCGATCGAGTTCCACTTGTCCTCGAGCCACTTCGCAACACCGGGGGTGAGCTCGCTCGGCTTGAAGACGACGGCGTTGCCGGCGGCCAGCGAGTAGGCGATCGAACCCATCGGGGTGTACACGGGGTAGTTCCAGGGGCCGATCACGCCGATGACACCGAGGGGCTTGTACTCGAGGGTTGCGGCCTGGTTGAAGCTCGCGACGCCCGAGGGCACCTTGCGGGGCCTGAGCACCTTCTTGGCGTTCTTGGCCGCCCAGTCGAGGTGCTCGACCGCCAGCATGACTTCGAGGAAGGCGTCGCCGAAGGGCTTACCGGTCTCCTTCGCCACCACCGATGCGAGCGAGGTCGCGTCGGATGCGATGGCCTTCTTGAACTCGAGGAGCCAGTCGCGGCGGCCGCGGAAGCCCTGCGCCTCCCACCAGCGCGCGGCGACGCGGGCGCGCTCGACGGCCGCGCCCACGGCGGCCTCGTCGGCGACCGGATACTCGGCGATCACCTCGCCGTTCCGGGGGTCGAGGCTGGCGAAGGTGTCGGTGCTTGCTGCCGTGGATGCCTTGTCCGAGCTGCTCTTCGCGTTCTTCGGACTGGTGAGGTTCTGGGTCATGTTCGACACTTCCTGGTGAACCACATCACATATATTTGATGTGATAGCTGTAGTGGACATCACATTAGGCGTTCGCGGGACAATTGGACAACCCCCGTGCGCAGTTGTCCGGATTCCTACAGGAGACACGATGGCGGCACCGACACGTAGCCCCGGGACAGCGGCGGATCACGCTGCGGCATCCCGACGTTCGGAGGGGGCCGTACGGCGCCGTCCGCAGCTTTCCGACGAGGTGGCCGGTCACCTCCGCGGCTCGATCATGTCCGGCGTGTTGCGTCCGGGCGACTTCATCCGGCTCGACGAGACCGCCGTCGAACTCGGCGTCAGCGTCACCCCGGTCCGGGAGGCGCTGCTGACGCTGCGCGGGGAGGGGATGGTCGAATCCGCCCCGAATCGCGGCTACCGGGTCTCGCCCCTCACGCGCGGCGACATCGACGACATCTTCTGGCTGCAGGGGCAGATCGCCGTCGAGCTCGCGCTCCGAGCGGCCGACCGTGCCACGCCGGCCGACCTCGAGCGTCTGGCCGAACTCAACGAGAGGCTGCGCAGGCTCGTCGTTGCCCCGGAGGGAGTGACACCCGACATCGAGCGGATCGCCGACGCGGAGTTCGACTTCCATCGCGAGCTCAACCGCATCGCCGACAGCCCCAAGCTCGCGTGGTTCCTCAACACCGCCGCGCGCACGATTCCGTACCGCCTCTACGCGCGCGACGCCGAGTGGGGAACGCTCGCCATCCGATCGCACACGAAGCTGATCGAGGCGATCGCCGCGCAGGACCACAGCGAGGTGATCACGCAGACGCTGGTGCAGTTCGAGGACGCGGCCGCGCGTCTGGTCGTCCACCGCGAGCGAGCGGGTGTCGATTCGCCTCCCGGATAGGCACTTGCATATCTGAGTACGGGTGTGAACAATTTGTATGACAGTGCTGCACCAGTGCTTTCACCGTCAGGAGACCTCCGATGACGACCCACGCCGAAGAGCGCGTCCCCACCGTCACCACCGACGAACCGGTGGCGACCCCCGCTCCGCTTCCGGCGGGCTCGGTCGAACTGGCCGACTTCGTCGGAGAGTCGATGCTCCTGCTCGGCGCCGGCGCGACGGTCCTCCTGCAGCTGGCATCGCGCGGTGTCGGGCACGGCGTCGCCGATCACAGCACCACCCTGCAGCGGCCGCTCGACCGGTTGCGCACCACGATGACCTACGTCTACGCGGTCACGCTCGGTACTCCCGAGGAGAAGAAGCAGATCGTCCGGATGGTCAACAAGGCGCACGTCCCGGTGCGCTCGGAGACCTACAACGCCTTCGATCCCGAACTCCAGTTGTGGGTCGCCGCAACGCTGTACCGTAACGGTGTCGACATGTACCGGCGGATGTTCGGGCCTGTCACCGATGCCGACATCGAATGCATCTACCGCCAGTCCGCGGTCTACGGCACGGCCCTGCAGGTCGAGGACGACATGTGGCCGAAGACGCGGGAGGAGTTCGACAGGTACTGGGACGAGATGATCGCGACCTTCGAGGTCGACCGGAAGGTGCGTTCGTTCACCCGCGATCTCCTCACCGGCGGTGACGCCCCGCTTCCCGTTCGCGCCCTCGTGCCGCTGCAGCGCTTCATGACGATCGGTCTTCTCCCGCAACGCATGCGCGACGAATTCGCGCTGCCGTGGAGCCCGCGCGACCAGCGGCGCTTCGACCTGTTCTGGAAGGTGGTCCCGCCGATCTACCGCGCGGTGCCCAGGCCGATCCGACAGCTGTCGGCCACCTACTACCTCAACGACATGCGCCGCCGGATGAAGGCGCACGGACACGTCATCTGAGCTCTCCGCCGAGAACGTCGAGTGGCCGGACGCGCGTCCGGCCACTGTGCGTTTCCCGTCCGACGGTCACACGGCGGTGTCGCGTTCGAGACCGAACCAGTAGTGCTCGCCGTCGTCGAACACCAGCGAGCCCTTGCCGTTCATCACCCCGACGACGGTGTCGTCGTCGACCTTCTTGAAGTGGTCGAAGACCGGCATGCCGTCGTAGACCATCGTCGCCGTCATCTCACCGCGGAAGACGATCTCCCACAGGCTCGCTTCGCCGCGTCCGGTCTTCGTGTCGGAGAACAACTCGCCGTCCTCGCCGTAGCACACGAGCGGCTGGACCTCGGACACCGACGCGAACGTCTTTCCGTACCACCGCGACCTGCCGAGCAGTGTGTGGGTGCGGTGCCCGGTGTCGAAACTGTAACCCTTCCAACGGTATCCGACGAGATCGTCGAGGCGTGCCGGAGCGAGATGCTCCCAGAGGGCATCGAGTTCGCGAGGATCGATCCGGTCGGTGCGGGCGCGCAGTTCCTCGAGTCGCTGGACGACGTTCATGTGTTCCCCCGGATGTCGAAGGTGAGTACGGCTCTGATGATCTCGCCGGAGGCGACAGCGGCGAGAGCGTCGTCGAGTTTCGTGAAATCGAAGGTCTGCACGAGTTCGTCGAGCGGAAAGTGCCCGTCGCGCCACGGCGCGGCCAGCTCGTGAAGGAGACACCGGGGCTGGTCAGCGACGACAGTGCCTGCCGGATCACGGATTCGGCGCCCACGGACTCCACCGCATCGCCGGCACCACCGCCGGTGAGGCGACGCAGATGGCGTCCGAGGTCGTCGTGATCGTCGGGGGAGAGGACCTCGGTGGCCCCGAACGATCGCGGAGCCCGTGCCGTCGTGGATCGGGGGCGACGACGATGATGTTCTCGCACAAGGAAATCCGTTCTGTCATCACCGCGGCCGTGCCGACGGCGCCGAGATCGAAGACGACGATCGTCGAACCCTGTTCCGTGACGACTCCGGCACCCTCGTGTCCCGGTACGACGGGCCTCGGGACGGGAACGCCTCCCGCGGCGGCGGTGAGGTCGGTGTGGCAGATCCCGACCCCGTGGATCTGTACGAGCACTTCGTCGTCGCGCAGTTCGGGCACGGTCATGGTCTCGAGCCTCAGCGGTGCGCCGTACTCGCGGAGTACCGCTGCGGCCCTGGTGCGGGTCATCCCACCGCCTCCGGCGAACCGGTGTCGCCGAGCAGTACCGAGAGCATCAGTTGCTGCACCCTGCGCTGCCGGGAGGGGGTGGGCAGGAAGTGCACGAGGTTGCCGGTGTCGAGCACGAGGTTGAGCGCGGCGTGCACGAGGAAACGGCATTCGACGGCGGGCAGCTCGGGGCGGAGCTCCCCGACCAGACGGGCCCATTCCTCGATGTTGAGCCGCTGGATGTTCCGCAGGTCGCTGCGATGGTGCGCGGGCAGGTTGCCGATCTCGGCGAAGTACACCGACATCAGTTCGCTGTTCTCGAACGACATCCGGACGTACGCCTCGGTGAGGACGTCGAGGGCCTGCGCGGAGGTCGTCGAGTCGGTGAGCGTTTCGCCGATGATCATCGCGACGCGATCACCGGCCCGGTGGAAGGCGGCGGCGAGCAGATCGGCCTTGCTCGCGAAGTGACGGTAGACGCCGGACGCGTTGATACCTGCCGCAGCACCGATCTCCTCGATGCTCACCTCGTGATAGCCCCGGGCGTCGAAGAGCAGCACGGCCTCGTGCAGGAGGACCTCGCGCTTGTTCGCCACGGACAACCCGCCCGGCTCGGGAGTCGGTGCGGGTTCGTCGATGTCGGGCACCAGGTCGGTTGCCGCGACCGCTGTGCACGCGTCGAGCAGCAGCTGCTGCAGGCGCCGGTTGGACAGCGGAACGCGGTGAGTGGTGATGGAGCCGATGACGCTGAGCATCGCGCTGCTGAGCAGCACGTAGTCGTCGTCGGTGAGATCGGGCCGCAGCCGCGCGGCCGTGCGGGCGAGATGGCGGTTGAGTGCCCGCGTCTTCGAGCGGATCTCGCTGTGGTCCTCACCCGTGAGGTAGCGGCGTTCCCAGCGGTACAACCCGCCCGTCCGGCGGTTCTCGATCGTGGTGCGGATGAGCGCGAGGAGTTTGCGTTCGAGCTCCTCGGCGGCGGCGAGTCCGGTGGCGTTCGCTCCGCTCTGCTCGTCGAACTCCGCGAGGGCGGCGCCGAGGGCGTCGGCGAGGGTGACCACGGCGTGGTGGAACAGGGCGTACTTGTTCGGGAAGTGCCGGTACAGGGCGGGGCCGGAGATGCCGACGGCAGTGGCGATCTCGTCGATGCTCACGCCGTGGTAGCCGCGTTCGCTGAACGCCTCGGCCGCGACCGTGGCGATCTGTGCCTTGCGGTTCTTCGGCCGGCGCCGCACGGTGGGGGTCGGGGTGCCGGTCTTGGCGGCTGTGCGTGCACCGGCCTGCGCTTGTTCGGGCACCCTGCCTCCTCGTCGTGGATCCTGTTGCCGGCCGCGATGTCGCGGTGAATGTTCGTCGGCCTCAAAGGTAACAGTCGAACCCCCCTGCGGAGAAACACTACTTTTGGGTAAGAATTGCCAAAACTGCAGGGCAGAACGTATTGACAAACCAGCACCCAGACCGCAAAGTTAGCACCAATTCTTCAGCTGCGTCACCGCTGTGCGCATACGGAACCGTCACGACAGCGGCACTTTTCGAAGGACCGAGGAGGACTCGTGAGAACCCGATTCACCGAGATTTTCGGGGTGGAGCATCCCATCGTCCAGGGAGGCATGATGTGGGTCGGCCGCGCCGAACTCGTGGCCGCCGTGGCGGAGGCGGGAGCGCTCGGCTTCATCACTGCACTGACCCAGCCCACCCCGGAGGATCTCGTCCGCGAGATCGAACGGACACGCGAACTCACCGACAAGCCGTTCGGCGTCAACCTCACCATCCTGCCGTCGATCGATCCGCCGCCGTACGCCGAGTACCGCCAGGCGATCATCGACTCGGGCGTGAAGATCGTCGAGACCGCCGGCTTCAACCCGGCCGACCACCTGCCGCACTTCAAGGATGCCGGCATCAAGGTGATCCACAAGTGCACGAGCGTGCGGCACGCGGTCAAGGCCGAGCGCATCGGCGTGGACGCCGTGAGCATCGACGGCTTCGAGTGCGCCGGGCACCCGGGCGAGGACGACGTTCCGGGCCTGATCCTCATCCCCGCCGCGACGAGCAAGCTCAGCATTCCCGTGATCGCGTCGGGCGGCATCGCCGATTCCCGCGGGCTCGTGGCGGCACTCGCGCTCGGCGCCGACGGTGTCAACATGGGCACCCGCTTCATGTGCACGGTCGAATCGCCCGTGGCCCACGAGGTCAAGGAGCAGATCGTCCGCAACACCGAACTCGACACGAAGCTCATCTTCCGCACGCTGCGCAACACCGCTCGTGTCGCCACCAACGCGGTGAGCGAAGAGGTTGTCGAGATCGAATCGCGCGGAGCCGAATTCGGCGACATCGCCCACCTGGTCGCCGGCGCCCGAGGCCGCAAGGTCTTCGAGGACGGCGAACTCGACGCCGGCATCTGGACGGCCGGGCAGAGCCAGGGGCTCATCCACGACATCCCCACCGTCGCGGACCTCGTCGAACGCATGGTCACCGAGGCCGAGGCCGTCATCACCGGCCGCCTGAACGACATCGTCGGTGCCGACCGGACGGTGCGGGCATGACCGCGAGTACGACGGAGAGTCTGCGCTCCGAACTCTCGGACGGCATTCTGCGGCTGGCCATCACACGGCCGAGGCGGATGAACGCCATCGACCTGTCGACGATGAAGGCTCTCGACGACGCGGTGAAGGAAGCCGGGGAGGACGATCGCGTCCGCACGATCGTCGTCACCGGTGAGGGATCTGCCTTCTGCACGGGCGCGGATCTGGCCGCGGGAGCGGCGGACCCTCGGGATCCCGGTGTCGTGATGGACACCGCCAACGACCTGGTGCGCACCATTGCGTCCGTCCCGGTGCCCGTGATCGCTGCCGTCAACGGCCCTGCGGCCGGTGTCGGTGTCTCGATCGCGCTCGCCGCCGACTTGACATATGCGGCCGAGAGTGCCTATTTCCTGCTGGCCTTCGTGAACATCGGACTCATGCCCGACGGGGGAGCGAGTCTTCTCGTGCCCGCGGCGATCGGCCGGGCTCGGGCGGCCGAGATGGCACTGCTCGGCGAACGTGTCTCCGCTGCCGATGCCGACCGCTTCGGATTGGTGGCGCGCACACTGCCCGATGCGGAACTCGGCGCGCACGTCGACGCGATCGCGGCGCGAACCGCGGCCGGCCCGCGACGGGCACTGGAGTTGACGAAGCGTGCCCTCAACGCCTCGACGCTGGCCGCACTCGACGCCGCGCTCGCGCGCGAGAAGGAAGGCCAGGTCGAACTTCTCGGCTCACCGGACTTCGCGGAGGGTGCCATGGCGATGCTCGAGAAGCGCCCCGCCCGTTTCGCCTGAGAGCGGCCTACACCGGGATTGACAATGCACTTCCCGGGCGGGAGCCGATGCCCGGCCCTGTCGCCGGAGCATGCGCTCCCGTCCGGTGAATTCCATGCTCGAGCACCATTTACGGCGCTCGCCGACGCCTCGGCGTCTCGTGACCACGTCGTGACGATCCGATGCGCGAATCGCGGAATCTTCGTTAACAAAACCTCTGCCCTAAACCTATCCGGGCCTGTAATGTGCCTCACACATCGACGGCTCGGCACCGGCCGTGTCCGCACTCCTGCCCCGTCACGAGAGGATCATCGATGGTTCCCCCCTCTGTCGTTTCCGAAGCGGTCGGTAACGAAGCCGCCCGCTTCCGTAGCAACAACTGGAACAATCAGCTGGCTCGTCACGCCCTGATGATTCCCGAGCGCACGGCATTCCGGTTCCGCGGTGAGAGCATCACCTGGTCGCAGCTGGACACGCGTGTCGAGAAGCTCGCAGATGCGCTCTCGCGCCGCGGTATCGGCTTCGGCGACCGCGTGATCATCCTGATGCTCAACCGGCCCGAGTACATCGAGATCGTGCTCGCCGCCAATGCCCTCGGCGCGATCGCGGTGCCGGTGAACTTCCGTCTCACGGCACCCGAAGTGGCGTTCCTCGTGTCGGATTCCGGCGCGAAGGCGATCGTCGCGGAGGGCCCTCTCGTTCCGCTCGCCGATGCCGCGCGTGCCCAGGCCGAGGGGCTCGAACTCTCCATCACGGTCGGGGTCGATCCGCAGGGCGACTCCCTCGCGTACGAGGCGCTCGTCGCCGAAGAGGGCGAACCGCACCCGCATGCTCCGATCCCGAACGACACCCCGGCCCTCATCATGTACACCTCCGGCACGACGGGCCGGCCCAAGGGCGCAGTGCTCACCCATTCCAACCTGGAAGCCCAATCGCTCACCTGTATCCGCGCCTTCCGGTTGTTCGACGAATCCGGCATCGGTTTCTGTGCGTCGCCGATGTTCCACATCGCGGCCCTCGGCTCGATCGCCCCGAGCCTGATGCTCGGTACGCCCACGGTGATCCATCCGGTCGGTGCGTTCGATCCGAACGAATTGCTCGACGTCCTCGAAGCCGAGAACGTCACCAGTCTGTTCCTCGTCCCGGTGCAGTGGCAGGCGATGTGCGCGGCACAGCAGGCGAATCCCCGGAAACTGAAGCTGCGCAACATCTCCTGGGGAGCCGCTCCGAGCTCGGACACCATCTTGCAGGCGATGGCGGAGACCTTCCCCGACGCCTTCAACGTGGCGGTCTTCGGGCAGACCGAGATGTCGCCCATCACATGCGTTCTCGACGGCGACGACGCCATCCGCAAGCTCGGTTCCGTGGGCCGGGTCATCCCCACCATCCAGGCGCGCGTCGTCGACGACGAGATGAACGACGTCGCACCCGGTGAGGTCGGCGAGATCGTCTATCGAGGCCCCACGATGATGCGCGAGTACTGGAACAACCCCACGGCCACGAGCGAGGCGTTCTACGGCGGGTGGTTCCACTCCGGCGACCTCGTGCGCGTCGACGACGAAGGTTTCGTCTACGTCGTGGACCGCAAGAAGGACATGATCATCTCGGGTGGAGAGAACATCTACTGCGCCGAGGTCGAGAACGTGCTCTTCGGACATTCCAAGGTGCTCGAAGCCGCGGTCATCGGCCGTCCGGACTCGAAGTGGGGCGAGGTGCCCGTCGCCGTCGTCGCGCTGAAGTCCGGCCACGACGACCTCAGCATCGAGGAACTGCAGCCCTATCTGAACGAGCACCTCGCTCGGTACAAGCATCCCAAGGAAATCGTGATCGTCGAGGCCCTGCCGCGCAACGCCAGCGGCAAGGTCGTCAAGGGTGAGCTCCGCGGCGGTCTGCCTGCCGTCACTCAGGGCTGATCTCGGGGCGCAACATCGCGCGACGGGGACCGGACCGTGGCAATCGCGTAGGAGGGGTGGCCGGTGACGTTCGAACTGCCCAAGGCGAAAGGGCCGGTACACGACCTGGCCATCCAGGTCGGCGCACTCGTCGGCTTCTCTCTCGAAACCCTCGTGGCCGCGGTCCGGGTTCTCGTCCGGCGTCGCCTGTCACTGGGCGAGACGATCACTCAGGCGCTGTTCATCGCAAAGGTGTGCAGCGGACCGGCCCTGCTGCTCATGCTGCCCGTCGGTGTGCTGATCGCGGTGTCGGTCGGCTCACTGGCGGGCCAGCTCGGCGCGGGCGCCTATTCCGGGGCGATCGTCTCGTTCGTCGTCGTCGGGCAGGCTGCGGCGCTGGTGTGTGCGCTCATGCTCGCCGGGGTCGGCGGATCGGCGATCTGCGCCGATCTCGGCTCACGGACGATCCGTGAGGAGATCGAGGCGATGGAGGTGATGGGACTCGACGTCATCGAGCGGCTCGTCGTCCCGCGCCTGCTCGCCTCGGTTCTCGTCTCGCTCATGCTGTGTTCGCTGGTGACCCTCGTCGGTGTCACCGCGTGCTATCTCTACGATATCTACCTGAACGACGGTTCTGGGGGTGCGTTCCTGCGGACGCTCGGCGAATACGGGCGCTTGTCCGATTTCGCCACCGCCATGGTCAAATCCGCGTGCTTCGGCATCACCTCCGCGCTCATCGCGTCCTTCAAGGGACTGCATGCGAAGGGAGGGCCGAGCGGCGTTGCCGATGCCGTCAACGAAGGTGTGGTGCTCGCGTTCGTCATGGTCTTCGTCGTCAATACCGTGCTGTCCCAGCTCTACACGGTCATGGTTCCGGCGGTCGGTACGTACTGATGATCTCCTACACCACTTTCGAACGCGCGCGCTCGACCACTCGCAGGCCGGTCGCCGCCACCGTCGACGGCTTCGCGGCGATCGGCCGCCACGTCGTCTTCGGATGCAAGGCGATCGCCGGCATCCCCACCGCGCTCCGACGGTATTTCAAGCACGTCATGTTCCACATCGGTGACGTGAGTTTCGGCTACGCCTCTCTGCTCGCCGGCGGCGGAACGATCGGCATCGTGTTCGCGATGTCCGCCGTCGCGGCGATGATGGTCGGCGTCGAGACCCAGCGCGGACTCGAACTGATCGGCATGACCTCGCTGTCGGGCATGCTCTCGGCCATCGCCAACACCCGCGAACTCGCTCCCGTCGTCGCCTCCATCGCTCTCGCCGCCAAAGTGGGAACCGGCTTCACCGCTCAGCTCGGCGCGATGCGCATCTCCGACGAGATCGACGCACTCGACGCGATGGCGGTGCGCTCCATCCCGTTCCTCGCGAGCACGCGGCTCGTCGCCTCCGCGGTGTGCGTGATCCCGATCTACATGGTCGGCCTGCTCGCCTCGTACGTGGCCACACGTCTGATCGTCGTGAACTTCCAGGGCAACTCGGCCGGAACGTACGACTACTACTTCCATCTCGCGCTCTCGCCGTCGGATCTGTGGTACTCGCTCACGAAGGCCGTGGTGTTCGCCATGATCGTCGCGGTCGTCCACTGCTCCTACGGTTTCTACGCCTCCGGCGGACCCGAGGGGGTGGGGCGTGCAGCCGGACGAGCGCTGCGGACGAGCATTCTCGCGATCGGTGTCACCGACGTCGTGCTGACCTTCGCCCTGTGGGGGCTCGTCCCGACCATCCCGGGGGTCGGCTTGTCATGACCGCCGGCTACCAGCAACCACCGCCCGTGGCCTCCCGGACGAGGCCGGGGCGCGTGAACCGTGCGGCCGGTCCAGGTCGCGCCGCTCTCGCGGTGATCGGTCTGGTCTCGACCGTGGTCATCGTCGTCTCCGGTGCCCTGCTCGTGGCCTCCGGATCCGACATGCTCTCGCGCGATCCGGAGATCACCGCGAATCTGCCCGCCTCCGCGGGGCTGATCTACGGTGCCGCCGGTGTGCAGTATCAGGGTGTCCACGTCGGAAGCATGTCCGCCATCGACGCGGGCGTCACCACCTCGCGGGTGACGATGAAACTCGACCCCGAGGCGCTCGCCGAGATTCCCGCCGCGGTGAGTGTGCGGGTCGTGCCCCGCACACTGTTCGGGGACGTCTTCCTCGAACTCGTGCCGCCGGAGAAGCCCGAATACGGTCCCAGGCTCGCGGCGGGTACCGAGATCCCTGCCGACACCTCGGCCGAAGCAGCTCAACTCGCGAATCTCTACTACCGGGCCGCCGATCTCATGCAACAGCTGCGGCCCGAACAACTCGCGGTCGCTCTCGACGCGATGAGCCAGGCACTGCAAGGACGTGGCGCCGCTCTCGGCGAGACCATCGACCGGATGGCCGTGTTGTCGGAAGATCTGGGGCCGCTCGTCGATGCCGGCATCGCCGCTGCACCCCAGGTTGCCGCTGTCACCGAGTCGATGTCCGCGGCCACCGACGACGTCATCGCCGTGATGC
The DNA here is from genome assembly GCF_900105195.1 of Rhodococcus pyridinivorans. Classification (NCBI taxonomy): domain Bacteria; kingdom Bacillati; phylum Actinomycetota; class Actinomycetes; order Mycobacteriales; family Nocardiaceae; genus Rhodococcus; species Rhodococcus pyridinivorans. Next base: position 11,627 of record NZ_FNRX01000002.1, on the reverse strand, counting down.
GCAACGCATCCGAACTGTCGCAGATCGCGCTCGGCAACGAGGACGGTATCCGCCGTCTGCTGACAGGCGGGGCGTCGCTCGGGCAGCAGAGCGCAGACCTGTTCGCCGCCAACACCGGAAACATCATCTCGGTGGTCCGCAACGGTGCTCCGGTTCTCGGTGCGTTCGCAGCCGACACCCCCGGTCTCGACGACACCCTGCGGTATCTGTCGATCTTCGGCGATGCGGGCGGGCGCGTCTTCCAGACGGGGCATTTCGACATCACCGCCGCGGTGGACTTCTCCGATCCCATGCCGTACACCTCGGCGGACTGTCCTCGCTACGGGCCGTTGGCCGGGTCCAACTGCGGTGATCCGGTACGGACCTCGCCCGCGACCGGCGGGCAGATCGTCGCTGCGAACGCCGAGCGCGGTCCGCTCGGCTTTCTCGAGCAGATCGCTAGGGGAGCGGATCCGGACGATCCGGCATCGCGGGATGCCGGCCCGTCGACCGCCGCCTCGACCCTGCTCGCACCGTTCGTCCGTGGAGCGGAGGTGAGTATTCCGTGAGGGCACCGACGTGGCCGGCCCTGCGTTTGACGGCGTTCTGTGTCCTCGGTGTGCTGGCGGCGGTCGTCGTCGGCAACACTCTCGACCGGCCGGTACGCGGGGCGACGCGCGAGTACGCGGCCGAGTTCACCGATGTGGAAGGTTTGACTCCGGGCAGTGACGTGACGCTCGCGGGTGTGCGCGTCGGGCGGGTCGCCGATGTGCGTTTCCAGCCGCAGGACGACGGAACCTCCCGCGCCCGTGTCGAATTCGAGATCGAATCGGGCCACGCGCTGACCACCGACGTGACCGCGAAGATCAACTACGGCGACATGATCGGAGTGCGCTACGTCGCTCTCCGCCTGCCGGAGAACTCGGCCGGGAACGCGCTCGAGGAGGGGGCGACGATTCCGGTCGAGCGGACGCAGCTACCGGTGGATCTCACCGCTCTCGTGAACGGATTCAAGCCGCTGTTCGAGGCGATGGACCCGGCCCGGGTCAACTCCCTCGCCCTCTCCGTTGTCGACGCCTTCCAGGGGCAGGGAGGCACGCTCGAATCGCTTCTGCTGCACGTCGCTGCGGTGAGCACCGACATCGTCGACCAGGAGCAGGTGTTCAACGAGGTCATCGCGAATCTCGAACAACTCGCCACGGTCGTCGACCGGCGGAACGAGGACGTCGCGTCACTGATCTCCGGGCTGGGTGTCGTGAGCGAAGCCCTCGCGGGCGATTCCGCCAGGCTGGCGACACTGGTCGACCGGGGTGCTTCGTCGGTCCGTGCGACCGCCGCGCTCATGTCCGGGGGTGCCGCGCCGCTCGGAACCGCGGTGTCCGACCTGCGCACGATGACCGATGCGTGGATCCCGCAGACCGACCACTTCGACCGGGCGATGGCGAATCTGCCGCAGTTGGCCGACAGCATCAACCGGGTCGGCGATTACGGTGGCTGGCTCAACCTCTACATGTGCAACTTCACCGTCATGGCCGATGGTTTCGAGGCGAATCTCTTCGGTTCGGCGTACACGGAGGTGTGCAAGTGAACATCGTGCGGAAATCGAAGGATGCGGTCGCGGCGATCTTCTCGGGACGCCACGACCGCAATGCCGATCCGATCGCGCTCGGCATCGTCGGCATGGTGCTCGTCGCGGTGATCATGCTCGTCGCGGTCTCCCTTCCGCGAGTGAGTTATCTGATCCGTACCGGCTCGTACACAGCAGAATTCGCGAACGCCGCCGGATTGGCGCCGAACGATCCGGTCTATGTCGCCGGTGTTCCGGCCGGACGCGTCGAGACCATGGAACTGGCCGGCGACCGCGTTCTCGTGAAGTTCCGGGTCGACCGGGGGCAGGATCTCGGCGACCGCACCGCCGCGGAAGTCAAGCTCAGGACGATCCTCGGCAAGCGGTATCTGTCCGTCACCCCGGCAGGCGCGGGTGAACTCACAGGCGATCGCATTCCCCTGTCCCGCACCACGGTTCCGTACAGTCTCGACGAGCTGACGACCGACGCCCAGCGGATCGCGGAGGGCCTCGACGTCGACGCGCTCGAGGCCATGATGAAGACCCTTACCGAGACGATGCCGACGAATTCCGAGCAGGTCTCCGACACCCTCGCCGGTGTCGAGGCCACCTCCCGGATGATTGTCCGCAACGACGAGCGGATCACCTCGCTGCTCCGGTCGGCGAAGTCGCTGAGTTCGATCGTCGGTGAGCAGAGCGAGGATGTCGCCCGGCTGGCGGGCAACAGTACGGCGGTCGTGTCGATCCTCGCGGCCCGGAAGGAAGCGCTCGTACTGCTCGTCGACGACCTGCGGCAGTTGCTCACCACGGCGGAGAGTTTCCTCGCCGACAACTCGGCCGACATCGACGCCCTGCTCGTGAATCTCGAATCGGTGACGGGAACGCTCGAGGACAATGCCGCCAACATCGACCAGGTGCTCGCGAAGTTCCCGGCGGCCCTGCGGGCAGCGGCCGACGCATCCGGTAACGGCAACTGGGTCGATGTGCACGCACCGGCCGGCCCGCTTCCCGACAACTTCCTGTGCTCCGTCGGAGTGATGGAGGGGTGCAATTGAGTACCACCGCGAAGACCTGGACCATCCGTGGATTCGTGATCGTCGTCGTGCTCGCGCTCTGCGCGGCGGGGCTCTGGTACGTGGTGGGCCCGGACCGCACTCGCACGATCGTGGCGCAGTTCGCGTCGGTCAACGGCATCTATCCCGGCAGCAGCGTCGCGGTGCTCGGTATGCCGGTGGGCACGGTCGAGGAGGTGAAATCCGCCGGTCGCGTCGTCGAGGTACGCATGAGCATTCCTCGCGACATCGTCCTGCCGGCGGAAGTGTCGGCCTTCGTGATGAATCCGTCCGTCATCAGCGACCGTTTCGTCGAGCTCGGGCCGGCCTACCGGGAGGGACCGACCTTCGAGGACGGTCACGTCATCCCCGTCGAACGTAGTCACGCCCCGATCAACTGGGACGAGCTGCTCGAGAACGTCGATGTGCTGGCCACCGCACTCGGTCCGGAGGGCGGGGAGATCGGCCGCACGCTGGAGGTCGCCGCCGACGCGACCGACGGGATGGGCGAGGAGATGAATCGTGCCATCACAGCGCTGAGCCAGGCCACCGCGGTGGTGGGCGTGAAGTCCGAGGACATCGGGCAGGTCGTCGACGATCTCGCCGTCGCCCTGGCAGCGATCGAGTCCCGCGAAGGCGACCTGTCCGAACTCGTCCGGGGAATGGGGGAACTCGGGGAAGAACTGCAGCGGCAGAATCTCGACGTCGCCGGGCCGGTCGATCAGCTCGCGGCGATCCTCGACCGGCTCGACGTTCTGCTCGCCGACCGCGGAGGCGACATCGACCGGATCATGGCGAACGCCCGCACGCTGACCGACACCTTCGCCGCGCACGAGGTGGGCTTCGCCGAGATCTTCGATGTTCTGCCGCTCACCGCACAGAACATCGACAACGCGATCGGCGAGAACGGACGTGCCCGGATCCGTCTGAGCGTGTCGACACAGATCGGCCAGTTCCCCCGGGCGCGAGAACTGTGCGAACGCGAGCCGCTGCCGCTGTGTACGGGAGCGGGATTCACCAATCCGATCACGGTGCCCTTCGACCTGGCCGACCCGTTGCAGGATCTCGTCCCGGAATCGCTCGACCGGGCGCTGAATCAGGGAGGGACGCGGTGACTGCGCCCGCCCGTCTGCGTGCGGCCACTCTCCTGAGCTGCCTCGCGGCACTGACGAGTGGGTGCGGCCTGAGCCTGCAGGAACTACCGCTCGGCCGCAGTGGCCCCGGCGACACCTACGAGGTGACGGCGGTCTTCGACAGTGCCGACCGGATCGATCCCGGCGCCGAGGTGCGGGCGGGCCAGGCCGTCGTCGGCCGGGTGCGTTCGCTGAGCACCGACGGCGGTCGCGCCTATGTCCGGCTGAGCATGTCGGCCGCCGTGCAGTTCCCCGAGAACGTCGGCGCATCGGTCCGGTTGCCGTCGGCGCTCGGCAGTCCGTTCGTCCGGATCGACCTGCCCGAGGATCCCTCGCCGGGACTGTTGACGGATGGCGACAGTATCGAGCGGACGGAAGTCGGCCCCGACGTCGAGACCACCTTCGCGATGCTCGGGCAGATCGTCAACGGCAGTGGGCTCGACCAGATGCGCACCATCACCACCGAACTCGACGAAGCCTTCGGAGGGCGCGGCGAGAAGATCCGCGACATGCTCGTCCGCTTGGACACCACCATGGCGTTGGCCGACGAGAACAGCGAAAGCTTCGAACGGACGCTCGCCGCAGCCGATTCCGTCACCGAGAGGCTGGCACAGCAGCAGGAGGTGCTCGACCGCAGCATCGTCGACAGTGCCCGGATGGTGGAACTGCTCGCGGCGCAGCAGCAGGATCTCGCAACACTGGTCGCGAGCACGGCCACAGTGGTCGAGTCGGTCGACACCGTGATGGCCGAACAGCAGTCGGCCATCGGTGGCAGCATCGACGATCTCGCGCAGATCACCGCCGGCATCAGGGATTTCAACAACACCGTGGAAGCGGCTCTGGTGAACGTGAACAAGTTCGTGGACGGCTTCAACAGGTCGGTGCGCGGCGACTATCTGCTGTTCGACGGTGCGCTCGACATCCCCGGAGCCATCGATCTGCTCCTCACCGGCGGGATGCCGCTCGACGGCGGCCCTCCGGTCGAGTTGCCGCAGGCCGACGTCGCGGCCGGCCTCGCCGAACTCCTTCTCGGAGGTGTGCGATGAAGCGCGCCGTGCTCGTCCAGGTGATCGTCTTCGTCGCCCTCGGCATCGTCACCACCGTGGTCGGTGTCCGGTACGTGCTCGGGCCGCAGAGCCTCGGCGGCGCGACCCACCTGCACGCTCACCTCGAGGATGCACGGGGTATCGGATCCGGCACCTCGGTGACCTACCGCGGTGTCCAGGTGGGAGAGGTCGCTTCACTGTCGGTCGCCCCTGGCGGGCGGGGATCCGACGCCGTCCTCTCCATCGATCCGGGGGTGCAGATCCCTGCGGGGAGCACCGGGCGGGTCGTCACCGCGACGGCGATCGGCATCCTGAGCGTCGACATCGAACCCGACACCGACCAGGGGCCGTTCCTCGGCGACGGCGACGCGCTGCTCGTCCCGGCCGAGGACCAGGGGTTGCGCCTCGATCAGTTGCTCGTCGACATGACGGCGCTCGTGGAGAGCCTGGACGCGGAGTCGATCGTGACTCTCGGCGAGACGTGGGGAACGGCGCTGGACGGCACCGGACCGGAGCTGCAGGCACTGCTCGAGAATGCCGACGCGCTCTCGCGCATGGTGGCCGATCGTGCCCCGGCCATCGCGTCCCTGCTCGACGAGGGTCTCGGTCTCGTCGATGCGATGTCCGACAACGCGGGCACCTTCCCGGGATCGATGCGGGCGGTGAGAGACGTCTCCGACCAGCTGGTGGGCAGCAGGGATTCGCTCGTCTACCTGGTGGACCGGTCACCCGAGGCGCTCGCGCGGACCGAGGAACTGTTCGCCGCGACGCGCGACGACTTCGGCGTCCTGCTGACGAATCTCGTCACGGTCGGGGAGGTGATCGGGCCTCGCGCCCCGTCGCTGAGTGCCGGACTCGACGCGCTGCCCGCGGCGATGAAGGACCTGACCAGCGTCGTCGAAGGGGATCGCGGCAACTTCGCACTCGTCGCCACGCAGGGGCCGGTCTGCTACTACGACACACAGCGCCGCATGATCGGCGACGAGAGTCCTCGCGAGGCGAATCTGTCGCTCTACTGCCCACCCGGTGAGGACGTCGGTCAGCGCGGCGCGTACACGGCGCCGAGACCGGACGCGACGGGACTGACGAACTACACCACTCCGGGCAAGGTCACCGGTCCGGACATGGCCGACGATCCCCTGCTCATCCCGACCGGAGTGGAAGCGTTGAACTACTGGCAGAAGCTGTTGGAAGGACTGGGCGGATGACACCCACCGATGTGCCGACCGAGAAGGATGCCGAGGAGACCGACGCCGGTTCGGCAGGCTCTCCACCGGAGGTCCCCCGGGATGCGCCGGCTCGTGGGGGCGCGGCCGGGTGGATCACCCTCGCGGTGATCGCGATACTGCTCGCCGCCACCGCGTTCTTCGGCTTCCGGTGGTGGCAGGCCGAGCAGGACGCCGCGCTGCGGGAGGAGGCCGTCGCCGAGGCGCGTGAATACGCCGTCGTCCTCGGGACATACGACTATCGTTCCTTCGACGACAATCTCGCCGCGGTGACCGCGAACTCCACCGAGGAGTTCGCCGCCAGATACGACAGTGTGGCCGGCGACCTGCGCGGACTCGTCGAAAACGGTGAGGGTACGTCGACGGCGCGAGCGGATCATGCCGGGCTCGAGAGTTTCGACGGCGAGGTCGCCACGGTGCTGGTCTTCCTCGACCAGGACGTGAAGAACGTCGTGGTACCGGAAGGGCGTACCGACGCCACCCGCTTTCTCATCACCCTGAAGCGGATCGACGGCCGCTGGTTGCTCGACGGAGCCGACGCGCGCTGATCCTCGAAGATCGGCGTTGCACATCTCGAGAATAAGACTATCTTTTCGGAAAGTCTTATTGTCGCGAGAGGTTCTTCGAATGACGTTGCGGTTCATCTTCCACTACCCGGAGATCAACGGGCCCGAGGGTGACGTGCTCGATCCCGGGCCCGTCCGGGATGTGGCCGTCGCCGCCGAGAAAGCGGGATTCGACGCGTTCGCGTTCAGCGAGCGTCCTGCGCCCGGTGCCCGATGGCTCTCGGCCGGAGGGCACCAGACCCTCGACCCGTTCGTCGCACTCGGATATGTCGCCGGGGCGACCGAGCGGCTGCGTCTGCTGACCTACCTGGCGGTCGCGCCCTACCGGAATCCGATGCTCCTCGCCAAGGCTGCGGCCAGCCTGGACAAGCTCTCGGGTGGGCGCTTCACGCTCGGTCTCGGAGTGGGTTACCAGAAGAGTGAGTTCCACGCGCTCGGCGTCGATTTCGACGAACGCAACGCCCTCTTCGACGAAGCGCTCGACGTGCTTCCGCTCCATTGGCGCGGTGAGCCCTTCGATTACCGGGGCCGCCACTTCAGTGCCCGCGACATCATCGCCCGGCCTCGGCCGGTGCAGGATCCGATACCCATCTGGATCGGCGGGAATTCGAAGCTCACGCGGCGGCGGGTCGCACAGCGTGCGCAGGGATGGATGCCGATGTCGGGAGGCGGGCAACTCAGTGCCACCGCTCGTACCCGCACGCTCGGCCCCCTCGAAGAACTGGGGGAGCAGATCGCCGACGTCCGATCCGGCGCACTCGCTGCGGGCCGCACGGACCGGATCGACGTCGTGTATTCCTACGGCACCGAACTCATGTCGTCGACCGCAGGACCCGACCGGCACCGCGAGGTGTTCGCCGAGCTGGAGAAGGCCGGGGTCGACTGGGTGTCCGTCTCGTGCCGTATCGAGGGCCTGTCGGCCACAGTCGATTTCCTCGAGTCGTTCGGCTCGACCTATCTGTCGTGAAGGAGCCCGCAATGGGGTGGTTCGAGGAACGCGCAGGGCTCGCCGGGGCGGTTGCGGTGATCACGGGTGGCGCGGGTGGGCTCGGGGAGTCGATCGTCCGGGACCTCGCGGCCAACGGCGTGCGCCCGGCCGTTCTGGATATCGACGCGGATGCCGCCGAAGCGCTCCGCTCCGATCTCGTCGCCGCGGGAACCGAGTGTCTCGTGCACTGCGGCGACGTCCGCGATCCTGCCGTCCTGGCCGGCCTGTTCGATGCGGTGGACGAACGGTGGGGACGCGTCGACATCCTGGTGAACATCGTCGGCGGCACCTTCCGGTCGCCCTTCGTCGACACCTCGCCGAAGGGCTGGGATGCCCTCGTGCGTACCAACCTGTCCCACGTGCTGCAGGCGTGCTCGCTCGCAGTTCCCCGGATGCGGGAGGGCGGACGCGGCGGGAGCATCGTGAACATCACGACGATCGAGGCGCACCGGGCCGCACCCGGCTATGCGGTCTACTCCGCGGCGAAGGCGGCCGTCGAGCAGTTCGCCCGGACTCTCTCCGTGGAGGTGGCACCGTACGGGATCCGGGTGAACAACGTCGCTCCCGATTTCGTGCCCACTCCCGGACTGGAGAAACTCGCAGTCGGGGAGCATGCTCTGGCCGACGCCACCAGTGCCGGGATCGCGATTCCGATGGGACGTGTGGGGCACGTCCACGATGTCTCGAACTGCGTGGTGTTCCTCGCATCCGGGTTGTCGTCGTTCGTCACCGGGACGACCCTCCACCCCGACGGCGGCGTCCTCGCGTCGTCGGGGTGGTTCAACTGGCCGGGCACCGGCTGGGCGAACTACGCCCCGGCGAGCGTCCTCGAAGGGATGTCGTCGGTACCTGCCGGCTGAGGGCGCGGAACGGTGAAGGTCGCAGCCACACATGCGATCGCGACGACGAAGCACGCCAGGGTGTACCACAGGTTGCCGATGGGGTCGCCGTTCTCGGTGACCCCATCGACCGCGGCGAAGTAGTCGGGCAGCGCACCGATCCACAGCACGGCCATCACGACGAGATAGACGAGGGCGTACCAGCGGACGAGGTCGTTGGAATAGGGACGCTCGGAGCCGTTGTTGCGCAAGCGCACCCATTGGCGTGAGAGCACATAGAGCGCGACGAGCGACAGGATCGCGAGTTCGGCGGCGTAGATCGTCGCGCGCACCGTGGTGCTGCCCATGCCGATGACGGTCGCCGGCGCAGGGAGGATCACCACACCCACGGACGCGAGTAGTCCGACGGTGATCGTGCGCCAGGTCAGTTCGAGCCCGCCGAAGGTGCGACCGGCGTCGATGTGCCGGCCGACGAAGAACTGCGCGCAGAATGCGAGCGACATCGGCCACAGGGCAGCGAAGACCACGACGCTCGGGAGCGGAACGGAGTCGAAGAAGGGCTGGTTGATCGGGTTGTCGAGCGACCACTCCCACCACCGCAGCTGCGGTCCGAGGTGATCGAAGATCTCGTAGAAGGCGTGGTGGACGAAGCCCACGCAGACGGCGCCGACGACGGTGCCGTACTGCCGGAACACCCCGAGCATCCGAACGATGTCGAACGCGATCGTCGCCATCATCGGGTAGATCGCGATGATGTACAGCGGCAGGCGTCCCCACATGAACTCGACGGTGAACACGTTGTGCGCGAACATCGTGTCGAGGTAGTCCTCCACGCCGAAGGCGTCGGGGAAGTACAGCAGCGGTTCGATGATGAACAGGAACGCGAGGGTGCCGAGCCAGACGACGAGGTTCGTGGCGTCACCGGTGCGCCGCAACCGGACGATCGCGTACACGAGCATCAGCACCGCCCCGAGCACGATGGTCAGCTCGAGGACGGGCAGCGTCCAGTTCTCCAGCGCGAACGGACTGCGCAGTTCGAAGATCCCCCCGGCTTCGTCGCACGAGAATCCGAGGCGGGTCGAGAGGTCCTCGAAGGTGGGCGAGCACAGGTCCGACATCAGTTGTTCCTCCCGCCCACGGTTTCCGCCGTGTACCAGTGCGAGACGTCGTAGCCTTCGTCGAATCGACGGAACCACACGTCGGCGAGGGCCGGCAGCTTCTCGTGGTCGGGATTGTGCTTGGGCATCTGGCTGCGGATGATGCCCACCAGCGCGACGAGCTGTTCGCCGAGCGGCAGGACGTCGAAGGCGCGCGGCATCGGGCCGTGATCCTGGTACTGGAGGAACGGCAACCGGCGCCGCAGGTTCTGCTTACGGCGGTGCGACGCGAACATCGACATCGTGTCGATCTTCCGTTCCTCCAGCGGCACATGCTTGTTGAAGCCCTCGCACGCGATGGCGATGACGTCGAGCACGTGCTTGAACACCGAGGGGGCCTGCCGCATGCGGTACAGATCGCTGCCGACCACCGCGTCGAAGATGATGAGCGCCGAACTGCGGTGTTCGACCTCCTCGACGAAATGCCAGATGAACAACGAGGCGACCCGGTCGTCGCCGGGGCGGAAGAGCGCCGCGTCGTTGTCGAGCATGAGCTTGAAGACGGGAGTGAAGGTCGCCTCGAGATCGGCGGTGTACGCGAGGCGGTATTCGGGGGAAGTCTCGGCGGTGAGCTTGTCGAAGGCGCCGATGACGTCGTCGAGCGTCTCCTGCAACTCCGGATAGCTCTTGATCAGTCCCTTCACGTGCTGCCGGTGGGCGGTGGAGTGCTGCCCCTCCTGGTACATGAAGGCGTTGGCCTCTTCGAGGACCTCGGGATCGGTGATGCGCGGGGTGATCTCGCGGATCATGTTGACGATCATCTTCTCGAAGCCGATCGCGAGGAACGAGACGGCGTTGGCCATGCTCGAGAAGGCCGGGTTCTCCTCGTTCCACAGGAACGGCACGTCGTAATCCGCGAATGCGAAACGCATCTTGCGGACCTGCAGGTTCGTCATGGGGCGGTACCTCGTCTCTTCGACGCCGGGCTGGCTGTGGACCTGTTTCGGGACACGGTCGGGAGGACCTCTAACGAGCCGGGAGGCCCCGATCGGAGTGAACATACACGAAATGCGTCATGTGTATGATAGGTGTCCCACTCGCTCGCGGGAGCCCGTTTCGCACCACATCCACCGAGGTCGGCTGTGTTACCGTCGGGCCTTCTCCAGGCGACGGCTCGAGGAAGCGCGAAGTGGCACGTAGACGTGGGTGGGGTGGGAGTCCTCCCGCCGACGACGAAGAGGCGTCGCAGCGGATCGTTGCCGCCGCCGTCGACCTGATCGACCGGACCGGCGCGGAGATCAACATCGCCGATGTGGCCCAGTCCCTCGGGGTGATCCGCCAGACGGTCTACCGCTACTTCCCCAGCGCGGACGCCCTCATGCGTGCGGCCGCCATCGCCTCGGTCGAAGGATTCCTGGAACGACTCACCCGGCAGGTCGCGGGACTCGACGATCCGGTCGAGGCCATGACCGAAGGTGTGGTCTACACGCTCGCGGAGGTGCGTCGCACCCCGCATCTCGGCATCCTGCTGTCGAGCACCTATTCGAACCCGCATCCCGAAGCGATCGCCTCGGAGGAGGCGTGGATGTTCGGCATGGCGATGATCAAGCGGTTCGACGTCGACTGGGAGGAACACGGCTACGACGACGACTCCCTCGCGGAGCTGGTCGAGTACGTGCTGCGCACGATGCAGTCGTTCTTCGTCTCGCCGGGAACCCCGCCACGCTCCGACGACGATCTGCGCCGCTACCTGCGACGATGGATGGGTACGGCGATGCTCGCCCAGCGGGAGTGGGATTCCGGCAATCCCGCGAAGCGCGACTGCTCTCCCGTAGAGTCCGGCTCGTGACGAACGAGCAGCAGATCAGGCGTGCCGATCGTACGCGCGACGGCGATCCCCAGAACGTTCCCCGCCCGCTGGAGGGTGAAGCCGACCGCACGGTGGTGGAGACGACCTGGGGCGAGGTGCAGCCGATGCAGGTGGTGGCGGGCGTGGCGACCGTCGGTGAACTCGAGGTGATCGAACTGCTCGACCGGGGCGCTGCGCTGGTGGACACGCGGGTGCCCGATTCCCGGAGCGGGGTGAGCCTCCCCGGTGCCGTGAACATCCCGCACGAGGATATCGTCGCGAGAA